>NZ_HE997664.1 GCF_000312485.1 Yersinia massiliensis CCUG 53443 | reverse complement strand
ATTCGGGACCAGATTGCCATCAGCATCTTTCACGGTAGCGCTCACGGCATTGGTGGCGACATTGTTCGCCACCGCGCCACTGGCGACGGTGAAGTCAGTACTCGCAATAATGGCTGTCGTCTCATCGGCGACAAAGGTAGAGGTTTTCGCCGCAGTGGTATGGGTGCCCACCGTTGCCGTCACCGCATGATCACCCGCCACCCGACTGACCAGTAATGCTGTTGCCAGCCCTGCGTTATTAGTGATGGCCTCCTTAGTCAGTTCGGTTCCCCCGTCGAAGGTTGCCCCGCCACTCACCGCAAAGGTCACACTCACATTCGGCACTAAATTACCATTGCCATCTTTCACCGTCGCACTCACGGCATTGGTCGCGGTATTATTAGCGGCCGCGCCACTGGCGACGGTAAAGTCAGTGCTGCCAATCTCGGCTGTCGTCTCATCGGCGATAAAATTGGCGGTTTTCGCGGCCGTGGTGTTCGTACCGACCGTTGCCGTCACAGCATGATCACCTGCGACCAAACTGACCAACGCCGCTGTCGCGACCCCATCAC
>NZ_HE997663.1 GCF_000312485.1 Yersinia massiliensis CCUG 53443 | reverse complement strand
ACTGAAGCGACTTTCGGTAGCGAAGGTCAACTATGTGCTGACCGAAAACTGCTGATGGCATTAAAGTTACACTATAAAGACAGTGGCGACAGTTGCGAGAATATTGAAACTCTGTGGCCCGGAGTGGTCGTTAAGCTCTTTCCTGGGCAATTCCGAGTAGAAATGACATTACCGCAAGAAGCCTTTGACCCTGAGCTGGAAGAAAGTGAATATCAGCGGGGCGGCCACGCCTTATTGCTAAATTATAATTTATTCGGCCAACGCATCGAAAACAACAATGACAACCTGAATTTATTTCAGGGGCAATTCGAGCCGGGTATTAATTTTTATAACTGGGTGGTGCGCAACCGAGGTTCTTATAATTACAACCAAGGGGTGGGCCATTATGATAATCAGGAAACCTACGCATTACGCGCCATTGAATCTTTAAAGTCGGTGGTACAGTTGGGGGAGTTTGGCCTAGTCGCCAATACATACTCTGGTCTGCCAGTGATGGGTGCCCAGCTTTATTCCGATAATGCCCAACTCAATAACACCCAACTGGTTGTGCCCATTGAAGGGATTGCCAACACCAACGCCACTATCGAAATTCGCCAGCGTGGGCG
>NZ_HE997662.1 GCF_000312485.1 Yersinia massiliensis CCUG 53443 | reverse complement strand
GTCACTGTGACTTTTGCCGTGACGGGCGGGGCAACCTTTGACGCGGGAACCGAGGTGAGTAAAGAGGCCATCACTAACAGTGATGGGGTCGCGACAGCGGCGTTGGTCAGTCTGGTGGCAGGCGATCATGCGGTAACGGCAACGGTGGGCACCAACACCACCACCGCGAAAACGTCCAATTTTATCGCCGATGAAACCACCGCCATCATTGGTAGTACTGACTTTACTGTCGCCAGCGGCGCAGTGGCGAACAATATTGCCACCAACGCGGTCAGCGCGACGGTGAAAGACGGCAATGGGAATTTAGTGCCGAATGTGAGCGTGACGTTCGTAGTCAGTGGCGGGGCAACCTTTGAAGGCGGAACCGATCTGACTAAGGAGGCCATCACTAACGGCGCTGGGGTGGCAACAGCATTACTGATCAGTCGGGTGGCGGGCGATCACGACGTCACAGTCACGGTGGGGACCAACACCACCGCCGCGAAGACCTCCACCTTTATCGCGGATGAAACCACCGCCATCATTGGTAGCACTGACTTTACTGTCGCCAGTGGGGCCATTGCGAATAATACGGCGACCAATGCGGTGAGCGCCACGGTGAAGGATGCCGAGGGAAATCTGGTCCCCAATGTG
>NZ_HE997661.1 GCF_000312485.1 Yersinia massiliensis CCUG 53443 | reverse complement strand
GGTTCTGTCGCGTTAGCGTAGCTCAGTTAGCAAAAGTTGCGTTGTCGGTTATTTAGGCTGCTAGCAAATAGAATTGTTCCGCAGCTGACAGTCCCTCACTTTGCAGGTGTCGATATTGCCCTTTGCGTATCATATGAATTAATTCAATGCCTGCCAGTATCGTCTGCGCCCGGCGAAATGATTTAAATCCCGTCATCAGTCGGGTTCGCCGCTTTATATTTCGATGGTCCTGCTCAATCAGATTATTCAAATATTTGCTCTGCCTGATAGTGATAGTTTCATCTTCGGCTTTATCGGCATTAAGCGTCGCCAGCGCTGCTGTATTGGCTCCACTTTTATCGATAGTGACCACTTCAGGTTCATTGTGGTACCGGATGGCCTTGCGAAAGAAGCGCAACGCCGCTGCCGCATCCCGTTTGGCCGTCAACAGGAAATCGATGGTCTGGCCTGCAGTATCCACCGCGCGATAGAGATATTTCCACTGCCCTTTGATTTTGATATAGGTTTCATCCATGCGCCATCGACTGCCCACAGAGCGTTTATGCCGGCGGAAGGCCTTGTCTAACAAGGGCACCAGGCGAATAACCCAACGATGAAGCGTGGAATGGTCAACAGCAATACCGCGTTCAGCCATCATTTCTTCGATATTTCGCAGGCTCAGGGCATAAGCCAGATACCAGCGAACACATTGTACGATGATATCAACGGGGTAATGCAAGCGTTTGAAGGCGTTTCGGATCAGAGGCATGGGTAGGCAACATCTTTAAAAAAACAGCATGTTACCTGATGATGTCTTAATGCGACAGAACC
>NZ_HE997660.1 GCF_000312485.1 Yersinia massiliensis CCUG 53443 | reverse complement strand
CATACAGCTTACGAGCAGGGCTTAACTATAACGGTCAGTTTGTCAGTGCAGGTATGGTCATTGGTGCTGAGTTTATTAATGGTGTGGCGAAAGCATCGATTGGATTTAATGCCGATAGTTTTATTCTCTTAAGTGGACCCGAAGGTAATAAATTCTCTCCATGGGCTGTCGTAAATGGACAGACGTTTATTAATGATGGATTTATTCAAAATGGCTCAATAACTAATGCCAAAATCGGTCAGTATATAATGTCTGACAATTACGTGATGGGAATGCTGGGCTGGAAAATAGATAAACTCGGTAACGCTGAATTTAATAACGTCACAGTTAGAGGAACAGTATACGCGACAGCAGGTAAATTCAGCGGAACGATTGAAAGTAATGACGGCTATTTCGGTGGAACTGTATATGCTAATAAAATCATTGGCGATGTGGTTCAGGGCGTTCATTTAAAAGGATATGTAACAAATACAGGCATGTCGGCAGGTGCATCATCAGATAGAGTCCCTAGCGGTGTATTGTGGACGGTATTTTCATTTGATTCTGCAAATTTTGAGAGAGTGCTGATTATTAACGGAGATGTTACGTGGGGGAACATCTACTCTGGAAACGATTTAAATCTACTAATAAATGGCGTGATCGTCCAAAGTTTCATTACAGGCGGGGCGTCAACCCCAGCAACAACAGTGGGCGGCGTTTCATTCAGAGTCCCTGCAACTGTCTTGGGTGGGATGGATGTTGTAAGCATTCGATACAATAACTTTGGCGGCGGGAGTTCAAATGTCACCCCATTGTTTAATGCCACGGTGTTAGTGTGCAAGAAAGGAAGTGCTGGTGTTCTTGTTGGACCTAATAATCTCCCCGCTTAATAAACTATCTCATAACCTGTAACGGACGCCTTTGTTATTTAAAATACAGGGCGTTCTAATTTAATTAAATATCATAAATGATAGGGATCACTATGATTGGTGCTTGGTATAGAACTGGGG
>NZ_HE997659.1 GCF_000312485.1 Yersinia massiliensis CCUG 53443 | reverse complement strand
GTTAATAAACTGTCTTTTGCTTAGCACTGATTCCTTAGGAAATAAGGTATCATACATGAACGGGATAATGCATGTTTTTAAATTGGCATTGTGCATCAAAATAACATTTAACTTATACCTTATTTTTGCGTTAATAAATATTTTATTCACGTCATAAGAGTCTAAATTATCGATATCAAGTATAATAAATTCCGTTTTAGAGCTTATTGAACTCTCAATGGAATTAATTTCATCATGCAGTTTAACTGTATTAAAGTTAAATACTTCGTGATGCTGAAAATGTTTTCTTAATAAATCCAAAGTGAACTTGCATTTACTGTAAATGTGATATTTCATATGTCAATTCCATTTGATTTTTTTACAAAAAAAGGGCCAGTCAACACTTATAATGTGTAAACTGGCCTCAAGACTAATTCATCTTTTGAAAAATCAGATCCCGAAAGCGAAGTTCATGGTCATAGAACCGTCAAGCTCGGCATCGTCAGTGATGGGGCCATTCATGGTGGTAGTGCCACCCAAGATTGGGCTAACCGTGATATCAGCCACAAACACTTTACCAGTGCTCTGAGTGTTCGCTGCAGATGACCAACCGGTGCGCAGACCAGTGGTCAGGCTGGCTGATGTTGCTGCTGCAAACGTGGATGTTGCAGAAGAGAACAAGTTAGACGCTTTGCCGTCTACAGTGCCGTTCTTAATCAGTGCAGTGTAGTAACCGATTTTGCCGGTCGTGTTTACACTACCCAGACCGAAGTTAGTGGTGGCAACAGCACTGGATGTCGCCGCACGGTTATCGACGGGGGTGAAGTTCAGATAAGTATCGGCATCACAGGTCACCGTCCAGGTTTTCGTCATTGGCGTCAGCGCGGTCGTGGCCGTCCCTGATTTGACTAAAGATGAAGACAATTTACCGAAATCATAAACACCTTCATCTGGAGAAGCGACGGTGCAGCTTGGAACAGTCAGTGTACCAGTGACTTTCAGTTCAGCTGTCGGAGGAGCGGCATGTGCTGCAGTCATACCCAAAACCAGAGAAGATAAAACAGTCAGACCAATCAGTTGCTTTTTCATGTGTAAGATATCCAAATTCATAATGTAGGGTAAATGAAGATTTGTCTGTCAGCATGTGGAC
>NZ_HE997658.1 GCF_000312485.1 Yersinia massiliensis CCUG 53443 | reverse complement strand
CAGCGTCACCGCGGCATTGGTATTGATATCGCCAGTGCCGCTCAGCACATTCGCGAAGGCGGCATTCGCGCCGTTCAGATTCAGATCACCCAGCACATTAATGGCACTGCTGCCCAATGTCCCTGCACCGTTCAAGGTGGCAGAGGCACCCGACGCAATCAGCGTTTGACCGCTTAAGCCACTGTTCGCGCCACTGACCGCCAAATCGCCGCCGTTGATGTTCAGCGTACCGGCACCGGTTAAGCCGCCGGTGGCGCTAGAAGTGCCGCCCGCTGCCAGATTCAGCGTCCCTCCAGTAAGATTCAAGATATTGCTGTTGGTCAGCGCGCCTGTGCTGTTCAGTACCCCACCGGTGCCTAAGGTCACGGTTCCGGCGTTGGTGATGGCTCCGACCGTTTGCGTATGGCCGTTGATATTGGCGCTGGCACCGCTGGCGATATCCAGCAATGACGTCGCGCCGAAGGCACCATTTGCCCCCAGAATCAGCTCACCGGCATTGACCGTGGTTTTGCCCTGATAGCTGTTACTGCCGTTTGCCAGTGTTAACGCCCCGTTAGTGGCATCAATCTGCAAACCACCCACACCGGAAACCAGTGCATTCAAGGTCTTATTCGAGGACGCGCTGCTGTCTGTTGCCAGTAACAAAGCATCGGCATCGTCAGTTAACAGTTCCAGCGCGCTCAGGCTGTAATTGACATACAGGCCCGTGCCGCCGCTGCCGTTACTGCTGGTCAGGCCATAATTATGGGTCGCATTCGCTACCGCCGTGCCGCCCTGCAAGATAGAAGAGATCACGCCTTGCGTACCGGAGGCGACCGAGGTGCCGTTGATCATCAGATCCAGCCCACTTACATCACCGGTCACGCTAGCAGCGTTGATCAACGCCAGCATGATATCGCCCCGATCCTGATCGAGCAGTGACACATTCGGCGCAATGACCGGGTTTTGGTTCGTCCAACTGTCGGTGCCCGTGACACTGACCGTGCCGCTATTGAGCGCCAAGTCTGTCACCGTCACCACACCGCTGGCCTCTGATTGTGGCGCAGCACCGTCAAAGATCAGGGTGCCGCCGCTCAGATCTAACCCGTGCACCGTGCGATCGGTGGTGCCGACGGTGGTGACGTTGTTCGCGGAGAGCTTCAGCGTGGCATTCGCCAGTGCGGCGGTGTTGTCAGCGCTTAAAGCAAAAATAGGAGTTGGTCAGGTTAACGATACCGCTGAACGCGCCGCCCACCGCAGCACCGAAGTTAAATGCCGTGCTGGCATCGTTCTTCGCCACATTCAGTGTGCCGTTGCCGATCAGGGTCTGGTTAAACAGCG
>NZ_HE997657.1 GCF_000312485.1 Yersinia massiliensis CCUG 53443 | reverse complement strand
GAATGGAAGGGACTTCCCCTGGATATGCGCCTGATTAACTATTGTGCAATCATGGGGTAAACATAGCCCTGGAGGGATTCGTTATGACTATCACTACTGTCGGTATCGATCTTGCTAAAAATGTGTTCGCTGTTCACTGCGTTGATCAAAATGGAAAAACTGTTCTGGTTAAACCCAAAGTATCGCGTGCAGCGCTTCCAGAGTTGATTGCAAGTTTACCTCCTTGTGTCATCGGGATGGAGGCGTGCTCCGGCGCCCATTACTGGGCAAGAGTGTTTCGGCAGTATGGCCATGAGCCCCGTTTGATGGCTGCAAAGTTCGTATCGCCTTACCGCATGGCCGGTAAATCAGGGAAAAATGATGCAGCTGATGCCCAGGCTATTTGTGAGGCTGTCCGTCGCCCGTATATGCGGTTCGTGCCAGTGAAGGATGAGAGCCAGCAGGCGATGCAATGTCTACACCGTACTAGACAAGGTTTTATCGAAGAGAAAACAGCAACATATAACCGATTAAGAGGTTTGATATCTGAATTCGGCGTCATCGCTCCACAAAGTACAGATGCCCTGCGCCACATGGTTTCTGAACAGAAGAGTTCTTTGCCGCTTCAGGTTCAGCAATGCGTTGATGATCTGCTGGAACACCTTAATCGCATTGAAGATAACATCGCTGAATATGACCGGATCCTGTCCCGCATGGCAAAAACGGATCACCGCAGCCAACGACTGATGGATCTGAAGGGGATTGGTCCCACAACGGCTTGTGCGTTGGTCGCCAGTATCGGTAATGCCCATGATTTTAAGAATGGACGCCAACTGGCAGCTTGGCTGGGACTTACACCATCACAGTACAGCAGTGGCGGAAAATCAAAGCTTGGCAGAATAACGAAAGCAGGCGATTCATATCTGCGAACGCTTCTGGTTCAGGGGGCCCGTTCGGTTTTGATTGGTGCAGAGAAAAGGACTGACTCCTTCAGCCGTTGGGTTTGTACGTTGGTTGAGCGCAGGGGGTACTGGCGGGCTGTTGTGGCCATCGCCGCCAAAAACGCGAGGCTGTGCTGGGCATCGTTGCATTACGGTGATGATTTCAGGCTGTACTCAGCCAGCTAAAGCACAAAGCAGTATAACCATCTGACCTGCAACTCGTTGATGAAAAAGGGTTAGACCCCGTGAGGCCTATCTGGCTATTGTACAGGATATACGTATCCGCTTAACGAACAAGAACCTCACGCGCGTCTTTCATCAGGGTCCGAATCGATAACGATTCATCATGGCCGTTTATAGTACCGCAGTCTCTCCCCTTTATTTTACTGACGAGCAGACAGAAACCATAAAACCGGCGTTGACATGCCGGGGAAGCCCTTATA
>NZ_HE997656.1 GCF_000312485.1 Yersinia massiliensis CCUG 53443 | reverse complement strand
GTCGCGTCCGCGATATCCACTGTCACATTGCTTCCCAGTCCGTTGCTGCTGGTCAGCGTAGCATCACTGCTATCGGTCACCTGCAAGGTGCCCAGACCGGTAACCGTATTGGCGAAGGTGCCGCTAAAGCCGCTCAGCGCCAACATATCCTGCGCCCCCGCCAGTGCGATATTGGCTGAAGCCCCCAGATTATTGGTCGAGGCCACCGTCAGCTTGCTGTTCCCCGCCAAGGCATACTGGCCGGAGAAGCCGCTGTTAGTGCCAGTTAACGACACATTCGCGCCATTGGTGATATCAACGGTGGAATTCGCCACACCGCTCAGGGCATTGGCGATGGCACCGCTCAGTCCATTAAGCACCAGATGAGAGGTCGCCGTATCCAGATTCACCGTCGCCGCGGAAGTCCCCAAGTTACCGGCTTGCGTCACCGTCAATGCCCCAGCCGACCCGATATGATGAGCGCCGCTAAAGCTGTTGGTACCGGTTAGGGCCACCGCAGCGTTGGTATTGATATCGCCATTGCCACTCAGCACATTCGCCAAGGCGGCATTCGCCCCATTCAGGTTTAAATCACCCAGCACATTAATGGCACTGCTGCCCAATGTCCCTGCACCGTTCAAGGTGGCAGAGGCACCCGACGCAATCAGCGTTTGACCGCTTAAGCCGCTGTTCGCGCCACTGACGGCCAAATCGCCGCCGTTGATGTTCAGCGTACCAGCACCGGTTAAGCCGCCTGTGGCGCTAGAAGTACCGCCCGCCGCCAGATTCAGCGTGCCGCCAGTAAGATTCAAGATATTGCTGTTGGTCAGCGCGCCCGTGCTGTTCAGTATCCCGCCGGTGCCTAAGGTCACGGTTCCGGCGTTGGTGATGGCACCGACCGTTTGTGTATGGCCGTTGATATTGGCGCTGGCACCGCTGGCGATATCCAGCAATGACGTCGCGCCGAAGGCACCATTTGCCCCCAGAATCAGCTCACCGGCATTGACCGTGGTTTTGCCCTGATAGCTGTTACTGCCGTTTGCCAGTGTTAACGCCCCGTTAGTGGCATCAATCTGCAAACCACCCACACCGGAAACCAGTGCATTCAAGGTCTTATTCGAGGACGCGCTGCTGTCTGTTGCCAGTAACAAAGCATCGGCATCGTCAGTTAACAGTTCCAGCGCGCTCAGGCTGTAATTGACATACAAGCCCGTGCCGCCGCTGCCGTTACTGCTGGTCAGACCGTAGTTATGGGTCGCATTCGCTACCGCCGTGCCGCCCTGCAAGATAGAAGAGATCACGCCTTGCGTACCGGAGGTGACCGAGGTGCCGTTGATCATCAGATCCAGCCCGCTCACATCGCCGGTCACACTAGTGGCGTTGATCAACGCCAGCATGATATCGCCCCGATCCTGATCGAGCAGTGATAC
>NZ_HE997655.1:2472-5387 GCF_000312485.1 Yersinia massiliensis CCUG 53443 | reverse complement strand
TCTCAATACCACCAAAACACCTTTGGTGTTGTAAGGTTAAGCCTCACGGATCATTAGTACTGGTTAGCTCAATGCATCGCTGCACTTACACACCCAGCCTATCAACGTCATCGTCTTTAACGTTCCTTCAGGGGGCTTAAAGCCCCAGGGAAGACTCATCTCGAGGCAAGTTTCCCGCTTAGATGCTTTCAGCGGTTATCTCTTCCGAATTTAGCTACCGGGCAATGCCATTGGCATGACAACCCGAACACCAGTGATTCGTCCACTCCGGTCCTCTCGTACTAGGAGCAGCCCCTCTCAATCTTCCAACGCCCACGGCAGATAGGGACCGAACTGTCTCACGACGTTCTAAACCCAGCTCGCGTACCACTTTAAATGGCGAACAGCCATACCCTTGGGACCTACTTCAGCCCCAGGATGTGATGAGCCGACATCGAGGTGCCAAACACCGCCGTCGATATGAACTCTTGGGCGGTATCAGCCTGTTATCCCCGGAGTACCTTTTATCCGTTGAGCGATGGCCCTTCCATTCAGAACCACCGGATCACTAAGACCTACTTTCGTACCTGCTCGAGCCGTCACTCTCGCAGTCAAGCTAGCTTATGCCTTTGCACTAACCTCACGATGTCCGACCGTGATTAGCTAACCTTCGTGCTCCTCCGTTACTCTTTGGGAGGAGACCGCCCCAGTCAAACTACCCACCAGACACTGTCCTCACCCCGGATCACGGGGCCGAGTTAGAACATCAAACATTAAAGGGTGGTATTTCAAGGTTGGCTCCATGCAGACTGGCGTCCACACTTCGATGCCTCCCACCTATCCTACACATCAAGGCTCAATGTTCAGTGTCAAGCTATAGTAAAGGTTCACGGGGTCTTTCCGTCTTGCCGCGGGTACACTGCATCTTCACAGCGAGTTCAATTTCACTGAGTCTCGGGTGGAGACAGCCTGGCCATCATTACGCCATTCGTGCAGGTCGGAACTTACCCGACAAGGAATTTCGCTACCTTAGGACCGTTATAGTTACGGCCGCCGTTTACTGGGGCTTCGATCAAGAGCTTCGCCTTGCGGCTGACCCCATCAATTAACCTTCCAGCACCGGGCAGGCGTCACACCGTATACGTCCACTTTCGTGTTTGCACAGTGCTGTGTTTTTATTAAACAGTTGCAGCCAGCTGGTATCTGCGACTGGCTTCAGCTCCGAGAGCAAGTCTCTTCACCTAGCGCCAGCGTGCCTTCTCCCGAAGTTACGGCACCATTTTGCCTAGTTCCTTCACCCGAGTTCTCTCAAGCGCCTGAGTATTCTCTACCTGACCACCTGTGTCGGTTTGGGGTACGATTTCATGTTACCTGATGCTTAGAGGCTTTTCCTGGAAGCATGGCATCAACTACTTCTGCACCGTAGTGCATCGTCATCACACCTCAGCGTTGATAAGCAACCGGATTTACCAGGTCACTCCGCCTACATGCTTAAACCGGGACAACCGTCGCCCGGCTAGCCTAGCCTTCTCCGTCCCCCCTTCGCAGTAACACCAAGTACAGGAATATTAACCTGTTTCCCATCGACTACGCTTTTCAGCCTCGCCTTAGGGGTCGACTCACCCTGCCCCGATTAACGTTGGACAGGAACCCTTGGTCTTCCGGCGTGCGGGTTTTTCACCCGCATTATCGTTACTTATGTCAGCATTCGCACTTCTGATACCTCCAGCAGCCCTCACAGACTACCTTCAACGGCTTACAGAACGCTCCCCTACCCAACAACGCCTAAGCGTCGCTGCCGCAGCTTCGGTGCATGGTTTAGCCCCGTTACATCTTCCGCGCAGGCCGACTCGACCAGTGAGCTATTACGCTTTCTTTAAATGATGGCTGCTTCTAAGCCAACATCCTGGCTGTCTATGCCTTCCCACATCGTTTCCCACTTAACCATGACTTTGGGACCTTAGCTGGCGGTCTGGGTTGTTTCCCTCTTCACGACGGACGTTAGCACCCGCCGTGTGTCTCCCGTGATAACATTCTTCGGTATTCGGAGTTTGCATCGGTTTGGTAAGCCGGGATGGCCCCCTAGCCGAAACAGTGCTCTACCCCCGAAGATGAGTTCACGAGGCGCTACCTAAATAGCTTTCGGGGAGAACCAGCTATCTCCCGGTTTGATTGGCCTTTCACCCCCAGCCACAAGTCATCCGCTAATTTTTCAACATTAGTCGGTTCGGTCCTCCAGTTAGTGTTACCCAACCTTCAACCTGCCCATGGCTAGATCACCGGGTTTCGGGTCTATACCTTGCAACTAGACGCCCAGTTAAGACTCGGTTTCCCTACGGCTCCCCTATTCGGTTAACCTTGCTACAAAATATAAGTCGCTGACCCATTATACAAAAGGTACGCAGTCACACCACGAAGGTGCTCCCACTGCTTGTACGTACACGGTTTCAGGTTCTATTTCACTCCCCTCGCCGGGGTTCTTTTCGCCTTTCCCTCACGGTACTGGTTCACTATCGGTCAGTCAGGAGTATTTAGCCTTGGAGGATGGTCCCCCCATATTCAGACAGGATGTCACGTGTCCCGCCCTACTCATCGAGTTCACAGGAAGTGTGTTTTGGTGTACGGGACTATCACCCTGTACCGTGCGACTTTCCAGACGCTTCCACTAACACACCACCTGATTCAGACTCTGGGCTCCTCCCCGTTCGCTCGCCGCTACTGGGGGAATCTCGGTTGATTTCTTTTCCTCGGGGTACTTAGATGTTTCAGTTCCCCCGGTTCGCCTCGTTAGACTATGTATTCATCTAACGATAGTGCAACGAATTGCACTGGGTTTCCCCATTCGGGTATCGTCGGTTATTACGCTTCATATCAGCTTACCGACGCTTTTCGCAGATTAGCACGCCCTTCATCGCCTCTGACTGCCTAGGCATCCA
>NZ_HE997654.1 GCF_000312485.1 Yersinia massiliensis CCUG 53443 | reverse complement strand
AAGTAGCGATGCTCAAAGATTACTTTCTGCAAATATGCATTCGAACCGAAGTTCAAATGTTTACTGCTTTGGTCACTCTTCAAGACTTTGATATTGTTTCTGCCTGTCGAAACAGGCTTCGATATCGTCTTGCGAGTGCCCACACAGATTGTCTGATAAATTGTTAAAGAGCAGTGAGTTAGTAACCTTCCGGTCAGTAACTCGAGGTGCGCATATTACGCTTTCCTCACTCAGAGTCAACTACTTATTTCGTTGAATTTCTCTGTTCTCTTTGCCGGTCACTTAACTACTTGATTCGTCATGTGCCGTCTCGATGGATGCGCATTATAGGGAGTTCCGCGCAGGCCGCAACTGCTAATTTCAATTAAAATGATCGTTTGCTGCATTCCACAGCAAAACCCCGCTTTATACCCTGTTGTGCACAAACTTATCCACAGAAGTCATCTGGACTAAAAATTGACGAGCATCACGCAATCGTTTTCGCTACAATTCCACGCGTCGAAAACACCTCGCTGAATTGATCAAATATCACTTTTGCGGATCGATTTTGATCAAAACAGGCTTAGTGAAGCCTAATGAGTGTTAACGGCAGCACTGGCAACACCCTTTTCAGGACGTTATCTGAATCTGTTCCTCTCGACGCTGCTCTTCTCTCTCTATATAGAGAAGAGACATATTAGGTAGAGATTCACGTAACGCTCTATTTTATAGCGAATGAAAAACTGCGATCCAAAGCCAAGGGATAAAACCATGCAACAACGTCGTCCAATCCGCCGTGCTCTGCTTAGTGTGTCTGATAAAGCAGGTATCATTGAATTCGCCGAAGCGCTTTCTCAGCGTGGCATCGAGTTACTTTCCACGGGCGGTACTGCCCGCCTGCTGGCTGATGCCGGTCTGCCAGTCACCGAAGTCTCAGATTACACCGGTTTCCCAGAAATGATGGATGGCCGCGTTAAAACCCTGCATCCAAAAATCCATGGCGGCATTCTGGGTCGTCGCGGTAAAGATGATGCCATCATGACTGAACATGATATTCAGCCAATCGATATGGTTGTCGTCAACCTGTACCCTTTCGCCGAAACCGTGTCACGCTCGGATTGTTCACTGGAAGATGCTGTTGAGAACATTGATATCGGTGGCCCTACGATGGTTCGCTCTGCCGCCAAGAACCATAAAGACGTTGCCATCGTTGTAAAGAGCAGTGACTACGCCGCCATTATTACCGAACTGGACAATAATGAGGGTTCCCTGACCTACCCAACCCGTTTCAATCTGGCGATTAAAGCATTCGAACATACCGCAGCCTACGACGGCATGATCGCTAACTACTTCGGTACGATGGTTCCAGCATACTATGGCGAAACTGACCAGCCAGCAGGCCATTTCCCACGCACCCTGAACCTTAACTATATTAAGAAGCAAGATATGCGCTACGGTGAAAACAGCCACCAGCAAGCAGCCTTCTATATAGAAGAGAATTTGAAAGAAGCTTCTGTCGCCACCGCCGAACAGCTACAAGGCAAAGCGCTCTCATACAATAATATTGCTGATACCGATGCTGCACTCGAGTGCGTAAAAGAGTTCAGCGAACCTGCCTGTGTGATCGTCAAGCACGCTAACCCTTGCGGCGTGGCGATTAGCGACTCCATTCTCGGCGCTTATGAAAGCGCATATAAAACTGATCCAACTTCTGCTTTCGGTGGCATTATTGCCTTTAACCGTGAGTTGGATGCCACAACAGCTCAGGCAATTATTAGCCGCCAGTTTGTCGAAGTGATTATCGCACCAAGTATCAGCGCTGAAGCCCTCAGTGTGCTCGCCGCTAAACAAAACGTTCGCGTGCTGATTTGTGGTCAGTGGCAGGCACGTTCTGCCGGTCTAGACTTCAAACGCGTCAATGGCGGCTTACTGGTACAAGATCGTGATTTAGGTATGGTGACTCAAGCCGATCTGCGCGTGGTGTCTCAACGTCAGCCAACGGCACAAGAACTGCGTGATGCGCTGTTCTGCTGGAAAGTCGCTAAATTCGTTAAGTCTAATGCGATCGTGTATGCCCGCGATAATATGACCATCGGGATAGGTGCCGGCCAGATGAGCCGCGTTTATTCTGCCAAAATTGCAGGTATCAAAGCCGCCGATGAAGGTTTGCAAGTTGCCGGTTCAGCGATGGCCTCCGATGCCTTCTTCCCATTCCGTGATGGTATTGATGCTGCCGCGGCTGTTGGCATCACTTGTGTGATCCAACCGGGTGGTTCTATCCGTGATGACGAAGTGATCGCCGCCGCCGATGAACACGGTATCGCGATGATCTTTACTGATATGCGTCATTTCCGTCATTAATTAAACCGCTTAACGGAGTCACCCCGATGAATATTTTGATTATTGGTAACGGTGGGCGCGAACACGCACTGGGCTGGAAAGCAGCACAGTCGCCTTTAGCGGATAAGATTTATGTCGCACCGGGCAACGCTGGCACGGCACTGGAACCTCGGTTAGAGAATGTGGCGATCGCCGCGACTGATGTTGCCGGTTTGCTGGCCTTCGCGCAAAGCCACGATATCGGCTTAACCATTGTTGGCCCAGAAGCACCGTTAGTGATTGGCGTGGTCGATGCCTTCCGTAGCGCAGGTTTGACCATTTTTGGCCCGACACAAGCTGCGGCTCAGTTGGAAGGCTCTAAAGCATTCACCAAAGACTTCTTGGCACGCCACCAGATTCCAACTGCGTTTTACCAAAACTTCACTGAAGTAGAACCGGCACTGGCTTATGTTCGCAAAATTGGCGCACCTATCGTGATTAAGGCTGATGGATTGGCCGCCGGTAAGGGCGTGATTGTCGCGATGACGTTGGCAGAGGCGGAAACGGCCGTTCACGATATGCTGGCGGGGAATGCATTCGGCGATGCGGGTCATCGTATCGTGGTCGAAGAGTTCCTCGACGGCGAAGAAGCCAGCTTCATTGTAATGGTTGATGGCGAAAATGTGCTCCCAATGGCGACCAGTCAGGACCATAAACGTGTCGGTGATGGCGATACCGGCCCCAATACGGGTGGGATGGGTGCTTACTCACCCGCTCCAGTGGTCACGGATGAAATCCATCAGCGCGTGATGGATCAGATTATTTGGCCTACCGTGCGCGGCATGGCGGCAGAAGGTAACGTGTATACCGGCTTCCTTTATGCTGGCTTGATGATCTCAGCAGATGGGCAACCGAAAGTTATCGAGTTCAACTGCCGCTTTGGCGACCCTGAAACACAGCCTATCATGTTGCGGATGCGCTCTGATCTTGTTGAGCTATGTCTGGCTGGAGCACAAGGCAAGCTCAACGAGAAAACCTCCGATTGGGATGAACGCCCATCATTGGGTGTGGTTCTTGCCGCGGGGGGTTATCCGTCAGATTACCGCCAAGGCGATGTGATTTACGGATTACCGCAGCAGGAAGTGACTGACGGAAAAGTCTTCCATGCAGGTACCCAGTTAAATGGCGACAATCAAGTCGTCACCAGCGGCGGGCGTGTATTGTGCGTCACGGCACTGGGTGAAACCGTCGCAAAGGCACAGCAACGTGCTTATCAGTTAGCGGGGGATATTCACTGGGAAGGGAGTTTCTGCCGTAAAGATATCGGCTACCGTGCCATTGCACGCGGTAAATAACGACACCATTTTTTCCATCGATGGGCACGGTTCGCTGTGCCCTATTGACGATTTATTGGTCGTACCGTGTTGGCTGTAAAGTGAGTGTTGGCAGTAAAGTGACTGATAGACACTGCAATCGAGATGTTCGATACACGATAGTATTCACAAACTACCGGCCGTCGGTTCCCAGTGGCAGAAATCCTGATTGGCAACCAGTAATAATTGTTCGCCTTCTGGCGAATTCAGCCAGGCAACGCCCAGCGGCTGTACACTATCACTCCCTCGTTTACTCAGCCAGACCTGCGAATTATCATCGAGACTCAACCGCACTGTTTTTCCAGCACAGGTCGTGACGATACCCGCCTGCCAACGCCCCTGAATTAATCTGACGTTCCCAGCACGTAGTGCGCTACTGAGTTCGAGAATACGTTTCGCTTCTAGCTGATAAACCGCAATTTCATCGGCGGAGAGTTGCTCACGCCGTTCAGCTAACTGGCGCTGCATAAAACTTACCCGCCCTTCTTCATCGAAACGAAGCTCAACGCTTTGCGGGTTATGGCCTAAATCGTTGCGACGAATTTCACGCAAGATACCATTTTGGTATTCATAGAAGGTCACGCGGGTATTGTCCCCTGAGTAGGGGCTGTAGACGCTCATCAACACCAGTGGTTGTCGCTGCGCATTATCTTGTCGCCATAAACGTACCACACCGCTATCGGCGATGTATCCGCTGGCACTGAACTGGGGGGGACCTGAATGACTGCTACAGGCACTGAGACCAAAGACAAAGCCAAAGGTCATCAGCACCCGCTGCATAAACAAAAGGGGCTTTGCCACCCCCCTGCTTATTATTTTCACTGACACACTATTAAGATTTAACAGAATCTTTCAGTGCTTTACCAGAAACAAACGCTGGCACATTAGCTGCAGCAATTTTGATTTCTTTACCAGTTTGTGGGTTGCGGCCAGTGCGCTCATTACGATGGTTTACTTTGAAAGTACCGAAACCAACCAATTGTACTGGATCACCGTCTTTCAGAGATTCGGTAATGGCAGCCAATGTGGACTCCAAAGCCGCTTTAGCTTGAGCTTTAGAAAGGTCCGCTTTGTCCGCGATTACGTCAATCAGTTGAGTCTTATTCATAAGTTATCCTTACAGTGTGTTTATCGTTTGCAAAGCATCAAGTGCGACGGATATGCCAGCTGACAGCACTCTCCTGCATACACGCACCGATAGCCACTTTTTTTCGCCCCCCAAATGTAGAACAGACAGGGGGCAGATGTGAAGCCTTAAGACGTGACAAATCAGGCGTTAAATCACGTTTTCTTGCCTTATTGCGTTAAATTTATGCCAATGTTGCTAACAGCCGCTTCTCGTAGGTCAGATCGTAACCCTTTGATCAGATCTAAGTCGCGTTCTTCACAGTCAGCCAAGAGACGGAAAATCTCCCATTGGATATCCCATTCTTCTTCAACAGCAGGCAAAATTTTCAGTTCTTCGTCGGTCATTTCTTTGCCAGCCAATGTCATTTCTAACATGGCAACAGTACGGATGGATGTTTCGCTAATCGCGATGGCATGTTCCAGTGTTTCACCACTCAAACGTGAATGAATAGCCTCACTCAATGCAATACAGGCATCGATAGCAGGATAAACACCGTAGATAGCATAGTCATCAGCAGAAGGAATTGCCTCTTCTAACTTCTCCAACTGGCTATCAAAATTGACTTTAGCGTCTTTTACCACCAACGTTTCCCAGATTAGGTCCAGAATACGCCGGTAAATCAGCGGATCGCCGAATTCAGTTTCTAAGCAGAATTGCTGATAGTTGGGATACATCCGTTCGCACAAACAAGCCATGAAAGTCAGGTGTTGCCAGCTTTCTAGCTTTTCGAGGCGTAGATGAATCGGATTACGTATCATTATGAGTTCTCATTATTCATTATCTGCGCGGCAGTGTACCCGAAATTAAATCATATCCCTATTCTTGCCAAGCAAATCAGGAGGATTCCGCATCCAACGTTGAAATTGCGGTCGGTTTGAGGCGATAGCATCTGCCCAACGGGTCGGTTCCGGCAAGCGGTAACTCGCCATACAACGCTGAACCCAGACTAAGGCACTCTCAACACTGACTCGATGCCCAGGAGAAATAAACAGAGGATTGCAACGCATTTTGCTACGCCATACCCAGCCAAGTTGCTCTTCACCATCAATTAGCGGTTGTAATGCCCCTTTATCGCTATCCAACGGCTGATAATGCCCACACAGACGGCTTTTGGCGACACCGATGGTAGGCACATCAACTAACAAGCCAAAATGGCTGGCAACCCCTAAACGGCGTGGATGCGCGATACCTTGGCCATCGACAAGCACCAGATCAGGTCGTTGCTGGAGCTGCGCCCAAGCGGCTAATAATGCAGGATATTCACGAAAAGAAAGTAAACCGGGGATATACGGCAGTGAAGTCGCGACGCGGGCAACCTGATATTCCACCAGCTCAAGCGAGGGATAACGCAAAATCGCGATAGCAGCACGGGTGATTTCCCCCTGCTGCTCAAAACCAACATCAGCACCCGCAATAAAGCGCACAGGCTGGTGAGTGAGATAATTCAGCACAGGGGCATCTTGCAATATCACTTCAGATGCCCGTTGTTGTTGCTCAGCCCGTAGCGCTTTGGTGTCAATCATAGCGGGTAACCTATCCAGGCCATTTATTGGTGATAAGGCCGTGATAATGCATGCACCGCATTCACAAAGGCACCAGCATGCTCTGGCGGCACATCCTGATGGATGCCGTGACCCAAGTTAAAGACATGCCCTTCTCCTTGCCCATAACTGGCTAGAATAGTGCTGACCTCTTGTTCAATCCGTGCCGGTGGCGCATACAAAATTGAAGGGTCCATATTGCCTTGCAGCGCAACTTTGTCACCGACGCGATGACGGGCATCGGCGAGATCAGTCGTCCAATCGAGGCCCAGCGCATCACAACCCGTGGCCGCCATCGCTTCAAGCCACTGCCCTCCGCCTTTCGTAAACAGTGTTACCGGCACACGGCGACCCTCATTTTCGCGGATCAGGCCATCGACGATTTTATGCATGTAACTCAATGAGAACTCAAGATAGTCGCGGCCGGTCAATACCCCACCCCAAGTATCAAAGATCATCACAGACTGCGCACCGGCTTTGATTTGGGCATTGAGATACAAAATGACGCTATCAGCCACTTTATCTAGCAACAGATGCAATGTTTGCGGCTCTGCGTACATCATTTTTTTCAATTTGGTGAAGGCTTTACTGCTGCCCCCCTCAACCATATAGGTTGCCAACGTCCATGGGCTACCGGAGAAACCAATCAGTGGCACTTGCCCTGCCAACTCACGGCGAATCGTTCGCACCGCATTCATGACATAGCCCAATTCTTGTTCCGGATCGGGGATCGGCAATTGTTCAACATCAGCACGGCAGGTAATGGGGGATTGGAAGCGAGGGCCTTCACCGGCTTCAAAATAGAGCCCTAGCCCCATAGCGTCAGGGATGGTCAGAATGTCTGAAAACAGAATCGCTGCATCCAGAGGATAACGACGCAATGGCTGCATCGTCACTTCACAGGCTAACTCGGCATTTTTGCACAGTGACATAAAATCACCCGCAACAGCACGGGTGGCTTTATATTCAGGCAAATAACGGCCTGCTTGGCGCATCATCCACACTGGCGTCACATCTACCGGTTGGCGCAGTAAAGCCCGCAGATAGCGATCGTTTTTCAATTCATTCATGGTGGTGCTCCCTTAGTCATCTGGCGGCCATCATTCATTTAGCAGCGATTTTTTATTGAGCGACAGTCTCTTATTTAGTGACAGCCTTTTATTGAGCGGCATTGTAGCATGCCAGATTCAGCTTTCCTGCTCGCGACGGCATAAGGCGACCGTATCCTCAATCAGCCTACGGGCCACGGTGCCTGGCGGCGGCAGTAATGGTAATTGATCGTAACGATACCAGCCCGCATTCAGCAGCTCTTTCGGGTCATGTCGCAGTTCACCTTTGTCGTACTCCGCCATAAACGCCATCATGAGCGAGTGTGGGAACGGCCAAGGCTGTGAAGTCACATAGCGCAGATTCTTTATGTGGATATTGCTTTCTTCTAACACTTCGCGCGACACCGCTTGCTCAAGTGTCTCACCGACTTCCACAAAACCCGCTAACACGGTATTGATACCGCCACGATGCCGTACATGCTGTGCCAATAAGATTTCATCACCGCGACGAATGGCAACAATCACACAAGGGGCGATTTGCGGATAATAACGTTCTCGGCAGTGATTACACAGGCAAGCCCATTCGGTGCGGCTGGCATGCATTTGATGGCCGCAATAACCGCAATAGCGGTGAGAGCGATAAAACTCTGCTAACTGCACACCTCGGCCAGCCAATTGGAACAATCCGCGATCGATATCCAGCAATTGGCGTACTGATCCCATATCAGTGGGCATAATCTGGCGGATCAGCCAAACAGCCTCCCCTTGCCATTCACCAACCTGTCTAGCGGTTGCTCCCTGTAGCGACCAATTGGCTGCATTACCTTTAGGCAGTTCACCTTTCGGTAACCATAATCTGTTTTCATGGCTGACAATCCACCAGCCACTTTCTTTACCTGTAAGTTGTAGTTCCATATCGTTGTTGCACAACCTCGACTTCACTGGCAATCTAGAAACTGGCTTGTTACTTTTTTGTAACTCATTATTACATCACGGAGTCGTTCATGCTAAATCGACTGGAAAGCCTGACTCAACGCGTTGGCGGCAGTAACGAATTAATAGATCAATGGCTTCATGCGCGTAAAGAACTCTTAGTTTCATATTGCACAGTGATCGGTATTAAGCCACAAAAAGAAAAGCATACCCCGTTGAATGAAAAAGCGCTGGAGAACTTTTGTCATAATTTAGTGGACTATCTTTCTTCGGGTCATTTTCACATCTACGACAGAATTATCAAGCAAGTAGAAGGCGAGTCTAGCCCGAGAATGGCACTGACCACCAAAGTCTATCCCGCATTAAAAAACAACACTCAAACGATCATGTCATTCCATGATCGCTACTCAAATATTGAGATCGATGATGATAGCTGCACCGAGTTTCAGCAGGCATTATCCGATATCGGTGAAGCCCTCGATGCTCGTTTCCAGCTAGAAGATCAGCTCATTAAATGGGCCGCAGAGTCTTGGCAAGCAGCTCATCCGGAAAACAAAGAGAGTCGCGCGAATTAACCGAATAGATTTGGATCGACTATTGTAGTTTTAAAATAACCTCATATACTCAAAGCTCTTGTCGGAGTGCCAAGCGTAGGTTTTTAAAAGCAGACGCAGGCTGAGACCGTTAATTCGGGATCCGCGGAACCTGATCGGGTTAGTACCCGCGAAGGGAACAAGAGTAATTTATCGCTACAGACCCGGTATTCTCCCTTCACAGGTGGCTACCGGTTACTGGCCAACATCGTTACTCCCGCCAAGCTCCAGACAAGCAATTTTCCCTCTACACCACACTGGTAGGAATTTGCTATGTCTAAAAATACAATGTCATCCACCGTTAAAAAACCGTCACGTCCGCGCAAAGTGCAGCGTGAAGAAGCTCAGCAATTTATTGATACTTTGCAAGGAGTGACCTTCCCCAACTCTCAACGAATCTATTTACAGGGCTCGCGACCTGATATTCAGGTTCCCATGCGCGAGATCCAGCTTAGCCCAACGTTGATCGGCGGCGGCAAAGATGATCCTCGCTACGAAGACAATGAAGCTATCCCGGTTTACGACACCTCTGGCCCCTATGGTGACCCACTCGCTAAGCTCGATGTCCACACCGGCCTGCCCAAATTGCGTGCTAGCTGGATAGCGGACCGTCAAGATACCGAAGCACTGAGCACGGTCAGTTCAGGCTTTACTCAACAGCGCTTGGCTGATGAAGGTCTGGACCATTTGCGCTTTGAGCACTTACCACGTCCGCAAAAAGCCATCGATGGCAAATGCGTAACCCAACTTCATTACGCTCGGGCGGGTATTACCACACCAGAAATGGAGTTTATCGCTATTCGCGAAAACATGGGGCGCGAAAGGGTTCGCGGCGAAGTCCTGCGCCACCAGCATCCTGGGCAAAATTTTGGGGCCAACTTGCCGGATAACATCACAGCAGAATTCGTGCGCCAAGAAGTTGCCGCAGGCCGTGCCATCATCCCCGCTAATATTAATCACCCAGAAGCCGAACCCATGATTATTGGTCGAAACTTCTTGGTCAAAGTGAACGCCAATATCGGTAACTCAGCCGTGACCTCCTCCATCGAAGAAGAGGTGGAGAAATTGGTTTGGTCAACGCGCTGGGGGGCCGATACCGTGATGGATTTGTCTACAGGCCGCTATATTCATGAAACCCGTGAATGGATTCTACGTAACAGCCCAGTCCCCATCGGCACCGTGCCTATCTATCAGGCGTTAGAAAAAGTGAATGGTATTGCCGAGAATTTAACGTGGGAAATGTTCCGCGATACTTTGCTGGAGCAGGCTGAACAAGGAGTGGACTATTTTACTATCCACGCCGGTGTGTTACTGCGTTATGTGCCGATGACCGCGAAACGTTTGACCGGTATCGTCTCTCGCGGCGGTTCTATTATGGCGAAATGGTGCCTTTCCCATCATCAGGAAAACTTCCTGTACCAGCATTTCCGTGAAATTTGCCAAATTTGCGCAGCCTACGACGTTTCATTATCACTGGGTGATGGCTTACGTCCAGGTTCTATTCAAGATGCCAATGACGAAGCCCAGTTCGCCGAATTGCATACATTGGGTGAATTGACCAAGATCGCTTGGGAATATGATGTTCAGGTGATGATCGAAGGGCCGGGTCATGTCCCCATGCAGATGATCCGTCGCAATATGACTGAAGAGTTGGAGCACTGTCACGAAGCACCTTTTTATACCTTAGGGCCGCTCACCACAGATATCGCACCGGGTTACGATCACTTCACCTCGGGTATTGGTGCGGCCATGATCGGTTGGTTTGGTTGTGCCATGTTGTGTTATGTCACACCGAAAGAGCACCTTGGTCTACCGAATAAAGACGATGTAAAGCAGGGGCTTATTACTTACAAAATAGCCGCTCATGCCGCCGATCTGGCCAAAGGGCATCCTGGCGCGCAGATCCGCGATAACGCCATGTCCAAAGCCCGTTTTGAATTCCGCTGGGAAGATCAGTTTAATCTGGCCCTCGATCCTGAAACTGCACGCGCTTATCACGATGAAACCTTGCCGCAAGAATCCGGTAAAGTGGCCCATTTCTGCTCAATGTGCGGCCCAAAATTCTGCTCAATGAAAATCTCGCAAGAAGTACGCGACTATGCTGCTATGCAAGAACAGGCCGCTTTGCAAGAACGGGCTACGCAGGAAACTCAAGCTCAACCTATCCAGATTCAGCAATCTGGCATGGAGAAGATGTCGGCTGAGTTCCGCTCTCGTGGTAGCGAGTTGTATCACAGCGCGAGTATCCGGCAGACAGAGGTTAACGATGAACAAGCTTGATGCACCTTTTGCCGCGACTGAGCACCGCCTAGGGCTGTATCCCGTGGTGGATTCATTGGTCTGGATCACTCGGCTACTCGCCAGTGGCGTGAGCACTATCCAACTGCGCATCAAAGATTTAGACGATAAGCAGGTGGAACAGGATATTGCCGCTGCCATTGAGTTAGGTAAACGCTATAACGCCCGACTATTTATCAATGACTACTGGCGGCTCGCCATTAAGCACGGCGCATATGGGGTTCACCTCGGGCAAGAGGATCTTGAGATTGCCGATTTAGCGGCCATTCAGCAGGCCGGATTACGGCTTGGTGTCTCCACCCACGATGAACATGAGCTGGCGCTGGCCCGTGAGTTACGCCCTTCTTATATTGCTCTCGGCCATATTTTCCCCACCCAAACCAAGCAGATGCCCTCTTCCCCGCAAGGCATAGCTGCTTTAACGCGACAGGTGATCAATACACCTGATTACCCGACGGTTGCCATTGGCGGCATCAATTTGGAACGCGTACCTGAAGTTGTCGCCAGCGGTGTGGGGAGCGTTGCGGTGGTCAGTGCCATCACCCAAGCCGCAGATTGGCAACATGCTACAACACAGTTATTGCGACTGGTCGAAGGCAAGGAGATAACTTATGCATGATAACGCATTGAGTGATAGAGATTTTCTACGCTACAGTCGCCAACTGTTGCTGGAGGATATCGGCCCCGACGGGCAGCAAAAACTGAAACAAGCCAGCGTATTGATTGTGGGTCTCGGGGGGCTTGGTTCACCTGCTGCGCTCTATTTAGCGGCGGCTGGCGTAGGAAAGTTGTGGTTAGCCGATGATGATGCCTTGGAAATAAGTAACTTACAGCGTCAGGTGCTTTACCGCACGGCTGATATTGGTCAAAGCAAAGCCAAACTGGCACAGCACCAGTTGCAGGGCCTAAACCCGCAGATAGAGGTCATCACCCTCGAGCAACGTTTGGCGGGCAATACCTTAACCGACGCTGTTGCGGCAGCAGATTTAGTGCTCGATTGTTGCGACAACATGGAAACCCGTCATCAGGTCAATGCCGCCTGCGTCCAAGCAGGCAAACCCTTGATCAGTGGCAGTGCCGTTGGATTTAGCGGCCAATTGCTCATTATCGAACCCCCTTACGCCCACGGTTGCTATGCCTGCTTATATCCCAGCAAAGAAACACAGCAGCGTAACTGCCGTACCGCGGGCGTGTTAGGGCCAGTCGTGGGTGTCATCGGAACATTGCAGGCATTGGAAGCCATCAAAATGCTGGCAGGGCTGCCCTCGGCACTCAGTGGCAAATTGCGGCTATTCGATGGCAAACAGCAAAGCTGGAGCACGTTGCAACTCAGCAAAGCCAACCATTGTCCGGCTTGCGGAGGCAGAACGTGAAAATCTCACTTAATGATGAATTGATCGAGCTAGATAACTCGTTGACGGTGAATGGGCTATTAACTCAGTTGGGTTACAACCAACCTGGCAGTGCGCTCGCCATCAATCAAACCATTATTCCCCGTGATAGTTGGGACAACCACCTATTACAGGATGGGGATGACATTTTGCTGTTTCAAGCCATTGCAGGGGGCTGATATGTTGAAAATTGCTGATACCACCTTTACCTCAAGATTGTTTACCGGCACGGGAAAATTTTCGTCGCCTGCACTGATGCTGGAAGCACTACAGGCTTCTGGTTCACAGCTAATTACCATGGCGATGAAGCGAGTTGACTTGAAATCAGGCAACGATGCTATTTTGGCCCCCTTGCGCCAATTAGGGGTGCGCTTACTACCTAATACTTCTGGGGCGAAAACCGCCGAAGAAGCGGTGTTTGCCGCACGTTTAGCACGCGAAGCCCTCGGGACTCACTGGGTGAAACTCGAGATCCACCCCGATGTGAAGTACCTGCTACCCGATCCGATAGAAACTCTGAAAGCCGCTGAAATATTGGTGAAAGACGGTTTTGTGGTGTTGCCATACTGCGGCGCGGACCCGGTATTATGTAAACGGCTGGAGGAGGTAGGCTGTGCCGCTGTGATGCCGCTAGGGGCACCGATAGGTTCAAATTTAGGCCTACGCACCCGCGACTTTCTACAAATCATTATTGAGCAAACGAAAGTGCCAGTGGTGGTCGATGCAGGTATTGGCGCGCCTAGTCATGCCGTTGAAGCGATAGAACTGGGAGCAGATGCCGTATTAGTGAATACCGCGATTGCTGTGGCACGTTCACCGGTACAAATGGCCCATGCCTTCCGGTTGGCGGTGGAGTCCGGCGAGTTGGCGCGCCAAGCAGGATTGGGGCACTCACAACATCAGGCGACAGCCACCAGCCCACTGACCGGTTTCCTCAGCCAGTTAGAGGAGAATCATCATGCCTGAAGATTTTAGTTCTCATTGGCAGCAATTGGATTGGGACGATATCTCTCTGCGCATCAATGCGAAAACCGCGCGTGACGTCGAGAGGGCGTTAAATAGCATCAAGCCCGACCGAGAAGATCTGATGGCGCTGATCTCACCGGCAGCACTGGCCTATCTGGAGCCGATGGCGCAAAAAGCTCAGCAACTCACCCGCCAACGTTTCGGCAATACTGTCGGGTTTTATGTCCCGCTGTACCTTTCCAATCTCTGTGCGAATGATTGTACTTATTGCGGCTTCTCCATGAGCAATCGCATCAAGCGCAAAACACTGGATGAAACGGAGATCATCCGTGAATGTGAAGCTATCAAAGCATTAGGCTTCGAACATTTACTGTTGGTCACCGGAGAGCATCAAGCAAAAGTGGGTATGGACTATTTCAGACGCCACTTGCCAGCCATTCGTCGTCGTTTCAGTTCGTTAATGATGGAAGTGCAGCCGCTAGCAGAAGCGGAATATGCAGAATTAAAAACGCTGGGATTGGATGGCGTGATGGTTTATCAGGAAACCTATCACCCAGCCACTTATCAGCAGCATCATTTACGGGGCCATAAGCAAGATTTCCATTGGCGGTTGGCGACCCCTGACCGCTTAGGTCGGGCAGGAATCGATAAGATAGGATTAGGCGCGTTGATCGGGCTATCGAACAGTTGGCGAACAGATTGCTATATGTTGGCGGAACATCTGTTTTATCTGCAAAAAACCTATTGGCAGAGTCGCTATTCGATCTCTTTCCCACGGTTACGGCCCTGCGCCGGTGGTATTGAGCCAGCATCGCTGATGAGTGAGCCGCAACTACTGCAACTAATTTGTGCATTTCGTCTGTTCGCACCGGATGTGGAATTGTCACTCTCGACTCGGGAATCCCCCTTCTTCCGCGACAATGTCATTCCCGTGGCAATCAACAATGTCAGTGCCGGATCGAAGACTCAACCAGGGGGATATGCTGACGATCACCCTGAACTGGAGCAGTTTGCCCCCCATGATAATCGCTCGCCACAGCAAGTCGCCCAAGCATTGACGCAAGCAGGGTTACAACCTGTTTGGAAAGATTGGGATCGTCATTTAGGTCGAGCAATTCCGTAATTGGGGCTTTGCCCACTGAAAAATGGTAAAAAAAAACCGCTCCCAAAGGAGCGGTTTTTAGTTTGGTGACAAACAAAGAGATTAGTCTTTGCTGTTACCGAAACCAGCGTTAAGCAATTCAGCCAAGTTAGCCGTTGCTTCATCCGCGCTAACTTGCGGAACAACAGGCACTTCACCCAGCGCTTTACGGCGCGCACGATCCTGATGATAAGCGTAACCGGTACCGGCTGGAATCAGACGGCCCACGATAACGTTCTCTTTCAGGCCACGCAGTTCATCACGTTTACCGGCAACTGCCGCTTCAGTAAGAACGCGCGTGGTTTCCTGGAACGACGCTGCAGAGATAAAGGACTCGGTCGCCAAGGATGCCTTGGTGATACCCAGCAGGTCACGTGTGAACGTAGCCTCAATTTTGCCTTCTGCTGCCAGCTGACGGTTAGCGATTTTAACGCGAGACATTTCTGCCTGCTCGCCTTCCAGGAAGTCGGTGCCACCAGCGTCAACGATGGTGCCTTTACGCAACATCTGACGAACGATAACTTCGATGTGTTTATCGTTAATCTTAACGCCTTGCAGACGGTAAACTTCCTGTACTTCGTTGGTGATGTAACGGGTAACCGCGTGAACACCACGAAGACGCAGAATGTCATGTGGAGATTCTGGGCCGTCGGAGACCACGTCACCGCGTTCTACAATTTCACCTTCGAACACGTTGAGCTGACGCCATTTCGGAATCATCTCTTCGTATGCATCGCTACCATCCAACGGTGAGATCACCAAACGACGCTTGCCTTTGGTCTCTTTACCGAACGAGATGATCCCGCTGATTTCAGCCAGGATTGCAGGCTCTTTCGGACGACGTGCTTCGAACAAGTCAGCAACACGTGGCAGACCACCGGTAATATCCTTGGTACCGCTTGATTCTTGCGGAATACGCGCCAAGGTATCACCTGCGCCGATCTGAATGCCGTCTTCCAACTGTACAATCGCTTTACCTGGCAGGAAGTATTGAGCAGGCATATCAGTACCAGGGATCAATACGTCGTTGCCTTTGGCATCAACAATTTTCAGTGCTGGACGCAGGTCTTTACCGCTACCGGTACGCTCTGCTGAATCCAGAACCACCAGAGAAGACAAACCAGTCAGTTCGTCGGTCTGGCGTGTAATGGTCTGGCCGTCAACCATGTCCGCGAAGCGAATGAAACCGCTCACTTCGGTCACAACTGGCATGATGTGCGGATCCCAGTTAGCAACGGTTTCGCCGCCCTGAACTTCTGCGCCATCGCCTTTGCCCATTACGGCACCATAAGGCACTTTGTAGCTTTCTTTAGTACGACCGAATTCGTCGATCAGCTTCAGCTCAGTATTACGAGAAGTAATAACCAGCTTGCCTGCTGCATTGGTCACGAACTTGACGTTGCTCAACTTCAGCGTGCCTTTGTTCTTAACCTGAATGCTGGATTCTGCTGCCGCACGAGATGCCGCACCACCGATGTGGAACGTACGCATCGTAAGCTGTGTACCTGGCTCACCGATGGACTGTGCTGCAATAACACCCACTGCTTCACCTTTGTTGATGATGTGACCACGTGCCAGGTCGCGACCATAGCAGTTAGCACACACACCGAAATCGGTTTCACAGCTTACAACTGAACGAACTTTGACGCTGTCGACGGAGTTATCTTCTAACAGATCACACCATTTTTCGTCCAACAGGGTGTTACGCGGAACCAGAATATCAGCCGTACCCGGCTTGATAACTTCTTCAGCGGTCACACGACCCAGAACGCGATCGCGCAGTGGCTCTTTAACATCACCACCTTCGATAACTGGTGTCATAACGATACCGTTATGAGTACCACAGTCATCTTCAGTCACAACCAGATCCTGTGCCACGTCAACCAAACGACGGGTCAGGTAACCGGAGTTCGCAGTCTTCAATGCGGTATCCGCCAAACCTTTACGAGCACCATGCGTTGAGATGAAGTACTGAAGTACGTTCAACCCTTCACGGAAGTTCGCGGTGATTGGCGTTTCAATGATCGAGCCATCTGGTTTAGCCATCAGGCCACGCATCCCTGCTAGCTGACGAATCTGTGCCGCAGAACCACGCGCACCGGAGTCGGCCATCATAAAGATGCTGTTGAAGGAAACCTGCTGCTCAACTTCGCCTTTACTGTTGACGACGTCTTCGACAGACAAGTTATCCATCATCGCTTTAGCAACACGTTCGTTCGCCGCAGCCCAGATATCGATCACTTTGTTATAACGTTCACCCGCAGTCACCAGACCGGATTGGAACTGTTCCTGAATCTCGGCAACTTCGGTTTCAGCTTCTTCGATGATCCCTGCTTTCGCATCTGGGATAACCATGTCATCGATACCTACAGAGGCGCCTGAGCGTGCTGCATAAGCAAAGCCGGTGTACATGATCTGGTCAGCAAAGATAACGGTTGGTTTCAAGCCCAAGATGCGATAACAGGTGTTCAGCATCTTAGAAATGGCTTTTTTACCCAACGGTTGGTTAACGATAGAGTAAGGCAGGCCTTTCGGGACAATCATCCACAAAATGGCACGGCCGATAGTCGTATCGATAATGTTGGTACGTGTTGTACTTTCGCCTTCGATATTACGGATTTCTTCAGTAATACGGACTTTTACCCGTGCATGCAAAGATGCTAGGCCAGCGCGGTAAATACGCTCAGCTTCTTTCGGGCCAGTCAGAACCATGCCTTCGCCTTTGGCGTTAACACAGTCACGGGTCATGTAATACAGACCCAATACAACGTCCTGTGAAGGAACGATGATTGGCTCGCCGTTCGCTGGTGACAGAATGTTGTTGGTAGACATCATTAACGCACGCGCTTCTAACTGAGCTTCCAGTGTTAGCGGTACGTGAACAGCCATTTGGTCACCATCGAAGTCGGCGTTATATGCCGCACAAACCAATGGGTGCAATTGGATTGCCTTACCTTCGATCAGAACCGGTTCAAACGCTTGGATACCCAAACGGTGAAGGGTTGGTGCACGGTTCAGCAGTACTGGGTGTTCACGGATAACTTCATCCAAGATATCCCAAACAACTGCTTCTTCACGCTCAACCATTTTCTTGGCTGCTTTGATGGTAGTCGCAAGACCACGCAGTTCCAGCTTGCCGTAAATGAACGGTTTGAACAGCTCAAGAGCCATTTTCTTCGGCAGACCGCACTGATGCAGACGCAGGTATGGACCTACGGTGATAACCGAACGGCCTGAGTAGTCAACACGTTTACCCAGCAAGTTCTGACGGAAACGACCTTGCTTACCTTTGATCATGTCAGCCAGTGACTTCAACGGACGCTTGTTAGAGCCGGTAATTGCACGACCGCGACGGCCGTTATCCAGCAATGCATCTACTGCTTCTTGCAGCATACGCTTTTCGTTACGTACGATGATGTCAGGTGCAGCCAAGTCCAGCAGGCGCTTCAGACGGTTGTTACGGTTGATCACGCGACGATACAAATCGTTCAGATCAGAAGTCGCAAAGCGACCGCCATCCAATGGAACCAATGGACGCAGATCTGGCGGCAACACAGGCAGCACGGTCAGGATCATCCACTCTGGCTTGTTACCAGATTGGACAAACGCTTCCAGCAACTTGATACGCTTGGTCAGCTTCTTACGTTTGGTTTCAGAATTTGTCTCGTTCAATTCTTCGCGCAGGATCTCGCACTCAGCTTCCAGATCCATGTTTTTCAACAGGGCTTGGATAGCTTCGGCGCCCATTTTCGCGTCGAACTCATCACCAAACTCTTCCAACGCATCCAGATACTGCTCTTCAGTCAGGATCTGGCGACGTTCTAAGTTGGTCATGCCGCCTTCGATAACCACATAGGATTCGAAGTACAGAACACGTTCGATGTCACGTAATGGCATATCCAGCAGCAAACCGATGCGCGAAGGCAAGGATTTCAGGAACCAGATGTGCGCAGTTGGAGAAGCCAGTTCGATGTGACCCATACGCTCACGGCGTACTTTAGTTTGAGTCACTTCAACGCCGCATTTCTCACAAATAACACCGCGGTGTTTCAAACGCTTGTACTTACCGCACAGGCATTCGTAATCTTTTACTGGGCCAAAGATACGGGCGCAGAAAAGGCCGTCACGTTCTGGTTTGAACGTACGGTAGTTAATGGTTTCCGGCTTTTTCACTTCGCCGAACGACCAAGAACGGATCATGTCTGGCGATGCCAGAGCAATTTTGATCGCATCAAACTCTTCGGTCTTAGTTTGCGCTTTCAGAAACTTTAATAAGTCTTTCACGGATTGGCTCCTGTCGGAGTTAGACCTGATAGGCACCCAAACCTAAGAATATAAAAACCTAGGTTTGAGCGCCCCTGTGACCAGTGCGAACCACCAGCAAACTCCCGGCTATGAGAGCTTGCTGTCTGGGGAAGATTACTCTTCTTCCAGCTCGATATTGATGCCCAGCGAGCGGATTTCTTTCAACAATACGTTGAAGGACTCCGGCATGCCTGGTTCCATACGGTGATCGCCATCCACGATGTTTTTGTACATCTTGGTACGGCCGTTTACATCGTCGGACTTGACGGTAAGCATTTCCTGCAATGTGTACGCGGCGCCATAAGCTTCCAACGCCCACACTTCCATCTCACCGAAGCGCTGACCACCGAACTGAGCCTTACCACCCAGCGGCTGCTGAGTAACCAGGCTGTAAGAACCGGTAGAACGCGCATGCATTTTGTCATCAACCAAGTGGTTCAGTTTCAGCATATACATGTAGCCGACAGTAACCTGGCGCTCGAACTGCTCACCGGTACGGCCGTCAAACAGAGTAATCTGACCAGAAGTTGGCAGGCCACCCAGCTTTAACAGTTCCTTGATTTCAGTCTCTTTGGCACCATCGAAGACCGGCGTTGCAATTGGCATACCTTTTTTCAGGTTCTCAGCCAGACGCATAACTTCGTCATCGGTGAAGGTGCTCAGATCAACTTTCTGACAAACGTTGTCACCCAGATCGTAGGCTTTCTGGATAAACTCACGCAGTTTGGCAACTTCTTCCTGCTTTTTCAGCATGGCGTTGATTTTCTCGCCAATGCCTTTCGCTGCCATGCCTAAGTGGGTTTCCAAAATCTGACCGATGTTCATACGCGATGGTACGCCCAGCGGGTTCAGAACGATGTCTACCGGCGTGCCGTTTTCATCGTAAGGCATATCTTCGATCGGGTTAATCTTGGAGATAACACCTTTGTTACCGTGACGACCGGCCATTTTGTCACCCGGTTGAATCTGACGTTTAACGGCCAGATACACCTTGACGATCTTCAGCACGCCTGGTGCCAAATCATCACCTTGGGTGATCTTACGACGCTTGGCATCCATCTTCTTCTCGAATTCGGATTTCATTTCGTCGTACTGCTCTGCCAACTGTTCCAGTTGGTTTTGCTTGTCTTCGTCGGTCAGGCCCAGTTCCAGCCAGCGATCACGTGGTAACTTGCTCAGCTTGTCAGCTTCGATGCCACCAGAAACCAGTACTGCATGGATACGTGCAAACAGGCCTGCTTCCAAGATCTGCAATTCTTCAGTCAGGTCTTTCTTAGCCTGCTTCAACTGCATTTCTTCGATTTCTAACGCACGCTTATCTTTTTCTACGCCATCGCGAGTAAAGACCTGCACGTCAATAACCGTACCGGAAACACCGTTTGGTACACGCAGAGAAGAATCTTTAACATCAGACGCTTTCTCACCGAAGATCGCACGTAACAGCTTCTCTTCTGGAGTCAGCTGAGTTTCACCTTTAGGTGTTACTTTACCGACCAGAATATCGCCGCCAGTCACTTCAGCACCGATATACACGATACCGGATTCATCCAATTTGGAGAGCGCAGCTTCACCCACGTTAGGGATGTCAGCAGTGATCTCTTCAGGCCCTAACTTGGTGTCACGAGACACACATGCCAATTCCTGAATATGGATGGTTGTGAAGCGATCTTCTTGCACCACGCGCTCGGAGACTAAAATGGAGTCTTCGAAGTTGTAACCGTTCCAAGGCATGAACGCTACGCGCATGTTCTGACCCAATGCCAGTTCGCCCAAATCTGTTGATGGGCCATCTGCCAGCACGTCGCCGCGCTCGATTGGCTCACCCAGATTGACACACGGCATCTGGTTGATACAGGTGTTCTGGTTAGAACGGGTGTATTTGGTCAGGTTATAAATATCAATGCCTGCTTCGCCTGGGTACATCTCGTCTTCGTTAACTTTGATAACGATACGGGATGCATCAACGTACTGAACAGTACCGCCACGTTTGGCTACAGAGGTTACCCCTGAGTCAACCGCTACCGCACGTTCCATACCAGTACCTACCAACGGCTTATCAGCACGCAGAGTTGGAACTGCCTGACGTTGCATGTTCGCACCCATCAAGGCACGGTTGGCGTCATCGTGTTCCAAGAATGGAATCAGAGATGCACCAACGGACACCACCTGTTGAGTGGAAACGTCCATGTAGTCAACTTGATCGCGGCTGAACAGGCTTGATTCGCCTTTGCTACGACAAGTGACTAAGTCTTCAATGAAGCGGCCATCTTCGTCCAAGTTGGAGTTCGCCTGAGCGATAACGAAGTTGCCTTCTTCAATAGCAGACAGATAGTTGATTTCATCAGTCACCAGACCGTCACGCACGCGACGATATGGCGTTTCCAGGAAACCATACTCGTTAGTCTGTGCGTATACAGACAAGGAGTTGATCAGACCGATGTTTGGACCTTCTGGCGTTTCGATTGGACATACACGACCATAGTGAGTCGGATGAACGTCTCGAACTTCAAAGCCAGCACGTTCACGGGTCAAACCGCCCGGGCCCAATGCAGAAATACGACGCTTATGCGTGATTTCAGACAACGGGTTGTTCTGGTCCATAAATTGTGACAATTGGCTAGAGCCAAAGAACTCTTTCACCGCTGCCGAAATTGGCTTGGCGTTGATCATGTCCTGTGGCATCAATGTATCGAGGTCACCCAGAGACAAACGCTCTTTAACTGCACGCTCAACACGAACCAGACCTACGCGGAACTGGTTTTCAGCCATTTCACCAACAGAACGAATACGACGGTTGCCTAAGTGGTCGATATCATCCACTTCGCCTTTACCGTTACGGATATCGATGAGCTTTTTCATCACTTCAGTGATGTCTTCTTTGCTCAGGATACCGGAACCTTCGATCTCGTCACGCAGTAGGGAACGGTTGAACTTCATTCGGCCAACCGCAGACAAGTCATAGCGGTCTTCAGAGAAGAACAGGTTCTCGAACAGATTTTCAGCTGCTTCACGTGTTGGCGGCTCACCAGGACGCATCATGCGGTAAATCTCAACCAAAGCGCTCAGACGATCGCTAGTTGGGTCAACACGCAGGGTCTCGGAGATATAAGCACCGTGATCCAAGTCGTTGGTGAACAATGTTTCGATTTGCTTGTGGCCAGACTGACTCAGCTTAGCCAACAGATCCAGTGACAGCTCCATGTTGGCCGCACAGATCAGTTCGCCAGTGTTCTCATCGATATAGTCTTTTGCGACGACTTTACCGGCAATGTATTCAACCGGAACTTCGATGCGATCAATGCCGTCTTTTTCAAGCTGGCGAATATGGCGAGCAGTAATACGACGCGCTTTCTCGACGTAAACCTTGCCATTCGCTTCAATATCAAAGGATGCCGTTTCACCGCGCAGACGCTCTGGAACCAATTCCATCTGCAGCTTGTTGTCACGAATTTCAAAGACCACTTTGTCAAAGAACAGATCCAAGATCTGTGGGGTGGTGAAATTCAATGCACGCAGAATGATGGTTGCAGGCAATTTACGACGACGGTCGATACGGACAAACAGGTTATCTTTCGGGTCAAACTCGAAATCTAACCATGAACCGCGGTAAGGGATGATACGTGCGTTATACAGCACTTTACCCGATGAATGGGTTTTACCCTTATCGCTGTCAAAGAATACGCCAGGACTACGGTGCAGCTGAGATACGATAACCCTCTCAGTACCGTTAATGACAAAGGTACCGTTATCGGTCATGAGTGGAATTTCACCCATGTAGACTTCTTGTTCTTTGATGTCTTTAACCGTACCTTCCGGAGCTTCGCGCTCATAGATAACCAGACGCAATTTAACGCGCAGCGGTGCGGAATAAGTCACACCACGGATCTGGCACTCTTTGACGTCAAATACAGGCTCACCAAGACGGTAGCTAACGTATTGCAGCTCCGAATTGCCGCTGTAGCTCTGGATTGGAAAAACAGAACGGAATGCTGCTTCTAGACCGTGCTGCCCTTCGGGATCTTGCTCGATGAACTTCTGGAACGAGTCAAGTTGAATAGAAAGGAGATAAGGTATGTCCAAGACTTGTGGACGTTTACCAAAATCCTTACGAATACGTTTTTTCTCGGTATAGGAGTAAACCATAGGGTTCCTCAGCTCGCTGATCAGTGACCCACTCTGTCCGCCCTAACATTAGGACAGGTCATGCAACACTATTATTTTGAATGAGAAGTCGAAACACCTCTCGGAATACTCTTTCCTATCACTCTTAAATCATTTCATCGCGATACTTTGACTACCGAGCTACCCGAGTGGGTCGTAGCTGAGAACGCAGTATATTAAGTCGTCAATAGAAAGGAATATTGGGGGTTAGTCAGCCGCTAAACAGTGTGAAATGCGACTAACGCCCTACAGCGCAAAAAGGCTGATGACTAAAAAGTCACCAGCCATCAGCCTATAAGTTAGGCTGCAAGCTCAAAGCTTAGATTACTTGATCTCAACAGCAGCACCAGCTGCTTCGAGTTCTTTCTTCAGGCTTTCAGCTTCATCTTTGTTCACGCCTTCTTTCAGAACTGCAGGTGCAGATTCAACCAGGTCTTTAGCTTCTTTCAAGCCCAGGCCAGTTGCGCCGCGAACAGCTTTGATTACTGCAACTTTGTTGTCGCCGAATGAAGCCAGAACAACGTTGAACTCAGTTTGTTCTTCTACAGCTTCAGCAGCAGCAGCAGGACCTGCAGCAACAGCAGCAGCTGAAACGCCGAATTTCTCTTCCATAGCAGAGATCAGTTCAACGATTTCCATTACAGACAGAGCTGCAACGCCTTCCAGAATTTGGTCTTTAGTGATAGTTGACATAACAAGTGTTCCTAAAATACAGAAATAGTTAATACGTTAAAAAGCAATGACTAAAAAAGTGAGGGCAATTATGCCGCTTCAGCTTCTTTCTGGTCACGCAGCGCAGCCAGTGTACGAACCAATTTGCCAGCAGCGGCTTCTTTCATGGTTCCCATCAGACGTGCGATTGCTTCTTCGTAGGTCGGCAGAGTTGCCAGGCGGTCGATTTGAGCCGCAGGGATTAACTCGCCTTCAAAGGCTGCTGCTTTAACCTCAAATTTTGCATTATCTTTAGCAAATGCTTTGAACAAACGAGCAGCTGCGCCCGGGTGCTCAGTAGAGAATGCAATCAAGGTTGGACCAACAAACGTGTCTTTCAGGCATTCGAATGGAGTGCCTTCAACAATGCGACGCAGCAAGGTGTTACGAACAACTTGCATGTGAACGCCTGCTTCACGACCTGCTTTACGCAGTTCAGTCATTTTATCAACGGTAACGCCACGAGAATCCGCAACAACCGCAGACAGCGCACCTTTGGCTACTTCTTTAACTTCAGCAACAATCGCTTGTTTGCCTTGAAGATTTAGTGCCATTAGTTCTTGCTCCTGGATTAACCGGGGAGTTATTCCCCGGAACTCACGTCACCCAAAGCACCACAAAATGCAGTGAATGGGCGTTGAAACACGGTGAGCAGAATCCAGCAAAGACTATTCTTTTCAATTCTTTATAAAAAAAACGAAAAAATTTCTTTAGGTTCTGTCACCGTCTACGCAGGAAATTAAGTTCTTTGCGGAACACCTGCGGTCTTGGACGGAGGCTTGGATAAGGCCAAGCTCCAACCGAAAAATTCTGTTTTCTGCTGAGAAAAACACCTTCAACAGAAGCATGGGCGTAAAATTCTAGACAAACCTTACGCCCACGTAAAGCGATAAAAGCAATTAGTGATTAGTTCACTACTGCAGTCAGGCCGCTTTGATCAATAGCAACGCCGGCACCCATAGTGGTGGACAGGCTGATTTTCTTGATATAAACGCCTTTCGCTGTAGCAGGTTTAGCACGCTTCAGCGCAACAACCAGAGATTCTAAGTTTTCTTTCAACTTATCTGCGTCGAAGTCAACTTTACCAATGGTAGTGTGGATAATACCGTTTTTGTCGTTGCGATAACGAACCTGACCAGCTTTAGCATTCTTAACTGCTTCAGCAACGTTAGGAGTAACAGTACCCACTTTAGGGTTTGGCATCAGGCCACGTGGACCTAAGATTTGGCCCAATTGACCTACAACGCGCATTGCATCTGGGGAAGCAATAACAACGTCGAAGTTCATTTCGCCTTTCTTGATTTGATCAGCCAGGTCTTCCATACCTACCAATTCAGCGCCTGCTTCTTTCGCAGCTTCAGCGTTTGCACCCTGAGCGAAAACAGCAACACGTACTGAACGGCCAGTACCGTGTGGCAACACAGTTGCACCACGAACGTTCTGGTCAGATTTACGTGCGTCGATACCGAGATTAACGGCAACGTCCACGCTTTCTACGAATTTAGCAGTAGCCAGCTCTTTCAGCAGGGCAACAGCTTCGTTGATATCGTATTGCTTAGTAACATCAACTTTGTCACGGATCACGCGCATGCGCTTGGTCAGCTTAGCCATTTATTAACCCTCCACTACCAGGCCCATGGAACGAGCAGTACCTTCAATTGAACGCATCATGTCGTCAATTGAAGCACCAGTCATATCCGCAGCTTTGGTTTCTGCGATTTCACGAACCTGAGCACTGGTCACAGTCCCTACTTTGTCTTTGTTCGGCTTGCCAGAACCAGACTTAATACCTGCCGCTTTTTTCAGCAGAACTGCTGCTGGCGGGGTCTTAGTAACGAAAGTGAATGAGCGGTCAGAATAAACAGTAATAACAACAGGGATCGGCAGACCTTTCTCAATGCTTTCAGTCTTAGCATTGAACGCCTTACAGAATTCCATGATGTTAACACCTTGCTGACCCAATGCTGGACCAACTGGTGGACTTGGGTTCGCCATACCAGCTGCTACTTGCAGCTTGACATAGGCTTGTACTTTCTTAGCCATTTACGATTTCCTCGATTTGGGTAGTATCGCCTCGTTTGAGGCTCCCCGTGTTTTGCCTCGCTATTATTTACTATGAAATAAGTTGCCACGGATGACAAAAGCAAGACATATAAAAACAAAAGGCGCGAGATTATATTGTAATTTCGCGCCTAAGACAAGACTCAAATTTCAACCACTGCCGAAAAATGAATCAGCCTTTTTCTACTTGACTGAAATCAAGTTCAACCGGTGTTGCACGACCAAAAATGGAAACAGACACTTTTAAGCGGCTCTTTTCATAGTCGACTTCTTCAACAACACCGTTAAAGTCAGCAAACGGACCATCGCTAACACGTACCAGCTCACCTGGCTCAAACAGCGTTTTAGGACGAGGCTTATCACCCACTTGCTGAAGACGATTCATGATCGCATCAACTTCTTTATCGCTGATTGGTGCAGGGCGATCGGATGTACCACCGATAAAGCCCATGACACGTGGCACACTACGCACTAAGTGCCAGCTGGCATCGTTCATCACCATCTGGACCAGTACATAGCCTGGGAAGAATTTGCGTTCACTTTTGCGGCGTTGACCACCACGAATCTCGACGACTTCTTCCGTTGGAACCATGACTTCGCCAAATAGCTCTTCCATGTCATGTAACTTGATGTGCTCGCGCAGCGATTGAGCTACACGGCCTTCAAAACCGGAAAACGCCTGAACGACGTACCAACGCTTTTTTGGTGCTTCAGACATCTTAGAACCTCAGGCCAGTAATAAACGATACCAAGCGGACCAGAATACCATCTAGCCCCCATAGAATCAGTGACATTACAGCAGTTACCGCAGCAACGATTAATGTTGTGTGCAGCGTTTCCTGACGGGTAGGCCAAATCACTTTACGTACTTCTGTGCGCGCTTCACGAGCAAACGCTACAGTGGCTTTACCTTTTGCCGTCATCAGTGCAACAGCACCGGCAACAGCGATAATAACTACAACTGCCAACGCACGCAGCGGCAAGCTGAAATCACGGTAATAATAATTTCCAACGATAGCTGCAACTAATAATACAGCAACGATTAGCCATTTAGCCGTTTCCAGGCCGCGTCCGCTCCCTGGAGCCTCGGTATTCGCACTCATAAACCAACCTGTCACTATGATTCAGAACAAACAACTTTGCTTCGCATCGCAAAGCAAACCAAGCCGAAGGATGCTCTAATGATTCTCTTATCGGCACCATTCAGCACTATTCGCTGTACTTCCAGAGCCCATCTCACCGGTAATTATGATAAAAAACTACTGATGAGATAGGTTCTAGTATGACAACGTAGAAAAAGGGCATCAAATGATGCCCTTTTATCGCATGTCGCGTCAAATCTTATTCAATGACTTTTGCAACAACGCCAGCACCTACAGTACGGCCACCTTCACGAATAGCGAAGCGCAGACCATCATCCATTGCGATAGGTGCTATCAGATTAACAACCATGTTGATGTTGTCACCAGGCATAACCATCTCAACACCGTCAGGCAGTTCTATGGTACCTGTAACGTCAGTGGTACGGAAGTAGAACTGAGGACGGTAGCCTTTGAAGAATGGTGTATGGCGGCCACCTTCTTCTTTGCTCAGAATATAAACTTCTGATTCAAATTTAGTATGTGGTTTGATTGAGCCCGGTTTAGCCAACACTTGACCACGCTGAACGTCGTCACGCTTAGTACCACGCAGTAGAACACCCACATTCTCACCTGCACGACCTTCGTCCAGCAGTTTGCGGAACATCTCAACGCCAGTACAAGTTGTTCTAATGGTATCAATAATACCAACAATCTCAACTTCCTCGCCAACTCTGACGATACCGCGCTCTACACGGCCAGTGACGACAGTCCCACGACCAGAGATTGAGAATACGTCTTCAATTGGCAGCAGGAATGGCTTATCAATCGCACGTTCTGGCTCTGGAATGTAAGAATCCAAGAATCCAGCTAGTTCAATGATTTTTGCTTCCCATTCAGCTTCGCCTTCTAACGCTTTTAGCGCAGAACCACGAACTACGGGCAGGTCGTCGCCTGGGAAATCATAAGTAGACAGAAGTTCACGAACTTCCATTTCTACCAATTCCAGCAGTTCTTCATCGTCAACCATGTCGCATTTGTTCATGAATACGATGATGTAAGGAACACCAACCTGACGGCCCAACAGAATGTGCTCGCGAGTCTGTGGCATAGGACCATCAGTTGCAGCGACAACCAGGATCGCTCCGTCCATCTGCGCAGCACCCGTAATCATATTTTTTACGTAGTCAGCATGGCCTGGGCAGTCAACGTGCGCATAGTGGCGCGATGGGGTGTCATATTCAACATGTGATGTGTTGATGGTGATACCACGGGCCTTCTCTTCCGGAGCGTTGTCGATCTGGTCGAATGCACGAGCACTACCGCCGTAAGTTTTAGCCAATACGGTAGTAATTGCAGCAGTTAGGGTAGTTTTACCATGGTCAACGTGGCCGATAGTACCCACATTAACGTGCGGTTTTGTACGTTCAAACTTTTCTTTAGACATCGATTGTCCCTCTAAGACACGGAATCGGTGGTTTCACCACATCAACCAAGCGCATGCTTGATGAATCCATAACACAGAAAGAAAAATCAGGGGAACGAGAAAATGAGAAATGGTGCTGATAGGCATATCTGAACTGCCGACCTTACCCTTGCTAGGGCTGCTCTACCAACTGAGCCATATCAGCACATCTTGGAGCGGGCAGTGGGAATCGAACCCACATCATCAGCTTGGAAGGCTGAGGTAATAGCCATTATACGATGCCCGCATCTTAGAACTCGGCTACCTGACTTAATCTGCAGAACCTGAAAGGAAGGGCTTGGCCACTTCACTCTTCATCGAAAGCTTAGCTTTCGCCTTGAGTGTGTATAGGGTTCATTCTTTTGAATCACCCTGAGACTCAAGGTTAAATATGGTGGTGGGGGAAGGATTCGAACCTTCGAAGTCGATGACGGCAGATTTACAGTCTGCTCCCTTTGGCCGCTCGGGAACCCCACCTAATTGTTAGTACTTGAATGGTGCCGGCACCAAGAGTCGAACTCGGGACCTACTGATTACAAGTCAGTTGCTCTACCAACTGAGCTATGCCGGCATCAAGTGCTGCGCATTCTAGGTAGAGCTGGCCTATGATGCAACAAAAAAATTGCACAAGTCACTCTTTCGCTCACAAAATGGCCATTTTTTAAGTGTTAGTAGTATTATTGACCACAAACCGTTCGATTTGCACCCACTACTTTAACCTGCTTAATTTTCATCACAGATGGAAATAGCATCCCAAAGTAGAGCACATCGCCCCAAAACAGTGCGCCTCTCTAAAAATCATTACGCTATGCTGGATATTTGCGCCGCAAAATATTTGGCTCGCTTATTGCTTAAGTATAAATATGTTAGCTATTGTTTTTTGAGAGGCTTTAGCATGAAGATAGTTCTACTTAACGCGGCCACATTGCCTATTTACCAGAGCGAACTTGCAAAATTATTAATCGATGCTGTTTCCCATGGCGCTTCAATCGGCTACAACACTCGTGCTCTTTCGCAGGAAGAAGCTGAAAACTATTTTCATAGTCTACGTCCCGCTATCGCTAAAGGGACGTTGCTGTTGTGGATAGCCCGCGATGAGATAGGCGTTACAGGTACTATTCAATTAGATCTTTGCCAAAAGTCGAATGGCTTAAATCGTGCTGAAGTACAAAAGCTACTAGTACATAGTCGCAGTCAACGTACCGGTATTGGCCATAAATTGATTATAGAAATGGAGAGTGTTGCCGTTCAGTTACGTCGTGGATTGCTATATCTGGATACCCAAGCAGGTTCTCCTGCAGAATCATTCTATCGTGCACAAGGTTATTTTTGCATGGGAAAGATCCCTGATTATGCCTGTTCACCGGATGGTAATTATCATCCGACAGCAATTTACTTCAAGCGGTTATTTACTGTTAATCAATTACATACAACGCAAGCCAGCTAAGAATAATGGCTGACATGAGTAAAAAGGCAATGACATATGAGAATTCCTTCTCGCTAGCTGGAATAGCAACACACTTCAAAGAAATCACTCGCAAAGTACAAAAATGTCTACGCCAAAGAGCAAGCTGCCTATAATATGCAGCTTGTTTCTTATCTGGAGTTGGCGTCCAGCGCCTTGTCCAACTGCGTTAACAGGCAGAATTTGGCTTATGACAAAAAGAGATCAATCGTTAGCGACGCCTTATCTACAGTTCGATCGTACTCAGTGGGCAGCCCTGCGCGACTCGGTACCATTAACTCTAACTGAAGAAGAAATCGTTAAACTCAAAGGGATTAACGAAGATCTTTCTTTAGATGAAGTGGCACAGATATATCTGCCACTCTCACGGCTACTTAACTTTTATATCAGCTCTAATCTGCGTCGTCAGGCTGTTCTAGAGCAATTTCTTGGTACGGATGGTCAGCGTATTCCCTATGTCATTGGGATTGCGGGAAGTGTAGCCGTGGGCAAAAGTACCACAGCCCGCTTACTCCAAGCATTGCTGAGCCGCTGGCCGGAACATCGTAGTGTCGAACTCATCACGACAGATGGTTTTCTTTATCCGAATAAGGTGCTTAATGAGCGCGGTTTGATGAAGAAAAAAGGATTTCCACAATCCTATGATATGCATAGTTTGGTGAAATTTGTCTCAGAAGTTAAATCAGGGGCTGATCATGTTACCGCGCCCGTTTATTCTCATTTAATATATGATGTCGTTCCTGACGGTAATAAACTTATTAAGCAACCAGACATTCTAATACTAGAAGGTTTGAATGTTCTACAAAGTGGGATGGATTATCCTCATGATCCCCATCATGTATTTGTTTCAGACTTTGTAGATTTCTCTATATATGTCGATGCACCTGAGGATTTACTTCAAAGCTGGTATATTAATCGATTCCTTAAATTTAGACAGGGTGCATTTTCTAATCCTGATTCTTACTTCCATAATTATGCGAAGCTGCCAGAAACTGAGGCGGTTAAAATTGCGACGCAGTTATGGAAAGAGATTAATGGATTGAATTTAAAACAAAATATTTTACCCACACGTGAGCGAGCCAGTCTAATAATGACCAAAAGTGCCAATCATGCCGTTGAAAATGTTCGTTTGAGAAAATAATAAGTAGCGGGTAGCAATGACTACCCGCATAGAATTCCATTAGACACCACGAAGAGATATTTCGCCACCAATGTAGGGCTTTATATTTCCATTCTGATCCAATAATAATGCCCCTTGCTGATCGATCCCTCGAGCTACTCCGTATATTTCTTGATTTCCTATGATAAGTTTCACAGAACGATCAAGATAATTATCCATTTCTCGCCAGCGTGAAATAAACGCTGACAGTCCCTCATTCTCAAATTTTACGACTGCCAACCGTAGTTCAGATAATAACTCTGCCGTTAATTTATTACGGTCGATAATAACACCGGCTTCCTGTAAATTAATCCAGTCTTGGCTAATAACATTCGTTGTCGATTCACGCATTGTCAGATTTATACCAGCACCGATCACTAACTGTGCCGCATCACCAGTTTTACCCGTAAGTTCAACTAATATGCCAGCTAGCTTTTTATCATTTAAATACAGATCATTTGGCCATTTAACACGAACATCTCCTGCACCCAGCTTATGCAGTACTTCAGCCATAACAATCCCTACAACTAAGCTTAGCCCCATCGCTGCTGCAGGCCCTTGCTCTAAGCGCCAGAACATGGACAAGTAGAGATTGGCGCCAAAAGGAGATATCCACTGACGACCGCGCCTACCTCTTCCAGCATGCTGATATTCAGCAACGCAGGCATCACCTGATCTCAGTTCGGTAATACGATCTAATAAGTATTGATTTGTAGAATCGACAACAGGTAAAACAGCCACCTGCCCTGCCGGCAGATAGCTTAGTATTTTCTTTTCATCTAGCAATTGGATAGGTGCTGGTAGGCTATAACCCTTACCGGGGACAGTAAAAACATCTAGCCCCCATTCTCTAATGGTTTGTATATGCTTGTTAATCGCAGCGCGGCTCATGCCAAACACTTCACCCAATTGCTCACCTGAGTGAAACGTTCCGTCTGCTAATATACCGATCAACCGTAGAGGAATTTTTATATCTTTCATGACAAGCGCTCCACAGCATTAACCTCACCATCACTTGCAATAAAGCGCACTTCAGGTTCTAACCAGATAGAAAATTTGTTGGCCACTTGCTGGCGGATGTAACTAGCAAGATTAAGAACATCCTGTCCTGTAGCTTCAGCAAGGTTGATCAGAACCAGAGCTTGTTGCTGATGTACTGCTGCCCCACCAATCTGGTATCCCTTAAGTGCACATTGATCGATCAGCCAGCCTGCCGCTAATTTTACTGACCCATCGAGTTGCAGATAGTGGGGTGCATTAGGGTAGCGTTTTACAATATCTTCGGCGACAGTAGCGTCCACCACTGGATTTTTAAAGAAACTACCAGCATTACCAGTCACTGTAGGGTCTGGCAGTTTACTCCTGCGCATTTCACAGACTGAATCGAAGATCTCTTGAGGTGTAACATTTGATGGGTCCATACGGGTTAAATCACCGTAGCCCAATGTTGGTGTCCATGACTTCAATAGTTTGATACCAACAGCGACAATAGCATAGCCATCATCATACTGATGTTTGAAAATGCTATCTCGATAACCGAACTGGCAGTCTTGGGCTGAAAGACGCAGAATAGTTCCTTCTTTCATATCAAGCAAATCAACGTATTCGCATACTTTTTGTAGTTCAACACCATAGGCACCGATATTTTGGATTGGCGCGGAACCAACACAGCCGGGAATCAATGCTAAGTTCTCTAAACCAGGCATACCATTTTGCAATGAATAGCATACTAATTGGTGCCAATTTTCTCCTGCCCCAACATGCAAATGCCAAGCGATATCGTCTTCAGTAGAAGTAATACCCTTAATACGATTTAGTAGTACTGTCCCTGAATAATTTTCGATAAATAGAACATTACTGCCTTCACCTAGCAAAAGTACGGGCTGATGCTTAGAAGTGGACTCACTCCATGAATTAATCAATTCATCAACAGAATTGGCACTGATTACGTTGCTTGCGTAGGCTGATAATGCAAAAGTATTGAGATGTTTTAGCGGAGAATTTTGATTCGACATTACATTAGATACTCATTCTAACTAGCTCTGACGCTAGTCTAACCGATCATAATACTCATATTGTATTTTGTTTTAAGTGACGGCATAAAAAAAGCCCTCTGCTGTGCAGAAGGCTTTTCTTTTGACTTTGACCCATAGCAAAAACCCCACGCTTTTGGCATGGGGTCTCGGCTTATTTGATGCCTGGCAGTGTCCTACTCTCGCATGGGGAGACCCCACACTACCATCGGCGCTACGGCGTTTCACTTCTGAGTTCGGCATGGGATCAGGTGGGACCACCGCGCTATGGCCGCCAGGCAAATTCTGTCTAAATCAACCCGCTACACGCTCTCTCTGCGCAGCCAGTCAACCCAATCTCGGAACGTCGCTGAAAATC
>NZ_HE997653.1:77074-84545 GCF_000312485.1 Yersinia massiliensis CCUG 53443 | reverse complement strand
ACGGTAGGTTTTACTGGCATTGATAATAATGGTGACATCATGCTGACCCGGTAAGAATTTATCAGCTCCACTGAAGAAATTAGCTAATTCTGCTGAATAGCCCAAACCTTCCAGTGTTTTTATATCAAATGCGGCAGCGCCCTCTTTTGTTGCAGAGAGTCCTGCCACAGGGAAAAGGGAAAGTAGGCAGGCTATATAAAGAAGTGATAGCTGACGACTGAACACAGGAATACCTTAGAATGAGCAAATCATTTATCGATAATAGTCTGTACGGTAATTTAATTTAAAATATAATTAAGCACAGTCAGATATGAGGGTAATTATTAATAATCGATGGCATGAGTAGGATGATTAATCACCCTACTCAATATTGATTGAGGACGAATTAGATACCAAAGGCGAAGTTCATCGTCATTGAACCATCAATCTTACTATCTTCAGTGATGGGGCCCGCCATGGTGGTACTGCCAGCTAATACTGCACTGACTTCAAGGTCTGCGCTAAACGTTTTACCCGCTTTTAATGATTTATCGGCATTAGACCACCCCTGCAATTCCCCTTTGAGTACGTTTGACATTGTGGTGCAATCAGCCGCTTGTCCTGGTTGAATACACACAATATTTGAAGCGACATTATCAATTTTAGCATTTGACATTTTAACAGTGTAATAGCCTATCTTGCCTGTGCCATTAACCAAACCCAGACCATAATTATGCCCACCGCTAGCACTCTCTGACCCACTGCGATTATCCTGAGGAGTATAGGTGAGATAAGTGTCAGCATCACAGGTAATGGTCCAAGTCTTTGTGATTGGGGTTAATGCCGTTGTCGCCACACCCGATTTAATATTGGTCGCTGAAATCTTACCCAGGTCATAAACACCACCATCGGGCGCCATCACATTACAGGTAGGAACACTGAGTTTTCCTTTCACCTTTAATTCTGCCGTTGGGGGAGCCGCATGCGCTGCAGTCATACCCAAAATCAGAGAAGATAAAACCGTCAGACCAATCAGTTGCTTTTGCATTTGTAGAGTATCCAGATTACAAGTTTAATTTAAGATTAATTTATCAACACGTTTATGTAATCTCTGCTTTGAGTTTCATTAAAACATGATGTAGATCAATTTATCTCGTTGGGGTGATTAAACAATAAACAGACATGGGCGTATATCAGAACAGAAGTGGACTTGATGTCAGAATATTCCTACTGAATTTCTATCTTATTAAATTCATTATTATCAATACGTTAGTCTTTAAATTAATGCTCAAAAACAATCATTTTTGAAGGATCCAAGTGATGAAAATAAGCGGGAGATGGGTACCTGTTTGTCCTTCTGTCATCGCGAGTCAGCTATCCTTGATATTAGCGAGGAATTCACGCCGATGAGCATTGGTGTATTCTCCTTTATTTGTGAAAACAAACTGGCGTTATCAATAAAACTCAAACAAAAAATAAGGGCCGAAATAATATTCCGGCCCTTTTTCACTATTAATTTGTCTTCGCGGTAATTAAATCCCGAAAGCGAAGTTCATGGTCATAGAACCGTCAAGCTCGGCATCGTCAGTGATGGGGCCACCCATGGTGGTGGTGCCACCCAAGATTGGGTTAACGGTGATATCAGCCACAAACACTTTACCGGTGCTCTGGGTGTTAGCCGCAGATGACCAACCGGTGCGCAGACCTGTGGTCAGGTTAGCTGTAGTTGTCGCCGTGAACGTTGATGTTGCAGAAGAGAACAAGTTAGACGCTTTGCCGTCTACAGTACCGTTCTTAATCTGTGCGGTGTAGTAACCGATTTTGCCGGTCGTGTTCACGTTACCCAGGCCGAAGTTAGTGGTGGCAGCAACACTGGCAGATGCCGCACGGTTATCAACAGGCATGAAGTTCAGATAAGTATCAGCATCACAGGTCACCGTCCAGGTTTTCGTCATTGGCGTCAGCGCGGTCGTGGCCGTCCCTGATTTGACTAAAGATGAAGACAATTTACCGAAATCATAAACACCTTCATCGGGAGAAGCGACGGTGCAGCTTGGAACAGTCAGTGTACCGATAACTTTCAATTCCGCTGTCGGAGGAGCGGCATGTGCTGCAGTCATACCCAAAACCAGAGAAGATAAAACAGTCAGACCAATCAGTTGCTTTTTCATGTGTAAGATATCCAAATTCATAATGTAGGGTTAATTGATGATTGGTCTGTCAGCATGTGATGTCGTCTCTATTTTGAGTTTCATCAAAGCATGATCTAGATCAATGTATTTCGTTGGAGTGATTAAACAATAAACAGATGTGGGCGTATATCGGAATGGAAGTGAACTTGATGTCAGAATATTCCTACTCATTTTTAATTAACTTGAGCAGCGTTGGGGCGGAAATAGGGGGTCTGTTGCATTAAGATGTCGTTACGGACACGATTAATCGAGGTCAGGATGACAACTCGTGATAAAGCAACAGGCAAAAGTGAACGACTGGCGGTTTAAACAGTGCTGAGGCGTCGGAATTTTGCTCTGGCTAAATAGACCGCGCAGAGCAAACTAAAATGGGAATATGTGTAGCATCGTCAATAAAGAGTGGGGAGCAGGTCTCTCCCCACTAACACAATGACTATACCTCGCTCAGAGCTGCCTGTCATGTCTGCTTAAGAAACGGCCTTAACGTAGGATATTTTCCGTTTTCCAAGCGGACCCCTTGTTGATCGTTATAGTGAACGAAAAGAATCAGCAGAAGCACTTTCCAGGCGAGTAAATCAGAGCAAGATTTGAAGTTGGTATGGCGAACAATGACAGCATTAGCATCAGCCAGGTCATTCTCAACATTCCTGATGGCGAGCGGGTCCATCTGCAGGAAGAAATGGCAACTTAATGATTAAGGGGGCAAATGCCCCCTTAATGTTTATTTCAGTCGTTTACCTGTTTCATCAACAACTTTTTCACCATCTTCCTTGGCGAATGCCCCTTTTTGCGCATCTGTCAGGATATCCAGCACCACTTCAGACGGGCGGCACAGGCGGGTACCCAGCGGCGTCACCACAATCGGGCGGTTAATCAGAATGGGATGTTGCAGCATAAAGTCGATGAGCTGATCGTCAGTAAATTTATCTTCCGAGAGCCCCAGTTCTTCATAAGGTTCAACGTTTTTGCGCAGCAATGATCGTACCGTGATCCCCATATCAGCGATGAGTTTGACCAGTTCATCGCGTGAAGGTGGGGTCTCAAGGTAGAGAATCACGGTCGGTTCAGTACCGCTGTTACGGATCATCTCCAGCGTGTTACGCGAGGTGCCGCAGGCCGGGTTGTGATAAATGGTGATGTTGCTCATATCAGTTTCTCATTACAAAGTGACAGAGAGACGTAGCGCCAGCGCAGCCAGCGTTACAAACAGCACAGGCAGGGTCATGATAATCCCGGTGCGGAAGTAATATCCCCACGTGATTGTCATATTCTTCTGTGAAAGTACGTGCAGCCAGAGCAGCGTTGCCAGGCTACCAATAGGGGTAATTTTCGGTCCCAGATCGCAGCCAATGACGTTGGCATAAATCATCGCCTCTTTGATAACACCGGTCGCGGCGCTGCCATCAATCGACAATGCGCCAACCAGTACGGTAGGCATATTGTTCATAATGGAAGACAGGAATGCGGTCAGGAATCCGGTGCCAAATGTCGCAGCCCACAGTCCCTTATCCGCCAGTACGTTCAGCACGTCGGAGAGATAATCCGTCAGACCGGCGTTGCGCAACCCATAGACCACCAGATACATCCCCAGCGAGAAGATCACAATCTGCCAGGGCGCGCCGTGCAGCACTTTACCGGTATTAATCGCATGACCTTTTTTAGCCATCGCAAACAAAATGACTGCACCCACTGCTGCAATCGCGCTCACAGGAATACCGAGTGGCTCGAGGACAAAAAAACCGACTAACAGAAGGATTAAGACTATCCAGCCGGTTCTGAACGTCGCCGGGTCTTTAATGGCTTTTGCCGGTTCTTTCAGTCGCGCCAGATCATAAGTAGGCGGGATATCCTTGCGGAAAAACAGATGCAGCATCACCAGTGTGGCAATAATCGCAGCAATATCTACTGGCACCATTACCGAGGCATATTCAGTGAATCCCAGATGGAAGAAATCCGCCGAAACGATGTTGACCAGGTTCGAGACGATAAGCGGCAAACTGGCGGTATCAGCAATGAAGCCAGCCGCCATCACGAACGCCAGTGTGGTGCTTTTACTGAAACCCAGCGCCAGCAGCATGGCGATAACGATAGGTGTCAGAATAAGCGCCGCGCCATCGTTGGCGAACAACGCCGCCACCGCCGCCCCAAGCAATACGATATACGTAAACAGCAGGCGACCACGACCATTCCCCCAGCGGGAAACGTGCAGTGCCGCCCATTCGAAAAAGCCGGACTCATCCAGCAACAGACTGATGATAATGACGGCGATAAACGTTGCCGTCGCGTTCCAGACGATATTCCACACCACCGGAATATCAGCAATGTGTATCACACCCGACGCCAGAGCCAGTACGGCACCCAGCGTTGCGCTCCAGCCAATCCCTAATCCTTTCGGCTGCCAGATAACCAACACGATGGTCAGGATAAAAATGGCTCCTGCCAGTAACATAAAACCTCCTGACAGGGCAGCAATGCTGCCCTGCGTGATGACAATAAATTAACCAGCGAGTTGTTTGAGTTTGCCGATGCCGGTCGGCTCTGACGCCAGTACAGGAACAAGTGCGACACGGCTGGCGTGCCGGAGTTTAACGCTCTCGATCTGCGGACGTTCTTGTTGTGCTCGCAGACGAAGCAGCGGCGAACGGGTATCCGCGATGGAAAGGCTGTTATTGATAATCCAGCCCCAAGGGTGAATGCCTGCACGCTCAAGATCGGCCTGTAAATTTGCCGCCTCAAGCACGGGCGTGGTTTCCGGCAGCGTCACCAGTAACACTTTGGTTCGCTCCGGGTCCTGAAGTTGCATCATCGGTGTGGTGAAATCCCCCTTATCGCCCATTTTCTTCGCAATCTCGCGGTGATACGCGCCTGTAGCATCCAGCAGCAATAGAGTGTGCCCGGTCGGTGCCGTATCCATCACCACGAAGCGCTTACCCGCTTCACGAATCACCCGTGAAAAGGCCTGGAAAACGGCAATTTCCTCGGTGCAGGGTGAGCGTAAGTCTTCTTCCAGCAGGAGTTTCCCCGCTTCGTCCAGTTCTTTTCCCTTTGTTTCAAGAACATGCTGACGATAGCGTTCCGTTTCCTCTTGAGGATCGATCCTGCTGACCTGCAGGTTGTTAAGGCTACCGTTCAGGGTTGTGCTGAGATGCGCCGCAGGGTCAGATGTTGTCAGATGGACATCAAATCCCATTTCGGCCAGCCTGACGGCAATGGCTGCAGCCATCGTGGTTTTCCCCACGCCACCTTTACCCATCAGCATGATCAGGCCATGCTCATTACGGGCAATATCATCGACCAACGCAGAAAGTGACGGAATGTCAGGGCGCTGTTGAACGTATTCTTCAGGTGATGACGCCGCTACAGGCTGAGTAGAGAGAAGCCCGCTGAGTGCAGACACGCCGACCATATTGACCGGCTGGAGGAATAACGTGTCAGTGGGCAGACCGGAAAGTTCAGAGGGAAGATTGGCCAGCGCCTCCTGTTCACGGTCCCATATTGCAGCAGCCAGTGTATCGTTTGCCGCTTCAGTTTTAGGCAGAACGCCATTAATAACCAGGTACTGATTTTTAAGGCCGATTGCGGCAAGTTCCAGATGAGTCCGGGCGACTTCCTGCAACGTGGATTTTTGCAGACGAGCAACTAATACCAGTCGGGTACGCTTTGGATCAGACAACGCTTCAACGGCATGGGCATACTGTTCACGCTGCTTTTCCAGCCCCGCCATTGGGCCGAGACAGGACGCGCCCTCGGGATTGCTGTCAATAAAGCTACTCCAGGCGCCCGGCAACTGAAGAAGGCGAATGGTGTGACCCGTCGGCGCGGTATCAAAAATGATATGGTCAAACCGCGTCAGCAGAGAGGCATCTGTCAGTAATCCGGTAAATTCATCAAAAGCCGCAATCTCTGTTGTGCATGCACCTGACAGTTGTTCGTTGATGCTGGAAACAACGTCATCAGGCAGGACGCCTTTAATAGGGTCAACGATTCTGGCCCGGTACTGTTGTGCAGCGGCCTGAGGATCAATCTCAAGAGCCGACAATCCAGGAACAGAGGCTATTGGCTGAATGGTATTGCCAATCGTCTGGCTAAACACCTGGCCTACGTTTGAGGCCGGATCGGTACTGACCAGCAGCACCCGTTTCCCCTGTTCTGCCAGACGGATCGCCGTGGCGCAGGAAATAGAGGTTTTACCAACGCCTCCTTTACCAGTAAAAAACAGATAAGGGGGGATATTCTGTAAGAATTTCATATGTCCTCCTGACATACTTAACAACAAGAAGTATTACCACCACAGCAGCTTGTTGGCGCTAATCCCACTTTCTCCAGTGGAATGCTAAACCAGCGAGCCAGCTCAGCGCGTTTCGGGTAACGCCCGGCCATCACTGTTTCGCCATCCAGTAACAACAATGGCAAACCTTCTGCCCCGGAAGCCTCAATAAACGCTTTGACCTTCTCGTTCTGTACAAAGCTCATCGGCTGTTGTGCGAGATTGAAACGCTCAATTTGTACACCACGTTGTTTGAGCCATTGCACATCCGCAGAAAAATCGACCAGAGCCTGATCAACATCTGTACCGCAGACGCCGGTGCTGCAGCACATCGCTGGGTCAAATACCGTTAACGTTTTCATTTCAATACCTCATATTTGATAAAGCATATATGTTAAGGCAAATTTTTTAGATGCAGACAGCCTTACTGCTACCGGAGCAGTTAACTGAAGCCAGCTTGCGGGCGATGGCCTGAACGTCGTCCTGTTGGCTTAACCAGGCCTGCTCAATAATCTGAGCAGCCCATGAAGGAATATGTGGTGATAAGCGGTAGTGAACCCATTTTCCTTGTTTACGATCCAGAAGAATTCCACTTTCCCGCAGCATTGCAAGATGACGGGAGATTTTGGGCTGCGATTGATCCAGTGTCATGCAAAGATCACACACGCACAACTCTCCCATCTCCCTGAGCAGCAACACGATACCCAAACGGGTTTCATCGGACAGGTTTTTAAATAACTGAAGTGGTGTTAGTTGCAACATTTCCCTCTCCTTTGTAGAAAACAAGTATCCCTCTACTCTGATATTAAGTCAAACAACACATAACCAAAAACATATGTGATAAATCTCACTATTACCTTAAGGTTGGTGCGCTAACTCGGAGGTCAGATGCAAGATTGAACACCAGAGACTGGTATTGACTTCTTATCTGTTTCCGCTGGGGTGGGAACACATCATATCTGAGGGGGGAGGAGATAACGTCTGGAGTTCCAATATTTAATCGAGGGTTTTGAGATTAATTTTTAGCCTTAAC
>NZ_HE997653.1:73303-75269 GCF_000312485.1 Yersinia massiliensis CCUG 53443 | reverse complement strand
TTTTTCCGTTACCAGAATGTTTAGAAGCTAACAGGCGAAAATACTGTTCGCCTGTTAGTGGGGCAAGTGAGTTTGTTGCAAATAATGAGCGTCGGTGATTTTGCTCATTGATGGGGGAATAATTAGGCTAAAACCGCCTCAATATTAAAGAGCCGATTCATAAAGGCGGATCTTTCCTGCACTCGACGTTCAGGTTCGTCACGACGTAGCCAAATATCAAATTGACCTTTATTCAGTCGTCGCAATGTTTCAAATCCCTGAAGCGTTGACCACGCTCGATTTGGCCGTTTGAAACCCCGGCCGCTTTGACCAATTTTTTGATGGGGGCATAGTCAGACTCGATACGATTATTCAGGTATTTGACTTGCCGCTGCTTCGCATCATCCCGTAGCTTTCCTTCTTTGATTAAACGGGTAATAGCATAACCGTATGACGAATGTTTATCGGTATTGAGTACTTTCGGCTGTCTTTCAACAGGATAGGGTTTTAACACCCGTTTAAGGTATTGATAGGCAGCATTTTTATTTCGTTTAGGCGAAAAGTAAAAATCTAATGTAGTACCGTGCTTATTGATGGCGCGATAGAGATAAAACCATTTTCCGTTGACTTTGATATAGGTTTCATCGAGCTGCCATGAAGAGTCGGCATGCGTAAATTGATATCGTTTTAATTTCTGACGGAGTAGGGGTGCATATTCAATAAACCAACGGTAAATGGTAGAGCGATGAACGGAAATCCCACGCTCTGCCAGCATATCGCTGACGTTGGTATAACTCATCGGGGTTGAGCCGTACCAGCGTAAGCACCATAGGATGATCTCAGGAGCAAAATGTTTCCATTTGAAATCGCTAGAAGCCATGTGGGTTCACTGAAGAAGGGATCAATAGCTTCAGTTTTCATGACAACTCCACTTTTTGCAACAAGCCCTAAAAAACAGCACGTTACCCAACTAAGCCTTAATGCGACACAGTCGTGCTTTCATCTGTTGACTGCCTAAAACAGGCAGCCAACTTTCGCTAATTCACCGAGGTCAATATCACCAGAATGATACTAATTCAGGACACATGGTACATACTCCAAATAAGCACCATCACTTACTATGGGCACAGTACCGTCTCCGGTCACTATATTTACTAGATATCGATAACCCGGCATTGCCGAAGGCTGAGTATTACTCCAATACGCAGTATTGACGTCACCAGAAGCCCAACTGGTTGGCCTCTGCCATTCTGACCATAACGAACCAATTCCACGTATATTAGTACCTTGAGTCAATTGATCCCGTGAAGGTATTACCATTCCGTTAGCCGAACAGTAATTTTCAGCATCAGAGAATTTTCGATAACTTCCCGAGATAAACCAGCTAGTAACCTTAAACTCATAACGATAAGCATTTATGTTATCTCTCGCTGTTATTTTGACCAGCTTATTACGAACATTACTATCTATTAAAGTAACATTGCCTTCATTATCAACACTCGTAGAGGTGGTTTCGTTTGATGTCCAATCATAGTTTGTATTAGATGTTATATTCCCACTGGCGTTTATTTGGAATCTAGCATTTGAATATCCGGTCGTTGGGAACCCTTTATTAGATGTAAAAACATAACTACCTGGCGCGACGACACTATTCACTTCGCGTAATGTTAAGAAATTAACGAGTAATGAGTCATTTTCTGCGAGTCCTGAAATAGTGGCTGTTATCGTAGTTTTGCCGCCAGTAGAATCGCTTTTAGTTACTGAAGAAAATATCTCTCCGCTTGAATTAGTCATACCGCTGGCCGGTGTTAGTGTAATGTCAGATGAAGCGGTAAAGTCAACCATGACATTGGCAACTCCGTTGCCGTCTGGGCCTAAAACAGTGGCTTTGACAGTATTGTTCTCTTCTCCTGAAATTGCATTATCTTTTGTCGTTTCGATCCTAATATTTAGAGCTTGGGTAAAATTGATGTCTTTTGTTTGACTC
>NZ_HE997653.1:0-72185 GCF_000312485.1 Yersinia massiliensis CCUG 53443 | reverse complement strand
GCCATTAGCGATAGCGTTATCTCTCACGACCGTCAGGTTGGCTGCCGTGATTTGAGCGGTGCTGTCGTCCGGTTCAAACATGGTCGGCACGCTCTGGCTAACCCCGTTCACCGTGGCCTTCACTGTGGTAGTACCCGCAGTCATGTTAGTCACTGTCGCCGTGGCTACCCCATCAGCCCCGGTGGTACCAATCACGGTGGTCACTTTCGCCCCATTGTCAGCCTCGAAACTTACCGCGTGACCTGAGAGCGGATTATTACCCGCATCGGTCACCATGGCTTTAACCTCATTGGTCGCGGTGCCATTAGCGATAGCGTTATCTCTCACGACCGTCAGGTTGGCTGCCGTGATTTGAGCGGTGCTCGGTATAACCACAATCTGCATCGTTGCCCGAGGGGATGCATTGCCTTGCTGGTCATGAGCCACTGCACTCAGGGTATGAATATTGCTGCTTCGTGTTGATTGATGAGGCGGCAATGTGATGGATATCGTCTGAGGCGATACTTGCGTCACGCTTCCACCTGCTGCGATTAGCCCCGCGCTGTCCCAGTCAACTCTTTCCAGCCCGTATTTCGACACTACCTGCGCTTTGACTATTGCCCTGGACAACGCTTCTCCTGTCACTGCATCGGGAAGAGTCAACTGCATCAGCGCCTGCTTCTGATAGTCGAGCACAATATTGTTATTACGTTCAACTAAGTCGTAGCGACTGCTGGCCAGTGTCCTGCTCGAGGCCACTGCGGAGGGACTGATATGAGACTGCCAAGACTCACCCAATCGGTAGTTCAACTGGAAGTTGATACTACTGTCATTCTTGCCGCCTTTACCGGCCCGATGTTCTGTTGCTACGGTTAATAACGGGATGGGCGTATAATTCACCCCGGCCGTTACCGCATATGGGTTCTTTTGGCGATTATCTTTACCGAACAAAGCCACTTCATCTCCGCGGTATTTTTCATACATCAACTTACCGCCCAGTTGCGGATAAGTAGGCAGATAAGCTTCGGCTCGAACATCGTAGCCGTTAGCCGGACGTTCATTGTAGTCGGCAAAATCGCGCGACTGGTGCCAGTCGGTGGTGCCGAAATAACTGTTGGCAGACAGTTTGAGATAATCGGTCCAGGCTTCAGCTCCTATACCGACCCTGCGGTTTTTGCCCGTCATATCGTTATCAAAGAAGGTGTTGGCACCGTACATCCAGTTATTTTGGAATGTACGCACACCAGCCCCGATATTGACGGTATTGCGGCTGTCTTGATTACGGGCACCCAATTGCGTGAATAATATCGATTTTTGATTATCATAGAGTGGGAGCAATACATCGACGGCACTACCATCGAGCTTAAAGTCGTCATTCAGATTCATTTGTACGCGAGCGGTACCGAACTGGCTCAGCCATTGTTGGGCCGAACTGTTAAATTCATTGTTCGCCGCCGAACGGGCCAGCTGTTCGGCGGATTTGGCGGCATTACCGGTAGATAATACCGTGGCGCCGGTTTGAGCATAACCTGCCAGGTTATTCTCCAGAGGAATATCAGTGTTTTTATTTTTTTGATTATCAATGGAGAACGGAGATGTTTTGCGGGGTATCTCTATTTCATCCCCAGATGCTAATTTATTAAAGGGTTTGGAGAAAGTTCGGTATATATTGATTCTTTTAAGTTCATCGACAGTCATACCGTTTCTTTTAGCTACAATGTTTACATTTTCGCCAGCTGCAAGAATATAAGATTCGGTAGGGATATTGACTAAGGTTGCCTTTGATATTGGAGTGGCTGCAATGGCAGGAGTAAAGGATAAACTTAAAGGAAACAGTAATTGAAACAGAATATTCACCCAAGCGATAACCCTGAACGTTCGCTGCTGTGCGCATGCGGCCGCAAACTTACGTCCCGAGGGTGTTTTGAATGATTTCATCCAATAGAAATTATGCATTTATTACGTCCGAATAAGTGTCTGATATATTTGGACCGCACTGTATTGGGAATGCAGTGGATGCGCAATAAGAATTAGTATACTTTACCGTAGGATATTTCCTACAATTTGGCGGACTCTGTCGCATTAGCGTAGATCAGTTAGCAAAAGTTGCTTTGTCAATTATTTAGGCAAGCAGAAGATAAAACTGTTCTGCCGATGACAACCCATTCCCTTGCGGATGCTCAAGCTGCCCTTTGCGTATCATGTGAATTAATTCAATGCCTGCCAGTATCGTCTGCGCTCGGCGAAATGATTTAAATCCCGTCATCAATCGGGTTCGCCGTTTTATATTTCGATGGTCCTGCTTAATCAGATTATTAAAATATTTGCTTTGCCTGATGGTGATGGTTTCATCTTCGGCTTTATCGGCATTAAGCGTCGCCAGTGCTGCTGTATTGGCTCCACTTTTATCAATGGTCACAACTTCAGGTTCATTGTGGTGCCGGATTGCCTTGTGAAAGAAGCGCAAGGCGGCGACGGCATCCCGTTTGGCGGTCAGTAGGAAGTCTATGGTCTGGCCCTTACTGTCGACAGCCCGGTACAAATATTTCCACTGACCTTTGATTTTGATGTAGGTTTCATCCATGCGCCACCGTCGACCTACATTGCGTTTATACCGGCGAAAGGCCTTATCAAGGTGTGGGACCAGGCGAATGACCCAGCGGTGTAACGTGGAATGGTCAACGACAATACCGCGCACCGCCATCATTTCTTCCAGATTGCGAAGACTCAGGGCATAAGCGAGATACCAGCGAACACATTGTGCGATGGCATCACCGGGATAGTGCAGGCGTTTGAAAGTTTTTATGATCAGAGGCATAGTCAGGTTGTATCGTAAAAAAAGTATGTTACCCAACTAAGCCTTAATGCGACACAGCCAAGGCTAGAGCGTGATCTTACACATTTACGTATGAATCCTTACGCCTAGCCAATAAAGGAATTTTCCTACATCGCGTGCACGTCTATTCCGATAGATATCTTTTTAAGATTGTTGCTATCATTAATTTCCTTAAAAAGATGTAGCATGATGTTATAAAAATAAAAATAAAAATAAAAATAAAAATAAAAATAAAAATAAAAATAAAAAATACCTACAATAGAATGTAGTGTATTTGATTAATCATTTAGAACAATCTAATTTTATTAACATGATTGCAGCTCAATTGGAGCTGGTTTATGTTCGCTCAGCACGGTCAGGCTTGATGATGCAACTTAACTACCACTGTGTATTAATTAATATCTTGGTGGGTTTATTTTCGTTGAATCGTTTGTATTTACTGTGTAATTCATTAAAAACATTTTATTTCCTAATAAAATATACCGATAAGACCGAAAAATTACGCAGTATTCCCTATTAAATGCAGCTAGTTATACTTTAACTCTTAAGAGATGCTAATCAATATGACAACCTCAAAAAATCGTTCCCACCATTCCGGTTTTATGACACGCCGACATCTTCTGGGGACCCTCATTCTCTGTGGAATGATGGGAAATGCTTATGCGGGCTCTTGCTCAGGGGTACTGGGTACTTATACTTGTTCTGGCGTAGAAGACACTGCAAATGATATTGAGCAGACTTTGAATGGAAACTCATTATCAGTTATGACGTTACCTGGGTTTGGCATCTCGACTAAAAGCGGCAACGCATTTTCCTTAGCCGCTGATAATGAACTTGTCTTCACCGATAATAATGGCGCGACGATTACAGGAAATGTCGATGGTATTTATGCCGTTAACATTGCCTCAGGGGCGATACTGTCCATCACCACCACAGGTACTGTGACAGGGAGTCAAGGGCTTGGTATTTTGGGAAGTACTCTCGGCACAGATCTGACAATAGATGCAGCCGATGTCTCGGGTAATACTTACGGTATTTATGCTGAAAACTATGGAACTGGTTCAGTATCTATTACCGCCACAGGTTCCGTGGTTGGTGCAGTTAACGACGGTATTACCGCTGTCAACGCCACTGGCACGGACATGACGATAAATGCTGTTAATGCTTCTGGACAGTCTTCCGGCATCAATGCCCTTAACTTTGGTACAGGTGCAACGTCTATTAGCACCACAGGCACTGTGACAGGAAAAGACTCTATAGGACTTTATGTAGGTACTCTAGGCACAGGCTTGACGTTAGATGCTGTTAATGTCTTGGGTGGTGGTGCTGGTATTTATGCTGAAAGTTCTTCTGGGGCAATGTCAATCACCACAACAGGCTCTGTGATAGGGGCTCTAGCGGACGGCATTTATGCTTATAATGCCGGCACGGACCAGTCGATACATGCAGCCGATGTTACGGGCTATACTAGCGGTATTCATGCTGAAAACTCTGGCTCTGGGGCGCTGTCCATCACTACCTCGGGTACAGTAACCGGTACAACTGCGTATGGCGTTGAGGCCATGAATGCCTCGAATGAGCAAGTGTCGCTCGCTGTGCTTAACGGCAGTACAGTTCAGGGGGCTCAAGCAGCTATCCTCGTTGACTCATCAACATCAATGAATATCACGAACATCGGTACTATACGTAATCTGTCGCTATTATCTTCTGATGTTGCCATCCAGACAACGGGAGCGCAGGGCACTATCAATAACTCTAATTTGGTACAAGGCTCGGTTCAGTTGAGTGATGAAGGCAACATTTTCCGCAATAACGTGGATGGGGTTTGGGACACTGCAGGGGGAACCAATGATTTAGGTGCACTTATAGCATCCAATGCGGTATTCAATAACGGTTCTATCGTTGCAGCAAACGGTTCTGTTGCTGACCCCCTACAGGTTACGACCTTCAACAATGTCGGTACTTTCAGTAATGCTGGCGTCCTGACCATGGTCAATGACCGTGCGGGGGATATGACGACCATCAACGGTAATTATGAGGGGAATGGTGGGACGTTGCTGTTCGATACCGTGTTGGGCGATGATAGTTCTGCGACCGATAAACTGGTGATTAATGGCAATACAGCTGGAAACACCTACGTGAGCGTGAACAACGCCGGAGGTAGCGGAGCCCAGACACTGAATGGTATTGAACTGATTCAGGTGAACGGTCAGTCAGATGGTCAGTTCGTGCAAAATGGCCGTATTGTTGCGGGGGCGTATGATTACTCTCTGGCCCGTGGCGTGGGAACGAATGCGACCAATTGGTATTTGAGCAGTGCAGTGGCTCCAGTCGACCCTACTGACCCTACTGACCCTACTGACCCTACTGACCCTGACCCATCATTAATGGTCGAACGTCCAGAAGCCAGTGGCTACGCGGCGAACCTAGCTGCCGCAAACAATATGTTCGCCATGAGTCTGCATGACCGTTTGGGTGAGACACAGTATATCGATGCGTTAACCGGGGAACATAAAGTCACCAGCCTTTGGCTGCGTAACGCCGGTGGGCATAATCGTTCTCGTGATACGCTGGACCAGTTAAGTACGCAGGCTAACCGGTATGTTGTGCAACTGGGCGGCGATATTGCTCAATGGAGTCATGACGGGCAGGACCGTTTCCATCTTGGTGTGATGGGCGGTTATGCGAATAGCAAGAGCAGAACGGGAGCGAGTTTATCAGGTTATAGTGCTCGGGCCTCTGTTGATGGCTACAGCACGGGTGTCTATGGTACTTGGTATGCTAACGAAGCCGATAAATCGGGTTTGTATGTAGATAGCTGGGCACAGTACAGCTGGTTCAATAACACCGTTGATGGACAGGGGTTGAATACTGAAGAGTATAAATCTAAAGGGTGGACAGCTTCTCTAGAGAGCGGTTATACCTTTAAAGTCGGTGAGAATGCAGCTAAAAATGCCACTTACTTTATCCAACCGAAAGCCCAGGTGACCTGGATGGGCGTCAAAGCGGATGACCATAAAGAAGTGAATGGTACTCAAGTCTCTGGTGAAGGGGATGGCAATATTCAAACCCGCTTAGGTGTGAAAGCTTTTATGAACGGTTACAGTGAGCAGGACAAAGGAAAAGACCGGGTATTCCAACCTTTTGTTGAAGTCAACTGGGTTCATAACACTAAAGATTTTGGTACGACGATGAACGGCGTAAGCATTAAGCAAGATGGTGCGGCCAATATTGGTGAACTGAAAGTCGGTGTTGAAGGGCAAATCAATAAGCAGGTCAATCTATGGGGTAATATTGGTCAGCAAATTGGAAACAAAGGTTACAGTGACACCAGTGCCATGTTAGGGATTAAATACAACTTCTAATCATCATCAGTACTCGTCAATAACGGTGCCTAGGCACCGTTATTGACGTCCGGAATAATTAATAAATCGCATTGTAAATAAATTTAAATTGCCGGAAAGGACACATATAACATCATGAAAGTGATTGTGATTAGTGAGTGTGGATTAACAAACTTGTCGTTAAACATTATTGCTCAGGGAATAAACCGTATTGTAGGTCTGGGACAAAATATTAAGACTGATTCATATTACTCTGTCGAAAATCAAGATATCTATAATCAGTTAAATAATCGAGATGTTATTATTCTAGATGTTGACAACATTCCTCCTATTTTTGTCTTAAAAACCATTAGTCAGATAAGAGAGTCGAGCCCACTGGCTTACATTATGGTTTTTTGTCGTAAAAATGAACAAACTGATGATTTTATTTGCTTGTCTGAAATATCTGATGGGATTTTATGCAAAACCGCATCTATTGAACGAATTGAGAATTTAATTATTAATTTATTAACTTCACGTAAAGTGCCAAAGATATTTGATAAGTCAGGTTTGATACAACAAATAAGAAGACAATTAACGTGCAGAGAGAATGAAGTGTTGGAATACCTCTTGTTAGGATTAACAAATGGAGATATCTCAAAAGTGCTGGGGATGAAGTATAAAACAGCCAGCGCGCATCGGCGCAACATATGCAGTAAGTTAGGCGTCAAAGAAATTAATCAGACACTACAAAGTCTTTTGATACTGAAGTGAGATAGGGGTCCGTGGGTTGTGTCGCATTAGGGGTTTGATGGCCAACCGTACGAAAACGCACGGTAAGCGAAAAACGAACGTCTGAAAAATCGATTAGTAGACAACGCTGTCCGTTAAATGCCATTTTTCGATTAAAAAGATACCATTTTGGGGTCGTTTTTCCATGTCCATTATGTTTTTATATATCAGTCAGTTACTTCACTAACGTACGTTTCGTGCCATTGGACTTCAGACCCCTATAATGCTCGCTTTGGCTCTATCGTATTAGTCTTGCACCCATTGCATCATAATCATTAACATCATGGCCGTTGATTTGACACTCTGATTAGCAAATGTTTTTTTATTTTCGACTGGGTTCGACTCTGGCGTAAAAGCGTCATTAAGCTGCCATGCTAATTCACTCGCGTAAGGCTTGAAGTCATCAACTGATTTTATTTTTTTATTAAGCTCAGGCGCTAATAGTTTTTTGCTGTACACCCCAACGATAAAGTCAGCACAGGTTGCAAGTTTATTTTCCTGCGTTGCTTCTTGCCATTCAAGTGCATTTGCTTCATGCAAAGCCCCCCCTATATACCAATCTTCTGCAAATGCATTATTTGTAAATAAAGCAAAAATAAGAAACGTTAGCTATAATAGTGGTTCTGTCGCATTAGCGTAGCGAAGTCGGCAAAAGTTGCGTTGTCGGTTATTTAGGCTGCTCGCAAATAGAATTGTTCCGCGGCTGACAATCCCTCACTTTGCAGGTGTCGATATTGCCCTTTTCGTATCATGTGGAGCAGTTCGATGCCGGCCAGGATTGTCTGTGCCCGCCGAAACGATTTGAATCCTAACATCGGGCGTATGCGGCGTTTAATATTCCGGTGATCTTGTTCAACCAAATTATTCAGATACTTGTTCTGCCTGACAGTCATGGTTTCTTCTTTTGATTTGTCGGCGTTGAGTATCGTCAGCGCTGCCGTGTTGGCACCACTTTTATCGATAGTGACCACTTCAGGTTCGCCGTGATGACGAATGGCCTTGCGAAAGAAGCGCAACGCCGCTGCCGCATCCCGTTTGGCCGTCAACAGGAAATCGATGGTCTGGCCTGCAGTATCCACCGCGCGATAGAGATATCTCCACTGCCCTTTGATTTTGATATAGGCTTCATCCATTCGCCATCGACGCCCCACAGAACGTTTATTCCGGCGAAATACCTTATCCAGCAAAGGCACCAGACGAATAACCCAACGATGAAGCGTGGAATGGTCAACAGCAATACCGCGTTCAGCCATCATTTCTTCCAAATTGCGCAGGCTCAGGGCATAAGCCAGATACCAGCGAACACATTGTACGATGATATCAACGGGGTAATGCAAGCGTTTGAAGGCGTTTCGGATCAGAGGCATGGGTAGGCAACATCTTTAAAAAAACAGCATGTTACCTGATGATGTCTTAATGCGACAGAACCGGATAAACAGATGTCTCGGTTTTCAGATTGCTCACTTACTCCTTTGCTAGCTAGCAGTGATTGTGGTAAATACTAATATTATCAATACATATCCCACCGATATACAACCCTTCTCCCAATAGGTCGAACACACTCACGGCTACAAACGAAAAACTCACTAAACTTACAACGACTAAAACTGTAGGAATGACATACCCTTTCACTACTCCTCCTTGAGTTACACTAACAGCGGTTTATTTCACAAATGAGTAAATGTTATTACACTACTGCATTAACCACACTGACGTATGATAAGCATACAAAAAGTCTATACAACCATCTACCATCACCGGCTATTTGCAACAGTGCCGAGCTTTTGAAATGTAAGGCCTTTCAATCAGACAAAAGGTTAGCTCATCGCGAACTTTGCAACAGTGCCGCATCTCCTGCAGTTCACGGTAGCTAATGCTGTATTTGCAGTACCAGCGAACCGCCCACAGGATGATGTTTCTCTGAAAATGCCGGCCTTTGAATACGTTCATGTGCAGCTCCGTCAGCAAATGGGGGCTTTCAGTTTATCACCTCAAGATTTTTGCAACAGAGCCCAAAATGATACCCGCGAGCATTTGATGAAATTATAGTTTATTGATAATTCTATTTTTTATGAAATAAAAACTCAGTAGGAATATTCTCACATTAAGTCCGCTTCCATTCCGATATACGCCCACATCTGTTTATTGTTTAATCACTCCAACGAAATACATTGATCTATATCATGTTTTGGTGAAACTCAAAATAGAGACGACATCACATGCTGACAGACCATTCATCAATTAACCCTACATTTTAATTTTGGATATTTTACACATGAAAAAGCAACTGATTGGTCTGAGCGTTTTATCTTCTTTGGTTTTGGGCATGACTGCAGCACACGCCGCACCACCGACAGCTGAATTGAAAGTTATCGGTACACTGACTGTTCCAAGCTGCACCGTCGCTTCTCCAGATGAAGGTGTTTATGATTTCGGTAAATTGTCTTCATCTTTAGTCAAATCAGGGACGGCCACGACTGCGCTGACCCCAATGACGAAAACCTGGACGGTGACCTGTGATGCTGATACTTATCTGAACTTCATGCCTGTTGATAACCGTGCGGCATCTGCCAGTGTTGCTGCCACCACTAACTTCGGCCTGGGTAACGTGAACACGACCGGCAAAATCGGTTACTACACTGCACTGATTAAGAACGGCACTGTAGACGGCAAATCGTCTAACTTGTTCTCTTCTGCAACATCAACGTTTGCAGCAGCAACAACCGCTAGCTTGACCACAGGCTTACGCACCGGTTGGTCATCAGCGGCTAACACCCAGAGCACCGGTAAAGTGTTTGTGGCGGATATCACAGTGAGCCCAATGTTGGCTGGCACCACCACCATGAATGGCCCCATCACTGACGATGCCGAGCTTGACGGTTCTATGACCATGAACTTCGCTTTCGGGATTTAATTACCGCGAAGACAAATTAATAGTGAAAAAGGGCCGGAATATTATTTCGGCCCTTATTTTTTGTTTTATTGATAACGCCAGTTTGTTTTCACAAATAAAGGAGAATACACCAATGCTCATCGGCGTGAATTCCTCGCTAATATCAAGGGTAGCTGACTCGCGATGACAGAAGGACAAACAGGTACCCATCTCCCGCTTATTTTCATCACTTGGATCCTTCAAAAATGATTGTTTTTGAGCATTAATTTAAAGATTAACGTATTGATAATAATGAATTTAATAAGATAGAAATTCAGTAGGAATATTCTGACATCAAGTCCACTTCTGTTCTGATATACGTCCATGCCTGATTATTGTTTAATCACCCCAACAAAATAAATTGATTTACATCATGTTTTAATGAAACTCAAAATAGAGATGACATCACATGCTGACAGACCATTCATCAATTAACCCTACATTTTAATTTTGGATATCTTACACATGAAAAAGCAACTGATTGGCCTGAGCGTTTTATCTTCTTTGGTTTTGGGCATGGCAGCAGCACACGCCGCACCACCTACTGCTGAATTAAAAGTTAAAGGGAAGTTAGGTGTTCCAATTTGTAACATTACCGCACCTGATAATGGGGTTTATGATTTAGGTAGAATATCAGCGGTGCAAGTGAAACCGGGAACAACTATCACCTCATTGCCTACAATGAGCAAGACTTGGATAGTGAACTGTGACTCACCAACATATTTAAGCTATAGAGCTATTGATAACCGTACGGCTTCAAGGAGTGATACATCATCCACAATAAATTATGGGTTAGGGTTCATTAATGGAACGGGTAAGATTGGTTATTATACCGTTTTAGTAGATACCCCTACAGTTGATGGTAAAAAGACTTTTATGTACGCGCCAGGAAAACTAGCTGGGGACAGTTTCTATATGGCTCCGTCATATGATCCTTATATCTTTTCAAATAATGCTGCTATCGCTACGTCTGGCAAATCGTTTGGGATAAATATGACAGTTATACCAAGATTAGCGGGAACCTCAACAATGAATGGTTCTGTTACTGAAGACGTAAATATTGATGGCTCGGCGACGATTATTTTTGCATTTTCGGTCTAGTAAAGTACCAGGGTAGGGGCTCTGTTGCATAAGTAGTATGAGGTTTGCAAAGATTGCGTTATCGATTATTTAGGCAGCCAGCAAATAGGATTGTTCCGCCGGTGACAATCCCTCACTTTGAGAATGTTGATATCGCCCTTTTCGTATCATGTGGATTTTCTTTACTCCCTAATTTTATGTGGCTATTTGGATGTGTGTATGTTGTTTTCTGTTGGTTTAGAAATGCACAAAAATACAGATGATATGTATAAAATTATTATTCCAGCTTTATATGCTGGTCACTCAATTAGAGTAACTGAAGATAAAGAGAATATATTAACCATTATCAGAGAGTTCATTCTATTGACTATTGAGTCTAATTTGAATACTCATGATTTTTCCATTGAAAATATTAAGGATGCTGGTTTTCTCGCTTATGCTTCATATCCTGAGTATGCGACTTATAATACATGGTTCATTATAGACATTGACTTATCATCATTCAAAGGTAAACAACAACGAGTCAGTATTGCCATTCCTGATTTTTTAATCACTCGCGTAGATTATGCAGTTCAAAGTAATCATTCAATTTATCGTGATCGCAGCCACTTTTTTTCTGAAGCCGCTCAAAATGAGCTTGCCAAACTGGTTGGTGACAAAACCTTATAAAAGGTATCAGTACATCATCACAATGTACTGATACCCCGACGTATTAGGGGGCTGATGCTCAGTGGAACGAAAATTCACGTTAAGGGCTTTTGGTAAGGTGATTGTTAAAAATGATCCACAAGGGCTCCTTTTTAGGGGTTATTAGGGGTTTGAAGGGGTCTGTCGCATTAAGACATCATCAGGTAACATGCTGTTTTTTTTAAAGATGTTGCCTACCCATGCCTCTGATCCGAAACGCCTTCAAACGCTTGCATTACCCCGTTGATATCATCGTACAATGTGTTCGCTGGTATCTGGCTTATGCCCTGAGCCTGCGAAATATCGAAGAGATGATGGCTGAACGCGGTATTGCTGTTGACCATTCCACGCTTCATCGTTGGGTTATTCGCCTGGTGCCCGTGTTGGACAAGGCCTTCCGCCGACATAAACGCTCTGTGGGCAGTCGATGGCGCATGGATGAAACCTATATCAAAATCAAAGGGCAGTGGAAATATCTCTATCGCGCGGTGGATACTGTAGGCCAGACAATCGATTTCCTACTGACCGCCAAACGGGACACTGCAGCTGCATTGCGCTTCTTTCGCAAGGCCATTCGTCATCACGGCGAACCTGAAATGGTCACTATCGATAAAAGTGGTGCCAACACGGCAGCGCTGACGACACTCAACGCCGACAAACCAGAAGAAGAAACCATGACTGTCAGGCAGAACAAGTATCTGAATAATTTGGTTGAACAAGATCACCGGAATATTAAACGCCGCATACGCCCGATGTTAGGATTCAAATCGTTTCGACGGGCCCAGACAATCCTAGCCGGCATCGAACTGCTCCACATGATACGAAAAGGGCAATATCGACACCTGCAAAGTGAGAGATTGTCAGCCGCGGAACAGTTCTATTTGCTAGCAGCCTAAATAACCGACAACGCAACTTTTGCCAACTTCATATCACTAATGCGACAGAACCCTATTAATTAATAAGTAACAGTTTTTACTTGCCATTATCCTTGCGAACATCGGTGGGGATAGGCCTAAACTCACGGTCACTGCTCGTTGGAATCGTCATGATCAACCGTCGTGCATCTTCTGCGGGCATACTAAATTTCACCCCAAACTGTTGTCCTACCTCAAGGGTGAAGACTTTGGTATACACTTCTGTACTCTTTAGTTCTTTATGGCCCATAAATGCCTGGACCACTTTCAAGGGCACACTGTGCTGGATCAGGTGCATCGCATAGCTGTGTCGAAACGTTTTGGTGGTCACTGGATCAACCCGAAACACAAGCCCGTCACGTTTGGCATTGTCGACCGCACGCGTTAACCAGTTGCGAGCGGTGTCATCGGTGATCGGCCACAACGGCTCGTGCCTTTTGGGCTTGAAGGTGGCCAGATATTCCCGTAAGCGCAATGTATAGCTTTGGTCCGATAAAGGGATCGCCCGGTCAAATCCCTGAGTTTGCTCCACTTTCGTCGGGCGACCTGGTTTGCGTCGGCGCTGTTTGAGTGTCCGTAGCACAATAAAAGGACGCCCGCCATCGAGTTCAATGTCAGCCGGCGTCATGGCCAGCGCTTCATTAATACGCGCCCCGGTGTTCCACAGCGTTTCCATCAACAACCGTTGATGCAAGTCGGCAAAATATCCGAGCAGCACTGACACTTCCGGGGCTAACAGATATGCCGGCGTGCCAAGATTGGCCCGGAGCGCCATGTTGCGCAGTTCGGTCGCCCCTTGCCAATCAAAATAGCTGCCGATCGCGCTACGCGAAAAGTTTTCAGTATTAAGGGGGATAAGGTTCAAGATTTCAATCTCCGCGATCGTTGGGTTGATGACCCTTCATGTGACAAATCGCCCTCACTATTACCTAGGCTCATCCTTATTGTGCCGTAAAAGTCACGCTCAGCCGAGCGTAATAATTCCCCGATCGGACCCGGGATCATTCGGTTATTTTCTTATAATGGATTAAATACCGAATAAAGAAAATAAGAAAGGGCCACGACAGACGCCCGTCATACCGTGACCCGGTGCCTTTCGGCACAACATAGTGTATGAAGGTGACGTAAAATACACAAGGTATAGCCTTATCCACAGAAAAAGGGGACAAGGTCAGTTGAATTCGGGGCTTTACCGCTAAAACCGAAAAAGATCCCAAAGGGAAAGACAGGCAGGCATTAATGAGGAGACGGCCTTAAATCCCCAAGATCAAGAAATCAATCGCCGCCACCAATTCATCACGTAAATGGTCTGCATCCATAACCAAGTTATCTGAACTGAGGTTTTTAACATCCGTGGTCGTCAGTAAACTGGTCATGATCACATAGTCTACGCCATCTATTGTTAAGACAGGTGACAACAGCTTCACTTGTGAATTTGTTGGTTGTTTACGGGCCAAAGGAATGACGAGCCTAGTACTGAGATGGCTTAGAAAATCGGATTGAATGTCAATGAAATAGGGGTATACATGCTTATTTCTGGCCGTATTTTTATAGACGGAAAATTGCGCCATTACAATACCCCAAATTCATTATCGTCTGAGAAAAGGCCATTTTCTTCCACAAAGCTATTTAATGCTTCAAGACCAGCACGATTATCTGTCAGCCAGCGTTCCCGCTGACGTTCCTTAACGGCCAACTCAAGTGCTTGATTCAGCGTTGCCGACAGATTCAGGTCAAGCTCTTTGGCCTGCTCAATTAAATCAGCGTTTAAGTACACGTTTGTATTACGTTTTTTACTTGCAGTATTCGTTCTCATCACGAACTCCAGCCAAAGGTTATGCGCACAACTATAGCGCATATTTTTATCACTCTCTAGTCGGGGCCTTAACGCAAAAACCGAAAAGGATCCGGAAAGAAAAGAAAGGTAGGAATGAGAAAACAGCCTTAAATCCCTAGGCTTAGGTTTGTTGTAAAAAATAGCATTACGATGAACACTCATAACCTCCCATCGTTCTTATAAGTCAACATGATGCATAACAACTTAAGGGAGACATCTTGGTTCTGTCGCATTAGCGTAGGTCAGTCAGTAAAAGTTGCGTTGCCGGTTATTTAGGCAGCCAGCAGATAGAATTGTTGTGCAGGTGACAGTCCCTCACTTTGAGGATAATGGCACTGTCCTTTACGTATCATGTGCACTAACTCAATGCCCGTCAGTATCGTCTGTGCCCGTCGAAACGATTTGAAGGTTCTGTCGCGTTAGCGTAGCTCAGTTAGCAAAAGTTGCGTTGTCGGTTATTTAGGCTGCTAGCAAATAGAATTGTTCCGCGGCTGACAGTCCCTCACTTTGCAGGTGTCGATATTGCCCTTTGCGTATCATATGAATTAATTCAATGCCTGCCAGTATCGTCTGCGCCCGGCGAAATGATTTAAATCCCGTCATCAGTCGGGTTCGCCGCTTTATATTTCGATGGTCCTGCTCAATCAGATTATTCAAATATTTGCTCTGCCTGATAGTGATAGTTTCATCTTCGGCTTTATCGGCATTAAGCGTCGCCAGCGCTGCTGTATTGGCTCCACTTTTATCGATAGTGACCACTTCAGGTTCATTGTGGTACCGGATGGCCTTGCGGAAGAAGCGCAACGCCGCTGCCGCATCCCGTTTGGCCGTCAACAGGAAATCGATGGTCTGGCCTGCAGTATCCACCGCGCGATAGAGATATCTCCACTGCCCTTTGATTTTGATATAGGTTTCATCCATGCGCCATCGACTGCCCACAGAGCGTTTATGCCGGCGGAAGGCCTTGTCTAACAAGGGCACCAGGCGAATAACCCAACGATGAAGCGTGGAATGGTCAACAGCAATACCGCGTTCAGCCATCATTTCTTCGATATTTCGCAGGCTCAGGGCATAAGCCAGATACCAGCGAACACATTGTACGATGATATCAACGGGGTAATGCAAGCGTTTGAAGGCGTTTCGGATCAGAGGCATGGGTAGGCAACATCTTTAAAAAAACAGCATGTTACCTGATGATGTCTTAATGCGACAGAACCCGAATTCTTACGCCTAGCCTATCACACCTAAGTGTCATTTCGTTTATTGCGTTTTTCGTTTATTTCGACTAATCTGTGCATGACAGCTTCTTAAGATTGAAACTGAAACTCAAAACTGAAACCTTTAAATTGGATACTAAAATGACAAACTCAATTCTTGATAGCCTGAGCCTTCCAGCTCAAGGGGAGATTGAGGCAGCTGTACGTGGACAAAGGGAGCTTGCTGCCTACCTCTCCACTAAAATGGAAACACAAAAAATTTCGATTCAGGATGCAGATAACAACACTCACCAGATTGAGCTTCCAACATCGTCATTGACTTTGCTTATGTCTATTCTGGGAGAGTTGGCTGTTGGAAACGCGGTTCAGGTTGTTCCTGTACATGCTGAATTAACAACGCAGGAAGCTGCCAATATTCTGAATGTTTCGCGCCCTCATATGGTGAAACTCTTGGAGAACGGGAAGCTACCTTTCCACAAAACAGGTCGCCATCGCCGCGTACTTTTCGCCGATTTGATGAGATATAAAGATCAGCGAGATAATGAAAGCAGCAGAGCAATGCTGGAATTGGCAGACCATAGCCAGGAGCTTGGATTTTACTGATGACTCACTCACCTTATCCCGTAGTCTTAGATGCTTGCGTTCTCTACCCATCCTTACTACGGGATTTATTGATGCACCTGGGGCTAACCGGACTGTATCAGCCTAAATGGTCGACCATTATTGAGGACGAATGGCAGCGAAATTTGATTAAGAACAGACCAGACTTAAAACCTGACCAAATCAAACGAACCGGGGAGCTAATGAATCAGGCCTTACCTGATGCAATGGTTATAGGCTTCGAACCGCTTGTTGGCAGCATCGAACTTCCTGATGTTGACGACAGACATGTTGTGGCCACAGCCATTTTCAGCAATGCTGAAATCATCGTTACGTTCAATTTGAAAGATTTTCCGCAGACATATTTGGATAATTTTTTTATTGAAGCGATACATCCAGATGATTTTATTACTGATTTGTTCGATTTGAATCAGGCGCTTGTACTGTCAGCCGTAAACAAGCAGCGCCGCATTATGACAAAACCACCGAAATCGGTTGATGAGTATCTTGATACCCTACTTCGTCAGGGTTTACCACAAACAGTAAAAGAACTGAGTAAATTTCGCTCTCTAATTTAGTCCGCTTGGTGGTCGTTTCGGCCACTGGCTAAGTCTTAAGTATTTGCAAACATGGATTACCGTCATTTTAGATAAGCCTGCCAGGCGTCGCCGCCGGTCATTGCTCATATGAGAAGGATATTCCTGTCTGTAACTTTAATATTTCGAAAAATTCATTAATAGAACGCTTCTTTACGTTCAGCCGCTTTCACTCCCGTGATAGAGGTCCTATTTAAGTATCCCTATACCGAACTAGTGTAATCCGGTACTGTATTAACCTATAATACCAACCCTAATCAGACTGGTATCACAAAAGGACTCAAACAGTACCATGACAATGTTTGTTCGTGCTTACCTGCGGGCCTCGACCAGTGAACAGGATGCGCAACGTGCTCGCGACATGCTTGACCGTTTTGCTCATGAGCATAATGTTGTCATCTGCAACTATTATGCTGAGAATGAATCAGGGGCACACCTTGACCGCCCTGAGCTTTTTCGTTTGCTCAATGACAGCCGCGCTGGTGATGTATTACTGATTGAGGATGTTGATCGTCTGTCTCGTCTCAAAGGGGATGAATGGGAAAAATTGAAGGCGATTATTCGTCAGCGGGGCGTCTGGGTTGTGGCTGTAAATGTCCCTACGACCTGGCAGCATCTTTCCCCGAAGTCTAATGAATTTGATAACCGAATGTTTGCGGCCATCAATGATATGTTGCTCGATATGCTGGCCGCAATTGCTCGTCGTGATTATGAGCAACGTCGGGAACGCCAGCAACAGGGGATCATAAAAGCAAAAGCGGCAGGGAAATATCGGGGACGCCAGATTAACAAGGCTCGTTATGATGCCATCAATCGATTGTTGTTGAGTGGTAGTTCCTGGAGCCAGGTTCAAAAAACCATTGGTTGTAGTCGGAGCACTATCAGCAGTGCCATCAAATATGCTGAAAGACAGAACAAAGTTAGTCCCCTCCTCCAGATAACGGACGCTCCTGCCCCACTTTCCATGACGCTGTTTGTGTCGATAGAGAATGGCAGCAAATTTACCCGAGGGAAGAAAAAGACTCGAGAGTTGATAGACTGGTTCATTGAGGCTGAATTTGACGGCCAATCGCTAGGGGGGAATGAATATCGGATGCCATTGACCGCCGAAAACGATGAGCAGATGAAAGAGCAGGTAGAGTATTTGTTCAGTGAAATTAATATGATAGCGGATGTCCGTAACTGTCTGGTCATTGACTGCCTACTTACCAATGACCAAACGGGCTTGGGATGGGATGATTGTGCCGGTTGTTGGCAATAAGTCGGTGTAACACCCGGCATATTATGTATGAGCTAATTTATGTACTCTTCCCTCTTTCAAGTTCTCGTTTCAAAGCCGCTAATGCTCGCTTGAGAGTTTCGCCTAATGGCTCATCAATAATATCAGCGATGCGGTACAACTCGTCTTTGGTCTCTTGCTCACCCTTAATGTTGATTTGTATATTGCGTCCGGTTTTAAATCTCCGCTTTGAGCGTTCGACTGGGGGCGTTGGTGGTGTTGACTGGCGGCTGACAAAACCGTGTTCGTTGGCTAGCTCCTCAATTTCTGCGTTGCTTTGCCTTGGTTTCTGCTCGGCTGCTGATTTAGGCTCGAAATTCTTCAAGCTATCCAATGGATCTACACGACTCATAATGTAACCTTGTCTTGTTGCTGTGATGCATCTGAGGTAATTCTTGCTATCACTTCTCGAGTGAAGGCCTCTGCATTTTCAATTGCTTTATCTACATTTGAAACTTCGTCACGGGGAAGGGTTTCAAGAGGTTGGCGGTATGAAAACATCGCTTTGAAAGCGGCCCGTTCATTTAACTCTGTCTCAAAGAAAGGAATTCCCCCGGCTTTAAAGCTTTTACGGATATGTCTTGTATCCCGGCTCTGGATTGCGGCCGACGTACGTGTGAACAAAACAGCGTAAGGTAGTTTGTAATCAGGTTTATGCTTCTGAATACCACGTTCATGAGCCCTGATTAACCCAAAGGCTCTGCTAGCCTGTTCGGCGTCCAGTTGCGAGCCTTGTGTAGGTACGACTACAAAGTCTGATTCTGCAATCGCATATGCAACTATGGTCGCTGCTGTTCCCTCTAGGTCGACGATTACGAAAGGTGTTTTTGTCGCGGCCTCAGCGATAGTCTCACCGATCGTTTTATCCGTAACGTCTGAGATAATGGTCATGTTTTGTGGAGTATCTCCTCCCTCTGACCAGGTTTTAATAGGGTGGTTCGGGTCGGCATCAATAACGGTGACGGGAACGCGACGTGCGATCTGCATAGCTAATGCTAAAGCTGATGTAGTTTTCCCTGCCCCCCCCTTCGGTGATACGAAAACAATAACAGGCATACTTACGTCCTCTCGTTAATTTAGAATTCCTTTTTGAATTCCAAAAGAGTTCCATTTGAGAATTCTGACATAATTCTTTTCGGAATTCAATTAAGAATCCTTTATTGAATTCTGTAATGGATTCTTTATGGTTTTCTTTCTTGTAACCTGAATGAATTCAATGATGAATTCAAATTAAATTCATAAAAGAATTCATCATTGAATTCATGAAGGGATTCCATAATGGTACTTTTTCGGTGTTGGATGTGAATTCCTATAGGAATTCTTTAATGGTACCTTTGTTGGTTCCAATATGAATTCTTAACGAGTTGTATTTTAATTTACAATATAACTATGATATATATGATTTTATTTTTTTATGTCGGGGGAAGGGGAGGGCGTCATTTATATTCGCCTATTCTATGGATGTACAACGAATACCAGAGCCTTAAATCTTAGCCGTCGGAATTTCATTCCAATTAGTCGTGTATGCAGGAGAAAGCATTTCCCGTTTCATCTTCCAACCTTTATCTATTCCTTGCCCCGCAAACCACACCTTTCCTATCCCTTCTCGGTTTATGCGGTCGATAACTTTCATCAACTGCTCACTGTTGGCTCTTGGCGGTGTTTCGTCAAACATATCTATCTGACCAGGGCGGCTACAAAAATCATTCAGGATTATCCCTGCTTTTTGGTATCGATACCCATCACGCCAAATTTGCTCCAGTGCGCTCATCGAGGCTGCCACAATATCTCGTGTGTCCTGGGTGGCCAGCATTAATCGATGATTGGCATTGTTGCTGTAAAACGGTTCATTCGAATACGGACTGGTACGAATAAAAACACTGATATAACGGCAATATTGCCGTTCCTGCCGCAGTTTTTCCGCCGCTCGCTCCGCGTACTGGCACACCGCCTGGCGCATATCCTGTAAGGTTGTGATACGTTCCCCAAAACTCCGGCTGCATATGATTTGCTGTTTAGCGGGGAGTGCATCGATGGAAATACAGGGTGTGCCATTAAGCTCCCTCACGGTTCGCTCAACGACAACACCCAATGTTTTTTTTATCAGCTGAAGGTTGGCGTCAGCCAGCTGCAACGCCGTTTCTATGCCCATCGTCTTGAGTTTGATACTCAGCTGGCGACCAATGCCCCAGACGTCCTCGACCAGTAAAAGCGCCATCAGCTTGCGTTGCCTCTCTCTGTCTGACAAGTCAACAACACCGCCGGTAGCAGGCCATTTTTTCGCACCGTGGTTGGCGAGTTTGGCCAGAGTCAGAGTCTGGCCAATGCCGATCCCGGACAATAAGCCGGTTTGTTGAAATACGGTATCTCGCACGCGCTTCCCGTAACTGGCCAGCGGTTCACAATGTTCGATACCATCAATCCTCAAAAATGCTTCATCGATGCTATAAACCATCATCGATGCGGCCATCGATTCCAAAATAACCATGGTTCTGGCACTGAGATCTCCGTACAGCGAATAATTTGAGCTAAAACAAGTGACCTGGTGACGTTCTATCAGCGCTTTTATCTGAAAGTAGGGCGCTCCTCGTTTAATCCCCAGTTGCTTGGCTTCTTTATTGGCCAAGACGCAATTCCCGTCATTATTACTCAGACAGATAACCGGTTTCCCCTTAAGGTCAGGCCTGAAGAGTTGTTCCACACTGGGGTACATAGAATTAATGTCGCAGAGCAGGAACATACGCACCTCACTTAAAGGTATGAATGGCGTGCATAACAACGCCAAAAATGTCCAGATCATCGGGGTCAACATAGATTGGGCTGTAAGCGGGATTCATGGGTTGAAGGCTGAGCCGGGGATGAAGACTCAGCCTCTTAACCGTGAATTCGCCATCGATGGCGGCGATCACAATATCGCCATGTGCCGGTTTCACCGCTTTATCTACAACCAGCAGATCCCCAGAAAGAATGCCCGCTTCCGTCATGGATTCACCTTCAGCCCGTACAAAGTAGGTGGCGCTGGGATGACGAATGCATAAGTCATTTAAATCTAATGTTTTTTCTATGTAGTCGGAGGCTGGGGAGGGATACCCAGCCAGGCACATTTCGCCAAAAAGTGGGATCTGAAGGTGAGATCCTGTTTGCGCTGCAATGATTTCTACTTTCATAGCCAACCTAATTTAACTGTAATTATATACAGTTATACTGGTCGGAATATTCTGGGGTTGCAAGTAGGCAGTGTCGTCTTTTTTCTAGTGTCCTGTTTTGCGGTTGGAAATAGTTTCCTTTGGTCTTATCCACAGAATCGGTGGGTAACTCTGTGGAGGAAAAAAGGATATTTGGCCGTCCGGGCGGGCTTGTCATGCTGCGCACAGAGCCAGCGATGCTGTCTCTGCCCTGCGGGTTTCCATCCCATGACGCAAGGGCAACACCGGCTTGCAGATGGCCCATGGCCATCGCCGCTTTTACTGCCGGTAAAAAGCCACCGGCGCTAATGACGCCACACCGTTCCGCTGTGTCGGGTGTGTTCATGCTCGTCTGGCACTCAGTCCGCTATCCCCCGGTAAGCTCTTTCGCGGAGGGCTGCTTGTAGCACCCACACCAGGATAAATACAAGGGTAAATGGCACGCCGCAAGCGTCGCCCTTGTATTTCCCCTGCCGTCGTTGCTACCTCGCCCTTTGCCGCGACTGAACTGACCGAGAGATAGGATTAAGCACTGAGAGGGGAGAAGCAGCATGAACACACAGAACGTCAACGTCAAAACCGCCACGCCAAAACATCCCAAAAGATATGGGGAAGGGCAAAACAATCACGCTAAAACACGGGGCGTATTACGTCAGGCGTTAGAGGATGCGATTGGAGAGGTCGCGATGGCAGAAGAAGCACACATCCATTATGGAGAGCCGTTTGGTTTTAAGGATGTTATCCATTATTGGCTATCGGGTTTTTTCAGCAGTTTCAAAAAGCAGTAATAGGTGCCGGACGCGAGAACGTCCGGCAGACACAAATCAAAACCGCAGAGGTATTAACCATGTCAGTTACAGAGTCTAAAGCAAAATCAGTCAAGAAATCCACCCGTAAAGTGCCAGCGGCCGCACATGACGCACAGGCATTGGCTCAGGTGCTGGAACAGACGGCCATAGAGTATGTTCCGTTGTCCCGTCTGGTCAAATCGCCACTGAATGTGCGCCTTATTCCCTATTCTGTTGAGAGCATCACCAGCCTTGCTAACACCATTGTGTCTATGGGGTTGTTGCAAAACTTGGTGGCTCACGATCTTGATAGCGGTCTGATTGGCGTTGCCGCAGGGGGCCGTCGTTTGGCTGCGCTCAATATGTTGGTTGAACGTGGGGAATATCAGCCTGATACACCGGTTGCCGTTAAACGTGTACCGCAAGAACTGGCGGTTGCCGCCTCCATGACAGAAAACGGTGAACGTAAAGAGATGCACCCCGCCGAGCAGATTGTCGGCTTTAGGACACTGGCAGACGAGGGGAAAACACCGGCTCAAATTGGTGACTTGCTGGGCTATAGCTCACGTCATGTACAACGTGGTCTGAAACTCGCCCATCTGGCCCCTGCTTTGTTAGAGGCACTGGCAAAAGACGAAATCACCCTCGAAAAGTGTCAAATTCTGGCACTGGAAGACAGTCAGGAACGACAGGTGGGTGTATGGGAACAGGCACAACAAGTATTCGGTAGATCACCACAGAATTACCAACTGCGAAACTTGATCACCGAGCAGGAAGTCAGCATCAAAAATAACAAGAAGTTTGCTTTTGTCGGGAGTGACGAACTGGCGGCTGCGGGGGCTGTTGTCCGTACCGACTTATTCAGTGATGAAGACGAGGGCTGGATTGACCGCGCCTTACTTGATCGTCTGACACTTGAAAAGTTGGACGCTATCGCGGTGGCTATTCAGGAATGTGAAGGCTGGTCATGGTGCGCTCACCAAATGGACCCTATCGGTCATTGGGGCGAGGATGCGCGTCAATATAAGTTAGTGTCAGACCCCACGCCAGTCTATACCGAATCGGAGCAATCCCACATTGACACCTTGACGGCGGCGCTGGAAGCCACTGAAACCTACGATGATGAAAATGACATTCAGCAACAGATTGAAGACGTTGAATCTGCTGCTTCAATTCGTGGATGGACGGCAGAGCAGAAAACACAAAGCGGGGTAGTGGTATCGTTTGATAGTGGCGATTTGACCTTCCAGCGTGGGGTTATTCTACGCGAAACAGCAGTATCAAGTGAGCAACAGCAAGACAATATTACGCCTATCCCAGCGACCCAAAAAGAAAAAGGGTTGTCGTCAGCATTGATCTCCAGCTTGTCCTCCGAACGGACATTAGCGGTCATGGCGGCACTGGTACAAAATCCAGCGGTGGCATTAGCACTACATACTCACTCAATGGCCCTCAAAGTGTTCTTTGCGGAGTATTCCAGTTCCGTTCTAAAAACCCGTCTGGAAATTAAACGGCACACGTTATTGAGCAATGCTCCCGCATCGGAAGAAGGGGAAGCCCATCGCGTACTGGAGAATCTGCATAACCAATGGGAGGCCCGTTTACCCGAAGACTGGCAACTGGATTTTTCGTGGTTGCTGACATGGGATCAAGCCGAAGTGATCGCACTGCTGGCCTATTGTGTCGGTCAGTCACTGGATGCGGTAGGGTGTCATGCGAATTCGGGCGGCAAAATCGGCAATGAGCTGGTATCGGTCGAAAACGCGTTAGCTTTCGAACTGCGTGACTGGTGGCAACCGACCCAAGAAAACTATTTTGGGCGTATCAGCAAAGAGCAAATGAGCCAAGCATTAACCGCCATTGGGAAAGCGCCGCAAGCCGCCTCTGTGCTCAAAATGAAAAAGGGTGATGCAGCCCATTTAACGGCGGTTGAAATAGCACAAACTCGCTGGGTGCCGGAATGTTTGCTCCCGCTGGATGAAACCGTTTCGCTCTCTTCCACTGATGATTCAGCCGCTGCCTAATCGGAGATGTCGCCCGAAAGGGCGGCATAACATCATGACCCAAGAAGAAAAATTCACATTATTGAAGCTGCAAGCCTTTACCTCGACCGATTTTGAGCAGTACCGCGAACGGGGCGAGGGTTTTCGTCAAACGTTGTCCAGTGCCATCATCGCCTGTTTATCATTGCCGGAATACTGGGGTGTGGATTGCGAGTTTAGGCAGGAATGGGGCGGGGAATATCCGGTTCATTTACGCCTGAATAGCAAGATGGCCCCGACAACCCCGATTGAGTTAGTCAGTCCAAGCCATGGATCTCCTTACTGGTATGGGCGGCTGTGGTTTAACGGCGGTGAGTCAGTGGCATGGTTCTACAGCAGTGATTGTTTTGAACCTGATGCTATCAGAACGGCACTGGATACGCTGGCTGAATACATTCATGCCGGATATACGCAGCCAAATGAATTGGCGGTGGCGTTACGGCTGGGAGGGCATGTCGTATGATCCCAACCAATATGTCACTGGTTCCCGTCAACTCATACCAACGTGCCGCCATACAAGCCATCATGGCGGTAGAAGAAAAGAGACAGCGGGGCAGGCGATTAGGCCAATATCCCTACGCACGCGAACTCTTTCGTTATCTCTGTGGGACTAAAGGGAAAATATTGGCCTCGGATGTGCGCAGGGCCGCCAGTAATTATGACCCCAAAAATCGGGGAGGGCCGCCAAAGGCGCAATTTATCAGGGCACTGGATACCCTTATTGGGAGTCGAGGAGAAATGTGTTCACTGCCCCTTTTAACCAGTGATGGATATCTGTTTTTCCCTGAAGTGCGTTATCGCTTGCGTGAACGTCAATATCGCCAGTGGGACGTCAAAGCGGCACGCAAGGCCAATAACATCACTCGCGAGCGCCAGAAAAAACGTCGGCGTTACCAAACACAAGTCGCGCAAGCTGAAATTGACTTAGCATTTATCACGCTCAGCGAGTTATCGGCGTGGTACGAGCGGCAAGCAAAACGAGGCATCAATGATGATGACTTGTTTGACATGGTGCTGGCACGGGGGCTGCGGTTTGTGAATATGGACAGGGCAACATGGTATGGTTCGACGGATTTAGGCTGGCTTTTGGCCGATATCCGCGCCGAACTGGCGGGAAGGAGCACGGTTGAGCTGTGGCTGGATTCGTTGATACGACCCAATAAATTAGGGAGGCCGCATGGTCGGTAAATTGGGCGAATGGCGCTATTCCCTACGATGGTGTTTGCCCCATCTTCCCAGCCCCAGAGGGAAGATATTGATGTCTGAGGTGGTGCCTGCGGGTGATCCAACGCCCGCCAGTATCATGGACTTGTTTGTTCCCAGTAGCGGATATGCGGTGTGTATTGATTTTCTTGATATTCGCCCAATAAAACGGTGGACGCCAGAGCGTAAGGCACAAGCCCGACAGCGTAATATGCGGCGCAGGATCATGAACGCTGCCCCACTCTTGGCTGATGAGCTGATAGCCCGTGAGTTAGCCGCCAGACCGGAATACTTCAACGGCCAATAAGTTTCAAGGCTGCTGTGGCTTCGCCACGGCGGCCGTTTTACTTATTCAATGCTGTCATCACTCAATCCCAAAAGAAGGTATCAAGACTTCGCCGGTGAAGTCTGTTGCCTGTCCTCGGCGTTCTTGTCTCTTTTCTCATTGTTTTAGTCAGTTTTCCATCATCACGCTTTGATTGAACGTTGTTTTGGGCGTCCGGGCGGGCTGTCATGCTGCGCACAGAGCCAGCGATGCTGTCTCTGCCCTTCGGGTTTCCATCCCATGACGCAAGGGCAACACCAGCTTGCAGATGGCCCATGGCCATCGCCGCTTTCACTGCCAGTGATGAAGCCACTGGCGCTAATGACGTCCCGCCGTATCGGCGTGCCGGGTGTGTCCATCCTGTTCACTATCGGGGCGTTATCTCGCGGTCAGCTCTCTCGCGGAGGGCTGTTTGTAGCACCAACAACAGGATAAATACAAGGGTAAATGGCACGCCGCGAGCGGCGCCCTTGTATTTCCCCTATTGCCGTTGCTCCTTCGCCCTTTGCCGCGAAAGAACTCACCGAGAGATGTTAACCACCAACAGGAGAAAACTAGGATGAACACACACAAAGTCAACGTCAAAACCGCCGCTCTTGAATCTACCGAAAGATATGGGGAAGGGCCAAATCTGTACAGCATTAACATGGCAGAAGGGGAGAAAGGCACCGATTATGACGATTTTGAATGCTACGGATTTGATTCACTGAAAGCGTTACAGGCATTTCGTCAATCCTATCCGGAGAAAATGAAAAATGAATATGCCTACGAATTGAGCAAATTAGGGGTATCGAACGGCAGACACAAAAATATCACTCTTGTATCTGCAAGCCATTACAAGCAATTCATCAAACAAGTTAAAGCGTTAGGGATAGACATTTAGCGATATGCAGTCGCCAGCCGTTGGCTGGCGTTAACCCCACCAAGGAGAAACACGATGTACCAGACAACAAACGACACGACTGACCGCTTTAGCTGGGATGCCCGCGCGGAGGCGGCTTATTGGCAGTCGCGGGAAGTGTCAGCCAAAACCGAACCGGAAGCGATCACATTGACGGAGTTCATGGACGCCATCGGCACACTGTACCCGCTCGACTGGCAAGGAGACGCACACAGCGAATCGTTCAAACTGGCTGAAATGTATTGCGGTAACGTCACGTACATTTACGCCAAAGTGGGCGAGTGCTATTTCAAGTTTCGTGATGTGGTCACACTGAATCATACCGCGATTGTTCAACGACTGGAAAAGGAGGTGCAAAGCCAAGAAAGCAAGACGCAGAAATAAAAAAAGCAGACTTTCGTCTGCCCTTTTATGCCGGTTTAGCCCTGAGAAAGTTTAACCGGCGCTCAATCCACACATGGAGAGAAACCATGAAAATTGAAGTGAGCATCATGACACCCGCCGCCGATTTTGTAAAGCAGGCACCGAAAAAACAACGGCGGCTCAACCGTCCGGCGATAGCGATAAACGATATCACCGAAACCTGTAAAGCGCGGGGCCGACACATTGCCAAGTGTCAGCTAAAAAAACAGCCGGTCAGGATTCCGGCTATGCGTATCAGTGAGTTAGGACAAGTCCTCCGAACGCTGGAACTGAAACGGGCCTATGCCTGATTAATCGTGCCGCCCCTTTATGGGGCGGTATTCAACCCAAATCGGAGTTGATCATGCACCAAAAACCACTCAAAACCTGTGATAAAGGGGACGCATAACCGTGTCTCAATTGTCATTTGATGATCTATTCAGTGCGCCAGAAACACCGCATATAGAAACAGTCAAAAGCGCGGTTGTCGTCCCTGTGAATGTGCCAAAAGACGTCCCGCCGCGCATTGTTCCGCAATCGTATCCAGCGGTAGACCATTACCGGCGCGAGTTTGTGAACATTTTCAAAGAAACCGCGCGATATCATCACCGTTACGAGGTTTTCCGCGATTTTGTTACCGTGTCGGCGATTGCGCTTGAAAATGCTTGCTTGAAATCGCCCGAACTGGAGGAAGAATATTTCGCGGTGATTGCCCGTTATAAGCCTGAAGATCTGACCAGATTTGCACAGTTGCACGCGCAGATTGTCATGGGATTGGAAGCCTGTATGTGCGACTTTTTGGGCAGTATCTTTATGGAATTAGAACTAGGGAGTGACCATATGGGGCAATTCTTTACCCCGTCAAATATGTCTGATCTGATGGCGGCCCTGACGATTGGCGATCGGCTGGCAGCATTGGAACATACGCCCTATATCACGATGGATGAATGTACCTGTGGCGCGGGGGGCATGGTGATTGCGGCGGCTAAGTATATGCTGGAAAAGGGCTTTAACCCGCAAAAACAGCTGTTAGTGTCTTGTACTGACATTGATCCCGTGGCGGCGCGTATGTGTTACATCCAGCTTTCCCTATTGGGCATTTCAGCTTGTGTGCGGGTGGGTAACACAATAACGCAAGTTATCCAGTGCACCATGCTGACCCCATTCTGGTACATGCGATTTGTTCCATCACGGCACTAAGGAGACTGGCAGGGGCAACCCTGCCGGAAATGTGCAGCCTACCGACCCGCGCAAAAGGGCAGGGACTAAACGCCGCTGTGGCTTCGCCACGGCGGTTTTACGTCCAGCGTGACAAGGGACTTTTCTCTGTTCCTTGCTGACTCTGCTTCTTTCTCATTCTTTCCATCCTTATCTGACTATGCCCGCTGCGGCACATCCTTCTGTTGGGTTACGGTAGTTTTGTCTGGTGTTTTTGGGCGTCCGGGCGGGCTGTCATGCTACGCACAGAGCCAGCGATGCTGTCTCTGCCCTGCGGGTTTCCATCCCATGACGCAACACCCTGCGCTTGCAGATGGCCCATGGCCATCGCCGCTTTCACTGCCGGTAAAAAGCCACCGGCGCTAATGACGTCCCGCCGTATCGGCGCGCCGGATGTGCCCATCCTGTTCACTATCGGGTGCGTTATCTCTCGGCCAGCTCTCTCGCGGAGGGCTGTTCGTAGCACCGTCGCCGTTCATAAAACAAGGGAGGGTAAACGCCGCCAGCGGCCCCTTGTTTTATGCGCATCGCTGTCGCTACTTCGCCCTTTGCCGCGACTGAACTGACCGAGAGATAGGATTAACCACAGAGAGGGGAGAAGCAGCATGAACACACAGAACGTCAACGTCAAAACCGCCACGCCAAAACATCCCAAAAGATAGGGGAAAGGCACCCATCAATAATATTGAAAATATTGGCCTGAATAAGAGAGCGCAGGCAAAAACTCACATGGAAACTAATCATGAATATGACTAAAAATGAAGCCAGTAAAAATATTATCGTTGTCGGGCAAGTTATCAGCACGAATCTTTATGGGCGGGGGCGTGGTGTGGTTTATGGCATTCATGGGGAGCAGAAGCCCGACAGTATTCATTTATTTGGCGGTGGGGTAGGGGTCAGCGGTGGCAACGCTGAATTTGATATCGCGTTCGAATCAGGTTCATTAACCAAGAAATTGCCCGAATGTATTTTGCGTGGCGTACAATGGAAAATTCATGATGACGTTAAAACGGAAACGGATGTCGTGCGTATTTATCGTCATGCTTTAGCGGAAGAACTGTTAAAAAGAGAAAATGAAGAAGCCCAACAGGCGGCATTTAATCTGGCAGTGGAAAATATGAAAACCGCCCCCGAATATGCAACCTTAACACAAGGAAATAATGGCGCGGTTCAGGTGGCGAGTAATATTCGCAAAGAATTGAAAGCGGCTTTTTCTGGCGTCAAGTTCTCAGTGCGCAAAAATCATTATGATCGTGTTGATGTGAGTTGGACGGATGGCCCAACAGATGACGCCGTAAAAAGTATTGTTGGTAAATACAAAGAAGGGTATTTCAACGGCATGGAGGATATTTATGAATATCACGAGTCACCTTTTAATAAAGTGTATGGCGGTGTGCGTTATGTCTTTACCGACAGAGAATTTAGTGACGCCTTAACGGAGAAAGCCATTGCATTATTTATTGAGAAGTTTAAAAGTCGATTCAATACGGACATTACACTGGAAAGATATAAAAATGGTGAATTATGGTCAGTCGGTCATGGGGAGTTTTGGCACCATCACGGCGTGCAAGGTGAAATTAATAATATGCGTGCCGAGTTAAGTTCAGTTTAAAAAAAACGGCCTCTCTATGTATTTCTAGAGAGGCTATTTTATCAGGGTGATTTTTTTGCCGAGAGCGCCGGTAAGATATTCTCCCCATTGAGGGGCGAATATCTTATTCCCCGCCCACCCAATGCAAATGAAAAGCCATTTGCATTTCCCGTCCGCCCCAAAGGGGCTCCCAAAAGTTAGACAAACTTATCCACATACACACAATCAACGAATTTTTCCTTGTCCCGTCAAAAATCCGCTGGCGTTCATTTTACCCCTGGGTGGGGGTAAAATTTCTCTGGCTTTGTTTCATGTGCATATATGGATAAGTTTGATGACTCAGTAAGTCCGGCGATTATTTGCTGTTTTTGTAGCGCATGTAAATTTGATGAACTTCCTGCGCATATTGACGTCGCTTCATATCTTGCTTGTTGTCTTTTTTGAATCCGGCATTATAGGCACCCACCGCATCCCAATTCACGCCCCAGCGTTTAAATGCAATCGCAAGATAATACGCGCCTGTATAGATATTAAGACAACCGTCGGTGTAAAGGTGTTGTGGGGTAATACCAAAATCAGCCAGATGAGAAAAATTCTGAGAGTGTATCTGCATTCTCCCCACCGCATATTCCTGCTGTGATTTGACATTTAATGCCGTGTCCCTGTGTGATGACTCCCTGAATGCAATCGCCCGTAATAAGTCCGGATCAATATGATAATCCCGTCCCGCTTTATCGAAACAGTCCGAAGCCAAACTCGACATCGAGGAAAGCAAAAGAAACAGTAGACAAAACCCCTTCATCATATGAATCCATTCAAAATAGGCATAATAGAATACTGCCATTTTTGGCAGAAAAGGGATACCCCGAATATTGCAAAATCCAAACCAAAGAACGGGGAGTAAATAGTCTCTTCTAAAGTCAACTTCTCACACACCACGCAAAATTTCATTTTGCCTGATTTGCCTTTAAAATGAGTGAGTTAACGTAAGTTGTGTTGATGTATGTTAACGAGAACTGACAATTCAAAGCCACAATTAGCGCTGTAATGTGGCTTTAAGGGATGGTGATAAGGCGTATTAGGTGTGTAATGACTATTATTCAGTCAGTTATAAATTATGTAGCTGGTTTGTGGCTGCTTTAAGTGTGTGGATTGGTGCTGCATTTGGCGGTTAAATGCTCGTTTCAGTGAGGCTGATTTCAGATTTGCGGGGGGGAGGGTGTGGCTGTTTGTGTGCTAATCGTTGCTTCATACGGCGCTATAGATTGAGTGATTTGACCTTTGGTGTGCGAGTAAGTGTCTTTAAGTTGCTTAATGAGTGCTTTAACTGTGCCTTTACAGTGCTGAATAAAATATCATTGCACACCTTTATGGCTTGATAGCGGGCTAATTGGTGCTGATAAATCTAAATTCGGTGCTTATTGGTGTGTGGGTGATTTGCTGGTATTTTAATCAATTCGTTGATGTGGCTGCATGGTGTGGGGGTAAATTGCTGCATTGTGTGGGGTTTTTATCGCTGAAATGTGCTACGGTGCTGGATTGTGCGCTATGGGCTATTCGATGGGAGAGATATATCGTGCCAAGACAAAATATTTATATGAAACAAAAGACGCTGGATGGAATAAGGCAATTGGTCGATGAACGAAAAGCAGAAGGGGCTTCTTCTTCTGAGGTTAATATGTCCAGTATGGGAGCCGAACTCCTTGAGATAGGATTGCGTGTGACGCAGAACATGAAAAAGAAATCGGCAGGTGAAAGTCCGGAACAGATATTTAATCGTATGCTGATGGAAGAGTGTGTGAAAAGTCGGGTTGCCATTCAGGAAATACTCACCATGTTCTTTAGCATACAGGAAATTAAAGATGATTCCCGTTTCAGTTATTCATCACAGGTGGAGAAGATGAAAGATGATGTCGCGAATATCGTGAATAGAGCCTTCCCCAAAAGCGAATAATCATTATATTTGGCACCTTGCAAAGGCGAGGTGCTCACCGACATAATGAGTAATTAACTAATCACTTTAATTAAGGTGAGATAATTAATCTAATAAAGCCATGTCACTTTCATAAAAGGTGGTTTAAATGATTGGGGGTATTAATACTTCATCATTCAATGAGTCGATACTCTGACATTGGGTATAGATATCTTGGTTGAATAAAAAAAGAACTAACGCCACCCTAGTGTAAAGTGTATTAGCTCCGATTTGACCTGACATAACTATGGCGCAGAGCCAGACCCAATCTGACAGTCCGCTCTGTGCCAGGAGCGGACATTAACGGCCTACTTATCTAGACTAATGAGTTTGAAACCTCTCAACTGATGTGGAATATTGTTTTATAAGGCTGAACTTCTTAGGCATGTACATGCCAGAGCATAGTTAGATAATTTGAGGTGAGTAATGGACGCCGTATCAGTTGACAAAAAAAAGACTGAATTATCTCTAGATAACAATGAGTTGTTAATTCTCTATTCAGCGTTGAATGAAGTTTGCAATGGTATTTCTGTACCTGAATTTGAAACTAGAATCGGGGCGTCAAAAGAAGCCGCTTTTACGTTGTTAAATGATTTAGGGCGAATTTTAGATAAAATCAGACTCTAGACAACTACTTCGTCAGCATGGGAATTAATGCCATCATTCCGCTCCTCGCTCATAGCGGACTGTCAGATTTGATTGCATTCTGTCTGCGGAAACTGCCAGGTCGAGTCTGAGCTAATACATATAAAGGGTAAATCAAAATGATGATTGCTTTTGGCATCTCGCAAAGGTGAGGTGTTCCCTTACAGATTGACCTATTACCCATTGTTAATTATTCATCACTGATTATTGCCATGATAGATTAATCAGTATCATGGTTTGATGATAGCACCCTGTTATTCACTTAAAACATAGTGGGAAGGGAGCGTATTATATCAATGCTCATTCATTCAATGGATTGATATTCTAGATTTTAGTGTTGGACACAAATGGTTGAGCAAACTTAAAAATTATCGTTAATACTGTTATGAGATCATGTCAATAGCAGGTTGCCTATGGCGACAATGAAAGATGTGGCAGAGCGAGCAGGGGTCTCTATAGCGACAGTCAGTCGTGTGATTAATAATACGGCGTATGTGGACCCTGGCACTCGCGAACGTGTTGACCGGGCAATGCGCGATATCCATTATCAACATAATATCACCGCACAGCTATTGGCTAAACGGAGTGGGAGTATATTGGGTTTATTAACCGGAAATCTGTCAGACCCTTTTTTCGCCCGATTAGCAAAAGGCGTCGAGGAAGTGGCACGAAAGAACGGTTGCAGGTTAATGGTATGCAGTGGAGAACATCAAGCTGAGATTGAACAATCAGGATTGGATTTTTTAATTAACCAGGGCTGTGAAGCCATTGTGGCTCATATTACACGGATGAGTGAGCCGGACATATTACGTTATGCGGCGCATAATCCAGGATTGGTTTTGATTAATCGTTATTTACCGGGGATCGCAAATAAATGTGTGTGGCTGGATAATTTTAATGCCTCTCGATACGCCACCAAATACCTGCTGAAGAATGGACATAAGAATATCGCTTATGTGTCGGCTGATTTAATGATTGATGATCAACAACATCGACTTGAAGGTTATTTGTCCGCGATGAGATGTGCAGGAATTAAAGTTCCCCCCGAGTGGATTATCAGTGTGCCTTTTGATGAAGAAGGCGGTGAAGTTGCAGCACAAATACTTTTATCCAGCCAGAATGAATTTACAGCGGTCATGACCTTTAATAATGTGATGGCAGCGGGAATGATGAGTTTATGCCATAAAAGAAATATTCGTATACCAGAACAACTGTCAATAATCGGCTTTGATGATATTGCATTAGCCCGTTATCTTCACCCCGCCTTAACGACAATTCATTATCCCATCGAGAGAATGGCAAAAAGAGCCGCCACGCTTGCGCTGATATTGAAAGATAAAGGGAGTACCTCGCCGCGGGCCAATAAGTTCTCCGCTGAATTTATCGTGAGAAATTCTGTACTTTCTTTAGTTACAAAAGCGGAAATACGGCCCATTTAAGCGAAATAACGTGATCTGCATCACAAGTAAAAAACCCATGTAACAGTTTACATGAGACAGTATCGGCGCTCACATTCAATGCTTCATATATTAATTATCCTGTTGTAACGGAACGTTTCAACTGGAGCTTTACATGGACAACAAAAAGGATTTGGGCCTGGGACTGGCATTGCTACCGATTATTTCAATGTTGGCACTTTTGGTGATTGGGTATGGTCAGTTTGGTTTGCGTATTGAGCCTTTACTGCTTTTATCTGCTGGGGTGGCTGCTACCTTGGCGTTTTGGCAAGGGTATCATTGGAATGATATTATTGATTTGATAGTGGCGAAACTGGCTAAAGCGATGCCAGTGATCCTGATTTTAGTTTGTGTCGGGGGACTTATCGGTACGTGGATGATAAGTGGCACTATCCCTTATATGGTTTATTGGGGATTAAAACTGATTAGCCCCCAATACATTCTCATTACTGCCTTTTTTATCACCAGTGTTATCTCAGTGTGTACAGGCACGTCATGGGGGGCTGCGGGAACGGTGGGTGTCGCTTTAATGGGCGTCGCGGCAGGCTTGGATGTGCCATTAGCGGCGGCGGCTGGAGCCGTTGTTTCCGGTGCCTATTTTGGCGATAAAATTTCGCCCTTGTCGGATTCCACTAATTTTGCCGCGATTGTTGCTGATACGGAGCTTTACGGTCATATCAAGCACTTGATGTATACCACTCTCCCCAGTTTTGTCTTAGCCGCCATTGTGTATCTCATTGCAGGCCATTCAAGTTCAGTCGGGAGTTCTGCGACACCGGAAAAAGTCTCGGAAATCATACAGGCGCTGGAAGGTCTGTATGATTTCAATGCGATACTTATCTTTCCCGCCGCGTTGGTTCTTGCGGGGCGCTATCTCTAAATGGCCTGTCATTCCGGTGATGCTTGCCGGTTGCGTCTCAGCCATCGTGATCGCGGTTGCTCTGCAAGGCTTCAGTTTAAATCAGGGACTGGAAGCCTTGATGGATGGATTTAATGTGTCGATGTTTTCCGCTCAAGGACAAAACGTTACAGGGATCGTCAGTGATATTCCCCGCTTATTGAATCGGGGTGGGATGTTCTCAATGATGAGCACCATTCTTCTGGTGTTCTGCGCTTTTTCATTTGCCGGCGCATTAACATTAACGGGAGCACTGACTGTTATCATCAATCGGCTGCTTAAGATAGTTCATACTACGGGCCAACTTATCGCGGCAACGGTCGCGACGACTATCTTGGTTACTGGGGCCACCAGTGATGGAAAATTAGCCCTCCTTATTCCCGCTGAATTGTTCAAAGATGCCTATCGACGCATGGGGTTAGACACTAAGAACCTGTCAAGAACGGTTGAAGATGCGGGAACTGTCATTGAACCCTTAATTCCGTGGACAGCCGCCGGCATTTATATGGCGACCACATTGGGGGTCAGTACGTTAGATCTGTTGCCCTGGGCCATCCAGTGTTACGCCGCTGTCTTTTTTGCGCTGATATACGGATTCACTGGTTTTGGTATAGCGAAAGTGAAACCGGAGAACGTCGACAGCCATCAAGAGGTGCAGCATGAAACAGCCTAACTTTAATCAGGTTATCAATCGCCATAACACCTCATCGTTGAAGTGGGACTTCATCGACCAAAAACTTCAGTTAGATGGCACCGATTTGTTGCCAATGTGGGTATCAGATGTTGATTTTAAATGCCCAGATGAAGTCATACAGGCTTTGCATGCGCGTGTTGAGCATGGGGTGTTTGGTTACAGTGAGCGAGATGACGATTACTATCAGTCTGTGATGAATTGGTTTACCAGCAGACATCAGCTCGACATTGGTCGGGATTGGTTTACCACGATTGAGGGGGTTGTTCCTGGACTGGCTTTACTGGTCCAAATGTTGAGCGAACCCGGTGATAATATTGTTATTCAGGGGCCTTACTACGGTTCATTTGCCAATGTCATCACAATGAATCATCGCGTGTTAGTGGAAAACCCACTTCTGGAAAGCATCGATGGCTATCAGTTTGATTTTTGCCATCTGGAGGCGGTGTTTAAAACATCCAGTCCCAAATTATTAATACTCTGTAATCCCCATAACCCGACCGGAAGATGTTGGCGTCGTGACGAACTGGTCCCGTTACTGGACCTGTGTAAACAGTATAAGGTCATCGTCATTTCCGATGAAATTTGGGCTGACTTGACGTTGCCTGGAGAAAAATACACGTCAGTATTACATTTAGGCCACGAATACCATGACTCTATTATTGTCGCAACGTCAGCAAGCAAAACATTTGGTTTATCCTCACTCAGGATCGCCAATTTTTTAATTCCCAATCCCACTATTCGTCAAGCATTTATCAACCGACTGAATGCCCATGGATTGGATGTTTTTAATTCTTTATCGATGTCGGCGGCCACGGCGGCCTATCAATATAGTGGACAATGGTTGGATGCATTACAGATATATTTGGCAGATAACCGCCGTTGGCTTAAACAAAAGTTAGAGATTGTCGCGCCATGGTGTCGAATGGTTAACGCTGAGGGAACATATCTGGCCTGGTTAGATTGTCGTGCGTTGAAAATTAATCAGCATGAATTAAAGAATAGGCTTCTCTATCAAGCCAAAATGGCTGTTTCCATGGGGGAAAGTTTTGGTGTCATGGGAAAAGGTTATATCCGATTAAACTTAGGGTGTCCGCGTGAATATCTGGAGGTGGCCATCAAGGGATTATCTCTGTTGAATGAGTTTAGAACTAGGCGATAGTTAAAGTGTAACCTTTTATCGCCCTAAATAAATGTTGAGTTCACTGTCTAATAGGTTGGAATACTCCAGCCTATTATTTGATTTTTAACATTCAACTTTAGAATTTGTTAGTTTTAGCACCAAATAAACAACCTCTCTCGGAGCGGGAGGGGTTTCTGTGTGAGTAAAATTTTTATGCAGTCAACTGATGAATGGATTTTTATCATTCCATTCGTTTTTCGTGTGTGCTTTTTGTAGCGTGATGAATTTAACATTATTTCAATAAAATGAGCATTTATAAATAACTTATTTTTTAGGTGATAACTATTGCCTATTCAAACCAGGGAAAGAGAAGAGTCTGAACTTCGTTTAGAAGGGAGGGGCTTGTTTTCTAATTAATAACTGCATCTAAAGGATTTGATGTCAAAATGGTTTTCTCATACAAAATAATGACGATTTTGAATGCAATAAAAGATTGCGGAATAAATGTAACATTGCTATATTTTGAGTTATATGCAGATCATTTATTAATGTTATCGCATGACAATTTAAAAGAAGCGTTCATGCAAGGAGCGTCTAACTCCCTGCATGAACTAACCACACAACCCTCAGTGTAAGAGGCAGGTTATATGGCTATTCGCGATCCTATTGATCCGCATGAAAGATCACAAGCTTTTCATGAAGAATTTTTCCTACATCACATGGTAGGCGCGGAATCTTGGTATATCAAAGATTCTGAATCATGCTATGTGACAGCCAGTAAGTCATGGATTAAATTAATTTCTTTACCTATAGACATAACTTTAGCGGGTAAGAGAGGGCGCGATAACTTCTCTTTGATGTTCTCTCTTGAGCAAGAAATAAGCGCACATGAAAGGTATGTTATAGAAAGTGGTAATCCAATTGAATTATTAGTGATAAATAAATTTATTGAGGAAAGATGTTTCACTCCTCTTGTTTTTTTTATTAGAAAGTTCTCAACGAATATGACTATCACCAAAGTCATTCAACCATCAAACTTTAAAGTGGATCACTATCTTCTTGATTCTATATCAAACTTTTCTTTAATAAGAAGAGGTGAAAAACTATCAATTCACCATTTCATTGACTCTCTTTCAGAAAGGAATCCACTAAATATTTTCACCCAGCGAGAGTGGGATATTGGGTGGCTTCTACTTATGGGGTATACACACAAGGAAATATCGCATCACTTAGATATAAAAAAAGGTTATGTCGATAATATGGTTTTAAAAATTTACTCATCTTTAGGCAGTGGAGTTAATCGGGATATATTTATATTTATATCTACTTCGTTGAATTGGGGGCAATTCATCCCTGTAGTGTTTACTCATAAACCTAGAGTATTCAGGATACATAAAACACTGTTTATTTAATCAGTGCACAATGTACATCTTTTTAATAAATAAAAAGTATGAAACAATCAATCAGTGTTCACTGAAAAGATATATTTAACTTTTAAGTAACTTAACCAACACCAGGGAAATTTAGTATGGATGCCAAAAATAAAAAATATAAACCAATGTCTATACTTCTCGTGCTTAGCGCCGAGTCTAATAAGCTTTTGACTGAATCCGCTTTAAAGTCTGGACGGTCTAAACGCATCGAAGGCATGTTACGTATCGATCATAGTCTTAAGAATATCCCCTTTGTTGACGGAGACTACTGGGAGATTGCCCCTAATAATAAATCTGAATAATTTATTTTAGGATAATTCTTGCAAATAAAATTCTGTTATTCCCCGAAATAACAGCCGGGTAAGGCTTGCCTAAATTCAGGGTAAGTATTTTCCGTGCGGTAGCCATGTCTGTCTATCACCACGCTGGATATTTCTTTTTACAGGAATATCCACGGTGGAAATAGTTCTGCCGATGAAGTTTTTTATTATTTTATACGGAGATAAAAATGTCAGAAATTTCAATTATGAACGGGACCGATATCAAACCCGCTAAAAAAGGTTTATTGACTCGTTTGATGTCGGCAGCCAACAACAAAACCGCCAAAACATTGATGAAATACTTCGCTGCTCCTCTGGCGGTCTGGATGTGTGCACAAGGTTTTGCGCGCGCTGAAGACCTGGCGGCGGCGGGACGTACTGACGTGGAAGATACCTTTGGTACTAACTCCACCATGATGTACTACTTCATGATTGCGGAAGTGGTGTTGGTTTTCCTGCTGTACCTCAAAACCCATAACCCCGCGACGTTCTTGTTGATCCCTGTGTTCATCGTGGTCACCAAAGTTATCTTCTCAATGATTGGTGGCGGAGCCTAAGTCGCGTTCTCTGGATGAATGGTTATGAATGAGGATAAACACAGTCGTTATCAGTTTCCTCAGACATTCTCAGAACAACGCCGCATCATCGGCATACCGCTGGATGAAGCGATTGCAGCCCTAACCCCCCTCTGTTGGGGGGTTATTTATAATCATCACTTTGCTGGGATGATGATGGGCGCGGTGCTCTGGTTTGCGCTGAACTGGTTTAAGAAAGGACGCGGTTCTACCTGGTTGTACAACATGTGTTACTGGTATCTGCCGTCCTATTTATTCAACGGGATTTACAAAATTCTGCCCGACTCAAGCTACCGCTTGTGGTTAAAGTAACAGGAGACAAGGTATGGAATTGAGTGCACGTCGCTCAACCACAAAATTTGTTTCTCTGGTGTATATTCTTCTGCTGTTTTTTCTTGGATTAAGTCTTGCAGGCAACCTCTTTGCCTGGATGCAGATAGAGCGTCTCATTGACTCGCGGGAAGAAACCTATATTCCCATGATGTTTGATGCCCCGTTTAAGCTGTCACGCAACCATGCGGACAGTAATTATCTGCAAGCGACCGCCGAATCCTTTTTGTTCCTGCGACTCAATGTCACCCCTGAAAACGTTGCTGCGCAACACACCTCTCTGCTGAGGTTTTTCGCCTCAGAAGACCGCGTGGAAATGGCCAAAACCCTGAAAGAAGAAGAAACCCAGATAGTAACCAATAATGTGACCTCCGCTTTTTATGCCTCTGGATTTAAGGTTTATCCCGCCTCCGGCGTGATTGACATTCAAGGGGAACTCAAGACCTGGCTAGGCCATAAACCCTTGCCGCCAGAACCTAAACGCTATCGGCTGACACTTCACTATCAGAACGGTGTGACCCAGCTCAACAGTTTCAAGGAGATTGTCGATGCAAAAACGAAATAGCCCGCTTCAGTTATTGCTCGCCAGTGTGTGTGGCACGGTCCTGTGTGCTGCCGCACAGGCTAATGTTGCCCCGCAGCAAATCCCTTTTACGCCCGATGCTCAGGTCAATCTGGTGTTGAGTAACACGAACCCGAACATGCTGGTTGTGCCGGGTGACCGGATTGTCGCCATTGACAGCAATGAGGGCATGTTAGGGAACAGTAACGGGAAAACAGGGCAGCAAAATGGGGGCGTTGTTTTAACCACCTTGCAGGATAAACCCTTTACGTTTTATCTGCGTACCGAGGCGGGACAATCCCTGTCTGTGGTCGCAACCCCCCAAAAAAGCGCGGGCAGAACCTATCATTTGATGTCGCAGCGTCCGGTGAAACGTCCGGCGGCGCAGAAGTGGGAAACTTCACAACCTTATGTTTCCACATTGGTGGATATCCAAAAAGCCGTTTCTCGTGGTGACATCCCGCCCCATTTCACGGAAGGCCCAGCGACCCAATTACCGACGTTTATGACGTTGCCAGCGGTGTTACAAGCTCAACCTGAAACCATGTGGACGGGGGGCGAGCTGCGGGTATATCGCTATCGCGTGCGCAATATCGGGACTGTCGGTATGGCGCTGCCTGAGCGGCTTTTCTCTGCCCCCGGAGTCCGGTCAGTCATGATTTCGCCCTATACCGCCACGTTATTACCTTCCGGCCAGGCCACGGTCTTTATCACAATGTCGGCAGGATAAGGGGGGAGCATGGCGAATATTAATATCATCACCAAGCGAAAACAGAACCTGACGCTGTTCGCGGTAGGGGTAGGATTAACGCTGGTTGCCGGTGTGGGCTACTACCTGAGCCAACCGGCCCCAAAGTCGGTCAAGCAGAAAACCACCAAAGAGCCAGTGCCTGATATGACCGGTGTCGTCGATACCACCTTTGACAAAAAAATTGGTCAGAAAGCGATGGCCGATATCCAAAATACCGCGAACCAGGCCGATAAAAAAATCAGCAGTTTTGAAGCCCGCTTGAAAAAGTTGGAAGAAGAGAAACTCAGCAGTCAGGAGAAAATCGTCTCACAGGAAAATGAACTGCTTCAATTACGTTCACAGCTGGAGAGTGTATTAGGTGAGGATGGCGGCTCCCCCGCGGGGATGCCTCAACCCAACTTTGGTTCCAACAAGGGCGCGGTTCCCCCGCCAACGGCCTTTTATCCTCCAGGCAATGCACCTGCCAATTACCAGATATCGCCACAACCGCGTAATACGCTGTCTTCCATGACCATTTCTTATGATACGGACAAGGAAACGGGGCCGACATTGCCGTATGTCCCTTCAGGGAGTTTTGCCACGGCCGACATCATTGAAGGGGCAGACACCAATGCGTCGGTCACGGGCAGCAGTGACCCGTCGCCCATGCAGTTCCGGCTCACCGGCAAAATCATCATGCCGAATGACCGTGAGTATGATGCGAGAGGCTGCATGGTCACCGCAGCAGGGTATGGCGATATCTCCAGTGAACGGGCGTTGATCCGCACGCAAAACCTGTCCTGCCACCTGAACGGTAAAACGGTCGATATCCCCTTTAAGGGACACGTCTCTTTTGCCGGTAAAAATGGCATCAAAGGCGAGCCGGTCATGCGTAATGGCAAGATCATTGGTTGGGCGTTTGCCGCCGGTGCGGTGGACGGGATAGGCAACGGTGTGGCCAATGTGGGGAGCCAAACGGTAGGGCTGGGCGCAGTGGCCAGCACCAGCGGTTCGGATGTTGCCCGTGGAGCCTTGGGGGGCGGTGCTTCTCAGGTCGGTAAAACCCTCAGTGATTATTACATCAAGCGGGCGGAGCAATACCATCCGGTGATCCCTATCGGGGCGGGTGCTGAAGTGACCGTGGTCTTTCAGGAAGGGTTCCAGTTGAAGTATGTGGAGGATAAACCGAAAAAAACCACGCCAACAGAACAGGCTAAAGAGGTGGCCAATACCGGCATTACCGTTACGGCCGATGCCCTGAGAGACATCAATATGGGCGACTATATTCCCAAATCGGCACCGTAGTCACCGCTCGACATCCTATTTTTATTCTGCCTGTAAGGGATCAGATCATGCAAAACACAATAGCAGCCGTACCGGTTAAGCGCGACACACTGGGTTACTGGACTCACCCTGATTTTTTCACACCGGCCAATGGCAGTGAATTGGGTGTGGACGGTGAGTTTGATGCCTGGCTGCAAAAAAATCACCTCCGTGCCTGGCACACCTTTATGACCGATGAAGATGATAGTGAGGAGTCAATGTATCAAGTCTATGAAAAGAGTGGCCAAGGCGATTGCAGCCACTGGACACCCTCAGAGGCGGTGGGCAAAGGCTGGTTTATGGCCTCCATTCATGACAGTGACTATGGCCCCGTCTGTGTCTGGTTAAGGCGCAATAACGCTGACGCAGTATCAGATGAATTATCCTCTCTATCAGACAAAACTCGCGGGAGTGAAAAATAATGAAAAACATCCTTTTGACTCCCTTATTCGCAAGTGTGCTGCTACTGACCGGGTGCGTCGGGATGAACAGTGATTTTACCTGTAACGAAACCGTACAAGATCAGTGTATGACCATGGAACAAGCCAACAGCAAAGCCCGTTTTAAGCAAGAGGGGGCAGCGGTCGTCAAGGGAAAGCCGGTTTCGCCGGTGGCATTACCGGCTGTCGTTAACCCACAATCTTCACCTGCGCCAGTGACATCTCGCGCGGTGCCTGCGACTCATTCGTCATCGTTGCTGAAAACCCCGACCGTTCCGGCTACCACTCACGCTCAAGCAAATACCATTGCTCAGATGAAACCGACCGTCACGGCACTGCGTCCGAGTGTTACCCCTCAAGCCGTGACGGCGTATCGGGACACGTACAGCGATATCGGGATGGTGCCGCCTGTGCGACAAAATGCCACGACATCTCGTCTGTGGATCGCCGCCTGGGTCGATGAACATGACACCTATCATCAACCTTCCGTCGTGTCCTTTGTGGTCACGCCGTCTCACTGGGCCGGCGCAGGAGCCGCTCAATGAACATTGAAAATTTGTTCTCCGGTTTGTTAGGCGACTGGCGTAAGCCGGACGGGGCCAACAAGGCCAATCAGCAACTCGAAGAAATGGACTATCCGCAGTTCAGCAGTCTGTTGAAATACCGCATGTATGATCGCGAATCCGGGTTATTCATCAATGATAAAACCGTGGGCTTTGTACTGGAGTGTGCCCCGTTGGTGGGGGCCAATGAAAATATTGTTGAAGCATTAGATCACTTTCTACGCAATAAATTACCGCGCAAAACCCCGCTGACTTTTACGCTATTGGGGAGTAAATGTGTCAGCCATTTACTGGCATACGGGTTGTCGGATGCCAGTTGGACAGGCCCGATGCGCGATAAATTCAACCTTATCACTCAGGCGTATTACGAAAGTGGTGCCCTGAATGGCTTGCCGAATAAAAAAGATTATCCCTTAACACTGCGTCACTACCGGTTGTTTGTCAGTTACGCCGAAGAACACAGCCATCCGAACGAGAGTACCCTTCAGGGTATTCAACAGACACTCAGCGCTATCCAACAGGCGCTGAATGCCGCTCAACTGTTCTCCCGCGAGCTGGATGCGCAGGCGCTGTTGTCCGTGGTACACGAAATGGCCAACTTCCGGCATGACCAGATATCGCCCTCCTCGGTTAAATACAACCCCTATGAAGAAATCAATATCCAGTGTGTCGACCGTTCCATCAATCTGGACATCCAGGCTGACCATATCGTGCAGAGCCTGTCCTCGGCGTCGGGGCGTCAAACGACCCGCATCAAGAGTTTTATGCTCGAGAAGAACCCGGATAAGTTCTTTCTCTGGCAGCAGGGTGACAATATCAGCCGTTTGCTGGACCCGACATCGAGTATCCCCTGCCCGTTTGTCATGACGCTGACGGTCGAAGTGGAGGGGCAACAATCGGCTCAGAACGAGGCCAACGCCAAGTTTATCAGTCTGGATAAAAAGGCCAACTCCGCCTTTGCCAAATGGGTGCCGGGCGTTAAAGATGCCTATAAAGAGTGGGGCGGATCTCGTGAACGCCTGAATAAAAATCAGACCTCACTGGCCCGTTACTTTTTCAACATCACGTTATTTAACGAAGATAATGACGCTATCGCGCAGAAAAATGAAAATGCGGTGCTCAATACCTACCGTAATAATGGATTATCGCTGTTTAGCCCCACGTTTATGCAGATTAGAAACTACCTCAGTCTCTTCCCGTTTCTCCCACAAGAAGGGCTTTGGAGCGACCTGAAACGGACGGGGGCGACCCTTCGGGCTGAAGCGTTTCATGTGGCCAATATGTTCCCCATCATCGGTGATAATCGGGGCAATGCCAAAGGTCTGCCTATTCCGTCTTACCGTCACCAGCTCGCGTTCCTGAACCTGTTTGACCAACAATCTCCCTACGGTAACGATAACTACAATCTGGCGATTGCCGGTTATTCCGGCAGCGGGAAGTCGTTTCTGATGCAGTCGATTATCCGACAAATCCTCGACAGTGGGGGACGGTGCTGGGTCTTTGATATGGGGGACTCATACAAAGGATTGTGCACCAACGTGGGCGGTGTCTATCTGGACGCCACTGAATTGAGATTCAATCCGTTTGCCAACATTGTCGATATTGGCGAGTCCGCAGAGAGTATCCGTAACTTACTGGTTGTGTTAGCTAACCCGTCAGGGGATATGGATGACACCCATCAGGCCATCATGCTGAAAGCCGTGCACGAAGTCTGGAAGAATAAGGGAAATGCGGCGCTGATTGATGATGTGGTGGATTACATTAAACAAGAGATTAAAACAGGGGATTACAAAGACTCCATCACCGTGCGGGGACGCATGGAAGAGATTGTTATCTCACTGGATAAATACACCACTGGGGGGATTTACGGCGATTACTTCAACAGTGCGAAACCGTCACTGGATGATGAGGTCAGATTCTCCGTCTTGGAAATGGGGAAATTGCAGAACAAGCCCGATTTGCTGGCGGCCATCATGTTCTCGATGATGATCTACGTTGAGCAGCGTATGTATCTTGCGCCGCGCAATGAAATCAAGGCGTGCGTGATTGATGAAGCCTGGAAACTACTGTCCAACGACAACAAACGGGCGGAATCCTTCATCGAAGATGGCTACCGAACGGCCCGTAAATATCTGGGGGCCTATATCACCATCTCACAGGGGATAGAGGATTTTGACGGCGATAAAGCCAGTGGCGCGGCGCAAGCCGGTTGGGGTAACTCGTCGTTTAAAATCATCATGCGCCAGGACATCGACACGTTCAAGAAATACAACCTCAGAAACAAGGGGCAATTCAATCAGCTTGAACAGGCTCTGATTGAACATTTCCCGCCCGCCAAACACTCTGGTTTTAGTGCCTTTATGCTGCGTGTCGGCGGACAGTCCACCTTCCATCGTCTGATGCTCGACCCGCTAAGCCGGGCCATGTGTTCATCCAATGGCGACGACTTTGAATTTCGTGAGCAGTGTCTGCGGGAGGGGATGGACATTGACAGTACGATTTACCAACTGGCACTCAAAGAATACCCCGAAGAAATGGCCAGATTGGAAGCCTGGGGCAAAACCCTTTAACTCATCGCATGATTAACAGGAGGTCCTATCCATGAATGCTGAAACCACCCCTGATGAAATACTCCCTGACCGTAAAGTTAAACGCAGTAAACGGCGTAATCGCTGTCTTCGACAGGTCGCCATAGTGGCATTTTGTATGCTGTGTCTGAATACCGGCGTCACACTCTTGGTGAATCAGTGGCTGACACCGAAAACCGTCACTTTTGATATGAAAGGCACCATTGATAATTTCATGACCCAAATGACCGCCAAGGCCCTGAGTGAAGAAACCACGCACGTCTTAACGCGCCGTTTTAACGAGGCTTTGGTGGGGAGTCTGGACGAGTACCAACGCAATCACCGTGCCATTGTCCTGGTCAGTTCTGCGGTGGTCAGTGGGGCGGAAGATGTCACTGAAGATATTCAGGCGGTTATCGCGACCCGTATGGCGGGAGGGCAGTAATGCTGACGGCGCGAATGAAAAAGCAAAAAGTCAGACAACTGAATGATATCGTAGCCACCATTCACATGAGCAGAGAAGGTGCGACCCCACCGAGAATGACTCAGGCCACGGTATACCTCTTCTGGAGTAGCATCATGATACATGCTGTCTATGTGTTGTATTCCTCCGCCCCGCTCTATGTCTATGCAGTGCCCGTGCTGGTTTTTATTCTGGTGCTCAAATATGGTTGGAAAAGCAAAAGCTGGCTGGATGATATTCGGGAAAAGTTGCAACGATATGACCCCGTAGACAAAGCGGCTTATCAGCGGTTGCAAGAAACCCTCGACAATCCCCATAGCTATTATGCTGATACTATTCTCGATTGGGTGCGTTGGGAGCGTTATCAGATTTCGAACATCATTATTTAATTCCTTTATTATTTGAAATTAAACCATTCAGGATATCCGATGAAATCCATTATATTAGGCCTTGCTGTTTTTATTTCTCATTGCGCGGCGGCTAACATTCCACAACCTCATGACTTTCTAGCGTCCCCGCCGATGAATGAAACCGTCAAAATAGAGCCTCGACAATTTTTAAAACAAGTTGGGGAGCATTTAAAAGGCAATGAACGAGGAAGTACTCAACAAGAACGTCTGTTTGCACTCATTGAGAAAATATCAATCAGCGTTGACATTATTCGTGATGCAACGCTTCGTCATAGTGAATACTGTTTATTTGATGGTAGGGCTTATTCATTGGGGGCTATTCATCAGAGTATGACGATAGAATGCCGTAAATATCATGATGGCGTGTATTACTGGTCGAAATAAACCTTTTATATCTCTCTCTTATTTTTTTGATCTACAAGGAGGTTTTAATGCCCGATATGGCTGACGTTGCACAAGAGTACACCGATATCCAACTTCATCATGCACTGACAAACATTCGCGCGCCACTGAAAGTACCCAGCCTCAGCGCTTGCCAATACTGCAATGCATCTATCCCGCCAGCACGGCAAGCGTTAGGCGGCGTGACAACCTGTGTGACGTGTCAGGAACGGTGGGAGTTGACACAGCGTACTGTTCTCGGCGGTAAAATCAGGTATTAACCTGATATTGGTGTCAGGGGATGACCTGTATTTTCATTATTTCAGTATTTTTTTCAAGTAACCCACACTAAGAGGTATTAACGATGTTAACTGAATTAACGGACCTGGGTATGCGTATGACGCGTCAGAATATTGTTGCTGATAAGCTGCTCCGTAATGAACACTGGCGAGAAACCTTCGTAGAGTTGTCCGTGCGCGGCAGAAAAGACGGCATCCAATTTTATTACCCTGTCGATAAACCTGATATTGATGTGGTTGATTTGTTACTGTTTTATGACTTCTCACAGGAGCAAGTTCGGATATTTATGCATCATGTTATTAGCGTGCCGGGACACACCATTCGGTATTTTCAGGATAAGACGAAAAGCAGTCACTTATTTCATTATGATGACAGTTTAGCCTGTATTGTTTTGAATTAATGTTTTCCTGGCTTGCTCTCTTTGCACTTAATCTCTCGATGGAATTATGTCTAATATTTTGAGATGGTTTTTATTTGCGTTGGGGTTAATCAATAATGAAAAATACTCAACTTAAGCGAACGACAGTCGCAATGTTCTACTTGTTAGCGTTATTACTTCTATTAGGACTATCATCGTTAATGCCGCTAATATATGACGCACCTCCCGATATCGAAAGCATGTATTGGCGGATGTTGTGTTTTGTTGCCCTGGTTTCTATTACCCCTATGGGGCTGTACTTATTGGCGTTATTCATTGTTCATTTGTTAGGTAAGAAATAGCCTTCACTGCTCTGAGTTACCCTTGCGACGAAAATATCTTTTATTTTTCTGATGACATCTCTGGTCATCAAGTCATTTGTTTTATTGAAATGGCAACGCCCTCTTTATTACGAGTCAATTATCATGCGTCTATTTATTGCCATCACACTTCTGTGTTGTCCGCTACTCACCAGCGCCCGTGATTTAGGTAAATGGGGCGATATTTATCCGGTGCAGGAGCAGAGTTTTTTAAACCTGATACAACAACGTTTGGGGGCGCTGGAGAAAAGCGGTGAAATGGCTGAACTCCAACAGCGTTTCAAAGATAACGTCATCGAGAACACCCTGCGACCACCTGCGGTGCAGGGACTCAGCACAGACACACAATCCCATACGCTGTGGTATGACCCGACCTTTACCGTCGGTCAAACGCTCAGTGACCCCAAAGGCACCGTTTTTGCGCGTCAAGGGGACAAAATCAACCCACTTGATACCGTTCCACTCAACAGTACGTTGTATTTTATCGATGCTGACGACCCGCGCCAGATAACGTGGATGAAAGCGCAAAAGCCATCCACGGTGAGCTACAAGATCATTTTGGTCAATGGCAACATCAAAACAGCCACCGAAATACTCAATACTCGCATCTATTTTGATCAGGGCGGTGAACTGACCCGCCGCTTTGGTCTGACCCATGTCCCTGCGACCTTAACGCAGGATAACAAACGGCTGAAAATTATCAGCGCCCCGATGCAGGAGAACCGCTAATGGCCTGGCGTCGATGGCTGATGGCCTGTTTGTTCCTCTTTCCCGGACTGGCCAACGCCGATGTCATGTGCGAGGGGCGCTTTGTTAACCCGATCACCGATATCTGCTGGGAGTGCATTTTCCCCCTGAGTATCGGCAATATCCAGATTGCCTCGGGACCGGCGGCGGATACTGAAAACCCCTCCAATCCCATCCAGATATGCCCGATGGGCATACTGTACCGCGTGGGGCTGGCTATCGGTTACTGGGAACCCTTTGCACTGACGGATGTGACCCTTTCCCCTTACTGCATGGTGAATTTGGGCGGGTTTAATCTCAATGTCGGCAAAGTCGGCACCGGCATGGCCGGGCAAAGTGACAAGACGGCAGCGGGGGCGATGTATCACGTTCACTGGTACAAATACCCGCTCACCTACTGGCTGAACATCATTACTTCGGTGGGCTGTTTGCAAACGGGTGATATGGATATCGGCTATCTCTCAGAGCTGGACCCCATGTGGGACGACGACACGCTCTCTCTTATCATCAATCCGGAAGCACTGCTGTTTGGCAATCCGATTGCACAGGCAGCCTGCGCCGCTGATGCCGTGGCGGCGAGCTGGAAACCCATCAATGCGTTGTTCTGGTGTGCCGGTGCGCACGGCAGTATGTATCCCTTTACCGGCTTTGCTTCCGACGAATTTAGCCAGCAACAAACGTCCATCCTGCTCTCTGAGCGCATGGCCTTCAAGCTGCACCGGCAGGGGTTGATCATGAACAGCGTCGGCCAAAATAACGCCGTGTGTTTTGAGTACCCGTCGCCCATCATCCCCAAAGATCGCTACCGCTATCAGATGGTCAATATGCATGCCGATGCCCGGATGTGTCACCCCTTTGGCCGCACGGTCATGAGCTGGGAAGCCGGTCATACCACGCCCGCCAGTCGCAAAAACTTCGGTTATCTCATCTGGCGTAAACGTAATTGCGTCTTTTTATAAAAGGAACACGCCCTTGAAATCACTTCTCTGCGCCTCGCTACTTAGCGTTGTCATTGGCGCGATGCCGGTACTGGCACAAACACAAGAAGAGAACCAGGCTTTCATTGAATCGATGCGCGATAAAAATGATGCGCTGCAAAAACAAAAAGCCCCGGCCTCACTGCCCTTTACCGCCCCTCGGCAGGGGGCGTTTGATGAGCAGTGGCTCAATTCACTGAAAAAACAGCAGCAACAGACGCTCTCTGGCCCGGAGAAACCCCAGCCTAAAGCGCTCTACTTTGTGTCGTTTTCTATTCCCGAAGCCGGACTCAAGCTGATTTTGCAGGAAGCCGCCGATGTGGGTATTCCGTCGGTTTTAAATGGCTTGATTGATGATGACTTTGCCAAAACGGCTCGCGCGGTGTTTAACCTGGTCAAAGAGGATAATCGCGGCGGCGTCCAAATCGATCCCGTCCAGTTTCGCACCTACAACATTACCCATGTCCCGGCTCTGGTGGTGATTTGCGGGGATAAATCCGATGTTATCAGCGGCACTATCCGGATCAAAAGCGCGCTGGCGCAAATTGTTCGCGAGGGGGAGTGTCCACAGGTTGCACGGGAATTACTGGGGGAGGCATCGCATGACGCCACACAGTAAGTTCCTCTTTTTACCCCTGCTTATCAGTCTGGTGATGATGACAACCAGTGGTGCCAATGACAAATACAAGGAGGGCGCTGATTTTGGTCACTCCATTCAGGGACAGGGCACTGAGGCATTAAATGCCTTTAACGCCCCTGATACCTTCCCCGGATTTACCGCTACGCCGCCAGAAACCGGTTATTACGGTGGGGAAACCTCGATGTCGAATGCCGATATTCTCAATGCCGGTAACAAAGCGCTCAACACCTCCGAAGTGGGAAAGGTGGCGCAAGAGTCTTTATTAAACCGACCTGATGACCAAATTTCCCTCGATGCGCCCTTTATCGATAACGGTTTTCAAATTCAGGATAAGGCCGACATCATCACCAAGGGCACGGACGAATTCTGTGAGTCGGTGAACGTCAACAAGACTGAAATCAATACTTACCGGTGTGACCGTTCACCGGCCATCGAAGTCGCTTGTACCCGAACCGCAGTGATTGACGGTGATTGGGTCGACAGTACGAAGGATGTCGATGTCATCATTGATTCCACACAACTGAGCTTTTATGCCTATGGCAGTGGCAATAACCGTGAAGATGGCGCACGCACCACCTATATTGTCACGGCCAACGTTCATGGTCCTATTTTGAGTGCCACCATGACCAACAGTGGCCATGGCTCGACCTATATGATGATGCAGATCTTGGGGGTAGAAGTGAATGTGAGTGACGGCACAAAATCGTTTTCCCCCGGCGTGAGCACACTGACCACCGGACAACAGATCCCCATCAACCTGATTTTGTCAGCAATGCCCAGCGGCACGACGAATTTCTACAACAACAAACAAGGCCGCTTTACGATTGTGTTGAGAGTGCGCACCGGCAGTCGTGAATACAAGCCTAAAGTGGTCTGGACAGAAAGTTGTCCTTTTAACAAGGCAGAAGAGGTGCTGATCACCAGCCAATGTGTTGAAGCCGGTGGCAACAGAACTATCACAGTAGAGGGCAAGCAATACCCGGTTTACAGTGACTGTTGGAAGTACAAAGACACCTACTTTTCCCAAGTGGCCGATAACGGCACCTGCGGTAAATACATGGCAGACCGTGCCTGCACATTGTCCTCGCAAAAATGCCTCACCTCTATTGGTAATATCTGCACGCAGGAGCAGGTGTATTTCTCCTGTGAAACCAAAATCAGCGGTGAGGCGCAGTTGTGCGCCGGTGAACTGGTCTGCAATGACGGTGCTTGTGATTTATTGAACAACGATAAATCGAGCAGTTTTGGTCAGGCTGTCTCTGGACTCGCGGCATTGGCGGCGGCTGGGGAAGATGTGGCAGCCCTGAACGGCGTCAATGTGACGGCGTTTACCGGTGCCCCTAAATCCTGTCGTCAGGCAGCGGCCGGCTTTAGTAACTGCTGTAAAGACAGCGGCTGGGGAGCCAGTGTCGGTTTGGCGCACTGTGACAGTGAAGAAAAAGCGCTGGGCGAGGCCAAAGAGCGGCTGCTGACAGTGTATATCGGTGACTATTGTTCCAGAAAAGTGCTGGGTGTGTGTCTACAGAAGAAAAAAAGCTACTGCCAGTTTGATTCTAAACTCGCTCAAATTATTCAGGAGCAAGGGCGTGGCTGGCAACTTGGCATTAATTTTGGCAGTGCAGAGTCACCGAACTGTCGGGGAATAACCGTCGATGAGCTGCAACGTATCCTGTTTGATAAGGTGGATTTCAGCAACTTCTACAGTGATTTGACGGACGGCACCACGATACCGGTGGATGCCGACATTATTTCGCGCGTCAAAGAGCAGGTTGCAGCGAGCATGCAACAGCAATCCACGGGGGGCCAATAATGAGATATTCCCTGTTAACGCTGGCGTTATGTTGCCTGATAAGCCCACTGGCACTGGCGGCAACGAAACCTGAAACCGCCACCAAAACCTATACGGACGAACCGATAATAGGCTGGCACTGGTACAACGAACCACAGCCTGAAGAGGACGAGGAGGAAGAAAAAGCCCCCGATGTGCCCCTTTCTCAGTTACCCCCCAATGTGCAAATGCGGTTACTGCAAAAACTGACTGAAACGCAGCTTAATACCGCCATTTTGCATCCCTCAGCGGAGAACGTGGGTAAGTTCCTACGTTTGCAACAGTTCTGGACTAACCAAGCCAGCGCATTCCGACAAGGGGGTAAAAAGGCGCTGCTGTCCTATCCTGAGCTGGATTACAACCTGCAATACAGTCATTACAACAGTACCGTCCCCGCCCAACTGGCAGCGGATAAGGCCAAGCAGGTGGAGGCTATTCGTTCACTGACGCAGCAATACGGGGTGTTCTTCTTCTACCGAGGCAATGAGCCTCTGGATAACTTGCTGGCCACGGTGGTACGCGATTTTGCTCACGCGCAAGGTGTCGCCATTATCCCTATCAGTGTGGATGGTGCGCGTAGCGCCGCATTCCCAGCCAGCCGTATTGATAGCGGTCAGGCCAAGAATATGGGCGTGACCCATTTTCCGGCGCTGTTTCTGGTCAATCCCACGACGCAAGAATTTAAACCGCTGGCTTATGGCTTCATGACCCAGGACGACCTCTCTAAACAATTTCTCAATGTGGCGACGGATTTCGCGCCCGTCTCTTAAAGGAATAACGATGAAAAACGAAAACTGCTCGAAAATGTCATGCTCTTTTTTGGGTGTGCCTTGATGTGTGCCGCCGTGGCGTTTCACTTTCTGGCCAAACTGGCCATCAGCTCGCGGTTACTGACGCTTTCGCTGTCCGGACAGGAAACTTTGCACCTGATATCGGTGGGCGGGGCCTTGTTCCTGTTTGTGATTGGGGCGGGACTGGTGATAGCCGGCTGGCTTTATTCGGGCATGAATGCCTGGAAAACCTTTATGACCGTCAATGCCCATCGGGAGGAAAAACCGTGAAAACAAGGATGATGTGCTTATTGGTGACGCTGCTGTGTGGTGATAGCCTCGCTCATGCGTCGGTGCGTGACGAAATCGCCCAATTGGAGGCGCATAAAACGCCCTCAACGGCCCCCCAAATCGAAAACATTCCGTCACCGGTCAAAGCGCCTAAAGCGGCCAAGATGATACGCCTGTCCAGTGGTGCATCGGTCAACCTGAATGATTTCAATATTGTGCTGTTTATGCAGCAAAGTTGCAGTTACTGCAAACAGTTTGATCCGGTGTTGCGCGGGGTGAGTGAATCGACCGAACTGAAGGTTTTCCCTTACACGCTCGATGGTCAAGGGGATGAGAGCTACCCGAATGCGCTACCTGCGCCCCCAGAAGTGGTGGTGAGCTTCTTTCAGGAATTACCGGTAGCGACCCCCACGGCGTTTTTGGTGAATGTGCATACCATGCAGACCTATCCGTTGTTTCAGGGGGTGATGACGTCAGAGCAGCTGATGGCCCGCTTAGATGAGGTCTTGGTGATTGCCCAGCGACCACAATAGCGTCATGTCGCTGTCAGTCCGAGGGGGATTCATTCCCCGAAAAAACACGGTTTAGGTTAATTATGCGGCAGCCTTTGATTGTCCATTCGCCTATTTGTTATTTCTCCCTATTCACCTCCCCGAGGTCAACTATGTTTGTCTCGCATCAACGCTTCATGACGACCGAAAACCAGTTGCAAGACTGCCAGCAATTGCTCGCCAGCCGTTCCGACGAGCTGGAGTGTATTCTGGCTGCTGCCAAAAATGGCAGTGGCATCTATAAACGCATCCTTGAATGCAGGGAAATGGCCGAACGCGTGCGTCGCCTGATGCCATCGACCTCATGCCGTGACAGCCTTATGTTGCTCGATCATCTGGCATATATGGATGGTTGGTTAACTCACTTGGCAAAGACACTACCACTGGACACCAACGCAGGGCTTCTGGAAAAAACGGCACTGGCGGGGAATGTAGCCATGATTTATCTGGTGGAGAAATGAGGCTGCCCAAATCGACTACTATCGAACACGATTAGTTATGCCGTTGTCAGTCTTATTGTATTAACGCCCCGAAAATACCTCTTTTATCGTACTCAATGAATTCCATATTGCCATGGAAAGGAATTAAATATGTTTACATGTAAACGGAAGTCTATTTCTTTAGAACAACTGAAAGAAAATAGAGAAAAACAGATTAAGTCGTTAGATATAAATTTGGATTTTCCGACAAAGCTTTTATTTACGGGCATGGCTTTTTTTGTTACGTATTTAATGAGTGATTATGTTTTAAAAACACTGTTTGATACATTAACCCGCGTTGATGGATTTGACACCAGAGCCCAGTTTGTTCTGAATATGGTGATGTATCTCATGCCATGGTTTTTTGGGTTTATCAGCCTTGGACTCATGAGTGTTGCCGTATTCATTGTCTCGGTTGAGATTGGGTATTCTGCTCTCGTATTTTATTGTTTGAATAAGAGAATAAAAAAACGTCAGCAGGAAGAAAAAAACACAAATGAACCTCAGCAAACACAACCTCATGATATTCAATATCAAGAGAGTGGGGCTCTTTCAGTACGGGATTTGCATCATAAGGCAGCGGCGCTGGCGGGCCATGCCAATACCACTTATTGGGAGTCTCTAATGTGTGCCTTTGGTGACGAAGCCCATGCTCGTGGCTTTATTGTCCTGACGATTGATGAGTACCAACAGCAGATAGTGACCTGGGAGATTGAAGACTTGGATGCTCAGGATAAATCACATCTGGGCTGTACAGTTATTAAAGCCCGGCAGAAGCTCTTCTCCCCGACAATTTCGCCAAATATTGTAGACCGCATTGTGACCACGGGAACTGAGGATGGATATAACACTTACTGGGCTGACGCTATTTTGAGCGCACTTGAAAAAGAAGGTTTAGTGATTGTCAAAACCACCAAGACAGAACTTATCCACAACGGATAATCGTTATTTATATTATTTCTCCCTATTGATGTTTGAATTTTATTAAAGGACGCATTCGCATGTTTAATTTTAAAAGGAAATCACTTTCGTTAGCGCAATTAAAAGAGAAAGAACAGGATTTAATAAAATCAAATGATGTTTGCGGTGTATTTGCCATACAAATGGTTTCTATTGCCCTTGCGTTTATGGTGACATCCATCGGGATTGATATCGTCCAGCATAAAGAAATAACACCGCAGAATATTATCGATGCCCTGTATATCATTTCACTGGTATTGCAATTAATGGGGGTAGGGTTGATTTCGTCCGCCGCTTTTCTGGGGGCGAGTAATATTTACACTTATCGCTCTTTACGAAAAATCACCCAAACCATTGAAGCCCTCTCTGTACAGGAGGACATTCCCCATGCGGAATAAGTCACGCTTGTTTGGCTCACTACTCCTTATCGCCTCACCACTCCATGCCGATGTGAATAATGACCTCAATAACTTCTTCAATAAGCTGGGCTTTGAGGGCAATGCCACGGCGGCGCAGGTCTGGCAAGGGCAGGCCGCAGGTTATGCGACCGGTGGCTCATTGTATTTGCGCAGCAACGTGAAACAAATCCAGATGATATCCATGACCGTTCCCAGCATTAACGCCGGTTGCGGCGGCATCGATGCCTATCTTGGCGCATTCTCCCACATCAACAGTGAACAACTGGAGCGGTTCGCCAAACAGATTATGGCCAATGCGGCAGGTTATTTGTTTGATTTGGCATTGCAAACCGCCGTCCCTGGCATGAAGCAAGCCAAGGACTTTGTGCAAAAACTGGCAACCGATGTGAACAGCATGAACATGTCTTCGTGTCAGGCGGCACAAGGGATTATCGGGGGACTGTGGCCCAAGACCCAGTTAGGCTCTGAGAAGATTTGTCAGGATATTGCCGGTGAATCCAACATCTTCAGTGACTGGGCCGCGTCACGTCAGGGTTGTACGGTTGGCGGGCAACTCAGCGGCATTCTGACCAATGCCCCGGAGCAGTACAAAGACCAAATCGTCACCAACAAAAACCTGATGTGGGATGCACTGAGTAAAAATGCCATGTTCAGTGGCAATCAGCAGCTGAAAGAGTTTGCGATGAGTATCACCGGTACCCTGATTTTTGATAATGACGGCAAAGTCATTCCCTTGCTGTCACTGGCAGATAATCAGGACATCATTAAAGCCCTGATGCACGGCGGACAGGCCAAAGTCTACGCCTGCAACAGCGATGCATGCTTAAGCCCGACGCTCTCAACGATGACCATCAGCGCCAGCAACGGGTTAGATAAGCGTGTTCAAACCCTGATTGACGGTATTTATAGCAAACTGAGCAGTGATGAACCTTTATCGGATGCCGAAAAAGGCTTTATCGAAAGCACTTCCGTTCCCATCCTGAAATACCTTGTTGATCCGCAGATGGCCGGTATTGGCCCCAACATGCTATCGAGCCTGTCTGAATATGTCGCCTATGACATTTTGCTTCAGTACCTGAAAGAAGTGCTGCAACAGGCCCGGATGATGGTCGCGGCCAAGAACTTCCCCGAAGAAACCGCCAAGAACCTGAAAGAGAGCATGGATATCGCCGGTCGTCAGCTGAATTCGTTGCAGGGTGCGGTACAGGTGAAATCCAATGCGCTGATGGAACTTGACCGCCAGATGAGTTATCTGCGCCAGCAGGTGTCGAGTCAGTTGCTCGAGCGCTATCAGCAAAACTACGGTTACGAGGGGAAATAATGGACGTTCAAACGGTGTATGTGCTGGCTTCCGGGGATTACTTTCAGGCGGCATTTAATGGGGTTGCGGCCCTGATTGGCTCGAGTTCGTGGGACTCAATGTTTCGTATTGTGCTCTTTGTGGCGGCGTTCGTCTTTTTTTTCACCTACATCCGAAATCATGACCCGCTGGAATTTATCAAGTTTATTGCGGTGTTCGTGATTGTCAGCAGTCTATTGCTCATTCCCAAAGCTACGGTGCAGATTATTGACCGAAGTGACCCCGCGAGTGTGTATGTGGTCGACAACGTGCCTGTTGGTCTGGCCGTGCCTGCGCGTCTCATTACCTCGATAGGGACAGACATGACGGAGCTGTATGAACTGATTTTCCGCACGCCGGATTCTGCGACTTACAGCAAAACGGGCATGTTGTTTGGGGCGACGCTGGTTCAGCGAGCCAATGATGTTTTCCTGCAAAACGGGGAGTTGGCGAACTTGTTCGGCGAGTACGTCAAAAACTGTGTGATTGGCGACATGATGCTCAACCATAAATACAGCATGCAGGATTTGATGAACTCAACTGACCCTTACACGCTGATTTTCTCGCAGCCCAGCCCGTTACGGGGCGTGATGGTGCCGCGCGGCAGCACGCTGGCCTCAGCTGGATTTCATACCTGTGAGGCGCTGGCCAGAAATGTTCTGCAACCGACATTACAGGCAGACACCACCAATGGCGGCGCAACATGGGTGCATTATGTGAGCCGTTTTTTTGGCAAGAAACCGGATGCCAATGTGTTGTTCGCCAATTTGGTGGGGGAGAGTTACGACTTTTATTACGCCGGCGGGAAATCGGCCAGTGAAATCATGCGTAAAAACGTGACCATGAGCGCTATACGGTCAGGCATTGCCGGTACGGCGTCCCGCAACGGGGATACGGCCAGTCTGGTGAATATGGCCTCGGAGTCGTCTTACAGCAAAATGCGCATGAGCTGGGCGGCGTCCAGTAGCATCAGCATGACCTTTTTACCGGTGATGCATACGGTGCTGATGGCGATGTTGATTGGCATGTTCCCGCTGATGATTTTGCTGGCCTCCATCCATACTTTGACGGTCGGCATTTTGAAAGGGTTTGTCTTTACGCTGGTTTATCTGCAAGCCTGGCCACCGCTGTATGCCATCCTAAATTATGCCATGACGTTCTACCTGAAGGGCAAAGCGAGCGGGATGAGCATTACCCTGTCCAATATGGCCTCCGTTCAGCAGATGCACAGTGATGTGGCCACCATGTCAGGGTGGCTGGCCAACTCCATCCCGTTCCTGGCGGGGGCCATTGTGTTTGGCTTGTGGAAAGGGGTGTCTCAGGCGGGGAGTTATTTGGGGACGGCGACCAACAGCTCGACCAGTGCTTCCGCCTCCAATGCCACTGACGGCACCTGGGCGTTTAATAATATGCAGATGAATAATGTGAGTGGACAAAAGTGGGATACAAACTTTGCTCACCGTGATGGACAAATGACTTCCCAGCACACCAGTGGCGCAACCTCAACTCGAACGGGCAGCGGTCAGACGGTGTATGACGCTTCTAGCGGCATATCCAGACTGCCGGTCGATGTGCAATTCGCCAAAGGTCTGAGCAGCAGCTATCAGGCCCAACAGCGTGAAACCATGAGTCAGGTGCAGAGTTTGAGTCAGGGCATTAACCAGAGCGCCAGTGTGGGGGCGAGTCAACTGACGCAGTGGAGTCAACAGCGCGGCAACAGTGACACGACCACTTCTGGCACCGACAGCAGCCGTGGCAGTAATTTCAATCAGGCGGTGAGCAAGCTGGCCAATATCACCTCGCGCTTCCAACGTGACAACAATGTGACAGGGACTGAAGCGGTGCGTGAGGCGTTAGTTAAGAGTCAAAATATGAGTGCAGGCATGGGAGCTAGCGGTCAACTCAAGGTAGATACGGATCGTCAAATCCTGGGTAAAGTGGCGTCATTAACCACAGGGGGGAGCCTAGTAGGGGAAATACATGTCAAGGGTGATTATACGGGCAACAGTGGCTCGTCTCACGGCACCAGTTCGGACACCACCAACCAGACCGCGCACAGTAAAGGCTACTCCGCACAGGAACTGAAAGATATTCGTGAGGCCGTGGATGTCATCAGTAGCCAGCGGGTTACGGACAGTGGCAGTCATACACAGAACGAGTCGGGTTCACTCGCCAATCAAATGTCCAGCACCTTCAGTGAGATGCGTACTCAGGTCAGTCAGTATAATGATGCCCTTAATCGCAGTCATGAATACGGTCAACTGGCGAGTTATGCCGAAAATAACAGTGCGAATATTCAGAGCAATTATGCACAGGAGTTTGTGGGGTATGTCCAGACCAAACAGCCTCAAAACGCCGACGCCCTCTTGACCGACACCGCCAGTCCAACGGTTCGCGCGGAGCGAGAGCAACTGGCGAAGCAGTTTGTGGATGAAAAACTCAAACCGGCGTTAGAGCAGGAGTTTGCGGACAACAAAGTCCGAGCCGCGGGCGGCATGGGTGGCGTGTCTGCGCCAGATGAAGGGCCGATGGGGATGCAGGCTCAGTTTGCCCACAACCAAGGCATTATTAATGAACAAGCGAAAAGTCACGATGTGCAGGACAGTGGTGTGATTGCCGCGTCAGTACAGGAACAGCGACAAAATGCGGCACAACAGATTGATTCGACACAAGGAAAGGTGGCAGAATCAAGACAGGGCGTTCAAAAAGAATACAATACGTTAGAAAAAGAACATCAGGGGAGTGAGAAAGCCTTTGATACCGCACTTGCCAATGAAAAAATTCGCCAGAATGACAGGTTAATCTTTGATGGCGATGAAGCAAGGGCCGTAGAAGATATGAAACAACAAGTTAAGCAGGGGACGAAAGACTTACTCAAAGGAGAGGATAAATGAAGATAACTCGAAATGTAATTGAGTCGGATATGAATATGATTTTAGAGTCGGTGAGAAGTTATGACTATGAAATACCGTCAACAAAAGAGATCATGAGCTATCCATTAAAGGTTTTGGGTGTCTTTTATTCGACGCAGATTGTTTTATTTGTTGCGAGTCTTTTTTTACACTCTACCAGTAATATTGGTATTCGCTCATTGGAGTCTATTATATTAATGATAGGAGGGGGAGCTTTTGCTTCTTTTCCAATTATAATGGCAAGTTATAGTAATGCGGCAATGTATTTATGTCTGGATAAGGAGGTTCGCGAGCGTTCAGTATTGATAAGTCTTTTAAAAACCAAGTTGAAAGGCTATCTAAAAGTCTATTTTTTACTGAATACAATTGTGGCAACTATATTCACCTTTTATGTGGAATGGGGTTTTCTCGTCATTAACTTCTCCTATTTTGCCACCACGATAATTTTTTGTGTGGTTTTTAATATGTCAATCGGTCGATATTTTACACCTGGTGTATTTGCGGTTATTGGCAAGATTAAAGAGATACTTTCACCGTCAGCCCCAGTGACAGTCGAGAAGTAGTTGTACATTCCCGATTGAATAGTCGGTAAGCGTAGGATTTGCATCAAAAGATCGTTAGAATGGCGGCGCGGTGCTTGAGGCTTTTTGTCTCAAGCATGATGCAAGGGACAGAAAGACGAAAGCCTCGCAAGTTAAATCCTTTAACCCACGAGGCCGACGATGAATCTCAACAGTTCAATTGTAAGCCTCTTTCTCACTCGGAGGCAAGTATGTTTAGTAAATTCACCCTATATGGGCTGGGGATGGTGTGTATCACCATCCTAGTGTTCACGCTGTTGGTGCGGGATTCACTCTGTGAAATCCGGGTTCAACAGGGGGATGTGACGATGCTGGCAACACTTGCCTACGAAGTAAGGAAGTAGCCGATGTGCGGGGGAGTTATTCCCCCGCATTTTCGCGGCGCGGTTGTGTTGTGTATTCATGTTCTTCAGGCACCGCGTCCTCAATATTCACCCCAGACTCAAGCAGATACCGTTATTCGGCACGTCGTGTTCCATCGAGCATCTATTTAAATAAACCTTATACCGCCTAACGCACTGCGTTTGTTGACTTGTTCCCGTCACCATCATCAATGATGGCGAACGTCAACAAGTGGCATAACGTCATCTTAATCCCTGTATTTCAGTCTATTACACTCATTTATAAGGATGTTCTATGTGTCAATCTCATGATAAAAATAGTGTTGTGACTCCCGCAGGAAAAACGGACCATTATTCCCGTAAAATAATCGGTCCGTTAATCCCCTTCGCGAAATTCGGTATTGGGTTATTCATAACAGGTTTAAATATTGCCACAAGGATTTTCATTGTCATCCCCGTCTATTCCTTTTGGTTGATGGCGTTTGTTTATTTCAATGAGGGGCTTTTTAATATTCATGCGTATTTTGACGGGATATTAAAGACGTCATTTGCCGCGGCGATATTGTATGTGGCTATCTATATCACTATGTGTCTGATGTTCGGTCTTTCATGCCGTATTATCCATGGAAATTTGCGCCATATAAGATAATCCTCCACCTCATTTTATTCTTTTATTTCTGACAGGTAATATTAAATGACCTCTTCCAGTAAGCATATTACTCAGGGAGGCCAGGTATTCAGCTATATGCTGGGTATGTTTATGCAGGTCAATAAACGTATCTCTTTCTGGCTTATTCTCTGCTTTATCCTTTTTATGCCCGCTATTTTCTATTTCCGCTTACCCAATCAGGAAATCATTAACGGGGGAAAATACTGGTGGTTATATCTGACCCATAAAAGTGAAGGGGCCATGTACCGCGTCCCGCCAGTGTATGACATCCATTACAACGATATGGTGCTGAAATTCACCTCTGAAAATATCCTGAAAGACCCTTATATGACCTATGCCGGTCAAATGGTGTTGCAGGAATTGGGACTGGCCGCATTCTGGACGTCAGTCATCGTGTTATTGCTCGCCTATCTGGTCTACCGCTTCTTGCACCGTCTCGGTGAGAAACAAGCGCAAGATGAGCTGATTGGGGGGCGTGCCCTGACGGAGGATGTAAAAGCCGTCGCGGGCCTGATGCGTAAACGCAATGATGCGTCCGAAATCCATATTGATGATTTACCGCTGAAAAAAGACAGTGAAGTCCAGAACATCGCCATGTTGGGTTCGCCGGGAACCGGTAAAACCAATGCGCTGAACAAGCTGATTAAACAGGCTCGTGAACGTGGCGATATGGTCATTATTTATGATAAGGCGGGGACCTTTACCGAGAAGCATTACAACGAAAATACCGACAAGTTACTGAATGCCATGGACAGCCGGTGTGAGAACTGGGATTTATGGCGTGAGTGCCGCTCTATCCCTGAATTTGACAGCATGGCCAGTACCCTTATTCCCATGAGTGCCAAAGAAGACCCCTTCTGGCAAGGCTCTGCCCGGACCATCTATACCGGTGTGGGCTATCAGATGGGCAAAGACCCCAAGCGTAGCTATAACAAGCTGTTGCGTACTTTACTCGCCATCAACCTCAAAGACCTGCGCGAATTTTTATCTGGTACGGAAGCGGCCTCCTTGATGGAAGAAAAGGTGGAAAAAACCGCCATTTCCATTCGCAGCGTGCTCACCAACTACGTTAAGGCCCTGCGCTATTTGCAAGGGATTGAAAAAAACGGGAAAAAGCCGTTTACCATCCGGGAATGGATGAAAGGCGTCAACGATGGTGGCCGCAACGGTATTTTGTTCATTACCAGTCATGATGAGTATCACGAATCCGTCAAACCCCTGGTGTCTGTCTGGCTCGCTTTAGCGGCCAAAAATCTGATGTCGATGACCCCTAATCCCAATCGTCGAGTCTGGTTTATTTACGACGAGCTGATTTCCTTGCATAAATTGGCCGAATTGCCGGATGTGCTGGCTCAGGCCCGTAAGTTTGGCGGTTGCTTTACCTTGGGTTTCCAGAATAAATCCCAGCTGGATTACACCTATGGTGTGGATTATGCCAACGCCATGTTTGATTTGATCAACACTCGCTTTTTCTTCCGTTCGCCCAGCGAACATGAAGCCTCATTTGTCATGAAAGAACTGGGTCAGCGACGGGCAAAAATCTTTAGCGAGCAATACAGCTACGGGGCCGATACCGTCCGGGATGGGGTGTCATTCAGCAAGTCGGAAGAAGATGTGTATTTGGTCAACTATTCCGATATCCAGTCGTTACCCAATCTGAGTTGTTACATCACGCTACCTGGTGAGTATCCGGTCATTAAAATGACCATGCGTTACGAAAAACTCAAAGACTGCGCCCCGTCGTTATTACCTCGCAATATGGACATCAGTCTCGATGCTGAAATCGAAGAGCAGCTGGCGCAACGCGACCTTGAAGATCCGGGTTTAACGCGTCTACTGGCAGGGGCCGGACTCATTCCAACGGATAATCCGCCAAACACGGGGGAGGCGACTTCAACGGCTGGCGCTGACCTTACCCCCGCGGTGAAGCCTGGCGCTTCCCCCATCAATCCTCCGTCAATATCCGCCCCAACATCCACCAATACAACACAGACCGTGACGACCGCTGCGGCCGTCGTGGCATCGGCCACCGTTTCAACGGCCGGTCGAGAGCAGGAGATCCCCGGATTTGAGTATTTGGACAAGGAGACGGGCGAGTTGGTGCGTGAAGGGGACGATGGCTATCACGACATGCACGAAGCCTACGAGCAGTCGCTGTACGGCTTGCAGGCGGACGAGAAAAACATTCTGGTTCACCGTCATGATGATTCACCGGAAGTGGGAGACCGCTGGTAATGCTGAGTATTGCACCGATAGCGGCAGGGGCCGCCCAATATTATACCGATGCCGATAACTACTATTTCCTGGGGTCGATGGATTCACGTTGGTTAGGGGAAGGGGCGGAAAGTTTAGGCTTATCAGGCCGTGTAGAGGACGTGGCGTTTGCGGAAGTGTTAGCCGGTCGTTTGCCTAACGGCGACAGTCTGGAGCGCATGGAGAACGGTAAAAATGTTCACCGTCCGGGTTATGACCTGACGTTATCTGCCCCGAAAAGTGTGTCTGTTCTGGCACTGCTCTATGGGGATACACGGCTCATTGAGGCTCACAATCGTGCTGTAGAGGTGGCTGTTGGGGAAATTGAATCATTGATTTCTTCACGTTTGATGCGGGAGGGAGTCAGTGAGACCGTGTTAACGGAAAATGGTGTTTTTGCCGTTTTTAACCACGATACCTCACGGGCACTGGAGCCCCATATCCATTCTCATGTGATCACCATGAATGCAACACAGACGGAGGCGGGATGGCGGACATTATCCAGTGACACGGTAGATAAATCCGGTTTTATTGAAACCGTCTTCTCCCTTCAGATAGCGATAGGTCAAATCTACCATAATGCACTGCGAACTGGCATTGAACGGTTAGGAATGAGTACGCACGAGACGGGTAAAAACGGATTGTGGGAGATTGACGGTGTACCCACCGAGCCGTTTTCCAGTCGTCGCAAGGAGATCGTGGACGCTGTCGGGCAAGATGCCTCACGGCATTCACGGGATGTTGCAGCCCTTGATACCCGCGAGGTCAAGCGTACCCCAGATAAGGATGAACTATTAACTGAATGGCATGAACGTGCAGACAAAGCCGGTTTTGATTACAAAACATTTGTACAGCAAACCGTTGAACGGCAACAGCAACAGACCCAAAACGATCCGTTACTGACCGCTGCACCTTCCGCCGACATGACACTGGCGGTCAATCAGGCCATCTCACATCTGAGTGATAACAAAACCCAATTTACCTACTCCGAGGTGTTGAGCAAGACACTGGGGGGTATCCGTGCTCAGGCTGGGAGTTTTCAGCAGGCCAGAGACGCCATTGAAGCGGCCATTGAGTCGCAACAACTTATCCCCCTCGACCGTGAAAAAGGCACTTTCACCTCTGCTATCCATTTGCTCGATGAACTGAGCGTGCAGCAACTGGCAGGGCGTATCCAGTCTGAAAACCGTACCGTGGCGTTTAGTGCGCCGGAGCAGCGGCCACAAGGCGTGATGGGGAAGATTGCCGATGTGATGCCAAATCTCGCGATTATCAGCGGCAGTGGTGGCGCGACCGTTCAGCGAGAGCGGGTGATAGACGCGATCAATATGGCCAGCGGGCAGGGGCGGATTGTCACTGTACTGGCGACCGACAAGTCCGGGCAAGATTTTCTGGAGCAGGACGGTACGTTGTCTGGGCGCGTGATTGACCGTCGCGCCGTGGCTGAAGGTGTTCAGTTACCCACTAATAGTACATTGGTTGTCGCCAGTGCGGAGAAACTGTCGGTGAAAGAGACATTGCACCTGTTAGATCATGCGCAACGTAGCAGCGTCCAGGTTCTGTTTATGGATACGCAGGGGCGCAAAGGCACCGGTAACGCCCTCGCGACGCTGGAAGACGCAGGTGTGGCACGATTCAAAGCGGCTAATGAAACGCCGGTCAGTGTGGACATTATCAGTCAGGGGGATAAACGCCAGCGCTATGCCGCCTTGGCCGAAAAATATGCCGAGCTCACGGCATCTTCCGTCCCGGTCAGCGCTCAGGTTTCCGGCCCGCGTGAACAGCAACTGCTGACGCAGACCATCCGTGACACCTTGCAGACGCAAGGCCAGTTAACCGCCGAGCGTGTCTCTGTACAAAGTCTGGTGCCGGTCTGGCAGGACAGTAAAAGTCGCCGGCAGATGGACAGTTACCGCGAAGGGATGGTGATGGAGCGCTGGGATGGCGAAAAACGTCAGTTGGAGCGCTATACCCTCGACACCGTGGCCGAACAGACCCGTAAACTGGTGTTGCGCGACAGTGACGGCAACAAGCGCGTGATGCCGGTCGGGCAGCTTAACAGTGAATGGCGATTGTATCAGTCACGCGCTATCGACGTGGCGGTGGGGGAGCGGCTTCAGTGGCTCACTCAGCAAGAGGGGATAAAATCGCGTGACACTGTCACGGTAACGGCGATTGAAAATGACACGTTGCATGTTGAACATCAGGGCAAAGCACGAAAAATCCCTCTCAATGACGGCATCAAGGCGACCTACGGCTATGTGACGACGCCGGGAAGCCAGGTGCAGGAAAAGGGCGTGGTGCTGGCGGCGGTGGCCGGGCGTGATACGAATGCCACCCAACTGAACACGCTGGCTCGCAGTGGTGATAGCATTTTGTTGTATACCCCCCTGAGCGAAAACGAAGCCCAGGTGCGGTTGTCCGGCTCACCGCTTTATCGCCCCACGCTGTCACAGGTCAATCCTGACAAGCAGCCGTTGCCCGCCGTGTTGGATGAGGCGCGCGATAATCTGATGTCGGTGGCTGAAAAATCCGTGCGTCAGGCGATAAATGTGACACAAGGCAGTGACGTGACCTTTTCCCGTCTGTCAGTGATGGCCAAGGCCCTGCCGATGCACCCCACCATGACACCGGCACGGGTCGACGCTGAAATCAACCGCCAGATTCAATCCGGTGAACTGTTACCGGTGGAGACGCCGAGCGGAAAAGCCCAGCAAGTGTATGTCACCGCCGCCAGTTATGCGATGGAAAAGCAGATTTTGCACACGATTTTAGCGGGTAAAAACAGTGTCGCCCCCCTGATGTCCGAGGCAGACCCGACGTTGTTTGCCGGATTGACCGCCGGTCAACAGGCCGCCAGTCGTTTGATGCTGGAAAGTCCGGACCAGTTTATCGGTATTCAGGGCTATGCCGGTGTGGGGAAAACCACCCAATTCAAGGCCGTCCTGGGCGCACTCAATACCCTGCCTGACGCGCAACGCCCGGAGGTTATCGGTCTGGCACCGACACACCGTGCAGTGGGTGAAATGGCGTCGGTCGGCGTCAAGGCCCAAACCATCGCCTCATTTTTGATGGACACCGAACGGCGAATGCAAAGCGGCGAAACGTTAGATTTCTCGCGCACGCTCTTTTTGGTGGATGAAAGCTCAATGGTGGGCAACCGCGACATGAGCGATACCCTGACCCGCATTGCGAGCGGCGGGGGGCGGGCGGTGCTCAGCGGCGACACCCAACAGCTCTTGTCCGTCGAAAATGGTGCGCCGTTCTCGTTAATGCAACAACGCAGCACCCTCGATGTGGCCATCATGAAAGACATTGTGCGCCAGTCACCCGAACTGCGACCGGCTGTGGACGCCATCATTGCGCGCCAGATAACGCCCGCACTCCACATCATCGCTTCTGTCACGCCAGAACAGGTTCCCCGCGAGGCCGGAGTTACCCCGCCCACATCGTCGGTCGAAGAGTATCAACAAACCTCGGAGGATAAAGCGGATAACGGGGACTTAGTGATTGAGGCGATTGTCCGTGATTACACCGGACGCACCGACGCGGCGCGGGCACAAACCCTTATCGTGACACAAACCAATACCGACAAACGGGCGGTGAACAGGGGAATTCACGATGAGTTGAAAGAGCAGGGGGTATTGGGGGCGGCGACCGTCAGTATTGAGGTGTTTGACCGTGAAAAAACCCATGTCGATGCCCTGAAATCGGTGGCTGGAATGGCGGCGTTTAACGGAGGAACGGTTCTTATCAATAAAGAGTATTACACCCTGACCGTCGGAAACGAGGGGAAACAGCAAGGGGTGGTGACGCTTATCGATGCCGAAGGGCAACCGCGCCTTTTATCTGCCTTTGAGAGCAGTGTTCGGGATGTGGCCATTTTTAAATCACGCGACATCGAGTTGTCTGTTGGGGATAAGGTCAGCTTCAGCCAGAACGATAAAGAGCGGGGACGTGACGCGAATACGCGCTGGACGGTGAGTGCTATTGCGGAAAATCAGGACATTACGTTGACCCATAACGGGCAACGTCGGGTGATTAATCCGTCAACGGACCCCGCTGACCGCCATCTCGATTACGCCTATGCCGGCACGGCGCACAAGGCGCAGGGGGCCAGTGAACCCTTTGTTATCGTGCTGGCCGGTGTGACCGGCACGCGAAAATATCTGGCCAGTCACAGCGATGCGTATGTGGCCTTGTCGCGGATGAAATCCCATGTCCAGGTGTATACCGACGACCTGACGAAATGGTCAGAAGCGGTGAGTCGTACCGGCAGCAGAAAGACAGCGCATGATGTGCTACACGCCGATGATGATCGCCAGACGCAGACGGGCAACCGGTTATGGTCGCAGGCCAGGCCGCTGGCAGATAACGGTCTGGGACGGACGTTGCTGCGAGACAGTGGACTGAGTGAGCAGGGGGAAGCCCGGTTTATCAGTGGCAGCAAAAAATACCCGTCCCCGCATGTGGCCTGGCCCGCTTACGATGCCAATGGCCGTCAAAGCGGCGTCTGGCTCGATGCCGTGGGACTCAATGATGACGGCTACCTGCAAGGATTGGCGGGAAAAGGCCGCTTGCTGGGCAGTGACAGCAGCAGTTTTGTGGTCCTGCAAAAGAGCCAGAACGGCGAGACGCAGCTTGCGACAGAGGTCGATACCGCGATGGCCATCGCCCGTGCCGCCCCCGACAGTGGGGTGATTTTACAGATAGGAGAAACGCCACCGGCCTACCGTGTTGAAGCGGCGACACAGGGCAGACTCCCGGTGACATCACCCGCCAATGCGACCACGCCGCCGCCCGCCGATGCCCCTCTGAGCCTGAAAAGCCCACAAGAGCAGGCGCGCGAACAGGCTGAAAAAGCCGAAATCGACCGCCAACGCGGCATGCCCCCTGACGCCGATAAATCGACGCTCACCCCGCAGACAACGGAGGCTGAAAAACAGCTGGCCCACGAGATACAACAGGAAAAACAGGCGGGGACACAACAGCAACAACAGCATACGGAGCAGGAAACGCATCTCGAGCGACAACATCAGCAACAGCAGGCGTTGCAACAGCTGGAGCGGGAGATCGTCAAAGAGAAAACCCTGGGAGAATCGTAATGAAAACACTTTTTGCCCTCATCGTGCCTTTGCTTGTTTGCCCCTCACTGGCGTATACCGAGGTACAGGTGGGCTTTTCACCGGATGGTGGCGCACAACCCTTGGTATTGAAGACGTTAAGCCAGGCAACAGTATCGATTGACCTTGCGGCGTATGCCTTTACCAGTCAACAGGTGGCCAAAGTGCTACTGGTGGCAAAGCGGCGCGGGGTTAGTGTCCGAGTTCTGGCTGATAAACAGTCAGGGCGTGAACGCTACAGTGCCGTGACGTTTTTGGCCAATCAAGGTGTGCCGGTTCGTTTGAACGGTCGCTATGCGATCCAGCATTCCAAATTCGCGCTGATTGACGGTGAGACTGTGCAAACCGGCTCCCTGAACTACACGCATTCAGCCTTTACGCGAAATGCAGAGAATGTCGTCGTGATACGCGGTGAGCGTGCCATTAGCCAGGCCTATCAGCAGGAGTTTGAGCGTTTATGGGCTGAGGGAGTGCCACTTAACGCTCACTACTGACTCTTTTTTTCAACCTTATTGATTTGCATACCGTGAATGCTTATGCGCCAACATGAGCAGCGGATCACGATCATTTACTGCCAACGTTCAGAAATTGTAGTAATCTTTGCCTAATCGATCCTTTTTAGATCCTTGAGGAGGTAAATATGTCACAAATCGTAGATGCAGTTACTTCCCCATCGAAAGCGAAGCGTGGTTACCGTAAAGGTAATCCGATGTCGCCGTCAGAAAGACAGCAAGCATTGGTAGCCCGTAAAAAAGAAACGCATAAAGAAATACGTGTGTATATCCAGAACTCACTAAAGAACAGTTTTCAACGCTTATGTGAGGCTGAAGGAGTAACGCAGTCTGAAATGATTGAAACATTGATCAAGTCAGCAAGTCAGCGAATAGAATAAACGTCACGGAATAACTTTATTGAGTGTTTGCAGTTACGGTGTTAGATTGTTGATCGTTTGAGATATTCAGGTGAGCCACGCCGCTAAGTGGCAAGGACGGGAACCGTTGAGATAATTCTCCGGAACCTGAAAAGCAAAAACCCCGATAACCTTCTTCATACTTGGCGGTGCGAAAAGGTTACCGGGGCCCACTAAAACTGTATAGAAGCTGTTGCTCTATGCAGGGAGTATAGAATTGTGCCAAAAATAATTCAACTCCTTCCGTGCAACATAAGCACGGGTAGGTTTGGCTAACACTGCCTCTTCTCAGAACTTTGCTGAGATATCAAATATATCCCGTCGTGGTGAGTCAAACTCTCTGCGCAAAGGGACATCAAAAATTCATCGGCGCTACACGCCTACACTGACTTGTACCGTGCCTCGCGGCATGGCCGCTAAAGTGGTTGCGCGTCTCAGTAGCCATAATTGGCACCGTAATCACGAACTGATCGAACTGCGCCGTCAGGGTTATGTGCCCTACACCAAACGTCATGATCCGCACTTTTTGCCAAAGCCCATGCGTATTTCCGCACGGTCGGAAAGCTGTGAAGCGCTGACGGCGCTCTCGATGGCACTGGCGGCAAATTGTGACTACAACCCGGACAGTGACTATCCGTTCGAGATCATGGCCCCGTTTGAGCAAATAGCGGCCTCGATGGGGATGTTGCATGTTTATGATAACGGCCGCAAAGCGTACGACAGTCCTTTGCATGCGTTATCTGTGCAAGAACAGCTGGGCTACGTGATAGCGCTTCACGGTAAAGACACGGACAGTGGCCAGAACAAGCCGCTGCGGTTGTGGCTGACGGAGAAGTTCTTCATTTCCAGAGGCATTGCCGTTGAAGAGATCCGCCATTGGCTGGGCCAGTTTAAGACATGGGCGATAAAAAACGGGTTAACGGAAAGTTTGCGTCAGAAATATGAACGGCATCTGTTGCGTGTTGAGCGTATCGGTATTGATTTGACAGACAAACACTCACTGCGAAATCGCTTAAAGCAGATCAAGCGGTGGGTGGTGAGTCCTGATCTGGCGAAAGAGAAACAGGCCAAAGTCGATGTACTGGAGCGCGGACTGGAAACACTCGAACGTGACGAGTCTCAACGACTCGATTTGATACTGGATGAGACACAGCAAAAGATCCGCAGCTTGGCCAAGGCGAAGCATCAACGGCAAAACCCGTATTATCAGGCGTATGTTAAATGGTCAACCAGTGGGGCGGTCATGACACATGACGTTATGATGCAAGAACAGGCGTTACAGAAAGAGCAGCCAGGCCTTAAACACAGTGCCCCTGAAACCTATTACCGACAGCTGCTTGAGCGTGCTGGCATAATCTAGCCCCACGATTCCCACATTCTGAACCTTACCGTGCCTGGCGCGGTTTTTGTGTTGGTTTGCCGGTATAAAACGGGGGGTATTTAGCTGCCAGGTCACGTCCCATTCTGCATTATTCCCCCGAATTCATGAGCGATATTGGCGCAATGCCGAGAGTGCTGAATATCTGTACGCTTAACTTCGAATCAATGTTATTAACTTCGTAACCTGTTTGATAAATATCCTTAATTTCGAACGTTATTCCTGAACAAAATAAGCCTCTAAAAAGAGGAGTACTTTTCGAGCGGCTAAAGCCTGCTCTCTAAAGTAGCTCCCCTCGCGTTGCTCAGGGCAAATGAACTCCCCAGCATCTAGGAAATACGACATGATTAATAGGTAGCTCCCGACTCACGTCGGGCAAAGGAACCGTGCTATTGCAAACCTAAGCGTTCGTCACGCTTTGCGTGCCAACCGCTAAGGTCCCGGAAATCACGCTCAGCGCGTCGCTATGCGCCGCACTGACCGCTCACCGGGATTATTTGCAGTGTCACCACAACATTGTTTGTCAGCCTGTCTGGCTCAACAGGGCGGGAGGGTTATCAAGATCTCTGATGATCCACACCGGCGTTGCCGGGCTTCAGCGGTTCAATTTCGGGAAACATGTCACTTCCGTGTGCCGCTTTCTATGCACTGCGTGCATGAGGATTGGTGCTGATTGCGGTATACTGTGAACCAAAACAAGGTGTTACTAGGGCAATATCAGGAGACAGTGATGAGCGGTGAACGCAAAATATTAACGCTAAAGCGTCAATCCCCCCCTGAACATCAGGATAAAACCCGCGAGATACCGGTTCGTTCAACGCGTAAGAAAATGATGGTGGAAGCCACCCCTCACCGGCGTAAGAAGAAAAAAACGACGGCTCCTGAGACTGAAACTGCTGTTCAACTCCCGGTTCCTCCAAAACCCCTGCCCGAGCTTCGCGTCCGCGAGCCTAAACGCGTCAGGCCACCGAAACCGCCGCGTACACTGCCGTACCATGAAGCAGTCAGTCTCATGCAGGGGTATTGGCCGGATATTTTTGATGGCCAGCAGCCACGATTATTCAAAATTCATATTCGTGAGGATTTGTATCACGATATTGAACAACGAGAATTACCGTTGTCACGTAAAGTGTTGCGGCGCTGTCTGAAATCCATCACCCGATCAGCGGATTATTTGTCACAAATCCAGAAGGATGCGCCCCGATATAACCTTAAAGGTATCGTTGATGGCCATGTGAATGAGCAGGAATATCAGTTTGCAATAGAGAAGCTGAATATAGCGACTACATCTAGGGGGGCCGCTTGGAAAACGGACCCAGATGGGGGGGCGTAAGGATTCATACGTAAATGTGTAATAGGGGTCAGTTT
>NZ_HE997652.1 GCF_000312485.1 Yersinia massiliensis CCUG 53443 | reverse complement strand
AGTGAGTTAGCAACCTTCCGGTCGGTAACTCGAGGTGCGCATATTACGCTTTCCTCACTCAGAGTCAACTACTTATTTCGTTGAATTTCTCTGTTCTCTTTGCCGGTCACTTAACTACTTGATTCGTCATGTTCCGTCTCGATGGATGCGCATTATAGGGAGTCGAATTTTTTGCACAACCATTTTTTTGCCTTTTTCTACTGTTTGAATACTTTTCACTCCTTACGTGTAGATCTTGGTCGATCCGCTGTGTATTTACTGCCACACCTCCCCCTGATTGGTTGTAATTTCATCAGCAACGGCTAGTATTGCCTGTAAAAAGTGATCTTATAAATGAGGTTATTGTTATGTCTGATGCTATTCGCCCCTATTTGCAGGATTTTCCAACTTTAGGTGCTCGCGTAATGATCGATAGATCCAGCGTGATCATTGGCAATGTTATTTTGGGCGATGATGTCAGTATCTGGCCACTAGTGGCTATTCGAGGTGACGTCAATCAAGTCGTTATTGGCGCACGTTCAAATATTCAAGACGGCAGTGTGTTGCACGTTACCCATAAGTCTGAGCATAACTCCGAAGGGGACCCACTGATTATTGGTGAGGACGTGACTGTGGGACATAAAGCTATGCTTCATGGTTGTACTATCGGCAGCAGGGTACTCGTTGGGATGGGGTCGATCCTATTAGATGGAGCAATTATAGAAGATGACGTCATGATTGGTGCCGGCAGCCTCGTTGCTCCTGGGAAGCGGTTGACTAGTGGTTTCCTATATATGGGTAGTCCTGCTAAACAAATCAGGCCGTTAACGCCTGCGGAATTAGAAGGTCTTCTTTACTCGGCTGGTAACTACGTACGCTGGAAAGATGACTATTTGGCAGAAACTAAATAGCCGAGACTAGATTAGTCGTCATAATAGATGATGCAGGAAATAGGCTTATATCTTTCCTGCATTATTCTGCTCTTCTATTTATGTAGTTCATTACGCAGTTGATTTAGTACTGGTGAAATTTCAGGCATCACACCATGCCAGAGCTGAAAAGCATGTGCTGCTTGTCCCACTAGCATACCCAAACCATCCGCAGAAGAACTCACACCAAGTCGCTTGCACCAAGCTAAAAATGGCGTGTCCTCAGCCTGATAAAACATATCGTAACAACGTGTTTGGGGGCCGATAATACTTGTCGGTAAGTTTGGAACTTCGCCATGGATGCCAGAAGCTGTCGCATTGATAATTAAGTCAAATTGACGCTCGTGTATAGCATGCATTTCAGCAGCATCAATATCACCCAAATGGTGGAAAACTTCAGCAAGTTGTTTGGCGCGAGCATAAGTCCGATTAGTCACAACAACCTTACATCCATACGATAACAATGGAAGAATAACACCATGCGCTGCCCCCCCAGCCCCCACTAACAAGATGTTATCGGTTTCATGAATCAAATGCAGCCGCTCAAGATCACTTAGCAAACCAATACCATCCGTATTGTCACCTAATAAGCGGCCATCCTCTAACTGCTTGATCGTATTAACAGCTCCTGCCAATGATGCACGATCTGTTAGTTCATCACATTTGGCGTATGCTCGTTCTTTAAATGGTGTCGTGATGTTTGCTCCCGCCGCACCATCAGCAAAAAAGCGTGCTAATACTTCTTCAAACGTTTCAGTCGGAGCAAGCACCTTACCGTAGTGATGTTCTATACCTGTTTGCTCAGCAAAAAGTGCATGAATCCTCGGCGATTTACTGTGCCCAATTGGATTACCAAACACTGCGAACTTCTGATCCATGCTATTTCCTACCCTTGACGAAATTGCTTACCGGTTAAAGCATCTCTGATTTCAGATGGGTTTAAGCGACCACCAACCTTGCCGAGGAGCACCGGTAGTGAAGGGCCAAATTGTATTCTTACTTCTTCTTCCGTACGACAAGGCTCAAGACCACTCAAATTAGCGCTAGTTGAAACCACTGGCTTGCCATATTGCAAACACAATTGTTGGACAAGTGGGTGGTCACTCACCCTGACGGCCAATGAATCAAAATTCCCCGTAAGCCAACGTGGTGTATCAGCTCGGGCGGGAATAACCCACGTTACTGGCCCTGGCCAACAGGAAAAAATCGTCTCACGTTGTAGATCACTTAACGCCGAATCATCAACGTAGGGTTTTAATTGTTCATAACTTGCTGCAATAAGGATTAAGCCCTTCTGCCATGGCCGTTGCTTTAAAGCTAATAAAGCATTCACTGCCTTTTCACTATCAGGGTCACAACCTAAACCAAAAACAGCCTCTGTCGGGTAAGCAATAACCTCTTCTTGCTGTAAGGCCCGTAATACTTCAGCCAAACCATCATTATTCTTTTTTATACTCACCTTGTTATTACTCACTTTCTACGGCCTTCCCACATAACTTACTAGCACAAAAACATTTGACGCCTTGCGCTGTTCTCTTTTCCATTAACAATGGATAGTGACAATAACTGCATTTTCCAGCAATAGGTTGCTGGTTAATAGTAAATTGGCAATCTGGATAACGGTTACAGGCATGGAAAATCTTCCCAAAACGTGACTTACGTTGAAGGAGTTTTCCTTGGCCACATTGCGGACAATTTATCGATGTCTCGTCCGGTTTATCAATCACTTCCGTATGATCACATTGCGGATATTGGCTGCATCCAATAAACATACCAAAACGCCCTTGGCGCAATACCATCTCTGAGCCACATTTAGGACAAAATTGCCCATCTAGGACTTTTACAATATGACCATCAGATTGTGCTTTTAAAGGGCGAATATACTGGCAGTCGGGATAGTGTGAACAACCAAGGAATGGGCCATGCCCCCCACTGCGGATGACTAGAGCCGAGCCGCATTCAGGACATGAACCATTATCCTTGGCAGTAACTGTTTTCGTCATAACGCCTTCTATAATAAAGTTATTAGCCAGTGGAATTACCACTTAATGCACATAACCTTCGTTGACTTCAAAAAGTAGCTCTTCCATCTGCTGATAGGCATTTTCATTACCCGGTATGTTAAATAACACCATCAGCACAACCCACTTAAGATCTTCCAGATCAAGCTCATTAGAATCTAACGCCATAATTCGATCGATAACCATTTCTCGAGTATCGAAGTGTAGGACCTGAATTTGCTCAAGGAATAGGATAAAACCACGGCAAGTGACATCCAGACGTTGGGATTCTTCTGTCGTATAAATGCGTAATGCTTGTGGGTCAGCGGCGTAGAGATAAGGTGCTTTCTGCCCTTCTTGTAGATCGGCAAGTGCCTCTAACCAATTTAGGGCGTTGTTGATATCCTCACGATAGAAACCTGCGTCAGCAAGATCGTCAGTAATCTTATCTTGGTCGACAAGCATTTCTGACTCGTTATGCATATAAGTTTCAAATAAGTAAATTAAAACGTCGAACATGGCCTGCCCTCCTTAATAATCGGACATAGCCGCCGGGTACTGCTGCGATCCACCCTGCTAACTCCAGCTCGAGCAACTTGCTTACGATGTCTGGCACAGGTTGGCCGGCACGTTCGGCGACGACATCAACAGGTGTCATCACATACCCATACACACCAACAAAAAACACCTAAAGCAATGATATTTAATGAAACATGAATCTACACAAATCCGTACTAATCCAGCCAATTTGGGCAAAATGTGGATCACAATAAAACCGACATTCGCCCACCTATTGCCCCCGCCACCTGCAAAACTGAACCTATACTTTTTCATTCTAGCAGTAGCACGGAACTCCACAATATTAACCTACTGCTCCAGTGGGTTAAACCTGACAGCATCTTGTAAATGGTCTGGAGCAAAATGCGCATAGGTCATAGTTTGTTGAATATTGCTATGACCGAGTATCTTTTGCAGCGTCAAAATATTGCCGCCATTCATCATAAAATGACTTGCGAACGTATGCCGAAACACTCGCACAGATTGCCCTACAGGCAAAGAAGGAATAACAGCCCTTAGTGTTTCCCTGACAAAATCGTAATCCACTCGTAGGAACAAGCGGCCCCCTTCCGGCTTATAAACTTCTTTATACAGCTTCGCCGATATTGGAACAGTTCTATTTTTGCCATTCTTCGTGTTATTAAAGGTCACCTTATATTTGATCACCGATGCACTTGTTAACTCTGCCGCCTCTTCCCAGCGCGCACCAGTAGCCAAACACAACTTGATTACTTTCAAATTGTCGCCATCAAAGCTATTAAGCAACAAATCAATTTCAGGTCGTGAAAGGAAATACATTTCACTTTCAGTCTTTTTAATCTTGACGATCCCCTTAAGAGGATGCTGGCTATGATAGTGGCCGCTCTCTATGAGCGTACTGAATACACCGCTCAATATCATTTGCGTTCTATTTATCGTGCTAGGGCTGATTCCACTGGATAGGCGGGCTGCTTTATAGTCTGCAAAGGAACCCTTTGTAACCTGGTCGGCGCGTGGGTTATTCATGTCATCGGCTAACTTTTTAAGTCGCTGATAATCATCCTTACCAGCCTTTAGAGTTTGGCCGTGATATTTCCACCATAACTCTATCAACTCAATCAATGGGCGACGGTCTGCTGGTTTCTCTAACCAGTCCTTATTATTCTGCGTGGCAATAAGCCACCGTTCGTACTGCTGCGCCTCTGACTTAGTATTGAAACGTTTACGTATTCGCTTACCGCTGCGCCCTTGCGGGCGCACATCAACAAGATACTGACCGCTATCAATCTTACTGACGGTCACAGCCAGCCAAAACCTTTGCCCATAACGCCCGCCAACCCAATAGCAACAGTGATGATGGCTGCAAATAAGACTCTAAAATCAGCCCTCATATCCTTGCGAACTTCTTTCAGATCTCCACGAAATTCTTTTAAATCTGTCTTGATGTCAGAAATGTCGCGTTTGATATGCTCAATATCAGACCCCATTCGGCCCATTGCTTCATCTGCATTTTGGTGCATATTCTGGTTACTCCTCTTGGCTGGCGCCTGAATGAATTGACCTACACTAAAATAAATGTCGCTCATTCTTCACTCTCCACATCCTTGGATTGTAAGCTATCAAACCATTTCAATACAGGCGTAACACCGTAAGTCGTAATATAGCCGCAATTATCGCATGTCATTTTGTAGTAATAATTTCCATCACTATCACCTGGATTTGCCGGCTTATGATGAAAATAGGTTACAAATGTTTGCCCCGACTGCCCCTCAAAGAGATCCGCCATAGTTGAGTGATTCGTTTCATCAAACACCTGCTCACCGTCACTATTACACATAGGGCAGAGAGTAGTTACACCCTTGGTGTCTAGAAATTTACTAAACTCTTTAACCGTTATTTTCTCAAGCCTTTTGAAGAATGCTGCTTGTACTTCATTATCTTTATTCATAAATCCTCATTTAACCAATGTATCTTTTCACAACAGATCCCACCCTTACCCCAAGAAACATATATTTTATAGATAGTTAGCCAGCCTTCTGGCCTTTTTGGTGGTCGGATGTGTTGTTTGGCCCATCAGGGGAGAGAGCCGGTGATATTTGTCCGGCAGCTTCTGACGTTTTCCCAGTCATTAGCCAGAGTGCGTATTTCTCAAAAATTGGAAGCGCTAAGATTTGTTCAATTACCTTAATCCCCGCATCTCTCTGACCGGTTTCATAATTTTTGATTGTTCCTAAGCCTATCCCTGCAATTTCAGATAGTTGCTGCTGGGTTATCCCCTCAGCTAAACGCATGTCTCTTAATTTTTTTCCATAAGCACTTGACGAGGTCATCATTTAGCGACTAATCTCCACTCTACAAGGTCGCCAAAAGATGACCTTGAATCTTAATAAGTCCGAATAAATCCGAATGTGATCGAAGAGGATAAGTCATGAGCACTCGAAGCACCAAGCCAGTAATAGTAAAAATGCCGGATTGTCCGGTGGTTTTCTGCCTCCCTTATCCAAAATTGACCCTGTCCGCGTATGCAGAAATTACGGGCCAGACCGTCCGCACCATCCAACAGCAAGCCAATGAAGGGAAACTGACATTGACCAAAAACAAGCCTGGCCGGGAACGCCAGGTAAATATGGTTTATGAATTTCTTGAGGCTTACGAAGAAGCACAGGAAGCATTAAGGCTAAAAGTATGAGTTGCCAATCACCCGGAAACCCAATCCGTGAGCTAACCCGCATTAGCGATCACACTTACGGTTACCTTGGCTTTTTAATTACCCGCATTGACCGTAGCAAAATAAACCCGATCACCCGTTACCACGTTCGCCAGGGTGATGAGTCTTACGGCAAGTTTGACGCACTGGCGCAAGCCATTGAATACATCGACCAGTTGTATGAATTGAGGGGATAAAGCCCTCCCTCAAATAAGCAGTTTGCGAAAGGGTTTTATTCTTACCAACCGAGCGAGAGGCAATATGTCAAACCTAAGCAATGAGTTAAAAACCACTATGGAAACAGAAATTACAGACGGAAAGTTGACTTCTGTAACTGTTAAAACCACTGGGACGCTAAGCAACGGGGAACTATTCTTTGCTTCAAATTCTTTTTATCCACAGCCTGAGCACGTCGTGAGTTTAATTCAACTCACCGCCAGCCCCGAATATATTGCAGCGTGCAATTATCATTGCGCTCTATTTAAGCAAGCCAAAGAAGAAATATATTCTCTTTCAAGCGCCAATACCGAACGGGAAGATGCTACCACTATAGATAGCATCACAATATACACCCATGCGGGGCCTTTCGGTTCTATAGAGACTTAGTTGCTATTTATACGGGTTAAGTTGATTAAAGTCTCTATGTAGATTTTTAACACTATCTTCGTTTATTTCACCTAGTGTTTTCATGATATTCACTGATTGTTCACGAGGCAGACTGGCAATTATTACACCTAAAGCAAGTTTTATTGCATCAATATCGCCAGAATGATGGGTGAACGAAATGTTATTAAATGAGAATGCCTTATTCATGATTATTCCTTTGTGGTTGGTAGGTATAGCGCCAGGGTTCCTTCTCACAGTATTGGCCGGCGCAAAAACAGTACCACAAAAAACGCGCGCCGGGCGCGATGAAGTACCCCGGCACCTATTCACTTGATGGAGATCACTTTATGACCGCTAATCAATGCCCGTCACTGGCTGCAATGCTACGGAACGGCCAGCAAGTTACCCACCGTCGCCACCAGTGCGGCTGGATTGAAACACCAGACGGTCGCGATTTTCAGCCAAAGGCCAGCGAAGTGCAGTTTATCAAAGGTTGCCGCACCCCATTCATGGCAAAACCCAGGGGTAAAACCCGTTGGTGGGCGCGTCTGATGGGAATATTTGCATAAATTGGGGGGATATATGGCTTCTATTGGGATTGACCAAAGTAACAGAAAACTACCTTTCCGGGAGTTCACTGTTGAATGGCGCTTAAAGGCCAATATTAACCGCAATAATGCATGTCGACATTTCAACGCAAACCCGCATGACGAACAGACAGGGAACGCCAATAGAGAAGTTATTTTGTTTTGCGCAAACCGTATCGCTGAAACAAAAGGTATTCAGCGCCCGTTTAAATCTGCCGATGCAAATCGACGCTTTGAGACGTTTACAGAAGATGAGCGCGAAATAATTATCGAAGCGCTTAATTTTATTATTCGTTTAACAAAAGCATTTCCTGATTATTTTTCACTAGGTGAAAGAGTAATCAGCATCTGAATTTAACACTTTAATTATGGCGAATTAGATTTCGTCAGGATTCCCATTATCTAAATACGGGGTGATAAAAATGGCTGTTGCACCGATAAAGTTAACAAATGAGCTAAACGACATAGAACTGGTCGAGCATTTTAATCATGCCCGACTTTCTGAGCGTTTAATGTTGCTAGAGCGCTTAGATAATCAGCTAACGAAATTAAATAAATCCAAGATTTCCAAAGAGGAAATATTAAAGGCGTTGTCCGTTTGGATATTAGAAGTTAAATCCGTTGCTAATTCATCCACTGTAAATAAAGAGGCTAAATAATGGCTACACATATTAATACAACCAATGCAATTAAAGGGCTGACTATTGCGGCTGGTAGTCTCATTCCCCTTGCTGCGCTCGATGGTATTCATGCAATCGCATTAAGGGCGCTCGTCAGAAAACATTTAGTTGCTGCCGGTATTGAAATCGATCGTCTAAATAGCGAGGTAATTAAGTTACGAGCGCGTGTTCAACATTTGGAGGTATTCAATTCATCATTCGAACCTAAATGGGATTCTTTAATTTTTGCAATTATGGGTACGGAGGCAGGTAAAAACATATGTAAAAAGGGTCATGATAAAACAACTGAGTTAGCCATTCAGGCAATACATAAAACGGAGTCTGACCGCAAAGAGGCCCAGCGCACAGCACAGGCATTTCAGGAAGCGGCCTCATATTCGCAAGCAGTAATAACCCATCAATTAAAAATCCTGCCTGAATATTTCCAAGCGGTTATTGATGGCAGAAAAAAGGCCGAATTACGCAGTAATGACCGTGATTTTAAAGTCGGGGATTATCTGCTTTTGGCCGAGTGGGATGAAGAGGGATTCGAATATTCGGGCCGCAAGATTGTTGTAGAAATATCAGATATTACTCAATGTGATTTTGCCGCTCCGAAACTAGTCATGCTTTCATTTTTTGATCCATGCGATGAAATTCCATTTTAAGGATGAAGCCATGACTATTCCAAAACGCCACGGCCAACCCTGGCTACCGGATGAGCTGGCTTATCTACGTGAAGCGGTAACAACCACGAAATACCGTGATATTGCTATTTACTTAGGCCGAACATTAACAGCCATTCGTGTAAGAGCAACCGTTGAAGGGGTAAACCCTTTAAACATAGGTGAGTGCAATCGCAATACTATATATAGCGATCATGATGTGGAGTTGTGCAGTTCACTTTATGAGGAAGGGGTAAAACCTAAACTCATTGCTGAAAAAATGGAAATGCCAGTCAGCGCCGTATACGGGATTGTTTATTACCGCTCTCGTCGGTCACCTACACCGGATGAGAAAATCCCGCTCATAAGGAACGCATCATGATTGATCTTCCATCTGCCGGTCTATGCGAATGACCAAGCATTCAATTGGCCGAATAGCGCCAACACCGCCGTCGCCCTATCAGGGCAGCGGCGATTTACCTATTGCGGCGACTTATTGGTGGAACGATAGGTATATTCCCGCCATTGGTGCGCCAGATTACTTAGTCAGGGGTAAGCAGCAAGAAAATGAGGAACAAATAGCCGCGCTGATTAGCGCCCAAGACCTGTTATCAAAACAGCCTAAAATTGTTCAACGTGGTATCAGGTTTCACCTTAATAAACTGGAAGAAACACAAGGCATTCAACGAGCTAATACGCACTTAACAAGAAACTTTGTCGAGCGCGTATTGCCACGTTTGAATACTGTCAATGACCAATATTTGATATCCACCGACGCCAACGATACAGCGCCTTTCGCCTACCGATTCAATCAATTGTCAGATTATGGCCGTGCCGATATTGAAACATTGGCGAAAGATATCGCCATAATGATCAAACGTGAACTTGGAATTGTTGATGATGAGGTCAACGGAAAATCAGAGTTAAATATTGCTTTTGCACTGTATGCCCGCGCGTCGGCGCTGACTCGCGCCTTTCGCCAATCCGTGCCGGGGTGGGATGCTTATCAATCTGAGCGTGAGAAACTAACCGAGGACAAACTAGCCTCCTATATTGCCAAAATGCAATCTGAAAGTTGGTGGATTCGCTGCTTGCGCCGCCATAGCGATAAGTGGAAAGAGCATCTACATATCGCCCTAGGCAATGTCAGCAAAAAAGCCTCACCCTATTCCAGTATCGGAACCGTCAGCGACTGGCGCGAACAAAAGCGCCGCACACGCGAGTTTCTCAAATCAATGGAATTAGAGGACGAAAAAGGCAACCGTATTTCTCTGATTGATAAGTACGATCACAGCGTTGCTAATCCGGCAATTCGTCGCTGTGAACTGATGGCCCGCATACGTGGGTTTGAAGATATATGCACAGAGATGGGCTACGTTGGTGAGTTTTATACGCTGACCGCCCCGTCTAAATACCACGCCACCAATAAGCACGGACACCGTAACCGCAAATGGTGCGGAGCTGATCCGGCGAGAACGCAGTGTTATTTGCGTGGGGTGTGGAACCGGGTCAGGGCTAAATTGCATCGAGAAGATATTCGCGTATTCGGCATTCGTGTTGCCGAGCCGCACCATGATGGCACCCCACACTGGCATATGTTGCTGTTTATGCTGCCTGAGTCCGTCGATCAGGCGCGTAAAATCTTGCGCGATTACGCCAGTGAAGAGGATGAAGAAGAGCTTTACAGCGCAAGGGCCAGAAAGGCCCGTTTTCATGCCGAGGCTATTGATCCGGAAAAAGGCAGCGCAACGGGTTACATCGCTAAATACATTTCGAAAAATATCGACGGTTTCGCGCTGGACGGTGAAACCGACGATGAAACCGACAAGCTACTGAAAGAGGTGGCCCCCGCTGTATCTGCGTGGGCCAGTCGCTGGCGTATTCGTCAGTTTCAGTTTATCGGCGGTGCACCTGTCACCGTTTATCGTGAACTCCGCAAAATGTCAGACCACGAAACCGCGATGGGTTTAAGCGTGGAATTTGCTGCTGTTCATGATGCCGCTGACTATGGTCGCTGGGCTGAGTACGTTAACGCCCAGGGCGGGCCATTTGTTAAACGTGAAGATTTGATCGCCCGCACCTATTACGAAACATCAGAAACCACCAATGAATATTTTGAAGATGTGATCCGTATTCGTGGCGTGTTTTCGCCACCGGTTGGCATAGACACGCCCATTATCACCCGTACCACTGAGTGGAAGATTGTCAAAGCCCGCGCCCTTGACCTGTCCGTTGATTTGGCCGTTGACCTTAAGGGCGCGCCTGCGCCCTCTCGGAGTTCTGTCAATAACTGTACGGGGGTTCAAAAAATAGTCACTCAGCCGCCGGCCATTGAGCCACCGCCGCCGCCCGAAAATATCCATTTTGAGTTATTAACCGCCAAAGAACGGCGGCAAATGCTCAGACGGATACGCAACGAACTGGTCAAAACAGACCTGCAACCGAAAAAAATACGCCTACTCACCCAGGGCGAAATCATGCTGGGCGCGAAGTTGGGTGAGAAAGAGGAAAAAATCAAAGATTTTGCAGCGTCGATAGGCATTGATTTGAATAACAACATTCTGAAATCAATGGCGAAAGGTGCATCAGTATTAGTCGGCGATATCGCTTATCGGGCGGGAACGGATGGCGCGTTGTATCAAGTCCAGCGGATTGCAACACCGGCAGAAGATATCAAAGCCAGATTTGAGCGGTTACGCCAACAGCAAGTGCCGCAAGTTATCCGCTTAATTGGAGATCACTATCGAAAGACGCAAGCCACCGAAATGGAAAATGACAAGGACAGACCTGTTTGGTTTGGACCAATAGCAGGTTAAAGCGCATCATGGCTATAATGGGAAATTATGGAGTGTAATATGGTCAATCAGATTTATATCTGATGAAGGAAACAGGTGTGCTTATAATTCTATTTTTAGTCGATGGTAACTAAGAAAAGCCCCAAGCGGGGCTATTATTAACCAAGGCTGTTTTTCTTAAACTTCATCACGGTCTTATTATATCTAACTTGACAGTTATCGAATTTATTTTTAGTTATTCTCTCAATTTCATCACATTTATATTTTACTAATTTTTCTGTAGAACTGGGGGTGTTGAGAGTTAAAATTGTTTTGATCGTGGCTAATTTTTCCTTATTGTTTGCACAGGCATAATACAAATTGGACAAGGTCTGATCTTGAGTAAATTCTTCTACATCTTTGGAAAATTTTTTATAAAAACTTTCTAATTCATCAAAATCAGAAAGGCTTCTTACATAGCCTTTTAATTTTGGTGTTGATAGCTCTTCTATATTGGAAGAGCAAGCTTCGCTAAAAACCGCTTTTAGATTTTCTATCCTACCTAACAAACTTTGAATTTCATGTGCAGATGGTAAAGGCGGGAATGTACAAAGTTTTTCAATGTACCAATTGCTTGTCATTCCTTTTTCACCTCGGGAATGGCGTAAAACATCAACATTCAAATCCCAATTTTTGGTTTTTTGGGCTTGATATATATATGCTAAAACAATGTCTGGAAAACCATTGTAAAGATGGTTGGTTTTCTTTTTTACTGCTTGAATATTCTGAGCGAGCGAGCCATAGACACCGGACCAAGAAAGGAAATTTTCTTTAAACACAATCAACTTCTCAAGATTTTCTCTTCTATCAATCTCAGCATCTATACGATTTTTTTCCTGAACAAATAGAGTGTGTTCTTTAAAATATTTAGTGCCACATATTCCACCAATTAGACCTTCTTTACCTTCTTTTGTAACACCTACATACCCGTTTTGATGCTTTGTCCCACAGATACCGCGTTCAGTTTTAACTTGACATTTAACTTCTTCACTAAAGTGATAACGACCTATAAGCGAGCTAAAGCTATCCACTGTAATAGATAAGCTCGCCGAATAGTTTGGGCGGGACGTAATCTGATCGATGCTTGCAAAAGACTCTGAACTATTAGTCATTTCATATCCTTATTAGTGCATGCTGTTTAGCTGAACAGCCTGATAAACATACATCTCTAACTTTTACTGAGTAACACCGCTTTGTTTAAAATGCAAACAGGTTATATGACTGAATAAAACTGGCCCCAGTAAAATTGATTTGAGATACGCCCGTTTCCGGCACAACGCCGCTCGTCGATTGGGTATAGTCCTATGAGCCAATGTTCCGACTCAGAGAAACCTTTCTCTTATCCTGGCTGACCTTGTAGCAAATCTAACGCAATCTGTCTTTCTTCCGGCTTCAACATTTCAAGCAAAGCCATGACTAACTTACTCCCCGTTAACCCGCTGGGGCTAAGTGAGTGCGAGAACACCGCGTTAAATACAAAGGTATGACCGCACTCAACATTGGAACAAGCACAATACAAGTCGGCTATTTTGACGTCTTTCCATTCTGTTTTGCGGATAATTGCGGGTGCGCGGCATTCCGTGCATTTAATCTTGAACATTCGCATATTAACCACTCCGAAAGCTATTTCTGTTAACTTTCGTGATTTTAGCTTAATTCTGCTCACTTTTCGCCCCTTTCAGTATTATCCGTGTCTTTATCTTCTCTAAATCGCAGGTGTAAATGGGCGGGTATTTCGGGGTCGGTATTCACTGCGCGCATAAACTTATTTTGCACCGGTAACACTTCATCTTTTCGATACGTTGATCGGGCCTTGTCCGGGTCACCCATCACCGCGCCATTAGGCGGGATAATCCCCGCAAGGCCAGCCGGGAAGCGGTGCGCCGTGAGAATATCCTGAGCAGTAATGCTTTTTATGTTGGAAAACTCATCTTTGGCGCTCACTTCACCGATGGATATCAATTTAATCCCTTCCGGGTTACCTTTCGGAATACTGATAAACATATTGCGGAAGTTACCCACCCCCTTGCTCTGTTCTATTTTCTCTTTTATTTCTTGCTCAACTTCCACGCTAATATTGGGATCGTTGGCATACAGAATAAAGCCCATATGCGCGCCATTATGGTAATAACGGCGGCGAAATATCGTCGCCTCTGAATTCAGTAATACAGAGTGGATACCGCCGATATAATCCGGTAAACCATAAATCTGTTGTTGGGGATCGTACTGCGATAAAAAAATAATGTCGGCCGGGGCATAAATAAGCGGCTCATCTTTTTGCAACACAACGAACTCACCTGATTTGCGCCGGCGCGTATAGAGTGAGGGCAAAGGCACCAGGTCGATCACCTCCCCCCAAAAATTACGCACTTTCAAGATAGCGACATCCCCAAACAGGTAATAATTAAACCCCGCCGCCTCGATATTGTCAGTCGTTAGCCCGCCGCCAAGATAATCACTGACGAGCATGTTGCGCCTGGCATAGAGAACGCCGCCATGCTGGCCGTTAAGATTGGGGAGTTGCGCCAAGGCGAGACGGTCTATAGGCAGTCGCCAATGGTCGGAATCGTTGTCGTACCATATCTCACTGTAATCCGTCCCCGTCGTTAATATCGGTTCAGGTTCCCCAAACGAAATAACGCTGCTACGTCCTGGGGTGAAATCCTCTGTTTTCTTGGCTTTTTGGGGGCGGGTACTGTTCTGGCGTCCGCGTTTCTTTTTAGTTGTCATGCTGCTTTTCCAAAGGCCCAAGTAGACGGGCGATCATATTCATAGTCGAGGGGTTCATTAATCACAGCGTGAGAAATGGCGAAAAATACATCGGCATGGCCGGTAGCCTCTGACCGTTCAGCAACAAAAGTCAGCGCGTTGCCGCTCGCGGTCGTCGTGCGGCGAATTGCCATAAAGCTGGCGGCGATTTCGGCCCGCTCTTGGCTGTTCTCGTCAGTCGCGTCCTTACTCCATTCGATGCGGTGACGTTCCACCGTATCAATCATTTTCAGCACCAAGCGGGTTTTACTTTCCACACTGTAGAGAATCGGGGTGGCTTCCCTAGGCGCAAATTTGGTGACCAAGTCATAAACGCCCCGCCCGATGCCGGTCACATCAATCCCGATATAGGTCATGTTATAGCGCCGCATCAGTTGCTTAATTTGCTCCGCTTGCCAGGTGAAATTTAACCCTTGCCAGTAGAAAATCGCCAAGACGCGAAAGCGTTCGCCGTCATACATCGGCGGCGCAACAATCACAAAGGTCGAGTTATCACCGGAGCGGGACGGGTCGAAACCACCCCATACCTCACGATTGGCAAATGGGCGCGCGGCTTTCATGTCGTGGTCTTGCCACATGCCCGCATCCACTGCGCATCTTTCCAACTCGGAAAATTTAAAGACAGCGTCTTTACTGTCAACAAACTGGCACATATACAACATGGCGAACGCCGTCGCATTGTACTTATTACGCAACCGCTCAATGTCAACTAAGGCGCTAAGACCGCCTTTGATGGCATCTTCCATCGTGATGATGTAACGCCACTGACCATCCGGGCAAAGGATGCCGGCTTTACGCATTTCACTTTCTTTCGGGAATTTAGCCTTTTTCCGCTTGGCGTCGTCTTCCCGCCAGGCTTCCCCCGTCCAAATAGGGTAAGCCTGATGTGTTTTGGCGCTGGGTGTTGAAAAATAGGTGGTCCGCCATTTGTTTTGTGTCGCCATCGCTGACGCGGTTTCATGAAAACGCCCAAATTTGGGTATCCAGAATATTTCGTCACCGTACAAATGGCCGTTAAAACCTTGGGACGTGTTCGCGTTGGTCGACAAGAACCGCAGCACCGCCCCGTTGCTCAGTTTGATCGGGTTACCGGTCAGCGTAATACCAAAAGCCTGTTGAGCAATTTCGACAATATAAAATTTGAAAATTTCAGACTGCGCGCGGGACGCAGAGAAAAAGACTTGCCGATCACCGGTCAACACCGCATCTTCAAAGGCTTCAAAAGCAAAATAGTACGTCATGCCGATTTGACGCGATTTCAGGATGTGCCGGAAATCCTGTTCTTTATTGGCGCGACAATGAAGTTGGTAATCAAACAGGTGGTTGTTAGCCCAGCTATCCAGCATTTCCTTAGTAATGCTGGAAATGTCATTTTTACGGTATGAGCGTTTTGTCTCACCCCCGAAGCCGGTTTCATCATCACCGCCACTGGATTGCATCGCCATACGCGCTTTTATTTCAGCCATCTTTTCAGCGTGTTTATTGCTTTGCGCCATTAACTTGACATGGTGCGCGACCAAGTCGCGGATTTCTTCCAGTTCCAACGCGGTTTTATTCTCACGCCGTGATAACTGGTCATGTCGGCGCGCAATGGCCGCTTCAAAAGATTCAACCGGTAATAATGCCGCCCACTGGCCTATATCAGACCAATGATAAATCGTGCGCACCGGAATGTTTAATTCCTGCGCAATATCTTTGGGCGTCCAGCTTTTAATAAAAAGCGTTCGCGCCGCCTCTTTAATTTCATCAGAATATTTTGCCATAAGGCTATTATGACGGGGGATTTAAACAACGTTGATCACTATATATCGGCTACATTCGGTTAATAGCGCATAACCGAACTTATAATAATGATGATGGATGCACCGTATTTAAATATCCGCAATACTGCAAATCACAGAGTCACTATTTATGACAAATAACAGTAAAAGGGTATTTCATGCCGCAACTTATTTCCGACTGGCGTTGTATTGGTACTTCTGGCGCGTCGGTAGATGGCCGGATACTAGAACCCCAGTGGTTAATAGACTGCGCCAATACCTACAGCCGCGAGACTTACACCGCCCTGTTATGGCCGCACCATGAAGAAGATATTGCTATGCGGCAATATACTTATAATCTCGGTGAGGTTGACGCATTAAAATACGAAGAAGCAAACGGAAAAGTTAAACTTTACGCAAAGATAATTCCCAATCAATTTTTAATTGAAGCTAACCGCCTGGGACAAAAATTATTCACCTCAGTTGAGGTATTCCCTGATTTTGCTGGGAGTGGTCAAAATTATTTATTTGGTTTAGCGGTAACTGACATACCAAATAGTTTAGGCACCGAAAAACTGTCATTTACTATTGATGGTGAAACAAAAGAAGGTACGCGCGGTAATGTCGAAGCCTTTAGCTTAGGACAATTAAAAACCCGTGACAGTAAAACGGAAAATAAAAAAACAGGTTTATTTGACCGCCTATTTTCCATTAAGAAAGAATTCACAACCGACCCCGACAATAAACAGCCCAATCAGGGCGAGGATGAAGCCAAGATGGATGAATTAAAAGCCCTTATTGAAGCGTTAACCCTGCGTATTCAACAAATGGAAGAGAAAGCCAACGGCACGACCGCAGACACTCCAGAGGAAGCCGCCGAGGATGTCGCTGATTTGGCTGATGAGATTGCTGAAGTGGCTGACCAGGTAGCCGAAATCGCCGCCGACGTAGCTGACAATCCAGAGGATGAAGTTGTCGCCGCTGAATTCAGTGTCGCGAAAAAGAACTTAGCGAACTTGATGAAGTCATTTGCTGCCGGCGGCAAAGGTAAATCGTCGCGCCGTTCTCGCACTCGCAATCACACTCGCCGCGCCAGCCGTCGCCAAGATTTTACCGCCCGTACATCGAAGCCTGAAACCAGCGGTAACGAATTGGCCGACCTAAAAACGCAGATGACCGCCGTGCTGGAAAAATTCAGCGCCATGGAAACGCGTCAAACCAAGGTTCCCAACGGCGCACCGAATGGCAGTGATAAGCCTTTCGAATTCAACTAATCATTATCGCCATTGATCACCTTTAAACGGGATAAAAGAACATGCAATTAACCCCAAAAGCGGAAGCCCTTATCCGCAAATATGCGGCCGGCTTAGCCAAGGCTAATAACCAGCCTGACACGAAGCAATTCTTTTCGTTAACTGACCCGAAAGAAACATCGCTCCGTAATGCGCTGATGCAAGAGTCTGAATTCTTGCGCCTTATCAATATGATGGATGTTGACCAGATTCAGGGCCAAGTCGTCAATACCGGTAATCCGGGGATGTTTACTGGACGTAAAAAAGACGGTCGTTTCAATCGTGAAATGGGCGTGTCGGGTAACGAATATAAGCTAGTCGAAACCGATTCAGGCTCATATCTGACCTATGCGCTTCTGGTCGTTTGGGCGAATTCCGGTACAGAAGATGAATTTTTCCAGCGTATTCAAGCATTCAGCAACGAATCCTTTGCGCTGGATATGTTGCGTATCGCTTTTAACGGTACCAGCATCGCCGACAACACTGATCCAGTGGCTAACCCGCTGGGCCAAGACGTTAACCGCGGCTGGCAAACGATTGTCGAGGAACGTTCACCCGGTCAAATCATCACCGACAGCGTGATTTTAGACCGTAACGGCACCGGCGCGGATTTCGTTTCACTGGACGCGGCTGTTACCGACCTTATCCACACTTGCATTTATGAACCATTCCGCAACGACCCGCGCTTGGTGGTGTTGGTATCGGCCGACCTTATCGCCGCTGATGCAACCAGCATGATGAACCGCATTGACCGCCCGACGGAGAAAGTCGCCGCGCAGTTGATTAACCGTGAGATTGCGGGCCGTACCGCCTATACCCCGCCATTCATGCCGGAAGGGCGTTTGATTGTCACCATGCTTTCAAACTTGCACTTGTACACCCAGCGCGGCACGCGTAAGCGTAAAGCCGAATGGGTAGACGACCGCAAGCGCTTTGAAAACAACTATCTGCGCATGGAAGGTTACGCGGTGGAGTATGACGAGCTTTATGCCGCTTACGATGTGATCACCGTGGGCGATGGCGTCCTTGATGAAGTCAACGGAGGCGCATAATTATGGCCCTTTCCCCTTGTCAACGTTACCGCCGGCGCGTCATGGCTGAAACAGCCTTAAAAAAGCATGAAGCCTTGAGCGCCAGTCCTGCCAGCCTGCATTTACAACTGCGTGAGCTAGACAGTGATGTAATGCGAGTGCGCAGCCTGGGAACGATTGCCGACCGCATCGATATGAAGCATGACGAGCTGTTGCCTAAATGGCTACCGACCGTTGAGCGCTATCTGGAAAGCGGCATAGTTCACGCTAACCCGGCGTTCGCTTGGTGCGTGGTCTGGTTGTTTGACGTGGGGAACTTTGATCAGGCGCTGGATTGGGCCGATATCGCCATTGAACAGGGGCAAAGCACCCCTGAGAACATCAAAAGCACCTTTTCCACCTTTGTGGCTGACACCGTTATTGCGTGGGCCGAAACACAAGCGTCACTCGGTCACAGCATTGAGCCGTATTTTAGCCGGACGTTTGCCAATGTTCGCGATAAATGGCGGCTTCATGAAGAGGTTAACGCCAAATGGTACAAGTTCGCCGGGTTGCTATTGCTGGCTGATAAGTCTGGTAAACCGGTTGCCACGGCGATCGATGATGTGGACACGCTGTTAGAGGCTGACGCATTACTGGCACAGGCTGGAGCCTTTGATGTGAAAGTGGGCGTCAAGACTCACCGTGAAAAAATCGCCGCCCGTATTCGGGCATTACAAAAGGCTTAACGACTACCGCAAGCCGGGGCGGGCGCGAGGGAGACAGAAAACCCGTAAGGTTTTCGAGGTCGTGGATCTCGGTCAGCCCGCTTCCCATTTTGCACATAAGGGGTTTTTGTGGCAGCACCATCATTAGGGTTTAGCGGTCGTCAAATTGAATACCAAGATAAACCCATTGTTAACGGGGTGACATTTTGGCCTGACCTCAATCTGGCTGATTTTCAAAAATCGCGCACCATCCCGCCAGAACTGCCGGCATCAACAGCCGCACAAGCGTTATTGGCCGCGATAGCTGAAATTAATGATGATGTCGCCGACGTCGTGATCTACTGGCAAGGCAAAGGCCACGCTACTGCGCTGGATACACCAGGCGCGAAAATGGCAGATGAAAACCAACTGACCGCCCAATACAAAAAAGCGGTATACGCCAGGGCAAAAGCGGATTTGTTAGGCGAATTTGCCAGCATTGGCCGGCGCGAGACGCACCCAGGGCAGGAAAGCAGCGAAACCCGCGACATTCTGTTAGCGGAAGCGGCGTTTGTACTGCGCAATATGAAGAAATACCCGCGTGTTGGGGTGCATTTAATATGAGCCAGATAGAAAGCCTGACCGCCTTTTTAACGGAGTGTTTGCCAGAACGGGCAATGCAACAATTTGAAAGTGCCATTGATAGCGCGTCGATCATCACCGCCCCAAAAGCCCTGGGATTAGAACAGCGCCGGCTAGGCATATTGCGTTATCACGCGGTATTGAATTGGGGGGCATTCCCTTACCGAATTTTCGCGCCGGCAGAAGTTTACGCCCTGATATTGGCTTGGCTGGGCGATTACCGGAATGAAATTTATGACGAGTTGGAACTCGCTGATCCGACTGTTGATATTGAATTTGATGAAGAAAATTCGTCACCGCTTGAAATCGTGGTGGAGCTGGCCGACAGCATCAATATTCGCGTAGATGAAAACGGCCGCATTCCATTGAATGGGAAACGTTGGTCACTGGTTAACCCTGAAATCATGGTTGCCACCGGTGGCCGGCTGTTCAGTGGCGGGCCATCAGGTGAACCACAATCACCCGGTGTACCGTTGAGTGATGCGCCGTGATTGTCCGTGGAGAGCTGGATAAACGCCAGTTGCAACAGTTGCGTGAATCGTTAAAGGCGGCTGACCTGCCCCCTAAAAAGCGGCAACGGCTGTTATGGCGCATTGCCAAGCTGGGGATTATCACCGCTGCAAAACGTCACCAACGCAACCAGACAGACGCAGACGGCAAACCGTGGCCGGCGCGCAAGCGGGGTAAGGGCAAGATGTTACGTCAGTTACCCAAATTATTGCATGTGCGAGAAATGCCGGAACAGGAAGCTGTCCGGATTTATTTCAAGGGTGGCAACTATAAAAACGGCAACAAACCGGTTTCAGCCGGCTTAATTGCGGGGGTGCATCAAGATGGCGCGTCATTTTCAATGAGTGCCGACCGTGCGCCACGCCCTGACCAACGCAATAAACCGGCACTACCGCGCCAAGCTAAAAAGTTGCGCGCGCTGGGTTTTAAGATGCTCAAAAACGGTAAATACGTTAAGGCAACCAGCGCACATATTTTAAACACCATGAGCATGGCACAGGCTGGGTTAATGATTAAAAAACTTCGCGGTAAACCGGCGAAAAAATCATGGCCTATCGAGATCCCTTCTCGCGTGTTCCTAGACGTGAGTGATACCGAGTTTAACAACATTATGACGCGCCAACTCCAGGCTATCGGCTTTGGCTGGAACGTGAAAGCGCAGGACATAAGAGGAAAACAATAATGACATGGCCCACCGTAACACTAAACCAGCTTAACCAGCGCCAGGGCAGGATTAACGAAGTTGAGCGCACCGTGCTGTTTATTGGCAGTGCCGCCGCTGATTCTGATAACCCCGGCGATTTGATCGCTCTGGATTCACAATCTGATGTCGCCGTGGTGTTGGCTGATGCAGACATTTATTTGCGTGAGAACGTCCGCGCCGGTCAGCGCAATGGCGGTCAAAACTGGCAAGCCTACGCCATTATCATGCCCGTTGATGCACTGCCAGGCGACGACATATTGGCGATCATGAATGCGCAACAGTTGCTTTCTGTTGAGGGGATTGTTTGCACGGTTCCCATTATTGACGTGACCAGCGGCCGCACCAAAATTAACGCGTATGCGTCTTTACGTGCTGACCTGGCAAATAAATACGGCCGTTGGGCGTGGTCAATGCTGACGGTTGCCAGCCCGACCGAGCAAAAAGAGTCATTAGAAGAAATGACTTGGTCGGAATATCTGGCCTTTATGGCTGAATTGGAAACCGGTATTGCCGCCGAGTCGGTGCAACTGGTGCCGGCATTGTGGCGCAATGAAGCCGGCGTGTTAGCGGGCCGCTTATGCAAGCGCAGCGTGACCGTCGCCGACAGCCCCGCACGCGTTAAAACCGGTGCATTGACAGGGTTGGGGATTGATAGCGCCGATATGCCCGTTGATAAGAACGGCGTAGAAGTCACCTTGGCCCATTTACGCGCCTTGCATGACCTGCGTTATTCGGTGCCGATGTGGTATCCCGATTACGAGGGTATGTATTGGGCCGATGGTCGCACGCTGGACGTGAAAGGCGGCGATTTCCAGAAAATTGAGAATGTGCGGATTGTGGATAAGGCTTCTCGCCGAGTGCGCATTCAGGCCATCGCCAAAATTGCCGACCGCTCAATGAACAGCACACCGGGCAGTATTGCCGCCCATCAGACCTATTTCGCCCGCACCCTGCGAGATATGTCTCATAGCATCCAAATTAATGGCGAGACATTCCCCGGCGAAGTGAAGTCACCGCAAGCGGGCGACGTCGCTATTTCCTGGTCGGACAGCGAAACGGTGAGCATTTACATTGTGGTGCGACCTTACGGCAGCGCTAAAACAATCACTGTTGGCATCATGCTAGACGAATCAATCACCGCCATCACGGAGAATTAACATGACAACAGCACGCATTGGCGGCAACTCAATCGACATTAGCCTGGGAACGCAAACTATCTACGTCAAAACCATTTCCGTGGATATCACCGATAACACCGCCGCCACGCAAACGCGCGGCATTCCTGACGGTTTTGTTTCGGGTGATGTGTCCGCAGAAGGTGAAATGGAGTTGGACGCCAAGAACTTTAAAAAAATTGGGGCGGCGGCTAAATCAGCCGGCAGTTATCGCCAAATTCCGACGACCGATATTCTTTTTTATGCCAATACCGGCGATGAAGAATTATCCGTTGAATTGTTTGGGTGCAAGTTGGTGGTGACCAGTCCGTTAGGGTTTGACCAGAAAGGCGGCGAAACCACGACCCACAAAGTTAAATACTTTGTGACCAGCCCCGATTTTGTGCGTATCGATGGCACTCCTATCTTGTCTATGGACGATGTCCGCGACTTAGTCGGGTGAGTGATGCATATGCCAAACGGAGAAACGTCATTTATTCGCATCGTGCTGATGCTCGGCGGGGTTGGGGGCTTTATCTCTCTCGGCCAAGTGTTAGTCGGTAACGAAGCGCTCACCCTGCGCTTGATTGTCGGTCGCATCATCTTGGGTTCGGCGACGTCATTACTGGCAGGTATGGCCCTGATTCATTTACCTGGCTTAGGTCTTTTGGAATTACTCGCCATCGCATCAGCGCTAGGGATTACTGGCTCCAGTGTCATTGAGCTGCTACTGACACGATTACTTACCCGTTATTTAGGGCGAATTAAAAAGGAAAAAGAATCATGACATTAAGCGAAAAACAGGCGGTATTTACCGTCATGATAGCCCAACTCATTAATTTTGCTGACGAGCACGGCTACCGCCTGACCTTTGGCGAAGCCTACCGCACCCCGGAACAGGCCGCATTAAACGCCAAATCGGGTAAAGGCATTACCAACAGTTTGCACACCCAGCGCCTAGCCGTGGATTTCAATCTGTTTATTAACGGCCAGTACCAGGACAAAAGCGAAGCCTATCAGCCCCTGGGGGAATATTGGGAGTCGATTGGTGGTGCATGGGGCGGGCGCTTCAAAGATGGCAATCATTTTAGCCTCGAGCATAACGGGGTGAAGTGATGCGCGAACTGTTGCCGGCGATATTGCTACTGATTGCGGCTTGGTGGCTCGGTTGGACGATGCACGGCGAGAGCCAAGCAAAAATAGAACTGGCAATTAGCCAAGTCGCTACCGCCACCCGCGTGCAGGTTGAAAAAATCGCCGGCACATCATCGCGGCAACTTGAGGACAAATTAACGGAGTTAAGAGCCAATGAAGTGCATACGGAGCGAACTATCAGGACTGAAATCATTAAGCCGGTATTTAGCAATGTTTGCGCTAGTGATGAGTATGTCCGGCTGTTCAACGACAGTACGGAACGCGCCGAGCGTACCCTATCAAGAAAATTTGTTAACCCCCTGCCCGGAACAGTTGCCGCGCCTGGCGGGTAATACCGGCACCGATTTTAGTGATGCGCTGGAACAGTACAAAACGTTATATCCAGAGTGTGCCGCTAGGCATAACCAATTGATAACAGAAATCAGACAACGGCGAGACTTTGAACATGACCGATAAAGCAAATGACGTACTCATTAACCTGATTAATCGCGCCGCCAGCGGTGTGGATCAGGCTATCGATTTCAGTAAGGCCCAGCTACCGGACATCATTCATCAGTTGATGGTCTGGAAAGCAGTCTCTTACAGCCTGCGCATTACCGTGTTTATTCTCTTGCTAATTGCCTGTGCTTTTTTCATTAGAAAAAGTCTGACGTATTTATCACACGATAAGTACTACGCTATCGCCACTACTTTTACAGGCCTCTTGGCTATGTTGAGCATTTTCTTGTTTGTCGCCCTGACATCAAACATCGGTCACGCACTGCAACTGTGGCTAGCCCCAAAGGTCTGGCTGATTGAGTACGCCGCCCAGCTAATGAAATAAAGCGGCACGATAAAACGACACATTAAAAATATTTAAAACCCAATACTAAGGATTGAACCATGAGCAAAGAAACTAAAGACGTTATCACCCTGGTCGTTAAAGGTATTACGGTGCAATTCGCCCCGACATTAGTCGCCTATAACAAGTGCCTGAATGAGTCGGCACGCGATGAAAATATCGTCGGCGCGATCAGTACCTACCTGAAACGAATTGTTGTGCCGGAGTCTCGCGACAATCTGGCTGAGCTAATGCAATTCCCTGGTTTGGCGGCGCAAATCGCCAAAAAAGTGAATGAGATTTACGCCCCAGACGCTGATATCGAAGTAAAGGAATAACCGCGCTTATTCAAGCGATTAAGGATAACCCGCTTGAACAATATATGACGCTCCGGCGTCATTACCTCCCACAAGAAGGTGATGACGCCATGAGCCTGGCGCGCGCGGCCTGGCTAGCTGAATATTTCCACGAAAGCACCACCAACAGCACCGCCATCGGCATCTGCAAAGCCTTTAACGGCGAATAGGGAAAACCATGAAAGAACTGTCTTTTCTGTTGAGTCTTAAAAACAATCTGAGCGCCCCGCTCGGCAAGGCGCAACAGTCTGTCGAACAGTTCGCCAAACAATCACAGCGGGCCTTTAAACAAATTGCGGTCGGGGCGTTGGGGTTATGGGGTGTTGTGCAGGGCGTTAAGTCTCTTCTAGCCCCTGCGTATGAGGTTCAAAAGACCTTAGATGAGCTATCGACTCGCAACGTCAGCACGCAAGCATTAGATAACATGTTCAAAGCGGCGCAGACATTTAGCACCGCTTACGGGAAGAATGCCGCCGACTTTATTAGCTCGGCAACGATTATCAAAAGTACCATTGCCGGCATCACCGACAATGAATTGCCACGCTATACCACCGCCATTAACACCTTGGCCGTCGCCACCAAAGGCAGCGCCGAAGGTGCCGCCAATTACATGGCCGACATGGCGAATAACTTCCGTACCACCGCCAGCGAGATGGGCAATATTCCTTTTGCTGAAATGATGGCGTCAAAAGGCGCATACATGGTGCAGAACTTTGGCGCGAATCTTGACGAGATTCGGGAAATGGTCAAATCCAGCAAAGGCACCGGCCTACAAATGGGGGCGGGCATGGATGAACAGCTTGCCGTCATGGGGATGCTGAAACAGACCAAAGGCACCGAGGCCGGCGGGATTTATGACGCATTCCTGAAAAGCGCGATCGAGGGCGGTAAGCAATTGGGCCTGAGCTTTACTGACGCTAAAGGCGAAATGCTGGAATTTCCTGACATTCTGCAAAAACTACAAAATAAATTCGGAAATACCATTGAGGGCAATGTTAAGACGCAAGCCGCATTAAACAAAGCCTTTGGCGATGGCGCTCAGGCATTAACCGCCACTTGGGGCCAAGCCGATAAATTGCGCCAACATATGCGGGATATGGGGAACACCCAGGGATTAGATCATGCGGTAGCAATGGCGAAAAAAATGGCCGACATGTGGGAGCGTGTTGATCAGGTCTGGAAACGTATTCGAATTGCGGTGGGTATGCAGTTGATACCGGCCATTTCCCCTCTGGCTGATTATGCGATAAACGCCGGGACGCAGTTTGCTAAATGGCTGGACATGTTCCCCAATATTGCCCGCTGGATCGGCTATATCACTCTGGCAACGTTGGGCGTTGCCGCCGCCGGTGCAGTTGCCAATATCGTGATGGGGGTATCTAAATTTATCTGGCTGGGGTTAACCGGCATTTGGGCGGTTGCCACATTCACCGTTCGCGGCTTGATGTGGGCGATTAATCTCAAGGCCCGCGCCATTCAGTTAGCCACCCTTACCACGGTGATTTATAACGGCGCGATGAAATTTTTACGCGTCACGCTTTTAGCCGTTCGCATGATGCTGATAAGTAGCACCGTGGCGATGCGGGCCTACGGTATCGCCACGATGTTAGCCGGCGCAGGTATGCAGTTATTGACCAGCCCTATCACGCTAATCATTGGTGGCCTTATCGCGCTGGCGGCGGGGGTTTGGTATGTCATTTCCCATTGGGATCAACTGAAAACTGCCTTGCTGGACAGCGCCGCCTTTAAATGGGTAATGGAAATCGCCGGCCAAGTTGGGGACATGTTCGCCGGCGTGTGGGCGTCTATTACCCTAGGCTGGCAAATGGTTGTGGCGTACTTTGGCGGCTTGTCGCCGGTCGCCGCATTTAATGACTTTGCTGACGCCATCGGCAATGTCTTTAGCAAGCTGTGGGACTACTTAACCGAGTCTTTTGGCGCGACTTACAACTGGATTGTCACCAAGTTAAATAAAATCCCAGGGGTAAGCATCGACCTTAAGCCCATCGGACAAGGTGAGAGCGGCGCAGCCGCGCCCGCATCATTACCCGCGCCGGCCGGACTGGTCGCGCCCGTCATGAATAAGGGCGGGATAGCAAAAGCCTTGACCACCACTAACAACAGCCAGACCAACAGTACCCGCATGGGTAACACCATTCATGAGATGAATATCATTGCGCCGAACAATGCCACTTTCGACAGCATCATGGAATCAAGGGAGCTTGCCGCCGGATGAGTGAACGCCTGTACATCGACCTGCTAATAACGGACGGCGATTTTACGCTGTCGTCCGGCAATGAACCGCTTTTGTGCGCCGACCGCATCAGCATTGCGCAGGATTGCGTTCATCGGATCATCGAATCCGGCCTCGTCAAATTGCTCATTGCCGAACGCAGCCCGATTTTGCGCGCTGATATCCTGTTGCAAATGGAATTGTTGACTGAAACCGATAACCGGATTGTGCCGGGGACTATCGTCATTACTGATGATAGCCAAGGAAATTATTTTATTACTGCTGATACCTACGATTTCGGCCCACTTTCGACGAGGGGATGAAGATGAATAACCGCCCGAATCCCGACTATAAGGCCATTCTTGCCGATCAGGGGATGCCGACGACGGAAACCCAAATCAACGCTGAATTTGAAAAAATAGTTGATGATGAGAAATTAGTCACAAACACCTCGAATATGTCGCCGTTCTGGCGGCTTATCAAGGCGATAGTGACCGCGCCGGCGCTGTGGCTGGTCAATGCACTATCCAGCACCGTGATGGCGAATATGTTTCTTGCCACTGCCAGCGGGACTTTTGTTGATCTGTTTGCCTGGGCGGTCAATTTATCCCGCAAAGAGGCCAGCACCGCACAGGGCGTGATCCGCTTTACCAAAGATAGCGTTAGCGCTGAAATTACCGTCCCCGCCGGTAGCGTTATTCAGACCGAGCGCATTAACGGCACCATTTATAAATTAGTGACCATTGTTGATGTGGTCATTTCTGCCGGCGTCAGCGGGGCGTTGATTGCGGTCAAAGCTGAAACAGCCGGCAGCGGTCACAACTTAGCACCGGGATATTTCCGTATTTTGCCCGTGGCAATCAATGGGATTGCGAGTGCCGTCAATGAGGATAATTGGCTAACCACCCCCGGCGCAGGAACGGAGGAAGATGACGAGTTACGCGATCGGGTGCGCAATCAATTTAACTTGCCCGGTCAATACCATATTGATGCGGTTTACCGCGGCTTAATTGCCGGCATTGCCGGCTTGACCACTGACCGGATTTTTTTCTTGCACGATGCCCCGCGCGGGCCGGGTACGGCGAACGTTTATTTGTTGCTGGATTCTGGCATCGCCAGCCAGCCGTTTATCGATACGGTCAATGATTATGTGATGAGCCAGGGCAACCACGGCCACGGTGACGATGTGTTGTGCTTGCCACTCCCGGAAACCACTCACGACTTCACGGTGACGCTTCATTTTTTTGATGGCAGCAATTTAGAAGATGAACGCCGAACCGCCCTACTTGCCAATATCCGCAATCTGATCGGCTGCGCATTTCGTGAAAATACCGATTACAACGTCCAAAAGACTTGGCCGCACAGCCGATTTTCCATGTCGCGCTTGGGTGAAGAGTTGCACGATAACTTTGCTGAAATTGAGTCAATCGCCTTTTCGACCGGTGACATTATCAGTGGGCTTTCGGTGCCCCGCCTGGGCGCGCTGACGCTGGAGAATGCTGATGGATAAGCTACCGCAATTTAACTTGCCGGTATGGATGAACAAAGGCGAGCCGGTGAAATTAATGCGCGCCTGCCGGGCATTTTGGCAACAGGTTTACAGCTGGATCAAATGGCCGCTAAACCAAACCGACCCACTAACCTGTGTCGTGCCGTTGCTCAATGTGTTGGCTTATCAACGTGACGTGACCCGCTTCCCTGGCGAACCGCTGGCACTGTTTCGTAAGCGGGTACATTTCGCCTTTATCAACGCCAAAGACGCGGGGTCAGTGGCCGGATTTATTGCCATATTCGCGCGCCTGGGCGTGGGCTATGTCGAACTGCTAGAGCGTCAACCGGATATCGATTGGGATGTGATAACGGTACGGGTGACGGATAGCCAACTGGCTGAAAACAGTGAATTATTGATGAATATTATTCGTCAATATGGCCGAACTTGTCGCCGCTACCGTTACGAAATTATCACCCCCGTTGATATGCATATCCGCGCCGGCCATGTGGGGTGTGAATATATTTGTTACAGCGCCAGCACCGTATCAAATGAAGTGACAACCGCCTTTGGTGCGTCGCTGATGGAGAAAGAATAATGTCACAAACTGCGATTACTTTTGCTTTCGAGCAGTGGAAAGCCCAAGAAGCCGCCACAGGCCAATTTGTGGTACTGGATGAGTTTGTCCTCGCCTATGTGCCAGGTCTGGATCATACCGTACCGATTGACCGCGCCGAGACATTGCCGCCGGCGGCACAAATTGTTCACCGCCAGAGCGTCAATAAAATTGGCGTGGTCAATGACAATGCGGTGGTGTATTCCGTCACGATGGGAACCGAAGTCGGCGATTTTGATTTCAACTGGATAGGGTTAGTCAATAAGGCCAGCGGAACGGTGGCGATGATTGTTCACGCACCGACTCAGCGTAAAGTCGCCAACGTGACCGGCCAACAAGGTAACGTCCTGACACGTTCATTCTTAATGGAGTACAACGGCGCGGCTACCGCTACCGGCATCACCACCCCTGCGGAGACTTGGCAAATTGATTTCACCGCCAGGCTGATGGGGATTGATGAGATGCAGCGGCTCATTAATTTTGATAATTACGGCGCCGGCGCATTTTTTGGCACGGGTTATCTTGTGGCTAAAACGGGCGCGCAATTCTTTGTGACGAAAGGCACTGGCTATGTCGGCGGTATTCGGGCCGATTTGCCCGCTAATCGCAATATCACCGTGCCGGCCACCGCGACAAAAGTGTGGGCCGACGTCAGCTTGCAGGGAAATATTACCAGCCGGTGGGAAGCGGTGATAAAAATCACCGTTGCGCCAACGCTTGAAAATTACAGTCAAAACGGTTTTATGCACTATGTCTTTGCAGTCGCCAGCATTGACGCAGCGGGGAATATTACCGATTTACGCCCTAAAGGCTCACTGTCTGACGACGCGCTGGCAAAGCATGAGCAATCCAGAAACCACCCTGATGGCACACTGCTTTATAAAGGCTTTGTTCAGCTTAGTAGCGCAACGAACAGCGACAGCGAAACACTCGCCGCAACGCCCAAAGCCGTTAAAAATGCAGCCTTAGCGATTACGAATAATCTTGGGGATATGGGTATCGGCTTGCCAACGCAAGCCACGATATCCAATTTCGATTGGCAGAACTTCATATTCACATCAGGCGGAAATTATCAGACCAACTACACGTCATGGCTAAATCCCCCGTTGGGGCTGGATTATGTTGTCGGTACGGGGGTTTGTATCTTAGTTGACTTTATCACAGCAAACGCAACCCGAATTGGTTTAACGGTCATACCCAACACCGCATCGCAAACGAATTACCGTGTTTATAAAGTGCTGGCGGTGGGTAATCCGGGATCGCGTGTATTCACTATCTGGCAAGAATGGAACGCCGCCATTCCGGTGCCGGTCATCGGCGGCGGGACAGGGGGAAATACTCCCGCCACTGGTCGCGCAGGTCTTGAGCTGGGTAATTCAGCCGTGCGCAACATTGGCACGACGGCCGGCACTGTGGCGGCGGGCGATGATACCCGCATTGTGAATGCCATCAGCATTAAAGATACAAATATCCAGTTACCCGGCAATCTTGGCGTAAAGAATCTTGAGGTTTACCCCATGCCAGGCAGTGCCGAGGGTGCGCAAATCGATTTATTCGATAAAGACGGCGTGCGCGTTGCTTTTATTGATATCGATTCAAGCGGGAATACACGCGTAGTCTCTGTTCCGGGCGGCGTGGCTCTTGTCATCAATAAGACCACTGGCGATGTCTCAATCCCGAAAGTATTAAACGTCACGGGTAATATCACATCAGGTGCCAATGTTCGCGCGGGCAACGGCGCGGCGTGGCTAGCCGCTGACGGGAATGTCTACGGCACTGTATGGGGCGGGTATTTATCGACGTATATCGGGAATATTAGTAATACCGCTCAATCCTACGGTGTAGTTGCACTGGCTCGCGGTGCGTCTATATCAGTCACATCGACATTGGACGCCCCTGCCGGGACATATTTGACGTTAGCGTATGCGAACTTAAGTTCTAGAGTGCGCCCGCTGCTTATGCAGCGCCCTAGCGGGGCATGGGTGCAAATGGGTGGAGACATTGGTTAATGAAATCATTACAGCATTATAAAAATTTCACCATTTCAACGCAGGAATACGACCCTGAATTACGGGGCGTGGTGATTTATCACGTTGATGAAGAGGGGCGGGACTGGTACGAACTGCAAAAGACATTTCGCGAAGATACATTCAAAGTCGGCTATAACGCACAGGGATATGTTTGCACTGTCTCAGAGCATGTCTACGCCATCGCCCCAACGGGGCTATCCATTGTCGAAGTGGAATCACTCCCCGATAATTTTGTGCTGGAGTGGGCCGCATATGAATATCTCAATGGCGAAGTCGTCATGCGCATCCCCTCAGATGAGGAAATCGCTGCGGCGGCTGATGAGCAACGTAAAAAGTTGATGAGTGATATTTCTGTAGAGCTTGCCACGTTAGAAGATATCGAGCAAAGCGGGACAGGCACAGAGCAGGAACTTAGCCGATTGGCGGCGTTGAAACAGTACCGCATTGCATTAATGCGTCTCGACATTAACCAGCCTTGGCCGGTATTGCCGGTATGACGTGGCACAAATCGGTATTACGCATCCCCGCCAATTTGGCCCCGGTCAATTGCTCGACCGTGGCCGCGCATCCTTGGGCGTTCGGAGTCGGTCAAACAGAACAATCAGGCTCGTTCTTGAGTCCCACTAATGCGATTAATGCGCTAGCTAACCGACTGGCCGGCGCAGACAGCCATCAGGATGTCGTGATATTGCTTATCACCGCCAAAACCTTGGCCGAGTTTATCGCTTTGCTGACCGCCGCCGCCGAGGTGTTCCCCATTCCAGCATTAACGCAAGTTCAACGCCGAGCTAAAGCCGACTTGAGTTTAGATGTCAGCAAGATGCAAATCCCCACGCGCCCCGGTGGATTGCCTGCCGCCGCGCCGCTTTCAGTTACGACTACACGCCAGGCATCCGGCGCGCAAGCCTTGCAAAAAGCGATCAATGATACCGCCGCCGGCAGCAGTAGCGAGGCTATCGGGAATGCTTTGACCGCATTCAGTCAGCAACGCGCCGCGCTACTGGCAGAGGCAAACAATAGCTTGGAACAATTGCAAGGGGCCAGCGTGCCGGTTTGGTCGATATCCGTTGAGGGCAATACGCAAACGGCGATCGCAGAGATGAAGAAAGACATCCCTGACAGCCAGGCCATTTTTAGCCTGGCGATCATGTTTGTGGGCGCTGATTTAGCCCCACTGCGCGCAATGGTGATCAATCATGAGTAATGTTGTTACGCTGGCCCTTGATGGGGAAGCCATTTTATTAAGTAATATTTTAATTACGCTTTCTATGTCCATTCAGGATAAAGACCAAAGCGGCCAAGCCAGCAGTACGAGCAAATCAGAGCAAGGCACGAAGGGTAAAGAATTGCGCGTTTCCGGACTCATTCCCTACACCAACGCCGCAATGCTGACGCGGATTTATAGCCTGGCCGAAGCCAAGAATAGCGACGGCAGCAAAAAACGCTACCGCGTCGCCCATTCACTGGCTCAGGCGGTTAAGTTTCGCGAAGCGACATTCACTACCGGCGTAGATGCGGCCGAACAAACCAACTCTATGTCGTGGCTGATTAATTTTACCCTGGCTGAATATTCCAGCGTGGCCGAACGTAAAGCCCAGCAAGCCAGCCAGGGCGGTAAAAATGCCACCATCCAAACGGCGGGCGGCACGGCGACCGCATCAGATAGCGAGACAGCAGAGTCTCGTTCCTGGTTTGAAAATGTGCTGCAAAAAGTGGATAACGCTATCGGCCCAGCCGGGGGGAGCTCATGAAATCCGTTGTCACATTGCGCATCGGTGATGATGAAGTCGCCGCAAATAATATAAACCTTTCGCTCTCACTCAATGGGTGCGGCCTGGGTTTTATCACCGCATTAACTGACCAGGATTGTACCGGTAAATTGGTGCGGTTGGATTTGGGCTATAACGCTTCGATTTACCGTTGGTTAACCGGATTTGTGGAGCGCAGCGCGCCGGCTGAAAATGGCGCGCTGCGGTTAATGGTGCGGGAGTTGGTCGGCGTGTTCGAGCGTTCGTGGCCGTGCTCACTGCAACATCCCACTTTGCGCGATGTAACCGACGCGCTCGGCAAAGCGACGGGTATGCGTTTTGTGTTGCCGGAAAACGCCGCTTACACCGATACCCCCATCCCCCATTTTCAGCATAATGGCAGCGGCAACCAGCTTTTACTTAACCTCGGCCGCGCATTTAGCATACCGGATTATGTTTGGTATCAATTATCTGATGGCACGGTCTATGTCGGCAGTTATGCCGATTCTCGTTTTGCACAAACGCCGGTCGATATTCCGCAAGAATTCGCCCAGGGCGGCGGCGGCGGGAATAGCCTGACGCTGCCACTGATTCCGGCCATCCGACCGGGCGTGATAGTCAACGGCCGGCGCATCACAAAAGTAGATGTGAGCGACGACTCGATGACATTGCACTGGACGCCATTAAACAGCCAAGGCCAGCCGGCGCAGAAATCCCCGGAACAGCGACAGATTGAAAAACTTTATCCAGAATTGGGGGCGGGCTTACATTTGCCACGCCGTGCGCGGGTGATGAGTCCGACCGATGCCGCCGAATTGGGCGACCCGTCCGACCCCTTCCGGCCACGTTATGCCGTCAATGTGCAATTGCTGGACGAGAACGGCAACGCCGCCGCCGGCGCGCAAGAATATAACGCGGTGCCGCTTCCAATTCCGATGGCCGGCAGTGAGGGCGGCATGTTCCAATTCCCGCCAGAGGGAACGCTGGTCGAAATCGGTTTTGCTGATGGCCGGCCCGACAAGCCGATGATAAGGCAAATCCTGTCTGAGGGTTTATCACTGCCAGCAGTCAAGCCAGGGGAGCAATTGCAACAACAGCGCGCCGGCGTCAGTCAGCGCGTAACGGTCGAGGGGAGTTGGCAGCGCGATACCGACCAAGCGATCGAAGAAACCAGCAGCCGCCGCAGCGTGACCAGTGACGAGGAAAGCCGCACCACCACAACACGCAACACCACGGTTAAAGCTAATGACAGTACCACGGTACTAGGGACTAAAACCCTGATGGCCGGCCAAGTCGTGCAACTTGCCGAGGGTGATTACTCGATAGGCACATCGGCCAATATGATCACGAAAGTGGGTAAAGACAGAAATGACGATGTTGGCCAGAGCCAAAATATCAAGATTGGTCAGAACCAGACAACCGACGTTGGCGGCAAACTCACGGAGAAAATCGCCGGCATTCGCCGCAGTGCAGCCGCCGCCCAAGAACTCATCGCGCCATCGGTGCGCCTGGGGACAGATGAAATCAATGTGCTGACGTTGCTAACCGACACGCTGGACGTGATCCAAACTCTCGCACAGCAGACAGCCGCACACACCCACACCAACACCGGTGGCCCACTGAATGCCGGCGATTTCAACGCGACAGCCCAACGCACACAAGCCCTTACCACCAAATACGGCCCTTTCATCGCTTAACCTGCATCGAGCACAGACATAACCGTCTGTGCTTCAGCAATTACAAACCCGCCTGTAATGCCTCACAAGCAATTTTAGTCATATAACACGCCATCGCAACGCCAACTATTCGATCTCGTCACCTGCGCAAGCGGGCGAACTCCTGCCCCACATACGGAAGCACTCGCGGGACGAAATCGGCGCTACACCGCACCCGCCTGCACGATTTGGATCTTAAAAATTTTGCAAAAGTTTTGAGGGGCAAACAAACCCGCCAAGCCGCGCCGCCGCTGGGCTGTTGCTGCTCGAATGGTTTTGCACTCGTCGCCAACATTTGCAACAGTTTGCAAAATGTCGCGGCTATCGGTTTGCTAACCTTTTGGTTAACATCATGTTTTAAAAGGATCTCTTTTGGATTCCGTGACGATCAAATAAAAGTGCTGGGGTTATTTTTATAAAAGTTGAAAGTGCGGTGAAGTCAAGCGCCGCAAGGTTTGCGAGGGAATTGACAGTGAAAATATTTTTGCAATAACCCGCGCAAAAGATCACGCGTGGATCGCTATAGGATGTCGTGAAAGCGGGCAACTAACACCCCAGGGAAAACAGCCGCGTGTCAATTCCGTGATGATTTCGTGGACAAAACAAAGCCCCGCAAGCGGGGCTGATTCGTCAGGCCTCGGCCAACATGTGGTCACTGACTTTTATTAATCGTTAATATTCATAGTGTTAAATTAATAACGCTGACATCAACAGGTGTCACCTCATCTCCTACGTTAGCCAACACATCAGCAAATGGCAATTCAACTTGCTTCTCTGAGGAAGAAATAATTTCTTCCTCAGGTAATGATATCCACTGAAGCTCTCCGCTTAGCTGCTCAGCGACGCTCAGCGGAGAGCTTGCTAAATAGGCTCCTTGTTGAATCAACCAGTGCACTCCTTCACTGGCAGCACTCCCTAATGGCCCCGGTAAAGCAAAAACATCTCTTCCTTGCTCAATAGCATAACGTGCTGTAATCAAAGAGCCACTTTTCAGTGTCGCTTCAACAACGAGTACACCTAAACTTAACCCACTAATTATACGGTTCCTTTTAGGAAAATGCGCTGCAATCGGTAATGCCGTCGTAAAGAACTCAGAAACTAATGCCCCACCTTGCTGTTCTATCTCTTTCGCCAAATGGTTGTGTCGCCGTGGATAAATATTCTCTAACCCGCTCCCCAATACTGCAATGGTTTTTCCTTTTGCATTCAAAGCCGCTTGATGACAAATACCATCAATTCCCATTGCAAGACCGCTGGTGATGACTAATCCTGCTTGGGCCAGTTCTGAAGCAAAGTGACGGCCCCACTGCTCACCATAATGGCTAAAATGGCGACTTCCAACCATCGCGATTTGTGGGCGGTAGATAACCTCCAGATCGCCGGAAACAAAAAGTATTAAAGGTGCACTTGAGATATGAGCTAAGCGAGGTGGATAGCCAGGCTCGCCATAAGCCAACAAATGGTGGGAGGGATGATTTATCCAAGTCAATGCGGCCTCAATATAGTGGGGATCGACTTGATAAAATTGCTGACATTGTAGTGGGTTTAGCCCGTAAGCAACTAATCTGCTGGGATGAATATCACCACTCGCAAGTAACCGCTTTGCCAAACTACTCCTTTTTGCTACACCAAATCCCTTAACTTTGCTCATCCTGAGCCATAATTCTGCTGGTAACATACGCCTCCCTGGCTTGTTTCTACACTGATACCGATTTGTTCAATTGGTAGCCAATGCTGTCAATCCGGACGAGAAATGTCTAGAATAGAGATTGAATATCATTCACTACTCGGACGCAGATCTAGATATTTATGTCAGTATTACAAGTATTACATTACCCAGATGAGCGGTTGCGCAAAATTGCTGCGCCTGTAAAAGAAGTTAATGGTGAAATCCAGCGTATTGTGGACGACATGTTCGAAACGATGTACGCAGAGGAAGGGATTGGTCTTGCCGCAACTCAAGTGGATGTTCATCTGCAGATTATCGTCATTGATGTCTCCGAAAACCGTGACCAACGCTTGGTGTTAATTAACCCAGAACTGTTGGAAAAAAGCGGTGAAACCGGCATTGAAGAAGGTTGCCTATCCATCCCTGAACAACGTGCATTGGTTCCTCGTGCTGAAAAGGTAAAAATCAGGGCGTTAGATCGTGACGGTAAAACGTTCGAATTGGAAGCTGATGATTTACTCGCGATTTGTATCCAGCATGAAATGGATCACTTGGTCGGGAAACTATTTGTGGACTATTTGTCACCGCTGAAACGCCAGCGTATCCGGCAGAAGCTAGAAAAAATGGCTAAATTGAATGCCCGTGACAACTAATCCATCTCATTGCAGGAAATCTACGTGTCTGACTCTTTGCGGATTATTTTTGCCGGAACGCCTGATTTTGCAGCGCGCCATTTAGGTGCGTTGTTTTCATCCCAGCATCAAATTGTTGGTGTTTTCACTCAACCGGATCGCCCTGCAGGACGAGGTAACAAACTCACCCCGAGCCCAGTGAAGATGTTGGCCGAGCAACACAATATTCCTGTTTTTCAGCCAAAATCATTACGTCCAGAAGAAAACCAACATTTAGTTGCCGATCTTAAGGCTGATATCATGGTTGTGGTTGCCTATGGCTTGATTTTACCGGCATCCGTATTAGCAATGCCACGATTAGGCTGTATCAATGTCCATGGTTCCCTGCTACCACGCTGGCGCGGTGCTGCTCCAATCCAACGTTCAGTCTGGGCTGGAGATGCAAAAACTGGGGTCACAATTATGCAAATGGATGTTGGGCTAGATACCGGCGACATGCTGTATAAGATCGAATGTGATATTGAACCGGATGATACGAGTGCAACATTGTACGATAAGCTTGCGTACTTAGGCCCTCAAGGCTTATTGGTGACACTTCAGCAACTAGTCGAAGGCAGTGCGCAGCCAGAAGTACAAGATGAAGCATTAGCAACTTATGCAGAAAAACTTAGCAAAGAAGAAGCCAAATTAGATTGGTCTCTTCCTGCTGCGCAGTTAGAACGTTGTATTCGTGCTTTTAATCCTTGGCCTGTCAGCTATTTTATCGTCGATGAACAACCGGTTAAAGTTTGGCATGCACAAGTACTCCCTGCGATGAATAATACCCAGCCCGGAACTATCATCCATGCTGATAAGCATGGAATTCAAGTGATGACGGGGGACGGTGTTCTAAATATTACGCAACTACAACCTGCTGGTAAAAAAGTGATGTCTGCAGCTGATTTATTAAATTCACGTCGCGAATTGTTCGCGCCGGGGAACCAGTTAGCATAATAAATTCAGTTTCAACGATTTACTCAATAGATTTCAGCGCCCGACTCATTTTCATCGGGCTACTTTCCCTTTATTTGCTGACGTTTGTCAGCTTTTTTGGTTATGAAAAACACATATAATCTCCGCAGCATCGCTGCCAAAGCAATTAGCCAAGTATTGGATCAGGGGCAATCACTCAGTACCGTTTTGCCTGGGCTACACAATAATATTTCTGATAAAGATCGCGCATTGCTGCAGGAGTTATGTTTTGGTACTTTGCGTGTCCTGCCGCAATTAGAGTGGTGTATTCAGCAATTAATGGCTCGCCCATTAACGGGTAAACAGAGGGTTTTTCACTATCTGATTATGGTTGGACTCTACCAGCTAATTTATACGCGCATTCCCGCTCATGCAGCGCTAGCAGAAACAGTGGAAGGTGCTACAGCGCTAAAACGTCCTCAATTGAAAGGATTGATCAACGGTGTATTGCGTCAATTCCAACGCCAACAAGTTGAGCTATTGGAGCGAGCGGGAAATAACGATAGCCACTATCTTCATCCAAGCTGGTTACTCGCAAGAATTAAGCGGGCGTATCCCGGACAATGGCAACAAATACTGGATGCGAATAATCAAAAACCACCAATGTGGTTACGCGTTAACCGCCTGCATCATACTCGTAATGAATATCTTGAGCTGTTAAAACAAGCAGGCATTGAAGCAGCACCGCATGACGATTTTCCCGATGCATTACGTCTTATCACTCCTTGTGCTGTCAATTCGCTACCCGGTTTTGAACTTGGTTGGGCCACCGTGCAAGATGCATCTGCCCAAGGTTGCGTGGACCTGCTTGATCCACAAGATGGTGAGCAAATCCTTGATCTCTGCGCCGCACCCGGTGGCAAAACAACCCATATTCTAGAAGCTGCGCCAAAGGCCCATGTATTGGCTGTTGATATTGATGAAGTACGCCTCAATCGGGTAAAAGAAAACTTAAAGCGTCTACAACTGCATGCTGTCGTGCGTGTCGGTGATGGAAGAACACCAGAGGCATGGTGCGGTGACCAGCTCTTCGATCGTATTCTGCTAGATGCACCTTGTTCTGCAACCGGTGTGATACGTCGCCATCCTGATATCAAATGGTTACGCCGCGACAGTGATATTGCTGAACTAGCCCAATTACAATCCGAGATCATTGAAGCTATCTGGCCTAAACTGAAAAAAGGTGGCGTAATGGTTTATGCTACCTGTTCGATATTACCGGAAGAAAATCAGCAGCAAGTTATGGCTTTCTTACAACGTCATGCTGAAGCAGAACTGGTTGAAACTGGTACGACTGCGTTACCCGGTAAACAAAACCTGCCCCATCCTGAGGATGGCGACGGTTTCTTTTATGCGAAGTTGATCAAAAGATAGTCGTGGCTTTAACTACGCCTCAAACCTAATTTCAGTGTTAAGCAGAGAACGCTATGAAAATAATTATTCTTGGGGCGGGACAAGTTGGTGGGACCCTAGCGGAAAACTTGGTGGGCGAGAACAATGATATCACTGTCGTTGATGTTGATGCTGGTCGCCTACGTCAGTTACAAGATAAATTTGATCTACGCGTGATACAAGGGCATGGCTCGCACCCTCGAGTTTTACGGGAAGCGGGGGCTGAAGACGCCGATATGTTGGTTGCAGTAACGAATTCAGATGAAACCAATATGGTTGCCTGCCAAATTGCATACTCACTATTTAATACACCAAATCGAATTGCTCGAATTCGCTCAGCTGAATATATCCGAGAAACCGATAAATTATTTCTTCCAGAAGCTGTTCCTATTGACCATCTCATTTCGCCAGAACAGCTCGTTATTGATTATATCTATAAATTAATTGAGTACCCTGGCGCATTGCAGGTGGTTAATTTTGCCGAAGGTAAAGTCAGTATTGCTGCCGTTAAAGCCTATTACGGCGGGCCGTTAGTGGGGAATGCACTGTCCTCACTTCGTGAACATATGCCACATATCGACACTAGAGTCGCTGCAATATTTCGTCAAGATCGTCCTATTCGTCCGCAAGGTTCAACAATCATTGAAGCAGGTGATGAAGTTTTCTTTGTGGCGGCCTCACAGCATATCCGTGCAGTAATGAGCGAATTACAGCGTCTGGAGAAGCCCTATAAGCGCATAATGATCGTTGGTGGAGGCAATGTTGGTGCAGGTTTAGCCTTACGGTTAGAAAAAGATTACAGCGTAAAATTAGTTGAACGCGACCAACAGAGAGCTGCCGAACTGGCCGAAATGTTACACGATACCATCGTTTTTTATGGCGACGCATCAGACCAAGAACTGCTGGCTGAGGAACATATCGAGCAGGTTGATGTTTTTATCGCGATTACCAATGATGATGAAGCGAATATAATGTCTGCGATGCTGGCAAAGCGGATGGGTGCTAAAAAGGCGATGGTATTAATTCAGCGCAGCGCTTATGTCGATCTCGTTCAGGGAAGCGTCATTGATATCGTTATCTCACCTCAGCAAGCCACAATTTCTGCACTGCTAGGCCATGTTCGTAAAGCTGATATCGTCAGCGTGTCATCATTAAGGCGCGGTGTTGCAGAAGCAATTGAAGCTATTGCTCATGGCGATGAAAGTACCTCAAAAGTTGTCGGTCGCATGGTTGAAGATATTAAGCTGCCGCCGGGTACGACTATTGGCGCGATTGTTCGCGGTGATGAAGTCATCATAGCTAACAGTAATTCGATTATTAAACAGGGCGATCATGTTGTGATGTTTATTACTCACAAAAAATTTGTGCCCGACGTTGAACGATTGTTCCAACCAAGTCCATTCTTCTTGTAATGAATAATAGTTAAGATATCTATATAGGTTAATAAATTAAAACCAATATCATGAAAGTTAGGAAAAATTTCCTATAATTAGGACTGTATAGAGTTTTAATTAGCTAGAATAGAATTATTCATTTTGAAATGGGGTGTTGGTTATGAGTTTTATGAAGGAATTCCGTGAATTTGCCATGCGTGGCAATGTAGTCGACTTAGCTGTTGGTGTCATTATTGGTGCAGCATTTGGCAGGATTGTTTCTTCACTTGTTGCCGATATAATTATGCCACCATTGGGTCTATTACTCGGTGGCGTCGATTTTAAACAATTCCATTTCGTATTGCGTGCAGCCGAAGGAACGATACCCGCTGTAGTAATGAATTACGGTACATTCATCCAGAGTATTTTTGATTTTGTTATTGTGGCCTTGGCAATATTCTCCGCAGTTAAGCTTATGAATAAACTACGCCGTGAAAAAGCAGAAGAACCTGCAGCGCCGCCAGCACCAACAACTGAAGAAAAACTCTTAGCAGAGATTCGTGATTTGCTCAAAGCACAGCAATCAAAATAATTCCGACTTTATCAAACGCGAACGCCATCAATATTTGATGGCTTTTTTATAGTCCGAAAATTAGAAGAGCAGTGGTAAATAATCAATTAATTGCTTACCACTGGCCTCCCAGTTGCCGCCTTTTGCATGCTTATCTTTGCGTTGGTAACTACCTTTCCCTTTGCTGTTCTTCTCAATGCGCTGCCTAAAAAGTGGGTCATGAAGTAACGCTTCTAATGCATTATCTTTTATTTTTCCCTTGGTATGGCGATATGTCGTCATATTAAATACCTCATCGATAACTATTTAGATTAAAAAACCTACGGATAATACTGCTTGTTTGAACTGATTGATATGTCTCAGTTAAAAAATTTAGCCTAAGACCAATTCTTCTGTTGCCCCTTGTTCCAAGGCTTCAAGAATGGAGCAGTAAGTCGTTGCATGTGAACTTCCACAGCAGGCCTTACTAAGGCGCTTAAGTGACTCACGCATTTTTTTAAGCTCGGCAATCTTGCATTCCACATCATGTAATCGCGAATCAACAATTGCTTTTGACTCTTGGCATGTATGATGATCTGGATCTACCCGTATCGACAATAATTCAGTGATAGTTTCCAATGTAAAACCGAGTTGTTTCGCATAGCGGATAAATCGTAAGCGCTGTAAATCTTGTTCATTATAAAGTCGATAGCCCCCCTCAGTACGTTCACCATGTTGCATCATGCCTTGCTTCTCATAGTACCGGATGGTATCTGGAGTCACATCAGCGAGTTTAGCAAGTTGCCCAATCTTTAACATTGTCTATTCCTCATTTGATAGCCTATCAGCCACCCTATGCTGATATCCTTGATGCAAAAAATCAGTGCTAAGCCCAGCTTGTTCTAGCCTCATTTCCAGCAAAATTAGTCTACTGCGCAATTTTGTCTGAGCATCATGCTGGTTATCTAGTTGCGATAGTAGGTCAACAATAGTAAGTGCTTCTTGTCGGTCTAGCAATTCAGGGGGGAGAAATCCTGCATTCTTCAATAATCTATATCCACCCCTCAAATCCATAGGTACAAGAGCATCATCATCAAGTTGCAAAGGCTTGCCATTTCCTGACAGGTTATCGAACTCACCATTTTTCTGGGCATCAACAATGTATCTCTCAGCCCATTCATCAATTAATCCCATATAGCACCTGTAAAATAGGATTTACGAAAATAAGAGTTTCATTTAGATTAATGGATTAATAATAGACAAAAGAGGCTGTGCAGTGAAGAATCGGAGTACATCACGAAGTTATGGACGTAAAAAAACCGGGCAAGCCCGGTTTTTTTACGCGTTTACAGATTACTCTGCAGCAACTACTTCTGCTTGCGATGCAGCACGATCAACTAACTCGATGTAAGCCATCGGTGCGTTGTCGCCTGCACGGAAGCCACACTTCAGAATACGAGTGTAACCACCGGCACGGCTCGCGAAACGCGGGCCTAGCTCGTTAAACAGTTTTGCCACGATCTCGTTATCACGAGTACGTGCGAATGCCAGACGACGATTAGCTACGCTGTCGGTCTTGGCAAGAGTAATCAGCGGCTCAACAACGCGACGCAGCTCTTTCGCTTTCGGCAGGGTCGTCTTGATTATCTCATGACGAACCAAAGAGCCGGCCATGTTACGGAACATAGCCTGGCGATGGCTGCTGTTACGGTTCAGTTGACGACCACTCTTACGATGGCGCATGACCTTATCCTTCTCAGTAAAACCTTAACCTGTGATCCGGTTACTCGTCAGCAATGCTAGCTGGTGGCCAATTTTCTAGGCGCATGCCTAAAGAAAGACCACGTGAAGCGAGCACGTCTTTAATCTCAGTAAGAGATTTTTTACCCAGGTTCGGCGTTTTCAGCAACTCAACCTCGGTACGCTGTACCAGATCACCGATGTAGTGGATAGCTTCTGCCTTGAGGCAGTTAGCAGAGCGGACAGTCAATTCCAGATCGTCAACAGGGCGCAGCAGGATCGGATCAAACTCTGGCTTCTCTTCTTTAACTTCCGGCTGACGTACATCACGTAGGTCAACGAAAGCTTCAAGCTGTTCAGCCAAGATAGTTGCCGCACGGCGGATCGCCTCTTCAGGATCGATCGTACCATTGGTTTCCATCTCGATTACCAACTTGTCCAGGTCGGTACGCTGTTCTACACGCGCTGCTTCAACATTGTAGGCAATACGCTCTACAGGGCTATAGCATGCGTCTACTAACAGGCGACCAATCGGGCGCTCATCTTCTTCCGAATGAATTCGGGCAGAAGCCGGCACATAACCACGACCACGTTGAACTTTGATACGCATACTAATAGATGCGTTCTCATCGGTCAGGTGGCAGATAACGTGCTGCGGCTTGACGATTTCGACATCACCATCATGGGTGATATCGGCTGCAGTCACAGGGCCAATGCCAGACTTATTCAGGGTAAGAATAACTTCATCTTTACCCTGAACTCTCACCGCCAGCCCTTTCAGGTTGAGCAGGATCTCCAGGATATCTTCCTGTACGCCTTCTTTGGTGCTGTACTCATGCAGTACACCATCAATCTCAACCTCGGTCACCGCGCAACCCGGCATAGATGAAAGCAGAATACGGCGCAGTGCGTTGCCGAGAGTATGGCCAAAGCCACGCTCTAACGGCTCAAGGGTCACCTTGGCGTGCGTCGAACTGACTTGCTCGATATCTACCAGGCGCGGTTTTAGAAACTCTGTCACAGAACCCTGCATTGTGTCCTCTCTTTGGTACTAAGCTTTACTTAGAGTAAAGCTCGACGATCAGGTGTTCATTAATGTCCGCAGATAGATCAGTACGTTCAGGAATACGTTTGAACACACCTTCCATCTTAACAGCATCAACTTCCAGCCAAGTCGGCTTTTCACGCTGCTCAGCCAGCTCCAAAGCTGCCTTAACACGAGACTGCTTTTTAGCTTTCTCACGGATGCTGACTACGTCATTCGGAGATACCTGATAAGAAGCGATGTTAACAACGCGACCATTTACCATGATAGCTTTATGACTAACCAGCTGACGTGATTCAGCACGAGTTGCGCCAAAGCCCATACGGTAAACTACGTTATCCAGACGACCTTCCAGCAGTTGCAACAGGTTTGCACCAGTGTTGCCTTTCAGACGCGCTGCTTCTTTATAGTAGTTACGGAATTGACGTTCTAGAACACCATAGATACGGCGAACTTTTTGTTTTTCACGTAACTGCACACCGTAGTCAGACAGACGCGGTTTACGCGCACCATGCTGGCCAGGTGGTTGTTCGATCTTACACTTGGTGTCAATCGCACGAACGCCAGACTTAAGGAATAAGTCTGTGCCCTCACGACGGCTCAGCTTGAGCTTAGGCCCCAAATATCTTGCCATTTTCTCTCTCCAACAAACCTAAAAGCAGCGTTATACGCGGCGCTTTTTCGGCGGACGACAACCGTTATGAGGGATCGGAGTCACATCAGTAATATTAGTGATGCGGAAACCAGCCGCGTTTAACGCACGGATAGTAGACTCACGGCCCGGACCAGGTCCTTTAACCATAACTTCCAGATTCTTGATACCGTATTCTTTCACTGCGTCAGCGCAGCGCTCTGCTGCAACTTGCGCTGCAAACGGAGTAGACTTACGAGATCCACGGAAACCGGAACCACCTGCTGTTGCCCAACCCAATGCGTTACCTTGACGATCTGTAATGGTAACGATGGTGTTGTTGAAAGAAGCATGGATATGAGCCACACCGTCAGAGACTGTCTTTCTTACACGCTTACGTGCACGAATAGGTGCCTTTGCCATTATTCAATCACCCCGATTATTTCTTGATCGGTTTACGCGGACCCTTACGGGTACGTGCGTTGGTCTTAGTACGCTGACCGCGAACTGGTAGACCACGACGATGACGCAAACCACGATAAGTCCCAAGGTCCATCAGACGCTTGATGCTCAGGGTCACCTCACGACGCAGATCACCTTCTACAACGTACTTGGCAACTTCGTCACGCAGCTTCTCGATTTGCTCTTCAGACAGCTCACTGATCTTAACATTTTCAGCAATACCCGCAGCAACACAGATAGCCTGTGAGCGAGTTTTACCGATGCCGTAGATCGCAGTTAATGCGATAACGGTATGTTTCTGATCAGGAATGTTAATGCCTGCTATACGGGCCACTATGCACTCCTACTATTTTATACAGCAATACCATTCTGAAAAGCCCGTTTTCAGGATACTCAAATAGCATTGCAGTCACATACAAAAGATTGGCTGGCTAATCTAGCCAGCTCAACCCAACTTTGCAAGAAAAATATGCAAGATAAATCAGCCTTGACGCTGTTTATGCTTTGGTTCGGCACTGCAAATTACGCGAACGACACCGTTACGCTTAACAATTTTGCAGTTACGACATAATTTCTTGACGGAAGCACGAACTTTCATTTTTACTCTCCGTAACTTCTCAAACATACCTGAATTAGCGGTTATAGCCTTTCAGGTTTGCTTTCTTCAATGCAGACTCATATTGACTCGACATCATCAGAGTTTGCACTTGAGCCATAAAGTCCATGATGACCACCACTACGATAAGTAGGGAGGTACCACCAAAGTAAAATGGTACTTTCATCGCGTCACGCATGAACTCCGGGATCAGGCAGATGAAAGTAATATACATCGCACCAATTAAGGTTAGACGCGTCATTACTTTATCGATGTACTTCGCCGTTTGCTCTCCCGGACGAATTCCTGGCACGAATGCACCGGACTTCTTCAGGTTATCTGCTGTTTCACGCGGGTTGAAAACTAGCGCCGTGTAGAAGAAACAGAAGAAGATGATTGCAGACGCATAGAGTAACACATAAAGCGGTTGACCTGGTTGCAAATACATTGAAATAGTCGTCAACCAGTTCCAACCTGTCCCGCCCCCAAACCATGATGCAATCGTGGCAGGGAACAGAATTATGCTGGAAGCAAAGATTGCTGGGATAACCCCAGCCATATTCACTTTCAACGGTAAGTGTGTGCTCTGTGCTGCATAAACACGACGACCTTGTTGACGTTTAGCATAGTTAACGACGATACGACGTTGACCACGTTCAATGAAAACAACGAAGAAGGTTACTGCAAACACTAATACTGCAACCAACAGCAACAGGAGGAAGTGCAGGTCGCCTTGCCGAGCTTGCTCGATGGTATGGGCTATTGCAGGTGGTAGACCGGCAACAATACCAGCGAAGATTATGATAGAAATACCGTTACCGATACCACGTTCAGTAATCTGTTCGCCAAGCCACATCAGGAACATTGTCCCAGTGACCAAGCTAACGACAGCGGTAAAATAGAAAGCAAAGCCTGGATTAATAACCAGACCTTGCATCCCAGGCATATTCGGCAGACCGGTAGCAATACCGATCGATTGGAATATAGCCAATACCAACGTGCCATAACGGGTGTACTGACTGATCTTGCGACGGCCAGCTTCCCCTTCTTTCTTTATTTCTGCTAACGCTGGATGAACCACTGTTAACAGTTGGATAATAATTGATGCCGAAATATACGGCATGATACCCAAGGCAAAGATAGAAGCACGACTGAGAGCACCACCAGAGAACATGTTAAACATTTCAATGATGGTCCCTCTCTGCTGCTCGAGCAATTTAGCAAGCACAGTGGCATCGATACCAGGAATCGGAATAAAAGAGCCGATACGGAAAACAATAAGCGCACCGATAACAAACAAAAGTCTGCGCTTCAGTTCGCCTAATCCGCCTTTAGCACTTTGAAAATCTAATCCTGGTTGCTTAGCCATCTGCTACTTATTCCTCAATTTTACCGCCAGCAGCTTCGATAGCAGCACGAGCGCCTTTGGTGACACGCAGACCACGAAGAGTTACCGCACGATTAATTTCGCCAGAAAGCATAACTTTCGCGAATTCAATCTGGGTACCAACAACGTTAGCGGCTTTCAGCGTGTTCAGGTCGATTACGTCGCCTTCCACCAAAGCCAGTTCAGACAGACGAACTTCTGCCGTGATCATAGCTTTGCGAGAGGTGAAGCCGAATTTCGGCAAACGACGATATAAAGGCATCTGACCACCTTCAAAACCACGACGTACGCCACCACCAGAACGTGAGTTCTGACCTTTGTGACCACGACCAGCAGTTTTACCCAGGCCAGAACCGATACCACGACCTACACGCTTCGGCGCATGCTTGGCACCTTCAGCCGGAGACAGAGTATTTAAACGCATCTGTTACTCCTCAACTTTAACCATGTAGGAAACCAAGTTGACCATACCACGTACAGCAGGAGTATCCTCACGCTCTACAGTATGACCAATACGACGCAGACCTAAACCGATCAGAGTTGCCTTATGTTTTGGCAAACGACCGATACTGCTTTTTGTTTGAGTTACTTTAATAGTCTTTGCCATGGTTATTTCCCTAGAATTTCTTCGACGGACTTACCACGCTTGGCAGCGACCATTTCTGGGGATTTCATATCTTCCAGAGCTAAAATAGTTGCACGAACCACGTTGATCGGGTTAGTAGAACCATATGCTTTGGCCAATACGTTATGAACCCCTGCAACTTCTAAAACGGCGCGCATTGCACCACCGGCAATAATACCGGTACCTTCAGAAGCTGGTTGCATGAATACACGAGAACCCGTGTGAGCACCTTTAACAGGGTGCTGCAGAGTACCGTTATCCAAAGCAACATTAATCATAGCGCGACGGGCTTTTTCCATCGCTTTCTGGATCGCTGCCGGAACTTCGCGTGCTTTGCCGTAGCCAAAACCAACGCGACCGTTACCATCACCAACTACTGTCAGTGCGGTAAAGCTGAAAATACGGCCACCTTTTACGGTTTTAGATACGCGGTTTACCGCGATCAGCTTTTCCTGCAGTTCGCCAGCTTGTTTTTCGATGTGTGACATCTTACACCTCTACCTTAGAACTGAAGGCCAGCTTCACGGGCAGCATCTGCCAGTGCCTGGACTCGACCATGATATTGGAAACCGGAACGGTCAAAGGATACTTTCGTGATCCCTTTTTCCAATGCGCGCTCTGCGACAGCTTTACCTACAGCTGCAGCGGCATCTTTGTTGCCGGCGTACTTCAATTGCTCATTGATAGCTTTTTCTACAGTAGAAGCGGCGACCAAAATTTCAGAACCGTTTGGTGCAATAACCTGCGCGTAAATATGGCGTGGGGTACGATGTACCACCAGGCGAGTCGCACCCAGTTCTTTGAGCTTGCGGCGTGCGCGGGTCGCACGACGGATACGAGCTGCTTTCTTATCCATAGTGTTACCTTACTTCTTCTTAGCCTCTTTGGTACGCACGACTTCGTCGGCGTAACGGACACCCTTGCCTTTATAAGGCTCAGGACGACGGTAGGCACGCAAATCTGCTGCAACCTGACCAATCACCTGCTTATCAGCGCCTTTCAGCACGATTTCAGTTTGGGTCGGGCACTCGGCAGTGATGCCAGCCGGCAATTCATGGTCAACTGGATGAGAGAAGCCTAAAGCTAAATTCACCACGTTGCCTTTAACTGCGGCACGGTAGCCTACGCCTACCAGTTGAAGCTTCTTAGTGAAGCCTTCGGTAACACCAACGACCATTGCATTAAGCAGTGCACGAGTGGTACCCGCTTGGGCCCAACCGTCTACAGCGCCTTCGCGTGGAGCGAAAGTCAATGTATTTTCTTCTTGCTTAACTTCAACAGCGCTATGGACGGTACGAGTCAGCTCGCCGTTCTTACCCTTTATCGAAATAACCTGACCGTTGAGTTTTACCTCTACGCCGGCAGGAATGACGACGGGTGCTTTTGCAACACGAGACATTCTTTCCTCCCGAATTAAGCTACGTAGCAGATAATCTCGCCACCAAGACCAGCTTGGCGAGCTGCACGATCGGTCATAACACCTTTAGAGGTAGAAATAACAGCGATACCCAAACCGGCCATAACTTTTGGCAGCTCATCTTTTTTCTTATAGATGCGCAGACCTGGACGGCTGATACGTTGAATGCTTTCTACCACTGCCTTGCCCTGGAAATACTTAAGTGCTAATTCCAGTGTAGGCTTGGTGTCGCCTTCGATTTTAAAATCTTCAATAAAGCCTTCTTCCTTCAGAACGTTGGCAATTGCCACTTTCAGCTTGGAGGAAGGCATGGTGACCGCAACTTTATTTGCGGCTTGACCGTTACGGATACGGGTCAGCATATCCGCGATCGGATCTTGCATGCTCATCTGTCTTTACTCCCGTGATTCAATTGGTGACAATTACCAGCTAGCCTTTTTAAGGCCCGGGATTTCACCGCGCATTGCGGTTTCACGGACTTTAATACGGCTCAACCCGAACTTCCGCAGGAAACCATGCGGACGACCAGTTTGGTTGCAGCGGTTACGCTGACGGGACGGGCTGGAATCACGCGGCAGAGACTGCAGCTTCAGAACAGCATTCCAACGATCTTCGTCGGATGAGTTCACACCAGAGATAATAGCTTTTAATTCCTCGCGTTGAGCGCGGTATTTGTTAGCTAGTTTCACGCGAACAACTTCGCGTGCTTTCATTGATTGCTTAGCCATCAGTAACCCTACCTTACTTGCGGAATGGGAATTTAAAAGCAGCCAACAATGCACGGCCTTCATCATCGGATTTCGCAGTAGTGGTAATGGTAATATCCAAACCACGTACACGATCGACTTTATCGTAGTCGATTTCCGGGAAGATGATCTGCTCGCGCACACCCATGCTGTAGTTTCCACGACCATCGAATGACTTAGCGGACAAGCCACGGAAGTCACGGATACGAGGTACAGCAATGGTAATCAGTCGCTCAAAGAATTCCCACATGCGTTCGCCACGCAGGGTAACTTTACAGCCGATCGGATAGCCCTGACGGATTTTGAAGCCTGCAACAGATTTGCGTGCTTTGGTGATAAACGGCTTTTGACCGGAGATTGCTGCCAAGTCAGCTGCTGCGTTATCCAGCAGTTTCTTGTCAGCGATCGCTTCACCAACACCCATATTCAGGGTGATCTTCTCGACCCGAGGGACTTGCATGACAGAGTCGTAGCCAAACTGAGACATCAGTTGTTTGACTACCTCGTCTTTGTAGTAATCATGCAGTTTCGCCATCGTATTACTCCAAATTACTTGATAGTTTCGCTGTTAGATTTAAAGAAACGGACTTTTTTGCCGTCTTCGAATCTAAAGCCTACACGGTCAGCCTTACCGGTTGTCGCGTTGAACAGCGCAAGGTTGGAAACTTGAATTGCAGCTTCTTTTTCAACAATGCCACCTGGTTGGTTCAGGGCCGGAACCGGCTTCTGATGTTTTTTAACCAGGTTGATACCTTCAACAATGACCTTACCAGCAGACAGGACATTCTTTACTTTACCGCGCTTACCTTTGTCTTTCCCGGTTAGCACGATAACTTCGTCATCACGACGGATTTTCGCTGCCATGGTTCGCTCCTTAGAGTACTTCTGGTGCCAGAGAGATAATTTTCATGAACTTCTCATTACGCAGTTCACGAGTTACCGGCCCAAAAATACGCGTGCCGATTGGCTGCTCGCTGTTATTATTTAAAATAACACAAGCGTTACCATCGAAGCGAATGACAGAACCGTCCGGGCGACGTACACCCTTCTTGGTGCGCACCACTACCGCCTTCAGAACATCGCCTTTCTTCACCTTGCCACGAGGAATTGCTTCCTTGATGGTGATCTTGATGATGTCGCCGATGCCTGCGTAGCGACGGTGCGAGCCACCTAGAACCTTGATACACATTACGCGACGTGCACCGGAGTTGTCGGCCACGTTCAGCATAGTCTGTTCTTGGATCATGTTAGTGCTCCGCTAATGTCAACTACTACTTTAGGACCCAGAATAGGTCGTTTAAAAGCCCCAATAATGAGGGCGCAGCATTATAACACCGCTTCCAGATTATGGGTAGAAAAAATAAGCGGCCCACTTTCTGAGCCGCTTATTATGTTCGAGTCAGCTACTCTATTACAGAATCGCTTTCTCTACAACGCGAACAAGTGTCCAAGACTTAGTCTTTGACAGTGGACGGCATTCGCGGATTTCTACCACGTCACCGATACCACATTCATTGTTCTCGTCATGTACATGCAATTTCGTCGTGCGACGGATGAATTTCCCATAGATTGGGTGCTTCACCACACGCTCGATAGCAACAACCATGGATTTCTCCATTTTGTCACTAACTACGCGACCTTGCAGAGTACGGATTTGGTCAGTCATTACGCACCCGCCTTTTCAGTCAGTAAAGTCTTAACACGTGCGATATTACGACGCACTTGTTTCGACAGGTGAGTTTGTTGCAGCTGGCCACTAGCCGCCTGCATGCGCAAATTAAATTGCTCACGCAGCAGGTTGAGCAGCTCAGTGTTCAGCTCTTCAACGCTTTTTTCACGCAGCTCTTGTGCTTTCATTACATCACCGTCTTAGTTACAAAGGTGGTTCCTACAGGCAGTTTCGCTGCAGCGAGCTTAAATGCTTCGCGAGCAGTTTCTTCCGGCACACCAGCCATTTCAAATAAAACTTTTCCTGGCTGGATCAGGGCAACCCAATACTCAACGTTACCCTTACCTTTACCCATACGTACTTCGAGCGGCTTCTCGGTGATCGGTTTGTCCGGGAATACACGGATCCAGACCTTACCTTGACGCTTAATTGCACGTGTCATCGCACGACGGGCTGCTTCGATTTGACGAGCCGTCAGGCGGCAACGGCCACAAGCTTTCAGGCCGAACTCACCGAAGCTAACATCCGTACCTTGCGCAAGGCCACGGTTACGGCCTTTGTGCATCTTACGGAATTTTGTACGCTTTGGTTGTAACATCAGCGATTCTCCTTACTTGCGGCCTTTACGCTGCTGCTTTTTAGGTTGAGCAGCCGGTTCCGGTTGTTCAACAGCAGCCATACCACCCAAGATCTCACCTTTGAAGATCCATACCTTTACGCCGATTACACCATAAGTGGTGTGCGCTTCAGATGTGTTGTAATCGATATCCGCACGCAGTGTATGCAACGGAACACGACCTTCACGATACCATTCGGTACGCGCGATTTCAGCACCGCCAAGACGGCCGCTTACTTCAACTTTGATACCTTTAGCGCCAAGACGCATTGCGTTCTGTACAGCACGCTTCATAGCACGACGGAACATAACACGACGTTCCAGCTGTGAAGTGATACTGTCAGCAACCAATTTTGCGTCCAGTTCCGGTTTACGGACTTCGGCGATGTTAATCTGTGCAGGAACGCCAGCGATATCCGCTACGACCTTACGCAGTTTTTCGACATCTTCACCTTTCTTGCCGATAACGATGCCAGGACGAGCTGTGTGAATAGTCACACGGATGCTCTTCGCTGGACGCTCGATAACGATGCGAGAAACGGAAGCTTTCGCTAATTCTTTAGTTAAGAATTGGCGAACTTTAAAGTCGCTGTCTAGGTTGTCAGCGAATTCTTTGGTATTTGCGTACCAGGTAGAGTTCCAAGCTTTGACAATACCTAGTCGAATACCATTAGGATGTACTTTCTGACCCATTGCTAGTCTCCAGAGTCTCAGCGATCGGACACAACCACAGTAATGTGGCTGGTGCGCTTCAGGATGCGATCTGCACGACCTTTTGCACGCGGCATAATGCGCTTCATGCTAGGGCCTTCGTCTACGAAAATCTTCGTGACTTTCAGATCATCGATGTCAGCGCCATCGTTGTGTTCTGCGTTAGCAATGGCAGACTCCAGCACTTTCTTAACCAAACCAGCAGCTTTCTTGTTGGTATAGGCCAGAGTTTCCAGAGCTTGCGACACTTTCTTACCGCGAATCAGGTCCGCTACCAAGCGAACCTTCTGAGCAGAAGAACGAGCGTGGCGATGTTTAGCGATAGTTTCCATCTCTTCCTCCTACCTTAGCGCTTTTTAGCCTTTTTATCGGCCGCATGGCCGCGATAAGTACGGGTCGGCGCGAATTCACCCAATTTGTGACCGACCATTTCATCGGAAACAAATACAGGAACGTGCTGACGACCATTATGGACAGCGATGGTCAAACCGATCATATTTGGAAAGACCGTTGAACGACGGGACCAAGTCCGAATTGGCTTCTTGTCTCCGCTTTCCACCGCTTTCTCTACCTTCTTCAGCAAGTGCAGGTCAATGAAGGGACCTTTCTTGAGAGAACGTGGCATGGCTTATCCTCTAATTATTTTTTACTACGGCGACGTACGATGAACTTATCAGTACGCTTGTTGCTACGGGTCTTCTTACCTTTGGTTTGAACGCCCCACGGGGTTACCGGGTGCTTACCAAAGTTACGACCTTCACCACCACCGTGTGGGTGATCTACCGGGTTCATCGCCGTACCGCGAACGGTAGGACGAATACCACGCCAACGACTAGCACCTGCTTTACCCAGCACACGCAGCATGTGTTCAGCGTTACCGACTTCACCTAAGGTGGCACGGCAATCAGCTGGAACTTTGCGCATTTCGCCGGAGCGCAGACGCAGAGTAACGTAGGAACCGTCACGAGCAACGATCTGAACGTATGCACCAGCAGAACGAGCCAATTGGCCGCCTTTACCTGGTTTCATTTCTACGTTATGAACCGTTGAACCAACTGGGATGTTACGCATAGGCAGGGTGTTACCTGCTTTAATTGCAGCATCAACGCCAGATTGGATCTGGTCACCAGCTTTCAGGCCTTTTGGCGCTAGGATATAACGGCGTTCGCCGTCTTTGTACAGAACCAGTGCGATATTCGCAGAACGGTTCGGATCGTACTCCAGACGCTCAACCACAGCAGGGATACCATCTTTGTTGCGTTTGAAGTCAACCAGACGATAATGTTGCTTGTGGCCACCACCGATATGACGGGTGGTGATACGGCCATTGTTGTTACGGCCACCGCTTTTACTTAATTTCTCAAGCAACGGGGCATAAGGCTTACCCTTGTGCAGCTCAGGGTTAACCACTTTAACAACGTGGCGACGACCCGGAGATGTAGGTTTACATTTAACAATTGCCATTGTTTACTCCTCCGACTTACTCTGCGCCGCCGATGAAGTCCAGATTCTGGCCTTCTTTCAGGGTGACGTAAGCTTTTTTCCAGTCGCTACGACGACCAACACGCTGACCGTGACGCTTACTCTTGCCTTTAACCAGCAAGGTGTTAACGTCTTCGACTTCGACTTCAAACAGTTTCTGCACTGCAGCTTTAATTTCTGCTTTGGTCGCGTCTTTGGCAACTTTGAGAACGATGGTGTTATTCTTTTCCATCGCAGCGGACGCTTTTTCAGATACATGCGGCGCGCGCAGTACTTTCAGCAGACGTTCTTCACGAATCATGCCAGCATCTCCTCAACTTGCTTCACAGCATCAGCAGTCATAACCACTTTGTCGAAGGCGATCAGGCTAACTGGGTCGATACCGGCTACATCGCGAACGTCAACCTTGTACAGGTTGCGAGCTGCCAAGAACAAGTTCTCGTCCAGTTCACCCGTTACGATCAGCACATCTTCCAGAGCCATATCTTTCAGTTTCTGCGCCAGCAACTTAGTTTTAGGTGCTTCAACAGAGAACTTTTCGACAATGATCAGACGATCTTGACGTACCAATTCGGACAGGATGCTTTTCAGCGCGCCGCGGTACATCTTTTTGTTTACTTTTTGACTGTGGTCCTGAGGCTTTGCAGCAAAGGTCACACCACCTGAACGCCAGATCGGGCTCTTCACAGAACCTGAACGTGCGCGGCCGGTACCTTTCTGGCGCCACGGTTTTTTACCGGAACCAGTCACTTCAGCGCGGGTCTTCTGAGCACGAGTACCTTGACGGGCACCTGCTGCATAAGCAACAACAACCTGATGTACCAGCGCTTCGTTGAAATCACGACCGAAGGTAGTTTCGGAAACAGTCAGCGCGCCTTGCGCGTCTTTCAATACTAATTCCATTGCTATCCCCTTACGCCTTCACAGCTGGTTTAACGATCAGGTTGCCACCGGTAGCGCCCGGTACAGCACCCTTAACCAGCAGCAGGTTGCGCTCAGCGTCAACACGTACTACGTCCAGGCTTTGAACGGTTACACGCTCGTCACCCAGGTGGCCAGCCATTTTCTTGCCTTTGAACACTTTGCCCGGAGTCTGGTTTTGACCGATAGAACCCGGAACACGGTGAGACAAGGAGTTACCATGGGTAGCATCTTGGGTGCGGAAGTTCCAGCGCTTAACAGTACCGGCAAAACCTTTACCTTTAGATGTACCTGTAACATCGACTTTTTTAACGTCTGCAAAAATTTCGACGCTAATTTCTTGACCAGCAGTAAATTCTTGACCTTCTGGAAGGCGGAATTCCCACAGACCACGGCCAGCTTCTACGCCAGCTTTAGCGAAATGACCCGCTTCTGGTTTAGTAACGCGGTTAGCTTTTTTAGCACCGGTAGTTACTTGTACAGCACGGTATCCGTCGTTCTCCAGGCTCTTAACCTGAGTTACGCGGTTCGCTTCAATTTCGATAACAGTTACTGGGATTGAAACGCCATCTTCAGTGAAGATACGCGTCATACCCACTTTCTTACCGACTAAACCAATCATTGTTTCAACCTCTCAATCGCTCAATGACCTGATTAACCCAGGCTGATCTGCACGTCTACACCGGCAGCCAGATCCAGACGCATCAGAGCATCAACGGTTTTCTCGGTTGGCTCAACGATGTCAACCAGACGCTTGTGAGTGCGAATTTCATACTGATCGCGCGCATCTTTATTGACGTGCGGAGAGATCAGAACGGTAAAGCGCTCTTTGCGAGTTGGCAGCGGGATCGGACCACGAACCTGCGCACCAGTGCGCTTGGCAGTCTCGACGATTTCCGCAGTTGATTGATCGATCAAACGATGATCAAACGCTTTCAGGCGGATACGGATTCTTTGGTTCTGCATGAGACCAGAGCTCCAATTATTTATAAACGTAAATGATTACTCCTCGCACCCATTTCGATTGATGGGGGAGTGTAATCGTTCAACATATAACCCCCATATCGGGAGTATTGTTCAGTTACGGCACTAGGCTGTAACTGACAGATTAGTTTCAATCTGACCTATCAAGATTAGGTAGGCCCGCGCATTATACGTAAATACTGACAGGAAGCAAGCTACTGTTGGAAATCTATGCGGAAACTTGCAAATCAGGTGAGAGAACAACAGGTAGAGGTGGGTTAATCAGAACTGTATCGCGGCATTTCTAGACGACAAGAGCTAATCTTCAGGCGACAAACGCCCCAAATGAGTCTTAAGCTCTCACATTCCAGACAACAGAACTTAAAAGGCGAGTATCATCTAACACGCGGACACTCACCTTTTTGTTGTATACGAATAAATCATTCTTTCGCCAATTGCGCCTGAGAGTAATTTTGTATGCCCAGACGATCGATAAGGCTAAGCTCCGTTTCGAGCCAATCAATATGCCCTTCTTCTTCAGCCAAAATTTCTTTCAATAAGTCACGGCTAACGTAGTCATGAATTGAATCGGCGTATGCAATCCCTTCACGTAAATCTTTCGCCCCAGATAATTCGAGCGCTAAATCAGATTTCAATATCTCTTCGACATCTTCGCCAATATTCAGCTTGCCTAGATCTTGCAAGTTAGGAATGCCTTCTAGGAATAAAATGCGCTCAATGTACTTATCCGCATGCTTCATTTCATCGATTGACTCGTGATACTCCTTATCATTAAGGCGCATCAGACCCCAGTTTTTAAACATTCGGGCGTGAAGAAAATATTGATTGATGGCAACTAATTCGTTTCCGAGTAGCTTATTGAGATGTGCAATGATTTTTTTATCGCCTTTCATAGTTATACCCTCCGCTTCCAGTACTAAAAGTGTAGTACCAGATGGCAAGGTGTGGGGAAAACTTCTCCCTGCTAACTATTAGGCAACATCATTCATTTCAGGAATGTTAGCGCGTTCCTCGATCAAGATTTCTCTGGCCTGTCGAATGCACTTTCCGCAGTCTGTGCCGATAGGCACGAGTTGACGCAACTGCTTAATGGTATGTGGATGGTGCTGACGTACAGCTTTACGGATTACTTTGTCAGATACCGCATTACACAGACAAACGTACATAGAGAGACTCACTTCTTAACCAATACCTCAAGTGTAAATAAGAATAAGAGTTATTTCAATTAAGATTATTCAGCAAGCCAATAAAAAAGGGTGCCGAAGCACCCTTTTACTTGATCAATAAATTAATTAATCAATGACGCAATTAAGCGATAACTTTAGCAACAACACCAGCGCCTACAGTACGGCCGCCTTCACGGATTGCGAAACGCAGACCGTCGTCCATTGCGATTGGGTGAATCAGAGTCACAACCATGTTAACGTTGTCACCTGGCATCACCATTTCAACGCCTTCTGGCAGTTCGATAGTACCGGTTACGTCAGTAGTACGGAAGTAGAACTGAGGACGGTAGCCTTTGAAGAACGGAGTATGACGACCGCCTTCATCTTTGCTCAGAATATAAACTTCTGAGTCAAATTTGGTGTGTGGCTTGATAGAACCTGGTTTAGCCAGAACTTGACCACGTTCGATCTCTTCACGTTTGATACCACGCAACAGAACACCAACGTTCTCACCAGCACGGCCTTCGTCCAGCAATTTACGGAACATTTCAACGCCGGTACAAGTAGATTTAACAGTATCTTTGATACCAACGATTTCTACTTCTTCACCAACTTTAACGATACCGCGCTCTACACGACCAGTTACTACTGTACCACGGCCAGAGATAGAGAATACGTCTTCGATTGGCAACAAGAATGGCATGTCAACCGCACGTACTGGTTCTGGGATGTAAGAATCCAAGTAGCCAGCCAGTTCGATGATTTTCTCTTCCCACTCAGGTACGCCTTCCAGCGCTTTCAGAGCAGAACCACGTACTACTGGCAGATCATCACCAGGGAAATCGTAAGCAGACAGAAGTTCACGAACTTCCATTTCTACCAGTTCCAGCAGCTCTTCATCATCAACCATGTCACATTTGTTCATGAATACGATGATGAAAGGAACGCCAACCTGACGACCCAGCAGGATGTGCTCGCGAGTCTGTGGCATAGGGCCATCAGTTGCAGCAACAACCAGGATCGCGCCGTCCATCTGAGCAGCACCGGTGATCATGTTTTTAACGTAGTCGGCGTGCCCTGGGCAGTCAACGTGCGCATAGTGACGTGATGGGGTGTCATACTCAACGTGAGAAGTGTTGATGGTGATACCACGTGCTTTTTCTTCAGGTGCGTTATCGATCTGATCGAAAGCACGAGCGCTACCGCCGTAGGTTTTAGCCAGTACGGTGGTGATCGCAGCAGTCAGAGTTGTTTTACCATGGTCAACGTGGCCGATAGTACCGACGTTTACATGGGGTTTGTTACGTTCAAATTTTTCTTTAGACACGACTATATTCCTTACTCTTGTGCTCTCCCACTTATGAGAGAGCACTGGATCATTGTTTTAAACCCGAAAGCTTATTTGCCACGGGCTTCGATAACGGCTTTAGCGACGTTACTAGGTGCTTCAGCATACTCCAGGAATTCCATGGAGTAAGAAGCACGGCCCTGAGTCTGAGAACGCAGGTCAGTAGCATAACCGAACATTTCAGACAACGGAACCTTGACGCGAACGGTTTTACCGGTAGCAGTATCTTCCATACCTTCGATGATACCGCGACGACGGTTAAGGTCGCCCATTACGTCACCCATGTAATCTTCAGGGGTTTCGACTTCAACCTTCATGATAGGCTCAAGCAGAACTGGTTTAGCTCGTTTGAAACCTTCTTTAAAGGCAATAGAACCGGCTAATTTAAATGCCAATTCTGAGGAGTCAACGTCATGGTAAGAACCATAGTGCAGACGGATTTTAACGTCAACAACTGGGTAACCAGCCAGCGGACCAGCTTTCAGTTGTTCCTGGATGCCTTTATCAACAGCAGGGATGAACTCTTTAGGAATTGAACCACCAACGATTTCGTTGACGAATTCATACCCAGCGCCACCCGGTGGCAACGGAGACATGTCGATAACAACATGACCGTACTGACCACGACCGCCTGACTGCTTAGCGTGCTTACCTTCCACGTCCTTAACGGTATCGCGGATTGTTTCACGGTATGCAACCTGAGGTTTACCGACGTTTGCTTCCACGTTAAATTCGCGGCGCATACGGTCAACCAAGATATCCAAGTGCAATTCACCCATACCAGCGATGATAGTCTGACCAGATTCTTCGTCAGTCCAAACGCGGAATGATGGATCTTCTTTTGCCAGACGACCCAGAGCCATACCCATTTTTTCTTGGTCGGCTTTGGTTTTTGGTTCAACGGCAACAGAGATTACTGGCTCTGGGAACTCCATACGTTCCAAGATGATCGGGTTAGCTGGGTCACACAGAGTGTCACCAGTCGTCACATCTTTCAGACCAATCGCTGCTGCGATGTCGCCTGCACGAACTTCTTTGATCTCTTCACGCTTGTTTGCGTGCATCTGAACGATACGGCCCAGACGCTCACGCTGTGAACGTACTGAGTTCAACACGGTGTCACCGGAGTTTACAACACCAGAGTACACACGGAAGAACGTCAAGTTACCCACAAACGGGTCGGTAGCAATTTTGAACGCCAGTGCAGAGAACGGCTCTTTGTCGTCAGAATGACGAACTGCCGGAGTATCTTTACCGTCGTCCAGAATACCGTTAATCGCTTCAACGTCAGTTGGTGCTGGTAGGTATTCGATAACTGCATCCAGCATTGCCTGTACGCCTTTGTTTTTAAACGCAGAACCACAGGTAACCAAGATGATTTCGTTGTTCAGAACGCGTTTACGCAGAGCTGTTTTGATTTCTAACTCGGTCAGCTCTTCGCCGCCCAAGTATTTATCCATCAGCTCATCTGACGCTTCTGCAGCAGACTCAACCAGATTCTGGTGCCATTCAGCAGCCAGATCAGCCATATCAGCAGGGATCTCTTCGTATTCGAAGGTCACGCCCTGATCAGCTTCGTTCCAGTTGATCGCTTTCATTTTCACCAAGTCAATAATACCGGTGAATTTCTCTTCCGCGCCGATAGCCAGTTGCAATGGAACTGGATTCGCGCCCAGACGAGATTTAATCTGGCCAACAACTTTCAAGAAGTTCGCGCCCATACGGTCCATTTTGTTAACGAACGCGATGCGTGGAACTTTGTACTTATTAGCCTGACGCCATACGGTCTCAGACTGTGGCTGAACACCACCAACTGCACAGTAAACCATTACCGCGCCGTCAAGAACACGCATGGAACGTTCTACTTCGATGGTGAAGTCAACGTGCCCAGGGGTGTCAATGATATTGACGTGATGTGGTTCGAACTGTTTAGCCATACCAGACCAGAAGCAGGTAGTAGCTGCAGAAGTAATGGTAATACCACGCTCCTGCTCCTGTTCCATCCAGTCCATGGTGGCTGCGCCGTCATGAACTTCACCGATTTTATGGTTTACACCGGTGTAAAACAGGATACGTTCGGTAGTGGTTGTCTTACCGGCGTCGATGTGAGCACTGATACCGATATTACGGTAGCGCTCAATGGGTGTTTTACGAGCCATTTGATTCCTCTATTCCTAGGGCGTTCATTCGGTTAACCCATGCGGGTGGGCCAAGAAGACCGCCCGCATGGTTAGCATGACTACTGCGTGGCAATTACCAGCGGTAGTGGGCGAACGCCTTGTTAGCTTCGGCCATACGGTGAACGTCTTCACGTTTCTTAACAGCAGAACCTTTGTTCTCTGCTGCGTCAGACAGTTCATTCGCCAAGCGCAAAGCCATGGATTTATCACCGCGTTTACGAGCAGCATCAACGATCCAACGCATTGCCAAGGCATTACGACGAACCGGACGAACTTCAACTGGTACCTGATAAGTAGAACCACCAACGCGGCGAGACTTAACTTCGACAGTCGGGCGCACGTTGTCCAGAGCTACTTCGAAAGCTTCCAGAAAATCTTTACCAGAACGCTGAGCCAGGGTCTCCAGCGCGGTATAGACGATTGCTTCTGCAGTAGATTTTTTACCGTCTACCATCAGGATATTTACAAATTTAGCCAGCAATTCAGATCCGAACTTAGGATCCGGTAAAATTTTACGCTGGCCAATTACACGACGACGTGGCATGGAAATACTCCGTTGTTAATTCAGGGTTGTCCAAAACTCTAAGAGTTTATTTTGACATTAATGTGAAAATGTTTGGCCTTACTTAACGGAGAACCATTAAGCCTTTGGCTTCTTCACGCCGTACTTAGAACGTGATTGCTTACGGTCTTTAACACCTGAGCAGTCAAGCGCGCCGCGGACGGTGTGGTAACGCACACCTGGCAAGTCTTTAACACGACCGCCACGGATCAGGATCACGGAGTGTTCCTGAAGGTTATGACCTTCACCGCCGATGTAGGAGGTGACTTCAAAACCGTTAGTTAAACGCACACGGCAAACTTTACGCAGTGCGGAGTTAGGTTTTTTCGGAGTGGTTGTATATACGCGGGTACATACACCACGTTTCTGCGGGCATGCTTCCAGCGCAGGAACGTTGCTTTTAGCAACCTTCATGCTGCGTGGCTTGCGAACCAGCTGGTTAATCGTTGCCATTATTAAAAAAGCTCCTGGTTTTTTGCTTCGTAAACACGTGATAAATCCCCCTCGTTTGCACGACTGGCAGAGAACGAGGACGCAGAATTTTATGGCTGACTATCTAAGGTGTCAAGAAATATACAGCATTACTCGCATTACCATGCCAGTTGTTGCTGATGTTTTAGGGTCAAATCCACGAAGTGAGTATAGCTGATTAGTGTCGCGCTGTCTGAAATTTGACCAACCAAGCCGCGCGCAATAATATCATCTTCTAAGACAAAAAAAGAAGTTGATTGACTTAACAATAACTTAAGGCTGTCGCTGTTTTTCAAAACAGCCATTACGCCATCTTGTAGAAAGAGAATGTCATCTTCAGATGTGACTAATCTCAACAAAGCAGATAAATCACAACGATAAGGAGAATGACTGACGGTATACAGCATTATCTCGGCCCCATTCTCAATTAAAAAGTCAGTACGACGTCATAAGTCGCCAGTTGATGACGCAAATCTGCTGGAGATAAGACCTCAACATCGAGGATCAAACCCGTTATACCGCTCAATCCACGTTGATGTAATGAGGCTTCGCAGATATAGCAATTCTCGACATCGTATAAAGGTAAAACACCAAAAGTCGCAATATAGTTTCTGGCGAGGATTTTTTCTGGTTGCTGTTGGGGTAGAAGTTGCAGGACACCATCTGAAAGGAAGAAGGCACCAATATCTCCGCTTAGCGCTGATGCCGCCAGTAAAGCATCTAGCCCTTCCCGCCCTGCTGAGTTGCCATGTGGGCCTTGAGTGAAAACAAAAGCAATGCGCTTCGCCACCATTAGAATTGCACCATACGATCACAGGTCAATGCCGCTTCTGCCAGCGCACCCAAACCACTTAAGGTAAAACCCGGTTGCAGATTCGCTGCCGCCAGATTGAGTTGTTCTGCTTCGTGTTGGTCAGTCACCCCACGGCGCAGCGCTGCTGCCACACACACATTTAATGCCACAGCATGCTCATCAGCTAGTTTTTGCCAAGCACGAACCAAATCAAACTCATCACTGGCGGGAGCCGTTAATTGGTTAGCATTGAGTACCCCTTCACGATAGAAGAAGATACTCACCAGATGATGGCCTGAGTTGATAAGAGCTTGTGCGAATTGATATGCACTGCTGGCCTGCTGTGTACCATAAGCTGGTCCAGTCACCATTAGGCAATATTTCGCCGCTTTCAAACCTGACATTAACGGTCGTGCCCCACGAGATCGCCACTTTTAAACTGACGAATGTAGAGATATACCGTGTGTTTAGAGATATTTAGCCGTTCAGCAACCTGATTGATGGCATCTTTAATATCAAAAATACCCTTCTCATACAGGTTAAGTACCACCTGACGGTTCTTGGCATTGTTAGAAACGTTACGGTCCGCATTCACTTCTTCGATAGTGAATTCCAACGTTTGCGCTACGAGGTCATCGACCGATGAGGCAAAGTTAACCGAGGAGGCGACTTCTTGTGTTTCTGGCGGCATGAAAGTTTGGATGATCTGTGAGAAAGGCACATCCAGATTCATGTTGATACACAGCAAACCAATAACACGCTGGTCGCGGTTACGAATCGCGATAGTGACGGACTTCATCAGCACACCGCTTTTAGCTCGCGTGAAATAAGCTCTCGATACGCTGCTGTCAGCACCAGCCATGTCGTGCAACATCCGCAGGGCTAAATCAGTTATCGGTGAACCAATCTGCCGCCCGGTATGTTCACCGTTGGCAATTCTCACCGCGGAACTTTTCAGGTCTTCCAGAGAATGCAGCACAATTTCACAGTGACTGCCAATAAGCATCGCCAAACCATCAACGATAGCTTCGTATGATTTTAATATTTCATGGTCCGTCTGACTGAACGGACGTTCATCCAGTAAATCCAGTTCACTGGTATCGCTACTAAGAAGCGAATTAGACATCGAAGACACCATCCTCTAGATAAAGCCTGTCTCAATATCGTTGGCAGACTCATAACTCAATATCTTGAATTTTAAGTTTAGCAAATATGCTGAGATAAAATCCTTGCGTTTACACGTGATATTGACGTTAAGCCCACAAGCCATAAACCGTCAAGTTATCAACGAACAGAAGTGCGAATTGATATGCGTATAATAAAAAAACCGCCACGATAATCATCGTAGCGGTTAGATGCAGGTCCGAATAACGGCGCTAGATTACTTCTTCGCTTTTGCGTCCGCCGCTGCAGCAGGCTGCTCTTCCGGTGCGTCAGCTTTCGGTGCCGCTTTCACATCCAGCAGTTCTACGTCAAATACCAACGTAGAGTTCGCAGGGATACCTGGGACGCCAGTTTTGCCGTAAGCCAGTTCTGGTGGGATGACCAGAGTGATCTTGCCGCCTTTCTTGATTTGCTTCAGACCTTCGGTCCAACCTGGGATAACGCCATCCAGACGGAAGGACAGTGGCTCACCACGTTTGTATGAGTTATCAAACTCAGTACCGTCGGTCAGTGTGCCTTTGTAGTTAACGACGACAGTATCGCTATCTTTTGGTGCATCACCTGTACCGGCTTTCTCAACTTTGTACAGCAAACCAGACTCGGTTTTCTTCACATCTTTTTCTTTAGCAAAGGTCTCGCGATATTTTGCGCCTTTATCGGCGTTTTCTTTCGCATCTTGCTCCATCTTGGCTTGAGCAGAGGCTTTCACGCGCGCTTCAAAACCTTGCAAGGTTTTTTCGATTTCTTCGTCAGTTAGTTTACTTTTGCTTGCAAAAGCATCTTGTACGCCTGCGATTAACTGGTCTTTATCCAGTTTAATACCCAGCTTTTCTTGTTCTTTCAGGGAGTTATCCATATAACGCCCTAATGATGCGCCGAGTGCATAAGCAGACTGCTGGTCATCATTTTTAAATGCACTATTTGTCGTTGCTGGTGCAGCTGCAGTGGCAGTTTTTGCTGCTTCAGCAGCGAAAGCCGCAGAGGTATTCAGGGTTAGCGCCATGGTGGTAGCCAGTAGCGTTACTTTAAACAGTGATTTCATCCATTTCTCCATTGGCTTAAGGACTCTAACCCCAAGCAACGATTTTTAAGAGTAATTCGTACTATAACTGCCTGTGCGAACACAAAACAATCTCAATACCCATGCTATTAAGAGATATTAAGACTTTTTTTACTACAAGAAGTTTCGTTTTTATAGATATCTTGACGCTTAAAGGGTAATCATGCGCGTTTGCAGGTAGAATCTAGCGCGTTCTACTATTTTAGCTATACTGCCATCGAGTAGAAAACAACCAAAAGGTAAGGTTGGCAGCTATCAAAAGTATAGCTGTATCGTTTGCAGTCATGAGAGGAAATAAAATGGAACAATCCCTGTTTGAACAACGGCTGGAAATGCTGGAAAGTCGTTTGGCATTTCAGGAAGTGACGATCGAAGAACTTAATGTGATCGTGACGGAGCATCAAATGGAAATGACCAAACTGCGTGAGCATTTACGCCTACTGACCGATAAACTGCGTGCATCGCAACCTTCAATGCTGGCCAGTGAAGCGGAAGAAGTCCCACCACCGCATTATTAGGGTCTATAGCTTCATTAGGGTTAACAACTTCATTTGGGTTTACAACGTCGGGTGAATAGGCGAAGCACAGTAATAATCGTCCATCGTAATCACCCGCCATGCTTAACGCAAAAAGCCAGCCGCAAGGCTGGCTTTTGACTGACAACGTCAGATTTTAGTGGCAGCCACAACCGCCTTTACCGCAACCGCCTTTGCCGTGTTCATGACCTTCGTCGTGATCACCATGGCCATGGCCGCCGCAGCAACCGTCACCATGTTCGTGATGATGGTCATGCTCACCATGTACGTGGCCATGTTGCAATTCTTCTTCTGTCGCTTCACGGATAGCAACCACTTCAACATGGAAGTTCAGATCCTGACCCGCCAGCATGTGGTTACCGTCTACAACGACGTGCTCGTCTTCAACCGCAGTGATCTCAACTGGTACTGGACCTTGATCGGTATCAGCCAGGAAACGCATACCCACTTCCAGCTCGTCAACGCCCATGAAGACGTCTTTCGGTACGCGCTGCACCAGATTTTCATCATAGCTGCCGTAACCTTCGTCTGCATTAACGCGCACATCAAAGCTGTCGCCAGCTTCGTGGCCTTCAAGCGCTTTTTCCAGACCTGCGATCAAAGAACCGTGACCGTGCAGGTAGTCCAACGGCGCGCTCACCGGAGACTCATCAACTAAAACACCGTCTTCTGTACGTACCTGGTAAGCCAGGCTGACCACCAAGTCTTTTGCTACTTTCATGATATCTCCTACCCTTGGAACAAAAATTGGCACAGATTGTAGCGGAAATCTGCACCGCTGTACTCTTCAGCATAAAAAATCGCGAAGGATAACGCTACTTCGGATTGAAAATACCGATCACTTGTTCATTTTGACGCACATGTTGGCTGACCTGTTTATCCGTCTGGCGTTGATGGTGTCCACACTTGACGCACTCCACCACTTCGACCTGATCTTCACGCCATAAAGCCAGTGTATCCAATGCCTTGCATTTCGGGCAAACCGCGCCTGCGATGAACCTTTTACGTGTGCTTGACGTATTATTCTGCACCATTGCCATCATTTTCTCCGACATTATTCGTATTCATCCCACCCGTCTAATTGCCGACTTTCATGCAGCATTTCACGTTGGAAAATATCTTCCAGTTCACGACGGGCTTCTTTAATTCTGGAAATTTGTGCCACATCGCCATGATGCTGAGGCACCAATTCACGCAACATACGCATATCGAGACGACGAAAATGTTGCTGCGCACGGTATGCCTGATGAGGATGCATCCCCAAACCCAATAGTGCTTTGCGGCCCAACTCCAGCGCACTGGAAAATGTCTCGCGGGTGAAGTCTTTGACACCGCTTTGCAGCAATTCATGTGCTTCAACACGCCCTCTGGCTCGGGCCAGAATATGTAAATTAGGGAAATGCTGCTGGCACAAATGCACCAACGTCATCGTGTCTTCCGGCTCATTACAGGTGATAACGATAGCCTTGGCTTTTTCAGCACCGGCGGCACGTAACAGCTCCAGTTCAGTAGCATCACCATAGTAGACTTTATAGCCATATTTACGCATCACACTGACGGCGCTGACATCGCGCTCCAACACGGTAATACGCATTTTGTTCGCCATCAGTAATCGGCCAATCACCTGACCAAACCGACCAAAGCCAACAATAATCACCTGCGGATCGTTATCTTCAACGAACGGCTTCTCATCACTCTCTTCTTGTGCGTTGTAACGACGAGACAAAATGCGGTCAATAAGTTGCATCAGTAATGGCGTGGTCATCATAGAGAGGGTAACAACCACCAGCAGTAAGGCCAGTTGTTCTGCATCCAAAACATGCTGAGTGAATGCCGCCGAGAACAAGACGAACGCGAACTCGCCCCCTTGACTCAGTACGCCCGCAAATTGCAACCGCACCGAACGACGCAACCCGAAAGCCCGCGCCAAGCCATACAGCACAGTGCCTTTGATAAAGACCAACGCCAGAACGCCTAACAGGACATCCAACAGATGGGTAAACAGCACGCCAATATTTAATGCCATGCCAACAGAAATGAAGAATAAACCCAGCAATAGCCCTTTGAAGGGTTCGATGGCGATTTCGAGTTCGTGTTGGAATTCACTTTCCGCCAGTAATATTCCGGCGATAAATGTTCCTAGCGCCATTGATAGCCCAAGTGCATCCATAAACAGGGCTGAACCTAAGACTACCAGTAGTGCAGCGGCGGTGAAAACTTCGCGCACACCGGAGGCCACAATGTAACGAAACAAGGGGCGCAGCAGATAACGGCCACCAATGAGCATGCCTGCAAAGGCAGCGACTTTAGTGCCAATCCTGACCCAATCGTTGGTTTCACCACCGCCACCGGCCAAAATGGGGATCAGAGCCAAGGCAGGAATGACGGCCATATCTTGGAATAGCAAAACCGAGAAGCCGAGTTGCCCGCCTTCATTGCGGTTCATGCCTTTTTCCCGCATCAGTTGCAATGCCATTGCCGTCGAGGACATCGCCAATCCGACCCCACCGATGACTGCGGCTTGCCAAGCAAAATGGGTGAAATAGAGCAATGCGCCCAATACCGCTGCGGTGATAATCACTTGGCCTGCGCCGACACCAAAAATCGAGCGGCGTAATTGCCAGAGCTTCGCGGGATTCAGCTCCAATCCAATGATGAACATCAGAAAAACGACACCCAGTTCGGAAAAGTGCAGAATTTCGTCAACATCACGGATAAAACCCAACCCCCATGGGCCGATAGCGATACCCGCTATCAAGTAACCCAATACCGCACCAATACCCAACCGTTGAGCAATGGGTACTGCCACCACAGCGGCAAATAAGAATAATAAAATCGCAGTCAGTAGCGCCGAGCCTTCCATATCAGTGCCCCCCTGTGGGCAACGGTGACTGTAGCCACTGCGCATAAGCTTGCGCATGGCTAGCAAGGACTTCCGGCTTCTGACGCCGCGCCCAGTAAATAATCATGGGATTCATCCAATGCATATGGCACATAGCGGCCGTCAATTCAAAGGGACGCAAAATGTCTTCCATAGGGTAGCGGTTATACCCCCCAACCCGATAAGCTCCTTCAGGTTCGCCAGTCGTAATCACTGAGCGCCAGTATTTACCGGTCAACGCATGCCCGCCAACGCCATTGGCAAAGCCACGCGCCAGCACTCGATCCAGCCACTCCTTCAGTAATGCAGGGCAACTGTAGGTATAAAGGGGGTGTTGGAAGACGATAATTTGATGCTCACGCAGCAATTCTTGCTCATGGTGAATATCAATAAAGAAATCCGGATAGTGTGCATAAAGATCGTGCACAGTGACATGCTCTAACTGCTGCACCGGTTGCAGCAAAACTCGGTTAGCGACCGAGTCCTGTGATTCCGGATGGGCATACAGCAGCAAAACCTTCGGTGGCTGCGACATCATTCCCCTCCAAAGCGTCGTCAGGGTCCGGTTTTTCCGTTACCATGCTTCGCAAAGACTAAAAAAGACTAAGATTTATACCCAAAGCGATTGGTGTTGCAGTCAGGCAAAACGCGCTAACCCCGATGAACAGTGGCTCGGGTGAATGAGCGCCGCGAATGCCCCTACAACGTCAAGGACGAAGGGGATAACAATTTAACATACTCTAAACATACGGCACTCTGATGATTGTTTTTTCTTCGCTTCAAATTCGACGTGGTACTCGCGTCTTGCTGGACAACGCCACTGCCACGATTAACCCTGGCCAAAAAGTTGGGTTAGTCGGCAAAAACGGTTGCGGTAAATCCACTCTGCTGTCGTTGCTCAAAGGCGAACTGAGCGCCGATGGGGGCAACGCTACTTTTCCTAGCAACTGGGCGCTGGCTTGGGTCAATCAAGAAACCCCCGCATTGGATATTCCGGCGATAGAGTATGTTATCGACGGTGACCGTGAGTATCGTCAATTGGAAGCTGAACTTCAGGTCGCCAATGAAAAAAATGACGGTCATGCCATTGCCACCGTCCACGGCAAGCTCGATGCCATCCATGCTTGGACTATCCAGCCACGCGCCGCCAGTTTGCTCAACGGGTTAGGCTTTTCTCAAGATCAATTGCAACAACCGGTGCGCTCATTTTCGGGTGGCTGGCGCATGCGCTTGAACTTGGCACAGGCGCTGCTTTGCCGTTCTGATCTACTGCTGCTCGATGAACCGACCAACCATTTAGATTTGGATGCCGTTATCTGGCTGGAAAAATGGCTGAAAAGTTACACCGGTACACTGGTGTTGATCTCCCATGACCGTGATTTCCTTGATCCTATTATTGATAAGATTTTACACATTGAACAGCAGACGCTGAATGAATATACCGGCAACTATTCATCCTTCGAACGCCAACGCGCCACTAAGCTGTCGCAACAACAATCGATGTATCAGCATCAACAAGAAAAAGTCGCGCATTTACAAAGTTATATCGACCGTTTCCGCGCACAGGCAACCAAAGCAAAACAGGCCCAGAGCCGAATCAAAATGCTTGAGCGCATGGAGCTTATCGCCCCTGCTCATGTGGATAACCCATTCCACTTCAGTTTCCGCACGCCTGAGAGTCTGCCAGACCCCTTATTGCGGATGGAAAAGGTCAGCGCAGGTTACGGCGATAAAACTATTTTACAGTCCATCAAGCTCAACTTGGTGCCAGGATCGCGTATCGGCCTGCTGGGCCGCAACGGTGCCGGTAAATCCACGCTGATCAAGTTACTCGCCGGCACGTTGGAACCACAAAGTGGCGAAATTGGACTATCCAAAGGCATTAAGCTGGGTTACTTCGCTCAGCATCAACTTGAATTCTTACGCGCAGATGAATCCCCGCTACAGCATATGAGTCGCTTAGCGCCTAAAGAGCCAGAACAGCAGTTGCGTGATTACTTAGGTGGCTACGGTTTTCAGGGCGATCAAGTAACCGATCCTACTGCTCGCTTCTCTGGCGGTGAAAAGGCGCGATTGGTCTTGGCACTGATTATCTGGCAGCGCCCTAATCTGCTGCTGCTGGATGAACCCACCAACCACCTTGACCTCGATATGCGTCAAGCCCTGACGGAGGCGCTGATTGATTTCGAAGGTGCCTTGGTGGTGGTTTCCCATGACCGTCATTTGCTGCGCTCTACCACCGATGATCTCTATTTGGTGCACGATGGCAAAGTGGAACAGTTCGATGGCGATCTAGAGGATTACCAGCAATTTTTGGTGGATGTACAACGCCAGCAAAGCCAGCAAGATAGCCCTGCCAAAGAGCTTTCGGGCAATAGCGCTCAGCAGCGTAAAGACCAAAAACGCCGTGAAGCTGAATTCCGCAGCCAGACCCAACCATTACGTAAGCAGATTATGACGCTGGAAAAGCAGATGGATAAGCTCAGCACAGAATTGGCTGCTATCGAAGAACAGCTAGCAGATTCTGCCTTGTACGACATTGCCCGTAAGGCCGATTTGACCCAATGTTTACAGCAGCAGCTACAGGTGAAGTCCAAACTGGAAGAGACAGAAATGCAGTGGTTGGACGCGCAGGAACAGCTGGAAAACATCACCAAGCTATTTGAGGCGGAGTAAAGCGCATGGCATCCATCGACGTCAGCATCATTGTTCCGGTTTATAACTGTGAAACGTATCTCGCCGAATTACTGGACTCATTGAGAAGCCAACAGGGCATTTCATTTGAAATCATCGCCGTCAATGATGGTTCGACCGACTCCAGTCCGGAGATGCTCGCCGACATTGCCCACGATGACAGCCGCTTGGTGATTATCAATCAGGTGAATCAAGGGTTATCAGCGGCACGTAACGCGGGTATTGCGCAAGCAAAGGGGCAATGGATTGCCTTTGTCGATGGCGATGACTGGCTCGCACCCGATGCGTTACACCGCTGGCTCACACAAGCCAAGGAGCAGTCGTTAGATTTGCTGATAGGCAATGGTTATCGATTCACCAGCAATCCTGCGGTACAAGCCGAGCCCCCATTGCTGCATAAGCAGCCTTGGGGCGAGGTATTGGACGGTCAACAGTGGGTTATTCGCAGTGTTGAGCAAGATGAGTGGCCTCATTTTGCCTGGCTACAACTGATTCGTCGTGATGTTATCGTGGATAATCACTTGGCCTTTATCCGCGATATGGTTCATGAGGACATTTTGTGGACCACCCAACTGGCACGAGTCGCCAAGCGGGTTGGATTCTGCCAGCAACCGTTTTATGGTTACCGCACCAATCCTGAATCCATCACCAATTCCCCATCGCCTCAAGCGTTACAGCGCCGCGCGAATAGTTATCTTGATATCATTCACGGGCTAGTTGAGATTGCGGCGAATAGCCCACCGGCGTTACGTAAAATACTGCTGCGCCATGCCAACCGCGAAAGTGGGCATCTGTTGGGGTTGATACGTAAAAAGATTACCGACCCTCTAGCCCGTCGCACATTAGCGAAGCGATTTTTTGCCCTTGGCTTACCTGCTGCGCTGTTCCAAGGTAGCACCACGTTCAGCGAGTATTGGCGAGCTTTGCGTTGCAATCTCACGTTGGGTCTTTACACCAAAAAGTAGTGCATCAAGGCCGATAAACGGGCTTATCACCTAAAATTGTCGCACGGTGCATCACCCGCCGCTGCGGCAAATAGTCGGCATTCGCATAGTGTTGGGTGACACGGTTATCCCAAATCGCCACATCATCTTGCTGCCAACGCCAGCGCACTTGAAACTCGGGCTTAGTGGCGTGAGCGAAAAGAAAACGCAGTAATGCATCGCTCTCTTTCGCACTCAGATCAACGATACGAGTGGTGAATCCTTCATTGACGAACAATGCCTGACGCCCAGAGACCGGATGCGTTCTCACCACGGGATGCAATAACGGCGGATTCTTCTCTTTTGCCAATAGCCAACGCTGATGCTCTTCCGGCGTCGCGCGATTTTTGTGTTCGGGGAAGGAGTGAGTGAAATCGTGCTCTGCCCGCAACCCTGCCAACAACTGCCTAAACGGCGCAGATAGCGCTTCATAAGCAGCAATACCGCTGCTCCACAAGGTATCCCCACCCGTAGCGGGTAACTGTTTAGCCGCCAATATCGCGCCCAATGGCGGGTTCTCGATAAAGGTCACATCGGTGTGCCAGTTGTCATTATCGGGCGGATTATTATCGTGGGTATCCAGCACGATAATCTCTTCGCACTCTTTGGTGTGCGGATAAACCGGATGAATATGCAAATCACCAAAACGCCCCGCCAACTCTCGCTGCTGTAATGGCGTGATAGGTTGATCGCGGAAAAAGAGCACTTGATGCTTGAGTAATGCGTGATAAAGCTGCTCAAACTGGCCATCGCCCAATGGGCGGGCAATATTGATATTTTCTACTCGCGCGCCAATATGCGGCCCTAATGGGGTGACGACCAAACGTTCATTCATTGCTGTGCTCCATACCAAGGGGTTAAGCGGCGCTGAATCGCCCGCAAACTTAATTCCATCCCAAAAGCAATTATGGCGATCACGCTAATACCGGCAATCACCACATCTGTCGCAAGAAACTCACCGGCAGATTGCACCATAAAGCCCAACCCGCGCGTGGCTGCGATTAACTCTGCTGCGACGAGGGTTGACCAGCCAACGCCCAGCCCGATGCGAATACCGGTTAAAATTTCAGGTAACGCGCTTGGCAATACCACAAAGCGTAAAACCTGCCAGCGGCTGGCCCCTAATGCGCGGGCTGCCCTAACGCGTACCTGCGCCACACTGCGAACGCCCGCCACGGCGGCCAATGTCACAGGGGCGAATATCGCGAGATAAATCAGTAAGATTTTTGAAGTTTCGCCGATGCCGAACCAGATAACCATCAGCGGTAAATAGGCTAACGGCGGTACGGGGCGATAGATTTCAATCAACGGGTCTAAGATGGCACGGACTCGGCGGCTGAGCCCCATCGCAATGCCAGTCGGCACACCGAGCGCCACGGCGGCGAATAAGGCAACCAGAATGCGCCCTAAGCTGGCGGATAGATGCTGCCATAGCGTGGCATCCATAAATCCTTGCGCGCTAGCAATCACCCGTAATTGATGTAATACCTGCTGCGGCGCGGGCAAGAACAGCGGACTAATCAGTTGTAATGCCGTAACCGCCCACCACACCGCGACTAAGATAATCACCGTGCCAATGCTGAGCCACAGTCCATTGACAGCTTGCCCATTGCCAGCCGCTCGCTTGACCGCTGCACTGCGATGGCGAAGCGGTTTCTTAGCGACTGAGTGCACCACTGATGCATCTGAGGCTGTTTGCTGCGGCAACGCGGGATCGCGTAAAGCACTGCCACCTAACGTACTGTCGCGTAATGTTCCGTGTAGACTCATACCAGCGCCTCCCGCTGTTGGAAGACTTTGCCCAACACGTATTCGCGGCGGGCGATAAACTCAGGATCAGATTTAATGCTGCGGCACGCTTCGCCTTCGGCATAGCGCTGACCAAAATTCAGGGATAATCGCTCAACTACCTGACCAGGCCCCGGTGACAGCAGTAATAGCTCGCTGGCCAAAAATACGGCTTCTTCAATATCGTGAGTAATCAGCAGGATTTGTTTACCGGTATCGCGCCAAATGGTCAGTAGCAGTTCTTGCATCTGCTCGCGGGTGAAGGCATCCAACGCCCCAAAGGGCTCATCCAACAGCAATAGGCGCGGATCGACAGCCAGCGCGCGGGCAATGCCCACCCGTTGACGCATACCACCAGACAACTGCCAAATGTGGTGATGTTCAAAACCCGCCAGCCCCACACGATGCAGCATTTTCAGGGCTGTGGCCCGTCGTGCAGACTGACTGACACCCGCTAATTGCAGGCCAAACTCCACATTGCTGACCACATCACGCCACGGCAACAACCCCTCATGCTGGAATACCACGCCCCGTTCCGCACTCGGGCCATCAACCGGTTGGCCATCTAGCGTGATGCTGCCCGCGGAAGGGGTCATAAACCCTGCAATCAAATTCAATAATGTGGTTTTGCCGCAGCCCGATGGCCCCAATACCACGACCAACTCTCCAGATGCGATTTGTAATGACACATCTTGTAAGGCAGGTTTGCCCTGATATTCGGCCCACAGGCCGCGCACGTTTAGCATGTTGGCTCCTAAGACTGTGGCGTAGCCTGAACATCTTTCACAAAGCGGTCCGTGACAAAAGCACGATAATCGCTGGCCACTTGCGGGATCTTGCCTTGCTGCTTGAGGAATTCGGCAGTGTCACGGATGGCCTGATCCACCGGCTGGCCCAGTTGCGTGACTTGTTCAGCCACCGGCAGATAAGTGTTGCCCTTCACCAGTTCAGGCACTTGATCAGCGGATACACCACTGAGGCGCGCTAACTGATTTAGATTCTGTTCGTTTTTAAGCCACTGTTCAGGTTGCGCCAAATAAGCACCCTGTGCGGCTAAAGCGCTGCGGGCAAAGGCGGTGACGACTTCAGGATGAGCTTGGGCGAAGTCTTTACGTACTACCCAGACATCCAGCGTTGGTGCGCCCCACTGGCCCACTTGCGCGGAATCCGTTAGCACCGTACCGGTTTTTGCGAGTTCGTTAACGGCAGGTGCCCACACATAAGCACCATCAATATCCCCACGCTGCCAAGCGGCGGCGATAGCCGGAGGTTGTAAGTTGAGAATGGTGACCTGATCCGGCTTGATGCCCCAATGTTTGAGGGCGGCCAGTAGGCTGTAATGGGTGGTGGAGATGAATGGCACGGCAATGCGTTTGCCGATGAGATCTTGTGGCGTCTTAATTTCTTTTTTCACTACCAGTGCTTCAGAGCTGCCTAACTGTGAGGCCAGCAGGAAGACTTCAATCGGGACATTTTGGCTTGCGGCCACCGCCAGCGGACTCGAACCGATATTACCAATTTGTACATCGCCGGACGCTAGCGCCCTAACCACGCTGGAACCGCTATCAAACTTGCGCCAATCGACCTTAGCACCAGACAGTTTAGCGAAACTGTTATCTGCCTGAGCGACTTTGGCCGGTTCAGCGGAGGTTTGGTATGCCACGGTCACATCGACGGCATGGGCACTGGTCGCGGTTAATGACAGTGCCAAGAGTGCGCCCGTGGGCCGTAAGAAACGACGAATTGCGGGGGCAAGACGCGTTGAAGAAAAGGTTATCGCCATGGGTTGACTCCGCTCAGTTGACTGTCTCATTCGCTGTTGTTGCGACCCGAAGCGCGCTCGGCGCGCTGAGATGACAGTGTTACCTGAAGGAGCAATATGACAAAAGGAATAAAAAAATCTTCTTTATTCCTTTTGGCGATAACAAATTGACCAATAAATGAATCCTTATTGGCAACAAACAGTTAACTAAAGTGTAATTTCCCCTTTGAGGAAAATATGGGATTCACCGGCGATTAAAGTGCGATCGCCCGCTAACGTGCAAAAAAGCTCGCCACCCCGCGCGGATATCTGGCGAGCATGCAGTGACGCTCTGCCCAGTCGAGCAACCCAATAGGGCATCAATGTGCAATGCGCCGAACCGGTAACCGGATCCTCCGTGCTATCGAGGGTAAAATAGCGCGAGACAAAATCCACATTATCACCGGGTGCCGTCACAATCACACCTCGGCCCGTATAGGCAATCAAAGCCGCGATATCGGGTTGTAACTGCCGTACCTGCTGTTCACTTTCCAATACCACCAGCAAGGATTTCGCCTGCCACACCTGCTGGATTTCAACGCCAAGCAAGCGATTCAACTCAGCCGGAATCGCGATTTGCTCAGGGGGCAATGAGGGAAAATTCAGCGCCAATCGGCCAAAGTTTTCGCTATCACGTTTGACGTACAAATCACCACTGGCGCTGCGAAAGCAAATATCCTGCAAACCCGGATTCACCATGCTGAACATGACATGTGCCGCAGCTAAGGTGCCGTGACCACATAAATCAACCTCACGTTCAGGTGTAAACCAGCGAATCGCCGACTTGTCCCCTTCATCCCAGACAAAACTGGTTTCCGGCAGATTGATCTCGGCGGCGATACGCTGCATTTGTTCAGCAGACAACGGTTGTTTCAGCAAATAAACGCCAGCGGGGTTACCGGAAAGCCCCGCCCCGACAAACGCATCAACATGAAAATAGTTATTGGACATCAATAAGCTCCGGTGATTGATTAATGCCAAATCAACAACACACAGGCCGCCGTCAGTAAGCCCATTGAGATGTTAAACGTAAACCAAGCACGGCGGCTGCGCAGCAAGCGGCCAATGAGGGTGCCGAATCCGAGCCAAATAATGCCCGCCACCAGATTCACCATAAACATCCCTAAACTTATCATGACGATAGAGTGGTTATAAGCGGCACCTGCCATGCTAAAACTGGCGACTGAACCTAACCCCATCAACCACGCTTTAGGGTTAAGAAATTGCAGTAACCAGCCTTGATACAAACGCAGCGGTTTTGGCGGCGCCACGTTAGTTTCTAATTTCTCGTAGGCAGAAGTGGCAATTTTCCATGCCAGCCACAGCAGATACAAGCTACCTAAAATTTTTAATATCAGGTGAAGAGAAGGGTAGACCAGAATCAGCCCGCCGACGCCAAAAGCGACCAGCAGCAGCATGCTCTGCATCCCTAACATAATACCCAACATCAGCCAGATAGAGCGCATAAAACCAAAGTTGGCCCCTGCGGAGGTGAGTAACATGTTATTCGGGCCAGGGGTAATAGCAGCAACCCAGAGAAAACCTACCATTGAAAGAAATAAACTCAGTTCCATGAGACGGGTGCCTCTCACCCAAAATGATGCGCGATATACCCACGAAGCTAACAGTGTGCTATTGATCAAACAAGAACAACAACATGATTTATATTCACCTTATGCATGAATCGTTCCGACCACTGGCTGGAGCCAGTAATCCACATCTACAAACGCTGCTGCCGAGGCTGGTCAGGCGGCGCGTACAACTGCAACCTTTTTGGCAACGGCTTGAGTTGCCCGATGGTGATTTTGTCGATTTAGCTTGGAGTGAAAATCCCGCGTTAGCACGAGAGAAGCCGCGAGTGGTGCTTTTCCATGGTCTGGAAGGAAACTTTTACAGCCCCTATGCACACGGCTTACTGCGCGCATGGCAAGCGGAAGGTTGGCTGGGCGTCGTCATGCATTTTCGTGGTTGCAGTGGAGAGCCGAATCGTAAATCGCGCATCTATCACTCCGGTGAAACCGAAGATGCACGATTTTTCCTGCGTTGGCTGCGTGAAACCTATGGCCAAGTGCCAACCGCGGCAGTAGGCGTCTCATTAGGCGGCAATATGTTGGCGATGTATTTAGCGGAGCAAGGGCAGTTAGCCCAAACAGGGCAGGACAGTTTATTGCAAGCCGCTGTGGTGGTGTCAGCCCCCTTGATGCTAGAGCCTTGCGCCAATCGGATGGAACACGGTTTTTCACGGGTTTATCAGCGCTATTTACTTGATCAACTCAAGTTAAATGCCACCCGTAAATTATTACGTTACCCCGGTAGTTTGCCATTGGCGCTGCCACAATTGAAAGCGTTGCGGCGCGTCAGGGAGTTCGACGATGCGATCACCGCGAAAATCCATGGCTTTAATGACGCGCAAGATTATTATCGCCGTTGCAGCGCCCTTCCCCTGTTGCCGCAGATTAAGATTCCACTACTGATCATTCATGCCAAAGATGATCCCTTTATGACCGACGAGGTTATTCCTAATCTCAATACATTACCGAGTAATATTCATTACCAGTTAACTCAGCATGGCGGCCATGTTGGCTTTGTCGGCGGCTCATTGAAGCACCCACAAATGTGGCTGGAACAACGCATTCCTGCCTGGCTCTCCCCTTATTTGGAACAACATTTATGATCATTCCTTGGCAACAAATCGACGCTGATACACTGGATAATTTGCTAGAAGCCTTCGTGCTACGTGAAGGCACGGATTACGGCGAGCATGAACGCTCATTGGCACAAAAAGTGGAGGATGTTCGCCGCCAGTTAGTGAGTGGTGACGTGGTTTTGGTGTGGTCCGAGTTACACGAAACCATCAATATTATGCCCCGTGGTTCATTCCGCGCGGATGCAGAAGAACACCTATAATCCTCGTCTGACGATGAGAATTTTTGATGAAAATCAAGATGACAAGCCAGACGATTTGCCCTAAAAATAACCATTGTCGATAAAAACACTGGCAAATGCCGCTCGGCCACTGAGGCGCTTACCCCATGGAGTTACCGTTAATATGTCAACTAAACATCCGGTTATAGCCGTTACCGGCTCAAGCGGCGCAGGGACGACCACCACCAGTTTGGCGTTTCGTAAAATATTCCAGCAGTTGAATATCCGCGCGGCAGAACTCGAAGGTGACAGCTTCCATCGCTATACTCGCCCTGAAATGGATGCCGCCATCCGTAAAGCGCGGGATCAAGGCCGGCATATTAGCTATTTTGGTCCAGAAGCCAATGATTTCGGTCAGTTGGAGCAGAGTGTGTCGGAATACGGCAAACACGGCACAGGCCGTTCACGGAAGTATTTACACACCTATGATGAAGCCGTGCCTTATAACCAGATTCCCGGCACATTTACGCCGTGGGAACCCTTACCTGAACCTACTGATGTACTGTTTTATGAAGGGCTACACGGCGGTGTCGTGACTGAACATCACGATGTGGCAAAGCATGTCGACTTATTGGTGGGTGTGGTGCCCATCGTCAACCTAGAATGGATTCAAAAACTGGTGCGCGATACCGGTGAGCGTGGCCATTCGCGTGAAGCGGTGATGGATTCCGTTGTGCGCTCCATGGATGATTACATCAACTACATTACGCCACAGTTCTCACGCACCCATATTAACTTCCAGCGCGTGCCGACCGTCGATACCTCCAACCCCTTTGCCGCGAAAGCCATCCCGTCGCTGGATGAAAGTTTTGTGGTTATTCATTTCCGTGGCTTGGATCAGATTGATTTCCCCTACTTGTTAGCAATGCTACAAGGCTCGTTTATTTCCAATATCAATACATTGGTGGTACCGGGCGGGAAGATGGGGTTAGCAATGGAGCTGATTATGGCCCCTTTGGTGCAGCAACTCCTGGAAGGCAAAAAAATCATTTAAGACTGTACGTAGACATCGTGGCTTTACGTATCAATAACGATTGGAACTGCAAGGCGGCGACAAGCAGACTTATCCCGATGAACTGACCTCAGTCAGTGATTGGGGTGAGCGGATGCAGCCCCTTGCAACTTCAAGGACGAAAATGACGTTTAAGCGACGTCACGAATTTCAAAACTGTGAGTAATGGTCGCGGCCTTGCCTAACATCAGAGAAACAGAACAATACTTCTCTGCTGATAATTCCACTGCACGCTCAACAATTTTGTCGGTGAGACCCTTACCGCTGACGATAAAGTGCAAATTAATTTGTGTAAACAGACGCGGCGCTTCTTCACGGCGCTGAGAGGTGAGTGTCACCTCACAATCGCGCACATCATTACGCCCTTTTTGCAAAATAGAGACCACATCTATCGCGCTACAGCCACCGGCTGACATCAGCAACATTTCCATCGGGCTGGGTGCCTTATCACCGGCATTACCGTCCATCAAAATCTGATGCCCTGACGCTGATTCACCCAAAAATGTCAGCCCCTCAACCCACTTTACACGTGCCTGCATAACGCTCGCTCCCAGTTAAATTTTCTGATCCAGACTACCCTTTCATTTATAAAGTCGCAATGTAACCCGATGTTCATCATGCTGAAGCGATACAACACAAGACACTGACCTCATCCTGTGCTACAAACAGAACCGAAAGTATTGTTTCTAGAATTAAATTGGGTAGTGATCGATACTCAGTGTAAGGTTTCTATCCAGTACGTATCTTGGCTATACCTTTCGGCAGTTGAGCAAATTAATATGCTATACCCAATAGACGTCAAGATGGTGGGTATAAAGAAAGTGTATTTTATAAGCACGCCGTACAGGGAACTCTGAGCCCTGTTTAGTTAGGCTGCGATAACAACAGAGGATAACAGCGAATGGTTCTCGGCAAGCCACAAACAGACCCGACTCTCGAATGGTTCCTGTCTCATTGCCATATTCACAAATACCCATCGAAGAGTACGCTGATTCACCAAGGTGAAAAGGCCGAAACGCTTTACTACATCGTGAAAGGCTCCGTTGCGGTGCTTATCAAAGATGAAGAAGGTAAAGAGATGATTCTCTCCTATCTAAACCAAGGGGATTTCATCGGTGAACTTGGATTATTTGAAGAAGGCCAAGAGCGTAGTGCTTGGGTTAGAGCAAAAACTGCCTGCGAAGTGGCTGAAATTTCTTACAAAAAATTCCGTCAGCTTATTCAGGTCAACCCAGATATCTTGATGCGCCTGTCTTCGCAAATGGCGAACCGCTTGCAGATTACATCCGAGAAAGTGGGTAACCTTGCTTTCCTTGATGTGACTGGGCGAATTGCACAAACACTGCTTAATCTGGCAAAACAACCTGATGCCATGACCCACCCCGATGGGATGCAGATTAAAATTACCCGCCAGGAAATTGGTCAAATCGTTGGCTGCTCCCGCGAAACTGTGGGGCGGATACTAAAAATGCTGGAAGATCAAAACCTGATCTCCGCACACGGTAAAACGATTGTCGTTTACGGCACTCGTTAATTCCCTCAAAACCGGTGCCGAAACCCTCGGCACTGGTTTTCTCACGCAGGTTTGTAAACCATAAATTTCTGGGGCCGACATGAAATGGCAACGGGTTATTTATCATCCTGAAGTGAACTACGCGTTACGCCAAACATTGGTGCTTTGTCTTCCCGCCGCCCTCGGGTTTGCCCTTGGCGATCTGCGGCTCGGATTGATGTTTGCTCTGATCCCTGCCTGCTGCAATATTGCGGCGCTGGATACCCCCCATCAACATTTTTTCCGCCGTCTGATTATTGGTGGCGCACTCTTCACGTTGACCAGCTTCCTGACACAGCAATTACTGCTGTGGCATATTCCCCTGCCGTGGATCATGTTAGGGCTGGCGCTGCTGCTCGGTGTTAATGGCGCGATCAGCCCCCTCCACGGCCGCTTATTACCTGCCGCGTTAATTGCCGCCATTTTCAGCCTCAGCATGGTGGACCGTGCACCTATCTGGCAAGCGCCACTCCTGTGCGCGGTAGGAACGCTCTGGTACGGCGTCTTTAATTGGTTGTGGTTTCGGCTCTGCAAAGACCAACCCATCCGCGAGCCCCTAAGCCAACTGTATGATTTACTGGCAGATTATTGCGAATCGAAATATAACTTTTTATCACAGCATCTCGAGCCAGAAAAAGCACTCCCGCCGCTGCTCGATCGACAGCAAAAGATAATGGATAAAATTAATCAGCTTTATCAACAATTTAATCTTATAAGCAATGCGACCAAGAAAGAGCAAAAACGACTGTTGGGGCTATTTCAGATGGCGCTCGATCTACAAGAACATATTACTGCGGCGCTGAATCAGCCGGAGAAAGTACAAGCGCTGGTGGAACACAGCCAAATTGAAGCCGTACTGAGCCGCAATGCCCAAGTTATCTCAACTCAGATGCGCACCATTGCTGATGACATTCTCTATCACCATCATGCGACAAACCATTTCACCACCGGCGATGCGCTCATTGAGCTAGAGGAGATCGCCCAGCAGCATCCCGATAATCCAGTGGCACAATTTTGCTACTACCATATCCGCCAAATTGACCAACTTCTGAGTAATCGACGCCCCCTGTACGATCGTGAGTTGATGTCAGGCCAACAGCAGCAACCCTTGTGGTCCGCGATCGTCAGCTATCTGTCGTTTAACTCCACAGCATTGCGCGATGCCGCCCGATTAGGCGTCACATTGGCAGCCGGCAGCTATATTGGGGCTTTGATACAGTTACCAAAACCTTACTGGATTTTACTTACTGTGATGCTGGTGACGCAAAACGGTTATAACGCCACAAGAGTCCGCATCCATCATCGTGCTCTCGGCACATTGGTCGGGCTGATCTTAGCCGCGGGCTTATTGCATTTGCGTATGCCGGAAGGGGCGACACTGAGTGTTATGCTGCTCATCACCTTGGCGGCGACGCTTGTTCAACGTAAGAACTACGGGCTTTCGGTCATCGGTAGAACCATCACTGCGGTATATATTTTGCAACTGCTAACGGGCGAGGGAGCTGACTTTTTAGTCCCGCGTCTACTGGATACGTTAATCGGGTGCGCACTGGCCTTTGCCAGCGCATTATGGCTGTGGCCTCAGTGGCAAAGTGGGTTGCTGCGCAAGAATGCCCATCAAGCACTGAGCGCTTATCAGAATATCCTACGTTTACTGCTGACGCCGACGCCGCCAGACGTTGCGCAGCTCTCTTATGATCGTATTCAGGTCAATAAAGCCAGTAATGCCGTGCTCAGCTCGCTGAGTCAGGCGATGCGAGAACCGGGGTTTAACTCTCAATATTTGGCTGATATGCAGCTATGGGCAACCCATAGTGAGCTGATTGCGGCCCATATCAATGAGATGACTATCTTGACGCGAAAACACCTCTCCATTGAATCCACGCCATCTGCTGGCACCCCTCATTTGATGATGAGCACCAAACAGGCCACGGATTATTTGCAGTTATGCGAGATGGCGATTCAGCAATGCCAGCAGCGGTTGGAATCTGACAGCCTGGGTGGAGACACTGACTTTGTTCAATTACCTGAAGTAGCTTCTGATACACAACTTACTGAAATGGAACGTAATTTGCGGCGGATACTCGTGCATCTCAGTGTCATGCATACGGTTTCAGCCATGGCTTGGCAGCGGCAACCGCATCATGGTATTTGGCGGAGTAAGAAGTTACGCGATACCGCGTGAGCAGAAAGAATGGGAGGCCAAATACCTCCCATTGATAGCCTGACTAAATAGTGAACTCAGCCCCCATTGACCAAACTCGCGATTGCTTTCTCTAAACGCGCCATGCCTTGCTGGATATCCTCCAGCTCAACCACCAGCGAGGGGGCTAACCGCAGCACATCTGGGCCGGCATTGAGGATCATCAGACCATTGGCTGCCGACGCCGTCAGGAATTCACGGGCACGACCACGGTATTGCGGCGTTAATTCCGCGCCAATCAGTAACCCCATGCCGCGGATATCACTGAACACCTTGTACTTGCGGTTAATCGCTTGTAATGCCTGCACAAACAACCCGTGGCGTTGTTCAATTCCATCAAGAACCTCGGGGGTATTAATCACATCTAACGCCGCCTCGGCGACGGCACAAGCCAGAGGATTACCGCCATAGGTAGTACCATGAGTCCCCACAGCCATCACCGAGGCAATTTCTTCGGTGGTCAGCATCGCGCTGATAGGGAAGCCTCCTCCTAATGCTTTCGCCGTGGTGAGAATATCCGGTGTCACGCCATAATGCATATAGGTAAACAGCTTGCCACTACGGCCCATCCCACTTTGCACTTCATCGAACACCAGCAGCGCCTTGTATTGGTCACAAAGCTCACGCACACCCTGCAAAAACTCTGGGGTCGCAGCAGTGATCCCACCTTCCCCTTGGATAGGTTCCAGTACGACGGCGCAGGTATGATCATCCATCACCGCTTTCACTGCGGCTAAATCATTAAATGGTACATGGATGATATCCGCCGGTTTCGGGCCAAAACCATCGGAATACTTGGGTTGCCCGCCCACCGAGACGGTAAACAAGGTCCGACCGTGGAAAGCATTGTGGAAAGCAATGATTTTGGTTTTATACGGACTATGGCGCTCAATGGCGTAATGACGGGCCAACTTAAAGGCAGCTTCGTTAGCTTCTCCGCCTGAATTGGCGAAAAACACCCGATCAGCAAATGTCGCCGCGATCAGTTTTTGTGCCAAACGCAGAGCGGGCTCGTTGGTAAAGACATTACTGGTATGCCATAACGTCTCACCTTGCTGATGCAACGCCGCGACCAACGCCGGATGGCAATGGCCTAGCGCAGTAACCGCAATACCCCCCGCAAAATCAATATATTCGGTCCCTTGCTGATCCCAAACACGGCTTCCTTTCCCTTTGACAGGAATGAATTGTGCTGGTGCATAAACAGGCAAAATAACCTGATCGAATGTACTGCGACTAACTGCTGGTTTATCTGCCATGACACTGCCCACCTTTAAAGACCCATTGAGCCGCCAACCATTGGCGAAGTGAAATTATAATCACAAAATATGCATAAAAAATCACAAGCAAGCAAACAAAAAGATCACATAATGGAGAGAGTCAGCTTAACGCATTAATTTTTAAGGAAATTCGCTAATAATTGATGGCCTTGCTCACTGAGGATACTCTCCGGATGAAACTGCACGCCCTCCAGCGGCAGTGTCCGATGGCGAATCCCCATGATCTCATCCATCTTCCCCGCTTGCTCAGTCCATGCGGTTAATTCAAAACACGCAGGCAGTGACTCTGCGTCAATGATTAATGAGTGATAGCGGGTCACCGTTAGCGGCTGATTAAGCCCTTGAAAAACCCCTTGATTGCTATGACAAATGGCCGTGGTCTTGCCATGCATGACTTGCCGCGCCCGCACAATGCGAGCACCAAAAGCCTGCCCAAGTGCTTGATGGCCCAAGCAAACCCCCAAGATCGGCAATTTGTCAGCAAAATGGCTGATCGCCGCCAAGGAAATCCCCGCTTCATTCGGTGTACAGGGGCCGGGGGAGATCACCAAATGTGAAGGCGATAATGCTTCAATATCAGTCAGTTGTATTTCATCATTACGCTTCACCACCACCTGCGTACCCAGCTCACAAAAATACTGATAGAGGTTGTAGGTAAATGAATCGTAATTATCAATTAATAACAGCATGGATAACCTAACTTACTCAATGAACAGATTGTCATAAACCTTAGTCACAAGATGATTTAACACAACACGGAGCATTAGCGCTTACGCCCACCGGTAATAGACCCCAGCACGCCACGTAGAATTTGTCGGCCGAGATCACGAGCCATACTTTTCGCGGCAGTTTGGACAATACCATCGCGTTTGCCGCCACGCGGGCCAGTAGAGCCAAACAGTAAATCATTTAGCCCGCCCATCAAGCCACCGCCGCCGTTATTGTGTTGTTCAGCGGGCTGCTCAGAGTCTTTTGCTTCCCCTGATGCAGCATCGCCTAGAGTGGTAAAGCCGCCTGCAGATAATTTCTCATAGGCCGATTCGCGATCGACCATCTCTTCATAGCGGCCATAGAGTGGGGAATGATTGATCGCATGATTACGCGCAGCCGCATCCAGTGCGCCCATTTTTGATTGCGGCGCGATAACCATGCCACGTTCCACCACATTTGGCCGCCCTTTCTCATCGAGGAAAGAGATCAGCGCTTCACCCACAGCCAATTCAGTAATCACTTGTTCAGCACTAAATGCCGGATTGGCTCGCATTGTTTGCGCTGCCGCTTTCACGGCTTTTTGGTCACGTGGCGTGAAGGCCCGTAACGCATGTTGCACGCGATTGCCTAATTGGCCGAGGATCTTATCGGGAATATCCAGCGGATTTTGCGTCACGAAATAAACACCGACCCCTTTTGAGCGGATCAGTCTGACCACTTGCTCAACTTTATCCACCAATGCCGTGGGCGCATCAGTGAAAAGCAAATGGGCTTCGTCAAAGAAAAACACCAGCTTAGGTTTATCGACATCACCCACTTCCGGCAGTTGCTCGAACAGCTCCGACAATAGCCAAAGCAAAAAAATGGCATATAACTTGGGTTGATTGATCAGCCGATCTGCCGCCAGCAGATTGATAATCCCCTGCCCGTGACGGTCAGTTTGCATTAAATCGTGGATATCCAGCATCGGCTCACCAAAGAATTGATTGGCACCCTGCTCTTCTAAGGTCAGCAAACCACGTTGAATGGCACCAATAGAGGCTGGCGTAATATTGCCGTATTGGGTGCGATACTGTTTAGCGTTGTCACCCACAAATTGCACGATGGCACGCAGGTCTTTCATGTCTAGCAGGAGTAGGCCGTTATCATCCGCAATTTTAAAAACGATCTGCAACACGCCGCTTTGTACGTCATTCAAATCAAGCAATCGACCCAGTAGCAAGGGACCAAGGTCAGAGATGGTCGCGCGGATCGGGTGACCTTTTTCGGCGAAAATATCCCAAGGAATAATCGGGCATGCTTGAGGTTGCCAATCAGTGACATTTATCGCCGCCAGACGGGCTTGCAGTTTCTCGGAAGTGACGCCTTCTGCACCAATGCCAGAGAGATCCCCTTTTACATCGGCCAAGAAAACCGGCACGCCAATGCGAGAGAATTGCTCAGCCATTTTTTGTAAGGTGACGGTCTTACCGGTTCCCGTTGCACCAGTAATCAAGCCATGGCGGTTTGCCAGTGCCGATAAAATCACCAAATCTTGCGCTGGCAATGCTTTCCCGATCAGTAATGTTTCGCTCATAAACCACTCACCTCAACGTCGCTAGATAATTGATTATAAGCTTGCTCTTTGGGGGCACGGATTAATTTATGACAGAAATGGGATTTTAGAGGCGTTAATCAGCCCTCAAGAAAGAAGGCTGATCGTTCGGCGATTAAGGCAACACTTTCGCGGACAAGATAGTGATGGGTTTGACTGGCACGTTTTGATACGGCCCAACATTTTCGGTTTGGACTTGGGAGATTTTATCCACCACATCCATGCCTTTGACCACTTTACCGAACACGGCATAACCGAAGTCACGCTGACCATGATCGAGGAAAGCGTTATCTGCCACATTAAGGAAGAATTGGCTGGTGGCGCTATCTTTATCTGCGGTACGGGCCATCGAGATGGTGCCACGCAGGTTACGCAAGCCGTTATCCGCTTCGTTTTTGATTGGCGTTTTAGCGGTCTTTTGTTTGAAATCAGCGGTGAAACCACCACCTTGCACCATAAAGCCCGGAATGACACGGTGGAATATGGTGTTGTTGTAGTAGCCGTTGTTGACGTAATCAACGAAGTTTTGTGTTGAGACTGGGGCCTTCTGACTATTGAGTTCCAACTCAATATTCCCAGCAGACGTCGTTAACAACACATGAGGCTCACCCGCCGCTAAAGCAGCAGGTACCACGGCGCTAAGAGAGCAAAGTGCGACGAAGGTCACTAAAGTACGTTTAAACATTAACGGTTCCTTTCTGTAGGGTGCAAACAGCGGAAAAGCGCTTCGATTCTAGAGAGCTAACCCACGCAATGCCACCCATTTACGGATATTTACGTAACAAAATGCGCATTTTCGATGAAAACCCGCCGCCCCTGTGATCTGGCAGCATAATCGCAACTAATTAATCAAATTAACCCATCAAGACATGCCAGTTCAACAATGGAATTCTGTAAGCGAGATCACGTCTTACAGATCTTCTTATCCATGACCTGCCATTTTTGCGAGAAATATCCCACTTTGTTTTTGGTTTAGCGTTAATCTGCCTACAAATGAGAGCGCTCTCATTTCTAATTCACCCATTTTGAGGCCAGATGATGAAATCCTTTAAAATTGCCATTATTGGTGGCGGTAGTAGTTACACCCCTGAGTTGGTTGACGGTCTGATTCAGCGCATTGACCAGTTACCCGTCACTGAGTTGGCATTGGCAGATGTAGAATTAGGGCGCCAAAAAGTAGAGATTATTGCCGCGCTAACGCGAAGAATGCTGGATCGACATGGGTTGGAGCAAGTCAAAGTAAGTGTTCACTTCTCGCTGGAAAGTGCTATCGAAGGGGCTAGCTTTGTTCTCACTCAATTCCGCGTCGGCCAGCTCCCTGCACGGGCGGCTGATGAACGTCTGGGGCTGAAATATCAGATGCTAGGGCAGGAAACAACAGGGGTTGGTGGCTTTGCTAAAGCCTTACGTACCATTCCTGTCATGCTAGATATCGCCGCAAAAGTTGAACAACTGGCGCCTGACGCTTGGATCATTAACTTCACCAATCCCGCGGGGATCGTCACTGAAGCGGTGACTCGTTATAGCAAAGCAAAAATTATTGGCTTGTGTAACGTTCCTATCAGCATGCACCATATGATCGCCAATTTACTGCAAGCGCCGTATGAAGATATCCAACTGCGCTTTGCTGGCCTAAACCACATGGTGTGGGTGCATGAAGTCTTACAGCGTGGTAAAAATGTCACCGGCGACGTGATGGATATGCTGTGTAACGGTGCATCGCTGACCATGAACAATATTAAAGAAGCACCATGGCCGCCTGAGTTCTTGCGAGCAATGGGAGCGATTCCTTGCCCGTACCACCGCTATTTCTACCAGACGCAAGATATGCTGGCTGAAGAAATGGCCGCCGCTGCCGAGCGCGGCACACGCGCAGAACAGGTGATGCAGGTCGAAAAAGAGTTATTTGATTTGTATGCTGACCCACACCTCGACAGCAAACCCGAGCAGCTCAGCTTCCGTGGTGGATCATTTTATTCTGAAGTTGCATTAGAACTTATTCGTGCTATTTATAATAATTTGGGCACTCAATTAGTTGTGAATACGACAAATCGCGGGGCGATTCGCGGTTTATCTGACAACTCTGTGGTAGAAACCAACTGTATTGTTGATGCACAAGGTGCTCATCCACTCACTTTCGGCCCCCTACCCGTGTCAATGCATGGGTTGACGCAGCAAGTAAAAGCCTATGAACGTCTGACCATTGAAGCGGCAGTCCACGGTGACCGTCAGAGTGCCTTGTTGGCATTAGTGACTAACCCGCTAATTGCAAATGCCAGCGTCGCTGAGTCATTGCTGGAAGAGGTTTTACAGGTCAATAAGCCTTACTTGCCTCAGTTCGCGGATTTGTAGTATTAACAAATTTTATCTCCCAATTGATTGGCGTTGCAGGTCGGTAACAAGCAGCGGCCTCGAAGAGGCAAGGCCCATGGATGGGGCCAAATAACGCGTGTAACCAACACAAACTGTAATTTGAAAGACTGATGGGTATAGGGGAATCAGAAATGGTCACACTGGAAGATGTCGCGGTATTAGCCGGGGTTTCTCGCGCTACGGTTTCCCGCGTGGTCAACGGTGATACCAATGTCAAACCCCTCACGCGCGAGAAAGTCGAACAAGCGGTGGCGGTGTTAGGTTACACCCCAAACCCAGCCGCGCGCGCCCTGGCTTCCAGCCAAAGTAATACCCTCGGGCTAGTCACGACCTCCTATCGCGGCGGTTTCTTTGGTGCGCTAATGGATTTTGTGCAAACAGAAACTGAGTCTCAGGGTAAGCAGCTATTAGTCACTCAAGGGCGGGATAATGCAGAGAAAGAGTGGCAAGCCATTCAGCGCCTATATAACTTACGTTGTGACGGGTTAATCCTCCACGTCCGATTTCTCAGTGACGAAAAGCTGCGTCAATTGGCTGCCGCAGGGCGTTCATTCGTCTTACTTGACCGATTAGTCCCTGGCCTCGAAGCGCGTTGCGTGACCTTCGATCACCGCCGTGCTAGCCAAATGGCAACTCAGGTGCTTATCGATGCGGGCCACCGACGTATTGCCTGCATCAGTGGCGCGGCGCAACGTCATTCCAGCGGGTTACGCCGAGAAGGGTTTATCGATGCCATGCAATCGGCGGGGTTAGACCCTGTCGCCTGCGTGGAAGGTGTGTATGATCTGGAAAGCGGTTACCAACGCGCTGACGAGATCCTCAATCTAGCGCAGTTACCGACCGCCATCTATTGTTGCAATGAAGAGATGGCCATTGGTGCGCTGCTCGCGATCAACAAGCATCACTTACAGGTACCGCAAGATATTTCGTTGATTTGCTACGACAGTGGAGAGCGCGCGCCTTTTGTGTCCCCTGCGCTCACAAGCCTACATTTCCCCATCGTAGAAATGGCGCAATACGCCACACAATTATTGATTAACCCGCAGACTCCCCCTGCTAGCTTCTCACCGTCAATTATCATGCGTGAATCGGTGATGCCGCCACGTGAGCGCGATTAATCGCAATAATGATTAATCGCCATAATAATAAGTGGGCAAGTAATAGGTTTGGTAAGTAATAGGTTTGGTAAAGAATAAATGTGGCAAGCGACCGCCTACCACAGTGTTTTATGCCTGAAGTTTAATGTCATTAGCATTGCCGAGCGAGATAGTGGCAATGCCATGAGAGGCTCGCTTAGAACGTCACATTTAATTTGGCCCACAATGTGCGGCCCGGCTCATTCAGCGGTGTATTCACGGAATAGCCAAATCCACTATTACCGGCCAGATTGAGATGCTCGCTGTAGGTTTTGTTCAGCAAATTATCGATGCCACCACTGACTTTCACTTGCTTAGTCACTTTGTAGGCCACATTGGCTGACAGCACACCGAAGCCCGCGCTGTCGGCAAAATCTTTACCCACCACGTTCCCCTCGTTGATCGCCACCCGATGCTGGCTACTGACCAATCGCCATAATGCCGTGCTGCTCCAGTCACCCGCTTCAAAGGTCAACCCTAACCGTGCTTCAAGAGGGGGTATTTGTGGCAGAGGGCGGTGGTTACTGGTGTTCTCGCCCCAAGCGTAAGCTAGGCTAGCATCGGCTTTCCAGTGGTCATTGAAGGCATAACCTGCCCCCATTTCGCCCCCCATAATGGTCGCATTGATATTATCGGCCTGACTGATACGTAAGTTATTGGGATCATATTTGAACAGAATAAAGTCATTCACTCGGCCCAAATATGCGGATACCCAGCTATTTAACTGCTTGCCGCTGTATTGCGCGCCAATATCAATTTGGGTGGTTTTTTCACTCTTCACCCCATCAAAAGCACTGGTAGACCCCGTTGGCCCGAATGTTGGTGAAAATAGCTCCCAGTAATCAGGGAAACGTTCAGTATGGCCTAATCCGGCATACCACATCACAGGTGCATCGGCCAAATTATGCTCAAAACGCATGAAACCTGCGGGGAGAGTGGCAGAACGGCTGGGTTCATCGGCGCGAGTGTAATTAGTCACCTGATTATGGTCCAAACGGGTGCCGGTAATCAGTTTATCCTGTTCACTCATCGTCCACGTCAGTTCACCAAAGAGGCCATAATTCGCAAAGCTGGCGTCTTTTTGCCACGTATTTTGTTTGTTCTTACGATGGGTATTGGTTTGCAGGTCAGTGCCGGCCTCTAACTTCAGATCCTCCCACAACCACGTCCCCATCACTCGGCCCCCAATGGTGCGCCGATCGAGATTGCTGGACATCGGCATCATTGGTGGGGTGCGTAACGTATTGTTATCCATAATATGGTTGACGTAATTGTAGTAAACCTTAGCTTCAATTTTATCCAGCACCTCACCAATATTGGTTTTCTGAAACCGCGCGCCCAAGCTTTCTCGTAAAAACTGAGAGCCGTCCATGCCGCGGCCAGCATAACTCGCCTCGCCATCGCCCTTACCTGCCGTGAATTCAAGTAAGGTATCGGTATCTGGTGTCCAACCTAACGCAATATCGGCATTCCATTTGTCCCATTTTGAAGGGACGCGTGTGCCGTTGCCATCTTTATAATTACCGGCTTGAGACTGGTTCCCCATCATGCGCAAATAGCCTTGTTCGTTACCTAGACTGGTATCGAGGTTTTTGTCCCAACGCCCGTTGGAACCCACCAGCAAGCTGGCATTCCCTTTCACCCCCGCTTGTTCAAAACGGGGTTGTTCGCGTTCAAATAAAATCGTCCCCGCAGAAGCCCCCGGTCCCCATAATACGGATTGCGGCCCCTTCACGACTGTCAGCAGATCAAAACTCTCCGGCGAAATATAAGAGGTCGGTGCATCCATCCGTGATGGGCACGTCCCCAGCGTTTCGGCACCATCCGTCAGAATCTTGATTCGTGAGCCAAACATGCCACGGAAAACCACATCACCATTAGTACCGCCATTACGGATTTGCGAAAAACCGGGGATAGTTTTCAGGTAGTCCGCGCCATCACTGGCAGGGACGGGTTGGCGCGGCGTTTTAGGCGAGGTGACGATGGTGAGTGGCGAATGCTGTGGGGCGGTAACCGTAATCACTTCGGCATCATGGGTTTTTTTATCACTGTTATTAACCGTGCTGCTATTTACCGCAGGATTAGCCACTGCCGAATGATCATGCTCCGCTGCTGAAGCATTTAAGGCTATAACAGAAAATGCAGATGTGATGGCGCACGCTAATAATGTTTTTTTACAGCCGTTATTCTTCCCAGACATATTTATTCCTTGGGCAATAGAAAATACTCCGGTGATTAATACGTCACACCGGATAATTCACATTAAAAAATCCATACCAAATAAATGGTTATTATTGAATTTCAGGAATAAAAGGTCGGGGGGGCACGAGGTTGGTATTCGCAATAACGGTCATTAACAACTTGTGTTGGAATCAGTCGCGGTGGTGAGGGTTCAGCGAGCAGGAGTGCAGAACGGATATCCGCTTTAAATGCAGTATTGAGCAGGGGAAGATGTGTCAGCAAAACACAGTATCCGCAGGCGGCATGATTCATCATCATGCTGTCATGGTGGCTCCCATGCTCATCAGTATTCGTGGTTTTAGCCTGACTATGCGCGCCATCAGGAGGGCCATCATGCCCACCACCGTGATGACTATACGTAGCCATCTCATGATCAGCCACGACGCGATCAGTTTTGATGTCATCAGTCATCACACCGTCAGCCATCGCGCAATCCACCATCGTGATAGCCGACGTATTTTGCTCGTTAGAAATCGCCAGCGAAACTGAAATCACCGGGGCGATAAATAACATGAGAATTGCAGCTATTCCGAGCCAAGCCGAATAGTGCCTTCTGCGATGAATAAGCTGACTCAGTGGCACCAGCGTACCAAGAGTATTAACGCCGTCGCAGGATGACTCATCACGATAGTTTCCCTTTATCTTAATGACTGAAAAATAAAAAATTATTTATAATTATCTGTTTTTAATTATGCTTCACTATTGCCTGCGATTTCTGCCAAGCGTACTGATCGATTTTTCACCAAAAAAAACGGTGAGAATTATACCTCGAGCACCTTAAATCCAGCCTAAATTTAATTGAATTAAGAATCTTTATCATTTGCTTCAAGTCGCAATATGTGACGGCTCACTATTAATCTCTATCAGATTTCATGCATTGCATTAAAAATTGAATGTAAGTCACAAAAACCCTCAATGCCTGTGCTAGGATCCGCCGCCTGAGTACTGAAGGGTTTTGAACCCTTTTCGATGTTCTTACTTTCGATGTTCTTACTATGGTTACATTAACTATGGTTATATTAACGCTATGCTGAAACAGGCCCCATCTATGAATAACAGCAATCGCCTCCGGCTCACTTGGATAAGTTACTTTTCTTACGCGCTTACGGGTGCGCTAGTTATTGTCACCGGGATGGTGATGGGGAATATCGCGGAGTATTTCAATCTGCCTATTGCCAGTATGAGTAATACATTTACCTTCCTTAACGCTGGTATTTTGATCTCCATTTTCCTGAATGCTTGGTTGATGGAAATCATTCCATTAAAACGTCAGTTAGTATTTGGTTTTATTCTGATGCTAATTGCGATTGCTGGATTGATGGTGGGCCACAATCTGATGGTCTTCTCCATCAGCATGTTTATTCTCGGCGTGGTCAGCGGGATCACCATGTCGATAGGGACCTTCTTGGTTACCCACATGTATGAAGGGCGTCAGCGTGGTTCGCGCCTGCTGTTTACCGACTCATTTTTCAGTATGGCGGGGATGATTTTCCCGATTGTCGCGGCGATGCTGCTGGCACGTCATATTGAGTGGTACTGGGTTTATGCCTGCATCGGTCTGTTATATTTAGGTATTTTCGTATTAACGCTGATGTCTGACTTCCCCATTTTGGGCCACAAAGCCACCGATGAAAACAAGCCTGTCGCGAAAGAAAAATGGGGTGTCGGCGTGCTGTTCCTCTCGATTGCAGCGCTGTGCTATATCTTGGGTCAACTCGGTTTCATCCAGTGGGTACCTGAATACGCGACTAAAAACTTCAATATGGATATCAGCCAAGCGGGCCAGCTAGTCAGTAACTTCTGGATCTCCTACATGATTGGGATGTGGGTATTCAGCTTTATCCTGCGCTTCTTTGATCTGCAACGTATCGTCACCGTCTTGGCTGCGCTGGCAACACTGGCGATGTACCTGTTCGTTAGCACGGATAACCCTGCTTATCTGAGCTACTACATCCTGACATTGGGCTTTGTCTCCAGTGCCATTTACACCACACTGATCACCCTCGGCTCACTGCAAACCAAAGTCTCTTCACCAAAACTGGTGAACTTCATTTTGACCTGCGGCACCGTGGGAACCATGTTGACCTTCGTGGTCACTGGCCCGATTGTGGCAAACAGTGGTGTTCATGCCGCGCTGGCAACGGCCAACGGTTTGTATCTGGTGGTATTTGTGATGTGCCTGATTCTGGGCTTCTTCACCAAACACCGCAGCCACGGCCACGTTACACATTGATGATTTGAAGCGTTAATGTTTAGATGTTTGAAGCGTTAATGTTTGAAAGTATTGACGGTTTTATTGCCCTGCTGCTATGACGCTAGCAGGGCAACTTATCCACTCAGCCACTCACCGTTTTCACAAGCGATCTCTTTCCCCACTCGCTTACTTAAAGTTAATCACTTCCTCTTGCCCCAAATAGATCCGGCTTTGCGCAGGTTGCGTTTGGGCAATCATCACCCCATGGCGGATGGAATAGCGCACCGGTACCTGCCGTCGCACTGCATCAAAACCATTCTCCGCAGGCAAAATAATCAGATTGGCGCTATTACCCAGTTGCAACCCATAATCGGATAAATTCAGCGTTTTAGCACTGTTGTGGGTGATCAAATTCAGCCCGTCATTGATTTGGCCGTATCCCATTAACTGGCAAATATGCAACCCCATATGCAGCACTTGCAACATATTGGCGGTCCCTAGCGGATACCAAGGGTCAAAGACATCATCATGACCAAAGCAGACATTGATATCTGCCGCTAGCATCTCTTTGACACGCGTAATGCCACGTCGCTTCGGATAAGTATCAAAGCGCCCTTGCAGGTGGATATTCACCAACGGATTAGCGACAAAATGAATACCGGACATTTTTAGCAGCCGGAATAAACGCGAGGCATAAGCGCCGTTGTAGGAGTGCATCGCCGTGGTATGGCTGGCGGTGACGCGCGCGCCCATATTTTCTCGATGCGCCAAAGCGGCCACTGTTTCGACAAAACGCGACTGTTCGTCATCGATTTCATCGCAATGCACATCCACCAGCCGCTGATATTTCTGTGCCAGCGCAAAGGCAATGTGTAGCGATTCAACGCCATATTCACGGGTAAACTCAAAGTGTGGGATAGCCCCCACCACATCTGCGCCCAGTCTCAGTGCTTCTTCTAACAGCGCAGCCCCGTCGGGATAGGAGAGAATACCTTCTTGGGGAAAGGCCACAATCTGCATATCCACCCAAGGGCTGACCTCTTCTTTGACTTCCAGCATGGCACTCAAGGCCGTCAGGCTAGGGTCGGAAACATCGACATGAGTACGAACATGCTGAATCCCATTGGCTATCTGCCATTTCAACGTCTGCCATGCCCGCTGCTTCACATCCTCACGGGTCAATAATGCTTTACGCTCAGCCCAGCGCTCGATGCCCTCAAACAGGGTTCCAGACTGGTTCCAATTCGGTTGCCCCGCCGTTTGGGTGGTATCTAAATGAATATGTGGCTCAACAAAGGGCGGCAAGGCCAACCCTCCCTGCGCATCGAGCACGCCAGCCCCCGATGGCAGCGATGAAGGTTGCGGCGAAATCGCACTGATCTTTCCCTCATCTATCGTGAGCTGCCAAAGCCCCGTTTGCCCGACAAGGCGCACATTATTGATGCTCACCAGTAAATGATTCGTTGAGGATTGCGCTGACATTGATACCTCCCTATTCCCTTTGCCACTTTCGATGTTATGGGTTCTTAGCTTATCCGATCAGCCGTCACACACCCGATTTTCTTTTTATTGCATCCATTTTTCTTTTCGTGAAAAAAAAGCCAAAACTGAATCCTTTCAGCTAAAGATGAATGAAATCCGCAACTTATCAAAAATCGTTAAAAATCATCCATCTACCACCTTAGAGGTATATGAAACGCTAATTGATTTACATCAATAAATGCGATGTACGGAGGATTAAGGTAAGCATAGAAAATTAAAAATTGAGGCAAAAATGAGCAAAGTCAAACTTGCCATCATTGGCAACGGCATGGTCGGCCACCGCTTTATTGAAGACTTACTGGATAAAGCAGAAAAAGACCAATTTGAGATAACTGTATTATGCGAAGAGCCTCGTATCGCCTATGACCGAGTTCATCTTTCTTCTTACTTCTCCCACCATACTGCCGAAGAACTGTCACTGGTTCGCGAAGGCTTTTATGAGAAACACGGTGTCAAAGTGTTGGTTGGCGAACGTGCCATTACCATCAATCGCACCGAGAAAGTGATTCACTCTAACAGCGGCCGTACCCTGTATTACGACAAGCTGATTATGGCGACCGGCTCCTATCCGTGGATCCCTCCCATTAAAGGCAGCGAAGGACAAGATTGCTTTGTGTATCGCACCATTGAAGATTTGAATGCGATTGAAGCCTGTACACGTCGCAGTAAACGCGGGGCGGTCATCGGTGGTGGACTACTTGGGTTAGAAGCCGCAGGGGCGTTAAAAAACCTCGGCGTTGAAACTCATGTTATTGAATTTGCACCGGTGTTAATGGCTGAACAGCTTGATCCTATGGGCGGTGATCAACTGCGTCAGAAGATTGAGCGGATGGGCGTGAGAGTTCATACCGGTAAAAACACGCAGGAAATCATTCATACGGGCCAAAACAGTCGTAAAACCATGCTATTTGCCGATGGTTCGCAACTGGAAGTCGATTTTATCGTCTTTTCCACCGGTATTCGCCCGCAAGATAAGCTGGCTCATCAATGCGGTTTAGCCACAGGTCGCCGTGGTGGTATTGCTATTAATGATTATTGCCAAACATCTGATCCCGATGTGTATGCCATCGGCGAGTGCGCATCTTGGCAAGAACGGACGTTTGGCCTCGTCGCGCCGGGTTATAAAATGGCGCAGGTCACCGCCGACCACCTATTAAGTCGCGAAAACGCCTTCCAAGGTGCGGATATGAGCGCCAAGCTGAAGTTGCTGGGGGTTGATGTCGGTGGGATTGGCGATGCACATGGCCGGACAGAGGGTGCACGTAGCTACGTTTATCTGGATGAAAATAAAGAAATTTATAAGCGTCTGGTGGTCAGTGCTGACAACAAAACGCTGCTGGGTGCCGTTTTAGTCGGGGATACCTCGGATTATGGCAACTTACTGCAACTGGCACTGAACAATATCACGCTGCCCGATAATCCAGATAGCCTGATCCTGCCTGCCCACGCCGGCAGTAAACCCGCGATGGGTGTCGATTCGCTGCCTGATAGCGCGCAAATATGCTCCTGTTTTGATGTCACCAAAGGCGACATTATTCAGGCTATCGGCCAAGGCTGCCATACCGTCGCCGCACTGAAGTCAGCCACCAAAGCAGGTACCGGTTGCGGTGGGTGTATTCCGCTGGTCACGCAAGTGCTCAATGCTGAACTCAGCAAGCAAGGCATTGAAGTTAATCATCATCTCTGCGAGCACTTCGCCTACTCACGCCAAGAGCTGTACCACTTAATCCGCGTAGAAGGGATCAAATCTTTCGATGCCCTGCGGGAGAAATACGGTAAAGGCTACGGCTGCGAAGTCTGTAAACCGACAGTAGGGTCGCTGCTGGCATCGTGCTGGAATGACTATATCTTGGCCCCCGAGCACACGCCATTGCAGGATACCAATGACAACTTCCTCGGTAATATTCAAAAAGACGGAACTTACTCGATTATCCCTCGTTCGCCAGGCGGTGAAATCACACCAGACGGTTTGCTGACCATCGGTCGTATCGCCAAAGAATATCATTTGTACACCAAACTGACGGGCTCACAGCGAGTGGGGATGTTTGGCGCGCAAAAAGATGATCTACCGGCTATCTGGGCGCAACTGATTGAGGCGGGCTTTGAAACCGGCCACGCTTATGCCAAAGCGCTGCGTATGGCAAAAACCTGCGTCGGCAGCACCTGGTGCCGTTTTGGTGTGGGTGACAGCGTGGGCTTTGGTGTGGCATTAGAGCATCGCTTCAAAGGCATCCGAACGCCACACAAAATGAAGTTTGGCGTTTCAGGCTGCACACGCGAGTGCTCCGAAGCACAGGGTAAAGACGTGGGGATTATCGCCACGGAAAACGGCTGGAACCTCTATGTTTGCGGTAATGGTGGCATGAAACCCCGTCATGCCGATTTACTGGCGGCGGATCTGGATGAAGATACCCTGATGCGCTACCTCGACCGCTTTATGATGTTTTACATCCGCACGGCCGATAAGTTGCAACGAACATCAGTGTGGCTGGAAAGTTTGGAAGGCGGTATCGACTACTTACGGGCGGTTATTCTCGACGACAAACTGGGTATCAATGATCAGTTGGAAACCGATATCGCTCGCTTGCGCGATAAAGTGACCTGCGAGTGGAAAGCCACCGTCGAAAACCCTGCGGCACAAGTTCGTTTTGCCCACTTTATCAACAGCCCACTGCGTGACACTAACGTACAAGTGGTGCCTGAACGCGATCAACATCGCCCAGCCCGCCCAGATGAACGCATTCCGATTCGGGTATTAGAACTGGAGGAAAACCCATGAGCCAGTGGATCCCACTTTGTCAATTAGACGATATTTTACCCGGTAGCGGTGTCTGCGGCCTGATTGGCGAGCATCATATCGCCGTTTTTCGCCCCTACACTGACGAACAGGTTTTCGCCATCAGTAACATCGACCCCTTCGCGCAGGCCAGTGTGCTGTCGCGCGGATTAGTGGCTGAGCATCAAGGTGACCTGTGGGTGGCTAGCCCACTGAAAAAACAGCATTTCCGCCTACATGATGGTTTCTGCCTAGAAGATGAAACGCATTCAGTTGCCCATTATGACGTGCGGGTACGTGAAAACATCGTGCAAGTCAAAGCTTGATAGATAACTGGAATCTGGTGCGTACCGGATTCCCCCCTTTTTTTATCATCCCCAGCATGTGTGATGTTGGGGATCGAGGATGAACGATGTATAGCGACACGATTAACAAATGCGCAGCTAACGCCGCAAGGATCGTCAAACTGGCCAAAGAAAGCCCGATGGGTTTCTGGATTGGTTCAGCCATGGCCGGAGCCTATGTTGGCCTTGGCATTATCCTGATTTTCACGTTAGGCAATCTGATTGACCCAGCGTATCGCCCATTAGTAATGGGAGCTACTTTTGGTCTGGCACTGACCTTAGTGATTATCGCCGGTTCTGAGCTGTTTACCGGACACACCATGTTTCTCACCTTTGGTGTAAAAGCAGGCACCATCAAATCCAGCCAAATGTGGGCAGTATTGCCGCAAACTTGGTTAGGGAATCTGCTAGGTTCAGTTTTTGTCGCCCTGCTCTATTACTACGGCGGCGGTAGCTTGCTCACGGTCGATACCAGCTTGGTTCACACGGCAGCACTAGCAAAAACCTCTGCGCCAGCTATGACCTTATTCTTCAAGGGTGTACTATGTAACTGGCTGGTTTGTCTGGCGATCTGGATGGCAATTCGTGTAGAGGGCGCGGCAAAATTCATCGCTATCTGGTGGTGTTTACTGGCCTTTATTGCTTCGGGCTACGAGCACTCAGTGGCCAATATGACGCTGTTCGCGCTGTCGTGGTTCGGCCATCACAGCGAGGCCTACACCCTGAGCGGCATTGGTCACAACCTGTTATGGGTCACGCTAGGCAATACCCTGTCCGGTGCCGTCTTTATGGGCTTGGGTTACTGGTATGCCACACCACGGGATCAACGCCCACAGCCTGCGGCAGTCCTTGCGTCACAAGCAGTGAAAGAGTAACCGTTACCCGCGTTCACCCGCCTGTCAGGGCGGGTTTTATCACCGCTACCTATATCTGAAGGATTGCCGATGGACTACTTCCCGATTTTCTGCCAACTGCAAAACAAAGCCTGCCTGCTAGTCGGTGGTGGTGAAGTGGCCGAACGCAAAGCGCGACTGCTACTCGATGCTGGCGCGCTGGTCACCGTCAATGCCTGCGAATTCACCCCGCAGTTCCATGACTGGGCCGAGCAGGGGCGGCTTTCCTTAGTCAGCCGCGAGTTTGTTCCAGAACTACTGGCAGAAAAGTGGTTAGTGATTGCCGCAACAGATCAGGTCGCAGTGAATGCATTGGTGTATCAAAGCGCCAACCAACAGCGTGTGTTCTGCAATGTGGTGGATGATCCGAAGCGAACCAGTTTCATCATGCCATCTATCATTGACCGCTCGCCCATCATGATTGCTATCTCTTCCGGCGGCAAAGCACCGGTATTGGCACGGTTGTTACGGGAAAAACTGGAAGCGATGTTGCCGCTGCATTTGGGGCAGTTGGCGCAGTTGGCGGGCAATTTACGCCAACGAGTGAAGCAACATTTTGCCGCCATGCCCGACCGCCGCCGCTTTTGGGAAAAACTGTTGACCCACGATCGTTTGGCGCAATCACTGGCGAATGACGATCAGGTACAAGCGGAACAGCATATTGAGCAGTTATTTAATGCGCCACTCTCTGACCGCGGTGAAGTGGTGTTAGTGGGTGCAGGCCCTGGCGATGCAGGTTTACTGACATTGAAAGGGTTACAGCAAATTCAGCAGGCCGATGTGGTGGTTTATGACCGACTCGTCTCCGATGAGGTGATGAATCTGGTGAGGCGCGATGCCGAGCGGATTTTTGTCGGTAAAGAGTCGGGCCGCCACAGTGTTCCGCAGGATCAAATCAATCAGATTTTGTTGCAACAAGCGCAGCAAGGTAAGCGCGTGGTACGTTTGAAAGGTGGCGATCCCTTTATCTTTGGCCGAGGCGGCGAAGAGTTGGAAACACTGGCAGCATACGACATTCCTTTCTCAGTGGTACCGGGGATTACAGCGGCATCGGGCTGTTCAGCCTACAGCGGCATTCCTCTCACGCACCGTGACCATGCGCAAAGCGTGCGGTTGATTACGGGCCACGCCAAAAAAGACAGCCAACTGGATTGGGCCAATCTGGCAGCAGAGAAACAAACCTTGGTGTTCTACATGGGATTATCCCAAGCCGCTGAGATCCAGCAACAGTTGATCCAGCATGGCATGCCAGCCACGACGCCTGTTGCGTTGGTTGAGAACGGCACTTCACGGCACCAACGAGTCGTCAGCGGCGAACTGAGCCAGTTAGCGCTGCTCTCTCAGCAAGTCTGTAGCCCCAGCCTGATTATCGTCGGCAGCGTAGTGAGCTTGCGCGAAAAACTGAATTGGTTTTCCAGTGCTGAGCATGGCAACGCCAAGCAGCAGATCGAAAAAGTCAGTTAAATAGAGGTACTTGGGGAGCGAGGAAAGCGTTTCAATATCCGCAGAGAAAACAAGCAGACAGTATTAATACCACTGCTTGTCTTCTCTACGTTGAAATCGCTATTGGCGACTTTTTACGGCAGTTGGAACCAAAGTCATCACTTACGGATGAGCAACAAAACCGATGGCTTCGTACACTTTTGATAATGTCTCTTGAGCACGAGCTCGGGCCTTGGCTGCCCCTTCACGCATCACTTCTTGCAAGAAAGCCTCATCTTCGCGATAGGTGTGATAACGCGCCTGTAGCTCAGTCAGCATGCCAGAAACGGCATCGGCAACCGCGCCTTTCAGATGACCATACATTTGGCCTTCAAACTGAGCTTCCAGCTCGGCAATGGATTGTCCAGTGACACCAGAGAGAATATCCAACAGGTTAGAGACACCAGCTTTCTTTTCAGTGTCATAACGGATAACTGCTGGCTCATCAGAGTCAGTCATCGCGCGCTTAATCTTTTTAACCACTGATTTTGGATCTTCCAGCAACTCAATGACGTTGTTACGGTTGTCATCAGATTTTGACATCTTTTTGGTGGGATCTTGCAGCGACATGACCCGCGCACCCGCTTTAGGAATAAAGGGTTCTGGGATCTTAAAGATATCGCCATACAGATTGTTGAAGCGGCTGGCAACATCACGGCTCAGCTCCAAATGTTGTTTCTGGTCTTCACCCACTGGCACCTGATTGGTCTGATACAGCAAGATATCAGCCACCATCAACACCGGGTAATCAAACAAGCCGGCGTTAATGTTTTCTGCATAACGGGCTGATTTCTCTTTGAACTGAGTCATGCGGCTCAATTCGCCGAAATAGGTGTAGCAGTTCAGTGCCCAGCTCAATTGGGTGTGTTCTGGCACATGAGACTGAACAAATATGGTGCTTTTCTTCGGATCAATGCCACAGGCCAAATACAGCGCCAGTGTATCCAACGTTCTTTTTCTTAACAGCGCAGGATCCTGACGAGCAGTAATAGCATGCAGGTCAACAATGCAATAGATGCAATCATAGTCATCTTGCATCTGTACCCACTGACGCAGCGCACCCATATAATTACCAATGGTTAATTCGCCGGACGGTTGCGCACCGCTGAATACGATAGGTTTATTGGAGCTTATTTCAGTGGGTTGACTCATTTTATACGTCCTGATCTTTTAAAGAAGGTAGCCCGATGGCGGGCAACAAATCGGCAAAGCGCGCTAATACACAGTCAGGGTGACTGGATGCAATCGCTTCACCGTAGTTATATCCATAGGTCAGCCCAACACTCGGGCAACCAGCGGCCTGCGCGGCCATAATGTCATTACGCGAATCACCAACAAACAGCATTTCGTGGGCATGCAAACCGAGTTTTGCCAACAGTAAATAAAGCGGGGCTGGATGGGGCTTTTTCACCACCACATCATCACCGCCAATGATGACAGAGAAATACTCAGCGATACCGAGCGATGCGAGCAAAGGCGCAACAAAAGGGGTGGGCTTATTGGTAATCAGCCCCATGGGTAAACCACTGGCGGCCAGTTGTGCCAAGGTCGCTTTTACTTGCGGGAACAACTGACTCCCCTGCTCAACGGTTTTGGCGTAGTAGTGGTCAAACAACTCACGGGTATGGGCAACCGCTTGAGCATCTGGCTCACGGCCAGCCCAACGTAATGCGCGTTCGACCAAAACATCCGCGCCGTTACCAATCCAAGTGGACACCCTTTCTTGGCCAGCAGTAGGCAAACCTTCATGTGCCAACGCCATATCTATCGCGCTGGCAAGCCCGGGGGCGCTATCCACTAATGTGCCATCCAGATCGAAAGCCACACCGCGAATAGCCTCAAATTTAGTCATGAGCAGACATCGCCAGTTCGCTACGCATCGCATCGATGACCGCAGCATAATCCGGTTGATTGAAGATAGCGGAACCCGCCACAAACATATCGGCACCCGCCGCCGCAATTTGGCGAATATTATCCACTTTTACGCCGCCATCGACTTCCAGACGAATGTCATAACCGCTGTCATCGATAAGCTTACGCACTTGACGCAACTTATTTAGCGTCTCAGGAATAAAGGATTGCCCACCAAAACCAGGGTTCACCGACATCAGCAAAATCACATCCAGCTTATCCATCACATAATCAAGATAGCTAAGCGGTGTGGCTGGGTTAAACACCAGACCCGCTTTACAACCACTCTCTTTGATAAGTTGCAGTGTGCGATCAACATGTTCTGAGGCTTCAGGATGGAAAGAAATGTAAGTTGCACCGGCTTTAGCGAAATCCGGCACGATGCGATCAACGGGCTTCACCATCAAGTGCACATCAATCGGGGCAGTAATACCATAGTCGCGTAGCGCTTGGCACACCATTGGCCCGATGGTCAGATTAGGCACGTAATGATTGTCCATCACATCAAAATGCACGACATCTGCACCCGCCGCGAGCACCTTCGCGGTATCTTCACCCAAACGGGCAAAATCGGCTGACAGAATAGACGGGGCAATTAAAAACTTTTTCATCCGCTTCTCCAAACGTCTCTCTTTGTTTTATGCAGTCGTCAGTTGGCAGATTTTGTTCTGCCTCAAACTGCGACACCATAAAACGCCAGGTTTGAATCATTTCTAAGCGGGCGCTCCCGCTTAGCTATACAGCGCCAAAAGCTCGTTCACTTTACTACGGCCAAGGATATTACGGCTAATAGTTCGGCGCGCTTTCACTACATGCAGCGATGCTTGATGATACCAATCACGCGTCAGTTCTGTATCGTGATTAGAAATCAAAACTGGAATCTGGTTTTCGACCGAAAGTTGATAAGCCAGACGCGCCAGATTCTGTTGATCCGCAATGCCGAAATTATTGGTGTGGTAGGCCGTAAAATTCGCGGTCGCAGAGAGTGGCGCATACGGAGGATCGCAGTAAACCACGGCCCCATGCACGGCTTTTAATAACGTTTCCTGATAGTGCTCACAAACAAAAACAGCATGTTGCGACTTTTCAGCAAACCAATACAGTTCATCTTCTGGGAAATACGGCTTTTTATAGCGGCCAAAAGGCACATTGAATTCACCGCTCAAATTATAGCGGCACAGACCGTTATAGCAGTGACGATTCAGATAGAGAAACAATAATGCACGGCGATAGGTATCAGTGCTGCAATTGAACTCGTGCCGCAAAAGATAAAAGTGTTCAGAATTATTGAAACTACCGGTGAATAATACACGGGCATCACGCACGAAATCGTCAGTGCGTTCCTTCACAATATTATAGAGATTGATGAGGTCACTGTTGATGTCGGCCAGTATGTAAGACTCATACTCAGTGTTCAAGAACACCGACCCCGCACCGACGAATGGCTCTATCAAGCAGTCTCCCGCTGGTAGATGGCGTCGTATGTCATCAACCAGCGGATACTTCCCACCAGCCCATTTTAAAAAAGCGCGGTTTTTCTTCATGCCGTCAGTTAGCTACTTAATAATTCAGAGCCGCAGATTGTACTCTGTTTCAAACAGCACATCAGCGCACAAATAAGAATGATTTATTTTTTAAGGTCTTGCTGTACTTGTTGTACAGGTTTAACCCACGGTTTCTTCGCCTGAACATCGGCGGGTAGTGTCGTAATTGCCCTTTTCGCATCAGCGGAAGAGGCGTAATTGCCGGTCACTAATACATACCAAGGCTTACCATCACGTTTCGTTTCATAGACATGATAGTCAGTTAATTTTTGCTGTTTGGCGTAGGCATTCAGCGTGTCTGAGCGCGATGCACTGCTCAACTGTATTGTGAAATGACTACTTGGCGCATTTTTCAATGTGCTGCTGCTACCATTAGCCGAACCGGATTTAGCCACCGCAGACGCTGCAGGGGTGACTGCTGTAGTTGGTTTTTTATGGTTGGCCGCTTGATTTGCCGCTGGCTGTTTGGTTGCAACTGAACCTGGTTTCTGTGACGGATGAGTAATAGATTCACCTGACGTGGAGACTTTGCCCCCTTTGGTACCTGAAACCGTAGCCGGCGCTGTCGGTAAGGTGGATGTCTGACCGTCATTCATATTTTGAGACAGCGTATCAACTTGCCCTTGAGTTTGGGAAAGCGCATCAGACATATTGCCCGGCAACTCGACACGTTGCGTTGGGCCGTTCGCTGACGGCTGAGCCGCGGCCTCAGTCGGGGTCGGCGAAATTGGCGGAACACTGATATCTTGCGGTTGCGCGGTGTTTCTCACGCCGTTGGCGTCATGACCATCACTGCTATTATTTGCAACACTCGGTTGAGTGTTATTGCCACTAGTGAGTGAAGATGAATCAGACAGATTGATATTTCTCGCGGCATCAACATTCGGATTCTGTTGAGAGGCTTCATGCTCTGTTGGGGCTTTCAGGGCTGAACCAATAGCAATAATGATCAATAGCAGCACTAAGATGCCGATACCAATCATCATATGTTGGCGTGAAACAGCAAGCTTCGGCCCCGTAGAAGCCTTACGTGGGCGTGTAGGACGACGGTCACTACTATCTGGTTTCAGATCGTCTTCCGGCTTTAAATCATCCATCTAAACCCTCCAACTAGAGGCAAACGCCGACCGCATTTATCGCTGCGATCTGGCTGATTGAATTTACTGACTGCAAACAGGCTAAACCGCCCGCAGCAAAGGAATATGATGTTCTTATGATACAACATCATAGTGCTTATGAGCATAGTTCTTCTGAATATTCTATTTCCTAGGAATATTCCACTTCTTGGGAATAAGGCACTTATACCATTCTCGATGACTGGCAGTCCGCGATCGACGCTAATACTATGTCGTGCTCAACACCGCTACGGATTTCTGACTGACCAATTGCGGTTGGCAATACTAAACGAAGCGCGCCTGCCAACACTTTTTTATCTCGCATCATATGCGGCAGATAAGACTCTGGTGTCATTTCTTTCGGCCCACAGACTGGCAGACCGGCACGTAAAAGTAGTTTCTTGATACGCTCGACATCACTCACCGAGAGTTGGCCTAAACGACGGGCGGTGTGCGCGGCCATCATCATACCAGCAGCAACCGCTTCTCCATGCAGCCAGACGCCATACCCCATTTCAGCCTCAATGGCATGACCATAAGTATGACCCAAATTAAGTAAAGCGCGCATCCCGCTCTCTTCACGTTCATCGGCAGCAACAACATCGGCCTTTAATTCACAGCAACGACGGATACAGTAAGCTAACGCTGACATATCCAGTGCGAGTAATGCGTCGATATTATCTTCTAGCCAATCGAAGAAAGCAGCATCCAGAATAATGCCGTATTTGATAACTTCAGCCAGCCCAGAAGCAAGCTCGCGTGGAGGGAGAGTTTTCAGGCAATTGAGGTCAACTACCACCGATGCAGGTTGGTAGAAAGCACCAATCATGTTTTTGCCCAATGGATGATTCACGGCGGTTTTGCCACCGACAGATGAGTCCACTTGGGAAAGTAAGGTGGTTGGAACTTGGATAAAGCGAACACCACGTTGATAGCAAGCTGCGGCAAAACCGGTCAGGTCGCCTACTACACCGCCACCTAAGGCGACAAGGGTAGTATCACGACCGTGCGGTTTTTCCAGAAGGGCAGAAAATACCTGCTCCAAAACGCTGAGAGATTTGTACTGCTCACCATCAGGTAAAATCACCTGATCCACTTTAATGCCACTGCGTTCCAGCACTGCCCGGAGCGCGTCCAGATAGAGTGGTGCCAGCGTTTCGTTGGTGACCAGCATGACCTGATCGCCCGCCTTTAGCGGCATAAAAGAAACCGGATCATCGAACAATCCAGCGGCAATCGTAATAGGGTAGCTACGCTCCCCTAACGTGACAGTAATCTTCTCCATGTCGCGCTCAGTAACCTTCTTAACTTACGCCCGTGGGCATTAGTAAAATGCTAAAATCAGTTACTTTCCAGCATGTTGATAATCTGGTTAGCAACAACTTTTGCGCTTTGATCGTCAGTGCGGATGGTGACATCTGCAATTTCTTCGTACAACGGATTACGTTCTCTTGCCAGTGCTTCTAACACTTCACGCGGAGGCGAATCGACCTGCAACAACGGACGTTTTTTGTCACGCTGAGTGCGGGCTAACTGCTTTTCGATTGTAGTTTCTAAATACACCACAACGCCACGGGCTGACAAACGGTTACGGGTTTCTCTGGATTTAACAGAGCCACCACCGGTTGCCAGAACAATGCCTTGCTTTTCCGTCAGTTCATTAATAACTTTTTCTTCGCGATCGCGGAAACCTTCTTCGCCTTCCACGTCGAATACCCAGCCCACGTCAGCTCCGGTACGTCGCTCAATTTCTTGATCAGAGTCGAAAAACTCCATATTGAGTTGCTGAGCTAACTGACGACCAATAGTGCTTTTGCCGGCACCCATAGGCCCAACCAGAAAGATATTGCGTTTCTCTGCCATGTTTTTGGTATTACTAAGACTATTCGTTAATGATAACCCGCCCCGCCAATCAAACTAGCGGCGGGACCTAAACTGAAACCTCATGAGCGATAGTGCGAGATCAGACTGAAAATTATCTCAGCACATCTGGTAGTTTGGCAACCGAATAAATCGTTGTACACGTCGTGGGAGGGAAACCATACGTTTTTATCGGCGTATCAACGTTATTAAAAACCTCGGTGCTCAATTCGGTAACCCTTGTAAGCTAAATCTGGCGCAGCGTCAAATTTAGAAGCTTTCTAGCACACAAAAAGTTGTAGAAAGTCACCAAGATTGATCTATTTTCACGAAACAGCACCTCATAGGGTTCAAGCACTGATGAGCTTTGGCGTGATGAAAATCACCAGTTCTCGTCGGTTTTGTTGTTGGGTATCTTGTTTAAACAATGCACCGAGCCAAGGAATATCGGCCAAAAAGGGGACTTTATTAACAACCTGACTGTTTTTTTGTTGGAAAATCCCCCCTAGCACAATCGTTTCGCCGTTACTGACCGTGATTTGAGTTTTTATTTCCTGCTTATCAATTAGCAGAGCTTCACTATCACCACGTTTAATCTTCATTCCGAGCATATTCTGGCTAATTTTCAAGTTTAGAGTAATTTTGTCATTGCGCAGTATTTTAGGTGTCACCTCCATGCCTAATACAGCTTCCTTAAACTCAATAGATGAAGCACCTTTTTCGCCGCGTGAAACAGTATAAGGAATGTCAGAACCTTGCTTGATGCTGGCTGTTTGCTGATGCGAGGTCACTAGACGTGGGCTGGCGATAATATCGATCTGATTTTCTTGTTCTAATGCGCTTAACTCGAGCTCCAGCAAGCGACCACCAATACGAGCGACATTAAATCCTGCGCTAACAGTACTATTTGGGAGCGGCAGATTGACGTTGAAATCATTTATTCTCAGTGGCATGGCTTGAGGCGTTTCCCCCATTCCCCAACGTACACCCAACTCCTGCAAATTTTCACGGCTCATCGTCACAATATGTGCGGCAAGCTGGACTTGCTGGAGAGGGGAATCCATTTCAGTTAGCCACCCCTTCAATAAAGTTAATGAAGCGGAAGTGTCGCGAATAAGTAATGTATTCGTGCGTTTATCGACCACCACACTGCCCCGAGGTGAGAGTAAGTCCCCTTCTTCCAAACTTTCAGCAAGCTGTTCAGCATCCGCATGTTGCAAGGCCAGTGTGAGATTGATGAGGGTATCTGGCTCTGCTGTTTTCTTAGCGCGTTGTTGCCTCTCCTGTATGTCGTGTTCAGTGAAGACCATCATCACAGTACCTTCACGCTCCTCTTTTAGGTGGCCCATGCGCAAAATAATTGCCAGCGCTTGTTCCCAAGGAACATCGACCAATCGGAGGCTGATATTGCCACTCACCCCTGACGCAACCACCAAATTCAATTGCTGATAATCAGCCAGTGCCTGTAACACCATAGAAATGGGGGCATCTTGAAAGTCGAGTGTGACGGGGGGGTTCTTCTTTGCACTAAAAGCAGAAGCGCTTACGAACAATAGACTCAGCAGCAATAGGATTGGCCGAGCCGCCTGTAACAAGTTGCGTGATCGTATTAGCCAATCTTCTGTTTTCGTTTTATTACTGGGTTGATTTCCCGTTGTTTCAAGATCCATCAGATCAATTCCTTTTAATGCTGATTATTATCACAAGCGTGGGGAGCTCAACGCATCGACAGCACCTGCGTGGAGGACTGCCCCGCACACGCTATATTTGGATTTAGCTGCTGTAAATTCACCTGCCGTGAATTAATGTGGGTCACTTGCCAATTTGGCAGCAACTGTTGTCCAACGACCAGCTTCTGCCGGTTCCCATTAGGCCATTGCCCCCAACCGGATTGGTATTCCACACCACTCACAATGCCTTGTAGTTGCCAACTGGCTAGCCGTTCTCGATCAAGGTGACAAGATTCTGTCGACACTTTTTGAAAAGGATCACGCTCGGCAGCCTCGGTAGACACCGCTGTTTCGGCATAAACAGTAGCAACCAAAGTAGAAACTAATAAGATGATCACCCTTAACCCCAGCACCCTGCTGTCCTTATTCATGGGCGCTCCCCACAAGGTATTCTTTCAAACTCATTGTCACGATAAGTTCAGTGTTCGTGCTTTTAACTTCCACCCGTTCGACTTGAATAGGGGCCGAGCTCTGCGATAAATGATGAAATAAATGAAGCAGCCCATGGAAATTGACGCGCAAGGTCGCATGCCATTGACGAAGCTGGAATAAATCCGGCTCTACACCAGTACGCGGTTCAGATTGACGTTGCCACGCCACGACCTGCCCACCAAAGGGCGCTATTAATTGACCGACGAGATGGGCCAACGAGCGGTCATTTTGCTGCCATGCGCTTTCTTCCTCAGCGGCAGCCGCTATTTGTTGGCGAATGAGTGAAAGTGCAGGTAATGCAGCCAAAATAGATTGTTGGTGCTCAATCTGCTGCTGAGCCTGAATAAGGTTACTCTCAGCCATCCTCTGTTGCTGCCATGCGGGGCGCAGCAACATGCCATAAGCGATTGTGCTAAATAGCCCCAATAACCCCCATTGCCATAAACAGAGTTGCCAGCCGGGCCTATCCATCCAATGCTGTAATGTCTTATTCATGGTTATCTTCCCCCTGCTGCCGATCCGCCCACACACTGAAGCGAAAAGTACCGTCATCCTGCTGAACAATTTTTTGTAAGCGCACATTAGTCAGTGAGGACTGACGACTTAATTGCACTAAGAAAATATCAATGGCGGCATAGTCCTGACTGATAGCCTCAAAAATGAAGCCATTATCTTGCGGTAACAAGTTGACCAGCCAACAGCTTGATGGGATGTGTTGTGATAGCTGCTGCAATAACCTGGTGTAACGGTAAGTTGATTGCTGTGCCTGACGATAAACCTGAGCACGCTGCTCTGCCTGCTGTAATTGAGTCATTCCCTGTTGCACAGCCTGATGCTGCTGGCTTAATACCATTTGTTGTTGTGTTAACGCCGCCAAATTAGCCTGCTGGTCGACTTGCACCGCCCGTGATTGCCCCTGAACGATCAACAGTGCCATAAGCCAAAGCGTGCACTGGCACACACCCGCATTACGCCAAAAACGGTAGCGGGTGAGTCGGCGCTCAACGCGCCATAATGAAAAATTAACCTGATACATCACACATCCGCTGGTCGTAATGCCAGCCCTCCCGCCAGAGTATAAGCTGATGGTAAAGAAGGGAGAGGTGGCTGGTACTGGCTAAATGCCTTAAAAGTTGACCAACGAAGCGTATTTTCAGGGAAATGTTCATCTATTGTGCTGCTGTAGTACACCCTCATCGGTACAGTGCCTTGATCGATAGAACGGGCCTGAAGCTGTGCCACCAATGCAGATAGCGGATCGAGTACCCTAGAGCAATGGGTATACGGCACGCTACTATTAGCATCAATCACAGGGTCAGTATTAATCACACGACTAGTATCATTCGCATGATAAGTACCTACCCCATCATCTGTATCAATGGCGACCACACCAAACTCAAATGGCATCTCATGAGAAGAAACCCATAGCCACTCATTTGCCAAGCGGTGAATCAACCAATATGGCCCCGTTAACCCTGCCGCAACCGCCATATAGCGTAAAGCACAAGGCGTAATATCAATAACCTGTGAGGGCAAACCCGCTTGATGTAAACACCGTTGCCATTGCTGGATTTCTGACTGGCGAGCTGCGGTAATCAGTAACTCGTTCGTATGTGATCTGTGATGAGCAGTACCAGATACATTGTTATTAGCAGATGCATTGTTATTGCCAGATGAATGATTATGACTAGATGCGGCTTCACGATTCGATGAAGTATCAATGCGATAATCCAGTGCCAGCCCTTCACTGCTCACAGGAAACGCTCTGTTGGCTGCAGCTTGTACATAGCCCTCGCATTCTGACTCCCGTAGACGCCGCTCTGGCGCAAACATCGAATGTTGCAATATCCTCTGTGCGGGCAATGCAATACGTAATGAAATATGTCTCGGTAATTGTTTACGTAATAATTTGAGTGTGTCGCTAACGATTGCTGGCTGATGTAAAATGCCGTCGCGCAACGTTCCGGCAGGTAAGGTTTGAGCCCACCAGTAACGCAGTTGCCAACCATGACGGCGTTTGACAACTGCCAAGGCGCGTATTGCCTCCATTTGAATATCCAGCCCAACCTGCCAATATTGTGAGTACATCTTTGTCGACCTCCTTGTCGAGAGAGAATAAAAGAACGTATCCATGTTAAGGGCTTGCCTTTATACTACGGCGCGGTTGTTTATAAACTGCCCAATTGACATTGAATGGGAAATCTCAGGTGAAGTTCGTAAAGTATTTTTTGATCCTTGTGGTGTGTTGCATTTTACTGGGAGCAGCCTCGATATTTGGTCTCTACAAATATATTGAGCCTCAGCTACCTGATGTTGCCACACTGAAAGATGTCCGGCTGCAAACCCCTATGTTGGTGTATAGCGCCGAAGGCGAATTGATCGCTCAATACGGTGAGAAACGCCGTATTCCGTTAACGCTAAAACAAATTCCACCAGAGATGGTGCATGCGTTTATTGCGACGGAAGATAGCCGGTTCTACGACCATCATGGTGTGGATCCCGTCGGTATCCTACGTGCCGCCTCTATTGCCATGGTTTCTGGTCGAGCCTCCCAAGGGGCGAGTACCATTACCCAACAATTGGCGAGAAACTTTTTCTTAAGCCCAGAGCGGACCTTGATGCGTAAAATCAAGGAAGCATTTCTGGCCATTCGCATCGAACAGTTACTTACCAAAGATGAAATTCTTGAGTTGTATCTGAACAAGATTTATCTCGGTTACCGTGCCTATGGTGTCGGTGCGGCCGCGCAGGTGTATTTCGGTAAAGATGTCAACGAATTGACCCTTAGCCAGATGGCGATGATTGCCGGTTTGCCCAAAGCGCCATCAACCTTCAATCCGCTTTATTCACATGATAGAGCTGTCGCACGTCGTAATGTCGTGCTATCGCGCATGTTGGATGAAAAGTACATCACCCAAGCGCAATATGATCAGGCACGTAGCGAAGATATTGTCGCTAACTACCATGCACCGCAAATTGCCTTCTCTGCACCCTATTTGTCTGAAATGGTGCGTCAAGAGATGATCAAGCGTTACGGTGAGAATGCCTATACCGACGGCTATCAGGTCTATACCACCATTACACGCAAACTCCAGTTGGCGGCGGTTGAATCCTTACGCGCCAATGTGTTGGCTTATGATATGCGCCATGGCTATCGTGGCCCATCCAATGTGTTGTGGAAGGTTGGTGAGAGTGCGTGGAGCCGCGAACAGATTCTTGATTCGCTGAAAACGCTGCCAGTCTATGGCCCGTTGCTCCCCGCCGTAGTCACCGAAGCGAATGCAACACAAGCCACCGCCATGCTGGCCGATGGCAGTAATGTCACGCTGCCAATGTCAGGTATGCGTTGGGCACGCCCGTTTAAGTCAGACAATGCTCAAGGGCCGACACCAAAACAAGTGACTGATGTGGTGCAACCCGGCCAGCAAATTTGGGTGAGGAAAGTCGAGGATAACTGGTGGCTAGCACAGGTGCCGGACGTCAACTCAGCCTTGGTTTCCATCGATCCGAATAACGGTGCGATTAAAGCCTTGGTTGGTGGTTTTGACTTTAACCAAAGTAAATTCAACCGTGCCACACAAGCACTGCGTCAGGTTGGTTCAAATATCAAACCTTTCCTGTATACCGCAGCGATGGATAAAGGACTGACACTCGCTACTATCCTCAACGACTTACCTATCACCCGTTGGGATGCCGGTGCCGGTACCGATTGGCGGCCAAAAAACTCACCGCCCACTTACGATGGTCCAATTCGTTTGCGTCAAGGTTTAGGCCAGTCGAAGAACGTGGTGATGGTGCGGGCAATGCGTGCGATGGGTGTGGATTATGCCGCTGAATATCTGCAACGCTTTGGCTTCCCTGCGCAGAATATTGTGCATTCGGAATCACTGGCTTTAGGTTCAGCATCATTTACACCATTGCAGTTAGTGCGTGGTTACGCGGTGCTGGCAAATGGGGGTTATTTAGTTGACCCTTATTTCATCACCAAAATCACCGATGATGTCGGCAATGTGCTATTCGAAGCGAAGCCTAAAATTGTCTGCGAAGACTGTAACTTGCCGGTTATTTATGGCGACACTCAGCGCTCAGTTGTGCTGTCAGATGATAACGTCGAAAACGTCGTGACATCCCAGAACAACGCAGCCAACAATGTTCCCGTGCCTGAACTGGAACAAGTTACGCCTGATCAGGCTAGGCTCAATAGCGATGAACAATATGCGCCACATGTGATCAGTACACCGTTAGCCTTCCTGATGCGCGATGCGCTGAATTCCAACATCTTTGGGGAACCGGGTTGGATGGGAACAGGTTGGCGTGCAGGGCGTGATTTAAAACGTAAAGATATTGGTGGCAAAACCGGTACTACTAACAACTCGAAAGATGCTTGGTTCTCTGGCTATGGCCCAGATACTGTCACCTCAGTTTGGATTGGTTTTGATGACCATCGCCGCGACTTAGGCCGTAGTTCAGCATCAGGGGCGATACCTGACCAGATCTCGGGGGCCGAAGGTGGAGCGAAAACGGCTCAACCCGCATGGGATGACTTTATGAAAGCAGCCCTCGCAGGTTTGCCGGAAAAAACCGTCTCGCCACCGCCGGGTATCGTTAGCGTCGTGATTGATAAACAAACTGGCAAGCTCTCTAGCGGTGGGCCGGGGAGTCGCCCTGAGTTCTTTATCGAGGGTACTCAGCCAACCGAGTATTCGGTGCATGAGGCAGGGACGACGCTAATGGATAACGGTCAAACCCACGAGTTGTTCTGATATCACTGTCATTCAGTCTAACGAAGTTATTAGCGTGAATGAAAAAGTGAATAAAAATGAAAAAGCCGGGAGATCGCAAGATCATCCCGGCTTTTCTGTCTCTCTATTTTTCTGGCTTTATATTGGATAGCCAGCAACACCCATTTCTGATGCGGAGAATTAATCGATATCGGTGCGGTTAAGAAATGCCTGTGCCAAAAACAGTGCGCTAACATTACGGGCCTCACAGAAATCTGGCTCATCAAGCAATGCCATCATATTCGCAATCGGCCAACGTACTTGCGGCAACGGCTCTGGCTCATCACCTTCCAAACTTTGCGGATAGAGGTTATGGGCAATCACAATATTCATTTTGCTGGAGAAATAGGACGGTGCCATGGTCAGTTTCGTGAGGTAGTCAAAACGTTCAGCACCAAATCCCACTTCCTCCATCAGCTCGCGATTCGCGGCCTCCAACACGTCTTCTCCAGGATCAATCAACCCTTTAGGGAAGCCTAACTCATACGCTTCAATACCAACCGCATACTCACGAATCAGTAATAGATCATCGCCGATAATCGGCACAATCATCACGGCTTCACGATTAGATGGACGCATACGCTCATAAACACGTTGTGCCCCATTACTAAATGCCAAATCCACCGCTTCGACAGTAAATAAGCGAGAGCGGGCAATCGTTTCTATTTTAAGAATTTTTGGTTTTTGCAGGTGTTTCATGATGGCCCCAAAATTAAAAACTCACTGCCAAATGGACTCATATCGCGATAATCAGGACTTTTATAGTGACTTAACGCGCTATTTTTTGCCGATAATGATTACCTAGATAAGTTGTCCTGAGATTTATTAGAACTTGATCACATTGTGCGTTAATGAGAACCTTTATCGCAATGTCAGTTAGATATAATTTACCTGTTTTTAACATGAAGGCGAGCTTAGTCAATATTCAATCGGTGAAATTTCACTCAATCCCCGCTGAATGCACGTAAAAAGTTGCGTTTGAAAATAAGATTATGCTGATATTAGCGATGTATTAGCCTTGCTACCCTGATCAGTCTACAGGCAGTTAAAGAGCACTATATTAGTTATCTTGATGGATAATTGCGTGTAGCATATGTCTACTGAATAACGCTGCTATGTACCTCTGCACTGTATTTACGTATAAACTGTGTTTACGAATTATATGCTTTTTTTCATAGAGTTGACGTAAGTCAGGGGCGCTCAGATGGGGATGGGATGAGCACAATAGTTTTAATATTGGCCTTACTGTTGACCAGTCTGATCGCAGTAGGTTTACTTTGGTGGTTCAAATTCCGCCCTCGCCTTCCCGTAGCCGCAATACAGCCATTTGTGAAACCCACGTACCGCACACTGACACCGGAAGAACGCGTTAATATTGAGAATTATCTCCTCAGCCAGCAAGACGAGAAGACCGGCTTCAAAACGCTAACAACCTTTGATCCCAACACCCTAGCCAATCGCGATCTGACGCCCACAAAACTGGTTCTCACCCCCCAAAGTGACAAGGTTTACTCCGTATCGCGTGCGATTACTCGCTACGGTGTGGCAAGCGATGAACCCAATAAATGGCGCTATTACCTTGATTCGATTGAAGTCCATTTGCCGGTGTCATGGGAGCAATACATTACTCAGGATAATGATGTCGAATTTATCCAAACTCAGACCATTCCGTTGGTGATTTCCCTTAACGGCCACACGTTGAAAGATCATCAACCCGAAAGCCCTTATCAGCCTATTTTGCCCTCTACCGCGCAAAATGCCTCCATCCGAAAAGCGGACAGTGAACATATTGAGCTACTGAATATTCGTAAGGAAACAGCAGAAGAATATGCGCTGCATAGTGCGAATGGTTTAAAAGAAGCCTTAGCCATTTGTCTGGCACTGCTTTTGCTATTTTTCGCCCTGATTGGGCCAGCCGTCATTCTGCCGTGGCTAGTGATTATCGCGGCAACATTAACGGGCTGGGCATGCTGGAATATGTTTCGACCGGTATCAGAAAAAGATTTGCGCGAAGTCCATTGCTTGAGTGGGACGCCCAAACGCTGGGGACTCTTTGGTGAATCCAATCAGGGGCAGATGAGTAATATCTCTCTCGGGATTGTCGACCTGATTTATCCGGCCCATTGGGGGCCTTATTTCGCCCATGACTTGGGTAAAAAAACCAATATTGATATCTACCTCAACCGCCAGGTGATTCGCCAAGGACGCTTTTTATCCTTGCACGATGAAATGAAACATTTCCCGCTGCAACGCTGGGGGAAAAATCTGGCGCTAATGGCAGGCTCCTTGCTGGTAATGGCACTCTTACTTATCTATGTCCCCCTTGGTTTACCACTAAAATTGAGCGTCGCTTGGCTACAAGGGGCGCAAAGCCAGCAGGTCACCAGTGTTGAAGCCCTAGAAAAAATGCCATTGCATATTGGCGATATGCTAAAAGCACAGGGAACAGGCATGTGCTATGTACCGCCAAATTCACAGAACCCACATAGCTTCGCATTTACCCCCTTTGATTGCTCCGGAATCTATTGGAATAACGCGGCTCCTCTGCCATTACCTGAGTCTGAGACGATTGAAAAAGCCGCCGCATTGATGACAACCGTTAATCATCAGTTACATCCCCAAGGCACCGACGCCAATGTTAACCCGCAGTTGGCAACCGCGATTGAAAAATCCGGTATGATTTTGTTGGATGACTTCGCAGATATTGTCTTAAAAACGCAGACGTTATGTGGTGCAGATAGCGATTGTATACGCCTGAAAAATGCATTAGTGAATTTGGGTAACGCGAAGAATTGGTCAGCCTTGGTCAAACGAGCGCAATCAGGCACCTTGAAAGGCATGAACGTTTTGTTACGCCCCGTGAGCGCCGACACGCTAGAAAATCTGGTTAAAACCGCCACCTCATCCTTTGTTTACCGTGAAACACATCTAGCGACTGAGGCATTAAACAGCCCGCCGCCAGGAGGGTTCCTCATCACCAGCGATGAAGGTAAACAGTTGGTGAATCACCCGACGCCTGCTGTCCCACTGTTTGATTTCACGGCCCTAGAACAATGGCGTGAATTGCAGCGACTTTCAGGGCTGCTGCTGAATACCCCATTCAAGGCCGAGGGTATCATTACCAATATTACCGTCGATGCCAATGGCACGCGGCATATCTCATTGCATAGCGAACCGGATATGATGATGCTCAGCCGTTATTTGGGGACCAGCCTATTGCTGTTAGCACTGATTGTCTGCTTAGTGGTGAATACCACCTTATTAATTCAGCGCATCCTGAAGAACCGTAGCCGCATGGATAATATTCAGAGCTATTATGACAACTGCTTTAACCAAACCCTCACGCCTCCACCTTTCCTGCGTTAGCCCTTTTGCCTTTATTGCGCGTATAATTTATCACCACTATTTGTGATCGTGGAGTCGCTATGCCCCCTGAGTTCAACTGGCAAGAAATTGATACCGTGCTGCTCGATATGGACGGCACTCTGCTCGATTTAGAGTTCGACAGCCATTTCTGGCTAAAACAGGTACCGGAGACACTCAGCCAGCGCCGAGGGATCCCGCTCGAGTCAGCACACAAAATTATTCACGATGAATATCTGTCCGTGCAGCACACGCTGAATTGGTACTGTTTTGATTACTGGAGCGAACGGCTGGATCTGGATATTTATGCCATGACGACACAAGCGGGTAACCGAGTGCGGCTGCGCCAAGATACTGAGCCCTTTTTAGCCAGTCTTCGCGAGTGCGGGTTGCAAACAATTTTGCTCACCAACGCCCACCCACATAGCCTTGCGGTAAAAGTGGAGCATACTGCACTCGATCAACACCTTGATTTATTACTTTCCACCCATACATTTGGTTATCCAAAAGAAGATCAACGTCTGTGGCAGGCCGTTGCGCAGCATACGGGGTTAAACCCGGCCAGAACGTTATTTGTCGATGACAGTGAAACCATGTTGGACGCTGCGCGCAGCTTCGGTATTCGCTACTGTTTGGGGATTGAAAATCCAGATTCTAGTTGTGCCGACAAAGTTTTTCATGGTCATCCCGCTATCAATGACTATCGTAAGTTATTGCCAGCATTGCATTTACGTCACGAGTAACGTTACGCAGCGAATAAGCTGACACGAAGAATAAATCAGCCCAATGGCAGGAGCCTTCATGAAGGATAAAACGGCCGTGGACGAATCGGTTCGGCTGGACAAATGGCTGTGGGCGGCTCGGTTTTATAAAACCAGAGCTATCGCTCGGGACATGGTGGATGGCGGTAAAGTCCACTACAACGGCCAGCGTGGAAAACCGAGTAAACTGGTTGAGATTAATGCTGAAATTCGGCTACGTCAGGGCAATGACGAACGCACAGTCCGAGTACTGGCACTCAATGCTCAGCGTCGAGGTGCCAGCGAAGCGCAGGCATTGTATGAAGAAACTGAGGCCAGTATCGCCAACCGCGAAAAAGTCGCACAAGCGCGTAAATTGAATGCGCTGACCATGCCACACCCTGATCGGCGGCCCGATAAAAAAGAGCGCCGTCATCTAATCAAATTTAAACAAGGCGAGTCTGAGTAAGCGGCAGCCAGAATGAGAGAAACCTATGTCTAATCACGACCAATTACATCGCTATCTGTTTGCTAACCATGCTGTGCGCGGTGAGCTGGTTTCAGTCAATGAAACCTACCAGCAGGTATTAGCTAACCACGATTACCCACCTGCGGTACAAAAACTGTTAGGTGAAATGTTGGTCGCGACCAGCTTACTGACCGCTACTCTTAAGTTTGACGGTGATATCACCGTGCAATTGCAGAGTACCGATGGCCCGCTGACCTTGGCGGTGATTAACGGCAATAACCAGCAAGAAATGCGTGGTGTCGCCCGCTTTAAAGGCGAGATAAGCGATGACAGCACGCTAAAAGAGATGGTCGGTAACGGTTATTTGGTGATCACCATTACGCCAGAAAAAGGCGAACGCTATCAGGGCGTAGTGGCCTTGGAAGGTGAAACCATCGCAGCCTGTCTTGAAAATTACTTTATGCAGTCCGAGCAATTACCCACTCGCCTGTTTATTCGTACGGGTGACGTAGAGGGCAAAGCTGCTGCTGGCGGTATGCTACTGCAAGTCATGCCTGCGCAAGAGCGCAATGAAGATGAATTTGATCATCTCGCGCAATTGACCGCGACCGTCAAAGCAGAGGAGTTATTCACGCTGCCGGCCAACGAGGTGCTGTATCGTTTATACCATCAGGAAGAAGTGACGCTCTATGAACCGCAAAACGTCAACTTCCGTTGCACCTGTTCGCGCGAACGTTGTGCAGATGCATTAGTAACATTGTCTGAAGATGACATCACCGAAATGCTGGAGCAAGACGGCAATATTGATATGCATTGTGAATATTGTGGCAGCCACTACCTTTTTGATGCCGTCGATATCGCTTCGCTCAAGAATGGTAACAGCGCATCATCTGAACAAATTCATTAATTTCCATAACATTTTGCTGGGTGCTGACTCGTGCCCAGCACTTCTGCCGTTTCATGCTTGCGATATTCCGTGTTCTATCTCTCATAACCCAGCGAAATGTAGGTCATATATTTAAATATTTGAACGCTATCGCTGTTAATCGGTGCTGAGGATTTACAATCGCTGGTAGAAAATTGACGATCCAGGAGTTATGACATGAGTGTTAAAGGAATTACCCCGCAGGAGCTCGCCGCCTATGGCATCCATAACGTCAGCGAGATTGTTTACAACCCAAGCTATGATTTACTGTTCCAGGAAGAGACGAAGCCCACGCTTGAAGGATACGAGCGAGGAACCCTCACCACCACAGGAGCAATAGCGGTCGATACCGGTATCTTTACCGGCCGCTCCCCCAAAGATAAATACATTGTCCGCGATGCTATCACACAGGATACCGTGTGGTGGGCTGATCAGGGCAAAGGTAAGAATGATAACAAACCGCTAAGCCAAGAGACTTGGAGCCACCTGAAAGGGCTGGTGACTCAACAATTGTCTGGTAAACGCCTGTTTGTCGTAGATACCTTCTGCGGAGCTAATGCCGATACTCGTTTGCAAGTTCGCTTCGTCACCGAAGTGGCTTGGCAGGCACACTTTGTCAAAAACATGTTTATTCGCCCAACAGATGAAGAACTGGCCCAGTTTGAGCCTGATTTTATCGTCATGAATGGCGCTAAATGCACTAATCCAGATTGGAAAGAGCAGGGCCTGAACTCCGAAAACTTTGTTGCCTTTAACCTGACGGAACGTATGCAGCTCATTGGCGGCACATGGTACGGCGGCGAAATGAAAAAAGGCATGTTCTCGATGATGAACTACCTGTTGCCGTTGAAAGGCATTGCATCCATGCACTGTTCAGCCAACGTCGGTGAGAAAGGCGATGTCGCAATCTTCTTCGGTTTGTCTGGAACAGGAAAAACCACACTCTCTACTGACCCGAAACGTAAATTGATCGGTGATGATGAGCACGGCTGGGATGATGATGGCGTCTTTAACTTTGAAGGCGGCTGCTACGCCAAAACCATCAAGTTATCCGAAGAAGCCGAGCCAGATATTTATCACGCGATTAAGCGCGATGCTTTGCTGGAAAACGTGGTCGTACTGGCAGATGGGACCGTTGATTTTAATGACAGTTCCAAAACAGAAAACACCCGTGTTTCTTACCCGATCTACCACATCGAAAACATCGTTAAGCCGGTTTCTAAAGCGGGCCATGCCACTAAGGTTATTTTCCTGACGGCAGATGCCTTTGGCGTATTGCCTCCGGTATCACGGTTGACCGCGAATCAGACCCAGTATCACTTCCTGTCTGGCTTTACGGCTAAGTTGGCCGGAACTGAGCGTGGTGTGACTGAGCCGACCCCAACCTTCTCTGCCTGTTTTGGCGCAGCCTTCCTATCGCTGCATCCAACGCAATATGCTGAAGTGCTGGTGAAGCGTATGCAAGCGGTAGGCGCACAAGCTTATCTGGTTAACACCGGCTGGAATGGGACAGGCAAGCGTATCTCCATCAAGGATACGCGTGGCATCATTGACGCCATTCTGAGCGGTGAAATCGATAAGGCTGAAACCTTCACTCTGCCTATCTTCGATCTGGCAGTACCAACTGCGCTACCGGGTGTCGACCCAGCCATTCTCGACCCGCGTGACACCTACGCGGATGTCGCACAGTGGCAAGAGAAAGCAGAAGATTTGGCGCAGCGCTTTGTCACTAACTTTGACAAATATACCGATACCCCAGCAGGGGCAGCGTTAGTGAGTGCAGGGCCAAAAATCTGATTTAGAAGAATAAGACCGTTTTAGTACGACACCAAGAGGGGCACATTGTGTCCCTCTTGTAGTTTTAGCCCACGAGACATTATTCCTCGATATATTCAACTCTATAAAAAATTATTCTGTAAGAATATTCTCACATAAAGTCCGCTTCCATTCCGATATACGCCCACATCTGATTATTGTTTAATCACTCCAACGAAATAAATCGATCTGGATCACATATTAGTGAAACTCGAAATAGAGATTACACCAACATGCTGACAGACAAATCTTCATTTACCCTACATTTTAAGTTTGGATATCTTACACATGAAAAAGCAACTGATTGGTCTGACAGTTTTATCTTCTCTGGTTTTGGGCATGACGGCAGCACACGCGGCAGCACCAACGGCTGAACTGAAAGTCACTGGTACACTGACTGTTCCAAGCTGCACCGTCGCTTCTCCAGATGAAGGTGTTTATGATTTCGGTAAATTGTCCTCATCTTTAGTGAAATCAGGGACAGCCACGACCGCGCTGACGCCAATGACGAAAACCTGGACGGTGACCTGTGATGCCGATACTTATCTGAACTTCACACCAGTCGATAACCGCGCAGCGACATCTAGTGCCGTTGCCACCACTAACTTCGGTCTGGGTAACGTGAACACTACCGGCAAAATCGGTTACTACACTGCACTGATTAAGAACGGCACTGTAGACGGAAAAGCGTCTAACTTGTTCTCTTCTGCATCATCAACGTTTGCAGCAGCAACGACAGCTAGCCTGACAACAGGTCAGCATACCGGTTGGTCATCTGCGGCTAACACCCAGAGCACCGGTAAAGTGTTTGTGGCTGATATCACAGTGAGCCCAATTTTGGCTGGCACCACTACCATGGCCGGTCCAATCACTGACGATGCAGAGCTTGACGGCTCAATGACCATGAACTTCGCTTTCGGTATCTAATCACCGCGAAGACAAATTAATAGTGAATACACATTAATAGTAAATAAGGGCTGGAATATTATTTCCGGCCCTTATTTTTTTATTTTATTGATGTCCTGCACTCCGCTTTCATCAATAAAATAGAACGCGCCAAATACACATTGGCGTTAATAAACCCCTAATACTGACGATAACTGAGTTGCGATGGTTTTTAGGCAGGCAGAAATCTGATTCCTATTATTTTTATCAATAGGATTATTCAAAAAAAAGATGACATCCAACGGCTTTCAATCGCAACGCAACCTATTGATTAAATTAATTTAAATTAACAAAAATAACCAGTAGGAATATTCTTACATCAAGTTCACTTCCATTCCGATATACGCCCATGCCTTATTAAGGTTTAATCACTCCAACGAAATAAATTGACCTAGATCATGTTTTAATGAAACTCAACATAGAGCTTATATTGACATGCTGACAGACCAATTATTACTGACCCCTACATTATAATTTTGGATATCTTACACATGAAAAAGCAACTGATTGGTCTGACTATTTTATCTTCTCTGGTTTTGGGCATGACTGCAGCGCACGCCGCACCACCAACAGCTGAACTGAAAGTCACTGGTACACTGACTGTTCCAAGCTGCACCGTCGCTTCTCCAGATGAAGGTGTTTATGATTTCGGTAAATTGTCTTCATCTTTAGTCAAATCAGGGACGGCCACGACCGCGCTGACGCCAATGACGAAAACCTGGACGGTGACCTGTGATGCTGATACTTATCTGAACTTCACACCAGTCGATAACCGCGCAGCATCTGCCAGTGCCGTTGCCACCACTAACTTCGGTCTGGGTAACGTGAACACTACCGGCAAAATCGGTTACTACACTGCGTTGATTAAGAACGGCACTGTAGACGGCAAAGCGTCTAACTTGTTCTCTTCTGCAACATCAACGTTCACGGCGACAACGACAGCTAACCTGACCACAGGTCTGCGCACCGGTTGGTCATCTGCGGCTAACACCCAGAGCACCGGTAAAGTGTTTGTGGCTGATATCACAGTGAGCCCAATGTTGGCTGGCACCACCACGATGGGCGGTCCAATCACTGACGATGCAGAGCTTGACGGTTCAATGACCATGAATTTCGCTTTCGGTATCTAATTACCGCGAAGACAAATGAAATGAATTGAAAGCAAGGGCCGGAATGTTATTTCGGCCCTTGTTATCGCTTCCCTGAAGATACTTTTTACCTTTCCACGTTATATGATAAACGGGGTAAATTTAATTTTATGAAAATGCAATTTGTTAATTTAACGATTTTCAGCTCGTTATTTTTATCTCTGGTAGTACAAGCGGCGACACCGACTTCTGAATTAAAAGTCAAAGGCTCAATAGGAGTCCCAACTTGTACTATCAATGTCCCTGATGGCGGCGTTTATAACGTGGGCAATATTTCAGCCGCAACAATACAACCTACGGCCTCAGTGATATTACCCACAATCACTAAAACCTGGACTATCTCCTGCGATGGCTCGACTTATCTCAGTTTCACACCCACGGATAATCGAAAATCATCTGTTAGCAATACCACGGCAATCCATAATTTTGGGTTGGGTTTTGTCAATGGCACAGGGAAGATTGGTTACTTTAGAACAGGATTGAGCAACGCCAAGGTTGATGGTGAAAGTAGCTTTTTTTATTACGTAGAAAACGGATTCCAGGGAGGCCATACGACAGAAACACTGACGAATAATTTGCCTTTTGGTTGGGCGCAAAACGCAACGACGGCAAAAGCTGGTAAAGTCTTCAGTGCTGATTTAACTGTCTCACCAGTACTGGCAAGTTCAGCCACGATGGGTGGTGCTATTACTGAAAATATCAATATTGATGGGTCGGTGACTTTGAGCTTCGCTTACGGTATTTAGGCCATAAAATGCCTAGCCTTATGTGATTTATTTAGTGTCAGAATCACATAAAACAATTTCTTCAAAGTGAAACACTTCATCGGACTAGCGCAATTTACTATCAAGTTGTGCTTTCTTAAGAGTGATGGCTCAGAACATCATCTGATGACAGTAATCCACTGATAAATATCATTTAAATAACACAGTATTTCGTAAGAATATTCTTACATTAAGTCCGCTTCCATTCCGATATACGCCCATGTCTGATTGCGGTCTAATCATCCCAACGAAATAAATAGACTCAGCTCATGTTTCAGTGAAACAAAAAATAAATCTTACATCGGCATACTGAGGCTAATCATTACTTAACCCTACATTTTAATTTTGGATATCTTACACATGAAAAAGCCACTGATTGGCGTGACGGTTTTATCTTCTCTGATTTTGGGTATGGCTGTAGCACACGTCGCACCGTCGCTTCCCTAAGTTCACATTTTTTAGCCAACAAGGCTTCAGTTGTCTTGATCACACACTATCGCTAATAAGTATTTCAGCCTCTCACTACGCTTATTATTTTATAAATAAAGCATCAAGATGCACTATTATCGATAAATAATTGCTCACTCTATTTAGGATATCCTTGTGGTCAGTCGCCAGTGTTCATTCCTTTATACCTTATGTCTGCTTTCCCTTTTTCCTGTGGCAGGATTCTCTGCGACAAAAGAAGGCGCGGCGGCATTTGATATAAAAACACTGGAAGGTTTAGGCTATTCAGCAGAATTAGCTGATTTCTTTAGCGGAGCTGATAAATTCTTACCGGGTCAGCATGATGTCACCATTATTATCAATGCCAGTAAAACCTACCGC
>NZ_HE997651.1:67783-149163 GCF_000312485.1 Yersinia massiliensis CCUG 53443 | reverse complement strand
CCTAGTCAGTGGAGGCGCATTATAGGGAGTTCCTGACAGGCTGCAACCCTTAATTTCAAAAAACTTTTCAACCGTGTTTTATTTAAACAACTTGCTGTGATAAGCAGCGTAAAAGCTATTTTCCGCACTGTAACGCGGCAAAATCTTGAGTAAAACGATCTACTTGCTGCCAGTCGGTATACTCAACTTCTTTACTCGTATCGGTTTCTCCTCCAGTCATACGCATAATAAGTTGAATCATCACCCGATCTATCCAGCGATAGCGCGGATAGCGTAAAGCCCCAGCAAATACTGCACAAAGTGCGGGTTGCCAAGGAGTACTAAGTAAGAACTTACGCACATAGGCATTTGTTTGCGGGGAACGCTTCTCTGGTTTGCGCGCAGTCAGGTTCACGGCAAAGAAAGCACTCGACATCTGATTCAGCTGTTCGAGGTGTTCGGCAACAAATTGACTCAATACTGGGCTGAAACGCCCATAACGCACAGATGCACCAATCATGACTTGTTGGTATTGGCTCAAGTCGATTTGCCCAACTTGTGACAAGTCCTGTATTTCACACGTCCCCGCAACTGATAATTGCTTCGCGATATATGAAGCAATTGTATGTGTTTGGCCATCACGGCTGGAGTAAAGTATCAGTACTTTCATAGCAATGTTCCTTATGCAGAATTACTCACGCCAGAATGTTGGAGTGAAAAGAACCAGCAAGGTGAATACCTCTAATCGACCAAATAGCATCGTTATCACCAATATCCATTTAGCTGCTGGATTCATAGTGGTGAAGTTATCTGCGACAACACCTAAACCTGGCCCTAAGTTATTCAACGTGGCCGTAACGGCGGCGAATGCTGAGAACTCATCGACTCCCGTAGCAATAATTGCCAGCATACTAATGATGAAAACCAAGGCATAAGCTGAGAAGAAGCCCCAAACAGCTTCTAATATTCGCTCCGGCAACGCTCTTCGCCCCAGCTTGATGGTATATACCGCATTCGGGTGGACGAGTCGTTTTAGTTCACGTGAGCCTTGCAAATAAAGCAGTAAGATGCGGATCACTTTCAAACCGCCTCCTGTTGAACCCGCACACCCGCCGATAAAAGCAGAACATAATAAGAGTATCGGCAAGAACAACGGCCACTTAGAAATACTGTCTGTCGTAAACCCCGCAGTGGTCGCCATTGACACCACTTGGAAAAAGGCCTGATTTAAAGTTTCTAGGCCCGACTTGTACACGCTATGCTGCCAGAGTACTAACGTACAAACGATAACCAGCGTCAATTGTACAAAAATAAACATACGGAATTCGGGATCGCGCCAATAAACTTTCAAACTGCGGCCACTCAGAACCGCAAAATGCAGACCAAAGTTACACCCAGAAATCAGCAAGAAAACACCAATAATGGTGTTAATAGTGGGGCTGTTGAAGTAACCGATACTCGCATCATGAGTTGAGAAACCGCCGATGGCTATAGTAGAAAAACTGTGAGAGATGGCATCAAACACTGACATCCCCGCACCCCAAAGGGAAAGCGCACAAGCAATGGTGAGTAATACGTAGATAAGCCAAAGTGTTTTTGCCGTTTCAGCAATTCGGGGACGCATTTTATTATCTTTCAGTGGGCCAGGCATTTCTGCTCGATAAAGCTGCATCCCCCCTACGCCTAAAATAGGTAGGATAGCCACCGCCAACACAATGATCCCCATGCCACCAAGCCATTGCAGCATTTGCCGATAAAATAAAATGGCTTTGGGTAATGAGTCCAACCCTACCAGCGTTGTCGCGCCAGTTGTCGTCAGTCCTGAGAAAGATTCAAAGAATGCATCGGTCAGCGAAAGATTTGGGCGTTCGGAAAATAAGAAAGGGAGTGACCCCACACTGCCCAACACCGTCCAAAATAGCACTACGATAAGGAAGCCTTCACGGGGCTTCAGCTCGTGCTTTTCTTTCCGATTCGGAAGCCAGAGCAAAAGACCTATTGATAAGGCAACAAAAAAGGTTTCGCTGAAGGCACGGCCAGCACCATCACGATAGATTAAGGCTACCAGTCCTGGAATAAACATTGTTCCAGAGAATAAGATGACCAGCAGACCAACAATACGGGTTATGGCACGAAAATGCATTCCGGCACGTTCCTTAGCAATTCACTTGGATGGGGATTATTGCGAAATGGGCGTCAATTGCAACGTACCACGACTGAGATCACGCAATTTATCCCCGACCTGACTGGCTTGAGTTGCTGGCAAAGAGAGATGAAGCGTCACGAGCTCCGCATATTCACTCTGTAGAGTCTGGCCTTCAACCTGCTGTAATAATGTTTCTACCATCGCAAGCTGTGCATAGTCACACTGCACAGTATATTCTACCTGCGGAACTTTATATTTTACTTCTATCTGTTTTAGCGCTTGCTGCACACCACTTCCATAAGCCCGAACCAACCCTCCGGTGCCCAGCTTGATGCCCCCATAATAGCGCACGACCACAGCGGTAATTTCACCAATACCACTGCCCATAAGCTGAGCCAATATAGGTTTACCTGCCGTGCCGGAGGGTTCGCCATCATCAGAAAAACCTAATTGCTGTGAGTCTGTGGGCGTGCCAGCGACAAATGCCCAGCAGTGATGCCGGGCCGTTGGGTGTTGTTGCTTGACCTGCTGAACAAAATCTTTCGCTTCATTCACCCCACACGTATGGGCCAGTAAAGTAATAAAGCGACTTTTTTTGATCTCTTCGCTGATTGACACCGATGCGGCAGGTATCAGGTAAGGCTGCATCAAGCTAATTTCAGGTCACGAGTCATATTCTCAACCCGCTTATCATGGATAACAATATTGTCTTCAATACGTATACCACCATAAGGCTTCAACGCATCAATACGATCCCAATTGAAGTGTTTGCTGAATTCCCCAGTACGCCACGGTGCGAGCAGAGACTCGATAAAGTAAAGTCCAGGCTCAATAGTGAGTACCATGCGAGGTTGCAGAATACGTGTACAACGCAGGTAAGGATACTTGGATGGCGCATTCAAGTGGGTGCCTTTATCATCTTGCATGAATCCAGCAGTATCATGAACTTGCAATCCTAAAGGATGCCCTAAACCATGCGGGAGGAATGGACAAGTAATACCTTGTTCAACCATCGCCTCTTCGCTGATCCCCGTGACCAAGTGGTGTACGCGCAATAATTTAGCAATGCGGTGGTGCATCTGAACATGATAGTCGGTGTAGCGTTCGCCACTTTTGATAGTTTTTATCAGTTCAAGCTGCTCAGTATTAAGATCCTTAATGAGAGCAGCAAAATCACTGTTACTCTCTGCGGCATAGGTCCGAGTCAGATCAGCCGCATAGCCGTTATATTCAGCACCTGCATCCATAAGGAAGCTACGCATTTCTGCAGGAGGTTGGTGCTGTAATGTAGTGTAATGAAGTACTGCCGAGTGTTCATTCAACGCAACAATATTATCATAAGGAACATCAGTATCCCGATGACCCGTCGCCATCAGATAGGCTAAGTTGATATCAAATTCACTCATACCGGACTGAAATGCTTCATAAGCCGCACGATGTCCAACGACAGCTGTCTTTTGCGCTTCGCGCATACATGCCAGTTCGTAATCCGTTTTATAAGAACGGTAGAAATGAAGATAATCCAGCACAGGTTGCGGATTGATATTTTCAGCACTGAATCCCAGAGCCTGGGCACGATGTTGCGCATACCCAATATAAGCAACACGCTCACGCTGCACAGGTAATTGCTGTGCAATATCATCGGCTTTAGTTAATGGCTGGATATCAATAGATTTCGTCCAAAAGCTATCCGGTAATGGCTCAACACAATGCCAATAGTCTACTGGGGAGTAAAACCATAACTTTGGTGTATTGACGCCATCAACCCATAGCCAGCAATTGGGGACTTGAGTCACAGGCACCCAAGCTTTGAACTGCGCGTTCACTTTAAAAGGATAATCACGGTCATCAAGAAAAATTCTCTGCAATTCACCAGAATGAATCAGTAAAGCATCTAACTGATGGCGTTCCAGCACATCACGGGTGCGCTGTTGTAAGGTAGATAAATGTTCGTTATATAAAGAAGCTAGCGTTTCCATCACAGTACCCTTCGCTATTAGAACCTAATTTTTTAATCTTATCATAGTCCCGAAGGCATGTTTCGACGACCACGCACTCCATAAGATGATAACAATGGCATCTAAAGTAACTGACGTTATCGCTAGCTCGCAAGTAGACCGAAAGGCCACTTTTCTGCCTCTAGATACATCTCGAATAAATTTGATGTAAATCAATTACCCGATCTGACTGACTGTGATCTTCGCTGCAAAATACCAATATCTTATTTGCAATTTTTTAACAAAATAACCACACTTCCTGAATATCTGGTCATACCAGATCACATGCGCTTATTCAGGAGATAGATATGCTCTACCAAAGCGAAACATTACAGCTTCATTGGCTAGAAAACGGTATTGCCGAGTTGGTGTTTGATGCACCGGGTTCAGTTAATAAGTTGGATACCAAAACTGTAGCCAATTTGGGTGAAGCCCTAGCTATATTAGAAAAACAAAGTGAACTCAAAGGGTTGATGCTTCGTTCTGCTAAAGCAGCCTTTATTGTCGGTGCTGATATCACCGAATTTCTGTCTCTGTTTAATGCCCCACCAGAAAAACTGCACCAATGGTTAGTTTTCGCTAACGATATCTTCAATCGCTTAGAAGATTTACCCGTGCCGACCATTTCTGCAATCAATGGATATGCATTAGGGGGGGGATGTGAATGTGTTCTTGCCACTGATTTCCGCGTTGCCTCACCGGAGACCCGTATTGGTCTACCAGAAACGAAGCTAGGTATCATGCCGGGCTTTGGTGGTTCTGTTCGTCTGCCACGCCTATTAGGTGCTGACAGTGCGCTGGAAATTATTGCTGCAGGCAAAGATATTATTGCCAAAGATGCACTAAAAGTCGGACTGGTTGATGCCGTTGTTGCTCCCGAAAAGCTAACAGAAGCAGCGTTGGCCATACTGAAACAAGCTATTGACGGCAAGCTCGACTGGCAAGCCGCGCGTCGCCCAAAACTAGAACCATTGAAGCTAAACTCAACGGAAGCAGCAATGTGCTTCACCATCGCTAAAGGCATGGTCATGCAAGTGGCGGGAAAACACTACCCAGCGCCACTCACTGCGGTAAAAACAATTGAAGCCGCGGCCAAATTGGGCCGTAGCGAAGCACTGAAATTAGAAACCCATAGTTTTGTGCCGTTGGCTGGTTCTAATGAAGCCCGGGCCTTGGTTGGTATATTCCTGAACGACCAATATGTTAAAGGGAAAGCAAAAACGCTATCTAAAGGTGTCAGTGCGCCAAAACAAGCTGCTGTGTTAGGCGCTGGAATTATGGGCGGTGGGATCGCCTATCAATCGGCATTGAAAGGTGTGCCGGTTGTGATGAAAGATATTAACGATAAGTCTTTGACGATCGGGATGAATGAAGCTGCCAAGTTATTGAATAAGCAGTTGGAGCGCGGCAAAATTGATGGCCTGAAAATGGCTAATATCCTAGCGACTATTCAGCCCACGCTAGATTATACCGGTATTGAACGCGCCCAACTCATCGTTGAAGCGGTGGTGGAAAATCCAAAAGTTAAAGCTGCTGTGCTAGCAGAAACAGAATCACTAATCAGTGAAGATGCTGTGTTAGCGTCTAATACTTCTACGATTCCGATCGACCAACTGGCCAAATCACTTAAGCGTCCTGAAAACTTCTGCGGTATGCACTTCTTCAACCCCGTTCATCGGATGCCGTTAGTAGAGATTATTCGTGGTGCTAAAACCTCTGATAAGACAATTGCGGCAGTAGTGGCATTCGCGACACAAATGGGCAAAACACCCATTGTAGTAAATGATTGCCCTGGCTTCTTCGTTAACCGCGTCTTATTCCCGTATCTGGCTGGATTTGGCATGTTGGTTAGAGATGGTGGTGATTTCCGTCAGATTGATAAAGTCATGGAAAATCAGTTTGGCTGGCCAATGGGACCTGCTTATCTCCTTGATGTGGTTGGTATTGATACCGCACACCATGCACAAGCAGTGATGGCCGTTGGTTTCCCTGACCGGATGAAAAAAGATTATCGCGATGCGATTGACGTCATGTTCGATAGCCAACGGTTTGGTCAGAAGAATGGCCAAGGTTTTTACCGATATACTCAGGATGCGAAGGGAAAACCACGTAAAGAGAATGACGAGCAAGTCGATCACTTACTGGCCCCAATCAGCCAACCGACCCAGAAATTCAGCGATGATGAAATTATTGCCCGTACGATGATTCCTATGATCAACGAAGTAGTACGTTGTCTGGAAGAGGGAATCATCGCTAGCCCTGCTGAAGGGGATATCGCGTTAGTCTACGGCCTTGGCTTCCCTCCATTCCACGGAGGTATCTTCCGGTATCTCGACACCATCGGTAGCGCCAATTATGTTGAAATGGCTCAACGTTACGCCCACCTTGGTGCGTTGTATCACGTTCCAGCAGGGCTTAGAGCCAAAGCTGAGCATAACGAGAGCTATTATCCTGTGGCAGCAGCGCTGCTTGATGTTTCTACCAGTCAACCGGCATGAGGTCTGAAAACATGGAAAATGTAGTCATTATTGATGCCGTCCGCACACCGATGGGCCGTTCGAAAGGCGGCGCATTCCGGCAAGTTCGGGCAGAAGATCTCTCCGCTCATTTAATGCGGGAAGTATTGAGCCGCAATCCAGGGTTGAATGCCGCCGAAATTGACGATATCTACTGGGGCTGCGTGCAGCAAACTCTGGAGCAGGGCTTTAACATCGCGCGTAATGCGTCTTTACTAGCAGAAATCCCGCACAGCGTACCCGCCGTCACGGTTAACCGCCTATGTGGTTCATCAATGCAAGCGTTACATGATGGTGCTAGAGCTATCATGGTGGGTGATGCGCAAGTGAGCTTAATTGGTGGCGTGGAGCATATGGGCCACGTCCCGATGAATCATGGCGTAGATTTTCATCCTGGTATGGGCCGCACTGTCGCTAAAGCCGCCGGAATGATGGGTTTAACCGCAGAAATGTTGGCAAAAATCCACAACATCAGCCGTCAGTCACAAGATGAGTTTGCTGTCCGTTCACATCAGCGAGCTTATGCCGCCACTCAAGCAGGGCATTTCGCCAACGAGATTGTCGCGACGAATGGGCATGATGCCGATGGCATCTTGAAACGCTTTGATTTCGACGAAGTTATTCGTCCTGAAACTAATATTAATGGCTTGGCGGCACTGCGTCCTGCCTTTGATCCGGTGAATGGTACCGTGACGGCTGGCACATCGTCAGCTCTTTCAGATGGCGCATCAGCCATGCTGATTATGAGTGAGTCTCGAGCAAAAACATTAGGTTTAGCGCCTCGCGCACGTATTCGCTCAATGGCCGTTGTCGGTTGTGACCCATCAATTATGGGTTATGGCCCAGTACCTGCAAGCCAACTGGCATTAAAACGCGCAGGACTCAAGCTGGAAGATATTGGCTTATTTGAATTGAACGAAGCATTTGCCGCCCAATCGCTGGCTTGCCTGAAAGGTTTAGGTCTGCTGGAAAGCATGGATGACAAAGTGAATCTTAACGGCGGGGCCATCGCACTGGGCCATCCACTGGGCTGTTCTGGGGCACGTATTTCCACCACATTGCTTAATCTGATGGAGCGCCGTGATGTGCAATTCGGTTTGGCCACAATGTGTATCGGATTAGGCCAAGGCATTGCAACCGTGTTTGAGCGCGTATAGCTTTCGAACAAAAAATCTGAAGGAATACTGAGGGTCTGAATACAGGCCCTCATCATCGCTGTACCTGGTGTTTAGTTGCCGTTTTCCCGCCTGTCAGGGGCGGGCTTTTTACACACTTTTCTCAGATAAAGGCAAAAGCATCACCAAAGATATGAGCTTCTTGTGCGCCACGTTCAGCACAGAAGCGTTCACGAGCAATCTTCGCCATTTCAAAACGGCCCGCAATATAAATGTCCTGATCAGCAAGAGAACCGTAGTCTTGTAACACCGCACTCAGAACGGTTCCTGTCCGCCCACGCCAACCCTCTTCTGGTTGCTCTACAACCGGGACAACTTTCAACTGAGGATACTTAATGGACAGGGCTTCCAGTTCGCTGAGATCGTAGAGATGTACAGCTTCGCGTCCACCCCAATAGATAGAGACCTCGCGATTAGGTTGTTCCGCCAACGCAGCTAGTAAGATAGAGCGCGCATAGGAAAAACCGGTACCTCCGGCAATCAACACCAACGGACGCAGACTGCCCTCGCGGAACCACGCCTCGCCATGGGGAATATCTACATCCAAGGTTTTCTCTTTCAGAATTCTATCCATCACGGCCATGGCATACAGATTTAACTCCGAAGCGCCAATATGCAACTCAATGAAATCTTTCTGTAACGGTGTAGACGCCATGGAAAACGGCCGCTTATCACGCTCATCCATCACTACCATCAAATATTGCCCAGCACGGAAAGAAAACGCAGATGCAGGTACCAATTGCACACGGTATACCGTATCGGTAATGGCCTCTACGGAGGTTACTTTACAGCTTAAAGTTGTCATGCCTTCCCTCTGTCGGGTCATCAAATGCAAAACTAAGGACAAAATCGACGCCGGTTAACCGTTGGTCTTATTGTCACTGAAAATAGCGAGCTCGTCCCAAATAGCATCAACACGGGCGCGGACTTCTTCATCCATTTTAATTGGGCGCCCCCATTCACGTGGGGTCTCAGCGGGCCATTTATTAGTGGCGTCCAGCCCCATTTTCGATCCCAAACCGGAAACCGGTGAGGCGAAATCCAAATAATCTATTGGCGTATTTTCAATCAACACCGTATCGCGGGATGGATCCATTCGAGTTGTTATTGCCCAAATAACATCATTCCAATCACGTGCATTAATATCATCATCACAGACAATAACAAATTTTGTATACATAAATTGGCGTAAAAACGACCATACACCCATCATCACGCGCTTAGCATGACCTGCATACTGTTTCTTGATTGTCACAACCGCTAACCGATACGAACACCCTTCTGGTGGCAGATAGAAGTCCACAATTTCTGGGAACTGCTTTTGCAAAATCGGGACAAATACTTCATTCAACGCAACCCCCATCACCGCGGGTTCATCTGGAGGGCGGCCAGTATAAGTTGAATGATAAATCGCATCTTTACGCTGGGTAATATGTGTCACGGTAAAGACAGGAAAACTGTCTATCTCATTATAATAACCTGTATGGTCACCATAAGGACCTTCCGGTGCCATATCACCCTGCTCAATATATCCTTCCAAAACAATTTCTGCACTTGCAGGAACTTCCAGATCATTGGAAAGACATTTCACCACTTCCGTTTTATGTCCACGCAATAAACCTGCGAATGCATACTCAGATAGCGTGTCTGGTACTGGTGTGACAGCAGCCAAAATAGTTGCAGGATCAGCCCCTAATGCTACGGCAACGGGGAAACGCTCACCAGGATGTGCTTCGCACCACTCCTGATAATCTAACGCACCACCACGATGCGATAACCAACGCATAATTAACTTGTTTTTACCCAACACCTGTTGGCGATAGATACCCAAATTCTGGCGCTCTTTGTGTGGACCTCGGGTGACAGTTAGCCCCCAAGATACCAATGGCGCAGCATCTTCTGGCCAGCAATGCATGACAGGAATGCGGCTTAAGTCGACATCATCACCTTGCCAGACTTGTTCCTGACACGGGGCCGAGTTTAAGCATTTCGTTGGCATATTCAATACTTGCTTAAATTTCGGCAGTTTATCAAATAGGTCGCGAAAACCTTTAGGAGGATCTGGCTCTTTTAGGAAAGCTAATAACTTGCCAACATCACGCAGTGCGCTAACATCTTCTTGCCCCATCCCCATAGCAACGCGCTTGGCTGTACCAAATAAATTGCACAGCACTGGCATGTCATATCCCTTAGGATTTTCAAAAAGTAACGCAGGACCACCAGCTCGCAAAGTGCGATCGGCAATTTCTGTCATTTCCAGATAGGGATCAATAGGCTGGCTAATTCGTTTAAGTTCGCCCCTCTGTTCCAGTAACGAGAGGAAGTCGCGTAAGTCACGGTATTTCATGCTTATCATTTCGGCGGCTAGGTGATGCGCCATTATAGGCCGTCTTTATAGCAGTTGCTGTCTTTTTGTTAAAAATGGATATCGTCTTACAAAAAATCACCTACGTCAGACGACAGCCAGTCATCACTCATATAAACACTCTGTTATTACCACGAAATAAACTAAATCTTTGTATAACAAACTATATCTCCGAAATGATGAATTCTTCCTTACTATATATATCCGCCTTCTTTTGTTATGCTGCCACACAGGACCCAAGGGCATGTGACATTATGAAACACTGGTATTTATTATATTGTAAGCGTGGTCAGCTTTTGCGCGCCAAGGAACATCTAGAACGGCAAGCAGTCAATTGCTGGACGCCATTAGTAGCCATCGAAAAAATAGTGCGTGGCAAACGTACTGAGGTAACGGAGCCTTTATTCCCTAATTATCTGTTTGTAGAATTCGAGCCGGAAGAGATTCATACAACGACAATCAGTGCGACTCGAGGAGTAAGCCACTTCGTTCGTTTTGGCGTACAGCCCGCAATAATACCAGCACTCGTGATTACCGAAATGCAATCCCATACAGCGGATAAGATTGTCGCGCCAGAAGTGCCGTGTCCTGGTGATCTTGTGACAATTACAGAAGGTGTATTTGCCGGATTACAAGCAATTTATACCGAGCCTGATGGTGAAGCGCGGTCGATGCTATTGCTGAATATGCTTAACAGCCAAGTGATACAGAGCCTAGAAAATCGTCACTTTGAAAAGCATTAAATTATTATATAGAACGAGCTGAACACTATTTTAGGTAGGTACTTCGTACCTACCTTTTTTATATCAATTTACTGATATCAAATGCTTATAACAAAATGTTAGCGCTGCATCTGCTCGTCATGTAACCATTGTGCAACTTGCTTTGCAAAATAGGTTAAAACACCATCTGCTCCGGCACGTTTGAAGCACAATAACGACTCCATTACGGTCGGTTTTTCTTGCAACCAACCATTCTGGATTGCAGCCATATGCATGGCATACTCACCAGAGACCTGATAAGCAAAAGTCGGGACACCAAAGGTATCTTTGACCCGACGCACCACGTCCAGATATGGCATCCCGGGCTTCACCATCACCATATCAGCCCCTTCCTGCAGGTCTTGGGCGATCTCTTGTAATGCCTCGTCACTATTAGCTGGGTCCATTTGATAGGTTTTCTTGTTGCCACCTTTCAAATTACTGCTAGAGCCAATTGCGTCACGGAATGGGCCATAGTAACAAGAAGCATATTTCGCGGAATACGCCATAATTTGAGTGTTCACCAAGCCTTGTAGTTCTAATTGGTCACGAACAGCGCCGATACGGCCATCCATCATATCGCTCGGAGCAATAATCTCAGCGCCCGCTTCTGCGTGTGATAACGCCTGTCTGACCAAGATATCTTTCGTAATATCATTTATCACATAGCCATCAGCATCAATCACACCATCTTGCCCATGAGTCGTGTAGGGGTCGAGAGCGACATCGGTAAGAATACCCAATTCTGGTACTGCATCTTTTAAGGCGCGCACGGTGCGTTGCACTAGACCATTCGGGTTATAGGCTTCTTCTGCGTGTAGCGATTTAGCAGCAGACTCGATGACTGGGAATAACGATATGACGGGCACGCCGAGCTTGGCAATTGCCTCTGCTTCTTTCACTAACAGATCGATTGTCATGCGCGAAACGCCCGGCATAGAGGGGACAGCTTGCTGCTGATTGTTCCCCTCCATGACGAACACCGGATAGATCAAGTCGTTGACGGTTAGTTGATTTTCAGCGACCAGACGACGACTGAAATCATAACGGCGCACTCGGCGCATACGGCGACCAGGAAAGGTACCAGGGAATGCATAGCTCATATTGTTCTCCTAACTCAAACCAACCGGAAAATCCGGCGGGCGTTTTCATCAGTTTTCTGCCCTAGCCATTGAGGGTCTTCTTGTCGCCAGACAGCAACTTGCTGGACGATATGGGGTAAAAAACAGGGCTCATTGCGACGAGATGCAGGCTTAGGATGTATATCTCTCGGCAATAAATAGGGCGCATCTGTTTCTAATAACAAATACTGAGCAGGAATTCGCGGCAGTAACGCCCTCAGCTCAAGGCCTCGACGTTCATCGCAAACCCAACCGGTAATGCCAATTGATAAGCCCAATGCTAAACAGGAATCCAATTCATTCGCTGTACCGGTAAAGCAATGCACTATCGCCGCAGGAATTTTGTCTAACCAAGGTGAAAGTAACGCGATGAAACGTTCGTGAGCGTCGCGACAATGCAAAAAAACCGGTAAAGAAAGCTCAGCGGCTAACGCTAGCTGAGCCGTGAAAGCGATCTCTTGCTCGACGGGCGTCGAGAAGTTGCGGTTAAAATCCAATCCACACTCACCAATAGCCACCACGCTGGCATTCGTTGCCAAGGCACTAATTTGCTGCTCAATATTAGTTTGCCAAGTGCTTGCCTGATGAGGATGAACACCGGCAGTTGACCAGCAATATCCGGGATTCTCGGTGGCAAGTTCAAGTGCCGCTTGGCTCTCTTCAGCATCAGTACCGGTGATAAGCATACCGGTTACACCAGCATCTTTTGCACGGGCAATAACTTGAGGATGATCTTTTGAAAATTGTGAACTGGTTAAATTCACGCCAATATCAAACATGAGCTTTCCAAAACAGAAGCCGCCCCAAAGGGCGGCTAAAATATCAAGGTATCGATCTAAGGGGCTTTCGGAGGGTTATCGACTTCTTCGTCCTCTTCCTCAATATCTGCGCTACGTTTTTTGCCAGTATAAAAACGGGCAAAGAACACGCCGACCTCGAACAACAGATACATCGGGATCGCTAATAATGTCTGTGACAAGACATCTGGTGGCGTGAGAAGCATGCCGACAACAAAAGCGCCCACAAACACATAAGGACGTTTTTTCTTCAATGCTTCTGGTGTTGTCACCCCTGCCCAACACAATAGAATTATCGCAATCGGAACCTCAAAAGAGATACCAAACGCCATAAAGAGCGCCATGACAAAATCTAAGTACTTAGTGATATCCGTCGCAATCAATACGCTTTCTGGCGCTGTTTTGGCAAAAAAACCAAAAGCTAACGGGAAAACAACAAAGTAGGCAAACGCCATACCGAGATAAAATAAGAGGCTACTGGAGATCAATAGCGGGACCATTAAGCGACGTTCATGCTTATACAGTGCCGGGGCAATAAATGCCCAAACCTGATAGAGGATCATCGGTGCAGAGACAAATACCGAGACCATCATCGTCAATTTAATCGGGGTAAAGAAAGGCGATGCAACATCAGTTGCGATCATACTGGAGCCAGCGGGTAGTTGCTTAATCAGGGGTGCTGAAACCAACTGATAGATATCATTGGCAAAAAAAACCAATACCAGAAAAACCACTAAAACAGTGATTATGCAATTCAATAACCGCTTACGCAGCTCTATCAGATGCGTAATAAGGGGTTGGGTATCATCAACAGCCATGTTTACCGATCGCCGCCAGTTTGGTGAGTTCGAGGTTGATTAGCACTGGGTGAATCCGTGCTCTTGGAGTCAGTAGTAGCAATCTGCGCCTGAGTGACGGGTATTTGTGCTACAGATACAACTGAAGCGTCCTCAGGTTCAGAAGCGACGGATTTAGCAGTTGGTGTTTCAACCGGAACAACTGGTTTATTCGCGCTTGCGGTATCAACGGTAGATTTTGAGACTACCTGTACGCTCTCATCACTCATATCCGGTACTTGCGGTAACGCCGAAGCTTGGGTTGCTGATTCAGCTGGTGTGACACCATCATGAATAGCTTCCGGCTCCGTCACCAATGGATTATGGATAGTATGCGGCGCTTCAGATCCAATATCAGAACGATAAGAACGCTTCAATGCTTCTGCCGCCTCTTTGAGTTCATCCATTGAGGCTTTCAGCTCAGGTGTTAAATTCTGCAAGCCCGCCTGTTCTGCTTTTTTCAAGCTATCTTGCAACTCTTGAACTTTGAGCTCTTGTGCCAATTCATTTTGCACCGTTGCTGCAAGCGAACGTAACGTACGAATCCAACTGGAAACTGTTCTTACTGCAACAGGTAATCGTTCCGGCCCAAGAACGACCAGACCGATTACAAGCACCAATAGCAGTTCACTAAATCCAATGTCGAACACAGCTTATCCCTGCTCTTTATCGTGACTCTTAGATTCTTCAGCTTTGGCTGCTGGCTGCTGTTTTTCAGTAATCGACTTAGCAAAATCAGCATCGTTGCTGGTTTTGTCAGCATTCGTTGGAGGGGTTTGTGGATCATCACCTATCGCCTTTTTAAAGCCTTTGATAGATGCACCCAAATCTGACCCTAGTGTCCGCAGTTTATTTGTACCAAACAGCAGAACGACGATCACGGCAATGATTAATAACTGCCAAATACTTATACCGCCCATCACATACACCTCTATTTATAGGGGTTATTCCACAGAGAACTATATTATACGTTATATAGCTGCTGTGAATACTAATCAAACTTACCGCTTTTTGAACTAGCTCATAGCTGACTGAACCCATTAACATAATTCATACACATGTTATGGCCCGTCACCAAGCATTTATAATGATAAACGACCTAACGGGTACGTCGCCAACCAATGAACCAAGCCAATACTCCAACAGTGATGAATCCTATAGAAATTTCTGTGGCATTGGCTAAAAACAAGAGAGTGCCACTCACTAATAGTGTAGCGCCTACACCGAACAAATACCGTGACTGACCCTGCCGTTGTTGCTGACCTTGTATCTGTAAAGTGAGCTTATCCACACTTTGTTGTAATAATTTGTGCTGCTGCAAACTGTCATAAACCAATTCTGGCAATTCAGGCAACTTCTCTGCCCAGAAAGGAGCCTTTTCTTTCAATGCACGAATCACTGCAGGCAAACCAACTTGGTCTCGAAGCCAGCTTTCAAGGAAAGGTTTTGCTGTCGTCCAGAGGTCAAGCTGAGGATATAACTGACGCCCTAACCCTTCAACATATAACAAGGTTTTCTGAAGTAACACGAGTTGCGGTTGCACCTCCATGTTAAAACGGCGTGCAGTATTAAACAGATTTAACAGCACATGCCCGAATGATATCTCTGCCAGTGGTTTTTCGAAGATAGGTTCGCATACAGTACGGATGGCAAATTCAAAATCCTCAACATTGGTATCACGAGGAACCCAGCCGGAATCGACATGTAGTTCAGCGACCCGCCGGTAATCGCGGTTAAAGAATGCAATGAAGTTCTCAGCAAGATAGCGTTTATCCGCTTTGTTCAACGAGCCGACGATACCGCAATCGATACCAATATAAAGTGGATCATGGGGATGTTCGTAGCTAACAAAGATATTCCCAGGATGCATATCAGCATGGAAAAAACTGTCGCGGAAAACTTGAGTGAAGAAAACTTGAACGCCACGCTCAGCCAGCAGCTTCATATTTGTGCCTTGATCTTCTAAGGCTGCAATATCTGAAACCGGTATGCCGTATATCCGTTCCATCACCAAGACACTTTCACGACAATAGTCTGAATAAACTTCTGGGATGTAAAGCATCTCACTATTTTCAAAATTACGGCGCAATTGAATGGCGTTAGCGGCTTCACGTAACAGGTTTAGCTCATCAAGCAGTGTTTTTTCGTACTCACGAACGACTTCACGCGGACGTAATCTTCGCCCATCAGGTAAAAGCTTAGGGACCCAACCCGCCAAACGATACATCAAACGCACGTCCGCTTTAATGATCGGTAAAATATCAGGGCGAATGACTTTGAGTACCACTTCTTGGCCGTTATGCTTTAAACGTGCCGTGTGTACCTGAGCAATAGAAGCCGAAGCTAACGCTTGTTGGTCAAAATCATCAAACCAAGTTTCTAACGGCCCACCCATCGCAATTTCAATGTGTTTTCTTGCCAGCGCACCATCAAAAGGCGCAACCCTATCCTGAAGTATTGCAAGCTGATCAGCGATTGTTGGCGGGAAGAGGTCTCGGCGGGTAGACATCATTTGGCCAAACTTGATCCAAACAGGCCCTAACTCTTGCAAGGCAAGGCGTAAACGCTCACCTAATGGTTTATCTTTATGGCGATTGGGCAGCCAAAAAAACATGTAGCGGCCGATTCGTAAAGGTAGCGTTAAGCGTATCTTCGGGATTAATTCATCCAACCCATAACTCAAGAAAACTCGAATAATGAGGTAAAGGCGCCGAAGTTCTCCTGGCGTCATTGTTTTGTCTCCATGGTCGCCAATCTGGCACTTAAAGCCTCAGTCTCACGAACAGTCGCCTCAACCTCTTCGTTAAACCAAACGACTTCCAGCGGTGCTGGTGCTATTTTCCATTCTTCCGTTATGGTTTCAGCTACATAGTGCTGTTGTTGGCGTAACTGCTTACTGAGGAAATGATGACTTTTGTGGACTACCTGCCCAATCGTCTCCGCTGCAATATCACCGATATAGGGCGCCAACCATTCAGTTGGGTCCCATTCAGCCAGATCCAAGAGTGCAACGAGTTGCTGAATTACCTGAATATCACCTTCAACGCTCAACTCACCACTGCGCATCAAAGGCGAAAGTTGCTGGCGATCACGCAGTTTTGCCAACACTGCGACATCCGTTTTCACAATACAGTCAGCATCACCATCCCACTGACTTAAAACATCAACCTGCCGCTCACTGAATACCAGCAGCAAAGGGAAACTCATCTCGCGTAACTCTATGCGCAAGACTTTCCCTACTAAACGTAAACGCGCAGCTTTCATACTCTGGTCGCGAAATAACACACTATTGAGTGATGTTTCGATAGCGGCGGTGATAAACGGCGACAGCAGCGCTGGTTTTAAAGAAAATGGTTTCAATATCAGTGAGCTTAGCGACATATCTCTATTCCTGTTAAAACTTAAAGCCCCGATGTAATGCAACGATACCACCGGTTAAATTGGAATAAGTTACGTTTTCGAACCCAGCATCAACCATCATACTTTTGAGTGTTTCTTGATCGGGGTGCATCCGGATAGATTCCGCTAAATAACGGTAACTCTCAGAGTCCTGAGCCACAAGCTCACCAATTTTTGGCAGTATATGGAAGGAGTAAGCATCATAGGCTTTACTCAATGGTTCCAGAATCGGTTTAGAGAATTCGAGAACGAGTAAACGACCACCTGGCTTTAAAACGCGAAACATTGAACGCAGCGCTTTTTCTTTTTCAGTGACATTTCTCAAACCAAATGAAATCGTGATGCAATCAAAGTAATTATCAGGGAAAGGTAGCGCCTCTGCATTTGCCTGCACATAGCTGACATTACCAACAATGCCTTTATCACGCAGCTTTTCACGGCCCATACGCAACATAGATTCATTGATATCAGCTAGAACAACTTCACCCTGTTCACCCACAAGGCGAGAAAACTTGGCAGTCAAATCGCCCGTACCGCCTGCCAGATCCAACACCCGCTGACCGCGACGCACACCACTACAGTCAATGGTAAAACGCTTCCAAATACGGTGAACACCGAATGACATCAGGTCATTCATCAAATCGTATTTAGCGGCGACGGAATGAAAAACGTCTGCCACCATGCTTTCTTTTTTTTCTTTGGCTACGGTGCGAAAACCAAAATGAGTGGTTTCCTTCTGCTGATCTACCATTTTTTATGCCTGCTTTTCAGTCAATCTTTCTAGGAAGTGTACCAGAACGCCGAGGAAAGCCCCACCTCACCTGGTATTAAGACCACTGCTTAATGGCAGTCTTCTCAACATCATACAGAAGAGGAACATGCAACTAACCCTGATACTTCAGCGGTGCAGGATCAGTAATATCGATGTTACTTGGATATGTCTCTGATTCCGCATCATCGGATAGCGCTAGATCGCTCTCGGGTTGATCCTCCATACGGGCTTGCTCTGCCAACGGTGGACTGATCGGCCGTTTTACCTCGACCCCCAAAGCGCGAAAACCTTCAACTTGCCCTATCAGGTTACCACGCCCTTGCGACAGTTTGTTCATTGCCTGACGATAACTTACTTGTGCTTTATCGAGGCTCTGCCCCAATGACGCCATATCATCGACAAATAATCGGAATTTGTCATACAGTTTGGCCGCTCTTTCAGCAATGCGCTGCGCATTTTGGCTTTGATGCTCATAACGCCATAAATTAGTAATCGTCCTTAGAGCGACCAGCAATGTTGTTGGGCTGACCAACATAATGTTGTGCTGTAGCGCCTCATTGATCAATTCGGGCTGGCGATCAATGGCCACCAAAAAAGCAGGTTCTACCGGAATAAACATCAGCACATAATCAAGTGAGCGTAAGCCTGGGAGTTGCTGGTAATCTTTGCGGCCTAACATTCTGATATGAGCACGCAGCGACGATAAATGCTCACTCAATGCCGCCTCACGTTCTACATCATCTTCACTATTAAAATAACGCTCATAAGCCACCAGCGACATTTTCGCATCAACAACGACATCCTTCCCCTGCGGTAAGCGGACAATAACATCGGGTTGCATACGGCTATTACTATCAATTCTCACATTCACTTGAGTTTCATATTCATAGCCTTCCCGTAGTCCCGATGCTTCAAGTACTTTAGCCAGAACGACTTCGCCCCAGTTTCCCTGAGTTTTATTATCCCCTTTAAGGGCTTTCGTCAGGTTTAGCGCTTCATGCGCCATTTGGGCATTGAGTTGTTGTAGGCTACGAATTTCATGCGTCAGTGTGTGCCGCTCTCTAGCCTCTTGACCAAAACTGTCCTGCACTTGGCGATGAAAGCCAGCCAACTGCTCTCGCAGAGGTAGCAATAGGTGCTCGAGACTTTGTTTATTTTGTTCATCTGCGCGGCGACCTGTTTGCTCAAAGATGCGGTTAGCCAGATTTTCGAATTGCGTTGTCAGCCGCTGCTCACTGTTCAGGAGTAATCGTTGTTTCTCTTCTGCTGCTAGCCGAGTCTCTTCCAAGCGAATAGTGACTTCTCGTAATTCAGCTTCTTGAGCACTGTTGACTTCTCTTTGCGCGCGCAGCTCTTGATTAAGCTGCTCACATTCACTACGCCAATGTGCCAGTTGTTGCAGTTTTTCAGCATTGGCCGCGAGCTGACTATGCAAGTTGCGTAGCTCCAACTCCCCTTGGCGCAATTGCTGTTCATCACGTTGCAACGTGGCTTGTAATTCCACCCTGTTCTGCTGGGTTTGCTGTAGTGTTTGCTCTAGTAATCGGCGATCAATATCTTGCTGTGCTTTATTTCGCTGCTGATACAAGTTAGCAATCAGCCAGCCAATAAGCCCACCGATCAAGCCGCCCCCCAGCCCATAAAATAAACTGATATCCACGGTTATCTCCCCATTAACCTCATGTCAGTCAAGGTAAGGGGATACTGTATGGATGTCCAGAGTGTTTTTCCGTTACATGCTATCTTGCGAAGCTGTGCGCATAAATAACAAGCAGATAAAAAAACACTCGCACTCATCCAAGCGATTAAGCTAAAACTGTCAGCCGCTGGTCAAGGGTATGCCGCCGAGAAGATTAATCCATCCAGTGAGCAACCCACTGAATGCCAAAGGCACCGGGAGCTAAAATACCGAATGCCCAAATGACAGCGGAAGTGATATTGGCTAATTGGAAATAGAATTTTGGCATGGCGCAGATACCTGCAACCAAAGGAACGACGGCACGTAATGGGCCAAAGAAGCGGCCGATAAAAGCACCAAAGAACCCCCAACGTTCGAAGAATGCATGGCCACGCACAAGTAACTGGGGATTGCGAGAGAGCGGCCAAAGGGTACCGACCCGGTCTTTGTAATGGACACCAACCCAATACGAGACCCAATCACCAAAGAAAGCGCCGGCTGTAGCCGCGGCCCAGATTGGCCAAAAAGAAATACCACTTTCACCGATTAGCGCACCTAACCCAAGCAAGATAACCGTTGCAGGCAGCAATAAGGAGAGAAAAGCAAGGGATTCACCGAAAGCAAGAATAAAGACGATAGGCATGGCCCATGACTCATGCTCACGAACAAAATCAATAATGAGAGTAATGACGTCATTCAGGGTCACATGCATTTTCCTTTCGTTAATAAAATAACTATTAGCATACTAAATGCATCGCTATTTTGGCTTAACAAATAATAAACGGCCGGAGAATTCCGACCGTTGATAGACCCAAAGTAAATGAAGTTACAGTGACGTAGCAAGCAGTGATGAGGCCCATTAAAGGGCCTCGTAACCAAGCTGCTCACTGTATTACGACTTCAAAACTGCATTGTGACTTCAAAAAAGAAGGGTATGCAGGTTAACGCAATGAATGTGAAATATTAGGCGTTGGCTGTCACGACTTTATTGCCAGCCATCTCAGCAGATCTGCGGATCCACAACTCACGCCATTTTTTCAGTGCGGATATCAGGATAATCACGCCCAGTGTCATCATGATAATAGAGATGATGCCATTGAACAGATTGTAGCCTTTAGCCGCTGAATTGAAGTACACGTGGGTGATCATCCAGTAACCGGCATAGTTTACGGTGACAAACAGATAAGCGAGAGGAATCACACACGTCAGCATGTATATGCGCTTAGTTGCCAACCGCAGAATAATCGTCGCGCCGATGATTAAGCCAACAGAAGCCATTAACTGATTAGATACGCCGAACAGTGCCCAAACAGAGTTGATATCACCAGAATTGAGGAGGTAGCCCCAGAGCGCACAAGCAATAACACTGCATGCAAGAGTGCCGGGTAACCAATCGGTACGTTTTAATGGTGCCCAAATATCGCCCAAGAAATCTTGCAGCAGGTAGCGAGCAACACGAGTGCCTGAGTCAACCGCTGTCAAAATAAAGACAGCTTCAAACATAACAACAAACTGGAAGAAGTAAGCTGCCATGCTACTGAACCAAGGTACACGGATGAAGATATCAGTCATGCCGACAGCTAAAGTAACAGCACCGCCGGTACGTCCATACAGATCTAAGCCGATTTCTTGGCTCAATTGCGGCAAGTTAACCACTTCCATGCCAAGCAAGCTCCAAGCTTCAGCGGAAGAGTTAATTGCAAAATAGTCAGCCGGATGCAAAGAGGTTGCCGCGATCAGGGCCATTACCCCAACCATACATTCGGCCAGCATTGCACCAAAACCAACAGGTAAAATATCGCTCCATTTGTCTATCTGTTTTGGTGTCGTACCAGACCCAATAAAGGCATGGAAACCAGAAATAGCACCACACGCAATGGTAATCGAGATAAACGGCCAAACTGGGCCAGCTAAAACAGGGCCGCCACCATGAATAAACTGTGTTAATGCAGGGAATTGGATTTCAGGGTTAATAAAGACAACACCAACGATCAATGCGCCGAAAACACCAATCTTCATGAAACTAGAAAGATAACCACGAGGAGTCAATAACATCCAAACAGGTAACGCAGTCGCAAAGAAAGCATACATTGGCAAAATAATGCTAACGGTGTCTGCTTTCAGCATTAACCATTCGCCGAGCCAAGTGCCTTCAATATAAGGGCCGACAAATACGCATACCATGATGGCAGCGATACCGACATAAGAAGCCCCTTTCATGCTACCGGTCATGCGTTCCCATAACCCCACGCAGATGGCGATAGGGATGGTCATGAATACCGCGAACGTCCCCCAAGGGTTACGTTCCAGAGCATGTACCACAACCATTGATAATCCAGCCATGGTAATGGTGATGATGAACAGCATTGCAAGGCCAGTACACCAACCCGCAACTGGCCCGAGTTCTGATTTAGCGACTTCGGACAGGGATTTTCCCTGATGTCTCATCGAGGCAAAGAGCACGACCGTATCGTGAACGGCACCACCGATAACACACCCGATTAATAACCACAGGAAACCGGGTAAATAGCCATATTGCGCAGCAAGTACTGGGCCAACCAAAGGGCCAGCGGCAGCAATTGCTGCAAAGTGGCTGCCAAAGTTCACCCATTTCTTAGTTGGGACGTAATCTTTACCATCTTCAAAGGTGTGGGAAGGTGTGACTTCAGTATCATCGACTCGCAGTACCTTACGAACAAAAAAGATACCGTATAAGCGGTAGCATATTGTCAGGATACACGCGGAGGCGATAACAAAGGTAATCGCATGTTGCATGAGCATTCTCTCCAGGGAATTTGTCAGGCGTTAACATACGCTCAGCACCTAAGAGAAATATCAGCAATCTGATTAAGCGGTAGTTTGTACTATTAAGCGGTTAAAAAGAGCTGCCCAGTGGCGGCGCTATAGGATTTAAAAATGAGTAAAACAGGATTTAAAAACCGGTGAAGCTGATGAATAAAAGATAGCTAGCCAGTATTTAAACTGCGAAAGTCATTACTCTAGAAAATATGACTGTAACTTCTCGCGCTCAAGGCTACCCAGACCAAACTCCTGTTGCAGCCATTGCTCTCGGCTACCATATCGCTCTTGAATACTACGCAATGCAGTTTGAATAAACTCTTCTTTGGCGGATAACACGAATGCAAATTGGCCGAGTGCCTGAGCGTTGAGTTTCAGCGACAACTGAGCCAGCATATGCTCACGAAATGGTGCCAACGTCGTCTCCGTTAATAGGTAATCTTCTAATACGGTTGATTCATCCGCGCCAAGTGCAAATAGTACGAGAGCAGAACCCACGCCAGTGCGGTCTTTTCCGACAGCACAATGCTGGACGATACTGGCCGCAGCATGCTCTGGAGAAGCGCAGTTTTGCAGCAAACCTGACAATTGTTTATAGGCCAGATTACTAAAGGGTAGTCGGCGATAAAGCTCTAACATAAAGGCGCGTGCATCAAACGTCGCCAGTGTCTCGTTAGTGAGTTTCTCTAGATTGGCATTCACTTCACTGCTCAGTGGATTTGCCGGAATATTGTGATAACTGGCCCCTTGCCACAAGACATCAGGCTTGGATAGCACTTCATCCGCATCGCGATAATCAATGATTTGAGCCGCAGGGCCGCGACTGAGGAAGTCACAATCTTTGGCGCTTAAACTGTCGAGTGAACCAGAACGAAATAGCAGGCCACGCTTGATACGGCGACCATCAGCAGCAAGGTTACCACCGAGATCTCGAAAGTTAATGCCACCATCAAGCGGCAATAGGGAAGGATGAAAATGAGTTGGCTGCGTCATATTTCCTCTTATTATTGTTCACTAGGCAAGCTAAGACCTTAACAGATAATCTGATGAAATAAAAAACGGGCCGCTTATTGGCCCGTTCGTCATACACTTATTGGCTTGTAGCCAGCTAACTGCAAGCAGTTACAGCAGGTGGCGTGCGGCTTCTACCACAATTTTCACTGCGTGGCTTTCCGTCGCTTTCATGGTTTCTTCATTTGGGATTTCTTGCTGGGTACGGTTTACAATCACCCCAGCGACCATGCCCGCACGCAAACCTTGGCTGGCACACATGGTCAGCAAAGTTGCAGATTCCATTTCATAATTCATCACGCCCATTGATTGCCATTCTTCCATTGAGCCTTTAAAGCGACGCACAACGCGACCAGAGAAAGTGTCATAGCGCTCTTGGCCTGGATAGAAAGTATCTGAAGAAGCGGTGACACCAATATGAGTTGTTGCGCCCACTGATTTTGCAGCGTTAACCAACGCAGTTGTGCAATCAAAATCCGCCACCGCAGGGAATTCCATTGGCGCAAAGTGCAAGCTGGCACCGTCTAAACGCACCGCGGCAGTGGTGACCAAGACATCACCGACATTAATATGTGATTGGATAGCCCCAGTTGTACCAATACGTAAGAAGGTACGAATACCGAGTTGCGCCAACTCTTCAACGGCGATTGAAGTCGATGGACCACCAATACCCGTTGAGCAAACAATCACGGCTTTACCGTCTAATTCTGCCCGCCATGAGGTAAATTCACGATGGGAAGCCAGATGTACTGGGTTATCCATCAATTTAGCGATTTTCTCAACACGCTGTGGATCACCTGGAACAATTGCCAGAGTTGCCCCTTGCAGATCATTTTTAGTTAAGCCTAGGTGAAAAACGTCAGATTTAGCCATGTGTGAGACTCCTCTTTCATGAGAGATGTTGTAGGGAGGTACAGGTAACGACTTTACTCAAAATCATCACATTATTTCGTGATGATAGTCACCTTGATAAAAGAAATGATGATGCTTAATACATTTAATTCGCGATGATAATCACACTAATGATTTATTAAGATGCTTTTTTAACCAAGAATAGCCAGTGCTAGCAGCTATTTTGTACGTAAATAGCAATGATAGAACTCATTAATTAATCTTGTCGCAATATCTTATCGATATTGGCCAGTATGACTTATCAAATGCCTGCTATGTCACAGTGAAGTCATCAATCACGACAAAACCTGATCTCATTAATCTCAAAGATTACCTATAGTTAAAGTCGATAGCAGAAAACAAAGCCGTTATTTTGTATTGGGTAATTCTCTTCATATACAAGGAGACCACAGTGAAAACTGATCTATTGATGACACTCAGACAGGCAGCAGGTGGCTTCACACCCGCCGTCGCACCACTGGCCTCGACGACCCGCCATACCGATCACCAAGGTATTCACTGCGGAGAAACCACGATCCCGTCTCAGGGTGATGAATTGCCCGCTTATATTGCCAAGCCCGCCCAGCATACGGGCCCTTATCCTGTCGTGATTGTTGTTCAAGAAATATTTGGCGTGCACGAACATATCCAAGATGTCTGCCGTCGATTAGCGAAACAGGGATATCTGGCTATCGCACCTGAGCTTTTTTTTCGTCAAGGTGATGCTAAAGAATATGAAGATATCAATGCGTTAGTCAAAAATCTGGTGAGTAAAGTGCCAGACCGCCAAGTAATGGTCGACCTTGATCATGCTGCACATTGGGCCTCTCGACATGGCGGCGATACCAGCAAATTAGCCATCACCGGTTTTTGTTGGGGCGGCCGAATTGCGTGGTTGTATGCCGCCCACAATCCACAACTAAAGGCTGCCGTAGCTTGGTATGGTAAATTGGTGGGCGAAAAGACCTTACTGCTCCCGAAATATCCTGTTGATGTCGCGATCGATCTCAGTGCGCCTGTGCTAGGGCTGTATGGCGGTAAAGATGGCAGTATCACGCAGGAACATGTCGACATCATGCGTCAAGCATTGCGCGCCGCGAATGCTGATGCCGAAATCATTGTTTACCCAGAGGCGGGGCATGCATTTAACGCTGACTATCGCCCTAGCTATCACGCCGAGTCTGCTCTTGATGGCTGGCAACGCATGCTTGACTGGTTTGCCCAGCACGGCGTAGCCGCCAACCCGGTGCCTGAAAGTGATCAATAACCACCATAAAAAAAGGGCGCATTAAGCGCCCAAATCTCACAACACAGAGTCAATCCTTGCTAAATAGACGAATCGCAAATTAAGCGCGTTCTTCACGTAGGCGCTGTGCAGCCAGCACCATGTTAGCCAATGCCTGACGAGTTTCCGGCCAGCCACGTGTTTTCAGGCCGCAGTCGGGGTTGACCCACAAACGTTCTGCTGGGATGCGTTGGGCGGCTTTACGTAACAGCGCCTCAATCCATTCCACACTTGGCACATTCGGTGAGTGAATGTCATAAACACCGGGGCCAATTTCATTCGGATACGCGAAATCTTCAAATGATTCCAGCAATTCCATATCTGAACGTGAAGTTTCGATGGTAATCACGTCCGCATCCAGTGCCGCAATGGAATCCATGATGTCATTGAACTCGCAATAACACATGTGCGTGTGGATCTGGGTGTCATTTTGCGCGACCGCAGCATTCAATTTAAAGGCATCAACGGCCCATTGCAGGTATGCTTGCCAATCAGCGCGGCGCAGCGGCAGCCCTTCACGCAGTGCTGGCTCATCAATCTGAATGATACCAATACCTGCTTTTTCAAGATCTTCCACTTCGTCACGCAGCGCTAATGCAATTTGCTTAGCAATGGTTTCACGGCTCACATCTTCACGCGGGAATGACCAGCACAGAATGGTGACCGGCCCCGTCAACATGCCTTTCACCGGTTTGTCCGTCAGTGATTGAGCATATTTGGCCCATTCAACCGTGATAGCTTCAGGGCGGCTGATGTCACCAATGATCACTGGCGGCTTCACACAACGCGATCCGTAGCTCTGCACCCAACCGTTTTGCGTGAAGATAAAACCGTCCAGATGTTCGCCGAAGTATTCCACCATGTCATTACGTTCAGCTTCACCGTGTACCAGCACGTCCAGCCCCAAGCGTTCCTGTTCGGCGATAGCTTGCTTGATATGCTCACTGATACCGGTGCGATAGTTTTTACCATCCAAGCGGCCTTGTTTGAAGTCCAGACGCAGGCCGCGGATCTCGGTGGTTTGTGGGAAGGAGCCGATAGTGGTGGTCGGCCAAGCTGGCAAGTTAAAGCGTAGGCGCTGCGCTTCTGCACGCGCTTCATAAGGCTGTTGGCGTTCGATGTCTTGCGCCGTAATGGCCGCCAGACGTTGTTCCACCTGTGGATTATGAACACGGCTAGAAGCTTTGCGAGCACGGATAGGTGCACTGTAAGCGGCCAACTCAGCCAACTTGGCGTCACTCGGTTCATTTAGCGCATGTGTTAGCAGTGCCAATTCAGCACATTTTTGCAGGGCAAAGGCGAACCAACTTTTGACTTCGGCATCGAGACGCGTCTCTTCACTTAAATCAATCGGGCTATGCAATAAGGAGCAAGAGGTGCCCAGCCATAATGGGCGACCATTTATCAGTGGTTTGAGGCGCTCGAACCACTGGCTGAGGTCGGCTCGCCAAACGTTACGACCATTAATCACCCCCAGAGAGAGTACCCATGTGGCGGGCAACTGTGCATTCAACTGCGCAATATCATCTTGACCTGCGACCACATCAACATGCAGCCCCTGCACTGGCAACGCGCGAATAGTGTCAAGATTATGGCCGATACTGTCGAAATAGGTGGTCAGCAGCAACTTAACCTGACCTTGTAGCGCCTGATATGCTGGTTGGAAGGCCGCCAGCCACTCTGCTGGTAATTCCAGCACCAGCGCGGGTTCATCAATCTGCACCCATTCAATGCCACGTTTAGCCAGTTCAGCCAAGACTTGTTGGTACACTGGCAGAATGTCTTTTAGCAAAGAGAGTCGATCGAACTGCTCCCCTTTCACTTTGCCCAGCCACAGATAAGTCACTGGCCCTAGCAGTACCGGCTTAATTTTATGGCCTAACGCCAGCGCTTCATCGACTTCATCCAGTAGCTGAGTCCAACCCAACTTAAACTGCTGGCCTTGTTGGAACTCAGGCACCATGTAGTGATAGTTGGTGTTAAACCATTTGGTCATTTCTGCCGCTGCCGCCGGTTTACCGGTCGGTGCACGGCCACGGCCGATGCGGAATAAAGTGTCCAAGTCAATCGAGCCATCCGCATTTTGGTGGCGTTCTGGAACGTTACCCAGCAGCAAACTGGTGGTCAATACATGGTCATACCAAGCAAAGTCACCCACTGGCACTAAATCAATGCCAGCTTGTTGTTGCTGTTGCCAATGGCGGGCGCGCAATTCACGACCCACATTGAGCAATTCTTCTTGCGTGGAGTTGCCAGCCCAGTAACTTTCTTGTGCCTTTTTCAGTTCACGTTTCAGTCCAACACGCGGAAAACCCAGTGTGTGATTTAAAATTGTCATCGTCATATTTCCCATTTAGCCATCCAGATGTTTACACATCCATAATCAGCAGGTACTGTATATTCCACAAGCGCAATTTGTTCACTGTCACTGTGAAGGACTCTCATGATCGAACTGAAACACTTACGCACCCTGCAAGCTTTGCGTAATACCGGCTCACTGGCGGCGGCGGCGACACAACTTCATCAGACCCAATCGGCCTTGTCCCATCAATTCAGCGATCTGGAGCAACGTCTGGGGTTTCGCCTGTTTGTGCGTAAAAGCCAGCCGCTGCGTTTCACCACACAAGGAGAGATCCTGCTTCAGTTGGCTGAACAAGTGCTGCCACAAATCAAACAGGCTTTGCAAACCTGCAACGAGCCACATCAAACCGCACTGCGCATTGCTATCGAGTGCCATAGCTGCATTCAATGGCTGACACCTGCGTTGGATAACTTCCACAAAAGCTGGCCGCAAGTCGCGATGGATTTCCAGTCCGGTGTGACTTTCGATCCACAGCCCGCCTTGCAGCAAGGCGAACTGGATTTGGTGTTAACGTCAGATATTTTGCCGCGTAGTGGTTTGCACTATTCGCCGATGTTTGATTTTGAGGTGCGATTAGTCTTGGCACCGGACCACCCATTGGCGAATAAAGCCCGTATCGAGCCAGAGGATTTAACCGAAGAAGTCTTGATGATTTACCCAGTGCAACGTCAGCGTTTAGATATCTGGCGGCACTTCTTGCAACCTGCGGGAGTGAATCCGGTACTGAAAAATGTCGATAACACGTTGCTACTGATTCAAATGGTATCCGCTCGCATGGGGATCGCCGCACTGCCGCATTGGGTGGTAGAGAGCTTCGAGCGTCAGGGGTTAGTCACCACCAAAACATTGGGGAATGGCTTGTGGAGCCGGTTATACGCTGCCGTCCGTGATGGAGAGCAGCGCCAACCGGTCACAGAAGCGTTTATTCGTTCGGCTCGGCAGCACGCTTGCGATCATCTGCCTTTTGTAAAGAATGCGGAGCGACCCAACGCCGGTGTACCCATAGCGAGGCCATTATCACAATTGCCCCAATGATAAAGCTGGGCCAATGGGGTTTTTCTTGCCAGATGGCCAAATTCACCAGTAACCCAGCCGGTACATGCACGTTATTCATGATACCCAAGGTGCCAGCATCGACCAGTGTCGCACCATAGTTCCACATGAAATAGCCTAGGCCAGATGCGCCGACACCAAGCCATACCAGCACGCCCCACTGTAATTGAGTCGTTGGCAGTTTTTCGGGATTGCCAAAGGCAAACCACGCAAAGACCGCGACCAACAGTGCCCCAACGTAGAACCATGAAAATGCCACATGTTGCGGGATCGGGTGGACTTCCATCAGCCGCTTGTATCCTACTTGCCCGATAGCAAAACAGATGTTGGCAGCCTGAACTAACACCAACCCCCACCAAAAATGCTCACTCAAGTGGTCATAACGGATGATTGCTGCCCCGACGACAGCCAAAAGAGCACTGAGAGCATAGCCCCAACGCAGGCGCTGACGGCGCAACAAATCATAAATTAAGGTGACATACAGCGGGGTCATCACGGTAAACAGCAAAAACTCTGGCACCGTCAGGTAGAGGTATGCGCGGAAGCTGAATAAGTACATGATGCCGAGTTGAATGGCGCCCACAATCATATACAGCAGGATGACCCGCCAAGGGATATTACGCCAACGCAGAAACGGTAAAAAAACCAGCGCAGCGAGGCCAACTCGCATCAGCACGGAGAACCAACTGTCCACCTGCCCTGCCAGATATTCGCCAATTAGGCTGAACGAAAATGCCCACAAAATGGTGGTAATGACCAGTAACGGCACGATAATTTGGCTCATTGAGGTGATAAAGGGCGATTGTAACGGAAGTGAGAGACAAATTTTGCGTTAACTGGGTTTACATTTGGTTAAATATAAACCCATTGGTTTTTTGCAGCGCTTTTTATCTTGCTGATGACATCCCAACGCCAATGATGGTCAGGATTAACGGGGTCGTGACAGCAGCCAACACAGTAGACATGACTAAACTGGCGGCGGCAGGGCCAGTTAACACATTAAATTGCCGAGACATCAGATAAACATTCACGCCTGTTGCCATTGATCCCAGCAATACCACCACTTGTGTTTCCAGCACTGGTAGATTCATCGCCCATGCCATCGCCCAAATCACCATCGGCTGGACAATCAGTTTCAGGAAACAGATGGCGCTGCTGATTTGCCAGCCTTCCGTGACACGGTATTCGGCCAGCCCCATTCCCAGCACAATCAACGAAAGTGGTGGTGCGACCTGCCCTAACATGGTGACAGGTTGGTCGATAAACTGTGGCAGTTGCAGCCCGGTTAAGCTAAATAGCGTGCCGGAGATAATCCCGATAATCAGCGGGTTAGTCAGTACGCTACGCGCCGTCTTCGCAAACCCTGCCATTGTCGGTGAACCATTGCGCGCCCACTCAACTGAAATCGTGACTAAAGTCCACAATATCAATCCGTTAAATACCAATACTAGCGCGACGGCTGGAATGGATTTCTCCCCCAGCATGATAGTGGCGATAGGTAATCCAAGCATCACGTTATTGGAGAAAATCCCACCGAGGGCGAATACCGAACCGGAGACACCGTCCAGATGAAACACTCGATTGGCGATAATGCGCCCGAGTACAAATACCACCAGACAGCTACCAAAAAAGGCAATCAATAGGCGCGCATCTACTGCCGGACGTTCGGAGAAATCGCACATCATACGAAACAGCATGGCAGGTAAGGCGAGGGAAAAAACAAAGCGGGTCAGGCCATCCGTGATGGTCGAGGGCCATTTACCAAACCGCACTAAACCGTATCCAAGTGCGAGCAAAACAAATAATGGTGAAGACAATACTATCTGGTGCCAGAGCGAGATAACAAAGGCGGGCATGGGTCACATCCTGTCAAACTGGGCCAGATCTGCCCATAAGTGTAAGAATGACTGACCTGTTCCGTTTCCTGTTCTGTTTATCCCAACATCATTGGTGTGACAGGTAGGCGGCAAGTGAGCCAACCCCGATGAACATACTCACGTCCGTCATTGAGGCCAGCGCACATGGCAAACACCCAGTCAGGTTAAGTATGAGAGTAAAAATCGGGACCAATCAAATCTATACGGTCAGTACAGATGCAGTCAACGCCCCAATTTAACAATTCCTGCGCGCGTGCCGTTTGATTGACGGTATAGACCAAAATATGTAGCCCCGCCGCTTTGAGCAATGCCACACGCTCTGCCGTCAATTGTTTATGGTTGATATGTAAAGAGACGCAATCCAATCGCTGAGTCAGTGCCCGCCAATTTTCATCCCATTTATCCAGTAGTAGCCCTCGCGGTAACTCTGGTGCCGCTTGCTGCGCGGCAACTAAGGCGTCGAATGAGAACGAGGACAACAGGGGCGGTATCGTCTGACCTTGCCATAATTGGCGAGCCCCCAGCGCGATGACCTGCCCCGTGATGGTTTCCGCGCCTGTGGTTGGCTTGATTTCGATGTTTGCGGCCATCCCATGCTGCGCACAGCGAGCTGCGACTTCGCTGAGCAGTGGTAAGCGCTCACCCCGAAACTCTGTGCTATACCAGTCGCCAGCATCCAACTGAATCAGCTTCTCCCAAGGTAAATCACCGGCGACTCCCCAGCCATTACTGGTCCGTTCCAGCGTGTCGTCATGTAGCAAAAATATCTGGCCGTCATGGGATAATTTGGCGTCGAACTCGATCATCGTATGGCCGTAACGCGCCCCGACATCAATCGCAGCCAGTGTATTTTCTGGTGCTAACGCACCGCCACCCCGATGAGCCACAATGGGAGGATAAGGCCAGTTTTTACTCATGATTCCATCCGTAATCCGCTTTCTGAATCAAAGAAATGCAGTGCTGCAAACGGGAGAGATAAATGCAGCTGACTGCCCGCTGCTGGCATCTCTTCGTGGGATAAACGAGCAATGATACTCTGCCCACCCCATTGACCATGCGCCAAATTATCAGCACCCAATAATTCCAAGGTCAATAAGGTCATCGGCACACCCTGCGCTGAAGTTGTCTGCTGAATATGCTCCGGGCGGATACCTAGGGTCAAGTGCCGGTCTGCCCATTGTGGTTGTGGGACAGCCAAAGGCAAGCGCATACCATCCGGTAAAATAAATGCGTAACCGTCTGTACTGACAGTGCCAGCGAACAAATTCATCGCCGGTGACCCAATAAAACTGGCCACAAACAGCGATGCAGGACGTTGGTATACCTCGCTTGGTGTACCAATTTGCTCAGCAACGCCTTTGTTCATCACAATCACGCGTTGAGCAAGCGTCATCGCCTCAACCTGATCATGGGTCACGTATAAACTGGTGGTTTTTAACCGACGATGGAGCTGTTGTAATTCAAGCCGCATCTGTACACGCAATTTGGCATCCAGATTAGACAACGGTTCATCAAACAAGAAAACCGCAGGCTCACGCACGATAGCTCGCCCCATCGCGACCCGTTGTCGCTGCCCGCCAGAAAGCTCGCGCGGTTTACGTTTTAACAGTGGCTCCAATTCCAGAATTCTGGCGGCTTCATCCACGCGCTGGCGAATTTGCTCTTTACCGAAGCCACGAATTTTCAGGCCATATGCCATGTTGTCGAACACGCTCATATGCGGATAAAGCGCGTAATTTTGAAAAACCATAGCGATGCCACGATCTTTAGGTTCCAGTTCAGTGACACGCTGATTATCAATGTAAATATCGCCACTGGTGGTGCGTTCTAGCCCCGCCACCATGCGCAGCAGCGTTGATTTGCCACATCCTGAGGGGCCGACCATGACGATAAATTCACCGTCGGCGACATCGAGATCAATTTGCTTAATCACCGGCGTCACGCCGTCATAAGATTTAGTGACTGCCTGAAGTTTTAAACATGCCATATCAAATTACTTCTCACTGTCTACCAAGCCGCGCACGAACCAACGCTGCATCAGAAGGACCACCACCACGGGTGGAATTAAGGTCAGAATCATCGCTGCCATTACCTGATTCCATTGCGTTGGTGCGCCAGAGCTCGAAATCATGCTGCGAATTCCCGCCACCGCCGTACCCATAGACGCATCGCTGGTAATCAAAATGGGCCAGAGATATTGGTTCCAACCATAGATAAAGGTGATAACAAATAGCGCTGCCAAATTGGTTTTTGACAGCGGTAAAACGATGTCCCAGAAAAAACGCATCGCCCCTGCGCCATCGATTCTCGCGGCTTCCAATAGCTCATCTGGCAAGGTCATAAAAAATTGCCGGAATAGGAATGTTGCGGTGGCAGAGGCCATCAATGGCAACGTTAGGCCCGTGTAGCTGTCCAGCATGTTCAGATTCGCAATCACCTGAATAGTAGGGAAGATACGCACTTCGACGGGCAACATAAGGGTGAGGAAGATCAGCCAAAAGAATAGATTACGCAGAGGAAAACGGAAATAAACGATGGCATAGGCAGACAGCATCGATACGGTAATTTTGCCAATCGTAATCGCCAACGCCATCACGAAACTGTTAAACAGCATCAAGCCAAAAGGTGCGCTGTTATTGCCAACACCTGAGTGCCAGATATGGCTGATGTTCTGCCACAAATGTGGTCCAGGGATTAAGGTCATCGGCACTTGAAACACTTGTGTGTCATCCAAAGATGCCGCCACGAAAGCCACATACAATGGGAATAAGATTAATAGCACGCCAATCATCAGCATGATGTGACAAAAAATATCGAGTCCGCGACGATTCTCAATCATTGGTAACGCACCTTACGCTCAACATAACGGAACTGAATCACTGTCAGACCCATCACCAGCAACATCAGCACCACCGATTGCGCGGCAGAGCTGGATAAGTCCAATCCGGCAAAACCTTCGCGATAGATTTTATAAATCAGGGTCGTAGTCGCCTGAACAGGGCCGCCGCCCGTTGCAGCATCAATGACCGGGAATGTATCGAAGAAGGCATAAACCAGATTCACCACCAGCAAGAAGAAGCTGACCGGTGATATCAGCGGCAGCACCAAATTAAAGAAACGGCGTACTGGCCCAGCACCATCAATCGCGGCAGCTTCAACCAGTGAACGGGGAATAGATTGCAATGCGGCAAGGAAAAACAAGAAGTTATAGCTGATTTGCTTCCAGACTGAGGCTAACACCACCAGAAACATGGCCTGCCCGCTATTTTGCGCATGATTCCAGTCATAGCCCAGCGTCGCGAGGAAGTGGGTGATCAACCCCAGCCCTGGATTGAACAAAAATATCCACAGAACAGCAGCTACCGCAGGAGCCACGGCATAAGGCAAAATCATTAATGTTTGATAAATGCGACTACCGCGCACCACGTAATCCACCATCGCGGCCAAAAACAATGACACGATCAGGCCAATACCGGCCACCAATGAGCTAAAAATCAACGTGGTGTAAAACGAGGCTAAATAGTATTCATCCTGAAATAGCTGAATAAAATTGCTCAGCCCAACAAACTCACTGGAGAGACCAAACGGGTCCAACATCTGTACGGAATACCACAGTGCCTCACCGGCAGGCCACAGGAAAAAAACGACGGTAATGACTAACTGAGGTAAAACCAGCAGATAAGGTAATCCACTACAGGAGAAACCGGGACGGGAAGATGACATAGAATTAACCGTTTATCTAACAAGGTGCGTGTTGCGGTAGAGAGCCGTTTGGTATTGCCAGTTTGAGGGCCAATGCGCACCCCAAACTGGCAAGTTCACTGCTCAATATTGCTATTTATTCGCCTGTTCGAAGCGGCGCAGTAACACGTCACCCCGTTTCACTGCGCTGTCCAATGCTTCTTGAGGGGCTTTTTTACCCGTCCACACCCCTTCTAGCTCTTCATCAACCACGGTACGAATCTGCGGCATATTGCCCAGACGTAACCCTTTGGTATAAGGCAATGGTGGCTTATTCAGCATTTGGCGAGTGGCGACATCAGCACCAGGGTTCTTCTCATAGAAGCCCTGCTGCTTAGTCAACTCATAGGCGGCAGTGGTAATCGGTAGGTAACCTGTTTTCTGGTGCCATTCGGCGGCAATTTCAGGCTGAGCCAGATATTGCAAGAATTCAGCCACGCCTTTGTAAGTGTCTTTATCTTTACCGTCCATCACCCACAGGCTGGCACCGCCGATAATGGCGTTTTGCGGCGCATCTTTCGCATCTGCGTCGTAAGGCATCATGCCGACACCGTAGTTAAATTTCGCGTATTGACGAATATCGGCAAGCGAACCCGAAGAAGCGGTGGTGATGGCACAATCACCGTTATAAAACTTCGCGGTTGATTCGTCTTTACGGCCGAAATAGGTGAAGTCGCCTTTCTTATTCATATCCGACAGCAGTTGAATATGCTTAACCTGCAAAGGTTTATTGAATTCCAATACAGCATCGGTGCCTTCGAAACCATTATTGCGGCTAGCGATTGGCTGACCATGCCATGCGCTGAAGTTCTCAATTTGGATCCACCCCTGCCAACCGCTGGCGTAGCCACAACTTGAACCCGCAGCACGGAGTTTGGCTGTATCTTCCGCCAACTCTTGCCACGTTTTAGGCGGTTGGTCCGGATTCAAACCTGCTTTCTTAAAGGCATCTTTGTTGTAGTACAGCACTGGCGTAGAGCTGTTAAATGGCTGCGACAACAAATGACCTGTTTTGGCATCGGTGTAATAGCCCGCGACCGTCGGCACGAAAACAGACTCATCAAAATTGATATTGGCGTCTTTAAAGACTTGGAAGACAGGCTTAATCGCCTTGCTCGCCATCATGGTTGCCGTACCCACTTCATAAACTTGCAAGATTGCCGGTGCTTTACCAGAACGGAAGGCTGCGATGCCAGCAGCTAGACTTTGTTCGTAGTTACCCTTATAGACAGGGATGATTTTATAATCGCTGTGTGACTGGTTAAAACGGTTAGCTAATGAATCAACTTCTTTACCCAATTCCCCTTCCATTGAATGCCAGAAAGGGATTTCAGTCACGGCCATGGCATTAGCGCTAAAAGCCAAAGTCAGTGCGACACAAATCGACGTTTTACGAATGGTATTGTTAAACATATCTAGCCCCTGAATAAATCTGTCTGGCTCACATCAATGAATAGGCGTCGGTGAGCGAAATAAATCAGTTTTTGTTCGCAAGCAAACATGACACCCTTTCATGACAGAAATATAACTTTTATATGACGGAAAGATGGCAGCTCTACCAAAATCAAATGACAGTTCTTATTTATAGTGAGTTTAATTGACCGCATAGTGAATTTAAGTTCACCTATAATTATCACCATATCTAGTGAATTAATTCTATATCATTAATTTAATCTATTTATTTAAGTTGTTTCTTTAACTTAATTTAAGGATTTCATTATTGAGCCAACTTACATGCCATGCTAGTGTTACCCCACTTTTTTGACAGTCAATATATAAACGCGACGCTATTAACACCCTACCTCATCGTTGTTTTACATATGTGGCTCAAAAAAAGTTATCACATTAAAACTCACCTATTAGAATATAGCTTAATTATATAAAGGACTTTGGATATTCATGATGAAAAAGACACTATTGTCAATAATGGCTATGACAGCATTAGTTAGCGCAACGTTTGCCTCAGCAGCAGCTGGTCCTGTAAGCAAAGACATTACTGTTGAAGCAAAAATTGTCGATACTTTAACGTTAACCAAAAGCAATGGCGCGAAACTTGAAAATATAAAACTAGGTTATGACTTTGCCAAAAATGATGGCTCTTATACAAACACCACTGGTGTTAAAATAATACTCACCAATACAGATTCTAAGATAAATATTAAGCTTGCAGAAGACTTTGAGTTAGTTAGCACTGCCGGGGGCAACGACAAATTCACTGATTACAGCGTCACGTTGCATGGTGAGGATCTAACTACCGCTGATAAAAGGTTTGATATAGCAGCGAAGCAGTTTGAAGGTGATTTAACCATCACTGCCAAGCAACCGGCCGTAGCAGCAGGCACTTATTCCGGCACGCTCAAATTGGTTCTTGAATCAGGGGCTTAATTAAGTGAAAAGCCGCTTAACTTAATTACAGATAACATACGGCCAGGAGTTAGTCTCTTGGCTGTTTGCTCCTTTTGACATAAAAATACGATTGCAAACCCAATTTTGATCATCAACAAGATCAACAACACGTCTATTAGGGAGATGCTTAATCATATTATTAATCTTGTAAACGGAATGGAATCCAGTGAAAAATAAAACCAATAAAATAATATTTTCAACGGTATTATTTCTTATACTAAGCCCAGCCCATGCCGAAGACATCACCATTGAGCATCTCATCCCGCCAGGGTTCTCACCGGTTGAAGAGCACAATACATTGCAATTACTGGGTATATTGGATGGTAAAACACTTCCCGCGCCAATTGTTTACTCAGAAGAAATGCAACAATTAGCCTTCGATAAGAAAAAGTATCAGCTTAACAAGATAGATGATAAATCAATATTGCTATTAAGCGAGATCTTACCTCAGATTCCATATTTACAGTGCAAAACGGGTTGTGACTATATTTTGTCAGGTCATAACATCATGCTAGATAAAGTTAATAATGTCATCACTATCAATAATAATAACAACCGCTATCTGATGCCATCCACGACATGGGGGTTGGTGCATAACCAATCTTTTGACCTGCGTATGACGGCAAAAAACTACCGTGCTATGTCGGGTCGTGGGCAAGGTTATATTGGTTTACCTTTGCAATCTTATGGCTTTGTTAATTGGTTTTATAACACCACCCGCTCGAAGAATAATTATCAGCAGTGGAATCATCCTCAGTATCAGCACTACACCCAAAAAGGCATTGATAGTGGCTATCTACAGAAGAATTTTAAAGCACTCTATTTGCGAGTAGGGAAGCAAAACAATCTGGATAACAGCGCAGGGAGTATCAATACCCTCATTAATCCAGCCTTAAACCAATTTATTACCTTGGGCAGCCAAAGCTATTTAGCGCTAGATAAACCTTCTATAGGCAGCTTGGTGTTATATGCCACTGCAGAGGGGGATTATGAATTTTACCGCGATAACCAGCTTATTCGCCGTATTCCAGCCCAGTTGGGCCGCAATGAAATTAACTATAACCAGCTCCCAGGTGGCTATTACAACGTTAACATTCGTTTAGTGGGCCACACTGGCCGCATCGTCAGTCAAGAAAGCCAAATCATCAGTAATATCAGTGCACAAACCCACTATGGCTGGTTTGTCACTATGGGTAAAAGCAGTACTCGCAATCATCAAACCCCCCCTTACTTAGTGCAATTTGGTCGCAGTATGAAGATTGAAAACCTGCAAACCAATATCTCGCTGCTTAAAGACAATGCCCAGCACTGGGCTGCTGAAGGGAATATATCTCGCCCATGGGGTTTCGCTGACCTAACTATCACCCCTAGTCTCGGCATGATGTCAGGTGAAAAACACGGTGGTGGTTATCTGCGCTTAAACGGCGGGAATACAACATTAGGGTATTTCTCTGTCGCCCGCTATCAGACTCCCGATGTATCTATCTATGCGCCAAACTACGGCAGTACATCGGTTTCTTATAGTCGCCGTTTTGGCCCGACTCAACTCAGCTATCAATTTAACCAATATCAGCATAATAGACAGCATCGGGTTCAAAGCAGTTGGGATTGGCGGCAACCACAATTTGGCCTGAATTTATCGCTCGGCATACAGAAAGGGAGCCAATGGATCAGCCTAAATAGTGCGAGTGGCGGCCGTACTAACGATTACAGTGTTTTTCTCAACACGACGCTCTCGCTACGCCAAAGCAGTGCCAATATCAACAGCGCTTATGCGCAACAGCAATTGACCACCAGTGCCAGTTATCAGAAGGAATTCACTGATAGTCATGGCAGCAGCTCTTTTGGCATTGATGGCAGTACCAGCAGGAATAGCCAAAGTATCGGTAGCTTTGTGCATCGTACTGGTAGCCGTGGCGATGTTTCCGCCCGAGCAGGTATCGATAGCAAAATAGCCAATGGTGGGTTCAGTTACAACGGGATGTTAGCCATTAGTCCGCAAGGGATGGCTCTGGGCCGTAGCAGTTATAGCGGCTCTGCCTTACTGATTGAAACGCCTGAATTATTGGGTACGCCTTATAGTTTTCAGGCTGAAGGTTATCCCATCAATGGTGGAGGCCTTTACGCCATTCCCCTTCCCCGCTATCAGGACCGCTACTTTATCCGGACCCATAATGACCGCAGCGACCTCGATATGCATATCCAGGTGCCCGTCAATATCGTGCGCGCTCATCCAGGGCAAGTCTTTTCCAGCAAAGCAGATATTACGTTAGAGCTGCTTTATAACGGATTCCTCAAAGATGTTAATGGGTTACCGGTGACAGGGGTCATTCAGGAAACAGGTGATAACGTCCACCCAAATGGGTTGTTCTCAATCAGTTCCAACACCCTTTTAAGCAACATTACTGTCCAAAACGGTTCAACCTTATATCGCTGCGATATGCGCCAACAGCGTGATCATGTTTATCGCTGCGACCTCGCTCAGTCTCAACAGGAATTACCATGAAAAATATTAAGTTATTATCAATCGCTATTTTGCTGTTCAACCCGATAACCACGGCTTATGCCCAGCTAGTGGCGATCCCTACCCGTACAACAGTTGAAGCACTTGATCAACACCGCACAATTCAAGTTTACAATAGCGGTGATAAGCCCCTTTATTTAGATATCTCGCTATTACGGGTTGATAATCCCGGCGCAAATTCAGAGAAAAAAACGCCAATCAGTCATATTTCTCAACCTGAAATCATTTTTAACCCTAGTCGAATTACGTTAGGGCCCAAACAGAAACGAGATATCAAGCTGTTACCACTAATATCACCGGAACAGGAAACCCTATATCGACTTTATATAGAGCCAATTGTCGAAACTAAAGTCACTGGCAGCAGCACAGATAAAAACAAGATTCACGCGCCCATGACCATCAGTATTGGTTACGGTGTCCTCATTCACCATGTGCCGCCGTTATCAGCACAAACACGCCATTGGCAACATCAATGCTTGCCTGACAACAGCCTAATACTCAGCTCTACGGGCAACGTTCACAGTAAATTTACAGAACTCACCTCTCAAGATAAAACCAAAATAGCGAATAGCTTGAATGTATACGCCAGTACACCGATTACCTTGCCAGTCAAACAGCTTAGCGGGAGGGTAAACAATGAACCTTTTGATCTTCGTTGCAGCTAGTTTGCTGCCATTTTGCGCTTTTGGGGCAATCGATATTCAACCCCATGTGCTGGAGATGCGGCAAGCCAATGCGGTGGTGAATGTTATCAATCACAGCCTGACGACCGAGTATGTCACTGTTCAGTTGTATCAGATCAATAATCCCGGCGTATCACCCGATCAAGAGTCATTAACCCCTGTTGGCGAACAGTTACAACCGTCGCTATTTGCGGCTCCCGCTAAGTTAATCTTGGGTCCTAAACAAAGTGGAAGAATAGTGCTGAAAGCCCTCAAGACTCCGGAAAAAGAACAGGTCTATCGGTTATCTGTGGCGCCTGAAAAAAACCTGCATATAAGTGGAGGCCATGGGGCGGTCTTAGGGGTGCAACTAAGCTATATGGGATTGGTCCGGTATTTACCGACCTCACTAAAACACCAGTGGAAGCACCGCTGTATCAATGGATCAGTCGAATTACACAACTCGGGAAACTCCCGCTTACGGTGGCACAAGCTCAATGTTAAAGACCAAAAAATAGATGATTTTAACCTCTATCCCGATCAACGCCGACAACTGGAAACCGATAGGATCAAAGGCATGATTGAGGATGAACCCTTTAACTTACAATGCAATGTTGAATCGAACACCGCGGATTAAAGTAAGGAACGTGATGAAGATAATGAAAATAGGCACCTTATTCCTACTCTTCTTTTGGCAGCCCGTGTTAGCTGTGGTACCGATTCAACTAGGGGAGATTGAGGTCAAATTAGACGTTACCGCAAAACCCAGAATCGAGATCGAAAAACCCACGGGTGGCTGGTATAACCATATAAAGCTAAGCCATCACCCAGAAAATATACGTCTATTTCAGGCGGAGGTTCCTGTCAGGGTAAAACTACGACGGCAAGACGGATTCAAGGTTTCAATCAAAGCACCATTAATACTCTGTCAGGAAACAAAAACTGCACATTCAGCACAACACTTTTTCTCACCAGCCAAAATAAGCTGGGGGAAAGATCGAGCCAATTTAAAACTATTATCGGTTACGCCAGAAGTATTCACGATAAATAAAGGTTCTGCAGGGCAGACTATGACTGATTATCTATTGCATATTTCAGCATTAGCCCCCAATGGACAAGATATTGCGGGTAAATATCATGGGCAGCTTACATTAATATTTGAAACAAACAGCTAATCGTCATGGAGTGACACAAAGTGAAAGTTAAGAATAAATACTTATTTATTGGTCTAATACTCTCAATAGTCGCCCCCACGGCGATGGCGGAGCCCTACTTTTACAATAACTATGTCAAAAGTTATTCCAATTGCTCAATAAAGGTATTAGATGATAATAGCGTGGACATTTCTTTTCGGGTAAATCTAGCCGATAATCTTTTTAATCTCCAAAAAGCAGGAAAGCATTTACGCCAGTGGCAAGAATTAATCAAGTCAGAAAGAATTATCCCATTGAGCCGTAACAATGCGCTGCTTTCACTGTATTTCTATAATACCGACGGTTCGCCAGTATTAAATACTCAATTTGGTGATATCCGTGATCTAAAGATCAATGGTGTTTCACCTGAAAAATCAAATAATACCCTCAAACAAATTATATTTCATAGTGGTTCTGCTGCATTCAACCAACCCTACTATTCTGTGTCATTCAACGTGGCAGCCAATGTACTCAAGAGCATTAGAGTCGGAGCGACGGTGGGCGGTATTCTCATTGCCAGCTCAACTAAGCAAGAATATTTTCTGCTCTCATCAAAAGGCGTTTCATTTAACTCATTAGGTAATCAATGCGAATCATTTGATCCACAACTCGGTATTGCGCCACCGACATTAAGCGTTGATCCAAAATTCCGCTTAACCTCGGAAACATGGCAATTAAAACCAGTAGACTTGGACCATTTGCTTGATAGCATTGCCAATGGTCAATCCTTTCACGCCCCACTCGTTAACCCAATAGTAAGTAGGTTTTGTCTCCATTATCGTTCTATGGGAGTCAGCGGTTATCGCTATATGATTAAGGCTAGTAATCTAAATGGGTTAGCGGGGAATAATCAGTATTTTCAATTAAAAGAAAAAGAAGGCCATCACACTATTCACTACAAAGTGAGAATGAAAAATGCTGACAATACTGAAGCAAACTTCGAGTTGCCAAAAGACCAAAAATTCATTCGGTTAGATAAAAATAGCGATATGGAACAGATGTGCTGGTCACCCAGAATGCGACTTTACCCTACAGATACCAGCACCAATATAGGCCATTATAGCGATACGCTGAATTTTACCATCACCCCTGAAGCGTAATGTACGCTAGTCCTAAAATAGGTCAGCAAACAAGTCGCCGCAGCAAAATTTCAAAAGGTATTCACGTTGGTAACAACCATAAGGCCCGAAAACGGGCCTTATCAGTGAAGGATGCTAAACCAAATTTTTAACCGCCAAGATACGCTGAACGCACGGCCTCATTTGCCAGTAAAGCTGCGCCGGTATCTTCCAAAACAATACGCCCATTCTCCAGCACATAGCCCCGGTCAGCCAATTTTAGCGCCTGATTTGCGTTCTGCTCAACCAAGAAGATGGTCATACCTTCTTCCCTTAACTGTTGAATAGTATCAAATATTTGCAGGATGATAATCGGCGCTAACCCCAGAGACGGCTCATCCAAGAGCAGCAACTTAGGCTGGCTCATCAAAGCACGACCTATCGCCAACATCTGTTGTTCACCACCGGACATCGTTCCTGCCCGCTGAATACGGCGCTCAAACAGCCGTGGAAACAAATCGTAGACCCGCTCAATGCGCTGCTGATACTGCTGGCGATCAGCAAAAAAACCGCCCATCGCCAGGTTCTCTTCCACTGTCATCCGAGAAAAGACGCGACGACCTTCCGGTACAATCGCGATCGCTTCGCGCATAATGCGAGCTGTCTGCCAGTCGGTAATATCCTGCTCACCGAAGATGATACTGCCCTCAGTCGCGCGAGGTTCGCCGCACAAGGTCCCCAGCAAGGTCGTTTTACCTGCGCCGTTGGCACCAATCAGGGTAACGATCTCGCCCTGCTGAATATGCAAACTCACCTGATGTAGCGCCTGAATTTTGCCGTAATGGGCTGAAACTTGATTAAATGACAACATGTTATGATTATGCCTCGCCCGCTTTCCATTTACCCAACATAAGCTTACTCACCTAAATAGGCCCGAATCACATCCGGGTTATCACGGATTTCAGCGGGTTTGCCTTGCGCCAACGGCGTTCCCTGATTCACGACATAGATGCGGTCAGAGATACCCATTACCAGTTTCATATCATGCTCAATAAGCAGCACTGAAACTTGATGCTGGCCTCGTAACTCCATAATCAACTGATTGAGTTCATCCGTTTCTTTTGGGTTCAGGCCTGCCGCGGGTTCATCAAGCATCAATAACTCGGGACGAGTGACCATGCAACGAGCGATTTCCAAGCGGCGTTGCTGACCATAGGCCAGATTCCCCGCCTGTCGGTTTGCCAAGTCGAGTAACCCGACTCGCTCTAGCCAAGTTGCTGCACGTTCTAGTGCGTCAGCTTCCGCACGTCTAAATGCTGGCGTTTTCAGCAAACCGGCAAATATGCCACTTTTCAGGTGCTGATGTTGCGCCACCAGCAGGTTCTCTATCACCGTCATTTCACGGAATAAACGCACGTGCTGGAAAGTCCGAATCACGCCCATACGGGCAATCACCTGGCCTGGCAGCCCTTCCAAATGACGATCACGTAACTTAATCGTGCCGCCCGTCGGACGATAAAATCCGGTCAGGCAGTTAAAAATGGTGGTTTTACCCGCTCCATTCGGGCCAATCAGCGAGACAATTTCCCCCTGATTAAGGGTCAATCCCACGTTGTTGACCGCCAGCAATCCGCCAAACCGCATTGACAGCCCTTCAACAGCTAACAAAGGTTGCGTATTCATGCTTTCTCCCCTTGTTTCGCGTCAATATCAGCAACTTTCAACTTCAGTTGTGGCCGTTTCATCGGTAACAACCCTTGCGGACGCCAGATCATCATCAACACCATCAATGCACCTAACAACAACATGCTATAAGCATTGAGGTCACGCATTAATTCACGTGAAACCACCAGCAATATCGCAGCCAAAATAACCGCGAACTGTGACCCCATCCCACCAAGAACCACAATCGCGAGTACGAAGGCTGACTCAACAAACGTAAAGGACTCAGGGCTAACAAAACCTTGCCGTGCGGCAAATAATGTCCCCGCAAAGCCAGCAAAAGCAGCACTGATGGTAAATGCCGTCAGCTTAATTTTGGTTGGACTCAGGCCCAGTGAGCGACAGGCAATCTCATCTTCACGCAATGCTTCCCATGCCCGGCCTAATGGCATCCGTAGCAGTCGGTTAATCACGAACAAGGTCAAAATCACCAGTAACAGCGCCACCATATACAGGAAAATGATGCGATCACTTGGGTCATATGTCAGGCCAAAGAAATTATGGAAGGTATCCCAACCGCCGTCTTTTGCCGTGCGACTAAATTCTAAGCCGAACAGCGTAGGCTTAGGAATTTGGCTGATCCCATTTGGGCCACCGGTAATTTCTGTATTATTGAGCAGTAAAATACGGACAATTTCACCAAAGCCGAGTGTTACGATCGCCAGATAATCCCCACGCAAACGTAATACTGGGAAGCCCAATAAGAAACCAGACAGCGCGGCGACAATCCCTGCTAGAGGTAAACTCTCCCAGAAACCTAAGCCGTAATAGTGATTGAGTAACGCATAGGTGTAGGCACCAATGGCGTAAAAGCCACCGTAACCCAAAACCAGTAAACCAGACAGGCCCACGACGACGTTCAATCCTAGCCCGAGCATGACGTAAATCAGCGTCAAAGTGGCAATATCGACTGAACCTCGAGACACCAAAAATGGCCATGCGATCGCGGCAACAATAATCGCTGCGGCTATCAGTTTTTGGCGAGGGGTGGTGCCGTCGAAACTAGGCAGTACCCATGCGGGGCCTGAGATTTTTTTGATACCTTGTTGGATGACTGGACGCACCAATTGGAAGAAAAAGACTACCATACATGCTGCGCCAATCCACAACCAACGGACTTCTGACGCGCCTTGCACAATCAGTTTAGTGCCATCTAACTGCAACTGTAGCCCCATCACGAACGAGGCGAGAACGAGCAAAACAAAGCTGGAGATAATGGCGTTAACGAAGTTGAGTTGTTTCATACTTTTTCAACCTCCGGACGGCCTAAGATCCCAGTTGGCATGACTAACAACACAACAATCAGTAATGCAAATGACACTGCATCTTTGTATTCAGTGCTGAGATATGCAGAGGTCAGTGCTTCAGCTACGCCCAAAATCAAGCCGCCAATCATCGCACCTGGAATGCTGCCGATACCGCCCAAGACTGCCGCAGTAAATGCCTTCATACCGGCCATAAAGCCAATGTATGGGTTAATCACGCCATAGAACTGACCCAGCAACACCCCTGCAACCGCGGCCATCAATGCCCCGATAACAAACGTCAGCGAGATAACCCGATCCGTATTGATGCCCAGCAAACTGGCCATTTTCAAATCTTCAGCACAGGCGCGGCAAGCGCGGCCCATACGGGAATAGCGGATAAATAGCGTCAGCGCCAACATGGCGAGGAAGGTGACAATCCAAATCGTCAACTGCATGGTGCTGATGGTCGCAGCGAAACCATTGACCTCAGCCAATGTCCACTGCCCCGTCACCAAGCTTGGTAGCGCCAGATCTCGTGAACCTTGCGTCAAACTGACGTAATTTTGCAGGAAAATAGACATCCCGATCGCAGAGATCAACGCAATTAAGCGCTTAGAGCTGCGAACCGGCTTATAGGCCACTCGTTCGATGCTCCAGCCATAAGTACTGGCAATCACAATGGAGACCAAGAACGCACAGCCGATCAATAGCCAGCTTGCATCGATCCCCATCATCATCAACGCGGCGATCACGATAAATGAGACGTAGCTGCTGATCATATACACTTCGCCATGAGCAAAGTTGATCATGCCAATGATGCCGTACACCATGGTGTAACCGATGGCGATCAGCGCATAGGTGCTGCCCAACGTCACGCCGTTGAACATTTGCTGCAGAAAATAAAGAAACTGCTCTGACATACCCTAACCCTTTGATTCACTTACCTGGCTGCCCTAGCCAATCGCGTCTAATCTACTGTGTGCAGAAGAGAAAAATCCCCCCGGAACGTGGGGGGATGCAATTGGTTGAAGGGGACGGGTTGTTACATAAACAACCCTATAACTTGATGTTTCTAATATTATTGTTATTTGACTGCGGTAGATGAACCATCCGCATGCCATTCAAAAATACCGAACTCAAACCCTTTCAGATCGCCTTTCTCATCCCAGCTCAATGGACCCATTACCGTTTCAACCGGTTTGCCGGTTTTCAGATCTTTGACCAAATCGGCTGGTTCTTGGCTACCGGCACGGTCCATCGCGGTTGTCAGCGATTGCAGTGCGGCATAAGTGGTCCAGACGAACGGGCCAGTTGGATCCAGTTTTTTCGCTTTCAGCGCGTCAACGATAGGTTGGTTAGCCGGAACTTGGTCATAACGTTTCGGTAATGTCACCAGCATGCCTTCAGAAGCGTCACCCGCAATGTTAGACAGTGAGGAGTTGCCCACGCCTTCTGGTCCCATAAAGCGAGCGGTCAGACCTGCTTGCTTAGCCTGACGCAGGATTTGACCCATTTCTGGGTAGTACCCGCCGAAGTAGACGAAATCGACGTTTTCTTTCTTCAGACGAGCGACCAATGTAGAGAAATCTTTATCACCGGCAGTCACACCTTCAAACAGCACAGGCTCTGTACCTTGCTTTTTCAGGCTATCACGCACTGAACGCGCCAGACCTTCACCATACTGCTGCTTATCGTGAACCACCGCGATACGTTTAGGTTTGATGGTTTCAAGGATGTATTTGGCGGCAGTTGGGCCTTGATCAGAATCCAAGCCGGTGGTGCGCATAATCATTTTGTAACCACGAGTGGTCAGATCAGCGTTTGTCGCGGCTGGGGTGATCATAATCACGCCTTCATCTTCATAAATATCTGAAGCAGGCTGAGTAGAAGAAGAGCACAGGTGGCCGATAACATAACGAATACCGTCGTTAATGACTTTGTTCGCGACAGCAACAGCTTGTTTTGGGTCGCAGGCATCATCGTATTCCACGCCGACCAGTTTATTGCCGTTAATTCCACCTTTGGCATTGATGTCAGCAATAGCTTGACGTGCACCGGTAAATTCCATGTCACCGTATTGGGCAACCGGACCGGACATTGCGCCAACAATGGCAACTTTAATGTCTTCCGCCAGAGCAGAATGGCTCATCGCCATCGCGATACACCCAGCCAGCAACATTTTACCTTTCGTTAATTTCATCCGCGAATTCCCCATCTGTCATTGTGAACGTGCTTGTTGTGTTGGTCTTAACGTTTTATCGTGCTGCAACGTTTTATTCATATGTAATAATGATTTAGTCTCAAAAGTGTAGCTTTTTTCTAATAAGACTTTATTTTTCATGTCATTAAACAGGAGTTTTATGCTGTAAATCAACTAAGACAAGCAGAAACAAGCGGTGTAAACAGCATAAAATTAGGATTAAATTGAATGGGTTTTACTCAAATGATAGTGGCTTATGCTGCTTATGTGATCATTTACTCAGTTAAAACTCGGAAAATGCAGTATCGAAAAAACATTTTCTCCCACTGACGTACAGAAAAACTTACACAACACTCTGGTCTGTGATCTAGTACAATAAACCACAGCACAATATCCTTTACTTTTTTATGGTCTCTCGACGATGAAACTGACAATTGAACGACTCACCACCCTTACTCATCAAGATCTTATCGATTTAGCCAAGATTTGGCCGGAGCAGCAGCAAGCTAACTGGCAACAGTGGATTAGCGATGGTAAGCCACTCTTTGCGGCACGGTTCAATGAGCGTCTACTCGGAGCTGTGAAAATTGTCGTGGATGGCCAAGAGGCCAGACTAGAGGATTTATGTGTCAGGGAGGTGACTCGTCGTCGGGGTGTAGGGTTATACCTAATTGAAGAGGCGCTACGCCAGCTACCATCAACTCAACACTGGGTGATGAGTGACGAGCAGGTCACCGCTGAAAATCTCGCGGCCCTTGAGGGTTTTATGCTCGCCTGCGGATTTAGCCGTGATAATCAGGGATGGCAGCGATAATTAGCCGCCAATATCAGAAAAGCAAAAGGGCGATATCACTATCGCCCTTTGTCATATCACAATCGCTGTTACGCCCTATTAGGCTTCAATTGCCATACGTAATTTTTTCATCGCATTTTTTTCTAACTGGCGAACACGCTCGGCAGAAACGCCGTACTGATCGGCCAATTCTTGCAACGTAGACTTGTTCTCATCGTCTAGCCAACGTGCGCGGATAATATGCTGGCTCCGCTCGTCCAAGCCTTCCAACGCATAAGCCAGTTTGTCTGCTGCATGGTTATCCCAGTTATCCTCTTCAATACCATCGGCAAAATCAGAGGTTTTATCCTGCAAATACAGGACTGGGGCCATAGATTGGCCATCACGTGCTTCGTCATCTGGAGAAGGATCGAACGTCATATCCTGAGCGGACATACGTGATTCCATCTCGCGAACATCTTTACTGGTCACACCCAGCTCTTTGGCAACCAACTCGACTTCATCTTGGTTAAACCAACCCAGACGCTGTTTGGTTTTACGCAGATTAAAGAACAGCTTACGCTGAGCTTTTGTGGTTGCGACTTTAACAATCCGCCAGTTACGCAGAACATATTCGTGAATTTCTGCTTTGATCCAATGTACCGCGAAGGACACCAGACGCACCCCAACTTCAGGGTTGAAGCGACGAACCGCTTTCATCAAGCCAATATTACCTTCTTGGATAAGGTCAGCTTGTGGCAAACCATACCCAGAATAATTACGGGCAACATGAGCGACAAAGCGCAGGTGAGACAGGATAAGCTGTTTAGCCGCTCCCAGATCGCCCTGGTAATGCAGCCGTTCAGCCAGCTCCCGCTCTTCCTCTGCTGTCAGCATTGGATAGGCGTTGGCAGCCCGAATATAGGCTTCCAGACTACCTTGGGGTACTAAGGCTAAAGTTTGCATTTCTTTGGTCATTCAAAACCCTCTCATTGCATTTGGCTTATAGTGCAGATTTCTCTCAGCGCAGATATTTTAGCATCTGCTTATGCAGATTCAAGCGCTGGGCACCTTATCATTTCACTGTGTTGTTCGACCGGATGTTGCCATAAAAGTTCAAACTGGATCACATTTTTTGCAGTGGATCGTCACAGGAAACTGGCTGTGTGTAGCAGGAAACATCGATATCATTTAGTGGTAAACAGAGCCTCTTTTCCTGCGTTAACTGAGCACCGCAGGAAAAGAGTATAACAAACATTCTTTATTGCGGTGTAAATCGGCGTAAATGTTGCACCGTTGCCAACCAAGCAGCGATCCAGCCAATCATGGCGGAGATCAACACCAGCAGTAGGGATTCATCCCAACTTAAGCCATGTAGTGTAAAGCTCGTGCCGAACACCGTCGCCACTTGCGTGACCACCGAGCCTAACTTCCACACCAGTGCTTCAGACAGAATCAGCGACAGCACCGCACCACCGAAGCCCAGCATCGCCCCACCGTTCAGGAAGGGCCGTAAAATGAATCCATCAGTCGCGCCAATGAGCTTCATCACATTGATGGTATCGCGACGGCTGAAGATACTGAGCCGCACACTGTTACCAATGACCAAGAACACTGCGATCACCATCAAGACGCCAATCATCGCCGCAACTTGACCCACTAACCCCGTCAACGCAGCCAAGCGGGCAAACCAACTGTCATCCATGCGAACTTCAGCGACACCCTCGACTTTGCTCACTCTGTCACGCAAGGTGTCCAGTGTGCCCGAGCTTTGGAAATCCAGTTTAGGAGTGATGATGGCAACCGCTGGCAACGGGTTTTCTTCCAGCATATCCAGCGCACCGCCAAAACCTGACCAGTTACGGAACTCACCCATCGCTTCTTCTCGCGACAGATAATTGACTTTCTCAACACCGGCTTCTGCTTTCAGTGTAGTGACAACATTTTCAGCCGCGTTATCATCCAGTGCCTTATCCAGATAAACCGTCAATTGTGGGGTTGGATACCATTGATCCGCTGCCTGGCTGACGTTTTTCCACACGATATAACAGACACTTGGCAGTGTCAGCGAGATAGCAATAACCATCACCGTTAGCAGCGTTGCTAAGGGCTGACGCATCATATCGGCAATCGCATTGACCCAAGAATAGCGCCACTGTTCGCGCCACCCGCCTTTCAGCGCCTTGGTTTTTGCTTTTTGTGCATTATTCGCCATGATGCGCTCCTAACATCCGCCCCTGACTTAACGTCAGAATGGGGTAGCGCCGCCTAGCAATTAACGACGTATCATGAGTCGCCATCAAGACAGTCACACCCACACGGTTAAACTCTTCAAATAAGCGCAAAATGCCTTCAGAAAGTGCATCGTCCAAGTTACCAGTGGGTTCATCCGCCAGTAATACCGCGGGTTTATTCACTACCGCACGAGCAATACCGACACGTTGCTGCTCACCACCGGAAAGCTGAATCGGGAAGTTCTTCGCTTTATCCAGCAGACCAACTTTATCCAGCGCCGCAGACACCCTACGGCGAATATCTTCCGTGCTCGCACCGGCGATAATTAGAGGCATAGCAACATTGTCGTAAACCGTTCTGTCCAATAGCAGATGGTGATCTTGGAAGATCATCCCGATCTGGCGGCGCAAGAACGGCACTTCGCGGTTTTTCAAGCGGCTGATATCGTGACCACCGAACCAAATATGGCCAGCACTGGGGCGCTCGATACCACAAATCAGTTTCAGCAGCGTACTTTTCCCTGCCCCTGAATGGCCGGTTAAAAACGCCATTTCCGCTGGACGCAGGTGAAAATCGACCCCTTGCAGCGCCTGCCGTCCGCCTAGATAAGCTTTACTGACCTGTTCAAAGCGAATCATCCGTATTAATCCTCTCGGGCAAAAAGAGCCTCAATAAAATCGTCAGCCTTGAATGGCCGTAAATCTTCTATACCTTCCCCAACACCGATATAACGGATAGGGATACCAAACTGGTCTGCAATAGCAAAGATAACCCCGCCTTTAGCGGTACCATCCAGTTTAGTCAGTGTAATCCCAGTCAGACCCACTGCTTCATTAAAGAGTTTTGCCTGACTGACCGCATTTTGTCCGGTACTGGCATCTAACGTCAGCATAACCTCATGTGGGGCATCGCCGTCCAGCTTTTTCATCACGCGGACAATCTTCTTCAGCTCTTCCATCAGATGCGCTTTATTCTGTAAACGCCCTGCGGTGTCGGCCAGTAACACATCAATACCACGGGCTTTAGCCGCCTGAATGGCATCGAAAATGACCGACGCTGAGTCTGCACCGGTATGTTGAGCAACCACGGCAATCTTGTTGCGCTCACCCCAGACTTGAAGCTGTTCTACCGCCGCGGCGCGGAATGTATCACCCGCAGCCAACATCACCGATTTACCTTCTGCTTGGAATTGACGCGCCAGCTTACCGATGGTGGTTGTTTTACCCACGCCATTGACGCCGACCATTAAGATGACATACGGATTTTTGCCACGGACATCCAATGGTTTATCTACTTTAGCCAGAATTTCGGACATTTCCTCTTTGAGCTTGCCATAGAGTGCTTCGGCATCTTTTAATTGCTTCCGGCTAGCATGCTCAGTTAACGAGGAAATGATTTTGCGGGTCGTTTCAACGCCAACGTCGGCGATCAGGAGCTGTTCTTCCAGCTCATCAAAGAGATCGTCGTCGATTTTCTTACCACTGAACAACCCCATAAAACCAGAACCGAGATTCTGTTTGGTTTTAATTAAGCTGCGTTTTAATCGCGCGAAGAAACCCTCTTTCGTTGGCCGCTCCTGTTCCTGTACGGCAACTGAGGCAAGGACGTGTTCAGGTTCTTCTTCTGGTTCAATATCTTCTTCTACGTCTTCTTCGGCGATAACGTCGCCAACAATCGCTTGCGATGCCGATGTTTCGGCCACATCGATAACAATATTCTCTTCTGTTATTGGCAATTCTGGCGCGCTAACCGTGCCTTCATCCCACTGTGCAACATTATCGCTCTCCTGCTGATTTGCAGAAAAATGATGCTGCAAATACTCAGGTTCGGTAGAGAAATCAATCGGCTCATCAACGACTTGTGCTGTTGGTTCAACCTCGACTTCCGGCAACGTTTCGGCGGCGGCTTCACTGATAACAGCACTGTCCCACTCACCTAGTGTGACTGCGGAATGTTCGGCTATCGGTTCGCGTGATTCAGCGTCTTCAACGGAGGCGCTTTCAGGAACAGCTTCAGCATGTTCATCGCGGATAGCTTGCTCATTGGTGATCGGCGCTTGTTCGTTGATCGGCCGCTGTTCGTGGATAGGCTGCTGCTCAGCTTCACCAGCAACACTCTCTTTATCAGTAGCCAATGGCTCTGCTGTTTGTTCTTCACTCTGACGGCCAAGACCCAGCCAGGAAAAAAATCCGCGTTTTTTTTCTTTTGCCATTTTGGACTCTAATTACTTTGGGTTTACATAAATAAGATAATAGTTCGCCAGTCTATCACTTTCCCCTGAACAGCAACACGCGCACGATGCTGCTTTCTATTGTGAATTCAATCAGGAAAACCTTCTCGAAACGGATTAACGCTGTTGATAAGCAACTCACCCCATCACGCTTCATGGTCGACGAGGATATAACCTTTCCTCAGCACTGCACACATAGGTAGAATAGAACCAATTCATTTATTCAGTGCTGCAATACTGGCCAATTTTCAAGCAAAGCGACTTATGGCAAAGCGACCAACAGCAAAAGACAAACAAGCACCACAACAGTCCGCAGGACAAATCCGTATCATTGGTGGCAAATGGCGGGGGCGTAAATTACCTGTCCCCAATAGCCCAGGCCTGCGCCCCACCACAGATCGCGTCAGGGAGACGCTATTTAACTGGCTTGCCCCTATGATTCAGGGTGTTCGCTGCCTTGATTGCTTTGCCGGTAGCGGTGCTTTGGGGCTAGAAGCGTTATCCCGTTATGCTCGCGAAGCTACGCTGCTGGAATCTGACCGGTACGTTGCGAAACAATTGAGCAATAATCTGTCGTTACTGAGCGCCGAAAATGGGCAAGTTGTGAATACCAACGCGCTTCAGTGGTTAGCTCAACCAGGGCAACCTTTCGATTTGGTCTTCCTTGACCCCCCTTTTCGCCAAGGCTTGTTAGCTGAAACCATCAATCTGCTGGAACAATTTAACTGGCTGACTCCCGAGGCTTGGATTTATGTCGAAGCCGAGGCCGAAAGCGCGGCCACCGATGTTCCGGCCAATTGGCAATTGCACCGTGAGAAGATTGCGGGACAAGTGGCCTATCGCCTCTATATACGCCACCAAGAGACTCACCGAAACGCGGACTCAGTTGAAGAACAGGAGCAACACCATGTGGATTAATCTCGGTCGCTTATTGATGTTAGGGGTATGGTTCTTCTTACTGCTGAATCTGTTTCAGCCGTTCCCTTCCCCCTTAAAGTATTTTATCAATGTTGCCATGATATTCATGGTGTTGATGCATGGCCTGCAACTGGTTCTGCTCAAGTCAACTCAGCCGAAAGACCAACCGATCAGCGGCTTGCAACAGTTTAAAATTTTTGTGTTCGGCGTATTCGAATTACTGGCTTGGCAAAAGAAACAACCACCACTGCCTAAAAAATAATCCGCCGTGACATAACAACGTTCTGAACGATTATTTCTAGGCTGTTACCATGTGATTAACTGTTGTCATGTAATTAACTGTTGTCGCGATTTAGTTTGGGACAAAACCAATATAGCGGGTGCCTTGTAAACGTAATGTTCCCTTTGCACCTTGCTCTATACGGTTGAATTCCTGCTGCGGTACGATCATTTTGATTTTACTGTCAGTTGAAGCATCGATGCTGCTGAGAAGCGGCTGGAAATACACCTCATAGCGTTTTTCTTCTGCAACAATCTCTTCACGCTGACGGGAGCGGCGATTAGGTGCCAACACTTCCCGCTTTTCCGCTACTTCGACTTGCAAACTACGTACTGGCGAACGATCGTTTTCTGCATCCTGCTTTTTTTTCTGCCAATACTGGCGAGTCGCTAGAACCGCGATCAACACCACGACTGCAATCAATAATAAGGGCGGTTTGCTCATACGGTATTACCTGAAAAATCTTGTTCAAACGTGAGTAATGAGTTTTTTGACAGCCCTTAGGGCTTATTGCCGGGTAAATAGGGGAAACTCATCACATTGCTGCCCAATTCAGAGATCCGCGCGCTGCCTTTTTCCGTCACAGCATCAATACGAATCACGGAATGCAGAGGGATATAGCTACGGTTAACGCCCGAAAACTCTGTTTTCAGTTTTTCTGTTGAAGGGTCCACCAGCAGTGTTGATTGGCTATCGAAGACAAAATCAGCAATCTCAATAAATCCAAATAGGGTACTCGGCCCGATTTCTCGAACATAGAGCTGATAATTCTTACCGTTATTAATAAATTGAATACGATAAAGTAACTGTTCATTAGCCATGGCGTTATCTGCCTCTATCCCTTGATTTAGCGGAATGAAATCGGCGTTAACATATCATGTGGGTCAAACAAGACCAAGACCCACACAGGCTGATTCAACCGCGATATCTGATTATGCGTACTGCTACGCATTATGTGTCATAAAACAGACAAATCCTGCATCTCGTCTCTATCGCTCTTGCCCTCCATCCTTTACACTTATTCAGGTATATATTTGATGTTATTGCCGTTGCGTCTTTTTTATGACAAGTCAGGTATCTCGCTGAAACCTGCATAGAAAAAAGGATAAATAATGAGCTGGCCATTCCTTGCCGTATTCTTTTCTGGTTGGTTGTTTGTCGATGCAACTTACCGTGGCCCACGCTGGCAGCGTTGGGTATTCAAACCCGTCACCCTGTTACTGTTGCTCTTACTGGCTTGGCAAGCCCCCGTTCTTGGCCCTGCCGGTTATCTTATCGTACTAGGCTTGCTGGCGACCTTAGTTGCCGATGCCTTATTGCTGCTACCCAGTGAGCGCTTACTTTATGCGCTAGGCGCGTTCTTCCTATCCCATTTACTGTATACCATCAGCTTTGCCAGCCAGATGACCTTTACGTTCTTCTGGCCGTTGCCTTTGGTTTTAATCATCATCGGCGCCTTACTGCTCGCGACTGTCTGGACCAAATTGGATGAGATGCGCTGGCCCGTCGTTGCCTTGGTTGGTATGACGTTATTAATGGTTTGGATGGCAGGTGAGCAATACTTCGCCCGCAGTACAGACATGAGTTTCTCGTTACTGGCAGGGACGTTGTTCTTACTGGTTTCCTATAGCATTTGGTTGTTGAATCGCTATCGTTTTTCTTTCCGTGCATCAGATGCCATTGTCGCAGGTTGCTATTTTGTCGGGCATTTCTTGATTGTCCGGTCGCTGTATTTATAAAGTCCCTCTCGCTATCAGTTTGCATTGTTAGTGAGTGAGTGAGTGAGTCATTAGAAAACGAATAAATAGGTGAGTGCCGTAACACGGTTAAATAGATTGATACGGCACAGGGTTCCAAGGAAGGAACTCATTATTGAGATACAAGTGACATCCCCCCTTAATCATCCCTTCCTGATATCAGACCCCCTATTGAGTGATACTTATCATTCGCGCTATTGACTCTGGAGTTGACTCTAAGGTGTAGAGTGCTCTTACACCGAACAAATCCTGCCAAGGGGGCTACGATGCATTCACATTCTGAACATAACCACTCAGCGGATACGCAGAAAAACTGTGGCTGTGGCCATACTCACGCTAAAAAGCAGGTGGGTTGTAGCAGCTCAGCAGCAACTAATACCAGCACTGACAGCACAAGCTCAGTAAGTGAGCACTCACATAGCAATGGAGGTTGCTGTAGTCAGAGCCATACCGAAGAAGGCGATGACGAAAGCGACATACTGACGGCAGCGACGCCCGCTGGCAGCCAGCGTTTTAGCTGGCAGGTCAAAGGGATGGACTGCCCAAGCTGTGCTAGAAAAATTGAAAATGCCATCAGTAGTCAGGTTGACATTGAAAATGTCAAAGTGCTGTTTGCCACAGAAAAATTAGTGGTTGATGCGCGCATGGATATCCGTCCTCAAGTCCAGCAAGCCGTCAAGCAGGCCGGTTTCAGTTTAGTCGATGCCCAATCACCGGCTGAGAACAAGGCCGCAGCGTCCGAATCGCGCCTACGCGAATATTTGCCAATCGCATTTTTAACCCTCTTGATGCTCATCAGTTGGGGAATCTCTTTTTACAGCGCCGAATGGGCTGAGATAGCCTTCGCTGCCACGACTCTTGTCGGGCTGATTCCTATCGCCAGCAAAGCATGGAAACTCATTCGCTCAGGCACACCTTTTGCCATCGAAACTTTGATGAGCGTTGCGGCTATCGGGGCCTTATTTATTGGTGCAACTGCCGAAGCCGCGATGGTATTGCTGCTGTTTATGATTGGCGAGTTGCTGGAGTCCTACGCGGCAAACCGCGCGCGCCGTGGCGTCAAAGCACTCATGGCACTGGTGCCGGAAGAAGCATTGTTGTTGAAAAACGGTGAGCGAGTCATGGTTCCAGTGGCCAGTTTGCGCCCCGGCGATATCATTGAGATCGCCCCAGGTGGCCGCCTACCCGCAGATGCCGAACTAATCACTTCGTTCGCCAGTTTCGATGAAAGCGCCCTGACCGGGGAGTCAATTCCGGTTGAACGTTTGCAAGGTGAGAAAGTTGCCGCAGGATGTTTATCTGTTGATCGCGCCACTGAGATGCGGGTGATTTCGGAGCCTGGGAATAATGCCATTGACCGTATTCTGCAACTTATTGAATTAGCGGAAGAACGTCGTGCCCCGATTGAGCGTTTCATTGACCGTTTCAGCCGTATTTATACGCCAGCGATTATGTTTCTTGCCGTACTGGTGATACTCATCCCGCCATTAGCCTTCGCTGAACCTTGGGAGAGCTGGATTTACCGTGGGTTAACCTTACTGTTGATTGGTTGTCCCTGTGCACTGGTTATTTCTACGCCAGCGGCCATTACTTCTGCCTTGGCAGCCGCCACGCGGCGCGGTGCTCTGATCAAAGGTGGAGCCGCACTGGAACAACTGGGGCGCATTCAAACCGTGGCCTTCGACAAAACCGGTACGCTGACAGAAGGCAAGCCGAAAGTGACCGATATTCTGCCGGTGGCAGGTGTCAGTGAGACTCGCCTGTTGTCATTGGCAGCAGCGGTCGAAGCCGGTTCCCCACATCCATTAGCCATCGCAATTATGCAACGAGCGCAACAAAACACCCCACTGTTGCCACTGGCTGAAGCGCGCCGCGCTCTGGCAGGCGTGGGGGTTGAAGGCCAGGTCAACGGGCTTCTCGTGCGTGTCAGTGCGCCGAGTAAACTCCCTACAGGGCTATTATCAGGTGAATGGCAGGAGCAACTCGACAAGCTCGAGAGCCAGGGTAAAACAGCCGTCGCGGTGCTGGAAAACGAGGCATTTATTGGCTTACTGGCGCTACGTGACACACTGCGCGCCGATGCTAAACTCGCCATTGATTCGCTCAAAAACTTGGGCATTCAAGGCGTGATGTTAACGGGTGATAACCCACGAGCCGCGGCAGCTATCGCCAACGAACTGGGGATTGATTACCGTGCGGGGCTGTTGCCAGCCGATAAGGTTCAGGCCGTGATGGCACTAAACGAGGCCCAGCCGACGGTGATGGTCGGGGACGGCATCAATGACGCGCCAGCGATGAAAGCCGCCAGTATTGGTATTGCCATGGGCAGTGGCACTGATGTGGCGTTGGAAACCGCTGATGCCGCGCTGACCCATAATCGGCTCACTGGGTTGGCGGACATTATTCTGTTATCCCGCGCCGCTAACACCAATATCCGCCAGAATATTGCTATCGCGTTAGGGTTGAAAGGGGTTTTCTTGGTCACCACACTGCTAGGCTTAACCGGCTTGTGGATGGCGGTATTAGCCGATTCAGGTGCCACAGCTTTAGTCACTGCCAATGCGCTGAGATTACTACGCAAAAAGGATAATTAAGTCTCATCAGCCGAGGGGCAAATCAGGCGACTTTTGCCCCAGACTGCTGACAAACACCGATGACCCGACTTAGAACGGTGAGGACAGGCAGAAGAGTAAAGCGTCCGCGCCAAGGATGGCGCGGCTCGAGCCATCAGGGATGATTTTACGGCGTCTTTACGATCTGCTTGTCCTCGCCGCAATCAACACTTTGTCAGCTATCTCAGGCAACCTTTGCCCCTTTCTTGAGCAGGTAGCGATAGGGTGTCTGCTGAGTATCTTGGGCTAACAACTGATGATCCATAAAGCGACAGAAACCGGGGATATCACGGGTGGTGGCGGGATCATCAGCGATGATCAGCAGCGTTTGGCCGTCTTCCATGTGCCGGACCGTTTTACGGACCATCATCACCGGCTCTGGGCAGCGCAGGCCCAATGCATCGAGTGTTTTATCGGGATGAGCAAAAATATCGGTCATGGCGGTTCTCTTGTCGGTCAGCACGTGGCAGCGTAATACTAAAAGGTAAAGATAAGCTTCCTGACGAAAACGCATCACGCTTTATGCGGCAGTAGGGTCTACGAAACGGCTGTCTTTTTGAAATGACTGTCTTTACGAAGCGACTGCCTTTATTAAACGAGACAGTTTACCCCGTCGATTTTTAGGTGCAAGTAGCGCTAACGTTTGCGTTAAAATTAACCATTGCATTCGTTGCGCAAACGGGTATCATGCCGCCGCGCCGTAAAATTACGGTACATTTTGTTTGGGTTCCCTCACCCCAATAACCAAAAAGGTCACATTTATGTTTTCGTTTACACCCCAACAGCGGATGACCGCTTTGGTATGGCTCTCGCTATTCCATATTGTCATCATTACCTCCAGTAACTATTTGGTGCAATTACCGATCGCTATTTTCGGTTTTCACACGACTTGGGGGGCATTTACCTTTCCATTTATCTTTTTAGCGACCGACCTGACTGTGCGGATTTTTGGTGCGCCCTTGGCACGCCGGATCATTTTGTCTGTCATGGTGCCTGCGTTGCTGATTTCCTACCTGATTTCAGCCCTGTTCTATCAGGGGAGTTGGCAAGGATTCCCAGCGTTAACCACTTTCAACCTGTTCGTGGCCCGTATTGCTGCGGCGAGCTTTATGGCTTATGTGCTCGGTCAGATTCTGGATGTTCAGGTGTTTAACCGGCTGCGCCAGCGCAGTGCTTGGTGGGTTGCGCCAACAGCGGCGATGTTCTTTGGCAATATCAGCGATACCATGGCGTTCTTCTTTATTGCGTTTTATCGCAGTACTGATCCCTTTATGGCCGCCAATTGGGTGGAAATCGCCTTGGTTGATTACAGCTTCAAGCTGCTGATCTGTATGTTGTTCTTCTTGCCAGCTTATGGCGTGATGCTCAATGTGCTGCTGAAATACTTTGCCCGCAAGACTCGCCAACAAGACTTGGCTACGGCTCAATCCGCAGCACGATAAGGTTCCGTTAGGCAGCCACACGTTGTGGTTGCCTTTCTCTGCTCTAGATTGTTCCTAAAACCACCTTCCCCCCATTCCCTTATTGAACAATGGTTGCTTTTAGCCATCGAATAAGGTGCGATATACTCATTAATCAATAATAGCTGATGAGTTATTGTCGTCAGTTATCCATCACATCTAACACGCGCTCAGCATCAATAAGGAACACCCATGCATAGAATCACTCAGTTTCTCGCCGTCGGTCTGCTGGTTGTAGGACTAAGCGCCTGTGATAGTGGCAGCGATAGCAATGTGGGCCAACCAATCAGTTTGATGGATGGCAAAGTCGCGTTGAGTTTACCCACTGATTTATCCGATCAAAGCGGGAAGATGGGCAATCAAGCCAATAATATGTACGTTTACGCCAATAAAACCGGCGATAAAGCAGTGATTGTGATTTTAGGCGATAGCACCAACGAGGCGTTGGATGTGTTGACTGGCCGCTTAGCTGAACAACAGCGTGTGCGCGATGCCAACTTGCAAGTGATCACAAATAAAGCGATTAAAATTGATGGACAACCTTTCCAGCAGTTAGACAGCATTATTACCAGCGGTGGCCAGAAAGCGTATTCTTCAGTGGTGATCGGTAATGTCGGTAACCATTTGATGACATTGCAAATCACCCTGCCTGCTGAAAACCAGCAGCAAGCGCAAACTGAAGCCGAATCTATCATCAGCACCTTGACCCTGAAATAACCCGTCCTCAGCAGAGCGCAACTTCTTGCGCTCTGCCCAACATAAGTCCTACGCCTGCGATAAACTTAATGCTAGTAAAGTAATCGGATGCTCACACCGCTTACTCGTCGACATCTCAATCTGCCATTTACAGGTTTCGCAATCGGTAATGACCAGATCGACACCGCTGTCCTCTATTTGCTGGAATAGCGATGCCCCAATCCCTTGTGCGGTAGCGTAATTCTCTGATTTAAAACCATAAGTGCCTGCGATACCACAACACTGAGAATCCAGCACCACCAGCTCAATATTGGGGATGCGCTGTAACAGCGCCAAGGTATAGGCAGTCCAACCCATTTTCTCCATATGACATGGTGTGTGGTAGGCAATGCGCAGCGGCTTGTTTTCGGCAGAAAAGAGTGGCTTAAGCGGTAGCTCACGGCCCTGATCCAATAAGCGATAAAGGTAACGTGTCGCTAACTCCACCTTATCGCGCACGGGGCTGGTATCGACATCCAGTAAGTGCGGATACTCATCACGCAACGTAAAAGTACAGCTTGAAGAGGTGGCCACGACGGGGATATCTCGTTCAATCACCGCATCTGTTAGTGATGCCAAATTGACCTGCGCCTGTTTCTTCGCTTGCGCGATAAATCCATTGGCGATCAGCGGTACACCACAACACTTTTCCCGCTTTAGCAACTGAACACCAATATTCATCGCATTGAATACACTGACTAAATCTTTGCCCAATTGCGGGTGATTGTAGTTAACGAAGCAGCCGTGGAAGAACGCGACTTGCTCCGCATATTGCTGCTGTTTTTCAGCCTGTTTGTGATACCAACGGCGAAACGTACCGAAGGAATATTTCGGCAGTTCACGGCGGTGATCTATCTTCAGGGCCTTATCCAGTAAGGTTCGTACCGGTTTCAACCCGGTTACGGCATTGATCACGGGCGCGAAAGGCGTCGAGAGCGTGCCCATAATGTCGGTATGGCTGAGGATCGCATCACGCAGTTTGGGCTTATTGCTGCTGTAATTGGCTTTTGCGCGCTGGATGATGTCCCCAATTTTGACATCTGACGGGCAGGCAACCTCACAGCGTTTACAGTTGGTGCAATATTTTAATGCATCATCGTACAGCGCAGGGTCTTTCAGGCGTAAGCGCTCACCATCAGGACCTGCCTGTTTCGGCCCTGGATAGAGTGGGTTAACCTTCGCCACAGGGCAATAGGTGGTGCAAACCGTGCATTTGATGCAACTTTCAAAACTGTTATCCCGAGCCAAATGCTTATCCTGCGATAGATCTTGAGAAAAAGTGTCACTGTCTCCGTGCTGTGGCAACCACGTCATAATGTCACCTCCATGGCGCTGACAATCTGATCTGCGGCGAATAAGGCGCTCGTCAGTGAAACCCCCGCGCCACAGCCTTGCTGCAAGGGATCGTATCCCCCCAGTACCGCGCCGATGACGTATAGGTTCTCCAAGGCAATACCGCCACGTAACGCCCGCAGCCGGTTATCGGTATTGACACCAAACTGCAAATAAGGCTGCGGAGCAAACATATTGCTACGGCTCCAATCCGCGCGATTCGGCAACGATAAGACATCCAGATCCAGTATCGGCTCGTAGACCCGTTCGAAGGTGGCGACCAGCCCATTACTGAAGAAACTCCCACTGGCGAGCACCATCTGAGCCGCACGCAACGGAATGTCTCCGTGATTGCGGGTATACAGCCCAGTGATGCGGTTATCGACCATTTCGGCACGTAAGACGGCATCACCCGGCATCGTCATGCCGCCGAGTTGCTGAAAACGCTGACGCAGTGCTTGGTGTAAGCGAATGCCGAGCAAGGAAGGGGGCAGTGTCGGCAACAGTTGAATCGGTTTGCCTACCGCCGCACGCAGGGCGTCTAACGGCGCAGACTCATCCAGCCCGATACAGGCGGGCAGTAAAATGGTGTCGGCTTCACAAGATAAACGGGAGAGTTCATCAGCTAGCGTTTGCCGGTTCTCCGGTAGGTCCAATACGCGAGCAATATTCACAGCACGGAATTCACTCGGATTATCGCGCAAGCGATCAAGTGCCGGTAAATGCAGGTAGTCAGCCGTGGCCTCGATACCTTGATCTTGCAAAGCACTGGCGACCATCTGCGGCTGAAAATCGAGGAAGCCTTCGATGCCAATCACCGCGACATTTTGCCATGGCAACGGACCTTCCAACGGGGCCACAGGGATATCGATGGGGCTAAGCCAAGTAGGTCGACAACCCCCTAATGGTGTTAGCCGCAAGTGGTTTTTTGCCGCACTCCCCACCAGTTTTAGGCCACAACGCTGAAGTAGCGCTTCAGCTTGCGGGGCCAATTCACTTAATTCGCCCGCCGGTCCGAATTGCCGCATTTTACTGTAGGGATGTTCAGGGGCCATTTCAGCCAGTGCATCCATGGCCGAGAGTGGCTGACCAATAGCCCGTCCATCAGGTAATTTTGCCAATAAATCCAGTGAGCCAGAGGAGAAATGCAACGCATTTTGGCCCGCGCTGACAATGGCACAATATTTACCCTGCTCTGCCAGACGTATCCCGCAGGCCAGACCTGCCAGCCCACCACCGATGATAATGACATCAAATTTCATCGCGTTTCTCCTGAATAGGGGCCACGGAAAGGGTGTCATCCAAACCACACAATCCTTGATAAACCCAATGGGTAAACTCACTCTCCCTTAACGCATCACCCCAAGCTATCGGGCGCACACCTTTCCAGCGCTCATTGAGAAATTGCGTCAGTTGCTCACGGGATTGTTGCGGTGTTGTCACTTTAAAGCGGTTAAGCAAGCCAGCGGCTCGGCAGGCGCAGAGTTCCCCTTGGCAGGTTCCCATACCGACCCGAGTGCGGCGGCGTAAGTCTAATAAGTTGTTCACCGACAGAGAATCAACGGCATAACGTACTTCACCCGCCGTCACCGCTTCGCATTCGCACACTAAGCTGTTATCGAGTCGGTTCCCCGCCAAGAGCTGTGTGGCACGGTCGCCGTGGCGATAAACCGCTGAACCGCGAATACTGGCGGGCAGAGAAATCACTTTGCTGAGGGTTTGTTCCGCCGATTGCTGTGAACCAGGCAGTGGTGTTTGGGCTGTGGTACAAGCAGCGTTCACACCGAGCTTTTCACAGACTTTATCGGTAGCCCACTCTGCCATCAGCCGGTAGGTCATTAACTTGCCACCGGTAATGGTGATAAGCCCTTCCAAGCCGTCACGACTAGCATGATCCAGCAATACGATGCCGCGGCTGACATTACGCCCTGATGGATCATCATCGCTGGCGACCAGCGGCCTAACACCGGCGTAGGCCCGTAAAATACGGGTTTGTGCCAGTTGCGGCGAGAGTTTAGAGCCTTCGCGGATTAAGGTGTCCACTTCTTGCGCCGTGACCACCATATTATCTATTTGGTCATATTCGATGTGCGTAGAGGTAGTGCCGATCAATGAAATGGTGTCGCCGGGGACCAAAATGTCAGCATCCGCCGGTTTACGGCAGCGGTTGATCACCATGTTATTGATGCGATGACCCAGGATCAGCAGCGCACCTTTGGCGGGGAACATGCGAATACGAAGATCGGCATATTCGGCAATGTGTTGCCCCCAGATCCCTGCCGCATTGACCACAATTTGCGCATGAATTTCGTATTGGCGGTTGTTTTTATGATCGAAAACGCGCACGCCGCTCACACGATCGCCTTGGCGTAATAGCCCGATAACCTCGTGATAAGTCAATACATTCGCGCCGTGCTCACGGGCATCCAGCATATTGGCGGCGGTTAAGCGGAAAGGATCCACGGTGCCATCAGGTACACGAACCGCAGCAATGAGCGCAGGGTTGGCGGCGGGTTCCAGACGTAATGCCTGCTTGGGATCGATTGCTTCAGCCTCGATCCCTGCCTCCTGACAGCGAGCTATAAATTGCTGCTGATAGTCCAGTGAATCTTCCGGCAGCGTGATAAACAGGCCGTCGGTTTGCTCGATACAGTGGCGCGCTATACGTTTTAGTATTCGGTTTTCTTCAATACATTCTCGAGCGGACTCCCCATCAGTCACCGCATAGCGAGCGCCACTGTGCAGTAAGCCATGGTTACGACCCGTCGCGCCGGTGGCAATGTCATGCCGCTCTAACAACGTGCACGCCAAGCCACGACGCGCGCAATCTCGAGCAATCCCTGCGCCGGTCGCGCCCCCACCGATGATGATGACATCCGTTTCTGTGTAAGGAGAACTGTTCGTCATGAAAGACCCCACTTTATCAGACAGCCGTCTGGCGGCTCATTATGGCTCTATTGAGCCACAGTCTTTATGGGTATTGTTTGATAAGGAACAAAAACGAACTAAAAACGAAAGTAACATGGTGTTTTAAAACCATGATTGTGATCAAAGTCACAGGTAATTTCTGAATACTGGTTTCAAAATGTTAACCAATCGCTCAAAATTGCCCCCGCTTTCATATAACTGTAACAAATGCGCCATCACTCACAGATAAATCGAGTGAATTTATCTAGTATGCCGTTCGTTATAGAACATAAACGAGAGCACGTTAGCCGTTTAACCTCCGGTTGCAGAGACACCGGGGTAAAAAACTACAAAAAAGCCATCGGAGGCACTCATGTTGAGTATTTTTAAGCCCGCGCCACATGTGGCAAGGCTTCCCGCAGACCAGGTCGACCCCACTTACCGCCGCTTACGCTGGCAAATATTCATGGGCATTTTCTTCGGTTATGCCGCCTATTACCTCGTGCGTAAAAACTTTACCTTGGCGATGCCCTATTTGATCGAACAAGGATTCTCTCGTGGGGATCTGGGTTTCGCTTTATCTGGTATTTCCATCGCTTACGGTTTCTCAAAATTCATCATGGGTTCGGTTTCTGACCGTTCCAACCCACGGGTGTTCCTGTCTGCAGGTTTGATTCTTTCCGCAGCCGTGATGCTGTTCATGGGCTTTGTCCCTTGGGCAACCTCCAGCATCGCCATCATGTTTGTGCTGCTGTTCTTGTGCGGTTGGTTCCAAGGAATGGGTTGGCCGCCATGTGGCCGTACCATGGTTCACTGGTGGTCGAAGAAAGAACGTGGCGGGATAGTGTCTATCTGGAACTGCGCCCATAACGTCGGTGGGGGCTTGCCGCCATTGCTGTTCCTGTTAGGGATGGCATGGTTTAACGACTGGAAAGCGGCACTTTATATGCCTGCTTTCGCGGCTATCTTGGTCGCACTTATCGTATTGGGCCTAATGCGCGATACTCCTCAATCTGTGGGTCTGCCGCCGATTGAAGAGTACAAAAACGACTACCCAGACGATTACACTGACAAAGCAGAAGAAGAACTGACCGCAAAACAGATCTTCATGCAATACGTGTTCCCCAACAAACTGCTGTGGTATATCGCCATTGCGAACGTTTTCGTTTATTTACTGCGTTACGGCATCCTCGACTGGTCACCGACCTACCTGAAAGAAGTGAAGCACTTCGCGCTCGATAAATCATCATGGGCATATTTCCTGTATGAATACGCTGGTATTCCGGGGACGCTGCTGTGCGGTTGGATGTCAGACAAAGTGTTCAAAGGCAACCGTGGCGCAACAGGTGTGTTCTTTATGACACTGGTGACTATCGCGACCATCATTTACTGGCTGAACCCTGTCGGTAATCCGGGTATCGATATGGCGTGTATGATCACCATCGGCTTCCTGATCTATGGCCCAGTCATGCTGATTGGCTTGCACGCCCTTGAATTAGCACCGAAGAAAGCAGCAGGGACGGCAGCTGGCTTTACCGGTCTGTTTGGTTATCTAGGTGGCTCGGTCGCAGCCAGTGCCATCGTGGGTTATACCGTTGACTACTTCGGTTGGGACGGCGGCTTTATGGTCATGATCGGCGGTAGCATCATCGCCGTGTTGTTACTGATCGTCGTGATGCTTAGCGAGAAAAAACACCACGAAGAGATGGCGAGAAAGCAGGACTTGTAATCTTTAGATAAACCCAGCGTCATTGGTGTTGCAGTGCTTGACTGTGGCGGCAATGACAAGGGGTTAAGTTGTACACAGGCTGTGCCGTTATTTATGGATTAGATAGCGACATAGCCTTTTTTACACCCCAGAACCTACACCCAAAAGATTTCAAGATGCCGTTTACACCGTTGCAACTTGAGAAATGGAGGGACAAATGGAGCACTATCAATGCAAACCCAAATCAAAACACTGGTAGCGAGTATCATTCTGGCATCCTCTGTCGCTGGCATGGCGCAAGCTGCAGAGTCAGCAACTGCGGATAAATCTGTACTGACCAAACCTTCTGCAAACAAAGTCGTTATCGCGCATCGCGGTGCCAGTGGCTATTTACCTGAGCACTCGCTGCCCGCCAAAGCCATGGCTTACGCGCAAGGCGCTGATTATTTAGAGCAAGATTTGGTCATGACCAAAGATAATGAGTTAGTGGTTCTGCACGACCATTATCTGGATCGAGTGACGGATGTCGCCGATCGCTTCCCTGATCGCGCACGTCAAGATGGCCGCTATTACGCTATCGACTTTACGCTGCCAGAAATTAAGTCACTGAAATTTACCGAAGGCTTCGATATTGATAAAAACGGTAACAAAGTGCAGAGCTATCCGGGTCGCTTCCCGATGGGCAAATCTGACTTCCGTGTGCATACCTTCCAGGAAGAGATTGAATTTGTTCAAGGGCTGAATCATTCGACCGGTAAGAACATCGGTATTTATCCTGAAATCAAAGCGCCTTGGTTCCATAAACAAGAAGGCAAAGACATCTCCACCAAGGTGTTGGAAGTGCTCAAGCAGTACGGTTACACCAGCAAAGCCGATAAAGTTTATCTGCAATGTTTTGATGCCAATGAACTCAAACGCATTAAGAATGAGCTGGAACCGAAGATGGGTATGGACCTGAAACTGGTTCAACTGGTGGCTTATACCGATTGGAATGAAACCTACGAACAAAAACCTGATGGTAAGTGGGTGAATTACAACTATGACTGGATGTTCAAACCCGGCGCGATGAAACAAGTGGCGCAATATGCTGATGGTATTGGCCCTGACTACCATATGCTGGTGGTCGAAAGCTCCACGCCAAATAACATCAAGCTGACAAATATGGTCAAGGAAGCCCATGCCAGCAACATGATGGTTCATCCGTTCACGATCCGCACGGATAGATTGCCTAAATACGCTACTGATGTTAATCAGCTATTCGATATCATCTACAACCAAGCACAGGTCGATGGGGTGTTTACTGACTTCCCAGATACTGGCGTGCAGTTCCTGCAAAAGCAGGGGCAGCATCAGTAACTTAATGTCCGCAAGCTAACATTAATACGTAAAAAAAGTGGGGCGATAACGGTTATCTCCCCACTTTTTATATGCTGATGCTTACTTATCTGTGCCTAAAAACATTTTACGCAGATAGTGTGGTACCGCATCATCCGCATTCGAACCGATCACTTCTAAGTTTGGCAGCATGTCTTTTAAACGCTGATGAGCGTCTTGCATAATGCAGCCCTTACCTGACATGGACAGCATTTCTAAGTCATTCATGCCGTCGCCAAAGGCGATGCATTCTTTTAGCGAATAACCGATAATTTTTGCCACTTGCTCGAGAGCGTGGCCTTTAGAGACACCACCGCCCATCACTTCTAAGCAAGTTGGGAAGGAGAAACTGACATTCACGCGATCGCCCCAACGTGCGTTGATGGCCTCTTCCAAAATCAATAACTTGTCATGATCTTCGCAAGTAAAGTAAACCTTGCATACCCCTTCCGTTGGCAGCAACGCCGGTTCAAATACTTGATAGTTAAAGACCGATTCGCGGAAAAATTCTTTCTGCGCAGGACTTTCGCGGTTCATGAACCATTCATCATTCAGATAAACGTTGGTCAAGATATCCGTATTATGGTGTTCAATGTTGTACAAATCGCGGGCAATATCCGCGTCGAGGTTATGGCTGAAAATCAGCTCCCCTGCCGTGTTGTGTACGCGTGCGCCGTTGGAGGTGATCATAAAAGCGCTGATCTCCAAGCTGTCACGGATTTGCGCTACATCGATATGATGACGGCCGGTGGCAAACACAAAGTGCACATCACGCTGAGTCAGCAACTTAAGTGTTTCTTTGGTATATGGCGTCAAAAGGTGGTCAGGTGATAGCAGCGTGCCATCTAAATCGGAAGCAACGACATGATACATAGCGGTATGTTCTAACCTCTGGTGGCGTCGGAACCTTCATGGCCGACTGATGATTGATGTTGCGCAAAAAAGCGCAATATGGCGCTTAACGCCTCGGCACGCAGTGTGTCCCGCTCGAACAGGATCTCATGGCGTGCGCCTTGAATGACCTTAGGCTGCCCCCCTTCGCAAGGGTGCCCCGCCAGCGTCATTGCCTGAGAAAATGCATTCTGGGCCGGGTTATGAACGACCCGATCCTCACTGGCCTGTAATAACAGTACCGGTGTCGTAATTTTGTCTGCCTGCGCAATGATTTGCTCTCCCACCAGCAGACTCTCACGGATCCAATGATAGGTTGGCCCACCTACACGGATTTCAGGTGCGTCGGCGTATTGGCGTAAATAGCGGCGATATCGCTCACGGCTGTGGGTGAGCATATTCACCAAGTAGGGCAGTGGCCGCCATTGCCCTGTCCCTATTGCGTAATAATTACGCAGCGCCTGATGCCGTTCGGTCCAATCGACAATGCGGTGTGCTAGCCAACCCGGCATGGGTAAATGGATACCGAACATCGGCGCACATAATGCGACCGCATCAAATACGTTCGGTTCTCGCGCCAAAAAGCGGGTCAAAATGGCACCGCCCATTGAATGGGCAAGCGCAAACCGATGCTGATAATGACTGCTGGTGATTTCACGCTGAACTAACTGCGCAAAATCCTCAATATAATCATCGAACTTAATCACATGGCCGCGATGGGGATCGTCAAGCATTCGCCCTGATCGGCCCTGCCCACGATGATCCAGCACAATAACATCATAGCCTTGCTGGAACAGATCATAAGCGACTTCAGGATATTTAACGTAACTTTCAATGCGGCCAGGCACCACCACCACCACACTCGTATGTTGCGGCGCACGAAAGCGGACATAACGAATGGGGATATTATCGACCCCAATAAATTCGGCTTCATCCCGCTGCTGCCAGAAATCCAATAATGGCCCATTCACAAAAGCGGCAAACTGCGCTTCGCGATTAAGCCAATGATGCATGTGATTCCCTGATGGCATTTTTTGGTTATCTAATGGCATGTTTGGTTGTCTAACGGCATGGTGTGATTGATTGCATCCTGTCACTGGTGAAAGCTACGATTTTGTGAGCCATAGCACAATGATTAGCAATGGAGTATTGTGACATAAAATGACACGTTCAGGGAACTTTGCCGATGACCTTAGACTGGTGGTTAACCTATCTACTTACAACCCTTATCCTCAGTCTATCGCCCGGTTCTGGTGCCATTAACACCATGAGCACCACCATTAGCCACGGTACGCGCGGGGTCATTGCCTCAATTTGTGGCTTACAACTGGGGCTGGCTGTGCATATTGTACTGGTTGGCGTGGGCCTTGGCGCCCTCATTTCACAGTCCCTGCTCGCATTTGAAATATTAAAATGGCTGGGGGCGGCCTACTTAATCTGGCTAGGTATTCAGCAATGGCGAGCCGCTGGCGCACTGGATTTACATGCACTGGCCAATAGCATGCCTCGGCGAAAGCTGTTTAAGCGGGCTGTCTTTGTGAACCTGACCAACCCCAAAAGCATTGTTTTTCTGGCGGCGTTGTTTCCGCAGTTTGTTTTGCCGCATCAACCACAAGTCGCACAATACTTGATTCTCGGCAGTACTAGCGTGATCGTCGATATCATTGTGATGATTGGTTATGCCACCCTCGCCACACGTATTGCTGGCTGGATAAAATCACCCCATCAAATGAAATTGTTAAACCGCATCTTTGGTGGCTTATTCATGCTGATCGGCGCGCTATTAGCGACCGCCAGAAAAGTGTAAAGCACCGCTCAAAGTATGATGCCCCAACCGGTAAAAACCACTGATTGGGGCATTTTCGGCGCGATATTCATTAGCGGGAAAGGATAAGGTGGATACCAAAACCGGCGAACAATACCCCCGCCAGCCCATCAATCCATTTAGATAACCGCTGATAGCCTCGGCGCATGACCGGTAGAGCAAACACGCAAGCCACCACGCTGAACCAGATAAAAGTCTCAGCCACGATGAGCACGAACAAGCCCCAACGCACACTGGCACTGACATCATCGCCCACAAAAAGTGAGAACACGCTGCCGAAATAGATAACGGCTTTCGGGTTCGAAAGATTGGTCAGGAAACCCCGCAGGAAAGTCCGTCCACGAGCGGGCAGCTCTACTAGCTCGCCGCTTTCGGTCCCATGGCGTTTGGCTCGAGCAGACTTCAGCAGTTGCCAACCCATCCAGCACAGATATAGCCCGCCGCCAACCATGATAATTTGATGCAACCACGCCATTTTCTGCAAAATAAGATTCAGCCCCATGAGGGCCACTCCCGCCCAGACCACGATGCCAAGGGAAATCCCTATCACGCCTTTCATCGCTTCACTACGTGATCGACTCGCGGCCGTTTGCGAGACAAAAAAGAAGTCAGGACCAGGACTCATTAGTGCGACCAAGTGAACCAGTGCAACGGTCAGAAATAGCATTAGCATGGAGAGACTCTCATGACAGTAAAAATGGGGCGTTAATCATCGTTGTTGTCCACATGGTCGCGGATCATCGCCATAAACGGTGCACCAAAGCGCTCCAGTTTACGTTGCCCGACGCCATTGACACTCAACAGTTCGCTGGCCGTTATCGGCATCTGTTCTGCCATCTCCAGCAAGGTGGCGTCATTAAATACGACATAAGGCGGAATGTTGCCTTCGTCAGCAATAGATTTGCGCAGCTTACGCAATTTGGCAAACAATTTACGGTCGTAATTGCCACCATAGGATTTCTGATTGGCACTGCTGCGCACTTTCAAACTTTGAATGCGCGGCACAGCCAATTGTAACGGCAATTCAGCTCGCAAGACCGGACGCGCGGCCTCGGTCAGTTGTAAGGCAGAAAACTGCGCAATGTTCTGACTCAATAACCCCAGATGAACCAGTTGGCGTAAGACGCTCACCCAGTGTTCGTGGCTTTGCTCACGGCCTAGGCCATAGACCGACAGTTTGTCATGGCCGAATTCGCGGATACGTTGGTTATTCGCCCCACGCAATACCTCGACGATATACCCGAGACCAAAACGCTGACCGACCCGATACACGCAGGAAAGCGCTTTTTGTGCATCGGCCAATCCATCGTAGCGCTTAGGAGGATCAAGGCAGATATCGCAGTTACCGCATGATTGCTGTTTGCCCTCACCAAAATAGTTGAGCAACACCAGCCGACGACAGGTTTGTGCTTCAGCAAACGCGCCCATGGCATTTAATTTATGCCGCTCGATATCTTGCTGTGCACCCGCGGGTTTTTCTTCCAGACAGCGGCGTAACCACGCCATGTCTGCCGGGTCATACAGCAGCATTGCCTCGGCTGGTAAGCCATCACGCCCTGCACGCCCTGTTTCTTGATAATACGATTCAATGGTGCGCGGGATATCAAAATGCACCACAAAACGGACATTGGGCTTATTAATCCCCATGCCAAAAGCGACCGTCGCCACCACCACTTGCAAGTCATCACGCTGAAAAGCCTCTTGCACCTGTGCTCGCCGTTCGTTATCCAACCCTGCGTGGTAGGCAGCAACGCTAAGTCCGCGACTTTGCAAACGGGCAGTGGTGTCTTCCACTTTCGCGCGGCTATTGCAGTAAATAATGCCACTTTTGCCACGTTGGTCTTGGACAAAACGCCAGAGTTGATCGAGCGGTTTAAACTTCTCCACCAAGGTATAGCGGATATTGGGCCGGTCGAAACTGCTGACCTGAATTAATGGCTGGTCCAGATTGAGCAAACGCACAATATCACCACGCGTCGCTTCATCAGCGGTGGCGGTCAGTGCAACGACCGGTAAATTCGGGAAACGGTGCTTCAATTGCCCAAGGGCGCGGTACTCAGGGCGGAAATCATGCCCCCACTGGGAGATGCAATGTGCCTCATCTACCGCCAACAACGCAGGACGCCATTGATGCAGTTGATCGAGGAAACTTTCCATCACTAGCCGTTCAGGGGCGATATACAGCAGCTTAATTTGACCCGTGCGGCAGCCATCCATCACCGCCAATTGTTGTTCGCGCGTTTGAGATGAGTTTAAGCACCCCGCACCAACACCGTAGGCGAGCAGTTGGTCAACTTGGTCTTTCATCAGAGAGATTAAGGGCGAAACGACGAGCGTTAGCCCGTCGGTTACCAGTGCCGGAATCTGATAACACAAGGATTTCCCCCCGCCAGTGGGCATCACGACCAGACAGTCTTGCCCTGATAAAGTGGCGTTGATAATTTCTTGTTGTCCGGGCCGGAACTGCTGATAGCCGAAAGTATCTCGCAAAACTTGCACTGCCAGTAATTCCCGATTTATCACTGCTGCGGTCGACACACTGTTCCCCAACTATAAGATCTGCACAGGCCGGTTAACCGGCCTGTGTCTGAAACTTTTCTAACGCCGGATGACGTTAAAGGACATCGTTCAACATGATACCCACACCCACCCGTGTTTGCCTAAAGTTATAGTCAATCATTGACTCACCATAGCCACTAAATACTTGGGTGTAGAAGCGAACATGACGCGTGATGGGATAGCTCCAACCCATTTCCGCGCCACCGAAACCGGTATTCCAGTTATAGTGACCATCGATGCTGAATACGCTGTCGCCCAAGGCGTAACCCACTTTCAGGCGATAATAACCCATATATTTATTGATATCGGGGTTGTCATCTTTCTCATCATTTTCGGGTAGGCGGTACCAAGGTTTCAGGTCAATCTCTAAATTACCGCGCTGTGCCATCACGCGAGTATAGATCCGATCCCAGCTACGTGAAGTCGGGTCTGCCTTACCGTTAGATTGGTGATTGTAACCAAACTCCACTTCACGGAACGTCCAACCTGCCACTTCATAATCCGTGGCCCATGCCAAGAATAGCTGTGGTTCATAGTTGGTTTCACGGAATGGCGAGGACTCATCGCTATTGGACGCCTGCCACCAAGAACGTTGAGTATAAGACGCGCCCAGTAACGAGTTATCACCGAGAATACCGCGCCAAATAGGGAAGCCTAAGCTCAACTGAAATTTAACTTCATCTTTCTTGGCATGTTCAGCCCAATCATAAGAGCTAATCGCTTCTTTATTGATATCGCTGGTATAGGTATATAACAAATAGTTTGTTTCATACGGATAAAGCAGGAATGGATTATCGTGATCCTGCAACATTGCAGCGATAATACTGCCGCGGACTTCCGGTGCATCATGAATTTTCTCAACCTTCGCAGGTTCCGCCTGTACTAATGTTGGAACTAGTAATAACCCAATTAATATCCGCAAAAATCTACCCATTATCATCCCCCTATCCCTTTACGAATCATTTCTATTTGTAATGAAAACAGCTCATTCTACACACAAATGTTATGTGGTTTTAGTATTGTTTAGATTTATGAGTTAATGACTGGAAAGCAACGAAATAGGCGCATAAAATAAACAATCAGTTAACTTATTACCGATGTTACCCAAAGGTAGTATCGAAGAGAATCGCACGCAATGTCTGTCACTCCCTTAACATTAGATGAAGCTCGCCAGATGATTGGTGAAGTTTTTGTATATCACATGCCCTTTAACCGTGAGTTAGGGCTGCAGTTAACCCGCTTCGAGCAAGATTACGCAGAAATCACTTTCGATAATCATGACAAACTGGTGGGTAATATCGCGCAACGTATTTTGCACGGTGGTGTTATCGCCGCAGTGCTGGATGTTGCGGCGGGATTAGTTTGTGTCGGCAATAGTTTGGTCCGTCATGAACCGCTGATTAAAGAACAATTACAAATGAAATTAGCCAAAATGGGGACCATTGACCTGCGTGTCGACTATCTGCGCCCGGGCCGTGGTGAGCATTTTATCGCCAGCAGCAGTATTTTACGCAGTGGCAATAAGGTCTCTGTTGCCCGTGTTGAGCTGCACAATGACCAACAAATGCATATTGCCAGCGCAACGGCGACCTATCTGGTAGGCTAATTCGCTTTTCAGCGGTGATGATTCGTAGGCTGAAGTTGAGTACACTCACCGCATCTCCTTTCTTGTTCTGAGCCACATCATGGATAAACAACGAACACGTCAGGGCATCTTTTTTGCTCTGGCTGCCTATTTTATTTGGGGTATTGCCCCTGCCTATTTCAAGTTCATCCAAGAAGTGCCGGCAGATGAAATTTTGACCCATCGCATCATTTGGTCATTTTTCTTTATGCTGATTCTGCTGACGGTTAGCAGAAATTGGCCACAAGTCCGCAGTGCCTTTCGGCATGGTAAACGGGTGCTATTACTGGCGGTGACGGCGGTATTGATCGCCAGTAACTGGCTCATCTTTATCTGGGCGGTGAACAATAATCACATGCTGGAAGCCAGCTTGGGCTATTTCATCAACCCGCTGGTGAATGTGCTATTTGGTATGCTATTTCTTGGCGAGCGCTTTCGCCGCATGCAGTGGGTTGCCGTGTCATTAGCATTTGGTGGTGTGTTGATCCAACTGTGGCAGTTTGGCTCACTGCCCGTGATTGGGCTAAGTTTGGCGATCACCTTCGCGTTATATGGTTTGATACGCAAAAAACTGGGGGTTGATGCCCAAACAGGCATGTTGATTGAAACCATGTGGCTATTGCCGGTCGCGGCAATTTATCTGTTCTTTATTGCCGATAGCCCAACCAGTCACATGGGTGCCAATGCTTGGTCACTGAATGTGCTGTTGGCCGCTGCTGGGGTGATCACCACAATCCCACTACTGTTCTTCACCGCCGCCGCCACGCGCTTAAAGCTGTCGACGCTGGGCTTCTTCCAGTATCTCGGGCCGACATTGATGTTTATTTTGGCTGTCACGTTTTACGGTGAGACGGTTGGCAGTGACAAGATGGTGACGTTCGCCTGTATCTGGGCGGCTCTGCTGTTGTTCACGCTGGATGCACTCTACACCCAACGTAGAAGTCGCCACTCATAAAGCAAAACGCCCGTTGACGTAATCAGCGGGCGTTTTGTATTGGCGCCATCGTGGGGATGGTTTGTAGCCAATGAGATGTTTATAGCCAATTGGACGCTTTTAGCCAATAGAAAGCTTATAGCCAGTTTTTGCGTTTGAAATAGAGATACGGCGCTAGGCCGGCAATAATCATCAAACTGATCGCCCCTGGGTAACCAAATGACCAACGCAATTCCGGCATAAACTCAAAGTTCATCCCGTAGCTAGAAGCCACTAGCGTCGGCGGCAGAAAGACCACCGAGACCACCGAGAAGATCTTGATGATGCGGTTCTGCTCGATATTGATAAAGCCCATTGCGGCCTGCATCAAGAAGTTAACTTTCTGGAACAAGGATTCATTGTGGGGCAGCAAGGATTCGATATCTCGCAGAACCTCACGCGCTTGCTCCAACTGGCCACTCGGTAAGCGGGCTTTACGCACCAAGAAATTCAGCGCTCGCTGGGTATCCATCAGACACAATCGTACTTTCCAGCCGATATCTTCCTGCTCTGCCAACGTAGACAGCGCGGCATCATATTCATCGCCCTGCTGTCCTTCCATAATGACACGGCTTAACGCTTCCAAATCGCTGTAAATGTTCTCGATTTCGTCGGCTAGCTGTTCAATTTTGGTTTCGAACAAATCCAGCAGTAACTCGTAGGCATTACCGTCCACCAATGTCTGGTTACGGGCACGCATGCGATACAAACGAAAAGCCGGTAATTCACGTTCACGCAAGGTATACAGGCGACCATCACGAATAGTAAAAGCCACTGTTGAGTTGCCAGCGTGGTCTTCCGCATCTTCGTAATAGAAGAAGGAGTGGATATGCAGGCCGTCCTCATCTTCAAAGAACCGCGCAGAGGCTTCGATATCATCCAGCTCGGGGCGGGTCGCCAAGCTCTGCCCTAACTCACACTGGACACGCTCACGCTCTCCCTCTTCTGGCTCGACTAAATCAACCCAAAGTGAGGTGGTCAGATCATCTGATTCATCCAGCTCCAAACGGGATAAGCGATTGTTACTTAATTTAAATGCGCTCAGCATGTGCCAAAACTCCCTTAGGGTGTTGGATAGGGATAACGCATTGAAGCACAGAAACACGTCGGTATTGCGAAATACTCTATGTTTCAGACCATAAGGAGATCTGACTCACAGCGACAGCTTAGGGGGTCGCTGACAACCACGAAGGCTATCAGCAGAAGGAGGATAGCCTTAGAAGTTGCACCTGATGCACAGATTATTGAGCCAGTATCTACTGGGTGTGTCCAAGGCGAATGTCCTCATCAAGAATAGTGCGCGCATGTTACGCCGAGAAGAAAAAGACTGTCAACAGAGTGTTAGGAATTCTGCCCCGTTCATACTGATATTGCTGAACATCACGGCCGCTCGACGGTAATAGGGGCCGGAATAAGCGACCCCGTTCAGAAAAACTTGGCATGGCCGTCACAAAAAATTAATGGGAAGTTAGGGGGAAAAGTACGCAGGCCTGATGTTAAGGTTTCACGCCAGTCATAATACTGAAATCGCTAAACACAGGTAATATTTCGATATCGCAAAAGCCTGCCATCTCAAGCAGTTTGTTTATTTCTGAGCGAGAATATTTCTTTCCTTGGCTCCAACTCAACATCGTGACATTAAATCCTGCGACCGTCAGTGGCCCCGGCGCATCATCATTGAATAACATTTCATGAATAATCATCCGCCCCCCATGAGGTAAGGCATCGTAACTTTTTTGGATCAGGAAGATGACTTTCTGCTCAGGCCAATCATGAAATACGTTGGAATAAAAATGAATGTCAGCGTCTGGAAATGGCTCAGACCACATATCGCCAATATGAATTGAGATATTCTTTTCTAATCCATAGGATTTGATCACCTTCGCCGCCACGCGACTGACCTCGGCAATATCATGAATAATCCCGCGAAGGTGCGGCCAACGGGTCACGGCACCAATAGAATGTGCACCTGAACCACCACCAATATCTAACATACAATGGTAATCAGCTAAATTTAGCTTATCCGGCCACACGCTGGCAGCCCCGATACTGAGTCCATGCATGGCGTGGGTGAAAGCCTCTGCCTTTTCAGCGTTATAGAGACTTTCTTCAAATAATGTCGTTTCTTGATTAACTGGGGTATCAGTTTCTCTCATCACCTTTTCTAGATGTATCAAAGAAAAGTTATCGCTCGTGGTATAAATTAAGTCCCACGCATCACCGCAATAGTTTGGGCTTTTCTTAAGTAAAAACTCTTCGGCTAACATTGTTAATTTGTAGACGTTATTTTCAATTTTGACCAGATCCAAGGCGCGAATAACCTCCATCATGGCTTTGGCTGCCCTGCTTTTTATACTCAAAAATGCACAAACATCTGATAGCCCTTTATTTCCTTTAGCGATGTGTTCAAAAACACCAAAATGATGTGCGAGTATTGCGATTGGGTATAAATATAAACCGGTGATAATACTCATTAGCGGTTTACCATCACATTGTACTTTCTTAATCATTCTCGTCATATCATCCTCACAATAATAGTCGTTGAATGAATTTACTTTCGTCTATTTACAATTACGCACTAAAACTATACTCACATCGCGACTATCTGAGCTTTATTGTTTTTTATTTGAATGATGATCAAAAAAAACCGAAGCCATCGCTGACTTCGGTTTTGCGTATCCTGCATTACTATTTAGTCGATTATTACGCCAAATTCATATACAGGCTTTCCCATTGGTGTTGGTAAGAATATTAGCGTTTTATTTTTTTAAACTGTCTGGTCGTGTCCGTCAGTGCAATCTCTGTCGGTAACCGTTCCATTGAACTGGCACCGTAGAAACCATCACATTGCGGGCAGTTATCCATAATATATTGGGCATCTTCAGGTGTAGAGATAGGTCCGCCGTGACACAACACAATCACATCGTCACGTACCGCTTTGGCTGCTGCAGCCCATTCGTTAATCAAAGGTACGCAATCCGCGAGTTTGAGCGCGGTATCTGCACCAATATTGCCGCCCGTGGTCAAGCCCATATGAGGAACAATAATATCGGCACCGGCTTGCGTCATGGCAACAGCATCTGCGGCACTAAAAACATAGGGTGTCGTCAGCAAATCTTTTTCATGAGCCAGACGGATCATGTCCACTTCCAAGCCGTAACCCATGCCGGTTTCCTCCAGATTGGCACGGAAGTTACCGTCGATTAAACCGACTGTAGGGAAGTTCTGTACGCCAGAAAAACCCAAGTCTTTCAGTTGGTCGAGGAAGTGGTCAAATTGGCAGAATGGATCAGTACCATTCACCCCTGCCAGCACTGGCGTATTTTTCACTACCGGCAGCACTTCTTTGGCCATATCGACCACAATGTCATTGGCGTTGCCGTAGGCCAACAATCCGGCCAGCGAACCGCGGCCCGCCATACGATAGCGGCCTGAGTTATAAATAACGATGAGATCAATTCCACCAGCCTCTTCACACTTGGCCGATAGCCCTGTTCCCGCACCGCCACCAATAATAGGTTCACGGCGAGCGATCATTTCCCGAAATTTGGCCAAGATGGCCTGGCGTTGAAATTTTGGCATCTGCTTCTCCACATTAAACTGGCCCTATAAGGACGGGCTCTTCGTAATTTCTTTAAAGTTCTCTACCGCTGCTTGTGCGAACTGAGGGTCATTAATATTGTACGGATAACGAACCAAGCGGCGTTTATCAGTCTGAATGACGGTTTCTTCCAGCGTATGGATAAAGGCATTCAGCGCCTTTTCATCCCAGAAAATTTGGCCCGGTGCATCCAGTGCAGAGAACCCCCCTTCGGGGATTAAGAAGCGTACCTCTCCTTGGCAACGATTTAGCTTCTCGCCAATCCAGCGTGCCATTTGAATATTTTCTTGCTCGGTGGTGCGCATCAGCGTGACCTGCGCATTGTGCTTATAGAACAGGCGGTCGGCATATTTAGCCGGAATGGTGGTTGGGCTACCGAAGTTAACCATATCCAACGCACCGCAAGACCCGACGTAAGGAATCTCACTATGGGCAATGGCATCGAAGCGATCTGGGCCACACGCCAATACGCCATCAAATAACAGGTCGCAGACTTCTGTCGTCGTGAGATCAAGGGCGCCCGCCAGCAAGCCACTTTCAGCCAGTTTTTCCATGGCTTTGCCGCCGCTGCCTGTCGCGTGGAAAACGAGACAATCATAGTCTGCTGATAATGCAGCACTGACCGCCTGAATACAGGGAGTGGTCACACCGAACATGGTCAAGCCCAGTGCCGGTTTGTCCTCGACTGGCGACTCTTCTTTGGCGAAATAAACCGCGCCCGCAATTTGGTGAGCGGCGTTGCTCAATACCCGCCGAGAGATACGATTTAGCCCCGCGATGTCAGTTACGGAATACATCATGGCAATATCGCTGGCACCGATGTAACCAGAAACATCACCGGACGCCATGGTTGAAACCATTAGCTTAGGAATACCGATAGGTAAGCTTTGCATTGCCGGCGTGACCAGCGCCGTCCCGCCGGAGCCCCCCAATCCCAAAAGAGCGGCGATATCATCACGGCTGGCAATGAACCGTTCGAAAGCGGTCGCCATGGCACTGATCGCCCGACCTCTATCACCACAAAATACCGCCTGACGCCCCTCTGGGTGATAGCTTGCCACCGTCTCAGCCGTGATATCCGCGCCACCGTCGCGTATGCCTTCTTTCGTCGATAAATCAACCGTAACGGTCGTTAACCCTGTGGCTTTAATCAATGCGCTGACATAGGCCAGCTCTTCGCCTTTGGTATCTGTGGTAGTCGCGATAAAAATATGACGAGGCATCTAAACATCCTTCTATGAATGCGGAATGTCGCAAAAATGGTCAGCAGCTCACTTTATTTGGACGCTTATTCTTTTACTTACCGACGAACGATTATTGAGTGACAGATCATTATTTAGTGACGAACAAAGCAGCGAACTGGTTAAGATGGAGTCATATTGAGACTAGCGTATCATTTCTGCAAAGCCCAATGAACAAATATGAGACTACAGTCTCAAAATTAATGTTCACGTGAAAGGCTTTCATAGAGATTTGTGCAGGCGGTTTGTTATAGTGGGCCCAAAGACGATCTGTAGATTCTGGAGTGACCGTGAAACATCAGGATAAGCAAGACAACGCCTCTCCACCCTTAACTGGCACCAAGGCCAGAACCCAGCGGTTACTGATCGATACTGCAATGGCGATGTATGAACAAGGCGCATTTCCGTCGATCACCGAGGTCGCCATTGCTGCCCAGCTTTCCCGAGCGACGGCCTATCGCTATTTTCCGACGCAAAGTGCACTGGTTTCGGCCATGGTCGATGAGAGTCTCGGCCCCATATTGGCATGGCAACCGACACAACCGGATGCAAGGCAGCGCATTGCTGAATTACTCTCTTTTGCCTATCCGCGCATGTTGCAACATGAAGGTGTGTTACGTGCCGCACTGCATTTGTCATTGCAACAATGGGCTGATAACAGAAGTAATCCGAATAATGAAGAGAAGTTGGTCCGTGGCAACCGTAAGCGGTTGTTAAAAATGGCGGTCGAGCCATTGGAAGGGAAATTGTCGCCGGAAGCTTTGCAACGGGTA
>NZ_HE997651.1:0-66939 GCF_000312485.1 Yersinia massiliensis CCUG 53443 | reverse complement strand
ATGAAGGGTAAACTTAGACCGCTTCAAGCCGTGCATACGCCGCCACCAACCACTTAATCCCCTCACCTGGGAACGCCACTTGCAACCGGCTATGCTCACCGCTACCTTCCAAGTTAACGATGGTGCCTTCGCCAAATTTAGGATGGCGCACACGTTGGCCCAATGAAAAGCCGCTGTCATTCTCATTCATTGGCGTGCCCATACTACGGTGGTTCACAGGACGTGAGACTGTCGCACGCAACCGCACTTCTTCAACGCACTCTTGCGGCAATTCGCCGATAAAACGCGAAGGGCGATGATTCACTTCTTTACCGTACAACCGGCGACTTTCGGCATAACACAATGTCAGTTTTTGCATCGCACGCGTCACACCAACGTAAGCCAACCGACGCTCTTCTTCCAGCCGCCCGCCTTCATCCAGCGACATCTGGCTCGGGAACATGCCTTCTTCCATGCCCACGATAAAGACTTGCGGGAACTCCAACCCTTTCGCTGAATGGAGCGTCATTAATTGCACCGCATCCTGATAAGCATCTGCTTGCCCCTCGCCTGCTTCTAAGGCCGCATGAGAGAGAAACGCTTGCAGTGGCATCAGATCCTGATCTTCATCCTGATAACTGTATTGGCGAGTCGCATTGACCAGCTCTTCAAGGTTTTCAACACGCGCTTGGCCTTTCTCGCCTTTTTCCTGCTCGTACATCGACCACAACCCAGAATCACGGATAACTCGGTCTGTTTGGACATGTAAAGGCATATCGGCGGTTTCATGCGCCAGCGAGTCGACCAACTCGACAAAACGTTGTAGTGCAGAAGCTGCGCGGCCTGCCAGTACCTTTTCCTGTAACAAGGCACGAGTGGACTGCCATAAAGTCAACTGACGGTCACGGGCCGTTTGGCGCACCACATCGAGTGTGCGATCACCGATACCGCGAGTTGGCGTGTTGACCACGCGTTCAAAGGCGGCATCATCATTGCGATTAGAGACCAAGCGCAAGTAAGCCAGCGCATCTTTGATTTCCTGACGTTCGAAGAAGCGCTGGCCACCATAGATGCGATACGGCATAGCGGTTTGCAGCAAGGCTTCTTCCAATACGCGCGATTGGGCATTGCTGCGGTATAAGATGGCGCAATCATTCAGCGCACCGCCGTTTTCCTGCCAAGCGCGAATGCGGTTAACCACAAAACGGGCTTCATCCAACTCGTTAAATGCGCAATAAATTGAGATGGGCTCGCCTTCGCCCCCTTCGGTCCACAGGTTTTTCCCCATGCGACCCTCATTATGAGCAATCAGGGCGTTCGCTGCGGTCAGAATATTGCTGGTTGAGCGGTAATTTTGCTCCAAACGAATGGTTTCTGCGCCGGGGAAATCGTTCAGGAAACGTTGGATATTCTCGACCTGCGCCCCGCGCCAGCCATAAATTGACTGGTCGTCATCGCCGACGATCATCACATTCGCGCGATCCCCGGCCAGCAGACGAATCCATGCGTACTGGATGTTGTTGGTATCTTGGAACTCATCCACCAGAATGTTGGTAAAACGTTCGCGGTAGTGGTTCAGAATATGGGGTTTATTGAGCCAGAGTTCATGGGCGCGTAGCAACAGTTCGGCAAAATCCACCAGCCCCGCACGGTCACAAGCTTCCTGATAGGCCTGATAAATGCGCAGCCAAGTAGCTTCAACCGGATTACCATAGCTTTCAATGTGCTGGGGGCGTAGCCCTTCGTCTTTTTTGCCGTTGATGTACCACATGGCTTGACGCGGCGGCCACTGTTTCTCATCTAAGTTCAACGCCTTGATCAAGCGTTTTAATAAGCGCAACTGGTCATCGCTGTCCAGAATTTGGAAATCTTGCGGTAGATTAGCGTCCAGATGGTGAGCACGCAGTAAACGGTGTGCCAACCCATGGAAAGTGCCGATCCACATCCCGCCCTGACTGGTGCCTATCAGATGTTCGATGCGGTGGCGCATTTCTGCCGCCGCTTTATTGGTGAAGGTGACCGAGATAATGGAATACGGCGAGGCGTTCTCTACCGACAGTAACCAAGCAATACGATGCACCAATACTCGGGTTTTTCCGCTGCCCGCACCGGCCAATACCAACAGGTTGCAGCGTGGCGCAGCCACGGCTTCGCGTTGTTTTTCATTCAGGCTGTCGAGCAGATCAGAAACGTCCATAGGCACCGTTTATCGGGTAAGGGAAGCGGGCAAAATCACCGTTTTCGGGCTGTTTTGCCACCATTCCACTGTGAATTTATACAGAGTTATTGCAGGGGATTATAGCAATGCTGTCAGGGAAGCCAACTGCGAAATCTCAATATGTGGCAATAATCGGCTATCACTGGCGGTCATCAGGCTTTGCTGACGGTCATTAATCCAGCATGCTTGCATGCCGCAGCGCAGAGAACCCGCCACATCGGTGGTTAAATCATCACCAACATGCAGGATGTTTTTCAGTGGGATATCGAGACGATTTGCCGCTTTATGGTACATATCACGGAACGGCTTGGCACGGCCATGAGGGCCGGATCGCAACACAAACTGGAAATAGTTATCGAGGCCGCAAGCTTTCGGGTCGGCATTACCGTTAGTGATTGCCACCAGCGGATAATGTTCCGCGAGTGCGCTCAGGGTATCGTGGGTTTCTGACGGTACATAAATCCGGCTACGCCAGAGTGCAAAGTTCTCCATGGCAGCATCGGCACCAGATTGCGCCTCTGACTTGCTCAAGCCATGGCGCATCAAACCCAGTTCGATGGCATGCCAGCGCCACTGCGTCACATCGTGATAAATGTCTGGATCTTGTGCCAGTAACTCACTGCGAAAACGTTGGAAATCCGCAGGTTGTAACTGCGCTAAATTGGGATGGTACTGCTGTAAAAAAGCCACTGACTCTTGTTCAGTACGGGTAATAACCGGCCGATTGTCATACAGCGTGTCATCCAAATCGAAGGTAATGGCGGAAATACGCTCAAGTGGACGATAAAAGTGCATCAGGATTTGCCTCGTTTGGCCCGTGGATGAGCAGCATCATACACTGTCGCCAGATGTTGAAAGTCGAGATGAGTATAAATTTGTGTGGTGGTCAGATTGGCATGACCGAGTAACTCTTGCACTGCACGCAGATCGCCGCTGGATTCCAGCATGTGGGTAGCGAATGAGTGGCGCAATTTATGCGGGTGAATATGGCTACTGACGCCCTGCTTCACGCCCCACTCTGCAAAGCGTTTTTGCACATTACGCGCTGAAATTCGCTTGCCTGTGTTGGCCAAAAAGATGGCATCGTCTTGCGGTTCGAACAATTCACGCAGCGCCAGCCAGTGATTCAACCATGTCACCGCCGTTTTACCGATCGGCACTTTGCGTTCTTTGCTGCCTTTGCCCATGACCCAAACTTCACCGCTGGCCAAATCCACGTGTTTGCAGTTCATGCCAACCAGTTCAGAGAGACGCAGCCCCGCGCCGTACATCACTTCCAGCATCGCACGGTCGCGTACTGCCAATGGATCATTAAGATCGATATCCAGCAGTTTATCCACTTCATCGACATCAATATTCTTTGGCAGATGGCGGCCAGCGCGTGGCGTACTGACCCCTTTGGCTGGATTAGCGATTAACACACCTTGGCTAACCAACCAATCAAGGAAGCTGCGCAACGCCGAGAGCCTCAAAGCCAGACTGGAGGCGTGCAAACCGGCACGTTTACTGCGGGAAACCAATGAGCGCACTTGCGCAGCATCCAGCGCTTGCCAATGCGCCAATCCCATTTGTTCGCCCATTTCCATGAGCGCCTGTAATTGGCGTTGATAGCTAGTAATAGTGAGGGGGCTAAGCTGACGCTCCACTTTAAGATAGCGCAGGAAAGCCTCTACCTGCGGGGCAAGTGAGGCGCTGAATTCGGTCATACTGGTTCTATCCAACGCTCCAGCAGGCTTGGCAATAACGTGGACAACTGACTCAGCATCACGGTACCCATGCCTTGCTGATAATGCTGTGTATCGCGGCTGCTAAAGATAACCACGCCCAAATCACCTTCTTTACCCAGCAATGACAGTGCCACAGAACCGACCTGTTTTGCCTGAGGCAATAACAGCAGCAGTTCAGGCCCATTTAAGCTGCCGAGATAATGATTATCACTGCCTAGCCGTTGAATACGCAGCGGTTCGAAAGCATGGCGGGACAGCCCTAAATGAGCGAAATCAGAGGGTGCGCCGATGTGCCAGCGGTCGTTAAACAACCGAATATTGGCACCGCTTAGCCCGAACTCTCTGGCCCAACGTTGCAAGCGATTGAGCATATCTTGCAAGCTAGTGGCGGCGGCCAGATGGCTTTGAAGTTGCAGCAAACGGTTGAACAGCACTTCGTTCAAGCCCGCTTGTTCCATCAGCAAGGTGATTTCTTCTTCCAACTGGCCAATCTGATTACGCTGCCGCCCCAGTTGCCACTCTACCAGCGAGACACTGCCTCGAACCGGATGAGGGATATGCATCTGTTCGACCAGACGGGCATTGCGGATAAAGAAGTCGGGATTTTGCAATAAGTACTGCATGACAGCATCGTCATCTAACTCGATGCCCGCTAACGCCTGCTCCTCATAACTTTTCATGTCACACCCGTCATACTTCATTACCTGTTATCAATAGTTATAGATGGATAAATCCATCATATACATGGGTGGCTGGCCCCGTCATATACAGCGGATAGCCTGGCCCTTTCCAACTGATATGTAAACTGCCGCCCGGCAGTTCTACCGTGACGTCTTCGTCCAGCAGTGATTGCTGGATACCAACCGCGACGGCGGCGCAAGCCCCGCTACCACACGCTTGGGTCTCACCCGCACCGCGTTCATACACCCGTAGACGGATACTTTCGCGGCTAACCACTTGCATAAAACCAATATTAGCCCGTTCAGGGAAACGCTCATGGCTTTCTAATACTGGCCCCAGCAACGCAACATTGGCGACCGAAACATCCTCAACCTGTAGCACACAGTGGGGATTGCCCATCGACACCACACCGCATAATACCGTTTGTTCCGCCGCACGGAAAATATAGGTTTTCTCCGCTTTAGTGGCGCGAAAAGGAACGGCTTGCGGGTCAAAATTGGGTTCGCCCATATTCACGCACACCAATTCATCTTCCGTGACACTCAATACCATACGGCCAGTTTGGGTACTGACACGGATATCACGTTTATTAGTTAAGCCTTTTAGCCGGACAAAACGAGCAAAACAGCGCGCACCATTGCCACACTGCGCAACTTCACTGCCATCGGCATTAAAAATACGATAGTGAAAGTCCAGTTCAGGATCGTAAGGCGGTTCCACCACCAACATCTGGTCAAAGCCCACGCCAGTGTGCCGGTCTGCTAATCGACGGATTAACTCCGGCGAAAAGTAAACATTTTGGGTAACTGCATCGACAACCATAAAGTCGTTGCCAAGACCGTGCATTTTGGAGAACTGCATCTCATACTCCGCTGTCTTTCATTTTATTTCTGGCTACATTCGGTACTGGCAAAGCTCGGTACTGACATTATCTGGCGGCGATGAGGTTAATCACTGAGGCCCGGCAATCGTCTGGCTCTGTTTAGCCCCTGATAAATCTTGCTGATTGCGTTCTATCTGGCCACTATCAGGTTTCGTCGTTTCTGTTTTTGGTTTGTCTGACGGTGGAAAGTATAACGGACCTTTCAGGCCACAACCGGATAGCGTGAGTACCATCATCGCCACCAGCGGCCAACATAGTTCTTTTTTCATTTTTAACGCCTGTAAATTGTTTTAGCGCATTAATGCCTGTGATTCATGCGCCCAAGGTCTCTATAATCGCAGGTGGATCATGAAAAGCAATAGGAATTGAATATGAACGATACCGAGTTTCATCAGTTAGCCGATCAATTGATGCTTTGCATTGAAGAAACACTGGATGCTTTTAGCGGTGATAGCGATATCGATTATGAAACCAATGGCGGGGTGATGACCCTGACGTTTGAGAATGGCAGTAAGATTGTCATTAATCGCCAAGAGCCTTTGCATCAGGTGTGGCTGGCGACCAAAGCGGGTGGCTATCATTTTGATTACCGTGATGGTCACTGGTATTGCTCACGCAGTGGCGCAGAGTTTTTCGCCCAGTTATCCGAAGCCGCCACCACACAAGCGGGCGAAGAGGTGAGTTTCGGCGAGTAAACACGCAGCGAATATAAGCGCAGCCAGTAAACGCATCCCGATGAGCTGACTCAAGTCAGTGATTCGGGTAAGTGAGCGCAGTTAACACCCCTGCGGCTTCAAGGGCGAAGGGGGGCGTTAATGCAACTGAAACTGCTGCTGAACCGGCAAATTAACTTCTTTATCAGCAATATACAGGTGAGATAACGTATTGCTGCGGAAAGGAATAACCTGTGTGCGACCATCTAGCTGCACAATTTGATAGAACTGCGGCAGGTTAAAGTTGATAAAGCTGGAGCCGTAAGTAAAACGATCGTGAGACGACGAATAGAACCGGCTGACATCGCGCACTAACTCCTCTTTACTCCCCTCACAATGGTGATAAACCTCAACACGGTTTGACTCATCCAAAATGTAAATGTTAAAGCCTTTTTCATCTGCGGTACCTTCGAAGAAGAATTGAATGATCCCTTCGCTGGCAAAACCGTCCACTACCGGCGGCAAATGAATTTGATCGGTTTCGACCTGAATCGATAACCCATGCAGTTTGTTATTAGAGATAGCGCCATAAAATTCCACCGCATTCTCTAGCTTCTGAACCGAAACGCTCAAGCGCTCGAAGAACAGCCCCCATGTTTGGCCGGAAACACGTACCGCTTTGAAACGGCCTGGTTCCTGACGGGTGCTGGATAAGCGCAGCTCCACACATTCAGACACGAGTTGTTGGATTCGAGTGCGAATCAAACCACGTAAATGCTGGCTATAGCAGAATACATCCACCGATTCTGGCGGCGCGGCATCCTGATGCATTTTACCCAAGATGGTTTTCAGCGCTTCCAATACCGCTTGTTCACCACTGAAATGCAAGGTACGCACTTCATTCCATGAGTTGCGGTAGAGCAAATCGATACTGCCGACCAAGCATTGCTGCTGCTCGCCAAAGCTGAACACATCCAGCTTACGGAAATCAAAATGCACCACCTGATTGCGGAAAGCTGCAGTCGGATCATGTTCCAGATTAACGATAATCGCTAAGTGGCGAATCTCGCACGGGCTATACAGTGCTTTCGGCGTTGGTGCAGGTAAACGCAGCGGGAAATGGTGAGAGATATCTGTCACCAATTCTTGCAGTTTCACGGTGTTACACAAATCGGCGCTTTTCATGTGCAACCGCGTCTTACTGGTCAATAAGCCGTTAAAGTAGGCCCACGACACCAATTTGTTCAGGTAGCGGTTATATTCTAGCGGCTGATGACTGACGATGGCATCCATGGAAGGCGCTTGATTGTACAAATACCAACCTGGACGATTCGCGCGCCCCGCCGGAACATGAATAAAGGTCAGGTGTTCTTCCGAAAGATCGGGCGATATCTGCGGGTTAACCAGCGTCACTTTACCCGGTAAGGCTTCAAAGGCGGCATAGAGTTTACGGGTCAGAACCCCGATATCTTGCGGGCTTGCACTGACACTCAGGTTGTTGCGGCGTGCAAAGCGAATCAAGTTACGATAACTCTGCATCATCGCATCCAACAACTCGTTATGCGCTTCACGTACCCGCTCAATCTTCCAGTTAGCGCGATTATCCAGCACCGCCAGACTCTCATCGCTCCAGCCCCACTCACTGACTAGTTGACCGAGAATTTCACGCCGCCAACCGATACTTGTAGGGGTGCGCGACAATTTTTCGCAGACCTTCAGATAGAAGCAGCGACGGACTAAGTTCAGCCGTGTGGTGTCATTAATTTGAGTCAGGTAGCGAGTGACGCGATCAAGCATCATGCAATAAGCATCAAGGCCGAAGGCGACGATTTCACCGGCATGGAGACGTTGTTTGATTTCCATCGCCAATAATTGGGAATTAGGGTATTCCCAAGAATAGGCTTCAAGCAGCAAGGTTTTCAGCACCGCTTTATACGGTGAATCGATACTTTTATAGAGCTGCCATAAGCTGGCACCGAAATACTCTTCAGCCGACAGGGTGCTTAAACCGCCCAGATCTAACCATTCATTCGGTGTTAATACGCCCTGCGCATAGAGTGACAGTACGTAGTCATCGTAATTATTTTCTTCTTCGACGGGGACCATATTCCACAGAATACGTTTCCCTGCCAGACGAACCGCACTGCGGTAAAATTCATCCAGCAATAAAATATGTTGGGTCGAGCCGCAATCTTCACCGCCCAAACTGCCACTGGCATTATGGCGGAAACGGTTTTCATCGATTAAGAAGAAGCTAACTTCAACACCCATTGATGCAGCCCATTTTTCCAGCAGGCTACATTTTTGCTGTAGGCGATGGCGCTCGTCAGAATCGAGCCAAGCCTGATGACACACCCACACATCCAAATCCGAGGTATGACACTGCCCGATGGAGGATGTACTCCCCATCGAATAGACACCCGTAATCGGTAATTCACCGCCGACACTCTGCTCCAGAGGCGCGCCCCACTTGGCTTCAACCTCAGACAGATAATCCTGTTGCGTTTCATTAGGCGTGAACATGCAGATGCCATGGGGAACGTTACCATCAAGGTACCCCGGCATCAGTGGGTGATGACTATGTAGTAGGGTCGGTAGCAGACTGTAAACCTTTTGGAAGGCTGGCCCCATGGCCGCCAAGGCGCGATCGACTCGTAATTGGTTGATCGCATCCAGTCGCTGTTTCAGTGTCTCGATGTAGAGGTACAAGACGTCTCGCCTGATTGTTCCGGTGCTTAGAAAGAAACCCGTGTTCCAGATTCGTTTGTTGTTTATTTGTCATTCACTCAAAAAAATGTACTTTTTGTTGAAATGATCAAAAAACATGTTTGTTTGAAGAATATTTAACGAATTATTGCTGGAAACGTGATCAATCTAACACCTTGCTGATTGACCGTAAAGAAAGTAAAGCTATCCCTACAATTATAACGTCTCTTTCTGACTAAAATCATTCACATTGCAACCAGGCAAAAAGCGAATGAGCTTCAGCAAAAGCCGCTGACAACGCAGCAATGCGCGAAAGATAGGTAGCACATCCTTATCCCGCTACGCATTTGTTACAATAGTTGCTTTCTTGTACTCTTAGCCGCCTCTTCATGTGGCTACCACACTGACACTCTTCATCGGTCAATGGTAGGATGGGTCACAAAATATAAAAACGGTAACAAGCAATGTTAGACAATATTATTCGAATTGCCACGCGACAAAGCCCGCTCGCCTTATGGCAAGCACATTATGTTCAAGATTTATTGCAAGCGAATCACCCCGGTCTGCGTGTTGAGCTGGTTCCGATGGTGACTCGCGGGGATATTATTCTGGATACACCTTTGGCGAAAGTTGGTGGCAAAGGTTTGTTTGTCAAAGAGTTAGAGCTTGCCTTACTGGAAGGGCGAGCTGATATCGCGGTTCACTCGATGAAAGATGTGCCGATCGCGTTCCCTGAAGGCTTAGGTTTGGTCACTATTTGCGAGCGTGATGACCCACGCGATGCTTTTGTTTCATCGAATTACGCCCATCTGGATGAACTCCCTGCTGGCAGCATTGTTGGCACGTCTAGCTTGCGTCGTCAGTGCCAATTGCGCGAACGCCGCCCTGACCTCATTATCCGCGACCTGCGGGGTAATGTCGGTACTCGCCTAGCCAAGTTGGATAACGGCGATTATCACGCCATTATTCTTGCTGTCGCTGGCCTTAACCGCCTCGGGCTGGAAACACGTATTCGCTATGCTATGCCTGCCGAAGAGTCATTACCGGCAGTTGGTCAAGGTGCCGTGGGGATTGAATGCCGTTTGGATGATAATGCTACCCGCCAGCTATTGGCTCCTCTGAATCACCGCGCCACCGAATTACGCGTGCTCGCCGAACGCGCCATGAATACGCGCCTTGAAGGCGGTTGCCAGGTCCCTATTGGCAGTTACGCTGAATTGGAGGGCAACGAATTGTGGCTCCGTGCCTTAGTTGGCGCACCTGATGGCAGCGAGATTATTCGTGGTGAACGCCGAGGCCCAGCAGAGCTGGCAGAGCAAATGGGGATTGAGCTGGCTGATGAGCTGCTTTCACGCGGGGCACGCGAAATATTGGCTGATGTTTATCAGGATAACCCACCACTATGACTATTCTGGTGACCCGCCCCTCTCCGGCTGGGGAGCAGTTAGTCAGTCGCCTGCGTGCACTGGGCCGGGTTGCCTATCATGCTCCGTTGATCGATTTTTCACCCGGTCATGACCTGCCTAAATTGCCTGCCTTGTTGCAAGAGATGCAAGCGGGTGACTTGGTGTTTGCGTTATCGCAAAATGCCGTCCGCTATGCTAACCCGCTGTTAAAAAGAAATAACCTGTCATGGCCGACACAGTTATCTTATTATGCTATTGGTCGTGGCACGGCGTTGGCTCTGCATACCGCCAGCCGTTTGCATGTCACATTTCCACCGATGGGTGAAACGAGTGAGATGCTGCTATCATTGCCTGATCTGCAAAAACTGTCGGGCAAAAAAGCGCTGTTGTTACGCGGGAATGGTGGACGAGAGTTATTGGGTGAAAGCCTAGCGCAGCGAGGTGCAGCGGTCACCTTCTGCGAATGTTATCAACGCAGTCCGATATTTTATGATGGCAGTGAACAAAGTGCTCACTGGCAACGCGCTGGCGTCAATATTCTGGTGGTGACCAGCGGCGAAATGTTACAACAGATCTATACTTTAGTTCCTGATTACTATCGTTCTTCCTGGTTACTACGCTGCCGCTTAGTGGTGGTGAGTGATCGTTTGGCTACCTTGGCTGCCCAAATGGGTTGGCGTGATGTCAAGGTGGCTGAGAATGCTGATAATGACGCGCTGATCCGCGCGCTACAAGACCTAAAACATACCTAAACCTGACTATGGGACGCCCAATATGACGGAACAAAATACCCCATCCGCACCAGTGGAAGAGACAACCACTGCGGTTGAGAGGCACCAACAGCCAGCACCCGAAGAGCGCCGCGAAAAACGTACCGGTCCAATTCTGGGAGCGATTGCAATCGCATTGGCCATCGCGCTGGGGGCAGGGCTTTATTATTACGGACACCAACAGGCCCAATTACAGGATGCGGCAACACTGGCGCTACAAGAACAACTGGCTGAACTGAAACAGAGTCAGTTACAGGAAAAACAACAGCTTGAGTCATTGTTACAACAACAAGGTAAAGCGTTAGAAGCGGCTGACCGCCAACAAACCTCACTGATTCGCCAACTTAATGAGTTGCAGGAAAAAGTCGCCACCATTTCTGGAAGTGATGCCAAAACGTGGTTGCTGGCACAAGCTGATTTTCTGGTGAAGATGGCGGGTCGTAAGCTGTGGAGTGATCAAGATGTCACCACCGCAGCCACATTACTGAAAAGTGCCGATGCCAGCCTCGCTGATATGAATGATCCTAGCCTCATTGATGTACGCCGTGCATTGACGGAGGATATCAGCACCCTTTCCGCCGTCAGTCAGGTGGATTTTGACGGTATCATTCTTAAATTAAATCAGCTTTCAAATCAGGTGGATAACCTGCGTTTAGCCGATAACAATATTGATGATTCACCAATGGATGCCGATAGCGATGAACTGTCCAGTTCCTTGTCTGAATGGCGTCAGAATTTGACCAAAAGCTGGCACAGCTTTATGTCTGACTTCATCACTATTCGCCGTCGTGATAGCAGCGCAGAACCACTGCTCGCACCGAATCAAGACGTTTATCTGCGGGAGAATATCCGTTCACGCCTGTTAGTGGCAGCTCAAGCCGTTCCTCGCCATCAAGATGAAGTCTACAAACAGTCACTTGAGACAATTTCTACTTGGGTACGCGCCTATTTTGATGTGAATGACCCAAGTACTAAGGCGTTCTTGGATGAATTAGACAGTTTGAGTCAGCAGTCAATTTCAATGGATGTTCCTGATCAATTGAAGAGCCAGCCAATGCTGGAAAAATTGATGCAAACTCGCGTTCGTAACTTGCTAGCACAAGCGCCAGCGACCACTCAGGGGGAATAAGTATGTTACGAGTTTTACTGTTATTCCTCATTCTGACCGCAGGGATTGTTCTTGGCCCCATGCTGGCGGGTCATCAGGGCTATGTGCTGATCCAAACCGACAACTATAACGTTGAAACCAGTGTGACCGGTCTGGTTATCATGCTGGTGCTGGTTTTGGTCGCCTTCTTGATCGTTGAATGGATATTGCGCCGGATCTTCCGCACCGGTGCCCGTACCCGTGGCTGGTTTATGGGCCGCAAACGTACCCGCGCCCGTAAGCAAACGAAGGCCGCGCTGATCAAACTGGCCGAAGGTGATTTCAAACAGGTCGAGAAGTTGCTCACGCGCAACGCCGATCATGCTGAGCAGCCGATGGTGAACTATCTGTTGGCGGCAGAAGCGGCTCAACAGCGTGGTGATGAGTTCCGCACTAATCAATATCTGGAGCGGGCGGCAGAAGTGGCCGATACCGACCAATTGCCGGTGGATATCACCCGTGTGCGCATTCAATTGGCACAAGGGCATATTCACGCAGCACGTCATGGCGTTGACCGTCTGCTGGATCAAGCACCTCGGCATCCTGAAGTTCTGCGTTTAGCAGAACAAGCTTATCTGCGTTCGGGGGCTTACAGCTCATTACTGGAAATTTTACCGTCAATCAGTAAGGTCCAATTGCATACACCTGAAGAAATCGCCGCACTTGAGCAGCAAGCTTATATTGGCATGATGAATCAATGCATGGCGGAAGAAGGTAGTGATGGCCTGAAACGCTGGTGGAAAGAGCAAAGCCGCAAAGTTCGCAACGAGATCCCTCTGCAAGTGGCCTTGGCTGAGCATCTGATTGAATGTGATGATCATGAGGTCGCACAACAAATCATTCTGGATGGCCTGAAGCGCCAGTATGATGAGCGTTTAGTGTTGCTGATCCCACGCCTAAAATCGGGTAACCCTGAGCCAGTAGAAAAGTCATTGCGTCAGCAAATTAAGCAGCACGGTGCGACACCCTTGCTTAATAGCACCTTAGGTCAGCTTATGCTGAAACACGGAGAATGGGAAAAAGCCCGTGAAGCCTTTGCCGCTGCGCTTGCACAGCGCACGGACGGGTATGATTATGCATGGCTAGCCGATGCGTTGGATAAACTCCATCGTCCAGAGGAAGCAGCGCAGGCCCGTCGTGAGGGGTTACTCTCGACCCTACGACAGAATGGTGATTCGCTCTGATTGAGTTGGTTACATTGATGGGCGGCCCAATGGAAGCTTTCACACTGCCGGCTCCCCCCTTCACTCGATCTGAAACGGAGAGGACAGGCGGAGGAGTAAAGCGTCCGCGCCAAGGATGGCGCGGCTCGAGCCTCCAAGGATGGATTCACGGCGTCTTTACGATCTGCCTGTCCTCTCCCGCCCTGCCACGTTGTCAAAAACCTGAAAGTGCCTACGGGCGCTTTTTTATTCGCTCATTTTTGGTCAAAAAAAACGCCTGCCATCAAGGCAAGCGTCTAAATTTTCAGGTCTACAGACAACAATGTCGGCGCCTCACTCAACGTTATGCCCGGTATGTGATGAAGATATTCAACATCGTTTACGTGGACAATAGGCACCCTAAAATCGGCTCTGCATCATCTCTGGGTTTATGAAGCCGAACTGGTTATCAAAACCAAGCTGTCATAATAAGTGAGATGAGCATCTACAGGTTAGATATTGCAGTTACCGTGCCAAATCGCGTAATCGGCAGCTATTTTATTCAAAAAAAACTGAGAAACCATTTAATCAACTGATTATTAATGGTTTTATTTTTACATCTCATTTCTATGCTGTCTCTCGTCCTACCGCCGCCCGCTACGTTACACATCTAGTGATCTGTCGCTACAAAACGACGCTATCAGTCATCATCATTTTTATTTTTATTTATCAAATGGTTGTGCGTCACCATTTAGAGACAATGTATGAGTCGTTTGTCGTGAAAAACCAACACCAACAACTGGAGAGGAGAAATTGCCGATCTTGTCAGGCTAATGGCCTAATTTGATCAAAGGGCAGCAACAAATGTTTATGGTGTAAGAAAAACGAGTTTATGGCGTAAGAGAAACGACAATGCTGTGTCGGGAGTGGCTAGTAAGACAGAGTGTGGGTTTAAAGGTCATGATAGCTGGCGGCAAAAGGCAGGTGAGCCGATATGCCTAGGCAAATAGATTTGGTATCGATAAAGTGCAGACGAAAAAAAACCCCGCATTGCGGGGTTTCTTCTGAAATTGGTCGGCGAGAGAGGATTCGAACCTCCGACCCACTGGTCCCAAACCAGTTGCGCTACCAAGCTGCGCTACTCGCCGATTTCTTGCTTGTTACTCTACATGGTCTTTCGACCTATGTCCATGTAAATATTAATAAAATCTACATGTTGTGTGGTGCGAAGGGAGGGACTTGAACCCTCACGTCCGTAAGGACACTAACACCTGAAGCTAGCGCGTCTACCAATTCCGCCACCATCGCATGTTCCACAAAATTTGGGGTGGCTAATGGGGCTCGAACCCACGACAACTGGAATCACAATCCAGGGCTCTACCAACTGAGCTATAGCCACCATAACTTCTTACTACAGACTTCTTACATCATAAAACTGACTTCGTACTTCATCGTACGCGGCAATCTTACCACCGCAGCTCTTGCACACAAAATTAATGGTGCGCCCGACAGGATTCGAACCTGAGACCTCTGCCTCCGGAGGGCAGCGCTCTATCCAGCTGAGCTACGGGCGCTTAGCGCCGTTGCGGGTGAGGATACTACGGTTTTAATACTTGGCTGTCTAGTGCTTTTTTAGAAGAAATGGCGCGTTTGCTTACGCTTTGCTCACTCTGCCACAAAAGTCAGCCATTGTTAGCCGTTACCTCACCCGTTTGTGGGTTTTATAAACGTTCGGTTTCAACAACGCTCGGTTTATTCATTTTCAGCCCAAAATAGCAGGCCGAGACTAACCCAAGGAAAATCACCCCAACTAACAGCGATAAACGGGTATCAGGATTAATCCCCATCCCAGCTAACACACAGATCAAAAAGGCGATCGTGAGGTAGTTAATATAAGGGAAGAGGATGGATTTAAACGGATGCTGCTTTAATGCCTCTTTGTGTACCTGTCGAAAACGGAGTTGGCTGACCAGCACCACAAACCACGGCACCATCCCTGGTAACACACTGGCGCTATAGACGTACACAAACACCTGCTGCGGGTTGGGAATAATGTAATTGAGGCTAGATCCCACCAATAGGCACAGAATCGTAACTGCGATGCAATAAACGGGCACACCACTGGCAGAAAGTTTCGTCAGGAAAGCCGGTAACTGGCGGTTTTTCGCCAAGGCGTACAACATCCGCCCACCACTGTACATGCCACTGTTACAACCCGATAGCGCGGCTGTCAGCACCACGAAGTTGATGATACCTGCGGCTGCGGTGATCCCTATTTTGGCGAAAGTCAGAACGAAGGGGCTACCTTCAGTGCCAATACCATTCCAAGGGAAGATAGTGACGATGACAAATATTGCGCCCACATAGAAAATCAAAATGCGCCACAAGATATTATTGATGGCTCGCTTTAACGTCACCTGTGGGTTTCTGGCTTCACCGGCCGTAATGCCGACCAATTCAACACCTTGATAGGATGCCACCACAATACATAACGCGAACATAAACCCTTTCCAACCACCGGCAAAGAAACCGCCGTGAGCCGTCAAGTTGTCAAAACCAATCGGTTGGCCGTGATTACCAAAACCGAAGAAGATAACCCCCAGCCCCACCAGTATCATCACAATGATGGTGGTGACTTTGATCATCGCAAACCAAAACTCTAGCTCACCATATAATCTGACCGCGGCCAGATTCGCCAGCGCCACGATGGCAACCCCCGCGATAGCAGGCATCCATTGGGGGATTTCAGGGAACCAAAACTGCACATAGACGCCAATAGCGGTAATTTCAGATATCCCCACCGCTATCCACATAAACCAATAACCCCAAGCGGTCAGATAACCAAAATAGGGGCTGAGATATTTATGTGCATAGACGGCGAATGAGCCAGCCACAGGCTCTAGGTGTAGCATCTCGCCCATCGCTCGCATAATAAAGAACACAAATAATCCGGCGATAATATAGGCCAGCAACACCGACGGCCCCGCCCATTTCAATGTACTGGCTGACCCCATAAAGAGCCCGACGCCTATGGTGCCGCCGAGGGCTATCAGCTCGATATGCCGAGCTTCCAGCCCACGGTGTAATCCTTTTTTCTCTTCGTTGTCTGCCATAAATCCCTCTGTGAACCTACTGGTGTGTGTCTGCTCCGGATACCCGGTTATTGTTTTTTTAAGCAAAAAAATACGAGGCCAAACGAAAACATTCAGCCTGATTATTAATAACGACGAATTAAATGATAGGGAAACAGACCATAATAAAAATGATTGTGTCTACAAAACCCTAGCCGGCCCGTATCGTTCCGTATCTGCGTCAGATAAGCAAACAAGAAGTTAAAACTTTATAGAATAAATAAAATAAAATTGATTCCATAATGGAATTAAGAATGAAGGCGGGATAAAGGGAAAAGATAGGTGAAGTGGTTATGGTAGTAGGGCCATCTCTGGCCCTACTCTGCGCTCATGTTTACAAGCGACCGCTGTAATAATAACCCACAAATTTGAGCAGTTTGAATTGGCGGCGAATACGGCTTGGTTGTGCCAGTAGGCGATAAAGCCACTCCAGCCCCAGATTCTGCCAGATCTTTGGTGCACGCTTAACATGACCAGTAAAGACATCGTAAGTCCCGCCAACGCCCATATACAGCGCATCAGGATAATACTTACGGCAGTCATGCATAAACATTTCCTGCTTAGGCGACCCCATGGCAACGGTCACAATCGCTGCACCGCTGGCAGCGATACGGGCAAATAGCGCCTCACGCTGTTCCGGCGTGAAATAGCCATCTTGGCTACCGACCAAGTTCACATTCCATTGCGCACGTAGCTTGGCTTCTGTTTCGGCCAAGATCTCAGGCTTACCACCGACCAAAAAGACTGGCGTGCCTTGCTGGCCCGCACGTTGCATTAAGGCTTCCCATAAATCCGCCCCTGCAACACGTGAAAGCTGAGCCTGTGGGTATTTACGACGAATCGCGCGTACCATACTGATACCATCGGCATACAGGTATTCAGCTTGGTTAATCAATTCGCGCAACGCGGTATCGTCTTCGGCCTTCAGCAGCTTCTCTGCATTCATGGCCACCAGCGTACCCGTTTTGACCGGACCACTGCTCAGCAGGTGATCCAGCGTCTGATTCATGTCACGAAAACCCCAAATCTCGAAACCACGAACATTGTATTTAGGAATGTTCGTTTCTTGGGTTGGAATAGCAGTATTCAGTTCCATTACAGTCCTTACAGTTGATTGCCCGTTTCAGGCATGGACAGGCGCTTAGACTTGCTAACACGGCGTTGTACCCGCTGTGTTATCAACCCTGCCGTATCGAACAACCAGTACAACAATTTCGCCAGTACCAGACAGGCACCAAAAATGACGCAGAAGAACACCACGCGCGAGACAAAGGAGTCTAGACCTTCTCGCGCCAAAACGATGATGTTAAATATCGCACCAAAACAGAAACTTTGCAGAATAGCCGCTTTGTAGCGGTTCTTTTCTGCTTTCCCTTGCTCATAAAGCCAGTCGAACCATTTAATGATAAGCCCAACGACAATGGCCCCCAACGGGATAAACAGTACGCCGCCCATCACCACCAAAGAACCGATAAGCGTCGGTGAAATCGCCAGTCCAGAGTGGTTATCCAGCACATCCCAAGTAAAGTAATTGGCCGTATTCAAGACCAAATCAGGACGTTCCGGCCACAGGATACTAGGGATAAACACATAGAAGTCACGGATAATCGGGGCTAAACCTTGGAAATCAATTTTGTCGTAGTTTTGTAGCAATAACCCGAGGTTTTCCCACGGTGAGAACGTATCTCGCGTCAGGTATAAGAAGGTGTAAAACGCTTCTGCGCCGTTCACATCCAGCCCATAACGTTTAAGCGCCAGCCAGAACATCCCGACGATACCAAAGACACCGGCAGCGGCCAGCATCCACAAGGTTATCCAACCGCGCACAATCCCGATAAACAGGAATAAAGAGAACGCGATGATGATATTCGCACGAGTGCCGCCGACGATAACGTAGGTCAAGATGCCAAATGCTACCGTGCTGGCGAGGAAGAAGAACCAAGCACGCATATCTTGTTTCAGGAAGTAGACGACTAGCATCGCGGGGATGAAGAAGTAGAAAAAGCGCTTTAAGGCAACGCCAGAGACATCACTGGAGAAGATTTTGCTGTAGGAGTCCAGCTTAAATAGCAGGAAACCATTTTGCATAAAGAAAATGCCGACGGTGCCAATAGCCACCAGTGCCAGCAATACCCACGTCAGATTGGTCTCTACCCGATTCATGGTAAAAATCGGCGTCCGTGGTTGGCTGCGCGGCTTGGTCAGGCGTGTTTTGTAACTTACATAATAAATGGCATAGAACGCCGTGGCAGACAGCATGGCGTAGAGCAAGTACTCAACCGGTACTACCGCGACACCAAACTGGAAAACCAGCATACAGGTCAGTGGGAAGCCGAAATAGAAGGTCAGCAAGTAGAGCATCGAAAACAGCACATTGAAGTTAAAGCGCACGCGCCGAAACTCTTGATACGTCAAGATGAGGATAAACACCAATGCGATCAGATAGACACTAAACAGACCGCCAAATTGCCCCAGTGTCATGGGTGTTCTCCTGCTGCCAGTGCCAGCGCTTGCTGCCAGCCCTCAATGTAATTGGGGTTAAAGAAGGCGATAGATTGTTTATCCAACCCAGCTAATTGGCGCTGTGCCTCACGAATCAAAGGTTCATCCAATGAGTCACCATAGAACAGCACGGGGATATGTTGTTCAGCCAAATCTTGCCAGAAGGGATTTTTACGGCTCAATACGAAAGGCACACCAAATTGGGTGAGCAAGCATAGGGTGCCAATGCCTTGCTGACGATTAAAAATAAAGTAGCCCAAATCGCATTCGCGCAGGATATTCAGATAATCATCAAAGGGGATCTGGTCGGTCAGGATACGGAGATTCTCTGGCGCGAACAGTGCCAATCCCGCCTGCCGAACTTGCTCGATATAGTGCTCATTATTCGCCGGATAACCCATGGGCAGAATGACTCTGGCATCTGGCCCAAACTGCTGATGAATCGCTTTCAACGCTTCAATGTGGCGGTTTGTCGTATCACCCGAGTTCCCCACTAAAATCGTCATTGGCCCCGCCATCGGCTTTTCTACGCTGATATTGGTTAATGCGGGATCCATACGGGTTGGGAAGTAAAGTAATGATGCAGGCACCCGAGGATGGCGCTGCTGGAAATAAATCAAATCACCTCGGGTCGCAAATACATGCCCTACCCGCCCTTGAGCGAGACGGCGCAATACGTAAAACAGTCGAAACTTCCAGCTTTTGGCATCTTCATACAAATCAGCGCCCCAAACATGCCAGTAGACCTGTCGCGGTTTGATTTTTCCGCTTAACAGCGCCAGCCAAAGGGGGGCATTAAACTGGCCGTGCCAGAAAAAGCGCGTACTGCGATCTGCTTGTGCGCGGGCGATAACCGCTTCAGCCAAGGCTTTTTTATTGCTGTGTGTTTCGATATCCAACTGTGTGAATGATGAAAAAGCTGCCGTCTCTTTTGCCGCCACCATAAAGTGCCGTACCTGCTCTACCGGCACACGCGTGGCCAGCACATCATTGAAGAAGCGCATTACAGTCAGATTATGGTGCGGGATATCAGATCCCAGTACATGAATCAGGGTTGTCATTTTTTTCTACTGTAAAGAGTGTTTACGGTGATGAATGTCTACGGTACATAATGAATACGCAGCTACAGAGCGCAAAATAGACAATATAAGTCGCCATATAGGCTTGTGCCGCGCCTAAAGAGCCATTCATTGGAATTAACCAATGGGCAAACCCGGTCAACAGTAAGAACTGGCTCACTTCCGTCAAAATGTAAAAGCGCAGTGAGGCTTTGGCAATGACCAGATAGCCAAACACATACGACCCTACTTTCAATACATCGCCAACCAACTGCCAAGCAAAGAGGTCACGCATGGCCGTGAATTGATGCGAGAACAGCAGCCAAATAGCAAAGTCACGTAACAGCCAAACCATCAAGCTGGCGGTGGCCACCGCCGGTAACACAAATTTCAGTGAGCGCAGAATTTCACGAGAAATCTCCGCTTTAGCTTTGAGTCGCGACAGCGTTGGCAGCAAATAGACGGTAAATGATGCCGTTATAAATTGTAGATAAGCATCCGAAATACTGCTCACCCCCTGCCAGATCCCTACCGCATCCCAACCATATTGGTCAGCCAGCAAGTTACGCATCATCACGTAGGCGACCGGCAAGGTCACTGAGGTGATCAGCGCCATGACGGTAAATTTGCCTAAATGACTGGCTAAGGCTTTATCCCAGCTCAGTTTAAGATAGCTCAGCGGAATGGTCTTGCGGCGAACCAGTAGGGTTAACGCAGGAATGACCACCAAGGCGGGGACCAGCGCCAAGCCCACTAATGCACCGGGATACCCCCCAATGCGGAAGCAAATATAATAAGCCACCACACCAATCAAGCTACCCGCGATCACCGCCAACGCATTGCCCTTCGCATCGCGATAGCCTTTGAGGATCGCTAAAAACAGGTTGGCGTAAGCGATACCCATTTGGATAAGCGCGACCACTCGCACCACATTCTGGTAATCGCTATGACCAAACAAAGCAATACTGACGGGTTTTGCCGCCAATAGGAAAATCAGCGCCAGCAGCGTCGAGAACCCCAGCACAATAGCCGATGAGGTGCCCAGAACCGCACGCAAACGTTCAGGTTGCTGATGATATTCAGCAACATATTTCGTAATACCGTTAAAGATACCCGCGCCAGAGAGCACGCCTAATACCGTAATTAGCTGGCGAAAATTCCCCGCCTGCCCAACACCACTGGGGCCAAAGGTCACCGCCAACAGTTTAACCACTAACAGCCCTACGCCGATTTTAATCAGCGTAGAGCCAGCAGTCCAAATCGATGCTTTTGCCAGAGACATATCAGGCGAAGTAACTCAGCACAGTGTTAATGACCGTTTTCTGATTGATATCAGTCAGGTTATAGAAGATTGGCAAGCGAACCAGACGCTCACTTTCTTTGGTCGTAAAGCGGTCTTCACCCGCCATACGGCCAAATTCTTCACCGGCCGGACAAGCATGCAATGGAATGTAGTGGAATACCGACATGATCTCCGCTTCTTTTAGGAAGCTAATAAATTGAGAGCGATCGTCGATGTCACGCAGTTTGATATAAAACATGTGCGCATTTTGTGCTAAATCAGCGGGAATGACCGGCAAATCAATGCGCCCAGCGTCTGCTAATGGCTTGAAGGCATTGTAGTAGGTGTGCCATAGCGCCAGACGGCGTGCGTTGATTTGTTCCGCGGCTTCCAACTGCCCCCACAGGTAAGCGGCCTGCAAGTCAGACATCAAATAGCTAGAGCCAATATCACGCCACGTATATTTATCCACCTGCCCACGGAAGAACTGGCTACGGTTAGTGCCTTTTTCACGAATGATTTCAGCACGATCAATCAGTGACGGATCATTGATAAGCGTTGCACCACCTTCACCGCCCGCGGTGTAGTTCTTGGTTTCATGGAAACTGAAACAGCCAATATGACCAATAGTCCCCAGCGCTTTGCCTTTATAAGTGGACATCACACCTTGAGCGGCATCTTCGACCACAAACAAATTGTGCTTTTTCGCCAGCGCCATAATGGTGTCCATCTCGCAGGCCACACCCGCATAATGAACTGGCACGATAACCTTGGTTTTATCGGTAATCGCGGCTTCAATCTTGGTTTCATCAATATTCATCGTATCGGGACGGATATCGACGAACACCATTTTCGCACCGCGCAGCACGAAGGCATTGGCGGTCGACACGAAAGTGAAGCTTGGCATGATGATTTCATCGCCGGGTTTGATATCCAGCAATAACGCTGCCATTTCCAGCGAAGCCGTACAAGAGGGGGTCAGTAAGACTTTCGGGCAGCCGAAATGCTGCTCCATCCACTGCTGACAGCGACGGGTAAACCCACCATCACCGCATAATTTCCCACTTGCCATTGCGGCCTGCATGTAACCAAGTTCGGTGCCTACTACCGGTGGAGCGTTAAATGGAATCATTTCATCCCCTGCATAACCAATACGCGGTGCTCTCAATCGAAGCACCACTGCGAATATAAAGACGTAAAGCAGCAATATTGCTCATCTGCGTGGCGACGCGTAACCGCTGTAACCCACGACTCTGGCACCACTGCTTTGCCGCCGACATTAATGATGTACCGATACCTTTACCCTGTGCATCAGGGAATACCGCTAGCAAGCCAATACGTGCGCTACCATCTTGCAAATCCCGCAACGTCACAAAGCCCGCTGGTTGCCCCTGCGTATCCATCACCAATAAGCATTGGTGATCAAAGGTGCCCAATACCGCCTTTTCAGCCCACAAGGCATAAAAACGCCCACTGTCTTGTGGGTCATACCAAGGCGCACGAAAACGACTTAACGCAAAGGCATCCGTGGCAACACGGCGCAAAAGCGGGATATCGTCGACTGTTGCGACGCTCAGCTCAGCTTCTGCCTCAGATGTAGCATTTTTCGTGCCAATCACTGCTTTTGCGGCGATAGCTAAGGAAAGATCGACTTCACCTTCCACTAATTTGAAGTCTAGCTGACCAAGAGCATCAATCAGGTCAACACGATGCGTTGGCACTTTGGCTTGAGTGAGGGTAAAAGCATCCAACTCAGCCGGATTAAGTTGCGGGGCTGAGTCGGAGAAAATCAGTTTTGCACTGTGGCGCTGGAAAAATTCACTTTCCCAGGCCAGTGGCTCAATACTGGCGTGGACGGGCATGTAACAGATCCAACAAATATTTGCCGTAACCGGTTTTAGACAGCGCGGTTGCTGCGCGTCTTACTCCCTCATCATCTAACCAACCATTGCGCCATGAAATTTCTTCCAGACAGGCGATTTTGAAACCTTGCCGTTTTTCAACGGTTTGCACAAAGGTACTGGCTTCAATCAAGCTGTCATGGGTGCCGGTATCCAACCAAGCGAAACCACGACCTAACAGTTCAACCGTCAGCTCTCCGCGCTCCAGATACATCTGGTTGATGCTGGTAATTTCTAGCTCGCCGCGGGAGGAAGGTTTAACCTGCTTGGCAAAATCAACCACTTGATTGTCATAGAAATAAAGCCCAGTTACCGCCCAGTTGGATTTCGGCTGGCTTGGTTTCTCTTCGATAGACAAGGCGCGGAAGTTATCGTCAAACTCCACCACACCAAAACGTTCTGGGTCCATAACCTGATAACCGAACACCGTCGCACCGCGCTGACGGGCAGCAACCGTTTTCAGTTTTGGGCTAAAACCTTGGCCAAAGTAAATATTATCGCCTAGCACCAAACAGCATGGCTCATTGCCGATAAATTCTTCACCGATGATAAAGGCTTGTGCCAAGCCATCTGGACTCGGTTGAGCGGCATAACTCAGATTGATACCGAATTCATCGCCATTCCCCAGCAAGCGCTGAAACGACGGTAAATCTTCCGGCGTCGAAATAATCAGGATATCGCGGATCCCTGCCAGCATCAGCACTGACAGCGGGTAGTAAATCATTGGCTTATCGTAAACGGGAAGTAGCTGTTTAGAGACACCACGGGTGATGGGATGCAATCGAGTGCCAGAGCCACCAGCCAGAATGATACCTTTCATACGATCTCCTGAAAGAGACAATCGCCTGAAACCATCAGGCAGACGTTATACATAGGCAAAACATCATGCAGACTGCGGCATGATGTCATCCCAATGATGAATAGAATTCAGATGCAGGAAAGCGGCACCGATGAACTTACATCAGTCGTAAGCGATTCGGGTATTCGAGCGCAGCTAACGCACCTGCAACTTGAAAGATGACGAGTCTTAGTCGCTCAAGCCCAAACGCTCACCGGCGTAGGAACCATCCTGAACACGTCGCCACCAAGATTCGTTATTCAAATACCACAACACGGTTTTGCGGATACCACTTTCGAATGTTTCCTGTGGTCGCCAACCCAGTTCCCGCTCAATTTTACTGGCATCGATGGCATAGCGCATATCATGGCCAGGCCGGTCTTTGACGTAGGTAATTAAGTCGCGGTAATGAGCAATGCCAGCCGGTTTTTCTGGCACTAATTCGTCTAACAATACGCAGATGGTTTCGACCACTTCGATATTTTTGCGCTCGTTATGACCACCGATATTGTAGGTTTCACCCACCACGCCTTCGGTCACAACTTGATATAAAGCGCGTGCATGGTCTTCAACATACAGCCAATCACGGACTTGCGCGCCATTGCCATACACCGGCAACGGTTTGCCTGCCAGCGCATTGAGAATCACCAACGGGATCAGTTTTTCAGGGAAATGGTACGGGCCGTAGTTATTCGAGCAGTTGGTGACCAACGTCGGCAAGCCATAAGTACGCAACCAAGCGCGCACCAGATGGTCGCTGGATGCCTTAGACGCCGAATAAGGGCTGCTAGGTGCATACGGCGTGGTTTCAGTGAAGAGATCGTCTGTGCCATGCAGGTCACCATAGACCTCATCTGTGGAGATATGGTGGAAGCGAAAGGCCAGTTTGGCTTCAGCACTCAGTTGCTGCCAGTAATGGCGAGCCGCCTCTAACATAGTGTAAGTCCCCACTACGTTAGTTTCGATAAAGGCCGCCGGCCCATCAATAGAGCGGTCAACATGGCTTTCAGCCGCCAGATGCATGACAACATCCGGCTGATATTGCGCAAACACACGGTCCAATTCAGCACGGTCACAAATATCGACCTGCTCAAACGCATAGCGCTCGCTTTTGGCGACCACGGTCAGAGACTCCAGATTACCGGCGTAGGTGAGTTTATCGACCACCACGACGCTATCTGGAGTGCCATCGATAATATGTCTTACCACCGCAGAGCCGATAAAACCGGCCCCGCCTGTGACTAGAATACGTCTCAACGCCATACTCCTTTGGTATCGACAATCCACGGTTGCTTCACATCTTCAGGTTTGATGGCCTTGAACTGGTTATGATCAACCAACATCACCAGCACATCTGCCTGCTGCAACGCGGTCGCCGTGTCTTTCAGCGTCACATGGCCTGCCAGTGACTTCGGCAATTGCTCAACATTGGGTTCAACCACCAACGTTTCACCGGTGTGCCATTCCGCGATCAAATGGGCGATTTCAACGGCTGGGCTTTCACGCAAATCGTCGATATTTGGCTTAAATGCCAAGCCAAAGCAGGCAATTTTAACTTCTGAGGCGCGTTTGTCTGTCGCGGCTAAACAATCAGCAACAGCAGCTTTCACGCGGTCAACAACCCACAGCGGTTTGCCGTCATTCACCAGACGTGCGGTGTGAATCAGACGCGCTAATTCTGGGTTCTGAGAAACGATGAACCAAGGGTCTACCGCGATACAGTGACCACCAACGCCTGGGCCAGGCTGCAAGATATTCACACGCGGGTGGCGATTCGCCAGACGAATCAGTTCCCATACATTGATACCCTGTGCATCACAAATCAGTGACAGCTCATTGGCAAAAGCAATGTTAACGTCGCGGAAGCTATTTTCAGTCAGCTTGCACATCTCAGCAGTACGCGCGTTAGTCACGACGCACTCGCCTTCTAAGAAGATTTTGTACAGTTCACTGGCACGGGCAGAGCATTTTGCGGTCATGCCACCAATAACACGGTCATTTTGAATCAGCTCAACCATCACCTGACCCGGCAACACGCGCTCAGGGCAGTAGGCAACGTTAATATCCGCATCTTCACCCGCGTTCTGCGGGAAGCTCAAATCTGGGCGAGATTCAGCCAGCCATTGTGCCATTTGTTCTGTCGCACCCACTGGCGATGTGGATTCTAGAATGACCAAGTCACCCTTTTTCAGTACGGGTGCGATAGATTTAGCGGCAGATTCAACGAAAACCATATCCGGATCATGATCGCCCTTGAAAGGTGTCGGTACAGCAATGAGAAACGCATCTGCGGCCAACGGCTTAGTGACAGCCTGAAGGTAGCCCCCTTCAACGGCAATTTTCACCACTTTGTCTAGATCGGGTTCGACGATATGAATCGCGCCACGATTAATGGTTTCAACTGCATGGGCGTTGACATCGACACCAATGACTTTCTTCTTGCGCGAGGCAAAAGCAGCCGCTGTTGGCAGGCCAATATACCCAAGACCGATAACAGAAATTGTTTCAAAACTCATAGCGTCACCTGATGATTCTTTAAAGCTTCAAGGATGCGTTGACAGGCATGCCCGTCACCGTAAGGATTATGTGCCCGGGTCATTTGATGATAAGCAGACTCATCAGTTAGCAAGCGGGTCACTGCATCAACTATCTTATTAATATTAGTGCCAACCAACAAAACGGTGCCTGAATCGACAGCTTCAGGACGTTCAGTGGTATCACGCATAACCAAGACGGGTTTACCCAATGAAGGCGCTTCTTCCTGAATACCACCAGAATCGGTCAAGATCAGGTAGGCGTGGTTCATCAGATAAACAAATGGGAGGTAATCTTGTGGGTCAATCAGAATGATATTATCGATACCTTTCAAGATACGATTGACTGGCTCACTGACGTTCGGGTTGAGATGCACCGGATAGACTACTTGCACATCAGGATGCCGACGGGCAATTTCCGCTAATGCGCTGCAAATCCGCTCAAAACCACCACCAAAACTTTCGCGGCGATGCCCAGTGACCAAGATCATTTTTTTGCTGGTGTCGAGGAACGGGTAACGCTGAGCCAAGCTAGCGCGAAGTTCAGGGTTATTCATCACCCGATCGCGAACCCAAAATAGCGCATCAATCACCGTATTACCTGTGACGAAAATACGGCTATCCGGTACCATCTCGCGTAACAGATTCTGGCGCGAATTCTCTGTCGGCGCAAAATGATACATGGCAAGGTGACCGGTCAGTTGACGGTTAGCTTCTTCCGGCCACGGGGAGTAGAGATTCCCAGTACGCAGACCCGCTTCGACATGGCCGACCGGTATGCGGTGATAAAAAGCAGCGAGACTGGTCGACAACGTCGTGGTGGTATCACCATGAACTAAGATCACATCTGGCTTAAACTCAGCCAGAACCGGCTTTAACCCCTCCAGAATTCGGCAGGTTATTTCCGTCAATCCCTGTCCCGGCTTCATGATATTCAAATCATAATCCGGTTGAATTTCGAATAAACGTAAAACTTGGTCCAGCATCTCACGATGCTGAGCCGTCACGCAGACTCGCGATTCAAAGGCTTCATCCTGAGCCAAGGCGTGCACCAGAGGAGCCATTTTAATGGCTTCAGGCCGGGTGCCAAAAACAGTCAACACTTTCACAGTGAATCTCTTTAAGGTCAGTTAGCCGCAGACAACGCCTGCAAGTTGGACGCACAATGCGCCCAGTAACGATTTATACGCTTTTACTGAACGCCGCAGCATGACTTTTTTTGTCTGGCTGCGACGCTAATTTATTCAGGTATAGATTCCATCACACACCACAGATTACGGTTGTGTACTGGTACGACGAACCAATACAACTCCGGCCCCAACCAGTGCCCCAATCGCACCCCACATAATCAGCAGGAAAACACGACGCGGGCTATCACGTGTCACCGGATCTTCAGGTGTACGTAAGTAGCGATAAGTTTGGAATGTTTTATCCAGTGTCGGACCGACGTTCAATGTTGCCAGCATGGCGCGGTTCTGATCGTAATCAATATCAAAACTTGGGCCAGTAGCCAGCAATGTTTCTAAGCGAGCCTCAAGCATAGGCTTGCCTAACATAAACATTTTGGAATCAGGGAGTTGCTCAGCAGGGGTGTCCGTTTGATTACGGTTAATCCCTTGCTGACCCGCCACTTTCAATGCTTGCTGAACTGCGGTGACTTCACGATTAAACACCGCTTGTGCCACTGCTTCCTGCCGTTTGACCTGCGCTTTCATTGATTGTGTACGTGCAGCCCACGCCCCCACAATCTCATCATTCAAATGGCTGGCCGCACGTTGGTTGGCAAAATCAATGTAACTACGCAGCAGCTTATTAGAATCAGTGGCGGTTTCTGCCGTCAACTTAATACTGTCGTTGAGTATTTTTTTGTCATCACGCGGCGTGAATACAATGTTATTCACGAGTTCATCAAGCAATGCCGCGTCTGCTTTGGCATCACCTTCTAAGCGTTGTTTGTAGTAATCACTTTGCAGCCAGAAGTCACGGCGGGTGTCATATGCCGCTAATTGAGTAATAAACTCGCTGTAGGCTTCATCAGAAATACCAGGTTGTTCACTGGCAACACCGCTATTAATGCGAGTGTCCAGATTACGCAAAAACTGTTGCTGAGAATAAAAACCGCCCAAGTTATTCACTGTCGGTCTGTCGGTAATGGCCGTCGCACTCCACTGCTGTTTCACCAGATAGGAGATACCCAGCGCGATTGCGGCGAAAAGAATTGCCATCCCGATGATCCATACTTTGCCACGCCAAAGCGTACGGCACAGGCTACGAATATCTAATTCGTTATCCACAGTAGGCTCGTTATGGGGAGATCCTGTTTTATTCGTCGACATAGATTCTGATTTCATCACTGCCTAAAAGCCTCTGATTAAGATTCATGCTTATTTTGCGATGCACGACGCATCCGGCGCTTCATACGCTTGATAAAACGTGCCACTCGCCATGCCCGTTTGATGCAGTAATCGTACAATAGAAATGCAAGCAAGAATAATGCCAACATAACCCATTCAGGGATGAATGTGAGCCGTTCGCCGATAACGCCGATCGCCGCTAATATCGCTGCAGCGAGGGTAATTAACACAAAAGCCTGCCGTGAGGTAAAACCAGCACGCATAATTAAATGGTGGATATGCTGACGATCAGGAGAGAAAGGACTCATCCCTTTACGTAGACGCCGATACATAATGGCGATCATATCCATTAATGGAATGGCGATAATCCATAATGCAGTCACTGGATTAATCGGATGTGAATTCCCTTGCGTGGTTTGCAGCAGCATCCAAATGGCAGTGAAACCAATCAACGTGCTGCCGGCATCCCCCATAAAGACTTTATAGCGACGCCCGAGCAACCCGAGGTTAAGCAAGATATACGGCAAGATTGCGGCAATCATAGCGAAACACCATAACGCCAGTGCCATCTGCCCACTTTGATACAGCAAAATCCCCATGGCACCAAACGAGACGCAAGATAGGCCGCCGAGCAGACCATCTATGCCATCCACCATATTGAATGCATTGATCGCCGCCCAAACCGCGAATAACGTCACAACATAGCCGAACGGGCCTAGCACCATTTCCCACGGGCCAAAAGTATGCCCTAAGCTACGTAAATAAAGCCCACCGATCGCCATCATGGCAATACCGACCATGGCTTGTACAAAGGCTCTGATTTTTACACTGATATCGAAACGATCATCTAGCGCACCGACGAAGACTAATAAACCGGCACAACCTAGATATAAACGGAAATGGGGAATCTGCTGATTGGTGATCAGAAAGGTAAAACAAATACCCGCGAACACGGATATACCGCCAACTAATGGGATCAAGCCCTGATGGCGTTTGCGATAGTTAGGTTTATCGACTAATCCAATTCTCTTGGCAACTTTGCGAGCAACAAATAAAAATGCCAATGAAAACAGGAATATAACAAATATCTCAGTACTCATAGTGAGTAAATTCACGTTTAACCGCTCTCTGCAAAAAGTTACATCAGCTTAGCATGTAGGTTGGCGCAAACCATGCCTTCGCCACGCTTTCAGTTATTTCTGAATATGATGACAGCCTTGCTTGTTATTCCCAACTCTATTTTTTGGTATTTTTTCGTTGGCGCTAAGAATAAGTACCAAAATAATCGTTAGTTTGATCTGGTCATTCACTAAATGAATTGCAAACTCGGCTATCGTATATTCCAAAAGCAAAAAACGCCACGACGAGCGTGACGTTTTTAGTTAATACGATAAAATTATGAGCGTCTCATATTATCGAAGAACTGATCGTTGGTTTTCGCGGTTGCCAGCTTGCTGATAAGGAACTCCATCGCATCGATTTCACCCATTGGATGAAGAATACGGCGCAAGATCCACATTTTTTGCAGCTCTTCAGTGGTGGTCAGCAACTCTTCTTTACGCGTACCTGAGCGGTTGAAATCAATCGCTGGGAAGACACGTTTTTCCGCAATTTTGCGGGACAAGTGCAGTTCCATGTTGCCTGTACCTTTAAATTCTTCATAGATGACTTCATCCATTTTAGAACCGGTATCAACCAACGCGGTGGCAATGATGGTCAGGCTCCCGCCCTCTTCAACATTACGTGCAGCACCGAAGAAACGCTTAGGACGGTGTAAGGCGTTCGCATCCACACCACCAGTCAGCACCTTGCCTGAAGCAGGAACAACGGTGTTATAGGCACGCGCTAAACGGGTAATGGAGTCCAGCAGGATGATAACGTCTTTTTTATGCTCAACCAGACGTTTTGCTTTTTCAATGACCATTTCAGCGACTTGAACGTGACGGGATGCTGGCTCATCAAAGGTAGAAGCGATCACTTCACCTTTAACCAGACGTTGCATCTCGGTGACTTCTTCCGGACGTTCGTCAATCAGCAAGACCATCAATACGCAATCAGGGTGGTTATAAGCGATGCTGGTTGCAATATTCTGCAACAGCATAGTTTTACCCGCTTTAGGCGGAGCCACAATCAGACCACGTTGCCCACGACCGATTGGCGATGCCAAATCCAGTACGCGAGCAGTTAAATCTTCTGTCGAACCATTACCACGTTCCATACGTAAACGAGAGTTAGCATGCAGTGGGGTTAAGTTTTCGAACAGGATTTTGTTACGGGCGTTTTCCGGTTTGTCATAGTTAACTTCGTTAACTTTCAACAATGCAAAATAACGCTCACCTTCTTTAGGCGGACGAATCTTACCGGCAACGGTATCACCAGTGCGGAGGTTGAAACGGCGAATTTGGCTTGGGGATACATAGATGTCGTCGGGACCGGCGAGGTAGGAGCTGTCTGCAGAGCGGAGGAAACCAAATCCATCCTGCAATATCTCCAACACACCGTCACCGAAGATATCTTCTCCACTTTTCGCATGCTGCTTAAGAATAGAGAAAATAATATCTTGTTTACGCATCCGGGCTAGGTTTTCCAGCCCCATATTTTCGCCAAGTGTTATCAGATCAGAAACCGGCGTGTTCTTTAATTCGGTAAGATTCATAATGGTGGGTTCTTAAACTCGGGGTATGTCTCGAACTATGGTCGTGAATGGTATGGCAGCGTCATCCGTGCCTGTTTAATGGGACATTCAATCACCGGCCTTAGACAAACTACGCAAGTAATCACTTACGCGAGATTTGCGCGACTCAACGGTAAAAAGATTGAAAGTGCCTTCGACTGATTTTGTAAAACCGTTAGATTGTCAAAAAACTGATTGAGTTCATCATTATTCTCAACACACATTATTTCGACATAGAGTAAATCTTAGATTCAAACTTAATAGATACTACAGATCTAATAGGTACTACAGATTTAATAGGTACTAAAGAATTAAGCTAGATGCTACAAACCCGGATTGAATACACAGGAAAGTTTTATACGCAGTGAAGTAAACTTAACACGCTTCTTTGCAGGCGTCTAGCGGTCAGTGTGAGAAATCACAACTGCCGCTACACACCCAGCTATACCTACCCTCTTTCAAGGTACTGCCGCATTGACTGCTCACTGCATTCCGGCTAACTGATAGGCTGTTAGCTTATCGGAATTCTCTTGCTTGCCACTGGCGACGCATCTTGAAATATTTGGGTTTAGGCTGTTTAAAGCCGCTTACAGATTGGCATCCAAGAATGCTTTCAACTGGCCTTTAGATAAGGCTCCCACCTTCGTGGCCGCAACTTGACCGTCTTTGAATAACAACAGCGTAGGAATGCCACGGATACCGAATTTAGGTGCCGTCGCCACATTGTCATCAATATTCAGCTTAGTGATGGTCAATCGACCTTCATACTCTTCAGCAATTTCATCCAGAATCGGAGCAATCATCTTGCACGGACCACACCATTCAGCCCAAAAATCGACCAGAACCGGACCGTCAGCTTTCAGTACGTCAGTGTCGAAACTTTCATCACTCAGGTGAATAATTTTATCGCTCATGTTCTACTCCAAAGGATTGTGTCTACCTCGTTGGTGTAGCATTAACCAACAATAGGATGACTTTATTTCACCGGATACGCTTTCGTAAAGCAATAGTTAGCTGATATTCTACCACACTATGAGCAAAACACACTTGACCGAACAGAAGTTTTCCGACTTCGCCCTGCACCCGCTAGTTACTCAAGCTCTTGAAAGAAAAGGGTTTGAGTATTGCACGCCGATTCAGGCGTTAGCATTGCCACTCACCCTTTCTGGGCGTGATGTCGCGGGTCAGGCGCAAACAGGAACCGGCAAGACGCTGGCTTTCTTAGCGTCTACTTTCCATTATTTGCTTTCTAACCCGGCAGAAGAGGGTCGCCAGACGAATCAACCTCGTGCGTTGATTATGGCACCCACGCGTGAATTGGCAGTGCAAATTCACTCCGATGCAGAGTCACTTTCCCAAGCGACAGGGCTGAAATTAGGCTTAGCGTATGGGGGCGACGGCTACGATAAACAGCTTAAAGTGCTGGAAAGTGGCGTTGATATCCTGATCGGGACAACTGGCCGTTTAATCGATTACGCAAAACAAAATTATATTAACCTCGGTGCGATTCAGGTCGTGGTCTTGGATGAAGCAGATCGTATGTACGATTTGGGCTTTATCAAAGATATCCGCTGGCTGTTCCGCCGTATGCCATCCGCTGAAAAACGTTTGAACATGCTGTTCTCTGCCACACTTTCGTACCGTGTACGCGAACTGGCCTTCGAACAGATGAATAATGCGGAATATGTTGAAGTGGAACCGTTACAAAAAACCGGCCACCGCATCAAAGAAGAGCTGTTCTACCCTTCAAATGAAGAAAAAATGCGTCTACTTCAGACGTTGATTGAAGAAGAATGGCCTGACCGCTGCATTATTTTTGCTAATACCAAGCATCGCTGTGAAGAGATCTGGGGCCATTTGGCTGCTGACGGTCATCGTGTCGGTTTACTGACAGGTGATGTTGCGCAGAAAAAACGCCTGCGGATTCTGGAAGACTTCACCAAAGGTGATATCGATATTCTGGTTGCCACCGACGTTGCGGCACGTGGCCTGCATATCCCGCTGGTTACCCATGTCTTCAACTACGATCTGCCTGACGATTGCGAAGACTATGTTCACCGCATTGGCCGTACTGGCCGAGCAGGCGAAAGTGGTCATTCCATCAGTCTGGCCTGTGAAGAATATGCGTTAAACTTACCGGCTATCGAGACCTACACAGGTCATAGCATTCCGGTCAGCAAATATAATAGCGATGCGCTATTAACGGATTTACCGGCGCCGAAACGTTTGGCTCGTCCCCGTACTGGGAATGGCCCACGCCGTAACTCTGCCCCACGCCGTAGTGGTGCACCACGGAATAACCGTAAGCGACCGAGCTGATAAAAACGATGCTGAGTTCCACCTCACTTTATGCTGCCATCGATCTTGGCTCCAACAGTTTTCATATGTTGGTAGTACGTGAGGTGGCAGGAAGTATCCAGACGCTGGCCCGAATTAAGCGAAAGGTCCGTCTGGCGGCTGGCTTGGATAGCCAAAATCACCTATCGCAAGATGCGATGGAACGCGGTTGGCAATGCTTGAAGCTTTTTTCTGAGCGTTTACAGGATATCCCTCGGGATCAGATTCGCGTGGTCGCAACAGCCACCCTGCGTCTAGCGTCCAATGCTGAAGAATTTCTGCAAACGGCAACCGAGATCCTCGGCTGCCCCATTCAGGTGATCAGCGGCGAAGAAGAAGCTCGGCTCATTTATCACGGTGTTGCACATACTACCGGTGGGCCAGAGAAACGTCTGGTGGTTGACATTGGTGGTGGTAGTACGGAGTTGGTCACTGGCAATGGTGCCCAAGCCAACATATTAGTTAGTTTATCAATGGGTTGTGTAACTTGGTTAGAGCGCTATTTTAGTGATCGCAATCTGGCAAAAGACAATTTCGAACGTGCTGAGCTCGCTGCTCGCGAGATGATCAAACCCGTTGCCGCACGTTTTCGTGAGCACGGCTGGCAAATCTGTGTCGGTGCTTCAGGCACGGTACAGGCCCTGCAAGAGATCATGGTCGCCCAAGGGATGGATGAGCTGATTACCTTGCCCAAATTGCAGCAACTCAAGCAAAGAGCGATTCAGTGCGGCAAATTGGAAGAGTTGGAAATCCCCGGTTTAACATTGGAACGAGCGTTAGTTTTCCCCAGTGGCCTGTCCATCTTGATAGCGATATTCCAAGAGCTAGCGATTGAAAGCATGACACTCGCTGGCGGGGCACTGCGCGAAGGGCTTGTTTATGGCATGCTTCATCTGCCGGTTGAACAAGATATTCGCAGTCGCACTGTGCGAAATTTACAGCGCCGCTATTTACTCGATACTGAGCAAGCTAAGCGTGTCAGTAAATTAGCGGATAATTTCTTGCTACAGGTCGAAAAAGAGTGGCATCTCGATGGTCGATGTCGCGAGTTATTGCAAAATACCTGTTTGATCCATGAAATTGGCCTAAGTGTTGATTTTAAGCATGCTCCCCAACATGCTGCTTACCTGATTCGCAATCTTGACCTACCCGGTTTCACCCCTGCACAAAAGCGGCTCTTCTCGGCACTGCTGCAAAATCAGAGTGACGCTCTTGATCTGACGCTGTTAACTCAGCAGAACGCATTGCCAGTCGATATGGCGCAACATTTGTGCCGTTTATTACGTCTGGCCATCATCTTCTCCAGCCGCCGTCGGGATGACACGCTTCCAGCTGTCAGATTACGGGCGAATGGCGAAGCACTTTATGTGCTGTTGCCTCAAGGCTGGCTGCAACAACATCCTTACCGCGCAGAAGCATTAGAGCAAGAAAGTCATTGGCAAAGTTATGCCCAGTGGCCATTAATATTAGAAGAACTCAGCTAACAATTTCTTCTGTTGGGTGACTTTTGGTCACCCAATCATCTTCCTCTTCATGATCAACCTCATGTTACCTCAGACAAAAAAACTGAAACCCTCAGAATGTGATCGTCCCCAGCTTAAAACAGAAACAATGTGTGTATTTTTATAAAACAGCGTTTCTATATTGAATAATGGGTTTCTATACCGCCATCTGGCAAAGGACGCTGTGTCCAAATTTTCAGTCTTTTATGAGGAACAATAATGCGAGCACAGCTTCAACGCCCACATACAGCAGGTATGTTGGTGATTATCTCCAGTCTGATGGTCGGATCTCCCTTGGCAATGGCCGCTAAATCAACGAGCCACGATGCCCCTCAGCAGCTACAGGTCCCCACTCTCGCCTATGACGAGAGCAGCATTGTTTTAGTTTGGAAAGCGCCGGAAGATACCCGAAAAATTGTTGATTACCAGATTTACTCTGCTGGAAAATTGTTGGGTAAGGCCAGTGATAACAATGATAAATTCTCACCCGCGAAGCCCTATATGGATAACTTCTACGCGAATGATAAAGAGAATTTTCAACATAAAATTGTGCTCCAGAATTTCACTGTGGACGGCCTGAAGCCAGATACTCGCTATCAATTTACGGTCAAAGCACAGTATGCTGACGGCACATTATCTGCAGCTAGCCAGCCTGTTAATGCCAAAACCAGTGCGAAGCCACAGATTGTCAACATCCGTGACTTTGGTGCCATTGATGATGGTAAGTCGTTGAACACCAAAGCGATCCAGCAAGCCATTGATAGCTGCAAACCGGGTTGTCGAGTCGATATCCCTGCAGGTACCTACAAAAGCGGCGCACTTTGGCTAAAGAGTGATATGACCCTTAATCTGCAGGCTGGCTCCACGTTACTGGGTTCAGATAACCCGGATGACTATCCGGCTGGCTACCGCCTCTATCCTTACTCAACGATTGAGCGCCCCGCCTCACTGATCAATGCCATCAATCCTAATAGCAGCAAGCCTGGCACATTCCGTAATATCCGAATTACAGGTTCAGGCACCATTGACGGTAATGGTTGGCAAAGAGCCAAAACCGCTGAAATTACGGATGAGCTAGGTCGTCCATTGCCGCAATATGTGGCGAGTAAAAACAGCAAAGTACATGAAGACGGTATTCTGGCGAAAAATCAGGTCGAGAAAGCCGTTTCCGAAGGTATGGATTTGAAAAATGCTTATGGTCAACGCCGCTCCAGCCTGATGACATTACGCGGAGTCGAGAACGTTTACTTGGCCGGTTTCACTGTCCGTAACCCCGCGTTCCACGGCATCATGAATCTGGAAAACCATAATGTGGTGGCTAATGGTTTAGTCCATCAAACTTATGATGCTAACAATGGAGATGGTATTGAGTTCGGCAATAGCCAAAATGTGATGGTGTTTAACAACTTTTTTGATACCGGCGATGACTGCATCAATTTTGCTGCGGGCACCGGTGAGAAAGCACTGGAACAAGAGCCGATGAAAGGCGCATGGCTATTCAATAACTATTTCCGCATGGGACACGGCGCCATTGTCACCGGTAGCCATACCGGTGCTTGGATTGAAGATATTCTGGCTGAAAATAATGTGATGTACCTGACCGACATCGGCTTGCGCGCCAAGAGCACCAGCACTATTGGTGGTGGCGCACGCAATGTTACATTCCGTAACAATGCAATGCGCGATCTAGCAAAACAAGTGATGGTCATGACACTGGATTATGCTGATAGCAACGCCAACATTGATTACCCACCGGCGAAAGTTCCAGCTCAATTCTATGATTTCACCTTAAATAATGTGACGGTGGATAATACCACCGGCAAAAATGCCTCAATTGAAATCAAAGGCGATTCAGCGAATCAGGCTTGGCACCGCTTAGTGCATGTCAATAATGTGCAATTAAAGCAGGTGACGCCAACAGCAATCAGTGATTTACGTGACAGTGAGTTTAACAATGTGGTCTTTACTGAATTGCGTGGTGAGACACCATGGCATTTTAGCGATGTGAAAAACGTCACTGTTGATGGTAAGCAAGTTGCGCCTTAATCCGTAAACGCATGGGCAGGTCATCTGCCCATTCAGCACATACTCAAGGCTGTTTCTTCGCATTTGCTAACTGAGCACGAATATTGGCCAGATGACTCTGGCCTTTTTGCATCCGCTCTTGTGGGCTAACGACTTTACGCTCATTTTCCCATTGCAAATCATCCTGCGGTAACTCCATCAGGAAGCGGCTAGGCTCAGGCCGTATCAACTCACCATACTGACGCCGCTCTTTGCACAAGGTAAAGAACAGCTCGCGCTGGGCACGGGTGATACCCACATATGCCAGCCGCCGTTCTTCATCGACATTATCTTCATCAATACTGCTTTGGTGCGGCAGTAAACCTTCTTCCATCCCAACTAAGAACACATAAGGGAATTCCAGCCCTTTCGAGGCATGCAGTGTCATTAATTGGACTTGATCCAGTTCGCCATCACTTTCCCCCCGCTCCATCATGTCGCGCAGTGTAAAGCGTGTTACGACCTGCGTCAGCGACATCGGCTCATTTAGCTCCGACCCTTCTAACATCTCGGTCATCCAGCTAAATAATAGGTTTACGTTCTTCATCCGCATTTCAGCGGCTTTCGGACTCGGGGATGTTTCGTACAGCCAGCTCTCATAATCGACACCGTGGATCAAATCCCGTACTGCCGCCACTGGCTCGCGTTCGACCAACCGAATAATGGCATCCATCCAGTGCGTGAATCGCTGCAATGACTCCAAACCACGGCCTTTTAGATGCTCACCCAAACCCAAATCAAAACTGGCACGAAATAGGCTTTTATTACGCAAATTAGCCCATTCACCCAATTTTTGGATAGTCGCCGACCCTATCTCACGCTTTGGCGTATTAACAATACGCATAAATGCACTGTCATCATCTTGATTGGTCAAGACCCGCAAATAAGCCAGTAAATCCTTAATCTCTGGGCGTGAGAAAAACGAATCTCCACCCGAGATACGATAAGGGATACGGTTTTGCATCAATAACTTTTCAAATAGACGCGACTGATGGTTACCTCGATACAAGATGGCATAGTCACTGTACTGCGTCTTTTTAACAAAGTGATGAGCGATTAGCTCACCGACGACTCTCTCGGCTTCATGGTCTTCATTATTGGCAGTAATGACTTTTAACTCATCGCCATACTCCAGCTCAGAAAAGAGTTTCTTCTCAAAAACGTGTGGGTTATTGGCAATCAGGATGTTCGCCGCTTTTAGAATTCGTCCTGAAGAACGGTAATTTTGCTCCAGCTTAATCACCTGTAACTGAGGGAAATCTTCGTTCAACAACACCAGATTCTGTGGCCGTGCACCTCGCCATGAATAGATTGATTGATCATCATCACCCACCACAGTAAAACGTGCTCTGCTTCCCACCAGCAGTTTCACCATATGGTATTGGCTAGTGTTGGTATCTTGGTATTCATCTACTAATAGGTAACGCAGGCGATTTTGCCAACGCTCCCGCACTTCCAAATTATTTTGCAGCAGTAGCGTCGGCAGAGAGATAAGGTCATCGAAGTCCAATACATTACAGGCTTTCAGATGAGCGTCGTATAAGCCATAACAATGAACGAACAATTTATCACGCTCGGATCGCGCTAATGCGGCAGCACCGGCGGGATCAAGCAGATCATTCTTCCAATTGGAGATCGCTGAGATCAGTTGTTGCAGGAGTGCTTTATCATCTTCCAGCCACTTGTGGGTCAAATCCTTCAATAGCCCCATTTGGTCCTGCGCATCGAACAACGAGAAGTTAGATTTCATCCCCAGCGCCGTATACTCTTTTTTGATGATCTCCAATCCTAACGTATGGAAGGTCGCAATCATCAAACCACGGGATTCTTTACGCCCCAAAGTTTGGGCTACACGTTCTTTCATCTCACGCGCGGCTTTATTGGTAAAAGTCACCGCTGCGATATGTTTTGGCTGATAACCACACTGGCGTATTAGATGAGCAATCTTATTGGTGATCACCCGGGTTTTACCCGATCCCGCACCGGCCAACACCAGACAGGGTCCGGTGACGAATTCGACGGCTTGTTGTTGGCTGGGATTTAATCGCATGGTACAGGGTCGCTCTGTGGGTTATCGGGGGAACAGGATTGTAGCAGAAAGCCGCAGTCGAAAAAAAATCACCTGCGTTTTTTGATTTGTAAAACAGCCCTCCTAGTCGCCCCATCCTGAATAAAATACGCTACACTGGCGCGCTTCTAGAGCCCATAGAAGATAACCTTCGTTCAAATAACATTGTGGTGATTGTAATTATGGCAAACAAAGCTTCTGCGCTGCACATTCTGGTAGATGATGAAAAGCAGGCAAACGATATTCTGGCGCAATTAAATAACGGCGCGGATTTCCAAACGTTGGCGAAGAAGTTCTCCAACTGTCCGTCAAAGCGCAACGGCGGTGATCTGGGTGAGTTCAACAAAGGCGATATGGTCCCAGCGTTCGATAAAGCCGTCTTTAGCTGCGAACTACTGCAACCTTATGGTCCAGTAAAAACTCAGTTCGGTTATCACATCATTAAAGTGCTATATCGGAATTAAGCTTAGTTTGCGTCTCCGGAATAAGAGGCGCAAATAATATCTTTACCATCAGACATTTCCCTACCTACATCATCAACATAATTCGTTTCATAAAGTTCTTATACTTAAAAATCTTACCTGTCATTTCTCTATGCAATCTTTACTTAACTATAAATAGGTACCATAAATAAAGCCTAAAACGAGCACATTTTAATGTAAAACTAGGGTTGTAAAAACTCGAAAAATAGCAAATAAAAGCCATTACAGAGAAAAACAACAAGAAAGATCTTATTAATTTTAAATTCCATTCCCATTAAAAACCTTTAAATACATAGCATTATGCAATCTAAGGTCCTAAAAGTAGTGCGGTAGGAATTTTCCCACAAAAACTGGTTCGCTTATCCTATGTGCAATAAGGGTTACCTTATATATTATGTCTCACATCGAGTAAGGGATGTGCCAAAAATAATAAGCACTGAATTACTTTAAATATAAACCCTGTGGAAACTGACGAACATAATAGAATAAGAATCGCTATTACAGTCATAGTCCATTTTATTTTTAATCAATAAAGTTAAATCTTCATATATATATGAGGATTACCCTCTTTAAATTAACGCTTTGGAGTTTTAAATGAATAAGATTACTTTGGCTTTGGCATTATTCTCTGCATCTACAACTTTTGCTATGGCAGCAAGTAATAATACAATTACTTTCCAGGGTGAAGTTACTGCACAGACTTGTTCAGTTACTGTAAACGGTGTTGAAGCAAACCCAATGGTTTTACTGCCGACTGTATCAAGCGCTGACCTTGATGTTTCTGGTAAGAAAGCAGGTAAAACAACCTTTACCTTAGGTGTTTCTGGTTGTACTGCTGACGCAAGTGATATTGATATCAAAACTGTTTTCATTGGTAACCAAGTTTCAGCGACCGGTAACCTAAAAAATAGCGGTACAGCAACGAATGTTGAGCTTCAATTATTAAAAGATGCAACAACAACAACAGGTATAGATTTGAATAGCGGTTTGGCGCAAGATGGTATTGTATTGAAAGCAGGTCAAACATCTGCAGAACATGATTTTGCAGTCCAGTATTATGCAACAGGACAAGCAACACCAGGAACAGTGATTGGCTCTGTACAATACGCAGTTTCTTACCTGTAATATGAGTACTGTCGGGTGGGAGACCACCCGATTAATTCCCACAGAGGATATACCCATCATGTTTAATACACATAGCTACAGCTACCGTTTTCTGTTTGCCACTTTATTAATATTTATGGGTATCTCCTTTGCCAATGCCAGTGTCGTTATGGGTGGCAGCCGTATTATATATCCGGCAGGAGCAAAAGAGCACAGCGTACAATTAACCAATAATGATAACTTTGCCAATGCTGTTCAAGTTTGGTTAGACAGTGGAGACGCTCAATCCACACCAGAAACGGGTAAGGCTCCGTTTATTGTCACCCCACCGTTCTTTCGCATTGAAGCAAATGCTGGCCAAACATTACGCCTGAAATATACCGGTAGTGGGCTACCAACAGATAAAGAATCTATATTTTATCTTAACTTCTTACAGGTCCCACCCGTCAATAAAGCAGAGAAAAACAATAAAATGTTAGTTCTGCTACGTAACCGCATCAAGCTATTTTATCGTCCTGACAGTATTGTAGGCCGGTCAGACCAAGTCCCAAGTGCATTAACATTCAGTGTTCGCCAACAAGGCAACAATGTGGTTGTGACTGGAAAAAATCCTACAGGCTTCTTTGCCACTATTGCCAGCGGTGAAGTGGTTGGTGGCGGTAAAAAACTTAAGATGAAGTCAGAGATGATAGCGCCAATGTCTCAAGCTGAATGGATTATTCCAAATTCCTCAGCACCTTCAAATCCTGTTATTAACTTTCGTGTCGTTAATGATTTCGGCGGGCAAGATACCGGCAGTTATCGGACTCAATAGTCCTTTCCGGTAAGGGAATATTTATGGGTTTTGCACGCAGCATATTCAAGACGAAATTTTCTGGTCGTAAGAAAGCATTAACGTTATGTATCAGCTTAATCTTGCATGTTGATACTGTTTTAGCTCAGGAAGCATCACAGAATCTAGAGTTTGACGAGTCTCTCTTTTTAGGCACAAATTTTGCCGCGGGGCTGAGTCAACTTAACAAAGAGAATGCCACAACAGCGGGTAATTACGATGCTGTCGATGTCTTGATCAATAATAAACAGTATAAACGTACGACAATTAAGTTTGTTAAGGATACTGATTCATCAGAGGTTCACCCCTGTCTGAGCGATGAGTTCTTAACGGCTGCAGGTATTAAAGTTATCGGTAGTGACAGTGCCATGGAGAAAGAACCTCATGTGGCTGATGCGACCAATCCGGAGCCAGCACCTTCAAATTCCACGGCAGAAACCTCAACAGGCGAATGTATCCCGCTGTCTCAACGGGTAAAAGGGGCCTCATTCCACTTTGATCAAGCCAAGCTGCGCTTAGAACTCTCTATTCCACAAGCTTTATTAAAAAAGCAGCCTCGAGGCTATATTGAGCGCTCGGAATGGGACGAAGGGGAGAACCTCGCATTTGTTAACTACAGCACTAACTTTTATCGCAGCGAAACACAGGGCACACAAAATAATACTTCTGATTACGGGTTTCTGGGTCTTAAAGGTGGCTTGAACTTAGGGCTGTGGCAAATTCGTCAACAATCAAACGTGCGCTATGCCAGTAATTCAACGAACAGCGATACACAATGGAATAATATCCGGACTTATGTGCAACGCCCTATTTCACAACTCGATAGTCAATTAACGCTGGGCGAAACATTTACCGATAGTACATTATTCGGCACCATGTCATTTCGTGGCGCTAAAATGGCGACTGACCAACGTATGTGGCCAGAGTCCATGCGTGGCTTTGCGCCAGAAGTCCGTGGTGTTGCCACGAGTAATGCGCGAGTGGTTATTCGCCAGAATGGGCAGGAAATATATGAAACCAACGTCGCACCCGGCCCATTTGTTATTAACGACTTATATAGCACTGCTAGCCAAGGTGACCTCAATGTTGAGGTAATAGAGGCAAATGGCACTCGCTCCACATTTACCGTGCCGTTTAGTGCCGTACCCGATTCAATGCGCCCAGGTGTGAGCCGTTATAATGCCGTTGTTGGGGAATCACGTGATTTCACCGATATCGATAGCTATTTCTCGGACTTCACCTACGAACGCGGTCTAACGAATCAATTAACGGCCAACAGTGGGATTCGTTTAGCACAAGATTATACGGCACTACTTGTTGGGGGGGTATTAGGGACCCCCGTTGGTGCATTTGGTCTCAATACCACTTATTCCCACGCTAAAGTTGAAAATGATCAAACTCAGGATGGCTGGCGAATGCAGGCTACCTATAGCCAAACATTTAATGAAACGGGGACTTCCTTCTCATTGGCTGGATATCGTTATTCAACAAAAGGCTATCGCGACTTAAATGATGTTTTCGGTGTGCGCTCAGTAGAAAAGAATGGCGGAAACTGGGATTCATCCACTTATAAGCAACGCAGCCAGTTTACGACGACCATAAATCAGTCACTGGGCGGCTATGGGCAACTGTCGGCATCAGCATCAACCAGCGATTATTATAACGATACTCAGCGGGACACGCAGTTACAGCTTAATTACTCAAACAGTTATCGCGACATCAGTTATAACGTGGCCATTAGTCGCCAACGTACGATTTATACTTCAACGCTCTATAACTGGGATACCGATGAGACTGATGCCACAACGACATCAACGCGTTATGGCAATACCGAAAATATCGCGTCGTTGACAGTGTCGATTCCATTGAATATAGGTAACAGGAATCAGTATTTATCCCTGTCTGCCAACCGTAATCCAAAAAGTGGTAATAACTATCAGACGTCACTATCAGGTACTGCCGGTGAACGAAATAGCTTTAACTATTCCGTCAATGCGGGTTACGACGACAGCAATATAAGTGGCAGTTCGAATACTTGGGGGGCGAATGTGCAGCAGCAGTTCCCTAATGCGACAGTCAATGGTAGCTATTCTCGTGGCAGTAATTATACCCAATATGGGGCGGGTGCACGTGGTGCGGCGGTTATTCATAGCCAAGGCCTGACATTGGGGCCTTATTTGGGTGAGACTTTTGGCTTAATTGAAGCCGATGGTGCCCAAGGTGCGACCGTGCGTAATTCGCAAGGGGCGAGGATTGATAGTAACGGTTTTGCGCTGGTGCCATCACTCACACCCTACAATTACAATACGATTGGTTTAGATACGAAAGGGATTAATCGTAATACGGAACTGAAAGAGAATCAGGGGCGCGTGGTTCCTTATTCTGGCGCAGCAGTTAAAGTGAAATTTGAAACCTTAACCGGCTACGCTGTATTGATCCAAACCCAAGCGGCTGAAGGTGAGGGGTTACCACTCGGTGCAGATGTCTACAGCGGAAAAGACGAGCTTGTTGGTATGGTGGGTCAAGGCAATCAGATCTACGCAAGGGTGAAGGATAAAAAAGGATCACTCTATGTTCGCTGGGGCGATAACAGCAATGAACAATGCGAATTACCTTATGCGTTTGATTCAAAAGAAGCCGAGCAAGATATTATCCATTTAATCGGCAGTTGCCGCCGTTAACGATGCGAGAGAAATAATGTTTAGACAAAAAGTACCATTACTATCTTGCGAAGTTCCGCCATCAGCGGTCGCAACGCGTTATCGTCGCGCCTGCATGATAGCGGGAATGATGGCACTGCTAGGGCTATGCAGCACACCTGTATGGTCAGCCTGCACCAAAATTACAGCGCAAAACCAGCTTAGCGCTGGCGATGGCACGGCGGGAGCATGGGCAGGTTCACTGGACAATAATAATGGCTCACTTGGCTTACCGAGTGTCATCGATCTCAGTACCAATGCCAATTTTCAACCAGATGGTACGCTATTAGCGGCTGCAACTTCTGATTTCACCACTTTCGCCTTAAATACGGGTTATGACCCTGAACGCGTACTCTTTCGTTGTGCGGCGGCAGATGTCGACCAACTATTCGAAATGTATGCCACTAACGGAGATAATGACTATGGTGGCAAAAATGAAGATGGTGCCATCGCGGGTAATGTTCCCTATGGTTTTGCCACCGTTGTCGCCAATGTCGTGATTCGACTGACAAATCTTTCAACCGGTGAATATTACTCTCGCTTGTGGAAAGGACGCCGTTTAACGGGACTTGATACGGACAGTACTGGCCGTATCTTAGTCAAAGCGAAGAATTTCAGTAATCTTTATACTGAGCTTTTTCGCATAAACTATACCCGCGCAGGGGCTTATAATGTGGCTTCATATGCCTATGCCTATACCCAGCCAAATGCCTATATTGCTTTTAAAGGCCCAGGGATAAGTGGCCCAGTTGAAGGCACCGACTCAGTATCAAATTGGCCTGGTTGGTATGGGACTTGGCCTGCTTCCATCGGGCTATACAATTATATGACTTTTCGCCGCACAACAATATGTGCGGTCACTAACTTTACGCCGACAGTTATTTTACCCAGGATTTCTGTCGCCGAGTTAAACAATGGTAATACCAGCTCTGCGGATTTTAATGTGGATTTTCAGTGTCAAACAGGCATTAATTCAGGTGTCACCGCGGGTACAGTGGCAATGGGTTTTTTGGTGCCCGCGGCCAGTGTTGCAAAAGCACAAACGTTAGGATTAATGAATGGCAGTGGTGGTATCAGCCATTTAGTTTCTGAAAATTACGGTGCTGCGGGAATGGCAAGCGGAGTTGGCATCCGTATTTACCGTAATAATAGTCCGATGTATCTGTTATCAAAGAATGTGACTCAAACAGGTAATAATGGTGGCTGGTATGGCATTTTCCAAGGTGCACAACAGATAACTGGCACGGTGTCGGGGGGGAATAGCTACACGGAGAACTTTCGGGCTGAGTTAAGCAAGATCAGCGGGCAAACGGTGACAGCGGGAGCGGTGAATGCACATGCGCAAGTGGTTATTCGAGTCCAATAACGTGCTTATCCAACGCGTTAATCGTGGAATCAACTGTTCGCTCCTTTTGCTGATGATGGCCAGCAGTGTGCCAGCGATGGCCAGCGTGATAGCCGAAAGAACACGGGTCATCTTTAGCGGAGGCAGCACCGAAGAATCGCTGCAACTGGTCAACAGCAACAGCTACCCAGTCGCAGTGCAGGTCTGGGTAGATGATGGTGATTTGCTGGCCACACCGGAGAAAGCGATTTCCCCAGTATTAGTGCTGCCACCGTTATTTCGGTTACAACCGCAAGCACAGCGCAGTTTGCGGTTAATTCTATCAGGGGCCAGTAAATTACCTGTCGATAGAGAGTCTGCATTTTGGCTTAACGTTTACGAAATTCCGCCGAAGACCACCACTAAAGTTGAGGATGAATCTTTCGTTACCCTCGCCTTACGTATGCAGTACAAAATCTTTTATCGACCAAAGGATATACCCGCACCGGAAGATACCTTAGGCAAAGCATTAACTTTTTCTTTAGTGCGCAACGGTGACACTGCACTGATTAAAGTGAATAACCCCACACCTTATTATGCGTCTCTGGCCTCAATAAAATTAGGTTCGTCGGAAGCATTGCCTGATATGGTCGCCCCTTTTTCTACACTCGACTTCCCACTCAATCACTTACCCACGAGCAGCAGTACGGCTTTAGATTTTGTCTTAATCGATGATTCAGGCAACAGTAAGCCCCTGAGTAGTCATTTAAAATAACAGTACGCAGTTCTGGTTTGTTTTTGTCGGATAGATAAAAAAACGCCGCCATTAATCAATGGCGGCGTTTTACGTTGACTCAATTATTGTCGTGAAGCTAGACAGCTAACTTACGAACAAGAATATTTTAGCCCGCAACTGCAATACGTTTCATATCCGTCATATACCCACGCAGTTTATGACCGACAGATTCGATTGGATGTTGGCGAATAGCCTCGTTAACATCACGCAATTGGGCATTATCGACCGCAGAACCGGCGATGCTTTTACCCAAATCGCCCGCTTGCAGGGAATCCATAAATTTACCTTTCAGTAACGGCACGGCTGCGTTGGCGAACAGGTAATTACCGTATTCGGCGGTATCTGAAATAACCACATTCATTTCATACAGACGCTTACGTGCAATGGTATTCGCAATCAGCGGTAATTCATGCAGGGATTCGTAATAAGCAGATTCTTCGATAATGCCAGAATCAACCATGGTTTCGAATGCCAATTCAACACCGGCTTTTACCATCGCAATCATCAACACGCCGTGGTCGAAATATTCTTGCTCAGAAATTTTGCCTTCAAACTGTGGCGCATTCTCAAAGGCAGTTCTGCCTGTCTCTTCACGCCAGCCCAGTAATTTTGCATCATCGTTCGCCCAGTCAGCCATCATGCCGCTGGAGAATTCACCTGAGATGATGTCATCCATGTGCTTTTGGAACAGAGGCGCCATGATCTCTTTCAACTGCTCAGACAACGCATAAGCACGCAGTTTTGCTGGATTGGATAAGCGATCCATCATCAGTGTGATACCGCCTTGCTTCAAGGCTTCGGTGATAGTTTCCCAGCCGAATTGAATCAGTTTTTCAGCGTATGCCGCGTCAGTACCTTCAGAAACCAATTTGTCGAAGCACAGCAGTGAACCGGCTTGCAGCATACCGCACAGGATAGTTTGCTCACCCATCAAGTCAGATTTCACTTCAGCAACAAATGAAGATTCCAGTACACCGGCACGGTGACCACCCGTTGCCGCAGCCCAAGCTTTAGCAATGGCCATGCCTTCGCCTTTAGGGTCGTTTTCTGGGTGAACCGCGATCAATGTCGGAACACCAAAACCACGTTTGTATTCTTCGCGCACTTCGGTGCCTGGGCATTTTGGCGCAACCATCACGACGGTGATGTCTTTACGCACTTGCTCGCCCACTTCAACGATGTTGAAACCATGGGAGTAACCCAGTGCTGCGCCATCTTTCATCAGTGGTTGAACAGCTTGAACAACCGCTGAATGCTGTTTGTCTGGCGTCAAGTTAACCACCAAATCTGCCTGTGGGATCAGCTCTTCGTAGGTACCTACTTTGAAGCCGTTTTCCGTCGCTTTACGCCATGAAGCACGCTTCTCAGCAATGGCTTCTTTGCGCAGGGTGTAAGCCACGTCCAGACCGGAGTCACGCATGTTCAAGCCTTGGTTCAGGCCTTGTGCGCCACAGCCCACGATCACCACTTTTTTACCTTTAAGGTAGCTTGCTTCATCGGCGAATTCGTCACGTGCCATAAAGCGACACTTACCTAATTGCGCCAACTGCTGACGCAGGTTCAAGGTGTTGAAATAGTTAGCCATGGTATTACTCCGTTCAATTCTGTTTTATGGGTGTAGGGGATAACCTTGCATTCACTATATGACAGGAAACACATTGCTGAAATTGATATATTAACAATGTCATATTGCAGATTCTGCAATACAGCTTAATCCTGATGCAATACAATGGTGCTTCTCAACCAAGAGGCTGCCTGTGATGGATTTACGTGACCTAAAATTGTTCCTGCATTTAGCTGAAAGCCGCCACTTTGGCCGCACAGCTAAAGCCATGCACGTCAGTCCCTCTACCCTTTCGCGCCAGATCCAGCGCTTGGAAGAGACCATCGGCCAGCCGCTTTTTTTGCGCGACAATCGCACCGTGCAACTGACCGATGCAGGTGCCCAATTAAAGGCTTTTGCACAACAGACATTGCTCCAGTACCAGCAATTGCGCCATGCTTTGGGCCAACATGGGCCATCATTGAGTGGCGAGCTACGGCTTTTTTGCTCGGTCACTGCAGCTTACAGCCACTTACCGCCCATTCTCGATCGCTTTCGGGCTCGCCACCCACTGGTTGAAATCAAGCTCACAACTGGCGATGCTGCCGATGCTGTCGATAAGGTGCAATCTAATGAGGCTGATCTTGGGATTGCAGGCCGCCCTGAAGTTCTCCCCAGCAGTGTGGCCTTTACCCAGATTGGCGAAATTCCGTTAGTGCTGATTGCACCTGCCCTGCCTTGCGCGGTGCGATCTCAGGTATCCATCGATCAGCCTGATTGGGCTAACATCCCGTTTATATTGCCGGAGCATGGTCCCTCACGAAAACGTATCGATTTATGGTTTCGTCGCCAGCGCATCACTAGCCCATTAATTTATGCAACCGTCTCTGGTCATGAGGCGATTGTGTCGATGGTCGCATTGGGCTGCGGCGTGGCATTAATCCCATCAGTCGTGGTGGATAATAGCCCCGAACCAGTGCGTAATCGTATTTCGCTGCTGGATGATGTCTCACTGGTGGAGCCATTTGAGTTGGGTGTTTGCGTAACGAAAAAACGGCTCAATGAGCCGTTGATAGAAGCGTTTTGGGGGCTGCTGTAATTGAACTCAGCCGCGGTAGAACTGAAGATTGCTTATACCGGTGCCACCAGTGTATTCGGCTTCATAGCGGACATAAAATGAGTCTCTACCGATGTAGGCACGCCCTCATTGAGGTCAAAGCTATTCATCGCACTCATCAAATGGTCTAACGTCTCATACTGGTGCTCTAGATGACGATGTTCCCCATCGTGCCCACTAGTGCCACTAAAGTCTTTAGTCTTATGTCCATCAGCTTTATATTCGCCTCCAGAACAGAAAGTCAGAACACCATCTGAATTAAATTCTTGCGTTAATTGCGTTTGGGAGAGAAGTTTTCCATCCGAACCGAATTTGAACTCATAATTATCAACGACTTTGACGATTAATTTTCCATCATAGCCAAACTCTTGAATCTCTTCAGCTAGGTAAGTTCTGTTACTAGCAGAATTGATTTTTTCACTTATCGTCACACTCTTAATTCGTATTCCATTTTCGTCATATATGTCTTTATTTCTTTCAGTAAAATTCCCATCAACATCAGATGTTTCTTTTTTTGTAAACTTTCCGGTTGTTTGGTCATTATATTTTTGCGTTGCTGTCGTATGTTCAGTCACTTTATTTTCAGAACTAGAGATTGACTCTTTTGTAGAGTCGCTAACTAACTCCCCAGCAGGGTCACTCTTATCTTCAATGCTAGATATTAAGTTACCACTAGAGTCATATTCTTTACGTATTTCAATTGAACTCGTCATCTGACCTTTAGAGTCATTAGTCCGGTGGAACTCATATGACGACTGTAACTTACGACTAGAATAATCATAGGTGTGAGTTATCTCAACCACATCTATTTCAACGCCATTAGCATCGTAAGTATATATATTCTCCTGATAAGTCAGCCCATCACGAGTGAGTTGGGTCTTTTCCTCTTTTGACTTTAACTCACCGAAAGAATCAAATTCTTGATGTATCGTTACTTTCTTATTATCAATAGTTGTATCGCTGAAAATTAAATTACCTGAAGCGTCAAATTCGCTGTCAATTACCTTAGATTCTTTTTCATTATATAAATCTTGTTCGGAAGAATAAAACATCTCATTAACACTATATGACAGCCCATCTTTATTAAATGATTTTGATAGTTCTACAATCTCAACTAACTCATCACTATTATTATATCTTCTGTCTTTATAACTAACATCCCCATCTCTTCCGCCCTTATTAGAATATTCTCTTTTGCAAATGGAAATCAATTCTTCCTTGCCATTATGGTGACTAATCTCGCTATAAGTTACTTCATCACCATCCCACCCCTTGCTTTCTTCCCTAATTACTCCATCTAAGATCCCATCCTTATATAAAGACAAATGACTGTATGTAAGACTCCCATCTGGATGAAAATAAAAATACTGCTTAGTTTCATTCAAAATACTACCACTAGAATCAAGTGTTTTTTCAGTTTTAAGGACTACATTTCCATCACTATATTGACACTCTGATCTTCTCGTTATAGCAGACTCACCACTCCCCGATCTAACGAGCTCTTTGCATTCAATTAACTCGCCAGACGCACTATAAATCTCATCATGACGATTAATTATCGAGCCTTTATCATTACGGGTAAATTGTGTAATAACTTTTGAGGTTGTTTTATCGTTCTTGTTATAAGCCAGTTTTTCACGCCAAATCAATTTTCCGTGAATATCAAATTTATCTCGTAACACATTCCCACGTTTATCTTTGTATTCTTTAATCGGCTGGTTTTCCAAATTAATACCGTCGCGTCTAACAGTATGATGGTCGTAAGAATTTTTATCGTTCATAGAGATACCTATATTGTTTATGAGATTAAAATAATTTATTTTTATGATTCTATTTATCTAAGGTCACAATAAGTAAAAGTGATAATTATTTGTATCAGGCAAAAAATTGTCGTGTACACTTAGACGCTAACGATTTTATCTCTAGCCAACTGACAACATGATAATTAATAAGAAAGTAAACGAAATTACATGTCGAACAAGAAAAACTAATGACAGTTAACCTGAGAATATTCAATTTATATTCTATCTGTCATTAATATGATCTAAATGATTCACAAATTTATATGACTTGAATGAGACGCATAAAAAAACGGCTCAATGAGCCGCTAGAAAAAATGACTTAAGCCCTCTATCGATCATTAGATATGAGGGCCCGTTGCAATATAACTGCTAACCCGCTAAGAAAAACTTAAATGCGGGGTTATTTGTTTCGTCATGGCAGTCATAGCCTAACGCGGCAAGATGTTGCTCAAATTGCGGTTCAGATGAAGACAACTCAAACCCTGCCAATACACGGCCAAAATCAGTGCCATGGCTACGATAATGGAAGAGCGAGATATTCCAATGCGTGCCCAAGGTATGCAGGAATTTCAGCAATGCGCCCGGTGACTCGGGGAATTCAAAACTGTACAGACGCTCACGCAATGGTTTTGACGGACGGCCCCCCACCATATAACGCACATGGAGTTTCGCCATTTCGTCATCAGACAAATCCACTACCTGATAACCTTTCTCCTGCAACTCGGCGAGGATCTCTGCCCGCTCCGCATAACCGCGCGTCAAACGCACCCCAACAAAAATACAGGCATTATCCGCGTCAGCATAACGGTAGTTAAACTCCGTCACTGAACGACCACCTAGCAATTCGCAGAAACGTAGGAAGCTGCCTTTTTGCTCAGGAATAGTGACAGCCAGCAGTGCTTCGCGCTGTTCGCCCAGTTCACAACGCTCAGACACATAACGTAAACCGTGGAAGTTAACGTTAGCGCCCGAAAGCACATGGGCTAAGCGCTCGCCTTTAATATTGTGCTGCTGCACATATTTTTTCAGGCCCGCCAGTGCCAAGGCACCTGAGGGTTCAGCGATAGCACGCACATCTTCAAATAAATCTTTGACCGCTGCACAGATAGCATCACTGTCGACCGTGATCACTTCGTCCAGATATTCCTGACACAGACGGAAAGGTTCATCACCGATACGCTTCACCGCCACACCTTCAGCAAACAGCCCAACACGGGCCAGATCGACCGGTTTACCTGCATCTAACGCTGCGCGTAAACAGGCCGAATCTTCCGCTTCGACTCCGATGACTTTAATCTGCGGCATCAACTGTTTGATCAGCACGGCGACCCCTGCCACCAGCCCACCGCCGCCGACCGGAACAAACACCCGATCGAGATGTGCATCTTGCTGGAGCAACTCCATGGCCAGTGTTCCCTGTCCTGCAATCACGGCTGGATGATCAAAAGGGGGAATAAAGGTATAACCCTGCTGTTGGGATAGTGCGATAGCTTTGCCTTTGGCTTCATCAAAATTGGCACCGAACAACAGCACTTCACCACCAAAATTACGCACCGCATCCACTTTGATGTCGGCAGTCGCCACTGGCATCACAATCAACGCTTTGATGCCTAGCTTGCTGGCTGAGAGCGCCACCCCTTGTGCATGGTTACCCGCAGAAGCGGTAATCACGCCACACGTTTTCTGCTCTTCAGTCAGGCTCGCCAGCATCGCGTAAGCTCCGCGTAGCTTAAAGCTGTGCACCGGCTGCCTATCTTCCCGCTTCACCAAAATGGTATTACCCAAGCGAGACGAGATTTTTTCCATCGCTTGCAGTGGGGTGACTTGCGCCACCTCATACACCGGCGCACGAAGTATCGCACGCAGATATTCTGCCCCACAGGGGGCAGCGGATAAGGGTTGTGATACCGCCATGGGGATTAGCCTCCCAGCTTACTTTTGTCGCGCACAGCACCTTTGTCCGCGCTGGTCGCCAATAAGGCATAAGCGCGCAGTGCATAAGAAACCTGACGTTCGCGGGCTTTCGGTGACCATGCAGCAGCGCCACGGGCCTCTTCAGTTTCACGACGAGCAGCCAGCTCAGACTCACTCACATCCAATACGATGCCACGGCTAGGAATATCAATGTTGATAAAGTCACCATCCTGCACCAAACCAATCAAGCCGCCACTGGCTGCTTCTGGTGACACGTGACCGATAGACAACCCTGATGTGCCACCAGAGAAGCGGCCATCTGTCAGTAATGCGCAGCTTTTGCCTAATCCCATGGATTTCAGATAAGTGGTTGGATAGAGCATTTCCTGCATCCCTGGCCCACCTTTTGGCCCTTCGTAGCGGATAACGACCACATCACCGGCCACCACTTTTCCACCAAGAATCGCCTCTACCGCCGCATCTTGGCTCTCGTACACTTTAGCGGGGCCGCGGAAGATCAAACTCTCTTTATCGACGCCAGCGGTTTTAACGATACTGCCGTTTTCGGCGATATTGCCGTACAACACGGCTAAGCCACCATCTTGGCTATAGGCATGTTCGCGGGTACGAATACAGCCGTCTTCACGATCAGTGTCTAGTGATGGGAAACGGCAATCTTGCGAGAACGCTTTCGTGGTGCGGATACCCGCAGGACCTGCGGCGTACATCTGCTTCACGCCTTCGTCTTTGGTCAGCATCACATCATAGGTGTCCAACGTTTGGGTCAACGTCAGCCCTAAAACGTTTTTCACTTCTCGATTCAGCAGGTTAGCACGATCAAGCTCGCCTAAAATCCCCATCACCCCACCCGCACGGTGTACGTCTTCCATATGGTATTTCTGCGTACTCGGCGCGACTTTACACAAATGCGGGACTTGACGGGATAAGCGGTCAATATCGCTAATGTCGAAATCAACGTCACCTTCCTGCGCCGCAGCCAGTAAGTGCAACACGGTATTGGTTGAGCCGCCCATCGCGATATCCAGCGTCATGGCGTTCTCGAATGCCGCTTTATTGGCGATGCTGCGCGGCAAGGCACTGACATCATCCTGCTCGTAATAACGTTTGGTCAGCGCAACAATATGCTGACCGGCATCTAGAAACAGTTGCTTACGGTCAGCATGGGTTGCCAGTAGTGAACCGTTACCCGGTAAGGCTAAGCCCAGCGCTTCATTCAGGCAGTTCATGGAGTTCGCGGTAAACATCCCTGAGCAGGAGCCGCAGGTTGGGCAGGCTGAGCGCTCGATTTGCTCGCTGTCGGCATCACTGACATTAGGGTTCGCCCCCTGAATCATGGCATCCACCAGATCCAACTTAATGATTTTGTCTGACAGCTTGGTTTTGCCGGCTTCCATTGGGCCGCCGGACACAAAGATCACGGGGATATTCAGTCGCAGAGATGCCATCAGCATCCCTGGGGTGATTTTGTCGCAGTTAGAGATACACACCATGGCATCCGCACAGTGGGCGTTCACCATGTACTCAACGGAATCGGCGATCAATTCGCGCGAAGGCAGGGAGTAGAGCATGCCGCCGTGACCCATTGCGATCCCATCATCCACCGCTATGGTGTTGAACTCTTTCGCCACGCCACCAGAAGCTTCAATTTGCTCTGCAACCAGTTTGCCTAAGTCGCGCAAATGAACGTGGCCCGGTACAAACTGGGTAAATGAGTTAACCACTGCAATAATCGGTTTGCCGAAGTCATCATCGGTCATACCGGTAGCGCGCCACAGTGCGCGGGCGCCAGCCATATTGCGGCCATGGGTGGTGGTATGGGAACGGTACTTTGGCATTGTCTCTTTACTCCGCTTTTTTTATTTTGCACATCAATTCGGTGTTGCAAATAATGGGTTGTGTTTCAACTAATTGATTGTGATGCAAATAGCCTGTCATGTTGCTAATAACCTGTGTCGCAAGTGGCGAACGAACCACCTGCGATGTCTGCTAGCAATTACTTCGCTGATGAGTCGGGGTAGACTTGATCCAACCAACCCCATTTGTCTTCAGTCTCACCAGTGAACAAGCCAAAGAACGCCTGTTGAATCTTGCCGGTAATAGGGCCGCGTTTACCAATACCCACCTGAATACCATCTACGCTGCGCACGGGTGTAATTTCAGCCGCAGTACCGGACATGAAGACTTCATCCGCCAAGTAGAGAGATTCACGTGATAACACTTGCTCACGCACTTCCAGCCCCATATCTTTCGCCAGTTTGATGATGGCGTCGCGGGTAATCCCCGGCAATGCAGAAGAGGTAAACGGCGGCGTAAACAAGATGCCATCTTTAACTTCAAACAGGTTCTCGCCGGCACCTTCAGATAGGAAACCGTGGATATCTAGCGCAATCCCTTCCTGATAGCCATGACGACGTGCTTCACTGCCCACCAGCAAGGAAGAAAGGTAGTTACCACCAGCTTTCGCGGCGGTTGGGATCGTGTTAGGTGCGACACGGTTCCATGAGGAGACCATAGCGTCAATGCCTTGCTCTAGCGCTTCTGGCCCCAGATAAGCTCCCCACGGGAATGCCGCGATAATGACATCGGTCTTATAGCCGTCTGGCGGATTGACGCCCATGCCTACATCACCGATAAACACTAATGGGCGGATATAGGCGCTGGTCAGATTATTTTTACGCAGTGTCTCGCGGCAAGCTTCCATCAGCTCATCAACCGTCTGAGAGACCGGCATGCGGTAAATTTTGGCTGAATCATGCAAGCGTTGCATGTGTTCGCGGTGACGGAAAACAACCGGCCCTTTATGGGAATCGTAGCAACGAACACCTTCGAAGACTGACGTGCCATAGTGTAACGCGTGAGACATCACGTGAACTTTCGCCTCTGCCCACGGAACCATCTCACCGTTAAACCAAATGTAATCAGCTTTCTTCGTCATTCTTTTCTTTCCTTGTCGCGCATTAGGCGCGTATCTGTAATGAATTAGGTTGTAGGATTTCGACGCAGGCGACATCCATAAGCTTACTCAGCTGAGAAGACAGTAAATCGACAGGCCGTTGGCTGGCAACGGTCAATTCAATATTAATATTCTCATCATTAATCGTTGGCGACATATTCATAGCACAAACTTGGAACCCGCGGTGCCGCACAACCCGCAATACGCGCTCTAACATTTCAGGGCGGAAGCGGGCTTGGATAGAGAGTTGATGTTGTATCATGAGATTTTCTCCAGCATGGTTTCATTACCTGCGCCTGGCGGCACTAACGGCCAAACGTTTTCGAGTTCGTCGATGGAAACCTGGAGCAGATAAGGGCCTTCGCTGTTAAACAGCGCATCCAGGGCGGCGTCGACTTGGTCTTTTCGGGTGATACGTTGGCCGGGGATGTTAAAAGCACTGGCCAGAGTGATGAAATCGGGGTTATCAGAAAGATTGGTTTCGCTATAACGTCCATCAAAAAACAGCTGCTGCCACTGTCGAACCATCCCTAATCGCTGGTTATCTAACAACACGATTTTCAGCGGCAATTGTTTTCGTTTTATCGTGCCCAATTCCTGAACATTCATCATAAACGAGCCATCGCCGGAGACACAGATAACCATATCATCGGGACGGGCCATTTGTGCGCCCACCGCTGCAGGTACACCAAAGCCCATCGTACCCAAGCCACTGGAGGTGATGAAATTCTCAGGGCGGGTAAAGCTCATATGTTGCGCTGTCCACATCTGGTGCTGACCGACATCCGTTGTCACCACGGTTTGCGGGGCTTTGCGCTCAGAAATTTGCTTCAGTAACAACGGGGCATAAATCGCTTGCCCAGGGTGATCGTAACGCCAGCTATGCTGCTTTTTTAACGCTATAACTTCATCGCGCCACGGTTGAATATTCAGTGGTTGTTGTAGCGCGGGCAGTAACACTTTCAAATCGCCCTGTAATGCCACGTGTGCCTGACGCAGTTTGCCTAATTCAGTTGGGTCAATATCCATATGAATAACTTTTGCTTTTGAGGCGAAGGTATTCAGTTTGCCGGTTACGCGGTCATCAAAACGCGCGCCAACCGCAATCAACAAATCACAATCTTGTACGGCAAAGTTCGCCGCTTTGGTGCCGTGCATCCCCAACATCCCAAGATAGCAAGGGTGCTCAGCATCAGGTGCGCCCAAACCTTTCAGGGTGGCAACCGTAGGGATATCCGTCGTCTCAATAAAATCGCGCAATGCAGGTACGGCCTGTGCCATGCCCACACCACCACCGACGTACAGCATGGGTTTTTTAGCCGTCGCCAGCATATCCCATGCTTGCTGTAACTCAGCGGCAGAATCAACGAGGTATTCTTCAACCGGCATCAGATGCGGGGTCAACTCACCCACAGCTAACTGAATATCTTTAGGAATATCAATTAAAACGGGTCCCGGACGGCCGCTGGTCGCGATGGCAAATGCTTCAGCCATGATACCCGGCAGCGCCTCCAGAGATTCAACGAGGAAACTGTGTTTGGTGCAGGCCAGTGACAAGCCGAGTACGTCGATCTCCTGAAAAGCATCAGTGCCAATCAGGGCAGAACCCACCTGACCGGTGATCGCAATAACGGGAACAGAGTCCAGCAAGGCATCCGCCAAACCGGTGATCAGATTCGTGGCTCCAGGGCCTGAAGTGGCAATGCACACACCGACTTTACCGGTTGCACGTGCATAACCTATCGCGGCAATTGCAGCACCCTGCTCATGGCGGCAGAGCAAATGCTCGACACCACCATCATACAAAGCGTCGTACACAGGCATGATCGCACCACCTGGGTAGCCGAATACCTTGTCAACACCCTGCGCACGCAACGCTTGAACCACCCACTGAGCACCATTCATAGTTATTTCCCCGACCTTTTGCGGGAGGCACAGGATTTTATTCTGTTGTGCATTTTATGTTCCTCGCGTCTTTAACGTAACAATAAAAAAACCCCCGGACCTTTCGGTGCGGGGGTTCTCTTGAGATTAAGGCTTGATTTTTATGCCTTTCTTCGTCCAAGTGCAGCCCCGCACGGTGGGATAATAATCACCACCACGCTAATTAGGACTAGGTTAATCACTTGGACGATTGCTTTCATAATGAGGTTGTTCATCTGTCTTGTGTCGAACGAATACCTACAGAGTTATCACAGTTATTGGTCACCTGACAATATTTATTTAAATTATTATTCTGTGAGCACACACATAAAACGCCACAAATATTTTATTTATCAATCAGTAAAAGCCACATCAGTAGACTGGTCTTTTTTTGCGTGATTGGCCGCAATTTTAAATTCTGCACTCCCCGTTGCAACGAAACTTCTCGGGAGGTTTCGCAATCCCAAGTTTTTTCCGCACACAGAAAAAAATACTGGGACACTATCTCGGCTGCGGTATCGACAGCAAAGGAATGCATGATGTCACTAGCAACTATCCACACTCGGGCCACATTGGGGATTCAAGCACCCAATGTGACGGTAGAAGTCCATATCAGCAATGGGTTGCCCGGCCTCGTCTTGGTCGGCCTACCCGAAACAACGGTAAAAGAGGCGCGTGATAGGGTTCGGAGCGCATTGATCAATAGCGGCTTCACCTTTCCCGCCAAACGAATCACCGTCAGTCTGGCACCGGCAGATTTACCGAAAGAAGGGGGTCGTTATGATCTCCCTATCGCATTAGCGATACTGGCCGCATCAGAACAGATTCCTGCGGATAAACTAACGCACTATGAGTTCTTGGGTGAACTTGCCCTTTCAGGTGCGCTAAGGCGCGTTAGCGGCGCAATTCCGGCAGCACTCGCCAGTCGTGATGATCAGCGGCAATTAATTCTTCCGACAGCCAACAGCCATGAAGTGGGTTTGATCCCACAAAGTAACAGTTGGGTTGCTGATCATTTATTGGCTGTATGCGGTTTTTTACAAGGTGAGAACACGCTTGCTCAGGGGCAATATTTAGCATCATCCCCCTCTTGGGATAACAAGCTGGACTTGCAAGATATCATCGGCCAATCACAGGCTAAACGTGCGTTGGAAATTGCCGCAGCCGGAGGCCATAACTTATTACTGCTCGGGCCTCCGGGAACAGGTAAAACCATGCTGGCAAATCGGTTAACGGGGCTTCTGCCGCCCCTGACGGATCAAGAAGCACTGGAAGCTGCCGCTATCAATGGCTTGCGGCACACCAACGAACTGCCGGCACAATGGCGTTGCCGTGCTTTTCGAGCCCCTCATCATAGTGCCTCGATGGCCGCGCTCATCGGTGGAGGTTCTATCCCTCGCCCCGGTGAGATATCGCTGGCCCATAATGGGGTTTTGTTTCTGGATGAATTGCCGGAGTTTGAGCGCCGTGTATTAGACTCACTCCGTGAGCCTTTGGAGTCAGGTGAAATTATCATTTCCCGTGCGGCAGCCAAAGTTTGCTTCCCAGCAAAAGTACAACTGATCGCCGCAATGAACCCCAGCCCCAGTGGTCACTATCAGGGGGTGCATAACCGGACATCACCCCAGCAAGTTCTGCGCTATCTGGCAAAGCTGTCTGGTCCGTTTCTGGACCGGTTTGATTTATCGATAGAAGTCCCATTACTTCCCGCAGGGATGCTTGGCGCACAAAAGAATCAAGGGGAAACGAGCGAAACAGTTAGGATGCGGGTATTGCAGGCAAGGCAAAAGCAGCTTGATAGGGCCGGAAAGATTAATACCGAGTTGAATAGCCAAGAAGTTGCCGAATATTGTTATTTAACGCCTGAAAACGCCATTTTTCTTGAACAAGTTTTGCTGAAATTGGGATTATCGGTGCGTGCTTGGCACTCTATCTTGAAGGTGGCCCGAACGATTGCTGACCTTGCTCAGGAAGATAGCATTCAAAAGCATCATCTTTCTGAAGCACTAAGCTATCGTTGTATGGACCGGCTATTGTTGCAGTTGCATAAGAGTTTGATGTAGCGGATGACTAAAAATGAAAAAAGGGAGCAAAAGCCCCCTATTTTTCAGTCGCTATACTCATACCCAAGTCAGTGATTCGGGTAAGTGAATGCAGCTAATCATCGCTATCAGTATAATCCTCCACCGCATCCATCTGCGGCTTACCGCCTGATAGCGTGTGGAAACGTTTAGGACGACGAGTCCGGGTCACATATTTTGACCAGACTTTTTCCTCTGCACTGACGGGTTCACGCTCACCGCGACAGACAGCAACAAATAGCTGTTCTTCTTCCGTTGCAGGCTGGCGTTTACCTAAGTCGAGTTCGTTGAAGGCGTAACCATGGCGCTCTAGTAATTGCGCCTCTTTAATGGTGAAATCGCCGTGACGCGAGAACCCGCGAGGATAATGTTTATTATCAAAAAAACGATTGGTCGTGATGAAGCTTTCCGCCATCTGACACGCTCCTAACTCTTTTATGGTCGTGCTGTTTATGGCGCGGAGTATTAGATACGCTTGACATCGTGTAAAACAAAACATTTAAATCTTAACGACAAAAATAATTGGAGATGGGTGTGGATACTGAATTACTGAAAACCTTTTTGGAGGTCAGTAGAACTCGCCACTTTGGTCGCGCAGCAGAATCTTTGTACTTAACGCAGTCGGCGGTGAGTTTTCGTATTCGTCAATTGGAAAATCAATTAGGTGCAAATTTATTCACGCGCCACCGCAATAATATTCGTCTGACTCCGGCAGGTGAACGATTAGTTCCCTATGCCGAAACACTGATGAGTACTTGGCAATTGGCTAAAAAAGAGGTTGCTCACTCGCCGCAACATACCGAGTTATCCATCGGTGCTACCGCTTCACTCTGGGAGGCTTATCTTACCCCATGGTTGCAACAGCTATACAACCAGCGAGGCTCATTGCACCTTGAAGCGCGTATTGCCCTACGGCAATCGTTGGTAAAACAGTTACATGAACGGCAACTGGATTTGTTGATGACGACCGAACCACCGAAGATGGATGAGTTAGCGAGCCAATTATTAGGGCATTTTTCATTACGGCTTTTTTCGGCAATACCCGTTGATTTACCACAAGATATTGATGCCAAAAATGAGCATGAAAATGCAAATGAGGCACCCTATATAAAACTTGAATGGGGAGCTGATTTCCATCAGCAAGAGAGTCGGATACTCGACAGTGAGCAGATACCGGTATTAACAACTACCTCAGCTCATCTTACTCGGCAACTCTTAGAAACGACTAATGGCTACGCATTCCTGCCTGAACATTGGCAAACAGAATATCCTCAGCTCATTGCGAACGCTGATATCCCCGTCATTATGCGGCCACTGTATGCCGTTTGGTTGCAAAATAGTGATCAGCAACCATTGATTCGGCAGCTATTAAAAACCCCCATAAATAACGCGACACAAAGCACTACACAGGATTAAGCGGCGGTGACTGAGGACGTGCTCGGCGGTTTAAATAAAACGCACTCATCAATTTCTGAATCGCAATAAAGCTAAATAACAAAATGCCGATAACAATTTTAGTCCACCATGAGCTGAGAGTGCCGTCAAAAGTGATGTAGCTCTGTATCAAGCCCTGAATCAGCACGCCAAACAAAGTCCCAAAGACAGTACCGACGCCGCCAGTGAGTAATGTTCCGCCGATAACAACAGCCGCAATCGCATCGAGTTCGACGCCACTGGCTGCCAATGCATACCCTGCAGAGGTATAGAGCGAGAATACAATGCCCGATAAGGCCGCGAGAGTACTCGATAACATATAGATTTTGATGGTGGTTTTTCTGACTGGAACCCCCATCAACGCAGCAGAAACACTGTTGCCCCCTATCGCATAGACGTTATGGCCAAAACGTGTTCGGTGAGCCAGCAGAACGCCAAATGCCACCACCATTAACATGATGAAGGCAAGTAAGGTGAATCGCCCCCCACCTGGGATCTTCCAAGCAAAATTCGCTAATGTGCCGTAAATCGGGTGGTTAATAGGAATAGACTCTTCGGATACGATAAAACTCATGCCTCGCACGAAGAACATCCCAGCTAAGGTGATGATAAACGCAGGGAGCTTTAGGGAATCAATAATCCAACCCATCAATCCACCAAACATCGCTCCCATAAATAGCACAATCACAAAGGCATACGCGGGATGAATGCCATATGTGCCGATCAATTTCGCCAGCAATACACCCGTGAACGCAATCACTGAGCCGACAGATAAATCGATACCGCCGGATAAAATAACGAAAGTCATCCCTACCGCGACAATCCCCAGAAAGGCATTATCAGTGAGTAAATCGCACCAGACACGGGTGGATGAAAAACTGGGGAACTGGCTAAGACAAAATGCATATCCCAGAATAAAAACGGCGATAGTAATCAGCAAAGGAATATTGCGCTTTAACATTATTTTCGCCTCCGGAAGATATGACTAAATGAGATCATCGGTGACTGCACCACCAAGACGGCTAATACCACGATAGCTTTAAGGACGAGGTTAAATTCGGGTTGATAACCTGAGAGTAAAATCCCAGTGTTCATCCCCTGAATAATCAAAGCGCCAATCACCGAGAGCAGAAGGTTAAAACGTCCCCCCATTAAAGATGCACCGCCAATAACAACCGCCAGAATCGCGTCTAACTCAAGCCATAAACCTGCATTATTGGCATCCGCACCACGAATATCGGCGGTCACAATGATTCCCGCGACCGCAGCGCAGATACCACAAATCACATACACCGCAATAAGCACTAACCGAGTACTGACTCCCGCATTGCGCGCTGAGCGAAGGTTAATGCCGACTGACTCAATAAATAGCCCCAGTGCTGTTTTGCGGGTCAATAGCCACACAATAATCAGCATGCTAAACGCGATGACCACGGACATTGGCAAATACATCAAGGTACTGCTGCCTAATTCCGCCAAGCCACCGCTATCAAATGTGACAATCTGCCCTTCTGTAATGAGCTGAGCGATGCCTCGCCCTGCCACCATGAGCATCAACGTGGCAACAATCGGTTGGATTTGAAACACCGCCACTAAGAACCCGTTCCATAACCCACATAACGCGCCAACAGCGATTGCAGCAGCTAACACGGTCGGTAATGGTTGCCCTGCGCTCGTCAATGTCGCCGCTGTCGCGCCTGCGATTGCCATTACCGCGCCAACAGATAAATCAATACCGCCTGTCGCGATAACTAATGTCATCCCCAGAGCCAGTAACGCGACTGGCGCGCCTCGGTTTAAGATATCAATAATGCTGCCGAACAGCCGTCCATCCTGAATATGAATCGAGAAAAAGTGCGGTGCAACCAAACTATCGATTAATAAAATGACCGCCAGAGCACCAAATTGAGTGGCACCTTTTGGCAAAACCCATTTAACTTTACGCGGTCGTTGCGGCATCGATAGGCTCCTATTCACCATGAGGTACTCCTTATTACACCGCAATCGCCTGCATAATCGCAGGGACGGAAATCTCACCATGTTCGAGTTGTGCAATATGTCGACGGTCACGCAGGACAATGACGCGATCGGCATAACCCGCCAATTCTTCTAATTCAGATGAGATGATTAACAGTGCCAGTCCTTCGTCACATAGCTTCTCTATCAACCGTATAATTTCAGCGTGTGCTCCCACATCAATTCCGCGTGTAGGCTCATCTAAAATTAAGAATCGTGGTTTTGTGGCAAGCCAGCGAGCTAATAATACTTTTTGCTGATTTCCACCGGAGAGATACTGGATTTGTTGCTCGGGACTTGGGGTACGAATACCAAGTTGCTGGATAAATTCCTCAGCGATTTGAGTTTGCTCACGCATCGAAAGGGGCCGTAACCACCCGCGTTGAGCCTGTAAGGCCAAAATAATATTTTCTCGAACTGTCGCCGCACCGACAATACCGTCCGTCTTGCGATCTTCGGGGCAATAACCAAATCCGAATTTTGATGCTTTGCGCGGCGTTCTGATTTTGACGGGTTTCCCCTGTATCTTCGCTTCGCCTGTGTCAGGTGTGGTGACACCAAAAATGAGCTGTGCTGTCTCAGTGCGTCCAGAGCCTAATAACCCTGCTAGCCCAACGATTTCACCGGGTGAAACAGATAAATCAAAACTCTCTACCACACCACGACGGCCATAGTTTTTAAACTCAACCAATGGGTTACCGGCGGCAATATTATGTTCGCCCCGTTTCAGTAATTGCTCATCGAAGCTATGTCCCAGCATCATCTGGACCAACTCAATACGGGGGAGTTCTGCCGTTGCTTTCGTGCCGACGAGTTTGCCGTTGCGAAATACAGTAATACGATCACTAATCCGGTAAACCTGATCAAGGAAATGGGTTACGAATACCATGCCAATGCCTTGGTCGCGTAACTGGCGCAAAATATCCAGTAACATACTGACTTCTTTAGCATCTAGACTGGCAGTTGGCTCATCCAGAATCAGGACTTTTGCTGATAGGTCAACGGCTCGAGCAATCGCGACAATTTGCTGTATCGCAATAGAGAAATTAGCTAATGGTTGCTGTACGTCCAGCGTTAAGCCATAGCCTGTCAGCAGCTTCGCCGCCTGCTCGTTCATCGTCCGATGATCAATGAATCCCCAACGCAAAGGTTCGCGACCAATAAAAAGATTGGCTGCAACCGATATGTTAGGCAGTAAATTGACCTCTTGGTATACCGTACCAATTCCCATTTTCTGAGCATCAGCGGTATCAACAGGACAAATGGCTTTGCCATCCAAATAAACTTCACCGGCGCTACGTTTATAGACCCCGGTTAATGCTTTGATTAACGTTGATTTCCCGGCCCCGTTCTCCCCTAACAACGCAACCACTTCACCGCGACGCAGAGAAAAATCGACAGAATCCAATGCCTTAACACCTGGAAATTCAACTGACAAACCACGGACTTCTAGCAGTGTTTCCATCAGATGTACCCACGTTCAAAAACGACTCAGATATTGCCTAAATACAGGTGACGAAAAGAGGCGGGGCAAGCCCGCCATTTGAATCAATAACCTAGGCTTTTCTTAGACTCATATTCCTGCTTGGCCGTATCTGGCTGCAACAGGCGGGACTCTGTTTGGATAAATTTAGGTGGTTGAGTACCATCTTTCTTCAGCGCAATTAATGCATCGAAAGCAGGACCTGCCATATTTGGTGTTAACTCAACTGTCGCGTTTGCTTCACCGCTACTCATTGCCTTGAAGATGTCAGGAACACCGTCGATAGAGACGATTTTGATTTCTGTACCGGGTTTCAGGCCGGCCTCTTTAATGGCTTGAATGGCACCAATCGCCATATCATCGTTATGTGCATACACGGCACAAATATTTTTGCCGTTTTGCTCAGCCTTAATGAAGCTCTCCATGACTTCTTTGCCTTTACTACGGGTGAAGTCACCTGATTGAGAGCGGATAATCTTCACGTTAGGAGCTGAGGCTATTCCATCAGCAAAACCCTTCTTACGGTTAATCGCCACGCTAGAACCAACCGTGCCTTGCAGTTCAACGACGTTACAAGGTTTACCTGCTACGTCTTTCAGAAGCCACTCGCCTGCGACTTTGCCTTCATAAACGCTGTCCGAAGCAACCGCTGCGGTATATAAAGAAGGGTCATTCACTTCGATCATACGGTCGAGCAAGAATACGGGGATTTTAGCTTCTTTTGCTTCCTGTAAAACTGGTGTCCAGCCTGTTGCCACCACAGGTGCGATAAAAATGGCATCAACGCCTTGAGCGATAAACGATCTCACTGCTTTTATTTGGTTTTCTTGTTTTTGTTGAGCATCCGCGATCTTTAATGTTATCCCGCGTTTTTCCGCCTCTTGCTTAGAAACCTTAGTTTCCGCCGAGCGCCAACCGGATTCTGAACCAATTTGAGAGAAGCCCACGACTAACGGAGCCGCCTGAACTGCACTACACATTGCCGCTGTTACAGCTGCTGCTAACAGTAAACGCCTGTACATATTTATCTCCTCACTTGCCATCGTCGGGCCGTTGACTCACTACTATTCCAAAGAACAGTTAAGATAATCATTCAGGTCATTAACAACCCTGAACTTCGGCCAATTTGCAGATAATGTCGGTCGAAAAACACATTATGTTTTTTAAGGTGAGCTTCCTGATAGCTGAAATGTTAATTAGTTTTAGTACATTTTGTAAAAGTAATAATGAGCAGTGTCACACCACAGAATAACAATCATTTTGTACATAAATTCAGCTAAATAGGTATGCATTGGGAACGTTACCTTTTGGATTTTTTTGAATTTTTAAAATGAAATACGGTAAATAAGGATGCCTGTTCAAGCATGAGAAACTCGTTCAAGTCATCGAGCCAATGCGGAGATAAGCCCAAAATAGAAGAGTAGAAATCATTACAGCAAGGAGGGGATGGATAAAACACACTCAGAATGTAGCCAACAGCACAAACCGATACGGCGCAGAAATAAAAACCGATATGGCACAGATTTTTTAGACATAAAAAAACCCTTCGCTTTCACGAAGGGTTATTTATTTATCTGGCAGGGGCGGAGAGACTCGAACTCCCAACACCCGGTTTTGGAGACCGGTGCTCTACCAATTGAACTACGCCCCTAAATAGGGTGGCGGAACGGACGGGGCTCGAACCCGCGACCCCCTGCGTGACAGGCAGGTATTCTAACCAACTGAACTACCGCTCCACCGATTCTGTTACGTGTATCTTCCTGATACTTACCCTTTACAGGGCCAGCGTTCCTCGCTGTGCAAAACCGCCTCTGGCGATTTTGTTAGTTACTAGATGTCACTCTGATAACTCGTGTTT
>NZ_HE997650.1 GCF_000312485.1 Yersinia massiliensis CCUG 53443 | reverse complement strand
AAATAAACAAAAGAGGCTACCCTAACGGGTGGCCTTTTTTGTTTATGGTTTTGGTGGAGTGCTATTCGAGCATGACATGCGACAAACTGCGCATGCAGTTTGAACAGCGCTTGCGCTGGCCCCGTTAGGGGTGAGACTCATCTTTAAGATGAGACGAATACAGTGGACACTGCCAGGCATCAAATAAGCCGAGACCTCATGCCAAAAGCGTGGGGTTTTTGCTATGGGTCAAAGTCAAAAGAAAAGCCTTCTGCACAGCAGAGGGCTTTTTTTATGCCGTGATTTAAAACTATGATGCCATCAGTTTGAAAAAACACTTTATGCATAGAGAATAGTTCGAGACTACGAGTACTCGATCACCACTTATTATTTATGCCTGTTTTTTTCTAGCCAACTGCAAATGAAAGCAGCGATCTCTTCTGGTTGGTTGATATCTAGCTGCTCGACCGTGCTCTCGACCTGAGTGTCACTTGCCAACGCGATAACGTATTCATCAATCAAGCCGGCAAATGGCTTACCCACAGCTTCTCTGTAAAGTGCTATTTTGCTGATCGGCTCATGCTTAAATCCTTCAACTAAGATTAAATCAATCGTCGAGGGGTCTAAGCGACTGGCAAGATAGTGCAGATCTAAGGGAGATTGTTCGGGTGTTTCAGTCATCAATGCCCAGCGGCAATCACTTGCAACTAACGTCTGATGAGCTCCAGCCTTGCGTAACTCGTAGCTATCTTTCCCAGGAGTATCAATTTCCATATTGTGGTGGGTATGTTTGATTAAACCGACCCGAATTTGTCGCTGCAACAGTAAGGGAATCAAGCTTTTCAGTAATGTTGTTTTTCCTGTGCCACTATAGGCAGCTATGCCTAATAGCGGTGGTATCCCTTGGTTCATCGCATCTCTCCTTTACCTTGTTCCCATAACTCGCAATCTGCGGGAGTATTTAGGTTGCTGAATTGGCCGGCTTGTTCACGAAACATCACAGGTTGCGCATGTAGGCTCTCCATGAATATCATTAACTTACGATCGCCTTTTGCCAAAAACTCCGTTAGGAATGGCTTCAAACTCACATGCATTAAAGCCAATGTTGGATGTGCTCGTTCACCATCATGAACATAAGCTGCCAGTGCTTGCTGTTTCCCGAGCCAAAGTTGAGAAACTAAATTTGAGGGAAGCATAGGAACGTCACAGGGAGCGAATATTACCCATTCGGTATGTGAATAGTTTAATCCTGCATGCATCCCCGCCAGCGGCCCGACAAAGCCGGTAATGATATCGCTTATGACGGGTATGCCACTGACTTGATACAACGCCTGATGACGATTAGCGTTAATGATGACTTCATCGACTTGAGGTTTTAATCGGTCAAAAACATGTTGAAACAGCGGTTTACCATGAAGAAGAATAAGTCCTTTATCGTTCCCCCCCATTCGGGATGAACGACCTCCAGCAAGAATAACGCCTGTTATATTGGGCTGCATTGCTACCTCTCCGCTATATTCAACTCACGGCAGAATTGTATCGTTAAATAGAGGATCGGTCAGGATTTACTTTTATTGACAGTAGCCTCCCTTTCCCTGTGTGAATATCCCTGCTACTTTGTCTGCATATTTTTGAACAGGATAAATTTGCTATGAAATGTCATCGTGTTAATGAACTGATTGAGCTTTTGCATCCGGCCTGGCAGCAAGAGCCGGATTTGAATTTAGTACAATTCTTACAAAAACTGGCAACAGAAGCTGGTTTTGAAGGTGAGTTTTCAGATCTAACAGACGATATTCTTATTTATCATCTGAAAATGCGTGGCTCAGCATCGACAGAAGTCATACCCGGTTTGAAAAAGGACTTCGAAGAAGATTTTAAAACAGCCATATTACGTGCGCGTGGTGTCATTAAAGATTAGTCATACTCCTTATCCGCGTAGATAGGGCTTTGATGATACTATTTCTTATTCTCAGCGCGTCGCTGTCACTTATATAGATTGAATGTTGTTATGAACAGCTCTGCTTTTAATTTTCAGACGTTGTCTCCTGATCTCATTATGGATGCCCTTGAAGGGGTAGAGATACGAGTAGATTCAGGATTAACTGCACTTAACAGCTACGAAAATCGTGTTTATCAGTTTATGGACGAAGATCGTAAACGCTACGTGGTGAAGTTTTATCGTCCTGAGCGCTGGAGTGGCGAACAAATAACTGAAGAGCATCTGTTTTCGCTTGAATTGGCAGAGTCAGAAATTCCTGTTATTGCCCCACTGTTGCTAAATGGGCAGACCTTGCATACACACAATGGTTTTCTCTTTACGGTGTTTCCAAGTGTCGGTGGGCGTCAGTATGAAATGGATAATCTTGATCAGTTAGAGTGGGTTGGGCGCTTTTTGGGCCGGATTCATCAAGTTGGCCGCGATAAACTTTTTGTTACTCGCCCCACGATCAGTATCGACGAATATCTAACTGAACCACGCCAGTTGTTGGCCAGCAGCAACTTAGTGCCCGCAAAACAGCGTAATAAGTTTCTGGCAGTGACAGATCTATTGGTCAGCACCATCAAGCAATATTGGCATACCGATTGGCAGCCACTACGGTTACACGGCGATTGCCACCCGGGTAATATTTTATGGCGTGATGGGCCAATGTTTGTTGACCTAGATGACGCCAGAAATGGCCCAGCTATTCAAGATCTTTGGATGTTGTTACATGGTGAACGCAGTGAGCAATTAATCCAGTTAGATATATTGCTGGAGGCTTATAGTGAGTTCACTGATTTTGATTCACGAGAACTTGCACTGATTGAACCTTTGCGCGCGATGCGGATGGTTTATTACCTTGCCTGGATCGCCAGACGTTGGCAGGACCCAGCATTCCCTAAAAGCTTTCCGTGGATGGCGGAGTCTGATTTTTGGTTACAACAGACTAAACTATTTACAGAGCAGGTTAAGCTGTTGCAGGCACCCCCTTTGCAGTTGATGCCAATGTACTGATGCAAATGAATGTACTGAAGCAAATTAATGCACTAAAGCTAAGATAGATAATGGAGATAGTTATAGTATGAAAAATGTTTGGTTAGCTCTCGTTGGCATGGTGATGGCATTTAGTGCATCAGCGGCGCAATTTACTGATGGTACTCAGTACCAGACGTTAAACAAACCAGTAACGGGTGAGCCTCAGGTTTTAGAGTTTTTCTCTTTCTATTGCCCACACTGCTACCAGTTTGAAGAGATTTATCATGTTCCTGAGACAGTAAAAAAAGCACTGCCAGAAGGGACAAAAATGACCCGCTATCATGTTGAGTTCCTTGGCCCATTGGGCAAACAACTGACTCAGGCATGGGCTGTTGCCATGGCATTGGGCGTTGAGGATAAAATCACCCCACTGATGTTTGAAGGTGTGCAGAAAACCCAAACAGTTCAGACTCCTGATGATATCCGTAATGTCTTTATCAAAGCGGGTGTGAGTGGCGAAGATTATGATGCGGCATTAAATAGCTTTGTGGTGAAATCACTCGTTGTTCAGCAGCAAAAAGCAGCTGAAGATTTAGAATTACGCGGTGTTCCTGCAATGTTTGTTAATGGCAAATATATGATTAAGAATGATGGCATGGATACCAGTTCAATGGAAAATTATGCTAAACAGTATGCGGATGTTGTTAAGTTTTTATTGACTCAAAAGTAAATAAACGTAAATAGGCGCTGGCTTTATGTTGGCGCCTATTTTAGTTATTCATTACCAATACTGTAGTGCGATTTTCATTTCTACCTCTTTCTATGCCGTAAAATCATCATATTATCTAAGATCACAGGTGACGTACCTGAATGCCTAGCATCTATATTTTTCAGTATTACTTTCAGTTTTTTTATCTATATCAGCGATATCTTGGGATGGATATTTCTGATGTAGAAACGCTAGATTTGTGAAGTTGTGAGTAATAAAAAAAGACGTAAGATGGGTCACTAATAAGTGAAAATTATTTATCTTAAGTTGATAACTAAATAAGTAATATCCACAATTTAGATAAAGAAAAAATGACAGTAAAATAATAAGGTTATAATTATAACTTAATGATAATAATGGATTTAATAAGGCGACCCACCGCAGGTAGCGAATAAATATAATCTGCACATGTTTTTACTCACAAAGTTATCCACAGGATTGATCTTGACGATCTTCACACAAAAATGCTCTATTTCGCACAAGAATGGACGCTAAGATTCGTCTCTTGCCGCTAGCTATGGCATTCTTAGCGTCAGACCTTGCTGAATAAAGATGAAGAAACTCTATGGCCCAGATTGCAGAAAACCCATTGATCCTCGTTGACGGTTCCTCTTACCTCTATCGTGCTTACCATGCTTTCCCGCCGCTGACCAATAGCAGTGGCGAACCAACAGGTGCGATGTATGGCGTGTTGAACATGTTGCGCAGTCTGTTGCTGCAATATCGTCCAAGCCATGTTGCTGTTGTTTTTGATGCTAAAGGAAAAACGTTTCGTGACGAGCTTTTCGCGGAATATAAATCTCATCGCCCTCCTATGCCTGATGATTTACGGTCGCAAATAGAGCCACTCCACCAAATGGTGAAGGCGATGGGATTGCCTTTATTAGTGGTTTCTGGCGTAGAGGCTGATGATGTCATTGGTACTTTGGCACAAGAAGCTGAGAAAGCCGGTCATGCTGTATTAATTAGTACGGGTGATAAAGATATGGCGCAACTAGTTACGCCGAATATCACTCTCATTAATACCATGAACAACGCTATTTTAGGGCCACAGGAAGTGTGCGAAAAATATGGCGTTCCTCCTGAATTGATTATTGATTTTCTCGCCCTCATGGGTGACTCATCGGACAATATTCCAGGAGTGCCAGGTGTCGGCGAAAAAACAGCGCAGGCTTTATTGCAAGGTCTGGGTGGGTTGGATGCACTCTTCAGTAATTTAGATAAGATTTCTACGTTGTCATTCCGTGGCTCAAAAACGATGTCTGCCAAGTTAGAGCAAAATAAAGATGTTGCTTATCTCTCTTATAAACTTGCCACCATTAAAACGGATGTTGAACTGGAGGTGACCTGCGATGAACTGACCGTTTCTTCACCGGATGATGAGCAGCTACATCAGCTATTCGCCCGTTACGAATTTAAGCGTTGGTTGGCAGATGTCGAAGCCGGTAAATGGCTAGACGGTAAAAAAGAGCAACCAACAGGGCAGGGCAACAATAAAGCGTTCGTCGCAGCAGAGGCGGCACCGGCTGCTGAAGTGACGGCTGTATTATCGCAAGATAATTACCAGACTATCTTGGATGAGAAATCCTTAGCGGATTGGATTGAACGCTTGAAAAAAGCGGAAGTCTTCGCCTTTGATACTGAAACTGATGGCCTCGATACTCTTAGCAGCAATTTGATTGGTCTGTCTTTTGCTGTCGCGCCGGGTGAGGCTGCTTATCTGCCGTTAGCGCATGATTATCTTGATGCCCCTGAACAGCTCGATCGTGATTGGGTGCTCGCGACACTAAAACCGCTGTTGGAAGATGAAAAAGCGCTTAAAGTTGGCCAAAACCTCAAGTTTGATCAAAGCATGCTCGCGCGTTATGGCATCGATCTGCGTGGTATCGCTTTTGATACCATGTTGGAATCTTATGTTCTAAACAGTGTTGCAGGACGTCATGACATGGATAGCTTGGCGGAACGGTATCTCAATCATAAGACCATCACTTTTGAAGAGATTGCTGGTAAAGGAAAGAATCAGCTAACGTTTAACCAAATTGCATTGGAGCAAGCTGGGCCATACGCATCTGAAGATGCCGACGTCACCCTACAGTTGCACTTGGTGCTATGGCCAAAATTGCAGGAAAGTGATGGCTTGAAGCGAGTGTTCCAAGATATTGAGATGCCATTGCTGCCTGTGTTGTCCCGTATTGAGCGTACCGGAGTGTTGATTGACCAAAATATATTGGCAGCGCACTCCAAAGAGCTCACGCTTCGTCTCGATGAGCTGGAAAAACAGGCTCATGAGCTGGCCGAAGAGCCTTTCAATTTGGCATCACCTAAGCAACTGCAGGTGATTTTGTATGAAAAACAAAAATTGCCGATTTTGAAAAAAACGCCAGGCGGCGCGGCGTCCACTAATGAAGAAGTGCTCGCGGAGCTGGCGCTGGATTATCCCCTGCCAAAAGTCATCCTCGAATACCGTGGTTTGGCAAAGCTGAAAACAACCTATACCGATAAATTGCCGTTGATGATTAACCCCGCCTCGGGCCGGGTTCATACCTCTTATCATCAAGCTGTAACGGCCACTGGGCGTTTGTCATCCCGTGATCCTAACCTGCAAAACATTCCGGTGCGCAATGAAGAAGGGCGTCGTATACGTCAGGCTTTTATCGCGCCAAAAGGTTACCGCATCATGGCGGCCGACTATTCGCAGATTGAGCTGCGAATCATGGCGCATTTGTCACAAGATAAAGGATTGCTGGCCGCGTTTGCTGCTGGGAAGGATATTCACCGCGCGACAGCGGCAGAAGTCTTTGGTTTGCCGTTGGAAAACGTGACAACCGAGCAGCGTCGTAGTGCTAAAGCCATTAACTTTGGCCTGATTTATGGCATGAGCGCATTTGGTTTAGCGCGGCAGTTGAATATCCCTCGTGGTGAAGCACAGCGTTATATGGACCTCTACTTTGAGCGCTACCCTGGTGTGCTGGAATACATGGAGCGCACTCGCAAGCAAGCTGCGGACCAAGGCTATGTCACTACTCTGGATGGCCGCCGCCTCTATCTGCCTGATATTCACTCACGTAATGCCACTCGTCGTAAGGCTGCTGAACGTGAAGCGATCAATGCGCCAATGCAAGGAACTGCTGCCGATATTATCAAACGAGCGATGATTGCGGTGGATGCTTGGTTGCAGCAAGAATCTGAGCCTTTGGTGCGGGTTATCATGCAAGTACACGATGAATTGGTATTTGAAGTGTATGAAAGTGTATTGGAAAGTGCTGAGCAGAAAATCCGCGAGCTGATGGAGCAGAGTATGCAACTGGCGGTGCCATTGAAGGTTGATGTCGGAGTTGGTGATAATTGGGATCAGGCCCACTAGCTGTATGGGTAAGTGATGATAAATAAAGCACTTTATGTAATTAAGCTACATTTAGTGCCAATATCTCTGGGTTTATGTGCGCTGAATCGTGCCAATTTGTGTAACTATACAACAAAAAATTCTTTTGCCCCGCGAAAAAATGATGTAGAGTTACAGATGTAGGGTACAGAGGTAAGATGTTCTATCTTTCAGACCTTTTACTTCACGTAATCGGATTTGGCTAAATATTAGCCGCCCCAGTCACTTGTTGACTGGGGCGTTTTTTATTGTGCTTTTGCAACAAAATAGGCGAAATTTCAGTCTGAAAGGAACATTGCGAAGCGTAAAGCGTTCGCACCAAACATGTCGCAGCTTGAGATAATTGTTGTCGTTGTGAGTTTCTTTTTACAGCGCAGACGGTATTTTTACGATCCGACTGTTGTCTGCGCCATTTAACTTTTACGGTGGGATGTGTTACTCGTCTTGGTCGTCATACTCATCAATCATGACTTCTGGTGGGATCTCACTGAACCAAGTATCAAGTTTTTCCCGCAACTTATCGACGCCAATCTTTTTCAATGATGAGAAAGCCTCAACCTGAATATCCCCCATAAAAGGAACAATGGCTTCTCGTACCATATTCAGTTGTGCCTTACGAGCACCGGATGCCAGCTTATCTGCTTTAGTCAGTAATAGAAGAACAGGCGTGCCGACGGCAACAGCCCAAGTAATCATCTGCTGATCCAAATCTTTCAGTGGGTGGCGAATATCCATCAACACAACCAACCCTTTCAGACAGTTACGTTTCTGCAAATACTCCCCTAGCGCGCGCTGCCACTTGAGTTTCATCTCTTCTGGCACTTCAGCATAACCATAGCCCGGTAAGTCAACCAGACGTACACCCTCAACCACTTCAAATAAGTTAATCAACTGGGTGCGACCTGGCGTTTTACTGGTTCTAGCCAGGCTTTTCTGGTTAGTTAACGTATTGAGTGCGCTAGATTTACCGGCATTTGAGCGGCCAGCGAATGCCACCTCGATACCTTCATCACGTGGTAGATGGCGGATATCCGGAGCACTGATGACGAAATGTGTCATGTGGTAGTTATAGTTTCTAATAGTCAAAATTTGTCGTCTCCGTGAGAGATAGCTTACATCGGGCGATTATAACTGCATCAGGACCAAAAAAGGGGGTTTATCTTCTTTCCCCTTCGAACTTGGTGCCACAAGAGAGGTTGCTTACGCTCGTTGCATCACTTATCAAGGTAAGCGTATTGGAATTTTGCAGCCCTTTATTTTTCCCGATGAAATTGCCATTTTTGTGAGTTGGCGGTCATTGTCGCGAAAGTTAATAGCCTATCATTGAGGAATTGTTAAGAAAGTCTTTATTAAAATTGAGCTACTCTTACCAAGAACTATTTCTCTTGTAGATATTTTTTTGAATAAAAACAAACGACTGTTTGTTTTCTAGTTGCGCGGGATGTGCTGGCAAGGAGCAAATTCACTTAGGATGAGTAGCTGATGCTTAAGGAACGTAATGGATATACGATGAGCCAAGGATGATACACGGAGCGAATGTAAAAGGATGTTCAAGGATGCAGGCCGGAGCGCCGGATGAGTTGCCTCCAAGGTTGGGGGAACGGTAAGGATGGCGTATTGCAGGATGGAGAAACCGGGACGTTATGTAAGTGCAAGGATGCGCTGTAAGGATATCCTTCCGCAGAAGGTGCGAAAAAAGGCGACAGGTTAATCTGCCGCCTTTTTTCTTTCTCTGCTTTCTGCTAGATTCCGGCCCAATCCGATACCCAATATATTTTAAGTTGACGGGTATATACTCAATCCAATTCCATACTCATTAAGAGCACAGGTTATGAAGCAGCCAACTAAAGCACCACGCGCGAATATTGCAGGCCCGAAAAGCTCTGGCACACCAAAGCGCATTAAAAAGACCCGCGTAGAGCTTGATCTTGAAGCGCGTGAGCGTAAACGTCAGAAAAAACACAGTGGCAATCGCTCAGGTGCGAGAAGCAACGTTGAGGGTAGCAATAAGAAGGGGCAAACTCAGTCTCAAGAAAAAGATCCGCGTTTAGGCAGCAAAGTGCCTGTCCCGTTGGTGGTTGATAGCAAGGTAAAAGCCAAGCCAACCGCTAAACCGGCGGCAAAAGCCGAAGCTAAACCTCGCCTGACGCCAGAAGAAGAACTTTCTAAGCTGGAAAATGATGAGCGTCTAGATGCATTGCTGGATCGTTTGGATAACGACGAAGTATTGAGCAAAGAAGATCAGGCTTACGTTGATTTGACGTTGGACCGCATTGATGTCTTGATGGAGCAATTGGGTATTGAGCTGGGCGACGATGAAGATGACGAAGAGAAAGAAGAAAAGCCGGAAGACATTTTGAAATTGCTGAAAGGCGGTAACCCAAACGACAAATTTTAAGCGATGCAGTGGATCATTCCGACAATAGCCCTACTACTAACATGTTATCTATTGTGGTTATTGGGTAAACTATGGCGGCTGTCGCAACGTCGATCACGTTTGCGCAGCGCTACTGCGGCCAGACAACGAAAACATCTGCCCCCTAATCGGCCCGGTAGGCGCAAATATCGGAAGGAATGAGCATGTCTGAGCACGCGATAGTTTGGGATTTATCCCTGATTCAAAAATATAATTATTCAGGGCCGCGTTATACTTCGTACCCTACAGCCCTTGAGTTCAAAGAAGATTATAATGAAGCGGCTTTTCAGCAAGCGGTAAAACGTTACCCGCAGCGGCCATTATCGCTGTATGTGCACATTCCGTTTTGCCATAAGCTTTGTTACTTCTGCGGGTGCAATAAGTTGGTGACGCGTCAGCAACATAAAGCGGATGAATATCTGGCGGTCTTAGAAAAAGAGATCCGTCAGCGCGCCGTGTTGTTCGCCGGCCGTCAGGTCAGCCAAATGCATTGGGGCGGCGGTACGCCCACCTATCTGAATAAAGCGCAAATCACCCACCTGATGAATCTGCTGCGAGATAACTTTGATTTCCTGCCCGGTGCGGAGCAGTCGATTGAAGTGGACCCGCGTGAAATTGAGCTGGATGTGCTCGATCATCTTCGTGCTGAAGGTTTTAACCGCCTGAGCATGGGGGTGCAGGATTTCAATAAAGAAGTTCAGCGCTTGGTTAACCGTGAGCAAGACGAAGATTTCATTTTTGCTCTGATTGCGCGGGCTAAAGCTCTCGGCTTCAACTCAACCAATATCGATTTGATTTATGGTTTACCCAAACAAACACCTGAGAGTTTTGCATTTACCCTCAAACGAGTGGCGGAGCTAAGCCCTGATCGCCTAAGCGTTTTCAATTACGCCCATTTACCGAGTCTGTTTGCCGCGCAGCGCAAAATTAAAGATGCAGATTTGCCCAGTGCAGAACAGCGGTTAGATATTTTGCAGCACACCATCCGTTTCTTAACCGAATCCGGCTATCAGTTTATCGGGATGGATCATTTTGCTCGCCCAGACGATGAGCTGGCTATCGCACAGCGTGAGGGGAAGTTACACCGCAATTTCCAAGGCTACACCACCCAAGGCGAGAGTGATTTACTCGGCTTAGGGGTTTCAGCCATCAGCATGTTGGGCGACAGTTACGCGCAGAACGAAAAAGAGTTGAAAACCTACTATGCCTGCGTGGAACAACGAGGCAATGCATTGTGGCGTGGCCTGACGATGACTGAAGATGATTGCATACGCCGTGATGTGATTAAAACACTGATTTGTAATTTCCAAATCAGTTATCAACCGATTGAACAGCATTATGGTATTCGTTTTGCGGATTATTTTGCCGAAGATTTTGAGCTACTAGCGCCCTTTGAGCAAGATGGGCTGGTGGAGCGGAATGAAAAGGGTATTCGAGTCACACCTCGTGGGCGCTTACTCATTCGTAATATTTGTATGTGTTTTGATATCTATCTACGTAAACAGGCGCGCAAGCAACAGTTCTCCCGCGTGATCTGATGATAAAAGCCACCCTCAGTATTGAGGGTGGTCTTCACGTCGAACCAGCAGCAGGGTCTCCAACAACTCGTTCCTATTCCATCCCCAGTTCTTTCAACTTACGCGTTAGAGTATTGCGGCCCCAGCCTAACAGGCGTGCTGCTTCCTGCTTGTGGCCTTGGGTGTGGCGCAATGCCGTGGTTAACAGCGTCCGTTCCATCTCGGGTTGTGCTTCTGATAATAAATCTTGATGACCTGAACGCAGTGCACGATCTGCCCATTGCGCCAGCAGCGTTGACCAATTATCCGGTGTTCGCTGGCCAGAAGCATCTGGCGTGCTGGTTTCAAACAGCTCAGAGGGAAGATCTTGGATCAATACTTCTTGCCCAGCAGCCATTACGGTTAGCCAACGACAAGTGTTTTCCAGTTGGCGAACGTTACCCTGCCAAGGTAGGCGAGTCAGCGCGACTTCCGTTTCAGGGTGCAGGTTCTTGGCTTCCACGCCCAACTCTTTGGCGGCCACTTGTAAGAAATAGCGAGCCAGACGCGGGATATCTTCACGGCGTTCACGTAGCGGCGGCAAATGTACCCGAATGACGTTTAGGCGATGGAATAAATCCTCACGGAATTTCCCCTCCTGAACCCGTAATTCGAGATTTTGGTGAGTTGCAGCGATGATACGCACATCGACTTTAACCGGTGCATAACCCCCGACCCGATAGAATTGCCCATCAGCCAGTACCCGCAACAGACGAGTTTGCACATCCAGCGGCATATCACCGATTTCATCTAAAAACAGTGTGCCGCCATCAGCTTGCTCGAAGCGGCCCTGACGCACCTGATTAGCACCGGTAAACGCGCCTTTCTCGTGGCCAAACAGCTCAGACTCAATCAAATCCTTCGGGATAGCCGCCATATTCAGGGCGATAAAAGGCGCTTTCGCGCGCGGGCTATGGCGGTGCAATGCATGGGCGACCAATTCTTTACCGGTCCCTGATTCACCATTGATCAATACACTGATTGATGAGCGGGACAACCGACCAATGATGCGGAAAACGTCCTGCATCGCCGGTGCTTCACCAATAATATCAGCGGTTGGGCCGCTGGCGGGCTGGCTACGTGCGGGCTGCTGCTGCTCTTGATAATGGCTGATGGCACGTTCAACCAAAGCGACCGCTTCATCGATATCAAAAGGTTTTGGCAGATAATCAAACGCACCTTGCTGATAGGCGCTAACCGCAGCATCTAAATCAGAATGTGCCGTCATTATGATGACCGGAAGCATTGGATGACGCTGCTTAATCTGCTTTAGCAGTGCCAATCCATCCATGCCAGGCATACGAATATCTGACAACAACACATCTGGGGTTTGAGTCGCCAAGGCATCCAACACCTGATTTGCGGTATCAAATGTTGCGCAGTTCAGACCGGCTCCTGTCAGTGCGCGTTCAAGCACCCAGCGGATGGAGCTATCGTCATCGACGATCCAGACTATCCCTCGTTGCATAGAAACCTCACTGGCGAATAGGCAGGTAAACCGAGAATTCGGTGTGTCCCGGCCAACTGTTAAATTCAATTTTACCCGAATGTTGATCGATAAGATTTCGGGCAATCGATAAGCCAAGGCCCGTACCGCCTTCGCGACCACTTACCATCGGATAAAAAACGGTATCTTGTAATTGCGTTGGTATACCTGGACCATCATCTTCAATATCAATTCTTGCTGCTAAACGATAGCGCATGCCGTGAAGAGTGACCTGAAAAGCGGTGCGCGTGCGTAGCGTAATGGTGCCACCCGCTTCTCCCAATGCTTGTAATGCATTGCGGGTGATATTCAGCAGCACTTGTTCAATTTGGTCTGGATCATGGGCCAGCTCCGGCAAGCTCGGATCATAGTCACGAATTAACGTCACATTATCGGGTTTTTCCAGCGAGACGAGCTGACAGACTCGTTCAGCGACCTGATGGATGCTTTGTGTCACATGCTGACCGGGCCGTTGTGGACCTAATAGACGGTCAACCAAATTACGTAAACGGTCAGCCTGTTCGATGATCACTTTGGTGTATTCCAGCAACGCTGGGTCAGGCAAAGCCTTGGACAATAACTGAGCGGCTCCGCGCAAGCCACCCAATGGATTTTTGATTTCGTGAGCCAGCCCTCGCACTAAATCACGGGCTGCAACCTGCTGTGCATGCTGCAATTGCTCTTGGCTTAGCCGACGTTGATTATCCATCGGTGCCATTTCCAGCAGTATAAAACCTTCCGGCAGTGATTGTGCCGTCAGTGACAAAATATGCGCGCGGCCATCAACAACAAGCGTCACTTCGTTATCGGTAAAACCTTGCCCAGTCTCCAGACTTTCCCGCATCAAAGTGATATTCAGGGAAAAATAGCCTAATAGTTCAGGGAGGGGTGTACCGAAAAGTTTACGAGAACTTTGCGCCAGCAGTTGTTGCGCAGCAGGGTTGGCATAATGAATCGCCAGAGAGTCATCTAATAGCAGAATGCTATTAATGAGAGAATTAAGGATCTGCCCAGCATCGGGCAGCGTGCCTGTTGCCATTACGCAGACTCCTGCACATTTTAGGTGCATCAATACCCTTTATCATCGACATTCACGGCTATCGCGCGAATTCAATGACCTTGGGTATAATTGATTAGCTATTTGAAAGGTGGAGAAAAAAGCCCATCTAAAGATGGGCCAAAAGTTTCCACGGCAACAAAAAACTAAAGCTAAAACTGAAAATTAAACGCTGTAATACAGTTCGAACTCAACTGGATGCGGAGTCATACGAACGCGGTCCATTTCTTCTTTACGCAATTCGATATAAGCATCGATAGCGTCGTCAGTGAACACGCCACCACGGGTCAAGAACTCGCGGTCTTCGTTCAATGCAGCCATTGCTTCGTCCAGTGAACCTGCAACTTTTGGAATTTCTGCTTCTTCTTCCGGCGGCAAGTCATACAGGTTTTTGTCCATCGCATCACCAGGGTGGATTTTGTTGATGATGCCATCAAGGCCAGCCATCAGCAGTGCTGCGAAGCACAGGTATGGGTTAGCTGCTGGGTCCGGGAAGCGCGCTTCAATACGGCGTGCTTTCGGGCTCGCAACCACAGGGATACGGATAGATGCTGAACGGTTACGGGCAGAGTATGCCAACATGACCGGTGCTTCGTAGCCTGGGACCAAACGCTTGTAAGAGTTAGTCGTTGGGTTAGCCAAGGCGTTGATTGCTTTAGCATGCTTGATAATACCGCCGATGTAGAACAGCGCCATTTCAGACAAGCCTGCGTATTTGTCGCCAGCAAACAGGTTAGTCCCGTTCTTGGACAAAGACATGTGGCAGTGCATTCCTGAACCGTTATCGCCAAACATTGGTTTTGGCATAAAGGTCGCTGTTTTACCAAATGCGTGTGCCACGTTGTGTACCACGTATTTGTAGATCTGAATTTCGTCAGCTTTTTTGGTCATGGTGTTGAAGCGGGTAGCCACTTCGTTCTGACCTGCTGTTGCGACTTCGTGGTGATGCGCTTCAACCACCAGACCCATTTCTTCCATGGTCAAACACATGGTAGAACGCAGATCCTGTGAAGAATCGACCGGAGGTACTGGGAAGTAACCGCCTTTCACTGCTGGACGATGGCCTTTGTTGCCGCCTTCGTATTTAGTGCTTGAGTTCCATGCGCCTTCGATATCATCGATAGCAACGTGGGAGCCACGAATGCTGCTACCAAAACGAACGTCATCGAACAGGAAGAATTCTGGCTCTGGCCCGAACAGCACGGTATCAGCGATACCTGAAGATTTCAGGAAATCTTCAGCACGTTTAGAGATAGAACGTGGGTCGCGGTCATAACCTTGCATGGTGCCTGGCTCAAGGATGTCACAACGGATAATCAGTGTGGAATCTTCGAAGAACGGGTCCATAACTGCGGTGCTGGCGTCTGGCATCAGTACCATGTCGGATTCGTTAATGCCTTTCCAGCCACCAATCGAGGAGCCATCAAACATTTTGCCTTCTTCGAAAAAGTCAGCGTTGACTTGATGAGCTGGAATGGTGATGTGCTGTTCTTTACCTTTGGTATCGGTGAAACGCAAATCAACAAATTTTACTTCGTGCTCATTCAGCATCGTCAAAACATGTTCAGCGGACATACTTATATCTCCTGGATTTGTCATAGTCGTCGTCGTGGAACGATTACCGTGTATTACTAATAGGGTTGTGGCCTTGGTATCACTTAAAACAGCAAACTTGTCACTATTTATTTCGTACAGTTATTCGCGCTAACGAATCATGCTAAAATACATTGCGAAATCTATGCCAACTTTCCAAACCCCCCGTTTATGCCATATCATATGGGGTCTACTGATAGTCAGTATGCACCAGGATAGCAATATTGCACTGTTCTGGTGCTTCATTTGCGCCATTGAGCACTATAATGGTGCAAGAATGGGCCGAAAGGCTATTTTTGCACCGTGAAAGGGATCACAAACTAACCGCCGTTAGGTTGTTTATAAGAGAAGTTTGTGATCTTGTTTAGTCCCTCGCTTATTACGTGTACAATAGCGCGCTATTTCTAAATGCCTGAGGCAAAAAAGCTGTGATCGAGAATCTGCGTAACATCGCCATTATTGCGCACGTTGACCATGGGAAAACTACCCTGGTCGATAAGTTGCTACAACAATCTGGTACTTTCGGTGAACGTACTGAAGCAACTGAACGTGTAATGGACTCCAACGATTTGGAGAAAGAGCGTGGGATAACCATCCTCGCGAAAAATACCGCCATTAACTGGAAAGACTACCGCATCAACATCGTGGATACCCCAGGACACGCCGATTTCGGTGGTGAGGTTGAGCGTGTAATGTCTATGGTTGACTCTGTGCTGCTGGTCGTCGACGCAATGGATGGCCCGATGCCGCAGACCCGTTTCGTGACCAAAAAAGCGTTTGCTCATGGTCTGAAACCTATCGTGGTAATTAACAAAGTTGACCGTCCGGGCGCGCGTCCTGATTGGGTTGTGGATCAGGTGTTTGACCTGTTCGTGAACTTGGATGCTACCGACGAACAACTGGACTTCCCTATCATCTATGCATCTGCATTGATGGGTATCGCCGGTGAAGATCACAATGATATGGCGGCAGACATGACTCCGCTGTATCAAGCAATCGTTGACCATGTGCCTGCGCCAGACGTAGACAGCACCGGTCCGTTGCAGATGCAAATCTCCCAGTTGGACTACAACAACTACGTGGGTGTTATCGGCATCGGCCGTATCAAACGTGGTGTTATTAAACCTAACCAGCAAGTGACTGTTATCGACAGCGAAGGTAAAACTCGCAACGGTAAAGTCGGTAAAGTGCTGGGCCATATGGGTCTGGAACGTATCGAAACCACACTGGCTGAAGCGGGCGACATCATTGCTATCACTGGTCTGGGCGAGTTGAACATCTCTGACACTATCTGTGACGTGAATGCTGTTGAAGCATTGCCAGCACTGTCTGTAGATGAGCCAACAGTGACCATGTACTTCTGCGTTAACACCTCACCGTTCTGTGGTAAAGAAGGTAAGTACGTGACTTCACGTCAGATCCTTGACCGCTTGAATAAAGAGTTGATCCATAACGTTGCACTGCGTGTTGAAGAAACTGAAGACGCTGACGCATTCCGCGTATCTGGCCGTGGTGAACTTCACCTGTCGGTTCTGATCGAAAACATGCGCCGCGAAGGTTTCGAGCTGGCTGTATCTCGTCCTAAAGTTATCAACCGTGTTATCGACGGTCGCCATCAAGAACCATTTGAAAGCGTCACATTGGACATCGAAGAACAGCACCAAGGTTCAGTCATGCAAGCCATGGGTGAGCGTAAAGGTGATGTGAAGGACATGGTTCCAGATGGCAAAGGTCGTATTCGTTTAGACTATATGATCCCAAGCCGTGGCCTGATTGGCTTCCGTACTGAATTCATGACCATGACTTCAGGTACTGGCCTGCTGTACTCCACATTCAGTCACTACGATGATGTGCGTCCGGGCGAAATCGGCCAACGTCAAAATGGCGTACTGATCTCTAACGGCCAAGGTAAAGCAGTCGCATTCGCCTTGTTCAAACTGCAAGACCGCGGCAAACTGTTTATCGGTCACGGTACAGAAGTGTATGAAGGCCAGATCATCGGTATTCACTCACGTTCTAATGACCTGACTGTAAACTGTCTGACCGGTAAGCAATTGACCAACATGCGTGCATCCGGTACTGACGAAGCAACCACTCTGGTTCCTTTCCTGAAGAAAACGCTGGAACAGGCTCTAGAATTCATCGATGACGATGAATTGGTTGAAGTGACCCCGCAATCAATCCGTATCCGTAAGCGTCATCTGACGGAAAACGATCGTAAGCGTGCAGGTCGCGGTCCTAAAGAAGGTTAATTCTTCTTTGTTCTTAGGGCGCCGAAAGCGCCCTGAGTTCTTATCCTCTTCGTCCTTGAAGCTGCAGCTGTGTTAGCTTCACTCGTTCACCCGAATCACTTACTGATGTAAGCTCATCGGGATTCACTCCCTCACTGCAATATTTTATTTTTTCTGATTGAACCCTCCTTTTTCTTCCTCTCCCTGTTCAGCCTAACCTTTTCCCGATACAGTGAAACTCACCATCTAATTGGGAGAGCGCCATGCTGTATATCTTTGATCTAGGGAATGTGATTGTTGATATCGACTTTAAACGCGTGTTGGGTGTCTGGAGTAAATTAAGCGGTGTGCCACTGGCGACATTGAGTGAGCGCTTTACCATGGGCGAGGTGTTCCAGCAACATGAGCGAGGGGAAATCAGTGATGAAGATTTTGCCCGTCAACTCTGTGACGAAATGGGCGTGGCCCTCAGTTTTGAACAGTTTGCTGAGGGATGGCAGGCGGTATTTGTCGCGTTGCGCCCTGAAGTGATCAAAATTATGCATAAGCTGCGCGAGGATGGGCATCGGGTCGTGGTGCTATCCAATACTAACCGGCTGCATTGCAACCACTGGCCACAACACTACCCTGAAGTTGCCGCGGCGGCTGATCATATGTATTTGTCTCAAGATCTGGGTATGCGTAAACCGGAAGCCAGGATTTATCACCACGTATTAGAAGCGGAAAATATCCCAGCGGAACAAGCCGTGTTCTTTGACGATGTTGAAGCGAATATTGTGGCAGCGAGAATCGAAGGGATTACCGCTATCCATGTCACTGACCGAAAGGTCATTCCTGATTATTTTTCCTGATAAGTTCTTCATCCAACCATGAATGGGTTAGCCTTAGTGATCACGCTAACCCAACATTGGGCCAGATCGTGTTGACTGAGAGACGAACATGGCAAATTCTCTGCGTTATCGCTTAACCACCCCTTTAAAGCCCTGCATCACATTTGGGCGAATGCTTTACACCCGAATAGATAAAGATGGGTTAACGATGCTTGCTGGCCATTTAGCTTATGTATCGCTGCTATCGCTAGTGCCGCTTATTACGGTCGTTTTTGCATTATTCGCCGCTTTTCCGATGTTTGCGGATATCAGCATAAAATTGAAAGCCTTCATCTTCGCCAATTTTATGCCCGCCACAGGCGATATCATCCAAAATTATCTTGAGCAGTTTGTCGCGAACTCAAACCGGATGACGGTCGTCGGCACCTGTGGGCTAATTGTGACTGCACTACTGCTGATCTACTCGGTGGACAGTGTGTTAAACCAGATTTGGCGCAGTAAGACTCAGCGTTCACTGGTGTTTTCATTCGCGGTCTACTGGATGGTTTTGACGCTAGGGCCAATTTTGGTCGGTGCCAGCATGGTAATCAGTTCGTATTTGTTATCGCTACAATGGTTAGCGAATGCACAAGTCGACAGCATGATTGATGAGATATTACGGCTGTTTCCGTTATTAATTTCCTGGGTTTCCTTCTGGTTATTGTACAGCGTGGTCCCCACCGTCAGGGTGCCTGCTCGCGACGCGCTGATTGGTGCATTGGTTGCCGCCTTGTTCTTCGAGCTAGGGAAGAAAGGATTCACGATGTATATCACCCTGTTCCCTTCCTATCAGTTGATTTACGGGGTGTTAGCCGTAATTCCCATATTATTCCTCTGGGTTTACTGGAGTTGGTGCATCGTGTTACTGGGAGCGGAAATTACGGTCACTTTGAGCGAGTATCGAGCACTGCGCCATAAAACGAAGATAGAAGAGAACCAGAGTCAGGAGATGTAGGGCCTTATGATTGCGTTGATTCAACGGGCGCTCAGCGCCAATGTGGTGGTTGATGGGAATATTGTGGGTGAGATTGGCCCAGGACTATTGATATTACTCGGTGTTGAGCAGGGGGATACCGAGCAAAAAGCACAACGTTTATGTGAGCGGGTGTTGGGATATCGTATCTTTGGTGATGAGAATGACAAAATGAATCTCAACGTCCAGCAAGCAGGGGGCAGTGTGCTGGTGGTTTCACAATTTACCTTGGTTGCCGATACCCAAAAAGGCATGAGGCCGAGCTTTTCCCAAGGTGCAATACCCGCAGAAGCGGATCGGCTTTATCAGTATTTTGTTGCTCAGTGCCGTGAGCGTGGTGTAAAAACTGAAACGGGATTATTTGCAGCAGATATGAAAGTCAGCTTAGTCAACGATGGTCCAGTGACTTTTTGGTTACAAGTTTAGCGGTTGGATATGACTTGGGCTTATGACATGGATAGAGGGTTAAGCCCTAGATTTTATTGATAATATTAAAGAGAGAATGTGTCTATGTACCACTTGCGTGTGCCCATAACAGAACAAGAACTCAAAGATTATTATCAATTCCGTTGGGAGATGTTGCGCAAGCCATTGCACCAACCCGTGGGTTCAGAAAAAGATGCTTATGACGCTATGGCTCATCACCAAATGGTGGTGGATGAGCAGGGTAAACCCGTCGCCATTGGCCGGTTGTATATTAATGCTGATAATGAAGCCGCTATTCGTTTTCTGGCCGTTGACCCCAATGTCCGTGATAAAGGCTTAGGGACACTGGTTGCGATGACCTTAGAGTCAGTGGCGCGTCAGGAGGGCGTGAAGCGGGTGGTTTGTAGCGCCCGTGAAGATGCAGTCGATTTCTTTGCCAAGTTAGGGTTTGTTAGCCAAGGGGAGATAACCGCCCCACAAACAACGCCAGTGCGCCACTTTTTAATGATTAAGCCAGTCGCGACTATGGATGACATTCTGCATCGCCCCGATTGGTGCGGTCAGTTGCAACAAGCATGGTATGACCATATTCCACTCAGTGAAAAAATGGGCGTACGCATCAGCCAATATACTGGCCAGCGTTTTGTGACCACTATGCCAGAGGCGGGCAATCAAAATCCGCACCATACCCTATTTGCAGGCAGCCTTTTCTCGCTGGCAACCTTGACCGGCTGGGGGTTGATTTGGCTATTACTACGCGAACGTCATTTAGGCGGCACTATTATTCTGGTTGATGCACACATCCGCTACAGTGCTCCAGTAACAGGTAGGCCGCGAGCCGTGGCTGAACTTAGCTCGCTAAGTGGCGATCTGGACCGATTAGCCCGTGGCCGACGCGCTAGGGTGCAATTAGACGTAAACTTATTCGGCGATGAAGATGCGGGTTCCGTCTTTTCGGGAACTTACATGGTTCTCCCTGTTGCTGCTGGGGATGATGCCGTCCGCTAAAATCGGCACTCGTACTATCATTGGTACTAGTACTATTATTGACACTAGTACTATTATCGGCATGTCTACCATTACCTGCATGTGTACTATTTTTTAGTATTGCTCGCCCAAGCACTGCCCGTTCAACCAGTAACCGATGAACGGGCCGCTTTTATTCCCTCCCGTCATTTCCTTCACGATTTCTTTTTCCTGTGACCGTCCGCACTATTTACGGAATTTCTTAGCAGGACATGTGCAATATCCAATAGATAACTTACAGTTATATATTCGTGATAATCTTTTATTCCATTTTAAAGGTGAGGTGATCAGTCTCATATTGCGCAGGTGTCCACAAAGTAACGTCATTAAACTTGTTGATATAACTTAATAAAAATTAATTTAGTTGTTAATTTTCCCCATATTGTCATCACAGAAATCACCTCCAGATGGTTCGATTTTATTTCCCCATCCTTGGTGTCAAGGAGGGAGATATGCCAGTAGGTGATAGCCATTCATCAATTAATGTTATTGGTTCATCCGAAGCCTTCAGACAACTTTTACGGTTAGTTGAGAAGGTTGCGCCTTCGCAGCAAAGCTTGCTGATTTGTGGCCCTACCGGTTGCGGAAAAGAAGTGATTGCTCAATTAGTCCATCAGCGTAGTAAAAATCCGTCAGCACCTTTTATCGATCTTAACTGTGGGGCCATCCCTGAGCACTTGGTTGAAGCGGAACTATTTGGCCATGTTAGAGGCGCATTTACGGGTGCATCTGGTGACCGGCGGGGCCATTTGGAAATGGTCGGTAGTGGCACCCTCTTCTTAGATGAAATTGGTGAAATGCCATTATCGGTACAGCCTAAACTGCTACGTGCATTAGAAACACGCACTTTTCGACCCATCGGCAGTAGTGATGTGCGCCATTTTAAGGGGCGAGTGGTCGCCGCGACTCACCGGAACTTACTGACTCAAGTTAAAAGTGGGGTGTTTAGGGAAGATCTCTATTACCGCCTCGGGGTCATCACGCTGGATATTCCTGCCCTCAACCAGCGTAAAGAGGACATTCCCGCATTAATTGAATATTTCGCCTCACTGCAAACTCACCGATTAGTCTTCAATGCTCACGCCATGTCTCACTTACAACAGTATCCTTGGCCGGGAAACGTGCGAGAACTACGCAACCTAGTGGATAGATTAGCGGCATTATCGGATACCCACTTAATTACTCGCGAAGTACTCGACACATTTATGCCGACCGCGCAGCTTGAGGTGAAACTGTCAGCGGATCTGCTGGCTGATGCCATGTTGGCGCTACCGGGAGGCGATAAACTGGAGGCCGTAGAACAATTACTGATTGAGCGAGCGTTACAGCGCACGACGGGAAATAAAACTGCCGCGGCACAATTATTGGGTATCAGTCGTAAATCGGTGGAACGGCGTATCCATGGCCGGATGGATAAGCGGCCAATCGCCCTACAGCATTTGCAAACCGGAATGCGCCTCATGCAGAGTGCTGCCTACCATGAAGCCATCGCGGATTTACAAAAAGGCTTACAACTGTTGGTAGGAATTACGTTAGATGAAGAAGTTCGGCAACTCCATTACAACCTCTATCGTCAACTGAGCCTCAGCTATCAAATACTGCATGGTTGGTTAAGTCATGATGCGCTGAAATATCATAACGATGCCATTTCATTAGGGAAAAAAACGGGTGATGAATCTGAGCTGGTGGGGCTGTTTTTTTGGCGTTGGTCAGCGCAGCTAATGGCGCTGGAATTACCTCATGTGCGAACTCTGGCTCAGGAGTTGTTGCAACACGGGCAGACAGAAAAAACAGCATTGATATGGGGAGAAGCACATATCGCATTAGCCAGTACCCTGTTTTGGCTGGGCGATAATCAGGAGGTTTTGACCTGCTTGGTTCGTAGCAAATTACTCAATTCTTCCGCTGAATATACCGACCAACAAGGTTTGGATTTATTCGGCATGGCACTGACGTTAGAAGGATTGGCATCATTTCAACGAGGCAAATTTAAGCGGGCTAAAGAGATAGCCAAAAAACTGGAATTACGCGGTCATGATGAGACGTTAATTGTTTTTCATCGTGTTATCTCTCTACGAGGGGCAGCATGGCTGGCCTGTTTATTCGAAGACAGGGATCGTTTAGGACCCCTAACCCACGCATTAGAAATACAGACGCAGCAATATGGCTTTGCTTTTTATCAGGGGCTGGGGAAGGTACTAAAAGGGTGCTATCTGCTGATGCAGCATGATTATGTGCAGGCAGAGCAACATATGATCGACGGTTTTGATACCCATCTATTCAGCGAGGGTGGGAAGCTATTTCACTCCTTCCACGCATGGAAACGTGGCGAACTATTACTCCTTTCCGGCCAGCCACAACAGTGCGACATATTGATTTCTCAGGCGTTAGATTTGGCGTTCAAACACCAAGAACGTGCTTATCTAAGCGAACTGATGATTATCCAAGCTCGCGCCAAATGGGCATTAAGTGATGCCACCGGCGCTGAACAAGGGTTCCGTTGCGCCATCGCGACCGCGCAGGCATTGGGTATTGTGCCCGCTCAAATCGCCGCTACTCACGAGCTGGCCAGCTTATTAGCGCAAACAAAGCGAAAGCCGGAAGCCATTACCTTGCTGTCCAGCATCCTGAAAAGCATCGATTCTCAAGGGAGCCACCCCATTGTCAGCCGAGCTACGCAATTATTAGCCGAGTTAGAACAACCGAATTAATTAGGCATCAGCCCGCGTGGTCGTTTTCGGCCAATCTTCTTTTTTCCTTGGACAGAATCGTCCACTTTATGGGTTTTTCTACACTCAATAAATTAATTAATTATTGAAAATCAAAGTGTTAATTGGTTGGCATGCCAGTTGCAATTTGTAATGCGGGTAGCGAAAGAAACGAGCTACCTCATGATGTCTCCCTCTAAATACATAAGGAATACAAAATGAGTACTCTATATACAATCAACGTAATCAATAACAGCCCAACAGCGCAGGACTTCTTCTTCTTCCAAAAACCGGCAATTTATACCGGTGGCGCTAAAGTCTACTCCAACAGTATCTACCAAGAAGTGTTGCAGCCGTTCGCTAGCTCAGGTTCTGTGCTGACCTTTGAATGCTTAATGCAATTCTATGCTGGTGCTCAAACTCAGTTACCGAATTTGTCGGTCGGGCAAGACTCTGGCTACATCACCTCTAGCCAACCTGTTGATTTAACCTCTGCGACGGCGGGGGTACAAACCGCAAACACCACACTACTTTCAGTGGATCCTTCGCTTGGTTTGTCACCTGCCAGTTATACCGAAGGTGTACAGCCCGGTGCTTATCGCATTATCACGCCCGCATTCAACCCGATCACTGAAGTGTTGAATGCAGGGTTAGCAGTGCAAAGCGCCAGTGGCGGCACCGTCTTATCAAGCTTCATCAATGCAGAGCCGAGTAAAAATATCGATTGCCAGCCGGTGCTCAGCTTCTATGTCCAAACAGGGACATACCAGCCGGGGACGGTGATTAACTTCTCCACTTCATCCGTCGGTTCTGCAATTTGCGATACCACGCAAGGCATCACCGCATTTAACGTGACCTATAACCCACAAGGTACTTGGACGGTCACTGCTGCGTCTTAATGCTCCTGTGAAGACGGCCAGCCTGATCAACTGTGCCGTTCCTGTATGACCATTTATGTTGAATTTCACGATTTCTATTAGGAGGCTATATGCCTAATCTGACAACCAGCGTTCCACTGAATCTATTGTTAGGCCAACTCCCTGACCCCGTTGGTCAATTGACGCAACCACTGGCCAGTAACGAATGCGGCGCTTATGCACTCACCGCCATATTGGCTGCCTTTGCAGCTTGGCCGGAAAGTACCATCATTACCTATCAGGGCAACACGGATGTGATTACCCAAGATGATGATTTTGTTACGGCTAAGGACAAAATCTATGGTCTAACAGGCATACTTAACCCTAATGGGGGGCCAAACGTGGTTGCTGGGGGATACAATTCACCGGCAGCAATGGCCGCGGTTGCGATGGATTTCAATCGCACGGCATCGGTGAGTATCACCACTGCGGGATTATTTGCATTAGGGGCTTTGTATCCCAATGAACAGGCTGCGTGTGAGGCCGTTGTTGGCCAGCAAAATGTTCATACGGATGCTAATTACGCCGCGCCTAACGAGGAGCAGGCGCAATTGATATGTGTGGTTTCTGGCCCACAAGCGCTTCATATACTGGCACGGGGTTCCGATGGGCTGTATTACGATCCCGGCACCGGCATTCGTGATAACGATTGGGGTGATCCAACGCTGGCGGCATTTGAGCAAGCGAGTGGCTATGAGTTTGCCGGTTTATGGTTAACCATCAGCGAGTGAATCTACGTTATAAAACAGTCTACTTTGTAAAACAGTCTACCTTGTAAAACAGTCAACCGATAAACAACGCCTATCTGGGTTGTTTATCGGTTAGCCAAACGCTGCAATGCCTTTCAATCTTATCGATAGTTCGCTACTTCGTATTCAGTGCCGAAATGGCCACTGCGCTTTTAGCGCGCTTATTGGCTTAGGTTGCTATGCACTTCACCCTGCTGTATCACTTGATTAACTTGCTGCCCATGGCTGTCAGTGGCTTGTAAGGTGCCATTAACGGTGGGTTTCAATGGGGTATCTGCCGCCAGACTGCCTTTTATCTGCAATTTCAAGTTACCCAGACCTTGCAGTGGTAACGCTGGCCAGCCCCAGTTTTGCAAAATATCCAAATCAACAGAACGGCCGGTCAACGATAGCGAGAATGCTCGAGCAGGGGTTTGTTCAATGCTGGCGGTCGCTTCCAATAAGCCCGCGCTGGTAAACGCACTTAACTCGCTCAAGGCAATTTGTTGTTCATTGGCACTTAGCGATAGAGACGGGCGGCGAACATCATTTTTATTGAAGGTCGCATTACCTGCGTTCAACATCAGTGATCCCGACCAAACACCCCACTGATGATTTTTGGCCAACAGTAAGTTGGTACCAGCCATATCCAATGATGTTATCTGGAAAGGGAAGTCTGGGCTGATATCAATCAACAAGTTACGGCTACCGTTTAATTTCCCCACATAGACGTCAGACAGCCAGTTGGGTAAGGTTTGTTGCCATTGCTGTTTCCAATCGCTGGGTAAGGTATAAATCAGCGCGACCAGGGTCAGTTCATTCAGTTGCAGGCGATGAGTATCTCGCGCCCAAAGCCCTTGAGTTCTTAGCAGGCCATCCTGCCAACGTGTTGAGAACTGATTAATCGCCACGCCAGCGGGCGATAAAGCAAAGGTGGCTATCGGGTCAATCAGATGAATATTACCTTTAATAATATCGCCTGCATTGAAGGACATTTCCCCCTCATCACTTTGCCAATCACCCTGCTTAAAGGTGATATTTTTTAGCATCAGGTCGAGATCATTGAAGGCCCAATTATTCCCCTCGACTCGCGCATCAATCAAATCAAAGCGTTTCAATGTGATTGGCGGCAGTTTTAAAAAAGTATCCCAAACATCGTCTACGGTCGCGGAGGTTTGCAGGCGAATATTACTAAGGCGCAGGCGATCCACTATCCAACTGCCATCAGCGGATTGGCTAGCATTACCTGTTAATTCCCCTTGAGCGATATCGGCACCGAATGTCGTGAGTGTCAGCGCATTTTTGTCTATCGAACCTTGTACATAGAGTCGCTGTGCGGCGATGCCATTAATGGTTAATGTACCGGCGCTAAACTGAAATTTAGCATTTTCCCCCAGACTATTACCTGATACTGGCTGCCACGGCACTAATCCCCCCGTGACTTGCTGACCAGCCACTTTCCATTGGCCCGCTGAGTTTGTTGGCTCAATCGTCGTATTCAGCACCATATTGGTTAATTGCAGGGTATCAGCCTGTAAAGGCAGTGGGGAGGGACTGTTGCTAAGGGTTAAACTGCCATTTTGTAAATTCAGGCTAAGAAGATGACGAGGTTCAGTGAGTTGCCGCCAGCTCAGACCAAGGAGCGTCTGTTGGGCCACAAGTAGAGGGGGCTGATTGTCGCGCCCGAAGGTCACATCAGTCAAACTGATCTGCCCAGGAGTGGACCAGGAGTGATCTATCTTCCCCAGAGAGAGTTGATATTCGCTGTTATCACTAACCCAGCGGCTCAGCCATCCGGCGGCCCAACGGGTTTGGAGTAATACGTAGCAGAGCACTACGGATAGCACCAAGAGTAATAATAACGTTAGCAGCACTTTCCCGAGAAATTTCATCTGGTAAATCCACGCCTTTCGATACAAGGAACTCTGTTTATGCCGTAAATTGTCCCTTAGCTCAAGCAACAATCTATCATCAGTACATAAAAAAATGGCCGGTATCGTTGACGACCGGCCATTTCAGTGATGAATGAGTGCAGAGATTATTTTTCTTGTGGGAAGAGTAAGTTAAGCACAATGGCAGTAATACCGCCGGCGGCAATCCCAGAAGAGAGCAGTGTTTTGATCCAGTCAGGTGCAAATTGCAGGATCAACGGTTGTTGTGCGACACCCATACCGACCGCTAATGATAACGCCATAATCATAATTGCGCGGCGATTCAGGGTTTCACGCGACACAATACGCACGCCAGAAGCGGCAATAGTGCCGAACATAACGAGGGTTGCGCCCCCCAGAACCGGCTCAGGGATATGCTGCACAAATCCGGCAACCGCAGGGAACAGGCCCAGTACAATCAGCATCAACGCGACAACAAAGCCGACATAACGGCTGGCAACCCCCGTCAGTTGAATCACCCCATTATTCTGACCGAAACAGGAGTTCGGGAAGGTGTTGAACACCGCTGACAGCATAGAGTTCAAGCCATTCGCCAGCACTCCCCCTTTCAGGCGCTTCATATATAACGGGCCATGAACCGGTTGCTCTGACACATCTGAGGTCGCCGTGATATCACCGATGGTTTCAAGGGACGTCACCATAAAGATGAGCATCAGTGGTACGAGTAGATTCCAGTCAAAAGACAGCCCATAGAACAAGGGTGTTGGAATGGTAATCAGAGCGGTATCCACGACTGGGCGGCTCTCAGGCAGCATCCCCAATGACCAAGCCAAGAGATAACCGACCGCCATGGCGATAACTAACGAGGCCACGCGCAAATAAGGGTTACGTTGGCGGTTTAGCAAAATAATCACCACCAAAACGGCACCGGCCAATAACAGGTTTTTCGGTGCGCCGAAGGTATTGTCACCCATCGCAGCATAGCCGCCGCCAATGGATGTCAGGCCAACTTGAATCAATGATAGACCGATAATCATCACCACAATCCCAGACACTAATGGGGTGATAATTCGGCGCGCCAAATGTAAGAAGCGCGAAAGGATGATTTCGGTACAGGAAGCGACCATCAGGGTGCCGAACAGCGCTGCCATCATCGTTGGGATATCAGCCCCCCCATTTTTCAGTGCCAGTCCACCCATAATCAGCGGCGAAACAAAGTTAAAACTGGTGCCCTGAATCGATAATAGACCAGAGCCTACCGGCCCCCACGTTTTAATCTGCAATAGCGACGCCAAACCCGAGGCAAACAAGGACATGCTGATAATACGCTGAGTATCTTCTGCCGGTAATCCAAGTGCCTGACAAATGAGTAGGCCAGGAGTAATGACTGCGACAAACATCGCCAATAAATGCTGACAGGCGGCAAACAGTGTTTGGGCAAGAGGCGGGCGGTCTTCTAAACGATAAATTAATTCACTCGGACGAGTGGTTGGCTGCTGTGGCGCATCAAGTTCGGCAGATTGCGTAGACATGGAATGGCATACCCTGATCGGCAAAGAGGGCATTTTAATGATCCGCCTCACAAAAGCAATCGGTTGCGCTGCATTTTTATAAATATTTCTCTCCATCAATCAGCCGATTTTTTTAACGGCTAAACTTGTAATTAGGCGAGATTTTTTTTCTAATCCCCCCTCTACAGCTTTGGCGTTTATTAAGGAACTGTCTAACGTCATATTTTTATTCGATATTTTAATCGCATGGAGTACCAAGATGTTTCATCTCGATACCTATGGCACGCTCGTCGCGGCCTGTTTGGTTTTACTGCTAGGCCGTAAACTCGTAAAAACTGTCCCTTTTCTAAAAAAATACACCATCCCCGAACCGGTCGCTGGTGGTTTGCTCGTGGCATTTATGATGCTGCTGATGCAAAAGACTCTCGGCTGGGAAATCAGTTTTGATATGTCGCTGAAAGATCCCTTGATGCTGGCATTCTTTGCGACCATTGGGCTGAATGCCAATTTGGCCAGCTTACGTGCGGGTGGCAAAGTGCTGAGTATTTTTGTCTTTGTCGTCGTCGGTTTACTGCTTGTACAGAATGCGATTGGGGTTGCCCTCGCGAAGTTGATGGGACTAGACCCATTGATGGGATTATTGGCGGGTTCCATTACCTTATCGGGTGGTCATGGCACTGGTGCGGCGTGGAGTAAAGTGTTTGTTGAGCGCTATGGCTTTGAAAATGCGACTGAAGTTGCGATGGCCTGCGCGACCTTTGGTTTAGTCCTCGGCGGGTTGATTGGCGGCCCAGTGGCTCGTTATTTGGTCAAGCACTCTTCCACCCCTGACGGTACACCAGAAGACAGCGAAGTGCCTTCTGCGTTTGAAAAACCCTCTGCTGGCCGCATGATTACATCGTTAGTGTTGGTCGAAACTATCGCCATGATTGCCATTTGCCTGATGGCGGGCCAAGTGATTTCCGGCTGGCTACAGGGCACGATGTTTGAGCTACCCACCTTCGTCTGCGTGCTATTTGTTGGGGTGATCCTCAGTAATACGCTGTCGACAATTGGTTTTTATAAAGTGTTTGATCGTGCGGTCTCGGTGCTGGGGAACGTCAGTTTGTCACTGTTTTTGGCGATGGCATTAATGAGCCTAAAACTGTGGGAGTTAGCATCTTTGGCCTTACCGATGCTGGTTATCCTGTCAGCACAGGCGTTAGTGATGGCGCTATACGCAATTTTTGTCACTTATCGGGTGATGGGGAGAAACTATGATGCGGCGGTACTGGCGGCAGGGCACTGTGGTTTTGGCCTAGGTGCAACACCGACGGCCATCGCCAATATGCAAGCGATCACTGACCGTTTTGGTCCCTCTCATTTGGCCTTTTTGGTTGTACCTATGGTGGGGGCGTTCTTCATTGATATCGTCAATGTGATCGTGATTAAACTTTATCTATTACTGCCAATCTTCCCTGCGGTCATCGGATAATCCTATCAGAGGCAGTCTATGTGTTAGGTCAGGCTGCCTCTGATTGATTCAATCACCAATAGGTTTCAGCTACTCGATATTATGCGTTCGTATAGCGCGTTCGCTCGGGTAACCAACGCTCAATTAATGCGCGAGCATGTTCGGGGTATTGCTGGTGCAGATGACGAGCGACGCGCTGCACTTCGGGGATCATGGCTTGGTCACGCAGTAAATCGGCCACTTTAAACTCTGCATTCCCTGTCTGCCGAGTGCCTAATAACTCACCAGGGCCACGGATTTCTAAGTCGCGTTGTGCAATAACAAAACCATCGTTACTGTCGCGCAATACTTGCAAACGCATTTGGGCGGTTTTGCTCAGTGGCGTTTTATAGAGCAGTACACAGTGTGAGGCGACAGCGCCTCGACCTACGCGACCACGCAATTGGTGTAATTGTGCTAACCCCAAGCGTTCAGGGTTATCGATGATCATCAAGCTCGCGTTCGGTACGTCTACGCCGACCTCAATCACCGTCGTCGCGACCAATAGCTGCAATTCACCCTGCTTAAAAGCCAGCATAACAGCCTGTTTTTCGGCGCCTTTCATCCGCCCATGCACTAAGCCGACTTTAATCTCCGGCAAGGCATTTTTGAGCTCTTCACACGTCACTTCGGCGGCTTGGGCTTCGAGCACCTCAGATTCTTCAATCAAGGTACACACCCAGTACGCCTGTCGGCCCTCTTCCAGACAAGCGTTTTTCACCCGTTGAATCACATCGCTACGGCGGGTATCGGGGATGGCGACGGTTGTCACGGGAGTTCTTCCCGGCGGCAGTTCATCAATCACGGAGGTATCGAGGTCTGCGTAGGCGGTCATGGCGAGCGTTCGGGGAATTGGGGTGGCTGTCATAATGAGCTGATGCGGGTGGAACCCTTGTTCTTCGCCTTTTTCCCATAACGCGAGCCGTTGATGAACACCGAAGCGATGCTGCTCATCAATAATGACCAGTGCCAGTCCGGAAAAACGCACTTGTTCCTGGAACATCGCGTGAGTACCAACGACCATCGCAACCTGACCACTGGCGATGGCATCTTGCTGCGCCAGTCGCGCTTTGCCTTTTTGCTTCCCAGCGAGCCAGCCCACTTCCAAACCTAATGGCTCCAACCATTGGCGGAAGGTATTGGCATGCTGTTCTGCGAGCAATTCGGTCGGGGCCATCAACGCCACTTGTTTGCCATGAGCAATAGCACGTAGTGCTGCCAGTGCGGCAACCAATGTTTTACCCGATCCCACATCGCCTTGAATCAGCCGCATCATCGGGAAATTATGCGTCATGTCCTGTTCAATTTCTGCCACCACCCGCTGCTGGGCGTGCGTGGGGGTGAACGGTAGTGCAGCTAGAAAACGTTGCTTCAGCTCATCTTCTGCCAACAAAGGCAGTGCCCGATAGCTCTGAGCACCCGCTCTAACGGCTAACATGCTGAGATTATGGGCCAGTAACTCTTCCATAATCAGCCGCCGCTGTGCAGGATGTTTCCCTTGCTCTAAGTCAATCAGTTGGATATCGGCTGGTGGGCGATGCAATGTATGAATAGCTTCAGGCAGGCTAATCAGCGAGCGACTTAATTCTATCGGTAATAACTCAGCAATGACGCAGGTATCCAACATGGCCAGAGCTTGATCAATTAGCTTGCGCAGTGTTGCCTGACGAATCCCTTCTGTGGTGGGATAAACAGGTGTCAGGGATTCTTGCAATTCAACGCCAATATTTTCGCCATGCACCCGATATTCAGGATGAATGATTTCTGGCCCCGTATTGCCCCGCTTGGCTTCGCCATAGGCAATTACATGCTTGCCCGGTGACAAGCTATTTTTCATGGCGGCATTGAAGTTAAAAAAGCGCAGGGTCAAAACGCCGCTACCATCGCTGATTTGGCAGGTCATCATACGGCGGCGGCCAAAACTGATATCAGATCGCAGAACTTCACCTTCGACCGTGACAGAAAGGCCGGGTAAAAGATCGCCAATACGGTATAAACGAGTACGGTCTTCATAACGCAGTGGAAGGTGAAGCAACAAATCTTGAATGGTTTCGAGGCCCATTTTGGCCAGTTTCCCAGCCTGACTGGCACCCACACCAGAAAGTGTACTTAGGGGAACGGCATCCAGCAGGCGGCCTTTCATTTAAGACTCCGTGGCTTGCATGGCTGACCACCACTGCGGATCGGCAATAATCTGGCCCTGTTCATCAATATGAGGCTGAGGCAGTCCCTTCCGCTTAGCGACTTGCGCCAACACGGGATAGCCCCCTTCAAATAAAAGCCGCTGCTGTACTTCGAGTGGCAGAACACTTTGCCCACGCTGATACATGCCTGCGTTTTGCCGCTGACGTTGAGCTTCATATAAAATAAGTGCGGAAGCGACAGAAACATTAAGCGATTGCACCATCCCGATCATCGGAATAATGATGTCTTTATCGGCTAACGCCAGTGCTTCTTGGGAGATCCCCGTTTTCTCTTGCCCCATCAAAATACAGGTTGGGCGGGTATAGTCAATTTCGCGAAAATCGACCGCTTTATCAGAGAGATGTGTTGCTAATACCTGCATGCCTTGCGCTTTTAGATGGCTGATGGCATCGGTAATATGGGGGTGTGTTTTGACCTGTACCCAGCTATTGCTGCCAGCGGCAGAAGAGAGCCGCGTGTACATTTCTGTCGTCGGCCAAATGGCATGTACCTGATGGATACCGACGGCATCAGCGGTGCGAATAATCGCGGAGACATTATGAGGTTTATGGACTTGCTCCAGACAGACCGTCAGATCCGGCTGTCTGGTCGCAAGCATTTCACAAATCCGCGCATAGCGTTGAGGACTCATAGGCGTTAGTTACGATTACGGCTGACTTTAACCACGTCCGGCATGATACGAATTTTACGCATAATGTTAGCCAGATGGACCCGGTCGCGGGTAGTCAGGCGAATAAAGGCGCTGTATACCCGACCATCTTTTTCTTCGGTATTCAGGCTTTGAATATTAGATTCGGCTGCATTAATTGCCGCAGTAAGATTCGCCAGAGCGCCTTGTTGGTTGAACATATCAACCTTAATTTCGGCGATAAACTCTTGCTCAGTCTCCTGATCCCATTCAACCGCCATAAACTTCTCAGGCTCTTTCTGGTAGCCACGGATATTACGGCAAGATTCGTGATGGATAACCAAACCCTTGCCTGGACTGATATGGGCAATAATTGGGTCGCCTGGAATTGGACGACAGCACTTAGCGAAAGTGATTAATACACCGTCAGCACCTTTGATTGGCAATTTACGTGCACCAGAAGCTGCCAATGTAGAAGGGTCACCCAACAGGTTTTTAGCCACCACGACACTCATGGCATTACCGAGGCCAATTTCTGCCAACAAATCATCCATCGTCGCCAGCTTCATGCGGTCCAATTCATGCTTGATATTTTCTTCAGGAATATCAGCGATTTTACGGCCATTTCCTAACGCATGATTCAATAACCGGCGGCCAAGGCTGACCGATTCATCACGCTTAAGGTTTTTCAGTAACTGGCGAATTTTGGCGCGGGCTTTTGAACTGACAACAAAATTCAGCCAAGCGGCATTCGGCCTTGCACCCGGCGCGGTAATGATCTCTACCGTCTGGCCACTACTCAGTGACTGGGAAAGCGGATAAGGTTGGCGGTCAACACGTGCACCTACACAGGCATGGCCGATATCGGTATGCACGGCATAGGCAAAGTCGACAGGGGTCGCACCCGCAGGTAACTCAACAATGCGCCCTTCGGGGGTGAAAACGTAAATCTCATCAGGGAAGAGATCAGACTTCACGCTTTCAATAAATTCAAATGAACTGCCCGCACTTTGCTGTAACTCCAGCAAGCTTTGCATCCAGCGCTGAGCGCGGATTTGTGCGGTAGTGCCAGATTCACCCTGCTCTTTATAAGCCCAGTGTGCAGCAACCCCCATTTCGGCCATCTGATCCATATCTTCGGTACGGATTTGCACCTCAACGGGCACCCCATGAGGGCCAATTAATGAGGTATGCAACGATTGATAGCCGTTAGCTTTAGGGATAGCGATATAGTCTTTAACTCGACCAGGGCGTGGCTTATAAAGGCTGTGAGCCTGACCCAGCACGCGGTAGCAAGTATCAACTTCTTTTACAATAACTCGGAAAGCATAGATATCCATGATGGAGTGAAAACGCTGCTCTTTCAGGTTCATCTTGCAATAGATGGAATAGAGGTGCTTTTCACGACCACTGACCCGACAAGGAATACCTGCTTCAGTCAGACGCCCTTCAATTTCCGCCAAGATTTTCTGAATCATCTCTTTGCGGTTACCGCGCGCGGCTTTCACCACTTCTTTAATCACACGGTAGCGGTTAGGGTAGAGTGCTTCAAAACCCAGCTCTTCCAGCTCGGTTTTTAAATGATGAATACCCAGCCTATGTGCCAGCGGGCTGTATATCTCGAGGGTTTCACGGGCAATACGACGACGTTTATCGGGGCGTAAGGAACCCAGCGTTCGCATGTTGTGAGTGCGGTCAGCCAATTTGATCAAAATGACGCGGATATCTTGCACCATCGCCATGATCATTTTGCGGAAGTTTTCCGCTTGGGCTTCTTTCTTATCACGGAAATTCAGCTTATCGAGTTTAGAAACACCCTCGACTAACTCGGCTACGCTTTTCCCAAATAACTGCTCCATATCTTGATATGTGGCAGGGGTATCTTCAATGACGTCATGTAACAGCGCCGCCATTAAGGTTTCGTAATCGAGTCGCATCTCCGCGAGAATACAGGCCACAGCAACGGGGTGAGTAATGTAAGGCTCGCCGCTGGAGCGTGTCTGTCCCTCGTGGGCATCACGTGCAACAAGATATGCCTGTTTGAGGCGCTTAATCTGCTCCTCTGGCAGGTAACGTTGAATCAGCAGATTCAGGCTTTCAAACAGGTACAAGGCAGACTCGCAGTCTAATTAACGACGACCTTCAGCAATCGCGGTTACCGCTTGGATCTCTGCGGCTTCCTGCTCTTGCTGTTCTTGGCGTTCACGAACATCGAGAATCTGATTAGTAATCAGGCCTTCTTCGATTTCACGCAGTGCAATCACAGTCACTTTATCGTTTTCTTCTGGAACCAGTGCGTCTTTACCACCGGACTGGATTTGACGTGCCCGACGAGCAGCGACCAACACCAGGTCAAAACGGTTACCAATTTTCTCTACAGCGTCTTGAACAGTTACGCGTGCCATAATTCTGCTACTCCACAGGTGACGAAATGACTGGGCATGATACTGAAACTCTGTTCAGTCTGCCAATAATTTGCTGATTAAAGCGTCATGCCGCTGTTTCTGGCGGCCTAAACGCAGACGTTCTGCGCGAATAATGGTTTTCAAATCAGATAATGCCAGATTGAAATCATCATTTACGATTAAATAATCATACTCGGCGTAATGGGCCATCTCAGCGACAGCTTGCGCCATACGCTTAGCGATAACCGCTTCGCTATCTTGCCCACGGCCACGTAAGCGGCGATCCAATTCTTCTTTGGAGGGAGGCAAAATAAAAATACTGCGCGCGGTGGGCATTTTTGCGCGAATTTGCTGTGCGCCTTGCCAGTCGATATCTAAAAATACATCAACCCCAGTTGCCAGCACCTGCTCAATCGCTAAACGTGAGGTGCCGTAGTAGTTTTCAAATACTTTGGCATGCTCAAGAAAAGCCTCGTCATCAATCATCTGGCAGAACTCATCTTCAGAAACGAAGAAGTAATGTTCACCGTGATTCTCGCCTGGACGCTTAGCACGCGTGGTATGTGAAACAGAAACCTGCGTGTCGTACAACGGTTGTGTTTTTAACAAAGCCTGAATCAGGCTTGATTTTCCTGCCCCACTGGGCGCGGAAACGATGTATAGCGTACCTTGGACCATGATGACGTTTCAGTTGATTAGGTTGATATATAGAAAGCAGAAGTGTGAATCTCCGCACAGTATACACGGCTGCTGCACGTCATGCAGCGTTACAACACATTTCACCTGAATGTTTTGTCGATAAATAGCCCGATTTTATGATTTTGCGGGGAGGATTGCGTAATTTCGGCCTGTTGCAGCAAATATTAACGTCGTGTTCGGCAGGGTACGCATTTATCATTTTTGGTCTTCGACGAGGCAAAAGATTTAGGTTTTACTGCCGGTCTCCAAGGAAAGGTGCCAATAAATATGTCGAATCTACCAATACTGAGTTTTTTAATGGTGAGTTTTATCAGTTGGAGCAGTAGTGCGTTATCTCACTGCCCAGCGTGGTCGGTAGAAAGGATGTCTCTTGAAGTGAGTTCTCTTAAGAAACAGTTAGACAAATGGGATGTGGCTTACCATCAACAGGGCGTTAGCCTGATAGCGGATGACATCTACGATCAATTGCAGGATAAGTTACAAGGGTGGCGACAATGTCATCAGTCTGAAGATACCGAGAATCCACAGATACTTGGGATCGGCGTATTTTCTCATCCTGTTGCCCACACCGGATTAAAAAAACTTAAAGATGAAACTGCTCTGGCTGACTGGATGCAGCGGCGGGAGAATCTCTGGGTACAGCCTAAAATTGATGGTGTTGCCGTCACACTGGTTTACCGAAACGGAAAATTGGCACAACTTCTAAGTCGTGGGAATGGCCGAGAAGGCCAAAACTGGACTGACAAAGCCTCCTTTATTTCAGCCATACCTCAATTTATTGCAACAGCTCCCCCTTTACTGACCTTGCAAGGGGAGTTGTTTCTACAGATGGATGGGCATAACCAAGCCCAGCATGGCGGTCTCAATGCCCGATCTTCCGTTGCAGGGGCGCTGATGCGAAAATCGTCATCTCCCTTACTGGCTAAGCTTGGTGTTTTTATTTGGGCATGGCCAGACGGGCCAAAAAGCATGATAGAGAAAGCAACACGATTACAGGAGATGGGCTTCTCTTTGACTGCTGAATACAGCAAACCGGTCACTTCAACTGAAGATGTTGCTCAGTGGCGGGAGCGTTGGTATCGAATGCCCTTACCTTTTGCCACCGATGGCGTCGTCATACGACAAGAGGATGAACCCTTAGGACGCTATTGGCAGGCAGTGCCGGGGGGATGGTCTATTGCGTGGAAATACCCACCACAGCAGCAAATCTCTGAAGTAAAAGACATACAATTTACGATTGGGCGCACCGGCAAAATCACGGCCGTTCTACAGGTCTCACCGGTAAAAATTGATGATAAATGGGTACGGCGAGTGAACATTGGCTCTATTGCTCGTTGGCGGCAGTGGAATATCACCATCGGTGATCAAGTCACGCTCGCTCTAGCGGGGCAGGGCATTCCGCGGTTGGATAACGTTATCTGGCGGGTTAACCAGCGGCACGTCATCATACCTCCAGCTCAGGACAAATTTCATCCATTGAGTTGTTTTCACCATTTGCCCCCCGAGTGTGAGCCACAATTTTTATCTCGCCTGATATGGCTCAGTAGCTCGAAAGGGCTGGATATGCGCAATATCAGTGGTGGGCTGTGGCAATCGCTTATCCGCTATGGGTATGTCAACGATTTAGTCGGGTGGCTATCACTGACTGCAGACCAAATTGCGGCTATTCCTGGGGTCAGTCGCGAGCGAGCGGAGAACATTTATCTGCAATTTCAGAGTGCAAAGCTGAAACCCTTTGCCCAGTGGTTACAAGCGCTTGGCTTCCCGCAGATCGAGCCCGGAGCGACTCATTGGCAAGTGTTGCAGCGCAAGACGCTTGCTGAGTGGCGCTTAATTTCAGGTATTGGGTCGGTGCGAGCAACACAAATTGAGCGCTTCTTACGTCATCCTGAGATACAAACAATCGCAGATATACTATCGCAACAACGCATTACAGGTTTTTCGCCCGAAGAGTAAACAGGGGCTTGATTTAGTGATCTGAGTGCTCATATTTGAACACGGGCAGACCTAGACGGAATCTTAATGCTAACAATCGTGCGCTTAACCCAGTAATGAGGGTGATGATAATAACCCAGTTATGAGATAGCGGCGTGTATTGCAAAGCGATGTAGATCCACGCGGCAGCAAATGAGATGCCCGCATAGATTTCTTTCTGGAAAACCAGTGGAATGCAGTTGCAAAACATGTCGCGTAGGACACCACCAAAGACACCCGTAATGACCGCAGCAATGGCCGCAATAATGGTGCTATGACCCATATCGAGAGCAATTTGTGCGCCAATAATAGAAAAAACAATGAGCCCAATGGCATCTAGTACGAGAAATAAATGGCGCAAGTGCTTCATTAATGGCGCCATCCACGTTGTCACAATGGCAGCGACAGCCACAATAACAATGTATTCAGGGTGTTTAACCCAGCCCAACGGGTAATGCCCTAGCAGCATATCTCTAACTGAACCTCCGCCGATTGCCGTAGCGGATGCGATAATAATGACGCCAAACATATCCATTTGGCGGCGGCCTGCGGCCAATGCCCCTGTCATGGCTTCGGCGGTAATACCAATAATATAGAGAACGCTGAGTAGCATAATGATCACGTTTCTTTCGGGCTGCAAAAGGCCGCAGAATAATCACTCAGGTTTATTATCGCGACTGAGATTTTCTAAGTCATGAGTTTCAAATTATATTATCTAATCAATAAAATTATTATCTATTTAATATATATGAATAAAAAACAATAAAATTTAATATTTATCATTATTTTTTCTTTTGAAAAAAACATCAGTTTGGGGTTTGCCGCAATACTGCTGCTGCGTGATTATGATGACCGAGTCCAATTGCAGTGTTGCTGATCCGATGGTAGTTTTTATCTTTTAATTCAGTGGGATTTTTACATGAATATGCATATTCATCGGCATCACTATCGGGTGAGTTTATTTACCGGTATGGTTGCCATCATCGTATTGCTAACTGGCTGTGTTAATCACACTGATTCCGAAAGTAGGGGCCATGGAAATGCAACAAATGATAAAACAACCCTGTCGAGAGTTTCGCCACCGGTCTGTAGCCGGGGTGAGTCTATGGTACAAACGACACTCTATTTCGGCCTGAATCGGCCTCATGGTCCTGTGATTACTTCGAATGAATGGCAGTCATTTGTTGATAATGATGTGACGAGCCGTTTCAAAGAGGGGCTGACCGTTATTGATGCCAAGGGACAGTGGTTGGGAAATGACGGGCGTGTCGCCAAAGAAAACAGCAAGGCGTTGGTGCTTATCCACAAAAATGATAGAAGTGCTGATATTGATACTGTGCGTTCTCGCTATAAGCAGCAGTTTGAGCAAGAGTCTGTGATGCGCGTTGATAACAGCGTATGCGTAGATTTTTAAGGACGATCTTCGTATGACTGCATGACCTTTTATCTCATCATTGATGAATCAATGCTGTACAGCGAGTCAATGAGAGATAAAAGGCTGATTATCTGAGGTGTTGTGTACGATGATACGGCTACAACGACAGGATAAGCCCTGTAATGGCGGCAGAAAGCAGGCTGACTAACGTTGAACCGTAAACGAGTTTTAAGCCGAATCGTGATACCACATTACCCTGGCGTTCATTCAATCCTTTAATGGCGCCCGCCACGATGCCAATAGAAGCAAAGTTGGCAAAAGAGACTAAAAATACGGAAAGAATCCCTAAGCCACGCGGAGACATTTCAGCGGCCACTTTTTTCAACTCAATCATGGCAACAAATTCATTGGCGACCAATTTGGTTGCCATAATACTCCCTGCTTGCAAGGCATCTTGAGCAGGAATGCCAATTAGAAACGCCAGTGGATAAAATAGATACCCTAGAACACCTTGGAAACTGATGTTGAATAGGCTACTAAATAAAGCATTAATAGCAGAAATGATGGCAATAAACCCGATTAACATTGCGGCTATTATCATGGCAATTTTAAAACCGGCTAGAATATATTCGCCCAACATTTCAAAAAAACTTTGATCTTCATGAAGCTTGTTTAGTTTTAATTCCGGTTCTTCACTGGGGTGATAAGGGTTAATGATAGAAAGAACAATAAAAGTACTAAACATATTCAAAATGAGTGCTGTTACCACAAATTTTGGCTCGAGCATGGTCATATAAGCACTCACGATTGACATCGACACCGTTGACATCGCTGTTGCAGCCATGGTGTACATTCTGCGTGGTGAGATATCAGCAATAATTCCTTTATAGGCAATGAAATTCTCGGATTGCCCTAGAATCAAGGTGCTTACAGCATTGAAGGACTCGAGTTTGCCCATTCCGTTTACTTTTGACAGCAGTGTACCCACAACCCGTATGATGAGTGGTAGTACATGGAAATGCTGTAAAATACCAATCAGTGCGGAAATGAAAATAATAGGGCAAAGGACATTCAAGAATATAAAGGCTAAACCTTGCTCATTCATATTCCCAAAAACAAAACTGGTGCCGACCGCTGCAAATTTCATCAATACTTCGAATAATCCTGCGAAATAAGTGATTGCGCCTAATCCACTTTCTGAGTGTAGGAAAAAATAAGCGAGTGCTATTTCTATAATCAGTAATTGGAAAATAAAGCGTAGTCTAATACTCTTACGGTCGCGGCTCGCCAGTAATGCCAGTATGGCAATGGTTATCAATGCCAGAAAAAAGTGCAGAATGTGCAACATAAAAAAATCCGTCAGGAATAAATTTTCAGTCAGCATTTTATCTGCAATATCAGAATTTTTTCATCTAAAATTCAATGCTCATGAAAAGGTATATTCTACGCATTGCATAGCTGCGCGCTAAACATTCCGGTTATTTAATATTTTACTGCTTTCCCCTCATTTATCCATTGAGTGACTCACTATTTAACTGCCAGCTTAGATTGCCGTGACTACGGTCTTTTGAGCGTTCCTCAAGGAGGATATGGCTTGAGAAGTCCTTTCCGTGTTCAACTAACTCATTGGATGGAATATGAATATGATCAATCTGCCTAGCTGCCGCCCTTTTACTGAAGCCGGCCATTTATCCCAAATATCGGCTTATTATGAAGAAGAGCGCAATATTATGTGGATGCTATTGCGAGCGCATCCACGCCCTTGTTTTAACCTCGAGTTAATTGAAAATATTATGACGCTAGTAAAGGCGGCTAAAGAGTCGAAATTGCCCTTCGACTTTTGGGTCACAGGGTCAGTCGTACCTAATATGTTTAATGTGGGGGGGGATTTAAGCTTTTTTGCACAAATGATTCGAAGCCGTAAACGTGAATCACTCATGGCCTATGCTCGTGCTTGCGTCGATTGCGTCCATGCAGCTTCTCGCGGATTTGATACTGGTGCCGTATCGATTGCGATGATTGAAGGTAGTGCGCTAGGGGGAGGATTTGAAGCGGCACTCGCTCATCATTTTGTCTTGGCACAGACGACTGCCAGAATGGGCTTTCCTGAAATTGCCTTTAACCTATTCCCTGGGATGGGAGGATATTCACTGGTCGCGAGAAAAGCGGGTATGCGGGTGGCTGAACAACTGATTTGGACAGGAGAATCACATGCTGCCGAATGGTATGAAAGCCGAGGGTTAGTGGATAAGTTATTTCAACCGGGCGATGCGTATCTTGCGACTCGCACCTTTATAGACACAATCAGACCTAAGTTAAATGGTATGAGAGCCATGATTCGAGTCCGGCAGCGTGTTTTACAGCTAACACGTTCTGAGTTAATGGATATAACTGAAGATTGGGTCGATTCTGTATTCTCAATTGAGCCAAAGGATATCGCTTATATTGAGCGATTGGTGATGTTACAAGATAGGCATACTTCGACAATGCCTAAAGCAATATAGCTTTTGTTATCTAAGGCGTTTTTGGCACCTAATCTTGTAAAAGGTGAGGGTGTTGTGTGACCAGCCAATGCTCCAGTTCATCTGCGAGCATTGGTTTGGCGTAAAGAAATCCTTGTTTTTCATCAATACCTATAGAATCCAAGAACACCTCTTCACCTTTTGTTTCCACCCCTTCGGCAATGACCCGCATTTTAAGCGCTTCAGCAACCACAATAATGGCTCGAACCAGTGATTGTGAAATAGGATTATTATCAATGCCACGAACAAAGCTTTGATCCAGCTTAATGGCATCAATGGGAATACGTGCCAATTGGGAAAGCGAAGAATAACCGGTGCCGAAGTCATCCAAATGAACCTGTGCACCTAAGTGACGTAATTGCTTCATGATGTTGATAGCCGCATCTTCATCATCGATCAAACAACTTTCGGTTAATTCTACATCCACCAAGCTGTATTCTAGATTGCTTGCTTCTAGTGATTCCCTAAAACTGGTGACGATCGCCTCATCAATTAATTGCCGAGCAGAGACATTAACGGCAACTCTCAGATTAATTCCTCGCTTTTTCCAATCTACAGCTTGTTGCATTGAGGTTTGTAGAACCCATTTACCCAGTGGTCCTATCAGCCCAGACTCTTCCGCATATGAAATAAACATCAGAGGGGCAATTAAACCGCGTTCAGGTGAAAGCCATCTCACTAAGGCTTCCACACTGTGCACTTTACCGGTTTGAGTCGATATTTTAGGTTGGTAAAAGACTTGTAATTGGTGCTGTTCTAAACCTTTACGCAAATTGGTATCTAGCCATACATACTCAGATACTTTTTATTCATTTCTTGTGAAAAGATTGAGTAGGTACGCTTACCATGTTCTTTTGCGGTATACATGGCGGTGTCTGCACTGCGAATAATATTTTCCAGCGTATCGCCATGCTCTGGGCATAATGCAATGCCAATGGAGCATCCCGTATAAACCTCGATTAATCCGACTCTAAAAGGCGCTTTCATGCGATTAAGAATACGCTGTGTTGTCGTTTCTAACTCACTCATGCGGGCATTTTCGACCAGAACAATAAACTCATCACCGCCTAGCCTGGCAAGCATTTCGTTCTCACCCAAGCAACCTAAAATAGCCAGCGAGACGTCTTTAAGTAATCTGTCACCAAACATATGGCCATAATGGTCATTTACTTTTTTAAAGTTATCGAGATCGAGATAAATAATGCCGACCGAAGTTTCACCACGAGTTTGGATCGCGCTATTAATGCGCTCATGAATAGCATGACGGTTAGGAAGACCCGTAATCATATCGGTATTCGCTAAAATCCGGAGGCGTTCTTGAGCTCGTCTCTCTTTCGTTATATCTGTACCGGAACAGATAAGGTAGCGTTCATTTTTACCACTTCCGCTATGAACAAATTTATTACGAAATAGGAATAGACGCTTCCCTTTAACGGTATTGACCCAACGTTCAACTTCATAAGACGCACCACGTTGGAAGAAGCCTTCAATATTCTTACGGGATGATGCCCCTTCTTTAGCGGTCATAAACAAGTCATAGACATTTTTGCCAATCACATCTTGTTCTTTCTTCCCGGTATATTCTTCGCTGAGATGATTGAAACGTTGGACGCAGCCTTCTTTATCAAGAATAACGATCACTGAATTTGCTTCAGAAACGACCTGTTCGGCAAAAGAAAGCCCTACTACTAAATCGCGTGCGACAGACTCGGTATCAGCATAAGCTGAGGCTGTCCCTCCCCATTCTTTGTCATTAATTTTGCGGCCAACGAGGTGTAAGTGAAGTGGATGTCCGTAAATCTTAATTTCGACATCTAAACTGGCGGTAATACCAGTTAAACTCCGGATTTTCATTGTTTGAACTGAATTGAGGGGAATCGCAATAATAGTCGTCCCTTTAATTGCTGATAACTCTAAAGCTTGGCTATCAAAAGCAAGTCGCCAAAAAGGACTGTGGGTACCAAAATAGGTATTGAGGATCGATGTGTCTTGGTCTTCGAACATGCGCGATCCCCCAAAAAATATCTATGTGTCTTTTAGTTACCTTAGCCAGTCGTTAAAAATAGCTCATCCCTGGCCCACTTGGTTTTTTGTGATAATTCTAGCCTCTGTCGTGTGATGCTATCGAGAACACCCGACTGATACTGATAAAGTATATGTGTAATTTTTGCATACCTGACATTAGATAGTAGTCATAATCATATTAATTGTTATTTCTACTCTAACAGTGTGGCATAGAACGAAAGTTAAGCATGAAAAATGTAATAAAACACGATATTTTTTATGTTGTTATGTACTTTTGAGGAAATTCTCAAAAGTGATGCTGGCAGCTTGTTTCAGTGTGCGAGAGGGTAGATATACCGTTTTTATGGATTAGTGGCACTAAAGCATGGGGTCTCTGTAATTAGAGCTTCTCACTTCAAAAAAATGCTAAAACTCGATATATGTCATCGTGACTGAGTTGATTAAGATAACCTGTGTTTGTTGTCACGCTTCTCAATCACTTGCTTTCTTATTGTGCTAATCATGTCACAGTGCTTCACACAATATTGGCAGTCTTAATGACTGAAAGATATTAGCAAAGATTCTATTAACTCAAATAAGCCTAAAGGTAGAAAAAATCATATCTAAGTTGTATGCCACTTTCCTTGGACCAAGATTAAGTTAAACCCAACATAACAGTCACGATATTACGGATGATTGGAATCCTTGACGCTAAGATAATGAATTAAAACTCAATTAAGGTCGGTGTAAAGCATTCTCATTTTGTCGTGCTGATAATAAAACCATGTACTTAAAAACAGTATTGACATCTCATGCAGAACAAGTAGATTGGAATTTAACACCGGTGCAATGAGTAACGAAATTTTTATTTAACCGGTGTCCATGTAGCAAGATTTAAATAATGCGATAAAGGTCACGAAATACTTTTTTATGTGAGATTCACGGCGGTTTTTTTATAAATGACCATTGTGATGATGCTTTAAGGCCACGCAGTAAATCTTTACAATCGCATTCTGTGGACGATAACGCGATGAGTTAAGGCTTTGTTGTTAATAGTAATGTTCGCGATTTGTGTACGTGAGTATGAGATCGAGAATATCGCGACGAGAGTTAAAGCCATGTAACAAGAGTATATATCGCGAGGGGATGTACTAATTTAGTCTGTCTTATCATAGGCATGACTGAAATGAATTAAGCAGGAATTGTTACCATTCAGTTAAAATATTGGAGGGAGAGTTAACACTAAACAAAATATTCCTGTAGAAACATGTACATCGATATAAACAGTACGTAGATAAGTAATACGTTATTAAGTTGATTAATGTTTAATTTTAAATTTGTAGTACCTTAAAAGCCCTGGCTAACTCAGTCAGGGCTTTTATCATTTTAGTGCCAGATATTATGTAACTCATTATATATTAAGGTTGTTTTTAGTCTGACTTAAATGGAGGAATATCACCAACCCTTTGCCGATGCCGAAATTAATCTCACCTCTATAGTCACTGACCTTCTCATCTTCTTATCCAAGCTAAAATACGTATTTTGACGGATTTCTATCGCGGCTTTAATTTGTGTGAGATATATCAACATATTAGTTTTTGGTATTGATTTAGGCGATATTGAACGGTGTTTTAGCTGCGATGTATTGCTCAATAAGGGTGTCACAATGTAAAATCCATGTGAATTATATGTGACTCCGTGCGCAAAAACACACCAATTTTATGCTGATTTCATAGAGAAAAACACGTCAAAAATCCTTTTGCTATACATTAATTCAAAATGATATCAACCATAACCAATTAATAATTAAGGTTATTACCTGATTTTATTTTGATGTTTCTGCCGTTTTGTTGTCGTTTTCCTTGTGCTTGATTGTACTTGTCTATACGAGTATATGTTAATAAAAGCTCAAGAGAAGTAATGTCGTCGACACCTGAAAAACTGGTTGAAGGAAATTGCCGTGACTGCCCAAAACAGATTTCGTGATAATGAGATTAGAGCCGCTCGTGGAACAAAACTGACCGCAAAAAGTTGGTTTACAGAAGCCCCGCTGCGCATGTTGATGAATAACCTTGATCCTGAAGTGGCTGAGAATCCTAAAGAATTAGTGGTTTACGGCGGTATTGGCCGCGCAGCCCGCAATTGGGAGTGCTATGACCAGATTGTAGAAAGTCTGACACACTTAAATGATGATGAGACCTTATTGATTCAGTCTGGTAAACCTGTCGGTGTCTTTAAAACCCACAGTAATGCACCTAGGGTATTGATTGCCAACTCAAATTTAGTCCCTCATTGGGCTAATTGGGAGCATTTTAACGAACTGGACGCTAAAGGGTTGGCGATGTACGGCCAAATGACAGCGGGGAGTTGGATCTATATCGGTAGCCAAGGCATTGTCCAGGGTACCTATGAAACATTCGTCGAGGCGGGTCGGCAGCATTTTGGCGGTGACCTGAAAGGGCGCTGGGTGCTCACCGCAGGGCTAGGTGGTATGGGGGGCGCGCAGCCGCTGGCAGCAACATTAGCGGGTGCTTGTTCCTTAAATATTGAGTGCCAACAGAGCCGTATCGATTTTCGCTTAAAAACCCGTTATGTCGATGAACAAGCTGCCGATCTGGATGATGCATTAGCACGTATCGGAAAATATACCGCTGCGGGTGAAGCCGTTTCTATCGCTTTATGCGGTAATGCGGCTGAAATTTTACCGGAATTGGTTCGCCGTGGTGTACGACCTGACATGGTGACCGACCAAACCAGTGCTCATGACCCATTGAACGGTTATTTGCCAAAAGGCTGGAGCTGGGAACAGTATCGTCAGCGTGCTCAAAGTGAACCTGTTTTGGTGGTGAACGCGGCTAAAGCATCGATGGCAGAGCATGTCGAAGCGATGCTGGCTTTCCACAACATGGGTGTCCCTACGTTCGATTACGGCAATAATATTCGCCAAATGGCACAGGATATGGGCGTCACTCATGCTTTTGATTTCCCAGGTTTTGTCCCTGCCTATATTCGGCCATTATTCTGTCGCGGTATCGGCCCATTCCGCTGGGCGGCGCTCTCTGGTGAGGCAGACGATATTTATAAGACGGATGCTAAGGTTAAAGAGCTGATCCCTGATGACGAACACTTGCATCATTGGCTCGATATGGCCCGCGAACGTATTAGTTTCCAAGGTCTACCAGCGCGGATTTGTTGGGTTGGATTGGGCCAGCGAGCAAAATTAGGTTTGGCTTTCAACGAAATGGTGCGCACTGGTGAATTGTCGGCTCCCATTGTGATTGGCCGTGACCATCTGGATTCTGGATCAGTCTCCAGCCCTAATCGTGAAACGGAAGCCATGAAAGATGGCTCTGATGCCGTATCTGATTGGCCATTGCTGAATGCCCTGCTCAATACAGCGAGTGGCGCTACTTGGGTGTCATTGCATCATGGTGGTGGCGTCGGGATGGGCTTCTCTCAACATTCTGGCATGGTGGTGGTTTGTGATGGTAGTGATGAAGCCGCTGAACGTATCGCTCGGGTGTTACATAATGACCCGGCAACGGGCGTCATGCGTCATGCCGATGCAGGTTATGATATCGCTATTCATTGTGCCCAAGAGCAAGGATTAAATCTGCCAATGGTTGCCGCAACTCAGGGGAAACGTTCATGAAAACAGGAATCAATCCAACCATGGAAACGATGACACTGCGCCCGGGCCAAATGACTCTGGCAGATTTACGGCATATTTTCCTGCATCCAGTGAAGATCTCTCTTGATGAAAGTGCGCATGCACCGATTCAACAGAGTGTTGATTGTGTACAAGCCATATTGGCCGAGAAACGCACCGCCTATGGCATCAACACTGGCTTCGGTTTGTTGGCATCAACGCGTATTGCCACGGAAGATTTGGAAAACCTGCAACGCTCGATCGTGCTTTCTCATGCCGCTGGCGTCGGAGAGGCCAATGATGATGCCATTGTACGCCTGATTATGGTGCTTAAAATCAATAGCTTGGCTCGCGGTTTTTCGGGTATTCGCCTTGAGGTCATTCAGGCGCTTATCGCGTTGGTTAATGCCGAGGTTTATCCACATATTCCACTAAAAGGTTCGGTGGGAGCGTCAGGGGATTTGGCCCCATTGGCCCATATGAGCCTGTTGCTATTAGGTGAAGGCAAGGCTCGCTATCAAGGCGAATGGTTAGATGCCCGTAGCGCGCTGGCAAAAGCGGGCCTACAACCACTCACATTGGCGGCGAAAGAAGGGTTAGCGCTGCTTAATGGCACGCAGGTGTCTACCGCTTACGCACTGCGTGGCTTATTTGAGGCGGAAGATCTCTATGCTGCGGCATCTGTTTTTGGCAGCTTGACGGTTGAAGCCGCCTTAGGCTCCCGTAATCCATTTGATGCTCGTATTCATGCGGTACGCGGTCAGCGCGGGCAGATTGATGCTGCCAGTACTTATCGCCATCTGTTAGGCGATCGCAGCGAAGTGTCGGAGTCTCACCGTAATTGTGACAAAGTGCAGGATCCATACTCTCTACGCTGTCAGCCTCAAGTGATGGGCGCTTGCCTGACCCAAATGCGTCAGGCTGCAGAGGTACTGGCTATTGAATCTAATGCGGTATCCGATAACCCTCTGGTATTTGCTGAGCAAGGTGATGTGCTTTCTGGTGGTAACTTCCATGCTGAACCTGTGGCTATGGCAGCGGATAATTTAGCACTGGCGTTGGCCGAAATGGGGTCACTATCAGAGCGCCGTATTTCGTTATTGATGGATAAACATATGTCGCAGTTGCCGCCATTTTTAGTGGAGAACGGCGGTGTCAACTCTGGCTTTATGATCGCGCAAGTCACCGCAGCCGCACTCACCAGCGAGAATAAAGGGTTAGCCTTCCCTTCCAGTGTTGACAGTATTCCTACTTCTGCCAACCAGGAAGACCATGTTTCTATGGCTCCTCGTGCCGGTAAACGCTTATGGGAAATGGCTGAAAATGTACGCGGCATTTTGGCCGTTGAATGGCTGGCTGCGTGTCAGGGGCTGGACTTGCGCAAAGGCTTGAAAACGTCGGATGCGCTGGAGCCGGCGCGTCAGTTATTGCGCCAGCATGTAGCCTATTACGAAAAAGACCGCTTCTTCGCTCCAGATATTGAAGCAGCAAGCCAGTTAATTGCGCAACGTCATATGAACGAACTGATGCCTCCGCATGTCTTACCTAGCCTCTAATAAATAAAAAGCAGCAATAATTTTTGCCTATAGGTGATCCCGTTCGCGAGATCACCCTCTCTGAACCCCTGCCTGAAAGGGCACAAATCTTGCGAGAATGTACCATGAAGAATGATTCATCCACGCTCAAACGCGGCCTTAGTGCGCGACATATCCGGTTCATGGCATTAGGTTCCGCCATTGGTACGGGTTTATTTTATGGTTCTGCCGAAGCTATTCGTTTGGCGGGGCCAGCAGTCCTACTCGCCTATTTGATTGGCGGTGCGGCAGTATTTATGGTGATGCGTGCACTCGGTGAAATGGCGGTGCATGATCCGGTTGCGGGGTCATTTGGTCATTATGCCAGTCGTTATCTTGGGCCACTGGCGGGGTTTCTGACCGGCTGGACCTATACCTTTGAGATGATTATCGTGGCGTTGGCCGATGTCACTGCATTTGGTATCTATATGGGATTGTGGTTTCCAGATGCCCCACAGTGGGTTTGGGTGCTGAGTATCATCTTCTTTATCGGTGCGCTGAATCTCTGCTCAGTTAAAGTCTTTGGTGAGATGGAGTTCTGGTTATCGCTGCTCAAAGTGACGGCGATTATTGCCATGATAGCCGCTGGATTTGGCATTATGATGTTTGGTTTTGGTGCCGGTCATGAGAGCACTGGTGTTAGTAATCTATGGTCGCATCAAGGGTTTATGCCCAATGGACTGACGGGGGTGATTGCCTCGTTTGCGGTTGTTATGTTTGCTTTTGGCGGCATTGAAATTATCGGCGTGACGGCCAGTGAAGCAAAAAATCCGGAAAAAGTATTACCACGCGCCATTAACACCGTGCCGGTACGTATTCTTTTATTCTACGTTTTAACGCTCTTTGTTCTGATGGCGATCTATCCGTGGAATAGTATTGGGCAAAATGGCAGTCCTTTTGTAGCAATTTTCAGTAGCTTAGGGATCAGCTCCGCCGCGAATATTCTAAATCTGGTGGTGATCAGTGCGGCCATCTCAGCGATTAATAGCGATATCTACGGCGCAGGTCGTATGATGTATGGCATGGCGCAAGAAGGGTTAGCACCCAAGTGTTTTAGTCGCCTGACACGTAATGGCGTGCCTTGGATGACCATTTTAGTGATGGCCATTGCGCTGCTATGCGGCGTGGTACTGAACTACCTTATTCCAAAAAATGTGTTCCTGATAATTGCCTCAATTGCGACTTTCGCCACCGTTTGGGTATGGTTGATGATTTTAGTGTCGCAAGTGGCCATGCGCCGGAAGATGAGTAAGGAGAGTGTCGCCAAACTTGCCTTCCCTGTTCCGTTTTGGCCAGTCGCACCGATTCTGACCATTCTCTTTATGGCTTTCATCATTGTCGTTCTAGGGTATTTCCCTGCCACTCGTATTGCCATGTATGTCGGTTTGGCATGGGTTGCCTTAATGACGCTGGCATGGTGGATCTGGTTACGTAAATCGCCCGCGTCTGCTCCCCAACCGCAAGTTGAAAGCAGCGAAGCCTAACGGGGAGTATGCAGCTTAGCCACTGATAGTGTATTCAGTGGCTAAGTATCTTCATAGCGGGTGAACGGATTACTCTTCACAAATTAAGTCTTATATTAGGTGTAGTATTAAAATGAAAACTAGGAATGATAACCAAAGTCATTAATTGATTGGTCAGCATGATTATCTCAGCATTGCCACAACACAAGATTAAATCAGATATTTTTAATTCCACAGGCATATTTAATACCGTCGTTATACGCAAGATATATCGCATAATGAAACTGAACATCGGTATTCATTTGACAACAATAACCACATACTGATTTAGTTATATCGCACTCTATTCCAAGAGAATATTTTGCGTTTAAAGTAGCAGCGTCGCCAGATGGTGATAAACTGACCCCAATTGTAAAAAAAATTATAGACCTACGGAGTAACGGATCATGCTTTCCATAGCCATTAAGCGGTGGATTAAACGGATTATTCTAGTCTTGGTGGTAATTTCCGTTACCATACTGGCAATTCGAATTTACGATACACAGCGTGGTCCGAAGCTAGAGCTTTGGCACACTTTTGTTCCACATGAAATGCGCGCGGCTGAGATAGATAAAGCTAGCTGGGCGGATTACATGAAAGCTGAAAATAATATTTTTGATGAAGTTCGGAAAAATGTGACTGAAAAGCTGGAACCAAGAACGGAGATTCCACTAAACCGTTATTATTCTGGCAGCTCGATTTATCCACCAAGTTTTAAAAACGACTGGAACCGTTCTTATATTCTGCAGCCCGATGGGAAACCTAAAGGTGCTGTGGTATTGCTGCATGGCTTAACCGATACCCCATATAGCTTGCGCCATATCGCTGAAAATTATCGTCAGCGTGGCTATGTTGCTATCGGTATCCGTTTACCTGCCCATGGTTCTGTACCGGGTGCCTTGACCGATGTTGAATGGCAGGATTGGTTAGCCGCCACACGTTTAGCTGTTCGTGAAGCTAAAACACTGAGTGGTCCAGATTTACCTTTGCATGTTGTTGGTTTCTCCAATGGCGGTGCACTGGCAATGAAATACACGCTGGACTCATTAGATGACCCCGCATTGGCGAAACCTGCGCGGGTGATATTGATATCCCCAATGATCGGTGTGACGAGCTTTGCGCGTTTTGCCGGTATTGCAGGGTGGCCTGCTATCTTCCCAGCTTTTGCTAAAGCAGCTTGGTTAGGGATCGTGCCTGAGTTTAACCCGTTCAAGTACAACTCATTCCCAGTGAATGCTGCTCGCCAATCTTATTTACTGACATCCGTATTGCAGCAGCAAATTGCACGTGATTCCAGAAACAATAAGATGGAAGAGCTTCCACCTATTCTGACGTTCCAGTCATTAATGGATTCAACCGTCAGTACTCGTGCAGTAGTGACAGCGCTCTATAATCACTTGCCAAAAAATGGCAGCGAAGTGGTATTGTTTGATTTAAACCGCGCTGCCAGCTTCGGCCCATTACTGAGAAACTCTTCTTACACTGCACTGGCTCGCTTATTGCCGCCGCCGCCACGTAATTACAGTGCAACGGTGATTACCAACGTTTCTCCACAAAGTAATGAGACCGTTGCGATAACGACTCTAGCGGGTCAAACCAACGAGACTACCGTGCCAACAGGCTTGATATATCCGCCTGATATCTTCTCGTTGTCTCATGTTGCGTTACCATTCCCAATGAGTGATTCATTGTATGGCCGTTATCCTGAGCCACGGGACCAGTACGGTATCAGTTTGGGTACGTTTGCTGCACGCGGTGAACGTGCAGTGCTGGTTGTGGGCTTGGATTCCTTGATGCGAATTTCGTCCAACCCTTTCTACCCCTATATGTTGCAGCGAATCGACGATAAAATTGATGCCCCTGCACAGTAATTGATAACCCGCACGGCCAGATGACTTTTGAAGCCCCCAAAATTGGGGGCTTTTTCATATGAGTGCCATACTTTCACGTTGTACCTGTTCTTCATCTTCATTGACCCTGAAAGGAAAGCACTATGTCTATCGAAAAAGTCGTATATCGCGCCAAAGCTAAAGCCACTGGCGGCCGTGACGGCCGAGCAACCTCCTCTGATGGCGTATTGGATGTGAAGTTGGGCGTACCAAAAGAGATGGGGGGCGCAGGTGGTGCGGTGACGAACCCCGAACAACTGTTTGCTGCGGGTTATTCTGCCTGCTTCCTTGGCGCACTGAAGTTCGTTGCATCGAAAGAAAAAATTAAAATTCCTGATGATGCCAACATTGAAGGGACTGTCGGCATTGGTGCCATTCCAACGGGTTTTGGCATTGAGGTTCAACTGGATATCAGCTTGCCGGGAATTGAACGAAGTGTGGCTGAAGATTTAGTAAAGAAAGCGCATGTTGTCTGCCCTTATTCCAATGCCACTCGTGGCAATATCGATGTCACACTCAATATTAAGTAAGCCAGTTCCCGTCTCATAAGCCCATAAGACTTTTCTTGTGGGCTGTTCTTCGCCCTCGTACATGCTGCCTCGTTCTACACTGCTTTGGGATAGTTAAACCCATATCCGCTATGGAGAGTTTGCGTTAGCTCGCGGACAGGACCATTGAGAGCGGCTAAGATATTTCTCGCGAAAAATCTATAGCCTGCTTATTGATATCACACTGAACCTGATAGCGGGTTCACTGTCTGATTGATTCAAGCCGCAAATAGTGTCTTTGGAGACCGGGCGTTTTATGGACAGAGTAAAATCTTTATCACAGCAAAGTCTTTCTTTGTTGTTGGCTGTTTATATTGGCATTTTCTTGAATATCTCTGTCTTTTATCGTCGTTTTGACTCCTTTAGCCAAGGTATCCAAGGGATAAAAGTCGTGACCGCTATCATTGAAGTGATGGCCATTATCCTGTTTACCTTTTTTGTGATGCGGGTGATTTCACTCGGTGGGCGGTGGTTTTATCGTGTTGTCGCGACCCTCTTGGTACTCATTTCTGTTGCTGCCAGCTATTACATGACTTTTTTCAATGTCGTGATTGGTTATGGCATCGTTATTTCCGTTTTAACCACAGATACCGATCTTTCAAAAGAAGTGATTGGGCTGCATTTTGTTATCTGGATGGTGCTGGTCAGCGCTTTGCCTCTGCTGCTGATCTGGAAAAACACTCTGCGCTTAACCCTACTTGAGCAGTGCAAGACACCTGGTCAGCGTATGAGGCCGATTTTGTTGATGATAGTGGCAGTGGCGCTAGTTTGGTTGCCCCTTCGTTATCTAGATAAAGTGCAAGCGGCCAATGAGCAACTGCAAACGGTAGATTTACCCAGCTATGGTGGCGTAGTGGCTCACTCATACCTGCCCTCTAACTGGTTGGCCGCACTGGGGTTATACGCATATACGCAATACAACGAAAGGTATGATGCGGCAACGCTGTATGATCCAGCAGAACATCATACCTATGTGGCTCCGGCAGGCATTGATGACACTTATGTCGTGTTTATCATTGGTGAAACAACCCGCTGGGATCATATGGGCCTGTTGGGGTATTCACGTGATACGACGCCCCGTTTAAGTAAAGAGAAGAATCTGGTCGCTTTTCGTGGCACATCGTGCGATACCTCCACGAAATTATCACTGCGCTGCATGTTTGTACGTGAAGGCGGTGCGGAAGATAACCCACAGCGCACATTGAAAGAACAAAATATCTTCGCAGTCATGAAATCATTGGGGTTCACTTCTGAGCTGTTCGCCATGCAGAGTGAGATGTGGTTCTACAATAATACCAACACCGATAATTACTCATTCCGCGAGCTTATCGCCTCAGAGAAGCGTAATGATGATAAGCCTGTGGATGATATGTTGCTGGTCGATGAGTTGAAAGAGTCACTTGGACGTTATCCGCAAGGAAAGCATCTGGTTATTCTGCATACCAAAGGATCCCACTATCTCTACTCCCAGCGTTACCCCCGTAGTTATGCTCGCTATCAGCCAGAATGTATGGGGGTGGATGATTTTTGTAGCAAGCAACAACTGCTCAATGCATTTGATAACAGCGTGTTATACACCGACTCATTTATCGCCAATGTTATCGACCAAATGCGGCAAAAAAAGGCATTAGTGTTTTATGCCGCCGATCACGGTGAGTCTATCGATGATAATACTCACTTCCACGGTACGCCGCGTGAAATGGCCCCCCCAGAGCAATTTCGTGTGCCATTAATGGTTTGGGCTTCAGATAAATTTTTGGCTCAACCCGAGCACCTCGCTGCCTTTGAGCAACTACAAGCAGAGCAACGTGTGGGTAAAACACATCGTCATGTTGAACTGTTTGATTCTATTTTAGGCTGTTTGGGCTACACCTCGCCGGATGGTGGGATTAATGAACAAAACAACTGGTGTCAGGCACCAAGCCGACATCCTCAGCCGGTAATATAATTAATTAGCATAGATATAATTTATTCTGGCGCGATCCTCGACGCTAATCGCCATTCGAGCATTCAGCTTGCGGTATACTCCAGCCTTGATCTATCACTGGCTGGAGCCTTCCATGACTTACCGTGTTGTCTTTATTGATGATCATGACATCGTGCGTTCAGGATTTGCTCAATTATTGTCGTTAGAAGAAGATATTCAGGTGGTTGGGGAGTTCAACTCTGCCAAACAGGCCCGCGCCGGATTGCCGAGTTTACAGGCTAACGTCTGTATTTGTGATATTTCTATGCCAGATGAAAGTGGTTTAGACTTATTGAAGGATTTACCCTCAGGTCTGGCGGTCATCATGCTGTCAATGCACGACAGTCCTGCTCTAGTTGAGATGGCTTTAGAGCGTGGAGCGCGCGGTTTTCTGTCTAAACGATGTAAACCAGAAGATTTGGTTTCCGCCGTCCGTACTGTGGGCAGCGGTGGTGTCTATTTAATGCCTGAGATTGCCCAGCAACTGGCCCGTATTGCTGTCGATCCCTTGACTCGCCGTGAACGTGAGGTGGCGGTGTTGCTCGCGCAAGGAATGGAAGTGCGCGAGATTGCGGAATCGCTCGGGCTGTCTCCCAAAACGGTCCATGTCCATCGCGCAAACCTATTTGCCAAGTTGGGCGTCAGTAATAATGTTGAATTGGCGAAGCAGGTTCTGAACTCATGATGCAGCGTTTGATCATGTTGGTCGCGTTGATGTTTATTTATACCACCGCAGCTTTCTGTTTATGGTCAATTGGCACGCAACTGGTCGATCGGCCTTTACAGGCCTTACTGCTATTTCCCTTTGGCCTGCGGATGGGCATTTTATTGCAAAGCCCACGTCAGTATTGGCCGGGTATTCTGCTGGGTGATGCCCTATTGTGGTGGCTGCTCACGGATCAATTTGGTTACGTTGACCTGCTGTGGTACGCGCTTCCGCTGTTATTGGCGACGACGTTGTTGGCGGTTTTTGCTTCTCCATGGCTATTACGCCATCAGAAAAATACCAGTGAGTGGCAATGGCCGTTGATGCAAGGCTCAGTGATATTAGCCGCAGCTCTAATACAGGCATTAGGCTGGCAGATTGCCAGTCATCAGGGGGCGATGGCACTGTTGCTCGGTTTAGTTGGGGGCTTCACGATTGCACCAACCTGCCTATTGCTGTGGCACTATCTGGCTCGCCAAATCTGGTTGCCGTTAGAACCGGGGCTCATTCATAAGCCGATAAACCTGCGTCTGCAGCATATTATGTGGTATCTGCTGCTGTTTGCGCTGAGTATTTGGTTGCAATACGAAGTCACCGAAACGGATTTACATCTCTTTGCGCCATTCTGTCTCGTCATTCCGATTGTTTTTATGTCCTACCGTTATGGTTGGCAAGGAGGCGCGGCAGCAACATTGCTAAATAGCGTGGTGCTATTGATCAATACACCGCTGCAATTGGACTCTCATCGCGACCTGTTGCTGTCACTGTTGGCGCAAAGTTTAACGGGCTTACTTCTGGGGGCGGGTATTCAACGCCAGCGGGAGTTAAACCAACAACTGCAAATACGCTTGAATGAGAACCGTGAACTGGCTAAAGCATTAGTGGTGGCGGAAGAGCATGCTCGCCGTGATGTGGCGCGAGAACTACACGATGAAGTGGGGCAAACAGTCACTGTTATTCGAACTCAAGCCAGTATTATCAAGCGGTTGACAGCAGAAGCACCGGTACTGAAAAGTGCTGAAATGATAGAGATGCTCGCTTTGAGGGTCTACGATGGCGTTCATGATGTTCTCGCCAAATTATGGCCAGCAGCATTAAATAACTTGCCGCTTTCGGCGGCAATTGCTGCGTTGATGCGGGAGCTGATCCCACAAGATCAAACTGTCGTGGGTGTATTGAATTGGCAACTGGATGACCACCCGATAGATGAAACACTGAAAATCACGCTATACCGAATTTGCCAGGAAGGTGTGACTAATGCTTATCGCCATGGTGCGGCCAGCCGAATTGAGATAAATGCGCGGCAAGATAAGCAGAAGATATATCTAACGATTAGCGATAACGGAAAGGGCATCGATTTAGCCACATTGACCCCTGGTTATGGGCTACGTGGTATGCAATCTCGTGTGAGCGCACTTGGCGGCAGCTTCAACCTGAGTGTCAATCAGGGGACTTGCTTAAATGTGATCCTTCCCACAGTTCCTTCGGTCACTAATGAAAACTAGGAAATATTCTCGGGTCTAGCGGGAATTTCTCTCATGGGTTTCATGCATGTGCGCACCATGATGATGGCACTAGTAATAATATTCTGAGGTTCAACATGTGGTCCTTCCTCAAAAGTCGAGATAACGTCGCGTCTGTCACGGATCAAACTCAAATTGATTCGTCCTATAAATATTGGCGTATCCAACTCATGTGGACGATGTATATCGGCTACGCGGCGTTCTATTTTACCCGTAAAAGTTTCACCTTCATCATGCCAGCCATGCTCAGTGATTTGGGCCTCACGATGTCTGATGTCGGGATTTTAGGCACCCTATTTTATATCACCTATGGCTGCTCTAAATTCATCTCTGGCATGATCAGTGACCGTTCAAATCCGCGTTACTTTATGGGTATCGGGTTAGTGATGACGGGGATTATCAATATCCTGTTTGGCATGAGTTCATCACTCATGGTCTTTGGCACGTTGTGGATATTGAATGCGTTCTTCCAAGGATGGGGCTGGCCACCGTGTTCCAAAATCTTAACCAGTTGGTATTCGCGCTCAGAGCGTGGTGGCTGGTGGGCAATTTGGAATACGTCTCATAACTTTGGTGGGGCATTAATCCCCTTGTTAGTGGGGGTGATTTCTCTCCACTTTAGCTGGCGCTACGGCATGATTATCCCCGGTATCATTGGTGTGGTGATTGGTCTGTTGATGTGTTGGCGCTTGCGCGACAAGCCAAGCACCATGGGGCTGCCAACGGTCGGTAAGTGGCGTAACGATGCGATGGAGTTGGTGCAAGAATCAGAAGGTCGGGGACTCTCAAATAAAGAAATCGTCAAACGCTATGTATTAACCAATAAATACATCTGGTTGCTTGCGGTGTCTTATGTACTGGTTTATATCGTTCGTACGGCAATTAATGACTGGGGTAATCTCTATTTAACCCAAGAGAAAGGTTACTCATTGATGACTGCCAACTCCGCTATTTCGTTATTTGAAGTGGGGGGGTTTATTGGTTCGCTGGTGGCCGGTTGGGGGTCTGATAAGTGGTTCCGTGGTAATCGTGGACCAATGAACCTGATTTTCGCCATTGGGATCTTCCTCTCTGTTGCCTCGTTGTGGATTATGCCGGGGGTCAGTTATGTCTTACAGGCAGGCTGCTTCTTCGCGATTGGTTTCTTTATTTTTGGCCCGCAAATGCTCATTGGCATGGCTGCAGCAGAATGTTCACATAAAGATGCTGCGGGGGCTGCCACGGGCTTTGTCGGCTTGTTTGCCTACTTAGGGGCGGCTTTATCTGGCTACCCTATTGCTCGCGTGATGGAGATTTGGCACTGGAATGGTTTCTTTGTGGTTATCTCTATTGCCGCCTGCTTATCTGCGTTATTCTTGCTGCCCTTCCTACGGGCACAATCGCCACAGTTGAAACCCACTGAAGCCTGATAGAAACAAGAAGAAAAGCGTTAAATGGTGTTGTTTTGACCGCTGGTGGCGATATTACCAACAGTCGCCAGCGGGTTGTTAAAAAGTGATTGACGCCCTAGAGCCGTAGCAGTAAGATGCGCCCCGATTCGGCGAGTAGCGCAGCTTGGTAGCGCAACTGGTTTGGGACCAGTGGGTCGGAGGTTCGAATCCTCTCTCGCCGACCAAATTTAAGAACCCTGACAGAAATGTCGGGGTTTTTTTCGTGTTTTTTCTCTGTGTTCATTCCGTTTTTTATCCTCTCAATGCCGAGGGAAGTACGTCATTATTAATGACCATAATATAAACTTAATACTTTTATATTAATGGTGCATTTGTTTTATATTATTGATTGTAGAAAAATACAATATTATATTAATTAACATTTCCTATCACCATGAGTTGCCGCTAATCGATAGATGTAATTATTCATTTATCGACGAGTTTTTCATTTTATTTCGGTCGGCTATTACTTGTTTTTTATTTGAGTGAGGTTGATTAATATGAAATTAAAAAATAAAACAAATGTGAGAAAAATAGATAGGTATGAATATTGCTGGAGTAATATTACATTTCTATTATTTCTTCACATGAATATCGGGTTATTCTCGACTCAGGCTGTTGCTGAGATAGAGGCTATTGCTGAAAGATCACCATCAAACCCTATTTTGAATGAGGAACAACGGGCCTGCGTGTTGGTTAACAATATTGAAATAAGCAAGGATGACTTAAGTAGCCAGATAAAGATTAATCGCCAGCAAGCACGTTTGTGGCGAGCCAATGCATACTTTGATGATGGTGGGCCTTATGCTTTGGGACACTATCGTTCCGGTTTCATCCTGTCTATCGATAATCCTTTCTCGTTGAGTGAATTGCTCTATTTTTCGTTTAATCGTGATGCTGATAAACACCATGACAAAGGTTACAGCAATTATGCACTTCATTATTCAGTCCCGTATGGCAATTGGTTATTGAGCATGACAGGGAGTCAAGGACGTCGCTATCAGTCGCTAATACTGGCAGATAATACATTTCAGTACAGTACTCGCTGGAATATGTTTGACGTACGAATTCAGCGGCTGCTTTCGCGTGGTGACCATGATAAAACGGCGGGGTATGCCGGATTATTAATACGGCAGTCTGCCAGTTTTTATGCCAATAAAGAGCTTCGTATCCAGCGAGTTAAGACGACAGACTGGCAATTGGGGATTGAGTATTATCGCTCGATATCAGGGGCAACCCTCAGGGGCAGTATTCGCTATCAACAGGGAGCAACATGGTGGGGAGCCAGGCCTGTTCAAGGCAAAATAGATAGGTCACCTGCACGGTTGGTAGCGATCACCGGCTCATTGGATATCCCGTTCAAATTGGGGGCGCAAGCTTTCAATTATCAGCCCGCTTTCAGCCATCAATATACCTATTCAGCGATCAACGTGCAGGATAGATTTTCGATTGGTGGTCGCCAGTCTGTACGCGGATTCAATGGCAATAGCGCGGTAGTTGGACCACAAGGGTGGTATGTGAGAAACGATGTTTTATGGCATGACCCGATCGCGGGTCAACAAACTTATTTTGGTCTGGATTACGGGGAGGTGAGTGAAGGTGGCCATTCAATTTTTCGAGGTAATCGTTTGGTAGGGGCCGTCGTGGGGGCTCGCGGCCGTTATCATTCAGTGGGTTATGATTTTAATGTGGGTATCCCTATCATCAAACCCGATAAAACTCATGCTGAACCCTGGGTCTTTGGATTCTCGGTGACTTGGCAATATTAGATTTATCTATAATCACAGAAGCAATACCGATGCCCTATGCAGATTTTCTGGCGAAATATCGGGCTGGAATGAGCCTCAATTAACGCCGTAAAAATACCCAGCCCTATTTTGGTGCACCATTATCGTGCTCTTCTTCAATATCGAGGCTTTCGGATGAATATCGAGGCTCTCTCATGGGAAATGAGGGAAGGAACAAGTCAGTTTTGCTTTTTTAACGCCACGCAAGATGTGTTCGATTATGGCTGAATGTGACAGTGCTCACGTCACTTATCGGCTGTAACAGCAGCATTTCCTCCTGTTTTCTGTCGAGATTACAAAAAAATCTGAACGGTTAAGCATCATTTAGCAACAAAGTTTTTTGCTTTGTCATTGGGCGTTACCACTGCTTAATTTTAATTACCTAGTTAATTTGGCTGGAATAGCACTGCTAGCACAATTTTTCATGCTAATAATGTTAACGGAAAGTTTTTTTATGTTTGCATGCTGTTTCTCATTGTCTTGATAAATCCTTGTAGACCGTATTGACGTTGCCATCAACTGTTGCCAAATTGGTAGCCTCAGGGCGAGTAATAGAGTGCAATTTGGGTGATTCCACGCACCAAAAATTGTGGTCGCGATAAGATTTATCCGGCACCTCAATCCCGCATCCCTGCGGCGAATAAGCCAAAACGGTACAGACAACGGGCTAAAAAATTATAGGGTCTGGCCGAACACACAACACACATCACCATAATGGAGCACAAGCGATGACGATTTCCTTGGGAAAAACAGGGATACTGAAATTCGGTATTGGGCTGATTGCACTGACCGTAGCGGCCAGTGTACAGGCGAAAACATTAGTATATTGTTCTGAGGGTTCACCAGAAGGTTTCAACCCGCAGCTCTTTACTTCGGGCACAACCTATGACGCAAGCTCCGTTCCTATCTACAACCGTCTGGTTGAATTCAAACTCGGGACAACCGAAATTGAACCGGGTCTGGCTGAGAAGTGGGAAGTCAGTGAAGATGGTAAGAGCTATACCTTCCACCTGCGCAAAGGCGTGAAGTGGCAAGATAACAAAGAATTCAAACCTACTCGTGATTTCAATGCTGACGATGTGATTTATTCCTTCATGCGTCAGAAAGATGATAAACATCCGTACCATAAAGTGTCTGGCGGCAGCTATGAATACTTCCAAGGTATGGGGATGGGTGATTTGATCACCAATATCGTTAAAGTTGACGACAACACAGTTCGTTTCGAGCTGGCCCGCCCAGAATCACCATTCTTGGCTGACTTGGCGATGGACTTTGCGTCAATCTTGTCTGCCGAATATGCGGACAATATGCTGAAAGCCGGTACACCAGAAAAAGTCGATTTGAACCCAATCGGTACTGGCCCGTTCCAGTTGCAGCAGTATCAAAAAGACTCCCGTATCCTGTACAAAGCATTTGATGGCTACTGGGGGACTAAACCAAAAATTGATCGTCTGGTCTTCTCTATCACCCCAGATGCATCAGTGCGTTACGCTAAATTGCAGAAAAACGAATGTCAGGTTATGCCGTACCCTAACCCTGCTGACATCGCTCGCATGAAAGAAGATAAAACCATCAACCTGATGGAGCAGCCTGGCCTGAACGTTGGTTACCTCTCTTTCAACGTTGAGAAAAAACCACTGGATAACGTTAAGGTTCGCCAAGCGTTAACCATGGCTGTCAACAAAGAAGCCATTATCGATGCGGTTTATCAGGGTGCTGGCCAAGCGGCTAAGAACCTGATCCCACCAACAATGTGGGGCTACAACGATGATGTAAAAGATTACGCTTATGATCCCGCTAAAGCGAAAGAGCTGTTAAAAGAAGCAGGTTTACCAGATGGTTTCTCCATCGACCTGTGGGCAATGCCAGTTCAACGTCCGTACAACCCGAATGCACGTCGTATGGCTGAAATGATCCAGTCTGACTGGGCGAAAGTGGGCGTGAAAGCCAAGATTGTTACCTACGAGTGGGGCGAATACCTCAAACGTGCTAAAGACGGCGAGCATGAAACGGTGATGATGGGTTGGACCGGGGACAATGGGGACCCAGATAACTTCTTCGCTACCCTGTTCAGCTGTGATGCGGCCAAACAAGGTTCTAACTATTCCAAGTGGTGTTATAAGCCGTTCGAAGACGTGATCCAGCCAGCCCGTGCTGAGTCTGATCATGACAAGCGTGTCGCGCTTTACAAACAAGCTCAGGTTGTTATGCATGATCAAGCGCCAGCGCTGATTGTTGCTCACTCAACGGTATACGAGCCAGTGCGTAAAGAAGTGAAAGGCTATGTTGTTGATCCGTTAGGTAAACACCATTTCGAGAACGTGTCACTGGATTAATTTTAACCGAGTAGTTGACCGGTGGATGTGCAAGCTGCATGTTCACCGGTTTCTTTGTTTAGGTTAAGACAGATACAGATGTGAGCCATATAACCTCTCCTAATAAGTGTCATTGTCGCCGTAATTTTGAGCATGGATTGCGCCCAAGCACCGAAACACCTTATACGTGACGGTGATGAGCACTGTTCTCTCAAAATGATGCACAAAATAGCCTAATGGGATGGGTTTAATAAGCTGGGTTGCCCACGAGCAGCTTGGCATTCTACACAGAGAGTTCGGGATATGTTGCAGTTCATACTCCGACGTTTGGGGCTAGTTATCCCAACGTTTATCGGCATTACGTTGCTGACATTTGCTTTTGTCCATATGATCCCCGGCGACCCGGTGACCATCATGGCTGGGGAACGCGGTATCTCCGCAGAACGTCATGCGCAAATCATGGCGGAAATGGGGCTGGACAAGCCTCTTTATCAACAATACTTCCAATATGTGAATGGCGTATTACATGGTGACCTCGGCATCTCGCTGAAAAGCCGTATTTCCGTATGGGAAGAGTTCGTCCCGCGCTTTAAAGCGACGCTGGAACTTGGGATCTGCGCGATGCTGTTTGCCATCGCCGTGGGGATTCCGGTTGGAGTGTTAGCTGCCGTCAAGCGGGGTTCAATATTCGATCATACTGCAGTAGGCGTCTCCCTGACGGGCTACTCAATGCCTATCTTCTGGTGGGGCATCATGCTGATCATGCTGGTGTCGGTGCAATGGAACCTGACCCCTGTCTCAGGGCGAGTCAGTGATACCGTATTCCTTGATGACAGCCTACCGCTCACCGGTTTCATGCTGATAGACACCTTTGTTTGGGGCGAACCGGGTGATTTTAAAGATGCCGTGATGCATATGATTCTACCGGCCATCGTCTTGGGCACCATTCCTTTAGCCGTCATCGTGCGTATGACCCGTTCCTCCATGTTGGAAGTACTGGGCGAAGACTATATCCGTACGGCACGGGCTAAGGGCTTGAGCCGGATGCGCGTGATTGTGGTGCATGCTTTGCGTAATGCCTTACTGCCTGTCGTCACGGTCATTGGTCTGCAAGTCGGTACCATGTTAGCTGGGGCGATTTTGACTGAAACCATCTTCTCTTGGCCGGGGTTAGGCCGCTGGTTGATGGACGCATTGCAGCGTCGCGACTACCCAGTGGTACAAGGTGGTGTGTTGCTGGTCGCTATCATGATTATTTTAGTTAACTTGCTGGTAGATGTGCTCTATGGCGTAGTTAACCCGCGTATTCGTCACAAGAAATAAGGGGCGCAGAATGTCTCAACTTACTGAGTCTGCAGTAAAAAGTGCGCCGAAGCCGATGACTCCTTTGCAGGAGTTTTGGCATTATTTCAAGCGCAACAAAGGGGCTGTTATCGGCCTGTTTTACATCATTATCATGCTGGTTATTGCCGCCGGTGCGACTTGGCTTGCCCCGCACGGGCCAGCAGAGCAATTTCGCGATGCGTTGTTGAAACCGCCAGTCTGGGAAGAGGGCGGCAGTTGGAAGTTTATTCTCGGTACTGATGATGTGGGCCGCGATGTCTTATCCCGCTTGATGTATGGCGCACGACTCTCGCTGTTAGTCGGCTGTCTGGTCGTTGTGCTGTCGTTAGTGATGGGCGTCATTTTCGGTTTACTGGCTGGGTATTTTGGCGGCGTCGTCGATGCCATTATCATGCGTATTGTCGATATCATGCTGGCATTGCCAAGTTTGTTACTGGCACTTGTCTTGGTGGCGGTATTCGGGCCTTCCATTGTCAACGCTTCGTTAGCGCTCACCTTCGTCGCTTTGCCACATTATGTGCGGTTAACCCGCGCAGCCGTGCTGGTTGAGGTCAACCGAGACTATGTCACGGCCTCAAGAGTGGCAGGTGCGAGTGACTTGCGCCAAATGTTTATCAATATCTTACCCAACTGCCTCGCGCCATTAATTGTGCAGGCATCTCTCGGCTTCTCTAACGCTATTCTCGATATGGCCGCTCTCGGCTTCCTTGGCATGGGTGCGCAACCGCCAACACCGGAATGGGGCACCATGCTCTCTGACGTGTTGCAGTTCGCTCAAAGCGCTTGGTGGGTCGTGACCTTCCCAGGTGTGGCGATCTTGCTAACGGTTCTAGCGTTTAACCTGATGGGGGACGGCCTGCGTGATGCTCTCGACCCCAAACTCAAGCAGTAACAGAGGTAGAGAGAGATGGCACTTTTAAATGTAGATAAATTGTCGGTGCACTTCGGTGACGAAGGTGCGCCGTTCAAGGCCGTAGACCGTATCAGTTACAGCATTGATCAAGGGCAGGTGGTCGGGATTGTCGGTGAATCTGGCTCCGGTAAATCGGTCAGTTCACTGGCTATCATGGGGTTAATCGATTTCCCCGGCAAAGTCATGGCTGACAAACTGGAGTTCAATGGCCGCGACTTGACCAAGATTTCAGAAAAAGAGCGGCGTCAGTTAGTTGGCTCGGAAGTGGCGATGATCTTCCAAGACCCGATGACCAGCCTTAACCCATGCTACACCGTCGGTTTCCAGATTATGGAAGCGCTGAAGGTGCATCAGGGGGGGAACCGTAAAACGCGTCATCAGCGTGCGGTAGACCTGCTCACATTGGTTGGTATTCCTGATCCGGCTTCGCGTTTGGACGTATATCCGCACCAGCTTTCTGGCGGGATGAGCCAGCGCGTCATGATCGCCATGGCGATCGCGTGTCGACCAAAATTACTGATCGCTGATGAACCCACAACGGCGCTGGATGTGACCATTCAGGCGCAAATCATTGAGCTACTGCTGGAATTACAGCAGCGTGAAAATATGGCGCTGTTGTTGATTACCCATGACTTGGCTCTGGTCGCCGAAGCGGCCCATCACATTATTGTGATGTATGCCGGTCAGGTGGTGGAAACCGGTAAATCATCAGAAATTTTCCGCGCGCCGCGACACCCGTATACGCAGGCATTACTGCGTGCCTTACCGGAGTTTGCTCAGGATAAAGCGCGGCTTGCCTCATTACCGGGTGTGGTGCCGGGTAAGTATGACCGCCCTGAAGGCTGCCTACTTAACCCACGCTGCCCGTATGCCAACGATCGTTGCCGCCGTGAAGAGCCTGAACTGTTGGGGCCAGCGGGGCGTCAGGTTAAATGCCATACACCGCTCGATGATGCGGGGAGGCCGACCCTATGAGCCAGAATAACACCGAAATGAAACCAGAATCCCAAGGCGCTAAGCCCTTGTTACAGGCCATTGACCTGAAAAAATACTATCCGGTCAAGAAAGGTTTATTCGCGCCAGAACGCTTGGTGAAAGCACTTGATGGTGTTTCATTCACCTTAGAGCGGGGCAAAACCTTGGCCGTGGTGGGGGAGTCTGGTTGTGGTAAATCCACGCTGGGCCGCTTACTGACCATGATTGAAATCCCGACGGGCGGTGAGCTTTATTACCAAGGGCAGGATCTGCTCAAGCCGGATGAAAGTGCGGAAAAACTGCGTCGTCAGAAAATCCAGATTGTGTTCCAGAACCCCTATGGTTCGTTGAACCCGCGTAAGAAAGTGGGGCAAATTCTGGAAGAGCCGCTGCAAATCAATACCAAGCTCAGCAGCAAAGAGCGCCGCGAAAAAACATTGGCGATGATGGCGAAGGTCGGCCTGAAAACCGAGCACTATGACCGTTATCCTCATATGTTCTCTGGTGGTCAGCGCCAACGTATCGCGATCGCGCGCGGCTTAATGTTGAATCCTGATGTGGTGATTGCGGATGAACCTGTCTCAGCACTGGATGTATCAGTGCGAGCGCAGGTCTTGAACCTGATGATGGATTTACAGCAGGAACTGGGGCTGTCTTACGTCTTTATCTCCCATGATCTGTCCGTGGTTGAACATATTGCTGATGAAGTGATGGTGATGTACTTGGGGCGTTGTGTTGAAAAAGGCAGTAAAGAGGCCATTTTTAACAATCCACGTCATCCTTACACGCAAGCATTGCTATCCGCGACACCACGGCTCAATCCCGATATGCGACGTGAACGTATTAAGTTGACGGGCGAGTTACCAAGCCCAATGAGCCCACCCCCAGGCTGCGCGTTTAATGCGCGTTGCCGTCGGGCCTTTGGGACCTGTACTCAGTTACAGCCGCAACTGAAACAGTATGGTGACCAAATGGTGGCTTGTTTTGCCGTTGATCAGGATGAAGCGGAAAAAGCCAGCTAAGCTCAAGAGGTTATCTGGCCATGGGGGCCGAAGCGATGTCACTGTGAGTGCCACGCACTGGTTTTAGGCCCTTTGCTGTATTGTTTTGTGTGAAAAAACCACATCAGAGTGAGAAATTGCACTCTGATGTGGTGATCATGATAGGAAAACACTGAAACCCACGGTATTCTTCCATTCCGGTCTTTTATCACCGGATAAAATCTGAAAGCGATCGAGTATACTCAGACAGAATCGACGGGTAGCCTATGACGTGGCCACCATTTTTTTATTCAGTCGGCATTGGGCGGAGAGCGAGTTTGCGGGTAAGGCGTTCATTAACGATTAAACAAATGGCGGCAGTGGCTGTTGTTGCATTGGTCACCATCTGTATTTTTATCGTCCTTCAGTTATTTCACTTTGTGCAACAGCGCAAGGATGATTACGCCAGGCAACTGGAGAGCATTGCCTATTCCGTGCGCCAACCCTTGTCTGAAGCGGTATTAAGCGTTGATATCCCCCAAGCAAAAAAAATCCTCAATAGCCTATTGCCGATAGGTATTCTCAGCCGCGCTGAAGTTATTTTGCCTAACCAAATTCAGGTGTTACACGCTAACTTTCCCACTGAGCGGCCAGTACCTCGTTGGGCAAAACGTATTTTTTATCTACCGGTAGAAATAACTGTTCCCCTGTATGCACTGGAGCGGGTATCTGCGAATCCACAGCCCTTGGCACATTTAGTCTTGCGTGCGGATTCGTACCGAATCTATCAGTTTATTCTCAGCGCGCTGTCAGCCATGCTATCGACCTATCTGTTGTTGGCATTGGTGCTCTCAGTTTCTATCGCTTGGTGTATTAATCGCCTCATTATTCATCCACTACGCGCGATGGCGAAAGAGTTGGAAAGAATGGGCCAGCAAGGCGTGCTTAATCACCAACTGACTTTACCTGCTCACCATCAAGATGATGAGTTAGGGGTACTGGTACACAATTATAATCGTAACCAGCAACTCTTAGCGCAAGCCTATACGGACATGAACCGTATCAATACTCGTTATCCGGTTGCTGACTTATCCGACCCGTATTTTGCAGAAGAAATACAACGGCGACTGTCACAGAAAAACGATATTTTGCGGGCCATTGAAGAGGGTGATTTCGTCCTGTTTTTGCAACCGCAATGGAATATGTCAGAACAACGGGTTGTCGGAGCGGAAGCGTTACTGCGCTGGCGTCAGCCTGATGGGCACTACCGGTTACCAGCCGAGTTTGTCCACGCAGCAGAAGAAAGTGGTGCAATGGTGCCGCTGGGCAGTTGGGTGCTGGAAGAAGCGTGCCGTATTATGGCCGACTGGAAGGCGCGAGGAATTACCTTGTCGCTTGCGGTCAATATTTCAGGCTTACAGGTACAGAGCGATCAGTTCCTCCCACATTTGAAAGCCCTTATCAGTCAGTATGCTATTGATCCGCATCGACTCATTTTGGAAATTACCGAGACAGCGCGTTTACAGAATCTTGATGAAGCACTGACGCTGTTACGTGAAATTCGTGAGCTTGGGTTGTCGATTGCCTTGGATGATTTCGGGACAGGGTATTCGAGCCTACAGTACCTAAACCATCTAAAAAGCTTACCCATCAACATGATTAAGTTGGATAAGAGTTTTGTGAAATCCCTGCCACAAGATGATGTAATGGCGCGTATTATAGTCACGGTTTCTGAAGTATTGAAGTTGAAAGTGATGGCCGAAGGGATCGAAACAGATGAGCAGCGCCAATGGTTGCTGCAGTATGGCATCCAATGTGGGCAGGGTTTTTTGTTTTCGGAGGCGTTGGCGCAGGAGGAGTTTGAGTCTCGCTATACCCTTCATCCTTGACGCTACAGCATTTACCCTTCGTCCTTGGTGCTACAGCGTTGTTAGCTGCGCTCGCGCACCCGAATCACTGACCAGTGTCAGCTCATCGGGATTTACTTGCTGGCTGCCTAGCTGTAGCCCCAATGTCTTTGGGTAACCCCCTTCATTTTCAGTTTTTGTTTTGTATTTATGGCTGCGCAATGGCTAGAAATCAGTTTTTTCGTCTTTTGGGAAAAATAGAAATATTCCCTATTTATCTATTAAGTCATACTTATCTTTAGGCAATAATTCCTACAGTACGGGCCCTGAGAAATATCTGTTGAGTAATTTCTTATAAAATCTGATGGCAGGATTTGAAATATGTAAAAGTACTTAAGGCTGATAATAATACCGATGAGAAAATATTGGTCTGGAATCTATATTTCATATTTTTAATGTCTTACAATATTATCACCCACCGCGTCAACAATATTTTTAATGCGAATTTACCTTCCGAAAATAGCATCAATCCCTTGTCACATCTGCGATATAACAGAAAACTTACAATGCTTTGTTATGACATAAATTTAATTTACTTTGAACCATGTCACATAAGTGGATATTTGTGTCATTAATTTTGAACTATCGGTCATGGATCTCGGAACTTTATATCAAAATAAATAGAATGCTGTTTCATAACTATTGTTTGTATTTTTTTTGGGATAACGATGTTCTATTAAAATAAGGTAACCGTAATGAAAATTAAATTATTATCTCTGGCAGTAGCAACACTTCTTAGCACCAGCGCCGTCGCGGTAACAATTGACTATCGTCATGAAATGCAAGACCAAAGTGGCAACACTCATAAAGACCGCTTATTAATGTCCCACCGCTTCGCAAATGGCTTTGGATTGTCTCTGGAAGGTAAGTGGAAAGGTGCTCAAGATAAAGATAAAGCATTTAATGAAACTGTCAGTAATGGGACTGAAGTTGTCGCGAGTTATGTTTATAAAATTGATAAAACATTCTCTATTGAACCAGGCTTCTCATTAGACTCAAACTCCACCTCGAATAACTATCGTCCTTACCTGCGTGGCAAGGCAAATATCATTGACGATCTCTCTGTTTCCTTACGTTATCGTCCCTATTACAAACGCACCAGCGCCAATATTAATACCAGCAAAGACACATCTGAAAGTGGTTATAATTTAACGAGTGTTATCAGCTATAAAATAGCCAAAGATTATCAATTAGATTATGAAATTGACTACAAAAAAGCCAATAAAGCCGGCGTCATTTTATCGAACAATGAAAGCTATGATTGGACGCACGATTTTAAATTAACTTACAAGTGGGATAAGAATTGGTCCCCTTATATGGCTGTCGGTAATGTCTCAGGCAGTAAAGCTACTGACGAGCGCCAAACTCGTTACCGCGTCGGGATAAAATACAGTTTCTAATCCATGAGTGAAATTATCAGATTCTGATATTTGGGGTCACACCACACCATAACGGTTTTAACAGATAACAATTTTTGGCAGGTAACGGGTAATGAAAAAAAGAGCGTTATTTTTGAGTATGGCAGCATTGGCAACGCTGTATATACCAGCCGGACATGCAGCGGATACCGATCGCCTGACGGTAGTAAAGCAGTATGTCGATAATGTGCTGAGCAAGGCCTCGGACACTTATCACGGTGATAAGCCCAGCCCGCTGCTGGCAGATGGTGTTGACCCCCGTACAGGGCAGCAAATGGAATGGATATTCCCCGATGGTCGTCGGGCGGTATTATCAAACTTCTCGGCACAACAAAATTTGATGCGTGTCATGAGCGGCTTGAGCCAGCTAAGTGGCGATAATCGCTATCAAAAGCGCGCTGAAGATATCGTTCGCTACCACTTCCAGAACTATCAGGATCCAAGTGGTTTACTCTTCTGGGGTGGGCACCGTTTTATTGATCTGAAAACACTGCAACCAGAAGGGCCGAGCGAAAAAGAGATGGTGCATGAGCTGAAAAATGCTTATCCCTATTATGACTTAATGTTTAGTGTTGACCGTGATGCCACCGCGCGCTTTATTCGTGGCTTCTGGAACGCCCATGTTTATGACTGGCGTATCCTGGAAACCAGCCGCCACGGTGAGTATAACAAGCCGATGGGGGAGTTGTGGGAGAGCAAATTCGAACAGCAGCCGCCTTTCTTTGCCACCAAAGGGCTCAGTTTCCTCAATGCGGGTAATGACCTGATTTATTCGGCTTCGCTACTCTACAAATACCAGCAGGACCAAGGGGCATTAGTGTGGGCTAAACGTTTAGCTGATCAATACGTCTTGCCGCGTGATGCGAAAACGGGCCTCGGTGTTTATCAGTTTACACAAGCTCTGAAGCGAGAAGAGCCAACGGATGATGCTGATACGCACTCTAAATTTGGTGACCGTGCACAGCGCCAATTTGGCCCTGAGTTCGGTGCAGGAGCGCTTGAAGGCAATATGATGCTCAAAGGGCGCACCAGTACGATTTATTCTGAAAATGCGTTGATGCAGTTGCAATTAGGCAAGGACTTAGGCCCTCAAGGGCAGGACTTGCTGAAATGGACTGTCGATGGCCTGAAAGCGTTCGCCAAATATGCTTATAACGATCAGGATAATACTTTCCGCCCGATGATTGCCAACGGGCAGGACTTATCAAACTATACCCTGCCGCGTGATGGCTACTATGGCAAAAAAGGCACGGTGATCAAGCCGTATAAAGCGGGTAACGAATTCCTGATTTCCTATGCCCGCGCCTATGCCATTGATAATGATCCGTTACTGTGGAAAGTTGCTCGCGGTATCGCAAATGATCAGGGGTTAGGTGATATCGGTACAGCGCCAGGTAAAGAGATGAAGGTCAAGCTAGATACCACGAATAGCGACCCTTATGCCTTGTTTGCCTTGCTGGATCTCTATAATGCGAGTCAGGTTGCTGATTATCGGGCATTAGCAGAGAAAATCGGCGATAACATCATTAAAACCCGTTATATCGACGGCTTCTTTATGGCCTCACCGGATCGTCAATATGCTGATGTCGATGCTATCGAACCTTATGCACTACTGGCACTGGAAGCTTCACTGCGTAACAAGCCACAAGCTGTCGCACCTTTCCTGAATGGGGCTGGTTTTACTGAGGGTGCTTATCGAATGGATGATGGTTCCGCGCGTATTTCGACCCGTGACAATGAAATCTTCTTGCTCAATGTCGGTGAGAAGCTGAAACCCAACGGTCGTAAATAGACCCAACAGTGGCCCGTGCTGGGGTCACTGCTGGTAAAAGTGTCGAGCAACGGCTTCCCAGGGTCTCTCTGCTCGGCGCTTTTCCCTTCGGGGGCTCGTTTTTGCCCCCATCTTGAATACGATTTGCAACTAAGCTGCAGCAATTGACGTTGTAGCAATCGAAGTTATTGCAATTGAAGTTACTGCAATTGAGCCACAATCAGCGGCCAGCGTGCATCGAACTCTTGTGTCGGTCTGTAACGGAATTCAGAGCGAACAAAACGCGACAGCATCCCTTCACAAAATGCCAATAGCTGCGTTGCCAGTAAAGCCTCATCATGGATAAAGCCTTGCCCATCACGCAGTTTTTTCTCGCGCAGTACCTGACGAAGTTGAACTTCAATACGCTCAAACAGTTGGTTAATTCGTCCTTGCAAGCGATCTTGCTCAAACATTAATGCGTGCCCAGTCATAATCCGAGTGAGTCCTGGATTACGTTCGGCAAACCCTAATATCAACAACAGGATCAACCGAAGACGATTGAACGTCTCTTTTTCATCTTGCAGAATCAAATTTATGCGGGACATCAAACTATCTTCGATGAACTCGATCAGGCTATCAAACATCCTCGTTTTACTGGGGAAGTGACGATAAAGAGCTGCTTCTGACACCCCCACAGTGGCGGCGAGTTTGGCGGTTGTTATGCGTTGGCTGCCATCGCTGGATTCCAGCATTTGCGCTAAAGCCTGCAAAATTTCCTCGCGCCTGTTCCTTTTCGTATTTTCTTTTTCTGCCATGTCCGAGTAGACCCTTGCTAAAAATAACTTAATAACAAAAACCCAAATACCGGCCACAGGGGATACCCAACCCCGATAGCTTATGTGATAGCTTTTTTACGGTATCAAGGTCTGGGGTAGATTATTGGCGTCCAGAATGACCAAAACCACCAGTACCACGTTCACTCAGGTCAAAATCTTCAACCAGATTGAATTCTGCTTGTACCACCGGCACAAACACCATTTGTGCAATACGTTCGCCGGGCTCGATAGTGAAAGGCTGTTGACCACGGTTCCAGACAGACACCATTAATTGTCCTTGATAATCCGAGTCAATCAAGCCAACCAGATTACCCAAGACAACGCCATGCTTATGCCCTAACCCTGAGCGCGGCAAAATAACTGCTGCCAGTGCATTGTCACCGATATGTATCGCTAAACCTGTCGGCAGCAAGGTGGTTTGACCTGGCAAGAGATCAACGGCCTCGTCTAAACAGGCACGTAAATCCAGCCCAGCAGAACCTTCGGTTGCATACGTTGGTAAAGGAAATTCATTGCCAACACGCGGATCCAGAATTTTAATGTCGATTTTTTTCATCATAACGGCTGACAATCTCGTCTATTAAATGCTGACTGAGCAAGTGTTTATCGCTGAGCGGTAAACGTTTCTCGCCAGTCGGCCAAAAAAGGTGCAAGGCATTGGTGTCACTGTTAAAACCATGCTCTGCAAGCGATACATCATTAGCGCAAATAAGATCCAGATTCTTTCGCGCCAGTTTTTGTCGCGCGTATTCTTCCACATTCTGGGTTTCAGCCGCAAATCCTACAACAAATGGGCGATTTTTCGCCATCGAAGCTACCCCTGCGACAATATCGGGGTTTTTCACTAACTTAAGGGTAATTTCATCACCCTGTTTTTTTATCTTCTCGTCAGAAACATGCACGGCGCGGTAATCCGCTACTGCAGCACAAGAAATAAAAATATTCTGCTGAGCGGCCAAATTCTGAACGGTTTGCTGCATTTCAAGCGCACTGACGACATCAATTCTATCTACGCCTGCGGGCGTTGGGAGATTAACCGGCCCGGCAACTAGCGTGACTTTTGCCCCTCGAGCAGCGGCTGCTTGAGCGATGGCAAACCCCATCTTGCCTGAACTTTGATTGCTGATAAAGCGCACAGGATCAAGTGCTTCACGTGTTGGACCGGCAGTAATCATGACACTCAAATGTTGCAGGTCTTGTTTCGCAGAAAAATATTCATGCGCTAATTCGACGATTTCCAGCGGGTCTAGCATTCTTCCTGGCCCAACATCGCCGCAGGCCTGGCTACCACTGTCTGGCCCCCACAAAAGCACTCCGCGATTGGCGAGCGTTTGCAAATTCGCTTGGGTTGCGGCAGCGCGGTACATTTGTTGATTCATGGCAGGAACGGCTACAACCGGTGCCGCTGTTGCTAAGCAAAGCGTCGTCAGCAGGTCATTTGCCATACCTGCAGCCACTCTCGCCAGCAAATCGGCAGTGGCAGGGGCCATAATCACCAAATCAGCCCATTTACCCAGTTCAATATGGCCCATCGCTGCTTCAGCCGCAGGGTCGAGTAAATCATCAGAGACGGGATAACCCGAGACAGCCTGCAATGTGAGGGGGGTAATGAATGCCTTCGCAGCGGCGGTCATCACCACACGTACATCTGCGCCTCTATCGCGCAAGCGACGTACTAGCTCTGGTGATTTATAGGCGGCTATACCTCCGCTAATCCCGAGCACAATCTTCTTGCCGGAGAGATGTTTGCCGGAAAGTCCCGTCATCATGATTGTCCGTATGAAAGCCCTAAGAGCCGATATTTTAGCATAATCGCCGAGCAGAATAGCTATCAGGGCATCTCCTGATGCCATCAATCATCAAATTTGCGAGACGTTACGCATGCTCTTCATGACGATGTCGCGTGGCATAAAGCCTTCTGTCATGCTGCTTGCAATATTTAAGGATGAGTGGAGCCAAGGAATGGATGAGTGGAATGGGCAGCTTGCGCCAAGAGAAAAATTACTTAAATACGGCGCTGCCGTGTTGTCAGATGCCGAATTACTTGCGCTTTTTCTGCGCACAGGTATCCCAGGTATGCATGTCATGAGAATGGCTGAAAGTTTGATTGAAACCTTCGGTTCTCTTCACGGGCTGATATCGGCCGATTATCAGACGTTATGCGCACATAAAGGGGTTGGGACATCGAAATACAGCCAGATTCAGGCGATAGGTGAACTGGCCAGCCGCTGCTTTTCCTCACACTTAATGCAAGAAAGTGTCTTGCTCAATCCCGAGGTCACGCAAAAATTTCTGCAGAATATTCTTTCTCACCGTGAGCGAGAGATTTTTTTAGTGATGTTTTTGGATAATCAGCATCGTGTTATTCGCCATGAGGAGATGTTTACTGGTACCATCAACAGTGTTGAGGTCCATCCGAGGGTAATTGTGCGTGAAGCGCTGAAGGTGAATGCCGCCGCGCTGATTCTGGCGCATAATCACCCCTCCGGCATGGCTGAACCGAGCCAAGCCGACCGTTTAATGACAACGCGGGTGATTAAAGCCTGCTCATTATTAGACATTCGGGTGCTCGATCATTTAGTGGTAGGCCGAGGTGAATGTGTCTCATTTGCTGAACGCGGATGGCTTTAGTGAAATAATAATTGATCCTTTTAGGATCTTTAGCTGTTCGGGACTTGAGCACTTACGCTTCAGAGCGTATACTACGCCACCTTTGAGAATCTTGGGTTTGGCGTGAAGAGCCTATCTCAGCAGGTTTATAACCTGGTGACAGGGGTTTCTGACCTGATGACAGTGAGTCTTCTCAGTGAATTTGCTGAGATGGGCTCTAAAGCCTGACGAGGCGGCCAAATCCTATACGAAGCTCGAGCTGATTTGATTTTTGGAGAATAGACATGTCCCGAGTCTGCCAAGTTACTGGCAAGCGCCCGGTGAGCGGTAACAACCGTTCCCACGCAATGAACGCGACCAAACGCCGTTTTCTGCCGAACCTTCACTCTCACCGTTTTTGGGTTGAGGGCGAGAAGCGCTTTGTAACTCTGCGTGTATCTGCTAAAGGTATGCGTGTTATTGATAAGAAGGGTATCGAAACGGTCTTGGCCGAACTTCGTACCCGCGGTGAGAAGTATTAAGGAACTGAATCATGGCTAAAGGTGTTCGCGAGAAGATCAAGCTGGTTTCTTCTGCTGGTACTGGTCACTTCTATACCACTACGAAGAACAAGCGTACTAAGCCGGAAAAATTGGAACTGAAGAAATTCGATCCAGTTGTCCGTCAACACGTGATCTACAAAGAAGCTAAAATTAAATAATTTTAATTTTGGTGGATTAAGAAAACCCAGCTTCGGCTGGGTTTTTTATTATATAAAGTCCAGTGAGATACGTTTAGGGAGGTGACATGCCTGAATTACCAGAAGTTGAAACCAGCCGACGCGGGATCGAACCTTATCTTGTCGGCCAGACGATTTTGTATGCCGTGGTCAGAAACGCTCGCTTGCGTTGGCCGGTGTCCGATGAAATTTTGGCACTCAGTGATCAACCGGTGTTGAGTGTGCAGCGTCGGGCAAAGTATTTATTGCTAGAGTTGCCTACGGGCTGGATTATCGTGCATTTGGGGATGTCAGGCAGCCTGCGTATTTTGTCTGAAGAATCTGAAGCAGAAAAACATGATCACGTCGATTTAGTGATCAGTAATGGCAAAATACTGCGTTATACCGACCCACGCCGTTTTGGTGCTTGGTTATGGGCAAAAGACCTTGAAACCAGTAATGTGCTCGCGCATTTAGGGCCAGAGCCACTGAGTGATGATTTTACGGCTGAGTATTTGTTTGAAAAATCACGCAATAAACGCACGGTGATCAAGCAGTGGGTGATGGATAACAAAGTTGTGGTCGGGGTCGGCAATATTTATGCCAGCGAATCTTTATTTGCTGCCGGTATTTTACCTGAGCGTGCCGCCGGTTCATTGACGCAAGCTGAAATCGCGCGATTGGTCGCTACGATAAAGGCGGTGTTATTGCATTCTATTGAGCAGGGTGGCACGACATTGCGCGACTTTTTACAGTCGGACGGCAAACCAGGCTACTTTGCGCAAGAGTTGCAAGTATATGGGCGAGCAGGGGAGCTATGTCGCCAATGCGGGCAACGCATTGAAATGGCGAAACATGGGCAGCGTAGTACGTTCTTCTGCCGCCACTGCCAGCATTAACTTCCATCCAATAATAGCGACGAAAGTTAACTGAAATTAGGCCAGTTTTGATAATAGTGCTTTGGTCACAGGCGCTGGTAAGAAAGGCGTGATATCGCCACCGTGCCGCGCCACTTCTTTCACCAAGGAAGAAGAGATAAACGACCATTTTTCTGATGGCATCAGGAACACACTTTCTAGTTTTGGCATCAAATGGCGGTTCATATTGGCGAGCTGCCATTCATACTCAAAATCAGATACAGAGCGTAAGCCCCGCACTAAAATCGTCGCATTGTGTTTTTTGGCAAATTCCGCCATCAATTCACTGAATCCCATCACGACAACATTCTTCAGCGGTGCGGTGACTTGCTGTGCTAATGCTACTCGTTCGTCCAACGTAAACATCGGTTTCTTGCTGGAGCTGTCGGCGATAGCCAGAATCACATGACTGAACATTGCTGAGGCCCGCGTCACTAAGTCCAAATGCCCATTAGTCATTGGATCAAATGTTCCCGGGTAAATGGCTCTGGTCGTCATGCGTTCTCGCTTTTCTGAAGTTGATGGCTCAATGCCCACAGAGCCGCATATTTATTGAAAGTATATTGCGCGTTTACCACAGCCAGCAAGAACCCTTGTTTACCATCAAGGAAGCCAGCACGTAGCAGCCATGTCTTACAAAATGCCCCAAGAGTATGGCTGAGAATAGAGAAATAACCGCAACTTTTGCCTTGCTGGTGGCGTTGAGTCGCCCAAGCTTCAGCATAGTTAAGCTGTTTGCGTTGAAAAGCAAAGAAATCGCGACAAGTTAGATGCAGCAAATCACCCGCCAAGGGAATAACCTTGGCAGAGCCACTCGCAAGGGATTCATGAACTAAGTCATCGTTGTAGCGGAATTGGTGATGCGGGTACAAGCGGGTGACTCTATCAGGATACCAGCCGCTATGGCGCATGAACCGGCCTAAGAATAGATTGCGCCGTGCAAGGCTATAAACCGCACCCTCTTCTGGAGCTAATAATACGGTTTCAATAGCGGCTTTCAGTTCAGGGGTAACACGCTCATCAGCGTCCAGCATCAGAATGTAATCACCACTGGCATATTGCTGAGCTAACTGCCGCTGTTTACCGTAACCCGGCCATTCGGTATTGCTATACACTTTCGCGCCATATTGTTGAGCGAGTGCGACGGTTTCGTCTTCACTGCCTGAATCTAATATGACGATTTCATCAGCCCAATTAACGGATGCCAAACAATCTGCCAGTAGTGAGGCTTCATTCTTGGTAATCATCACAACAGACAGACGTTTTTTAGCACTCATTAGTGGCTCCGTTGCGGTAGATAAGGCTCCAGCAAGTGTAAAAGCCGTTGTAGGGCACCCTGATTTTCATGCAGCACATCAACCGCATGGCGACCATAATAGAGGCGGCAATCCTCATCTGTCAGCAGCAGGGTTATCTCTTTCACCAGCGATGAAGTGTCGGTGACGGTAATCAGCCCTTCGGCCTGTTCCAGCTTGGCACAGATGTCTTTAAAGTTAAACGTATGTGGCCCCATCAGCACAGGTATCGCATGTGCAGCCGCTTCCAGCGGGTTATGACCACCACGCTCAACCAAACTACCTCCAACAAAGGCTAAATCTGCAATTCCGTACAAGAGCATGAGCTCGCCCATGGTATCGCCTATCACCACTTGTGTACTGGCTGAAGGAATCTCGCCTTTGCTACGTAAGGTGTAACTCAACCCTGCTTTTTGCGTCAGTTCGACCGCTTTTGGGAAGCGTTCGGGATGACGTGGTACCAGAATCAACAGTAAGGTTGGGAAATGCGCCAATAATTGCCGATGAGCCTCAAGCAAAATAGCTTCTTCACCGTCATGGGTGCTGGTTGCTATCCACACTGGGCGGTGTGCTGCCCATTGGCTGCGTAATGTGACTGCTCTGGCGGCTAATTCAGGGGTGACAGAAATATCAAACTTTAGGCTACCCGTTACCGTCAGTTGTGAGCGTTTGAGGCCCAACTCAATGAAACGATCCCCATCTTCTTTATTTTGTGCGGCGATCAGTGTGATACGTTGCAGCATATTGCGCATAAAGCTGCCGATCTTTTTGTAGCCAGCAGCAGAGCGAGCGGAGAGGCGCGCATTCGCAATCACCAGTGGTATCTTGCGGCGATAAAGGGCATTGATCAGGTTCGGCCATAGCTCAGTTTCCATGATGATCACCAGCTTTGGATTGACCTGGTCCAAGAAGCGGTTGACAGAACCAGGCAGGTCATAAGGCAGATAAACGTGATGAACATCTTTACCAAACGCTGACTGGACGCGCTCCGAGCCTGTAGGGGTCATGGTCGTGACGGTAATGGGTAACGATGGGTAGCGGTGACGTAATGCCCTAACTAATGGAATAGCGGCCAATGTTTCACCGACTGAAACGGAATGCAGCATGATGCCGCCAGCAACGACTTTACCGGCGCAGAAACCATAACGTTCACCCCAACGCTTACGATAAGCGGGGGCTTTACGGCTACGTAACAGCAATCGTAACCAAATCAAAGGTTGAATAAGGTAGAGCAGTACCTGATATAAGCGCAGCAACATTCTATCAATTTCATTTATATGGATTACTAAGAATAATACCATATTTGTGCAAGAAAGGCTCTTTTCAGAGGGACACCGAAGATTGCCTGAATAGAGACAGGTTATTCATAAAAAAGAATATATATTCTGAACATTATGAGTAAACGAAAGCGGTAAAATGGATTTCATCTATTCAAAATTGAGAATGGGTTTCATTTCCATCCTTGGGTTGTCAGAGATTTGGCTATAGATGCTATCACTCCATTTATCCATGGTGCTTTTGCCTGATTTTAATCCTTTATTCAGCGAGTTATTATTTATCGTTTCAATTTGAGTTTTGTTGGTATGGTATTTCGTCATGAATGATTTAAGTAGATAAATCAATGTGGATTATTAACAAAATATGAGTAATATAATTTTCTTAATTATCTATAAAATTAATTAGCAGCGCTTAACAATAGTGAAATCAATAACTGTCGACTCTGATAATTACCAGAGCCGATTGTTATTACAGAATAAGCGCTTGGTGGCGAAATTTTAAACGGCCAATCACTGCCGGAATTAACACATTATTGTTTATGAAATCAATGCTTCTAATCGCGCCATAATGGTTTTAGCTGTAATAGTATCCATACTTTTTTGCTCGGAAATAACGGCAATCTGGTTTTCACCGTAACCCCCAATTAAACCTGGGTCGGTGGGGCCGTACAGCGTGATATTGGGGCGATTCAATGCAGCAGTCAGATGGCTTAGGCCCGTATCAACAGAAACCACGGCTTTTGCACCAGCAAGGACTTCTGCCACTTGTTGGAGACTGAGCTTAGGCAATACCTCAACATGCGGATAATGCTCCGCTAGCCGTAAAGCACGTTGGAACTCATGCTCAGCGCCCCAAGGCAATTTGATTTTTAGCCCCGTCGCGGCGACCTGTTCGATTAATTGCAGCCAATGGCTCTCAGGCCAGTGCTTACTGTCACGGGTTGTTGCATGCAAGAAAACCAAATACTGACCAGCATCGGCGGGTAACTGGCTTAAAAAGCGGGGTGCGATAGCATAATCACCATAACTTTCGGGTTTGCCATAACCCAGGCTTTTGGCGAACAGTTGGCGTGTACGTTCAACCGCATGTTGCTTAGTGTCGATTTCATGTCGGCAGTTATAAAACCAACTGGCAAATGGCTCTCGCGCACTTTTGCAATCAGGCCCATGCTTAACGCCTTTGGCGATGCGGGTAATGAGTGCGGCACTTTTAATAAGCCCCTGCGCATCAATCACTAGGTCATAATTCCGCTGTTGCACGATGCGCTTAAAATCACAGCGTTCTTGGCGCGTGTCGGTACCAAACCAGTTTTTTCGCCAACGGCGGATAGCCACTGGAATGACTTTATCTACCGCAGGATGCCAAGTCGGGACTTGGCTGAACCCCTCTTCGACCACCCAATCAAAGCGAATATCTGGTATAGCGTGCATCGCGTCTGTCAGCGCAGGCAATGTATGTAAAACATCGCCCATGGAAGAGGTTTTAACGATTAATACGTGCATTAATCTTCCTCTTTGGCTGAGCATTTTTGCGCAGCAAGCTGTTTTTCAAGGGCATCCATCACTTGCTCTGGCTGGATATCAATCAAACTCTGATGATAACCCTGAGCGCTATCGCCTTTGCGCACTTTATGGTAGCCAGTAATCAGGCGAATGACGGTCGCTTTGTCAGACAGCGGCGGCGTAAAATCTGGGCTGCTTGGGCCATACAAGGCCACCAAGGGTTTATTCAAGGCTGCGGCAACGTGCATTAGGCCAGAATCGTTACTGACGACTGCACAGCAAGCAGCAATCAGTACCACCGCTTGTTCCAGTGACGTTTGGCCTGCCAGATTGAGGCAATACTCGCGCGATTCTTCACTCAGAGCCTGACGGATCTCTTCACCGGCTTCATTATCTTTCGCCGAGCCCAGCAAGATAACCTGATAACCCGCATCAATCAGTTTTTGTGCCAACGTAGCATAGTGATAGTGTGGCCAGCGTTTTGCTGGGCCGAACTCAGCACCGGGGCAAAAACCAATAATCGGGCGGTTCTCGCTAAGCTTATATGACTCTGTAATTTCTACGATTTCGTCATCGCGGACCTGCAACTGGGGCCACAGCAACGGTTGTGGTAAATCGGCCGCCGAATGAATTTTCTCTTTATCGTAGGCCAACGCAACATAGCGCTGAACCATCATTGGGAAGGCTTCTTTATCCAGTATTCGCATATCATTGAGCAAGAAATAGCGCATTTCGCCACGCCAGCCAATACGATGCTTAATACCTGAAAAATAAGGTATCAGGGCTGATTTAAATGAGTTTGGTAGCACGTAAGCACGGTCATAACCTGATTCACGTAAGGCCAGACCCAAGCGGCGACGCTCATCAAAAGCAAAAGCCCCGTGTCCTAGTGGCATGGGGATTGCGTGACGCACTTCTGGCATTCGAGCCAAAAGCGGACGGCACCACGCGGGTGCCATCACATCAATAACTGCTGCCGGATATTCGGCCTTCAGGGTGCGGTAAAGACTTTGCGACATCATCATATCGCCAACCCAAGAAGGGCCGATGACCAGTATTTTCATACCGTTTATCAATTCCTTGCAGCAAATAATTTAGATTGAGCGGTTAAGCCACGCCAGATATTCTTTGACGCCTTCAGCGACAGTTTTGAATGGCTTGTCATAACCGGCAGCACGCAAATTAGTCAGATCGGCTTGCGTGTATGCCTGATAGCGGCCCTTCAGTTTCTCTGGGAATTCAATATATTCCACTGGCCCACTTTGGTGGAAATCAACCACCGCATCGGCGACAGCTTGGAATGATTCAGCGCGACCCGTACCGCAGTTGAAAATGCCGGATACACCGTTTTGCCAGAACCACAGATTAACGTCAGCCACATCACCCACATAGATGAAGTCGCGTTTGAAGTTTTCACTGCCAGAGAACAATTTTGGTCTTTCACCGGCATTGATCTGGTTATTCAGATGGAAAGCGACGCTCGCCATGCTGCCTTTGTGGCCTTCACGTGGGCCATAAACGTTGAAATATCGGAATCCACAAATTTGGGAATCAGCTTGCGGCAGTATCTCGCGCACATACTGATCGAACAAGAATTTGGAATAACCATAAACGTTAAGCGGTTGTTCGTACTGGCGATCTTCGATGAAATTATCTGTGCGCCCACCGTAAGTGGCAGCAGAAGAGGCGTACAAGAACGGAATACCGCGATCCAGACAGAAGTGTAGGATATCTTTTGAATACTGATAGTTGTTATCCATCATGTATTTGCCATCCCACTCGGTAGTGGAAGAGCAGGCACCTTCGTGGAAAATCGCGTCAATATCGCCCATGTCGTCGCCGGCAACAATACTGGCAACAAAATCTTCTTTATCCATGTAGTCAGCGATATCCAGATCCACCAGATTGACGAATTTAGTGCCGTCTTTCAGGTTATCTACGACTAAAATATCCTTATAGCCGATATTATTCAGTGCCTTAACAATGTTGCTGCCAATGAAGCCGGCGCCGCCAGTGACGATGATCATCAGGTTCACCCTTGTCAATCTTCTTGGTCGGGCACAATACCCGACACGTTAGTTGGCGATATCATAACATTTCATCGGGTAGCGCACAGCCGGAAGGGGGTTAATCTCTCGCTTTCTGTGCTGCTTTAGGATTGTTCACCGTGATATGTGCTGCATTTTTTGCAATATAAGCCAAGGTTACTCGTCAGTTCACGAGTCAGGCAGTAAAATGTAAGGCGAAACCGCCATTCTGGAGATAACTGCATGTCCCTGCCTTCTAAGAGAAACCCGCTTTATCAGCAACTCGAACAACAACTCAAAACTACCCGTGCTGAAGGGTTATATAAAAACGAACGAATTATCACCTCCGCTCAGCAAGCCGATATTTCTGTTGCTGATGGAAACCGCGTCATTAATTTCTGCGCCAATAACTACTTGGGCCTGGCAAATCACCCGCGACTGATCGCCGCAGCTAAAAAAGGCATGGATACTCATGGCTTTGGTATGGCATCGGTGCGTTTTATTTGTGGCACCCAAGATACTCACAAAGCATTAGAGCAGAAGCTCGCCAGTTTCCTGGGAATGGAAGATGCCATTCTCTACTCCTCTTGCTTTGATGCGAACGGCGGTTTGTTTGAAACCTTGCTCGGGCCAGAAGATGCCATTATCTCGGATGCGCTGAATCATGCCTCCATCATTGATGGCGTGCGGTTATGTAAAGCTAAACGTTACCGTTATGCCAACAACGATATGAGCGAGCTAGAAGCGCAGCTAAAACAAGCCAAAGCCGAGGGTGCGCGTCATATTATGATTGCCACCGACGGCGTGTTCTCGATGGATGGGGTGATCGCCAATCTGAAAGGCGTTTGTGATTTGGCGGATGAATATCAAGCATTAGTCATGGTGGATGATTCTCATGCAGTCGGTTTTGTCGGAGCCAATGGGCGTGGGACGCATGAGTACTGCGAAGTGATGGATCGCGTTGATATTATCACTGGCACCTTGGGCAAGGCGCTCGGCGGGGCATCTGGTGGTTACACCGCTGGCCGTAAAGAAGTGGTTGAATGGTTGCGCCAGCGTTCACGGCCTTACTTGTTCTCTAACTCATTAGCCCCCGCTATCGTTGCCGCCTCAATTGAAGTGTTATCACTCTTGGAAGACGGTGCCGAACTGCGTGACCGTCTGTGGGCGAACGCTCGTCTCTTCCGTGAGAAAATGAGTGCTGCCGGTTTCACGCTGGCGGGTGCTGATCATGCCATTATCCCTGTGATGCTGGGTGATGCGACATTGGCGCAAGAGTTTGCCAATGCATTGCTGAAAGAAGGAATTTATGTCACCGGTTTCTTCTACCCAGTGGTTCCAAAAGGTCAGGCTCGTATCCGTACACAGATGTCGGCCGACCACACGACAGAGCAGGTAGAGCGGGCGATTGAAGCCTTTGTCCGTATCGGTAAGCAACTCAACGTTATTGCGTAAGGAATATCATGAAAGCATTGTCCAAACTGAAAGCAGAAGAAGGTATTTGGATGACCGATGTGCCGCAGCCAGAGCTCGGCCACAACGACATCATGATCAAAATTCGCAAAACCGCTATCTGTGGCACGGATGTACATATTTACAACTGGGATGAGTGGTCGCAAAAAACGATCCCTGTCCCAATGGTGGTCGGCCATGAGTATGTGGGTGAAGTGGTTGCCATTGGTCAGGAAGTGAAAGGGTTTAATATTGGTGATCGGGTGTCTGGTGAGGGGCATATCACTTGCGGACATTGCCGTAACTGCCGTGGGGGACGCACCCATCTTTGCCGTAATACGGTCGGTGTTGGCGTGAACCGCCCAGGCTCTTTTGCTGAGTTTCTGGTGATTCCTGCTTTTAATGCCTTCAAAATCCCAGATAACATTTCTGATGAATTAGCCGCTATTTTCGATCCTTTCGGCAATGCTGTGCATACCGCATTATCCTTTGATTTAGTGGGGGAAGATGTGTTGGTATCCGGTGCTGGCCCGATTGGTATTATGGCTGCCGCGGTGTGTAAGCATGTCGGTGCTCGCCATGTTGTCATTACAGATGTGAATGAATACCGCTTGGATCTGGCGCGTAAAATGGGCGTCACACGAGCCGTTAACGTCAGTAAAGAGAACTTGAATGATGTGATGGCCGAGCTGGGTATGACGGAAGGATTTGATGTGGGGCTAGAAATGTCAGGTGCGCCACCTGCATTCCGTTCACTGCTTAACTCCATGAATCACGGCGGCCGTATCGCGATGTTGGGGATACCGCCATCTGATATGTCTATCGATTGGAATCAAGTGATTTTCAAGGGGCTGTTTATCAAAGGGATTTATGGCCGTGAGATGTTTGAAACTTGGTACAAAATGGCAGCACTGATTCAGTCTGGCTTAGATTTAACGCCGATCATTACTCACCGTTTCTCTATTGATGAGTTCCAAGAAGGCTTTGATGCCATGCGTTCAGGGAAATCAGGTAAGGTCATATTGAGCTGGGATTAATCGTCGATAAAAGCAAATTATTGATGACAAAAAATCATAGATGACAATAAGCGGGGCGACCATTATTTGGTGGCCCCGTTTGTTCTTCAGCCCATCATGGGGTATCCGTTTTGGGCTGATGGGTTGTCGGTTCATCTACTTTTGGCTCATCTACCGGTACGGCTGGCATAAAATGAGGTTGCCAATAGCGCTGAATAAAGGTGACAGCAGGGTTTTGCATCAGGCTCTCGCCGATGATGCCGAACATCCTGTCTGCATAGATTTTCTCTGGCACATAATGGGCTTTCACTTTGCATTGCTTGATGGCTTTCAGGCGATCATTTTTCGCGGGTTCACGCGGTGTTGATTTGCCCGGTGAAGTCGTGCCACTGCTATGGGTTACAGGCTCATTCAGCAGTGCACTTGGCCGGACCAATACGATGTCTGACGGTAGTTGAGGCAACATCTGTTGCAGCACTTTAATCGTCGCCGGATGTGGATGGCCAATCGCAATAGCAGAGCCATTTCGGCGTGCCAATTCTACCGCGCGATTAAACTGCAGGCGGATAGCTGCTTCATTTTGTGAGTCATCCAAGAAGACTTTACGTTTAATCACTTTCACTCGAGTGCCATCGGCCGCTTTGCTGGCTTGGCTATTGCCAATCGTGACGCTGTCGAGGAAATAGAGCTGATAGTGCTCCAAGACCTGCATCACTTTCTGCATCCCCGTTAAGCTGGAAGTCATGGCGCTGCCCATGTGGTTATTCATGCCACTGGCGTAAGGGACGTTATTCACCGCTTGGCGAATAATGCGCTGGATCTCTTCACTGCTCATGGATGGCTGCAAGGTATCACGCTCCAGCGGCTGCTTGCTCAGCGGTGCCATTGGCAGGTGAATCAGGATTTCACGCCCCTGATTGTGGGCTTTAACCGCCATCTCTCGGGCATAGGGAGCATTGGGCAAGATAGCGACCGAAATAGGTAACGGCATCTGCAATATCTTGTTTTCGTTCTGCGGGCGATAACCAAAGTCATCGATGACAATTGAAAGTTTGCCTGCCTGTGCGGCACTGGCGATCAGTAGAGTCGTGGCGATGATAAATCGGCGTGCATTGAAATAGCGCAATACGTGTTTCCTAACGTTGTTCCCTATCTTCCTAACCAGGGTTGTGGGTTAACAGCTTGCCCCTGACGGCGGATTTCGAAATAGAGTGATGGTTCACCCTGACCGCCACTGGTGCCAACGAGAGCAATCGGCTGGCCAGCTTTCACCTGTGCACCGACATTGACTAACGCGCTCTGGTTGTAGCCATATAAACTCATATCCCCTTTACCGTGCTCAATCACCACGACCAGACCATAGCCTTGTAGCCAGTCTGCTAGCAAGACTCGTCCATCTGCAATCGCTTTGACTTCACTGCCTTCCGGTGCGGAAATCACCATCCCTTTCCAGCGAAGTTCCCCTTGTAAGGCTTCACCAAAACGATGGGTGACGTTACCACGTACAGGCCAGACAGCTTGAGCACCTGGGCGACCAAGGCCACCGGTACGTGCCATTAATGAGCGCTCACTTTCGCTTGGTTTATAGCTGGAGCCCGTTTTCTTGGCTTGTTGCTCTTTGGCTTTCACCTGCTCGCGGACACGGGCGGCTTCTTTGGCTTCCCGCTCAGCACGGGCTTTGGCTTCCCGTTCTGCTTTGGCAATTTGGTCACGTAACCGTGACTCGTTCAGTCTTAGCTCCGCCAGACCCTGCTGATCTTTTTCCAGCGAGGCTTCTAACGAAGTGAGGGTTTTCTTGCGCGCAGTCCGCGCTTGTTCCAGCTTCTGCTGCTGGTTTTTTTGTTCATCCAACAGCGTTTTTTGCTGACTCTGTTTCTGTTCTAGTGTTTTTTTCTCTGCAGAGAGATCGGTGCGGGTCTGTTCCAGCTCTTCAATAGATTTTTGTCGAGCTTCATTGAGATAACTGAAATAGGCCAAAATACGCTCACTGCGTTGGCTCTCTTCACCGCTTAAAATAAGCTGCAAACCACTGTGTTGGCCTTGCTTAAAGGCGGCATCAAGTTGTTTAGACAGCATATCTTGTTGCTGAGATTGTTGGCTTTGCAGCTTGGCAATAGAGGTCGTGAGCTTGGAAATGTCTTTGTCTAACTCAGTCAAGGTGCCTTGAGTGTCGCGCAGGCTACGGCTGGCTTGAGCAATGGTATTCTCTTGTTGTTTCAACTGATCCAGCAATGAACTACGTTGCTGTTTTTGCTGCTGAACACTTTTTTCTTTTTCGGCGATATCTTGCTGAAGGGTTTTCAACTGATTTTTGTTATCAGTTGTTTTTGCCGCCGCAGGGGGGGCATCCGCGGCATTGACGGAAAATGGCAATAGCAATACGCCAGCGCAAAAAACGCTGGCGTACAGTGCTAACCACGGACGACGCCCCCACTGAGTCGGCAACGGAGTATGACGCTCTTCGTTGCCCGCAGGGGTATTGTCTGAAGCCATTGATATCGTGAATGCCGCTTTTTCCTTCATAACGAAGGATTATTCCACGATGAACAGCGGCTTACCAGTCATCTCTTTCGGGATTTCCATTTCCATCAGTGACAGCATGGTTGGGGCGATGTCAGAAAGTTTGCCACCCTCAACCGCTTTCACCTCTTTATTACCGACGTAAATCAGTGGCACAGGCAGGCTAGTATGGGCTGTGTGGGCTTGGCCGGTTTCTGGGTCACGCATCTGCTCAGCATTACCGTGGTCAGCGGTGACCAGCAATTGGCCGTCAACGGATTTGACCGCGGCAACCACTTGCTCGATGCAATTATCCAGCGTTTCTACTGCTTTCACCGCCGCATTATAGTCACCAGTATGGCCGACCATATCGCCATTTGGATAGTTACAAATGATCACATCATATTTGCCACTGGTAATTGCGGCGACCAGTTTCTCGGTCAATTCTGCCGAGCTCATTTCAGGTTGCAGGTCATAGGTTGCCACTTTTGGTGAGTTAATCAGAATGCGATCTTCACCTTTAAAGGGTTCTTCAACGCCACCGTTATAGAAGAATGTGACATGCGCATATTTTTCAGTTTCAGAAATACGTAACTGCGTTTTGTCATGCTTCATCAGCCACTCACCGAAGGTATTCTCCAGTGATGCTGGTGGGTAAGCGCAGGCGACTTTAATGTCCGCAGCATATTCAGTCAGCATGATGAAATCGCCGAAATTAACCACTTTATCGCGTTTGAAACCGTCGAAATCGGCGTTAACAAAGCAACGGGTAATTTGACGAGCGCGGTCAGCACGGAAGTTCATGAAGATTAATGCATCACCATCGTTCATGGCTGCTTGAGCTTCGCCAGCGGCTTGAATCACGGTCGGTTTAACAAATTCATCGTTCTCATTACGGGCATAAGCGGCTTGCAAGCCAGCGACGGCATTATCCGCAGTAAACTCGCCTTTAGCCTGCGTCAGTAAGTCGTAGGCCAGTTGGACACGATCCCAACGGTTATCACGGTCCATGGCATAGTAACGACCAATAATCGACGCAATGCGGCCGTTACCCAATTCTGCAAATTTCTCAGTGAATCGTTTCAGTGAAGATTCAGCACTACGCGGTGGAGTGTCACGTCCGTCGAGGAATGCATGCAGGTAAATGGCCTTTGCACCGCGTTTGGCGGCTAATTCCACCATGGCCAGAATATGGTCTTCGTGGCTATGTACACCGCCGGCAGAGAGCAAACCCATGATATGAACTGCTTTACCTGCTTTAACCGCGTTATCAACTGCTGCGGTTAGCGTCGCGTTAGTGAAAAAGTCACCGTCTTTGATCTCTTTATCGAGGCGAGTTAAGTCCTGATAAACGATGCGGCCAGCACCTAAATTGACGTGGCCCACTTCTGAGTTACCCATCTGCCCATCGGGCAAACCAACATCCAAGCCGGAAGCTGCAATCAATGTATGAGGTTGCTGCTGCCACAAGCGGTCCATGACCGGCGTTTTTGCATTTAGAATGGCGTTATCCTGCTGTTCTTCACGGTGACCGTAGCCATCGAGAATAGTCAGAACCAGTGGTTTTTTAGTGCTCGACATTGCATAACCTCTTTCTTGTTCTATTGGGTATATATGTTGAAAGGCGGTAATTTACTATAAAACCGGTTAAAAATAGCCCAAAGAGATCAACATTGGCGCTGGGTTTTACGTAAATATCATTATTTAGGCGACAAAACTTCCCGAGATTGCTCGCAGTTTCTGCAATCGCGCTTGCATATTGGCTGTATTTGCCGCATCGCGCAGGTATACTCTGTGACCTTGAATATTATCCCCTAACTAACGGGAGTTTTTACCCCCATGTTGCAAGAGATTATGCAATTCATTAGCCAGCATCCAGTTTTGAGTCTGGCCTGGGTGGCGTTGTTCGTCGCCGTGATTTTCACTACTTTCAAAAGTTCTCTCTCAAAAGTGAAAGAGATCACCCGTGGTGAAGCGACGCGTCTGATTAACAAAGAAGATGCGGTTGTGGTTGATATCCGCACACGTGATGATTACCGCAAAGGTCATATCGCCAGCTCTCTTAATTTGTTGCCGACCGACATTAAAAACGGCAGCTTAGCTGAGTTGGAAAAGCACAAAGCGCAGCCTATTATTGTAGTTTGTGCTACAGGAACAACCTCCCGTGCTTCTGCTGATCTGCTGAGCAAAGCAGGCTTTGAGCGAGTGTTTACCTTGAAAGAAGGTATCTCGGGCTGGAGTGGTGAGAATCTGCCACTGGCGCGCGGTAAGTAATTGCGATACAAATTTCGCTATATCAATAAATTATATAGTCAATTGAGGTGTATCCATGGCGAAGATTGAGATTTATACCAAAGCAACTTGCCCATTCTGTCACCGTGCTAAAGCACTGCTGAACAGTAAAGGCGCTGCTTTCCAAGAGATCGCAATTGATAATGACCCTGCCAAACGCGAAGAGATGATTGCTCGTAGCGGGCGGACGACTGTACCTCAGATATTTATTGATGGGCAGCATATCGGTGGCTGTGATGATTTACATGCCCTGGATGCGCGCAGTGGGCTAGACCCGCTGCTTTAACTCGTCAGTGGGCCACACTCATTAATGGAAGAGCCCACGGCGGCAGTGCAGTTTAATAAGGACGTCTAACTTTAGGGTATCTATACACATGTCAGAACAAAACAACACCGAAATGGCTTTCCAGATCCAACGCATCTACACCAAGGATATTTCCTTCGAAGCGCCAAATGCTCCGCAGGTTTTCCAGCAGGATTGGCAGCCAGAAGTTAAACTTGATCTTGATACTGCTTCCAGTCAGCTAGCTGAAGATGTGTATGAAGTGGTACTGCGTGTGACGGTAACGGCCTCTTTGGGCGAAGAAACTGCATTCCTGTGTGAAGTTCAGCAAGGTGGTATCTTCTCCATCGCCGGTATCGACGGCACCCAACTGGCTCATTGCTTAGGCGCATACTGCCCGAACATCTTGTTCCCGTATGCTCGCGAATGCATCACCAGCTTGGTTTCTCGTGGTACTTTCCCACAACTGAATCTGGCACCGGTTAACTTTGATGCCCTGTTCATGAACTATCTGCAACAGCAGGCTGAAGGCGAAGGTGCTGAACAACGTCAGGATGCCTGATGAACACCACGACTGCTTCAATGACAGTTATCGGTGCCGGATCTTACGGCACCGCATTAGCCATTACACTCGCGCGTAATGGCCATCAAGTTGTGCTATGGGGCCATGACCCTAAGCACATTCAAGTTTTGCAACATGACCGTTGTAACCAAGCGTTCTTGCCAGATGTCCCTTTTCCAGAGACTTTGCTTCTGGAAAAGGATTTGGCACGTGCTTTAGCGGCCAGCCGTGATGTATTGGTCGTTGTGCCGAGTCATGTCTTTGGCGCGGTATTGCATCAGTTGAAACCGCATTTACGCCAAGATGCACGAATTGTCTGGGCGACAAAAGGGTTAGAGGCAGAAACTGGCCGCTTGCTGCAAGATGTCGCGCGGGAAGTCTTGGGTGAAAGCATTCCCCTGGCTGTCGTTTCTGGACCTACTTTTGCGAAAGAGCTTGCCGCTGGGTTACCTACAGCGATCGCATTGGCCTCAACCGATACAAAATTCAGCGAAGACCTGCAACAATTGCTGCATTGTGGCAAAAGTTTCCGCGTTTACAGCAATCCTGATTTTATCGGCGTTCAGCTCGGTGGTGCGGTCAAAAACGTGATTGCGATTGGTGCGGGGATGTCTGACGGCATTGGTTTTGGTGCCAATGCCCGTACTGCATTGATTACCCGTGGCTTAGCTGAAATGACCCGCTTGGGTTCGGCCTTAGGCGCAGATCCTTCCACCTTTATGGGCATGGCAGGGCTGGGTGATTTGGTGCTAACCTGCACAGATAATCAATCTCGTAACCGCCGGTTTGGCATTATGTTGGGCCAAGGGTTAGGTGTACAAGAAGCGCAGGACAAAATTGGTCAAGTGGTTGAAGGTTACCGCAACACCAAAGAAGTCTTGGCATTGGCGCAGCGTCATGGTGTTGAGATGCCGATAACTGAACAGATTTATCAGGTATTGTATTGCCACAAAAATGCCCGTGAAGCGGCATTGACCCTACTGGGTCGGACTAAAAAAGATGAAAAAAGCGGTATTTAAGCGCTTGAGTTAAATACGCGCAAAAGGTCTGGGCTGAAATAAAATAATAACGATATATCCAGTGTCATTGAGGTTTTCGCCTCAAGGGAAAGGGTATCAGTTGCTTCGGCCGTTCCCCGAGGCAACCTGTTTATGGGCAGGAGTACGTCATGTCGTCAGAAGAGTTAGAACTGGTCTGGAGTAGCATTAAATCTGAAGCCAGAGCACTGGCTGAGTGTGAACCGATGCTGGCAAGTTTTTTTCACGCGACATTATTGAAGCATGAAAATTTGGGTAGTGCACTGAGCTACATTCTGGCGAATAAATTGGCAAATCCAATCATGCCTGCTATCGCTATTCGTGAGGTGGTAGAGGATGCCTATCGCGCGGACGAACAGATGATAGTCTCCGCTGCTCGCGATATTTTGGCTGTACGCCTGCGTGACCCCGCCGTCGATAAATACTCCACACCATTGCTATACCTCAAAGGTTTTCATGCGTTACAGGCTTATCGCATTGGGCATTGGTTGTGGGCGCAGGGGCGCAAAGCCTTAGCCATTTATCTGCAAAATCAGGTGTCTGTCGCTTTTGGTGTCGATATCCACCCTGCGGCAACCATTGGCTGTGGCATCATGCTTGACCATGCTACGGGTATTGTTATTGGTGAAACTGCCGTCGTTGAGAATGATGTTTCCATCCTGCAATCCGTTACTCTTGGTGGTACGGGTAAAACCAGTGGTGATCGTCATCCGAAGATTCGTGAAGGCGTGATGATTGGTGCTGGCGCGAAAATTCTGGGGAATATTGAAGTCGGGCGAGGGGCTAAAATTGGCGCAGGGTCAGTGGTGTTGCATTCTATACCTGCGCATACTACCGCCGCGGGTGTACCTGCTCGTATTGTCGGTAAGCCAGAAAGTGATAAGCCTTCACTGGACATGGATCAGCATTTCAATGGTGCTGGGCATGGTTTTGAGTACGGTGACGGTATCTAATCCTGCCTGCTCTGTTTGACGCTCTTACGGTGTGAGTAACATTTGTGTGAGCAACATCTGTGTGAACAATAATTGGTTACTTGGCCCATCCGTGGGCCTCGCCTTCGCAAGGCTTTACTCTTTCAATAGCGCACCCGGATACCCTAGTTGCCGCCAGGCTTCATATACGACGACCGATACGGCATTTGACAGGTTCATACTGCGGCTATCGGCTTGCATGGGTATTCTGATTTTCTGCTGGGCAGGTAACGCATCCAGAACGCTGGCCGGTAAACCTCGGGTTTCAGGGCCAAACAGCAGGTAATCATTAGCTTGATAACTCACAGCGCTGTGGGCTGGTGTCCCTTTGGTGGTCAATGCAAATAAGCGCGCAGGTGTTGCACCGGAAGACTGTGCACCATCGAGTTTTTCGCTGTCCAAGAAGGCTTGATAATCATGATGATGTTTGATGTTAGCAAACTCATGGTAATCAAGACCCGCACGGCGTAAACGTTTGTCGTCCCAAGTGAAACCCAAAGGCTTAATCAGATGGAGTTGGCAGCCAGTATTCGCGCATAACCGAATAATATTACCGGTGTTGGGCGGGATTTCGGGTTCAAATAAAACAATATTAAGCATATGTCCCCCAATAATTAGGGGCGCAGGATATCAGAATCCCCCTGTGAGTGCAGCGGTTGGCGACGCGGATAGCATAAAACAAAAAATTTAAAAGCAAGGAGCGGAGAGTACTGTTAACGGTTATTTTATAGGCTGACCATCACAGTCAGTATTAATGGGGTATTCATCATGACAACAGTCAAAAGCGCATTTGGTAGCGAACAAGACTCACGTTGGGTTGCCGTGACGACGCGTGATAAAGCCGCCGATGGTCAGTTTGTTTATGCAGTGAAAACCACCGGTATCTATTGCCGTCCCTCCTGTCCGTCTCGTCAGGCTAAAGTCGAACACATTGAATTCTTTGCTGATAATCAGGCTGCGGAGCAAGCGGGTTATCGAGCTTGCAAACGTTGCCGGCCCACTCAATTGCCTTTGGCACAGCAGCATAGAGATAAAATCAGTCAGGCGTGTCGTTTGATTGAACAAGCAGAAACTCCACTTAAACTCGATGAACTGGCTGCTGAATTGAATCTTAGCGCTTTTCATTTTCACCGGCTGTTTAAAGCGATGACCGGACTGACCCCAAAGGCGTACGCTAACGCGGCTCGAAGTGCACGTGTTCGTACTCAATTGGCAGGTGAAGGCTCAGTGACTGATGCTATTTTTGAGGCAGGGTATAACGCTAATGGCCGATTTTATGCGCAATCAAATGCGCTATTGGGCATGACGCCAACTCGATATCGTCACGGTGGTCGTGATGTGACACTGCGATTTGCCGTTGGTGAGAGTTCACTTGGGGCGATTTTAATGGCGAAAAGTGAACTGGGTATCTGCGCCATTTTATTGGGTGACTCACCTGATTTGCTGGTGCAGCAATTACAGGATAAGTTTCCGCACGCGACGTTAATCGGCGGCGATGATGAGTTTGAGCAATGGTTTGCACGAGTCGTGGGGATGGTCGAGGCACCCAAACTTGGCCTAGATTTACCACTGGATATTCAGGGGACTGCTTTTCAGCAACGTGTATGGCAGGCACTGCGGGAAATTCCAGTAGGTGAAACCGCCAGTTATGCCGATATCGCCGCTAAAATAGGCTCACCGAAAGCGGTTCGTGCCGTTGCGGGTGCTTGTGCGGCCAATATGCTGGCTGTTGCGATCCCTTGCCATCGCGTTATTCGCCAAGATGGTGCATTGTCAGGCTACCGCTGGGGTATTGAACGCAAGAAGCGGTTACTGGAAAAAGAAGGGAATCTAAACAGCGTCGATCTGCCCGATCCGCAATGATCGGGCAGTCAAATTAACACTCAAGCCAAGAGGGCAATGAATGCCCTTTTTCACACCAAAATTAGGCTTTCAGCGGGTGCAGCGGTAACCACAGTATCAGCCGTAAGCCGCCTAATGGACTATCCTCTGCTCGTACCCAACCGCGATGCTGGTTAACCGCAGTTTCAACAATCGCGAGTCCTAAGCCAGTGCCACCTGATTCGCGATCTCGCGCTTCATCAGTGCGGTAGAATGGCCGGAATATCTGCTCGCGGTCGTCTGGGCTAACACCTGGCCCATCATCGTCAACAATGATAGTGACGCCTTGGTTATCCGAGCTGAATGCCACCGCAATGTGGTGATGGGAATAACGCAGCGCATTACGCACGATATTCTCCAGCGCACTCTCTAGAGCTGCTGGGTTTGCAAATAAGGTCCACGGCCCTGGGGGAGAGGTGACTTCCAGCGTTTTACCCATTTGGTCAGCTTCGAACTGGGCGTCTGCCAGCACATCAGACCACAAATCATTCGCTTTAATCGGCTCGCGATGAAGCTCGCTTTTGTGCTGACTGCGCGATAACACCAACAAGTCATTGATCATGCTATCTAACCGCTGGGCTTCCATCTCGATACGCTCTAACTCTTTACCCTCACCATGGCGACGACGCATCAGCGCTGTTGCCAGTTGCAAGCGAGTGAGTGGAGTGCGTAGCTCATGGGAGATATCCGAAATAAGCCGTTGTTGGGCCACGACCATTCGATCGAGCGCGCTGATCATCTGATTAAAACTGGCACCGGTAGCCAAAAATTCTTGCGGTCCGGATTCCAGCTCTGGGTGCGGTTTTAGATTGCCTCGGGCAACATCATCAGCCGCATTTTTCAGCTTACGGGCCGGTTTTGCCAAACTCCACGCCAGCCACAATAGCAGGGGTGAGCTGATTAACATGGTGGCAATCAACAGCAGTAACGGCCGGTCAAACATCAGGTTGATAAAATCAGATTGGGGACTGCTGGCAGGGCGCAGCAAATAAAGCTGATAGTTATCTTCCCCATCCCGAATCGAGAAAGGGCCGACCATCTCGACGCGGCCATATTTCTTCTTTTTCGGCTGATCAGAGTTATCTGACTGGCCGATAAAGTTACGGACAATCTGCATTTCGTGGCGTTGAGCACCAATTACACGGCCTTCGGAGGTCACTAACACCAAATGCTGGCCCGGCGGTGCCCACTTCTCAATGGCGCGATACAGCCTACGCCACCACATGAGATCATTCGCAGGATCGCCGGCCAGCTCGGCTTCAATATGTTGCTCGAGCATCGTACCCTGACGCTCTTCGCTATCGAGCAAAGTGGTCATTTGACGCGAGTCAAGCTTTGGCAACATCAGCACGAGCATCAAAACCAGCGCTAAGGTAAACCAGAAAATGGCAAAAATTCGCGTCGTTAAACTGTTAATCATGTTTCGGATACCATCAGATACCCGCGCCCACGTAGAGTTTTAAACCACGGCAACCCATCTTTGCGATCGGGTAGCTTACGGCGTAGGTTCGAAATATGCATATCAATAGCGCGGTCAAAAGGTGTCAACCGTTTCCCCAGCACTTCTTGGCTCAGATGCTCTCGCGAGACGACCTGACCGAGATGCTGAGCCAGTAAGTAGAGTAAGGTAAATTCAGTGCCAGTCAGTTCCAGCACTTGTCCTTCAAAACTGGCTTCTTGTCGGCCTGGATTCAATTGGAGGCAATCAACGTCAAGTATCGGCGCACCCTGATCAACATTTTGTTGCTGTTCGCTCCAGTTTGAGCGACGCAAAATCGCGCGGATACGGGCAACCAGTTCACGATCGTTAAAGGGTTTTGCCAGATAATCGTCAGCACCTAGCTCAAGGCCAAGTACCCGATCCAATTCACTGCCACGGGCAGTCAGCATAATCACCGGTGTTTGGTGATGTTGACGCAACTCTTTTAGCGTCTCGATGCCGTTTTTACGTGGCATCATAATATCAAGTAATAACAAGTCGATAGAACTGTCCAGCAAGTTCAATGCCTGTTCGCCATCATGGGCAACAACAACATTAAAACCTTCCATTTCCAGTAATTCTTTCAACAGCGACGTCAATTCACGGTCATCATCAACTAATAGGATTTTATGCATGGTTATTTCTCCTCTTGACGCAAAATACGTTAACGCTTGCCGGTATTCCATGACTTTACTTAGCTTTACATGCTCTGACTCCAGTTTTACATCCGCTGACGCATGTTTGCAGCTAGACCGATAGACTGCTCCTCATTGAATCGCATAGCAGCAAATCGCTTAGCAGATAGAACCCAGGAGTTAAATGATGCGTAAAGTAACTAAATTAACAACGTTAATGATGGCGTCAATGTTAGTTCTCGGCTCTTCAGCCGCCTTCGCCGCCGGTAAAACCGACACAAATAATGGCTGGTGCCATGGTGACGGTACGATGATGAACAAAAAAGATGGCCGTGGTCACCATAACATGTTTGATGGTGTGAATCTGACTGAACAACAGCGTCAGCAAATGCGTGACCTGATGCAGCAGTCTCGCCAAGGTCAACCCCGTATTGATATTGCTGACCGTGAAGCCATGCACAAGCTCATGACCGCCGATAAATTCGACGAAGCTGCGGTAAGAGCACAAGCCGAGAAGATGTCCAAAGACCAGATTGAACGTCAGGTCGAAATGGCTAAAGTTCGCAACCAAATGTACAACTTGCTCACACCAGAGCAAAAAGCTGCCCTGAATCAAAAGCACCAGCAGCGCATTGAGAAAATGCAGCAGGCGCCAGCAGCACAACCCTCTTCTGCCCAGAAGTAAGTAGTACCCTGTAATACCCTGTTTTCCTTGCCATAGACACCATCCCTGTCTTTCCCCGCCATGATGGCGGGGCTTTTTTTATGTGCCTTTCGCCGTGTGAAAATCTTTACTCTAATGGCTAATTAGACGACTTCTTCACTGATGACCTGACTGCACCTCGAATTATTTAGGGTATATACTGAGAGTCCTTAATATTATTCGGAATGCGTTATGGATCCGCAATATGCGCGACTGGTCAAAGCCGCGGCACTGAGTGCTACTGTGTTGGCATCAATTTTACTGGTGATTAAAATTTTTGCCTGGTGGCACACTGGGTCGGTGAGCTTACTGGCCGCGTTAGTTGACTCACTGGTGGATCTTGCCGCTTCTCTAACCAACCTTTTTGTTGTGCGATACTCACTGCAACCTGCTGATGCAGAGCACACTTTTGGCCACGGGAAAGCGGAGTCATTAGCGGCGCTGGCGCAAAGCATGTTTATTTCTGGCTCTGCATTATTCCTGTTCCTGACCGGTTTCCAACATTTAGCCTCACCGGAACCCTTGCAAGACCCAGGTTTAGGCATCTGGGTAACGCTATTTGCATTATTCAGTACCCTAATATTAGTGACATTTCAGCGTTGGGTGGTGCGAAAAACTCACAGTCAGGCCATTCGTGCCGATATGCTGCACTATCAATCGGACGTCATGATGAATGGTGCTATTCTTATTGCATTGGGGTTAAGCTGGTATGGCTTCCATCGAGCGGATGCGCTATTTGCTTTGGGGATCGGGATTTATATTCTGTATAGCGCGTTGCGTATGGGTTATGAGGCGGTACAAGCTTTACTGGATCGTGCATTGCCAGATAATGAACGGCAGGAGATTATCGATATTGTGATGTCTTGGCCGGGTGTGATTGGTGCTCATGACCTGCGAACTCGTCAGTCGGGGCCGACTCGCTTTATTCAGTTGCATCTTGAAATGGAAGATATGATGCCGTTGATGGAGGCGCATGTCTTAGCTGAGCAAGTTGAGCGTGCATTGTTACACCGCTTCCCTGGTGCGGATGTGCTAATCCACCAAGATCCCTGTTCTGTCGTGCCAAAAGAGCGTCATGCGCATTGGGAACTATAATAATGACTGAATAAATAATAGCGTCATTAACAATGGATAAACTTTGTGACATGTTGATTCGATCATGAAGAAAATACCGCCAAATGGCATGACTTGAATCAATTCAGCTTGGTGTTTTTGCTATAATATCCGATATTAATCTCATAAAGCTGATTTCCGTACTCTATCACCTGTGCCAAGCATAAATCAGCAGACAACGAATTTAAAAATCGCATCTACAAGTTTAGAGGTAGTCATGGTCAAGAAAATCGGTGTACTAACAAGTGGTGGTGACGCACCTGGTATGAACGCAGCCATTCGTGGGGTGGTTCGTGCCGCTTTGTCAGCAGGGCTGGAAGTTTACGGTATTGAAGATGGCTACCTTGGCTTGCATGAAAATCGTATGAAGAAGCTGGACCGCTATAGCGTGTCAGATATGATTAACCGCGGTGGTACTTTCCTCGGTTCTGCACGTTTCCCTGAATTCCGCGATCCACAAGTGCGTCAAGTCGCGCTCAAGAATATGAGAGATCATGGTATTGATGGTCTGGTCGTTATCGGTGGTGATGGTTCTTATGCTGGTGCCGACTTGCTGACGAAAGAAGGTGGTATTCACTGTGTCGGTCTTCCGGGCACCATCGATAACGATGTGGCGGGTACGGACTACACCATCGGTTTCTTCACCGCGCTGGAAACCGTGGTCGAAGCGATTGACCGCCTGCGTGACACGTCTTCTTCACACCAGCGTATCTCTATCGTTGAAGTCATGGGCCGTTATTGCGGTGATTTGACTTTGGCAGCAGCTATTGCTGGGGGATGTGAGTTTATCGCTATCCCTGAAGTTGAATTCAAACGTGAAGATCTGGTTGCTGAAATCAAAGCGGGTATCGCGAAAGGTAAGAAGCACGCTATCGTGGCGATCACCGAAAAACTGGATGACATCGATTCGCTAGCCAAATACATCGAGAAAGAAACTGGCCGTGAAACCCGTGGCACTGTACTCGGTCATATCCAGCGTGGTGGTGCTCCGGTTGCTTATGACCGTATTTTGGCCTCCCGTATGGGCTCCTATGCTGTGGATCTGTTGTTGCAGGATCATGATTTCTCGCAAGGCGGTTTCTGCGTCGGTATTCAGAATGAGAAAATGGTGCATGAATTAATCTCGATTTGTATCGCGCCAGAAAACAAGAAAAGTAAATTCAAAGAAGACTGGTACGACACAGCGAAAAAACTGTTCTAAAACAGTCGAACACGTCCTCTCAGAGCCTCCGCATGCGGGGGCTTTTTGCATTTTAGATGTTGTATATTTCGTATTGATATAATCAGAAGTTTTTTATTCTTTAATTGGATGGATAGTTTCTGGCACGCTCTTTATCAAGCCAACCAATCAGGTTGATAGCACGTTAGGTTGAAAAATTAGATTAATAATAATCATTTTGGGAGCGGGTCAATGCGTAAATGGGGTGTGGGTTTGTCGTTACTGCTGTTGGCATCAGGTGCCATGGCGAAAGATATTCAATTATTGAATGTGTCCTATGATCCGACACGTGAATTTTATCAGGAATATAACCAAGCATTCAGTAAGCACTGGGAACAACAAACTGGCGATAAAGTCACGGTGCGCCAATCCCACGGCGGTTCTGGTAAGCAGGCGACCTCGGTGATTAATGGTATTGAAGCCGATGTCGTGACACTGGCACTGGCCTATGACGTCGATGCTATTGCTGAGCGTGGTCGTATTGATAAAAACTGGATCAAACGCCTACCGGATAACTCCGCACCTTACACATCAACCATCGTATTTTTGGTCCGCAAAGGGAATCCTAAGCAGATCCATGACTGGTCAGATTTAGTCAAACCAGGTATTTCGGTGATCACCCCGAATCCAAAAACCTCTGGTGGTGCGCGTTGGAACTACTTAGCTGCATGGGGTTATGCCTTAGAGCACAACAACAACGATCAAGCCAAGGCGCAGGAATTTGTCAAAACCCTGTATAAGAATGTGGAAGTATTGGATTCTGGCGCTCGTGGTGCCACCAATACCTTCGTCGAACGTGGCATTGGTGATGTGCTGATTGCTTGGGAAAACGAAGCGCTACTGGCAGTGAATGAAGTGGGTAAAGACCAATTCGATATCATCACCCCAAGTGTCTCTATTTTGGCCGAGCCAACGGTGTCGGTCGTGGATAAAGTGGTCGATAAACGTGGCACTCGTGATGTCGCTGATGCGTATTTGAAATACCTATATTCACCAGAAGGCCAGACCATCGCGGCTAAGAATTACTATCGCCCACGTGATCCAGCCGTTGCAGCTAAGTTTGCGAATGAATTCCCGAAACTGAAACTGTTTACGATTGATGACGTTTTTGGTGGCTGGACTCAGGCCCAGCAGGTGCATTTCGCCACGGGCGGCGTATTTGACGAAATCAGTAAACGTTAAAATTACGGTATTGATTATTGCCCGAATAAGACGCCTGTCAGTGAAAACTGTGGGCGTTTTGCTTTATTGATTTTCGTAATAATATTTTTTCATATTTATTACCTTACTTATAAATGCCAACCGTAGGATTCGCTAACTGCTGCACAGTACGTTATTAAGTGGTCTTTGCCGATAAGGCAACACAACGTATTGGGGGAAATAATGGTAAAAAGTATTTCTAATGCAGGCGCGTTTGTTAAGCCCGCTATGGGCCCATCAGAGCCAAATCCGCCAACAGTCGGGTACGGCTCTCTTGAATCACTCCACAGTGTGCATGATCTATACGGCTCCTTTGATGACATCAGTGAATATAGCCTCGGCGATTTATCAACTTATGCACCACCTGAGAAAATAGAAAATAAAGAAGCTCTCTTTGGTATCAAGCCAAATCGCCACCCTTTGGGCAAAGAAGCCTACTTCGAGTATTTATTAACAGAAGTCAATCGTGAGGGAAAACCCCCTCTATTACTGCGGCCGTTAGCTGCGTTATTGGCATTATTTGGTATTCATGGTTTTGGGCAAACCAACTGTGCGTCTTGCGCTACTGCCGTCATTGATACATTCGAACAGAATAAATTGTATCTCGCCTTGCCAACATTGAGAGGCGCAGATGTCAAAGCGAATATGGGGCTACCGAAAGATGATGAAGCGGGTATGTCTAATGCTAAATTAATCGCGCAATTAGAAACATGTAAGCCTGAAAATGAGTTATATGGTGTTCTTGTTGTCCATCGACCAACGTTATGGACGATGTTGCCGGGAGCGACCCGAGGGCATGCCTGTAATGTGATTAAGCTTAAAGACAGTGATGTTCTTCATTTTATTGATACTCAAAAGAGAACCCATTTATGCTTTGATCTGGTTGACCTCCCTTACATGAGTGAAGAAGTCAGTGAGTTTTTAGGGCGAGTGGGTAAAGAGGGTATCGACTTATACCGAAAAGAATTTAAGAAGTAGGGACATAAAAAAGCCAGAGCAACGGTAAATTGCTCCGGCTTAATCGCTAAATACCTGAATTAGGCTTTTTTAGCTTCTGCTGCTGCTTTCACGATAACCGCAAATGCATCTGCTTTCAGTGAAGCACCGCCAACCAGTGCACCATCGATATCTGGCTGGGTGAACAGTTCTGCTGCATTTTTATCGTTAACAGAACCGCCGTACTGGATAATCACTTGTTCTGCAACCGCGGCATCTTGTTTTGCAATGTGGTCACGGATGAATTTATGAACGGCTTGAGCCTGCGCTGGAGTAGCTGATTTACCGGTACCGATAGCCCAAATTGGCTCATAAGCGATAACCGCGCCTTCGAATGCTTTCACGCCTAAGGTGTTCAGCACGGCATCCAGTTGTTTAGCGCAAACCGCTTCAGTTTGGCCCGCTTCATTTTCTGCTTCAGATTCACCGATGCACAATACTGGGATCAGACCAGTTTCTTTCAGTACACCGAATTTCTTGGCGATCAGTTCATCACTTTCTTTGTGATAGGTACGGCGCTCAGAGTGGCCGATGATGATGTACTGTGCGCCGACATCTTTCAGCATTTCAGCAGAGGTTTCGCCCGTAAATGCGCCAGACAGATTCACATCAACATTCTGTGCACCCAGAGAAATGCGGCTACCTGACAGCTCATGTTTAGCTTGATTCAGATAGATAGCCGGTGGGGCAATTGCAACACCACAACCGTCAACGGTGCTCAATTCTTTACGCAGGCCAGCGATAAGCTCGATAACCATGTGAGTGCTACCGTTCAGCTTCCAGTTACCCATAACTAATGGATGACGCATGTTTCTTCCTCCAACAAAGGGATACGAGGGTCAATAAAATGACTGCCTGACAGGCAGTTTACCTGTCCAACAGTATAGAGATGATTAGTGACAATGGCTTTGCTTTTCGTCATTAATTGCGGTGAGATTATGCTTCAGATAGTGAAAGCTTAATCGGTTCAACAGCGAAAGTAAGCCCTTTTTCACCATTATCTGCCACAACATAGCGAATTGCGCCGACAGGATGAGAGTAGAACGGCAAACCTTTACCTTGCGTCAACAGTTGTTGCACGTTTTCGATGCTTTGCTGGGGCGTGAGTGTGGGTTCAAATTGCCGCATCAGGGCTGCCATATAGTTGACGGCCACTAATCGGGCGGCTTTCTCCTCACTCCCTTTGATTGGTAAGTAAGTGATTTGCAATGTTTTAATCTTACCAGTTCCCTTTTCTAACGCGGTTGAAGCATAAAGATTTTCATTAATCTTGCTCGCGGCTCGAGTCAGTGGGGGAGCATCATCTTTTACGGTGATGGCGTGAAACTCATGCAGGGGTAGTGTCGGGTTAGCGCGGTTATAACTTTCTCGGAATTTAATCAGGGTTAAATCGAAGGTTGGCGCGCCGGAGAGCAGGTAAGGTGCTGTCGGCTGCGACTCTTCTGTGGGCTGACCACTGTCGTCTACGGGATCGGCATGAGCGCGACCAACCGTTGCTATTAGCAGCAGTATTGTCAGCGTTGCGGTGATTTCTTTTCTCATGACTTACGCCGTCGTTAGAAGTGTATGGGGGGATTAAAACGGTATTCAGGGGTGATTGTCAAAATTCACTGCGAAGTTTGTCGGTTGGTAGCCTGTTTAGGTTACACTCAGGCACGATTAAATGAGGTCTATGGATCAGTTCATCGATGACAATACAGCAGTGGTGTTTCTCTTTTAAAGGCCGTATCGGTCGGCGAGATTTTTGGATCTGGATGGGTTTGTGGCTTCTGGCAATGTTAGTTATTTTTACACTGGCCGGAAAGGACTGGATGCCTATTCAGACTGCCGCATTTGCGATAGTTTTTCTGCTGTGGCCAACAGCTGCGGTGGTGGTGAAGCGGTTGCATGATCGCAATAAAGCAGGCTGGTGGGCGCTTTTAGTGGTATTGGCTTGGATGTTGATGGCCGGTAACTGGCAGATGCTAGCACCTATTTGGCAATGGGGCGTTGGGCGGTTTATTCCCACACTAATTATTGTCATGATGTTTATCGACTGCGGCGCATTTCTCGGGACTGAGGGGGATAACCGCTTTGGTCCACCTGCGGTGCCGGTAAAGTTCTTAGCAGATAAAGCATGAAATAAATAAGTGGTAGGGGAAAGACGAGGATGGTTCAGTGGCAAAACCATCCTCGTTGTTTAGGGGGTTGGTAGATGTTTAGGGGGTTGGCAGAAACTTAAGGTCTGACGCCCAAGGTATGGCAAATCGCATAACTTAACTCAGCGCGGTTTAAGGTATAGAAATGGAAGTCTTTCACACCTTCGCGGCTCAAGATTTTCACCATATCCATCGCAACTGAAGCCCCGACCATTTTGCGCGTCTCAGGATCATTATCTAGCCCTTCAAAAATAGTCGTCATCCAATTTGGCACTCGCACATTGGTCATGGTGGCGAAGCGCTGAAGCTGTTTAAAGTTAGAAACCGGTAAGATGCCAGGCACGATTTCAACGTCAATGCCGGCCGCTACGCAGCGGTCACGAAAGCGCAAATAGCTTTCGACATCAAAAAAGAACTGCGTAATAGCACGGTTAGCACCCGCATCAATCTTACGTTTTAAATTGATCAAGTCAGCTTGAGCACTCTTCGCTTCAGGATGAACTTCTGGATACGCTGCCACCGAGATATCAAAATCACCGACGCCTTTCAGTAGTGTCACTAAATCAGAGGCATACATCTCAGGCTTGCCGCTATCCGGCGGCAAGTCCCCGCGCAGAGCAACAATATGGCGGATGCCGCTTTTCCAATAATCAGCCGCAATATCACGTAACTGAGTGGGAGAGGCATCAATACAGGTTAGGTGCGGCGCAGCTTCAAGGCCAGTGCGGTCCTTAATCCCTTTAATGATGCTATGAGTACGGTCACGCTCACCAGAATTCGCGCCATAAGTGACGGAAACAAACTTTGGTTTCAGGGTACTTAGGCGATCAATAGAGCTCCACAAGGTCTCTTCCATCTCGCTGGTCCGCGGCGGGAAAAACTCAAAAGAAACATTAATTTGGCCTTGCAGCTCTGCCAGACTTTGATTTAGCGCTTCCCGCTGGTTTGCGTGATAAAAACTCATACCCTGTCACTCCATTGTCGCTATAACGACTTATGTTATCTGTTTTCGCTCATTTGTGAGCGTCTATACGTTTAGATGGCTAAATAGAAGGTGCCGGAAGTTGGCTAAAGAGTCAACGTTTAAATAAGTTTAGGCTGATGATTAATGTTCATCGGGTCATGAGAAAGATTCATGTTGTGGGGAAGTAGAGAATCGCGCGATAAGTTAGCCCCTTCTGCGCAGAGCAGAAGAGGCTGAGGAATAGCAGGTTACAGCAATTGAGACAGTCGGTTTAAGTCAGATTGAATCGCACCGGCTGTGACATCTCGCCCAGCGCCTGGGCCACGGATCACCAGTGGATTATCACGATACCAACGGCTTTCAATGGCGAAGACGTTATCGCACGGCAATAGGGAAGCCAGTGGATGGTCAGCCCGCACGGCTTCAACGCCCACTCGAGCCTTCCCATTGGCATCAAAACGTGCCACGTAGCGCAAGACCAAACCCATTTCATTTGCGGCTTCTAAGCGCTGGACCATTTGCTGATTCAATGCATCACCGTTTTCGAAGAACTGATCGACCGAGCCAGCCTCTGCACCGGCAGGCACCAGTGATTCAACCCTAACCTGATTCGGTTCGATGTCATAACCCGCTTCACGAGCCAGAATGACCAACTTACGCATCACGTCTTGACCGGAAAGGTCTACACGTGGGTCTGGTTCGGTCAGCCCTTGTTGCCAAGCTTGATCCACCAACTCAGTGAACGGCACTGTGCCATCAAATTGCAGGAAGAGCCAAGACAGCGTACCGGAGAAAATCCCGCTAATGGCCAGAATGCTGTCGCCACTGTCACGCAAGTCGCGCACGGTATGGTTAACCGGTAGCCCCGCACCGACGGTGGCGTTATACAACCAATGACGACCCGTTTTAGCAAATGCATCGCGGATTTGGCGATAGTTATTGCTACTAGACGCCCCTGCGAGTTTGTTCGCACTGATCACGTGGAAACCATAACTGGCGAAATCCAGATATTGCTCGGCAAGTGATTCGCTGGCCGTCACATCTAGCACTACCAAATCATCAAACGGGTGCGCTCGCATCCACAGGAACAGTGATTCTTCATCCTGCTCTTTGGCTTCATCATCGTAAAATGCCAATGTTCGGCTGGCATCTAGCCCGTCATAACTCAGCAGGCTGCGGCGGCTATCCACCACGCCCGCCAATACGAATTCAAAGCCACTACGGGCGGAAATATTTTTTTGCTCGCGCGCGAACAACTCAAGCCAACGGGCACCGATATTCCCTTTCCCGAATAGGACAAGGCCAATACGTTTTTCGGCGCGGAACAATGACTGATGCAAACCCTGAATCAAATGCTCTGTCGGCCCGAGACGCAGAACGGCGACCAAACTAATCCCATCTTCAGCCTGCCAGATAAACTCAACCGGCTGATCTTTTAGTTGCTGGTAGAAACGGTGACTGTGCAGTGGGTTCTTACTCACGCCTGCGCCGACCAATGCAACTAAAGCCAATCCTTCGCGCAGAGACAGTTTCCCCGGCAGCGTGGCATCTTCTAGCACTCTCAGTGCACTGCCGACGACTTCAGAGGTATAGCAAAGTTGCAGCAGATTGCGGTCTGGGTGAATACCGGTTGCCAGCGGCTTGATTTGCGCCCGTTTGAGCAGCGAATCAATTTCTTTTTGTGCCAGTGAGAAATCATGGTGGCCAGCAATTTGCAATTCAATGAGGCAGACATCATCGTGGCTGGTGACAATTTTGGCACCAGAACCGGACGCCAACACACGCTCAATACGGGTAGAACCTTGTTCTGGCTGGTAGCTACAACGCAGTTGCAAATCGATATCGCTACCTGAAACAGGCTGTAATGTACGGGTATGCAATACCGGCGCAGCCAAACGGGCGAGTTCACTGGCTTCATCTAGACGCAGTAAAGGCAGCAAGCAGGCATCTTTCACTTTACGTGGGTCAGCACTGTATACCCCAGCAACGTCACTCCAGATGGTGACACGTTCCACGCCTGCGAGCGCACCCACTTGTGTGGCTGAATAGTCACTACCATTACGCCCTAACAACACGGTCTCACCGGCGTTATTGCGAGAGATAAAGCCCGTCACCACGAGACGCTGGTGCGGGTTTTGCGTCATTAATTGCTGCAACAACGGATAAGAGCGGCCTTCATCAATCTGGGGCTGTGCTGCTCGCTCAGCGCGGAGGAAATGACGTGCGTCCAGCCAATTCGCTTTCATGTCCAGCTTGTTCAGCACCGCAGCCATCAGACGAGCGGACCAAATTTCACCATGCCCAACCACTTCGGCATAAATAGCATCGTCTACTTTACTGTCTAGCAAACCCGCCAAGCGTTCCAAATCATGGATAAACTCACTGATTAGCGGCTCAGCCATTTCTGGTGGCAGTAAGCCGTTGATCAGGTCATGTTGATAACGACGCAGGTTTTGCTGCACTTGATGGGCAGAAAGACGATCACTTTGACTGAGTTTTAGCCAACTAATCAGTTGGTTAGTGGTACTCCCTGCCGCAGATACCACCATAAGATCGCCGGGGTGACTGTAGTTGGCCATAATATTGGCCACTCGCAGGTAACACTTCACGTCCGCAAGGCTACTACCACCAAACTTATGCAGTTGACGACCGGTGACCGCCGCTGCTACCGCTGTTGCATTCATGCTTACCTCGTTCCCGCCAACTGGAATGCATTTTCCAGATCGGCAATCAAATCTTCGCTGTCTTCAATACCCACGGAAATTCGCAACAAGCTATCAGTAATGCCTGCGGCAATACGCGCTTCTGGTGCCATACCTGCATGTGTCATGGTTGCAGCATGGGAGATTAGGCTTTCCACGCCGCCCAAAGACTCTGCCAAGGTAAATAGCTCAAGGGCAGAGAGGAAACGACGTAATACCTGTTCATCACCATTTAGCTCAAAACTGAGCATCGCACCAAAACCTGACTGCTGACGGCAAGCAATTTCGTGGCCGGGATGTTGTGGCAGAGAAGGATGATACAGCTTTTTCACTAAAGGCTGCTGCTGTAAATAGCGAACAATGTCATCTGCGTTACGCTGCTGTTGGGCCATACGTGGTGATAAGGTTCGTAAACCACGTAATAACAAATAACTATCGAACGCGGCCCCAGTCACACCGATATTATTTGCCCACCAAGCGAGTTCGACGGCTAACTCAGGATCTTTGGCAATGACTGCCCCCGCGACCACATCGGAGTGACCATTCAGATATTTAGTACAAGAGTGAACCACTAAGTCAGCCCCTAGAGACAAGGGCTGCTGCAAGGCTGGGCTGAGGAAGGTATTGTCGCAAACAGTCAGTGCGCCGACAGCATGGGCTGCTTTGCAGATGGCCGCAATATCCACCACTCGTAATAATGGGTTACTCGGTGTTTCAATCAAGACCAGCTTAGGTTTTTCAGCCAATGCTCGGTTAAGGGCGGCAGTATCCCCTTGATCAACAAACAACACGCGGTAAGCCCCGCGCTTGCTCAGACTATCGAATAAGCGGTAACTACCACCGTAACAATCGTGTGGTGCGACCAACAAATCGCCTGGCTTTAAAAATGTGGTGCAAACCAAATGAATCGCCGACATCCCGCTGCTGGTCATGACGGCACCCGCCCCCCCTTCCAGTTCAGCCAGCGCCCGCTGCACCACATCACGTGTTGGGTTGCCGCGACGTGAATAGTCATGTGCACGTGGCTGATTAAAATCAATAAAATTGTAAGTACTGGAGAGGTGAATCGGGGGGACAACGCAGCCGTATTGCTCGTCATCATTCAATCCGCTACGGACTGCAATTGTTGCCTGTTTACGCGTCATAAGGATTTCCACCAACCGGGATCGAGAAAATGTTACGCCAGAGTAGACGTACAAATTACGGACGTCAATACATCTGGACATCTAAACTTCTTTGCGTATAGATTGAGCAATGGAATAATAACCGTTAAAATTATTGTGGTTTTAGATCTCTTAATGATGACAGTCAGTTTTCGGTGATGTCTTGTTTAATCGCAAAGACGGCAGAGAAAGGTATCAGCTATTAATTAAGTGTCATTTGGGTCGTGAAAGTCACGGGTACTACTGCAAAGGGCTGAACATACCTAAATCAGTAATTTGGGCGGGAGTATTGTTAGGATCGCAGTAAACTCAAGCAACAGCGGCATTTCAGTGACCTTAGTCTAGTAAAGTTGACATTTATTTAGTGAGAACAGCGAAGATCGGGCATAATTGACCCGTTTTCAGAATTTTATATTTTTCCGACAAATTTAAGGTGTCCCATGGCTGAGTGGAACGGCGAGTATGTCAGCCCTTACGCTGAACACGGCAAGAAAAGCGAGCAGGTTAAAAAAATCACGGTATCCATCCCGCTGAAGGTGTTAAAAATCCTCACGGATGAGCGTACCCGCCGTCAGGTCAATAACCTGCGCCACGCCACCAACAGTGAATTGTTGTGTGAAGCATTTTTGCATGCGTTTACTGGTCAGCCGCTGCCGAATGACGAGGATCTGCGTAAAGAACGCAGTGACGAAATTCCGGAAGCCGCGAAGATTTTAATGCGTGAATTAGGTGTTGATCCCGATACTTGGGAATATTGATTTCTAATGCTTCCCGTTCATCAAACATGATGAATAGGGGGAGTAGAAACAAAAAAGGCGCCGAGGGCGCCTTTTTCGTCTGACGAGCAGATATTACTTCTTAGCAGCACCTGGCACGCTGAAACGCTTGTTAAAGCGGTCAACACGGCCACCGGTCGCAACATCACGCTGCTTGCCAGTGTAGAACGGGTGGCATTCGCCGCACACGTCCAGATTCAGGTCATGACCAACGGTAGAGTTGATCTTGATAACGTTACCGCAAGAGCAAGAGGCAGTAACTAAATCGTATTTTGGGTGGATACCTTGTTTCATGGAAAACCTCTATATTTAGGCCGTGTCGCTATCCAGCCCTGATTCGCCAGACACCACACGATTGATAACTAACAATCGCTGATAAAGTAACCAACGCTTGTTAACAGGATTTGATATCGAATTATATCAAAGGCGGCGAATCATACAGAATTTAGCCAAGCCGCGCAATCGAATCCGCACATTGTGTAGCATGCGGTGTAAACTATTCAATCTTTTTTGCTCAGGTCAATTTTCTCATTCAGGATAAAAACACATGTCCGTTGTTCAAGTGGCTTTACCCGTACCGCTGGCCCGTACCTTTGATTACCGATTAGACAGTGCCATGGCCTGTCCGGTGGTAGGTGCCCGTGTCAGCGTGCCATTTGGTAAACGTACCGCTATCGGCATTGTGGTTGGGGTTAGCGAGACAAGCGTATTTCCCCTTGAGCAACTGAAAGCCATTGATGCCGTTCTGGATGATCGCAGCTTATTTCCCCCCAGCCTATGGCGCATTCTTTGTTGGGCAACCGACTACTACCACTATCCAATAGGCGAAGTGCTTTTTCATGCCTTGCCTATTTTGTTGCGGCAAGGGAAACCCGCGCAGTCGGCACCTTTGTGGCAATGGTTCGCGACCGAGCAGGGGCGCGCCACGCCACCAGAAAGCTTAAAACGCGCGCCAAAACAGCAACAAGCCCTCGCTGCGTTATTACAAAAACCGGTCTATCGTCATCAAGTGAATGAAATGGCGTTAACCGAAAGTGCGTTACAAGCTTTGCGTAGCAAAGGATTGATTGATCTACGCACGCAGACAGTAGCCACCACCGATTGGCGTCAGGGTTTTACGGTATTAGGCGAACGGCTTCGGCTGAATACCGAACAGGCCACGGCTGTTGGGGCTATCCGCAGCGAAGATACGCAGTTTGCCGCTTGGTTGCTGGCGGGGGTGACGGGCTCCGGTAAAACTGAAGTCTATTTGAGTGTGCTGGAAAATATTCTGGCGCAGGGCCGTCAAGCGCTGGTGCTGGTGCCTGAAATCGGTTTGACCCCGCAAACCATCGCCCGTTTCCGTGAGCGATATAACGCACCGGTTGAGGTGTTGCATTCCGGGTTAAACGACAGTGAACGTCTATCGGTCTGGTTGCGAGCCCGCGACGGTGAAGCTGCGATTGTCATTGGGACCCGCTCCGCGCTGTTTACGCCGTTTGCCCGTTTAGGCGTGATTATTATCGATGAAGAGCACGACACCTCATACAAACAGCAGGAAGGTTGGCGCTATCACGCCCGAGATTTAGCGGTATTTCGCGCCCGTGAAGAGGGCATTCCTATCGTTATGGGTACCGCCACCCCTGCACTGGAAACGCTGCATAACGTACAAATGGGGAAGTATCGTCAGCTCACGTTGTCAAAGCGAGCTGGCAATGCCAAACCGGCAGTACAGCACTTACTCGACCTTAAAGGGCTGCCACTAAAAGTCGGGCTTTCTCAGCCGCTGTTGAAAAGAATTAGCGCCCATTTACAAGCGGATAATCAGGTCATTTTGTTCCTGAATCGTCGAGGGTATGCACCTGCTTTACTGTGTCACGAGTGTGGCTGGATTGCCGAGTGTCAGCGCTGCGATCACTATTACACTTTGCATCAAAATCATCGCCAACTCCGCTGTCACCATTGCGACAGTCAAAGGCCCGTGCCTCAGCAATGCCCAAAATGCGGCACCACACATTTGGTGTCTGTCGGCGTCGGTACCGAGCAATTGGAAAATGAGCTAGCGCCACTGTTCCCTGATACCCCTATTACCCGCATTGACCGCGACACGACGAGTCGTAAAGGGTCGTTGGAACAGCATTTGGCCGACGTTCATCAGGGCGGAGCGCGTATTTTGATTGGTACGCAAATGTTGGCGAAAGGTCACCATTTCCCCGATGTGACGCTGGTGGCATTGCTGGATGTTGATGGTGCGCTCTTCTCGGCTGATTTTCGTTCAGCGGAGCGTTTCGCGCAGCTCTATACACAGGTATCAGGTCGTGCGGGCCGTGCCGGTAAGCAAGGTGAAGTTATTTTACAAACGCATCACCCTGAGCATCCGTTGCTGCAAATTTTATTGCAGCAGGGATACGACGCTTTTGCCAAACAGGCACTTGCGGAACGTAAAAGCGTCTTTTTACCGCCTTATACGAGCCACATCATCGTGCGCAGCGAGGATCACGATAATCAGCAGTCAGCGCTTTTTCTGCAACAATTACGCAATTTACTGGAAGCCAGTCCGCTCAAAGATGATGCACTCTGGATAATGGGGCCAGTACCCGCACTGCAAGCCAAGCGTGGTGGGCGTTTCCGCTGGCAACTCTTGCTACAGCATCCCTCACGCCAACTGCTACAGCGACTGATTAAAACGTCTCAGTCGTTGATCAATACGTTGCCGCAGGCGCGGAAGGTTAAGTGGGCGTTGGATGTGGATCCAATCGATAACTAATTACCCTTCGTCCTTGTCGCCGCAGCGTTGTTAGCTACGCTCACTTACCCGAATCACTGACTTTCGGTAATGAATAATCCTCATGTTATTTGGGGTGTATATGGATGATTTTTTGTTCGATCCACGTCTCTAAGCAATCGATTACCCTGCTTTCTGCGAGCCAGTTCGAAAAAACCTACTTATGTCACACTTTTAATGCAAATTAGGTAACAAATTACCCTCACTATCTGTATAGAATGTTCCAAAGTTTGTTATTAATCGAAACCACACTGCCATGAAAGGATATGAGCGCGGCCGACCGGTAACACTGATAGCCGTGTGACAACTCGTTAATATCCTGAGCGATTGGCCTCGGGATATCTCAAAGTCATTAGGGCTGGCATTACGCCAGAGCAAGGAGAAAGGCGTTGGAACAGAAGAAAGAATTCACGGTGGCCACCATGAAAGATGTTGCTGGCATGGCGGGCGTTTCAACAGCGACGGTATCACGTGCGTTAATGAACCCAGAAAAGGTTTCAGCAGTGACCCGACAAAAAGTGGAACAAGCTGTTCTGGCTGTGGGTTACTCTCCTCATGCTTTATCTCGCAACATCAAACGTAATGAATCGCGCACCATTCTGGTCATCGTACCGGATATCAGTGATCCGTTTTTTGCCGACATCATTCAGGGCATTGAACATGCCGCCGCTCAGCAAGAATATCTGATCTTAATCGGCGACTGCGCACAACAAACTCAGCAAGAGCGTACTTTCCTTAATCTGATCATTACTAAACAGATCGATGGCATGTTGCTGTTAGGTTCGAATTTGCCGTTTGATGCCAGTAAAGAAGAACAACGCAATTTACCGCCGATGGTGATGGCAAACGAATTCTCACCTGAGTTGGAACTACCAACGGTACATATTGATAATTTGACCGCTGCTTTTGAAGCGGTTAACTATCTGCATGAGTTAGGGCATAAACGCATCGCCTGTATTGCGGGACCAGAGACACTACCGCTGAGTCATTACCGGCTACAAGGGTATATTCAGGCGCTGCGACGTAATGGCGTGGTGGTCGATAACGATTATGTTATACGCGGTGACTTCAGTTATGAATCGGGTGCTGAGACCTTCGCTACCCTGATGACACTACCCAATCCGCCAACGGCAATATTTTGTCACAATGATGTGATGGCGATAGGTGCAATGTGGCAGGCGAAGAGAATGGGGCTCAATGTACCGCGAGACGTCTCACTGGTTGGGTTTGATGATCTGAAGCTGTCACAATATTGCGATCCCCCCTTAACCACGGTAGCGCAACCTCGTTATCAAATTGGTCAGCAAGCCATGTTACTATTACTCGAACAGTTACAAGGGCATTCAGTACAAAGTGGCTCCCGCTTGTTAGACACCGAATTAATCATCAGGGAAAGTACTGCTGCGCCTAAAAGCTAGGCAAATATTCAGGGGTTCAGTAACATGACGGACTTATTCCATCATTATGACGCAGCGAAACGATAGTGGCACAAAGAGATTATGTAAGCCGAGGGCGCTCAGGAGCGCGGCGCAAAAGCACTAGCCGGAAAAAACGCAGTGCACCAGCAGTATCTAAAACCGTGGTGGCACTGGCCGTCGCGTTATTAGTGGTATTTGTTGGCGGCCTTTATTTCATTACGCACAATAAGCCAGATGAGCTTCCGTTGCTGCCTAACAGTGGCCCCCGTACAGGTAATGGGTTACCGCCAAAACCGGAGGAGCGCTGGCGCTACATTAAAGAGCTGGAAAATCGCCAAATTGGCGTACCGACGCCGACCGAGCCTTCTGCCGGTGGTGAGGTCAATTCTAAGACTCAGCTAACGAATGAACAGCGGCAATTGCTTGAGCAGATGCAGGCCGATATGCGTCAACAGCCAACACAGTTGTCCGAGGTGCCTTATAACCAAGGAATATCGGTGCCACGTTCTGCGGTAACGATTACACCGCCGACGACGAATATGCAGCAACCATTAACACAGCCACCACTAACGCAACCGCGTCAGGTGACAGCGCCAATACAACCGCAAACGCAGGTACCATCGCAAACACGGGCGCAGACTCAAACGCAGCCACCGGTCTCTACACCGCCGCGTACACAACCTGTTGCGCCGGTCACGCAGGCCGCGACACCACCGAAACCAGAAAAAGAGAAAGAAAAAGCACAGCGTTGGATGGTGCAATGTGGCTCATTCAAAGCTATCGATCAGGCTGAATCTATCCGAGCCCAGTTGGCATTTGGTGGTATCGAAAGCCGTATTACCACTGGCGGTGGTTGGAATCGCGTCGTGCTCGGCCCGTACAGCACGAAAGCGGCGGCAGATAAAACCTTGCAGCGTTTGCAGGGTGCAGGTCAATCAGGATGTATTCCCCTCGCTGTCGGGGGTTGAAAAGTCGTAATCCTCCCCCATTTATAATCTCAATATACCCCATACTGTTTTTCTGAAGGGCAGTATGGGGGTTCATTCAGTCTGCAACGAGGGTCCGCTCGTGACAACAATTGTAAGTGTTCGCCGTAATGGTCATGTCGTGATTGGTGGTGATGGCCAGGTCACCCTGGGCAATACCGTCATGAAAGGCAATGCTAAAAAAGTACGCCGTCTTTATAACAATAAAGTCATTGCTGGCTTTGCGGGGGGAACCGCTGATGCCTTTACGCTATTTGAATTGTTCGAGCGTAAATTGGAGATGCACCAAGGCCATCTGACGAAAGCGGCGGTTGAGTTAGCCAAAGATTGGCGCACTGACCGCATGTTACGCAAACTTGAAGCACTCTTAGCTGTGGCGGATGAAACTGCCTCACTGATTATTACCGGTAATGGCGATGTTGTTCAGCCCGAAGATGATCTGATTGCGATCGGTTCCGGTGGACCTTATGCCCAGTCAGCAGCACGTGCGCTACTCGAAAATACCGAATTAGGTGCGCGGGATATTGTTGAGAAATCACTGAGCATTGCGGGGGATATCTGTATCTATACCAACCGCTTCCAAACCATTGAAGAATTAACGTACTAAGCATTAAACCGCTAGGCGTGATTAACGAATAAAGCGTAAGGATAGAGTGATATGTCTGAAATGACCCCACGTGAGATTGTCAGCGAACTTGATAGCTACATTATCGGGCAAGATAAAGCGAAACGAGCAGTGGCCATTGCTCTGCGTAACCGCTGGCGTCGTATGCAGCTCAACGAAGAGCTGCGCCATGAAGTGACCCCTAAAAATATTCTGATGATTGGCCCAACCGGTGTGGGTAAAACTGAAATTGCCCGCCGTCTGGCAAAACTGGCCAATGCGCCATTCATCAAAGTTGAAGCGACCAAATTTACTGAAGTTGGCTATGTGGGTAAGGAAGTGGATTCGATTATCCGCGATCTGACCGACGCAGCGGTAAAAATGGTTCGTCATCAATCCATTGAGAAAATGCGCTATCGTGCGGAAGAATTAGCGGAAGAACGTATTCTTGACGTGCTTATCCCGCCGGCCAAAAATAACTGGGGCCAACCGGATGAAAACCAAGAACCATCGGCTACTCGCCAAGCGTTCCGCAAAAAATTGCGTGAAGGCCAACTAGACGATAAAGAGATTGAAATCGATCTGGCCGCTTCGCCAATGGGGGTGGAAATTATGGCACCTCCAGGTATGGAGGAGATGACTAATCAACTACAATCGATGTTCCAGAACATCGCTGGTCAGAAACAAAAGCCACGCAAAATCAAAATCAAAGATGCATTCAAATTGCTGATTGAGGAAGAGGGCGCGAAGCTGGTTAACCCAGAAGAGCTAAAGCAGCAGGCAATTGATGCCGTGGAACAGCACGGGATCGTGTTCGTCGATGAAATCGATAAGATCTGTAAGCGCGGCCAAACGTCAGGCCCAGATGTCTCCCGCGAGGGGGTACAGCGTGACCTGCTGCCATTGGTTGAAGGCTGCACCGTGTCAACCAAACACGGTATGGTGAAAACAGATCATATTCTGTTTATCGCCTCCGGTGCGTTCCAAGTCTCCAGCCCGTCAGATCTTATTCCGGAATTACAAGGTCGCTTGCCTATCCGCGTGGAATTGCAGGCACTGACCACCGATGATTTCGAGCGTATTCTGACTGAACCGAGTGCTTCGTTGACCGAGCAGTACAAAGCTCTAATGGCAACGGAAGGCGTGACGGTAGAATTCACACGCGAAGGTATCCGCAAAATCGCAGAAGCGGCATGGCAGGTTAACGAGCGTACCGAGAACATCGGCGCACGTCGTTTACATACCGTGCTGGAGCGCTTGATGGAAGATATCTCCTATGACGCCAGCGAGAGTCAGGGTCAATCCATTACGATTGATGCGGAGTATGTCGGTAAGCACTTGGATGAATTGGTCGCTGATGAAGACCTGAGTCGTTTCATTCTATAATTCGCCAGTCAATATCGAGTGGGAGGCATTGCCTCCCATTCTTGTTTTAGCGAACCTTGTTTTTCATTAATTCTGTTCTCGCGCATGCTACATTCATTAATGTTGTTTTCGTTAAAACCGTTTTCAGTAACAGGGTTTCCGTCAAGATTTTTGCTATCAAATTTATTTTTTGATGACATTATTTCTGGCGACATTATTCTTGGCAGACATGATTTTTATAACGCGCCAATATGGGCGGACCAGACTCCTATTAAATGAAGCGAAAAATGAGCCTATCAACCAACACCAGCCAAACTCAGGCTTGGCTGGAAAGCCTACGGCCACGAACCCTACCACTGGCTTTTGCCTCTATCGTTACTGGATCAGCACTGGCTTTCTGGCTCGATAGTTTTAAACCCGCCGTCGCTTTACTCGCTTTGTTAACCGCTGGCCTGCTGCAAATTCTCTCCAATTTGGCCAATGATTACGGTGATGCCATTAAAGGCAGTGATACCGAAGAGCGTATTGGGCCATTACGTGGCATGCAAAAAGGAATGATTACCCGCCATCAGATGAAAGTCGCACTGATTATCACGGTAGTGCTGACGATCATTTCTGGTGTTTCACTTATCGCCATTGCCTGTGAAAAGCCCAGTGACATCTTAGGCTTCTTAGTCCTCGGTCTGATGGCCATCATGGCGGCTATCACTTATACCGTGGGCAACAAACCCTATGGCTATATGGGGTTAGGGGATATTTCGGTATTGGTGTTCTTCGGCTGGTTAAGTGTCGCAGGGACTTATTACCTTCAGGCGGGCCACTTCGACAGCATTGTTATGCTGCCAGCCACTGCCTGCGGCTTACTTGCTACCGCTGTTTTGAATATTAATAATTTGCGCGATATCGAAAGTGACCGAGCCAATGGTAAAAATACGCTGGCAGTACGCTTAGGCCCAGTAGTCGCACGCTATTATCATGCCTTACTTATCGCGGCGGCTATCTTCTGTCTGGCGTTATTTAGCCTGCTGAATCTGCACAGTTGGGCAGGATGGATTTTTGTTCTGGCAGTGCCATTACTGGTTAAGCACGCGTTGTTTGTACTGCGTGAGCCAACATCAGCAGGTATGCGCCCAATGCTCGAGCATATGGTTAAAGCCGCACTCCTGACCAACGTCCTATTTGCTGTAGGCTTGGTGCTGAGTTAATCCTGCCTCATTAATTGTCCGAGCAAGCAGGCGGAAAGGCTGGCTCGGATTGATTTAACAATTGATGCTTTTGCCAACAACGGCCAGAAAGGGATATACTTAGCATCCCAGCCGCAACCAGACGTAAATCCTATGAAATATGATACTTCCGATCTCTGCGATATCTATCATGAAGAGGTAAATGTGGTAGAACCACTGTTCTCCAATTTTGGCGGACGTACTTCATTTGGTGGCAAGATTACTACTGTAAAATGTTTCGAAGATAACGGCTTGTTGTTTGACCTACTGGAAGAAAATGGTCTTGGCCGTGTCTTGGTCGTTGATGGCGGTGGCTCGGTGCGCCGTGCATTAGTCAATGCTGAACTCGCTGATTTAGCACTGAAAAACGAGTGGGAAGGTATTGTCGTTTACGGTGCCGTGCGTCAGGTCGATGAGCTGGCTGAGTTAGATATCGGTATTCAGGCAATGGCCGCGATCCCTGTTGGTGCTGCGGATGAAGGCATTGGTGAGAGTGATATCCGCGTAAACTTTGGCGGTGTGACCTTCTTCTCCGGTGACCATCTGTATGCTGATAACACAGGGATGATTTTGTCAGAAGAACCCTTGGATATTGAGTAACATCTTACGGCGCTTTCAGCGAAGCATAAAAAAGGGCGATATTGATATCGCCCTTTTGCTTTCCTGTTATTTCAAGCAGGAAGAATTTGTGAAAGCCAGCCAGTACTCAGACTTCTTCCATCTTGCCCAATAGTGCCCGCAAGCGATCCTGCCAGACGTGCTGCTCTTGCTTTAGTTGCTCATTTTCGCGCACTAAGGCTTCACGGCCACCCGCGGCATCCTGAACTTCTTGGGACAGGGTGTTATTCTTCTCTTTCAGCTCTTCAATTTCCATCTGCAACAATGTGATGGTATCAATCGCCTGCTGAACTTTAACTTCCAATTTCTCAAATACTTCAAATGACATTCTTCGGTCCCCTTATGGTAGCAAGGCGTACATCTTTGGGTCGCAGTCATCATGCTTCACCGAAGTTACTGTATGACCGACGTCACCGAGTCGACTAAAGCAACCTTCGGCAGATGAAACTGCTGTGAATACTTATCGCGCTATATATCTATCGAACTAGTGAAACAAGCGCTATGTTCTCACGCGTTCCTTCGCAAAGGCGACGCAGCTTGATAAAACGATGCTCTTGATAAACTGATATTCTTAAACGATTGTATGTAGCCAGTCTCCCCCTGTCTAGCGCCATACCGGCACAAACTACACTCTGTAGCAATTTCTTATAAGTGACTATCGGCAAAAACTGAAAGACGATGCTTATCTATTCTGTAGAATCGAACATTCTTTTAACAAGCAGGGAGAAAAGTACTGGTCTGATCACACTTTCAAAGTCCCTTAACATCCATGTATAACGCGAAATCGCTCATTTTTATGACGCACTACACACATTTTGATTTCGCTATTTCTCGTTTGTGCTCGTTAACGATAAATTTACATCACTCCCTTCGTCGTCCGAAGGGCAAAAATAAGAAATACCCTATAAATCTCTGTCTCTAGGACATCTACTATGAGCCAAACCGCTAGTTCGACCTTGAAAGGCCAATGTATCGCAGAGTTCCTCGGTACGGGTCTGCTAATCTTTTTCGGTGTGGGCTGTGTTGCTGCGTTGAAATTGGCAGGCGCCAGTTTCGGCCAATGGGAAATTAGTATTATTTGGGGCCTAGGTGTTGCCATGGCCATCTATTTGACCGCAGCAATTTCAGGTGCACATCTTAATCCAGCGGTAACCATTGCATTGTGGTTATTCGCTTGCTTCGATCGCCGCAAAGTTATCCCCTATATCGTGGCGCAGGTTGCCGGTGCTTTTTGTGCCGCGGCATTAGTGTACGGCCTGTATTACAACCTGTTCGTCGATTTTGAACAAACTCATCAAATGGTTCGCGGCAGTGCCGAGAGCATCGATCTGGCGGGTATTTTCTCTACCTACGCCAATCCGCATATTTCTGTTTTCCAAGCATTCTTAGTTGAAACCGTGATTACCGCGATTTTGATGTGCCTGATTTTGGCACTGACTGACGATGGTAACGGCATTCCACGCGGTCCACTGGCACCACTGCTGATTGGTATTCTGATCGCCGTTATCGGTGCATCTATGGGGCCACTGACTGGCTTTGCATTAAACCCAGCACGTGACTTTGGTCCGAAAACATTTGCTTATCTGGCAGGTTGGGGCGAAGTCGCCTTTACTGGTGGGCGTGATATTCCCTACTTCTTGGTGCCAATCTTCGGGCCAATCGTCGGCGCGTTACTCGGTGCGTTTGGTTACCGTGCGCTGATTGGTCGTCACTTACCTTGTGATGTCTGTGTCAGCGATGAAGACGAAACCACGGCTACGACCACAGAACGTAAAGCATAAATATTAGATACTGCGATAAACGGCAACTTAAAATGTGAGCTTATTATGACAACTGAAAATACGACTCAAAAAAAATATATTGTTGCGCTTGATCAGGGCACCACCAGCTCCAGAGCCGTGGTGATGGATCATGATGCTAATATCGTGAGTGTGTCTCAGCGCGAATTCACTCAAATCTACCCGAAAGCGGGTTGGGTTGAACATGACCCAATGGAAATATGGGCGACCCAAAGTTCTACACTGGTTGAAGTGCTGGCAAAAGCCGGTATCAGTTCTGATGAAATAGCGGGTATCGGTATCACCAACCAACGTGAAACCACGATTGTTTGGGATAAAGAAACCGGTAAGCCGGTGTATAACGCGATTGTCTGGCAATGTCGTCGTACGGCAGATATCTGCGAAAAATTGAAAAAAGAAGGGCTGGAAGAGTACATCCGCCACAATACAGGCTTAGTGGTTGACCCTTACTTCTCCGGTACGAAAGTAAAATGGATCCTCGATAACGTCGAAGGTGCACGTGAGCGTGCTGAACGTGGCGAGTTGCTGTTTGGTACTGTGGATACTTGGCTGGTGTGGAATATGACACAAGGCCGTGTTCACGTAACGGATTACACCAACGCATCACGTACTATGATGTTTAATATCCGTACCAAAGAGTGGGATGAGCGCATGTTGACCGCGCTGAACATTCCACGCGCTATGTTGCCTGAAGTTCGCCCATCCTCAGAAATTTACGGCAAAACCAACATTGGTGGTAAAGGTGGGACGCGTATTCCAATCGCAGGGATTGCCGGTGACCAACAAGCGGCCTTGTTCGGTCAGCTTTGTGTACAACCGGGGATGGCGAAAAACACCTACGGTACGGGCTGCTTCTTGTTGATGAATACCGGTGAAGAAGCCGTTCAGTCTCATCATGGGCTGCTGACGACTATCGCTTGTGGTCCGCGCGGCGAAGTTAACTATGCGCTAGAAGGTGCGGTGTTTATCGGTGGTGCCTCTATTCAATGGTTACGTGACGAGCTGAAATTGATCAGTGATGCTACCGACTCCGAATATTTCGCCACTAAAGTGAAAGACAGTAACGGTGTTTACGTCGTGCCTGCCTTTACTGGCTTAGGTGCCCCTTATTGGGACCCGTATGCCCGTGGTGCGATTTTCGGCCTGACCCGTGGTGTTAACAGCAACCATATTATCCGTGCAACACTGGAGTCGATTGCTTACCAAACTCGCGATGTGCTGGATGCAATGCAAGCGGATTCTGGCGAACGCCTGAAATCACTGCGTGTAGACGGTGGCGCAGTGGCTAACAACTTCTTGATGCAGTTCCAAGCCGATATTCTGGGTACGCGTGTTGAGCGTCCTGCTGTGCGCGAAAGTACGGCATTGGGTGCCGCCTTCCTCGCGGGTCTGGCGACGGGCTTCTGGAATGATCTGGACGAAGTGAAGAGCAAGGCCACCATTGAGCGTGAATTCCGCCCAGGGATTGAAACCACCGAGCGTGATTTCCGTTATAAAGGTTGGAAGAAAGCCGTGGCCCGTGCTCAGGCATGGGAAGAGCACGACGAGTAACACCTCGCCTGTTTTACGCTGAACGTGCTTTTACATTGGACGTAATTTGCAAACAACGCGCTATCACCCCCCGATAGCGCGTTTTTCGTTTAAATCCCGATGAGCTTACACCGAGCTAACACCCCTACGACTTCAAGTACGAAGGGTGGTAGAATTCCCGCCCAAACATCAGTTCCTCATCCCGCAATCAACAGGTCTAACCATGAAACGTGAATTAGCCATCGAGTTTTCCCGTGTTACCGAAGCCGCTGCATTAGCAGGGTATAAGTGGCTGGGTCGAGGCGATAAAAATGCCGCTGACGGCGCAGCAGTAAGGGCTATGCGAATTATGCTCAATCAGGTCAACATTGATGGGCAAATTGTTATCGGTGAAGGTGAAATCGATGAAGCGCCAATGCTGTTTATCGGTGAAAACGTCGGCACGGGGCAAGGGGATGCTGTTGATATCGCGGTTGATCCCATTGAAGGCACGCGCATGACTGCCATGGGGCAGGCCAATGCATTGGCAGTACTGGCCGTCGGCGATAAAGGCACATTTTTACATGCGCCTGATATGTACATGGAAAAGCTGGTGGTTGGCCCGGGGGCGAAAGGCGCTATTGACCTGAATTTATCGCTTGAGCAAAACCTACGCAATGTGGCTCGTCAGTTGAACAAGCCTTTGGCTGATCTCACGGTGATCACCCTTGCTAAGCCGCGTCATGACGGCATCATTGCCGAAATGCAGCAACTGGGTGTAAAAGTATTCGCTATTCCTGATGGTGACGTCGCGGCGTCTATTTTGACCTGCATGCCCGAAAGTGAAGTCGATGTGATGTACTGCATCGGTGGAGCCCCTGAAGGCGTTATTTCTGCTGCGGTTATCCGTGCTTTAGACGGTGACATGCAAGGCCGCTTATTGGCGCGTCACCATGTTAAAGGGGATAACGACGATAACCGCCGTATTGGCGAGCAAGAGTTAGCCCGCTGCAAATCAATGGGTATTGAAGCCGGTAAGGTTCTGCTACTGGGGGATATGGCTCGTAATGACAATGTCATTTTCTCTGCCACTGGGATTACCAAAGGTGATTTACTGGAGGGGATTTATCGCAAAGGGAACATGGCGACCACCGAAACATTGCTAATCCGAGGCAAATCTCGGACTATTCGCCGTATCCGCTCTACTCATTTCCTCGACCGTAAAGATCCGGCGCTGCATGAGTTTTTACTGTAGTGGTCACAGCAACACCGTTTGTCAGGTAATACCCTTTGTCACAGCAATAAAAACGGGTACTGAATTCAGTACCCGTTAGTTTAAGTTAAGCGCGGTGCTCTTGGGGCTGCATCCGATGGGATAACGGCCACCAGCAGAGCAGAATCACGATTGCCATCGCGAACATTAACAACCCCAGACTGAATTGCCCCGTTTGCGGCAACATGGCGGATAGCCACGTCGCTAATCCTGAACCTACATTTTGCAACCCACCCACTAAGGCGCCAGCCGCACCGGCCAGATACGGAAAGGGTTCCATTGCCCCTGTCGTTGCCAGCGGGAATAGCATGCCCGCACCAAAGAAAAAGAGGGCGGCGGGTATCACTAACGTCCAGATATTCATCACGCCAAACCAACTGGGGATCCACATCATTAGCCCAGCCAGCAGGCAACTGATAACGGAATGCCACATCAGACTGTGGAAGGTCTTACCGTCACGACCGGCATACCATGCACCAAAGAAGGCCGCCGGAATGGGTAAAATAAACAAAATACTGACGGTCACACCACTTAGCCCAAGCACGCCCCCCATCAACACACCCGCACTGGCCTCAAATACGGCAATCCCGGCTAATGCGCCAATTAACATCACCAGATAACAGCTAAAAGCACCGTCAGATAGCAGCAGGCGAAAGCTGGCTAACATACGCCGTTTTTCCGTTTGCTGTGGCCGAGTTTCTGGTAACCACCGGAACATACAAAATGCGACTAAACTGCATAAAAATAGCAGGAATGCGTAGGATGCACGCCAGCCAAACAGGCTTGCCAATACCCCGCCGATAACCGGTGCCAGTAGCGGGCTGACCAAAATTCCCATGTTTAACATACTGTTGGCATAACGTAATGACGTGCCAGAATAAAGGTCACGGGGCATTGTCCGCGCCATAACGCCCGCAACACCCGTCCCCATGCCCTGTAAAGCACTAGCAGCCACCAGCATGGTGAGACTGCTAGCCAGCCAAGCTCCTAATGCGCCTAACATAAAGATCATCATGCCTGCCAGAATCACCGGACGACGACCAACACGGTCGGAAAGTGGGCCATAAATCAACTGTGAGAAGCCATAGGTCAACAAATAAGCCGCCATCACACGCTGCACCACTCCGGTACGAACCGAAAAGTCACGGGCGATATCCGCGATGACTGGCACATAGATCGTTTGCGCCATTTGGCCCACGGCAACGAGCAGGATTAACATCACAAGCAGGTGAAGATTTTCTATTTTTTTCATTATCTTAAAGCATCAATAAGCTGTAATACGTGTCTTTTTTGTGACACACCTCACTATCGGCGTATAAGCTAACAAATTTAGATTATTTATCTATGCAGCACGACATATTACAAAATCGAATATTGGCAGATAAAAACACCAAACACGTAAAGTAAACTGTCCATATTCACGTTGGCGAAATGAATCTGTTAAGTAAAACAGCGCGATAACATTTAATCGATAATACTTTTTAGGCAAATCCCCTAAAATATCGCCTGCGCTTTTGGCATGACTTCTAATAGGGACCATAACGATGGCTGAATGGGTTAGTGGCAAGATTACTCACGTCGATCACTGGACAGACGCGCTGTTCAGCATTCGGGTTAATGCACCGGTCGATCCCTTTACGGCTGGCCAATTTGCCAAGCTGGCATTAGATATCAATGGTGAGCGGATACAGAGGGCTTATTCATACGTTAACGCCCCAAGTGATGAGAATCTGGAGTTCTATCTGGTCACGGTGCCGGAAGGTAAACTCAGTCCTCGGCTAGATCAATTGGCTGTCGGCGATGAGGTGATGGTGACCAAGCAGGCTGCGGGTTTCTTCGTGCTGGAAGAGATACCCGATTGCGATACCTTATGGATGCTGGCCACCGGCACTGCCATCGGCCCCTATCTGTCTATTTTGCAGGAAGGGCGTGATCTGGAACGCTTTAAGCATGTGGTATTGGTCCATGCGGCCCGTTTTGTTCGTGACCTCAGTTATTTGCCCTTGATGCAGCAATTGGAACAACGCTATAACGGCAAGCTCCGTATTCAGACCGTGGTAAGCCGCGAACAGTCCCCCGGTTCGTTGACTGGCAGGGTGCCTGCATTAATTGAGAGTGGCGCATTGGAAGCGGCAGTGGGCTTGAAGATGGATGCCGCAGATAGCCATGTCATGCTGTGCGGCAATCCGCAAATGGTGCGTGACACTCAGCAGTTACTGAAAGAACAACGTGAGATGCGTAAACATCTGCGCCGTAAACCGGGGCATATGAGCAGCGAGCAGTATTGGTAGTATTCGGTATGAGTCAGGCGGCAGCCCAGAAATTTATAGGTTAGCGCTACGATCGACTGATGATTTTGATGTGGATGGTCGGTTGGGCACAAATGATATGCCAACCGACCTGACCAACTTGCTAGTCGGCTAAAGGCTCGTAAACCGGCTATAAGCTAGCCGGTTCAAATGAGCCTTGAGTACTAGCCTGTGTTGCGCATACCTGCCGCGACACCTGCAATCGTCACCATCAATGCTTGTTCAACACGCGCATCTGGGTGTTCTTGCTGGCGTGAACGGTGCAACAGTTCTGCTTGCAGGACGTTCAACGGGTCGGTATACACGTTACGTAACGCGATAGACTCCGCAATCCACGGCAAATCAGCCATCAAGTGATCGTCATTGGCAATTGCCAGCACCACTTTAATATCTGCTTCTAACTGATCGCGTAATTGCTGGCCCAGTGGCCACAAAGATTTCTCGACCAAACGCTGATCGTAATATTCTGCCAACCACAAATCGGCTTTGGCGAACACCATTTCCAGCATACCAATACGGGTCGAGAAGAATGGCCAGTTGCGGCACATAGCGGCGAGCGCATCACGCTTACCGGCATCAATCGCTTTCTGCAAACCGGCACCGGCACCCAACCATGCGGGCAGCATTAGGCGGTTTTGTGTCCACGCGAAGATCCATGGAATCGCACGTAAGCTCTCGACTCCGCCGTTCGGGCGGCGTTTGGCAGGGCGTGAACCCAATGGCAGCTTACCTAATTCCAGCTCTGGCGTTGCGGCGCGGAAGTAAGGGACGAATTCTGGATTCTCGCGCACATAACCGCGATACATATCGCAGGAAGCATCCGACAAGATATCCATCACCTCAATCCATTCTTTCTTCGGTTCCGGTGGCGGGAGCAGATTCGCTTCCAAAATGGCGCCTGCGTACAGGGCCAAGCTGCTGATGGTGACTTCCGGCAGACCAAATTTAAAGCGGATCATCTCGCCTTGTTCAGTCACACGTAAGCCGCCTTTCAGGCTACCCGGAGGTTGAGAGAGCAGCGCAGCATGGGCTGGTGCACCACCGCGACCAATAGAACCACCACGACCATGGAACAGCGTCAGAGAGATGCCCGCTTTCTCGCAGGTCTTGATCAAGGCGTCTTGCGCACGATATTGCGCCCAAGATGCGGCCATCACACCGGCGTCTTTCGCCGAGTCAGAATAGCCAATCATCACCATCTGCTTGCCTTGAATCAGACCACGATACCAGTCGATGCTCAGCAACTGCGTCATCACATCGTCAGCGTTGTTCAAATCATCAAGGGTTTCGAACAATGGCGCGACCGGCAACGTGAACGGACAACCGGCTTCTTTCAGCAATAAATGCACGGCCAGCACGTCAGAGGGGACTTTCGCCATCGAGATAACATAGGCGGCGATAGAGCCTTGCGGGGCTTCAGCAATCACCCGACAAGTTTCAAGCACTTCCTGTGTATCAGCACTTGGCTCCCATTTCAGTGGAACCAGCGGGCGCTTGGAGTTCAATTCACGGATCAGGAAGGCTTGTTTGTCCGCTTCAGACCAGCTCTCATAATCGCCGAGGCCCAGATAGCGGGTTAACTCTGCAATGGCATCGGTATGGCGGGTGCTTTCTTGGCGCACATCGATACGCACCAAAGGCACGCCAAAACAGCGGACGCGGCGCAGTGTGTCCAGTAACTGACCGTTGGCGATGATCTCCATGCCGCAGGCTTTCAGGGACTGATAACAGGCGTAGAGTGGATCCCACAGTTGGTCATTGCTCACTAACAGGTCAGTCGGTGGCAATACGCGCTCGCCTTTCAGGCGTTTTTCCAGATAAGCCTGTGTGTTCGTTAACTGAGTCCGAACTCGTTTCATCAGTTCACGATAGGGTTCTGGCACTTCGTCGCCACCAGCCAATTCACGCAGTTCAGGCGTACATTCAGACATTGAAAGCTCTGAGACCAGAACCTGAATATCACGCAGGAACAAATCAGTGGCTTTCCAGCGGCTGAGCAGCAGCACGTGGCGGGTAATTTCTGCCGTCACATTGGGGTTACCGTCACGGTCACCGCCCATCCATGAAGTGAAGCGAATCGGCACAGCTTCAACCGGCAAGCGGTAATCGAGGGAGTTTTGCAACTGCTCGTTAAACTCGCGCAAGAAAGCAGGTACGCCTTCCCACAGGCTATTTTCCACCACGGCAAAGCCCCATTTGGCTTCATCAACAGGGGAAGGGCGAATTTTACGAATTTCGTCGGTATGCCATGATTGTGCGACTAACTGCCGTAAACGACGCATGATCTTGTTGCGTTCGTAATCGGCTAAATCATTATGATCCAACTGGCTCAGGCAGGTATTCACTTCCACCAGTTTATGAATCAACGTACGGCGAGTTATTTCGGTTGGGTGAGCAGTTAAGACCAGCTCAATGGATAACTCTTCAACCGCGCTGCGCATATCTTTCTCGCTCAGCTTTTTATTTTTTAACCGAGTGAACAGTTGAGCCAGCGCTTCTGGATTGCTTGCCGCTTCACCGTGGGGTGAAATGCTGTGGTATTGCTCCGCCGTATTCGTCAGATTGAGGAATTGGCTAAAAGCACGGGCGACAGGTAACAGCTCGTCGTTGGACAAATTTTGCAGCGTCGTCAGCAGTTCCTGACGGCTCGCTTCATTCCCCGCTCGCGAAGATTTGGATAATTTACGGATGGTTTCTACCCGATCAAGAATGTGTTCGCCTAACGCTTCCTTGATGGTTTCCCCGAGTAGTTTGCCGAGCATACTGACGTTACTTCGCATTGCGGAATATTGTTCGTTCATATGACCCCTAACATACCCGTCATCATCCAAGTTGCAGGCAAAGAGGCTTATTTCGCTGGCCGCCTGCCTGCATCTTGAAATCTATTGGGTATATGATTTCTTTTTGTACCCTTCGTAACTTGATGGGTATGTAAATTAATTTCACCCAGAAGGCTGAGATGGACAATTCCACTCGCCACGTTCAATTCCATACCCCAATTGACACTATTTTCAGCAAAAAAACATCAATTTTAGGGATATTTCTGAAATTTAATTACCGAGGTTAGGTTATCAGTCTGGCTTATGGGCAATATTGATCCGTCTACCTCATTAGAGTTATTTTTGCTGACAAAAATGGTCAACTAACTGGCCAATCAGCTCACGAGTGGGTTCGATAAAGGCCATATCGATAAATTCATCTGGCTGGTGGGCCTGATTAATTGAGCCGGGCCCCAGTACCAACGTCGGGCAGATTTGCTGGATAAACGGCGCTTCAGTACAGTAGTTCACCACCGCAGTACGCTCACCCAATAATTTCTCAATAACACCGACCATATGATGGTCTGTCGGGCATTCATAGCCAGGAATCGGGGGATGCAGTTCATCAATGCTCAAGCGGCCTGGCCAGCGTTCACTCACCGGTGCCAGTGCCTCTGCCATCAACTCATCCAGATCACTTAAAGTGAGACCGGGCAATGGGCGGATATCCATATGCAATTCACAACAAGCACAGATGCGGTTTGCAGCGTCACCACCGTTGATATGACCAAAGTTCATCGTCGGATAAGGGACGGTAAATGCAGGATTGTGATAACGCTCTTGCAACTTAGTGCGCAGTTTCATTAACTCAGTAATGGATTCATGCATTAAATCAATCGCATTGACGCCACGCGCTGGATCACTGGAATGGCCGGATTGGCCCGTAATACGGATGGCGTTGGAAATATGCCCTTTGTGTGCCCTCACGGGTTGCAGTGAGGTGGGTTCGCCAATAATGGCAAAGTCAGGGCGCAACTGGGAGGAGGCGGCAAAATAGCGCGCGCCTGCCATCGTGGTTTCTTCATCGGCGGTGGCCAGAATATACAGCGGTTTACTCAGCTTGCTGGCATCGATATCGCGCACGGCATCTAAAATAAAGGCAAAAAAGCCTTTCATATCGGCAGTACCTAAACCGTATAACTTATTGTCGTGCTCGGTCAGTGTGAAGGGATCTCGCGTCCAACGCCCTTCATCGTAAGGCACAGTATCGGTATGGCCAGCCAGCAGCAGCCCCCCTTTGCTTGTACCGCTATTCGTTTCTCCGATACTCGCAAGCAGGTTAAATTTATGGCGTGTATTGGGAACGGGTTGGATTTCGATACGAAAACCTAAGTCTGAGAACCATCCAGCCAACAAGTTGATTAACGCCTCATTACTTTGATCAAGGGCGCCATCGGTCGCGCTGATGGAAGGCGTGGCGATTAACGCCCGATACAACTCAATAAATGGAGGTAATTTCATCTTCACTGTTGACAGCCTTTGGTTAGGATAGTATCAATATTCATGCAATTATTATGAATAAAAATACATTAAGCTTAAGCGTAAGGGAACCTTAAAACGCCCTTAAATTTACGAAAATGTCAATGCCCAATCGCGTGGGGGACAGTAAAACCTTGCTGACTACCCAAAAACTGGTTTTGACTACTTATGTTTTTAAAACCAATTTATGTGTTTAAACCCAATAACATTTTTATAGCCAAAGCACGGGGTGTTACAGCCAGCGGATGAATCTCACCCACATCGCTGCAACATCAAGTAAGCAAGGTAAGGTGAACTGAACCCATGTTAAATACGCTAATTGTTGGTGCTAGTGGCTATGCCGGCGCGGAGCTTACGGCTTACCTAAATCGTCACCCACATATGAACATAACCGGTTTAACGGTTTCAGCGCAAAGTGCAGATGCAGGAAAATTACTTTCTGACCTGCACCCGCAGCTAAAAGGCATCATCGATCTTCCGCTGCAACCCTTGGTGGATGTGGCTCAGGCGGCAAAAGGTGTCGATGTGGTTTTTCTTGCCACTGCCCATGAAGTCAGCCATGACTTAGCGCCACAATTTTTAGCCGCAGGTTGCGTTGTATTCGACCTCTCTGGCGCATTCCGAGTTCAGGATGCCGCGTTCTACAGCCAGTATTACGGTTTTGAGCACCAGCACGCGGATTGGCTGGATAAAGCGGTCTATGGGTTGGCTGAATGGCAAGCAGAAGATATCAAACAAGCCCAATTGATCGCGGTCCCTGGCTGCTATCCAACCGCTTCACAACTGGCGCTAAAACCGTTAGTGGACGGCGGTTTACTCAATGATGCGCAATGGCCAGTGATTAACGCCGTCAGTGGCGTCAGCGGTGCGGGGCGTAAAGCCAGCATCGGTAACAGTTTTTGCGAAGTAAGTTTACAGCCGTACGGTTTGTTTAATCATCGTCATCAACCCGAGATTGTTGCTCATTTGGGTACGCCGGTGATTTTCACTCCGCACCTAGGCAACTTCGCGCGCGGTATTTTGGCGACGATCACTTGCCGATTGAAGGCGGGCGTGACGGCAGAGGATATCGCTGAGGCGTATCACAATGCTTATCAAGATAAGCCGCTAGTGCGGTTATATCAGCAAGGTGTACCGGCACTGAAAGCCGTCGTCGGCCTACCTTTCTGTGATATTGGTTTCTCTGTAAAAGGCGAGCATTTAATCATTGTCGCGACAGAAGATAACCTGCTGAAAGGTGCGGCGGCACAGGCCGTACAATGCATGAATATTCGTTTTGGCTTTGCGGAAACTCAATCCCTACTGTGAGTCACTCTAGGGTAGCCAGTTACCGAGCCAGAATGGGCAGATACAGATACTTTATCCAATTAGATTGAGGCGAAACATGATAAACCCGTTGGTCATTAAATTAGGTGGCGTGTTGCTGGACAGCGAAGAAGCGCTGGAACGCCTGTTTACTGCATTAGTGACCTATCGTGAGAAGCATGAGCGCCCGCTTGTGATTATGCACGGTGGTGGCTGTCTGGTTGATGACCTGATGAAAAAACTCGCGTTGCCGGTCGTCAAGAAAAATGGCCTGCGGGTTACTCCGGCTGATCAGATTGATATTATCACTGGCGCACTGGCAGGAACGGCCAACAAAACCTTGTTGGCCTGGGCGATAAAACATCAAATCAATGCCGTTGGCCTGTGTTTAGGTGATGGTGATACTGTGCCGGTGACGCCGTTAGATGCCGAGTTAGGGCATGTAGGTAAAGCTCAACCGGGTTCACCAGCATTGGTGCAAACCTTGCTGGCTGTCGGGTATATGCCAATTATCAGCTCAATTGGCATAACGGCTGATGGTAAGCTGATGAATGTGAATGCGGATCAGGCTGCAACAGCGCTGGCCGCGACATTGGGCGCAGATCTGATTTTGCTGTCCGATGTGAGCGGCATTTTGGATGGCAAAGGCCAGCGGATTGCAGAGATGACGGCGCAGAAAGCAGAACAATTGATTGCTCAAGGTATTATTACCGATGGCATGATTGTTAAAGTGAATGCGGCGCTGGATGCGGCACGTTCATTGGGCCGCCCAGTCGATATCGCCAGTTGGCGTCATGCAGATCAACTGCCAGCATTGTTTAATGGTGTGCCCATTGGTACCCGTATTCTGGCGTGATACTGTTTATTTAAATTCCTTTACCCGACGCTATTGGCGTGGCAGGTTGTTGGCAGCCAGCTAACAAGCCTGTCGCTGCAACAGCGCAGGGTATTCTATCGTGTAATTAGGGAAGCAAGATTATGGCATTGTGGGGCGGACGGTTCAGTCAGGCAGCAGATCAGCGTTTTAAACAATTCAACGATTCCCTGCGGTTTGATTACCGGCTAGCAGAGCAGGATATTATCGGGTCTGTTGCTTGGTCGAAGGCGCTGGTCACCGTTGGTGTATTAAGCGCAGACGAGCAGCAACAATTAGAGCAGGCACTTTCTGTTTTGTTAGAAGAAGTGCAGGCCGATCCACAGGCCATTTTGAATAGCGATGCGGAAGATATCCATAGCTGGGTAGAAACCAAACTGATTGATAAGGTCGGCGATTTAGGCAAAAAGCTGCACACTGGCCGTAGCCGTAACGATCAGGTCGCGACGGACCTAAAATTGTGGTGCAAATTCCAGGTAACCGAATTAAAAGCCGCTGTTCAGCAGTTGCAGCAGGCGTTGGTTATTACGGCTGAAGCTAATCAGGATGCGGTGATGCCGGGTTATACCCACTTACAACGCGCCCAGCCGGTGACTTTTGCCCATTGGTGTTTGGCCTATGTTGAAATGCTCGCCCGTGATGAAAGCCGTCTGCAAGATACCCTGAAACGCTTGGATGTCAGCCCATTAGGCAGTGGGGCATTGGCAGGTACAGCTTATGCTATCGATCGCGAGCAATTGGCGGGCTGGTTAGGTTTTGCTTCTGCGACCCGTAACAGCCTCGATAGCGTTTCTGATCGTGACCACGTGTTAGAACTCCTATCGGATGCCAGTATCGGCATGGTGCATCTATCTCGCTTCGCTGAAGATTTAATTTTCTTCAACAGTGGTGAAGCAGCATTTGTCGACTTATCTGATCGTGTGACGTCAGGCTCTTCCCTGATGCCGCAAAAGAAGAACCCAGATGCATTGGAATTAATTCGCGGTAAATGTGGCCGAGTACAAGGTGCATTGACCGGCATGATGATGACGCTAAAAGGCTTGCCTTTGGCCTATAACAAAGACATGCAGGAAGACAAGGAAGGGCTGTTTGATGCGCTCGATACTTGGCTCGATTGCTTGCACATGGGCGCACTGGTTTTGGATGGCATTCAGGTAAAACGCCCACGTTGCCAAGAAGCGGCTGAACAGGGCTACGCTAACGCAACAGAACTGGCTGACTATTTGGTCGCTAAAGGCGTGCCGTTCCGTGAAGCGCACCACATTGTTGGCGAAGCCGTGGTGGAAGCCATTCGTCAGGGTAAAGCGCTAGAAGCCCTATCGCTCAGTGATTTGCAAAAATTCAGTACTGTCATTGGTGACGATGTGTATCCGATTCTGGCCTTACAGTCTTGTCTGGATAAACGTGTCGCTAAAGGCGGCGTATCGCCACAGCAAGTCGCCTTTGCTATCGCTGAAGCTAAAACCCGCCTGTTTTAGTTTGCTGTGTACTAATACCGATTACGGGTCACTTTACAGTGGCCCGCTCTTTTAGATATACCCGCCCCGAATATTCCTATTAATTCACCGACTCAGAAATTCAATCAACGTTACAGCAACACTTATTTATCGATGAATTATTCTTTCTATAAAATCAATATTCTCAGTGACATACTTTTTTATTCTTGAAGATGATTGAGTTTATAACCACAAATGATTATGATAATTATTCTCAAATAATGGCGTGGGAATATATCTTCGACTAGCATTAATGAATTAAAAAATCAGCTCTATGCTAATAACGGAAGACCTTAATTAGAAAGGTTAATTGCCTCACGGATAAAGCATGTCAATTATTCTGGTTTAATTAACCCCTCTTTGTGTGGTTTACGTTATTTAAATACTTGATAGAAAATTACGACACATTAATTATCCGGTTATTTATATCGCTCGGAGCGGATAGCTATTATCCAAATGACGGGTAAATCGTTAAGACTAAAATAATTAATGTATGTATTTCTTTTGTATTAATAAGGATGAGTTTTCATAAATGGATAATATGGCTAGAGATAAGAAAGAAACCATAATCTCAAAGAATAAGATTGCATTGGGCCTCATTTTAGCCCTCACCACTCAGGGCTATACTGAAGATGCTAGCGCGGAAACAGCAGTATCATCATCGAATAAAAATGACATGGTGCTAGATAAGCTCAAAGTCGAAGAGACGAGTCATGCTCAGGAAGGCGACTGGGTTTACGATGAAATACACTCAGTGAGCGAGATATCCAGAGAACAAATGGATAACCGGCCAGCACGTCATGTGGCGGATATATTAGAGCAAACATCGGGTGTCTATTCCAGTGTAAGTCAGCAAGATCCGGCATTATCCATCAATATCCGTGGCATGCAGGACTATGGCCGCGTCAATATGAATATTGATGGCATGCGTCAGAATTTTATGAAAAGTGGTCATGGGCAGCGCCATGGGGTGATGTATATCGATCCCGAAATACTGAGTAGTGTTGTCATTGAAAAGGGCCCTAGCAGTGGTATAGGAGGGGCCGGTGTTATTGGCGGTATTGCCACTTTCAGGACTTTTAATGCCAGTGATTTTCTCGAACCAGGAAAAGAGATTGGCGGTAAAGTCCGTGCAATAACCGGCGATAATGGCACTCAATTTATCGGTAGTGCGGTACTCGCAATCGGGAATGAATATGGCGATATAATATTGGCTGCCAGTGAACGGAATTTGAAAGAATATTGGCCAGGAAATAAAGGTCATATTGGTGACATTCGTTTTGGCAGAGGTTCCAAAACGCTGGGTGAAGAAATGAAGAAAATCAAAGTTGATTTTTCTAATTATAAAATGGACTCACAGTTGGCCAAAGTGGGGTGGAATATCTCTACCGATCAGCGTTTGGTATTAAGCTATTTGCAGACACAAATTAATAGCCCCAATGCTGGCATGTTCACACATGTTTATGATCGGCCAAACTCGAAGCGTAAGATAAATTACGGTTGGTTAAGCAGCAGCGTCAGTGATGTGAAGAATAGTAATGTCGGGCTGGATTATAGCTTAAAGCCAGAGCATATCGCGTGGTTGGATATGACGGCAAAAATCTATTATGTTGATACCGACGATAAAACCGATACCCATAATGCCAGCCCCGTTTTCCGCGATAAATTCTGGACCCAAACCCGTTTAACGACTCAGGGGTTACAACTGCAAAACACCAGCTTATTCGCCCCTGTAGATCAGCATCAATTTCGACTGAATTATGGCCTAGAGTGGTTCAGTGACCGTTCGCGAGGTAATTCAACTCATGAGTCCATGTTAGGGGTCACTCCACCAGGAAAACGCACTATTACCAGTACTTTTGCGCAGGTTAATTACGACTATAGCGATTGGCTAAGGTTAGAAGGCGGCTTACGTTATGATCACTACCGCTTGCAAGGGAATACTTGGATGTGGACTTCTGATTTTCGCCATCCTTATACCCGTGAAAATCCCTGTAACCGAAAAGTGCATGAACAGTCTTACAGAGCAGCTACGCGATGCTCTTCTAATGTAGATACGAAAATGAATTGGAATGTTGATCGGCGGGAGCAACAATTTTCACCCACTATGGCCATGGGTATCAAGCCCGGGGTTCAGTGGTTGGAATTCTTTGGTAATTACGGCAAATCCTGGCGACCACCGGCGATTACCGAAGTACTCGCCACCGGCAGTGCGCATGGGCACGGTTGGTCTTTACCGAACCCTGTATTGGCGACTGAAAAATCTAAGGCGTGGGAAGCCGGTATTAATCTTCAGAAACAAGGCTTGTTTATCAATGAAGATCGCTTCGTCGCAAAACTGGCGTACTTTGATACCCGCGTCAGTGATTATATTAACCTTGAATTATCCAAACAAAAACCTAAGTTTGGTCATGCTTCCTTTGCGAATGCAACTTATATTAATAACTTATTGGAGACCCAGTTTCGAGGGCTGGAGTATCAATTAAGTTATGATGCTGGCTTTATTTATACAAATTTAAATTATACCAGAATGATTGGTGTAAATAGTATTTGTTCAAAATATGCATGGTTAGGCGGGGTGAATACTGTATTAAGAAATAAGCAAAAGCATCGTTATGCTGTTGAAGGCCATCCAGTGAATGATTTAGTCGTATGTAAGAAAACGAATAATATATTTGGTTCCTCTGCTTATTTACCCGGTGATCGTGGTAGCCTAACGTTAGGTGGAAGAATATTTGATCAAAAGCTAGATTTCGGTACCATTATCCGTTATAACAAAGGGCATCAGGATTATACGGCACTGTCTAAGGACGGTAATGTCTTTGTTGCTTATGTGGCGGATTGGCCGAAATATACCTTATTTGATCTTTATGCCAGTTATAAGGTAACGAATAATCTTACTTTGCGCAGTTCAATAGAAAATATCACTAATCGAGCTTATATCGTGAGCTATGGGGATTCTCTTTCCTTCTCCCCAAATCGAGGTCGAACTATACAGGGCGGTTTTGAATATAAGTTCTAACATACATATTTTAAATAGATAACACACAGCATCCAATAATTTATAAAACAGATAACTTATTTAAATATAATGATTTTAGTATTCAGGTGAGTAATAAATTCGCCTGTGAGTCAGGGTGGCTCAATGATAAGTCACTCATTCGTTATTAATTAATATAAGGAAATTATTATGACCATAACCATTAAATACGATAGTGAATTCGCTGATTATTCCATCTCGACTTATACGCACGAGTGGGCAGAAAAACATGGTGATATCACGGAGGCAGCCAGAGGTAGCCGCAAATACGGTGAGTTTGAAGGAGGGACCGGCTTTTCAGGTACCAAATACTCTTTACCAAGTTCGCATGTGGCAGATACAGCCATGATTGTTGAAGGGGATGTAACCTATTCCTTTATGCCGCAACATACGTTCTACGGCAAAATGGACAGTTTAGAACTGGGGGAGGGACTTACCTCTAATCCTAATGGTAAATACCTGAGTGAAGTACAGCTAAAATTGAGTGGGTTAGATATTTCTGGCGAATACGACGATAACAAATCGAAGGAGGAAAATCAGCAAGGAGAAATGCATAAATCGGTATATGGCTTAATGCGAGGCAACGCCGAACCGATGCTGGAAATCCTTAAAGCTAAGGGCATTGATGTAGATGCAAAACTCAAAGATATAGATATTGCTAGCCAATTCGATGTGATGAGTGATGCCCCAGAAATTGCCACTGTCGGAATTGCAGATGATAGTGATGCACTGTTGATTGCTGCATAAATCTATTTCAGCCCGAGATAGACGGTCAGGAAATTGTTATCTGATGAATTAAATTACAGTACTCCACCACCGTATTCTGGTGAACTGGTTTATTGGCGACGGTGGTGGTTTACCTCATGTCATTAAAATTAATATGAATCAATTTAACTGAATTCTAAAATAACAATCTCACCAACCAATAATAGTTCAATGGCTAATGTTATGTTTTTTATTTAAAATGGGTATTATTGTGATGATAAAAGCGAAGTTAAATTCACTGTTGAATGAAACGATATTGCAGTTCATCGTCAAACAGTTAAAGATGGGTGAAGAATAGTATATTAGTGAAGGCAATACACTATCATCACCATCTTGATAATTCTGATTTATCGATATTGGTGGCGTTTTAATTTATCGTTAATTTGACGAGCCAATAGCACGATTTTAAATCTGACAGTTATATTACTTTTAGTATGGAAATGGATGCCATGGACTTCAGCAAAACGCCCAATCATTCTTCGGCCTCCCCAACTATTTTCTCGATATTAACCGATCATAAAAAAAACCTTTGGGGGATCGGATTATTTACCGCCGTCATTAATTTACTGATGTTAGCGCCAGCAATTTATATGCTGCAAGTTTATGACCGCGTTCTTGCCTCAACCAATACTATGACGTTATTAATGCTGACCATCCTTGTGCTTGGCGTATTTGCTTTTATTGGCTTATTAGAATGGGTTCGCAGTGCTGTTGTGATCCGGCTCGGAACGCGAATTGATATGCAGCTAAATCAACAGGTGTTTAACGCGGCTTTTGCTTCTCAACTCGTGGGCGATAAAGCACCCGCTGCACAAGCATTAAATGACCTCACCACTTTGCGTCAATTCGCGACCGGCCACGCACTGTTTGCTTTTTTTGATGCGCCTTGGTTTCCGCTGTATTTAATGGTGATTTTCTTACTTCACCCTTGGCTTGGTGTGTTAGCTACTGCAGGTGCGGGAATATTGATTTTTCTCGCTTGGCTCAATCATTCCATCGGCAAAAAAACCCTTAAAGCCGCGTCAGTCATCACTTCCCAAGCCACTCAACAGGCAAATGCGAATTTACGTAATGCTGATGCCATTGAGGCTATGGGCATGTTAACGGCCTTACGTCAGCGTTGGCTCGCATCACATTCCCATTTTCTTTATCAACAAAATCTTGCCAGTGATAAGAGTAGTCAAGTGACCGCCATATCGAAGGCCAGCCGACAGGCGTTGCAATCAATGATGCTGGGATTAGGTGCATTGCTGGTTATTGATGGTGCCATTACGGCGGGCGTGATGATCGCAGGATCCATTTTAATTGGGCGCGTATTAAGCCCCATTGATCAAGTTATCGCTGTCTGGAAACAGTGGAATCATGCGCGATTATCTTATCTGCGTCTGGCCAACTTGCTCGCCCAACATCCACCTGTTCACGCCGGTATACAGCTATCTCCTCCAACAGGGAAGCTAAGCGTGACACAACTGACTGTCTGCAAACCAGGCACACATCACCCTGTGTTGCAGGCCATCAGTTTTGAGTTGCAACCTGGTGATGTTCTTGGCGTATTAGGACCATCGGGTAGCGGGAAGAGTACGTTGGCAAAATTGTTGGTGGCCTGTAAACCGGCCTTTAGTGGCTCCGTCCGCTTAGACAGTGCCAATTTGTCTCAATGGGATAAAACTCGATTGGGGGAATTTATTGGCTACCTGCCGCAAGATATCCAGTTATTTTGTGGCTCCATTGCTGAAAATATTGCACGTTTTGGTCAGATTGATACCGCAAAAGTGATCGCGGCTGCGCAGCTCGCCGATGTACATGAGTTAATCCTCCACCTACCACAAGGCTATGACACCTTGCTCGGGGATGAGGGTGAGGGGCTGTCTGGCGGTCAGCGCCAGCGCATCGCTTTGGCGCGAGCTATGTACGGCATACCACGGCTGATTGTGTTAGATGAACCCAATGCCAGCTTGGATAAGGAGGGCGAAAAAGCCTTACTTGATAGCATTGTTCAACTGAAACAACAGGGTTGCACCATCGTGATGATTACCCATAAGCCCGCGCTTTTATCCGGCAGCGATTATCTGTTGTTACTCAATAATGGCCAGATGGAATTATTTGGTCGCACTCAGTCGGTTTTGCACGGCGGTAAAGGGGAGGACACGCCTACGACCAAACCGAATGTAAAAGCATTCAATAATAAAAATAATTGGAGTAACACTGCGTCATATGGCGTGGCATCAGCGCGCACAGCTTCAGAAAAGCCATGATGTTACATAGAGATTCCACGGAGGGGAGAAAACAGATGTCATCTGAAAAGAGTCACCACCAACAAAGCCCGCCACCGCTACAAACCAATAGCGAGCGCTATCTGAATCTAGGGGGCTTATTGGTTTTGGGCGGTTTCTGCAGTTTTTTGTTTTGGGCTGGGTTAGCGCCATTAGATAAAGGGATTGCTGTCGCGGGGCAAATTGTCGTTGCTGAAAACCGTAAAGTGATTCAGCCCATGCAAGGTGGGCGTATTCAGCAAATACATGTTGCCGAAGGGGACGAGATCGTCGAGGGGCAATTACTCATCACCCTAGATGATACGGTGATACGAAGCCATCGGGATAATCTACAGCAACAGTACCTCAATGCATTGGCTCAAGAAGCTCGTTTAGTCGCCGAGCAACATGATTTACCGGAGCTCCATTTTGCTGAGGAATTGTTTCAGGATTCGGCGCACTCATTGGTTGAAGGCATTATCGTCTTACAGCAACAGCTTTTTCAGCACCGCCGCCAAGCCCAATTGAGCGAAATTGCGCGGTTATCTGCGCAAATAGCCCGCCATCAGAGCCGACTAATTGGCCTACAAATCCTACGTGATAATAACCAGCATCAACTTGAATTATTCCAACAACAGTTACATGGCGTGCAGTCGTTGGCAAAACAGGGTCATGTTGCCAAGAACCAATTATTAGAAATGGAGCGTCAGGCCATTTCTTTGCGCACCAATGTCGCGCAAAACGAGAGTGATATCGGGGAGTTGTATAAGCTTATCGATGAAACGGAGCAGCATATTTCACAGCGTCACGAACAGTATCAAAGCGAGAATCGCGAGCAACTCGCCAAAGCACAGCAAAATAAACAAGAGTTGGCGCAGCGTTTGAGTATTGCGGAATATGAATTGGATAATACCCGAATCATCGCACCTGTCAGCGGTTCAGTTATCGCGCTTGCGCAACATACTATCGGTGGTGTCGTGAGCACTGGGCAAACATTGATGGAATTGGTTCCCAGCGGGCAACCTTTGTTGGTTGAAGCCCAGCTCCCAGTAGCACTCATTGATAAAGCCGTGATTGGATTGCCGGTTGACCTTAATTTCTCAGCGTTTAATCAAAGTACCACCCCACGGCTTTATGGCGCTGTCTCGCACATTGGGGCTGATCGAATGCAACATGCACAAACGCTAGAGCCTTACTACCCGCTTACTATCCTCATCGATACCAACCAAACTGCGCTGAAAATCCGGCCCGGTATGTCAGTTGATGTTTTCATCCGCACAGGAGAGAGGTCATTGCTTAACTATTTATTTAAGCCGCTAACCGATCGTCTGCATGTTGCGTTTGCCGAAGAATAGCCTCTGATGTGAGTTACATTCCGATAACTCGTTAAAAATAAAGAAATATAATGATTAACCACATGAAAATAAGACAGAATAACAACCGCATGACTCTTTGGTTGAGCAGTGCCATATTGGCGAGTTGTGTTCATGCCTATCTGCTTTGGTGGCTGAGTTTGGTCGCCATCCCCACCACAGTCCTAAACTCGTATCCTATGGCCGTGATGGTCCGTTTGGCGGCTGAACCTGCATTTACCCCCAATGTAGAGCCACATCCAGTTGTGGGAATAACCCAAAATGCTAGCGAGGCCGCCGTTGATCCCACTGAGGAACCACCAGAACAAGCCAGTGAGTTACTGGCGGCTCCTGAAAGCCCTAATGCCATCTTGAATGTTGAAAAAGAGCGGGAGATCGTTAAAAAGCAGCAGATCAAAATAAAACGACCACAGCAAGAAGTGACGAAGCCACGTAAGCCCGTGACCGAAGAAACCTTGGTTCACCCGAGTAAGCCATCGTTACCCGCCGCAACGAGCAGTAGCTCGTTATCAGGCCAAAATCAGGAAACTGCCGCCGCGATGAATAGCGATTCTTTGCATATGCAGCAGATTAAAATGAATTGGAGAAGCCGCTTACAGGGGCATCTGATAGGGTTTAAGCGCTATCCACCCATTGCCAAAAAACAGCGGCAACAAGGTATCGCCACTATCCGTTTTATCGTTAATAAAGACGGAAATGTCCTCTCAGCTCAACTGGTTAAAAGCAGTGGGGTAGCGATTTTAGATCGTGAAGCGTTAGCACTGATTAAGCGTGCTCAACCGTTACCCAAGCCCCCTAACGAATTGTTATCACATGGGCAAATAACATTAGCATTACCCATTGGTTTTGATCTGAAAAACAAAAACTAATGATCTTGGTCTCGGGGGATCGGTGAGATTAACAATACAAACCTGTCGAGGGAGAAATATCAGCCCGACAGGTTTTATTCAAACGGCTAACCGTGCGCAAAGATAGCGATTTAGACTCACCCCTTCTTCAGATGCATTAATCGCCAAACGCCGATGTTGCTCTGGGGGCAAACGGAGGACCAGTTTTCCGCTATAACGTTTTTCAGCTAATGGCTCTGGTGGCGTGACGCCATTTTCTTGCATATCTTTCAAGATATCGGCGACCAAAGTTGTAATCCCTGATAGGGCCTCTACGCGATCTCCAGCTAACCATGACAAGCTGGGGAACTCGGCGCACAAACCCACAAATTCAGCGTCTTCAGTCGACCAAGTAATCCGGTATGTATAATGTTCTATATTAATCATGTTCCATTTCCCCGAGTTTAGCCAAGGCAGCAATTACTTGTTTTACTTAGTAAAATTTAGCCATTCCACTGCTGTCCTTTTGAATATTAATCCGTGGGTCACCTTGCCAAGGGGTACCGTAAACATGATGGCTGCTGGAGTAATGTCTCGGAAAGCCAAAATAGAAATTACATATTTTGACAAGTTCGCGAAATTTAACGCCAGCGGGATTTGCTTTTATCTGCGCAACCCGACTGTCCATGTCTTTCATGATACCTCCATTTTAGTATCGTTATTGATATCAAATCAATGCTCTTATTCGATATTCCTCCTTAGAAGGAAGAACTGGGCAAATGGTGAGTATTAGCGGCTGGTTTGCCAAGTAAGACGATGAGCTTTATGGAAGCAGTACGCAAAATTAGGGCATAAAAAAACCGGGTACAAAAACCCGGTTTGATAAAACTGTTATCGTTAGCCAGAAATATTATTCGCCAGGACAACGCAGGCAACGCTCGGCTTCATCGGCACCCAGCCTCAACTTGGATTGCAAATCTCGTAGTGCGGTACGCAAACCTTCCTCAATCACGGGATGGTAAAAAGGCATATCCAGCATTTGGTCGATAGTCATTTGCTGTTGATGTGCCCAAGCCAACAGATGGGCTATGTGCTCGGCACTTGGCCCCATCATTTCAGCACCTAAGAAACGGCCGGTCCCTTGCTCACCATAAACGCGCAAAATACCTTTGTTCTTCAGCATGACCCGTGAGCGGCCCTGATTTTCGAAAGAGACCTCACCGATTTCAAAACAACCGCATGCACTGAATTTCTGCGTCAATTCGCGGAAGGTAGAGCCTACCATAGCAATTTGCGGGTCAGAGAAAACCACTGAAATTGGACTACGGCGTAAACCTGGTACGACTTCGGGGAAACCACCGGCATTCACGCCAGCGATACGAGCTTGGTCACTTGCTTCATGCAGAAGCGGTAATTGGTTACTGGCATCACCGGCGATAAAAATATGTGGCACGCTGGTTTGCATCGTCAGTTTGTCAGCCGGCGGCACACCACGTTCATCAAGAACCAATGAGGTGTTTTCCAGCCCCAGCTTATCGACATTCGGGCGGCGACCCGTGGCAGCCAAAACATAATCCACCATAATCTCTTGTGGCTTATCGTTTTTATCGAGATAACGAATAAAGACTTTATCCCCTTCACGCTGCATGACTTCGACCGTCACATCCGGATCAAGGTAGAATTCTTCACCCAGTGTTTTTGCGGCGTAATTGCGCACAATACTATCAGTGAGCGGGCCGACGCCACCGCCGACGCCGAATACTTTCACCTGAACGCCCAACCGATGCAGTGCTTGACCCAGTTCCAGCCCGATGACGCCAGGGCCGAAAACGGCGACCGATTCAGGTAAATCGTCCCAGTCAAAAACGTCATCATTCACAATCAATCGATCATCCAACGCATTCCAAGCCGCAGGCCAAGTGGGTCTGGAACCTGTTGCGATGACAATTCTCTGCGCAACAATACGTGTATGATCATCTACTTGAAGGGTATTGTCATCAATAAAGCGAGCATAACCCTGAATTTTATCAGCAGCCGGAATGTTATCGACGCCTTCCAATACGAAGCCAACAAAACGGTCACGTTCGCGCTTCACACGGTCCATGACTTCACGGCCATTAATCAGGGTGTTACCTTGCGGATGAATACCGAATCCGGAGGCGGTTTCAATGTGATGCACGGCGTCGGCCGCCGCAATCAACAGTTTGGATGGCATGCAACCGACGCGTGCGCAGGTCGTGCCGTACTCGCCACCTTCAATCATCACCACACTTGGGGTCGATAGTTTGGCAGCGCGATAAGCGCCGAGCCCAGCAGTGCCACCGCCGATAACGGCAACATCAACGTTTAAGGTTTTCATGTCTACTCCTCACTGGAAAACAGAAAAAAACGGTAGGCCGAAGCCTACCAAGATACTTCATTTCATCTTTATTTTTGTTGATGTTATTAGGCTGAGAAATAATTCTCTAAATCATCACTTCCGCCAATGTGGCGTCCGCCGATATACACTTGTGGAACAGTCCCACGACCCGTCACTGCTCGCAGACTGACGGTTGTGGCGTCTTTACCCAGCACGATCTCTTCGTATTGGATCCCGCGCTCTTGCAGCATTTGCTTTGCTTTGGCACAGAATGGGCAGCCCGGTTTGGTGAATACTGAAACAGATTCTTGTACCTTAAAGTCAGGTGCCAGATATTTCAGCATGGTGTCAGCATCAGAGACTTCAAACGGGTCACCTGGCTTATTCGGCTCAACGAACATTTTCTCAACCACACCGTTACGTACCAGCATGGAGTAACGCCAAGAACGTGGTCCGAAACCAAGGTCTGCCTTCTCAACAAGCATGTTCATGCTCTTGGTGAACTCACCATTGCCGTCTGGAATAAAGGTAATATTTTCAGCGTGTTGATCAGCCTTCCATGCATTCATCACAAAGGTGTCGTTGACGGAAACACACAAAATATTATCAACGCCATGTTGCTTAAACACACCGGCAAGCTCGTTATAGCGTGGCAAATGGCTGGAAGAACAGGTCGGGGTAAAAGCACCGGGCAGTGAAAATACGATAACGGTTTTATTGCTAAATAAATCGTCGGTAGTGACATCAATCCACTTGTCGCCCTGACGGGTATGGAAAGTCACCAGTGGGATTTTTTGACCTTCTTGGCTAGCGAACATTGCAACTCCTTGATTAAAAAATTAAATGCTTAAATTTTTATGGGTGTTTCTTCGTTGGGAAACATTATTGATTTTATCGCTTGATAGTTCTAATCACTGGTTGCTATCTTATCTATCGTCAATGGCTATCATAAAGTGGAGCAGCGATGAACATTCGTGATCTAGAATACTTGGTGGCGCTGGCTGAATTCAGGCATTTCCGGCGTGCTGCCGATTCTTGTCATGTCAGTCAACCCACCTTAAGCGGCCAAATTCGTAAATTGGAAGATGAGTTAGGTGTCATGCTGTTGGAACGCACCAGCCGTAAAGTCTTATTTACTCAAGCTGGGTTATTGCTGGTGGAGCAGGCAAGAACGGTCCTGCGTGAAGTGAAAGTATTGAAAGAAATGGCCAGTTTGCAGGGTGAGAGCATGTCTGGACCCTTGCACATCGGGCTGATCCCAACGGTTGGACCTTATCTGCTGCCGCAAATCATTCCAACGCTGCATCACACATTCCCAAAACTGGAAATGTATCTGCATGAAGCACAAACCCAGAACTTATTAGCTCAATTAGACAGTGGCAAACTGGACTGCGCCATCCTTGCGCTAGTCAAAGAAACAGAGGCGTTTATTGAAGTTCCACTCTTTGATGAACCGATGCAATTGGCGATATACGCCGATCACCCATGGGCAGATCGTGACAGAGTACAAATGCATGAATTGGCGGGTGAAAAGTTGCTGATGCTGGAAGATGGTCACTGTTTACGCGATCAAGCGATGGGCTTTTGTTTCCAAGCTGGGGCAGATGAAGATACGCATTTCCGTGCCACCAGTTTAGAAACTTTGCGCAACATGGTTGCAGCAGGTAGCGGTATCACACTCTTGCCTTCACTGGCTGTGCCAAATGAGAGGCAGCGTGACGGTGTATGCTATCTGGAATGTTATAAACCGGTTCCCAAGCGTACGATTGCCTTGGTATACCGCCCCGGCTCCCCATTGCGTGGCCGCTATGAGCAACTTGCCGAGGCGATACGTGAGCACATGCAAGCGCGCATGAACCCAACGTTAGAACAGGCGGTTTAAGCCATTAAGTGCCGCTACGCGGTAGGCTTCAGCCATTGTTGGATAGTTGAAGGTAGTATTAACGAAGTATTCAATCGTATTACCTTCGCCTTTTTGCTCCATGATAGCTTGCCCAATGTGGATAATTTCAGCCGCGCGCTCACCAAAGCAATGAATGCCCAGTATTTGCTTAGTTTCGCGATGGAACAGAATTTTTAAGCTGCCAGTATTCATCCCGACAATTTGAGCGCGGGCTAAGTGTTTAAACTGCGCGCGACCGACCTCGTAAGGCACTTTCATTGCCGTCAATTCTTGTTCGGTTTTACCCACGGAGCTAATTTCGGGAATGGTGTAAATACCCGTCGGGATATCTTCGATCAAGTGAACATTCGCTTCGCCTTTGATCATCGCTTGCGCCGCAATGCGCCCTTGGTCATAGGCCGCAGAGGCTAGGCTTGGGTAGCCAATCACATCACCGACGGCATACACATGAGGCAGCGCTGTCTGGTACATACTGTTGACCTTCAGCAAGCCACGGCTGTCTGCTTCCAAACCAATTTTTTCTAGCCCTAATCCGCTGGTATTACCGGTACGGCCATTGGCGTATAGCAAGCAATCTGCTTTAACTTTTTTGCCTGATTTCAAATGAACGATAACGCCATCAACCGTCCCTTCGATCTGCTCAAACTCTTCGTTGTGGCGAATAACCACGCCGTTATTCCAGAAGTGGTAAGACAAAGCATCTGACATTTCTTGATCAAGAAAAGCCAGTAGGCGGTCACGGGTATTAATCAAATCCACTTTGACGCTTAAACCGCGGAAGATCGACGCATATTCGCAGCCAATAACCCCAGCGCCGTAGATAATGACGTGTTGTGGTTCATGGCTGAGCTGCAAAATGGTATCACTGTCGTAAATACGTTCGTGGGTAAAATCCACGTTTGCTGGGCGATAGGGGCGTGAACCGGTCGCAATAACGATATTATCAGCGCGCAGCGTATCGTTGGTGCCGTCGGCATATCGGACATTGATAGTATTGGCATCTATAAAGCTGGCATCACCGGAGAACATCTGGCAATGATTGCGATCGTAAAAGCCTTGACGCATACGGGTTTGCTGGTTAATCACGCGGTCTGCATGATTTAAAATATCAGCGAAAGATGAACTGATGGTTCGAGCATTGTCACTGTAGAGTGGGTTTTGGTTGAATTCGATAATACGGCTGACGGCGTGGCGCAAAGCCTTGGAAGGGATAGTGCCCCAATGGGTACATCCGCCGCCCACATTATTGTACCGTTCAATCACGGCAACTCGGGCGCCTTGCTTGACCAACCCCATAGCGGCACCTTCACCGCCAGGACCCGAGCCAATAACGATGGCATCAAAATGGAAGTGCTGTTGCATGTAGGAGAGACCTATTATTATACAAAATTACAACGATACATTAACATCATCCGGAGTATAACCCAATCAGCAATAGGTAAATCACCGTGATGGATACTGTAAAGCGGCAATTCCGTATTGGGATGATGCTTTTGTATAACGGTTGTTACTATAAAGTTTGGTATATTGCTGACTATATGTCTTAGATTGAGAATTTGGATATCCCTTGGGCACGATTATGGGCGTCAGAGCACAACAAAAAGAGCGGACTCGTCGTTCCCTTATCGAAGCGGCGTTCAGTCAGCTCAGTGCAGAGCGGAGTTTTGCCAGCCTCAGTTTGCGAGAAGTTTCTCGTGAAGCTGGTATTGCGCCGACTTCTTTTTACCGGCATTTCCGTGATGTTGACGAGCTTGGCCTCACAATGGTCGATGAAAGCGGTTTGATGTTGCGCCAGCTCATGCGACAGGCACGTCAGCGGATTGCCAAGGGCGGCAGTGTTATCCGCACGTCAGTTTCTACGTTTATGGAATTTATCGGCAATAATCCTAACGCCTTCCGCTTATTGTTACGGGAGCGTTCAGGAACCTCTGCTGCTTTCCGCGCCGCGGTTGCACGTGAAATTCAGCATTTTATCGCCGAGTTGGCTGATTATCTGGAGCTGGAAAACCATATGCCGCGTAGCTTCACGGAAGCCCAAGCTGAGGCCATGGTCACAATTGTCTTCAGTGCGGGTGCAGAAGTGCTGGACGTGGATATTGAACAACGGCGACAGTTAGAAGAACGCTTGGTCTTACAACTGCGGATGATCTCCAAAGGTGCTTATTATTGGTATCGTCGCGAGCAGGAGAAACTCGCAGTACCCCGTACTTAATAAGAAAAGGAAAATGATGGAACACGCTAATTCTGAAAAGCACTCTTCATCTGAAGAACACTCTTATCCTGAAAAACAGCCTCGCCGCGAAATAGGCACTCTACTGCTGGCATTGACGACGGGGTTAGCAATAAATGGTTCATTCAATGCATTATTTAGTGCGTTTGTGCCTTTTTCAATTTTTCCGCTAATCACATTAATATTGGCGGTTTATTGCTTACATCAGCGTTATCTCCATTTTGCGATGCCGCAAGGATTACCACTGTTGGCTTCGGCCTGTTTCTTATTGGGGATTTTATTGTATAGCGCCATTGTACGGGTCGAGCATCCGGCGATTGGCTCTAATTTTCTTCCCTCTATTCTCAGTGTGGCCTTGGTGTTCTGGATCTTGTTCAAGCTAAAAGCACGGAAATCGGCACAGGCAGACTCAGAAATCGGGTCGGATAATACGGAAAACCATTCGCCGCAATAGTCTCGTGTGGCCCATGGGGCATAACGAGTCAATATGCCGTTGGACTCCCAACGGCACCTATTTATCAGTGCAGATCGCTCAGTGCCAGTTAGTCGCGCTTTTCTAGCAAGACCCCGCACTCCATATGATGGGTATAGGGGAATTGATCGAAGAGTGCTAAGCGGCTGATTTTATGAGTGTGCTGTAACTGTTCAAGGTTGGCGCACAGTGTCTCGGGGTTACAAGAGATATAAAGGATGCGCGGATAAGCCTGCACCAACTTGACGGTTTCATCATCCAGCCCACTACGCGGCGGATCGACAAAAATGGTTTCGCAGTTATAGCTGCTTAAATCAATGCCCTTCAGGCGATTAAACTCACGAACACCTTGCATTGCTTGAGTGAATTCTTCCGCTGACATGCGGATTATCTGCACGTTATCAATGTGATTCGCCGCGATATTATACTGAGCCGCTGCCACAGAGGGTTTGGCTATTTCAGTTGCCAGTACCCGATCAAAGTTACGCGCCAATGCCAACGAGAAGTTGCCATTACCGCAGTACAACTCCAGTAAATCCCCACTGGCATGCTGAGTGACATCAAGCGCCCATTCCAACATATGAATATTCACCGCGGCATTAGGCTGCGTGAAGCTATTTTCAACCTGACGATAGATCATCTCGCGACCAGCGACCGGTAACACTTCGTCGATATAGTCGTGGTCCAACATGATTTTGGTTTTCGATGCTCGCCCAATCAACTGCAGGTCAAAACCTTGTTCTCTGAGCTGATCACGTAACGCCAATGCCTTTTGTTGCCATTCTTCATCTAACTGACGGTGATACAGCAAAGAAGCGATCAGTTTCCCGCTTAAGGTAGATAAGTAATCAATCTGGAACAATTTACGACGCAAAACAGGTTCGGCTCTGATAGCGGCCATCAAGGCACTCATCAGACGATTGATGAGCAAGCTGGCCACTGGGAATTGCTCGACCCGAATGCGCTGCTTGGTCTGTTGGTCAAACATGATGTGGTACAGATCGTATTCATCGTGCCAAACGCGAAACTCGGCCCGCATACGGTAATGTTCAACAGGCGAACGGAATATCTCGGGAGCGGGTGCCTGAAACGGCAACATCATTGCCTGAAGACGGGCGGATTTCTCTGCCAATTGGTGGTCATAGCCGTCAGTCGGCAGGATGTTGTGAGTCATGTTTCTTCTCGTTTGAGCATAATAAAGAGTGTTATTCCTGCGGATTGTAGGGAAAGTGGCCCTGATGTCCAGTTTTGTTCTATTTATTCATCATGAGAATAATGGAAGTCTAGACATCCATTTTACTTAATCGTAACATTGCGGTCCGGCCTCATGCAGTACTTAAGCACCTAAGAGTTAAAAGGGAATCCGGTGTAAATCCGGAGCTGACGCGCAGCGGTAAGGGGAAGTCACGGCGATAGGTTTCAACCAGACACTGTCCGTAAGGACGGGAAGTCATCGCCCGCTCTGTTTTTAGAGATCCCAAGCCCGAAGACCTGCCGGTATTACGTCGCAATATTCGTGGTCGTCGCGTACTACCGGCCATGGCTCTGCGGCATCCGCCAATTGAGTTTGGATGCTTTATGACAATTAAAAAATATACGCTGTTCACAGCCCTTTCTGTGACGGCATTTTCTGGCTGGGCGCAGAACAACACCACGACGAGTAATAATGACGAAATGGTGGTGACTGCCAGCCGTTTCAAACAGCCTGTTTCCACCGTATTAGCACCCACTGATGTGGTGACCCGAGATGATATTGATCGCTGGCAGGCCAAAAGCCTCAATGAAGTGATGCGCCGTTTACCGGGGGTCGATATCGCTCAGACTGGCGGGATAGGGCAAGGCTCTTCCGTTTATATTCGTGGCACTGAGGCGCGGCATGTTTTGGTGCTGGTTGATGGTATTCCCTTGGCACGTACCGGTATCGTCAATACTGCTAGCTTTAATCAGATACCCATCTCCTTGGTACAGCGAGTTGAATATATTCGCGGGCCGCGCTCTGCCGTATATGGCTCAGGGGCGATTGGTGGCGTCATCAATGTGATCACGCAATCTGATAAAGAAGGTGCGCAGATAAATGCAGGTGTCGGTTCCAAAGGCTATCAGCAATATGATGGCAGCGTGCGCCACCGCTTTGGCGATACATTAGCGACGATTGCGGGTGGATATCAAACCACCAATGGCTTCAATATCAAACCAGACTCTAGCTATTCGGTAGACAGTGACCGAGACGGTTTCCGTAATAAAAATTTCTGGGCAGGATTGGATCATCAGTTCAACCAAGAGATCTCTGGGTTTGTCCGAGGTTATGGCTACACCAATAGCACCGATTACGACGTCGGCAGTACCCCTTATCTGCCTGAATACAGTGGTGATAAAGAGCGTTTGTATAACCACACCTATGATGCTGGCTTGCGTTATGCTTCGGGCGCTTACTCTTCTCAGTTCATTGCGAGTTACCAAAAATATAAAGATTACAACTACAGCAGCCAATTAGGCCGCTATGGGGTAGCCACTACGCTCGACGATATGGATCAGCGTAATCTGCAATGGGGCAACACTTATAGCTTTGAAAATGCGACGCTAAGCGCAGGGCTTGATTGGCAGCAGCAACGTTTGGCTTCATCCAACACTACTATTTCTGATACCTACAAGCGTGATAACACCGGCTTATACCTGACTGGGCAGCAGAAGTTTGATAGCGTCACACTTGAAGCCTCTGGTCGTGCAGACAAAGATGAGCAGTTTGGTTGGCATGAGACATGGCAAACAGCCGCTGGCTGGGAATTCGTTCCTGATTACCGTTTGACGTTGTCTTACGGTACCGGCTTCTTGGCACCATCATTGGGTCAACAGTACGGCGCGCAGCGCTTCAGCCCACGGATTGAGCCAAACAGTAACCTTAAACCGGAAGAGTCTCGCCAATGGGAAGCAGGTTTGGAAGGGGTAACGGGTCCACTTGATTGGCGCTTATCGGCTTATCACAACAAAATACAAAACCTGATCGATTACTACTCTGACCCACTGACCTACATTGGGCAATATTACAATGTTAACTCTGCAACCATAAAAGGTGTGGAATGGACCGGAAATCTTGATACCGGTATCTTCACTCATCAGGTCACATTGCAATATATTGATCCGCGCAACGATGTAAACAACGAAGTGTTAGCCCGTCGCTCTAAACATCAGGCCAAGTACCAGTTAGATTGGACCATGTTCAACTTAGACATGGACGTTTCTTATCAGTACTTCGGCAAACGCTATGACAATAACACCTCTGCGTACAGCACAACGCAGCGTGAATTGCCGAGTTATAGCACGGTAGACGTTTCTGCATCGTATCCCGTTACTTCTCATCTAACAGTTCGTGGTAGAATTGCTAACCTGTTTGATAAAGAATATGAAACGGCTTATGGCTATAGAACTGCTGGACGAGAGTATTACCTTACAGGAAGCTACAACTTCTAAGGCTAATACCGCTCTTCGCCCGACGGCACTGATATTTGACTCAGGTGTTGGCGGGCTCTCTGTCTATCAAGAGATTCGGCAGCTATTGCCGGATCTCCACTATATATATGCTTTCGACAACGTTGCTTTCCCTTATGGGGAGAAATCCGGTGAGTTCATCGTTGAACGCGTATTAGAGATTGTCACCGCAGTACAGCAGCGTCACCCTCTGGCGATTGTGGTCATTGCTTGTAACACTGCCAGCACCGTCTCCCTTCCTGCTTTACGCGAGCGCTTCGCATTCCCAGTCGTTGGCGTGGTTCCTGCTATCAAACCTGCCGTGCGGCTCACCCGTAATGGTATCGTCGGTTTATTGGCGACGCGTGGCACCGTTCATGCTTCTTACACCTTAGATCTCATTTCGCGTTTTGCGACAGACTGCAAAATCGAATTATTAGGGTCATCGGAGCTGGTGGAGCTGGCAGAAACCAAACTGCATGGTGGTGTAGTACCTGCGGAAGCATTAAAGAAAATCCTTCATCCATGGTTGGCGATGCGTGAACCGCCAGACACTATTGTATTGGGATGTACCCATTTCCCTTTATTAGCGGAAGAGTTAGCACAAGTGCTGCCAGAAGGTACTCGTATGGTTGATTCCGGTGCAGCAATCGCTCGGCGTACCGCCTGGTTGATCTCTTCTCAGGAAAATGTGGCTTCTTCGCAGGATGAAAACATTGCGTATTGCATGGCGTTGAATACGGATACTGACGCTTTATTGCCCGTTTTGCAGGGTTATGGCTTCCCAACGCTGCAAAAACTGCCAATTTGACGGCGTTTTGACTAAAGAAACAGCGGTTGAAAAGTTTTTTCAAATTAGGGGTTGCAGCCTGACAGGAACTCCCTATAATGCGCCTCCACTGACTGGGAACAACGAAATAGACTTCGCCGGGTTAGGAAGAGAAAAGAATGAGTTTGAGTTCGAAAGAAAGCAAATAAAGCCTTGACT
>NZ_HE997649.1:197288-226408 GCF_000312485.1 Yersinia massiliensis CCUG 53443 | reverse complement strand
TTAGCGCGGTGGTCCCACCTGATCCCATGCCGAACTCAGAAGTGAAACGCCGTAGCGCCGATGGTAGTGTGGGGTCTCCCCATGCGAGAGTAGGACACTGCCAGGCATCAAACACGAGTTATCAGAGTGACATCTGGTAACTGACAAAATCGCCAGAGGCGGTTTTGCACAGCGAGGAAGGCTGGCCCTGTAAAGGGTAAGTATCAGGAAGATACACGTAACAGAATCGGTGGAGCGGTAGTTCAGTTGGTTAGAATACCTGCCTGTCACGCAGGGGGTCGCGGGTTCGAGCCCCGTCCGTTCCGCCACTTATTGCAAAACCCCTGAATCGCAGATTCAGGGGTTTTTTGCATTATAAAAAACTAAAAAATTGATTTATTGTTATGACAATTGAATCGATTAAAATCACTCTTCACTCTTCACTCTTCACTCTTCACTCTTCACTCTTCACTCTTCACTCTTCACTCTTCACTCTTCACTCTTCACCTATTGTTAGTCGCGTATTTTGGATATCAGATCCAGCGTCTTTAAGTACAGGGTAAAAAGTTAGTTGGGACTGATTAGGGACAATAATTAATAATGGCTGGCTGTATTATGCTCAGAAGCAAAACTAGGCGAGATAAGTACGGTACCCAAAAAAACACCCTGTTAGCTCAGGGCTCACAGGGTGTTGGGATCATTTTATTAATCTAGGTATGACCGGTTTTATTCAGGTTTACAGTATGCGGCTAATTAAACGATCGATACGAATTCTGCGTAAACGACGGATGAGTTTACGAACCTTGACGGGGTACTGCTGAATATTCTCAAGCTCAAGGTAGTGCGAGACGACTTTGGTATGAGTGCGGATACACTCTAACTCTTTAGCTCGCTGTTCATGCATCTCATGCTTCGGATCATGAATCAAAATGGCATTCTCAAGATCCAACCGCCACGCACGTGGGTTCAGATTATTACCAGTAATCAATTGCCAGTTATTATCTACCCACATCCCTTTCAGATGATAGGTATTGTCACCATCCTTCCACAAACGAACGATAAGTTGTCCGTTATCCACAAAGCGTTGTAAGCGGCTGAGGAAGCGACGCAAGTTGATTTCGTATAAGTAAGGTAATGCGCCAATAATTTTAAACGGCTGATCTTCGGGAATATAAAAATCATTTGCTGTTTTGTCGCCGACAATAATCTCGACTTGTTTACCTTCCCGCAATAAATAAATGATGTTGCGAACTAATAACGCAGGCAAGTTAAAGTAAGGAGTACAAATTGTCAGACGCTCATCCGCGGAAGACATGAGGTGATGAATCGTTTTGTTCAACGGGCTTTTTTTGCCTAAGCCAACCAAGGGGGTGATGGCTAATTCATCATTGCTCGCTTGCGTAGAGAATTGATATCCGATGTCACGCAGCGAGGAGCGAAACTGCCGAGTTTCGTTTTTGATTTCAGGATTTGTTGGTCGATCCGTACGATCAAGACGCTGAACAGCACCGGCACTCAAGACTCGCTGTTTCACGTAATCAACCATAATACCGGCCAATGATGGATTCGTGATTAACTGGTAACGGTCATAACGATACTTATCGTTTTGATGCAGATAGACGTCATTGATGCTGGCACCACTGTAGATCACGGTGTCATCAATGATAAAACCTTTGAGGTGCAGCACACCAAGGGCTTCTCGGGTATTAACCGGAACACCATAAACAGGAACGCAAACATCAGGATGTTGTGCTGCCATCTCGCAATACCAATCAGCATTAGTATTGACTGCTGCTGCTCCGATACGGCCACGCTGGGCACGGTGCCAGTCTACTAGCACACAAATTTCCAGCTCAGGATGTCGCTGTTTGGCCTGATAGAGGGCGTTCATCACGTCTCGACCTGCATCATCTTGCTCAAGATAAAGCGCCACCAGATAAATACGGTTGGTCGCCTGACCTATTAATTCCAATAGTGTAGAGCGGAAAACCTTGGGGCAATACAGCGTTTGGACATCATCAACTGGCTGGGGGAGTTTGGGCAGTTGTGCAAGGTGTTGTTGATGTTTACTACGTTTAAATTTTGACAACATCACAGTGCGCTTCTTCTCTTGTTATTTAATGGCAAAGCCGCCATATCCAAAAAAACACTAATCCATAGAGTCGGGCGATAATACCACTACTTTTCCGGATTGTGCGCAAGTTTTGCCGGTTAATGACCTAATCGTTTGGGGTTGTGGCGTATATCACGGCGATTCATGCAACTGAAATCACAGCGCCAGTTCCAGATTAACGATCCCATCCTCAATTTGTACATCGATACTAAAGCCCAGTTTTTTAGCTAAACCAATCATGCCGCGATTGTTCGGCATGGTGATCGCGGTTAACCGCGTTAACCCATGGCTACGCGTATACTGGATCATCTTTTCGAGCAGTTCTCGACCTAAGCCTAGCCCTTTTAAGTCTGAGCGTACCAATACGGCGAACTCAGCATCAATATTATCGGGATCAGATAACGCCCGCGTCACACCGATGATTTCCGGTCCTGTCGCATTTTGACGTACTGCGACAAATGCCATTTCCCGATCATAGTCAATCTGCGTCATATTCGCCAAATCATCATGGCTGAATTCATTGATTTCACTGAAGTAGCGATAATAGAGGTCTTCTTTAGTGACTTGATCAATAAACAATTTTAGCAGTGGTTCATCTTCCGGCAAGATAGGGCGGAATAGGCACTCGGAGCCATCTTTTAGCACCACCTTTTGTTCTAACTCATGTGGGTAGGGGCGAATCGCTAATCGAGCCTGCGGGTCGCCACTCACTGGCGCGAGTTGCATGGAAACATCCAGCAGTGTGAACTCATCACCAGAAGCAAGAACGGGGTGGATATCTAACCGACTGATTTCAGGGCAATCGAGAATCAAGTTAGAAACTTGCACCAGCAATCGACTTAATCCTGGAATATCTAAAGGTTGTAGCGATCCACGGCTGCGAATTTTCCCGCCTTTAACCGCTTGAATAATCAGATAGCGGGCCAGTGCCATATTGAGTGGTGGTAGTGCGACGGCGGCCTGTGTTTCATGATGCCATTCGATCCCCCCTTCACCCAACATAATCAGTGGGCCGAAAATTGCATCTTGCTCAACGGCAATGCGTAATTCTTGTGCACCGGCACGATTAGCCATACTTTGCACCAACAGGCCATGGATGCGGGCTTGCGGGAAGGTACGCTTGACGCGATCAAGAATATCGTCAGCGGCGCGTTGTACCTCAATGGCCGTACGCAGATACAGCATAACACCCTGGACTTCAGATTTATGCGGGATATCGGGAGAACGCAGTTTGATCGCAACGGGATACCCCAACCGCTCGGCGATATGCACCGCTTCTACGCTATCACTGGCAATCCAGGTTGGCAGCATATTCAGGCCATAAGCTTCTAGGATCGGCTGTACTTCATGGGTATCGAGCTGAGTCGTTCCTTCAGCCAATGCTTGGCGGATCAATTGGTGGACATGAGCGGTATTCGCCGTCAGCCCCACAGGCAGTGCTGGCGTCTCTTTCAGTTGTTTCTGGTTACGGCGATATTCCACCATATGCATAAAGGCAGTAATCGCACCCTCTGGTGTGCGGTAGGTCGGTATTCCTGCTTCGGTGAATAGCCGCCTCGCGTCCTGCGATGAATATTCTCCGCACCAGTTAGTCAGCACAGTGAGGCGTTTGCCTCGAGGGTGCTGGCGGATAGCTGAAATTAATAGCTCGGCGGTCTTGCTACCCGGTGCTGCGGCACTGGGGGAGTGAATCAGTAGTAACGCGTCATAATCGGTGCTGTCCAATAACGGCTTAACCGCCGCTAAATAGCGCTCAGCACTGGCATCATCCCGCAGGTCTATTGGGTTACGTAAGGAAACAAAAGACGGTAGTGCCTCGCTCAGGGCCGATTGCGTGGTATCCGACAATGTCGCGAGTTTGCCATTACGGCTAATGAGTTCATCCAATGCCATGGCGGCGGGTGCGGCACCATTACTGACAATGAGTAAGCGCTCACCTCGTAAGGGGTGCATATGACTGAGTGTCTCGACAGCAGAGAACAGCTCATGCGTATCCTGCACTCGCAGTAACCCCGCGCGTTGAATCGCGGCATCATAAGCGGCATCTAACCCTTGCTGACCATTCAGTAATTGTTGTGCACGCTGGCTGCGGCCACTTTTGACTACCAGAATGGGCTTATTACGCGAAGCACTGCGTGAGGCAGATAAAAAGCGCCGAGCATCACTGATATGTTCGATATACAACATAATGGCGCTGGTTTTACCGTCTCTGGCGAGGAAATCAAGCAGGTCGTCGACATCAATATCGAGACTATCACCCAGCGCGATAAAGTAAGAAAAGCCAACTTCCCGCTGTTGCGCCCAATCCAGAATGGTATTTGCGACCGCAGCCGACTGGGAGATAAACGCCAATCGCCCTTTTTTGATGGGCACGGGTGAGAAACTGGCATTCAGCCCTTGCCACGGTGCCAGTAAGCCTAAACTGTTTGGCCCAAGCAATCGCATATGGTGACGATGAGCGCAGGCTTTCAATTCTGGGAATTGCTCTGTCGCAGCAGAGAGAACAATCACCGCTTTACAGCCACGAACACCCAAGTCTTCGAGCAATGTCAGATTACGGTGGTCATGTGTACAAAGGATAGCCAAGTCGGGCGTGATGGGGAGGCTGGCGATATTGGCATAAGCCAGCACACCGCAAACCGCTTTATGCGTCGGGGTAACCGGCAGAATAGGGCCATTGAAGCCGCCATCCAACAAATTACGCATCATCAGGAAACCAGCACGTTCAGGTTTTTCCGACGCACCAATGACCGCAATTGATTTCGGGCGTAACAGCGCTTCTAATCCGCGTTGACTCATGGTTTATCCCCGTCATTTCTCAAGTTGCACGCATATGCTGCGCTCATGACTCGACCATCCGTGGACTTCAGCTCAATGAGACTGCTGTTTGCCACTGTTCTGCCCCTGACATCTATCGGGTCTCAGATAAAGGTCGCGTGATTGATTTTATGCGATTTCTTCAGAGTTTGCTGTGACTCGAGCCACTGGATGATGAGGTTTTCCTGCTAAATATTGTTGGCGAAAATAATGAAAATGGGCAGTCAGTCCCTCTGCGGCCTGAAGATCGCCCGCTTGCTGGAGTAATGCCGCCGCCACCTCGACCGTGCAGTGCTGTTCTGGGCGCTGTGCTTCGCGCAAAAGGTAATCGGAGGTATTCGTGACATTCAGCGACAGCATAGGCAAGCCTGCGAGATAGGGGCTTTTGCGAAACATCTTTTTAGCCTCAGTCCAAGTACCATCCAGCAGAATAAATAATGGTGGTTTATCGCTGATAGGTAACTGATTGAGCACCTGTCTTGGCGGCTCGGCATATTTTTCTGGAAAGACGACATAGGGCTGGCGTGTTGGGTCTTGAATGGCCGCAATTAGCGCGGGATCCACTGCTGTTCGCGCCCAAAGAAAGGCTTGAGTATCGGGTAGGATATCAGCGATCAATCGGCCGGTATTACTGGGTTTCAGTGGCTCAGTATCAAACATTACGAGGCAAAATCGGCTGCTCGCCCGTTGTGGTTTGATGGTATCGCATAAGCAAAGCCGCTCTGCCAGTAAGCAGCCTTGACAGCGAATGGCGCGGCAGCCACGGGCACGATAAGCACGAGTCGACGCCGCTAAACGTATCTGGCGTAAGCGCAATACTGCATTTTCCGTCGTTTCGACCATTGGCGAAATACTTTCTGCCAACAATGTATGGCCTTGGATAGAGGGTTCAGTCACGACGGACTCCTAAGAAATAGCGTTATTCTAATCAAACCGCTCCATGAGTTATACAATAAAACCACGCCCCGGCAGAAAACTGTCAGGGCGTGGTTTTTATCGTAGTATCGAACTGATCAGCCTGAGAGCCGATAAATGGGTTAAACTAGCTTAGCGGGCGACCGGTTCTGCGGCTAATTGCTCATTTAACCACTGGTCAAACGGGGCTTTGGGTACTGCGCCATTCAGCATGTCGACCATTTTACCGTTCCGATACAGCATGATAGTAGGAATGCTACGGATGCGAAAACGGGTACTGAGTGCTGGCTCTGCTTCAGTATTGACTTTAACGAAGCGGATTTTTTCGGCGCGCTCTGCGGCAACAGCTTCAAAAATCGGCGCGAAACTGCGGCAAGGCCCGCACCAAGGCGCCCAAAAGTCGATAACGACGGGCAGATCGTCTTGCAGCAGCTTATCCAGAGTTTCAGCGGTGGCATTAATCACTTCGCCATCAAATAAAGAGTGGCCGCAGCGCCCACATTTAGCGCCGTCATCAATACGTTCTTCCGGCAGGCGATTCGTCGCCATACAAGCTGTACATACCGTATTCATACATTCGCCTTTATTTTATTTCTGAGTAGGTAAGTGAAACCAAACAGTAAAAGTGCACTGAATTGTTTCGTTGTTGTTATCTATTATGGGTATAAATGAGGCCAGTGCCAAAAAGGTTTATTCAATGAATACGATAGTTGGTAGCTTTTAGCGCTTGCTTATGGCTAACCGGGCGGACATCAGGTAATCTTCGCGCCCTGCGCGTTGGTGGAGAAGACAATGAACGACTCATTTAGTGGCAAGAACGGAAAAGTTAAAGTGATGTACGTCCGCGGTGACGAAAGTAGCGACGACCGTAACAACAATAACCGCAATAAAAACCCGCGTCCGGCAGGTAAAGGGCGTCCGGGTGATAATGCCGGTCGGGGCAATTCACCGCGTAATAATGACTCACGTCGTAATGATTCTGGCCGTAATGAACGCGATCGTCCTAGCCGTCCGGCACGTTCTGAAAGCAGTGGTCCTTACGATTCACCGTGGAAAACCGTTTCTCGAGCGCCATCGGAAGAGCCTGAATTTGATCATGGTGGCATCAGCGGTAAAAGCCACGTTGATCCTGCTCAGTTGCGCCGTCAGCGCGCTGAAGAAACACGTGTTTATGGTGAGAACGCCTGTAAGGCACTGTTTGAAAGCCGCCCTGATGCGATTGTTCGTGCTTGGTTTGTGCAATCAGTCACCCCACGTTTTCGTGAAGCGCTGAAATGGATGGCGGCGAACCGCAAGGCTTACCATGTGGTTGAAGAAGATGAGCTGGCGAAGGCATCTGGTACTGAACATCACGGTGGCGTGTGCTTCCTGATCAAGAAACGTCAGGGCCTAGATGCCGAAACTTATCTGCAACAGCAGACGCAAGCAAAAGACTGTGTACTGGCATTGGAAGATGTGGGTAACCCACATAATCTGGGTGGCATTATGCGGACCTGCGCCCATTTCGGTATTAATGGCGTGTTGTTGCAAGACCCTGCCATGCTGGAGTCGGGTGCTGCGGTGCGTACTGCAGAAGGCGGTGCAGAGCATATCAAGGCAATCAATGCTGATGATTTCCTCTCGGTGCTGGATACCTTCCGCAAGGCGGGTTACACCATCGTGACCACCTCCAGCCATAAAGGTGTCAGCCTGTCGAAAGCTGAATTACCAGCTAAAATGGTGCTGGTATTAGGCCAAGAGAGTGATGGTCTAACAGACAGCGCATGGCAGCAGGGCGATATGAGTGTGTCGATCGGCGGGACTGGGCGCGTTGAAAGTCTGAATGTGTCGGTTGCGACGGGTATCTTGCTGGCCGAGTGGTGGCGTCAGAATAGCGCGCAGTAAACCTCTTCGCCCTTGGCGTTATAGAGCTGTTCGTAAAGATGTCATCAGTAAAAAAGGGCGCTGAAGTTAATCTTCAGCGCCCTTTTTATTGGGTTTGGCCCGTCCTAAATCGCGTTGATGCAACTAGTGCGCGCCACCTCCTCCGCCTCCGGAAGTGAAGGGCGGTTTGGCAAACCAAACCAGTGCGAGCAGGAGCAAAAATACGGTCGCTGAAAGCCAAAAGATCTCATTTGCTGAGATAATCAGCCCTTGATTGGTAATCTCTCGCGCAATATAGGCTGAGGCTTGCTGCTGGCTCATGCCCAGTTTTTCCAACTCCTGATAAGTCTGCGTCGCATTCGGGTTGAACGGGTTAACAAACTCGGTCAGCTGCGAGTGATGCATCGACTCTCTCTGCGTCCACAACGTTGTCGTGATCGACGTACCAATTGACCCCGCCAATGTTCGCAGGAAGTTAGATAAGCTAGATGCCGCCGCCATGCGCTCAGGTGGTAAGCCCGAGAGGGTAATGGCTGTCAGTGGCATAAAGAAGCAGGCAATGGCAAAGCCTTGCACAAACTGCGGCCATGCTGACGCGCCAAAATCCATCCCCGGTTCGAATGTATATGCTCGCCAGTAGAAACAAACCGCGTACATAATGAAGCTGAATGTGACTAGCTGCCGCATATCAATACGGTGAGAGAAACGGCCAATAATCGGTGACAGCAATACTGGCAATATCCCGACAGGGGCGGAAGCCAAACCGGCCCAAGTTGCCGTGTAGCCATAGACTTCTTGAAGGAGTTGCGGCAGCAAGACAATGGCACCGAAGTACAACATATAGGCCAAACTGATACACAAACACCCAATGGTAAAGTTTCTCGATTTGAATAACGATAAATCGATGACAGGGTGGTCGTCGGTCAGCTCCCAAACAATCAAGAAGGTAATGGCAATCACGGCAATGACCGTCAGGACGATAATCTCGGTCGAGTTAAACCAATCCAGCTCCTTACCTTGGTCGAGCATGATTTGTAAGGCGCCAATACCAACCACCAATAACACCAGACCCACAGTATCGATAGGCTTGATTTCAGTTTTGGTTTCTCGCCCTTTCAGGGTACTGCCAGCCATTAGAATGACCACAAGCCCGATCGGGATGTTGATGAAGAAAATCCAGCCCCAGTGGTAGTTATCACTGATGTAACCGCCTAGAATCGGCCCGAAGATAGGGGCCACGACAATGGTCATCGACCACAATGCCAAGGCCATACTTCGCTTCGCGGGGGGATAGTTATTCAGCAGTAAGCTTTGAGATAACGGAATCAGTGGCCCAGCCACTAAACCCTGAATCACTCGGAAAAAGATGAGCATCCCTAAGCTGTTTGAAATGCCGCATAGCCATGATGCGAGTGCAAATAGTCCTGTTGCCCACAGGAACAATCGCACTTCACCGATGCGCTTTGCTAGCCAACCGGTGATGGGGATAGAGATCGCATTCGCCACGCCAAAAGAGGTAATCACCCACGTGCCTTGCGAGTTGGATGAACCCAAGTCGCCCGCTATCGTTGGGATCGCCACGTTAGCAATGGTAGAGTCCAGCACTTGCATGAAGGTCGCTAATGATAGTGCGACCGTCATCCAAGCAAGTTGGGCACCTTCAAGCGGTTTTTGTGCCACGATGGCCTCCGCACTTAATCTGCGTTTGCATGCACATTAACCGGCATTCGCATGAATAATATCGCTAATCACTTGATTCACCGGCGCTAAATCCAGTGACAAGGCATCAGTGATAAAGGCGGGATCTTTACGCACGTCTTTGGCTAGCACTTGTCCGTCAGCATTGGCAGTGTCAACTCTGACGGTAGTTGATAGGCCAATACGCAGCGGATGCTCAGCCAGTTGTGTGGCATCCAGTGCAATACGAACCGGCAAACGTTGCACGACTTTTATCCAGTTACCAGTCGCATTCTGTGCTGGTAAGAGTGAAAAGGCGCTACCTGTCCCCATATCCAAACCGACAACTTTGCCCTGATAAACCACGTCATCACCATAGAAATCAGTGACGATAGTGGCGGGTTGACCAATGCGCATATTGGCTAATTGAGTTTCTTTAAAGTTAGCGTCAATCCATAGCTGCTCAGAGGCCACCACCGCCATTAACGGCGTACCGCTAGTAATTTCAGCACCCACTTGCACACTGCGGCGCGAAACATAGCCGGTGACGGGACTGACAATTTTCGTGCGCTGCAACGCTAACCAAGCATCGCGCAGCTTGGCTGCGGCTTGTTCAACGGCGGGTTGTTTCTCCAATGGCGTATTCAGCACTAACGCTTGGTTGGCGTTGAACTGCTGTATTGCCACATCAAGGGACGCTTGGGCGGCATCAACCGCATCGCGGGCGTGTTGTAATTCTTCTCGGCCAATCGCAGCCGCTGCACCCAGTACGACTCGGCGCTGTAAGTCATTTTGCGCTTGGCTTAATTGTGTCTTTTTCAGCGCAATGTTGGCTTGATACTCTTTGCCATTAATCAGGAGCTGGTGGGTTTGGCGCACACTGCTGGCGAGGGTAGTTTTCGCCTGCTCAAATGCCTGCTCGGCATCAGTGGGATCTAGGGTCACTAAGATATCGCCACTTTTGACAAAATCGGTATTCTCAAAATTGACGCTAATCACGCTGCCCGAAACCTGCGACATAATCTGGACTTGGTTGCCAGAAACATACGCATTATCCGTCTCTTGGTGATGACGCAACACCAAGAACCAATACACTAGGTAAGCGACACCGATAATAATAAAAATGACCGTCAGCAACAGCATCACGCGTTTACGCTGTGTCTTTTTATTATTTTGTGGCTGTTGCGGGGTCTGATTTTCCGCGCTCGTACTCATGGTGTTCTCCACGCCTGTTAGTATTTTATTCTGTGAGCCATCAATGACAGGGGCTGAGGAGCCGCTACCGAATGAACGGATCAAACCAAAAAGGCCAGCAAAATGGCTGCTGGCGGTAAGTTTTACTGACTGCTATCGATATTGTGACTGGCTGATCAACGGTTCATCGTGCCCAATACCTTTGCCTTTTGACGGGCGTGACTCTCCGACTATGTACGAGTGTCATAGCTATTTACCGGAGTAAACTGATGGAATTACTGCTCTGGTATTTCCATTTCATCCAAACGAGTCAGTAACTTACGCGTTAGCGCTTCAAGCTGTTGCTGTTCGTTAGCGTCGAGTGTCGACCAAAGAAAATGCAGACATTTATGCTGTGGAGGGAGCAACTGGTTTAAAAACTCAAGGCCCGCTTCGGTCAAATGCAAGTACAGACAGCGGCGGTCATTTTGGCTTTCGCGGCGCTCAATCCAGCCCTTTTTTTCCAATTCGTCAGCAATGCGGGTGGCGTTAGTACGCGAAGACCCCAGCGCAGCACTTAATTCTGATGGCTGAATACTGTGGCTTTCTTGTGCTTCCAGCGTAATGAGTGCCATAAACAGGGTTTCGTTAATCCCTTGTGCTTTTAGCATTTTGTTGCGGTTTTCCAGCAACTTGCTGTGCATATGCATACACAAACGTGTCAGCAGAATTTCCTGATAGGGGAAATCCTTTTGGCGTTTCGCACGAGAATTAAGCATCTGTTCTATGGGACTAAACGAACTTTCCATTATAAGGAGCCTCATTAATTTCAAATGGTACAGTAACGATAGTTATTAATAATGTAAACGGTATAATTCGATAAATATTTAGCAATTAGTGTTATTCAGTCACTGTTAGTGAGTAATTGGTATCATTAATTGTAGGGATATTATGTTATAGCTCACAATTCAGGAAAATCATTACGACAGAATCATAAGAAGCTTGAATGTTAGACCGTAACTCAGTGCGCCGAGTAAGGTGGCGAAGATAATACTGTTGGTTTTATAAAAGCAGCCACAAATCACCAAAAAACCAATCAGTGTAGGAATGAGCTTCTGCGGGTTATGGACGATCTCCGGCGTACTGGATACCACCAGTAAGGCGCAAATTGAAGCGATACCAATGCTGTCGAGTAACAGGGATATTTTCCCCCGCTGCAAACCTGCTTGCTTACGCGCTGGCCCTAAGCGCAAGGGTAAATAGCGGAACAGATAATTCACGGTTCCCACGACTAAACCGATGATCAAAACATCCGTATTCATGGTGCTGACTCCTGTTGACGCGCCTTATCTTGTTCGGTACTGACTTCAGGTGTGGGTTGAAGCAGGGCCGCTAAGCATCCACCCCCAATGCCCGCTAAAATCGCGACGGGGATAGAGAACAAGAGTGCACCCAGTAATGCCCCTGTCAGCGAGGCAATAACCGTCAGACTGTATTGGCGCTTAAATGACGCCAGCAGGAAACTCAGGAACAGTGCCGGCAACATAAAAGAGAGCGAAGCTTCAATGGCGGGGAAGTTCTCCAGAGGCCCATTACCAAACATCGCCCCGATAGCCGTACCTGCCACCCAAGAAAGCCAAGAAGTAGCAGCGATGCCGAGCATCCAATTTTCGCTCCAGCGCCGTTGGTCATTCATGAGTTTGGTCGTTGCAGCGGCGAAGACTTCATCCGTCAAACCGAAGGCCCACAAAGCTGTTTTTTTACCAGAGAGTTTTGCCAAAATACGGTGTTTGAGGGCCGGTCCATACAAAATATGGCGTATGTCCATTGCCATCACGGTCAAGGCTGAAACCCACAAAGACATGCCGGCGCTCAATAGCGCAGTGATGACAAATTGGCTGGCACCCGCATAGATGATGCAAGAAAAGAAGATGGCTTCCCACGGACTAAAACCAAGTTTTACCGAACTGAGACCAAAGGCAAAAGCCACCGGCAGGTAGCCAATAACGATGGGTAAGCTATCGGTAATCCCCTCGATGAAGGTGGCCGTTGGCTGAGCCGCCGGAGGGGCATCGGTAATTTGGCTTTGCATAAAAATGGATTCATAGGGTAATAAAATACATGGTGTAACATTAACAGAGTGCGAATTGTCTTAATACCCTATAACCCAAATTTATATCTGCCTCGATTATTAGCTAGCTAACTAATCGAGTTATTCGACGGGGTGATCGGCCGCGGGATCGAACCTTTTACCCGCTAGCCAAGTGGCGATATTCAATGTGCAGAGCACCAAACCAGCAGTGGCAACGCCATACCAACCGGCGTGTTGGTAAGCCGCAGCCGAAATTAACGAACCTAATGCCCCACCAATAAAGTAGGTGGTCATATAGCCTGCGGTTAACCGGTTTCTGGCTTCCGGCATCATGCGATATATCACGCTCTGATTGGTCACATGTACTCCCTGTACCGCCAGGTCGAGTATGACAATGCCAATAATCAGCGCGATGATTGAGTGCTGCCCTAAAGCGATAGGTACCCATGACAGTAACAATAATCCCAATCCAACGCTGGTGGTGATGCGAGCTTTTCCCTTATCAGCCAGTTGACCGGCTTTTGTTGCCATCAATGCCCCTGCCGCACCTACCAGGCCAAATAGCCCAATAGTTGCTTCGGAATAACCGAATGGTGGTGAGGCCAGCAAGAAGGCCATTGAGGTCCATAAGACACTAAAGTTGGCAAAAGAGAATGCGCCGAGTAGCGCGCGGGTACGCAGCACTGGAGTACGGATAAACAACGCGAAAATGGAGCTAAGCAATTGGCCGTAATTCAGGCCGGAATGCTGTTTATAGCGAGGTAAGTAACGCCACAACACTAATGCCATGATAAACATCAGCGCACTCGCGACCCAATAAATCGTGCGCCAGCCACCGATGGAGGCTAAAGCGCCCGCGACGGTCCGTGCCAGTAATATCCCCAGCAGCAAGCCGCTCATGATGATACCGACCACTTTGCCGCGCTTTTCTGGTGCGGCTAATGTGGCTGCTAAAGGCACTAATAGCTGGGCCACGACGGAAAACAATCCGGTAAGCGCAGTACCCACAATCATCATGGTGAGGTTTTGCGACATTGCGGTGATCAGCATGCCACCCGCGGCCAATAACGTCATACCCACGATGAGCCCACGGCGTTCAAACATATCCCCCAGTGGCACCAAAAACATCAACCCGACGGCGTAACCGAGCTGGGCGGCCGTCACGATAAATCCGGCCTGATTGACTGAGAGATTAAAGGCTTGCGCGATGGTTTCCAGTAGCGGTTGAGCATAATAGTTACTGGCTACCGCGAGACCGGTCGCGACCGACATCAAGACGATCAAGGTAGGACTTAAACCGGCATTTTGGATTTTTTGTTTCATGATGCAGTATTCTGAATGAAGAAGTCGGACAGTATTAGATAATTAATAATGATAAACCAAGTGATAATTTAACTTTGACGAATTCATTTCGAACCGGATGCATTTCTAATTCCCTCCCAGTGGGATAGGGTGATGGATTATTGAGTGGAATGATTTGAGGTCGGTTTTTATGTCAGAAACAAATGCGCGTTTGGAGATGCAAGGAAAATTGTTCAGCCAAATCAATCCACCGGCACGGTTACTGATGGGGCCGGGACCCATCAATGCCGACCCTCGCGTGTTACGTGCAATGTCCAGCCAACTCATCGGGCAATACGATCCGGCCATGACCGATTACATGAATCAAGTAATGGCACTGTATCGCGGTGTTTTTCGTACTGAAAACCCGTGGACAATGCTCATTGATGGTACTTCCCGCGCTGGTATCGAGGCAGTGTTGCTATCCATTATCCGCCCTGGCGATAAAGTGCTGGTACCGGTCTTTGGCCGTTTCGGCCATTTATTGTGTGAGATAGCCCGCCGTTGCCGCGCCGAGGTTCATGCCATTGAAGTGCCCTGGGGCGAAGTGTTTAGCCCAGACCGTATTGAAGATGCTATCAAGCAAGTGCGCCCGCGCTTGTTGTTGACGGTGCAAGGGGATACTTCAACCACTCTGTTGCAGCCCTTGGCTGAGCTAGGTGAAATTTGCCGTCGCCATCAGGTGTTGTTCTACACCGATGCGACCGCTTCTTTAGGCGGAAACCCATTGGAAACCGATGCTTGGGGGCTAGATGCGGTATCGGCTGGATTGCAAAAATGCCTCGGAGGGCCATCTGGCAGCGCGCCGATCACGCTTAGTCCACAATTTGCCGAACAAATACGTCGTCGCAAATGTATTGAGCAAGGGATTCGCACGCAAGAACATACTGACGGCGATGAAGAGATGATTTACTCCAATTACTTTGATCTGGGCATGATCATGGATTATTGGGGGCCAGAGCGGCTCAATCATCACACGGAAGCGACCAGTATGCTGTTTGCCGCAAGAGAATGTGCCCGCGTCATCTTAGAGGAAGGGCTAGATATTGGTATTGCTCGCCATGCTTTGCACGGCGCGGCGTTACTGGCTGGCGTCCAAGGGATGGGGCTGGCGGTTTTTGGTGATCTCCAGCACCGCATGAATAATGTGCTTGGGGTCATTATTCCTGATGGGATCCACGGCGAACAAGTACGGCAATTGATGCTAAATGATTTTGGTATCGAGATAGGTACTTCATTCGGGCCGCTGAAAGGCAAAATTTGGCGAATTGGCACCATGGGGTATAACGCCCGTAAAGATTGCGTGATGTTGACACTGGTTGCGCTCGAAGCGGTATTGAACCGCCTCGGCTTTTCCACGATTCAAGGGGCGGGATTACAGGCCGCTTGGGGCGTTTATCAGGCCGAGAATGGCGTGACATTACCTTAACGCAGCACAATTTAGGTGCCGACAATCATGATCCGTTGTCGGCAATTTTCAGTTTTCGGCAACGATCAATCTCAGCCACTATCAATTTCAGCCACTATCAATTTCAACAACTATCCGTTTTTGGCCGTCATGACACGATTAAAAATTTGTCGGCATCGCGCCAAGCGGGAAAGGCCTCACGGTAAGTTTGTAATGCTTCCAGCGACAATTCTGCTTCCAATATAGCGGCCTGTTCGGGTTCCGCTTGGGCTAGGATCTCACCCTGCATATCCAAAATCAGGCTATCGCCCTGATAGTGATGGCCGTTATCGTCGTGGCCCACTCGATTACATCCTGCAACGTAAACTTGATTTTCCATCGCACGAGCCGCCAGCAAGGTTTGCCAGACTTTTGCGCGCGCACTGGGCCAATTCGCCACATACAACGCTAAATCATAGTCTTGCTGATTGCGTGACCATACCGGAAAACGCAGGTCATAACAGATTAGCGGCAAAATCCGCCAACCGCGCCATTCCACCACGGTGCGCACTGCACCCGCCGCATAAGATTGGTGCTCACCCGCCATGCGGAATAAGTGACGCTTATCGTAGTGATGAACTTTGCCGCTAGGTTCGACCAGCAGGAAACGGTTAACTGCCCCGCTGGGCGTTTTCACCGCCACACTCCCGCCGATCAGCGCATCTGTTTGGCTAGACCAGTAGCGTAACCAAGTGACAATATCCGCTTCAGGCAAGGTATCTTCTGCCGCATTCATGGAAAAACCGGTGGTAAACATCTCGGGCAGGATGATCACATCGCGTTGGCGTAATGACCCCAGCAGCATGTCAAAATGACGCAAGTTTGCCTGAGCATCTAACCAAACCAACGGCTGTTGCAGCAGGGTCAGTTTTAAAGTTGACATAATCGCTCCGCAGCGGCATCCAGCGTGACATCCTGTTTGGCGAAGCACAACCGGATCAGTTTATGGGGGAAGGGGCCTTCACAGAATACCGATAACGGAATGGCGGCCACCCCCACCTGTTCAGTCAACCATTTGCAGAATTCAACATCATCAAGATCTGAAATCTCGCTGTAATTCGCTAACAAGAAGTAGGTTCCTTCGCTCGGCAATATTTTCAGGCGGCTGGTGGACAGTGCCTGAACGAAGCGATCGCGGCGAGCGCGATAAAATTCGGGCAATTGTTGCCAATGTTCAGGCTCAGCATTCAGCATATCGGCCAATGCCAGTTGCACTGGCGTGCAAACGGAGAATGTCAGGTATTGATGGATTTTGCGGACTTCAGCAGTGATAGCGGCGGGTGCGATGCAATAACCCACCTTCCAACCGGTCATATGAAAGGTTTTACCGAACGAGGAAACCGCGATGGCCCGTTGGCGTAATTGCGGGTGTGCCAGTACGCTGGCATGGCCTGCGGTGCTAAAGCAGATGTGCTCGTACACTTCATCGCTGAGTACATAAATATTGCGCTCGGCAATCACTTGCCACAGCTGCTCAAAATCTGCCGCACGCCATACGGTCGCTGACGGATTATGGGGGGTATTCACGATAACCAATCGCGTACGCTCTGACACCAGATCGGCAAACTCAGCCCAATCGGTGTTAAACGCTGGGGGCTTAAGTGCAATACGCTTGAGAATACCACCCGCCAATTTAACCACTGGCGCATAGCTGTCGTAGCTTGGGTCAAAGCAAATGACTTCATCGCCGGGGCGCACTAATGCGGTAATTGCCGCAAATAGCGCTTCGCTCGCACCGGTCGTAACCGTAATTTCGTTATCAGCATCCGGTTGCCAGCCGTAGACTTTGGCGGTTTTCTCGGCGATGGCATTTCGCAGCGGTGCGACGCCTGTCATCGGAGCATATTGGTTAGCGCCTTGGCTGACATGATAAGCCAAACGTTGTTTTAAATAGTCTGGACCATCAAAATCTGGGAACCCCTGCGACAAGTTAATTGCTTGGTGTTTCTGCGCCAAGGCACTCATTTGTGTAAAGATTGTTGTGCCTTGTGCGGGCAATTTACTGTCTGGAATAAATGATAAAGTGCTCATGGCAGGGAACGACTCCTGATGCTGTATGTTGCCGCCAATATAACACGATGTTAATATTTGGCAATCAAGACGCTTAGATGTATAAACGGCTAAATGACGTATTTCTGCTAAGCATAGATAAAAATGTGCTAAGCATCGTCGTCAGGCTGATTGTCGTGGCAACCTGTCATGGCACACCAACACCACTACGGGATATGCAATGACAGAAAATGCACAACTTGGCGCGCTGTTAGCCGCCTGCCACTGGATCGGCGAAAAGGGCTGGTGCCCGGCGACTGGCGGTAATATGTCCTTGCGGATAGATTCAGAGCAATGCTGGGTCACTGAGTCTGGCAAAGACAAAGGCAGCCTGACTGCCGATGATTTTTTGTTGGTGGAGACCGCCAATAACCATGTCCCTAGCGGTCGTATCCCCTCGGCCGAGACGGGTCTGCATACCTTGCTTTATCGCCTGGATCCTCAAATCAATGCGGTATTACACACTCATTCGGTGAATGCGACGGTGCTATCACGGGTCGAACGCAGTAATGCACTCGTGCTGCAAGGCTATGAAATGCAAAAATCGCTGTCAGGGCAGCGCAGCCACTTAGATAGCGTCGTGATCCCGATTTTTGATAACGATCAGGATATTCCTGCCTTGGCGCAGCGCGTTTTGGCATTAGCGGATAACCGGCCCTTGCAATACGGGTTTTTGGTGCGCGGTCATGGCCTATATTGCTGGGGATCGAGTGTGGCTGAGGCTCGTCGCCATTTAGAAGGGCTGGAGTTTTTATTCCAGTGTGAACTGCAACGGCGGTTGCTTGAAGCTACCCCCACAAATCTGGAGGCAAAATGATTCAGGCCATTGTGACTGATATTGAAGGCACCACCACGGACATCCGTTTCGTTCATCAAGTCTTATTCCCTTATGCACGCGAACGGCTGACTTCCTTCCTGCTTGAGCACCAGCAAGAAGACGAGATTGCCGCATTGCTGGCGGATTTACGCCGTGAACTGGCTCAGCCAGACGCAGATCTTGATACGCTGACTGCGGCCTTACACCAATTTATGGATGAAGATCGTAAATCCACCACGCTGAAAGCCCTTCAGGGCATCATCTGGCGCACTGGCTATCTGCAAGGGGATTTTCGCGGTCATTTGTATCCCGAGGTTGCTCAACAATTGGCTGATTGGCAGCAGCAAGGGGTGGGGCTTTATGTCTATTCATCGGGCTCGGTTGCTGCACAGAAATTACTGTTTGGCTACAGTGATGCAGGGGATTTACGCCCCTTATTCAGCGGCTACTTTGATACCCATGTAGGGGCCAAGCGAGAAGTGAGTGCTTACGAAAATATCGCCAACCAGCTAGGCATTGCGCCTCAATCATTGCTGTTTTTATCAGATATCCGCCAAGAACTGGATGCGGCACAGCTCGCAGGCTGGCATACCTGTCAGTTAATTCGTGACCTCCCTGATAGCGAGAGCCGTCACCGCCAAGTAAACCGTTTCGATCAGATCGGTTTAGCCATTTAACGCGCGAAAAAGGACAAAATAACATGAGCGGATTAACGATTTACAGTGACCAGCAGCCCGATAAATTACTGTGGCAAAGCGACGATGCCAGCGAGATTCAGCAGCAACTGACCGAGATTGGGGTGCGTTTTGAGCGCTGGCAAGCCGATCGTGAGCTGGGAGAGAACCCACAACCAGAGACGGTGATTGCGGCTTATCAGCATGAAATTGACCGGCTGGTGGCTGAGAAGGGCTATCAGAGTTGGGATGTGATCAGCATGCGCCCCGATAACGCGCAGCGCGAAGTTTTGCGTGAGAAATTTTTGTCTGAGCATACGCACGGTGAGGATGAGGTACGATTCTTCGTCGAGGGCTATGGGCTATTCTGTTTGCATCTGAACGGAAAAATATACCAAATCTTATGTGAAAAGAATGACCTACTGTCCGTGCCCGCCAATACACGCCATTGGTTCGACATGGGGTCAGAACCGAATTTTACTGCCATTCGGGTGTTTGATAATCCGGAAGGGTGGGTGGCGAATTTTACCGGGGATGGGATAGCGAGTCATTATCCTCGTTTGAAGTAATCCTCTTCGTCCTTGACGCTGCAGGGTTGTTAGCTTCGCTCACTTACCCGAATCACTTACTTGAGTAAGCTCATCGGGATGCGTTTGCTTGCTGCCTACCTGCAACGTCAATGACTTTGAGGATTTGTTTGTCAGTTTGATGTTGAGGTTTTATCTGTCAGCTTGATGCGGCTGGAAGTATCCGGCGACGACTTGCTCTGGCGTGATAACACCGCTATCCAACACCCAACCGCTGATCAGTGCCGCTGGTGTGACATCAAACGCTGGGTTATACACGGCGGCATCTTGCGGTGCCCACTGGCAATGACCAAAACTCCCCGAGACACCCATTACTTCACTGGCAGCACGCTGCTCAATGGGGATTGCCGCGCCGTTAGGGCAGGCAGGATCATGAGTGGTATGCGGGGCGGCAACGTAGAAAGGAATACGATGGTAATGTGCGAGCACCGCGAGACTGTAAGTGCCAATTTTATTCGCGACATCACCATTGGCGGCAATACGATCCGCCCCGACCCAAACGGCATCCACTTGACCCTGTGCCATCAAGCTGGCCGCCATCGAATCACAAATCAACTGATATGGAATACCCAACTCACCCAATTCCCACGCGGTTAGCCGCCCGCCTTGCAATAAGGGACGAGTTTCATCGACCCAGACCTGACGGACATTGCCTTGTTGATGCGCACGCAGTAACACGCCGATAGCGGTACCGATACCCGCAGTGGCTAAACCACCGGTATTGCAGTGGGTGAGTAGGTTACTGCCCGGTTTCACTAATGCTGCGCCATGCTGAGCAATGCGCTCACACAATTCACGGTCTTCATCCACGAGACGTAGCGCTTCATGAGCCATCGCCGTCACCCAATCGGCTTGCAGCAGAGCTTGTTGCATCCGTGCCAGATTATTCATCAAATTGACGGCAGTAGGACGAGATTCTCGCAAGGCAATCAACGCTTGTTCAAGTTGAGCTTGCGACAAACCACGAGCGGCTAACAAAGCGAGTAAAAGGCTGGCAGATAGCCCAATCAACGGCGCTCCACGGACTCGCAAAGTTTGAATATGCTCAATCAGCAATGCCACTGTATCGGCTAGCAGCCATACCTGACGTTGCGGCAATGCCTGCTGATCAAGTATCCAGAGCTGACCATCAACAATTCTTAAGCTGGTCGTCTGTAAATCGGTGGTCTGGAAATCGATTATCTGTAAATCGCTGGTCTGTGAGTCGTGCCTGTTAAAAGTCTGCATTGTCAGTTAAATCCATGTTGCGTTATTGCATCTGGTTTCTAATTCTGCCAACATGCATTTCAGATGTATAGACGTCCATACGCTTTTACGCCTAAATAAGAAATGTTTTTACTTTAACGCATAATGATTTCACGGCTAAGTAAATAGTTGGCGGTGAGTAGAACAGAATCAGAATAGAACAAAGAGGTTGAGAATGTCGCGCTACTATACCTTTACTGCTGCAGATGCCGTTGAATACGCTCGCCAATTTGGTCAAGTGGCTGATCCACAGACCTTGATTTCAGCGGATGAAATTGGGGACGGTAACCTCAATCTCGTGTTTAAAATCCGTGATGCCGCAGGTGTTAGCCAAGTGATTGTTAAACAGGCGCTGCCCTATGTGCGCTGTGTTGGTGAATCTTGGCCATTAACGCTGGATCGCGCCAGAATTGAGGCCGAAACCTTGCTGACACATAGCCAATTCTGTCCAGACCATACGGTGAATGTCCTGCATCACGATGCGGAACTGGCTGTCATGGTGCAAGAAGACTTATCCGACCATCAAATATGGCGCAGTGAACTGATTCAGGGGAAATATTACCCGCAAGCAGCATCCCAACTAGGTGAATATCTGGCGCAAACTCTGTTTCATACCTCGGATTTTTATCAGTCAGCACAAGCTAAAAAAGCGGCCGTAAGTCGCTATACCAACCCTGAATTGTGCCAAATCACTGAAGATCTGTTCTTTACTGATCCGTATATCGATCATGAGCGTAATAATTTTGATCCAGCATTATTGCCGGATGTGCTGGCATTACGGCAGGATAACGCACTGAAACTGGCGGTGGCTTCGCTTAAACATCGCTTCCTCACTAAGGCAGAAGCATTGCTGCACGGGGATATCCACAGCGGGTCAATTTTTGTTGCCAAGGGGCGTCTTAAAGCCATCGATGCTGAATTTGGTTTCTATGGCCCAATCGGATTTGATATTGGCACTGCATTAGGGAATTTACTGCTTAATTATTGTGGATTACCGGGTTTGTCTGGCCCACGAGATGCGGCAGCAGGCCGTGAGCAACGACTCGCGGATATTCACCTTATTTGGGATACATTTGCCCACCGCTTTTTGGCATTAAGTCAGGAAAAAACGCAAGATTCGGTATTGGCGACACCAGGTTATGCGCAACAATTTCTGCAACAGGTTTGGGTTGATACAGTGGGTTATTGCGGGAGTGAGCTGATTCGTCGCACCATTGGTTTGGCACACGTGGCTGATTTAGACAACATTGCTGATGAGGAGATGCGCCGCGCTTGCCAACGCCAATCACTGAGATTGGGGGCGACATTAATATTAGCTGCACCACATATTGATGGAATTAATGACTTGGTGTCTCGTATTCGCCAAAATGGATAACTAAGCCGTTGTCATCAACGCGAGAATAAGTGTATTTGTCATCAATGAAACCTGCTAATTAATGCAGGTTTTTATTTTTATATATTATATATGAGGAGTTGACATGTGTTTTGTACGGCTTGTTAGTCTTGTTTTTTTATTTTGATATTTTTTTATAATCTCTCGTTATATTAATTTTATTCTGTTTTTTATATTTAAATGGGTTTTTTATTTTTACTCCATAATATTCATTGAGTTATGCTGTTATCTTGCAATTAATGTCGAATGATATCTTTTTGAAATTATATTTTATAACAACTTACTATTATTTAATGTTATTGATTTATTATTTATCTTAAATAACTATTTGTGATAAATATCTCCGCTACATTAGGCTGATACACCAAAGGGTGAATTAAATTCTCGAAAGGGATACCTATTAATGGATTTTTTATAGCCAATGTAATTGCCAATTGAATGCGGTTAATTTTTCGGGCCAACAATAAATAATAATAACGGTTATTGTTTTGGTTGGTATTGTTTCTATAATATATGAGCGTATTGGTATGCGACATTTTCTTTGTCCCGAAAATTTATTTCCTCATCAATTATTGAAGATTAGCATAATACTGACTATTGTTTTTTTTTGCTCGTCACTCATTTCTGCGCCGCCAATAAGACAGGTGCCTAATGCGGGTGCGATTGGCAATGAAATACGGCAAACGACGATAGAGCCATTACTTGCGCCTCATTCGGCAGAAATTATACTCCCACGATCAATTCCCTTTTCGCTCGCTGAAAGCCCTCGTGCGTCAAGTAAAGTCACTTTACGCGAGGTAAGAATAGAGGGCGATACATTCTTGTTGTCTGCCAAGCAGTCATATTCCGCAGGGCGTGACCAAAAATTGCAAGCCGTTATTGCTCCTTGGTTAGGTCGGTCATTAACATTCTCTGATTTACAAATGATGGTCTTGGCAATAACGCGTTTTTATCGCCAACAAGGCTGGATCGCGGCTCAGGCAATATTACCCCCGCAAAGGGTTCGTGATGGTATTGTTGTCGTGCGTGTGATTGTAGGAAAATTAGATAAACCTGATGTGAATAATCAGAGCCGATTGAATTCGTCATTTGCGACCGCTGTGATCGAGAGTAATAGTTGTATTAGAAAAGTAGGTTTTTTCGGTGAGAAAGATTGTTCGGCTTCACCCGCTGAATTATCACATATCGAGCGTACGGCGCTCATACTGAACGAAATACCCGGCATCGCCGCTTCTTTGGCCTTGAAACCGGGTACAGAACCCGGCACGACACGCATATATGCCGACATTACACCAGACAACATCGCCATGGGTTACCTCGGGCTGGATAATCAAGGGAATGATTATTCTGGGCATAACCGGTTATTAGCGGGGGGCGCCGTCAATAACCTGACGGGTTGGAGCGACCAACTGCGCACAGATCTTATTGTATCCAGTTCGACAGACGTTTTTAATGGGCGATTAGATTATAACTTTCCAATTAATAGTTATGGTACTCGTGCGGCACTTGATTATAGCCATCTCAATTATACCTTGACTGGACCTTTCGAACCTTTAAATGCACATGGTCATGCCAATACATGGGGCGTTAATTTACGCCACCCATGGATACGTCATTCCGCAGCACGAATTGATGCCAATGTTGGCTACTATTACAGCCGAATGCGTGATTCGCTCATTATTATTCCCGAGCAAAAACGCAACCTTAATGCAGGTGAAATAGGTGTGAGTGGTCGTTTTTCTGCATTATATCGTGGGATCAGCCATTTTAATTTATTGGGGACGGTAGGACATCTTTCATTGGATGACGAATATAGCCAAATCATCAATAGCGTTTCCAATATTAGTGGTGACTTTGCGCGTTTGAATTATCGTGTTGCTCATGATCAAGGACTTGGACCTTATTTCTTTTTCTTCAACCAATTGAGTGGGCAAATGGCCAGTAAAAATCTGGATAGCTCACAAAAGTTATTATTGGGCGGGCCATTAGCGGTGCGAGCCTATGGTATTGGTGAAGGTTCCGTGGATAAAGGCGTGTTGTTCACGACAGAGTTACGGGCTCGATGGCAACCTAAGTTGCCCACATGGGTGGGTGAGGGAAATCACATTACCTTTGCTGCATTCTTCGATCAGGGCTGGGGGGCTTATTATCGCCAACCTATCGCGAGCCTGTCAGAAAATAATATTAATTTATCGGGGTTTGGCTCCTATCTTACTTTCGCACGTCCAGCCGATTATTCCTTGAATTTGATTTGGGCGCATCGAACCGGTCAGGCTGTGGCACGCAATCCGGATAACGATCAGTTTTGGCTCAGCGCTTACAAAATGTTTTAGCGCTTACCGGCATATCTGTCGATTTATTGGATGTGAATCATGAACTGTAAATTGTACAAACTTATTTTCTGCCGCCGATTGGGATGTTTAGTCGCTGTGGGGGAGTTCATCCGCGCCTGTGGCAAATCGTTTTCATCAGCAAGCAGGGCAGTGATTAAAGATAAAAATCCTAAGCCAGGAATATTAAATCGCCTAGCCATGCTAGTGGGATTCGTTTTAGGTACATTGCCTTGGCGTTTATTAGCCCATCCTCCCTTACCCGTTAACGGCAATATTGTTGTTGGGCTAGGTGAAATGAATATTGATAACCGTACTCTCACTGTGACACAGCAAACCGATAAATTAGCCATTAATTGGGGGAGCTACGACATCGCTCAGGGACATAGTGTGACTTATCACCAGCCGAGCAGCCAGAGTATGGTTTTGAACCGCGTATTGGGTAACAACGGGTCACAAATACACGGCAGGCTGAGTGCGAATGGGCAGGTTTTTCTCCTCAATCCGAATGGTGTTCTCTTCGCGAAAGGTGCGGAAGTAAATGTGAGGGGGCTAGTTGCTAGCACTAAGTCAATGTCAAATCAGGATTTTATTGGTGGAAACTACAAGCTGACAAGTAGCAGGCTCGAGGGGCGAGTCGTCAACCAAGCCAATTTAAGTGCTACCACAGGGGGATATATCGCGCTGGTTGGGTTGCAGGTGGATAACCAACACTCAGGTTTTATTGATACCCCCCAGGGGAAAACGCTCTTCACGGCTGGGCAAAACGTCACGCTTAATCTGGATGAGGGCAATTTAATCGGTGTACAAATTCAGGGGAGGCAAGTGGCGACCTTGCTACAAAATGGGGGGTTAGTGAGGGCCGATGGCGGTGTTATTCAACTGACGGCCCATGGTAAAGAGGCATTAATGGATACCGTGATTGATAACACCGGTATTTTACAGGCACGTGGATTAGTCGAAAAAATGGGCGTTATTCATCTCGATGGTGGGGATGACGGGGTCATAAGCCAGCGAGGGGCGATCGATGTGAGTAACCCACAGGGACGTGGGGGGCGGGCGGTTCTTGAGGGGCAACGAATTCGTTTGGTCTCAGGCAGTAAAATTGATGTGAGTGGTTTTGCTGGGGGCGGCACCGTTTTGGTTGGAGGGGAGTGGCAGGGCAAAAAGAGTCAGCTAAGGAATGCTCATTCTGTCGTTATGGAGAAAGGCGCGCACATTGATGCTTCTGCCTCCCGTCTTGGGCCGGGCGGAACGGTGGTGTTGTGGTCTGAACGGTACACCCATTTTGAGGGGAATATCGCGGCTAGAGGCGGGGGCCAATCAGGGCATGGCGGACAGGTGGAAACCTCCAGTACGCAGATTTTAACCGCTTTGGGCCAGATTGATGTTGCTTCGCTAAATGGCCGCAAGGGGCGTTGGTTGCTTGATCCGGCTGAGGTCACTATCGTCGGCGATGGTAATGAGAGTGGAACATTTATTCAAACTGGTGAGATTCCAGCAGGATATGTATCAAATGCACAGGTTTTCACCCCGACGGCAAACGTATCTCAAATATTAAATAGCAGTATTAATGCTCAGCTTGATGCGGGATCTAATGTCACTATTACAACCAGTAATCGAGATTTGGTTGATAATTGTCGCTGGTGCAATATCACACTCAGTGCAGATATCAATAAAACAGCGGGCACAGAGGCAACGCTAACATTACTGGCTGATGGCAATATTGAGATTGATAATAATATTACTTCTAGTATGGGAAAGTTGAATCTTAATTTATTGTCAGGTAATTCGACAGTCGATTCCACCATTACCTTAAATAATAGCCGTGTGATATTGAATGAAGGTGATCTTCTCGCTAGGCATGCCAAAGAAAATAACACGGCCGGTATTATCCTCATGGGCGGACAATATACTGTCGGCAACCTGACGCTAGAAGGAAATTCTGGTGTGGCTTCACAAGTGGGAGTGAATATCAGTCAGTCAGCGAATATTACTGTGGCGGGTGAAGCAAAAATATTGGGCGAGAGCAGCAATAGTAATGGGCAAGGGTGGCGGGGTATCGAGATATCCGATAATTCCACACTCGCCAGTGCCGGTAATATGACCTTCGTTCTGACCTCAAACTCTAAAGCGACATGGGTCAGTTCATTCTCAAATGCAACAATTAGCAGCGAGAAGAATATCTCATTTCAGGCTAATGGCAGTGCATGGGGAGGGATGGCTTTCGATGATTCGACTATCACGGCTCACTCTGGCGATATCACTATCCACTTCAATGGCACTATTCTGACGCCTACTAACCAGGCCGTCATGTTCAATGGTTCAACCGTCAGTGGTCAAAATATCAGTCTGGAGGCTAAAGTCTCTGGGGCAGAGGGTATTTCATTGAGTAATAGTCAGTTGACGGCAACGCTAGGGGATATTAATGCGAATGTGACTTCGACGAATAAAGGGGTTTGGCTAAATTCAAATACAACATTAGGGGCTAATGGCAATATCGCTTTGGTTGGCATAACAAGTGGAAGCGAAACAGGGATCACTATCCAAGGTAATTCAGATGCCTTACGTAATAATATTTCTGCTCAAGGGAATATCACCCTGATAGGTGAAAGCAGCAATAGCAGTCATCAAGGCACTTCTATTGTCATATCAAATGCCAGTCTGACCTCTGTTGGGAATAATATTGAGATTAACGGTTCATCTGCCGGCGCTGGCTATGTGCATTTAGCTAATTTTGATTTGAATGCCGCAGCGGGGAATGTCTCTATTAATGCTGAAACATTATCGGCATTACCTGAAGCGCAAAGCGCGGCATTAAGCTTGGAGGGAAATAACACCATCAATGCTAAGAATGGGGTATTTATCGGCCAAGCACAGAATACGGCGCAGGGGGCGGGAATAGGATTTAGGGCCAACACCACGTTATTTACTCGAGGGAATATCGCCTTCCAAGGGGAGACTGAAGGCGCGGGTAGTGGGCGAAAAGGCATCGATTTCTCTGGTGACAATACACTGAACATTGCCAAGGGCAGCCAGCTTTCTTTTTTGGGTAAAAACAACGGCGTACAAGAAGATAGCGCGGGTGGCGATGGCATCACGCATTCTGGTTCCCCCCCATTAACCGTGAATAATGATGGTGTATTGATGATGGAGGGGCGATCAGTCAGTGGCACTGGCCTTGATTTTTTCACCAATAATAACACCCTGATATTGAGCGGTGAGGGTGACACTTTAATCCAAGGGAGTAGTCATGCTCGCTCGGGCGTCGCGCTTTCTGGCATCGAGAATAATAGTAACGGCTCGGTGAGAATCGATGGGAAAAGTATACAAGGAAGCGGTGCGCATCTTTTCAATTCAGACCATCAAATTAGTCGTATTAACATCACCGGTCATTCAACTGAGGGGGAAGGTCTGAGAGTGAGTGGTAATGCCACGATATTAAAGAGCACATTGACCGGTGTTTCGATGAATGGCAGTGGGGTCAAAATTGATTCAGCGCTTAACACCAACAGTATTACGCTCACCGTATTAGATAATTCAACACTCGATGGCAGTACGACGAATGGCAAAGGCGTTGAGATAACCAGTGACATTAAAGGGGTACACCAAAGCCGTATCAATGGCACCACCGATGGAACAGGTGTTGGTATTGATATCGCGCAGAATTTACATGTTACTGGCACCAGTCAGGCTGATCTTTTGACGCTGCAGGGTGCGGCTGTCGCAGAGACAGGGACGGGGATAAAACTCCAGGGGAATAATGATTTAAGTAATACCAGTCTCAGTGGCACTACGGTGAATGGTACCGCCTTGGTGATCATCGAACCAGTGACCAACAAAGGAAAAGGCAAGGCAACCTTTAGTGGTACTGCATCTAAATCCGGTACTGGGGTAGAGGTCAGTGGCATGCTGGCCGACATTGTGGTGAGTGGTCATTCGGCAAACGGCAGTGGGGTGATAGTGAGCGGTGAAACGACACTGGCGAACACCACCCTGACGGGGAACAGTGCAGATGGCACGGGCGTGAATATTAGTGGCAATCTCACGGGCAGTGAAAACAGCGTGGTGCTTGGCGATACGGTGAATGGCACTGGCGTGAATGTTGGTCATGATGTTGATCTTACTGGGAGCGCAACCACGGATTTGCTGGAGATAACCGGCAATGCCAGCGGTGAGAGCGGAACCGGCGTGAAGCTTAACGGCAACAATACGCTGGATAACGTGTCGTTAGCGGGCGAAGCCACGAATGGCACCGGCATGAATATCAGCGGGCCAATAATCAATCATGGCAATACGGCGGTGAACGGCAAATCGACGGAGGGTGATGGAGTACGGCTCAATGGCGCGGTCAGGGGCGGCACGGTCAACGGCAGTTCGACCAATGGCAGCGGCGTGAAAGTGACGGGTGACACGGTGTTGGATAACGCCACCCTCAACGGCAGCAGCGCAGAGGGGACTGGGTTAGATATCCATGCCAATATCACCGGCAGTAACGGCAGTGGTGTTCAGGGTAATACGGCCAACGGCACCGGCGTGGCGGTGGGTAATGACGTTGAACTGACTGGCGCGCAGACAACAGACCTGCTCAGCGTGAGCGGCAATGCC
>NZ_HE997649.1:3687-197026 GCF_000312485.1 Yersinia massiliensis CCUG 53443 | reverse complement strand
AGACAACAGACCTGCTCAGCGTGAGCGGCAATGCCAGCGGTGAGGGCGGTACTGGCGTGAAGCTTAATGGTAACAATACGCTGGATAACGTGTCGCTCGCGGGTATAGCAACGAATGGCACCGGCATGAATATCAGCGGGCCAATAATCAATCATGGCAATACGGCGGTGAACGGTAAATCGACGGAGGGCGATGGAGTACGGCTCAATGGCGCGGTCACGGGCGGCACGGTCAACGGCAGTTCGAACAATGGCAGCGGCGTGAAAGTGGCGGGTGACACGGTGTTGGATAACGCCACCCTCAACGGTAGCAGCGCAGAGGGAACTGGGTTAGATATCCATGCTAATATCACTGGCAGTAACGGCAGTGGTGTTCAGGGTAATACGGCCAACGGCACCGGCGTGGCGGTGGGTAATGACGTTGAGCTGACCGGCGCGCAGACAACAGATTTACTGAGCGTGACTGGCAATGCCAGTGGTGAGCGCGGTACTGGCGTGAAGCTTAGCGGCAACAATACGTTGGATAATGTGTCTCTCGCGGGGAAGGCAATCGATGGACATGGTGTGGATATTCCAAACGATCCAGTGACCAATAAGGGTTATACGACTACCCACCCAACTGCTGTTCGTGTCGCAGCACCCGCATTTATCGGCAACAATGTCGTGATCAATGGTCAGTTGATCGAGAGAAGCGATCCTCGCAGCAATATTAATTCTGACCAAAATTCGGGCCATCTGCCGTCTAGCTCACGAGACATTACCGCCCAGTCTAATGGGCAAACGTGGGTGATTCCTTTTTCATTATTGAGAAAACGCGATCAGATCCTCAGCTCCCTTGAAGGGCATCACTTCCCTCTTTCTTCTCAACTGACTGCTTATCAACTTTCATCCGGGCAAGAAAGTGTTGGCAATATCAGCTTCAACATTTGTGTCCCAGCGCAGACAACCAGTGAAACAACAGGTTGCGATGAGCATGTGCTCGGGAAATGGATACCACTGTCATCAACACGCCACTAATAATAGGGTGCTGTTAGGGGGAAAGGGTGGAAAAGCCAATTGAAATTGCGCCCGTCATTGAGCGCCCAGCAGAATTTTCATTATCCTATTTTGAGTTTTTAGTCTGTACTCGGCGCTATGAAGCGGCGGGGCGAATGCTGATCTTTTTGCTAGAAGAGCTGGATGCTCATTATGGGCGTTGGGATGTATTTTCCCTCAATCAACAGCCGCAACAACAGCAAGAACACTACTGCAATCGCTTAGCTGCGGCCATTGGAAACTTGTTCTCTGATCCGGGATTCATTCTTTCAGAGACGGGTTTTTTACAACTGATCAATTTCCATCGTTGGATCGCCTTAATATTTGCCGCTTCCCCGTTTGGACATGCCGATCATGTGATTACTAATCTCAATCAGGCGGGGGAAGGGTCTGCACATCCTCTCCGGTTTGAGCGTAATACTTTCCTGAAGTTTTGCTTGATGTATCTGCCAGAATCGAGCGTGCCACTTCAGCCGGATATATTGTGGCAATTTAATCCGCAGGCGGCAGCTGCACTGTGTTTGGCACTTTTATCGCCAAGAATGTTACCCAGTGCGGCAGGGCATGCAAAGCGTGAGTTTTTACTCGGTTGGTTACCGGAAAAACTTTTAACATTAGGGGACATCGAACAGCTACCGGAGCGTATTTTGCATGATGTCTACATGCATTGTAGCTATGCTGATAGGCCAGAAAAGCACCGGATAAAGCGCAGCATCAATCTTCATTTACGCCAGACGCTGCTTCAAAATGGGCTATCTGATAGCCATATACCCCCGCCATCACGCAGTAAACCATTAATGCTCGTGATCTTAGAGTGGTTCAACAGTGGCCATTCTATCTATCGAACACACTCCAGTACCCTGAGGGCCGCCCGCACGCAGTTTTCTACCCATGGTGTCACCCTTGTCGAGGCCACTGATGCTATCACTCAGACGGTTTTTGATGAGTTCACTGAAGTGAATCGAGTGGGTGCGGTCGAGGAGATCGTGGCATTAGCGAAAAAATTACAGCCGGATGTGATCTATTTCCCCAGTGTTGGGATGTTTCCGCTGACGGTTGCCTTAACCAATCTTCGGCTCGCCCCGTTACAGGTGATGGCCCTTGGTCATCCGGCGACAACACATTCTGACTATATAGATGCGGTGTTAGTGGAAGAGGATTATCTTGGGGATATCGAGTGTTTCTCCGAAAAAGTGGTCCCGTTGCCTAAAGACTGCTTACCCTATGTGCCGCCAGCGAATATCAGCCAGCCTAATCCCATAGAGCAATTTGCTGAGCGCCCCGCAGTGCATATTGCTGTTTGTGCTTCTGCCATGAAGATTAATCCACGCTTTTTGGCCACCTGCGCAGCCATCGCCCAACGAACGGCTATACCTGTTGTGTTTCATTTTCTGGTGGGATTTTGCTGGGGCATTAGCCATCGTGTGATGGAAAAAGCGGTCACTAACATTGTTCCACAGGCCATCGTCTATGAGCATCTGGAATATTTGGATTACTTACAGGTGATCAATCAGTGCGACCTTTTTATTAACCCGTTCCCCTTCGGTAATACCAATGGCATCGTGGATACCGTGCGTCAGGGGCTTCCCGGTGTTTGTCTTAGCGGGGCTGAAGTGCATGAGCATATTGATGAAGGGCTTTTTCGCCGTTTGGGTTTGGCTGAAACCCTGATTACTCATAGTTTGGCTGACTATATTGATGTTGCGGTACGTCTGATCACGGATATCGAATGGCGTCATGACTTGCGCCGCCAACTGTTACAGATTCAGCCTGATAATGTGCTATTTATCGGTAAGCCTGAGCAGTTTGGGGGGATCGTTCGTGGTTTGCTGGACGAACTGCGCGGGGGAATAAAACAATAAAAAAGCCCCCAGAGATTGGGGGCTTGAGATGATCGACGGCTTGAGATTTTTGACAAAGTACTCGTTGCGTTGAGAACAGGCAGATCATAAAGACGCCGTGAATCCATCCTTGGAGGCTCGAGCCGCGCCATCCTTGGCGCGGACGCTTTACTTTTCTGCCTGTCCTCATCGTTTCAGATCGAGTTAGTGTTTGTCAGCAGTCTGGAAACCCCCAGTGATTGGGGGCTTGAATAGAGACAAATATAAATGATTAAGCGGCTTCAGTTTGCCGTGGTTTCGCTGGCTGCTTTACTTTTGGTTTAACCGCCAATTCATCTGCTTCAAATTCATCGACATTAATTGAACGCAGACGGCTATCTTCGGCTTTAGTCAGTACCGCCGCTTCTTCTGCACTGATTTTCCCTTCTGCCAGCGCGCGTTTTGCCAGCATATCTAGGCGAGTAAATGGCAGGCTCTTACCAGCTTCTTTACTCAGGCGTTTATGAATCGGTTCTGCTGCAATCACATCCTGCAATGCGGCTTCCAGCAAACCGACAGGGTTAAACTCGCTCGGTGTCAGGTATTGACCACGACCAATACGGCTGCGGGTTGCTGATGGCACTTGCAATAGTTGCGCTATCTGATGATCCAATTTATCTGATGGTGCCTGATGTGTGCGGCCAAATGGGAAGACGACGAAGCGCATCAATCCGGCAATCAAACCATTCGGGAAGTTACGCAGTAAGTCATCTAGCGCTTGCTCTGCTTGGTGCAGCGCATCTTGAACGCCCCAGTGGACCAGCGGCAAATCTTCTTTCTGGCGGCCTTCATCTTCATAACGTTTCAGTGTCGCTGATGCCAAATACAATTGGCTGAGAATATCCCCAAGACGGGCGGAAATACGTTCACGACGCTTCAGGCTACCGCCAAGTACACCCATTGAGACATCTGACAACAAGGCCAGATTGGCGCTCAGACGGTTCATCTGCTGGTAATAACGGCGAGTGCTGTCTTTCACCGGTGTGGCGCTGGTGCGGCCATCAGTCAGACCCAACCAGAAGCTGCGGATCTTGGCACTGCCAACATGGCCCAGATGCCCAAACAAGGCTTTATCAAACGCCGCAACATCGTTAGATTGTGCCGCCGCCATTTCATCAAGGACGAATGGATGGCAACGAATAGCACCTTGACCGAAGATAATCATGCTGCGAGTCAGGATATTCGCACCTTCAACGGTGATACCAATTGGCGCACCTTGATAACTACGGGCGATAAAGTTAGTTGGACCCAGACAGATACCTTTGCCCCCCGCAATATCCATCGCGTCCATCACGGCGCGCTGGCCTCGGTGAGTACAGTGATACTTAACAATGGCCGATAATACCGCCGGTTTCTCACCCAACATAATGCCACTGGTGACCAAAGTAGCGGCAGCATCCATCACATAGGCATTACCTGCAATACGTGCCAATGGTTCTTCAATCCCTTCCATTTTACCGATAGAAATTTTGAATTGACGGCGGATGTAGGCATAAGCACCGATCCCCATCGCCACACTTTTCAGGCTACCTGTAGCATTCGAAGGCAACGTGATGCCGCGACCCACCGACAGGCATTCCACCAGCATACGCCAGCCCTGACCGGCCATTTTTGGCCCACCGATAATGTAATCAATAGGGACAAAGATATCGTTGCCGCGTGTCGGGCCATTTTGGAAAGGCACGTTCAGCGGGAAGTGACGGTGACCGATTTCTACCCCTGGGGTATTCGTCGGGATCAACGCACAAGTAATCCCTAAATCAACGGTTTCACCCAATAGATGCTCAGGGTCCGATAATTTGAAGGCTAAGCCGAGCACCGTGGCGATAGGTGCAAGGGTAATATAGCGTTTGTTCCAAGTCAGACGCATGCCCAGCACTTGTTTACCTTGCCATTCCCCCATGCAAACGGTGCCTGTGTCGGGGATTGCGCCAGCATCAGAACCGGCCTCTGGGCTGGTCAGGGCGAAGCATGGAATCTCATCGCCACGGGCCAAGCCTGGCAGATAATGATTCTTTTGTTCTTCCGTTCCGTAATGTTGCAGTAATTCACCGGGGCCGAGGGAGTTAGGCACGCCCACGGTGATAGCTAAGATGCCTGAGACGCCAGACAACTTTTGCAGCACCCGAGCCTGCGCATAAGCCGAGAACTCAAGACCGCCGTACTCTTTCTTAATGATCATCGCAAAGAAGCGTTTTTCTTTCAGATACGCCCACAGTTCTGGCGGCAAGTCGGCCAATTCATGGGTAATCTGGAAGTCATTTGCTAAACGACAGGCTTCTTCAACTGGCCCATCGATAAACGCTTGTTCTTCTGCGGTTAACTGTGGTTTCGGGTAGTTGTGCAGTTTCTTCCAGTCAGGTTGACCTTGGAACAAATCGCCTTCCCACCAAGTGGTACCGGCATCAATAGCTTCTTTTTCAGTTCGTGACATTGCAGGCATGACTTTACGGAACATGCGCAATGCTGGTGCAGAAAACAGTGATTGACGCACAGGTGTGAGCAACAGAGGCAGTAAAACAATCATCAGTGGCAATAGTACCCAGTATGACCATAACTGCGACGCACCCATTGCTGCGGTGTAGACCACAAGAATCAAACTACTGAGATAGAGGTTCACCCGGTGATAGAACAACACACCAATAAGAACCAGCAAGGCAACAATGCTAAGAACCATCATAATAAAGCTCCTGAGATGTAGGAGGTCTGACCTGTTGAGTGATACATTTGTTTTAGTTCATCTCATTATTTTTATCAATACCATTACATGCTATTTACAACTCATCTCACAATTTGTTCTCAATCCTCGTGAAAACTCTCCTCTGTAACGCATCACAGCGCTTCTCGCTTTTTATGCTATCCGGTACACTGACACAGGAAAATATTGATGCCATAGGACTATAAAAGAGGCTCCCATGTACCACGATTTAATCCGCAGTGAATTGAACGAAGCAGCAGACACGCTGGCAAACTTTCTGAAAGATGATGCAAACATCGATGCTATTCAACGCGCAGCCGTCTTATTGGCTGATTCTTTTAAAGCGGGTGGCAAAGTCTTGTCATGCGGGAATGGCGGCTCCCATTGTGACGCCATGCATTTTGCTGAAGAATTGACTGGCCGTTATCGTGAGAATCGTCCTGGTTATCCAGCGATTGCCATCTCAGATGTTAGCCATCTCTCTTGTGTCAGTAATGACTTTGGTTATGACTATGTTTTCTCGCGTTATGTTGAAGCTGTTGGCCGTGAAGGGGATGTCCTGCTGGGCATTTCTACATCAGGTAATTCAGGCAACATCATTAAAGCGATTGAAGCTGCTCGCGCTAAGGGCATGAAAGTCATTACGTTAACAGGAAAAGATGGCGGTAAAATGGCGGGCTCAGCGGATATCGAAATCCGAGTACCGCATTTTGGTTATGCCGATCGCATTCAGGAAATTCATATCAAAGCGATTCATATCTTGATTCAGTTGATTGAAAAAGAGATGGTAAAAGCCTGATGTGCTGAGGTGATCAACGCCGAAACGAGTAGTGTTGATCACCTTGAATCACCCTCAATGAAACATTGTTTGGTAGAAACATTGTCTGTTAGAAGCATTGTCTGGTAAGTGAAAAACGCAGCTAACACCGCTGCAACAACAAGAATTAAAGGTCTAAGCGGGAGGTTAGTTATGTGCGAATTGCTCGGGATGAGCGCAAATGTTCCCACGGATATTTGCTTTAGCTTTACCGGTCTGGTGCAACGAGGTGGGGGAACAGGCCCACATAAAGATGGCTGGGGTATTACTTTCTATGAAGGTAATGGTTGCCGCACGTTTAAAGATCCCAAACCGAGTTTTAACTCGCCCATTGCCCGCTTGGTACAAGATTATCCGATAAAATCCTGTGCGGTGGTTTCGCATATCCGTCAGGCCAACCGAGGGGAAGTGGCGTTAGAAAACACTCACCCGTTTACCCGCGAAATGTGGGGCCGAAACTGGACTTACGCTCACAACGGGCAGCTAAAGGGCTATCGTCAATTAGATACCGGGACTTTCCGGCCGATTGGCCAGACTGATAGTGAATATGCTTTCTGCTGGCTGCTAAATCAATTAGCCAAGCGTTACCCGCGAACTCCGAGTAATTGGCCTGCAGTATTTCGCTATATCGCCACGCTATGCGAGCAATTGCGCAAAAAAGGGGTGTTTAATATGTTGCTCTCGGACGGGCGTTTTGTCATGGCGTTCTGTTCGACCAATTTATATTGGATAACTCGCCGTGCGCCTTTCGGCAAAGCGACGTTGCTGGATCAAGATGTTGAAATCGATTTTCAGCGTCAAACCACCCCCAATGATGTGGTCACGGTGATCGCCACGCAACCTCTGACAGTCAATGAGACCTGGCACAAAATTGCACCAGGTGAATTTTCATTATTCTGTTTTGGTGAGCAAATTTGATTTGGTCAGAGCGTACTGGGATGCCGGTGCGCTGGAAAGTGGCGGGCGGCTCAATACATATTGCCCGTTAATCACCGAGACTGCTGGTGGCATCCGGTTTTTGGCAAAATAGGTATATCCTGGCTGTAATTGACGCCAGAAATTGTAATCTGAAGAGTTACGGTGGCGCTGCATGTTTTGCTCGGTCATTCGGAAAGGATAAATACTGATATCGACTTTTTCCTGACCGAAGATAAATGCCGTTTGCACGTAGTTAAATATCTCGTCCATATAGGCATCTGTCATTGCATAACAGCCAATTGATTTACAAGCGCCATGGATCATCAGATATTTCCCTGAATAACCCTGAGACTTATCATATTCATTTGGGAAGCCAATATTGATTGCCCGATAAAACTTACTATCGGGTTTTAAATGGCGCATATCAATAGTGTAAAAACCTTCCGGACTTTTGAAATCACCTTCACGGCGTTTCGGGCCAAGGCCACCTGAGAATTCACAGATGCGATAGCTTTGTACCAGACGATACTCACCCTGTAACCTGGCATATAATTCCAGAGTACGTTCTTCTTTGAAGATCTGAATATAGACCGATGACCCTAGTAATTGCTGTTTAAGCTCTTTGGACACCGCCACTGGCTCACTGGCTGAGCTGGTGAAGGATACCGCAGGCAAACAAATTATCATCGCAAACAACAGCGCGACTTTGCCCATTTATTATTCCTACTTATATTTATAAGATGCCACTAACTTTTCTGATTTATAGGCGCAGATTATCAGTCAGGAAATTTTTAGCAATATATGTTTTGTATAAAATAAATACCAACTCGGTAAAGATGACTTAATGACACATTTTTACCGAATATATACAGAAGTTAGTGGGAAATGATTTGCATTTGCTTGACTCAAATCACGGCATTTTTCAGACACTGTAAGGTCTAGATGCTAGAATCGTGCGCTGTTGTTGGCTTGCTCATCGAATGGCTTTGGTGGTCATTTTTGCGTAAGAGACGATTAGCACCTAATTTCTACGATTCTTTCAGTCAGTATTCATGGTTGCCCTATAGAATCGGCACTTTGCTGTCGCTTATATGAAGCGTGAAAGTATCTTCTTTTGTGTGGCTGTACGCGTTGGGTTTCAGTACAGCATTTGATATCACTGATAAAGTTGTCCAACCTTATGATTAAGATAAAGAAAGGACTCGACCTTCCCATCGCTGGGTCACCCTCGCAGGTGATAGAGAATGGTCCAACTATTCGTCATGTCGCGCTGCTGGGTGAAGAGTATGTGGGCATGCGTCCCTCCATGTTGGTACAAGAAGGTGACTGGGTTAAGAAAGGTCAGGCTCTGTTTGAAGATAAAAAAAATCCTGGTGTGATGTATACCGCACCGGCTAGCGGCAAAGTCAGCGCCATTCATCGTGGTAAGCGTCGAGTGCTGCAATCGGTGGTGATTGAAATTGAAGGCGACGAGCAAATTGCTTTCGAACGTCATGATGAGTTGTCTTTCAATCAACTGAGTGATGAACAAGTACAAAACCAGTTGCTGGCTTCTGGTTTATGGACTGCCTTGCGAACTCGGCCTTTCAGTAAAACCCCCGTACCGGGTAGCCGCCCTCGGGCTATTTTTGTCAGCGCAATGGATACTCAACCGTTGGCGGCGGATCCACAGGTGATCATTGCCACTGAACCCGATGCCTTTAAGCATGGTTTAACCCTTCTCACGCGTTTAACGGAAGGTAAGGTGCATGTTTGCCATGCATCAGGGCAGGCGGTCAGTAGCCATCCGAACGCGCAGGTGACCTACAATGAATTCTCTGGCCCTCATCCGGCGGGTTTAGTGGGCACACACATCCACTTTCTTGAACCCGTGAGTGCGCGTAAGACCGTTTGGCATCTGGGGTATCAGGATGTGATTGCGATTGGCAAACTTTTCACCCTTGGTGAATTGTGGACTGACCGTATTGTCGCGGTGGCAGGCCCGCAAGTGAATGAGCCGATATTGCTGCGTACTCGCCTTGGCGCGAGTTTGTCTGAATTGACGACAGGCAGACTGAAAGACGGTGAAAACCGCATTATTTCTGGCTCCGTTCTCAGTGGTACGGCTTTCTCGGCCACTCATGGCTACCTCGGGCGTTTCCATCAGCAAGTGTCTGTTATTCGCGAGGGGCGAGAGAAGGAACTCTTTGGCTGGGTCATGCCTGGTCGCAATAAATACTCCATTACTCGCACCACACTCGGCCATTTCTTCAAACGTAAATTGTTTGCTTTTTCGACCAATATGAACGGTGGTGAGCGTGCAATGGTGCCTATTGGCAACTATGAACGTGTCATGCCGCTGGATATTTTGGCGACACATTTACTGCGGGACTTACTTTCGGGGGATACTGAAAGCGCGCAGGCACTGGGTTGTCTAGAGTTGGATGAAGAAGATCTGGCATTGTGCACATTTGTCTGCCCCGGTAAGTACGAATACGGCCCGGTACTGCGCGACATATTGACCAAGATTGAGCAGGAAGGATAACTCATGGGCCTGAAACATTTTCTCGAGAAAATAGAGCACCACTTTGAAGCGGGTGGGAAATTAGAAAAGTATTATCCGCTGTATGAGGCTGCTGCCACCATTTTCTATACCCAAGGTAAAGTGACGCCGGGTGCGTCTCATGTGCGAGATGCCATCGACCTAAAACGGATGATGATTCTGGTCTGGCTGGCGGTCTTTCCAGCCATGTTCTGGGGGATGTACAACGTCGGCGCTCAGGCGATCCCAGCGTTAAACCAACTCTACAGTGCTGCCGAGCTGCAACAGATTATTGCCAGTGATTGGCATTATCAACTGGCCCAAATGCTGGGTGTTTCCTTTGCCCCTGATGCGGGCTGGATCAGCAAGATGGTACTGGGGGCAGCCTATTTCCTGCCCATTTATGCTGTGGTGTTTTTGGTTGGCGGCTTTTGGGAAGTGGTTTTTTCTATCATCCGCAAACATGAAATCAACGAAGGTTTCTTCGTCACTTCCATCTTATTTTCGTTGATTGTGCCGCCCACATTGCCTTTGTGGCAGGCTGCACTGGGGATCTCTTTCGGCGTCGTTATCGGTAAAGAGGTCTTTGGTGGTACTGGGCGTAACTTCCTTAACCCAGCGTTAGCGGGGCGTGCTTTCCTGTTTTTTGCTTACCCTGCGCAGATATCCGGTGATTTGGTGTGGACTGCAGCAGATGGTTTTTCTGGTGCCACCCCACTGTCACAATGGACGGTTAACGGTAGCCACAGTTTAGTGAACACCGTGACCCATCAACCTATCACTTGGATGGATGCTTTTCTGGGTAACATCCCCGGATCTATTGGTGAAGTCTCTACGCTGATGATCTTGATCGGGGGGGCCATTATTCTGTTTGCCCGCGTGGCTTCTTGGCAGATTGTGGCGGGTGTGATGATTGGCATGATTGCCACCGCGTGCTTGTTTAATTGGATAGGCTCTGACACCAACCCGCTATTCGCGATGCCTTGGTATTGGCATTTAGTCCTCGGTGGTTTTGCGTTTGGTATGGTCTTTATGGCAACCGATCCGGTGTCGGCCTCATTTACCAATGCCGGTAAATGGTGGTATGGCGGTTTGATTGGCGCGATGTGCGTATTGATCCGGGTGGCCAATCCGGCTTATCCAGAGGGCATGATGCTCGCTATCCTGTTCGCAAACCTGTTTGCACCACTGTTCGACTACGTGGTTGTTCAGGCCAATATTAAGCGGAGGAAAGCCCGTGGCGAGTGATAAACCAAGAAATAATGACAGCATCAGCAAAACATTGCTGGTGGTGATCGTGTTGTGTTTAGTGTGTTCTGTCGTGGTGTCAGGTGCGGCTGTCGGGCTAAAAGCGAAGCAACAAGAGCAACGTTTGTTAGATAAGCAGCGTAATATTTTGGCGGTCACCGGCTTACTGCAACCGAGAATGCCTGCTGAAGAAGTGCAACGCGAATTTGCTGAACGTATTGAACCTCGCCTACTGGATTTACAAAGTGGCCAGTTTATCAAACAAGACCCCGCGACTTTTGACCGAGCTCAGGCGCTACGCGATAACCAAATGAGCATCGCGCTGACCAGAGAGCAAGATATCGCCGGGATTCGGCGTCGGGCAAACATTGTTGAAATCTATCTGGTACGTGGTGACGATGGGCAGATCAATAAAATTGTTTTGCCCGTCTATGGCTCGGGTCTGTGGTCAATGATGTATGCCTTCGTGGCCATCGACAGCGACGGTAAAACTGTGCGCGGTATTACCTACTACGATCATGGTGAGACACCGGGGCTGGGCGGAGAGATAGAGAACCCCAATTGGCGTAACCAGTGGGTGGGTAAACGGTTATTTGACGATCAGGGGCAACCGGCTATCCGTATTGTTAAAGGGCGTGCGCCTGCTGACGACCCTCATGCGATAGACGGATTATCAGGGGCGACATTGACCTCAAACGGGGTGCAAAATAGCTTCGATTTTTGGCTCGGTGAAAACGGCTTTGGCCCGTTCCTGCAAAGAGTGCGCGAAGGAGCGTTAAAAAATGGCTGATACCAAAGAGATTAAGCGGGTCTTATTCGGGCCCTTATTTGATAACAACCCTATTGCATTACAGATCTTGGGCGTTTGTTCTGCGCTAGCAGTCACCACCAGATTGGAAACCGCTTTAGTCATGACGCTGGCCGTAACCTTGGTTACCGCCTTCTCTAGCTTTTTCATCTCATTGATCAGAAACCACATTCCAAACAGTGTGCGTATCATTGTTCAGATGGTCATCATTGCTTCGCTGGTGATTGTTGTGGATCAGATCCTGCGCGCTTATGCCTTTGAGATCTCCAAGCAACTGTCAGTGTTTGTCGGTTTGATTATCACTAACTGCATTGTCATGGGGCGTGCAGAAGCCTACGCGATGAAATCGCCACCGATTGAAAGTTTTATGGATGGTATCGGTAATGGCTTAGGCTACGGTGTGATTTTAGTGCTGGTGGGCTTTGTGCGAGAACTGATTGGCTCGGGTAAATTATTTGGTGTGACGGTACTTGAGTCCGTGCAAAACGGTGGGTGGTATCAGCCAAATGGATTGTTCCTGTTAGCGCCTAGTGCATTCTTTATCATTGGTATGCTGATTTGGGGCCTACGTACCCTGAAGCCTGCGCAGATTGAGAAGGAGTAATTGACGATGGAACATTACGTCAGTCTGTTTGTCCGCGCAGTATTTGTGGAAAATATGGCTTTAGCGTTTTTCTTGGGGATGTGTACTTTTCTGGCTGTTTCCAAGAAAGTGGCGACAGCTTTTGGCCTTGGCATTGCGGTCACGGTCGTTTTGGGCATTTCAGTACCGGCCAATAATTTGGTGTATAACCTAGTGCTGCGTGATGGTGCCTTGGTCGAAGGGGTGGATCTCAGCTTCCTGAATTTCATCACCTTTATTGGCGTTATCGCGGCCATTGTGCAGGTATTGGAGATGATCCTCGATCGTTATTTCCCCGCCTTGTACAACGCATTGGGTATTTTCTTGCCTTTGATTACCGTGAACTGCGCCATCTTCGGTGGCGTTTCCTTTATGGCGCAACGTGATTACAACTTCCCTGAATCGATTGTGTATGGCTTTGGTTCCGGCATCGGGTGGATGTTGGCCATTGTGGCACTCGCCGGTATTCGCGAAAAAATGAAATATGCCAATGTGCCTGCGGGTTTACAGGGGTTAGGGATCACCTTCATCACGACCGGATTGATGGCATTAGGATTTATGTCTTTCGCCGGTGTGAGCCTATAAGAGCAGGAATAATTCATGGAAATAATTCTGGGCGTAGTGATGTTCACCCTCATCGTGCTGGCGTTGACGCTGATGATCTTATTTGCCAAGTCAAAGCTGGTGAATACGGGGGATATTAGTGTTGATATCAACGATGATGCGGAAAAATCCTTTGTTGCTCCAGCAGGGGATAAGTTGCTTAACCTGCTTTCTAGCCACGGCATTTTCGTTTCCTCAGCGTGTGGCGGCGGTGGTTCGTGCGGGCAGTGCCGAGTCAAGATTAAAGAGGGGGGCGGGGACATTCTGCCTACTGAGCTTTCTCATATCTCAAAGCGTGAAGCCAAAGAAGGTTGTCGCTTGGCGTGTCAGGTCAGCGTGAAACAAAATCTAAAAATTGAGTTACCCGATGAAATCTTTGGTGTGAAAAAATGGACATGCGAAGTTATCTCCAATGATAACAAAGCCACATTTATCAAAGAGCTAAAGTTGAAAATTCCAGACGGGGAGGTTGTACCGTTCCGCGCTGGGGGCTTTATTCAAATTGAAGCAGAGCCGCATACGGTCAAATACGCTGATTTTGATGTGCCAGTGGAATATCGTGGTGACTGGGATAAATTCAATTTGTTCCGATATGAGTCGGTTGTCGCGGAGCAAACTGTGCGTGCTTACTCGATGGCAAACTACCCAGAAGAACGTGGCATCATTATGCTGAATGTGCGTATTGCGACGCCGCCACCTTCACAGCCTGATGCGCCGCCGGGAATCATGTCATCCTATATTTGGTCCCTGAAACCGGGCGATAAAGTGGTTATTTCTGGGCCGTTTGGTGAGTTCTTCGCTAAAGATACCGATGCTGAAATGATCTTTATTGGTGGTGGTGCAGGTATGGCACCGATGCGTTCGCACATCTTTGATCAACTCAAGCGGCTGCATTCGAAACGTAAAATCAGTTTTTGGTATGGTGCTCGTTCACTGCGCGAAATGTTTTACGAAGAAGATTTTAACCAGCTACAAGCTGAGAATGATAATTTCCAATGGCATGTGGCGTTGTCTGATCCCCAGCCAGAAGATAATTGGACGGGGTATACCGGATTCATTCATAACGTCTTATTCGAAAATTATCTTAAAAATCATCCAGCACCTGAAGATTGTGAATTCTATATGTGTGGTCCGCCAATGATGAATGCGGCCGTGATCAAAATGCTGAAAGATCTCGGCGTGGAAGACGACAATATTATGCTTGATGATTTCGGTGGTTAAATTTCTATTCACTGGCTTCAATTTTCACCGGCTTCAATACTTACCGGCTTCAAATGTGTAGGGAATACAACGATTGGGGATATCGTGCAAAAGCAAAAACAGGTAATACATTGGTTAATGGCTGTGGTGGGGGTTGTCATGCTGGCGGGCTGTGGCCCTGAGCAGATCAATCTGGAAGGGAAAACCATGGGTACTTCCTACTCCATTAAGTATGTAGGGGGATCATCCGTGCCCAGTCCTGAGAGACTACAGCAGGAGATCGATCGTGAGTTAGAAGTCGTTAATGATCAGATGTCGACTTATCGCCCCAATTCAGAATTGAGTCGCTTTAACAAAAGCCGAGAAGTGAACAAGCCGTTTGCGGTTTCAGTGGCAACGGCAAAGGTGGTACGTGAAGCAATCCGTATCAACCGTCTGACAGATGGAGCGTTGGACGTGACTGTTGGGCCATTGGTCAATTTGTGGGGGTTTGGCCCTGAAGGGCGGCCAGATGTAGTTCCGACCGAAGCTGAAATTGCCAAACGTCGAGCTTGGGTGGGGATTGAAAATCTGGCGGTAGAAAATGGGGCACTGATAAAGCGGATTCCCGAGTTGTATGTCGATCTCTCTTCTATTGCTAAAGGCTACGGCGTTGATGTAGTCGCTGAATATTTGGAGGCCAACGGTATCACCAACTATATGGTCGATATCGGCGGTGAAGTCCGAACCCGTGGTAATAATGGGGAAAACAAACCTTGGCGCATTGCGATTGAAAAACCGGTTTCTGGCATGTCACAAAGTGCTCAAGAGATTATCGAACCAGGGCGCATGGCAATCGCAACTTCCGGTGATTATCGCAACTATTTTGAGCAAAATGGTGTCCGCTATTCTCACACTATTGATCCCGCAACAGGGCGGCCCATTAATCACCGGCTGGTGTCTATCACGGTTTTGGATCCAAGCTGTATGACTGCGGATGGTTTATCGACAGGGTTAGATGTGCTGGGGCCAGAGAGGGGAATGGCATTGGCGAATTTACTCGGTATTCCGGTACTGATGATAGTTAAAACTGATGAGGGTTTCGAGGAACGTTATTCCGATGCCTTCCAGCCTTATCGGCAGAAACGGCCTTAATCGGAGGGGATATGTTGACTGTTTTTATCGCGTCCTTTGTCTTTTTTCTGTTAGCTATCGTCGGGATGTCATTAGGCTATCTTGTTAAGCGTAAGACCTTGCAGGGCAGTTGTGGTGGCATCGGGGCATTGGGAATGGAGAAAGTCTGTGATTGCCCCGAGCCTTGTGATTCGCGAAAGAAACGTTTGGCGAAAGAGGCCGCACGCCAGAAGGCGCTGGATCAGTATCGTATTTTATAGCGAGTGATTAGAGCGCGATAATTGAAGTTAATATAATATATCCCCCAGACAACGCTCTGCTGGCTGGGGGATATATTGAGATAGCGATAATCGATTCTCTAGCAAATAGTGGGTAATAAAAGTATCTATATCCTAAGCATCATTATTTAGATGATCACGTTATTCTTCACCACTTACTATTCTTCGCCACTAACAATCTTTTTAAATAGCGCGGGTGAATCGACCATAACACCATCTGCACCTAATTCTTTTGCTTTCTTATAGTCTTCGGGTGTATTTATCCCAAAGAAAATAATGTGCGCGTCAGTGTTTTTGCGAAAACAATCAACGGCTTCTTTATCCCAACTCAGTACCGCATTGGAACGGCCCTCTCCCAATGTATATTTTTCTACCACTTCAACTTTACGATGTAATTCCAAGCCATACCAACGCTCGGTGTTACCTGCAGGTAAATCACATTTATGATCCATAGTAATGTTGGCTAGCTGAGTGCGCGTAAGGTCACGGCTTTCAAAACGCTTTATTTGATGTGATGGATCAGCCGCCTTATTCACGGTATCCAATGCATTCAAATAAGCATCGTCGGTTGAGTAGACTCGAGTGCGGGATAGGCGGCTTTTCTCGCCTTTATGGCTAGCTTCAAGTGTTTGTTGCAGCGCTTTGGCGAAGGTCAACGGATTGGCATCGGGTGATTTGATGTCGAGATAAAATGTGGTGGTTGGGAATTGTTTCAATACTTCATCGAGAGTAGGTATGCCGCTGTTAGCACCTGATTTAGGCGTAATATTGTGTTTTTTATCATAAGCAACACTCGCGTCCATTTGTGCGAGTTGTTTAGCGGTATAAGCAGAAACTTTACCGGATTTATTCGTTAATTCCTTAAGATCAGAAGGGCGATACAATACGGGAATATTATCCTTAGACAGTTGTAGCGTGATCCAAATTGCATCGGCGCCATTATCGAGCGCCTTTTGGATGGCGGGCAATGTGTTTTCTGGCGCATCACCTGTCCCTCCTCGATGGGCAATAATTTGTGGTATTTCAGGGGAGGTAACAGATTGGGGATTTGCAGCAAAACCAGAAGAAACAAAACCGGAGGATAATAGTAGGGTAGCCATAATATAATTTCGCATAATATTGAGTCCTATTCATTAATTAACAATGAATTATCGTTGAGGTTGATGTTAATCATATAAGTAATATTTTTAGGCCTTTTCGAATTTAATGATTTTTTATAAAAAATAAATAGCAAAATATTTAAAGAACTTAATAACAGGATTCAATTCTGTTATATGAGTCATTGATTGTTGTTTTGATTAGGATAATCATGAAATGTGACAGTTAATCGATAGGCTTGGAGGGGCTAGGACTAGGATAATCTTGAATCAAGATTAGTTTACTGTATACTTATACAGTAAATGTGTGGTGGGTGGATAAGATGCGAAAAATTATTCATGTGGATATGGATTGCTTCTTTGCGGCAGTTGAAATGCGTGATGATCCTAGCCTACGCGATATCCCTATCGCGATTGGTGGTAGTCGCGACAGGCGTGGTGTCATCAGTACCGCCAATTATCCCGCTAGGCGTTATGGTGTCCGCAGTGCGATGCCAACGGCCATGGCACTGAAACTATGCCCACAACTGAAAGTTATCCCCGGCCGTATGGCAGCCTATAAAGAAGCGTCACTGCATATTCGTGACATTTTCGCTCGCTACACGCCATTAATTGAACCGCTCTCCTTAGATGAAGCCTATTTAGATGTGTCTGATTGCTTGGCGTGTAGCGGTTCAGCCACATTAATTGCCCAAGAGATTCGCCAGTTAATCGCTGATGAACTGAACCTGACAGCTTCGGCTGGCATTGCTCCTATCAAGTTTTTGGCAAAAATAGCGTCCGATTTGAACAAGCCCAATGGGCAATATGTCATAACTCCTGGGCAGGTTTTAACCTTTTTACATGATTTGCCCTTGAGCAAAATTCCAGGCGTCGGGAAAGTGACCGCGAAACGTTTACAGGATGTCGGGCTAGCCACCTGTAGTGACGTACAAAACTACTCGCAGGCTGAATTATTGAAACGCTTTGGTAAGTTTGGTCATGTGTTGTGGGAGCGCTGCCACGGTATTGATGAACGAGAGGTATCCCCAGAACGTTTGCGTAAATCGGTGGGTGTCGAAAGGACCTTGGCAGAGGATATCCATGACTGGGATAGCTGTGAATCATTGATTGAGCAGCTATATATTGAGCTGGAAACGCGGTTAAGTAAGGTCAGGCCAGACCTGCATATTGCTCGGCAAGGGGTGAAGCTGAAATTTCATGATTTTCAGCAAACGACGCAAGAACATGTTTGGCCGCAGTTGAATAAAACGGACTTAATGCAAGTGGCGAAAACTGCGTGGAATGAGCGCCGTGCTGGGCGGGGAGTACGCTTGGTGGGCCTGCATGTCACATTGCTGGATCCTCAACTTGAGCGGCAATTACTGCTGAGCTGGGAATAGGGCGACATAAAAAAACGGCGGACCCATTTGAGCCGCCGTTTCGCATCAAAATGTTAATTCGATCTATTTATGCGCGTTCTGGAATTGCTTTGAGCAATGCGGTCAGCAACTGCCAATATTGACCTACGCTCTCGATGTGAACTTGTTCATCCGGCGAATGCGGCCCAGTCATGGTTGGCCCAATCGAGACCATATCCATATCTGGATAAGGTTTTTTGAACAAACCACATTCAAGACCTGCATGGATGACCATGATGTTTGGCGTTTTGTTGAATAACTTTTGGTAAGTTTCCCGTACAAGGGCCATTACCGGTGAGCTAGGATCTGGCTGCCAGCCAGGATAGCCACCTTTTGGTGAGGTTTTCGCACCCGCTAACTGGCCAATTGCTGTCAGCATGCTTACCACGTAATCTTTTCCGCTGTCGATCAGGGAACGAATCAGGCAAATAATTTCTGCTTCGTTTTCATTCATGGTCACCACACCCACGTTCAGTGAGGTTTCTACCACGCCTTTAACAGCATCGCTCATGCGAATGACACCATTTGGTGTCGCATTTAATAATGCCACCAAACGCTGTTGAGTCTCTTTCGTCAGGGCTTTCGCCTCTGAGCTAACAGGCTCAAGTAGTATCGTCAGATTTTTTTCTACCGCGGCTAATTCGTTTTTCAGTGTGGCCAGATAATCTTGGCTCAAACTTTTCAGTTGATCGACTTTATCTGCGGCAATGGCCAGCGTCACAGAGCCTTCACGTGGGATAGCGTTACGTAACGTACCGCCATTCAGGTCCAGTACACGCAAATCTAACTCTTTAGCCTGTTCAAACAGGAAACGGGCGAGCAGTTTATTAGCATTGCCTAGACCGAGGTGGATGTCTGCGCCTGAGTGACCACCTTTCAGACCTTTTAGGGTCAGTTTCAGTGTTTGGTAGCCCGCTGGGACAGCTTCACGCTGAAGCGCAAACGTGGTGATGAAATCAATACCACCAGCACAGCCCATATAGATTTCACCTTCCTGCTCGGAATCGGTGTTAATCAGAATATCGGCTTTCAACCAGTTAGGTTGCAGGCCGAAAGCACCATCCATACCGGCTTCTTCGGTCATGGTCAGCAGCACTTCCAGTGGGCCGTGCTCAACGCTGTCATCAGATAACACAGCCAGTGCTGAAGCCATACCAATCCCATTATCAGCCCCTAATGTCGTGCCACGGGCTTTTACCCATTCACCATCGATATAAGGTTGGATGGGATCTTTGGTGAAGTCATGTACCGTGTCATTATTCTTCTGCGGAACCATATCCAGATGGGCTTGCAGTGCAACAGGTTTACGGTTCTCCATCCCTTTGGTCGCAGGCTTGCGCAGCAGGATATTGCCGACTTGATCACGCTCCGCGTGCAAACCTTTCTCCTTGGCCCACGCCATAATATGCTGTGCCAGCGCTTCTTCATGGTAAGACGGGTGAGGGATAGAGCAAATTTTTGCGAAAATATCCCACAACGGCTGTGGCGAAAGTTGAGACAGTTCAGACACTGTAAGTCTCCTGTAATAGCATTCCCATTCGACAGTCTCACAACGGAGATTTCGGAGATGCTATTGGGTTGATGACTAAAGATTTTAGGGGTTGTGATAAAACGCCATCATGATGGCGAGATAGTTTGAGAATATCACTTTCATTGGCATTACGCGCGTCTCGCACCACAATTACTGTCTCAGATTCGACTAATTAGCCCGATAATTGCTGGTTTTTATTTGGTTGGCTCACTATAATCTCGCGCAACCTTTTTTCCCCTTCTGATACATGGCACGCCACTTCTATACTGGCTGGGATTACATTTTATGAGCGAAAAATACGTCGTTACCTGGGATATGTTGCAAATTCACGCCCGCAAATTGGCACAGCGTTTACTGCCAGCGGAACAATGGAAAGGTATCATCGCGGTCAGCCGTGGTGGGTTAGTACCTGCTGGCATTCTGGCGCGTGAGCTGGGTATTCGTTATGTAGACACCGTTTGCATTTCTAGCTACGACCATGACAACCAACGTGATCTTAAAGTCTTAAAACGTGCTGAAGGCGATGGTGAAGGCTTTATCGTGATTGATGATTTGGTCGATACTGGCGGCACGGCAAAAGCCATTCGCGATATGTACCCGAAAGCTCATTTTGTGACGGTGTTCGCTAAACCCGCGGGTCGTCCATTGGTTGATGACTATGTGGTTGATATTCCTCAGGACACATGGATTGAGCAGCCTTGGGATATGGCGGTAACCTTTGTTGCCCCTTTGAGTAGCAAGTAATTTACCCAACTTTAAGCGCTCGGTGTTGACCGGGCGTTTCATTTTTCCCGCAGTATGAGTAAACTTGGCTCCATCTGAGCAGCCCTTATCGGGCCTGCATCACGGCTTATGGAGGCTATTGTTACTATGGCACAAGCCAACCTTTCTGAAATTTTGTTCAAACCTAAATTTAAACATCCTGAAACGTCGACCTTAGTGCGGCATGCCCATTGCAATCATCCAATGAGCGTTCATTCTGCTTTGGATGGCGATACGACTTGTCATTGGTATCGAATGATCAACCGCCTCATTTGGACTTGGCGTGGTGTTGACCCTCTTGAGATAGAAGAAGTCTTATCGCGTATTGCCTGTTCAAAAGCTGAACACAGCGATAACGAACTGCTGGACACCGTCGTCGGTTATCGTAACGGTAACTGGATTTATGAATGGGCACAGCAGGCGATGAAATGGCAGCAAAAAGCGATGGAAGAGACCGATCCTGAGAGCGCGGGCCAATATTGGTTAAACGCATCCAACCTCTACAGCATCGCCAGTTATCCGCATCTGAAAGGTGATGAACTCGCTGAACAAGTCGAGGTTTTATCTAACCGCGCGTATGAAGCTGCCGCTGAACATTTGCCTTATACCCTGAAAGAATTAGAGTTTTCTATTGCTGATGGGGGCACACTTTGCGGTTTCTTGCATATGCCAACCGTGGGCAGTGCGCCATTCCCAACGGTGCTGATCTGCGGTGGGTTGGACACCCTGCAAGGTGACTATCATCGTTTATTCCGCGACTATCTTGCGCCGAAAGGCATCGCCATGTTGACCATCGACATGCCATCTGTCGGGGCTTCATCCCGTTGGAAGTTGACGCAAGATACCAGTTATCTGCATCAACAGGTATTACATGCTTTGCCCAATATCCCTTGGGTTGATCATCAGCGCGTCAGTGTTTTCGGTTTCCGTTTTGGTGCCAATGTCGCGGTCCGTTTAGGTTATCTGGAACCTCAACGAGTGCGTGCAGTGGCATGCCTTGGGCCGATTGTTCATCACCTTTTGTGCAACAGCGATAGCCAGCGCAAAGTACCGGATATGTACATGGATGTAATGGCCAGCCGTTTAGGTATGGCTGATGCTTCCGATGAAACACTGAAAACAGAAATGAATAGCTACTCATTGAAAATACAAGGTTTACTGGGTCGGCGTTGCCAAACGCCAATGCTGGCAGGATTCTGGGAAAACGATCCTTTCAGCCCGAAAGAAGAATCTAAGCTCATATGCTCTTCTTCCGCTGACGGCAAATTATTGGCTATATCATCTACACCGCTCTATGACAATTTCCATCGTGCATTATTGCAAACCAGCCAATGGTTAGAAGATAAAATGCGTTAATGAGTTGCTAATTTTTAACAGTTTGCTAAAAAGGTGCGTCTACATAAGGAGATTTAAGAATGACGTCAACCAGTGCTCATCCTAAAAGTAAGCTTATGAAACGTTTCGCCGCTTTGGGGCCATACCTACGTGAAGGGCAGTGCCAGAATGACCGTTTTTTCTTTGACTGTTTAGCTGTTTGCGTCAATGTAAAGCTTGCTCCCGAAAAGCGTGAGTTCTGGGGTTGGTGGATAGAGTTGGAGCCTGCGCAAGACCATTTTACTTATGTTTACCAGTTTGGCCTGTTCAATAAAGAAGGCACTTGGAAAGCAGAAAACATTAAAGATCCTGAAGTACAAGAGAAGCTGGAGACCACTCTGCGGAGTTTCCATCAGCGTTTAGCTGAAATGCTCACCTCTATTGAAATGAAATTGGTCCCTGCACAAGATTTTAGCGAGCAACCCGTTAAGTTGTCCGCGTAAGACGTTAAGTTGTTCGCGTAAGAATAGTGTTGTTCTACCCAAATCAATAAATTCCCCTTTAAGCACAATAAAAAGGGGAATTTATTATCATGCCTGTTGGCATAATGCGTTGCGCCTGCTACAAAGACCTACACCTTTCGTATTTGAAGTCACCAGGCCGTTAATCAACGATGTTCGCTCTTAGGTTCATCGATGGTGTCCGCCTCAATGAGACAGACGTCTAGCTGCAACGCCAGTGACTTTAGGTATATATTGTTTCTTTTATTTATCCCAACGGCAGAAAAATTATGAGTGGCAGCCAGACATTGGTTGTGAAATTGGGGACGAGTGTGCTGACAGGCGGTTCCCGTCGTCTTAACCGTGCCCATATTGTTGAATTGGTGCGTCAATGTGCCCAGCAACATGCAAAAGGTCATCGTATCGTTATTGTCACCTCAGGGGCGATTGCTGCTGGGCGTGAACACTTGGGTTATCCAGAATTACCCGCCACCATTGCGTCAAAGCAACTATTAGCTGCTGTCGGGCAAAGCCGGTTGATTCAGCTCTGGGAACAGCTATTTTCCATCTATGGCATCCATGTGGGCCAGATGTTGCTGACTCGGGCTGATTTGGAAGATCGCGAGCGTTTCTTGAACGCACGCGACACCATGAATGCTTTACTGGATAACCGTATCGTACCGGTAATCAATGAGAACGATGCGGTCGCGACCGCTGAAATAAAAGTGGGCGATAATGATAATCTCTCTGCGCTGGCGGCGATCCTCGCGGGTGCAGATAAGCTGTTGTTACTGACGGACCAAGCCGGTTTATACACAGCAGATCCCCGTAATAATCCGGAAGCTGAACTCATTCGCGAAATACATGGGATTGATGATGCACTGCGTGAAATTGCGGGCGACAGTGTCTCGGGTCTTGGTACCGGTGGTATGGCGACCAAACTGCAAGCCGCTGATGTCGCATGCCGTGCGGGTATCGACGTGGTGATTGCCGCGGGCAGCCAAGCTGGCGTCATTGCTGATGTGATAGATGGCACCCCCGTCGGGACACGGTTTCATGCGTTGGAAACACCGCTGGAAAATCGTAAACGCTGGATTTTTGGTGCGCCACCTGCGGGTGAAATCACCGTTGATGATGGTGCCGTCGCAGCGATTATGGAGCGGGGGAGTTCACTGCTGCCAAAAGGGATCCGTAGCGTCAAAGGGGATTTCTCTCGCGGCGAAGTCATTCGTATCCTCAATCTTAGTGGGCGAGATTTAGCTCACGGTGTCTCGCGTTATAACAGTGACGCCTTGCGCATGTTAGCGGGCCATCACTCACAACAAATTAGCGATATTCTCGGATATGAATACGGCCCAGTGGCTGTTCACCGTGACGATATGATTGTCAGTTAAGGAGCAAGCATGAGCATGCTGGAACAGATGGGGAAAGCCGCCAAACAGGCGTCTTGGCAATTAGCGATGCTGAGCACAGCAAAAAAGAATCAGGCACTTGCGGTGATTGCCAACCTGCTGGAGTCTGAAAGCCAAACCATTTTGCAGGCTAATGAACAAGACATGATAGCCGCCCGCAATAGTGGTATGAGTGAGGCATTATTAGACCGGTTATTATTATCCCCCGCTCGTTTATCGGCCATTGCTAATGATGTACGTCAGGTATGCCGCCTCAATGACCCTGTGGGGAGAGTCATCGACGGGAGTTTGCTCGACAGCGGTTTAAAATTAGAACGCCGCCGTGTCCCACTGGGGGTGATTGGCGTGATTTATGAAGCCCGCCCTAATGTCACCATTGATGTGGCGAGTTTATGTCTGAAGACCGGTAATGCGGTCATTTTACGTGGTGGCAAAGAGACGCATCACACCAATCAGGCAACGGTAAAAGTGATCCAGCAAGCCTTGGAGCAGTGCGGCCTACCTGCCGCCGCTGTGCAGGCGATTGAAAGCCCAGATCGTGAATTGGTCAATGAACTGCTGCGGATGGATCGTTATGTCGATATGTTGATTCCGCGCGGGGGGGCCGGGTTACATAAGCTGTGCCGTGAACAATCCACCATTCCAGTGATTACTGGCGGTATTGGCGTCTGTCATACTTTTGTCGATGAAAGTGCAGATTTTGAGAAAGCATTATTAGTCGTTGAAAACGCAAAAGTTCAGCGTCCAAGTGCCTGTAACTCGTTAGAGACACTGCTGGTTCATCAGGCTATCGCCAAAGAATTTCTGCCTGTATTGAGTGACAGAATGCATGCTTTTGGTGTCACACTTCATGCCAGCCCACAAGCCATGCCCTATCTCGCAGAAGGTAAGGCGAATGTTGTTGCTGTGGAGGCCGTTGATTACGATGATGAATGGTTATCACTGGATCTGAATGTGGATATTGTGGCTGATATTGATAGCGCTATTGCACACATCCGTGAGCATGGCACCAGCCACTCCGATGCGATTTTAACTCGCTCACTCAGTAGCGCTGAACATTTTGTCCGCGCAGTGGATTCATCTGCCGTGTACGTCAACGCCAGCACACGATTCACCGATGGGGGGCAGTTTGGTTTAGGCGCAGAGGTGGCGGTCAGCACCCAAAAACTCCATGCGCGTGGCCCTATGGGGCTAGATGCACTAACCACCTATAAGTGGATTGGCTACGGTGATGATTTAGTCCGTAGCTAATTGGCCGCAAATTGCGGTAAGTCGATCATAAAAGCGATATTCGGCCTGCGCCAATGTCGCTTTATTTTTATCTCATCCCCCTCATCGCAAAGAAATTAACAAATCATCATTAAAGTTAATCTATTTTCTGCCGATAACCCCCCTGATATTTGTAGGCTTCAAATTATCTGGTGAGCCAGAGCGAAACATTAAAGATGGGGAATGGCAGGTGAGCGAAACGTCTAAAGAAAACTTTGTCAAAACGAATAAATTAGCGATCTGTGCAGTGCTTCGAGACCTACAGAAGAATGATACAGCCGTCATGGTGACGCATGCTCGCGGGCAGTTTATTAGCCGCATTTTAGATGTTATGCCTGAGACGAATCAGTTTATTTTTGATTTTGGCAGCGTGGAGCATGAGAACATTCTCGCGCTTGCCTCGAACCAAATAACCATCATCGCGGAACCTACTGGCGCCAAAATTGAATTCGCCTGTCATAAATTGCAAGAAATAAAATATTTGTCATTACCTGCTTTTAGCTCACCACTGCCGGAGCAGCTCTATTTTATCCAACGACGGGAATATTTCCGCATCAATATTCCTCAGTGGCCTGCTTATTACTGCACTGGGAAATTCTCTGATGGCAGTCAGTTTTCTTACGCTCTTGCGGACATTTCTTTGGGTGGAATGGGGGTATATGCCCTGAAAGGCAGTGAGTTCCCGCTGCAAGGATGTGGTGTTCTGCGGGATGTTTCGGTTGATTTATGTGGTTTTGGTCTTTTTAAATTGGACCTGCAATTTATTCGGTCCATTGATAAGCAAGTCGTCAATAACAAGGGCGAAACGCTGACGATGCAGCGCCTAAGTTTTAAATTCCCTCGTTTAAGCCCGATTCAAGAAAAAGGGTTGCAACGCGCTATTTTTGAGTTGGAAAAACAACAAACCGCTAAGGCGCGAAAATTTCAGGAGGGGATTTAGTTTTTGAGTTCACAGCGAAATGGCCTGCGGTCTGCATATAGACTCCGTGTTGGGTGTGGCAACTGGATTTTGTGAGCCGTTTCCAGCCATTCATGATGGATTACATGTGGCATTAGATGGCGGCGAATATGAATTAATTATTATTTTGTCATGATTATTAACTCAGTCGAGATAGTCAATCGGCGCTATCTCGACTTTATCAAATAAAATCTAAGAAATGTGTTGAATTATCATGCTGCTGGCCCAATATTATAAGCTGGTCAACAAGGAGGAATCAGCATGGGGATTAGCGAAGAAGAGAGTATCCGCCGTTTGACTGATGAGAAAAGTTCGATTGGTCATTCGGCTAAATGGGTCGCCATCATTTCAGCGGTCTATTTTGTTATTATGCTGTTTTATCAGCATGAATTGGGTGTATTAGCGCTGGCTGGCGGTATTTTTATTGTCTCATTCTCGACTTGGATGAAGAAACGCCAAAAAGTAAAATCGTATAGAAATCAGCTACAACAGTTGGGTGAAGATAAAACAGTCTAGAGAAAACCGACCTTTTACTGATTGATCAGAAGAACAGCAGGTATTTATGCCTGATGCACTGTTCATCCGATTATCAGTGTGAGATTTTCGTTTGCAGCCCTGCAAGCGCGCTTAAGTTATTGCCTCCATTTTTGTTATTGTCTCCAATGTTGTTATAGCCTATCTTTTTATTTCAGCGATTTAGACATATTAAACCCAGTGACGACAAACGCCATTTGCTCATACAATCTTTTTGCGTGCGGATTATCAGCGGCGACCCGCAGTTTTATCTCGAATACCCCTTGGTCGATCAACCGTTTTTCGAGCGCCTCCAAACTGGCAGAGCCATAACCCTTACGCTGGTATTGTGGCAGCACATAAAAATCCTTAATAAAGGCAGCGCTATCCTCTTTCCCCAATCCATACCATAAATAACCGACCAACTGATTTTCATCGCCAAGATTGTCGTTATTTTCGATACAAAAAAGGTGATCGTTTGGACTATTAACGCCGTTCGGTAAGTAGCTATCAAAGCTATGTGTCGCATAAGCTAATGCTTGCTCAGCGCTATAATCGCTATTAGATGATAAATCTTGCGCATACTCGGTAATAAATAAATTCCTATAGCCGCAAAGTTCCTCATTACGCATTGCTCTTAGCGTGACCATAATATTTCCCCATCCTATTGTGACGTTTCAATCCTGCCACTATAGTGGATTTGTTGTGAAAAAAGCATGTTTACGCGTAGCAGGAAAGAAGATAGATAAAATAAATCAGCAGGTTAAACCATCAGTGGGGATGTAATGACAAAACAAAATAGCCATACAGATACTGTTGAACGGCAGTTTGGTGATCAGGCTAATGCCTATCTGACGAGTGCGGTTCATGCTCAGGGTAAAGATTTACAGCGCTTGGCTATGCTACTGCAACCCCATGGTGATGCTCACTTGCTCGATCTTGGCTGTGGGGCGGGACATGCCAGTTTTGCCGCCGCTGCTGTCGTTAAATCAGTTGTTTCCTATGACCTCTCTGCGCAGATGTTACAGGTGGTCAGTCAGGCGGCAGCAGATAAAAATTTAACGAATATTGTCGTACAACAAGGGCTAGCGGAATCATTACCCTTTGATGACCACCGTTTCGATATCGTCATCAGCCGTTACTCTGCCCATCACTGGCACGATGTCGGCCAAGCGTTGCGTGAAGTGAAGCGGGTACTGCGCCCCGGTGGTCGGGTGATCTTTATGGATGTGGTTTCACCGGGTCATCCAGTACTGGATATTTATCTGCAAACCGTGGAAGTGCTACGTGATACCTCACATGTCCGAAATTACTCACCAGGCGAATGGTTGGCACTGTTTACCGATGCTGGGTTACTGATTAGTGAAGTGACATCCGATCGATTGTATTTGGAATTCAGTAGCTGGATAGCCAGAATGCGTACGCCTGAACATTTCGCAACAGCCATCCGTGAGCTACAAAAATCAGCATCCGATAGCGTCATTAATCATTATCAGATTCAATCTGATGGTTCGTTTAGTAGTGATATTATGATGGTTGTTGCCCAATCCTAATACCCGTCATCTTTCAAGCTGCAGGTGTGTTGCCTCCTTCCTGCCGCTTGAAATCTATAGGGTATAAATATGTGGAAGATTAAAAGATTAAATTATTTTCACTTATATTGACGTTCATTTCCGCCAGAGACACAAATAAAGTTATTTCCTCCTTATTTCCCTCACAATGATTGATGTTCTTTACACTCTATTACGTCTCCTTGCAGTGCAGCGCTCATAATTAATCTTACAAAGACGTTATCCATTACCTGCTTGTTGGAGAAGTTTATGAAACTATTACCTGTTATCGTCGCTGCATTCATCGCCACCACTTCATTTGCTACCATGGCAGCACAAGAAGTCAGTCAGGAACAAGCGACTAAATTGCAAAGTATCGGGGTGATTTCACTTTCAAACGTCAGTGGATCGCCAATGGATGTTGAATCAGCCTTAAATGCAAAAGCAACCGCTGATGGTGCTAGCCACTATCGCATCATCGGTATGAGCAATCCGGGTGATTCAAGCAATTACAGTGCCACTGCTGAGATTTATCGCTAATACTTCGCAATAAATCCTAATGAAGGAACGAGTAATAGATTCTGTCAGTACGGTAATAACATTTTCGTTTGCCGGTCAGCCCAAGGTAACAATGAATGACTCTTGTTACCTTGGGCTGACTTATTTTTATTCATCATATTCTTTCTGATGGTCTTTATAGCCGCAGACTCAAAATAATTAATTATTAGAGTAATCTTAATGATAGCGTAAGAAATATAAGGTGTTATTGTGGTATATCTTGGGCTCTGAGGAGAGGCTATGTTAAACACTGTTCGGCGTAATTTTAAAAGCCAATTTTCCTATTTACAGCGTTTTATTGCTTCACCACGCACCGTTGGCACGTTAGCCCCTTCGTCGCCTTGGTTATGTCAGGCGATGTTGAATCAGGTGGATTGGCAACAACATCTGAATATTGCAGAGTTAGGTGCGGCAGATGGCGTGCTAACAAAGCGAATTTTGTCGCATATGTCCGTCAACTCTCGCTTACAAGCTTACGAAATCCAACCCCATTTTGTGCATGCCTTGCACCAGATAAATGACCCACGTCTGCAAGTTGCCGATCGTTCAGCTGAACTGTTGGATCAGAACTACGATGTGGTATTTTGTTGCTTACCATTGCTCTCGATACCCACAAAAATAAGTATCAAAATCTTGCAGCAGACTCAACAACGTTTACGGGTAAATAATGGGGTACTCGTTCTGTTTCAATACAGCCACCTGTCTGAACCCTTGTTATCCCGCTACTTTATGTGGAAAAAAATACGCGTCGTCCGTAATTTCCCCCCTGCATTAGTTTATATCTGTCAGCCTCGTTAGCGTTCTATCATTAACTTTCCCCATTCATTGCGCCGTTGTCTCTATTCTATAGGGAGACTATCAAGTGAATGGAGTCATTCACTGAGCAAATTTAGCGTGAAAATGATGGCTGTTTAGGTGTGATACATTGGAATTGTTGCACAATATCAAATTATCACATTGGATTATCTGTATCATTAAATTTACGCGCCTGTAAAGTTTGCACTACTCTCAATTATCGGTATGATTTGCATCTACAGCAAATGGCTGAGTGTTAATCAAATCAAGCTGATTAACACTGAGTCAGTTAAACGTAATGACCCGTTTTTGATACCGAGAATTCATTCTCAGAAGTTGATACGAAAGGACTTTCAAGTAATGACACAAACTATCTTCATGGTTGGTGCGCGTGGCGCAGGTAAAACCACGGTGGGGAAGGCGTTGGCAGAGGCGTTGGGGTATCGATTTATTGATACAGACCTGTTTATGCAGCAAACTTTACAGCTCACTGTTGCCGATGTTGTTGCCCGTGAAGGGTGGGATGGTTTTCGTTTGCGTGAAAGCATGGCATTAGAGACAGTCACTGCGCCTAAAACGGTCGTTGCTACTGGTGGTGGGGCGGTTTTAACCCCGAGCAATCGTACATTTATGCGTCATCACGGTGTGGTGATTTACTTGCGCGCATCGGCCAATGTACTTGCAGAAAGGCTAACGGAAGACCCAGAAGATGCTCAGCGGCCAAGTCTAACCGGTAAACCTATCGTTGAGGAAATGCTGGACGTTCTCGCTAGCCGTGAAGCACTCTATCAATCGGTCGCTCATCATGTGCTTGACGCCACTCAAACACCGCATGAGGTCGTTGAACGTATTTTGCAGATTTTAGCTGATGAAACAGTAAAATAGTGGCGAGATTGAGCCCGATCGATGAGATGAACAGATTTGCACTATAAAGGTATTTGTAAGACGCATGTTTTTATTACGTCGATAGCAACCCATCTGATTGCCTGATAATTATACGAAGAGTACAATCATCACCTACGTAATCATTTCAACGTAAACCATTTGCGTTGCTTAATGCCACCTAGGCAAGGCCAATCAAGGCGGGCCGATGAAAACCCTCAAGCTGTATATCCATCAACATACCAATTTTATGCCTGCATTTTGGTCAATATTGATTGTGGTCTTCGAAACCTCATTGGCGTTGTACATTCTACGAAACCTCTAATGTGATACTTCCTTTCTGATAAGCGCTATTCACTTTTGCTGCAAGATTCAATGCAGTGGTTTTGTTATTCGCTAAATAGCCGCGATTCTTTGAGCATACTGATGAGATTCAGCGCCAATTCGTGTGTTTTATCCGCAACCAGATGAGTGAAACCGGTAATGATCCCATTTCGCCATAATATTCAGTGACAGAGTGTTTAGAGAGACTCTAATATGAAAGCTCAATTCTGATTAAGATGCGGGTGCAAAACTATGCTGAAATTTAATGAGTATTTTACCGGGAAAGTGAAATCTATTGGTTTTGACAGTGACAGTATTGGGCCAGCGAGTGTTGGGGTGATGGAAAAGGGTGAATACACCTTCAGTACGGCTAAACCTGAAGAAATGACCGTGATTACGGGCAGCTTAAAAGTGCTGATCCCTGGGTCGTCAGGTTGGGAAGTGTTCAAACCAGGTGAGACATTCTATATCCCTGGGGAAAGTGAATTTAACCTGCAAGTTGCTGAAGCATCATCGTATTTGTGTAAATATTTGAGCTAGTTTTTAGATTAACTTTCATTTCTGCCCTCTCCATGCCAGAAAGGGCAGCGGTCTTTCATTACTCGCTAGCCGCAGTATTAACGCTCAGCTTCACCACCCAATGCTTCAACCATATTTTTAATCAACGCGGCCAGCTCACTGGTCATCAGAATAAAATCGGCATCGAAACGCTGAGCAAAATCTTCTCGATCAATATCATCGTTCTGTTCACGCAAAGTGTCAGAGAATTTCAGGCGCTTTAGTGAACCGTCATCAGATAGCACTAACTGAACGCGCTCCTGCCAATCCAGTGCCAGTTTGGTCACTAACTTGCCAGCTTCGATATGTACCGCGATTTCATCGCTAAACAGATCCTGTTTTTTACAGCGGATCACGCCGCCATCTTCCAGAATAGCTTTTAGTTCAGCTTCATCCATCAGCGTAAAGCCAGCAGGTAACTCTTTGCTACGTACCCACTCTGTTAGCGTTAACTCAATCGGGTTTTCTAATGTCAGAGGGACAACGGGCAGGGAGCCTAAGCTTTTTCGCAGTAATGCCAAGGTATCTTCTGCTCGCTTAGCACTGGCTGCATCGACCATAATCAGGTCATTGACGGTATCTATCCACAAGAAGGTTTGGTTAAACCGACTGAATGCGCGTGGCAGTAAACTGTGCAAAACTTCATCTTTTAGCGAGTCTTTTTCAGTTTTTTTCAGTTTGCGGTGTTGTTCACCTTCCAGCCGTTCGATTTTGGCTTGCAGCTCTTGCTTAATTACCGGTGATGGCAGGATTTTCTCTTCTTTGCGCGCACAAATCACGATCTGACCATTAACCGTATGTGTTAATGCATCGCTGTGTGAACCCATCGGTGATACCCAACCGGTTTTGACCATATCTTGGCTACCGCAAGGGGTGAAACTGAGGGCGCTTAACTGTTTCTCCATTTCATCCGCAGACAGCGAAACTTCCCAGCTTAAACGGTAAACCATTAAATTCTTAAACCACAGCATAGTGTTTTCCCTGGCTCGGGCGCGCTTTGAGCGCGCGAGTTAATCAAACGCAGGGCGGCATGATAACGAATTGGCGCCTTGACCCCTAGTAAAGAATCAGAAAAAAGAGTGCTAGCCAATAATTTGTTCCATACCTTTTTAACCGAATGGGATTTAAATACCCAGAATGTAAAATTAAGGGCAACAAAGATTGTGTCACCGCCGCGCATTGTCCACACTGAAATGATAAGATTTTTATTATTTCTATATTCGCAGTCTATTGAAGCCTGTTAATCGCTCGCAACACAATGAACAACCCTATCAACGAGGTGGAGCGCTATGCGCATTGGTATCGATCTGGGTGGCACCAAAATAGAAGTCATTGCGCTGAGCAATGATGGACAGGAACTTTTTCGTAAGCGGGTTGATACCCCACGACATGATTATCAAAAAACATTGCAGGCGATTGCTGATTTAGTGGCTGACGCTGAGCTGGCGACGGGGGAGCGAGGCAGTGTCGGTGTAGGGATACCAGGAACACTCTCTCCTTTTACGGGTAAAGTGAAAAATGCCAATTCAGTCTGGCTGAATGGTCAATTTGTCGATAAAGACCTGTCTGATCTACTTTCTCGCCCAGTACGCTTGGCGAATGATGCTAATTGTCTGGCCGTTTCTGAAGCAACCGATGGTGCGGGGGCGGGTAAACATTTGGTTTTTGCTGCCATCATCGGCACCGGTTGCGGATCTGGAATTGCGATTGATGGGCGAGTACATGCTGGTGGCAATGGTATTGCCGGTGAGTGGGGCCATAATCCTTTGCCGTGGCAAGATGATGAAGAGTGGCTATATCAGCAGGAGGTCGCTTGCTATTGTGGCAAAAAAGGCTGTATCGAAACATTTGTCTCTGGCACCGGCTTCGCCACAGACTATTTTCGTTTGAGTGGAAAACCCCTTAAAGGCCATGAAATCATTACGTTGGCCGAACAAGGTGATGCGATAGCTGAGCAGGCTATGCATAATTATGAGCAACGTTTTGCCAAATCCTTGGCTCAGGTGATTAACCTGTTCGACCCCGACGTGGTCGTTCTAGGCGGTGGAATGAGTAACGTAGACCGCCTCTATAAAACACTACCCGCATTAATCCGCCCATGGGTGTTTGGCGGTGAATGTGAGACGCCAATTCGTCGGGCGGTGCATGGTGATTCGAGTGGGGTGCGTGGCGCTGCTTGGCTGTGGCCAAATGCCCTTCGTCCTTGACGTGGCAGCGTTGTTAGCGGCACTCACTTACCCGAATCACTGACTTGAGTCAGCTCATCGGGATGCGCTCGTTTGCTGCCTAGCTGTCACGCCAATGACTTTGGGCATGCCCTTCGCCGGTGAGGTCGCAGCGTTGTTAGCGGCACTCACTTACCCGAATCACTGACTTGAGTCAGCTCATCGGGATGCGCTCGTTTGCCGCCTAGCTGTCACGCCAATGACTTTGGGCATGGCCTTCGTCGGTGGGGCAGCCATCACTTACCCGAATCATGGATTCGGGTCGGGTCAGTCTTGATCAACGCGGAAGATATTATCTAAACGGCTAACCCCGAGTCCGTTGACCTTCTTCACTTTGATTTGTACTGGAATTCTTTCCTTCATTGCCTCAACGTGACTGATCACCCCGATCGTCTTACCCGACGCATTCAGGCTATCGAGAGCATCCAATGCGGTATCCAGCGTTTCGGCATCTAGCGTACCGAAACCTTCGTCAAGGAACAGCGAATCAATACTGGTTTTGTGGCTCACCAAATCCGACAGCGCCAACGCCAACGCTAAACTGACCAGAAAACTTTCACCGCCAGATAATGTTCGTGTATCGCGTATTGCATCCGCTTGCCACGTATCCACCACTTGCAGTTCCAATGCATCACTGGTTTTACGCTGTAACAAATAACGACCATGCAAACGACTAAGCTGATTATTGGCCAGATAGACCAAATGATCGAGGGTCAGCCCTTGGGCAAATTTACGGAATTTATCACCTTCTTTAGAGCCAATTAAATGGTTGAGATAGTTCCAGTCATCATATTGCTGTTGGCTTTGCTCAATTTGGTCAAACAAGGCATGTTGATTGTGACGACGAACGGTGTCACTTTCTAGCTGATTGCGTAACTCACCCTGACGTAAGGTGTTAGTTTTAAGTTGTGCGATTAACTGTTCGAGTTGTTGTTCTAATACCGCCAACTCAGATGTTTGATCGACACCTGCGGGGCACTGTAGGTGGTGCTGCTCAAGTACTTCTTGGGTTTGTTGTTGGCGAATTTGGATTTGCTGTCGCCGCTCGTTCAATTGTTGTTGTAATTGCTGCAAACGTTGCCTTTCTTCTTCGCTAAGCAAGGCTGCCGTTAATGCCGCTTCATCGTCGAATTCACTGCTTTCCAGTGCTTGTTGTAACTCTGCTTGAGCTGTTGCCGCACTTTGTTGATTATGCTGATATTGCTGCTCTAGCCCCGCAAGCTCTCCCAAAAGTCGGTTGAGCTGGGATTGAGCCAACTGCAAAGATTCTGTCGCCTTTTGTTGTGCTAGCTCGGCCTGTTGCTGCTCTTGGCGCAGTATCTGACGCGCTTCAATGACGCGTTTATCACCAAACAGCGTTTGGCGCTGCTGATGGTATTGCTGAAAGAGGGTTTCAGCCTGTTGATGCTTATCGGTAAGCTCTGCTAATTGCTCAACACAGGCTTGTAAGTGACGACGCTCATCTTCAATTCGCGTTTCTAGCGCTTGTTTCCCCAAGGCCAACAGCTGCTGTTCTTGCTGATACTGCTGCCAGCGTTGGCTCTCTTCTTCTCGTTGCGCCAGCCAACGCTGTTGTTGGTCTGTTTCCGGTAATGATAGCGACAATTCAGCCAGCGTATGATGGAAGTTCTGGCGCATCAGGGCCAGTTCATCCTGTTGCCGCTGATGCTGTGCTAACAACGCTTGATGGGATTGCTGGGCATCTTGTTGGCGTTGCGTAATGAGAGCGACTTGTTGCTTATGTGTTTGCTGTTGTTGTTCAGCTTGCGCCAACACATCTTTCGCTTGTTGATGTAGCTGATTTAGACGTTCATATTCAGCCAATTTTTGCTGGCAGTCTTGCTCTAATTGTTCTTGTTGAGCCAGCCAAGTGGTCAATGCTTCCGAATCATCCAAGCTTATTGCCAATGCCAGAGGTTTAGCGAGTGCTTGCCAGCGTTGTTGGTAATCAGCCAGTTGCTGGTGATGGTGCTGTAGCTCTTGCTCCAAACGCTGCTGCTGTTGCTGCACACTTTCTACTTGAGTACGCAACTCCGTACCGGCGGTAAATAGCTGTTCGACTTGTAGGCGGAGTAGCTCAACACGTGTGGCGGTTTCAGATGGCTTTACCGCCTGATATTCAGTAATAGCAGGGTGATCCAGAGCGCCACATAGTGGGCAGGCCTTTCCAGCTTGGAGCTTCGCCCGTTCTGCCTCTAATCCTACTATCTGTTTCTCTCGTTCCCACAAACTTTCTAGGTCCGTCAGATGTTGTTTTTGTTGCTTATATAACTGACGTTTTTCGGCTAATTGCGGCTCAAGCAGCTTTAACTGTTGCTGCTGGCTAATGAGTTGCTGCTGCCGTTTATCAATTAGCAACTGGATTTGTTGAGCCAACGGCGAGAGTGACGCCAATTGCTGCCGTATAGAACGCTGCTCTTGGAGGCGACTCCATTGCTGGCGTAACTGCGCCAAGGGTTGTTGTTTTTCAAGCTCGGCCAGTTGCCGCTGGATGTTGCCCGTTTGCGAACTGGCCTGTGTCAGAACAACTTGCTGCTGCTTATCTTGCTCATTTAGTTTGGTGATTTGCTGCTGCAATGTATTGAGCAATACAAGTTGTTGCTGCTGTTGTTGTTCATTTTCAGCCGATTGCTGTTGCTGTAATTGCAGTTGGCGGAACTGTTCACGCCATAATGGCAAGTTCTTTTCCCAGTGTTGATGGTGGGAATAAAGTTGCGCATATTCTGCCAGTTGCTGTAGGCGTTGATGGTTTTTTAGCAACTGCTGCTCATTGAGCTCTAGCTGTTGTCGTTCTTGCTGCTCTTTGCCCTGTAACTGTTGGCGTTGTGTTGCTAGCTGCTCCAATATGAGCTGCTGTTGCGTGAGCGTGTTGTCTAGTGGGATGACTTTTTGTTCAATTAGCGTTTCTTGTTCATGCTGTTTAACCGCTTGCTGTTGACGCGCCAAAGTGGCGTGCTCTAATGCTTCGGCCAAGGGTACCAACTGAGTTTGAAGTTGTTGCTGTTGCTCGGTCAGTGTGGTGATACGTAGTTGAATTTTTTGTAACTCTTGCTGGCTGCGTGAACGCTCTCGCAATAAGGGACGCAACTTTTCAGCCGGTTCACTGCGGGCAAGCCGTAACAATTCAGGTTGAGCCTGCTCAAAGTCCTGTTCAATAGAGACTTGCTGTTGTTGATAGTCCTGCACTTCTTTTTGTTGTTGTTGCCAACGAGTCAACCAGCTTATTTGCTGTTGATTAACGGATTGTGCTGATGTGAGCTGCTGTTCTTGTTGGCGAAGTGCTTCTATTTGTTGTGCCAAAGCTGAGCGCTGTTCTTCGTTTAGCAGCTCAATACCGGCTGCCCGTTGGTGCAAGGCGTCCAGAGCGATTTTGGCCTCTTTGTGTTGCTCGAACACCCGCTCGGATATCCGCCCATAAATGTCGGTGCCCGTTAGTTCTTCCAGTAACTCCGCACGATCATTGGCGTCAGCATTTAAGAACGCGGCAAATTGCCCCTGTGACAGCATCATGGATTTGGTAAATCGACCAAAATCCAGTCCAGTGATCTCGGCAATCATATCGAGCTTATCGCGCACTTTGTCAGCCAGGATTTTCCCGCTTTCGCCTAATGCTAATTCAACTTTCGGTGCTTGTAGATTGCCTTCAGGGCTATTTTTGGCGCGACGTTGGCTCCAAAATGCACGATATCGTGTGCCTTTCACTTCAAATTCAACTTCGGCCAGCGATTCTGCAGTATGGCGTGTCATCAGCTCATTTTGGCTGGGGGTGACATTCAGACGAGGCGTTTGATGGTAGAGCGCAAGACAAATCGCGTCTAATAACGTCGTTTTCCCCGCACCAGTGGGGCCGGTTATCGCGAATAAGCCATTGCTGGCAAAGGGTTCGGTAGTGAAGTCAATCTTCCATTCCCCTTGCAGCGAATTAATGTTTTTCAGGCGCAGACTTAAAATCTTCATAGTAGCTGCTCCTCTGCGGCATCTTTACCTTGCGTAGTATCTTCAACCGCTTGGCCAAATAGCTGGCGCATTCGTTGCTGGCGCGGCTCAGCTAAATCGCTCTCTAGGGCGAGTCTGCGCTCGAAGACCTCTGTGACACTCAATTCATTAAGTGTTTCTTTCTCTTGGCGCTCAATCAGGTTGTTGCGTTGCTCTTTGCTACGGCGTAATAACACCACTTCAACAGGGAGATCAGCGGCCAGTGCCTGAATGCGCCTTTGGATATCAGTAAGATAGTCTTGAGTGGCAACTTCGATATCAAGCCATACGGGTAAGCCTTGATGGTCAGCAAATTGCGTCAATTGCTGTTCTATTTGCTGCAAATCCCCTTTGATGAGCTGCATGGGTTGAAACTGCGGGATAATAAGTGGGGTGACCGATGCCAATGTTTGTTGGGTAAATTCAACCAGATAGACACTTTTCTCTTTACCCAACTCATCAAAACTTAGCGCGATGGGGGATCCGCTATAGCGAATATGCTCGGTTTTTGCGACCTGTTGGGCCCGATGAATATGGCCTAATGCAATGTAATCTGCCGGTGGAAACGCCTGCGCAGGAAAGGCATCCAGTGTACCAATATAGATTTCACGAACAGAGTCCGAGGTCGTCACTCCCACAGTGGTGAGATGCCCGGTGGCAATGATCGGTATCGCTAAGCCCAATTTGCTACGCAGCTCAACGGCTTGCTGATATAGCGCCTGATAGTGACTTGCAATGGCTTCTTGCAAGGCCAGTTGTTTTTGCCCACCAGATTCGCCAGCTTGGCTGGTGACTAAGTCACGCGGGCGTAAGAAGGGGACAGCACACAGCAGGGCGGCTGGCTCTTGCTGGCGGTTTTTCAGTGTGATGACTTGCTGTTCGAGCTGGCTGCTAGCAGAAGAGATCACCGTTGTATTGAGATAGGAAAGTAAACCCCGAGACTCATTGAGGGTCGATACTGAATCGTGATTGCCCCCGAGCACAACTAGTTGACAGCCAGTGACTTGGATATCCACCACAAAACGGTTATAGAGCTCTCTCGCATAGCTTGGTGGTGAGCCAGTATCAAAAATATCACCCGCGACAATCAGCGCATCTACCTGATTTTCTTCGATCTGCTTAATGAGCCAGTGCAGAAATGCCTGATGTTCAGCAGCTCGGCTTTTGGTGAAGAAATGCTGGCCTAAATGCCAATCAGAGGTATGGATAATGCGCATAAATCTCCCGCACGGCAGGTTATCAGTCACAGAGAATGGCGCTGATTATAAACGCTGGCAGCGAGTTGTCGCGGCTAAAACCGCATCATAGAACAAATCTCCGAGACGTCTCGCAAAGTTGGCTGCTGCATTTTGCAATTACGATGAAATTTATCACTATGCTTATTGCTTGCAGAAGCGTGATGTTTTTCATAAAAATGTCACAAAACTGACGCATAATGGCTCCCGAAATCAAATAGTGACCACTAACTTACTGGCAGGGTTGATGATGGCAAGACGCATACTGGTGGTGGAAGATGAAGCGCCAATCCGTGAGATGGTGTGCTTTGTGTTGGAGCAGAATGGTTACCAACCGTTAGAAGCCGAAGATTATGACAGCGCAGTCACTCGTCTGTCGGAGCCTTTCCCTGATTTAGTGCTGTTGGACTGGATGTTACCGGGCGGTTCGGGTATTCAGTTTATCAAGCATATGAAGCGTGAAGCATTAACCAGAGACATTCCGGTGATGATGCTCACCGCCCGTGGTGAAGAAGAAGATCGGGTGCGTGGTTTAGAAGTGGGGGCCGATGATTACATTACTAAGCCTTTCTCGCCGAAAGAGCTGGTGGCACGTATCAAAGCTGTTATGCGCCGAATATCCCCCATGGCAGTGGAAGAAGTCATTGAAATGCAAGGATTGAGTCTCGATCCTTCATCGCATCGCGTCATGGCCAATGAGCAAGCGCTCGATATGGGGCCCACTGAGTTCAAACTATTACACTTCTTTATGACCCACCCTGAGCGTGTTTACAGCCGTGAACAGTTGCTTAATTATGTCTGGGGCACTAACGTTTATGTAGAAGATCGTACGGTTGACGTGCATATTCGTCGGCTACGTAAGGCGCTTGAAGTTGATGGTCATGACCGCATGGTACAAACTGTCCGGGGAACTGGATACCGTTTCTCAACGCGCTACTGAGTTTTCAGTGCCGGAGAATTCGTTGTGTTAGAACGCTTATCATGGAAAAGGCTGGCTTTAGAGCTGGCGCTTTTTTGTTTGCCAGCTTTATTGCTGGGTGCCTTTATCGGCTATCTTCCTTGGCTATTGCTGGTGTCAGTACTGGCGGCGCTGGTCTGGAATTTCTATAACCAACTCAAGTTATCTCATTGGCTGTGGCTAGACCGCAGTATGACCCCGCCTGCTGGCCGTTGGAGCTGGGAGCCGTTGTTTTACGGCTTGTACCAGATGCAACTGAGAAATCGTCGGCGTCGGCGTGAATTAGCATTACTCATTAAACGTTTTCGCAGTGGTGCCGAATCGTTACCCGATGCTGTGGTGATCACAACGGTTGATGGCAATATCTTTTGGTGTAACGGTTTGGCCCAGCAATTATTGGGGTTCCGCTGGCCCGAAGATAATGGTCAGCATATTCTCAATTTATTGCGTTACCCCGAATTCAGTTTATATCTGCAACAACAAACGTTTACTCGCCCATTAACTCTGCAATTGAATAATGGCTATTATGTGGAGTTCCGCGTGATGCCTTACTCAGAAGGGCAACTCTTGATGGTCGCCCGCGATGTAACGCAAATGCGGCAGTTGGAAGGGGCGAGGCGTAATTTCTTTGCTAATGTCAGCCATGAGTTGCGTACACCTCTGACGGTGTTGCAGGGCTATTTGGAAATGATGCATGACCAAGAGTTAGCCGGGCCATTACGGGATAAAGCTCTCGGGACTATGCAGGAGCAGACTAAGCGTATGGATGGGCTAGTAAAACAGTTGCTAACGTTATCACGTATTGAAGCGGCCCCGAATGTGGATATGAATGAGCGGGTGGACATTCCGTTGATGCTCAGAGTATTGCAGCAAGAAGTGCAGGCGTTGAGTAACGGACGCCATGAAATTACTTTCCGAGTAAACGATCAATTAAAAGTCTTTGGTAACGAAGATCAACTGCGCAGTGCGGTGTCGAATTTGGTGTATAACGCGGTGAATCACACCCCTGAAGGTACCAAAATAGAGGTGTGCTGGCAGCAAACACCGCAAGGCGCACAATTCCAGGTTAGCGATAATGGGCCGGGGATAGGTCCGGAACATGTGCCACGACTGACCGAGCGTTTTTATCGCGTAGATAAAGCTCGTTCGCGTCAGACTGGCGGTAGTGGATTGGGACTGGCCATTGTGAAGCATGCGCTGAGTCATCATGACGCGCGTTTAGATGTCATGAGTGAAATTGGCCTCGGCACGCGATTTATTTTTACCTTACCGAACCGGTTGATTGTTCCTGCCGTTTTAGCTGAGAATGCAGTCAAATCCTAATACTGCCTGGATACAAAGCTGATGAAATGGGGAAAATTGGCGCTGTTCACTGCCCTGATCTGGTTAAGTCAGGCTGGTTTCTCGCAGCAAGTGGTGATATCGCCAATGGCAATGCAGCCGTCATTATCACCTGTTTCAGACTCTACTACTCTGTCTGGCAACCTTTCCAGTGTTGGCTCCGATACGTTAGCTAACTTGATTTCTCTGTGGGCTGATGATTTCACGCATCACTATCCTGGCGTTAATTTGCAGATACAGGCGGCAGGTTCTTCGACTGCGCCTGCTGCTTTGGCCGCTGGCGCCGCGCAACTTGGCCCCATGAGTCGGCCAATGAAAAACGCAGAGATTGCCGCTTTTACTCAACGCTATGGTTACCCCCCACTTGCAGTTCCTGTCGCTGTCGATGCATTAGTGGTGTTTGTCCAGCAAGATAACCCACTGAATAAACTGACTTTGTCACAACTTGATGCGATTTTTTCGCAAAATCGCCGTTGTGGTGAATCCCGCCAGATTCAGCGTTTTGGTGAGTTGGGATTAGAGGGGGATTGGGCGGCTCGTGCCTTGCAGCGCTATAGCCGAAATTCAGCTTCTGGTACCTACGGTTACTTTAAGCATCGGGTCCTCTGCGATGGTGATTTTATAAATACTATCAATGAACTACCGGGGTCTGCATCGGTGGTACAGGCGGTAGCGGGGTCATTAAACGGCATTGGTTACGCCAGTATTGGTTTCCGTAATAGTGGGGTTAAGCCCTTGGCCCTATCGGCAACGGGGCAGGATTTCGTCCTGCCAACGCCTGAAAATGTTGAAGATGGTCGCTATCCTTTGTCGCGCTACCTGTACATCTATATTAATAAGGTGCCAGGTCAGTCACTCGAACCGCTCACTGCAGCCTTCCTTGAGCGGGTTTTATCGCCAGAAGGGCAAAAGCGGGTCACCCATGATGGTTATCTGCCTTTACCGCCAGAAGTATTGATTCGCACACGAAAAGCTTTGGGTTTTGCTGATTAGCGGGTGCTAATCGTTATTTTTGACTTCCTCTGTCAGAGGGATTCCGCGTTAAATCTTCCCCGATGGCTTGATGATATTTTCACCCATTTGGTGGGCATAGTGAGGTGATATTAGCGGTAAATTGTTAACGATTGGATATAAATGATACAAATCTTGTGATGCGTATTTATAAAAATCTGGCACGATTAACTGGTTTGATAAAATTATCTGGATGATGACTCTGCATTTAGGATCCCTACTTGCCTTTCTCCGCTATAAACGGTCTACTTACCGCCGTTGTTGGCCTATTCCACCTGCAAATAACTTCTAAAACACTGCATACTGACGAAATAGATTGCTTATTAACCGCCGGAGTTTGCGTTTACTAGAGCTTTGTATCGTTTCGATCACGTCGGAAAGACCACAACTTAGGACTTTTTCTTTTTGTCATTTAACTAGGCAACGCACATCACTATGAGTCATCGTTTATCGTCTAAAGATATTATGGCATTAGGTTTTATGACCTTTGCCTTATTCGTTGGGGCCGGCAATATCATTTTCCCGCCGATGGTAGGTTTGCAATCGGGTGAACATGTTTGGATGGCTGCGCTAGGCTTCCTGATCACGGCAGTCGGATTACCGGTTATTACGGTTATTGCGCTGGCACGAGTCGGTGGGGGCATTGATTCGCTCAGTACTCCAATTGGCCGCAGTGCCGGTCTGGTACTGGCGACGGTTTGCTATCTGGCGGTTGGCCCACTGTTTGCGACCCCGCGTACCGCAACAGTCTCCTTCGAAGTCGGTATTGCCCCCCTGACTGGTGACGGCCCATTACCACTGTTTATCTATAGCGTGGTTTATTTCGCTTTAGTGATTGGTATTTCGCTCTACCCAGGCCGTTTGTTAGACACGGTCGGCCATATTCTGGCGCCGTTGAAGATTTTGGCACTGGCGGTTCTGGGGATTGCTGCGTTACTTTGGCCTGCAGGTCCGCTGATTCCTGCTACGGATGCCTATCTGCAAGTACCGTTTTCCTCAGGGTTTGTTAATGGCTATTTGACCATGGACACCTTGGGCGCTTTGGTCTTCGGTATTGTTATCGTCAATGCGGCCCGTTCGCGTGGCGTGGTTTCTGCACAGTTGCTCACGCGTTATACCATCTGGGCAGGGTTGATTGCCGGTATCGGTTTGACACTGGTCTATCTAAGCCTGTTTAAGCTGGGTTCTAGCAGCGGTAGTTTGGTGCCAGAGGCACAAAATGGTGCAGTAGTGTTGCATGCGTACGTTCAGCACACCTTCGGTGGGTTAGGAAGCGTATTCTTGGCAGCATTGATATTTATTGCTTGTATGGTGACAGCGGTCGGCCTGACCTGTGCCTGTGCTGAATTCTTTGCTCAATATTTGCCATTGTCGTATCGCGCGCTGGTGTTCATTCTCGGCATCTTCTCGATGATGGTGTCGAATTTGGGGCTGAGTCATTTGATTCAGATCTCGATTCCAGTACTGACAGCCATTTATCCGCCGTGTATCGTGCTGGTGCTGATGAGCTTCACACTGCGCTGGTGGAACCACGCTTCCCGTATCGTGGCGCCGGTGATGTTAGTGAGCTTACTGTTCGGTATTCTTGATGCGGTGAAAGCTTCTGCCTTTGCGCATTTCCTGCCTGAGTGGACGCAACATTTGCCGCTGGCTGAGCAAGGACTGGCATGGTTATCACCTTCGCTGCTGGTATTCGTCGTCGTAGGGTTGTACGATCGCGTCTGCTGTCGTCAGGAAGTTGCTGCTAAGCAATAACTGGATAGTGATAGGTTTTCTTTAGCCACGGCTTATCCCCGTGGCTTTTTGCTGAAAAAAGACGGGGTTTTATGCATGGAATTACCAGTCAAAAATAAGCTTAAACGTGGCCTAACAACACGCCATATCCGTTTTATGGCATTGGGGTCAGCGATAGGTACGGGCTTATTCTATGGATCGGCTGATGCTATAAGGATGGCGGGACCCAGCGTATTACTGGCCTACCTCATTGGTGGCGTGGTGGCATTTATCATCATGCGCGCTTTGGGTGAAATGTCAGTGAATAACCCACAGGCCAGCTCTTTTTCTCGTTATGCGCAAGATTACCTTGGGCCAATGGCGGGCTATATCACCGGTTGGACATATTGTTTCGAAATCTTGATCGTTGCGATTGCCGATGTCACCGCCTTTGGTATCTACATGGGCGTTTGGTTCCCTGATGTCCCTCATTGGGTATGGGTGCTGAGTGTTGTTCTGATTATTGGCGCAGTCAATATGATGAGCGTGAAGGTCTTTGGTGAGATGGAGTTCTGGTTCTCCTTCTTCAAGGTGGCCACGATTATCATCATGATTCTGGCCGGTATCGGTATCATTGTTTGGGGGATCGGTAACGGCGGACAGCCGACGGGTATCCATAACCTCTGGACGCATGGCGGTTTCTTCAGTAATGGCTTCGTCGGGATGATCCTGTCGTTGCAACTGGTGATGTTTGCTTACGGTGGTATTGAGATCATCGGTATTACTGCTGGCGAAGCTGAGAACCCGAAAAAATCCATTCCAAAAGCAATCAACTCAGTTCCGTGGCGTATTCTGGTGTTCTACGTCGGAACACTGTTTGTCATCATGTCTATCTACCCATGGAACCAAGTTGGCACGAATGGCAGCCCGTTTGTTCTGACCTTCCAGCACATGGGGATCACTGTCGCGGCGGGTATTCTCAACTTTGTCGTTATCACTGCGTCGTTATCCGCGATTAACAGTGATGTGTTTGGTGTTGGCCGTATGTTGAACGGGATGGCAGAACAGGGACATGCACCTAAGGCTTTTGCTGCGATTTCCAAGCGTGGTGTACCCTGGGTCACGGTATTAGTGATGATGTTTGCCATGCTGACGGCGGTTTATCTTAACTACATCATGCCGGAAAATGTGTTCTTGGTGATTGCTTCTCTTGCAACCTTTGCGACAGTTTGGGTGTGGATCATGATTCTGTTCTCCCAGATTGCTTTCCGTCGCTCGCTGAGCAAAGAGCAGGTTAAGGCGTTGGACTTCCCGCTGCGTGGAGGCACCTTCACATCAGTTATAGCTATCATTTTCTTGGTGTTTATCATCGGTCTGATTGGCTGGTTCCCCACGACTCGCATCTCACTGTATGTCGGGCTAGTGTGGATAGCCTTGTTGCTGGTGGGCTATTACGTCAAGATTAATCATCAGAAAAAACAGGCGGCGATGACAAAACTAGCCGAGTGATGCTGAGTTAACTGTCATATCAAACCGGGAGATGATGTTTCCCGGTTTTTTTTTGCCTGATGTTATTGAGTTAACCAGCCGTAGATTCACGCTGATACGCCAATCTCTCTCTCCGCCCCCGACCTCATCCCCGATATTTATACGGATAGATGAGGGAATATCTCCTATAACGTGGCATTGTTTATTGCGCTTACCTTTATGCAGATGTACAGATGAACGCGTCTATCTGTATAGCTGAATGTTTTTATACAGGTGCATGTTTTTATACAGGTGAATGTGTCGCGGCGTTGATGCCTGCACCAGATAGCCTTAACAGCAATCGTTTGGGTTAAAGCAGGAGATTCTTATGCTTAGTGGTTGGCATCTACCGGTCCCGCCGTTCGTTCGTCAACGGGGCGACACATTACAGATAACTTTTTGGTTACAAGGTGAATGGTTGCAAGGCGATAAGGAGCCTGCTCAGGTCTTCTTACGTTGTGAACCCGATAACGAAGAGTGGCTGCTCACCATGAAAGGTCAGCAACGCGATGGTTTTTGGTGTTATCGAGCAACGTTACCCCTCAATGAAGGGCAACCCACGCGGCGCTATTGTTTCAAGTTGCTATGGACTGACGATCAATTATGGTTTGGGCCACTAGGATTCTCCGTCATTCCTCCGGCACAGTTGGCACAATTTGCCCTCGATATACCAGATAACAGCCCAGACTGGGTCGCTGACCAAATTTTCTATCAAATATTCCCTGATCGCTTTGCCAGTAGCCAAGGTGCTCATGGCGTACAGAATGGCAGCTATATCCACCATGCTGCGGGTTATCCAGTTTCCCGTCGTGACTGGCAACAACCGCTGGATGATGTGAATGCCGCCTCGACATTTTATGGTGGCGATCTGGCAGGGATTACCGAAAAACTGCCTTATTTGCAGCAGCTTGGTGTGACCGCGTTATATCTCAATCCCATTTTCACTGCGCCTAGCGTGCATAAATACGATACCCAAGATTATTATCAGATCGATCCTTATCTTGGTGGTGAACGTGACTTTTTAGCGCTACGAACAGCTACCCGTGATGCGGGCATCAAATTGATACTTGATGGGGTGTTTAACCACACTGGAGACTCCCATAACTGGTTCGATCGCCATCAGCAAGGTGTCAGCGGTGCTTGTTACGATCAGGATTCACTTTACCGTAGTTGGTTTAATTTCTTTCCTGACGGGCGAGCGCTGGATTGGAAAGGTAACGCCAGTTTGCCAAAGCTAAACTTCGCTAATGAAGGGGTAGTGAATCAGATTTATCACGGTGATGATAGCGTGGTGCGGTATTGGTTACGACCCCCTTACAGTATCGATGGCTGGCGATTGGATGTGGTGCATATGCTGGGGGAAGAGGGCGGTGCTCGCGGGAATTTACGCCATCTGGCTGGCATCTATCAGGCCGCGAAAGAAGAAAACCCGCAAGCATATATTCTGGGCGAACACTTTGGCGATGCACGGCAGTGGCTACATGCAGGCGTAGAAGATTCAGCCATGAATTATATGGGTTTTGCTTTACCCGTGCGTGGTTTCTTAGCGGGTATTGATGTGGCATATCATCCGATAAAACTTAAAGCACAGGATTGTGCTGACTGGATGGATGAATACCGCGCTGGATTACCTCATGGTCATCAACTTCGCCTGTTTAATCAGTTGGATAGTCATGATACTGCTCGCTTTATCACGATGCTGAATGGCAATAAAACGCGCATGCAAATGGCGCTGGTGTGGTTGTTCAGTTGGATTGGCGTACCTTGCTTATTTTATGGCGATGAGATTGGTTTAGATGGTGGCAATGATCCCTTCTGCCGTAAGCCCTTCCCATGGGATGAGGCACTGTGGGATAGAGACTTACTGACACTAAGCCAACGTATGGCGGCTTTGCGCCACAAAAGCATGGCACTGCGTCGCGGAGGTTGTCAGGTGATTCACGCCAATGATGATTCTTTGGTCTTTATCCGCAGCTACCAAGGTGAGCGCGTGATGGTCGCCCTACAGCGTAATCACGATGCCAATATATCATTGCCCAGATCACCTTTGCTGAATGTGTTGAAGTGGCAGCGCCTAGAGGGCAGTTCGGAGCTGGATATCGTTGAAGTTGGTATCAACCTTCAACTCTCTGGTGAGAGTGTCACACTGTGGCGTGGCGTTGGTGAGCGCTAACTTGCGTAGTTAGCAAAAGAGCGTGCTATTGATTATTAGAGCGGCATAACGCCGCTTTTTCTTTGGGTGAGATACTCTATATGGGTGAGATGCTATATATAGGATGGTATTTTATGAAGCTAGCTTATAACGGGCATCAATAATAGGCCGGTAAACTCACCAAAGGGAAAGTGATATGAGCACAATGAAAAGACAGGCATTGATTATCGGAGCATCTCGGGGTTTAGGGTTGGGATTGGTCGATGAACTGAGTCGTCGTGGCTGGTCAGTCACCGCGACGACGCGCGGTGCAGCGAAAGATACTGGTGCGCATGCGGCTCATTGGCTCACGCTAGATATCAACAAACCTGAAAGTATTAAGCAGTTCCTCCCTCAAGTTCAGGGGCAGAAATTTGATCTTATCTTCGTGAATGCGGGGATTTCAGGGCCAGAACATCAATCAGCCATTGATGCGACTCCAGAAGAAATTCTCGAACTGTTCCAAACCAATACGGTTTCACCCATCCGCATTGCTCAGTATTTACTGGCACAACGTAATCCAACTGGCAGTGTGTTGGCCTTCATGTCGTCCCAGTTAGGCAGCTTAGGCCACAATGCTTCTGGTCATAAACCTTTGTATTCAGCCAGTAAAGCGGCCCTGAATATGATGACGCGCAATTTGGTCGCTGAAGTTGCTGACCCAACACTGACCGTACTGTCTATTCATCCGGGCTGGGTAAAAACGGACATGGGTGGTGATGCAGCACCACTGACGATAGCCACTAGCGTCAAAGGTGTTGTCGACCAAATTGAGCACGCTTCAGGTAAAGGTGGCCACGGCTACATTGATTACCAAGGGCATTCATTGCCGTGGTGATGGATGTCGGTATGATGTTGATAGACTGAATACGATCCCCCATCGATGTTTTGATGGGGGATAGTGTATCGATCACCTTTTAGCGAGCGAAAGCGAGTGCTATCAGTGATTAATAACCTATCGCCGCCCCAGCAGGGCGACGCACATCGTTTGCGCCATACAGATAGCCTTCACGCACTTTTCCTGAAACAGCTGAGTCATTTCCAGAGTTGGCAGGTACGACTCCCTCAACGCCAGCCAAGCCGACTAAAATCAGCTCAGTCGCGCCCCATGGATTTTGCTCAACCATCTTATAGCCCATCGTTTCCAGCAGATTAAGGCTGTCAGCAGAGACGCCACGTTGCTCGTAATAAACTTCGTCCGGCAACCATTGATGATGAATCCGTGGTGCATCAACGGCTTCTTGAGGTGCCATGCCGTGATCAATGACGTTTAATGCGGTTTGCAACGTAATCGTGATGATTCGTGAGCCCCCTGGTGAGCCTAAAACCATAAATGTTTTACCGTCTTTAGTTACCAATGTCGGGCTCATAGACGATAGTGGGCGCTTACCGGGGGCGATAGCATTGGTGGCTCCCTGTACTAATCCGTACATGTTTTGTTCACCGACTTTAACGGTAAAATCATCCATTTCGTCATTGAGGAAGAAGCCTGTCCCAGGGGCAATAACGACAGCGCCAAAGCGACCATTCACGGTATAAGTTGTCGACACGGCGTTGCCTTCGTGATCGACAATAGAATAATGGGTTGTTTCAGGCTTTTCGTGTGGTTGCATACCCGGCTGCACTTTTGCCGAAGGTGTCGCTTGATTGGCTACGATTTGCTTACGGATATCGGCGGCATAGTTTTTGCTCAGCAGGCGATCAATGGGATTCTTAACAAATTCAGGGTCGCCGAGGAAGGTATTGCGGTCCATATAGGCGTGACGCATTGCTTCGGTCAGTGTATGAATGTAAGCCGCAGAGTTAAAGCCCATGCTTTTCAGGTCATAGCCTTCCAGCACATTTAATGTTTCACATAAGGTCACGCCACCCGAACTGGGCGGAGGGGACGAAACAAATTTATAACCACGATAGCTACAGGTGATAGGGGCCGTTTCAGTGATTTTATAGTGGGCAAAATCAGCCGCTGTTAGAATCCCTCCTCCTTTTTTAGCTGCTGCTTCTACCGCTTGCGGGATTTTACCTTGATAGAATGCATCCGGTCCTTTCTCTGAAATGGCAGCCAATGTTTCAGCCAAATCAGTTTGAACCAGTCGATCTCCGGGTTGCAAGGCTTCACCATCTTTGCGTAGGAAGATACGAGCAGCTTCAGGGTCCTGGCGGAAGCGTTTGACCGTGGTATCTAAAATATCAGTATCCGCGCGGGTTAAGATGAAACCTTCACGAGCCAGTTTGATTGCGGGTGCCATCACTTGCTGGCGGGTCAGTTTGCCGTATTTCTTTTGCGCGCTGTCCATCCCTAACACGGTGCCGGGCACACCAGCCGCCAGATAACCATATAAACTCGCATCTTTAGTCACTTTGCCGTCTTTATCCAGATACATATCAGCACTGGCGGCAGCTGGTGCGATTTCACGGAAATTGATGAAGGTATCGGTTCCATCAGCGAGGTGTATCGTCATAAAACCGCCACCACCAATATTCCCGCAGCACGGATTCACCACGGCTTGCGCATACCCCACAGCAACGGCAGCATCAACCGCGTTTCCTCCCATTTTTAAAATATCGGTCCCGACCTGTGAAGCCAGATATTGGGATGTAACGACCATGCCATTTTTTGCTTCGACTGCGGGTGTTGAAGCCGCATGTAGCGTGCCACTGATCAGTAAAGCCAATGCCGCCAGGGGCGTATTCCATTTTTTCAAAATCATTCTGTCTCCTGTTTTTCCTGCCCGCCAGGGGTTACCCGGTCATTTTTGTTTAGCCGCCTAAAATCGCTGCTAATGAGATGCGTAAAAAACACACCAGCAATAATTAATAGCAGAATTAATAGTTATTGCGGCTAATTAATGGCAGCAGGGTGGAGAATGAGTGGACTAGGGTTAAGCTGATAGGTCGTTTTTTTGTTGGGTTAGATTAATTCAAATGAAAACAACTGATTGAAAATAAAGAGATAGGACTATGGTCGAGACGCTGGGAATAAGAATGATTATTATATAGACTCTGCGGCGGGTGCTTGAAGCTGTCTGCTTTTAGCGCTTGTGTTCGGCTGAGAGTAGGCAGAGAAAAGCCCCGTATCAATGTTAATGAATACGAGGCTCTCTGTAATGCCCAACAACATTACGGTAGCCTCTTACCCGCTGAAAGGCAAGACATGGAGGCCAAATATGCCACAAAATACGCTTGTTCTATGCCTGTTAATTGTTTGTATAACAGTACTGGCATTCACATTAATTACGCATAAATCACTGTGTGAGGTACGTGTAAAAAATGGGAACAAGGAGGTTGCGGCCATTTTAGCTTACGAATCTGAACGGTAAGGCGACCAGGCGGGGATTTATCTCCGCCTATCGTTGTTAGGTCACAGCTTTCAAGCACCCATTAAGCTTTAACATGATAAATTCGAGCATAAAAAAAGCCAGTCAGCATGAACTGACTGGCTAATCAGGGCCGCTTAAGCTGTATTACAGCTTAGAGGCGTTTTCTGACAGATATTTAGCGACGCCATCTGGTGATGCGCCCATACCTGCTTTGCCTTTTTCCCACTGTGCAGGGCAAACGTCGCCGTGCTCTTCGTGGAATTGCAGTGCATCAACCATACGCAGCATTTCGTCGATGTTACGGCCTAATGGCAGGTCGTTAACCACTTGGTGACGAACAACACCGTTTTTGTCGATCAGGAAAGAACCACGCAGTGCAACACCAGCATCTGGGTGCTCAATGCCATAGGCTTTTTGAATTTCACGTTTGATATCAGCAACCATTGGGTACTTAACTTCACCAATACCGCCGTTATCTACTGGGGTTTTACGCCATGCGTTATGAACAAACTCGGAGTCGAATGAAACACCAACAATTTCAACGCCGCGTTTCTGGAATTCTTCGTAACGGTGGTCGAAAGCGATCAACTCTGAAGGACAAACAAAAGTGAAGTCCATTGGCCAGAAGAACAGGACGGCAGGGCGGCCGTTCAGGTGTTTTTTCAGGTTGAAGTTTTCAACGATTTCGCCGCTACCAAGAACAGCAGCTGCTGTAAAATCAGGGGCTTGACGAGTGACCAGAACCATAAATTACTCCTGTTAATAGGGATGGATTAACCAGTTGTCTTAAAAGTATCGGCACAGCATAGGTATTTAAGCTCAATGAATAAAGGGATAAATACCAATCGCTGTGATAGCTTTTACCTATTGTTACAACGATTTTAGTTTCGTAGTCTTGCTAAGATACCCATTTTGATTGAAAGCGCAAGTGACATCACGCCAATAACCTTATCAAGATAGGTGTCTTTAACTAAATCTGCTGACGTTTCGCTTGCAACATCATCGCCGGATAAAAATCCCAAAACAGTTGTTCTAACGGCTCATAGTGTTGCTCTATGTCATAAAAAGAACCCGCGAGAGCGGCCAATTTTGGCCGCCGGTTAGCCATACCTTGTAACACATCAGCTATAAAGGGTAGTTCAGCATAGCGCTCCAGCCAACGCTCCGGCCACAAATAGGTATTGAGGGTTTGGAAGCGTGTCGGTGTCAGTGGCAAATGCGGTAAAATCTGGCTTTGCGCATGTTGGATAAAATCAGGCAACTGGCAGTTGGGTTCCAGTTTATCCCAATTTCGGGCAAGAAAATGGTCCCACAGCACATCCAGAGTAATAGGGGCAACACGTCGGTAATCGGCGCTGAAATAGGTCCGTGCTTCTTTGACCAACGGTAAGGTATCCGTCATGACATCAACACGGCGATGCATCATTATACCCGCCACAATTTCAGGCGTATATTCACCGTGCGGATTACCGCGGACAAAATCTGCCAACAGATTACCCAATAAAGAGCTGTCAGCCAGTGTAGCGAGATGAAGGTGAGCGAGGAAGTTCATGCATCAAGTATATACTTTTCTGGCTTGAAGTTGCAGCAGCACATCTTCACCCAAATCACTGAAGTGAATTTACTCATCGCGATATGCTCTTCTCTGTCAGTCTACAATGCCCTGACTTGCGTAGCGCAAATGACGACCAATTTTCCTTATTTCTTGCAGCCAGCCCCTGAGGGCTCTAGACTAGCGGCCTGTTTTTGTGTACCTGCCCATCATTTTTGTTGGTTCAGGTCAGTACTAATACGAAGTGGAAAGCTATGCGCGTTGCCGATTTTTCTTTTGAGCTGCCGGAATCTCTAATTGCCCATTATCCTCAACCTCAGCGGAGCGGTTGTCGCTTACTGTCGCTCGACGGCCCTACAGGGGCGTTAACGCACGGTATTTTCACTGATCTGTTGGATAAGTTGGAGGCAGGTGATCTGCTGGTATTTAATAATACCCGCGTGATTCCAGCCCGCCTGTTTGGCCGCAAAGCCAGTGGCGGCAAGCTTGAAGTGTTAGTTGAACGTGTTTTAGATGACCACCGCGTTTTGGCTCATGTTAAGGCCTCAAAATCTCCTAAACCGGGTACAGAACTGTTACTTGGCGATGATGAGAGTATTCGTGCCACCATGCTGGCACGACATGACACCTTATTTGAGCTGCGTTTTGATGATGAACGGGATGTTTTCACTATCTTGAATGCTGTCGGCCATATGCCGCTGCCTCCTTATATTGATCGTCCTGACGAAGACGCTGACCGCGAGCTTTACCAAACTGTTTACAGTGAGCGCCCTGGTGCAGTTGCTGCACCTACTGCTGGGTTACATTTTGATGAGCCGATGCTGGCGGCATTGCGCGAGAAGGGCATTGAAATGGCCTTCGTGACCTTGCATGTCGGGGCGGGGACGTTTCAACCTGTGCGGGTCGATACTATTGAAGATCACATCATGCATTCTGAATATGCTGAAGTACCTCAAGAGGTGGTTGATGCAGTTCTGGCCTGTAAAGCACGAGGGAAACGTGTCGTCGCTGTCGGAACGACGTCAGTACGCTCATTAGAAAGCGCGGCTAACGCCACAGAAAATGGCCTAATCGCTCCTTTCTTTGGTGATACCTGTATCTTTATTTATCCGGGCTATCAATATCAGGTGGTGGATGCATTGGTGACCAACTTCCATTTACCTGAATCAACATTGATAATGTTGGTTTCTGCATTCGCGGGTTATAAAAATACCATGAATGCATATCAACAGGCTGTTGCAGAACAATACCGCTTTTTCAGTTATGGCGATGCCATGTTCATCAGCCGTAACCCACGGGCACCGCAAGAGACGGTTAACCCGTAAATTTTCGGTCACACACCTGGTGTGATCAGGCTAAAACAACATCGGACTGTATCTCTGATGCTGGAGGTTATGTGAAGTACGAATTACAACAAACTGACGGGCGCGCACGCCGTGGCCGTTTAATCTTTGATCGCGGTGTAGTAGAGACACCGGCATTTATGCCTGTTGGCACCTATGGCACTGTAAAAGGTATGACGCCGGAAGAAGTCAAAGAGACCGGTGCGCAAATTTTACTGGGTAACACTTTCCATCTTTGGCTACGTCCAGGGCAGGAAATCATGAAGTTGCATGGCGATTTACATGATTTCATGCAATGGCCAGGCCCAATTCTGACAGACTCAGGTGGTTTTCAGGTGTTCAGCCTAGGGGCAATGCGTAAGATCAAAGAAGAAGGGGTGACATTCCAAAACCCAATCAATGGCGATAAAGTATTCCTTAGTCCGGAAAAGTCCATGGAAATCCAATACGATCTCGGTTCTGATATCGTGATGATTTTCGATGAGTGTACTCCCTATCCAGCGGATTGGGACTATGCTAAACGCTCAATGGAAATGTCTTTGCGCTGGGCTGCGCGGAGCCGCCAACGCTTTGATGAACTGAATAATAAAAATGCATTGTTCGGTATTATACAAGGTGGCGTTTACGAAGATTTACGTGACGTATCCGTAAAAGGGCTGGTAGATATTGGTTTTGATGGTTACGCTGTGGGCGGCTTGGCGGTTGGTGAGCCAAAAGAAGATATGCACCGCATTTTGGAGCATGTTTGCCCGCAGATCCCAGCGGATAAACCACGTTACCTAATGGGCGTGGGGAAACCCGAGGATCTGGTCGAAGGTGTGCGCCGTGGTATCGATATGTTTGACTGTGTGATGCCCACTCGTAATGCGCGTAACGGCCATCTGTTCGTGACTGACGGTGTCGTGAAAATCCGTAACGCCAAGCATAAAAGTGATACTGCAACGCTAGACGAACACTGTGATTGCTATACTTGTCGCAATTATAGTCGTGCGTACTTGCATCATCTTGACCGTTGCAACGAAATACTGGGTGCGCGCCTCAATACGATTCATAACCTGCGATATTACCAGCGCTTAATGGCCGGTTTACGTCAGGCTATAGAAGAAGGTAAATTAGAGAGCTTCGTTGAAGATTTCTATGGTCGGATAGGGAAACCGGTTCCACCATTAAACGTTTGATTTTAAAATTATTGCTTTTGTATTTGTCGATCTAACGGTTACGATTCACCGCGGCTGTTATATCGCACCGATTTTACACTACTGATATTGATAACAATGAGGGAATTTTAATGAGTCTTTTCATTTCTGATGCTGTCGCATCCGCTGGGGCTCCAGCTCAGAGCAGCCCGTACTCCCTAGTGATTATGCTGGTGGTATTTGGTCTTATTTTCTATTTCATGATCCTGCGTCCACAGCAAAAACGTGCTAAAGAACACAAAAAACTGATGGACTCTATCGGTAAAGGTGATGAAGTATTGACCACTGGTGGCTTACTTGGTCGTGTTACTAAAGTTGCAGAAACGGGTTATATCGTTATTGCACTGAACGACACCACTGAAGTGATGATCAAACGTGACTTCGTTGCTGCCGTTTTACCGAAAGGTACAATGAAGGCTCTGTAATTTTCGATTTTCCCGAAGGGAATTGCCGTGTTAAACCGTTATCCTTTGTGGAAGTATCTGATGCTGATCGTCGTGATCTTCATCGGTCTGCTTTATGCACTTCCCAACCTTTATGGTGAGGATCCGGCTGTTCAAATCACTGGTGCGCGAGGAATCGCCGCCAGTGAAACAACGCTGGTCCAAGTCCGTGATGTTTTAGAAAAAGATAATATAGCGAGCAAATCTATTGCGCTAGAGAATGGTGCGATTCTGGCTCGCTTTAAAGATACTGACGTCCAGCTACGCGCCCGTGAGGCACTAGTGGCTGCGATGGGTGATAAATACGTTATCGCGTTAAACCTAGCACCGGCTACACCTTCTTGGCTTGCCAAGTTGGGCGCAGAACCGATGAAGCTGGGCCTTGACCTGCGCGGTGGTGTGCACTTCCTCATGGAAGTGGACATGGATACGGCGCTGGGCAAACTACAAGAGCAAACAATGGATACCTTGCGCACTGACTTGCGTGAGAAAAATATCCCGTATGCGACGGTGCGTAAGCTCGATAACTATGGTGTTGAAGTGCGTTTTCGCGACAATAAAACGCGTGATGACGCTATCAGCTACCTGTCTTCTCGCCACAGAGATTTGGTGATCGGCTCCAATGGCAGCAATACCTTAAAAGCTGTTATGAGTGATGACCGTCTGCGGGAAGCTCGTGAATATGCTGTTCAGCAAAACATTACGATCTTGCGTAACCGGGTTAACCAACTAGGTGTAGCCGAACCGTTGGTTCAGCGCCAAGGTGCAGACCGTATTGTGGTTGAATTACCGGGCATCCAAGATACTGCGCGTGCCAAAGAGATTCTTGGTGCGACGGCAACATTGGAATTCCGTCTGGTCAACAGTAATGTTGATGCTTCTGTTGCCGCCACAGGTCGTGTGCCGGGTGACTCGGAAGTCAAAAATACCCGTGAAGGTCGCCCTGTTGTCTTGTACAAGCGCGTTATCCTGACCGGTGACCATATTACCGATTCAACGTCTAGTACTGATGAATATAACCAAGCTCAGGTTAATATTTCACTCGATAGTGCTGGCGGCTCTTTGATGTCTAATTTTACCAAAGACAATATCGGTAAACCGATGGCGACTTTGTTCGTAGAATATAAAGACAGCGGTAAAAAAGATGCTAATGGCCGTGCGATTCTGGTGAAACAGGAAGAAGTTATCAACGTGGCAACTATTCAGTCGCGCCTCGGTAATAGCTTCCGTATTACCGGCATTGATAATCCGGCTGAAGCTCGTCAGCTTTCTCTACTGCTGCGTGCGGGTGCCTTGATTGCCCCAATCCAGATTGTAGAAGAGCGGACTATCGGGCCAACGTTGGGTTCGCAAAATATTGCCCAAGGTCTGGAAGCTTGCTTGTGGGGCTTGGCGGTTTCAATCTTATTTATGGTGATTTACTACCGTAAGTTTGGTGTGATTGCCAGTACTGCACTGTTGGCTAACCTCGTGTTGATCGTAGGCGTCATGTCCTTGTTACCAGGGGCGACATTGACCATGCCGGGTATTGCCGGGATCGTATTGACGCTGGCGGTGGCAGTTGATGCTAACGTACTGATTAACGAGCGAATAAAAGAAGAGTATAGAAACGGGCGGACGATCCAGCAGGCGATTCATGAAGGGTACAAAGGTGCCTTCTCAAGTATCGTCGATGCGAACCTAACAACGCTTATCACAGCGATTATTCTGTATGCTGTGGGTACTGGTTCGATTAAAGGCTTTGCCATTACAACTGCCATCGGTGTTGTAACGTCAATGTTCACCGCAATAGTCGGTACTCGTGCCATCGTCAACCTGCTTTACGGCGGCAAGCGCATTAACAAGCTGTCTATTTGAGGAGTACGTTGTGGCACAGGATTATACTGTTGAACAACTGAACTATGGCCGTAGAGTCTATGACTTTATGCGCTGGGATAACGTCGCTTTTAGCGTCTCGTTGCTGCTGCTGGTGGCATCGATTGTAGTGATGTCCACCAAAGGGTTTAACTGGGGTCTTGATTTCACCGGTGGTACGGTGATTGAAATTACCTTGGAAAAACCGGCTGATCTGGATCAACTGCGTGACACGCTAGAAAAAGCGGGCTTTGAATCGCCCATACTGCAAAATTTTGGTAGCACTCGTGACGTAATGGTCCGTATGCCACCAGCAACCGGCACTGCTGGGCAGGAATTGGGTAACAAAGTCATATCAGTTATCAATGAGTCAGTGGATAAGAATGCATCGGTAAAACGTATTGAGTTCGTTGGGCCAAGTGTGGGCAATGATTTAGCCCAAGCAGGTGGCATGGCGTTGCTGGTTGCGTTGCTGTGTATTCTGGTTTATGTCGGTTTCCGTTTTGAATGGCGTTTGGCGCTGGGGGCGGTTATCGCTCTGGCCCATGACGTGGTCATTACCATGGGGATCTTGTCGTTGTTCCATATTGAGATTGACCTAACCATCATCGCTTCTTTGATGTCGGTTATCGGTTACTCACTTAACGACAGTATCGTGGTATCCGACCGTATTCGTGAGAACTTCCGCAAGATCCGTCGTGGTACGCCTTATGAAATCATGAACGTGTCTCTGACTCAGACCTTGAGCCGTACTATCATGACATCAGCGACTACGCTGATGGTGGTTTTGATGCTGTTTATCTTCGGTGGTGCGATGCTGCAAGGCTTCTCATTGACGATGTTAATCGGTGTTTCTATCGGCACAGTTTCATCCATTTACGTTGCGTCCGCGCTGGCGCTGAAGTTGGGTATGAAACGCGAGCATATGTTGCAGCAGAAAGTTGAGAAAGAAGGTGCAGATCAGCCTTCAATCCTGCCGTAATAGCGTGTAAGCCTTAGTTTGGAAAATCAGCCCTGATACTCGTTGTACCTTAGAATGATTAAGGATACAGCGGGTGTCGGGGCTTATTTTGAAAATGGCGAGTCGAAGAATATTTAAGCCATTTTAATATGCAAATTGAATTATAATAATATTTGCTAGATTTAATCTATTAAGTGAAAAATGTTAAGTTAGCTTTTTTATAGGTTGTTGGTTTTATTTGATAGATTAGATAGGGTGTGTTCACTATTGTTTCTTTAGATACGAGTATTCAATAGGTACTTTGCCAGTAAGGAGACTTTCGTGAGACAAGTAATCATTCACCCTATCAGTTGTAGTCAAGTAAGTAGACTTAATATCACCTCAGATGAAAATGAAAACAATGAATCGCACAAAATAGTAAAAGATAGAATAATTAATTTATTACATGAGGTAAGTTATAAGAAAACTGATAGCAACTACACCAACTTAATGAATTTGATGGAAGACGCTCACTCAGTACCTGAGATTATAGAAGGGCTAAATAACTATTTTAGAAATAATAATAATCGAAATAAATGTAAGGTGTTAATAGAATTAATTAAAAATGAACAAGATTTTTTGAAAGACGAGAATTATAGACTTGAAGTGCGTAATGACCATTTTTATTTAGACACACAAGAAGTTAAATTGTCTTCAGATAACCCATTTCACACGCAATCAGACGAAGTATCACAGCTGATAGGTTTATATAATGATGTTATGTCACGTGAGTATAAAGGGGGTAAAGATATCAAGCTAAAGGATGATATCACTACTGTATCAGAATTTTGTGATGAAATTAATCGTATATATAGCTATATAAATTCAACAAAACGAAGTGGTCTTAAAAAGGCTTTTGATAAATTATTAGCCAATAATGACTTCTCAAATATTATCCATAGTCGTGATAATAGTGATTGTTTTTATCAATTAGTTAGAGTGGAAATTGATGATAAAAATGAGCAGGTGTGTCATACAGCGGAAAATAACATTAGCTATCTTTCTTCTGAAATAAGAGTTCGCTTATTGAACGATGAGTCAATCTCGCCAAAATGCTCATCCCCAGAGCCTGTTAAGCTTGTTAAAACCAACTTGTCGACAGCTATCACAGCAATATCAACTAATCCATTTTCCAATCAGACATCCGATGTGGAAAAAATGATTGCTATATATAATGAGATGGTCGTAAAGAAATTTAATGGCAAGAAGGGTATTGGCTTAAAAGAGAATATTGGCAGTTTGGATGAGTTATGTCATGATATTAATAAGATAAAAAATGATACTAGTGAAACTCATTCTAGCTCTCGCTATAATCTCTTGGTTGAGTTTTCTAAAAATGAATGTGTCGAAAAGTTATTAGGTAAAATGGAAGGTGTTCCAGGTGACTTCTATACGAAGCAAAAAGAATTTATTTGTAATAATGGTCTGTTGTTTCAGAGAATGTTAAATGGATATGTAAATAAAACCGAAGGAGTAAGCACGTCACAGACCGGGCATTATAATAAAATAGCTCGAGACTTAAAAAATAAAACTATCAGAGATAATACATCAATTGAGTTGGAGAGTAATGGCCATATCATTGTCAGGAGTTTTCCTGATGACAATGAAAAAATAGCGACGACTCTTACTGCCCTGCTAGAGGAGCATCAAGCCGATGGTACTCTATATCATAAAGTTGCTGAGTTTTTAACAGTATCTAAACTCGGGGCTTATATGCAACTGCAAACTCTCTTAGGGGGTAAAAATGCAGCGGTTGTCGTTAACCAAGATTCAGTTAAGACAATAAATGAAAAAATAACTAAATTAAGTGAATTGATGGACTTCATGAGTCCACATTTAAAACATATTAATTCAACCTTAGAACATTTCCCAACAAAACCAAAGTCTGGGGCCTCACTCACGCAATTACAGGACTATCATTTCGAGCAATTGTTAGCTTTTGATATGCATGCCTCAAGCTATACAGAGCCTCAAGGTCGCTTTATTTCAACTAAGCGTTGGATACAAGTTAAGTGGGGCAACATCATAGGGAGTGTGACAAAAGAAACTTATTTTGGTGGGAAAAATGATAAGCCAATAGACACAATAAAAAACCTGCGCGAGATTTTAAATAGAAATCTAAATAATCAGAATTATGAGAAAAGTGTTCTGAACGGCTTTAAGTACCAAATTGTTAACGAGGGGCTTAATAGGATAGAGCATCAGGCTAAAACACTAAACTACCTAATTAGCAACGCCCTTATCCCTGCGGATTTGGCAAAGAACTTAACCTTCGCCCTTTGCTATTCAATTGCATCGGAATGTGTTGATCTCAAACAGCAAGCTAAATCACTTAATTTCAATAGGTTTAGAACAAAAGTTAAAGTTGTTGTCCCCATAGTTGCCGCGCTGTCAATTGGTGTGTTAATTGCGGGGGGAGTCAGTACCGTCTTAGCGCCACTCGCTCCCGTTCTTGCGATTGTCATATGCAGCCTCGGAATCTACTACCTCATCACTAAATGCAAACCTAAGTTAGAAAAGAGCGATATGAGCAAACAATTGACTGCTGCTATGGATAATTTGGTTTATCAACGAGATTTCCATTTAGATAGCCATGATGTGGGTTGGATGGAAGCGTGGAAATATCGCAAAGGGGCAATAAAACGTTGGTGGTCTCAGCCTGTGATGCCTGCCAAAAAACTTGCCGAAGCGCAAACAACGACATTGATACGCAACACTGACTGATCCACCCTTTGTTGTCACGGCAGTTCGCGGTAAACTGTCGCTATATTTAAGTTCACTCATCAGGAAGCACTATGCATTGCCCGTTTTGTGCCGCTGTGGATACCAAAGTCATTGACTCCCGTCTGGTGAGTGATGGTTCGCAAGTGCGCCGTCGCCGCCAGTGTTTAGATTGTAATGAACGCTTTACCACTTTCGAAGTCGCCGAGCTGGTTTTGCCGCGCGTCATTAAAAGTGACGATGTCCGTGAGCCATTTAATGAAGATAAATTACGGCGTGGCATGCTAAAAGCGTTAGAAAAGCGGCCTGTCAGTGCTGATGATGTTGAAACCGCGATAAGCCATATCAAATCTCAGTTACGTGCGACCGGCGAACGTGAAGTCCCCACTAAGATGGTCGGTAATCTGGTGATGGAAGCACTGAAGCGATTGGATAAAGTGGCTTATATCCGCTTTGCTTCGGTGTATCGTAGTTTTGAAGATATTCGTGAATTTGGCGAAGAAATCGCCCGTTTGCAAGATTAACCAACACGTTATCCGAGTTTTGTATTACAACGTACGAACTTTTCAATACAACGAAATAGCGCCCTTGCGGCGAAAATAAGGAAAGTCATGCAGCCTGATGAGTTCTATATGGCTCGCGCCTTCGAATTGGCGCGAAAGGGGCGGTTTACGACGCACCCTAACCCTAATGTCGGCTGTGTGCTGGTTCGTGATGGTGAGATCGTCGGTGAAGGCTATCATTTACGGGCCGGAGAACCTCATGCTGAGGTGCATGCATTACGTATGGCGGGTGAAAAAGCGCGAGGTGCCACCGCCTATGTCACGCTTGAACCCTGTAGTCACCAAGGCCGCACGCCACCTTGTGCCGATGCATTGATTAACGCTGGCATTGTACGTGTCGTTGCCGCCATGCAGGACCCCAATCCACAGGTTGCTGGGCGTGGGTTATATAAATTGAAACAAGCGGGTATTGCTGTCGATCATGGCCTCATGTTGGCGCAGGCTGAGGCCGTTAATCTTGGCTTTCTCAAACGGATGCGTACCGGTTTTCCCTATTTGCAATTAAAAATGGCTGCCTCCTTGGATGGTCGAACGGCGATGGCCTCTGGCGAAAGTCAGTGGATTACATCGCCACAGGCCCGTCAGGATGTTCAGCGGTTTCGGGCTGAGAGCGCGGCGATTCTGAGTACGAGCGCCACTGTCTTGGCAGATGACCCATCCCTCACGGTACGCTGGGATGAGTTGGATATTGAAACCCAAGATTTGTATCCTCGAGATACGTTGCGCCAACCCGTACGTATAATACTCGATAGTCAAAACCGTGTGACGCCGCAGCATAAAGTGATACAGCAAGAAGGCCCATGCTGGCTGGCCCGTGTTGAGGATGATGAGCAGCTATGGCCTACTAATGTCGAGCAATTGTTACTCCCTCGCCATGGTAACGGTGTAGATTTAGTTTTGTTGATGATGCAACTAGGCAAGCGCCAAATTAATTCAGTTTGGGTCGAGGCCGGACCACAGCTGGCGGGAGCTTTGCTACAAGCTGGTGTGGTTGATGAATTGATTGTGTATATCGCGCCTAAACTGCTCGGCAGTGATGCCCGAGGCTTATGCGAACTCGCAGGGTTAACGAATCTAGCGCAAGCACCTGAGTTTGTATTTAGCGATGTGAGGCAGGTGGGGCCAGATCTGCGTTTGCGCTTGAAACCGAAGTATTAATTGAATTTTCTAGCAGAGCATCCCTCTGCTAATTACTCTCTTGCCCGCGTTTTACAAATGCGCAGGGGCGGGGCGTGAAAGAATATGATAGAATCCGCCCCCCTGCGGGGTACGAACCCATATTGAGGAAAGCTATGAACGTTATCGAAGGTGTTGTTGCTACTCCTACTGCCCGCGTGGCGATTGCGATTGCGCGTTTTAACAACTTTATCAACGACAGCCTGTTGGACGGAGCAATTGATGCCCTGAAACGCATTGGTCAAGTCTCTGATGACAACATCACTGTTGTTTGGGTACCGGGTGCTTATGAGTTGCCGCTGGTTGCCAATGTGTTAGCGAAAACAAATCGTTACGATGCTGTTATTGGTTTGGGTACGGTTATCCGTGGGGGCACTGCGCACTTTGAGTATGTGGCTGGTGGCGCAAGTTCAGGTTTGTCTACCGTGGCCTTGAACACCGACATTCCAATCGCATTTGGTGTGCTGACTACTGAAAGTATTGAGCAGGCAATTGAGCGTGCTGGTACTAAAGCGGGTAATAAAGGTGCAGAAGCTGCCCTGACCGCGCTTGAAATGATTAATGTAATCAAAGCTATTAAAGGCTGAATTTAGTTAAGTTTAAGGGGAATTCCGTGAAACCTGCTGCTCGTCGCCGCGCTCGTGAGTGCGCTGTTCAAGCGCTTTACTCTTGGCAGTTGTCTAAAAACGACATCGCTGATGTTGAATTACAGTTCCTGTCTGAGCAGGATGTCAAAGATGTAGACATCGCCTATTTTCGCGAATTGCTGTCTGGGGTTGCTGTTAACGCCGCCTCTCTGGATGCGCTGATGGCACCTGTCCTTTCCCGCCAACTCGAAGAATTAGGCCAGGTTGAAAGAGCGGTTCTGCGTATTGCACTGTTTGAACTGAGCAAACGTCATGATGTCCCTTATAAAGTGGCAATCAATGAAGCGATCGAATTAGCGAAAACTTTCGGTGCGGAAGATAGTCACAAATTCGTCAATGGCGTGCTAGATAAGGTTGCTCCGACAGTACGCAACAAAAAGTAATCTCATCATCATTACCTACCCACAGTCATTGGAGTCTTAGCTAGGCAGCTATTGAGTTAACCCCGATAAGCTGATATCGACCGGTGTTTCGGGTATCGGTGTCGCCACAGGTCCAATGATGAAGGGTATGATTAAGGCCGGGTTCCGGCCTTAATCATATATCGGTTAACATTTTTGGAATTGTATTATGGCATGTGGTGAATTTGATCTCATTGCCCGCTACTTTGACCGGTTTAGAAGTAATCGCCGGGATGTAGAGTTGGGTATTGGAGACGACTGCGCACTTCTTACGGTGGCAGAAAAACAGTTGTTAGCCATCAGTACGGATACACTGGTGTCTGGCGTTCACTTTCTTGCGGATATCGATCCCGCCGATTTGGGTTATAAATCTCTAGCGGTAAACCTGAGCGATTTAGCTGCAATGGGTGCCGATCCTGCCTGGTTATCCCTTGCTCTAACGCTTCCTAATGTCAACGAAGACTGGTTACAGGCATTCAGTGATAGCCTATTTGATCAGCTCAATTATTACGGTATGCAATTGATCGGGGGCGATACCACTCGTGGACCACTGAGCTTGACGCTGACTATTCAGGGCTTGATACCGGAAGGGCGGGCGTTGACTCGCGCAGGTGCGCGAATTGGTGATTGGATTTACGTGACGGGTACTTTGGGTGATAGTGCGGCAGGTCTGGCTATCTTACAAAATACATTACGTGTCGACGATGAAAGCGATCGGGAGGCGTTAATTCACCGTCATTTACGCCCACAACCTCGTGTATTACAAGGGCAAGCGTTAAGGTCACTGGCTAGCTCTGCGATCGACATTTCTGATGGTTTAATTTCTGACTTACAACATGTCTTGAAGGCGAGTCATTGTGGCGCACGCATTGAACTTGATGCTTTGCCATATTCTGAAGCGCTAAAAAACCACGTCGATGCTGAACAGGCGCTACGCTGGGCATTAAGTGGTGGTGAGGATTATGAACTGTGCTTTACCGTGCCCGAAATAAACCGTGGTGCATTAGATGTTGCACTCAGTAATACGGGGGCAAGCTATACTTGCATTGGTCAGATCGGGCCGCAGGCGGAAGGGGTGAAGTTCTTCCGTGAAGGAAAAGTGGTTGATCTGGATTTTCGCGGTTTTGATCACTTCTCAACGGGCAAATCCCATGGATGAAGCCAAAGGCCGCTTGCGGCTATCTAACCCTTGGCACTTGTTGGCAACTGGCTTTGGCAGTGGTTTGTCGCCATGGGCACCGGGTACTATGGGGTCTATTGCGGCCATCCCATTCTGGCTGTTACTGATTCAGCTACCTTGGCAGCTTTACTCCTTGTTGGTGATGTTCAGTATCTGTATTGGCGTTTATATCTGTCATCGCACCGCCAAAGACATGAAAGTTCATGACCACGGCAGTATTGTCTGGGATGAATTTGTCGGCATGTGGATTACCTTGATGGCACTGCCAGTGAATGATTGGCAATGGGTTGCTGCCGGTTTTATCGCATTCCGCATTTTTGATATTTGGAAGCCTTGGCCGATTCGCTGGTTTGATCGCAATGTTCATGGCGGTATGGGGATAATGATTGATGACATTATTGCCGGGGTAATTGCTGCCGCGATTATTTTTGTCATCGGACATTACTGGCCAATAAACTTATTTTGAATGGCTGATAGTCGAATAGCTGTAAGTTCAATGGCTGATGGCTGATGGCTGATGGCTAAGGTTCAGATAAATAGCGGATAAAGGCATAACCTGCGGGCTATGCCTTAAATATTAATCAGGCGAGCCAAAGATCAATTTGGCGCTCTATACCTGCGGCATCCAGACCAAATTCGGCGCGCATTTCATCTTGTTCGCCTTGCGGAATGAAGTGATCGGGTAAACCGATATTCAGAACAGGCACCAACTGCCGTTTCGCCATCAACAGCTCGTTTACGCCACTGCCTGCACCGCCCATAATGGCGTTCTCTTCTATCGTTACCAAACATTCATGGCTGGCAGCCATCTCTAGTACTAACTCTTCATCCAGCGGTTTTACAAAACGCATATCCACTAAGGTAGCATTCAAGTTATCGGCCACACGTTGCGCTTGATCCAGTAGAGTACCGAAGCACAGAAGCGCAATTCTCTCTCCTTCACGTCGAACGATACCTTTACCAATTGGCAGAATGGCTAATGGTTCGAGTGTCGCTCCTGTCCCGTTCCCGCGCGGGTAGCGTACTGCGGCGGGGCCATTGTGGTGATAGCCCGTGTGCAGCATTTGGCGACATTCGTTTTCATCACTTGGTGCCATGATAACCATGTTCGGTATGCAGCGCATAAAGGAGAGATCAAATGCGCCTTGATGGGTTTGCCCATCAGCGCCCACTAAACCGCCACGGTCAATAGCAAACAGAACAGGAAGGTTCTGAATGGCAACATCATGAATCAATTGATCATATGCCCGCTGAAGGAATGTCGAATAGATAGCGACAATAGGCTTGTAGCCGCCAATCGCCAGACCTGCAGCGAAGGTCACGGCATGCTGTTCAGCTATCGCCACATCAAAATATTGCTGCGGGTATTCACGAGAAAAACGGACCATGCCAGAGCCTTCGCGCATTGCGGGGGTCACGGCCATTAACTGACTATCTTTGGCTGCAGTTTCGCATAGCCATTCACCAAATATTTTGGAATAAGTTGGTAGAACGCCCTGACTTTTGGGTAATGTCCCCGAGGCGGGATCAAATTTGGGTACCGCATGCCAGCCAATTGGATCTTTTTCTGCCGGTGCGTAGCCTTTGCCTTTTTTGGTCATGATATGAAGAAGCTGCGGGCCTTTCAGATCACGCATATTCTTTAGCGTCTGCGTCAGCGCTTGTACATCATGGCCATCTACTGGGCCAATATAATTAAAACCCAGTTCTTCAAATAAGGTACTTGGGACGACCATGCCTTTCAGATGTTCTTCGGTACGCTTTAGGAGATCTTTAATGGGTGGCAAGCCAGAGAATGCTTTTTTACCCCCTTCGCGCAGACTGGCGTAAAGTTTCCCAGACAATAGCTGGGCTAAATGGTTGTTCAGGCCACCCACGTTCTCTGAGATAGACATTTCGTTATCGTTGAGAATAACCAGCATATCTGAGTGAATATCACCCGCATGATTCATGGCTTCAAAAGCCATACCGGCAGTAATCGCACCATCGCCAATAACACATACGGTACGACGCCCTTTACCTTCTCGCTCTGCGGCAACTGCCATGCCTAAGCCAGCGCTGATTGAGGTTGACGAATGGCCAACAGAAAGCACGTCATATTCACTTTCACCGCGCCAAGGGAACGGATGCAATCCATCTTTCTGGCGAATTGTCCCTATCTGTTCACGGCGACCCGTCAATATTTTATGGGGATAAGCCTGATGGCCGACGTCCCACACCAAATGATCAAATGGTGTGTGGTAGACGTAATGTAACGCGACAGTAAGCTCCACTACTCCCAGCCCAGAAGCAAAATGCCCACTGGAACGGCTGACAGATGCGAGCAAATATTGCCGTAGTTCATCACACAACTTCGGCAGACTATCTTTTGGCAACATGCGCAGTTCTTCTGGGTTCTGCGCAAGTGCCAATGTCGGGTATTTGGCTATATCAAGGCTCATTCGATGCTCATATCAAAAGTTAAGTTGGCATTCACGCACTGCCGGTTTATTTCTAGTTATCGCGCTGGATAATGAAGCAGGCTAATGCTTGCAAGGGCGCTATGTTATAGGATTGTGCTGAAAGGGCATTCAGGGCGCTGACCGCTTCCTGATAAAGATCCATGGCTTTGGTTCTGGCACATTCTAGCCCCAAAAGGGCGGGATAAGTACTTTTCCCAAGCTGCTGATCTGAACCCTGACGTTTACCAATTGTAGCTGTATCACCGATAACATCTAAAATATCGTCTTGAACTTGGAAGGCTAAGCCAATCGCTTCGGCGTAACGATCAAGTAATGGCAGTGCAGCACGCCCACGAGCACCCGCAGCATGTGCGCCAAGACGAACGGCTGCTCGGATCAATGCCCCTGTTTTATGGCGGTGAATTTGCTCAAGATCTTCCAGTGAAATCTGGCGAGCTTCTGCTTCCAAATCCAGCGCCTGACCACCACACATCCCTGCAACACCACTGGCTCGAGCGAGTTCAGCAATCATCGCGAGGCGATCTTTATCTGTCACATCGGGCATTGGCGCTTCAGCCAAAATTGAAAAGGCCAGTGTTTGCAATGCATCACCCGCCAAAATAGCGTTGGCCTCGCCAAACTTTACGTGACAAGTCGGTTGCCCACGGCGTAAATCATCGTCATCCATCGCGGGCAAATCATCATGAATTAATGAGTAGGCGTGGATGCATTCAATCGCCGCTGCGGGGGCATCAAGATTGGTGAGCGATAGACCAAACATTTGGCCTGTGGCATAGACTAAATAAGGACGCAGACGTTTACCACCAAGCACGGCACCGTAACGCATCGCCTCGACCAAGTCGCTATCGCTAAAAGGGAGAGGGGCGATAAAATTGAGTAATGCCTGATTGACTCGCTGCTGATGAACGGCAAGTTGCTGGCTAAAATCAACGGATGATTGGATGTTAGACATAAGGCTTACTCAGCATCGGGTGTGAAAGGTGTTAATGGTGCATCGACGTCATCGCTGAGCAGCACTTGTACGCGCTGTTCGGCTTGCAATAAGGTCTGTTGCCCAAGACGAGCCAACTGCACACCCCGTTCAAATTCATTGAGAGCCTCTTCTAGTGGAAGCTCCCCGGACTCCAAACGAGTCACAATTTGTTCCAGTTCGCTGAGTGAGGTTTCAAAACTGGCTGCTTTGGTTTCTGGTGCGATGGCTTTTTTCGGCATAGTTTTTATTCAACTCAATATTTTTATGAAACGTAGCCTTGAAGGCACGTAACGTTTTCCTGCTGGCTGAGGAGCGCTATCAGGCGAAAAACGGATTACTGGCTATTCTAGCGGATAATGCGGGGGAAATCGTGGCGTTTAAGTCTGGTTTTTAGTACGCAGTGACCCATCATATAGTGATATACTCCACGGCTTGCATGTTTTTGCTAACGTCTATCGACTGTTGCTACCAATAGCAACGCCATCACTCCATAACCAGACAACTAAAACCGCCATGAAGTTTATCATTAAATTGTTCCCAGAAATTACCATCAAGAGTCAATCGGTGCGATTGCGCTTCATTAAAATTCTCACCACAAATATCCGCAACGTACTGAAAAATCTTGAGGATGATAGCCTAGCGGTTGTTCGTCATTGGGATCATATTGAAATTCGCACTAAAGATGATCAACTGGGTCCGCAAATCTGTGATGCACTGACTCGCGTACCGGGGATTCACCATATCCTCGAAGTTGAAGATCGTAGCTACACCGATATGCACGATATTTTTGAGCAAACGCTAGAAGCCTATCGTGAGACTCTGATCGGGAAAACCTTCTGTGTGCGAGTGAAACGTCGTGGCAAACATGAGTTTACGTCTGGTGATGCAGAGCGATATGTTGGTGGTGGTTTAAATCAACATATTGAAAGCGCAAAAGTAAAACTGACTCATCCTCAAGTCACGGTACATTTAGAAATCGATCAAGACAAATTGACGCTGATCAAAGCGCGTCATGAAGGTTTGGGCGGTTTCCCTATTGGTACGCAGGAAGATGTTTTATCTTTAATTTCAGGTGGTTTCGACTCTGGTGTGTCTAGCTATATGCTGATGCGCCGTGGTTGCCGTGTACACTATTGCTTCTTTAATCTCGGTGGCTCAGCCCATGAGATTGGGGTAAAGCAAGTCGCACACTACCTGTGGAATCGCTTTGGTAGCTCCCATCGAGTGCGTTTTGTGGCGATAGATTTCGAGCCGGTAGTGGGCGAGATTCTGGAAAAAGTCGAAGACGGGCAGATGGGTGTGGTTTTGAAACGGATGATGGTGCGAGCAGCATCTCAGGTTGCAGAACGTTACGGTGTTCAGGCATTGGTCACTGGCGAAGCGCTGGGGCAGGTATCCAGTCAGACGCTAACCAATCTACGTTTAATTGATAATGCCTCAGATACGCTGATTCTACGTCCGCTGATTTCTCATGATAAAGAGCACATTATCAACCTAGCTCGAAAAATTGGGACTGAAGATTTCGCGAAAACGATGCCGGAATTTTGTGGTGTGATTTCAAAGAGCCCAACAGTGAAAGCGGTTAAGGCGAAGATTGAGGAAGAAGAATCTCATTTCGATTTCGCCATTTTAGATCGCGTCGTCAGCGAAGCTAAAAACGTCGATATCCGTGAAATTGCGGAGCAAAGCCGCGAGCAAGTGGTGGAAGTCGAAACAGTTGCTGAGTTGGCGGAAAGTGATGTATTGCTGGATATCCGTGCACCAGATGAGCAAGAAGAGAAACCGTTGCAACTGGAACAAGTGACGGTAAAAACGTTGCCATTCTATAAGTTAGGTTCGCAATTCGCCGATCTGGATCAAAGTAAAACATACTTGTTGTATTGCGATCGTGGTGTGATGAGCCGTTTGCAGGCGCTTTATCTGCGTGAACAAGGGTATACCAATGTAAAAGTGTATCGCCCTTAGATTGTGATATTTGCGGCTACTGCGCTTCACCATTCAGGGTTTGCGCAGTGTCCGCTGCTAGTTGCGATCGATCCTTCACTCGCTTGTCTAGTATTATTCCCGATAGTTATAGATCCCCGGTGGTAACACTAGCTGCCAAGCGATCTCTTCAGCTTTTTCTCTTCCGAGTAGCAAGAAAACAATTTTCAAAGCGAAATCGATAGAGGTTCCTGGTCCTTGGCTGGTGACTAAATTGACACGCCTATCATAAACCACGCGTTGGTCCATCCATTTAGTGGCATCAATTTTATCTTTGAGTGCTGGGTAACCTGTCATGTTGCCGACGGGAAACAAATTGTGATGTTCAAGCACTAATGCAGGGGCCGCGCAAATTGCCGCGACTAAACGGCCCTCATTGTGAGTTTGGCGCACTGTAGCGACCAATAATGGGCTATCACGAAAACACTCAGCGCCTTTGATCCCTCCAGGAAGAACGACAACATCAAACTTCTGATCGGCGACGTCCACCAAACGCGTATCGGCCAATAATCGCACGCCGCGTGAGCAGACAATTTCTAATGCGCCATCGCTAGCAACACTCGCTGTTGTGACTTCTATACCAGCGCGCACCAGAACATCAATGGTGGTGACTGCTTCAGTTTCTTCACTACCAGGAGCCAGGCAAACCAGCGCCGATACGCTCATACTCATTTTCCTTACGTTTAATTAAGTCATATAGCCGAGTATTTTCAGGCAGTGACATGCCATGGCTGCGCGCGCGGCGCAGTAAATAGCCGGTAATATAGTCTATCTCAGTGTGCCTTTGGCAGCGCAAATCCTGTAATAGTGAAGAGATGTTATCTGCGGTGTTTTGGATGACGTCATTGACATAACTTAGCAGGCTCTCTGTTGACGTATGGTAGCCCTCCATTTCCATCACGCTGGCGACTTCAGCGCATAAACGCTCGATTAGCTCAGGATAGCGCTGTAAATCGCCATTACGACAGTTATAGAGGCCGGTTAAGGGGTTGATGACACAATTAACCGCCAATTTTTGCCAACAAGCGGCTGAAATATCATTATGCCAAGCAACGTCAGGTAGCGCCTGATGCAGAACATCGGCCAGATGGCTGATATCCATCGTGATGGGTGACATCGGGCCAATATGAGTAATACCACTGGCGACATGGACAATCGTATTGCCATCTCGACGCGCAGCATGAGTGGTCACGCCATGCAGAAAAATATGTTCATCATGGGGAAGCTCTTGTTGTGTTCCCATCCCGTTATGTAACAGTAAGATCTGACATTCAGGGTTGAGCTTCGGCAGCAATGCCGTGACGGCACTAGACACCTGCCATGCTTTTAAGCACACCAGCAGTAATTCACTTTTCGATAAATGCTCAGGGTCGTTCGTCGGTAGATTCTGATTGAATGCTTCACCGCTTAACGTGATGACATTGACTGAACAATATGGCTGTGGGACGCGAAGCCAGCCTTGTACATCATGGCCTTGCTGATAAAGCGCAGAAAGCCATAATTGCCCTAACGCTCCGCAACCAAGCACAGTAATTTTCATGAGGCCTCCTTGGTATAAGCGGAAAATACCGTTTTTCTTTTTATAACTTATGCTTTGATTATAGACTTTTTAGCCACCAAACACAGGAGCTGTTGCTACAGAGAGTCAGTAGAACAATTGTCAGCGGCTTGGCTTTGTTTGTGGGAGATAAAGCGGTTATCATGCTCGCCATTCATCTTATCAGGAGGAGCGAATATGCCATCTTTCGACATTGTATCTGAAATTGATATGCAGGAAGTGCGTAACGCTGTTGAAAACGCCACCCGTGATCTGGCGAACCGCTGGGATTTCCGGAATGTCCCAGCAAGTTTTGAGTTAAATGAGAAGAACGAAAGCATCAAAGTAGCCAGTGAATCTGATTTTCAGGTGGAACAGCTATTAGATATTTTGCGTGCTCAATTGAGTAAACGTGGTATTGAAGGTGCAGCCCTTGAGATCCCAGAAGAGATGGATCGCAGTGGCAAAACCTACAGCGTGGAAGCAAAACTGAAACAAGGGATTGAGAGTGCGCAGGCCAAGAAACTCGTGAAGCTGATTAAAGACAGCAAACTTAAAGTTCAGGCTCAGATTCAAGGTGAGCAGGTGCGAGTGACCGGTAAAGCACGTGATGATTTACAGGGTGTGATGGCACTGATTCGCGGCGCTGATCTTGGTCAACCCTTCCAGTTCAATAATTTCCGCGACTAATTTTAGCGGGGATTAATGATCAGCTAAATCAGGTACAACAGCTATGTACCTGATTTAGGCTTATATCGCGTTAACTAACTGTTCGAGCTGGCTGCGATTGGTTTTTTTGGTATCCACTTTCACGTAGGCACTGCGTTCTGCAGTCACAACAACGGCTTCTGTCACACCTGGCTGAGCTTTAATCCTCTCTTCCAATGCTGAGTCTTTCACCGCTAATTCTGACAGTGTGATTCGCAGGCTACTGACATAAGGTGGTTCCTGCATCGTAGTACTGATAGCAAACCAGACCAAGGCGATGACTGCACCGGCGGCAAATACCATGCTTGCCCCCCCCATTCCGAAGACCAGACCACCCAAACTGCCACCGATAGCGACACCAATAAACTGGCTGGTGGAGTAAATACCCATAGCCGTTCCTTTGTAGCCAGCAGGGGACTCTTTGCTAATCAGTGATGGCAATATAGCTTCCATCACATTGAATGCAATAAAGAATAGCTGTACACCCGCGATGATCACCCACAATTGCTGTCCCGCTGACCACAGCACGACTTCTGCGGCAAATAGCACAGCCACACAGCCCATAAAGACCTGCTTCATTCGGCGTTTAACTTCAGCATAAATAATGAAGGGTACTACGGCGGCGAATGAAACCAACATGGTAACCAAATAGACAATCCAGTGCTGGGCTGGTGCTAATCCTGCACTCGCCATAATCTGGGGTAATGCCACAAAACTCGACATCAATAAGATATGCAAGCACATGATGCCAAAGTTAAGTTTAAGTAGCCGGCTGTTATTAAGAACTTTGGTGACGCTGCCCTTAACGATACTAGATTCACGGTTGAGCACATGCCTATCAGCATTTGGCACAACAGCTAGCGTAATCACAATGCCTAACAGCGCCAGCAGTGCAATCGCCCAGAACAGCGCCTGTAGGCCAAAGGCATGGGTAACGATAGGCCCGAGCACCATTGCGATGGCAAAAGTGACGCCAAAACTGACACCGATAAATGCCATGGCTTTTGTACGGTTTTGCTCTCGTGTCAGATCTGACAGCAGAGCCATAACTGCTGCTGCGATTGCACCGGAACCTTGTAATGCCCGGCCAAGAATAATGCCCCAAATGGAATCACTCAACGCGGCAATAACACTACCGAGGGCAAATATGAGCAAACCACCGACGATGAGAGGCTTGCGGCCAATGCGATCAGAGACTAATCCGAATGGAATCTGGAAAATTGCTTGAGCCAAGCCATAAATACCAATAGCGAGACCAATCAGTGCCTCGCTGGCTCCGGAAAGCGCCATACCATAGGTGGTTAGAACAGGTAAAACCATAAACATGCCGAGCATGCGCAGTGAAAATACCGTTCCCAGCCCCCAAGTCGCCCGAAGCTCTAACGGGGTCATTTTGTTATCGTTCATTACCACCTCAAAAAAACAATCTGCGCCATTGTAATGATGTTATGGGCAACGGGTAAATCGATTGATCAATAGAATGTATTACAGGCGATATTTTAAGCAGAATATAAGTGATGTATGGCTTGGGTAAGCACAGATGATGAGGAAAAGAGGGGTAATTGTTATGGGACCAACAAAACTGAAATGGCCAATAAAGGTTCAAAGATATGAAGATAGATAGGGAAGGGCGGAAATAAAAAAGTGGCCTGCAAGCTATAGACCTGCAGGCCACTTCACGTTCTTCGGTATGCTTCTTTTATCGGATCAATATTATCCGACGTAAGTCAGTAATCCTGCCGAGGAAGGAACATTAAAATCAACTGACATCATGACGCTCAATGACGTAATGGCAATGATAGAGAATACAAAGAGTTTTCTCGCCCATACGATGTCATTGGTTGCTTTATAACCGCGTAATGCCATGCCTAGCCACCAAACACTGACTGCTGCAGCAACGACTAGGTATTTATAGCCGGCATAGCCACTCAGTGTCAGCATCAGGGTTGCCACCATAAATGCCAGAATATAAAGGGTGATATGGTTTTTGGTGACCGATATTCCTTTTATGACGGGCAATACTGGAATGTTGGCAGCCTGATAATCCTTAAAGCGGAAGATCGCAATGGCATAAGAATGCGGCATTTGCCACAGGCTAAAGATCAGCAACAGGATCAATGCACCCATATCGAACTGACCCGTCACAGCGCAGTAGCCAATGACGGGCGGTGCAGCACCCGATAAACTGCCAATCAACGTCCCGTAGACTGATTTACGTTTCATGTAGAGGCTATAAACCCCGACATAGATAACGAAACCAATGACTGCCAGCATCATCGCTAATGCATTTGCGGCGACATAAAGCAGCAGCATGCCAGCAATACCCAATACTGAAGCATAAATCAGGCTCACTTTCGGATCGATAAGCCCTTTTACCAGGACGCGATTCTTCGTTCTCTCCATGATACGGTCGATATCACGGTCGATATAGTTGTTAAACACACACCCGGAGGCGACAACTAACGAGACACCGAACAGGGTGGCGAGAAATAGGGGGTAATCAATCACGCCCTTGGACGCAAGAAGAAATCCCCCAACGACAGAAATTAAATTGCCGAAGATAATTCCTGGTTTAGTTACTTGCAGGTATTGCTTAATCATCACATGCAGCTCTTTAGTCAACCATCATATTGATGTTGAGGTTGTACATAATCCAGAGTGAGCCCACAACAACGATTGCAATAATCATAGCGGTGAACAGGAACGCCACCAGATTCCAACGCTCTTCGGATGATCCATTCATATGCAGGAAGTACACTAAGTGCACGATAATCTGCACAACGGCTAAACCGACAACAGTGGCCAGAATAGTGGTATGAGAGGCAGTCCCGCTCATGACCATAGCGAATGGAATAACGGTCAGAATGACCGATAGGATGAAGCCAATAATATATGACTTCAAACTACCGTGGCTGGCTCCACCGTGAGACGTTGTTGAATGGCTAGATGTTGGATGGCTCATTACATGGCTCCTAACAGATAGACAACGGTGAATACGCAGATCCAGACCACATCCAAGAAATGCCAGAACAAGCTTAGGCACATCAGACGGGTACGGTTCGTTTCATTCAGGCCGCGTTTTGCTACTTGGATCATCATAATGATGATCCAAACCAAGCCTGCGGTAACGTGAATACCGTGGGTGGCGACCAATGCGAAGAAACTAGACAAGAACGCACTGCGATCTGGGCCGTAACCTTCGGCAATCAGATGATGGAATTCATAGATCTCCATCGCCACAAAGCCCAGACCGAACAAGAATGTCAGACCCAACCAAGTATTCACTTGGTTTTTGTGGCCCTTATTCATGCCCAGCATAGCGATGCCGTAAGTGATACTACTGAACAGCAACAGGAAAGTTTCGACCAGAACAAAGTTTAAATCGAAGATATCCCGTCCAGAAGGACCGCCAGCTGTTCCGTTTACCAGTACTGCATAGGTTGCGAACAAGGTCGCAAACAAAATACAGTCGCTCATCAGGTAGATCCAGAAGCCGAATACTTTGGTGGCTCCTGCATCGTGATGCCCATGCTCGACATGGGCGACGTTATGGTTAGTCAGAGTCTCAGTTGACATGATTCACGCCTGCTTTGCTGATTTGTTCATGATGAAGATCTTCAATGCGCTCAATTTCTGCAACTGGCACATAGTAATCAACATCCTCGTCGAAGCTTTTCACAATCCAGGTCACAATCATGCCGACGAAGCCAACAATGGCCAGCCACCAGATATACCAGATCATGGCAAAGCCAAAGATCAAGCTGAAGCCAGCAATAATCACACCTGCGCCAGTATTCTTCGGCATGTGGATTTCTTCATATTTCGCCGGACGTTTGTACGCTTCGCCTTTCTCTTTCATGTCCCAGAACTCATCACGGTCAGTCACTTCAGGTACTACTGCGAAGTTATAGAACGGTGGTGGGGAAGAGGTAGACCACTCCAACGTACGGCCACCCCATGGGTCACCGGTCAGGTCGCGGTTCTGTTCACGGTCACGGATACTGACGAAGACCTGAATAACTTGACACAAAATACCGCACGCAATCAGTGCTGCACCACCAGCGGCCACCATTAACATCGGATGGAACTCTGGATTGATGTCTTGGCTTAAACGACGGGTCATCCCCATAAAGCCCAGTACGTACAGCGGCATGAAGGCAACGAAGAAACCAATGATCCAGAACCAGAACGCACGGATGCCCCATTTCTCATTCAGCGTAAAGCCGAAGGACTTAGGCCACCAGTAAGTCAGGCCAGCGAAGCAACCGAAGACCACACCACCGATAATAACGTTATGGAAGTGGGCAATCAGGAACAAGCTGTTATGCAGAACAAAGTTTGCACCCGGAACAGCAAGCAGAACACCAGTCATCCCACCGATAGAGAAGGTGATGATGAAACCAACAGTCCACAGCATTGCTGAGTTAAACTGAATACGGCCTTGGTACATAGTGAACAGCCAGTTGAATATTTTCACCCCTGTCGGGATGGAAATGATCATCGTGGCGATACCGAAGAAGGCGTTAACGTTAGCACCGGACCCCATGGTAAAGAAGTGGTGCAGCCAAACGATAAACGACAATACGGTAATCGCGATGGTTGCCCAAACTAATGAGGTGTAACCAAACAGACGTTTTCTTGAGAAGGTTGCGGTAACTTCAGAGAACACCCCGAACACCGGCAGAACCAAAATGTACACTTCCGGATGGCCCCAGGCCCAAATCAGGTTGATGTACATCATCATGTTGCCACCCATATCATTAGTGAAGAAATGGGTGCCAAGGTAACGATCCAGTGTCAGTAACGCGACGGTGACTGTCAGAATCGGGAAAGAAACGATAATCAAAATGTTGGTACAAAGTGCCGCCCATGTGAAGACAGGCATCTTCATCATAGACATACCTGGCGCGCGCATCTTCAAAATAGTAGCGAAGAAGTTAACACCGGTCAGCAAGGTCCCTAAACCGGAGATCTGTAGACTCCAGATCCAGTAATCGACCCCGACACCTGGGTTGTACTCGATACCCGATAGCGGCGGATAAGCTAACCAACCAGTTTGTGCAAACTCACCGACTCCCAGAGATATGTTAATTAACACCACTCCGACTACGAAGAACCAGAAACTGAGTGAGTTCAGGAACGGGAAGGCAACGTCGCGAGCACCGATTTGTAGCGGTACAACCACGTTCATTAAGCCCACAACAAAAGGCATCGCCATGAAGAAAATCATGATGACGCCGTGAGCGGTGAAAATCTGATCATAATGGTGAGGTGGTAAGAACCCAGCCTCGCCAGCAGAAGCAAGTGCTTGCTGGCTACGCATCATGATGGCGTCGGCAAAACCACGCAAAAGCATGACCATGGCGACCAGAATATACATGATACCGATTTTTTTATGGTCAACTGACGTGAGCCATTCGCTCCATAACCATTTCCATTTGCCGAAATAGGTCAGGGCAGCGACAAGTGCTAACCCACCCAGAACGATTGCAGCAACGGTAACCATAATGATTGGTTCGTGTAGCGGAACCGCATCAAGTGTTAATTTTCCCAACATCGTTTTATTCCTCGGCTCCGGCGTGAGCGGCGTGTTCGCCCATATCCATGCCCTGGCTCATATCCATACCTTTATGGGGATCATTGCCTTTACTGTGCATGTTCATATCACCCATAAATTTGCCAATGATTCCTTTAAACATCTCCGGTTTAACACTGGAGAAATACTCAACCAGGTTATTTTCGCTCGGTTCAGCCAGCTTATTGAAATCGTCAGTGGTATTCAGGGTATTCGGCGATTTTTTCACCTGTGCGACCCATTGGTCGAAGTCTTCTTGCGTTGGTGTTGCAATCGCAGTGAATTTCATACCAGAGAAGCCCTTACCGCTGAAGCTACTGGAAATACCATTGTATTTTCCGGCTTCGTTGGCAATCAGATGCAGCTTGGTTTGCATCCCGGCCATCGCGTAGATTTGCCCGCCTAACTGAGGAATAAAGAACGAGTTCATTACTGAATTAGAGGTGATTTTAAAGTTCACCGGAACACCAGTAGGGAAAGCTAGTTCATTTACTGTAGCGATACCTTGTTCTGGATAGATAAATAACCATTTCCAGTCAAGGGAGACCACTTCAATGGTAATCGGCTCTTTGCCGGCCACTTCAAGTGGTTTGAACGGGTCAAGTTCATGAGAAGTTTTCCAAGTTATCGTCGCCAAAATCGCGATAATAATGATTGGAACAGCCCATACAACAAGCTCAATTTTGTTGGAATGGGACCAGTTGGGGGTGTAGGTCGCACTTTTGTTGGACGCGCGATACTTCCATGCAAAAGCGAACGCCATAAAAATAACCGGAATCACGACGATCAACATCAAACCGATAGCAGTGAGTATCAGTGTTTTTTGTTCGACTCCGATTGCGCCTTTGGGATTCATCAATACCATATCGCAACCACTAAGCATTACCGTGGCTGCAAATAAAGACAACATACCCATATTTTTAATGTATTTCTTAAGTCTCATCTAACGACCTCAATAACAAAAGGGCTCTATTGTCGTTTCATGTGTGCGGGCATTTTACGGGAAGGTTGCGAGACTGTAAACATGCTTAAGATTGTGTCAGCGGCTTGTTGACACTTTATGTTAAGGGGGTCACAGATGTTGAATGGCGTGATAATTTACTAATAGCAACAATATGTTGGCGCTAAGCTTGGGTAATCACACAGAGATATTAAGGAAAAACAACGGTAATTAGCGTTTTATTCAGGTGGAATACTGATTTTAAATTCGTCAGTAGACTTATTTTCTGTGAAAAATATGTGATGAGAAAGTAAATTAAAATATATCCCAAGGTGACCTATTTCGGCACCTCGGGATCATTTAGTTAGAAATTATATTTAATTGAATAAATGATACCATCTTGTAAAAAATCTTCGCCTAATTTGTTATAGGCATAACGATACTGAATACCCGTGGTGAATTGCTTAATAGGTGTCCACCAGAGTGCGATGGCACCATTTACCCCGTTGCGCCCTCCATTGCCTGCGGCGTAGCGTTCTGCGCGGTTGAACTCCAGTTCATTCCAGTTGGTGATACTAAATTTCTCATCAAACGCAGTAAAATCATAACCAGCAACCCAGCCTACGACATAACCGTTATTGCCTGAGTAGTAAGTCTGGTCGACATAGTGCAGTGCAACGAAAGGCTTCATCCACACGCCAGCGATCGTTGCATTATAGCCAACACCATACAGCGTATTGACTTCATGGAAGTTGTTGTAATCGTTACCTTCGGCGCTTGGCAGTGAGTAGGTACCATAGACGTGACCATAAAGATTGAAGCCAGTATCACCTAAATAGTAGCGACCTGTGGTTTTAAAAGTATAACGCTGGTTGTCACCCGGTTGAGCCGTTTTGGAATTGAACGGGTTTTCTAAATCAAAGAAGCCGTAGATCTCACCCCAGCTATAACCCGCACCGCCTTCTAATTCAATATAAGCAAAGTCATCTTTATGCGAGGAATCACCTGATTTATGCGTAGTACTGCGCGTCCAGTCAAGATAGTTCATGCTGATATTACCGAACCCCCATTGGTATTCAGCTTGTACGGCTGGCGCTAAAGTAACCGTGCTCAGTGCGATAGCACCGATAAGAATTTTACGCATAAATGCCTCTGTGCAGTTGAAAGATGTCAGTGAAAACAAAAGGACACAGTCCTTAACAAAAAGTGCGCTCATCATAATCTCACCGCACGAAAGGATAAACCCACCAAGGTGACCTTGATCTCGTTTTGAATATATTGTTTTGCAACTGTTACTTGTTCATGTGACATGGATCACTAATTTTGCGGGGTGGTTTCAAAAAGGTTTATCGGGAGAGGCTGTTTTATTGACTGATAAAAACAAAAAAGGCCGGTGTTAATGCCAGCCTTTGAATGTTAGTTCAGTGGATTAAGCTAGTTTTTCTCGCCGAAGCGCCAGGTAATCCAATACGCCACCGAGAACCATTCCGACCACGCTAAGCTGAATGCCTCGCAGTAGCAAAATGTCCGCTATTTGTGGTGCCGTGGTCCAATCCAACGCGTTACTTATCAGTAGAATCAACCACGCAGAAAGCAATATACAACCTACGGTTAAGAAGCGTAGTGCCCAACGATAAGCCGTTTTAAATTCAGTTCTTGGCATAAACTCATCTGTCTGCTGAGTATGTTCGAGAGTTTGACGACAAACATAGAGCAACAATAAGCCGGGGACGGCTGCGGCAATAGAGAATATGTAAAACTGAGGCCAGCCATGGGTTTCAACAAACCAGCCAGCGATAGGGCCGACGTAAACACGACCGACTGCGGATAGCGCAGAAAGCAAAGCAAACTGCGTGGCAGAAAAGGACTTGTTACACAGCGTCATGAGTAAGGCGACGAACGCCGCAGTTCCCATTCCTCCACAGAGGTTTTCTAGGAAGATAGCGCTGCCCATCGAGAATATATTCTTATCAGTGATGGATAAAATCCAATAGCCCACATTGGAAATGGCTTGTAAAATGCCAAATATCATTAATGCTCGGAATAAGCTCAACCGCTGCATTAACAGACCGCCATAAAGCGCACCAATAATGGTGGCAACCAATCCTAGCGTTTTATTGACCAGACCCACTTCACCGGCATCGAATCCAACACCACGTATCAAGAAGGTCGTGCTCAGACTCGCCGCAAAAGCATCGCCCATTTTGTAAAACACAATTAGCAGGAGAATTAGCCATGCATTGTTGCGGCCAAAGAAATCACGTAATGGGGCAACGACTGCTTGCTCCAATGTTTTGGGTGGGGCAATGCGAATATCGGGTTCGGGGGCGAATAGGGTGGCAAATACCCCAATGAGCATCAACCCAGCCATTAACCAGTAGGTTGATTGCCAGCCGAGGTAACGATCGGCTATCCACAGCGCTAATCCGCCTGAAACCAACATGGCCAGACGATAACCTAAGACTGAAACTGCCGCGCCAGTGCCTCGTTCCTCAGATGTAAGTAAATCGGTCTTATAGGCATCAAAAACGATATCTTGAGATGCAGAGCAAAATGCGACTAATACGGCGATAGCCGCTAGCCACCATAAATGCTTAGCAGGCTCCATAAAGCCCATCGCGATAATTGCTATGATCAATAGTACTTGGCTAATCAATAACCAACCGCGTCTACGGCCAAGAAACGACGGTGTGTAACGGTCCATCAGGGGGGACCAGAGGAACTTAAATACATAAGCTTGACCAACCAGAGAAAAAATACCAATGGTTTTCAGATCGACGTTTTCAACAGTCATCCAAGCTTGTAGCGTCCCACCGGTCAGGGCTAAAGGTAGGCCCGAAGCAAACCCCAATAGCAGCAGAATAAGTGAATTACGTTGGGTAAAAAGGTTTGAATAGCGATTGGACATGTGAGACCTACATGCTCCACCCGATCAAATAGGGCGGAGCATTCTGTTAAGCGGTAATAATGGTGCTAAGCAAACGCCTTATTAGCGCGCGTTTTGTTTGATAAAGCTGCTGACACTGGTGTCTTGCGCCATATCTGCAATCACATCGCTTAGCACGGTATTGACGGCATCAGTGATTTTTTCGTTAGTGGCAGTAAATGCACCTTGGACATTGTAACTGGCGCGATAGTTTTTCACCTGTTTATTGCCATTTTTCGCGGTGGCGGTAATAGAGATATCCGCTTTAGTGGTGATGTTATAACGCAGATTACCTTCCTGAACATCGGCGAAGAGTTGATTCACAACAATTTGCAAATCAACAGGGGCATCGGAGCCGATCATATAGCCACGAGCCGTCATCTGTTTTTCTAACACTTCTTGTAACAAGAAACGAAGGTCGCGAGAAGGCGTTAACACCACCAGTTGCCCATCACGGTTGACTCTCGCCAGAGCGGAATCTTGACGTTGATCAGCACCATTGATACTGATAGTGACTCCCATTAAAGTTGGATCTTGCGGTGGCAATACCACTTTGGGCGTGACATTCAATGTGTTGTTGCTGGCAGCACAACCCGCCAGGATAAAAACAGCCAACAGCGGGAAAAGAATTTTCTTTAGCATGTTCACTTTATCTCAATAGTTATGGAATTCTTTAATAATCAGAGCGGGATAGCAGCCATGTTATTTTGCAAGTTTGCAATGGCGACATCATAGCACCGGGATTGGCCGGTGGAAGATCCCGATGCAGAGAATTTCAGCAAAAAAGGCAATTTATACTCAAGCGGGAGTGTAATTGACATAAAGACCTTACAAGTCACGTTTTTGCCTGACTATCAGATTCACCTCATATCTAACGTTAGTTTCATACCCTCAGTGACCTGACAGTAGATATACGGGCTATTTTGTATCTGAAATGTTATAAAACAGCGAAAATCAGCTAATATTGCATTAGAGAGTAGGCAGTTTTCTGCCTTGGCAGTAAGGAGAATATGATGATTTTGATTCGAGAACAAATTGAAGAAAAACTTAGAAAGGCATTCGAACCGGATCATCTGGAGGTCATTAATGAAAGCTACCGCCACAATGTTCCTGCGGGTTCTGAAAGCCATTTTAAAATCGTGATCGTTAGTAATAAATTTCAAGATCAACGCTTTCTGAGTCGTCATCGTGCCATTTATAGTGTGTTAGCTGATGAGCTGGCTGGCAGTGTTCATGCGCTGGCTTTGCACACTTACACATCAAAAGAGTGGGCTGGGTTACAAGATACGGTTCCCGATTCCCCGTCTTGTCGTGGTGCAGGGACATTGGCTTAAACTGTGGATTTAATCAAAAACAGACTGGATAACAGTAGTAATTCTGGCCTGATTTAGGGTATTAGTAGATGAGAATTTCGCAAGCGGCCTATGGGCCGCTTGTTTTTCTGTATAGGCGACACCGCTGTTTTTATTCGTGCGTGACAGAAGTTTTAGCCGAGGGAACGATTCACGCGTGAATTTTACCGCGACAACATTCGCTTGCTTTCCTCGACTCATACCTTGAGCGCCGCTATAATGTCGCGTCTTATTTTTCCGGAATGGTTTCGGGACGCTTCTGACATCTGGGATACTCGGTTCTGTTTAATGCGGCCGTCCCGGTTCTTAGAGGGTGTTTTCAGAGTTTGCATCATTCCTGAAAAGGTAAATGGTGCTGCTTCGTTTGCAGCTTCTGGAGTTGACCGAGCACTGTGATTTTTTTGAGGTAACAAGATGCAAGTTTCTGTTGAAACCACTCAAGGCCTTGGCCGCCGTGTAACAATTACTGTTGCTGCTGACAGCATTGAGAAAGCAGTAAAAAGTGAATTAGTGAAAGCCGCTAAAAGTGTTCGTATTGACGGTTTCCGTAAAGGCCATGTGCCAATGAACATCGTTGAACAGCGCTATGGCGCATCTGTTCGCCAAGACGTACTGGGTGACCTGATGCAACGTAATTTCGTTGACACGATCATTAAAGAAAAAATTAATCCAGCTGGCGCGCCAAATTATGTGCCAGGTGAATACAAGCAGGGTGAAGATTTTACTTTCTCTGTTGAGTTTGAAGTGTACCCAGAAGTTGAGCTGAAAGATCTGGAAAGCATTGAAGTCGAAAAGCCAGTTGTTGAAGTCAATGACGCTGACGTTGATACCATGCTGGAAACTCTGCGTAAGCAACAAGCAACGTGGAAAGACACTGATGCTGCAGCAACGGCTGAAGATCGCGTAACACTGGATTTCACCGGTTCTATCGACGGTGAAGTATTCGAAGGTGGTAAAGCGACTGATTTCGTGCTGGCAATGGGTCAGGGTCGTATGATCCCAGGCTTCGAAGACGGTGTTATCGGCCATAAAGCCGGTGAAGAGTTCGTCATCGACGTTAACTTCCCAGAAGATTACCACGCAGAAAATCTGAAAGGTAAATCAGCTAAATTCGACATCGTGTTGAAGAAAGTTGAAGTGCGTGAGTTGCCAGAATTGACTGAAGAATTTATCAAACGTTTCGGCGTTGCTGATGGTTCAGTTGCGGGTCTGCGTGCCGAAGTGCGTAAAAACATGGAACGTGAGCTGAAAGGCGCGGTACGTAACCGTGTTAAAACTCAGGCAATCGACGGTTTAGTCAGTGCAAATGAAATCGACGTTCCTGCTGCACTGGTTGAAGGTGAAATCGATGTTCTGCGCCGTCAAGCTGCTCAGCGTTTCGGTGGTAATGAGAAGCAAGCTGCTGAACTGCCACGTGAACTGTTTGAAGAACAAGCGAAACGTCGTGTTGTTGTCGGTCTGCTGTTGGGCGAAGTTATCAGCAAGCATGAGCTGAAAGCTGATGAAGATCGTGTTAAGGCATTGATCGAAGAAATGGCTTCTGCTTACGAAGATCCGCAAGAAGTTGTTGAGTTCTACAGCAAAAACAAAGAGCTGATGAACAACATGCGCAGTGTTGCTCTGGAAGAACAAGCGGTAGAAACTCTGCTGGCTAAAGCCAAAGTGACTGAAAAACCAACGACCTTCAGTGAGCTGATGAATCAGACCACTAATGCGTAATGTTTTTTAGCGCATCAAGCTGGATATAACCCATCTCCTAAAATTGGAAAGGGTGTAACAGTTTTGATTGATGAAGCCCGTTGCCTTTGGCCACGGGCTTTTCTTTTGGTAACAACAATCACTCAATAGTATGATTAATCTGGCATGTTGCTGTGTAATTTGCGCTATATTTGACAAGTGAGATACGGATAAAAAGCAATTTGGCGTCTGGATTAGGGTAGGGATAGCGAACGGTTGTTAGGCTAAAAAATATGAGGGGACTTGAAAAAGAAGATTAATCCCCCAATTTATTTAGTGAACGTTCATAAGATGTTGATGAAACACTGGCTGATTACCGCTGTAGAGTGTGTCTGGATAACCAGGCAGTTTGCACGCACCTTGATGCATGGACATAGTCATCATTACTTATCTCAAGTAGAATCGGTTATGAATGGCGCCAAAGTAAATTCTATTAGGAGACGGTAATGTCATACAGTGGCGAACGAGATCAATTTGCACCTAACATGGCTCTGGTGCCAATGGTGGTTGAGCAGACTTCACGTGGGGAGCGTTCTTACGATATCTTCTCTCGTCTGCTTAAAGAACGTATTATTTTCCTGACCGGTCAGGTTGAAGACCATATGGCCAACCTGATTACAGCGCAGATGCTGTTTCTGGAAGCAGAAAACCCAGAGAAAGATATATTCCTGTATATCAACTCACCAGGTGGGGTGATTACGGCTGGGATGTCAATTTATGACACCATGCAATTTATTAAGCCTGATGTCAGCACTATCTGTATGGGGCAAGCGTGCTCAATGGGGGCATTTCTGTTGACGGCTGGCGCGAAAGGTAAGCGTTTCTGCTTGCCGAATTCACGGGTAATGATTCACCAACCGTTGGGCGGTTTCCAAGGCCAAGCCACAGATATTGAAATTCATGCAAGAGAGATTTTAAAAGTGAAATCACGCATGAATGACCTGATGGCACTTCACACGGGGAAATCTCTTGAAGAAATAGAGAGAGACACTGAGCGCGACCGTTTCTTGTCAGCCGAAGAGGCTGTAGAATATGGATTAGTGGATTCCGTGTTCACCCGTCGTGACTAACGACTTATTTCTGTGAGCCGATAGACTATAATTGGATGTAAATAGAACAGGTCGTGTGTGTTATTAGAATAAATTGTGGCGCTTAAGGCGCTTAATGACTGATTGTTCGTACACGACCCAATATATCGGCTGCCTGTTGAAGGCTAACGTGGTGTCCAGAAATAGCGATAATAGTCTCCCTGCCACTGTGTTTTTGGGTGTGGCAGATACTGAAAAAGAGGTTTACTGATGACAGATAAGCGCAAAGACGGTTCTGGAAAGCTGCTGTATTGCTCTTTCTGCGGCAAAAGCCAGCATGAAGTGCGTAAGCTAATAGCCGGACCGTCAGTGTATATCTGCGATGAATGTGTCGACTTGTGTAACGACATTATTCGCGAAGAGATCAAAGAAGTGGCTCCGCATCGGGAGCGTAGTTCGCTGCCTACACCGCATGAAATTCGCCACCACCTTGATGACTATGTCATTGGGCAAGAACCGGCGAAAAAAGTGCTGGCTGTTGCGGTATATAACCACTACAAGCGTTTACGCAATGGTGATACTAGTAATGGTATCGAACTGGGTAAAAGTAATATCCTGCTGATTGGTCCAACGGGGAGTGGTAAAACACTTCTGGCGGAAACATTAGCTCGCTTCTTAGATGTGCCATTCACGATGGCAGACGCCACCACGCTGACCGAAGCCGGTTACGTGGGTGAAGATGTGGAAAACATCATTCAGAAGCTTTTGCAGAAATGTGATTACGACGTTCAGAAAGCGCAACGTGGTATCGTCTATATCGATGAAATTGATAAAATTTCGCGTAAGTCTGATAACCCGTCAATCACCCGTGATGTTTCGGGTGAAGGTGTGCAGCAGGCTCTGTTGAAGCTGATAGAAGGTACAATTGCTGCCGTACCACCACAAGGTGGTCGTAAACATCCGCAGCAGGAATTTTTGCAGGTTGATACCTCTAAAATTCTGTTTATATGCGGTGGTGCTTTTGCTGGCCTGGACAAAGTCATTGGGCAACGCATTAACACCGGTACGGGTATTGGTTTTGGCGCGACGGTAAAAGGCAAATTAGAGAAGGCAACAGAAGGCGAATTATTAAGCCAAGCTGAGCCTGAAGACTTGATTAAATTCGGTTTAATCCCTGAATTTATCGGTCGTCTACCGGTGGTTGCAACCTTGAGTGAATTGAGCGAAGACGCACTGATTCAAATCTTGAAAGAACCTAAAAACGCACTGACTAAGCAGTATCAGGCGTTGTTCAATCTGGAAGGTGTAGAGCTTGAATTCCGTGACGAGGCGCTGACAGCCATTGCCAAGAAAGCGATGGCACGTAAAACAGGTGCTCGTGGCCTACGTTCTATCGTAGAAGCTGCATTACTGGATACCATGTACGATCTACCGTCAATGGAAAGTGTGGAGAAAGTGGTTGTAGATGAATCCGTTATTGCGGGTCAATCTGCACCGATGCTGATTTATGGCCAACCTGAAGCTCAAGCTTCTGGCGAATAATTAGCCAAATAATCCAGATGGTTAGTATGACAATGGGGGATTTTATCCCCCATTTCTTTTTCCTCGCATTGTAATCGTTGAATGTAAGACATTCGTCCCCATATACTCAATTACCTATTTAGTGAAACTCGTGATGATTCGTGTTTCACGAGATTTCCAGTAATCTGGCGGAAGCTAAACTAAGAGAGAGCTCTATGAACCCTGAGCGTTCTGAACGCATAGAAATCCCCGTATTGCCTCTGCGCGATGTGGTGGTTTATCCGCATATGGTGATCCCACTGTTTGTTGGCCGGGAAAAGTCGATTCGGTGTCTGGAAGCTGCAATGGATCATGATAAAAAAATCATGCTGGTTGCGCAGAAAGAAGCCTCGACAGATGAACCTGGTATCAATGATCTGTTTTCAGTTGGCACTGTAGCTTCGATTTTGCAAATGCTGAAATTGCCTGATGGTACGGTCAAAGTGTTGGTCGAAGGGCTGCAGCGTGCACGCATCACCACACTTTCCGATAGTGGTGAGCATTTTGCTGCTCAGGCGGAATATCTTGAATCGCCTGTGATGGATGATCGTGAACAGGAAGTATTGGTTCGCACGGCCATTAATCAGTTTGAAGGCTACATCAAACTGAATAAAAAAATTCCACCTGAAGTGCTGGCATCGTTGCATAGCATTGATGATGCAGCACGTCTTGCTGACACGATCGCGGCACATATGCCGTTGAAATTGAATGATAAACAAGCTGTTCTGGAAATGTTCGATGTGACTGAACGTCTGGAATATCTGATGGCGATGATGGAATCAGAAATCGACCTGTTACAGGTTGAAAAACGGATTCGCAACCGCGTCAAACGGCAGATGGAAAAGAGCCAACGCGAGTACTATCTGAACGAGCAAATGAAAGCTATTCAGAAAGAACTGGGCGAGATGGACGATGCGCCTGACGAGCATGAAGCGCTGAAGCGTAAAATCGAAGCGGCTAAGATGCCGAAAGATGCGCGCGAGAAAACCGAAGCTGAGTTGCAGAAGCTGAAAATGATGTCGCCGATGTCGGCAGAGGCCACGGTAGTTCGTGGTTACATCGATTGGATGTTGCAGGTACCATGGAACAGTCGCAGTAAAGTTAAGAAAGATTTGGTCAAAGCGCAGGAAGTTCTGGATACCGATCATTATGGCCTGGAACGGGTTAAAGATCGTATTTTGGAATATCTCGCAGTGCAGAGTCGAGTCAGCAAAATTAAGGGGCCAATCCTGTGTCTGGTAGGGCCTCCTGGGGTGGGTAAAACCTCACTGGGGCAATCTATTGCCCGTGCGACAGGTCGCCAATATGTGCGTATGGCGTTGGGTGGGGTGCGTGATGAAGCGGAAATCCGTGGTCACCGCCGTACCTATATCGGTTCTATGCCGGGTAAATTGATCCAGAAAATGGCAAAAGTTGGCGTCAAGAACCCGCTCTTCCTTTTGGATGAGATCGATAAAATGGCGTCCGACATGCGTGGTGATCCGGCTTCTGCCTTGCTTGAGGTATTAGATCCGGAACAAAACGTTGCATTCAACGATCATTATCTAGAAGTGGATTATGATCTGTCTGACGTTATGTTTGTGGCGACGTCTAACTCCATGAATATACCGGCACCTTTGCTGGATCGTATGGAAGTGATTCGTCTGTCAGGTTATACCGAAGATGAAAAACTCAATATTGCCAAACAGCATTTGCTGCCGAAGCAATTTGAGCGCAATGCGATTAAGAAAGGCGAACTGACTATCGATGACAGTGCCATTATGAGCATTATCCGTTATTACACCCGCGAGGCTGGGGTGCGTAGTCTGGAGCGTGAAATCTCCAAACTGTGTCGTAAAGCAGTCAAAAATCTGCTTATGGACAAAACGGTTAAACATATTGAGATCACTGGCGATAACCTGAAAGATTTCCTTGGCGTACAAAAGGTTGATTATGGCCGTGCGGACACCGAAAACCGCGTCGGTCAAGTCACTGGCTTGGCATGGACGGAGGTTGGCGGTGATTTGCTGACCATCGAGACCGCCTGTGTCCCAGGCAAAGGTAAGCTGACTTACACCGGTTCTTTGGGTGAAGTGATGCAAGAGTCGATTCAGGCGGCATTGACCGTGGTTCGCGCAAGAGCGGATAAATTAGGTATCAACCCTGATTTCTACGAAAAGCGTGATATCCACGTACATGTGCCAGAAGGCGCGACACCGAAAGATGGTCCGAGCGCAGGTATCGCAATGTGTACCGCATTGGTTTCTTGCCTGACAGGTAACCCAGTGCGTGCAGATGTTGCCATGACCGGTGAAATCACTTTACGTGGTTTAGTTTTACCTATCGGTGGTTTGAAAGAGAAGTTACTGGCCGCTCACCGCGGTGGGATCAAAGTTGTGCTAATCCCAGATGACAATAAACGTGATTTGGAAGAGATTCCTGATAACGTTATCGCTGATCTGGAAATTCATCCAGTTAAGCGAATTGATGATGTTTTAGCCATTGCTTTGCAAAATCCTGCCTTCGGGGCACAGCCGGTAGCGTCAAAATAGTGACGTATCGCAAGAAGTATTGATAAAACTGATGCTGGTAAGTGAAATGCTACTTGCCAGCTATTTTTTGTGCCGCTAAGTTAGTTCGGCTGTCCGGTAAAAGTTTTGGCCTTCGGGCTGCTTGCTAAGGTCGGACAGGATTGATATAACAGCTGCGCTGTCGTGTTGTCCGTAGGGATTTTCGGCGCGACGATAGAATTCTAAAGGGGATGAAAGAGTGAATAAGTCACAACTGATCGACAAAATTGCCGCTGGTGCTGATATTTCTAAAGCGGCCGCTGGGCGTGCATTAGATGCAATTATTGCTTCTGTTACTGAATCTTTGAAAGAAGGTGATGACGTAGCTCTGGTTGGTTTTGGTACTTTTGCAGTCCGTGAGCGTTCTGCACGTACTGGCCGTAACCCTCAGACAGGCAAAGAAATCAGTATTCCAGCGGCTAAAGTACCAAGCTTCCGCGCCGGTAAAGGTCTGAAAGACGCTGTAAACTGATTTTTGCGTCAATTCTCACCTGTGTATTTGTTTAAAAGCTTGGGGTAGTGACCAGCATCTTCGCTACTTCAAATACAAAGGGTATATTGTTTGCTATAAACAATAACCTGACGCAGTTGAGCTGGTAAGGTAAGATACAAGGCGCATCGTTATTGATGCGCTTTTTTTCGTTTAGGTCGTAGTTTTTACGCGCAGCAGCACGAATGGCTGTCGCAAGGAATGCTGGGTTTATTTAGACCTGCGCAACAGTTTTAATCCATATTACAGCGGAGTATTGTCACATTATGATGGACAATTTACGCGCGGCTGCTAATAACGTCGTGCTCAAAATCCTTCTGGCCCTAATCATGCTGTCCTTCATCCTGACCGGGGTTGGCAGCTATCTGATTGGTGGTTCCAACGACTACGCAGCCAAAGTTAATGGCCAAGAGATTAGCCGCGCTCAGTTAGAACAAGCTGTGCAGAGTGAACGAGGCCGTTTGCAACAGCAATTAGGTGAGCAGTTCTCCGCGCTGGCCGCTAACGAAGGCTATATGCTGCAACTGCGTCAGCAGGTTCTCGGCCAGTTGGTCAATAACATGTTGCTTGACCAATACGCTAAAAAATTGGGTCTGACGGCCACTGATGAACAAGTCAAAGATGCCATTCGTCAGGCACCTTATTTCCAGACTGATAATAAGTTCGACAATAACAAATATCTCGAACTGGTGAATCGGATGGGCTATACCCCCGATCAGTTTGCTCAAATGCAGCGTCAGCAGCTTATTAACCAGCAATTGTTGCAAGCCTTTGGTGATACTGGCTTTGTTCTGCCTATCGAAGCACAGGCTATGTCAGAGCTGATTTTGCAGCAACGTGACGTACGATTGGCAACTATCGACCTTAAAGCGCTTCAAGCGCAGCAAAAAGTCACGGATGATGAACTAAAAGCTTATTACGATCAGAACAAAAATAGCTTCATTGCACCGGAGCAGATGAAAATCAGCTTCATTGAGATGGATGCTGCGGTAATGCAAGACAAAATCACAGTGACTGAAGAAGATATCGCCGCATATTACGATCAGCATAAAAGTAGCTACACCCAGCCTGAGCGCCGTAACTACAGCGTTATCCAGTTTAAAACCGAAGCTGAAGCAAAAGCGGCGTTGGATGAGCTGAAAAAAGGTGCGGATTTTGCCACGATGGCAAAAGAGAAATCTACCGATATTATCTCCCGTAAGAATGGTGGTGAACTGGGTTGGTTAGAACCAGAAACAACAGCAGATGAACTGAAGCAAGCTAATCTAAGCGAAAAAGGCCAGTTATCTGACGTGGTTAAATCTTCTGTTGGTTACTTAATTGTTCGCTTAAATGACATCAAGGCAGAGCAGGTTAAGCCACTGTCAGAAGTGCATGATGCTTTGGCGAAAAAGGTTAAGCAGGAAAAAGCAGTTGATGCCTATTACGCGTTACAGCAAAAAGTAAGCGAAGCAGCAACCAGTGATAACGAATCTCTGGCTTCTGCTGAAGAAGCCGCTGGCGCTAAAGCGAAACAAACCGATTGGTTTACCCGTGATTCTGTCCCAGCCGGCGTTAATTTTAAACCTGTAGTGCAGGCTATCTTTGATGGTGGTTTAGTGGGTGAGAATGGCGCACCTGGCAGCAACTCAGATGTTATTACTGTTGATGGCGATCGTGCTTTTGTGATCCGTATTGATGGCCATAAACCAGAAGGTATTGAGCCATTCGATCAAGTTCGTGATCAGGTCACTGAATTGGTTAAACGTCAAAAAGCTGAGCAGGTTGCACGTGTTGATGGTGAGAAGCTTCTGACTGCGCTGAAACAAGGTAAGGGTGAAGAAGCGATGAAAGCCGCTGGTATTGCCTTTGGTGAGAAGAAAACCATGTCACGGGCACCTGATGACGATCAGTTAGTGCAAACGATCTTCACACTGGCGCACCCGAAAGAGGGTCAGCCAGTATATGGGTTGTCTCAAGACCGTCAGGACAATATCGTATTGATCGAGTTGCTATCGGTGACGCCAGGTAAATTACCGGAAGGCGAAATGAAGGCATTTATGGCTAAAATGCTCGAAGGATCGAGCAGTGTGACCTTTGATGCCCTGATGGCGAACCTGCACAAACAGGCAACCATCAAGATGGGGCCTGCGGAGCAACAGCAACCGCAGTAAAGAATAACCGCAATAGCTCTCGCATTCATTTGCAACTCGATGTAACAACGAAAGGTCGCTTTGGCGGCCTTTCGCATATCTAAAATCTGTCCTTTGCGATTAACCGGTTGTTGGGGCAAGGTAGCCACGCTGTCAAACACAAGGAGGATACAGCATGAAATTCATAGGAAAATTGTTCGTTATAACGGCATTGTTAGTCGGTGCTAATCTCCAACAGCTCGCTCATGCCGCGCCATTAGGCTCAAATAATCCTGCGCAAGATAAAGCGCTAAATCAGCCTAATGATGCGAAAAAGGTCAATCAGGCAATTGCTGGTCAAGCACCTTTAAAAACCGTGTCGAAGGAGAGTGGGCTGCCCAATACCTCAGCCGTATCACCTGCAGACAATCTCTCGGGTGGTTCACAAGGTCAGGCCAATATTAATAGTGACAATGCCGAACAGTTGGCGAAGAAGCTCAGTGGAATTGGTAAGAAGAAGGCTGATGCCATTATTCATTACCGAGAGCAGTTTGGCCCTTTTACTGATGTGGAACAGTTGCTTGAAGTGCCAGGAATTGGCCCTTCGTTTATAGAGCGAAATGGTGGCAAACTGAAACTGTAATCTAAATGAGTGGTGATTAACTCAGGTGTCAGGCAAGCACTAGATGTGTTTGTCTGGCCTTTTCGCCGCAAACAAATCCCAATGTCTCATAATGTAAATCGACGCCGTAAGGTCAAACTGTGATGTTGCTCCAGATTATATAATTAACACGCTATGTAGTTATTTTCCTCTGCTAATCTTGCTTTGAGGTCATACCAGTTGTGTTGTGACTTGATAATGATTATTTCTGTCTGGAGACGTACGCCGCTATGCATACACACATCAAAGTCCGGGGCTACCACATTGACGTTTTTCAACATGTTAATAATGCCCGTTATTTAGAGTTTCTCGAAGAGGCTCGCTGGGAATGGCTTGATGATGAGCCAGCAGCACAGTGGATGGCGGAGAATCAAATTGCTTTCATCGTGGTGAATATCAATATTAGCTACCGCCGGCCTGCGGTATTGGGGGACTTGCTGCGTATTGATAGCCAGCTATTAAAACTCAACGGTAAAAGCGGGGTGATGAAACAGACTGTTTCGCTAGAACCTGAATTAATCCCTGTGGCAGATGCGGAATTAACCTTCGTATGTATCGATTTACGTAGCCAGAAAGCGGTGCCATTGGAGGGGGAATTACGTGAGAAGTTGCAAGAGTTTGTCGACCGAAGCCTATAAGTGAACCACACTGAGTTCGAATACAGTCATTGCAAATAAAATATTATCCCTCGCTCTAGTGGAGCGAGGCTAGGATGCTAACACCGAAACGATCGGTGCTAGCCAGCGATTAAAACGATGAATGGATCAAACCAGCCCAGTTTTTTGTTTCAGGCTTAAAAGAACATTGGGTTTGTTTGCCAGATAAAACTCAAGCCCTTTGGCGCGTAGATGGCAAGCAGCACATTCGCCGCACCCATCACCTTGAATGCCGTTATAGCACGTGAGGGTTGCGCTTCGGACAAGATCAAGCCGCTGATAGTAGTCCGCTAACGCCCATGTTTCAGCTTTATCGAGCCACATTAGCGGCGTAATGAAGTCGATATTTCGGCCGATGCCTAAATTAATCGCTTGGTTAAGTGCTTTGACGAACTCATCGCGGCAATCGGGATAACCAGAAAAATCTGTTTCGCAGACCCCAGTGATCACCGCCTGTGCTTGTACTTGGTAAGCGTAGATAGCCGCCAAGGTTAGAAAAAGAATATTACGACCAGGAACAAAGGTGCTGGGAATGGCATCAGCATCTTCTTCGTCATGCTGGGGCACAGGAATACTTTCACGGGTCAGGCTACTGACGGCTAACCCGTTGAGCATCCCTACATCCAACACTTTATGGGCTTTTGCACCAAGTTGTATGGCTAGCTCGCGGGCAACATCTATTTCTGCGCGGTGGCGCTGTCCATAATCAAATGTAATGCAATGGACTTCATCATATTGCTGTAATGCTTGAATTAAGCAGGTGGTGGAGTCTTGCCCACCACTAAAAACAACTACGGCACGTTTCATACTGCGACCTCGTACGACTGCGGTTTTGAATAATATAGCCCGCAGCAAAAATTAAAAACTGAGAGTATGGTACTCAGTTCGCCTGCTAAAAGGTAGCAGCCTGCACTTGCTTGTCAGGTTGTCGTTGGTGGTAGCCATGCTTGGCTGAAATCGAACCAACCATAAGCAGTTAAAGTGACCCCGTTAATGCGTGGCGGAGCATTCACCTGATATTGATAATTGAATAGCGGCAAAATCAAGCCTGATTGCATCAGGTTATTGTAATACGCCTGTAACTGACGGAATCGTTCCGATTCCAGTTCGATTTGTTGAATATCGGTTAGTATTTTTTGCTGTTGCAGTAATTGTTCAGAAGAAAGAATGCCACGCCAAAGTGGATCGAGGCGAAGCCAGCTTTCCATCGTGGCTTCAGGAGACTCACCGACTAGGTGGTCTGCTAATAATAAGTCTGCACTTTCAATTTGATGAGTACCTTTCCACTGTTTATCGTGGCTGGCTCTGATTTCTAATGTACAACCCTGCGCCACTAGTAGGTTTTTTAGTTGTTCAGCGACACTTTTGAGTTCCATCGGGGGTTGGTAAGTCAGTATCAGATGAGTGGGTAATGCAGGGTCATCATCAGAGACAAAATGCGGAATCGGCCAACCCGGTAGCATTTCATGGCTGGGGGTTATCACTCCACGGCTCATGGATAATTCTTCCAATATGCCGGAGGTTTGCACGATCATCAGTAGTTTGGTTATTTGCTGTGGCGTCATATTACTGAGGTGCTGGTTAACGGCGAGATAGCAAAAGCCAAGACTCATACTGCGTTGAACGGGACGGGCTAGCGGGTAATCCTCTTCTTGGCCGATGGTGATACGCACGGGATGTTGGCAACTGCCATCAGTAGAAGGCATCACAAGGTTTGGTGTTATCCAGTATTCAATAATTTCCAGATACGGATGCTGTAAATGGTAATACTCATGCTGTTCTAGCCGGACCAAACGTTGGTCAAAGGTAGCCAACTTGAATGGGCCTGCACCCAACTGTGGATTATCAGGATGAAACAGTCGGCATGGTAAGTCAGCCAACCGATGCGCTAGCCAGTAGTCAGGTTTGATAAGCGTAAATTTGAGACACAGTGCATGGGAGAGGCCGATGGCTGAGATATTGGCAAAATTCGGCTCGCTGCGAGGATTTGCCCGTAACAGTGCCAATGTTTGTAATAATTGTTCTCCGCGAATGTGCTCCCCATTATGCCAACGCAATTGGCTGCGTAAGAAGAATTGCCAAGTTAATCCATCGTCACTCACTTGCCAATGATGTGCTAAATCTGGTTTTGGCTGTGGATCGCCGGTATTAAAGCGGGTCAGCCCCGCATGCAAAGTATAAATCAGATGTTGTTCTGCCCTGCCAGTGCTGAGCATCGGGTTTAAGGGTTCAAGTTCGCGGTAATAAGGAATACGCAGTATTGGGCTATCGGCTTGCCATTGCCCCCCCATATGAGGGTTGAGTAGCGTTTGTAGGCGTTCAGGTTCCAACTGGGCTAAGGCAAGTGCAGCTTGATGGTCGCCTTGCTCAAGGAATAATTTAAGGTAGGTTGCCCGTAGCGTATCAGGGGTTTTCAGGCATTGTAGCTGCGCACGTTTCCCACGACCCACTTGCGAGTGCCAACTGAGCCAGTCGTTTGACTGTAGCTGCTGGATAAGGGTTCGAGTATGCCTTTCGCTGCAAAAGAGTAATTCTGCCAGTTCTCCGACGGTGGTTGCTGCGAGTTGGTCGCCAAATTTCTGATACAACCGCTGGTATTGAGTGAGTCGGTGAATAATGCGCATATTTAAAGGTCTACCTTCAACAATGGCGTCTAATGGGGTTAACACTAAATACGGAATAGTTTAAATCATTTGTTCACTATTAGTTCCGTAAATAGTACGCCATAATCCAATTCATACCACCAGAATGACTCTCAGTGAGGTTTTAAATGTACCGTTTAGCCGCTTTTGATATGGATGGAACCTTACTGATGCGTGACCATAATATTGGTGGCGCGACATTGAATGCGTTGCACCAGTTAGTCGACAGTGGGATGATCCTGACGTTTGCAACCGGCCGGCATTACATTGATATGAAAGGTATTTTATCTCATTCTGGTATTAACGGTTATCTGATTACCGGCAATGGAACACGAGTCTGCGATCTGGATGGTGCACCTTTATATGGGATGGATTTGCCCGCGGAGCTGGTGGAGTTTGTGCTGCGAACGCCTTGGCAAACGAATGCCAGTATCCATTTATTCCGCGATGAGGGGTGGTTTACTGATTTTCATGATCCCGCGCTGCTCACCGCTCATAAAACCAGTGGTTTCCAGTATCAGCTCACGGCATTGGATGCACTACCGTTAACGGGCAATCACAAGATTTGCTTTATTGCTTCACATCAAGAGTTAATTGAGCTTAAAGCTCAGTTGGAGCAACAAATGGGCGACAAAGCTGACTTCTGTTTCTCTGCTGTTGAGTGCCTTGAAGTGCTTCCCCGCGGCTGCAATAAAGGTGCGGCGTTGGAACAACTCAGTCATCACCTTGATTTAACTCTGGCCGATTGCATGGCTTTTGGTGATGCAATGAATGATAAAGAGATGCTGTCACGGGTTGGGCGTGGGCTAGTGATGGGGAATGCCTTACCGCAATTGAAACAAGAATTGCCTCAGCTACAAGTTATTGGCCGCTGCGAGCACCAAGGCGTGGCGCACTATTTGCAACATTGGCTAAGTTCACCACACCTCACCTATTCCCCCGAATTCTGAGGTTAATACCCAATGCTTGGTGCAACAACATCAATGACAAAGGGTATAGCTATTAGCCAACCGGATAACCATCCGGTTTTTTTCTTCCTCAACGGGGGCGCTTAACGCCCCTTTTTATTGGCAAGTTATAGGTTATTTAACTCATTGCGGAAGGGGGTTAAATCACCAATATTACTACTCACCCATTGGGTGTCGTAATAAGTGTCCAGATAGCGTTCGCCGCTATCACAGAGCAGTGTCACAATTGCGCCCGTTTTGCCTTGTTCGCGCATTTGTTTGGCTAATTGCAAGGCTCCCCAGACGTTAGTCCCAGTCGACGCGCCGACTTTGCGCCCTAGAATGCCTTCAAGCCAATGAATCGTTGCGATACTGGCGGCATCGGGCACACGTAACATGCTGTCGATCACTTCCGGAATAAATGAAGGCTCCGCTCGCGGGCGGCCGATCCCTTCAATACGACTACCGCAACTACCCGTAACTGCGCGGTCACGGTTGCAGAAGCAATCATAGAATACTGAATTTTCTGGATCGACAACCATCAGTTGGGTGTCGTGACCTTGATAGCGGATATAACGACCCAGGGTGGCAGAAGTCCCACCCGTGCCCGCGCTCATCACAATGTAGTCCGGTACTGGGAAAGGCTCACGTGCCATTTGGCGGAAGATACTATCTGCAATGTTATTATTGCCACGCCAGTCAGTTGCTCGTTCCGCATACGTAAACTGGTCCATATAGTGGCCATTTAGTTCACGCGCCAATTGCTCTGATGCTGCATAGATTTGCCCTGCATGGTCGACAAAATGGCAGCGGCCGCCATAGAAAGTAATCTGCTCAACTTTTCGCTTCGCAGTGCAACTTGGCATGACCGCAATAAAAGGTAATCCAATTAGGCGGGCAAAATAGGCTTCAGACACGGCTGTACTGCCTGAAGAAGCCTCAATGATAGTCGTCCCTTCCGTGATCCACCCATTACACAGCCCATAGAGAAACAATGAGCGGGCTAAACGGTGCTTTAAGCTACCGGTCGGATGAGTACTTTCATCTTTTAAATAGAGATAAATACCAGGAAAGGTCGGCAGGTTGAGGCGAATTAGGTGGGTATCAGCGGAGCGTTGAAAATCAGCTTCTATTTCACTGATAGCATTTTTTACCCAAGTATTGGTCATTTGCTGGCCTGTATATTAAGAGTCATCTAATGATAACCATGATATCGACTTTCAAAGAAAAAACGTTGCCATTTTTCCTTCTTTGTCGCCAAATGGTAGAAAATTATTCCATGGATAGTGGTTATGCTAGATAAAACAGACCGTAAGCTGCTGTGTATGTTGCAACAAGATTGCACGCAGTCACTGCAAGTTCTGGCGGAAGCAGTCAACTTGACGTCAACACCCTGTTGGAAGCGTCTGAAGCGACTCGAGGATGAAGGATTTATCCGTGGCCGCGTTGCCTTGCTGGATAGCGAAAAGTTAGGGCTGGGGCTGACGGCATTTGTGCTGATTAAGACGCAGCAGCATAATAGCGATTGGTATCAAGCTTTCGTCGAATTCACCAAGAAAATGCCTGAGGTATTGGCATTCTACCGTATGGCGGGTGAATATGATTACCTGATGCAGGTAGAAGTCGCCGATATGAAAAGTTACGATAACTTCTACAAACGTATGGTGAATGGTGTGCCGGGCCTGATTGATGTGACATCGAGTTTTGCGATGGAGAAGATCAAATACACAACGATGCTACCGGTGCCCGAGTGAGAAAACTTTTTGAGTCAAAAGCCATTTTAACGATGGTACTCTACTTTCCTGTCGCTTTGAGCGAAATAATACCGATGCTATTCGGTATCAGACCATGGAATAAAACTGCGTGAGATTGTTTGCACAATTAGGCTGGTACTTCCGCCGAGAGTGGCGTCGCTATGTGGGTGCGGTGTTGCTGTTGATCATTATTGCTATCTTGCAATTACTGCCGCCCAAATTGGTGGGCGTGATAGTGGATGGCATCAGTACAAAACAGATGTCGACCAACATGTTACTGGTGTGGGTCGGTGTGATGTTAGTGACGGCAATCGTGGTCTACTTACTGCGCTATGTCTGGCGGGTTTTACTCTTTGGCGCATCCTATCAATTGGCTGTAGAGTTACGATCGAATTTTTATCGCCAACTGAGTCGCCAAGCCCCCGGTTTCTATTTGCGTCATCGTACTGGTGACTTAATGGCACGTGCCACTAATGATGTCGACCGTGTGGTCTTTGCTGCGGGTGAAGGTGTGCTGACGCTAGTGGATTCGCTGGTAATGGGCTGCGCGGTGCTGATTGTCATGAGTACCCAAATTAGCTGGCAACTGACGCTGTTGTCATTGTTACCCATGCCGGTGATGGCAATAGTGATCAAATACTATGGTGACCAACTGCACCAGCGTTTTAAATCGGCGCAGGGCGCATTTTCTAATCTCAATAATCAGGCGCAAGAGAGCTTGACCAGTATCCGCATGATCAAATCCTTTGGTCTGGAAGATAATCAATCACAGCAATTTGCGCAGGTAGCCGCCGAAGCCGGTGCAAAGAATATGTATGTTGCGCGTATTGATGCCCGTTTTGATCCCACCATTTATATTGCGATCGGTGTAGCTAACCTGTTAGCCATTGGTGGTGGCAGCTGGATGGTCGTTAATCACAGCATCACGCTGGGGCAGTTGACCAGTTTTGTTATGTACTTAGGGTTAATGATATGGCCAATGTTGGCGCTGGCATGGATGTTTAATATCGTCGAGCGAGGCAGCGCGGCATATAGCCGTATTCGTAGTTTGCTGGATGAGGCGCCGGTGGTGAAAGACGGTCACATCGAATTATCTAACGAACGTGGTTCGTTAGCCGTCAATATTCGCCACTTCTATTATCCGGGAGCAGAGCAGCCGGCATTACATGATGTGGCACTGAAATTGGCGCCAGGGCAGATGTTAGGGCTGTGTGGGCCAACGGGCTCTGGGAAAAGTACCTTACTGGCATTGATTCAGCGGCAGTTTGATGTTGATGACGGCGCTATCTGTTATCAAGGGCATTCACTGTCAGATATTCGTCTGCATGACTGGCGTGGGCGCTTATCGGTGGTCAGCCAAACACCTTTTTTGTTCTCTGATACGGTCGCAGGCAACATCGCATTGGGTAAACCCGATGCCACTCAGGAACAAATCGAACGGGCAGCGCGTTTAGCCAGCGTGCATGAAGATATTTTGCGTCTTCCTCAGGGGTATGACACTGAAGTTGGTGAGCGTGGTGTGATGCTGTCCGGTGGACAAAAACAGCGAATTTCCATTGCGAGGGCACTGTTACTGGAGACGGAGATCTTGATTCTGGATGATGCTCTTTCTGCTGTTGATGGCCAAACAGAGCATGAAATCTTAAAAAATCTGCGCCTCTGGGGTGAAGATCGTACTGTGATTATTAGCGCTCATCGTCTTTCAGCTTTAACGGAGGCCAGCGAAATTTTGGTGATGCAACACGGCGGAGTGATGCAGCGTGGTACACATAACTTATTGGTTAATCAATCGGGTTGGTATCGCGAGATGTACCGTTATCAGCAATTAGAAGCTGCACTGGATGATGGTGAACCGGAGGCTAAAACGGATGAGTAACTCTCAACAAGTTTCGCCGACGGTAAAGTTTTTGCCAGTATTAAAACTTTGGCCGACATTAAAACGCTTACTTTCCTACGGTTCTCCATATCGTAAACCATTAGGGTTAGCGGTATTGATGCTATGGGTCGCCGCTGCCGCTGAAGTCAGTGGCCCACTGTTAATCAGCTATTTTATTGACCATGTAGTGGCAAAAGGCACGCTACCCCTCGGTTTAGTTGGTGGGTTAGCGGTGGCATATATACTGCTGCAATTACTGGCTGCTTCATTGCACTATTTTCAGGCATTACTGTTTAACCGTGCAGCCGTCGGGGTCGTTCAGCGGTTACGCATTGAAGTCATGGATGCCGCTTTGCGCCAGCCCGTCAGTGCATTTGATACCCAACCTGTTGGTCAATTGATTTCCCGCGTCACTAATGACACTGAAGTCATCAAAGATTTATATGTGATGGTGGTATCAACGGTACTCAAAAGTGCGGCATTAATTGGCGCAATGCTGGTGGCGATGTTCAGCCTGGATTGGCGCATGGCGTTGATTTCGATCTGCATTTTCCCCGCAGTATTGGTAGTGATGGCTATCTACCAGCGCTATAGCACACCCGTAGTAAGACGTGTTCGGGCCTATCTCGCGGATATCAACGACGGTTTTAACGAAGTCATCAATGGTATGGGGGTCATTCAGCAATTCCGCCAGCAAGCACGTTTCGGTGAGCGTATGGATTCGGCTAGCCGCGCGCATTATATGGCGCGGATGCAAACATTGCGCTTAGAAGGTTTTCTATTACGCCCGTTGCTGAGCTTGTTCTCTGCCATGGTGTTATGCGGTTTGCTGCTTCTTTTCGGCTTCAGCCCTGAAGGCTCGGTTGGGGTGGGGGTGTTGTACGCGTTTATCAACTACCTTGGCCGGCTTAATGAGCCATTGATTGAACTGACGTCTCAGCAGTCAATCTTGCAACAGGCCGTCGTTGCTGGGGAGCGTATTTTTGATCTAATGGATCGCGCTCAACAAGGCTACGGAACAGATAATCGTCCGCTGACCAGCGGCCGCATCCAAGTGAATAATGTCAGCTTTGCTTATCGCCACGATAAAATGGTGCTGCAAAATATTTCGCTTGAGGTGCCCTCACGCGGGTTTATCGCTTTGGTCGGGCATACTGGCAGTGGCAAGAGTACGCTGGCTAACCTGCTAATGGGCTATTATCCAGTGCAGCAAGGCGAGATATTGCTTGATGGTCGACCGTTGTCCGAGCTATCCCATCAGACTTTGCGCCAAGGCGTTGCCATGGTGCAACAAGACCCCGTGGTATTGGCCGATTCCTTTTTTGCCAATGTCACCTTAGGTCGTGACATCAGCGAGCAACAAGTTTGGGATGCTTTGGAAACCGTACAGCTTGCGCCATTGGTTCATGCACTACCTGATGGGTTGCATAGCCTGTTAGGGGAGCAGGGCAATACCTTATCTGTTGGGCAAAAACAGCTACTCGCGTTGGCTCGGGTATTGGTACAAGCACCGCAAATTTTGATTTTGGATGAAGCAACCGCGAACATTGACTCTGGTACTGAACAGGCCATCCAACGGGCATTGCAGTTGATTCGGAAAAAAACCACTTTAGTTGTGATTGCTCATCGCCTCTCTACTATTGTCGATGCCGATACCATCTTAGTCTTGCACCGCGGTGTGGCAGTTGAGCAAGGTACGCACCAAGCGCTGCTCGCGGCTCATGGTCGTTATTATCAAATGTACCAATTGCAGTTAGTCAGCGAAGATTTAGCTGCCATTGATCAAGTAGAAAGCGCAGTAAATTAAAGGGTAATCTGCGGGGCCAAGTGGCCTCGCTTTCTTTTAAGCGCAGCACGTCAAACTCCCTCTTCATCGAAATACCCTGCAAATGCACCAAAATCTGGAAAAACAGCGGATATGGCGCACCAATATCTTGCAGCTTAATCACGCGTCGATATGCTCATGCACTTTTGTGACGCGTGTCGCACTAATTTGGTGCGTAAAAAACACACAACCCTATCAACTCAACTCAACTCAACTCAACGCCATCGCCGCTGGGCTGCCTATCTCAACTGCCCTCTGTTCGCCATTTTTAGACTAATTCTCTGTAATTAATATTTATGGCATAGCCTTTGCTTTATCTGTTTCGTGGAGACTTAAATTCGACTTAATTCGAGAAGGGGCAAATATGAAGCTGGTTACCGTGGTGATTAAACCATTCAAGCTGGAGGATGTGCGTGAAGCCTTATCCTCTGTGGGTATTCAGGGGCTGACCGTAACCGAAGTGAAAGGATTTGGTCGCCAAAAAGGACATGCAGAACTCTATCGGGGAGCTGAATACAGCGTTAATTTCTTACCTAAAGTTAAAATTGATATTGCCATTGCTGATGATCAATTGGATGAAGTCATTGATGTGATCAGTAAGGCCGCCTATACCGGCAAAATTGGTGATGGCAAAATTTTCGTTGCTGAATTGCAACGTGTTATTCGCATCCGTACTGGTGAAACAGACGAAGCAGCACTGTAATTTGCAGGCTCAAATTTAGTGAATAGGGATGGGTTGATGATGAAAAAACTTTTATCCGTGTTGGGCCTGAGTGCGGTAGCGATGCTGCCTTCTTTGGCAATGGCTGCTGAAACGGCTGTAGCTGACAAAGCTGATAATGCTTTTATGATGATTTGTACCGCGTTGGTACTGTTTATGACCGTGCCCGGTATTGCCCTGTTCTACGGCGGCCTGTTGCGTTCCAAAAACGTGTTATCGATGATGACCCAAGTTACCGTGACATTCGCGCTAATCTGCGTGTTGTGGATTCTTTATGGTTACAGCTTAGCGTTCAGTGCGGGTAATGCCTTCTTCGGTGGTTTTGAAACGGCGATGTTGAAAGGCATCGGTTTGACCAGTTTAAGTGGCACGTTCTACCAATATATCCATGTGGCATTCCAAGCTTCATTTGCCTGTATCACTGTTGCACTGGTAGTTGGTGCGTTCGCTGAACGTATTCGCTTCTCTGCGGTGCTGATTTTCGCGGTATTGTGGTTCACCTTCTCTTATCTGCCAATGGCGCACATGGTATGGGGCGGTGGCTTCTTGGCAATGGACGGCGCGTTGGACTTCGCGGGTGGTACAGTGGTGCACATTAACGCCGCTATTGCAGGTCTGGTCGGTGCTTACTTGCTTGGCAAACGTGCTGGTTTTGGTAAAGAGGCATTTAAGCCACACAACTTGCCGATGGTCTTTACCGGTACTGCGATCCTGTATATCGGCTGGTTTGGCTTCAACGCGGGTTCAGCGAGTGCTGCTAACGAAATTGCTGCCCTTGCGTTCTTGAATACCGTGGTCGCAACAGCGGGTGCCATTCTTTCTTGGGTATTTGCTGAGTGGATTTTACGTGGCAAACCTTCATTACTGGGTGCCTGTTCAGGTTGTATCGCAGGTTTGGTTGCGATTACGCCAGCGGCAGGGACTGTGGGTGTAGGTGGTGCATTGATTATCGGCTTGATCGGTGGTGTTGCTGGCCTGTGGGGCGTGGTACTACTGAAAAAATGGCTGCGAGTCGATGATACATGCGACGTGTTCGGTGTCCATGGTGTATGCGGGATTGTCGGTTGTATCCTGACCGGTGTCTTCACTTCCGCTTCATTGGGTGGTACAGGTTACGCCGCTGGCGTCACTATGGGTCATCAAGTTGGCGTACAGTTGTTCAGCGTTGGTGTGTGTTTGGTCTGGTCCGGTGTTGTTGCATTCGTTGCTTTTAAAATTGCTGACCTGATTGTGGGCCTGCGAGTACCAGAAGAGCAAGAACGCGAAGGTCTGGATGTGAACAGCCACGGTGAGAATGCTTACAACCAGTAAGAATATTAGTCAGAAAGATGTTTGTTAGACGTTCGAAACAGACTGAGATGTAAAAGATAAATAATAATGATGATGGGCAGAAGGGGCGATGGAGACATCGCCCCTTTTATTTATTGAGTACTACCGTCATTGAGCAGCACTGTTATTCAATATCACCGATGTAAACGAATAACACCTTCCTGCACGGTAGACGCAACCAACACACCTTGCTGATTGTAGATCTGTCCACGTACAAACCCGCGAGCACCAGAAGCTGATGTGCTTTCTACGGCATACAACAACCAGTCATCCAAACGGAACGGACGGTGGAACCACATTGAGTGGTCAATCGTGGCAATTTGCACACCAGGTTCTAGGAAGCCAATGCCATGTGGTTGTAGCGCAGTGGGGAGGAAATTGAAGTCTGAAGCATAGCCCAGTAAATACTGATGAACTCGAAAGTCATCGGGCATCTCGCCGTTGGCACGGAACCAAACATAGCGATTAGGCTCTTCTACCGAGCCTTGCAGTGGGTTATGGAATTTCACGGGGCGCATTTCAATGGGCTGGTTACCAATAAACTTCTCGCGCACTTTTTCAGGGATCAAATGCGCAAATTGACGCGCAATGTCAGTCTCTGACATCAAACCATCCGGCTGTGGTACGTTCGGCATGGTGTTTTGGTGCTCAAACCCATCTTCCTGACTTTGGAACGAAGCGGTCATGTAGAAGATGGGTTTACCATTTTGAATGGCGCTGATTCGTCTGGCGCTGAAGCTGGTGCCATCACGCAACGTTTCTACGTCATAGATAATGGGCTTACTACTGTCCCCTGGACGGAGGAAATAACTGTGGAATGAGTGAACGATGCGATCAACAGGGACAGTTTGTTTGGCGGCATAAATCGCCTGACCGACAACCTGTCCGCCAAAAACTTGGCGTAATCCTAGATCTTCACTTTGGCCACGAAAGATCCCTTCTTCAATTTTTTCTAGATGGAGTAGATCGAGCAGTTTTGCTAATGGCTGGCTCATGATTGTGGCCCTTGATGATGAGTACTGCCACAGTGTGCTGAATCTGCTGGGGGCGCGTCAATATATTGCTGTGATCCCTGTTGTGTTTAGCTGCGTGTTTTAAGGAATCGTCTGATAAATGGCCGAATCTTGGGGTAAACGGCCAGCATCAGCATATTGTGCTATAATTAGCTTGCTAGGTGGTTGAAGCCACTTATTAAACGCGGGCTTATTCTGTGAATAGTCAGCATCTTAATAATAAGAAGGAGTGCGACCTATGAAACCTTGGCAATCCATAAAATTTTGGCAAATAGCCAGTGGGGCAGCACTCGTGGTGAGTTTAACCGTGAGTGCCCAACAAGGGGTTGAAGTACCGGTTCCTGCGCCTGCTGGTGCAACTACGGCAGCGCCTATTGCACAACCTGCGGTGCAGGGGACATTGAACATCCGCGAGCGTATCGCATTGCCACCTGATGCCGTCGTTACAGTGACGCTGTCGGATGCTTCATTGGCTGATGCACCGTCTCGGGTTATTGCTCAGAAAGCTATTCGCACCGAGGGTAAGCAGGCTCCGTTTACATTTACGCTGCCATTTAACCCTTCAGATATCCAACCTAACGCGCGTGTTATTGTCAGTGCGGCCATCACCCATAATGGGCAGTTAATGTTTATTACTGATACTTTCCAAGAAGTGATAAACCATGGTGCGGGTACACAGGCCAATATAACGTTGGTCCCCGCCACTGCTGTTGCGATAGAAACGGTCCCGGCGACCACCTCTAGTGAGGCGACAATACAGTAGTTGATATTGCTGACAATGTGCCTGTTGTGGCGAGAATAAGCAGAACGTAAAGATGCCGTGAAATCCCCCCTGATGGCTCGAGCCGCGCCATCCTTGGCGCGGACGCTTTACTCTTCCGCTTGTTCTCGCCGTTTGCGATAGGGCTGTTAGTGTTTGTCAACAGTCTGGTCGTTTTTGGTTGTTATGCGTCGTAATTAGGCGTTTTCAGCAGCCACTGCATTCCACTCTGCGGTGGCGCGGATATTAACGGTATTGCCAACGATAGCGTTGTAAATCGATTCTACCCGTCACCTCTATTTCAATGCCTTCGGCCAATAATGCGTTTTTTTGCCTAAGATAATCATCACCAATTAGTGATATTTCACCGTGGCGATTAATGACTCGATACCATGGCAATGCAGAACCTTCCGGTAAACGCTTTAAAACGCCGCCAACTTGACGCGCTGCCCTTGGCGAACCAATCAACCGCGCAATATCCCCATAAGTTGTCACTTGCCCATAGGGAATTGCGGCAACCACTTGGAATACCCGTTGGCGAAAACTGTCCATTATTGGGGAGCTATCATGTTCATCCTGGTTTTTCGACATGGTTGGATTACTCTGGCTTTTAGGATGGTTTCAATAATACGACGGCATCATATTGGGTTGTATTATCGCCACAAAGGGTAGCTTCGCACGAAATAAATAACAGTGGCGATGATATTTTTGTTGGAGTAAATGCTGAGCTAAAGGTGAGTGAGCAATAATCCACCGGTTAGCTTGTGTTACCTTGCTATTTGGCGGGGCATGGCTGATAATGCCCACCGCTCCAGAGTACAAGGAGCCGTCAACGTCAATGGAGGTCCTGTTGGTTCTCCCGCAACACTAACTTGTGAACTCGGTCAGGTCCGGAAGGAAGCAGCCGCAGCAGGCGAGGTGTGTGCCGGGATGTAGCTGGCAGGGCCTCCACCATTTCAGCTAACTGCATGATATTCATCATATAATCCCTATGTTTCGTGCATTGAAACGGCAGTGATACAACTTTTGTGTATCACTTAGGGCGCTAATCAATGTCACATTTAATGCTCTATCACCCAATGGGTTGATCAGTTCAGCACTGAGATTTCTGTTATCTCCATGAGCTTTTCCCCGCCACAGTTGATGACAACTCGCTTCAGGTCCCGACTCACTTCAGGTACTTCAGCCTTTACCGCATGAGGTGTAATCATCTGCGATACCATTGCGTCAGCGGGCGGTGGGACGACGTTGAGATCCAACGTTACAAGAGCAGGATTGAGAGCAGTCTCATCACGCTCAAGCGTGACCTCATACCCACCGGTAACAGTCTCAACCTCACCCAACACAATAAGCTTGGCTGGGCCGGACTGTTGCACGTTTACAGATGCCTCCCACTCGCCGGTTGATAGGATCCGGCATTGTGCGGGTATTTCAGCCGCAGCAGTGCTGGCACTCAACATCAAGGATGCCGTCAACACGCTAACGAGTATTAATGCAGTTTTGTCCAACATAGTCGATGTCTCCTAAATAATCGCAACTAATTGATTTTAAAAACCTGCTCTGATTGAACTGGGCGTGCTGAAAAAGAAGGTTTTGTAATGAAATTGTTGCACTGAAACGGCAATGATACAACGTTTGTGTATCAGTTAGGACGCTGATTAATGCCGCATCTTATGCTTTCCCGTCACTGAATTGGGATTGTCGTAGAGTCTACCTGACACCTCGGAAACGCGACGAAATTCGAATTTCTCTTCACAAACCCAGAAAATATAGAATACTCAAATTGAATTGAATGAAACTATTGTAAATGAAATATAAACGACATATTAAGTTTAGATGATCTTAATCAACTAATTGCCACTTATTTTACTCCGCCCAATAGGGCGTTTTAAGTCAATGTATTGAATTCAAATTAAATTAAATCAAGTTGATATTTTTTGTAGGAAGATTCATACAAGCAATGGTGGTGTGATCCTACATTAATGTCTTACTGTTTGGTGATATATTTCGATAGAAATAAATAAGATGTTTGTTTTCTCATAAAAATAAAAGAAAGAGTGAATCTTTAATAAAAATTCACGAAGGTTATTATTTTCTATTTTTTTTAATTTTTCATCGAGCAACCAGGATATTAATATGAAGAACTCCCCAGCTAAAACATTTAAAAAGAAAAGAATAACGATTATCATTTCATTGGCTGTGGGTTTGTTTAGTGCCCCTAGCTTTGCCGGATGTAATTTAACCATTTGTACTGATACAACTTTTTGGGACGGTATTTTTGGGGATGATTACTCTATCACCAATACATTTGATTTAGTTTCCAGTCCTACTAATGCTGTTGTCGGATTATATAAGAACCAAGCTGGTGAAATGAAGTTTGGCAATAATCTCTACATCAGTGTATCGGGCAACAAAGCTGATGCTATACAGGTAAAATCAGGGGCATCTGCTAATAATCCTGCCATCATTACTGTTGGCAATAATGCCACTATTTACGCATTAGGGGCTTCGGGTGACGGCATAAATGCGGGAAACAACACCGGTTCAAGTCTCATTACACTGGGTAATGATGCTGAGATCTTCGCTAAGTATGGTATTGGTGTACGTGCCAACCTGACCAATACCGCAGGGCAGTATAATAATATTGTCTTGGGCGACAGGGCTAACATCACAACCGAAGGTTCAGGCTCGAATCTTCTTGATGGTCTAGGTTATGGTATTTATGCCGGTAACCGTGAGATGGGTGATTCTGGGCAAACAGGATCGGCCAGTGTGACTCTCGGTAAAGATAGCTCAATCACCACCTCTGGTAATTCTGCTGATGGGATTTTTGCCAATAAAAGTGGCGTAGTAAATCTAGGTGATGGCACCAAGGTGACGACCAGTGGTACAAATGCCAACGGTCTAAAAGCAAGTACAGGGCTTTATACTAATACCCGTGGCGGCATTATTAATATACTGGGTGGTCTGGCAATTAATGTCAGTGGCAGTAATTCTAATGCCATTTACGCCACAGGTGCGGGTTCAGAAATAAAATCTTTTGATGCTGTGAATAATCAATCAACCGCCGGTGTTTTCAATATTGATGGCAATATTCTGGCAGAAAAAGGGGGCTTAATTGACTTGAACCTTGCTGAAGGTTCTGTTTTTAGCGGAGTAACTAAAAGTATTGGCAGCACCAGCAGCAATAATGGCGTGATTAATCTGGCAATGAGTGGCAATTCCAGTATCTGGAATATGTCTGGCAATTCAGATCTGACCTCATTGAATTTAGCCAATGGCGCCATAGTCAATTATGTTGATAACAGTTCTACCTTTAAAACACTGACCGTGACGGGGAATTACCACAGTGATGGCGGCTATATCTATTTTAATACTGCGCTGAATGACGATACTTCTGAAACCGATAAGCTCTTAATTGAAGGCAACACCTCTGGGACCACTTACGTCGTGGTGCGAAATGCGGGTGGGATGGGTAATGAAACCCTAGAGGGTATTGAGTTAATTCGGGTCAATGGTGATTCTGATGGTGAATTTATCCAATCAGGACGTATTGTTGCGGGTGCTTATGACTACAGCCTGAATCGTGGGCAGGATAGCAGCTTAGGCCGCAGTCATGATGGTAAGAGCAGCCACTGGTATCTAACGAATGTTTCTGATCCGATCGTTACACCGATCGACCCGCCTGAGACTGTCGACCCCACACCTCCGGTTGAGGTAGGACCGAAACAGAAAGTTGAGCGCCCAGAGGCCAGTGGTTACTCTGCCAACTTGGCCGCAGCAAACAATATGTTTGTCACACGCTTGCATGACCGTGTGGGGGATACTCAATATATTGATGCCTTGACGGGTGAACAGAGAATCACCAGTCTGTGGATACGTAATGAGGGCGGACATACTCGTTCCAAAGACAGTCATGATCAATTAGGCACCCAGAGCAACCGCTATGTGCTGCAACTAGGGGGAGATATTGCTCAGTGGAGTAACAATGATGCGGACAGTTTCCATCTGGGCATCATGGGAGGGTACGGTAACAGCAAGAGCCGAACCGAATCCCGTTTATCCGGTTACAGCGCGCGCTCCTCTGTCGATGGTTATAGCCTTGGCATGTATGGCACTTGGTATGCCAATGAAGCCGACAAATCAGGGTTTTATGTGGATAGCTGGGCGCAATACAGCTGGTTTAATAACCGTGTTGAAGGGCAGGAACTGGCAACTGAAACTTATAAATCCAGCGGTGTTACAGCCTCGATTGAGAGTGGCTATACCTTTAAAGTGGGTGAAAATGCCACTAAAAATGCGACCTATTTTATCCAACCTAAAGCGCAGATTACCTGGATGGGCGTGAAAGCTGATGACCATAAAGAGGATAACGGAACCCAAGTTTCCGGCGAAGGTGATGGCAATATTCAAACTCGTCTCGGCGTGAAAGCCTTTATGAAAGGCTACGCCGATCAGGATAAAGGTAAAAACCGAGTATTCCAGCCCTTTGTGGAAGTGAACTGGATTCACAATACTAAAGACTTTGGTACCACTATGGATGGCATGACCGTGAAGCAAGACGGTGCTGCCAATATTGGTGAGTTGAAGTTAGGTGTCGAAGGCCAGTTGAACAAAAATGTGAATATCTGGGGTAATATTGGCCAACAAATAGGCAATAAAGGCTACAGCGATACAGCAATGATGCTAGGGGTTAAATATCACTTTTGATTTTGACTAAGAATCGCAAATAACCAGACCGGGCAATTAAGCTCGGTTTTGTCTTTTACATGTCAATGTTAGCAAGCAGGGCCTCCGCCACTTGTGATGTTCCCTTATTGATCGCATCTGTGTATCCGAAGTCTCTAGCTCTTCCGGTAGCATGCCCTTTTGAGGCGTTTCATTGATCTATCAGATATCGTCGATAGACTGAATATTGAGCATGAAAATGAGATTTATCTTATTTAATGTGGAAATTAAATTTTTAATAACATGCTAAATCCAACATACGATTAATAATGCCTTAGAATAAATAGCAGCTAAGCAAAAATTTTATAAATAGAGTGTTAAATCATTTTGGCTTGAGTTTTAGACATCAGCCTGATAAATCACAGAATTTAATCTAATGATTAGCATGTAATAACACGAGAACGGCCGATGCCGCCAATATTATCATTTTATTTAAGGGTTTTATCTCAAATTAATGTGCATACAAATTATCTAGCGCATTGAAGCCGATAGCGGTTATCGGCTCAACGTTGTTGTGCCTTGACCAGCGTTAAGCGGACTATTTCACATGCTGCCAAACTGTAGGTGGAATTTTATCATAAAGCTTATTCATTGTGAGCTCAGCTAAGCGATGATCTGCTGCTGAGTAGAATAACTCCAACTCATCGTCAGAAAGCTCATACTTATTTTTTTCAATTACACGCTCAAGCGTGTCAATAGTCGTACACTTTCTTAAACGCATCAGGTAGTCAGTTTTAGTCATGGTGATTTTTCTTCTCGATATACAAATTAATATAGGAAAACTATCTCTTAACTTTTCATCAGCGTACAGATGTATTCCCCTGAGAAAAGTCTGAATAAACGCTCTTTAGTTTTTTGCCAGCGACGCAATTCGGGGTCATTGATCCCGTAACTACTAAACAGAGTATAAGTATCGTCTAAATATTCTTCTACTAACTCTGATAGGTCGCCGTCGTCCGGGTATTTTATTTTAAAACTCATCACAAATGAAGCTATATGCTCGATCAAATCATTAAGTTGCAGATTGACGGCTGCTGTAGGGTCGTTCACCCACCCATGATGGCTATCGCCGAGCGTAGCAATACCTTCATCATACAAACTCTCACAGAGAAACTTCAGTTGGGCAATATCATGCCTTTTTGGCGAGTACTCATCCATATCATCCCCTCCGTAAAGTCTTTATTCGGTGTTGATAACACAATGTGAGCAGATTGATTGTCATATAAATGATGAAGCTTATCGTTAACGTAAATAAGCTTGCCTTTCTATGAATATAAATCATTTCCTCGTTTATCGCGAAACTTTATTACTTAATCTTACAATTCATCAGCAGTGGAAGGTCGGTCGTTGTTAATTATATCAAAGATGATTTTTTCTGGATGTACAATAAATGTTACAGCATTTGTTAGGGAATCTTGAGTGTTGATATCCAAACAGGGGTTGAAAATATGCCACTGATAGCGGTAACTCATTGAATATCGGTCTCCTTCTAGAGGATAAATATCCAGAATCTCTAATGAGCCCGCTGTGTATCGGGCATTTTCCGAATAATACATTAAGCCGGAAACTAAACTTCCTTCAATTTCAGCGATATTATTGCTGATAACACACTTGAGTAATGAAATCGAATAACCGCCTGATGAGAAGTCACCAGCTATTTCATTGTTCATTAATTGCCCGCTTATTGTTAATGACATTAATTCATTATTGCATGATCATTGTCGCAAAAAGTGCGTTGGAAGGGCTTTTTTTCAACTATTTTCATGATTTGAATGAAAAAAAATCAAATTTAATGAATTTTTTCAACCAATGTTGATCTTTTACATGTAGTGAAGTTATTTGACCCTGACCTTTCAATAACACTCTTTTCCAATAAAATAACAATCCTGACAGAGAATTTCTCATATTGGGGGTTATTACTGAATATTGATGCCGCTATAGACTATTAATTTAGAATGCTTTGCTGGTTTGATCAAGCTAAAGGGCCACTGCATGGCTTGTTTTCTATTGCGTCATTAGTCTTATCCATCATCTTGAGCATTTTAGCGGTCAATCCGACGCAAGAGTAACAAACTCAAACCCAACTCAGCTAGTTAAGTATCAGTAAAGAAAACTTCATTTAGTGTAACTGATGATGTAACTCCTTTCCGCTTTCCGATCCGCGGAAGCTTTTTTTCCGCCGGTTGATCAGCATGAGCCTAGCCAAGCGGTAAGGCTTATTGTTTTTGGTACTGATAAATCATCGATGTTGCCTTGAAATTCACCATGACATGTGATGTTATAATATATCACTTATTGGTACCTCTCTTATTAATATGAATAAACATACTTTTCTTGCTCGATTAAATCTTTTTCCTGAGTGGACGTTGTTCTCGCTCTCATCCGTGCAGCGAATCTGCGGGGCAGTAGTGCTTTGCTCATTACTGTGGTGTGCGATTTATTGGGCGAATGCATTACCATGATTAATTTAAACAAAGCTGAAATTGGTTATGAGCGCAATGCCATTACCGCGCCCATTGATGGCTGTTTTTCCGCAGGTTCCCTCACCGCTATCATTGGTGCAAATGGAGCGGGTAAATCTACATTGCTCAAAACGCTGGCTGGTTTACAGCCGCTGGTGGCAGGACAAATCGTTTTTACCGCTGGGTCGCCAACCCAAATGGCCTATCTTCCTCAGCAAGTTGAAATCGATAAGCAATTCCCGATGACCGTACAAGATGTGGTTGCCATGGGGTGTTGGCCGCAAAGTGGGTTACTCGGTGGGATTAATAGCGCATCACGTGGGCGAATAAAACAGGCACTCAGCTTGGTCGGTATGCAGGATAGGGGCCATCATCCTGTCGGGGAACTTTCCGGCGGTCAGTTGCAACGAGTCCTGTTTGCTCGCCTATGGGTACAGCAAGCCCCGTTGATTTTGTTGGATGAACCTTTTACCGGTATCGACACCCAAACGGTACAACTTCTTCTTAAGGTTATCCATCAGTTACATCATGAGGGGAGAACCGTTATTGCCGTTTTGCACGATATGTCGATGGTGGCTGAACATTTTCCCCACGCGCTTTGGTTGAGCCCCCAGGGATATCGTTGGCAGCAATCTGAGCAGGTTTTAATCGAATTGCATCGTTCGCACAGTGACGCTTGCGCACTCTCATCTGTGACTCAGCAACCCAACTCTTTGCAAGTGATCAGCGTATGACATTAATCCATCTCCTTATTGATCCCTTTATGGATTTTGGATTTATGCGCCGAGCATTGGTGGCATGTTTGGCCCTTTCACTGAGTTCTGCGCCTTTAGGTGTTTTCTTATTATTGCGGCGAATGAGTTTAGTTGGCGATGCACTATCTCACGCCGTACTACCGGGCGCGGCTATTGGTTACTTAATTTCTGGCATATCACTGGTTGCAATGGGGGTTGGCGGTTTTATCGCTGGACTCGCGGTTGCGGTGATGTCGGGCTGGGTCAGCCGTCAAACGCCATTAAAGGAAGATGCCAGTTTTGCCGGTTTTTATCTGGGATCATTAGCGTTAGGGGTCACGCTGGTCTCGTTACGAGGCTCAAGCATGGATCTGCTCCATGTGCTATTCGGTTCAATTTTAGCGGTAGACATTCATGCCATGACGATGGTGGGCGTGATAACGACATTTTCGATGTTGGCATTAGCGGCGATATATCGTGCACTCGTGGTTGAGTCTTTTGATCCTGTCTTTCTGCGAGTCAGCATGGGGCGTTGGTTGATGCTAGTCCATGCACTGTTCTTGTCATTGGTGGTGCTTAACCTCGTGGCTGGTTTTCAGATCCTCGGGACGCTTATGTCGGTCGGGTTAATGATGCTCCCCGCTGCGAGCGCTCGCTTTTGGGCCAAAAATTTACCACATACATTGGCTATCGCCATGGTGATTGGCATGGTCGCCAGTATCGTTGGCCTACTGTGGTCTTATTACGCCTCGCTTCCTGCGGGTCCAGCGATTGTACTCAGCGCTAGCCTGATTTTCTTTTTGTCGATTCTATTCGGTACGCGCGGTGGTGTTTTGTCCACTGTACGTCGTTAAGCAGTGCCTGTTAATAAAGGAGAGTGAAATGAAGCGTTTATCAATTAGTTTGGCGGTAGCTGCCCTACTGTCAAGCCCACTGGCGATGGCGAAAACCGTTGAAGTTGTTGCCAGTTTTTCTATTTTGGGGGACATCGTTCAGCAAGTGGGTGGGGAGCATGTCAATGTGATTACCTTAGTCGGGCCAAATGGTGATCCTCATGGTTTCGAACCGACACCGAAGAATAGCCGGCAGTTATCTAAAGCAGATATCGTGTTTATCAGTGGGCTAGGGCTAGAAGGATGGTTGGAGCGATTGATCAGTGCGTCAGGCTATAAAGGCCAGGTCGTTATCGCTTCCACAGGGGTGGATACCCGCAAGCTGGATGAGGACGGTAAGATGGTCACCGATCCCCATGCATGGAATAGCATGGCGAATGGCATCAAATATGCCAACAACGTGATGAATGCATTAATTGTTGCTGACCCGGAAGATGCTGATTATTTCCGCAAACGGGGCGGAGAATATATCCAGCAATTGGAAAAGTTAGATGCCTATGCGAAGGCACAATTTGCCGCGATCCCTGCCGAGAAGCGAAAAGTCCTAACCAGCCATGATGCATTTGGCTATTTTAGCCAAGAGTATGGGGTTAACTTCTTGTCACCAGTGGGGTTCTCAACCGAATCTGAAGCCAGTGCCAGCGGTGTTGCTGCCCTGATTAACCAAATCAAGCAAGAGAAAATCCAAACCTATTTTATTGAAAATCAAACTGATCCACGCTTAGTTAAACAGATCGCGACTGCCAGTGGTGCTAAAGCGGGTGGAGAACTTTACCCTGAAGCCTTGTCACCAGCGAATGGACCCGCAGCGACTTACGCCGACGCTTTCAAACACAATGTGGATACTCTTGTGGGCAGTATGAAATAAGTGAATCAGCGATATAGCTGTTGCTAAAAAACCCCGTTGGGCAGCAACGGGGCTTTTTATGAGCGGTGAAAACGAACTCAGACTTAACGCTTCTTATGAGTTCCGCCTTGAACGGCTTTAAAACGAGGATTACTTTTACAAATGACATACACCCGACCACGGCGACGAACGATTTTGCAATCAGGGTGACGATTTTTTGCTGAACGTAATGAACTCAATACTTGCATGATTAACTCTCAAATTTAGCTGGCTTTTTTAGTGAGGAAGCGACCAAAACGTTGTTGGAACCGCGCAGTACTTCCTTCTTTGGAGAACTCTTTTTGTTTTCCTGTGTAATACGGATGCGAGGCTGAGGAAATATCCAGCGTGACATAGGGATAGGTCTGTCCATCACGTTCAATGGTACGAGTTGTCGCAATGGTCGAACCGACAGTGAAATACGTATCTGCACTGGTATCGTGGAAAACGACAGTCCGATAGTTGGGATGAATGCCCGGTTTCATAAATGCTCCAATTGTTATGTTATAATATAACAATAATTATGCGCCTTTCATTTTCTCGTTTCAAGGCCAGAATAAAGAAAAACCCGCGAACGTCAGTTAGCGGGCTTTTCTTGAAGATGAACGGTGAACGGTGGAAGGTTTGAGGCTATTCCATCAGTGATGAGTTCGGAGCAGTTGCTGCCAAAATGATTGACCATTTTGTGGGGCAGGTGCGGCGAAAAATTCACAGACGGTCGCACCAACATCTGACATCGTTTTACGGATACCCAGTTGAATGGCTTGCTGCGGTAAATTTTTGCCCTGTGCGAGATAAACCAACAAGGGGACTTGTTCTCGCGTATGTTTGCTGTGACCGATAGTGGGATCATTACCGTGATCAGCCATAACGACCAAGCAATCACCGGCGATCATCGCTGCTGTTATCTTTCCTAGCATGTTATCGACCAACTGCAGACGTTCGGCGTAACGTTCAACGTCCTGCCCATGGCCGGCGAGATCAGTTTCTTGGATATTGGTGCAGATAAAGGCGCTCCCTGCACGTTGAACTTCTGCCAAAGTGATATCTAAAATAGTTTGGGAATCAACCAACTGTTGGTAGTTGCGCCCTGTGGGATTCGCGACGATATCTGCAACTTTACCCACGAGAACCGTGGGAATATTGATTTTCTCAAGCTGAGAAGGAACCTGTACTTCGGCATCGACACCATAGCCCAGATGAACAACCTGAAAACCATTGTCGTAAACACCCGATTTTGGGCTATTGATGCCAATATAATGCTGCTGCTTAATTTCCGCCGCACTCACTATCGCTTGGCTATTTGCCAGTTGCCCACCGTAAGCAATCACGCGGTTTACGGACACGCAGCGACGGACTATTTGGCCAATTTTTTCCACCTGCTCAAAATCAATGGCGGCTAAATTAGCGCAAACATTAAAAACTTGCCCTAAATCTGCTTCAAGATTATCGCCAATCGCCACGGCATTATTAACCCAAAGGAATTGCAGGTCACTGTTATCATGTAAGTCACCGTTATCATACGGTGCATTACGCTGTTCAACCTGATATCCCTCCAGACGTAGGGCATCCGCGACCCGAGATTTTACCGTAGAGAAAGGCATGCTTAATGGCGAACGCGGTAAAGTGCCCATGATTTCCTGATGGCCCATGAAAGTGTCGCCACCTTCATGCTGCAATAAAGCCACGCCAAAGTTGGCCTGCTCATCGTCTTGCATGATGCTGGCGTTAAAATCCGGTGAACCGATATGCAGGGCATTTAGCAACCCCAGTTTTTCCAACTGAGGTAAACGCATATTGGGATAAGTTTGCAAAATATGAGCGCAGGTATTGGCGGTAATATCTTGTGGGCGAACATCAGCGACATCTGGCATAGCGCCTACGCCAAAACTGTCGATGACCAAGACGATAAATTTACTCATAACCTCTCCTGTCCGGTGGACGATGGAATGGTGTTACCTTGGCTATCAAAAATACCGAGTAATTTAGGCTGACCTGACTGAATTCCTACAACGAGGGCCACATCGCTGCGGGTGACAAAAATTTGAGTGCGAAAACACATGACGACAGGGCGACCCACGTCGAAACGTTCGGTGAGGCTTAGACTGTAATCGATGCAGTCAGGATCAGGGCTGAGTACCTTGCTAGGCTGCCACTGTTTGTCAAATATCAACGCATGACTCAAATGACCACGTTGATAGTAACCGCCCCCGTAACAGTAGCTTTTGCCTTGATGGATATGGGATATTTCGGTCAGATAGAGCATGGCGATACGCTCCGGCTGCTCACCTTGCTGGTTGGATGGCATGGTACCGGTCAACGAATGGCCTGGCTCTGCATGGGTGATACCATAGCGTGCCAACAGCGGAATACTTTCTACGCAAGTTGCAGAAGGGCCATTGACCTGTTCTACGTGAACACCTTCGCGTGCAAGAATATTTTTTGCTTCAATGAGCGTGTTGAGATTTGGACTGGGTAAGGTTTTACCTTGCTCGACATCAAAGAGCATACATGGGAAATGTGTCACCCCGACGAGTCGGACACCGGTTAAGGTTTTTATTTCGCGGATCACGTTAGGCAGTTCATCCAGTGAAAACCCTGCTTCTTGGCCTGGATAAATAAGGTCGTTGGGGTGCCATACCTTGAGCAATAGTGCTTGTTCAGTGTCTTGACGCCGCGCGGCGGCGGCAATTTCACGCGCTTTGGCAATACTGTATACCGTGATGACATCCGGTTGATGTGAGACAACTTCATCCACCATCCCGCAGGGGATTTGCACCAAATGACCAACGTGGGCGACGGGGAGATTGTGTTGATAGAGCTGACGGGCTTCTTTGAAATCCACGGCAACGATACCTTGATAACCGCACTCCAGCAGCAGCTTACAAAGTAGTGGGTTTCGACCAAACTGCTTGCTCATCAGATAAAGTGTCATGCCGTGGCGAGTGGCTGTTTCTAGCAGCAAAGCGGCATTTTTTTTGACTTGATCAACGTCGATCACATAGCTGTCTGGCTGTATCTCTCCTTGCTGCCACAATAAAAGAGCGGCATTCATAAGCGCAGGATTTTGTTTTTGTAACGCTTTCAGTAGCATTGATGATCCTTAAATTACTGCATAACTATCATTTTTTTGAATATTTAATTTATGCAGGAACGATCAGTGTTCCGTTGACTGAGAAAGGGATAAACCATAGAGATTCGCTAATAAATAGCCGATTTCATTTTCATGGATGTCGAAGGCAAACAGGGCCAGCAACTTATTGTTAATGATGACGACTTCAGAAAAAGTTGCTGTAGTCTCAATCTCTTTTAATATTTCATCATCAATAGCCTGAATCACCTCCCCACGCCGTGACCGCATCAGTGCGTTAGCCATGTGAGTGATTAATATTTCTCCCTGAGGGTGGCGCACGGATAATTTCCAATGTTGCTCTAAACGTTCGAGAACGTTCAACATCCCCAGATAAACGCCTGAATCAATAACCTGCGCGTCATAGAGAATTTTTAATCTAGTTTCCATTTATGATGTCCGATTACTGTCATTATCTTCATTTTTATGAATATTTATATCATAGTAATTTATGAGGGTACTGCAAATGCTCAATAGGCTATTTGGCATAGAGTTCACAATATATTCCGATTGACCGAATTGGCTGCTTTCTATGGTGAGTTTAACCCTGTTTTCTACTGTGCCAATTCTGGGAGGAGGGCAAAGAAAAAGGCCGCTAAGTGCGGCCTTTAAGAGATGACATCATTTATGGTGAATAAGGTTTACTTCGCCTTATGGTCAACAGGATGTGCGTGCTCGATATCTTCACTTTTCCGGCTAAAGCGGCGGCGAACCACCACAAAGAATACCGGAACGAAGAATATCGCCAGTACAGTCGCGGTCACCATCCCGCCCATTACCCCTGTACCTACCGCATTCTGTGCACCTGAACCCGCACCACTACTGATAACCAGCGGCAGAACCCCAAGGATAAAGGCCAGTGAGGTCATCAGAATTGGGCGCAGACGCATACGCACCGCTTCTAATGTTGATTCCACTAAACCTTTACCTTCTTTGTCCATCAAGTCCTTAGCGAACTCGACAATCAAAATGGCGTTCTTCGCCGATAGCCCAATCGTGGTCAACAAGCCGACTTGGAAGTAAACGTCGTTGTTTAAGCCACGTAGTGAGGCAGCCAGTAGCGCACCGACCACACCCAGTGGAACCACCAACATGACCGAGAATGGAATCGACCAGCTTTCATACAAGGCTGCCAGACACAAGAACACCACAATCAGTGAGATAGCATACAGTGCTGGAGCTTGGTTACCTGACAGACGTTCCTGATAGGACATACCGGTCCAGTCATAACCTATGCCACTTGGCAATTTAGCCGCCAAATCTTGCATCAGGTCCATGGCCTCACCGGTACTTTTACCCGGTGCTGCTTGACCCAGAATTTCCATAGATGGCAAACCATTGTAACGTTCAAGCCGTGGTGAGCCGTATTCCCATTTCGCGCTGGAGAAGGTAGAGAACGACACCATTTGGCCGGAACTGTTACGGACATACCACTTATCAATATCACCCGGTAACATGCGGAATGGTGCGTCAGCTTGCACGTAAACTTTCTTAACACGACCACGGTCGATAAAGTCATTTACATAGCTACCACCCATTGCAGAACCGAGCGTGGTATTGATATCAGAAATAGCGACGCCAAGCGCCTGTGCTTTCTCCTGATCAACTTCCACTTTGAACTGCGGTGTATCTTCCAGTCCGTTAGGGCGCATACCGACTAACATATCGGGATGTTGAGCTGCCATACCAAGCAGTTGGTTACGCGCTTCAGTCAGTTTCTGATGCCCAACGTTACCCTGATCGATCAACTGGAAGTCAAAGCCACTTGCCGTACCCAGTTCCACAATGGCTGGCAAGTTAAAGGCAAAGACTAAACCGTCTTTAATTTGCGAGAAGGCGGCGGAAGCTCGGCCAACAATCGCAGGCACTTTGTTTTGCTCACCCGGACGCTCATCCCAGTTTTTCAGACTAACGAATGCCAGACCGGTGTTCTGACCTTGACCACTGAAACCGAAGCCGTTAACGGTAAACACCGAATTAACCACGTCTTTTTCTTTGTCGAGATAATAGTCAGTCACCTGATTGAGCACTTTCTGAGTACGTTCTTGGGTCGCACCAGCAGGCAGTTGCACCATGGTCAGGAACACCCCCTGATCTTCTTCCGGCAAGAATGAGGACGGTAAACGCAGGAACAACACGCCCATACCGATCACAATCGCCAGATAGATCACAAGATAACGACCCGTGCTACGCAAGATGTTGGCAACGCTGTCGGTATAGTGGTGAGTACTTTTCTCGAACATGCGGTTAAACCAACCGAAGAAGCCGGTTTTTGGCCCATGCTCACCTTTAGCGATAGGTTTTAGCATTGTTGCGCACAATGCTGGTGTCAGAATCAATGCCACCAATACAGAGAGCACCATCGCTGAGACGATAGTAATGGAGAACTGACGATAAATTGCCCCTGTAGCCCCACCGAAGAAAGCCATTGGGATAAATACCGCAGACAGTACCATCGCGATCCCCACCAAAGCACCTTGGATTTGCTCCATGGATTTTTTGGTGGCTTCTTTCGGCGGTAGCCCTTCCTCTTGCATAACACGTTCGACGTTCTCGACGACGACGATGGCGTCATCCACCAATAGACCTATCGCCAACACCATCCCGAACATCGTTAGGGTGTTTATCGAATAGCCCAAAGCGGAGAGGATGGCGAACGTCCCGAGTAAAACAACCGGTACAGCAATCGTTGGAATCAACGTTGCACGGAAGTTTTGCAGGAACAGATACATAACCAAGAACACCAGAATAATGGCTTCTACCAACGTTTTAACCACTTCGTTAATCGAGATTTTAACGAATGGTGTGGTGTCATACGGATAAACCACTTTCAACCCAGCAGGGAAGAACGGCTGTAATTTTGCCAGTTCCGCTTTTACCGCAGCAGAGGTGTTCAGGGCGTTAGCCCCTGTCGCCAGCTTGATCCCAATACCCGCAGCCGGTTTGCCGTTATAACGGGCAATAATGTTATAGTTTTCAGCACCTAGTTGCACGATTGCCACATCTTTTAGGCGAACCTGCGAACCATCTGTATTCACTTTCAGCATGATCTGGCTGAACTCTTCTGCGCTGGTTAAACGTGTCTGCGCAATGATAGATGAGTTCAGTTGCTGGCCTGGTACCGGAGGCGTTCCGCCCAACTGGCCAGCGGCAACTTGGTTGTTTTGGACTTTAATGGCATTGATAACATCAACCGGCGTCAGGTTGTAGTTATTCAGTTTGTGCGGATCCATCCAGATACGCATCGCGTACTGGGAACCGAATAGCTGAACATCACCCACACCTGCGGTACGGCTGATAGGATCTTTAACGTTAGAACCCACATAGTCAGCGATATCTTCTTGTAGCATGGTGCCGTCTTCGGAAATAAAACCGGCAACCATTAGGAAGCTACTACTGGACTTTTCAACGCTCACACCTTGTTGCTGCACTTCTTGCGGCAATAATGGCATGGCTAATTGCAGTTTGTTCTGAACCTGAACCTGAGCGATATCTGGGTCAGTGCCTGAGTTAAAGGTCAACGTCAACTGAACGTTACCGGATGAGTCACTGCTGGAAGACATGTACAGCAAGTTATCGATACCGTTCATGTTCTGTTCGATAACCTGCGTTACTGTATTCTGAACAGTAGTCGCATCGGCGCCAGGGTAGTTGGCGGAGATTGAGATTGCCGGTGGCGCAATAGTCGGATATTGCGCAACAGGTAATTTCATTATCGCGAGTATACCGGCCAACATCAGAATGATAGCCAGAACCCACGCGAAAATGGGGCGATCTATAAAGAACTTAGCCATGAATTACCGGCTCCTTTTAAGACTTCTTCGCTGTATCAGCTGGGGCTTCTTTTGGTGCTGCTGCCGTAGCTTCTTGCACTTTTACCTGTACGCCCGGTCTGATTTTCTGCAAGCCGGAAACAATCACGCGATCACCTGCTTTCAGCCCTTCAGTGACCAACCATTTATCGCCAATAGCTTGGTTAGCAACTAACGTGCGCAATTCAACCTTGTCATCTGCACCAACAACCATCGCGGTAGCTTCCCCACGTGGGTTACGCGTTATGCCTTGCTGAGGAACTAACAATGCATCAGGTCGAACACCTTCATCTAAACGAGCGCGGACAAACATCCCCGGTAACAACGTTTCGTTCGGATTAGGGAAGATGGCACGAATCGTAATCGAACCCGTGGTTTCATCTACGGTCACACCTGAGAATTCCAACGTACCGATTTCTGGAAACTCCGCGCCATTTTCCAACAGTAGGCGAACCTTAGCTTTACCATTTTCTTGTTTCAGCGTGCCGTCAGTCAGCTCTTTTTTCAGGCGCAGGAATTCATCGCTTGATTGCGTGACATCGACATACATCGGATCAAGTTGTTGAACCGTGGTCAACGCCGTTGCTTGACCGCTGGTCACCAACGCACCTTCAGTCACGGTAGATTTACCTGTACGACCACTAATCGGTGAGGTCACTTGGGTATAAGCTAAATTAATGCGCGCAGTTTCTACCGCCGCTTTTGCGGCAAGCACCGTCGCATTTGCTTGCATAGCACTAGAGACCGCTTGGTCATATTCTTGCTTACTGATGTAGTTTGTACCCAGTAATGGTTTGTAGCGATTCACGGTCAGACGCGCAATTTCAGCAGCCGCTTGCGCTTTCGCTAAATCACCTTTTGCACTGTCATAAGCCGCTTGATAGGTCGCTGGATCAATTTGATAAAGTGACGTTCCGGCGGTGACATCACTGCCTTCAACATAGTTACGTTTTAGAATAATCCCACTCACTTGTGGGCGAACTTCTGCAACACGAAATGCGGACGTGCGGCCCGGTAGCTCGGTTGTGATATTCAGTGGTGCTGCTTTCAATGTCACAATGCCGACTTCAGGTGCCTGTTGAGCATGGGCTTGCGCCGCATCTTTGTCATTACATCCTATAAGTACTAAGCTGCCTGAAAGTACCAGAATTGCAGCCAGAGGCATTACCCCTCTGTTTTTGCTCATAGATAAACCTCAAGTGTCCGATTTTTAATTTAATTCAATGGATCACAAGCTTTAAAACCCATTGCTGCGTAAATTATATGTGCGTGCTATGGTACATACATTCGTGAATGTATGTAAATCGCACCCCTTCGAAAAAACAACGCTATGGCACGAAAAACCAAACAGCAAGCCGAAGAAACTCGGCAACAAATTCTAGATGCCGCAGTGCGGGAGTTTTCTGCGCATGGCGTTTCCGGCACTTCGCTGACTGATATTGCTGCGGCAGCAGGGGTAACCCGTGGCGCAATTTACTGGCACTTCAAGAATAAGGTAGACCTGTTTAACGAAATTTGGGAGTTATCAGAGTCTAAAATTGATCAACTCGAATCAGAGTATCAGGCAAAATATCCCGATAATCCACTCCGAATATTACGTGAAATACTTATCTATGTTCTTGTTTCTACGCAGGTGGATTGCCGACGCCGTGCTTTGATGGAAATCGTCTTCCATAAATGTGAGTTTGTCGGAGAGATGTCCTCGGTCCATGATGCACGTAAAGTCCTTGATTTAGCTAGTTATGATCGTATCGAATCTGTTTTGAAAGGCTGTGTTGACGCCCAGCAATTACCAGCCAATCTTGATACTTATCGTGCTGCGATTATCATGAGAGCTTATATTACAGGTTTGATGGAAAACTGGCTTTTTATGCCAGAAAGTTTTGATATAAAACAAGAAGCACCAATATTAATCGATGCTTACCTGGATATGTTAGTCCACAGTCCTTCATTGCTTAAGAAAGCGGAATAGCAAGGCATCGGATTAACTGTAGTGGCTTATTATAAGGAGCGTGATATGAGTTCAATGGTTGTGATTGCAAACGGGGCGGCTTATGGTCATGAATCACTCTTTAACGCTCTGCGCTTATCTATCGCACTAAAAGAGCAGCAAACCGATCTCGATTTACGACTATTTCTCATGTCTGATGCTGTTATTGCAGGGATTAACGGGCAACAGCCACGAGAAGGTTATAATTTACAGCAGATGTTAGAGATTCTGACGGCACAGAATGTACCGATTAAATTATGTAAGACCTGTGCAGATGCTCGTGGTGTAGGTGGGCTGACACTGGTTGATGGTGTAGAAATCGGTACATTGATTGAATTGGCTCAGTGGACACTGGCGGCTGAGAAAGTGCTAACGTTTTAAGTCAGTTAATGCATAGCGGTAAGTTAATGGGTAGCGATTTAACAATTTCCTATCCATTCGGTTTCCTATCTAGTCGCTGATGCTGGCAGTTGCATATTATCCAATAACAAATGCGTAACAGCCCGCATTATTACAGTTATTCACGCCTAGAAAGAATTTTCTTACTGATGGCTTGAGACTGAACGTGATAGGATTTCAGCCTTCTTGTTGAAATGAAGTTCAATATGAACAGCAGATTTCACAATCAATTCTCTCTATCGACCTCGTGGTCAATCATACCATCGGCAGGTGTCATTCTATTACGATTCCAAACGATGGTTTTCCTGCTAATTATTTCATTGCTATTTTCATCGTTCAGCGAGGCGGCCAATATCAATGTCGATGTGCCGACTCGTAGTGAAGTGTTGAGTCAACTCGATGCCTTGTCAAAACAGAAAGTCTTATCGCCCACAGAGAAACTCACCCAGCAAGATTTGACTAAAACGCTGGAATACCTCGATACGATTGAGCGAACTAAGCAGGAAGCTAACCAACTTAAACAGCAAGTTGCACAGGCACCGGCAAAATTACGCCAAGCAACCGTTGAATTGGATGCCCTCAACAACAATTCAGCGGATACTTTAACGCGGGAAACACTGGCTAATTACTCATTGAGGCAGCTAGAGTCACGCCTGAATGAAACGTTGGATGATCTGCAATCTGCTCAGGAAGATCTCTCCGCTTATAATAGCCAACTCATTTCCCTGCAAACACAGCCAGAACGAGTACAGAGTGCGATGTACAACGCATCGATGCGATTAATGCAGATTCGCAATCAACTCAATGGATTATTGCCTAATCAAGATGTTCAGCGCCCGACTGAACAGCAAGAGTTACTGACTGAACAAGTCATGCTAAACGCACAGTTAGACTTGCAACGTAAATATCTAGAAGCCAACACTACACTGCAAGATTTGCTCCAAAAACAGCGGGATTACACCACTGCGCACATCGATCAACTTGAGCGTTACATTCAGCTACTGCAAGAAGTGGTAAGCGGTAAGCGCTTAATTCTTTCCGAGAAAACAGCCAAAGAAGCGCAAGCCCCCAGTGATGCCACCGATATCCAAAATGACCCCTTGGTGAGTCGCGAACTGGCCATTAACAAACAACTTAGCCAACAGCTAATTAGTGCCACGAAAGAAGGCAATACGCTGGTACAACAGAATATTCGGGTTAAAAACTGGTTAGATCGCGCTCTACAGTCTGAACGAAATTTAAAAGAGCAAATCACCATATTACGTGGCAGCTTGCTGCTTTCCCGAATTCTTTATCAGCAGCAACTCAATTTGCCGGCATCGGGTTTGATCACCAATATGGGGCCGCGCATTGCAGACCTGCGCCTTGAGCAGTTTGAAATTAATCAGCAGCGTGATCAATTATTCCAAGGGAATGATTATATTGAAACCCTGATGAAAGATAGCAAAGAAACCATCAGCCCTGATGTTGAGGAAGCACTGGGACAGATCGTTGATATCCGTCGTGAACTCTTAGATCAACTGAATAAGCAACTGGGCAACCAATTGACGCTGGCTATAAATCTGCAAATTAATCAACAGCAGTTACTCAGCGTAAATGAATCATTGCAACATACACTGACGCAGCAGATTTTTTGGGTAAGCAGCAATAAACCGATGGATTGGACTTGGTTAAAAGCATTACCGAGTGCACTAAAGGCTGAACTGAGTAATTTTCATTTTACGCTGTCACTGGATGATGTTTTAGCCGGTTTGCTCAAATCATTGGTATTCCTGATTCCGATGGTGATAGTGGTGGGGGTGCTCCGATCCCGCTATAAAATCATCGATGAGCATTTGGCAAGGCTGGCCGCTGATGTTGGGCAGTTAAAGCACGATAGTCAAATGCACACCCCAAAAGCCATCTTACTGACCTTACTGAAGGTGATACCGGGTAGCTTAATCATTCTTGGTATTGGCTATTGGTGCCTACGTTCTGATTTCAATCTCAGTGATTTACTCTGGAGCTTCTTCCAGCGGTTGTCCTTGCTCTGGCTAGTATTTGACCTCACCTACCGTATGCTATCCCCTGGGGGAATCACTGAACGGCACTTTATGATCGCGAGTGAACGATGCGCGCATTATCGCCGTCAATTGGTCCGTTTGGCGATGGCACTCATTCCCGTGATCTTCTGGTTTGCATTGGGGAAAAAAAGCCCACTTCGGTTAGTTGATGACGTCATCGGGCAGGTGGTCATCGTCATTGCGTTGGCACTACTGACATTATTCGTTTATCCATTTTGTCGTGATAGCTGGCGAGAAAAAGACACCCATGCCGTAAGGCTAGTGATTGTAACCGCCGTGGCTGTTACCCCAATCATATTGATTGGATTAATGGTTGCTGGGTATTTTTATACGGCGCTCCAACTGGCTGGGCGTTGGATTGATAGTCTGTACTTACTCTTTTTATGGAATATTGTTTATCTCACTGCGATCCGTGGCTTGGGCGTTGCGGCACGGCGTTTGGCCTATCGTCGGGCGATTGCTCGGCGGCAAAGTATGGTGAAAGAAGGGGCTGAAGGTAGTGAGCCTGTCGAAGAGCCACCGCTGGCAATGGATCAAATCAACCAACAATCATTGCGCCTGACCACCATGGCACTGTTCCTGATTTTCGGCACCTGTTTCTATTGGGTATGGGCTGATTTGATAACTGTGATTTCTTATCTGGACAGTGTCTCATTGTGGCATTACACCTCAACTGTGGCGGGGGCAATTGTTACGCAGGCTGTCACATTAGGTAATTTCCTCGTGGCCTTATTGGCATTGGCGGCCGCCTATATTTTGACGCGTAACTTGCCGGGCTTACTCGAGGTATTGGTGTTGTCGCGTTTACAACTACGGCAAGGTACCTCCTATGCGATTACCACAATCTTGACCTACCTCATTACCGCTATTGGGGGGATAACTGCACTCAGTTCTCTTGGCGTTTCGTGGGATAAATTACAATGGCTGGTGGCCGCACTTTCTGTTGGGCTAGGTTTCGGTTTACAAGAAATTTTCGCTAACTTTGTGTCTGGCTTAATTATCCTGTTCGAACGCCCTGTCCGTATTGGCGACACCATTACCATTGGTACCTATTCGGGTAAGGTCAGCAAAATACGTATTCGTGCGACAACCATTACCGATTTTGATCGTAAAGAAGTGATTGTTCCGAATAAGGCGTTTGTGACTGAGCGATTGATCAACTGGTCGCTGTCAGATACGGTCACCCGCATCATTATTAAAGTTGGAGTCGCGTATGGCTCTGATTTAGCAAAAGTAAAAGAGATTCTTCTTCAAGCGGCTCATGAGAATCCACGGGTCATGACTGATCCTGAGCCGCATGTCTTCTTCTTGGATTTTGGCGCTAGCACCCTTGATCACGAGTTACGTGTGTATGTGCGTGAACTTGGCGATCGTAGCTATACGGTAGATGAATTGAATCGAGCGATTGATAAATTATGTCGCGAGAATGACATCAATATCGCCTTTAATCAGTTAGAGGTGTATTTGCATCAACCGGATGGAACCCAAGTTCAGGAAGTTAACCGCCCGATTGAGGCACAAAGTCCACTAAGCCCACGCGCTAATTTGAGTGAGTGTAAACCTGAATTACCCGATATCAATAAACCGCTGGCTTGAGGTTTTCTGGCTGGCAGGGGATAGACATCATCATTCACGATAATAGATATGGTAAATTATTTACGCCCTATCTATTTAATTATTTCATTCTGAAGTTTGGCGGCGAAGTTTACGCTGATAATCAAGTTGCACGATCTCCAATGCCGCCAATGCTGTTTCTGGCGCTATCTCATTGCATTCCAGCAAGTAGATAAGATCTACTGCCAGTTGCAGTTCTGGTGAAGCTTTTTCAACTGACATAATGTAACCAACATTGCATAGTGACGATATAAAACATTATAGAAAACTATTTGCAGTCGAAACCCTAATGATTCAAAAAATGTGACAAATATTCAAAATCCGTTCTCTTTTTTCTCAATATTGCGTTCTATCTTTATCAATGCTTGTCGGCAACGCATTAAACGACCTTCCAGCGCCGCCAGTTCTTTTTGTAGTTTTTGCTGCTCGGAGAGCAAACTTTGCCGACCAAGTATGCTTTCTCTGTCTTGAATCATGGCTAGAATGCGCCGCTCATAATCCTGATGTTCAGCCAGCTTATGATAAAGGTCCAATTTATTATCTTTTGGCTCAGGGTTGGATGTCCTTAACTTTTGTGTTGCCAGCTCTCTTTGCAATGCAGATATTTGCGCGACTAATTTCTCGGCCAGAAAGGCGACTTGCTGGGTTCGATTCTCTGCTACAACTTGCTTTAGCTGAGCCATGTTTTTACGCACTTCCAGCAGATAATCACGAAAACGGTTACCATGATTGCTAAATAAATTTAGGTCAAAACGCGCCTGCTGTGAGGGCGTGTTGGCTTGAGGGCCAACCTGCGCAGATAACGCCTCAATTTGGCTTTCAAGCACCTGCAATAACTTTTCTGTACTCATGGTGCTTCTCCTCGGTGTTTTCCCGCCAGCTTGCCTTCGAATGATTGGCGTGACAAGTAAAGGGGCGGCGAAATAAAGTGGATATCAAGGTACAGCGCGAAATAATGGCAAGAATAACTGTTGATGATAAACAGTGCATGCGTTAATGATAAGACATGTTGATGAGCGCAGTAATGTGCATAAAGGGAGTGTATGTCTCGTTGGTTGTTAATCATTTTAGGTTGGCTGGCAGTGATATTAGCCACCTTGGGTGTTGTGCTACCCCTTTTGCCCACCACGCCTTTTTTGCTGTTGGCCGCGTGGTGCTTTGCTCGATCCTCCCCTCGTTTCCACAGTTGGCTGCTCTATCGTTCATGGTTTGGCAGTTACATCCGCACATGGCAGGAACATCGTGCTCTGCCACCGGGTGTAAAGTGGAAAGCCATATTGGTCACTGTCGCGACTTTTGCCCTGTCACTTTGGCTAGTGAAAATTTGGTGGGTTAGAGGCTTATTGCTTATCATATTAACGGTGTTGCTAACCTTTATGTTGCGAATGCCTGTAATTGACCTATCGCAACAAAATAAGCGCTGAGCCGATCACACTAGTTGCTTTTTGAAGTCAGTTTGCATAGATTTGAGCGTTTTCGTGCGCGGGGTGATCCCTCGTTGCATCCTTAGGGTTAAGGATGCGGTAACTTGAGCTATCGGGGCATCATTGGCAGATAGAGTAAGTTACTCAGCTAGTGCTGTCATTCGCATTGGTTGGCCGCGCTTTAGTATGTACAGCAGTTTTATCAGGCACAAATTATGACCGCTACTGCACCTAATACAGCACAACAGCTTAAATATATTAAAGACAGTATCAAAACCATCCCCGATTATCCAAAAGCGGGAATACTGTTTCGTGATGTGACCAGCTTGCTGGAAGATCCCTTAGCCTATGCTTCTAGCATTGAAATGCTGGTTGAGCGCTACTTGGATAAAGGCGTGACTAAAATAGTGGGAACAGAAGCCCGCGGCTTTTTGTTCGGCGCGCCCGTGGCTTTAGCGTTGGGAGTGGGTTTTGTTCCGGTACGTAAACCGGGTAAATTACCTCGTGAAACTATCAGTGAAAGCTATGAGTTAGAGTACGGCACCGACAAACTCGAGATCCATACAGACAGCATTCAGCCAGGTGACAAGGTTTTGGTCATCGATGATTTGTTGGCGACGGGTGGAACAATCGAAGCGACGGTCAAACTGATCCGTCGGCTGGGTGGTGAAGTCACTGACGCAGCGTTTATCATTGATTTACCTGAACTGGGTGGCGAAGCTCGCCTCACCCCGCAAGGAATTACTTGCTACAGTTTGGTGTCCTTCAGCGGACATTGATTGTATTCAAAATATCGGCCTCGCTGTCAGTGGCGAGGCTGTGTTAGCATGACCCTCTAGATTATCCAACTTCTCCGGTATTAATGAGCTATCAGGCCCTTGCCCGTAAGTGGCGCCCCCAAACGTTTGCAGACGTCGTTGGTCAGGAGCATGTTCTGACGGCGCTAGCCAATAGCCTTTCGTTAGGGCGAATTCATCATGCCTATCTATTTTCTGGCACTCGCGGCGTTGGTAAGACTTCAATCGCTCGATTGTTAGCCAAAGGGCTTAACTGCGAAACGGGTATTACCGCGACACCGTGCGGTACTTGTGCTAACTGCCTTGAGATCGAACAGGGTCGTTTTGTCGATCTGATCGAAATAGATGCAGCCTCACGCACGAAAGTAGAAGATACCCGAGAGTTACTGGATAATGTGCAATATGCGCCGGCACGTGGCCGCTTCAAGGTCTACTTGATCGATGAAGTGCACATGTTGTCGCGCCACAGTTTCAATGCACTGCTAAAAACCCTTGAAGAACCGCCAGCTCATGTGAAGTTCCTGCTGGCGACGACTGATCCGCAGAAGCTGCCAGTGACGATTCTTTCTCGCTGTTTGCAATTCCATCTCAAAGTGATCGATGTCGAAGTTATTCGCACATTGCTCGAAAAAATATTGCAGGTTGAGCAAATCAGTAGTGATGCCCGCGCATTGCAATTACTGGCGCGGGCTGCTGATGGCAGTATGCGTGATGCTCTCAGCTTAACGGATCAAGCAGTCGCAATAGGCGATGGGCGTATTACTACGGCCACTGTCAGCCAGATGTTGGGTACGCTGGATGACGAACAGCCACTGACCATTATCGAAGCGTTGGTCAGTGCGGATGGCGCACGGGTCATGGCGCAGGTAGAACAAGCAGCATCACGCGGCGTCGACTGGGAAAACCTCTTGGTCGAAACGTTAAGTCTATTACACCGTATTGCCATGGTGCAGTTGCTACCCTCGATGCTGGATAATCATTACGCGACCATTGAGCCACGTTTACGTGAGCTAGCTCGGACATTACCGCCCGCTGATATACAACTTTATTATCAAACACTTTTGGTGGGCCGCAAAGAACTGGCTTACGCGCCGGACCGCCGTATGGGCGTTGAAATGACGTTATTGCGTGCATTGGCTTTTCATCCTAAGGCGATAATTGCTGAGCCTCAAGTGATGCCAGCAGTAGCGCCGACGGCTGCTGTGGGTCATCATGCACCCGCTACTCAGCGTGGGCACCATGTGCAAAGTTCGCCAGCCAATACGCCAATCGCTCCAGTTGATGCGCAGCAGGATGCCCCGCCACTGGGAACCACCGCGCAAGTCAATCCTCAGTTACCCGACTCTACTGCGCAACTTCTTCAAGCGCGTACGCAGTTACTGCGGCAGTCGGGGACGACGACCACAAAAAAGAATGAACCGGCGGCGCTAGGAAAAGCGCGGCCGGCAAACTCAGCACTTGAGCGTTTAGCTTCGGTGACTGAGCGCAGCCAGCAGCGTTTGGCTGCCAAATCAACGGAAGAGAAAAAACCAGCGAAAGAAGAAGCTTATCGCTGGGTTGCGCAAAATCAGCCTGATGCCGTTGCGGAGCCAGTTGCTACGCCGAAAGCGCTGCGCACGGCACTGGAACATGAAAAAACGCCAGAGCTTTCGGCGAAATTAGCTGAAGAAGCTATGGTGCGTGACCTATGGGCAGCGGAAATCGATAAGCTGCAAATTCCTAAATTGGTGCAACAACTCGCGCTGAATGCATTTAAAGAAGAAATAGAAGCAGGTAATATTTGTCTTCACCTGCGCTCTGCTCAGCGCCATTTAAATTCGCCATCGGCACAAAAGGCGCTGGCAGAGGCATTGAGTGAATTAAAAGGCCACGTTGTGACACTCAGCGTGGTCGAAGATGATAATCCAGCGGAGCGCACCCCGTTGGAGTGGCGTCAGACGATTTATGAAGAAAAACTGGCGCAAGCGCGTCAGTCAATTATCGCGGATAATAATATTCAGACACTGCGCCGTTTCTTCGACGCAGAACTGGATGAAGAGAGTATCCGGCCGGTTTAACTGCTGCGATAAGTGCATGGTGCACTGACGCGGCCCATTGCTATGAGAGATGACTATGTTTGGTAAAGGCGGTATTGGCAATTTAATGAAACAAGCCCAGCAGATGCAGGAAAAAATGCAGCAGATGCAGGAAGAAGTCGCCAAATTAGAAGTTACCGGTGAATCTGGCGCGGGTTTGGTAAAAGTCACAATAAATGGGGCACATAATTGCCGCCGGGTTGAAATCGATCCAAGCCTGTTAGTTGAAGATGATAAAGAAATGCTGGAAGACTTGATCGCTGCGGCATTCAATGATGCTGCACGCCGTATCGATGAAACGCAAAAAGAGAAAATGGCTTCTGTGTCCAGTGGGATGCAATTGCCACCAGGCTTTAAGATGCCATTCTGATGCAAACCAGTCCACTCCTAGAGTCATTAATGGAGGCGTTGCGCTGTTTACCGGGGGTTGGCCCGAAATCAGCGCAACGTATGGCATTCCAGCTACTACAGCGTGATCGTAGTGGTGGAATGCGCTTGGCGCAGTCTCTGACCCGAGCAATGTCTGAAATTGGCCATTGCGTCGACTGCCGCACATTTACTGAGCAAGAGCGCTGTACCATCTGCGCGAATCCACGCCGTCAGCAAAATGGCCAAATTTGTGTGGTCGAAAGCCCAGCAGATATCCATGCTATCGAGCAAACAGGTCAGTTTGGCGGGCGCTATTTTGTGCTAATGGGGCACTTATCCCCCATGGATGGCATTGGCCCAGGTGACATTGGTTTGGATTTGCTCGAGACTCGGCTTGAATCTGAAACAATTACTGAAGTGATTTTGGCCACTAACCCAACTGTTGAGGGGGATGCAACGGCCAACTATATCGGCCAGATGTGTGGCCAGTATGGGGTTTTAGCGAGCCGTATCGCACATGGTGTCCCAGTCGGGGGCGAGCTAGAAATGGTGGATGGTACAACCTTGTCTCATTCGTTAGCTGGACGTAATCCGATTAAGTATTAACGTCATATCACGATGTGGGCGATTGTTTTGTTATTGATTATCAAATGAATAATTTTATTCGTGATCATTAACTTATCGCCCAAAATCCGCTATTTTTTTCTGTATTGAGACTTGAAACTTCCCCGCGTTGGCCCCACTTAATCCTCATTGTGCAATTTTGTACCTATCGGTAATTTGGATTGAGGTAATTAATGAGTATGAAAGGTCAAGAAACCCGTGGATTCCAATCTGAAGTAAAACAACTTCTCCATTTGATGATTCACTCGCTTTATTCCAATAAAGAAATCTTCTTGCGCGAGCTGATCTCAAATGCCTCTGATGCGGCCGATAAATTGCGTTTCCGCGCACTGTCTAATCCTGAGCTATTCGAAGGAGATGGCGAGCTGCGTGTGCGTTTATCTTTTGACAAAGAAAAACGTACTTTGACTGTGAGCGATAACGGCATCGGTATGAGCCGTGAAGAAGTCATTGATAATCTGGGTACTATTGCGAAATCTGGGACTAAAGCATTCCTTGAGTCTATTGGTTCCGATCAAGCGAAAGACAGCCAATTAATTGGTCAGTTTGGTGTCGGTTTCTACTCCGCATTTATCGTGGCCGATAAAGTGACGGTACGCACTCGTGCAGCCGGTGCTCCAGCGGATGCTGGCGTGTTCTGGGAATCGGAAGGCGAGGGTGATTACACCATTGCTGATATCACCAAAGACGATCGTGGTACTGAAATCACCTTGCACTTGCGTGAAGGTGAAGATGAATATCTGGATGATTGGCGTCTGAGATCGGTTATCAGCAAGTACTCAGACCACATTGCGCTGCCGGTTGAAGTGCAAAGTAAGAATGAAGAAGACGGCACTGTTACTTGGGAAAAGATCAACAAAGCTCAGGCGTTGTGGACTTGTAATAAAGCCGATATTACTGACGACGAATACAAAGCATTTTACAAACATATCGCCCATGATTTTACTGACCCGTTGATCTGGAGTCACAACCGTGTTGAAGGTAAGCAGGAGTACACTAGTTTACTGTATATCCCCGCGCAGGCACCTTGGGATATGTGGAATCGTGACCATAAACATGGCTTAAAACTGTATGTTCAACGCGTGTTTATTATGGATGATGCAGAGCAGTTTATGCCGAACTATCTGCGCTTTGTCCGCGGCTTAATTGACTCCAATGATCTGCCTTTGAACGTTTCACGCGAAATCTTGCAAGATAGCCGCGTGACTCAAAATCTTCGCAGTGCGCTAACTAAGCGTGTGCTGCAAATGCTAGAAAAATTGGCTAAGGACGATGCTGAGAAATATCAGCAGTTCTGGCAGCAATTTGGTATGGCGCTTAAAGAGGGGCCAGCTGAAGACGGTAGCAATAAAGAAACTATCGCTAAGTTACTCCGCTTTGCCTCAACGCATGCTGATAGCTCTGCGCAGACAGTGTCATTGGAAGACTATGTTAGCCGCATGGCCGAAGGGCAAGAGAAGATTTATTACATCACTGCTGATAGCTATGCAGCGGCGAAGAACAGCCCACACCTGGAACTGTTCCGTAAAAAAGGCATTGAAGTCTTGTTGTTATCCGATCGTATCGATGAATGGATGATGAGCTACTTGACTGAGTTCGACGGTAAAGTCTTCCAATCAGTCAGTAAAGCAGATGACTCGCTAGACAAACTGGCAGACGAAGAACGTCCTGAGCAGCAAGAAGCTGATAAGGCGCTAGAGCCATTCATCGAGCGGATTAAAACCCTGCTGGGTGAGAGAGTTAAAGATGTACGTTTGACACATCGCTTGACCGATACACCAGCGATCGTCACAACGGATGCCGATGAAATGAGCACACAAATGGCGAAGTTGTTTGCAGCTGCAGGCCAGCAGGCACCAGAAGTGAAGTATATCTTTGAATTAAATCCTGAACATGGCTTGGTTAAACGCGCAGCAGATGTAGCAGATGATGCCCAATTTGCTGAGTGGGTCGAGTTGTTGCTGGATCAAGCGCTGTTAGCTGAGCGGGGAACACTTGATGATCCTAACCAATTTATTCGTAGAATGAATCAGTTGTTAACGGCATAATTGAGTGATAGAACGCCTCTGGTAGATAACCTGCCAGAGGCTTTTTTTATGTTGTTTCAGGCAATTACCTTTCCATTGTTCCATCGTGCTTCTGATTCAACCCGATTAAGCAACCTCGCACGCCTTGAGCCAACCCCCCTGAAAATGGTATGGTTGTTCGTTTTCCGCATTTTCGACTTATTTAAGTAAAAACACATAGAAAAACTACATAGCAAGGGGATTTACGCAATGCGTATCATTCTGCTGGGCGCTCCGGGCGCTGGTAAGGGGACTCAGGCTCAATTCATCATGGAGAAATACGGTATTCCGCAAATCTCTACTGGTGACATGTTGCGCGCCGCTGTAAAAGCAGGTTCTGAGTTAGGTCTGAAAGCGAAAGAAATTATGGATGCTGGCAAACTGGTGACAGATGAGCTGGTTATCGCATTAGTTAAAGAGCGTATCACACAGGATGATTGCCGTGACGGTTTCCTGTTAGACGGATTCCCTCGCACCATTCCTCAAGCTGATGCCATGAAAGAAGCGGGCATCAAGGTTGATTATGTACTGGAATTTGATGTTCCGGACGAGCTGATTGTTGAACGCATTGTTGGCCGTCGGGTACATGCTGCTTCAGGCCGTGTCTACCACGTAAAATTCAACCCACCACAAGTTGAAGATAAAGACGATGTAACCGGTGATGAGCTGACTATTCGTAAAGACGATCAAGAAGCCACTGTACGCAAACGCCTGATTGAGTACCATCAACAAACTGCGCCATTGGTGTCTTACTATCGTAAAGAAGCTGAAGCGGGCAATACGCAATACTTTAAGCTGGACGGAACCCGTAAAGTAGCAGAAGTCAGTGCAGAACTGGCGACTATTCTCGGTTAGTTCTGAATGGTAAGATAGCGAAGGCGGCCTAAGGTCGCCTTTCGTATTTTACGGATATCGTTGAAAGTAACATTATTAGCTCAAATAAATTAGCTTAAATAATACGCGTGAAAGCCAAACAAGGATTTGTGCATGTTGCAAAGTAAGCTCGGTGTACTGATGGTTAATCTGGGGACACCAGATGCTCCAACGTCGAAAGCGGTCAAACGCTATCTGGCTGAGTTCCTTAGTGACCACAGGGTCGTTGATACTTCCCCTTTACTGTGGTGGCCTCTTTTACGCGGTGTCATCTTACCGATTCGTTCGCCTCGTGTTGCCAAACTCTACCAGTCTGTTTGGATGGAGGAGGGGTCACCTTTATTGGTCTATAGCCGGCGACAGCAAAAAGCATTAGCAGCACGTATGCCAGATATTCCTGTTGAGTTAGGGATGAGCTACGGTTCGCCAAATTTAGCAAATGCTATTGATAAACTACTCGCGCAAGGTGTGACAAAACTTGTGGTATTGCCGCTTTATCCACAATACTCTTGCTCCACAAGTGCGGCTGTATGGGACGCAGTTGCTCGAATTTTAAAAGGGTATCGTCGCTTACCTTCTATTTCATTTATCCGTGACTACGCAGACCACCCCGCTTATATCTCAGCCCTAAAACAAAGCGTCGAGCATGCTTTTGCACAACATGGTACACCCGACAGGCTAATCCTGTCTTTTCATGGTATTCCTAAGCGTTACGTACAATTAGGGGATGACTACTCGCAACGTTGTGAAGACACCAGCAGTGCGTTAAAGGAGGTGTTGGGTTTGTCATTGCCAGCAGAGCAAATTATGATGACTTATCAATCCCGATTCGGTCGCGAGCCTTGGCTCACCCCTTATACTGACGAGACATTAAAAATCTTACCTGCTCAGGGTATAAAGAACATACAACTTATTTGCCCTGGTTTTTCTGCGGACTGTTTGGAAACGCTTGAAGAGATAAAAGAACAAAACCGAGAAATTTTCTTACATGCTGGTGGCGAGAAGTTTGAATACATCCCGGCGCTAAATGATGATGCTGCACATATTGACCTTTTAGAACAGTTGGTTAGAGCGCATTTTTAGTACAGATAGTACAATAGTTGGATGTTCACTATATTCGTTTTTTTGAAATAACTCTATATGTAAGAGTAATTGGCTAACATCAATAATGTCAATTGAGCGCTTTTTATTCTTAAATCAGAGTAAACCGATTTTAAACTTATATTTAATGAAGATAGTTTGCTATCCATTACGAGATATTCAAACATGATATGTTTCACATTTTTCTTGTAATAATGGATTATATGTAAGAAAATTGCACGAAATAATAGTCGTAAATCCATATTTTGCTTAGCTGAAAGTGCGTTAAGTCATTTGTCTCTTTTGGCCAAGCCAGTAGGTCGCAGTAATGTAGGTTATTTGTAGTATTACAAGTCTGAGTTATGCATCAGTGCATTGGTTACTGTAAGCCAAGGGCGGTAGCATGGGGCTTAATTCATTGATTTTCATGTAACGCATTGATCTTCATAAGATATAGAATCACTTTCATTTACCCTGCTTTTATCCTCTCTATTTTAAATATTGTTTAAACGTTGATTTCTTCATTAAATTAATTTGGCTAGGACTAAATATGTCTTTTAATATAAAATTACAGCCATCAGGCATTGTTTTTGATGCAGAAAGTTCTACAAGTATCTTAGATTCAGCTTTAAGTAAAAATATAAATATCGAATATAGCTGTAAAGATGGTAGTTGTGGTTCTTGTAAGGCAAATTTAATCTTTGGTGAAGTAGAACAAGGTAGTAATACATCACTCACTGCTGAAGATGTTGCTAATGGAATAATTCTTACTTGCTGCTCAAAGCCTAAAAGCGATATTGAAATTGGTGTTAAATATTATCCTGAGTTAAGTCATATAACGAAAAAAACCTATCCATGTAAAATCGATAATATTGAGTTTTATGGCAATGATATTGCTCTCCTAACATTACGCTTACCGCCGACATCTAAGCTCGATTACTTGGCTGGTCAATTTATTGACTTAATCATTAATGGTCAACGACGTAGTTATTCTATTGCGAATGCCCCGGATAAAAAAATTGAGTTACATATAAGAAAAGTCCCAAATGGTCTTTTCAGTGAAATCATTTTTAATGAACTCAAGCCACAACAACTTTTGCGTCTTGAAGGTCCGCAAGGTACATTTTTTGTACGTGAGAATAGCCGACCACTGATTTTTTTAGCGGGAGGGACTGGTTTGGCGCCAGTTAAGGCAATGGTAGAAGATCTCATCAATAGTGGTGATCGGCGTGAAATCCATATCTATTGGGGGATGCCTGAAAGTAAACTTTTCTATTCTGATATAGCTAAAACATGGGCTGAAGAATATTCCCATATACAATACGTCCCCATCATTTCTGGTGAAGATAGCGACTGGCATGGTCGTACCGGATTTGTTCATGAGGCTGTAATTAAAGATTTTCCCAACCTAAGTCACTACAGTGTTTATGCCTGCGGTTCATTAGCCATGATTTCAATAGCACATCAGGAATTTGTTAAATGTGGATTGGCCGAAGATCAATTCTTCTCTGACGCCTTTGTACCATCAAAGTAATTATAAATGGAGAGTAAAGTGAAAGCAGTTATTCTTGCTGGTGGTCTAGGCACCCGTCTTAGTGAAGAAACGGTATTGAAACCGAAACCAATGGTAGAAATCGGCGGGATGCCAATCTTATGGCATATTATGAAACTCTATTCTGCGTATGGTATTAATGACTTTGTTATCTGTTGTGGATACAAAGGTTATATCATTAAAGAATACTTCGCGAATTACTTTATGCACATGTCCGATATTACTTTCTCGATGCGCGATAATGAAATGAAAGTACATCATAAACGGGTAGAACCGTGGAATGTGACATTAGTTGATACCGGTGAGCATTCTATGACTGGCGGCCGCTTAAAGCGGGTCAAGGATTACGTAAAAGACGATGAGGCATTTTGCTTTACTTATGGCGATGGTGTCAGTGATATCAATATTAGTGAGTTAGTCAACTTCCATAAAAGTCATGGAAAACAAGCCACATTGACAGCAACTTATCCCCCTGGCCGTTTTGGTGCATTAGATATCAAAGATAAACAAGTGCGTAGCTTTAAAGAAAAACCAAGGGGCGACGGTGCATTGATCAATGGAGGATACTTTGTATTATCGCCAAAAGTTATCGACCTTATCGATGGTGACAAATCTACTTGGGAACAAGAACCACTAATGACACTGGCTGAGAACGGCGAATTAATGGCATTTGAACACACTGGCTTTTGGCAGCCTATGGACACCTTGCGCGACAAAGTTTACCTGCATGAGTTGTGGGAAGAAGGTCGGGCTCCTTGGAAAGTCTGGGAATAAATATCATGCACGATAAAAACTTTTGGCAGGGCAAGCGGGTCTTTATAACTGGCCATACAGGCTTTAAAGGTGGCTGGTTAAGCTTATGGCTGCAAAACATGGGTGCGATGGTAAAAGGTTACGCGCTAGCAGCTCCTACAGAGACAAGCTTATTTGAAGCTGCCCGCGTTGCTGATGGTATGGTTTCGGAAGTGGGGGATATTCGCAATTACAACCAGCTATTAAAATCAATCGCTGATTTTAAGCCTGAAGTCGTTTTCCACATGGCCGCACAACCTTTAGTCCGTCTGTCTTACTCAGAACCCGTCGAAACATATTCTACTAATGTGATGGGAACTGTTTACTTGCTAGAAGCTATTCGCCATGTTGGCGGTGTTAAGGCTGTTGTTAATATCACCAGTGATAAATGCTACGACAATAAAGAGTGGGTTTGGGGATATAGAGAAAATGAAGCCATGGGGGGATATGATCCCTATTCAAACAGTAAAGGCTGTGCAGAATTAGTCACCTCTTCCTATCGAAACTCTTTCTTTAACCCCGCCAAATATGATCAGCATGGTACAGCATTAGCAACAGTACGCGCCGGTAATGTTATTGGGGGCGGTGATTGGGCGTTAGATCGTGTTGTCCCTGACATTTTGCGAGCTTTCGAAAAATCCCTCCCTGTCATCATCCGTAGTCCCCATGCAATTCGCCCATGGCAGCATGTATTAGAACCATTATCCGGCTATTTGCTCCTAGCTGAAAGATTGTATTGCGATGGCCCGCAATTCGCCGAAGGTTGGAATTTTGGCCCAAATGATACGGATGCTACTTCAGTACAAAATATCGTAGAAAAAATGGTTTTATACTGGGGGAATGATGCCAGCTGGCAATTAGACGGTAAAGATCATCCCCATGAAGCTCATTATTTAAAACTGGATTGCTCTAAAGCAAAAATGCAACTGGGCTGGCATCCGCGATGGAACCTCGATACTACACTGACACATATTGTTAATTGGCATAAAGCATGGTTATCAGGAAATGATATGTATGATTACAGTATTGACGAAATTAATAGCTATATGAAAACTAAATGATTTGAGGTCATAGATAAATGAATCAAGAACAATTACGTCTACAGATTGCTGAGTTAGTTGCTCAGTATGCTGAAACGGCTATGGCCCCAAAGCCATTTGAAGCAGGTAAAAGTGTCGTACCACCATCAGGCAAAGTAATAGGCGCAAAAGAATTACAATTAATGGTAGAGGCTTCATTAGATGGTTGGTTAACCACTGGCCGTTTTAATGATGCTTTCGAAAAGAAGCTTGGTGAGTATATTGGTGTTCCTCATGTTCTCACGACCACATCAGGATCTTCCGCCAACTTACTTGCTCTTACTGCATTAACATCCCCTAAGTTAGGTACGAGAGCGCTCAAACCAGGTGACGAAGTTATTACAGTTGCCGCAGGATTCCCGACAACAGTAAATCCAACTATACAGAATGGATTAATCCCAGTTTTTATCGATGTTGATATCCCAACATATAACGTTAATGTCAGCCTAATTGAGGCAGCAGTTAGCGATAAGACTAAAGCAATCATGATTGCTCATACCTTGGGTAACTTATTTGATTTGGCCGAAGTACGCAGAGTCGCTGATAAGTATAACCTCTGGCTAATTGAAGACTGTTGCGATGCTTTAGGTTCAAGATATGACGGGAAAATGGCCGGAACATTCGGTGATATCGGTACTGTCAGTTTCTATCCGGCGCATCATATTACAATGGGTGAGGGCGGGGCAGTATTTACCAAGTCAGCTGAACTGAGATCAATTATCGAATCCTTCCGTGATTGGGGGCGTGACTGTTATTGCGCTCCGGGTTGCGATAATACCTGTAAGAAACGTTTTGGCCAACAATTGGGTTCTCTGCCATTTGGTTACGATCATAAATACACCTATTCGCACCTTGGCTATAACTTAAAAATTACTGACATGCAGGCGGCGTGTGGACTGGCGCAGCTTGAACGTATCGAAGAATTTGTCGAGACACGTAAAGCGAACTTTAAGTATCTAAAAGATGCACTCCAATCGTGTGTAGACTTTATCGAATTACCTGAAGCGACTGAAAACTCAGATCCATCATGGTTTGGTTTCCCAATTACTTTGAAAGAAGATTGCGGGATAAGCCGCATTGACTTGGTTAAATTCCTTGATGAGTCAAAAGTAGGGACGCGCTTACTTTTCGCCGGTAATTTGACTCGTCAACCTTATTTCCATGATGTTAAGTACCGCGTTGTCGGCGAGTTAACTAATACCGATAGAATTATGAACCAAACTTTCTGGATCGGTATTTACCCAGGTCTAACACATGATCATTTAGATTATGTTGTTAGTAAGTTTGAAGAATTCTTTGGTTTGAATTTTTAATGGATATGGTTGGTCAGTGCAAACTGACCAGTAAACTATGAATATAATGGTCACTGGTGCGACGGGTTACATCGGTAGTTTTTTATTGCCTAGATTGATTGATAAGTATGATGTTGTCTATAATATAGGCAGAGATAAAATAGAAAAAATAACTGAGTCTGGTATCGTCGAATGTGTAAAATATACAATGGACTCTCTTCCTGAGATTGTAAATAAATTGTCTCCGGAGTTGTTCTGTAATTTATCGGCTGGTTATTATACTGAAAACTCGATGTATGACTTGAATGTCATTGATGGGAATTTGAAATTACAATTCATCATCTTAGAGTATTTTAAAGCAAGGCAAGAGGGGCGGTTTATCAATATAGGTAGTTATTGGGAATTTAGCTTCTCTACTAAAGGTGTAAAAGGGGTTAATCCCTACGGAATAATAAAATCAACAGTTAGAAATCTTCTTGAGTATTATGCGGAATATAATGTTTCCTACACAAATATAATGTTATATGGCTCATATGGTGAGAATGATCAACGAGGTAAAGTGATTGATCATATTATTGATTCAGTTAATTCAAATAAGATGTTAAGTTTGTCTCCGGGTGAGCAAAAACTAAATTTTGTTTATGTAACTGATATAGTTAAATCGTTAATGACTGTTATTTTATGTAATGATGAAAAGTTTAAAAATAAAACTGTATCGATACATTCTTCAACGGAATATACAATAAGAGAGATTGTTTGTTTTATAAACGAAATAAAACAAACCAAGTTAGAGCTCGGTGCTATATCATATCGTGATGATGAAGTGATGTCTCCAGAATATAAATATGAAAATATATTTGAGGGTGAGGATAACCTAAAGGAATATATTCGTGGGAGAATAATTGAAGGGGAATAATTAAATAAATAGCTGTAAGGATTCTTATTATGTTCACTTCAATGCTAATGAATGCTAACATCACAAACTATAGGCCTTATTGTGCATATACCTAAACATATAATAGTAGCGTTCAGTGCATGGGGAGGGCGGTTAGTAACCGTATTTGTACAGTTTTACAGTATTAAAATTTTGCTAGATCTTCTAGGTACAGATGGATATGCCGTTTTCACGGTAATGGCTAGTTTGCTTGGATGGTTTATGCTTGCCGATTTTGGAATTGGTTATAGCCTACAAAATAGAATATCGGATAGAAGAGTAAAAAATCAGGAATATCAAGATCTTATATTTATCGCTACAGTTGCTGTTGTACCATTACTTATATTATTTCTACTATTGATTTATTTCACAACACCTTTGTTATCAGAGTTTCTTTTAAGTGATTTTTCATTTTTAAATGATGAATTAAGGATTGAAATACTTCAATTAACATCTTTAATTTTTTTGACTACATCCATAGGAAATATAAGCTTTAAAATATGGTTTGCTGAGCATAAAGGATGGATACCTAATATCATCCCTGCATTATCATCGATTTTAGGATTAATATTATTGTTCGGTATAACATCGACAGATTCTAATCTAGCTAGAATAATAATAGTTACAATTAAGTACTTTTACCTCCCCGCAGCAGTTATTGCTATATTTTCATTTTTACTAAAAATGATACCATCCTTAAAATATTATAATTTATTCACGAAAGAAAATTTCTATCTTTTATTGATTAATGGGGGTGGATTTTTTATTTTTAGTTTTTTATCAGCATTAGTACTCCAAGTTGACTACATTATTATGTCAAAGACATTAATCGGAAAAGATGTAGTAATATATAATATAATGAGCAAAATATTTGGCTTGGTAAACTTTATCTATGCAGCACTATTGCAATCTCTCTGGCCAGTTTGTGCAGAGGCGAGTTCGCGAGGACGCATAAGTGATTTATTAAAAATAGCAAAGCGGTATATTTTCTTTGGATTTATGATTGTTCTATTTAGTGCGATATTTGTATTTTTGCTAAAAGACTTAATTTTGAAGTTATTAGCTGCTAATCAAGGACTAGAATTTTCCTTGATTTTAATCGTACTTTTTTCTATTTATCACCTATTAAGGATATGGACTGATACATACGCCATGTTCTTATTAAGTGCTGGAAAATTGAAACCATTATGGATAAGCGTCCCATTCCAAGCCTTTCTAAGTATTATACTACAATGGTATGGAGCAGTTAATTATGGCTTGGCAGGTCTTATTGGTGGATTGATTTTATCTTTTCTATTGACAGTAGTATGGTGGTTACCATTATGTTTTATACGGTTAGTAAAAAACAATAAAATAGGTAGTATATAAATGAGTAATATTAAGATATCAATATGTATACCTACGTATAATCGGGCAAGCTTTTTATCGGAATTAATTGACTCTATCGTTAGCCAGTGTTCATACCGGAGTAATATAGAAATATGCGTTTCAGATAATGCATCTTCGGATAATACTGCTGAGGTTATTTCATATTGGCGAGAGCGGACAATTGTTCCAATACAATATAAAATTAATAGTGAAAATATAGGTCCAGATAGAAATTTTTTAGCTGCGGTTGAAATGGCTTCTGGTGAGTATTGCTGGATATGTGGCAGTGATGATAAGTTAAATGCTAACTCTATCCTTGAAATTGATAATTATATAGATAGTAAAGCTGATATATATCTTATGGATAGAATGGATTGCGATATCAATATGAAGGAGATTAGACATCGCGCTTGGATGCAAACTGGAGATATGCTGTACAATACACAAAATAGAGAAGAAGTCATCAAGTATTTTAATAATAGTCAATCAATAGGCGCAATTTTTAGTTATTTGAGTTCAATTCTTGTAAAGAAAAGTAGCTGGGATAGCATTCATTTTGATAATGATTTTATAGGTAGTGCATATGCACACGTTTATGTACTATTGAGCTTATTAAAATCGGGCGTCAAGATAGAGTATATTAATAAACCGCTGGTTCTATGTCGTGGAGGAAACGACTTCTTTTCCAAAGAGGGGGTAGTCAAAAGGATAGAGATTGATCTTGATGGCTATATTCTTTTAGGATCTAAAATTTTCAATGATGACGTAAAATTGAAAGAGAAGTTGTTCGAGTTATTATTAAAAGAAAGACCATTAACACATGTCAATATGATAGTTGCGCTTTATGGCACAATTGAGGAAAAGGAACGGATAATAAAAACATATATCAGGTTGGGTGGTAACAAATATTGGATCTACTTATTACATTTATTAAAGCCAGCTTATATTTTAGCCTCCCGCCTAAATCTTTCCCCAGTTTACAATTACGTCAGGAATAAGTTAAAATTATCAGTATAATATATGAATACACAATATGAGTACTCATTCTACTTTAATTTCTATTCAGTATATGAGTAAATATGATTTACATATTAATAATTACATTCCTATATGCTATTTCGTTGCTCTCCTTCTGTAAAATAACTAGACCAGTCAGAATTTTAATTTTATTACTATCAGTTATAATTATTTGTATATTATCCGGCCTAAGATGGAGAACAGGAACAGATTGGGCTGCGTATTACAATTTATTTAATCTTGGCGGCAGTTTATCTGATTATTTAGATTATTGGCATTTCGAGGTGGGATTTAAATTTATAAACTGGCTTTTTTATTCTGTCTTCGATAACTATTCATTTTTTTTATTTTCCATTGCATTATTTGTAATCGGTCTCAAAGTTATCGTTGTTAGAGATTACCCCTATGCTTTTTTATGCTTATTTTCTCTATTTTGTATATCTGTACCCGATTTATTCCCAACTCGACAACAAATAGCAGTTTCTATATGTATATATGCAATATTTAATTACTCTAAAAGCGATAGACTATTTTTTTATAGCTTAATTATTGGTTTGGCGTCTACAATTCATATGACAGCAATAATAATGCTAGCAGCACCTATTCTTCTTAAGTTTAGACTTAGAACAATACTATTGATATCTATTACTACTATGCCAGTTCTTGCGATGAGTTTTAATTTTATAATGAGCGAGGTGGCTAACATTGAGTTACTTAACATTTCTCATCAAGTCGAAAGTTACAATAGAGACTCAGGTTATATATCATTTTTAGGATTAACACAGAGAGTAATAATTTTCTCGTTTATATTAATATGCTATTTTAATAATAGTGATAACTATACTAAGTTCGAAATTTATACGATTAAAATGTTTTCATTTGGGACATTACTTTTCATTTTCTTATCAAGCGTAAATGTTTTTTATTCGAGAATTGCTCTGTATTTTTCTATATTTGAATATATAGCATTACCTCTATCTATTTATAGAATCTTAATTACTAGAAAAAAAGAACACTTATGGGCTATCATTGGAATACTTTTCTTATACTTTTCATTTTTCAGTATTAGATTTACATCACAACTTAATAATTACTATGACTTATATATTCCATATGAAACTATTTTCGATAGTAATTTCAAACCAGTATATTAAGATGAGGTATTAAATTAGGTATGATTCTTTTTATTGATGGAAATCAGATAGATGACCAACATAGCTCTATTAATAGATCAATGATTAAAGTTTTTGAGTTGATATATCCTAATGAGGAATTCAGAGTCCTTTGTGAGAAGAGTCACTATACTAAAATAGTTGATAATATAGCAGATAAGCACAGCATAAATTATGCTAGTGGGTTATATATAGCTAGTCCAAACTCTAAGTTAAAAAAAATTTTTTCTGAGATTTATAATTTTCTATTTATAATATGTTATATTATTTTCAATAATCCCAGGAAAGTAGTATTTTTGTCACTATACCCAACCTCTCACTATCTCTATCGGCTAATCTCTAATTTTCTTAAACCTGAAATTTATGTTGTGTGCCATGGTGAATTGAGATTTATAAGAAATAATACTAATTCTCTCTTGACACCATGTGGTTGGATGATAAAAGCATTTTCATTTTCCACAAAAAAGATAAAATCAAAATGGAGTTATATCTATCTCGGTGAACAGATTGAGATACCTCTTTTTATGCAAAATGAAAATATTGTAAAAATTAATTTACCTACCGAATTTAAGGCCATTCCCCCTAAACAAAAATTAATTAATAAAACCTGCATAACATTAGCTACAATTGGTGTCTCCAGTGAGTCTAAAATGACACATCTCTTTTTTGAAATGGCAATGAAACTTAAGTCTAATAAAAAAATCAGATTTATCGCGACTGGTGCAGTTGATCATACAATCATGAAATATAAAAATTCTAATGTCGATGCAGATTATTCTGGCCAATTTTTACCTTCAAATGAAGTTGAAAAGAGATTGAATAGTGCTGATTTGGCTGTTTTTTTCTATAATGATGCTTATGCAGATGTTGCAAGTGGTGCTGTTCTTGAAGCCATTAGATATGAAATACCTGTATTAGCACTGAATAACAAATATTTTCAATTTCTTAAAAAGAAGAATGTTAAGTTTTTTAAATGTTTTGAAAACATCGATGAGATGGAAGAGTTTATCTTAAGTGACGGCTACTATGATATAAATTGTGATTTTTCATCCGCAAAAAAACTTTATTCAATAGAGGCTGCAGCTAAAATACTTAATGCTTCTATTCATAACTTCCACTCTGAGAACTGAAATAAAAGCTATGGATAAGAGAAAAGTAATAGTAGTCAATGCATCCGCAGCAACATCAGGAGGTGCATTGACAATATTGAAACTATTTACTTCTTCAATTAATGATGAAATAAATAGCTATTATATATATGTTAGCAGCCAAGTTATTGATTTATTAGATAAGAAGGTTAATATAATATATATAGAAACAGATACTTCTTCATGGTTAAAAAGAATAAAGTGGGACTTTTATCTCTTCAAAAGAAATCTTAAGAATAATAAAATAAAGCCAGACAAAATTCTTTCTCTTCAGAATACAAGTGTCAATCATGACTCCAGACAGATAATATACCTTCAACAAGCACTCCCATTTGTTGATCATAAATGGGGTCTCCTCATTTCAGGACAATTTAAACTTTTCTTATATTGTAGTGTGTATCGTTTTTTTATTTCCGCATTCATTAGGAATGTTGATGCAATAATTGTTCAGACAAGCTGGATGCGAGAAGTAGTCTCCAAAAAATTAAGGTTTGACAAGGGCTGCATTTATGTGATTAGGCCAGAAGTGAAAATACATCCGATAGACACAGCAACTGAAATAATAAAATCCGAAAGAAAAATATTATTTTATCCAACTTCTGCAATGAAATATAAAAATTACGAAATGTTGGCCTATGTAATTAAAGAATGCAGTGATGAATATGAACTTCATATTACTCTTGAGAAAGGGGAGTCGAAAAAATTTGATCGAATCGTAAGTGAATTGGATATTCAGTTATCCGTTATTTATACAGGAAAAATTTCATACGAGCGAGTCGTTGAATATTACCAAGCTTGCGATACTTTGGTTTTTCCAAGTAAGATAGAATCTTTTGGACTGCCTCTTATAGAAGCTGCCTATTTCAAAAAAAGAATCATTGCGGCTGATTTACCTTATGCTAGAGAAGTCTTACAAGGCTACGACGGTGCTTTTTTTTGTAATTCAGAAATTTGGAGCGACTGGGTTAAAGCTATTAAAAATGACAAATTAACTAGTGATAATAATTTAACCCTAGCTAGCTCTTCTCCTGATGGAAATCTGAATATATTGTTTGATTTATTATAAAAGGAATCTTCTTAATGTTTAAAGATAAATGTCTTTTGATTACTGGTGGTACAGGATCTTTTGGTAATGCAGTACTAAAAAGATTTCTTGATACAGATATACGTGAAATAAGAATATTTAGTCGAGATGAAAAAAAACAGGACGATATGAGGAAGAGGTACTCCAACAGTAAATTAAAATTCTACATTGGAGATGTAAGGGACTATAATAGTATCTTAGCGGCCAGTCGTGGTGTTGATTATATATTTCATGCTGCAGCTTTGAAGCAGGTTCCTTCATGCGAATTCTATCCAATGGAGGCTGTGAAGACTAATGTGCTAGGTACCGATAATGTGCTTGAGGCAGCAATTACCAATCAGATTAAGAGAGTTGTTTGTTTGAGTACTGATAAGGCTGTATATCCAATTAATGCCATGGGTACATCCAAAGCTATGATGGAAAAGGTAATTGTAGCCAAATCCCGAAATGTACCATCGGACATGACAATATGCACCACACGCTATGGGAATGTAATGGCTTCTAGAGGGTCAGTAATTCCATTATTTATAGAACAAGTATTGAATGGAAACCCAATAACAATCACAGATCCTTCGATGACCCGTTTTATGATGACCTTAAATGATGCGGTTGATCTTGTTCTGCATGCATTTAATCATGGTTCGAATGGAGATATTTTCGTTCAAAAAGCTCCGGCTGCAACAATAAAAACTCTTACTGATTCAATCCTCACTATCATGAATAAGCCAGAACATGCTGTTAATGTTATTGGTACACGTCATGGCGAAAAATTATTTGAGGTTTTATGCAGTCGCGAAGAAATGGCTGTAGCAGAAGATCAAGGTGATTATTATCGTATTCCAGCCGATAATAGAGATTTAAATTATGGAAAATATTTTGATGAGGGCAATGAGAAGATTGGCGAGATAGAAGATTACAACTCTCAGAATACTCAACGTCTTGATAAAATTGCCATGATACAGCTGCTGAGAAAGCTAGACTATATTCGTAAAATTGAATTTGGTGAAAGAGCAAATCCTGATGAATAAAAAAATTCTTATCATAGGTGCTAATGGAATGTTAGGTGGAAGTCTTTTTAGATATTTCACAGATTCTACAATGTACTCGGTAATTGGTACTGTTCGTAGCAACGAAGCAAAAGAATTTTTCGAGGCGCAACAATATACTAATATTGTATCAGGTATAGATGTGTCAAATAAGATAAGTCTACGTACCATAATAATGGATTTACAGCCTGATTATATATTTAATTGTGTTGGTATTATTAAGCAGTTAGATTCATCTAAAAACCATATCTTATCAATCAACATTAACTCATTATTACCTCATGAGTTGGCAGCGATGGCTTCCGAAGTTAAAGCAAAGCTTATACATTTTTCTACTGACTGTGTTTTTTCTGGAAAGAAGGGCGGGTATAGCGAAAATGACATTCCTGATGCTACTGATATTTATGGACGTTCCAAACTGTTAGGTGAAGTAGATTATAATGGGCACTTAACATTAAGGACTTCAATAATTGGTCATGAGTATCATTCAAATCATAGTCTTGTTGACTGGTTCCTTAGTCAAGACGGAACAGTAAATGGTTTTAGTCATGCTATTTTTTCTGGATTACCTACGGTCTATCTTGCCGAAGTACTTGATAAATTTATTTTACCGAAACAGAATCTCTCAGGACTATATCACTTAAGTGTTGAACCAATAGATAAATATACCCTTCTTACTATTATAAATGACATATATAAAAGAAAAAATACTATAGTAGAAAATAAAGATTTTACTATAGATAGAAGCTTAAATTCATCTAATCTTAGTGGTGTAATTGGGTTCAAACCAGAGTCTTGGTTTGATTTAATAAAAAAAATGCATTGTGAGTATGTTAGGTACTTCAAATGAAAAAATTGAAAGTTGTTACAGTTGTAGGTACAAGGCCTGAAATAATTCGATTATCCAGAGTAATAACTAAGCTCGATTTATATTGTGAACATTCATTGGTTCATACAGGTCAGAATTATGATTATGAACTAAATCAAATATTCTTCGATGACTTAAATATTAGAAAACCAGATTATTTCCTCAATGCAGCAGGAAAAACTTCGGCGGAAACAATTGGTCAAATAATTATTAGCATCGATCAAGTTTTAGCTGATCTAGAACCAGATGCTGTACTACTACTCGGTGATACGAATAGTTGCCTATCTGCTATTCCAGCTAAGAGACGGAAAATACCGATATTCCATATGGAAGCTGGTAATCGTTGTTTTGATATGCGAGTTCCTGAAGAATCTAACAGATTAATTGTTGATAATATGTCTGATATCAATTTGACATACAGTTCAATAGCTCGAGATTATCTACTTAGAGAAGGATTTGCTCCAGATCGAGTAATCAAGACGGGTAGCCCTATGTATGAAGTTATCTCCCATTACAGAGAAGGTATCGATAATTCCACAGTACTTGAGTCGTTACAACTTGAATCTAAAGAATATTTTCTAGTTAGTGCCCATCGAGAAGAAAATGTAGATTCAGATGTTAATTTGAATAAGTTAGTTGCTTCGTTAAATGCTATAGCTGCACGATTTGGAAAACCAATTATTGTCTCAACTCATCCTCGTACACAAAATAAGATAAATGAAAAAAGTATAAAGTTCCATCCATTAATTAGGCTATTAAAACCACTAGGGTTTAAGGATTATGTTAAGCTTCAAATTGAGGCTCGTGTTGTTCTCTCTGATAGTGGAACTATTACAGAAGAAGCTTCAATATTAAATTTTGCGGCTCTAAATTTAAGAGAGGCTCATGAAAGGCCCGAGGGGATGGAAGAAGGCGCTGTTATGATGGTTGGAGTTGACCTAGAGCGCATAATGCAAGGTATTACTATTTTAGAGGACCAGTTGACTGGTGACTCCCGCCTTCTTGATTGTGTTGCTGATTATGATATTGCTAATGTTTCTGATAAAGTCGTGCGCATAATTCATTCATATACTGATTATGTCAATAGGGTTGTTTGGAGACGGTATTAATGCATTTTGCGTTGATCATTGATGATTATCTTCCATCTAGTACTCGGGTTGCTGCCAAAATGATGCATGAACTTGCTTTGGAGTTAGTGCATCTGGGGCATTCAGTTACAGTCATTACACCTGGACACCCTCATCAAAAGTATAAATTAGACTGTATGATTGTAGATGGTGTATCAGTATGGAGATTTAGAAGCGGCAAGATCAAAGATATTTCCCATATTATGAGGGGAATCAATGAATCATTATTATCTTTCAGAGCATGGTTTGCTATTAGAACTAAAATAAAAAGTATTAATTTCGATGGTATCATTTATTATTCACCTTCAATATTTTTTGGCAATTTTGTTGAAAAAATAAAAGAAGAATCTAACTGTCGATCTTATTTGATATTAAGGGATTTATTTCCTCAATGGATAATCGATGAGGGAATGATAAAAAAGAACTCCTTACTGGAAAAGTATTTTAGATTTTTTGAGCGTAAATGCTACCAAGCTGCCGATAATATTTCGCTTATGTCACCTAATAATAAAATTTTATTTAATAAAGTAAATCCAGAATATATCAATACAGATGTGCTATTTAACTGGTGTCGTTGTGAGCCTCATGTTAAAAAAGATAATGCTTTAAATATACGTGAACAACTTAATCTGGAGGGTAAAGTATTATTTTTGTATGGAGGTAACCTCGGTAAGGCTCAGGATATGGAGAACTTAGTGAGGCTAGCCAAAAATATGAGAAATAATAATAAGGCGCACTTTATTTTTATAGGCCAAGGAGATGAGGTTGATTTAATTCATAATCTATCTAAAGAATGGAGGTTAAATAACTTTTCTTATCTACCATCTATTTCTCAAGATTCATTTGAAGATATTTTATCTCAAGTTGATGTTGGTCTTTTTTCATTGGCAAAATTTCACACAACACATAATTTCCCCGGGAAAATCCTAGGTTATATGCTTCATTCTCTTCCAATTTTAGGTAGTGTTAATGATGGAAATGACTTAGTTGATGTTATAACCGAAGCTAATGCTGGGTATGTATTCGTTAATGGTGATGATGACTCGTTGTTTAATGCAGCTCAATTACTTACGAATGATGCTCATTTAAGGCGTCTGAAAGGCAATAATGCACATAAGTTATTGCTAAACAAGTTTTCTGTAACAGCTGCTGCAAAAAAGATTATATCTTTTTTTAATCTAAATAGCTTAAAGGATTCACGACTGTGAGTAAAAACCGAGATGATGTTTTTTTTCAAAAAATACCAATCGCGATTTAGATATTTTAAATAATCATCAGCATGGTGTTGATGTAATTGACTTGTTATTTGTTATTTTAAGAAATAAATACTTCATCATCATTGGAACCCTTTCTTTTTTACTTGTAGGTTTCTTTTTTTCTAGTTTAAATAAGCCTGCCAAGTCTTGGTCAAGTTCTTCATTTGTGTCTGTTTCAACAAAAGACCAGTATCAACCACTGGACTCGGATGCGTCTTTACTATCTGTACTAAACATTGATATAGATATTACATCTGAAGACATCTTCTCGGAATTTAAAAGATATTACTTATCTCAAGATTCACTTGATAAATACTTATCTAATATAAAATATAACTATTCGAGTACAGTGAGTATTATTCCTTTTGTGCCAGCGGAAAATACCCTTGGTAATTCTGAAACTGGTCATAATTACGTTTTATCTTTCAGTAGTAGCAGTAATTCAAACATAAAAAACATATTAACTGGCTACATTAATTATGTAAATGAACAAGTCAATAACGATATTAATCGTCAAATTAATATGATAATACAAACAGCCCAAAAGACAGCAACTGAAGAATATCAATTAGCCTTCCAGATGGCTATGAATGAGCAAAAAATCAGAATTCAGAGGTTAGAGTATGCAGTTTCTATAGCTAAAGCAGCAGGATTGCAGAAGCCCACGAAAGATGCATTTGATGCCTCAAATAATAGTATTACTTATCCCATTTCATTGGGTTATGATGCCCTGAATCGTCAATTAGAGATTGAGAAGTCTGTTACTGATCCAACCACAGTCAATTTAGAATTGTTAAACCAAAAACTTTATCTTGATAAGATTATGGCACTTCAACCTATTTCTGTTGATATCCAGAGTTTCAATTTTTCGCAGCCTCCTTCAGATCCGGTGGTTCAAAGTGATAAAAAATATCTTCTAATAATGATTCTATTCGGTTTCGTGGGCTTAGTGAGCTCCACTAGCTTTGTGTTAATTCGTCACTATGTGCGAGAACGTAAAAATAATTTATCAAACTCACCAAAAGAGTAAGTTTTAGGTGCAAGGCTGTGGGCAATATAGCCTACTGTATTTGTATATCGATTAATTAGGCTTGGCGATACTTTTATGGTCCATTACATCTCGAGCCAATTATTTTTAAGTATGATTATGCCTTTTTACCTCTTCTTCACATGTGATAAAGTTCCTTATCTTGCCACTTCCATATTCCCAAATTCATCATTATGAAATTTCCTGGTAAACGTAAATCCAAGCACTATTTTCCTGTCAACGCCCGTGATCCCTTATTGCAACCGGCGCAGGCTGAAAATGAAGTGAGCACATCTTACATTGTTGGCATTGATCAGACGCTGGTTGATATTGAAGCGAAGGTCGATGAGAACTTTATTACCCGTTATGGCCTTAGTCAGGGGCATTCGTTGGTGATTGAGGATGATGTTGCTGAGCGTCTTTATCAGGAACTGATACGTAATGAGCTGATTACGCATGAGTTTGCGGGGGGAACGATCGGTAATACGTTGCACAATTACTCTGTGCTTGCTGATGACCGCTCCATTCTCTTGGGTACCATGTGCAGTAATATCAAGATTGGTAGCTATGCTTATCGCTATCTGTGTAATACCTCCAGCCGGACGGACTTAAATTATTTGCAGGCAGTTGATGGCGCGATTGGCCGATGCTTTACGTTGATCACGGATAATGGTGAGCGCACATTTGCTATTAGCCCAGGCCAAATGAATCAGCTTCGCCCTGAAAGCATTCCGGAAGAGGTCATCGCGGGAGCATCTGCTTTGGTTTTGACGGCTTATTTAGTGCGTTGTAAGCCCGGTGAGCCGATGCCTGATGCTACTATGCAAGCAATCAGTTACGCGAAGAAATATGATGTTCCTGTCGTGATGACACTTGGTACTAAATATGTCATTGCAGATAATCCGCAGTGGTGGCGAGATTTCTTAAATGAGCATATTTCCATTCTAGCCATGAATGAAGATGAGGCTTGTGAGTTGACTGGGCTTAATGACCCTTTGATGGCTTCCGACATGGCGTTGGACTGGGTAGATTTGGTGCTTTGTACCGCGGGCCCTAATGGTCTTTATATGGCGGGTTATACCGAAGAGGCGAATAAGCGCCAGACTCAACATCCATTACTACCTGGTGAGATTGCAGAATTTAACCTGTACGAATTCAGTCGTGCAATGCGCAAAGCGCATTGCGATAATCCGCTGCGTATTTTCTCGCATATTGCTCCTTATATGGGGGGGCCAGAGAAAATAATGAACACTAATGGCGCGGGCGATGGTGCATTATCTGCGGTATTGCATGATATCGCTGCCAATGGCTTTCATCGTAATAATGTACCTAATTCCAGTAAACATGTTCGCCGCTACCTGAGTTATTCATCTTTGGCTCAAGTGTGTAAGTATGCCAATCGGGTCAGCTATCAGGTACTGAATCAGCATTCACCTCGTTTAACCCGCGGCTTACCTGAGCGTGAAGATAGTTTGGAAGAGTCATACTGGGAACGATAATCTATAGCGATTAGTCGCTAAATATAAGCAGGGCCGGCATAGATTGCCGGCCCTGCTTGTTTATATCACCCGAAATGGTTTCTCAGGATATAACAGAAATGCAGTTTAGATTGGGCAAACAGGGAGTTTATCTTCTTCCGTGAGTGTCTCTATTTTCAGCAAATTCAGCATGCTGTTGGCAATTTCACGTTCGCCCATAATGACCTGGTTTGCACCACGATCTGAGATATAAACCACTTCATCGTCATAATGAGCGCGAGCAATTATCTCCAGATCGGGCCGTTTAATTCTGGCCGATGCAACAATTTCACCGGCTTCGTAGCCATTTGGGATAGTCAGTAATAACCAGCGTGCGCAGTCTAATCGCGCCAACGACATAATATCACTGCTCGCAGCATTGCCTAAGACGGCATTGATGCCTTGTTCACGCAGCGCTTCCACTCTTGGGCGAGAGTTCTCAATAACGACTAACGGGATGCCTTCAGCATGCAGTTTCGCCCCTAATAAGCTCCCGACACGACCATAACCCACTAATAACGCGTGGTTGCACAAATCAACAGGGATCTGCTTTTCTTCTTCAACAGCTTCTTCCAGAATAAGATCCTCCATCGTTTCGCTCTTGGCTAAATATCGATCCAATAATGTAAACAATAGTGGGTTAAGCATAATGGAGAGAATCGCGCCTGCGAGGACAAGGTTACGGCCGTGTTCAGACATCAAGCCGAGTGAAATCCCCAGACCCGCCAAAATAAAAGCAAACTCCCCGATTTGTGCCAAGCTAACGGAAATGGTGAGTGCAGTACGTTTAGAGTGCCCAAACATCCGCACTAAGGCGAAAGCTATCGCTGACTTACCGAAGATGATGATAGCCAATGACGCCAATACAGCGAGTGGTTCACGTATCAATATCATCGGATCGAACAGCATACCGACTGACACGAAGAACAAGACGGCAAAGGCATCACGCAGCGGCAAGGTGTCTTGCGCCGCGCGGTGGCTAAGCTCTGATTCATTCAGTACCATGCCGGCGAAGAAGGCACCGAGGGCGAAGGAGACATCAAATAGCCCGACGGCGCCGTAGGCGATACCCAGCGCTAAAACCAACACCGCCAGTGTAAACAGTTCCCGCGAGCCAGTACTGGCAGTTTTAGCCAGTATCCATGGTACGAGTCGGCGGCCGACAACAATCATCAACGTAATAAACGCGATGACTTTACCAATGGTGATGGCGAGCTCGGTGAATAAGTTGCCCAAACTGGTGGTTTCATTGCCCATGACACCCGCGAAAGCAGGTAATAGCACGAGAGTCAGTACCATTGCCAAATCTTCAACAATCAACCAGCCAATCGCAATTTGCCCTCGTTGGCTATCAATCAATTGCCGCTCCTCAAGCGCACGCAGCAATACCACGGTACTGGCGGTTGATAGACAAAGACCAAAGACAAATCCTGCCATTAAATCCCAGCCTAATACATGAGATAGCCCCATACCTAATAGGGTAGCGACGGCAATTTGTGCCACAGCGCCGGGGATGGCGATTGATTTTACTGCGAGGAGATCTTTAAGCGAAAAGTGAAGTCCGACACCAAACATCAACAAAATAACACCAATTTCAGCCAGCTCGGGTGCTAATGATGTATCTGCAACAAAACCTGGCGTGAATGGCCCGGCAAGCACCCCTGCTGCAAGGTATCCCACTAACGGAGAGATACGCAGCCGGTGAGCCAGTGTGCCCAAGAGGAAGGCGAGAACAAGGCCCCCGACGATCGTGGTGATTAAGGGTGTTGAATGGTGCATCCAGACTCCTTCTAGTTATACCCGCCATCTTACCTATTGCAGACGTGTTGGCTGTATTCAATAACTCGAATCACTTAGCAGAGAAAGCGCTTCGGGACTTTTCGCTTGTTAACTTCCTGCATGGGGAAATATCTTGATGTAGGCAGAGAAGTAAGCATTTCATAGCAATAACATTAGTTTATTGCATTTATGCGATCAATGCGCGATAAAAATTCATTTTTTATCGATAAAAGTCTACTTTGGCATGGAATTTGTTTGAAGCGGTTGTTTATGAGGGATTTGCTCTTTTTGTCACGATTACACAGGGAAAACTCCCAACTGAAACACATGTCTCAGTCGGGATTATAAGATTTTTACTATTACTTATCTTCTATATTGGGCAATAAGGCAGTGAATATCCCCAGTAATGGTAAGAATGCACATATTTGATAGACCAGTTCAATACTGGTTAAATCAGCAACATACCCTAGTACAGCCGCACCTAAACCGCCCATACCGAAAGCAAAACCGAAGAATAAGCCGGATACCATGCCCACTTTCCCAGGAATAAGCTCTTGTGCGTAAACCAGTATCGCAGAGAAGGCCGATGCAAGGATGACACCGATTATCACCGTCAAAATGCCCATCCAATACAAAGAAGCATGGGGCAAAATGAGGGTAAAGGGTGCAACACCCAAGATAGACCCCCAAATAACGTATTTCCGTCCTATGCGATCCCCTAGAGGGCCGCCAATAATGGTCCCAGCAGCAACTGCAAATAAGAATACAAATAAGTGTATTTGCGCGTTTTGTACCGAAACACCAAACTTATGCATCAAATAGAAGGTGTAATAGCTACTGATACTGGTCAAGTAGAAGTATTTAGAGAATATCAGTACCAGCAAGACCGCTAAAGTCTTAATAACGGTCTTTTTGGGTAGCATTTTTACCGATGAGACGTTTACAGCTTTCCCATGTGTCATTCGCTGTTGCTGTTGATACCATTTACTGACTTGTAACAGTACGACAATCGCGAGTAATGCCGCGAGTGAAAACCAGCCGACATTGCCTTTGCCATAAGGTGCGATAAGGATCGCGGCAAGCAAAGGGCCGAGCGCACTACCGAAGTTGCCCCCGACTTGAAAAACAGATTGAGCCATACCATGACGGCCACCAGATGCCATGCGAGCGACTCGCGATGATTCCGGGTGGAATACCGATGAACCGGTTCCCACCAACGCAGCAGCCAGTAACACCACTGGGAATGTTGTCGCGACAGCCAATAGCAAAATTCCCGACAGCGTAAACCCCATACCAATTGGCAGGGAGTAGGGCTGCGGATGTTTGTCGGTATATAAGCCAATCAGCGGTTGGAGCATCGACGCGGTGAGCTGGTAGGTCAAAGTGATCAACCCTATCTGGGCAAAACTCAGTGAAAATTCGGCTTGCAATAGGGGATAAATCGCCAGAATCAACGATTGGATCATATCGTTGAGCAAGTGAGATACGCTGATCGCCCCCAAAATAGAGAAAGAGGTACGTTTTACTGATGTATTCACGAGTGGAGGAGGTGCAGTATCAGAACGATCGGTCATAGTGAGTATTCGCCTAATAATTTTCACTGTTAATAGTATGTTGGTAATGAATACATACTATGCAGATCTAAGGATTTTTACTACATCAGACACAATTTGATATATATTCCAGAGTTCTGAAATGTATCTATGTGCTACGGCACATCAATATGAGACTGATCACGGTATTACCTTGATTTATCATGTTATTGCTATGCAATACACCAATTTTACTCATTGAGTTGGCACTTATTGAGCAGGTATTAACGACAATCTGGAGAGTTGCGATGCGTTTTTCATTATCGTCCACAGCCGGTGCTTTGGCTGTGTCGCTGGTGTTTGCACCTGGATGGGCTGCAGCCTGGGAAAAAGATAAAACTTACGATATCACCGTACTGCATACCAATGACCATCATGGGCACTTCTGGCAAAACGATCACGGCGAGTATGGTCTGGCAGCACAAAAAACACTGGTCGATAGTATTCGTCAACAAGTCGCCGCGCAGGGGGGAAGCCTGCTATTACTCTCCGGTGGTGATATTAATACCGGCGTACCAGAATCCGACTTACAAGATGCGGAACCTGATTTCCGTGGTATGAATTTAGTCGGCTATGATGCGATGGCTATTGGTAACCATGAATTCGATAATCCGCTTAGCGTGTTGCGCCAACAGGAAAAGTGGGCCACCTTCCCGTTACTCTCAGCCAATATCTATCAGAAAAGCACTCAACAGCGCTTGTTCAAGCCATACGCGCTGTTCGATAAACAAGGCGTCAAAATTGCGGTGATTGGCTTGACCACGGATGATACCGCCAAGATCGGCAATCCCGAGTATTTCACTGACATTGAATTTCGAGTACCCGCAGTTGAAGCAAAGCAAGTTGTTGAGCAACTGAGAAAAACTGAGAAGCCTGACATTATTATTGCGGCAACTCATATGGGGCATTATGACGATGGAAAGCATGGTTCTAACGCGCCGGGTGATGTCGAGATGGCCCGCAGCTTACCGGCTGGTTATTTGGATATGATAGTGGGTGGTCACTCACAAGACCCTGTGTGTATGGCTAGCGAGAACCACAAGCAGGCTGATTATGTTCCCGGTACGCCTTGTGCACCAGATCGTCAGAATGGGACTTGGATTGTACAGGCCCATGAGTGGGGTAAATATGTCGGCCGCGCTGATTTTACTTTCCGCAATGGCGAATTGAAATTGGTTAGCTATCAGTTAATCCCAATCAACTTAAAGAAAAAAGTTGAAAAGGCTGATGGCACGAGTGAACGTGTCTTTTATACACAAGAGATTACCCAAGACCCGTCAATGCTCAAATTGCTGACTCCATTTGAGGAGCAGGGCAAGGCACAGTTGGATGTCAAAGTGGGCAGTGTGAAAGGTAAACTTGAAGGTGATCGCAGTAAAGTTCGCTTTGAGCAGACCAATTTGGCACGAGTACTTTTAGCGGCACAAATGGAGCGGGCAGGCGCTGACTTCGCCGTAATGAGTGGTGGTGGTGTTCGTGATTCTATCGAATCAGGCGACATTACCTATAAAGATGTGCTCAAGGTGCAGCCATTTGGGAACACATTGGTCTATGCCGATATGAAAGGCAGTGAGGTTGAAAAATACTTAGCGGTTGTGGCCAATAAAAAAGTAGATTCAGGGGCTTATGCGCAATTTGCTAATGTGAGTCTGGTTGCTGATGGTCATGGTGTCAGTCAAGTGAAAATACAGGGAAAACCAGTAGAACCGAATAAAACCTATCGTTTGGCAACATTGAATTTCAATGCGTTAGGTGGTGATGGCTATCCGAAAATTGATACGCTACCAGGCTATGTCAACACTGGTTTTATCGATGCTGAAGTGCTGAAACAGTATATTGAAAAGCACTCCCCGCTAGATGCCAGCCAATATCAGCCGAAAGGCGAAATTGTGTATCAATAAGTCTCATCTAGAAGCCTCCATCAATGGGTGGGGGCTTCTGATAATGAAGTTCTGCCATGTCGCGTCATTGGTGCAACTTGGCACGGCGAGGCTATCAACAAATCAATCCCGTTTGGCGATATCAGCAAAAACACCTTGTAATAAGCGACATAAATCCACAGCCGCTAATTCAATATCTAACCCCCGTTTGCCACCCGAAACAAAAATAGTGCTGTATTCTTGAGCTTGAGTATCAATCACCGTAGGTAAGCGTTTTTTCTGCCCTAATGGACTGATGCCGCCGACTAAATAACCGGTTGTTCGCTGTGCTAATTGTGGGTCAGCCATATCAGCCTTTTTTGCCCCTAGCGCTCGCGCGACTTTCTTGAGATCAAGCTGAGTTGCCACTGGGGTAACTGCGACAGCCAAGTTTTTGGCGTCACCATTTAACGCGACCAGCAATGTCTTATAGACCTGTTCCGCATTTAAGCCCAACTTCTTAACGGCTTCATCGCCAAAATTGGTTTCAGCTGCATCGTGATGATAGGGGTGCAGCGTGAAAGGAACTTTTTGTTTTTCCAGCAAAACAACAGCAGGTGTCATAATAAAGGTCCGATTAAAAATGAAGACTCATTCAGGTAAGTTATCCTACCGCAACGATGAGATAGTGTATTAAAATTAACCGAAGAAAATCAGCGTGATGGTCATCCGGTGAGCAAGTTATCGTGAATGATAGTTGCTAATCTAATCATCAGGTTGCTACCCTATACTTGCTACTCATCATATCCGCAAGGTATGTGAGCGCTTAATAACTAAAATAACGAAAATTCCTCTTTGACTGGCCGATAGCGATATCGGCCATTTTTTTCGGTCATTTTTGATTAGTGGTCGCCGGCTTTAATAATTCAGGCAGATTTCCCTCACCGTACAAATGTAATGCGCCGACGGCAACCACATAGCGCCCAGACGGTAACTGTTCAAGCAACTGTTGCCAGCGTTTGTTTCGTTGAATCATCAGCACATCATAGAGATGTTGGCTAAAAGTTGGGGCCAGCGTGGTTAGGTCTGTCGTCGGATGATGCTCCAACCACCAGCCCATCATGGTTTGTAATAAGCGGGCATTAGTGTGCCAATGGGTCAGGGTATCAAGCAGTAAAGACATGCCGTTGTCAGGTAATGCCTCGAGTAAATCGAGTTGCATTTGTGTACCTTCTAATTCAATGACCTTCTTATCTTGCGCCGCCGCCGCTTTCAATAATTGATAATCGATACCGTACTCTCCCCGCAATCCCAATCGTTGTGCCTGACGGGCTTGAAGCATCAAGGCAACTTGCCATGCGGGCAGAAAGGCCATGGTAAGCGGGTCATTACCCATCTCTTCGCAACGCTGCAGGAGTTGCTGATAGTGCTCCTCGGGTAACCGGTCAACCAAAGGCTCAACAAGAGTATCCTGACCAAAAGAGGGGGCGGCTTCGGTGATATCAGCTTCAACAATGAGTGCATCAGCCTGATTTAATTTATTGAGCAAATCGTGGGGAAGGGGAAACATACCATCTGTTCCCATATGGATACTACCGACCATATGAAAGTGACGTTCGCCGGGTAACGTGATATCCAGCGCAGGATAGCGGTAAGTTGCCGGTGCAGCCATTCCTAGAAATGCCGCAATACGGCGTAATAACTGGCCCATATCGTTCCTTTTTTCGCATTTCCTCCTATGCTATACCTTTCTGGCTTGAAATGAATAACGTTAAATGGCGCACAAAACTGTATTGTGCGCCATCAGGTTATCGAAAAAGATTACTGTTTAGGCTTGTAACGCAATAAGCGGTTAGCATTGCTGACGACAGTGATAGACGATAACGCCATCGCTGCGCCGGCGACCACGGGGCTGAGTAATGTACCGGTGAACGGGAACAAAATACCCGCAGCAATCGGAATACCCAGTGCGTTGTAGAAAAAGGCACCCAGTAGGTTTTGTTTCATATTCCGCAACGTGGCTTTGGAAAGCTCAACGGCATCTGCCACCCCGTGCAGACTATGACGCATCAGGGTGATAGCCGCAGTTTCAATGGCAATATCACTCCCTCCTCCCATGGCAATCCCAACATCTGCTTGTGCCAGTGCTGGCGCATCATTGATGCCATCGCCAATCATCGCCACTTTATGTCCAGCAGCTTGCAGCTGTTTGATAGACTCGGCTTTACCATCAGGTAATACACCCGCAATGACCTGATCAATACCCGCTTCTTTCGCGATTGCATTGGCCGTTATCGGGTTATCACCGGTTAGCATCACCAGACTGTAACCTAGCGAATGCAGCCGTTGCAGCGCACTGACACTGTCACTGCGCAGGGGGTCACGAATCGACAGCAAAGCCGCTGGCTTACCACTAGCCGTTAGAATCACCGGTGTCGCGCCACTTTCAGCTTGTTGCTGCATCAGCGATTGCAACTCGTGAGTATCAATTTGTTGCTCTTCCAGTAGACGATTATTCCCCAGTAGCAGCGGAATACCATCAACCTCGCCACTGACACCCAAACCACGCAAAGTGCGGAATTGGCTGATGCTCGGCAGTGTCATTCCCTCTGCGCGCTGCAAAATAGCGCGAGCCAGTGGGTGATTAGAGCCTGTTTCCAGCGCCGCAGCCCATGTCAGCGCTTGCTGTTCACTCACGCCATTGAAGGTGTGGATAGCGACGACTTGCGGATGCCCTTCGGTCAGGGTGCCCGTTTTGTCGAATACCAAAGTATCGAGGTTGCTTGCTTGCTGCAATGCATCAGCATCGCGAACCAAAACGCCGAATTCGGCTGCTCGGCCCACACCAGAAATAATCGACATTGGTGTTGCAAGGCCCAATGCGCAAGGGCAGGCGATAATCAGCACCGTGGTCGCAACAACCAAGGTGTAGACCAGTTGCGGTTGTGGGCCAAAGAAATACCAGATAAGCCCAGCGAACACGGCAATAGCAACCACGGTGGGAACAAAGACTGCTGAGATCCTATCGGCCAGTTTACCGATCTCTGGCTTGCTGCTTTGTGCTTGGCGAACCAGTTTGATAATGCGCGCCAAGGTGGTTTGACTGCCGATAGCATTGGCACGGAATACCACTGATCCGTCTTGCACTTGCGTGCCAGCATGGACCACATCACCGGCTGATTTTTGTTGTGGGATAGGTTCACCGGTCAGCATGGCTTCATCCATCCACACTTCCCCTTGCACAATCTCGCCATCAACCGGCACACGGTCACCTGTGGCCAAACGTAAGGTCATCCCCAGTTGGACATCGGCCAGTGGGATCACTTGCTCACCTTGATCCGTCACTAATCTTGCTGTTGGCGGCGCAAGATCTAACAGCCGCTCCAGTGCATTGGATGAGCGCTGTCTGGCTCGTTGCTCCATCGCATGGCCGAGGTTAATCAACCCGATAATCATGGCGCTGGCTTCATAATAAAGGTGGCGAGCTTCCATCGGGAAAACATCCGGCCAGATATTCACCGTGATGGAATAAACCCATGCCGCACCTGTCCCTAACGCCACTAAGGTATCCATGGTGGCGCTGCCGTTTTTCAGGCTAACCCAAGCGTTACGATAAAAGTGGCCACCGGCGAATATCATCACCAGTAGAGTGATGATCCCCACAATCAACCAGGGTGTTTGGGTTTCTGGCGTCAGTGTCATACTGCCACCAAAAAGCCCCCAGCCCATCAATGGGATACCTAATAGCAGGCCCAGCGCGGCTTGCCACTGGAAACGCTTCATGCTGTCGTGCGACATTTGTTGTTGGCGTTCGCGCCGCTCTGTTTCGTCCTCGATGATCTCCGCACCATAACCGGCATTTTTGACCGCAGCGATTAAGGCATCATTGCTGGGATGACCGGTGACCAAAGCACTACGTTCAGCCAGATTGACCCGAGCCACCTCGACACCATCAACCCCTTCTAACGCATGTTGCACTTTGGATACGCAACTGGCGCAGCTCATCCCTGTTAGTAATAACTGGACACTATCGCTATCTGTTGCCGGAATGGTCGAAGAGGCCGCTGCCTGATATTCCGGCTGAGATTGGGCTGAGTGAGTCAGCGGCTCAGTTTTTGGGGATTGTACCCCTTGCAGGGTCGCGTGGTAACCTGCCTGTTCCACTGCCTCAATGAGCGTTTGTGCATCAACCTTGCCGTATATTTTGGCGCTATCGAGTGACACGTCAGCGGCAATCACACCAGGAACCGCCTCCAGCGCTTTACGAGTGTTCTCGGTACAATGCCCGCAGCTCAACCCTGAAAGTTGTAGCTCGACATCCGGAGCCTGAGCTTCTTGTGCCTGATAACCGACTTGTTGAACAGTTTCGATCAGCGTTTTAGCCTCTGCTTCACCAGTCACTTTAGCGTAGTGAACGTTCACTTCTGCATGATGAACATCTTCACGGCTTTCTAATGCCGTTTTAACGCGTTTAGCACAATTCATACAGGAAAGCCCGTTTAAGGCCAGCACTGTGGTTTGCAACATAATTAACTCCTTATCGAGTAGCCACTTATCCGCTCATTCGTCGAAATAAGTTTAGTCGGGATTCTCGGTCACATTTCGCTCGGGTCGTCAGTAGGGCGACCAACACGACAGCTCTAGTTGTACAGATTTTATTCCGCTTGACTCATCGTCTCATTTTCACTAATTATGGAGGTTAAACCTTCTAGTAAGGGGAAGGTCAAGGGGGAAATATGAACATTAGCGATGTCGCAAAAAAAACGGGCTTAACCAGCAAAGCCATCCGTTTTTATGAAGAAAAAAAACTGGTGACACCGCCTATTCGCACCGATAACGGTTACCGCAGCTACAGCGCCAAACATATTGAAGAGTTAACGCTATTGCGTCAGGCACGGCAGGTTGGCTTCACTTTGGATGAATGTCGTGAGCTGTTGGCATTATTTCATAATCCGGCCAGACACAGTGCAGATGTTAAAGCCGCGACGTTACTCAAAGTAGCGGAAATCGAGCAGCATATTAATGATCTTAATCAGATGCGCTTGCGGTTACTTGCGTTGGCGGAAAGCTGCCCAGGAGATGAGGGGGCCGATTGCCCGATTATCAATAATCTGGCGGGATGTTGTCATACTCTCGATCATAGCCACACTATCGACCATAACCACACGACCGATAATTGCCACACTGCTGATAATTGTCACGCTACCGATAAATAGAAAGCAGGAACACCAAAAAAGAGTAAAGGCGTATTCAGATAAATACGCCTTTATATTGGTCGGTCTGCTCTTGATGCGTCTTTGTCGCTATCAATCGCAATAAATCAGTGACGAACTTCGCGGACATGCAAAGTATTGCCTTCCACTAATATCACTTCAACTTCTGTGCCGGCACTTAATTCATTGGCGCAATAAATACGCCAACTGCTATCACCCACTCTCATACGGCCATAACCATCAACTGTGGGTTCGGTCAATGTTGCTCGTGTTCCCAATAGTTGATGATTACGTTGGTTGAGCATCGCGGGTTGCGGCTTGGTACGTTTACTGAGCCAATACCACCACAGGAAGGCAGCGACCACGGTTAGGACGGAAAACAGCACACCTTGCATTTCCCAGCTAAAAGGAAATAGCCAGACCAAGATGCCGACCACCACGGCGGCAACACCGCTCCACAGCATATAGCCACTGGCACCGAGCATTTCAGCGGCTAGAAGTAGCCCGCCGAGTGATAGCCAGAACCAGTTTGGATTTGCTGCAATTTCCTCCAGCATGGTTATTTACCTCGGCTGTTTTTACTCTCACCAATCAGTTCAGCAATACCACCGATAGCGCCCATCAGGTTACTAGCTTCCAGCGGCATCATGATGACTTTGCTGTTATTGGCCGAACCGATATGCTGCAATGCATCGGTATATTTCTGTGCCACGAAGTAGTTAATGGCTTGAATATCACCGGCCGCGATGGCTTCAGAAACCATTTTGGTGGCTTGTGCTTCAGCTTCTGCCGCACGCTCACGCGCTTCTGCCTGTAAGAAGGCAGATTGACGCTCACCTTCAGCTTTCAGAATTTGTGACTGCTTCTCACCTTCAGCACGCAAAATAGCGGCCTGACGAACCCCTTCCGCTTCCAGAATATCAGCACGCTTAGTACGTTCCGCTTTCATCTGCGCGTTCATCGCGGAAATCAATTCAGTCGGTGGACGCACATCGCGGATTTCAATACGGGTGATTTTGATGCCCCACGGGTTAGTGGCCTCATCGACGATATGCAGCAGGCGGCTGTTGATATTGTCACGCTGAGACAACATTTCATCCAACTCCATCGAACCAAGCACCGTACGGAAATTGGTCATGGTCAGGTTGACGATAGCCAGTTCCAAGTTGCTCACTTCATACGCGGCTTTTACGGGGTCAATGACTTGGATAAAGCAAACCGCATCAATAGCCACATTGGCGTTATCGCGAGAAATGATCTCTTGAGATGGGATGTCCAGCACCTGTTCCATCATATTGATTTTGCGACCAATACGATCCATAAATGGCACAACGATATTCAAGCCTGGCATCAGCGTTTTGGTATAACGGCCAAAACGTTCAACAGTCCACTGAAAACCTTGTGGAACGATTTTGATTGAGGAAAATACCACAATCAGGGCGACGACGATTAGAACAGGGATAACTGTAAACATATTTAACTTCCTGTCAGCAATGATTTTTGTTTCTTAATATTACGTGACGGGTCGTTAAATGCCTAATTAAAGGGAGGTAAAAGCGTGTAAATGAGAGAAAACTCGGCTGAATTAGAATAAAACAGCGCGGGATGGCCCCGCGCAGGAATAAATAAAGAAACGGCCAATCAGAATATAGCGATAACCAGTGGCGTTAATTAACGTTTAGCGATTAACGTCCGCGATCAATACAGCAATGAATAAAGTTGGCGGCGATATTTGGCGGCCAGTGCATCACCGGTGCCTAATGCTGCCAAAATATCCATTAAAGTCTTACGCGCTGCGCCATTAGCCGCAGCCAAATCTTTTTTCAGATGGCCGAGTAATAGTTCCAGTGCTTCTTCGTTACGCCCGACCTGATGCAGTTGTAATGCCAATTGGACCGCCAATTCAACATTATCTGGCTGCTCTACTAGCTGCTGCTGTAATTGCTGAATTTCAGGAGTGTCAGCAGCTTGTTTCAGCAACTCAATCTGAGCAACCAACCCTTGATAGCGTGTATCTCGGTCTTGCAAGGGAATAGTGGCTAAAACGGCTTCAGCTTCTTCACTGCGGTTCAGTTGAATCTGCGCATCAGCCAATTGCAGGCCAATTTCACTAGTTTGCCCACTTAATGCCCAAGCCTCTTTTAGCAGTGGCAGCGCATCTTGTACTTTACCTTCGCTCATCAATTGCGCAGCTTCTGCGGCTTTCAACTCTTCAGGTCTTGGTAACACTCGTTGCAGCAATTCGCGGATAACTTCTTCAGGCTGTGGCCCTTGGAAACCATCGACCGGTTGACCATCTTTAAATAAATAAACGGCCGGAATAGAGCGCAAACCAAATTGTGAGGCGACCATCTGCTGTGCATCACAATCGACACGAGCCAGAATAAATTGACCCGCATATTCTGCGGCCAGTTTATCCAGCACTGGGGTTAATTGCAGACAATGTTGGCTGCGTTCGGACCAAAAGTAGAACAACACCGGTACAGTCATGGATTGTTCTAAGGTTTGATGTAGGTTCGCTTCAGTAATATCAATCGTAATGGGTGCTAGCATAATTATTTCTCTCATCCGTTTTAGCAATAGATGGGGGCAGAAAACTGTGCTTCAACCCCAGCTATTTGAGATAACGCTTAAGCGTTGCCACGCAAGACTTTATCTAACATTCGCCCCGGTAATAGGCGGCGCAGAATGGTCAATGCATGGGCGACCAAGGTGACGGGATAACGCAGTTGCGGACGCGGGCTTTCCAGCGCATGGCGCAATTTAGGCAGTATAGCTTCCGGTGGTAGCGTAAATCTTTTCGCAATACCCGGATTATTGACCGGTTTATGAGCTTCAGCCTGATTCACATTTTGCGTGAAATGAGTGCTAATAGGGCCAGGCTCGATCAGGCTGACATGAATTCCACTGTCATGTAGTTCCATGCGCAGTGCGTCCGACCATGCTTCGAGTGCATATTTGCTGGCAGCATATGCGCCGCGACCTGCGGTTGACACTAACCCCATTACGGAGCTGGTTTGAATAATACGCCCTTCGCCGTGGGGCAACATCGCCGGTAACAGTAATTGTGTTAGCTGGTGGGTGCCAAACAGATTAGTGGAGAATTGCTGTTCTAACTGCTGGCGAGAAATGGTCTGCAATGGGCCATACAGGCCAAAACCCCCATTGTTAAACAGGCCATATAAACGCCCATTCGTCAGCGCGATAACCTGCGCGGCAGCTCGTTCAACACTGGTACTGTCATCCAAATCTAGCTCAATACCTTCCAGCCCTAACTGTGCCATCTTGGCGACGTCATCGGGTTTACGGCAGGCAGCCAGTACGCGATAACCTCTATTTTTCAAATCTTGCGCTGCGACCAGACCTATGCCACTGGAACAACCGGTAATTAATACAGCTTTTTGCATAACTTTACCTAGTGGGTGAATCTATTTGTTTGAACAAGTGGTATTACTTCTTGTTGCACATTACTGCGTTGTGATTAGCGGCTTGAGTTGTTTAGCTGCCCAATCGGCGATAAACGGTTGAGCTTCAGCATTAGGATGTAAGCCATCATCCTGCATCCACTCTGGCTTCACGGCAACTTGTTCCATAAAGAAGGGTACAAGTGAGATGCCGAATTGCTGCGCCAATTGCGGATACATCGCGGTAAAAGCATCAGTATAACGGCGGCCATAGTTTGGCGGAATACGGATTTGCATCAATAAAGGCTCGGCTTTTGCCTCCTTGACCAGATTGATAATTTGCGTCAGATCCCGTTGAATATCCTGCGTTGGGAAACCACGCAGTCCGTCATTTGCGCCCAGTTCAATCAGTACCCAGCGTGGCTGGTGCTGTTTAAGTAGTGCAGGCAGGCGAGCCAGACCTTGCGCAGCAGTATCGCCACTAATACTGGCGTTCACCACTTTGGGTAGTGAAGGGGTGGACTGCCATGTTTTATCTAGACGTGAAGGCCATGCTTCGGCAATTGGCAAGCGGTAACCGGCGCTCAAACTGTCGCCTAGAATCAAAAGTGTGTCGGTTGCGGCGGCACGCATACTGAATAATCCCAATAGTAATAGGAAGGGAAGATGCCAGCGGAAAACGTTCTTGAAGTTCATCATCTTAATAAACACGTCGGTCAGGGTGAGCAACAGCTCTCCATCCTTACCGGAGTTGAGCTCGTTGTCAAACCTGCTCAAACAATTGCGTTAATTGGTGAGTCAGGTTCAGGTAAATCTACGTTACTGGGGATTTTGGCGGGCTTGGATGATGGTAGTAGCGGTGAAGTGAGTTTACTGGGTCAATCATTGACCGCAATGGATGAAGAAGGGCGCGCCCAGTTGCGGGCTAAAAACATTGGTTTTGTCTTTCAGTCCTTCATGCTCGTTCCCACACTCAATACGTTGGAGAATGTCCAACTGCCGGCATTGTTGCGCGGCGAAAGTGAGCGCGAAAGTAAAGCGCATGCCATTGAATTATTGAAGTTAGTCGGTTTGGATAAGCGCCTTCATCATCTTCCGGCCCAGTTGTCGGGCGGCGAGCAGCAGCGAGTGGCATTGGCTCGAGCCTTCAGTGGGCGGCCTAAAGTACTCTTTGCTGATGAACCTACGGGCAACCTCGATCGCCATACCGGTGATCGCATCGCCGATTTATTATTTTCTCTTAATCGTGATTACGACACCACGCTGATTCTGGTGACTCATGATGTGCAACTGGCGGGCCGTTGCCAGCGCCGGTTGCGCTTGCAGGAAGGTAAATTGTGGGAGGAAGCATGATTTGGCGCTGGTTTTGGCGTGAGTGGCGCTCACCCTCACTATTAATTGTCTGGTTGGCATTAACATTGGCGGTCGCCTGTGTGTTGGCGCTAGGCACCATCAGTGACCGAATGGAAAAGGGGCTGAGTCAGCAAAGTCGCGATTTTCTGGCAGGTGACAGAGTGCTGAGTGCCGCGCATCCTGTCCCTGAGAGTTGGCTGCTCGAAGCAAAGCAGCAAGGGTTAACGGTGAGCCGCCAACTTTCGTTTATGACGATGACATTTGCGGGCGATCGTCCGCAATTAGCGGATGTCAAAGCCACCGATCTGGCCTATCCGCTGTATGGCAAACTTGAAACATTACCTGCCGGTGCGGCATTGGAGCCGGGTACGGTGCTGGTCGCGCCCAGATTACTGTCATTGCTCGGGGTAAAAGTCGGCGATGTGTTAGAGGTGGGGGATACCTCGCTAAAAATTGTAGGTGAAGTGCTTCAGGAACCAGATTCAGGTTTTAATCCATTCCAAACCTCGCCACGCATTTTAATTAACCTGGCCGATGTAGAAAAAACGGGCGCGATCCAGCCCGGTAGTCGCCTGACCTACCGGTATATGTTTGCGGGGTCGCCGGAGTCTGTCGCCAAGTTCAGTGATTGGCTTGAACCGCAATTGAAACCAGAACAGCGCTGGTACGGGTTGCAAGAGTCGGGCGGCGCGCTGGGGAAATCTCTACAACGGGCGCAACAATTCTTGCTGCTATCGGCCCTCTTGACGTTATTGCTCTCGATTGCCGCTGTCGCCGTGGCGATGGGGCATTATTGTCGCAGCCGCTATGATTTGGTGGCCGTACTGAAAACATTGGGGGCTGGGCGCAGCGCATTGCGTCGGCTGATTATCGGACAGTGGATCTCGGTGCTGGTGTTGGCCGGTCTATGCGGCAGCGTGATTGGCTTGCTGTTTGAGAAGATACTCGTGCGGTTGCTGTCACCGGTTTTACCCGCAGCATTACCTTCTGCCGGCTTATGGCCATGGGTATGGGCAATGGGATCATTAATATTGATTTCGCTGCTGGTGGGGATTCGCCCTTATCGGCAATTGCTGGCGACGCAGCCTTTACGGGTTCTGCGCCGTGATGTCTCTGCCAATGTTTGGCCACTGCGCTACTTTATTCCTGCGATGGTGGTGATTGTCGTTGGGCTGCTGGCATTGCTCATGGGCGGTAATTCCCTGCTATGGGCTATTCTCGGTGGCATGGTGGTATTGGCGCTACTGTTAGGTGTGATTGGTTGGGGCGGGTTGTTACTGTTACGCCGCCTGACAGTGACCCGTTTGTCATTGCGTCTTGCCATCAACCGTTTACTGCGCCAGCCTTGGATGACTCTCACTCAACTGGCCGCGTTTTCTTTATCCTTCATGCTGTTGGCACTGTTATTGGTCCTGCGTGGTGATCTGTTGGATCGTTGGCAACAACAACTGCCGCCTGATAGCCCGAATTACTTTTTGCTGAATATGACACCGCAGCAAGTGCCGCAAGTCACCGAGTTTCTGGCGCAGCATCAGATCACGCCTTCAACGTTTTACCCTATTGTGCGAGTGCGGTTATCTGAAATTAACCAGCAGTTAGCAACGGAGCGGGTGCGCGAAGATGAACCCGGCGGCGAGGCGGTTAATCGTGAACTGAATCTGACTTGGCAGCAGGACCTACCCGCACACAATATTTTAACTGCTGGTCAGTGGCCACCGAAGGCCGACGAAGTGTCGATGGAGAAGGGGATTGCCGATCGGTTGGGCATTAAAATTGGCGATAAGCTGACATTCAGTGGCGATACGCAGTCGTTCGAAGCCACTGTCAGTAGCATTCGTCAGGTGGACTGGGAAAGTTTGCGCCCTAACTTCTACTTTATTTTCCCGCCGGGTGCGCTGGATAAGCAGCCTCAGACTTGGCTGACCAGTTTCCGCTATCAAGGGGATGGTGAAGCCCTCACACAACTGAATCGCCAGTTCCCAACACTGAGCCTGCTGGATATCGGGGCGATGCTGAAACAGGTCGGGCAAGTATTACAACAGGTTAGCCGTGCGCTGGAAGTGATGGTGGTACTGGTGATTATTTGCGGCACCTTGCTGTTACTGGCTCAGGTACAAGTTGGTATGCGTCAGCGCCGTCAAGAACTGGTGGTCTATCGCACATTAGGTGCAAGTAAACGCTTACTACGTGGGACGTTGTGGTGGGAGTTTGCTTTGTTGGGGCTGGTGGCTGGGTTAGCTGCGGCGATTGGCGCGGAAGCTGCACTCTGGGCATTACAACGGTTAGTCTTTGATTTCCCGTGGCAGCCTAATTGGGTCATGTGGTGGCTATTGCCGCTAGCGGGGGCGCTGTTGTTGTCACTTTGTGGCGGTTGGCTAGGCGCACGGTTGTTGCAGGGGCGGGCTTTATTCCGTCATTTTGACGGGTAATATCCGACTGACAAAAATGAAAACTTGCTAAGTTGGCGTTGCAGCGTGATGTGTTGTTTAGCTGCAACGCCAATGACTTTATTGGGTATCGATTTAAACGGACGACAGTTTGATTTGCGCCCAACGTAACGCGTTCTGATATTCCTCTGGCAGCATCGGTGCTAACTCCGCCAATGCGGAAATCAATTCTGGGCCATCAGGATCATTCAAATTCAAATGACCGACTTTGCGACCTTCCCGCACCTCTTTTTCATACCAGTGCAAATGCACCAAGGGCAATGACAGCCACTGCGTATTGACGGCTGTCCCAATCAGATTGACCATCGCTGATGGCGTATTGACCACCGGTATTGGCAGTGGCAAATCTAAGATAGCGCGTAGATGCAGTTCGAATTGGCTAATGGAGGCACCATTTTGTGTCCAATGCCCGCTGTTATGTACCCGAGGTGCCAGTTCATTGATCAGTAAATTGTCGCCGACGATAAAGCATTCCATCGCCATAACACCGACATAATTTAACTCATCCATAATGGCTGAGAGCATCGTTTCCGCTTGGTCTTGTAAACGGTTATCGGGTTGAGGCAATGCCACGCTCATGCGCAAGATGCCATCTTCATGCAGATTATGAGTGAGTGGATAAAAAACTGACTTGCCTTGATGGCTACGAGCGCCGATCAATGAAACTTCACCCGAGAAATTAATGCCTTGCTCGACAATGCATTCACCGTAGGCATCCGCGGGCAATGTGCTTTGTTCACCTGTGCGTAAACGCCACTGACCTCGGCCGTCATAGCCGCCGACACGGCGTTTAACAATCGCGAGTTCACCCAGTGTGGCGAAAACCTGTGGCCACTCGCTGTCACTGGCCAAGAGTTGCCAAGGGGCGGTGGCGAGATTCAGGCTATCGAGCAGTTGCTTTTGCGTTAGGCGATCAGCCAAACGGGGAAAAATGTCGCGGTTAACAAACGCCGTATGAGTAGCCAGTTCGCGAGTTAAGGCGGTTTCCGGCCAACGCTCAATTTCAGCGGTAATCACGCTATGCTGATAAGGCACGGCTTCAGGCTCTGCATCTAAACCAACGGGATAAACAGCGATACCCAGTGGTTCACCGGCTTGACGCAACATGCGCCCCAATTGACCGTTTCCTAATACGCAAACTGGTTTCATGCTTCATCCCTCGGATCGGGATTTTCCAGCACTTCATCAGTTTGACTTTGACGCCAGTGAGCCAAACGGCCTGCCAACTCAGTATCATGCAGTGCCAATATTTGCGCGGCGAGTAAGGCTGCATTCGCCGCACCCGCTTTACCGATAGCTAATGTCCCTACAGGAATACCACGCGGCATCTGCACGATTGAATAGAGGCTATCGACGCCACTTAACGCTGCACTTTGCACCGGAACACCTAAAACGGGCACCAGCGTTTTTGCCGCGATCATCCCAGGTAAGTGAGCTGCACCGCCCGCGCCGGCAATAATGACATGTAAGCCATTGCTTTGTGCTTCTTCGGCAAAACTGAACAGTTTGTCAGGGGTTCTGTGTGCAGAAACCACTTCGACATGGAATGGCACATTGAGCGTAGTGAGCACGTCGGCGGCGAATTGCATAGTGGCCCAGTCACTTTTGGACCCCATTACGATAGCGATTTTAACCCCGGCTGCATAAGCCGAATCGAGGTTGGCTCCCATGTGGGTAAGGCTCCTGTGATTGTGCAAGCGTCGGCCAGAACGATTTCAGATATCGTGGCTGGCGATGAGGGCGTAGAGCATACCATGAGCTAAAGGTGAGGAAAACGGTTGCGTCATGGCTTTTAGTGGGATTTTACGGTTTTTTGGTCGTGGACCTAGCGTCTCTGGCGTAGTTGAAATTTGCTGTGAGTCCGCTAAAACGGGAATTTAATTAACTCAACACTTTCTGCGGTGACTTTGACCATCGAGCCTTCTTCATGCCATGCCCCTAAGACGACACGCTGGGCCACTGTTGAGGGTAATTCTACGTTATGCACAGCAGGGCGATGCGTATGCCCATGAATCATCCAGCTCACATGATGACGCTGAAATGCCTCAATGACCGCTTGTGGATTCACATCCATGATGAGCTGTGATTTCCCGCTATTATTTGCTTGGCTCTGATTGCGCATGTAAGCGGCAATGCGTAAACGAAAACGCAAAGGCAGCCATAGGAAGAGTTTTTGAATTATTGGGTTGTGCACTCGGCGACGAAAATGCTGATAGTCAGCATCGTCGGTACATAAAGTATCACCGTGCAAAATGACTATTTTACGGCCATACAACTCGACGACTTCTTCTTCCGCGAGTAACGTCATTCCACTTTCCGTGGCAAAATCTTTACCGAGCAGAAAGTCGCGGTTGCCATGGATAAAGTAGCAGGGGACGCCCTGTTGCTGGAGTGATTTTAATGCAGCGGCGATTTGCCGGTACAAAGGTTCGGGATCATCATCGCCAATCCAAGACTCAAAAAGATCACCCAAGATATATAACGCATCGGCATGAATCGCATCACGCTGTATAAAATGCAGGAAACCGGCAGTAATTGCCGGTTCCTGAACGCTAAGATGCAAATCTGCAATAAAAAGCGTGCTCATTAAGTCGCTATTACTCGCTGACAGTCACGCTTTTAATGATGACATCTTCTTTTGGTACATCTTGATGCATACCGCTGCGGCCTGTTGCAACGTTTTTGATTTTATCAACCACGTCCAAACCTTCGGTCACTTCAGCGAATACGCAGTAGCCCCAGCCATCTGGGCGCTCTGAACGGAAGTTCAGGAAGTCGTTATCTGCCACGTTAATAAAGAACTGAGCAGTAGCAGAATGTGGATCGTTGGTACGTGCCATTGCCAGCGTGCCACGGGTGTTTTTCAGACCGTTGTTGGCTTCATTCTTAATCTGTGCATCAGTCTCTTTCTGGTTCATGCCCGGCTCAAAACCCCCGCCTTGGATCATGAAACCATCGATAACACGGTGGAAAATAGTGTTATCATAGAAACCTTTACGGCAGTAGTTCAGGAAGTTCTCAACGGTGACCGGCGCTTTATCTGCGAAGGTTTTAACGACGATATCGCCGTGATTAGTATGAAACGTGACCATAATAATATTCCTGCTAGTGTAATAAGTGTATTCACAATGAGTCGTAACCCTTAGACCGCACTTATATCATATCTCTAAGATTGAGTCAGCACTCGAAACGCTGCCCTTAGGGGCGAAAAAGAGCTGTATCACAGGCTGATTTACCGCATAATCTGATGATATCCTGTTATACCCTCAATCATTTAAGCAGTAATAAGTTTCTTGCTGTTAAATTGAAACGTTAATCACGTTGGGTATGAACACTGCATAATGCAAAAAACAAAACCACGGAATGTCCCGATGCTAAAGATTTTTAATACACTGAGTCGCCAAAAAGAGGAATTCAAGCCTATCCATGCCGGTAAAATCGGTATGTATGTATGCGGGATCACCATTTATGACCTGTGTCACATTGGGCATGGGCGTACTTTTGTCGCTTTCGACGTTGTTTCTCGTTATTTACGCTATTTAGGGTACTCGCTGACCTATGTCCGCAATGTGACCGACGTCGATGATAAAATCATCAAACGTGCCATAGAGAATAACGAGACCTGCGAGCAACTGACCACGCGTATGTTGGTTGAAATGCATAAAGATTTCGATGCGTTAAATCTCGAACGCCCCGATTTAGAACCGCGTGCAACACACCATATTCCAGAAATTATTGCGATGGTTGAGCAACTCATTGCGCGCGATCACGCTTATGTGGCGTCCAATGGTGATGTGATGTTTGCCGTAGACAGTGACCCAGATTACGGTCTGTTGTCTCGCCAAGATCTGGATCAGCTTCAGGCCGGTGCCCGTGTTGAAGTGGCGGATGTGAAACGTAATCCCATGGATTTCGTGCTATGGAAAATGTCTAAACCCGGCGAACCAAGCTGGGAATCACCTTGGGGGCTGGGCCGCCCAGGTTGGCACATTGAATGTTCAGCCATGAACAGCAAACAACTCGGTACCCATTTCGATATTCACGGTGGTGGCTCAGATTTGATGTTCCCACACCATGAAAATGAGATTGCACAATCTACCTGTGCTCATGATGGCCCTTATGTTAATTACTGGATGCATTCTGGCATGGTGATGATCGACAAAGAAAAAATGTCGAAATCACTCAATAACTTTTTCACTATCCGTGATGTCTTGGCCTATTACGATGCGGAAACCGTGCGCTATTTCTTGATGTCAGGTCATTACCGCAGCCAACTTAACTATAGCGAAGAGAATCTCAAACAGGCTCGCGCTTCATTAGAGCGTTTATATACCGCGCTTCGTGGCACAGAGACAAATGCAGTTCCCGCTGGGGGGGCTGAATTTGAAGCTCGTTTCCGAGCGGCGATGGATGATGATTTCAATACACCAGAAGCTTACTCTGTACTGTTTGATATCGCCCGTGAAGTGAATCGCTTAAAAACGGAAGACATCACGGCGGCAAATAGCCTGGCCGCTGAATTGCGCAAACTAGCCCGCGTATTGGGCCTGTTAGAACAAGATCCTGAGGTATTTTTGCAAAGTGGTGCGCAGACTGACGGCGATGAAGTTGCAAAAATTGAAGCGCTGATTAAGCAACGTAATGACGCCCGTAGTAGCAAAGACTGGGCACTAGCCGACTCTGCTCGAGATCAGTTAAACGAACTGGGTATTGTGTTGGAAGATGGTCCACAAGGCACAACGTGGCGTCGTAAATAATACAGCGATTCGTAATCCGAATGGAGCTAGCCAACTTGGCTAGCGAGAGTGGAAAAGTATTGCGGTTCTGGTGTCACCAGCAACCGCAATTTTTTTGTCTGCCAATTTCTTAGCTAACTATTTTGGCGCTGATTATTTTTAAGCCTCTTTCGGATCGCGCCTTTAAATAAATGATATTGATGTTAGGGGGCATGGGACCTAACGATAATTGATGAGTTAATTTATTTCTCCAATAATAAAACCTATCCTGTGATATAAGGTATTTAAGTAAAAAATCCTCTTTTTCTTATCTTATTAAAATAATCTTATTCTGTAATTCATCAGAGTTTTCACCTATTTTATTGCTTTATCTGAGATTAAGAAATTAAATGATTAAAATACGATAGGAAAGGATAATTGATGCAAGATATTGTGGGAGGATGAGATGGGTATGGCATGCTTCCATGTAAGGTTAGTAACATGATTTTGACGAATTAGTGTTGCTCTTGTCACATAATCGAGCGTAAATCCCACCGATTTGATAATAAATCAATAAAACAGAATAATATCCCGCCGTGTAGTGATTTATTTTTCATATATTCTAATTTGGTATTTTTAAGCGGTATGTGTGAATTTAAATTCATATTAGATCATAATGTGTTAAGTTTTTTTTTAGGTTTACTTGTAACTTCATGTTATTAAAGGGTGCAATCTGACTGGTGTCTTTTGCTGTTAAATTTTTATTCACATTGAGTGATTTTTAGGGTGATGCAATTTGTTGCGAATGGTCTTCGGTATAACCATTTTTCGATGGTGTTTTTTTACTTTGATAACAATAACTAATCGATACATTACTTATATGGTTACATTTATTCTTATTTGGTTACCATGTCATCTTAATTAACTATCAACCGCTTCTCTTAATTCTAGCGTGTTGATTTATAGTTTATAATCATCTAACATTAATCGCTTCCAAAATTAATCATGTGAGCCCCTCTCAGCACATAGCTTATATCATCCATCATAGAGTATTAATAATGAGTCATAAGATTGTTTTTAATAATAAGGTGGTGTATGACCATACTATGGCGACACTCTATAATATAAGTAATGAAAACGAGAAGGTTTTATTAACGACACCAGCCAATCACTGCCTGCATATTATTACAAATAACCGACCTGAGATTACCTCCCAACGAGTACTGTTTGCTGATGTATGGGAGAGCCATGGTGCCCCCATAAATAGCAACACTTTCTATCAGAATATTTCCATCATTAGACGAGCATTTAAACAACTGGGCTTGGTTGATGATGTGATAGTGACCGTACCTCGGCGTGGCGTGCGTATTGCAAACAGCATTGATATATCAGTGCTTTCTCTAGCAGTGGAAGGTTCAACTGATTCAATGGTGGTGATAAATGAAGATGGCACTGAATTAGATGGAAAAAGACATGCAGCTCCAGCGCAAGATATTATCTTAGGAGATTTACAAAGAGAAGTTCCTCTAGCTAGTTCGCTACAAGACAAAGGGCCTATTGGGGTTTTAGGTAGCCAAAATTATCCTGTATCAAGTGTCGCTAAATTCTTCTCCAGCGCAAAAAAAATCAACTTCAATTTCATGATCCTTTTATCTTTATTTGCAACAGTCGCTTTATCAGCACAAATATTTGATTCTTATTTCTACTCTAAAAGTCGTTTTTATGATTATCAATCTGCATTTTTTTTAGATAAATGTGATGTTTTTAGTCAAGTGACTAATGATGCCGAACTTCGGGGGGGAGTTGAAGATATGGTAAAGGTTAACGCTATCTCCTGTCATGAACCCAAAAGAATTTACTATTCGACTTTTCCAGGGTTGCCGAGAGTGTCTTTAATCGTGTGTGATGGCGATATTGTTAGGCCTGGTACTTATTGTAGTTCTTATTACCAGAGCATATTGAGTTGATCATGAAAAAGTTTATTATTGTTATCTTTGCTGTAGTCATCGCTTTAGCCCTATCTTTCAGTTACTCATTTTATAAGAATGCCCCTCCACTTGATGATCGCATTAGCTGCTACGCCCAAATAAGATACAACTATGCTGGGTCTGAGCAGCACAGCCAATTAAGCTCCGGTATTTATATCTACTTATCTCAGGGGAAAGGCGTTGTCGATTTTTCCGGCGAGATCGCGATTGGCGACAAAAAATATAGAATAAAACGTAATGCAGAGGTGAGCTACAATCCTAAAGATGCTTCAGTGTACTTGTTAAAAACAGTGAAGCTAAACATTAATCCAGTCGACAATGTACCAATTGAAATTGCTCGCAAACATATGTACTCCTATCTGACTCGTGAAGATGGATGGATTAATTTTGGTGTTTATCCTAATGCAAACAATGGTTATGTTTTCTCAACGACCGCTATTCCTCAGTTTTTATGCAAAAAACTCTAGCTCAGCAAAGAATCAACGCGAATCAATTTTAGGAAAGTAGCGATTAAAAGAAAAAAAAGATAGAGGACGGGATGTTCTCTCTTTTTTAATCTCTAGTCCTTAATCATTTCAGCCAACATATAATAATTTTCCTTGACGTTCTTGTCCTCGTTACCTTTATAAATACTATTGATTTATAAAGGTAATTTCCATTTAAGAAGTAAAATAACTTTATTTAAGAGTAATGGAAATTATTAATAAGTAAAAGTTTGACTTTTTAAAATTATTTCATTTCATTTTCCTATGGTCTTGAAATAGCATTTATGCATCGAGATTGATTGGCACTTTTTTGTAATGTCGATTTTTATTAGGTGAAGTGAATACTTCCTTAATGGTCTCTCGTGGGGTGTATGCAACCATATGGAATGGGTGAGGTATACGCTAATAAGCGTCTGGTAATTTATTATTAGTGGCAACTGATGAAGTATCGATATTGATGACTCATCAGTAACAAGATTAAGCTGAATGGAATTTGGTGATTATAATGAAACTAACTAAACTTGCTATAGCACTGGGTATGAGTATTGCAGTAATGGCGGCTGCCGCAAACGCTGCACCAAAAGATGAAGGACAAGGGACCGTGACATTTAACGGTTCTATCATTGATTCACCTTGCTCAATTACGCCAGATACGATTGACCAAACCGTTAATTTAGGTCAGATCTCTAATGTCGTTTTAAAAGACGGCGGGAAGTCTAAGCCTAAAAATTTCCAAATCAAATTGGAAAATTGCGATACGGCAACAATGAAAACTGTTACAACAAAATTTACTAGTTCTGATTCAACAGGTAATGGCGAATTATTAGGTATTACAGGAACTGCCCGTGGCGCAAGCATTGCTATTACTGATGGTGCAGGTGATGTTATCAAATTGGGTGAGTCAGGCAAAGCGCAAACAATTCAAGATGGTAATAACGTGTTGGCATTCTCCGCCTATTTGCAGGGTGATGGTGCTTCATCCACTATTATTCCCGGTGAATTCCAATCAATTGCTAACTTCTCCTTGGCTTATCAATAATCCAAGTTAATTGCAACGGGGATGCATGCGGATAAGTCCGCATGCATTTAATCGTGCACGGTAATTTATATCGTGCTGAGATTGCAAATAATGGAGATAGCCTGTAATGCTGGCCAATATTTATCATTACTTGCTTCATCGGCCAATAGCACTTCAGGTAATAATAGCATTGGTATTATTGTGTATTGTCAGATGGACTATTGCTGCCGATGAAATTCAATTTAATACTGATGTGCTTGATGTGAAAGACCGCTCGAACATTGACTTAAGTCAGTTTTCACAGCGCGATTACATTATGCCTGGCAGTTACTTGATGTCAGTACATGCGAATCAACAGGTTATACCCGAGCAGACGATTGAATTTTTTTCTCCTGATAATGATCCAAAGCTCAGTTTGCCTTGTATATCAATAGATTTAGTTAAGTTATTGGGTTTCAAAGCCGATATGGCGAGCCAATTCCGTTGGCAACATGAACAGCAGTGCTTAGATTTCTCGCCATTAAGCGGTATGGAAGCACGTGGTGATCTCAGTGCTTCAACTTTATACCTCAGTATTCCGCAAGCATACTTGGAATACCACACAGATAATTGGGATCCACCATCAGCTTGGGATAATGGTGTCCCAGGATTATTATTTGACTACAGTGTGAGTAGTCAGGTCACTCAGCAAAATGATAAAACAAAAACTTATACCACTAATGGCAATGGTGTCGCCGGGGCTAATTTAGGGAGTTGGCGGTTACGCGCTGACTGGCAATCTCAGTTGGAACAACCAACGAATTCAACTGCTGGGAATAGGCAGAAATTTGAATGGAGTCGCTATTATCTGTACAGAGCTTTACCTTCATTATCGGCCCAATTAACTATAGGTGAGGGTTTTTTAAATTCAGACTTATTCGACAGTTTTCGCTTTAGTGGTGCCAGTTTGCATTCAGATGACAACATGCTGCCACCCAATTTACGTGGTTATGCGCCGGAAGTGAGTGGAATAGCCAGAACCAATGCCAGAGTGGTGATTAGCCAACAAGATAGAGTTCTTTATGACACTCAGGTAGCGGCAGGGCCATTTAATATCAGGGATATTAGTGACTCAGTTTCCGGCAAATTAGATGTTCGGGTTGAAGAACGGGATGGGAGTGTACAAACTTTTCAAATCAATACGGCCACTATCCCCTATTTATCCCGCCCAGGTGCAGTACGTTACAAAATGGCGCTAGGGAAGCCATCGGATTGGCATCACCATACTAATGGCCCAACATTCGCGACTTCTGAGTTTTCTTGGGGCGTGAGCAACGGTTGGTCTTTGTACGGTGGTGGGATTATGGGAGGCGAGTATGGATCACTGTCATTGGGTATCGGGCGTGACCTAATGCTTTTCGGTGCACTCTCGTTCGATATGACGGAGTCGCGGGCAAAAATACAACAGGAAGAAACATTAACGGGTTCTTCATACAGATTAAGTTATTCCAAGAATTTCGAGGAATATGATAGCCAAGTGACATTTGCCGGTTACCGATTTTCTGAGCGCGACTTTATGACGATGGGAGAGTTTCTTTCTCTCCGAGAGAAAAATAATAATACTCACTTCGGAAATAATAAAGAAATGTATACCATTAGAATCAATAAGCAATTTCGTGTATTGGCCATCAGTACTTATCTTGATTATAGCCACCAGACTTATTGGGATCAGCCGACGAATGATCGCTACAGCTTATCTGTATCGCGATATTTTAACTGGGGTTCAATTAGTAATTTGAATGTTTCGTTATCGGCGTATCAGAACAAGATCAATAATATTAATGAGAATGGTATGTACTTATCTTTGTCCATGCCATTTGGCGAGAATGGAACCATCAGTGTTAATAATAACACTAGTAAAGGTACGGACTCCCAAGCGATAAATTATTACCACCAAGCAAATGAGCATAATAATTACCAAATAAGTGCAGGTCATACACGAAAGGGGAGTTTAGTGAGTGGCTATTTCAGTCACTTAGGTAACAGCGCTGAAGTGAATACGAATGCCAGCTATCAGGAAAATCAATTCTCTTCCGTTGGCATATCTATGCAAGGCGGAGTGACCTTCACAGCGAAAGGGGCTGCAGTGCATCGAGTGAGTACGCTTGGTGGAACACGATTGATGACGGATACCAATGGTGTTTCGGGGGTGCCAATACGCGGTTATGGCACAACGATGAACAGTAATCTATTTGGTAAGGCGGTAATAATGGACATTAACAGCTATTACCGTAATAGCGTCAGCATAGACTTAGATAATTTAGCCGACAATATTGAGGCGACTCAATCTGTGGCGCAGGCAACATTAACCGAGGGTGCTATTGGTTATCGGCGCTTTAAGGTTATTGCGGGTGAAAAAACGATGGCAGCCATCCGCTTAGTTGACGGATCATCACCGCCTTTTGGCTCGACGGTCATGAATGCGAATCAGCAAGAAACAGGCATTATTAGTGATGATGGCAGTGTGTATTTATCCGGTGTTATTGCTGGCGAAAAGATGGCAGTAACATGGGGAGGTAAAGTGCAATGTACGATTACATTACCAAAATCATTACCGGGAATTGCTCAATCTAGCCTGCTACTGCCCTGTATTTCAGTCGCTATGGCCAATATTAAGTCATAAGTTCATTAAGAGAATTAATTCAGACAACACAGGCAAGAAATAATGAAATTACGTAACACCCCTACTTTAACATTATTATTGGCTAGTATTATTAGTCAACAGGCTGTGGCTGCGATCGCATTGGATCGCACCCGAGTCATTGTTAATGGAAATGAAAAGTCAGTTAGTTTGAGTATTAGTAACCAGAATAAGCAACTGCCTTATCTCGCCCAAGGTTGGATTGAGGATGAATTAGGGAATAAGATCACCACGCCATTAACCATATTACCGCCAATTCAACGAGTTGAACCTGGTGCTGAAAGTCAGATAAAAGTTGTCGCCATGCCAGGCGTTGAGCAGTTATCGCAAGAGGTAGAAACGCTTTTTTATTTCAACATACGGGAAATACCGCCACGTAGTGACAAACCTAATACGTTACAAATTGCCCTGCAAACCAGAGTGAAGTTGTTCTATCGCCCAAAAAATATTATGCCGACGAAGGCTGATATGGCTACACCGTGGCAAGAAAAGATCACACTTACTCGTCAAGGCGATAGTTATTTAGTGGCTAACCCAACTCCTTATTTTATTACTTTGGTAGATGTTGCCAGTCACGTAAAGGGAAAAGGCGCGAATGATTTTACACCAATAATGATTGCACCGAAGTCAACGACTTCACTGGGAATCTCTGCGGCAGCTTTGGGTAAATCTCCTGTACTGACGTATATCAATGATTACGGTGGACGACCAAAGTTAATATTTAATTGTAACAGTGAAAATTGTGAAGGTAGCCCAGTTAAATCGTGATTATCTCGATAAGAAAACATCAGTTTAGATACCATTTCTTTCTTTTTTTAGGATTGCTATTTTTTCGTTACGATAAAGTCAATGCAGAAATTATTCAGGTGAATATCAGTGGTGTTATTACAGAACCACCATCTTGCGTAATCAATGGTGGCAACAATATCGACGTAGATTTTGGTAGTAAAGTCATGACTAATTTGGTTAATGGAAGCAATTATCTGCAAAAAGTAACCTATTCTGTTACGTGTAAGAACTCGACCTCTAACAGTATGAGAATGAAAATTAGTGGCGATACTGCGGGTTTTTCTAATACTGCGCTTAAAACGAGTAATGATAATTTGGGTATTGAGTTCCTGCTAAATGGGAAAGTTCATAGTGGCTGGTTTGATTATACATATCCCTCTATTCCTAAACTTGAGGCAGTACCGATTAAGCGTGGCGGCTCAGTTTTGGAAACGGGTTTTTTTGACGGCACTGCGACGTTAATTGTTGAATTTAGATAAATAGGAATCATGCTATGTACCGTATTTTTACCTATTGCTTATTATTAGGATTAGTATCTACTACAGAAACTTACGCTTATAATATGTATTTTCACGGTACATTAATTAATCCACCGCCATGTGTTATTAGTGGCTCTAAACAAATTGATGTGGATTTCAGTAACTCAGTAGAAACGACGAAAGTTGATGGCGTTAATTATAAGAAACCCATTGATTATACTCTCGCCTGTGATGTGAATCCTGAGTTTGCATTAAAAATGCAATTGAAAGGGGATGTCAGCAGTTTTGATCAAACACTATTATTGACTTCAGTTGAAGATCTGGGGATTCAAATAATAAGGAATGGGCAGAAAATAGATGTTAATGAATGGATGTATTTTCAATATAAAAACATTCCTATACTCGAAGCCGTTCCAGTCAAAAATAAAGATGCCATATTAACTGGTGGGAAATTTGATGCAACAGCAACATTATTGGTCGAGTATATTTAGGATGAGATGGAGTATGCATTGTTTTTTATATAATTTCTGGCTGATTTTCGCTGTTTTATTTTCAATAAATGATGCTATTGCGACTGATGTTAATTTGCATGGTACATTAATTGAGTCACTTCCTTGTACCATAAAGCCAGGGAGTGAGAATCGTGAGGTGAGTTTAGGGCCAATATCAGATAAGTATCTTTATAAAAATCAGCGCACAATTGGGCGTTCATTTCAGCTTTTTTTAGAAGGTTGTGATACTAAAAAAACGCAAAGTATGACGATGGTATTCAGTGGCCAAGAGAACCCAAAATTACCAGGACTATTGGCACTAACACCAAATAGCCAAGCTAAGGGAATAGGGATTGGTCTCGAAACCATGCTCGGTAAAAAGCTGCCCCTAGATATTCGCAGTGATGATATAGCTTTAAACGATGGCGAAAATATTATTCCCTTACGCGCATATGTTGCTGCTGAAGAAGAGGCAATTAGCCAAAGAACGATTACCCTAGGTTATTTTAGCGCCATTGCCACTTTCAAGTTTACTTACAATTGATGGGCAGAGTGTGTGGCGAATTTATTTACCCCAAATTTAGCTAATGATTATTGGAATACTTTTTGATGAAAAATATGACTCATCTTGTTATTACTTTATATCTGTTGCTGGCCGCCACTGCCGATGGAGCAATTACGGTTGATGCAAGTACAAGACGTGTTAGTGGTTCATTCAGTGCATATGATAGTCCCTACGAACTAACGCGCACCGGAGTAAGAATAGGAGCGAATAACTTTGCATTCGATATTGTTGCGGGCTATCAAGGTTCGAGCCGGTGTATCCCACCCACTAACGCAACGGCTCTTCCGGCAGGTTGTGTTGCGGTGCGTAATGGCAACCAAACTCAGAATACGGTGACTTATGCTCAGGTAGCGAATTTTGCCAACCAGTATATCAATGCTGGTTTAGTCATCCCCGCCGGAATCAACTTGAATGCAGTTAACACGCTGATTGTCTGTCATGGTGCTGTACCGAGAGCATCTACCGTAGTCAGAAAATGCTTGTCTGCGACGTTGCCTGCGGCAGTTGTTGAACCTCCATGCACCATTGGGACTGCTCCGATTACCATTAATCATGGTCCGATTAATACAAATGTCGCCAGTGGCCATGTTGCCTCGAACTACTTATCTATTCAATGTAAAACAGGTCAATACATTCGATTAACGCCAGCGGCGACAAATGGTGTGACTTTACGTTCAGATGGCAGTTTGAAGACCAAGATAACGGTTAATGATTCAACTCAAGCCAATGGGGGAGCATTAATTTATATCTACGGTGGCGGGTATGAATTAGTGAAAATTTCATCAACGCTTAGTACGCCTTATGGTTACGTCACTGCCGGCGCTTTTAGCGGAAGCACGGTATTAACCGTTAATGTTATCTAGTGTTCAGTCTTAGAATTTAACGTTACAGATGAAATTGAAACTTACCTCATTATAATCATTTTGCAAAGAAAACATGGAGCAAGCTAATGCTATCTTGAGTAATTGATACTTGATTATTCGAGGTGGAAATATTTTGTACAGATATGACGAAAGTAAAAATCATAACAATCAGCGTTATTACGGCTTATATGCTAGTCGCAATGCATATCTATATCTCTAATATGGGCGGTTCGGGGTTACGTCTTCCCAGTAATATTATCGGTTGGATCACGATTCTTATTGTTATTTTGGGTTCATGGTGTTTGTTGGATCGCAATAGTCAGCTACGATTTAATCATGCATGTTTGTTTTTTTTAGCAGGAGTATTACTGTTATTCACACCTGTTTTTTTTCCGCAAAACGCGCTTAATAAAAGTGGTGCTATTAGGGTATTAGCCTTACTGGGTGGTATCATTTTTTATTTTACTTTGCTGCAATGTCATTTTAAAACTAAAGAGAAGTTATTTTTACTATGGATGTTGCTTGGCGCAGTTCTGATTGAAACGATAATAACTCTCGCACAACTTTTTTTGTTTGAAGATAATAACTGGATGGAATTCAATGTTAATTCCAGTCGCCCTTATGGTATTTTTCAGCAAGTTAACGTTATGGCAAGTTTTGCGGCAACGGGTTTAGTAATAAGTCTTTATTTGTTTTTAACTAAGGGGGGCGAGCGAGTAAAATCTCAAGTGGCACATCGTTCGATCAATATCAGTGATATTATTTTACTATTATCATTTCTATTACTCCCAATGACAATTGTTCTACTGCAATCTAGAATCGGTTATCTGGGGGCATCATTGAGTTGCGGTGTAATGTTATTTATTCACTATCGACGACAACGACTTTGGTGCTGGTTGTCATTGATATTTATTTGTGTGGGAGTACTGAATGGCATTGTCTTGTTATTGGAAAGCCATATTACAACAATCTCTCATTCAGGCTCTAATACTGAGCGATGGCTAATACTGACCAATACGTGGGAAATGATTCAAGATAAGCTATGGCTAGGGTGGGGCTATGGTTCTTTTGAATACAGTTTTCACCATTTTCTGGCAAATCAGACACCCTCCATTTCAATGCCTCGGGTCACTCATCCTCATAATGAGTTCTTATTTTGGTGGGTTGAAGGCGGTTTTATTGCGTTGTTAGGAATGTTAGCTTTATTCGCTGGTTATCTACAATTGCTATTCTTTGCCTGGCGTAGGAATTGTTTATCCTTATTCATATTAAGCTTACCAATTGTATTGCATACAATGACGGAGTATCCATTATATCAATCAGTTGCACATATTATTACGCTGTTTTTACTCTTATCTTTTATTGATAACGGAACAGAAGCTAACTCCACCAGAACTTCTGTCATTGCTAATGGCTTTAGTTGTGTGGTGAGATTCTCATCTTTATGCGCACTCTATTTTCTGATCACTGGGTTTAAAGCCACACTGGTATTGACTGAACTAGAACGTGGCGGATTTATTTCTTTTTCATCGGCCAGAGAATTGTATAACCCTTATATCAATTTTTCGCGTTATCAGTTTGATGAACAAGTTCACAATTTGATGCTTTTTAATACAGAAAAAGATATCAGTTTACTGACTGGATATTTGATATGGGCTGAGAATTACTCAAAATTTCACGTTGACGAAAATGTTTATCTCAACATGATAAAAATCACACAATTTTTAAATATGCATGAGAAAACCAGTAGCCTAATTCACGAAGCGAGTGTGTTATTCAATCACAGCATTGAGTTTACGCAGCGTTTAAACCAATTAAAAACATAATAGTATGTTTTATTTTTCGTAAGGCAATATTCACCTGTGTAAAATATAGCCAAAATGCTTTCGTGGTATTCACTGCTATTTTGGCACTCACACTGTACTTGAAAGATATTGCGGCTCTGGCTTCAACCAGTCACCGCAATTTTATCAGTACCCTTTGCATTAGTGCGTTGAATTTCGCATCTGACGAGCGGATTAGGCTTTAACCTGCACTTTCATGCCCTGGTACTCAACAATTTGATCAGCAATGATTTTGCAACGTTTGCGCGTTTCGACGTTACCGTTAACTTTTACCTGACCCTCTGCAATGACGGCTTTTGCTGAAGCACCGCTATCACTCCAGCCTTGCAACTTTAATAAGTCACACAGCTCAACATGCGGGTGTTTTTCTAAATGAAAAATTTCCATTACTGTCCTTTCAATCAATTTTCGGTGATGTCGTGATATTCCTCGCAGGCTTGCAAGGTATTTTGTATCAGTGTTGCAACGGTCATTGGCCCAACGCCACCCGGAACGGGTGTAATCCAACCGGCACGTTCAACAGCGACATCAAATTCTACATCGCCGACCACTTTACCACTTTCCAAACGGTTAATACCGACATCAATCACGATAGCGCCGGGTTTAATCCACTCGCCGGGGATGAAGCCGGGCTTACCTACGGCGACCACCAATAAGTCTGCATTCTCGATATGTTGACGCAGATTTTTGGTAAAACGATGAGTGACTGTCGTGGTGCAGCCTGCTAACAGCAGCTCAAGGCTCATTGGCCGACCGACGATATTGGATGCTCCAACAACGACGGCGTTCAGGCCGTAGGTCGGGATATCATAGCGTTCCAGCAGTGTAACGATGCCACGTGGGGTACAGGGGCGTAGTTTCGGCGCGCGTTGGCACAAACGGCCAACGTTATAAGGATGGAAGCCATCGACGTCTTTATCTGGATGAATTCGTTCCAGGACTTTGACATTATCAATGCCAGCAGGCAGTGGCAGTTGCACCAATATCCCATCGATATCATTATCGTCATTCAATGAATCAATCAATGCCAATAATTCTGCTTCAGTGGTGGACATCGGGAGGTCATAAGAACGGGAGATAAAGCCTACCTCTTCGCATGCCTTACGTTTACTGGCGACATAAATTTGTGACGCAGGGTTTTCACCAACTAACACAACGGCAAGGCCAGGCGCACGCTTACCCGCAGCCAGACGTTTTTGTACTAACGCAGCAACTTCGTTTCTTACCTGCTGCGCAATCGTTTTACCATCAATAATTTTTGCTGACATCAGTGGAAGGGTCCATCAATTAGAAAAGCGGGAATCCGCCTATTTTGTCAGAAGCGAGCCGCGCTGTCAGGCGTATAATAACGATTAATTAACGATTAAATAGACAGTTGTTAAACCTCAAGGTGAAAACCCATTGACTCGAAAGCGACTGCCCGTATAATCCACCCCGCAACTGACTACCAAGCAGCGTCTAGCCTGCGGTAATTATCAAATGCGCCCTTAGCTCAGTTGGATAGAGCAACGGCCTTCTAAGCCGTAGGTCACAGGTTCGAGCCCTGTAGGGCGTACCATTAAAATCAATGAGTTACCCTCTATTTACCCCCTAATTATCAGCAACGTTTTTTAAAAGTGTCAGATTAGTGACATTAATCCCCATAACCTCATCGATTTTTCGCGCATGTTCAGTTAAATGGTTTGGCGACAAGTGAGCATATCGACGTACCATTTCGATGCTTTCCCATCCTCCCATTTCCTGTAATGCCGATAGTGGGACTCCGGCCTGTACTAGCCAACTTGCCCAGGTATGTCGCAAATCGTGGAAACGGAAATCAGTGATTCCTGATCGCTTCAATCCGGTTCGCCATGCTGTATTATCATCAACGCGCATTTTTCGCACATCTGCTGTCTTTGTTCCATCTGAACGGTGCCAAGAAGATGTGTGAACAAAGACAAATCGAGAGTGCCGGCCAATTTGTTCCCGCAATACTTTGCACGACATATCATTCAGAGCGACGCCAATTGCCTTGCCCGCTTTAGCGTTCTCTGGATGAATCCATGCAACCTTCCTTTGCATATCGATTTGCGACCATTCCAGATCCAGAATGTTTGATCTTCGAAGCCCGGTAGCTAGAGCGAATACCACTACAGGCTGGAAGTTCTCAGGCATACAATTGATTAAGGTTACAGCCTCATCTTTTGTAAGCCAGCGTATGCGTTTACTCTGCGGTTTTTTGGTCTTTATCACTGGCGCTTTAGCTAACCATTTCCATTCATCCGCAGCTGCTCGTAACAGACTACGGATAAAAGAAAGGTGCTGGCTTCTGGTTGCCGCTGAAACCTGCTTCTCGATATATTCCGGTATCGGTTTTTTCTTCCTTAATGCTGCATCCCTTTTTGACTCCCAAATTTGCCGATGCTTCCTGTTTGGCATCTTGGCAACCGCCTTCATCACTTTATCTTCAGTAATGCTGGATATCGGAATCCCGGAAAAATGACCGAGAAAAAACTCAATCTTAGTTCTGTCATCATCCAGTGATCGCTTATGTTCCTTTTCAGTCAGCCAGCGGAGGCAAGTTTCATCAAAAGTGTGCTCAGCAATTTCACCTAGCTTATCTACTCTCCACGCCTCTGCTTTTAGCT
>NZ_HE997649.1:0-3277 GCF_000312485.1 Yersinia massiliensis CCUG 53443 | reverse complement strand
GATCGAAGAGCTCCTGCGCTTGTTTCTTGTCTGCCGTACCAAGGCAGCGCCTAACTCTCTCCCCGTTCGGGCGAACGAAATCACAGTACCACTTTCCGTACCTTTGTTTGAGCGCCATACAGATTCCTTCTCTGCTTGGCCGTTTTCTGCATTCACGGCCTGATTGTGTTGGTTGCTGTGGATATATTCAAGACATGCTGATTTCAGAATTTCAAAACTGCCGCCGCCATTAGCTCCGCTCTTGCCCGCTTTTAGTCGCTTATTTTTTATTAGTGATCGGACGGTTCGCGGGGATTTTCGCAGGTATGCGGCGGCCTGTGGTAAGTCGAATAACTCATCATCAAGCCGGATATCATTCATAGCTGACCTCTTATCTCTTTATCAATCTGACGAACGAAGTAACTCAGCCAGCGCTTAGCTGGAAAAGTGTTAGGGGGTAGGGCGGTGATTTTTTTGCGTGGCGGTCGAGGATTTCGGTGATGAGTTTGTCGTGCTTTGAAGTTGGTTTGCCGTCCGTGGCTTCTATTATTTCCGTTCTGCAACATCGAGCTACTGACCTGATAGCGTTCTCTATTGTTGTTTCCATTTCGGCGCAACCTCTTTAGTAGGTACAAGCCTACGCTCTGCCAGAATATCGACACACTCATCAAAGTCAGATGTGTAAGCATTAAGCAACTGATCCTTGTCTTGATATTTCCGCATTCCATCCCACCAGAGTTTCTGACCGGTCCCGCGCTGAACGCATAGTCGTTTGGCCCAGTGAGGCGCACCGATGAAATCACTGACGGAGCCAGATAAAATCGTCCAATGCATCATCCGAACATCCCCATAACAGCTTCATTCTCAATCGTGTAAATAGTTGCCAGCACCGCCCATGTGATGATGACGACAAAGAACCATACGCCGTCTGATATTTTTGGTAGTTTCATGCTGCTTTACTCCCAGATAAAACATTAGGACTCAGCCACAGGCACTCAAGGCGCTTAACCGAGCCTTTTCGTCCGGCTGCCGATGATTGTTTTTCCTGCTTTGCCCAGCCGCCAAGAATGTCGTTATACATATCCGTGTTGTAGCCGCTAAGCACGACCATACCCTCAAGCTTGTTCACGGTATCGAGCAGGTTTAAGTGGGCGGCATTATCCATTTCATGGCGGTAGTATCGGGATGAAATGACGCGGGTATCATGGACGTATGGCGGGTCAACAAAGTGAAGCGTTGAAACTGTGTCGTGGTCTAGCATGCATTGGACTGCATCGCGATTCTCTACCAGGACACCTTCGAATCTCTGGCCAACTGCCGCTAAGTTTTCAGGCATCCTTGCCCACAAGTGCTGAGCGGTTGCAGAACTGCGCTTGGTATCTAGTCGAAAACCGGTTGTTCCTTTTGTTGCGCCGGCAGAACCAAATCCCATTGTTGCTCTGATTACTAATTTCCGCGCCTTCTCGACCATCGTTTCTGCTTCGCCGTATGCGCCTGTAAATTCGTCGCGAGAGTAGGGGGTCAGAATCAATGACTCGATAAGGCATTCACGCAGTGTCAAATCGCGCAGAACTAAAAAGAGATTAACTACGTCGCCATCTAAATCGTTATATACCTCTGCGTAGCTCCGCTCTTTCCTCAGTAAAACTGATGCAGCGCCACCGAATGGCTCTACATAATGAGTGTGGGCGGGAAAGTGGCTGATAACCCACGGCGCCAATCTGAACTTACCGCCGTGATAACGAATTGCTGGATGCTTAATGTCACTCATGCTACAGCCTCCATATATGACTCTATGAACGCTTTTGCCGCTTCAGCATTGATGGCGTTTCCGTAGGCGCGCAGTCGTCCCACGACAGAGGTATCCCCATGAGAAGCCTCGCCATAACTGGATGGAATGATTCTAACTCTTTCATCTGCTCCTTTGTCGGACTCCCATGCAGCCCAAATGTGTGCAGCCACATTTGTCGATAGAGTGTGTCGCCCCGAAATCTCCCGTCCTTTCGAAAGAATGAGTTTTTCAGATTGCCCATATCCTTGTAACCCCTTGTTGTTGGCGTAGCCCATCCAGAACAACCGCTCTCTGATGTTCGGCGCACCGACGCTACAAGCTGGCAATACTGCCGCCCCGCAGGCGTACTCTTGTTTTTCCAGTTCATCGAATAAATCGTCGAGCCAGTGCTTTCCAATTGCAGCCGCAACCTGCTCTCCAAAAATGATTGCAGGTTTTTGCTCTCTGATGAGATTGAGCCACACAGGGGCGAGGTGTCGCTCGTCTGCTGTTCCAAGTTGATTGCCGGCAGCACTGAAAGGCTGGCAGGGACAGGAGCCAGTCCAGACTGGCTTATCATCGGGCCATCCTGCTTGTCGCAATGCGTATGACCAAACTCCAATGCCGGCGAAGAAGTGGCACTGGGTGAACTCTGTAAGGTCTTCTGGTTTAACATCAACAATACTCCGCTCGTCAACATAGCCAGGTGCGATATGACCGGCTTTGATAAGGTTTCTCAGCCACTGGGCTGCGTATGGGTCTATTTCGTTGTAATAAGCCGTCACGCCGCTCTCCCTTTCCTGCGCTCATCAATTTCGAAGTCGTCACGACATCCTTCGTCACAGAACAAGCCTCTAGTTATTGGCTGGCGACACTCTGAGAAGTGGCAGAATCCAGTGAATGCCATTGCCGGCTTGCGATTAGCAATACCGATTTCTATGTTCAGAGATTCAAGCTCTTGGGCCTTGTCAATTTCATCGCACATTACGCCACCTCATTTGCTTGTTGGTTTAGCAATCCAAACTTGACTATCTCCAGCACGCCAAGCACTTCACTGAGTCCTATCTCACCTTCATATTCGTGAATAAGGTCATTAATACGGCCCGTTAATTCAGCGGGCAGCGGGAATTTACGCTCGACAGGGAGCATTGAAATAGTCATAGGGAATCTCCAGTTATTTAGATGAAGTCCGTTTCCCTTTGATTGCTTTCTCGCAATCGTTCCATACTGTTTTAGCGAAGTGTTGACGGGGTATGCTGAGGACGTAGCGGCGTTGTTCACCGTTAGGGCCGATAGGCGCGTTGAGCCACTTTTCGAATGAGTCGCTCATGCTGAACTCCAGATAGTGAAATCCGTTTCTGTGAGTCCGTGGTGGGGTTAAAACGAGTTACCGATAGACTTCGCCGCACATGAGCACAACGTTGGGCCTACGCTCTTTAATTCGCGCTAACATGTGCTGGCATTCGGATTGAGTGGGGTAGATATCTTCTGAGACTGGTAGGGCATCGCAACTATCGTTAAAGCAAG
>NZ_HE997648.1:237706-240041 GCF_000312485.1 Yersinia massiliensis CCUG 53443 | reverse complement strand
CAGGCGAGATGGCATTTAGTCCGGCGAATGCATTTCAGGTCACTACCGCTGGGCTGCTTTCTGCAGATTATCAAAATATCAGTGCGCAAAATCTATACAGCGGGTTTGAGAGTGCTTGGATTTCAGGCACCGCTAGCTATACCAATACCCAAGGTGCCGGACAAGGTTACCAACTCGGATTACAAAATCAGGTGTCTATTAACGGCAACCTGAGTGCGTCTTTATCGACGGTTTACGAATCAAGTAATTACTGGTCACCTGATAATGCCCTAAGTGGCGGTAATAATTTGGCTGACCTGTCCGTTGGCAAACTGAAAAATGCCACATCAGCAGCCGTGACCTGGGCACATCCTCGTTGGGGCGCATTTTCCTATGTTTTGTCTAATAATATGTATTATCAGGCAGAGAACAGTGTCTCCCATACGTTTTCCGCCAGTGAACAATTTGGCCGAGTGACCACCACGTTGAGTGTTCAGTCAAGTTCACAGGGGCGCAATGCTGTCTATTTGGGACTTAGTATGCCACTGGGTAATGGATCTCTCACTGGCCGGATGCAACGTAATAATGGTAATACGACGCTGGGCAGCACTTATCAAGGGGCTTGGGGTGATAACAAAGGGTACTCCGTGGGGGTAACGGGCGGTAATAATCAGCAACGGGTTAATGGCGCAATGAATGTGAAAACAGCCTATTCACAACTGGCGGGTGGGATTTCTCAGGCCAATAACAATAGTCGTTCTGCGTATGTGGCATCTAGTGGTTCAATGGCTTACGCGAACAATACCTTTGCGACTTCGGCATCGGCCATTGGTGACACCTTTGCAATAGTGAACGTGCCTAGTCAGTCAAATTTACGGGTATCATCACCGAGTAGTGGGATGTCCATAACCGATTATGCTGGCACAGCGCTGTTGCCATCAGTAATGCCTTATAGTGCATCCAAGGCCCAAATCAGTACCAAAACATTGCCATTGAATGTGCGTCTCAACAGTACCAGTGCCGATTTGATGATGACCCGCGGCACGGTGGCAACCCGTAATTTTGAGGCAACAGAAACACGCCAGTTGCTGCTGACCATTCGTGACAGCAATGGCGATGCCCTGCCAGTGGGAGCAAACGTGCTGGATGACAAAGGTAATTTCCTCGGAACACTGATTGGAGACGGTAATTTTATGTTGGAAAACAATGCAATTGGTGCCACGCTGCGGGTTAAGGCTGCCAACCGAGGCGAATGCATTGTGAGTTATGGGGTGCCGGAGAAATTTGATCCAGATACATTGTATGAAGTTGCTGATGCGGTATGTCATTAATATGAGTGGCAGCCAGCAAAAAGAGATCTAATCGATATTCCAGACACAGGATTTATTATGAAAAAGACTATTGTCAGTCATCGCAGCAAGAATACCGCGGCCTATACCACGGTATATAATCGCTTTAAATCGTTTCTTGTTTTCAATGTGCTGGTGCTATTGAGCTGCTGGAGTTTAGCCTCTAATGCATCGTTCAAATTAGAAAGTACGACCGTCATATTAAAAGAAAGCGAGGGGCGCGCGAGTTTTACCATTGATAACACTTCCGCCAACCCTATTTTGCTGGTGACAAAACTGATTGATATTGATGGCAAAGATTTCAGTAAGCAGATTTTGATTTCACCACCAGTGACACGCATTGATGCCGGCCAAAGTCAGCAAGTGAACTTCGTGCTGAAAAAAGGCGCTGTACTGGACAATGAAGTATTACTAAAAGCAGCATTTGAAGGGGTTGAGCAGGTCTCTGGTAATGCCACCGTCATGCCTATCCGCCAGGAAATTGGTTTTCTTATTCAGCCGAGCGCAGTGCCACAAATTAAAAACCCTTGGGAGGAGCTAGTTTTCTCCGTATCAGGGAATAATTTGACGATTAAAAACCCAGGTAAACATGTTGTTCGTCTGGGGCCACAGGTGGTTTTAGTCCCGAGTAATGAAGTCGTTCCGTTGGGTAACCCGTATATTATGCCGGGCACCAGCAAACAATTCTCGATCAAGTCATCACCGACATCTGTGAAAGTCACGCCACTGAGCCGCTATGGTTTTGTGCAAACGGAAGTCGCTCTTCCTGTCACACGTTAATACTCGTCTAATGCTCAGGGGCCGCCAGAGAATGGTGCCCTTGAGTTTTAAATCACTAAAGGTTATTCCCAATACATTAAGCCGCTAGAAAAATAGTCTAGTAAGAATATTCTGACATCAAGTTCACTTCCATTCCGATATACGCCCACGCCTGTTTATTGTTTAATCACTCCAACGAAATAAATTGATCTAGATCATGTTTTGATGAAACTCAAAATAGAGCTTAC
>NZ_HE997648.1:190621-237526 GCF_000312485.1 Yersinia massiliensis CCUG 53443 | reverse complement strand
ATCCACATGCTGACAGACAAATCTTCATTTACCCTACATTTTAAGTTTGGATATCTTACACATGAAAAAGCAACTGATTGGTCTGACTGTTTTATCTTCTCTGGTTTTGGGTATGACTGCAGCACATGCCGCTCCTCCGACAGCTGAGTTGAAAGTTATCGGTACACTGACTGTTCCAAGCTGCACCGTCGCTTCTCCAGATGAAGGTGTTTATGATTTCGGTAAATTGTCTTCATCTTTAGTGAAATCAGGGACGGCCACGACTGCGCTGACACCAATGACGAAAACTTGGACGGTGACCTGTGATGCTGATACTTATCTGAACTTCACACCAGTCGATAACCGCGCTGCATCTGCCAGTGCCGTTGCCACCACTAACTTCGGTCTGGGTAACGTGAACACTACCGGCAAAATCGGTTACTACACTGCGTTGATTAAGAACGGCACTGTAGACGGCAAAGCGTCTAACTTGTTCTCTTCTGCATCATCAACGTTTGCAGCAGCAACAACCGCTAGCTTGACCACAGGCTTACGCACAGGTTGGTCATCTGCGGCTAACACCCAGAGCACCGGTAAAGTGTTTGTGGCTGATATCACAGTGAGCCCAATTTTGGCTGGCACCACCACGATGGGCGGTCCAATCACGGACGATGCAGAGCTTGACGGTTCAATGACCATGAACTTCGCTTTCGGTATCTAATTACCGCGAAGATAAATTAATAGTGGATATATATTAATAGTGAATACGCGTTAATCGTGAATATATATTAATAGTCAATAAGGGTCGGAATATTATTTCGACCCTTATTTTTTGTTTTGGTTTTATTGATAACACCATTCTGTTTACACAAATAAAAGAGCCCCCACCAATGCTGATAGGCGTGAATTTCCGCCCTAATATCGAGGATAGCTGATTCGCGATGGAGGTAGGGCAAACTGATATCCACCTCCCGCTTTTTTCGTCACTCGGATTCATCAAAAAAGATAATTTCTAAGCATTAAATTCACAATTAACACATTGATAATAATGGATTTAATAAGATAAAAATTTCGTAGGAATATTCTTACATCAAGTCCACTTCCATTCCGATATACGTTCATGCCTGATTACGGTTTAATCACCCCAATGAAATAATCCGATCTGGATCATGTTTCAGTGAAACTCAACATAGAGTTTACATCGACATGCTGACAGGCGAACCATCACTTCACCCTACATTTTGATTTTGGATTTCTTACACATGAAAACGCAATTGATTGGTCTGACGGTTTTAGCTTCTTTGGTTTTAGGCATGACAGCGGCTCATGCTGCGCCGCCAACGGCTGAGTTAAAGGTCAAAGGAAAGCTAAGTGTACCAACCTGTACTGTCATTTCCCCTGATGCAGGTGTTTATGATTTGGGAAAAATTTCAGCGTCCCAAGTTAAATCTGGCACAGCAGTTACCACCCTGACACCAATGACAAAAAGCTGGGTAGCCACCTGTGACGCCGAAACATATTTAAATTTGACGCCAACAGATAATCGTCGCGATAGCAGAAGTGATGCCTCTAGTGCATTGTATTTTGGCTTGGGCAACATCAACAACACAGGAAAAATTGGTTTCTATACTGTAGAAATGAAAAACGCAAAAGTTGATGGGCTCTCGAGTCTTGTTTTCTATAAGAACGGCTCTGCAGGCGCATTTACTACCGTGAGTTCAGCTAATTTCCAACAAGGTTATATGTTTGGTTGGGCTGAAACGACCACCACGCAAAAAGCCGGTAAACTTTTCACTGCTGATATGGTTGTTAGCCCAACACTCGCGGGTACAACGACAATGGGTGGCCCTGTCACTGAAAATGCAAATATTGATGGTTCAATTACCATGCAGTTTGCTTTCGGCATCTAATGAGTACAACGCTAGATTAACAGCGTGACGTCAGATGAATGGCATAAAGTCAGACTAATAGAAAATAAGGGCCGGAATCATATTTCGGCCCTTATTTTTTTGAGATGATCGCTGGCGTTTAGGTTGGCCAATAAAGAACTAACACATCAAAATAAGCGAAAGTTTAAACGACTGCCGGTGGCTTAGCTTTCATATCCAGCGGCAATGGAATATAGGCACGAATCCTCAGCCCTCCGTGCTCACTGGTACCGATTTCCAATGAACCGGCGTGCGCATCAATAATCCGTTGTACAATCGCTAACCCTAGCCCAGTACCGCTGGTGCTACGGGCGCTATCGCCACGAACGAAGGGCTGGAAGAGATGTTTTAACTCTTCTGGCTTGATACCAGGGCCATCGTCTTCGACTTGGAACCAAGCTCGCTGTAGCTCAGTGCCGCTGCTCACTTTTATCCAGCCATTACCATAGCGAGCCGCATTCACCACCATATTTGTCAAAGCACGCTTAATCGAAAGTGGGTGGATATCCACCAGCACCTCACCCGCGCAGAGATCGGTTTCAATGACTCGCTCATAGCCGCTTTCTGCCGCGATGACCTCACCTAGTACTGAATTGAGATCGCTCGGTTCTGTCGGCATCTCCTGTCCAGTTCGCAGATAATCGATGAACTGCTCAATAATCGCATTGCACTCTTCAATGTCTTTATTGATCGACTCCGAGAGGTAACCATCGGCTTCACTCATCATCTCTGTTGCCAGACGAATACGGGTCAAAGGCGTACGTAAATCATGGCTCACCCCCGCCATCAGCAAGGTCCGGTCATCTGCCAGCAGCTTCACACCGGCCGCCATCTGGTTAAACGCTCGCGTTACCGACCGCACCTCGGAGGCACCATACTCACGCAATGGCGGCGGAATAATCCCCTTACCGACCTGTAATGCCGCATGTTCCAGCTCGACTAAGGGCCGATTCTGGATGCGGATAAATAACCAAGCTCCGCCAACTGCCAGTAACATAATGGCAAGGGTATAACGGAACAGTGGCGAGAAATCGCCTTGATGGATCTCCGTTAACGGTACCCTCACCCAGATATCGGGTGACAGCCACGTTTTGAGCCAGACAACCGGTGAATTTTTGTTAACTTCGACCCGAACATCGGTTGGCCCCCCCAATTGCTGGGCCATTTGGTCACTGAGAAATTTGTAATGCTGTGCCCAACGCAGGCCACTTTCCTCTGCCGCGGCATTGGTATAAAGCGAAATCCCCAATTCACGGTAAATCTCACGCCGAAACGCCGGCGGAACTTCCAGTAGCGTGCCATCTTCCAGTTGCAGCCGGTCAGTCATCAGCATACGAACTTCATACGCCAACACTTTGTTGAACTGCTGCAAGCTCGGCAAAATAGCAAAGTTCAGTACCACCAAATAGGTTGTGACCAGACTGACAAACAGCAAGGTCACAATCAATAATAAGGTACGGGCAAACGAGCTACGGGGAGAAAAGCGCCACCGTCTCATGCTTTACTGCCGTCCGGTACAAAGACGTAGCCCAAACCCCATACGGTTTGGATATAACGTGGGTGAGCGGGGTCTTCTTCCACCATACGGCGCAAACGCGAAATCTGAACGTCAATAGAGCGTTCCATCGCACTGTATTCACGGCCACGGGCCAAATTCATCAGCTTATCGCGGGATAACGGCTCACGAGGATGGCTCACCAAGGCTTTCAGCACAGCAAATTCACCGCTGGTCAGTGGCATAGGCTCATCTTCACGGAACATCTCACGTGTCCCCAGATTCAGTTTGAACTTACCAAACGCAATCACAGCTTCTTCTTGCGACGGTGCGCCCGGCAATTCATTCGCCTGACGGCGTAAGACAGCGCGGATACGTGCCAGCAATTCACGTGGGTTAAATGGCTTCGGAATATAATCGTCAGCGCCAATTTCTAGCCCAACGATACGGTCAACTTCTTCCCCTTTCGCCGTCACCATAATGATCGGCATTGGGTTGCTTTGGCTACGCAGGCGGCGGCAGATAGACAGGCCATCTTCACCCGGCAACATCAGGTCAAGCACCATCAGGTGGAAAGACTCACGGGTCAGCAAGCGATCCATCTGTTCAGCATTGGCGACACTGCGCACTTGGAAACCTTGCTCTGTTAGATAACGTTCCAACAGCGCACGTAGGCGCATATCGTCATCAACGACCAGAATCTTGTGATTCTCTTGCATTTTATTACTCCCAAAGGCCGTATTGCCCGAATCTGTACATTGTTAGAAATACTGACTTCATACCCTCAATCATTCGCGTTGCAAAAAGGCGGCAACTGAGCGAATTCACGGGAGCTTGCATCGGCAGATGACTGGCATGAACGGAGGCAGCCAACGCCTATGCAGCTTGAAGTATGACGTGTATTACAGACAGCGATTTATGGTATACATTCTAGTCGAAATTGTTACAAAGCTTATTGTTGTGCCTAATTATCAACACTTTCGTCGAATGGGCGATAGCGAATCTCTAAAATCCAATAAGTCGCCTCACCATTTGGTGTTTGAACGGTGACCTCATCATCCACCTGTTTACCAATCAATGCGCGCGCAACGGGCGAATCGATAGAAATCCATTTTTTGGCGGGATCGAACTCATCCGGCCCAACCAAACGGAAGATACGCTGTTCTTCAGCTTCGTTCTCTACCCGCACCCACGCACCAAAAAAGACTTTACCTTCTTGACGAGGATCGGGGTCGACCACTTTCAGCACCTCAAGGCGCTTCGTCAAAAAGCGCACTCGGCGATCAATTTCACGCAGCCGCTTTTTACCATAGATATATTCGGCATTTTCCGAACGGTCACCCATGGCAGCGGCTTCTGATACCGCTTGTGTGACCACTGGCCGCTCTTCTCGCCACAGATAATGCAGCTCACGATCCAGCGCTTGCCAGCCTTCACGGGTAATATAGTTACTTTTAGCCATAAAATTATCCAATTATCCCTTTGGCACAGAGACCATTACTATACCCTAAGTTTCTACCGATAAGTTCACGTTAGCTCAAGCTCGATGACCACTCGACTGGCATTTTATCTGGGCAATCCGTATAACTATCCTCTGCCATTTCCCCTATTCACTACTGAACTGATATCAGACTTATGAATGAACAACTGAGCCGCATTATTGCAAGCGAAATTCAGGCCCGACCGGAGCAAGTCAGTTCCGCGATTAGCCTGCTAGATGAAGGTAATACCGTGCCATTTATTGCGCGGTACCGTAAGGAAGTTACCGGCGGGTTGGATGATACCCAATTGCGCCAGTTGGAAAGCCGTTTGGGTTATCTGCGTGAACTCGAAGACCGCCGCCAAACCATTCTTAAATCCATCGAGGATCAGGGCAAACTCACTGATCAACTTGCGGGTGCCATCAACGGCACAATGAGTAAGACTGAGCTGGAAGACCTTTATCTTCCTTATAAGCCAAAGCGCCGCACCCGTGGGCAAATTGCGATTGAAGCCGGTCTGGAGCCATTGGCGGACAGCTTATGGCAAGACCCGCAGCAAGACCCTGAACAGGTTGCGCTGGCTTATATTGACGCTGAGAAAGGTGTTGCAGACACCAAAGCTGCACTGGATGGCGCACGTTACATCTTGATGGAACGCTTTGCCGAAGATGCGACCTTGCTGGCAAAAGTGCGCCAATATTTGTGGAAACAAGCACATCTAGTGGCAAAAGTGGTGGAAGGCAAAGAGCAGGAAGGCGCTAAATTCCGTGATTACTTTGATCACCACGAGCCTATCGCTCAAGTCCCTTCTCACCGTGCATTGGCGATGTTCCGTGGCCGCAATGAAGGCGTGTTGCAACTCGCGCTCAACCCTGATCCTCAATTTGATGAACCCCCTCGCGAGAGTCAGGGCGAACAAATCATCATCAATCATCTGGATTTGCGGTTAAATAACGCCCCAGCCGATGCTTGGCGTAAAGCCGTGATTAACTGGACTTGGCGTATCAAGGTGCTGATGCATCTGGAAACCGAGCTAATGAGTACCCTGCGCGAGCGGGCCGAAGACGAAGCCATCAATGTATTTGCCCGTAATATGCAAGATTTGCTGATGGCAGCGCCTGCGGGTATGCGCGCGACAATGGGCCTTGATCCTGGGCTACGTACCGGCGTGAAAGTGGCCGTGGTAGATGCGACCGGCAAACTGGTCGCTTATGACACCATCTATCCTCACACTGGGCAAGCCGCCAAAGCCGCTGCTGCCGTCGCCGCCCTGTGCATCAAGCATCAGGTGGAATTAGTGGCTATCGGTAACGGCACCGCATCACGGGAAACCGAGCGTTTCTTCACTGAGCTGCAACAGCAGTATCCGGCCGTCATCGCACAAAAAGTGATCGTCAGTGAAGCAGGAGCATCGGTTTACTCCGCATCTGAACTGGCGGCGTTGGAATTCCCAGACTTAGATGTTTCAATCCGTGGCGCGGTCTCGATTGCCCGTCGCCTACAAGATCCATTGGCAGAGCTGGTCAAAATTGATCCGAAATCCATTGGGGTCGGTCAGTACCAGCACGATGTCAGCCAAAGCCAACTGGCGAAAAAACTGGATGTCGTCGTCGAGGACTGTGTGAACGCCGTCGGTGTGGATTTAAATACCGCATCCGTGCCATTACTGACTCGCGTCGCCGGTTTGACCCGCATGATGGCGCAAAACATCGTGAACTGGCGTGATGAGAATGGCCGCTTCCATAACCGCGAGCAATTACTGAAAGTCAGCCGCTTGGGGCCAAAAGCCTTTGAGCAGTGCGCGGGCTTTTTACGTATCAATCATGGCGATAACCCGCTGGATGCCTCAACCGTGCATCCTGAAGCTTATCCCGTGGTCGAGCGCATTTTGGCTGCGACCGAGCAAGCGTTGCAGGATTTAATGGGTAACTCGCCAGCACTGCGTAACCTTAACGCTCGCGATTTCACAACCGAACGTTTTGGTGTGCCAACCGTCACCGATATTCTGCGCGAATTGGAAAAACCTGGCCGAGATCCACGTCCTGAGTTTAAAACGGCGACCTTTGCCGAAGGCGTTGAAACGATGGAAGATCTGACGCTGGGTATGATCCTCGAAGGTTCCGTCACTAACGTGACCAACTTTGGTGCCTTTGTCGATATCGGCGTACATCAGGACGGCTTAGTCCATATCTCGTCTCTGGCAGATAAGTTTGTCGATGATCCGCATAAAGTGGTGAAAGCCGGTGACATCGTCAAAGTGAAAGTCATGGAAGTTGATTTACAGCGTAAGCGTATTGCGCTGACCATGCGCCTTGATGAGCAGCCGGGTGAAAGTGGTTCACGTCGTGGTGGTGAGAACCGCACCACCACTCAAAATGACAACCGTGGCGCAAACCGGCCGCGCGGTAATAATGAGTCAAATCATCGCCCGCCAGCAAAAGGCCGCGCCGAGAGTAGCTCAAATGGCAACAGCGCCATGAGTGACGCTCTGGCAGCCGCATTTAAAAAGCGCTAGTGGTTAATGTCGGGATGATTAACCGGTTATCGAAATAACTGACTCACTCCCCAATATTAGATGTCCATCTGATATTGGGGAGTTTTTTATCTCTAAACACCGCTGGTGTCGCAGACACAAAAAATAACAAATCCGTTTTAGGGTGATATTAAAAATATGATGCGTGATAGGAAGGAGTTGACTTTAACAATCGATTTAACAAAGTTATAAATTAATTAAAAATTACCATTAATTTATAATTAATTACGCCATCAGATACCGCCCTCATTAAAATACGAATGTTATTTGATTCAAGTCATGGTGAATCGATTATGTTACTTATGCGTATTTTACAGAACAAGCAGGCCGTGATAGAAACATACAGTTAACTGATTTAACTCATCATTCTCATTTGCGATCGCGCTAATTTGGTGGTAAAACAAGCACAAAATCAGAATCATTCATTCTAAGAATAGAATTGTTACTAATACTTACTTTTGAGTATTTTGCCTTAGTTGAATATGAAAATGATTATTACTATCATTATCTCATCCATTAGTTTTTAGACTAATATTACTCTGAGCTTTACTCTGAACTCTGGTACGCCAATTAAACGATAATTCAAGAGGCTCCTATGCATCTTATTCCACAGCGTTCCTATAAAATCGTGGGTTTCTCACCTGAGATCAGTCCAGCTTATCGGCAGAAACTATTATCGCTGGGTATGCTACCCGGTTCTTCATTTAATGTTGTTCGCCTTGCGCCTTTAGGCGATCCCATTCAGATAGAAACCCGTCGGGTTAATTTGGTGGTACGTAAGAAAGATTTAGACCTGCTAACGCTGGATCTACAACCCTAAATCCCCAGTGTCCGGCCTATTCTTTCCGTCAAGTGGCGTATGAAAACGCCTTGCCGCAACTTCATTTACTGATATTACGTTGGACCATGAAAGCACTCACAATCGGCCTGATCGGCAATCCTAACGCGGGTAAAACCACGCTTTTCAACCAATTAACCGGCGCTCGTCAGCGCGTGGGGAACTGGGCAGGGGTCACCGTTGAGCGCAAAGAGGGGCATTTCACTACCGCGCAGCATCAAGTCACTTTGGTTGACTTACCGGGCACTTACTCTCTGACCACCATCTCAGAACAGACTTCATTGGATGAGCAAATTGCTTGCCACTATATTCTGAGTGGCGAAGCTGACCTACTGATCAACGTGATTGATGCCGCGAATCTTGAACGTAATCTCTATCTCACACTGCAATTGGTCGAGTTAGGCATCCCCTGCATCGTGGCACTCAATATGCTGGATATCGCCAAAAGCCAGCATATCGATATTGATATCCCTGCGTTATCTCAGCAACTAGGCTGCCCGGTCATTCCGCTGGTATCGACCCGCGGGCAGGGTATTAACGAATTAAAAACCGGTATCGATACGCTTCAACCCGCCACCTACAGGGCATTGGTTAACTATCCGTCCGCACTCCTCGCAGAAGTGGATAAGTTGGTACAGGCGATGCCTGAATCTTGGCCCACTCAGCAACGCCGCTGGCTGGCCCTGCAAATACTGGAAGGCGACATCTACAGTCTGGCCCGCGCAGGCATTGCCCCCTCTCAGGTTGAACAAGCACGGCTTCATTTGCGAGAAAGCCAGCACGAAGATCCAGAACTGGTGATTGCCGATGCTCGCTACCAAAGCATTGCTCGCATCTGTGATATCGTCGGGAACTCGCAACAGGCTGAACCTAACCGCCTGACTCTGGCGCTGGATAAAGTGATCCTCAATCGCTGGTTGGGTGTGCCTATCTTCCTGTTTGTGATGTATTTAATGTTCGTTTTAGCTATCAATATTGGCGGTGCGTTGCAGCCCATATTTGATATCGGCTCCGCCGCCATCTTTATTCAAGGGCTGCAATGGGTCGGTTATACCCTGCATTTCCCTCAATGGCTCACTATCTTCCTTGCCCAAGGTGTCGGAGGCGGGATTAACACCGTGCTGCCACTCGTTCCACAAATTGGCATGATGTACCTGTTCCTCTCGTTCTTGGAGGATTCCGGCTATATGGCCCGCGCTGCTTTTGTGATGGACAGATTAATGCAAGCGCTGGGGTTACCGGGTAAATCCTTCGTGCCGCTCATTGTCGGCTTCGGCTGCAATGTGCCCTCGATCATGGGCGCACGAACACTGGATGCACAACGTGAACGCTTAATCACCATCATGATGGCGCCTTTTATGTCCTGTGGGGCGCGGCTGGCGATTTTTGCCGTCTTTGCTGCCGCCTTCTTTGGTCAAGACGGTGCCAGTATCGTTTTCTCTCTTTATCTACTCGGCATCGTCGTCGCTATCCTCACTGGATTGGTGTTGAAACACACCATAATGCGGGGCGAAGCCTCCCCCTTTGTGATGGAACTGCCGGTTTACCACGTACCTCATCTGAAAAGCTTGTTATTACAAACGTGGCAGCGACTGAAAGGCTTTGTCCTGCGGGCAGGGAAAGTCATTGTTATCGCCAGTATCTTTATCGGCGGGCTGAATAGCTTTTCTTTCAGTGGCAAAGCAGTGGATAGCATCAACGATTCGGCGCTCGCCTCTGTCAGCAAGGTCTTGACGCCGTTACTCACCCCGATGGGTGTTCATAGCGATAACTGGCAGGCAACCGTCGGATTGGTGACCGGTGCCATGGCAAAAGAAGTGGTGGTCGGGACACTGAATACACTCTACACCGCAGAGCAGATCAAAAATGAACCCTTTGATGCTGAGAACTTCAACTTATTGAGTGAGCTGGCTGGTGCGGCTGAAACCACATGGCAGGGCTTAAAAGAGACCTTTAGTCTCAGTGTGCTATCGAATCCAATTGAAGCAAGCAAAGGCGAAGGTGAAATGGCCGCAGGTTCGATGGGCATGATGAGCAGTAAATTCGGCTCGAGTATTGCGGCCTATAGCTACCTGATATTCGTGCTGTTGTATGTGCCCTGTGTCTCCGTTATGGGGGCTATCGCACGGGAAACTAGCCGTGGCTGGATGACCTTCTCGATTCTTTGGGGGCTGAATGTGGCTTATTCACTGGCGACCCTGTTTTATCAGGTCGCGACTATACGCGAGCATCCACAACAAAGCCTGACCATTATTGCCTTAGTGATTGTGGTAAATGTACTGATTATATTTGGCCTACGCCGCGCACGCAGCCGAGTCACCATGAGATTACAAAACAGCACGCCGGCCAGTTGTTGCCAAAGTAGCGGTAATGACTGCCATTAGTGAGTGATAGGCATGACTCACTGACTGATCACGATAACCAGATGTATTACCGAGATAAAAGGAGGGGCTATGGCAAGTTTGCTGCAATTACGCGATGCAATCGCCCTCAGTGGCAATGTGGGGGCGGCTCAGTTAAGTCAACAATTGGCGACGCCTTTGCCCTTGATCGAGGCAATGCTGGACAGGCTGACAGCGATGGGCAAAGTTGAGCGTATTGAGTTAGATAACAGTGGGTGTCTGACAGGCAGTTGCAAAAGTTGCCCCGAAGGAAAGAATCAGTGCCATACCGTGGTGTATCAGTTAAAAGATCAACATTAGCACTGGAACAGGATGCCCTAATGGGCATCTCTGACGGCTGGCAAACACCGATGACTCGATCGTGAACGGTGAGGACAGGCAGAGGAGTAAAGCGTCCGCGCCAAGGATGGCGCGGCTCGAGCCATCAGGGATGATTTTACGGCGTCTTTACGATCTGCTTGTCCTCTCCACAATGAGTTCTTTGTCTGCTATCTCATGCTAGGCATTGACTATTTATACACATCAGCCGTGGCATCAAACTTTTTCTTTTCGCGCTCGGAGGTAATCACATAGTATTTACCCCCCTTCTCATCAGCCAATCTTGATAATTCTTCTTTCACGTCCATGGGTGATGTTGCCTCACCGGAACTTGAGATTGTGCCCACTTTCTCATACTTTGCTGCTTCTTCTTTGGTGATTTCTTCCGCCGCCATCGCGCCAAATGAAATCCCCGACACCACCAGAGCTATTGTTAAATTTTTCAATAAATTCATGCCAAATACCTCGTCAATGAATGGGTCATGCCAGTAAGGCAGTTTTAATTATTAAGCAGATTTAATATTTAGCCATTTATATGACGAAATATAATCCATTCATTTGCCTAGTTAGGCTGTCATGAGACTAGAGAAATGCCCAATCAATCAAGGTGTCATTTGGCGTTTTAGCGCTGATTTTGTTGCGCGAACGTAATAATCAAATTAGAAAAATCATCAGGATGGGAGACAAAAGGCGCATGTGCCGCCCCCTTCATCACCACCGATTGCGTGAGCGGCCATTCACTGTCGAGCAAAAAGGCGACTTTGCGTGGTACCAGCCCATCCAGATACCCGTAGATACGCAAAAATGGCAGTGAACATGTCGCCAGCGCGTCGCGCAAATCCGTGGTACGTAGAATTTCCAGCCCACCGGTGAGCACCGGCACCTCCGGCATCTGATGTTGCAGCACCACCGCTTTCAATAAGCGGGCATCCTGCCGCGCGCTTTCGGTTCCTAATGTTTGCAATGCCAAGAAACGCTCAACCGTGCGCTGGAAATCTTCACTGAGCTGCTGCTGGAAGCCTGCTAGCACTTCTGGGCGGATACCGGGCCATTCGTCATGAGCCGTGAAACACGGAGAGGAAGAAACGGTGATCAATCCTGCCACTCGCTCCGGATGGCTCAACGCTATCTGACTGGCCACCAGCCCCCCCATTGACCAGCCCAGCCACAACGCTTTTTGTGGGGCTTGTTGCAAGACAATGGCAGCCATATCAGACAGTGACATCGCACCAAAATCTTTGCTACGGCCATAACCGGGCAGGTCCACGAGGTGCAGGCGAAAATGCGGAGTGAGTCGATCAATAATGCAATGCCAGACTTCGGCATTCAGCCCCCATCCGTGCAGCAACACAAGATCGCGATCACCTTCACCGCAGATGTTCCAATAAAGTTGTTTCATACGCTAATATCCCGTCACCTTAATCTTGTCGGTTATCTTGCCTGATCCGATGGCTTAACGGAATGAGCGCAGTGAATGCAGCCAACAACCCCGCAGCCTCAAGGACGAAGGAAACCTCCAAAGTCATTGCCGTTGCAGGTAGGTGGCCAGTGAACGCATCCCGATGAGCTGACCCTCGTCAGTGATTCGGGTAAGTGAATACAGCCAACAACCCTGCAGCGTCAAGGACGAAGGAGAAACGTATCAACAGCCACTGCTGGCTCTGCCACCAACCCCTCCACCGCGCCAGCCACGGCATCTGCTGCTACTGCAACCGCCATTTGCCTAAGTTGCCGCCTTGCTGCCCACGCTGCGGCTTACCCAGTGCTAACGCTGAACGTCCTTGCGGCCGCTGCCTAAATAATCCCCCCGATTGGGAGAGTATTATCTTTGTTAGCGATTATGCACCTCCGCTAAAGGGGCTGATTAAAAAACTCAAATTTAGTAGCTACACCCAACTGGCACCGGCTTTGGCACGCCTATTTCTATTGCGTTGGCTTGATGCCAAACGCCGTGGCAGGGTGATTAAACCGGATCGCATTATCAGTGTGCCATTACACCGTTCTCGCTGCTGGCGGCGCGGCTATAATCAAGCAGACCTCTTAGCGCGGCCATTAGCTCACTGGCTTAACTGCCACTATAGCAATATGACCTTACAGCGCGTCCGTGCAACGCCTCCCCAGCAACAACTCAGCGCCACAGCACGACGTCAAAATTTGCAGGGGATCTTTCGTTGCATGACGCCCATTCGAGGCCAACACATTGCCCTGCTGGATGATGTTGTGACGACGGGAAGTACGCTGAATGAGATTGCCACGTTATTATGGGCTGAGGGGATTGCCTCATTGCAGGTTTGGTGTATTTGTCGAACCTTGTAGTCACCCTAACAATGGGCGTATTATAGCCGACAAGCGTAGTCAACTATTGAGCAGATGCCATGATCACAATAACAGATGCAGCACAATCTCATTTTGCCAAACTGTTGGCAAATCAAGAAGAAGGCACCCAAATCCGTGTATTTGTTATCAACCCCGGTACACCAACCGCTGAGTGCGGCGTGTCTTATTGCCCGCCGGATGCCGTTGAAGCCACAGATACTGAACTGAAATTCGAACAGCTATCAGCTTATATTGATGAGCTGAGCAAACCTTATTTGGAAGATGCTGAAATCGATTTCGTGACCGACCAGCTCGGTTCTCAGCTCACCCTGAAAGCCCCGAACGCCAAAATGCGTAAAGTGGATGACAATGCGCCGCTAATGGAACGGGTTGAGTATGTCCTGCAATCGCAGATTAACCCGCAATTAGCGGGTCACGGTGGCCGTGTCACCTTGATGGAAATCACCCCTGATGCCTTGGCTATTTTGCAATTCGGCGGCGGTTGTAACGGGTGTTCTATGGTCGATGTCACGCTGAAAGAAGGCATTGAGAAAGAGCTGTTGCAGAAATTCCCAGAATTGAAAGGGGTAAGGGATTTGACCGAGCATCAGCGCGGCGAACACTCTTACTACTAATACTTGGCGTTCTTGGTACGACAGTCATCATAAAGGGGGACATCTCCCCCTTAAAACTACTGCCACCATCCCAATGATTCAGTCTAGAGCGGTGAGGGCAGGCAGAAGAGTAAAGCGTCCGCGCCAAGGATGGCGCGGCTCGAGCCATCAGGGACGATTTTACGGCGTCTTTACGATCTGTCTGTTCTCTCAGCTAGCTATACGCACATTGTCATAATCACAAGGGGGATTTCTCCCCCTTATCGTCACTCAGAATCACTCAAACCTTACCCCGCGGAAACATTTTTGCGGCGCTTATCCAAATCCTTCAGTAACCGATTAACGTGCTCGTCAGCAAACATCTCTTCCAGCGTCACCGTTAATTTACGTCGCCAATTGGGATATTCATCACTGGTGCCAGGAATGTTGACCGGCGTCGCCATATCCAACCAATCTTCTGGCTGCAACCCCAATAATGCACTGGCACTGTCAGCGACATAACGCTGTAACCCACGGTTGAGCACCGGACTCATCGCCAGTAACGAGGCTTTGTGACCCACCTTTTTTGGCACGCAATCATAATGATGCAACCCTTCCAACAACCCTTGCTTCGCCCGCTCTCTATCGAGATAAAGCTGCTTCAAGATCTGTTGGTCCGGATATAAGCCCAGCTTATTGCCTAAAGTCAGATCATCCGCTTGCCAATAACCTCGCAGTGTCGGCAGGTCATGAGTCGTGATGGTCGCCATCGCTTGCACCGGATACGACTGCGGCGCACGGAAGATATTCTCACTATCATGCTCAAAATAGAGCACCTTATAGGAATACACCCCGCTATCGCGCAACTTACCGATAATCTCAACCGGTACGGTGCCTAAGTCTTCACCAATCACCATGCAATGATGACGCTGGCTTTCTAGCGCCAATATCGCCAACAAATCATCAACGGGGTATTTAACGTAAGCCCCCTGATCTGCTGTGCGCCCGTATGGGATCCACCACAAACGCAGTACCGCCATCACATGGTCAATTCGCAGCGCACCACAACTGGTCATATTGGCCCGCAGCAAATCAATAAACGGCTGATAGGCGCGAGCAACCATGACGTGCGGGTCCATTGGCGGCAACCCCCAGTTTTGGCCGAGTGGCCCTAAAATATCGGGCGGCGCACCCACGGATGCTTTCAGGCAATATAGCTCACGATCACACCACGTCTCAGCGCCACCTTCCGCCACACCCACCGCTAAGTCACGGTACAGGCCCAGCGGCATTTTACGCGCCTGACTCTCACGGAAGCAGCGATCAAACTGGCTGGCAGCCAGCCACTGTAGCCACAAATAGAAGTTCACGTCATCGCTGTGCTTATGGCAGAAATCAGCCACCGCGCTACTGTGCCCATCACGATATTCAGCAGGCCATACCGGCCAGCCCCACATCATCGGATCATTCTCACTCAAATGTGCATGTAGGGCATCAAAAGCAGCCTGTTGATACAGGCTCCTACCGCCTTGCTCCACAAACTGATGGAATGCTTGTACCCGCGCATCTCTCGTTTTACGCGCGGTAAACAAAGGAAACGCCAAGCGCAGAGCCGTCAATTTCAGCCGCATCACTTGGGTATAATCCACCCATTCATTGGCGCGACTCTCTGCCAAGGCACTTTGTGTCTCAGGTTGATGCCACCAGCGTTGCGCGGCTTCACTGTGCTGAAACTCATCCACGGCATTGACGTCGATATAAATCACATTCAGCCAGCGTCTAGATGACGGGCTATAAGGGCTAGCACTGTGCGGATTAGCCGGATAAAGCGCGTGAATCGGATTGAGGCCAATAAACGCACCACCCCGTTCCCCAACCTGCTCCAACATCTGGGCTAAATCGCCAAAATCACCAATACCCCAATTGCGTTCAGAACGCAGGGTATACAGCTGCACGCAAGCTCCCCAGAGCTTTTTCCCGGCCAATAACGCATCCGGTTCATAACAACGCTTCGGCGCAACAATAACCGAGCACTGCCACTGCTGTAAGCCTTGCTCCAGCATCAAACGGTGATAGCCCAATGGCAAGGATGTCGGCAATGTCAGTGTTTTATTCGCACTGATACGCCCTTGATGTAGCTCACCTTTCTCTGTCTGTAACTGCCAGTGATAATCGCCTGAACCCGCCATTGGCAGTGGCATCGGACTGCCAAAAGTAAATACTTTTACAACCGGTAATGGTGCTTTTTCTGTCTGAGTAACAGGAGGCGTAGTCATACGCCCCATGGCCGCCAACAACTGCTGCTTGGTTTCCGGCAAAATGGCCTGCGGCTTACCATGAGCATTAATATAGCTGGCGGCAATCCCTGCCAGTGTCGCTGCTTGATCGAGCGATTTACGATCCATGCAGTCTTCTCCTTAACGTTTGGCTTGCCAGATCCGCGCTTGATAGTCGCGAATAGAACGGTCAGAACTGAACATCCCTACCCGGGCAGTGTTAAGAATGGCACGACGGGTCCATTCATCCTTATCGCGGTACAGGGCATCAATTTGCTGCTGTGCCTGACAATATGAAGCAAAATCAGCCAAGACCAGATACGGATCTCCCCCTTCCAGCAGGCTATGCAACATCATGTCAAATGCGTGCTTATCACCTTGGCTGAATGCCCCACTGGCCAGCTCATCCAGAATACTTTTCAGGTGCGCATCAGTTTTCAGGTATTTTTGTGGCTTGTAACCCTTGGCTAAAATGGCTTTTACTTGCTCCACCGTGTTGCCGAAAATAAAGATATTCTCATCGCCCACTTGCTCGGCAATCTCGACGTTTGCCCCGTCGAGTGTCCCCACAGTTAACGCCCCATTGAGCGCTAACTTCATATTACCCGTCCCAGATGCTTCTTTACCGGCAGTCGATATTTGCTCAGACACATCCGCTGCGGGGATCATCAATTCCGCAACCGAAACACGATAATCAGGGATGAACACCACTTTTAGGCGATCTTTAACGATCGGATCGTTATTGATCTTGTCCGCTGCTTGATTTATCGCATAAATAATATTTTTGGCCAAATAATAACCCGGCGCTGCTTTTGCCCCAAACAGGAACACACGCGGCGCAATATCTAGATTCGGGTTATCGCGAATCTGGCGATAAAGCGAAAGAATATGCAGCAGATTTAGATGCTGGCGCTTATATTCATGCAACCGTTTGATCTGCACGTCAAAGATGGCGTCCGGATTAATGGTCAGCCCCATCACACGCTTAACATATTCAGCCAGCTTAACTTTGTTGTCATATTTGATTTGCTGATAACGTTCGCGAAATGCTTGGTTATCGGCATAAGACTCAAGCCCAGCTAATGCATCCAGATTATTCGCCCATTCTACTTTTAGTGTGTCATCAATCAGGCCAGACAATGCTGGGTTACATTGCTTCAACCAACGGCGCGGCGTAATACCATTAGTAACATTGTGGAATTTATTTGGCCACAATTCGTAGTATTCAGGGAACAAATCTTTGATAACCAGATCGGAGTGCAATTGCGCAACACCGTTAACAGCGAAGCCACTGACCACGCACAGATTGGCCATACGCACCTGTTTGTTATGGTGGACGGCCAACTTGGCCCAAACCTCGTCATTACCCGGCCACTGCTTATCAACTAACTTTTTAAACTGCGCATTGATCTGTTTGATGATGACAAAATGGCGTGGCAACAAGCTGCGCACTAATTTCTCATCCCAACACTCAAGGGCTTCTGGCATCAAAGTGTGGTTGGTATACGCAAAAGTTTTACTGGTGATAGCCCAAGCGGCATCCCAACTGAGTTGATGTTCATCAAGCAGTACGCGCAGCATTTCAGGAATGGCGATCGTTGGGTGAGTATCGTTAAGCTGAATGACCTCATAATCCGGCAATTCAGCCAATTTACGGCCCGCCAGATGATGCTTACGCAGAATATCCGCCACCGAACAGGCGCACTGGAAATATTGCTGCATCAAGCGCAAGCGCTTACCCGATAAATGGTTATCGTTCGGATACAGCACCTTGGTGAGTTTTTCTGCCTCAACACCGTTTTGTTCAGCCAGCAAGAATTTTCCATCATTAAATTTTGTTAAATCAAATGGATGCTGATGGGTCGCTTGCCATAGACGCAGAGGCTGAGTGACGCTATTGCGATAACCCAACACCGGTAAATCCCATGCTTCACCGCGTATAGTGAACGCCGGACGCCATAACTGGCGGCCATCGGCTTGCTTTTCCAGCTTGCCGCCAAAACCAACATCGACCGCTAATGCGGCATTGTGGCGGAACCACGGATAGCTCTCCCGCTGCCAATTATCAGGGGCTTCCTGCTGCTTGCATTCACTGAATGACTGGCGGAACAGACCATATTGATAATTCAAACCATAGCCGGTGGCAGGCTGCTCTACCGTCGCCATTGAATCCAAGAAACACGCCGCCAAGCGCCCTAGCCCACCATTACCCAATGCGGGGTCGGTTTCCTGCTCCAACAAGTCGCTCAGGCTAATCTGCTGTTCAGCCAGTAGGGCTTCCACTTGGTCATACCAACCCAGATTAATCAGGTTGTTTGCCGTTAAGCGGCCAATGAGAAACTCCATCGAAATGTAGTTAACGTGGCGCTGTACTTTTTTGGCTTTTGCGGGTGCTGGCTGTGCAGAGAGTTGTTCGGCTAACGCTGCACTGACCGCTTCCCACCATTGGTGTTGGGTCATTTGCTGAGCAGAAGTTAAACCGAAGCGCTGCCACTGGCGGGTCAGTGCAGCCAGGAAATCGTCCTTTTTGAGCATAGGCTGTGACATAGGGAAGTCTCTATCCTGTGAATGGAGTAATTTTACCCTTATCCTGCCAAGTCGAATGGGCAAGGGCATCATCCTGCCGGAGGATTAGCTGGGGATGAGTCGCAGGGCGTAGCTAAAATTGTGATCCGGTGCAACTTACAGCCATAGGAAACATTAACTCTATTGCAATAATATGGCGGTTGTCAGACCTTAGCAGTGCTGATTAATTACGAGGCTAAAAATAATTACTCTTATGAATGCCTGTAACATCTCATTACAAATGGACTTATTAATCGTCAGGATTTCTTCCCACCGGACCGTTTTTAAACCGGACACAGCATGCTGATCCCATCAAAACTGAGCCGCCCGGTACGGCTACAAAATACCGTGATACGCGATCGCCTATTGGTCAAATTATCAGGTGTGGCGAATTACCGCCTGACTTTAATCAATTGTCCGGCGGGGTACGGTAAAACTACGTTGATCGCGCAGTGGGCCGCTGACCAATCTTGTCTCGGTTGGTACTCTCTGGATGAAAGTGACAATCAGCCAGAACGTTTTGCTACCTATCTGATTGCAGCAATACAGTTGGCAACCGGTGGCCATTGCAGCAAAAGTGAAGCCCTTAGCCAGAAACATCAATATGCCAGTCTGTCTGCGCTGTTTGCGCAATTATTTATCGAGCTGTCTGATTGGGACGGTCCGCTTTATCTGGTCATCGATGATTACCATCTCATTGCCAATGACGCCATTCATGAAGCAATGCGCTTTTTCTTGCGCCATCAGCCGGAAAATCTCACGCTGATCCTGCTATCGCGTACCCTGCCACCATTGGGTATCGCTAACCTGCGAGTACGGGATCAATTGCTCGAACTGGGCATGCAGCAGTTGGCATTTAATCATCAAGAAGCGCAGCAATTCTTCGATTGTCGACTGTCTACACCGCTGGAACAGGGGGATAGCAGCCGTCTATGTGATGAAGTCGAAGGCTGGGCAACCGCGTTACAACTGATTGCATTGTCGTCTCGTCAGCCCAATTCTTCTGCGCAAAAATCCGCTAAACGTCTGGCAGGGCTGAATGCTAGCCACTTGTCAGACTATTTGGTTGATGAAGTGTTAGACCAAGTCGATAGTGATGCACGTGCATTCTTGCTGCGTTGCTCGGTATTACGTTCGATGAACGATGCGTTGATCGTGCGCCTGACGGGAGAGGATAACGGCCAACAAAGGCTGGAAGAACTAGAGCGCCAAGGGCTATTTATTCATCGCATGGACGATAGCGGCGAATGGTTCTGTTTCCACCCCTTATTTGCCAGCTTCCTACGCCAACGTTGTCAGTGGGAACTCGCGTTAGAGCTACCAGAGTTACATCATGCCGCCGCTGAAGGTTGGATGGCACTGGGTTACCCCGCAGAAGCAATTCATCACGCCTTAGCCGCTGGCGATGTCGGCATGTTACGGGATATTTTGCTACAACATGCGTGGACGCTGTTTAACCACAGCGAGCTCGCGCTACTGGAACAGTGCCTCGTTGCCCTACCCTATTCGTTATTGGTACAAAATCCTGAACTGGCCTTGCTGCAAGCTTGGCTGGCACAAAGCCAACACCGCTATGGCGAGGTGAATACGCTGCTAGAGCGCGCTGAATCAGCGATGCAGGAACGTAAAATTCCTATCGATGAAATTTTGCGGGCTGAATTTGATGCACTACGTGCTCAGGTGGCGATCAATGACGGTAAGCCGGACGAAGCGGAAAAACTGGCCACCGAAGCCCTGAAATATTTGCCGATGGCGAACTTCTACAGCCGAATAGTGGCGACCTCTGTCACCGGCGAAGTCCATCATTGCAAAGGGGAATTAAGCCGTGCGCTGCCCATGATGCAGCAAACAGAACAAATGGCACGTCGCCATGAGGCTTATCACTATGCGCTATGGGCGCTGCTACAACAGAGCGAAATTCTGATTGCTCAAGGCTTTTTGCAAGCGGCCTATGAGACACAAGATAAAGCCTTCGAGTTGGTCCATGAGCAACATCTAGAGCAGTTACCGATGCATGAATTCCTGCTGCGCATTCGCTCTCAGGTATTGTGGTCGTGGTCACGGCTGGATGAAGCAGAAGAAGCCGCGCGCAAAGGTATTGAAATCTTGGTGAATTACCACCCGCAACAACAGTTGCAGTGTCTGGCAATGCTCGCGAAATGCTCATTGGCTCGCGGGGATTTGGATAACGCGAATATGCATCTCCAACGTTGTGAAGCACTGCAACATGGTAGCCAATATCATCTCGACTGGGTGACCAATGCCGATAAGCCGAGAGTGATTCACTGGCAGATGACCGGCGATAAAGCCGCTGCGGCAAATTGGCTGCGTCAGGCTGAAAAACCGGGTATGGCCGATAACCACTTTTTACAGGGCCAATGGCGTAATATCGCCCGAATACAAATTATGTTGGGCCGTTATAATGAAGCGGAAGTGGTGCTAGAAGAGCTGAATGAAAATGCTCGTCGTTTGCGCCTAACCAGCGATCTCAACCGTAATCTACTGTTAAGTAATACACTTTACTGGCAAACCGAGCGTAAAAGTGAAGCTCAGAAAGCACTAATTGAATCACTGTCACTGGCCAATCGCACCGGCTTTATCAGCCATTTTGTGATTGAAGGTGAGGCTATGGCACAACAGTTGCGCCAACTGATTCAATTGAACGCGCTACCTGAACTGGAGCAATTTCGCGCCCAACGGATCCTGAAAGACCTGAATCAACATCATCGGCATAAATTCGCCCATTTTGATGAGATCTTCGTCGATAAGTTACTGACTCACCCGCAAGTGCCTGAATTGATCCGTACCAGCCCACTGACCCAACGTGAATGGCAGGTATTAGGGCTTATTTACTCTGGCTACAGTAATGACCAAATAGCCGGTGAGCTAGATGTGGCCGCCACGACCATAAAAACCCATATCCGTAATTTGTATCAAAAGCTCGGCGTTGCTCATCGACAAGAAGCAGTACAGCAAGCACAGCGCTTATTACAGATGATGGGCTATGTTTAGTTAGCCGCAGGGTGAAATCACCCTCTCTTAACTTTCCATTTTAAGGCTACGCTGACAATGTTCGCGTAGCTTATTAATGTTAAATATCGTTTGATTCACTAGCGCCGACTCTATTTCCGCCTCTTTTCCTGTGAAAATTTGAGGTTTATCTCTTAAGTGATTAATAACATGTTCAACATAATTAATTTTTCCTTCGGCATCATTTGGAGATTGAGACATCTCGTTGATCATACTCTGTTTTATTGAGTTTAAGTTTTCTTTGATCAACACAACTTGCTGATTTTCAAACTCGTCATCGACTTCATTGACTTGCAGTTGCTTTGCCTCCTTCAACGCATTACTCACACAACTATTAATATATTGGCTACTCTCCTCTTCGGTTTTCGTATTAACATTCATCACTCTAAATATTTCATTTACATCAATTAGCCCATTAATTTTTTTAATTTCATCATAGACCTCACCAATAAACTTATATCTCTCCACCCTATTATCATATTTATCTTTAACTAATATTGAGTTGAGATCAGCATCAATTTGTTCAAATAATGTCGTCATCTCATGATACGGACAACTCGTGTAATAATAATTAATCTTCATATTTTTATGTGTTAATGCGATTAACTCATGGCCATCATCTCTGATAGGAATTTCCAACCGAGAATCACCATCATAAGACAAAATGAATTTTTCGAATTTAGCCTCTTCATTTTTAATATTAACCATAATTTTTGCATTATATTTCATTGTGCTATATTCAGGTTCTTTTGAGCATGTGCCTATTATGGTATTGAGTTCGCGATTGACTGCACCTCCAAACACACTTTCTTCATTATTTTGATAAATAACATCATTTTTAATAAAATTGATTTCATCGCTGCACGTACCGGTATCTTTCTTTTCTATCACTTCAATAACATTTATTTTTGAATTGTTGATTTTCTCTTCGTCCCAAGGCGTTAACCAGCAAGAGTCAGGTGTGATTTCTAGGCGTTTATCATTGCAGCATATTTCTACACTTTTGAATTTTCGATCACTGTCTTCATAACGAAAGTAAACTACAATATTATTCTTTATCTCTTCAGGTAAGATTTTTTCAAAAATACCTAATAATTCAACTGGACTATGCGCCAGATGATTTTCATGCATAAATTCGTTTAACTTAGCCAATGCTTGGCCTTTTGTTTCATTGCTAAGTATCATTCTGAAAAAATCAAAGATTTTGTCCATGATGGAAAGATTAGCATTGAATTGTTCGGGTTTGCTTTGCAGAGAATCTAAATCATGGCAGCTTAATTTATGGCTAGAAAAATATCCTGTTGTGATATCACCCATCGGAAACACTCCTTTTTTGTTTCGTCTGAGTTTATCGCCCCTCCTCTAAACGAATCTTTTATATTACCGCTTATTTTATCTTGAATAGGATACAAATATCCTTACATAAGTTGTTGGTTTTTGTCCGTCAAAAATCGCTTACAATAGCGCATTAAAATTATTCATCTGCATCGGGATTTAAAGGCGTTATGGAACAGTTTGAAACCATCAGTGTTGAACAGGCGTACACTCGCTTAAAAGAAAAGAATGCCGTATTGGTCGATATTCGCGACCCACAAAGTTACCAAGCCGGTCATGCACCGAGTGCGTTTCATCTCACCAATGACAGCTTGCATACCTTTATGCAGCAGACCGATTTCGAACAACCGGTCATGGTGATGTGCTACCACGGCAACAGCAGCAAAGGTGCTGCGCAATACTTGCTCCAGCAAGGTTTTGAAGCGGTTTACAGTATTGATGGGGGTTTTGAAGCCTGGGCCAGATGTTACCCGCAAAACGTGGAGTTCGCCGGTTAGCTAATACTCTGCTGATTGTGATATTTTTAATCGCCTTAATCGCATTTATAAGATTTATCACCTCACCTTAGAATGAAAAATATGATTCGAGTGATAGCAATATCTAATCTACGTCTGGCACAAGCCTTTGTTGATTACATGGCCACCCGCAATGTGGCACTGGAAGTACGCCCTGATACTCAGGGTGCTGAAATTTGGTTGGCCGATGATGAGCAATTGCCACAGGTGCAGCATGAACTGGAACAATTCTTACTTGATCCGCTGAACCCGCGTTATCAGGCCGCCAGTTGGCAATCTGGAAATTTACACACTAATTTGCCTTATCAGCGTTTTTCCTATCTTCAGACGCTGCGCAGTCAGGCAGGACCCTTGACGTTGGCCGTGTTAGTGCTGTGTATCGCCATCTATATTCTGATGCAGATCTTCGGCGATTACGCAGTAATGTCTTGGCTCGCCTGGCCTCGTGATAGTAGCCAATATCTGCAAATCTGGCGTTGGGTCAGCCCTGCCTTCCTCCATTTTTCACTACTGCATATCCTCTTTAATTTGATGTGGTGGTGGTATTTGGGCGGGCAGATGGAGAAACGACTTGGCACCGGTAAGTTGCTGGTATTAACTATTGTTTCTGCTTTATTTAGTGGCTGGGGGCAATCACTATTCAGCGGCGTGAATTTTGGTGGTCTGTCTGGTGTGGTCTATGCCTTAATGGGTTATGTTTGGCTCACTGGCGAGCGCGCACCCGAGCGTGGTATTTCGCTCCCCCGCGGCTTGATGGCGTTTTCTGTTCTCTGGCTGATTGCCGGATATTTCGATATTTTAGGGTTATCGATTGCCAATGCCGCTCATGTCTCTGGTTTGATTATTGGGCTATTAATGGCATTCTGGGATACACGCGCGAGCGTAAGAACCGCACAATAACTGCCTGGAGCAACCAGGCGCATTAGGGGATTATCGTGAAGCAAACGCAGCGGCATGATGCGATTATTGAATTGGTACGCCAGCAGGGTTACGTCAGTACTGAAGAGTTAGTGGAACATTTTACCGTTAGCCCACAAACCATCCGTCGCGACTTGAATGATTTGGCGGACCAGAACAAGATTCACCGTCACCACGGTGGTGCCGCGTTACCGTCCAGCTCGGTCAACGCCGCCTATCATGATCGTAAAGTGATGTGGTCAGAAGAGAAAGCCCGTATTGCCCAACGTGTTGCCAGTCAGATTCCAGATGGCGCGACATTATTTATTGATATCGGTACCACGCCAGAAGCCGTTGCCCACGCGTTGATGAACCATAAAGGCCTGCGGGTTGTGACCAACAACCTTAACGTCGCAACGTTGTTGACCGCCAAAGAGGATTTCCGCCTGATTTTAGCAGGCGGTGAAGTGCGCACCCGCGATGGTGGGATTATCGGTGAAGCGACATTGGATTTTATCTCCCAGTTCCGTCTTGATTACGGCATTCTCGGTATCAGCGGCATCGATATGGACGGTTCGCTGTTAGAGTTTGATTACCATGAAGTGCGCACTAAGCGGGCGATTATCGAAAATTCCCGTTGCGTGATGTTGGTGACTGACCATTCCAAGTTTGGCCGTAATGCGATGGTGAATTTGGGGAATATGAATTTGATTGATTATCTGTTTACGGATCAGTTGCCGCCAGCAAGCGTGATGAAGATTATTGAGCAGCATGAGGTTCAATTGGAGTTGTGTTGAGGGTGAGGACTAGATCTCGTTTCGGTTGATAGGCGTTCAGTGGTGACCTTATCTCTGATGCTTAAACAGATGACTGGATCTGGTTTCGGTTGATATTCGTTCGGTGGTGGCCTTATCTCCTCAGCCTCAACCGAGTCGGGCCGCAGGGCGGCGGCCCAACACCCGCGCCTTTGCGCGAAATATTGCCCTGCGGGTAAACCTCCTACGTCTTTCGGCTCACGAGCCAGCGCGATGGGCATCCTTGCCCAAACGCGCTTTTCGCGGGCGTCCTGCCCGCTCACTCTACCCTTCATCCTCGTCGGCAATTCTTCTGATTGCGCTCAACGTCAAGACCCAAGACCTAAAAATCATGGTTTTGATTTTGATGTTTAAAAGCACATTTGAGCTGCCGAATGAAGAGAGAAGGTAGGACGCGAGGCATGGATGCCGAGCGAGGGCCGCTTGAACAGGAGTGAATCGGCCCGGTCCGTCAGCCGAAACGATGAGTGAGGGAATCCACACAGTGGACAAGCGATGCGTGCGAAGCGCGGGTTTCCAAAGGGGCCACGCTCATGGCCCCTTTGGCGGTTGAGGCATCAAAGCCAAAGTGAGCACCGATCTCATATCAACCGAACCGATCACCAAGCCAAAGCCAAAGCCAAAGCCAAAGCCAAAGCCAAAGCCAAAGCCAAATATCAACCACCCCCAACGCCCCCTTCCCTCCAATTCATCCCACATCCTGATAACAAAACTGTTACCTCCATCACGCGTGAATGTTTTTTTTGGTTAACTCTTGGCTTGTTTGTTGGTTTTTGATTACAATCGTGAGCGAAAACGAACATTAGAGAGCTGTTTCGAACATCCGGAGGAAGGAAGCATGGAAACCAAAGACTTGATCGTGATCGGTGGCGGCATTAATGGTGCCGGTATCGCTGCTGACGCTGCAGGGCGTGGCCTGTCCGTTCTGCTGCTGGAAGCACAAGATTTGGCCTGTGCGACGTCTTCCGCCAGTTCCAAACTGATTCATGGTGGCTTGCGCTACCTAGAACACTACGAGTTCCGCTTGGTGAGCGAAGCACTGGCCGAACGTGAAGTCCTGCTGAGGCTGGCACCGCATATCGCGTTCCCAATGCGTTTCCGCTTACCACATCAGCCGCACCTGCGCCCCGCTTGGATGATTCGTGCTGGCCTGTTCCTGTACGACCATTTGGGCAAACGGACGACGTTACCCGCCAGTAAAGGGTTGCGTTTCGGCCCTGAGTCCGTTTTGAAATCCGAATTAGTGCGCGGTTTCGAATATTCTGACTGCTGGGTCGACGATGCTCGCTTAGTGGTGCTGAACGCACAGGAAGTGGTCGAACGTGGCGGTGAAGTCCGTACCCGCACCAAAGTAACCCGCGCATGGCGTGAGCAAGGTTTATGGATGGTTGAAGCGGTCGATGTGAACACAGGTAAAACCTTTACTTGGCGTGCCAAAGGCTTGGTCAATGCTACAGGCCCATGGGTTAAGCAGTTCTTCGACGATGGCCTGAAACTCAAATCGCCTTATGGTATCCGCTTGATCAAAGGCAGCCATATCGTGGTTCCTCGGGTACATAACCAACCACAAGCTTATATTCTGCAAAACGAAGACCACCGTATTGTTTTCGTTATTCCTTGGTTGGATGAGTATTCCATCATCGGCACCACCGATGTGGAGTACCACGGCGATCCGAAAGAGGTGAAGATCGACGATCAAGAGATTGATTACCTGCTTAAAGTTTATAACGACCACTTTAAGAAGCAGTTGGGCCGCGACGATATCGTCTGGACTTATTCCGGTGTCCGCCCATTGTGCGACGATGAATCAGATGCGCCGCAAGCCGTGACCCGCGACTACACGTTGGATGTGGCCGATGAAGATGGCAAGGCACCGTTACTCTCTGTCTTTGGCGGTAAACTGACCACTTATCGCAAGCTGGCAGAGCATGCGCTGGAAAAACTGTCGACCTATTACCCGAATGTCGGCCCAGCATGGACCAAAACCGGCTCTTTACCGGGTGGGGATATTGGCGGTAGCCGCGATAACTACACCGTGCAGTTGCGTCACCGTTATAACTGGTTACCTGAGGCGTTGGCTCGTCGCTATACCCGCACTTATGGCAGCCACAGCGAATTGATTCTAGCGGATGCCACTAGCATCGAAAGCCTAGGTGAACACTTTGGTCATGGCGTGTACGAAGCAGAATTGCGCTATTTGGTCGAGAAAGAATGGGTTGTCGAGCTTGATGATGCTATCTGGCGTCGTACCAAATTGGGTATGGCTTTAGACGAAGCACAAAAACAACGGATTGCGCAATGGCTAGCCGCTGAGCAAAGTAAAAAACAGCAGACGCTCTCGCTCGTTTCCTGATAGCTACGTTAGACATTGTGAGAATCAAAAAAAACCCTCTTCACCGTGAAGAGGGTTTTTTATTATGAACCGCGTTAATCATTACAGCCGGATCGGCTTAATATCCCAAATTTCATCGGCATACTCTTGGATCGTCCGATCAGAAGAGAAATACCCCATATTGGCAATATTGAGTATGGTTTTACGCGTCCATTCATCAGGGTGAAGATAGAGCGCATCCACCTGATCCTGCGTGTCCACATAGCTGCGATAATCGGCCAACAACTGATAGTGATCGCCTAAATTGACCAGTGAATCAAACAGATTGGTATAACGCTGAGGCTCTTCTGGGCTGAAAGTGCCGGTGGCAATCTGCGTCAGGGCTTGGTGCAGTTCTGGGTCTTCATCGTAATATTTCCGTGGGTTATACCCGTTATTACGTAACGCCTCGACCTGTTCCGTGGTGTTGCCAAAGATAAAGATATTATCCTCGCCGACATGTTCCAGCATCTCGACGTTCGCCCCATCCAGCGTGCCAATCGTCAGCGCCCCATTCAAGGCAAACTTCATGTTGCTGGTCCCCGATGCCTCGGTCCCTGCCAGTGAGATCTGCTCGGAAAGATCCGCTGCCGGAATGATCAACTGCGCCAGACTGACGCTGTAATTCGGAATAAACACCACTTTCAGCAGGTTATTCACTCGCGGATCATTGTTAATTACTTTAGCGACATCGTTGATCAAACGGATGATTTGCTTCGCGTTGTAATAGGCCGAAGCCGCTTTACCGGCAAATATCACGACACGCGGCACCCACTTCTGATCAGGAGCCTCGAGAATACGGTTATAGCGGGTTATCACATGCAGTACATTCAACAGTTGCCGCTTGTACTCGTGAATTCGCTTGATTTGGACGTCAAACAACGCCGCCGGATTGACCACAATATTCAGTTTTTCAGCAATATAGATAGCTAACCGTTTCTTGTTCTCCAGCTTGGCTTTTTGTACCGAGCGCAAGAAACCAAGGTAATCGAGACTCTTTTCCAGCTCACTCAGTTGGCTGAGATCGGTACGCCAATTGTGGCCGATAGTTTCATCCAACACCGTCGCCAATGGCCGGTTCGCCAACCCCAACCAGCGCCGAGGAGTGACACCGTTGGTTTTATTGCAGAATCGATTAGGGAAGATACGAGCAAAATCGGCAAACAGCGATTGCACCATTAACTCGGAATGCAGAGCAGACACCCCATTCACTTTATGGCTGGCGATAACTGCAAGCCAAGCCATACGTACCTGCCGACCATGGGTTTCATCGATAATCGACACGCGCGAGAGCAACTCGGGTTCATCCGGATACTGCTCTTGTACCAACTTCAGGAAGTGATCATTAATATCAAAGATAATTTGCAAATGACGCGGTAAGATCTTGCCGATCATGTCGATCGGCCAAGTTTCCAATGCCTCACTCATTAACGTGTGGTTGGTGTAAGAGAACACCTGTTGCACCACATCCCACGCATCCATCCAGCTAAATTTATGTTCGTCGATCAACAGACGCATCATTTCAGGGATAGAAAGTACGGGGTGGGTATCGTTCAGGTGAATCGCAATCTTGTCGGCCAGATTGTCGAACGTCTGGTGCATGGTCCAGTGGCGGCTCAGGATATCTTGCACCGTCGCTGAGACTAAAAAGTACTCTTGCCGCAAACGCAATTCGCGGCCGGAATAGGTTGAGTCATCGGGATACAAGACCCGTGACACGTTTTCTGAGTGGTTTTTATCTTCAACCGCAGCGAAGTAATCACCCTGATTGAATTTACCCAGATTGATTTCGTTACTGGCCTGCGCTGACCATAAACGCAATGTATTGGTGGCATCAGTATCAAAACCAGGGATGATTTGATCATAGGCGCAGGCCAGGATCTCTTCGGTTTCTAGCCAGCGCGTTTTACTGCCTTCTTGCTGAATTCGACCACCAAAACGCACTTTATAGCGGGTGTTATGCCGTGGGAACTCCCAAGCATTGCCGTATTCCAGCCAGTTATCCGGCGATTCCATCTGTTGGCCGTTAACGATTTTCTGGCTGAACATGCCATATTCATAGCGGATACCGTAGCCACGCCCCGGCAGCGCCAATGTTGCCAGCGAATCCAAGAAACATGCCGCCAAACGGCCTAAGCCCCCATTACCTAAACCAGGGTCATTTTCTTCTTGAATCAGCTCTGACAAACTGAGCCCCATCTCATCTAACGCTTGCTCGAGGTCATCATAAATGCCCAGCGATAACAGCGCATTAGAGAGTGTTCTCCCCAATAAAAACTCCATCGACAGATAATAAACCTGCCGGACGTCTTGTGATAACTGCGCGCGATTAGAGCGCAACCAGCGCTCAACCATACGGTCACGTACCGTAAATAAAGTCGCATTCAGCCAATCGTGCTGAGTCGCAATCGTGGGATCTTTGCCAACAATAAACATCAGTTTATAGGCAATGGAATGTTTCAGTGCATCCACACTGACAATGGGAGAGGTATAACTGAACGGTGATGTCATAGCGGTTTTCCCAATTCGTGGTGACAACTAGTTATGTTGAAAACTAATCGTATTTACAACCCATCGTGGTGACGACAAATCGGCCATCAAAGACGCCGATAAAGTGACAGATATTCTGCCGCTGCGACTTGCCAACCAAAGTCCAGCCCCATTGCATGGCGTTGGACATGGCGCCAATGTTTTGGCCGGCTCCACAGTACAAAAGCACGGCGTATTGCCTGTACCAATGCCTGCGCATCGCATTCATCAAACACAAACCCCGAGGCGCTGCCATCAGCCAGATTCTCCAGCGCACAGTCCACCACGGTATCTGCCAACCCGCCCGTACGCCGGACCAGTGGCAATGTGCCATATTTCAAACCATACAATTGTGTGAGCCCACAGGGTTCAAAACGACTCGGCACCAGAATCACATCTGCACCCGCTATGATGCGGTGAGAAAATGCCTCATGGTAGCCAATTTGTACCCCAACTTGGCCGGAATAGTCTGCTGCGGCCGCCAAAAATGCCTCTTGTAGAATCGCATCCCCTGCCCCAAGCACTGCCAGTTGTCCCCCCAATCGCAATAAGTCGGGCAAGGCCTCCAATACTAAATCCAACCCTTTTTGCTCTGTCAACCGACTGACCACCGCAAAAATAGGCTTCTTATCCGTGACCTCCAACCCCATGGTGGTTTGAAGATGGACTTTATTCACGGCTTTCTTTTGCAAGTCCTCTGCACCATAACGTTCATGCAGCAGGGTATCCGTTTCTGGGTCCCATATGTCACTGTCTACCCCATTGAGTATTCCAGTCAATCTCCCCTGACTGGCGCGCTCTTGCAACAACCCCTCCATGCCATAACCAAAAGCAGGTTGGGTAATTTCTTTAGCATAGGTCGGGCTGACTGTCGTGACATGATCAGCAAAGAACAACCCAGCTTTCAGATAGGAAATTTGGCCGTAAAACTCCAACCCGTACATTTGGAAGAAGGCAGCGGGGAGTTGTAACTCGGCCAAGTGATGGGCTGAAAACAGCCCTTGGTAGGCTAAATTATGGACGGTAAATACCGATCGTGCAGGGCGACCTCGCGCAGCCAAGTAGGCGCAAGCCAATCCCGCATGCCAGTCATGGGCATGCACCACATCAGGCCGCCAGTAACCATCTAGTCCGCAGGCCAATTCACAAGCCATCCACCCCAGTAATGCAAAGCGACGGTAGTTATCGGAATAAGCATGCAACGATTGGTCGTGGTAGGGGCTACCGGCCCGATCATAAAGGCCCGGCGCATCAATCAGATAAATACCAATCCCCTGAAAATGACCGTAACGTAACGACACTCGCCCAGCAAAAGTATCAATCTCCCTGACTAATACCGTATCCGGAATGCCGCGACGCAAGTCAGGGAAAGCGGGCAGCATCACCCGCACTTCCGCACCTTCAGCAATCTGGGCGGCAGGTAAAGCACCAACAACGTCAGCCAATCCCCCTGTTTTCAATAAGGGAAACAGCTCAGAACATACGTGTAGTACCCGCATTATGGCTCCTAATACCAATCTGGTTTTACTCAATGTCGCAAATAAAATAGCCCTATTTAGCTGCTAACTTGGCTAACATCTTCCGAGTCACCAACACCACGCCCCCTTCTGAACGGTAAAAACGCGCGCTGTCTTCATCGGCGTTTTCCCCGATGACCATCCCTTCGGGGATATGACATGCGCGGTCAATAATGCAGCGACGTAAGCGGCACGAGCGCCCGACATTGACGTCAGGCAACAGAACACTGGAATCAATGGTGCAGAACGAGTTCACCCGCACCCGCGGGAATAACACCGAATGCACCACCACCGAGCCGGAGACAATGCAACCACCAGAAACCAAGGAGTTCATGGTCATCCCATGACTGCCCGACCGGTCCTGCACAAACTTGGCTGGCGGCAAGGGTTCCATATGAGTACGAATTGGCCAAGCACGGTCATACATATCCAACTCAGGGGTGACCGAGGCCAAATCAAGGTTCGCTCGCCAGTAGGCATCCAACGTCCCAACATCCCGCCAATAAGGAGGTAAGTCCGAATTCGAAGTCACGCAGGAAAGATCAAACGGATGCGCCCAAGCCACTTTCTCTGCGGTCAATTTAGGAATTAAGTCTTTACCGAAGTCATGGCTAGAACCAGGGGTATTCCGGTCTTCCTCTAACAGTTTAAACAGGTAGTCAGCATTGAAAATATAGATCCCCATGCTGGCTAATGCCATATCTGGACGCCCGGGCATGGCTGGCGGGTCGGACGGTTTTTCGAAGAACGCCGTTATCTGGAAATCCTCCGCCACTTCCATTACACCAAATTCACTGGCTTCACTAATGGGAACCGGAATACAGGCGACTGTACATTCAGCCCCTTTCTCCACGTGGTCTATCAGCATGCGCGAGTAATCCATCTTGTAAATATGGTCACCCGCTAAGATGACAATATACTCCGCGTCATAACGACGAATAATATCCAGATTCTGATAAACCGCATCTGCCGTGCCTTTGTACCACTGCTCGGTACTCAAGCGTTGTTGAGCAGGCAAGAGGTCCACAAACTCATTCATTTCCTCATTGAGGAATGACCAACCGCGCTGAATATGCTGCACCAGCGTATGGGACTGGTACTGAGTGATGACACCAATGCGGCGGATGCCGGAGTTCAGGCAATTAGACAGCGCAAAATCGATGATGCGGAACTTACCGCCAAAATGCACCGCAGGCTTGGCGCGAGTGGCGGTTAAATCTTTCAGTCGTGATCCTCGGCCACCAGCCAAAATCAGCGCCACAGACTTATTCGGTAATAGTCTGCCTAACATCATCGGATCTTTATTTTCGAATTTAACCATGGCTGACTCCTTAAGATTTCTGTATGAGCACGCAAATGTCATGCGCGGCTCCGTTCCATACGGTTAATGGGCGCTCAAGCGCTGATGGCCCAAAAGGAGGAACCGTCACCCATTCCCCCACAGGTAAATGCATGTCACAGGCCTGGTCAGTGGCATTTATCACCACTAGCCAGCGCTGAGATAACAAAATTTGTAGCTGTTTCTGGCTGCCATGTTCCCAAGCGATATCACTCAGCGCTTGCCCCTGGTTGTCCAGCCATTGCACGCTGCCATCCCCTTCCTGCCACCATGTATCCTGAATCAGGGCCGGAATTTTCTGGCGCAACCGAATAAGCTCAGCGGTAAATGCCGTTAATGTTTTATCCGCACTGCCCCAGTCGAGCCAGGTGAGGATATTATTCTGGCAATACGCATTATTGTTGCCTTGCTGGCTATGACCATGCTCATCACCGGCCAGCAACATGGGTGTCCCTTGCGACAATAACAAGGTGGTCAATAAAGCCCGTTGGCACGATTTTCGCCGTTGCCAAATCGCGTCATCAGCCACCAAACCTTCACGTCCAAAATTATTGCTATGATTGTTATCACTGCCATCACGGTTCTCTTCGCCATTGATTTCATTGTGCTTTTGGTTAAAACACAGTAAATCCTGCAAAGTGAAACCATCATGTGCGGTAATTTGATTGATACTGGCGGAAGGTAAGCGCGCCCGCTGTTCAAACAGCGCACTGCTTCCCGCAAAATGCTGAGCAAACAATCCCAGCGGCAAATCATCTCGCAACCAGAAACGGCGCATCGCATCGCGATATTGATCATTCCACTCGCTAAAACCGGTAGGGAACTGGCCTAACTGATAGCCACCCCAGCCGATATCCCAAGGTTCTGCAATCATTTTGCAGGCACTCAGGCGTTCATCAGCGGCTAACGCGGCAAAAAAGGGCGCGTGTTGATCAAACTCGGGTGTGCGGCCCAAAACGGTTCCCAAATCAAAGCGGAAGCCATCAACATGGCAGCTATCGACCCAATAACGCAGGCAATCAATCACCCACTGCATCACATAAGGATGACTTAGGCGCAGCGCATTGCCGCAGCCGGTCATGTTGTCGTACTCGCCTTCTTCGGTTAACCAGTAATAGCTGGCGTTATCGATACCACGCTGGCACAACGTGGGGCCGAAAACGTCTAGCTCAGCAGTATGGTTAAACACCACGTCGAGGATCACTTCGATGCCCGCTTTGTGCAGCGCTTTGACCGCATCGCGAAACTCTTTTAGCGGCGAAATCCCGTCACGGCCGGAGGCATAATCAGGATCGACAGCATAGGGCGCGAGCACGTTGTAGCCCCAATAATTACCCAACCCCATTCTCTGCAACCGCGGCTCATCGACGTGAAATTGCACCGGTAACAGTTCCAAGGTGGTGATACCCAGTTTTTTCAAATAGCCAATCATCGCGGGATGGGCGAGCCCAGCGTAGGTTCCACGTAAGTCGGCAGGAATATCGGGGTGTAATTGGGTTAACCCCCGAACATGGGCTTCATAAATCACCGTATTGCCCCAAGGAATGATGGGCGATTTATCCCCCTGCCAGTTATATGCTTCATGTACCACAATGCATTTAGGCATCGCGGCCACACTGTCCCGCTCATCCGGTTGGCTAACACCGCCTTCTAAACTGGGATCATCCCCCACTTTATGGTCCAAAGCATGAGCGCAGGGGTCTAGCAATAATTTATGCGGATTAAAGCGATGCCCACGCTGCGGATCAAATGGCCCACTGACGCGATAACCATATCGCTGCCCCGGTTTTCCTGCGGGGAGATAGCCATGCCAAATATCACCTGTACGGGCGGGTAATGGGATGCGCAGCTCTTGGTTATCATCATCAAACAGACAGAGTTCAACCTGTTCAGCGTTAGCGGAAAACAGCGCGAAATTTATCCCTGAGCCATCAAAATGCGCACCCATTGGGGTCGGAAATCCTGGGATCAGGTGAATCATCCGGCCCCCTCCGCAACAACTCCCTCCCGTAATAGATAAATGGTCGACAGCGGCGGTAACGTGAGCAGCAAGGAATGCGGGTGACTATGGCTGCCCACCGATTCGCTATAAATCCCCCCTTGATTACCCATATTGCTACCACGATAAAATTCAGAGTCAGAATTCAACACTTCGCGATAATGACCGCCCTGCGGAATCCCTACCCGATAGTGATGGCGTGGAACGGGGGTGAAATTACTGATGACAATCAATTCACCGCCGTTAGCATCGCGACGCAAGAAGGCAAACACCGAATTTTCATGGTCATCAACCACCAGCCATTCAAAGCCTGCCGGTTGATAATCCAACTCATACAGTGGCGCATGTCGTTGATAGCAATGATTAAGATCACGAACGAAACGTTGTACACCGGCATGCCAGCCGTTCTCGTCATCCAGCAAATGCCAATCCAGACTGGTATCAAAGTTCCACTCACGGCCCTGTGCGAACTCACAGCCCATAAACAGCAGTTTTTTGCCCGGATGTGCCCACATAAAAGCGTAGTAGGCGCGTAAGTTGGCAAATTTTTGCCATGCATCCCCCGGCATACGATCCAAGACGGAACGTTTGCCGTGAACAACTTCATCATGAGAGATAGGCAGAATGAAATTCTCGGTATAGGCGTACAACATGCCGAATGTCATTAAGTTATGGTGGTATTTGCGGTGAACAGGATCGCATTGCATGTAATTGAGCGTGTCGTGCATCCAGCCCATATTCCATTTGTAATTGAAACCTAATCCCCCCGAATCCGGCGGCAAGGTCACACCCGGGAAGTCCGTTGACTCCTCTGCCATCGTCACACCACCGGGGCGCTCAACGCCGATGGTGTGATTGGTGTAACGCAGGAAAGCGATCGCCTCTAGATTCTCGCGTCCGCCATAATAGTTAGGCACCCATTGCCCTTCAGCACGGCTATAATCGCGATAAATCATGGACGCCACAGCATCGATGCGCAGTGCATCAATGCCAAAACGTTCCATCCAGTAGAATGCATTCCCCGCCAGATAGTTACGTACCTCATTGCGGCCATAGTTATAAATCAGGGTATTCCAATCCTGATGATAGCCTTCGCGCGGATCGGCATACTCATACAATGAGGTGCCATCAAATTTGGTTAAACCATGCTCATCGCTGGGGAAATGGCCGGGGACCCAATCCAGAATGACGTTGATACCGGCATCATGAAACTTGGCGATAAAATCTTTAAAATCTTGCGGTGTACCAAAACGGCGGGTCGGGGCGTATAACCCCAATGGCTGATAACCCCAACTACCATCAAACGGATGCTCATTAATGGGCAACAATTCAACATGGGTAAAACCCATATATTTGACGTATTCGACCAGTTGGTCAGCTAACTCGCCATAACTGAGCCAAAAGTTGTTATCGGTATGGCGACGCCATGAACCCAGATGCACTTCATAGATTGAAATCGGTGAGCGCAGGTCATTGGCTTTTTGCCGTTTAGGAGTATTGGTCACCACCTCAGGTAACGGGCTGATAATCGACGCGGTTTCCGGCCTCATCTGCGCTTTAAAGGCGTAAGGGTCCGCTTTTAGCCGCATCTGACCGTTGCTATCAATGACCTCAAATTTATACAGTTGGCCTTCCTGCACGCCGGGGAGGAATAACTCCCAAATACCATTTTCGCGGCGTAACCGCATCGGATGGCGGCGACCATCCCAAAAATTAAATTCTCCCACCACAGAAACCCGTTTGGCATTGGGTGCCCAAACCGCAAAGCTCACCCCTGCCACCCCATCAAGGCTCATCATATGCGCCCCCAAACGTTCATATGGGCGTAAATGGGTGCCTTCGGCTAACAGCCAACTATCAATATCCTGCAACAACGTGCCAAAACGATAAGGATCTTCGATAATTTGTGTACTTTCTTGCCAAGTCACCGCGAATTGATAACGAAACAGATTTTTTCGGCGCGAAAGTTTAGCGATAAAGAAACCACGGGGGTCTTCTCGGGTCATCTGAGCAATGTTTCGCCCACTGGTCGCATCGACCAGCCAGACTTCTTTTGCATCTGGTAGCAATGCGCAAACTTGCAATCCCTGCTCAGTTTGGTGCATTCCCAATACGGAAAAGGGATCGGCATAGTGGCCGGAAATAATTTGATTAATCACCTTACGGTCGGGAAGTACGGGCATGACATTCTTCCTATGATTAATGGCATGATTTATTGGACAAATTCCGAACTACTTGAGTCGAAAATGACCTTTTCATCATGCAATCCATTTAATGTTTAAATCGTGATTAAGGTCAATGATCAACCAATAAGTTGAATTAATAATCTAATTCGCTTTTTTCTGACGTTAACAGGCTATCCGTCGATTTTTCTTACCCAAACTATAAGCATAGTCAAAGGGTGCTAAAAAAATTGGCTAACCGTTAATGAAATTTTTTCTCACGTAGAACATCAATAAATACAACGTTTACGCTGGGATAACTTAGGCTAATGGCATAAAAATCCTAAACCATGAGGCCGGTAATAGTTTGGATGGCATTAATAGTGAAAAAGCTTCAAAAACGTTAATGGGTCAAAGGTTTGCCGCTCTCCTTCTTTTTTTGCGCAAAAAGGGGAGCCGTTAAAATTTTCCGCGCCAAAATGCGCGTATAATCGCGCCAAAAATAACCTATCCCAGACAATATCGTGGTCATCTAACATGGGCGTCAGCCAGGTCGAATTAATTTTTTCCCTTCTGCAACAGATGTGCGTCTATCTGGTCATTGCCTATTTGCTCAGTAAGACACCACTGTTTATCCCTTTAATGCAGGTGACCGTTCGTTTACCCCACAAGCTGGTGTGCTACCTCACGTTCTCCATGTTTTGCATTATGGGCACTTACTTTGGCTTGCATATTGAAGATTCCATCGCCAACACCCGAGCGATTGGCGCGGTGTTAGGTGGCGTTCTGGGTGGGCCTTCGGTCGGGTTTCTGGTGGGATTAACCGGCGGTTTGCACCGCTATTCCATGGGCGGAATGACCGCCAGCGCCTGTATGTTATCTACGGTGGCCGAAGGGCTATTAGGGGGCTTTCTCCACAGTTATTTGATTCGTAAAAATCGCCTCGACCTGTTGTTCCAACCCTTGGTTGTCGCGGGCATCACGCTCGTCGCTGAAGTCTTGCAAATGCTGATCATTCTGGCGGTGGCTCGCCCCTTCACCGAAGCGGTCGAATTGGTGGAGAACATAGCCCTGCCGATGATGATTACCAATACCATTGGTGCGGCGATGTTTATGCGTATCTTATTGGATAGGCGAGCGATTTTTGAAAAGTACACCACCGCCTTCTCTGCCAAAGCATTACAAATTGCAGCACGAGCGGAGGGGTTGCTCCGCCACGGCTTTGACCAGCAGAACAGCATGCGAGTCGCGCGTATCTTGTATGAGGAATTGGGGGTCGGGGCCGTTGCCATCACGGATCGCGACAAACTGCTCGCTTTTATCGGTACGGGTTCCGATCACCACAAAGTGGGGAGCGCCATTACTTCCGACCATACCCATCGGGCAATTGAGTTAAATCAGGTGGTATATGCCGATGGGAATGCCGTGCCTTATACCTGCTCCATTTCACCCAACTGCAAACTGGGTTCTACGTTAGTTATCCCATTACGGGGTGAAGAGCATCGAGTGATTGGTAGTATCAAATTGTATGAGCCAAAAAGTAAATTATTCTCCAGTATTAACCGCACCTTGGGCGAAGGGATCGCGCATTTATTATCGGCACAGATTCTAGCCGGTGAATTTGAACAGCAAAAACAATTGCTGGCGCAATCGGAAATAAAATTACTCCATGCGCAGGTCAATCCGCATTTCCTCTTTAATGCGCTGAATACTTTATCGGTGGTGATCCGCCGTAATCCAGATCATGCCCGTAAATTGGTGCTTTCTCTCTCAACATTCTTTCGCAAGAACCTCAAACGTAGCCATGATGTGGTGACGCTGAGTGATGAAATTGAACATGTGAAGGCCTATCTGGAAATCGAAAAGGCGCGTTTTGCTGATCGTCTGACTGTCGAAATATCATTACCAAATGAATTGATGGACGCGCGATTGCCGGCTTTTTCCCTACAACCGGTAGTTGAAAACGCCATTAAGCACGGCACATCACAAATGTTCAGTAACGGGCAAATTAGGCTGCACGGCACACTGGCTGACCAGACGCTCATACTGACAGTAGAAGACAACGCGGGGTTGTATCAGCCACGCCCTCAAGGCGATGGGCTAGGAATGAATCTGGTCGACCGGCGAATTAAAGTTCGCTATGGCAACGAATATGGCGTCACCGTTATCAGCGAAGCAGAGAAATTCACTCGAATTGTCATTAGATTACCGTTTATTACGGCGAGTGAAGGTTCTATGTTAGCAAGCTAAACGTTGGCAAACTGGACGTTGGTAAGCTAAAAAAACCCTGACCAAAAGATCAGGGTTTTATTATCGCGTCTGGCTATCTGATGCTTACAGCAAGATACGTAGCATCCGGCGCAGTGGTTCTGCCGCGCCCCACAGCAACTGGTCACCCACGGTAAAGGCGGAGAGGTATTCTGGCCCCATATTCAGCTTACGCAGGCGGCCAACAGGGGTATTCAGTGTACCGGTGACCGCCGCAGGCGTCAGCTCGCGCATGCTCAGTTCACGATCGTTCGGGATAACGCGAACCCAATCATTGTGCGTCGCCAACATTTGTTCGATTTCTGGCAATGACACGTCTTTTTTCAGTTTCAGGGTGAATGCTTGGCTGTGGCAGCGTAATGCGCCAATACGAACACATAAGCCATCAACAGGGATCACGCTGCTGGTATTCAGAATTTTGTTCGTTTCGGCCTGACCTTTCCACTCTTCACGGCTCTGGCCGTTATCCAGCGCTTTGTCGATCCATGGGATCAAGCTGCCCGCCAGTGGGACACCAAAGTTATCCGTCGGTAAAGTGCCACTGCGGGTTGCGGCAGTCACTTTACGTTCAATATCCAAAATCGCAGAAGCAGGGTCTTGCAACTCTTTCGCCACGCCCGCGTGCAGCATCCCCATTTGAGTCAGCAATTCGCGCATATGACGTGCGCCGCCACCCGATGCTGCCTGATAGGTCGCAACGGATGCCCACTCAACCAAATTATTCGCAAACAAACCGCCCAATGACATCAGCATCAGGCTAACGGTGCAGTTGCCCCCCGCAAAGGTCTTGATACCTTTATCCAAACCCTGCTTAATCACGTCATGGTTAACGGGATCGAGAATAATAATCGCGTCATCTTGCATACGCAGAGAAGAGGCCGCATCAATCCAATAGCCCTGCCAGCCCGCTTTACGCAACTTAGGGTAAACTTCGTTGGTATAATCTCCCCCTTGGCAGGTGATAATAATATCCAATGCACTCAGTGCATCAATATCAAAAGCATCTTGCAACGTCCCTTGCTGACCGGTGAACGTCGGTGCGGCTTGGCCGTGTTGAGAGGTAGAGAAAAAGACTGGGCGAATGCCGTCAAAGTCGCGTTCTTCAATCATGCGTTGCATGAGGACTGAGCCGACCATACCGCGCCAGCCGATAAAACCAACGTTTTTCATGTTTACTGTCCTGCCTTGGAGGGTGACACCGATTAATGGATGGTTGTCTTGTCATCTACACGTTGAACAGAGTGTGGCAGACTGACTAAGATAGACGTCTTACCACATTACAAAATATGAACAAAGTGGCAAGTTAAATTATTCGATACCAGATTGATTCAAAGCAATCTTCCTAATATGTGACTTTGACTGGCGGGAAACGCCAGTCGTATTGATTATTTTGAGGTAATAATGACAGAGATGATTGCAGCAACGGTGTTGCTGTTTTTGATTATGGATCCGTTAGGAAACTTGCCAATTTTTATGTCGGTGCTCAAGCATCTCGAGCCTAAGCGGCGGCGAGTGGTTGTGATTCGCGAATTGCTGATCGCCCTCGTCTTGATGCTGATTTTCTTATTTGCGGGCGAGAAAATTTTGGCGTTCTTAAATCTGCGCACCGAAACGGTATCAATATCTGGCGGTATTATTTTGTTTTTAATCGCTATTAAGATGATTTTCCCATCGCCCGAAAGCAGCGTCACAGGGTTATCCGCAGGGGAAGAACCCTTCCTCGTGCCACTGGCTATTCCTTTGGTGGCAGGCCCATCTATTTTAGCAACATTGATGCTGTTATCTCATCAATACCCTAATCAACTCAGCCACTTAGTACTAGCATTAATGATAGCTTGGGGATTGTCAGCAGCGATTTTACTGATGTCAGATCTGTTCCTACGTTTACTCGGGAATAAAGGGGTCAGTGCGCTAGAGCGGCTCATGGGGTTAATTTTGGTGATGTTATCGACACAGATGTTTTTAGATGGCATACGGGCATATCTGGCTCACTAGACGTACCTCGTGACACAGAATCAATATCATCAAAGCGGGAGCTTGAGATAGCTGACAAAGTGCCACTTGCGGAGAAGACAAGCAGATCGTAAAGACGCCGTAAAATCATCCCTGATGACTCGAGCCGCGCCATCCTTGGCGCGGACGCTTTACTCTTCTGCCTGTCCTTACCGTTTTAGGCCGAGTCATCGGTGTTTGTCAGCAGTCTGAGCGGGCCGAACAGCCAGTTTTATCTTAATTCAGTGGCGGCAAGTTGCCTTAGACATTCATCTCTAACAAGCCACCTTACAACCAGTGAAAAAGCTTAGCCCCGCCCTTCCAGCGCTTGCACACAGCGCCGCACAACTTCATCGATATCGGCATCAATATCCACGCAAATCACATCGGGTTCGTCTGAGTTCGGTTCTTCTAACGTATCAAATTGGCTTTTCAGTAAATCGGTCGGCATAAAATGACCAGAGCGCGCTTTAAGCCTTTCCATGATGACGTCAAAGCTGCCCTTCAAATACAAAAAGACCATTCCCTGATTCCCCTCACGCAAGCGATCGCGATAACGGCGTTTCAGTGCTGAACAAACAATAATACCGGTTTCATTTTTATGATGCAGGCTGTATGCCGCATCACTCAGACGCTCTAACCACGGCTCGCGATCCTCATCATTGAGAGGGTGCCCACTGCCCATTTTCTGAATATTGGCGCGAGGATGGAGATCATCGCCATCAATAAATTTGGCATGAATCTGGCGAGCCACAGCTTCACCCACTGTGGTTTTACCGCTACCTGATACACCCATCACGATAATGCTATGTCCTGCCATAATTTTGATCTCTATCTCAGAATGGAAATTTCACCGCTCGCTGTGGTTCCGTATTTTACCATGTTACCGGTATCATGATACCGGTAACAAATGGAGATGTGACTTTTATCACAAAGGATAGAACATCGTCATTGGACCTAACCACATCGTTACGCTGGCCCGAAAGGCTGAGTGTAAATGATAAAACAAGGGTCACCTTCCTTTCCCTACTGCCTGTGAAGATGACTGAAAAATATAACTAGAATAGATAGTTACTTAACGTAAGTGGAGAAATACCATGCCATTAGTCATTGTTGCAGTTGGCGTCGCCATGCTGCTGTTACTGATGATCCGTTTCAAACTCAACGGGTTTATCTCCTTGATACTGGTCGCGCTGGCGGTGGGTGTCATGCAAGGGATGCCGGTCGATAAAGTGGTCAGCTCAATCAAAGCAGGGGTCGGCGGAACGCTAGGGAGTTTGGCGTTAATCATGGGCTTTGGTGCCATGCTCGGCAAACTACTGGCCGACTGTGGGGGCGCTCAACGAATTGCCACCACCTTGATTGATAAATTCGGTAAAAAACACATTCAATGGGCAGTGGTATTAACCGGTTTTACTGTCGGTTTCGCCCTGTTCTATGAAGTCGGTTTCGTCTTGTTACTGCCATTAGTCTTCAGCATCGCCGCTTCAGCTCGCATTCCGCTGTTGTATGTGGGGGTGCCAATGGCCGCAGCCCTGTCGGTGACTCACGGCTTCTTACCTCCTCACCCTGGCCCTACCGCGATTGCCACGATATTCCACGCCGATATGGGTAAAACCCTGCTGTACGGGACGTTATTGGCGATTCCGACGGTGATTTTAGCCGGCCCGGTATTTGCCCGCTTCTTGAAAGGGATTGATAAACCGGTTCCTGAGGGGCTGTATAACCCGAAAACATTCACCGATGAAGAAATGCCAAGCTTTGGCGTCAGTGTCAGCACCGCGTTAGTTCCCGTCATTTTGATGGCATTGCGTGCCGTTGCAGAGATGATTTTGCCTAAGGGCCACCCTATCCTCTCTTATGCTGAATTCTTCGGTGACCCCGTCATCGCGACCCTGATTGCTGTGTTGATCGCGATTTTCACCTTTGGCTTAAACCGCGGTCGTTCAATGGAGTCGGTGATGGATACCGTGAGTGACTCCATTAAAATCATCGCGATGATGCTGTTGGTGATTGGCGGGGGCGGAGCTTTCAAACAGGTTCTCGTCGACAGCGGTGTCGATCATTACATTGCCGGCATGATGAATAGCAGTGGTTTATCACCAATTCTGATGGCATGGACCATCGCTGCGGTGCTGCGTATCGCGCTAGGTTCAGCGACGGTCGCCGCGATTACGGCTGGCGGTATCGTGGCTCCGTTGATCGCCACAACCGGTGCTAGCCCAGAGTTGATGGTGATAGCCGTGGGTTCCGGTAGCGTGATTTTCTCTCACGTTAACGATCCGGGTTTCTGGCTGTTCAAGGAGTATTTCAACCTGACCATCGTGGAAACCTTTAAGTCATGGTCAGTGCTGGAAACCATCATTTCAGTCTGTGGTCTGATCGGTTGCCTGCTGCTATCGATGGTGATTTAAGTGATACGGCGTTAAATACTGCCGCCGGGGAGGATGGTGAAACCCACATCAACCATTTTGGGTGTGACCACCTCTCCGCGCAATCGAGCCAATAACCGCTCGGCACCAATTTGCCCCATCCTTTCACGTGGGGTCAGCACACTGGCCAGCTTCGGTACCATCGACTGGCCAATATCATGGCCGTGGAAACCGGCTATCGCCATATCATGCGGGATGGATAGCCCCTGACGCTGGCATTCAAATACGGCCCCAATGGCCAAATCATCATTGGTGCAGAAAATACTATCGATTTGCGGGTAACTGGCTTGTGCTTCAAGCAATAGCTCTGCTCCTGCTGAATAAGATGACGACCGGCTGGTCATCACACTCATCGGCACCAATCCTGACTCACGCATCGCTTGCTCATAACCTTGCTGCTTAATGACCGTTCGCTCATCCTGACGCGCACCAAAATAGACCACGTATCGATGGCCTTTGGCGATAATCTGCTGTGTCATCTGCCTTGCTGCTTCAAAGTTGTTAAAGCCGACAGCCAAATCAAGGCAGGGTGAAGCACAGTCCATCAGCTCAATCACCGGAATACCCGCAACCTCGATCATTTTCAAAGTCCGCGCTGTATGGTGACGTTCAGAAAGGATCAGCCCATCGATATTGTAGGAGAGTAACGACGTGAGGCGCTGCTCTTCACGCTCTTTCCGATAACCGTAATGCGCCAGCATCGTCTGATAACCATGCGCATCCGTCACGCTCTCAATACCGCGCAATACCTCAGCAAATACCTGATTGGTTAATGACGGCAACAACACACCAATGGCATGACTGGTGGCGTTTGAAAGGATATCGGGTGCACGGTTAGGGATGTAGCCCAGTTCATCCAATGCCAGCGCAATTTTTTTCTGTAAAACCGCAGAAACTTGTTCTGGATTACGCAAATAGCGGCTGACGGTCATTTTAGTGACCCCAACCATATCGGCGACATCTTGTAGCACTGGCCTTTTTTTCTTCATTATCAATGAACTGAGGCTGAGTAAACGGAAGATAATTCTAGCAAAAATTAAGGGCATATACCCAAAGTAATTAGCGTGATAGCGAGGCGGTATACAAACGATAAATTGGCTGGGTAATGGAGAGGGGTCGCACCCATTAAAAAAGGGTACAGCGTGATACCTGTACCCTTTTCATTTTCAGTTCAAAAACTTAAACCGGCGGTAAGTCGAACAGCAAAATTTCACTGTCTTCATCGGCATGAATCGACAAAGCGGCTTCATCCCAGATAGCCAATGCGTCGCTGGTACCAGCACGATGTCCATTAATGGACACATTGCCGCGAACGACCTGTATCCAGATACGGCGCTCAGCTTGTGGCTGATAAATTGACTGCTCTTCACGCTTTAATGCCCAACGCCACAGTGTCATGTCTTGGAACACTTTCAACGACCCCTCACGGGCATCCGGTGACAACACTAACTGCCGCCCTTGCGGGATGTCGAACATTTGCTGCTCATATCGCGGTGCTAAACCGGTTTTATTGGGAATAATCCAAATTTGATAGAGATGCAGAGGTTGGTCATCTCGCCCGTTATATTCTGAATGGCGGATGCCGGTACCCGCGCTCATAATCTGGAACTCACCAGCGTGGACTTGCTCTTTATTGCCCATGCTGTCCTGGTGCTCAACAGTGCCCGATAACACGTAGGTCAGGATTTCCATGTCCTTATGAGGATGAGTACCAAACCCCTGTCCTGCATCGATAACATCTTCGTTAATCACCCGCAGCGCTGAAAACCCCATAAATTCAGGATCGTAGTAATCAGCGAATGAGAAGGTATGCCAGCTATCCAGCCAACCGTGATTAGCATGACCACGTTCTTCTGCTTTGCGTAAATAAATCATGTTCAGTTCTCCTCAACGTTTTCCTTAGTCTAGATGTCGCTGGAGAATATGAAAGCGTAAAAAACTCACCCCTCTGTTCAAAAAATTCGACTGATTAGTCAGGTGAAATACAAATGATTTGAAATTGAAGCAATTAGAGAGTGGATACGTTGAGATAACTTGGGTATGGTCATTTTTGGACCCAAGATAAGCAGTGGAAATAGGCAAAAAAAAAGCCAGCACCCGGCTGGCTAAGTAAACACTGGAAGCAATGTGAGCAATGTCGTGCCTTCGTAATGTGAACACCTAAACTGTGATGGTCTCATCTGAAAGCACGACAATGATAATCATTATCACTCTCACTTGTAAAGCGTTTTTTTTAGCCAATTCTAATTTTATTGGATCAGGTAAGTTAAACCGTCTTTTATCAAGTAATTCAAACACTAAGAGTAAGGATTTGTTTATGGAAAATGTGCAGATACGCCATGTGGAATCTACCGACTATCAGGCTTTACAGCAGTTGTTTTCTCATCCACAGGTTTATCGCGACACATTACAACTTCCGCTACCGTCACAAGATATGTGGGCAAAGAAGATTAGAGATATTCCAGCGGGCTTACATAACTTGGTCGCATGCATTGACGATGACATCATCGGAAGTCTGGCGATTGAAGCAAATCAACGAGCGCGCCGACGCCATGTCGCAACCTTCGGTATTGCGGTTGATGCACATTATTGCGGAAAAGGTGTGGGTAGTGCGTTGATGGCTTGCATGATTGATTTATGCGATAACTGGCTGAATATACAACGTATTGAGCTTACGGTGTTTGTCGATAATGCCGCAGCGATCGCGCTTTACCGTAAGTTTGGGTTTGAGATTGAAGGAACCAGTCCACATTTTGCCTTCCGCGATGGTCAGTTTGTTGCCGCTCACCATATGGGCCGACTTAAGATTTCCAGTTAATCATCGGGGATAGTGTGCCAACCTATCCCCAATTTGATATTTCGGCGCACCTGAACGAGCGCAGCCAACACACCTGCAATTTGAAAGATGGCTCACCGCTTATACCCTATAGATTTCAGGTTGCAGGAAGGCGGCAAGCAAGTGAATCCCGATAAGCTGACT
>NZ_HE997648.1:176831-189962 GCF_000312485.1 Yersinia massiliensis CCUG 53443 | reverse complement strand
GGGGATAACTAAATACCCGCTACCGCCTTAATATAACCCCGCGCCTTCACGGCATATTCAAATGGATTAGCGATTGCAGGGTCTTGCTCTGCTTCCACCACCATCCATCCTTGATAGCCTTTTTCATCGAGGAGCTTAAATACCGGTTTAAAATCAATCACGCCATCACCGGGGACGGTGAAGGTGCCCTTTTTAACGCCATCAAGGAAACTGAGTTTTTTGGCTTTTACTTCAGCAACAACCTCATCGCGAACGTCTTTTAGATGGACATGATTAATACGCGGCAAGTATTTTTCTAGGATGGCTAACATGGCTTCCTGACTGCCTTCGGAATAGTAGGCATGACCGGTATCGAATAGCAGATAAACATCGTCGTTAACCATACTCATATAGCGGTCTATTTCTTCGCTGGTTTGAATGCCTGTTCCCATATGGTGGTGTAAGCAGACTTGCATACCTTTGGTAGCAGCGATTTTGGCTAACGCGTTATACCCTTCAGCCACGCGTTGCCATTCTGCATCCGTAAAATAAGGTTTCTCTTCAAAGACGGCTTTTGTCGTCCCTTGAATACTCTTACTTTGTTCCGAACAACCGATCACTTTCGCCCCCATCGCATGGAGGAAATTCATATGATTAGTGAATTCATCTAGGGTTTTAGCGTGTTGATTGTCAGCAAAGAAAGTACTGAACCAAGCATTGCATATCTCTAAGCCTCGCAGTTCAAGCATAGGTTTCAGTACGTTGGGATCTCGTGGGTATTTACTGCCTACTTCACTGCCGGTAAATCCAGCCAGTGCCATCTCGCTGATACATTGTTGGAAGGTATTTTCTTTGCCTAAATCAGGCATATCGTCATTCGTCCAACCAATCGGCGCGATTGCCAACTTCACACGATCTTTATTCATAATAAGCCTCGGTGATATATCCAATTTATGTAGATGAATACAAATAAAGTATGGCTATGCGGCAGCATGATGGCTGACGCACAAGCAGCAGGTATCGATATTATTTATTATAAAAAACAGGTCGTTGAGGCAAACCGACGGGAACAATTTCGCCACTGAGCTGTGCGGCAATACAAGCATCTGCGGTGACTGCGGCAGCAAAACCATCCCAAGCAGACGGCCCAGTGAGTTTTTCTGCCAGCACATCATTGATAAAAGCTTGTAACTCAACGTCATAGGCGTCGATAAAGCGATCTTTCCAATCAGTTAAAATTTCATGTGATAGCCGAGCTTCACTGCGCAGCAACACCGAGGATGGTTCTGGCAATTTTGCGATACCGCTATCACCAACAACTTCACATTGAATGTCGTAGCCATATTGGCAGTTCACAAAAATTTCGACGTCAATACGTGTCCCTTTCGCCGTTTCAAATAACACGATCTGCGGGTCTTTCAGGTGTGTTTTGGCATGCTTAGCTTTGCGAGGGAAAACAACTTGTACTGAGACATAATCATCATCGAGCAACCAGCGTAATACATCAATCTCATGGATTAATGTGTCCGTAATCGCCATATCCGTGGTGTAGTTCTCACCCACAGTTGGGTTACGGTGGGCACAATGCAGCATCAATGGCTCACCAATTTTCCCGCTGGTAATCACCTCTTTCAGTGCGCGATAGCCCTGATCATAAGGGCGCATAAACCCAACCTGAACTAAGCGTTTACCTTGCGCGGCTTCAGCGTCGACAATGCGTTTACATCCCTCGGCAGTCACGGCCAGTGGTTTCTCACAAAAGACGTATTTCCCTGAGGCAATGGCCGCTAGAACAAACTCTTCGTGGCTCGGCCCCCAAGAAGTGACCAATACCGCATCCACTTCTTTCGCCTTAATCACTTCATAGCCATCAGCGTAAACATTCGCTTCAATACCGAGATCGCGAATAACTTTAGTGGCATGTTCACGGTTGATATCAGTCACGGCAACAACGCGGCTACCCTGCAAAACCTGACTACAACGACGAATATGATCCTGACCAATAGCACCTGTTCCGATCACGCCAATATTTAACGGCATATTATTTTCCTCATGAAGTTTCGGTTTGCAGGGGATAACCTGCTCGTTTTACGGCTTCACATTCCTTTAATAGTCGCGAGCTTTGGCAATGTTTTTTTCTAACTCACGAACTACGGCGTCAGTTCTTTCACTTTCAGAGACCTGAGCAACCCCTACCCGCCACCAACTCAGGTATTTATGCACCATGGTCTTTGGCAATACTTTTATGTCTATTAAGGTTGAAACAGTCTGCGAGCGGCCATCTGCTAAGGCGTCAACCAATTGCTGTTCAGTGGATACACGATAAGTTTTACAGCCATATGCCGCCGCCAACATGGCAAAATCGACTGGCACAAAACCACCATCCAGTTGGCCCGTTTCCTGATTACGAAAACGGAATTCAGTGGCATAGCTGTCCATGCCATGTTCCATCTGCAAGTTGTTGATACAACCATTCGTCATGTTATCGAACAGGATAACGTTGATTTTGCAGCGCTCTTGAATGGAGGTCACCAGCTCAGAGTGCAACATCATAAAGGCACCGTCACCGACCAATGAATAGACTTCACGGCTCGGTTCAGCGAGCTTCACCCCCAAGGCCGCGCTGACCTCATATCCCATGCAGGAATAGCCATATTCAACGTGGTAGCCATTTTCCCCTTTGGTCCGCCACACTCGCTGTAAATCACCGGGTAAACTGCCAGCCGCCGCAACAATGACTGCATCATGAGGTAATTGGCTATTCAATACGCCCAGCACCTGACTTTGTGTTAGGAGAGAACCCGTTTGAGCCATAAACTCAGCAAAAACCTGTTCCCGATCCAAGTGGTCATTAATTTCAGGGATGAAATCATCTTTGCGGTACTCAACCTGATAGACCCGTTGGGTCTCCGCTAATTGCTCTGCGCGCATCCTTGAGATTTCACTGCCCCAACTGGCCTGATAACCGGTAATGCCGAGTTTTTGATGCAATGCCGATAATGCCTCACGCGCATCAGCCAACAGTTGTAAACCATCTAATTTACCGGCATCAAAGGCGCTGACATTGATATTAAGGAATGAAACTTCTGGGTTTTGGAACAACCATTTTGACGAGGTGGTGAAATCGGAATAGCGCGTGCCAACACCAATGATTAAATCAGCTTGTTGCGCCAATGTATTCGCGGCCAGACAGCCCGTTTCACCTATGCCGCCAAGATTCAATTCATGTTCGGAACTGAGAGTGCCTTTGCCTGCTTGGGTTTCTACCCACGGCACACCAAAGCATTCGGCAAATCGCTGCAATACCTGACCGGCTTGCGAGTATTTCACGCCACCGCCACAGACCAGAATCGGCTTTCTTTTTGATGTCAGTAATGCAATAGCATCTGCCAGCATCGCTGCACTGGCAGGCCGACGGTCTAAACGATGAACACGTTTTTGGAAGAAATAATCCGGATATTCGTAGGCTTCAGCCTGAACATCTTGTGGTAAGCAAAGTGTCACCGCGCCAGTTTCTGCTGGGTCTGTCAGTACCCGCATCGCATTAATACATGCGCTCATCAATTGCTCTGGCCGTGTAATGCGATCCCAGTATTTACTCACCGGTTTGAATGCATCATTGGTGCTAATACTCAGATCATGGGATTGTTCAATTTGTTGCAGAACAGGATCGGGTTGCCGCGATGCGAACACATCGCCAGGAAGCAATAATAGTGGGATTCGGTTGGCGGTTGCCGTTGCTGCTGCAGTGATCATATTAGCGCTGCCAGGCCCGACAGATGATGTACAAGCATAGATTTGCTGACGCAGCTTCTGTTTGGCAAACCCCGTCGCTGCATGGGCCATTCCTTGTTCATTCCGGCCCTGATGAACCACCAGATCACCACAGTCTTGCTCGAGTGCTTGTCCAACCCCCAGCACATTACCATGGCCAAAAATAGCAAAAATCCCTTTGATAAATTTGATTTCTTGACCATCAACTTGCAGGTATTGGCTATCCAAAAACCGGACTAATGCCTGCGCTGTGGTTAACCGAATCTTCTTCATTTACCCTTCCTTCGCTCTATTTGCCTGAGGCCTTGGCAACCGAAAATCCAGCGTCTAAGAATGCCTGACGAAGAGTAGAGCCGATTTGACGGCTTCTACTGTGCTGGCGGCAGTGAGTTGAAACATAGCAGGGATTATAAACAAATATTTTTTTCATAAAACAGCAATACAGAAGAAACATTTCATTATGCGATGAAGATCAAATAATCGGTTGAGTGGTGCAATGACTGAGGTATTCACGTTCAGAGCAGCAACACATCATTTTTCCTCGCCCTCTAAAATACATATTTAATTGATATTATTTGGTTTTATTGTATTTCTAGATTTGTTTTTTCGTCCTAAAAAGTCATTAATAACCTAGGTAAATGCTTGATCTAAGTCCTATATTAATACGCCATATCAGGCTTTAATCTGTGTCACACTATCGGGGAAAAAATTTCAACCAATCTTGAAATTGAAATATTTATTCCTCATACTCATTTTAGAAACGCCAAAACAGAATCATTTCATCGGTCATTGTCGGGGCTTGGTTTAATCAAAAAGGAAATGGGGATGGGGACACAACACAAGGTGCTGGATGTCATATGTATCGGGCGTATTGCCGTTGATTTTTATGGGCAACAGATAGGTGCTCGTCTGGAAGATACCAGCACATTTGCCAAATATTTGGGCGGTTCATCAGGTAATGTGGCTTATGGCACTGCCATTCAGGGCCTAAAGTCCGGCATGCTGGCACGTGTAGGTGATGAACACATGGGCCGTTTCTTGCGTGAGGAGTTACAGCGCGTTGGGGCTGATACTCGTTTTCTGATTACAGATAAACAACGCCTGACTGGGCTGGTCATTCTGGGTATTAAAGATCAAGAAACTTTCCCACTGATCTTCTACCGTGAGAATTGCGCGGACATGGCCTTGGTACCAGACGATATTGACGAGTCCTATATTGCGTCTTCAAAAGCATTAGCTATCACCGGTACCCACCTTTCACATCCGAATACCCGAGCAGCCGTGCTGAAAGCATTAGAATACGCTCATAAACATGGCCTACGGACAGCATTAGATATTGATTACCGCCCAGTGCTCTGGGGGCTAACATCACTTGGCGACGGTGAAACGCGTTTCATTGAATCACAAAAAGTGACGCAAGAATTACAGGAAGTGCTGCATCATTTCGATTTAATTGTTGGTACAGAAGAAGAATTCCATATTGCAGGGGGGAGCACTGATACCCTGACAGCACTCCGTAATGTGCGCAAGGCCACACAGGCAACGCTAGTTTGTAAGCGTGGAGCACAAGGTTGTTCGGTGTTTGAAGCGGTTATACCTTCGAACTGGGAAGGCGTCAAACTGCACTCCGGTGTACGGGTCGAGGTTTTAAATGTGTTGGGTGCGGGCGATGCATTTATGTCTGGCCTACTGCGCGGCTACCTCAATGATGAGGGCTGGGAGCAGGCATGCCGTTATGCGAATGCTTGTGGTGCGCTCGTTGTTTCACGCCACGGTTGCGCGCCAGCCATGCCAACAAAAATAGAGTTAGACGATTATCTTCGCCGTGAAAACGCGGTTCCACGCCCTGATCACGATGCCCGTCTGAATCATTTACACCGAGTGACAACACGCAAGCAGCAATGGCCTGAACTTTGTGTTTTCGCTTTTGATCACCGTAAGCAATTGGCGGATATGGCTCGTGAAGCCGGCGTGAGTGAACAACGTATCCCTAAACTCAAAATGCTATTACTCCAAGCGGCACAACAGGCTGCTTTTGAGTCGGGGCTTGAGCATAAAAGCGGCATTTTGGCGGATACAACTTATGGCCAAGAAGCACTCAATACGATTACCGGTAAAGGGTGGTGGATAGGCCGCCCTATCGAGCTCCCCAGTTCTCGGCCGTTACAGCTTGAACATGGCAATATTGGTTCCCAACTTATCGATTGGCCGCTAGAACACGTCGTGAAATGTTTGGTTTTTTATCATCCCAAAGACAGCGCGAAGCTGCGTCAACAACAAGATGAACTGATTCTGGACGTCTATCGTGGATGCTGTAAGTCAGGGCATGAACTCCTGCTAGAAGTGATTTTACCTGAAGATAATAATGATAAGGATGAGCGTTATTATATTGAAACTATGGCTCATTTTTATCAGTTAGGTGTTCAACCGGATTGGTGGAAACTCCCACCGCTTAGTGCAGACAATTGGCAACAAATAGGTCAACTAATCGACGCTCAAGATCCCTATTGCCGTGGCGTACTGATTCTGGGTCTGGATTCTTCTGAAGCCCTATTAAAAGCTGGTTTTGCCGCTGCCGCGCAGGCGACTTGGGTTAAAGGCTTTGCTGTCGGCCGGACCATTTTTGGGCAAGCATCACGTCAATGGCTACAAGGTGAATTGAATGATGGGGAGCTCATAAAGCAAGTGAAACAAAATTACCAAACGCTCATTCGATATTGGCGTTCTTATCGGCCCATAGACCCCATCTAACCTATCATTTATCGGCGCTGCGTCACGAGTACGTTAGCGCCATTATGCTGCTATCTACGCTATTTATTCCCGATTCACCTGAAAAAATCCTGATTCTTGTCAAACTTAATAAACTAATCGCTTTAGGTTACAAGCTTTTCCATTAATATGGTTTGTGAACTGATTCAAGTTGCAATGAAATAAAACCCAATGCCACCATCAGTAAATGAAATTTACTAACCATCTGTTAGAATGCCTGACAGATTGCTTCTCAATTTTCCTCTGCCGTGGGCCGAATGGATGAATAACCCAACTCAACTTTCATTGTTGCAAGACCAAATTCGTCATCGTTATGAGACGTTAAGCAAACGCTTAAAACAAGTTGCCCGTTATATCTTGGATAATAGTAATAGCATTGCATTTGATACAGTTGCTTCCATCGCGGCTCAAGCCAGTGTGCCACCATCAACCTTAATTCGGTTTGCAAATGCCTTTGGTTTCAGTGGTTTTAATGAAATGAAACAGGTATTCCGTCAACATTTGATGGAAGAAACGGTTAACTATACTGAACGTGCTCGGTTGTTCCGCCAAACCTCAACGGATGGCCATACCGCCCCAGAGAAACCCTCTGAAATACTGAATGTGTTTACCATGGTCAACGCGCAAGCTCTGCAACAGTTGGCGGTACAAACCAGTTCAGAACAACTCGATAGAGCCGTTGAATTACTGAAGAATGCCGACAATATCTATGTCATTGGTTTACGCCGCTCGTTTAGCGTTGCATCTTATCTAACCTACGCATTACGCCATTTGGAGCGCCGTGCCTTCTTGATTGATGGTTTAGGAGGCATGTTTGCTGAGCAATTAAGTATGGTGAAACCCAAAGATGTCGTTATCGCTATTAGTTACTCACCCTATGCACAAGAAGCACTAGAACTGGTGGAGTTAGGTGCTAAAAGCGGTGCTCAGCAGATAGCGATTACGGACAGTCAAGTGAGCCCATTAGCGGCTTTTAGTGATGTGTGTTTTGTCGTGCGGGAAGCACAAGTTGACGGATTCCGTTCACAAGTGGCGTCGATGTGCTTGGCACAAACACTGGCGGTGTCTTTGGCACTTAATAACGCAAAAGAATAAATACCTAGGGAAGTTAGGGATAGCCATCAGGCCATTCCAACCTTAATTCGGTTGCGGTCAGCCTAGAAAAGAAATGGGTAGAGTATCCTACCCATTCACTCAGTCATTAACGGCTGCGTATTAGTTTTTATTGACCGGATAGTGATCGCTATTAATCCAAGCGTGATCTTTTTCCCAAGTAAACTTCCATAGCCGTACTGGCCCCGCCATCACATTTAAATAATAACTGTCATAGCCTGCCAGTGTAGCGACAGGGTGATAACCCCTCGGTACCTTTACCACGTCATGGTTATAGACTGGCATACATTCATCCAACGAACGATCGTCGGTATAAACGCGTTGCAGACAGAAGCCCTGCTCTGGATTTAACCGGTGATAATAGGTTTCTTCAAGATAGGTTTCATCGGCGGCATCTTCTTGGTCATGCTTGTGACTCGGATATGAACTGGTGTTCCCTTCATCGGTGTAAACTTCAACCACCAGCAAACTGTCAGCGGGTTCACTATCCGGCAAAATATTATGCACCAACCGCTGATTACGCCCCTTCCCACGCCTCTCGACACCAACATCAGCAGGAGTGATCAATCGGGAAGGTAAATGCCCCTTTGCAGGAGCACGGCATACCGCTAATTCTAAGTCAGTTTCTGCCACAACGTTTACATGGTCATGGTGCGGAACATAAACGGAATAAGGTGGTGTTCGTTCGAACGGACTCATGCGTTTACCAATATGCGGATATTCAGCTCGCTGTGTAGAAACAGAAGCTATACCTGCAACTAATACTAGGCAAAGTTCATTATCACCACTTTCCAACAGCAGCGTTTTTCCCGCCTCAAGGCGATAGACATCAAACCCAACAAAACGCCAGCCCGCGTTCTCTGGTGAGATATGCTGGATACGCCCATTTGCATCCGCTGACTGACATTTTGCAAGCAGTGAAGACATGATGACTCTCCTATTAACAACATGAAATGATTCTAGCGAACACGTTCAAACGGCCTTAACCCAGTGTCGGCATACTGTATTCTGAAACCGTTTGTTGACCCGTTGGCCAACGTGCAGTCGTTGTTTTCATCCGGGTGTAAAAACGTACACCATCAGTACCATGGACGTTTAATGCACCGAAAACAGAACGCTTCCAACCACCAAAGCTGTGAAATGCCATCGGCACGGGAACCGGCACATTAACGCCAACCATGCCAGCCTGAACTTCATGAACAAACTGCCGCGCATAATGGCCACTACTGGTAAAAATGGCGCTTCCATTGCCAAATTCATGGCTGTTCACCGTATCAATTGCTGTTTGATAATCTGGCACTCTGACAATCCCCAGCACAGGGCCAAAGATCTCTTCCTGATAAATTTTCATGTCTGGGGTGACATGATCAAACAATGTTCCCCCCACATAATATCCTTGCTCATAGCCAGTAACGTTATAGTGACGGCCATCTGTGATTAAGGTCGCACCTTCCTTAACGCCTTGGTCAATATAGCCGAGCACTTTTTTCTGATGAGCTGCTGAAATGAGCGGCCCCATTTCATTTTCTTCCCCACCCTGTTGAAGCCCAGGGCCAACACGTAAGCGAGTAATCAGAGGTTTCAACTTTTCAATTAATTTATCGGCGGTACTATCACCGACGACTACCGCGATAGGCAGTGCCATACAACGTTCACCAGCAGACCCGAATGCTCCCCCCATCAAGGCATTTACCGTCGCATCCAGATCGGCATCTGGCATGATGATCGCCTGATTTTTAGCCGCGCCAAAAGCTTGTACGCGCTTACCATGAGCACTGGCCGTTGTGTAAACATGCTCTGCAACGGTGGAAGAACCGACAAAACTTACGGCTTGAATTCGTGGGTCAGTGCAGAGTTGAGCTGCACTTTCATTGGAACAGTGAACAACATTGAAGACCCCATCAGGTAATCCAGCCTCGATTAACAGTTCAGCCAGGCGAACAGACGCGGATGGATCTAGGGCGGGTGGCTTCAAAATAAAAGTATTGCCGCAAGTTAGCGCGACGGGAAACATCCACATAGGCACCATCGCGGGGAAGTTAAATGGCGTAATTCCGGCAACCACTCCCAGTGGTTGCATCATTGAGAAGCTATCAACCCCTGTCCCCACATCTGCGGAGTATTCGCCTTTTAATAGATGTGGAATTCCGCAAGCGAACTCCACCACTTCTAAGCCACGGGTGATTTCACCCAATGCATCGGAATAGACTTTGCCATGTTCACGAACAATCAATTCGGCCAGCTCATCACGGTGTTGTTCAATCAGGGTTTTGAAGTTGAACATGATGCGTGCACGGCGCAGAGGAGTTGTTTGTGACCAGTCGTTAAACGCTTGATGAGCCACGCCAATTGCCTGATGGACTTCTTCAGCGGTGCTTTGCGTCACTTGGCCCTCCACTTTACCGGTGGCGGGATTATAAATATCAGCAGTTTGATTACTGGAACTTAACGATGTTTTCCCACCAATAAAGTTGCCCACGATTCTCATGTCTCACCCTCTTCTTAATAGCCGTTATCGCAAGGGTCATTGAAATGGCTAAAGGCCAGACACCTAACGGACCATGCACTCAATCAGAAAGGGTTATCTTGTCGTTGTACCAAGATAGCCCGCAAGGCGACCAGCCGCCAAAAAGGCAAATCAACCAGCCGATATGCAGACTTTATTCTATTGAAAAAAAAGTTTCAAATAACTTTCTTTAGAAATTTTGTTTTGTGCGATGCTTCGCAAGTTCCTGCAAGTAGCTTAAGTCACTATCAAAAAACTCAGAGTCCTTACGCAATGCGTCCATCCTCCTGCAATTTCTCATCTTTCCACCTGAAATAAGCTGCTAATGTTAAAAAAACAAATAGACTAAATTCATTTTTTATTGGCTTAACGAGCCTAGAATCACTTTTTTTTAGCTTGATATTTGAGCTGGATCGAAAAATTTATATTCCGTTATTTAATAAAAACGAAATGAATGTTCTCATTCTGAACAGGATGCACATTACTTCAATCCAACTCTTGCCCTACCTAGCCACCTCAACAGGTTTATGCAGAAGATTGGCGACAAGGGACATTAAACGGAGTTTTTATGGCATATCAGCAAAGAAGGAATACCGGCTATGTGTTACGGATCTGCGGCATTGCTGCTCTCGGTGGCATCTTATTCGGCTATGACACTGCAGTTATCTCTGGTGCGATAGATTCACTGAAAAGTTACTTTAACCTTAGCCCTGCAGAAACAGGATGGGCCGTCTCCAATGTGGTCATTGGTTGTATTATCGGTGCCTTTATCTCCGGCCCCATTGCTGGGCGCTGGGGGCGTAAAAAAGCCCTGATGTTAGCCGCTGCTCTTTTTACGATTTCGGCTATTGGCGCAGCGCTGGCAACTACTTTCACGGTCTTTGTCATCTACCGAATTATCGGTGGGTTGGCGGTCGGTTTAGCCTCCACGGTTTCCCCTATGTATATGTCTGAAGTCTCCCCTAAAAATATGCGAGGGCGGGCACTCAGCATGCAGCAATTCGCCATTGTATTTGGGCAGATCGTGATTTTTTACGTCAACTATAAAATTGCTAGCCAAGCTACCGAGCTCTGGTTGATTGAATACGGATGGCGTTGGATGATTGGTTCGGCGGTTATTCCCTGCGCACTATTTTGTATTTTTGTCTTCTTTATCCCTGAATCCCCACGCTGGAGCGTGATGGTGGGGAGGGAAGATCAAGCATTAGCGATGCTCACAAAAGTTTCCAATGCCAACCATGCTCAGAACGTATTGAACGAAATAAAACTGTCTTTGGCGGAAGATAAGCAACAACATAAAAACCGTTTGAACTACCGTGATTACCGAGTGCGTTTCATTATTTTTGTTGGCTGTATGCTGGCAATGCTGCAACAAGTGACTGGCGTCAATGTCATGATGTATTACGCGCCGGTCGTGCTAAAAGTGGTCACGGGCAACATGCAAGAAGCTCTATTCCAAACCATCTGGCTTGGCGTACTTCAATTAGTCGGTTCAATTATCGGTGCCATGTTGATGGACCGAATGGGCCGCTTACCACTGATGCGATTTGGCACCATTGGCACCATCCTTGGATTACTGATCACCTCATTCGCCCTCTTCAATCAGTCGACCGGTTATCTGGCGTTATTTGGCATGCTGTTCTTCATGATTTTCTATGCACTTTCATGGGGGGTGGGAACTTGGGTACTGATTTCTGAGATCTTCCCCAACCGTATGCGAGCGCAAGGCATGAGTATTGCCGTCGGTTGTATGTGGGTGGCGAACTTCGCTGTTTCACAAAGCTTCCCGATGATGAATGACCAGCCGTACCTCTCATCACAATTTCATGGTGCCTTCCCTATGTGGATTTTCGCTATCTGCTGTTTATTCAGCTATTGGTTTATTTGCCGCTTTGTGCCTGAAACCAAAGGAGTTGCATTGGAGCATATGGAGGAAGCCATGCTGGCTAAGCGAGCAAAAAAATCACGGCCAGAGACAACACCGATCATTCACAGTGAGAGTAAATAATTCCTTTTATCAGGCGGTCAGGGCTTCGTACTGATGATCACTCAACCATTCTTTTCCGAGCTTTACGGCTCGGAAAAGAAAGCTATCCCAAGCCTCTATTTTGGTAGGAGTAGGTACTATGTTTATTGCACCCGACCGTTTCTGTATTAATCGCAAAATCGCGCCCAACTTAAGTATTGAGAGATTTTTCCGTCTAGTGAGAAAATGTGGGTTAAGTAAGGTTGAGTTACGTAATGACATGCCTGGTGGGAAAGTGGCTGATGAGTTAACGACAGCACAGTTGAATGCATTGGCTGGTGAATATGAAATTGAAATTGTCACCATCAATGCTTTGCAATACTTCAATCTACCCGAGCACCGGCCTGCACTGCTGTTAGAGGCAGAAAGTATGCTTAAACAAGCACAAGCGATTCATTGTCATGGCATCATTTTGTGCCCGAACTGCAACGCCAGCGATCGACGATCTGCACAGCAAAAAGAGCAAGATACATTGGATGCCCTGCTGCTGCTGGCCCCACTCTTCAAAAAATATCAGATAACAGGGTTGGTAGAACCTTTAGGATTCGGCATAAGCTCATTGCGTTCTCACTTACTCGCACAGTCCATCATCCGCAAATCTGCTTCACCCTATAAAATAGTTTTGGATACTTTCCACTACTATCTGAGTGATATGACTCAAGCTGAATTTGATGCCCATATTGACGTCGACATACTGGGTTTGGTGCATCTATCTGGTGTCGAAGAAACTAGGTTGAAGTCTACTTTGACTGATGAAGACCGCACCATGCTAAGCGATCAGGATAAGTTGAACAGTAAGCAACAGGTGGCAAATCTCGAGCGGCTGGGGTATCAAGGCATCTATGCTTTTGAGCCGTTCTCATCACAGTTGAACACATGGTCAGAAGCTGACATTGAAAGAGAAATTCGCCAGAGCATGGCCTATTTGCAAGGTTAATATACCCAGCAAACAGACTTAACGAAC
>NZ_HE997648.1:63826-175833 GCF_000312485.1 Yersinia massiliensis CCUG 53443 | reverse complement strand
AGTAACGCTTGTTGACGCTAATGATTTGGCTCTACCTGTTCTCGTTAAGTGCCCGTGCTGAATGCTAGAACTGGGTATTAAAAATGAGTGTTAAAACTGAAGACTAAAACTAAGCGCAAAAACTGAGTGCCACAGATAAAACGAGAGCGGGGTTTTCGGGATGCCTAGCCAATTAGGCCTCCCGAAATACTCATCATCAAGCACGGCGGCCACTCCATCTGACTGCCAAGCTAGCCATACCCGCGATGCTGATAAGGGCAACAACCCCCGTCCACCCTATTTGTTCTAAAATCAAGCTACCCAATGCAGAGCCCACGGCCATACCCACAAATACACCGGTAAAAAGTAGAGCATTAAGCCGACTACGCGCGGCGGGTTCTAAGCTGTAAATAATCGTTTGATGCGCTACCAATGTTGCCTGAACACCAAAATCAAACCCAACCGCGCTGATGACAATAAGCCCTATTTGCAAATGAAATGGCAGCAGCGGCAATAGGAACAGAGCAGCAAAAAATACCGTCGCCAACCCCGTGCCAATCAAGGTAACAACTTGCGGCCCACGGCGATCGGCGAGCATACCGGCTAAAGGTGCGGCTAATGCACCTGCGGCGCCTGCCAGACCAAATGCCCCTGCAACAGCGCTCCCTAGGTGATACGTATCTTGTAGCATCACAGCAAGTGTTGACCAAAATGCACTGAAGCCAATGGATAACAAGCCCTGTGACAGCGCGGCACGGCGCAAATCTTTATACTGAAGCCATAAGTGGCTCATTGAGACGAACAGTGCCGGATAGCTCAACGTTGAGGTGGCAGGAACCTGCGGTAAGCTACGCCATATCACCAAAGTGATCGCAATAATCGACAGCGATGCCCCCATAAATAATGTGCGCCATCCAAAGTACTCGGCAACAAAACCACTCAACACTCGTGACAGTAAAATGCCTAACAGTAAGCCCGTCATGACCGTACCCACTGTTTTTCCTCGTTGCGCAGCCGACGCTAACGAAGCGGATGCCGGTACGATATCTTGTGCCATAGTGGCTGCCACTCCGACAATAAGACTGGTGATTAATAACCCGCTGATGTCATGAACAAAACCACTAAGCAGTAGTGCGATTGTTAGCAAAATACCTTTCAATAAAATGATAATCCGACGGTCGTGACGATCACCTAATGGAGCCAGTAACAGAATGCCCAACGCATAACCAATTTGAGTCAATGTCGGCACCATTCCCACCGCACCTACGCTCGCCTGTAGGTCACTTCCCATTACACCCAATAGTGGCTGACTGTAATAAATTGATGCAACGCTAAGACCTGCGCCGGTTGCCAACATCAGAACTGTTCGACGGGAAAGGGGACGCTCGGCGCTTTCTGTTTGGCTAGATATGGCTTGAATGACTGACATGATGGTCACCTGTAATGATATTGAGCCGCTATTTTTGCGTGCCCTCTTCCATCTTGGTAGTCGCCTAGAAAGTAAAATTGTTATACGCTGAGCGTATGACAGAATCTAATTTAGCAAGCATTGACCGTATAGAGTTGATGCAAACATTTATACGTATCGTCGAGGCGGGGAGTTTATCCGGAGCAGCCGTACGCTTGGGGACGAGTCAGCCAACGATAAGCCGGCGCTTACAGACACTCGAGCGCCTACTGGGGCTCAAATTACTGCAACGCACGACACACATCATGAAATTAACCGATGATGGAGAGCGCTGTTATGCTCACGCCAAAGCGTTAGTGAATAGCTGGGATACCATGGCAGATGACCTGCGTGGTGCAACGGATGAACCGAGAGGGCTATTGCGAGTTTTGGTCCCTCATGCATTTGGCCAAGACCAGTTAATTCCACCACTTAATGACTATCTGCATCGTTACCCGAAAATGCGTGTTGAATGGATGCTGAGTGATCGTCGCCCTGATTTTATTGCAGAAGGTATTGATTGTGCCATTCAAGTCGGCGCAGTCACTGACCCTTCTGTTGTGGCCATTTTGTTGGCTGAGATACCGCGTATCGTGGTTGCTGCACCCGAGTTACTGGGCAATAACCCGCTTCCGACACACCCGGAACAACTGCAAAATGTTCCATGGTTGGCATTTAACTCGTTCTACCGTCATGAGGTGGTATTGAGCCACAAAATAGAGGATGAGATCTATCGTCTCGCGATTCAACCGAAACTGAGTACCGACAGTTTGTATGCGCTGCGTAACGCTGCATTGGCTGGATTAGGCGCAGGAATTGCCTCTACATGGATGATAAGTGATGACATTGATCAGGGCCGATTAGTGCACCTAACACCAGATTGGCGAGGATTGCCCTTACCGCTGTATTTAGTCTATCCCCACGCCAGTTTTTACCCCGCCAGATTACGAGCATTTTTGGATATTATGCGCCAAGCCATGCCGAATCTGGCTGGAACGCAAAGCCCAAGCCTACCGCAGCGATTGAAAAAGAATAACAGCCGGAAGTGATGTGGGTGGTCTTGTCGAACATTTCTGGGGAAGAGTGGTGCAGTTGCCTAGTAGCTCACAGCCCCTATTGTTGCCCTGAATGGTATTTAGCGTAAAGGGGCTGCGGCTGTACTTAATGTCCCAAGGGTTAATGCTCCTTCTCTTCAGTACATACAAACCAACACAAAGAGTTATTTATGCGCCGATGGAAACAGTGGATTTTGCCTTCATTTTCCAGTGCGATCAGCAATGAGCGCGCTGAATAGATACTTTCTCCACATCTATCGGCCAGGTCCCTAGTTTTTGGCCATACCTCTACAGGAGGGAGTAGCAGCGATTTTTCTATTACTGTGTATTCTGAGCACATCGTCTTGAGTACGTTCAAAATCCGTGACTTTCGGATGTCATACTTTTTTAGTTTTTCTTCCATAAAATGACCCTTGCCTTATTGCAAATCAATCGCTTGATACAGATAAGCCATGATCTGCCCGCTCACTGTTTCTGCGCAAAATCCGATTTAGAAGTAAAGAAAGCTCAACAAGGTTCGTCACATCCAATTTCTTAAATATCCTGCTCTTATAAGTGCTAATGGTTTTGATACTCACGCCCAATTCTTCAGCCACTTGTGTCAAAGACTTATCTTGCAGAACTTTATACAAGACATCCTTTTCTCTGCCAGTTAAGCAGTCAATGGACTCGCGCTGATTTTTGTTAAATGCCACGTTATCTGAGGAAACTAGCAGTAAGTCTTTGGAAGGAAAGAAAATATAATCATGGATAACCGCATCTATTGCGGCATTGAGACAGGACATTCTGGCCTTCTTGGAGACCAAGCCCGATGCTCCCGCCTGTACACAGCAAGCAGAATAATATTCGGTAGGTTGGGAGGTAATGATCAATATTTTTGATGACGAGGAGGTAATTCGAATTAAGTTTTTGATCAGGGTATCTATTGCCGTGACGCGGGAGGGAATATCTAGAGTGATGATTTCTGGTTTTTGCTCTGATGCCATTTTTAATAATTCGACTTCTGATCCAGTATCAAAAACAGCGAAACCTCTGGCCATCAGCAATGTTCTGAGCGTATTTCTAATTAACGGGTGTCTGTCAAAAACTAAAGCGTTACCTGTTTCCATGGGCAAACTCCAATATATTTATAAGAGAACTATAAAGATTTCTGTCGAATCATCTTCCAGTGCAGTGGATAGATGATTTCAGCCATGTCATGGAGATTGGGAGAGGTTCTGTCATCTGTTCATAGTGATGAACGCAGATATCATGAGTAAAGAAAGAGAAGGTATCAGAGAAAAATAAGTATCTCCTTTTGTCGTCACATGAAGACAACAAGTTATTCCTCATGATAATACATCCCCAAGGGCACTCGCGAATCTTCGCCGTTCACATCAATATCAGGAAAACAGCAATGACCAGATAACACTGCATCAATGGCGCCGTCTAGATTATAAAGATCATCTTTTTTATAGACATAGCCATGGACGCCTATCTCCAGACATCTCTTAATAAAAAATGTAGGAAGTAAGGAACTGAATACCAATACTTTAGACGTAGGAGACAACTGCCTGATTTTTTTTATATAGTTTAGCCCCAAGCACCCCTGCATAAGGATGTCCAAAATAATGAGATTAGGCTTATAGGTAGATATTAATTTGAGCGTTTTTTTTTGGCATCCTGTATCCAAAAACTGCCAACCTCTCTTTACAATCAGATTTTTCACTGCATACCTGATTAAAGGGTGTTCATCAAAAGCCAAAATGAGTACGTTATTCACGGTCTACCCCCGAAAGACAATATATTTTATCTTATTGAAATAATTTGATTTTTATAAAATCATGAAAAGAGTTTCTGCATATTCACCCAACGAGCTCCCTGATTAAATACCTTAACCTACCAGTAGTGATGCAGCGACTGAAAATAGGAGTGGTTTCATCATTACTATATTCCAGTGAGTGGGAGTGATTATCGGCAACATGCAAATTTGAAAGAGCAATTAGTGATTGCATCACGTTTTTTGTGAAGTAAGTTTATTAGCGATAATCATAAAATTAAGTTTGATGCACAGAAACAGAAGGGATATCAGTCATTTTATTAAAGATGCACTGAAACCCTATATTTTCATATTAATCATTCAAACCCTAAAATCTGTCTGCTCGGGGATTCCCCTCCATCTAAAATGATATTTATTAAGAGTCAAATTGAGAGCATTATGCAATTTTGATTTGCAGTATATTCGATTTTAAATTCCGCTTCAATGATAATTTTCCACTTAAAGAACTAACAAAATACAATTAACTAGATTAATTAACTTAATTACCACTTAAAAAAAGTACATGCTGTTTTAGTTTCGTCTATTGCAAAGCGCATTGTATCGCATAGTAACTACCAACTTAGAATAATTAATTATTGAGAATTTTCTTGTATTAATTTTCATGCAGGGGAGGAGGGAGAGACATCTTTAACTCGTCATTCTATATCTTAATTCGATTTGCCATCATTCTATTCAATTTAAGAAACAAAAAAAATATTAACTATATGCAACAACAAATAGTATAAACACCCTGAAAATAGAATGTTGCGACACAATATAATGTTTTTAAGTAATAAGCGATGAATCTCACTTCATAATTAATCTGTTTGTTTCTTTATTAACCCACCGGTGATTTATATAATGCAACCTGAATATTCACGAGTAACTTACTTTATTCATACATTTGAATTGACTTATAAATATGTGAGTTGATGACGATATCAATCATAGATAGGAGGAGCCAGAAGCTGTAGCACTCGTACTACTTACATTCGACGACCTCCATCAGCACGGCAGACATTAACAGTGGTGCCATCATCCGAGCAGATCCCCACAGGTATATCGCTTAGAAAGCTGAGTTGAGCCGATGTAAACCTGATCGATGACTTTGGTAGCTTATAAATTCTTTTATTATCTTTACTTCAAAGCTGCCAATGCTTGCGCACAGGCCCAGGCTGAACTCCACGCCCATTGGAAGTTATAACCACCCAACCAACCTGTGACATCAACCACTTCACCAATAAAGTATAACCCCGGCACTTTTTGGGCCTCCATCGTCTTGGAGGAAAGCGCTTGGGTATCTACGCCGCCAATCGTGACCTCAGCAGTACGGTAACCCTCGGTTCCATTGGGCTGCACTTGCCATTGCTGAAGATGGGCCACCAGCGCCGCCTGCTGCGGTACATTTAATTGCTTCAGCGTGACATCAGGCAATTGCTCCAATGTCTGTAGGCACTCCACCAGACGCTTAGGCAATAGTTGAGCCAATGTGTTTTTTAACGTTTGATTAGGGTGCGCTTGTCGCTCACTACTCAAGAAAGCGTCTAGGTCAGTGTCAGGAAGTAAGTTAATGCTCACATACTCGCCAGCCTGCCAATAGCTTGAAAGTTGCAATATCGCTGGGCCAGAAAGCCCACGATGAGTGAATAAAATACTTTCGCGGAAACTCACACCATTCTCCGCCGTGACCACCGCTGGAACTGAAACGCCCGAGAGTGTTTGTAGATGATCCAGTAAGGGCTTATGTAAGGTAAAAGGCACCAATGCCGCGCGAGTCGGCAAAACGTTCAAACCAAACTGCTCTGCCAGCTTATAGCCAAACGGGGAAGCGCCAAGGCCGGGCATGGATAACCCGCCTGAAGCCACGACAAGTGAGTGAGCGTTCACTTCATCGCCATTGATATTGAGCACAAAACCGTTTTCCGTTTTTACCACTGACAGTACATCACTGCGCAGCCGGATCGTCACTTGCCCTAATTCACACTCTTTCAGCAACAGCGTGACGACTTGCTGAGCAGAATCATCACAGAAGAGTTGCCCCAGCGTTTTTTCATGCCAAGCGATACCATGGCGATTCATCAGATCGATAAAATCCCATTGGGTATAGCGTGCTAAAGCAGACTTACAGAAATGAGGGTTCTGCGACAGGTAGGCGGCAGGTTCTACGTACAGATTAGTGAAATTGCAGCGACCACCACCGGACATCAAAATTTTGCGCCCCGCTTTTTTGCCGTTATCAACCAATAACACTCGACGCCCTGCTTGTCCGGCTTGAGCCGCACAAAATAGCCCTGCAGCACCTGCACCTATCACTACCACATCAAACTGTTCCACACAGAGCCTCATTGAGTAAATTCTTCATTGCTGTCAATTTGCGCGCCTTCGGCTTATTTTTAGACAATTTAAGTCATTCAACCGACAAAATAGCGGAGGGGGATTGTAAGTCGCGCTCCAAAAGATCGCCATAGTAAGAAAATGTCTCATACGGTAAAATTAAGTAACTTGCTGATATAACATACATATGTTGTTTAAAAAGCGCAGTTCGTCTGCGGCCATGTCAAAAAAAGGTCATATTTTCCTTTTCCCCACCCCCCATTGTCACTGATAATGCGCCGCGTTCATGTCCACTAACTGGCGTAACGCTTATGCTACATCTTTTCGCTGGCCTGGATTTCCATACCGGCCTAATGTTAGTTCTTGCTTTGATGTTCGTGCTGTTTTACGAAGCCATTAATGGTTTTCATGATACAGCCAATGCGGTTGCGACCGTAATCTATACCCGTGCCATGCGTTCACAAGTTGCTGTTGTGATGGCGGGGGTGTTTAACTTCCTCGGCGTGATGCTGGGCGGTTTGAGCGTGGCCTATGCCATTGTTCATTTATTGCCTACTGATCTGCTGTTAAACGTTAGTTCGGCACATGGGTTGGCTATGGTCTTCTCAATGCTGCTGGCCGCGATTATCTGGAATTTGGGGACTTGGTATTTCGGTATCCCGGCTTCCAGTTCTCATACGCTGATTGGTGCGATCATCGGTATTGGTTTAACCAATGCATTAATGACCAGTACATCTGTGGTAGATGCGCTGAACGTTCCTAAGATGATCCAAATCTTCCTGTCATTAATCTTATCCCCGATAGTGGGTCTGGTTATTGCCGGTTTGATGGTGTTCCTGCTACGTCGTTACTGGAACGGGACTAAAAAGCAGCAACGTATTCACCTGACACCTGCTGAACGTGAAAAGAAAGACGGTAAACGTAAGCCGCCATTCTGGACCCGTACTGCACTGATTATTTCCGCTATCGGCGTGAGCTTCTCTCATGGCGCTAACGATGGTCAGAAAGGGATTGGCTTGATCATGCTGGTACTAATCGGCGTGGCTCCGGCTGGGTTTGTCGTGAATATGAATGCGACCGGTTATGATATTGCCCGCACCCGCGATGCAGTGACTAATCTGCAACATTTTTATCAGCAACACATTGAGGTATTGCCTCATGCCGTTGCGTTGAAACCGCTGGTACCGGCGCCAGAAACTTTGCCAAATACCCCTGCACAATTCCACTGTGATAGCTCGCGCGCCATGATAGCCATTGATCATGCGCAAACGCTGCTGGCTAATCTGCAAAGCTACGACGACCTGACGGTTGATCAACGCAGCCATATGCGTCGCTTGCTAATGTGTGTAGCAGAAACGGCAGGGACTGTTGCCAAGCTGCCAGAGACCAGTGCTCAAGACCGTCGTTTCCTCAACAATCTGCGTACAGATTTGTTAGAAACCGTGGAATACGCACCGACCTGGATTATCGTTGCCGTTGCTCTGGCCCTCTCTTTGGGGACCATGATTGGCTGGAAACGTGTTGCAGTGACCATCGGTGAAAAAATCGGTAAGAAAGGCATGACCTACGCGCAAGGGGTTTCTGCCCAGATGACTGCGGCGGTTTCCATCGGGATTGCGAGTTATACTGGGATGCCAGTATCAACCACGCAAGTGCTCTCTTCCGCTGTTGCCGGGACGATGTTAGTTGATGGCGGCGGTGTACAGAGTAAGACGGTGAAGAACATTATGTTGGCTTGGGTATTAACTCTGCCAATCTCTATTCTTCTTTCCGGTGGGTTGTACTGGGTAGCGTTGAAGTTCATTTAAGCGCTGCTACTGTAAGCAATAAATAAAAAGCAGTAGGCAATAAATAAAAAGGCGGCCTAGTCAGGTCGCCTTTTTAAATACTACTCCGCCCGTATTTCATGCTAATACCACAAGATTAACCCCATCAAACTCACCACGACCAAGCCACATAACGCACTGGTCAGTATAAATTGCCCACGCAACCGTTCACAGCGACGGATAAACTCGGGATCATGATGATCGAGATAGCGTTGACCAAAGATATAACCTACTAATCTAATCTGCTTGCTCGGCTGACCATGGGAGGTAAAGAATCCACCACCATCAACATATTGATACAGCAACGGGTCGCAGCCACGTAATACCACTAACAAAGCACGTAATGATGAATAATAGCGTGCCATATTAATCACACATACCACACATAAAGCCCAAAAAAGCGCGACGGTACTGATCATAATTATCCTCCCAGCGATTTCTAACGCATTGTTTACGGAACCTTTGCGTTATCGCTCACTCTAGCCGATACAAACACCCCCAGGGCCCAAAAGCCACCCTCTAGTTCGCTTTCTTACTGTTATTCGATGTGCCATTTGCTCAACACACTATCCGAACGTGTAGGACTCCCTTTATGAGTGTAGGAAATGAATTGGGAAATAGCCTGATAATCTCTAAATTAAGTCTATTTAGGCATTTGTTAAGTATCGATTAGCATTAACTTATATCGAATTTATCAGCTAAAAACCCGCTTTCAACAGATCAAAATGACAAATCATTAATTCTTCTTAACTAAAAAGAATATCTTTGGCTGCTGTTTTCACTAAATTATATTTGCATCACAAATATGAAATTCCATTCATTCAGATGTGTTATCAGCGCTATACTTAAGACAATGATCTACTTTAAATTCTGGTTGTCGAATGGCAAAATTGGGTTATGCCTCAGCGAGAATTGAGGTCAAATGACATACGGTTACTTTAGTGATCATCGTCAAAACAGTGTGTTGTGATCCGTGAAACACTTCAGTTAGGGGTCACAATGCTAGTATGTAGATATCGTGTTAGCACCCGTTCAACAGGTTGAATGTTTGCTTACCCATTAATTAACATTATGGAAGGAGTTTACTTATGGCTTACAAACACATTCTGATTGCGGTTGACCTATCTCCGGAAAGTAAGGTGTTGGTGGAAAAGGCGGTCTCCATGGCCAAACCGTACAATGCCAAAGTTTCCTTGATCCATGTCGATGTTAACTACTCTGATCTTTATACCGGCTTGATTGACGTTAATCTTGGCGATATGCAAAAACGCATCTCAGAAGAAACCCACAACGCACTGACTGAGCTTTCTCAAAATGCAGGCTATCCTATTGAGCAAACCCTCAGCGGTAGTGGTGATTTGGGTCAGGTCTTGGTCGATGCGATTAAGAAATATGACATGGACTTGGTATTATGCGGCCATCATCAGGACTTCTGGAGTAAGTTGATGTCCTCAGCTCGCCAGCTGATCAATACCGTGCATGTTGACATGCTTATCGTGCCTCTGCGCGATGATGAAAATGGTGAAGACGATTAAGCACGCAATTAGGCTTAACGTTGTTACCCCTCACGCCCGCCTTTTGCGGGCGTTTTTTATGGTGCTATCGATAACCTAACCCCCTTCCCCACTCATTGATAACCACGCTAACTTTTTCTCAAAATCCCTTGCTGTATGAATATAAAGCAGTGATATAGTCGACGATGCACAACATCGTCTCCTTACTTTGTTTGATAAAAATAATACTGAGAAATGATCGTAAGGAGAGTCTTAATTTGTACAAGGAATGATTAGTAATGAATGATTTAAACTCTCTGGAGTCGTTTTTAGAATCGTTACAACAACGTGATGCCAATCAACCAGAATATCTACAAGCGGTACGTGAGGTGTTCACCTCGCTTTGGCCCTTTCTGGAACAGAACCCACATTACCGTGAACAGAGTCTACTGGAGCGCTTAGTCGAACCAGAGCGGGTGATTCAATTCCGTGTGGCTTGGACGGACGATCAAGGCAAAGTGCAAGTTAACCGCGCTTGGCGCGTTCAGTTTAGCTCTGCAATTGGTCCTTTTAAGGGGGGGATGCGCTTCCACCCATCAGTCAACTTATCAATTCTCAAATTCCTCGGATTTGAACAAACATTCAAAAATGCCCTGACCACACTACCTATGGGGGGGGGTAAAGGCGGCTCTGACTTTAATCCAAAAGGTAAAAGTCAGGCTGAAGTCATGCGTTTTTGTCAGGCACTGATGACCGAACTGTATCGCCATCTTGGCCCCGATACGGATGTCCCAGCAGGTGATATTGGCGTTGGTGGCCGTGAAGTGGCCTTTATGTCCGGCATGATGAAAAAGCTATCAAATAACACCGCTTGTGTATTTACCGGCAAAGGGCTGTCCTTCGGGGGGAGCTTGATTCGCCCAGAAGCAACAGGCTACGGCTTGGTGTATTTCACAGATGCGATGTTAAAACGCCATGGTTTAGGTTTTGAAGGCCGCAAAGTGTCCGTTTCCGGTGCTGGGAACGTCGCGCAATATACCATTGAGAAAGCGATGGAACTGGGTGCCAGAGTGATCACTGCCTCAGATTCAGGCGGTACCGTGGTTGATGAAGCGGGCTTCACACCAGAAAAACTGGCCCATTTGTCTGAAATTAAAAACAAACGTTATGGCCGCATTGAAGACTATGCCCGTGAACGTAATCTGGTTTATTTGGCGGACCAACAGCCATGGAGCGTCCCCGTTGATATCGCCTTGCCTTGTGCGACGCAGAATGAACTCGACTTGCCGGCGGCGCGTCAGTTGATTGCTAATGGCGTGAAAGCTGTGGCCGAAGGCGCAAATATGCCAACGACCATTCAGGCAACGGATGCATTTTTGGAAGCGGGTGTTCTCTTCGCGCCGGGTAAAGCCGCGAATGCAGGGGGAGTGGCAACATCTGGTCTGGAAATGGCGCAGAATGCGGCCCGCTTGAGCTGGAAGTCTGAGAAAGTCGATGTTCGACTGCATCACATCATGCTGGATATTCACCAGTCATGTGTTGAGTACGGTGGTGAAGGTAAGCAAACTCACTATGTACACGGTGCGAACATCGCCGCCTTTGTCAAAGTGGCAGATGCTATGTTGGCCCAAGGCGTACTGTAAATAATACAATATGACCCCATATTCTTTATGATATATAAATAAAGAATATGGGTATTCATATATATAATGACTTATAATTTTAAGTATAATAACTTTGCAAACAATTTAAGACGCCATTCATTAAAAAAGTAAAATTTATTGTTAATATAATGACCTGTTTTTATTCACTAGTATTATGCTATTTAATAAGGTCAAGTTAGTTATGCACGCCATCAATGAGAAAGTCATATATATCAAGCCTAAAGACATACGAAAAACTATGAATTACAAAAATAATATAAAAAAGAAAGCAACAAAAAAACTAGTAAAAAAAGTAGTATCGGAATACACATTTAACGGTAGAAAAATATATGGGAAAAGCATTAGGTTAATATATTCATTTACTCATCCAACAGAAAAATCAACGATCGCAAGTCTTAGAGGCAGCCCCATATCATTATTTAGTCCATCACAAATTTTATTCACTGAAAAATTAATGCCGTATTTTTCTGATGTAGCTAACATTTCATTTGTTAAGTCATCGGAGAATAAACATGTAAATATCGGATTTTATAATCATCACCAAAAATCTACTTTCTCTGGTATCGCCAATTTCCCGAACTACAAAAAATTTGTTTCAGTAAGCATCAATACGTATTTTGACGCAAATAATAGCCCTGTGAATTCTAATCTCGGAGGTCATGTATTGGCTCATGAAATAGGGCATGCTGTTGGGCTAAAACACACCCACAATTTAATAAATAAGCCGAAACAAAAGCAACACACTCTACAAATCAGCATCATGAGTTACCGTTCAGAACGTTATTCAGGTGGGGATTTTGGTACATTCGATCCAACAACACCACTATTACTTGATATCGCCGCACTCCAACACCTCTATGGGGCGAACATGAACACCCGCACTGGTGATACCGTCTATGGTTTCAACTCTAATAGCGAAAGAGAGTTTCTTTCGGCAAACGTAGCATCAGATAAGTTGATATTTTGTGTTTGGGATGCGGGTGGCATTGATACATTCGATTTCTCCGGATATAGCGAGAATCAAACTATTAACCTTCAGGAAATGAGTTTTTCGGATGTCGGTGGACTAATGGGGAATATCTCAATTGCTGCGGATGTTGTGATTGAAAATGCCATTGGCGGCAATGGAGATGATAAATTATATGGTAACGAAGCGGATAATATTCTGACCGGCGGTGCTGGTGCCGATCAGTTGTGGGGTAATGGAGGAAATAATATCTTCCGTTACAACAGGACGAGTGAATCCATCTCGACACGCCCAGATACCCTACATGACTTTAAGTCAGATAAAGATAAAATTGACTTATCGCCTATCTTGTTTGGCAGCAGCGGCATTGCGCTTGTTGATAGATTCAGTTCTAGTGACCAAACGGAAATAATACAAAAATATCATGAGCTAAGAGATATCACTTATCTCATGATTGATTTTGACAATAATGTGCATGAAACCGACATGATAATTTCGCTTATTGGCAAACATCAACTGACAACCAATAATTTTATTGTTAGCCCACAACTGACTGCGTAATAACTTATCAATATTCAAATTCAGGCTACCAACTTTATCGTGAGGTAGCCTGAAATTGAAATAAAGAGCGGCTAAGGTAAGTAGAGATCAAAACGGTGGCTTTTCGTTGTCACCGCTGCCTGAGCCGCAATCCCCGCCAGAGGCTCGGCATAATCGGGCCGCTTAACCACCACCCGCTTAGTTGCCAATGCTCGGGCCGGAGCCAGCAAACCATCAGCATCTTCATCTGCACCCACCAGCGATTGGAACACCCGCATCTCCTTTTTAACCAAGGCGCTTTTTTGCCGGTGCGGGTACATCGGATCGAGGTAAACCACTTCTGGCCGAGGCTCAATCGCCGCGAGCGACGTCAGGCTGGAAGCATGCAGCAGTGTTAAGCGCTCACGTAACCAAGGACCAATTTCAGCATCCTGATACCCACGGCGTAAACCATCCTCTAGCAAGGCCGCCACCACCGGATGACGCTCTAGCATTTGCACATGACAGCCTAGCGAGGCCAATACGAAAGCATCCCGCCCCAAACCTGCCGTAGCATCAACCACCCGAGGAAGATAACCTTTTTTAATCCCTACCGCTTTAGCGACAGCTTCACCCCGCCCGCCGCCAAACTTGCGACGATGGGCCTGTGTGCCAGCAACAAAATCAACATAAATGCCGCCCAGTTTTGGCTCATCTCGTTTGCGCAGTTCAAGGCGTTCAGGTGTCAACACCAGCGCCATAACGGCTTGCTCATCAGAGACTAAGCCCCAACGTTCAGCCAGAATAGACAAGGCGCCGGTATCGGCGCCTGCTTCAGACAATAGACAAATACTTACCTGTGACACATTCTAGCCCTTGATACCGTAATGGCGCAGCATAGCATCCAACTGCGGCTCACGACCACGGAAGCGCTTGAACAACGTCATTGGCTCTTCTGAGCCGCCACGGGACAGAATTTCATCGAGGAAGGATTGCCCCGTTGCTGCGTTGAAAATCCCTTCTTCTTCAAAGCGCGAGAACGCATCAGCCGAAAGTACTTCTGCCCACAGATAGCTGTAATAACCGGCGGCATAACCCCCAGCAAAGATATGGCTAAAGGCATGTGGGAAGCGGCCCCACGTTGGCGATGGCACAACCGCGACCTGTTTTTTCACTTCATACAAGATAGGCAAGATCTGTGCGCCCGTCAGTGGATCGAACTCGTAATGCATACGGAAATCAAACAGCCCAAACTCCAGTTGGCGTAAAATAAACAGTGCCGCTTGGTAGTTTTTTGCCGCCAACAGTTTATCTAGCATCTCTTGCGGCAACGGTTCGTGAGTTTCGTAATGACCCGAAATAAATGCCAGCGCTTCCGGCTCCCAGCACCAGTTTTCCATAAACTGGCTTGGTAATTCGACCGCATCCCACGGCACGCCATTGATACCCGACACACCCGCAGTATCAATTTTGGTCAACATATGATGCAAGCCATGGCCAAATTCATGGAACAGCGTGGTGACTTCGTTATGGGTAAAGAGCGCCGGTTTACCGCCGACAGGCCCGTTAAAGTTACAGGTCAGGTAGGCCACGGGTTTTTGTAACTGGCCGTTCGCCAAACGCAGGCTGCCGACACAATCATCCATCCAAGCGCCACCGCGCTTATGTTCACGGGCATACAAGTCAAGATAGAAGCTGCCACGCAGATCGCCACTGGCGTCATAGAGTTCGAAGAAGCGCACATCAGGGTGCCAAGTATCGACATCGTGGCGCTCTTTCGCGGTGATCCCGTAAATGCGCTTAACCACTTCAAACAGCCCTTCAACCACACGCTGCTCTGGGAAATAAGGCCGCAATTGTTCATCGCTGATGGAGAACAAGTGCTGTTTTTGTTTCTCGGAATAATAGGTAATATCCCAAGCTGCTAACTCACTGACACCATACTGTTTTTCAGCAAATGCCTGTAACTGTGCCAGCTCTTGCTCCGCCTGTGGGCGGGCGCGTTTCGCCAGATCATTCAAGAAACCCAATACCTGTTGTGGGTTCTCGGCCATTTTGGTCGCCAGCGATTTATCGGCATAGCTATTAAAGCCCAATAACTGTGCCAATTCATGGCGTAACGTGAGGATCTCAGCCATGATTTCGCTGTTATCCCACTTGCCTGCATTTGGCCCTTGATCAGAGGCGCGAGTTGCAAAGGCGCGATACATCTCTTCGCGCAGTTCGGCGTTATCAGCATAAGTCAGTACTGGCAAATAACTTGGCATATCCAGCGTCAACAACCAGCCATCTTGCTCTTTGGCCTCTGCCATCGCTTTAGCAGCAGCTAATGCACTCTCTGGCAGACCTTTAAGTTGCTCGACATCAGTAATCAGCTTGCTCCAACCCATAGTGGCATCAAGCACGTTATTGCTATAAGTCGAGCCTAATTCAGACAGGCGAGCCACAATCTCGCCATAGCGTTTTTGCTGCTCAGGTGCCAGACCAATACCGGACAACTGGAAGTCACGCAGTGCGTTTTCAACGGCTTTGCGCTGCGGGGCCGTCAACGCCTCAAACCCTGGCCCTTCTTTTAGGCTGACATAGGCTTGATACAAACCTTTGTGTTGCCCGACCCAAGTGCCGTATTCCGACAGCAGCGGCAGGCTTTGTTCATAAGCAGTCCGTAATTCCGGACTATTCTTCACGGAGTTTAAATGCCCAACCGGTGACCAGATCCGTGATAAGCGGTCATCTGTTTCAGCCAATGGTTGGCACAGGTTATCCCAAGTGAAAGGCCCTGATTGGGCAACAACCCGCTCCACCGTTTGACGGCATTCATCCAGAGCGGATTTCACCGCAGGCACGATATCTTCAGGGCGAATAGCAGAAAATGGCGGCAGGGAGAACGGGGTCAACAGCGGATTTGTCATAGGGTAGTCCTAATTATAATTTTGAATACCAGCGCTAGAGCGGGTCCAACGCCGGAAAATAAGTGATGAATGAATAATTAACATGAGGTCTGTTCGCATAAAAATCAATGGCACCCAGCCCCAACTCGCTAATCAAAAATCTCAATGAGCTTAAATTCTTCAAAGACCAGCAACATTTCAGGCGAGAAATCCCCCTCGCGGGTGAAAAAGGCCTGATGTTCCTTCTGCCAGTACGCCAGACTTTTATCACCCTCCCCCTCTTTCGCGGCCATCTCTGCGGTCACATCGCAAAAACGGACCAGCGTTAAGGCCACTGTCTGAATAACACAAACCGGCTCATTGCGGCTATTCAAGACAACATTATGATCGCCAATGCCCGGCGAAGCCTCTGACTTATAGGCCGTATAAGAGCCGCATGTCGCTGTTTTAGCACCACTAATGACCAGTTGTGCCAGCTCATCTGCCATTTCAGGGCTATCACCAAACGCCCACTGCAAGGTATCAGGGTATCGCTGTGCAATTATCTTATTATTCATTCTCTTCCCTAGGGTATCTCGATAAAATATTCACCGAATGATGCGTTATTCAGCGCAATTTAATGCTTTTCACTTTTTATCCATCAGACAGTTTATACTAGTGGCCATAATGTGTTGGCTGCGGTGTCTGACGATGATGTTTTGTTGCATTCACAGAGAAAAGCCGCAATAAGCACAGCCGCAATGAACAAAATCTCAATTGGTTAAAATAATATGCTCAGTTACCGCCATAGTTTTCACGCTGGCAACCACGCCGACGTCCTTAAACATACCGTTCAAAGCCTGATTATTGAGTCTTTGAAAGAGAAAGAAAAACCCTTTCTGTATTTGGATACCCACGCGGGTGCCGGTCGCTACCAGTTGAGTGGTGAGCATGCAGAACGCACGGGTGAATACCTTGAGGGCATCGGTAAACTGTGGCAACGCGATGATTTACCGGAAGATTTATCCCCGTACATGAGCGCTATCCACTATTTTAACCGTGCCGAGAAGTTGCGTTATTACCCAGGCTCACCATTGATCGCACGCCATTTATTGCGTGAAGATGACAAAATTCATCTGACCGAACTGCACCCGAGCGATTATCCGTTGCTGCGCAATGAATTCGCCAAAGATGAGCGTGCAAAAGTTCAACGCGCCGATGGCTATCAACAGCTTAAGTCGCAGTTACCGCCTGCGTCTCGCCGTGGTTTCATTCTGATTGATCCCCCTTATGAGATGAAGACAGATTATCAGGACGTGGTGAAAGGTATTCAGGAAGGCTATAAGCGCTTTGCAACCGGCACCTATGCCTTATGGTATCCAGTGGTCTTGCGTCAGCAAATCAAACGCTTATTGCGAGATCTTGAAGCCACAGGTATTCGCCGTATTTTGCAAATTGAACTGGCGGTTCGCCCTGATAGCGATCAGCACGGTATGACGGCTTCTGGCATGATTGTGATCAATCCACCTTGGAAACTGGAACAGCAAATGAACACGCTGTTGCCATGGCTACACAAGGCACTCGTACCGTCCGGCCATGGTCATACACTGGTGAAATGGGTAGTACCTGAATAAGCACAGCCTAAATCAATTGGTCACGCGAATCAGAGCCATTGATGCAACCTTTGCGACAAAACGCTGGTAAGCGTTAAACTCTTAGGCAAATTTTAAACAACTCTACCCTCAGTAATTTGCGGGTGAATATTGGAAATGACCCTGATGACCAAACATTACGACTATCTAGCAATTGGCGGTGGCAGTGGCGGGATTGCGTCGATCAACCGGGCAGCCATGTATGGTAAAAAATGTGCGCTGATCGAAGCTAAACAGCTCGGTGGCACCTGTGTGAATGTCGGTTGTGTGCCGAAAAAAGTGATGTGGCATGCCGCACAAATTGCCGAAGCCATTCACTTGTATGGCCCTGATTACGGCTTTGATACCACCGTGAATCATTTCGATTGGAAGAAACTGGTCGCCAATCGTACGGCTTACATTGATCGTATCCACCAATCTTATGAGCGTGGTTTAGGCAATAATAAGGTGGATGTGATTCAAGGATTTGCACGTTTTGTTGATGCACATACCGTGGAAGTTAACGGTGAAAAAATCACCGCCGATCACATTCTGATCGCCACCGGTGGTCGCCCGAGCCATCCGGATATCCCCGGCGCTGAATATGGTATCGATTCCGATGGTTTCTTTGATTTGGATGAAATGCCAAAACGCGTTGCTGTCGTGGGCGCGGGCTATATCGCGGTCGAAATCGCGGGTGTGCTCAATGGGTTAGGCACAGAAACGCACCTGTTTGTTCGCAAACATGCACCGTTGCGCTCGTTCGATCCGTTGATTGTGGACACGCTGCTGGAAGTGATGAACACCGAAGGGCCGACACTGCATACCGAATCTGTCCCTAAAGCGGTCATCAAAAATGCAGATGGCAGCCTAACGCTGCAATTGGAAAATGGCACAGCAGTGACTGTCGATCACCTCATTTGGGCGATTGGCCGTGAACCGGCAACAGACAACCTGAATCTGGCTGCCAGTGGCGTCAAAACCAATGATAAAGGCTATATCGAGGTTGATAAGTTCCAGAATACCAACGTCCCTGGTGTTTATGCTGTCGGTGATAACACCGGTGCAGTTGAACTGACCCCTGTGGCAGTCGCAGCAGGTCGCCGCTTGTCTGAGCGCCTGTTCAATAACAAGCCTGATGAGCATTTGGACTACAGCAATATCCCGACGGTAGTGTTCAGCCACCCACCTATCGGCACCATTGGCCTGACCGAGCCGCAAGCTCGCGAGAAGTTTGGTGACGATCAGGTGAAAGTGTACAAGTCGTCGTTCACGGCAATGTACAGCGCGGTCACTCAGCACCGCCAGCCTTGTCGCATGAAGTTAGTCTGCGTGGGCGCAGAAGAAAAGATTGTTGGCATCCACGGTATTGGTTTCGGGATGGATGAGATCCTGCAAGGCTTCGCCGTAGCCGTGAAGATGGGCGCGACCAAGAAAGATTTCGACAACACTGTCGCTATCCACCCAACCGCCGCCGAAGAGTTTGTCACCATGCGCTAAGCGTGAGCTGCCGATAACATCGGCAAACTATCGTTAAAGGCTATAAGCCCCCTTGGGTTTGTAGCCTTTTTTCGTTCCCCTTCTTTCTCACCACTCAACCTTCTTACTAATTAATCAAATGTAACCCAAACTTTGAGTTATCCTGTTGCCAGATCAAGGTTTCATTTCGCGCCATTGACGCCATGCAATGGGAGTAGAGCACATCTTTTTGTTCAGAAGTTAGCTCACACATTGACTCTCTATTTTTATAAATATTTAGCTCTTTTATTGAGCAAACTCGTCTTGCATGATTAAAAAGACCTGCCATCTGCATCGTTTTTAGGAGTCTAGGTTCTATTGCACCAATGAGTTTTTCCAGTTTTTCGATCTTTAAAATAATAGTGCCGATAGCACTCGCTGCATCATTTACATCGGGAGCCTTAGCCCAAATGGGTTCATGATGAAATACGCGATTTCGGTATTCTCTCATTTCAAAAAGTAGGTCAGTGAGCTCTTTTCTTACTTTCTTCTGGTCACGATTGATAGATGCGTAATGCCTAAATACCTTACTTAAAGATTTTGGCCATAGATAGTAGGCATTATCCACTGGATGATAAGCGGAGAAACAGTTATTCAGGATAAAATGCCACGTACTAAAATCTGTTGCGGCGATAATCTGATCATGGCTCCATTCAGGAACTTGCTCGGCCTTTTTCCCCGCCCTTCGACGGCGCTTCTCCATCTTCTGCCAGTTTTTTGTCAGTGATAGCTTTGCCTTTTCTATATTGCGATAAAAATTGTTCTCTTCAGTTTGTTCTGCACACCGAATATGCTCCCACCAAAACTCGCCAAAACGTTCCTTTGCGACCTGATCGACGGCATTACGTAATGAAATTTCTAAGTTCTGTAATAATGGGTATAGGGCAGACGCAGCATGTTGCGACCAAACATAAATTCCATAGAGTTCATCGTCAGAAGTGGTTTTAAAAGCTGCGCCATAAGTTGCTAATCGAGGACTAGAGATAAGAGCAATGACAGGGCTATAGTTGTAATCAATGGGTAACGGCATGTTCAAGTCTCCCTATTTTTTTGCGCATACCATAGCATTATTTTAGGCTTGACGGCCCCATCATAGCCCCCTATCCTGTGACTCAAGAGCCTGTACTGTCTACTTCCCCTACTCAGTAGGTACTAGTTGCGTACATAATAGGCAAAGCGATTATAGAAGCCCACCCTAGGTGGGCTTCGTCGTTTCTAAAGCCTTTTTATTATTAGCGATCAAGAATTCGTTAGTTCACCTCCATCACTCAGAAACTGACTTTCACTCCCAAGTTGCCCGTATAACCGTCCATCTCGCCATCAAAGGCGCGTTGATATTTAGCATCTACATAAATATCAACGTTGCTATTCACTTTGGCATTAACCCCTGCACCGCCCTGCCAGTAGGTTTGGCTGAATGTCGGGCGTAGGCTTGCGGTATCAATGGTCACTTCGGGGTTATCACCCAGTTGATACACGATGTCCGTTGAGAAATAAGGCGTTATAACTTGTGACAGGGTTGCCTCACGGAAGACTCGCAAGCCTGTACGAGCTTCTCCGATAGAATAATGGGTGCCATTAACGCCAGAAATATCATCGCTGAAACCACTGAGATGCAAGTATTGGTACTTCAACTGGCCCTGTGGAGCGACTTTCCAGTTATTGGCGATAAGGTATGCCTGACCGACTTCGGCAGACATCGCTACCCCATAACCATTCTGTCTAGCATCATGCTGGCTTTGATAGCGGTTGCGGTATAGCGTTCCCTGCCCGACGAGATCAACGTAGCCACCCTGCGAGGTGATTAGTGTGTAATAGCCTCCTACGCCATAGGCATCAGTTGTGATTTTGCCGGTATCAATTGATAACTCTGGACGTATCGCACGCGCTTTATCCTGCGTATCGGTTTTCTGCTGACCAAGCGTCATCATCACCCCTGCCGTGACCTGCGTTCCCAGCGTATTTTCAGCTTGGTAAAGATCATGACCCAACTGCGCAAAGCGAATATCTGAGCCATAACTAAAACGGCCCGCATCAAAGTGGTTATGCTGCCCACTGATTCGTCCCCAAGATGCTTGATTGAAACCATTCGTGGCCCCTTTAACTGAACCACGGCGCTCGTTTAAACGACCTAATGTTGTAAAACCGTAAAAGGCATTAAGCCAAGGAGCCGCAATATAGCCAGCCACTTCGTCACGATAGGCGATCACAGGTTGCTTTGGGCGGCTCGGCATAACGGTAATGGGTTTGCCAGGATCTGCTGGGTTCGCAGGGCCCACAGGGTCAGCAGGGTCAGCAGGGTCAGCAGGGTCAGCAGGGTCAGCAGGGTCAGCAGGGTCGACCGGTGACAGATAAGATTGTAAATTCCAACTGTGTTCATCAGTTTGGTATAAATAATATTTATAGGCGCCGGCGGTCACGAGGTTGCTCATCAAAAACTGGCTATAGCGGGCATCGCCGTCAACGCGAATCAATGGGATCCCTGAACCGGTGGTTAATGCGCCCAGCCCTCCTTGATTCACCACCGTGACATTATGTTCACCTGTCGCATTGCCTGTCACATGCAGCCTATCCGCCGGTGAGTTGTCATCGCCTAGCCGTGCATTAAAGACAAAACGACCATTGCCGGTTAAGTCCCCGTTCACGGTTAAGGTATTGAAATCATGGCTCCGAGCTGTAGCCGCGCCACGGTTGGCCGTAGAAAGAAAATTCACTTGGCCCAACACATTTAGTGATCTCACATCGGCATCACTGGTCACATTCCAACGGCTGCTCTGGTCGATATCAATATGAGCGGCGTTAAGTGCCGCCCCGGTCCAAGTTGCGTTATTTGTTAGCGTCAGACTGACATTGTTATTGGCATCCGCCTGAATATCGCCGACCAGAACAGAATGGTTGTCCGCCTTCAAATTGACGTTGCTGATGATATTTAGCGGTGAGGCCGTTGTGCCGACATGGGTATTGGCATTCACGAGCAAACCGTTACCGCCGACGAGCTGCGACCCATTTTTTAGCTCGATATTGATATTGGCACCAATGGCCCGAACCCCAGTCCCCTGTTCACTGACAATTTGAGCGTTGTCTAATGTCACTTCGCTGTAAATCGCATCAGCACCGGCGGCATAAATACCGCCCGCATCCATACCCGTCGTGGTTATTTGGCTGTTCTGCAACACCATGGTGCCACGGGCTTGCGTCCACAGTGCATAGGCATTGGTGCCACTGGATGTGCCGACCAGATTGTTGGCGTTGATGGATGACCCGACAAAAGTCCCTAATACCATGCTCGCATCGCCCATCGTCTGGACCGTTGCGCCATCAAGATTGAGGTGACTCCGTTTAGCCGTGATGGCCCCCGCACTGCCATTCCCCATTGTCGAGATAAACATATTGGTGGCATTAAATATTGATTGAGAATAAAGGCCATGGGCGTTATCGCCCGTGGTTTTTACCGTGGTATGGGAAGCGACTGCGGTTCCTCGGTTCTCAATGGCAATCGCATTGTTCCCATCCGTCATGACTGTGGCATGGCTAATATTTACTGATGATGTGTTATCCGGTACCCAAACCCCCGTGGCATAAGCACTTTTAGTATGGTACGAGCCGCCATGAAGCGTGACATCGGTGTACGAATTTACATCTACCAGCGCAGAATTCCCACCGCGAGAAATCGCATTGACGTTATTGAAAACGATAACGGCTTTATTCCCCAGGTTGTCGCCTGCGGCACGCAGTACTGCGCCAGAAACGAGATCAATATTGGCATTACTGATATTGGCGCTGCCATTGATATCAAATACGTTATTCATCGTACCCGTGACGGTCAGGCCATTCATCGTGATCATGGAGTCTTGCCCGACAGCGACACCGGCATATCCCTCAGTCATATTCAACGTTGTGTTATCCAATGTGGCATTTAATCCACCATTGGCGATATAAACGCCAATGCCGCTCTCCCTGTCAGAATGGGTGTTGTGAATAGCGTTATTTGTACCGGTTAATGTGGTGCCAAAATCATCCAAATAAATACCATGCCCACCACTGATATTCATTATCGTATTATTCAAGGTTAATTTTGCACCATCAAACCCTTCCACTGCATTAGCGTGGTCGCCTGAAATATTCAAGACGGTGCCATTAATATTCACTCGACTACCGATTCCCGCGGAATAAATACCACTTCCCTTATCGCCACTCGTCATTATTACCCCCCCTTGCAGATTAATCGTCCCCTCACTGTTACGAATACCCGCAGCGAACTCTCCTTCCGTCCTAATAATGGAACCCTGCAATTTGAGGGCTCCGCCTTGAGAGAGGTTGACGCCATTACCGACTCGCCCAGTGGTGTATATTGCGAGGTCTGACGCCCCAGTCACGGTGCTGCCTACCCCCTTCACTATCACCGCAGGCTGGTAGTGACCGCTTGAGTCGTAATCCCCTGAAATCGCGACGGTACGACCATCAGTGACACTGATAGTTTGTGCCACACAGCTATCAAGGGGGCTAAAAGTGGGTAATAGCAAAGTGGCAAGAAGTGTTTTGCTGAAATAGGGTCGAGCTGCTGTTTTATTTATTCTCATATTAACAACCCAAATATAAATAAATGAAGGGAAGAAAATCTTAGATTTATTGATTATTTTATTTTTACGATAGTTGTTTGACGGAGAGGTTAATTCTCCATAAGCAATCATTTCAGTTAATTGGAAATATAATTTTAACTATATATTTAATATAAGAATGCGCAACCGCTAATAGAGATATATTTCTATAATATAGGCGTTAAGATTTTTATTTAAGATTTAATGGTGATTCTTAATAAGCGTATTAGTGATAATTTTTAAATAGATTAACGCTAGATTTTGTCCACTGCATTTGTGATAACTATCGACTCTGCTATTATCAACAGATTACTTATCAGCTAATGTCATATTTTGTAGAGGAATCATCTGCATAAGGCATGGATTAATGCATTTAAGGAGAATTATGCCGAACGCACCGAAAAACAGCGCCGCACCACTGTCGTCGAGCATTGAATCGGGTAAGAAAGCGATTTCTTATATGACACGAATGACACTGCGAGTGAAAAAATATCCGGCGGTCGCCCACCTTATCCGTGCCACAGATCGTTTTAATGACCGATTAGGTAGCCAGTTTGGGGCTGCTATTACGTATTTTTCGTTTTTGTCACTGATCCCCATTTTGATGGTTTCTTTCGCCGCCGTGGGTTTTGTTCTGGCATCAAACCCTGACCTACTGGCTGAATTGATTAATAAAATCGTGAATACCATCAGTGATCCTTCGCTAGCGGCCACCCTCAAAAATACGGTCAATACCGCTATTCAGCAGCGAACCACGGTCGGGTTGACCGGCTTGGCGATTGCGCTTTATTCCGGTATCAGTTGGATGGGGAATTTACGTGAAGCTATCCGCGCTCAGTCACGGGATGTCTGGGAACGTAACCCGCAGGATCAGGAGAGATTCTATTATCGCTATGCTCGCGATTTTGTCTCGCTCATCGGGTTAGTTGTCGCGCTCATTATCACGCTCTCACTGACGTCTATCGCGGGTGCGGCGCAATCAGCCATCGTCAACGCATTAGGGCTGGGGGATATTGAATGGCTACGACCTGCCATGACCTTGATTGCAATGTCGATCTCGATAGCCGCTAATTATCTGTTATTTTTATGGATATTCTGGATTCTGCCACGACATAAACCCAAGAAAAAAGCCCTGCTGCGCGGTACGCTAATTGCGGCTATCGGCTTTGAAATTATCAAATTTATTATGACCATGATGCTGCCACGCCTTGCCAGTTCACCATCTGGCGCAGCATTTGGTTCCGTTATTGGTTTGATGGCTTTTTTCTACTTCTTTGCTCGATTGACCCTCTTTTGCGCCGCTTGGATTGCCACGGCCCAATATGCTGAGGACGACACCTTACCGCCAAGTTCAGGCGAAAAAACACGTTAGTGCGTTAACCCCCTACCCACTAAGGCCAACACCCCATAATGCTAACTCAGCATCATGGGGTCTGCCCTTGTTTCAAATTTGTCATTACACTGATGGCCCATCATCTAAAGTGAAGGACCACCTATGTCACGCGCGATAAAAAAAACGGAATTTAGAGGGATTATATTGGTGTTGATAGCGGTTATTGGACTGCTTGCAGCCTACCAAACGCGCTCTAATCATGCCGATGCATTGTGGCGAATTGTCAGCCAACAATGCGTGCCGAATATGGAAGCCAATCATGACCCGCAGCCTTGCGTTGAGGTTGATACTCAGGGGGGATTTGTGGTGTACAAAGATATGCATGGGCCATTGCAATATTTATTGATGCCGACGGAAAAAGTCACAGGTATAGAAAGCCCTCAGATACTCGCGGCCAACAGCCCGAACTACTTTTGGGATGCTTGGCAAGCTCGCCACTTTATGGCTGATAAATATGGCGCGCCCATTGATGATTCAATTATCTCCCTCACCATTAATTCGCAATTTGGCCGCTCTCAGAACCAGTTACATATTCATATCTCTTGCCTGAAACCAGAGGTAAAAAAGGCGCTAGCAGCACATGTGGCCAATTTCAGCCCACAATGGCAACCCTTAACCGGTGGCCTATTGGGCCATGATTATTTAGTTCGGCGCACCACAGCAATCGAATTACAACATTTAGGCGCGTTTCGCTTACTCGCCGATGAAGTCTCTGGGGCAAAAGATCAGATGGGCAGTTATGGTTTAGCCATGACGGCTTTGCCGAACGGTGAATTTTTGCTGCTTGCCAGTAAAGCCAGTGTGTCGAAGCTACACCGTGCATCAGTGGAGGAGTTGCAGGATCACGCTTGTCAGTTGCTTCCCCAACCACCGATACACTAGCTAGCTAGTTATTTTTTCTGCTTCATTTTATTCAGCAAGGGTGTGCATTGATTCTCTTCAGCTTCGCTGGGGGAAATCAGTGCCAGTAATGCCGCCGCTGGCGTCAGCGCAACCCCCAACACCGCCGCAATGGTGCCTCGGGCGATCAATGGCCCCGCTTTGACTCCCGCATCCGGTTGCTTAAACGTCCCCTTCACATAGAGCGGGGAACGTAAGGTCAGAATACGCAGCCCTTTACTCTCTGGATCGATGGATAAATCCAATCGTTCGGTCGCGAAGTTAATATTGCCCGTCACACTGATAATGGCGTTTTCGGTATCGATGACAAACAACCGTGGTGTGGCTAGCCCATTACGTAGCTGAATATCTGCCACTGCACAGTTAATCTTCACCTCATCATCACCAAACAACTTCGCCACCACATAGTTACCCACATTCAGACCCAGTAACTCCATCAAACTGCGGCTGATCAATCCTTGGTTGAGCAGCAAACGTAGGTTGCCATTACTGGTGGCCAGTAGGGCGGCAACCGAGTTACCGCTCGCCGTAAAGGACGCGTCGCCATTCAGTTGCCCCAAGCTGTTACGCATCGCCGTGACCTCTGGCAATAGCTCTTTCAATTGCAGCTTGCGGGCATGGAGATCAACCTTGCCTTGCATCGGGTTCTTGTTGCCATTCAGCCGTAGTGTCGCATTCAAGTTCCCCCCTGCCATGCCGAAGCGTAATGGATCGAGTAACAGCTCCCCATTATTCAGCACCACATGCGTCGACAGGTTACTCAGCGGCAATGATTTATCGCGTTCAATACGTTTCGCTGCATAGGTCACATCGGCATCCATGACGTCCCAGCTTTTGGTATCAAACTTTTCAGTCGGTAAGACCTTATTAGCCGGTTGGCGATTTCGCTCGCCACGATTCGCTTTTTCCTGATTGGAGTCAGCCCCAATCAATGGCGCTAAATCGGCAAAGCGTAATTTCTCTGATGACATTTTGCCGGTTAATTTGGGGCGCGGTTGGCTGGCGGCATAGGTCAAATCACCGTGAATATCGCTGTCGCCAATCTTACCGTTAAAGTTTTCATAGCGATAAACTGCGCCACCCGCTTGCTTGAGGCTCGCGACTAAGCGGCCATCGGTGTTGTAAGGCGGCGTCGCGGGCAGTAATACACCGATAAGCGGATAGAGGTTATCCAAGCTCGCACCCGAGAATTTCAATTGCAAATCCAAACCCGCCAGATTGCCCGGGTCCGTTAAAGTACCGGCCACCACGATTCGAGTTGAGCCCGAGCGTAAATCAGCCTGCAACGGGAATGGCCGGCTCGCGTCACTCATCGACAACATACCGCCAATTTTGCCACTGCCCGTCAATGGCTGGCCCTGATACTTGCCGTCAACCTTCCAACCGAAAATATAGTCTTCCGTGTTGCTTTGCCCGTTATTTGCAGCCTGCTGGCCTTTTTTCTCTTTGTTGTCCGTGCCGGTCACTTCGGCGAATGGCAAAGGTTTACCCAAGGGATCAATCACAGCGCGCAGGTCCGCTTTTAAAGTGGCATCGTTCAGGTTAATTTCACCACGGTCAAAAACGATATCGTCGATATTGACCGACCAAGAGGATGCGGTGTTCTCACCTTCTGTTGGGCTATTGGCCAGATGAAACGTCCAGTTATTTTTGCCGTCAGCTAGCCGCAACAAGTGAGCATCCGGTTGTGTTAGCCAAATTCGGGGGATCCAGACTTCTTTCGCCAGTAAGGCTAACGGTGCGATGCTCGCATCGACTCGTTTGAGGATGACCATTTCACCGGAGGGAAATGCTGTAGAATCGGTTTTATCGTCGGCCTTTTTATCGCTCACTAGATCCGGTGGATTGCCCAACACCAAATCTTCTGCATGAATATGTGGCCAAGGCACCCAGCCGCGCCAACCTGGTTCATCGCCTTTTCGGGACCAATCAACCCCCAAATTGCCACGAATGGCAAATGGTCGCTGCAATTCAGTGGACACTTTTTCGTTAATCGTTGGTTTGAGGCGATTCCAGTCGAAAGTCATCACAAACACAATCATCGCCACCACCAACAGAACAATCACGCCGCCAATGCCCGTGAGCACTTTTCCAGTTTTGGTCATAATAGCTCCATGCCAGTCATCAGAAGATAATGCTAAATCCACCGTTATGGTGTGCTTATTCGAGGGTCACTTTGCGGTATTTTAGTCGAAAAATCAGTCAGGAAAGTGATGAGCCGATGAATACTGTGGATTTAGAAGACTACACTAACCATAGTCGATGATGGGATAGAATCCATTATTTGGGCAGATCAATGCCGTGACGCTGGAGAGGCAACAGCGGGGAAATCACAGCATTGGCACTCATAAAACATTAGTACTCATAAAACATTAGCACTCATAAAACATTAGCCACAAAACAGCATTGGCAGCGCCTGTAATCGATCAAATGAGGTGGGTCGAGAAAGGTAATAACCTTGCGCGGCTGCGGCATCAGAACGTTGTACCATAGCCCACTCTTGTGAGGTTTCTACGCCTTCGACAATCACCCCTTTACTGTAGCGGTCCATCAAGGTGATTAGCGTGAAAAACAGTTGGTTCCCAACATCACTTTCTTGCAAAACGATAAACAGATCGCGGGCAACTTTGATGTACTCATAGCGCCAACTCAGAAATGACGTGAAATTCGCCATCCCACTACCAAAATCGTCCAGCCACAGTCGATCAGCTTCGGCAATGCGCGCAAAGGGGGTATCAAGGGAGGTATCGACATGCTCGAGTAATTCAAAGCGGACATAAGGCATAGCGTCTATCAGCAGTTTGGCCTGTCTGTCATCTTGCATCGCCATTAACGCCTGACCATCGATGTTGATCGACACCAACACTGAGTGGTGAACAAATATTGCGTGCCACTGCTTGATCATGTTCAGTTGTTCCAGCACCACATTTAAGCGGTCACCGATACTGATGGCATTGAAGTAATCCTCCGGATTCAGGCGAGTATCCGGCGATGAAGGGTGAAAAACAGCCGTGAGTAACTCGATCGCCAGTAACGCTCCGGATGTGCGATAGATAGGTTGAAAAGTGTACCGACGCTGACATTGCCGCCAGAAGCTCTGTCCTTTATTACGATCAATGGCGGCAAAGGATGGCGCTAGCAAACCTGATACTTTATTCGTCATCATCAGTTTAGTCGCCATGTTTTATGTCATCAGACCCTAATGGCAGTTCGTACCGCCGACCGTTCGATGACATCCTGTGGTAAAGGTGATTCCTTCTGGACATGTTATCGACTCCAGAGACCATAACTTTATATTGTGTCATGACAGATTCTTGCTCTCAGGCGAGTTGGCGCGGTACTTTTAAGCCATCTATAGTAGATAACTCAATAATGCCATTACACTTAATGGAGATGAATATGCCTTATGTAAATATTAAGATTACTCGCGAAGGGGCCACGGCTGAACAGAAAAAACAGCTGATCGCTGGCGTGACTCAACTCTTAGTCGACACCTTAGGTAAAAACCCAGCAACGACCGTGGTGGTGATTGATGAGGTGGATACCGATAACTGGGGGATTGGGGGTCAGTGTGTCACTGACCTTCGAAAATCGTCATAATTTTGCCCATCTGCGTGGGAAACTTGCCAGTTTCCCAACCTATATCATAAAAAATCTAAAACGTCGTTTTAATACTATTGACTCTGGCGGAGTCAGCAGTGAGACTAACCTAAACCACTCTCATCACAGACACATTCAGGAATAGGCCAGCTTTCCATGACTAGCAAAAATATTGCCGTTATCGGCGAATGCATGATTGAACTGTCACAAAAAGGTTCCGACCTTAGCCGGGGCTTTGGCGGTGATACGCTGAACACAGCGGTGTATGTTGCCCGTCAGGTTTCTGAGCAGGCGCTGAATGTGCACTATGTGACGGCACTCGGCACTGATAGCTTCAGCGAAGAGATGTTGACCGCTTGGCAGCAAGAGAAGATCCATACTGACCTTATCCAGCGTATGGATAATAAGTTGCCAGGACTATATTTCATCGAAACCGATAGCACTGGCGAGCGTACCTTCTATTACTGGCGTAATGATGCTGCTGCGCGTTTCTGGCTGACCAGCCCAGCAGCAGATGATATCTGCCAACGTTTGGAAAAATTTGATTATCTGTATCTCAGTGGCATCAGTTTGGCGATTCTGGACAGCGCCTCGCGCCAGCGCTTACTGAAATTGCTGCAAGCCTGTCGAGCAAATGGTGGCAAAGTTATCTTTGATAACAACTACCGCCCACGTCTGTGGCAGAGCAAAGAAGAGACTCAAGAAGCCTACCGTGACATGTTGGCCTGTACGGATATCGCCTTCCTGACACTGGATGATGAAGACATGCTGTGGGGCGAGAAGCCATTAGAGCAGGTGATTGATCGTACTCAAGCATTGGGCGTGAGTGAGATCATTATCAAGCGTGGCGCGGATTCTTGCATCGTCTGGGTAAAAGACGGCTTTGAAGCACACCAATACGATGTTCCGGCGGTCAAATTGCCGAAAGAAAAAGTGGTGGATACCACCGCCGCTGGGGATTCTTTCAGTGCCGGTTATCTGGCGGTTCGCCTGACCGGTGGCAGCGCCCATGATGCAGCCGTACGTGGCCACTTAACGGCCAGTACAGTGATTCAGTATCGTGGTGCCATCATCCCATTGGCGGCAATGCCTGCGGTCTGATTAACTCAGGATCGCGTTCGAAGGGGTTAACGGCACGTTTCCCCTTCGCTCAGCATTTGCCATCAAAAAGCCCAACCTACTACGCCTGAGCCATCAGAGGCTCAGCCGTAGATGATCAATAATCGTTTTCAAATTTATCAAGGCGTTGCGAGCAAAGACAGTTTAGGTGCGGACAGCGCACAGTCACCGGAGCGTACACGCAGTACGTGAGGATGACGAGCACTGCCCAATCCTAAAATGGCAAAGCGCAGTAGCCGATCAGAGAAAATCACTGAGCGGTCGTTGGCGTCGGCGGCACCGCCTCCGCACTCGCGACTGGTACCGCATCCTCTGGCACTACCGTATGCGGCGTCATAATTGCGTTATAGGCTTCTTGCAACACCTTCACATTCACTTCCGGCTCGCCTTTTGGCTGCGTCAGAATCAGCGTGGTATCTTGCGATAACTGCTGTTTCAATTCCTGATTCAACTCTGCCAATGTTAAGCCCGACAAAAATGCTTGCCGCAGTTTTTGATACTGCTCTGGCGCGATATCAACCACACCACTTTGCTGTGAACGCAGGCGCTGGCTCATCAGAATGTCAGTATCAGTGCGAGCATAGGTCGCAAACAGCTTACTGAGCTGCTCATTTTTCTGCGCCATCAACGCATCGAACTCAGCCTGGCTCAAGCCATTGGTGCGCAATGCGGCCAATTCACGGGCAACAAACGTCATCCCCGACGTGAGATTTTCCGTCGGCGTATTCAAATGAATAGCACACTGGGCACGCTGATATTGCACACGGCAATCAAAGCCTAACTTCAGGTTCTTCTGATCGTTCTTATTCAGCACTTGTTGGATATGCCAGAACAACGCCTCACGCGCTAAATCACTGCGCCAGTAGCGGCTTAATGCAACGGAGTCTTGAATCGGATGCCAAGGAGTATCCCACATCAGTGATAACGTATCTTGCGTCGCCTGTTCACCCATCAAACTCACCGGCTCTGGCGGTAATGGCGCTAACATCGCAATCGGGGCCGGTGTCGTGCGCTTCCCTTTCAGTTCCGAGAAAGTTTTACTGATTTGAGCCGCGATATTGCGGCTGTCCACATTCCCCACCACGTACAATGTCATGGCATCAGGGGTATACCACTGCTGATAAAACTGTTGTAGCTTCTCGACATCTACCGGTTGCGCCACCGGCTGGCCCGGATCATGCCCAATCAGCGAAGAACCTTTAAGCCGGTAACGCCACCAAGGCTCCTGAATATTTTGCGGGAAAGTGGCAATCGGATCGGTGGCACTGTTTAGCGCCGCATTCACCGTTTGCTCATTGACGGCCAACTTACCGCTGGTATCGGATAACCAAGCCAATGCTTCTTTCAGCAAATCAGGGCGGTTATTAGGCAAACTCAGGCTGTATAGCGTGAAGTCATAAGAGGTGATCGCCGGTGGCAACGGGCGTTCGTTATCGACCCCTTGCTGCCACAGCGACTGAAGTTGGGCAGGCGTAAAGCTCGCGCTGCTCAATAATGCCAAGCGTGGCAACAGATGGGCAAAACCCACTTGCTGCGCGCTTTCTGCTAATGAACCTGTATTGACGACCAGACGTAATTCGATTCGATCGCTTGGGCGCTGCGGCGTTGCCAGCATCTGCCATGAAAACCCGTTTTCTAACTTCCCTTGCTGCCAAGCAGGATCGGGTTGTAGTGCTTCAGCCGGCGCATTACTGCTGGCGGCCGCCAACAATAATCCACCCACTATAAGACGAATTCTGGTGCCCTGCATGTGAACCCCTACTTAATAATCTATCCAATTTTAACCCTTCTCGTTTGAAGCTACAGTGCGGTTAGCTGCCTTCCCTGACTGAAGTCAGTGCATCGCTAACGGCCTACCTGCAACGCCAATTACCTCGGGTATAAATAATACAATTTTACGTAAGTCACTTGTGCTTAACGTGAACGTCTAATGCTCAGCATATCCGCGACCCATGCTCGATATCGCAGCCATAAAGGCAGGGATGAGTCATCCCACGTTCAAAAGCACATCATATGCCGACATCATTAGGTTAAAAATCAACGGCTATCACCACCGTGAAAACCGGAGATGGGAGTGTACCATTGTGTTAGACCGCGTGCTTTTGCGGATGTCACTCATCAGTGTAAAAAATAGTAGTTAAAGGACAATAAACACAAAAAAACGGGGGATGGGATGTTCTATCTACGTAGGAACCGCCAGTGACAGCTAGCCACTGACGGTTTTTATGTGAAAAGTCTGAATCTTTGAAACTCGCCGATAAATGGGTTATTTATCGATCAAGAGGAAGAAACACTGCCTTTTATTTCGCTATTCGGCGGCGTTTTATTCGATAACACGGCTTGCAGTTGATCGTTATCCAGTTGGTTACACCATTTCGCTACCACGATGGTTGCGACACCGTTACCCACCAAGTTAGTTAACGCACGGGCTTCTGACATAAAGCGGTCGATACCCAGAATCAGTGCCAACCCAGCCAGTGGTAAATGCCCTACCGCAGAAATTGTTGCTGCCAACACAATGAAGCCACTGCCCGTCACCCCTGCCGCGCCTTTGGAGGAGAGTAACAGCACCACCAATAAGGTAACCTGATGAATCACATCCATATGGGTGTTGGTGGCTTGTGCAATAAAGACCGCGGCCATCGTCAGGTAGATAGACGTGCCGTCCAGGTTAAATGAGTAACCCGTCGGAATAACCAATCCAACCACCGATTTCTTACAACCGGCTTTTTCCATCTTATCTAGCATACGTGGTAGCACGGATTCAGAAGATGATGTCCCCAAGACGATCAGCAGTTCTTCTTTGATGTAACGGATAAATTTGAAAATGTTGAAGCCGTTAAATTTGGCAATCGAGCCGAGCACAACCACCACAAACAGGATACAGGTGACGTAGAAGCAGACAATCAACTGCCCCAGTTGCACCAAGCTACCCACACCGTATTTACCGATAGTGAAAGCCATCGCACCGAACGCCCCAAGAGGTGCCAAGCGCATGATCATGTTGATAATACCGAAAATAACGCGGGAGAAGCTTTCGATAACATTGAAGATGATTTGGCCTTTCTCACCCAGACGATGCAGCGCAAAGCCGAATAACACCGCAAACAGCAACACTTGCAGAATATTGCCACTCGCAAACGCCCCTACCACACTGCCAGGGATGATATCGAGTAAGAAGGGTACAATCCCTTGCTGCGAGGCTTGCTCAGCATAAAGCGCAACCGCTTTGGCATCCAGTGTCGCCGGATCGATATTCATGCCAGCACCGGGTTGCACCACGTTCACAATCACCAGACCAATCAGTAGTGCGATGGTGCTAACAATCTCAAAATAGAGCAACGCTATCGCACCGGTACGGCCTACGGCCTTCATACTCTCCATGCCCGCGATGCCGGTCACGACAGTACAGAAAATCACGGGTGCGATAATCATTTTAATTAGTTTAACAAATCCATCACCCAGTGGTTTCATCTGAGCGCCAAGTTCAGGATAGAAATGACCTAATAAGACGCCCAGTGTAATCGCCGTTAACACCTGAAAATAAAGACTTTTAAATATTGAAGCTTTCATAACTATGTCCTTTTGGAGAAATACACGGCAGCCTGTCGCTTTGTTCTCATTGATGATTGAGTGTCACTTCTTTTTTATCCGTGCTTGCGCGGAAAATAACACCCTCATAACAATATGGAAATTATTAGTTGTACTGGATTGCACCCTTAACTCGAAATTAAGAACTGAAACGCTTCAAGCGGGGGCAACAACAGAAATGCAGTGAGATCAACCAGACAAATACCCCAAAATGATTAATGAGGAAAATGTATGAAAAAGCAGCTATTCAAAGTGTCAGAAGAGGTAAATGCGGATTTTTGCAGTCATTCTGCAATGGGGAGCAATGGTAGGGCGTATTTTGGCGGGAAGGAAAATCAAAAACGAATATCGTACTGCACCGCCCCTCAGAGGAAATACAGCACGATACTCAACAATATTGCGTATTAGTGACGAAGGCTCGTCACCAATAACTCTTCATCATCAATAACTATTCCACCACTCATCACCAACAACTAAAGGGTAATGCCATACTGTTCACGATAACGGTGTACCGCCGCCAGATGGTCGGCCATTTCCGGCTTCTCTTCCAGATAACTCACCACATCATTTAGCGTCACAATCGAGATGACTTTGCAGTGATAATCACGTTCAACTTCTTGAATCGCCGAGATCTCACCACGGCCGCGCTCTTGACGATCCAATGAAATCATCACGCCGGCCAGTGTTGCGCCTTGGGCATTAATGATTTCCATTGATTCACGAATCGCAGTGCCAGCGGTGATAACATCATCCACCAGCATGACTCGCCCTTGTAACGGGCTCCCCACTAAACTGCCGCCTTCACCGTGGTCTTTCGCTTCTTTGCGGTTGAAGCAGTAAGGTACATCGCGCGCATGATGCTCTGCCAATGCGACTGCCGTTGTGGTTGCAATTGGGATGCCTTTATAGGCAGGCCCGAACAAGAGATCAAACTCCACACCACAATCCATTAATGCTGCGGCGTAAAAACGCCCGAGTTTTGCCAGATCAAGCCCGGTATTAAACAACCCTGCATTAAAGAAATAAGGGCTAATTCGCCCAGACTTCAGGGTAAATTCGCCGAACTTCAACACCTGCTTGTTAAGCGCAAACTCAATAAACTCGCGCTGATAGGCTTTCATGGGGACTTCTCCTTTCCAGATTGTGACTACCGACATTAACCACTCGGGTTATTTATGGGGTGCCTCAAATTGCAGGCAAAAAAAAGGCGACTACTAAGTCGCCTAAATCAACTATTGCGCTAACGCCGCCTTCTGCGCCTGGAAGATAGTTTCTATCCCCCCACGAGCCAACGCCAGCAACGCCAGTAATTCTTCGTGACTGAAAGGTTCGCCTTCTGCGGTGCCCTGCACCTCAATCATGCGGCCATCTTCCATCATCACCACATTCATGTCCGTTTCTGCCGCAGAATCTTCCACGTACTCCAGATCGCAAAGGGCTTCACCTTTCACGATCCCGACAGAAACAGCGGCAACCAGCCCTTTCATTGGGTTAGCTTTTAATTTACCGCTAGCCACTAATTTATTCAGGGCATCAGCCAATGCGACGCAAGCGCCACTGATAGAAGCAGTACGCGTGCCGCCATCAGCCTGCAAAACGTCGCAGTCTAAAGTAATGGTGAACTCACCTAACTTCTTCAAATCGACAGCGGCGCGCAAAGAGCGGGCAATCAGGCGCTGAATTTCTAATGTACGCCCACCTTGCTTACCTTTTGCCGCTTCGCGAGCATTACGGCTATGGGTAGAACGTGGCAGCATGCCGTATTCAGCGGTTATCCAGCCTTGACCTTGGCCTTTTAGAAAGCGCGGAACACCCTCTTCCACCGTGGCGGTGCACAATACTTTGGTATCGCCAAACTCAACCAACACGGAACCTTCAGCGTGTTTCGTGTAATTACGGGTCAGGGTTAATGGGCGGACTTGTTGTGCTGCTCGGTCTGCTGGACGCATGGGCTTTCTCCGGCTTTAAATCGATATTGGTCGCGCATTATACGGCCTTAGTGATGTAATGCCTATCCTGCCTGCGCCTCGGAGGCTATAATCCCTGCATCTTTTCTTTAATTAAAACGGGTACGCACAATGATCCGCAGCATGACCGCCTACGCTCGGCGTGATATTAAAGGCGAATGGGGCAGCGCAGCTTGGGAGCTACGTTCCGTTAACCAACGCTATTTAGAAACCTATATTCGCTTGCCTGAACAGTTCCGCAGCTTAGAGCCCGTCATTCGCGAACGTATCCGCGCCCGTCTGACACGAGGCAAGATTGAGTGTAGCCTGCGTTTTGAGCTGGATACCGCAGCGCAAAGTTCGTTGATCTTGAATGAAAAACTGGCTAAGCAACTGGTTGAAGCCGCGAACTGGGTCAAAATGCAAAGTGATGAGGGCGAGATCAATCCACTTGATGTTTTGCGCTGGCCGGGTGTGATGTCAGCCGAAGAGCAAGATCTGGATGTCATTAGCACTGAGTTAATGCTCGCACTGGATGTGGCTCTTGATGACTTTATCGTTTCTCGCGAAACCGAAGGCGCAGCATTAAAAACGCTGATCGAACAGCGCCTAGACGGTGTGAGTGCGGAAGTGGTTAAAGTGCGTGCGCACATGCCCAATATCTTGCAGTGGCAACGCGAGCGCCTGCTCACCAAGCTGGAAGAAGCACAAGTCCAGTTGGAAAATACCCGTCTGGAACAAGAGTTAGTGCTGATGGCACAGCGTGTCGATGTCGCCGAAGAGCTGGATCGCCTCGAAGCGCACGTCAAAGAAACGCACAATATCTTGAAGAAGAAAGAAGCTGTCGGCCGCCGCCTTGATTTTATGATGCAAGAATTCAACCGCGAGTCGAATACGCTAGCCTCGAAATCGATCAATGCCGAAGTCACCAATTCCGCCATCGAACTAAAAGTGCTTATCGAACAGATGCGCGAGCAGATTCAGAATATCGAGTAACTTCTCACCGCATTTCAGTACGTCGCAAAATTCCTTTAAAGCCCGTAATAAATTTACGGGCTATTTTATTAGATTTGCTGTCATTCTTATTCAAATATATTCGCTACGTTTTTCGTAGTATCTAGAACGGTTCTTTCCTACGAGTATCGTCGTCATGAACTCAGAGCGACAGAACCGAGATATTTTCAGTCAACGCCTTTGTGTCATACATAGCATTGATCTAACAGGCCACCACGAACCATTGCTCCCAGCGTTCGCCGCGCGGATTTCAAAGGATGTTTTGAGTTGAAGGAGTCCGACCCTTACCAGATAAGCAACGTCGGATACGTCGAAAGGCGGCGGGCCGATTTCCCCAGTGACCCATTCGAGGTTATCCGGTTCGTAATAAGTCAGGATTTCTTTCTTATGGGCGGTCATTCTCATGGCTAGCTGATTCCTTATTGTAGGATAGAACTGTTATACAATAATCTGGATGTGAGATATTGGAACCAGCACAGCATCAGGTAGATACCCCCCTAACAGCACAATATATATGGAGTGAGCAATGAACGAGCATCACCAACCATTCGAGGATTTACGGGAATACGGAAATGAAGGACAAGAATATTGGTCTGCAAGAGATTTGGCTCCTTTGCTGGATTATAAAGATTGGAGGAACTTTCAGAATGTTTTATCCAGAGCAGCACAAGCCTGTGAAGCCAGTAACCTAGAGGTAGCAGACCATTTCGTTGAGGCCACCAAAATGGTTGTGCTGGGGTCCAGTGCCCAACGGGAGCTGGAAGACGTTCATTTATCCCGATATGCATGTTATCTCGTTGTACAGAATGGTGATCCTAGTAAGCCAGTTATTGCGGCTGGGCAAACATACTTTGCAATCCAGACTAGACGTCAAGAACTGGCCGATGATGAAACTTTCAAACGACTACGCGAAGATGAAAAGCGTCTGTTTCTTAGAAGTGAACTAAAGGAACATAACAAACAGTTAGTCGAGGTAGCACAAAAGGCTGGCGTCGAAACCGGATTAGATTTTGCCATATTCCAAAATCATGGCTACCAAGGTTTGTATGGTGGCTTAGACCAGAAAGCAATCCACCAGCGAAAGGGATTAAAAAAGAGCCAAAAAATCTTAGATCACATGGGGTCAACGGAACTTGCGGCAAACCTATTTAGAGCAACTCAAGCGGAAGAGAAGTTAATCAGAGATCAGGTTAATTCGAAACAGCAGGCAAACCAAACGCATTTCGATGTAGGCAGGAAAGTAAGGCAGACAATCAAAGAGCTTGGGGGGACAATGCCAGAAAATCTCCCAGTACCAGAACAGAGCATCAAACAGATTGAAACTGCAGCCAAAAAGTTGGGCGACAAATAGCCTTAACGGTGGAACACTCTATTTTAGTGTGTACATAAAGGTCAATCGCATTATCACAACCCCTTATAATACAAAGAGTAAAGCCACCTGCTCTACAAACAGATTCAACATCGAGTAAAATATTTGGCGAGCTAGCCCAATCTCATCCACACCACCAAGCCCGCATAATAACGGGCTTTTTAGCAAGGGACCTTTCCTGATGGCGGCCATAAGCAGCCGTCGATTAAACTAGCTATCCGTAAAAAGAACCGCAGCCCCCAACAGGAGAATGGTTTATGCAGGCTTTGCTCATCATTGATATGCAGATGGAAATGCAACATCGGATTGAATCAGGCAAGGAGCACGTAAACACCGATGCGCTTGAAAAGATTGCCCAGCTTTCAGCCGCCTTTAGGCAACGAGGCCTTCCTGTTGTGCATATCCGGCACGCTGAGGAAAATCCGCAATCGCCTTTTAATCCATGCGCCGTTGGATACGCACCTATGCCATGCGCACAAGCGGTTGCAGATGAACCTGTGTTTGTGAAAACAACTTCATCAGGCTTCGCCTCCACTGACTTAGCCAACTATTTACGGGAAAACGGTATCGATGATTTAGTGGTCGTAGGGGCGGTTGCTGGCTTTTGTGTCAATTCAACCGTTCGGGCAGGGGCTGATCTTGGCTTCAATATGACGGTCGTAAAAGATGCCGTGCTTGGCTTTGGTATGCCTTCAGCCAACCTGTCAGCTAATACTATTTTTGAGGTCACGATGGCGCTGCTCGCCGCCGATTTCGCGAATATCGTGCACAGCGAGACTGTTTTATCCAATTGATATGGATGTAGCAAACTGCATATTTACGGTTCACACTTCAGTATATCTATAGTGCTTAAGGTACATGCCTCGGCAATAGTAGGCATGTATCAGACTCGCGTAAACAGACCTTCAATCGAGCTGCTCTTCTGGCCGCCACCATGTTGCTGATGTGCTAGCCTTACCGGCCTTATAAATCCTTATTCACACTCTTTTTAGGTGGAGCCAAAATAATGTATTTACGCTTGCTGCCCTCAGTATTACTTTCTGCCAGCCTCGTTTCATGTGCTCCCTACGATTACAATGCACAACAGGATAAGAAGCCAATAATGATAGGCTCCAATCCAATATATACTGTTGATGATAAAGGGAATTTAAGAAGGGACAGACGTATGGAGAACGTTCGCAGCCGAGGTTGCGTGGATAATAGCACCGATTGCGGAAGACCTATCGGCTGGTAGGTCATTTGGCCGCTATTCCCTAATTCTATAAAGCTAACGCTCATCAGAACTAGATGACTTGGCGCAATAGGTATTTTCAACCACACTTACCCCGCGAGAATATGTTTTTGCACGAAAGCTATTGACGGTTTTTGCCCTTAACGCAAACCCTATTCCCAGCCTATAAATGTAAAAGCGAATATTAACCTGGGGTGAATATCGATGAAAAAGATCGCTATTATTGGTGCTGGCCCCACGGGGATTTATACCTTTGACGCCCTGCTAAAGCTCAAAGTGCCCGTTTCAATTTCTATTTATGAGCAAGGCAGTGAGGCCGGTGTTGGCATGCCTTACAGCAACGAAGAAAACTCGAAGATGATGTTAGCTAACATCGCCAGCATCGAGATCCCCCCTATCTTTACGACTTATATCGACTGGTTAAAAGGCCAAAGCGCACGCCATCTAGCCCGCTATGGTATTCATCCGAATTCTCTTCATATCCGCCAGTTCCTACCGCGTATTCTTCTGGGCGAGTATTATCGCGACCAATTTCTAGCACTGGTGACAAAGGCAAAACAGCAAGGTTTCACGGTGAATGTGCATGAATCCTGCCAAGTTACCGACCTTGAAGCCACCACCGATGGCGTCCGACTGTGGGCGAAGGATGAACCGGCAGCAGAACTGTTTGATCTCGCCGTCATCGCCACGGGCCATGTGTGGCCCGATGAAAGTGAATCGACTCGCACATTCTTCCCGAGCCCTTGGTCTGGGCTGATGGAAGCCAAAATCCCAGCGTGCAAAATCGGCATTATGGGGACTTCACTGAGTGCCATTGACGCCGCGATGGCTGTGGTGGTCCAGCATGGTCAGTTTGTCGAAGCAGATGATGAGCATATTCAGTTCACGCTTGATGAGGGAAGTGAGGCGCTTAAAATCACGTTGATGTCCCGATCGGGCATCCTGCCGGAAGCTGATTTTTACTGCCCAATCCCCTATCAACCATTAAGCGTCGTGACAGAAAACGCGATCAAAAATGAAATTTCTGCTGGATCAGAGGGTTTACTCGACCGCGTATTCAAACTCATTGTGGCAGAAATTGAATTGGCGGACCCAATATGGAGCGAGCATATCGCCCTTCAGACGCTTGATGCCGACAGCTTCTCCGACGCATGGTTTGCCGATCGACATCAGCACGATCCGTTCCGATGGGCCTACTCAAATCTTAACGAAGTCGAGCGCAACAAGCGCGCAAAACGCACGGTGCCATGGCGTTACGTGATCCTTCGGTTACATGAAGTTGTACAGGAAATCGTCCCTTATTTGGATGAAGAGGACAGCAAAAGATTCAATTCTGGTCTCGCCAGAGTGTTCATCGATAACTATGCGGCTATTCCCTCACAATCGATTCGCCGATTATTGGCATTACGTGAAGCAGGGATAATCAGCATTCTCGCGCTTGGGCCTGATTACAAAATGGATGTAAAAAAACATCAGACTGTTATCTCTGCTAATGGGAAAACCATTGAGTTCGATATTTTTATCGATGCACGAGGACAAAAGCCGCTGAAGACGAAAGATCTGCCGTTCCCAACATTAAAAAAGCAACTCCAGTCTTGCGGTGACGAGATTCCGGATGTGGGCAACGATTATACGCTCCTGTCACCAGACTGCGCTCGCGGGCGTATTGCATTTGGCGCATTACCCTATCTCATGCACGACCAGCCCTTTGTGCAGGGCCTTACTGTTTGTGCAGAAATCGGATCAGCCATTGCCAAGGCCATCGTCGAACCAGCACACCGCCCCCGCAGACGACTGCCGTATTTTGATATGTGATAGAAAGCGAATATGTCACGTGTTCGATGACCTTGGTGGTACCGCCAGAACTGGCATACGGTGAGAAAGGTTATCCACCCAAAGTGCCACCGAACGCCACCATGATCTACACATTACGCATTGCAGAAGTCTACCCAGAAGCCTCAAAAAGTGCGTGGAATTAAGCTAATTCCATTTGGTCAGTATTGATGTCCAGACAAAATGATGAAGATTCAATGTCTCGTATTGGCAGCCAAGCATGTCATATTGCTGAGTCACTCATCAATCGCGGCCCATATAACCTACAGCAGCGTTGCCCATGAAAAAAGCACTCCCGTGAGAGTGCTTTACCTATCAGTCTTGTGGCAGCGACAAATATTGATACCCGTTTGGTAACAGTATTATTGTTTTAACGCTATTTGTTTTAACGCCATTTTCTTTACCCACTCAGGATAGGTTTTCGACAAATACTCTTCCGCGTAATAGCCATACCAGCCATAACCTGTCCGGCGTTCTCTTGCGATATCCTCGTATTTAGCCACACGTTTCCCATCGCGATTAGCCAAAATGACAGAATTATCATTTAAATCATAAAATCTTGCCCAAATCCGAGGTGCTGAAGGGTCTGATTCAATTCGGCGGTCCCATTTGCTGGAGTGCCAAGCATATTTCTCTTCCGGTGCTTCAAATTTAACGACTTTGAATCCAGTTAATGCAGAATTCTCCAACCATTGTGTCGCGTCATTAATACTTTTAATGATTTCGGGGGATGGATTATCAATGGAAGTTAAATATTCAAGCACACCAACAGTTTCTTCGGACAATATGCCGGGTAATTCAAATGAACGGCCGCCAACAGGTGTCAGTGTTTCGGGATTATACTGACCCGCCCAGCCGGTTTTTATCCCATTTTGTACAATCTGTAATTCCAGCAAGCACTGATCGCCTTTGGATACCGCATCAGAGATTAAGGCCAGTGTTTCACTATCAACGAAGCCATAGGTTTTCTTGTCGCCAAGTATATTTCTAAACATCCGTAATATACCGGATGTCACGTCATCCGCATTAGTAATGGAACGTTGATAACTGGTGTTTTCTGTCTCAGTGATACTTTTAGGCGGGATGGTATGTGGCCAGCCAGCACAAACTTTATATTGTTGATTAAGGGTATAGCGAATACCCAGTAATGCCGCATCGCTATAACGTTTATCCCCCAGTTCGGCCCATGCTTGGGAAAGATATTCGATTTGAGAATAGGTATTTCGGTTATCAAATGAAACTCTGATATTATCTTTTTCTTTTTGAAATGACTGTATTTCTTCTGGTGATAAAATTCTCAATGGGTCCTGATTCTCAATCCAGCCGCCAACCTCTTTCTGATATAAAAGTACATTCTCAGATATGGCTTTGACATCATTTTCAGAAAGGCGCTGATACTCCTTCCCATTTTTGTTCTGATAATGATGGATTGCGTCAGCAAAACCATCCAAACCTGGTGCGGCAAGGGTATTAAAGGCAAAACAAGTCAGTATGACCGTGCTGGCAGTGAATGAAATAATCTTCATTATCTGTCTCCTTTTTTATAATGAAATAACAAACCATTTAAAATGGTACTTCATTTCATTATTCAAAAAAGTGATATTCACGGGCAATTTAACATTTAGAGGTTTACTGACTGATTCTTGGGATTTATCGAGTGTTCTTCCCTGCCGGGAGTGAGTGATTCTGAATATTTAAAGGCATCTGACGATGCCTTTTTACATAGCGGCGTTAAGCTGCCACGAGCGGTTCGTTCAGATCCCGCTGATAGGTTTGGTGCAGTAGATCTATTTGCTGCCATAAACAATTTTCGTCGATCATTTGTTTGTATCCCCCATCGGCTTTTACCTACTTTCTCTCGAGTGCTAAATTCCTGAAAGCTCATTAATCAGGGAAGGATACCGATCAATCATGACCAATAGCTTGAGTGAACTGCCTGATGGAATTCTTCTATGTTGCTCCCATGCTTCAACCAACGAAAGGCTCACACCCACAAGGAGCGCGAAGTCTTTTTGCTTATACCCTGTTTTTTTTCTAATTTCTTTTACATCAGGGATAGCAACCTCAGTGACTCTACCCGCCTTTAATTCATCATGACTAATGGCGACAGCCTGTTTCGCGGATGTCATTAAATCATTGAAAAAATCACTCATGCCATACTCCCTTTGATTTGTATTATCACATCTTTGAATTGCTGTTTCTCACTACTCGTCAGTGTATCTTTTTGATTTTTAGGATAGACAGTAAAAAGCCATATCCTGCTTTGTGGTTCTTGATAGTAATAAATGATGCGAACACCACCACGTTTCCCTTTCTGACCGATAGCAAATCTTACCTTTCGCACACCGCCGGTGCCGACAATCAATGCACCCGAAGATGGGTTTAATAACAAGACTTGCTGAAGCTCCCTGAACTCATCTTCGGTAAGTAATACTTCCCGTTGCTTAGAAAAGAACGGAGTTTCAATGAACTGTAAAAAATCCATTACGTAGTCATCCTTGACATCACCTTTACTTAGGCTGAGATAATATTAGTCCTACCCTGTAGGAGTATCAACTCATTTATTGATGAGTAAATCATTGCAGAAAAGGCATCTGACGATGCCTTTTTACATAGCGGAGTTAAGCTGCCACGAGCGCTTCGTTTAGATCCCGCTGATAGGTTTGGTGCAGTAGATCTATTTGCTGCCATAAAACAAAGTTGAGTATTTCTTTCACTTCCTGCGATTCGAGTGTGACGATGGCGTAAATCAGCGCACGGCAGTGATCAATGACTTCTTCTAACTCGCGAGGCGTCTTATCGTACATGTTGCACCTCCAGCGAGAGAGTGGCGGCTAATGATACTGGCAGGCAAAGAACAACGATGTTGCTGTGGGCTGTAGTCGTCGAATTCATGATGACAACCTCTCAGTTGATGGTTTTATCCCACCACCAAGAGCTGCTAATCCCTTTGGGTGGTGGACTGAACAGGGTTAGCAGACCGGTCAACAGAGAACCCGGCGCATCTTGCGATGCCCCCGTCCAGCCCACCATTGATTTTTCTTAGGTGTAACTGTACCCGCACATAGTAACCGCCTACACGGTTGTGCGCTCTGTTTTGTCTCAGGCTGCTAAACCCGGCAGCAGATTTTGCCGCTGCGGGGGCACTATATCCGGCCATTCCCTACTGTTCAATTAGCCAGTAGTAAATTAGGACAAACATTTTTGCGAATGCGAAAAGGGCCGCATTTGTGGATGTAACCTGACACAGGAGTCGCATTTGATGGTTAGTTTTTTGATTTGAAATTGATTTTTTATTGGATAACTGAGTAACCCCCGTAAGCCCCCCCAAATGGTTTTCCTTGCGGGGTTTGCGGGCATCCAGAGTTACTTTTTAGGCTCTTTTTTCCACTGTAGCAAACTAGCAATATCCTTCTCACCTTCGGCTTCTTTTAAGCGCCGTTGTTGCTCGGCAAACTGACTATATTCCGCCTGCGCTTTTTCATCGGCCACTTTCTTACTGACCGTGCCAGCCCCTTGTAGAACCTCACGATCGTTGAATTGCAGAAACTGATCCAGCTTATCCTGCCAGTCACGCAGGAAAACCTGTTGACGCCGCCGTGCCTGATCTTCAGCGAAATCCAACCACATGTTAACGACGCGGTTGAGCTCACCAACTTCGTTTTGGTTTAGGTAGTTTTTTGCCACCGTCACATCGTTTTTACGCACCTCTTCACCTTTATAACTGCTCAACCCCATATGGGGTTGGCTGGCGTCAGCACGCTGATAGATAAGTTCGGCAGCAGTGTGGCCGGTACAGGCGAAATGCAGCTTGTTCTGGATGGTTTGAAAAAACTGCGTGGTTTCTTTCAGTGAAGGTTGATAGTCGGCAGCTAAGGCAAAAATCTCCCGAACCCGCAAATACACCCGACGCTCGCTGGCACGGATATCACGGATACGCTCCAGCATCTCATCAAAGTAATCGGGTACTGCGGATGAACCCACCGGCGGATTTTTCAACCGCTCGTCATCCATCACGAAGCCTTTGATCAGATATTCCTGAAGCGTTTGGGTCGCCCACTGGCGGAATTGGGTGCCGCGAGGGGAACGGACGCGGTAGCCAACTGCGAGTATCAACGGCAGGCTAAAATATTGAACTTGATAATTTTTCCCGTCACTGGCAGTTGTTCGGTAAAACCGAACAACTGAATTTTCGATCAGCTCACCTTCTGCAAAGATATTTTTTATGTGTTCGCTGATAGTCGCTTTAGCTTTGCCGTACAGTTCGCAGATCATCGCCTGGGATAGCCACAGGGTATCGCTTTCAAAGCGGCATTCAACGCGCACCTTTCCATCACCGCTGGCAAACATAACAAATTCGCCTGCCGGGGATTGGGTTAAGTATTTATCTGTCATGCCGCCTCCGTTTTAATCTGACTAACAACGCTGTATCCGCGTAGTATGCCAGAGATCCATGTTGAAGCTCATTACGCGTTTAGCGTTTATAACGCTTTGACGGCCTGAGTTTGCTCTGGCGTAAGCGATAAGGGTTTAACGGGGACTTAATTGACGCTGGGAAAGTTCAGAAGATATCGAGTGGCGGAAGATCACAGGAGTCGAACCTGCCGAGGACCGCTGGCGGCCCCATCTGGATTTGAAGTCCAGCCGCCCCACCGGGGACGATGATCTTCCATAGATATGATGATCTAAGTCGGTGATTATAGCGCGTTTATGGTAGCGCGCTATTCATTAGATCGAGCCGGTGGGTAAATCACGCGCCGAGACTGGCTAAATATAAATGTATCGCGGCACTGCAGGGTTAATAACTGACTTCGCCATATTTATCGCGGTGTTCTTTCGGTGTGATGGAATAGCCCTTTTTGAATACCGAATAGAAGTATTGCAGTGACGGGTAGCCACACATTTGCGAGATTTCATTGATGGGTAACGAGGTCGCAGAGAGTAGATTGCGCGCCCGATCCAACTTTTCTTCATGAATCACACCATGGATCGTCTGCCCAATATCGTCTTTAAAGCGTTTTTCCAGATTTGAGCGCGACATGCCGACCGCATCCAGCACCTGCTCAACCTTAATTCCTTTGCAAGCGTGATGACGAATGTAATGCATCGCCTGAATAACGGCGGGATCGCGCAGCGAGCGAAAATCTGTTGAACGACGGGCGATAACTTTGACTGGCGGTACCAAAATCCGCTGCAACGGCTGCATCTCTTGCTGCTTTTGACGTTGGTTTAAGCGTTGGTGCAGCAACTTAGCCGCCCGATACCCCATCTGCCGCGTGCCTTGCGCCACTGAAGAAAGCGCGACACGTGACAAATAGCGCGTTAGCTCTTCATTATCGATGCCAATGACACTCAGTTTTTCTGGGACGGCAATATCCAGATGTTCGCACACTTGCAATAAATGACGCGCACGTGCATCTGTCACCGCAATAATCCCCGTCTGATGAGGAAGAGTCTGGACCCAATCAGCCAGCCGATTTTGGGTGTATTGCCAGTTAGCCGGTGCCGTAGCCATCCCTTGGTAGACCACACCCTGATATTGCTCCGCCGCCACTAATTGACGGAAGGCATATTCCCGCTCTTGCGCCCAGCGTTTATCACTGCTGGCGGGAAGGCCGTAAAAAGCAAAACGGTTTAGCCCCTTCTCTTTGAGATGCATAAATGCAGCCTCGACCAAGGCTCGGTTATCCGTCGCAATATAATCAACTGCCGGATAGTCCTCCGGCTGATGATATGACCCGCCAACACCGATAATAGGGACATCGACATTCACCAGCAGTTGCTCTATCTGTCGATCATCAAAATCAGCAATAACACCATCCCCCAACCAATCGCGGATGTTATCGATACGACAGCGAAAATCCTCTTCGATAAAAATATCCCAGTCACATTGTGAAGCCTGCAAATACTCACCGACGCCTTCCACCACTTGCCGGTCGTACACTTTGTTAGCGTTAAACAGCAAGGTTATCCGGTAGCGTTTCTCAAACATGGGAGTGGCTCCTGAAGTGGGGGGATATCGACACTGAATCGGTAGAGAGATCAATGCAGTATGGCATTGATCTCTCTGCGAGGGGGGCGGATTAAACTCGGCGTTTTGTGGCTGAATCCATCCATACCGCCAGCAGCAAAATCGCGCCTTTGACAATGTACTGCCAGAACGTCGGCACATCTAGCATGCTCATCCCATTGTCGAGAGAAGCCATAATAAATGCGCCCATTACAGCGCCCGCGACACTGCCGATACCGCCAGCAAGGCTAGTGCCACCGATGACACACGCGGCAATGGCATCCAGTTCAGCAATGTTACCCGCCGAAGGTGAGCCAGCGCCCAGACGTGAACTGAGAATTAAGCCCGCGATAGCGACCATCAAGCCATTGATTGCAAATACCGCCAATTTAGTGCGCTCGACATTCACCCCTGACAAACGGGCAGCATCGATATTGCCACCAATAGCGTAAATCCGGCGGCCAAATGCAGTACGGGTCGCCATAAATATCCCGACCAGCATCAGCGCCGTCAAAATCAATACCGGTGTAGGGACGCCGCGATAATCATTCAATAAATATATTGCGCCAAGAACGATAACGGCGGTGATAGATTGGCGCGTCACATCCCCTTGTGGCGCGGCGACAGGCAAACCGAGCCGGATGCGGTTGCTGCGCCGATGCCACTGCCAAGCCACAAAGAGCATCAAGCCAATCGCACCAATGCCGAACCCAAGGCCATTAGACAGGTAACTTTGGCCGATTTGCGACATCGCATTACTGGTTGGTGAGACGGTGGTGCCGTTGGTGATACCAATCAAGATGCCACGAAAAGCCAGCATCCCCGCCAGCGTGACGATAAACGAAGGCACTTTGCGATACGCGACCCACCAACCGTTCCATGCCCCCAGTACCAACCCTAAAGCCAACGTGACCACGATGGTTAGCGGAAGCGGCCAACCGAGCCAGACGTCAAAAATAGCAGCGGCTCCGCCTAATAACCCCATCATCGACCCCACGGACAAATCGATTTCCGCAGAAATAATGACAAACACCATTCCCACCGCGAGGATGCCGGTGATCGCCGTTTGGCGCAGTAGATTCGAAATATTTCTGGCGCTGAGATAGGCCCCTTCAGTGGTGAACGTAAAGAACAACATAATGATGGCGATGGCAGCCAACATCACAAAAACTTGCAAATTCACGGACTTTAGCCGAAAAAATGGCTTTTTTTCGCCATTTTCGGATGCATTAACATCAGATTGATTAGCTTGCGACATGGGTTTCACTCCTGAGTGCGGCTTCCATGACCTGTTCTTGAGTCAGGTTCTGGTTAATGAGATCGGCTTTGATGCGCCCCTGATGCATCACCAGCACTCGATCACTTAATCCCAAGACCTCCGGCAGTTCAGAGGAAATCACAATAACCGCAATCCCCTGTTGGACCAATTGGTTGATAAGTTTATAAATTTCATATTTTGCGCCGATATCAATACCGCGCGTCGGTTCATCGAGGATTAAAATCCGTGGGTTAAGCAGCAGGCATTTCGCCAAGATGGCTTTTTGCTGGTTGCCGCCACTGAGCCGAGCTATCGCCAGCTCAGAAGAAGAGGTTTTGACTTTTAGCCGCGCCAAAGACTGCACAATGGTGGATTGCTCTTTAGCATCATCCAACACGCTCAACGTGCCGGTAAAATCTGCTAATGCCGCCAGTGTGATATTGGCCCCAACCCCCATTACGGGCACGATGCCATCTTTTTTGCGGTCTTCCGGCACCATGGCAATACCCAATTTCATGGCTTGCTGACAATTGCTGACGGTGACGGCTTTGCCATCAATAAAGATATCGCCCTGCCAGCGGCCCGGATAGACGCCAAACAGGCATTGTACTGTTTCTGTTCTGCCCGACCCCACTAACCCTGCCACCCCTAATATCTCCCCCTTTTTCAAGGAGAAAGAGACGTCATCGACTCGGCGAATATGGCGGTTGACCGGATGCCAAGCGCACAGATTTTCCACCCGAAGAATTTCCTCGCCGATGTTGTGTGCTTCATGGGGATACAACTCTTTTAGCTCGCGGCCCACCATCATCGCGATGATGTCATCCTCGCTCATACTGGCCGCAGAACGCGTGCCGATATGGCGGCCATCGCGGATCACACATATATGATCCGATATCGCTTTCACTTCGTTAAGTTTGTGCGAAATATAGATGCAAGCAATACCGTGATTGCGTAGGTCACGGATAATATCCAGCAAAATAGCCGTTTCACTTTCCGTCAGTGAGGCCGTGGGTTCATCCAGCACCAGCAGCCGAACTTGCTTATTCAGTGCTTTCGCAATTTCGACCAACTGTTGCTGTCCAAGGCCCAATTCACCGACCGGCGTATAGGGATCGACGGCTAATTTAACCTGTGCCAGCATCCGTTGGCAGCGGAGATACATGGCGTCGAAATCCATGATGCCGTACCGACCCCATTCTGAGCCGAGGAACATGTTCTCCAGCACGGACATTTGTTTCACTAACGCCAATTCCTGATGAATTATCGCAACACCTTTTTGCTCGGTTTCACGAATATTTTTGGCCTGAAGCGTTTCACCCGCAAAAATTATTTCCCCTTGATAGGTACCTGTAGGGTAAATACCACATAACACTTTCATTAGTGTGGATTTCCCCGAGCCATTCTCGCCGCATAGCGATAATACCTGCCCAGCCTCCAGTGTCAGGCTGATATTATCAACGGCTTTAACGACACCAAACTGCTTGGTGATATTTTTCATTTCGAGTAGGTAGGGCATAATTCCCCCATATACCCTGCGGCTTCAAGTTCGCAGGGTATATTATTGGCAATAACCAGATGAATAATCCATTCGATTAACAGCGTATTAGATTTTCAGCCCGTTAGATTAATATCTGACAGATTAATGGTCTATCTGATTAGCAATAATCTATTAATTACGTTAATCGTTCAATTCATCGGCTGTTTATTGAAAATAACTTCCGCGTCGTTAATTAATAAACATCTGTTTTTTTGTGGAATCCATCGGCGATAATGGTACTGTCAATATTATTTTTATCGACTTGGATCGGTGTTAACAAATAAGCGGGCACGTCTTTAATGCCATTATTTAATTGACTGTTTGCTTTAGGTTGCTCACCTTTACCCAAACTGACGGCAATTTCAGCCGCGTCATTGGCTAACTTAGTGATGGGCTTATAGACGGTCATGGTTTGCGTACCGGCAACGATACGTTTTATTGCTGCCAGATCAGCATCCTGACCAGAAATAGCCACTTTACCCGCCAAACCTTGTGCGGCTAATGCTTGAATAGCCCCGCCAGCAGTCGCGTCATTCGATGCCACCACCGCATCAATTTTATTATTGTTGGCCGTGAGCGCATTTTCCATGATTTTTAACGCATTCTCAGGTAACCATGCGTCAACCCATTGGTCGCCGACAATTTTGATTTTACCTTCTTTAATCAGTGGATTAAGTACTGTCATCTGCCCTTGGCGGAACAATTTGGCGTTGTTATCTACCGGTGATCCCCCCATCAAGAAGTAATTACCTTGTGGCACCCGTTCAACCAAACTTTTGGCTTGTAATTCACCCACTTTTTCATTATCGAATGAGATATAAAAATCAATATCCGCATTATTAATCATACGGTCATAGGCCAATACTTTTATCCCTTCCCGTTTAGCTTCAGCAATCACATTACTGAGTACTTGCCCGTTATAAGGAATAATAACCAGCACATCGACACCACGGTTAATCATATTTTCAATCTGCGACATTTGTGTTTCTTCATTGCCGTTTGCGGATTGAACAAATACTTTAGCGCCGAGTGATTCAGCTTTGTTAACAAAAATATCGCGGTCTTTCTGCCAGCGCTCAAGACGAAGATCGTCTATCGCCATGCCGATTTTAATTTCTTTACTGAATCCTGGCTGACTAAACATCACCAGTGCGGCACATGCGGAGAGTAAAATGTTCTTAAATTTCATCTTTCGGTACCTTTCTTATTGTGCAAGCAGGGTAAGAGAAACGGTAAACATCAACTGCAATAGGGATTGTTGACGCTTATTTGCACATCGGCAATTACAGATTTTCATCCACCAATTATGTTTTTTGGTTTAATGTTAATTTTATGATAACGATCATGTTTTCTTCCCTGTGAAATGCATAATTCGGCAAAGAGATGTTATCCACATAATGATTATTAAGCCGTTTTTATCATTATTCGGTTATTTATGAGATCTACGCCACAATTAATAATTCTCTGAATTTGAGTGTGAAATAACGTAATTGAGAGAATAACAAACAACTCCGAAGATAAAAGCTCACTAGCCCAATTATGCGGGCCAGCTTCCAAGGAGTATTGCATGCAATCTTATTTTGATGAATTAGAACAAGTGCGTTACGAAGGCAGCCAAAGCGCTAATCCATTGGCGTTTCATCACTACAATCCGGATGAAATTATCCTTGGTAAGCGTATGGCCGACCACCTACGATTCGCGGCCTGTTACTGGCATACCTTCTGCTGGGGCGGAGCCGATATGTTCGGCAGTAATGCCTTTGATCGCCCATGGCAACAACCCGGCGATGCACTCGCGCTGGCAAAACACAAAGCCGATATCGCTTTTGAGTTTTTCCATAAACTCAATGTGCCTTACTACTGCTTCCATGATGTGGATGTCTCACCTGAAGGCGCATCCTTAAAAGAGTATCTGAGTAATTTTGCCGCCATGACCGATGTATTGGCTGAGAAACAAGAAAGCAGCGGCGTAAAATTATTATGGGGCACCGCTAACTGCTTCACCCACCCACGTTATGGTGCAGGGGCTGCCACGAATCCAGATCCCGAAGTTTTCAGTTGGGCGGCAACCCAAGTCTTCACTGCCATGAATGCAACGCAAAAACTCGGCGGCGAAAACTATGTGTTATGGGGTGGCCGTGAAGGTTATGAGTCCCTGCTAAATACCGATTTACGCCAAGAGCGTGAGCAAATTGGCCGCTTTATGCAGATGGTGGTTGAGCATAAGCATAAAATTGGTTTCCAAGGCACGCTGCTGATCGAGCCAAAACCGCAGGAGCCGACCAAGCACCAATACGATTATGATGTCGCAACGGTTTACGGGTTCCTCAAGCAGTTCGGGCTGGAAAAAGAGATTAAAGTTAACATTGAAGCCAACCATGCCACCTTGGCTGGGCACTCTTTCCATCATGAGATTGCCAGTGCGATTGCATTGGGTATTTTCGGTTCCGTCGATGCTAACCGTGGCGATCCACAATTGGGTTGGGATACCGACCAGTTCCCAAACAGCGTGGAAGAAAATGCGCTAGTGATGTTCGAAATTCTCAAGGCAGGTGGTTTTACCACCGGTGGCTTGAATTTTGATGCCAAAGTGCGCCGCCAAAGTACGGATAAATATGACTTGTTCTACGGTCATATTGGGGCGATGGATACCATGGCATTGGCACTGAAAATTGCCGCCAAAATGATTGAAGATGGCCAATTAGATCAACAAGTTGCCAAGCGCTATGCCGGTTGGAGCACTGAGTTGGGCCAACAGATTCTGAAAGGGAAAATGTCGCTAGAAGATCTGGCGCGTTATGCTGCTCAACAAAATCTGAATCCTCGTCACCAAAGCGGTCATCAGGAGTTACTGGAAAATCAAGTTAACCGCTATATCTTCGGTTAATGCTCGATCGGTGACCGGCAGATATTCCTCTCGAGCTTGGCGTTGCCGTGAGTTAACGGCAGCGCCAAGTTCTGGACGAACGATTTGATGAATCGATAACGGATTTGTTCAGGGCATTTCAGAAGAGGAGATTACATGTATATTGGCATCGATCTGGGTACTTCCGGCGTCAAAGCCATCCTACTGGCCGAAAACGGTCAAGTCATTGCGAGCCAAAGTGCGGCATTGTCTGTCTCGCGCCCCCATCCTTTATGGTCTGAACAAAACCCTGCCGATTGGTGGCAGGCAACCGATCAGGCGATGCAATCACTTGCCGCCACACATGATTTACAACAGGTAAAAGCCCTTGGGCTGACGGGGCAAATGCATGGTGCGACCTTACTGGACAAGCAGCATCAAGTGCTGCGTCCGGCTATTTTGTGGAATGATGGTCGCAGTTTTGCGCAGTGCCATGCATTAGAGGCCGCAGTACCCGCGTCGCGCCAAATTACGGGCAACCTAATGATGCCGGGCTTTACTGCACCGAAGCTAAAATGGCTAGCAGAGCATGAACCCGAGGTCTTCAACCGCATCAATAAAGTCCTGCTACCCAAAGATTATCTGCGTTTTCTGATCAGTGGCGACTTTGCCAGCGATATGTCGGATGCCGCAGGTACCCTGTGGCTGGATGTGGCTAAGCGTGACTGGAGTGATGACATGCTGGCCGCCTGCGATTTAAGCCGGCAGCACATGCCAATGCTGTTTGAAGGTAGCCAGATTACGGGCCATGTCCGCGCTGAAATTGCGCAGCGTTGGGGCATTAACACCATACCGGTTGTCGCCGGTGGTGGCGATAATGCAGCGGGTGCGATAGGCGTTGGTTTGTACCAGGCAGGTCAGGCGATGCTGTCATTGGGAACATCTGGCGTCTATTTCGCGGTTAGCGACGGTTTTCTCAGTAATCCGGCCAGTGCCGTTCACAGTTTTTGTCATGCATTGCCAAATACATGGCATTTGATGTCCGTGATGCTCAGTGCAGCCTCCTGTCTGGATTGGGCCTGCCAACTCACGGGCGTCGAGAGTGTGCCCGCCCTCATTAATGAAGTGGAAAATACCCTTCCCGCGACGACCCCAGTTTGGTTCCTGCCCTATCTTTCGGGCGAGCGCACACCACATAACAATCCCAATGCCAAAGGGGCATTCTGGGGCTTTACCCACGAACATGGCCGAGCAGATTTAGCCCGAGCGGTGTTGGAAGGGGTAGGATTTGCTTTGGCCGATGGAATGGATGCCTTGCATGCCAGTGGGTTACAGCCGAAATCGGTCACCTTGATAGGCGGTGGTGCGCGTAGCGCCTATTGGCGGCAGATGCTAGCCGATATCAGTGGTCAGACTCTGGAATATCGCACTGGTGGTGATGTTGGCCCAGCGCTAGGTGCAGCACGGCTGGCACAAATTGCGTTGAATCCGCACCAATCTTTAGCGGATTTATTACCCGCACTGCCACTGGAACAGACCCATATTCCGGATACACAACGACATCAAGACTACGCTGCTCGTCGGATAATCTTTAAAAAGCTCTATCAACAATTGGAGCCATTATGCTTTTAGGTCGATGAACATCACGAGGCACATCAATAACTGAATAGACCAATAACGACAAGGGGCGGTGAGATATCCTCTCTCTGCCCCTTGTTTACATCAGGAATAGTGAATATTAGTAATAGTTAATCTTCACAATGGCCGTCGCATCAAATTGGCCCAATTGCACGGTTTGACCTGCAATTGAATTTAAGCTGGCGGTATACCCTTTTGTCACCTGAGTAACATTGTTTAACTCAGCAAAATTCGCATACTGATTGTAAACAATCGCCTGATTAGCATCGTTATATATCGTGAGTTTGGTGCCATTTCGCATATCAACCGCATTGTTACCAATTAATGGATTGGTCGTGGTAAATTCGGCTTGAATAGAAAAATTGGATAAACAGCCTTGCTTCACTGCCGTGATGGAAAAAGGCTGACTAATATTATTCCCCGTGTTTTGCAGTAACGTCCGATTGAAAACGCCAAAGTTCACAATTTGTGATGCCGGAGAAACCACTAAATCCGCACCACAGGCAATAAAGCGTGCTCCCGTTAATCCCGACAAAGCATAACGTAAATTCTTCGCGCCTGGCCATAGATTCAAACCGCCTGAACCATCAAGCTGGAATACCGTAAAATTATCTGCGCCAACATAATAACCACTTGAAGGCGGATTACCGGTAACTTTAATGTATAACCGGAAAGTTACCGTCACTGTGACGTTTTGCCCTGTTCTTATTGGGGTTGTATTGGTATTTAAGCGGGCCGAGTTGGTTTCTAAGTCTTGGCCATTATAACTGACACCTAATTGCAAACCCTGTCCTAATGATTGGTGTAGCGGATTAAAGTAAAACCACACCTGATCGGTTACTGACCCTAAAACATTATCGCAATAGGCCGTGACCGTAATATCATTTGATTGCCAAACTTTCGTCCCTGCGGGCACATTCGAAGGGATGGCTAATTGCCCGATAGGGATAGCCGGCTTAATCACAGTGCCCGTGCCTTTCTCAACGCAATCGAGCGCATATACGGCTTGTGAAAACAGCAGTGCCGCGAATAAAGTCACGAACAAGCCGCCTAGCTGGCCCATTTTATTTAAAATCACATGAGTCATTGTTATTCCTTTTCTGGGCCAGAGACGGATCGCATCTGTTATTTTTTCTTTTCAGCGGGCTGAATTTGGCAATCGACCGCAGAGCAATTAAACGTGCGCATTTTCATGCCACCAAAATCGTCCATATAGCCAATGGTGTAATGGCTACCACTGTAACCTGGCGTCTTAACCGTCTCGGTGCCAAAAGGCGCAATCATAACGCTATCGAAGCCCGGGAAATTGCCGCGATTGTCCTGACTTAAATAGCCCAACGTAATGTAATACGGCGTCGGGTTATTGATTTTGAGGCTTTCACCTTGCTTAGTGAGTTGTAATTTTTCCTGCCAGACATTGTTGTAATCCGCTTTGATTGCTGACGGTCGGTAAAATAATTTCACTCTGCTTTGGATAGCAATTTGTACCACATTAGACATATCACTTTTCGGCGGCACTTCCCGCACATTGAAATAGAATAATGTTTCACGGTCCGTCGGTAGTTTACTGACGTCAGCGAGCTTCATTATGCGAACCTGACTTTTTTGCCCGGCATCGATTCGTTGCATCGGCGGTAATGCCGCCAGCGGACTATCCACTTTCTGCCCTGCACTGTCTTCTATCCAAGACTGCGCCAGATAAGGGGAAGTAGTACTCTGGTTCACCAAAATAATACTGGCAGATTTGTCAGTATCATTAAAAACAATCCGCGTGCGATCCAGATTTATCGCGGCCTCACTCACTAGGGAGGTCAACAATAATGTGACGCCGACCAAGGCGGTACTCAATGGCCCGTTTTTTCGGGTACAGGTAGGGTTATTCATATTTTTCATGTTCTATTTCACTCTAATTTTTACGGCTATGCTGTGATTAAAAATTGTCATCAATCTTAGTTTTCGGTCAAACGCTGGAAATAATGAGTCAAATTTCAAAGTAATTTTACCTTACTGACATGGAAGCAAAATCTTTCCTGAATTCATGTCACTATTTTTCGGTAAGACTATCTTGCACTGCTGCTTGCCCCATTGAACGGTTAAGTTTCCGCTCTCTTCTAATCCAGCTAAATAAGTTAATCCACCGTCACCGACAATACCCACCTCTGCACCATTTTTATCGGCAATAACCGATGCGCCTAATGGTGGGAAGCTGCCCTCTTTTTGGCGGATAATGGCCATAATTTGTTGGCCTTTTACCGCTCTTATTTCTCGGTAGCCTATCGCTCCTTCAGTCAGCGTTTTTTGAATAACCGTACTGTAAACCTCAATATCTTCCGGCAAACTTTGTACGTCGACTCGAACATCTGACTGCTGGTAGCTTGTAATGCCATTCACAACCGCAACACCAAATCGGTTAGTCATTGCGGAATTATTATTCAGAGACACGCCTGAAACATCACCGGTATCGATCATTATCCGTGGCTCATTACCTGATTTGTTTTGATGAGCGGAAATACCGTGGGCTGTCGCCGTTATCGAACCGTACCAGTTAGTATTCACTGAGTTGTATTCATTATTTTTATGGCTACCATCAATACCAAACTCACCATAAGGAGAGCGGTGCTGATATCCACCACGGAAAACGCCATTCCCTTGTTGCACTTCTGGGCTGGCACCACCGGCACTGACTCGCCAAATATTTCGTGGATCTTGGCTGTTGAAATAAGAAACGTTTTGCGAGTAGCCATTGTTTTTATCGTGCTGCGCGTCATAGCTCACTTGCTGCCCCGTCCCAATGGGCAGGCTGAATGAGAAGAAAACCTGATTCTCATTTTCGTATTGGTATTTCACTTTGTTGGCAGAAAGCGTTGCCGAAATTCCTTTAAATTCACCAATATCGAATATTTTGCTCACAGAAACACCGTAGTTATTACTGGAAGCATCATTCCAATACGTTTTATGGGTTGCCGAGAGATACATCGTGATATCTGGCCACGCTAAGTACTGGTTAGCGGTAACGGTGTATGTCTGCTTATCATTTTGTAGATAATCATTATTATTGAGCTGATCCAGATACTGGTTCATGCTCATGAAATTCTTTTCCGAGAAACGGTATCCGGCAAACGTAATCTGACTATTGGTCTGATCAAAACGTTTGGAATAGTTAACGCGATAACTTTCGCCGCTTTTTTTCGCTTCGTTGGGTAACTGAGCGCGCGAGTGCGTCACATCGACAGACAATGCGCCAAATTCATGCAAGTTCTGTCCGACACCCAAAGCAACGGCAGTGTAATCCTGTGATGTCGCTATCAGCCCGCCATACAAGGAAACATCATTAAATGCCCCCCACGACACCTCACCATTGAAAAAGTTGGGGTCACTAACCGAGTTATGACTGCCCTGCGTTGGGCGGCCCAACGCCGTTTTATAGCGAATAGCCCCTTTTCGGGTTAAAAATGGCACTGTCGCAGCACTAACCTGGAAAGTGGTGACTCGACCATCTTCCTCTTCAACTCGAACATCAATATTGCCCTGTACCGCTTCACTAATATCCTGAATAGCAAAGGGACCCGGCGCAACATTGGTTTGATAAAGCGTACGGCCATTCTGGCTCAACACCACTCTGGCATTGGTCCGCGCAATCCCGATGACCTGAGGCGCGTAGCCGCGCATCGTCGGTGGCAGCATGCGCTCATCACTGGAAAGCGATGCGCCAAGAAAACGAAATGAGTCAAAAATACTGGAGCTCAGGTAAGTTTGGCCCCCGACAAATTTAGCCCCTATCGAAGGGATGGCGCGAAAAGCATAAACTTGCGACCAGTTAAAGTTGCTGTATTGCGAACCGCTAGTTTCATTATTAATATATTGGTAGTCAGCACGAATACGCCATGGACCCATATTGGCCCCCGCCGTTCCGTAGCTACTAAAGTTTGTCGAACTATCACCGTGTTTCGGTGCATAGCGACTGCCAAAAAGGTTGTAATCTAATAGTGCACCCGTCACACCGTTATCCCATTGTGAAGGTGGCACCCAATTCGGATCACTATAAGCCAACCAAGCCTGCGGGATGGAAATAATTAAATATTGCTTCTCTTTATCGTAGGTTGCGGTTATTTCTTCTTTTTCATCAAGAGCAACACATTGACCGTCGTGCCATAATGTCAGTGACTCACGCACAGCGGGGGATAGACCTAATTGGTCAACTAATTCTGGGGACAGACATACTCTGCTTGATTTTCCCTCATCAATAGGTAAATAAGTGATTAAATAACTATTGGGTAATAATCGACCATTAATAAAAACATCGAGCAAGTAATTCCCTGGTGGGGTGTAATCACTAACTTCAAATCGAGAGAGATCGATATTATCGCGATCTTTTGCATCGATAATATTGGTATTAAATTCTACGGCCTCAGCCCATTGAGGCAAAAATAGACCCATGCCTGCCAATACAAATATTCGCACCATCCGAAAGATCATCTCTTTTCTTTTTGAATTGTATTTCATAAATAAATCAATGTCTTATGGAAAAATAGTCAATAAAGGGGAGTCTCCTCCCCTTTGGTTACAACTAGAATAAACAGCGATCCATGCTGTAGTTTCAGCACAAAGAATTAATATTACTTATAGTTCAATGCGTAAGTTGCTTGAGATACGATTGTCCCTGTCGTCACTGGAGCACCAGTTGCTTCAACACGCGCAGCAAATACGATCTGGTTAGGGCCGGTGACGAGGTTCACATCAGCACCTTTATCGCCCACTTTCAGCAGTGCGCCGTTAGTGTCAATCAGACGAATACCCGCGCCACCAGCGCTACCGGTGTTAGCCAGCAATGCAGGAGAAGTGGCATCAGAAACACCGCCGAAAGTAACGCTGACTTTTGATTGTGCTGGGTAGGTCACTGAACCCGCAGTTTGTTCAGTCAAATCACAGTCTTGCAGATCGATGCTGTACTGAACGTTTTGAGAATATTTATTCCCTGTTTCCAATACTTTATTCGCCACTTGTCCCATATCTACGTTGATGTCAGTAGAGTTTGGTGCGATGGAGCAAGGTGCATCAATTACAGTACCAGTGAAATGGATACGGCCATTACCTTCATCCGCAGCAAATGCCTGAGAAATGAAAGCTGAAGATGCCAACGCAATAACTAATGCACTTTTCTTGAAATTGAACATATTAAAAACCTTTATTTAAACACCACATATGAAGAAGTACGTTGATAAATGACTACCAACGACACGTCGTTATTATTGAAGAAAACAGCCATGAGAATTCTATTAATACAAATTAACAATGACATGATTGTAAATCATCAAATAATATTAATTATCAATTAGAAAAGCCGGCCAAAAATGAAATTTAAGAATTTAAAAGAGATAAACCTCTTAAATAACCATTAATTTGGCTCGGTGAAATATCATTTAAAAGTGAATGAAGTTCGCTTTTGTTATTTTCTTTCACACATTTTCTATGCGAGTGAAATATACGCGATCTTTTTATCTAGTAAAGCGTGTCTTTACGACCGAATAGACCGTCCATTTCATTTTAAATGGTGATTTATTCCATAAACACCCTATTGAATTGGGTTTTATCTCTGATTGATTGGCATTGAGCGAGGTTATAGTTCAAATAGTTTTGTAATCACAGATATTTATATAATCGTAACCAGATCGATAAATCAGAGCAATCTTTCTGGGTGGCGGAATATTCGTACATAATAAAACAAGACGATGCGATTTTATTGTATGAATATTCCTACACTTGTTATTAAATAGAATATAGTCGAAGATATAAATAAGATCATTGTATAAGAAGTATAGAACAACAAACGAAAATGGGAAATGAGTCCTTTTATTCCCCTATGATGGCCGGATTTGGCATTCCGTTTGAGTGAGAACCCTTGCATGATGGTTCCACACCCACACGGCGGAGGGCCGAAAATGACCAACAGCGCACTTTTGATAATCGATGTCCAACAATCATTCGAACATAGACCTTTTTGGCAGCAGCAAGATGTGCCCGCATTTTCTACTGCGCTCAATCAGCTCATTAGGGGCTGCAAGCTGCGCGGGGTCGCACTGGTGGATGTGTTTCATGTCGCACCTGAAGGCCCATTCTCACTGGCATCAGGCTATGTTAAGCCGATGGCACTGGTTTCCCATCAGGCAGATATTTCGGTACAAAAACGGGTACATAATGCGCTGACCGATTCAGGGCTGGATGAATGGTTAAAAGAAAGAAATATCGACCATTTGATTATTGCCGGTATGCGTACAGAGCAATGTTGTGAGACCACCGCGCGAGTCGCATCAGACTTGGGTTATCAGGTGACTTTTGTGACCGAGGCCACCCTGACCTTCCCCATGACACAGCCCAATGGCGTGGTGCTAAGCAGCTCAGAATTGAAACTGCGGACGGAAACGGTGTTAGTCGATCGGTTTGCTGCCATTCGGACTGTTGCCGAGACACTGGACGCTCTGGATTCACACCCTGTTGTCGCCACGACAGACAAAGCCGTCCATTGGCAACCACAACCTTATTTACCTCGGGCTATCACGCCTGCTGGCATTAAAATTCTTAATCAATGGCAATTAAAGCGTTATGTAATTCGCTATTCGCAGGCACAAGGTGCCACACCGGATTACACACCCGCTTATCAGCTCGTCGGACAATGGTTACCGACTGAGGCCGAAACCGTTAATCGCCCCGGAGTCGGCTTAGTGATTGAACATCAGGGAAAAACACTGAATTACTTGATTGTCGGATGGTGGGATAACGAGAATGAAATGCGGGTGAAAGTTTGGGTGCAAGAGCAAGGAATTTGGCGAGCAGCGCGGGATGAATCATTCTGTGTGTGGGATTTACAAGTAATGGCCTTTGAGCGCGACGCATTTGTTGATACTTTGCTACAGAATAAACCGGATATTCCGGCCTATATGAACCGCTATTTGACGGTGACTGTGGATTAACCATGCAACGAAATGTCTATTTTCTCTTGCTGCCCGGCGTGCTGTCGCTGGATTTAACTGGCCCTGCTGAAACTTTACGGCTGGCAGGGTCGTTTAATCTTTGCTACATCAGCCCACTACCAGAGGTCATGTCCTCCACTGGAATGCTGTTGGGCCAGTTGCAACCACTCCCCGACCACTTACCAGAAGGCAGTTTACTGGTGGTGCCAGGGGTGAGCGATTCTCGCCACTACTTTGCGACAGAAACGGCGGCGATAGCACGCCAGTGGTTACAACAGCAGAAAACAGCCATTGCGCAGCAAAAAACGATATTGGTCTGTGTGTGTTCTGGGTCATTGCTGGCTGCGCAAGCAGGGTTACTGGACGGTTATCAATGCACCACTCACCACCATGTGCTTGAGCGTTTGCGTCAACAGGCACCTGCGGCGCAAACCAAAGAAAACCGTATTTTTGTCGAAGATCGCAGCGTGTATACCAGTGCGGGGATCACGGCAGGGATTGATCTCGCATTGCATCTGATTAGCCGTTATTGCAGCCCGCAAGTCGCACTAGAGGTCGCGCGGGAGATGGTGGTTTATTTTCGCCGTTCTGGCGATGACCCACAGCTTTCACCTTGGCTGCGTTATCGTAATCATCTCCATCCCGCTGTACACCGCGCGCAAGATGTGATGTCAGCGGAGCCGCAAGCGGAGTGGTCATTACAGCAAGTGGCGCAGAAAGCCCATGTCAGCAGCCGCCATTTAACCCGCCTATTTCGCGAACATGTCGGTATCAGCGTGCGTGAGTTCCACGAGCAATTGCGGGTAGCGGTCGCGCAAGTGCGACTGCAAGAAGGGTTTAATGTTGAAAAAGCCGCACTGGCAGCCGGTTTTTCCTCCGGTCGCCAGCTACGGCGCGCACAACAGCGCGGACAGGCGGGGATTAGCTGACCAAACGCCGCCGGTCAATGCGCTGCAATCCCATCGACAGTAAGGTGCTCAAGCCCAGTGCCAGCGCGAAGACATAGAAAATATCCAGTATCGGATAGGCGGTAAAGTCGTAATGATGGGTGCGAATGAAATGAATAATCAGCGCATGAAAACCATAAATCGCCAATGAATGTCCTGCCAGCCAACTTAGCCAGCTAATTTGCTGATTAAGGCAGTTTTTAAACCATACCAGTAACGATACCGACGCCACAAAGACGAGTGGGCCGCAGTACATATAGAAAGTATCCGCAAAACTGCCATTAATCCGCGTCTGCTTTTCCGTTGAGATCGCAATCAATATGACGCTCAGGATAAACAACGCAGCCGCACTCCAACTGATGATTCGCCCCTGTGTTTCCAGCATCCCAATCGCCCGCCCTAAAAGGGCGTAGAGCAAGTAATAAAAGGTATCACCGTAGATATAGAGGTTGATCGGCAGGATATGAAAACCGCCTATCGAAAACTTAGTGGTCTGCGGATTGGCGAACACGGCGAGCAGCAAAATGAGCACAGCGAGATAACGACCAGTGACGGGTTTGACGTTAATCAGCGGTGATACCAGATAAACCACGATGATGGCGTAGAAAAACCACAGGTGATAAAACACCGGTTTTTGCAGGATATTTTTCAGCGATGCCCAACCGTCGATAGGGGTCAGTGTCGAGATATAGATCAATGCAACCACGCTGTAGAACAGCAGACACAACCCGATACGGGTGAAGTGCTTTTGCTTTGCACTTTTTTCGCCGAAAAACAGGTAGCCCGAGATCATAAAGAACAGCGGCACACAGGCACGGGAGAGGGAATTCAGCAGATTGGCAGCATCCCAATTGACTTCCCCTACCCGCGCACCACTGGTCACGTAATAGGTCGTGGCATGGATCATCACTACCATAATGCAAGCCACCGCCCGCAGATTATCAATCCAGCCAATCTTATTGGTCATGCATACTCTCGACTGCCTTAAAGTGAGTCTGAAAACAATTACGGCACGAATAATAACGTAAGTTTTGGGATATAGACACAGAGAGGGGTTAGATGGCGCACTGGCTTTCGGTTAAGTGTTGGATCAGGTTTCGGCTGAGAGAAGAATGGATCGAAACTTAACCAAATTCATCGCCAGTTTCTTGATTCCCGATCACCGCCTCTGTCATTTTCTTACATTTCCATCCTGCAAATAACTACACCACACAATATTGAGCAGACGAATGTCACATCTCGTCCCGACGAGCAAAAATAACTTGTGATTAACATCACATTTTCAAAACAAACCAACCCATCACAAATGTGATTTAAGTCACTCTTTATTGACTTTCTAGCTCAAAAAAACGCCGATGTGACTTTCTTACAGCCCAATAGTGTGATCGCCATCAACAAATTGACCCGTATGGAGGGGGTGTTGATGTGATATGCATCACACAAAACCCGTGAGCTACGCGTGAATAAAGGAGCGTGCTAGAGTTTGTTTTGCATACAGCGTGTTTGTATTCGATAGCACCGGCGGGTTTTGCAGAACTGCCTCAACAAAACAATTATATCGCGCTCTTATTGTTAGCGCGTACCAATAGGGGTGTTTTATGTTTTCACCAGACGCAAAGGTCAGAATTCAAAATTTTGGCCGATTCCTCAGTAATATGGTTATGCCCAATATTGGCGCATTTATCGCCTGGGGTATCATCACCGCACTGTTCATTCCTACCGGCTGGCTGCCAAATGAAACGTTAGCCAAACTGGTTGGCCCAATGATCACCTACTTACTCCCTCTGCTGATCGGTTTCACCGGCGGCCGTTTGGTCGGTGGTGATCGTGGTGGTGTCGTAGGTGCGATCACAACCATGGGGGTGATCGTTGGTGCGGACATGCCAATGTTCCTCGGTGCGATGATTGCAGGCCCACTGGGTGGCTGGGCAATTAAGCGCTTTGACCGCTGGGTAGACGGTAAAATCAAAAGCGGCTTTGAGATGCTGGTTAACAACTTCTCAGCCGGTATCATCGGTATGCTGTTGGCGATTCTGGCCTTTATGGCGATTGGCCCACTGGTCGAAGTACTGTCTAAAGTACTGGCTGCCGGCGTGCATATCATGGTGCAGAACAACCTGTTGCCATTGGCCTCTATCTTCGTTGAACCTGCAAAAATCCTGTTCCTGAATAACGCGATTAACCACGGTATCTTCTCGCCACTGGGTATCCAGCAAGCGACTGAAACCGGTAAGTCTATCTTCTTCCTGATCGAAGCCAACCCAGGTCCAGGTTTGGGTGTGTTGATGGCATACATGTTCTTCGGTAAAGGTAACGCGAAGCAGTCTGCTGGCGGCGCGGCGATCATCCACTTCTTCGGTGGTATCCACGAAATCTATTTCCCATACGTGCTGATGAACCCACGCTTATTGCTGGCGGTGATTCTGGGCGGTATGACTGGCGTGTTTACACTGACTCTGCTGAACGGCGGTCTGGTTTCTCCTGCTTCACCAGGCTCTATCTTGGCCGTACTGGCGATGACCCCGAAAGGCGCTTATTTTGCCAATATTGCGGCGGTTGCAGCGGCGTTTGCGGTCTCCTTCGTGGTGTCAGCCATCCTGCTGAAAAGCTCTAAAATCAAAGACGACGAGGAAGACAGTCTGGAAGATGCCACTCGTCGTATGCAAGACATGAAAGCACAGTCTAAAGGCGCACAAGCGGCGAATGCTGCTGCCGCTGCGGGCGATTTAAGCACCGTGCGTAAAATCATCGTCGCCTGTGATGCTGGCATGGGTTCCAGTGCAATGGGTGCCGGTGTGTTGCGCAAAAAAGTGCAAGATGCTGGCCTGAAACATATCTCTGTCACTAACTGTGCAATCAACAATTTGCCAGACGATGTGGACTTGGTTATCACGCATCGTGATTTGACTGAGCGTGCGATGCGTCATGCACCACAAGCGCAGCATATTTCGTTGACTAACTTCCTCGACAGCCAGTTGTATTCCAACCTGACTGCCCGTTTGGTGGAAGCCGGTATTGCGACAGCCACGACACAGAAAGTGATTGAAACGCTGGACGATAGCTTCGAAGCATCGGAAGCTAACCTGTTCCGTTTGAGCGCAGAAAATATTTTCCTCAACCAACATGCTAGCGCGAAAGAACAAGCGATTCGCTTCGCCGGTGAGCAGTTGGTGAAAGGGGGCTATGTCGAGCCAGAATATGTTGAGGCGATGTTAGAACGTGAAAAACTGACCTCGACCTATTTGGGTGAATCCATTGCTGTGCCTCACGGGACGATTGAAGCCAAAGACCGCGTGTTGAAAACCGGTGTGGTGTTCTGCCAATACCCTGAAGGCGTGCGTTTTGGCGATGACGAAGACGAAGTGGCCCGTTTGGTGATTGGTATCGCTGCTCGCAACAATGAGCACATCCAAGTGATTACCAGCCTGACAAACGCACTCGATGATGAATCAGTGATTGAACGCTTAAGCAAAACCACCAGCGTGCAAGAAGTTTTGGATCTGCTCGGTGGCAAAAAGTCATAACTGAATGGCATTAAGTACTACCCGACAATGTCGGGTAGTTGCCGTAATCTGAATAGGGCCGTTGGGAGCAAACGGCCCTTTTACAGCAAACAGTTAAAGGTAAATAACTATGAAAGCATTACATTTTGGCGCAGGTAATATTGGCCGAGGCTTTATCGGTAAACTTCTTGCTGATGCCGGTGCGCAATTGACCTTCGCTGATGTTAATCAGCCGCTGCTGGATGAACTGAATAAGCGCAAAAGTTATCAGGTCAATGTGGTAGGCGAACAGGCAAGAGTTGAAGACGTTAACAACGTCAGCGCAGTCAACAGTGGTAGCCCAGAAGTCGTTGCCCTGATAGCAGAAGCAGATATTGTCACTACCGCAGTTGGCCCACAAATTCTCGCCCGCATCGCCGGTACGGTGGCACAGGGTCTCATCACCCGCCATCAACAAGGTAACACCCGCCCACTGAATATTATTGCCTGTGAAAACATGGTGCGTGGCACCAGCCAGCTAAAACAACATGTGTTTGCTGCCTTACCTGAAAGTGAGCAAGCGTGGGTTGAGCAGCATGTTGGTTTCGTCGATTCTGCGGTTGACCGCATTGTGCCACCATCAGAAGCGGGCAGCACAGATATTTTAGCCGTTACGGTAGAAACCTTTAGCGAGTGGATTGTCGATGGCACCCAGTTTAAAGGGCAGCCGCCGGAAATCGCGGGCATGGAATTAACCGATAATTTGATGGCCTTTGTGGAGCGTAAACTCTTCACCCTGAACACCGGTCATGCCATTACGGCCTATTTGGGCCAGCTTGCCGGTCACCAGACTATTCGCGATGCCATTCTTGACCCAGCAGTGCGCCAGACAGTGAAAGGCGCGATGGAAGAAAGTGGTGCGGTACTGATTAAACGCTATGCCTTTGATCCACAGAAACACGCAGCCTATATCAATAAGATCCTCTCCCGTTTTGAGAACCCGTACCTGCATGACGATGTTGAGCGCGTCGGCCGTCAGCCGTTGCGTAAACTGAGTGCCGGTGACCGTTTGATCAAACCGCTGTTGGGGACATTGGAGTATCAATTACCGCACGATAACTTGGTGACCGGCATCGCCGCGGCCATGAGCTATCGCAGTGAGCAAGATCCACAAGCGCAGGAATTGGTGGAGTTACTGGCAAAATTAGGGCCGAAAGCTGCGTTAGCGCAAATTTCAGGCTTGCCTGCCGATAGCGAGGTTGTCGAACAGGCGGTGAATGTGTATAACGCCATGCAGGATAAGCTGGCGCACTGATTCTCAGTCTTGGCCTGTTGCCTCTAGCAGGCCTATGACGACGCATTTAGCATTCACCAACCACCCCAGTGACAAGCGATGATTGAAAAAACACAGGCATTTGAGAATCGGGTACTTGAACATCTGAACGCCGGAAAGACGGTTCGGAGTTTCTTGATGGCTGCTGTTGAATTATTAGCAGAAGCGCTGAATATTCTCGTGGTGCAGGTGTTTCGTAAAGATGACTATGCGGTGAAATATGCCGTGGAGCCATTGTTGGTCGGCGATGGGCCGTTGGGCGAGTTATCTGTCCGGTTAAAACTGGTTTATGCCTTAGGTGTGATTACGCGTCACGAATATGAAGATGCTGAGCTATTGATGGCGCTACGTGAAGAACTCAACCACGATGGCACCGAGTATCGCTTTACCGACGACGAAATCCTCGGGCCATTTGGTGAATTACATTGTGTTGCTGAGTTACCCCCTGTCCCCACTTTTTTGCGCCCCGATGAAGCAGACGCTTCATTGATCGCCATGCAACGTCAGCGTTATCAACAAATGGTGCGTTCAACCATGGTGCTGTCGATCACCGAACTGCTCTCCCGTATCAGCCAGAAACAAGTGTCCAAACTTTCCCCCCTCGGCCATGCCTGAATTAGCGCAACACGCTAAGCCATTCATCCACCAGCAGCCACAATGCAGTGATGGCCATCAATCCACCCATCACGCCATTAAACAACCGTAATTTCCAATTCACCCGTAATGCATGGCGTAACTGATCGCCCATCACCGCCCAAACGGCCACACAGGGCAAATTCAATAAGGCAAAACCACTGACAATCAACAAGGTGTGGCTGAGTGTCGCCCCTTCCCGAGGAGTAAATAAGATGGCGACATTCATGGCCATCAACCAGGCTTTCGGGTTAATCGCTTGAAATAACGCCCCTTGAATAAACCCCATCGGCTGCTCACCATCTCGAGTATTGGGGCTACCCGCATGATAAATCTTCCATGAAAGCCACAATAAGTAACCACAGCCCAGCGTCACCAACGGCAGGCGAATCACCCCGATCCAACTGAGGATGAGTGCCAGTAGCGTGGTCATCAATGCGCATTGCAAGGCACAACCAAAGGTAATCCCCAGCATCATCGGAAAGGTACGACGTAAGCCAAAGTTAACGCCTGATGCCGCCAATAGCAGGTTATTCGGGCCAGGGGTGATCGACATGACGGTAACGTAACTGATGAAAGCGCTGTCTAACATAATAAAAATCCTCTTATTTCCTCGTAAGTTGGCGTTGTCGATGAATTCACGTTTCACCCGCCTACAACCCCCCAATGACGTTGGAAATATTATTTCTGCGGCCAAGAGATTCAGCATAAACATCAATCCGTGATGGCGTCAGAAGCAGAAGTTATCTATTGTTATGGGTACAGTTTAATTGCTTCCTAACTGTACCCATTGATCTTGTGGAGAACTGTCACCATGTCGCTGGTTATGAATGAAATTCGCTACTTACAGGTGGCAGAGACGTTGGCGCAAGCCATCGAGAAAGGCAGCTTATTGGCCGGTAGCCGTTTGCCATCAGTACGCAGCTACGCCCAAAACCAGCAAGTGAGCATCAATACGGTAGTGGCCGCCTACCGGACGTTGGAAGACCGCGGTTTGATTGAGGCGCGTCCGCAATCAGGGTTCTACGTGTGTAGCCCATCGACTGCCGTGGTGCCGACCGCCACCGTGGGCAAACCGGTGGATGAAGTACTGGACTTGATTGATACCGTTTTTGCCGCACAACAAAATGCGCGCTTCACCAATATCTCATTGGCCTGTCCTCAGACGGGTGATTTTTATCCGAGTGCCAAGTTGGGCCGTATTATGGCCTCGTTACTGCGCCGTGAGCCGCAGCTCATCAGCCAATACGCCTTGCCTCCTGGTAGTCAACGCCTTCGCCAGCAAATCGCCCGCCGTGCCATAACGCTAGGGATGTTGGCGAATCCGGCGGATATCACCATTACTCATGGCTGCATGGAAGCGTTACAATTGGCATTGCGCGTCACCACTAAACCGGGAGATTGCGTCGGGTTAGAATCGCCAACCTATTTCTATCTGATGCCACTGCTAGCCAGTCTGGGGTTGAAAGCGGTCGAAATCCCAACCGATCCGCAGCAGGGTTTATCGTTGGACGTACTGGAGTTGTTGCTTAAAGAAGGGCGATTAAACGCACTGATCGCCATGCCAACGGTGCAAAACCCGTTGGGATTTACTATGCCATTGGCCGCTAAAAAACGCCTTGCTCAGTTGATGAACGATCACCAAGTGCCGTTGATTGAAGATGGCTTATATGCCGAGATTCAATTTGGCTCGACCTTATCCCCAGCGGTAAAGGCCTTTGATAGCGATGGCTGGATCTTGTTTTGCTCCAGTTTCACCAAAACATTGGCCCCAGATTTCCGCGTGGGTTGGATAGATGGAGGGCGCTTCACGGAGGATTTACATAAGTTAAAAGCCGTCTCTTCGATGGCGGAATCGACATTATTATCGGAAACGCTAGCGCTGTTCCTTGAGTCTGGCGGCTATGACCACCATTTGCGCAGCTTGCGCCGCCGCTATGCGCAACAGGTGCAACAAGCCCAGCAGTTGATCACCCGCCACTTTCCCTATGGCACCAAAGTGACCCAACCGGCTGGCGGATTCGTGTTTTGGGTCGAATTCCCCGACAGCGTGGATACCGTTGCACTCTTCCATCAAATGCTGAAAGAACAGATTTGCCTGACACCGGGGACACTGTATTCGCCCAGCGGCCGTTATCGCCACGCGTTTCGCCTCTCCTGCTGCTATCCGTTCAACCAACGCTATACCGAAGCGCTGGCAAGGCTGGGGGCTGTTGCCTGTGACATCAGTGGATTGCCGGCGGGGATGCGGTGGCCATCGTTAGAGGCTGAAATGGCGGAAAAGCCAGTATCTTGATATTCCCTTTTTACGTGGTATGGCAGGGGGGTTGCGGCCCTCACCTATCTGCAATTCCACTTTCTTTGGGTATACACTCTCCATATCGGAGCACAATCAGTGCTATCCTATCTCCAACTTTAGCGAATATCGTGCCCATCAGTGGCATGTACGGGCCAATACCATGAAAGAACATGCAGAAATTAAACGTCTAAGCGATTTGCTGGATGCGATGAACCACAAAGACACTAGCGTCATCCAACAAGGCAATGTGGATTTGATCGCGCAGCACATGAAAGAAAAAGAGAAAATGGCGGCTGAAATTCAGCGCCTGAAAGAAGTGCGGGTTAAAAACCTGAGTGCTGAAGCCCAGAAATTGGCAAAACTGCCGTTTAGCCGTGCGATTACCAAGAAAGAGCAGGCAGATATGGGCACGCTGAAAAAAGCCGTGCGCGGTATCATCGTGGTTCATCCAATGACCGCATTGGGTCGTGAGATGGGCCTGAAAGAAGTGACCGGCTACGCAAAGAAAGCATTCTGATCACAGCCGTTAATCAATCCGGGGGGTGATAAAATCGCCACCCGGTTTTGATGAAGATTTTTAATCAAAAAGTTCTGAGTGTGTTCCTGTTCGAACAATCTCTTCTGCTTCCTGCATAGCCGCAAGTGTTTGAGAATTTGGCACTTTCAACTCGAATGGAAATGCTTGATCTGTAACGATACGATTCAAAAATAAGCGCACCGCATCAGACACTGAAAGGCCCATCGCACTGAGAGCCGCCGTTGACTGCGCTTTGATACCTAACTTTTCCCCAGCAAACGCCGGTTAAAATCTTCAATTTTTCCATCCGCAATTCGCATCAACATGGTTTTGCTCCAACTGGCCGATAAGCCGGAAACGGCCAGCAAGCGATGATATTGCTCTTCATCGAACGGCATATGCCACGCAATACCAATAGCTTCAGCGACGGAAATATCACTGGTGCGGGCTAACAACTCTAACGGGTGGCTTTCACTCACTTTACCGGGATAAATCACGCGATACAGCCAGCCACAGTGGCCGCTTTGCTGCATCAAAACGGATAACTCCTCAATAGCAAAATGGAAATTGAGTTTGTAGCAAGGTGAGCGTGGTTGAGTAACCTGAATGAAGGCTTCGCCCCAGCGGTAGATATCCCCCATATGCACATTCTGTTCGGTCATGCCGAGGGTCGAAATATTTTCACCGTAGGCCGGTGGTGAGAAGAGATCGGCTTGTTCAGGAAACTGCTGCGCCCAGTAAGCATAATGCTCTCGTGGATAATGGCACAACGCGCGATCAGGACCACCGTGAAAGCGCTTTTCCGCTTGTTCATCCCCCTCTAATCCTAGTGGGGTGAGCATGATCCCACCTTGAACTTGGCGTTTACCAATCGCACTGGGGGAACTGCCGTGATAAGGCTCGATATTACCGATATAAACCTGCGGATACTTCATTTGCTCTCCTTGCCTGCGTTCAGAGGGGAGAGCCAGAATACCTGCCTAATAGCGGCGCTGTAAAAGGGAATATGGATTGCTCGAGTACCGCGATGGCATGAGCAGGAATAAGCGTATTGACTATTCCTGCTCACAAATGCTCCCACTCAAAACATGGCTCAGCCGATCATTAGAATGTTTCCCAATTATCTTGCTGGCTGACACGGCGAGTGTCTGTGCCAGGGCGTAGGGTTGGCGCATGACTTTTCGTTGCTGATGCGCTGATATTCCCTTGAGTGGCGTTTGTTTCCGCATCTGACAATCGGAACACCGCGACAGCCTGCGCCAGCAGAATAGCCTGTTCTGCCAATGAATCAGCAGCAGCGGCAGACTCTTCCACCAAGGCGGCATTTTGCTGCGTCGTGCTGTCCATTTCGGAAATCGCTTGGCTCACTTGCGTGATGCCACGGCTTTGCTCATCAGATGCCGAGGAGATTTCAGCCATGATATCGCGCACATGGGTGACAGAGCGGACAATATTCTCCATCGTCTGACCGGCGTTTTGCACCAGTGAAGTCCCTGCATCCACTTGAGAGACAGATTCACCAATCAACTCTTCGATTTCTTTCGCCGCCTGCGCGCTACGTTGAGCCAGATTACGCACTTCACTGGCGACCACCGCAAAACCTCGGCCTTGTTCGCCAGCCCGCGCGGCTTCAACCGCGGCGTTAAGTGCCAGAATATTGGTCTGGAATGCAATACTGTTAATCACGGTCGTAATTTCAGAAATGCGTTTGGAGCTACCGGAAATATCGTTCATGGTGCGCACGACATCATTTACCAGTTTGCCACCTTGTTGCGCTGTCTGTGATGCCTCTGTCGCCAACTGATTGGCGTGATGAGCATTATCGGCATTCTGCTTAACAGTGGCGTTCAACTGCTCCATGCTGGCAGCGGTTTCTTCAACGGCAGCGGCTTGTTCTTCAGTACGGGAGGACAAATCAGTATTCCCCGCTGCAATTTCGCCAGAGGCATGAGAAACCTGACTCACACCGATGCGGATATCATCTATCATGGTGCGCAAGTTTTCATTCATTCGGGCCACCGCATTCATCAACAAGCCTAATTCATCAGTGCGGTTCGACGTGGTTGCAGCCGTTAAATCGCCGGTGGCGATACGCTCGGCCATGGCCAGCGTGGTACGTAATGGCACGGTAATCTGGCGAGTCATCCACCAAGAGATCAGCAAACCAAACAGGAGAGCGGCAATGGCTGTCAGAGTTAACTGCAATTGCGCGTTATCGATTTCATCGTGGGTGCCTTGCAGTTCTTGGGTAAACAGATACGTTGCCAGCCGATTCAACTCGTTGGCGTTAGCTTCCATCACTTTCCCCACTTCCAGCTCTTGCTGATAAGCCGGTAAATAGGCCAACACGTTATCTTTGTAGGTGCTGAGGCTCGTTATCACTGGTGCTAATATTTTTTGCTGTTCAGCGGACAACACCGGCATAAACGCATTCGCGGCACTGTTAGCAATATTGATTGATGTCAGAAGCGATGATTCCGATTCTTTATTGCGATCCAGCAATAAGCCACGCGCGTTGTAGCGCACGGTCATGAGTTTCTGATTCATCTCCGCCAACAGGATTTGCGTATTGGTATCAGCGCCTTCATTAAGCAGACTTTGCTGTAACTCATTGAGGTTTTTCTGGGTTTCAGAAATGTTCCAGCTTTTGCGCACATCGTCTTTATGCGCTACAGCGTTAACAAAATTACGCTGCTGTTGCAGGTATTCATCGACCACATCAGTAATGCTGCTGATGGTCTTACGGTTATATTCCGACCAGCTAAGTTTTTCACTCTGAACGAGAAGGTCTTTTATATTGTTGATGTGCTGTGAGTTTTCGCCGATATACTTTAGATCATAAGTACGTTCATAGAGTGCACGATTATATTTTGCCTGATTGGCTTCATTATTAATTTTGTAGCTCAGGTCGACTTTGTAAGCATGCTCTTCGATGACGAAAAAATGATAAGCGGTTGTGCCCGCGATAAGCCCAACCAACAACAACATCAGGAAAAAGCTTAATCCCAGCTTCTTACCGACTTTCACGTTTTCAAAGTGACTAAAAACTCTGCTCAATGCTGCCATGTTCTTCTCCATTATGCGGTGTCTTTGCTGCAAATTAGTCAGCGTAGGTGAACGGGGGAGGTCTAGTTATTAGAGGAGTTGAGAGGCGGGTTGGACGTGGGATCATCTTGGCAAGAGTATTATCCCTAACGTTTTTATGGCTTCATTTCCAGACTCTAGTCCAGATATTCATGCCATAAATACCCATATCCCTCTTGAACAAACTATCGGCAGGCTTTGGTTAAACTTTAACAATAAAAAATGCCAGCAAGAATGACCTTGCTGGCATTGATTCAATCCCGACTCCCCGCCGTTTAAGGCATAGGAAGAGTATGGGTGATATTATTTAGCTTGAGCGAAACGCGCGGCAGCTTCATCCCAGTTAACCACGTTCCAGAATGCTTTGATGTAGTCTGGGCGACGGTTTTGGAATTTCAGGTAGTAAGCGTGTTCCCACACATCCAGACCGATAATTGGGAAGCCAGATGCGCCAGCAACAGCTTCACCCATCAATGGGCTATCTTGGTTAGCCGTAGAAACGACTGCCAGTTTGCCGTCAGCTTTCAGTACCAGCCACGCCCAGCCTGAACCGAAACGGGTTGCTGCTGCTTGTTCAAATGTTGCTTTGAAATCGTCAACAGATTTGAAGTCACGCTCGATAGCGGCTTTCAGGTCACCTGTGAGGGTGGTACCCAGTTTCAGACCTTTCCAGAACAGGCTGTGGTTAGCGTGGCCACCCGCGTTGTTGCGCATAAAGGTGCGCTTTTCAGCAGGAACTTTATCCAAGTCTTGAATCAGTTCTTCAACACTCAGTTTTGCCAGCTCAGGGAAGCTCTCCAACACCGTGTTTGCATTGTTAACATAGGTTTGGTGGTGTTTGGTGTGATGGATTTCCATCGTCTGCTTATCGAAATGGGGTTCTAAAGCATCATAAGCATAAGGCAGGGATGGCAGTGAGTAACTCATAATCATCGTCTCCGTAGGTGTAGGGCGGCGCAAAAAAAGTAAGCACCGCGTAAGCATTCGGATCATTATAGTTAATTAAATGATATTGAAAATGATTATCAATGCCGTACTAATTGTGTGGTCTTTCTATTCCATAATACGCTGTGGATGAGTATAGACCGTTGCTCTACCGGGCTTACTGAAGCCGACCAACGTCAAATTGCAGCGTTCGGCGACCTCAACCGCGAGGGTGGTGGCAGCGGAAACGGCAAATAAAATCTCTGCGCCGCACATAGCGGTTTTCTGCACCATCTCGTAGCTGGCTCGGCTGGATACCAGCACTGCGCCTTGTTGCCACGGCTGTTTGGCTCGTATGCCCAGCAATTTATCTAGCGCCACATGACGACCCACATCTTCGCAGCCGCCTAATAACTCACCCTGCGGATTAATCCACGCTGCGGCATGAGTACACCCAGTCAGTTGACCCACCGTCTGTACCTGCTTGAGCTGCGCAAGAGCGCTATCCAATTGATTCAGATTAAAGGTTTGCGTGAAGGGAAGTGGCGTGATGGGGCGGAAGATATCATCCAGTTGCTCTATGCCGCAGACACCACAGCCCGTGCGCCCTGCCATCGCTCGACGGCGCTCTTTTAATCCGGCGAATCGGCGGCTTGATAATTCAATGTTAATTTCTATGCCATTGCAGCCGCGAGTGGCATCAATCGCATAGATTTCTTGTGGGGTTTGGATAATGCCCTCTGATAGGGAAAACCCCAGCGCGAAAGCCTCCAAATCTTTGGGTGTTGCCATCATCACAACATGGGAAATGCCATTGTAGACCAGTGCAACCGGCACTTCTTCTGCCAGCCAATCCAATTGCGGCTGTGCCATTTGGTGGCGCTGTAGCACGTTAAGTTGTTTTGCACCGCAGATTTCGCTAGCGATGTCATTTCCTGAAGGTTTGATCTGGCTCACTATGCGGTCCTGAAAGTTATAACCCATAATCACAATGTGGTAACATTCACATTAAGAATCGTGTGGCTATATATCGCTATTTAAAGATATGTATCCCACACGGCAAAGCGTGATATCGCGTCAGCGATTTTAGCGCTTCCTATTTCGTTGAGGGAAGCGTGAATTCCAAATTGGTTAATAGCAACTCTATACCCCATCGATTTCAGGATGCAGGACGGCGGTAAACAAGAAAATCTCGATGAACTTGTCTCGGTAAGTGATCGGGATGAACGAGTAAGCCCACCTGCCTGCCACTTGAAAGATGAAGGGTAAAACAATGTGACGATGAATGAAGGAGAGACCCATGCAGGTCAGCAGAAGGCAGTTCTTTAAGATCTGTGCTGGCGGTATGGCAGGAACCACGGTTGCGGCACTCGGCTTTGCGCCGGCAGTGGCGCTGGCGGAAACGCGCAATTACAAATTGCTGCGCGCCCGTGAAACGCGAAATACCTGCACATATTGCTCTGTCGGTTGTGGGCTGTTGATGTATAGCCTCGGCGACGGCGCGAAAAACGCCAAAGAAAGTATTTTCCACATCGAAGGGGATCCGGATCATCCGGTCAACCGTGGCGCACTTTGCCCGAAAGGTGCGGGGCTGGTGGATTTCATCCACAGTGAAGGCCGCCTGAAATACCCTGAATACCGCGCGCCAGGTTCTGACAAATGGCAGCGAATCACTTGGGATGATGCGTTTGACCGCATTGCCAAGCTGATGAAAGAAGACCGGGACGCTAACTTCATTAAGACCAACGATGCTGGCGTGACCGTCAACCGTTGGCTGAGTACCGGTATGCTGTGTGCGTCAGCATCCAGCAACGAAACGGGTTATCTGACCCAAAAATTTAGTCGCGCTCTCGGCATGCTTGCCGTAGACAACCAAGCACGTGTCTGACACGGACCAACGGTAGCAAGTCTTGCTCCAACATTTGGTCGCGGTGCGATGACCAACCACTGGGTTGACATTAAGAACGCGAATTTAGTTATCGTCATGGGCGGTAATGCGGCAGAAGCGCATCCGGTGGGGTTCCGCTGGGCGATGGAAGCCAAAATCCACAACAATGCTAAGCTGCTGGTGATAGACCCGCGCTTTACCCGAACTGCTTCGGTGGCTGACTTCTATACGCCAATCCGTTCCGGTTCCGATATCGCGTTCCTGTCCGGCGTATTGTTGTACCTGATGACCCACGAAAAAATTAACCGTGAATACGTTGAAGCCTATACCAACGCCAGCTTGCTGGTGCGAGAAGACTATACCTTCGAAGACGGTTTATTCAGCGGTTATGACGCCGATGCGCGCAAATACGACAAAACCAGCTGGAATTATCAGTTGGACGAGAACGGCTTTGCCAAACGAGATGTCACCCTGCAAGACCCTCGCTGTGTGTGGAACCTGCTCAAAGAGCACGTCAGCCGTTATACGCCTGATGTGGTATCCAGCATTTGTGGTACGCCGAAAGAGGACTTCTTGCAGGTTTGCGAATACCTCGCCGAAACCAGCGCGCCCAATAAAACGGCCACTTTCCTGTATGCATTAGGCTGGACACAGCACTCCATCGGCGCGCAGAACATCCGCACCATGGCAATGATCCAGCTATTGTTGGGCAATATGGGGATGGCAGGCGGCGGTATTAACGCCTTGCGCGGCCACTCCAATATTCAAGGGTTAACTGACCTTGGCTTGCTGTCACAAAGCTTGCCAGGCTACCTGAACCTGCCATCAGAAAAACAGCCGGATATAGAGACTTACCTGAAGGCGAATACGCCGAAAACCCTGTTACCGGGGCAGGTAAACTATTGGGGTAATTACCCGAAATTCTTCGTCAGTTTGATGAAGAGTTTCTATGGTGATAACGCCCAGAAGGAAAACGGCTGGGGCTACGACTGGTTGCCGAAGTGGGATAAAGGCTACGACGTCTTGCAGTATTTCGAAATGATGTCGCAGGGCAAAGTGAATGGCTATATCTGCCAAGGCTTTAACCCGTTGGCCTCGTTCCCGAACAAAAACAAAGTGGCGGCTTCCCTGTCGAAACTGAAGTTCCTGATAACGATTGACCCGCTCAATACGGAAACCGCGAACTTCTGGCAAAACCACGGCGAATTTAACGATGTCGATCCATCGAAAATTCAAACGGAAGTGTTCCGCTTGCCGTCAAGCTGCTTTGCGGAAGAGAACGGCTCTATCGTTAACTCCAGTCGCTGGCTGCAATGGCACTGGAAAGGTGCAGATGCCCCAGGGCAAGCGCTGAACGATGGTGCCATTCTGGCGGGTATCTTTAGCCGTCTGCGTGAGATGTACCGCCGCGAAGGGGGTGCAGTGCCAGAACAAGTGCTCAATATGACTTGGGATTACCTGACACCGGACAACCCAGAGCCAGAAGAAGTGGCGATGGAGAGCAATGGTCGCGCGCTGGCCGATATCACTGATGCTGATGGCAAAGTGCTGGTCAAGAAAGGCGAACAACTCAGTACCTTCGCACACCTGCGTGATGACGGTACCACCGCCAGTGGTTGCTGGATCTTTGCTGGTAGCTGGACGCCAGCCGGTAATCAGATGGCACGCCGTGATAACGCCGATCCGTCAGGCTTAGGCAACACGCTAGGTTGGGCATGGGCATGGCCGCTTAACCGCCGCATTCTGTACAACCGTGCGTCTGCTGACCCACAAGGTAAACCTTGGGATCCGAAACGCAAGCTGTTGGAGTGGGACGGTGCCAAGTGGACCGGCATTGATATCCCTGACTACAGCGCAGCCGCGCCGGACAGTGATGTTGGGCCGTTTATCATGCAGCCTGAAGGGATGGGCCGCCTGTTTGCCATCGACAAAATGGCGGAAGGGCCGTTCCCTGAGCACTATGAGCCATTCGAAACGCCGCTGGGGACGAACCCGCTGCACCCGAATGTGGTTTCCAACCCGGCCGCTCGCGTCTTTAAAGACGATTTGGCCGCGATGGGATCGCATGAGCAATTCCCGTATGTCGGTACGACGTATCGCTTGACCGAGCATTTCCATTACTGGACCAAGCATGCGTTGCTCAATGCCATCGCTCAGCCGGAACAATTTATCGAAATTGGCGAAAAACTGGCGACGAAGAAAGGTATCAAGCAGGGCGATACCGTGAAAGTCAGCTCTAACCGTGGCTATATCAAAGCCAAGGCAGTCGTGACTAAGCGTATTCGCACGCTGAATGTCCACGGACAGGAAGTGGACACCATCGGTATCCCGATTCACTGGGGCTTCGAGGGTGTGGCGAGAAAAGGCTTCCTGGCTAACACACTGACGCCGTTTGTCGGTGATGCCAATACGCAGACGCCAGAGTTCAAGGCGTTCTTGGTCAACGTGGAAAAGGTGTAACGGAGAGAACCTATGTCACTGCAAACACAAGACATTATCCGGCGCTCCGGCACCAACTCCCTTACGCCGCCGCCACAGGATCGTAACCATCAAGAAGAGGTGGCGAAGCTTATCGACGTCACCACCTGTATTGGCTGTAAAGCCTGTCAGGTGGCCTGTTCGGAGTGGAACGATATCCGTGATGAAGTGGGCCATAACGTCGGGGTGTACGATAACCCCGCCGATTTGACCGCGAAATCATGGACGGTCATGCGTTTCTCTGAAGTTGAAGACGAAGAGAGCGGCAAGTTGGAGTGGCTCATCCGTAAGGATGGCTGCATGCACTGTGCTGATCCGGGCTGCCTGAAGGCATGCCCGTCGGAAGGGGCTATCATTCAATATGCGAATGGTATCGTCGATTTCCAATCAGAACATTGTATTGGTTGTGGCTACTGCATCGCCGGTTGCCCGTTCGATGTGCCGCGCATGAACAAAGACGACAATCGGGTGTACAAATGTACCCTGTGCGTTGACCGTGTGGGTGTGGGCCAAGAACCTGCTTGCGTGAAGACCTGCCCGACGGGCGCGATTCACTTTGGTACCAAAGAGTCGATGAAAGAAGTGGCGGCTGGTCGAGTCGAAGAACTGAAAACGCGTGGCTTTGAAAACGCAGGGTTATATGACCCCGCGGGCGTGGGTGGTACGCACGTGATGTATGTCCTGCATCATGCGGATAAACCTCAGCTCTATCATGGCTTGCCAGAAAACCCAACCATTAGCCCAACCGTCACCTTCTGGAAGGGCATCTGGAAACCGCTGGCAGCGGTCGGCTTTGCTGCCACCTTTGCCGCCAGTATCTTCCACTACGTGGGAGTGGGTCCGAATCGGGTTGAGGAAGAAGAAGAGGACGAAGGCGATAAGCCAGATGCCACACCTTCTGACACGACCGACAAGGCACCAGAGCAGACCACCGCGGAGCATGCTGACGACGGGGAGACACGCAAATGAAAAAAGAAAAACGGATCCAGCGCTACAGTGCGCCGGAGCGTATCAACCACTGGATCGTCGCCTTCTGCTTTATGTTGGCAGCGATCAGTGGACTGGGGTTCTTCTTCCCGTCATTTAACTGGCTGATGAATATTTTTGGTACGCCACAGTTGGCGCGCATCCTTCACCCCTTCGCGGGGGTGATTATGTTCGCCGCTTTCCTTATCATGTTTTTCCGCTACTGGAAACACAACCTGATTAACAGGGAAGATCTGGAGTGGGCTAAAAATATCCACAAAATCGCCATGAATGAGGAAGTCGGCGACACGGGGCGCTATAATTTTGGGCAGAAATGCGTCTTCTGGGCTGCTATTATCAGTCTGGTACTGCTGCTGCTCAGTGGCGTAGTGATTTGGCGGCCTTACTTTGCGCCTTCATTCCCGATCCCGCTGATTCGTCTGGCGCTGTTAGTGCATTCGCTGGCGGCGGTGGGCTTGATTCTCGTGATTATGGTGCATATCTATGCTGCTCTGTGGGTGAAGGGCACCATTACTGCGATGGTGGAAGGTTGGGTGCCAGCGGCATGGGCGAAAAAACACCATCCTCGCTGGTATCGTGAGGTGAATGCCAAACGGCAACTTCAGAAAAAACAGGAAGAGAAACCCTGATGAGTATTCGCATTGTCCCTAAAGATCAACTGGGCAAACAAAGCGAAAGAGGTACGACGGCGGGGAATATCCCGCCGTTACTTTTCGCGAATTTAAAAAGCCTGTATACCCGGCGCACCGAACGTTTACAGCAACTCGCGTTGGATAACCCCCTGTCTGATTATCTGGATTTCGCGGCGAAAATTACCCAAGCACAGCAAAAAGCGTTGTATGACCACCCGCTGGTGTTGGACATGAAAGCTGAGTTGGAACAATCAGCGGCCAGCGGTAAACCGCCACTGGATGTCAGCGTCTTTCCACGTACGGAACATTGGCGCACGCTGCTGTCCGCGTTGATTGCTGAACTACGCCCCGATGCCCCTGATCATATTTTGGCGGTGCTGGATAATCTGGAAAAAGCGTCAGTCAATGAGCTGGAACTTTACGCCGATGCGCTGCTAAATCGCGAATTTGGCCAGATCGGCAGCGAAAAAGCGCCATTTATCTGGGCCGCGTTATCATTGTACTGGGCGCAGATGGCGAGCCAAATCCCTGGTAAAGCACGCGCGGAATATGGCGAGCATCGTCAGTTTTGCCCCGTGTGCGGCAGCATTCCGGTGTCCAGTGTGGTCCATATTGGCACGAATAATGGCTTGCGTTATTTGCACTGTAATTTGTGTGAAAGCGAGTGGCACGTGGTACGGATTAAGTGCAGCAACTGCGAAGAAACGCGGGATTTGAACTATTGGTCGCTAGACAGCGAACAGGCGGCCGTGAAAGCAGAAAGCTGTGGTGATTGCGGGACTTACCTGAAAATTCTGTATCAGGAAAAAGACCCGTTGGTCGAAGCTGTGGCGGACGATCTGGCCTCGCTCATTCTCGACGCTAAAATGGAAGGCGAAGGTTTTGCGCGCAGCAGTATCAATCCATTCTTGTTTCCCGGAGAATAACCGACTCTCCCGACTTGGCGACCGGCGTGATGATGAGCACTGAACCGCACACTCTTTACCGACAGTTACCGGCCATTGACTGGCTGTTACGGGAGCCAGAAATGGCTCCTTTGCTTGATGAATATGGCCCCGCATTGTTGACCGAGACTTTGCGCCAGATGCAAAGCGAAGCCCGTGAATACATCAGCCAGTTTCATTCGCTGGCGGATTGGTGTGCAGATTGGCCAACCGCGCTGCGCCAACGATTGAACCAACGTCAACCCGCGTTAAAACCCGTCTTTAACCTCTCTGGTACCGTGCTGCACACTAATTTGGGTCGTGCGGCGCTGGCCGAATCCGCCATTACGGCCGTGAATGATGCTATGCGCGGTGCAGTCACGTTGGAATATTCCCTGAGTGGCGCGAGTCGTGGTCATCGCGATCGGGCAGTGGCGGATTTACTTTGCGAACTGACCGGCGCGGAAGATGCCTGTATCGTCAATAACAATGCGGCAGCGGTCTTTTTGATGCTCACGGTCATGGCGGCAGGTAAGCAGGTTGTCGTCTCGCGCGGTGAACTGGTGGAGATTGGCGGCGCGTTTCGTATCCCTGATGTGATGCGCCAAGCGGGCTGTGAGCTGGTTGAAGTCGGCACCACCAACCGCACGCACCTCAAAGATTACCGTCAGGCTATCAATGAACACACTGGCCTGCTGATGAAAGTACACACCAGCAATTACAGTATCGAGGGCTTCACCGCCGCCGTTGCCGAGCAACAATTGGCGGCATTGGGGCAGGAGTTTGCCATCCCGACGGCGACAGATCTCGGCAGTGGTTCGCTGGTGGACATGACCCGTTACGGCTTACCGGCAGAACCGATGCCGCAGCAACTGATTGCAGCCGGTGTCGATCTCGTCACCTTCTCGGGTGATAAATTGCTGGGTGGGCCGCAAGCGGGGATTATTCTCGGTAAAAAACAGTGGATTGAGCGCTTACAGCAGCATCCGCTTAAACGCGCATTGCGGGTGGACAAAATGACGCTAGCCGCACTCGATGCCACGCTACGCCTTTATCAACAACCCGATAAACTGGCCGAAAGGCTACCGACCTTGCGGTTATTGACTCGTCCAGCCGAGGCTATCGCCGAAAGCGCACAGCGAGTCCTGTCCGCGCTGGCACCCCATTATGCGGCTGATTTTACGTTGGCGGTGGAGCCTTGTTGGTCCCAGATAGGCAGCGGTTCGTTACCGGTTGACCGGTTACCCAGTTGGGCCGTCACCTTTACGCCTAACGACGGCAGCGGGCGCAGGCTAGAAGCGCTGACCACACATTGGCGCGGGTTAAATAAGCCGGTTATTGGCCGTGTGGCTGACGGGCGGATATGGTTAGATTTGCGCTGTTTGGAGGATGAAACGGCGTTGCTCAGGGAATTGGCTCGATGATTATTGCGACAGCAGGCCATGTCGATCATGGCAAAACCACACTTTTACAGGCGATTACTGGGGTTGATGCCGATCGCTTGCCGGAAGAAAAACAGCGCGGGATGACCATTGATCTGGGCTACGCGTACTGGCCGCAACCTGATGGCAATATTCTCGGTTTTATTGATGTCCCCGGCCATGAGAAGTTCTTAGCCAATATGCTGGCCGGTGTGGGCGGTATCGATCATGCGTTGCTGGTTGTGGCTTGCGATGATGGCGTTATGGCGCAAACCCGCGAGCATTTGGCGATTTTACGGCTGACGGGTCACCCCACACTGACGGTGGCACTGACCAAAGCGGATCGGGTTGATGATGACCGTATTGCACAGGTGCGCCAGCAAGTCATGGCTGAACTGACTGCCCAAGGCTGGCAAGCAGAGCAAGTCACCCTGTTTGTCACTGCCGCCACCACTGATCTGGGTATCAGTGCGTTGCGCGATCATTTGGCCCATTGTCACCAGCAAAATACCGACAATAACCGGTTACAACGGCGTTTTCGTCTGGCTATCGACCGTGCATTTAGCGTGAAAGGGGCTGGTTTGGTGGTCACCGGTACTGCGCTGGCGGGCAAAGTCGCCGTGGGTGATACCTTGTGGCTGACCGGCAGCAATGGCCCCGTGCGGGTGCGGGGGATCCACGCTCAAAATCAAAATACTCAACAGGCGCAAGCAGGCCAACGTATTGCCCTGAATATCAGCGGTGATATCAGCAAAGAGCAGATCAATCGTGGCGACTGGTTGTTAACCCAGCAGCCCCCCGAGCCAGTGGATCGTGTATTGGTTGTCGTCGATGCTGATGTCCCCATACAACACTGGCAGCCCTTGCATCTACATCATGCGGCTAGCCATATTACTGGGCGTTTTTCACTGCTCACGGCACCACATGATACCGATCTTTCTAACGGCCTCCCTGCCGATGGGAATAGCGTCACTGACTCCCCACCGTTGATTTTAGCTGAGCTGCTATTAGATACCCCACTGTGGCTGGCGGAGAATGATCGCCTGATTCTGCGTGACATTGCCGCGAAGAAAACCTTGGGTGGCGCGCGGGTGATTCATCTGGCGGTGCCCAAACGCGGTAAGCGGCAACCGGCCTATTTGGCTTGGTTAACGGCTTTAGCACAGGCGCATACTGACCGTGATGTGCTCGATCTGCATTTGGCGCAAGGGCCGCTTTCTTTACGCAGTTTCAGTTGGGCACGCCAACTGACTGATGTGGATATGGCGGCATTACTGGCTGATACGGATAACATTGTCGCTGGCGATATCATCCTGTCACAACCCCATGCGCAACAGGCGCAGCAAACCCTACTGCACGTTCTGTGTCTTTATCATCAACAGCATGGCGATCAAATGGGGCTTGGGCGAGCGCGTTTGCGGCGTATGGCATTGCCGACGCTGGACGAAGGACTGGTCTTTCGCTTAATGGATAACCTGCTCGTGCAGGGAACATTAAAAAATACCCGTGGCTGGCTGCATCTGCCCACACACGGGCTAGGCTTTACCGCTCAGGAAGAGGCGCAATGGCAGCAAGTTGCCCCCTATTTCGCCGATGCCCCTTGGTGGGTGCGTGATTTAGCGGCTGAACTGCATATGGATGAAGGCGACATGCGCACGTTACTGCGTAAAGCCGCGCAACTGGGCCACATCACCGCCATCGTGCCAGATCGTTACTATCTCAGTCAGCGCATTGAGCAGTTTGCCGATTTGGTCCGTGAGCTGGATAGCACTCAAGGCAGCGCCTGCGCAGCCGATTTTCGTGATCGGTTGGGGGTCGGCCGTAAACTGGCGATTCAAATCCTCGAATTCTTTGACCGCAGTGGGTTTACCCGCCGGCGAGGAAACGACCATATATTACGCGATAGCGGGCTGTTTTCGGCCATGCATTAAAGTATGGCTCGGCCTGCTTATCGAGAAAATCGTAAGCAGGGGGCTCCCCTCGGAATATCATCTATTCCGAGGGGAAACTGACGATGTCGCGCCGTCTTATTCTGTGGCTAATGTTTCTGGTTGGCGACGAATAAATATCATCACCAAGCTCAACCACAGCAATCCACTGATCAGATTGAACAAATTGAAGATACCGCTGTTGCCCCACAGGTAAGCCAGTTTGGCAAACTCAATACCGAAGGTGAAGACCATCATACTGATCATCCCCATCGCAGCAGACACCGTTCCTTTACTAATATCGCTGGCAAACAGCGTCAGTCGCACTAAACCGGCATTCGCCAAACCAATACCAAAGGCATACAGACTTAGCCCTGCGGTCATCCACAGATACGCATGGGATGAATAAAGCGTGGAAGCTGCGGCAATCACCAAACCGACAATCATCGGGCCAGCGCCGTAGCGGATCAGCCGTGGAATGCTGACCTTGCCGCTTAACTTCGCCAGCGTCAGGTTACCAATAATCAGCGCACCGAAAATCGGCACCTGTAAGACCCCGTATTCGACAGTCGATAACCGCTCGCCACTGATCAAGATAACCGGCGATTGTGCAATCCACGCCAGCAACGGCAGACTGGCAAAGCCTAACGCGAGCGAGCCACACAGGAAACGGCGATTCGCGAGCACTTGCTTATAATCGTGCCACATGGCGGCGGCTGACAATTTCTCGCCTTTCAGCGATGCCGTTTCTGGCATGGCACGCCACAGCCCCACAAATGAAATGGCACCGAGGGCGGCGAACAGCACAAACATCCACTGCCAAGGCGCGACATGGATCAGTGCCGCACCGGCTAGCGGGCCAAGCAATGGTGCAATCAGGGCCACATTCGCCATCAGCGCGGTGATCTTGATACACACCGCTTCCTCGAATGACTCTTGGATCGTGGCGTAACCGACCGCACCAATAAAGCACAGGCTAATCCCTTGCAGGAAGCGCATGGCGATAAACTGCTCGATGCTATTGACCAGCAAAATAGCCAGACAGGTGACCACAAAGAAGGCGACCCCGAACAACATGACGGGACGACGCCCACGGCGATCTGACAACGGGCCAAGCAGCCATTGCAGGAACATACCACCGGCCAGATAAGCGGTCATAGAGGTCGGCACCCACTCAACGCTGGCATTAAAATCGGCCACTACCGCCAGCATTCCCGGCTGAATCATATCGTTGGCGATATAAGTGGCAAATTCGAATAATACCAGGCAAAGAGGAAATAAAAGCGCCCGTCGACCTAAACGCGTCGCGGGTGATAATGAAGTTTGCATAGATTAAGCTATTAATTATAAACGTAAAAAAAGGGCATCGCTCAGGCAGAATGCCAGTAAGAGCGTGTCAGGTCGGCTATTTTGCCGTCAATATATGTTTATGGCAACCATTAGGGAGGGGAATTGTTGGGGCGGATTATGGTTTGGTTGAGGACTGGATCTAGTTTCGGTTGATAGGCGTCGGTGATCGGTTCGGTTGAGGATTGGATCTGGTTTCGGTTGATGTTAGGTGAACGGTTCGGTTGAGGACTGGATCTGATTTCGGTTGATATTCGCTCGGTGATCACTTTACCTGTGTCGCCTCAACCGAGTCGGGCCGCAGGGCGGCGGCCCAACACCCGCGCCTTTGCGCGAAATATTGTGGCTTCGCCATCCCCTCCGGCAGCTCGCAGGCTTATCGAATCGGCGCTGACTCGCTCCCAGCTCGGCAGCCCCTTTCGCCGCGTCCATGCGGCTCATTCGGCCTGCAATCTTTGTCGGCAATTTTTCTGATTGCGCTCAAGGTCAAAAGACATAACACACAAACCAAAAACCATGGTTTTGATCTTGAAGTTTAAAGCACATTTGAGCTGCCGAATGAAGAGAGAAGGCAAGGAAAACGGGCAGGACGCCCGTTTTAGGCGTCGCGCGGAGGGACCCGCGTAAAGCCGTCCGTCAGCCGAAATGATGAGTGAGGGAACCTGCAAAGCAGGCAAGCGATACGTGCGCTAGCGCGGGGGTTCCAAGGGGGTCACGCGCTTGTGACCCCATTGGCGGTTGAGGCATCAGAGGCAAGGTAGACACTGAAGTGATAACAACCGAACCGATCACCGTTCGAAAACCAGATCCGATCAAAAATTCAATTCAATTTAAGTTAATTCAATTAAATCAAATTAAACCCCTCACTGAATAACACTCATCACACTCTTTTGTGCCGCCATCATCGCTGGATACTTAGCAACCAAATTAGTCATCATCGTGTTATACAACGCGGCTTGCTGCGGGGTCTGGAACTGAATACCACCATTATTAAAGGTGACCTGTGTCCCCTGCTGTTGCAGGAAATCCCCGACTTGCACTAAATCTTGCACAAAAGCAGAAACCACCGGAATCGCAGGAATCAGCACATTGGCAGGCTGAGTCACCACATTATCAAAGGCTTTGCTAAACACCGCTTTCAAGTCATCAGGCTGTTTCAACGCGGCAACCGCGTTATCAGCTTGTGCTTTCGCCGTGCGAATCTGTTGCACCAACAGGTTTAACGCCCCTGCTGACTGCTGCAACGCATCACGCTTATTAAGATAATCTTGCGCCACACGAATCTCATTGATTTGTGCAATAGCTGGCGTCAGGCTCGCATCCACAGATTTCGTCAATTGCTGCGAAAAAGTGACTAAAATCGCGTAATCACTGACATAAGGGCCAAACTTCTGCTTCTGGTCTTCACTCAGCGTGGGTAGCTTCATCCCGCTACGCATCACCGTGTTTTGCAGATAATCAATAAATGCCTTACGTTGCTCTGGCTCTTTATCCCCGCAAGCAGTGAGTTGAAACACGACCAGTAACGCTAAAAATGGCGCTAACCAACGTGAATAACGAACCGAATTCAATGTAAAAGTCATGTGAAACTACTCCTGTAATGGGTACTTATCTTCACAAAATTCCACGCTTATCACCTCATACCAGTGATAAGAATAGCTAAGGGGAGCGATATACGCTCCCCTGTGACGAGCCAAGTACATGCTTTACTGTAACAGCGAAATATCGGCAACCTGCAAGAACAATTCGCGTAACTTACTCAACAATGTCAATCGGTTAACCCGAACTTCATCGTCTTCTGCCATCACCATCACGCTATCGAAGAATTCATCGACCGTTTCCCGCAGCGCAGCCAGTTCTACCAGTGCTTCCTGATATTGACCGGCAGCAAAGACCGGTTCAAGCTTATCGCGCAAGACAACCAGATGAGTCGCCAGTTTCAGTTCAGCAGGCTCTTTTAACACTGAGGCACGAACGTGGTCATTCAGCGTATCTGTCGATTTCGCTAGAATATTCGAGACACGTTTGTTCGCCGCAGCCAGCGTGGCAGCAGCATCGAGTGTGCGGAAATAGGTTACTGCCTTAACTCGAGCATCAAAATCAGCCGGTCTGGTTGGGCGACGAGCCAGTACCGCTTGGATGGTATCGACGCTATGACCTTCATCCTGATACCAAGCACGGAAACGGCCCAGCATGAACTCAATCACTTCATCGACCACTTTCCCGTTGGTCAGCTTGCTACCGTACAGGCGCACGGCCTCTTCGGTCAGCGTTTGCAGATCCAGTGGCAAATTCTTCTCGACGATAATACGCAACACACCTAAAGCAGCACGGCGCAGCGCAAATGGATCTTTATCGCCTTTCGGGTGTTGACCGATACCGAAGATACCGGCCAGCGTGTCCATCTTATCGGCAATCGCCAGTGCACAGGCAACCGGATTTGACGGTAAATCATCACCCGCGAAACGAGGCTGATATTGCTCATTCAACGCCACCGCGACGTCTTCAGCTTCACCATCGTGACGAGCGTAGTGCATCCCCATCACACCTTGGGTGTCAGTGAATTCGAAGACCATATTGGTCATCAGGTCACACTTGGATAGCAAGCCAGCACGAGTAGCATGGCTAACATCAGCACCGATTTGAGCAGCAACCCAACCTGCCAACGCCTGAATACGATCCGTCTTATCGCGCAGCGTACCCAGTTGCTGTTGGAACAGCACGGTTTCCAGACGCGGTAAGTTATCTTCCAAACGTTTTTTACGGTCGGTATTAAAGAAGAATTCCGCATCAGCCAGACGTGGACGCACCACTTTCTCGTTACCAGAAATGATCTGCTGAGGGTCTTTGGATTCGATGTTGGTCACAAAAATGAAGTTTGGCAGCAGGTTACCGGCTGTGTCATACACAGGGAAATACTTCTGGTCGCCTTTCATGGTGTACACCAGCGCTTCCGCAGGGACAGCCAAGAATTTCTCTTCAAATTTGGCCGTCAGTACCACCGGCCATTCCACCAGTGATGCCACTTCTTCCAACAAGCTTTCGCTCAGATCAGCCACGCCGCCAATTTTCTGCGCCGCCAATTCTGCATCACGCTTAATCATCGCTTTACGCAATTCATAGTCGGCAATCACTTTGCCGCGTTCCAACAGGACTTGCGGGTATTGATCGGCACTCTCAAGCGCAAATTCAGCTTCACCCATAAAGCGGTGACCACGAATAATGCGGTCTGAATCGATACCTAGAACAGTGCCAGGAATTAATTCGCTGCCTAATAGCAGGGTGACGGTATGAACTGGACGAACAAATTGCGTTTCTTTATCACCCCAACGCATCAGTTTAGGGATCGGCAACTTACTCAGTGCAGCATTGACCATATCCGCTAACAGAAGCTGTGCGGATTGCCCTTTGACATGAGCGCGATACAGCAGCCATTCGCCTTTATCTGTTACCAGACGCTCAGCCTGATCAACGGTAATACCACAACCGCGCGCCCAACCTTCAGCCGCTTTGCTCGGTTTACCTTCTGCATCAAATGCTTGTGCAATGGCTGGACCGCGTTTTTCAACTTCTCGATCCGCTTGTGCAGCACTTAAGTTCATCACTTTTACCGCTAAACGACGCGGTGCGGCATACCAAATCACCTCACCATGAGGCAAATTAGCGTTATCCAGCTCGGCGGTAAAATTAGCAGCAAAAGCTTCGGCCAGAGAACGAAGAGCCTTCGGCGGCAACTCTTCCGTACCGATTTCCACCAGGAAAGTCTGTTGAGTCATGACAGCCTCTTAGTTCTGATTCTTTTTGCACATCGGGAAACCTAATGCCTCGCGGGAGGCATAATACGCCTCGGCGACAGCTTTGGTCAGTGTGCGAATACGGAGAATGTAACGCTGGCGCTCAGTCACTGAGATGGCCTTACGCGCATCCAGCAAGTTAAACGTATGGCCTGCTTTCAGAATACGCTCGTAAGCCGGCAATGGCAGCGGAACTTCTAGTGCTAGCAGCGACTGGGCTTCTTTCTCATACTGCTCAAAGCAGGAGAACAGGAAGTCCACATCGGCATATTCGAAGTTATAGGTGGATTGCTCCACTTCATTCTGATGGTAAATATCACCGTAGGTGGTGGTACCCAGTGGACCATCACACCAGATCAGGTCATAAACGCTGTCTACGCCTTGGATGTACATCGCCAAGCGCTCCAGACCATAGGTGATTTCACCTGTGACCGGTTTACACTCCAAACCACCCACTTGTTGGAAGTAAGTGAACTGCGTCACTTCCATCCCATTAAGCCACACTTCCCAGCCCAAACCCCAAGCCCCTAAGGTTGGGTTCTCCCAGTTATCTTCGACGAAGCGAATGTCATGGATAGTTGGGTCCAGACCCAGCTCTTTCAGCGAGCCTAGATACAGCTCCTGAATATTGTCTGGCGATGGCTTAATGATCACCTGGAACTGGTAATAGTGTTGCAGGCGGTTTGGGTTTTCACCGTAGCGACCATCGGTCGGGCGGCGTGAAGGTTGTACATAAGCGGCAGCAATTGGCTCTGGGCCAAGTGCGCGCAAGCAGGTCATTGGGTGAGATGTACCCGCACCGACTTCCATGTCCAGTGGTTGAACGATGGTGCAGCCTTGGCGCGCCCAATAGTCCTGTAACGTCAGGATCAGGCCCTGAAAGGTCTTGGTATCAAACTTTTGCATGTTGGATTCGCACGCGAACAAGTGGATTAAAATAGAATGAGGCAGTATACCCGTTGACCGTAAGATATACAGCCAGAATCCAGTCACACATACGAATTGACGTGAAAAATAGCGCTAACGATTCAATTTTCCCGCTACCAAACAATTGGTGGCGGCGATAAAAAACGCGGAATATCGCTGTTAGATGCCATGACCGGCCCTATTTTGGCGTTTTTACCAAAAATATCAGGTTCGCAACTGTCCATACCGGGTTCCAACACACAATCATCATCAATGATGTCGTGGTAACCCGCACAATGCTGCGCAGAAGCAGGACTGATACCCATAAATAAAATAGCAGACAGCGCAATAGCGATAATCGTGGCTAGACTAAGATTTCTAACATTCATATATGTACCTCATAATAGTGCTAATTAATTGATTAAAAACAGAATTCAAAACCAATCTCAGATCAATTATTGTACAAATGCCTATTTCAGCAAGAAACGTCAGAAATAAAATAGAGAGGTTGCATATCATTCACTGAACAGCGACTATCGTTGCCAAATTCAGCACCAAAATGGAGTACGACTATGGAGTTACAACGCTGCGGTTGGGTTACCTCTGATCCACTCTATCTTGCTTATCATGATGCCGAGTGGGGAATACCGCGCACCGATAACCAAGCGCTGTTCGAAATGCTCTGTCTAGAGGGCCAACAAGCTGGGCTTTCATGGATAACGGTGCTGAAGAAACGTGAACATTATCGCAAGTGCTTTCATCATTTTGACCCCGTTCGGGTGGCAAAAATGGGGCCGGATGACATTGAAGCCTTAGTGCAAGACAGTGGCATTATTCGTCACCGAGGTAAAATTCAGGCCATTATTACCAATGCCCAAGCTTATTTGGCGATGGAAGCGAACGGTGAGGATTTCTCGCGCTTTATTTGGAGTTTTGTCGATAGTGAACCCAAGGTGAATCATTGGTGGACCCTGTCAGAGTGCCCGGCCAACACACCTGCCTCTGATGCTATGTCAAAAGCCCTTAAAAAACGTGGCTTTAAGTTTATCGGTTCCACCATCTGTTATGCGTTTATGCAGGCGAGTGGTTTGGTGAACGATCATCTAGCAAGCTGTTTCTGCCACCCAGATAACACAGCAAAATGATTAGAGATTATCAACCGGACGATCTTGATGCCCTCATGCAACTGTGGCTGTCCAGTACCATTGCCGCCCATCCTTTTGTGGCAGAGCAGTACTGGCACGAGAGCGCCCCGTTGGTACGCGATACCTACCTTCCTGCGGCAAAAACGTGGGTTTATTGCCCGCAGGAAGGGTTATCAGCATCCTGCGACGAGAACAACCCCATTGCTGGGTTTATCAGTATCTTGGAAGAAAAACTGGTAGGGGCATTATTTGTCGCACAGCCTTATCATGGTCATAACGTGGGTAAAGCGTTAATGGACCACGCGCAACAGCACTACCGCGCGTTAACATTAGAGGTTTACCAACAGAATCTGCGCGCCTATCACTTTTATCGTAAGCAGGGTTTTATTGAGGTAGGGAAAACCTATAACGCCGAAACTGACGCTTCTATTTTAACGCTGCATTGGGAACGCGCATTTTATTAATAGACCCTATTTATTCAAGCCTCCTCTGATAAATTTTAATAACGCATTGGATTAGCAATAGCATTACTCTGTTGTTGAATATAACGCCCAATTAAAATAAGAGGGGAATGCTATGAAGCATAAGCGATTTCTATTATTACCTTTGAGTATTTTGTTATTATCTGAAATATCCTGCGCTGCAGGTAACCTATCAAATTCGATGGGTATTATAACCGCTCATTTTAAAAAAATGTCGGATAAAACGTCATCTGCTTGTTTCTATAAGGAGGATTTCTTCGAGGAAAAGATTTTTTGTTTAACACCGCCTATGATGATTGATTTCACATTAGAAAATAATATTGGTGTTCGTGCTAATGACATTCAGTCTATTCGCCTCCCCGAAAACAGCCAACTAACTGTATATCAAGGAGATCGGTTTTTTACCTTAACAGGCAGTATATTACGGGATGCATGGAAAAAATTAGCCAGCATGGGCGGCATTACTCAAATTATTGCCACCGATAAAAAACCGCTAGTGTGTGATACACAATGTATTATCACACAGAGAAGTATCATTCCTATTTCTACTATTTTCTCTCATGATATAAATGACACCCAGCAGCAAGAAAGATCTCTATTACTGAGTTTCGAGAGACGTGATAATAACTTTGATATCACGTTTAATAACTTGATGGATGTGACTGTCGATAATGGGCTTATTTCAATATTGCCGCCAAACTCACCACAAATTGACTTTTCATTACATCAAGATACAACACATATTTCATTTTTATTCTCTTGGTATGAGAAAGAATTATCGCTGTACTATTTAGAGACAGTGAACGGTGAATTACGTTATCTATCCCCGCAGATCTCGATGCAGTCTGAATACTCAATTAATCAAGAGGAGATTGATTTAGCGATCTTCAATAGTGATGATCGGCAACCGCTGATCTTGCAAAAAGTTCTACTGGCGACACATCGCGAGGCTCATAGAGACAAACGCGGGGCGTTAGGTATCGCGGGCTGTTTCCTGAATGGCCCTTTGGCGCTGTACAATGTTGTCACCCAAGGTCGTTGTGATCAGGTTGAATCTGCGTGGCATCAAATTAAGACGGTTTTCAGTGGGAAAGATCCGTCAAATCGCATCGTGGCAGGTACAGCAAAACCGCTTAAACCCACCCCACACTCAGAGAAATCGCCACAGGAAAACACAAACCCGACACTCGTGTTAACCCAATTAAAAACTGATCTCCATGGTCAATCACTGACCCTACCTGCCGTGTCAAAATATTGCCAAACATCGATAGACAATGTGATTGCAGCCCGTTATCCCCGCCAGACTAGATATTCCTGTACGACTTGGTTGTCATCAGTATTGGCTGATTTTACGATGTTGTTCGGGAGCAGTTTACGTACTTGGTCAACGGAATATTTAATTCAGACCATTAATGGCATTTTGGATAGGAGAGCCTTAGATACTGACCGTGATGCAATGGAAGCCTTTATTCAAAAGCCAAATGTCGGTAATCGCTTAATCCAGACCATTACCGATGTTGCTGAAGAACAAGACCGTACAGCGCTCATCGAGCACATCACGCACTCCTTTCTGAACGCCGAACAAAATTACGCGCAATACGCCCTAAACAGTCAGCCGCAAGGTGCCAGCAACGATCAAGCTGATATGAGCTGCTACAGTGAAAGTGACGATGAGAGTGAGGTTGAGAGTGAAAGCGAAAATGACTCTGATAGCGGCGCGGCTTCACCACGACAAGCTCAGCAATATCCGCTGGGGAGCTATCAGATGCAACTTGCTACTTATGATTATCAAGATGTATTACCCCGCATACTGATCAATGGCGAATGGCAAGTCGCGTCAGAAAGATTCGATATTGAAGTGATTCAGGGCACACGAGAACAAACTCGCCAGAGTATTTATCATTTGCTCGAAACTGTTGCCGCATGGGAAAACACCTATTACGAACGGCGGGTTTACTGTAATCGTCATGGCCAATTCACCAACACCATGGAAACCAACAGATATGCAGGGCAAATCACCAGCCAACTCATTAGAAGTCACGTCCAATATCCTCGTTCGGACAACATCATTATTGTGGTGAGATTGAATAACCGGATTGTCAGTACCAGCCTCGCTCACAACTATTTTGCTGGGGGCGACCCGCAAAGACAACACAGCACGATCAGCGCAACACTCACGGATCCTGCTTTTGTCTTAACGCCTCAAGCTGAAGGCACTATCAGAGGTGCAGGCTCTGCTGCACTGCACGCCATGCTTCAGCATCTCAAGGTAAACGGTGTCTCTGTGGTTCATGCAGAAGTGATTTCGACTCCATCGGCCATGGTGAAAAAACGCATCGGTTTTGTTTTCATCCCTGAAGTCTACGGGCTTTATAACACCTCCCCGACACCTCCGCCTCATTCGGAGCTTTAGCGGCTTAATGGTATCCCCCTATTGCGCCATGAATAGGGGTTGTATCAAGCGACGCCCCAACCAACAGCCTTTACGTGCGGATTTTGCTGATAAACCCTGCAAGCAAGTCAATGGACCAACACTATGAGAGTTTTCTCAATGGTATTCGCCCCCTTTTTACCGGATAACGATGGCTCGCAAAAATCAGTCAGTAAGATTTAGGCGCGACTTTTTAGTTAGCTATTGGGCGACATTTTGAGATTTTCGCCGAAATAGAATGCCATTTAAGGAAAAATTGATGAAAAAACGCATTCTGGCCACTGTGGCCGCCGTTACTGTTGCACTGACCCTTTCTGCCTGTACGACCAATCCGTATACCGGCGAATCACAAGCAGGGAAATCCGGTTATGGTGCAGGGATCGGGGCCGTTTTAGGTGCAGGGATCGGCATGTTGTCATCCTCCAAACATGACCGTGGCAAAGGTGCGTTAATTGGTGCCGCTGCGGGTGCGGCATTGGGCGGTGGCGCGGGTTATTACATGGACGTTCAGGAAGCCAAACTGCGTGACAAAATGAGTGGTACGGGTGTTAGCGTGACTCGACAAGGCGACAATATCGTGCTGAACATGCCCAACAATGTCACGTTTGATACCGACAGCAGCAACCTGAAACCGGCTGGCGCGAATACCCTGACGGGCGTGGCAATGGTATTGAAAGAGTACGATAAAACTGCCGTGAATGTGACAGGCTTTACCGATAGCAGCGGTACTAGAGCCCATAACATGACGCTTTCTCAGCAACGGGCTGACAGTGTTGGCAGCGCATTGATTGTGCAAGGCGTGGCCGCTAATCGCATCCGCACCAGCGGTGCGGGCCCAGATAACCCAGTGGCAAGCAACAGCACGGCTGCCGGTAAAGCCCAAAACCGCCGAGTAGAAATCACCTTAAGCCCGCTGTAATGTGAATTCACTGCGAACCTCATCAGACCGTGCGGATAAAAAACTCCGGTTTATCCGCACTTTTATGGGCAGCAAACCTTCCGGTCATCATTATTCTGGTTGGACGGGCATTATTCTGGTTTGATGCGATAAGTACAGCGACGAGCCCCTGATAAGATGTGTTCAACCCGTTCAACGGGCGCGCCAAGTACTTGCTGGAATACGGCCAGCTCGGCACGGCAAAAGCCCTGACATTGGGTCGCCGCCGCACAAATTGGGCAGTGATTTTCGATTAGCAGCAGCGTACCATCAGCCTCGACCTTCATTTCAGCCATATAACCTTCACGGGTACGGATAGCCACCAGCCGTGCCACACGCTCAGTCAGGCTATCGGCACCGATCATGGCCTCACAATACTGATGGCGGGTTTCCTGCTCGCGGCTATCAATCAGCCGTTCAAGGGCGCTGTCACCTAATTGGTTGCGAATCAGACGTAACAATTGCACCGTCAATTCGCCGTGAGCATCAGGAAAATGTGCATGACCGGCTGCGGTCAACTGCCATAGCTGGATGGGGCGGCCCACACCTTGCATTTTCGCTTCGGCAGCCACCAATCCCTCTTTGGCCAGTTTGACAAACTGTTGTCGGGCGGCTTCACCGGTCGTTCCCAGTAGTATCCCCGCATCACTGGCTTGCAACGGACCGCGCGTTTTGAGCAGCATGAGCAAGCGCTGGGCAACAGACTGTGGCGGGCTGGGCGAATGGTCGATATTCATATCTTCCCCGGTAGCATAGCGAACTTTAATTTATGATGAATAATTACCAGCATAACATTTTCCAAGCAGATGCTTGACTTATTATCGATGACTGGCCTACCTTATTCAAAGAATTTACTTGTTTAACTTTATCGTAACAAAAAAATTAACTCAACAACCAGACTACTGGCAGGATGGAAACGTGATAACAAATGATGCGAGCCGTTGGAGTGACTTGTTCTCCGGTAAGAATGCGGCTTTTGCCATAGCCCTGTCAGGGGGTGTCGTATTACATGCGATCAATATTTATATCGCGACCACCATTTTGCCCTCCGTAGTTCTCGAGATTGACGGCCTGAGCCTATACGCTTGGAATACCACTTTATTCGTGACGGCGTCCATCCTCGGTTCGGCCCTTTCTGCACGCCTGCTAAGTGGCTACGGCCCGCGCAGCGCCTACCTTTTTGCCTCGCTGGTCTTTATGTTAGGGAGCGCACTCTGTGCCATGGCTCCGAACATGCCGCTGATGCTGATTGGCCGCACGGTGCAAGGTCTAGGGGGCGGATTCTTGTTTGCCCTCTCTTACGCCATGATTAATCTGGTTTTTGCGCAATCATTATGGCCACGGGCCATGGCGCTGATATCGGGGATGTGGGGGGTGGCGACCCTAATTGGCCCGGCTATCGGCGGTATTTTTGCCCAAATGGATGCATGGCGCTTCGCATTCTGGACCTTGCTACCCGTCACCCTAATTTATGCCATTTTTACTTGGCGTATCTTGCCTGCGGGCAAATCCAGCACCACAGCGTCAGCGCTGCCGGTCACGCAATTAGTGCTTTTAACCGCCATTGTCCTGACAATTTCCGCCAGCAGCATTGCGAGTAGCAGTGTGGTTAACATGGCGGGGATGGTGCTAGCTATCCTGTTGTTACTGCTATTATTCCGCATAGAATCCCGCGCCGCCGCTCGCTTGCTGCCAAAAGGCGCCTTGCGCCTTAGCTCACCGTTGGCGGCACTTTACATCACCATCTCATTGTTGGCAGTCGGTATTACTTGCGAAATTTTCGTCCCTTACTTCTTGCAAACACTACACGGCCAATCGCCACTGATTTCCGGTTATATTGCCGCGACGATGGCGGCAGGTTGGACGATTTCTGAAATGATGAGCGCAGGCTGGAAGAAATCCGGTATCCGTTGGGCCATCATTAGCGGCCCACTGATTGTTCTCGCGGGGATCGTGGGGCTTGCAGTCTTGATGCCAGCCACTTCACTGGGCGGTTGGCAGCAGATGGCGCCTATCGCGCTCGCGCTCACCATGGTGGGCTTTGGTATCGGTTTTGGCTGGCCGCACCTGCTGACCCGTATTCTGCAAGTGGCTGCTGACGAAGATAAAGACATCGCCGGCGCGTCCATTACCACGGTACAAATGTTCGCAACGGCCGTCGGTGCCGCGATGGCGGGCATGGTCGCCAATCTCTCCGGTTTGAATCTTCCCGGCGGTGTGGTCGGCGCACAGAATACCGCTCACTGGTTATTTACCCTGTTCGCCATTGCGCCGGCGCTGGCAATGATCACCGCGCTACGCTGTGCCGCGATCCGCTCGCAGAGTCATGCCGTCAAGAATACGGTCAGTCACGAGGCGTGATATTTTCATAAGCCGTAACATTATCAGGGAGATTAGTGCTTGATCACACGGATGTGTTCGCTGTTATGCTGGCTTTAGATATCACCAGTCCAAATGAATTGGAGTTCGCGATGAAGCCTTCTATTGTGCTGTACAAGAGTATTCCAGACGACCTGCATCAACGATTAGCGCAACATTTTACCGTCAACAGTTTTGAAGGCTTAACGCCGGATAATCAGCCCGAGCTATTATCAGCACTCGCGCAAGCACAGGGGCTAATTGGTTCTGGCGGTAAAATTGATAGCGCCTTTTTGCAATTAGCGCCGCGCCTGCGTGTCGCCTCAACCATTTCAGTCGGTTATGACAATTTTGATGTGGAAGCACTCAATCAGCGTGGTGTAGCGCTGATGCATACCCCCACTGTGCTCACCGAAACTGTGGCTGATACCATGATGGCGCTGATGCTTTCTACTGCCCGTCGCGTGGTGGAGTTGGCCGAGCGAGTCAAAGCCGGTGAGTGGCGAGAAAGTATTACTGATGATTGGTATGGCGTGGATGTTCACCATAAAACCATCGGGATTCTCGGCATGGGCCGGATTGGTATGGCACTGACCCAACGGGCACACTTCGGTTTTAGTATGCCGGTGCTGTACACCAGTCGTCGCCCCCATGAAGAAGCCGAAACGCGCTTTGGTGCGCGCCGTTGTGACTTAGATACGTTGCTCGCAGAAGTTGATTTCCTCTGCATTACGCTGCCCATGACCGAGCAGACCTACCATATGATCGGCCGTGAACAACTGGCCAAAATGAAGTCCAGCGCCATTTTGATTAATGCTGGCCGCGGGCCAGTAGTGGATGAGCAGGCGCTGATTGCGGCCCTGCAAGACGGCACTCTGCATGGGGCAGGATTAGATGTGTTTGAGCAAGAGCCGCTACCAGTGGATTCACCCCTGCTGGCTTTACGTAATGTGGTGGCCGTGCCGCATATTGGCTCCGCGACCCACGAAACCCGCTATAACATGGCGGCCTGCGCCGTGGATAACCTGATTGCCGCGTTGACTGGCACCGTCAAAGAAAACTGTGTTAACCCGCAGGTTTTGCAGCAAGCGTAAGCTCAGCAAATAATTGCACTGGCCTGCTTGCGGGCCAAATCTCCTCTCCTCCATCGTTCTCCTCCCTGTAAAGATGACGCAGGGATGAGGCTATTTCTTCAGCAAAAGGCAGACTGATACTCATCAAACTTTATTCAAATCTAGGGAAGATGTGCAATGCGGCAACTCACGGTTCCTTTGCTACTCCTTATCGCACCCACCGCGATGGCGAATTGGTCACTTCAGCATTTCCCAGCCTTTACTGAGCACGATAGCGGTGTTTTTCTCAGTAGCAGTACATTGACCAAAGGCGAATACCCGCTCAAGTTTTATCAGGATAAACAGTGCTGGCAACCCACTGGTGCGGTGAAGCTAAACCAAACTTTTTCGCTGCAACCTTGCCAAAATCAAGCTGACATCCAATGGCGGCTGTTCCGTGATGGTCAGTATCAAGCACGCATTGATACCCGCAGTGGCACCCCAACCTTGACGCTAAGCCTCAAAGAACCGGTGGCAGAAACCGTTCGCGTCGTGGCCCACAGTTGCCAACGCTGGGATGGCCAGCCAGTGACGATTGATGTACGAAAAACCTTCGCTGAAGGTGAGCTGGTACGGGATTTCTACTCCGGCCAAACGGCAAAAGTTTCCCTCGGCAAAATCACCTTGCAGCCAGTCCCTGAAAGCGGGGGGTTACTGCTACTGGAATCCGCGCAAACCCAGCAAACTGCGCCGTTCAGTTGGCAAAATGCCACTGTCTATTTCGCGCTAACCGATCGCTTCAAAAATGGTAATCCCACCAATGATCATAGCTATGGCCGCCATGGTGATGGCATGCAGGAGATCGGCACGTTTCACGGTGGTGATTTAGCCGGATTAACCGAAAAACTGGATTATCTGCAACAGCTTGGCGTCAATGCCCTGTGGATAAGCTCCCCACTTGAACAGATCCATGGCTGGGTTGGTGGTGGCACCAAAGGTGACTTCCCACATTATGCTTACCACGGATATTACGGGCTAGATTGGACCCGCCTCGATGCCAATATGGGGACCGAACAAGAGCTTCGCACGCTGGTTGAGCAAGCGCATAAGCGCGGCATTCGTATTCTCTTTGATGTGGTGATGAATCATGTGGGTTATGCCACGCTGGCAGATATGCAGAGCTATCAATTCGGTGCGCTCTATCTGCAAGGCGATAACCTCACAAAAACCTTAGGGAAAAACTGGACTGACTGGACACCAGGCAGCGGCCAAACATGGCATAGTTTTAATGATTACATCAACTTCGGTGATAAAGCCGCATGGGATAATTGGTGGGGTAAAAAGTGGATCCGCACCGATATTGGCGATTACGATTCGCCGGGTTATGACGATTTAACCATGTCGCTGGCTTTTCTTCCGGACATCAAAACAGAGTCGACTCAACCCAGCGGTTTACCGGTGTTTTACCGCCATAAACCGGATACCGCCGCACGGGAAATACCTAACGCCACACCACGTGATTACATGACGCATTGGTTGAGCCAATGGGTGCGTGATTATGGGATTGACGGTTTTCGAGTCGATACCGCCAAGCATGTGGAGAAACCCGCTTGGCAGCAACTGAAGCAACAAGCCACCGCCGCATTGGCAGCATGGAAAGCGGCTCATCCCGATCAGGCACTTGATGACTTACCGTTCTGGATGACCGGCGAAGCTTGGGGCCATGGCGTGATGAAGAGCGATTATTACCAAAACGGTTTTGATGCCATGATTAATTTTGATTTTCAGGATCAAGCCAAAGCGGCGCTCACTTGCTTCTCTTCCATTGACGGTACTTACCAACAAATGGCCGAAAAACTGCAAGGTTTCAATGTGTTGAGCTATATATCGTCGCACGATACTCGGCTGTTTTTTAACGATGATGCACAGCAGTCATTGGTTAAACAACAACGGGCGGGGGATCTGCTGCTACTTGCACCGGGAGCGGTACAAATCTTCTACGGTGATGAAAGCGGTCGCGCGTTCGGCTCAACCGGTTCTGACCCCTTGCAAGGCACGCGATCAGATATGAACTGGCAAGAACTCGCGGGGGATAAAGGTGCCTTGTTGACGCACTGGCAAAAAGTCAGTCAGTTCCGCGCTCGCCATCCGGCCATCGGTGCGGGTGAACAGCAATCACAACAAACAGCTGATTACTATGCTTTTAGCCGCCAACATCAGGGCGATAAAGTGTTAGTCGTTTGGGTGGGCGATAAAAAAGAGTAAGCAGCGGATTATCCCGCAAAAAAAAACCCCACCGATATTATCAGTCGGTGGGAAGAAATCTTTCCGCATTGCACCCGCTTTTATCTGCGAGTATGGTACTTGTTCACTTACGGATAACAATAAATTTTCATTTATGAAGTTTTCACTTTTCGGCGACAAATTCACCCGCTACGCGGGGATTACCAGACTGATGGACGACCTTAACGACGGACTGAGAACCCCAGGTTCAATCATGCTCGGCGGCGGAAATCCGGCACATATCCCAGAGATGGATGCGTACTTCCAACAGCTTTGTCAGGAGATGCTGGAACGTGGGCAATTGACCGAGGCATTGTGTAATTACGATGGGCCACAGGGCAAAGATATTCTGTTAAAAGCGCTGGCGAAAATGCTGCGTGACGAGCTGGGTTGGCACATTGAGCCACAGAATATTGCACTGACAAATGGTAGTCAGAGCGCATTTTTCTACTTATTTAACTTGTTCGCAGGCCGCTATGCTGATGGTAGCCGTCGTCGGGTATTGTTCCCGCTGGCCCCTGAGTACCTCGGTTACGCGGATGCCGGTCTAGATGAAGACTTATTTGTCTCCGCCAAACCTAACATTGAGCTGCTACCGGAAGGCCAATTCAAATACCACGTTGATTTTGACCACCTCAATATTACCGATGATATTGGTTTGATCTGCGTTTCACGGCCAACCAACCCAACCGGTAACGTCATCACGGACGAAGAACTGATTCGCCTTGATGCTATCGCTCAGCAGCGTGAGATCCCGCTATTGATTGATAATGCCTATGGCGTGCCTTTCCCCGGTATCATTTTTACCGACGCAACACCGCTGTGGAACCCCAATATCATCCTGTGCATGAGCCTATCAAAACTCGGTCTACCCGGTTCACGCTGCGGTATCATTATTGCCGATGAAAAAGTGATATCTGCCATCACTAATATGAATGGCATCATCAGCTTATCGCCGGGCAGTATGGGGCCGGCCATCGCCGCTGAGATGATTGAGCGTGGTGACTTATTACGCTTATCCAACGAGGTTATTCGGCCATTTTATTTTGAGCGCGTACAGCAAACTATCGCGATTTTGCGTAAATACCTGCCGCCAGAACGTTGCCTGATTCACAAACCAGAAGGGGCTATTTTCCTCTGGTTATGGTTTAAAGACCTACCCATCAGTACCGAGCTGCTCTATCAACGCCTAAAAAAACGCGGTGTGTTGATGGTGCCGGGCCACTACTTCTTCCCAGGGCTAGAGTATGACTGGCCACATACCCATCAATGCATGCGCATGAATTACGTCCCCGCGCCGGAAGAAATTGAAAAAGGGGTGGCCATTCTGGCTGAAGAGATTGAGCTGGCATTCCAAGAAGCGCAGTAATCGGCACGTAGTAAACGTCAAAAGGGCAGCGTATTGGCTGCCCTAAAATCTGATGATCACCACTCACCGACTCAATTACATCGTTGTCCAGAACAGTACCGCGAGGATCTGCGGCGACATAATCCGCAAAAACATCGCTAACGGATAAACCGTGGCATAAGACAATGCGGCTGCGCCGCTGGTGGGATGAATGCCATTGGCAAAGGCCAACGCCGGTGGGTCTGTCATGGAACCGGCTAACATACCGCACAAGGTCAGGTAATTCATTTTCGCCAGCATCCGCGCCAGAATCCCCACCGTCAACAGTGGAATACCGGTAATCATCGCACCATAACCAATCCACGCCAGCCCATCACCATTGACCAAGGTATTGATAAAGTCACCGCCCGATTTCAATCCGACAACGGACAAGAACAGCACAATCCCCAGTTCACGCAGCGCCAAGTTCGCACTCGGCGGCATAAACCAATACAGCTTACCAATGCTACCAATGCGCCCGAGTATCAGTGCCACCACCAGCGGGCCACCGGCCAACCCTAAGCGTAGTGCCGCAGGGAACCCCGGTATAAACAAGGGGATTGACCCTAGCAACACCCCCAAACCGACACCGATAAAGACTGGCAGCATCTGTACTTGTTGCAGTTTCTGCTGGGCGTTACCCACCACGGCAGACACGGCCTCGATCGCTTCCGGACGGCCCACCAGATTCAGAATGTCACCAAATTGCAAACTCGCACTGTTACTGGCCACCAGTTCGATACCCGCACGATTCAAACGGGTGATCGCGACGTCATATTTCTGCTTCAGATTAAGGTCGCGAATTTTTTTGCCCAGCACCGCCTCGTTGGTGACCACCACGCGGGCGGTTTGCAATATCGTGCTGGCTGTCGAGAGGGTGACATCCACCTCTTCCCCCACCACCAATCGCACTTTATCTAAGGCTTCACGCTGCCCAACCAAATGCAGGTAATCGCCTAGCTCAATCACGGTACCAGGCAATGGCACCATCAACAGATCACCGCGTTTCAAGCGTGAGCAAACCACCTCATCACTGTTGAGCAAGGGGACATCTTGCATGGATAAACCATTCAAGTTGGGGTTACGGACCGCCACGTTCATGGTTTGCAGCAATTCACGATTCTGCCCGTGGCTGCTATCAAACTCTTTTGCTTCACGATCAATGTTGACCTTAAAGAATAAGCGAATCAGCCACATCACCAACAAGATGCCGCAAATACCAAATGGGTAGGCCATCGCATAGCCCATCCCCATCTGGCTGACCAATTGAGGCGGAGAACCTAAATCAGTGAGGATTTGTTGTGCTGCCCCCAGTGCAGGCGTGTTGGTTACCGCCCCCGAGAACACCCCGAGAATGATCGGTAGCGGCACAGCAAACAGTTTATGGATAATCGCCGTCACTATCCCGCCAACCACGACCATGAGAATGGCAAAGAGGTTTAGCCGTAGCCCCGAAACACGTAAGGAAGAGAAGAACCCCGGCCCGACTTGAATGCCGATGGTGTAAACAAACAGAATCAGGCCAAATTCCTGAATGAAATGCAGCATGTCTGCGTTCAACACCACGTCATAGGTTTGTGCAAAATGGCCGACAATAATGCCGCCAAATAGCACCCCACCAATACCTAACCCAACACCATAGACTTTCCAATTACCGATCCATAACCCCAATACGGCGACAAGCGCCAACATACTGACGGTAAGGGCGATAGCACTCATAAATCACTTCCTTGCCTAAGTTTAAAAACGGGTCGGCCATCGGGAATGTGTCGCGATACAAACATGGCCTTAAATTCTTACAATTAGTAAGGATTCTGTCAGAAGGGGGAACGGTTGAATGTGGGATACACCACAAAATGCACCGGAGAGCGGGGAATCTCTCCGGTGAAAAAGTTAACGAGGAAAAGCTAAACGCTAAAAAGACAAAACAAGGAGAGGATTATCGTTACCGATACCCCACGCAGAGGTATCGGTCATCATCATTACTGCTGCTCAGTGGCTACCGAGCTTTCTATCACTTGCTGCTCTTGCACTTTCTGCTCTTGAGGAGCTGCACTGCCGATAGTAATACGCTGTGGTTGCAGCGCTTCAGGTACTTGACGCAGCAGATCAATGTGCAACATACCGTTTTCAAACTGAGCATTATCCACATTCAGATGCTCAGCCAATGTGAAGGTCAGTGAGAACTCTTTACGGACTAAGCCCTGATGCAGGTATTCAACCTGTTTATCTGCCGGTGCGGTTTTACCGCGAACGGTCAAACGTGGACCTTCAACTTCGATGTCCAAATCGCTCTGTTTAAAACCGGCCAATGCCAGTGAGATGCGATAGTGGTTATCATCCGTTTTTTCAATGTTATATGGCGGGAAGCCTTGAGCATCCTGAGCGCCTTGCATTGAGTTAGCCAGTTTATCAAAACCAATCCACTGACGAAGTAAGGGTGACAAATCATAGTTACGCATAGATATAACTCCTTCTTTGAAGCGAGATATCCCCATCATTTTCAACGTGCCGATGCCGACAAGTTAGAATATTTTGGGTATTAAGATAATATGCAGCCGCGAATGAATGATATAAAAACCCCTAACGCAAAATACTGACGTTATCGTATTTACATCTCTCAATCCGTGGCTGGTTAGCCCCCGATTACGGCAGGCTGAACACGACTACTCGACTATCATTATAAAGCCATTGTCATAAAACAACGTTATTAGACAGTCGCCATTAAATAAATAACTTACTCTCTATATAGAGGCTAATTATTTAATTTCAATTCTACGTGGTTTTAAATTCTCGGGTACAACACGTTCGAGATCGATATACAGCAAGCCGTTTACCAAGTTGGCACCTTTAATTTTAACGTGTTCAGCCAACTGGAATTTACGCTCAAAGTTACGCTCTGCGATACCCTGATATAGGTAAGTGCGTTGCACAGGCTCGCCAGCACGAGAACCACGAACAATCAACAAGTTATCTTGTGTCGTGATGTCTAAATCTTTTTCTGGAAAACCCGCCACCGCGATAGCAATGCGATAGTGGTTATCATCAACTAATTCGACATTATAAGGAGGGTATCCCCCATTAGTTTGATTCTGTCCAGATTCTAATAGATTAAATAAACGGTCAAAACCAATCGCTGAACGATACAGTGGAGCAAGCTCAGTATTACGCATAAAAACTGCCTCCTAAATAGATTAGCAAGGATGTTATCTTGTTTTTTAATAAGCCCTCCATATATGGACCGGCCATTCGTCAGAATACCCTATCGGCGTATTCTCTCTGACTCGATAATAATATGGCGTCGGTTTACTTCTTTTCAAGCGTAAAAATATAAAAATTTTCGAGAAAAATCCCATTATAGGGTTTCCCGTTACTAACATTCGATAAATTTGCTGTTATCACTTAGACTTAAGTTAAATCCCGCCATAGAATTGAATCTTTGACCATCAGAACTGTCTGTAAGAGAGTGTAAAAGATTACGACAAAACCTGACAATCGTGGTGTGTCACTGCCAAGCATGATGATAAGAGCTGAAAAAACAATGAGAAATACTGTTATCCCGTTTGTTACCGGTTGTTCACTGCTTTTATCCAGCGGTTGCTCCAGCATTATGACGCACACTAGCAGCAGTCAGGGTTACTACTCAGGCACGGAAGCCAATGTGGCGATGCTAAAAGATGATAATACCGGTTGGGCGCTGCGCCCCTTGTTGGCGGTGGACCTGCCCTTTTCGGCAGTAATGGATACCCTGTTGCTGCCCTACGATTATTTGCGCTCAGATAAAGAAGACAAAATGACCAATTCCCCGCGTGAACGCGTGCGCCAATCAGAGACGGAGAATCAATCAACAGCTCACGTGGCCGATACACCAGTGCAATAACCTACGCTACATTGACGGTAAAAATCTGAGCGAACCCCTCAATTTCCCGCATAAAAGCAATTTGAGTGCCGTCAGGTGAGAAGACCACCGCATCCGCTAAAGGTGCGATGTCACTGCGTTCAGTCAACCGCTGAAGTTGACCGGTCGAGCGATCACACTGCATCACGCTATTATCACAAACAAACGCCAAACAATGGCCTTGCGGATGCCAGTTAAAAGCAGATTGAATCCCCCACGGGCTAGATGTTAGTTGCCGTGGCTCACCGCCATTAGGGGAAACCAGCCACAACTGCACAACGCCATTATCATCTTTCATCAAGCAAGCAATCGCGCTGCCATCGGGTGACGCACGTAGCCAATGGCGCGGACTGGTCGCTAGACCGGGAAAACGCCGTGCAGCGGTATGGGTGACGCGCCGTTGGTGAACGCCCGCAGGGGGCGCTGGCAGGGTCATGGATGTCCCTTCCAGCGGAGCGTCGCCAGCACGAGCATAATCTCGGTCATGCTCGGGTAAATCAGCAATAAAAATTTCAGGGATTTTCTCCCCCTGCGCTGAAAGGGTATCGCCAATAAAGGCAATCGCCCAACGTTGGCGAGTACCCTCTGTTTTCAGATATCCCTGCGTGCCAATCCAACCCTCTTCATAAGCGCGATTGATTTGATCGCTACCCGCCTGCGGCTTGGGCGTAGTCCGGCTGACCAACACACAAAAGTGGCTACCATCGTATTCACGGGGATGCTGTTTGGGCGGGTTAACGCCGTGCAGCGGCAAGGCAATACCGACATTGCGGCAATCCAGCGCGGGGTCTAGTTCATGCAGCACATGATCGTTATAAGTAAAGCTGAGGCGGCTACCATCAGGGCTGAAAACGTGGACGTGTGTCCCACCACGCAAGGCGCCAGGTGTATAAGGTGCGGTGATATCCATGGCATCCAGTGTGACCGCCAGCTCTCTGTCTGGTTCTGCGACGATCACCCCTCGCCGATGATGAAAGTCATAATGCCAATGACTATCAGGATGTTCAGGCCCATGGATAAACACATACCGTGCGGGCAGGTCTGGGCTAACCGTCACCACCCCAACATGAGCGCCCTGCTGAGCACGATAAATCACCTCAATACGTCCAGTGGCACAATTCACTCGCTCAATTGTTAAGCCGCTAAACGTCGCGCCATTCGGCCGCACATCGTATACCAGCCATTGGCTGTCCGGCGTCCAGACATTGATGTTAGTGAGCTGATGCCCTCGGGGATCAAAGGTAAGCTGTTGTTCCTGATAAGAAGCATCTTTCTGGCTAATCATGCTGGCTCCGGCGAATATAACGGGCTGGGTTATTAATCAGGATTATATCACTACTACCCGCGCCAGATTCTGGTCATCACACTCATCACTGGCTTTCCAAAATCAATAGCTATCACTATAGCGGTAGCTATTTAGAATAAAATGTCTAATATAGATTTTTTATTCTAATCGATGCGACCTATGCTTAGCCGATACCAACCCATTGCTGATGCCGTTGCGACCCTTTTTTCCCCCTATGCGGAAGTCGCTATCCATGATTTAGCCAGCCAGACGCTGGTTTATATCGCTAATAACTATTCGCAGCGTGAATTAGGCGAAGACTCCAATCTCAGCGAGCTGCAATTTGATCAGCATTCACAAGTGATTGGCCCATACCAGAAACGTAACTGGGATGGCCGCCAACTTCGCTCAATCAGTACCGTGCTGCGCGATGACCATGGGCAAGCTATCGGTCTAATGTGCATCAATTTGGATATTACCGTATTTGAAAGTGCCAAAGCGGCGCTGGACATGTTCCTATCAGGCCACCCATTACAGCCCCAGCCTGAGGTGTTGTTTCAGGATGACTGGCAGGAACGTATCAATACTTATACCCATCACTGGCTGCAACAACAGCAGCTAACCTTAGCAACACTGAATAACGTTCACCGCCGAAAACTCATCGAAGCGCTCTACTTGCAAGGGGCCTTTAACGGCAAGAATGCGGCAGGTTACGTCGCAAAAATCCTTGGCATCGGCCGAGCAACTGTTTACAACCAGCTAAAAACAATAAAAAACTGCTGAAGAATTTAAGGAATCAATATGAATACATTATTTGAGGCCATCAAAGAGGCCCACCAAGTATTACGGCCACAAGTGAGAGTGACGCCACTGGAATTCAGTCCGTTACTATCGCAACACAGTGGTTGCGACATCTACCTCAAATGTGAGCATCTGCAACACACGGGGTCATTTAAATTTCGTGGTGCCAGTAATAAGCTGCGGTTGTTGACGAACGAGCAGCGTCAGCAAGGGGTGATCACCGCTTCCACCGGTAATCATGGTCAGGCAATGGCGCTGGCGGGGAAATTGGCAGGGGTTAAATCCACCATTTATGCACCAGAACAAGCCGCCGCCATCAAACTAGAGGCGATCCGCGCACTGGGTGGTCACATTGAACTGATACCGGGGGATGCGTTAAATGCAGAGTTGGCTGCGGGTACCGCTGCACAGCAGCAAGGGAAAACCTATATTTCCCCTTATAACGACGCGCAGATTATTGCCGGACAAGGCACTTGCGGCATGGAAATGGTTGAGCAACAACCGGATCTCGATGCTGTGTTTGTTGCTGTTGGTGGCGGTGGCCTGATTTCTGGCATTGCGACGGTATTGAAGAAGCTCTCAGATAAAACACAGGTGATTGGTTGCTGGCCTGCGAATGCCACCAGCATGTATACCTGCCTGCAAAAAGGGCAGATTCAAGAAGTCGAAGAGCAAGAGACCTTATCGGATGGCACCGCTGGCGGCGTCGAGCCGGGAGCAATAACGTTCTCGTTGTGCCAGCAGTTAATCGATCAGAAAGTATTAGTGACTGAGCAAGAAATTAAAGAGGCAATGCGTTTGATTGCCCGTACTGACCGCTGGATGATAGAAGGTGCGGCAGGTGTGGCATTAGCCGCCGCATTGAAGCTGGCACCACAATGGCAAGGTAAGAAAGTTGCGGTGGTGTTGTGCGGGAAAAATATTGTGCTGGAAAAATACTTAGGAGCCGTTAGCGAATGATGACCCTGAACAAGCAACAAATTCTCGACAAGTTTAATGCAGATGCCATCACGTTGTTGCTCAAGCAGGGTTTTATTGCGTTTAGCCAAAAGCAGGTGCAGATGCCACCGGTTCAGCATTTACTTTTTGCGCAATCCAATGGCGATTGCTGTATTAAAAGCGGCTATTTACAGGGCGATGACCTGTTCGTGGTGAAAGTTTCTGGTGGATTTTATGATAATCCCGCTCAGGGGCTGGCCAGTAATCAAGGGTTGATGATGGCATTTTCGGCCCAGACCGGTGAGCCGCAAGCCCTTTTGCTTGATGAGGGCTGGCTGACTGCGCTGCGTACCGCATTGGCAGGGCGTATTGTGGCTGAGCTTTGCGCGCCGGCGCATATCCACAATATCGGTATCATCGGCACCGGTATGCAAGCGCGGTTGCATCTGATGTACCTGAAAAGTGTGATTTCGTGCCGCCAGTTATGGGTTTGGGGCCGCAGAGAAACGGCATTAGAGGAGTATCGGCAATTTGCGCAAACGGAAGGTTTTGAGGTCAATACGACGCAAGATGCCGCTGAACTCGCCAGTCACTGCCAGTTTATCGTGACCACCACGCCCAGCCGCGAGGCGATTTTACAAGCTGCGGATATTCAGCCCGGCACGCATATTACCGCCGTTGGCGCAGATGGCGCGGGTAAACATGAATTAGCCCCTGAATTAGTGGCAAAGGCCGATAAAATTTTGGTGGATTCATGGGCGCAATGTACTGAGTTTGGTGAAATTTCATCTGCTTTCCAGCAGCAGCTTTTAGCACACCACACGTTGACGGAGATCGGGGTTGTTTTGGCGCAAAATGCCTCTTTCCGGGATGATGATCAGCAGTTTACGTTAGCGGATTTAACGGGGTTAGGGGTTCAGGATGTGCAGATAGTGAAGGGGGTTTTGGGGGGATAAATTTGGTGATCGATTGTCTGCTTCGCAGGTGATTCTGGTTGTTTTGTTTGGTGATCGGTTCGGTTGTTATAGCTTCAGTGTTTACTTTAGCTCTAATACTTCAACAGATGACCGGATCTAGTTTCGGTTGATATTCGGTTTGGTGATCGGTTCGGTTGTTATAGCTTCAGTGTTTACCTTACCTCTGATGCCTCAACCGCCAAATGGGCCATAAGCGTGGCCCCTTTGGAAACCCGCGCTTCGCACGTATCGCTTGCCTGCTTCGCAGGTTCCCTCACTCATCGTTTCGGCTGACGGACGGCTTTATTCGCATCCCTGCTCATGGCGCCTAAAACGGGCGTCCTGCCCGTTTTCCTTGCCTTCTCTCTTCACTCGGCAGCTCAAATGTGCTTTTAAACTTCAAGGTCAACACCATGATTTTTAGGTCTTGGGTCTTGGGTCTTGGGTCTTTTGACCTTGAGCGCAATCAGAAAAATTGCCGACAAAGATTGCAGGCCGAATGAGCCGCATGGACGCGGCGAAAGGGGCTGTCGAGCTGGGAGCGAGTCAGCGCCGGTTCGATAAGCCAGCAAGCTG
>NZ_HE997648.1:0-63446 GCF_000312485.1 Yersinia massiliensis CCUG 53443 | reverse complement strand
CCGGAGGGAATGGCGAAGCCACAATATTTCGCGCAAAGGCGCGGGTGTTGGGCCGCCGCCCTGCGGCCCGACTCGGTTGAGGCGACGGAGATCAGGTCACCACCGAACGAATATCAACCGAAACCAGATCCGGTCATCTGTTGAAGTATCAGAGCCAAAATGAACACTGAAGTTATAACAACCGAATCAAATCGAATCGATCACCAAAACGAGTAATCCAAACCTAAAGAACAAACTCCTCAATCGCCACCGCCACCCCATCCTCACTATTCGTCGCGGTAATAAACTGGGCAATCTCTTTTAGCTCAGGGATCGCATTCCCCATCGCCACCCCTACGCCAGCATAATTAACCATCGCAATATCATTGCCTTGATCACCCAATGCCATCACATTTTCTTGTGCGATACCTAAATGCTCAGCCAGCATTTTCACCCCTGTCCCCTTATCAACACGCTTACTCAGAATTTCCAAGTAGAAAGGCGCACTCTTCATGATGGTGAAACGTTCGAAAGCCTCGGCAGGCATCATCGCTAATGCTCGGTCCAGATTTTCTGGCTCATCAATCATCATCACTTTCGGGAAACGTAATGTCGGGTCCATCTCTTCCACAGCCCGGTATTTCAAAGGAATGCCGGTTAATAACACCTCATGCAGCGTATATTTGCTAATATCTTTGTTTGCCGTGTATAAGGTATCAAAATCAAACGCTTGGAAACTAACCCCCATCTCACGCGATAAAGCCTCGAAATAGAGATAATCCTCAAAACTGAGGGTTTCCTGTAAAATACATTCACCTGTCGCGGCTTTTTGGACCAGTGCACCGTTATTGCTAATGCAATAATCGCCGCTATTTTCCATGTTCAGCTCACGTAAGTAACGTTGGACCCCGATATAAGGCCGGCCGGTGGCCAATACCACGCAAACCCCTTTCGCGCGAGCAGCATCAATGGCCTGCTTAACCCGTGGAGTGATTTCATGCTGCGGATTCAGTAACGTGCCGTCCATATCGATAGCGATCAATTCAATAGCCATAAGGTCCTCAGATTAATTTAACCAATACCCATGCTAACGCGATTCAGCGCTCAAATACCAGTAAGTCCGTGTGCGGTACATCGCTGATGACAAAATCATCCTGAATGTGGCAGTCAGCAAGCAAAAAAAATCCAGAGACAGTTTCCTGCTCTGGATTTTTGACCGCTTATCTTACCCGCAGATTAGATATCGATATTTGCTGCGCGCAGCGCATTCTCTTCGATAAAGGCACGGCGAGGTTCAACCGCATCGCCCATCAGCGTGGTAAACAGCTGATCTGCTGCAATGGCATCTTTCACCATCACTCGCAGCATACGGCGGCTAGCAGGGTCCATTGTTGTTTCCCACAGCTGCTCTGGGTTCATTTCACCCAAACCTTTATAGCGCTGAATCGCCAGACCACGACGAGACTCTTTCACCAACCAATCCAATGCATCTTCGAAGCTTGAAACTGGGACACGGCGCTCGCCACGTTCGATAAAGGCATCGTCTTCAATTAGGCCACGCAGTTTATCGCCTAACAGGCAAATTTTGCGGTATTCGCCACCGTGGATGAAATCAAAGTCCAGCTCGTAGTCTGTATCCACACCGTGGGTACGGATACGCAATATTGGCTCGAACAATTGACGCTCACGGTTTTCACGCACCACTGAACTGTAGCTGCTGCCATGCTGTTCTTTCTCATTTAGCATGACCACCAGCGAATCAATCCACTGTGTGACCGCTTCTTTATTGCCTAAGTCATCTTCTTGCAGCGTTGGCTGATAGATCAGGCTATTGAGCAGCGCACGCGGATAGCGGCGTTCCATACGGGCAATGGTTTTCTGAACACTGTAATGCTCAGCCACCAATTTCTCTAAAAGCTCGCCTGACAGTGCCGGTGCATGGGCGTTGATGTGCAATGCAGCGCCATCTAATGCCAATGACATCTGGTACTCTTCCATCGCATCATCATCTTTGATGTATTGCTCTTGCTTGCCTTTCTTCACTTTGTACAATGGCGGCTGAGCGATAAACACATGACCACGCTCAATAATTTCCGGCATCTGACGGTAGAAGAAGGTCAGCAACAACGTACGAATGTGCGAACCATCAACGTCAGCATCGGTCATGATGATGATATTGTGGTAGCGCAACTTGTCAGGGTTATATTCATCCCGACCAATGCCACAACCCAACGCAGTGATCAACGTTGCCACTTCTTGCGAAGAGAGCATTTTGTCAAAACGCGCTTTCTCAACGTTCAGGATTTTACCTTTCAGCGGCAAAATGGCCTGATTCTTACGGTTACGGCCTTGTTTTGCAGAGCCGCCCGCAGAGTCCCCTTCCACTAAGTAGAGTTCGGACAACGCTGGGTCACGTTCCTGACAGTCAGCGAGCTTACCTGGCAAACCAGCCAGATCCAGCGCACCTTTACGGCGAGTCATTTCACGCGCTTTACGCGCCGCTTCACGAGCACGAGCAGCGTCGATAATCTTGCCGACCACGATTTTGGCGTCAGTTGGGTTTTCCAGTAAATACTCAACCAGCTTCTCGTTCATCAGTGTTTCGACCGCCGTTTTCACCTCAGAAGAAACCAATTTATCTTTGGTCTGTGAGGAGAATTTAGGATCAGGCACTTTCACTGACACGACGGCAATCAGACCTTCACGGGCGTCATCACCGGTCGCACTGATTTTCGCTTTTTTACTGTAGCCTTCTTTATCCATGTAGCTGTTCAGCGTACGAGTCATCGCCGTACGGAAACCGACTAAATGCGTCCCGCCATCGCGCTGCGGAATGTTGTTGGTGAAGCAGTAAATGTTTTCTTGGAAACCATCGTTCCACTGCAATGCCACTTCCACACCGATATCATCTTTCACGGTGGAGAAATAAAACACTTTCGGGTGGATCGGGGTTTTGTTCTTGTTCAGATACTCAACAAACGCCTTGATACCACCTTCATAATGGAAGTGGTCTTCTCTGTCGTTACGTTTGTCTCTTAATTTGATCGAAACACCGGAGTTCAGGAATGACAGCTCACGCAGGCGTTTAGCCAAAGTTTCGTATTGGAATTCGGTGTTATTGGTGAACGTCTCGAAACTCGGCCAAAAACGCACGGTCGTCCCGGTCTGATCCGTTTCACCCACGACTTTCAGCGGTGCCTGTGGCACGCCCATTCTGTAAGTCTGCTCGTGAACTTTACCTTCACGGCGAATGACCAGCTCCAGTTTTTCAGACAAGGCGTTAACAACGGAAACCCCTACGCCATGCAAACCGCCGGAAACTTTATAGGAGTTATCGTCAAACTTACCGCCAGCATGCAGCACGGTCATGATGACCTCTGCTGCGGATATCCCTTCCTCGTCATGCATACCGGTTGGAATACCACGGCCATCATCCTGTACCGAAACCGAGTTATCCGAATGGATGGTTACCACGATTTCCTTACAGTGGCCAGCGAGGGCTTCGTCGATAGCGTTGTCCACAACCTCGAATACCATGTGGTGCAGACCGGTACCGTCATCAGTATCACCGATATACATGCCCGGACGCTTACGAACCGCATCCAGCCCTTTTAATACCTTGATACTTGAGGAGTCATAAGTATTCGACATCAACGTTTCTCGCTCATTTTTAATCCTGTGGTTGAACCGCTATTTTGCCATGTTCCACGCGGAACATCTTGCCCTTTTCACCGACCATGTCAGCCACTTGTTCAGCGCTCACGGCGCTAACAAAAACTTGGGCTTGGGTCGCTTTCAGACGCTCGGCCAATAAACGACGACGATCGGTGTCTAATTCGGAAGCAAAATCGTCAAGCAGATACAGGCAACGCCGCCCGCTCTGTCGGGTGAGAAACTCACCCTGCGCTAACCGTAGTGCGCACATCAGCAGTTTTAGCTGACCGCGCGAAAGTAAATCTTCTACCGGTGTACCCTCGGCCCGAATGCGAAAATCCGCTTTATGTGGCCCGATGGCGGTATAGGTTAGCGCTCTGTCACGCTCAAACTGGCGCTCCAGTAACTCACCGTAGTCACTCTCTTTATCCCAGCCGCGCTGGAAAGAGAAACTCAGTGCAAACTCTGGTAGAAACAGGGCACATGTGGCTGAAATATCTGCCGCAAGTGCGTCGCTGTATGCTGCCCGCCATTCGCTAATACGTTCAGCCAGCGGGATAATTTCTTGATCCCATGGCCGAATTTGCGCATAGCGACTAACCTGGCGCAGTGCGGCGTTGCGCTGCTTAAGTAATCTTTTCAGATTGCTCCAGGCCGTAAAAAAACTGGGTTCGTTATGAAAGCAACCCCAGTCTAAAAAAGCGCGCCGAAATTTTGGCCCGCCGTTCAATAACGTAAAACCTTCGGGAGTAATGAGCTGCATTGGCAGCATTTGTGCCAATTCAGCGACTTTGTGACCGTCAGTGCCATCAATGCGGACTTTGCTATCACCTTGCCGGCTTTTGCTCAGGCCCACAGAGGACTCACGTTCATTCACATCTACTCGGCCATGCAATACAAACTCGGCACAATCGTGGCGAATCACGCGGCCCGCCTGCAAACTACGAAAAGCGCGGCCATGGCCCAAGGTGTAAATCGCCTCCAACACACTGGTTTTGCCACTGCCGTTGGGGCCGACCAAAAAATTAAAGCCTGGCGCTAGCGCCAAATCAGCCGATTCGATATTTCGAAAATTATTAATCAGTAAACGCGTCAAGGCCATGCTGCAAATTTCTTCATTATCGAACTATCAAAGTAATCGAACTATCCAAGGCGTTATCATCGCAGGCCATTTGCGCGCAGCCAGCGCACCACCACTGGATCGTACTGGATATCCGTGAGGTTGGCGAACACTGCCCAATCGCAAAAAAGCAGGTAAGGTAGCCCGATAAATATTACAACCGCATTGGCATGACAACGTAGGCCGCCGCCTGACTTGCCCCATCTTCAATCTGCACACTGGACACGGAATCGGTCAGTAACAGACGCACATCTTCGCACTTCAGTGCATTGAGCACATCAAGCACATAGCTGACGTTGAAACCGATCTCCATTTCTGCCCCATCGTAGCTGACATCGAGGATCTCTTCGGCTTCTTCCTGTTCAGGGTTATTGGCCGTGATCTTGAGCTGATTTTGGCTAACATAGAGCCGAACGCCACGAAACTTCTCGTTAGACAATATTGCCGCGCGTGCGAAAGCTTGTTTCAGCAAATCACAGCTAGCTTCCAGCGTTTTGTCGGGATTTTTCGGCAATACGCGGCGATAATCCGGGAAACGGCCATCAACCAGCTTGGAAGTGAAAATAAAGTCACCAACATGGGCGCGAATATTGTTGCTGCCAATTTGCAGGCGCAATGGCGTATCACCGCCATCCAATAACCTGACCAATTCCATCACGCCTTTACGCGGCACGATCACCGAATGTGACGGCAACGACTGACCAATCGGCATTGAACATACCGCCAGACGGTGGCCATCGGTAGCAACAGTGCGCAACTCTTCGCCTTCAGTCTCAAACAGCATGCCATTCAAGTAATAGCGCACATCCTGATGGGCCATTGAGAACTGAGTCGACTCAATCAGCCGCTTCATCGTGGCTTGCGGCAACGTAAATTCAACGTCACTTTGCCAGTCATCCAGATTCGGGAAATCTATCGCCGGTAGCGTGGACAACGAGAAACGGCTGCGTCCTGAGCGCACCAATAGGCGATCACCATCTAATGCGACGGTAATTTCAGCCCCTTCCGGCAAACCACGCCAGATATCAAGAAACTTCCGTGCGGGCACCGTGGTCGCACCCTGCTCATGGGGTTGAGACAGCGCGACACAGGCCACCATCTCCATCTCCAGATCGGTCCCAGTTAGGCGCAAAGCGCCTTGCGTCACTTGCAGCAACAAGTTACCTAAAATAGGCAACGTAGGGCGTCCACCCAGCGGGCTACTGACCTGTTGCAGCGGTTTTAACAGATGCTCACGTTCAATGATAAATTTCATAGCGCTAGGAGGATAATGTTCTGATTAGGTTAGAGTAATCTTCTTTGATGTCGTGACTTTCTTCACGCAATTGCTCAATCTTGCGGCAAGCGTGCAACACCGTGGTATGGTCGCGGCCCCCAAACGCATCGCCGATTTCTGGTAGGCTATGGTTGGTTAGCTCTTTTGCCAACGCCATCGCCATTTGGCGCGGGCGGGCGACCGAACGTGAACGCCGTTTGGAGAGCAGGTCAGCGACCTTAATTTTATAATATTCAGCGACAGTCTTTTGAATATTATCGATAGTAACGAGCTTTTCCTGTAATGCCAGCAAGTCACGTAGCGCTTCACGAACAAAATCAATGGTGATGGCTCGGCCGGTAAAATTGGCATTCGCGATCACACGATTCAATGCCCCTTCCAGCTCACGCACGTTAGAACGCAGACGCTTGGCAATAAAGAACGCCACCTCACCCGGTAAACGAATGTCATTTTCATCCGCTTTCTTCATCAGGATCGCGACGCGGGTTTCCAGTTCTGGTGGCTCAATAGCGACCGTCAGGCCCCAACCAAACCGCGATTTAAGACGATCTTCTACGCCATTGATCTCTTTTGGGTAGCGATCTGACGTCAGGATGATTTGCTGATTACCTTCCAGCAAGGCATTAAACGTGTGGAAAAATTCTTCCTGAGAACGTTCTTTATTGGCAAAGAACTGAATATCATCGATTAATAATGCATCAACCGAACGATAATAGCGCTTAAACTCTTCTATCGCGTTGTTCTGCAAGGCTTTAACCATATCTTGCACAAAACGCTCTGAATGCATGTACACCACTTTGGCATTGGCTTTACGGGCCATGATGCCATTCCCCACAGCATGTAACAGGTGAGTTTTACCCAAGCCTGTCCCACCATAAAGGAACAACGGGTTATAGGCTCCGCCCGGATTATCCGCCACCTGACGTGCTGCTGCACGGGCCAACTGGTTCGATTTACCCTCAACGAAGTTATCAAATGTGTGCTTCGGGTTAACATTCGAACGATAAGAATGTTCAGGTTGCGCGGGCGAGCTGTCCCAACTCGGGCGCACAGGTGCGCTACGGGTAACGGGTGCAACAGGCGCACTAACGCTGGCTGTGACTGGATGACTCTGTGTCGCTCTTACTGCCGGTTTACTCCCCACTTCAAAACGCAGTAAGGGAACCTCGCTACCACAAAAATCATTGAGTAAGCCATTGATGTTGTTTAAGTACTTATCGCGGACCCAGTCCAACACAAAGCGATTAGGTGCGTAAAGCGCCAGAGTATTGTCACTCAGTTCCGCCTGCAATGGGCGTATCCACATACTAAATTCTGTGGCAGGTAACTCATCCTGCAATCGGGCAAGACACTGCTGCCAAAGCGAAAGTGACACGGCGGACTCCACTCGAACAAGATCAATAAAAGAAAGAAATCAGAATTTTTTGCAACTCATCGTTTTTGACACACGCCAATCAGACCTGTAGCAAGCCAGGATGACATGCGAACCGTTTTTCGGTTGTTTTTGCGACTTACATCTCCCCGAGATCCTGGAGTAGTGATCCCAGAGCAATAGATGCGATCGGAATGGCGGATCATAGCGCAAAAGGAGCAATAGATCCTCCCCTTCCTCACAGATTAGATCCTTTTTATCCACAGGCCATAACTTCTCCTCAGAGTGTAACCCAGCGCACAGCTTTTCGTGCCCCTCATCATCAACGATCCCGAAATATTTCGGATTATACTGGTATTACCTTCCCCTTTTCCGGCAACTGATCCTTATTATTCCACTAAGGATCTCACGGCGATCCTTGCGATTTATGTGGGAGTCCGTATAATCCTCAGCCCTACGTGTGATGACTGTTTTCTCGATGGCCTTGGTCAAAAAGATACCAGCAGTAAACACGGACAGGCTCTTGGTAAACTCCCGAACAGAAAACTTCTGCGCGGGCGTGCGCAATGTCAATTGACTCAGGACTGTACAATTATTACAATCCCGCTTCTTTATATGTTGCGATTGAGGCGTCGGTGTCTTCACTCCGAGCAGCCAAACGCGTTTACTGAATCAGTAATTATTTTAAGTTTAGGTAGAAATCGCTATGAAACGCACTTTCCAACCGTCCGTATTGAAGCGCAACCGTAGCCACGGTTTCCGTGCTCGTATGGCCACCAAAAATGGTCGTCTAGTTCTGGCTCGCCGTCGTGCGAAAAGCCGTTCTCGTCTGACTGTTTCTAAGTAATAAAAGCTAACCATCTCAATGGTTAAGCTAGCATTTCCTAGGGAGTTACGTTTGTTAACTCCCAGTCATTTCACTTTCGTCTTCCAGCAACCACTACGGGCTGGCACGCCGCAAATCACCATCCTCGGCCGCCTGAACGAGCTGGGGCATCCCCGCATCGGTCTTACCGTCGCCAAAAAACATGTCAAACGTGCCCACGAACGTAATCGGATAAAACGCCTCACTCGCGAAAGCTTCCGTTTGCATCAGCACACGTTGCCGTCTATGGATTTTGTCGTTTTGGTGAAAAAAGGTGTGGCTGACCTCGATAACCGTGCGTTGACGGAAGCTTTGGAAAAATTATGGCGTCGCCACTGTCGCCAGGCTCCCGCATCCTGATCGGGCTAATCAGGGGCTATCAGCTCGTGATAAGTCCGCTGTTGGGGCCGCGTTGTCGTTTCCATCCCACGTGCTCTCATTACGGAATTGAGGCATTGCACCGGTTTGGCATGATAAAAGGCAGTTGGTTAACACTGAAACGCGTATTAAAATGCCACCCCTTGAACCCAGGTGGCGATGATCCCGTGCCGCCGAAACCCGACGATAACAGAGAACACTAACGATGGATTCGCAACGCAATCTTCTCCTCATCGCTCTGCTGTTCGTGTCTTTCATGATCTGGCAAGCTTGGCAAGTGGATAACAATCCACAACCAACAGCCCAGACCACGCAACAGACGACGAATACTGCAACCGGTGATAAAGCAAGCCAGGCTGTGCCAGCCAGTGGTCAGGGTCAACTGATCACGGTAAAAACAGATGTCCTGTCTCTGACCATTAATACCCGTGGTGGTGACATCGAGCAGGCTAACCTGCTGGCTTACCCGGATGCTCTGGGTTCAGATAAAACTTTTGAATTACTGGAAACGACCCCCGCGTTCATTTATCAGGCGCAAAGTGGCCTGACAGGTAAAAACGGCCCAGATAATCCAGCTAATGGTGAGCGCCCACTGTTTGAAGCGCCACAGACCAGCTTTGTATTAGCAGATGGTCAGGACGAACTGCGTATTCCATTGACCTTTACCGGTAAAGACGGCTCTGTTTTCATCAAAACTTTTGTGCTGAAACGTAATGACTACGCCATTGGCGTGGATTATCACGTTAAGAACGCCTCTGCTGCCCCGCTGGAGCTGACGCTGTTTGGCCAATTAAAACAAAGCATCAATCTGCCTAAACACCGTGATACCGGCAGCAATAACTTTGCGCTGCATACTTACCGTGGCGCGGCTTACTCTTCTGATGAAACTAAATACAAGAAATACAGCTTTAGTGATATCGAAGATAAAAACCTAGATGTCAGCACTAAAGGTGGTTGGGTGGCGATGTTGCAACAGTATTTCGCAACAGCGTGGATTCCAACGGCTAACGAAACTAACACCTTCTACTCTGCTGATTTAGGTAATGGTTTAGCGGCTATCGGCTTCAAGGGTGCGCCAGTCGTTATTCAACCGGGTGAGCAGAAACAACTGAGTGCCACCTTGTGGGTGGGTCCAGAAATTCAGGACAAAATGGCGGCTATCGCGCCACATTTGGACCTGACTGTTGATTATGGTTGGTTATGGTTTATTTCTCAGCCACTGTTCAAACTGCTGAAATTCATTCACAGCTTTGTCGGTAACTGGGGCTTCTCCATCATTGTTATCACCTTTATCGTGCGCGGTATCATGTACCCGCTGACGAAGGCGCAATATACCTCGATGGCGAAAATGCGTTTACTGCAGCCTAAACTGGCCGCCATGCGTGAGCGTATCGGTGACGATAAGCAGCGTATGAGTCAGGAAATGATGGCGCTGTACAAAGCTGAGAAAGTGAATCCGCTGGGTGGCTGCTTACCGCTGATCATTCAGATGCCTATCTTCTTGGCGTTGTACTACATGTTGATGAGCTCGGTTGAATTGCGTCATGCGCCATTCATCTTGTGGATCCATGACCTGTCAGCACAAGATCCGTACTACATTCTGCCAATTCTGATGGGTATCACCATGTACTTCATTCAGAAGATGTCACCAACAACGGTGACTGACCCGATGCAGCAGAAGATCATGACATTCATGCCAGTTATCTTCACTGTGTTCTTCCTGTGGTTCCCGGCTGGTCTGGTACTGTACTATATCGTCAGTAACTTGGTGACCATCCTGCAACAACAGTTGATTTATCGTGGTCTGGAAAAACGTGGCTTACACAGCCGCGATAAGAAAAAACAGTCTTAATAGGATGAGTACCCAAATTTATTGGCGTTGCCGTTAGGTTGCCAATCAGCGACAAATCGGTCGAAAACTGATTTGAGTGAGAGGCAACTCGCAACGCGGTAACGTCAAGTAAGGCGGGTATAGAGGCGGTCAATATGACCGCCTTATTCTTTTTACAGAAGCCTGATTTTCGTGTTTCAGGCTTGTGCAAAAACAATAAGTTAAAGAGAGATATGACCATGAGCGCCACTGATACTATCGTCGCACAAGCAACGCCGCCAGGCCGTGGTGGCGTGGGTATTTTACGTGTTTCAGGTCGTGCCGCAGCGGCCGTTGCGCAAGCGATTTTAGGAAAATTGCCCAAACCACGTTATGCCGACTATCTGCCGTTTAAAGATGTCGATGGCAGTACGTTGGATCAAGGCATTGCTCTCTACTTCCCTGGTCCGAATTCTTTCACGGGCGAGGATGTGCTGGAGCTGCAAGGCCACGGCGGCCCAGTCATACTCGATTTGCTATTAAAACGCATTCTGGCCCTGCCAGGGCTGCGTATTGCCCGTCCGGGGGAGTTCTCTGAGCGCGCATTCCTCAACGATAAACTGGATTTGGCACAAGCAGAGGCCATTGCTGACCTGATCGATGCCAGTTCAGAGCAAGCTGCGCGTTCGGCAGTAAACTCATTACAGGGTGCATTTTCAACGCGTATCCACCAATTGGTGGAAGCACTTACTCACCTGCGAATCTACGTCGAAGCAGCCATCGACTTCCCTGATGAGGAAATCGACTTCCTTTCTGATGGCAAGATTGAAGGCCAGTTGAACGGTGTAATGGCTGACTTAGAACAGGTGCGTACTGAAGCTCGCCAAGGCAGCTTGCTGCGTGAAGGGATGAAAGTGGTGATTGCGGGCCGACCTAATGCCGGTAAATCCAGTTTACTCAATGCGTTAGCTGGCCGTGAAGCGGCGATTGTTACCGATATCGCTGGGACCACCCGTGATGTACTACGCGAACATATTCATATCGATGGGATGCCACTGCATATCATCGATACCGCAGGTTTACGTGAAGCCAGTGACGAAGTTGAGCGCATTGGTATTGAACGTGCTTGGAATGAGATAGAACAAGCTGACCGAGTGCTGTTTATGGTCGATGGCACCACAACAGAGGCGACTGAGCCGGCGGCGATTTGGCCTGAATTTATGGCGCGCTTGCCCTCATCACTCCCGATTACTGTCGTGCGCAATAAAGCCGATGTCACCGGCGAGACGCTGGGGCTAACAGAAGTGAATGGTCACTCACTTATTCGCTTATCGGCACGCACAGGTGAAGGCATTGACCTGTTACGTGACCATTTGAAACAGAGTATGGGCTTTACCAGTAACACCGAAGGCGGTTTTCTGGCACGCCGTCGCCATTTGCAGGCATTGGAAACTGCCGCACAGCATTTGGTACAGGGCCATGAACAGTTAGTAAGTGCTTACGCTGGTGAGCTATTGGCAGAAGAATTACGTTTAGCACAACAGTCATTGAGTGAGATTACCGGTGAATTTAGCTCAGATGACTTACTGGGGCGCATTTTCTCCAGTTTTTGTATCGGAAAATGAGTGTGGTGCCATCGCGCTGGAGCAGATTGCCGCTAATTTTGATAATCTTGCTCTATGTGTCTGAACTGTGCAGTTTACCTGAGTGATGAAAACCGGTAATGCCAGTGGCTCGAACACTTAACTGTATCCATAAATTTGAGGTATCCATGATTATAAAACCACGTGTACGCGGCTTTATCTGTGTGACTGCTCACCCGACCGGCTGCGAAGCTAACGTCAAAAAGCAAATCGACTATGTCACCGCAGAAGGCGCAATTGCTAACGGCCCAAAAAGAGTATTAGTCATTGGTGCATCGACTGGATACGGACTGGCCGCTCGCATTACAGCAGCATTTGGTTGTGGTGCCGATACGTTGGGTGTTTTCTTCGAGCGTGCTGGCGAAGAGGGCAAACCTGGTACGTCTGGTTGGTACAATAGCGCAGCATTCCATAAATTTGCTGAGCAAAAAGGTCTGTACGCGAAGAGCATCAATGGCGATGCTTTCTCCGATAAGATTAAGCAATTGACCATCGAAACGATCAAACAAGACTTAGGTCAGGTGGATCAGGTCATTTACAGCTTGGCTTCGCCACGTCGTACACACCCAAAAACCGGTGAAGTGTTTAACTCCACACTAAAACCGATTGGTCATGAAGTTAAGTTCCGTGGCCTTGATACCGATAAAGAAGTGATCAAAGAAGCCGTACTGCAACCTGCCACCCAAGAAGAGATCGACAACACGGTTGCGGTCATGGGCGGCGAAGACTGGCAGATGTGGATGGATGCATTACTGGAAGCGGGTGTACTGGCTGAAGGCGCACAAACAACCGCGTTCACCTACTTGGGCGAAAAAATCACCCATGATATCTACTGGAACGGTTCTATTGGCGCAGCCAAAAAGGATCTGGACCAAAAGGTTCTGGCTATCCGTAATAGCTTGTCAGCCCACGGCGGCGGCGATGCTCGCGTATCAGTACTGAAAGCGGTTGTCACCCAAGCTAGCTCGGCCATTCCAATGATGCCACTGTATTTGTCACTGTTATTCAAAGTGATGAAGGAGAAAGGCACGCACGAAGGTTGTATCGAGCAGGTCTATTCGCTATATAAAGACAGTCTGTGTGGCAACACGCCGCATATGGACCAAGAAGGTCGCCTGCGTGCTGACTATAAAGAGCTGGATCCTGCGGTTCAAAATGAAGTACAGCAACTGTGGGACCAAGTCACCAACGACAATATCTATCAACTGACTGATTTTGTTGGCTATAAGACAGAGTTCCTTAATCTGTTTGGCTTCTCCATCGACGGTGTTGACTATGACGCCGACGTGAATCCTGATGTAAAAATCCCTAATCTGATTCAGGGCTAAACTCAGGTTTGTCGCGATAAAACCCGTTGCGCTGTAATATCACGGCGCAGCGGGTTAATCATATTCTCATGCCACTTCCCCTTATACTCCCCATCAGCGCTATATCTTTATATTGCATAAGCTAAGTCTATATTCTTCGTTTACGGACAACGCGATCGCCTGCAACCTTGTGAATCAACTCGCCTTTAGGCACTGCATTAATCTTGATTCCACAGGAAAATAATGATGAAAACGCGTTCACTGGCAATACCCCTTTTTAGCTTAATGATTTTAACTTCGCTGAACGCGCACAGTGATGAGAAGAAATTAATTAAGTTAGGGTTTAACCCCGGCCCTTATAAAGAACAATTCGAGAAAGGCGTAGCGCCTTATTTGATAAAAAAAGGCTACCGCATTGAATATAAAGACTTCAATGATGGTATTCAGGTCAACAATGCTGTCAGCACGGGGGAAATAGATGGCAATATCATGCAGCACCCCATTTACCTGCAAGCAATAAATGACCGACTGCGTATTGATAATACCGGTATTGTTCAAGTCCCCACTCCGCCAATGGGACTCTATTCAAATAAACACCAAAAAGAAGATAAGCCCAAAGATGGCGCATGGGTTTCAGTCCCGAATCAACCTTCCAATGAATACCGAGCCGCTCTCTTGCTGCAATCTATTGGCTGGATAAAGCTGAAAGAGAAAATCGACCCAGCAACATTCTCACAAAAAGATATCGCAGAGAACCCTTATCATTTGGTGATCAAAGAGATGGATAATGCCCAGCAAGTCAGGGCGCTACCGGATGTTGATTTTGGCGCTATTCAAGGTAATTTCGCCGTTTCTAATGGCATAAAACTCACCTCTGCTTTGCAACTTGAAAAACCAACGACACAATTTGTCAATGTGGTGACGGTTGCAGGTAAGAATAAAGACGCGGAGTTTGCGAAAGATATTATTGCCGGATATCACTCCCCTGAATTCAAAAAGTACATTTTAGAAAATGATAAATATACGGGTTATATGCTGCCTGATTATCTGAACTAATGGAATAATCTGATGATTGAGCTTCAGCATATTTCTAAAACATTTGAGCGCAAAGGGATCAAACTACAAGCGCTAAACAATGTCAGTTTAACCGTCGAAGATGGCGATATATTTGGCATCATCGGTTATAGCGGTGCAGGGAAAAGCACCCTATTACGGATGGTTAATTCGCTAGAAAGCCCGACATTGGGTAATGTGATCATTGATGGTAAAAATCTGCGTGATTTTAGCCAAGAGCAGCTCAGACTGCTGAAAAAAAACATTGGTATGATTTTCCAAAACTTTAATTTACTGGAATCAAAGACCGTTTTTAAAAATGTCGCGATGCCGCTCATATTATTGGGGAAAAATAAAACATTCATTCAGGAGCGTGTCGCTGAACTGCTTGATTTTGTGGGGTTAGATGATAAAAGCCAGAGCTTTCCAAACGAATTATCGGGTGGACAGAAACAGCGTGTTGGTATTGCGCGCGCACTGGCAACCAATCCATCAATTCTACTTTGTGATGAGGCCACCTCCTCATTGGATCCGCAGACGACTGCGCAAATATTGTTATTACTGAAGAAAATTAATCAGCAATACAATATTACGGTTTTGCTGATCACCCATGAAATGTCAGTGATTCAAAAAATATGCAATAAAGTCGCAGTGATGGAGAGTGGCCAAATTATTGAGCAAGGATCGGTCTTAACCGTATTTGGCCACCCAACACACCCAACCACTGCCAATTTTGTCCGCACCGTCATCAAAGATAGCTTACCGGATAGCGTGAAGAAGCTATTGAATAACAGCCATGCTGGCCGACAATTCCGATTGGCATTTATGGGGCCGATAGCCACACAACCCGTGATCAATCAGCTCATCAGGCAATATGACATTGGTGTGAATATTCTCTTTGCCAACATGTCAGAGATACAAAGCACCACGCTTGGCCATATGGTGTTGTTATTAACCGGCGAGAATCACACCATAGATGATGCTGTCAGTTATCTGTCAGGCACCGGTATTGATATACAGGAAATAAGTTGATGATAGAAACGGCCATTACATTGGACCAATTTATTCAAGCGCTCCACGACACACTGGTGATGGTCAGTATTTCATTGGTGATCGGTTCTCTAATTGGTATCCCGTTGGGTATTTTATTGGTTGTGACGCGGCCAGGGGGCTTAATTAATCATCGAGCCTTTTATAATATTCTCAATCCAGTGATCAATATCATTCGATCACTGCCGTTTATTATTCTGATGGTCGCCATTATTCCTTTAACACGCCTCATCGTGAATACCACAATAGGAACGCCAGGGGCGATTGTGCCACTGATTATTTTTATCGCACCCTATATTGGCCGATTGGTTGAGAACTCATTACTGGATGTGAATCCTGGCATTTTGGAAGCAGCAAAATCGATGGGTGCGACCCCATTGCAGGCAATTTGGTATTTTCTATTACCTGAGGCCTCCTCATCGTTAATATTAGCGCTCACCACAGCTACTATTGGCCTCATTGGTGCAACCGCGATGGCGGGAACGGTGGGCGGAGGCGGTATAGGTGATTTAGCCATTACCTACGGTTATCAACGCTTTGATACTTTTGTGACGGTGACGACGGCCATTGTTTTAATTATCACCGTGCAACTCATCCAATCGCTGGGCAACTTATTTGCGCGTAAAATCCGCCGTGAATAATGAAAGGGGCCAAATCTGATCGGCCTCTTTCAGGCTGCTAACAAACACCGATGACGCGATCTGGAACGGTGAGGACAGGCAGAAGAGTAAAGCGTCCGCGCCAAGGATGGCGCGGCTCGAGCCATCAAGGATGATTTTACGGCGTCTTTACGATCTGCTTGCCCTCTCCGCAAAGGGTACTTTTTCAGCTATCTTCTTGATTCATCTAACTCAATAACAAAACTTAGACTTTAAAACCGCTAATCACACTTTCTAGCTGCAAAGTTTGATCCTGCATCGCCTGAGCAGCTGCGGCCACTTGTTCCACCAGCGCCGCATTTTGCTGAGTCGAGTTATCCAGCTGATTAATCGCCAAATTAACCTGTTCGATACCCAAACTTTGCTCCTGACTGGACGACATGATTTCATTCATCAGTGCCGCCACATTGGAAACGCCGCTCATCAGGTCATCCATGGTCGACCCCGCATCAGCCACTAACCCAGTACCAATGGCAATATCAGCCACCGAGTCTTCAATCAGCTTTTTAATCTCGCGGGCAGAAGTGGCTGAACGTTGCGCCAAATTACGCACCTCTGATGCCACGACGGCAAAACCACGACCTTGTTCCCCCGCTCTGGCGGCCTCGACTGCCGCATTCAGCGCCAAAATGTTGGTTTGGAAGGCAATACTGTCAATCACACTAATGATATCGACAATTTTCTTCGAGGAATGATTGATAGAACCCATGGTATCCACCACTTGTTTCACCACGGTGCTGCCTTTCACGGCGACAGTCGATGCGTCCATTGCCAGTTGGTTGGCGTGGCTGGCATTATCCGCATTTTGCTTAACGGTACTGGTGAGTTCATCCATCGACGCAGCCGTCTCTTCAATGGAGCTGGCTTGATCTTCAGTACGGGCAGATAAATCCAGATTACCGCTGGCGATTTGGCGCGACGCCGAGGCAATAGCCAGACTGCTTTCACCAACCTGACGCATCATTTGCTGCAAATAGTCGATAAATGCGTTGAAACTCTGATTAATGGCATTGAACTCCGGACTACTGCTTTCTGGCAAACGCTGAGTTAAATCAGCCCCGCCCGCAGACAATGCGGTGATATTTTCGTTTAGATTCGCTAAACGCTTCATAAAGACGCGGATAGAGAACACAAGGAATAGCAGCAATAACAACATAATAGGGATCTGCACTAACCCCAAATGCATCAGGATGCTATGACTTTGCTTAACCAATAAGCTGGTGGGCAGGTCAGTAACCAAATACCAAGGGCTATTGGCGATTGGGCGAATAAACAGGGTGTGAGAGGTGCCATCGACGTCATACTCGCTTTCCAGCGAGGTGAGATCTTTCATTTGCGGTAACAACCGCTGCGTTTCTGCCGCCATTGGCAAACTGCCAGTAAAGTCAGACAGATTTTTTAGTTCTGCCTTACCATCTGCTAACGCGCTACTCCCGACAATCTTGCCATCCGCTTCAACAATTAAGATGGTACCGTCCACTTTCTGCTCCATCTCTTTCACTAAGCGGTTAAAGAAACCTAAAGTGACATCAATGGTTGAAACGCCATATACCTCATTGCCTTTATAGATAGCCATGGCGCAGTTAGTTCTCGGCTGCGGGCTGGCATCATCCTGATAAGCTTTAGCCCAAGCACAGAAGCCTTTGGGCGCATTTAAGCCATCTTTGTACCACGGCTGTTCAAAATAATTCTGTGATTCCGGCGAGTTCCAATGGGTGTTAACAGTTAACTTATTTTCCCCATTACGGGCAAAAAAGGTGCTGAATTTCGTCACCCCTTGCTCGCGTTTATTCGGCAATGGCCAAATACCACCACCGAAGACATTACTATCGCCATATTGATCCACCAACCCCGGTAATAATGAGTCGATGGTATTGCTGTCCATAATAGCAACAGCCTGAGTAATACTGCGGGCTTGTGCTTCCACTTTATTCATCTGCGCCGTAATGGCCGTCGCGATTTGGTCAACACTGTTACCTACAATGGTGCTCTCAGATTGTTTGAGTTGTGGTGTCACAAAAAGCTGAATAACCACAACAGTGATTATTAGCAAAAGAATGAAAAAGGCACTAACGAGTAAGGTGAATCGGGCTTGAGTGGTTTTTAGCATTATCGTGTCGCTCAATGTCAGAGAGCTGGATAGCTCCAGATCTATTAACGGCATTTCACGCAGAGACTTGATAACGGATTGAAACGATTTTTCTGTTTCTCTCCGGCGATCACAATTTCTGTGTAATTAACACGCAAGCCGTGATCGCTTAAGTGAAATTTATAGGGGTAACACGGCAGATAGTCATTGTTATATCGCGCAAATTTGTCCTACTCTGAGTGTGAAATAGTGTTATTCATTTACTAAATGGGAGTAAGTCATGTCACAGCAATCCCTTAAAATTGTTACCCTGTTGGGTAGCTTGCGCAGTGGTTCTTACAACGCGATGGTGGCCCGTGCGCTGCCAAAATTAGCCCCTGCGGGTGTCACTATTGAAGCACTGCCCTCTATTCGCGACATTCCGCTTTATGATGCTGATGTCCAGCAAGAAGAGGGTATTCCTGCAGCAGTTCAGGCCATTGCTGACCAAATACGCCAAGCGGATGGTGTGATTATTGTGACGCCGGAATATAACTATTCCGTACCCGGCGGATTGAAGAATGCTATCGACTGGCTTTCCCGTTTACCGAATCAGCCGCTAGCGGGTAAACCGGTTGCAATCCAAACCAGCTCTATGGGGCCGATTGGCGGTGCACGTTGCCAGTATCACCTGCGCCAAATTTTGGTTTTCCTCGATGCGATGGTGATGAATAAGCCTGAATTTATGGGCGGAGTGATTCAAACTAAAGTGGATGAACAGGCCAAAGAACTGGTCGAGCAAGGAACATTAGATTTTCTGACCGGTCAACTTGCCGCTTTTGCGACTTACATCGATCGCGTTCGCGTGAAGTAAATTTTTATCGAGACAACGCTGAAGCTCCCCATCCCCTTATGGGCATTGGGGAGTTATTTTGTCCCCACTCTGACCACTCTATTTGCGGATACTGCTGACCGATGGCCATAAAAATCACACTTTGGCTGGTGCTGACCCTGATCTACTCACTCTGGTTAGGGTGGTATGGGCTGAACACACAACAAGCTGAACGTGAAGCTGATTTTCGCACTACGCATCGTGAACTGAGCCAGCAATTGGCTCAACAGCAGGCGCTGCTTTTTTTGACACTTGAACCGAATCAACTCACGCAACTGCAACGCCATTTCCCGCAATTGACCGCCATCGAACAAATGACAGTAGACCGCTCAAAAGCAGGCCGGCTTACCCTGAAAATTGAGGGTGACGATTATTGGCTCTCTAATTCCTATAGCGGCAGCGGTTTGAAAGTGAATGGGATGCGTTTACTCGAGGTTGTGGGGTTACCCGCCAATTTTGACAGTGTGGTATTGCGCTATCAACAGCATCAACTCGCAGAGCTGGGCCACTCTGCTGCCAAAAGCTTCTGGCAGTGGCAAAAACCATTAGGGGAAGGAGCACAGTCATTTACCCTAATTGGGCATGCCACTCCGATTTGGCGCAATTTACCTTGGTTAACCGCATTGTTACTTTCACTGCTAACAGGTGCAGCGCTGTATGGCTGGCATCGGTGGCAACAACTGGCACAACACCGCCTACATGCTGAGCAACGGGCTAAATTCGCCGACCAAGCCAGACTTAATGCCATGGGGGAGATTGCAACGGGTATCGCCCATGAGCTAAACCAGCCCCTGACTGCCACACTGACTTATAACCAGACAGCACTGCGATTGTTGCCGCCACAGGATGAAAAAGTCGCGCCCCTGCTGACCGCCTCCGTTGAGCAAATCAAGCGGATTGCCGCGCTGCTCGACCGCCTGCGAACCCTACTGAGTCGTGGGCAAATAAACCTACAACCGGTTATCGTGGCCGATATCTGGCGGCGAGTGAATATGCTGTTAAACCAAGAGATTATTGCCGCCAATGTGACGGTTCGTAGCAATATCCCCGCACATTTACCACCGCTACAAAGTGACCCACTGTGGCTGGAGCAAGTTCTTCATAATTTACTCAGTAACGCAATTCATGTCCTGCAACATACCCCCACGCCCAAGATTTATTTCACCGTGACTGTTCAACCCCAGCAAACTGTTCAACACAAACAATGGATAATCCAGATTGAAGATAATGGGCCGGGGCTTAGCAATGAACAGTTGGATAACCTGTTTACCCCGTTCTACACCACTCGGGAGAGCGGATTAGGGCTGGGGTTAACGCTGTGCGAAACATTGGTACAACGCATGGGCGGTGACATAAAAGCAGGGAACAGTGAACAGGGCGGTGCCTGCTTTACGCTGACTTTCCCCATCACAACCACAGGGAGTACGCATGACTAAACACATTTATCTGATTGATGACGATGAAGGTGTACGCGCCGCGCTCACCGTATTGCTCGCGACCATGGGCTGGGAAGTCAAAGCCTTCAGTAATGGGCAGGCGTTCCTCGATACTTTAGCAGTTACCCACCCCAGTTGCGTGCTAGTGGATATCAGAATGCCCGGCAAAAGTGGTATGGCCGTATTGGAAGCCATTCAAGCTCGTGATAGTACGCTTCCGGTCATCATAATGACGGGGCATGGCAATATTGAATTGTGTCGCCGCGCCTTCAAAGGTGGCGCGCTGGAGTTTCTGACCAAACCGATTGATGCCGATGTGTTGATCGAAACCATCAGTTTAGCATTGGAGCAACATGAACAAGCGCTAGCCGCTCATCGCCAACAGAAAGGTTATCAGCAGTTATTTAGCCAACTGACCGCCCGTGAAAGAGAAGTTGCTGCCCTGATTATTCAGGGTGAAACCAGCAAGCAAATTGCAAATGTATTGTCCCTTTCACCTCGAACTGTGGAAGCCCATCGCGCCAATATCTTTGCAAAACTGGACGTTAACTCGCTGGCATTGCTCATACATCATTACGCGCCATTAATATAATGGCCATATCCTCACAGGACGTTAAGTCACGTCGAGAGTCGAGAACTAGGTAGATCTACGGATCAAAACGGGTAATTAGCCGAATGTTTTTTCACCACCTATCATCGTAGGATGATGACATTGTGATGAAATCACGTTGCTAACAATAAGGATTCTCTATGATCAAGCCTATTGCCCTCACTTCTGCCTTATTCATCGGCCTGTTAACACAAGCTTCTGCGGCGGGTCTAAACACTGAACGTAATATTTCTTTGGCGCTGGCCAGCGATTTAGCGAGCCGTACCCTCGCGGTTTGTCAGGCTGATGGCTACAACGTCTCCGTCACTGTGGTTGATCGTGCGGGTATCATTAAAACCGTACTGCGTGGTGACAATGCAGGCCCACATACCGTTAAAGCCAGCGAACAAAAAGCATTTACGGCACTATCCACTAAAACGCCAAGCGGGCAAGTAATGGAAAACAGCCAAAAAACGCCAGCAGCCAACAACCTGAAAGATATCCCAGGCTTCTTGCTGTTAGGTGGCGGTGTGCCAGTGAAAGCGGGCGATGAAGTTGTCGGTGCGGTAGGTGTTGCTGGTGCGCCGGGTGGGCATTTGGATGCACAATGTGCCACTAAAGCACTGGAACAAATCAGCGCTCAATTGAAAGCCTAAAACAATCTATTGAAAGCCTAAAACAATGCCAAAACGCCCCCACCCTCAGTGTCTACAATGGGGGCGTTTTCAATCAATGGTTAATCCCAACAGTCATTGGCTAATCACTGATAATTAATGATCAACAAAAGCTATTTTCAGCACAAACAGCAGCGCAACCACCACCACGCATGGGCTGATTTCACGCCAGCGCCCCGTCCCCAACTTCATCAAGCAATAAGAGATAAAGCCCAGCGCGATACCTTCCGTAATGGAGAAGCTAAACGGCATCATCACTGCGGTCACAAAGGCAGGAACAGCTTCGGTCAAATCATCCCATTTAACGCGGGATAAGCTCGACGTCATCAATACACCCACATAAATCAGTGCACCAGCAGCCGCATAGGCAGGCACCATCCCTGCCAATGGTGAAATAAACATCACCAACAGGAACAGGATGCCCACGACAACAGCCGTTAAGCCCGTACGACCACCGACTGAAACACCCGATGAGCTTTCGATATAAGCAGTGACTGACGAGGTACCGATAAACGCACCAGCGACAGAGCTGATACTGTCGACGTACAGCGCTTGTTTCATGCGAGGAAACTTGCCTTTATTATCGGTTAACCCGGCTTTATCTGTTACGCCGATCAATGTGCCGGATGAGTCGAACAAGTTAACCAGCATGAAGGAGAAAATAATCCCCGCCATACCAATGTTCAATGCCCCTGCCAGATCAACTTGCCCGACGACTGAAGTCACACTTGGTGGCATAGAGAAGAGGCCAGTGTAGTGTACATCGCCCAGCGCCCAACCGATCAAGGTGGTCACGACGATAGAAACCAGTACCGCAGCATGGATATTGCGCGATGCTAACACCGCAATAATAAAGAAGCCCAAAGCGCCCAGCAGCACGCTATGTGAGGTCAAATTACCGACAGCCACCAAGGTATCTGGATTGGCGACCACGATACCGGCGTTTTTCAGCCCCATCATGGCGATAAACAGACCAATACCGCTGGTGATCCCCACACGCAGACTCAACGGAATGTTGGCTATCATCCAATAACGAATGCGGAAAATAGTGAGCAAAAGGAAACCGATTGCGCCCCAGAAAATCGCACCCATGCCAACCTGCCATGAAATACCCATCGCGCCAACGACCACAAACGCGAAGAAAGCATTTAGCCCCATGGCCGGAGCCAGTGCTACGGGTAAGTTCGCCAATAGACCCATAAAGATGCTGCCAAAAGCGGCGATCAAACACGTGGTGACGAAAACGGCCTGCACATCCATACCCGCCACCCCTAAGATTTGCGGGTTAACGAATACGATATAGACCATGGTCAGAAACGTGGTGATACCGGCGATCAGCTCGGTACGTGCCGTGGTGCCATGTTGCTTTAGTTTAAAAACACGTTCGAGCAGCCCCTGCTCAGTATCAAGGTTTGGTGTACTCATTTATGGCGTTCCGCAGAAGGGAGTGATAGTTGGGAACATCCTATAACAAAAAACCCTTGTTTTGAGCGGGATCACACTCTTTTTTACGGGTTTTTTATCGCCTTTGTTGCGCAACTTAATGATGATGTTAGCGCGTAATATTCAACTTGTTGAATTTTATTCATTTGATATGAGAAATATCGATTGTAGGAGAATAGGTGTCGCATTCTAAACCTAGATGATTAGAGTAAGAGGATAACTCATCGAGAAAAATACGCTTGGAAGATAAGGAGATGGAGTGAACCAGATAGAATGCGTCATGTTCGATTGCGATGGTACCTTGGTCGATAGCGAAGTACTGTGCTGCCAAGCTTACGTTGTCATGTTTGCTCACTACGATATTCATTTATCATTGGAAGAAGTGATTAAACGCTTTAAAGGCGTAAAGCTGAATGAAATCGTGGCATTAGTGAGCAAAGAGAACGGCCTGGACCAACCGATTGAAACGCTAGAAAAGCTGTATCGCGCCGAAGTTGCGCGCTTATTTGATGCCGAATTACAACCGATTGCGGGTGCAAGAGCGCTGTTGGAGCAAATTACCCTACCGGTTTGCGTGGTCTCCAACGGGCCGGTCAGTAAAATGCAGCACTCTCTTGGCCTAACAGGCTTACGGCCGTTTTTTGAAGACCGGCTCTACAGCGGCTACGACATTCAACGTTGGAAGCCAGATCCCGCGTTGATTTACCATGCAGCAGAGGAGATGCAAGTTGCCGCTGAACGCTGCATTTTGGTGGAGGACTCTGCTGCCGGAACACACGCCGGTATCGCGGCGGGCATTCAGGTCTTTTACTACTGCGCAGACCCCCATAACCAGCCGATACATCACCCACTGGTGACCATGTTCGATGATATGCAGCAATTGCCGGACTTATGGCGTGAAAGAGGCTGGCGTATCACCCGCGACTAGTGGCAGGTAATGCCACTTTATTACGCCACCAGCGCCATGATCGCTTAATGGCGCTTTGCTTCTCGATGGCATGTTGCGGACTGAAACGGCGGTTGAGGCCATTTGCCAGCAGGTCCAATGCCAGACATAAAACAAAGTAAACCAGCGCCACAAACAGGAAGACTTCCATCGGGTAAACCATGCTGCGGTTGTTGACCTGAGTTGCCAAAAATGTCAGCTCATTCACTCCAACGATGTACGCGAGTGATGTATCTTTAATCAATGAAATCCATTGATTAATAAATGATGGCACCATCATGCGCAACGCCTGTGGTAACACCACAAACCATAAAACTTGCCAACGGTTAAAACCGAGCGATAAACCGGCCTGCCACTGCCCAGCGCCGATCGCGACAATCCCTGCTTTTACCGCATGAGCCAGATAAGCAGATGCAATCAGGGCGAGCGCACAAACGACGGTAGTGATTTCTGGAATATCCACCCCGAACACAATGGGCAGTAGGAAATAGGTCCAAAAAATCAACATAATGACTGGAATGGCGCGGAAAAAGCCTAAAACAGCCGCTAAAACTCCCGCCCACACACCCCGAGACATCGCCAGTGCAACGCCTAAAATCGTCCCTAAAACAGCGGATGCAACCCCTGCAATAAGGCTGATCAATAGGGTTAATGCGGCCCCACCCAGCGGCCCATCAGGAAAAGTTCCCCACAGTAGGTAAGTCCAGTTATCGGCAATAATAGTGAAATCCATCTTAATGCCCCCTGACTGCAGTTCGTTGTTGACGCCACATGCCCCATGCCTCGATCAGCGCAATAATGGCGATATACAACACGGTTGCCACACCGAATGCCTGAAACGTCCGCAATGTCTCGGTTTCAACTTGGCGGGAAGCATAAGAAAGCTCGGCAACACCAATCGCCATCGCTAACGATGAGTTTTTAATAATATTCATGTATTGGCCTAACAAAGGCGGCATCGCGATTTTCAACGCTTGTGGCAGCACGACATAGCGCATTGATTGCCATCCCGTTAACCCCAACGCATGCGCAGCATATTTTTGCCCCTTAGCCACGCCACTGATACCCGATCGCAACTCTTCTGCAATAAAAGCGGTGGAATAAAGGGTTAACCCGATAAAACCAGCTAAAAATTCGAATGAGGGCCAATTCAGTGTGACGCCAAACGCGGTGATTTCATGGGGGGTATTGAGCCAGGGGATCCAAGAGGCGGGTAAAATTTGGCTCGCCGCAAAGTACCAAAAAAACAGTTGGATCAACAGCGGTGTATTACGAAATACCGTGCTATAACCCATGGCAAACCACTGTAGTACTTTGTTTTCACTATCTCTGGCCGCAGCCAACAAAAAACCCAACAGTGTGGAGGCCACGACCGTGCAAGCGGATATCCACAAGGTGAGCAGAAAACCGTCCCACAGCCAGCCGAGATATTGCGGAGCCAGCAGCCAATCAGTGAGATGATGTAGATTCATCACGTTTTATACCTATCTCTTCCTGATGCCCTAACCCTATGAGTTTTTAGGTGCACAATAAAATCCATCTTATTTCTACGTCTCGATTGACGGTGTCTTATGACGCCATCCTCAAAGCCCTTGGTGTTACAGGCAGCAAGTCAATAAACCTGCCTGCAACGCCAAGGACAAGGGGATACTTTATGCTTTAGGCTGTTGATCTAAAGGAGCAAACTTAAAATCACCACGAGGTTGAGCTGCATTGGTTTCAGGCCCGAACCAGCGGTCATAAATGATGGCTGCTTGGCCGTCTTTTTCCAATTTAACCAGCGTTTCATTCACCGTCGCCGTTAAGCGGTCTTCACCTTTAGGAATGCCCACGCCTTGGTATTCTTTGGTAATACTGAAGGGTGAAATCTCAAAATCAGCTTTTTGTGCCGCAGGCAGGTTACCCAGCAGGCCGACTAATTTCGCGTCATCTTGAGTGATAGCTTGAACGTTACCATTACGCAGGGCTGTGAATGCCAGTGGCGTATCATCGTAAGAAATCACTTTTGCCGTTGGATAATGTTCACGCAGGGTGATCTCTTGTACGGTGCCTTTATCCGCGCCAATCCGTAATTTACGGATGTCTTCCGGCGTTTTCAGTACCCCTTTATGGGCGATAAATTTCTGACCTGTCGCAAAATACGGCAAGCTGAAATTAACTTCTTTGGCGCGTTCATCTGTGATGGTGAAGTTAGCAGCAATCAAATCCACTTTTTTCGACGTTAACAATGGAATGCGGTTTGCCGGATTGGTTGCCCGCAGTTCGACTTTTACGCCTAAATCCTTCGCAATGGCATTGGCCACATCCACGTCATAACCCACCAACTTTTTAGTCTGTGGGTCGATATACCCAAATGGAGGGTTGCTATCAAAAACAGCAATCCGCACCACACCGGCTTGCTTGATATCATCCAATTTATCCGCGTGAGCGGCGCTAGAAAGCGTAGCTAAGCCAGCAAGCAGTGTTAAGGCCAGTGCACTTTTTGGGGTGGATAAAGATTGCTTCATTGAAAGCTCCTAAGATGATTGAGATGTTGCGATATGTGTAAGCTATCAACTCATCGTTAGGTCAGGAAATAATATAAAATGATATATTTATAACCAATTCATCTCAGGGGATGGGTTTGCTTCTATTGATAAAAATAGTTTGGCATCAACCTATTAGTTAAGTTGATAGGTGACTAATACAAGGGGAATGGTTCTCAATAAAAATATCCCTCAATCAAGCACAATTAACCCACTTGATTGAGGGTAGATATTATTTTTCAGGCTTACTGGAAAGCAACTTTTCTAAATCATCACCGCCAAGGTGGCGGAAGTCCTGCCCTTTAACGAAATAGAAAATGAATTCGCAAATATTCTGGCAGCGGTCACCAATACGTTCAATGGAACGGGCGCAGAACAGCGCGGTCAGCACACTTGGAATGGTTCGCGGATCTTCCATCATATAGGTCATTAATTGACGGACGATGCCTTCGTATTCCTGATCAACCTTCTTATCTTCACGATAAATTCGGATCGCTTCATCCAAATCCATGCGCGCAAAGGCATCAAGCACATCATGCAGCATCTGCACCGTATGTCGGCCTAGAGATTCCAAGCTGACCAATAAAGGTTGATGTTGATGAGAGAACTTTTCCAATGCGGTGCGGCAGATTTTATCCGCCACATCACCGATACGTTCCAATTCTGAAATGGTTTTGATGATCGCCATCACCAGACGTAAATCGCTGGCCGTAGGCTGACGTTTGGCAATAATGCGCACACAAGCTTCATCAATGGCCACTTCCATCATGTTGACATTTTTATCGCCCGCAATGACCTGTTTAGCTAACTCACCATCCTGATTATGCATGGCGGTGATCGCGTCAGATAATTGTTGTTCCACCAGCCCACCCATGGTTAAAACTTGGGTGCGGATATGCTCAAGTTCTGCATTAAACTGGCCGGAAATGTGTTTGTTTAGATTCAGGTTATCCATGCTGCTTCCCGTACGTATTGCCTATCCCGATAGCAGTAGGCGAAATTAGTGTAGTAGCGTTGTGAGCCAGGTGATCAACCATAGCGACCAGTAATATAATCTTCCGTCTGTTTCTGCTGTGGTGCGGTAAACAGCGTATCGGTATCACTGAATTCAATTAATTCACCCAAATACATAAATGCAGTGTGATCAGAGCAACGGGCAGCTTGTTGCATGTTGTGCGTCACAATCACCACTGTGTAATCAGATTTCAATTCACTGATAAGCTCTTCAATGCGACCAGTGGAGATAGGGTCAAGCGCCGAGCAAGGCTCATCAAGCAGCAAGACATCTGGGCGAATTGCGATACCGCGCGCAATACATAGACGCTGTTGCTGACCACCCGATAAGCTATAACCGCTCTGGTTCAGCTTATCTTTGGTTTCATTCCACAGTGCTGCTTTGGTTAACGCCCATTGCACGCGCTCATCCATATCCGCTCGAGATAGGTTTTCAAACAGCTTGACGCCAAAAGCGATGTTATCGTAAATCGACATTGGGAACGGTGTCGGTTTTTGGAAAACCATACCCACTTTAGCCCGCAACAACGCAATATCTTGCTTATCGGTCAGGATATTTTGACCATCCAAAATGATATCGCCTTCGGCACGCTGATCAGGGTACAACTGATACATTTTGTTGAATGTACGCAATAATGTCGATTTACCACAACCTGATGGGCCGATGAATGCTGTGACCTGGTTTTTAGCAATATCCAGCGAGATATTCTTCAACGCATGGAATTTACCGTAGTAGAAGTTCAGATCACGAACCTGAATTTTGCTGTTGTTAGTGTCAGTAGCCATACTCATCAAGATGTCTCTCTTTTAGCCAATGCCGCCTGAGCCGCATTTTGGTCATTGTTGGCGAATCGGTATTTTCGTTGCTAATGGCTGATGTTTTTAGCAGCCTATCAGTGCTTTTTCTTAGCGAAAATCACGCGAGCCAGAATATTCAGTAACAGTACGCACAGGGTAATCAGTAATACCCCAGCCCAAGCCAGTTGTTGCCATTCGGCAAACGGGCTCATGGCAAACTTAAAGATGGTGACTGGCAAGTTAGCAATCGGCTGGCTCAGGTCGGTACTCCAGAATTGGTTGGAGAGCGAGGTGAAAAGCAGCGGTGCTGTTTCGCCTGCAATACGCGCCACTGCCAGCAAAATACCCGTCAAAATCCCAGAAATAGAGGCTTTCAGCGTAATGGCCGAAATCATCCGCCACTTTGGTGTTCCCAGTGCATAGGCAGCTTCACGCAAGCTATCAGGCACCAATTTCAGCATGTTTTCGGTGGTACGAATCACAATTGGTACTTGTAACAGCGCCAGTGCAATCACCCCAGCCCAACCGGAGAAGTGCTCCATCTTGGCTACCACGATGGTGTAAACAAACAGACCCACAACAATAGAAGGCGCTGATAATAAAATGTCATTTATAAAACGGGTGACTTCTGCCAGCCAAGATTTACGCCCATATTCGGCCAGATAAATCCCCGCCATAATGCCCAATGGCGTGCCTATAACGGTCGCCCATAAGATTAATAACCCGCTACCGGCAATCGCATTCGCCAAACCACCGCCCGCCGTATTCGGTGGCGGTGTCATCTCGGTAAACAGCGCCAGCGACATGCCATCAATACCTTTGGTTATCGTGGAGAACAAAATCCACACCAACCAGAACAAACCAAACACCATCGTTGCCATGGACAGTATTAAGGCAAGACGGTTCTTCTGGCGACGCCATGCCTGCTTTTTACGGCGGGTTTCCATCAGCGTCGCATCACTTTGCATATCCATCGTTGCCATCTTAACGCCCCTCTTTCTTAGCCAGACGCGAAATCATTAACTTAGATAAAGCCAGCACGATAAAGGTAATGACGAACAAGATCAGGCCCAATTCCATCAATGCTGCGGTATGTAAGCCTGACTCAGCTTCGGCAAATTCATTTGCCAACGCGGAGGTAATACTGTTGCCTGGCATAAACAGCGAGAAGCTGTCGAGCTGATAGGTATTGCCGATGATAAAGGTGACCGCCATGGTTTCCCCTAAGGCACGACCTAGCCCTAACATCACGCCACCGATTACACCGTTTTTGGTATAAGGCAGCACAATGCGCCAGATAACTTCCCACGTGGTACACCCAATGCCGTATGCCGACTCTTTCATCATCACCGGGGTTTGTTCGAATACATCACGCATTACTGCTGCGATGTAAGGAATAATCATGATGGCTAAGATAATGCCCGCGGCCAAAATACCGATACCGAATACCGGCCCCGAGAACAGGACACCCACAATCGGGATACCAGACATCACATTGCCGACGGGTTCTTGGAAATAGCGAGCAAACAAGGGTGCGAAGACGAACAAGCCCCACATACCGTAAACGATACTGGGGATAGCCGCGAGCAGCTCGATGGCAACACCTAAGGGGCGTTTTAACCAGTTTGGGGCCAGTTCGGTTAAGAACAAGGCGATACCAAAACTGACGGGTACCGCAATCAGCAGCGCAATCACTGAGGTCACGATGGTGCCGTAAATCGGCACTAAAGCACCAAACTGCTCAGCCGGCGGATCCCACTCTTTGGTCCACAAGAATGCAAAACCAAATTTTTCAATGCTTGGCCAGGAAGCAACAATCAGCGAGATGATGATGCCACCCAACAGAAATAGGGTAATCAGCGCAGCCAGCTTAACTAGCGCACTGAAAATGATGTCACCGTATTGACTCGGTGCTTTGATCGTCGGCTTGTAATCAGCCATAGACTCTCTTCTCATCCGGGTGTTATTTCCCTCCCCAACAGGGGGAGGGAGTAATTTACTCAACCAATTTTTTATAAATCACTTATTGGAGCAAAAGCTATAACGCAATGGTCTTAAATCAAAGCAGTGGCTTACCGCTACTGTCTTTAACTTGAGTTTTCCAAGCAGCACGGATTTGCTCAACAACCTCTGCAGGTAATGTTGCATAATCCAGTGCGTTAGCTTGTTGCGCGCCGTTTTTGTATGCCCAATCAAAGAACTTCAACACTTCTGTGCCTTTAGCTGCATCTTTCTGCTCTTTGTGCACCAAAATGAAGGTTGTTGATGTAATTGGCCATACATCATCACCTTTTTGATTGGTTAAATCTTGAGCGAATGTTTTGCTCCAGTCTACACCTTTAGCCGCAGCACTAAAGCTCTGCTCAGTTGGGCTAACCGGTTTGCCATCAGCAGAAACCAGTTTGGTGTAAGCCAGATTATTCTGTTTGGCGTAAGCGTATTCTACATAACCAATTGAACCCGGCAGACGTTGAACAAATGCAGCGATGCCGTCGTTACCTTTGCCGCCCAAACCCGTTGGCCAGTTAACTGTTGAACCAGCGCCGATCTTTTCTTTCCATTCTGCGTTCACTTTCGCCAGATAGCTGGTGAAAACGAATGATGTGCCAGAACCATCAGCACGACGCACTACTGCGATATTTTGATCCGGTAAATTAACACCAGGGTTCAATTTAACAATCGCAGGATCATTCCACTTTTTAACATTGCCCAGATAAATATCACCCAGTGTTTTACCGTCTAACGTCAGTTCACCAGATTTAATGCCGGGGATATTAACGGCTAAGACAACGCCGCCAATCACCGTTGGGAATTGGAACAAACCGTCAGCAGCCAGTTTTTCGTCTGCTAAAGGCGCATCAGAGGCACCGAAATCAACAGTGTTGGCGATAATTTGTTTTACGCCACCTGAAGAACCGATCCCCTGATAGTTAACTTTGTTACCTGTTTCTTTCTGATAAGAATCTGCCCACTTGGCATACACCGGCGCGGGGAATGTCGCACCTGCACCTGTCAGGCTTGCAGCAGCGAACGCGGACACGGTTGTCATAGATAAAGTCGCTGCCACAATGCTGGCTACGGTGGTACGCATCAGTTTCATAATCCCTCCTAATGGGATATTAGAATTAACTCTATACCGAAGAACTTGGAGCAGCAGGTAGCAAGCGAACGAGTCCCGATGTGCTTACTGATGTAAGTGATTCGGGTGAGTGAACGTAGCTAACAATCCTGATGCTTAAAGTACAAAGTGTATAAATTGTTTTCATCAGATTAAGTATGGTGCAGGAGGGAAAATAGGACAGTTTAATGACAGAAAAATGTACGCAATATTACAGTTATATGACAGTGTGTTGAGCGATAAATAAAGTGTTTATTTATCATATAATTGATACACTTTTAGGCCGTTTTTTTTCTCTTTTTATTCGCAAAAACTTTCATTTATCACCTCAATCACGCTGTATTCATTGTTTATTTTTAAGCCAAAAATGACAGTTCACTACAAAGCAATTAAGAAAAAAGCCGGCATTTGCCGGCTTAGTCAGATTGATGCGAGCTCAGTTTCGGCTTACTCAACCGTAACAGATTTTGCCAAGTTACGTGGCTGATCGACGTCAGTGCCTTTAATCAAGGCGACGTGATAAGACAATAACTGTAGTGGTACGGTGTAGAAGATAGGGGCAATAATCTCTTCTACATGCGGCAACTGAATAATTTTCATGCCTTCACTGTCGGCAAAACCGGCATCTTGATCGGCAAACACATACAGTAAGCCACCACGCGCACGCACTTCTTCAATGTTAGATTTCAGTTTTTCTAACAATTCATTGTTTGGCGCAACAACGATGACCGGCATATCAGCATCAATCAGTGCCAACGGACCATGCTTCAATTCACCAGCAGCATAAGCTTCCGCATGAATATAAGAGATTTCTTTCAGCTTCAGCGCCCCTTCCATTGCAATCGGGTATTGATCGCCACGGCCAAGGAACAATGCATTGTGCTTATCAGAGAAACCTTCAGCCAATGCTTCAATGGTTTTATCCAGAGACAACATTTGCTCTATACGCGCAGGCAATGCCTGTAATGCATGAACGATGTCATGCTCCAAGCTATCATCAGCGCCTTTCAGCTTACCAATACGTCCCACCAGCATCAGTAAAACAGTCAACTGAGTGGTGAACGCTTTGGTGGACGCCACACCAATTTCAGTACCCGCTTTGGTCATTAACGCTAAATCTGACTCACGTACCAATGAGGAGCCGGCCACATTACAAATTGCCAGCGAACCTAAATATCCCAACTCTTTGGATAAACGTAGCGCAGCCAGAGTATCCGCAGTTTCACCCGATTGAGATAAAGTAATCAGCAAACTGTTAGGGCGCACAGCAGATTTGCGGTAACGGAATTCCGACGCAATTTCCACATCACAAGGTACACCAGCTAAAGATTCAAACCAGTAGCGCGAAACCATGCCTGAGTTGTAAGACGTCCCACAGGCAATGATTTGAATGTGCTGTACGTTAGCCAGCAAGGCATCGGCTTTTGGACCAAGCTCAGACAAATCAATCGCGCCATGATTTAAGCGGCCTTCCAGCGTGTTTTTAATCGCCATTGGCTGCTCGTAAATCTCTTTCTGCATGTAATGACGGTAAACACCTTTATCGCCAGCATCGTATTGCACTTGAGATTCAATTTCAGGGCGCTCGATGGCGTTACCCTGCTTATCAAAAATTTCAACGCTACGACGAGTCACTTCAACCACATCCCCTTCTTCAAGGAAGATAAAGCGACGGGTTACTGGCAGTAGTGCCAGTTGGTCTGAGGCAATAAAGTTTTCACCTACACCACAACCAATAACCAATGGGCTGCCTGAACGAGCTGCCACTAAACGGCTTGGGTCACGGCTGTCCATCACGACAGTGCCATAAGCACCACGCAATTGCGGGATCACGCGCTTAACCACTTCCAGCAATGAACCACCTTGTTGTAGCTCCCAATGCACGAGGTGAGCGATAACTTCAGTATCAGTTTCAGAGCTGAAACGGTAACCACGACCAATCAATAATTCACGCAAAGGTTCGTGGTTTTCAATAATGCCGTTGTGAACAACGGAGATGTAGTCAGAAACATGAGGGTGCGCATTCGCCTCTGATGGCTCACCATGGGTCGCCCAGCGGGTATGTGCAATCCCAGTACCACCGTGCAAATCCTGACTTTCAGCTGCGTCAGACAGTGCCTGAACCTTACCCACCCGACGTAGGCGAGTCATGTTACCTTCAGCATCGACCACGGCTAAACCCGCAGAGTCATAGCCACGGTATTCAAGACGACGTAAACCTTCGATCAGAATCTCAGCGATATCACGTTGCGCTACTGCGCCAACTATTCCACACATCTGTTTTATTCCTATGTAAGGTTCTTTTAGAACCTTGTCGATGTCAGTGACCTGATTGATCCGGATTTTCCGGGTTCCCCGAGCCTGTAGAGTTGGGGATTATTATGTTTTGTTCTGTATTCTCGGTTGAAATATTGAGTCCAAAAATACAGGGCAAAACATCCCTTCAAAGCATCATCAATCACCTTGAAGGGGCGTATTTTAATCGCTTATTTTTTCTTTACTGGCCGCTGCCAACCCTGCACGTGGACCTGCTTAATACGGCTGAGCACTAACTCATCTTCAGCGATATCACGGGTCACAGTCGTACCTGCAGCAATAGTGGCACCATCAGCTACCGTGACGGGAGCCACCAGTTGAGTATCGGAGCCAACAAAGACATTATCGCCAATAATTGTTTTAAACTTATTAGCTCCATCATAGTTGCAAGTTATAGTTCCTGCGCCAATATTTACGCCAGAACCAATTTCAGCATCGCCTAAATAGGAGAGGTGACCCGCCTTAGAGCCTTTGCCCAAGCGGGTTTTCTTGATTTCGACAAAGTTACCGACATGTGCGCCTTCTGCTAACTCTGCACCAGGACGCAAGCGAGCAAATGGACCAACGGTACAAGCCGCATCCAAACGGGAGTCTTCTACAACCGTGTAGGGACTGATTTCTGAATCATCGCCAATAACACAATTTTTCAGCACACATCCCGTACCAATACGTACGCGATCACCTAAAATCACATGCCCTTCAATGATGACATTGGTATCGATAGTAATATCGCGCCCATGTGTTAATTCTCCGCGCAAATCAAAGCGGGCAGGATCCAGTAACATGACGCCGGCTAACAACAGTCTTTCTGCTTGCTCGGACTGAAATACTCGCTCGAGAGTCGCCAGCTGGAGACGGTTATTGACCCCTTCAACCTCACTGAGACGAGTAGGGTGCACGGTCGCAATCTTCTTACCGTCAGCATGGGCTAGCGCGATAATATCCGTGATATAAAACTCGCCCTGTGCATTATTGTTATCCAGCAGCGACAACCAACGTTTTAAATCACGCCCGTTCGCGACCAGTATCCCAGTGTTGATTTCATTTATCTCGCGCTGTGCATCGCTGGCATCTTTATGCTCAACAATCCCCACCACATCACCCTGTTCGCGCACAATACGGCCATAACCACTTGGGTCATCCAGCTTCACTGTCAGCAAACCAATCCCACCTTGCGGCTTAGCAGCCAACAGTCGTTGCAGGGTATCAACTGAGATCAAAGGCACGTCACCGTAAAGCATCAGCACATCTTCATCGTCAGCAAAATGTGGCGCAGCCTGTTGCATCGCATGCCCTGTACCAAGCTGCTCTGCCTGTAAAACCCAATTCAAGGATGGATCAGTCAGCGTGTTTTTCAGTAAATCACCACCATGCCCATAAACTAAATGGACATTTTTCGCCCCCAACTTCATGGCGGCATCAATAACATGCTGAACCATCGGCTTGCCTGCCAATGGGTGTAACACCTTAGGAAGGTCGGAATACATACGAGTCCCCTTACCTGCGGCAAGGATGACTACACTCATTGAGCTGTTAGACATAAGCAACCTGATAACTCCAATTTAATAGACGGAAGTAAACCTGTTTGGTGAAATAATTACTACATATTTCTCAGCGAAAAATGGGCTGAACCCGCATGGTTAAAGGGTTGTAGCGGCTGACCCCGTAACGAAAAAATGTGCTAAAAAGTGTCTGCGATCAGCGACGTTTTCAGACCTATTTTAGTCAAAATACATTCACTTATTCAGGCTATTAACCACTTATTTTACGGGAAGAAAAAAGAATTTTCAGAAAGAAACTGTTTTAGTTTAGCTTAGGATTTGTTAATCACAGCATTGGTGATAGCGCGGAGATCATCAGGTCATCGATCGGAGGATTCACAACCGCGAGGGCAAAGTAATGATGAAAAAAATGCCAATCAGGTAAACTGACTGGCATTCTATTTTCATATCTAAGATAATTTTATAAATCAATGCGTTATCAACTAGAATTCACTAAAGAACCACATGATATAAAATTACATCGCTTTTCTGGTCAGCTCGATTACGCGTAATTTCGCAATCGCCTTCGCCAATTCAGCAGATGCCTGAGCATAGTCGACATCACCATGAGAGTTACTGATATGGGCTTCTGCTTTGCGCTTAGATTCTAGCGCCTTAGCTTCGTCCAAATCCTGCCCACGAATAGCAGTGTCAGCCAATACGATCACAACGCTCGGTTGCACCTCAAGGATGCCGCCAGAAAGATAAATAAACTCTTCCTCACCGAACTGTTTAACGATACGTATCATGCCAGGCTTAATGGCAGTGAGTAGTGGGGCATGACCAGGGAAAATACCCAGTTCACCTTCACTACCCGTCACCTGAATTTTTTGTACCACGCCAGAGAACATTTTCTTCTCTGCGCTCACAACATCCAGATGGTAAGTCATTGCAGCCATGTCACCCTCCAGTCAACAGCGTTACAGTTTCTTGGCTTTTTCCACTGCTTCTTCAATGGTGCCAACCATGTAGAACGCCTGCTCCGGCAAGTGGTCGTAGTCGCCGTTCATGATGCCTTTGAAACCACGAATGGTATCTTTCAGCGAAACGAACTTGCCCGGTGAACCGGTAAAGACTTCTGCCACGAAGAACGGTTGAGACAGGAAGCGCTGAATTTTACGCGCACGGGATACAACCAGTTTGTCATCTTCTGACAACTCGTCCATACCCAAGATCGCGATGATATCTTTCAGCTCTTGGTAACGTTGCAGAATTGACTGCACGCCACGCGCTACATCGTAGTGCTCCTGACCAACAATCAGCGGATCGAGCTGACGGCTAGTAGAGTCAAGTGGGTCAACCGCTGGGTAAATACCTAAAGAGGCGATTTGACGACTCAGAACAACGGTTGCATCCAAGTGAGCAAAGGTGGTTGCTGGTGATGGGTCAGTCAAGTCATCCGCAGGTACGTAAACGGCCTGTACGGAAGTGATTGAACCCGTCTTAGTAGACGTAATACGCTCCTGCAACACACCCATCTCTTCTGCCAGCGTTGGCTGATAGCCTACCGCAGATGGCATACGACCCAGCAGTGCAGATACTTCTGTACCGGCCAAGGTATAACGATAGATGTTATCGATGAACAACAGTACGTCACGGCCTTCATCACGGAATTTCTCCGCCATGGTCAAGCCAGTCAGTGCAACGCGCAGACGGTTACCTGGTGGCTCATTCATCTGGCCATAAACCAAGGATACTTTGTCCAAAACGTTGGAGTCAGTCATCTCGTGGTAGAAGTCGTTACCCTCACGAGTACGTTCACCCACGCCGGCAAATACAGAGTAACCTGAGTGCTCAATCGCAATGTTACGAATCAGCTCCATCATGTTTACTGTTTTACCTACACCCGCACCACCGAACAGACCTACTTTACCGCCCTTAGCGAACGGACAAATCAGATCCATTACCTTGATACCGGTTTCTAACAGATCTTGCGAGCTGGCAAGCTCTTCGTAAGAAGGCGCTTCACGGTGGATTGCCCAACGCTCTTCTTCACCGATTGGACCTTTCATGTCGATTGGGTCACCCAATACGTTCATGATACGGCCCAGTGTTGATTTGCCAACTGGCACTTCAATTGGGTGTTCCAGGTTGATGACTTTCAACCCACGGCTCAAACCATCGGACGAGCCCATTGCGATACAACGAACAACACCACCGCCTAGTTGTTGCTGAACTTCCAGCACTAGCTTTTCAGCCGTGCCTTCAACCTCAAGGGCGTTGTACACTTTTGGTACAGCGTCTTGGGGGAATTCGACGTCCACTACGGCGCCGATTACCTGGATAATCTTTCCAGTAGCCATCTTGAATCCTCTACGTAATACGTTTACCCCTCATATTTCAAACTGCTGTAGCATCGACTGCCACGCTACAATCTGACCTATTTAGGGTAATAACCTGGTTAAACCGCGGAGGCTCCCCCGACGATTTCGGTGAGTTCCTGAGTGATGCTGGCCTGACGAGCCTTGTTGTAAACCAACTGCAGCTCTTTGATCAGGCTACCGCCGTTATCGGTGGCGGCTTTCATCGCTACCATTCGCGCGGCCTGCTCGCTGGCCAGGTTTTCAACGACGCCCTGATAAACTTGCGATTCTACATAGCGGCGCAGGAGGGTATCCAGCAGCGCTTTAGGATCGGGTTCATACAGATAATCCCAGGATTTCTTTTTCAGCTCGCCGTCTTCCGCTGGCGGAAGAGGTAGTAGCTGCATGATCCGTGGTTCTTGAGACATCGTATTGATAAACTTGTTATTAACGATATACAGTTTATCCAGACGACCTTCGTCATAGGCTTGCAACATCACTTTCACCGGCCCGATAAGTTCTGACAGAGAGGGGTTATCCCCCATGCCAGTGACCTGAGCAACAATTTTGCCGCCCACGGAACCAAAGAAAGAGGCTGCTTTTGACCCGATCAGCGCTAAATCACATTCAACGCCTTTTTCAGACCAACCTTTCATCTCAGACAACAGTTTTTTGAACAGGTTAATGTTCAAACCACCGCACAAGCCACGGTCTGTAGAAACCACCAGATACCCGACACGCTTAACGTCGCGCTCTTCCAGGTACGGATGTTTATATTCCAGATTACCTAACGCGAGGTGACCAATCACACTACGCATAGTTTCTGCATAAGGACGGCTAGCCGCCATGCGTTCCTGCGATTTACGCATTTTGGAGGCGGCGACCATCTCCATGGCTTTGGTGATCTTTTGCGTGTTTTGCACGCTGGCGATCTTGGAACGTATCTCTTTTGCGCCGGCCATTTCTGCTTCTCCTCATTGCCAGACGGCCTGCTTTCCTAATGAAAAGCAGGGCCGCATAGCGTTACCAGGACTGGGTTGCCTTAAATGTATCAAGGATGCCTTTCAGCTTGGCCTCGATCTCATCGTTATACGCGCCAGTTTGGTTGATTTGTTGCAGAAGCTCGGCATGCTCGCGGTCAGCAAATGCCAACAGCGCAGCTTCAAAGCTACCTACCTTCGCCAACTCGATATCACCCAGATAACCACGTTCAGCCGCGAACAGAACCAGAGACTGTTGCGCGACAGACATCGGCGCATACTGTTTCTGTTTCAGAAGCTCGGTCACTTTCTGACCATGGCTCAACTGTTTACGTGTTGCATCATCCAAATCGGATGCGAACTGGGAGAACGCAGCAAGTTCACGATACTGTGCCAGAGCAGTACGAATACCACCGGACAATTTTTTCATGATCTTGGTTTGCGCTGCACCACCCACACGGGATACGGAGATACCTGGGTTAACCGCAGGACGAATACCGGCGTTAAACAAGCTAGATTCCAAGAAGATCTGACCATCGGTAATCGAAATTACGTTGGTCGGAACGAACGCGGAAACGTCCCCTGCTTGAGTTTCAATGATTGGCAGAGCGGTCAAAGAACCAGTTTTACCTTTCACTTCACCCTTGGTAAAGGCTTCAACGTATTCAGCGTTAACACGCGCAGCACGTTCCAGCAAACGGGAGTGGAGATAGAATACGTCGCCAGGATAAGCTTCACGACCTGGTGGACGACGAAGCAGCAAGGAGATTTGACGATATGCAACAGCCTGTTTAGACAGGTCGTCATAAATAATCAGAGCATCTTCACCACGGTCACGGAAGTATTCACCCATGGCACAACCGGAGTACGGTGCCAAGTATTGTAATGCTGCTGATTCAGAAGCCGTCGCGACAACCACAATGGTGTTAGCCAATGCGCCATGCTCTTCCAGTTTACGTACTACGTTGGAAACTGTAGAGGCTTTCTGACCGATAGCAACATACACACACTTGATGCCGGAATCGCGCTGATTGATGATCGCATCAATCGCCAGTGCAGTTTTACCTGTCTGGCGGTCACCGATGATCAGTTCACGCTGACCACGACCAATTGGGATCATGGCATCGACTGACTTATAGCCAGTCTGGACAGGCTCATCAACGGACTGACGTTCAATAACGCCTGGTGCGATAGCTTCAACAGCTGAGAAGCCGTCGTTTTCTACCGGACCTTTACCATCAACAGGTTCACCCAGAGTATTGACGACGCGACCCAACAGGCCACGACCGACTGGAACTTCTAGGATACGGCCAGTACATTTAACCTTCATGCCTTCGGCAAGATCGGCGTACGGACCCATAACGACTGCACCAACGGAGTCGCGCTCCAAGTTCAGTGCGATTGCATAACGGTTGCCTGGCAGTGCGATCATCTCGCCCTGCATAACATCGGCCAGACCGTGTACGCGGATGATCCCGTCACTGACGGAAACAATAGTACCTTCATTGTGAGCTTCGCTCACTACATTGAACTGAGCAATGCGCTGCTTGATCAGTTCGCTGATTTCGGTGGAATTCAGTTGCATATGCTCCAGTCCCCTTAAGACTGCAAGACGTCCGCCAGGCGTTCTAGACGACCGCGAACGCTGCCATCTATCACCATATCGCCTGCACGTATTACTACGCCGGCCATTACAGACTTATCAATTTTGCAATTCAGCTTAACTTTGCGTGACAGACGTTTTTCCATCGCAGCGGCAATTTTAGCCAGCTGTTCGTCATTCAGTGGGCTCGCAGAGCTCACTTCAACGTCGACGGTTGACTCCAGCGAGGCACGCAGTTGAATAAACTGCTGCAACACCTCAGGAAGAACCAGTAAACGGCCATTCTCCGCCATAACTCGAATGAAGTTCTGTGCGGGTTCATCGAGCTGATCACCACAAACTGCAATAAACGTCTTAGACATTGTTTCTGGTGCTACCGCACCGGAAAGCAATTCAGCGATTTGTTCATTGCAAGTCACTTGGGCAGTAAACGCTAGCATATTCTGCCAACGATCCACCGCTTGGTGCTCAACAGCAAAGTCAAAAGCTGCTTTGGCGTAGGGGCGAGCTACAGTTACAAATTCAGACATCAGCCCCTCCCTCCTTACAGTTCAGCGACCAGTTTATCAACGATGTCGCTGTTAGCAGCTTCATCCACGGAACGTTCGATGATCTTCTCGGCGCCAGCTATAGCCAACATCGCGACTTGCTTACGCAACTCTTCACGAGCGCGCTTACGTTCGGCGTCGATCTCTGCCTGCGCTTGCGCCACGATTTTGTTACGTTCCTGTTCAGCTTCTGCTTTAGCTTCATCAAGGATCTGAGCTTTGCGTTTACTTGCCTGCTCAATGATCACCTGTGCTTCTGCTTTCGCTTTCTTCAGTTGGTCGGTCGCATTGGCTTGCGCTAAGTCCAAATCTTTTTTGGCACGCTCTGCAGAAGAGAGACCGTCAGCAATTTCTTTTTGACGCTTCTCTATGGCAGCCATAATCGGCGGCCATATGTACTTCATGCAGAACAGGACAAACAGGACAAACGCGATGGCCTGGCCGAGGATTGTTGCGTTAAGATTCACAGCACAATGCCTCTTTCAAAGTTAATAGTTTGGTGTAGTTTCACAGTAGAGAAAACTCTACTTACGCGACAGCAAACATCACGTACAGGCCCAGACCAACAGCGATCATTGGGATGGCGTCAACCAGACCCATGACGATAAAGAACTGTGTACGCAGCAGAGGAATCAGGTCAGGCTGACGTGCAGCGCCTTCCAAAAATTTACCACCCAGGATGCCGATACCGATCGCAGCACCGATTGCCGCTAAACCCATCATTATAGCGGCAGCCATGTACAGCAGATCCATATTCAGGTTTTCCATGACAGTCTCCAGTTTATTTCAGTTAAAACGCAGTAGTGTTATAAGAAAATCAGTGCTCTTCGGATGCCATCGATAGATAGACAATCGTCAGAACCATGAAGATAAAGGCTTGTAACGTAATGATCAGTATGTGGAAGATAGCCCAAGGTAAACTGAGCATCCACTGTGACCACCACGGCAACAGGCCAGCAATCAGGATGAAGATCAACTCACCCGCATACATGTTGCCGAACAGTCGCAGACCGAGAGAAACAGGTTTGGACAGCAGGCTGACACCTTCCAGAATTAAGTTAACTGGAATGAATATCGGGTGATTGAACGGCTGCATCGTTAATTCTTTTACGAAGCCGCCTACACCTTTCATTTTAATGCTATAGAACAGGATCAGGATGAATACACCCAATGCCATGGACAAGGTAATACTCACATCAGCCGTAGGTACCACACGCAGTGCTGGTAACCCAAAGACATGTTCACCGATGTAAGGCAGTAAATCGATTGGCAGTAAGTCCATCATGTTCATCAATAACACCCAAACAAACACGGTCAGGGCTAATGGTGCGATGACTTTACTTTTGCCGTGGTACATATCCCGAACGCTGTTATCGACAAATCCGATAATGAGCTCAACTGCTGTCTGCAATTTACCCGGTACGCCACTAGTGGCACCCGCCGCAACTTTGCGGAAAATAAACAGAAAAGCTAACCCCAGCACGACAGAGAAGAACAAAGAGTCGATGTTCAACGTCCAGAACGTTGCAGGGCCAGGTGAGTGGGGATTGACCAACTCAAAGGTACGCAGGTCCAACTGAAGGTTATTCAGGTGGTGTCCTATGTAATCCCTTGGAGTAGAGATTTCTCCTGATGCAGACATGATGCCTCTTACCCTTTTGTAGTTAAATGCGATAACCGCTAAATACGATAACTGTTAAGTACGGTAGCCGCTTATCACGGCCGGTGCCAATATCTGCACAATTAGCACCGCTAAATAGGTTAAGCCTAGTGGTGCAAACGCTGCTTTAAGCAGCCCTAACGCCACAATCAGCAAAATTATCGTCACGATAACTTTTAACCCTTCACCAATGGCGAACGACCATGCAACACGACCTGGAGCAGCTGTTTTTGCTTGATGACGACTAGCAAACAACATAAACACGGCATTAGGTAACCATGCTGCCAATCCACCTGCCAGAGCAGATACACTCCATTCCAGGCTTTTCAAACCAAAAGCAGCACTGAGAACAACAAAAGTCATTAACTGCAACAACAGTAACTTTCGCGCGATTTTCCCACTATACAGGGACACAGGCATGACGTTTGTTCTCTCTGAACCACACTTAGGGTGTACTGAGTGGGGTATAAAACTGCTTTTTACCCCATTGAGTCAAGCAGCAAAAAACGTGCAAATTATACGGGCCACTCAAACGAATTCAATCGATAAGTAACGAAAAGGTGAACAATTATTCAATTTTTTTACTTTTAGGCTTTTTTCACAAGATTGCTCTCGGAATATAACCTCATTTTAATTGTCCTATGATTCCAATTATTATCAACAAAGCGTGTATTGGATCACAAAAATTAAAACGAATAAATTTATAGCCCATAACGACCCGCTTTGTCTTTAACGAAAAGAGCGAATAAAAACTTCTATAAATCATAATGTTAAATTAAAACTATTATCAAACAATTCGTCTACTTAGTAAAAACGTCCCATTGACATTTCAGATAATATTCTTGCAACACTTCAGATACATAAAAAACATCATATTATCGGAAAAATAATGACCAAAGTTATTATTCACCCGATTCCGATATAGTTATGTCACATGTCACCGTCGGTTTTGTAACCAAAAAGTAAAATATAATCATTTAGAAGCAGAGTAAAAGAATAAATACTCATCAAACGTAAAAACAATAGACCAGGTAAAGTGAGCGTAGTCACCCAAAAATTTATTACCTTTTTTTGATAAATAGCAAAGTTAGTTTGACTTAAGAATGACCAAATGACGTTCACCATCCAACTCAGGTACTTGCAAACGAACAACAGACTCGAGAATGATGCCTTCTGGCAAGGTCAATAATTCATCGTCTGGCCTTACCCCTTTAAGCGCATAAAATCGCCCTTCAGGTTTAGCTGGTAAATGGTGGCACCAAGACAACATATCTTGTAGTGATGCAAATGCACGGCTTATCACACCATCAAATGGCGGTTCAGCAACGAAATCTTCAACTCGACTTTGTACTGGCTCAATATTACTTAAACCCAGTTCATGCTGTACTTGTCTCAAAAACCGTACTCGCTTACCCAAGCTATCAAGCAACGTAAAATGAGCATTAGGACGCACAATGGCTAAAGGGATCCCTGGAAGCCCGGGCCCTGTCCCTACATCGATAAAACGCTGACCTTGTAAGTACGGATTAACCACAATACTGTCCAAAATATGTCGTACCAGCATCTGTATGGGATCACGAACCGAGGTCAGATTATAAGCCTTGTTCCACTTATGCAGCAGTTCGACATAACCGATGAGCTGTAATTTTTGCTGATCGGGTAACTCAATACCTGCCGAGTTGAGCAGCGAATCTAATTTTTTTAACACAACAATATCCCCTGACAAAACGTTCAGTCAGTATCTAATGGGCCAATACGGAAATGATAATCGAGCTTGGTGAAGGTTTGTATCGTTCGTTTAGCTTAAAGGCTAAACACAATCTGGCTGTACTGATTATTCTCTCATGATACAGCCAGATTTGATTGTTATGCACTGCGGCGCAACAATCCCTGTTTTTTTAACCAGACTAACAAAATCGAGATAGCGGCTGGTGTGATACCAGAAATGCGTGAAGCCTGCCCAATCGAGTTAGGTTTGTGGTCATTAAGCTTAGCAATGACTTCATTAGATAAGCCAGAGACCTGACGATAATCGAGATCGGCTGGCAATAAGGTATTTTCATTGCGTAACTGCTTTTCAATCTCTTCCTGCTGACGAGCGATATAGCCTTCATATTTTACTTGGATTTCAACTTGATCCGCAGCCTGAGGATCCGTTAGCGTTGGACCAAAAGAAGGCAAAGTCGTCAACAAACGGTAGTCAATTTCAGGGCGACGTAGTAGTTCTTCCCCATTCGCTTCTTTTGACAATGGTGCTTTCAATAATGCATTGATCTCGTTAACGTTCTCTGAGTTAGGGTGCACCCAAATATCACGCAAGCGCTGACGCTCTTTTTCAATCTGCTCAATTTTCTGACTAAAGTGAGCCCAACGCGCATCGTCAACCAATCCTAACTTACGGCCCATCTCAGTCAGGCGTAAATCGGCATTATCTTCACGTAGCATCAAACGGTATTCTGCACGTGAGGTAAACATGCGATAGGGCTCTTTGGTGCCTAAGGTGCTCAAATCGTCCACCAGCACGCCAAGGTAAGCTTCATCACGACGAGGTGACCATCCATCTTCATCGTTCGCAAAACGGCCCGCATTAAGCCCTGCAAGCAGCCCTTGAGCCGCCGCTTCTTCATAGCCGGTTGTTCCATTGATTTGCCCAGCAAAGAACAAGCCTTGAATGTATTTGCTTTCCAGCGTTGGCTTCAGATCACGTGGATCGAAGAAATCATACTCAATGGCATAGCCAGGCCGAACAATACGCGCGTTTTCAAGCCCTTTCATCGAACGGACAATTTGCATTTGAACATCGAAAGGCAAGCTGGTTGAAATACCATTCGGATAGATCTCGTTACTTGTTAAGCCTTCAGGTTCAAGGAAGATCTGATGTGAGTTACGATCAGCAAAACGCATGACTTTGTCTTCGATCGATGGGCAGTAACGTGGCCCGATCCCTTCAATGATCCCTGCATACATCGGGCTACGATCGAGATTGTTACGGATCACATCATGTGTTTTTTCATTGGTATAAGTGATGTGGCACGCCATCTGTTCTGGGTGCTGTTCTGCATGACCAAGGAAAGAAAATACGGGAATAGGTGTATCACCTAGCTGAGGAGTCAACTGGCTAAAATCGATTGTTCGCGCATCAATACGTGGCGGCGTACCTGTCTTCAGGCGATTAACACGTAGTGGTAATTCTCTGAGGCGCTGTGACAGTGAGATTGACGGCGGATCACCAGCTCGGCCACCACTGTAATTTTCTAGCCCAATATGAATTTTGCCATCAAGGAAAGTCCCAACCGTGAGGACAACCGCTTTAGCACGGAATTTCAGGCCCATTTTAGTGACCGCACCTACAACACGATCATTCTCAACGATGAGATCTTCTACCGGTTGCTGGAAGATCATCAGGTTAGGCTGATTTTCTAGTGCCGTACGGACAGCTTGTCGATATAGCACTCGGTCTGCTTGTGCACGAGTCGCTCGTACCGCTGGTCCTTTACTGCCGTTTAGTATCCTAAACTGAATCCCAGCAAGGTCGGTTGCTTTTGCCATTAAGCCACCCAGAGCATCGATCTCTTTGACCAAATGTCCCTTACCGATACCGCCAATCGCTGGGTTACAAGACATCTGTCCCAGTGTGTCGATGTTATGCGTCAGCAATAAGGTCTGACGTCCCATGCGTGCTGCTGCCATTGCAGCTTCCGTGCCGGCATGGCCACCACCAATGATGATGACGTCAAATTGATCTGGATAAAACATGGTACTGCACCTCGCCGTTATGCGAATTTTTGTGTTTGCCCTGGGGTGGGGGATTCTACTCAAGTTTAGACGATCGACCAAGTAGCTTAGGATCGCCTCTAATTAAAAGAAGATCTTTTTATTTAAAGATCTCTTTATTAGATCTCTTATTAGGATCATGATCCTCTGTGGATAAGTGATTATTCACATGAAAGATCATAGGATTAAGGACGATCTATTGCTGTGAATGATCGGTGATCCTATTGCGTATAAGCTGGGATCTAAATAGCCTGTTATGCACAGGCACTTTGAGGTCACAAGGTTGTTATGTGGATATATACTGGTTTTACCCTGCTTTTAAGTATACTTATACACATTCGTTCGCGTGATCTTTAAGCAAATTAGAGCAAATTAATCCAATTTTTAACCCATACCTCAGCTGGATCCTCAGGAATTTCGTGTTGAATGACGTCAATTTCTAAAATATCACCCAACCTTTTTGCTCCCTGAGCGATCAACTGTTGATCTAATCGTCTTACGGCACCGCAGAAAGTGTCATATTCTGAACTGCCCAAACCAACTGCCCCAAAACTGACCTGAGACAGATCCGGTTTCTGTTGTTCGATTTGTTCTAATAATGGTTGTAGGTTATCGGGTAGATCACCTGCGCCATGGGTTGATGTAACAATTAGCCACATACCACCGAGCGTGAGTTCATCTAACTCCGGACCATGAAGCGTTTCTGTGGTGAAACCCGCTTCTTCTAATTTCTCAGCTAAATGTTCAGCAACGTATTCCGCACTGCCAAGTGTACTGCCACTGATCAAAGTAATGTCAGCCATATAGAACCCAACCGAAGTAATGAGCCGGTATTGTACGCTGTGAATCAGCTGGGATCTACCTGTGGATAATGTGGGTATAGTTATTATGACATTACGGCACGATGGTCCGCATGATGGGGTTTTGCAGGGAAATAAGCGTCTCTGTAGATTGGATCTCGTCAATCGTCTGGATCTTGTTGATAAGTACTTGTTGGAGGGCGTCGATTGATTTACACATCACTTTGATAAAGATGCTGTAATGCCCTGTTGTGTAATAAGCCTCCGTGACTTCCTCTAAACTTTCTAGTTTTTTCAGTGCTGAAGGGTAATCCTTGGCACTTTTTAAAATAATGCCGATAAAACAGCACACGTCATAACCCAGTTGCTTTGGGTTTACATGCACGCAAGCCGCGGTGATGATGCCGGCCTGGCGCATCTTCTCTACTCGTACATGAATGGTGCCAGGACTGACACCAAAATTTTTTGCTAATTCAGCATAGGGTGTACGTGCATTTTCCATTAATGCGTTGAGGATGCCGCGATCGAGATTATCGATCTGATAAATTTCGCCCATAATAGCTCCCTTTTTTTATTGATTATTCAATTATAGCGCTAAAAAAATGAATGATTAAAACTGTAACGGTAATATTTATTGTTGGATATTGAATTTAACACTCATTCTGTTGCTTAATCGATGACAAGCCAAACGGCATAACCAAATTTGCATAACACGCAACCACGAATTGAGAAGACGGCAATGAAAAAACAATTTATTCAAAAACAACAACAAATCAGCTTCGTAAAATCCTTCTTTTCTCGCCAATTGGAGCAGCAATTGGGTCTGATTGAAGTTCAGGCACCCATTCTGAGCCGCGTGGGCGATGGTACTCAAGATAACCTTTCAGGTTCTGAGAAAGCCGTTCAGGTCAAAGTGAAAACCTTACCTGATGCCACTTTTGAAGTGGTTCATTCATTGGCGAAGTGGAAACGAAAAACCTTAGGGCGTTTTGATTTTGGTGCTGATCAAGGTCTGTACACCCATATGAAAGCATTACGTCCTGATGAAGATCGCCTGAGTGCTATTCATTCAGTGTATGTTGATCAGTGGGATTGGGAGCGCGTCATGGGTGATGGCGAACGTAACCTGGCCTACCTGAAATCCACCGTCAACAAGATTTATACCGCTATAAAAGAAACTGAAGCTGCTGCAAGCGCTGAATTTGGTATTAAACCATTCTTGCCAGAGCAGATTCATTTTGTGCACAGCGAAACCCTGCGTTCTCGCTTCCCTGATTTGGATGCGAAAGGTCGTGAACGTGCCATCGCTAAAGAGTTGGGCGCAGTTTTCCTCATCGGTATCGGTGGTAAGTTAGCCGATGGTCAATCTCATGATGTGCGAGCACCCGATTATGATGACTGGACGTCGCCAAGCGCAGAAGGTTTTGCTGGCTTAAACGGTGACATTATTGTCTGGAACCCTGTGCTGGAAGATGCTTTCGAAATTTCGTCGATGGGGATTCGCGTCGATGCTGAGGCTCTTAAACGTCAACTCGCCCTCACGGCTGATGAAGATAGATTGAAGCTGGAATGGCACCAATCACTGCTCAAGGGTGAAATGCCACAAACCATCGGTGGCGGTATCGGTCAATCCCGTTTAGTGATGTTATTGCTGCAACAACAACACATTGGTCAAGTTCAATGTGGTGTGTGGGGGCCTGAGATTAGCGAGAAAGTTGCTGGTCTGCTGTAATACGCTTCATACTTGGCGTCGCAGAGGGGTTAGCTGCAACGTTAAGTATTTTAGGGATATTTTCTCCTTCGACCTGCTATCGCTGCATAAGCTATAGCGGGTTTTTTTAACATAAGTCGTTTTTTACTCTATGCTGTAGGTGGCATAATGACATGCCTCGTATCATGTTTTTTATATCACTACATGCAAGGTCGCTGACGTTATGGCCCTAATTCACCCCTTTCATCATTATTTACATGCTCGCCCAAGATTGTTGTTTTCAGTTGGCGCGGGTGTCATCGCTTATTTTCTGCTACCTACGCATTACACGTTATTATTGCGCTTGATGGTGAGTTGGAATGTTTCCGCTTGGCTCTATTTACTCTTTCTATGGTTGCAACTGTTACGTACTAGTCCTGCTCAAATCGGCAAAATAGCCAAGGTGCAAGATGAAAGTGCCACCATGGTTTTGACGATCGTCAGTATGGCGTGTTTAGCCAGTATTCTGGTGATTTTGTTTGAATTGAGTACGGCAAACCAATTGTCAGGTTCAGCCAAAGCATTTCATTTAATCCTGACGGGGCTGACGCTGTTGGTGTCGTGGTTATTACTCCCGACGGCATTTACCATGCATTACGCCCATTTATTTTATCTCCCTCGGGATAAGTCAGAAACCATTCTTCCTTTGCTTTTCCCTAAAGAGGTTGCCACCCCTTCCTATTGGGATTTTCTTTATTTCTCATTCACGATTGGGGTAGCTTCGCAAACCGCGGACGTTTCGACTGGGACGTCGGATATTCGCCGCGTGGTGTTATTGCAGTCTGTCTTATCCTTTATTTTTAATATGACGATATTAGGGCTATCGATTAACGTCGGTGCAGGCTTATTGAATTAACGTTTCCAGCGGCGCATTAATCGGCTTTTTAAGCCAGTATCAAAGCGCCAGATATGATCAAAAATACGCATGATACCGGGCTTGCCATAGGCCGACATTGCCACAGCATGGAAGCGGTGTTGGTGTGCTTGCTGCTGGATTTTTATCTTGCGGATCAACTCATCGGGTAGCCGTTGGGCAATGAAGTCTGAAATGATCACTGCATCAGCGTCATACCACTCTCTCTCCTCCATTTTGTTTAACGTACTGGCGAGGCAAGCCGCTAAATCAGTACCACCATGAAAATGCTGGCTGAGAAAACGTATCGCTTGTTCAATGCCGCTGGCTGACGATAATTCGTAGTGAATGATTTCGCTAGCAAATAGCATGATGTAACAGCGGCGATTATCAGCCAAAGCAATACGCAGTAGTGCCAAGCAAAATGCCTTGGCGCACTGTTCGTTAAATCCTCCCATGGAGCCTGAAGTATCCACGCAAACAATAAAAGGGCCGCGCGGTTGTTCATCGTGACTCGTCAGGCTAACGGGTCGTTGTAAGGTTTTTTCCTGCCAGTTATCCCCCTGCAAGCGGTAGGTCAACAAACGTCGTTCCAGTAAACGGCGGTAAAACTCAAATTCCAGTTCACTCATCCCCAACATCACCAATTCTGTTGGTAGTAGCCGCAAAATATCATTGCTTTGATGAATGCCACTAACTTCTTCTGGCACGGTATCGGGCTGACGCACCATTAGGGTATAGGGCTCGTAACGTGCATCGGGCGTGGGTTGTGCTTTAGCTGAACGGCTACGGCCCAATTGCTCAGCAAGTTGCTGCAATTCAGGTTGATGCTGTAAAAAATCACCGTATTGCAGCAGTAATTGATAATCACCGCGCTGTAAATGGCTTTGACTCATATCCCAAAGCCGCCCTGCTGCACCATCATTAGTGGCTAATATAGGTTCCAGCGCGCCACTCAATGCAAGCCGCTGCTGTAATTCGGCTAAAAGTTGTTCTCGTTCTTGCTCTAGCAGTTGGTGATGAATCGTGATGGTTTGTAACGTGAGGCTGATGCGCCAACGCTGCAAAAATAGCGTTTGTAGGCTATCGCCAACTTGTGGATTTCTTGCTAAATCAGCGGATTGTAGCAATGTATTCGCCTGTGCTGCGAAGGGAGAATGCATCTGTTGCAACTGCGCTACTATCTCTGGCAGGTGAGCATAAAATTGCGGACTGCTCTCCAATAGGCTCTGTTGATATAAGACAAATTCATTCGCTAGGCTTGGGGGAACTTTCGCCTCACGGATACGTTGCTGCAAGTTTTGCTTCCAGCCGGGAATATCCTTCATCAAGGCACGTTTGATACGCGGGAATTTTTCAAAAATAGCGCCAATTGCGGTGATGCCAGTAATCCCACCACCACCTCTTCAATTAGCTCACTTTCACTGATGGAAAGCAGCAGATCGAGTGTTGCCAAGCTGAGCATAGATCAATGCCCACTTAATTTTTGTTGCTGTTGCTTCAGTTGTTCCGCAACCTGCAACAGACTCGCTTCTATTTTTGCCAGCCACGCAGAGGGAGTAAACAAGCAGGGTTGATGCTGGCTGAATAACCGCCGTTGCTCGTTCAGACTATTTTCCAATTCTGCTAATGCCACCAGCAATTCTGGCGGCACGCTGTTAGTCACCGCGCCAGGTTGTGAGAGGATTGATGACTGCCGACTAACATCTAATACGGTGATGTGTAGCTGATCATCAATTTCTGCATCGATGGATTGGGCATAACCGATACCATTTAACTTCGCGCGTAGAACGCCCCCTTTACTTAACCATTGAGCGAGAGCATCTTTCTCAATTTGTAAGTGATTGACCTGAATATCATGCAAGTTAAGCGGTTTTTGCAGCAAAAGTGTTAGCGTACTGTCGGTGAGTGATTCTGGCAGTACATATTGCTGTTTTCGGCTGAACATACCATTTTGTTTCGTTACGATGAGTGCTTGATGGTCGCTTTGTTGTTGTTGATGCTGTAACCATTGGCCATGAATGTTTTGTAACTTCATTAATAAGCTGTGCTGCTGATATCCCTGCTCCGTTAACAGTTGCTCAAGCTGTTGTTGCAACAGTTTTAGGGAACTGAGATCATGCCACAGGCAATCTTTCAATAGAATTAAGTCAATCGGGGTAACTTCAGTTCGGCCACTGAAAAAAGCGCTGGCTTGCAGTAGGCGCAATGCTTTTTTCCAACGGCGATCAGAGACGTAAGGCGCATGTTCTTGTGCACTGAGTTGCTGACGTAATTGAAAAATAAGCTCGAAACAGTGGTCGGGTAAGGCAATTTTGTCGATTAAAGGCTGCCACTGTTGGAACTCTTCATCGCTGATACTGAGGTTTTCTGCCACCGGATTATGATTTTCGTTTTGTCGACTGAGCAGCAGTGAGCGGAAATTTTGCTTCTCTTGTACGCGATCTAGCCATAGGCGGATCAGCATTCGGTCATAAAGTGCTTCTAGGCTGCTGTCAGCATCGGGTAGCTCATTGGACGCGGTCACCAGTAATCGCATCGGGATACTGTCTTCTCGGTCACCATTACGAAAACGCCGTTCGTTAATGGCCGTCAACAAGGTATTCAGGATAGCGGGGCCAGCTTTCCAAATCTCATCAAGGAAGACGATTTCAGCTTCTGGTAAGTAACCACCGGTCATGCGTTGATAGCGCCCTTCTTCTTTTAGCGCCTGAATAGACAGTGGGCCAAACACCTCTTCTGGCGTGGAAAAGCGTGTCATCAGATATTCAAATGCTCTGGCATGACGGAAGGCAAATTTCAGGCGGCGAGCAATCAAGCTTTTAGCGATACCCGGCGGACCGAGTAGGAAGACACTCTCACCACTGAGCGCAGCTAATAAGCACAGGCGGATAGCTTCCTGTCTTTCATACAGACCACTTTCAAGGGCACTGCTCAAGCGAGAGATTCTTTCAGCTAATTGCGATGATTGCGCCATAATTGTTCTACATGTTCCGTTAGTTGATTGATTTTTACCTGATAAGAGCAAATAAATCCTCTTTTTCTGAGTAAGATAGCGCTTTGATTACTAATATATTTATATTACAGAACATTTGTCGCCGACTCATTTTGACCATCATCATATTACTATTTAAGAGTAGGCAATCTATTGAAATGGTGCATACTGTGCGCCTTTTAGTGGGCGTCAAGTTATACCCATCATCAAAATGAACGGGGTAAAGAACGGGGTTTCGCGGTTCTTAACGCACACATCAGGCTATGGACGTTCTAGCAAAAAGAAATCAACTATGAGCACAGACCATAAACAGTCTTTATCGGCGGTAACCTTAGCAGCAATTGGGGTCGTTTACGGGGATATAGGGACTAGCCCGCTCTATACTTTGAGAGAGTGCTTTTCTGGTCATTATGGATTTGATGTCCGCCCAGATGTGGTGTTTGGTTTTTTATCGCTGATTTTCTGGATGCTCATCCTGATCGTCTCGGTTAAATATCTCACCTACGTGATGCGCGCGGATAACGCCGGTGAAGGGGGCATTTTAACGTTAATGTCCTTAGCGGGGCGCAATACCTCTTCCCGAACCACATCAATACTGGTCATTCTTGGGCTGATTGGCGGCAGCTTCTTCTATGGTGAAGTCGTTATCACGCCAGCAATATCGGTCATGTCAGCTATCGAAGGGTTGGAAATCGCCGCGCCTGCGCTTGATCCTTATATTGTCCCCTGCTCTATTGCGGTATTAACACTGCTTTTTGTGATTCAAAAACACGGCACGGGTAGCGTCGGGAAACTCTTTGCCCCCGTCATGCTGGTGTGGTTCCTAACGCTGGCATTACTGGGTTTGCGCAGTATTATCGCCAATCCCGAAGTTTTATCGGCATTGAATCCAAAATGGGCGATAGCATTCTTTACGGAATATAAAACGGTCTCATTTTATGCTCTTGGCGCAGTGGTACTGGCGATAACTGGGGTGGAAGCGCTGTATGCAGATATGGGGCATTTCGGTAAATTCCCTATCCGGTTGGCGTGGTTTACCGTGGTGTTACCGTCATTGGTACTGAACTATTTTGGGCAGGGTGCACTATTACTGAAAAACCCTGAAGCCATCAAAAACCCCTTCTTCCTGTTAGCGCCTGATTGGGCATTAATCCCACTGTTAGTGCTGGCGACACTGGCGACAGTGATTGCCTCACAGGCTGTTATTTCCGGCGTTTTCTCGCTTACTCGGCAGGCTGTACGTTTAGGCTACTTACCGCCGATGCGCATTATCCATACTTCCGAAATGGAGTCTGGCCAGATTTACATTCCAGTCATTAACTGGACGCTGTATCTGGCGGTCGTACTGGTGATTGTCGGCTTCGAACGCTCCAGCAATTTGGCTGCCGCTTACGGTATTGCCGTAACGGGAACGATGGTGATCACCAGTATTCTGTTTTGTACGGTGGCGCTGAAAAACTGGCACTGGAACCGTGCTTTTGTCGGATGCCTGCTGGTGGTTTTGCTGCTTATCGATGTTCCGATGTTCTCAGCAAATGCATTGAAATTGTTCTCGGGCGGTTGGTTGCCACTTTCTCTCGGTCTCGTGATGTTTATCATCATGACTACATGGAAGAGCGAGCGTTTCAGCTTACTACGGCGTATGCACGAGCACGGTAATTCACTGGAGGCAATGATTGCGTCTTTAGAGAAATCACCACCAGTACGGGTGACAGGCACTGCGGTGTACATGTCTCGGGCAATGAATGTCATTCCTTTTGCGTTACTGCATAACCTTAAACATAACAAAGTGCTACATGAGCGGGTGGTGTTACTGACGTTGCGAACCGAAGATGCCCCTTACGTACATAACGTAAAACGGGTGACTATCGAGCAGCTCTCGCCGACTTTCTGGCGAGTGGTTGCCAGCTACGGTTGGCGTGAAACACCGAATGTGGAGGAAATCTTCCACCGCTGCGGTCTAGAGGGCTTGCCGTGTCAGATGATGGAAACTTCGTTCTTTATGTCCCACGAATCGCTCATATTAACTCGGCGACCTTGGTATCTATTCCTGAGAGGCAAATTGTTTATTGCCCTTAGCCGCAATGCGCTGCGGGCTGCCGATCAGTTTGAGATCCCCCCTAATCGAGTGATTGAGCTCGGGACGCAAGTCGAGATTTAACCAAGAGGCCGCTTATTATTGCGGCCTTTCTCTTTTCAATGTTCCCTCTCATTTATTCATTCAGCGAAACGTTTCGATGGCGATCACAATTTCATCAAATGAGATTTGCCTTCTGCGCTATTTTTCCTAAACTCAGTATCAGCGAAACGTTTCGCTGTTGGAGTTGAAAATGAAAAAAGGCGCATTACTGAATTCTGAAATTTCTGCTGTTATCTCCCGCTTGGGTCATACCGATCAGCTTGTGATAGGTGATGCGGGGCTGCCGATACCGGCAACCACCACACGTATCGATCTGGCACTGACGCAAGGTGTCCCTGGTTTCCTACAGGTTCTTGAGGTGGTAACACAAGAAATGCAGGTTGAGATTGCGTACCTTGCACAGGAGATCGTCAAAAATAATCCGCAACTCCATGAAGCGTTACTCGCCCAGTTAACACGACTTGAGCAGCACCAGGGAAACCAAATAGTTTTACGCTATATCAGCCATGAAGCTTTTAAAGAACAAACTAAACAAAGCCGGGCAGTGATTCGTAGCGGGGAATGTTCCCCCTTTGCTAACATCATTCTCTGCTCCGGCGTAACCTTCTGAGGCATTTATGCAACCTTTGCTGCAACTGAAAGGGATTGATAAAGCCTTTCCCGGCGTCAAAGCACTCTCCGGTGCCGCGCTCAGTGTCTATCCTGGCAGGGTGATGGCACTGGTGGGCGAAAATGGGGCTGGAAAATCGACCATGATGAAAGTGCTGACTGGCATCTACAGTAAGGATGCCGGCAGTCAGCATTTCATGGGTAAAGAAGTGGTGTTTAATGGCCCAAAAGACTCGCAGGAAGCGGGCATTGGCATTATTCATCAGGAACTTAACCTGATCCCACAGTTAACCATCGCAGAAAACATCTTTTTAGGGCGCGAGTTCGTTAATCGCTTTGGTGGCATCGATTGGAAAAAGATGTATGCCGAAGCTGATTTACTGTTAGCACGCCTCAATATTCATTACAGCAGCCACCGGCTGGTGGGGGAATTGTCCATCGGTGATCAGCAAATGGTGGAAATTGCCAAAGTGCTGAGCTTTGAATCCAAAGTCATCATTATGGACGAACCCACTGACGCCCTTACTGATACCGAAACCGCTTCATTATTTAACGTCATTAAAGAGTTGAAAGCTGAAGGCCGTGGCATCGTTTATATCTCTCATCGGCTAAAAGAAATCTTTGAAATTTGCGATGACGTTACCGTTTTCCGTGATGGGCAGTTTATCGCAGAAAAACCGGTTAGCGAGCTGACCGAGAATACACTGATTGAGATGATGGTTGGCCGCAAGTTAGAAGAGCAATATCCACGCCTGAATTTACCCCGCGGTGAAAAGCGCTTACAGGTCAAACAGCTGTGTGGCCCAGGCGTGAGTAATGTCAGTTTTACCTTGCATCGTGGAGAGATCCTCGGCGTGGCGGGTTTGATGGGCGCGGGTCGCACGGAATTGATGAAAATCATCTATGGCGCACTACCACGTAAATCCGGATTTATTATGTTGGATGGCCGTGAAGTGGTTACGCATTCACCTCAGGATGGTTTAGCAAACGGCATCGTTTACATTTCTGAAGATCGTAAGCGGGATGGCTTAGTGCTTGGCATGTCAGTTAAAGAGAATATGTCTTTGACGGCACTACGTTATTTCAGCCGCACAGGTGGTTCACTCAAACATGCGGACGAACAGCAGGCAGTCGCCGATTTCATTCGCTTATTTAATATCAAAACACCTTCCATGGAACAGCCTATTGGTTTGTTATCCGGTGGTAATCAGCAGAAAGTCGCGATTGCGCGCGGTTTGATGACTCGTCCGAAGGTGTTGATCCTTGATGAGCCTACGCGTGGCGTTGACGTCGGGGCTAAAAAAGAGATTTACCAGTTAATTAATCAATTCAAAGAAGAAGGGTTGAGCATCATTCTTGTTTCCTCAGAAATGCCAGAAGTGCTCGGTATGAGTGACCGTATCCTTGTAATGCATGAAGGCCAGTTAAGCGGCGAGTTCTCGATTGAACAGGCTACCCAAGAAGTGTTGATGGCAGCCGCCGTCGGCAAACAATTTACTGATAAGTAGATTATCAATAAGCCCATTATTCATCAGTCGATCATCAATTCGCTGATTATTAATCGGTCATAGCGCGTAGAGCAGGAGTAACCAGATATGAGTTCCCAAACGATCCAGACAAAACGCTGGTTCAGTAAAGAATGGTTATTAGAACAAAAATCACTGATTGCGCTGCTGGTGCTGATTGCTGTGGTTTCGTCACTAAGCCCAAACTTTTTTACCGTCAATAACTTGTTTAACATTCTCCAGCAGACATCTGTCAACGCCATTATGGCCGTTGGGATGACACTGGTTATCCTGACTTCCGGTATTGATCTGTCTGTGGGATCATTATTGGCACTGACCGGTGCAGTGGCCGCCTCGATTGTCGGATTAGAAGTTAATGCCTTGGTAGCCGTTGCCGCAGCACTGGCGCTGGGGGCATTCATTGGTGGTATTACTGGCGTCATCGTCGCCAAAGGTAAAGTACAGGCGTTTATCGCCACACTGGTCATGATGTTGTTATTGCGTGGCGTGACCATGGTTTACACCAATGGTAGCCCGATCAATACCGGTTTTACCGATGTAGCGGACACCTTTGGCTGGTTCGGTATTGGTCGTCCATTCGGTATACCAACCCCTATCTGGTTGATGGCTATCGTCTTTATTGCCGCTTGGTACATGCTGCATCACACCCGTTTAGGTCGCTATATCTATGCGTTAGGCGGTAATGAGTCTGCCACACGGCTCTCTGGTATCAGTGTCGACAAAGTTAAAATTATTGTTTATTCACTCTGCGGATTATTAGCGGCATTGGCGGGGATTATCGAAGTGGCCCGCTTGTCGTCTGCACAACCCACTGCCGGTACAGGTTATGAACTGGACGCCATTGCGGCCGTCGTTCTAGGTGGTACAAGCCTTGCGGGCGGGAAAGGGCGGATCGTCGGCACCCTGATAGGGGCATTAATCCTCGGTTTCTTGAATAACGGTTTGAATTTATTGGGCGTCTCCTCTTACTACCAAATGATCGTGAAAGCAGTGGTTATCTTGCTTGCGGTGTTGGTAGATAACAAAAAGCAGTAGGCTATTTTACGCAGCAATAATGCCTACTAAGTTGAATTTGCTAACTCCCTACAGGAATAGTGACCATGAAAATGAAGAAACTGGCTACCTTGATCTCAGTTGTTGCATTAAGCGCTACCGTCAGTGCTAACGCGCTGGCAAAAGACACTATCGCATTGGTTGTTTCCACGCTGAATAACCCGTTCTTTGTTTCAATGAAAGAGGGTGCCCAAAAAGAAGCAGACAAACTGGGTTACAACTTGGTGGTCTTGGATTCGCAAAACAACCCTGCGAAAGAGCTGGCGAACGTGCAGGACTTAACCGTTCGTGGCACCAAAATTCTGCTGATTAACCCAACAGACTCAGATGCTGTCGGTAACGCAGTGAAAATGGCAAATCAGGCGAACATTCCGGTTATCACTCTTGACCGTCTGGCTAACGCTGGCACTGTGGTGAGCCACGTCGCATCTGATAACCGTTTTGGCGGCAAAATGGCCGGTGACTTTATTGCTAAGAAATTGGGTAGTGATGCCAAAGTTATTCAGTTAGAAGGGATCGCTGGAGCATCTGCGGCCCGTGAACGTGGTGAAGGCTTTAAACAGTCGATGGAAAAGAACAAATTCCAATTGCTGGCCAGCCAGCCTGCTGATTTTGACCGCACTAAGGGCTTGAACGTCATGCAAAACTTGCTGACTGCGCATCCGACCGTGCAGGCTGTTTTTGCTCAGAACGATGAAATGGCACTGGGTGCATTACGTGCCTTGCAGACCGCAGGCAAAACAGATGTGTTAGTGGTAGGGTTTGACGGCACCGACGATGGGATTAAAGCGGTTGAAAGCGGTAAACTGGGCGCAACTATCGCTCAACGCCCTGACCAAATTGGTGTGATTGGCGTTGAAACAGCAGATAAAGTCTTAAAAGGCGAAAAAGTACAGGCTGTTATCCCTGTTGACTTGAAGTTAGTCACCAAATAAAGATCAATTAAAATACCCATGGTAATTGAAGTTGCAGGAAACAATCCTGCAACTTCAAGGACAAAGGAATAAATACGATGGAAACAGGTAAGCTGGTGGTCCTCGGCAGTATCAATGCCGACCATATTCTGAACATTGAGCAGTTTCCACGTCCGGGTGAAACGGTGATCGGGAAGCAGTATAACGTTGCTTTCGGTGGCAAAGGCGCGAATCAGGCTGTTGCCGCTGGCCGTAGTGGGGCGAATATCGCGTTTATTGCCTGTGTGGGTGAAGATGATATTGGTGAACGAGTACGTCGGCAATTAGCCAGCGATGAGATTGATACCACCCCAATCGAGGCTGTTGTTGGAACGACTACGGGTGTGGCACTGATTTTCGTCAATGGTGAAGGTGAGAACGTTATTGGTATCAACGCGGGTGCTAACGCTGCTGTGACACCTGAATACCTCAGCCGTTACCAGCAACAAGTTATTGATGCTGAAGCATTACTCATGCAATTAGAATCCCCACTCGAGACAGTGATTGCTGCGGCTAAATTGGCGAAGCAGCATCAGACGAAGGTGATTCTAAATCCGGCCCCTGCGCGTAAGCTTCCCGATGAGTTGTTAACGCTGGTGGATATGATTACCCCGAATGAAACCGAAGCTGAGCGTTTAACCGGTATTCATATTGAGCAGGATGATGATGCCGCGAAAGCCGCACAAATTTTGCATGATAAAGGGATTGCAACGGTGATCATTACTTTGGGTAGCCGAGGCGTCTGGCTCAGCGAACAAGGTAAAGGTCAATTGGTTGCGGGTTTCAAAGTGAATGCGGTAGATACCATTGCTGCTGGTGATACGTTTAATGGTGCTTTACTCACTGCATTATTAGAAGGCCAAACAATGGGCCTCGCAGTGCGTTTTGCTCATGCAGCCGCTGCAATTGCGGTGACTCGTGCTGGCGCGCAACCCTCGATTCCATGGCGAGCTGAGATCGACCGCTTCTTACAAGGCCAGGTATAACTTTGGCCACCATGAAAGATGTCGCCCGTTTAGCGGGCGTCTCAACATCGACTGTTTCCCATGTGATTAACAAAAATCGCTTTGTCAGCGACCCTATCCGCGACAAAGTGCAATCGGCTATTCGTCAACTCAACTATGCCCCTTCTGCGTTGGCCCGTAGCCTAAAACTGAAACAAACTCAGACTATCGGCATGCTGGTCACCGCCAGTAGTAACCCCTTTTATGCTGAAGTGGTTCGTGGTGTAGAACGCAGTTGTTATGAGCGCGGTTACAGTTTGATTTTGTGTAATACCGAAGGCGATATCGATCGCATGAGCCGTAGTCTTGAAACCTTAATGCAAAAGCGGGTCGATGGTCTGTTGTTGATGTGTACCGAAAGTCACCGCCCTTCCCAAGATATTCTGCGTTGTTATCCCTCGTTACCGATCATTATGATGGACTGGGCACCGTTCGAGGGCGTGAACGATGTCATTCAAGATAACTCGTTATTTGGCGGAGAAATGGCAACCTCATATCTGATTGCCAGAGGCTATACCCGAATCGCCTGTATTGCCGGGCCGCAGGATAAAACTCCAGCGAAAGAACGTTTGGAAGGTTACCGTCAAGCCATGACACGTGCGGGTTTACCGGTGCCGAATGGCTATGAAGTTGCCAGTGATTTTGAATTTGGGGGTGGTTTGGCCGCCATGCAGCAGTTACTTGCACTGCCGGAGCCACCTGACGCTGTGTTTACCAGTAATGATGCCATGGCTGTTGGGGTCTATCAGGCTTTGCATCAGGCTGGATTATCGATTCCGCAAGATATGGCGGTTATCGGCTACGATGATATTGAAATCGCACAATACATGACCCCACCTTTAACCACGATTCATCAGCCAAAAGATGACCTTGGCGAACTGGCCATTGATACGCTAATTCATCGGTTGAATAACCCGGAAGCGGAACCACAAGTCTTGATTCTCACTCCCGAGTTGATCGAGCGTGGGTCGGTCGCTATTCGTTAAATTTCACTCTCTGCAGGGCGCGAGACTTTTTTAACATTGCGGCCCTGAATTAAGTTGTCGCCATCTTTGGGTTTGAGTAATAAGAACACCGCTGAGGAGAATAATGTCACCACGCCCATGGTAATAAAGGTGTAATGGAAGTGATCGACATTATCGCCAAACGACATCCCATCGTAAAACCGCAATACCACCGCACTGATGGCAACCCCAAAGCTGATAGCTAATTGTTGAGTGACAGCCAGAACACTGTTGCCTGAACTGGCATTGTTATCGGTTAAGTCTGCCAAGGTGATGGTATTCATGGCCGTGAACTGAGTCGACATCGCCATACCCAAAACAAAGAGCGGCAAGATCATCAACCAAGGCGACATGCCCGGTGATTGCAACGCAAATAATGCAATTAGCACACCGATAATGGCAGTGACACTCACTAAGACTTTGCGATAACCCAGCGAACGTAATACCTGCGTCACGGCTGATTTCGCCATCATCGAACCAATGGCCGTGGGTGCCATCATGCAACCGGCAATAATAGCGGAGTAACCAAATCCAACCTGTAACATCAGTGGCATTAAGAACGGTACGCAACCAGTCCCTAATCGTGAGGCTACGTTCCCCGCAATACCCACCGAAAAGGTTCTGGTTTTGAATAGCGGCAAACCAATTAATGGATTCGGGTGGCCTTTGGCGTGGAATATATAGAAGAGAAGCATCAACAAACCGCTAATTAGCGTTAGGGCTGGTAGGTAACTGGCAATGTCGGGTCGCCCCATAATCTCCAGACTGACGGAAATGAGCACCAAACTGCTACCGAATAGCAGGAAGCCGATAAAATCAAAAGCGCGCTTAGGCATGGTGAAGTCAGGCATGAATTTACGTGCGTAAATAATACCTAATATGCCGATAGGGATATTAAGGATAAAAATCCAGTGCCAAGTGGCGTAAGTCACCAGTAGCCCGCCCAATAGCGGCCCCAAAACTGGCCCAATTAATCCAGGAATCGTGACAAAATTGAGTACCGGTAACAGTTCACTACGCGGATAGGCTCGAATAAGTGCAAGTCGAGCGACGGGCATCATCATCGCCCCACCGACACCTTGAATCACGCGTGAGGCAACGAGAAATGGCAATGAGTCTGACAGTGCGCACAAAAGCGATCCCAGCGTAAAGAGAGATACCGCTAAAATAAAAACCCGCCGAGTGCCAAAACGATCTGCCAACCATCCACTAACAGGAATCAACATGGCGACGGTTAGGGTATAGCTGATAATGGCAGATTGCATGGTCAATGGTGACCTGTTGAGGCTTTCCGCGATTGATGGCAAAGCGGTATTCAGTATGGTGGCATCCAAAGCCTGCATAAAGAAAGCCATGGCGGCTATCCAAGGAAGACCCGCCATGCTACGCGCAGATTTTATCATTGTTCGTCCTGATTTTATCGAGTGAGCCTTAGTACCCTCTTTCTATATAGAGATATAAATAACATCTCGCCGCTAATCTTTCTCTTTTAATAACACTTGGCAGGCTAATAAGGCTCCTTGGCTATCACTGGCGAGAATGGCATCAACAATATCCTGATGGTGTTGCAACTGAAGCACTTCATCGCCGGTAATGGCACGAAAATAACTGTGATATACCGAACTGAACAAATTAGCGAAAGACGTCAAGAATGGATTACCACTGGCTTCATAGATTAACTGATGAAACTGAGCATCCACCTGAATCCATCGCTCACGGTTAAAGTGGTTATGTAGCGCCCGCATCTCTGCAATTAATGAAGCTAACAGCACGCGCTGTTCCTCATTGGCATTTATTGCGGCGAGTGAACAAGCTTGCGGCTCAAGTGATGTCCTTAATATAAGGAAGTGCTGCATCACTTGATCGAAATTCTCTTTGTTCATCCACCAGGTCAATAATTCCTGATCAAGGTAGTTCCAATTTGTTTTGGGCATCACTCGGGTACCAATACGGGGGCGTGGTAATAACATCCCTTTTGCTGCGAGCATTTTCACCGCTTCACGCACTGCTGTACGACTGACACCAAACTGTTCACCCAACTCTATTTCGCCAGGCAAGATGCTACCGGCCTCATATTCACCTATTAGAATGCGCTGACCAATTTTTTCGGCCAACAGATATGAAAGATTGCGTTGGGCGGCTTGTTGTTGGGTATTGAGTTGCATGGTGATTTGTCCTATCTGTCTTCTTATACTTCTATTTTACTCTACTGTTTCATTCATAGATTGAATGTTTAGCGTAATAATTGTTTAAAAACCCGCCTATTACTTCATTATTGCTGAAAAAAAACACGGTTGAAAACTTTTTTGAAATTAAGGGTTGCAGCCTGTCAGGAACTCCCTATAATGCGCCTCCACTGACTGGG
>NZ_HE997647.1:326665-357749 GCF_000312485.1 Yersinia massiliensis CCUG 53443 | reverse complement strand
AGGGCCACCGCGGCGTTGGTATTGATATCGCCATTACCACTCAGCACATTCGCCAAGGCAGCATTCGCCCCGTTCAGGTTTAAATCACCCAGCACATTAATGGCACTGCTGCCTAGCGTACCGACACCGTTCAAGGTGGCAGACGCGCCAGCTGCAACCAGCGTTTGGCCGCTTAAACCGCTGTTCGCGCCACTGATCGCCAAATCGCCGCCGTTGATGTTCAGCGTACCAGCACCGGTTAAGCCGCCTGTGGCGCTAGAAGTACCGCCCGCCGCCAGATTCAGCGTGCCGCCAGTAAGATTCAAGATATTGCTGTTGGTCAGCGCGCCCGTGCTGTTCAGTACCCCACCGGTGCCTAAGGTCACCGTACCGGCGTTGGTCAGCGCACCTACTGTCTGAGTGTGGCCATTGAGATTGGTCTGGGTGTTTAGCGCCGTATTTAAGGCTGAAGTCGCCCCCAGTGCATTATCACTCCCCAGATTCAAAATGCCGCCATTTACGGTGGTCGTGCCGGTGTAATCGTTAGTGGCATTGGTCAGCGTCATTTCGCTGTTATCCGCACCAATAATCAGGTTGCCCGCACCGGTCAATTTCGCCAGTAAGTTGTCATCGGCATTGACTGCGCCCGCGGATGTGAGGGTTAAACTTTGCCCAAGTAGTAATTCCAGTTCTGTCAGGGTTGATGTCACACTCAAACCACTGCCTTCGCTGGTCAGCGCATAATCATACAGTGCCTGCGCTACCGTATTCCCGCCTTGAACAACACTTTCTTCGGCCCCATTCCCCAAGCTGTTGCCCGCAAGATCCTGCAATGTGAGTCGGGCTAAATCAGTTGCCGACAGGGCATTGGCGCTGTTAATAAGCTGGGATGAACTACCCGTATCCTGATCGAGTAAATTCCCGCCAGTGCTCACCCCTGGGGCGACTTTAACCACACTGTCATTGGTCACCGCCAGTGTGTCGGTCGTGATTGAACTCCCAGCCGCAAATTCAGTCGTCCCGCCATTAAGGGTAAGGTTACCGATCGTTTGATTGCCCACGCCAACCGCAACTGAGGTGTCTGCGGAGGCAATCAAGGTCGCATGATTTAATGCCCCGCTATTGGTACCACTGAGGTTAAAAGTGGCGTTTTGCATATTCACCGTACCGGCAAATGCCGTACCGGTATTACTGCCAAAATCAAAGGCGCTATTGACCGTATTCGCGATATTCAGCGCGCCGGTGCCGGTCAATGCATTATTAGTCGCCGCCACCCCATTGAGATTTAATGCGCCATCGAGGGCAATCGCCGCCGTGCCTAACTGATTACTATTGCTTGCCGTCAGGGTGCCACTTTGTTTGACCTGCCAATCACCCGCAAAATTACTCGACTGGCTCAAGGCAACATTCGCGCCGTTGTTGATGATGGCTGAACCATCACCTCCCACGAGATGGCCTAATGACGCATTCAGCGTGCCATTGAATGCACTGCCAAACAGCAGATCGCTGGTGCCGTCAACACTGATCACGCCGCTGCCGATGTTAGTATCTGAGACAAGGGTAATCAGGCTATTCGCCAGATTAATATTGGTAAAACCTTGCAGGGAAGTGTCTGCCGCCAAGGTGTCAGTTGACGCATTGAAATTGAGTGTATTGGTGCCAGTACCCGCATTTAGAGAACCTAAATAGGTACTGCCCTCGGTCATATTATTGATGGTAAAAGTATCATCACCCACACCGGTGGTAATCGATGACACTTGAGCGCCATTCTGTATGGTGACGTTATTATTGCCGGCCCCCAGATTAATCGCGCCATTGCTTTGCGAGGTACTACCAAGAACCAAGGTATCGTTACCGGCACCGGTGGTTAATGTGCCGTTTAATATCGCATTATTATTAATGGTGTTCGCCGCTGTTCCGGCAAAGTTCACCGCACCATTGATGGTTCCGTTGTTCGTCAGTGTCTTGGCGGTTGTCCCAGTGAAATTAATTGCCGTCGCCCCGGCAGCATTGATCTGAGCATCGGCACCGATGGTGGTTGTGGTCACGGCACCATCGGTCACCTGTAATCCTGTACCGCCGCTGTTGGTGACATTGATATGCAGATTCGAATCGGACAGGTCAACCCCACCACCGGTGGCATTAATCCCCGTACCTGCGCCAGACACATTGATATCTAACGCATCCGGATTTAACGCACTGACATCCGTATTCGCCGCAGTAATCCCGATCCCCGTCCCCGTGACATTGATCGTATTACGGCCATTTACCCCTTCGGCAAAGGTCAAACCGGCCAGACTCGTTAACCCCGTACCATTTGTCACGTTGAAGGTGACATGTCTGAGGGCCAGATTGATACCTACCGCTTTGGCGAAAGCAGCTCCGGTACCGTTGAGATTCAAAATCAAATCCGTTAAGGCGTGATTACCACTTGTGCCCGCAAATGTTAGCCCAGTCGCAACGCCCGTCGTCGTAATCGTCCCACCGACCAAATTCAATAATGTATTCGACAGAACGTTAACGCCCGTTCCCGCACTGGCATTGATGGCACCGCCGGTATTATCTACGCTAATGGTTTGTGATGGGCCAGAGGTGGAACTTGAGGAGATGGCAATCCCGGCAGTGGTGCTATTAATCGTGCCTTTATTGGCGACATTTATGGTTGCAGTTCCGGTATTGGTTGCCGATATTCCCGTGGCGGCAGTAATGGTCCCTGTGGCTTTATTCTCCAACACGACATTCCCGCTGCCCGCATGGGAGGCTGAAATACCGGCTGTGGCGACATTCATGGCCGCGCCAGAACTGATATAGATCCCGCTGCTATTTGCCACACCGGTTTTGGTGGCTAAAATCCCAGCCGCCGTGGTATTCAAAATAGAACCGGTCGCCAGATTGTAAATAACATCCGCCGTCCCAGTAGCGCCATTATTGATGCCCGCTGTATTCGTGGTCGCGTTATCGATGGCATTCCCAGCGATAACACCGCCACCGGTCGCCCGCGCCCGCAAAATTATTTTTGCGCCATCACCAAAACCGGTGCCTGAATTATAACTCCCAATGGTGATGCCTCGGTTATTCGCCGCGCCACTGAGAACGTTCTGATTGGCAATCAGTTCAAACGAGGCGTTATCGGCAAAATTATAGGCAAAAGCATAGGTCCCCGTATTCGTGATATTTGCTGCCGACCCCGTTCTATTGATGATGACATCAGCACCACTGAGGAAGTCCATGGTGGAGGTATTGGCTACCGCACCCGCATTTTGGAAAGAGATGCCAGCCCCTAAATGCGTGACATGAAATCGGCCGGTATACCTCACTTTGTTAACTTCGCCAATCTCCTGGTCTCTATCGTTAACAACCACATCCGACAGAATATTACCGAACGTCAAGATACTGTTGGTGGCCCCGCCATTGGTCGCCATAAAGGCAAGCTGGGACGAGCCTAAAAAGCCGATATTGTCATAGACAACATTCACCGCCGTAGCCGTGCCGGTTAGGTAGACCATGCTGTAATAGTTGGCCGTGTCGATTTTAGACATATTCTGAAGCGTTAATGTCCCAGTGCCCGACGAAACCGCTAAGCCATTGACGACCGTATTGGCAACAGTCAAACCATATAAGCCATTACCGTCAATCACGACATTCTGACTCGCCATATTGACGGTGAGTACTTGAGTCAGTGCAATGTCCGCACCCAGAATAATTTTATCGTAAGTGCCGTTTGATAACGCGGTTAACAGGGCCGCTTGGGTTGTAACGGTGATATCGGCGGCCTGCACAGGATTAACGCTGAATAGGCTAAAGCTGCCGATGGATAAAGCTAAAAGACTTTTTCTAAAGAGGTGATTTATGCCATTTTTGGCAAGGGTATTTGACTGCGTATTACCAGTTAATGAGTGACCGACACTTTTGGCTTTAGCGGTGCGCTTTGCCAGTTCACCCACAACAATCCATATGTTTAGGACTGAATTCCAAATCACTTTAAAGAATTTATTCATATAGTTCCTTAACAAATAATAATTTGCTAAAAAAGAGGTCAGCAAAACCCAATCCTTTTACTTGGCAATAAAAGCGATGTCGCACCGGGCAATACAATCAAGTCAGGATTTAGTTTTTAAATAGGAGGGGCACTAAACACACGGCAAAGTCACAAACCAATAACAATTGGTTTATCAATTTCTATTGATAAACGAATAACTTAAGCCGATTAGCCTAGCCAACTAACATGAGATTATTTATACGGCTGTTTTTATTTAAGAACAATATTCTGATTAAAAATAAATATTTTGATAAAGGGAAATTAATGAAAATTAAATTCTAATAATTAAATAAATAACCCGCATCTCAATCAGATAAAAACCATGCGACAAATCAAATCACTGGTTATTTAATTTATTCCAGTTTAAAAATCTAATTTTAACATTTATGTAAACAGGAAAAATCGCACACTAAAATAATTAATTCCTACATTAAATAGGAAAATTCATATTAAACATTCACATAGTTACTCTGTCAGCAAAGTAAATGCTTCCATCTAAATTAAAAAATGGTAAAGCGGCCATTCTTCGACATATTCTGAATATAGAATCGATAAATGGCAGGCAGTTTTGATAACTCACATCCTTTCTATTTCCTAAACAGTTAAATATATTTAACAGAGAAAAATGCCCCGATAACCATCAAATTAGGTTATCGGGGCATTTTTCATTTCGCGGGATAATCGCTTACGTATTTATTTTTGCAAATGTAGCGTGGTCATACAGGTTTGGCTCTCGGCTTGAGTGGCAAAAGGGGATACCGCTTTTAGCCCTTGATAGCTAACTTCAATGGTGCCTTCGATATTACGTGGCAACCAAACACCGATAAAACCATTGGAATAACTGGTGAGTTTATCCTGCACGATCACCTTCCCTGTGTTATCGGTAATTTTCACATCAAAGGTGGTCTCGGCCATTTCACCGCGACAGCCAGACAAACTGTGATTAAAACAGGGGTGAGTTTGATTCACGAAAGGGGCAAATGAGAGATAAAACTTATCGCCCAGCGGGAAAGTGAATTGCTGTTTTCCATCAGACAAATTAAGTTCGGTACCTGTTACCGAGGCTGAATAAGGCAGAGGACGCGCTTGCTTTGACTGATCAATGGCATCAATCATCTGCTCAGTGGTTTTTCCTGCTAAACCCTGTTGTGCGAGGAACTCACGTTCTGCGCTAGAGGTCGATTGCGCGGCAGCGAAATGGCTAAAGGTGATAGCGGTTAAAGCAACAATAGCCAGTCGGGCGGCTTGGGCGAAGGTCTTTGTCACGGTCATGATGTCCTTTCGATAAGAGTAAAATAACGCGATGAAGGAGAATAATGACGCTTAATCTAAGCCCTCCCCTTAGGGGAGGGTCAAAGCTAGATTTGCATAGAAAGGTAAGTGATTGTATAGAAATGGTTTTTATTGATTTAAATCAACTTTAACCCGTGATATTCCGCACAGTTTGGGTTAATTAATATCCGGGTGTTGAGCAATCAGATTTTTACGTTTTTTCTCCAGCTCAGCGATTTGCTGATCAATATCTTCAATATTCTGCTCGATATGATCATGGTGCTCCTGCAAAATCTCTTTGGCTTCCGCCCTATCAGATGCCGCTGGGGTGGCACCTTTCAGCGGCTTATTGGCTGTTTCCTTCATAAATACCCCAGTCATTAATCCAATCAGTGCCACCACCATCAGGTAGTAAGCGGGCATATACAGATTCTGAGTGGTTTCAACCAACCAAGCCGCCGCGGTTGGCGTCAAACCTGCCACCAGCACGGAAATATTAAACGCAATGGCCAAAGCGCTATAGCGAATATGGGTTGGGAACATGGCCGGTAATATGGAAGCCATCACACCGGTGAAGCAATTCAGTAAAATCGCTAAAATCAGTAAACCACAAAATATCAAACCGATAATGCCGCTATTGATCAGGATAAAGCTGGGGATCGCGAGGATAAATAGCCCAACGCTACCAAAGATAATAAAGGGCTTACGGCCATATCTGTCGCTCATTAACCCCATCACGGGTTGGACAAATAACATCCCGAGCATGATAGCGATAATAATCAATACGCCGTGATCTTCCGAATAGTGCAGGCTATGGGAGAGATAGCTCGGCATATAGGTGAGTAGCATGTAATAAGTGACATTGGTCGCTATCACGATACCGACACAAATCGTCAGATTCCGCCATTGCTTGGTGAGAATCTCACGGAAAGACACTTTCGGCGGCTGCGCAATACTGTTACGCGAATCGCTGTCAATTTTATCCACATGCTGCTGAAAAGTTGGCGTTTCTTCCAAGGCATTACGCAGGTAAATACCAATCAGACCTAACGGTGCCGCAATAAAGAACGGTATCCGCCAGCCCCACTCTAGGAACTCAGTCTCGCCCACGATGCTGGAAATCAGCAGCACGACCCCTGCTCCTAACACAAAACCGGCAATAGAGCCGAAATCCAGCCAACTGCCGAGAAATCCTCGTTTTCTGTCCGGTGAATATTCAGCCACAAAAATAGCGGCTCCCGTATACTCGCCCCCCACAGAGAAACCCTGCGCCAGTTTTGCCAATAACAGCAGTATCGGTGCCCAAATCCCGATCGAGGCATAGGAGGGAATCAAGCCGATGCAGAAGGTACTGACCGACATAATAATGATGGTGATAGACAGGACTTTTTGTCGCCCATACTTATCACCCAATGCGCCAAAGAATAAGCCGCCAAGGGGACGAACCAAGAAAGGCACGGAGAAAGTCGCCAGTGCGGCGATCATCTGGATACCCGGATCTGCGCCGGGGAAAAATACCTGTCCAAGGGCAAAGGCAACGAAACCGTAAACCCCGAAATCGAACCACTCCATGGCGTTACCCAACGCCGCAGCAGTAATCGCTTTCTTCAATTTGACGTCATCAATAATCGTAATATCGTTGATTTGCAGCGGTTGAACGCTCTTTTTTCTGAATCCCATTTTTCTTCCTTATTTACCCTGTAGCCTGAGGGACTAAAGCCAAACCCAATGAATGAGGGAAATACCCGTTAAGGGTTAAAAACTTTATGGCAGGTTGATAAGAATAGTTTTATTCGGGGCAGATGTGTAGGGTAAATTGATACAAATCATTAGATTGGCTAATTAGATAGCACGCTATCTGGCGTGTAAATGGCGAGAAACAAGCAGCATAGCCGCTTGTTGTCACTGGGTTTTTAGCTAAAACTAGTAGGAAACACTGTCGTCAGATTTAATTTCATAAGCCGGACTAATGCGCCCATGCAATACAGGGTTATCGCTTTCATCTTTGAGCTGTACGCCTGATAAACGCCGCTGGAAAGACTGCTCAAGCAGCCATGCCAATTTAAACGCCGCCTGTGGATAATCCAGCCCTTCGGGGCGAATATTAGAAATACAATTGCGCTCAGACTCCAAGCGTGCCGTATTCGGCCCCCATGTCATATAGATCCCAAGGCTATCCGGTGAAGACAGCCCCGGTCTTTCACCAATCAATATCGCCACAGCTTTGGCTTGCAGGCATTCACCCGCATCATCCCCTAGCGCCACTCGCGATTGGTGCGCCAACACAATCGGTGCCAAGGATAAACCGAGCGTGCGCAAGTAAGGCAACAGTGCGGCTATCAGTGGAACGGCTTGGCGATGGACGGCTTTGGATGACAATCCGTCGCCAATGACCAGCAGCAGATCCGCTTGTTTATCAGGCCATGCGCTCAACTGTGCGTGACTTTGCGCGGATAATTTTCGCCCTAAATCTGGGCGGCGCAGATAAGTTGAACGATCTGGTGCCGCACTGTTAACCGTCAAGGTGTGCAGCCCCAACGCCGCCAGTGGGCCAGCAAGCTCTTCATTCATAAAAGGTTGGTGGACGGCATCACGGGCTTGCGCATGTGCTAACCCAAATTTCAGCAATTCAGCGGTGGGCAAACTGTCCCCCGTGCGCCCGAGCGCGATACGTGCAGCGGTAAACTGCCGCAGAGCTTCCCACGGGTTACGATGCAGCAGGTCTATCTCACGGCGACTCATCAAAATACCTCCATATAGGGAAGCTGTTTCAGTAGCGGATGGTTAATCGCGGCATCCCGCAGTTGCCCCTGTGGATCCATGATGTTCATCTTCTCCAGCCAGCGACCAAACTCAGGCGCATGCTTCAAGCCCAGTAATTGGCGGATATAGAGCGCATCATGGAACGAGGTACTTTGATAATTAAGCATAATGTCGTCTGCCCCCGGAATGCCCATCATAAATGTCAGCCCTGCCGCGCCTAACAGAGTCAGCAAGGTGTCCATATCATCCTGATCGGCTTCGGCGTGGTTGGTGTAGCAAACATCGCACCCTAGTGGGACACCCAGCAATTTGCCGCAAAAATGATCCTCTAAACCGGCACGGATAATCTGCTTGCCGTCATATAAATATTCCGGCCCGATAAAGCCCACCACGGTATTGGTTAACAACGGTGAGAAGCGGCGGGCAATCGCATAAGCGCGCGCTTCACAGGTCTGTTGGTCAACGCCAAAATGCGCATTACCGGAGAGGCAACTGCCCTGACCGGTTTCGAAATACATCACATTGTCGCCTAAGGTGCCGCGTTTAAGGCTCAATGCGGCGAGCTGCGCTTCTTCCAGTAACGCGAGGTTGATACCGAATCCAGCATTGGCCGCTTCACTGCCCGCAATGGACTGAAACACCAAATCTACCGGCGCGCCACGCTCAATCAATTTCAGGGTATTGGTGACGTGCGTCAGGACACAGGACTGCGTGGGGATCTCAAAACGGCTGATCACATCGTCCAGCATGTAATTCAGTTTCTCCAGCAATGGCAAACTGTCACTGGCTGGATTGATACCAATAACCGCATCACCGCTGCCATACAGCAGGCCATCTAACATACTGGCGGCGATACCGGGCAAGCTGTCTGTGGGATGATTAGGCTGTAGCCGCACGCTCAAATGACCGGGCAGGCCAATGGTGTTACGAAATTGGGTGACGACACGGCATTTTTTCGCCACCAGAATCAAATCCTGATTCCGCATAATCTTGCTGACGGCTGCCGCCATTTCAGGGGTGATACCCGCACTCACTTGTGCCAAGGTTGCACTGTCTGTTCGCTCACTCAGCAGCCAATCACGAAAATCCCCGACGGTCAGATGGGCGATTGGCGTAAAAGCCTGCTGATCATGGCTATCAATAATCAGGCGTGTCACTTCATCCTGTTCATACGGAATCAGCATTTGCTGTAAAAATGTTTTGAGCGGCAAGTCGGCCAGCGCCATTCGGGCCGCCATGCGTTCCTCCGCAGTTTGCGCCGCCACACCCGCCAGATAATCCCCCGAACGGGCGGGGGAGGCTTTCGCCATCAAATCCCGCAGGTCACTAAAGTGATAGCGGCGATGGCTCAAAGTGGTCTGATACATAACACATCCCTTAGCTCAGCAGGCTGCCGGAGCAGCCTGAATCATCTATGACTTCTAGACCACGGTAGCGAAATTACTCCGCACCACTTAATTGCGGATCAAATGCCGCCGCAGCACGTGAACGGTGAGTCAGGCGGAAATAAACGTATCCAGCGAACATCATGGCGGCGAAAATCAGCGCCAGCACTGGGTTGTAATAGATCATCGCCACCAGACAAACCACGGCTAAAACCAATGCCAATGCAGGGGCAAACGGATAGAGCGGCGCAGAGAACGGACGCGATAAACGTGGCTCTGTTTGTCTCAGCTTAAATAGCGATAGCATTGAGGTGATATACATCACTATGGCACCAAATACCGACATGGTGACAATATTTGCCGTGAGTGGCATACCGCCAATCACTATCAATGAGTCAGAGAAAATCGCCGCAATCCCCACCACACCACCGGCCAGAATCGCCAAATGTGGGGTCCGAAAACGCCGATGAACCTTAGCCAGTGGTTTAGGCAAATAGCCTGCACGGGCCAAGGCAAAGATCTGGCGGGAATAGCCCATGATGATGCCGTGGAAAGAGGCAATCAGGCCGAATAGCCCCAACCAGACCAACATGTGCAGCCAGCCGCTGTCGCTGCCGACAATAATTTTCATCGCCTGCGGCAGTGGATCGTTAATATTGGACAGCGCCGTCCAATCCCCAACACCACCGGCAAACACCATCACACCGAGCGCCAGCACCACCAATGTCAAAATACCGCCAATAAAGGCGCGTGGGATGGTGCGCTGTGGATCTTTGGCTTCTTCAGCGGCCATTGATGCCCCCTCAATGGCGAGGAAGAACCAAATAGCAAAGGGTATCGCCGCAAAAATCCCGGATAAGGAACCGGCGCTAAAGGTATCAGACCCTGCCCAGCCGCCTTTCACAAAGTTGCTGACTTCAAAGCCCGGCGCGACCACGCCCATAAAGACCAGCAACTCAAAGATAGCCAATATCGTGACCAATAACTCAAAGGTCGCGGCAATACTAACCCCCAGAATATTGAGCGACATAAACACCAGATAGGCGCCAACAGCCACCCACTTAGGGTCAATGGCGGGGAACTGAACATTGATATAGGCACCAATCGCCATCGCAATGGCTGGCGGTGCAAAGACAAACTCGATTAAGGTCGCGAAACCCGCGATAAACCCGCCCGTGGGGCCAAAGGCGCGGTGAGCATAAGCAAATGGCCCGCCAGCATGAGGAATAGAAGTGGTTAACTCAGTAAAACTAAAGATAAACGCGGCATACATTGCAGCGACGCCTAAGGCGGTAAACAGGAACCCCAAGGTTCCCGCCTGCGCCCAACCGTAGCTCCAACCAAAATACTCGCCGGAGATCACCAACCCAACGGCAATCCCCCATAATTGAAAACTGCCTAACGTGCGTTTTAATTCCGGTGTGTGTTTCGCTTGTGACATACCTTATCCCTATCAAAGTCGTTTAACGGTCATCGTGCGGTCTAGAGATATAGCAATGTTTGTACCAAGTGCTTGGAACGCGCTAAGGCGTGGATAAATCCATAATTTTTGTAATGATAAAGAGGAGATTGGCGTAAGCGAGGCACTGATAGTGCGCGTTTCCCGCACTTTTTAGCGGCAACTGCACGAAGATGCGGCAAGGGGAAGGGTGGGATAAATGGCAAGGGCTGCTGGTCAATTTTGGAACAGCGAACGCAGGTAAAAACTCAAGCATCCGCGCCAAAGATGACGCGGACTGAGCTGTCTGAATTAATTATCCTGCTGTGGATCTTTCTCTACGGGTGGCTTGCGTGTTTTGGTCCATTCCCGCAACCGCTGTACATGTAAGTACAGCGCAGGAATAAACAAAATCCCCACGGCGGTAGCCATAAACATGCCACCAAACACGGTAATACCGATAATCTGGCGGCTCATCGCCCCCGCACCGCTCGCAAAGACCAGCGGCATCACGCCAAGGATAAAGGAGATTGCCGTCATCATCACCGCACGGAAGCGCTGTTTAGCGCCATCTTCGGCCGCCTCTGCAATACTTGCGCCCTCTTCTCGCCGTTGTTTAGAGAATTCGACAATTAAAATCGCATTCTTGGCTGCCAGCCCGATCAGGAGCACCAGCCCAATTTGCGCATAGACATCGTTGGCAAACCCCATGGCAGATAGACCCGCCACCGCCCCGCCTACGGCAAAGACCACCGATAAAATAACCACCAGTGGAATGCTCCAGCTTTCATATTGGGCGACTAAAAACAGGTAGGCAAAGACCAACGCCGCCAGATAAATCAACACCACCTGTCCACCGGTTTGTTGCTCCTGCCAAGACATCCCACTCCAACTGTAGCTATAGCCTTGCGGTAAGTTCTGCGCCAACAACGCTTCCATCGCCGCCATCGCTTGACCCGAACTGACCCCGTCCGCCGCCGATCCACTAATCGCGACCGAAGGGAACTGATTGAAATGACTAATAAATGGCGCACCGACGGAAGGCGTCAAAGTGACCAGATTCGCCAAACTGACTAATGCGCCATTATCACTGCGCACGTTCAAGCTATTGATCTGCGCGGTGCGCTGACGGAAATCCATATCATTTTGCAACTGCACGCGGAACATGCGGTTATTGAGGGTAAAGTCACCGGCATTCATCCCGCCCAATGAGGTTTGCAGCGTTTGGAAGATACGACTCACCGGCACTTGTAACAGCGCTGCACGGTCACGATCGATGCTCAAACTGATCTCCGGTACCGAGGCGCTGAACGTGGTGAATACGCGACTCAGTTTCGGGTCCTGATTGGCGGCAAAAATAACCCCCTGACTGACCTGCGCCAGTTCTTGCGGCGATTGCCCCAGCAACGCCTGAATCCGTAAATCAAAGCCAGACGCACTGCCCAAGCCAGCAATGGCAGGCGGGTTGAACGCCATGATCATCGCCGATGGAATAGCCGCTAAGTTAGCCTGAATACTGGCGAGCACGCGATCAATGTGCGGCCGCTGCCCCCAAGGTTTCAGCATCACAATGGCAAAACCGGCATTCGATGAGTTATTGCCGCTGAGCAAACTGAAACCGGTGATTTTTATCACGTCCTCAACGGCATCATTAGCGGTCACCTGTTGGTACATCTGATCCATTACCGCTTGAGTACGGTTTAGCGAGGCACCATCTGGTAGCTGTAAGCTAATAAAGAAATAGCCCTGATCTTCTTCCGGTAGGAATGAGGTTGGCAGGCGGGTATAGCCCCACCATGTCGCCAATCCCACTAATAACAGCGCGGCAATACTGAACACCGCACGGCGGCTAATACGGCCTGTCAACGAGACATAACCATCTCGGGCGCGATCTAACCCGCGGTTCATGCCGCCAAATACGCCGGTGGTCGATAGGGTGCGCCGTTTAAGCAATACCGCACACAGTGCAGGGCTGAGCGTTAAGGCGTTGATACTGGAGAGAATGACCGCCGCCGACAGTGTCACCGCAAATTGCCGATACAGCTCGCCAATGATGCCCGGCAAAATGGCGATGGGGACGAATACCGCCATCAATACCAGCGTGGTGGCAATGATCGGCCCCGCAATCTGGCTCATGGCCTGTTTGGTGGCTTGAGCGGGGGTCAGATTCGGGTCATTCGACAGCAACCGCTCGACGTTTTCCACCACCACAATGGCGTCATCCACCACAATGGTTAACGCCAGAATAATGGCGAATAGACTGAGGGTATTGGCCGAATAACCAAAGGCATACAACACAGCAAAGGTGCCGAGTAAGGAGACAGGGATCGTCAGCGCAACAATAAACGTCGCACGCATACTCTGCAAAAACAGGTACACCACCGCCAACACCACAATCAACGTTAGGGTCAGAGACAGGGCGATTTCATGCAGGGTCGCCGTCACCGGCAAGGTGGAGTCGTAGTTGATGTCATAGGCCAAGTCTGGCGGGAAGGATGCCGATAAACGCGCCATCTCATCACGCACGCCATTCGCCACATTCAGCGCGTTAGCACCCGGCACCGGATAGACCACTAAAAAGGCCGATTCGGTCTGGTTTTGTGCCGCACTCACCTGATAGTTCTGTGCGCCTAACGCCACGCGCGCGACATCCCCTAAGCGAATCATCCCGCCCTGAGGATTGCTGCGAATAATCACATTGGCAAATTCTTGTGGCTCCGTTAGTCGCCCTTGCCCGCTAATCGTCAGTGTCTGTTGTTGTCCGTCCATCGACGGCGATGAACCTATTTGCCCCGCTGCGGCCTGCACGTTTTGTTGTTGTAAAGCAGCAATAATGTCCTGCACGCTGACATTCAGCGACTCCATACGTTGCGGATTCAGCCACACGCGCATGCTGAAATCACGTGCGCCAAAGACCTGCACATCGCCGACACCATTAATACGCGCAATGGCATCACGTAACTGAATGCTGGTGTAGTTGCTGACAAACAGGGCGTCATGGGTCTGTTTCGGCGAAAAGACACTGACCCCCAACAGCAGATTTGAGGCCCGCTTGCGCACAGAAATGCCGTTTTCATTCACTTCCGCAGGCAGTTGGGCACTCACCTGAGAAATCCGGTTTTGTACCTCCACCGCCGCCATATCGGGGTCAGTGCCACTGGCAAACGTAATATTGAGCTGATAACTGCCGTTATTGGCGCTGGTGGACTCCATATACAGCATGTTGCTGACGCCATTGACCTGAGCTTCCAACGGGGAGGCGATGGCTTGGGCAACATCGCGGGCGCTCGCTCCCGGATAGACCGCACTGACAGACACCGCTGGCGGGGTGATATCAGGGTATTGCTCAACGGGGATCACATACAGTGACACCCAACCGACCAGCGTGATCACCAGTGCAATAACAATGGCGAACTTGGGGCGACGAATAAAGAAATGCAGCATCTGGCCTTCCCCTTAATCTGCGGTCAGCGGCGTAGCCACGGTGGCATTAACCGTCATTCCGGGGCGGACATGTTGTAGCCCAGCCACAATGACTCGCTCACCCACAGCCAAGCCCTCTTTGACTTCATATTGCTGATCAAACTGCTCGCCCAAGGTCACTGGCCGCACTTCAACCTGATCTTTATCGTTCACCACTAAGACAAAATGACCCTGCTTATTCTGTTGTAATGCCGCGATCGGTATCGCCATCACCGGTTTTGCTGTTTCGGCAGCCAATGACACATTCACCACCCCGCCAGGCAGTAACAAATGCCGTGGATTGGCAAAACGGGTGCGGATAGTCACGGTACCGGTCTGTTTATCGATTTGATTATCGACGGATTCAAAAACACCACTATCGGGATACTGTTTACCGTTGGCTAATTGAATGCGTGGCGTGAAATTGCCAAACGGCAGTGCTGCGTTAGCGGTAGCCACGCCCGCCGCTGATAGCTGATAGGTCGCGGTAATGTAATCTCGCTCATTGACCGCAATCGCCACACGAATGGGATCAAGCTGGACAATACTGACCAACGTGCCACTCGCGGGGTTAATCAGGCTGCCGACATTAAAACGGCTATGACCAATCTGGCCGGTGATCGGGGCGGTGATGTTGGTGAAACTGAGCTGTAGCTGTTGAATTTGCAAGTTAGCTTGCGCCTGCGCGACGGCTGCGCGGCTGATATCCCGCTGAGCCTGCGCTTCATCCACTTCTGCTTGGCTCACCGAACGGTTATTGCCTAGGCGCTGTAAACGCGTGAGAGTCACCTGCGCGTGGTTGGCGCTGGCAGTGGCGCTATCCAACTGTGCTTGAGCTTGAGTCACAGCGGCTTGATGCAAGGCGGGATCAATCTCATACAGCAACTCCCCCTGCTGAACCATCTGCCCTTCGGTAAATAATCGGCGAGCAATAAAACCTTCGGTGCGCGTTGTCACATCGACGGCTTGAATCGCCTCGACTCGCCCTAAATATTGCAGTGCGTTATCGGGCGTCGCGGCCGTGACGAGGGCCACCGTCACAGCCGGCAACGGCGCTTCAGCCGCCTGAGCAGGCAGGACGCCGGTACTCAGTAAAAGCGTGATCATCGAGGCAACCCAAACACGCCGCCAAGCTAATCGGGCGCGCGGTAGGTCGGTCATTATCCTGTTAAGAATGAATGTCAGTGTGGGCATGGTGGTGTCTTCCTTACTCTCGGCAGGATAATCAAATTAAGGGTGGTTTCGATAAAGCTTAGCGGGTTAAAAATAGCCTGATGCGACTTTAACGCCTAATGACAAAAATTCCTATTATGCTCTGAGGGTTACTCACCAAAAAATCAGAATGAGACACGTTGGAAATAGTTGGAAAAGAACTCCACGCACACCCTTAACTTGGCAGAGAAATAGAGTGGCGTTTGATACACCGCCCAGATATTGGCACTTTGCGCGTATTCCGGCATCACGCGCACCAATGCCCCCTTCTCGATTAAAGGTGCCACATCCCAGAGCGATCGCAGCATGATCCCACGCCCATTTAACGCCCACTGCAAAATGATCTCCCCACTATTTGAAGAGAGATGCCCCGAGATTTTGACCGATTTTCGCCCTTCCTTACCTTCTAGCTCCCACACACCCACGGTTTGATCCCGTTCTTGGGTAAATAAGCAGTCATGCTGTTGCAGCTCATGTAGTGTGGTCGGTGTTCCCTGACGCGCTAAATATTCAGGAGAGGCGCAAATGATGCGTTGATTCTTCGTAAGCATACGGCTGATATAGCTCTCTGAAATGTCATCGTTGACCCGAATATCCAGATCAATTTGATCCTTAATCAAATCTATTTGCTTATCAAACAGTTCAAAATGAATTTGCAGGTCAGGATAACGCGCCATTAACTCAATAATGGCCGGTGCAATGTAGTTACGGCCAAAACCAAAGCTGCACCCGATCCGGACTTTGCCCGAAGGCTGCTCTTTTATCTGCGCCACTTCATTTTTCAGCACGGTTAATCGCTCCAGAATATCCAGTGCTGATTGGTAGGTTAGTGTGCCGCTCTCCGTTAATACCACGCCCCGCGAAGAACGATGCAATAACTTTGCGCCGAGCTGTAATTCCAATTGTTGAATGCGCTTGGTCACGAACGCAGGCGTTTGCCCTAGGCTTTCAGCAGCCACCAAAAAACTACCGCTGTTAACGACAGCGATTAACACCTGAAGATCTTTCGGTAAGGGATAGTGATCGAGACTCATTACGCTATTCCTGAATTAAAATATACCTATGACACTCTAACGCTTTCTCACAGATCATCGCTAATTAATATCCCTAAAAATTTGAGGTGTATAACGGCGGTGATATTGATTGGCATTCTTTGGTTGTTTTTGTGTTGTTTATTTGTTGCCTAATGAAGCCAATGTGTAATTTATCTATTTGCTACCAAACAGAGATATAGGGTTAAGCCACGCCATATAAAGGAAAAAAGAGAATTAACGTTTTGTTAATTGAACAATCACACTTCAAAATCGAAATAAACCCTATTTTTTGTGGTAGTTTGTTTTCACTACCGGTAGCACGATAAGAAAATAAATAAAGCACATCTTTATTTCGTCATTATTTAATGGCATCTACGCCATTATTTATGCTGGAGGTAATTTCATGAGCATAATTGAGCAAAGTGATTCAGTGACTAAACTGACGGATATCATCGCGAATTTTACCGCAATGATATCCACTCGCATGCCCGACGATGTTGTTGACAAATTAAAGCAACTTCGTGAGTTAGAAAATGAAGGTATGGCCAAGATTATTTACCATACCATGTTCGATAATATGGAAAAGGCCATCGCGCTTAATCGCCCTGCTTGTCAGGATACGGGCGAAATAATGTTTTATGTCAAAGTAGGAGCTAAATTCCCATTATTAGGTGAATTACAAAGCATTCTAAAATCAGCCGTTCAACAAGCCACCGTCAAAGCGCCCTTACGACATAATGCCGTCGAAATATTTGATGAGGTCAATACGGGCAATAATACCGGTAGCGGTGTGCCTTGGGTCACTTGGGATATTATCCCCGATAACACGAGCGCAGAAATTGAAGTTTATATGGCTGGCGGCGGCTGTACGCTTCCCGGCCGTTCTAAAGTGCTGATGCCCTCTGAGGGCTATGAAGGCGTGGTGAAATTCGTGTTTGAGAATATCTCCACGCTGGCGGTAAATGCCTGCCCGCCCGTTTTGGTGGGTGTCGGCATCGCGACCTCGGTAGAAACCGCCGCCGTCTTATCACGTAAGGCCGTGTTACGCCCTATAGGTAGCCATCACCCCAACCCGATTGCCGCCGATTTAGAACGCCGCCTAGAAGAGGGACTCAATAAGCTCGGCATTGGCCCACAAGGGCTGACAGGCAAGGCATCGGTGATGGGCGTGCATATTGAATCTGCGGCGCGTCATCCGTCTACCATCGGTGTTGCGGTCTCGACCGGTTGTTGGGCACATCGGCGTGGCACACTGCTGGTACATCAGGATCTCACCTTCGAAAGTATCTCTCATACCAGAGGGGACCAATTATGAAAAAAGTATTAACGACCCCGATTAAAGATGAAGATTTGGTGGATATCAAAGCTGGCGATGTTATTTATCTTAATGGCACTTTAGTGACCTGCCGTGATGTTTGTCACCGTCGTTTAATTGAATTAAAACGTGAGATCCCTTTCGATTTAAGAGGCAAAGCTATTTTCCATGCCGGGCCCATCGTCAAAAAGAATGGGGATAAATGGGAAATGATCTCCATTGGCCCCACCACCAGCATGCGCATGGAAAGTTTTGAAAAAGAATTTATTGAGCAGACTGGGGTTAAATTAATTGTGGGCAAAGGTGGCATGGGGCCAAATACCGAGGAAGGCTGCAAAACACATAAAGCCTTACACACGATATTCCCTGCCGGTTGTGCCGTATTAGCCGCTACACAAGTGGAAGAAATAGAGGAAGTTCATTGGACCGAACTGGGGATGCCTGAATCTCTCTGGGTGTGCAGAGTGAAAAACTTTGGGCCGCTGATCGTTTCTATTGATACCCACGGTAATAACCTCATCGAAACCAATAAGAAAATGTTTGCCGAGAAACGCGATGCTATTGTCGATGAGATCTGCGAACACGTTCATTATATTAAATAATAATAAGCAGGAGGGTGACTAGCCCTCCCTTATTGATAATAAGGATATGACGATGGCAAAGTTAAATTTGTCATGGCGATTATTGGCTCCCATTATGGTGGCTATTATTATCGCTTTATTTCCTTCACCCAGTGGATTACCCGAACACGCCTGGTTATATTTCGCCATTTTCTTTGGTGTGATTGTTGGTTTGATATTAGAGCCAGCGCCAGGCGCAGTCGTCGCCATGACCGGTCTCGCCATTATTGGCGTGCTCTCACCTTGGCTGCTTTATAGTCCAGAGCAATTAGCAGAACCCGGTTTTAAATATACGTCTAAAGCACTTTCTTGGGTGGTATCCGGTTTTTCAAACTCCGTGATATGGCTGATATTCGCGGCGTTCATGTTTGGCACCGGCTACGAAAAAACTGGCTTGGGCCGCCGTATCGCCTTGTTATTAGTCAAGAAAATGGGGCATAAAACCCTGTTTCTCGGCTATGCGATCATGTTTTCCGAATTACTATTAGCCCCCGTGACCCCCTCTAACTCCGCGCGAGGGGCGGGAATTATCTACCCGATTATCCGTAACCTCCCCCCGCTTTACGACTCACAACCTAATACACCGGGCATACGCAAGATTGGTTCCTACATTATGTGGATGGGCATCAGCGCGGATTGTGTCACGAGCTCGATATTTTTGACCGCAATGGCCCCCAACTTACTGTTAGTAGGTTTACTCAAGTCATCGACAGATGTTGCGCTCACTTGGGGGACTTGGTTTATCGGGATGCTACCACTGAGTATCTTACTGATCATTCTGGTGCCATGGCTCACCTACGTGCTTTATCCGCCAGAAATTAAGCAAGGTAATCAAGTGCCTGAATGGGCGACCAAAGAACTGGAGATCATGGGGCCACTGTGTCGACGTGAGAAAATCATGTTAGTGCTGATGATTGCCGCGCTGGTGTTATGGATCTTTGGTTCTGACTTTATTGATGCCGCCATGGTCGGCTATTCTGTGGTCGCATTAATGTTGCTCACGAAAGTCATCACTTGGGATGATATTATCAGCAACAAAGCGGCATGGAGTGTGTTCTTCTGGTTAGCATCGCTGATTGCACTCGCCACTGGGTTAAACCAAACGGGCTTTATTTCTTGGTTCGGCCACCATATCGCGGACAGTCTGTCCGGCTTCTCCCCGACCGCCATTATGATTCTGCTGGTAACCCTGTTTTACGGTTTGCGCTATTTCTTCGCCAGTGCAACCGCTTATACCTCTGCATTAGCGCCCATGATGCTGGCCGCCGCCTTTGTGATTCCTGAAATACCGCTGGTGACATTTAGCTTAATGATCGGGGCGGCAATTGGGCTAAGCAGTATTACGACGCCTTACGCAACGGGTCCAAGCCCCATTTATTATGGTAGCGGCTATTTGCCGACCGCTGATTATTGGCGTTTAGGCGCTATTTTTGGCGTGCTATTTTTGGTGCTACTCCTGCTAACCGGATTAATCTGGATGCCATTAGTTATCTAACGTTCCAGCCTGCCTTGCTTAATCACAGCAACGGCAGGCTCCCTTCCCAGTACTCCCTTCTGAATTTTCCCCAGACAAACCGATCATATTGGCATCATATTAACCGTGTAAAAGTATAGGCTTTTTCCTATTTCTACTATTTTTTGCTGAAAAAAACAGCATGTAGGTATCAAATTATCCTAAGCTCAAATTATAAGTACGCGGAATTATGTTAGTTTGTATTGCCTCAGAGTCACCGCTTCCTGCTGATTAAACCCATTTTTTATAAAATAAAAGATCAGCCCGAACTTCGTCAGTGCTAAGGGAATTAACCATGACAGACTCCAAGCCGCCAGAAAAGCGGATAAAAGGGGACAATGTTTTCTTTGCGAAACAGACTCTACAGGCTATGGCGTTGCTCGTTGGGGCAATCATCATTATTGCCGCCGTAGGTATTATCTACATCGGCGCACAATTAAATGAGCAAGCACAATCGCAAAGCCGTTTTTTGGTCGAGAAAGCCTGGCAAATGCGCCAAGACGCGATCAAAGTCCGAATGAAAGATAATGCTTTTTGGGGCGATGCTTACGAGCATCTGCATGTCAAAGTGGACCCGGAGTGGGCCTATGTTAGCCAAAATCTAGGGCCATCACTTTATAACGATTTTCGTTATGAAGGTGTTTTCGTGGTTGATGGTCAGGGAAAAACCCGCTATTCCGTCATCAAAGGGCAGTTGAGCGATACGAGTTTGCTCAATTGGCTCGGCCAAGATATTAGCCCTATCATTGATGTCGCGCGCCAGCGGGCAGGACAACAATTTATCGCCACTGAAACACTTGAAATAGCAGGACAACCTGCTGTTGTGGCCGCCGCTGCATTAACCACTGGCAATGATCCGCGGATTAAATCCATTGCGGGCGCACCTTCCGTGTTAGTTTTTATCGACCTTTTGACGCCAGCCGAATTGAGTGCCTTAGGCGAAGATTACGGCATTCATGATTTGCGGATGCCTCGCGATGAAAAAGATGCGACGGCTGGGCCGTCATTGCTATTAGCGTCGAATGATAACAGCGCGCTCAGGTTGTACTGGAACCAAACGATGCCGGGCGTGCAGTTGCTCAATATTTTACTGCCGCTGTTGGCCTTAGTGGCACTGATTCTTGGGCTAGCGGGCTGGTTGGTGCTGCGGCGAGCGATGTCCGAGGCGAAAATCGCTGATATCAACAAAGCCGCATTAATCGCCAGTGAAGAACGTTTCCGTCATGTCGCTGAAGCGGCGACTGATTGGTTATGGGAAACAGACGCCAATTTGCGTATCACTTATTTATCCCAGCGCTTTTTAACGATTACCGGATTAAGCGTGGAGCATTGGTTAGGGCGCAACCTCGATTCACTGCTCAATTGCGACATCATTCCGTTACGTTCTTGGCTACAACATACCCATCTGACTGATTCCCGTAACGAGCTGCAATGTACCTATTTCTCTGCCCAAGGTGAGAAACGAGTCTGTCGTATTTACGCCAAACCCATCATCAATGACGGCGAAACTATTGGTTTTCGTGGCACCGCCTCTGATATCACGCGTGAGATAGAAGCACAAGAACGCATTCAGCACCTTTCATTGCATGATGCGCTGACAGGGCTACCAAACCGCCTACGAATGAAAGAGTTTTTAGAGAGTAAGCTCAGAAATCTGGCTGCTGCGCCGCATCCGCTGGTGATTCTCAATGTGGATTTAGATAAATTCAAACCGGTCAACGATACCTTCGGCCATATCGCCGGCGATCAAGTGCTGCACCAAGTTTCAGAACGGCTGAGAAGCTGTTTGCGCGATCAGGATCTAGTGGCCCGTCAAGGGGGCGACGAATTCGTGCTGATCATTAGCGGCCTTTCTTCGATGAAAGAAATTGAGCAACTCTGCGCCCGCGTGATTGCCCGCATCGAAAGCCCTTACAACATCAATGATCAGGATATTTATATCAGTGCCAGCATTGGTATTGCGCTGGCACCGCAGGATTCCATGCAAGCCGAAGAGTTATTGCGCTTCGCCGATATCGCCATGTATGAGGCGAAAAACAGTGGTAGCAGTCATTGGAGTTTTTACTCCAGTGAAATGAATGACCGCCTGATGCAACGCAGTGAGCTAGAGCGTTTCTTGCGCCAAGCCGTCAAACACAATGAATTCAGCTTGTATTACCAGCCACGTTACCGCATTGAAGGCACGCAACTGACTGGTGCTGAGGCGTTGGTGCGCTGGAACCACCCCGTATTGGGCCTGCTGATGCCGGATCAATTTATTGCCTTGGCAGAAGAGACCGGTTTGATTACATCCATCAGTGACTGGACTATGTTGCAAGCCTGTCAGGATGCTTCCACATGGCCTTCATCGCTGATTGTTTCCGTCAATATTTCTGCGATTGAATTTAGAAGCCAGCGCCTGATCGAGCGGGTACGGCAAGTGTTGTTGCTGACAGGGCTGCCTAGCCATCGGCTGGAATTGGAAATCACCGAGCGCATCATGATTGAAGATGCCGACGGTGCCTTTAAGACCATGACCGCCTTGAAAGCACTGGGCGTGCGCCTCTCGATGGATGATTTTGGCACCGGTTATTCATCATTAAATTATCTACGCCGTTTCCCGTTTGATGGGCTGAAAATTGATAAGAGCTTTATTGATGAGTTGGCGCAATCACATGAGGGGCAGTCGATTGTTGAGGGCATCATTAACCTTGGCCATGCGCTCTCCATGACCGTCACCGCAGAAGGGGTTGAAACCGCAGAACAACTCAGTTACTTACAAAAACTGATGTGTGATGAAGTGCAGGGTTATTTATTGGGTAAACCCATGAAGTTACATGATCTCTCGGTACTGATTCGCCATGCGCAATACGATTAACCGCCCCCCTTTTAGCCTCGATGTCGGTCACCCATCGAGGCTAAAGAGTGAGGGTATTTTCAAGGGGCAGGCTGGCTTTTCGCCCTGAAATTAATGATGTCGTAGACCAGATTATCGATAGTACTTTTCACTTCATCGGCAGTGATCGGCGCGTTACTGTTACTGATCTCTTTGCCATAGGCTTTACGTACCACCACAATGACCGGTTTACCGGTATTGGAATCAATCACCTGTACTTCTAGATACAGCGCGGTATTTTGCGCGCGATTACCGGTAGCCGCCATGGTGCCAGCAATCACCGCACCTATCGGTATCATTTCATACACTTCTAAATCTCTATCTTCAGCGGCGACAGCCGTAATCGCTGCACGAACCACTAAGGTATTTCGTCTCTTCGGTGAATGGACTAAGGGTAATTGCTTGCTCACCGCGTCTTTAAGCCTTTTATTCGCGTACGCCAATATTTGATCTAAGGTTTTCTGGCTGACTCGAGCGCTCGGGGTTGGGCCGGGGAAATAAATTAACGGGGTATAATATACGCCGGTATATTCTTTGATATTGAAATCAGGCGAGATCCAGCGCAACACCTTCTGGCCACTTGCTGATTCCGTTTCTTTTAATTTGCTGTAATCCCCCAGAAAACCTGAGAATTGTGCGCTTGTAGTAACTTTAGAGGCGCATCCTGCCATGAATATCCCAATGACTAACAGCGCCGCTATTTTATAACGCTTCAGAATGGTCATCGTATTTTCCTATCGATTAATTAGGTGACTAAGAAATAGGTATTCAGAAAAAGACTGGGAAAATAAATAATGAGAGTGCTCACAATTTAAGCGTAAACCATGGCAACGTATTTGCTGAATATATAATCAAAGCCGTCGCCCATCAGGGTCAATGATAAAGGTGGGATTGCCAACAACCTCGATGACTCGATCTGAATCGGAGAGGACAGGCAGAAGAGTAAAGCGTCCGCGCCAAGGATGGCGCGGCTCGAGCCTACAAGGATGTATTCACGGCGTCTTTACGATCTGCCTGTCCTCTCCGCCGCTGGCACTTTACCCAGTGAGGAAATACGCTAAATCAGTTATCCCCGCAGAGGCTGCTTAAATAATTTCAATTAAAGCCATTACGATGACTCGACAACCTCTCGAGCCGCGGCAATCAGTGCCTGCCCCAAGGCTAATCCACCGTCACCGGCAGGCAACCGTTGCGGCATCAATAACTGATAATCGCTCAACTGCGCGCTAAGTAACTCCCGCAGTAATGAGTTATGCAGCACGCCCCCCGAAAAGGCCATCGTATTAATGCCAAATCGTTGCGCAGCTTGACGCGCCAAAGCGGCAAAACCTTGCGCCAGTGCGACGTGGAAGGCGTAGGCCCGATCCGCTGGTGGGGCATCATAGGCTAACCATTGTTGCCAAAACGTGGCTAAATCCAACTGCCAACATGTCGCTAACCCCTGCTGAATTTCATGCAGTGGCATCGTCACTGGCGGCGCGGTTTGCTGGCTTTGTCTTGCCAAGGCTTCCAGCAAGCAAGCTGCTTCCCCCTCCCAACTCATCGACGAGGGCACAATATCGAGCGCCGCAGCCACCGCATCAAATAACCGCCCCGCCGAAGACGCTAACGGGGCATTAATTCCCCGCTCAATGGCGCGCGCCAATACCGCTCCTTGCGGCTGGGGGATGACCGCTGCCTCGGGTAACTGCTGCCACAGGGGAACAAAACGTTGCCACTGTGCCAACAAGTTACGCCACGGCTGGCGAGATGCCAGATCTCCACCGGGCAATGCGACTGCCGGCAAACCGCCCACGTATTCGCAGCTTGAATAATCCACCCGCAAACACTCACCGCCCCACAGTTGCCCCTCAGCGCCGTAACCTAACCCATCCAGCGCCAGTCCAATCACCGCGCCACCATCCCGTGGCCAACCGTGTTCCGCCAGACAGGCGACTAGATGCGCATGATGATGTAGCACAGCGACGCAGGGAATGTCTCGTTGTGCCGCCCACTGTATGCCCACCTGATGACTGACATAAGCGGGGTGCGCATCGACCACCACTACCTGCGGCGTAAAATGGTAAATCTGACCAAACAGCGCCAAAAGCTGTTGCTGCTGTTGCGCGATATCGCTATCCGCTAAATCCCCCAAGTGTTGACTCAATACGGCCGTTTGGCCTCGCAGCAGACAGAAGGTGTTTTTCATGTCTGCGCCCAGCGCCAAAATAGCGGGTTGCTGGTCAAATCCCGGCGGTAATGCAAAGGCATCCGGCACGTAACCCCGCGCACGACGCAGCATTTCAGCCCCTTGGCGGGTGAATCGCACCAGTGAATCATCGGCCCGCTGGACAATTTGCCGATTATGCAGCAGCCAATGATCCGCGATATCACCCAATGCGCTCAAGGCTTGTTCATTACTGAGTGCAGGAGGCTTGCCGCTGCCGTTACCGGAGGTCATCACCAACGGGCGGCCCACTTGTTGCAGCAGTAAATGTTGCAGCGGATTGGCAGGGAGCATCACGCCAATTTCAGGCAAGTTCGGTGCGATGCCCTCACAGAGCGGGCTAGCAGGTTGTTTGGTGACTAACACGATCGGGGCTGCCGGACTGCGTAGCAAGCGGAGCACACCTTCTTCATCACAGCTTTGCACGCATTGCGCCAGCCAGTCGGTGCTGGGTAACATCACCGCCAACGGCTTGGAAGGCCGCTGTTTACGCTGCCTTAATCGGGCCACCGCCGTGGCATTGGTGGCATCGACTGCCAGATGAAATCCGCCCAACCCTTTGATAGCCACAATATCGCCTGCCAACAGCGCTTGCGCCGCCTGCTCTATGGCGTTGAAGTCGCGTGTCACGGCTTGCCCATCGTCCCCCGTCAGCCATAACCGTGGGCCGCACTGTGCACAGGCATTGGGTTGAGCATGAAAGCGACGATCGGCTGGATGGTCATATTCCGCCTGACACGCGGCGCATAGCGGGAACTCCCCCATCGCGGTATCAGGGCGGTCGTAGGGCATACGGTGGATAATGGTGAAGCGTGGGCCACAGTGGGTGCAGTTGATAAAGGGGTAACGATATCGGCGGTCAGTGGGATCGTTCATTTCACCCAGACAGGCATCACAGGTCGCCGCATCCGGTACGATTTGAGTGTCCATCTGCCCCGCGCCACTGTGATGAATCACAAAATCCTGCGGCGGTTGCGCCCAGTGATACGGGGTGGAGGCAATACTGTCGATGTGCGCTAACGGCGGGCAATCTTGCGCCAGCGCACGCAAAAAATCAGCGACTGCGGGGGTTTGCCACAAATGCACCGTCACCCCTGCGCTGTCGTTACTGACATCCCCCTGTAGCGCGAAACGATGAGCAAGCTGCCAAATGTAGGGCCGAAACCCGACCCCTTGCACCTTACCTTTTATTCGTAGGCAAAGACCGTTCTCATCCACAAAACCCCCTCTTTCCTCGATACTCTCCCACCGCCTGTGCAACGCCACCGCCTGCGCAACATTAGGCACACAAGGGATCAGCAGATACGTGGCAACGGTTCATCTAATGGCAAATCCAACCGGCGCGATACGCCGAATGCACCACATAAGCGGACTTGCTGGCGTTCGGTGACCTGCCCGATCACCGCCGCATCTTGGCCCAAAGGATGGCTACGTAATGCCGCTAATACCGCCTCTTGCGCCTCGGGGGAAACCACCAGTACCAACTTACCTTCGTTGGCAAAGTTAAGCGCATCTAACCCCAACAGTTCGCAAATCCCACGCACCGCAGGTTTTAACGGGAGATCGGGTTCGTTGATTTCCATGCCGCAACCGCTGGCCGCAGCAAATTCGTGCAAGATAGCGGTGACGCCGCCGCGCGTTGCATCACGTAGTGCTCGAACACCGGCAATCGCGCGCAGAGGAGCAATCAGGGGGGCCAATAAGGCGCAATCACTGATAAGCTCCGCCTCCAAACCCAAGCCTTCGCGCAGGTTCAGGATGGTCGCACCATGATCGCCTAATGTGCCACTGACAATGATCCGATCGCCCGCTCTGATCATCGCGGTGCCCCACTGGATCGCGGCGGGGATCACGCCGATACCGGTGGTGTTGATAAAGATCTTATCCGCCGCGCCACGTTGCACCACTTTGGTATCCCCCGTGACAATCTGTATGCCAGCTTGCTGCGCAGTCGCCGCCATCGACTGTACAATGCGCTCAAGGCTCGCCATCGGCAGCCCTTCCTCGAGAATAAAGCCGCAGGAGAGATAGCGTGGCGTCGCACCACTGACCGCCACGTCATTGGCGGTGCCACAAACCGCCAGTTTGCCGATGTCACCGCCGGGGAAGAAGATAGGATCGATAACATAACTGTCCGTCGATATCGCCAACCGATCCCCTTGGGCAACCAGATCCGCCAGCGCAATGCGCGCCTGATCTTCCCGCTCATTCAGCGCGGGGTTAGAAAATGCCGCTAGAAACAGCGATTCAATCAAGCTCTGCATTGCTCGCCCACCACTGCCATGGGCCAACGTAATTTCTTTGTTATTCATTCTGTTATTGCCTGCTTCATTGATTTTAATCACCACTATTTTTCGTTCAGAGCCCCGCGAGGCGACTGCACCGATGGGCGCTCCGACGGCTCACGCCGTTACGACCCATTCGGCGCATTTCCTCGCCGACTAGCTTGGTCATCATGCTGATAGTGAAAGTTATCGATATTGATAGTAAGCAGAGCACGCCCCTTCCGAGGACACCATCAACGCCCCAAAGGCATTCTCTGGCGTACAGTCGCGGCCAAATAACGGGCATTGGTCAGGCTTGCAGCGCCCTGTTAGCACATCACCACATCGAGAGCGTGGATCATCGGCGACTCGCTGTTGTTGCGGCTTGAAGCGTAATTCTGCGTCGAAAGCGTGATAAGCGGGGCTCAGTTCCACACCGGAATCGGCTATTTCGCCCAATCCGCGCCATTCACTGCTGGCTTTGGCGGTAAATACCTCGGCCAGCGCTTGCTGCGCCAGCATGTTGCCGCTGTCGGGTACGATGCGCCGATACTGGTTTTCAACCTCACAGCGCCCACTCACCTTTTGCTCCAGCAGCATCACCAGCCCTTGCAAGATATCCAGCGGCTCGAAGCCCGTCACCACCAGCGGCTTATCAAATTGATCGCAAATAAAAGCGTAAGGTGTGGTGCCAATCACCATGCTGACATGGCCGGGTGCCAGAAAACCGTCGATGCACACATCCGGTTGCTGTAGCAGGCTGCGCAGGGTGGGAATAATAGTAATGTGCTGGCAGAACAGGCTGAAATTAGTCAGCCCGAGCCGTTTGGCTTGTTGCAGCGTGAGGGCGCTGGCGGGCATGGTGGTTTCAAAGCCAAGGCCGAAAAACACCACTTCTCGCTCCGGGTTTTGCTGCGCGAGCGTCAGGGCATCCAGTGGTGAGTACACCACGCGAATATCTGCGCCGCACCGTTTGGCATCCAGCATCGAGCCATTGCGCCCTGGGACACGCATCGCGTCACCGTAGGTGCAGAAAATCACTTCAGGGTGAGCGGCGATTTCAAGGCAACTGTCGATTCGCCCCATCGGTAACACACAAACAGGGCAGCCCGGCCCATGGACAAATTCTAGCCCATCGGGCAGCAGTTGATCCAAGCCAAACTTAAAGATCGCATGAGTATGGCCGCCACACACTTCCATGATCTGCAACGGCATTCCCTGCCTATCCGGCAGTTGCGGCATCAAGTGTTCAATGCGCGCCAGTAAGGCGTTCACCAGTACCGGATCACGGAATTCATCAACGTAGCGCATCGTTGGCCCCGCTTGCCCGTTCGTCCAGATCCAGCCCGACGGCTTCCATGTGTTCAAGCGCGGCTAGTGTCTGCTGGGCTTCCTCTTCATCAAGCAAGCTCATAGCAAACCCCACATGCACCAACACCCATTGCCCCAATAAGGCCGCAGGTGATTCATCACAGACTAAGGCGATATTGATTTCGCGTTTTACGCCACTCACTTCGACCCAAGCCAACTGGTGAATATCGTCACCGACGGCCACAATTTTGCCGGGTACGCCTAAGCACATCGCTGCGCCTCCAGCCATTCCAGCCACAAATCCATGCCCTCGCCGCTACTGGCCGACAGCGCAATCACCTGAATGTCCGGATTGACCTGACGGGCATAGGCGATGCATTGCTCGATATCGAAATCCAAATAGGGCAGCAAATCGATTTTATTGATAATCATCAGGGTGGATGCGGCAAACATATGGGGGTATTTCAGTGGCTTGTCTTCGCCTTCGGTCACTGAGAGCACCGCCACTTTATGGCGTTCACCCAGATCAAAGCTGGCAGGGCAAACCAGATTGCCGACGTTTTCAATAAACAGCAGGCTGTCATGGTTCAGACCCAAGCGGTGGGCGGCATCATGCACCATCTGAGCATCCAAATGGCAGCCTTTACCGGTATTCACCTGAATCGCCGGTACGCCGGTGGCCCGAATACGTTCCGCATCGTGGGTAGTCTGCTGATCACCTTCAATCACCGCACAAGGTACTTGCCCTGCTAACCGTTGCAAAGTGGTGGTCAACAACGTGGTTTTACCGGAACCGGGGCTAGAGACCAGATTCAGCGCCAGAATATGCTGCTCATCAAAGTGGTCGCGGTTATGGCTGGCTAAATGGTTATTCTTGCTCAGAACATCTTGCTCAATTTGTAGCAACCGACGTTGCCCCATGCCGGGGGCATGGCTACCGGCTTCACCCTGCCCATAGTGTAATCCCTGCTGATCATCATGGACTTGCGGCGTAAAAGGTTCAGCGGTGGGCGCATCGGTGTCTTCAGGTTCTGGGGCCATCTGCGGTTCTGGTGCTTTGCCGTGGTAGTGATGATGGACATCACCTTGATGGTAATAGTAATGATGATGCACGATGACCGGCTGCGTGCCTTTGGCGACATATTTGTGCTGATGTTTATGCTGAATATGGGGCGCTAGCGCGTGGCTATCATGGTCGTGATGGTCATGGTCGTGATGGCCATGATGTTCGTCGCTGCCGTGATGAGCGTGGTGGTGATGGTCATCGTCATGGTGGTGACTGTGATGGTGATGATCGTGATGATGGTCATGGTGGTGATCATCGTGATGATGATTGCTGTGATGATGATTGTCGTCGCCCTCGATCCTTTTCTCACCGCTGGCGCAACCACAAGTCGTACACATAGGAATTCACTCCTTCAGGATTATTCCACTTCTATCTGTTTTACCTGCAAATTGTTGCCACTCTCTACTTGCAGAGCATGGCTGCCGCAATGCGGGCACCCGGCGTCGTGCCGTTTAATTTCTACGCTAGCGCTACATGTCCAACACCACGCCATGGCGGGTAAATAGCTAAGATGCAATTGGCAATCAGCGGCCAATGTTTGGCGGCTGGCGGCATCAAAACTGAACCGCAAAGCACTCTCTTCGATGCAGGACAGTGCGCCAATCTCCAACCAAACGGCCGTTATCCGTTTCGCGCCGTGACGTTGCGCCTGCTGTTCGATGAGCTCCAGCGTGCTGAGGCATAAGCTGATTTCATGCATGCTGACTCTTTATTTTTCGATGGCCTGTTATTGGGCTAATGTTTTTATTAGGCTAACGTTTTATTGCGCTAACGGATTTTTCGGCTCAGTGGCTATTTTGCTAAACAGCGCTCGTCGCCGTGGATTAGCAGGGCCATCAGCATCCACAACCGGCAGTGAGAGCGCCATCCGCGCACTTTGCTCGGCTAATTGCACCGCCCGCTCCGCACTGAGTGTCGTCTCAAGTGGCGACATCAGTGAGCGGCTCAGATATTGGCCGCACCCCGCCACTTCACTGACAGTAAAACCAATGCTGCCACAAGGCAGTGAAAGCATCAGTCGCTCGCCAATCACTCGCCGCTGCCAGCGTTGCTCTGGCCCCGGTAACACCACGAGACTCATCATCCACGGCGTCAGGATCACGCCGACCCATTGCTGCTCAAACAACTGAAAACCACAGGCCCGCAAGGGAATGTGGTCACGATAAAACGGCAAGCCGCACATTTCATCGTCGGCGATCTGAGCAAAAACACGTTCCAGTAATGCCGCTGGATTATGCTGATGCCCCTCAACGCCTTGTTCTTCAGCCCCTTGTACGCTGATCCCTTGTGAGCTATCACAAGTTGCGTCAGACATGGTGCTCCTCCCGTG
>NZ_HE997647.1:304425-326414 GCF_000312485.1 Yersinia massiliensis CCUG 53443 | reverse complement strand
CACACCGCTGGCTTGCAGCGCTAGCACAATATGCTCTAGCGCCGGTTCCATGGCTTGCGTCACGGTCGCTGTCAAACCGATCCCCGGTGCCAATGATTCTGGCACCACGCCCACCAGCGTCAGTTGGCGCGGGAACTCGCCCGTCAGTTGCAGTGCCATCAGCACATCGCATAGCCCCAATTGATGAGGTGAGACTTTGCGGCTAAACATGGCGGGGATCTCTTTATCGCGCAGTACCGCAACACTGCCCGGTGGCTGGCCGGTGAGTACCGCATCGGCCACAATCAAATGGTCGCGATTGGCCATCGCCTCCATCAGTTCTAGCCCCGCCGTACCGCCGTCCAGCACCTCGACGCCCGCTGGAATATCAAACCGCTGTGTCAGTGCTTCAACGAGACGCACCCCCACCGCTTCATCGCTCAGTAATAAGTTGCCTATACCTAATACCAAAATCCCCATCACAGCACCTTGACTTTGGTCACTTCGTTGCCCGTTGTATCAACAATATGTACGGCACAAGACATACAAGGGTCGAATGAGTGAATGGTCCGCACCACTTCCAGCGGCTTAGCAGGATCAGCAATTGGCGTGCCGACCAGCGCTTGCTCGTAAGGCCCCGGTTCGCCGTTATAGTTGCGTGGCCCCGCGTTCCATGTTGATGGCACCACCGCTTGATAGTTGCCGATTTTGCCGTCCTTGATCACCACCCAGTGCGATAACATGCCGCGCGGCGCTTCTTCAAATCCTACGCCACGTATTTCGCCGGTTAAGGGGATATTGGGCTTAATAAAGGTTTCCACATCACCGGTACCGATATTGGTCACTAACGCTGTCCATTGCTGTGCCAGCGTTTCATGCAGCACGCAACAATGCACCGCACGGCCAATAATGCGACCCAGTGTTGAGGGTAACTGTTCGGCGGTAATTCCCTGCCCGCTCAGTTTTTGGTAGGCAGCGCCGATATCGCTGAAGTGCCGTTTCGTCGGCTGATGATCTGCGGCCATACCGCACATCAACCACGCCAGCGGCCCCACTTCGACCGTTTTGCCGTAGAAGGTCGGCGCTTTCACCCATGAATATTTGCCATCTTCCTGCCAGCCCGTGTAATTCGGATTGGTTTTACCTTCCCAAGGTGCCAGTGGTTCGTCGTCCTGATACCACGCATGTTTGCCGCTTTCGGCGATACCTTGGATCAAGTAAGGATCATTGTGATTGGCGATCGGGCGGAAGGTGCCATTCTCCAGATAACCGCCCGGCAACAGGAAGGTTTCACCTTTGCGGTCAACCGGCAGCTCTGGCACGCTGAGGTAATAATCAGCGCCTTTGCCCAGATTGAGCCAGCCCGGGTAGTGAGCCGCGATAACCGCCGTATCCACCTTGTAAACTTGCTCGATAAAGCTGCCGAGCCGGTCGATAAAGGATTTCACCAGCATCAGACGCTCAAGGTTGAGCACACTTGGCATATCCAGATTGATCGGGTTAGCCACCCCACCTACCGCGAGGTTCTGGATATGTGGGGTTTTACCCCCCAGCACCGCGACGATACGGTTCGCATCGCGCTGGCACTCCAGTGCTTGCAGGTAGTGCGCCACGGCAATCAGATTCACTTCAGGCGGCAAGGCCATTGCAGGGTGACCCCAATAACCGTTAGCAAAAATACCTAACTGACCACTGGCGACCAGATCCTTGATTTTCTGCTGCACACGGGTGAACTCTTCGGCGCTGTTGAGCGGCCAACTAGACAGCCCGCTCAACATGGCGGAGGCCTTTTGTGGCGAGGCTTTTAGCGCGGAGGTGACATCCACCCAATCGAGCGCGGACAGTTGATAGAAATGCACAATATGGTCGTGAATACTGTGGGCGGCCAGAATCAGGTTACGAATATGCTGCGCGTTAACCGGCACTTCCATCCCCAGCGCGTTCTCCACTGCACGAACCGAGGCAATCGCATGGATGGTGGTACAAACACCGCAAATGCGCTGCACAATCATCCACGCATCGCGCGGATCGTTACCTTGCAAGATCTCTTCCATGCCACGCCACATGGTGCCAGAGGACCAAGCTTTGATGACCTTGCCATCTTCTATTTCGCAGTCGATCCGCAGGTGCCCTTCAATGCGGGTGACGGGATCAATGGTGATGCGTTGGCTCATGCTTTACCTCTGTCTGATTATTCTTATGTAACTGTCCGTGAGCGGGAAGCACCGGCAACAGCCGAATCAATAAAATGTAGGCGCAGATTTCAATCGCCACGAAGCCGATTGAAATCAGGATTTCGCTGGTTGTTGGGAAGTAGTTGTAGCCACCGCCAGGGTTGAACGCCAGTAACGAGTAGTTGAGCCGCCACAGCGCGCCGCCGCCAATCATGCACAGCGCCCCAATGAAGAGTAAGCGGCTGTCTTCTCTGGCTCGCCGGATGCGGAAAATCAGCAACGGCAAGGTCATCAGCACGATTTCGGCCCAGAAAGCGATGGCGTAGCGGTCAAAATGCCACAAGTAATCGGTCTTATGCCGAACGATAACTTCCCCTAGACGCAGCAGGACAAACAGCAGCAAGAAGACATCAATAATGGTGGTTAAGCGGGTGAACAACGGCGCTTCATTGGCCCCACGCCCGCGCAATCCCGCCTGCACTAATGAGCCTTCGAAAATCACAATCGAGAAGCCCAAAATCGCGGCGGTCAACAGCGAGAACAGCGGCAACATTTCGTAGCTTTGCCACAACGGATGAATCTTGGCCCCCGCAGCAATCATCAATGACCCCATAGAAGATTGGTGCATGGTGGGTAGCAGCGCCCCGAGCGCAATGACAAAGAACATCACTTTGTTCAGCCGCTTGAGCGACACTTTCCAACCGAGGCGCTCGAACAGTGCTGGCGCAAACTCAAGTGCCATCACCCCGATGTAAATCGTCATACAGACCGCGGTTTCGAACAGCACCGAGTTAACGTTGAAATAACCGGGGATAAAGAAGTACGGCAGATTCCAGTAACGGCCGACGTCAATGGTGATGGATAAACCACCGAGCGCGTAACCAAACAAACTGGCAAGCAGCGCAGGCCGGACCAACGGGTGATACTCGCCGCGGTTAAACACGTAAACCGCCCACGCCAGTGCCCAGCCGCCACACGCCAAACCGGTGCCGACCAGTAAGTCGAAAGCGATCCAGATGCCCCACGGGAAACCGCCATTCAAATCACTGACTGACCCGAGCCCAAGCACCAGACGTTTGACGATCAGCAGCGCGCAAAGCACCACAAAAGGCGCTAACAGCATCACCGGCCAACTGACTAGCCGCCCACCCAGTGGGCTGGATTTATGCATCGTCATCGCGACCTTCCTTTTTATTCTGCGTCTCTGGCTTACTTTGCGTGTCCGGCTCGTCCTGATGGTCGTCACCTTTGCGCTCATCGCGGGTATTGCGATGCACCAGTGCGGTGACCCCCGCCAGTACCGCTAATGGCAGGATCATGCCTTTGTACAAGGTGTGCTGAACATGCTCGGAGCGAGCACCGGTTGCCAAATCTGCCAGCGGTGGGAGATCAAGTTTTTCGGCTGGGATCCCTGCCAGCACCAAGACTTGCGTGCCGCCGCCCTCTTTCTCACCATAAACATGCTGATCGTAATGGGGTACGGGATGCTCGTAGGGATCGTTGGCGCTGAGTGTTTGACGTGGGAAGAGGTAATTTTCTCCCGGTTTCAGGGTCAATCGATGTTGTGCCTCAGACAGCAATTCTTCGCGTGTCCCGTAGATCACCGCACCGGTTGGGCAGACTTCGACACAACCGGGCAGGCCACCTTTGTCCAGCCGTTCGACGCCTTTCTGATTGCATAACTCGCATTTGTGGATCTGACCAAAGGGGTTGTCGTAATCATATTTCGGCACATTGAACGGGCAGCCGACCATACAATAACGGCAGCCGGTGCAGACATTTGGGTCATAGTGGACGATGCCAGTCTTGGCATCTTTGCGCAGCGCACTGACCGGACAGACGGAAACACAGTTAGGATCAACGCAGTGCATGCACTGTTTTTTGATATAGGCGTAACCATCTTCTAGCTGATCTTTATTGACCCCTGTGCCGCTGGTCCACACCTGAATAATATTGTTGGTAAAGGGGCTCAGTTTGTCGTTGTTTGACCACAAGGCCTCACCCGCCGCGTAGATTTCGCTGTGGTTCACCTGCTGGCATTTACTCACGCATGCCTGACACCCGACACATAATGTCGAGTCATATAGCATGCCCAACGCACCGGGGATCGGTGGCCGGTTTTGTACCTCTGCTTGCGTACTGGGCGAAAGCCCCGCCAGCAACACACCACCAGAGGCTAATTTGAAGAAGTGACGTCGGTTCACGGCTATTCCTCCCGCGATGCGTGATCGTCATCTTTGCGGCGCTCTTTCTGTTGCCGCCCCAGTTCGCGAACCGTCATCAAGCTAACACCGGCTACCAACCCCACCACACCGCCAAGCAGTGCTGTCGCCGTGGTCGACACTTCGCCCCCTTCAGGAGTGTTAATCAGAGGTTTTTCCGCGCGTGGGGTTGGGTTTTCAACGCTCGACAGTTGGGCGATACCTTTGGTGAAGCCAATGCCCTCTTCGTTACAGCCGTAGCAAGGGTGCCCGATACCCACCGGCCAGATACCGCCGCCAATATCGCAGAACTCCAGTGTCGGGCAGTTGCCGTAAGTCTCTGGCCCTTTGCAGCCTAAGTGATACAGGCAATAGCCCTGCCGGTGCCCTTCATCTCCAAATTGGCGCGCAAAACGGCCAGCATCAAAGTGAGGGCGGCGCTCGCAGTTTTCATGAATCAAGCGGCCATAAGCAAAGGTTGGGCGGTTCTTGGCATCGAGCGCGGGTGGCCGTTGGAAGGTGATGATATGGGCGACCGTCGCCAAGAAGTTATGCGGATTGGGTGGGCAACCAGGGATATTAATGACCGTTTTGCCCGGCAAGACCTCTTGCAAGCTCACCGCACCGGTTGGATTCCCGCCTGTAGCGGGTACACCGCCCCAAGCCGAACAAGAACCAATGGCAATAATGGCGGCCGCATGTTCCGCCGCTTCACGGATATGCTCGACAATAGGTTTGCCCGCCACCATGCAATAAATGCCGCCGTCTTTGAGCGGAATAGAACCATCCACAACCAGGACATATTTTCCTTTGTACTGCTCAATGGCTCGGTGCTTATTCTCTTCCGCTTGATCACCAAATGCGGCCGACAGCACTTCGTGATACTCCATTGAAATCACGCTAAGCAGAAGATTTTCAATGGTCGGGTGGGTAGAACGTAACAGTGATTCCGTACAGCCGGTACATTCCTGCGCCCCGATCCAGATAACCGGTGGTCGTTGCGGTGAACCGACTGTATCAGCAATTTCAGCGGCAGCCTTGCTGCTGAGACCCATGGTGGCAGCCAGTGCTGCACAAAGCTTCATAAAATCACGACGATTAACGCCATGCTGGGAAAGCATGTTTATTCCCCTGTCATTATTATTCTATTGTTTATATACCCAATAGATTCCAAGATTGAGGAATGCTGTAAGCAAAAGAATCCCAACGAGCCTAGAAATGTAAGCACTCAGAGAGATTGATTGCGACCAACTCACCTGTAACTCGAAAGATGACGGGTATACCCTTATATAATGCATGGTTTAGTGTTAATAGTTTGTAACCTTAGAGATTTAATTAACTTGATCTTTATCAATGGATAATTGATTGAATTCGCACGGGGGAAATATCTGTGAACTAAAACCGTTTCAGCAAAATATTTTGTTTGCCAGAAAATAAAAAATCTGTCAGCCGATATAGTCGAGGTTGCAAATGGAATTTAATATCATTTATCAAAAATTCATTTTTCTTTATGACCTTAACGCTAGGTTACTTACTTTAGTTATTTAACTGCAATGATAAGTTACATAAACCCAGAAAAGTAAAAGCAGATGATAAGCCCGAAATAATAACTCTTAATAGTTACAGGCATATAATATTGTCGACTTAATTTGTGATAATGTTAAATTCGCGATGGTTGCTGAGCATCTACTTTTTATTATTAACCTCTAATACGCTAGAGCAATCTCATGCTCATCAGTTTGGATAACCCCCTCATAACTCGAAAAAATAATTTTCTCTTTGATTGGCGTATCCCTGTCAACCTTGCTTTTAATTCCATCCATTCAGGCCATTTTTAGAGATTCTCGCTATTACAGATGCCAACACATTACTACCCTTCATTATGCATTTTATATTCAATGCGACTGAACGCATGTCAATACCGTCTTGACACTTAGAATAGGCATCAGGCGAGCGAAGTCACTATCACAAGGCGGGTAACCACTTTTTTGAGGAGATGCAACGGATACCGTTTTATCACTTTTCACGGATGTTGGCAGGGGGTCACCGTAGGGACAGCAGGGCTAGATCGCTGTGACGTACAGCAATTAATCAAACACATTAATATCTTCAATGATTGTATCTTGTTTATATTTCGTATATTAATCAATTAATCGGCGAATGAGTCATGCTATGATTTGTTTACCGGTCAATATTCAATCACCTAGGGATGGGCCGAGTAAAGAGAGCAGCTAACACCGCTGCAACTTCAAGTCAGAAGGGGATGACCCGACTAATTGACGTTGCAGGTAGGCAGCAAACGAGAGAGTCCCGATGAGCTTACTCTAGTAAGTGATTCGGGTGAACGAGAGCAGCTAACACCGCTGCAACTTCAAGTAGGAAGGGTCCGCTATGATAAAACTAACCATCATTGCTGCTATAGCCATCGCCACACTCAGTGGCTGCGCCAATAATAATACACTTTCGGGCGATACCTTTAGCAGCTCTCAAGCTGGGCAAGCTCAGACGGTGACTTACGGTACTTTGGTTTCTGTGCGTCCGGTCACCATTCAAGGTGGTGATGGGAATAACATTGCGGGGGCGGTTGGTGGAGCGGTTGTAGGCGGCTTCTTAGGGAATACGATCGGTGGGGGCACTGGGCGTCGACTTGGTACCGCTGCGGGTGCAGTCGCCGGTGGCGTTGTCGGCCAACAAGTTCAAAGTATGATGAATCGCAGTAATGGGGTTGAACTGGAAGTTCGCCGTGATAATGGCACCACCTTCTTGGTGGTTCAAGCGCAAGGTGTCACACAGTTCCATGCTGGACAACGTGTCACGATTGCCACACATGGCAATACTGTTACCATCACGCCGCGATAGTGTTTTATCGTCGTTCATGTCGATTATTTGACAAGGTTAACGGGCCAACCGTTAACCTTACGAGTATCACTCACACTCATAAACAAATTGCCCAGCACTAGCCCCTATTCCCTCGATAGACTTTCAGGTGCCAGATAAATTTAACGATTCACTGATATGTTGCGCTCACCATCATTAAGCGCGGTATTAACAGCGCAGAAAATCAATAATTTAAGTTATTATCTAATAATAGCGATTAACTATTCATTTATTAACGGTAGGGTATCATTGCCCCCCTAAAATTGATGACTATTCCCCCTGATGCCATGTAGTAAAAATAGCTTAAATATAGTCTAACCATCAGAATACAAATGGATTTATTAATCTCATTGATTATAGGCTACACTTTAGTTAATAATAGTGTTAACTAAATCATCCAGTATCACGCTTTGATTTGTTACATTTCTAGACTCTAGGCAATACTCTCGTTGATTAACGTTTTCCACTGAAAGACTCACCAACACCATTTAAAAATGGTCTGCTGTAATTTCAGGTAATCATGGGTTGTTCGTGATCATTTTTAATGGATCCCTCAAAAATTCAATATGAAAAACCGCACTTATATAGTGAACAACTGGTCTATCGACCTAACTTCCGGTTTTATTACTCACCGAGAGACGCAGGAGCAAAAACGACTGGGTGAGTATCAATTAAAATTACTTACCGTTTTGCTCGCGCATATTGGTGAGATTCTATCTCGTGATGAATTAACTAATCTAGTATGGAAACGCCGTTTCATTGGTAACAATAGCCTGCCCAATGCGATTCATACTTTGCGGGTAGCACTGGGTGATGAAAATAAACAACAGCGCATCATACAAACAATACCTAAAATGGGTTATTTATTAGACCCTGCCTTTTGCGAGGTCATTGAAAATAACGCAACACAAGATATTCCAGAAACGGCTGAACCCATTACCCATTCAACATCAGTGACAAGTAGCATCTCGCCGGCTCCAACGGTGGCCTCCATTGATGAACCTGTAGAGGTGAGCATTGAATATGAGCCAACAGCAACAAACTCGGCTCAAGCAGACAGCACTTTACCGGCAGTAATGCCCAATACACTCGCCCCAGTAAAAAAACGGAATATTTTTGGGTGGAAAAATCTGCTTATTGGATTCTTGTTGGTCGCTGTAATAATTGCTGGCCTTAGCCATTTTTTATATCAGAATCAAGAGGGGCCGAAGTATAAAGCCATCCAACAAGAACAAGCGATATACAGTAATATCAAAATATTTCAATTAGTCGACTCTAATTTATCACATCAATATGATGATAATCTTAGTCATCGAATACAAGATACACTTTATGCAATTAATAAGCAGATTAGCGCCAGTGATATCCATATTAATATATATTACATCATCTCTCTACGCCGCTTAGATTTCACATTTATGGTGGAAAATCCATGTACCCAAAATCAGCTCAATATGACGATCTACCATTGGCGACAGAATGATCAGTTGCTGAATAATTTGCTTAACAGTGAGATGGAGAGAAAGATAAATGAAGTGGCTAACTGTAAGAAATAGCATATTAATACTCGCTCTATCACTGGTGACCTTAACCGTGTCGCAAGCAGAGGATAATCAGAAGCCGTACCAAGTACGGTTGCAGATTGGTTTCTATGATTTACTTTCTCAACAGAAAGAAGTCTACGATGCCCGAATTACGTCCATCGAAAATGGTTATATCAGCACCATTACGAGCCCAAATGATAATCGATTTATTTTTAAAGGTAAATTCACCAAAGAAGGGACCAAGAATAAGCAGCTTATTTTTGACTATAGCCCGATATTTTTCCATAACCCAACATCTGGAAAAATGGTTGAAGGTGCATTGGATTACCTTACCCATAATACTATCTTTATGACGCCAATGGTCGTTGATGGTCAACCACTGCTCGTTGGACAAAGTGGGATCATGTTGGGCGAAAAATAAAGAGGGTTTTAACCGTCCTTGTTTATATTTGGATATTTCATTCATCTATAAACGTTTGCTGCCATTCAGTAATCGTTTTTGGTCTTTTACCTTTATCTTCAGCTACGTTGGTAAAATAATAGACCTGTAAATCACCATTTTTCTCCGGTGCCACATAAGCTGCCCACATTTGACCACTTGGGTTATACATGATAATTGAAGCACGTTTATTAGCCGCACCACGCACCCAAGTCGTTAGGACTTTTGCACCTCGGTTATCCAAATCATCGGTATAAATATAAACATTGGCTGAAGCGACAAATTGAGCGTAGTGATCGCCGACTAAATCACGAAAGTTCTTGTCGTCCTTGTCATTGGTAAAAATACCGATAGAAAGCAAGGTTGGCTCCTCTCGAGGATCATAGTCTGCCTTTATATATTGCCCATCAATAAACACATCTTTGGGCATAGAAATACGGCATCCCCAACTACCATTACTGTGTACCTGAATAGAACCATCTTTTATTGGGATCAGTAATAAGTGACAATTAGCTGTTTTATCAATGACATCAACAACAGCCAACCCTTCAACTTTACGTGCTTTCGCTCTAAAAGAACCGGCATTTTCGCCCGACCAAGCACGGCTATCAATGTTGAATCCCCATTCCGTCACTCGGTTAATTCCGATAATGCCGCCTCTGTCATTCCCTTTGGTGACATTCCACCACTGACCTTCCCAATGCACATTTTTATCAATATCAGACATAGACGCGATACCTTGAAAATAGGCACGCTGAATACAGCTATCAGTGGTGCAACTGTTCAGTGCTTTTTCCCAAATACGGCGTTGCTGGTAAACAGTCTCAGTATCATAATTGATAAGCATTGCCTGATAGACCTCGCTAAATGTCTGATCTAGCCAATGTAAATCTTCATTGCTGCATACCGTGTATTCCACCGGTGTCACTGCACGCTGGCAGTTAATGGCGAAAGAAGAAGATGAGAAAATCATCATCAAAAGGAAAAAAACACCGCGAAGATGGAGAATATTCATTAAATTACCTAATGATGGATAACTATTTTTATTACTTTAATTGCATGACTCTCTAGGAATATTATATCTATCTATTCTTAATATATCCTTAGCTGAAAAATAAAAACCACCCGTTTGTGCTAATCATTAGTCAAAACGAGTGGTTTATCAATCTGCGGATGATGATAACGGCTATTTTACTTGCCGAAAAATAACACTTATTTAAAGCAAGGCTATTTCGATTACCTATTATCCGATAATTTAAATGCCGAAACTGCATCGGTCAGTTGGCGCGCTTGTTCTTCCAATGAGGCCGCCGCCGCCGCTGACTCTTGTACCAAGGAAGCATTTTGCTGAGTAACGCCATCCATTTCGGCCACCGCCTGACCAATTTGGCTGATACCACGACTTTGCTCATCAGAAGCAGACGCGATTTCACCCATAATATCGGTCACATTGGTCACTGCCTGAACGATGGAATTCATCGTTTCTCCCGCTTCAGAAACCTGCTTCGAGCCAATATTCACGCGGGAAACAGATTCACTAATCAACCCTTCAATTTCTTTGGCAGCCTGGGCACTGCGTTGCGCTAAATTACGCACTTCACTGGCAACAACAGCGAAGCCACGCCCTTGCTCACCGGCACGAGCGGCTTCAACCGCGGCATTCAGCGCCAAAATATTCGTTTGGAAAGCAATACTGTTAATCACACCGATAATGTCGGCAATACGGCGGGAGCTGTCAGTAATACTGCTCATCGTCGCGACCACATCATTGACAATGTGCCCACCATTTTGCGCTGTAACAGAGGCATTATCAGCCAACTTGCTGGCTTGATGCGCATTCTCGGCATTCTGTTTCACCGTCGCATTTAACTGTTCCATGCTGGCAGCGGTTTCTTCCAATGCGGCCGCTTGCTGCTCTGTACGTGAAGAAAGATCCGCATTGCCTGCGGCTATCTCGCCAGCACCGGTATAAATCGCATCGGTACTATTGCGTATCGTCGATACCGTGTTCACCAGACTACTTTGCATTTCACGCAAATAAGGGATCAACTGCCCAACGCAGTTGCGACCAAACTCAGCCATAGGTTGCCCGAGTTGCCCGTCAGCCATCCGCTGAAAGTGCCGTTTAATGCTATCGAGTGGGCGGACTAAATAACTGACGATGTAGCGATCGGTTAAGACGAGAATAATGACACCAGCAATTAATGCAGCCACTAGCGCCCGCACACACCAAGTCACCAATTTCTCTATGCTTAGCGTTGCAGATTCGGTTGCCTCATCGACAGTCGTATTATACTTCTCTACCGCTGCACCAAATTCACGGCTGAGTGGCGGGTAAGTCTTATTAAACAAATTGTTATATTCATCAAAACGGTTTTCCGTAACCGCCTTGAACATCGGTTCTATCCCATTACTGAGTAAAGTTGTCCAGCTTTGTAGCGTTTTATCCGTCAGTAATGCATCCATCGACTCATGGGGTTGTAGCCTGAATTTAGCCAACGCATCTTGCGTATTTTTCAGTGCAACGCCTGCCGAAGCCAATTCGCGATCGGCATCGGCGATAGCGCCATTTTGACGATAAGCGGCGGCACGACTTAAACGAGTTACCACACGAAAATATTGGTCATTACCCCGATTAATAATATTAATGTTTTTCTGTTGTACTGAGCTGAGCTGTAAAGAATGAGTCAATTGGTTAAGCGAGAATAATGTAAATGTTGAAACACCTCCCCAGAGTAACAAAAATATAACAAGAATAGATAATAACGCTACCCTGATGGTGATATGTCTTAGAAAATTCACGGGAATACCCCTGTGCTTTATTTTTTTAGTTTATTTCCTTGAGATTTCAAGGTGTTTATCGCTGATAAATCAGGCAGAGCAAAAAGCTTATTATCAGGATTAAGCGCCAAAATAGCATAAAATCAATGCAAAAGATCAACTCAGCCGATCAATAATAACCAACTGATTGATTTTACCTATTAAAATGTAAATAACGATCGCTAATTTTGATCGGAAATCATGAAATAAATCATTGAGTGTCTTACCGGTTATGTATTTATTTTGAATATCAATACAGCATTTACTGCCCTATTTACTATTAGGATTATAAGCCAAATAATTAATTTACTTACAGTGACGTTATTACCCTTCCTACGACAGCAGAATTAAATACGCCATTAAATGAGATTGGAAGAAATAAATAAAAAATTAACAAAAATTCGAATGAAAACGGTCAGGTCCGATAAGCAGCAGAATTTATCTATTTTTTAGTCTCGTTTTTTGTACTGCTTTTTAAGCTAAGAAATGATGAAGAAGAAATAACCATTTTATTCATTCAATTGCTGATTAAGGTGAGCTTGGTCACTCATCATCTGTAAAGGAGGTCAGCCAACCCATGCTGATGCCATTGCCCTTAACTCGTCAGCACTTTGTTCTCCCCTTCACAAAGAAGAATCGAAATAATAATGACTACTATTCATTTTATGGCGTGATAAATTACGGCTCAGCATTGTTAAATAAAGAGAGAGAAACCGCCGCCATGTTCCGAAACGCGCCCCCCATTTCATCGACAACATCACGCTTTGTGCTCCTTTTATTGGGTGGCTTGTGCCTCGCTATCGGGTTATCCGGCTGTAAACCGGCACAAGAAACCGAGACATCCGCGGCAAAAGAAGACACGCCGGCATGGACTCGTACGGTCGAGACGGCAAAAGGCCCAGTCACACTGACACAGCAACCCAAGCGAATCGTGTCCACCAGCATCACCATCACAGGCACTTTATTGGCGATCGATGCGCCGATTATCGCCAGTGGGGCCACGGTTCCCAATACGACCGTCGCGGATAATCAGGGGTTCTTTACCCAGTGGTCAGCGGTTGCTAAGGCCAAACAACTGGTGCCGATGTATCAAACAGAGCCCAATGCCGAAGCTGTCGCCGGTATGAATCCAGACTTAATTATTATTTCCGCGACAGGGGGAGATTCAGCGCTAAAACTGTATGAACAGTTATCCGCTATCGCGCCGACGTTGGTGATTAATTACGATGATAAGAGTTGGCAAGAGTTGGCTATTTTATTGGGTCACGCGACGGGCCATGAGTCTGATGCACAGCAAGTGGTCGATCAATTTGCTCATCGGTTGGATGAAGTGAAGCAGAATATTACCCTACCGCCGCAACCGACCTCCGCTTTTGTCTACCAAGCAACGACCAGCACGGCCAATTTATGGACGGAGAACTCCGCGCAGGGGAAATTGTTGCAGCAATTGGGTTTCACGCTGGCCGACATTCCTGCGGCAGTAAAAGGCAATACGAGCATGGGGCATCGTAAGGATATCGTCCAGTTAGGCGGTGAGAAGCTGGCTGAGGGGCTGAACGGTGAGACAATTTTATTATTCTCGGGTGGCCAACCCGCTGTTGATGCATTGAAGCAGAATCAGTTTTTAGCGCATACACCAGCAGTTGAGCATAACCGCGTTTATGCCGTGGGATACGATACTTTCCGGTTGGATTATTATAGTGCGAGTAATTTGTTAGCGAGGATTGAGGGGGCATTTGGGGGATAAGGGAGGGATTGGTTTGGTTTGGTTTGGTGATCGGTTCGGTTGTTATCACTTCAGTGTTCACCTTTCCTGCGATGAACCAACCGCCAAAGGGGCCATGAGCGTGGCCCCTTATGGAATCCCGCGCTTCGCACGTATCGCTTGTCCACTGCGTGGATTCCCTCACTCATCGTTTCGGCTGACGGACCGGGCCGATTCACTCCTGTTCAAGCGGCCCTCACTCGGCATCCATGCCTCGCGTCCTACCTTCTCTCTTCATTCGGCAGCTCAAATGTGCTTTTAAACTTCAAGGTCAAAACCATAATTTTTAGTCTTGGGTCTTGGGCCTTGGGTCTTTTGACCTTGAGCGCAATCAGGAATATTGCCGACAAAGATTGCAGGCCGAATGAGCCGCATGGACGCGGCGAAAGGCGCTGTCGAGCTGGGAGCGAGTCAGCGCCGGTTCGAGAAGCCGGAAAGCTGTAGGAGGGAATGGCGAAGCCACAATATTTCGCGCAAGCCGCTGGTGCAGGAGGGCCGGCCTGCCCTCCTGCTCGGTTGAGGCAACGGAGTTAAAGTGGTCACCGAACGCCTATCAACCGAAACCCGATCCGGTTATCTGTTTAAGCATCAGAGGTAAAGTGACCACCGAACGCCTATCAACCGAAACCAGATCCAGTCCCCAACCAAAATCCAGCCCTCAACCAAAACCCAGCCCTCAACCGAGAACACCTGCAACGCAGCTAACCCCCACACTCATTGCACAGAATGTGATCAACCCCTGATTATTATTTGGTCGCCTGAATTATTATTTCAGCATAATTTAATGCAAACGTTGTCATTTATTTCAGTGACAACTTCGCTTTTTATTCCTATTAATTTGTTTTGTATGAATTTATTTTTTTAAACATTTATGCAAACGTTGTCATCAAGGTGACGCATGGCCAATATCATTGATATCGCAAAGAAAACCGGTCTTTCTGCCTCAACTGTATCGCGCACCTTAACTCGGCCCGAGAAAGTCGCGGCGGCGACCCGTGAACGGGTGATGAAAGCCATTGACGAACTGGGGTATGAAGCCAATATCTTTGCGCGGAATCTTCGCCAAGGTGGATCGCAAATTATTGGCCTGGTCGTGTCCGATATTCTCAATACCTTTCACGGCACTATCGTGAAAGCAGTAGAAGATGCCGCCTATAAAGCAGGCTATACCCTGATTGTCGGTAGCACCGATGAAGATTCACTGCGTGAAGAACAACTGATGACACAGCTACGTAGCCATATGCTGCAAGGGCTAATCATCACCCCAACACATAACACACGCGACAACTTGCAGCGTTTTACCAATATTCCAGTGGTCGAAATAGACCGTACTTCCGGCCATGTCGGCAGCGACACCGTGCTGCTCAATAATATGCTTGGCGTGGAAATGGCCGCACAACATTTACTGGCGCTTAAACACTCGCGTATCGCGTATATCGGCGGCAGTACACAGACCATTACTTTTGCTGAACGTCTGGCCGGTTTTCGTCAGGCTTGCCCTGAACAAGCCACAAGAGATGTGATTGAAATTCCCGCAACCACATCATTGTTTGCCGATGCTTGTGAGCAAACACATCTACTCATGTCCAAACCCATCGCACAGCGCCCAACAGCCATTATTGCTGCCAATAACGATATTGCCGCTGGCGTCGTACATGCCATTTATCAGCGCAATATCAAAATGCCCGACGAAGTTTCTGTCGTGGCTTTCGACGATCCCGATTGGGCGAGTTTCTTCCCCTGCCCACTAACAACCATACGCCAACCAGTCTATGAAATGGGGAAACATGCTGCGGAGCTATTAATAGAGCGTCTGCGGGGCAATATCAGCGGCCCTGCGCTTTCAGAACGCTTTGATCCGCAATTGATCGTCCGCGCATCTACCACTCGTGCGGACTAAAGCTGACTTTTTTGATTTTTTTAAACCAACACCAGGAAACTATTAGAGGATAAACATGACGATGACCTTACATACCATCCCACTGATCGAACCAACCGCAGAGAACCTTGCACCATTTGCGCGATTAGTCGGTCAACCGACAACACCACCGACCCTCGCAAGAGGAGATATTGATTGCTATCACAATATCTGCGATGCCAATGACTTCAATGAGCATCCCGTCGCCAGTTATCTTATTTGCTATCCACGCCCATTATTGATGGAGCAAATAGAACGACATCGCTTGATGGAAGAAGCTTTTATCCCCTTAAAGGGAAAGAGTGTGATGGTACTCGGCGCGCCGGGGGAACTTGATCCGCAAAAACTGGTGGCAGTGCATATGGATGGATCATTTGGCTTGATTCTGTACCGTGACACATGGCATTTCGCGCCTTTTGCGCTGGAAAAACCGGCTACTTACATGCTGCTATCAGGTAAAGATTCAGGCCCCGACATCGAAGTCGTCGATCTTGGCCCTTACCCTATTAGCCAACCTGAATGTCAGGAGTGAAAATGAACCGGATTATTTGCTATGGCGAAAGTTTGATCGACTTTACTCATGACGGTCAGGCTTTTACCCCTCATCCCGGTGGCTCGCCGTATAACGTGGCAATTGCGCTTGGCCGTTTAGGCTCACAAGTCGATTACTGCACACAACTGAGCACCGATATGTTCGGCAATCTGTTATTACAGCATCTTGAGTTAAATCATGTGGGAACAAAGGCAATAAGTCGCAGCCCCGCCCCCACAACGTTGGCTTTTGTCTTAACGCATCCCGAGACTGAACCTGAATATGCATTTTATTCTCGTCAAGCGGCCGATGTCATTATTCAACCGGAAGATTTGCCAGCCCCGATTGATGCAACATTACATCACTTCGGGTCTATTTCTTTCATGCAAGAACCTTGCGGAACAACATGGGAAAACTATTTAACTCAACTCAATGGGTTTATTTCTTTTGACCCGAATATTCGCCCTAGTTTAATTCCTGATCGCCAAGCTTATCTGGATCGATTTAATCGCATTATAGGCAAAATACAATTACTGCGCCTCAGCTTATCTGACCTGCAATGGCTAGCACCTGATGAAGCTGTCGAACATTTTATGAGCCGGATGTTTGCCCAAGGTGTTTTGATGGTGGCGATAACGGGCGGCAGTGATGGGGCATGGGTATACACGAAAGAATCAAAAATATATCAGCCAGTTACGTCTGTTGAAGTAGCTGACACCATCGGTGCTGGAGATACCTTCACCGCAGGATTGTTATCGGTTTTAGTCGATGGGATTGACGGTAAAACATGGGCAAAACTGAATGACAATATGCTGTCTCAAGCACTAAAGACTGGCAGCATCGCTGCTGCGCTAAATTGTTGTAATAAAGGCGCAAATCCACCCACAGCAGATGAAGTCAATAAAATGATGTAATTATTCACCCTCGCACAGGTAAAAGATATGCCCTCCCATGGGTAGGGAGCCTTTTACCTGAAAACAAAAATTATGGGGTAATATTATGAGCATAAAAAATATGTTCACCACGCCTGATGGTAAAAACCACGGGTTTACATTCTTCTTACTTACCTGTCTCTTTTTAGTATTAGGCTTTAGCACCGGGTTAATTGATATTCTCAATAAGCATTTTCAAAATACGTTGCAAGTGTCTAAAGCCGAATCGGCATTAGTACAATTTGCCAACTACATTGGTTATTTCGTGATGGCTATCCCTGCGGGGATATTGGCCCGACGCTATGGCTATAAAGGTGGGATTTTTATTGGTTTGGCTTTAATTGCACTGGGGGCATTCTGGTTTATTTCTGCTGCCAGTATCGGGGAATATTGGGCCTTTCTCGTTGGGTTATTTATTCTGGCGACCGGTCTAACCTGCATTGAAACGATTGCGAACCCTTTTGCAACGGTGATGGGCTCACCAGAGCAAGGTGCGGCACGCCTGAACTTATCACAATCCTGTACCGGCATTGGCTTGATATTTGGGCCGCTCATCGGCGGGCATTTTATCTTGTCAGCGACCGGTGATGTGAATACCAGTAACGATGCTTTATTTATCCCGTATATGGGCATTGGTTTGGCTGTCGCGATATTAGCCTTGGTCTTTTTCTTCACGAAAATTCCGGATATCACGCCCGAATCAGATCTTCCTCAAGCAGGCGATGCCCAGAACAGCCCTTCGTTATGGCAGCGGCCTCATTTCGTATTAGCCATTGTTGCGCAGTTCTTATATGTAGCAGGGCAAACTGGCGTATTTAGCTTCTTTATCAACTATGTTGTCGACCATTCTCCGTTGTTTGAGCAAACCGTCGCCGCATTTTTACCTGATAGTTGGAGCTGGCAATCCCCTGAGGGCTGGAAATTTACTGAACGTGGGGCTTCACAGTTATTAGCTTTCGGTGGCTTCGGGCTATTTATGATCGGTCGATTCACTGGGGGGCTATTGCTGAGTAAGATTTCGGCCCATAAATTGCTGTGGATCTTTGCCGCAATCGACTGTGTGCTGATGGTTATCATCATGTTCGCAGAAGGTTGGTTGGCCATCGTCTCACTGGTACTGAGTTTCTATTTTATGTCGATTATGTTCCCGACCATCTTTGCGCTGGGGATTTTCGGTTTAGGTGAACAAACTAAAAAAGCCTCTTCTTACATTGTGATGTCCATTGTCGGTGGGGCCGTTATGCCCATGCTCATGGGCGGTATTGCTGATGCTTATTCCATGGCATTAGGTTTTGTCATGCCATTAGGGTGCTTCGCTATCATTGGGTTATACGGGTTATTCTGGACAAAACTGCATACTCAAAGCATTAACCGCGCTAAGGCGATGGCCGTCAGTTCATTGTAATCACTCGATTTCATGTACTCATACCAGCGGCAGGGTTTATCCCTGTCGGCTGGCTTTCTTTAGGGTGACGGGATAACCCCTTTTGCGGTGGGACCATCACCGTTAAGGCAAGAAACATCCCCAATTGACCCCATCACTTGAGCAGCATCAAGCTGAGCGTAAATCCCCTCCATTCCAATAAAAACTCGTGCTAACATACCCGCCACAAATAATAATGATAATCAAATCGATAAGAATAATCATTTGTTAAGAAAGAGTAACAATGCCAGCAGCTTATTCCTCGAACTCATCATCACCAAAAACGCTGACATCTGCGCCCATGCTGGGTGCACAAACACAGCGTAAACATATACTTTTGCTGTTACTCAGCATTGTTATTTTGATGCTCGTGATGGCCGCCAGCCTGATGTTTGGGGCAAAAGCGATCCCTTTGTCCGTGGTGTGGCAGAGCTTGCTCGGTGAGAGCCATGGTGCAGATAGCATTCTGATCTTAGAGTCTCGCTTACCCCGAACCTTAATCGGTGTCCTCGCCGGTGCCGCGTTGGGGCTGTCAGGAGCGGTGATCCAAGCGCTAACCCGTAACCCATTAGCGGACCCCGGCATTCTCGGCATGAATGCTGGAGCCAGCTTTGCCGTGGTCATCAGCATCATTGCTTTTGGCGCAAATGCGATTTCGGGTTATATGGTTGCCGCATTCATCGGCACGCTAATCACCACACTGTTGGTCTATTGGGTCGGCTCGATGGGCGGTGGGCGAGTGAGTCCCCTGCGCCTCACACTCTCAGGTGTCGCCATTGGTGCAGTCTTAACCGGTATCACTTCCGGTATCGCACTCACTCATCCTCAAATTTACGATAGCATCCGCTTTTGGCAGGCCGGTACATTGGATATTCGCAATATGTCGGTGGTGATGGCGGTGACTCCCGTCATTATTGTGGGTTCTGTGATTGCCTTATTATTGGCGCGATCACTCAATGCCATGCATATGGGGGACGATCTGGCTGCCGCCATTGGCGCTCGTATCGGCCGTACTCAATTTTGGGCAGTGGTCGCCATCACTTTACTGTGCGGCGGCGCAACGGCCGCGGTTGGCCCAATCGCCTTTGTTGGCCTGATGGTTCCGCATATTGCACGCTGGATTGTTGGGCCAAATCAAGTGTGGATCCTGCCTTTCACGCTGGTGATGACACCTATTTTACTGTTGGTATCCGATATCGTTGGGCGCTTTTTAGTGCCGGGTGAATTACGTGTGTCTATCGTGACCGCCTTTATCGGCGCACCTTTGCTGATCTGGTTAGTACGGAGCAATAAAAGGATGTCCACACTATGAAGTCTGCCCCCGCCACATGGCTATTGGGTCGCCCTGGCGGCCCGATAAACTTGCGTATCCGGCCACGTAGTGTGATCGTCGGTAGCCTGTTATTACTGGTTTGTGTGCTAGCGGCACTGCTGGCATTAATGGCTGGAACATTACCACTCTCCCCTACGCAAGTGATGAATGCCTTATTCGGGCTAGCCCAAGGGCCGGTTGATATTATCGTCAATCAATGGCGCTTACCTCGCGCTGTCATGGCACTGGTTTTTGGTGCTGCACTGGGCATCAGCGGCGCGATATTTCAATCATTAGTGCGTAACCCATTGGGCAGTCCAGACATTATCGGCTTTAATGCGGGTGCCTATACGGGCGCACTCGTGGCTATCACATTGTTTAATGGCAACTATTTTGAAGTTGCCAGCAGCGCGTTGGTCGGGGGGTTATTGTCTGCCATCGCGGTCTATTTGTTGGCATACCGGCAAGGGATTCAAGGTTTTCGGCTGATTATTGTCGGTATTGCCATGGGGGCGATGCTCACGGCATTTAACACTTGGTTGACGATCACCGCCTCTCTCGAATCAGCCATGACCGCCGCCGCGTGGGGGGCAGGTTCGCTCAATGGTTTGACGTGGGCAAAAGGTCTGCCTTCAGTGCTATTTATCGTTATCGCCATCGTCGCCGCGATGTTACTGAGCCGTCGTATGCCATTGCTGGAAATGGGCGATGACGCAGCAGGTGCGTTGGGTATTCCGGTTGAGAGAACGCGCCTGAGCTTGATGGCGATTGGGGTTATTTTGATGGCAGCCGTCACTGCGGCGGCAGGGCCAATATCCTTTATCGCCTTAGCCGCACCACAAATCGCACGGCGTTTGGCGGGGACGTCTTCAGTGACCCTGACAGCCTCGGCATTAATGGGTGCCTTTCTGTTAATTGCCGCTGACCTCTGCGCTCAGCACCTCTTTTTACCTAATCAATTGCCCGTCGGTGTTATCACGATCAGTATCGGCGGGATGTATCTTATTTGGCTTTTAATCCGGGAGTCTGGGCGATCATGAGTATTGTTAATCTCGCGAGTACGGTTAACTCAGCAAAGACAGCTAACTCAACCAATACTTCGCCCCGCTTGCAAGCCGATGCGTTAACGTTAGGCTATGACGGCAAAATCATCAGCGAGAACCTGAGTGTCGCCATCCCCGATGGTGAATTTACGGTGATTGTTGGCCCCAATGCCTGTGGTAAATCAACCCTGCTGCGCGCATTAAGTCGTTTGCTAAAACCGCAGGCTGGGCAGGTAATTTTAGATGGCAAGAATATCGCCAGTGTTGATACTCGGTATGTCGCACGTCATTTAGGTTTATTGCCACAAAGCTCGCAAGCGCCGGATGGGATCAGCGTATTAGATTTGGTGGCGCGGGGTCGCTACCCTCATCAAAAGTTATTACAGCAATGGACGCAGGCGGATAATTTGGCGGTCCATGAGGCGATGGAAGCGACAGGGATCAGTGAGCTAGCAGAGCGGTCAGTGGATGCGTTATCCGGCGGGCAGCGCCAGCGGGTGTGGATAGCGATGGTCTTGGCGCAGCAAACGCCGCTGTTGTTGCTGGATGAACCTACGACTTATTTGGATATCGCCCATCAGATTGATTTGCTGGAGTTATTTAGCCATCTTAATCAGCAATTGAATCACACGCTGGTGGCTGTGTTGCATGATTTAAACCACGCCTGCCGTTACGCCACTCATATTATCGCCATGCGCGATGGGAAGATTGTGGCGCAAGGTAAACCCCGCGAGGTGATTACCGCTGATTTAGTCGAACACGTGTTTGGTATGCCGTGTTTGATTATTGATGATCCGGTGTCGGGGACGCCGTTGGTGATCCCGAAGGGGAGATATAGGGGGTGAATTTTTTGTTTTTTTGGTTTGGTTGAGGATCGGATCTGGTTTCGGTTGAGGACTGGATCTGGTTTCGGTTGATATTCGTTCGGTGATCAGCTGAACCTCGTAGCCTCAACCGAGTCGGGCCGCAGGGCGGCGGCCCAACACCCGCGCCTTTGCGCGAAATATTGTGGCTTCGCCATTCCCTCCGG
>NZ_HE997647.1:191857-304028 GCF_000312485.1 Yersinia massiliensis CCUG 53443 | reverse complement strand
TTTTTGACGTTGAAGTTTAAAAGCACATTTGAGCTGCCGAATGAAGAGAGAAGGTAGGACGCGAGGCATGGATGCCGAGCGAGGGCCGCTTGAACAGGAGTGAATCGGCCCGGTCCGTCAGCCGAAACGATGAGTGAGGGAACCTGCAAAGCAGGCAAGCGATACGTGCGAAGCGCGGGTTTCCAAAGGGGCCACGCTCATGGCCCCTTTGGCGGTTGAGGCATCAAAGCCAAGGTGAACACTGAAGTGATAACAACCGAACCAATCACCAAACTGAATTGAGTCGATCATCGAATATCAACCGAAACCAGATCCAGTCCCATCCGAAGCCAGATCCGAATATCAACCGTCCCCCCTGCGAAGCAGGCAAGCCGCGCGGGGTCACGCGCTTGTAACCCCATTGCCGACTAATAGCCCCCGTATCCCCTCCACCAACCCACCCCGCCAACACAGTGAATCATGCCCGCCACTATAAACTCGATACTGCAATCGATGCCCCGCTATCCTTAGCGCCTCACTCATGACTTCATTTACCTGATAAATCACATCTTCGCGACGGCCTGCTTCCATGAAAATATTCAATGAATGACCTGCCCCCAATCCCTGAAGCACTTGCTGAGTCAACCAGCCTTGGCGCACTGCGGTATCCACTGCCGATCTCTTCGCATGATCGGTATCAGGCCACCAAAAAGACCCTGATTGACTCAGTACGCAACCAAAACGTTGTGGCCAATTTAATCCGGCATACAACGAGGCCAAACCACCAAAACTTTGCCCCGCCACCACCGTACGCGATGCCTTACCCGTAAAGGGTTGCAGCTTCGCCACTTGCGGTAATAACTCGGTTTGTAATGCCTGCCAGAAAGCCTCATTGCAAGGTAGCTCTTGAGAACGGTGCGCTTGGTCAATGATATCAATCAACACATACACGGAAGCTGGCAGATGACCCAACACAGTTTCATTATCCAGCACGCCAAAAATAGGTTGTTTTTCGGCCCAATATTGGCCGTCCAGCATAATCACTAATGGCCGCTCAGCCACATCTTCAGCGTGAGAACTCGGGGTAACGTAGACCCACACTTGGCGACGGTTGCCTAATAATGCGCTGTCCCACGTGATCACTTGCAGCCGTTGTGGATCGGCGGGTAGCTGCTGACCGGCATCGATGGGCTGCCAAGCCGCTTGCGGTAAAGCATCGGCTAAATGTACGCCAGACAGTGGCCTTCCCCAATAGCTGGCATGGGCTGCCGTGTGATTGAACGGATCGCTCTCTGCCAGACTCATAAATGAAACCCACCAATTGCGCTGCGCTAAACGCCGCTCTTTGGTGCTGCCTTGCGGTAACGTCAACAGTTTATCTTTCGTGGCGGGAATAAAGCAGTAACTGCCGCGAAAGTCAGACTCGATTTCGGCCTGCCAATACCAAACATCGGTCTGGCCCAACCGCTGGAGCCTTTGCGGGTGTGTGCTGTGATGGTCAGTCAGACCGTTCACATCAATATAAACATGGCTAAAAGCAGCGTCATGCGCCTTGCCTAACCGATCACGCCAAAGAAATGTCAGTTTAACGCGGCCCTCAACCACCGGTTCAGCCAATGGCGTTCCCCACTGCGCAATCTGTTGCCACCATGCCTCGCTGCCCGCCTCGGGGGAATTTAACAACTGCTGACTATCTGGATAGGGGTTCGCCAAACTCACGGGCTGTCCTTTTTTAGTAGACTCAAAATTTCTCAGAAATTAAGACAAATAATATTGAGAATCATTATCCACCACAAGAATATGATGCCGAATTATCTCGTCTGAATACTTCAATTTCATTTGCCCAAAAACCAACTCGGCACTTAATCATTTTTAGGCGAATCGTTTTTGAACAAATAGGTTTTAAACAAATAGCTTTTGACGTTCTGGCACATGTTGATTAAAGAAAAGTAAATTTTTCCCTCGATTGACACTATTTCTGAGACGTAATGAGGAATAAAGAGATGAAATTCATCGCACTAACTTTTGTGCAACCTTTCTATCCATTCAATGTAACCTGACAAAACCATTCTAAAAACAGGGAGATAGTCCTATACTCGCTGGCAACATAATGTCATACCGCGACTTATTCCGCCTCAATGGCCAGTATTCATGGGACCCGCACTTATGGGAAGATCACAGCTTATGCATCAGATGCGCGCCAGTAAAAAGCGCCTGTGCGGCATGCTATTGATCGCCTGCTGGTTGATTCTGAATGCACAATTGGCCGTTGCCAGCCATCAATGTGATATCGCCCCTGCCGCCTCCCCTGTTTTTACCCAACACCAAGGGCATTTACAGAGCCAAATGCATGACATGCCAGCAATGATGGACATGTCCCATGGTCAGGCGCAAAACGCACTGTGCGAGAAACACTGCATTCCAGATTCCATTCAGTCTGATAGCGGTATGTTGGTACTAGCTGCGTTACCCACCAATACAGAGCTGGTATTGGCGGATAGGCAACAAAACCCACGAATTCATCGCCTTGACTGGCAAACCCCACCCATTGTCGGCCCCCCGACCGAAATCGTTTTCTGCCGATTTAGAGAATAGATCCAGACATATTTGACCGCATCTTTAGGCCGCTTTCGTGCGGTGTATTGCGTTTTCTTATGTTTTGGAGCCATTCTTATGCGTACTTTATCTCGTGCTGTCTCCGCTGCTGCGGGCGTGCTTTTTTCTACTGCGACACTTTTTTCCATCATTACGTTTTTCTCGGCTATTTCACTTTTCTCTACTCCCCTGTCAGCCGCGACCTCAACCATGGCCGACACGATGCCAATGTCCCATGATCATGGGGCGATGATGGCCGATGCTGCCACGTCTGACGCCGAGATCTATCACTCCCGTGGGCAGATAAAAGCGTGGAACGCCACCAGCGTTTCTATCGCTCATACCGCCATTGCGGCACTGAATTGGCCGCCGATGACCATGACCTTTGATTTGCCAGATGGCCTGATTACGACCCCCTTGCCGGTTGGTGCATCGGTCACCTTCAGTTTTATTCAAACGAGTCAGGGTTATCAGCTAACCGCCATTTCAGCGCAACAGCCGTAAGGCGGGAGTCATCATGAACGCATTATTCAATCACCCGCAGCAGGGGCGGCCCACGGCTGCGCCACGTTTCGGGTTTGCTCGCCTATTAATGGCTGCCATGTTTAGCCTGCCCGCGATGAGCCATGCCGCAGATATCACGCTGGAACAAGCACTCTCTTCTGCTGAGCGCTATTCGGCCGAACTCTCGGCCAATCAACATCAGGTCAATGCGCTGGAGAATATGGCCAGCTCTGCCACGCAATTACCCGATCCCAAACTGAAATTCGGTATTGAAAACCTGCCCGTTGGTGGCAGCAATGCTCGTCGTTTTACTCGCGAAGGCATGACCATGCAGCGCGTTGGGATTATGCAGGACTATATCAGCAGTGATAAACGGCAAAGAAAAGCCGATACCTTCAGTGCCGAGGCCCGTAAAACGGCTGCGGGCAGCGAAACCATCCGCACCCGCCTACAAAAAGAAGTCGCTCAAGCGTGGTTGGATTTAGCCCTAACCGAGCAGGCAGTCAGCGATGCTAACGTGCTGGTACAGGAAAGCGAAAAACAAGTCGCGCTACAACGTGCAGGAGTCGCCAGTGGTGGTGCGTTGCCCAGCAGTGTCCTTGATGCTCGCCTGACATTTTCAGCCATGCAAGACCGATTGACCACCGCACAACGGGATGTCGCCTTGGCACAAACGCAACTGACCCAGTTGACGGGCATTGAGGTCAATCACATCAGCGGCCCAATGCCCTCTTTTACCCGCTTGCCTGCCGAGAGAACCGTGCTGCGTGAAGCCATCAATCAACATCCAGAGATTGTGCTCGCCAGCCGTGAAGCCGATGTCGCCAAAGCGCGCTCTGCGCAATCCGCGATTGCCGCTACGCCCGATGTTGGCATTGAAGTGTATTACGCCAAACGGGCAGACGAATATGAGGATATGGCCGGAGTGATGGTGACCGTTGACCTGCCACTCTTTCGCTCACAACGCCAAGACAAAGATTACGCCGCTGATGTTTCGCGATCGATGGAGGCCAATGATCAATTGACCTTATTGACCCGCGACCATCAGGCGCAACTTGACACCTTACTCGCGCAGTATCAAGCCGCCCAACAGCTCTGGCAACGACAAACTAATGAAGTATTACCGCTGCAAAAACAGCGCGTTAACTTAATGATGGCGCAATATCAGGCCAATAAAAGCGATTTAAGTAGTGTGTTGGAAGCACGACGCGCCCTACTCGATAGCCAACTCAATGCCAGTAATGCCGCCAGAGAGTTGGCCCGTACTTGGGCGGCCATCCGTTATCTGACCCCGCAGGAGCGCATGCAATGAAAAAACATTTAGGCTTAACCTGGGTCGCCGTGGCAGTGATCAGTGGACTCGCCGGTTATTGGCTGGGCCAACCCGCGTCACAAGCGGCCCCGACAACCGAATCACCTGCGAATGTCTCCTCTGCGAACATATCCCCTGAAAACAGCCCAAAAGTGCTGTATTGGTATGACCCCATGTCACCCGGCCAACGTTTCGATAAACCGGGAAAATCACCCTTTATGGATATGGAGCTTGTTCCGCGTTATGCCGGTGAAACAGCAGACGATGGCGGGGTCACCATCAGCGCACGCCAACAGCAAAATCTGGGTGTACGCACCGCACTGGCTGAGATGCGCCCACTCAACTATCGCCTAAATGGTTACGGCACGGTGACAACCGATGAACGTAACGTACAAATCATCGCGGCACGGGCAAATGGCATTATTGAAAAGTTATACGTCAATGCTAGCCAACAACCGGTCACAAAAAATCAGCCATTAGCTCAGCTCTGGGTGCCTGAATGGAGTGCGGCGCAGCAGGAGTATCTGGCGGTTCGCGCATTAGGTGACACCTCGTTAACGGCCGCCGCTCGCCAGCGGTTACAGTTACAATTCATGCCAGAAGCCGTTATCCGCAGCGTCGAGAAAAGTAGCCAACCGCAAACGCGGGTGACACTACGCTCCCCGTCTGATGGCTATGTGAATAAGCTCGATATTCGCGCCGGTTCGCAAGTGACGGCCACCCAATCGCTATTCGAGTTAGCCAGCCTCGATCCGGTGTGGATCGTCGTCGATTATCCGCAATCACAAGCCAGTTTGCTCACGCTGGGGAGTACCATTACCGCCACCACCGCCAGTTGGTCAGGTGAAACGTTCCACGGCAAAGTCAGTGAATTACTGCCCAATATCGATCCCGCGACCCGTACCTTAAAAGCACGTATCGTGCTGGAAAACCCACAACATAAGCTAAAACAGGGTATGTACCTGAGTGTGCAATCAGCATCTAACGATAATCTTGAACCGGTGCTGGCGATCCCGCAGGAAGCATTATTGATGACGGGCAACCGCAATACTGTCCTGCTCGCCGAAGGAGACGGCCACTTTAAGCCGGTCGAGGTCAGTGCGGGATCAACGCAAGATGGATGGGTAGAGATCAAATCAGGGCTCAATGTTGGCCAGCGCGTGGTAACTTCGGGCCAGTTCTTGATCGATTCGGAAGCGAGTCTGCAAAGTGCGCTGCCGCAGATGGAAGCCACGTCTGAAGCCACCACACCGCCAACCGAACAAGGCACAGAGAGTCCGGCAGATATCTACTCGGTACAGGGGGAAGTCAAAGCGATAAATGGGCAAAACATTACGCTATCGCACGGCCCAATCGCAGCCCTGAAATGGGGTGCCATGACCATGGACTTCCAATTACCGAAAGGGAATTTAGCCCCAGAAATTGTGGTCGGCAGTCAGGTAAACTTCACCTTTACGCTCAATGAACAAGGGGCTCAGATCCGCCAAATCCAACCCGTAAAATCCAATAGCAGTGCCGATATCCATGGAGGCCATTTATGATTGCCGCCATTATCCGTTGGTCACTGCGCAACCGGCTGTTGGTGTTACTCGGTGCGGTGATGATGGCCGCATGGGGGATCTGGTCATTACAACAAACCCCAGTTGACGCGCTGCCGGATCTGTCTGATACACAAGTGATTATTCGCGTCAGCTATCCCGGCAAAGCACCACAAGTGGTGGAGGACCAAGTCACTTATCCACTGACGACAACTATGCTATCGGTGCCGGGTGCCAAAACCGTGCGCGGCTTCTCGATGTTCGGCGATGCTTACGTCTATGTGCTGTTTGACGATGGTACCGATCCTTACTGGGCACGCTCAAGAGTGCTCGAATACCTCAGCCAAGTGCAATCCACCCTGCCCGCCGAGGCGAAAGCTTCACTGGGGCCAGATGCCACCGGCGTAGGTTGGATCTATGAATATGCGTTGATCGATAGAAGTGGCAAATTGAGTTTGGCTGATTTGCGCGCATTACAAGATTGGACGCTGAAATTTGAGCTAAAAACCGTACCAAATGTCTCGGAAGTCGCGAGCGTCGGCGGCATGGTGCGGCAATACCAAGTGGTACTCGACCCCGAACGCATGCGTGCACTGAATATTCCCCATCAACAGATTGCCAGCGCCATTAGTGACAGCAACCAAGAAGGTGGCGGCTCCGTGTTAGAAATGGGGGCGGCCGAGTATATGGTGCGAGCCAGCGGCTACCTGAAAACACCGGATGATTTTAACAATATCGTGATTACCACTCGCGACGGCATTCCTATTTTACTGTCCGATGTTGCCAGTATCCGCATGGGGCCAGAAATGCGCCGTGGCGTGGCAGAACTGAACGGTGAAGGGGAAGTTGCTGGCGGTATCATCGTGATGCGTTACGGTAAAAATGCGCTAGAAACCATCAATGGCGTGAAAGAGAAACTGCAACAGATTCAGCGCAGTTTACCCGCAGGGGTGGAGATCGTGCCGGTTTATGACCGTTCTCAATTGATCACCCAAGCCATCGACAGCCTGTCATTTAAGCTGCTGGAGGAATTCTTAGTCGTCGCCGTGATTTGCTCACTGTTTCTGTTCCATTTTCGCTCGGCACTGGTAGCTATCATCACCCTGCCGCTCGGGATCCTCGGTGCGTTTATCGTGATGCATTATCAGGGCGTCAATGCCAATATCATGTCGCTCGGCGGCATCGCGATTGCCATTGGAGCCATGGTGGATGCGGCCATCGTGATGATCGAGAACATGCACAAGGTGCTGGAGCAATGGCGGCGCGATCACCCTGATCAAACACCTGCCAGCCAAGACTATTGGCGTATATCAGAGCAGGCGGCGATTGAAGTCGGCCCCGCACTCTTTTGCAGCTTATTAATTATCACGTTATCGTTTATTCCTGTCTTTACCTTACAAGCCCAAGAGGGGCGGATGTTCTCCCCGCTGGCCTTTACCAAAACCTACGCCATGGCCGTTTCCGCAGGTTTGGCGATCACGCTCGTCCCCGTCTTAATGGGCTATTTTATTCGTGGGAAAATCCCTGATGAAAATGCTAACCCGATCAATCGCGCACTGATCGCCCTTTATCATCCGGTATTAACCGCCGTGTTAGCACGGCCTAAAACCACCTTAGTCATCGCAGGTATGTTGTTACTGGCCACGCTGTATCCACTCAGTCGATTAGGCAGCGAATTTATGCCCGCGCTGGATGAGGGGGACTTGCTGTATATGCCGTCTACCCTACCGGGGATCTCGGTACGAGAGGCCAGTCACTTGCTACAACAAACCGATCGGCTAATCAAAACCGTACCGGAAGTGGCGACGGTATTTGGTAAAGCTGGGCGAGCAGAGACAGCCACCGATCCCGCTCCACTGACGATGATCGAAACCACGATCCGCTTTAAGCCCAAAGACCAGTGGCGTCCGGGTATGACCATGGACAAATTGATCGAAGAGCTAGACGCCACAGTGAATGTTCCCGGTATCGCCAATCTCTGGGTTCCTCCCATCCGCAACCGGCTAGATATGCTGTCGACCGGCATCAAAAGTCCCGTTGGCATCAAAGTCAACGGCAAGAACGTGCAACAAATCGAGCAAGTGGCGCAGCAAATTGAGCAGGTGGTACGCAAAGTACCTGGGGTGACCTCGGCGTTATCTGAACGTTTAGCCGGAGGGCGCTATGTGGATATCGATATTGATCGCAAACGAGCGGCTCGCTATGGCGTTTCAGTGAAAGAGCTGCAATCACTGGTGGCGACGGTGATCGGCGGGCAAAACATTGGTGAAACCATTGAAGGGCGTGAACGATATCCCATCAATCTACGCTACCCGCGAGAAATACGTGATTCCCTGCAAAAGCTGCGCGATTTACCGGTTGTGACCGCCGGTGGCGGTCAAGTGGCGCTCTCGGAGCTGGCTGATATTAAAGTGACAGAAGGCCCACCCATGTTAAAAAGTGAGAATGCGCGCTTATCCGATTGGGTGTATGTCGATTTACGTGGGCGAGATTTAAAATCAGCCGTCACCGAAATGCAGCAAGCCGTCGCTCAGCAAGTCAAGCTGCCTGAAGGGGTATCACTCGGGTGGTCAGGGCAGTTTGAATATCTGGAACGGGCCACTGCGAAACTGAAAGTGGTGCTGCCAGTGACGTTAATGATCATTTTTGTGCTGCTCTACGTGACTTTCAGCAGTGTCCGCGATGCGGCACTCATCATGGCAACGCTACCTTTTGCTCTGATCGGCGGGGTTTGGCTGCTGTATGGGTTGGGATACAACTTTTCTGTCGCCGCGGCTGTCGGTTTTATTGCGCTGGCGGGGGTGGCAGCAGAGTTTGGTGTCATCATGGTGCTTTACCTTAATCAGGCCGTGAAAAAGCATCAGCAATCGGGTATTGCCTTGACCGCCAGCCAAATGAGTGCCGCTATTCATGAAGGTGCAGTGCTGAGAGTGCGGCCAAAAGCCATGACAGTGGCGACTATTATGGCGGGCCTGCTACCGATAATGTGGGGCGGCGGCACCGGTTCCGAAGTGATGCAACGTATTGCAGCACCGATGATCGGCGGGATGGTCAGTGCTCCATTACTTTCTATGTTAGTAATTCCGGCGGTTTATATGCTGCTGCATAAAAAAGATCACTCATCTTCCTAAGCATCTCAACAGAGTCTCACTCAAGCCCTAAGTCTTGTATCACCGGATTTAGGGCTTTTCTTTACCACCTTAGAGAAACTCAGCTCATCTGAAATAACAACAAGTCTGAGTCAATAAGTTATCACCCCAAACGAACTAATCTTAACACCGAATAAAGTCTTTACCGCTTATTCACTTTATGTACCCAATAGATATCTTATAGAGGATAAATATTATAGTTTTAGCTACAAAGATATAATGACATCTCAAAGATATATAAGAACCCAACACAATTCATAGTTCAATCAAAAATAAAAAAACATAAAATAAAATAAAATAGGAAAACACTGAGAAATAGTAATGATAAATAATAAATAACTGCATAAATAGGAACGATGCTGACTTGTTAATCACAATTTAATCGTGCAAGAATATATAGAAACACCATTAAGGAAAATGAGAATTACAACACAAGCAGTTAGACCCACTCACTACCATTATTAATGATAGAAATAATCTTCACCATAAAAACACTTAAAGAGAAGTACCTACATAGCAATAAAGAACTTATCTATGGCAGGGTAAATGACTAAAACACTCAAATAATATGCATAAATCTTATACAGAACAGGGAGCCTTGAATATGGAGAAAAATGATATCGTATTTAAATTAGAGGGATCAGTGCTATTCTCGCCCACACAACGCAGCTTAAACGGCCCCGATAATAAAGTCGCAAATTTAACTGAAAACAATCTCAGATTTTTACAGCTATTGCTAAATGGCGTGACTGAGAAAGAGCAAATTATCAATGAGGTATGGAAAGAACAGCGAGGTGCGGTCAGTGAAAGTAGCTATTACGGTCAACTCTATATGCTACGTAAGGCATTTGTACAGGTGGGGCTGAAAGAATCACTTATTCATACAGTTCCTCGTAAGGGTGTTCGCTATATAGGTACAGTCAGTCAAATGGCAGTTTGTCATAAGGTTGAGCAGCAGATTAGCGATAACACAGCACCGCTAATAGTCAATACTCCTCCAGCCATGCCCACTCCTTTGATAGCCAAGAATGTACCGACATTAGTCCCTCAACCACCGGTCAAACCCAGTTTTTTACAAAGTTTCCACTGGAAGAAACTGATCTCTTTACTGGCTTTCTTTTCTTTCTGCTGGCTCTCATTTCTTTCAGTCTTAATCGTCATCATCTTATTTAATGGTGATGGCCCACACTCCTAATATCACAATTAAGATGAGAATAATCAAACAAGATTAAATGATGATAATAAAAAGGTATTCACCATAAAAAAAACATTTAATAGCTACCACTACGAACGAGGCGAAAATATTGAATCGGACCGTAGATAAACATTCGATGAGTATAGTAGACAAATAACGGGAATATCCCCATTAATTCAAAGGAAAACAAAATGATGAACTTAATCACTAAAGGCTATGTCACTGCACAACTGAAAACCGAAGCGTTTATGAAAGATAACCGCGGTTCTATTATTGAATATGTGATGATTATTGCTTTGGCGGGTATTCTTATTACTGCGGCTAAAACGCCATTAACAAATCTTGTCACTGATTTGGTGGACGCTGCCAAAAGTTCTGTCACTGCCAATTAATTAAAGGTAAGCACCTATCATCCCCAATATGGCAATTTAAAGTTGCCATATTGGTAAATAACATAAGGAATCGTCTTGGACATCCTTAATATATTACTCATTATTATATTAGTTATACAGCTATTAGTGATTTGCTATAGTGATATTCGTTTCAGAATAATCAGTAATAGATTAATAATCACTATAGCAATGACAACATTGCTTCTTAGCTTTACCCAACACAATACCGTCAGTATTGTCATTCCATTAATCGCGTTACTTACGGGTTATACACTCTTTCATTTCAAACTGATCGGAGCAGGTGATGTAAAATTGATCACCGTATTACTCTTGGCTTTAACGACAGAGCAATCGCTGAACTTCATCCTCTATACCGCCATCATGGGTGGTGTCGTGATGATGATAGGAATGTTGATCAATCGTGCAGATATTCAACGCAGGGGAGTTCCCTATGCCGTGGCAATCTCAATAGGTTTCTTATTATCGCTGTATCTCTAAACATTAGATTTTTACTACTCCAACAATATGAAGGTCATTCATAATGAACCGTAAGTTTATTCTATTATTTTCACTCTTAATTGTGGCCGTCGGTGTCGCAGGTATCCTGAACAATAATAAAGATGATACGAATAACCTCACAAATTTTGGCGAACAGAAAAAAGAGCAAAATGTTGATATTTTACTCGCACAAGCAACACGCCCCCTACCCTCAGGTAAAATACTAACGAGTGAGGATTATGAACTTACTAAAGTCATGGTGAGTAAATCAAGTGAACTAATAAGTAGTGATGTTTCAAATATTAAAATGATCAATAGTCACTTATTGAAATCAAATATTACAGCAGGATCTTACATTACTAATGATATGTTAGTTTCACCGGAAAGTCGTGAATTTAGCCAGTTAACATTAAAGAATAATGAACTTATCTACAGATTCAATATTACACAAGAAGAAGCATATTTACTCGATGCATTAAGTATTGGCGATATGATAGTGCTTCAATTAAGAACACGTGAAACCGATAAGAGAAAAGGATTAGAAAACAGCATTAACATAGACACAAATGAATTAAATGATAGAAAATCACAAAATTACTTATTAACCAACGTCATTTCTAACATACAAGTAATAAGAATAAAAAAGCATTCTTCAAGCGATTTATCAGAAAAAAATAAAGGTAATCAAAAGACTGATGAGATATTTACTGGTTATATAGATGTCATAATACGCACAGATGAACTGGATCTAATCCATATGGCAGAGAAAGCAGGTGATATTCTTCTTGTGCCCGAGGTTAGGTTGGGCAATCACAGCTATAGCCCAATAAGTTTACATGACATCTTCCCTAAACTGCATACAGTAAGAGAGCTCAGAGGATGAACTTAATCAGAACAAAATATCTAAGTTGGAATTTCATTTCCTTATTTATTATTGCTCTTAGCCTAATAGCATTTAATAAAGCTAACGCAAAATCAGTTTATATATCTCCGGGGGAGTCATACATTGTCAAGACTCAAGAAGCGATAGAAACTGTCTTTATCTCATCAGCAGAGGTGGCCGACTATGAATTAGTGGGTAAAAATAGTGTCATTGTTTATGCCAAAGCAGAAGGAACTGCAGAGTTAATATTGTTAAACGATAAAAATATAGAAATCACAAAGAGGGCCGTTGTCGTAAACAGCATCATCAATGCGGTAAAGAAAAGAATAAAGATTGAGTATCCAGACAGCAAAGTTGAAATTGATAAAATAGGGACTAGCTATATTTTAACTGGAGAAGTTGCGTCCGAAGAGGCTAAGGATACTATCGTCAGTATTGTAGGGGAAGCGATTGGTAGCAGGAAAGAAACAATCGGTAAGGAACAATATTTCAGCACGCCTGATTATTCCCGTCTGATTAATAAAATAAGCGTTACACAGTCTAATCAAGTGAATGTCAAACTCACCATTGCGGAGGTCACAAAAGACTTCACTGAGAATATCGGTATAGATTGGAATACGGTCGGAGATGCCATTGGGTCATTCCAATTTATAAAGTTCAATGCCAACGGCGTTAGTACACTCGTTCATGCCATCAATGATGAATCAATTGCACGTATTTTAGCTGAGCCCAATCTCTCCGTCTTATCGGGCGAAAGTGCGTCATTCTTGGTTGGCGGCGAAATACCGATTGTCTTTTCAACAGAAAACAGCCAAACAGTCAGTTATAAAGAATTTGGCATCAAACTCAATGTTGGCGCAAAAGTCAATGAAAGCAAACGTATACGTATTCTCCTAAATGAAGAGGTTAGCAGTATTGACAAGTTATTCGATGCTAAAGGCGGGGATTCTTATCCTTCATTGAGAACACGCAAAGCTGCGACGACATTAGAGCTGGGGGATGGAGAAAGTTTTATTTTGGGCGGCCTTATCAGCAACACAGAAAGAGAATCGCTCAAAAAAATACCCTTTATAGGCGATATTCCGATACTAGGTGCATTCTTCCGTAATGCGCATACCGAACAAAGACAAACTGAATTAGTCGTGATCGCGACAGTGAACCTGGTAAAACCAGTATCAAAGCAAGAAGTGGAACTGCCCGATTTCATGCAAACATCTACCCTCGAACGTCTCTTTAATTTCACCCATATTATGGAGATTAAAAGAGAACAAATGGCAAAAGAGTTTATGCGTAAAGGTGGTTTTATAAAATGAAATTATTAATAATGATTGGTGTGCTTCTTATCTCCAATTTATCTCAAGCAAAAATACTAATAAATCCAGTTAAAGATGACTATTCGTTTACTTTAAAAAAGGAAAAAAATGCCACTAAGAGTAAGACAGCGTGTAAAGAAAAAAAAGAATATAAGCCCTGTGCTTATCAGCTTAATGACTATCGTTCAGTAAAAAATAGTGCATTCGGGTGTGCCGTTAACAACAACAATAAAAACGCAAGTGACAATGGTGATGTATGCAATTAATTCTTAACAAGGATCTGATCAGTAGAAAAGAACGTAAGGTCAAGGATAGCATCACGATTATTTCTAATAGACATTGGCTCATTGAGATAGTTTCCGAACAAATTCGGCTCGCCGATATGAATAACATTAATGAGATCAATAAAGATATTTTTAATGTGCCATCTGTTAGTTTATCGGATCAAACTAACGGTGTTATTGTTGACATCGGCGATAATAGCAATGTTGATGAGCTATTGGCTTTAGCAAATAACTATATCTCACGTCACTGCTGGTGTGTATTAGTCGGTGATGTTGACTCAATCTCTATCGCGCAACAGTTAACTGAACGAGGGGTACTATACTTAAATATACAGTCACAATCAGCGGAGCTAACACAACTTTTACTTAAAGGTATTCAGGTAGAAAAAGATAGAAAAGCATTCTTTATCAGTGTGCTTGGCTGTAAAGGCGGAATAGGTACAACCCTGCTCAGTTATCATTTAGCACATGAGGTCGTTCAAATAAAAAAAGTTCCCACTTTATTATTGCAAGGTAATAACGGTTCACAAGATCTTGACCTTATCACAGAAAAGAAAATAGTCAGTGACTTAACTGAGTATCAGAAAAACTTTGATCTTATGCAGAGCAAAGATAAAAACCTAAATGATATTAGCACTAAAGAAAGCAAAAATTATAATTTCATCATATTTGATCAACCCATACATAACTCATCTAAAGAAAGATTGACTGATTATATCGAATACTCCAACTGTATCATTATCCTACTCGATAATAGCATGACATCAGTTCGTACCGCTAAAGAGTTCATTGACATACACTCTAGATTCAAAAGAGATAACAAACGCGGCATTAAATTAATTATTTGCTTAAATGAAAGTAGGATCGTTACAAAAGATATGCTAAGCACATCCGACATACCGTCTTTATTAGGTCGGAAGATTGATATTAAAATCCCATATATAAGTAAAGAAAATAACTCAATCAGTGACAAGAACTATTATGGTCGTCGTAAAAAGCTAATAACGGAATTAACCAAGCAGACACTAGGTATGCGTCTTGGCACCCCAAAATATAATACTGCATGGATTAACACCATTGCGAAAATATTCGTAAGGAAAAGGTAATTAATGAAAATATCATTAACCACACAAGAGATTATTCGAGAAAAGATGTTGGCCAATATTGATATTGACAAAGTAGAGTATCTCATTAATGACTACGCCAAACTTAACAATTTTATCTCACAAACATTTTATGAAATATTTAATGATAACGAGCATCAGCTAACCACCCAAGATCAGAAAAATATTATCGTAATGATAACAGATGAAATAACGGGGTTCGGGCCACTAAGAGAATTGATGGAAGATGATTCTATAAGCGATATTATGGTCAATGGACCTGATAAAGTATTTATTGAACGTTTTGGGTTAATCAGTTTAAGTCATCAGCGCTTTATTAATAACAAGCAACTGACAGATATTACCAAACGCTTAATGCAACGGGTAAACCGTCGTATAGACGAAGGTAGACCTCTTGCAGATGCCCGACTCATTGATGGGAGTCGAATCAATGCCGTAATAAATCCTATCGCTTTAGATGGTACGGCACTTTCCATCCGAAAATTTAGTAATAACAAAAGAAAGCTAGAAGACTTGGTCGATATGGGTGCGATGAGTAGTGATATGGCTAACTTCCTCATTATTGCAGCCAGTTGCCGAATCAATATTGTTATCTCAGGCGGAACAGGATCGGGGAAAACCACTTTACTCAACGCATTATCGAAGTATATCTCTGAAAACGAAAGAGTGATTACATTGGAAGATGCAGCAGAGTTAAACCTTGAACAACCTCATGTTGTGCGAATGGAAACACGCTTAGCTGGCCTAGAGAATACTGGGCAAATTTCCATGAGAGATTTGGTTGTTAACTCCTTACGTATGCGGCCTGATAGAATAATTATTGGAGAGTGTAGAGGCGAGGAAACATTTGAAATGCTCCAGGCCATGAACACCGGCCATAATGGCTCGATGTCAACACTTCATGCAAACTCACCTCGTGATGCGATTACTCGATTGGAAAGTATGATCATGATGGGGCCAGTTAATATGCCTATATTAACTATTCGACGTAATATCGCATCTGCGATAAATCTTATTGTTCAAGTTTCGCGAATGAATGACGGCTCGCGCAAGATATGCTATATCAGTGAAATTATGGGAATGGAAGGTGAAAATGTCGTACTACAAGATATATTTACATTCAAACCCAATAAAGAACGCGATGAGAAAGGCAAGATTCAAGGAAAATTTACTAATCATGGTTTATTGAGCCGTTCTTCAGTAAGAATAAATGCTGATATTTTCAATTTATCAAATGAGCTCAGCAGTATATTTCCCGTGGTGAAATAATGATTTATTATATATTGCTATTTTCTGGGGTGATTTTATTCACACTCACTAATTTCAAATGGATAAAAATAAAAAGATCCATTAATAACACTGAATTTAAGCCATCAAAAGATGGAGTCTATTTCATTTCGTTTTACAGAAGAATATTATCAGAATGGACTAGTTACATATCAAATATTATCATCGAAAGAAATAATAAACATATAATCGCTCCGATTGTATATTCTATTTTAGTTTTCTTTTCTAACTCATATTGGTTTCATATAGATAATGTTTTTGTTCTTACATTCACCCTTATCAGCATCGTATTTTTTCAATTGAAGATTTCAAGAAGAATTCATCGTTCTCATTTTAACAAAGACTTTCCTGAAGTGTTATTAATGATTAACATGGCCGCCAGTAGCGGTGCGAGTATTAATCAAGTATTAGAACGTTGTGGCAATGAAATAAAAGGGCCATTAGGAAATGAACTCAATTTTATTTGCAGAAAACTGAATGTAGGGGAATCTCCAGAGTCTGTTTTTTATGATTCCTATAAACGATTTAACTACCCAGAGTTCTTTTTCCTTATCACTATCATCTTACTGAACCTTCAGCAGGGGGGGCAATTGAGGGAATTGACTAGCCGACTGTCCTCAGTGACCACAAAAAATAAAACGGCCGAACAGAAAAAAGCTGTTATGACGGCTCAAACGCGAATGTCTGTGAATATAATATCACTAATGCCAATATTATTTTCATTACTGCTTTATTTTATTGATCCAGCCACAATGGACTCAATGTGGAACCACCCGATTGGTAGGATAATCTTTTATTACATAATCGCCAGTGAAACAGTTGGTTTAATAGTAATAAGAAGAATGCTTAGGAAAACATTATGAAAATAGCGTTGATAATTATAACATTATTTTTGGTTGGTTTGTTTTTCACAAAGAAATCAAAATCAAATAAAATTTCAGTTTATCATAAAATGACCAGCCAAGAAAAAGTAGATAATGAAAAAGAACCTAGACACCCAGATAACAAATTATCAAATTTCATTAATCTCCCATTTGTTCTTCGTAATGTAATTTATTTGAAACTGTTAATAACAATAACAACTATAGTAATGTCGACTTTATTTATCGCTACCGACATGATAACCATAAGCCTCAACACATTGATGATTATCGGACTTATTACTATAGCAATGATGTTTTTCCTCCCAAAGATAATAATAAGGAACTATATTAATAGAAAAACGACGTCTATCCTTCGAACACTCCCTTTCTTTATCGATGTTGCCGCAGCTTGTGTTCAATCGGGAATGACGATAGACAGCTCACTAAGCTATGCGGCAAAAAAGTTTCAATTAATCAATACGGATTTATGTTTTATTATTTCCAACATGAATAAACGAGCAGAAATTAATGGACTAGATAGCGCCATTAAAGAGCTACATCAAAGCTCAACAGCGACTGAAATCAGAATGTTTTGCAGTACATTACAATATAGTATTAGTTTTGGTTCTACCGTTTACGATCAACTGATTCAGTTATCCCAAGATATCAGAGAAATGCAATTATTAATTACAGAAGAGAAACTCAGTAAGTTATCGACAAAGTTAACAATACCATTGTTTATTTTTATCCTCATCCCTTTCGTTGTTCTCGTTATATCACCAAGTGTATTGGAGTTAATCACATATGTTCAAAGCAATTAAGTCCGCCATGGCAATTTCTATTTTCATCTTTCTAATCAACGGCTGCACATCTAATACTATCAGTAAAAAAGAATTTTCTTACCGTGAAAGCCTTTTAGTTAAAGCTAACAACTACGGTGGACTTATCAATTTATACCGTGAAAAGTTAAAAATAAGAGAGGATGATACCGTTAGGATCAAATTGGCAAATGCATATTACCTTGCTGGAGATAGCAAGTCGTCATTATATTATTTGCAATCAGTTTCCGATAAAAAAAATGAATCATTCTATCTCATACAAACTAAGAACCTTATCAATCAAAACAAGGTTATTGCCGCCAAGATTGCAGTAAAAGAACTGCTTACAATTTCACCTAACAATGCTGAAGCTCATAATCTGAATGGTATTATATTGGCTAATAGCGGCGAGACGAAAAAAGCTGAAAAAGCCTTTGAACAATCTCGATCCTTATTTATTAATGATGAAACAGCAATGAACAATATCGCTGTCGTAGCAATGCTTGATAATCGTTATACCGATGCGGTGAGAATACTGTTACCGGACTATTTATCAGGCAATAAAAACTCACTGATTTTACATAACTTAGTATTCTCACTGATTAAATTAGGGGACAAGCAATATGCCAAAAAGATAATCATTGCTGAAAAAATGGCAAATGAACCTGATGAATTATTATTAGCATTGAGCCAAGTTGAGCATCTTCATCAAATAAAACTCAGCAATGAAGGTGTTTGATGCGTAAAAAAAGATGGCTATTTTTTTGTTCAAACATCGGCTCTGTTACTATTGAATTTACAATAGTTTTCATTCTTTTTATACTCACTTTACTATTCTCAGCAGAAATATCACGCCTTCTCTATATATCTGCCAGCCTCGATCTGGCAGTTTCAGAAGCAGCGAAAACGGCTAAGAACAAGGAAATAAATAGTGAGTCATATCAGTCGATATTTAATAGAAAGATCATCGAACAGCAAGGTATGTTCGGAAAATTCATTAGCCCAGACAACACTGTCGCAACAGTAGAATTTGCTAATAGCATAGCAGATATTACTTCAAATAATATGTCCTCATACTACTCTAATCAGAAACTGGCGCGTTATACAGTGCGCTATATTTACAAGCCGATTTTATTTCCTATTCCCTCCATTTGGGCCAGCAGCCTGCTATCTCGAGAGGTGGTTTTTGCAAATGAAAACTAATCATTCTTGTCTTATTGCGAGTTGTCATGGTGCAGTCATTATTGAATTTACATTTGTCATCTTCATTATCACATTGCTTATAAAGTTGATGATCTCCGTTGCAACATACCAATCAACAATAGGTAAATTAGATCGCATCTCGTACTCAATTGCAGGAATAGTCAGAGAGCGGGGAATAATATATGCTACTGATACTGAATTAACCCAAAATCAAGTTGATGAGCTAAAAATGCTAGCAGATAAAATGCTGTTACGCTCAGGCTTACAAAGAAGTAATCTTGAAATAACAGTAGAGACATTAAGTTTTATTGTTTCTACTCCAGAGATTAAAAGTATTGATAATAGCAAGACTTTCTCATTAGGCTTCGGAACTTGTCAGCCGATCCAGCCTCTTCGTGACATGACCGCATTATCTCCCTACACCAATTCCGCTCGCTGGTTACCTTTATATCAAGTGACATTATGCCTATCTGCCTCACCTTGGTATACCACATTATTCAGTGTTGGAAGAGGCGAAAGTGCCGCTATTTCCATAAAATCATCTGCGGTGACGATTGAACGCTAGTTCTTATTTTATAGGGATATTACAATGAATTTAAAAAAAATACTTATGCTTTATAAAAAGCATACTGCTCATAACTATAAGTCAATTTTTCTATTTACAGCCAACAAGCAAGGTGCGATTTTATTACCTTTTATTCTTATTCTTCCATTTTTTATTGGCTTAATATTTTTATCTTTTGAGATTTCACATTATTTACAAAAAAAAGCCAAACTGTCTGATGCTATTGAGCAAGCAACACTCGCACTAACCGTCGAGAATGATGATATCCCAGATGCTAATCAAGAAAGTAAAAATCGGGACTTGGTGAGTCAGTATATTCATGCATACTTGCCATTGGAAAATTTCTCGACTCCAGAGATTGAGATAAATAATTATTGTGGCCAGCTTGTTTATAATGCGAAAATGTTTATGAATTACTCAGCAAAATTTTTAGCTAAGACTCCTATCACTAATAAAATAAAAACGATAGATATAGTAGATACTGCTGTGGCAAAAAAAACAAAAGTTAATAATAAAGAAACGGATGTTATTTTTGTTGTTGATTACTCTGGCTCCATGGATAGGGGATTTAGGAATAGTCATTATAGCGATAAAAAAATAGATGCCCTAAGAGAGACATTCATTAGACTCAACAATACTATCTTGCGAAACGCGAATATTCAGACCATTGGTTTTATACCCTACTCATGGGGAACTAAAAGGAAAATAATAGAAAATAATCAGACGAAAGAATACTGCCACTTTCCTTTTGTCGCTAAAGAATATAGCAAAAAAAATGATTACTTTAGGAGATATATTGCGTCTAAACTACGTGAAATATCAGGCCTTGAGAGCATCGAAAATGTTGATGATATTAAATATGCGGACATTGGTTTATTTGATGAAAGACACTCGTACTTTTACAATCAGATAATAACCTTACCCGATGATTATAGATATAAGGCGGAACAACTCTATAATAGAATTCGTTATATCTCCACGGCTTTAACCCAAATCAAAATAATAGGTGAAACTATAGATTATGATGCAACGATTAAGTCAATAAACTCAGATGCAAAATATATCGACATTCCAATAAAAGATATAATAAACGATGAGATTTGTCTAAATTTATCAAATGCATATTCGTTAGAGAACTATCAAGATAATAACATTATTAATTCGATGTTAGGTATGACACCTATTGGTGGAACACTTACTAGTTCAGGCGTTCTCTATGCAAATAATTTATTCAGAAATAACAATGATGATGACAAAGAGAAATTAATGATAATAATCTCTGACGGGGTCGAGAGTTATGATGAAAAATATAGAGAAAACCCAGGGTTTTATATTACTAAAAAACTGATCGATAAAGGTATGTGTGAAAAGATCAAAGATAATAATATAAAGATGATTTTTATTGCTATTGACTATGATCCGGAGAAGATTCAGGACCCCAGAAGATATATTGATTGGAAAAAGTGCGTTGGCGAAGACAATTATTACGAGGCAAATAATGCCCATCAGTTAGAAGTCGAGCTAATGGGGGCTCTAGGGGCTCAATCCTCCAGTGAAGTTGGCCGTAACACACCTAAATAACGATAGCAGGTGCGGTGTATTAGCCACCGCACCGGTTGCAAGCTATTTGGCACCACCTGCTGCTTCCATGCCAACTAGCCCAACTTTGAGATAGCCTGATTTACGTAGCGCATCCATCACGCTCATTAAGGTTTCATAATCCACCACTTTGTCTGCTTGGAAGAAGATCGTGGTTTCTTTATTGGATTGAGTCACTTTATCCAGCGCAGCGGCTAACGTATCGCGGTCAACTTGCTGATCACCGACATAAAGCTGGTTATCCGCCTTAACCGTCAGGAATACTGGTTTCTCCGGCCGTGGTTGTGGTACTGCTGAAGATGCAGGGAGATCGACTTTAATATCAACAGTTGCCAATGGTGCTGCAACCATGAAGATGATCAGTAATACCAACATGACATCAATGAAGGGGGTCACGTTTATTTCGTGTAGTTCACCGCTTTCATCGAGGTTATCATTCATCCGCATCGCCATAAATCACCCCGCACGCAATTGGTGAGGCTGCTTAGATGACTTTGCTTCTGCACTGCTGTTCAGGTCAAGGTCACGGCTTAACAGCAATAACACCTGTGCTGCAACATCACCGACTTGCGCACGGTAGGAACCAATCAAGCGAGCAAAGATATTGTAGATAACCACCGCAGGGATTGCCGCAACTAAGCCTAATGCTGTCGCCAACAGAGCCTCAGCGATACCCGGTGCAACAACGGCCAAATTCGTGGTCTGGGAATGTGCAATGCCGATAAAGCTGTTCATGATGCCCCATACCGTACCAAACAACCCAACAAAGGGTGAGATTGCACCAATAGTGGCGAGGAAACCGTTGCCTTTACCCATTTGGCGGCCAATAGCAGCAACTCGACGCTCTAAACGAAAAGCCGTACGTTCTTTGATGCCGTTGTTGTCGCTCGATTCCGACGATAGCAAACGTTCATTCTGAGCTTCACGCAGTAATTGGCTGCTGATGCTATCTGCGGCAAACACTTCCGCTCGTTCAGATGCAGTGTCCAAATCAGTCACTGCGCCAATAACTTCATGTTCTTGTCGTAAACGGCGACGTGCGCGATATAGCTCAGTCCCTTTAGAGAACAAGATGGTCCAAGTGACAATTGACGCTAATACCAAGCCAATCATGACACCTTTAACCACCACATCGGCATGCTGATACATACCCCAAACAGATAAATCCATCGCCAAACCTTGTGGAGCAGGCGCAGTCAAAGGCTGGACCATCGGTGCAGGGCTAACATTTGTATTGATTGCGGCTTCAGCGGCGGGGGTAATTTCAGGTGCCGGAAGCGGGGTCGATGTTGCTGTTGTTGCTTCTGTTGAGGTTGCTGACGCAACAGATGAAGCAACGGCGCTACCGTTACTTGGTGCAGCCTGCACATGACCTGCTAAACCGGCCACCAGCAATAATGCCACCACCCCTGTCATCACTCGACCTTTTGCGAATGACTTTTCATTAATTTCTTTGCCAGCTGTTTTCACGCTGTGCCTCCACCCAATATGCATTTCAATTTAAGGACGAAATCTAGGTGCCGATCATATCAAACAAATGAGGGATTGATAGTAATTATCATTAGTGTTTACGCCGTTTTTTTGAGAAAAAAAAAGAATTCGCCAAATATCAGGGACTACGTTACTTAACGAGCAGGCTTCAATTGTTGGCTGTACAGCGGAAGTGACACTAATCGTAAACAGAGGTCATTAATTGATTTAACACGGTAATATATTGGCAACATCGAACGCCATCGCTTATAGCCCTTTAATAAATATCCCATTTCGTTACATACACAGCATTTTCCCATGATAAAACCACAGAATATAGCGGGTCACCCTCTTGAGTTTTTTTCATGCTAAAAGCTACGCCCACGCGCCATTCATCATGTTAACGTAATAAATAACGTCCCCTATACATGCTCGCTAATAAAGCTCGGGCATCGCTGATAAGAAGGTCATAAGAAAACCATGTCTGCAAACAAACCAACTTCAGAAAAACTTGAAACACACCTGGTCAGCGCGGGCAGGCGTAAAAAATTCACCCAAGGCTCGGTCAATACTGTGATTCAACGGGCATCGTCTTTGGTTTTTGACACTGTTAAAGCAAAAAAGCATGCCACTATCAATCGGGGAAATGGTGAACTCTTCTATGGTCGTAGAGGCACTCTTACTCATTTCTCCTTGCAGGAGGCGATGACAGAGCTGGAAGGGGGCGCAGGCTGCGTCCTGTATCCCTGCGGTGCAGCCGCAATCAGCAACGCGATCTTGTCATTTGTTTCCGCAGGTGACCATGTACTGATGACGGGTTCGGCCTATGAACCTGCACAAAGTTTCTGCGATAAAATTTTGACGCGCATGAATATCACCACCACCTATTTTGACCCGATGATAGGGGCCGGTATAGCTGACCTCATCACACCAGAAACTAAAGTCGTGTTCCTAGAATCTCCCGGCTCCATCACCATGGAAATACAAGATATTCCAGCAATGGTTCGCGCAATTCGCGCCGTTTCGCCGAATATGGTCATTATGATGGACAATACTTGGGCTGCGGGTGTGCTCTTTAGAGCGCTAGATTTCGATATTGATATCTCCATCCAATCAGGAACTAAATATATTATTGGTCATTCCGACGCGATGTTGGGGATCGCAGTTGCCAATGCCCGCTGTTGGGAGCAGCTACGGGAAGACTCATATCTGATGGGGCAAATGGTCGATGCTGATACGGCCTATCTGGCAAGCCGTGGGCTGCGTACACTAGGTGTTCGTTTAAAACAGCATGAAAAAAACAGTATTGAGATTGCCAACTGGTTAGCGCAACACCCAGAGGTCGCGGCGGTCTATCACCCTGCACTGCCGAGCTGCAAAGGGCATGAATTTTATCTACGCGACTTCACAGGCTGCAACGGTTTGTTCTCTTTTGAATTAAAAGAACAATTATCCCAAGAGCAGTTAGAAGCCTATCTCGACCATTTCACCCATTTCAGCATGGCTTACTCATGGGGCGGTTTTGAATCCTTAATTCTCGGTTATCAACCGAAAGATATCCGTGCAATCCGCCGATATGAAGGTGAAGAGCTTAAAGGGACCTTGTTCCGTCTGCACATTGGCTTAGAGAATGTTCAAGATTTGCAGGACGACTTGACGGCAGGGTTTGAGCGCATTAAAACAGTGTAGTAAACCACCTCCTTCATCATGATGTGTCAATGCGCGGTGACAGCACCCGCGCATTAATTCTCTCTTACAAAAATAATATCAATAGCACGTAGATAGACACTCAAAATTCATTTATTGAGGATAAGATCAATGTGGATAAGCGCCAATGCGAATAAACTATATTGCCCTTATAAACATAAGTCGTTAAGGTCCTCATCGTGACTGGCATTAGCACTTAAAGATAATATCCTCACACGATAGGCGAACAGGAATAGAAATGGATGTATTACACGAAATCCTAAATGCCTTATGGCAGCAGGATTTTAGTAAACTTGCTGATCCAAATGTGATTTGGGTCATTTATGGCATTCTCTTTACCACCCTATTTTTAGAAAATGGCCTGCTGCCGGCTTCTTTTTTACCTGGTGATAGTTTGTTGCTATTGGCAGGAGCCTTAATCGCTAAAGGTGTCATGGGTTTCTTGCCCACCCTAATCATTCTTACCTTGGCGGCCAGCCTCGGTTGTTGGCTAAGCTACTTGCAGGGGTTATGGTTAGGCGATACCAAAGTTGTCAAAAGGTGGCTGCTACAATTACCGGTTCATTATCGTCAACGTGCCCATACCTTGTTTGTGCGCCATGGTTTGGCAGCCCTCATTATTGGCCGTTTTCTCGCCTTTGTGCGTACTCTGTTACCCACACTTGCCGGTATTTCTGGCCTGAACAGTGCGCGTTTTCAATTCTTTAACTGGCTCAGTGGGCTGTTATGGGTTGGCAGCGTCGTGGGGCTGGGCTTCGCGCTGAGCCACATCCCGTTGGTTAAGCATTATGAAAATCAGGTCATGACCGCACTGATGATTTTACCGATTGTTTTGTTATTGGTCGGTTTGGTCGGCACACTGGTGCTGGTGTGGTGTAAACGTAAAAGCGCGACGGAATAACGCAACCGTCATACTCAGTTGGTGCGCAACTTGGCAACCTCTTCGCTGGGGGTGTGGCCGAAGTAACGTTTAAATTCACGACTGAACTGTGACGCACTTTCATACCCCACTTTGTTTGCGGCGGTGCTGGCCTTTAGGCCGTCGTGTAACATCATCATCCGCGCACGATGCAACCGATAAGATTTCAGATATTGCAAAGGAGAAGTATTGGTTACCGCTTTAAAGTTGTGATGGAATGCAGAAACACTCATATTTACATCGGCGGCTAATTGTTCCACATTAAGATTATCTGCAAACTGATGTTCAATCCGCCGTAATGTCTTTGTAATTTGATTAAAGTGCCCGTGTCGATTCACTAACGCCTGCAATGCCCCACCGCACTGACCACAAAGCACATAATAGAGAATTTCACGTACAATTTGTGGACCAAGCACTCTGGCATCACGGGGTTGGGACATCACATCTAGCAACCGTTCGGTAGCACATAGCATTTCATCTGTGAGCGCGGACGAGTTAACACCTGACGCATTACTGAAGGGTTTATCCAGCTCATCTTCACCGATATCAATGAGTAAATCCTGTAGCATTTGGCTATCGATATGAATTGAAATGCCCGCCAGTGGTATTTCTGGGCTAGCAAAAGTTTCACATTCAAACGGCAATGGCACTGTCAAAATCAGATAGTTTTTCGGGTCATAACGAAACACTTTACTGCCCAAATAACCAACTTTATGCCCCTGAAATATAATCACCACACTGGGGGTGTACATGACCGGTGTACGCGGCTGATGAACGGTGGAGTACAGGATTTTCACCCTCGGTACTGCGGAAGGTGTTAGGCCATTACCCTGTGCCAGACGGGTAATCTTCTCCGCCATCTGCGTTTGAATATCATTCACCTCTGTCATTATGCTTTCACCTGCTTCTGCTATCTAAGACAATCTATCATCGGAAACGATCTGACATAAATTGTGCCGTATTTATCGTGTTTTCTACAGCGCTTTGGAGAATTAGGCAAGAGCAAGGCAGGAATGTGCATTGAGGTATCACGCTAAGTTGCCGACAATGGCTGACAATAAAACTGACAACACAGGAAGACAAATTATGCAAAACTTTACCCTTCATACCCCGACTAAGGTGCTGTTTGGTACTGGCCAGATAGCGCAGTTGAGCAAAGAAATTCCTGCTGATGCCCGTATTTTGATCACCTATGGTGGCGGCAGCATTAAGCAAAATGGCGTGTTAGACCAAGTCCATGATGCACTGAAAGGCTTTGATTTCTTGGAGTTTGGCGGTATTGAACCTAACCCGACCTATGAAACATTAATGAAAGCAGTTGAGCTTATCCGTGCAGAAAAGATCAACTTCCTGTTAGCTGTGGGTGGTGGCTCAGTTCTTGATGGCACCAAATTCATTGCTGCGGCCGTCAACTATCCGCAGGATCCCTGGCACATTCTAGAAACGACAGGCAGCGCTATCACTGAAGCATTGCCGATGGGGTCAGTATTGACCTTACCCGCGACGGGATCTGAAACCAACAGCGGTGCAGTTATCAGCCGTCGTAGCACTGGTGATAAACAACACTTCTTCTCACCACATGTACAGCCACTGTTTGCCATATTGGACCCTGTGGTCACCTATAGCCTGCCACCGCGTCAGGTCGCTAATGGGGTAGTCGATGCGTTTGTTCATACCATTGAGCAATACCTGACTTACCCCGTTGATGCAAAAGTACAAGACCGTTTTGCTGAAGGGCTGCTATTAACCCTGATTGAGGATGGTCCTAAAGCGCTGACCGACCCAGAAAATTACGCTGTACGCGCCAATATTATGTGGAGCGCAACCATGGCATTAAATGGGCTGATTGGTGCCGGCGTGCCGCAAGACTGGGCAACCCATATGCTCGGCCACGAGCTCACCGCGCGTCATGGCCTCGACCATGCGCAAACACTGGCGGTGGTATTGCCTGCACTGCTGGTGGCGAAAAAAGAACAGAAACGCGCCAAACTGCTGCAATACGCCGAGCGTGTTTGGGGCTTGCGTGACGGGACCGAAGATCAACGTATTGATGCCGCGATTGAAGCCACTCGTCATTTCTTTGAAAGCATGGGTGTCGCGACTCGCCTATCTGCTTACAAACTCGATGGCAGCTCCATTCCTGACTTGATCAAGAAATTGGAAGAGCATGGAATGACTCAACTGGGTGAACACGGTGATATCACGCTAGCAGAGAGTAAACGTATCTACGAAGCTGCTGTCTAAAATGATGTAACGGGAGCCGCGAAGGCTGGCTCCTGACCATGACTGAAGACATTGCGCAAATGTCATGTTTTCAGCCAACCAGTGATTCATTATTTTCGCCTGCCATGGTGGGCGAAATTATTATTTACTGCTAGGCTTTGGATTATTGCCGCACATTACGCTCCTCCTATCTCAGTGGCAGGCCAGTGCCAATGATAGACCTGTTAACGTTGATGATTTCCCACACGCGATAAATACCAACCAAGCTAATAATTATGATGATCACGACTAAACTTACACTATCGGTCACCGGGCTGGAGTAGCCCAGTCTGTAAGCTAAGGAGATAAACATGTCGACGCAACCCATTATCAAATTGCACGATGGCAATCTGATGCCACAACTTGGCCTTGGCGTTTGGCAGGCAAGTATTGAAGAAACGCGGCTTGCTGTCAGCAAGGCTTTAGAGGTGGGCTATCGGTCGGTGGATACCGCGGCTATTTATAAAAATGAAGAAGGCGTCGGCAAAGCAATAAAAGAGGCAAACGTCGCCCGCGAAGAGCTATTTGTGACCACCAAACTGTGGAATGATAGCCAACGTAACCCAAAACAAGGGCTTGAAGAAAGCCTGCAAAAACTTCAGCTCGATTATGTCGATCTCTATCTCATCCATTGGCCGGTTCCCGCACAGGATCATTATGTCAGTGCTTGGCGTGAACTTATCGCCTTAAAAGAACAAGGTTTGATCCGCAGTATTGGCGTCTGCAACTTCAACATTCCGCATCTGCAACGATTGATTGATGAAACGGGGGTTGCGCCTACTCTCAATCAGATTGAACTGCATCCACTGCTACAACAGCGCCAGATCCATGCTTGGAATGCCACTCATCATATTGCAACCGAGTCTTGGAGCCCCTTAGCGCAAGGAGGCCAGGGTGTTTTTGATCAAGAGATTATTCGCCAGTTAGCGCAAAAATACAGCAAAACGCCGGCGCAAATTGTGATCCGATGGCATCTTGATTGCGGGCTGATTGTTATTCCAAAATCAGTCACACCAGCGCGTATTAAGGAAAACTTCGACGTGTTTGACTTCAAGCTGCACAAAGATGAACTGACGGCAATTTCGAAGTTAGATTGTGGTAAACGATTAGGGCCAGACCCGGCTGTCTTCGGGTCTGACGGCTGATTCAGATATGATTTTCAGCTCAATGAGGTTTTGTTTTGCCTTTGCTCGTCCCTGACGGCTTATTCACCGGCGCTCTGTTTGCGCCGGTTTTGCTACCTGCTGATTTAGGTGCTGTTGCGCCACTAGCTGAATTCGGTTTTTTCCCCGCTGGCACGGCATGCGCTCGAGCACCAGGCTGACGCTGACGGGTGATTGAGGTATGTTTGGTGAGCGCTGGCGTATGATGGCGCAGTGCACGTCGAGCTTCACGTTGCTCTTCAATCGTTGCTGCGGGAACCAAGCACTCACGGCGGCTACCAATCAGGTGTTGCATCCCCATATCGTTTAATGCATCGCGAATCATCGGCCAGTTAGCCGGATCATGATAGCGCAACAGTGCTTTATGCAACCGCCGTTGGCGATCGCCTTTTGGCACCACGACATCTTCACTTTTATAACCGACTTTCGACAGCGGGTTTTTACCGGTGTAATACATGGTGGTGGAGTTCGCCAATGGCGAAGGATAGAAATTCTGCACCTGATCTAAACGGAATCGGTTTTTCTTCAACCACAGAGCCAAATTGACCATGTCCTTATCTTCCGTCCCTGGATGGGCAGAGATGAAATAAGGGATCAAATACTGCTCTTTACCCGCTTGCTTAGAGTAAGTATCAAATAGCTCTTTAAAGCGTTGATAGCTACCCATGCCCGGTTTCATCATTTTGGAAAGTGGCCCTTCCTCCGTGTGTTCCGGTGCGATTTTCAAATAACCGCCCACATGGTGGCTGGCTAATTCTTTGATATAACGTGGGTCTTCGACTGCGATATCGTAACGTACCCCTGAGGCGATCAGGATCTTTTTGATCCCTTTCAAATCACGCGCCCGCCGATAGAGGGAAATGGTCGGCTCATGATTGGTGTCCATGTGCTGGCAAATATCAGGGTAAACGCAAGATGCACGGCGGCACGTTTGTTCAGCACGCGGTGATTGGCAACGCAACATATACATGTTCGCTGTCGGGCCACCCAGATCGGAAATAATGCCGGTAAAACCAGGCACTTTATCGCGAATCTCTTCGATCTCGCGAATAATGGAATCCTCTGAACGGCTCTGAATAATACGGCCTTCATGCTCAGTAATGGAGCAGAATGAACAGCCGCCATAACATCCGCGCATGATGTTAACCGAGAAGCGAATCATGTCGTACGCTGGGATAGGTGATTTCCCATAAGAAGGATGCGGCACACGCTGATAAGGGAGTCCGAAAACGCTGTCCATCTCGTCCGTGCTAAGTGGAATGGCTGGCGGATTGATCCAAATATAGCGGTCGCCATGTTTTTGCATCAACGCTCGTGCACAACCTGGGTTTGTTTCATGATGCAGAATTCGCGACGTATGGGCATATAACACTTTGTCTGCTTTCACTTTTTCATAGGAAGGCAGCAAGACATAGGTTTTCTCCCATGGCTTGGGTTTGGCCGCACGCACTGTAACCGGTTTAGCTTCCGGCTCAGGGATCTCATTCGTTGCGCAGGGCAGATCTTCACCATAAGGATTGGGGATAGCTTCAATACGGCCGGGGTTATCTATACGGGTAGAGTCTACCCCACTCCAGCCTGGTAACGCCGTTTTGCGCATCACGACCGTGTTACGTACATCTTGAATATCGGCGATTTTCTCACCGGCTGCCAGACGATGCGCAACTTCAACCAGTGGCCGCTCGCCATTACCGTAGACCAGCATATCTGCTTTCGCATCCACGATTACCGAACGGCGTACTGTGTCTGACCAATAATCGTAGTGGGCAATGCGCCGCAAACTAGCCTCAATGCCACCGAGCAAGACAGGCACATGGCTATAGGCTTCTTTGCAGCGCTGGCTATAGACCAATGTGGCACGGTCTGGTCGCTTACCGCTTTCATTATCGGGCGTATAAGCATCGTCATGACGCAACTTTCGGTCAGCCGTATAACGGTTGATCATCGAGTCCATGTTTCCGGCGGTCACACCAAAAAACAGATTCGGCTCACCAAGGCGCATGAAATCATTTTTATTGGTCCAATCTGGCTGAGCGATAATGCCCACGCGGAAACCTTGGGCCTCTAGCATCCGACCAATGATAGCCATTCCGAAACTTGGGTGGTCAACATAAGCATCACCAGTGATGACAATAATATCGCAGCTGTCCCAGCCTAGTACGTCCATTTCCTCCCGTGACATCGGCAAGAATGGCGCAGTGCCGTAGCATTCAGCCCAATATGGCTGATAGGAGAATAGGTCACGTTCTGGTTGGATCAGGCTGGTACTCATGGCAACACTCTTCGAATTGGGGAAAGTTGAGGTGGTTCGGGTTAAGAAATCATCACCGGGCGGGGATTATACGCATTTATCCATTGGAAGAGGAAGGATAATGGTGGTTTTGGTTTCAATTTCAATTTCACGTTCAATGAGGATCGGAGCGGGTTTCGGTTGAAGATTGGATCTCGTTTCGGTTGATATTCGTTTGGTGATCACTTTACCTCCGTTGCCTCAACCGAGTCGGGCCGCAGGGCGGCGGCCCAACACCCGCGCCTTTGCGCGAAATATTGTGGCTTCGCCATTCCCTCCGGCAGCTTGCCGGCTTATCGAACCGGCGCTGACTCGCTCCCAGCTCGACAGCCCCTTTCGCCGCGTCCATGCGGCTCATTCGGCCTGCAATCTTTGTCGGCAATTTTTCTGATTGCGCTCAACGTCAAAACCCACAATTCACAACCCAAGACCCAAGACCTAAAAATAATGGTTTTGACCTTGAAGTTTAAAAGCACATTTGAGCTGCCGAATGAAGAGTGAAGGCAAGGAAAACGGGCAGGACGCCCGTTTTAGGCGCCATGAGCAGGGATGCGAATAAAGCCGTCCGTCAGCCGAAACGATGAGTGAGGGAACCTGCGAAGCAGGCAAGCGATACGTGCGCTAGCGCGGGTTTCCAAAGGGGCCACGCTCATGGCCCATTTGGCGGTTGAGGCATCAGAGCCAAGGTGAACACCGAAGTGATAACAACCGAACCTATCACCAAACCAAATAACCGGAGCACCTGCGAAGCAGGCAAGCGATACGTGCGCTAGCGCGGGGGCTCCAAGGGGGTCACGCGCTTGTGACCCCATTGGCGGTTGAGGCATCAGAGCCAAGGTGAATGCCGATTTCATGTCAACCGAACCGATCACCAAACCAAACCAAACCAAACCAAAAAAACCAAAGCACCTGCAAAGCAGCCAAGCAATCCGTGCGCAAGCGCGGGTTTCCAAAGGGGCCACGCTCATGGCCCATTTGGCGGTTGAGGTGCGTATTCTTTCTACGGTGCTGCCACCGTCACCAACTGCCCCGCTGAACCGCGATCTGCCATCTCAAGCGTTTGGCTATGGAACAAGAACGGGAAGTGCTCAGAAGACACTTGATTGAAATACACCAGCAACTCCACATCACCATCGACCCAAACTGTATCCTTCCAACCGCGATCTTCAGCCATCGCAGATGCGCCGTTCACTTTCTTCACTAAGAAAGAGACGCCTTGGATATGGAATGCTTGTGGCATATCAGCATGTAACGTCCAACGTTCCCAAGTCCCTTGCTGTGCCTGAGCATCAACGCGCCCCATATCCCAGATAACGCCATTGATACCCGGCAAATCATCCCCCAACCTGAACTCGCGTGAACGAACCACATTGCCATCTAGAATCTGATCAGAGAGTAAACGCATAGGGAGATTATCAGTCACTAATGGCAGCAAGCCCGTCGGTTTTAAGGTCAAAACCAAGGTAGAAATCAAAATACTGGAAGGCTCAAATAAGCCACGTAGCCGATCCATAATGCCAGCGGAATCGCCCGCAGTGATGGAGACTTCACTGCCTTGCGACATATCGATGACAACTTCACGCCGCTCACCTGGGGCCAACGACAGTTGCTGTACGGCGACTGGCGCGGGCAGGAACCCTTGGTCACTGGCGACAACATGGAGTGGACGACCATCACTGAGTTGTAAGGTATAACGGCGTGAGTTAGAGGCATTAAGTAAACGTAAGCGCACCCAACCACGAGAAACCTCTACAAACGGGCTTTGCACTCCATTAACCAGCAACGTATCACCGACAAATCCCCCTTTAGCGGGCGGGTCGTATTCCGGTACGCCAAAGTTATCTAGCCGCTTATCCTGAATAATAATCGGAAAATCATCAACACCGTAATGGCTCGGCAAAGGCATCCCTTTGCTACTGGCATCTTCCACCAGCCACATACCCGCCAGCCCGTTATAAACATGCGGAGCCATGCGGTTGGGCGTATTGGCATGATACCAAAGGGTTGCCGCCGCTTGCCTTATAGGCAATACCGGCGACCAATCTGAACCAGGAGAAATCATTCGGGACGCTCCACCCATTAACGTACCTGGGACTTGCAGCCCACTTATCGTCATGGATACCGGCTCAGTCAAACGATTGCTGTAAATGAGTTTGACGTCATCGCCACTGAAAACCCTGACGGTCGGCCCCAAATACATGCCGTTAATGCCCCAAACAGCCGCTTTCTGACCACCACTAAATGCCCAGTGCGCTCGCTGTAAGGTCAAAAACAACGGTTGGCCGCGACGGGACTCCAGCAAAGGGGGAACAGGTAGCGAGGGTTGTTTGGTGCTATTAGCCTGTGCCCTCAATGGCAACGAACCAGCACCTAGCGCTAAGCCCGTGGCCTGAATGAACTGGCGACGACTGAGTGACATATCTTCTCCGTGAAAACCGCAATCAAATCTACTGCAATATTTTGCCTGACTGCGAATAACGCTGAAGCACGGCAAAACGCTCACGGCCAAGGCCGCTTAAATGAAAACCCAAATTTCACTTCAACCAAAATTCGCTTGAATCAAGGCTAACTTCCATCTTATGGCCAGGCGCACTCACTGACTCGCCGCAACAAATAGACTACTTTTCAGTCGCCGCCTGTTGTGACTCTTGGGCAATTTCCGCATCGAGTTGCTCAATTTTAGCCAACATTAAATTGCGGCAATGCTCTGACAGCTCGCGCACTCGCTCTTTGCCATAACCTGAGGTATCTACTGGCGGCATGATTTCTACAATCACTTTGCCGTTGGACCAACGATTGAGGTTGATGTGGTTTGTACTTGAGACACAAATCGGCACAATCGGTACCCCCGCAGCTATTGCGGCATGAAAAGCACCGGTCTTAAATGGTAATAACCCGCGGCCACGGCTGCGAGTGCCTTCAGGGAACATCCAGATAGAGACATTTCTTTTTTGCACCTGCTCAACAACCTGCGCGATAGTGCCATGCGCTTTAGCACGATTATCGCGATCAATAAGCAGGTTTCCGGTCAGCCAGTAAAGTGGACCAAATAATGGCACCCATAATAGGCTCTTTTTGCCCACCGTCACCGTACCGGACTGAACCACATTCGACATGGTAACCATATCGTAATTATTTTGATGGTTAGCGATATAAATACAGGTGCCGTAATCAGCGGCCTCTTTGGGTATGCGCTGTTCAACCGTAATGCCAAACAACACAGACATCCGGCCAAATAGATGGGCAAACGTCGCGAGATTACGGGGATTACGCGGCCTAAATAGGCAATAAATAGAACCAAACACACACACCAGAACACAATATAAAACAGCCAGTACCGTGCGCAAAATTAATAACATAACAACCTCTTAAACACTGACTCTTAGACACCTAATCGACGCTAGTATAACGGCTTAGCAACAAAAAACCGCGCTGATTCCTTGCCATCATCATGTTACGCGACAACGCGCGCAAAATGCGCGCGTTGCCTGTTACATTTACTCGCTAATACCTTTTTACCCGCTAATCCCTTTCTGAGATTCCAGTCACTTAGGATATTAGGCATCATTCTCTGTTGGTGCTGCCTGCGCTGGTGCATCAATATCAACACGATCAATACGTTGCAGCCCTCGAGGCAATGGTGAACCTTTTCGGCCTCGTTCAGCACGGAATTTCTGCAAATCTTCAGGTCGTAGCGTTAATTTACGTTTCCCGAAGTGCAGTGTCACTGAAGTTTGCGGCGGCAACACAAATAGCCACGCCAGACGATCTTCACCCGCGGCCGCTTGCGCGCCAGGAATTGATACGATCTTATTCCCTTTACCTTTTGATAATTCAGGTAAATCAGCAACAGGGAACATTAACATACGCCCAGCAGCAGTGATGGATAACAACATATCATCTGGGCCATGAATTTCTAATGGCGGCAGTGCCTTAGCATTCTCCGGCAACGTGATCATTGTTTTACCGGCTCGGTTTTTAGCAACCAAATCATTGAAAGTGCAAACAAAACCATAGCCTGCATCCGAAGCCATTAACAATTTCTGGTCATCCGGAGCCATCAATACCTGCTCAATGGTCGCACCCGGTGGTGGCGTCAATTTGCCGGTCAGCGGTTCTCCTTGCCCACGAGCAGAAGGTAATGTCAGCGGGTCTAAAGCATAACTACGGCCAGTTGAATCAATAAACACCACGGGTTGGTTACTCATGCCACGAGCAGCAGCACGGAAACTATCACCCGCTTTATAACTTAGCCCGCTCGGATCAATATCATGGCCTTTCGCACTGCGCACCCAGCCCATTTCAGACAATACAATGGTCACAGGTTCAGAAGGCACAATGTCATGATCGCTCATGGCTTTCGCTTCAGCGCGCTCAGTCAATGGCGAACGACGTTCATCGCCATAGGCCGCAGCATCAGCTTGAATCTCTTTTTTGATCAGAGTGTTAAGCTTACGTTCTGATGCTAACAATGCCTGCAATTGATCACGTTCTTTAGCCAGTTCATCCTGCTCACCACGAATCTTCATCTCTTCCAGTTTGGCTAAATGGCGAAGTTTCAGTTCGAGGATCGCTTCAGCCTGCGTCTCAGAGATACCAAAATGCTGCATCAGCAACGGTTTCGGTTCATCTTCGGTGCGGATGATATGAATAACTTCATCAATGTTTAAGAAGGCAATCAATAAACCTTCTAAAATATGCAGCCGCTTCAGTACCTTTTCCAAACGGTAATTCAATCGGTTACGCACAGTTTGGCGACGGAAGACCAGCCACTCGGTGAGGATCTCCAACAGCCCTTTGACTGATGGGCGATGATCCAAACCGATCATATTCATATTGATACGGTAGCTTCTTTCCAGATCTGTCGTGGCGAACAGGTGGTGCATCACTTGATCCAGATCGACTCGGTTGGTACGTGGAACAATAACCAAGCGAGTAGGGTTTTCATGGTCAGATTCATCACGCAAATCTTCGACCATCGGCAATTTCTTAGCACGCATCTGGCTGGCAATTTGTTCCAGCACTTTGGCACCGGAAACCTGATGCGGTAATGCAGTAATGACCGCGCTACCGTCTTCTTTCTTCCACAATGCCCGCATGCGTACAGAGCCACGGCCATTCTCGTAAATTTTACGAATTTCATTACGCGGCGTGATGATCTCAGCTTCCGTTGGGAAATCTGGCCCTTGCACGAATTCCAGCAATTCTTCGAGCGACGTCGCAGGTTTATCGATAAGTGCGATCACCGCCTGAGCAACTTCACGTACGTTATGAGGTGGAATATCGGTTGCCATCCCGACAGCAATACCTGTGGTGCCGTTGAGCAAAATGTTCGGCAAGCGTGCAGGCAGCATTTTCGGCTCCTGCATGGTGCCGTCGAAGTTCGGCACCCAATCAACCGTACCTTGGCCTAACTCACTCAACAAAACTTCGGCATATTTGGACAGACGAGATTCGGTATAACGCATCGCCGCAAAGGACTTAGGATCATCCGGTGCCCCCCAGTTCCCTTGCCCATCCACCAGCGGATAGCGGTAAGAGAATGGCTGCGCCATCAGGACCATCGCCTCATAACAAGCACTGTCACCATGAGGATGGTATTTACCCAGCACGTCACCTACAGTACGGGCAGACTTTTTGAATTTCGCGCTATTGCTTAGCCCCAGTTCAGACATCGCATAAACAATGCGCCGCTGGACGGGTTTCAAACCATCGCCGATAAATGGCAACGCCCGATCCATGATGACGTACATGGAATAGTTCAGATAGGCGTTTTCAGTAAAGGTGTGCAGCGGTAAGCGTTCTGCACCGTCATGAGTCAAATCACTCATTACTCAAATATCCTCAGACTCTGGAATGGCGATCACTGGGCGTCAGCGGATCGGCACCGCAAGTTTATTGTCGAATTCTGCCCGCGATAGTACCTCATCTGCAGGGTGACTGTCACAATCCGCAGAGAATCTCAATCTTTCCCCTTCAACAGAGTCAATTTCCACACTGTCGAACTCAATAAAGAAACGAAACAGCCTTAATACATCGCTTTTGTTGCTAAATGAGCAACAGTGTTATGCATAATTGTACATTTTTCTCTGGTCAGGTACCCATTAGCATACTCACTATTCCGAGCCATCTATTTATCTGCGCTATCGGTTCCTAGCTATACAAGGATTATCCCAATGAGTAACGTATTAATTATTAACGCAATGAAAGAATTTGCGCACTCCAAAGGCGCGCTTAATCTCACTCTCACTAATGTAGCCGCCGACTTTTTGCAGGAAAGTGGTCATCGGGTTAAAGTCACTACAGTTGACCAAGGTTATGATATTGAAAGTGAAATTGAAAATTACCTGTGGGCTGATACGGTCATTTACCAGATGCCAGCTTGGTGGATGGGTGAGCCATGGATTTTGAAAAAATACATTGATGAAGTCTTTACCTTTGGTCATGGACGTTTGTATCAAAGTGATGGTCGTACCCGCTCCGATGTGACCAAAGGCTACGGCTCTGGTGGTTTGATTCAAGGTAAAAAATACATGCTTTCAGTAACCTGGAATGCACCTGTTGAAGCCTTTACCGATCCTTCACAGTTTTTTGAGGGCGTCGGGGTTGATGGCGTGTATCTGCATTTCCATAAAGCAAACCAATTCCTTGGCATGGAGTCATTACCAACATTTATGTGTAATGACGTGATGAAACAACCTGATATTGAAGGGGATATTCGTCGTTACCATCAGCATTTGGCTGAGCATTTTAACGGCCAGACTGCTTAAATTCTTACCAATAGGTCATTTGAGGCAGCAATGATTACTGTTTTTGCAGAAATAAAAGTTAAACCAGGGCGTCGTGAGGCCGTATTGCAGGCCATTGGGAAGCTTCTCCCTTCAGTATTAGCGGAAGACGGTTGTAGTGCTTACCGGCCAATGGTTGATGTTCCGACTAAGCTCGACTGGCAGAAGAAGTCGCCTGATTCTATTTTCATGTTAGAGAAGTGGCAAAGCGTTCACCATTTGGAGTTGCATTTACAAACGCAACATATGCAGCAGCATCATGAAGTCACCAAAGATGATGTGTTGGATGTGAATATTCATATTCTGGATAATGCGTAACGCCTCACCCCAAAGCCATTGGCGTTGCAGCTAGGCAGCAAACGAGTAAATCCCGATGAGCTGACTCAAGTCAGTGATTCGGGTGCGCGAGTGCCGCTAACAACGCTGCGGCGTCAAGAATGAAAAGGGATCCCCAAAGCCATTGGCGTTGCAGCTAGGCAGCAAACGAGTAAATCCCGATGAGCTGACTCAAGTCAGTGATTCGGGTGCGCGAGTGCCGCTAACAACGCTGCGGCGTCAGGGGCGAAGGGGATCTTTGAGCCAATCACGCCCCCGCAACTGAATCTGCTCACTCACATAATCTAGAAAACACATGATCCGTGCCGCAAGCTGCGTATTGCGATAATAAACAGCGTTGATAGGCTGCCAAGTTTCCAAAATTTTGTCGGGCATGACTTCAACTAAACGCCCTGCCCGCTGATCCTCTCGGGTCATAAAATCAGATAACTCAACGATCCCTTCCCCTTGCAAGGCTAATAAACGCAGAGTTTCACCACTGGAGGCAGCTAGATTCGGGATGATTGAGGTTCGTCCTGTCGGCAAATGGGGCAATGACCACTGATTGAGAGATTCAGGTTGCGTGAACCCCAACAAACTGTGGTTTGCTAAGTCGTCGATACTGTGTGGTGTACCGTGGCGTTCGAGATAATCAGGGCTGGCGAGGATACGTACTCGACTGGCTCCGAGCAAGCGGGCATGGATCGTCGAGTCACGCAACGCGCCGATACGGATCGCAATATCGGTGCGCTGTTCAAGAAGATCGATATTAAGATCGTCAGTATTCAATTCGAGAATAATTTGCGGGTATAACGTACGAAATCCGGTGACCATCGGCACAATCACATGTTGCATAAACGGAGCGGCTGCATTCACCCGCAGCCGTCCCGCTGGCTGTAATCGACGCAGCGCAATCTGCTCTTCAGCATCATCTACCGCACCAATAATCTGCCGCGCATGACTGAGGAATAACTCACCTTCTTCAGTCAACTCCAAGCGTCGGGTGGTGCGGCGCAGCAGCGTAGTGGCCAGTTTCTTTTCCAGCCGGCTTAAAGCACGGCTGATACCCGATGTGGTTTGGTTACGCTGCTCTGCGGCTGCCGTAATCGAGCCGCAGTCAACCACCGAGGTGAAAGCCTGCAACTCTTCTAAGGTCACTTTCATCGATCACACCTCGATTTCAGCGGTATCCCCTTTCTCTTGCAGCCAATTGCGGCGGTCTTCGGAGCGTTTCTTCGCCAACAGCATATCCATCATTGCCATGGTCTTATCAACATCATCGTCACCGATGGTCAATTGTACCAAGCGGCGAGTATTCGGATCGAGAGTGGTTTCCCGTAACTGCAATGGATTCATCTCACCCAACCCTTTGAATCGCTGAACGTTAGGCTTACCGCGTTTACGCTTTAGTTGATCCAACACACCCGCTTTTTCTTCTTCGTCCAAGGCATAGAATACTTCTTTGCCTAAATCGATACGATACAACGGCGGCATCGCCACATAAACGTGACCATTACGTACTAACGTGCGGAAGTGGCGAACAAACAATGCGCAAAGCAAAGTGGCGATATGCAAACCATCGGAGTCCGCATCCGCCAGGATACAAATCTTCCCGTAACGGAGTTGGCTCAGATCATCGCTGTCGGGATCAATACCGATCGCCACTGAAATATCATGGACTTCCTGCGAAGCCAGTACTTCATCCGAGGATACTTCCCACGTATTGAGGATCTTGCCTTTAAGCGGCATGATCGCCTGATACTCTCGATCGCGAGCTTGTTTAGCTGAGCCGCCTGCGGAATCCCCTTCCACCAAAAATAGCTCAGTCATACTCAAATCTTGCGAAGTACAATCTGCGAGTTTGCCGGGCAAGGCTGGGCCACTGGTCAGCTTTTTACGCACCACTTTTTTTGCTGCGCGCATCCGACGTTGTGCACTGGAAATCGCCAGTTCAGCTAGCTGTTCTGCTGCCTGTACGTTTTGATTCAGCCACAAACTAAAAGCATCTTTTACGACGCCGGACACAAATGCGGCGCATTGACGTGAGGAGAGTCGCTCTTTCGTCTGACCCGCAAATTGTGGGTCCTGCATTTTAACTGACAACACATAGGCGCAGCGTTCCCAGATATCATCCGCTGAGAGTTTGACGCCACGTGGCAGAATATTGCGGTATTCGCAGAAATCGCGCATGGCATCAAGTAAGCCCTGACGCAAACCATTAACGTGCGTACCACCCTGCATCGTGGGGATCAGGTTAACGTAGCTTTCAGTCAGCAGTTCACCACCTTCAGGTAACCATAATAGCGCCCAATCAATGGCTTCCGTGTCCCCGGCAAAAGAGCCGACAAAAGGCACCTCTGGCAAGGTGATCAGGCCATTTACCGCTTCCATCAGGTAATCAGTCAATCCATCGGCATAGCACCAGCGTTGCTCTGTGTTATTCACCAAATCTTTAAAGATGATTTCCACGCCAGGGCACAACACGGCTTTTGCTTTTAGCAAATGGGATAAACGAGAAACGGAGAAACGTGGGCTATCGAAGAAAGAGACATCTGGCCAGAAATGCACGCTCGTACCGGTATTGCGTTTACCGCAGGTGCCGATAACCTGTAAATCCTGCACTTTGTCGCCATTCTCAAAGGCGATGCTGTAAATCTGGCTATCACGGCGCACCGTCACTTCAACACGTGTGGATAAGGCATTCACAACCGAAATACCTACACCATGCAAACCACCCGAGAACTGATAGTTCTTATTGGAGAATTTACCACCCGCATGTAAACGACATAAAATCAGTTCAACGGCGGGAACACCCTCTTCAGGATGGATATCGACAGGCATACCACGGCCATCATCGATAACTTCCAATGATTGGTCGGCATGCAAAATAACATCAATGCGACGAGCGTGGCCTGCCAACGCTTCATCAACGCTGTTATCAATCACCTCTTGACCAAGGTGGTTTGGCCGCGTGGTATCCGTGTACATTCCCGGACGACGACGCACTGGTTCTAAACCGCTGAGTACTTCAATGGCATCAGCGTTATAGCTGGATTCAGTCATGGTTTGATTAATATTCGGCTAAGGGTTGGAAGGCTTTAGGCGGTCGCTAGCCCTAAAAACGTTACGATCGGGGAGAAAAAGTGATCAAAACCAATAAAGGCATGATTCCCACCTGATTCGACGGTCTGCCGACAAGGGGTGTAATAGGCCACCGCTTGACGGTAATCGAGGATTTCGTCCCCTGTCTGTTGCAATAACCAGAGTAAATCCGGTGATTCCAACGTTTCAATCTGCATGGCCTTCAGGTCATAAATATGCCGAGACTCTAACACATATTGTTGCCCTGTGTAGGGGTTCTCATTTTCGCCTAAGTAATCATTGAGTAGTTCAAATGGCCGCACGGCTGGGTTGACGAGCACAGCAGGGATGCTGAAACGCTGAGAAAGCCAAGTCGCAAAATACCCACCTAAGGAAGAGCCAACGATACCAATAGACTGCCCAGCTTTATCCATCACGATGTTTTCTAACATTTCTGCCGCTTCAGCAGGATAAGGCGGTAGCTGCGGTGTCAGCATCTCAATATGAGGATGGTGTATCTGCAACCAACTTTTGAAGGTCGTTGCTTTCGCCGAGCTGGGGGAGCTATTAAAACCATGAATATATAACAGGGTGCTCATCAATAACCGTCCGCGTCCATGTCCGGGCTGAACTCATCACTGGCTAACCGACGAACCTCAGTTTCAAGTATTCCATTAGGCAGTAAATCGAGGTAGCGCCATCCCGGGGCCACAGTATCAATAGTGAAATTAGTACAGTGCGGTTTGAACTGTACGCAAGTTGAGGGGCTAGCCAGTAGACGTTTGCCATACCAATCGAGATCCAAGTCTTGATGGATATGACCGCACAATAAAGTCGTCACTCGCGGATAACGAGTCAAAACGGCCGCCAGCATATGCGCATTACGCAAGCTGTGCTGATCAAGCCAAGTACAACCGGATGGCATAGGATGGTGATGCAATAAAATCAGTGTATATCGTTCTGGGTATGCCACCAGACAACGTTCCATCCATGCCAACTGATAGTCGCTAAGTTCACCATAAGGAACGCCAAAGACCTGACTATCCAATAACAGAATTTGCCAGTTATCACCCACGAGAACTTGCTTTGAAGGTGCAATTCCTGCATCTGCCAGTGCATCAACCATCGCAGGCTGGAAATCGTGATTCCCCGGTAGCCATAAGCAAGGTGCAGGTAAACGCGCGATACCCTTCGCAAAATTCTGATAGGCGGCAACAGAATGGTCCTGAGCCAAATCACCCGTGGCAACAATAAGATCAAATGGGTGCTGCTCTGCAATAATCGCATCCAGTACTGCGCGATAACTGCGAGATGTATTTACACCCAGCAATGTCTCATGTTCACCTGCAAAAAGGTGGGTATCTGTTATTTGTAAAATTCTGACCTTGGCCCCACTCGCCATAGGCAGTTTAAACAGGCTTTCCAAATGGTGTCCTTGTTTTTGCACCCTTTTCTACCCCGTTATCACGGATATTTACGTTCGGTAGGCAAGGCGATAAGTCTGTCTAACAAACCGGAACTGCCACAGCTCCATGCGCCAAACAATAGCGCAACCAGTCAGCTAGAAACTGGTTAATTTGATGCTTTTCGTCCCGTTGATGCAACTTTTTATTCGGATAATCATAACTTGCTTTGAAGCGAGAGATCTGCTGACTGGCACACACTTCCGCGACCTGCGCATCATGATAAAGCCTCACAACCATCGATGGCAGGCTCCACTGATTAACAGCAGGCTCAGTTTGCACAATCTCTACCAGCGAAGTGTAGCGGGTTGACTCAATAATTGTCAGCCGATAACTCACGCCATTAACCTGATAAGCGATATTTTCACCCACTTCATCATTCCGCGGTATCAAACGACGTAATTGTGCGTAGTTGATTTCGCATAGCCGCATCATTTCAGGGAAATCAGGTGTATAGCGTTTTATCATTCTTATGCTCACTTTCTCTTTACGACTGCCATTCTGCTCTTAGCGAGCGGTGGTGCAACGCCAGCCATTGTAATGCAATGATTGAGGCTGCGTTATCAATAGCACCTTCTTCAACCCAACGACAAGCCTGTTCGCGACTCACCACATGTACTCGGATATCTTCATTTTCATCGGCTAACCCATGAATCCCGCTAGCGGTCGTCGCATCAACCTCACCAACCATGATCGATAAACGCTCGCTGGTACCGCCAGGGCTGGCCAAGTAACTGAGCACGGGTTTACAGCGCCCAATGTGAATGCCCGCTTCTTCTTCGGCTTCGCGACGTGCGACTTCCTCTACGGTTTCGCCCTCTTCGATCATCCCTGCAACCATTTCTAATAACCAAGGCGATGGGCTGGTGTCAATGGCAGCAATCCGTAATTGCTCAACCAACACCACTTCATCACGCACGGGATCATAAGGAAGTAACACCGCAGCATGACCGCGCTCAAAAATTTCGCGCTTAACTTCTCCACTCATTTCGCCATTAAATAAACGGTGGCGAAAACGGTATAAATTAAGTGAAAAAAAACCACTGTATAGAGTTTCACGTGCAATAATTTCCACGTCGTGCTTGTCGAAAGTCACCGGTGAGGGCTTGGCAGATGACATAGACTGATTTCCTTACTCAGATTAGCGGCCTAAAAAGACAGTTTGATAAAGATTGTTTGACAAACATACCCTGATACCGATTAGTTGACTGAACACATATGTAGCTTTGTGATAGATTTAAGTAAATTAAGGCGAGATGGCACAATCGGCCACCTTATCCCATTGGCAGACTCTGATAGAATCGGCAACAATTCGTCTATCGACAGCTACCATAGTAATATTGCCGCACAACTGCTGCACAACAAGGACTGCAAATGAAGAAACTGCTCCCCCTTCTTATCGGGCTGAGTCTGGCTGGTTTCAGTACCATGAGCCAGGCAGAAAACTTGCTGCAAGTTTATAAGCAAGCCAGGGATAGTAACCCAGATTTACGCAAATCGGCGGCTGACCGCGATGCTGCATATGAAAAAATTAATGAAGCACGCAGTCCATTGTTACCACAACTCGGTTTGGGTGCAGGTTACAGCCATACTAATGGTTTCCGCGATGCCTCTGACAATCCAGATAGCAACGCCACCTCAGGCTCCCTGCAACTGACACAAACCATTTTTGATATGTCCAAATGGCGCGCGTTGACGTTACAGGAAAAAACAGCGGGCATTCAGGATGTCACGTTCCAAACCAGCGAACAATCCTTGATTCTGAATACGGCAACAGCCTATTTCAACGTGCTAAGAGCCATTGATAGCCTGTCTTATACCGAAGCACAGAAACAATCGGTTTATCGCCAGTTAGACCAAACCACTCAGCGTTTTAACGTGGGTTTAGTGGCAATCACTGATGTCCAGAACGCCCGTGCCAGCTACGATACCGTTTTAGCAGCTGAAGTCACGGCGCGCAATAATCTGGATAACGCGCTAGAAAATCTGCGTCAGATTACTGGCGTTTATTATCCTGAATTGGCGTCACTGAATGTTAGCCGCTTGAAGACACAGCGTCCTGAAGCTGTTGCTAACCTGTTGAAAGATGCAGAAAAACGTAACCTTTCTTTACTTTCTGCTCGTTTGACTCAAGATTTAGCTCGTGAGCAAATTAAATCGGCTGAAACAGGCTACATGCCAACTGTTAATTTGACCGCATCCTCCTCAGTAACCAATACCCGTTACAGTGGCGGCACACCGAGCACTCAACAAGTCAATAATGATGCGGGCCAGAACCAAATTGGCGTGCAATTGAGCTTGCCACTTTACAGCGGTGGTGCGACTAATTCAGCCGTGAAACAAGCACAGTATAATTTTGTCGGTGCCAGTGAACAGTTGGAAAGCGCCCATCGTAGTGTTGTGCAGACAGTCCGCTCCTCCTTCAACAATATTTCGGCCTCCATCAGCAGCATTAAAGCTTATGAGCAAGTGGTTATTTCTAACCAAAGCTCATTGGATGCCATGGAAGCAGGCTATCAAGTGGGGACACGTACGATTCTGGATGTGTTAACTGCCACCACTAACCTGTATCAGTCCAAGCAACAGTTGGCTGATGCGCGTTATAATTATCTGATTAATCAGCTAACTATCCAATCTGCACTCGGTACGCTGAATATGAATGATCTGATGGAACTGAATGGGGTGCTGGATAAACCGGTCCCAACTTCAGCCACCGCTTTGGCACCCGATAATGCGAATCAAAATGCCTACGCTGATGGTGGTAACACGCAATCGACACCGCGCGCTACCCCTGCCAGCCAGACGTCCGCGACACGTAACGGCAATCCATTCAGTAACTAATTCGTCGTTTAGTTAGGCTCTCCGGGTGCAGTATTAGGCTGCATCCGGCTCATTTTCAGTCCCCCTTCTCGTGCACACCCAAGCATTTTTCGTCAATGAAAAAAGCGAGGCTACTCGCACCATTTCGTATAGCTTTGTAAAGTCTGTTGCTGACCGGCCCTCGCGCTTTAATTTTATACACGTTTCCCCTATCCTAGGGACACTTACTGGGAAAGGGCTTCGAATGCCCGGAAATGAGATAATTAACGATGAAACGGACTCAAAACATCAATCAAGAGACTTTCCGTAAATCTTGGCGCAGTTATCGCCTTGCGCCGGTAGCTTTAGCTGTCAGCGCTGTATTTATGCTGGCCGGCTGCGAAAAGACCGATGAAACCGTCTCTTTGTACCAAAATGCGGATGATTGCTCTCAGGCGAATCCGTCTAAGAGTGCGGAATGTACAACTGCTTATAATACTGCTTTGCAGGAAGCAGCTAAGACAGCACCAAAATATGCAACCCGTGAAGACTGCATTGCAGAATTTGGCGAGTCTCAGTGTACTCAGGCCCCTGCGCAAGCGGGTATGGTGCCAACCTCTTCATCATCGACCAGCGAAACAACTGCGGCAGCACCACAGCAGAGCGGCGGTATGTGGATGCCATTGATGGCCGGTTATATGATGGGTCGGATGATGGGCGGCGGCGCAAGTCAGCCACTGTTCACCTCTAAAGCACCGAATAGCCCAGCGAATGGCAAATTTGTTGACTCCACTGGTAAAAACTTTGGTTCAGCGACCACTGGCCGCACCATGACTGTGCCGCGTACTGCAATGGCACCTAAGCCAGCAGTGACCAATACCATCACTCGTGGCGGTTTTGGCGAATCGGTCGCTAAACAGTCCACCATGCAACGTAGCGCCGCAACGTCATCTAAAACCAGCACTCGCAGCATGGGTGGCTAAGGTCTGATTAATGAAACGTTTAGCGATTAGCGAACGCCCAGATTGGCGCGAAAAAGCCACTGAATTTGGTTTCCGTTTTCACACCATGTATGGCGAGCCGTACTGGTGTGAAGATGCTTATTACGAGTTCACGCTAGCGCAAATTGAAGAGCTGGAAGAGACCACGGCAGAGTTGCATCAAATGTGCCTGCAAGTGGTTGAGAAAGTCATCAATAGCGATCAACTGATGGCTAAATTCCGTATTCCAAAGCACTGCTGGGATTTTGTCCGTAGCTCTTGGCGAACCCAACAACCGTCACTCTATTCTCGCCTTGATCTGGCCTATGACGGCGTCAATCCAGCAAAATTGCTGGAGAACAACGCAGACACGCCGACATCACTGTATGAAGCTGCCTTTTTCCAATGGTTATGGTTGGAAGATCAGATCAATGCAGGCAATTTGAGCCAAGATTCTGATCAATACAACAGCATGCAAGAGAAGCTGATTGAGCGTTTTGTTGATCTGCGTGAAAACCACGGTTTTAGCTTGCTGCATCTGGCTTGTTGTCAGGACAGCGAAGAAGATCGCGGTACGGTGCAATATCTGCAAGATTGCGCATTGGAAGCGGGCCTGCCGACTGAATTCATGTTTATGGAAGAGATCGGCCTTGGAGAAAAAGGGCAATTTACTGACCTCGATAACCAAGTCATCAGTAATTTGTTCAAGCTCTATCCGTGGGAATTTATGTTCCGCGAAATGTTCTCCACCAAACTGGAAGATGCTGGCGTGCGCTGGCTGGAACCCGCTTGGAAAAGTATTATCTCCAACAAAGCTTTGCTTCCTTTGCTCTGGGAGATGTTCCCAAATCACCCTAATCTGTTACCCGCTTATTTTGCTGAAGACGATCATCCTGCAATGGATCATTATGTCACCAAGCCGCTATTCTCGCGGGAAGGTGCCAATATCCAGATAGTGGAGAATGGTAAAGAAGTCGCGCGAGTTGATGGGCCGTATGGTGAAGAAGGCATGATTGTACAGCAATTCCATCCGTTGCCTAAATTCGGTGACAGCTATACGTTGATTGGTAGCTGGCTAGTGAATGACCAACCATGTGGTATTGGTTTGCGTGAAGATCGCGAATTGATCACCCAAGATCTGTCGCGTTTTTATCCCCATATCATTCTGGGATAAGTTGGCGCATTGATAAGGGAAGGTCATATGGCCTTCCCTTTTTGTTTCTAATTCCTAATCTCAACTACTGGTGCTTTTTGCTAGTTAACCAGTACCGACAACATACTCAATGATCCCATTTCGATCCCATCGGTAGGAATCGAAATCGCCTCTTTGCCATCCCAACTCCCCAGCACGTAAAGCAGGGGTAAATAGTGTTCAGGTGTTGGGTTAGATAAGGCCGCGCCTTCGTGCTGCATAAAGTTAATTAATGGATGATTCTCACCCTGATAGCTCAAATTATCCCGCACAAACTGATTGAAAGATTCGGCCCAAGGATAGGGATCACTTTCCCCCTGCCATCTCACCATCCGCAAGTTGTGCACCACGTTGCCGCTGGCAACAATCATCACACCTTGATCGCGCAATACTGCCAATTTACGGCCTAACTCATAGTGATACTCTGCCGGTTGAGTGCCATCGATACTCAGCTGCACGACGGGAATATCCGCCTCAGGATACATTTTGATCAAGACTCCCCAGCTACCATGATCCAATCCCCATTCGCTGGTATCCGCCCGTACAGGGATTGGCGCCAGCAGTTGTTGGACTTGCGCTGCTAGCTCAGGCGAGCCTGGCGCCGGATACTCGGTATCAAACAGCGCTTGCGGGAAGCCACCAAAATCATGGATGGTCCGAGGTTTCGCCATAGCAGTTACCGCAGTTCCACGGGTATACCAGTGGGCAGAGATCGCTAGGATGGCCTTAGGACGCGGTAATGTCTCACCCAACGTACGCCATGCCAGAGTGTGACTGTTTTCTTCCAGCACGTTCATCGGGCTACCGTGGCCGAGAAACAGTGCAGGCATACGAGGAGTGTTCATAGAGAATCCTTACGATTAAATAGAAAAGTGTGCTTAAACCATGAGCAACACATTACGCGCTTTTATTCTATTTCACAGCCGGATAACCATGATGATGATGTTCAATAATTTTGAATGGGAAACTGAGTGGGGTAAAAGACCGATTAATACACTGTTATAGCGAGAGATTACGGGGATTAAAGTAGAACATCACCGGGTCACTGTCTTTTCAGAAAACGAGAGGTAACCCGGTGTTTAATGCTCAACTTTAGCAGCCAATATTCAATAGCAACCAAACTAAATCAGTTGGCTATCTTCTAGCGAGATTGGCGATACGCCACCAGATCATCAATCGTGACAACAGGCATATTATGCAACTTGGCGAACTCGATCACTTCTGGCGCATGAGCCATGCTGCCATCATCATTGGTCAGCTCACACAGCACACCCGCTGGTTTGTAACCTGCCAAGATAGCCAAATCAATTGAAGCTTCGGTGTGACCACGGCGGGATAAAACGCCGCCTGATTGGCCGCGCAGTGGGAATACATGGCCCGGGCGGTTAAGGTCGCTTGGTTTTGCATTATCGGCAATTGCTGCACGGATCGTGGTTAAACGATCTGCCGCGGAAACGCCAGTGGTAACGCCTTCTGCCGCTTCAATTGTCACGGTAAAACCGGTTTGGAACTGGCTAGTATTGTTGGTGACCATCATCGGTAATTCTAGCTTTTGACGGTGTTCATCCGTGATACACAGACACACGATGCCGCTACCGTGACGAATGGTGAGCGCCATTTGTTCCACTGTCATGGCTTCAGCAGCAAAAACGATATCGCCTTCGTTTTCACGACTTTCATCATCCAATACCATTACGCCACGGCCATTACGCAAAGCGTCGATAGCACGTTCTACACGCTCGAAAGGCGTGCCAAAATCTGAAAGAAGAGTCTGATTCATGGTAAAAAAAACCTCATTAATATTATGGATTACCAGAATCAGGGCGGTCTTGAGGAGTAACAGGCCATTCTTTTATCTATAAAATCTTATAGATAGAGAAATAGCTGAAATAAGGCAGGTGATCTATACCCGACAGTTTTCAAGCGACTGTGTGAATTGTTTCTTGAAACCTAAAACGTGCATAAAACCAGCAGATACCGTTAATCTCTCCCATCCGGACTATAACCGTCGGCCCCGGAATTACACCGGATCTGCTGACCTCTACCCGACTTTCTTTGATAAGAGAAGCAAGGTGAGCGCTCGCGGGCTTTTGCACCACGACGTTGATACGCCGCAACACAATTTACCGCCGGTGGGGACTTACACCCCGCCCTGAGAATAAGTGTATGACTATAGCGCTATTGATTCTTCGGAGCAATTACCAAAATGTAGATGTGTGGAGGTTTATACAATCTTAATCTGGCATTACACTAGAGGGAGTCACTACACCTCTAATTAGGGAAATATCATGATTGACCCGAAAAAAATTGAACAAATCGCCCGCCAGGTGCATGAGTCTATGCCGAAAGGTATTCGCGAATTCGGGGACGACGTCGAAAAGAAAATCCGGCTGGTGCTACAAGCGCAGTTAACCCGACTGGATTTGGTCAACCGTGAAGAGTTCGACGTGCAAACTCAAGTGTTGCTGCGCACCAGAGAAAAACTGGCCTTACTCGAGCAACGTCTGGGTCAATTGGAAGCTAAATTCAATAGCGCGCCTGCTGCGATTGAAAATCCGACCGATGAAAACAACAGTGAGAACAAAGCTGCCGAGTGATGTGAAAAATCATTATGCGAAGGCGTTATTACTCTTCAGGGTGCTCATGTAGCACCCTGATTTTATTGTGTTCTTGAACTTAAAAGGGGGCATTAGACTAGCAATAAGTCTATTTACGATGGCAGTATCGCTTTCGGCATTCGAGATATCCCAGCCCATAGCAGAACAAACATCAGTAACGCGTATAAGCTTTTCCAACCAATCATCACCAGCAATACACAACATAGAATACTGCCAATCATCGACATCACGCGCGAGCGCCCACTCAATAAACGAATACCTGCCAGCATGCACAACAAGTAAATCAACACGAAAATACCGTTGGCATAAACAATCAGTAAATCCAAAGGTAGCGCCAACCAATAAATCAGCAAGGCGAACACTAAGCAACTACCCACAACGGCCGTTAATGCATAGACGGGAGTTTGACCGGCAGAAAGCTGCGCCAACTTACTTTGTGGTCGCACCTGAGCTTGTGACCACACCATGCGAGCAAAGCTTTGAGTATAAATATTGACGCTAGCAAAGCAGGCTAAATAGCCAATAATGCAGGCAATCCACAGCGCATGTTCCCCAAACAGTTGCACCACAATGCCAGGTAATGAGGCCGCAGCCGCTTGTTCTTCACCATAGGCATGAAAATGCAGCACGGCCACAGTGCATCCCCAGTAAACCGCACCCGCGACCAATAGCCCTACGATTAGCGCCCGAGGAAAATCACGTTCAGGATGACGGAATTCTGTCGCCAGATGCGCAAACGCTTCTAGCCCGACGAAGCACCAGAACATCACGGCAAGTGCATTGAACATATTCGGCGGGGATATATCTTGCGGTGATGGCCAAGGGATTTGGGATGGATGAATCTCTCCTTGCCACCAAATAGCCACCACGAGGGCGATGACCAATAGTGCAATCAAGGTTTGTACATTGGCACTTGAGCCTGCACTGCGCGTGCCGAGCAACCATATGGCCAGTAAAGTCACCAGTTGCACCATCAGCAGTTCGCTATCACGCCAACCAAAGGTTGCCTGCCAGAAACCTGCGGCAATCTGTAAAGCCGCAGGGAGTCCTACGGGGATGACGGACAAGAATAGCCAGCCAGTAACTTTGCCTAATTTCGGCCCAAAAGCCATAGTCACGAAGTGAGCGGCACCACCCGCGCTGGGGAAGTGACGCCCCAAAGCAGCAAAGGCAATAGCAATCGGGAAAACCAGCACAATCAGTACCGGCCAAGCCCATAGGCTGTCATCGCCCGCGAGCATTGCTGCCAGTGCAGGGACGGCAAAGACACCTGTTCCCAGCAGCGAGGTGGACAACAACCCGACGCCCTGTGCGAGGCTTAACTCCTGTTTGAGTCCACTCATTTTATTCTCTACCCAGATCCATTGGCGTTGCCAGTAGGCGTACCCGATGAGCTTACACTAGTAAGTGATTCGGGTGCGTGAGTGCCGCTAACAACGCTGCAGCGCCAAGGACGACGGGTATTTAGCCGCGACCATTCTTGATCGACTGAATAATATTCGTCGTAGAAACACCATCCTCAAAGTTCAACACCTTCACGTCACCACCGGCGGCCCAAACTTCGGCACTGCCTGCAATTTCATCGGGTTTGTAATCGCCACCTTTGACCAGCAAATCTGGCAAGATATCGGCGATTAATCGCTGAGGGGTATCTTCTTCAAACGGCACAACCCAGTCGACAGCTTCTAACGCACCTAACACGATCATGCGCTGATCTAACGGATTCACTGGGCGTTTTTCGCCTTTCAATCGTTTGGTCGAAGCATCACTGTTCACGGCAACGATCAAGCGATCGCCTAATTTGCGGGCATTGGCCAAATACGAAACATGACCAGCATGGAGGATGTCGAAAATACCGTTGGTCATCACCACTTTTTCGCCACGCTGGCGGGCTTGTGCAACGGCTTTTTTCAGTTGCTGCTCATTCATTACACCGAAACCGGTTTCAGCTCGGCCACGAATGGCATTTTCTAGCTCAATCGGAGAAACCGTTGACGTACCCAGCTTCCCAACCACCACACCTGCCGCCGCATTCGCGAGGAAGCATGACTCTTCGAGGGTATTACCCGCCGCCAAAGCCGCTGCCAGCACACCAATCACCGTGTCACCGGCACCCGTCACATCGAACACTTCTTGGGCCTGAGTAGGCAAATGTAGCGGTGGCTTGCCCAGTTGTAGCAAGGTCATCCCTTGTTCGGAACGCGTCACCAGCAAGGCAGAAAGGTCAAAATCGGCCACTAATTTCATGCCGCGAGTGACCAATTCTTCTTCATCTTTGCAGTGACCGACGACGGCTTCAAATTCGGACAGGTTAGGTGTCAACAGTGTTGCACCACGATAACGTTCAAAATCGCTGCCTTTAGGATCGATAAGCACCGGTACTTTTGCTTTGCGCGCCAGTTGAATCATCGGTTGTACGCTGCTCAATGCCCCTTTAGCGTAATCGGACAGGACCAGCGCACCAATTTGTGGAAGCGCTTGTTGGATGCGCTCGAAAATCGGCTGGGGGTCAACGCCACCAAAACCTTCTTCAAAATCCAAGCGAATCAGTTGTTGATTACGGGAAAGAACACGCAGTTTGGTGATAGTCGGATGGGTGGGAACCGAGACAAAATCACAGCGCACCTGAACTTCATTCAGTTTGTTGGTCAAGGCACGCGCCGCATCGTCGATGCCGGTTAAACCCACCAAGCGGGATATTGCGCCCAAGGAAGCAATGTTCATCGCCACGTTCGCGGCACCGCCTGGGCGTTCTTCGATGGTATCAACTTTGACAACAGGAACCGGCGCTTCCGGTGAAATGCGGCTGGTAGGTCCATACCAGTAACGGTCTAACATGACATCGCCCACGACTAAGACTCCGGCGCGACGAAAATCAGGCAGCGTGACTTTCATACGTTTGCCCCCCAATGTGAGCTGTTATTAACCCCGAAATCACCCATCCTTCGCTCCAATAATATTTTCAATGTAAGGATTATGTTCATTGTAAGGTATCGAATAATATCACAGACATATTCCATACCATTAATCACCATGACTTATGCATCAACAGGCGTTGATACCAGCCATTTATGCCAACTAGCCGTAACCTGTTCCCTCTCGGCGGCAAAACAGTCAGCCGCGACCTTACTGGATTGCTCCTGCAAGGCCAAATGATGGATTTCATCTCGCATGGTGACGTAGGCACACGTCAGCGCGGTCGCTTCTTCCTGCGGCATAATGTCGTAGTTGGCCATCAGTTCAAAAATGCGCACATTATCTGACCAACGGGTTAAACGTGGCTCACTGGCGGCATAACGTAACACCAGATATTGCGCGATAAATTCAATATCAGTGATCCCACCTTCATCGGTTTTGATATCAAAGACATCGCGTTGTTTGCTGCCGAGGTGGTTGCGCATTTTTTCGCGCATTTCTCGCACTTCTTGCTGCAAGAGTGGACAGTCACGATGACGACACAATATTTGCTGGCGGATAGTATCAAACTGTTGCTGCAATGAATGATCGCCATACACGATACGGGCGCGCACCAGTGCTTGATGTTCCCAAGTCCAAGCCTCATTTTGCTGATAATCAGCAAAAGCCTCGACCGTACTGACCAGCATACCCGCCTCACCTGATGGCCTCAGCCTGACATCGACTTCATACAAAATGCCAGATGAGGTGCGGGTGCTGAATAAGTGCATGACTCGCTGAGCCAAACGCAAATAGAACTGGCGGCCATCGATACTGCGCTCACCGTCAGTCATGACGTCCAACGGGCAATCGAGCAGGAACACCAGATCCAAATCCGAGCTATAGCCCAGTTCCCATCCACCCAATTTGCCATAGCCGATGACGGCAAAACCACGGCCTTCTTGCTGCGATAGGTGGCTTGGCTGACCATAGCGCACCACCATTTGGTTCCATGCTTGCTGGATAACCGCATCAATGATGGCTTCTGCCAGATAAGTTAAGTGATCACTCACTTTCATCACAGGCAGTGCCTCGGTGATATCACCAGCGGCAATTCGTAACTGCTGTGCCTGCTTAAACTGGCGCAATGCCTCGAGTTGTTGCTCTTCGTCGTCTTCTGGCACGCGCAGCAAATATTGACGTAACTCATCGCGATACGCGCCCGGCTCGAGCGGTTGATAGAACGATTGTGGATCGAGCAACTCATCCAATAACAGCGGGTAACGAGCTAACTGGCTAGCGACCATTGGCGAGGCTGAACACAGTCGGATAACGTGTTTTAACGCCGCATGGTACTCCACCAGCAGTTCCAAATACGTGGTGCGGGTGAGAATGCTCAGCAGCAGTTGAATCAGGCGGCTCAGCGCAATATTGGCATCTGGACGCGGGCAAATTTCAGCAAACAATCGCGGCATAAGCTGATCCAGCACTTCACGGCCACGTGGGCCAATGGTGCGTTTATCCACATCACGACGGAAGTCATTGATGGTGGTCAGTAACTGGCGACGAGCGGCTTCATCCAGATGCGGCGTCAGTGGCGCTAAGTCACACTCTTCCAGCGCATCCTGCCATAAACTTTTGAACAAACCATGACGGGGATCTTCGCCAATATCAGGGGTATCATCGCCAATCAAGTCATCAAATACCCAACGTACCGCTTGCATATGCTGTTCCAGCGCAGCACTCATTGCCGCCCAATCCGCATATCCCATACCCCAAGCCAATCGGGCCTGATTCAGTGTATCGCTGGGTAATGTCTGGGTTTGTTCATCAGCAATGGCTTGCAACAGATTTTCAAGGCGGCGCAAAAACAGATAGCTACCACTCAGATCCGCAACTTGCTGCTCGGGCAGTAACCCTAGTTCCGCGACAGCCTGTAACGTAGGCAATAAGGCTCGCTGTTGCAGCCGAGGTTCACGGCCACCACGGATCAGTTGGAAAACTTGCGTGATAAACTCGATTTCACGAATGCCGCCCGCCCCTAGCTTAATATTGTCTTTCAAGCCACGCCGGCGCACTTCACGCGCGATCATTCCTTTCATGTTGCGTAGCGATTGAATCACGCTGAAATCGATATAGCGACGGAACACAAATGGCCGCAAAGTCTGGCGCAGCTCCTGACTGTAGTGATCTTCTGCACCGCCCATCAGACGAGCCTTAACCATCGCATAGCGTTCCCAATCGCGGCCCTGTTCTTGGTAATAATCCTCCAGTGCTGCAAAGCTCAACACTAAAGGGCCGCTATCACCAAATGGGCGCAGACGCATATCCACTCGATAGACGAAACCATCAATGGTTTGTTGATCGAGTGCCTTGATCAACCGTTGGCCTAAGCGGGTAAAGAATTGGGCGTTGTCCAACTGCCGCCGCCCGCCTTGCGTTTGACCATTTTCGGGATAGGCAAAAATCAGGTCGATATCTGAGGAAAAATTCAGTTCGCCACCGCCGAGTTTGCCCATCCCCAGAATCAATAGCGGCTGCGGTACACCTTCACTATTGCAGGGCGTACCGAACTCACGGCAACAGGCCTGATAGAGCCAGTCACGGGCGGCAACAATCACCGTTTCCGCCAACCAACTGAGTTGCTGCAAGGTATCAGTCGTGGTACTGGTTTGCAGCGCCTGTGACCAGGCAATGCGCACCATGATACGGCGACGAAACAGACGCAAGGCCGCTAAGAGTGCAGCTTCGTCTTGGATTTCGCTCAGCACTTGGCTAAGCCATTGGGGATAATATTGCCACTCCTGCGCTTGCGGTGGTTGCTGATGCAACTCCTCCAGCCATTCAGGGTGAATCAGTAGCATATCACTGACAAAATCACTCAACGCCAAGATGGCGATGTCTTCATCACTTAAACGCTGCGGCGTTGGTAACTCATGAAAGCGCTGCTGTACATTCTGCGCCTGAATCTGTAATTGCGAAGGGAGTGGCAACATATCGAATTCCTTGTCTACCCATCGTACATGACGTGGCAAAAACCTTGACTTACCGGCGACCTGCCACGTCAATGACGTTGGGTATTTACTCGATTAACGGACAGCAGCACCATTCAGCCAAAAGGCTGCCTGCGCTAATGCTTCTTTACGGGCAGTATCGCGCCAATGGCCCTGACGTTCTTTAATCGCCAGTTGTAGACCAAACCAAGCATCGATATACGGGTGCCATTCACTCTGCGGGTAGAAACCGGAAAGTAATTGGAAAGACATAATTTGCCGATTCAAACGCGGCAACTGTGCCACATAGCCGTCATCATCCATATTCTGGCCAAAGGCTTCTTTCAAATCAGCGGCGCTACGGCTCAGCATAATGTCGCAGAAACGCTTAAATGAGCCATCAAACTTAGCTTGTGCCTTTGCATCCATAAATGGTCGCCAGCCTGAGGTGACCAACCACGATGTAAGTGCTAACTTACTTTTTAGATAATCAACGCTATAACAGAGTTGCTCGGCGTTCACATTTTTCGGTTCGAGTTGTGGCTCCAGCGCAGTCAACGACGCCCGCAAGTCAGTACTGGCTTTACGTGGCACCAAGCCGCCAAAAATTGCCAAGGTTTGGCGTACCATCGCTAATGCTTCAATGACCATCGCCTTCGCCGCAGGTTCACCACGCAACCACAGCTCTTCATGGTATTGCCAGTGATCCAGCGCCATCTCCAGCCCTGCAACCATCCCCTGCTCAACCGTTGATTTCGGTGCTGGCTGCAAGACCAATAGTGGCCGAAGTTCACGAGGAGGATTGCCTTGCGCCAAGTGATAACCACGCGCAGCTTTACTTAAATTGCTTTGACGTAAACCGCCAATTGACGCGAGTTCAGCCGCCAATGCCAGTAAATCAGCTTGATGACCTTGTTTTAGCTCTAGCTCAATTTCGCTCAACGGTTCCGACTGTTCACCCGCATGAGTAGAAGAAATTGCCCCTTGATCCAAAGCAAGCTCAATCTCGCTCTCGCCGTAAGTGATTACCCACTTCTCACGAGTAAAATCTGTACGGAACAGCGGTGCTAGCGCCGTTTGTAGCTCCGCGACATCCCAACCTTCTGGCCAGATATCCGTCGGGAAGCGGGCCAAGTCGAGTTTGTCGCCGTCAATATCGACATTATATTCGGGGCGTTGATGTAAACCACCGACAACTTTACCGCCGGTTTTAATCGTCATTTCATAACGGCCATCGTAGCCACGAATACGCAAACCCATATCATGCTGGCGCAGGCGATTATCTGCGGTTTCAAAATAGATATTCGTCAGTGTTTGCGGCGCGGAATACTGGCACGGCCAAGATGTGAGTCGTTCAGGCAACGCGGTAATGGCCTCTGACGTAGCCATAAATTTTAGTTCTATTTCAACGGTCATAATTTTATTCACACCGGTATGTTGCGAGATTACGGGCATTATGCCTTTTTCACGGTGATTTGCGTGTTTTACACAAAAAAACCGTGCAGCAGCCCCAAGTCAAACCCTATTTTAACCTGTTTTAGTCAGTCTGCCCTAAGGCTTCATAAGACAATTTTTCGCCACGATAAAAATAGCCAAGTAAGGTGGCCCAAGCCGCGCTGGCTATGAGAGTAAGATAGTTCTCATTCCGGTTTATGCGTTGCGTCGGCAAACTGAACACACTACTATCGTTCCTTAAATTCACTCACAAATGACTCTCTAATGCAGAAAATACGCCTAATTTGCCTCGCGGTGCTTAGTCTCAGTCTCTCTTGGACTGCACACGCCGAAGAAAAACGCTACATCTCTGATGAGCTGGATACCTACGTTCGTAGCGGCCCCGGTAATCAATACCGTATCGTCGGCACGCTGAAAGGTGGGGATGAAGTCACCCTGATAAGCGTTGATGAAGGCACAAATTATGGCCAAATCCGCGATAATAAGGGGAAAACGATATGGATCCCGCTGAATCAACTGAGTGAAACGCCAAGTCTCCGTATTCGTGTGCCTGACCTTGAACAGCAGGTCAAAACGCTGACAGATAAATTAGCTAACATTGATAATAGCTGGAACCAGCGCACCGCTGAAATGCAGCAAAAAGTCGCGGCGAGTGATAGCGTCATTTCCGAGCTGCAAAAGGAAAATGAATCACTGAAAAACCAGTTGGTGGTCGCGCAGAAGAAGGTCAATGCAGTCAATCTGCAATTAGATGATAAGCAGCGCACGATTATCCTACAGTGGTTTATGTATGGCGGCGGTGTCGCTGGGATTGGTTTATTGCTCGGTCTGATCTTGCCGCATCTGATCCCGAGCCGTAAAAAGAATAATCGTTGGATGAACTGAAGCGCATCCCGATGAGCTTACATCGGTAAGCGATTCGGGTAAGCGAGAGCAGCTAACAACGCTGCAACGTCAAGAGCCAAGGCAAACCCAACGTTATTGGCGTTCCAGCTAGGCAGCAAACGAGCGCATCCCAATGAGCTTACACCGGTAAGTGATTCGGGTAAGCGAGAGCAGCTAACAACGCTGCAACGTCAAGAGCCAAGGCAAACCCAACGTTATTGGCGTTCCAGCTAGGCAGCAAATGAGCGCATCCCGATGAGCTTACACCGGTAAGTGATTCGGGTAAGCGAAAGCAGCTAACAACGCTGCAACGTCAAGAACGAAGGGTTTACATGGAAATCTACTTAGTCGGCGGTGCCGTCCGCGACACCTTACTCAACCTACCTGTCACTGAACAGGATTGGGTCGTCGTGGGTGCCACCCCAGAGCAATTACTGGCGCAGGGCTACCAACAGGTCGGTAAAGACTTCCCCGTTTTCCTCCATCCGGTCAGCCATGAAGAGTATGCGCTGGCCAGAACCGAACGTAAATCAGGCCAAGGTTATACGGGCTTTACCTGCTACGCAGCCCCTGACGTCACTTTGGAAGAAGATTTACTGCGTCGCGATCTTACTATCAATGCCATTGCTCGTCGCCATGACGGAGAGTTAATCGATCCCTATCACGGTCAGCAAGATTTAGATAATCGCGTACTGCGCCATGTCTCTGATGCTTTTGGCGAAGACCCGTTGCGTGTCCTGCGTGTCGCCCGTTTCGCAGCCCGTTTCGCACATTTGGGCTTTAACGTCGCACCTGAAACTCAAACCTTGATGGCTGCCATGGCACAAAGTGGTGAGTTATCAGCGTTGACGCCAGAGCGGGTCTGGAAAGAGACTGAAAAAGCCCTGAAAACACAAAGCCCACAGGTTTACTTTCAAGTACTACGCGATTGCGGCGCATTGGCGGTGTTGTTCCCAGAAATTGACCGCCTATTCGGTGTTCCCGCACCGGAAAAATGGCATCCAGAGATTGATACCGGCATCCATACCCTGATGACATTGACTATTGCCGCTCAACTCAGTCCTGAAGTGGATATTCGCTTCGCCGCGCTTTGTCATGATTTAGGTAAAGGGCTGACACCCAAGCAATTCTGGCCGCATCATCACGGCCATGGTCCGGCAGGCGTTAAATTGGTTGAGCAGATGTGCCAGCGTTTGCGCGTCCCTAATCCAGTGCGTGATTTGGCAAAACTGGTGGCTGAGTATCATGACCTTATCCATACGGTGAATAAACTTCGCCCTGAAACCTTGCTCAAATTATTTGATGCGATCGATGTCTGGCGCAAACCAGAGCGTCTTGAGCAGATGATTATGACCAGTGAAGCGGATGCTCGTGGTCGTACTGGGTTTGAAGAGAATCCTTATCCGCAAGGGGATTATTTGCGAACTGCATATCAAATTGCGAATGGCGTATCCGTACAAGAGGTTGTCGCCAGTGGGCTACAAGGTTTAGCGATACGTGACGAACTGAAACGTCGTCGTCAGCAGGCTCTGGCGCAGTGGAAGGCAACACAAGAAGTCATTTCAGAGTAACCGTCTAGAACAATAAAAACCCTGATCATTCAGGGTTTTTTTATGCTTAATATTCGTGAGCGATTACATAAAGACCCAATACACCGCGGCCGCGACCACGAAGCGATAAATAGCAAATGGGACAAAAGAAATACGCTTTATCAGTGACAAGAAGGTTTTGATGGCGATCAGGGCAACGATAAATGCCGTGATAAACCCGACAGCAAACATCGGTAAATCGCCCAGAGACAGGAAGTGCAGACTCTTATACAAATCCAGCCCACTGGCTCCCATCATCATTGGCACCGCTAAAATAAACGAGAACTCAGAGGCCGCGTAACGATTGACGCCCACTAACATCCCACCAGAAATAGTCGCACCGGAACGGGAGAACCCCGGCCACAAGGCGAGGCACTGGAAGCAGCCGATAGCAAAGGCTTGGCGATAAGTAATGTCATCCAGCCCAACCGCTTTTGGATTTTTAGGTTTGAACCACTCAGCGGCCAGTAATAACAAGCCCCCCGCGACTAGGGCATACATCACACTGTGCGGGTTAAATAAGGCTTTAATGGCATTGTGGAACACCAATCCCAGCCCCACCGCAGGCAACATCGCCAATAGAATGTGGCCTAATGTCAGATGACCATTGGTTTTCCCTTCATGAGGTGTCGCGCCGAAATGGATACCAATCAGGCCGAACAACCGCCGCCAGAACACCACTACCACGGCCAGAATCGACCCCAACTGAATAATGACTTCAAAGGTTTTTGCTTTGTCGCCAGTAAAGCCCAGCAACTCGCCGACGATAATCATATGCCCAGTGGATGAAACCGGTAAAAACTCAGTCAGCCCTTCTACTACACCCAAAACAAAAGCCACAAACAGCGAATACATATCCGTCATCAACGATACCCAATGCCATGTGATAGAAACCAAAAAACGGCAAAACTGAAAACCCAGCGGTTAGCAGAATAATGCCGTTCAAATTCAATATTGATAAAATTATCGCGCCATGCAATCAGACCACAGTATTGATGCAGGGTTGCACTTTTATGTCATCCCAGCAAAAAATAGTCCATCACTTAATTAAGACGCTGGCCACGTTCAATCACGACGCCCACATTTCTGGCCTGAGCAACCGCTCCCGGTTTACTGACCTTGACTCGTACCCAAGGCGATTTAAAACGCTGTAGCAATAATTCAGCTATCTCTTCAGCAACCCGCTCCACCAAGGCAAAGCGCTGCAACGACACATGCTTTATGACGCTATCACTGATATCTGCGTAACTGAGGCAATCATTCACATCATCACTGGCTGCGGCTTTACGGTTATCCCAGCCCATTTCGATATCGAACACTAACTTTTGTTCAATGGTCTGCTCCCAGTCATAAACACCGATGGTGGTGATAACACTGAGCTCTTCAATAAATACGATATCCATCACGTCATTCTCTGTTTTTGTGCTTGCCGGATACCACTTCCAGCCGAATATGCGTATTATCCACTGATGTTGGGATTAAAACGATCATTATTCAACAGGGCGGTGTTATGAGTGCTATCGCGCTTGGCATGATTATCTTCGCGTATTTGTGTGGCTCAATTTCCAGTGCGATCTTAGTATGCCGGGTTGCCAAGCTACCAGATCCGCGTGAGCATGGTTCCGGTAATCCCGGAGCGACCAACGTTCTACGCATCGGTGGCCGCACCGCTGCTGCAACGGTCCTGATTTTTGATGTGCTGAAAGGGATGTTGCCGGTCTGGATAGCTTACCTGCTACATGTTTCCCCGCTATATCTTGGCTTGACCGCCATCGCTGCCTGCCTTGGCCACATTTATCCCGTATTTTTCCACTTTAAGGGTGGCAAAGGCGTCGCCACCGCATTTGGTGCTATCGCACCTATTGGTTGGGATTTAACGGGGTTAATGACAGGGACATGGTTGCTGACTGTGTTACTGAGCGGTTATTCATCTTTAGGGGCCATTATCAGCGCACTGATCGCCCCCTTCTACGTCTGGTGGTTTAAGCCACAATTCACTTTCCCTGTCGCCATGCTTTCTTGCCTAGTTTTGATGCGCCACCATGACAATATTCAACGTTTATGGCGAGGAAAAGAAAGCAAAATCTGGGACAAACTCAGAAAGAAAAAACAGAAAACATCCGCCGAAGAAGCTGCCGAGTTGGAAGAGAAAGAGGATTAATGACCCAATAGACTCGGGGTCTGGCGGGGCAACACAGCCGCAGCCCCGCACAGACATTCGATATATAGCACTCAGACTGCTGGTAGTTCAGATAAGGGCCAACGTGGCCGTACCGATACACTCAACTCGCTGTTCACACCACTTTTCAGCCGAATTAATCCAGCATAAGCAATCATCGCGCCATTATCGGTACAAAACTCTGGCCGAGCATAGAACACTTCACCGCCGCGCTTTTGCATCATTTCAGCCAGTTTTGATCGCAAAGTACGGTTGGCACTAACGCCACCGGCAATGACCAAACGTTTGAAACCAGTCTGATCCAGCGCACGCTTGGATTTTATCGCCAGCGTATCTACGACAGCATCTTCGAATGCACGAGCGATATCGGCTCGAGTCTGATCGTCCGTCCCATTGGCTCGAATCGTGTTTGCCGCAAAAGTTTTTAGGCCAGAAAAACTAAAATCCAGCCCAGGGCGATCAGTCATTGGCCGTGGGAAGGTAAATCGCCCTGCGGTGCCCTGTTGTGCCATTCGCGACAACATCGGCCCACCGGGGTAATCCAACCCTAATAATTTGGCTGTTTTATCAAATGCTTCACCGGCCGCATCATCAACAGATTCACCCAATAGCAGGTATTCGCCGATACCGGTTACGCTGATCAATTGAGTGTGACCACCAGAAACCAGCAACGCGACAAACGGAAATTCAGGGGCATTTTCTTCCAACATGGGGGCCAGCAAATGCCCTTCCATATGATGGACCGGCACCGCAGGGACACCCCACGCAAATGCCAATGCACGGCCAACTGTGGCCCCAACCAATAATGCGCCAACCAATCCGGGACCGGCGGTATAAGCCACACCATCGATATCTTTGGCACTCAGATTGGCTTCTTTCAACGCCGCTTGAATCAGTGGCACCGTTTTGCGTACATGGTCGCGGGAAGCCAGTTCAGGTACGACACCGCCATAATCAGCGTGTAATTTAACCTGACTGTACAATTGGTTAGCTAACAGACCGGTTTCATCGTCATAGACTGCAATTCCGGTTTCATCGCAGGACGTCTCTATACCCAAAACTCGCATTACATTTCCCATCATTCAGTGCGGCGCATAGTTTAGCATATCAGTGACGCCCGTCATGATTTCTGATCCTAAATTGCACAGTAAAATGCCCTTTTGGGTTCTCTCTGCCCCCAATGTTGTTGATCATGGTCACATTTGAAAATAATGTTGATAAATTCGCTCAATGGGCCTGTTTAGTATATAATCAGCGGCCGTCGTACCCTCAGGCACCAACTTTCTTGTAAAGAATGGGGCGACATCACAGGAGCGTGCCTGTTTCAATTTGCTGTGGTGCTTTACAAAGCAGCATCCATTGAAGTAAAATTCCGCACCATTTTGAGAAGGCTGGCGATTGGCCAGCAGCAAACCGATTTCTATTGAGGTGAGAGGCACATGCCGGTAATTAAAGTACGTGAAAACGAGCCGTTCGACGTAGCTCTTCGTCGTTTCAAACGTTCCTGTGAAAAAGCAGGTGTTTTAGCTGAAGTTCGTCGTCGTGAGTTCTATGAAAAACCGACTACTGAACGTAAACGTGCTAAAGCTTCTGCTGTAAAACGTCACGCGAAGAAACTGGCCCGCGAAAACGCACGCCGCACTCGTCTGTATTAATTCTTCGGGGGTAACCCCATCGCGTCGTTTTTGATGTTCTGAGAACGCGCAGATCGAGTAGTTGCATACGAAGGCCGTGCTTTCCGAAAGGAATGCGCGGCTTGTTCTCGTTTATGGACTGACGACTAGGGGCTTATGGCTGGACGAATTCCACGCGTATTTATCAATGACTTGCTGGCTCGCACCGATATCGTCGATCTGATCGATGTTCGGGTAAAGCTGAAGAAGCAAGGCAAAAATTACCATGCGTGCTGTCCGTTCCATCATGAGAAAACCCCCTCATTCACCGTTAACGGTGAAAAACAGTTCTATCACTGTTTCGGCTGTGGCGCACATGGCAATGCTGTTGATTTCTTGATGAATTACGATCGACTTGAATTTGTCGAAAGTATTGAGGAATTAGCCACCATGCATGGGCTGGAAGTGCCTTATGAGGCAGGAACCGGCACCACCCAGATCGAACGTCACCAACGACAAAGTCTTTATCAACTGATGGATAGCCTAAGCGCATTCTATCAACAGTCGCTCAACGGCCATACCGCTAATCAGGCACGCGAATATCTTAAACATCGCGGATTGAGTGAAGAAATCATCCAACATTTTGCTATTGGTTTTGCCCCCCCAGGTTGGGACAACGCCTTAAAACGTTTTGGTCGCGATGGTGAGAGCCGTACCGCGCTGAACGATGCAGGAATGCTGGTGACTAATGATACAGGGCGGACTTACGATCGATTTCGTGAGCGTGTCATGTTCCCTATCCGTGATAAACGTGGTCGGGTTATCGCTTTCGGCGGGCGAATTCTGGGCGATGGAGTGCCAAAATACCTCAACTCCCCAGAAACAGAAATCTTTCATAAAGGTCGGCAGTTATACGGCTTGTATGAAGCACAAGTGAATCACCCCAATCCAACACGTTTACTCGTGGTGGAAGGCTATATGGATGTGGTGGCACTCGCGCAATTTGGCATTGATTATGCCGTTGCCTCGCTGGGAACAGCGACAACTGCGGAACATATTCAATTATTATTCCGCGCGACCGATAACGTAATTTGTTGTTATGACGGCGATCGTGCGGGTAGGGATGCGGCTTGGCGAGCATTAGAGACGGCTCTGCCCTATCTAAATGATGGACGTCAGCTACGCTTTATGTTTTTGCCCGATGGCGAAGACCCCGATACTTTGGTACGTAAAGAAGGGAAAGACGTATTCGAACAGCGGATGGAGGAGGCGCAGCCACTCTCAACCTTCTTGTTTGAAACGTTGATGCCACAGGTGGATTTGAGCAGCCCCGATGGGAGAGCCAAATTAAGCACACTGGCATTACCTTTAATCAGCCAAGTGCCTGGTGAAACCTTGCGCCTTTATTTGCGTCAGCAGTTGGGCAATAAGTTAGGTCTACTTGATGACAGCCAGCTTGATAAGTTGATGCCAAAGCAGGTAGAAAACACGAATTCATACCAGCCGCCCCAGCTAAAACGCACAACCATGCGTATACTTATAGGGCTACTGGTGCAAAATCCGCAACTGGCCACATTGATTCCCTCACTACAGGGCGTTGAACAAGCTAAGTTAGCAGGTTTGCCACTATTTATTGAATTGGTTGAGACTTGTTTAGCCCAGCCAGGGCTGACAACCGGGCAGTTACTAGAGCTGTACCGTGATAATAAATTCAGCCAACAGCTTGAAACTCTCGCAACATGGAACCACATGATTGTTGAGGACATGGTCGAACCGACTTTTGTCGATACGCTAGCGAGCCTGTATGACTCCATTTTGGAGCAACGTCAGGAAACACTGATAGCACGTGACCGAACACATGGATTAAGCGCCGAAGAACGTAAAGAGCTTTGGTCTTTGAATCTGGCTTTAGCCAGAAAAAAATGAATTACCCAACGGCTTAATTGCCGATAAATGTGGGGGCGACTCCCCTCAATATGCCGCCATAGCGGGCAGCGGCGACAAAAAAAGGCCCCAAATGCTATTGTTGGCGGTTTCGCCGACCGACACCAACCCAAATACTCTGAAGTGTGGATACCGTCTTATGGAGCAAAACCCGCAGTCACAGCTGAAGCTACTTGTCACCCGTGGTAAGGAGCAAGGCTATCTGACCTATGCTGAGGTCAATGACCATCTGCCGGAAGATATCGTCGATTCCGATCAGATCGAAGACATCATCCAGATGATTAATGACATGGGCATACAGGTACTTGAAGAAGCCCCTGATGCCGATGATTTAATGCTGGCCGAAAACACCACTGATACCGACGATGACGCGGCGGAAGCTGCTGCACAGGTATTGTCCAGTGTTGAATCAGAAATCGGGCGTACAACCGACCCGGTGCGTATGTACATGCGCGAAATGGGCACCGTTGAACTACTGACGCGTGAAGGCGAGATTGATATCGCTAAGCGCATTGAAGACGGCATCAATCAGGTCCAGTGCTCAGTTGCTGAGTACCCTGAAGCCATAACTTATCTGTTGGAACAATATGATCGCGTTGAAGCGGGTGAAGCCCGTTTATCTGACCTGATCACCGGTTTTGTCGATCCAAACGCCGAAGAAGATATTGCACCAACCGCGACTCACGTTGGTTCTGAATTATCCTCTGAAGAGATGGATGATGACGACAACGAAGATGAAGACGAAGAAGAAGAAGAAGACGATAACAGCATCGATCCAGAGCTGGCTCGTCAGAAATTCAGCGAATTGCGCGAGCAGTATGAAAACGCGCGCATGGAGATCAAGAAGAATGGTCGCAGCCATGCCAATGCTGCTGCTGAAATTCTGAAACTTTCTGAAGTGTTCAAACAGTTCCGCTTGGTACCGAAGCAGTTCGACTATCTGGTCAATAACATGCGTGCCATGATGGATCGCGTTCGTACTCAAGAACGTATCATCATGAAACTGTGTGTTGAACAGTGCAAAATGCCGAAGAAAAACTTCGTTACCCTGTTTGCCAGCAATGAAACCAGCGATACCTGGTTCGCGGCAGCAGTGGCTATGGGTAAACCATGGTCTGAAAAACTGAAAGATGTCTCGGAAGATGTGCAACGTAGCTTGCAGAAATTGCGCCAGATCGAAGAAGAAACCGGCCTGACCATTGAGCAAGTGAAAGACATTAACCGTCGTATGTCTATCGGTGAAGCAAAAGCACGTCGCGCCAAGAAAGAAATGGTTGAGGCTAACCTGCGTCTGGTTATCTCTATTGCGAAAAAATACACCAACCGTGGTCTGCAATTCCTAGATTTAATTCAGGAAGGCAACATCGGTTTGATGAAAGCAGTAGATAAGTTCGAATACCGTCGTGGTTATAAATTCTCTACTTATGCTACTTGGTGGATTCGTCAGGCCATCACCCGCTCTATCGCGGATCAGGCGCGCACCATCCGTATTCCGGTGCATATGATTGAAACGATTAATAAACTTAATCGTATTTCTCGCCAGATGCTGCAAGAGATGGGTCGCGAGCCAACGCCAGAAGAACTGGCTGAACGCATGCTGATGCCGGAAGACAAAATCCGTAAAGTACTGAAGATTGCTAAAGAGCCAATCTCAATGGAAACCCCGATCGGTGATGATGAAGATTCACATCTGGGCGATTTCATCGAAGATACTACTCTGGAGCTGCCGCTGGACTCTGCCACCTCTGAGAGCCTGCGTTCTGCTACTCACGACGTGTTGGCTGGCCTGACCGCGCGTGAAGCGAAAGTGCTGCGTATGCGTTTCGGTATTGATATGAACACTGACCACACGTTGGAAGAAGTGGGTAAACAGTTCGACGTCACCCGTGAGCGTATCCGTCAGATCGAAGCTAAGGCATTGCGTAAATTGCGTCACCCAAGCCGTTCTGAAGTGCTGCGTAGCTTCCTAGACGATTAATCGTCGTCCGAAGTCACAGCACATAAAACCCTCGGCATGCCGGGGGTTTTTCTTTTGTGGCCTTAAAACCCTTAATATCAAACCAATCCTTGCACCGCATTAGCGGCCAACGCCATTAAAAACCTTAAATTTGCGCATAAAACACCCACCTGATTTATCAGCTCTAGACCGCAGGATAAAAACTACCGTATAATCAGCGCCCAAGCTTGGCCCCTTAGCTCAGTTGGTTAGAGCACGCGACTCATAATCGCTTGGTCACTGGTTCAAGTCCAGTAGGGGCCACCAAATTTTTGCTTTTAAATCAGCACATTAAGCCACTTTTGACGAAGTGGCTTTTTTGTATCTGGTAGTCGTTATTTTGTATCTGATGATCAATGTCGCAAAAGTGCCACACGAGTTTTTTACTTATTCGTATAAATCGTTAACTATAAGTTCGTAGGCTGGCGAAGAACGATGACAGCTAATCTTCTCTATTCAAACATTGCATAACCTGCAACCACGCCGCTTCTGTCTCTTTCCCCTGCTGTTGGAAGACTTGCCGCAACAATTGCATTTGCGTATCAGTTAATTGTGCTTCAAGCGTTTTACCCGATGCAGAGAGTGCTAATTGCCGTACCCGTTGATCGTGTTCAGCGGCGGTAACGTTGACCAGCCCCATCGTCACTAATTGTTTTAGCGGCCCGTTGAGCGCTTGCTTGCTAATTTTAAGAATACTCAGCAGGGCATTAATGGAAATATCTGGATTGTGACCAACGAAATAGAGAATACGGTGATGTACTCGGCCTAATCCACGCTGAGCCAGTAATTTATCGGGTAGTTCCGTGAACTTACGATAACCAAAATAAAACTGCTCAATGGCCTGATGTAGTAATACGTCGTCTTGAAGCTGAGAATTTTTAGTGGTTGCCATCGAGTTTCGGTCACAAATTAAAAATAATTAGGTCAAGAGTATTGACGTAAATCGCTGTCCATTTTACTTTCCATAAAGGTCAAATGGGTTGACCTTTATGGACGGACTGCATGAATAGAACTACAGCGCATCAGAATAGTCGATTTTCCTCACGGCTGCACGACCTTCACCCCTCACCAATTCGGGAAATATTGTCTGTCATTGATAGGCCAGGCATGATTTCTTTTGCGGGTGGATTGCCTGCGGTGGAGAGTTTCCCCCATCTGAATCTCGATGGAATGCCACAACCAATGCTGCAATATGGCGCGAGTGAAGGTGAGTCCGAGCTACGCCAGCAGATTGCACAGAACTTATCTGCGCGAGGTTTAGCCTGTTCAGCAGAACAAGTACTGATCATTTCAGGCTCACAGCAAGGGATCGATCTGGTCGCTAAGTTGTTTATTGATGCGGGCACGCCCGTTGCGGTTGAATCACCCACCTATTTGGCCGCCCTGCAGGTATTCCGCTTCTTCGGCGCGCGTTTTGTGGCTTATGATTCAGCGCAACCCGATACTGAGATGCTTAGAACGGAAAATCCCGCGTTCGCTTACACCATTCCGACATTCCAGAATCCAAGTGGTGATTGCCTTGATGCTGCTCAGCGGGCAGCCCTCGCGAAAAGCTGTGATGACCTCATGTTGCCACTGTTTGAAGACGATCCTTACCATGACTTGGTTTATGACCCTTGTGAACGCAAACCCGTTTGTGCCCTATTGCAGTATGCGCCGTGGATTTATCAGGGTTCATTTTCGAAAAGCCTATCGCCAGCGCTGCGCTTGGGATATTTAGTGGCTTCGCCAGAATTAATCCCCTATCTGACACGGCTAAAGCAAGCCGCGGATTTGCATAGTAGCCGTATCAGCCAATGGCTTGTCTTGCAGCAACTGCGCGATCCTAAACACGAAAACCAGATGAGTGAGCTAGCAGGCTATTATCGAACTCGCCGCGATGCATTTGAAGTTTCTCTCCAACGCCACTTTGCTGAATTGGCCCATTGGAAAAAACCCGCTGGGGGTTTGTTCTTTTGGCTTACGCTAAATCAGCGTATTGATACTCGATTACTGCTGCCAATCGCACTTGAAAATAATATTGCGTTTATGCCGGGAGAATCGTTTATCCCAAATGCTTCAGAAGGTTGCGGTCAATTGCGCCTTAACTTCAGTCATGCCACTGAAGAACAAGCAGAATTTGGTTTACAGAAATTGGCTCAATTAGTGCAAGAGTTTTCATCACGCGGTTCTGTCTAAGATGAGCCCAGAAGCACCCTGCTTCTGTTTTGCTTTATCCACCGCGATTGATGAGCATAATTCATAAAGTCTATCCGGTTGTGGGTGATTATTCGCTGATGAAATATCGCTAATATAACCCACGACCTCTTATCTAGACTGACCACGATGAATAACTCTCAGCCACGCACGCAAACTGTCGCCGGAAAAACAACGGGTGCCAGTTTTGTTATTATTCTTAGTGCGTTAATGGCCTTTACGTCTTTATCGACTGATATCTATTTGCCTGCTATGCCTATCATGACGAAGGATTTGCAAGGTAATGTAGAACTCACCATCACCGGTTTTTTAATTGGTTTTTGTATTGCACAACTGGTTTGGGGGCCGCTAAGTGACCAGTGGGGCCGTCGAGTGCCACTGATGATTGGTATGACATTATTCATCATCGGCTCAATAGGTTGCGCGCTTTCCACTCATATTTCACAAATCGTGTTCTGGCGCGTTTTTCAAGCTCTTGGCGCTTGTACCGGCCCCATGCTAGCGCGAGCGATGATACGTGACCTGTTCAGCCGTACTCGTGCAGCCCAGATGCTTTCGACACTGATCATCATTATGGCTATCGCCCCCATCGCAGGGCCTCTGCTTGGCGGGCAAATAATAAAGATCACATCATGGCATACCATTTTCTGGCTGCTGGCCATTATTGGTGTGCTTATGTTGATTTCGTTGCGCTGGTTGCCTGAAACATTACCTGAAGAGAAGCGGATTAAAGCATCACTACCCAATGCTTTTCACCACTATTATTCACTTCTCACCAACACGATATTCATGCGTTTTACACTATGCCTGACGTTCTATTATGTCGCAGCATATGCTTTTATAACGGGGTCGCCATTTGTCTACATCACTTTTTTTGGTATCGACCCACAACATTATGGCTGGCTTTTCGCTCTGAATATTGTCGGCGTCATGGGTATGAGCCTTGTAAATCGACGTCTCGTGCAGCGTTTTGCTCTTGAAACACTGCTCAAGTTTGCAGTGGTTATCGCGGCAATTGCTGGGTTAATCCTTGCTCTAGCGGCAAGATTGGATATCGGCGGGGTGATGTTGATTGTGGCCTCGGTATTTGTTTTCTTCTCGATGAACGGGATCATTGCGGCCACTTCTACCGCTGCCGCACTGGATGCTGTACCCAATATTGCCGGTTCTGCGTCTGCATTGATGGGAGCATTACAATATGGCAGCGGAATTATTTCTTCTCTGCTGCTCGCGTTAATGAGTGGTGGCACACCTTGGACGATGGCTTGGATCATCGCATTATTTTCCCTCGCCAGCGCCGTCGTGGCACTCACCACACGAGTGAATTTGGCGGCAAACTAGTTAATCTGTCACCATTTCGTTATGACCCATCCCGAAGGGCAGTCCTGCTGCCCTCCTCCTCCGACCCCAAGAAGTCCTTTCCTATCATAGCCATACCAAGAATTCGCAGTGTTACATCATTGTACAAATTTTTCACAATTCAAAAATAGGGTGATGGGGATCTCTCTTTAAGACGATTTCAATGGTCGAGCAAAAAGATCCACTTTATGATGAATTCACAATAGCGAACGTGATCCGCATATGCGCACATAAGGAAACTGACATGTCATTCGAATACATGAACCCCGTGAAATTCTATTTTGGTGCTGGCAAGTTCAAGCAAGCAGGGACGATCGCTGCCACCTACGGCACAAAAGCGCTGATTGTTGCCTCTGATAGTGCCAAACCCACAGGGCAACTCGCCTCATTGCAGGAATATCTCACTCAAGCAGGGGTCGCCTTCAGCGTATTTGATCGTTTTATGCAGAACCCACTTTCAACATTACTGGCTGAAGGGGCTGAGATAGCCAATCGTGAAGGTTGTGATTTAGTTATCGGTCTTGGCGGTGGCAGTGCCATGGATATGGCAAAAGGCATCGCATTTTCAGCCATGAATGAAGGCAGTATCTGGGACTATGTTTATGGCGTAAAACAGGGGACAGCAGCGCTGCCAGTGGTCTTAATCCCCACCACCGCAGGGACGGGTAGCGAAGCAAACCGTACCGCAGTCTTTACCAACCCTGAAACCAATGACAAGAAAGGCTTGGTTAACCCACTGATTTACCCTAAAGCGGCGATTATTGATGCCGAGCTGATGCTGACCCTGCCCAAGCGCGTCATTGCAGGCCCAGGAGCTGATGTGCTGTTCCATGCGTTGGAATCGTTCATTTCTAAAAATGCGCATCCTATGAGTGAGATGTTATCGCTCAAAGCCATCGAACTTATCGCACAAAATTTACCGCGCGTTTATGACGATGTTAGTGATTTGGCGGCATGGGAAAAAGTTACTTTTGCCAGCTCATTGGCAGGCATGGCGATTGACTGCGCAGGAACAACCTTACCTCATGCATTGCAACACCCGATGGGGGGATTATTAAACGTGGTTCATGCGGAAGGCATCGCCGCTATTTATATGCCTTTCATGGAATATACCTGGCCCGCTGCACCGGAAAAATTCGCCGCCATTGCACGAGCAATGGGGGTAGATACCCGTGGTATGACCGTCGAACAAGCGGCAGCCAGCAGTGTCGATGCCGTTAAAAACCTTCTAACGCATATTAATATGACACCAACACTGACTGAATTGGGTGTCAAAGAAGAGCATTTCGATTGGATGGTGAATAATGTTCTCACCACCATGAAAGTCGTACTGTCAAATAATCCTAAAGTCCCAGACGCTGACACAATCAGAAGTATTTATCAGCGCTGCCTTTAATAAAAATAATAAATAAAATGAGAGGCAATAATTTTATTGTCTCTCTCAGCTCACAAATGGCCTCTACCAGGGAATTCATATGTACATAATTATTGATTGTGGTTCAACAAATACCAGACTGTATTTAGTTGATCAGGAAAAGGTGAAGGATAAATATGAAGTTGCTATTGGCGTAAATAGCACTGTCAGTAATGGCAATAACCAGCTGCTCAAACTCACCCTCACCGAGGCAATAAAGTCATTACTCAATCAAAATAAACTTTCTTTGCACGATGTCGACTTTGCTATTGCCTCTGGCATGATTACATCTAATCTGGGTCTGTTGGAGGTTCCTCATCTCATTGCGCCGGTTAATATCAATGACTTCGCGCAACATACCTGTGAGGTTGAGGGGAATAAAGTCTTACCGATTGATCTGCCTATTATATTCATTCCTGGCGTTAAAAATGATATTGGCGAAGCCACATGGGACAACATCAGAAAGATAGATCTGATGCGTGGAGAAGAAACACAGGCCATAGGTGTTATCTCAAGCATGTCATTAACGCTACCCGCCACCATTGTGGAGCTAGGATCAACGACAAAGCTCATCCACATCAATAAAGAGGGGGCGATTGCTGGCAGTATCACGTCCTTGAGTGGGCAAGTTTATGCAGCAGTCAGAAAGGAAACCTTTATCAATTCGAGCATGATTGATTCTGACAGCAATACTCAGGATTTCTACAGTACAGATATTCTCAAGTATGCCTATGAATGCGTGAGCAAGGCTGGTTTACTGCGTAGCCTTCTGTTTACGCGATTTATCCAATTCTCATTATCGACAACAGCAGCAGAAAGAAAATTCTATTGTGAATCAACAATAGCAGCGGATGATATGAAATTGTTTGATGAAGCAGAAGAACAAGGCTTCTCACTTACCGGCGATATTATATTCATCGGTAACTCTGAACGATGCAAAATATATCAAGGAATGTTAAAAGAAACTAAAGCAATTAAAAATAATATCATCTCGATTACTAACCCTGAAGAAATTGCCATGTTAGGCATAAAAGGCGCATGTTATATTGCTAAGAATTACACCCATGAACATTGCATTTAACTGTTTTGTATTTAACTATTTAAGCCATCCACATTAAATATAGGCCGTACTTAACTAGCACTCTCATTTTTAAGTCAGAATGTTGTTAATCAATTGCACATTAAAATTTTACTAACGCAATATTAATCGGTATTAACTTAACCTCTGGGAAATTACTATGTACATTATCACCATCGATACAGGGACCACAAACACCCGCGTTAGCGTTTGGAAAGATGATGGCATTATTGCCCAATCTTTTCAGGCTGTTGGTGTTCGTGACACCGCAATCAGTGGCAGTAAAGATACGTTAATGAACGCGGTGAAAGCCGCCATTGACGACGCCATGAAACAAGCCAACATTAGCTACCACGATCCGCTTATTTTGCTGTCATCTGGCATGATCACATCTAATGTCGGTCTCTACGAATTAGCGCATCAGATTGCGCCAGCGGGAGTTGCAGAACTCGCTCAGGGGATGGTGAAAGTAGACATGCCTGAAGTCGCTGAACAGCCGATTTGGTTTGTCCCTGGGGTGCGTAACAACACCGAACTCGTCACAGCAGAAAACGTCGAAGCGATGGATATCATGCGCGGCGAAGAGACAGAGGTCATTGGAGTCATCCAATCTATGGACTTACAAGGACCAGCACTGATTATTTTGCCCGGCTCGCATTCTAAATTCGTTCGTATTGATGCGGAAAATCGAATTACCGGTTGTGTCACCACTATTGGCGGCGAATTATTAGATGTCATTACGCAAAATACGATTCTAGCCAGTTCACTGCAACACGGTTTTGCTGACGAAATAGATGAGGGTGCATTGCTAGAAGGCAGCCGAACGTGTCAAAAAGTCGGCCTTTCACGCAGTTGTTTTTCAGTTCGTATTCTCGACATGTTTGCTCATCAATCAAAAAATGAGAAAGCCAATTTCTTATTGGGTGCCGTACTGTCCAGTGATATTTCTGCCATTAAAAACAGTGATGCATTAAATATCACATCTGATATGACCATTGTCATTGGCGGGAAAAAGATCCTTAAAGAGGCTTTCGCCACATTGATTAATGATGATGCATTCTTTACCGGGGAAATACGTGTTATCGAAGATAATCCGAAACCGCTATCGGGTCTGGGTATTCTGGAGTTAGCACGATTTAAACAGCTTTTGTAATCACTTTATCCTACGAATGAAGTATTAATAGGGCAATCACCATGAATACAACCGTAAAAACAACAGCGGTAGTTGCAAATAAAGTCGGAAAGAAAAGATGGTTTGTTGTATTTCTATTATTAGTCGGCGGTATTATTAACTATATAGACAGGGCAAGTTTATCTATTGCTGCACCTGATATGATGAAAGACTTGAATCTAACCAATACCGATATCGGTTTGATGGGGTCTGTTTTCGCACTGATTTACGCGATGTGTCAACTTCCTTCTGGTTGGTTAGTTGATAAACTTGGTCCCAAAAAAGTCTATGGTTGGGCCATTGGCTTATGGAGTGGCGCAACCATGCTCACTGGGGCATGTAGTAGCCTCGCCTCACTTCTCTTTGCCCGTGCATTATTGGGTGTGACAGAAGCGCCATGCTGGCCGGGAGCGGCTAAAATAACTGCCACTTGGTTCCCGAAAAAAGAACGTGCACTCGCTACCGGTTTTTGGGATGCAGCGTCTAAATGGGGTCCAGCAATCGCACCACCGATTTTGGTCGCTATTATTGTTCCCTTTGGCTGGCGCTCACTGTTTTATATTGCTGGTGCTCTGGGTTTAGTTTTCCTGATTTTCTTTATTTTTCTTTATCATCAACCTGAAAAACACCCAACCATTACTGAAGAAGAACTGGATTATATAAAAGAAGGCGGTGGCGGTACAGCCGTGGGTAATGCGATAGGTGATGACGGTAAAAAAATAACCTGGGGTTCTTTATTCAAATATAAATGTGTATGGGGAATGATATTAGGCTGGTTCTGTTACGTATGGATGATGAATATCTTCACCACGTTCTTACCGCTTTATTTAATGAAAACCCAAAATATAGAACTTAAGTCTCTCGGTATTTATGCCAGTATCCCTTATTTCGGCGGTATTGTCGGTGCAGTGGTCGGTGGATATATCTCAAAATGGTTAATGGACCGCGAAATATTTAAAGATTCGTTAGTCGCTAAACGCGTCACTATCAGTGTATCGGCTTTATTAGCAGGTATTACCGTAGTCTGTATTCCTTTTGCGACCAGCTTAAGTTCAACACTGGCATTATTGGTTGTGGCAATGGCATTGCTCTCTGCCCTTTCTGCAACCGGTTGGGCATTACCGGGTGATGTTGCGCCTTCTGCCATGGTCGGTTCAGTCGGCAGTATTCAGAATTTTGGTGGCTACTTTGCGGGTTCGTTATCGCCGCTGGTCACTGGGATGATTGCAGATGCGACGGGGTCATACACGCTGGCCTTTGTGAGCGGCGGTATCATCGCTGGGTGTGCAGCACTGTGTTACTGGTTCTTGGTGACCAAACCAATTACAGCAACAAACTAAGTAAAAACAATATGATGGCACCAGTAGCAATGGGAAATCTCCATTCTACTGGTGAGTAAGACTTAATTCGCCGTAAAGAAGGAAAATGCTTTGATAAAGCAAAAAGTGATTCAAGCCATAGAAGACACTGGCATCATCGCGATTGCGCGCCACATCACACCGGAACAGGTGTTACCGCTGGCACAGGCATTGTATGACGGTGGCATCCGAGTGATTGAAGTGACCTGCAATACGTCTGGTTTTTTACCCTGCATTGAAATGTTGTCCGCTGAATTTGGCGACAAAATGTATGTTGGGGCGGGAACGGTATTGAATCCAATTATGGCTCAATTAGTGATAAACGCGGGCGCCAACTTTGTACTGGCTCCTGATTTTAATCCTGAAGTGGTCAAAATCGTCCACGAACATCAGCGCTTGATGATCCCAGCCGTGGTCACGCCCAGTGAAATGTTGCAAGCCTGCCGCATGGGGATTGATCTACTCAAACTGTTCCCAGCGAATGCGTTGGGGGTCAATTATCTCAAAGAGATTCGTGGACCTCTCGATAACCTTGACCTTATCGCTGTCGGTGGGATCACACTTGCCAATACTGCTGACTTTGCCAAAGCAGGGGCATTTGCTGTGGGCGTAGGCAGTGAGCTTATCAATAAGCAGATGATTGCAGACGGAAATTGGCAAGGCTTAACTGAGCTTGCCGATAATTTCGTCACGACATTCCGCCAAGGTAAATGCCGGTAGATACCGGTATGACGCCCCTGCGGTACAAAAATGGATCGGCGTCCGGCAGCATAACACTGCCGGAGCTGTGATCAAGGCGTTGATAAAGCGTCTTTTTTTTACGCATTCAGAATGGTTAGATACGGTATAATGGCAAAAATATTTGTTAAGGCATGCCTTCAATGGACAAGTTTAATCGTTCAGTGGGGCGGGCAATTGAAATTCTCGAGCTGCTCGCACACAGTCCAAATGAATTAACCATCACTGAAATCAGTAAAAGTCTGGCGATCCCGAAAAGCACCGCGTTCGATATCATTTATACGCTAGTCGATAAAGGATACCTTGAAATTGCCGACGAGCGTCTTAAGTCCTATCGGCTTGGCGTTAAGCTATTTCAGGTCGGTTCCGGATATCGTGATAAAAAGCCATTCTACGATGTCGCAAAATCGGTGCTTGAGAAGATTACCGCTCAAGTAAACGAAACCTCATTCCTCGCGATTGAAAGTGGCGGAATGCTGGTTTATCTGGATAAAGCGGAGAGCGAAAGTTCAGTACGCACATCGTGTAAACTGGGCGCAAATCGGCCGATGTATTGCACCGGTTTAGGCAAAGCGCTACTTTCTGCTTATTCCGACGAACGCTTGCTCGATATTGTCCGCCGCACCGGTGGAATGCCCCCGATTACCCCGACCACCATTACGACCGAAGAACGCCTGATTGCAGAGATGAACGAAGCACGCCAACGGGGTTATGCGATTGATGATCGCGAACACAATATGGATGTCTTTTGTGTGGCTGCCCCCATTTATGACTCACATAACGCGCCGCTTGCGGCTATCAGCGTGGCCTGTCTCTCATCAAAAATGATCGGTAATCCAGAGCGCGTTAAAGAGCTGGGAACCCTGGTTTCACAAGCGGCGTTATCAATCTCTCAACGGATTGGTTATACCGGTGACCGGCTATATCACGTACGTTAAAACCTCCCCCTCACTGAATTCACTTTCAGCAGCGTGGCTGATCCTGTAAAGGAAATATGCCACGTTACAATTGCATTGATATCATTAATTTTATTTATGCGTCACATGATAGGCTTATACTTATCGCAGTCATCAATCACACTATTCTGATCATACAGGAGTTATCGTCATGCTTAATATTGATCGAAAATACCTCATGAATCTTGATGAAAGCGTATTAAAAAAGCAGCGATTAATCATGCGAGTCATTGCCATTTTGTTGTTACTGGGCGGGATCTTTTGCCTGATTAACCCACTGGCGTCCAGCGTTGTCCTGAGTAAAATCATCGGTATTCTGCTACTACTCAGCGGGATTGCCCTGATAGTCGGGATGATAGCCAACCGCTCCCATAATCTTTGGCCGATGGTCACCGGTATTCTGCTTGGCGTGGCATACATTGTTATGGGTTATGTTTTCGTCACAAATCCAGCGATAGGCATGATAAGCCTGGCCATTGTCTTAGCTGTACTCTTTGCCTTTGGCGGGATAATGCGGCTCATCACGGGATTCAAAACATGGGGGATGCCGGGTGCATGGCTGCAAATCCTACTAGGGGTGCTGGATTTAGTGATCACTTATTTGTTGGTCAGTGCAGGGCCACTAATGTCGATCACGTTGGTCACCACCTTGGTCGGGATTGAGATGCTGTTCAGTTCATTCAGTTGCTTTATGATTGCTGGCCTCTATAAACGTAACGCTTAGCTCATTTCTTTGCCACGGTATCCTTCGCTGCGATACCGTCTCTTTCTCTGTCATATTCATGACGGCTATCACATTCAGTACATCGCAATTTCCCAAGCTGCACGCCACCGTCTAGATTTGAATAAAAAATCTCATCCGACCACTTGCTAAATACGCGAGGGCGGCGAGAAATAACAACAACGGTTTGGCTGTATTGAGCTGATTAATAGAGCCAGAAGTACACCCGATGGAGACTGCAATGTTAGCTTACCCTCACCTGCTCGCGCCGCTTGATCTCGGCTTTACCACGCTAAAAAATCGCGTGTTGATGGGTTCAATGCATACTGGTTTGGAAGAATTGCCTGATGGGCCACAACGTTTGGCGGCCTTCTATGCTGAACGGGCCGCCGGTGGTGTTGGCTTGATAGTGACCGGCGGCATCGCACCCAATAAAAAAGGCGTGGTCTATCAGGGGGCATCAATACTGAATGACCCAGCACAAGTCCCCCACCACCAAATAGTGACAGAGGCCGTGCATCACGCAGGCGGCAAAATCGCGCTACAAATTCTTCACGCAGGCCGTTACAGCTATCAGAAGCAACCCGTGGCGCCTTCCGCTTTGCAAGCGCCCATCAATCCCTTTGCGCCACAAGCATTGAGCCATGATGAAGTGCTGCAAACCATTGCCGACTTTGCCCAATGCGCCTTGCTTGCCAAACAGGCAGGCTACGATGGCGTCGAAGTGATGGGGTCGGAGGGCTATCTTATTAATCAGTTCCTCGCGGCCAGAACCAATCATCGTGATGATGAATGGGGCGGCGATTTCACTCGCCGAATGCGTTTTGCGGTTGAAATTGTACGGGCGGTGCGGCAAGCAACGGGGCCTGATTTTATCCTAATTTATCGCCTGTCGATGCTTGATTTAGTCGAAGAAGGCTCCAACTGGGATGAGATCGAACAACTGGCCTTAGCCATTGAGCAGGCTGGGGCAACGATAATTAATACCGGTATCGGATGGCATGAAGCGCGCATTCCGACCATCGCCACCATGGTGCCGCGAGCCGGATTTAGCTGGGTGACCCGTAAATTGATGGGTAAAGTCAGTATCCCGCTGATTACCACGAACCGGATTAACGACCCTTCAGTTGCTGAGCAAGTTCTTGTCGACGGCTGCGCGGATATGGTTTCGATGGCACGCCCTTTTCTAGCCGATGCGGAATTTGTCCAAAAGGCTAAACAGGATCGAGCCGACGAAATTAACACCTGTATCGGCTGTAATCAGGCTTGTTTGGATCAGATTTTCGATGGGAAGCTGACGTCATGTTTGGTTAACCCACGCGCCTGCCGCGAAACTGAAATGCCCGTATTACCGACAGAAACACCGAAGCGGTTGGCTGTCATTGGCTCTGGGCCTGCGGGATTAGCCTTTGCCGTCACCGCCGCCAGTCGTGGTCATCAAGTGACGCTCTTTGATGCCGCCTCCGATATCGGCGGTCAATTCAATATCGCTAAACAGATCCCTGGCAAAGAAGAATTCTACGAAACGCTGCGCTATTTCCGTCGTCAGTTGGTCCTTCATGGGGTCATTCAGCAATTGAATACGCCAGTGCAAGCGCAGCAACTCGCTGATTTTGATGAGGTGATCCTTGCCTGTGGTATCCAGCCACGTTTACCGGCCATCAAAGGTATTGAGCACCCAAAAGTGCTGACCTATCTGGATGTCTTACGTGATAAAAAGCCGGTGGGTGAACGGGTCGCCATTATCGGTGCAGGCGGAATTGGCTTTGATACAGCGGAATACCTCAGTCAAACCGGTGAGTCCAGCAGCTTGGATAGCGCGGCATTCAGTCATGAATGGGGAATCGATCAAGCTCTGGCACATCGCGGCGGCTTATCACCGGCGGGGGCAAAAGTTGAACCGTCGCCACGACAGATTTTTCTGCTCCAGCGGAAAACCAGTAAAGTGGGTGAGGGTTTGGGGAAAACTACCGGTTGGATCCATCGCACCAGTTTGGCCATGCGTGGCGTGAAAATGTTCAACAGCGTGAGTTACGACCTTATTGATGATGAAGGGCTACATATTACTCGCGCAGAACAACGCAGTTGCCTACCCGTCGATACTATTATTATCTGCGCGGGTCAGGAGCCACGTAGAGAGTTGCATCAACCCTTGCTGGATATGGGCAAAACGGTGCATTTAATTGGTGGCGCGGACGTCGCCGCAGAGCTGGATGCTCGTAGAGCCATTGATCAAGGGACTCGTCTGGCGTTATCTATCTAGCATGAATGAATGAATCATAAATAACGGGTGTGGTGAAAACCACCCCCTGTCCCTCGAATAATAAATCTCAATAATTAATCAACTCAATTACTCCCCATCATATGAATTAATTTACCAATAAATTAAATACAAAATTAATCTATTTAAATTTTAATTAATGGAAAAAACAACTTAGCAATAAAAATAAATATTAATAAGAACAACAAACTGAACTTTAGTGAGGCATTAGAATAAAATTTCATCCCAGCAAACTCTCATTGAACCCCAAGCACCAAATTAATTACATTCACCAGCGTCTAATTAAAGTAGCCTAAATCAATAATGGATACAGGTTACACATCATTATATTAAATACATGGATTGCCATACTAATCATGAAAAATAAAATAAAATCACAAACAATAACTCAAGAGAATGTTAAGAACAGCCAGAAAAATGGACTTTCTGGAATAAATAAAACACCTATCGCACTGTGTATGACAACCGCTATTTTAATGTTAGGTCACCCATCAGCCATGGCAGATAATTACTATCGAGAGGATATCAATAATGATACCGTTCTCAACGCTTATGACCGAGCGGTAGAAGTTACTCTAGGCGAAGGTGTATGGCTAACTCTCAGAGATGAAACTCAAATCCAAGAGACCAAAATAGAGGCAGGCAGAACTGTTTCCCTGCATGATAAAAGCTCTGCTAAGCATATTCGTGTTCAGGGCGGTCAACTACAATTACATGGTAACGAACATGGAGAAGCAGCAATAGCTGAAGATATATACATATATTCAGGGGGGGTTAGCGTCAGCACAACAGCAACAATCTCTGATACAGTTATTGAACCCAAGCCCTTAGATAAATCAGCACCACCTGTTCTGTATTTGAGTAATGATAGTAATGCCCTTGATACTAAAGTCTACAAAGGTGGTGAATTATTTGTTCAAGGTTCCCAAATAACCCAAGATGAAAAAGGTGTAACACTCGAGAACACTCAAGTAGCAGGAGAATTACGTCTTCGTAGCGATGTCACATTAACAGGAAAAACAGATTTTTTACCGACTTCAACATTAGAAACTAAAGGGCATTTGATTCGTAACCAAGGTGAATTAATTTTCGATATTAATAATGACACCAATATTAATGCCAGTATTGACGGGCTAGGTTCACTCACTAAAGAAGGAAAGGTGACGTTAACCCTATTCGGCAAGGATAAGAGCAAGGGCCACATCCTTTCACCTGACTTCGTTTATGAAGGTGATACGAACATCAATGATGGAACATTAAAATTATCTAATGCCATCTTCTTAAAAAGTAAAATTAATGGTCAACAAGATACACAGCTTGTTTTAGAAAAAACCACGCTCACAACCGCCATACAGGGAGGCAATCTCCTCATTGGCGAGAATAGCGTTTGGAATATGACAAAAAACTCTAACATCAACGATTTAATCCTATCAAAAACGAGTACTATTAATTTGAGTCCTACAGAAATAGGGAATAAATTAATCATTGATGGTAATTATGCTGGCAAGTATGGAACCTTATTATTCCAAACTGAGTTAGAAGGAGACAATTCAATCACTGACCATATCCTTATTAAGGGTGATACCGCAGGCTATTCTAGAGTTAGGATAGTGAATAGTCATGGTAACGGGGCAGAAACGAAGATAGGGATTCCTCTTATCGAAGTTTTGGGAATCTCTGACGGCGTATTTGAGCAACTCGGGCGTAATAAGGCTGGTGCTTTTGAATACAAATTAGGCCGTGGTGAGGGTGAGCGTCATAAAAACTGGTATCTGCGTAGTAGCTTAGCTGATTACGATGCGGGTCAAACAACACCAATTGCGACCAAATTGACTGAACACGCCTCGAGTGATGAGGCAAGACCTGATGCGCCAGTGGTGCCAGCAGTACCGGTGGTGTCAACAGCAGCAGTGATGCCGACAGCCACAGTGGTGCCGACAGCCACAGTGGCGCCAGCAGCCGCAGTGGTGCCAACAGCCACAGTGGTGCCAGCAGCCGCAGTGGTGCCAGCACCAGCGAGTCAACCACAAGTGTATGCACCTGAAAATGGCAGCTATATTGCCAATATCGTGATGGCGAGAAACTTGTTCAACACCCGCCTAGAGGACCGCACCGGCAGCTATCAGTATCAAGATGCAATCAGTGGACAATGGCAAACCGCCAGCATGTGGATGCACACCCAAGGCGGGAAAAATAACTTTGGTCAGGCTGTCGAACAATTAGATGTCCACGGAAAATATTACTCCGTTCAACTGGGGATGGATGTTATTCAAGCGGGTAACGGGCGCCTTGGTATGTTAGCCGGATTAGGCAGAGCCACAAACCATAGCCGCTCAAACGTCACTGGCTATTATGCCAACGGTGCGGTGAGTGGATATAACCTTGGTGTGTATGCTTCATGGTTGCCAGAGCAACAAGATAATACCGGTTTCTATTTCGATACCTTGGCGCAATATAGCTGGTTCAATAATACGGTGAATGGCCAAGAACAAGTGGAAGATAAATATAAATCATCCGGTTTCACCACCTCAATTGAGAGTGGCTATACCTTCAAAATGGCGACGACAAATCAATTGAATTATTTCGTTCAGCCCAACGCTCAATTGACCTTGCAGGGAATACAAACTCAAACGCATAAAACAGTCTACGGTGAGTCCATCAGTGACAGTAATAAAGGCCATATGGTCACGCGTATTGGTGCCAAAACTTATCTGCAAACCGTTGATAGCGCAGATAGCCAATTCACGCCATTCTTTGCTATTAACTGGCGGCACCAGAATCAAAACACGGGTGCGATTATTTCAGGGCAACGTGTTGAGAACAAAAGCAAAAATAGCACTGAATTCCAGATTGGCGTAGAGAGTAAAATTGAGCAACAACTGCATGTCTGGGCGACAATCGATTATCAGATGGGCCGTTATAATGATAAAAACGCCAATGCCGTAGCTGGTATCAAATATCACTTCTAATACTCACAAAAACGGATCACTGGATTAACCAGTGATCCGATCAAGTAAGTACATCCCCAATGTTATCCAGAGCATCCCCAAAGTCATTGGAGTCACAGGTAGGCGGCAAGTAAGCAAATCCCGATGAGCTGACTCTCGTCAGTGATTCGGGTACGCGAACGTAGCTAACACCCCTGTGGCTTCAAGGACGCAGGGGATAGTGGGGACTTAGAAATCGCTATACGACATATCCAAACTCCCCGACCCGCCACCCTCTGAACGAGACGAACCGGTCTTCACCGCTTTTAACACCATAAACTTCTGGTTTGAATCCAGTGTTTCACAGTTGCCAAACAAACGATTAAGTTTGTGGAAATAATCTAGATGACGGTTACCGACGATCATCAGCTCGCCCCCGACTTTCAGGCAGCGCTTGGCATCACAAAACATCTGCCATGCAACATGATCGCTGACGGCATGCTGTTGATGGAAAGGCGGGTTACAGAGCACCAACTGTAAGCTCTCACGCTCAACCCCATCCAAGCCATGGCTCACCATAAACTCACAACGTGACAAATCTTGCGGGCGGTTATACGTAATATTCAACTCACTGGACGCGACTGCCATGTAGGACTCGTCCACAAACAGCATTTCTGCCAGCGGATTCTGCTCCAGTGCGATTAAACCAACCACACCATTACCACAACCGAGATCGGCGATTTTACCGGTGACATCATAGGGTAAGATCTCCATAAAGAAGCGCGCACCGATATCCAGGTTATTACGCGAGAAAACATTCGCGTGGTTATGAATCACATACTCGGTATTCGCCAGCGGCCAATCGGTGGTTGCTGGTGCCTCTGTTACTGGAATATCCGCCACTTCACAGTGAATCAAGCGTGCTTTCTTCCATGCCAACGTTGTTTTGGTTGGCCCCAGAATTTTTTCAAACAATTGCAGGGTGGAATTATGTACATCACGGGATTTTGCACCGGCAATAATCACGGTATCCGGTGCGACAACACGGCGTAAAGCACGCAATTGGTGCTCGAGCAACGCCAAGGCTTTAGGGATTTTAATCACCACCAGCTTAGGGGCATCAGGTAAGTCATCCATGCTGCCCAGCAATGTAACGGCGTCTTCATCCAGACGGTTTAGCCGTAGATTATGTGCTGTTGCCAGTTGGCTCATATAAGAGTCACTGACACTGAATGGCCGATGAGCGTGTAAAGCGCAAGCCAACGTGCCGAACTGATCATTAAATACCAGTACTGGGCGGCCATCAATTTGGCTTAAGTCAATGTTTTGTAGCAGATATTCATCCGCTGCTTCCCACGCCTGTAAAGTATTCGAATTTTCTTGTGGCGGAAAGCGCTCAAGCTCAAGGCTCTGCGTTTCCAGTAAGAGTTGGCTCATCACCGCTCCTGAATAATAAATTTGGGCTGTTTATCCCCTAAAACGGACGATCAGTAAATTGTTTTTTTACTTAAATGACATTTTAGCGAAACCAAGACCAACAAGACAAAAAATACTCAGCACAATAGAGAGGAGGAAAGCCAAACAGGAAGATTAATTGCATTTATACGAACTCACCGCGAAGCCATTAGCCAGCATGGGCCGCCTTTGTCTAAACGATAGGAAACCGTTATTATCGCGCTAACATCACTATCACTCGATTTATCAAACTAGCCAGAGCAAATACATATGCAGGAACTCACCTATCTGCAAGGTTATCCAGAGCACCTACAATCTCAGGTACGGCAACTGATTACTGATCAACGATTGGGGAATGTATTGCGTCAGCGATACCCACAAACGCATGATTACAATACCGATAAGATGCTGTATCAGTACACGATGGATTTGAAAAACCAATATCTGCGCAATGCTCAGCCACTAAGCAAAGTCGCCTACGACAGTAAAATTCAGGTGATGAAACATGCGCTTGGCCTGCACACCGCCATTTCCAGAGTACAAGGCGGCAAGTTGAAGGCCAAAGCAGAGATTCGCGTCGCAACGCTATTTAAAAATGCCCCTGAAGCCTTCCTCAAAATGATCGTGGTTCACGAACTGGCTCATTTAAAAGAGAAAGATCACAACAAAGCGTTCTACAGTTTGTGTTGCCATATGGAGCCGCAATATCATCAGCTAGAGTTTGATACTCGCCTCTATCTGACGCATTTGGATCTGTTTGGCACCCTTTATTAGCCATCGACGGCTAACGAAATAAAACCCATCGGCGACACTGCGGTCATGATAGTCTGACGAACAAACGTGTTTTTCTTCTGCCAGAATGGAGTTCACTATGATTCGCTTAGCCGTCATTGGCACCAATTGGATCACCGCGCGCTTTGTCGATGCTGCCCACGAAACCGGCAAAATAAAATTAGTTGCTGTTTACTCACGTAAGCTGGATCAGGCACAAAAATTTGGCGCTGATTATAACGTCACTGAGTATTACGATGATCTGGACGCACTGGCCGCGAGCGAGCAAATTGATGCGGTGTATATCGCGAGCCCGAACTCATTACATTACCCACAGGCTAAACTGTTCCTCAGTCATAAAAAACACGTTATTTGCGAAAAATCATTAGCCTCGAATCTGGCTGAAGTTGAATCACTGGTGGCCTGCGCCCGCGCCCATGAAGTGGTTTTGTTTGAAGCGTTCAAAACTGCCTACCTCCCTAATTTTATTCAGTTAAAACAGTCACTTCCACGTGTGGGTAAACTGCGCAAGGCGATTATTAACTTCTGCCAATACTCCTCCCGTTATCAGCGCTACCTGAATGGTGAAAACCCCAATACCTTTAATCCAGCATTTTCTAATGGCTCGATCATGGATATTGGCTACTACTGTTTGGCAAGTGCGTTGGCATTATGGGGAGAACCCAAAGCGGTGCTTGCCAGTGCTAGCTTGCTGCCAAGTGGGGTGGATGCCCACGGCACCGTTTGTCTGAACTATGGCGATTTCGATGTGGCAATCATCCATTCGAAAGTGAGCCAATCTGATATTCCTAGCGAGATTCAGGGTGAAGATGGATCGCTGGTGATTGAAAGTATCTCTGAATGCCAATCTGTTGCCTTTACGCCGCGCGGTAGCCATTCACAAGACCTAACGCAACCACAACATATTAATACTATGCTGTATGAAGCTGAGGTTTTTGCCCATCTGATTGAGAACCAGCAGGTGGAGCATGATGGGTTGCGGTTGTCATTACTGACATCGCGTATTCAGACGGAGATTCGTCGTCAAACTGGCGTGATTTTCCCAGCAGATAGCCAACCACCGGCGGTATTGCCAAGATAACGACTGTTGCGGTTCAACTGAGTGAACGCGGTCCCCAAAAAAAGACCTCGTGCGTCAGTAGAACGTTAATATTTTGTTTCAGTGATTGACCGGCAGGCTATTTTCGATTATTTTTGCGCGGCAAAGGGGAGTAACTTCATTGCCGGTTTGCCGTCATTACGGTGCGAAAGCACCCGGTTACCGGGCAACCTCATTAATGTCCCAGTCTCTGTAGAACGATAAGTCTCTATCAGCGCGGTGACATTATTAGAGTTGTAAGTGAGACCTTGCCGGAAGGCGAGGTTTGCTTGCAGCTCAGACATAGCGGCTAGCGTCTTCCGACGTTGGCCGTTTTTGTTTTTATAAGGTTCCTTAATGATGAATACCGTGGGTACTCCCTTACTCTGGGGCAGTTTTGCTGTTGTGGTGACGATTATGCTCGCCATCGATTTACTGCTACAGGGGCGTCGTGGTTCGCAAACCATGACACTGCGTCAAGCCGCTTGCTGGTCATTAGTTTGGGTCAGTTTATCGTTGCTGTTTAATGCCGGTTTCTGGTGGTATTTGGCCGAAACGGTCGGCCGTGAAATCGCGGATAAGCAAGCGCTCGCATTCCTGACTGGCTATCTGATTGAAAAAGCCCTAGCTGTCGATAACGTCTTCGTCTGGCTGATGCTGTTTAGCTATTTTGCCGTACCTGCCAATTTGCAGCGCCGAGTGCTGATTTACGGTGTGCTGGGTGCGATTGTGTTACGTACCATCATGATCTTTGCCGGAAGCTGGCTGGTGTCGCAATTCAGTTGGATTCTCTATCTGTTCGGTGCCTTCCTGCTGTTTACCGGTATCAAAATGGCATTGGCGAAAGAAGACGATACGCCTATCGGTGAAAAGCCCTTGGTCCGCTGGATTCGTAATCACCTACGTATGACCGACGAGTTGCACGGTGACCGTTTTACTGTGCGTAAAAATGGCCTGCTCTACGCCACCCCCTTGGTACTGGTCTTGATTCTGGTCGAGCTGAGTGACGTTATTTTTGCTGTCGATAGCATCCCTGCTATTTTTGCCGTCACCACGGATCCCTTTATTGTTTTGACCTCTAACCTGTTTGCTATCTTGGGCTTACGCGCCATGTATTTCTTGTTAGCAAACGTGGCAGAGCGCTTCTCAATGTTGAAGTACGGTTTGTCGGTCATTCTGGTGTTTATCGGTATCAAAATGATGATTATTGATCTGTTCCACATTCCTATCGGTATCTCATTAGGAGTAGTGGCAGGTATTTTGGCGCTCACATTGTTGATTAACGTGTGGGTGAATCATCGTGCAGATCGTCGTTCGGCAGCAGATAAGTCTGCCCATAAATAACGTCATAAACGCGACAATATATTATGCGGGGAGTGATTACCCCGCATTTATCTCGCACTTCTCTTCCCGAGCCAAATGTTATTGCGATCACATAAATGTAAACAAAATGTTATGCAAATTAGATCTGCATTGGATTTTACTGATTGCCTCTTTCCTGCTCAATAGATTCCCTTATACTGTCAAAGCAAACACACCCAGTTACAAATAATACTCAGTGACAAATAATATTAAGTTATTGGTGTGAAAATACTCGTTCGGCCCCGTTCCGGCTGACGCGATTATTAATTAAAAATAAGATATATAACGGTAAGAGGCATCACTGGAAAACTATGGATAAGAGACCTTCTGGATTTATCGGATTTATCGTCCGCGGCAGTTTAGTTAAGCAGATACTGGTTGGCTTGATTGCCGGCATCATTTTAGCACTCGTGTCCACCCAAGCTGCTATTGCCGTGGGTCTGTTCGGCACGTTGTTCGTTGGCGCACTAAAAGCAGTTGCACCGGTTTTGGTATTGATGCTGGTCATGGCCTCAATTGCCAACCACAAGCAAGGGCAAAAAACCAATATTCGCCCGATTCTGTTTTTATATCTGCTAGGCACTTTCTCTGCGGCGCTGATTGCTGTTGCTGTCAGCTTTATGTTCCCATCCACGTTGGTGTTGGCGACACAAAATGCAGACATCACTCCGCCAGGTGGGATTGTTGACGTCTTGAAAGGCTTACTCAACAGCATTATCGCAAACCCTATCCATGCACTGCTTAATGCCAACTATATCGGCATCTTAGCTTGGGCTGTTGGGCTGGGTATCGCTTTGCGTCACGCAGCAGATACCACCAAGGCATTGATTACTGATATGTCGGATGCGGTGACTGTGGTGGTTCGGGTGGTTATTCGCTTTGCCCCGCTGGGTATTTTTGGTCTGGTCGCCTCTACCATCGCTGAAACCGGTTTTGGCGCATTGCTGGGTTACGCACAACTGCTCGTTGTCTTGATTGGTTGTATGTTACTGGTGGCATTGGTCATCAACCCACTGATCGTTTACTGGAAAATTCGTAGAAACCCTTATCCACTGGTGCTCGCTTGCCTGCGTGAAAGTGGTGTTACCGCCTTCTTTACCCGTAGCTCAGCGGCCAACATTCCCGTGAATATGGAAATGTGTAAGAAAATGAACCTGCATGAAGACACTTATTCTGTCTCCATCCCGTTGGGCGCCACCATCAACATGGCGGGCGCAGCCATTACCATCACGGTACTGACATTGGCAGCGGTTCATACTTTGGGTATCACAGTAGACTTGCCAACCGCTCTGCTGTTGAGTGTGGTTGCCGCAATCTGTGCTTGTGGAGCATCCGGTGTCGCCGGTGGTTCGCTGTTACTGATCCCACTAGCTTGCGGCATGTTTGGTATACCCAATGAAGTGGCGATGCAGGTCGTTGCCGTTGGCTTCATCATTGGCGTGTTGCAAGACTCCGCTGAAACTGCACTGAACTCATCCACTGATGTGATATTCACTGCCGCAGTTTGCCAAGCTGAAGATGCACGTTTAGCTGATCCTGATCCGTTAGCGAACCGTAAAAACGCCTAAATCAGGCAGTGACAGTACATTAGCCGGTGACAGTACAAATGACTCGGGGGCAATATAGCCCCCGTTTTTATTGAGTCACGCTTTCTTTCGTGGCTTTTTTCTCAACCTTAAAGGGGTCGATCCCTTTTAATTGCAAGCGGCGAAAACGGATAATATTAAACCCGTTGAGCAGCAAAAAACTCCCTTCAATCAACGAACCACCAATGGAACCCAACCAAACGTTATGGATAACCCAGCAAACGGTGGCAACCCACATCACACAACGGGTCGTCAGCCCATGAGTGCGAAACAAGGCCCAAGTACTGATAACCGTGCCAAAAATCGGTAATATTTCTATCGCGTGCTGCATTCGCCAAATGCCAAACGCCAGCGTCAATATGATAAACACCATCATCGCAAAAAAACTGCGCGTTTTGGCGGCGACCAGATTACGCACTGCATTCAACATGGCGCTACTGCCCGCCGTACTGGCACCCATGAGAAAGAAATGGCAACCAATAATGGCGCTATAGGCAGAAAGTTGAAGTCTGAAACGCCGCTCATCGCGGTTGAAGAACATGGTGATACCGACAAAAAATGCCAGTACACCAACGGCTTGAGCAAACCAATAGAAGGTCATGGTGGGAAAGTCCTGATGTGCGGTTGCCCACACTGTGTCTTACATCATTATCAATGAATCCCCTTAGCACTTAGCGCTGTCAACAGGTTAACGACAGCGACAGCGACAAGTGCCTTGGGCACCGTGTCTTATTCAATAAAAATAAAACACCGTTTCATATTAATTGAAAGACACCTTTATTACAAGGTAACACCACTCTTAAAGATCGCCAGTTCGCGGAAGTCATTCACTTCATTACGAGCCGGTTTGCCGTTGGCAATATCCACAATCAGGTCAACAAATTCAGTCAGTAAACTGTCCATGGATGTGCCATGAATCAATTTACCGGCATCAAAATCGATCCAATGCGGTTTTTTAGCGGCTAACTCACTGTTGGTCGCCAGTTTAACCGTCGGGACAAAACCGCCGTAAGGTGTACCGCGTCCTGTACTGAACAACACCATGTGACAACCTGCCCCCGCTAATGCACTGGTGGCGACGGCATCATTGCCCGGTGCGCTAAGTAAATTCAGCCCTGGACGCTGTAAACGTTCACCATACTTCAGCACATCAACCACTTTGCTCTGCCCTGCTTTTTGGGTACAGCCAAGCGATTTCTCTTCCAGCGTGGTAATCCCGCCCGCTTTATTGCCCGGTGACGGGTTTTCATAAATCGGTTGGTTGTGGGCAATAAAGTACTGTTTGAAATCATTGACCATACTTACGGTCTTTTCAAACGTCGCTTCATCGCGGCAGCGGCTCATCAGAATACGCTCTGCACCGAACATTTCCGGCACTTCAGTTAATACCGATGTACCGCCATTGGCAATGACATAATCGGAGAAACGGCCCAATAATGGGTTTGCGGTGATCCCTGATAAACCATCAGAACCACCACATTCCAAGCCAAACTTCAGTTCGCTTAATTTGCCCGGCACACGCTGATCATTACGCATCACTTGATACAGAGCATGTAGATGTTCAAGACCGGCTTCGACTTCATCATCCTGCTGCTGGCACACCATAAAGTGCACGCGATCTTCATCCACCTCGCCCAATGTGGTACGGAAAACGTCTACCTGATTGTTTTCACAGCCTAAACCTATCACCAACACCGCTCCTGCATTAGGGTGACGCACCATATTTTGCAGCATAGTACGGGTGTTTTCGTGATCCTGACCGAGCTGTGAACAACCAAACGGATGGCTGAACAGATAGACGCCATCAATCCCTTCAGCATCTTGTGTCTCTTTCAGGAAACGTTGCTGAATCTGACGCGCGATCCCATTCACACAGCCCACGGTTGGGATGATCCACAATTCGTTGCGGATCCCCACATTCCCGTTAGCACGGCGATAGATCTGCACATCACGATCGGGCATTTGTGATGGCAACTCGCTGAATTCTGGCTGATATTGATACTCGTCCAGATCGCTCAGGTTAGTTTTGGCATTTTGCGAATGGATATGTTCGCCTGGCTCGATCAGCGTTAATGCATGGCCGATAGGCAAACCATACTTAACGATCATCTGGCCAGGTTCGATGGTTGTTATGGCAAATTTATGCCCGCGCGCCACCGGCTGAGCCAGCTTAACGCTAAACTCCCCGTTATCGATCACTTCATCAGCGGCCAAATCTTGCAGTGCAACGGCGACATTATCCAACGGGTGAATTTTTATAATATTTTGCATAGTTAAACCTTTAGCTGTAAGTCGCTACTGCCGCTCTCATGCCGTTATCAATGATGGATTGCAGTTGCTCTGTCACTTGACTGGCCAGTTGCGGTACCGCCGTCAAATCCTGCCCCCAATGATTGGCATCAGACAACACGTTATTGACCAATTCAGCCAATGTGATGTCGCTGTGTTTTACACTGCTCCACAGTGTAGAGAAACGCTCCAGCCAGTGTGCATCGTCCTGCAACGGGTAGGTTTGCCCCTCACGTTCACCACGATAAAAGGCGATCAATGCAGCCAGTGCAAAGGTCAGGCGTGGTGGCAATTTGCCTTGCTGTTGCTGATAAGTCAGCAATTGAGGCAAGATACGGGTGCGGAATTTTGTCATGCCATTCAGTGCGATAGATAACAGTTGGTGCTGAATGAACGGGTTGCGGAAACGGCTCAATACCGCCTGAGAGAACGACAACAGTTCGTCTTCTGGTAAATCCAATACCGGTACAATTTCTTCGGTAATGGCTTTTTCAACGAAGCTGCTGATTTGTGCGTCGTCCATGGTCTGGCCAACGGTATCTAATCCAGACAGATAAGCCACTGGCACCAACGCGGTGTGAGCACCATTCAAAATGGCCACTTTGCGTTCTTTATAAGGTTTGATGTCATCCACAATGCGCACGTTCAGATCTAATTGATCCAAACGAAGCTCTTGTGCCAATTCTTTTGGCCCTTGGATAACAAACAGATAGAAGTATTCTGCGGTATCCAAGAAACTGTCCTGATAGCCTAATTCAGTTTGTAGGGCGGCCACTTCATCACGTGGATAACCCGTCACAATACGGTCAACTAAGGTTGAACAGAACGTATTGTTTTGCGTTAACCATTGGGTGAATTCAGCCGGCAGTTGCCAATGGCTTGCGTAGCGCAGGACTAATTCACGCAGGGCTTCACCGTTGTAATCGATTAATTCGCACGGCAGCAATACCCAGCCCTTATCAGCAGCACCAGCAAAATGTTCAAAGCGTTCGAACAGCAAGCGGGTCAATTTAGCGGGGAAAGAACTCGGCGGTGCGTCGTTAAATTGGTCTGCTTCGTTCCAAGCAATACCCGCTTCAGTGGTGTTTGAGAACATAAAGCGGATATTAGGATCACGGGCCAGCGCCAGATATTCATCGAATTGACGGTAAATATTGATTTCGCGGTTAACGGAGCGGATCAGGCGGGATTCACGCACCGCTTCGCCCTGCTCGTTCAAGCCACGGATCACCGCAGTATACAAGCCATCCTGCGTACTGAGTGAAGGTGGGAAATCCGTGTCGATCGGGCGGATCACCACGATCCCAGCATTCAGATCGGTATGTTCATTCAGTAAATCGATTTGCCAGTCGACAAATGCACGCAGGAAGTTGCCTTCGCCGAATTGAATAATCTTGTCTGGGTGGCTACGGCCGGGAAAGTCACGACGGTTCAGTGTTTGCATCAGGGTTTACCTCATAACGCATGTTGTTTGGACCGTGCATCACTGACAGTCCGTGCTTTTCAGCCAGGCGTTAAAAATAGAATAAGTTAGCGTTCCCCCTTCGTCGTCGGTGTTGCAGGCTGCTCACTGCCCGCAACACCCATGACGTTGGGTTTATCAATCAATGTCAATTAAGAACAATGTTAATTAAGCGATTACAGCTCAATGGCGAAATACTGTTTCGCGTTATCGAAACAGATGTTTTTCACCATTGAACCCAGCAGTTCAATGTCTGCTGGCGCTTCGCCATCTTCCACCCAGCGGCCAATCATCTGGCACAGAATGCGGCGGAAATATTCATGGCGGGTATAAGACAAGAAGCTGCGGCTATCTGTCAGCATGCCAACAAAGCGGCTCAGTAAACCAAGCTGTGCCAGTTGGGTCATTTGACGTTGCATGCCATCTTTCTGATCGTTGAACCACCAGCCTGAACCAAACTGCATTTTTCCTGCTGCGCCTTCGCCTTGGAAGTTACCGACCATAGTGCCGATCACTTCGTTATCACGTGGGTTCAAGCAGTAAAGGATGGTTTTTGGCAGCGCATTACGCAGACCCTGCGCATCTAACAAGCGGGATAGAGGCTGTGCCAGTGGTTGGTCATTGATGGAGTCGAAACCGATATCTGGGCCGACTAGATTAAACATGCGGCTGTTATTGTTACGCAGCGCACCGATGTGATACTGCTGCACCCATTCACGGCGATGATATTCGCCAGACAGGAATAACAAGACTGCCGTTTTAAACTGCGCGATCTCTTCCGTGCTCGGCTGATTACCAGCCAGACGGCGCGCCAAGATAGCGTCTAACGTGGCTTCATCCGCCTCGCCATAAACCACCACATCCAAGGCGTGGTCAGAGACTTTACAGCCGTGGGCGGCAAAGTGATCCATACGCTTGTTCAGTGCAGTGCAAAGATCGGCAAAACGGCTAATAGAGGTATCTGCGGCCGCTTCTAAGCGCTGCATATAGTCGTTAAAGCCAGCCGCTTCGATGTTGAAGGCTTTATCCGGACGCCAGCTTGGTAACACTTTAATGTTAAAGCTGCCGTCTGCGGCAATGGCTTTGTGGTGGCGCAGATCATCAATCGGATCATCTGTCGTGCCCACCATTTTGACGTTCATCTGCTGCATGATGCCACGCGCAGAGAAACTGTCTTGAGCCAGTAATTCGTTACCACGCTGCCAGATTTCTTCTGATGTCGCAGGTGACAATAACTTACCTGTAATACCAAATGGACGGCGCAATTCCAGATGCGTCCAGTGATAAAGCGGGTTACCGATGGTATGAGGAACCGTTGCCGCCCATGCTTCGAACTTCTCGCGGTCACTGGCATCACCGGTACACAAACGTTCTGCGACACCATTGGTCCGCATCGCACGCCATTTATAGTGGTCACCTTTCAACCAGATGTCATACAGATTCTTAAAGCGGTAGTTTTCTGCAATCTGTTCTGGGGGTAAATGGCAATGATAATCATAAATCGGCTGATCTTTTGCATAGTCATGATACAGACGACGCGCGAATTCGGTGTCGAGCAAAAAGTCTTCGGTTAAAAACTGCGACATATTAGGTTCCTCACTTGAGTACATCTTAGAGCACTGCTTCCTGTTATCGCGAAGTTATCACACCAATTTCCTCTATCGTCCAGTACTTTTTTATCGATAGAGATCGCAAAATGCTAACAAAAAGAACAAATACTCAACATTTATCGTCTATTTAGTCCCTTGCGGCACTAAGTCTGTCGGGTTCTATTATTCCCTAATTGAAAAGTGGTTTTTGTGATATCACTCAACTTTTAAATCTGTATGACAAGTTATTGTTGCGTCGTCCTCAGTCAGGTCATTCGCAATGTTGTTTAAACGCGCTGATTTGACCTAAATGGGAATCGACAAGCAAGAATGAGAGCAGTAACAGCACGACTGCTCTCAACAGGAAGGGATAACCAAAGCAGTTGAAGCGATGAATGTCATTCAAACCTCAACTCAAGAAGAAAACATGATCCAAAGTAATGGCATGTTAGCGGCGGTAACCGCGATGGCTATTAAGAAAGATCAGGTACCACCGCATGCACAGTAATGTCGGGTTGGACCAAATTGCGCCATGAAATGCGGCTATAGACTGCGCTTCATAGCAGTAATCTTATACTGGGAGAAAGTTACAAATGATGCGTAAAATTAAAGGCTTACGCTGGTACATGATCGCGTTGGTCACTGTCGGCACCATATTGGGTTACCTAACACGTAACGCCATTGCGGTTGCCGCACCGACATTGCAAGAACAGCTACATATTACGACACAGCAATACTCTTACATTATTGCCGCCTATTCTGCTGCTTATACCTTGATGCAACCGGTGGCCGGTTATGTTCTCGACGTTATGGGCACTAAAGTCGGCTATGCGATGTTTGCCGTCATGTGGGCCATTTTCTGTATGAGTACCGCATTAGCCAGCAGTTGGGGTGGTTTAGCTATCGCTCGTGGTGCGGTAGGTGCGGCAGAAGCTGCGATGATCCCTGCGGGTCTGAAAGCCGCCAGTGAGTGGTTCCCAGCGAAAGAACGTTCTATCGCTGTGGGTTACTTCAACGTCGGCTCCTCAATCGGTGGCATGATCGCTCCGCCATTAGTGGTGTGGGCTATCGTTATGCACAGTTGGCAGATGGCGTTTATCATCACCGGTGTGCTCAGCCTGATTTGGGCCATTGCTTGGTTGATTCTCTACAAACACCCGAAAGACCAGAAAAAACTGAGTGATGAAGAGCGTGAATACATCCTCAGTGGTCAGGAAGCACAGCACTCGACTTCTAATGCTAAAAAGATGTCTGCAATGCAGATTATCCGTAACCGTCAGTTCTGGGGGATTGCGATCCCACGTTTCTTGGCAGAACCCGCTTGGGGGACGTTCAACGCATGGATTCCGCTGTTCATGTTCAAAGCTTATGGCTTTAACCTGAAAGAAATCGCCATGTTTGCTTGGATGCCAATGCTGTTTGCCGATTTGGGCTGCATTTTGGGTGGCTATTTGCCGCCAATCTTCCAGAAATACTTCAAAGTTAACCTGATTGTTTCCCGTAAGTTAGTGGTCACAATGGGCGGCCTGTTGATGATTGCACCAGGGACTATCGGCCTGTTCACTAGCCCTTACGTTGCTATCGCACTGCTGTGCGTCGGGGGCTTCGCTCACCAATCGCTGTCTGGTGCACTGATTACGCTGTCATCTGATGTCTTTGGTCGAAACGAAGTGGCAACGGCCAACGGCTTGACCGGCATGGCCGCTTGGACAGCCAGTACCCTGTTTGCTCTGGTGGTCGGTGCGCTAGCCGATACCATCGGCTTCAGCCCACTGTTCGCCGCTTTAGCCGTGTTCGACGTGTTGGCTGTCGTGGTTATCTGGACCGTGCTGCAAAACCGTCCGGCCGTCGAAGCAACTATCGATCCGGTGCAGCAATCTCCGGCGGGACAGAACTAATCTGATTGATGATAGTGAGGTATTCACTATCACGAAAACCCAGCCATGATTGGCTGGGTTTTTTTATTATCAATAACCCTCAAATTACTGCGTACTTTCCATCACAACTGTGATAGCAATGACTAGTACCCAATAGGGATAAGTGGTATAACAAGTCCCATTCTATCTCTTTCGAGATACCATGCCTTCCAGACAAAATGAGCCGCTAGATTTGCGGCTTCAATTGATCCAAGAGCCTTAATCATGGAATTCACAGAAACCAGACGGTTGTACCAGCAGTTAGCCGCAGAGTTAAAGCAGCGAATCGAATCGGGTGTTTATCCGGTAGGCGATAAATTGCCTGCAGAACGCTACATTTCCGAAGAAATGAATGTTAGCCGAACCGTGGTCCGTGAAGCGATTATTATGCTGGAAGTAGAGGGTTACGTCGAAGTGCGTAAAGGCTCTGGCATCCATGTGATGTCAAATCAGCAAAAGCACTTGGTTATGCCTAATCAGGGGATTGAGTTCGCCACCGCCGGCCCTTTTGAGCTGCTCCAAGCGCGCCAACTGATCGAAAGTAATATTGCTGAATTCGCCGCCACACAAGTTACGCGGCAGGATATCGTGCAATTAATCGAAATCCAAAAGCATGCGCGGCAGGAAGACCGTTTCCGTGATTCACAATGGGATCTCAAATTCCATGTACAGGTCGCGTTAGCCACTCAAAACACCGCGATGGCCACTATTGTCGAAAAAATGTGGAGCCAGCGAGTGCATAACCCCTACTGGCTAAAACTGCATGAGCATATCGATGATAAATCTATTGAGAGTTGGTGCGAAGATCACGATCGAATCCTCGAAGCGTTGATGCGTAAAGATCCCTACGCCAGCAAGCTGGCTATGTGGCAACATTTGGAAAATACCAAACAAATGCTGTTCCGTGCCACTACCGATGATTTCGAATTTAATGTGGACCGCTATTTGTTCGCAGAAAACCCCGTTGTACACCTCGATATTCCAAAAGAGATTGGGCTAGCAAATTCTGGGGTTACGGGTACTGAACGCCGTTAATTTCCGCCGCGAAATGGCTAAGGCCGCGAGAAGAGAAACGGATACTCATGTTTCTCTTCTCAGCGAAAATAGGCCACTCTGAGGTCATTAAATGTTGAGTTCTGTCAGTAAACGTCAGCATTAAGCCTATTTTTATAATACCCATCAATAAACACCCCGCTAGCATCTATATTTCCCTGTTTCATATCTCGCTATTTTGCTAAAGTGTCAGCACTTTTTTACTCGGGTGCTTTAGGAGCGAAACGCAAAGATATGCGCTGGTTGTTTGCTCTATTAGTTGCGGTATCTAGCTGGGCCGGTTCGGTCTCCGGTAGCATGATCTCGCACACGAACTCCAGCTCATCAGGTATGGCGTTATCCACGCTCAGTACTGCTTATCCTGATGCTCCTCTTATTTGCGTTACCCCCTCTGCTGCCGGTCAATTATCGTCCACTCTGAGTCTGCAAAATAATCTCATCTATCCGCAATTGCGTTTAGTGGGGATGCCCGCAAAAAAAACCGCCATAAAAAATCGGTTCGGTGCAGCAAAATTTACCGGCTCAGCCAGCCCTTCACTGGCTAATAGCAGTTGGGTTGGTGCAAATCTGGCGATAATACGCACCAATAGTGCAGATGAGATCTACAAACAGCCACGACAATCACTGTCACTGGTAAATTATTCCAACTGGATATTCCATGTCTCAACACAGCGAAATCGTGTGGGTGGCTGGAAAGAGAGTAATACTCAATATAGCGGGATGCTGACCTACCACCATGATGATGTGATGACTTTTCGATTGTCGTAGCATCAGAGTAACGACAACGAGAAGTACATTTACCTCTTGATAGCGATAGCGCGAATGGGTTTGTTTTGAATTCATTGATTAAAACCCTCGCTTAAACACGTGAATTATCGAGCCTCTTGGTCGTTCGTGTTTAAAAGCTAACAGATATACCCAAAGTAATTGCAGTTGCAGGCCAGCAGCAAATAAATACCCCCGCAGCTTTAAGTACCAAGGTTATATAACAATGACGTTTTAGGAATACCAGATGGACATCATTAAAGAACTCTTACATGCTTTATGGGCTCAAGACTATGAGACGCTAGCTAACCCGTCTCTGGTATGGGCCATCTATATCCTATTGTTTGTGATACTTTTTCTGGAAAATGGTTTGCTCCCGGCGGCGTTTTTACCGGGCGATAGTCTGCTGATTTTGGTTGGCGTCCTGATTGCAAAAGGTGCCATGAGTTTCCCAGTCACGCTGGTGGTATTAACCACTGCAGCCAGTCTCGGATGCTGGGTCAGCTATATTCAGGGTCGATGGCTAGGGAACACTAAAGTGGTACAAGGTTGGTTATCCCATTTGCCTGCCCATTACCATCAGCGTGCTCATAACCTCTTCCATCGCCATGGGCTATCCGCCTTGCTAGTCGGTCGCTTCTTAGCATTCGTGCGCACTTTATTGCCAACAATTGCGGGCCTTTCTGGCCTGAGTAATGCCCGTTTTCAGTTCTTTAACTGGATGAGTGGCCTACTGTGGGTACTTATCTTAACCACGATGGGCTTCGCGTTTGGTAAAACGCCTGTTTTCCTGAAATATGAAGATGAGGTGATGTTCGTCCTGATGTTGCTGCCTTTGGCACTCTTGGTGATTGGCTTATTTGGCTCTTTGTACGTGCTTTGGCGTAAAAAGAACGCCGCCGCCAGTCCCGCATCAACTGACGACGGCAACGATAAAGGTAAGCCAGAGTGATCAAGCTCAAGGGCCGTTTTAGTCGCCCAGTCTGGCAGTATCTTATTCTGCCCGTGACTGCCTTGTTGCTCGCAGTACTGCTGCTTACGCCCATCATCATGCGTACGGAAAGTGCGTTGAAGATTCGGCCTAATCAGCAGGGGTTATCGTTGCCTGATGGGTTCTCTCTGTATCAACACCTCGATCAGCGGGGGATCCGCATTAAAAGTATTGTCCCAGAGAAAGACAGTCTAGTGGTGAATCTGGAATCTCCTGAACAGCAGGAAGAAGCTATCGAGGTTTTACAGGATCTTTTGCCGACGGGTTATGTCATTGTCTCGAGTGAATCCAAAAGACGCCATCGATTGTTACCCGCATTCAGAGATAACCTACAAAATGTAGGGTAACTCCTTCGGCGGGGGTCTTCTCCCGCCATGAGCCCCTCTTTATTCTGCTGATATCTGATAAATCTATAAAAAATATTGTAGTAAACTTGGGTATCACATCATTCAGCGCTATGCTTAGTCATTCACGGCAACCTATTTCGTCCCAGAAACTTGCTGTAAAAAGGAAGCAATACTATGTTGTTACGTTCGATGTTGTTACGTCATTCTCTCTTGTTGGCTTTGCCTATCATCATGTTTACAAGTACCGCGCACGCTGCGCTTGATGATGAATGTGCTGTAAAAGCCAAAGAAATCCAACAACAGATCGATTATGCCAAACAGCATGGCAATACCCGTCGCGCCGCGGGTCTACAAACAGCCTTAAAAGAAGTGAAAAATAACTGCACCGCTGAAAGCCTGAAAGCTGATCGGCAGAAAAAGATTCGGCAAAAACAGCACGACGTCACTGAACGCCAAGAAGAGCTAAAAGAAGCTCAGCAAAAAGGTGATGCTGACAAAATTTCTAAGCAACAGAAGAAATTAGCGGAAGCACAAGCTGAGCTAAAACAGGCTAAGGAACAGAAGTAGCCACACCATTTCTTACAGATGAAAACGGCGAACCACCCGAGATTATTTTAGGATAATTAACCTGTTAACCTTCGGATGAATTCGCTATGTTTGGTATTCACCTCAGTTATGTTAAGGAGCTATTACATGCCACAAGATAAAACCTCTGAACATTTGCGCGCTGAACTTAAGTCATTGGCAGATACGTTAGAAGAAGTACTGCACTCTTCGACCGACAAGCCGAAAGCTGAGTTAGACAAACTGCGGGCCAAAGCAGAAAGCGCGTTGAAAGACACTCGTGAGCGTCTGAGCGAAACTGGCGATAGAATCGCAGCCCAAACCAAAGAAATTGCTGATAAAGCTGACACTTATGTCCACGACAATCCTTGGGCTGGCGTCGGCATCGGTGCTGCCGTTGGTGTGGTGCTAGGCGTTCTGTTGTCTCGCCGCTAATTATGGCTGAACTTCCTCAAACTCAGGGCCCCGGTAAAGGGGTCCTAGACGCTGTTCAACGCATTGCCACCATTGTGGTTGGCATGGTTGAAACCCGTGTACGCCTAGCCGCTATTGAACTGGAAGAAGAAAAGGCAACACTGATTCAGGTGCTGCTAATGGCGGGGATCACTCTGCTGTTTACCGCTTTCGGTTTGATGAGTTTGCTGGTATTCGTGATATGGGCGATTGACCCTGCTTATCGTTTAATGGCACTCGGCACCACGACTGCGGTGCTATTGGTACTGGCAATCATCGGTGTTATCTGGACACTCACCAAAGTGCGTCACTCTAAGCTACTGGGTTCTACCCGTAAGCAGTTGGAAGTGGATCGCGAATTATTGGAGAAAGAGCGTTGAGCCGCCGTCACTTAGCACAGGAAAAGGCCGCATTGTTACGCGAGATCCAGCAGCAACGCTTGGATCTCGCCAACAGTGCTGCACATTGGATTGAAGTCACCGCACCTTACGATCGCGGCTGGGCAAAGATTGTCAGTATGCGAAAATATTTGATGGTCGGCTCCAGTTTGTTAGCACTATACAGTGTTCGTCACCCCAAAAAACTCATCCGTTGGTCACGCCGAGCAGTCGGTGCATGGGGGACTATCCAATTGTTTCGCCGAACATTTTCATTGCGTTAACGCTTCACAGCCTTTACCAGTAGGCCATTCTCGTATTTTATCGATAAAATTCTCTCCTCACCCTGTACTCCGCATCTACGGGGTGTTTCCCGTATTTCCTGCCTACCAATTCAGTTTTTTTGATGAAAACTGACAATTTTACTTACTAACAACTTTTCAACTTCTCAACTAACATTCTTTCATCAACTCAGAGGACTGGTGGGATGAACCCACTGGCCACTACAAACAAAACACGTTTAGATAACCATTAACGCCCGCAGATGCCAGGCATTAATACAAACAACTTTTTGGAGAAGTCGTCGATGAACAAATTACAAGATACTGGCCTGTTGGTAGCACGCATTCTGATGCCGATTCTGTTTATTGTGGCCGGTTACGGCAAAATGGGTGATGCCTATGCCGGCACTCAACAGTACATGCAAGCAATGGGCGTCCCTGGTTTCTTCCTGCCACTGACGATTTTGTTAGAGTTTGGCGGCGGTCTGGCTATTCTGTTTGGTTTCCTGACCCGTACTACGGCACTGTTTACAGCGGGTTTCACCATTTTGACTGCATTGATCTTCCACACTAACTTTGCGGAAGGTGTTAACCAACTGATGTTCATGAAAAACTTGACCATCGCGGGTGGGTTCATCGTACTGGCTGTTGCTGGCCCAGGCGCTTTCAGTATCGACCGCTTGCTGGGTAAGAAGTGGTAATCAGCGGGCAGCGCATATAACCAGCCAATAAAGACTAGAGTTAATAAAGACGACAGTTAATAAAGGCTACAGTTAATACGCCCTATCAATTGGTAGGGCGTGTTTATTTAGGGGGATAGTATGGGGCAACTCGTTGACGGCAAGTGGAAAGATATCTGGTATGACACGAAATCTACCGGTGGTCACTTCAAACGCAGTACTTCGCAGTTCCGTAATTGGGTCACCGCTGATGGTCAAGCTGGGCCACAAGGTAAAGCCGGTTTTAAAGCCGAGGCAAACCGTTATCATTTATATGTTTCCCTTGCTTGCCCGTGGGCACACCGTACTTTACTGATGCGCACATTGAAAGGCTTGGAATCACTGATTTCTGTGTCTGTCGTACACCCATTGATGCTGGAGAATGGCTGGACTTTCGCTCGCGACTTCCCTGCGGCTACCGGTGATGAGCTCTACCAGCTTGATTATCTTTACCAGCTCTATCTACGCGCTGACCCTGATTACAGTGGGCGTGTGACGGTTCCAGTGCTGTGGGACAAGCAGCAGCAGACGGTCGTCAGCAATGAATCGGCTGACATTATTCGTATGTTCAATAGTGTTTTTGATAATGTGGGTGCAATAGCCGGTGATTACTACCCTGCGGCTTTGCGCAGTGATATCGATGATATCAATAGTTGGGTTTACGATCAGGTCAATAACGGGGTATATAAGGCAGGATTTGCAACGACTCAATCTGCCTATGATGAAGCCGTAGCCACCTTGTTCGATGCCTTAGATAGGCTAGAGCAGATATTGGCGAAACATCGCTATTTGGCGGGCAATACTCTCACGGAAGCAGATTTGCGCTTATGGACCACACTGGTGCGTTTTGATCCGGTTTATGTCACACATTTCAAATGTGATAAACGCCGCATCAGCGATTACCCGAATATTTATGGTTTCTTGCGCGAGATCTATCAAATGCCAGGGATTGCCGAAACTGTGGATTTCGCTCATATCCGCAATCACTATTACCGCAGTCACGGCACCATTAATCCCTTTGGGATTATCTCCATCGGCCCACAGCAAGATTTGCTAGCAGCCCATGGCAGAGATAAACGTTTTGCTTGATGCGTGCACGTCGCAAACGTCGTCATACTGAGCAGGGTACAACATCTCAGTATGACGATGCGAAGCGGTTTATCCTCGCCCCAGAAGCTTAGGGATCTCTCTCAAACACCAGGATTTAGCCTCACCCATGCTGTCGCGACGCCATGCCATAATAATATCGGCCTCACGGCTATATTCAGGCCCGACAACGCGTAAGCGACCTTCTTCGATATCTTTTTCGACCATCTCATAAGGCATAGTCGCGACACCCAAGCCGGCTAATAGCGCTCGCCGTTTGTCTTCTATGGTGCTGACGGTTAATCGCTGCTGCTTATCAAGCAATTGCACCGTTAATACCGGCCGTTCACGGGCAGTATCGGCGACGGCCACACCACGGTATTTCACTCGCGTCAGTTCTGACAGTGGTTCCGGCTCCAGATGAATGGGATGGTCTGGGCTGGCAACATAGACGCTGGTCACTTTGTACAATTTACGGCTGTTTATTTCTGAAGAAGCACGAAAATGCATGTCTGGTGCGATCACGATATCTGCTCGCCCCTGCTCTAACCGCTCCCATGCTCCAGCCAAGACTTCGGTAAAGATAGAGACTTGCGTGTTCGCTTTGAGCGCCAGTTTGTCTACCAGTGGGAACAATTTCCACGCGGGAGATAATGCCTCACTGACGATCGTAATGTGAGTTTCCCAGCCACGGGCCAATGCCTCGGCATCGGTCGTGAGTTTGTCTGCCGCTTCCAACAGTACACGCCCACGATCAAGTAACATGCGCCCGACATTGGTAAATTTGGTGCGATGGCCAGAACGGTCAAATAACACGACATCCAGCTCTTCTTCGAGCTTTTGCATGGTGTAGCTCAACGCTGAAGGCACACGTCCTAGCTCGTCGGCTGCCGCTGCAAAACTGCCACGACGATCAATGGCATCCATCACTCTCAATGCTTCTAACGTTAGCGCCCGATCTTTGCCCATTATTATCTCAATCAGGAAATTTGAACATAGCGACCAGATTAACTGGCTAACAATCCGGCGTCCAGACGCTTACCATCTGTTTACTGATTAATATCTACAAATTGTACCCAAAATCACTGATGTTGCAGATAAACGAAAGAGTCCTGACAAGCTGACACAAGTCAGTGACTCGGGTGAGTGAGTGCAGGCAACACACCTGCAGCTTGAAAGATGAAGGGTATAAGGAGCAATCACTGTCATGATCACATGCAGAACAGCAAAACAATGCGGGCAGGCTGACTTTGGTTGGCTCCAAGCCCGATATACTTTTTCTTTTGGTCATTATTTTGATCCAAAACTACTCGGCTATGCTTCGCTGCGTGTTTTGAATCAGGAAGTACTCGCACTCGGTGCTTCATTCCAACCTCGGACTTATCCTCGAGTGGATATCCTCAACCTGATTTTACAGGGCGAAGCAGAGTATCGAGATAGTTTGGGCCACCATGTCCGGGGCAAAAAGGGCGATGTGCTGCTTTTCTCGACGCAACCGGGTGTCAGCTATAGCGAGCATAACTTGAGTGCCGACCAACCTTTAACTCGCATTCAGTTATGGCTCAATGCCTGCCCTGATCAGGAGAGTCAAACGGCTCAGCAACTGTCATTATGCACGCAGCCATTACGACTACTGGCATCCCCTGACGGCGAGCAAGGTAGCCTCAAGCTGCGCCAGCAAGTTTGGATTCATCATCTGGATTTAGCGGCTGGAGAACAGTATACGATTAACCTTCACGGCCCTAGAGCTTACCTGCAATCTATCCATGGAACCGTTGCCGTAGAAGGGCCACAAGTCAATGAGCCTCAACGCCTAACCTGTGGTGATGGCGCTTTTGTGCAAGAAGAACAACATTTGGTGATTAAAGCAGAAACACCTTTGCGGGCACTGCTCATTGATTTACCAGAGTAATACGGCTGCCGCTTGAATCGACTTAAATGCCACAGCACCGTGGCATTTAAGTGATTGTGATGATTTAGGCTTTCAGTGATGCCATATCAATGACAAAGCGGTATTTCACATCGCTTTTTACCATGCGCTCGTAAGCCTCATTAATATCTTGAATGTTGATCATTTCGATATCTGAAACGATGCCGTGCTTAGCGCAGAAATCCAGCATTTCCTGTGTTTCAGCAATGCCACCGATACATGAACCTGCTACCGAGCGCCGCGCCAGAATGAGTGGCATGGTATTTAGCATCGGGCTGAGATCGCCTAAATACCCCACCAACACCAGTGTCCCATCAACTTTTAATGTCGGGATGTAGGGCATGAGATCGTGCACATAAGGCACGGTATCGATAATCAGATCGAACTGCCCTTTAGCTGCCGCCATTTGTGCGTCTTCAGTGGATAACACAATGTGATGAGCCCCTAAGCGGCGGGCATCAGCCTCTTTGCTGGCTGAACGCGTAAAAAGAGTCACTTCAGCACCCAGCGCATTCGCCAGCTTTAATGCCATATGACCCAATCCGCCCAGCCCCACAACCGCCACTTTGCTGCCTTTGCCAATGTTCCAATGACGTAGCGGTGACCAAGTAGTGATACCGGCACACAAAAGCGGTGCCGCCGCTTTCAGATCCAAGCCTGCGGGCATTTTCAGCACAAAATCTTCAGAGGCGACAATCGCTTGCGAGTAGCCACCGAAAGTCGGTGTATGGTCATGGCGGTCAACACCATTGTAGGTTTGGATGTTACCGACTTCACAATACTGCTCTAAGCCCGCCTGACAGGGTTGGCATTCTCGACAGGAATCGACCATGCAGCCAATGCCAGCAAAATCACCCACTTTGAATTTCGTCACCTCTTTGCCGATAGCCGTCACACGCCCAATCACTTCATGGCCTGGCACCAGAGGATAGGTGCTGAACCCCCAATCATTATGTGCCTGATGCAGGTCAGAATGGCAAACACCGCAATAGAGTACCTCCATCACCACATCGTCGGGACGTGGATCTCGACGGGTAAATTCTAACGGTGCAAGTGGGACTTGTGCTGATTTAGCGGCATAACCGAGTACTTTCATTGTCATGGGATATCTCCAGTATTTTGAGTACGGTCAATTTCGATGCAATAAGCAGCCGAGTTATTTCCGGTACTGCTCATCACTGACTTTTTCCATCCACTCAACAGGGCTGCCATTGAGGGATTCGGCGATAGCGATATGCGTCAGGGCCAGGAAGGGTGGGAACCACTTGAGGTAATTTTCACTTTGTCCTCCACATTGGCGAAAGTCGCCGATCTAAATATGGACAAGATAACTGTAGACGCTGTGGAGAATTTCATCGTTATTCCTTCGTTAAGATTTGACGCGACATTGATCAAAATAGTGATAACGGTAGAGAATGCACACCTGACCGAACCCCGTTCAAATAAGGCGGCATATATCAGAGCAATGCTGGTAATAGGGAAGGTAGCAAATATCTTAGTGGCGGATTAGCGGGTTAAATATGGATGCTTCTATGAGTCTGACTCATGAGTTAAGTTATACTCATTAAAATTCATCCTAAACAAGAATAGGAATGCAGATGTTAAAAGAGAATTTCAACGACTTAATCTCATTCCTGATGGTGGCAAGAGAACGTAGTTTTACCAAAGCAGCGGCAAAGTTGGGAGTATCACAATCGGCCTTAAGCCATGCTATCCGTGGGTTGGAGGAACGCCTTGAACTTCGTCTGTTGACTCGAACCACTCGCAGTGTTGCGCCAACAGAAGCTGGGGAGAGGCTAGCGAATAGCCTTGGGCCGCGTTTTGCTGACATTGAGCGTGAACTGGATGCGCTTAGCGAAATGCGCGCACGACCGGCGGGGAATATTCGTATTAACGCCGGTGAACATGCGGTCGATTCAGTTCTGTGGCCAGTGCTGAAAACATTCCTCGCTAACTATCCTGACATCAATGTTGAAATCACCGTCGATAACAGCTTGACCGATATTGTCGCTGAGCGTTTTGATGCTGGCATTCGTTTAGGCGAGCAAGTGGCGAAAGACATGATTGCGGTACAAATTGGGCCACCAATGAGTATGGCCGTTGTCGGTTCACCCGTTTATTTGGCTAAATATGGCATCCCTACCACGCCAACTGAACTACAAAGCCATCGTTGTATTAATATGCGTCTGCCCACCATGGGGGGACTTTATGCTTGGGAGTTCGAAAAAAAAGGACGGCAGCTAAAAGTACGCGTTGATGGCCAATTGACCTTTAATAGTTTGCGTCAGCGTATTGACGCCGCGGTGATAGGCTTTGGTTTGGCATGTGTACCGGAAGATTCAGTCAAAACCGAGATTGCCAACGGTGACTTAGTCAGAGTATTAGAAACCTGGTGCGAGCCCTTCCCTGGCTACTATCTTTACTACCCGAGCCGCAGGCAGCATACCACCGCCTTTTCACTATTGGTTGAGGCATTACGCTATCAACGTTAGTTGCAAACTACTCTTGCAAAAAACACTGTTGCAAAAACACTGTTGCAAATATCTTACGATGGTGAATTTAAGGCTCACGTTGGCTGAAGGGGTAAATAATTAACTTTTTACCCAAGCGATATCTTCAGGAAGAAGTACGTCTGGTTAATGGTGTTTTTTGTCGCTGAATTTCCATTAAAAGAGATAAACCGATTCAAAATACTATTTTAAATATTTTCCAAGCTGGATATTTATTGCCAAATGTCAATAAAGTTTAAATCACCCCACCAGTCCGTATTTATACGTAGATAACGAGTAATTATACGAATTTACTCTTCATTTCAATATTACTAATCTTATCCAACCCTAAACGGGCTCAAATTTACACGTTATTCAGTGGATATCCATCTCATCAAGATCGCCTATAAATAAATATGTAAGGAACACATATCATGATGCGCAACTGTACTATTGCTATCGCCGCCGGATTACTCATCGCCTCTTCAGCGCCAGCCATTGCTGATCAAATTGATCAAGAGGGCTATTATGGTTCAATTAAACTTTTGAGAACGTTCCAAGAAGCGAAGAACATGGATACGAGTAGTCGTCCAGGTATTGGTTCATTTGTTTCAGGTCAAGATAGCGATAATTTCTATAATGGTGCTATTGCAGCCGGTTATCAATTTGGTAATGGCTGGCGTACTGAGGGTGAATACACCTTCAAGAATAAATCTACATATACCAGTGGTTCGACTAACTTCCCGACAAGCTTTAATCATCAGAATATTAATTCTGAGCGGCTGATGTTGAACGCATATCGTGATATCGCATTGAGCCATGGCTTCTCTTTATATGGCACATTGGGTATTGGTGTTGCCAAAATCAGTTCTGATGGCTGGCAAGGTAATCCAGCACGGCAATATGCTAGCAGTACGCAAAATAATCTCACCTATGCCATCGGCGCGGGCGTGAGCTATTCACCGATTGAGCCACTGGTTCTTGACTTGGGTTATCGCTACGTTGACATGGGGAATGTTCAAAGCGGATTGAATCAATTTGCTAACGCCAGATCATTACAAGATGAACAAATGAAAGCCCATTTAGTGTCTAGTGAGTTCTTATTTGGTGTTCGTTACCTGTTTTAAATCCTCTCCCCCTCATCTGAGGGGGTATTCGTACCAACATATTGATATGAACATCACAAACCACTGCCACAAAAAATCCCTCAATGACCCAATCCCTCCATCACTCATTTTCAACCTTCGCAGAACGCGATATCTCTTCGTAAAACATTCTTTGTCTATAGCCTCTATTTTCTTAAAACGTGATGGCTAGCGTAATGCTAAAACTTTCAGTATTAAATGTTAACCTGATTCAATTAATTCGCTATCTAATATGAGATATTCTATGGATGTTATCTTTCTGAGGAAATGAATCATTCTATATTGCGATACCAAAGACAAGAAAATTCCTAATAAATAGACTGAGCTTCACACGAACACATTGTTTACTTTATTTCTAATTTTATACATGAAAATTATTCATAATCATAACTCAGTCAATTACCGTTCTATTTTTTGATAATAGCTTCTCACTCAATTGGCTTGCGTTTGATATTAATAATTCAAGATTAACAGGGGGTTATTAGCACATAATTACGATTCAAGGCACAATACAAATGTAATAAGGAGGTTTATATGTTGTAAAACAATAGCGCTTAACCATATTTATAAAATGATAATTATTTTCATCTCTTCTTTTTTATTAAAGACGCTATTGGTGTGATTCTTTTTTTCGGTTGACCGGGGATTAAATGAAAAAATCATAAAATCAACTCACAAACTCGAGATTAAATACCATGAATCTATCTAATTATTTTGAGCTAGCCATGCTCATCATTAGGAAATACAAAAAAACACCCTATTTAAAAGGCAAGAATATTCCTAATAATTCGATTCCCCCCTTACGAATAAATTGGAAGAAAATTGCACTTCAACTTTGTTTTCCCATCATCATTTCATTTACGTCCACAACGATGGCAACAACGCTTTCCGAAGGAATAGCGACAAGACCTTATGTTCTTTCCCAAGGAGAAACGACAGAGTCGATAGCGAAACAATATCAATTATCCATTAACCAACTGAAGGATTTAAATCAATCTCGTGTATTTAAAATACCTTTTGATTCATTGGGCGCTGGAGATGAAATTGATATACCTAAAACACCGCCATTACCTTCAATACAAACTGGAAATGACATATCAACAGATACGGAAATGAAGCTCGCAAATGGAGGAATGTTGTCGGGAGAAATGCTCTCTAAACAAGACCCAACTCGTTATATCGGACAGAAAGTAAAATCCTCAATCATCAATGAAGCTAATCAATCAGTTCAAGGATGGTTAAATCAGTTTGGTACTGCGCAGATACAGTTGAATGTTGATGATGACTTTAATCTAGATAATAGCGCTTTGGATTTTCTTGCTCCTTTGTATGAACAAGAGGAACTTCTGTTATTCACTCAACTGGGAGTAAGGAATAAAGATAGCCGCAATACCGTCAATGTGGGTATCGGTGTACGTACCCATATTGGACAATGGATGTATGGCATTAACTCTTTCTTTGATAATGACTTTACTGGCCATAATCAGCGTTTCGGTGTTGGGACTGAAGTTTGGACTGATTATCTAAAATTATCCGCCAACAGTTATTTTGGTATCACGGACTGGCACCAATCTCGAGATTTCGAACATTACAACGAACGACCTGCTGATGGCTTTGATATCCGCGCAGAAGCCTATATTCCTTCCTACCCGCAATTGGGTGGGAAGTTAATGTATGAAAAATACCGTGGCGATGAGGTCGCTCTTTTCGGTAAAGATAATAGACAAAAGAATCCATATGCCGTCACTACGGGTATTAGCTATACCCCAATCCCATTAGTGACATTAGGTGTCGACCATCGTGTCGGCCAAAATAGTAAAAATGATACCAGCATGAATTTGCAGTTTAACTATCGTCTGGGCGAACCTTGGCAGAAACAGATTGATCCTTCAGTCGTCGCGGCAACTAGACTCTTGACTGGCAGTCGATATGATCTGGTTGAGCGCAATAACAACATCGTCCTTGATTATCAAAAACAAGAATTAATTCGGCTGAGTTTACCCACGCAATTAGTGGGTATTGAGGGTGATACCGCAGTACTGACCGCTCAAGTCGTCGCACAACACGCTACTGATCGAATCGATTGGGATGCGCCTTCTCTGATTGCTGCTGGTGGGAATATTAGCCAGCTTTCCTCTCACGTGATTCAAGTGACTTACCCACCTTATCAAGTCACTCGCGGTATCAATAACACCTACACTTTAAGCGCTGTAGCCCATGATATAAAAGGCAATGCCTCTAATCGGGCGACAACACTTATTCAAGTTAATCCTCAAGATATCAGCAGCGTAAACTCAATATTGAGCGCCAATCCCGTCAATATTATGGCGAACGGTAGTGATACGTCGCTGGTCACCCTGACGCTAAAAGACAGCCATGATAATCCGGTGTCTGGTCAGAACGTGACCTTTACGACGACATTAGGCACGCTCGGTTCAGCCGTGGAAAGTGGTAGTGGCATTTATACCGCCACGCTGACCGCCGGAACCGTAACCGGCATTGCCAGTGTGACGGCTAGAGTCAATGGCAATGCATTGGGTGTGACT
>NZ_HE997647.1:0-191225 GCF_000312485.1 Yersinia massiliensis CCUG 53443 | reverse complement strand
GGCCGTGGAGAGTACTAGTGGCATTTACACCGCCACACTGACCGCTGGAACGGTAACCGGCATTGCCAGTGTGACAGCCTATGCCAACAGCAGTGCATTGGGTATCGCCCCTGCCACCATCACCCTGTCTGCTGGTGCATTCGATGCGATGAGATCCACATTGATGGTGAGCACGAATACCATCAATGCCGATGATCGGACAGGGGCACTCATTACGTTGATAGCTCGCGATGCCAATGATAATCCGATCTCTGACCTGAACATTACATTTACAACGGACCTGATAAATAGTCAGATAACAAATGCAAGCCAGTCAGGTAACAGTTATGTCGCGAATATTGATGGCACGAAAATTGGTTTAGCGAATATAGGTGTGAAGTTATCCGATACGGTGGTAGCAGGACTAACAGAAACGTTAACCATCACTCCTGGCGCTTGGAATCAGGCACAAGTACCGGAGATATTAACGCTACATGAAGCTGCTCGGCAATGCGTTCCAACCGGCAATGGAAACGGTTTTACACGTGTCATTCTGTTCGTCGAAGCATTAACGCTGTATGACAGGTTCGATAATGAAACTTCTGGAATGATTACCTTTAATATAAACAGGTCAAGCGTAACAACAGTGGACTCTTCAACCGTCGCTATCACTGCGCGCAATGGGATGACCATTAACAATAACACTTCAGGGCCTATCAGCATACAAGGTGATTCTTTCGCTACTGAAGCGCTGTGTACCGTTAATGCGGTTGTGCAAACCAATGCAACTATTATGGCAGTTCAGGTGGATGATAGCTTTGGATCAACGTCAATTAATAGAGCATTTACTATAGGAAGTGGTTCATAACAAATGATGGGAGAAAACTATCTTTAGATAATTTCTCCCATTAATTTATCTTTATTGGCTGTCTGTAAAATATGGGTTTCAGGGCTTACGCCCTGAATCACTAAGAATATAATCCACCAACGATAAAATGTTGCAGGAGTTTGGCTTTTATCGGTATAGCCCACTAGTGGATGCGCTTAGCCAGATCTGTGCACTGCGAAGACCATTTTACGAATTTGGCGTTATAAACGGAGTCATCGTCACTGACAAACGAGACTTCACCCTCTTTCACACCTTTCTTCAATGTACCCAGCAAATCAGCCTGCACTGTCCGCGCTTCAAACTCTTTGCCTTTTTCATCGAACGCTTTGTAGCAACCGACAAATCCGGTTAACTCAATCGGCTGTTCCATTTTACTGTACACAACAACCTTAAACGTCTTTTCGTAATTCGGCTGCCCTTCAATCGTCACCGTACCTTCCGAGGAAGGAATAGCCTGGATGATCAGTTTATTATGTAAATCTTCCGCCGCTACGGATGAAAATGAGAGTAGTACAAGCGAAGAAAGAAGAACCGTGCATGCCTTTTTCATTGACAATATCCTTTATGAACAGAGTGTGATTTATTCCGTAACCAAATTACGGGAAAATACTTAAACCCAGCCCCAATGAATATTATCTAATACCTTTTGCATTCGTCATTTGCTAACAAAGATACTAAGCAGGTCAGTAGAGTAATATTTACTGACAATGGCTCTTTTTCAAATATCAAGAACTATACAGAACGAGTCCACCCTATTTTTATTTAAGGTCGCTAGATGTAGAAAATACCGTTGCGGCGGAACGTATAAGGAAGAGTACAAAAGTTGGTGTATCCCATCATGTATCCCACTTAACGTGAAATGCAGATGGGACACACCAACTCATTGTTTTTAAAGAGGAGTGGAGTTGACCGGTAAGCCGGGTTCTGTCGTGGACAGTCATTCCTCTAGGCCAGCAATCACTCACTGGCTCAAGCAGCCTACCCGGGTTCAGTACGGGCCGTACCATGCGAACCCCTATTTGGCCTTGCTCCGGGTGGAGTTTACCCTGCCACGAACTGTTGCCAGCCGTGCGGTGCGCTCTTACCGCACCCTTTCACCCTTACCTGATCCCACTTACGCGGGCCATCGGCGGTTTGCTCTCTGTTGCACTTGTCGTAGGCTTGCGCCCCCCAGGCGTTACCTGGCACCCTGCCCTATGGAGCCCGGACTTTCCTCCCCTTCACCTGTCTCCCCCGAAAGGGACGGCAGCGAAGCGGCGACTGTCTAGTCAACTCCGCGGCGGATTATAATGACATTACGGTTAAATGTCATCTTCCGCTTGCCCTTGACCACCATTTTGCAGTTCAAGTGCATACTTATAGAGCGCATTCTTTTTCACGCCATGAATTTCAGCCGCCAAAGCAGCGGCTTTTTTTAATGGCAGCTCTTTTTGCAACAGTGTCAGAGTACGTAATGCGGCAGCCGGAAGCGCGTCATCGGTTTGGACTTTATGGCCTTCGACAATCAGCACCATCTCGCCACGACGGCGAGTTTCTTCCTCCTGAACCCAAGCTAGCAACTCGCCAACCGGCGCACCGTGGATAGACTCCCACGTTTTGGTCAGCTCTCTAGCCAGCACCACATAGCGTTGTGGGCCAAGTACGGTTACCATGTCCTGTAAACTTTCCAACAAGCGATGCGTTGATTCATAGAAGATCAGTGTTCGAGGTTCCTCAATCAGCGCTTGCAGAGTATCCTTACGGCCTTTAGTTTTCGCAGGCAGGAAGCCTTCGTAGCAAAAACGATCTGAGGCAAGACCGGCGGCAGACAGTGCTGTAATGGCCGCACAAGCGCCCGGTAATGGCACCACTCTGATGCCAGCTTCACGGCAACGGCGCACTAAATGGTAACCCGGATCGTTAATCAATGGCGTTCCTGCATCTGAAACCAGCGCAATGCTCTGGCCCTCTTGCAGTTTCGCCAGTAAATGATCGGCTTTTTGTTGTTCGTTATGGTCATGAAGTGCAAATAGGCGGGCGTTGATCGCGAAATGTTGTAACAGCAACCCTGTATGACGTGTATCTTCTGCCGCAATCAAATCAACGCTTTTCAGTACCTCTAACGCTCGGTGGGTGATATCCCCTAAATTACCGATAGGGGTAGGTACCACATAAAGCGTAGATGCAGAAATCACTGCTCGATCGTGTTGATTCATTGTTTCATCCGAATTACCGATTTAATATTGAGCATCTTGAAAAAAACATCACTGGATACAGTATGCTTTCCTCAACATTCGTTCGTTCCAAAGCAGGGCTATTCCCTGTTGTTCTCGCTGCACTGATACTGGCTGCCTGTTCAGGCAGGGCACCACAGACGCCACCGCCAACAAATATACAGGACGAAGCAAGCGCTAACGCCGATTATTATTTGCAGCAGTTGCAGCAAAGTAATGATGATAACAAGGCTGACTGGCAATTACTCGCCATTCGTGCCCTGTTACGTGAAGGGAAAATCCCTCAAGCAGCAGAGCAACTCGGCACACTACCGGCTAATCTGAGCGATACGCAACGTCAGGAACAGCAATTACTGACTGCAGAATTGTTAGTCGCGCAGAAAAATAACCCTGCCGCCGCAGATGTTCTTGGCAAGCTAGATGCGACTCAGCTTTCACCAAACCAACAGGTTCGCTTCTATCAGGCCCAAATTGCCGCCAATCAAGGTAGAGCTACGCTGCCATTGATTCGGGCATTTATCGCCCAAGAGCCATTGCTAACAGATAAAGCCCACCAGGATAATATCGATAGCACTTGGCAATCGCTAGCACAGCTCACACCACAAGAATTGAACAACATTGTGATTAATGCGGATGAAAACGTGCTGCAAGGCTGGTTGGATTTAACGCATGTGTATCAGGACAATAAGCAAGATCCTGAGCTGCTGAAGGCGGCCATTAAAGACTGGCAAAACCGCTATCCGCAAAACCCAGCGGCGAAAAGTTTGCCGACGGGATTGACTCAGATAAGTAATTTTAGCCAAGCCTCCACCGCGAAAATTGCATTGTTATTGCCGTTGAGTGGCCCAGCACAGGTATTCGCTGATGCTATCCAGCAAGGGTTTACTGCCGCGCAAAATGGTTTACCGGTTGCCGCTTCTGCGCCAGTAACGCCTGATGTAACAGAAGGTGCGCCAACAGATATGGCAGCAGCGCCAGTTGATGCCGCTCCCATCGCAGCACCCGCTCCCGTCGCTCAGCCCGTTGCCACAAGCAATGCACAGGTAAAAGTCTACGACACCACCACGCAACCCGTTGCCGCATTACTGGCACAAGCTCAGCAAGATGGCGCAACACTGGTTGTTGGTCCCCTGCTTAAACCTGAAGTTGAGCAGTTGAGCGCAACCCCAAGCACGCTAAACATTCTGGCTTTGAACCAGCCAGAGGTCAGCACCAACAGCCCGAATATTTGCTACTTCGCCTTGTCGCCAGAAGATGAAGCTCGTGATGCCGCGCATCATCTGTGGAGTCAGGAAAAAAGAATGCCGTTGTTGCTAACGCCGCGTGGCGCTTTCGGTGATCGTATTGCGAAAGCCTTCGCAGAAGAGTGGCAGAAACAGGGTGGGCAGACTGTCTTGCAGCAGAACTTCGGTTCAACCGTTGAGCTAAAACAAGCCATCAACAGTGGCGCAGGTATCCGCCTGACTGGGCAACCTGTCGCGGTGTCGAGTGCGCCCGCCGCTGCACCGGCTTCAGTCACCATTGCAGGGCTGACCATTCCAGCACCACCTGTCGACGCGCCGGTCGTCTCTACATCTGCTGGGGGCAACATTGACGCGGTATATATCATCGCCACACCGGCGGAATTAACGTTGATTAAGCCCATGATTGATATGGCCACCAGCTCACGTAGCAAACCTGCTCTGTTTGCAAGTTCACGTAGCTATCAGGCAGGTGCCGGCCCAGATTATCGCTTAGAAATGGAAGGTATCCAGTTTAGTGATATTCCATTGATGGCAGGGTCAAACCCCGTGTTGATGCAACAAGCTGCGGCTAAATATGCCAACGACTATTCACTCGTACGTTTGTACGCGATGGGGATTGATGCATGGACATTGTCGAATCATTTTGCTGAAATGCGACAGATTCCGGGCTTCCAAGTCAGCGGCACTACTGGTGATTTAACCGCATCCGCGGATTGTGTTATCACGCGTAAACTGCCTTGGTTACAATATCGTCAGGGTATGGTCGTACCGGCTGTATAAAATGTTGATTCACTCTCCTCACTATGGGGAGTGAATATCACTAACCCCGCGAGAATGCAGGGGATAAGGATAGCCAATGAGTCAACGGATGACTGGCGCATACTACGAACAACAAGCCCGCCGCCATCTTGAACAGGCGGGTTTAATTTTTCAAGCGGCTAATGTCACCTATCAAAGCGGTGAGATTGACCTTATCATGCGCGATGGGCCAACCTGGGTTTTTGTCGAGGTTCGCTTTCGGCGCAATGCCCTATTTGGTGGTGCCGCTGCCAGCGTCACCTACCGCAAGCAACAACGGTTACTCCGAGCCGCCGCCGTTTGGCTGGCCCAGCGAAGTGCCAGTTTTGCCACGACACCGTGCCGTTTTGATGTTTTTGCTATCACTGGCAGTCAGATAGAATGGCTGCCTAACGCCTTCAATGCGGATTGATGACTTTCACCGGTTTGTTTCCGGTTTTTACCTAACAAGTGAGTTAAATCAACGTGCTGGACAGAATTAAAGGTTGTTTTACCGAAAGTATTCAAACTCAGATTGCCGCGGCTGAAGCATTGCCTGATGCCATTTCTCGCGCAGCAATGACCTTGGTTCAGTCACTGCTTAATGGCAATAAAATTCTCTGCTGCGGTAATGGGACGTCTGCGGCTAACGCGCAACACTTTGCTGCCAGCATGATAAATCGCTTCGAAACAGAACGGCCAAGCCTACCGGCGATTGCTTTGAATGCTGATAATGTTGTCCTGACGGCCATTACCAACGATCGCTTGCATGATGAAGTCTATGCCAAACAAGTGCGAGCACTCGGTCATGCTGGTGACGTTTTACTCGCGATTTCCACTCGCGGTAATAGCCGTGATATTGTGAAAGCGGTCGAAGCCGCAGTCACGCGCGATATGACCATTGTCGCCCTCACCGGTTACGATGGTGGCGAATTGGCGGGTTTATTGGGTCAGCAGGATGTTGAAATCCGCATCCCTTCACACCGCGGCGCACGTGTTCAAGAATTACACATGCTCACAGTGAATTGTTTATGTGATCTAATTGATAACACTCTATTTCCTCATCAGGACGATTAAAGGAGCACGAATGAAGGTTGGTTATATTTTTGCCATGCTACTCAGCGCCCTGCTATTGCAAGGCTGTGTCGGTGCCGTGGTTGTCGGCAGCGCGGCTGTTGCAACGAAAACAGTGACAGACCCACGTTCTGTCGGTACTCAGGTAGACGATGGCACGCTAGAGGCTAGAGTCGTCAACGCGCTGAGCAAAGATCAGCAGATAAAAAGCCAGACACGTTTTGTGGTGACCGCTTATCAAGGGAAAGTATTGCTGACTGGGCAAACACCAACCGCAGAACTGTCTAATCGCGCCAAACAGATTGCCGCAGGTGTTGATGGCGCAACTGAAGTGTATAACGAGATGCGCATAGGTAAGCCTGTTGATCTGGGTACCGCGTCAATGGATACATGGATCACCACCAAAGTCCGTTCGCAATTATTGACCGCCGACTCGGTAAAATCTTCAAACGTGAAAGTGACGACTGAAAATAGCGAAGTCTTCCTTTTGGGCTTGGTCACTCAGCAGGAAGCGCAATCAGCCGCGCAGATTGCCAGCCAAGTGAGTGGCGTTAAACACGTCACCACCGCGTTCACCATCGTTAAATAATACGGTTACGTCATACGTTTACGGGCTTAGCGCAACCTAAGCCCGTTTTTTATGCTGTCAATCTAGTGAGCTTTCCTGCAAAAACTCCTTCCCACCTAACTGGCGCATTTGGCGTAAAATCCATTGTTGACGAGAATGAACATAGCCAGAGGGAGCATTCGCCTTAAAGCGCAGCGGGTTGGGCAATACCGCAGCCAATAATGCCGCTTCTGACGCACTCAATTTACTCGCCGGTTTCTTGAAGAAATGCTGTGCTGCGGCTTCCACACCAAAAATTCCCTCGCCAAACTCGGCGATATTGAGGTAAACCGTCAGAATACGGCGCTTAGTCCATACCAGCTCAATACCGGCGGTCAGCCCCACTTCCAGCCCTTTGCGTACCCAGCTACGACCATCCCAAAGAAACAGATTTTTTGCCGTTTGCTGCGATAACGTGGAGGCGCCACGGATACGATTTTGATTACGCTGATTATGGGTCAGTGCCGACTCGATAGCATCAACATCAAACCCCCAGTGTTCTGGAAATTTTTGGTCTTCAGCCGCCATGACGGCCAGTGCCATGTAAGGGGATATTTCATCCATGGGTACCCAGTCAGAATGCGCAACATAGGAAAAATCACCGGTTAACCATGCACCCAACTGCCTTTCAATCATCACCATAGAAAAAGGAACCGGCAGGAAAGCAAAAATCAAAATGCCCGCCAGCCACAGCACAACGATGCCAATAACGCCTCGTTTGCCCCAATACCAAAGCCGATTCAGTACGCGCCGAGGTGAAATCATTCGGTTAAATCCAGCACCTTTGTCACCAATTTATCAATCCCTTTTGCAGCGTCAGAAATTGACTCGGCTAACATATAAGCAGGCGTAGTCACCACTTTGTTATCGATATCAATCACCACATCCTCAACCGGGCAAACGACATGCTCTCCACCCATAATCTCAATGGCATCAATAGTATCGGGATCGTTACCAATCGTCAGACGGATAGGTTTACCCAACAGTTTTGGCAGCATCACAGGTGAAATACACATAAATCCAATTGGTTTACCTGACTTATGCATTGATTGAACTAATTTAGCTAAATCCGGATCGATGGCACATTCAGAACCTTTAATCGCGAAATCGCTGAGGTTCTTCGCAGCCCCAAAACCACCGGGAACAATTAAGGCGTCTAGTTGCGTAGAATCAGCAGAGGAGAGTGGCGCAACTTGCCCCCGAGCGATACGCGCAGATTCCACCAAGACATTGCGCTGCTCAGCGACTTCCTCACCAGTAACATGATTAATAACATGCAGTTGTGGTTTATCAGGGGCGAAGCACAACACGCGTGCGCCAGCGCGATCCAGCGCTAACAGGGTTAGAACAGACTCATGAATTTCCGCGCCATCGAAAACGCCACATCCACTTAGGACAACTCCAACTGTTTTCATCAACCTCTCCTTTTTTTATGCTGTCAATCGCTTAACCCGTTCTAGTCACAAAGACGAATCTCTATCACAAATTTTAATGAATCTTGTAACAAGAGCGCTTACATTTGCTATGTTGTTGCTTGTATGATGTATGGAAGAATCCTTACAACCTGCGAATCCATTCGAAATCGAACTATTAGGCTCTGAATAATTCGAGTTGCAAGAAGATGGCCACTGAGCGAATCCCAAATGCTGACATCAGTCAGTCAACTGGGGTGAACGAAGTCGCCAACGGATGTGCAACTTGCACTATGACGGGTATCGCAGGTTAACGATTTCCCTGGTGTTGGCGCAGAATTCGCGCACCCCGGCCTCGGTCGAGGTTATTTTTTTTCAGCTTCCGCTGCCCATTCACGTAATACCTGCACATCATTGCGCCATTCTGATTTTAATTCATCAACCCAATCTTGCACATTATCCCACCATGCTGGCAGTGTTGGGGTTTGAATCTGTTGCGCTAATTGTTGGATATGACGTAGGCCAACAGAACCGGCGGCCCCTTTGATTTTATGCGCTTCTTCGGTAATCCCCTTCTGATCCCGCGCAGTCATGTTGGAATCTAACACCGCTAAATATCCCGGCATCATTTGTTCAAACATTTCCAAACTTTGATGAATCAATTGTGGACCGACCAAATCGATGTATTGTTCCAACATCGCAGTATCAAGTAACGATTCATGGGTTTGCATCAATTTATGTTCCTGTTTTTTGGCTGAAGAAGAAGGCTTATGATCCCAAAATTGCTTAATCATGGCCGTGAGTGCAGGCACCGACAATGGCTTACTCAGCACGTCATCCATTCCGGCGTCTAAATACTCTTTTTTGTCTTTGAGGACGTTGGCGGTCAATGCCACCAGTGGCGGCAGTGACTGTGAGTCAAATTGCGAACGAATTTGTCGGGCAATATCTAACCCACTCATATCCGGTAACTGAATATCTAGCAGCACCAAATCAAAATTATCTGGCTGGAACATGGCCAACGCATCGTGGCCGTTCATCGCGACCTCAACGCTATTGCCGAGTTTTTCCAATACCGAACGTGCGACAATGACGTTCAGCTCGATATCTTCCACCAGCAAGACATGAAGTGCAGGCAATGGCATGTCATCGGCTGTTGGTGCATGGGTGGTTTGCTGGACAACCGGCGCTTTAATAGTCAGGGTAAAGCATGAGCCCGACCCTTTGGCACTTTTGACCGTGATATCGCCTCCCATGCTCTGCGCCAGTCGCTTAGACACAGCCAAACCAATACCTGTACCTGTTGCTGGACGACCACCATTGCTGTCTTTCACCTGATAATACATGGCAAAAATTTTATCCTGTTCGTCTTCAGGGATCCCCATACCGGAGTCTTCCACTTCAAACGTCAGTTGGTCATTTCCCTCACGCCGTACCCGCACCACAATTTCACCTTGCTGGGTAAATTTCACCGCATTACCGATAAGATTCCACAGAATTTGACGTAATCGCGTGCCATCAGTGATGATCTTCTCTGGCAGCGGCAATTGCGGCTCCATCGTAAACTTCAGCCCTTTTGGCTGTACCAGCAAACCGGTGAGGTTCTCCAGATCCGCCATAAAACCGGTAAAATCAATGGGCTGATTATCCAGTTGAACTTTGCGGCGCTCGAGTTTATCCATCTCAATGATATCATTAAAAATATTACCGAGAGTGATGGCACTCACGTGAATGGTTTTCAGGTATTTCAGTTGCTCGCTATCTAATTCGGTATCGAGCAAGATGCGGCTTAGGCCCACAATGCCATTAAGCGGCGTACGCAGCTCATGGCTAATGGTTGAGATAAACGTGGTCTTGTCTCTGCTGGCGTTCTCTAACGCATCCTGATAGCGCTTACGCTCCGTAATATCGCGACCAAAGCCCATTAGGCCATGACGTTTGCCAACACGATCGTAAAACGGCACTTTGCGCAGCTCAAAACAGGCTTTCCGTCCATCGGGATAGACTAACCACTGCTCATAGGTGAGAGAAACGTTGTGACGGAAGACTTTTTCATCGGTTTCCATGACTTTTTCCGCAATGTCAGGTGCATAGACATCTTTTGGCGTCAGCCCGACCAATTGTTTCTCACTTTTGCCCGTCAACAGCTCCATCGCCCGATTGCAGCCGGAGAACTCATTGTCTTCATTTCGGTAATAAACCAAGTCTGGGGAAGCATCAAGGAATGAGCGTAGTAAAGCGGACTGCTGCCCAAGTTCAACCTGAGCTTGTTCACGGTGGCCCATCTCTTCTTTGAGCTTATCAACCACCTGTAAATGGGCCTTTTCCGCTTTTTCGCGTTCGACAATTTCCTGATTGAGCTGAGCAATATTTTCGGTCAACTGTTTGTTCAGTTCTAAATCGCGGTAGCGCATCACTTCGAGCTTATCCACCAAGCGCGATAATCGTTGACGCGACTCTTCCAATTGCTCGACGACCACTGACAGAAAGTACACCGCCCAAGGTGTTATCAGTAAGCCAAAGAAGATGGATCGCACCAGATCGAGGGTTTCCACCGACCCTCTCAGCGCAAAGGTCACTGCCATTTGTACCACCATGGCGAGCAGGACCAGCACCGATGCTAATAGCAGCGAGAAGCGAATCAGCCCCAACTTCACCATTAAATCAACATAATATTGGGCCAATACCCTGATTTGCTTCATAACAACCTCGGTCAGTGTTTCTGGGTCTCGCCATATTCTATTAGCGTTGCAAGCGAACCGATTTTGCGAGTACCGCTAACGCCCCTGTGGCTTCAAGAACGAAGGGGTTCCCCAAAGTCATTGACGTCACAGGTAGGCAGCAAACGAACACATCCCGATGAGCTTACCTGAGTAAGTGATTCGGGTGTGTGAGTGCCGCTAACGCCCCTGTGGCTTCAAGAACGAAGGGAAAATAAATCATACCGTAAAATTGGCAATAGATAAGACAGCTTCCTCAGAAGTGTGGAAAAGACTGCAAATCCCAGTGAGATAGGAAGAAATGAGCTGATTTTTGCCGTTTCGTCGCCGTTTACAGTGCTGATGCTTGCCCGCCATAAGCCAACATATACTGATTCAACTCATTCATGCCGACCCAGCGATTTGCGCACCATAATGGGGCTAACAGCGTGGGTCTACGGGCACTGGCGGAAATTCGGTGATAAACAATGTCGGCTGGCGTGTGGCGAATCATTTCACCGGCGGTCTGTACGTATTCCTCTAGCGCCAGCTCTGGCAAGCGCCCTGCCCGCCAAGCTTTCGCCATGGTACTGCCCTCGACAATATGCAGTGGGTGTAATTTCAATCCATCTACCCCTGTTGCCACCACTTTTTCCAGTGTTTCCATCCCTTGCGCCTGATCCTCACCGGGCAGGCCTACTATCAAATGACAACAGATTTTCAAGCCACGGGCACGTGCTCGGCGTGCGGTTTGCTGATAACAGGCAAAATCATGGCCACGATTAATGCGTTTAAGGGTTTTATCGTTTGCAGTTTGTAACCCTAGTTCAAGCCAAACCTCATAGCCCTGCTGATGATAGCCACTGAGCAAATCCAGCACGGCATCCGGTACGCAATCGGGCCGCGTTCCCACACATAAACCGACAATGTCAGCTTCAGCCAAGGCTTGCTCATACATGGCGGCTAACGCATTCACCTCTGCATAAGTACTGGTATAAGCCTGAAAGTAAGCGAGGTAACGTTTTGCCCGATTGGTTTTTTTCGCTTGTGCCGCTAACTGCTCGGCAATACTTTGTTGCTGCATTTGCTCATCTGAAAATGAGGCAACCTGACAAAAGGTGCAACCCCCACGCCCAAGGGTTCCATCACGATTAGGGCAGCTAAACCCGCCATGTAACGTGAGTTTATGCACTTTTTCACCATAGCGGCGCTGTAAATCCGCACCAAACATATTGACTAATTGCTGCAACTGCATAATCTTGGCACTGCCTGTCTGAAAAGAGCCCAAGGTTACCCGCCAACGATGTTGCGTGCGATGACAGAGATCAACTCCCAAGCCCTTGGGTGCAACTTCGCATAACCATTCATTATAAATGCAAATAAAATCACTTGACCGATGATTAAATTTTCTTATTTCCGCAAACCTATTAGCGCTTCTATTACAATTCAGTGAAAAACAGTGTTAAACGCCAATAAATATAACATCAGCAGCATATAACTCCAGCATCCCCGCCAGCACTAGCATGGTGCAGAGATTTGTCGATTGCACTATAGTGAGACAGCTCACAATTTCGCATCCACCACATGTGGCATCTCGAAGGCAAAAAACACCAATAAAATCATATTTTTCATAATGATAAATCCCTTTTACACCTTAAAGATATATCTTAAGCCTATATTTGACCTGAGTATTCTTTCTCGCTAAGTTGGAGGTCCGCTGGAAGCTTTCTAGACGGGCAAACGTCTAGTCATAATTATGCAGTAATTTAAGACTCCCTCTTAAGACAAGTCTTTTACCACTTGTGAGAACCGTCACAAGAGGCCATTGGCGGAGGGCGGAAAAGCAGATTTGCCGCGAAATACGCGCCTGTCAGCCCCTACCGCCCACGACCAAAATGTCCTTCTGGAGTCGGTTTGTGAGAGTCTCTCAGAGCCTGGGGAGGTTCACTGATATGTTGTACGATAAATCCCAAGAGAGGGACAACTGTGGTTTCGGCCTAATCGCCCACATAGAAGGCGAACCTAGCCATAAGGTCGTGCGTACCGCTATACACGCACTGGCTCGCATGCAACACCGTGGAGCGATTCTTGCTGATGGCAAGACCGGCGACGGTTGTGGTCTGCTTTTACAAAAACCGGATCGCTTTTTCCGGATGGTCGCTGAAGAACGCGGATGGCGTTTGGCCAAAAACTATGCCGTCGGCATGATGTTTCTCAGTCAGGATGAAGAACTCGCCAAGGCAAGCCGCCGCATTGTTGAAGAAGAATTGCAAAACGAAACGCTGTCGATTATCGGCTGGCGCGAAGTGCCGACCAATCCGGATGTTCTCGGTGAAATTGCTCTCTCCTCCCTGCCTCGGATCGAACAAATTTTTGTGAACGCCCCTGCTGGTTGGCGTCCACGTGATATGGAACGCCGCCTATTTGTGGCGCGTCGCCGTATCGAAAAGCGTATTTCAGGTGATAAAGATTTCTACGTTTGTAGTTTCTCTAACCTGGTGACGATCTATAAAGGCCTATGCATGCCTGCGGATCTACCACGCTTTTATCTTGATTTGGCTGACCTGCGCCTTGAATCGGCTATTTGTTTATTCCATCAACGCTTTTCAACCAACACCGTGCCGCGCTGGCCTTTGGCTCAGCCATTCCGCTATTTGGCCCATAACGGCGAAATCAATACCATCGCCGGTAACCGTCAATGGGCGCGTGCACGTGCTTACAAATTCAAAACGCCATTAATCCCTGATTTGCAGGATGCCGCGCCTTTCGTCAATGAAACCGGTTCAGACTCCAGTTCGCTGGATAACATGCTGGAACTGTTCCTCAGTGGCGGTATGGATTTGATTCGTGCCATGCGTTTGTTAGTGCCACCAGCCTGGCAAAACAACCCCGATATGGACACCGATCTGCGCGCCTTCTTTGACTTCAACTCCATGCATATGGAGCCATGGGATGGTCCGGCTGGCATCGTGATGTCAGATGGCCGTTATGCGGCCTGTAACCTTGACCGTAATGGCTTGCGCCCTGCGCGCTACGTTATCACCAAAGATAAACTGATCACCTGCGCCTCTGAAGTCGGTATCTGGGATTACCAGCCCGATGAAGTGATTGAAAAAGGCCGCGTCGGCCCCGGTGAACTGATGGTGATCGATACCCGTAGCGGTAAGATCCTGCACTCCGCCGAAACCGATAACGATCTAAAAAGCCGCCACCCCTATAAAGAGTGGATGGAGAAGAACGTTAAACGCTTGGTGCCGTTCGAGGATTTACCAGAAGATCAGGTGGGTAGCCGTCAGTTAGACGATTCGACGCTGGAAACCTACCAGAAGCAGTTTGGTTACAGTAATGAAGAGTTGGATCAAGTCATCCGCGTGTTAGGTGAAATTGGTCAAGAAGCCACAGGTTCGATGGGAGATGATACGCCATTTGCTGTGCTCTCCAGCGGCCCGCGCATTATTTACGATTATTTCCGCCAGCAGTTCGCGCAGGTCACCAACCCGCCGATCGATCCGTTGCGTGAAGCGCACGTCATGTCACTGGCAACCAGTATTGGCCGTGAAATGAATGTGTTCAGCGAAGCCGAAGGTCAGGCGCACCGTCTGAGCTTTAAATCGCCAATCTTATTGTTCTCCGATTTCCAACAGCTCACCACGTTGGAAGGGGAACATTACCGCGCTGATCGGTTGGATCTGACCTTTGATCCGGCTGAAACGGATTTAGAACAAGCAGTGCTCGCGTTGTGCGAAGAAGCAGAGCGTAAAGTCCGAGATGGTGCCGTCATGTTGGTGCTGTCAGATCGCGCCATTGCACCGAATCGTCTGCCGGTTCCAGCGCCAATGGCGGTGGGTGCGGTTCAGACACGTCTGGTGGAAAAAAACCTGCGCTGCGACGCAAACATTATTGTTGAAACCGCCAGCGCACGTGATCCACATCATTTCGCTGTGCTGCTCGGTTTTGGTGCGACTGCGATTTACCCTTATTTAGCATATGAATCATTGGCTAAATTGGTTGATACCCAAGCTATTGATAAAAAGTATCGCGATGTGATGCTTAACTATCGTAACGGGATCAACAAGGGCCTGTACAAAATCATGTCCAAAATGGGCATCTCGACCATCGCCTCCTACCGCTGTGCCAAGTTGTTTGAAGCTGTGGGCCTGCATCGTGACCTGACTAATCTCTGCTTCCAAGGCGTCGTAAGCCGTATTGGCGGGGCCAGTTTCAGCGATTTCCAGCAGGATTTGCAGAATCTGTCCAAACGCGCTTGGCTGAAACGTAAACCATTGGATCAGGGCGGTTTACTGAAATTTGTCCACAACGGCGAATACCATGCGTATAACCCAGATGTGGTCAGCACCCTACAGACTGCGGTTCACAGCGGTGAATTCAGCGATTATCAGGCTTACGCCAAGTTGGTCAATGAGCGGCCTGTTGCGACGCTGCGCGATCTGTTGGCGATTAAACCGCAAGGCACGCCGATCCCTGTTGATCAGGTTGAGCCTGCTGAATCATTGTTTACGCGCTTTGATACTGCCGCCATGTCTATCGGCGCACTCAGCCCGGAAGCTCACGAATCACTCGCTATCGCCATGAATAGCCTCGGTGGATTCTCAAACTCCGGTGAAGGGGGGGAAGATCCTGCTCGTTACGGCACCAATAAGGTTTCTCGTATTAAGCAGGTGGCTTCAGGTCGTTTTGGTGTTACACCAGCGTATCTGGTGAATGCTGATGTTATTCAGATCAAAGTGGCTCAAGGCGCGAAACCGGGTGAAGGTGGTCAATTACCGGGTGATAAAGTCACCCCGTATATCGCCAAACTGCGTTATTCCGTTCCGGGTGTGACATTGATCTCCCCGCCTCCGCATCATGATATTTACTCAATCGAGGATTTGGCTCAGCTAATTTTCGACTTGAAACAGGTCAATCCGAAAGCCATGATTTCGGTGAAACTGGTTTCTGAACCGGGCGTCGGCACCATCGCGACCGGTGTGGCAAAAGCCTATGCCGACCTGATTACCATTGCTGGCTACGATGGCGGTACAGGTGCGAGTCCACTGTCGTCGGTCAAATATGCCGGTTGTCCGTGGGAGCTCGGGCTGGTGGAAACACAGCAAGCACTGGTTGCCAACGGCTTGCGCCATAAAATTCGTCTGCAAGTGGATGGCGGCCTGAAAACCGGCGTTGATATCGTTAAGGCCGCGATTTTAGGGGCTGAAAGTTTTGGTTTCGGCACTGGGCCAATGGTCGCGTTAGGTTGTAAATACCTGCGTATTTGTCACCTGAATAACTGTGCAACGGGTGTTGCTACTCAGGATGAAAAACTGCGTCGCGATCACTACCACGGTTTGCCTGAGCGTGTAGTGAATTACTTCCAGTTTATCGCGCGGGAAACGCGGGAAATCATGGCTGAGCTAGGTGTTCGCCAACTGGTAGATTTGATTGGCCGTACCGATATGTTGCTGGAGCTAGATGGTATCTCAGCCAAGCAGAACAAGCTGGATCTGTCGCCAATGCTGAAAACCGCAACGCCACATCCAGGCAAAGCGCTACATTGCACTGAAAGTAACCCACCGTTCGATAAGGGGTCACTGAACAAAGCGTTGCTGTCGCAAGCCGAACCCTATATCGAAGCAAAACAAAGCAAAACGTTCTACTTTGATATCCGTAACACAGACCGCTCTGTCGGCGCATCATTGTCAGGTGCGATTGCCACTCAGCATGGCGATCAAGGTTTGGCAACGGACCCTATCAAAGCTTACTTCTCCGGTACAGCCGGTCAAAGCTTTGGGGTTTGGAATGCCGGTGGCGTTGAGCTGACCTTAACGGGCGATGCCAACGACTATGTGGGTAAAGGCATGGCTGGTGGTCGCATTGCAGTGCGTCCTCCTGTCGGTTCAAACTTCCGTAGCCACGAAGCCAGCATAGTCGGTAACACCTGCTTATATGGCGCCACAGGCGGAAAATTATTCGCCGCTGGCCGCGCCGGTGAGCGTTTCGCCGTACGTAACTCCGGTGCGATCACCGTGGTGGAAGGTATCGGCGATAACGGTTGTGAATATATGACGGGTGGGATTGTTTGCGTACTGGGCCGCACTGGGATTAACTTCGGTGCCGGTATGACCGGTGGTTTCGCTTACGTTCTCGATGAAGACGGTGAATTCCGTAAACGTGTTAACCCTGAGCTGGTAGAAGTATTGGATGTCGATCAATTGGCCATCCATGAAGAACATCTGCGTGGGCTGATCACTGAACATGTTCAGTTGACAAGTTCTAGCCGTGGCGAAGAGATTCTGGCTAACTGGCCAGAGTGGGTGACCAAGTTTGCTTTGGTTAAGCCGAAATCCAGCGATGTGAAAGCACTGTTGGGCCACCGTAGCCGTTCCGCAGCTGAGCTGCGGGTTCAAGCGCAGTAAGGGGTTGAGATGAGTCAGAATGTTTATCAGTTTATCGACCTTCAGCGCGTTGATCCGCCGAAAAAGCCGCTAAAGATCCGTAAAATTGAATTTGTTGAGATTTACGAGCCATTCTCGGAAACACAGGCCAAAGCACAGGCAGACCGCTGTTTGTCTTGTGGTAACCCGTATTGTGAGTGGAAATGTCCGGTGCATAACTACATCCCTAACTGGCTGAAACTGGCCAACGAAGGGCGGATTATGGAAGCAGCAGATCTGGCTCACCAGACCAACAGTTTGCCAGAAGTCTGTGGTCGGGTATGCCCGCAAGATCGTTTGTGTGAAGGGTCTTGTACCCTGAATGACGAGTTTGGTGCGGTGACTATCGGTAACATCGAGCGTTATATCAGCGATAAAGCCATCGAAATGGGCTGGAAGCCGGATATGTCTCATGTTCACCCAACCGGTAAACGTGTCGCGGTGATTGGCGCTGGCCCCGCAGGGCTGGCCTGTGCTGACGTCCTAGCGCGTAACGGTGTGCAAGCCGTGGTATTTGACCGTCATCCAGAGATTGGGGGGCTACTGACCTTCGGTATCCCAGCCTTTAAGCTGGAAAAAGAAGTGATGGTTAAGCGCCGCAAGATTTTCACTGAGATGGGTATTGAGTTTCAACTGAATATCGAAGTGGGTAGAGATATCACGCTTGATACCCTGCTGAAGGAATATGATGCCGTATTCCTAGGGGTGGGGACTTATCAATCCATGCGCGGTGGGCTGGAAAATGAAGATGCATCCGGTGTCTATGATGCGCTGCCGTTCCTCATTGCCAATACCAAACAGTTGATGGGTTACGAAGCAGCCCCTCACGAGCCTTACATCAATATGGAAGGTAAACGTGTCGTGGTGCTGGGTGGTGGTGATACCGCGATGGACTGTGTGCGTTCTTCTATCCGCCAAGGCGCAACGGATGTGGTTTGTGCCTACCGTCGTGATGAAGCCAATATGCCAGGTTCCAAGCGGGAAGTGAAAAACGCCCGTGAGGAAGGGGTTGAATTTAAGTTCAACCTGCAACCATTGAGCATTGAAGTGAACAGCAATGGTAAAGTGTGCGGTGTAAAAATGGTGCGTACACAACTGGGCGTACCGGATGCACAGGGCCGCAGTATGGCTGAGCAGATCCCAGGTTCAGAACATGTGTTGCCTGCAGATGCCGTGATTATGGCATTTGGTTTCCGCCCACACAGCATGGAGTGGCTGGCTGCTCATGATGTGGCGCTGGATAAACAAGGCCGTGTCGTTGCCCCTGAAGGCACCGATAATGCCTTCCAGACTAGCAACCCGAAAATCTTTGCCGGTGGCGATATTGTCCGTGGTTCTGACTTGGTCGTGACAGCAATTGCTGAAGGCCGTAAAGCCGCTGATGGCATCATGAATTATTTGGAAGTCTGACACTAACAACACCGCGATATCTAAGGGCTGGCAACTGGTTTGCTAGCCCTTTTCTTTGCTACATTCCCCCGTATTTCCTTATCTTTACAAGATTTTGTAACAATCTCTCTTCTCCTTATTTGCAGCATTTTATATGCGAAGCGCTATAGTAAAGGCCGAGTTATATTTGCTTTTGGGTCGACGCAGCTCGGCCTACCTAGATAGTTTCGCCCCCGTTTTAAAGAAAGGATCATCTGTTATGAAATCTCACTTACTTTTTATTGCTGGCGGATTGTTAGCGATGAGTGGCAGCGCGTTGGCAATGTCTCTGAATTATCAAGAAGTTGGCTATAATATTGAAGCCCGTGGAGCCCGTGCCGTGGTGGCTGAACTGGCAAAAGCGGGGCAACTGCCCGCGGTAGAGAACAATATCAAGCTGGGTGATGATAACTGGATTGCCATGGCACCTAAATTGGCCGATGGAGGTAATGCGAGTTTCACCGCAGGCGTGAAATCAGCACTCTCTTCTGCACTGATATATAACCCTGCGGCGGTACTAAAATCGGTCAATGACAGCAAAACACTCAAATTATCAGAGATTTGTACTGCCCCTGCGGATGTTAAAGATAGCGCCGCGAAAGCGAGTTTCCAGCAACGCGCCTCGCATACTTTATCGACAATCCGTAATAGTGACATGATGAGTCAGCGTGATAGCTGTCTGGCAGAATTGAAAAAGCTGTCTTAATTTTGGTCCTATTCCCAAAATAATAAGGGCAGCCCCAAGGCCGCCCTTAAAATACACCTGCTTTACCTGAAAACGAAGATGGCTATTTAACGACTCGCAACGCCGGGCGACCACCATTACGCGGTGGCTGCGGCGGCTCATCATCAGGTGAGCCATTATCGCCTTGCGAAGGCGTTGCTTCATCTGAGACTAGCATCAGGTTGTCAGCCGCAGTATTCGTGCTCTCATCTTCTTCGATGCTATCGAAATTGCCTTCAGCATCAGAATCGTAAGCTTCTTCAGGTTCAAACATTGTGCCGGAACCATTTTCCCGCGCATAGATTGCCACGATCGCCCCCATAGGAACGATCACCTGAAGCGGTACACCGCCAAAACGGGCATTGAACGTCACGCTATCGTTGCCCAATTCTAAGTTACCTACCGCGCGCGGTGCCACATTCAATACAATCTGCCCATCACGAGCAAACTCCATCGGCACCGATACGCCTGGCCGTGTGACATCCACCACCAGATGTGGCGTCAGTTGATTATCAATCAACCAATCGTAAAAGGCGCGTAACAGATAGGGACGACGCGGAGACATATCTGACATCTCCATAGCAATTAACCTCGGGTTTTCAAGTGCATTTCACGTTCAGCTTCCGTCAACGAAGCCAAGAACGCATCACGCTCAAACACACGTGTCATATAGCCTTTCAATTCTTTAGAACCCGCGCCAGTCAGCTCAATGCCTAATACTGGCAAACGCCACAACAGCGGAGCCAGGTAGCAATCCACCAGGCTGAACTCTTCGCTCAAGAAGTAAGGCGTTTCATTGAACACAGGTGCGATAGACAGCAGAACTTCACGCAATTGTTTACGTGCCGCTTCTGCTTCCTGTGCATTACCCTGTTCAATTTTATGCATCAGGGAATACCAGTCTTGCTCAATGCGGTGCATCATCAAACGGCTGCTACCACGTGCAACAGGATATACCGGCATCAATGGTGGATGTGGGAAACGCTCATCCAGATATTCCATGATGATACGGGATTCATACAGCGTCAGCTCGCGATCAACCAAAGTAGGGACGGTCTGGTAGGGATTGAGGTCAATTAGGTCCTGCGGCAGATTACCAGCTTCAACCTGCTCAATCTCAACACTGACACCTTTCTCCGCCAGTACGATACGTACTTGATGGCTAAAAATGTCGGTCGGGCCGGAAAACAGCGTCATTACCGAACGTTTGTTGGCAGCGACAGCCATGAAAACCTCCAAGATTATCTAGAAAACAGTGCGAATAGCCCACGGTGAGGTTGCTATCCTGAGTCGTTTGACCGCCAGTTCGCAATCTCAACAGCTGCTGCCGTAAATAAGCCTTGGTCGAGATAAGAATTCAGCCAGGGAGATACACGGACGCTAACTAGTTCGCCGAACAGGCACAAAAGTGAGTGATAGTTTACCAGATTTTGAATGTTTTGTGGGGATCGTGCTGCTATTTCATAAAAAATCGTCTATCAGACAACAGGTTAGCGGCAAAAATATAATATATAGAGTGGTGGGAAAGTGCTTTTCAGATGTGATTATCAGATGTATTACTCAGACAAATAAAAAAACCCGGTGAAACACCGGGTTTTTACCATCAATCTGATGCCATAAAGGCAAAAAATTAACGTTTGGAGAACTGTGGACGACGACGTGCTTTACGCAGACCCACTTTCTTACGCTCAACTTCACGCGCATCACGCGTTACGAAGCCAGCTTTACGCAGTTCACTGCGCAGAGACTCGTCATATTCCATCAGTGCACGGGTAATACCGTGACGGATAGCGCCAGCCTGACCTGAAATACCACCACCTTTAACAGTGATGTACATGTCAAACTTGGTAACCATGTCGACCAGTTCCAACGGTTGATTCACTACCATGCGGGCAGTTTCACGACCGAAGTAAACTTCAAGGCTACGTTGGTTAATAACGATTTTACCACTGCCCGGCTTAAGAAAAACGCGAGCAGCAGAACTTTTGCGGCGACCAGTGCCGTAGTATTGATTTTCAGCCATTGCCATAATCCCGATTAAATGTCCAGAACTTGCGGTTGCTGCGCCGCATGATTGTGCTCAGTACCCGCGTAAACTTTCAGTTTACGATACATTGCACGACCCAGCGGACCCTTCGGCAGCATGCCTTTAACCGCGATTTCAATCACACGCTCAGGACTGCGGGCAATCATCTCTTCAAAGGTCGCTTGTTTGATACCACCGATGTGACCGGTGTGGCGGTAATAAATCTTGTCTGAACGCTTGTTGCCAGTTACAGCAACTTTTTCTGCGTTCAAAACGATGATGTAATCACCAGTATCAACGTGCGGGGTGTATTCCGCTTTGTGCTTGCCGCGTAAACGACTAGCCAGTTCAGTAGCGAGGCGACCTAAGGTCTTGCCATTCGCGTCAACAACATACCAGTCGCGTTTTACAGTTTCTGGTTTAGCTGTGAAAGTTTTCATTATAAAAGCTTACCCAATTAATAAGTTACACGTTGGTGAACACCCAAACGTTCAAAAACAGTTGAGGCTCACACGACCATCAGTCCAGCAAACCTACCCCTTCGAATAGCCAATGCCGGCACTATCAAAGTTTTTGGGAAAAAAACTTTGTTGTAACGTGGGGTCGCAAGATTATAGAGAAGTCGACGTTAAAGATCGAACTGTTTTTGACGAGAAAGGTATAAATTAAACATGCTAAGTCAGGACGAAGGAAAATCGCCCGCGATAGAGTAGCATTTTAATACGCCAAAAGTGAATATCTTCGCCGCACTTAAAGCGGCGAAGGTGGCTGACAATACACAAATATTGCAATACACAGGTGTTGAGTATTTTACGTGCCGCCATGCCTTAAATGACATGATTACGGCAGATGCGGTAAAGCAAGGTACTCTTCACTCTGCATCTCTTGTAACCGAGATAAACAGCGCTGATATTCGAATTTTAGGTGCTCACCGCGATAAATCTCAAACATGGATGCTTCAGCTGAGATGATCAATTTGACTCTTCGTTCGTAAAACTCATCGACTAACGCCAAAAAGCGCCGAGCCGTATTTTCATCACGTACCGTCGCCATACAGTGAACATTGTGCAGCAATACCGTGTGATAGACCTTCGACAGTGCAATGTAATCCAACTGGCTACGTGCTTCTTCGCACAACGTATGGAAATCTATCGCCAAAACCCCCTGTCCCGCACAAATCGCCGGTAATGGCCGGTGATTGACCTCCAGCACCGGCGTATGTTCGCCCTCTTTACCCGCCAATTTGACAAACATTTCGCCCATGACCTGCTCGGTCTGCGAATTCAATGGGGCCAGATAAAGATTGGCTTGCGTCAGGGTGCGCAAACGGTAATCAATGCCTGCGTCGACATTCATCACATCGCAATACTGCTTAATCAATCCAATCGCCGGCACGAAGCGAGCGCGCTGTAAGCCATTTTGATACAAGTTATCGGGCGGAATATTGGAGGTTGCGACCAGTGTAATGCCTCTTGAAAATAAGGCGTCTAGCAATGTTGCTAACAGCATGGCATCGGTAATATCAGTGACGAAAAACTCATCAAAGCACAACACATCGGTTTGCGTTTTGAAGTGATCAGCAATGATCTCCAACGGATTTTCATGCCCTTGCAGTTCAGCCAGTTCTTGATGTACCCGCAGCATAAAACGGTGAAAATGCAGCCGAAGTTTACGCTCGCTTGGCAAACTGTGGAAAAACATATCCATCAGCCAAGTTTTACCGCGCCCAACGCCGCCCCACATATATAAACCCTGCACCGGACGTATGGCCGTTTTTGATGAGCCTCGGCCGATCAAACGGTTCAACCGCCCACGAATCCCCACCCCAGCGGGTGGCTCATGCTGACGTTGCATGAGTGCATGATAAATTTGGTCCAACTGTGCAACAGCGCGTCTTTGTACATCGTCAGGCTGGTAGTCGCCAGCATCAAGCGCCTGCTGATAAATCGTTGTAGGTGTACTTAGTTGCATGTTTATCATTAATCCCTGATAAAATAGTTATCTACTTTTCGCGTTACTTTCTCACTGATTTATCGTGCAATCGCAGCATTTACCGACTCAACACCTGCGGATAAATCCTGATAATCAAAACCAAAGTTGCATCAGGATTCCACTCAGACAAGGTTAACGGTTATAGTGGCTATTATTAAGTGAAAAGTCCTGCTGAACAATGAAGTCAAAAAAGGAGTCATCATGACCTGGGAGTATGCGCTTATTGGGTTGGTTGTGGGTATCATCATTGGCGCGGTCGCTATGCGCTTTGGCAACCGCAAATTGCGTCAGCAGCAAGTGCTGCAAAATGAGCTGGAGAAGAGCAAAACAGATTTGGAAGAGTACCGTCAAGAACTGGTTGGGCATTTTGCCCGCAGTGCTGAATTGCTGGATAATATGGCTCGCGACTATCGTCAGCTTTATCAGCATATGGCGAAAAGCTCCAATAACTTGTTACCGGACTTACCGTTACAGGATAATCCGTTCCGCTATCGCTTGACCGAATCTGAAGCTGATAACGATCAGGCACCGGTAAAAATGCCACCGCGTGATTACTCTGAAGGCGCATCAGGCTTACTACGCCCTGAGCATCAGACCCGCGATTAAACACAGATACATCATGCTGGCTACGATCACGTAGTCAGCACATTTACACTTCTATACTCACCTTTCCTTGAATTACTTCGCAGCAAACCTTATATCAAGCGGTATCTCAGGATACTTATTTTAAGACTATAGTAGCCATTTGAAATAAGTGAATTTTTTAGCTAACTCAGAGTCTGAACTTACAACGGGCCTGTCACAGCCATCTACACTATTCATTCACCGTTAGGTATTGAGAGAGTTTAATCAATGAAGAAAAAGTCATTACTTCTTAGTGCGCTGGCAATGAGTGTCGGCTTAGGTCTCGCTAGCGTTCCAATGGCGAACGCTGCCGCACTGCCCGCAGCGGTGGCTGGGCAGGCTGTTCCTAGCTTGGCACCGATGCTAGAAAAAGTCTTACCTGCCGTCGTCAGCGTTCATGTTTCCGGCACGCAGGTTCAACAGCAACGTTTGCCAGAAGAGTTCAAATTCTTCTTTGGCCCTAATGCGCCAACCGGTAAAGAGAGCAACCGTCCCTTCGAAGGGCTGGGTTCTGGTGTCATTATCAATGCTGAAAAAGGTTACATCTTAACCAACAATCACGTCATCAATAATGCGGATAAAATTCGTGTTCAGTTGAATGATGGCCGTGAATATGATGCCAAACTGCTGGGCCGTGATGAGCAAACTGATATCGCTTTATTACAGGTAACAGATGCGAAAAACCTGACCTCCATTAAAATTGCTGATTCCGATAATCTGCGAGTGGGTGATTTTGCTGTCGCCGTCGGTAACCCATTCGGTTTGGGGCAAACCGCGACTTCAGGGATCATTTCTGCCCTAGGTCGCAGTGGGCTGAATCTGGAAGGGCTGGAAAACTTTATCCAGACCGATGCGTCTATCAACCGGGGTAACTCTGGTGGCGCTTTGGTTAACCTCAATGGTGAATTGATTGGCATTAACACCGCCATTCTCGCCCCTGGCGGCGGTAATATCGGTATCGGCTTTGCTATCCCAAGTAATATGGCGCAAAACCTCAGTCAGCAGTTGATTGAGTTTGGCGAGGTAAAACGCGGGCTGTTGGGTATTCGTGGCAGCGAAATGACGGCCGATATGGCGAAAGCCTTTAATATCGATGCTCAACGCGGTGCATTCGTCAGTGAAGTTTTGCCAAAATCAGCCGCTGCAAAAGCAGGTATCAAAGCGGGTGACGTGTTGGTCTCTGTCGATGGCAAGCCAATCAGCAGCTTTGCTGAGCTGCGTGCCAAAGTCGGCACCACTGGCCCAGGTAAAGTCGTTAAAGTTGGTTTGCTGCGTGATGGGAAGCCGCTTGATGTTTCAGTCACGCTGGAAAATAGCAGCCCAACGTCCACCAGCGCAGAGACTTTATCACCATCATTGCAGGGTGCTTCCCTGAGTAATGGCGAAATCAAAGATGGTGGCAAAGGCGTTAAAGTTGAAAGCGTCACTAAAGGTTCACCTGCAGCGCAATCTGGCTTGCAGAAAGACGATGTGATTATTGCTGTAAACCGTGTTCGCGTAAAAGACATCGCCGAATTACGCAAAGCCATCGAAGCAAAACCTGCGGTCATTGCACTGAATATTGTGCGTGGCGGTGAGAATATTTACCTGTTAATACGCTAATTTGCGGAAAAATCGGACACAGCACCATGCTGTGTCCGCCAAACTCATGCTATCCTCCTGACATCCATTCATTCACGCCATAAACCTCATGTTTCTTAAGCTATTGCGTTCTATTATTTTGGGGCTGATTGTCGCCGGTATCTTGCTGGTCGCCATGCCTATGCTTCGTAATCCCGGTCACTTCTTTTCCGGTAGCAGCACTAGCTTAGAAGAAACCCCCGCCAGTTATAATCAAGCGGTACGCAGAGCGGCGCCTGCGGTGGTGAATGTCTATAATCGCAGTCTGAGCTCAACTCAAGATGGGCTAGCCATTCGTACGCTGGGCTCTGGCGTTATCATGAGTGACAAAGGCTACATCCTGACCAACAAGCACGTTATTAATAATGCAGAGCAAATTATCGTGGCGCTGCAAAATGGCCGTGTATCAGAGGCATTACTGGTCGGTTCGGATAGCCTGACAGATTTAGCCGTTCTGAAAATTGATGCGGTCAATCTCCCTGTCATTCCCATCAATATTAATCGTGTCCCCCATATTGGCGATGTCGTCCTCGCCATCGGTAACCCTTATAACTTGGGCCAGACGGTCACTCAGGGGATTATCAGTGCCACCGGCCGTATCGGTTTAAGCGATTCTGGCCGACAAAACTTCCTTCAGACCGATGCCTCAATCAATCAGGGCAACTCTGGCGGCGCACTGGTGAATACATTGGGTGAGTTGATGGGGATTAATACCTTATCTTTCGATAAAAGTAGCAACGGTGAAACACCGGAAGGGATCGGTTTTGCTATTCCAACGGCGCTGGCGACCAAAGTCATGGAGAAGCTGATTCGTGACGGGCGGGTCATTCGCGGTTATATCGGGGTGACTGGCGAGGAGTATCCTCCTTTCAATGCGAGCGGTAATGGCCCCGATCGGATACATGGCATTAAAGTTAATGGGATATCGCCAGATGGCCCAGCGGCGAGATCTGATTTGCAAGTCGGTGATATCATTCTTAGCGTGAATAATAAGCCTGCCACGTCCGTGATTGAAACAATGGATCAGGTTGCAGAAATCCGCCCCGGAACAACGATTCCAGTACTGCTCTTGCGTAATGGTCAGCAAATAACGATACAAATCACCATTACAGAATTAGATCAAAATGCAGTACTTGGCCACCAAGCAACACAACAGCCATAATTTTTTTGTTAAAAAAATGCCAGCTCGTGAGAACGGCTGGCATTTTTATTGCGATGAGATCGCTGGCTTAGCGAAGGCTTATTCGCCTTTCACACGCTCAATTTTGGCACCTAGCGCACGTAATTTATCTTCGATACGTTCGTAGCCACGGTCAATGTGATAAATACGGTCAACAATCGTGACGCCATCAGCGATACAGCCCGCTAATACCAAGCTGGCTGAAGCACGCAGATCAGTTGCCATCACTTGAGCACCGGATAGTTGCTCAACACCATAACAAATGACGGTGTTGCTCTCGATTTCAGCATGTGCGCCCATACGAATCAATTCAGGCACGTGCATGAAACGGTTTTCGAAGATAGTTTCGGTAATCACTCCCGTCCCTTCTGCGACCAAATTCAATAGGCTGAACTGAGCTTGCATATCCGTTGGGAACCCTGGATGTGGCGCAGTACGGATCGTCACTGCTTTTGGCCGCTGGCCGTGCATATCGAGGCTGATCCAGTCATCACCCACTTCAATGTCTGCACCCGCTTCACGTAGTTTGGCTAATACCGCATCCAAAGTATCAGGACGCGCTTGGCGACAAACCACTTTTCCGCCCGAAACTGCCGCAGCAACTAAGAAAGTGCCGGTTTCAATACGGTCAGGCACCACACGATAAACACCACCCCCCAAGCGCGCAACGCCTTCAATGGTGATACGGTCAGTGCCCGCACCCGTTATTTTAGCGCCCAGCGTATTGAGGAAATTTGCGGTATCGACGATTTCTGGTTCACGTGCGGCGTTTTCAATCACAGTGGTGCCTTCAGCCAAGGTTGCGGCACTCATAATGGTCACAGTAGCGCCAACGCTCACTTTGTCCATCACGATATTTGCGCCCTTCAGGCGACCATTGACTGAAGCTTTAACGTAGCCTTCTTCCAGCTTAATTTCCGCACCCAATTGTTCTAAACCAGTGATATGCAAATCAACCGGACGAGCGCCAATAGCACAGCCACCAGGCAAAGAAACCTGCCCTTTACCAAAACGCGCAACCAGTGGCCCCAGCGCCCAAATAGAAGCGCGCATGGTTTTGACTAAATCATAAGGCGCGCAAAATTCATTCACGCCGCGGGCATCGACGAAAACGGAGCCTGAATCGTCACGTTCAATTTTGGTGCCTAATTGGCCAAGCAGCTTGATGGTAGTATCAATGTCTTTTAGCTTCGGGACATTTTGCAGCTCAACTTGCTCTTCAGCTAACAGCGCAGCAAACAGTATTGGCAGTGCGGCGTTTTTCGCGCCGGAAATAGTGACTTCACCACTTAGGCGAGTCCGCCCCTCAACACGAAACTTATCCATTGTGACCACTCTCTATTGTCAAATTCGAATTTACCGCCCGCCGTTGAACTGTTCACAACATCATCAAACAGCCCACTAGCCAACAGTATTAAAAGCCGTTTAGCTTACGATCCCGCAGCCACTCTTGTGGCGTATAAGCCTTAATTGATAAGGCATGAATACGGTTATCCGCGATATATTCCATCAAAGGCGCATACACAGCCTGCTGTTTTTTCACTCGGCTCATGTCAGCAAATAGCTCACCGACCGCAATCACCTGAAAATGACTGCCATCGCCGGTCACATGTGCTTCTTGTAATGCCAATGCTCGCATCAGCACGTCTTTAATTTCGTTAGTATCCATAAGATTCATTCTATTTTATGAGGAGCATAGCCAGTCAAACATATTAGTGGAATACGGCATGTTCCGAAACAAAGAAAAGCCCCTGCGTCATAATTATCTGCAGGGGCCACTCGTTTTCATTCTTGACGTAGCAGCGGTATTCGCTAGCCTGGGTATATTTCTGCTGAGGCTACGGTTTCGACTGGTATGATATCGCGAAGATTATACAGCTCAATCAGGGTAGCTAGCCGGTCACTGACCCCCATGATCATGAGTGAAGTTCCTTGCTTGATCCTCAGTTCACGAAAATGCACCAGTAGCGCCAAGCCAGAGGAGTCAACGCGTTGTAACTGACTGACATCGATATGGGTTTTATCCGCCAGCAGCACCTCGCGCTGCTGCCAAAGAGGCAACAGCGTCTCACGATCTAACTCACCTTGCAGTACCAGCGTATCCTGCTCTGAATGCCAGCTCAGTTCATTTGCCATTATTGCTACTTATCCCCGCCCTTACTGCTTATCTAAGGTAATTGGCTGTTTCGCGGCAAGCAGCAATTGTTGGGTCAAGCCATCAACACCTTTTTGACGCAGGATAGAAGCCCACTCATTTTGCTTAGTGCTGATCATGCTAACCCCCTCGGCTATCATGTCATACGCCTGCCAGTTGCCAGTTTGGCTATTTTTACGCCATTGGAAATCTAAACGAACCGGTGGGCGGCCATTAGGATCGAGGATGGTCACACGGATAGCGACAATATTGGCATCACCCAGCGGCTGGTCTGGCGCGACATCATAAGTTTGGCCGTGGTACAACGCCAATGCTTGGCCGTATGCCTGCTCTAGATATTGACTGAAAGCATTAAAGTAGGCTTCACGTTGTGCAGGTGTTGCCCCTTTATAATAGCTCCCCAATACCAGTGCCCCGGCATACTTAATCTGGACGAATGGCAACAGCTCTTCGCGCACGATCGTCCGTAAATAGTCTGGGTTTTGCTTGATCTTAGCTTGTTCAGTTTTCAGACGTGTGAATGTTCTTTCTGCCGCTTCATCCATCAGACGATACGGGTTTGTTTGATCGACCGCATTCGCCAATGGCGCGACCACCAGCAATGCAATCATAAGGAAACGTTTAAACATTCTGATACCCTTTTATGGATGTTGAGTTGCAGGCAAGTGACTATTGACTGCCGGTGACTGTGTACCTTCAGCCGGTACAGTGGTTCCAGTTGGCAACGCAGCTGGGTTATTGGCTGGTGAATCAGAATTACCATCCCCACCACTTTTGTACAAGAACTGGCCGATAAGGTCTTCCAGTACCAAGGCGGACTTGGTGTCTTGAATCACACCTCCGTCTTTCAAAATACTGGTGCCCATATCAGGATCTTCAAAACCGACGTTCAGAGCCAAGAACTGCTCACCCAATAAGCCTGACGTACGGACAGCCAATGAACTGGTATCTGGGATATGGTTATAGCGCTGCTGAATATCCATTGCCACACGAGGGCTGTAGTTACTGGTATCCAACGTAATATTCGCTACCCGCCCAACGACTACCCCGCCAATTTTGACCGGTGAATTGTTTTTAAGTCCGCCAATATTGTCAAAATTTGCGTAAATCCGGTAAGTCGGTTGATTGCCCACTGCTTTGATATCGGCCACCTTCAGGCAGAGGAATATGACTGCCACGATAGCAATCAGTATAAACGCGCCTACCCAGATTTCACTTTTCTTCGTTTGCATCGACTCAGTTCCCAAACATCAGTGCTGTCAGCACAAAATCTAATCCCAATACCGCCAGTGACGAATGCACCACAGTACGGGTCGTTGCCCGGCTAATCCCTTCAGATGTTGGGATCGCATCATAACCATTGAACAGCGCAATCCAAGTCACGGTAATGGCAAATACCACACTTTTGATCAGGCAATTCAGTAAATCTGTACGCCACTCAACGGCGCTCTGCATGGCTGACCAAAAGAAACCGCCATCGATGCCTTTCCAGTCAACACCGACCACTGAACCGCCCCAAATACCGACGGCAACAAAAATCGCGGTCAATAATGGCATACTGATCAGACCCGCCCAGAACCGAGGTGCGACTACTCGGCGCAAGGGGTCAATGGCCATCATTTCCAAACTGGAAATCTGCTCTGTGGCCTTCATTAGGCCAATCTCCGCAGTCAATGCAGAACCTGCACGACCTGCGAACAGCAGCGCTGTGACGACGGGCCCTAATTCACGTAACAGTGACAATGATACCATCATGCCAAGGCTGGCTTCTGCACTGTATGTGGTTAGGATCAAGAAGCCCTGTAACCCGAGAACCATACCGATGAACAGGCCGGAAACCACGATAATCAGCAGGGATTGCACCCCAACGCTATACAGTTGTTTAACCAATAGTGGCCACTGTTTTCGCGGTTCAGGCCGCCCCACGAGGGCATTGAACAACATTAAGCCTGCGCGACCAAAGGAGGCGCAGACATTAATGCCGCGACGGCCTAGAGACGCTAATGTCTGTACTAGCATGAATACTCCATCAACCTAACAGCTCAGTTTTATAATCCCCGGCAGGGAAACGGAAAGGCACCGGCCCGTCGGCAATACCATCAAGGAACTGGCGCACCCGCATATCATCGTTAGCCTGCAACTGTTCAGGTGTGCCTTCAGCAATCACATGCTGATCGGCAACAATATAAGCATAATCGGCAATACTGAGCACTTCCGGCACATCATGGGAAACCACCACACAAGTGACACCCAATGCATGATTCAGTTCGTCAATCAGTTTTACCAACACACCCATGGTAATCGGGTCCTGACCAACGAACGGCTCATCAAACATAATGAGTTCAGGATCAAGGGCAATTGCGCGCGCCAATGCCGCACGACGTGCCATCCCACCAGACAGCTCATTGGGCATTAAACTCGCCGCGCCACGTAATCCTACCGCCTCCAATTTCATCATCACTGTGCTATGCAGCAACTCTTCCGGTAATTGACTATGCTCTCGCAGTGGAAACGCCACGTTTTCGAACACGGTCAAGTCAGTGAATAGCGCCCCTGATTGAAATAACATGCTCATTTTTTTGCGCACATCATATAAACGCTGACGCGAAAGCGTAGGAATATTATCACCATCAAGCCAGATTTCACCGGTATCCGGCGCTAATTGCCCACCGATCAGGCGCAGCAGTGTGGTTTTACCAATCCCTGAAGGCCCCATAATCGCAGTCACTTTTCCGCGCGGGACCGTCATATTGATATCGGCGAATATCGAACGCTCACCACGGGTAAAACTCATCCCATGGATCTCTATCAAATTCGACGCTATATGCTTCATTATCATTCGTCCCTTGAGCCTTTTATTACGCATCTAACCGCCAATGCTACATCAAATGGCGTTAACGAGCGCGATTGGGGAGTAGTTTGGCAACTTATTCGCGCTTTTTCGTAGCTAAAGTTGCCTTCAGTTTTACTTTTCCGGCACTCACAGTCAAAATTAGCAACTAAGCAAAAATAAGTTTCAAAACACGTTGCCAACCATTTTTGCTAATGGGCGATCTGCTGCCTGCACCCCATGGATCAGGATTATACCTAATAAAGGACTCTGCATGTTTCTTGCGATAACACTATTAGTCATTGGCTTGGTTTTATTAGTGTATGGCGCCGACCGATTAGTCTACGGCGCTGCGGTGTTAGCCCGCGCTTTTGGTATCCCACCGCTCATTATTGGGATGACGATTGTGGGGATCGGCACCTCGCTACCAGAGTTGATTGTATCAGTCACTGCTGCACTGAATAACCAAACTGATATGGCCGTTGGGAATGTGCTGGGGTCCAATATTACCAATCTATTGCTGATTGTGGGCGGTGCTGCCCTGATACGCCCATTAACGGTACGTTCTGAGATATTACGTCGCGAGTTACCCTTAATGTTAGCGGTCACCGTCCTGTGCGGCTTCCTGTTAGCGGATAATCATCTTAGTCGCGGGGACGGGATTATTTTGCTGCTGGCCGCCGTCGCATTTATTGTCTTGATGCTAAAAATTGCGCGATTGGCCCATGCTCAGGGTAATGACATCCTGACCCGCGAACAGTTGGCCGAATTACCGCAAGATAGCAGCACGACGGTTGCATTATTGTGGCTGGTATTGGCCTTCATTATTTTGCCGCTGTCAGCCAAAATGATTATTGATAACGCGACCGTGATTGCCAGAGTCGCGGGCGTCAGTGAGTTGGTCATTGGGCTGACCGTCATCGCTATCGGCACCAGTTTACCGGAATTAGCCACCTTCATCGCCGGCGCGTTGAAAGGGGAAGATGATATGGCGGTCGGGAATATCATCGGATCGAACATCTTTAATATCGTCATTGTCTTAGGCGTACCTGCGTTGTTGTCACCAGGTGAGATTAACCCGGAGGCTTTCCAACGTGATTATTGGGTGATGCTCGGTGTCAGTGTGATATTCACCCTACTTTGTTTAGGGCGAAAACATCGTATCGGCCATCTGGCAGGTGCTCTGTTATTATGTGGGTTTATTGCTTATCTTGCGGTGCTATTCTTCGCCCCTTTTAGTGCGGCGTAATAGAAAACGATGCCGCGTACAGGAACTGAGTATGTCTTCTTTTGATTCGCAACCAAGAATGGATTTTCAACAGGCGGGCAAACAGGTATTGCACATTGAGCGCGAAGGACTTGCACAGCTCGATCAATACATTAATGACGATTTTTCTAATGCCTGCGAAGCTATATTTCATTGCCATGGCAAAGTGGTCGTCATGGGAATGGGAAAATCAGGTCATATTGGTTGCAAAATTGCCGCTACGTTGGCCAGTACAGGAACGCCAGCATTTTTTGTCCATCCAGCAGAGGCCAGTCATGGCGATCTCGGTATGGTGACACCGCAAGATATCGTATTAGCGATCTCCAACTCAGGCGAATCAAACGAGATTCTTGCATTAATCCCTGTTCTAAAGCGCCAAAAAATCACATTGATCTGCATGAGCAACAACCCTGATAGCACCATGGGTAAAGCCGCCGATATTCACTTGTGCATAAAAGTCCCGCAAGAAGCCTGTCCACTGGGGCTAGCCCCCACAACCAGCACCACCGCCACCTTGGTGATGGGTGATGCACTCGCGGTAGCATTACTGCAGGCACGCGGTTTCACTCAGGAAGATTTTGCGCTTTCTCATCCGGGCGGAGCACTTGGGCGCAAGTTGTTATTGCGAATCAGCGATATCATGCACACTGGCGCTGAGATGCCACATGTCAGCCCTGATGCTTCACTACGCGATGCATTACTGGAGATTACTCGGAAAAATCTGGGATTAACCGTAATCTGTGACGATTTGATGATGATTAAAGGTATCTTTACCGACGGTGACTTACGCCGGATATTCGATATGGGCGTTGATTTAAATCATGCGAAGATCGCAGATGTGATGACCAGTGGTGGCATTAGAGTTCGTCCAAACATGTTGGCAGTCGATGCACTCAACCTGATGGAATCACGTCACATCACCGCAGTGTTGGTGGCCGACGGTGACCAATTGCTCGGCGTGGTGCATATGCACGACATGCTAAGAGCCGGTGTCGTTTAACAAAGGAAAAATTATGAGCAGCACCGTCTATTTGGACACATGCTACGGCCCCGTGGCCGAGAGCGTCATGCAACGTGCAGAAAACATTCGTCTGCTCATTTGTGATGTTGATGGCGTGATGTCTGATGGTCTGATTTACATGGGTAACGATGGCGAAGAGCTGAAAGCATTCAACGTCCGTGATGGCTATGGTATCCGCTGCCTGATAACCTCGGGTATTGAAGTGGCTATCATTACGGGTCGCCGCGCCAAATTACTGGAAGACCGCGCCAACACCTTAGGCATTACCCACCTTTATCAAGGACAATCTGATAAACTGGTGGCTTACCATGAATTATTGCTAGCATTAAACTGCCAGCCTGAGCAGGTGGCGTATATTGGCGATGATCTGATTGATTGGCCTGTCATGGCACAAGTCGGGTTATCTGTCGCGGTGGCGGATGCCCATCCGTTACTTCTTCCCAAAGCACATTACGTGACGCAAATTAATGGCGGGCGCGGTGCAGTACGCGAGATATGTGATTTGATTTTATTGGCCCAGAATAAACTCGACGGTGCCAAAGGATTGTCGATATGAGTAAAACAAGGCTATGGATAACCCTAGCGCTGGCATTGATCGTTTTAGCTTTGATTGGTTGGAATATGTCCGGCTTTAATCAGCAAAGCACGCCAACGGCGGCAGATAATAATGAGCCATCGTCGCAAAGCCAGCATACGGTGACCGTGGTATTTAATCCGGTCGGGCAATTGAATTACAAATTAGTGGCAGAGGAAGTTCAGAACTTCAGCGCCCAAGAACTGACTTGGTTTACTAAACCGGTCATGACGATGTTTGATGAGAATGCCGTTGCCACTTGGACAGTTCGGGCAGACCGCGCCAAACTGACCAATGATAAAATGCTGTATTTGTATGGTCACGTTGAGGTCGATAGCCTAACACCAGATGCACAATTACAAAAAATTAGAACCGATAACGCCCAGGTTAATTTGATCACTCAGGATGTGTCCTCAGACGATGAAGTTACCCTTTTTGGTGTTGGATTCACGTCTAACGGTATGAAAATGCGTGGTAACTTGCGGGATAAAACCGCTGAGCTGATTGAAAAGGTTAAAACCTCTTATGAAATCCAAAAATAACATTCGCCTTCTTTTACTTGCCAGTTCACTTTTGGCCGCCAGCCTGCCAGCGCTGGCTTTAACGGGTGATACTGATCAACCTGTCAAGGTTGACTCCGCCAAGCAAGCGTTAGATATGGAGGCGAACACCGTCACCTTTACCGGCAACGTGGTTATCACGCAAGGCACCATTGAAATTAAGGCCGATAAAGTGGTTGTCACCCGCCCTGGCGGTGACCAGAGCAAAATGGTCATCGAAGGCTTCGGTAATCCTGTTACCTTCTACCAAATGCAAGACAGCGGTAAACCCGTCAAAGGCCACGGTCAAAAATTGCGCTATGAAGTCGCGAATGATTTTGTGGTGTTGACTGGCAATGCTTATCTGGAGCAACTTGATAGTAATATCAAAGGTGACCGCATTACTTATCTGGTGAAAAAACAGCAGATGGAAGCCTTCAGTGATAAAGGCAATCGCGTCACAACCGTATTATTACCGTCCCAATTACAAGACAAAGGGCCAGCAGCGTCAGGCCAAAAGAAGAGTAAGTAATCATTTATGGCAACATTAATCGCAGAAAAGCTGGCTAAGGCGTACAAAGGCCGTAAAGTGGTCGAAGACGTGAGCCTAAGTGTAAAGTCAGGTGAGATTGTGGGTCTGCTGGGGCCAAACGGCGCAGGTAAGACCACCACCTTTTATATGGTCGTCGGCATTGTCCAGCGTGACGCCGGGCGTATTGTGATTGATGATGAAGATATCAGCCTCTTGCCTCTCCATGAACGCGCCCGTCGCGGCATTGGCTATTTACCGCAAGAAGCCTCAATCTTCCGCCGTTTAAGTGTTTTTAATAACCTGATGGCGGTGTTAGAAATCCGTAAAGATCTCACGGCTGAACAGCGACAAGAACGCGCTGACGAGTTGATGGAAGAGTTCCATATCACGCATTTACGTGACAATCTGGGGCAATCACTGTCTGGTGGTGAGCGTCGTCGTGTCGAAATAGCCCGTGCGCTGGCAGCAAATCCTAAGTTTATTTTGCTGGATGAACCGTTCGCGGGTGTTGACCCCATTTCCGTTATCGATATTAAAAAAATTATTGAGCATCTGCGCGACAGTGGTCTGGGAGTTCTGATTACCGACCATAACGTGCGTGAAACGTTAGACGTTTGTGAGCGGGCTTATATTGTAAGCCAAGGCCACTTAATCGCTCATGGCACACCACAGGAAATTTTGGCTGACGAACAAGTCAAACGCGTGTATTTAGGTGAAGAGTTCCGTCTCTAATCATCTGCCAATGCTCGTAACAAGGCCGTTTCGCCAGCCATAAAGGAAAATTGATACCGCATTATGAAGCAAGGTTTGCAACTCAAGTTCAGCCAACAATTGGCAATGACTCCGCAGCTTCAACAGGCTATTCGTCTGTTGCAACTTTCTACACTTGAACTCCAGCAGGAGATTCAGTTAGCGCTGGAGAGCAACCCACTGCTTGAGCAAACTGACCCTCATGAAGAGGTAGACACCAAAGAAACGGTAGACAGTGAATCGCTTGATACTCGCGAAGCGCTGGAACAAGCCGATATGCCTGAAGAGTTACCTCTCGATGCCACTTGGGATGAGATTTATACCGCAGGTACGCCATCAGGCACAGGCAATGATTACAACGATGATGAGTTGCCCGTCTATCAAGGTGAAACCACCCAAACACTGCAAGACTATCTTATGTGGCAGGTGGATCTCACGCCCTTCTCTGAAACGGACGCAGCTATCGCGACCTCAATTGTCGATGCCGTTGATGAAACAGGCTATCTCACCGTTCCGCTGGAAGATATTCTGGAAAGTATGGGGGGCGAAGACATTGCACTGGACGAAGTCGAGGCCGTTCTCAAGCGGATCCAACACTTTGATCCTATCGGCGTGGCGGCGCGTAACCTGCGCGAATGTCTGTTAGTACAGCTCTCGCAATACGCTAAAGACACCCCCTATCTCGCCGAAGCGCGTCTGGTGATAAGCAATTATCTGGATTTGCTAGGCAACCATGATTTCCGGACAATGATCCGCTTAAGTCGGCTAAAAGAAGATACACTTAAGGGAGCGATAGCCCTGATCCAGTCACTGGATCCGCGCCCTGGTCAGTCGATCAATACAGGGGAGTCTGAGTATGTCATTCCCGATGTTTTGGTCCATAAAGACAAAGATAAATGGACGGTCGAGCTAAATGCCGATAGCATTCCACGCCTAAAAATTAATCAACACTATGCGGCAATGGGGAGCAATACCCGCAATGATAGCGACGGGCAATTTATCCGCAGCAATCTGCAAGAAGCAAAATGGTTGATAAAAAGCCTTGAAAGCCGCAATGAAACACTGCTCAAGGTTGCACGTTGCATCGTAGAACAGCAGGTCGACTTTTTTGAAAATGGGCCTGAATTTATGAAACCCATGGTACTGGCGGATATCGCACAGGCCGTCGATATGCATGAATCGACAATTTCTCGAGTGACGACGCAAAAGTTCCTGCACAGTCCCCGGGGGATTTTCGAGCTGAAATATTTCTTCTCCAGCCACGTCAATACTGAGAGCGGGGGCGAAGCCTCTTCGACAGCAATTCGTGCACTGGTGAAAAAATTGGTTGCGGCAGAAAACCCTGCCAAACCCCTTAGCGACAGTAAACTGACCACACTTTTGTGCGAACAAGGCATCATGGTGGCACGGCGTACCGTCGCGAAGTACCGAGAGTCGTTATCCATCCCGCCGTCAAATCAACGCAAACAGTTGGTTTGACCTGAACTGAGAAGGAAGACACTATGCAACTCAATATTACCGGACATCATGTCGAAATAACCGACGCATTACGCGAGTTTGTTACCACTAAATTTGCCAAACTTGAGCAATATTTTGATCGCATTAACCAGGTGTATGTGGTTTTAAGTGTCGAAAAAGTCAAACAAATCGCAGAAGCGACGGTACATGTGAATGGCGGCGAGTTGCACGCAAGTTCAGAGCAGGAAGACATGTACGCCGCCATTGATATTTTGGTTGATAAACTGGCGCGCCAGTTGAACAAGCATAAAGATAAATTGAAACAACATTAAGAATCCTAGCCGTTAGTCTACCTAACGGTGGTTCTACCCTCGCTACATAGCCTGATCCTACCGTTCATCCGTGGGATCAGGTTTAAAACAGCGCTTAAGTGAAAGATGAGATGACCAACGATCCAGCATTGCAATTAACCTCGGTATTAAATATCGAGTGCACCAAAAGCTCCGTACATTGCTCAAGCAAAAAACGGGCTTTGGAAATTATCAGCGAGTTAGCTGCCAAACAGCTTAACTTGCCTTCACAGGTCGTTTTCGATGCTGTATTGACCCGCGAACGTATGGGCAGTACAGGCATTGGCAGTGGCATCGCGATACCGCATGGCAAGCTGGAGGAAGACACACTGCGTGCAGTGGGCGTATTCCTCCGTTTGGAACAACCGATTGCCTTCGATGCTATTGATAATCAACCTGTTGATCTATTATTTGCCTTGTTGGTTCCGGCAGATCAATGTAAAACTCATTTACACACTTTATCTTTAGTGGCCAAGCGATTAGCTGATAAAACAGTATGTCGTCGCCTACGCGCAGCACAAAGTGATGACGAGCTTTATCAGATCATGACTGAATTACCGCCAGAGACAGCGTAATCAGTGCTATCTGTTTTCATTGTCGTGTTTTGCTCATATAGCCGGAATACAGCGTTCTAATGTATATCCAATAGACTTCAAGTTGTCGGAAAGCGCTCAACACACCGGCAACTCGAAAGATGATAGGTACAGAGACCAAGGGGAGTCACTCACATGGTGCTGATGATTGTCAGCGGCCGTTCCGGTTCAGGGAAGTCTGTTGCTTTGCGCGCATTGGAAGATATGGGCTTTTACTGTGTCGATAACTTGCCTGTGGTTCTACTACCACAATTGGCAAGCACGCTTGCCGATAGAAATATTTCTGCTGCGGTAAGTATAGACGTGCGCAATATGCCTGAATCACCCGAGGTATTCGAGCATGCCATGACCCAACTGCCAGACAGCTTTTCACCGCAGTTGCTCTTTTTAGATGCTGACCGCAATACCCTGATTCGTCGCTACAGTGATACCCGTCGTCTGCACCCGCTGTCGACTAAAAACCTATCATTAGAAAGTGCTATCGATGAAGAGAGTGATCTGCTGGAGCCTTTGCGCTCACGGGCGGATCTGATTATCGATACCTCAGAAATGTCAGTGCATGAGTTAGCTGAAATGCTACGTACCCGCCTGTTGGGTAAACGCGAGCGTGAGCTGACGATGGTGTTTGAGTCCTTTGGCTTTAAGCACGGTATCCCCATTGATGCTGATTACGTCTTCGACGTGCGTTTCTTACCAAACCCACATTGGGATCCGAAATTACGCCCAATGACTGGTCTGGATAAGCCTGTTATCTCCTTCCTTGATCGCCACACCGAAGTGCATAACTTTGTTTATCAGACACGCAGCTACTTAGAACAATGGCTGCCGATGCTAGAAACCAATAATCGCAGTTATCTCACGGTGGCCATTGGTTGTACTGGCGGTAAGCACCGCTCAGTCTATGTTGCTGAACAATTGGCTGATTATTTCCGTGCGCGTGGCAAGAATGTGCAATCACGTCACCGCACTCTGGAAAAACGTAAATAATGACCATCAAACAGACTGTTGAGATCAAGAACAAGTTGGGGATGCATGCCAGACCCGCGATGAAGTTGTTCGAATTGGTTCAGAGTTTTGATGCAGAAGTGATGTTACGTAATGACAGTGGGACCGAAGCTGAAGCCAGCAGTGTGATTGCACTGCTGATGCTAGATTCAGCCAAAGGCCGCCAGATTGAAGTCGAAGCGACCGGCCCTGATGAGATTCAAGCACTGGCTGCGGTGATTGAGTTGTTTAATTCGGGGTTTGATGAGGATTAAGTCGCACACGGGGTTAAGGATTGGATCTGGTTTGGTTGATAGTTGGTTTTGTGATCGGTTCGGTTGTTACAGCTCCAGTGTTCACCTTCCCTGTGATGAACCAACCGCCAAAGGGGCCATGAGCGTGGCCCCTTGTGGAATCCCGCGCTTCGCACGTATCGCTTGTCCACTGCGTGGATTCCCTCACTCATCGTTTCGGCTGACGGACCGCCGTGATTCGCTCCTGCTCAAGCACGGCTCGCTCGGCATCCATGCCTCGCGTCCTACCTTCACTCTTCATTCGGCAGCTCAAATGTGCTTTCAAACTTCAAGGTCAAAACCATGATTTTTTGGTCTTGGGTCTTGGGTCTTGGGTCTTGGGTTGTGAATTGTGGGTTTTGACGTTGAGCGCAATCAGAAAAATTGCCGACGAGGATGAAGGGTAGAGTGAGCGGCCATGGACGGCCGCGAAAAGCGCGATTGAGCATGGATGCGAATCGCGCTGGCTCGTTAGCCGAAAGACGTAGGAGGTTTACCCGTAGGGCAATATTTCGCGCAAAGGCGCGGGTGTTGGGCCGCCGCCCTGCGGCCCGACTCGGTTGAGGCGGAGGAGTTAAAGTGATCACCGAACGAATATCAACCGAAACTAGATCCGGTCCTCAACCGAAACCAGATCCGGTCCTCAACCGAACCGATCAGCGGTCATTCGCCCCTAGCCCCGAATATCAACAAAAAGTAATCGTTTGCTAATCATAAAAAATGCGGCTTTTACCCCTTGCAGAGAAAAACCACGCGAGTATAATTCGCCACAATTTGCCGGGAGATATGATGAAAAGCTGCTTAGATTTCGCACTACATCGTCATTTTGTTGAAGATGACCAGCCAACAGGCAGCCAACTGCCTTGGTCTCTCCCGTTGCTAAACCGATCCCGTAAGGCCCCTCATTGAGGGGCTTTTTTTTGTCTGCCAATCGGCACTGAATTTAACATTACTGCGTAAAAACTGATCATACCCAATCTGCCAATGAAAAGATAACGGGTATAAAAACACCAGGGTAGCCCACGACCACGGGCAGTCACACAGGAGAGCGAAAATGGCCAACCCGTTGTATCACAAGCACATCATCTCAATTAACGACTTATGTCGCGATGAACTGGAACTGGTATTGCGCACCGCCGCTAGCCTCAAAAGTCGTCCGCAACCTGAGCTGTTAAAACACAAAGTGATCGCCAGTTGCTTTTTCGAAGCTTCGACCCGCACCCGTTTGTCATTTGAAACCTCGATTCATCGGTTGGGTGCATCTGTGGTCGGTTTCTCTGACAGCAGCAACACCTCGCTGGGCAAAAAAGGCGAGACACTCGCCGACACTATGTCGGTTATCAGCACCTATGTCGATGCCATCGTGATGCGCCATCCACAGGAAGGCGCGGCCCGCTTGGCAGCACAGTTCTCCGGCAATGTCCCCGTGGTCAATGCAGGTGACGGGGCAAACCAACACCCAACGCAAACTCTGCTCGATTTATTCACCATTCAGGAAACCCAAGGGCGGCTGGATAACATCAATATCGCCATGGTCGGTGACCTAAAATATGGCCGCACCGTGCATTCACTGACACAAGCGCTGGCCAAATTCGATGGCAATCGCTTCTTCTTTATCGCCCCCGATGCACTGGCAATGCCTGCTTACATCCTGCAAATGCTGGATGAAAAAGGAATTGAATACAGCCTGCATGAAAGCATCGAAGAAGTGGTCGCCGATCTGGATATTCTCTACATGACTCGCGTACAAAAAGAGCGCCTTGATCCGTCAGAATATGCCAATGTCAAAGCGCAATTTGTTCTACGCGCGTCGGATTTGAATGGCGCACGCGATAATCTCAAAGTCCTGCATCCCCTGCCGCGGATTGATGAAATCACCACCGATGTCGATAAAACGCCTTATGCCTACTATTTCCAACAAGCAGGTAACGGGATTTTCGCACGTCAGGCGCTGCTGGCTCTGGTGTTAAACGCTGAATTGGCTCTTTGAGGGAGAATTGAACATGACTCAAGATTACAAACTACAGGTTGAAGCGATCAAATGCGGCACCGTGATTGACCATATTCCGGCGCAAATCGGGTTCAAATTATTGTCGCTGTTCAAACTGACCGCCACAGACCAACGTATCACTATCGGCTTAAATCTGCCTTCTAAGCGCTCAGGCCGTAAGGACCTGATTAAGATAGAAAATACCTTCCTAACCGAACAGCAAGCCAACCAATTGGCGATGTATGCGCCAGATGCCACCGTCAACCGCATCGATAACTACGAAGTAGTGAAGAAATTGACGCTGAGCCTGCCAGAGCGGATAGACGGCGTTCTCACCTGCCCAAACAGCAACTGCATTAGCCACAATGAACCCGTCGACTCCAGCTTCAAAGTGAAAGCTAGCCAGGGTGAAATCCACCTGAAATGTCAATATTGCGAGAAAGAGTTCGATCATCAGGTCGTGTTGCAAGCAGATTAAGCCCTGTAAACCAACAAAGAACGGTTAACCGGCAACGAACTGTTCACCGATTAAGCACTGTAAATGAATTAACACGGCAGCCCGCAGCAAACTGAGTTCGCGCCGGTTGCCGTTATTCATCCCAGCTTTATAATGGCAGAGATAATAATATCCCATTGATCTCATCAGGCCATTTACGTGCCTGTCAGCGAAAGATGAAGGGGACCTCTTTTCCGCATTACATAAATCAGGAGTCTACATGTCACGCATTATCAGCACTGAACAAGCCCCTGCCGCTATCGGCCCTTACGTCCAAGGCGTTGACCTTGGCAGCATGATCCTAACTTCCGGCCAGATCCCCGTTGATCCTAAAACCGGTCTAGTGGCCGACGATGTTTCAGCGCAAGCACGTCAGTCGCTAGAAAACGTCAAAGCCATCGTTGAAGCTGCGGGCCTGAAAGTTGCCGATATCGTGAAAACCACGGTATTCGTGAAAGATCTGAATGATTTCAGCACCGTTAATGCCACTTACGAAGCGTTCTTTAATGAGCACAATGCGCCATTCCCTGCGCGCTCTTGTGTTGAAGTCGCTCGTCTGCCAAAAGACGTCAAAATCGAAATCGAAGCTATCGCAGTACGTCGTTAATTCTGATGTCACTGCGAATACGGCTGGTCATTGCCAGCCGTTCTTGTTTTCAGGCGTCAATTTCGCCCCTCCTCTTTCCCGATGCGCTATCGCAGCCCATCGCCCTGTTGATGCCGTCATTTTCTGCCCATAAATAAAGCACCCTGCTCACCAGTTGCACCCTAATAGTGCTAAAGTTGTACTAACCCCCCTTATTTTGCCTATTTGACGAGCTGGCACAGTTTATGCCTGATCCCCACTACAGCCTGTTCTGTTAGCGAGGTGATAATGCTGAACATCGACCTTTCCGCATCACGATTTTTCGATGAAATGTTACTGGCGCAGGGACAACACCGCAGCCATTACGACGCCTACTGGCAATGGTTACAACAGGCCGATCAGCTAACGATTGCGCGCAAGCGTGAAGAAGCTGCACTGCTGTTTCATCGGGTGGGTATTACCTTTAACGTGTATGGCGACGATGACGGTGCGGAGCGGTTAATCCCGTTCGACAGCGTGCCGCGCATTATCCCCGCCAGTGAGTGGCAGATGTTAGATCGAGGCATTCGCCAACGTGTACAAGCGTTGAATGCGTTTCTCCATGATATTTACCACGATCAACATATCCTCAAAGCTGGGATCATTCCGGCCGAGCAAGTGCTCGCCAATGATCAATATCAGCCCTGCATGCAAGGGGTCAATCTGCACCAAAATATCTACGCACATATTATTGGCGTCGATATGGTTCGTAATAGTGACGGTCTCTATTATGTGCTGGAAGACAATCTGCGTACGCCATCCGGCGTCTCTTACATGCTGGAAAACCGCAAAATGATGATGCGGCTCTACCCAGAACTCTTTGCGGAACAACGCATAGCACCGGTGGAACGCTACCCTTCTCATCTGCTACAAACGCTGCGTGAAAGTACCCCCGTCAATGACCCTACCGTGGTGGTGTTGACCCCTGGTCGCTTTAACAGTGCCTACTTTGAGCACAGTTTTTTGGCGCAACAGATGGGGGTTGAGTTGGTGGAAAGCGCCGATCTATTCGTCAAAGAGGGCGCGGTCTTTATGCGGACGACTGCCGGCCCTTGCAAGATTGATGTTATCTATCGGCGAGTGGACGACGCCTTCCTCGACCCGCTGGCTTTCCGCCCTGACTCCATGTTGGGTGTTCCCGGATTGCTGTCCGTTTATCGTGCTGGGGGCGTGGTGTTGGCTAACGCCATTGGCACTGGCGTGGCAGATGATAAATCTATCTATCCCTATGTGCCGGATATGATCCGCTTTTACCTCGCAGAAGACCCTATTCTGGCGAATGTCCCCACCTGGCAATGTCGCCAACCGGCTGATCTCTCTTATGTATTGGCTAATTTGGATCAAATGGTAGTGAAGGAAGTGCATGGTGCAGGGGGCTACGGCATGTTGATCGGCCCAGCGGCCACACAAACAGAAATCGCCCAATTTCGCCAATTGCTGCTGGCGAAACCACAAAACTACATCGCGCAAGAAACTCTCGCGCTCTCGACCTGCCCCACTTTCGTCAATAACGGTCTTGCCCCCCGCCATATTGATTTGCGCCCTTTTGCCCTATCTGGGTCGGAAATTCGTTTGGTACCGGGTGGACTCACGCGCGTGGCATTGGCGGAAGGTTCTCTGGTGGTTAACTCCTCGCAAGGTGGCGGAACCAAAGACACTTGGGTATTGGAGGATGACGCATGCTAAGCCGAACAGCCAGTGAGCTTTATTGGATGGCCCGTTATCTTGAGCGCGCCGAGAACATCACCCGCGTATTGGATGTGACCAACCGGCTCTCGATGATGCCCACCAGCACCCGAGTGAATTTTGATTTACTGGTGCCGCTCAGCCTGAGTAACACCCAAGCGCTATTCTCTGAGCACTATCCGCAAGTTTCCATGACGCATTTGCTCAATTTTTTTGTCCTTGATAGCCATAACCCTAGCAGTATTTTCAGTTGCTTACAGATGGCTTGGAATAATGCCCATGCCGTGCGCGGTAGCCTGTCGTCCGAGGTTTGGGAAAGCATCAACGCCACTTGGATTGAGATGAAGCAGCTACGTCGGCAAGGTATCAGCGCCGCCGGTATTGATGCCTTTTTTGACTGGGTTAAAGAACGCTCACACCTGTTCCGTGGCGCGGTTTACGGCACGTTGCTGCGCAGCGATGCGCTCTATTTTATTCGCTTGGGTACCCTGATTGAACGGGCGGATAGCACGGCTCGCCTGCTGGATGTCAAAAACCAACTATTGGATAACGACGACGATCCGGTGCGCGAATACTACCGAATGGACACTTTGCTGCGAGCCGTGAGCGCACGCGAGGCTTACCACAGCTTGTACAAGCAGCAACTCAGCCGCGAAGCCATTGCGGAACTGCTGATTTTACGCAATGAAATTCCGCGCTCCCTACTCGCTTGCATCAATGACATGGAGCAACAACTGGAATTGATCGGCGGCAATCAAAGTAACCAACCACGGCGGTTAGTCAGTATCTTGCTCGCCGAACTGCGTTTTAGCAGTATCAATGATGTCATGGCCGATGGCCTACACGTCTATCTGATGGATTTTTTAGGCAAGATCAATGCGATAGCTGACAGCATTCGTCAAACCTATTTGGAGGTTCAATGAGACTGAATGTCGATCACAGCACCCATTATACTTACGCCCAACAGGTGCAGCACAGCACACAGTATCTCCGCCTGACGCCGCAAGACTCAGCCCACCAGCGAATCTTGTCTTGGCAACTGAGTTTGCCGGAAGAGGCCATTTGCACCACCGACGCTTTTGGTAACGTGCTTCATGTGCTGACACTGGATAAGCCGCATCAGGCCATTACCATTCAGGCTCAAGGCGTGGTCGAGATTGAAGATAACGTGGAAGATGATAGTGGTGATCACCTCTCGCCACTGGTGTTTCTTCGCCATAGCCCGCTGACGCAACCCGATGCGGCTATCCGTCAGTTTGCTGCTAGCCATTGTCAGGGCGTGACGCACGCAGATGCACAATTGGATTGCCTAACACGGATGATGGGGGAGCTATTAGCCAAAATGCCCTATAGCCCTGGCACCACCACGGTCCAAGACAGTGCGGCACAGGCTTTTGCTGCTCAACAAGGGGTATGCCAAGATCACACCCACGTCTTTCTGGCGTGTTGCCGCAGTTTAAATATTCCAGCCCGCTATGTAAGCGGCTATCTTTATACAGAATCCTCTAGTCATGTCGCGACCCATGCTTGGGCCGAAGTGTGGTTGGATGGGCACTGGCAAAGCTTTGATGTGACCAATAATACCTGCAAGCCGAATCAACATTTGAAATTGGCGGTGGGCATAGATTATCTGGATGCCTGCCCAGTACGAGGAATTCGTCGGGGTGGTGGTTATGAGGATATGCAGACCATTGCTGCCGTACACATGCTATCGAACCCGCGATCTGATATGTCGCAATAAAAGGAAACTGTTTTATGACCTACTGTGTGGCCATGCGGCTGGCGTCCGGGTTAGTGTTTGCCTCAGATTCCCGCACTAATGCTGGGGTGGATCATATTTCCACTTTTCGCAAACTGCATCTGTTCCAGCAAGAGGGCGAACGAACGCTGGTGGTGCAAAGTGCCGGCAATCTGGCGACCACACAGAGCATTATCAGTTTATTGCAGCGCCGCTGTCTGGACCCCGAACAAACCAACCTGATGAATGTACGTTCAATGTATGAAGCGGCCACGCTGTTAGGTGAAACCGTACGCGAGGTGATTAATCGGGACAGTGGCGTACAGCAAAACAGTGGTGGCACAGATTTTAGCTGTAACCTGTTGTTAGGCGGCCAGATTAAGGGTGAAGAGTTGCGGCTATTTCATATTTATCCGCAGGGAAACTTTATTGAAGCCACGCAAGATACACCTTATTTTCAGATTGGCGAAAGCAAGTACGGCAAGCCGATTATCGATCGTGTTTTGAGTTACGACACCACGCTGGATCAGGCGATGCAGTGCGCGTTGATTTCGATGGATTCCACGTTGCGCAGTAATTTATCGGTGGGATTGCCGTTGGATGTGATGATCTACCCACTGGGGAGTTTTAGTACGGATCAGCAATATCGAATTACGGAGGATCATCCGTATTTTATGATGATCCGTAAGGGGTGGGGGGAAGGGTTGGTGAGTATTTTTTCTCAGTTGCCGGTGTTGAAGTTGGGGGGGTGATGTTGGGTTTGGTTTCGGTTGAGGATTGGATCTGGTTTCGGTTGAGGGCTGGATCTGGTTTCGGTTGAGGATTGGATCTGGTTTCGGTTGAGGATTGGATCTGGTTTCGGTTGAGGATTGGATCTGGTTTCGGTTGATAGGCGTTCTGCGGTCACTTTAACCTCGTAGCCTCAACCGAGTCGGGCCGCAGGGCGGCGGCCCAACACCCGCGCCTTTGCGCGAAATATTGCCCTGCGGGTAAACCTCCTACGTCTTTCGGCTCACGAGCCAGCGCGATGGGCATCCTTGCCCAAACGCGCTTTTCGCGGGCGTCCTGCCCGCTCACTCTACCCTTCATCCTCGTCGGCAATTTTTCTGATTGCGCTCAACGTCAAAAGATACAAACCAAAAGCCAAAAAATCATGGTTTTGATTTTGAAGTTTAAAAGCACATTTGAGCTGCCGAGTGAAGAGAGCAGGCAAGGAAAACGGGCAGGACGCCCGTTTTAGGCGCCATGAGCAGGGATGCGAATAAAGCCGTCCGTCAGCCGAAACGATGAGTGAGGGAACCTGCGAAGCAGGCAAGCGATACGTGCGCAAGCGCGGGTTTCCAAAGGGGCCACGCTCATGGCCCATTTGGCGGTTGAGGCATCAGAGGTAAGGTGAACACTGAAGTAATAACAACCGAACCGATCACCAAACCAAACCAAACCAAACCAAGCAACCGGATCCACCTGCAAAGCAGCCAAGCAATCCGTGCGCAAGCGCGGGTTTCCAAAGGGGCCACGCTCATGACCCCCTTGGCGGTTGAGGCATCAAAGCCAAGGTGAACGCCAATTTCATAACAACCGAACCGATCACCAAACTACTGAACCACTAAACCTAATAACTAACGCAACAAAGACAACACATTCTGAGGAACCTGATTTGCCTGCGCTAAGACGGTAGTCCCTGCGGATTGCAAAATATTCGCTCGACTCATATTAGAAACTTCAGAAGCAAAGTCCGCATCCATGATCCGAGAACGCGATTCAGATAGGTTAGTCACGGTGTTATCGAGATTACTGATAACTGAAGAAAAACGGTTTTGTGAAGCACCTAAGCTGGAACGTAAGGTATCTACCTGAGCTAACGCTTCATCGACCGTTTTCAGTAGACCCTCACTCACACTGTCGCCAAATTTGGCGACTTCATCGCTTGTGGCCGTAGCGGCAGTAAACGCCATTGAAGCGGGGACTACGGGTGGCCCTGCTACTTCAGGTGTTACAGCTACCGTCGCTGCTGTTACCTTGCCGTCGTCATCAACCCCAACAAATGCTGTTTCACCGTTTTCTTTGGTATAGGAAAACATTTGGCCGGTATTACCCGCGCCAAATAGCGCGGTCTCAAGCTTAGTGACATCCGCGGCAGCCATTGCCATGTCATTGCCGCTGGCATCTTTAACAACCACGCCATCGCTTGGTGTAGTAATAGTCCCAAATTTATCGTCATTGCCGAAAGATAATACATCAAAGCCAGTCATACCCAGCGTTTCAGTATTCATCTGACTCAGGTTGATGTTAATGGTCTGCCCATCATTCGCGCCAACCTGAATACTCAGACTCTGATCTGTACTCAGCACTTTCACACCGTTGAACTCAGTTTGTTCGGATATGCGGTTGATCTCCGCTAGGCGTTGGTTGATTTCATCTTGGATGGACTGGCGATCAGATTCAGAGTTGGTGCCATTGGCAGCCTGAACGGTCAGACGACGAATATTTTGTAAGTTATCATTGATTTCGTTCAATGCGCCTTCCGTCGTCTGCGCCAAAGAGATACCGTCGTTAGCGTTACGAGATGCCTGACTCAGACCATTAATGTTGCTGGTAAAACGGTTGCTGATTGCCTGACCTGCAGCATCGTCCTTCGCACTGTTAATTCGCAGGCCTGAAGACAGGCGTTCAATAGAAGTACCCAATGCAGACTGAGACTTATTCAGGTTATTCTGAGCAACTAAACTCATGGCGTTAGTATTAATAACTTGTGACATATCCTTTTCCTTTTTTGATATTTAATGACAGTAACGATAGAGGATATCGCTACTATTAATATCGGTATTGGAGAAAAAACATGAACACATAAAAGAAAAAAGTGATCATTATCAGCCTCTTACAATTACCTCACCAAAATTACTTTTTTTATTCATTTTATGATTCATATACTTATTTAATTGATCGTTTTCAATAGGTTATATTAGTGTAATTATTTAATTCAAGGTCACGATTAGTGATTTGAATTTCAATAAACTCAATCCTATCCATTTAATTACTGTCATTTATGTCGCCTTATTAACCAAATAGATTTAGCTCCTCCATGCCATATTTAGGAAATAAGTTGGTTAGGAAATAAGTTGGTCATCGAGTGAATGAATATCAATCAGAACCAGATCCGGTATTCAACCGAATCCAGTTCCAATCCAAAATCTACTCAGTTCAGCCCTCTCCCCGAATCCAAAACACGCCCTCATAAGCCCGCAGCATTAACTTCTGCGGCTGGAAAGCACTCTCGCCATAACTGCTCATTAATAGCTGCCAATGGCCATCCAACTCGACCCCTTCAGGCTCCCATGCTTGCGGCTTATCACTCAAATTGGCCACGACCAATAACTGCTGACCTTGCCAACGGCGTAAATAACACCACAAATCAGGGTGCTGTGGACAAAGATCCCGATAGTCACCCAACGTGAACACATGATGTTGCTTACGTAATGCGATTAAATGCTGATAGGCGTAAAACACTGAATCAGGATCTGCCAATGCCGCAACAACGTTAATCTCATCACGGTGATCCGTTCGAATATCGCTGTTATTCGCTCGAGTATAATTACTACAAGGCTCGATCCACGGTGTGCCTTGGGTAAAACCAGCATGGAGAGTGTGATCCCATTGCATTGGTGTTCGACCATTATCGCGGGATTTCGCGGCCAGAATCGCCAATAACTCGTCAGGATCGCGCCCTTCGGCACTCAGCTCACGATACATATTCAAGCTTTCGACATCACGATATTGGTTAATCGAGGTGAAGTTAGGATTGGTCATCCCAATCTCTTCGCCTTGGTAAATATAAGGCGTACCCTGCATGCCATGCAGCACCATCGCGAGCATCTTGGCGGACGGTAGGCGCAATGCCCCTTCATCACCAAAGCGCGACACAATGCGTGGTTGGTCATGGTTACACCAGAACAAGGCGTTCCATGCTCGGTTATGCATCCCCTGCTGCCATTGGTTAAAGATATGCTTCAACTCAACGCGATCCGGTGGCATCAACGACCACTTCTCACCGTTGAGATAATCCACTTTCAGGTGATGAAAATTAAACGTCATCGACAGTTCATCCCCCCCTAAAGCCGCATAACGCTGGCAATGTTCAAGGCGGGTGGAAGACATTTCACCGACCGTCATCAAGCCTCGAGGCTGAAAGACATCACGACTCATTTCTTGTAAAAATTCGTGGATACGGGGGCCATCAGTATAAAAGCGGCGGCCATCACCCTCGAAATCATTGGGGAAGTCCTGCTGTTTAGACACCAAGTTGATCACGTCTAATCGCAGGCCATCGACGCCAATATCCGCCCAGAACTCGCATACTTTTTTCAGTTCATCACGTACCGGCTGATGTTCCCAGTTCAAGTCAGCTTGTTCAGTCGCGAACAGATGCAGGTAGTACTGGCCGCTGTCGGCATGCCATTGCCAAGCGTTGCCGCCGAATTTCGAACGCCAATTATTGGGTAAGCTATCGCCTTCACCATCGCGCCAGATGTAAAACTGGCGATAAGGGCTACTCGGCTCCTGCGAGGCTTTAAACCAAGCGTGCTCAGTCGAAGTGTGGTTAAACACCATGTCCATGACGATACGGATGCCACGCTGATGGGCTTGCGTCACCAGATGCTTGAAATCATCCAATGTGCCGTAAGCGGGATCAATGGCGCAGTAATCAGCAACGTCATAACCATTATCCACTTGCGGCGAGACATACACGGGTGTCAGCCAAATCGCATCAACACCTAGCTTTTGCAAGTAGTCCAAACGCTGCGTCACACCCGCCAGATCGCCGTAGCCATTACCGGTACTGTCCTGAAAACTCTTCGGGTAAATCTGATAAATGACGCCGTTTTGCCACCAAGGGATAGGATTATTCATAGCAGACTCTTTATTCATAGAAAAACAGAAAAAGGGAAAACAACGCCGCCAGTGGATGACCACTCACGGCGTTTCATGACTCAGACCGGCAGTTCGCCACGACTCTCTTTACGCTTATAAACCATAATCGTCAGTATCAATGGCACCACAACCGCCACGAGCATTGCCAAGGCGTAGATACCCCAGAATTGCGGCTGAATGGATAAAATCCCCGGTAAACCGCCGACACCAATGCCATTCGCCATCACGCCTGTTAACCCGCAAATCAGGCCCGCCAAGGCCGAGCCAATCATGGCGCACAGCATGGGGAAGCGATACTTCAAGTTGATACCGTACATCGCCGGTTCGGTCACACCGAGATAGGCTGAAATAGCTGCCGGTACTGAAATCTCACGCTCATTAATCTTACGGCTAATGATGATAATGCCCAGAACCGCAGATGCCTGCGCGATGTTAGACAGCGCAATCAGTGGCCAGACAGGGGTGCCACCCATGCTCTGAATCATCTGCATATCAATGGCTAACGTCGTTTGGTGCACACCAGTGATGACTAGCGGCGCATACAGGAAGCCAAACAGCGCTGCCCCAATCGGTGCGAAGCTACCCGTCATCACCCCTTTCACACCCCATGCCACCCCATCACCAATCATGCGGCCAAATGGCCCGATCAACGTATGGGCAAGGAACACCGCTAACAGTAATGAAACCACTGGCACCACAACCAAGTACAGATAAGCGGGGATGATTTTCTTCAGGTTAGTTTCAATCCAGCCCAATGCCAAACCTGCCAGAATTGAAGGGATGACTTGCGCTTGATAGCCCACTTTCTCAATGGTGAACCAACCGAAATTCCAGACTTCAGGAATTTGTTGGCCCAACAGATAAGAATTCATGAGTTGCGGCGAAACCAAGGTGATACCCAGCACAATCCCCAAGACTGGCGTGCCACCCATTTTCTTCACCGTGGACCAACAGATAGCCACTGGCAGATAGAAGAAGATGGCTTCGCCCAGTAACCAGAGGAAGTCATAAATGGTTTTCCACGCGGGATACATCTGCGCCAGCGTTTTGCCGTCTGTCATCGGGATATCACCGATCACGTTACGGAAACCGAGGATCAACCCCCCGCTGATCAGGGCTGGTAACAGCGGGAAGAAGATCTCAGCAAAGTGAGAAATGCCTCGCTCAAACCACGTCATATTCTGGCGCGCCGCCAGTTTGGTCTGCTCTTTGTCCGCTTCATTCTGACCAATCTTGGCGATCAATGCTTGGTAGTAATCATCGACTTCCGGCCCGATAACGACTTGAAATTGGCCCGCATTGGTGAAACAGCCTTTGACCATTGATAAGTTTTCAATCTCTTTTGGCGAGGCTTTCGATGGGTCATTTAACACAAAACGTAGTCGAGTAATACAGTGGCTGACGGTGGCAATATTCTCTCTGCCTCCCACCAGTACGATCAATTGATCGATGTCTTGTTGTTTGACTTTGCTCATTTCAACGTACCTTTCGTAAAGGTGGGATAGCAGGCTAAGTTGTCTGTTCTTTTAATCGCTCAGGACTCACTTGAATAAAAAACGTGAAATGGTTGTTGGCATGAAAAACGTCGCCGGTACTAAAACCATAGCCGATTAAATATTCAACTGACTAAAGATTAGCTATGTATTCATTTTTATTAAATGGGAACGTTCCCAACTTGGGTTGAAGATCACAGATTGGCCACTTTTTGTGGTAAAGGCACAGTGAAGCATCCGCGTTGGGTTGCCGAGCGATCCCACCACACAAGATAGGATCCCGGTAAGAAAAATGGGCGTCAGGCTAGCTGACCGGGAATAATAATCTGTTGAATGGGCTGCTGATGACTCAGTTGGCCGAGGAGTTGTTGTGCCGCTTTGGTGCCAGCAGTGCCGTACCCCAACTCAACTGATAGCGTGTTGGGGAACAGAAAGTGCAGCAGTGGTGTATTGCCGATGCCACAGACCTGAATATGTTGCAGGCTCTGTTGCTGTAAATACTTACTCACGCCCATGGCGATGGTATCTGACGCACACACCAGCGCCGACGTATCCGGCTTGATGACCTGTGGAGCCAGTTGGAAGCCACTCTGGTAGCTCAACTCCCCCAGTGCGACCGTGGGTATCAAGCCATGCTGCTGGCTGTAATCGAGATAAGATTGATGGCGTCGCATACCGGTGGTGGCATCCGAAGGTTGTACGCCGATATAGCTGATATGACGATGCCCAGCGTGGCGTAGCTTATCCATCAACAAGCGCACAGCGCCTTCGTCGTCATAGCAAACCGAAGAGTAACCCTCGTATTCCCGCGCCAATACCACCATTTTTTCCTGCCACGGTGAGAGCATCTCTGCGGTTAGCCCCGTAAAACCAAACAGGATCACCCCATCCACATGACGTTGTTGAAGCACATGTAGATGCTCGCTGACCAATGTGGGATCAAACTGGCTTTCCATCAAGATAGGGTCATACCCTTGTTGATAGAACAGTGGCAGCATGGTTCGCACCGCCTGATTTTCAGACGGCGAATCTAAACGGGAGACGATAATCCCCACCACTTTATCACTCTGCCCTCGCATCGCTCGGGCTGATTTTGATGGCGTGAAACCTTGCTGGCGAATCACGGCTTCAACCCGCTCACGCGTCTGTGGGCTGACACTGCCTTCGTTATTCAATACCCGTGAGACTGTGGATTTTCCAACTCCACTCATGCGGGCAATGTCCTTAATGGTCAAGCGGTTTTGCATGGTTTACCTAATGTTTAGGTTTAGAAACATATAATAAACTGATTATTTATATTTGCTGGTATTGAGGGAAGCATAGCATGCGTAGAACTAGACTCAACGCATGATATCCCCATGATCGGCGGCCTGTAGCCACCCTAACGGACTCCCCCTCCGCTAGGGTGTTTTTTGCCGTATCGAAAATAGTGATGCCGTTTAGTATCTGTCTAACTGTTCGAGCTCCCGCATCATGCTCAAACAAAACGTTTCTTCTCTGACCGGAGGTTAATTACCCAGTGGACCCTGTTCCCTCATCCGCACCCTACGGGTGCCACCGCTAAGGTAATTCCTCGTCTGACGTGATTGCCTTACCGGAAAAATCTGGTAGGCAGTCACTGCGCACTCTTCTTGTGCGAGTTTCTGCTGATAATGTTTTTTGCTCTCTCTACGGCAGGTTTGCCGTGAGCGCAACCTGAGATCGCCCCGACACGATTTCAGGGTATGACAGTAAGGTTTGAACCATGCACGTTAAAAATTTCACTCGGCAGTTGCTCAATACCTTGAGCCGTAGCCTGCCCCGCCGCCTGATCCGTCGGGAAACCATGCTAGAAGGTTTGCCACAGGGAAGTTCGGCCAAAGATCTGCCCGCCGCATTAACGCAGCAGCGTTTGCTGTGCGCCAATGAAACGCCACAGCAGCTCTATCAGCGTTTTCAGAGCCATCCCGAAGGGTTGACCGAGCAGGAAGCCGAGGCGATTCGCCTCAATGTTGGCAGCAATGTGATTGAAAATCAGCAAGCGACTCGCTGGTGGGTTCATCTATGGCACTGCTATCGCAATCCCTTTAACTTGTTGCTCACCATTCTGGCGCTGATCTCCTATGCCACCGAAGACCTGACCGCCGCACTGGTGATTGGGGCCATGGTGCTGATCTCCACCCTGATGCATTTTATTCAGGAAGCCCGTTCAAGCCGTGCAGCGGATGCGTTAAAGGCGATGGTCAGCAATACCGCCACCGTGATCCGCAGCGATGCCCATACGGGGAAAAGTGAACACCGCGAGCTGCCTATCGCTCAACTCGTCCCTGGTGACATCATTAAGCTGTCCGCCGGCGACATGATCCCCGCAGACTTGCGCATTTTGGTGGCAAAAGACCTGTTTATCAGCCAAGCCGCTTTGACCGGTGAATCCCTGCCCGTTGAAAAAGTGGCGCAATGCCGTGAGTGTGACGAGCAAAATCCACTAGAGCGCGATACCTTGTGCTTTATGGGCACGAATGTGGTCAGCGGTTCCGCGTTAGCCATCGTGGTTGGCACCGGTAATCAAACCTATTTTGGCCTACTGGCTGAGCGAGTGACTCATCAGGATGAGCAGCCCAACGCCTTCCAAAGTGGCATCAGTAAAGTCAGTTGGTTGCTGATCCGCTTTATGTTGGTGATGACACCCATTGTGTTGCTGATCAATGGCTTTACTAAGGGTGATTGGTGTGAAGCGGCACTGTTCGCACTCTCCGTTGCAGTAGGTTTAACCCCAGAAATGTTGCCGATGATCGTCACCTCGACGCTGGCAAAAGGGGCGGTAAAGCTGTCAAAGCAGAAAGTGATCGTCAAACGACTGGATGCCATTCAGAACTTTGGCGCGATGGACATTCTGTGTACCGATAAAACGGGTACGCTTACCCAAGATAAAATCGTATTGGAGAGCCATACCGATGTGTTCGGTGCTAATTGTGAGCGAGTGCTGCGTTACGCTTGGCTCAACAGCTACCACCAAACTGGGCTGAAAAATCTGCTGGATGTCGCCGTACTGTCCTCGATGTCGGAACCCGCCACTGAATCTCAAGCCGCTGCCACACTGGCCGGTTACCGCAAAATCGATGAGATCCCCTTTGATTTTGAACGCCGCCGTATGTCAGTGGTCGTCAGCGATAAGTCGGATTATCACGAGCTGATTTGTAAGGGCGCGCTCGAAGAGATGCTCTCCATCTGCCGCCATGTCCGCCAAGGGGATGACGTTATTCCTCTGACCGACGCGCTGCTGGCGCGTATTCGCCGCATTACCGATGAGCAGAACCAGCAAGGGCTGCGGGTGGTTGCCGTCGCCACACGCATTTTGCCTGCCTATCAGCGGGATTACGCCGTCATCGATGAATACGACCTGATTTTAGAAGGGTATATCGCCTTCCTCGATCCACCGAAAGAGAGCACAGCACCGGCGCTATTAGCACTGAAAAAAAATGGCGTTAATGTCAAAATTCTGACCGGTGACAATGAGTTAGTGGCACGTAAGGTCTGTAAAGATGTCGGACTATCGGTCGATCGGGTATTACGTGGCAATGATATTGAGCAGATGACAGAAGCAGAGCTGACTGAAGCCACGCGCACCACCACTGTCTTCGCCAAACTCACGCCAATGCACAAAGAGCGTATCGTACAAAACCTGCGGGAAGCGGGCCATGTGGTCGGTTTTATGGGCGATGGCATTAACGATGCGCCCGCTCTGCGGGCGGCAGATATTGGGATATCCGTAGATTCCGCCGTGGATATCGCCAAAGAAGCTGCCGATATCATTTTGCTGGAAAAGAGCTTGATGGTTCTGGAGCAAGGCGTCATTGAGGGGCGTCGTACTTTCGCCAACATGTTGAAATACATTAAAATGACCGCCAGCTCTAACTTTGGTAACGTTTTTAGTGTGTTGATTGCCAGCGCATTTTTGCCTTTCCTGCCGATGCTTCCCTTGCATCTGCTAATTCAAAATCTGCTGTACGATATCTCACAGATTGCCATTCCTTTCGATAATGTCGATGAAGAGCAATTGGCGAAACCACAACGTTGGAACGCCGGCGATTTGGGGCGATTTATGGTGTTCTTTGGGCCGATAAGTTCCATTTTTGACGTTTTGACCTTCAGCCTGATGTGGTGGGTATTTAAGGCGAATACACCGGAGATGCAGACACTGTTCCAATCCGGTTGGTTTGTTGAGGGGCTGCTGTCCCAGACATTGATTGTGCATATGATTCGTACCCGTAAGATTCCATTTATCCAAAGCCGTGCCTCTTGGCCGCTGTGTTTAATGACTCTGGCGGTTGTCGCCATCGGTATTGGGTTGACCTTCTCGCCGTTGGCGGGGTTCTTGCAATTACAGGCGCTGCCATTGTCTTACTTCCCATGGCTGATTGTGATTTTGCTGGGTTATATGGTGACGACGCAGTTGGTGAAAGGGTGGTTTGTGAGGAGATATGGGTGGCAGTGAGGGGATCATATTTTCAGTTTCAGTTGAGGACTGGATCTCGTTTCGGATGATATTAGGTGATCGACTCAATTCGGTTTGGTGATCGGTTCGGTTGACATGAGATCGGTGCTCACTTTACCCCTGATGCCTCAACCGCCAATGGGGTCACAAGCGCGTGACCCCCTTGGAGCCCCCGCGCTAGCGCACGCATCGCTTGTCCACTGCGTGGATTCCCTCACTCATCGTTTCGGCTGACGGAAGGCTTTACGCGGGTCCCTCCGCGCGACGCCTAAAACGGGCGTCCTGCCCGTTTTCCTTGCCTTCTCTCTTCGCTCGGCAGCTCAAATGTGCTTTTAAACTTCAAGATCAAAACCATGACTTTTAGGTCTTGGGTCTTGGGTCTTGGGTCTTGGGTCTTGGGTCTTTTGACCTTGAGCGCAATCAGAAAAATTGCCGACAAAGATTGCAGGCCGAATGAGCCGCATGGACGCGGCGAAAGGGGCTGTCGAGCTGGGAGCGAGTCAGCGCCGGTTCGATAAGCCGGAAAGCTGTAGGAGGGAATGGCGAAGCCACAATATTTCGCGCAAAGGCGCGGGTGTTGGGCCGCCGCCCTGCGGCCCGACTCGGTTGAGGCGGCGGAGTCAAAGTGATCACTGAGCGAATATCAACCGAAACCAGATCCGATCTATCGCAGCCAAGGTGAACACTGGAGCTATAACAACCGAACCGATCACCAAACCTTGATCCCCTAAATGCGACTCAAACAATCAATCGCAATAGCCTTAAAACTATCAAAATGCTGACTACTCAATAAACGACTCATCGACCGCTCCCGCACAAAGGTCACGAACAAATCATAAATCGCCATCGCTTCTTCATAATCAGTCTTACTGATAGCCAGCAAGAAAATAACGTAAGCCACTTCACCATCACCCCAAGCAATCCCATTGGGGGCTAACATGGTGACGACCACGGTTTTCTTCGCCAATAAACCCAACGAATGGGGTAGCGCGATCCCCTCGCCTAGCATGGTCGAGACAATCGCTTCCCGCTCAACCACTGACGGGTAAAAATCAGCATCAACGAAACCTTCAGCTTCTAACTCGCCGCAGACTTTTTCAAATAACTGCGCCTGCGTCATCGGCTCATCGATAATCATAAAATGATTGCTGTCGAAAAACTTCTCCAGCATGTATGGCCGAGTACGATCCACTAAAACCAATTTGCCTAACTGCTCTAACTGATACTCCGTCGGGAACGGTGACATCACCACCACCGGCTTGTTCTTTTCCGCTAATCGCGAATTAGAAATAATGAAATCTTCGTCGATATGGTCGAGAACTTCGTAGTCACGCAGTGAAATAGTCTGCGTCATCACAATTTGCGGATACTTACGGGAAATCTGAGCCTGAATCATTCGCGTGGTCGAGTTGCCGGTATCACACACCAGCATCACCTGCGGATGGCGCTGATATCCGATATTGTAATGGCGCTCTAACCCGACCCCAATATGCAGCACCAGATAACCAATTTCATTCTCGCTCAAGCTGTAAGGCGTGTATTTCCCCCAACTGGATACCGCCGCCAGTGTCACATCATAGGCCATCGGATAATGCTGTTTGATGTTGGATAACAATGGATTAGGGATGGTTATCTGATACTTCACCCTCGTAATCATGGTTTTGATATGGGTGAGCAAATCACTGCGTAGCTGCTTATCGCCCTGCAAATTGTAGTTATAGTGCGCGTTAATGTAAGACAGGATGTAATCCACCAGCGTCTCTTCATCGTCGGCATTGATTTCACTCGGGCGGCTAGTACTGGGCTGGCTGGCTTGAACCCGACGCGCAGCAATATTCACTCGTAAATAAGCTTCTTCGGCCGCTGAAATATCTTTACCAGACAGCAACTTAAGCTCACTCGCCAAGCGAGCTGAAGCCAGTTTCACCGCCTCATCGACATCTTCAGCGTCAAAATCGGATAATGGGTAACCGTCGGTGATGCGTTTGATCGCTACCGCACAGTAGAAAATCAAGTATTGCTCACCTTCATCGGTTAACCGCACCGCATATTGATCCAACAGCTCATGGAGCTGTTCGGTTAAATCAGGGATGGCCTGAATACTGAGAAATTCGTTTTTTAATAATGGGTTATCGGCATCTTGCAGTTGTAATTGGAATAAAAGGTCAGTGAGACAGGTACGGATAGATAATTCCGTCCCGAACAACTTCATGCCATAACGAGGTTTGGTTTCAATCGTCAGATGATAGCGATTTAGCCTTTCTCTCACCTCAGCCATATCATTTTGCAGCGTGCCACGGCTGACAAACCATTCATCGGCTAAATCTTCGAGCTTCAATGAAAAGGCGGAGGTCAGAAAACGGATTAACAGATAATGCACTCGTTCATGGGCAGTACGTGGGGTCAAATGGGTTTTGCGATTTTGCGGTTGGAGCGCCCGAAAGCGTTCAGCATCATCGATCATTAACCGATAACCAAAACCACGGTTATGCACAAAGTGTGCGCCATAATGCTCAAGAACTTCATTCAACGCCGTAATATCTGCCCGCACAGTCCGCGTCGAGACTGCAAAACGCTTCGCCAACTCATCTTGAGGTAGCGTTTCCGATTGCAATGCATCGAACATATAGGCCAGACGTTGATAGGGAAATCTCACTGCTCCACTCCGTTATTCAGGCATGCTGTTTTTAAGTCATTCAGCGCCCCCTGCCAGCATGTGCGCAGGGAGCGTCTCTCACTTCATTTTAGTGTCGCAGCATAAAATGTTAGACCACGATTTTCTTCACGATATCCAATAAGGTTTTCACATCTTCCGGACGAGTATGACCCGTTTTACTGTCGATGATCGAGCTGTAGATGTGCGGGATGATTTTCGTGACACCGGCATCCAGTGCAATTTGCACGATTTGTTCGAAGTTCTCCAGATCGATACCGCCCGTCGGTTCCAACCAGAACCCGGTCGCCGCACAAGCTTCAGCCACAAAACGGTATTCTTCGATAGAATCCAATCCGTTCATCGGGAAAAATTTGATGGAGCTGCCGCCCATATCCCGCAACATGGCAATGGCAGTTGTCACGGGAACGATCGCGTCTTTTTGCTGTGAGCTGAGCGGGCCAGTCGAGATCTTCACATAGCCCACTTTGCCCGTTGGCGAAATCAGGCCGTTCACCACGGTATCCTGTTGCCCCAACAACGCACGGCTTGGACCGACACCGGTAAAGACCTGATTCACATGCTGCGGTTGAACCTGCTGTGATATTTGACTGACCATGGTCGATTGCTTAGGATCGCCCGCCCCCAGCCCGACAGATAAGGCATTATCGATAAGTGCGGCGTATTCACGCATGTCTTTGACGGCACTGTCGACATCGGGATAATTTTTCGATAATACGCCCACCAGCACATGGCCTTCGGCCGCCTGATAGATCTCACGCGCATTCTCTTTTGAACCGGCCAGCACATTCAGGCACACCCGATCACGGTAATAATTTGGGGTCAATTTCATGAGTTAGGCTCCCTTCACCAAGCGGTTGATACAGCTATAAATCGTCTCAAGTTGCGGTGCCGTGACGCTGCGAACGTCCACCTCAATTTTGCCTTCATTCGCTTTATAAGCACGGAAATAAATAGCGATATCGCCATTTTTTAACGCATCCACCAAGTCAGGCGTCGAACGGCCAATTTTGGCCTCATCAAAACTGATTTCTGTGCGAGCAATATCGCGCCCAGCAGCATCCCAGACCACTTGGGCTGATACGCCGTCGATGGTATTCAACTGTGCAATGAAAGGGGTCATCTTAGCCACCATCTGCTGCCCAGTCTCTTTCTCCAGTGTCATGTAGCTTTCAATCGCGCGGGTCAGGCCGAGGATCCCCTCTTTACCGACTTTCATCGCACGTCCAATGCCGTTTGATTGCAGCTTCACCCAGTCGACATAGGTTTTCTTGCCCAGAACCAACCCGCTGGTTGGCCCTTCAATGGCTTTGGCCCCGCTATAAATCACTAAGTCAGCGCCCATTTGGTAGTAACACAGCAAGTCTTCTTCCGCTGCCGCATCAACAATCAGGGGCAATTGGTGCTTACGGGCAATCACCACCGCCTGCTCAACAGACAAAATGCTTTTTTGTACACAATGGTGGGATTTTATGTACAAGATAGCCGCGGTATTTGGCGTGATCGCGGCTTCAAGCTGTTCTGGCAAACATTCATTGGCGTATCCGGCTTCCACAACTTTACCGCCGCCGAGTGTCACCATAGTATCGACTGGTGCACCAAAGTTAACGTTATGGCCTTTCGGTAACACGATTTCGTGAGGCACGGTACGAGGTGCAGCATGGAGATTGACCAGCAAATTCGCATCATCTTTCACGATCACGGCCGCGACAGATTGTGCAATCCCCGCAGAAGCACAGGACACCACCACTGCACTCTCGACATTCAATAAATTGGCAATATAAGCACCGGTGTTATTCACCAGATCTTTCATGACAAAGTAATGGTTCAGGCCCAATTCCACGGCATCAACGACATCTTGTCGTGGCGTTGAAACACCGAGCATCGTCATACGGCCAGATGCATTAATAACCTGTTTTAACTGGTACTTTTCATAAACTGAAGACATCTTTTGACTTCCCTTCGTCAGTTAACACGACGTCACCGGCGACCACAGCGGCCAGTGGCACCAGATATTTTTCACCGGTAACCGATTTACCTTCCGAATCATTAAAGACCTGAGGTTGCTGTTTTAACTCAAAAATAGTCAAGTCAGCGTCATAGCCTTCTGCCAGTTTGCCTTTTTGGGACAAACGCAGCGCTTGCGCGGCATTTTGTGTCACGCAGTCAATAACCTGTTCCAAGCTTAGACCGACAGTGAAGAATTTGGACATCACGGTCGCCAAGCTGTGAACCGGCCCATTAATGCGGTTGCGGCAATAAATGTCGGAGCTAATGGTATGCGGGTAGATACCTTGCTTGATGGCTAGCGCGGCAACATCAAAGCTGAAACTGGCACTGCCATGGCCCACATCCAACAACACGCCACGCTTTAATGCGCGCTGGATAGACTCACGCAAGGCACCGGCAGGGGTTAAAATGCGGTTAGGTTTGCCGTTATAGCAATGAGTAATAATGTCCCCTTGCGTCAATAAATCGGCAATTTCATCCAGATCCGGCGGGTTATTACCAATGTGTACCATTAATGGCAACTGATGGTTTTCTTGCTGGATTTCTTTGGCGCGAATAAGGGGTTTAATGCCATTTTGGCCTACCACGCTGCTGCTCATCCGCGCTTTAATGCCAATAATAAAACCGGGGTTACGCGCTATCGCTTGGTTAACACTTTGCTTATCAATCTGCGCCATATCGGCTAATTCGTTTTGTGTCACGATGCCGGTTTTTGCAATATTCAGAAAAGCGTAAACATGCGTTTTCGCCGCACGGGTCAGCCGATAGAAATCATCAACATCATTCGCGCCAGTACTGCCCGCATCCACCACGGTGGTCACGCCACTGGCGACACCAATTAAATCAGCTTCATCGTGATAAATAGGTGAGGCGGGGTAACAATGAACATGGGAATCAATCCATCCGGCACTGAGGTAATATTTCCCCGCCAGATCCAATACTTTTTTAGCCGGATAAAAAGAAGAGCCCGCTGGATTATTTTCAGCATTCGAGGAAGCTGCACTCACAGCCGTGATTTTTCCATCATTGATTGCAATATCAACCTGACGGCCATCAACCAATACTGCTCGAGTGATAATAAAGTCATGCATTATCTTTATTCTCCGTAATACCTACTTGCTTGGTATGGCTGTGGGGTAAATATCCGGTAATTTGAATATTTACCCCGATGTTCAAGAAATCGCGACGGGGAAAATTGACCCTAAAATCATGGCACCTAAAATTGCACCACCGGTAATCGGTTTATTCCACAAATAAAACAATAATGCGCCGCCAAGAGAACCAATCCCAATCGGAATAGATGCAGTGATCGCAGACAGGATAATCAGTGGCCCCAAGAAACGGCCAGATGAGTTACCTGCCCCCATCATCACATCGGCACCGTAAGTCGAATCACTTTGGTTAATGGTAAATTTACGCGCCAAAATAATCAGATAACCAATGGCGAGACCAATGATTAAGCCGGTCACCAGTGATGCGGCAAAATTAGCCACTGGGAAGACAAAGCCCGCGCCCAGTAATAATGCAGGGACACCCAAGCCAACACCGGTTTGAATCGCACCGCCGATATCTAAAATACCGACCAACGAACCTTCGATGATACGGGCGAATAAGAAGCTGGCACCAAATGCCGCTACCGCGCCATAAACACCGGTATCCATACCTGCACGTAGCATAGAAACAAATGCCACTTCGTTAAATGCGCCGATACCATATAAGTAATACATATGAGTACCCGCAAATACGCCGGAAGATAACAGTCCTACAAAAATCGGAAAGGACCAGTCGGCATACCAGAAATTATTCTTGGTTTGTTCATCCATTATTAAGCTCCTCTCGCTCTGTTATTTTCCGCTCAATGCGTTATGAATGGTATCGAGCCACATAGGAACACCCAGACTGAATGACTCCAATAACTTCATATCAAATCCGCGGAAGAAACCACTGAGCACAAATAGCAGCACAATCACTGTCATCATGATTTTCGTGACTTTATTCCAACCACTTTCCTCAACGCCTTTACCGATTAAAATACCCAGTACTAGGCCCGGAACGGCATTCCCCATAATAAGCTGTGCTAAACCACCAAATATCGTGGCCCAGAAGCCAGAACGACGCCCAGCATCAATCGCGGCTAACCAGAAAATAACGGGCATCACGGTGTTAACCAGAATATTGGCCGCAGGAACTAAGACTTTAATCGCCGTTACCTGCAATGCGGCTGGCACTGCTGACGCCGTGGTATTAAGGAAGCTAACAACAATAATCCCGATAATGCCGCAGGCAATCGCCATCTTTTTCGGGTTATGCATGGTTTCCGCGACATTGCGATTCTTTATCATCAATGCGGCGGCACCCCAGTTAGGGATGATGCGGTGGTCAACGTCCTGAGTGAACGCCCCCGCAGCGACCGATGAAGCCCAAGCGTTGAAGAAGAAGCCGAGCCCGAAGGAGAAATGCGATGCTGGATCACCCTCACACGAGTTCAACTCGCCCAAGGTACGAAATGCACCCATTCCCTGTATTGTCGGCGCATGGAACATACGGGCGGCCCCAACACCAACCCCCACGCCAACCAGTCCGCCGATAATAATCGACTTAAAAAGAATAATTAGAAACATCAACATATCCTTTCATTTGTTAGTTTTCCCTAAGTAATTGAAGTGACCGCACGCGGTAAAACAAATACAAAGGCATTCATTTTTATTGAGCTATCAAGACAATATTGACCGACAAAAACTGCTTATTTTGAAACGAAGGCCACTTTATCAGTGTCAATAAATGTCACGTTCACGGTGATATCTAATTCCACGCTGTAGGTTTTTCTTTCACGTGCCAGAAAGAAGAATAAAAACTTCTCTTTCTTCACCGATAACTCAGCGCGTAATACTTTTACGTCTTGTGGTTCAATGCGTAACAGAATATTTTGTGTCGATTTCAGCACTGTATTTTGGACATTTCCCAGCGCATTCGCGAAAGCTTTACCTTTGGTATCGCCTTTACCTTTGACCTGCACTTGAGTGGTGTATTGCTCTTTCATTACGGCTGACCATATTTCTTGATATAGGCTTCCACTAATTTTTGCCCTAACTCTTCTTTATCCATAAATCCGAAGCCTAATACCTTGCAGCCTTCATTTATTGCCGTCACACCTTCTTCCACTGAACGCATGCCGTATTTCGCTTTGTAGCCATATTTATTTTGGGCTGTAATCGCGCCTGCGCCGCCACTACCACAGAATGAAATACCGAAATCAGCTTGTTCGCTATTCATCACATCACCCAGTTTCATGTCTGCGGCAACGCCGGGAATAACCACCACGCGGCCACCAGCCAATTCAACACCTTGTCCTACTTTCTGGCCTTTTCCTAAACGGTCGCCAATCACAACGGTAATTTGACTCATAGTTTCTTCTCCAGATTCGTATTTTAGGGGTTATTATCTTTCGCGACTTCGAAATGCACTGACAGTAGATAAGCTTCTTCAATCGGTAAATTGGCAAACTTATCGACGACTTGCTGGGCCATTTGCATCGAATGCGTAGAAATTTCATCAAATAATGATTTATCGACCTCAGGTAATGGCTCGCCCGTTATTGAACGCAGTACCATTGCCCGAATATGTGATGTCAGCATTTGTTGCTGCACATCGTTAGTAAAAATATTTTCGGCATTTAGCATTGCCGTAATTTCAGCTAATACCCGTTCAGTGATGATATTGGCTTCGTCCACTTGCGGTTCCTCGGCTGCATTCATTGCGGCTACATCATTCACGCTGGCAATCCTCTATCTCTTTTTCCCGAAAAAACTTTCTGACGACAAAGATAGGTTCCGTTACCTTCCCTCTGCGCGATGACATCACCCTACCTGCAAGCCGAATAGGTGTGTAGTGGCATTTTTTCCAGTTCAAAGTGGAAATATCATGTCTTAGGGGGATCACATTCGCAAAATAGGTGATAACAGAGCTAACTTAATCATTAACAACAAAATAACTTTTAATATGAATGTCCGCTGATTCCCCGTGGGGAAAAATGTTCGTGATCCTGATCTCTTTCTTTTCTAGCCGGAAGCGCCTAATATCAGTTTATTATTAAGCTATTTTCTAACACCCCCTCTCCTATGGCGTGGGGGTGTTGCTTTTGTGTTGTTTGCTAAATTGAATTGGAGAGTGGTATGACCAAGCCAACCATCACGATTAACGAGCTGGATGCTGAACGTTTGGATGCGTTACTGGCGCAACCGGCTTTTGCCGGTACTGTGGTCGCACAAGCGCTCAATGAAGAACTGGATCGCGCAGAGATCTTGCCACCCAATGCCATTCCGGCGGATGTGGTGACCATGAACAGCCGCGTGCGTTTTCGCGATCTGAGTAATCAGGAAGAGCATATCCGCACGCTGGTTTACCCTGCTTCGCTGAAAGACAGCAATGAGCAATTGTCCGTTATGGCACCGTTAGGTGCAGCGTTGCTCGGATTGCACGTCAATGATGAAATCAGTTGGGCACTGCCTGGTGGCGATGAAACCCGTATTACCGTGCTGGAATTGCTGTATCAGCCAGAAGCGGCGGGCGAATTCCACCGTTAATCGGGCATCAGCGAAAGATGACAGTGCAGGTCGGTGCGGGTAAAGCATCAGTGCATATGTTGTGAGGGTAACAGCCTGTGGCCATTACCCTCTTTACGTCTGTTAGCGGTATTTTTTGTGGTAGGTATCACGGGTCGGCTTAAAGTCTTGGGCTGCTTTTTTAGCCTCATCCAGTTTGCCTTGATTCGCTAATGCCAGCGCACCATCAATCTGGCCGATAAGTAAGTCCAAGCCATGGCGGAAATCCTTCACCTCCGCGCTTCCCTCGCCTTTACTCTTCAATTTGCTTGGAATGCCCTTTTGCGCATCCTGCGCGGCTACACGCATCGCCTCGAGGCCTTTTTTGATGACATCTGTCGAATCTGCCTTCAATACTTTGCCGTAATTCTCGGCAATCGTGTCCATGTTGTCTGCCACACTGGCGGCCATAACTAGCGTACTGGTGCTGAGTAGCACCGCCGCCACTAACGCCATCATTTTCTTACCCATGCTCACATTCCTTCTATCCCCATCAGACTTGGCGTTGCGATGGTGCTGACAGTCACCTAAGCCATTGGGTAGGGTTATTGTTATTGAAATACTGATCATTAGTACATCACTTCATTAGTACATTGCTCATATTGAACATAGGCAATAGAAGACCAAACTGACAATGATTATTTGTTGTCAGTTGGGAAAGTCAGCGTTGTACGGGAAAATAAAAGGCGATGGGTTGCTCGCGATCAGCAATAGGCAGCGATTTTTTCTCTGTTTTCAGCGATTAAGATAACACCCCATTTCGACGTATCCGGATGTCTGCTCCAGATTTTCTCTTCTGGGATACTGGTGCCGTTGTAAGGAACTCGGTCACCGCTATAGGGGTAAAATTTGCCTGCCTCAGAATCCAATATAAATACAGCTAACTTGTCTGACTCACGAGCTATCTTCTGCCAAAGAGCCTGACCCGCCTCATACTGCTTATTATCACTCATTAAGATTAGGCCACACTTGAGCACTAAAACCTCGTAGAGCAGCGTAGCCAACCCTTTGCCCCGCTCATTCAGATCAATCACCATTCCTTCTACTTGAAAGAGTGCAGAATCTTGCCAAAAACGATGAACTGAAATGACGTTATGACCTAACTCCTGCTTGGCCACCAGATCCAGAGCTGCAATAACCCGATGACGAGGTATGCCATTAAAACTTTCTGTATTTAAACGGATAATGGCGGCTTTAGGGACTTTAATATCAAAAACAACGGCATATTCCATACCGAATAATTCAAATTCATGGATGACCTTAAATTCCCGAGCAATAGTGGCTGGACTATACGTGCTTGGCATCACAATCATCTTTGAACTTCCCCGCATCAATACTGGCATTATCATTTCCTTTGACTATAAAACATCCACTTGAACGGGGGAAGATTACCATGTCAGAGAAATGAGCAAACAAAGCCGCCCGTATTGCTACAGGCGGGGAGTGGAATGAGAAAATGACAGGAAGGGTATTATTCGCCTGCGATCTTCATGGCAGGTAACAAGACAGAGCCGCATTGGATATTACTGCGCGTTTCGATATCACTGCCGACGCTCACAATATTGCGCAGCATGTCTTTCAAGTTACCGGCAATGGTAATCTCACTGACCGGATACTGAATCTCACCGTTTTCGACCCAGAAACCTGCAGCACCACGTGAGTAATCACCGGTAACCGTACTGACGCCTTGGCCCATCAATTCAGTCACCACTAAGCCTTTATCCAACTGCTTGAGCATACCGGCGAAATCCTGCCCCTGACCGGCGATGCGCCAGTTATGGATCCCCCCTGCATGCCCTGTGCTTTGCAGCCCTAACTTACGGGATGAATAGCTGGTCAGCAGGTAAGTTTGCAGCACCCCATCTTTGACGATTTCTCGTTGTAACGTGCGCACACCTTCGCTGTCGAATGGCGTCGATGCTAGGCCACGTAGCAAATGCGGATGTTCTTCGATGGTCAGCCAATCAGGCATAATCTGCTGGCCGAGATGGTCAAGCAAGAAGGTGGATTTGCGATAAATGTTACCGCCGCTGATGGCTGACACCAAATGACCGAACAAACCAGTAGCCACTTCAGCGGCAAACAGCACCGGCGACTGCATCGTCGGCAGCTTACGTGGAGACAAGCGAGATAACGTGCGGCGGGCACACTCTTCACCCACCCACTCAGGGTTGGCTAAATCGTCCATCCGGCGACCAATGGTATAAGCATAATCGCGTTCCATATCCCCATTGTGCTCGGCGATAACACTGCTCGATAGCGAATGACGACTGGAGCAATAGCTCTGCAACATGCCGTGGCTATTACCAAAAACTTTGATGCCATAGTGGCTGTTAAAGCTGCCACCTTCCGTATTAGTAATGCGCTTATCGGCCTGCAATGCAGCCTGTTCTGCCCTCGCGGCCAACAAGATACCTTGCTCAGCATCCAAATCACTGGGATGGAACAAATCCAGATCCGGCGCATCAAAAGCCAATAGCGATTTCTCTGCTGGCCCTGCGTAAGGGTCTGGTGAGGTGTAGCGAGCGATATCCAGCGCCGCTTGCACGGTACGCGCGACAGCATCTGGATTTAAATCGGTAGTAGACGCACTGCCTTTGCGCTGCTGGTGATAAACGGTAATTCCCAGCGCACCATCGCTGTTGAACTCCACGTTCTCCACTTCACCAAAGCGTGTGCTGACGCTAATTCCGGTGGTTTTACTCACGGCGACTTCGGCCGCATCGGAACCGGCGCGGGCCAATTCCAAAGCCTGTGCAACGGCTTGTTCCAGCGTTTTACGCTGTTCTGCAACTTGAGTGACTACTTTCATCTATCTGCCATAATTAATGAGATAATCGTTCAGGAAAGTGTCGTAATACGACGACTTACACGGATAAAATAGAGAACGCCATACTTTTGAGTCTATCAGAGATCTTTGCACAATTTCGCAGAAAGCAAACAACCTGCTACGATTAGCCTCTTTTTAAGGAATTTGACCATGAACAAACAGCCCGAAGACTGGCTAGACGAAGTCCCAGAAGATAAAAATGACGATGATGATGAGATTATCTGGGTCAGTAAAAGTGAAATCAAGCGCGATGCCGAAGCATTGAAAGATCTCGGTACCGAGCTGGTTGAGCTGGGTAAAAACGCGCTAGAGAAGATCCCATTAGATGAAGATCTGCTGGCGGCCATTGAGCTGGCACAGAAAATCAAAAAAGAAGGTCGCCGCCGCCAAATTCAGTTAATTGGTAAAATGCTACGCGCCCGTGATGTCGAGCCGATTCAAACTGCCCTCGATAAACTGAAAAACCGCCATAACCAGCAAGTTTCACTGTTCCATAAGCTAGAGCTATTGCGTGATCGCTTGGTTGAAGAAGGTGATGATGCGATCCCAACCGTATTGGATTTGTATCCAGACGCCGATCGCCAGCAACTACGTAGCTTGGTGCGTAATGCCCAAAAAGAAAAAGCCGCCAATAAACCGCCGAAGTCCTATCGCCAGATTTTCCAATATCTGCGTGAACTGGCAGAAAAGCAGCAGTAATAACGTTATAGACAGTGCCTATTCATTTAGGCGTTTGTCACCCGCCGCTTGGCTATGCGGCACGTTGAGTTCAAGATGGCAAGGGAACGTGGCTTAGTTAATATTAAAGCGCAGACTCCCTGCCAGCTCTTCTTCTGCCTCTTCGAGCAACAAAACTATCGCCCCAAAACGGCGTTTCCGGCGGTGATTGAAATGAATAAACTCAATCTCTACCGGTAATGCTATCTCGCCTGTTACCACATCCCACAACGCATCCAGATTCGCGCCAAAATCTTCGCTCAGGGCAAACTTCTGAGAGAATTCACGGTAAAATGCAGGGAAATCAGGTATATGGTCAAAATCGAATGCCACTTTTACCATTTTCTCACCCCATCCGAATGAAATGCTTGTAGTGATCCTGAGTCAGATAAATCAGGCCATCATTTGAGTACAACAACCGATCGCTGCCACGGTGACCACAGCGATAATTCACATCAGCCTCACGCCAGTTACGCCCCTTGGCCTCAGGCAGTTGACGTTCACGGTTAGAAAAACGATCGCCACCGATTGCCCGCCCCGGTAACACCTGACACAGATTACCTTCCTTGGGATCCCAGCCCTTCTGACGGGCCTGCTGCTTGGTGATGTAAAAATCCGGCAACCGGTGGTGTTTTTGTAGATATTCCACCACCGGTTTGTGCTGGGTTAATTGCTCGATAGATGCCGGTGTCGATACCGATGGGCGCGCCAGATCGGGTGATTGACCAATATCACGCGCAGTGACTCCATCAAAACCTTGCAGGGCTGCGACGAGCAGCAGCAGTACCGCGCCTAAAATCGTGATAATCCGTTTATTCATTATGGCCCTCCTTAACCCTTAAGCGTCCAAAAACAGTTGTACTGCATATAGTGATCGTTCACATCTCACCGAAAGTGATTTACTCATCTGACTTACAGATTGCCTAAATGCAGGGTTTTAACTTCCATAAACTCTTCTAATCCTAGCACTGAACCTTCGCGGCCCAGACCGGATTCTTTCACACCACCGAAGGGGGCAAGTTCTGTCGATACTGAGCTTTCATTAACACCGATCATGCCGCTTTCCAATGCCTCTGAAACGCGAAATACCCGTTGCAGATTCTGGGTGTAAAAATAGGCCGCAAGCCCAAATGGCGTGTGATTGGCGCGCTTAATGACTTCGTCTTCCGTTTTAAAGCGGAAGCATGCTGCCAACGGGCCAAATGTCTCTTCAGAAGCCACTTTCATCTGTTCGTTGGCATCGGCAATTACTGTCGGTTCGAAGAAGTTACCGCCTAATTTATGACGATGGCCACCCGCCAATAATCGGCCACCTTTTTCGAGAGCATCTTTAACGTGATCCTCGACCTTCTCCAGCCCCGCGAGATTAATCAATGGCCCCATATCAACGTCTTTATCCATGCCGTTGCCCACTCTCAACTTTTTGACCTCAGCGGCCAAGCGGCTGACAAACGCATCGTACACGCCCTCTTGAATATAGAAGCGATTGACGCAGACACAGACCTGCCCAGCATTGCGGAATTTACAGGCCATCGCCCCCGCGACCGCAGCCTCTAAATCTGCATCATCAAACACGATATAGGGTGCATTGCCGCCCAATTCCATCGAAATCTTTTTCATGGTCGCGGCAGCATTGCGCATCAGAGTTTTGCCCACTTCAGTGGAGCCGGTGAAAGAGATTTTGCGCACATCAGAGCTGGCCATGATGGCATCACTGATAGCATGGGTATCACCGGCAACACCATTCAGCACACCCGCTGGCACACCCGCTTTTTCAGCTAATGCCAGTAAGGCGAAAGCTGACAGTGGGGTGTTATTGGCAGGTTTAATCAGCCCAGTACAACCGGCAGCCAATGCCGGGCCGAGTTTACGGGTCAGCATCGCTAGCGGGAAATTCCACGGCGTGATAGCCGCGACAACGCCAACCGGTTCGCGCGTCGCAAAAATACGCGCCCCTTCTTTGGCGGGGGGAATGATTTCACCGTTGGCACGTTTGGCTTGCTCACTAAACCATTGAATAAAGCTGGCAGCGTAGGCCACTTCACCTAATGCTTCTTTCAGTGGTTTACCTTGCTCTGAAACCATTATCTCAGCCAAGGCTTGCTGATGTTCCATGATCAGTAAATACCAACGCTGGAGAATTTCTGCCCGTTGTTTAGCCGGTGTTTTGCGCCAAGCAGGGAATGCCTCACTGGCGGCTTGAATGGCAGCTTCGGTTTCATTTTTGCCAGCTTTTGCCACTTTGGCGACTAATTCGCCAGTGGCGGGATTGCGGACCTCAAACGTGTCTTGCGCTTGGTGCCATTTACCCCCCACAAAGTAGCCGAGGTGGTAAACACCGTCGCTGTGCTGTTGGGTCTGTAATGGATTCTGTATGGAATGTGATGCTGACATCTTGTCGACCTCCTTTAGGGAAGTAATGCCCTCCATCAGTGAAGGGCGCGGAAAGATTGTTTGATAGAAAAAGATTGTTTGATAGAAGTATAGCCCTTGAAAAGACGATGAGAACAGCTTACCCCCTTTCCCGCGTTAACTAGATAAGAGCACTCTGATATCGGTGCAACATCTCCGCGAGCCGCTTCACGGGTTGGGCAATCGAATCAGATAACTGATAATCCAATAATTTTTGTTGGTATTGATCCAATTCTTGTAATAACCGAGCAAAGTAATAACGCCGTTTCTGATCATTCTTCGCATTAATGACACGATCAGCGGTATAGCGGATTTGCTTATGAAAGGCACTCAATTCAACATTTGCGGGGATTTCGGTGTGATTAAGCCGCTGATGGGCGATGATCAACGTTAATGCCAGACGATACTTATCGATATCGCCAGGGAACATCATTAATAATTGGTTTAGTTGCTGATAGAGCATCGGTAAATGATTTTCGCTGCGGCGCGCTTGATTGGTGGTCAGAGCCGATACCGCGCTATAAACAAAACGGTTTAATAACGTTCTGCCCGTTCTATCTTTGGCATTATCACGGATCAGCAGCAAGACAATCAGGGAAACAAAGCAGCCAACGATTTGCCCCAACGCGCTGTCGAGAAACAAGCTCACGTTAAATTCCATCGGATTGCTTAGCACCATAATATTGATGGTACTGGCTAATGTCCCCAATGACCCCAAACGCCGCTTCTGCACTTCGATACCAATCACAAAAGCCAGTAAACCCAAGCTGATACACAGCAGCAGCAAACTTTGCTGCGTGGACGGAATAATAAACATAAAGTAAAGCGCACCAATCGGCAGTGCCATAACCACCCCTAACAGGAAGTCGATGGCGACCATACGCGGGTTGGGCGTACGCATCGCCAATGAAGTGACCACCGCAATCATGACCATGCAGCCAGCGCCAGACGTCCAGCCTGTCCATAGCCAGAACAACCCACCGATCGCCGTCGCGATACCAGTACGCAATCCATTGATCATAGCGTGATGGCCTTCGGCAGAGACATGTTTGACAGGCACTTCTCTCGACAGGATTCCTTCCTCTACGGCACTGATACTGCTATTGGTGTGTATCCCTTTCGCGAGCAATAAATAGCGGGTCGCGGCACCCACCCAACTGCTGATAGTTTGAGGGATGGCTTCACTGTGGCTCGCGCCAATAAATTGACGTAACTCTTTCAGCCGCTGATGTATCTCAGCAGGTGTCGATGCGGGCTCGCTCAACATGCTTTTCAGCTCAGGCGTCAAAATGTCCGGGTGATAGGTCTGCACCAGATAGCTTTCGCACGCTTGGGTGATCAAGGCGAGGGATTCGGTATGCAATACGCGTAAGCGGCGATCACAACGCTGCCAGCGGGATGACTCCATCATCAAATAGCTGCGCATCCCATTGAGCGCGGTTGTGTTTTTGACCAAATCATTCCAAGCGCGATCGATTTCTGTTTTTTCGGCGGGACGAATACACAGTTGCAGCAATTTGTATTGATCCACCAGCACCTTATCCACCAGCCGATCAATATCCTGTTTAATTGAACGCGGGGAAAACAGTAAATCCGCCATCACGGCGCAGACGATCCCCAGCACAATTTCGCTACAACGCTCAACCGCAAACTGCGGCGTCAAGAGCGGCGTTTCACCGGTTGTGACGATGATAATCAGCGCGGTGTAACCGGCCAGACCAAAAGCATAGGAGTTTTCGACGCGCACCAGTGATGAGATCCAAGTGCAAACACCGGCCCATAGACAACAGAGCATAAGCGTTAAAACGGGCGCTCTGATGGTCAGCACGATAATGACCAATCCGCCAATACAGCCGATAAACGTCCCAATAATACGCAGCCAGCCACGGTGGCGGATTGCACCAGAGAAGGGTTCACCACCGGCGGCAAAGGCTGGACCGGCGGCGACAATCGCAGCCGTCAGTACCGACCAGCGTGGTGTTTCCAACTGCAAATGAAAGCCAAGAAACAGCGCAGCGACAATGGCAAAACTCAGCTTAAAAGCAAAGCGCAGGCGAATAAAGGTGGGGCTGTTCATCTTAGCCAAACTCGCGCAGACGGTGCATCAGCTTAATCACAGGTGATGCCTGATTGGGGTCGCGATCATTGGCTCCGGTGATCACCACTGTCGCCGTGGTACCGGCTGGGTACGGATGTTGCTGATCTTCGCTATCTAAGCGAATCTTCACTGGCACGCGCTGCGCTAAACGCACCCATTCCAGATTATTGTCGATGGTGGCGAGCCCTTTGCTATCCGCACTACTGCTGCTGTTGGTGACACCGGCCGAGATGCTATCGACTGTACCATGCAGAATGCGGTTACTGCCCAGTGGCGTGATTTCTGCCCGATCCCCCGGTTTCACCCCATCTAACTTGGTCTCTTCTAGGTAGGCCAAAATATAGAATGTATCTTTTTTCACCAGTGCAACAGCCGTTGCGCCTCGATTAATAAATTCCCCCGCATGCACATTCAGGTTAGTCACCCAACCCTGCGCTGGCGCACGTACCGTGGTGCGTTCTAGATCCAGTTTGGCTAAATCACGCACAGCAATGGCTTTTGCCAGTTGATGACGAACGGTTTGCAACACGTTACTGGATTGGTCAATCTCTTCTTGTGATAACGCCTGAACCCCTAAGCGCTGCCGACGACCAGATTCTCGCTGCTTCTCAGCAGCCAGCGTTTGGTAATAGGCGACATCCGCTTCTGCCTCAGCTAACGCTTGCTGATAGCGAGGTTGGTCAATGACAAATAATACTTGGCCTTGCTGCACCAACTGGTTGTCTTTAACCGGTACGTCGGTAATTAATCCACTGACATCGGGTGCGATCGCAACCACATCAGCGGTAAATTTTGCATCACGGGTCCACGGTGATTCGGTATAAAACGCCCAAACTTTGAAAACAGCGATAATCGCCAGTAAAACCACCAATAAGGTGATGCCGATGCGGATTATTTTTAATGAAAAAGTACTCACGGCGACCTCAGGAGAAGAAACGAGAAATTAAATATAAAAGGCAACCGTACAACGCAGTATTAAAGAGGGCTGGGTGCCAAACAAACTCATAAATACCTGTCGGTTGCAGCAAACGGCGCACAACAAAAAACAGTGCCAGCGAAAGTAGCAGCTCCAGAAATATCGGCGGAAAAGAGAGACCGAAAATAACCATCACCGGAAGTAAACTCATTCTTAAATCCTTTCTATTATAGGATGTCGGTGAACATGCCTGAGTGAATAATCGGACGTTACACGGGCACTCATCCCACCTTTTCTGCCACGGTGAAAAGCTCCAACTATCAGGCAGACTTATCGGTTAAACTTGATTGTTCGGTATAGTGGCAAGCTAGACAAGGCGAGAAAAGACTTTCGCTACGCAGCATTCAGACTTCGGACAATTCACGACACCACTATATTAGCCTGCTTATTATCAACTTATCTACAATGTGTGATCTAAATCACTTTTAAGCTAGAGTTAACAATCGAGACGAAAACAAAACTTAAATAGGGCAAACAATGGAAAGATTAAAACGAATGTCGGTGTTTGCCAAAGTGGTTGAATGCGGCTCTTTTACCGCGGCGGCCAGGCAGTTGGAGATGAGCGTGTCCTCTATCAGCCAGACGGTATCAAAGCTGGAAACTGAGCTGAATGTTAAGTTACTTAATCGTAGTACGCGGCGTATTGGGCTGACAGAAGCGGGCCGGATTTATTATCAAGGTTGCCGGCGTATGTTGCAGGAAGTGCAAGAAGTGCATGAGCAGTTATATGCCTTCAACAATACCCCCACCGGCACATTGCGCATTGGCAGCTCATCCACCATGGCACAAAATGTTCTGGCGACCATGACAGCGGAGATGCTGAAAGAGTATCCCGGCCTGTCCGTCAATTTGGTGACAGGCATTCCCGCACCGGATCTGATCACTGATGGATTGGATGTGGTGATTCGCGTCGGGGCATTGCAAGATTCGGGGCTATTTTCCCGCCGCCTCGGTTCTATGCCGATGGTTGTCTGCGCGGCCAAAAGCTACTTGTTGCAGCATGGCACGCCCGAAAAGCCCAGTGATATGACCAATTTCTCGTGGTTGGAATATAGCGTCAGGCCAGACAGTAATTTCGAGTTGATCGCACCTGAGGGCATCACGACACAAATATCCCCACAAGGCCGTTTTGTGACCAACGATTCGCAAACCATGATTTGTTGGCTGAAAGCGGGTGCAGGTATCGCTTATGCGCCGTTAATGTGGGTGATAGAAGAAATTAAGCGCGGTGAAGTGGAAGTGCTGTTCAAGAAATATCATTCAGACCCACGTCCGGTCTATGCACTTTATACCGAAAAAGACAAAATGCCGCTCAAGGTTCAAGTTTGTATCGATTATTTGACGGAATATTTTAAGGGCGTAGCGCAAATTTATCAGGGGTATCGCTGAATACTGTCACGCACTCCCGCTCCCAACGGTTGGATTCACTAAACAGCCATTATCTAGTACAGGCAACACAGGAAAATCAACAAAAAGGATATAATAATATCCATTAATATCAAAAATAGGTATTTTGGGATATTATTGTATCCTTTCGTTAAAAGAGAAAAAAATGAAAAACCTAACTTTGCTGTCTGCATTTGATGTCCAACAACAACTTGCCGATGCCGTTAGAAAAAAACGAAAGCAGCGGAAATGGTCCCGCCAAGCGCTGGCTGAACGCAGCACAGTACCCACCACAACAATCAAAAAATTTGAAACGACCAGCCAGATATCATTACGCCAATTTATCTTACTATGGCAATGTGTCGACTCGCTGGAAGGACTGGCTACACTCACCCATGCTGAAAAAAGATCACCCCGCACTATTGATGAGGTACTTAACTCATGACGCAATTTGTGCCGATTCAAAAACTGGATATTTTCCGTCGTTTAAGCAACAACAAGCGAGTTCTGGCCGGGGTTTTAGCGCAAAACTCTCAAGGCGTATATTTCCAATACGATCCTGATTATTTATTAAATTACCCGACGTTATCACCGTTCAATCTGCCCTTTGACGGCGATCTACATCAAGCTCCTCGCGAACCTCATCAGGGTTTACATGGCGTATTTGCAGATTCACTACCTGATGGCTGGGGAACATTGCTGATGAACCGAGTATTTCGTCAGCATGGAATTTTGCCGCATCAACTCACTGCAATGGACAGATTGGCCTATATCGGCAATCGAGGTATGGGGGCTTTAGAATATAGCCCTACTTCTGATTATGCGACTCAGGACAATAGCAATTGGATTGATGTGGCAATGCTGGGAGAAGAGGCACAACTGTTATATGACGGCCAAACAGAGACAGTGTTAGCACAATTAGCCAATGCCGGAAGTTCGGGCGGGGCCAGACCCAAGGCTCAAATCTACCTTCAGCGCGATAACGCTACCTTAGCGAGTACGATTGCAAAACCGGATCTGGAGCCATGGCTGGTAAAATTCACCTCCGCCTCACTGGATCTCGGTCATGAAGAGGGGCTATGCGAAGCCGCATATCTATCAATGGCTGCACAAGCAGGTATCGATGTGCCTCAATGGCAACTGATTACGCCGCCTGAAAAATCGTCTGCGATTGCTTGGCTAGCACTACGGCGTTTTGACTGCTCACCTCATCAGGGCCGCTATCACTTTCATAGTCTTGCCGGTATGCTTGATGTAGATTTCCGAACGCCTGCTGTTGATTATGAAACGATAATAAAAGCCAGCCAAATCCTGTGTAAGTCACCTGTTGCAGGCCAAAAACAGTTTACCCGCGCCATATTTAACCTATTCTCACTTAATCAGGATGATCACAGTAAAAACTGGGCATTCCTGCAACAAGATAATGGTGAATGGAAAATTGCCCCCTTTTACGATGTGACATTCAGCCCAACACCCTATGGGGAGCACAGCACCTCATTTGCTGGATACGGCAAAAACCCGCCATTGAAGGCCATCCAACAGTTGGCAGCGCAGGCAAATTTTGAGAATTATGCGCACGCGCGGGCAGCAATGGAGAAAATAGTCAGTGCTATCCATAATTGGCATGATACAGCGATGCATTTAGATATTAGAGCAGAGACACGAAAATTAATTGCAGAGCGACTAAACGATGTTTATCAGCAAAACAAACACCTGCTGTCGAAATAATCAATAAAACGGAAACTGCGCGGTTATTGCAGTTTCCGTTATCAATAAACTCGCCTTACGCAGTACCACCGACAGTCAGATTATCCAGTTTCAGCGTTGGTTGACCGACACCGACAGGTAAACTTTGGCCCTCTTTGCCGCAAACGCCGACGCCTTTATCCAGCGCTAAGTCATTGCCGACCATAGAGATCTGCTGCATCGCCTCAATACCCGAGCCAATCAACGTCGCCCCTTTCACCGCACGGGTGATTTGGCCTTTTTCGATCAAATAGGCTTCAGAGGTTGAGAACACAAATTTGCCGGAGGTGATATCCACCTGACCGCCGCCAAAGTTCGGTGCGTAAAGGCCGTACTCCACACTGGCGATGATCTCTTCAGGTGTTGATTTACCCGCCAGCATATAAGTGTTGGTCATGCGCGGCATCGGCAAATGCGCATAAGATTCACGGCGGCCATTGCCTGTTGGCGATACGCCCATCAGACGCGCATTGAGCTTATCTTGCATATAGCCTTTCAAAATGCCGTTCTCGATCAGGACATTGTACTGACCTGGCACACCTTCATCATCGATAGCCAGCGAACCACGGCGGCCTTGTAGGGTGCCATCATCGACCACCGTACACAGTTCAGAGGCGACCAACTGGCCCATCTGTCCGCTGAACACTGAACTACCACGGCGGTTGAAGTCGCCCTCCAAGCCATGCCCGACGGCTTCGTGTAGCAACACGCCCGGCCAGCCTGCGCCTAGTACCACTGGCATCGCACCCGCAGGGGCCGCGATGGCTGAAAGGTTAACCAACGCCATTCTCACGGCTTCATTGGCAAAGTTATCCGCTCGCACTTCGCCATCAACCGTTTCTAAGAAGTAGTCATAACCGAAACGGCCACCACCACCACTAGCACCACGCTCGCGTTTACCGTTGTCTTCCACCAACACACTGACGGACAAGCGCACGAGTGGGCGTACATCGGCGGCCAATGTGCCATCAGTGGCGGCAACCAGAACCTGCTCATAAACGCCGGTCAGGCTAGCGCTGACTTCCTGCACTCGCTTATCAGCGGCGCGAGCGACTTTATCGACACGATGCAACAGCGCGATTTTGTCTTCCCGCGACAAACTTTGCAGTGGGTCTAGCAACGGGTACAACGCTGAATGCGCTATTTCACCCAAAGTATGAACTTTGCCATTGCCTGACTCACGGACAATACTGCGCGCGGCATGAGCACTTTGCTGCAAGGCATTCAGGGTGATTTGGTCTGCGTAAGCAAAACCCGTTTTTTCACCGCTGACCGCTCGCACACCGACGCCCTGATCAATATTGTAAGAGCCATCTTTAATGATGCTGTCTTCCAACACCCATGCCTCGTGGTAGCTGGACTGGAAATACAAGTCAGCATAATCGAGGCGGCGTTCGGCCAATTGCCCCAACACTGAGAACAAGTCCTGATGGTTCAGCTTGTTAGCAGCGAGTAACTGCTCACTGACAAACGAGAGGCTCATAGTTTTTACTCTTTATTTAGATGATGGTTTTAATTTAGCTGAAAGCTCATGCAATGACGGCACCTGTGGCGCTAAAAAGCGATTGTGCTGCAATACCGGCATTTGGCTACGAATCGTTTTCAAACCTGTGGTTTCAATTTTGACTTTCAATGCAGCGACTGCATCTGGGTTCTGCCCGAGTATTTTACCCCAAGCATCGACTGCCATTGTATGGCCCCATGTCCGGCGAGTCGCACCGTGCCGCCCGACTTGCGCAGCGGCCAAGATTACGCATTGGTTCTCAATCGCCCGCGCACGCAGCAATATTTCCCAGTGGGCTTCACCGGTCATTTTAGTAAAAGCGGCTGGCACGGTAATAATCTCGGCACCTTGCGCCCGTAAGGCTTGGAATAAGCCAGGGAAACGTAAGTCATAACAAATGGTCATGCCTAGGCGGCCTACGGGGGTATCGACCACGGTGACTTCTTGTCCTGCTTGATAGGTATCCGACTCACGATAACGGCCATGAATATCGTTAATATCTACATCAAACATATGAATTTTGTCGTAGCGTGCTTTTAACTCACCTTGGTCATCAAACAACAAGCTGCTGGTCGTAATAAGGTCCGGCGACTCACGGCTTATCATCGGCATTGAACCGACTTGAATCCAAACGCCATAACGGCGAGCCATCTCGCGGATCTCTTGCTGTAACGGCCCGTCATTGTGGCGCTCTGCATGATGGCGATATGAGGCCGAATTGGCGAACAATAATGCATTTTCCGGCGTCAGAACCAGCTTAATACCAGAATTTAACTGTTTGATCTGCTGCTCAATTTGAGCCAGATTGTCACGGGTATTTTCACCGCTGCATAACTGCAATAATGCAACATTGGCATTTTTCATGGCGCCTTACTCTCCTTTAGCTGGCGTAATACTTCATGGATGTTCGGCTGATCCAAACTACCGGTGATTTGGTAACGAATCAGCGAAACCTTACTCCAAAGTGGCCCTAAAATTTTCGAGGCAGCAAATACTGCCGCACCGACTACTGGGTTGATCGCAAAGGCGGTCGCAACACCGACGGTGGCCGAAATCTCGGGAGTGATCACCGCCTCCATGGCTATTTTCCGTTTAGCCAAATCCACATTGCCACTCATGGCAATATCGGCGGCTAAGCCATCAACCACTAAATCATTGGTATGCATGACGCCATTTTTGATATTGGCCGTGCCGCGAATCGAATCAAAGGCGAAGTCACGACTAAACGTATCACTAAAATCGAGCTGGAGCTTACGTAATAGTGCGTCGAAGCTGACCAGCCGCAGGAGTTGCCCCGCACGCCCGCCACCAAGATCTGTCAACACCCCTCGACCCAATCTACTCTTAATCGTCCCGTTCAGGGTATTAATCTGCGGTTGCCAGGGTACGCCACGCCAGTTTACGTCGGCACTGATATCAAATGAGGCATCTCTTATTGGCGTTGTCAGGCCAAAGAACGAGAGGGTTTCATCGATTTTAGCCCCTGTCAGCGCGACATTTAATGAGGTCTTGTCACCCGCAGCGTCTTGTTGCCATTGCCCACTTATTTTCGCTCGCCCGTTGCCCGCTTCAATCAGGCCATTCGTCAGCGCCAAAATGTCATCTTTCGGCGTCAGATCGGCATTAATTCGCCCAATGTTCTGCCCAAGAATCCAGCACGCTTTACAGCGTAGTTGCAGTGCTGGCCAATGGCGGAATGAAATTTTGTCAGTGCTTGCTGGCGCCGCCGCTTGCGCAAACGGGTCTTTCGCCTCGTTGGCTGCCCATTGCGGATTGTAATAAAGGTAATCAACGTCCGCATGCCAAGGACCACGGTCGTCCATCATCAAGCTCCCCCTAACTTCCTCGCCATTTGCGGTCACTTTAGTGCCTGCTAGCAGCGGCTCGACCAGCAACGTCAGTTGATGCCAGGCCTGCCCTCCTACCAATAGTTGCGGCGTCTCTAAGGTCAACCGTTGCGGGAAGATGACACTAGAATCGCTACCTTTTATTTTAGGCGGTGCCGACGAGGTAAAAGGCGCACTTCCCGTGGACAACTCAGGTGCCATCAAGGCTAGCCAGCGCTCACCGTCCAGTGGCGGTAATTTCAGTACCAGGCCTTTCTCCTCCGGCAACGGTGGGACTTTTTTGCTGTCTGTTTTTGGGCTATCTGTCTTTTGGCTACTGTTTTGCCAAATCGCACTCGCCAATTCGACTTGATCTTTTTGCAGTAACCACTGGCTATTAAAGTGGTTGTTGCCGCCCGCACTACCTGACAGCATAAATGAATCTAATCCGCCAATAGCTTGCACATGAATAGGCAATGCCTTACCACTGGTTTTATCCAGCGGTGACGGTAAGTGACTGCTCACTTTCTTTAGGTCAGCCGTTACATCGACTTTGTAGTCTGGCTTGCCTTTTTTGGGTAATTGCACGACAACTTTGCCTTCCCAATTCGCACTGCCATTGAGTAATTTAGCCACGTTGTCTGGCACACCCGGCAATTTAGCCGGTAGCCAATCGCCGTGCAGTCCAACATTCACTAAAAAGTTTTTTGGCTGCTCTTCCGTCGTAAAATCAACGGTTAACGGCTGACCAAACCAGTTAGCGGATAAGGCATCGCTATCGAGATTGCCATCATTGAAGCGGAATTTACCACTGATATTCTCCAGTTGGCTTTTCAGTGGTTTCACCAGCAAGCTGTTATTATTCAGCGTCACTTCGCCATTAGCATGGGTGATGCGGTCTTCTTGCAGTGGAATATCTAGGTGTAAGCGCCCACTAACTTTACCACCTACCTGCAACTCATCTAAGGTTTCAGCCACCGAATCATTCAAGGGTGTTTGGGTAAAGTAGTCATGAACATCGCGACCTTCGCCCACTACCTCAGCATCGACATACAGCTTTTCTTTCAGGTAATCAGGAATGATGGCACTGATATTGCGACCCGTGACATTACCCAACATCGCATGAGGGGCATCCATCCACAAACCTTCATTGAGGAAATTCAGATCGATGGCTAAATTCTCTAACGCAGGCCAATCCGGTTGGAACTGGAAAGTCGCGTCACGTAGCGGGACATAAACTTGGAACTGGCCTTCTTTATGTTTATAAGGAAAATCATGAGGGTTGCCATTATAGACCAGCGTAGCATTATCGACTTGCCCACCTTGTAACGCCTCAGTCAAATATTCCACCAGCTTCTTGCCCATAAGGGGTTCAGGGAAGTAACGCCAAGCATCGGTGGCGTCATACAGACGGATACCCGTTAGAATGCTAAGCCAAGGCTGCCCTTTGTCCGGCTGCTGATAGCGGAAACTGCCGTTACCCCACAGTGATTTGGCCCTGACATCCAGTTGGTCACTCCACAGCTCCCATCCTTTATCATCGACTTGCCAGTTCAATGCGCCACTGGCCTGACTCACTTCTAGTGGTGCGCGGAACATATCGCCATAGGGTAAGGTGCTGTCATTAAGGCTGACATTCATCTGCCCTTGCTTGGCTGAACCGGCCAATGTACCACTGAAATTATTCACGCCCGGCAGCACCTCCCAGTGCTGCCAGCTCATATCGTGCCATTTAGCCTGAAAACGCGTTTTTTCTGGCTGGCTAATCGGGATGTCCAGAGCCAGCGCATCGACGATGCCTTGTGGACGTAAATCCGTCCATCGATTCATTAATTCAGGCGTAAACAGTGACAACGTGGGTAAGAGTGGCCCCACACGTTCCAACTGGATATTAGTGGCACGAATACGTAATTCTTGGGTTTGGTCTGGTCCAATGAATTGAGTGTTCTCAGGGAGCCACAGCGCAGAAAGGTGGCCTTTCGGCCAAGGTAGCCCATCGGTTTTAAGACTCAGTTGGGGCGCATCAATTTGCCAACCATTACCCTGACGACGGCCTTCGAGCACAAAATTATCGACGGCAAGTTGATGGGTTTTGTCATTGACCGTCCAATCCGCGTGCCCTTCACTGAGCAAAACATTACCGCTGTAGACTTCGCCACTTTTGATACTCAGCCAAGCGGCCAGACTGAACTCAGCGCTATTCAAGCCCGTATTGTTATGCAACCAGCGGCTGATCCACGGCTTAACATCAATATTATCGGCCTGCATATAAACGGTGCCTGTATCTAAAATACCCTGATTATCATGCAGGTCGATACGAACCATCACGGCGCCATGCTGACCATTAATGGTCGAAAGGCTAATTTGCCCTTCCGCACGGTGTCGATTGAAAGAATTCAGCCAAGTCAGTTGTGGGATTTCTAGTTCGGCGCGTGGGCCAGAGGGTGTCAGAAATGAGATGCGGCTATTACGCAAGTCAAAATGGTCCAACTGGCGCAGGAAGATATCGGTAATCTGGCTGGCTTCAAGATTGCGGCTGTTACTTTGCTGCCGATCCAGTGTGGTGTTCAAGTCCAACTGCAACTGATAGAACGTCATATCGCGGAACTGCCAGCGCCAATGGAGCAACGATTGCCACACATCAAGCGCAAGCGTCACCCGTTGCACCTGCCAATCGGCAGACGGTAATTTAGCGCGAATATCGCGTAATTCCAGCGTCGGACCAAAAGTTTCCCACGTCCCCTGCATGAACCCCACTTCCAGTGGGATCCCGCTGATGGACTGGACTTTGGCCACGATTTGCGGACGATAATCGTTGATGAGAGGCAGCATCATCCGTAGCCCACTGACCAACAGCGCCACCACAACAATTATTGTGGCGCCTGTCGCTAACAAAATCCTGGGCAGTCGCCTCACACATCTCTCCTTACCATCGGCTGCAAAGGTTACAGCAGATCTTAATAGCTCCCATCCCATGTCGGCTGGGAGATTTTACATCATCACCACGTCAAACTGCTCTTGGTTATACAGTGGTTCAATCTGAACTTTGACCTGCTTGCCGACAAAGATTTCGACCTCAGCCAGCGCATGGGATTCCTCACCTTTCAGCGCTTCCCCTACAGCAGGAGAAGCATAGACCAAGAAGCGATCAGAATCATAAGCATGGTGAACACGGACGATTTCACGCAGAATTTCGTAGCACACCGTTTCTACCGACTTAACTGTGCCACGCCCACGGCAGTTAGGGCATTCATTGCACAGTACGTGCTCAATGCTCTCCCGCGTACGCTTACGTGTCATTTCGACTAAGCCTAGCTGAGAGAAACCATTAATACTGGTTTTTACTCGATCTTTACTCAGCGCTTGTTCCAGCGAGTGCAATACACGCCGGCGATGTTCTTCATTAACCATATCAATGAAATCAATAATGATAATCCCCCCCAGATTACGCATCCGCAGTTGGCGCGCGATAGCCTGAGTGGCTTCAATATTGGTATTGAAAATAGTTTCGTCGAGATTGCGGTGACCGACAAACGCACCGGTGTTGATATCCACGGTGGTCATGGCTTCGGTCTGGTCAATAATCAGGTAACCACCTGATTTTAATTCAACTTTACGCTCTAGTGATCGCTGAATTTCGTTTTCGACATCATAGAGGTCAAAAATCGGTTGCTTACCGGCGTACAATTCCAGCTTTTCGGTCATTTCCGGAATATATTCGCTGGTAAATTCCACCAGAAAATCATAGGTCAGTTTAGAGTCAACGCGGATTTTATCCAGCGCTGCACCAGCAAAATCACGCAGTACGCGCTGCGCCAGTGCCATTTCGCCATACAGTTTATATTTAGTGATATTGCGCTTTTTACGCTCTTGGACTTTCGTCCACAGGCGTTTGAGGAAAGCAGCATCCGCGGAAAGTTCTTCGTCGCCGATGCCTTCAGCGGCGGTACGAATAATAAAGCCACCTTGTTCGTCGCAATAGGCAGCCACGATTTTCTTCAACCGTTCACGTTCGACTTCACTTTCAATGCGCTGGGAAACGCCAACATGCGCAGCCCCTGGCATCAACACCAAATAACGTGATGGCAGAGTGATATCCGTGGTTAAACGTGCGCCTTTGGTGCCAAGAGGGTCTTTCACCACCTGCACCATTAAATCTTGGCCCTGACGAACCAGTTCAGCGATATCGCGGACATTGAAGTTTTTTTGCTCATCCCCAGCCACGCATTCGGTGTGGGGCATGATATCGGAAGCATGCAGGAAGGCGGCCTTTTCGAGACCGATATCAACAAAGGCCGCTTGCATGCCCGGTAATACTCGGCTCACTCGACCTTTATAAATATTGCCAACGATCCCTCGTTTAGCTTCACGCTCAATATGTATTTCTTGCAGGATGCCACCATCAATATAGGCAACCCGCGTTTCAGACGGGGTAATATTGACCAGTAATTCAGCTGTCATGTATTCCTCTCACATTACGTAGCGCAATGAAATGACTCAGTAGTTCATGGGTTTCTACCAGCGGCAGGCCGACAACAGCATGATAACTGCCCGTTATGGACCTGACGAAGCAACCACCTTTCCCCTGAATACCGTAAGCGCCCGCTTTGTCCATGGGTTCACCGGTAGCAATATACTTACTGATTTCCAACGGAGATAACACACGGAATGTCACATCTGTCACGACCATGACAGATAACACATCTTGCCGGTCAGCCAGCGATACCGCCGTGATCACCTGATGTTGTTGCCCAGATAATGCACTCAATATTTGCTGGGCATGCTCTGCATCCCGAGGTTTCTCTAAAACTTGCCCATTGAGCACCACAATGGTATCAGCCCCTAATACTGGCAGATCCTGCGGCGCGACCATCACCCCTGCTCGTGCTTTATCTTGCGCGAGTCGCAAAACGTACTCTTGCGCGCTTTCTTCTTGTTGACGTTGCTCTTCAACCTCTGTTTTCAGTACCTCAAACGGGACATCTAGCAGGGCTAATAATTCACGGCGACGCGGAGAACCAGATGCAAGATACAGGGCGGTCATGAGTCTTAGATCCTTATTGCACCGCAAATTGGCGGCGAATTTTACGCATTAATAGAAACAGCCAAGGCCAAAGAATGCCGTTAACGACACTACTCCAGAAGACTTCAGGGCGGAATGAGACATTAATGACTAAAAACTCAGACCAAAACACCACAACATCCATGGTGAGCGAAAGCAGCATCACGATAAGTGCTTGCTGCCACAACGCCATATTGCGAAATAGCTGGAATTTAAACGCGACCAAATAAGCAATGATACTCAGTGCCAGCGCTCGCACTCCGAGTGTTGAACCCAGAATCAGGTCCATAATCAGCCCAAGAATAAAACCGGTGCCAACGTTGACTCGATGCGGCAGGGCCATCACCCAATAAATTAAAACTAACGCGACCCAAGAAGGCCGGAACATGTAGATTTGCTCAGGCCACGGCATAATTTGCAGCACCATGGCAATCAGGAAAGATAACCAGATGACCCAACGTCCATTGCTGCTGTAACGGTTCATGGTGAGACTCCTGGCGCAGTGATTGCGTTTGGCGCAGTCGTCGGTGCTGCAGCAGAAGGTGCCCCAGTCGTAGGCGGTGCTGGCGGCCCCATTTCATCTGCAGCAGGCAACACTTGCGACATCATCGGAGCCAGACGTTCATTTGCCACGCGGCGGACTTCGTTTGGCGGCAAGGGTATATCGCCATTACGATCAGCGCCCCACAGCAACAGCAGGTAACGTAAGCGTTGTAGGTCAGCGGTCGGACGCGCTTGAATCACAGTATAAGCCCGCTGATTATCCACTTTGACCGAAGACACCACCGCAACAGGGTAGCCTTCAGGGAAGCGGCCACCGAGGCCTGACGTGACTAACACATCACCGACGCGAATATCTGTATTGCTTGGCAGGTGTTCCAATAATAAGTCATCAGTGCAACCACTCCCTGCGGCAATCACTCGAATATCATTGCGAAGCACCTGTATCGGTAGAGCATGAGAGGCATCGCAAATCAATAATACGCGGCTGGTTAATTTACTCACCGCAACGACTTGGCCTACGACACCCCGATCACTGATAACCGGCTGGCCTTCGTAAACGCCATTATTAGAACCTTTATCGATAACAACTTGATCGCTGTAGGGATCGGTCCCGCTGGACATCACCTGCGTGACCATTTTTTGTTCGTCTTGACGCAGCGGAGAACCCAGCAATTCACGTAAGCGGTTATTTTCCTGCTTAAATTGCCCGAGTAGCTGTAGGTCAGTATTTTTTAATAACAACTCTTGGCGCAATGCACGATTTTCCAGCTCAAGCTGTTCACGAGTCGCCAGCGTTTCAGAAACATTGTCGAGAACTTTTCGTGGCCCGTTGGCCAGAAAATAGAAAGGGCTAACTGCAGTGTCCATATAGGTGCGCACTTTTACAAACGTACCTAATCGGCTATCAGCGATAACCAAAATAATGGCTGCAAGAACGGCAAAGAACAACCGCAGTTGCAGGGATGGACCCCGGCTAAAAATCGGCTTCATAAATTATGCGTATTCCTCGACGACATGAGGAAGAAGCGCCAAACCTAAACCTATCCCCTTTCCTTGGATATCAGTTCATTCGATCTGGCGTTCTCCTTCTGGCTGACTATTCTTCGCTGAACAAATCGCCGCCATGCATGTCGATCATTTCCAACGCTTTACCACCACCGCGAGCAACGCAGGTCAATGGATCTTCTGCCACCACCACTGGGATACCGGTTTCTTCCATCAGCAGGCGATCCAGATTACGCAGCAAAGCACCGCCGCCGGTCAACACCATACCGCGCTCTGAGATATCAGAGGCCAGTTCTGGCGGACATTGTTCCAGCGCAACCATGACCGCGCTAACAATGCCGGTCAACGGCTCTTGCAGTGCTTCGAGGATCTCATTGGAGTTCAGGGTAAAGCCACGAGGTACACCTTCAGCAAGGTTACGGCCACGAACTTCAATTTCCAGGACTTCATCACCTGGATAAGCAGAACCGATGCTGTGTTTGATACGTTCGGCAGTGGCTTCACCAATTAATGAGCCATAGTTACGGCGCACATAATTAATGATGGCTTCATCAAAGCGGTCACCACCGATACGAACTGAAGAGGAGTAAACCACGCCGTTCAGAGAGATAACGGCCACTTCTGTGGTCCCGCCACCGATATCCACCACCATTGAACCGGTCGCTTCAGAAACAGGCAAACCTGCACCAATCGCCGCGGCCATCGGTTCTTCAATCAGGAACACTTCACGAGCGCCAGCGCCCTGAGCAGATTCACGGATAGCACGGCGCTCAACCTGAGTGGCCCCAACAGGGACGCACACCAATACGCGCGGACTCGGGCGCATAAAGCTGTTGCTATGAACTTGCTTAATAAAGTGTTGCAGCATCTTTTCGGTGACAAAGAAGTCGGCGATAACGCCATCTTTCATTGGACGAATAGCAGCGATATTACCGGGGGTGCGTCCTAGCATCTGTTTGGCTTCATGACCCACAGCCGCGACGCTTTTCGGTGAACCGGCACGATCCTGGCGAATAGCAACCACTGAAGGTTCATTCAGTACAATGCCTTGTCCTTTAACATAAATAAGGGTATTGGCGGTACCCAAGTCGATGGACAAGTCGTTGGAAAACATGCCACGAAATTTCTTAAACATAACGAAAGGATAATCCTGCAAGCTGGGGGCGGAAAATAAAATCCGCCTACTTTACCAACCACACGAACCAGCGACAAGGCGCAAAAACGTCCCGATTCGGTGAAAAAGTAGCTGCGTTAATGGCATATCGTTCCACTCAGAACCCATATCGTTTGAAAAGGTTGAATAAAACCTTGGCACAACACGGATTCTGCGCAACGACCGGCGTAACACAGCACATATAATCTAACATTTAACCTGATACTCGCTGGAAGTAAGCACCCACCAACGATTTACGGAAATGGCCGACACATTCTACGTTAATTTTTGCTCAACGATCAGGCTAAACACGGCCTAATACGAATATTTTTTCTTTTCGGGATTTAAAGGCGCTGGTGAAGCAAAAAAATTGCCCTGTCCACCGTAAATACCTTTCTCTTTCAGTGTTTGCCATTCTTCGCGGGTAAGCACTTCAGCGGCAAAAACTTTTGTATGCGTTCCTGCGCAGGCACCGGTCAAACTTTCAACAAACAACTGATTCTCATAACGTAAATTAATGTTTCTGACTAATCCAGGATGAAGCTTGATCATCTTGATCCGCAGCGACTTGATGTAAGACGTGCTGACAACGGTTAATCCAGCCTGCGATACCATGACTTTGCAGCCTAGCCCGAGCAATAAACGAATCATCGGACGGATTTGGTCGATATGTTGACACACATCTGCCTCTGCAAGTTCAAAGATAATTCGCGTTCTATCCGATTTTTTACATTGCAACAGCGTATCCCGCAGCCAACGCTGGAAAGGACGCTGCAATAATGAATCAACGCAGATAGAAAATGCCAGAGTTTCGTCCGGCCATAAAGATAATAAAGGAATTATCCGATCAATTTTTTGACGGTCATAGCGCTCAGCTAAACCAAACAGTTGTACTAAGGGCATAAATTCAGCCGCCAGTAACTCTTGCTTGCCATCAAATATGCGGCTAATTACTTCACGATGATGAAGATTGCCGTCCACGGTAATCACTGGCCGCTGATAGAGCCTTGGGCCACCGTTTGCCAGCGTTTGCTCTAATAAAGTGCGCCATTTGACACTACCACGCCCTTTTTCTGCCACGTTAGTGTCAAAGACATACCAACCGTTTCCGCCACTCATCGCTGCATTTCTGGTTGCTTGCGCGGCGTTATCCATAATTTGCTCAACGGTCTCGCCACTGCGATACGCCACAATCCCAATATGCAGCAATGATTCACGGTCAATAACATGAGGCTTGGGTAATGTCCCAACAGCATGGAGCAATTGTGCCGCCATCACATCGGCATATTTTAGGGTTTTATGCGGCAGTAAAATGGCGACCTCATTTTGATGATAACGGGCCAATAGCGCGGTGGGATGGCGGGTCATAAAGGTCGAAAACAGATTGATCAGTGAATGCATTAACTCTTGTACCAACTGATGGTCACCGGTTTCATTCAAACGGTCAAAATCAGGGAGCTGTATCATCATCACAACCCCGTGCGCACCTGATTCTTCTAAGTGCGTTGTTAATTGGTTATCAAAGAACTGCCGATTGCTGAAACCGGTTTTAGCATCCTGCGCCGCAAAAGTACGAATCAAGATATCGACCCGATTACGCTCAGCTCTTACCTCGGCCAATTCCGCCAATAAATGGTCCATCGCACGACTGGCACAAGGTGGCCATTCATGGCCTTCGCTGCGAATGGCATTTTCACGTTCGCCGCTCAAAATGCGCTTTGCCCGTCGTTCTAGTTTCTCTTGACCGGCAGTTTGTTCACGCAACCAACGGAAACTCAACAATAATGTCAGTGCAATCACCATCGCTGCCAGTGATAAAATTGCCATCGCATAGAGAGAGCGGGTATAGCTATTTAAGGGATCAACATAGGTAAAATGCATTGACGCCCCCGGTTGATGCAGCATAGGGACGACCAATGTACGGTGCTGGCTCTTATGATTCCAAGGTGTATAGACGGCAGGCAGTTTAAGACTGTACAACGTGCTGGTTTCATTACGAATACTGACTTCTACGACATCGATCGTGCGCATCAAGATGGGTAGCCATTCACGTTCTTTGTCTGGCGGATATTGCAATAGTGACTGATCATAGGCCGTCGCAATGCTCTGGAGACGGTGCTCCAACTTTTTCTGACACAGATAGAAGAAGCTTGCAGTGCTACCCAACAGCACTAAACACATTGCCAAGACGACCAGCAGGGTCATAAATGCAGAAAGTTTGGTTGTAAATCTCATCCCTTAGCCTTGCGAAGCGCACTTGAAGTAAAAACGCAGTTCCTTTGACGAAAATACTATATGACAAAAACAGCACGTAACACCGGTTTTTTACTTCACAATGCGACAATAGCCCAATAACTTGGTCCTTTTCCCTGAAATTCAGGGATTCTTCTTTCAAGAATAGCCTTAGTCAAAATCAATGGCGTCATTTTTGTCCTTGATCAGACTCGTTAGTTGATGTTGCCGTTATATTGGCTCACTCTTAACTCATCTTTTTCTGTTTTCTGGAGTGCGACATGCGAGCGCTTGTTCTTGATCAAATTGATGGCCGTACCACCGCAGAAGTGCGTGAAATATCCCCTTCACAGTTGCCTGCCGGTAATGTCACGGTCGATGTCAATTGGTCCAGCCTGAATTATAAAGATGCCTTGGCCATTACAGGCAAAGGGAAAATCATTCGTGAGTTCCCCATGGTGCCCGGTATTGATTTCGCTGGCACAGTTCACAGCAGCGAAGACCCTCGTTTTCATGTCGGCCAATCGGTATTGCTGACGGGCTGGGGCGTGGGCGAAAACCATTGGGGTGGTTTGGCTGAACAAGCGCGAGTCAATGGCGATTGGCTGGTCCCCATGCCTGAAGGGCTGGAACCACGTAAAGCCATGATTATCGGTACTGCTGGCTTTACAGCCATGTTATGTGTCATGGCGTTGGAAGAAGGTGGTGTCACTCCTGAACGCGGTGAAATCGTGGTGTCAGGGGCAAGTGGTGGCGTCGGCAGCACGGCGATAGCCTTGCTTGCTGCGCTGGGCTATCAAATCGCCGCGATTTCTGGCCGCGATAGTAACAGCGAATATCTGAAAAACTTGGGCGCACATCGGGTGCTATCACGCAATGACTACCTCGATGCGTCACGTCCACTGGAAAAACAGTTGTGGGCAGGGGCCATTGATACCGTCGGTGATAAATTACTCGCGAAGATACTGGCACAGATGAATTACAACAGTACCGTTGCGGCCTGTGGGTTGGCAGGCGGTTACACTCTACCGACGACCGTGATGCCATTTATTCTGCGAAATGTACGCTTGCAAGGGGTGGACTCGGTGATGACACCACAATCACGCCGTCAACAAGCTTGGCAGCGGCTGCTGAAAATCTTACCTGAAAGCTTCTATCAGCAAGCGTCACAGTCCATCACACTGGCGGATGCTCCGGCCATCGCGGCACGTTTACTGGAAAATGAAGTGACTGGCCGAACGTTAGTTAAAGTACGCTAATTAATATTTTAGGCTGACGACGACGCACACCACTCAGTACCTCGCGTTGTCGTGTCAATTCTGCTGGGGGTTAAGCCCCCAGTATTTCCTTACTATTGTAATTATTTTCAAATTTCTCCTCACTCCCTCGCACTTATGTTCATAAGCCGCCATGATTAATATCACTATGGTCAATATGATGCTTCTGTTTGATGGAGTAATGCTATGCGCAACGTTTCACCTCATCTCAAAAATACTGTTCTCCAAGCCAATAATACAAAGCGCACACTAACGGAAGCGGACGTCACGCCCGAGAGTATCTTTTACCAACGCCGTAAGGTATTGCAGGCGCTAGGCATTACGGCTGCCGCCTTAGCATTACCCGCCTCAGCACAAGCTGATTTGTTGGCTTGGTTTAAAGGTAATGACCGCCCCAAACCCCCTCCAGGCAAACCTTTGACGTTTACCCAATCCGCCGCGTATCACCCTGATTTGGCGATGACACCAGAAGATAAAGTGACTGGATACAATAATTTCTATGAATTTGGTCTCGATAAAGCCGATCCTGCTGCCAATGCAGGAACGCTGAAAACAGAGGGCTGGCAAATCAAAATTGACGGTGAAGTGGCAAAGCCTATGACACTGGATATGGATGATTTGATGAAGCGCTTCCCGCTAGAAGAACGTATCTATCGCATGCGGTGCGTAGAAGCTTGGTCAATGGTGGTACCGTGGATTGGATTTGAATTGGGGAAACTGTTAAAGCTGGTTGAACCGACCAGTAATGCACGTTATGTCGCGTTCCAGACACTCTATGCACCGGATCAAATGCCTGGGCAGGAAGACCGTTTTATTGGCGGTGGCCTGAAATACCCCTATGTCGAGGGGCTGCGGCTGGATGAGGCGATGCACCCATTGGCCTTTATGACGTTGGGTGTCTATGGTAAGACTTTACCCCCGCAAAATGGCGCGCCAGTCCGGCTTATCACACCGTGGAAATATGGTTTTAAAGGGATAAAATCCATTGTGCAAATTCGCCTGACTAGTGAAATGCCACCGACAACATGGAATCTGAGCGCCCCCAATGAATATGGGTTTTATGCCAATGTGAACCCCAATGTTGACCATCCTCGCTGGTCACAAGCCACCGAGCGTTTTATTGGTTCTGGCGGCATATTGGATGTGCAGCGCCAGCCGACACTTCTATTTAATGGCTACGCTGATCAAGTCGCTTCACTCTACCGAGGGCTAGATCTGAGGAAAAACTTCTAATGCGGCTGAGTTTACAACACATTAAGTGGCTAAAGGTGGCGATCTGGCTGGCCGCAGCCCTGCCTTTTCTGTGGCTGGTTTTATCGGTGGATCAAGGCTGGTTCAGTGCTGACCCGGCCAAAGATATTCAACATTTTACTGGGCGGATGACCCTTAAATTATTATTGGCAACATTGGTGGTGACGCCACTAGCACGCTACGGCAAACAACCGCTGTTGATCCGCTGTCGTCGCCTACTGGGCCTATGGTGCTTTACTTGGGGAACACTGCATTTGGTGAGCTATTCCGTACTGGAACTGGGGCTCAGCAATATTAGTCTGCTGGGCCGTGAACTGGTGACTCGCCCCTATCTGACACTGGGTATTATCAGTTGGCTATTACTCTTATCGCTGGCGGCCACCTCCACCTTGTGGGCGCAACGAAAAATGGGACCTAACTGGCAAAAGTTGCATAATTTGGTGTATGTTGTCGCCATTCTTGCGCCAATTCATTATCTTTGGTCGGTCAAAACGTTGTCACCCCTCCCTATTCTTTACGCGGTGGTCGCGGCAATATTACTGGCGCTGCGTTATAAAAAGTTTCGCCAATGGTACCGCTAAAATTGGAGACAAATTGGCGAGTGAATGCACAGTTCAGATTTTTTTCTATTGAATATCTTCGCTGATAAGACCAGTATTTAGCTGCTAATTGCTACGATATCATTATAATGCCCGACCTTAGTACCGATCACAGCGTCAAAATTATCGTAAAAAGGTGACAAATCGGTGACATCAGGTTATTTTTTACGATGATGTACTCATTCTTTACGATGAAGTACTAATTGCCGGAGATACCAGCATAATGTCGGATAAGTTTCACATTTTGCTTCTGAATGGCCCTAACTTGAATCTACTTGGAACGCGCGAACCGGAAAAGTACGGATCGACCACGTTGGGCGAGATTGTTAGCCAGTTAGAGACTCAAGCTCAGAAAATGGATGTTGAACTTTCCCATGTGCAGTCAAATGCAGAACATGTGCTGATCGAGAGCATTCACCAAGCACAGGGTAATATCGATTTTATCCTGTTCAACCCGGCAGCGTTTACGCACACCAGCGTAGCACTGCGCGATGCACTACTTAGCGTAGCGATCCCGTTTATCGAGATTCACTTGTCTAACGTGCACGCCAGAGAGCCTTTCCGTCATCATTCATATCTTTCAGATATCGCGGTTGGCGTAATCTGCGGACTTGGTGCCGATGGCTATAACTTTGCTTTACAGGCAGCGGTAAATCGCTTGTCAAAGTCCCACTAATTGCCACACAAAAAGAGTACGGAATCACACTCATGGATATTCGTAAGATTAAGAAACTGATCGAACTGGTTGAAGAGTCCGGTATTTCAGAGCTGGAAATCTCAGAAGGCGAAGAGTCAGTACGTATCAGTCGTGCTACCGCCGCACCAAACTACCCAATGATGCAACAGCCCTACGCATTTGCTGCTCCACAGCAACCTGCTCTGGCTGCTGCTGTTGCGCCAGCACCTGCTGCTGAAGCTGCTGCACCAACGGCTATTAGTGGTCATATCGTGCGCTCACCAATGGTCGGTACTTTCTACCGTACCCCGAGCCCAGATGCTAAAGCCTTCATTGAAGTAGGTCAGAAAGTTTCTGCTGGTGACACTCTTTGCATCGTTGAAGCGATGAAAATGATGAACCAAATCGAAGCAGATAAATCCGGTACTGTAAAAGCCATCCTGGTTGAAAACGGTCAACCGGTTGAATTCGACGAGCCTCTTGTCGTCATCGAGTAACGAGGCGTTCCATGCTTGATAAAATCGTAATCGCTAACCGTGGTGAGATTGCGCTGCGTATCCTGCGAGCTTGTAAAGAGCTGGGGATCAAAACTGTTGCAGTTCACTCTGTCGCGGACCGTGATCTAAAACATGTGTTATTGGCTGACGAGACTGTCTGTATTGGTCCCGCGCCTTCTGTTAAAAGCTATCTGAACATCCCAGCCATTATTTCTGCTGCGGAGATCACCGGCGCGGTGGCTATTCACCCCGGCTATGGTTTCCTGTCTGAAAATGCTGATTTTGCCGAACAGGTAGAACGTTCAGGTTTCATCTTTATCGGGCCTCGTGCCGAAACTATTCGCCTGATGGGTGATAAAGTTTCCGCGATCAATGCGATGAAGAAAGCGGGTGTCCCTTGCGTACCCGGTTCTGACGGCCCATTGACCGACGACACAACCCAAAACAAAGCCTTTGCTAAGCGTATCGGTTATCCGGTCATTATCAAGGCATCTGGTGGTGGTGGTGGTCGTGGTATGCGTGTTGTTCGCCACGATAAAGATCTCGAGCAATCCATTAACATGACCCGTGCGGAAGCCAAAGCGGCTTTCAATAACGACATGGTTTACATGGAGAAATACCTTGAGAACCCACGCCATATCGAAATTCAGGTTTTGGCTGATGGTCAAGGTAACGCCATCTATCTGGCTGAGCGTGACTGTTCTATGCAGCGCCGTCACCAGAAAGTGGTCGAAGAAGCACCAGCACCAGGTATCACTAGCGAGATGCGCCGTCATATCGGTGAACGCTGTGCAAAAGCCTGCGTGGAAATCGGCTATCGTGGTGCGGGGACGTTTGAGTTCCTGTATGAAAACGGCGAGTTCTATTTCATCGAAATGAACACCCGTATTCAGGTTGAACACCCGGTTACCGAAATGATCACCGGTGTCGATTTGATCAAAGAACAGCTACGTATTGCTGCAGGCCAACCTCTCTCCATCAAACAAGATGAAGTGAAAGTGAAAGGCCATGCTGTCGAATGCCGCATTAACGCCGAAGATCCAAATACTTTCCTGCCAAGTCCGGGTAAAATTACCCGTTTCCATGCGCCAGGCGGTTTTGGTGTGCGTTGGGAGTCTCATATTTACGCCGGTTATACCGTGCCGCCATATTATGACTCCATGATCGGCAAGCTGATCACTTACGGTGAAAACCGTGATGTGGCGATTGCTCGCATGAAAAATGCGCTGGCAGAACTCATCATCGATGGCATCAAAACCAACGTTGAGTTGCAGCAACGCATTATGAATGACGAAAACTTCCAGCACGGTGGCACCAATATCCACTATCTGGAGAAGAAGCTCGGGTTGCAAGAAACCTGATTTTCATCCAAAAAAATTTCGTCTTTTATATCAGGGCCGGTTAATCATCGGCCTTTTTCTTTTTGCACTTTCACGGCTTCGTTTTATATCTGGTCCGTACTAAATTGTTGGCACAACGCCCCTGCAGTATATGAATGAAATCCGATGACTTAATTCGGATGGCAAATCTGCGGAGGGTGGGTGATCGCATCCCGATGAGCTGACTCAAGTCAGTGATTCGGGTGTGTGAGCGCAGCTAACAACGCTGTAGCGCCAAATACACAAAATTTACCCAAAGTAGTTGGTGTTACAGCTAGGCAGCAAGCGAGCACATCCCGATGAGTTGACTCAAGTCAGTGATTCGGGTGTGTGAGCGCAGCTAACAACGCTGTAGCGCCAAATACACAGGGTATTGGAGACAAACATGGACACAAGATTCACACAAGCAAACAAAGAAGCACGCTGGGCCTTTGGCCTAACCGTCGCTTACCTGCTTGGTTGGATAATTACGGCTTACTTACCGGGCAATATCCCTGGAATGACGGGTTTGCCGGCTTGGTTTGAAGCGGCGTGTATTGCATTACCGCTGCTGTTTATTGGGTTGTGTTGGTTAATGGTACGCATGATATTCCGCGATATTTCGCTGGAGGATGATAATGCAAACTGATGTCATCCTGCCGCTAGTCGGCTACTTGGCGATGGTCTTCGGCTTATCGATTTATGCTTATACCCGCCGCCAAACCGGGAATTTTCTCAACGAATACTTCATCGGCAACCGCTCGATGGGGGGATTCGTGCTGGCCATGACCCTAACGGCCACCTATATCAGTGCCAGCTCATTCATTGGTGGGCCGGGCGCTGCCTACAAATATGGTCTCGGTTGGGTCTTACTGGCAATGATCCAACTCCCTGCCGTGTGGCTGTCGTTGGGGGTATTAGGGAAGAAATTTGCCATTTTGGCGCGCCGTTATAATGCCGTCACCCTCAACGATATGCTGTTTGCCCGTTACCAAAGTCGTCTGCTGGTATGGCTGGCTAGTCTCAGCCTGCTCGTTGCGTTTATCGGGGCCATGACGGTGCAATTTATTGGTGGTGCACGTTTGCTGGAAACCGCGGCTGGCATTCCCTACGATGCTGGTTTGCTGATTTTCGGTATCAGTATTGCGCTGTATACCTCTTTTGGCGGTTTCCGCGCCAGTGTACTGAACGACGCCCTGCAAGGGATGGTGATGTTGATTGGCACCATTCTGCTGTTGGTCGCGGTGGTTCATGCCGCAGGTGGATTGCATAAAGCCGTCGACACGCTGCAACATATCGATCCGGCACTGGTTTCTCCGCAAGGCGGCGATAAGATCCTCGACCTGCCCTTTATGGCCTCATTCTGGATCTTAGTCTGTTTCGGGGTCATTGGTTTACCTCATACCGCTGTCCGATGCATTTCGTATCGTGATAGCAAAGCCGTGCATCGCGGCATTATCCTCGGCACCATTGTGGTGGCAGTCTTGATGTTCGGGATGCATCTGGCGGGTGCGCTTGGCCGGGCAATCCTGCCGGATCTCAAGATCCCAGACCAAGTGATCCCAACATTGATGATCACGGTACTACCGCCTTTTGCCGCGGGGATCTTTTTGGCGGCACCGATGGCGGCAATAATGTCGACGATCAATGCCCAGTTGCTACAATCCTCAGCCACCATCGTGAAGGATTTGTACCTCAATTTACGGCCGGAAGAGCTGAAGAATGAGCGTAAACTGACACGAATTTCCAGTATGTCGACACTGATCCTCGGGCTATTACTGCTGCTTGCCGCTTGGCGTCCACCAGAGATGATTATCTGGCTAAACCTACTGGCCTTTGGTGGCTTGGAGGCGGTATTCCTCTGGCCATTGGTATTAGGGTTGTACTGGGAGCGCGCCAATGCTCACGGCGCCCTTAGCTCAATGATTGTTGGTGCGGTATGCTATACCCTATTGGCCAGCTTCGACATTAAAATAGCCGGCCTGCACCCGATAGTGCCTTCGCTAGTGCTCAATTTGCTGGCGTTTTACATCGGTAATCAGTTTGGCGATCGCGCGCGAGCACGCCAACCCGTCATCGCCAGCACTGAATAAATCGCGAGTGATCGCGATATTGACCGAATATCTTTTTGCTTTCCGAAACTAATGGTTTATCGAAAGCAGAATATTTATCGAAACCTTATTGAGAAAAACCGATCCGGCAGCGCAAGTGAAGGATCGGTTTTGGAAGAGAACGCGATGCCTTGGATCCAATTGAAGTTAAACACTAGCGGTAATCAGGCCGAATCCCTCGGCGATGCGCTGGTTGAAAGTGGCGCAGTGTCTGTCACGTTTCAGGATACTCACGATAATCCTGTCTTTGAACCATTGCCGGGTGAAACGCGTCTGTGGGGCGATACCGATGTGATTGGCCTGTTCGATGCTGAAACCGATATGGCCGAAGTCGTCGCCATGCTGGAATACCACCCACAGCTCGGTAAAGGCTTTATCCATAAAATTGAGCAACTGGAAGATAAAGATTGGGAACGTGAATGGATGGATAACTTCCATCCGATGCGTTTTGGCGAACGTCTGTGGATCTGCCCGAGCTGGCGTGATGTGCCCGATCCAACTGCCGTTAACGTCATGTTAGACCCTGGCTTGGCCTTTGGGACCGGGACTCACCCAACGACGGCCTTGTGCCTGCAATGGCTTGATGGCCTCGATCTGGCAGGCAAGACGGTTATCGACTTCGGTTGCGGCTCAGGCATCTTAGCCATTGCGGCATTAAAACTCGGTGCCGCGCACGCTATCGGCATTGATATCGATCCGCAGGCTATTCAGGCCAGCCGCGATAACGCGCAGCGTAACGGCGTTTCAGAGCGCTTGGCGCTCTATCTGGCCAAAGACCAACCCGCTGATTTATCCGCTGATGTGGTGGTCGCTAATATTTTGGCTGGCCCGCTGCGAGAACTGGCACCCTTGATCAGTGTATTACCGGTTGCTGGCGGCCACCTTGGCCTGTCAGGCGTACTGGCAACGCAGGCCGCAGGTGTCGCCGAAGCTTACGCAGATAAATTCATTCTCGATCCCGTCGCCGAGAAAGAAGAGTGGTGTCGTATCACCGGTGTTCGCAAGACTCACTAACCGAGGCATAACGAGTATCCCCTACCTTTGTAATGATAAAAACGTAGGGGATGCTCTGTCCGTTCGAGTCAGTACTTCCATGCCCTCTGTCGTACATAATTTTCAGTAAAAATGAGATGCTCGGCACACTTAATTCTGTGCTTTATCGTTGATTTGATGAATAAATCAGCATTTTCAACCTCAGTTATGATGTTTAGCTGGTCAATAATGATGTTGTTTAGTCGAAAACACTAAAGAGCACAAATTAGCCAATTCGATTTAACATCATGTTATATATGAATAAATAATTAATTAGCCAAGATTGAGGCGCAAATTACTGCTTTTTTTTCATCAATTGGTTAAAGTTTGGCCTTTCATCTGAGCGTAAAAATGCGTAATATACGCGCCCTTACGGACACAGTGTGGTCATTCTTTGTCTATGCGTATTGGACACTTCCAGCTTACAAATTGCCTGATTGCCGCCCCGATGGCCGGTATAACAGACCGCCCTTTCAGAGCGCTATGTCATGGCATGGGAGCTGGGATGGCTGTATCTGAAATGCTCTCCTCGAATCCTGAGGTATGGCGGACAGATAAGTCGCGTTTGCGCATGGTTCATAGTGATGAGCCTGGCATTCGTACCGTGCAAATTGCCGGTAACGACCCAGATGAGATGGCAGCAGCCGCCAAAATTAACGTGGCGAGTGGTGCACAAATCATCGACATTAATATGGGATGTCCAGCCAAGAAAGTGAACCGGAAGCTGGCAGGATCTGCGTTATTGCAGCATCCCGATCTGGTCAAACAGATCCTCTCCGCAGTGGTTAATGCGGTAGATGTGCCGGTCACGCTGAAGATCCGAACCGGTTGGTCGCCAGAACACCGTAACTGTATAGAAATTGCCCAATTGGCCGAAAATTGTGGTATACAAGCCCTGACGATTCATGGCCGAACCCGTTCTTGCCTGTTTAACGGTGAAGCGGAATACGACAGCATTCGGGCAGTTAAGCAGACTGTTTCCATTCCCGTTATCGCGAATGGTGACATCACTGACCCGCATAAAGCCAGAGCGGTGCTTGACTACACTGGAGCTGATGCTCTGATGATAGGACGTGCCGCTCAGGGAAGACCTTGGATCTTCCGGGAAATCCAGCATTATCTGGACACTGGGGAGTTGCTGCCACCGATGCCACTTGGCGAAGTGCAGCGCTTGTTAAACGGGCATATACGGGAATTGCACGACTTTTATGGTCCAGGCAAGGGATTTCGTATTGCACGTAAGCACGTCTCTTGGTATCTCCAAGAGCACGCCCCTAACGACCAGTTTCGGCGCACATTCAACGCCATTGAGGATGCCAGCGAACAGCTGGAGGCGTTGGAAGCATATTTCGAAAATCTTGCCTAAACAGAAAAAAGAGCTGACAGAACTATGTTCGAACAACGCGTAAATTCTGACGTACTGACCGTTGCAACCGTAAACTCACAAGATCAAGTGACTCAAAAACCGTTGCGTGACTCGGTAAAACAAGCACTGAAGAACTATTTTGCTCAACTGAATGGTCAAGACGTTAGTGACCTGTATGAGTTGGTACTGGCTGAAGTTGAACAGCCATTGTTGGACATGGTGATGCAATACACCCGTGGCAACCAAACCCGTGCTGCCCTGATGATGGGTATCAACCGTGGTACGCTGCGTAAGAAATTGAAAAAATACGGCATGAACTGATACTAGTCAGTTAAATTGTTGTTTAAAAGGGCGTACTCCACACGGAGCGCGCCTTTTTTATTGGGAAAAAAACGTGTTCTAGACTCATGCTCGCGCCAACCTTTCTGTTGGCGTGACTTTCGCGGTGCCTACGACTTGGCTAACGTCACCAACAACGCTGCGAGTTTGGCGGGAACGGAGACAAAAGGCTCATGTCCGCTATCGAGCTGATGGTATGAAGTAATACCGGCGCGTTGAGCCATTAACGCCTGTAACTGCGGGGAGATTGCTTTGTCTTGATTGCAACGAATGTAGGCCTTGGGAATATGGCTAAAACCTTCAGACCAAGATGCTGGGGCAAGAATAGGCTTGATAGGCTGCGGGCGAAAAAGCGGTAATAGCGCGCGATACTTATCCACATCGCAGTCATTAAAGAATGTCCCTGCAATTTTATCAGGGTAGAGCTTAGCAACGAATTGGTCAGGAATAACTTCAGCTTGCGGCCCCACAGTCCCCAGTTTGTCACTTTCCTCCCCCAGAGAAGCCACTGACTCGCCAGGTTGAGGTAGAAATGCGCAAACATAAATTATTTTGGCGAAAAGATCAGGCGCCAAAGAAGCGGCAGACGTGACCGCCGCTCCGCCCATGCTGTGGCCAACCAACACTAAATCGTATTGCGAACCGGCTATTTGATTGGCCTTTGAGATGATGGCATTAGCATAACTTTCGAGCGTGACATCTTCCGCTGGCGTACGATCGTTCCCACTACCGGGTAAATCTAAGACGCTCGCGTGATAGCCTTTATTCTTGAGGATATTAACCACAGGTTCCCATGCCCAAGCCCCCTGCCATGCCCCGTGAACTAAAAGAAAATGTTTCTTCATTGATTATCCTCCTTCAGTTTTAGAGAGATGAAACTGCTCACCACAGGGTGCTCACGTTCTCAGCATTGCGCTTAACAAGTATAATCCGTTCTCGGGAAATCGCCCCGCAGGTGAAGGGCGATAAGAAAGAATGGGATTAACCGACTTCCACCCGATTCCGTCCTTGCTGTTTCGCACGATACAAGGCTTCATCCGCCAGTTTTAATGCGTCTTCAGGCATCCCCTCCCCACTCCAATATGCCACCCCCAATGAGATCGTAATGGGGTGTACATTTGGCATCACCATCACTTCCACATTATGGCGCAGGCGGTTGGCGACTTGTGTTGCCACATCCAGCGTTGTGCCAGGGAGTAGCATCAGGAATTCTTCCCCGCCGCTACGACACAGGATATCGGTATCGCGCGAGCTATCACGAATCTGCGTCGCTAACTTTTTGATTACTTCATCGCCAACATCGTGGCCATAGGAGTCATTAATCAGCTTGAAGTGGTCAATATCCAACGCAATGACCGAGAATGGCTGGCCAAGTTGTGCGATAGGCTCAAGGGTAGTGGCTAACCCGCGCCGGTTATACAGGCCTGTCATCGGATCCGTTTGGGCCTCAAACTTCAGTTTGCCGATCTTTTTTTGCAGCAGGCTGATGCCAATCAACAGCGCCCGTTTGAGTTGCGTGGATTCGAAATACCACGAAGGTATTTGTTTGATACTAACGGCGATATCAGGCTTATCCATATCATTAGCGCTACCCGCCAATAACCACAACGGACGAGCAATCAAACGTGATAGCAACCAGACAGCCAGTAAAGTGAATAATGCCAGCGGTGCGATATGAGCTAACCCCTTGAGCATCAGCCCTTCTAGCGGTTTTAGCGTCACCGCCTCAGGCCGCAATGTAATGATTTCCCAACCGGATGGTTCCACCATGGCGTAGCCTGCTAACATCGACTCACCACTGGTACTGGTGACTATCAAACTGCCATTATTGGCGGTCTTCGGTGCCTCGGTGAGCGGTTTTGGCTCAAGTACCTCGCCGATGCGGCTTGTATCACGGTGATAAAGAATGCGTCGATCCTTATCAAGCACCACAATATAAGAACCATCGCGATAATAATGCTCACCTAATAATTCATTTAAAATGCTCTGCTTACGCAGATAAATCGTTCCGCCGATATAACCGCGATAATGTCCATCCGGCGTAATTATTGGCGTTGAAATATTGACGACCAGATTGTTCGCTGCCGAGACATAGGGCTTGCTGATGATAGGACGGCGCAGTTTTAACGCCTCTACCGAACCAGGTGACGACAAAGCGTGCCCCAGTAGTTGCAGGCTATCAGGGGACGTTGCGCGGATAACACCCTGTGCATCCGTTATCACCACCGAATTGAAACTGTCCGTTTGGTATTTTAGCCGTGCGGTTTCGGCTTGCAGAATCTTCGGATCATCAAAATGCTGGGCGGCAATCATGCTGCTGTAATGAAGTTGCCTTTGGGCACTTTTCAGGAAAATTTCAGTGCTGGACGCCAGTTTGGTGGCATAAACACGGTTGGCTTCCAGCGTGTTATCGATCAGTAGCTGTCGTTGCACCTTATAACTGGCATAGAAGCTGTTCGCCAGCGTCACAAACGCACTCATCACAGCAAGAATAAGGATCAAACGACCTAAGTCGAGGCGGAAAATCTTGGTAGAAATTATCGAGCGTGACACGACAGTCTTCCTGAAACAGTTAATAGGCCATATTCGACACTGACGTTAGCACGAATGGAGAGCGAGAAGTCTCCTATATATCTACATATGCTCAATATTTATCTCTTCAGATTAATCATTATCACGCTATAGTCATTATCAACGGCTATCTATCGTTAACTTTCAGCAAAGCCGTAGACAAAGCAATCACGATAAGCTGACTGATATCTGATGCGTATCAACAATTAAGGGCTAATTATGAAAAAACTGGTCATGGCAGTTGCACTCGCAACAACGGTATTAAGTGGCTGTGCCAACAACAATACGTTATCTGGTGATACCTTTAGCGCCTCTCAGGCACGACAAGTTCACACGGTAACTTACGGGACAGTGGTTTCTGCACGTCCAGTGACCATTCAGGGCGGCGATAAAAATAACGTCGCTGGTGCCATTGGCGGCGCCGTTGTCGGTGGATTCTTGGGTAATACTATCGGTGGTGGCCGTGGTAATAGCTTAGCAACGGCGGGCGGTGCAGTGGCGGGTGGTATGGCAGGTCAGGGCGTACAGAGCGCGATGAACCGTAGTGAAGGTGTGCAACTGGAAATTCGCCGTGATGACGGCAGCAGTATTGTTGTGGTGCAGGCTCAAGGCCCAACCCGTTTCAGTGCAGGGCAACGTGTGATGATTGCCAGCGATCGTAGTGGTACGGTGACGGTTTCTCCTCGCTAAATGCCAAATGCCGGAGGCTCCCTCCGGCATTTAACGGGCCTAATGACAGAGAATTGGTTAAATTTTAACTTTTTTTCATCATCGTAATATCTTGTTTAAAAACAAATAAATGCCAACACACCTTCTCTTGGAAGATGAAAATACCATTCAAATTAGTTATGGCAGTCAAATATAGTGTTGCTACAGTGAATGCATTGTGGTTAAATAGCGTCATCGGTTTGGAACACAGACCTTATGAAAGCAGTTTTAGTAAAGCAGTCCTCAGTTCAAGCGTTATCTTAGATATCCCTTCTCCGTGAGTCTCCTCCTAAGTGCCTAAGTAAGTCATCTTCTGAAAACAGACCCCATTCGCTGCATCGTTATTTTGATAATTTTGTGGCAAAAAAATAATTGAAGGAAGTATATCTATGTCTAATAAAATGACTGGTTTAGTAAAATGGTTTGACGCTGGTAAAGGTTTCGGTTTCATCTCTCCAACTGATGGCAGCAAAGACGTGTTCGTTCACTTCTCTGCTATCCAGAGCAATGACTTCAAAACCTTAGATGAAGGCCAAAAAGTAGAGTTCTCTATCGAGAACGGTGCTAAAGGTCCATCAGCGGTAAACGTTGTCGCGCTGTAATCCAGTGTGATACGGAGTGTTGGCAACCGACAGCGATGACGGTTTAGCCCGAGCAGTGTTGCCAACACTCAAGTCAGACTGTAGTAAAAGTCAGACTGTAGTAAAAGTAAGACAGCAGTACCCGGTTGACAGTAACATTTATGCAAGCAGTTTTAGTAAAGCAGTTCCCCGTATTAGCGTTATCAGACAGATACCTCTTCTCCGCGAAATTCCTTCTAAGTGCCCCATAAGATGTACCCAAGCCTCTCTGTTCGCCTATGGCGGCAATTAAAAATAAACAAATGAAGGAAGTATCTCTATGTCTAATAAAATGACTGGTTTAGTAAAATGGTTTAACTCTGATAAAGGTTTTGGTTTCATTTCTCCTGCTGATGGCAGCAAAGACGTGTTCGTTCACTTCTCTGCTATTCAGAGCAATGACTATAAAACTTTAGATGAAGGCCAAAAAGTGGAGTTCTCTATCGAGAACGGCGCGAAAGGCCCAGCAGCAGCAAATGTGGTTGCTCTCTAAGCCCCCCTATTCTGCTTAATACCCAGCGATTGATGTGACACGCAGTGAATACCGCTGTCGTATCAAGAAAGGGGTAATTTGGAATGATTTACGATAGCGATGAAGGTGATAGCCCTGAGCAGTTAAATCATTCTGAATAAAGAAGACCCGCCTTAGTGCGGGTTTTTTTATGGTTATTTTTTATGACTAATAATATGACTCGGTGCGAAATAATATGAAATTAACATTTAGCTAATAAATAATCTTCAATCAGCAAACTTCATATGGCGATTATTATTTTCCTGTCGCTGCCTCCGCCCCCAATACTGTCAGCATAGCCTTACCACCCCTGCCTTTCATGTGTATTTATCTTGTTTTAACAAACAAAACCCTGCCACCTAGAATTAAAAAAGTAAATTAATCGAAATTATTTCCCTGAACCTCCCCCTCCAGAACAATATATTTTCCTCTCAGCTCGGCGTGCGCCGCTCAATATAAAAATGACTTCGATCAAAATGAATACCTTATTTTGTCTATACAGTGATTTCATCTCCTCACCGCTTTAATCATTTAATGTCCACCGTTTACCGGTGAACATTAGCGCCGCATATAAAATTGCATCAGGGTAAAAGTCATGTCGATATTCAGAACACGTATAGGAAGAATGCTGCTTATTCTGCTCATTGGGATAGGTATCTGGTTTAGCCCAGTGCCTGAGTCTGTTGATCCGCGCGCTTGGCATCTCATGGCCGTTTTTGCAGCAACCGTCATCGGTCTGATTCTCTCGCCGTATCCGTTAGGGGCGATGGCCATCTTCAGCCTGACTGTCGTGGCGGCAACGGGGCTGCTGAGTATCAAGGAAGTGCTCGCTGGCTTTGCCGATCCTACAATTTGGATGATCGCCTGCGCCTTCTTCATTTCTCGCGGGTTTATTAAAACGGGTTTTGGTCGCCGTGTCGGTTTCTTGTTTATCAGTAAGTTAGGCCACAACTCATTGGGTCTGGCTTACGGTTTAGTGCTCACCGACTTACTGTTTGCTCCCGCGATGCCTTCCACGTCGGCACGTTGTGGGGGGATTATTACTCCGTTGTTCCGCTCTATTTCTGAAGCCTATGAATCCACCCCCGATCGCGGCACTGAGCGCAAGATTGGGGCTTTTCTGGTGCAATGTATCTTCCAGTGTAACGCCATTACCTGTGCCATGTTCCTGACGTCGATGGCCGGTAACCCAATGATCAGTAAGCTGGCAGGCGAGATGGGGATTACCATCACGTGGACGAGTTGGGCGCTGGCTGCAATCGTCCCAGGGTTAATCTCTTTGGCTGTCATCCCCTTATTGCTATACCGCTTCTATCCGCCAGAACTGAAAAAAACGCCGGAAATGCGTGCGCTGGCGCTGATGAAACTGAAAGAAATGGGGCCCATGAGCCGCAACGAATGGGTGGTTCTATCTGTCTTTATCGGGTTAGTTACTTTATGGGTGAGCGGCGCGACATTGAATATTGATGCCACCATGACCGCTTTTATTGGGTTAGCGATTCTGCTGCTGAGCAACGCACTGACTTGGGATGATGTGATTGCCGAGAAAGAAGCGTGGCATACCGTGATTTGGTTTGCCGTCTTGCTCACCCTGGCTAGTCAATTGAATAAATTAGGTTTTATTGCGTGGTTCGGCTCGTCTATTGCCGGTTCAGTGCAAGGAATGAATTGGATCCCGATGATGGGGATTCTGCTGCTGGCGTACTACTACAGCCACTATATGATGGCCAGCGCCATCGCCCATATCAGCGCCATGTATGCCATTTTTGTGTCTATTGCTATCGCCGCAGGTGCGCCGCCAATGCTCACCGTATTGGTGTTCGGGATGTTCAGTAACTTGTATATGGCGACCACTCACTACTCTGGTGGCCCTGCTCCTATCTTATTTGGCTGTAACTTTATCCCACTGGCAACATGGTGGAAAATTGGCTTCCTGATGAGTTTGGTGGTCATCCCGATTTGGTTGATTATCGGCGGTGCCTGGTGGAAAGTACTGGGCTTCTGGTAAGTTATCAGCACTGAAAAATACCGCGCCGTTGATGAGACTCGCGCGGTATTTTTTTATCGGTGACTAATGTACTGATGGCTCACTGCTGTTTACGTAACTCAATACCGACATCCCCACCAGGATGCACAGCCAATAACGTTTCTTTGGTAAATCCGCTGCGCGCCATCAGACAGGCACACATGGCATCAAACAGCGCCAGCACTAAAACAATCGAGGTGGTAGCCAGCATATTGAGCGGGTCAATCTCTTGCTGTACGTGGGTTTTTAGTACCAAGGCAGAGGCTTGTGCGATCGCCGATTGCTCATTTTCCGTCACACTGATAATCGTGACCTGCTTACGTTGCAATGTCGGTAACAAACGGGTTAATTCGTCAGAGTTGCCGCCACGGGAGATCAAAATAATGATGTCTTGTGCGCCAAGAAATCCCAAATCACCATGGGCAGCATCGGTCGCATTCAGATAAATCGCCGGTTGCTCGACACAAGCCAGCATATGCGCAACTTTCCGCGCTGCAATACCGGACGTTCCCACTCCTGTGACTGCAATTTTGCCACGGCATTGCGCTAGCGCGTCCAGCACCTGCAACCACACCTGCTGATCGACATTATCCTTTAATGCCGCCAACTCGCGGCTGTAAGTCATCCATGCTGCGCTGGCCGCTTGCCATTCATCACTGTGGCTCATGTCCCCTCCTTCATCAATTCCTGATAACGCACATGGTCGTCGTACATCTGGTGGAACACGCGATATTTGCGATCGTAATAGGCTTTGATTTTATTGGTTTGCGGCGTGACGGTTTTCCCGATACGACTCATGGCGGCCATTGCTTCTGGCAGTGACTCAAACACGCCAGCAGCGACCGTCCCCATCATGGCGCTCCCCAATAACATCGCCTCGCTCTCTTCCGGCAATAACATGGCGCAACCGGTGGCATTCGCGTGCTCTTGTACAAAAATAGGGTTCTTCGTCCCGCCACCGCTGGCCATCATGGTATCGATGTTGTAGCCGTTCTGATTCATGGTTTCGATGATGTGCCGCGTCCCTAACGCCAGCGCCTGAATGGTTGCCAGATACCGCAATGCCATATCTTCCGGTGTTGTGGAGAGCTTCAGGCCAGTAATAATGCCTGTCAGATTCGGGTTAGCGCGAGGTGAGCGGTTGCCGTGGAAATAGGGCAGCATATGAATATCATTCGTCAGGAAGGCGATATTTTCCGGCTCTCCCGCCAATTGGCGCAGAATATGATTCAGCGCCTCATAAATCGTTTCCCCCTTGCTTTTCGCTTGTGCCAATAGCGCGGGGTAACATGGATGTGACTGAATAATATGGTCAATCAAAGCACCGGTGGCCGATTGGCCGCCTTCATTGAGCCAGTATTCTGGCAAGATAGCCGAATAGTATGGCCCCCAGATACCACTGATAAAATGCGCTGAGCGGGACATCGCCATGTGCGCTGTTGACGTGCCACCAATCAGCGCAATTCGCCGATCAAAGTTAGCATTCTCGCCGGTTACCCCACTGGCACCGAGAATACCAATGGTGCCGGCATGGGCGTCAATGATGGACACACTGACCGCGGTGCCGGGGATCAGCCCCATTTCAGACGCAGCTCGTTGGCTTAAACCTCGGCCCAGTGGTTCCCCCATCGGCTTCACGGTAGCCCCAATTTTCGCCGCGTTGTTATCCAGTAAATCGGCTAACCCTACTAATTTGAAATAGGAAGGATCCCAGCGATCCTCATGGCCCAAATAAGTCCATTTACACACCGTCGAACACAGTGATCGGGTTTCATCTTTTGTCGCCCGCCATGTCAGGAAATCAGGCAGATCAAATAGATGGCCGACATTGCTCCACGTGGTTGGCATATGTTGCTTTAGCCACAGCAGTTTTGGCGTCTGCATCTCCGGAGAAATCACCCCACCCACAAATTCCAGCACGGGGTGTTTGGTGGCGTTGATGCGTTCCGCCTGTGTAATGGCGCGGTGATCCATCCACACAATTACGTTTTGCTCGCTGCGCCCTGAAGGGCTGACCGTCAACGGGTTACCTTCTTTATCCAGCACCACCAGCGAACACGTGGCATCAAACCCCAGCCCTTTGACTTGAATCGGGTTGATATCCGCCTGACTGACGGCATCGCGCACCGCATTACACACTGCTTGCCAGATATTATCGGAAGATTGCTCAACGAAATCTGCCTTGGGCTTAAACATGGTGATTTCACGGCTGGCCTGCCCGACCATACGGCCCTGCAAATCGAATACCCCAGCCCTTGCGCTGCCGGTCCCTACATCTACGCCGATAAAGTAACTTGCCATTGTGTTATCCCTCAATTCTTAAGCTTTACGATTCTGTAATGCGATAAAGAGGATCAATACCCCACCCCATAACGCCATGGTCAGGTAGCTACTCACCCCCAGCAAATTCAGGCCACTCTCCAGTAATTGCAGCACCACCAACGCCAATATCAGACCGATAATGCGACCAAAGCCGCCATCAGGATTAATGCCGCCCAATACGGAGGCCAAAATGGTGACCAATAGATAGGATTCGCCATAACCGGCTTTGGCAGAGTTGAATTTCGCCATCATTAAAATGGCGGCTCCCCAGCCCAATAGGGCCGACAGGATATACACCGCAATCTGTACCCGATGGGTGTTCACGCCACTAAAACGTGTTGCCTGCTCATTGGAGCCAACTAGATAGATACTGCGCCCCAAGGTGGTGTGTTCCAACAGCACCCACAGCCCTGCCGACACCAGTAAAAACAAGATCATCGCGACAGGAATACCGGCGATATCACCGCTACCAATGTACTGAATCACTGGCGGAAAACCTGAGATCACATCACCGTTGGACATCAAAATATTCAGGCCGGTGATCAGCGTCATGGTGCCTAAAGTCGCGAGTATCGGCGAGACGCCAATGACTGAAATCAGCAGCCCATTCAAGGTGCCAATTGCCACCGCCACCAGCAGCCCCGCCCCTAACGCCAACAGCAGAAACAGCGGCTGATCGGGGTGACTGACAATAATGGCGGCCATCACTAACGCGCAGGCATTCGCACCCGCAATAATAGATAGGTTTATGCCACCGGTCAGCATGGTCAGCCCCATTCCTAACGCCAACATGCCTAAAATCGGTAGCTGCGATGAAATCGACTGGAAGTTACCTATGCTGAAAAAGCGCTGCCCTAAGGTCATGGCGAAGGCCAGCATCACCGCCACCAAAATCAACAATTGCAGCCGGATAATGCGGTCATCAGGGATAATTCTGTTTAACCAAGTCATATCAGTGCTCCCTCAACAACTTGCGTTTTTCATTCCATGCGGTGGTACTGATACTCACCAAAATGATCACGCCGCTGAAAACCGTATGCCAGTAAGAAGAGACGCTCAGTAGCGTCAGGCCGTTTTGCAAAAATGCCAGCAACATCACGCCAAGCACTGTACCGGTTAGTGTGCCGCGCCCCCCGCTCATACTGGTGCCACCCAGCACTACCGCCGCCAATACCGTTAACTCAAAGCCCATCAGTGAATTAGGCGCAACCGATTGAGAAATCTGCGCCTGAACCACTGCGGCCACTCCCGCTAGCATGCCCATATAGCCGTAGACATACAGGTGCAGCCGCAGAATGTTAATCCCCAAACGGGAAGCGGCATCTTTATTGCTGCCCATGGCGAAAATTTGCCGACCGAGACGGGTGTAATTCATCAAAACACCGGTGAAAATGATGGTGGCGGCCAAACAAAACAGCGGGAGTGTTAAGCCATAGTCATAGCCATCACTGCCGGTAAACGAAAACCAGTTAATACCGGTCATAAACCAGTCTGGGAAGCCGTAGAGCCAAGTCCCGTTGGTGATGTACACCAGCAAACCGTAGAACAGATTCAAAGTGGCAATGGTGATAATAATCGCCGGTACTTTCAGCCAATAAACCAGCAAGCCGTTGACTAATCCCAGCAACAACCCCACCGTCATGGCCAACACGAACGCTAGCGCGAAGCTGCCGCCATGGGTGATCACCCACGATGCCATCACATATTGCGCAATGGCGGTTACCGCTGGGAAAGAGATATCGATGCCGCCCGCAATCAGCACCACAAACAAGCCGCAGGCTAAAATGCCTAAAATGGCATAGCTGGTGGCGACATCCGTCAAGTTCCCCAACGTCAGGAACTCAGGGCTTTTCACGCTCAAGCCGATAGCCAGTAACAACACCAGCAGGCCGAGATAGAACTCGTGGCGGCCCGTGAGGTGCCGCAGTGTTAGCTTATCCATTGACCACCTCGGCGATCTGTTGTTCTGTGCATTGATGCGGATAAAACTCGGCGACCAATTCACCTTTGCGCATCACCAACACCCGATGGCTGTTGTAGTACGCCTCGGGGATCTCGTCACAAATCATTAATACCGCCATCCCCTGCGCCGCCAGCGCTTTGGCAATGTGGTAGATCCCTTCTTTGTTGGCGATATCGACCCCGACCGTCGGCGAATCGAGGATCAAAATACGCGGTTGTGTCGCGACCCATTTGGCAATGGCTATACGTTGTGCATTCCCACCGGACAAAGTTTTGACCGGCAATGCGGTATCAGACACTTTGATATTCAGATCCTGCACCAGTTGCTTCACCAGTGCGGCGGCTTTAGGGTGATCGAGCAATCCACTGCGGGTGTGCAGTTGGTCGAATACCGACACAATCGTGTTGTCGTAGATCGACTGCTCCATGATCAAGCCCTGTGTCAGGCGATCTTCGGAGACATAGCCGATCCCTTGGTGGATCGCATCACGGTTATGGCGAAAATGTACGGCCTTACCCGCAACACATATCTCGCCGCTTTCCGGTTGCGTCATACCAAACAAGCTCAGGCACAGCTCAGTGCGGCCCGCACCAAGTAAGCCGGTGATCGAGACAATTTCACCCTCATGTAGCGTCAGATCGATATTGCGATACTGCTCGCCACGGCTCAGCTTTTTGACTTCTAGCAACGGTGTGGCCTTAGCAGCCAAAGGGGGTAATTGGCTGTAAGTGAAACGTTGGCCAGTCATGCGAAACGCCAATTCATGGCTGTCTAATTCACTGGCAGGCCAAGTGCCAATCAGCTTGCCATCGCGCATCACGCTGATTCTGTCAGCGACTTCCATCACTTCATCCAAACGATGGCTAACGAACACTACGCAGATACCTTGCGATTTCAGGTCGCGCACCACATTGAGCAAGCCTTTCACTTCTTGGCTGGTCAACGAAGCAGTTGGCTCATCCATAATCACCAAGCGCGCATCGGCGGCAATCGCGCGGCAAATAGCGACTAATTGGCGATCAGCAATCGAAAGTTGTTCCACTTTTTTATCGGGATCGAGGGTGACTCCCACTCGTTGCATGGCGGCCAAGGCTCGATCATGCATGCTTTTGCGCTTCACCCAAAAATCGCCCCCCGGCAGATAACGGTGGACAGCAATATTTTCGGAGACGGTTAAATTGGGGAAAAGCGACAAGTCTTGATAAATCACTTGTACGCCGTAGAAGAAGGAGAGTTGCGGTGTCAGGTGATGAAACAACTTGCCGTCAATCAGGATACTGGCACCTTTTTCGGGCTGATATACCCCTGAAATCACTTTAATGATGGTGCTCTTGCCGCAGCCGTTCTGGCCGGCCAAACAGTGCACTTCCCCTTTGTTCAGGGTGAGATTCACCTGATCCAGCGCCAGCACGCCGGGGAATTGCTTACTGATATTTTCAAGCGTGATAAATGCGTTAGCCTGAGTCATGACAATACCTTCCCTAACGCCCTCGGTATGGCGCTACTTTTACCGCTATTTGGTGAGGGTGGTGAGGACCGTGGGGCTGCTTTCCCACGGCCTGTTTTACTGCTGAATCCAGCGTTGGTTGCTGGTTATTCCCTGGTATGGCGTCTGAACATCAGAAACCTAACGTTTTGGCATTATCTTTGGTGACTTCGAGAATTTTATTAAAACGAATGACACCTTTTTCACTATCAACATCAGCTTTACCCAAGCCGTCGATGGTCAGGTCTGGCGTAATTTTCTGCCCTTTCAGCAGTTGATCGGCAATCTCTACCACCGCAAAACCAGCATCTTTCGGATCCCACAACAGTGCTTTTTTGATATCACCGCGCATCAAGTACGGCGCTGCCTGTGCTGGCATCGCAATACCGACAACCGCTATCTGATCCTTAGCCCGTTTCTTGGCAACCGCTTGACCGGCACCAATCGGACCCAGTGAACCAAAACCAATAATCCCTTTCATCTGCGGATAGGTTTTCATCAGATCCAGCGTGGTGGAATAAGACTTATCGATATTCTCCGCGACAGGTAAACGTGGGGTCACTTCGAACATGTCAGGGTATTTTTCTTTCTGGTATTTGATAGCGTAATCAGCCCACGCGTTATGCAATGGCACAGTCAGAGAGCCGACATAAATGGCATAGCCGCCTTTGCCGCCCATAGCTTTAGCCAGCTCGTCCATATTGGCCTGAGCGTACTTTTCGCTGTCGATGGTTTCAACATCCCACTGACCAATACGTTGATCCGGTGATTCATGGGTTAATACCACGATGCCTTTTTCTTGCGCTTTCTTCAGTACCGGCTCCAATACTTTGGCATCGTTCGGCACCACAATGATGGCATCCACGTTTTTGGCGATCAGGTCTTCAATCACTTTGACTTGTTGCGCCGGATCTGGCGTCGCAGGCCCAACTTGATAAGCGTTCACATCCAATTTTTTCGCGGCTTCGTTGACGCCAACTTCCATACGAGTAAACCAAGGAATGCCGGTCACTTTCGCCACGACAGCAATTTCAGGTTTTTTTTCTGCCATCGTTTGCGTGGTGAACAGCATGCATGCCGAAACAACACATGCATTCAGTAATGCGAGATTGAATTTCATAGCAATACCTTCTTGTTTTCTTTCAGATAACGGGTTGGTTGCAGGGTGAAGAGTCATCGGTGTTGCAAAGTGAACGTTTTATTTTCATGTGACTGCTTTTCACACACAGAAGGTTAACAAAAGAACACAAGAGGCTGCGCGACGAGGCAAAGTGAAATGTGATACATGCCCATAAAAGTAAAATTTAATAATTAATTACGTTAATAAATAGTTAATAATTTAGAAGAAAGAATAAACTCGATCAAACACCATCCTTTTAAATACAATTAACACTCATTATTTAAACATATATTTAACAATTGGCATTATCCAAAAACTCTGTAGCACGTACAAATCACCAGTAAATTGGCAGTCAATACTACAATTTATCTAAACTGTGACTGATATCACCTTACTGGGCCATCAGGTGCCTGCCGCCCCTCTTCAAGGCCTTCATTTGACGTCCTTAAAACGAGGCTGCTCGCAGTTTATGTCGAGAAAATTCCGTTTCGCTTCCTCGCGGTGATCTTTTTCTTTCATCTAGCAGGAATATGATATAATCCACCGAAAGCGACACTCGCCTATCGAAAGCCTACGTTTATGACCATTCACTACGCGATCCCTGCTTTTAATGTAAAGATTGCGTCAATTACCGCATTCCTAAAAACAATAGTTAACTATTGATGTCTGAATATTGAGTTATCGACGTCTGAATAGTTTTTTACCGATGTTTTAATAGTTAGTTGCCGATGTCTGACGATATGTATCGCTATCGAGTTATGTCCTTATGCGCTACACACTCATACTTAACGCATAAAGATAGAGCTCATATGATCAAGCCGCAGAAGTTCCATATTTCCTTGCTCCAACCACGCTATTGGCTAACGTGGTTTGGCCTTGGGTTGCTGTTTCTGTTAGTCCAATTGCCATACCCATTGCTCAACAAATTGGGGGTTTGGCTAGGGCGAACGTCCATGCGTTTCCTCAAACGCCGTGTCTCCATCGCTAGGCGAAATCTAGAACTCTGCTTCCCTGAGATGGACAAACAAGTCCTCGAACGCACCATTGTGGGTAACTTTGAATCCTTAGGTATGGGGATGATGGAAACCGGCATGGCATGGTACTGGTCTGATGCCCGCATTAAGCGCTGGTTTACGGTCTCTGGCTTAGATAACTTGAAAAAAGCGCAGGAAGGCAATCGGGGCGTTTTGGTGATTGGCGTGCACTTTATGTCACTGGAGTTGGGTGGCCGTATGATGGGGCAATGCCAGCCCATGATGGCGATGTACCGCCCGCACAACAATAAAGTCATGGAACTGGTGCAAACTTGGGGTCGTATGCGTTCAAATAAAGCCATGCTGGACCGCAAAGATTTGCGAGGCATGGTTCAAGCCTTGAAAAAAGGGGAAGCCGTCTGGTTTGCACCGGATCAAGATTACGGCCCACGTGGCAGTGTGTTTGCACCGCTGTTCGCCGTTGATCAAGCCGCAACCACCAGCGGCACCTTTATGCTGGCCCGTCTCGCTAAACCCGCCATGCTACCGCTCGTTTTGCTGCGCAAACCAGATGCCAGTGGCTATGAGCTGCTGATACAACCGGTATTGGAAGATTACCCCATCGATGATGAGGTCGCTGCTGCTGCCTATATGAATAAGGTGATAGAGCAAGAGATCTTGCGTGCGCCAGAGCAATATCTGTGGTTGCACCGTCGCTTTAAAACCCGCCCTGCGGGTGAGCCATCACTTTATTAATGTCCCAAAGCAGGGATTGTCCCGACTGAGGGATAACCTCAACCGCTAGGCGATCCATAAAAACCCGCACTCGATGCGGGTTTTTGCTGTTTCCACATAACTGTACCCCTTCCCTTCATCGCCCCCGCACTAAAAAGCATCAATTTGTCGTTAATTGCGCCATTTAAGTGCAACCCACTCTATCAGAAATTACCTACAAAGAGTTACCTCCAAGTAATTACCCAGTTGATCAATGAAATGCAACTCTGGCATCACATTTGCTAATACCAAACTGGCTACACGCCAAAAGACAGCGACGGTGCAGTCACTGTGCACCACAAAATTAAAATAGGTTCAACTTTGCCTCACAGGACGCTTTCATGAAAAAAATGATGATTTCCACGCTGGTAGCTGCTGCTTCATTAGTGGCATTAGCGGGTCAGGCCCATGCGGGTACTACTTTGGATGCGGTGAAGAAAAAAGGTTTTGTGCAATGTGGTATCAGTGATGGCCTGCCCGGCTTCTCTTATGCCGATGCGAGTGGCAAATTTTCTGGCCTTGATGTCGATGTCTGCCGTGGTGTTGCTGCCGCCATCTTTGGTGATGCTGAGAAAGTAAAATATACCCCGCTGACGGCAAAAGAACGTTTCACTGCCCTGCAATCAGGCGAAGTGGATATTTTGTCCCGTAACACCACTTGGACCTCCTCTCGTGATGCAGGCATGGGAATGTTATTTACCGGCGTGAACTATTACGACGGTATCGGCTTCCTGACCCACAATAAAGCGGGTCTGAAGAGTGCTAAAGAGCTGGACGGTGCCACAGTCTGTATTCAAGCGGGGACTGACACTGAGTTGAATGTCGCCGACTACTTTAAAGCCAACAAAATGCAATATACGCCAGTGACTTTCGACCGCTCTGACGAAAGTGCTAAGGCGCTGGACTCTGGCCGCTGCGACACCTTGGCTTCTGACCAATCCCAACTTTATGCCTTGCGCATCAAGCTAGGTAAACCAGATGAATTTATCGTTTTACCTGAAGTGATTTCAAAAGAGCCTTTGGGCCCAGTTGTACGCCGTGGCGATGAAGATTGGTTTGCTATCGTCCGCTGGACACTGTTTGCCATGCTGAACGCAGAAGAAATGGGCGTGACATCGAAAAACGTTGAAGCTCTGGCCGCCAAACCTACCACACCGGATATGGCTCACCTGTTAGGTCAGGAAGGCAATTACGGTAAAGATCTGAAAGTCCCTAACGACTGGGTGGTTAAAATCGTGAAACAAGTGGGTAACTACGGTGAAAGTTTCGACCGTAACGTCGGTCTGGGCAGTGAGCTGAAAATCAAACGTGGGCAAAATGCGTTGTGGAACAATGGTGGCCTCCAGTACGCACCGCCGGTTCGCTAATCACCAATGATGTCTTGATGACAAATGACGTCTCCGGCAGGCCAACCCTGCCGGCTGTATGACCCAGACCGAGGCCCACACTATGTCACAACGCCCAACCGTCAAAGGTGCCTTTTCGCTGACCAACCCAGCGGTGCGCGCCTGGCTGTATCAAATTATTGCGCTATTGATACTGATCGGATGCGGTGCGTACCTGATTCATAACACCATGACCAACCTGTCCACCCGGGGCATCACCTCCGGTTTTGCCTTCTTGAACAACAGCGCCGGTTTCGGCATTGTTCAACATCTTATCGACTATGAGCAGGGCGATACTTATGGGCGCGTGTTCTTAGTCGGGCTATTGAATACCTTGCTGGTCTCCGTATTGTGTATTTTCTTTGCCTCAATACTGGGCTTCTTTCTTGGGTTGGCGCGGCTGTCGGACAACTGGTTATTACGCAAACTCTCCACTATCTATATCGAAACCTTCCGTAATATTCCGCCGCTACTGCAAATCTTCTTCTGGTATTTTGCGGTACTGCGTAATTTGCCGGGGCCCCGGCAGAGTATGGATGCCTTTGGCGTCGCCTTTTTAAGTAACCGTGGCCTCTATTTGCCATCACCCGAATTAACGGCCGGTTTTATACCCGCGCTGATTGCCGTGCTGTTAGCTGTCGCCGCCATCATCGCATTGTCTCGCTATAACCATTTTCGCCAGTTACATACTGGCCAGTTCCACCGCACATGGCCGATAGGTTTGTTGTTGCTGATTGTTCTACCGGCATTGGCTCATGTCATCTATGGCCCCGCGCTACATTGGGATATCCCCGCGTTACGCGGTTTTAACTTTAAAGGTGGATGGGTACTCATCCCTGAACTGGCCGCCTTAACACTGGCGCTGTCTGTTTATACCTCCACGTTTATCGCTGAAGTGATTCGTTCAGGTATTCAGTCCGTTCCCTATGGTCAGCATGAGGCGGCCCGCTCACTGGCGCTGCCTAATACCGTCACTTTGCGACAGGTTATCTTGCCGCAGGCGTTGCGGGTCATCATTCCCCCACTGACCAGCCAATATTTGAATGTCGTCAAAAACTCCTCATTGGCGGCCGCAATAGGCTATCCCGATATGGTGTCATTGTTCGCCGGTACGGTACTGAACCAAACCGGACAGGCGATAGAAACCATCGCCATCACGATGTCGGTCTATTTGGCTATCAGCCTATCCATTTCATTCTTAATGAATATCTACAACCGGCGCATCGCGCTGGTCGAGCGCTAAGGGGAGCGAATGACAATGACATTAACCCGCGAACCACCTAGCACTGTGCGGCCGGGGAACGCGTTCAGCCGGATGGTCTTTTGGGCCAGAAAAAATCTCTTTTCCAGTTGGACCAACAGCCTGCTCACTCTGCTATGCCTGTGGCTGATGTGGCAGTTGATCCCACCACTGCTGAGCTGGGCCATTTTTAACGCCAATTGGATAGGAACATCACGCACTGATTGCACCCGCGAAGGCGCCTGCTGGGTATTTATTCATGCCCGTTTTGGCCAGTTTATGTATGGCCTCTACCCCATTGAGCAGCGCTGGCGGATTAATACCACGCTAGTCATCGGGTTGCTGACGATGGTCCCGTTGTTCTGGCGTGGCATGCCGCGCCGTGGCCGTTATCTGGTGGTCTGGATGGTAGCTTATCCGCTACTGGTCTGGGTGATGCTCTATGGCGGTTTCTTTGGACTGACTCGTGTGGAAACCCGCCAGTGGGGCGGTCTAACACTGACACTGATTATCGCCGCTGTCGGTATTGCTGGCGCGCTGCCGCTCGGTATCTTACTGGCGCTGGCCCGCCGCTCCAGCATGCCAGTGGTGCGCATTCTGTCGGTGGTGTTTATCGAGTTCTGGCGTGGGGTACCATTAATCACCGTGCTGTTTATGTCCTCGGTCATGCTGCCGCTGTTTATGACCGAAGGCACCAGCATCGATAAGCTCATCCGCGCCTTGGTCGGTGTGGTGCTGTTCCAATCAGCCTACGTGGCGGAAGTGGTACGCGGCGGCTTGCAAGCCTTACCCAAAGGCCAGACGGAAGCGGCGGAATCGCTCGGATTAGGTTACTGGAAAACCCAAGGGCTGGTGATCTTGCCACAAGCCCTGAAAATGGTAATCCCGGGGCTGGTCAACACCATTATCGCCCTGTTCAAAGACACCAGTTTGGTGATCATCATCGGGTTGTTTGATTTGTTCAGCAGTGTGCAGCAAGCCACCGTTGACCCTGCTTGGCTAGGCATGTCAACCGAAGGCTACGTCTTCGCCGCCGCTGTTTATTGGATTTTCTGTTTCAGCATGTCGCGCTACAGCCAGCATTTGGAAAAGCGCTTTCACACCGGACGTTCCACACATTGAGGCATAACATGAGCGACAATCAGCCAACTTTCGGCGATAAAATGATGATTACGCTGGAAAACGTCAATAAGTGGTACGGGCAGTTCCACGTATTGAAGGATATTAATTTACATGTCCGCCCCGGTGAACGCATCGTGTTATGCGGTCCTTCTGGCTCGGGGAAATCCACCACCATTCGCTGCATCAACCATCTGGAAGAGCATCAGCAGGGGAAGATCATGGTGGATGGTATCGAGCTAAACGATGACTTACGTAACATCGAGCGGGTGCGGACCGAGGTCGGTATGGTGTTCCAACACTTCAATTTGTTCCCACACTTAACCGTGATGCAGAACTGCACGCTGGCCCCAAGTTGGGTACGTAAAATGCCGAAAAAAGAAGCGGATGAATTGGCGATGCATTATCTGGAACGGGTCCGGATTGCCGAGCATGCTCATAAGTTCCCCGGTCAACTTTCCGGTGGGCAACAACAACGCGTAGCGATTGCCCGCTCCCTGTGCATGAAACCGAAAATCATGCTGTTCGATGAACCGACTTCAGCACTCGATCCAGAAATGGTGAAAGAGGTGCTGGATACCATGATCAGTCTGGCGCACGAAGGCATGACCATGCTGTGCGTTACCCACGAAATGGGGTTTGCACGTACCGTCGCTGATCGGGTGATCTTTATGGATCGCGGTGAAATCGTAGAGCAAGCACCACCAGCTGAATTCTTCTCTCAGCCAAAATCAGAGCGTACGCAGGCGTTTCTGGCACAGGTTATTCACTAAATTCATTACGTTGGGAGTTTACATTGAGGATTTTCGGGTGAGGTTAACCTCACCCTTTTTTATTCCCGCGCACTGACTCTATTGTTGAGCAGTCGCTAGCCATTACCGCAATACCTGACCTTTACCACAATATCTGACCATTACCACAACAAGTGACCCATCAGTGGCGCGCCGATCACCGTAATAATACCAGCCAGCATCATCACTAAGCTGGACACTACGCCCTCCTGCGATCCCATTTCATAGGCTTTCGCAGTCCCTGCACCGTGAGAGGAAGCCCCCAAACCCGCGCCTTTTGCCAGCCCACTGCGTACTGACAAGCGCAAGAAGAGTAAGTCCCCCACCGCCATACCAAACACCCCCGTAATCACCACAAATAGCGCCACTAAGTCAGGTTGCCCGCCCAGTTGTTTAGCGGCTTCTAATGCAAAAGGTGTGGTGATCGAGCGCACGGCGAGGCTGCGTTGTACCTCTTCGGATAGCGTTAAGAACTTCGCCAGCCACACCGAACTGACCACTGCTACTGTGACCGCAGTTATCACTCCTGCACTGAGTGATAACCAGTGGCGGCGAATGATCGACAAATTCTCGTAAACGGGTACCGCAAACGCGATAGTGGCTGGCCCCAATAACCACAGTAACCAATGTGTCTCGCCAATATAATCCTGATAAGAGATATGGGTGACCACCAGCAATAACACCAAAACCATTGGCGTCAGCACCAACGGCATCAGTAATAATGAGCGGTGGCGGCGATAGAGCTTTTTATTGGCAAAATAGAGTGCCAAGGTCGCCAGAAAGCAGGCGATGCTGATCATGAGGTCATTCATGGCGATTGGATTTGCGACGTTGCAGCCACACCTCAAAACGGTAGACGCGATCAACCACTAACCCCGTGGCGGCGAGTGTTAATGAGGTGCTCACGGCGATCACCGCAAAAATCTTCCAGCCATCGACCCGAATTAACTGGGCATAATTCACCACCGCCACCACCGCCGGAACAAAAAACAGCAGCATTTCGGCTAACAGCCAGCGCGATCCCGCCTGAACCCATCGCACCGGCATGATGCGCAGCATAATCATTGCCAACAGCAATATCATGCCCACGATATTAGCGGGTAAAGGCAGATGAAACACCCTAACGAGCTGATCAGAAATAATAAATAGCCCTGCGTACAGCGCGACCTGAACGGGCACTTGTAAACGCGTGATGACCGACGGCGCAAAACTGCGTAACGCCAATAACATGAGAAACCTCAGTGGGGAATTTTTGTCAGTGCTCAGTATAGGCCGCAGGCAACCTTGCAAAAAATGAATTAAAATCATCGTAATCATGCCTAAATGGCATACTTCGCTGTTCAAAAGACGGCTCGCTGACTAACAGGAAAACCTGATGGATATCAGAACACTACGTTATTTCGTGGAAGTGGTGCGCCAACAGAGTTTCACGCGGGCGGCAGAAAAGCTTTTTGTCACCCAGCCCACTATCAGCAAAATGCTGCGTAATCTGGAAGAAGAACTTGAGTGCAGCTTGTTGATTCGCGAGGGCCGTCGTTTACATCTGACCGACAGTGGGGAGGCAGTTTATCAACGGGGATTAGCGATCCTCGACCAATTTCAGCAGTTGGAAGCCGAGCTAGAAGATATTGGCTCGTTAAAAAAGGGCAAGTTGCGTTTAGGCATTCCGCCCATGGTTGGCACACAAATGGCCGTCCTCATCAGTCAATTTCGTCAGCGTTATCCCGGCGTGGAACTGCAAATTTCAGAATTTGGTGGCTTAACGGTGCAACAAGCGGTGTTGTCCGGCGAATTGGATTTAGCCCTAACGGCCTTACCCGCCGGTGTAGATTTACCGCTGACCACATTGCCCCTGTTCAGCCATCCACTTTGTGTGGTGGTGCCACGCACGGCATTTTGGCTCAACCGTACCTCCATCAGTATTCCCGAATTAGCCGATCAATCGATTCTGATTTATAACGAGGATTTCGCGCTCTACCGCCAGTTAATGGATGCTTTCACGGTCGCTGGGTTTACACCCAAAATCGCCGTTCGCAGCGGTCAGTGGGACTTTTTGGCCGCTATGGTACAAGCCAATATCGGGATCGCTATTTTGCCGGAACCGATTTGCCAACGGCTGGATAAGAACGCATTGCTATGGCTGCCCTTAACACCACTGATGCCATGGCAGTTGGGATTGATTTGGCGACAAGGCAGCTATCTCTCTCACAGCGCACAAGCGTGGATCAGTCGATGCCGTGAATTTTGGCCCAATGGCTCATTGGTGGAGGTGGGGGGGAAGTGAATCCGGCGACTGAATAGCCGCCGGATTGAAAGAGGATTAGCCTGCTTTTTCGAACGGATTAACCTTCTTTCTCGATCAATAACGCTTCCAACAAGTCCAAATCGTGCAGCAGCTTTTGCAGGGTTTCGTTACTGATTTTCTGCGTTGCGCGCAGGTGATACAACTCACCACGTTCTGCCCGTAATGCTGTTAAGCGGAAACGCCGCTCCAGATTTTCGACAAATAAGGTGTTTTCAATTTCATCCTTACTGCCCGTGCGCCGCCGCAGATTACCGATCACCCGTGAACTGACCTCTTTGAGCAATTCTGGATCGATGTTTTCCTCACTGCTGGCCGCCAACCGCTCTTCCATTTTATTTAAGCTAACAATCGCCACTTCCGCTGCCGCCGCTCGCGCTAAGCGGACCTCTTCACGGCTGACACTCTTATCGGCCATAACCACACCACGCAGTAACGGTGGCAAGGCAATCACCCCAACAATGACCGATAACAAAATGACGCCGGTGGCGATAAACACTAGTTGATAGCGGGAGGGGAAAGCTGAACCATCGCTCAGGAATAACGGAATCGACAGCACACCTGCTAGCGTAATCGCCCCACGCACCCCAGCAAATGATGCGACCCACAGCTCACGCGTGGTGTATTTGCTAAATTCGAGTGGCCGTTTGCCCAGAAAACGCTTACTGATTCTTTTCATCGACCACAACCAGCCGAAACGCAGCACCAGCAATGCCCCATAAATGATGGCAACGTCGGCAAACAGATTCCACGTTTGGATAGTCGGGTCCAGCTCTGCCTGCACAATCGAGGTTTCCAGAATCCCCGGCAATTGCAGGCCCAACAGAATGAACACCATGCCGTTAAACACAAACTCCAGCATCGACCAGACGCTATCAGCACGTAACCGCATTGTCAGTGGGGCGTTACGAATCACGCCGGACTGGCTGATGGTCATCCCCGCCGCGACGGCCGCCAAGATACCAGAGACGCCGATATGTTCGGCAATCAAGTAAGAAGCGAACGGCAATAACAGCAGCAAGACAATTTGCGTTGCGGGATCATCGCCACTCCAGCGACTCATCAAACGCAGCGATTTACTGTATAGCCAGGTGACTGCGACACCGGCCAACAAGCCACCAATAGCGACTTTCAGGAATTCTAATGTTGCGCCGGACACAGTAAACACCATGGTGCCCATGGCAACCGCAATGGCAAACTTCAGCGCCACCAGACCGGAGGCGTCATTCATCAATGCCTCCCCTTCCAGTACGCCCATAATCGATTTCGGTATACGCCCTTTACCCACAATGCCGGACAACGCCACCGCATCGGTTGGCGACAATACCGCCGCCAGTGCAAAGGCGGCCACCAGCGGGATCCCCGGTACCATCCAGTGGATCAGGTAACCGATCCCCACCACGGTGACCAATACCAACGCGAGTGCCAGCGCTAATATTTCTCGCCCATGATGAATAAATTCGCGCGTCGGTGTTTTCCAGCCATCGGCAAAAAGCAAAGGCGGAATAAACAGCACCAAGAATAACTCGGGGTCAAAATCGACATGCAAACCAAAGTGAGGCCAAGCCAATAAGGCACCACAGACAATCTGCATCAGAGGGAGTGGGACTTGGAACGGTAACATTCGGGTGACAACGCCGGAGAGCGATACCACCAAAATCAGAATGAGGATTGTAAAAAAGATTTCCATGCTTTCCTTAGACTCAACTCAATACTGCTCAACATAAAACTTGCTTGTACTTACCCGTAGACAGGGCCAAAGCGCCGCTTTTGATAGTAGATCACTTTTTTATTCAGCGGGGAAAAACCTGTAACAGATCGCAGGAAAAAACAAAGAATGTGGGGTTAAAGCGGGATGGGAAATAGTATCGGGGGCAGACGACCCCCGATAAGCAAACCAATAACCATTTATGCCGGCTTAAATCGCCCAGCCACCGGCATAGAATACCACCAGTGCCACAGCAATAATGACGGTACCCAAGTTCAGTTTACGCCATTCGCCGGAACAGATGCGACCAATCACCAGTGAACTGAAGCCCAGCATAATACCGGTCACGATATTGCAGGTCAGTACGATAAACACGGCGCACAACAGGCCGGACATCGCATCTACAAAATCGTCGAAATCCAGCTTGGACACATTACTCAGCATCAGCAAGCCCACATACATCAACGCCGGAGCAGTGGCATAGGCTGGCACTAAATAGGACAGCGGTGAGAGGAACAGCATCAACAGGAACAGCACACCGACCACAGTCGCTGTCAGACCCGTTTTACCGCCTGCCGCCGTACCCGCTGCAGATTCGATATAAACCGCCGCTGGCGCTGCGCCCACTAAGCCAGCAAAGATGCTGCTGACGGAGTCAGAGGTCAGCGCTTTACCGCCACTGATAATCTGGCCGTCTTTGTCCAGCAAGTTAGCCTGACCCGCAACCGCACGAATCGTACCCGTTGCATCAAACACCGCCGTCATCACCAAGGCCAAAACACTTGGCAGTACCACAGGTTTCAAGGCACCCATAATGTCGAGGCTGAAAATCAAAGAGTTGCCGTTAGCATCCGCCAAGCTTGGCATCGCAAACAGCCCTTGATACGTCACACTTGGGTCAAAGATCAGGGCGATAATCGAAATACCGATAATCACCAGCAAAATGCCACCTGGGACTCGCAGTTTTTCCAAACCAAAAATCACCGCCAGACCCAATAACGTCATGATCACAGGGAAAGAGGTAAATGCACCCAGCGCCACTGGCAAACCTTCGATAGGGTTTTTGATGACCAGACCGACACCATTGGCTGCAATCAGCAGCAAGAACAAGCCGATACCGATACCGGTACCGTGCGCCACGCCCATGGGCAAGTTACGTAATATCCACGAACGGATACCGGTGACGGAGATAATGGTGAACAGTACCCCCATCAGGAATACCGCGCCCAATGCCACAGGAATACTAATTTGTTGGCCCAATACCAAGCTAAATGCAGTAAACGCGGTCAATGAGATGGCGCAACCAATGGCCATAGGTAAATTGGCCCACAACCCCATCAACAGAGAACCTAAGCCTGCGACCAAACAGGTCGCCACAAACACGGCGGTTGGCGGGAAACCTGCTTTGCCCAACATGCTCGGCACCACGATAACCGAGTAGACCATGGCCAAAAAGGTCGTCAGACCGGCCAGCACTTCCTGGCGTACATTACTGCCACGTTCACTCATCTTGAAAAATGCATCAAGTGAACTTTTTGGCTTTGCTGCCGAGTTCGCTTGAGGATTGGTGCTAGACATGGTGATGTCCCCTGTGTGTGTCATTTTAAAATAGTCAGCAAGCCAAGCGTCCATTCCATACGTAATCGTTTCCGTCCCTGCCGATTAACTCGTCAACTCACCCAACGCCAAGATGGCGGGGAAAATAGCAAACGATTAGCTGGAAGTACGCATGACTGAAATAAAATCGAGATTTAAGGCAGATGTCATTTAAGGCAAACGATTATCCAGCTATTTGCGGCGACTAATCAACATCAGATCGCGACATTTAATGCCTTTTTTAACATTAATTTGTCCAGAGACATGAATTTGAGGTCGAACGGAAGTGTGAGCAGCCTCACACCCGTTAACTCTCCGCGACCGTTGGTGCCAAATCACAGGGGATCAGCGTTCCAAAGTGTAGGCACCGCCCTTCGCAATCGCCTGTTTATAAGCAGGGCGCTCATGAATTTGCGCTAAGAAATTTTGCAGTTTGGGGAAACCCTCAAGGCCGCCACGGCTGTTGATGGCTTCGATAGGGAAACTCATTTGGATATCTGCGGCACTGAAATCGCTGCCAGCAAACCACTTATGTTGAGTGAGATGCTGCTCCAGATAATCGCGGTGTGTGGCAATTTGCTTATTCAGGTAATTTTTCTGTACCCCATCCCCCAGCGCTTTGGCGACAGGGCGAATAATCCAGGGTACGGGTGGCCCACCTAATCGACTAAAGATAAGTTTCATCACCAACAGGGGCATCAAAGAACCTTCGGCATAGTGCATCCAGTAACGGAATTGCTGGCGATCATAATGCCCCGTTGGCTTAAACAACCCCTGAGCATCATAGGCTTCCTGCAAATATTCGAGGATTGCCCCCGATTCCGCTAGGGTCAGATCGCCATCAGTGATCACCGGTGATTTACCCAGCGGGTGCACTTTTTTCAATTCAGGCGGAGCCAACAAACTACCAGGATCGCGCTGATAGCGCTTTAGTTCATAGGGGACTTGTAACTCCTCCAACATCCACAAAATACGCTGTGAACGCGAATTATTTAAATGGTGAACAATGACCATAATCAGTATCACTCCGCATATGAAAATAAAACCTAGTCACGACAGACAAACTTTGCGACTGAAGCAATGAAACGGGTTAATAAAAACCGCAGGCCACGACTCAAGGCGTACTTCAATCATCCCAAAATGAGCCCTAACACCGCTAGTGCTACGAAATAGAGTGTAGGGCATGCAGTCAAAATGGGTTGATAATCTGGGGAACGGCTTTTTCAAACACAAATCACGGTAACCTCGAACCCTTGATTAACCTTCTCTCTTATCGAACCGGCCCCGTACTCGGTGGTGTTGATGTTGCAGGTGGAGTGATGAGCGGTTTAGAACGATAAAACAGCTTATAAGACTGTGTTGCAAAGATAACCCCAGCGATAACTAAAACAGCCCCTGAAATCTGTAAACCCGTGGGTAAAATATTATTCAACATGGCTAATATCATGGTAAAGACGGGGACAAGGTTGAAGAAAACAGCCGTATTCGCTGCACCTAAATTCTTAATCCCCACATTCCAGAATAAATAAGCTAATACCGACCCTGCAATTCCCATGTAGATAAGTGCGGCATGGTTAAAGGCAGAAATATTCGATAAGCCGCTGAATGTCCCTTCTGTGTAATAAGCAAATAGCACGATACCTAACGTTCCAAACAGCATGGTAAAACTGGTTATCTGCAATGGGGTAGCGCCAATACTGTATTTTCGGCAGCCAACCGTATAGGCCGCCCATGCAATATTACCGAGCAAAATAATCATATCACCTTGATTAAATTGCATATTCAATAAATTACCGATAGAGCCTTTGCTGATAACCAGTAAAACCCCTAATAAACTGACCAACATGCCAACACACTGGATACGTGATATTTTCTGCCGTTCACTGAGAGTGAAAAGTAGTGCCGTTGTAATTGGCGAGGTTGCCATAATAAGGGCACCATTTATGGGGGTGGTTGTTTGCAATCCAATAAAGAATGCCAAATTAAAACCGGTGATACCACAAAGGCCGAGCAGAATAAATGCCAGATAATTCCTTTTCAGAACAACCCAGTTATTTCTTTCTCGTAAGAAAAGTATCGCTAATATCGCGATGCTCGCAATGACAAACCTCTCAGTTGCCGCCATCATAGGAGAAACATGATTGACGATTAACGCTGCAACATTGAAATTCGATCCCCAGAAAAATGTGGAGAGAACGACGCAAAGCAAAACAAGACTTTTATTCATGTGACTATCTCCAAAGTGCTGCATCTAGGACAATAGAAGAAGCAAGTGCATTTCTAGATGTTTTCAATAAATAACTGACTGTGTCAGCAACATCAGAGGCAGCAAGCATTCTTTTCTTTTGCTCGTTTGATATATTGATATGCTCTTCCATCAGTTCTCTAAATGACGTATCAACCTTATCAAGAATAAGACTTGTCACTTTAATCCCTAACGGTTTGCAATATTCTCTCAACCCATCAGTCATACCTTGAACGGCATACTTAGAAACAGAATATGCATACATGTCTTTATTTCCTTTCGTTCCCCAAATAGAGGACATATTTATTATTTGTGCTGAAGGGCTATTGATGAGCACCGGTAGCAACGAGCGGGTAAGATAAAAATAACCATTCACATTAACATCAAATGTATTTTTCCACTCGATATCCGTGGTTGTTAACGGGCTGCTGAAATATGAAATACCTGCAACATTGATAAGTACATCAATCGAATTCATCACATCTAAAGCATTCAATACTGCTTGGTCAACTTCATCCCGCTGTGTAACATCTAATTGAGTGAAATGGATTTTATCTTGGTATTTTCTCTTTAATAGCATCGTTTCCTTTTCTGGAATGTTTTTGAAATGACAAGCAAAAACCGAATGTCCATCCTTTAGAATACGCTTTGTTAAGCTCTGACCAATTCCACTCTCACAACCAGTGATAAATACATTCATAAGACGTTCCTTTATTTGTTCAAAAAATATTTAGTCATGTTTATATCCCTGGTTAAATACTATAATATTCATCTATTGAGCATAAGAGTTGAAATTGAATAGGTGAATTTCATAAATGAAAGATAAAATTTCTCTGGACGATCTTAATTTATTTGTCAGCGTTGTTGGCGCTGGGAGTTTGACAAAAGTCTCTGAAACCGCTGATATCCCCTTACCAACTCTCAGTCGTCGACTAACAAAATTGGAGCAATGCATTGGCGGCCGTCTTCTTAATCGTTCAACCCGAACAATCACACTCACACCGTTAGGACGCATGTATTACGACAGTTGTGTCGGCCCCTTATCTGAATGTTTATCCGCTACCACATTACTTGATGACTATCACCATAGCTTAACGGGGAAACTTGTCATTACCGCCCCAATAAATCTTACCCATCAATGGGTTGGTGATTGTATTTTTAATTTTATGAAAAAGTACCCAGAGATCAGCATTGACTTAATGGTGACCAACCGAGTGATAGATCTCGAATCTCTCAACATTGATGCTGCTATTAGAGTCGGTAAGTTGAAAGACAGTAATTGGATCGCCAAGAAAATCATGAGCTCACATTATGTTTTTTGTGCTTCCATAGAATACCTTTCTAAAAATTCCGTTCCATTAGTACCAAGTGATTTGGTAAACCAGCATAAGTTGATTATGCCGAGATCTGACACTGAATGGCAGATTACCAATAGATCTTCAAATAGCGAGTATGTCATTTCAGCGGCTCCCTATATGGTGGTAGATGATACCGAGTTGATTATCCGAGCAGCAAAAAATAATCTTGGAATTTGTTTGGCTCCTTTTCAATTTGTTAAATCACTTATTGAGCGCGGGGAACTGGTACACATACTACCCGAATGGCATGGTGGGATTAGACCAACGTATATCATGTTTAGAGATAGAGATTATGTCCCTGCACGCTTGCGTGCCTTTATTAGTCATGTAGAAAAATATGAAATCATCGATAGTTAAAGTACTTTGCGTTAATCAAAAAAATGAGAAGAGTATTGTATGCAACCACTCTTCTCAAATAATAATAACGAGGAAAGTCCTATATCATTAGTAAGTAATACCTTTCATTCCTTCTTGGGTGTATCGCTCGCCATAAACACTAAGTTTGTGCTTAATGTTATTTAAGAGCATAACATCACAATCATCCAAGCTAATATGACATGAGGCTATATTCTCCGTTAAGTATTTCTCTTTTTTCGTGCCTGGAATAGGAACAATATTACTACTTTGCGCTAATAACCATGCCAACGCAATCTGGCCAAGAGTACAGTTATATTTATGGCTCAAAGGTGTAATTGTTTCTAGAATAGCAAGATTTTTAGTCATGTTCTCTTCAGAAAAACGCGGATTGAAACGACGAAAATCATCTGTTGCAAAGTCATTTGCTGAAGTATATTTTCCGGTCAAAAAACCTCGGCCAAGCGGTGAATAGGGTACTAACCCAATATTCTCCTTGATCAGGAATGGTAATATTTCATCTTCAATATCCCGTGTCCAGAGGGAATACTCTGTTTGCACCGCATCAATTGGGAACACCGATAGAGCGCGCTGAAGAATATCCACAGAAACTTCACATAATCCAATATGTAAGATTTTCCCTTCTCTCACTAAGTGAGCTAGAGTATTCATAGTTTCTTCAATAGGTATTGAATCATCAAGTCTATGCATATAATAGAGATCGATCTTCTCCACCCCTAGTCGTTTTAAGGATGATTCGCAACTTTGCTTTATATAATCAGGGGAGTTATTAATTTTCCGCTCATAACCCGTGCTATCACCACGATCGATGCCGCACTTAGTTGCGATGGTTAAATTTGCACGGTCGCTAGCGGTTAAGGTAGACAAGCATCGGCCAATCAATGATTCATTATGCCCACGGCCATACATATCTGCCGTATCAAAGAATGTTACCCCTTGATTGATAGCGGAATGCAAAATATTCAGAGAATCAACTTCATCGCTAGGGCCATAGAACTCACTCAACCCCATAGCGCCATACCCAATTGAGGATACCTGTAAACTTGAACCTAAAATTCGTTGTGGTAGCTTATTGTTATTCATTTTATTCCTTTATCATTAAGCAATGAATTCCTGCTAAATATTATTTACTGACACTTTAAGTGATTATAAATTATTTTATTAAATGAATACTTCCATCGTTCCAAGTTCCGACGAGGTAGTTATTTCCTTGTTTAGCTAATGCAACCGCACCACTAAAATTATCAGCCAATAATTCAGTTTTACCTGATTTGACATTGACACGCTTAACCGCATTGGCCCCATTATCTACAGCAACAATCACGTCATCTGACTCAACAACAATTCCTACACCAGGGCGGGAAAAATTATGGCCTAGCTCTGTTTTTTCTCCTGATGGGCTAATATGTGTTAACCTGCCGCTATATTGGGTGACAACTAAGCTCCCGTCATTGAGTTCAGCAACACCAACAGGAAGACTTAATCCTTTGACGACCGTTATTGCACTACCGCTTTCAAGGTCAAGAGACGATATCTCGCCTGATGAGCGATTAGCAATTAACAAATTTCCATTATTGGAGAATGCAATACCTGTAGGCGTGTGATAACCCGTTGATATTTTACTCTGGACACCCTCAGGGCTAATTTTAAGAATATAATTATCAGAGTAAGAAGATACATATACATCGCCATTGCGATTAACTGCAATTCCAGCTGGAGATGCTATATCTCTTGCTAAAACTTCTTTTTCACCATTAGCCATTATTTTTTCAATGGAATCTCCCGACCAGTTAGTCACATAAACAGCGCCTTGTTGGTCGACAGCAATTCCTGTCGGTGCATTAAAGCCCCTGTAGACGATTGATGAGTCTGCCATTATTTTCTCGTTAAAAAAAATCGTAGTGAGTAACAGTAATACTATATTTAAGCTCTTCATAAATTATTCCTTTGAACTATAACGTCAAGTTGTAGTAAGGGCGATAAGCCCCCCACCACAACATCCGATAATTTTACTTAATAGATAAAAATAGTACCCCTGCTAGTTGAAAGACATTAATGCTATCAACTGTTTTAAAAACCAACGGTCGCTCCACCATCAATATTCAGGGAAGCACCATTAATAAATGATGACTTTTCACTTAATAAAAACAATATTGCATTGTTAATGTCTTCAGTACAGGCGTATCTATTAGAGGGGTTTATTGAACGTAAATTTTTATCTAATACCTCTTTATCAATTCCTTTGAATTCTGCTAATTTCTCACACGTCTCACTCCAAGACTCTGTTTCAGTAATCCAAGGATTGATCACATTTAAATTAATATTCTTCGTAGCCAAATACTTTGAGCATGCCTTAGTAAACCCTGCTAATGCTGCATTAACAGTGCTGTTAATAATAAAAAGAGGGTCAGGGTCATAGCAGAACGTACCATTAATAATAATGACCTTTCCACTCTTATACTTTGACATTGTTCGAGTTACTGCTTGCGTCATTCGTATTGTGCCCAATAATTTTGCTTGCATAGTGACCTGCCAGTCATCCTCTGTAGTAGAGAAAAAGTCGGTAGGTTCACCATTTCCAGCGGCATTTATCAATACATCAATTGGACCGTAATACTCATCAATATAAGCAACCCCTTGATCCACTGATAGCGGTTCCGAAATGTCTATCTTATGTGTAATCACTAAATCATGCTGCCCCGTCAAGTTAGCTATTTCATTTTTAACTTGCGTCAATTTGCTGTCGCTACGCCCGACTAAAATAACCTTATAATTGCTCTCTACTAAGCATTTGGCTATTTCCTTACCAATTGAACCTGTCGCACCAGTCACTATCGCTAATTTATTCAACATAATTTATTTTGAACTCTCAACAGGGTTAATAACATGGGTAACTTTAGATTCCCCCATATAGCGAATAGCTAATACAATGTTAATCACAGATACAAAAATACAAGTGAGCACCACGCCATTCCAATTCATCGAATTCCAGACAAGGCCAAGGATAAAGGTACCAAAGCTCCCTCCCGCTAAACAGGATAAGAGATATAATGATGAGATCGTTCCTTTAGATGAAACATCCACCAGTTGAGTCAGTATGGACATCACAATAGGCTGTATACCAAAAACAAAGATAAATAATGAAAAAATACCAAATGCTACAATATAAATATTATTAGAGAAGGAAATAACTAATATAGAAGCAACGACACCGCATAAGAATGTCATTAAAATCTTTCTCTTATCGATTGTCATTGCTAGTTTCGCACTAATAAAAGCACCGCCAACTGCGCTTACCCCGACAAAATTCAGCCAGCCTAACGCTGTTGACGATAGGTTAAAAGCTCCCCCTTTAAGGTAATAGGTTAGAAATGAAGATAATCCTAAGTAGCTGAAGAAAAGTAGGAACCCCAAAGATAAAAACAAAATGATTCTTTTGTCGGCAAGGATTTTAACCGCATTAATATAGACATCTGCTAATTTCATTTGATTCTGCTTCATGGCCATTTTTTCTTTGAGACCAACGATAATAAGTAGTGCAGAAATCATCACAAACACAGCATATATGAAGAATGCAGTACGCCAAGAAAAATAGTCCGATAAGATACCAATGATACTACGACTAAATATGATACCAACAATTGAGGCTGATATCATTAGCCCCATTGCACGAGGAAGCTTATACTCCTCTGTATTTTTAGCCGTATACGAAAATAATGCAGCAGGGACCGCCGCAGCAAAAAAACCGAGCAAGGCCATGACCAGAAGAAAAGTATTATATTGGATAATATAAAGGCAGAGAACCAAGCAAATAATAACACCAGCGCATCCAAATAAACTCAAAGACTTAGCAGAGACTCGGTCAGACAAAGGTCCGAATATAAAAAATGAAATGGCATAAACAAAGCATGATACGCTAAATGAGTAGCGAGCGTCCAATAAGCCAACAACAAAACTTTCTGATATCTCTTGGAAAATCAACTGTGTAATATAAACAGCGCCAACAGATAAAACAATACCAATAACTGAGATAATTAAACTTGATAGCTCACCACCTGAAGCAGGTTTCCCTAGTGTTTTATTTGAATACATAGTAGCACCTATTTTTATTCATAGTAATTTCATTCCTTTCGTTGTTACTTCTGAAAGAAATATCATCAATGATGCCAAAAATAGATTGACATCATTGGATAATAAATAATCAAAATTCTCTTCAGAAATTCACTTTACTATTAATAGATAATATAAATCCAAGACGGAAAGGCATTAAATATGGCGTTATACTCGTGCCACTGCCATCGCTAAACCTTCACCACCACCAACGCACAATGCCGCGACTCCATTTTTAAGATTCCGAGCACCTAATTGATGAATGAGTGAAACCAAAATCCGGCAACCTGATGCACCAATTGGATGCCCTAAAGCGATCGCTCCGCCATGAATATTAATCTTCTCTTTCGGGATAACGAGGGCCCTTTTAATGGCTAACGATTGTGCTGCAAAAGCTTCATTACATTCAAAAAGGTCAATTTGAGAAATATCACTATCAATCTTTTCCAGACATTCAGTAATTGCTGAAATGGGAGCAACACCCATTATTGAGGGGCAAATACCGGTATTGGCAAATGCAGATATTTTCACTAGTGGCGTCAACCCTAACTCTTTCGCCTTGCTCGCACTACAGACAATAACGGCCGCTGCTCCATCATTTAAGGAAGATGCATTGCCTGCGGTGACGGTACCTTGAGAATCAAATGCGGGTCTTAACTTGGCTAGCTTAGTAGCCTCAGTCACTCTTGGTCCTTCATCAGTATCAACAATCTGTGAGCCTTTTTTATGCATCACGGTAACTGGGGAGATCTCCGCCTTAAATTTCCCCTCGTCAATTGCTGCTAGTGCTTTTTGATGGGACTGCATTGAATATGCATCTTGATCCTCACGCGAAATATTATATTGAGCAGCTACATTTTCCGCAGTAATCCCCATGTGGTAGCCCTTATAGGCATCTGTTAATCCATCATTTACCATCGAATCAACAATATTACTATTCCCGACACGGATGCCTTGACGTGAAGACAATAGAATATGGGGTGATAAAGACATGTTCTCTTGTCCGCCGGCAATAATCATATTCGCATCACCATTACGAATCGCCTGAGCAGCCAATTGAATGGCTATCATTCCTGAGCCACAAACTTTGTTAATCGTTAATGCACAAACACTATTAGGCAATCCAGCATTTAATGCAGCCTGACGCGCAGGGTTCTGACCACAACCCGCGGTTAACACTTGCCCCATAATGACCTGATCAATATTTTCAGGATTAATATGATATGTCTGCAATAAATCCTTTATCACGATGGCACCTAATTCAGTGGCCGGTACTGTAGATAACCCTCCCTGAAATGAACCAATGGCTGTTCTCTTCGCCCCTACAATAACAATATCTTCCATGCACCCTCCCTCATAAACGGTCAATGACGTCATTATTATTAAAAATAGAATTGTATTTAAATCTATATATTTAGCAGTTTTGCTCGTTAAATACGTATAATCTCCCAGCTATTTTCTAACGCATAATGGCTGAGTGCTGTTCCCTCACCAATACATACGGGATGACCAACAGAAGCAAGCATAGGAATATCAGAAACATCATCGCCATAGGCAAAACTCGTTGATAAATTAATATTCTTTTCTAAAGAAAACTGCCTAATTGCGATTGCTTTACCTTCACCGATTGTTTGTGTATCTGTAATTTCACCGGTAACCACTCCTGATCTATCAGTCACTAATTTTGTACAGAGTATATCGGTAATACCTAATAACTGAGCGATAGGTTTTAAGAGTGGAACCATTGAACCAGAGACAAAAACCACATTATTACCTAACGCTCGATGTGCTAAGACACTTCTTAATGTGTAACCAATAAATATTTCAGTATCTGAAAACGTTTTTTTAAACCAACGTTCTGCACTCTGCTCTATACTTAATAATGGAACGCCCTTGAAAAATCGATAATATGAACGATTTAATTCCTCCCGACTAACCAGCTTTCTAGCAACAACAGAGAACTGCGAATCAAACAGTTCCTTCTGGTTAACAAGATTATTCTCTTCTGCCCAGAACTGGTAGAAATGAAACATACTTTTAATATTGATTAACGTATCATCCACATCATAAAATGCAGTCTGTCGCATCTTCATTCCCCATCGTCATAATACATTCTTCGGCTTTTCGTTTTGAAATCGGGATTGTCACCAGCAATACCGGCATCCCCCCATCGAGAAGGTAAAATCTCTTCGATATAAACCGTAATCTTATCTAATGGACAGCCTAGCTGATTATGTACGACTCGAGTAATATCAGCGATAAGTAATCTGGCTGAATTCTCATTCGCAAATGGCCATGCTGATATTCTTATAATTGGCATAATGCTTTACCCTAGTGTTGTAATATCGTGAAAACTTGAATTTTTTAATTTAAGGTGGGCATGAATATCGCCACCTAGACCATAGAACCCTATTGCTCCACCATAGCTTTGCTGTGAACTCATAAAAAGCACAACCACATTGATGATACGATTAGCACTTTTATTCACACTCGATGGAAACGGATTATCTAATATTGCCCAATACGATGCACATCCATGTTCATCAGTGATAAATACATTCGGTATGCCCAAAGGTCCTGGCCTGCTTAATACATCAGGATTTAAGTCATTTTCTCTTAAGCTCATAACAGTATATAAGCTGTTAGGTACAAGATGACTAAAATTAAAATCAAACCGAGCTGAACGACTGTTATCCGAAACAGTCACAGTAAGAGCACCCTGCGCCTTTGCCCAATCTGCCAACGTTATTTTTTCTATTTTTCTCCGCCCATCACTCTCTCGATAGTCAGAAATATATGCCTGATTAAGAGGATGACTATTCCGTATGACTTCATTAGCATTCGGACACTGCTCCGGTGCAAATACCATTGGATAATTATTAGAAGGCAACGGTAGTGGCAAAGTAAAAAGCTCTATATCTTTTAATTCATCTGTTGAAGCTTTAGATAAATCCTTCTTAATTAGATAATCCTCAATATTGCCAAATGAGGGAACTGGGGTTTTTGTATCAACAATTGCCGCTCCCCAAATCATTTTCCCTTCCTGCAGTAAATTACCAATAACAACATAATCCCCGTCTTTATCGATGACCTCACTAGGTGGATAAAGTGGCCCTTGTGTGGTAATTGATAATTCGTAGGTATAACTTTTGTTACCTTTCATTATATTTACTCTGAGACTATTTTATTTGAATTTATTTTAATAAAATGATCACTGATCGCCTTCTCTGCAAGTTCACTCTCTTTCTCACTAATTATATCAAGTGGATAAACTGTGAAATTTGCTTCCATAGAAGCACATAATATATCATTCTGCCATGCTTCAATTCTTGAACTTACTTTTTCTCTCCGCTCATTAATATCAATATCATTAACTTTATATACAATATTGGCTGCAATTGGAAAAATGAAATTATGAAACTGAGTATTTAGTGAATTGATGACAAAGTATTTTTTTATATCCCCAAGGAACGGGTAAAACTCTTCAGTAACAGCAATAAATGTTTGTCTAAATGCCTCAACTAATAGCATACCCTGTAAGTGTTTACCTGATTGGTGATCGCCCATCAGCTCACACCGTTCATCAATGATTAGCGGCAGTGTATAAATGTTTTCTTCAACTTTCGTCGTTTTTCCGATCAGAATATTATGTTCTTCTTTCTTATGGGTGTAATTGTTAATTCCTTGCGAATGTTGATCTTCTAGCAAGATTTGCAAATCAACATTACTTACTTGTTGGTTATATTCATGATAGTTTTTTAATATATTATTTACAGTGTCTTTTCTAACACCTTGCCCGACGACCAATGAATTATTTCTAGCTAATACTTTAGATGGTATTTTTGTCATTAAGTCTAGCTGACTTAATGTAACAATATCATTACCCAAGGCGAAGTCATGAAATTTATCACCAACCACCAAGAGATCTGTACTTTGCTTTGTTAACATATTCATCTCTCTCACTTGTCATTAATGAAATGAAATTTTCTGATATATTTTTGTATACAAACCGTCATTGCCGCCCGTGATATACTTATCACCCGCTTGTTGAATAATCCTCTGATAGTTTTCATCAGTGAATGATTTAATATATTCATTAGGTGATACCGAAAAAGACGAAACGAACATAACACCAGGTTGAGTACTAAATAGTGAATGATATGCTTCAAAGGATTCAATTTTGTCTTTATTACTGCGAACAACATTGAAAATAGTTTCTTCCCGCCAATTACGATATTGTGAGTGGAACTCTGGAACGACTTCGACATGCCGTAACTGTACATATTCAGAATCCGGAATAGGTTTTTCTGATGCAATAGGACTTTCAACAAACTTAACTAACTCACGTTTGACATCACCAGATAGTATTGTTTTAAGGCTATCAAGAATGCAGTCGAGATTATTCTCATCATTCTGAATTGCACTGAGTTCTGTATAGCTGTTGAATTCCAGCAATTCTTTATCTTCACCTTGTGTAGAAAGATAATAGTTTTTCATTTCAGAAGGTTGCAGCAATATTGCGAGTTTAGACTCCATTCCTTTCTTTAATGGGTAGCGAGAGATCATTAGATAGTTAGAAGACATTGTTTATTTCCTTTTCAATCAGTTGAAGGTTAATCATTATTTCGATGAAAAGAGCTTACGTTTTTAAAACGATGTTTCGAAGTATTTATTTTGTGATAGGATAAAGATATCAGCGGGTATGAAAATCAAGGTGTTCGTTGCAGCTCTATCGCTTAAGCATAAACATGGATGTTGGAGAGAGTGATGAAGATATTTAGTAAAAGGCTACCTACTATCAAACAATTGCAGTTCTTTCTTGCGGTATGTGAAGATATGAGTTTTAGGCGGGCGGCTGAACGATTAGGCGTTTCACAACCGCCGTTATCAATTCAAATTCGTCATCTTGAAGAGAATCTTGGCACCACTCTTTTCCTTCGCGATACACATCAAGTATCTCTAACCGAGGCAGGTAAGTTATTTGAGTTACAAAGTCGGCATCTTTTGAATACGATGGTTGATAGTTTGGTGGAAATTAAAAAGCACAGTACTGATGAACAAGGTTTTCTTGCAGGAACCACTAAAACGTTAGATTTTAATTTAATGCCTAAGATTCAAGATACACTTGATGAACTTTCTATTACGAATAAAATCTATAAAGACACCTATACTTCTAAACAACTCTTGATGGAGATGCTTAACGGCCATTTAGATTTTTCAATTGTCGCAGAAAAGCCTTATCAAAATGAATTGTTGGAATTTAAATTTATCCATAAAGAAATAAATCTGATCACCATACCAACGAGTCATCCCGCGAGCCAAAAAGAATTTATTGATTTAAAAGATGTTAGCGACCTTCCGTTATATTGGTTTAATCGTCTAGCTAACAATGACTATTTTGATAAATGTGAGAAGATTTTTAATACTTTACCTTTTCATCTGACCCGAAAACCAGAGCCAGGTGATCCACTACGAATGTTGTCTGAAATTGCATTAGGGCGCGGGATGGCCTTTATCCCATATTCAATGTGTATGGTGAGCAGAGCAGGCATTACCTATAAGCGTATGACGCCTTACTACGAAGAGAAATTCAGTATTAATATTTATCTCTCTTGGCGAAAAGATTTAAAAAAAATCAGTGCACTGAACGCGATACAAAGGATTTTATCTTTAGAGCCTTAAGCGAGCGGATAGATAGCCACCGGCGGCTTATCATGATTGATTAGGTAAAATTGCGCCGGTGAGGTTTCATTATTCATTCCCTGCAGCGATATCTGGTCGCTCTTGGAGAAGCAGCGCCCTGCTAATGTTGCCCTGAATGGAGCAACTCAGTAAAGATTTACCCTTTTTGCTGTCGAGCATGACGATTTTTTCAGCGCTATCTTTAGCAGGAGCAATACCATCGACAGCAGAAGGATTAGGCTGCCAAGGTTGGGACGGGTTGATCTTTATCTGTGCATGCGTGATATAGGTGTCACTGTTCTTTTGCCACTTAAGTTCTGGTGTTAAGGCGATCACTTTCTCAACGGGTTCGTTGATCAGTAGACCCCAGAAGTAGTATTTCCCTAATTCACCGAGGTCATTACTCTGCTCGTAATAGCCAGATAGCGTGAAAGCACCATCGCGCATGGTCTGAGTAAAATAAGCAATCCTGCCGTCTTTATCCTTCACTGGCACCCATGCATTTGCCTTTTTATCATCTTCCACACGGACAACTTTTTTCAACTCAGCACGATGCTGATAAAGCACTTGGAAAAACTGTGGATTACACTCAATAAGGCTAGCGGTTAGCGTCGTTGCAGCAACACTACTGCCCATCGACGCACCCAAAACTGATGTGATAAATATGATTTTTGCTACAGACATGTCTATTCCCTTACGCATTTTGTCATCCGCCGCAAACGTATTGCGCGGCGCGCCTTAGCCAACCACTACCCCTGATAACGGGTTAAGTTCCTTCTATCGGCAACTCGGTACCGCACTTTAGATTTTTTACTTTTTCCTAACATCAACTTAGCTACTTATTCGCCCGATGAGAGTAGTGCATTGAGGCATTTGTCGAAGCAATGACTAAACATTTAGACGTTTCCTTTCACGCCGTTAACCACGTTATGGCAAGGGCTGACTGTCATAACGTAAAGTCATTTTTTGACAAGAAAACATGCATACTTTACACTACAAAAAATCGCTTTACGCGGAATGAATAATGACAGTCAAGACATCTGAACTAGGCGAGTATATTGAATCCATATTGGGTTTTCGCACTAAGCTAACAAAGGTAAAACTCAATGTTCCGTTCAGCGTGCAGGAAGTCTTTCGTTTTTATAAATTAGAAATCGATATTCCGGGTGATTCCCCCATCACGCTGCTGGCTGCCTTACAGAATGATGACGACTATCCAGGCATAGTCACGTTGAGAAAACGTCTGTCTGCTATTGAAAAGACCACTGATTTGGTTGTCGTTTACGTTAGTAATGGTATCTCCTCCGTCGAACGCCGAAGTCTAATTAACCACCATATAAATTTCATTGCCGTTAGAAAGCAGTTTTTTATCCCAGAATTAGCAATGGATTTGCGCGAAGCTTTCAGAATCAGGAAGAATAATATTCACGAGGAGTGCTATTTTTCCCCGGCGACTCAAGCCATGCTAATCCAACTACTATTTGATGAGTCAGCCTCTAGACCCGACGTTCTCTATACCGCAGAGAAGTTGATGGGTTCATACAAGTACAGTCGAGTGACGCTATCCAAAGCAATATCTGAACTGAGGAAGTCCAAGCTTCTTATTTTAACGTCTGATAAAAGTTTTTCGACTAGACATTACGCGCTCAAATATTCGCGTTCAAAGACCTTCGAAATAGCGCTGCAACTGATGCGCAGCCCTGTCAAAAAAACAGTCTGGATTAACAAAATTCCGCCTTTAGGTGATGGCATTTATTATGCTGGGGACACTGCATTAGGCGAGTACACTATGCTTGCTCCCAGCCCTAAACCCGTATTTGCAATGACCCAAAAGGTTTTCAGCTCGCTAGTGAATAGCGGAATATTTGATGAAATGACACATATCGACTGGGCTAAGGCGACGGTGGAAATCTGGAGTTATAGAAGCCCCAAAGTCACGAGACATATCGTCGACGAGATATCATTATATTTGACCCTAAAAGATGATAAGGACGAACGTGTTCAGTTAGCACTCAGTGAACTCAAGGAGGATTACCCATGGATGAAATTCGAGGATTAAAACTATTTGGTGAGCATTTCAAAAACCACCAGGATCAGTATGTACTTATCGGAGGTGTTGCATCTTGGATTACGATGGATGAGGCAGGTGAAAAATTCCGAGCGACCAAAGACCTCGATATCGTGCTCATCCTAGAAGTTCTCAGCCCCGCATTCGTGCAACAATTTTGGGCTTTCATACAGTTAGGCAACTACGAGATTCGACAAACAGGGGGAGATAAACCCATTTTCTACCGGTTTCAAAAGCCAAGAGATGTCAGCTTCCCCGCTCAAATTGAACTTTTCTCTCGTTCTCCCGCGGGGATGGAACAACCGGAAGATGCTCAAATCACGTCCATTCCAACCGATGAAGATATTTCTTGTCTCTCAGCCATTATTCTTGATGACGACTATTATTTCTTTCTCAAGGAAGGCCTTCAGCGTACAGAATCTCTCTCCTATATCGGAGCAGATCGATTAATTCCCTTTAAAATGAATGCATGGCTAGACCTATCTGCCCGCAAGGCAGCAGGAGAACCTATAGATTCTAGGGTTGTAAATAAGCATCGAAATGATGTTATTCGGTTATCCGGCCAATTGACGGAAGAGGCAGTGACCATTCCCGATAGCATTCGTGTTGATATGGAGCGCTTTCTCACACAACTGCGTGGCGAAAAAATGGACCTTAAATTACTGGGTGTCCGCGGCTCAATAGATGATGTAAACAACCGAATCAGAACAGGTTTTGGTCTGCCACTATGACAGGTCACACACACCTAATTACCCACTAAATAGAAAACAAAAAGCCCCGTATTCGGGGCTTAGCGATAAAATCTCACAAAAATTGTTAGAACGGAATATCGTCGTCAAAATCCATTGGCGGCTCGTTGCCGCCTTGTGGCTGAGCTGCTGGGGCAGACTGAGCAGGGCGTGAAGTTTGACCACCGCTGAACTGATTACCACCTTGTGGCTGCTGAGGCTGACCCCAACCGCCTTGCGCGCCGCCGTCTTGCTGTGAACCACCTGCTGGTGCGCCACCGCCTTGACGGCCACCCAACATTTGCATAGTCCCACCAACGTTAACCACGACTTCAGTGGTGTAACGCTCTTGGCCACTTTGGTCCTGCCATTTGCGGGTTTGCAATGCGCCTTCGATATATACCTGAGAACCTTTACGCAGATATTCACCCGCGACTTCAGCCAGCTTGCCGAACAACACCACACGGTGCCATTCCGTTTTCTCTTTTTGCTCGCCGGTTGCTTTATCACGCCAGCTTTCGGAAGTGGCCAGGGTGATATTGGCAACAGCCCCGCCGTTAGGCATGTAGCGGACTTCCGGGTCTTGGCCCAAATTCCCGACCAAAATCACTTTGTTTACGCCTCTGCTGGCCATGTGAACTCTCCTGATGAAGTAAATTTTGTACAGTATAAACGAGTCAGTTTAACACGCGAACCACCAAACGGCACAACTGATCATAACTGCGTAATGCATTACAGATTTATCGGGTTATCTGTCTTAATTGCACTCGGATACTGGATATCCATTCAGGTTTTTTTGTGTCATAATTATCCGTTTCGTACTGGCTGTGCCCTTTTTTCGGCGTTGCAAACATGTGCCTGCTGGCAACTTAACACAGTGATTTTTACGGCAAATGGGCAACTCCCTCACGCCTAACTCATTGTTGTTACAGGCACGATGTCAATACCCTGCGGTTACAAAGCTCGTGGGAGTAAACGCGAAAATGGCACGGTGAGAGGCTCAGTCTACATCCGGGAAGTGTTTGAATGGATAATATCGAAGTTCGGGGCGCTCGCACCCATAATCTTAAGAATATCAACCTGATCATCCCGCGCGACAAACTGATTGTTGTCACCGGCCTATCGGGTTCAGGCAAGTCCTCGTTGGCTTTTGATACCCTGTATGCCGAGGGGCAACGCCGTTATGTTGAGTCTCTCTCTGCCTATGCGCGCCAATTTCTATCGCTGATGGAAAAACCAGATGTCGACCATATTGAAGGTCTGTCACCGGCCATTTCCATTGAGCAAAAATCAACCTCCCATAACCCGCGCTCCACCGTGGGGACCATCACTGAAATTCATGACTACCTGCGTTTGTTGTTTGCCCGAGTCGGTGAACCACGTTGCCCTGATCACGATGTCCCGTTGGCGGCACAGACCGTCAGTCAGATGGTCGATAATGTTTTAAGTCAGCCTGAAGGCCGCCGCCTGATGCTACTCGCGCCCGTGGTACAAGATCGCAAAGGCGAACATACCAAAATGCTGGAAAATCTGGCGATGCAGGGCTATATCCGAGCACGAATCGACGGAGAGGTTTGCGACCTATCAGATCCACCCAAGTTAGAGCTGCAAAAGAAACACACCATTGAAGTGGTTATCGACCGCTTTAAAGTGCGTGAAGATATGGCGCAGCGCCTTGCTGAATCATTTGAAACCGCACTCGAATTATCTGGCGGCACGGCTGTCGTCACCGATATGGACGATCCTCAGGCCGAAGAATTATTATTCTCCGCCAACTTTGCCTGCCCAATTTGCGGCTATAGCATGAGCGAGTTGGAACCGCGCCTGTTCTCCTTCAACAACCCCGCAGGTGCCTGCCCGACTTGTGATGGTCTCGGCGTACAACAATTCTTCGACCCTGATCGCGTGCTGCAAAATCCTGAGTTATCACTAGCCGGTGGCGCGATTCGCGGCTGGGATCGCCGTAACTTCTATTATTTCCAGATGCTACGCTCACTGGCGGATCATTATAAATTTGATATCGAAGCGCCCTTTAACTCGTTAAGTACCACCATTCAAAAAGCGGTACTGTATGGCTCGGGCAAAGATACCATTGAGTTCAAATACATAAACGATCGGGGTGATACCACCGTCCGCCGTCATCCTTTTGAAGGGGTGCTGCACAACATGGAACGCCGTTATAAAGAGACGGAATCCAGTGCGGTGCGTGAAGAGTTGGCAAAATTCATCAGCAATCGTTCCTGTGCTTCTTGCAGCGGTACACGTCTGCGCAGAGAAGCACGTTACGTCTTCGTACAAAACACCACGTTGCCCGAGATTTCCGAACTGAGCATCGGTCATGCACTGACTTTCTTCCAAGATATGAAACTGAGTGGCCAACGAGCGCAGATTGCCGAGAAAATCCTGAAAGAAATCGGTGACCGCCTCAAATTCTTGGTGAACGTCGGGCTAAATTATCTGTCATTGTCACGCTCGGCCGAAACCCTGTCAGGGGGTGAAGCACAGCGTATACGATTAGCGAGCCAGATTGGCGCAGGTTTAGTTGGCGTCATGTATGTGCTGGATGAGCCATCCATTGGCTTGCACCAACGTGATAACGAACGTTTGCTGGAAACACTGATTCACCTGCGTAATCTGGGTAATACCGTCATTGTGGTAGAGCATGATGAAGATGCGATCCGCGCCGCAGACCATGTGATTGATATCGGCCCTGGAGCCGGTGTACACGGGGGTGAAGTGGTGGCAGAAGGCACCGTTGATGACATTATGGCTGCGCCAAACTCATTGACCGGCCAGTTCCTGAGTGGCAAGCGGGAAATCGAGATCCCAGCTAAACGCGTAGCCGGCGATCCCAGTAAAGTATTAAAACTGATTGGGGCGAGCGGCAATAACCTGAAAGATGTCACCCTCACCCTGCCGGTGGGGCTATTTAGCTGCATTACCGGTGTTTCTGGTTCCGGCAAGTCGACGTTGATCAACGATACACTCTACCCCATCGCACAGAGCCGATTAAATGGCGCGACCAACAATGAGCCCGCGCCTTACCGCGAAATTCAAGGGTTGGAGCATTTCGATAAAGTTATCGATATCGACCAAAGCCCCATTGGTCGTACACCGCGTTCAAACCCAGCGACCTATACCGGTATCTTTACGCCTATCCGGGAATTATTCGCCGGTGTACCTGAATCACGCGCCCGCGGTTACACACCGGGCCGTTTCAGCTTTAACGTCAAAGGGGGTCGCTGCGAGGCTTGTCAGGGTGATGGGGTGATTAAAGTCGAAATGCACTTCCTGCCTGATATCTATGTGCCTTGTGACCAGTGTAAAGGGAAGCGTTATAACCGTGAAACGCTGGAAGTGAAGTACAAAGGCAAGAGCATCCACGAAGTCTTGGCGATGACTATCGAAGAGGCGCGTGATTTCTTTGACGCCGTGCCAGCACTGGCGCGTAAGCTGCAAACGTTGATGGATGTTGGCCTGTCGTATATTTGTCTGGGGCAATCGGCGACCACCTTGTCTGGTGGGGAAGCCCAACGAGTTAAACTGTCCCGTGAGCTATCAAAACGCGGCACCGGCCAGACCTTATATATTCTGGATGAACCGACGACTGGCCTGCATTTTGCTGATATCCAGCAACTACTGGCGGTGCTGCATCAGTTACGGGATCAGGGCAATACCATTGTGGTCATTGAGCATAATCTGGATGTGATTAAGACAGCAGACTGGATTGTCGATTTAGGGCCAGAAGGTGGCAGTGGCGGCGGCGAGATTTTAGTCTCAGGCACGCCAGAAACCGTCGCACAATGCGCCGCATCCCATACGGCTCGTTTCCTCAAGCCGATGCTGCAACCGAAGTAAAACGCAAAAAAGCACTCAGGGGCAATTCATTGCCTCTGGTGTTTTTTGCTCGTCATACGGTTTATTCCTCGCGCCCCATTAGTTCCACGCGACGCTGACGGCGCGCTAGGCAACAACCCCATATAGTCTTCATGGCATAGCACCGATGACATCACAATAAGGGCGGAGGGCTAAACTCAAACCGCCAACGCTTGGCGTCTCTGTTCCGGTAGTCCCTGCAATACCAACTGATAAGAGCAATCGACTAACGAATAAAACTGCGAATTCGGCAATTCCCCATCCAGAAACACCGTGTTCCAGTGCGCTTTATTCAAGTGTTCACTCGGCACGATATCCGGATGTTTCTCCCGTAAGCTCTCCGCCAGTTCTGGGCTGGTTTTCAATGAAATTGACGGGCGGCCCTTGGTTTCCCCCATCATGGCAAACATCACATCTGCAACTTTAATTTGATTGACCTGCCATGCCTCATGATCGCTCTGCTCAGCGCCGGGCTTAGACATGCAGTACTCCAATAGTGCGGAATTATTCATTGGGTTATCTCCTGTAATGGGCCTATACCGACTGGCGAAAAGGCCTCATAAGCGATTCATTCCATACGCTTTCAATGACTCATTCCATTGATGCAGCAACATGCTGAAGTGATAGCTTGCACCTATTGCGGAAGGTTTAATGTGAGCGATGAATGATCATTTGGCATAAGTTAGCCAACACTAATGAGTATATTCTTTAATCGATTTACAGCCATGAACTCGCGGTAAAATAGACAAGAGATGAGGGTAAGTCGCGGAAAGGTGGAAGAAAAAAGACGGGAGAGATAGATAGGAAAAAGGCGCAGTATCTGCGCCTCGATCACTCAGTTACTGTACGGCAGCAAAAGCCGCAGCAACCCGCTGAACATTACCGTGGTTAACGCCAGCCATGCACATCCTGCCACTGGCAATCAGATACACACCAAACTCTTCCCGCAAGCGATCAACCTGCGCTGCGCTAAAACCGGTATAGCTGAACATACCGCGCTGTTGCAGCAAATAGTCGAAATTGCGATTTGGCAGCGATGCTTTCAAGGCTTGTACCAGTGTGCTGCGCATTTCAATAATCCGCAAACGCATCTGTTCGACTTCCGCTTCCCATTGGGCGCGTAACGCGTTGTCATTCAGTACTTTGGCAACAACCTGCGCGCCAAAGTTTGGTGGGCTGGAGTAATTACGGCGCACCGTCGCTTTCAACTGCCCCAATATGCGCCCTGCCACGTCTGCGCTTTCACACACCACAGACAGGCCACCCACCCGCTCGTTATAGAGAGAGAAGATTTTAGAGAAGGAGTTACTGATTAAACACGGCAATCCCGCCGCCGCCATCTCGCGAATGGCATAAGCATCTTCATTCAACCCAGCACCAAATCCCTGATAAGCAATATCCAGGAATGGGATCAGATCCCGCGCTTTAGCCACTTCAATCACCTGATCCCATTGTGCATTCGTCAGATCAGAGCCTGTGGGGTTATGACAGCAAGGATGCAGCAAAACAATACTTCTGGCGGATAATTGCTGCAATGCGGCCAACATTTGATCGAATTTGACGCCCAGCTTTTCGTCATCAAAATAAGGGTAGGTATTCACCTTGAAACCTGCGCCACCGAAAATCGCGACATGGTTTTCCCAAGTAGGGTCGCTCACCCAGACTTGTGAATCAGGGAAATAAGTATGAAGGAAGTCAGCGCCGACTTTTAAAGCACCAGAACCGCCCACCGTTTGGATCGTCGCAACCCGTTGTTGATTCAGTATCGGATGTTCGCGACCAAACAGTAACTGCTGAATCGCAGTACGGTAAGATTGCAAACCCTCCATCGGCAAATAGACCGGCGTTCCATGGGGCTGAGCGTTCAATTGTGCTTCAGCGATGTCTACCGCCTGCATTTGCGGGATTTCACCCAATTCGTTGTAATAAAGCCCAATGCTCAAATTGACCTTATCTGCTCGGCCGTCAGCTTTAAAACTTTCCATCAGTGAAAGGATTGGGTCACCTGCGTAGGCGTCAACATGTTGGAACACGGTGCTGCACTCCTTTATCGATAATCGTCGTCAATACGCTAAATCATTCGCGTTGCCGCCTGCCAACGATTTAGCCTATACCGCATATATTTATGCAGCTTACCTTATTCCCCTAAATATTCCATCGTTACGCGGGAGGTCAGCTTAGTGATCAATTCATAGGCACTGATACCGGTACAAGCGGCAATTTTCTCAACGGGCAATTCTACTCCCCAGAGCAACACTTCATCCCCGACTTTGTCGTTCGCATCCGGCCCAAGATCGACTGAAATCATGTCCATCGACACTCGGCCAGCAATGCCAACCTCACGCCCATTGATCCACATCGGTGTACCCGATGGTGCGCTACGAGGATAGCCGTCACCATAACCAATCGCCACCACACCTAGCCGCGTATCTCGTTCACTGACCCAAGTGCCACCATAACCCACAGGTTCACCGGCTTTATGTTCACGTACCGCAATCAAACTGGATTTCAATGCCATCGCAGGCTGCAAGCCAAAATGGCTGGCATGGGGTTGATCCAACGGCGAAACACCGTAGAGAATAATCCCAGGGCGAACCCAATCACGATGCGCTTCTGGCCACAGCAAAATACCGCCAGAGGCGGCAATCGACTGTTTACCGGGCTTATCGGCGACAAAGGCATCAAAACAGCGGAGTTGTTGGCGGGTGGTATCGACTTCTGGCTCATCCGCGCGACTAAAGTGGCTCATGATATTGACCGGCTGGACCACATTACGACAGGCGCTTAAACGCTGATAAAAAGCATTTGCGTGTTCAGGACGAACGCCCAAACGATGCATGCCAGTATCCAGTTTCATCCAAACATTGATGGGGGCAGGTAGGCTCGCGGCTTCCAGCGCTTCCAACTGCTCAATACTGTGCACCGCTGTTTCAATGCGATTCGCCACCAGAATGGGTAGGTCTTCTGCGGCAAAAAAACCTTCCAGCAGTAGGATAGGTTTGACAATGCCACCAGAACGCAGCATCAGCGCTTCGCTAATGCGCGCTACACCATAGCAATCGGCATCCTGCAACGTATGCGCAATTTCTAATAACCCGTGGCCATAAGCGTTTGCTTTCACAACGGCAATCAGGCGGCTTTGCGGCGCCATACGCCGCACCTGTTGCAAGTTATGTCGCAGAGCGCGGCGGTCAATCACTGCAGTTGCCGCTTTCATTTCTTATCCTTAATTATCAATTATATATGTAAAGAAATTAGTGTTGTTGGCTCACAGCAAGTGGACGCAGTTAACCCCTGCGGATTCACGAAAGAGAGGGGATGACTATTCGTCGTCGTATTGTGGACCTGCGTAGTTATCGAAACGTGACCACTGACCATTAAATTTCAATCGAACAGAACCGATCGGACCGTTACGCTGTTTACCCAAAATAATTTGGGCGATCCCTTTCTCATCACTGTTCTCGTGATAAACCTCATCACGGTAAATAAACATGATTAAGTCGGCGTCCTGCTCAATTGAGCCAGATTCACGTAAGTCGGAGTTGACTGGGCGTTTATCGGCGCGTTGCTCCAAGCTACGGTTAAGCTGCGACAGCGCAACCACAGGAACTTGTAGCTCTTTCGCGAGCGCCTTGAGAGAGCGTGAGATTTCCGCAATTTCCAAGGTGCGGTTATCGGAAAGCGATGGTACCCGCATCAATTGCAGATAGTCGATCATGATCAGGCTCAAGCCACCGTGTTCACGGAAAATACGCCGCGCACGAGAGCGCACTTCCGTCGGCGTTAGGCCAGAAGAGTCATCGATGTACATATTGCGCTTTTCCATCAATATCCCCATGGTACTGGAGATACGCGCCCAATCTTCATCATCGAGTTGGCCGGTACGAATTCGGGTCTGATCGACATGTGACAGTGACGCTAACATACGCATCATGATCTGATCGCCGGGCATCTCCAAACTGAAGATTAATACCGGTTTTTCCTGCATCATCGCGGCATTTTCGCACAAGTTCATCGCAAACGTCGTTTTCCCCATCGATGGACGAGCCGCCACAATGATCAAATCCGATTTCTGCAAACCCGCCGTCTTTTTATCTAAATCAGAAAAGCCAGTCGATACACCGGTGACACCATCATGGGGCCGCTGATAGAGCTGCTCGATACGTGCCACCGTCGCTTCTAGAATCTGATCGACGCTTTTTGGACCTTCATCCTTATTGGCTCGGCTCTCTGCAATTTGGAAAACTTTCGACTCTGCCAAATCCAGCAAATCTTCACTGCTACGCCCTTGGGGATCGTAACCCGCGTCAGCAATTTCATTCGCCACAGAGATCATTTCACGCACCACGGCACGTTCTCGCACGATATCCGCATAGGCACCGATATTCGCCGCACTTGGTGTGTTTTTGGATAACTCCGCTAGATAGGCAAAGCCCCCTACCGAGTCTAAATCACCTTTTTGTTCCAATGATTCAGACAGCGTGATCAGGTCGATTGGCTTGCTGTTTTCCAGTAAGCGCTGCATTTCGGTAAAGATTCGGCGATGCGGACGGCTGAAAAAGTCATTACTGGCAACACGTTCTGACACGTTGTCCCAACGTTCGTTATCCAGCATCAAACCGCCCAACACGGACTGCTCTGCCTCCAGCGAATGCGGCGGGAGCTTCAGCCCTTCCATCTGGCGGTCTCGTGGCTCTGTCGTATTGTTGGTTGGTTTTTTTGCGGCCATGAAGAGTGTTCTTTACCTTTGTTGCGAATAGAAAAATGACGAATAGAAATTATAGCGGCCTAGTATATACCCAAAGTAATTGGAGTTGCAGGTAACCGATAAATCAATCACGAATCTGCACACGCAAGATCTTGGCTACCTTCGCAGAACCCTGTAGGGTGAAAATACATCTACGTCGAGGAGCTAATATGGCAAAGCGTATTCAATTTAACACCACTGGTGGGCCAGAAGTATTGCAATACCTTGATTTTTCACCGGCAGATCCCGCAGCCGGTGAAGTGCAGGTTGAAAACAAAGCAATCGGCATTAACTATATTGATACCTATATTCGCAGCGGGCTTTATCCGCCTCCTCACTTACCTAGCGCCTTGGGAACGGAGGCGGCTGGCGTCGTGGTGAAAGTAGGTTCATCGGTGAAAGCCCTTAAAGTGGGTGATCGCGTTGTTTATGCTCAATCAGCGCTTGGCGCTTATAGCGAAGTGCATAATGTTAGCGCAGAAAAAATAGCGTTGCTTCCCGAGCAGATTTCTTTCGAACAGGCAGCTGCGTCCTTCCTTAAGGGGCTGACAGTTCAATACTTATTGCGCCAAACCCATGAAATCAAACCCGGTGAGGTGTTCTTGTTCCACGCAGCCGCAGGGGGGGTTGGGTTAATTGCCTGCCAATGGGCAAAAGCACTCGGTGCAAAACTGATTGGTAGCGTGGGGTCGGATGAAAAAGCAGAGTTAGCCAAAGCGGCTGGCGCTTGGGCCACCATTAACTATCGCACGGAGAATATCGCTGAGCGGGTAGCCGAACTGACTCATGGTGAGAAGGTGGGCGTTGTCTATGATTCGGTTGGGAAAAGTACGTGGCAGGACTCACTCAACAGCCTCAAACGCAGGGGGTTAATGGTCAGCTTCGGGAATGCCTCGGGTCCAGTGACCGGTGTTGACCTCGCTACGCTGAATCAGAAAGGTGCGCTGTATTTGACCCGCCCATCACTCAATGCTTATGTGACCAATCGACAAGAGCTGGAAACCGCCAGTCATGAACTGTTCTCACTTATCGCGAGCGGAGCCATTAATGTTGATGTGGCTAAAAACCAGCAATTCCCGCTGCGGGATGCTCATCGTGCTCATGAAATATTAGAAAGCCGCCAGACAACAGGGTCTAGCCTGCTTATTCCTTAATTTTCTGAGCCGCATTGAGTTAATCTCGCCATAAAAAATAAAGGGCTCCTGATTAGGAGCCCTTGCTTTCTTTGATGCATATGTAGGGGTACAGCAGAGTATTCTGTCAGAAGCCGATCTGTTTTGGTAACAGTGCCGTTTATACGGCTATTTCTTGCCTCTAGCAGAGATGAAAATGTGATACCGAATCGTATCGGGTAGCATCCTAGCAAGCACGCCAGAGAAAAAATACGCTTTCACGACAATTTGTATCACTAAACTTTCAGGCTGTGATCGCTCACGCAAGAAAGCAAAATAATCAATAACGCCTGACTGTCGGTTTCTGCATCGAACGCCATAACCAAACAACAACGATCGCTAGAACCAACCATGGCAACAACTTAATCATCATGACAAATAACCCGCCGACCATCATAAAAGCCGCGGCAACCAGCAAAGCCGCAAATATTCCCAATAAGGAAATGCCGGTCACCATGAGCATGATGAAAAAGCCGATAACAAATAGAATTTCGAACATGGCGAGCTCCTTACTCATTGTTTATTTCCCTTGCGCCGTGCGGCGAATATCACGACACAAACGGGGGTTTTATCTTGAGTATTACAAGAAACGTGCCAATCTAATGCTTCAATTTAAGGCATTGAATTTAATAGTAATGATTTAGGTGCAGCCTATCCGAACAAACGAATAGGCTTGGTCAAATTAACTAATTTGTAGTGAATTAGACTGCGGATAGTGAATTAGACTGCGGGCGAGTGACTAGGGCCAACGCCTGCTCGACGACGGAGACATCCGCACCGGGCTTATGCGCATTCTCACTGAGATGGCGACGCCACTGACGTGCACCGGGTACGCCTTGGAAAATACCTAAAATATGGCGGGTGATGTGGCCAAGATAGGCACCTCGAGACAGTTCCTGCTCGATGTAAGGATAGAGCGCCTCAATAGCTTTTACGCTATCGACCACCTCAGCATTAGGATCAAACAGCTCACGATCTACTTGCGTTAGAATACTGGGGTTTTGATAAGCCTCACGCCCCATCATCACACCATCAAGGTATTTCAGGTGTTCTTTGGCTTCAGCCAATGTTTTCACCCCACCATTAATGGCGATGGTCAGTGCGGGGAAATCACGTTTGAGCTGATAAACACGCTCGTAATCCAACGGCGGTATTTCACGGTTTTCTTTCGGACTCAGCCCTGATAACCAAGCTTTTCGAGCATGTATGGTGAAGATATCGCACCCGCCCTGCTCAGCAACAGTTTGCACAAACTCACACAAAAATGCGTAGCTATCCAAGTCGTCAATCCCAATACGGGTTTTCACAGTAACGGGAATAGACACCACATCACGCATAGCTTTAATGCAGTCAGCCACCAGACTCGCTTCTGCCATTAAGCAAGCACCAAAGCGACCATTTTGTACGCGATCGGAAGGGCAGCCTACATTCAAATTGATTTCGTTATACCCGCGAAGCTCAGCCTGTTTGGCGCACAATGCTAAAGCCTGTGGGTCACTGCCCCCCAGTTGTAGCGCAACAGGATGGTCCTGTTCGCTGTAAGCCAGATAATCGCCTTTACCATGAATAATGGCACCGGTGGTGACCATTTCGGTATAGAGCAATGTCTGCTTAGTGAGTAAGCGATGGAAATAGCGGCAATGGCGGTCAGTCCAATCGAGCATCGGCGCGACGGAAAAACGCTGTAGCGGAAAACTGCCTTTTAAATCAGTATGATCGCTTGTTATAGCTGAATTTATCAGTGTGTTATTTTCGTGCATTCTGGGTCATTTTGTCGTGTTATTTCTTCTCAGCACACCTCAATTAGAGGCCACTGGAATAGTGATAAGGTAAAAGCATCGCCTACTATAACACAGAAAAAAACCTTCGCGCCGATGACTAAAGGGTATGTCACATTAGTAAATTTAAAGTTTTGAATAACTAGAGTATTTTCTCTCGACTCTATCTCTTTCAATAAAAAGAAAATATCCAAAAATATTTCAAAAGAATAAATAATGTATATTCCATTAATTCCAATTATCCAGTAGAATTTCAATAAATCTTCTTTAGATACTCACAAAATAAAAACATTTAAATAATACAGTCAACCAAATTTATTTAAAACCACATCAGTGACCACATATTTATCTATAATCCCATACAATTAACTTTAATCAACGCTAATGAATTAACTTAATTAACACTGAAAGAACATCATTTTCAATAAAGAAATGAATGTCGGAAAATTCCCACAAATTTTAGTTTCCCGTCCTATTTAAAACAAATTAGTACGGATTAATATCGAAACTAATATTAACTAATGTGGGTATTATTTATGAAAACACCTTCCTTTACGCCGATAGCAGTAGCACTCTTCGGCATACTATCGGCGTCTTCTGCGAATGCAATTGATGTAGACTCAACAATCACCAATATTGTAGAAGGAGATGATTTCAGCAACTTTAATGTATCTCATACCGTTGCTAACATGTCTGGTGGTTCGATTTTCATGATGAGTAATAATGCTCAAATCGGTAATTTATTGGGTGGAACCATTAGCGTTATGGATGGCAATGCTCAAATAAATAATATGTCCAATGGCTTCATTGCTGGCATGTTTGGTAATAGTAATATCCTTAATATATCTGGCGGGAGAATTGGTAATATCAGTGGTGCTAATAACTTATTAACTTTTGCCGGAGATGCTACCAGTCTGAGTGGTGGAACACTTGTGGGTCACGTTAACAATAACGCCGACTTAACACTCTCGGATAATGGCTTTATGACAATAGCGTCAGGAGGTGGCACTTTTAATGCTCATCTTAAGATGAACGGAGGCACTGTTAGATTAACATCCGGTATATTGGGTACAGACCATGCTTTTGATATGCTCAGTGGAGCAAATAATACTTTGTGGGCTGTTGCCGATACTGAGAATGTTAACCTTAATATTGCATCTGGATTGACAGGTACGATCAATACCGATGCTGGCATAAATCTTACCTTAAATAACCTAACAGCAGACAGTACCACGACCCTAAATAAAGACGGCGCTGGGACTCTGATTTTGTCTGATACAAGCAATTACAGCGGGACAACCTCTGTCAATGGTGGTGCCATTAGAGCCACTGCGAATAATATTTTCAGCAGCCTCTCAGATTTCATCACTCAATCTGCGGGTTCTCTGGATTTGAATGGTTACAGCCAAACACTAAAGTCACTCAACCATGCAGGAATTGTTAATTTTGGCGGTAGTGGTGGAAATACCTTGAACATCATCGGAGATTATATCGGCAACAATGGATTGCTGAATATGAATAGTATATTAGCTGCTGATGTTTCAGTGACAGACAAACTCAATGTTCAGGGTAATACATCAGGAACAACTTATGTTCAGGTTAACAATCTGGGTGGAAGCGGAGCGCAAACGCTCAATGGTATTGAGTTAATCAGTGTTGCAGGCTCATCTGATGGTGAATTTATTCAAAGCGGCCGCATTGTTGCTGGCGCCTATGACTATTATTTAAACCGTGGTCTGGATGCCAATGCCAATAATTGGTATCTAAACAGCACACTAGCTTCAGTCAATCCAGGTCCTGGTGGTGGTGGCGGCTTAACGCCTGAAACGCCGGATGAGGGTACCGCTCCTGGACCAAGAATTGAACGCCCAGAAGCGGGAGCCTATAGTGCTAACTTAGCCGCGGCCAACAATATGTTTTCTACTCGCCTGCATGATCGGTTAGGGGAAAATCACTACATTGATGCATTCACTGGCGAGCAAAAAGTCACCAGTATGTGGATGCGCAACGAAGGTGGGCATAATCGTTCCCGTGATTCTAACGGCCAACTCGACACCCGAATGAATCGTTATGTGCTTCAAATTGGTGGTGATATTGCGCAGTGGAGCAATAACGAGAAAGATCGTTTCCATCTAGGCATCATGGCCGGTTATGGCAATAGCAGTAGTACTACAGACTCACGTATTACTGGCTATAGCGCAAAAGGTTCCATCGACGGTTACAGCACAGGCTTATACGGAACTTGGTTTGCCAATGATACCGATAAAACCGGTCTGTATGTGGACAGCTGGGCACAATACAGTTGGTTTAATAATACGGTGAATGGCCAAGACCTAGCGGCCGAAGAGTATAAATCTAAGGGCGTTACCGCTTCAATTGAAAGTGGTTATACCTTCAATGTTGGCGAAAATGCAGCGAAAAATACGCGTTACTTCATCCAGCCGAAGGCACAGGTGACTTGGATGGGGGTAAAAGCTGATGACCACAAAGAAGCCAATGGCACCCGTATTTCTAGCGAAGGTGAGGGGAATATCCAAACCCGCTTAGGAGCTAAAGCATTTATGAACCGATACAGTGACCAGAATAAAGAACACGCCATCCAACCTTTCGTTGAAGCTAGCTGGATTCATAATACGAAAGACTTCGGAACAAGACTGGACACGGCAACTGTTAAGCAAGAAGGGGCAGCAAATATTGCGGAACTGAAGCTAGGCGTAGAAGGAAAGGTAAATAAAAACGTTAATCTATGGAGTAATGTTGGCCAGCAAATCGGTAATAATAATTACAGCGATACGTCGGTAATGTTAGGCGTTAAATATAGTTTCTAATCCTAACTAAAGGTGAACAAATCGAGCCATTAAGCTCGGTTTGTTCGCTTTAATTTAGCGCTCACACCGTAAAATCTCGCCATGATGGTTAAGTAGGTTAGTCAAACGAAAAACTTGATATCAGGCCAGTATTGAGATTAAAAAGACAAAATTGCGATGCCCGCCAACCCTGAGCCTTTTCATCTATCGGTGATTAGCTGTAAATATGGTAAAATTCCTTCAATTCGACTGCTGCGGGATGTATATGATGAACCCTATCAATCAGGAAAAACTGCTGGCTCAAGCTGAAAGTTTGTGCCAACAACGTAACGTCCGGCTGACACCGCAACGTCTTGAAGTTTTGCGTCTAATGGCACAACAGCCTGGCGCAATCAGTGCCTACGATTTATTGGATTTACTGCGTATCTCTGAACCTCAGGCTAAACCACCGACTGTTTATCGCGCGTTAGATTTCTTGCTGGAACAAGGATTTATCCACCGTGTGGAGTCTGCGAACAGTTATGTGTTATGCCATCATTTTGAAGAACCGACCCACACCTCAGCGCTCTTTATCTGCGATAGATGCAAAATAGTGACTGAACGTACTACGGTGGGTATCGAAGAAGCATTGGCACAATTAGCAAAACAGTCTGGTTTTGCACTTCGTCATAGCGTGGTTGAAGCGCATGGTTTATGTGCTGAATGCGGAGTGATTGAAGCATGTGAAAGCCATGATCATTGCGATCATGACCACTCGATTGTGGCTAAAAAGAAGTGATTGAGGCAAAGAGAATAACGCCCAAGAATCTCGTTTGAGCTGTCGTCGATATCACGGCAGCATAAATTTTAATATTAGCGATGATCAGAAAATATGAGACACGTCCTTGTGTCGCGTCGATACAAAAAAATAACGCTAATGAAAATCCTGATATAGAATCTATTATTAACATGCCTCATCAAAGATGATTGAATAATAAAGACAGTTAAACAACCGATATGAGGTTTATTTAATTAATAGTGATTATTCTATCATGCAGGAATTCGAATTGTTTGTATCGGTATCAGATTAATTCCATTTAGTGACGTGACTACCAGCGATATTTGCTATGATCTTCCCAGGCCTTCACTTCTTTCTCAGCCTGCTCTTTCTGGTAGCCGTATTTTTCCTGGATTTTACCGACCAGTTGGTCGCGCTTACCTTCAATAACCGTCAGATCATCGTCAGTCAGCTTGCCCCATTTCTCTTTCACTTTACCCTTAAACTGCTTCCAGTTACCGTCAGCTTGATCTTTGTTCATGATATCTCCGTAATCTTTGGATTAGTCAGTTTACTTAATTTGATACGATAAATATTTTCCATTATTACTAAGCATCTAACGCCATCTATATAAACTAATAATTTGTAGTTATTAATTTATTTAAGCATCAGTAGAAATATTTATCGTAGGAATAACTATAGCAGAGGAGACTGATAATTAAAGGCTGATTGATATTAATGACTGGATTTAGATCAGGAAAGTAAAAATAATGACTGATAATATTCAGTTAAAACAGCAGGTAATAATGTATTGTCGGAATGCTCTCAATTTAAATATGATAAGAAAGATTGTAGGGAAATGGATAATATACCCTTCTGATAGGAAGGGTATATTGCGGGCAATTAAATCAGATCCAGTCCCCATTACGGATGACGCCAACGGCCAATCCCTCAATGGTGAAGCTTTGTTCGCGCAGATCAACGACGATCGGCTCAAACTCGCTGTTTTCTGGCAGAAGCTGTACGATGCTGCCCTGCTTTTTAAGGCGTTTGACTGTCACTTCATCATCGATGCGTGCCACAACCACTTGCCCGTTCCGCACATCCTGCGTTTTATGTACTGCGAGTAAGTCGCCATCCAGAATACCGATATCTCTCATCGACATCCCATTAACCCGCAGCAAAAAATCTGCGCTCGGCTTAAACATGGAAGGATCAACTTTATAGTGCCCTTCGATGTGTTGCTGCGCCAGCAGTGGTTCACCTGCAGCAACCCGCCCAATCAGTGGCAGGCCCTCTTCTTCTTCCATCAGCAAACGAATGCCGCGCGAAGCGCCAGAGACAATCTCAATCACGCCTTTACGGGCCAATGCTTTTAAATGCTCTTCAGCAGCGTTAGGAGAGCGAAACCCCAGACGCTGCGCAATTTCGGCCCGGGTCGGTGGCATACCAGTTTGCGCCAAGTGATCGCGCACTAGGTCATAAACCTCTTGCTGTCTGGTCGTAAGTGCTTTCATTCCGCCCCCTGTTTGTTTATACAGTTTTGCTGTGAGTATATACAGGTGAGTGGATATTGGGAACCAAAGAGTGAATAAAAACAGGGATTAATCACAGCTTAATTGTGTCCTGTTGTGAACTCACCGTCGCTTTATGCACGATGACATCAGCCAAAATAGTGCCAAAGTACAGATATCCAGACAAAAACAGCCAACAAGACAGCCAAAAATACAGCGGCAGACCCCATATCTTTAGCCCGACCAGATAGCTCGTGGAACTCACTGCCAATGCGGTCGACTACCGCTTCAATTGCACTATTGATAACTTCAATAATAATCACTAGAACAACGCTACCAATCAATAAAATGCGGGCTACAGCATCTAAATCTAGCCAGAACGCCAGTATGATAGCCACAAGCGCAACGACAGCCTCTTGGCGAAAAGCCGCTTCATTGTGCCAAGTTGCGATTAAGCCTTTCGCAGAATAACCCGCCGCTTTGTAGATTCGGGTTAGCCCCGTTAACTGATTCGCCATGTTTTATTGCCTTTATCTTAAGGAGATGATGATTTTTACCGTTTTCTATTGTCTCATCACCACAGATCTAAAAACCAGTTTCTGGTATCCTTGCGATGAATTGCTAACAAGAGGCTTCACGTTGTCATGTCAGGTTGGCGTAAAATATATTATAAGTTATTGAATTTACCACTTAAATTGTTGGTAAAAAGCAAGGTTATTCCGGCAGATCCTGTGACTGAGTTAGGGTTAGACCCGTCTCGTCCAATTCTGTACGTTTTACCTTATAATTCCAAGGCTGATTTACTGACTTTGCGAGCGCAGTGTCAGGCACAAGATCTGCCTGATCCTTTGATTCCATTGGAAATTGATGGCGTACAACTCCCAAGCCATGTCTTTATCGATAATGGCCCAAGGGTCTTTCGCTATTACGCGCCAAAACAAGAGTCAGTCAAGCTGTTCCACGATTATTTGGATTTACATCGTAATAATCCGGAATTAGATATTCAGATGCTGCCGGTTTCCGTGATGTTTGGTCGCTCACCTGGGCGCGAAGGGCACGGCACACCTCATCTGCGGGTATTGAACGGCGTTGAGAAGTTCTTTGCTGTCTTGTGGCTAGGCCGCGATAGTTTTGTCCGGTTCTCAACCACAGTGTCACTGCGCCGGATGGCCAGTGAGCATGGCACAGATAAAACCATCGCTCATAAACTGGCTCGCGTAGCGCGGATGCACTTCTCTCGTCAGCGTTTGGCGGCAGTCGGCCCAAGTTTGCCAGCCCGTCAGGACCTGTTCAATAAGCTGCTGGCCTCTAAAGCGATTGAAAAAGCCGTTGCCGATGAAGCGCGGACCAAAAAAATCTCCCACGAGAAAGCACAGCAAAACGCCATTACGTTGATGGAAGAGATTGCGGCAAACTTCTCTTATGAAGCCGTACGTCTATCTGACAGGGTATTGAGCTGGACATGGAACCGCCTGTATCAAGGCATCAACGTCCATAACGCTGAGCGAGTACGGCAGTTGGCACAAGATGGTCATGAGATTGTTTATGTGCCTTGCCATCGCAGCCATATGGATTATTTGCTGCTCTCCTACGTGCTCTATCATCAAGGGCTAGTACCGCCTCATATTGCAGCCGGTATAAACCTTAACTTCTGGCCTGCTGGCCCGATTTTCCGCCGTTTGGGTGCGTTCTTTATCCGCCGTACTTTTAAGGGCAATAAACTCTATTCAACGGTATTCCGTGAATATCTGGGTGAGCTGTTTACGCGTGGCTATTCAGTAGAATACTTTGTTGAAGGCGGCCGTTCACGCACGGGGCGTTTGTTAGAGCCTAAAACCGGCACGCTGTCGATGACCATTCAGGCCATGCTTCGTGGCGGGTCACGCCCCATTACCTTGGTGCCAATTTATATTGGCTACGAGCATGTCATGGAAGTGGGTACTTACGCTAAAGAATTACGTGGTGCGACCAAAGAGAAAGAGAACTTGCTGCAAATGCTACGTGGCTTGCGCAAGTTACGTAATCTCGGTCAGGGCTATGTTAACTTTGGTGAACCTATTCCGCTGACCACCTATCTGAACACTAATGTGCCGCAATGGCGGGATGCTATTGATCCGATTGAAGCACAGCGCCCAACATGGCTGACACCGGCAGTGAATGATTTGGCTGGCAAGATCATGGTTAGAATCAACAATGCGGCAGCGGCAAACGCCATGAACCTCTGTTCGACCGCATTATTGGCCTCACGCCAGCGCTCACTGACTCGCGAGCAGTTACTTGAGCAACTCGATTGCTACTTGCAACTGATGCGCAACGTGCCTTACGCGAAAGACGTCACTGTTCCGGATAAAACACCGGAAGAGTTACTGAATCACGCCTTGAATATGAATAAGTTCGAGGTGGAGAAAGACAATATCGGTGACATCATCATCCTGCCACGGGAACAAGCCGTGCTGATGACTTATTACCGCAACAATATCCAGCACTTGCTGATGTTACCGTCGCTGATTGCCAGCATGGTGATGTACCACCGCCGCATTACTCGCGCTGAGTTGCTGCGTCAGATTGGCATGATTTATCCGATGCTAAAAGCCGAATTGTTCCTGCATTACAGCAAAGAGCAGTTACCGCATACGCTGGATACCTTAATTGATGAACTGGCGCGTCAGCAGCTTATTTGCGACAAAGGGAATGAATTGGTGCTGAATCCAGCCCGTATTCGTCCACTGCAATTATTGGCGGCAGGTGTCCGAGAAACACTGCAACGTTACGCGATTACGCTGTCGTTACTCAGTGCAAACCCAAGCATCAATCGTGGGGCTCTGGAGAAAGAGAGCCGTATCATGGCGCAACGTTTGTCGGTTCTGCATGGCATTAACGCACCGGAATTCTTTGATAAAGCGGTCTTCTCAACGTTGGTGGGCACACTGCGTGAAGAAGGTTATATCAGTGATACCGGTGATGCTGTTCAGGCACAGACATTGGAAGTTTATAATATGTTGAGTGCCTTGATGACGCCGGAAGTGAAGCTGACGATTGAGAGTGTCAGTATGCCAGCGGAAACCAGCGAACAGTTGCCAGAACCTGATGATGAAGAAGAAGATAAATCGGAAAATTAATCGATTAGTAAACAGTATCGGTTAGCAAACAGTATCGGTTAGCAAACAGTATCGGTTAGCAAACAGTATCGATTAGTAAACAATAAAAGTGGCCAGACTGACCCTCTGGCCATTTTTTATAAGTAGCTCACTAGAATGCCTAAAAACAATACCAATCCCACATAGTTATTGTTTAGAAATGCTCGGAAGCAGGCATCACGCTCACGTTGAGCAATCAACTTCTGCTGATGAACGAACAGCGCCCCTGCGAGCAGTAATGACCAATAAAATGCCCCGCCCAGATTCATCAGCCAGCCGACCGCGACCATCAGTACCAACGTCGCTAATTGCAACAATCCAATGATCAGTTTGTCATGTTGACCAAAGAGAATAGCGGTAGATTTAACCCCAATTTTGAGGTCATCATCACGATCAACCATCGCATATTGCGTATCGTAAGCGACTGTCCAGCAGATATTGGCCAAGAATAGTAGCCAACAAACCAAGGGCAAACTTTCACTGACTGCCGCGAATCCCATCGGGATTGACCAACCAAAAGCGGCGCCCAAAACCACCTGAGGTAGGTGGGTAACCCTTTTCATAAACGGGTACACCCAAGCCAGCGCCAGTGCCGCCAGTGATAACCCGATGGTCATGCGATTCAAGGTTAAGACTAAGCCAAACGAAAGCAGTACCAAGGTGACGAACAGGATTTTGCTCTCTTTTTCACTAATGGCACCGCTGGGCAGCGGCCGAGAGGCGGTGCGTTTCACATAGCCATCAATATTCCTGTCAGCATAATCATTGACGACGCAGCCTGCCGCGCGCATGAAGAAGACCCCTAAGACAAAAACAATCAGTATCTGAACCTCAGGAATGCCTTGCCCCGCCAACCATAGCGCCCAAAATGTCGGCCACAACAATAATAAGGAACCAATCGGCTTATCGATGCGCATCAAACGGCAATAAGCCCGCCATTTGCTTTGGTCAATACTTCCCTTCAATTTATCCATCTCCTAAATCTCACAGCCAACTCAACCTGCAAAAACCGAATAAAGCGGCGAGGCCGGTAAAAAAACTTCTGTCAGTAACAAGGGTTTGCCTGATAGGCGTAGCAATGAGCGGCGCGCCCATAGCGCATTCTGCCGCCCTACCTGAATATAATCCCGCGTTAAATTATCGCCACCAAATAAATAGCGCCCCAGCGGTATCGTCCCTAAATCCACCAGCGCACGATCTGGGCCTGACAAGGTTTCTTCGGGAATAACCGTGCGCCCCAGTAGCCAAGGTTCATTATCACCACATAAGATGATTTCCCGCAGCCAATAGCGTTCGCTTACCGGTAAATGTGCCGCATCTTCACCTAATTCGTTACGTGTCACGAAGCATTCACGTTGTGGTTCGACATGGACTCGCTGGCAATGCTGCTCAAAGCGCCGAGTCATTGAGCCTAATTCCATCAACCAATCAGCAATATTGGCGGGAATATCGGGCTGTTCAATGGCACACCATTCGATAGGCTTTAAAATTGATGCATCGCCGGTAGACATGCGACTTGCTCCCTGCAGGGGATTTAACAATGACGAAAGAGAGCGCTATTGTAGCGCAGAATGAGCCAAGGGCGGCATCTGATTATCATAACCACAACAACCAATTAACGCCGATAAATTCAGCAGACGGATGTGCAGTATCGATGTTCTAGAGAGTTCATCAGGTAAAGAAGATATTGCATAAAACAAGATAAGGCGCAGTCGCTGCACATACCGCCCCATAAAAAAAGGTGCGCCAAAGCGCACCAATCATCTAGCCATATTCGGCAGTGCCGGGATTAACCCTTGCCTTTTACACTGCCAATAAAGGTTTTTCGGGCTGAAGTTGAGCCCAAATGTTCCGCCTCGTTCAACAATTTCAGCGCCTTATCGACATCACCGGATTTCACCGCGTCTTTAATCGCTTGGTTGAAGTAGTTTTCAGTCTCGCTCAGCATCGGTTCTGCCGGTTTCACAGGCGCAGGTGCTGGTGCTGCAACCGCCGCAGTTTGTGTGCTGCCTACCACGACAGGAGGTGAAGCCGGTGCTGACTGAATTAAGCCTATCATCACGTTACCCATGCCTTGCTCGGCAGTGGCCTTGATTTTCAGGTTGCCTGTAGGCGTATGCTTGGCAATCGGATCAGGGATATCCGGTACTGCGTTACCCACGCCCATGGCATAAGCCTTAGCCGGATCGAGCAACTTAGTGGTTTTAGCCAAATCTTCACGCGTGGTATAGACCAACAGATAAATCTGTTTCTGGCCCAACGCAGGTGTCAGTTTCATCACCCCTTGCAGACGGTCGCTGGTCATGATGCCGGCTTTTTCGTAGGTGAAATAGCTGGCAGGATAATAAGCTGCTGGGCGCATTTGTTCATCGAGCACCAAGACGCTTGGCGAGTACAATTGGTTATCTGTCACTAAACTGCTGAGCGTGATTTCCATCGAGCCACGATCTGCGGGCAATGCAAAGGCGGCAACCGCACCTTCAATGTTCCCTTGCGAGATTTGTGGGCTAACAGACGTGAGTTTGACGTCTTGCGTTACGGGTGGCACTAAGGGTTGCCACGGTAACTGCTGTAGCGTGGCAGTACTGATTGTCGGCGCGATAGAGACATTCGCCGGAGATATCGTTGATTCGGCCTGCACTGCCAGAGGTGCGGTGACCCCTAGAGCCAATGCCAAACAGAGTGTCAGCAGATTCTTTTTCATTGTTATACCTTATACATTGAGCGTCAGCGCTAACTGTGCACAGGCAAGGTCGGCAGAGTTAACCAATGATTCCCGTCAAACTTCAAGTTGCCTGCACCTTGGCGACCACTTGAATGATGGCGGGTGTCTCGCTTTATATTATTGGAAACGGGCCGTAACCCACCTCATCAAAACAGGACAGCCGCCCCTAAGGACGGCTGCAACACGACTGTTACCACCAAGCTTCGAATTGTGCACCGAAGGTGACTTCGTTGTTCTTACCACGGCTATCAGTACCGATTGTACCGTTTTGCGCTAAACCATTATCCGCGCTGCCAGACACATTGTTGTAGCCCCACTTCTCATCCCAGTTGGCATAAGTTGCGAAGATACGGATTGCCGGACGTGACCAAATGCTGTCGCCTGCCTGCCATTGTTGTGCCAGAGTCAGTTTGTACTGGCCGTTACGCTCGCCAGTATGTTGTGACTTCACATTGTCATAGCCCGCTTCCAGCAAGGTACTCATGATAGGGGTCCATTTGTACATTGGGCGTACACCCACGCTGTACCAGGTAGTACCGTTGTTGTTATCCCAATCAGTATCTTGGTATAACGCGACGTACATCATGTCCCACTTCTCGGCCAGATTGATGGCACCGTGGTCGATAACACGCAGCATATGGCCGTTATTATTGATGGATGCCCCTTGAGAGTGACCGCTGTTATAGGAGGTCATTGAGTCAGTGGCATATTGGATAACAAATTTGTTAAAGCCACCCATCATGCTTTGGGTGTGTTCAGTGGTCAGCATCACGCCATCTTTCGATGCGCCCGGTGCTAACGCATAATCGTCTTGGGTATTGGCGCGACCATAATCGACACCAAACTCAAGTGTACCGCCTGGGTTAGTTTCTAAACCGGCCAAGCGAATGTCGTACACGTCGTTGACAGTGTGGTCGGCATCTTTACGTTGATTGTCGATCCAAGCACTTGAACCGCCCGCTTCTGAGTTGCGGGTAGCAGCCACAGATAACTTACCGAAGCCCAGATCAATAGCCTCTAAACCTGCACCAGGACCTGAAATGTCCCAGTAGTAGAAGTCAATCATATGGACGTCATGACGTTGATAGAAGCGTTTACCCGCCCACATGGTGGACCCTGGCAACCATTCGATCAGATTTTTACCCTGCACGTTGGCTTCACGGAAAGCCGGTGATGTGGATTCCCAGTCATCACGTTGTGAAACGGAATAGGCGACGTTGGTATCGAAGTAGAAGCTCTTATCACCTTCTTTCCACAATTCTTGGCCTAACTTAATTTCCGCATACGTCTCACATTCGTTACCCAAACGGTATTTACTTTGAGCACCGGTTGCTTTGAAACATTGTTGCTCGCCACCACTTGCTGTCCAGCCGATACCGGAACGCGCGTACCCGTGGAAATCAACAGCCATCGCTTGAGTGGAAAGGACACCAGCGGCAACAGCCAGTGCTATCGGTAACTTGCGCAGAGTAGTCATCAGTAATCTCCTGTTATATTTGCCTTTTGGCATGCGTGCTTAACATTTTCCGTCGCAGGGCGCTGCTATCACTAGACACCCAGCTCTTGGTAAAGCCGTTTACACGCAGTGCCATCTTCACGGAATAGATGACAACGTTGTGGAGGCAAACCGATGGCGAATGTTGCACCTTCTTCTACCAGCACCACGTCGTTCTGGCGGTAAACCAGGTTCTGACGTATTGCCGGGATTTGGATATGAATTTGAGTCTCGTTACCCAGTTGCTCGACCACTTGAATCTCGCCTTCCAGCGTGACTTCAGAGGCGCTGCTTGGCAGCAAATGTTCCGGGCGGATCCCCAAAGACATATTTGCGCCGACATGAACCCGAGTGCCCTCTACCGGTAGCCACACTAATTGGCCATTTGGATTGGGAAGTTCTATTTGCACTTGGTTTGGTTCAACGGCGGTCACTTTAACCGGTAAAAAATTCATTTTTGGCGAGCCGATAAAGCCCGCGACAAAGCGATTGGCTGGGTAGTGGTACAGCTCGAGTGGCTTACCTACCTGCGCGACATTGCCCGCATCGAGTACCACAATTTTGTCGGCCAATGTCATGGCTTCGACCTGATCATGGGTGACGTAAATCATGGTGCGTTGCAGGCGTTTATGGAGGCGCGATATCTCAATGCGCATCTGCACTCGCAGTGCGGCATCCAAGTTAGATAACGGTTCATCGAGCAAGAAAACATCGGGCTCCGCGACCAAGGTACGACCAATCGCCACACGCTGACGCTGCCCGCCTGATAACGCTTTTGGCCGACGGTCCAACAGGTGAGCCAGTTGCAGCACTTCTGCTACCTGATTCACCCGTTGGTTTATTTCGGCTTTCTTCGCGCCCGCCAATTTCAGGCCAAACGACATGTTTTCGGCCACAGACAGATGGGGATAAAGTGCATAGGACTGAAACACCATGCCGATGCCGCGCTCAGAAGGCGGTACATCGTTCATGCGCTTACCACCAATCAACAGCTCACCCGAGGTAATGTCCTCAAGACCGGCAATCATCCGCAGCAGCGTTGACTTTCCACATCCGGATGGGCCAACAAACACCACAAATTCACCGTCATCGATTTCCAAATTGATATCTCTGGAAATCACAGCCTCACCAAAGGCCTTATAAACGCCGCTCAGCGTTACATTAGCCATCTGTTACTCCTTTGCTTACGCAAACAACTTTTCAAAAAACTTGAATGAAGAAAAATGGCGGAAGCAAATCCCGGCATAGCCCGTCGATAACTCCCAGCCCTGATGACTCTCTTGCTACGCGTCGTTCCGCCAAGCGTTGAGCCGGTTGCCCCGGACGACGTCGCGGCCTGAGTATAGGGCTGCACGTTAGTTAACGCTTCAACGTCTTGATCTGGCTGGGTAAAAACTAACCAAACAACCTCATTAAGTGGGCCACTGTGCTGTGCTGGCGCTGCTTTTCAATGAGGGACTGTTTTTTCAATGTTGCCGATAATGCGGCAGTGCTACTGTTTGGTAATCATCCGTAACAAAGTTTTTCATGGGGGAGGAGATGGGAGGATGAGGGAACGAATAGGTGGGGTAGAAGTTCCACTGTAAATACAAATACGTGATCTCTCTTGCAAATTTCGACCTACATTATTGTGCCTAACACCACAGAATAGGCAGCAATGTTAACTGGCTCACATTTACTCGCTGGGGGGCGTAGAGGGGGGGAGGATGATGCTGTATCCGGTTGTGACTCAATATGTCAGCGTAATGTATTAGTCAGTGTAATAACTTGTTTGCAGCTCAACATTTTTGCAACGCTGCCACACCCTCCTCACTGAGTGATTCAAGGCAACAGCGGCCTGAAAACAGCAGGCAAACTTAATTGCCAATAATGGTTCACCAAAAAGTGAGTACCCACAAAATTGGATAAAAGGATTGGATTATGACTCGCAGCTTCACAAAATCCGGCATAAGTAAGACCGCACGTGTTTTGGCCCTTTCAGCGTTAACGACGCTGGTGCTCTCTTCCTCTGCTTTTGCCAAAATTGAAGAAGGTAAACTGGTTATCTGGATCAATGGCGATAAAGGCTATAACGGTCTGGCAGAAGTCGGTAAGAAATTTGAGAAAGACACCGGCATCAAAGTCACCGTCGAGCACCCAGATAAATTAGAAGAGAAATTCCCGCAAGTCGCCGCAACAGGTGATGGCCCAGATATCATCTTCTGGGCGCATGACCGTTTTGGCGGCTACGCGCAGTCTGGCTTACTGGCTGAATTGACGCCATCAAAAGCCTTCCAAGAAAAACTGTTCCCGTTCACTTGGGATGCCGTTCGCTTTAATGGCAAGTTGATTGGTTACCCTGTGGCAGTCGAAGCGCTGTCACTGATTTACAATAAAGATCTGGTCAAAGAAGCGCCTAAAACATGGGAAGAGATCCCTGCGCTGGATAAAACACTGCGTGCCAATGGCAAAAGCGCCATCATGTGGAACCTGCAAGAACCCTACTTCACTTGGCCACTTATTGCAGCCGACGGTGGTTACGCCTTCAAATCTGAAAACGGTGTTTACGACGTGAAAAACGTGGGCGTGAACAATGCCGGTGCGAAAGCAGGTCTGCAATTTATTGTCGATCTGGTGAAAAATAAGCACATCAATGCGGATACCGATTACTCCATCGCAGAAGCAGCCTTTAATAAAGGTGAAACGGCGATGACCATCAATGGCCCATGGGCATGGTCCAACATTGATAAGAGCAAAATTAATTATGGTGTGACCTTACTGCCAACCTTCCATGGCCAACCCTCTAAGCCGTTCGTCGGTGTTCTGACGGCAGGGATTAATGCCGCCAGCCCGAATAAAGAACTCGCCACTGAATTCTTGGAAAACTACCTGATTACTGACCAAGGTCTGGCTGAAGTCAACAAAGACAAGCCTCTTGGCGCGGTGGCACTGAAGTCATTCCAAGAACAATTGGCGAAAGATCCCCGTATTGCGGCCACCATGGACAACGCCACCAAAGGCGAAATCATGCCGAATATTCCGCAAATGGCCGCCTTCTGGTATGCCACCCGTAGTGCGGTCTTGAACGCCATTACTGGGCGTCAAACCGTGGAAGCTGCACTGAACGACGCAGCGGCGCGTATCACCAAATAACAGCTTCACCTGCAAAAGGGGCATAGTTCGCTATGCCCCAACACGGTTTGCGGTAGTGTTAACCGCTAACACCGCAGCAACTTCAAGTACGAAGAGTAGAAAGGGAATATTATGCAGTTATCCCACACCGAATATGAAAGCCGTAAAAAGAGAGTTGCCTGGTGGCAAAGTGATGCCCTTAAATGGCTGGTTATCGGCGCATTAAGTCTCTTCACCTGCTATTTGATCGTGTTGATGTATTCTCAAGGTGAATATCTTTTTGCCATTGTCACGCTGATTCTGGTGAGTTTGGGACTCTATGTTTTCGCTAATCGCCGCGCTTACGCATGGCGTTATGTTTATCCTGGCGTGGCTGGGATGGGGCTGTTTGTCCTGTTCCCCTTGATTTGTACCATCGCCATCGCGTTTACCAACTATAGCAGCACCAACCAATTAACCTTCGAGCGCGCCCAATCCGTTTTGATGGATCGGCAGTTCCAAACCGGTAAAACCTTTGCCTTTGGCCTGTATCCGAGTGATGACCAATGGCGCTTGCAACTGACCAACCCAGACGATAATACCGTCCTGATTTCCGAGCCTTTTCGCTTCGATACTGTCGGTGAGCATAAATTAAAAGTCACCCCGGCTAGCGCTGAACAAACCGGCGAACGCGCGTCACTACGGATCATTACCCAGAATCGCCAAGCATTAAGCAGCTTAGTGGCTACCTTGCCTGATGGGGGCGAACTGCGCATGAGTTCACTGCGCCAATTCTCTGGAACCAGCCCACTTTACAAACTGGGTGATGATGGCCAAGAGCTGATCAATAAACAGACAGGGGTCGTCTATCGGCCTAATACGGATATCGGTTTCTATCAAGCCGTGAACGCTGATGGGCAGTGGGAAAATGAAAAACTCAGCCCCGGCTTTACTGTCACCATTGGCTGGAAAAACTTCCTGCGAGTACTGCACGATGAAGGTATCCAGAAACCCTTTATCTCTATTTTCATCTGGACCATCCTGTTTTCCGTTATCAGTGTCGTCCTCACTGTTGCCGTTGGCATGATACTGGCCTGCGTGGTGCAATGGGATGCCCTAAAAGGTAAAGCCATCTATAGGGTGCTCTTGATATTGCCCTATGCCGTACCTTCATTTATTTCTATTTTGATTTTCAAAGGGTTATTTAACCAAAGTTTCGGGGAAATTAACCTGATGCTTAACCAACTGTTTGGCATTAAGCCTGAATGGTTTAGCGATCCACTCACCGCCAAGAGCATGATTGTGATTGTGAATACGTGGCTCGGTTATCCCTACATGATGATTCTGTGCATGGGGTTACTCAAAGCTATCCCTGATGATTTATATGAAGCCTCAGCAATGGATGGCGCGGGCCCATTCCAGAACTTTTTCCGGATTACTTTCCCGCTACTGATTAAGCCGTTAACACCGCTGATGATTGCCAGCTTTGCCTTTAACTTTAATAACTTCGTGCTGATTCAATTATTAACCCGAGGCGGCCCAGATATGATCGGTACCAGCACCCCTGCGGGGTATACCGATTTGCTGGTCAACTACACCTATCGTGTCGCCTTTGAGGGTGGCGGTGGGCAGGACTTCGGGCTGGCAGCGGCTATCGCAACGTTGATTTTCATACTGGTAGGCGCGCTCGCGATACTGAATTTGAAAGCCAGCAAAATGAATTTTGACTAAGGAGGAGATGCAGATGGCTATGGTTCAACCTAAATCCCAACGTTTGCGTCTATTAGGCACCCATTTTCTCATGCTGTGCTTTATCGCGCTGATCATGTTCCCACTGCTGATGGTCATTACCATTTCACTGCGGCCGGGTAACTTCGCGACCGGCAGTTTGATTCCCGACCAAATTTCGTGGGAGCACTGGAAGCTGGCCTTGGGTATTAGCATCACCCATGCAGACGGTAGCGTAACGCCACCACCGTTCCCCGTCATGTTGTGGCTATGGAACTCCGTTAAAATTGCGGTGATCACCGCGATTGGCATTGTTTCACTGTCGACAACCTGTGCCTATGCTTTTGCCCGTATGCGTTTTCGCGGTAAAAACACTCTGCTGAAAAGTATGCTGATTTTCCAGATGTTCCCTGCGGTGCTGTCACTGGTGGCGCTGTATGCCCTCTTCGACCGCCTCGGGCAATATATGCCGTTTATCGGTCTGAATACCCACGGCGGCGTGATATTTGCTTATATGGGGGGGATAGCGCTGCACGTTTGGACGATCAAAGGTTACTTCGAAACCATTGATAACTCACTGGAGGAAGCCGCGGCCTTAGACGGTGCGACCCCATGGCAAGCCTTCCGGCTGGTACTGTTACCGCTGTCGGTTCCTATTTTGGCCGTGGTGTTTATTCTGTCGTTTATTGCCGCCATCACCGAAGTCCCAGTCGCCTCATTGTTACTGCGTGATGTGGAGAGTTACACCTTGGCGGTGGGAATGCAGCAATATCTGAATCCACAAAACTACCTGTGGGGCGACTTTGCCGCTGCCGCTGTGCTTTCTGCCATCCCTATTACCACCGTCTTCCTGCTGGCACAACGCTGGTTGGTGGGTGGCCTAACCGCCGGTGGAGTGAAAGGTTAAAGATTTCATTATTCAATACCCAAAGTAATTGGAGTTGTAGCTAGGCGGCAAACGAGTGACAAATCGGTCAGGAACCGATTTGAACAGCGTTTATGCTAGCCCGTAGGGTGAGCCTCAAGGACGAGGCTCATTAATCCCGATGAGCTGACTCAGGTCAGTGATTCGGGTGAGAGAGAGCAGCTAACAACGCTACAGCTTCAAGTAAGAAGGGTATTTTCCTCTGGTACTGTGTCTTTAGGGCGGCCTCATGGCCGCCATTTTTATTTTATATCCCAAACACGGCCTACCCGCAGGTTACTCTCGTTTTAAACGATCCGTATTTGCCAAATACAACGTCACCACCAACAACAAAATTGAACCCGAATATATCAGCGTATCAATCGGATTTTCATGATCAACGATGATTAGCCGAATAATGGCCGTGATACCGATATAAATAAAGTAGCGTAGTGGGAAGTGATAGCCTGATTCAAAGTACTTAACAATCAAGGCAATAAACTCGAAATACAGGAAATAAATCACAATGCCTTCAATCAGCATATATGACGAGGTTTCCTGATTATTCATGAATAGCATCTGCCCCAGATGAATGGTTTCTTTCACTAAAAAAACCACCAAAATCGCCGCGAGAACAATTAATCCTGCATTCAATAAGCGCTGTAGATTTTTAGCGACCCATTGAGAACGCGAGTTTTTGGCCATAAATCCCCCCTGTTAAAGTTGGAAAATTATCCGAGCCAAAAAAAGCCCCTTACTCAGTAAGGGGCTAACAAGCACGGATCAAGAGCTTAAGCCGCTAAGCTTAACGCCAGTTCTTGAAACGGTTAATCAACGCATTGGTTGAGCTGTCATGGCTGGTGACCGCTTTATCATCTGCCAGTTCTGGCAAAATGCGGTTAGCCAGTTGTTTGCCCAGTTCAACACCCCATTGGTCGAAGGTGTAAATGTTGAGGATAATGCCTTGCGTGAAGATCTTATGCTCATACAGCGCAATTAAAGCCCCCAGACTGAATGGCGTAATTTCACGCAGCAGGATGGAGTTCGTTGGGCGGTTACCCTCAAACACTTTGAACGGCGCAACATGAGCCACTTGTTCAGGCGTTTTACCGGCAGCGGCAAATTCCGCTTCAACTTCAGCCAGTGATTTACCAAACGCCAGTGCTTCCGTCTGCGCAAAGAAGTTGGACAGCAACTTAGCGTGATGATCGCTCAATGGGTTATGGCTGATAGCTGGCGCGATAAAATCACAAGGGACCAATTTGGTGCCTTGGTGAATCAACTGATAGAACGCGTGCTGACCGTTGGTGCCAGGTTCGCCCCAGATGATTGGCCCAGTCTGGTAGTCCACTGGGTGACCATTACGGTCCACATACTTACCGTTAGATTCCATATTGCCTTGCTGGAAGTAAGCAGGGAAACGGTGCATGTATTGATCATAAGGCAGGATAGCTTCGGTTTCTGCACCGAAGAAATTGTTGTACCAGATACCAATCAACGCCAACAAGATAGGCAGGTTCTGTTCGGCAGGGGTTTCAGCAAAGTGCTTATCCATCGCATGTGCGCCACTGAGCATCGCTTCGAAATGCTCAAAGCCCACTGACAGTGCGATAGATAAACCGATAGCTGACCACAGGGAGTAACGGCCACCGACCCAATCCCAGAACTCAAACATATTGTTGGTATCAATACCAAACTCGCCAACCGCTTTAGCATTGGTGGACAATGCCGCAAAGTGTTTAGCCACATGCTTCACATCACTGGCGGTAGACAAGAACCAATCGCGCGCGCTGTGGGCGTTGGTCATGGTTTCTTGGGTGGTGAAGGTTTTCGAGGCCACTAAGAACAGCGTCGTTTCTGGGTTCAGTGGTTTCAAGGTTTCGGCAATGTGAGTGCCATCGACGTTAGAAACAAAATGCATATTCAGATGATTTTTGTAGGGGCGCAGCGCTTCAGTCACCATGTAAGGGCCGAGATCTGAGCCACCGATACCGATATTCACCACATCAGTAATGGCCTTACCGGTATAGCCTTTCCACTCACCGCTGATCACGCGATCGCAGAACTGTTTCATTTTCGCCAGCACCGCATTCACTTCTGGCATCACATCCTTGCCATCGACAACAATCGGCGTATTGCTACGATTACGCAACACCACATGCAACACGGCGCGGTCTTCAGTGCGGTTGATTTTCTCGCCCGAGAACATGGACTTAATGGCGCCAGCTAAATCGGTTTCTTTCGCCAGAGCTTGCAACTTTTCTAGGGTTTCGCTGGAAATACGGTTTTTAGAGAAATCCACCAGCATTTGATCGTCAAAGGTGGCTGAAAACTTGCTAAAACGCTGGTCGTCCTTGGCAAACAGATCACGGATTGTGACGTCCTTCATCTGTTCAAAGTGTTGCTGTAACGCTTTCCAGGCAGCGGTTTGACTAGGATTGATATTTTTCATAGCGGCGCTCTTCTAGGCTTAAGGATAATGAAACGAATGGCCTAATTGTATCCTGTTCGGGTGTGATTGAGATCTCTTTTCTTGCGATAGGTGTTATCTCTCGAAACAACACTTGATCTCATCCCTGTTTTCTTGCTACGCCAGTTCGTCTTCAGAGTTTCAATCTTAGCAGCCGTCCATATCTCAGCCAGTATCCAGTTAATTTAGTGATATGACGGAGCTAATTATTAAAGATGAAAATACATCATGGTCATATCGTTGACAGAGAACGCATAACCCGTTATTCCTAAAGGCCTACTTACGCACCCCGTGCGTAAGCCAGAAGAGGTGCGTCGCCCAGGTAAAATGTCGGAGGAGCCGTGATCCGCTGAAGACATTCGAGGGGGAGCGACGCCGAGACACGATGACTTCGGCTATCAACGTGTCGACTGCAGGGGCTGAATCCCCTGGGTTGTCACCCATGCCGTTCCTTTCGGGCGGTCAACAAGGTGGAGCGCTTCTGGGTGTAACGTAGTGTTATTTCTACGCCTGCCCCCTGACTTACCGCTCTTTCCTTGTGCCAAGGCGAATACAGATGACCACCCAAGATGGCATCCCTGACACGAGGTTTTAAATGAATTGCGCAACACAACAACAGACTAACCGCACTGCTTCTAAGGCCGTGGTAGCCAAATTTGGTGGCACCAGTGTGGCTGATTTTGATGCCATGAACCGCAGCGCTGATGTGGTTTTATCGAACCCGGACGTTCGTTTGGTGATTTTGTCGGCTTCTGCCGGTATTACCAATCTGTTGGTCGCTCTTGCCGATGGCTGCGAGCCTGGACAGCGCGAACAGCATTTAGATGACATTCACCGCATTCAAGACGCGATTCTCGTTAAACTCGGTAATCCCGTCGTGATCCGTGAAGAAATTGAACGCATGCTGGAAAATATTGCGATGCTGTCGGAAGCCGCCAGCTTGGCGACGTCGGCGGCCTTGACCGATGAGTTAGTCAGCCACGGCGAATTAATGTCGACGCTGCTGTTTGTCGAATTGCTACGCCAGCGCCAAGTCGCCGTCGAATGGTTTGATGTGCGTAAAATCATGCGCACCAATGACCGTTTCGGCCGTGCTGAACCTGATACTGTGGCGTTAGCTGAATTGGCTCAAGCTCAATTGGCACCCCGTATTGAGCACGCTATTATCGTGACTCAAGGGTTTATTGGCAGCGAAAGCAAAGGCCGAACAACCACGCTGGGCCGTGGCGGCAGTGATTATACTGCGGCCTTATTGGGTGAAGCACTCAACGTCAGCCGCATTGATATCTGGACCGACGTACCGGGGATTTACACAACCGATCCACGTGTGGTGCCCGCAGCAAAACGCATCGATAAGATTGCATTTGAAGAAGCGGCTGAAATGGCGACGTTTGGTGCCAAAGTACTGCATCCGGCCACGCTATTACCCGCCGTTCGTAGCGATATTCCGGTATTTGTTGGGTCAAGCAAAGATCCCGCCGCAGGTGGCACACTGGTGTGCAATAAAACCGAAAATCCACCCTTGTTTCGTGCCTTAGCACTGCGCCGCAAACAAACCTTGCTCACGTTACACAGCCTAAACATGTTACATGCACGCGGTTTTCTGGCAGAAGTGTTTAACATTTTGGCGCGCCACAATATTTCAGTGGATTTGATTACCACCTCTGAAGTAAGTGTCGCACTGACGCTGGACACCACCGGTTCAACATCTATCGGTGATAGCCTGCTGACCACGTCACTACTGACCGAGCTTTCTTCTCTGTGTCGCGTGGAAGTAGAAGAGAATCTGGCGCTGGTGGCGATTATCGGCAACGACCTGTCTCAGTCTTGCGGTGTGGGGAAAGAAGTGTTTGGCGTACTCGACCCATTCAATATTCGCATGATTTGCTACGGGGCCAGCAGCCATAATCTTTGCTTCCTGATTCCGGGCAGCGATGCCGAGAAAGTGGTGCAAACGCTGCATCATAATTTGTTTGAATAATGATTGATTCGAGTAATAAAAACCGGCGCAACCTGTAGGAAGTGCCGGTTTTTTACTGTCAACTTAATGGCAAGCGGGTCAATTTAATGGCAAGCGATTCCAAACCTACGATAACCTTAAGTCTTTGATATTATTATTCGGATTCACTTCTGAGCAAGGGCGTTAAACTGCGGTGAATAATTCCGTAGTATCTCTATTCCAGCAGCTCGTCTAATGCAAGAATTGCTGTAATCAACCGAAGATAAGTGGGTGATAGACTTTGCCATCTTACTGGGTTGTTCATCGCTAAATCTAACTTGTTTCGGCTCCGACGACTGAGTCAGTTTTTTATACTGCTGATAGTCCTGTATGTTGTTTTGCCCAGCAGCACGCCCCATACAAATATTCTTATTTTTGGTCGATTGTAACCGGTCTGCGATGCGGTTAAAAACCACCTCCGCCTTCGGGTTTGTTTTCGCCTTAAATGACCACTCTGGTGCGAACTTTTTTAATATTCCGAGTTTCATTATCGTGTTATCTCCATTTCCTAGTTGCAAAACAGAGTAGCGAATGGGCATTCGTCTTTCTTTCATAAATCGCGAGTCACACTGTTTTGGCGACTCGCGGTTCGTCATCTGCCTTTTAGTCCGCGTCATAGCCCAAATTGGGCGCTAACCAGCGTTCAACTTCTGCCACTGGCATCCCTTTGCGCGCGGCATAGTCTTCGACCTGATCCCGCTGAATCTGCGCGACGGCAAAGTATTTACTATCTGGATGACTGAAGTACCAACCTGATACCGATGCGCCTGGCCACATGGCGTAAGACTCGGTCAGCTTCATTCCCGTGTGGGTTTCCACATCGAGCAACTGCCAGATTTGGCCTTTTTCGGTGTGCTCTGGGCAAGCGGGATAGCCTGGTGCAGGGCGAATCCCCTGATAGTTTTCACGCACCAGTTCTTCATTGCTCAGGTTTTCATGGGGTGCAAAACCCCAATATACTTTGCGCACCTGCTCATGCAGATATTCAGCGAAAGCCTCCGCCAAACGGTCCGACAATGCCTTAATCATGATTTTGTTATAGTCATCATGCTGCGCATCATAGGCGTCCGCCAATGCGTCTTCTTCCAAGCCACCCGTCACGGCAAATGCGCCAAAATAATCCGCTTTACCGCTGGATTTCGGGGCGACATAATCGGCCAAGCAATAGTTCGGGAAGTCGGTTTTTTCCGTTTGCTGGCGCAGATGATGGCTGACCACCAGCACGTCATCACGGCGCTCATCGCGGTAGATTTCGATGTCATCCCCTACACTGTTGGCAGGGAACAGGCCGACGACACCTTTAGGATGCAGCAATCCTTCTACTGACAGTTTATCCAGCATGTCATTAGCATCCGCAAAAAGGCGCTTGGCTTCTTCGCCGACAACTTCATCTTCCAGAATGCGCGGATACTTGCCCGCCAACGACCACGTCATAAAGAATGGCGTCCAGTCGATGTAATTACGCAGAGTTTCAATACTCGCTTCCACCGCTTGTACACCTAACTTGTGTGCCACGGGCGGCGTGTAGTTTTCCCAATCAATGACGGTTTGGTTATCCCGCGCAGCTTGTAAGCTGACAGGTGGGGTACGAGGTTTTTTACGCGCATGTTGAATACGGACGGTTTCATATTCTTTGCGGGTTTTTGCAACAAAATCATCGCGCTGGGTATCCGATAACAACGCGGAAACCACACCAACACTGCGCGACGCATTTGAAACGTAGGTGGTCGAACCGCTGTAATTCTGCTCGATTTTAACCGCGGTATGCGCTTTGGACGTGGTTGCACCGCCAATCAGCAACGGCAAGGTAAAGCCTTGGCGCTCCATCTCTTTCGCTACGTTGACCATTTCATCCAGCGACGGCGTTATCAGGCCAGACAAGCCGATGATATCCACGTTCTCTTCTCGTGCTGTACGCAGAATTTTCTCCGTCGGCACCATCACGCCAAGATCGATAATTTCGTAATTATTACACTGCAATACTACGCCAACGATGTTTTTACCGATGTCATGAACATCGCCTTTCACCGTCGCCAGCAGGATTTTACCCGCCGTTGTTCCTTTCTGTTTGCTGGCCTCAATATAAGGCTCGAGGTAGGCCACCGCCTGTTTCATCACCCTCGCGGATTTCACCACCTGTGGCAGAAACATCTTCCCTTCGCCAAACAGGTCGCCGACCACATTCATCCCAGCCATTAATGGCCCTTCAATCACTTCAATGGGGCGATCAGCTTGCTGACGGGCCTCTTCGGTATCCGCTTCGATAAACTCAGTAATGCCTTTGACCAATGAGTACTCCAAGCGTTTCACGACTGGCCAGCCGCGCCATTCCGCTTGTTGAATCGCCACTTCATCACTTTTACTGCTACGGTATTTTTCGGCCAGATCCAGTAAGCGCTCGGTGCTGTCACTGCGGCGGTTGAGAATGACATCCTCGACGGCATCACGCAGCTCATCGGATAAATCATCATAAATCGCCAACTGACCCGCGTTCACGATCCCCATGTCCATCCCGTTACGAATGGCGTAATACAAGAACACCGCGTGGATCGCTTCACGCACCGGATCGTTACCCCGGAAGGAGAAGGAAACGTTGGAGACGCCGCCGGAAATCATGGCATGAGGCAGCTCGGCTTTGATATCTGCGCAAGCCTCAATAAAATCAACAGCGTAGTTATTGTGCTCTTCGATCCCTGTTGCCACAGCAAAAATATTCGGGTCGAAAATAATATCTTCCGGCGGGAAGCCCACCGTTTCAGTCAAAATCTTGTAGGCACGTCGACAAATCTCGATTTTGCGGGCGCGGGTATCTGCCTGTCCCACCTCATCAAATGCCATCACAACCATGGCGGCACCATAGCGGCGAACCAATTTGGCATGGTGAATAAAGGCTTCTTCGCCTTCTTTCATTGAAATTGAGTTAACAATGCCTTTGCCCTGAATGCATTTCAGCCCTTTCTCGATCACCTCCCATTTGGAGGAGTCGATCATGATTGGAACACGCGCGATATCAGGCTCACCGGCAATCAGATTGAGAAAACGTACCATGGCCGCTTCTGCGTCCAGCATCCCCTCATCCATGTTGATATCGATGATCTGCGCGCCGCTTTCCACTTGTTGGAGCGCAACTTCCAAGGCTTCGTCGTATTTATCTTCTTTTATCAACCGTTTGAATCGAGCAGAACCGGTCACGTTGGTACGTTCACCGACGTTAACAAACAATGTGTTAGCGTCGATAATCAGGGGTTCCAGCCCCGCCAAACGGCAAGCTACGGGGATATCAGGTAAAGGACGCGGCGGCACACCTTCGACCGCTTTCGCCATCGCTGCGATATGCTGTGGCGTGGTGCCGCAGCAGCCACCAACAATATTCAGGAATCCAGCCTGCGCCCACTCGCCAATATGTTCAGCCATTTCTTTGGCATCAAGATCGTATTCACCAAAGGCATTTGGCAACCCAGCGTTTGGGTGAGCACTGACATAATATTCAGAGATGCGCGATAACTCCGCGACATATTGACGTAATTCATCTGGCCCCAAGGCACAATTCAGGCCAAAGGAGATCGGCTTAACGTGACGTAGCGAGTTATAAAACGCTTCAGTCGTTTGGCCCGATAATGTTCGGCCCGAGGCATCAGTGATCGTGCCAGAAATCATGACGGGTAACAGTACACCCATCGCTTCAAATTCAGATTCGACGGCGAAGGTGGCCGCTTTGGCATTCAGGGTATCAAAGACGGTTTCAATCATAATCAGATCGACGCCACCCTCAATCAGCGCACGGGTTGATTCCCGATAGGCATCCACTAATTGATCAAAACTGACATTTCGGAATGCAGGATCGTTAACTTTTGGGGAGATCGACGCGGTGCGGTTGGTCGGGCCAAGCACCCCGGCGACATAGCGCGGTTTTTCAGGGGTGCGAGCCGTCCATTCATCAGCGCAGATGCGGGCCAAACGGGCAGCTTCGTAGTTAATTTCAGCGGACAGTGACTCCATCTGATAATCTGCCATCGCGATGGTGGTCGAGTTGAATGTATTGGTTTCGAGAATATCAGCGCCCGCTTCCAAGTAGGCATTGTGTATGGCAGTGATGACTTCCGGCTTAGAAAGGACCAATAAATCATTGTTACCTTTCAAGTCACTTGGCCAATCGGCAAAACGTGCGCCACGATAATCTGCTTCTTCCAGCCGATAGCTCTGGATCATGGTACCCATACCACCATCCAATACCAAAATTCGCTTTGTTAATTGCTGATGCAACGTCTTAATTTTATTATTTGTGACTGTATCCACCACTGCCGCCTCGCCTCTTTACCCTGTTGCAAAAATAATCCATTCGACATACCCGTCTGTCATCCTAGCACAAGTTGCTCATGTAATGAGTCAGCTCACAGTTGAGACTTTTTCAGGTAGAAGAGCACACTCATCGGATGAGCATTTTTTCGGGTTTGCATGCATAATTAAAAAACGAAAATGAATTCCATAAAAATAAAGATGAGGCTGACTTATGGCATTACCGATTTCAATAAAACGGGGAAAAAAACCTAAGACTGCCGCGCAAACCTCCCCCACAGCAACAGGTCAGGTTCAGTCGTTAACACGTGGACTTAAATTATTGGAATATATTTCCGAAGCGCAGGGAAGTGTGGCTCTGACGGATTTGGCGCAGCAGGCGGGTTTACCGAACTCAACAACTCATCGCCTTCTGACCACGATGCAACAGCAAGGTTTTGTGCGTCAGGTGGGGGATTTAGGGCTTTGGACCATGGGGGCTCACGCCTTTATCGTCGGCAGTAGTTTTTTGCAAAGCCGTAATCTGCTCGCCATGGTACACCCGATGTTACGCCGTTTGATGGATGAGTCTGGCGAAACGGTGAATTTAGCCGTTTTAGATCACAGCGATTATCAGGCCATCATTATCGATCAGGTGCAATGTACAGCTTTGATGCGGATGTCTGCGCCTATTGGCGGTAAGCTGCCTATGCATGCCTCTGGGGCAGGTAAAGCTTTTCTCTCCACCCTAACGGATGATCAATTGGTGCAACTGTTACATAAAAAAGGGTTACATGCCTATACCCAGCATACCCGCACCAATCCAGCCAGTTTAAAAGAGAATTTGGCGTTGATTCGCAAGCAAGGTTATTCGTTTGATGATGAAGAGCATGCGCTCGGTTTGCGTTGTATCGCCGCCTGTTTGTTCGATGAGCACCACGAGGCGTTCGCCGCAATCTCGATCTCTGGTCCGGTATCTCGTATTACAGACGATCGAGTGACGGAGTTGGGTGCGTTAGTTATCCATGCTGCGAAAGAGATCACGCAATCCTACGGGGGTGGGAGTCGTAGTTAGAAAAATGGAGGTTCTCATATCGTTCAGAGAGAACAGGCGGATCGTAAAGACGCCGTAAATCCATCCTTGGAGGCTCGAGCCGCGCCGTCCTGGCGCGGACGCTTTACTCTTCTGCCTGCCCTCACCTCACTGCATCAAATGACTCATGCATGATTAATCAAGGTATCGCGGGCTAAATTAATCTGAGTACGTACCCCGTACCCTCAAGAGATCACTCGCTGGGAGAAACGTTGTTTCCGGCGATAGGCAAAAACATCCTCCACATGCCCCTCCCGAATACGCTGCTGCAACCCGCGCCAATAACTGGCGTGGAACAAGTCACTGTGCACTTCCTCAAAGAAGTGCCTGACCTTCGGGTCGCTACATAAAAAGTGGCGGAATTCCTCAGGAAACACATCATTGGGTGACACGCTGTACCAAGGTTCGCTGGCCATCTCATCTTCCGGATAGCGCGGTGGGGGAATATCGCGGAAATTGACCTCTGTCATATAGCAAATTTCATCGTAATCGTAGAACACCACCCGTCCGTGGCGAGTCACACCGAAGTTCTTAAATAGCATGTCACCGGGGAAGATATTAGCCGCCGCCAACTGTTTGATGGCATTGCCGTATTCCTCAATGGCATCTTTCAACTGTTGATCATCCGCCTGTTCCATATAGAGATTTAACGGTGTCATGCGCCGTTCCATATACAGGTGCTTAATGATGATTTGATCGCCTAAATCTTCCAGTTTCTCAGGAACTTCAAGCTGAAGTTCTGCCAACAGCTCTGGGCTGATACGGTGCTTATCAATCACAAAATTTTCGTACTCTTGAGTATCGGCCATGCGCCCAACGCGATCGTGCTCCTTAACCAATTGATAGCATTCTAGTACCCGAGCCTGAGTAACCTCTTTTTGCGGCGCAAACTGGTCTTTAATGACCTTAAATACACGATCAAATGATGGCAGGGTAAAGACCAACATCACCATGCCTTTTACACCGGGAGCAATGATAAACTGCTCGCTCGATTGATGGACGAAAGTGAGGTATTCACGATAGCTTTCGGTTTTACCGTGCTTCTGACAGCCAATCGCCATATACAGCTCTGCTGTCGATTTGCCCGGTAGTATTTCTCGTAGCCATTCGACCATTGCCGCCGGTAGCGGCGCATAAACCATAAAATATGAACGAGCAAAGCCGAATACGATGCTGGCTTCGGCCTTACTGGTCAAACAGGTATCGATGAAAAGCGCACCGGACTCATCGTGATGAATCGGTAGCAGGAAGGGAAAAACGCCCTCGGGTAAGCGCAGTTTGCCCACCAACCACGCGGCTTTGTTACGGTAAAAAAGCTCGTTGGCGATTTGAAAGCGGGCCTCAGTAAGTTGCTCTTCCGTAAAAGTCTGGCGCAGAGAAGCCACAATATAATCGATATCCCGAGGCAAATTTTCCCATGGTAATCGCAACGGTAAGTCATTGAGAACCACCTGTAACATGCCACTTAAATTGCCTTTTGGCGCAAAATCACGCGCTAATGGCCGAGGGATCTCGCGAAAACGCCGTTCTGGTTGTGAGCTAAAGACAAACAGCTTATCCGTGGTTAAATCGCGGTGTTTAAACAAGCGGCAGTAAACAGAATTAAAAAAACTTTCAGCGATTTCAAAACGCGGATAGTCCGGTAACAACTCGGTATAAATTTCTTTCACTCGCGCCAAAAATACGGCATCAAAATGGCGCTGGTCAGTAATGTGTTTTAGCTGTTCAACGACTAATCCCACGTGGTGGTCATAGAGGTGAATACGCTTTTTCATGGCCTGCTGTACTGCGTGCCAATCCGCTTGTTCAAAACGATGCTGGGCGCTGGCGGTCACTTCCAGAAAACGGCCGTATTGTGCATCGAATCCCTGCAAAATTGTCTGAGCGATTAATTGTTCTAATTTTACCGCCATGCCCACCTCCCACCATACGGAACAGAGCCTGCAAAAGCAGGCTCCTGATAAAACGCACGCTTATCAAACGCTCGATTAGAACTGTTGTTCTTCCGTCGAGCCGGTCAGTGCTGTCACGGATGACTCACCGCCCTGAATGATATTGGTGACTTTATCGAAGTAACCCGTACCGACTTCTTGCTGATGAGAGGCAAAGGTATAGCCGCGCTCAACGGAAGCAAATTCTGGTTGCTGTACCTTCTCGACGTAATGTTTCATGCCTTCGCCCTGCGCGTAGGCATGGGCCAGATCGAACATGTTGAACCACATGCTGTGGATGCCTGCCAGCGTAATAAATTGGTATTTGTAACCCATCGCAGACAAGTCATCTTGGAAGCTAGCGATTTGTTGGTCGGTGAGATTCTTTTTCCAGTTAAATGATGGCGAACAGTTGTAAGCCAACAATTTACCTGGGAATTTAGCGTGAATCGCATCAGCAAAACGTTTAGCTAGCGCCAAGTCTGGCGTAGAGGTTTCGCACCAAACCAAATCAGCGTAAGGGGCATAGGCCAAACCACGACTGATAGCTTGCTCAACGCCGGCGTGGGTACGGAAGAAACCTTCTGCGGTGCGCTCACCCGTAATAAATTCACCGTCATACGGATCGCAATCAGAGGTCAGTAAATCAGCAGCATCGGCATCGGTACGAGCAATCAGTAACGTTGGTACACCTAAAACATCAGCTGCTAAACGGGCGGCCACCAGTTTCTGAATGGCTTCCTGAGTTGGCACCAAGACCTTGCCGCCCATATGACCACATTTTTTCACTGCGGCTAATTGGTCTTCGAAGTGAACACCCGCAGCACCGGCTTCAATCATAGCTTTCATCAATTCAAACGCATTCAATACGCCACCAAAACCGGCTTCGGCATCGGCCACGATTGGCAGGAAATAGTCGGTATAACCTTTGCTACCCGGTTCAATGTTATTTGACCATTGGATCTGATCCGCGCGACGGAAGCTGTTATTAATGCGCTTAACCACCGCAGGAACTGAGTCGACCGGATATAGCGACTGATCTGGGTACATGCTGGACGCCGTATTAGCATCAGCGGCAACCTGCCAGCCTGATAAGTAAATTGCCTCGACACCCGCCTTCGCTTGTTGCAATGCCTGACCCCCCGTGAGCGCACCCAAACAGTTGATGTAACCTTTGCGAGATTCGCCGTGCAACAGCGTCCATAGTTTTTTCGCGCCGTGCTGGGCTAATGTGCACTCTGGATTAACGGACCCACGCAGCTTAATCACTTCCTCAGCGCTATAGGGGCGGGTGATGCCTTCCCAACGCGCTGATTTCCATTCCTGTTCCAATTGCTGAATTTGTTGAGTACGAGAGGTTGTCATGGCGATATTCCTTATTGTCTAATTTTGTAGGGTTTAATAGAACGTTATACCCAAAGTCATTGAAGTTGCAGGTAGGCAGCAAGTGAACGAATCCCGATGGTCTGACACAAGTCAGTGATTCGGGTGAGCGAACGTCGCTAATACCGCTGCGGCTTCAAGGACGAAGGGTATCTCAGGCGAGTAATGCGTAGCCCGGCAACGTCAGGAAGTCGATAAGCTCGTCTTGTGTTGTAATACGCTCCATCAGACGTGCAGCTTCTTCAAACCGCCCACCATCAAAACGTTCTGCGCCAAGTTCAAGCTTTACTACCTGCATTTCTTCACTCAACATGCTTCGGAACAACTCTTTCGTCACCGTTTGTCCATTGCTCAGGCTTTTTTGGTGATGTATCCATTGCCAGATAGAAGTACGAGAAATCTCAGCCGTTGCGGCATCTTCCATCAGGCCATAAATCGGTACACATCCATTACCGGATATCCATGCTTCAATGTATTGCACCGCCACGCGGATATTGGCTCGCATGCCTTCTTCGGTACGATCACCCGTGCAAGGCTCCAACAGTTCTGCTGCAGTGATGGGCTTGTCTTGCTCACGACTCATCTCTAGTTGGTTTGGTCGTTCGCCCAACACCTTGTTAAAGACGTCCATCACGGTATCGGCCAGACCGGGGTGAGCAACCCAGGTGCCATCATGACCATTACTGGCTTCTAACTCTTTATCAGCACGAACTTTATCCAAAACCAGTGCATTTTTTTCTGGGTCTTTGTTCGGGATAAAGGCAGCCATCCCGCCCATCGCCAATGCACCACGCTTATGGCAGGTTTTGATCAGTAAACGAGAGTAGGCACTTAAGAATGGTTTAGTCATCGTGACTGACTGACGATCTGGCAGTACACGATCGCTGTGATTTTTCAGCGTCTTGATATAGCTGAAGATGTAATCCCAACGACCACAGTTTAAAGCCACAATATGATGGCGCAGATGGTAGAGAATCTCGTCCATCTGGAATACCGCGGGCAATGTCTCAATCAATACCGTGGCTTTGATGGTGCCTTGCGGTAAATCGAAACGCTGCTCGGTGAAACTGAAGACCTCACTCCACCAAGCCGCTTCTTGGTAGGACTGCATCTTCGGTAAGTAGAAATAGGGGCCGCTGCCGTTCGCAAGCAATAACTTATAGTTATGATAGAAATACAAAGCGAAATCGAACAAGTTGCCGGGGATATCTTCCCCTTGCCATTTAACGTGTTTTTCCGGTAAGTGCAAACCACGAACTCGGGCAATCAATACCGCAGGATTCGGCTTTAACTGATAAATTTTGCCTGATTCATTTGCATAAGAGATTGTCCCTTTTACCGCATCGTGCAAATTAATCTGTCCTTCGATAACCTTATCCCAGCTCGGTGCAAGTGAATCCTCAAAGTCGGCCATAAAGACTTTTACATTCGCATTGAGGGCATTAATCACCATTTTGCGTTCAACTGGGCCTGTAATTTCTACTCTGCGATCACGCAAATCTGCAGGAATACCTTGAATTTCCCAGTCACCATTACGAATGGAAGTGGTTTCCGAAATAAAGTCAGGCAATGCGCCTTGATCGATGGTCTGCTGCCAAGAGGCCCGTGCAGCAAGGAGTTTGCTACGTGGCGCGGCAAATTTCGCGACCAATTCCGCCAAAAACTCAATCGCGTCATTAGGTAAAACCTGCTGTTCCGCAGTATTAAAATGCTGGGTGAAAACTAACTCTGTGCCGACTATCTGTTGTGTCATTACCCTTCCCCTTCCCCATCTCACGACTTTCACATCAACGCTAATACAGCGTCACTATAGGATTCCTATCGGGTAATACGCTTCGGCTAAAAATTGAAGGCTAGATTTCATGGTCATTTTTCATCCCGACAGCACTAAGAATAATCAATTAATTTCGAAAATCAAAAACGATTTCCATTTTTATATAAAATATTTTTTTAATCTTTATTTATCATATTGTTAACATTACCGTGATGGGTGTGCAGATAGGAATCAACTTCCATTCAGTCAATTTTTGCGAGATAAGTTATTGTTTCTCAAAGAGATCAGACCAGTTAATGAGAGGAGAGTGATACTTATTAGGAGGGAATAATAGGCTGGCGGCTTCGATTCAGCCGCCATAACTGAGGATTAACAGGGGAATTTAATCGAGCGTAGGATTCATATGGCGCAAATCAAAAGGCGTGATTTGGTAGACATAGTAGTTAAGCCAATTAGCAAACAGCAGATGCCCATGACTGCGCCATGACGCTTTTGGTGGCAATGTCGCATCATCCTCAGGGAAATAATTCAGGGGGACTTTCGGATTAAGCCCTGCGACGACATCACGTTCATATTCTCCCGCGAGAGTATCAACATCGTATTCGGGATGACCCGTGACGAAAGCCATCCGCTTATCTTTACTGGCAAATAGATAAGCGCCAGCCTCTTCTGATGAGACTAATATATCCAAATCGGTATATTGCTGAAGCACCTCAAGCGGAAAATCAGCATAGCGAGAATGAGGGGCGAGAAACGTCTCGTCAAAACCTCGAGTAAGTAGTGCTAGAGGCTCTCGTGTTTGATGCTGATAGATACCTGAGAGTTTGACCTCGCGAGTCATCTTAGGAATACCATATAAGATATTTAACGCAGCTTGCACTGCCCAACACACAAACAGCGTTGATGTAACGTGATCCTTCGCCCAAGCGATAATACGCTCAATTTGCGGCCAGTACGCAACATCACAGAAATCAACCAATCCTAGAGGTGCGCCAGTGACTATCAGTCCATCAAAATTTTGATCTTGGATATCCTCAAAGTCGCAATAGAAGTTGTTCAGATGCTCCGCTGGGGTATTCTTTGACTCACGGCTATCAATTCGCAGTAATTGAATATCGACTTGTAAGGGGGAGTTGGAGAGTAAACGTAGGAATTGATTTTCCGTCTCAATTTTCTTAGGCATCAGATTCAGAACTAACACCTTCAGGGGACGAATTTCCTGAGTTTTCGCACGTGATGAGGTCATGACGAAGACATTCTCATTGCGCAAGAAACTCACCGCAGGTAATTCATCAGGAACCCGAATTGGCATGCCTATATCCTCAATATATCCGTTTATACGTTTAGACTTCTAGATGCCTGAAGATAGCGGGTTTGAGATGAAAAGTCGAGCATTCTGCAGCAACCTGAAAATGTTTCATTGCGGGGGCCGCACTATCTGTAGCCGATATATTAGCCAACTTAATTTGATTCGATGGCTAGAAAAGTAAAATCTACAAATAAGAAAGCCCTCTGCTGTGCAGAAGGCTTTTCTTTTGACTTTGACCCATAGCAAAAACCCCACGCTTTTGGCATGGGGTCTCGGCTTATTTGATGCCTGGCAGTGTCCACTGTACTCGTCTCATCTTTAAGATGAGTCTCACCCCTAACGGGGCCAGCGCAAGCGCTGTTCAAACTGCATGCGCAGTAGTATTCGTCTCATCTTTAGGATGAGTCTCACCCCTAACGGGGCCAGCGCAAGCGCTGTTCAAACTGCATGCGCAGTTTGTCGCATGTCATGCTCGAATAGCACTCTACCAAAACCATAAACAAAAAAGGCCACCCGTTAGGGTAGCCTCTTTTGCTTGTTT
>NZ_HE997646.1:327640-402376 GCF_000312485.1 Yersinia massiliensis CCUG 53443 | reverse complement strand
AAATAAACAAAAGAGGCTACCCTAACGGGTGGCCTTTTTTGCTTTTTTACTATCAAAACCAATCCAGAAAAATGAGGCTCCTTAATAAGTTACCTCAGATTACTAGCGAACTCCGATGACTCAGTCTAGAGCCATCAGGGCTGGCTGAGGGCCAGTTGACGTTGGTGTTTTTTATCTAGCTTCCCGCTTAATACAACCAATAGCAGGGCTACTATCACGATCACACCACCGATCCATGGGGTTTGGGCTAACCCAACACTACTGACAGCCTGACCGCCAATGATTGATCCTAAGGCAATACCTACGTTGAATGCCGCGATATTCAAGCCGGAAGCAACATCAACAGCATGTGGCGCATATTCTTCAGCTTTCTGGACGACATAGACCTGTAAGCCGGGGACATTGCCAAAGGCAAAAATCCCCATAATCAGCAGCGTAATTAATGCGGCAATACTGTTGTTGGCACTGAGTTGGAAAATGAATAACAAAGCTGCCAATGCGGCAAAAATAAAACTTAAAGCCGGTACCGCACCATGGCGATCTGCTAATTTTCCTCCCCAGATATTACCAATGACCACTGATATGCCATACGCCAATAAGATCCAACTTACAGCGCTTGTTGAGAACCCAGCGAGTTCTTGCATGACGGGAGCCAAAAAAGTAAACATGGTGAAGAACCCGCCGTATCCCAACGTGGTAATGGCATATATCAGTAACAAACGTGGGTGAGTGAATACCTGTAATTGTTGCTTGATACTGGCAGTGGATTTATTCGGGATATTGTTGGGCACTAGAATGGCACTGGCAAGAATAGCAACAGTACCAATCAAGGAGACGGCCAAGAAGGTTTCTCTCCAGCCGAAATGCTGACCAATAAATGTTCCGAGTGGAACCCCCGTCACCAATGCTACTGTCAATCCCCCAAACATAATGGCAATCGCTGAGGCGGCTTTCTCTTTAGGAACTAGGCTAGTGGCAATTGTTGATCCGATTGAGAAAAATACACCATGGGCTAAACCCGTCAATAAACGCGCAAAGACTAATGATTCATAACCTGGCGATTGCCATGCGAGTAAGTTGCCTAAGGTGAATAACACCATTAATCCAACCAATAGCATCTTACGTGGGATACGCCCTGTTAATGCCGTTAATACGGGAGCACCGATAGCAACACCCAGTGCATAGATTGAAACTAATAAGCCAGCAGAAGGGATAGAAACCCCTAATTGTTCAGCAATAGTCGGTACTAGCCCAATGATGACAAACTCTGTGGTTCCAATAGCGAATGCACTGATGGTCAGTGCCAGTAAAGCAAATGGCATTATTTACTCCAAAATAAGTCAAGTTAATAGCGGCCATTATCTGCTCATGGTTAAATGACAAAAATGCTTAAAATATCAAAATATTTTTGCTGGAGTGGCAATAATGAAAGCTAACTCAGATGAATTGATGACCTTTGTCACCGTTGTAGAATGCGGCAGTTTTAGTCGTGCTGCAGAGCAACTGGAACAAGCAAATTCGGTTGTGAGCCGTACCGTCAAAAAGTTGGAGAGTAAACTTGGTGTGACGTTGCTAAACCGTACAACCCGACAAATCAGTTTGACTCACGAAGGTGAGCACTATTTTCGACGTGTACAAAGTATCTTGCGAGACATGGCGACAGCAGAGAATTAAATATTAGATAACCAATTGAATCCTAAAGGGCTATTACGTATTGATGCCTCTACACCTGTGGTATTACACATTTTGGCGCCATTAATAGCCGAGTTTCGCCAACGTTACCCTTTGGTCACTCTATCGTTGGTATCATCTGAGACTTTTATTAATCTTATTGAGCGAAAAGTCGATATCGCTATCAGGGTAGGTACATTACAAGATTCAACTTTGCGAGCTAGGAAGCTAATGACCAGTTATCGCCATATTCTAGCCTCACCTGCATACCTCCAACAGCATGGAACTCCACAGACGGTAGTAGACTTACAGCATCATGTTTGTTTGGGATTTAATGATTTACCGACATTTAATCGCTGGCCATTGGCTGACTCTGATGGTCAGCTCTATGAGATAAAGTCAGATATCACGTCAAACAATGGTGAAACTCAACGGCAGTTGTGCCTTGAAGGAAATGGAATTGCTTGCTTATCGGATTTCATGGTTCAGCAAGATCTACAACGCGGGGATTTGATTCCAGTATTGGCAGAGCATACCTTGCCCGTGGCGATGCCCATTAATGCTGTGTATTACAGTGATCAAGCTGTGAGTAATCGTCTGCGTTGCTTTATTGATTTCATAAATGAACGCCTATCTCCGGTAATCAAAACTAAATAAAAACCACCTCGTATGAGGTGGTCGAATGATCATGTTGAAAGCTATACATCCCACTGAGGGGCTAGTCCTTCTGGGCTAACCAGCCGTTCCCCACGGTCCAGCGTTGCAATTAACGCCATATCCTCAGCACTAAGGTGTAAAGTTTGCGCCAACAAGTTACTAGCCAAATTATTCACTTTGGTTGATGACGGGATAACACTATAACCTAACTGCATTGCCCAACTTAAAATAACCTGTGCGGGTGTGGCATCATGCTGCTTTGCAATGGCGTTGATGATAGGTTCATCTAAGGCTTTGCCGTAAGCTAGAGTCATGTAAGAAGTGATTGAAATATCATTTTCTTTTGCAAACTCAACCACTTTTCTATTTTGCAGTAACGGAGAGAGTTCGATCTGGTTGGTCGCTATTGCTTCTTTGCCTATTGCCGCGATGGCCTGTTTCATCAAATCGATGGTGAAATTGGAAATGCCAATCTGGCGTGTTAACCCTAATGCTTTAGCTTCCATTAACTCAGTCATAAATTCAGTAACAGAAACTTCATCATTCGGTGAAGGCCAGTGAATTAATGCTAAGTCAACATAGTCTGTTTTTAGCTTCTGTAAGCTCTCTTGCAGGCTAGGAATCAATTTTCCTTGCGCCAAATTAGCAATCCAGATTTTAGTTGTGATAAATAACTCACTACGTTTGATACCACTTTGTGCGATAGCATTGCCGACGGCAGCTTCATTTTCATAGATTTGAGCGGTATCAATAGCACGATAGCCCAACTTCAAGGCTTGGCTTACCGAATCGATAGCAACTTGGTCTTGAAGGCGAAAAGTTCCTAGGCCAAATACAGGTATGCTCATCATAGTTCCTTGTTTTGCGAATAGTTGTTTGGTTTCAGAGACAATGAATAATTTTCTCTCGACCAGAGATCGCGCTAAGCAATACCCGTCCGATGAAAAACTGAATGAATTATGACAAGTGAGTTATCAGCAAAAAACGTGATATTAGACATAATACTTTTGATTAAAAATCAAGTATCGCCATGTTAGAGGGGGAGATAGAAATAGACTCTTGCTCATTTTGCGGGTTTTTTATCAATTGGCGGCTTATTAGTGCATTATGAATGACATAGCTTGGATCTACCTTTGCTCATCCAGAGAACGCCACGATGTGGTGGGTAAAAGAAATTACTGGGTGGAAAAAGTGGGCGTATAATCAGAGCAGTATCAGCAGTTGTCACTTCAAAAGCTAACGTGATTTTGAATAAGGAATAGACCACCAAAGTGCCGAAACGAACATATGCAATGCGGTATGTTGCAGGTCAACCGGTTGAACAGATATTCCCAGGCTCAGCAAAACAGTTGGGGCAGGGGCTACCGCCAGGGGCACCATTACCGACATCTGAATTTCTACGAGTGATGGTGTGGAATATCTTTAAACAGCAGCGAGCCGAATGGCTGTCTGTGCTTAAAGAGTTCGGACGTGATGCTCAACTGATGTTACTGCAAGAAGCACAAACAACACCCGAGCTGGTGAGGTTTGCTACGTCTCACTATCAGGCCGCAGACCAAGTTCCTGCTTTTGCGTTGCCTCAGCATCCTTCTGGTGTGATGACCTTAGCCGCGACTCACCCAGTCTACTGCTGTCCATTACGTGAGAGAGAGCCATTACTACGCTTGTCTAAATCGGCATTAGTCACGGTCTATCCCATTCATGATGGTCGCTTATTGATGGTCGTAAACATTCACGCGGTAAATTTCAGTCTTGGTGTTGATGTCTATAGTAAGCAACTTGAGCCGATCGGCGAGCAAATCGCCATGCATCGTGGTCCCGTTATTTTGGCTGGGGATTTCAATGCTTGGAGTCGTCAACGAGTGAATGCGTTGCAGCGTTTCGCTCAAGGGGTAGGGCTGGAGGAAGTTAAGTTCCTAGCGGATAATCGCAGCCGAGCATTTGGGCGGCCACTTGATTTTGTGTTTTATCGGGGGCTCACGCTGGCTGATGCCTCTGTGTTAGTGACTCGGGCCTCTGACCATAACCCACTTTTAGTCGAATTCGAACCATAAAAAAAGCACCCCGAAGGGTGCTTTTTAACAGCATTAATCGCGATTCTAGCTCTACGTATCCGGGGTCGATTTGCCGTTAACGAATAACGTCAATTTTAAGCCTGGTTGTAAATTATTAGCTTTGCTGACTACCGAATTCCATCGCATCACATCATTGGTGTCTACACCGTGACGCTTGGCAATACTGGCAAATGAATCACCCTTACGGACTTGATAGGTGATGCTGTTGCTGGTTGTATTGCTTGCCAGTTGCAGGGTTTGCCCAACTTTTAAGGTACTCTTGGCACGTAAGTTGTTCCAACTCTGCAAATCGCTGGTCTTGATATTCAACCGCTTGGCTATCGTAGATAAAGTATCGCCAGAGCGAACTTTATACTGCGAACTTGATGCTGATTTTGTGCTGTTCTGCGCCAGTTTAGTGGGTTGAACTGCGGCAATATCAGTATCTGCCAATGAATCTTTAAGCTGCTCAGCATGGGCTTTCGGCAACATAATATAACGAGGACCATGACCATCAGGTGCTGTTACATTGCGCTTATACCCAGAATTAAAGGATTTCAACTTTGTCAGTGACATCCCCGCCATCTCAGCCGCCTGAGTTAGCTGTATCTGCTGACCAACATCAACACGGGCAAGTGCACGGTCTTTGTCGGTTTCAGGTAAGGCTAAACCATACTTTTTGCTGTTCTTGATTAAATCACCCAAGGCCAGCATTTTTGGAACATAAATTGACGTTTCACGTGGAAGCGACAAAGCCCAAAAATTCGTCGGTTTACCCTTAGCCTTATTGGCTTTCACCGCTTGCATGACTCTGCCTTCACCGCTGTTATATGCAGCGACTGTTAACAACCAGTCACCGTCAAACATTTTGTTCAGGCGCTCCATCATATCAAGCGCTGCTTTGGTAGAAGCAACCACATCTCTGCGGCCGTCATACCATTGGTTCTGTTTTAAGCCATAATTTCGACCTGTACTCGGCACTATCTGCCATAGCCCTGCGGCGTTGGCGGATGATGTCGCGTGTGGGTCAAAAGCGCTCTCCACTATGGGTAGCAGTACCAGCTCCATCGGCATCTTACGTTTCTTAATCTGCTCGACTATCAGGTACATGTACGGCTCTGCCCGTAATGTTACATCGTGGAGATAGCTCTTATTTTTTAAGTATTTTTGCTTCTGTTCACGGATCCGGGAATTTTCCGGAACCTTCATCTTCAGCTCGTCGCTAATGAAGTTCCACAAATCTTGCTGCGCGAGGCTACTTTCACTATCCAGCCATCGCGCGCTACCCACTCGGGCACTATCTGTGTACTTTCCTGCTTCACTTTCTTGACCTGCCGAAGACAAACTCTGTGCATGCTGTTCTGGTGCCTTCACATCCTGCTTGGACGTCTGGCACCCAACAAGCAAGACTGAGGCGAGTATTATCGCTTTGGTCTTCATGTGTGTGTCAATGTAGTTGCTTAAAAGACGAGCAATCATACTTTGCTTCGACAAAAAACACAACAAAAAGCTTAGAAGCGGTCTTTCCGGGCACGTAATTCGGAAAAAACTGAGGCAAGCGAGCTTGGTGGCGAGCTTACGCCTATTTCTCTTTGTAAATCAATGTCATTGCAGCGTAAAAAAACATTAATTTTACGTTCTAAATGCAATTTTACCGGTAGGCTAGGTAGGTTTTTTGCCCGTAATTGCATGATTTCCTGTTGATATGTTGCTATCTCTTGATCTGAAGGCAAGATAGAACGGGCAAACTTAAGATTTGCGAGAGTGTATTCATGCGCGCTGCAAATTAAGGTTTCATCTGGGAGTTGCGCGAGCTGTTGAATTGACGTGTACATTTGCTCAGGAGTGCCTTCAAACAACCTGCCACAGCCAGCAGAAAAAAGCGTATCACCACAGAAAAGATAAGGTCTGCTGTAGTATGCGATGTGTCCGAGGGTATGACCGGGAACGGCAAAAACGTGGTAGTTTTGGTCGCCAATAGTCAGGTTATCACCCCCATTTACAATAATGGTGGCACCTTTGTTCGCTGTTTCTTGCGGACCATAGACCGGAATATCGGGGAGATGGTGACGTAAATCAGCCACACCCCCCACGTGATCATGATGGTGATGAGTGAGTAATATGGCCTGAGGTGTGTATTGGCCATGGCTTAGTGCGGTTAATACTGGAGCAGATTCTCCTGGATCAACGATAATGCAGTGTTTTTGCGGGTTTGCTAAAAGCCAAATGTAATTGTCTTGAAATGCTGGAATACTGATAAGATTCATTGGATACCTCTTTTGTCGACAACTAATTGAATAAGATAATATACCCGTCAAGCAGTGTTCAAATTGGCTTCTGGCTCATTCGTCTCTTGCTTGTCTTTCCCGCACTTTGACATCCATCGGGTAGAAATATGAAACCAGCGCAAACACGCCGAAAGATAGATGCGCCCGCATCCTGGGCTGAATTACCTTGGGGAGAGTATTATCGCGCGGCGATTGAGCAACAGTTACAACCTTGGTGGCCCAAATTCTTTGGTTTTCATCTACTGAAAATAGGCCATTTAAGCGCTGAAATCGCCAGTGATACATGCGCAATATCTCATCAGGTTAATGTCGCAGAAGCAGGCCAAAATATGCAGGTACTTGCTAGTGCGTACCAGTTACCCTTTGCCGAGAAATCAGTCGATGCCTGTTTGTTGTCCCACACTTTAGCCTATTCCGCTGATCCACACCGTATTTTACGTGAGGTCGATCGGGTGCTTATCGATGATGGTTGGTTGGTTATCAGTAATTTTAATCCGATGAGCCTATTGGGTGCAGGAAAGCTGGTCCCGCTATTACGCCAACAGCAGCCTTATGTTAGCCGTATGTTTACCCAGATGCGTTTGTTGGATTGGTTGAGTTTATTGAATTACGAAGTCATGTATTTATCACGCTTTCACGTTTTGCCTTGGCATAAAGGTGGTGGGCGCTTTATCAGCACCCATTTACCTGCGTTAGGCTGTGTTAGCTTGATTGTTGCCCGCAAGCGGACCATTCCACTGACTTTTAACCCGATGAAATTTGGCGCGCGTAAGCCTTGGTTCAGCCGTGCAGTGGGTGCCACTAAAAGTTATCGTGATCGACCTTGAAGACGGCAATCGATTAATTAGGAATATAGCCAGTATCTTCTAACGTCGGGGCGTTAGCGCCTTGGCGTGCAAGCTCATCGCAGCGTTCGTTTTCTGGGTGGCCGGCGTGGCCTTTTACCCATTCCCATTGCACGGTGTGAGTTTGGATAGCGTTATCCAGACGCTGCCATAAATCGACATTGCGCACCGGTTTACGATCTGCTGTTTTCCAACCGCGTTTCTTCCAGTTGTGGATCCATTGTGTAATACCTTGACGCACGTACTGGCTGTCGGTGCTCAGTGTGACTTCGCAAGGTGAGGTGAGTGCCTCAAGCGCCACGATGGCCGCCATAAGCTCCATGCGGTTATTCGTGGTCAGGCGGTAACCCGCGCTAAAGGTTTTTTCATGCTGTTTGTAACGCAAAATTGCGCCATAACCACCGGGCCCGGGATTGCCAAGGCAAGATCCGTCGGTGAAAATCTCTACCTGCTTAGTCATCTCTGGTAGACTCTTCCTATCTGTTTAAACGTTAAGTCTGACATAAACGAGCGCTATGAGCACTGGCAATATGATCGTTACACCCACCAGACAGATTGTTCTGGATACTGAAACCACCGGTATGAATAAGATGGGCGTTCATTATGAAGGCCATCGGATTATTGAGATTGGTGCTGTAGAGGTGATCAACCGCCGTCTTACCGGTAGAAACTTCCATGTGTATGTGAAACCCGATCGTCTGGTTGATCCCGAGGCGTACGGCGTGCACGGTATCAGTGATGAATTTTTGGCAGATAAACCCACATTTGCTGATATCGCACCTGAGTTTCTCGAGTTTATCCGTGGCGCGGAATTAGTCATCCATAACGCGGCGTTTGATATCGGCTTTATGGATCATGAGTTCCGTATGTTGCAGCAGGACATTCCGAAAACGGAAACCTTCTGTACCATCACCGATAGCCTGTTAATGGCACGTCGCCTGTTCCCTGGCAAGCGTAATAACCTCGATGCCTTGTGCGATCGCTACCTGATAGATAACACCAAGCGAACGTTGCACGGCGCATTACTCGATGCCGAAATCCTGTCAGAAGTTTATCTGGCAATGACTGGCGGCCAGACATCGCTTTCTTTTTCGATGGAAGGCGATCAGTCTCAGAATGAATCTTCAGAAGATATTCAGCGCATTACTCGGCCAGCGTCAGCACTGAAAATTATTTATGCTGCCGATGATGAATTGGCGGCTCATGAGTCGCGCCTTGATCTGGTCATGAAAAAGGGGGGGAGCTGTATGTGGCGGATGCCGCTTGAATCAGAAGATGGGGCAAACGCAGAATAAAACAGCACTTAGATGAAAATCTGTGCAAATGGCTTATTTTGCTGGAAAAAGTGTTGACGTTTTTACCTTCCATACGTAATATCCGTCTCGTTCTTAACCGGAACAGCAGCGTGGTGCGGTAGTTCAGTCGGTTAGAATACCGGCCTGTCACGCCGGGGGTCGCGGGTTCGAGTCCCGTCCGCACCGCCAACATTCAGAAGCCCTGAGTTAGCAATAACTCAGGGCTTCGTTGTTTCTATCCACTGTAAAAAGACCTTCGCTGTAAAAAACCTCCGCAGTAAAAAAGCTCTGCTAGCAATCATCTACAAGTAATCATTTACAAACAATTATCTACAAATAGTCCTCGGCAAACGATCCCCAGCAAACTTGCCGCCTGACTGTAGCGCCAAGTTATTTGGGGATAACTCACTATTTACTGGGTTATTTTTGCATTGCCCGCTTGCGCAGCGGTATTCACCCAGCCATCAAAGGTGGCCTGATGAGCCTGAATCCAGCCGTTCACGTGGCGCTCAATATCCGCATCTGATGATTCACCGGCGTGCATCCGCATGTTCTGAGCATTCACATCATTAATGGACAATTTCATGACAGAAAACAGCTTCGCGGCTGCGGGGTTGGCTTCAGCCCATTTTTTGTTGGCGACGATATGCATTACACTCGGCGGAAAGCCGTAATTCGCGCCATTAGAAAGCTGCGTGTCGATAGTCTTATCGGGCAGGGAAGAGAACGGCACCTGCAACCACACGACATCACGGCCCGGCACTAATACATCACTGACCCAGTAGGGCGTCCACGTGTAATAGAGGATTGGCTTACCTTCTTTGTAGCGGGTGATGGTATCGGCAATCATGGCAGCATAGTTGCCCTGATTATGGTCCACGGTGTCGCTCAGGCCGTAAGCTTTGATTTGGTGGTTAATCGGTGCTTCGCAGCCCCAACCTGGGTTACAACCCGTCAAGTCAGCTTTACCGTCATTATTCGCATCAAACAACTTGGCAATTTTGGGATCTTTTAGCTGCTCAATATTGGTGATGTGGTATTTATCGGCTGTTTTTTTGTCGATCAAATAGCCTTGTGCTAGCCCTTCAATATAGTTGCCTTGACGATAAAATTTGGCGTCGCCACCGGCTGAAGCATATTGGTCGTTATGCAGCGGCTCCCAGTTGACGGCTAAAAAGGTCGCATCACCGGCCGCAATGGACGCATAGGCGACATTGTAGTCAACTTCTTTGGTTGGCTGGACATCGTAACCGAGCTTCTCAAGGGCTTTATTGACCAGTGAGGTCTGAAAGGTTTCTTCCGAGATAGTACTTTGGAGTGGTTGGACGGTAATGCCTTTACCTGGTAATTCTGCGGCAGATAACTGAGTGCTGATCAGTGTGGTAAGGGCCAAAGCCCAGATTCCTGTCGTGCGCATAATTTTCCCCTTATTCCCATCGTTATTGGCGCGGCTAACTCGACGCAGCGCCAATGACTTTGGGTGTCATATTTAGTGCAATAATTTGAAAAGACTGAATATTTAAAATTACGGAGTATTTTTAAATGGTTTGGTGAGTAGCCCAATCGGGCCAGTTGTGTACCAGCGGCCAACGCCTTTGCTGCGGCGATCGCGGCCTAATGATTGAGTCAGGCGGTCGAGGATAATCGCCAGAATGACGATACCGACACCACCGACCGCGGCTAGGCCCATATCCAAACGACCAATACCGCGCAGTACCATCTGACCTAATCCCCCAACGGCAATCATCGAGGCGATAACGACCATCGACAGCGCCAGCATGAGTGTTTGGTTCACACCCGCCATAATGGTGGGCATTGCCAGCGGTAACTGTACTTTAAACAGTAACTGGCGCGGATTAGCACCGAATGACTCTGCTGCCTCGATAAGGTCTTCCGGCACTTGCTTAATGCCCAAAATAGTCAGGCGGACAATCGGTGGTAAGGCAAAGATGATGGTGACGACGACACCTGGGACGTTACCGATACCAAATAGCATGACGATTGGCACCAGATAGACGAAAGCAGGGGTCGTTTGCATGGCATCCAACAAGGGCCGAATGATACGCGCGGCATTATTGCTGCGCGCCAGCCATATCCCAAGCGGTAGCCCGATAAGAATACAAAAGAACAGCGAAGTCAGCACCAGCGCCAGTGTCACCATAGCTTGTGACCATGCGCCGATCGCGCCGATTGCAATCAGTGAGACGAGCGTCGCGACGCCCATACCCAAGGTGGAGAACTGCCAAGCGATCAGGGCGAAAACCAGTATTGCTACCGGTGCAGGCATACCCAGTAGTAAGTGCTGAAAACCACTGAGGATAAAGTCTACGGGCACTCGAATGCCTTGGAACAGTGGGCGAAAATGCATGACGACCCAATCAATACCGTGGGTAACCCACGAGTCTAATGGCACCCATGTGGTATGGAACGGGTCCATCAGGCTGAAATGTTCAGGTGCTGCGGTTGGTGCGCTGTTTAGCCAGTCGGTATTGTTCATTTGGCCCTGCGCTGCCTGAGCGGCAACCTCATGGCCTGCATTCCCCGCGGCACGACTACCCTCCGCCATGCTCGCACCCCAAGGGTCAGCAGCGGCTGACAGGCTCTGAGCGGGGGTATCCGTCACCGTCGATGCTGTAGATGCAGCGGCATCGGTCGCCCATGGGTTATTGACTGTTTGGTCATTGACCTGGATTTGATCACTCATTTGGCGTCTCCTTATCCAGAGCCTGCAACAGCATGGCTTTGGAAATAATACCGATATAACTGCTGTCTTCACCGACGACTGGCACCGCGCACGGTGCTTGAGCGACCAGAGAAATCAGCTCACTGAGGGGCATCTCTGCGGGAACCGGTGCGGGATCAGCCAGCAAAGCGCTGTCCAACGACTGGTTCTCAGCCAAGGCTTTTTTCAGTGAATCTATCGATACCACGCCAATAAACTTCTGCCCGCGCTCCAGCACATAGCCATAGTCGCGGTCTTCATCTTGCAGCAGTTTTAACGCTGAACGTGGGCCGAAACCCGGTGTTTTACGGATCAAAGATACTGGGCGACGACGGGCAATATCCTTGGCGCTAAAGACATGACTAATGTCAACGCCACGGAAGAAGGTGCGCACATAGTCATTGGCCGGTTTGTTCAGTATTTCATCCGGCGTGCCGACCTGTACTACTTCACCGCCCTGCATAATGGCAATACGATCGCCAATGCGCATGGCTTCATCCAGATCATGAGAGATAAACACAATGGTTCTTTGATGTTTGGCCTGTAACTTGACCAGCTCATCTTGCATCTCGGTACGAATTAATGGGTCGAGCGCAGAAAACGCTTCATCCATTAATAGGATATCAGGGTTATTTGCCATGGCTCGGGCCAAACCGACGCGCTGACGCATCCCACCAGAGAGTTCATCAGGATAAGAATGGGCGTAATTATCCAGACTGACTTGGCGCAATGCTTCCATGGCTTTTTCATGACGCTCCTGTTGAGGAACGCCAGCCAGCTCCATACCGAATGCGGTATTATCGAGCACATTTAAATGAGGCATCAATGCAAAGGATTGGAAGACCATACTGATCTTATTACGGCGAACAGTGCGCAGTGCACTATCAGATATTTTGGCAATATCTTCGCCATCGATGAGGACTTCACCACGAGTAGGTTCTATCAGACGATTGAGAAGGCGTACCAGGGTGGATTTACCCGATCCGGATAACCCCATGATGACGAATATCTCGCCTTCTTCAATGGCCAGATTGGCATCTTTAACGCCAACGGACAAACCTGTTTTAGCAAATATCTGCTCTTTATTCTTACCGGATTCAAGCAGCTTAAAAGCCCGTTCGGGATGTTCTCCAAATATTTTATATAGATTCTTTACTTCGAGTTTAATTGCCATGCAACTGGTGTATTCCTCTGTCAATTTTGAATTATATTTATTCGATCGATATTATCCTGATGAAAAAATAGAGCGCCATATACCCTAACACAATGAGAATCTGAGACAACCCTCAATGTTCTTATAATCAAACTCAGCGCGATAACGACAGCTATATATATCTTCCAGAAGGGTTAATTTACATGCGTTAATATTGTGGTTTTTTAGGTGTTGTGAATCGACTAATATTGTCGATAAATCCTATCGATAATTAGGTTGTTATTGGGTTGAATATCGAACATATAGGATTAATATTTTTACGTACTATTAATGATTATATTTCGCCTGATTTTAGGTGCCCATTAGCCACGAAGAAAAGCCTAGTCTTCAGCTTGGATAAGACCCTTTTTCCATCAAGAAAGAAGCGCTGAGTTCCCCTTATACTCTGCTCTGTCGCTAAATGCATTGCCTGATAATAATTTCAGATTCCACTGCTAAATGAGGGCTCTGGACAGCCAAAAGAAGAGTGGGGAGACGATCGTTTTTTGGGGTGCGGAGAGGGAAGTAATGAACGGAAAAAATAGGCAACCTCATAGCGGCTGCCTATTGGCCTTAGATGCCCATTTTTTACACCCAGATGATGAGGGTGAAAACCGAGATGAAAAAGTTTAAAAATCCCAATCTTCGTCTTCGGTATTGACCGCTTTACCGATCACATATGAGGAGCCAGAACCGGAGAAGAAATCGTGATTTTCGTCCGCGTTGGGGGATAACGCAGCCAAAATCGCGGGGCTGACCGCCGCCTGACCTGATGGGAATAAGGCCTCATAGCCTAAATTCATTAATGCTTTATTGGCATTGTAATGCAGGAACTTTTTGACATCTTCTGTCCAGCCGACTTTATCATACAGGTCTTCGGTATAGCGGACTTCATTATCATATAAGTCTTGCAACAGATCGAATGCGAAATTCTTTATTTCTTGCCGGCGGTTATTATCAACTTTCTCTAAACCTTTTTGGAATTTATATCCAATATAATATCCATGTACCGCTTCGTCGCGAATAATAAGGCGAATAAGATCGGCAGTATTGGTTAACTTTGCTCTACTAGACCAATACATTGGTAAATAGAATCCCGAATAGAATAAGAATGACTCCAAGAATACACTGGCAATTTTTTTCTTGAGTGGGTCATCATTATGGTAATGCTGAAGAATAATATCGGCTTTCTTTTGCAGTGGGCCATTCTCCTCGCTCCAGCGGTAGGCATCATCGACATCTGATGTTAGGCAAAGTGTTGAGAAAATGGAGCTGTAGGAACGGGCATGCACCGCTTCCATAAAGCTGATATTTGAGAATACCGCTTCCTCGTGAGGCGTGATCGCATCTTTAATCAGTGCGGGTGCCCCTAATGTATTTTGAATCGTATCCAGCAATGTTAGCCCAGTAAAAACACGAATAGTCAGTTGTTGTTCATTCGGGGTGAGTGTTGCCCAAGAGGGAATGTCATTTGATAGTGGGACTTTCTCCGGTAGCCAGAAATTTGCCGTCAAACGGTTCCAGACTTCTAAGTCTTTATCGTCTTCAATTTTATTCCAGTTGATGGCGCTGACACGCGAGATTGGTTTTACTGTGTTCATAGAGAGACTTCCTTATTAACCCAATTCTGTTTATTTACAGCGAGCAGGAAAATTTACAGCGAGCAGGAAACACAGCCTTCGACTTCCGTGCCTTCGAGTGCCATCTGACGCAACCGAATGTAATAAATCGTTTTGATCCCTTTTTTCCACGCATATATCTGCGCTTTATTAATATCGCGGGTGGTGGCGGTATCGCGGAAAAACAGTGTCAGTGATAACCCTTGATCAACATGCTGGGTCGCTTGTGCATAGGTGTCGATGATCTTCTCCGGCCCAATTTGATAAGCGTCTTGATAATATTCAAGGTTATCGTTAGTCATAAAAGGCGCGGGATAATAGACGCGTCCAATTTTGCCTTCTTTGCGGATCTCAATCGGGGAGACGATGGGGTGAATGCTTGATGTCGAATGGTTGATGTATGAAATCGAACCAGTCGGCGGAACGGCCTGCAAATTCTGATTATAAATGCCATGTGCCATCACGGATTGGCGCAATGCCGCCCAATCTTGTTGGTCGGGAATATGAATACCTGCGTCGGAAAAGAGTGCCTGTACTTTGGCGGTTTTAGGCTGCCAGCGCTGTTCGATATATTGAGTGAAATATTTTCCCGAAGCATAGGTTGATTCATCGAAACCTTTAAAGTGACAACCTCGTTCTATCGCCAACAAGTTAGAGGCACGGATGGCATGATACACCACGGTATAGAAGTACATATTGGTGAAGTCGAGCGCTTCTTCCGAACCGTAGAACATGCGTTCGCGTGCTAGATAACCGTGCAGATTCATCTGCCCCAGACCAATGGCATGGGATTCCTGATTGCCTTTATCAATAGAAGGCACTGAGCGAATATTGCTCATATCTGAGACTGCTGTTAGCCCTCGGATCGCGGTTTCAATGGATTTGCCAAAATCGGGTGAATCCATGGTGTGGGCAATGTTCAATGAACCCAGATTACAGGAGATATCTTTGCCAATGTGGCGGTAACCAAGGTCATCGTTATATTCGGAAGGGGAATTTACCTGCAATATTTCTGAGCACAGGTTGCTCATATTGATCCGGCCTTTAATCGGATTGGCACGATTGACTGTGTCTTCAAACATCATATAGGGGTAGCCGGATTCAAACTGGATTTCTGCGAGGATCTGGAAGAATTCGCGAGCCTTTATTTTGCTTTTGCGAATGCGCTTGTTATCGACCATTTCACGGTATTTTTCGCTGATGCTGATTTCAGACATCGGCATGCCATAAACCTGTTCGACGTCATAAGGCGAGAATAGGTACATTTCTTCATTATTCTTCGCCAGTTCAAACGTGATATCAGGAATCACCACCCCCAGTGACAGGGTTTTAATCCGGACCTTTTCATCGGCGTTTTCTCGTTTGGTATCGAGAAAGCGTAAAATATCCGGATGGTGGGCATGAAGATAGACCGCTCCAGCACCTTGGCGCGCACCCAGTTGGTTGGCATAAGAGAACGCATCTTCCAGCATTTTCATGATTGGAATAACGCCGGATGACTGATTTTCGATTCGTTTGATAGGTGCGCCGACTTCACGAATGTTGCTCAGCAGAAACGCAACACCGCCACCTCGCTTGGATAATTGCAACGCTGAATTTATCGAGCGGCCAATGGACTCCATGTTGTCTTCCATGCGCAGCAAGAAGCAGGAAACGAGCTCGCCACGCTGTTTTTTACCGCAATTGAGGAAGGTTGGGGTCGCGGGTTGGAAACGGCCAGAGATGATTTCCTCAACCAATTCTCGGGCAAGCTGCGGGTTGCCGGCCGCCAGTGTCAGGGCGACTAAGCAAACACGATCTTCATAACGTTCCAGATAGCGTTTGCCATCAAAGGTTTTTAGCGTATAGCTGGTGTAATATTTAAACGCGCCAAGGAAGGTCGGGAAGCGAAATTTCTTGCTGTAAGCCTGCTGGAATAGGCTCTTGATAAAGCTGAAATCATACTGATCCAGCACCTCTTTTTCGTAATATTCCTCTTCCACCAGATAATCAAGTTTCTCCTGTAAATTATGGAAGAAAACGGTGTTTTGATTGACGTGTTGCAAGAAGTATTGCCGCGCCGCCAGTCGGTCTTTATCAAACTGGATACGCCCGTCAGCGTCATAGAGATTCAGCATCGCATTCAGTGAGTGATAGTCCAGCTCACTATTAGATGGATCGGTGATTTTCAGTTCTGTCGTTGCCAAAATTCAGTTACTCCCTTGCGCACGTTAGCCACATCTTCTGCTGTACCCAGTAGTTCAAAGCGATACAGATAAGGAACCAGGCACTTCTCGGAAATGATTTTCCCTGCCAAGCAATAGGCGTCGCCAAAATTAGTGTTACCCGCGGCAATAACGCCGCGGATCAATGAACGGTTATGGGGATCATTAAGAAATCGAATAACCTGAATCGGCACAGCACCTATCGGGCTACCACCGCCATAACTGGGTACTAACAAAATATAGGGTTGCTCGACCCGTAACTTTTCTCGTGCACCTGCGATGGGGATGCGCATCGCAGGGAGCGCCAGTTTCTCGACAAAACGATGAGTGTTTTGTGAAGAGCTGGAAAAATAGACCAGCGGGTTCATTCCATTGTCCCCGTTAAGCACCGACAGCTTGAGCCAGAGCGCTTATTTTGTCGGGGCGAAAACCAGACCAATGGTCGTCATGGGTAATAATCACAGGAACTTGCTGATAGCCCAGTGATTTAACATGATTTAATGCTTGAGAATCTTCTGTTAAATCAACTACCTGATAAGTAATCCCTTGCTTATCTAAGGCGCGGTAGGTGGCATTGCACTGGACACAATCGGGTTTGCTGTAAATAATAATGCTCATGATTCGCATTTACCTTTTGCATTGAGGAAAGGCGTAATTAGGCGGTTGTTGGTGTGTCATGACGACCGGCCCCTGATAATCATCCACAGTTTTATTTCCGTAGGTGATGAATAAATACTATATCTAGTATTTATTTAATTCAACCACACTACATGTAGTTATTTGTGTGCAATTTATGAGTTGTATTGTGGCGAGGCTGCCAGCACGGGGCTGACAGCCGAGATGAGTCATAATGAGCAGGCTAAAAATATTTTTAATGCGGAATTATTCTTACTACAAAATAGTGGCGGGAGGAGTTTCTCACTGACGCAGGCTAACCGCTAAGCGGTTAAAAGCATTCATGATACTGATGGCGAAAGTTAAATCAGAAATTTCAACATCGGTAAAATGCGCTTTTAACGCCTCGAAAATGTTGTCAGGTGTACCGCTGGTGGTGATATTTGTCACGGCTTCTGCCCAATCCAATGCTGCTCGCTCCGCTTCACTGAAGGCATGGCTTAACCGCCACCCCGCGATGGTGTCCATTTTAGCGTCATCAAAGCCACTCTCACGCAGGAATTTACCGTGCATATTGAGGCAGAACGCACAGCCGTTGATCTGTGAAACCCGCATGAAGATCATTTCTATCATTGCTTTTGGCAACGAACTTTTATCGAGCGTCAGGGATGTATTTACCAATGCTTTGTAGGTCACTGGAGAGAGTTCGGAGAAATAAAGACGTTGCTTGACCATGATATTTACCTGTGAGATTTGCTGCGAAACAGGTCGCTACTTTAGCAACACCATGGCCTATACTGTAGGGCCATAAATGACTTATTTTAGTGGGGCATGATGAAGGTGTTATCGCGCCTATTGAACTTGGATCGTCACCAAAACGAACCGGTTTATCGCCAGATTTATCAACGTATTAAAGATGCCATTGTTCAGGGCGCATTGTTACCTGATACGCGGGTGCCATCGGTGCGCGCATTGGCCAGTGAAGTGGGGGTGGCGCGAGGGACGGTAGAAAATGCCTATGCCCAGTTGATTGCTGAGGGGTATTTGCAGAGTCGAGGGCAGGGGGGAACTTACGTATCGCCCCAGCTCATTGATGTCCCTTTATTGCCATTGAACAGTGTCGTGGATAATTGCCCACCGATAGCCGTTAACAACGCGCTATCGGCTAATCGTATGATGGCGCTGCCGTTTCAGTTAGGGCTACCTGCATTGGATGCTTTCCCTCGCGCGCAATGGGGGCGAATGATGGCTAAGCAGTTGCACAATATGACCGCGGCATCTCTGGGGCATCCACCTGTCACCGGATTACCCGCCTTACGTGAATCTATCGCCCACTATTTACAACTTTCTCGGGGATTCAGTTGTCAGCCTGAGCAAGTCTTTATTTGCGCCGGTTATCAATCATTACTGGATTTGGTGGTGAGCACTTTACTCAAACCAGGTGATTGCGGTTGGCTAGAAGACCCGGGCTATCCTGCCACTGAACCTTTGATCCGCGAGGCTGGCTTGATCCCGTATCCGGTAAAGGTGGATGACGAAGGGATGGATGTGGCTGCTGCTATTCAGTCTTGCCCGCACGCGCGTTTTGCCATTGTCACGCCAGCCCATCAAAGCCCCTTAGGTGTTGCGCTGAGCTTAGTACGGCGTATAGCACTATTGGATTGGGCGGAACAACAGCAATCTTGGATCATCGAGGATGATTATGACAGTGAGTTTCGCTATCAGGGGCGGCCGCTGCCTCCGCTGAAAAGTATGGATAGGCAAGGGCGAGTGCTCTATGCCGGGACATTCAGCAAGGTAATGTTTCCAGCGTTGCGATTGGCCTATCTGGTGGTTCCACCCGAGCTGGTGGCGATTTTTAATCACCGCTGTCAGCTGCGAACCTGTGCTTGTCCACCGCTAATACAAGCCAGCGTGGCGGAATTTATGAATCAGGGGCATTTTTATCGTCACCTTAAGCGTATGCGCCACTTATATGCTGAGCGTCGCGAGCGGTTATCGACCAGCTTAATGTGCCAGCTTGCGGGGATCGTTGAGGTTGAGCGCCAATCAGGGGGCATTCAGCTATTGGCTCGGTTGGACAACCAGTTTGTTGACAAGGAGATTGCTGCTGAAGCACAACGTCAGGGATTGGCGATTCAAGCACTATCTGACTGGGGATTGGCGCAGAGAGTCAAACGCGATGAACGAGAGAATGGTTTGTTGATGGGGTTTACCAATCTGACGTTGGAGACAGAAACTGATCAACTGGTGGCTCGTTTGGCAAAAATAATTCGTTCTGCCTCTGAGGGATAAAACGGAGGGATAAAAAATGTTGGCCCAAGATGTCGCACATCTGGGCCACCGATAAAGCAACTATCATTAACCACAGCTAACGATCACTAACCACAGTTGAAGTAGACACAGCAATGAGGGCTATTGATTGATGGGCTAATCGGTTAATCACATGAGTTAACGGCGTGCCAATAGCACTCCGAGTACGATACCCACTGCGGCACCAATACCAACACCTTGCCATGGCTTATCGCGGATATAGTTGTCAGCATTGCCAGCCACGTCGCGAGCATGTTGCTTCAGGCTGGTGGAACCGCTGAAACGCGCTCGCGCATCACGTAATACACCCTCAGCATTCTGGCGAACCTTGGTCAGTTCCTCTTTCGTTTTCTCACCTGATGAACGCAAGACATCGTCGAGGGTATCTGCCAGAAGGGTCACGTCCTGATCGAGATCTCTTTCAACTTTTTCTGATTTCTTGAACATTTGACTCTCCATTTGCTTGATGAACATTAAGCATAGACTAACAATCAGCGGGTAAATCGGCTTCAAGAGTAATCCGAAGGTAAGCCGCACGAATGGCACCCATCGTGACAGGGGGCATTTTGTACATTTGGTTACTTAGCGAAACCAATGACTCACGGAAAGAGCAAATTCATTCCTCTATGATTCTTTCCAACGGCCCCATCAGGGGCTTAGCGAAACAAACTCTGAGGATTTGAAAATGAAAAAAGTATTAGCGCTGATCGTTGCTGCAACTATGGGTCTGTCTTCTGTTGCTTTCGCTGCTGAAACAACTGCAGCCGCTGCAACACCAACAGCACCTGCTGCAACCAGCACCACCGCAGCGCCCGCTGTAGAAAAAGCAGCTCCAACTAAACATAAAAAACATAAAGCCACCAAACAAACAGCAGAACAGAAAGCACAAGCGGCAAAAGCCAAGAAACACGAGAAGAAAGCCGCAGTGCAAAAAGCACAGGCAGCTAAAAAACACGAGAAAAAAGCACCCGTTCAAAAAGCACAGGCTGCTAAAAAACACGTGAAAAAAGCACCAGCTCAAAAAGCACAAGCCGCTAAAAAACACCATAAAGCTGCTAAAAAATCAGTGACTGCACCTGCTGCATAAGGATCTCGGAATGCGGGGTTGAGCCCCGCACCGCCTAACCTATTCCAAACACCTGATGAAGATCGGGTGTTTTTCGTGCTTTCATGTGATCCGCGCTTGCTGCTTTCCCCCGTTTCCTCGCCACAGATGCAGACGTTACTCGCGTGTAGACTATTCCGAAATAGCCGTTTCGAACCAATAAATACGTGGTTTCCCTTATTTATTGCGGTAAGGTCCCCCAATAGTAGTTAAAAAAAGGGGAAGTCAATGTATTTACGGCCAGATGAAGTGGCTAGAGTGTTGGAGAATGCTGGCTTTGAGCGGGATTACACGGTTGATCAGGCATACGGCTACCGCAAAGCAGAACACTACGTTTATGTTAACCGCGAAGCCCGCATGGGCAGAACTGCATTGGTTATCCATCCTGCGCACAAAGATAAAAGTTTACTGTTTGCCACGCCGACAGCAACGCTTCGTATCAGTGATAAATATGTAGAGTTCCCACTCTATCTGGCGGGTGAGGCTGAAGACCGTTATGGTATCGCACACGGTTTTAGCTCAAGAGAAATGTTATTGCGCTATCTGAACAGTATGTTTCAGTAAATTTGACGCGCGAGCCTACCGACATAAAATTTATTGCGCCGTCGTGCCGCTATCAATGCAGTACGGCGTCAGCTTCCGGATTAAATCGCTGATTATACTGGCGGCGAAATTGCGCTAATTCAAAGGCGTCTAAATCCAACTCAGCAAAATAGAATAATGCTGCTTCTGTGTGCTCAGCGGAAAGGATAGGCGATATATGGGCGCGAATCAGAGAGTTGCGCCATTGCATCACGTTCTCGTCGGAAGGATCTTTAATAAAGGTTTGATAGATGAAAACCAAATAGGCCGCCTTTCTCACATCTTCAGCATAACCATTGCTGGTGGATCGGATAAACATTTGAGTTGGGCGTTGCCCCATTTCTTGCAACATCGACTCAATATAGATGGGTTTAATCTTCAGTAAGTTAGCCAGTGTATCCACCGCCTTGCGGGTATCAGATGTCAAAACACGGTAGCCCACAATAAAAACCACGATCAAAACAGCAATCATTATCCACGTCATTGAGTGTTTCTTTGCGCCATATAAAGTGAAATTAATAACGTAAAATTATCTGGCTGTAAAAGCGCCCAAATCGATAAATTCAACGAAGAAGTTAAGGTGTGTTGCCACTGAAGTTATCGCTATTTTTTTGCTGATGGTTCAGATGATGATTAAACGCTGCTGCATCATTAGCCAAAGCATCAAGGTGCGCGCCGAGTACTTTTATTTGCCTGACGAGCGAATGTTGTTCTGGCAAGGTATTGGCCGTATTTAGCTTTCTCAGCAACATATCATTTTTCGCACGCAATGCTGTTTCTCGCGCTTTTGACTGCTCCAGCTCATGTTGCAGCGCTGTATAACTCGCCTGCCATGTTTGGTGCTGTTTCTCAAAAGTTGACTGCAACTCACTCATTGCATTGAGAAACTGTACTTCAAGCTCACGCATTGTCATTGCTTTTCCTTTATGACGGCTTCCGAATTTCACTGGGAGTATAACGAAATTTGAGCATAAGCTCATCCGCTAGAATCTGAGTCCTCCTGTGTTAACTTGAAGGGAGGGGTTGACTACTCCCCAATCAGGTATCCCAAGCTGCGGTTGCCATATTTAAATCCTATTGTGAGGTGATGAGGCCGAGTGTGTATTACTGGCGATATTCCTATATTCAATAGTGCCCACTCAATCACTCTCTTCACCTCTTTACTATGATAATTTTCGAACTGTAAATAATATTATCTGATTGAAATTCTTTGTATTCTATTATCATTTTTTTGATTTACCTCATCTAAAACTGATATTTATCACATAAATACTTTTTAATTCTAATCATTCGATAGAAAATTAGTGAATTCCACTAATTAGGGCATACATTACCCCTATTAACATTTGGTGCTACGCTTAACTATTTCTTGAATATTTTCCTGACAGAGAATGCCCTATATTCGCTAGCTAGATAATCAAAGGATGGTACATGTCTAAACGTCTATGGCTTCGTAATACCTTTCTAACCGCAGCTTTATTGAGTGCTTTGTCTCTTCCGATTAGTGCTGCAACCCCCCACACACTGCAACTGGCTATCGGTGATGAACCCACCGAAGGTTTTGACCCTATGTTAGGGTGGAGTCATGGCAGTTATTTGCTACTGCACAGCCCGTTACTCAAACAAAATGATGACCTTAGCTGGAACAGTTTTTTGCTGAGCGACTATAAAACCAGTGACGACGGTAAAACCTGGTTACTGACGCTGAAACCTGACCTTAAGTTCTCTGATGGTTCACCGCTGACGGCCAAAGATGTGGTATTCACATACAACAATGCCGCCGCCAGTGGCGGTAAAGTGGATATGGGGAACTTTCTGAGTGCCGAAGAGGTAGACCCCCTCAATGTGCGTATTCAGTTGAAAGCTCCGCAAAGTACCTTTGTGAACGTATTAGGCTCACTGGGGATTGTTTCCGCAGATAAATATGATGCTAAGACGTACGCACAAAAACCGATTGGTGCGGGGCCATATCGCTTAATCAGTTTCCAACCGGGTCAGCAAATGATTGTGGAAGCGAACCCCTATTACGCGGGGAATAAAAATGACTTCGACAAGCTAATTTTTGTCTTCCTCGATGAGGATAGTGCCTTTGCTGCCGCGCAAAGTGGCCAGTTGGGTGTCGTACGTATTCCACCATCCATGTCGGCCGGTCCAGTCAATAACATGAAGTTATGGGTCAGACCGAGTGTCGAAAACCGAGGCATTGTGTTCCCAACGACGCCATCGGGCAAAAAAGATGCGAATGGTTATCCGATTGGCAATGATGTCACGTCTGATGTTGCGATCCGCCGCGCCATTAACTACGCCATTAACCGCCAACTATTGGCTGAGCAAATCATGGAAGGCCATGCCATCCCCGCCTATACCGGCGTACAGGGATTACCGTGGAATAGCCCAGATTCAGCTATCAAAGATGGTGATATCGAGAAAGCCAAACAGATATTGGAAGAAGCCGGTTGGAAAGTGAACAAAAATGGTGTTCGCGAAAAGAATGGTGTGCCAGCGAAAATAACGCTTTGGTATACCAGCGGTGACACCACTCGTCGTGATTTAGCCCAAGCCGTGCGGTCAATGCTGAAACCTATTGGTATTGATGTCGATTTAAAATCCGGCAGTTGGGAAACCGTCGAGCGCAATATGCATGCTAACCCAACGCTATTTGGCTGGGGCAGTTTAGACCCAATGGAGCTTTACCATCATTACAGCAGCAAAGCGGCTGGGGTGGAGTATTACAATCCTGGGTATTACCAAAATCCAGTGGTGGATAAACACCTACAACAGGCGCTCGATGCGCCAACTTGGCAGCAAGCCGTGCCGTTCTGGCAACAGGTGGATTGGGATGGTACGACAGGGGCCGGTATTCGTGGCGATGCGGCATGGGCCTGGTTACTGAATATTCAGCATACTTATCTGGCGAACGAATGTGTTGATCTAGGTAAGGGAGCGCCGGAGATTCATGGCTCTTGGTCACTGCTCAATAGCCTGGATAGCTGGAAATGGACCTGTAAGTAATGAAGGGTGTTTCACTTTTCATTGTGCGTTTAATCTGCCTGCTGCTGGTCACCGCAGTAGGCACGTTTACGCTATTGAGTTTCTCACCAGTCGATCCCATCCGCGCCTACATTGGCAGTGATTTGTTGCATGTTCCGCCAGAGCAATATCCACTGATCGCAGCGCGTTGGGGACTGGATCTACCCTTATGGCAGCGCTTTCTGCATTGGTTTACCCAAGTCTTACAAGGGGATTTTGGTTATTCGATGCTATACAACGCACCGGTTTCGCAAGTTATCGGTGAGCGTTTTGCGACCTCATTTGCGTTACTGGTTTCGGCGTGGTTGTTCTCAGGGATTGTCGGGTTATTGCTAGGGCTGACGGCGGGGCGCTATCTCAATCGTTGGCCTGATCGGCTGATTTCAACACTGTCCTATCTATTGGCTTCACTGCCCACTTTCTGGATTGGCTTATTACTGTTGTCATTATTCGCGGTGAAACTGAATTGGGCACCCATTTGTTGTGCTTGGACACCGGGAAGTAGCGCAGAGACGGCCAGTTGGAGCGATAAGCTGCATCATCTTATTTTACCGATGCTGGCTCTGGGGCTACTAGGGGTCGGCAATATTGCCCTGCATACCCGCGCGCGTGTTGCCGAAGTGATGAACAGTGAGTTTATTCGCTATGCGCAAGCGCAGGGGGATAAAGGGTGGTCATTAGTGAATTTTCATATTTTGCGCCATGCCATTACACCAGCCCTTTGCCTGCAATTTGCGTCCGTAGGCGAATTGCTAGGCGGATCATTATTGGCTGAAAAAGTCTTTGCTTATCCCGGTTTAGGGCAAGCGACTATCGATGCTGGGCTTCATGGCGATATTCCACTCTTGATGGGGATCGTGATGTTTTGTGCCATCTTGGTTTTCTGCGGTAATAGCATCGCCAATGTGCTGTTACATCGCCTCAACAGGGGGGCTGCGCGGCAACTATGACCTATAACCCCAATCAAGCTTTGTTCCGGTTGTTTGTATCATTAGCTTTACTGTCTATTTTGATTATTTATGGTTGGGCTATTTATCCCCTCGAAGTCCCAATGGATCTAATGGCTCGTCGTCAGCCGCCGTCGTTGGCTTATTGGTTTGGCACCGACAGTCTGGGGCGTGATTTGTGGATGCGCTGTTTTCAGGGCATGACCACCAGCTTACAGATAGGTCTGATTGCCGCCTTTGCCAGCGGCATATTGGCAATGCTGACTGCCAGTTTATGTGCAGTGAATAAAACGCTGGATTACCTGATTCGCGGGTTGATTGACAGCATGCTGGCATTGCCACATTTGCTATTGTTAGTGCTGATTTGCTTCACGCTAGGCGGGGGGAAACAAGGCGTCATTCTGGCGGTGGCGTTAACCCATTGGCCAAAGCTGGCTTTGATCCTACGTGCGGAAATTTTACGTATTCGTGAAACCGATTATGTCATGTTGTCGCATCGGTTAGGCAACAGCAATTTCTACCGATGGCGTCACCATCTGCTACCGTTATTACTGCCACAATGGATTGTTGGCACGTTGTTGATGTTCCCACATGCGGTGTTACACAGCGCGGCACTGAGTTTTCTCGGATTTGGGCTATCCCCTCATGAGCCGTCGTTGGGAATATTATTGGCGGATGCATTACGTTACCTGAGTAGTGGGGCATGGTGGTTGGCCTTTTTCCCAGGGCTAATTTTAGTCGGGTTAGTGCTGATATTTGACCAGTTTGCCCGATCGTTGCAGCAGCTCTGGGTGAGGATAACCTGATGTTGAAATTTGATAGGTTTGCCATTGATGTTGCGCATTATCGCTGGTTAGGACGAAAAACTTGGCATCCATTGCTGAGTAATATTTCTTTGGAGATTAATCCTGGGGAGTTGGTCGCTTTAGTCGGCGGCAGTGGCGAAGGTAAAAGCTTGCTACTGCAAAGTGTACTGGGCTTATTGCCGGATAATATGCGCTGCCACGGTGAGATTATCCTTGATGGTGAAGTCCTGCGCGCTCAAGACAAAATTGAGCAACGTGGCAAAACCTTGTGTTACGTCCCCCAAGGGGTTAGCGCCCTGAACCCATTGATTAAAGTCGGCTCACAAATGACCCGAGCAGCGCAACTGAGCGGGGTGAAATTGCGGCTGGAAGATGTGGCTATGCAACTGCAAAACTACAATTTAGCACCGGGGCTGATTAATGATTTCCCGCGTCAACTCTCTGGCGGTATGGCCAAGCGAGTGCTTACTAGCTGTGCAACGCTGACCAATGCTCGTTATATCTTGGCCGATGAAGTGACCTCTTGGTTAGATGATGAACATGCCTGTCAGCTACTGACCCACTTACGGGCGTTTTGTCAGCAAGGGCGCGGTATTTTATGGGTCACACATGATCTCGCGTTGGCCGCACGCTTCGCCGATAAAATCGCGGTATTACATCAAGGGGAGTTGCACGAAACACTGAGCGCTGATGAGCTGAGAAATAACGGTGGTAGCCCGTGGTTGCAATCGTTGTGGGCGGCATTGCCGGAGCAGCAATTTGTGAGCAAGGCGATATCACCTGCGGAGGTGGCTGGATATGTTTAGTGTCGAGAACCTGACCATCGATCAAGGGGGGAAACGGCTATGGGATACGATCAGTTTTTCACTCAAAGCGGGTGAGAGATTAGGTATCTCAGCCCCGAGCGGTTTTGGTAAAACGACCCTTGGCCGAGTATTGGCGCAATGGCAGTCTGCTACTTCAGGGCAAATTCTACTGGGCGGCGCGCCCTTAGCAAAAAAAGGGTATTGCCCTGTCCAACTGGTGCCGCAGCACCCTGAACAAAGTTTTAATCCTTATCGAACAACGGGGGAAAGCTTGCATGATGCTTGGCGGCCTGATGACTATTGGCTCGAGCGGATGGTGGTGGATCCTGCTTGGCTGAAACGTCGGCCCGATGAGCTCTCCGGCGGGGAGTTGGCTCGAATAGCGCTGTTACGGGCACTGGACCCACGGACGCGTTTTTTAATAGCTGATGAAGTCACCGCGCAATTAGATGCTCATATTCAGGCCCAAATTTGGCAAGTTTTGTTGTCAGAAGCGGCCCATCGCCCGCTAGGGTTAATCGTTTTTAGCCATAATAAAGCTTTATTAGAAAAAGTGTGTTCGCGGATATGGATACCAGAAAGGGAAAATAATGTTTCGATAACGGGTGGATTACAGGGAAAGTCCCATATTGGCTTGGCAATGGTAAAAACGGGGTAGGATTTATATCGTGTGGAATAATAATTGATAAGATAATTTTAACTATCTCTTAATAAATCAGCGTGATAATTAGCTGATACAAGAGTATTTCTTGGCTGATTATTTTAATCACTTTGATTAAGGTCATGGTCTTATTTGGCTATGGGGAAAATGTACTTTTCAGATCTCTATAACTTAATTTTTGATGAGCCAAAATACACGAAGATAACCTCATAATATTCTGATATTTAAGTTTATTTTTATTTTTTATGGCACGATTTATTTTAAATTGATAATTAATGATCCCTTTACAGAATTTTGGTCTATATTGATTAAAGACTATTCTTTACGGCAACTTATTGATTTATAGCTGACTGTTACAGAAATGTTATATCGAAATCCCGTGTTAAATAAAAGGATTCTTAAGTTATGGCATTCGCTAGACAAGGCAAACGTTTAATCGATTTTTCCCTGTATGCCTTACTGTTGATTAATACAGTCACTCATTTTTGTTTTAGTAAAAAATTATTACTGAACGCAAGTTTCTTATTGATTGAAATAACGAAAAGCGGTAAAAAAAACTCACCGAAACAAATCATCATACAAATTGATTTAACAGGATAACCTCGACTCACTCTAGCTGTTGTTATTTACAGCGGTGTCATCGCGGTTATTTGTCATTTTCAGTACGTTATTTTCTCACTTTCACTTTCTTAACACGATACAGGAGGGCTTATGCAGCTCACCCCAAGAGAAGTTGAAAAGCTCATGATCTACACGTTGTCTGATGTGGCGTTCAAACGCAAAGCGCGTGGCTTGAAACTTAATTATCCGGAAGCTGTTTCGATTATTACAGTGACTGCAATGGAAGGGGCCAGAGATGGCAAATCCGTAGAAGATGTGATGAAAGAAGCCAGTAAAGTTCTGACTAAAGATGATGTGATGGATGGGGTAGCTGATCTGATCCCGAACGTTCAGGTTGAAGCCATTTTTACTGACGGAAGCCGTTTGGTTACGGTGCACGATCCAATTAAATAAGTCATGGCAGCATGCGAGTAAAACCTGAACTGATTAATGTAGAGGATTAAAGCATGAGCGCGAAGAAAAGTACTAAAGCGACGGCAGAAACAAATACCCCACTGGGTGGCTGTATTTTAGCTGACGCCCCGATCACGTTTAATGAAAATAAACCCGTTACCAAAGTCAAAGTGCGTAATACCGGTGACCGCCCTATCCAGATAGGCTCACATTTCCACTTTTTTGAAGTTAACCGCGCACTGGAATTTGATCGTGCTGCGGCCTATGGCAAACGCCTGAATATCTCTTCAACCACCGCAATCCGTTTTGAACCCGGCGATGAAACTGAAGTTTCGTTGATTCCTTACGGTGGTAAACAAACCCTGTACGGTTTTAACAATCTGGTCGATGGCTGGACCGGTGAAGGCGTGGTGCCGAATAGTGAGCGCCCAGATAAGCTTGAAGCTATCCGCCGAGCGGCTGCACGTGGTTTTAAATCGTCTAAATAAAACGCTATCTACCTAGCAACTCATCGAAATTCGCAGACGTGTGATGAAAAAAACCATGACACGCACCGGAAAAAGAAAGGAGCGACAGATGCCTCAAATTTCTCGGCAAGAATACGCGGGTCTATTTGGCCCAACGACGGGCGATAAAATCCGGTTGGGTGACACCAATCTGTTTATCGAAATCGAAAAAGACCTGCGCGGATATGGTGAAGAGTCGGTTTACGGTGGGGGGAAATCCCTGCGTGACGGGATGGGCGCGAATAACCAACTGACCCGTGATAATGGTGTGCTGGATTTAGTGATTACCAACGTTACCATTGTGGATGCTCGTCTGGGGGTGGTGAAAGCCGACGTGGGCGTCCGTGATGGTAAAATTGTTGGGATCGGTAAAAGTGGTAACCCTGGTGTGATGGACGGCGTGACCCCTGGTCTGGTCGTCGGTGTGAGTACCGATGCGATTTCAGGTGAGCACTTGATTCTTACCGCCGCAGGTATCGACTCACATATTCATTTTATTTCACCTCAGCAGGCTTACCATGCGTTATCCAATGGCGTGGCGACCTTCTTCGGCGGCGGGATTGGCCCAACCGATGGTACCAACGGCACCACGGTGACACCAGGCCCATGGAACATTCGTCAGATGCTCCGTTCCGCTGAAGGTCTACCGATCAACGTCGGTTTTCTCGGGAAAGGTAATGCCTTTGGCCGTGGTCCATTGATAGAACAAGCGATTGCTGGCGTGGTGGGTTTTAAAGTTCACGAAGACTGGGGCGCGACGGCTAACGCTATTCGACATTCATTGCGGATGGCTGACGAGATGGATATTCAAGTATCCGTGCACACCGACAGTCTGAACGAATGTGGCTATGTGGAAGATACCATTGATGCATTCGAAGGCCGCACTATCCATACGTTCCATACCGAAGGGGCGGGTGGGGGCCATGCGCCGGACATTATCCGCGTTGCCAGCCAAATGAACGTGTTACCAAGCTCCACTAACCCAACCCTGCCGTATGGTGTTAACAGCCAAGCTGAGCTGTTCGACATGATCATGGTGTGCCATAACCTCAACCCGAATGTGCCAGCGGACGTTTCCTTCGCGGAAAGTCGCGTGCGGCCGGAAACCATTGCAGCAGAAAACGTCCTGCACGATATGGGGGTGATCTCCATGTTCTCCAGTGACTCTCAAGCCATGGGCCGTGTGGGGGAAAACTGGTTGCGCATTATACAAACTGCGAATGCGATGAAAGCGTCTCGCGGTAAATTGCCAGAAGATGATGCCAATAACGACAACTTCCGCGTACTGCGTTATGTCGCGAAAATCACCATCAACCCAGCGATTGCGCAAGGTGTTAGCCATGTCATCGGTTCAGTTGAAGTGGGCAAAATGGCCGATTTGGTGCTGTGGGATCCACGCTTCTTTGGTGCTAAACCAAAACTGGTTATCAAAGGCGGCATGATTAACTGGGCAGCAATGGGTGATCCAAATGCCTCATTACCGACCCCTCAGCCGGTGTTCTATCGTCCAATGTTTGGTGCTCTGGGTAAAACCATGCAAGACACCTGCGTCACGTTTGTCTCTCAGGCTGCACTGGACGATGGCGTGAAAGAGAAGGCTGGGCTGGATCGTCAGGTGATGGCGGTTAAAAACTGCCGAACCATCTCTAAACGCGATCTGGTGCGTAATGACCAAACACCAAATATTGAAGTGGACCCTGAAACCTTTGCGGTGAAAGTGGATGGTGTACATGCCACCTGTGATCCGATTGAAACAGCCTCTATGAACCAGCGCTATTTCTTTGGTTGATAGAGACGTTTCTTTGGTTAGCAGACAAGTCGGCTGATGTTGTTGGACGTGGCCCTCGATTTGACGGGCCCGTCCCTTTCAGAATTCAGCTTGCTCAGGTCAGTGTCATCTCGTCTTTGGATCGGGCGACCAACAATGACTGGGATGTTTGGCAAGAAACGGACTTCATGACGGTGGGCAACTGATGACTGGCAATGGATAAACGCAAGGAGTGACAGCATGATTTTGATAGAACACATTCTTGGCAATGTAAAAAAAGATCCGGTTTGGCAAGAGAAACTTAAAGATGCCACTTTCGACTTATTGGTATTGGATCAGCGGGAAGCGCAAAAAAGTCGCTGCCGTAAAGCCAGTACGCAAGGTCTGGATTTGGGGATTTCTCTCGATCGAAATGTCGTACTTGCTGATGGTGATGTACTGGCTTGGGATGAAGAAAGTCGTGTTGCCGTCGTGGTACAGATCAATTTGCGGGATGTCATGGTGATTGATCTTAGCGAGTTGAAAAGCCGTTCAACAGATGAACTGATTAAGACCTGCTTTGAACTGGGACATGCGTTAGGTAATCAGCATTGGAAAGCCGTCACCAAAAATAATGAGGTGTATGTACCGCTGACCGTAGCCACCACCATGATGGATTCAGTGATGAGAACTCATGGCTTCCAGCATCTTCCTTTCCGTTTTGTTAAAGGCGCAGAAATTCTTCCCCTGCTGAGTAACTCAGAAGCTCGGCTGCTGTTTGGTGGCGCGGAAGATACAGATACTCACGTTCATGTCGCCAGCCCCTTAGATGAGCCCCATGGTTCCGGCCTACATATTCACGCCATTCATTCCCATGGCGATGGGCATAGTCATGATCACGGCCATGATCACAGTCATGGTGACCATGATCACGACCATAAACACTGATTAAGAATGAGGGCACCGCGATGAACGCATCAGATCTCATTCGTATTATGCAATTTGGTGATTCCGTCCTGCCGGTCGGGGCCTTTACGTTTTCCAATGGCGTGGAATCCGCCATTCAGACCGGCGTCGTTCATGATGTGGCGACATTAAAAGGTTTTGTCCTGACGGCGCTTAAACAGGCAGCCAGTTGTGATGGGATGGGGGTGGTAGCCGCCCACCGCGCCGTGATGGCTGATGATCGGGATGGCATCATCCGTGCCGATTGGGCCGTGAACAACCGCAAGCTCAATGAAGAAAGCCGCTTAATGGCGACCCGTATGGGGAAAAAGCTGGCAGAGATGTCAATCCACGTGGTGGAGCATCCACTGATTAGCTGGTGGCTGGAACAGATTAAAAGCGGCAACGCTGCTGGGACGTATCCGGTCACTCAAGCGGTGGTGATGGCCGCTCAAGGAATAGGGCAACGTGAAGTGGTGGTGATGCATCAATACGGTGTGGCGATGACCATTCTCAGTGCGGCCATGCGTTTGATGCGCGTTACCCATTTCGATACTCAGCACATTCTGTTTGAGCTGAACCATGACATTGAGACATTTTGCGATATTGCCGAGATTGGCGATATCAATCAAATGTCTTCTTATGTCCCTATTGTGGATGTGTTGGCGGCGGTGCATGTGAAGGCACACGTTCGTCTCTTTAGTAATTGAGCCGCCATTAATGGCGAGGCTCCCGACACACAATGAATTCTGAGTGTTGAGTGAACGTGTTCACTTGGCACATAGGCAACATCAGATAAAAAAGAAGAGGATTACTCCGTGAATAGCCATTCAACCGATAAACGCAAAAAGATTACTCGCATTGGTATTGGTGGCCCGGTGGGGTCAGGTAAGACCGCCATTATTGAAGTGATCACCCCTATTTTGATTAAGCGGGGCATTAAGCCCCTCATTATTACCAACGATATCGTGACCACTGAAGATGCTAAGCAAGTGAAACGTACGCTTAAAGGCATTTTGGACGAGGAAAAAATCCTCGGGGTAGAAACCGGTGCTTGCCCGCACACGGCGGTACGTGAAGATCCGAGCATGAATATCGCTGCCGTAGAAGAAATGGAAGAACGCTTCCCCGACAGCGACCTAATTATGATTGAAAGTGGCGGCGATAACCTGACACTGACGTTCAGCCCTGCGCTAGCAGACTTCTATATCTATGTTATCGATGTGGCCGAAGGGGAAAAAATCCCGCGTAAAAACGGCCCAGGTTTAGTTCAGGCAGACATCTTGGTCATCAATAAAATCGACTTGGCACCTTACGTTGGGGCGAGCTTAGATGTGATGGAAAGTGATACCAAAGTGGTTCGCGGTGAGCGCCCATATATTCTGACCAACTGCAAAACAGGGCAAGGCATTGAAGAGCTGGTGGACATGATTATGCGTGACTTCTTATTTACTCACGTACAACCGCAAGGAGCGAATGCATGACATCCCAGAGCCAGAATATCGTGGAAACACCTTCACGGGTTCGCGCTCACGCATTAGGGACTCACGCGCCGGAACTCGCGGAATATCAGGACGAACCGGCGCAAATGCGTAGCGGGGCCGTAGGAAAAAGTGGCTATCTTTACCTGAGATTTGCTAAACGTGAGCACCGCAGTATTTTGGTCGAAATGGAACGACGGGTGCCCTCAATGGTGCAAAAAGCGTTGTATTGGGATGAAGAAATGCCCGAATTACCCTGTGTCACCATGATTTCAACATCAGGGTGCATTCTGCAAGGTGATCGGCTGGCAACAGATGTGCACGTGGAAGCTGGCGCTTGCGCCCATGTCACCACTCAGTCTGCCACCAAAGTTCATATGATGAATGCCAATTACGCGTCGCAGATTCAAAATTTCACGGTAGAAGAGGGGGGCTATTTGGAGTTTATGCCGGACCCACTGATCCCTCATCGGAATTCACGGTTTATCACAGATACCACCATTAATATTCATCCGACGGCGACGGCAATTTATTCAGAAGTGTTGATGTCAGGGCGTAAATATCACCACGAGGATGAACGTTTTGGTTTCGATGTTTATTCATCCCGAGTTGCCGCCCACCATTTGGCGGGTAAAGAGCTGTTTGTTGAAAAGTATGTGTTAGAGCCAAAGACCGAGAGCCTTGATGCCGTTGGTGTTATGCAGTCATTTGATGCCTTTGGCAACGTCATTCTATTGACGCCGAAAGAGCATCATGACCGCATTTTGACGCGGGTACCGGCACGTTTTGATATCAAGGGCGGTATTGCCAGTGGTGCGACACGCTTACCTAATGATTGCGGCATCGTGTTTAAAGCGCTGGGTATCGATAGCGCGGGTGTTAAGGAAGAAATCAGGCAATTTTGGAAGATAGCGCGTGAGGAAATTCTGGGTGTGACATTGCCGGAAAAATTCTTGTGGCGTTAGGTGTAACCCAACGGTATCCCGCTTCATGGATACCGGTATGGCTGCATGCAACTTCAAGTTAGAAAGGTAAACATGATGAATACTAAAACCGGCAATTTATCTGGCTGGGCGCAGCTCAGCAATTCGAATGTTTTCATTGAATTTATCGATACAACACTGCGCGGCTGTGCTCAGGTTATGTTCCAAAATAACCCATTAACGGGCTTATTCTTTTTTATCGCCATATTTGTTGGTGCTTATGGTGAAGGGAATCCGGCAGTTGCCTTTGGTTGTGTGCTGGGGACCGCGGTGGCCACACTCACTGGGCTTACCATGCGTGATCGCGCCTCTTGGCGATCAGGATTATATGGCTATAACGGCTGCCTGGTCGGCGCGGCATTACCGACATTTTTGGTCGCAACACCGGTAGTTTGGGCCTGTATTATCTTAGGCAGCATTGTGTCGGTGATCGTCATGGCATGTATCGCCGACATTTTAAAAACGTGGAAAGTCGCGGCACTGACTGCACCGTTTGTCTTAACGACTTGGATGATATTACTGGCCAGCTATGCCTTTGCCGGTTTGCATAGTAGTGGATTACCCACGCCTGCGCTCCCGCACCCATTTGTTTTAGCGGCGGGAACAGCGACGGGCGCTAATATTTTTGTCACTCTGTTTAATGGTATTTCTGAGGTTTTCTTATTAAGTAGCTTGGTTGGCGGCATTCTTTTTGTCATTGGGTTAGCCGTGGAATCACTCTGGGCTGCGGTCTTTGCTATCGGCGGTTCAATTCTCGCTATTTTCACTGCCATGTTCCTTGGCGCGGATCCTAGTAGTATCGATGCTGGCATGTACGCATTCAGTGCGGTATTAACTGCAATTGCATTGGGTTCAACCTTTAATAAGCCCAGCTGGCGTGTGTTGGCTTATACCATTATCGGCGTTATCTTCACGGTTATTGTGCAGGGTGCCCTGAACATATTATTGTCCCCGATCGGTATTCCGACCCTCACAATGCCTTTTGTTCTCGCATCATGGTTATTCCTGGTTCCTAATCAAGATGTCATGCCGGCGCACAGACAATAACGATATTATTCTGGAGTACAAACATGACGACAGGAATAGAGAGAACCAGCGCATTTGGCAATCGCGAGACAAAGCTTCGTGCTATCTACTTACTGATTGGATTAGTGGTTGTTAACGCATTAGCATGGGTTTGGGCGTTTATTGAATTCAATAATAATGCGGTTTTGATGGGGATGGCGTTTCTGGCTTATAGCTTTGGTTTGCGTCACGCGGTTGATGCGGACCATATTGCCGCCATTGATAACGTTACGCGAAAACTGATGCAGCAGGGTAAAACGCCGATTGCTGTCGGGACGTTCTTTTCTCTTGGTCATTCCACCATCGTCATATTAGCTTCATTAGCCATTGCAGCGACCGCTATGGCATTTAAGAATAATATGACATGGTTCCATGAAACGGGCGGTTTGATTGGCACCTTGGTTTCATCCCTCTTTTTGCTATTGTTCGCCTTTCTTAATTTGACCATCCTGATATCAGTGTACAAAAAATTTAAGCAAGTCAAAGCGGGCAAAGTGTACCAAGATGAAGAGCTCGACTTGCTGGTGGCTAATAATGGCGGAGTCTTAGCCAGACTTTTTAAGCGTGTCTTTAATATGGTCAATAAAAGCTGGCATATGTATCCGGTTGGTTTTTTATTTGGCTTGGGGTTTGATACTGCCACAGAAATTGGGGTATTAGGTATTTCGGCTGCCAGTGCGACCCATGGCATGAATTTATGGTCGATTATGGTCTTCCCCATTTTATTTGCTGCTGGTATGGCGTTGATCGATTCACTCGATAATTTTGTCATGATAGGTGCTTATGGCTGGGCATTTTCTAAGCCGGTTCGGAAATTGTATTACAACATTACTATTACAGCCGCTTCCGTTATTATTGCTTTCTTTATCGGTGGCATAGAAGCGTTGGGATTAATCGCCGATAAGCTGAGCCTCAGTGGCGGTATTTGGACTCCTATCAATAATATTAGCGAGAATATGGGGGAGATAGGCTATTGGATTATTGGGATGTTTATTCTCTGCTGGTTGATTTCTGCCGTTAATTACTATGTTCGTGGTTATGATAATTTGAGTGTCACTCGTTAACTCATTATTAATTAAATAGTACACTAAAAACAATCAGGCGCTTATAAAAGACATAAGCGCCTGATTGATTAAGTCTATTGTGCTAAGTTACATATGTTTTTTCGCAAAGCCTAGAATATCTTGTTTAATTTCAGATAGTTTACTCTCCGGTGCTTTTTTACAGACCTCAACGACTTTCGGTGTCACGATAGTGTCAGTCTCATGCAAATCAACATAATCGCCTTGTTTGTACTGAGTATTATCATTCAATACCCAATAAACGACAGGAGTAAATGACTTTGGATTCAGATCCAGGAACTCTTTGCAGGTCATATCACTCGGGGTCGTTGTTGTTGCTTTAGTGGTGGCTGCAAAACTTGTTGCGGCAGCGGAAAGTAACAAACCAGTTAATGCAATATTACGAAGTGATTTGTAGGACATGCTTATTTCCTTATTTATCTGTTCAATACTGCTAGATATTTACAGCATTAAATGAAGGGTGATGAATATCACTCAAGAATGCGAGCCTCAGCAGTATTATCTGCCGGAGCACGAGCATATTATTGTTCATGATGAGCACTTATGCCAATTATTTGACTTGTTATTTCAATATTGAATAAGTATAGATGGCTTTACAACCTGTAAATCTAGCTTTAAATAAATGGTTTGTGTCTTTGATTTCTCACTGCAAATATTAGAAAACTATGAGTTAATGTTCCTACCATAGTATTAGATATACTTACCTTTTGATTTTTGTCAAAAAAAAGGGTTTTTAAGATGAAATATCCCATTTATTATCTATACTTTATTCACCTATAACAATTTTAGTCACTCTATTGATGAAAATATTACAGGAAATTAAAAATAAGGTATCGATACCGATTTTATTGGCGATTTTAGTCGCCATTAATGGGTGTCTGGTTTTAGGTCCCGTCCTTTTTCGGGCGATTACTCATTCAACTGAGGCAATAGAGAATTTTAGTACATGGAAGGAGGCGCTAAGTTTTCTTGATATATTTGAGATCCCACAGTTTATCATCGGTCTACTATTGATACTGATGGCATTTGCAGTATCGATGAAGATTCGTACAGCATGGTTCTTGACAGTCTTATTGTTGTTTACTTTGGTGGCCATCAATATCTTTATTCTGAAAGATCAGAATAAACTGACGACTTATTCCATCATTATTCTTGTCGCGCTAATATTTTATTGGCGAGAGTTTGACCACTACAGTCTCGGCAGTGCAACATTCTTTGCGATCGCGAGTATTTTTTCATTAATCGTCTATAGCATGTTGGGCACACTTTATATGGGCGATGAGTTCGCGCCTGTCGTGACCGATTTACCGACGGCCTTTTATTTCGCCATCGTCTGTATGTCCACAGTGGGGTTCGGGGATATTATTCCGCATACTACTGTCGCGAGAATGTTTACTCTTACGGTGATTATTGCTGGTATTACGGTCTTTGCGACGTCGATTGCTTCTGTTGCCGGTCCGATCATCAGTAATAATATTAAACGCATAGTCAAAGGTAGGATTTCTCACGTGGAACGTAAAAATCATTTTATTATTGTTGGTTCCGGTTCCTTGGCGCTGAATGTCTATAATGGTCTGCGTGACCGAGGTGATGACGTCACGGTCGTTTGTGCCGTCGGTAGCCAACATAATTTTCCGCCCCATACCGATATCATCGAAGGTGATCCCTCTTCGGTTGCAACATTGAAGCTGGCCGGTGCTGCCAAGGCGAAATATATCATTGCCTTGTGCAACAGCGATGCTGATAACACCTTTATTATTCTGGCCGCCAAAGAAATTGCAGGAGAGGGGACCAAGACACTGGCACTGGTCAATGAAACTCAGAACGTGGAAAAAGTAAAACGAGTTAACCCAGATATGGTTTTCTCATTGCCATTATTAGGCAGTGAAATTCTGGTGAGAACCCTGAACGGCGACACCATTAATAACTCGCTGATTACAGAAATGTTCTTCGGTAAATGTCAGAAGTTGGATTAGTGCCGTTCTGAACGAGTCAATGCTGACAAACACAGATGACTCGACCTCGAACGGTGAGGGCAGGCAGAAGAGTAAAGCGTCCGCACCAAGGATGGTTCGAGCCATCAGGGATGATTTTACGGCGTCTTTACGATCTGCTTGTCCTCCGTGCAATGAGCACTTTATCAGCTATCTCGGGTGTTTTTTTATGCGGATTAATAAGTCATTGGCGTTATTCAACTGCGGCTTGTGGATCTTTGGGCTTCTCTTTTGGCCCGACCATTAAGCCCAGCTCGACCGCAATAAAACCGACAATAAGACTTATCACCAAATAGCAGATTGAAACCAAAACGCCCGTCGGGTTTTTCATCATTTCCACAGCACCAAATACAAAGCTGGAGAATGTGGAAAGTCCCCCCATAATCCCCGTACCGACCATCAGATGCACATACTGATTAATAATATCTTTTTTAAACAAAGAGGTGGCTAGCCCTAATAAAAATGCCGCGATGATATTGGCGACAAAGATATCCATCGGGAATCCATCAGCTAATCTGGGTACTGATAGCATAATGAATTCACGGCACATGGCACCAAAAGCCCCACCAACAAAGACGAGAATAATAAGATTTGGCATAGCATTTTCCTATGAATTAGTCCGTGACTCGATCAATAAGCTAACCAAGCACCGAATGCTGCGGCAATGAGACCGACCACGACAGAAATAATCAGATATCCGGCTGCAATGGCTCGACTGCGGGCAGTCGCCAATTTTGCTGCATCTAATTGCATGCTACTGAAGGTGGTATAGCCGCCTAAAATGCCGGTTAAGATCGCTGCATTCATGAAGTCACCGTAACGATCACGCCAATCCACGCTAAATAGAATACTCAGGTAGCCAATTACAAATGCACCGGAGATATTGATCAGAAAAGTGCCGAGTGGGAAATTGCCTTTATATATCTTTCCAACGCCTAACCCTATCCACCACCGTAAAAGAGAACCGATACCGCCACCCAATCCTACCCACATTACATCTATTGCTGTCATAACAAAGCCCTCAATGGCCATTCGTTAGAATCAGAATAATTGTAGTACAAATACAAGCGCTAAGATTTGGCTATTTTGTGTCGAGGCCGACTTTCAGCAACTTACCGTCACGCTCATCGGTTAAGACATAAAGATAACCGTCAGGCCCCACGCGAACATCGCGAATTCGTTCACCGCGGTCTTCCAACAACCGTTCCTCTGAAATCACTTTATCGTCTTCCAATTGCAGGCGAATTAATGCCTCTTGCGCTAACGCACCGATAAATAGTGAATGCTGCCAAGTTGGAAAACGGGGATTATCATAGAAAGCCATTCCACTGATCCCAGGTGATTTCTCCCAATAATAAATGGGTTGCTCAGTGCCATCGACATGCGTGCCTTTGGCTTCGGGAATCGCTAAGCCTGAATAGTTCACGCCGTGGGTCGCGAGCGGCCAGCCGTAGTTTTTTCCTGCCGCTGGGATATTCACTTCATCGCCCCCTTTAGGACCATGTTCATTTGCCCACATCACGCCACTCCAAGGGTTTAAGGCCAACCCTTGTGGATTACGATGGCCATAGGACCAGATCTCGGGCTTTGCCGGAGGACGATTGGCAAAAGGATTATCTGTCGGCACTTTCCCATCGAGTGTGAGACGAACAATTTTACCTTGGTGCAAACTCAGATCCTGAGCTGTTGGGCGCTGATTATTCTCGCCTAGAGTGATGAAAATATGGTCTTTATCATCAAAAGCCAATTTTCCACCAAAGTGGTTGCCAGTTGATAGCTTGGGTTGCTGACGGAAAAATACGGTGAAATCGTCAATGGCTGTGCCCTGTGGGTTAAGACGTCCATAGCCCACGGCGGTACCTGCTTTTCCGTCTTTTCCTGCTTCAGCAAAACTGAGGTATACGCGGCGGTCCTGAGAGAATTTAGGCGATAGCGCCACTTCCAATAAGCCACCTTGCCCTTTGGCATAGACGGTGGGTACCCCTTTTAACGGTGCTGAAATCGCTTTCCCTGGTTGCCACAAACGTAGTTGCCCAGAACGCTCGGTAATTAAAATACCGCCATCATCAGGTAGGAAGGCCAGTGACCATGGATGATCTAAGCCGCGTTGTAATTCCGTTACCGTCACCGCGGGCGCCGCAATGGCTGGCATTGAAATCACCAAACTGAATAATGCGGATACTGCGAATTTCAAGGTTGATGATTGCCATCTTACGCCCATTAATCTGCGTCGATGGGCTGGTGTGATATTGCCGAATAACGTCATCTGTCGCTCCCTCAATAGGTAAACACCTGTTAACTTTAGAATATTAAGCGGTATTCAGCTAATACTGATGTCAATGTTCGCTGTGTTTGTGTTCTCAATATGACGAGTCGGACATGTGATGCGTCAAAATATCTTACTCACCCCGCATAAAACGTGGTCATTCAATCCCTGCCAGAGAGTGAGAGCTTCGCTAGGATAATTCTCTAACCAATAAGCATTACTAATTTGTCTCGTCACTGATTTTAATACGGTTTTTCCGCCGAGGATTAGTCGACTACTTTTCTCGAATAAAAATAAGCATATGAAATGTAAATGAATTAAACTTAATTCGCCGAGCAAAAAAATAACAATTTTGCGATAAGCATCACATTGTAATCGCTGAGAAATGTGAAGGGCATCAAGATCAAAAGTCAATTAGAGACGATTATTGTCGAGAATGAATTACTGGCTTAGCTATCGACGCCGTATACTGACGACAACCAGAAACAATGGGCTGGGCAAGGGGCATCAAAAGGTACAGATAAAGGGAATTCACCATTGCACTGGCATATAAATAACTTGTTTCTTTTGAACATCAAAAGGTGTTGGGTATGGAAAAGAAAAAAATTTATCTATTTTGCTCTGCCGGTATGTCTACCTCGCTACTGGTTTCCAAGATGAAAGTACAAGCAGAGAAATATGAAGTGCCTGTCGTTATCAATGCTTACCCTGAAGCGATGGCAGCAGAACATGGCGCTCAGGCTGATGTGATCTTATTAGGGCCACAAATCGCTTACATGTTGCCTGAAATTGCCAAAATGTTCCCCCATAAGCCCGTTGAAGTGATCGATACGCTCTTGTACGGCAAAGTCGACGGTTTAGGGGTATTAAAAGCGGCTGTCGCTGCCATAAAAAAAGCAAAACAATAAGGGGAGCACTGTGAGCGCATTTATTCATTCTCTGGAAAAGGCCATTTTGCCTTTTGCGATTAAGATTGGCAGACAGCAACATATCAATGCTATCAAGAACGGGTTTATTCGGCTGATGCCATTGACCCTGACAGGGGCGATGTTCGTTCTGATTAATAACGTGTTTTTAAGTTTTGGTGAGGGGTCATTCTTCTTCTCGATGGGCGTGCGCCTTGATGCTGATACCATCGCTACGCTCAATGGCTTGAAAGCAATCGGTGGCAACGTTTATAACGGTACTCTCGGTATTATGTCGTTAATGACGCCGTTCTTTATCAGCATGGCCTTAGCTGAAGAGAAGAGAGTCGACCCTCTTGCTGCGGCGTTACTGGCTATTGCCGCCTTTATGACCGTGACGCCGTATAGCGTGGGAGAAGCCTATGCGGTGGGGGCTAATTGGTTAGGTGGCGCGAATATTATCTCTGGTATTATCATCGGCTTAGTGGTGGCTGAGGTCTTTACCTTTATCACTCGCCGCAACTGGATCATTCGCTTGCCGGATAGTGTGCCAACGTCCGTTTCCCGCTCTTTCTCGGCGCTGATCCCAGGGTTTATCATTCTTTCCTTCATGGGGGTTTTGGCCTACGTCTTAGGGCTGTACGGCACGAACTTCCACCAGATCATTATGGACACCATTTCAGCACCGCTATCCAAAATGGGCAGTGTGGTGGGGTGGGTATATGTTATGTGTTCCTCGCTGTTGTGGTTCTTCGGGATACACGGAGCGATGGCATTATCGGCGCTGGAAAGTGGCATTATGATGCCGTTTGCGCTAGAAAACGTCGCGACCTACACCCAATATGGCTCGGTTGCCGCAGCAGTCGCCGCAGGTAAAGAGTTCCATATGTGGGCTAAACCTTTCGTTGATTCCTACATCTTCTTAGGCGGGACTGGGGCAACGTTAGGGCTGGTGATTGCTATCTTTATCGGGTCACGTCGTGCAGATTACCGCCAGGTGGCAAAATTGGGTGCGCCAGCGAGTATTTTCCAAATTAACGAGCCTATCCTGTTTGGTTTACCGGTCATTATGAACCCGCTGTTCTTTATTCCCTTTATTCTGGTTCAGCCGGTCTTGGCAATTATTACCTCGATTGCCTACTACACAGGTTTTATTCCGCCAATCACCAATATTGCGCCATGGACCATGCCTGTAGGCTTGGGGGCATTCTTTAATACCAACGGCAGTATTGCTGCGATGTTATTAAGCTTGTTCAACTTGGGCATTGCTACACTGATGTATCTGCCGTTCGTTATCATTGCTAATAAAGCACAAAACGAAATTGATCGTCAGGCTGAGAGTGAAGAAGAAATTGCTGATAGCTTGAAGTTTTAGCCGGCGAGAGTGATCACCAAAGGGTGACGGTGTGCTTAGCCCCAACGCCGTCACTTTTTATTTATCCTGTACTGACCTTGATGGGGTTGAGATATTGCAAGGCAAAATGATTTTAATTAACGGAGCAAGAGTATGTTTGATTTAGATAAAATCGTTGATGAAGTCCCACCCACAGATGAAATGGAAGATGTCATCATGGGGTTGATTATCAACGCGGGACAGGCTCGCAGCTTGGCTTATAAGGCGCTGAAGCAGGCTAAAAGTGGTGATTTTGCTCAAGCAGAAGCGTTAATGGCGCAATCCCGCCTTGCACTCAATGAAGCGCATCTGGTTCAAACCAAGTTAATTGAATCCGATCAAGGTGAGGGAAAAACTCGAGTCACATTAGTCTTAGTGCATGCACAGGATCATTTAATGAACGCGATGCTGGCCAGAGAGTTAATTGCAGAACTCATTGAACTACACCAAAAATTAGACTGAACGTTAGTACAACGTATCGGCTATTGCGAACGAGAGAGTGAAGGTAAATAAGATGGAAGTCAGGTTAGTACGTCAGAAAGACTTTTTTAACGGAAAAGAATTCCATCTGTTTATCTATAACAAAACGGAGAGTGCGACGGGGCTGCATCAGCATGATTATTATGAATATACGCTGATACTCACCGGAATGTGCTATCAGGAGATTAATGGCAAACGGGTTTTTTTAGAACGTGGTGATGTTGTTTTCATTCCTATCGGTTCTCATCATAAAAGCGCTTATGAATTTGGCGCGACGCGTATATTGAACGTTGGCATTAGTAAATCTTTTTTTGAAGAGCACTACTTTCATTTGCTATCACGGCCCATTGTGGCCTCGCAAGCTTATCGGTTGAAAGGCGATTTTCTTTCTTATATCGAATCCGCGATTTCTGCCCCGCATTTTAGGCAAGATGAACTCACTGAGCTGGTCGAGTTACTGACCTTTTATGTCACCAACCGTATCAGTCACTACAAAGAGAGTGAGGTCAACGACGATATTCCTTTGTGGTTAAAAACGAGCATCGACAAAATGCACGACAAATCGATGTTTGGCGAAAAAGCCTTGGTGAATATGATTGAGCTTTCTGGCAAAACGCAAGAGTATCTGACTCGCGCCACGCGCCGTTATTACCAGAAAACGCCGATGCAAATTATCAATGAGATCAGAATCAATTTTGCTAAAACCCAACTGGAAGTGACGAACTACTTAGTCTCAGATATTGCTTTTGATGCGGGTTACAGTGATACCACGTTATTTATCAAAAACTTCAAGAAATTGACCTCTTTTACGCCAGGCAACTACCGTAAGAAATTCCACTGCGCCGGAGAGGCGTTATCCGATTAGTGTGCGGTGAGATTTTACTCACCGGAATAGCATATAAGGCACCATTGATGGAAAAGTTACTTATTGTTAATGCGGATGATTTTGGTCTATGCAAAGGCCAAAATTATGGAATTATTGATGCATTCCGCCATGGTATCGTCTCATCGACCACTGCAATGATGAACTGTGCGGATATTCATCATGCAGCAGAGTTGAGCCGGCAAAATCCAGCATTGCCTATTGGGATGCATTTTGTGTTGACCTATGGTCGGTCATTAACCGCCATGCCATCGTTAGTGGATGCCAATGGCCTACTGAGCAAAGTGTTGTGGCAACGTGCTGAAGCTGGCACGTTAAATTTGGCTGAGATCGCACAGGAACTCGCGGCCCAATTTGATCAATTTGTTGCTATTTTTGACCGCTCGCCAACCCATATCGACAGCCATCACCACGTCCATATGCTGCCGCAAATTTATCCATTGGTTGAGGCTTTTGCGCGCGAAAAGTCAGTCGCATTACGTATTGATCGTCACGAAGCGCAGCAACATGGCATTACGCTCAATGAGCCACGCAGCACTGATTGGTTTGATGCGGGTTTTTATGGCGAAGATCTCTCGGAACAAACATTTTTACAGCGATTGGATCTGGCGGATCAGCAAGGGTTTCGTTCGCTGGAAGTGATGTGCCACCCGGCATTTGTTGATAAAACCCTGATGACCAGTGGTTACTGCTATCCGCGACTGAGTGAACTCGATGTTCTCACCTCGTCAGCGCTAAAACAGGCTATCAAACAACGCGGTTATCGATTAGGATCCTATTTGGATTGTTGAATGACATCCCGCTTATCGGCCAATAATAAATGAATCACTCAGCGTGTGTTTCTATAAAGAAGCTACGCAATAACACCATTTACATCCACGCTATTAACGAGCAGTTTATAATTTGCACTGTAGCCTAGGATTAAATCCATTCTATTGTGGTGCAAATAAAGTCATGAGAAAGTCTTGTTTATGTATTGCTTCGCTCGCCAGCCTCTTTCTGTTTTATTGCTTACCCGCGAGTGCCGTTCGGTTACAACAAGGGACGGCACTGTTCGATATTGATCCCGCAACACTCCAAATTAGTGCTGGCGATGCAGTGGTAAACTCGCCTCAAACATCACAAAAAGTGAGTGAGTTAACCTCTTCCGCTGTCTTGGCAAACTGGTACTGGCCGCAGCACCGTATGCATGTTAGCGCTAAACTGGAAGGTGATGACCTTCGTTTAAGCTTCAGTAGCGAGCAACCACAAATACTGAGCTGGTTCAGCTTACCTTCACAAGCCAAAGTGCTGTTGCTTCCTCTGGGGGAAGGCAGCCGAATTCCCCTTGATAGCCCCGTTTGGCAATCCTATCTGGTTGACGAGCAGACCCCACTAGACACGAACTTTGATCTGAAATTGCCACTGTGGAGCCAAGAACAGAACGGGAAATTCTACAGTTGGCTACTCCTCACTCCCTTTAGTAATCAGGTCACTTTCAGTCAGGCTGACAAGCATTTACAGATGCAAAGCAACCATGAGTTTAATCGCTTTAACCAGCAGCAACCTTTCGAGGTTTTACTGCATGTTGGCACCACGCCACTCTCCGGTGCGATACGTTATTGTGAGTACCTGCAACAAAGCGGCCAGTTCAGTTCGCTGGAAGATAAGATCAAGATAGCGCCTGAGGGCAAAAAACTGATAGGTGCAACGCATATCTATCTGTGGGGCAGTATGTTGCTGGCGCAGGAAGATGTGAAAGATTGGGTAGGGCTGGCGAGTTATCTGCAAACGCCCGCTGGGGCAGCCCTATGGCGGCACTTGGATACTGAAGCCAAAAAAGCGTTGCAGCAATGGCAAGGGCGCGAGCCTGAAGGCTGGCAGCAGCAATCATTGATTGAATCTATCAATAATGCGCTTGTCGCACAGGTTCCCCTTAATGCTTCGCCGGAACAGGATACGTTCCTACAGGCACAACAGCAGCAAGCGGTTAAAGTACGCCAACTGGCACAATCCCAGCTTGGCGCTTATCTGACTTCCCCTGATAGCTGGGGGCTTGGGCTGTCTAAGCCGGTCATTGAATCATTGCATAAGGCAGGCTTAGCCAGATTATGGCTAGGTACGGATAACTGGACTGCTGAGTTCCTACACCCAGAAGCCGTCGCGAATGCGATAAAGTCAGGTTATCTAATCGCGAGTTATGACTCCTACGACACGGGCATTCCGCTGGGTGTCAACGACAGTTGGCTGACAGCCCAATTACCGACTGAAATTCGGGAAAAATGCGCCATAGTAAAGGCTGATGGCAGCAAAAAACCGGGTTTTGGTGGGGAGGGTTACTACCTCAATCCCGGCTGTGTACTCCCTTATTCGCAGCAACGTATGCAGGAATTAACAAAATTGGCTGGACTAAACAGCCTGTTTCTCGACGTTGATGGCACCGGCATGGTGTCAGACGATTACCAACCCGAACATCCTACCGGCGCTGCTCAGATGGCCGATGCGCGCAATGCTCGTATGGCTTGGTACAGCAATACGCTCAAATTACCGTTAGGATCTGAAGACGGTAATGCGGTGACTGCCCGTCACATCATGTTTGCACACGGCATGGAGACTTGGGGATTTGGCTGGGGCGATAAAGACATGCGCCAGAACAAAAAATCGCCTTACTATCTAGGGGCTTGGTGGCCCAACGCTCAACCAGCGACCTTCTTTAAACCAGCAAAGGTGAAACAACCTTATCTTACCGTCGAGTTTGACCCACGTTATCGTATTCCTTTGTATCAGGCCGTTTTTCATGACTCGGTCATCAGCACTCATCACTGGACCTACGACAACCTCAAATTTAGTGACGTTAAAACAACGCGTGAGTTACTCAGCCAGTTATACAACACGCCCCCATTGTTCAATCTCAGTCGTAGCACCCTCAATGCGCGTTTACCTGAAATCATCAAAGCCGATGCTAAGTTCCGTCCTCTGCATCAAATACTTTGGAACAAGAGGCTCACAGATTTTCGCTGGTTAGATCCAGCAGGTTGGGTTCAACAAACGACATTCAGCGACGGCTCAGTATTGATTGCCAATTTTTCTGACCGTGCGTTCAACGGTATCGCAGCCCATAGCCTGCGGGCCAACTTAGCTGATGGTCGTGTTCTGGATTTCAACGCTTAGTGGCTTAAGTGCAAAGAGGGTAGTTTAAATTGAGTGAGAGTGGCTTAAATTGACTGATAGTGACTTAAATTGATAGTCAGAAACGCGCAATTTTATTGTAATGATAACTATTCTCAATTATCATCCTGCGTTTCTACTCTACTGATGAAAGTCACTTCTTATGTCCACTTTAGCCGATCCATTGGCAAGTCTTTACAGCTCGCATCATCGCTGGCTGAAAAACTGGCTTCATCGCAGGCTGGGGTCAGCTTTCGATGCTGAGGATCTGGCGCAAGATACTTTCATGCGCATACTCACCGGCGGTTCCGTCGCGCAGATACGAGAGCCGAAAGCTTTTTTGAGCACGGTAGCGAAACGCGTGATGATCGACTTTTTCCGTCGTAATGCGCTGGAGCAGGCGTGGCTTGATATGCTGGCCTTAATGCCGGAAGAAACACACCCTTCGCCCGAACAACAGCAATGTTGGCGGGAAACGCTGCAACAGATAGACACCATGCTGGATAAGCTCAGCAGCAAATTACGTCAGGCGTTTCTGCTCTCCCAACTCGAAGGAATGCCTTATGCCGATATTGCTATTAAGCTCGACGTTTCAGTGAGTTCGGTGAAAAAATATATCGCTAAAGCGACAGAACACTGTCTGCTTTTCAGCCTCGAGCAGGCCAGTTGATGGCCGCCAGTATCATCACTGAGAATCAGCGTCAGGCGTTGAGTCAGGCGGCGCATTGGTTTGCGGTTCTGGGGGCAGAAGATGTCACCGCGCGGCAGAATCAGCAATGGCAGCGGTGGCTCGAGCAGCATGCTGATCACCGCTGGGCATGGAGCAAGGTAGAAGCTCTGCAAGGGCAATTACAAGCCATGCCTGGGAAAATGAGCTATCAGGTGCTCAATAATGCAAACCAGCAAGTCGCAGTGACGCGCAGGCGGGTGTTGAAAAGTTTGCTGGTATTGTTGGGGGTTGGAGCCAGTTGGCGGTTATGGCAATCACCGGCGGCTTTGGGATATCGAGCCGAGTTGCGTACTGCAACAGGGGAGATCAAGCCACTTCGTCTCAGCGATGGTTCGCTGGTGGTCATGAATACCGCCACTGCCGCAGACCTTCAGTTTACGGCACAGCAAAGAATGATCCTGCTTTATCAGGGGGAAATCGCCATTCGCACCGCAAGTGATCCGTCCCCCATACCGCGCCCATTTTTGGTTTCCACCGCACAGGGCAAGTTACGTGCGCTCGGCACACAATTTACTGTCCGCGCCCTTGGGGATGAAACTGTGCTGGCAGTACAACAGCATGCAGTAGAAATTAGCCTGCGCAATGCACCTGAGACGACATTGATTGTTTCTCAAGGCCAACAGGTAAGCTTCACAGCCGATAGATTCGGCGAACTTATGGCAGCGGAATCTAACAGTGCTGATTGGACACATGGTGTACTGACCGTCAGCGACAGACCGCTTTCACAGGTCATTGAAGAAATCGCCCGCTATCGTCACGGTAGTATCACTTGTTCGCCAGAAGTGGCTCACTTACGTGTTAGTGGTACCTTCCCGCTAAAAGATACCGACCGCATATTGGATGTGCTCGCGCAAACACTTCCTATCAAAATTCAATCAGTTACCCGATATTGGGTTAAAGTTGTCGCAGCTTGATGATAAATAAAATCATTCTCGATTGTCCTTTTTAATTTCTCATCCGACTCCTAATTAACACCACATAAAAATAACTTCTCATGGAGACGGTATGCCTGATTTATGCGTTCGCGCAATTCACACCTTGAAGACAACACCTTTGGTTCTGGCTATCCAATGCGCCATCATTCCGCTGGTGGTGTTAGTGCCAGCAACTTATGCGGCCACCACACAGCAAGCAACCACTCAACAGCAATATCAGATACCCGCGGGGGATTTAGATTCTGCGCTCAACCACTTTGCAGCGCAGTCATCGATGACGCTGTCAGTTGATGCTTCGTTAACCCGTGGTAAAAAAACTACCGGTCTTACCGGGCAATATGACGTGGCTGGTGGGTTAGAAAAACTTCTTTCCGGCAGCGGGTTGCAGCCAAAATCGCTGGGTAATAATGCCTTTACGCTAGAGTTAACCCCTGCGGCAAAAGAAGAGTCAATGACCGTTGTCGGTGACTGGTTAGGCAGCGCCCGAGAAAACGATGTTTTTGAACATGGTGGCGCACGGGATGTTATTCGCCGTGAAGACTTTGCCAAAGTAGGGGCCACTCGTGCGCGCGACGTATTAAATCGTATCCCCGGTGTCTATGCTCCAGAAAATAACGGTACCGGTAGTCATGATATGGCGATGAACTTCGGTATTCGCGGCCTAAACCCGCGTTTGGCTAGCCGTTCAACGGTGTTAATGGATGGGATCCCGGTACCTTTCGCGCCTTACGGGCAACCCCAATTATCTTTAGCGCCGATCTCATTGGGCAATATGGATGCGATCGATGTGGTACGTGGCGGCGGCGCAGTTCGTTATGGACCGCAAAGTGTGGGCGGAGTCGTTAACTTTGTGACACGCGCGATCCCGAAAGATTTCGCGATTGAAGCCGGAATGGAAGGCCAACTCAGCCCATCATCAAGCCAGAATCACCCCAAAGGCACCAGCAACCTGATGATCGGTGGCACTGCTGATAACGGTTTTGGCGGCGCACTACTTTACTCTGGCACACGTGGTAGCGACTGGCGTGAGCACAGCTCAACCAAAATTGATGATGTGATGCTGAAAACGCGCTATGCACCCAACGACGTGCACACTTTTAACAGTCTGCTGCAATATTATGAAGGTCGTGCCGATATGCCTGGCGGCTTGTCGCGGGCGAACTACAATGCTGACCGTTTCCAATCAACACGCCCATACGATAAATTCTGGGGCCGTCGCCAACTGGCTAATTTCGGCTATCAATACCAACCTGATGCCCAACAAAAATTTAACGTCCAGAGTTTCTATACTTATACGTTACGAAGCGGTTTTTTGGATCAGGGCAAGAACTTAACCCTCTCACCGCGTGAATACTGGGTTCGTGGCATTGAGCCGCGCTACAGCCAAAGTTTTAACTTAGGTGAATCGGCGCATGAAGTGGGGATCGGCTACCGCTATGTCAGCGAATCAAGCCACGAATTACGCTATACCAGCCTCGCCTCAACCGGTATTTTACCGAGCACGAACAGCCCCTATGACCGAGATACCCAGTCTGGGACGCAGGCTAACGCTTGGTATATCGACGACCGCATTGATATTGGCGATTGGACCATTACCCCCGGGATGCGCTACGAGCACATTCAGTCTTATCAAAATAATTACATTAAAAAAACTAAGCAGGAGATTAGCTACAATGCTCCGCTGCCTGCACTGAACATCGTTTATCGCCTCAACAGCGCATGGAATCTGTATGCCAATACAGAAGGTTCATTTGGTACGGTGCAATATAGCCAAATTGGTAAGGCTGTAGACAGCGGTAATATTGAGCCTGAAAAAGCGCGTACGTGGGAGTTGGGTTCTCGGTTTGATAACGGTGAAGTTCAAGCTGAAGCTGGGCTGTTTCTGATTAACTTTAACAACCAATATGACTCCAATCAGGTGACGGACAGCGTCACTGCACGCGGCAAAACGCGTCACACCGGCCTCGAAAGTCAGATTCGCTACGATTTATCAACGTTATCACCCAAGCTGGAAAATATCAGTGCCTACGCCAGCTATGCCTACATCAATGCGGTGATCCGTGAAGATGGAGCCTATAAAGGCAATCAAGTGCCATTTTCGCCAAAGCATAAAGGTACGCTGGGCGTGGACTACACACCAGGCAGTTGGACCTTTAACCTCAACAGTGAATATCAATCTAGCCAATTCGCTGATAACGCGAATACTGTCGCCGAAAGTGCAGACGGCAGCACCGGTCGTATTCCTGGCTTCATGCTCTGGGGCGTGCGTGCGAACTACGATTTTGGTCCACAGATGGCCAATTTGAATCTTGCTGTCGGTCTGAAAAATATCTTCGATCAAGCCTATTTCACCCGTGCCTATGACGATAACAACAAAGGTCTCTACGCCGGTCAGCCGCGTACTATCTATGTTCAGGGATCGTTGAAATTCTAAAACGCCAAATGGCCTTTTCAGGCACACCGCTGTTCAGATAGCGGTGTGCTTTTTGGTTTCGACAGAATCGCCAGGAGTACACAATGTCATTGATTTTTCGCTTTTTCTTTTCTGCTTGTCTGTCCATCGGGCTGGTTAACTTCGCGCAGGCAGTGACCGTGACCGATCAGCAAGGCTCGTTTACGTTGAACACGGTTCCTAAACGAGTAGTGGTATTGGAATTGTCATTTGTTGATGCGCTTGCCGCGATTGATATTAGCCCTGTTGGGGTGGCGGATGATAATGACCCTCAACGTATTCTGAGTGAGATTCGCCAACATATTCAGCCATGGGCATCGGTAGGAACGCGTTCACAGCCAAGCCTTGAAGCCATTGCAGCGCTAAAGCCCGACTTAATCATTGCCGACAGCAGTCGTCATGCTGGCATATACACCACTCTCCGAGGTATTGCCCCAACACTGCTGCTGAAATCTCGCGCCGAAACTTATGACGAAAATCTGCAATCAGCAGTCATTATTGGTCAAGTTATGGGTAAAACGGCAGAAATGCAGCAAAGACTGGCGCTGCATCACCAACGTATGCAAGCCTTTGCCAACCGCTTACCGGCGGGGGCGAGTGTGATGTTTGGTACCTCACGCGAGCAGCAATTTAATGTGCATACCCTCGATTCCTATACCGGAAGCGTGCTTAATGCACTGGGATTAAATGTGGTGGGTCCAACGGGTCACCAACCACTGGCTAATATCAGCCTAGAACAGTTACTGGCAATCAATCCAGACTGGCTGATTGTGGCGCATTATCGTCAGGAGAGTGTAGTGCGACGTTGGCAACAAGATTCATTGTGGCAGGCGATGACTGCGGCGCAAAAAGATCAGGTGGCTGCGGTAGACAGCAATGTCTGGGCAAGAATGCGCGGTCTGTTTGCCGCCGAACATATCGCTGCTGATCTGGTGAACATTTTTAACCATCAAGCCGTCGTTAGTGAGCCATGATTGCTCAGCATCGACTGACCACTCCATGGCGCTGGGCATTGCCTTTGCTGCTCTTGGCCCTCGTCTTTTGGCTAACGTTATTTTGTTGGTCAGCCATTCCTATTTCAGCAACTCAGGCATTACGCGCATTACTACCAGGGGAACCTCCATCATTGCCGCAAACGTTGGTCCGTAGCATTCGTTTGCCTCGCAGCTTGGTCGCACTGCTGCTCGGCGCAAGTCTGGCGTTATCCGGTTCACTCTTGCAGTCGCTGACTCGCAATCCGCTGGCTTCACCTTCCCTGCTGGGCATTAATGCAGGAGCTTCACTGGGTATGGTGATCCTGACTGCGTTGAGTCCTGCTTGGATGTCCGGCGTGAGTCTATCGCTCGCAGCAGCAATCGGGGGCGGCATGAGTTGGGGTATCGTGATGCTATTAGGGGCAGGGTGGTCTCAGTCAGGCGATCGCAGCCGCCTTATTTTAGCTGGAGTGGCCGTCTCGGCCCTTTGTGCTGCGCTGACAAAAGCAACGCTTATCCTTTCGGAAGATAATGCCTACGGTATCCTGCATTGGTTAGCGGGGGGCGTGGCTAACGTTCGCTGGCCTGAGTTTTGGCGCTTATTTCCACTACTCCTGATTGCCGCGCCTCTAGCCCAGTTGCTCGCAAGTCGTATCAATTTGCTGCAAGTTGGCGATCAAAGTGCTCATTCACTGGGCGTCAATCTGTGGCGACTAAAACTTTACATTAATCTGCTCGTTTTGTTGCTGGTCGGCACGTGCGTAAGCGTGGCGGGGCCACTGGCCTTTATTGGCCTACTTGTCCCGCATATGGCGCGCTACTGGGTAGGTTATGACCTCAGAAAAAGTCTGCCGATGAGTATGCTATTAGGGGCAATTTTGATGCTATTGGCCGACTTGTTAGCCCGTGCACTGGGTTGGCCTCGTGAACTGCCCGCAGGTGCGATGTTGGCGCTGATTGGCGCGCCATTCTTCGTATGGCTAGTGAGGACGCGCGGATGAAGAAACAAAGCCTAACCTGTGGCGTCATGGTGTTGCTGCTTCTGCTCGCGGTGTATTGCTCGCTTAGTTTTGGTACTCAGACATTAGGATGGCGACAAATTGTCTCAGCCTTTAACGTGCAGGACAGCCACCATTTCACACTTTATGACTATCGACTGCCCCGTACGCTGTTAGCGCTGGTGGTTGGAGCCTCACTGGCCGTTTCAGGCGTATTAGTGCAAGGCGTTATCCGCAATCCTTTAGCCTCACCGGATATTCTCGGCGTGAATCATGCGGCGGGTTTGACATCCGTCATTGCACTGACATTATTTCCGGCGCTATCAGTTATGTGGCTACCTCCGTTGGCATTTGTCGGGGGGCTTTTGGCTTTTATATTGCTGCGTTTGGCTGCCGGTAGAACATCTCCTCCCGTGCGTCTGGCACTGACGGGGGTGGCACTGACCGCACTTTATGCCAGCCTCACCGATTTCATCATGCTTTCTCACCCACTAGAGATAAATACCGCACTGTTATGGCTGACGGGAAGTCTCTGGGGGCGAGGATGGAGCTTTATCTATGTTGCGCTTCCCTGGTTACTATTGCTTCTTCCCTTGAGTTTTGGCCTGTGCCGTAGTTTGGATGTCATGGCTCTGGGGGAAGTGAGCGCCGCGACGCTTGGTACATCAGTCAGATGGGTTGTTTCGCTGTCACTGCTATTGGCTGTCGCGCTGGCGGCTGTGAGTGTGGCGATATGCGGACCGATTAGTTTTATTGGCCTGGTTGCGCCCCATTTAGCGCGTCGCCTGGTGGGTGGTCGTCACCGGTGGATGTTACCCGCCAGCATGCTGATAGGATCGTTAATCCTGTTACTTTCAGACTTATTAGCACGGACACTTGCCCCTCCGCTTGAACTTCCAGCCGGTATTTTTACTGCCGTGATTGGTGCTCCTTACTTTTTCTGGTTACTCATGAGAACTCGCTGACGATGATACTCAACGCTGATAATCTCTATGCCGGTTATGGCAATCGCTCTATTTTGAAGGGCATCTCACTTCAGCTTCCCGCTAACAAGATAACAGCGCTGGTTGGCCCGAATGGCTGCGGTAAATCAACGCTATTGAAGTGTTTCTCGCGTTTGGTCACGCCATCTTCAGGTCAAATCACATGTAACGGCCAAGATATTACTTCATTATCAATGCGAGCACTGGCGCAGGGCTCAGCCCTATTACCTCAACAACACGTGATACCTGAAGGAATAGACGTCGAAGAGCTGGTCAGTTACGGACGTAGCCCGTGGTTGGGTGTCTGGGGGCGGCTTAGTCGTGCCGATCGCCGTTTGATTAAGCAGGCAATGGAGGATGCGCATATCATTGAATTCGCTAAAACGCGGGTCAGCGAGCTTTCTGGTGGACAGCGCCAACGTGCTTTTCTCGCAATGACACTTGCCCAGAACACCCCACTGATTTTACTCGATGAGCCAACGACTTATCTGGATATAAATCATCAAGCTGAGTTGATGGCCTTGTTGAGACGCTTGAATCTGCAAGGGAAAACACTGATTACTGTGTTGCATGATCTCAATCAGGCCAGTCGCTATTGTGACCACTTGGTGATGATGTCGGCAGGAAGTATTGTCGCCGAAGGCACCCCTGAAGAAGTGATTACACCGGAAAATCTAAAACAGGTATTTGGGGTTGAGGCTGAGATTCATCCTGACCCCGTATCAGGCACCCCTATGTGCATCATTCTTTAGAGAAGGCCTAGCGTGGAGGTTAAGGCTCAGCTCTATGTTTCCACCAATAATGTCATCTACTAAGATAGGTGGGACAGCACTGAGGATAAAAGAAAGGCCTGCAAGCAGGCCCGAGTACAGACCAAGACATTGCTCCCCGGTGTTGGAGGTATGAGGTGTGTACAACGCAACTATAAGTGCGGGGATAGATAGCGTCCAATGGGTTCGGCAGATCAATAACGTCATATTGATCGTTATAAACGATCGTGATGCCGTATAGCTTCTCGTTTACTCAAATTCAGTCAATAGTTTTGCTGAGAGAATTGTGTTCGTGAACGCGCTGACTTTTGCAGATGCCTGACGCTCAAGCCCATCATCAAATACGGGATTGTCGGCATCACAAAACCCGTGATAGGCATCGAACATAGCACACTGTACTGACGGGAATTTTTGAAGTTCTTGTTGCATCACAACGGTATCGAATGCTGGTTCGTAGCGGGCAATGATAACTAAAGCGGGGCAGGAGGGGGCAAAATCGCTGTGCTGGCGAATCCGGGAACCATAGTAACAAATAACGCCATCGCATAAGCCCTTTCTGGCTGCCAACCATGCCAATGTGGCCCCCACGCTATAACCCACAACCAGTAGCCGAGTGTATTTTTCCCTTAATTCCGACAACAGTGAAACCACTGAGATTGGGTTAAAACCAACGTTCTCTGAGAAATGTCGATAAGCTTCATCCTGCTGTGCATAGCCGAAAGGGGCCATATGGGGAAACAGCGCCGGTGTATAGACATCGAACTCTCGCCCTAGCCACTCATCACGTATGCGCCGGATATGGTCATTGATACCATAGATTTCATGCAGTAAGACCACAGCATTATTGTTAATGATGTGTCTGGATGGATTAGTCATCGGCTTTATGTGCCCAAGCGGGCATTGCCGTCAGATAGCGTTTCGCACGTTTGCGCGCTTCCTTTAAACCGACTTTTTGCCAGGAATCGAGAAATACAGCAAGGCCAGAAACGGCGTCTTCCCAGGACTTAAGGTTACCGGCACTGTCGCTGCAATACGCGCAGTATTTATCACTCGCACTACGCGCATCTTCTGCTGACATTGGCATACCGCAAGCCTGGCAGAACTGTTCATGTTGTGACATGGTTTTCTCCTTATACTTTTTACTGTCTAATAAATATACTGCTATTAATTGGAATAAAAGTCTAAGTCGATCAATAACCTTGAATGTTGTGTCATAAATTTTGGCTGAAAATAGGCATACGTTTATTTCGCCGGCACAAAAAATTGACCTTAATGCCAATATTAGCGTTTGTGAACTTCAAGAAATTTTACTAAGAACGATTGAGGGCTTCGCATGACATTTATCTGGATTAAATCGCTTGACTTAGAGTGCACTCTAACTTTTAGGATGACCCCATGGAATCCAATCTGAACATTAATGAAGTTGCACGTCGCACGGGTCTTACGGCCTACACCTTACGTTACTACGAGCGCATCGGGTTGATTACTTCAATTCAACGTGCGCCAGGAGGTCAACGGCGTTATGCGATATCGGACATGGCCTGGATTGAATTCCTGCTGCGATTGCGAACCACAAACATGCCTATCGGCAAGATGCTCAGGTTTGCAAAACTCCGCGGCGCTGGGGACCAGACGGTATTGGAGCGACGTCAGATGCTGGAACAGCACTTAACAGCGGTTCTTGCAGAAATTGAGATGATGCGCCAGTCCGCAGAGGCTTTGCAGGCAAAAATCGAGTATTACCGCTCGTATGAACAGTCTTTAGCGCCGGATTCGTTTTCTGATGAAGGGCATGATAATGAATACCGAAAACCGCTACCAACAAGGATTAGCAAAACTACGTGAAATCGACGGCCAGGCTGGAGAAAACGTACTGGAAAATTTGCAGGATATCGCTCCAGACTTCGCTCGCTATCTGATTGAATTCCCATTTGGGGATATTTATTCCAGGCCAGGGTTGGATCTTAAAAGCCGAGAGATTGCTGTCGTGGCTGCACTCACGGCACTTGGCAATGCACAACCTCAGCTAAAAGTGCATATACAGGGAGCGCTCAATGTGGGGGTGACACAATCAGAAATTGTTGAAACCATTATGCAGATGGCGGTCTATGCAGGATTTCCAGCCGCACTAAATGGGCTGGCGGCGGCAAAAGAGGTATTCGCGCAAGGAGACGGTCAATGAACAACACGACCGTAAAACTAGTATTGACTCTCAGTATTGCCAGCATGGTTCTTGCGGTCTTACCTGTCCAAGCGCGGGCAGACAGTATGACTCAAACAGTGGCCCAGCAGGCTCCTGTACTTATCCATGACGGGTTGGGTTCTCCGGTTGGAATGGCCTACGATACCATTGGTAACCTCTATGTTGCCAACTGGTCGGCAGGTACTGTTCTACGTTTTGGCCCTGATGGTCAACGCAGCGTTTTTGCTAAAGGGCTGCACGGCCCTTCAGGCCTTGCCATCTCAGCTAATGGGGATATTTATGTCGCCTCATACAGTGAAGATTTGGTTTGGCGTTTTACACCTTCCGGCAAACAAAGCGTTTTTATCCGAGGGCTTGCAACACCGGCTGGCTTATCATTTGATGCGCAGGGCCGTTTGCTTATTGCCAACAGGCGAACCAACCAGATACTGGCGGCTCATCCGGATGGTAAAATCGATGTGGTCGCCGAGGGGCTGCAAACACCGGTGGGGGCTATCGAACTGCCTGATGGTGCTCTTATGGTGAGTAATATCGCCGGTGGTATCTCTTTAGTTTCTGGCAATATTCTCGCTCGCAGTATTAACAACGATCTGGCAAGCCCCGGACCTGGTATCGTGCGTGCGGGAGCAGATTCAGTCTATATCGTTGATTATGGTGGCACTACGGTGAGTCACGTCGACAGGAACGGTAAGCGCACTGTGATAGCCGATGGTCTGCGTAGCCCGGTAGGGATGGCACTCGCCCCTGATGGAAGTTTGACGGTGGCAACTTGGGGTGCGAATGCCGCTTTTCGTATTGATTCCTCTAGAACAAATCTATAGAAGGATTCGTCTATTTCTTTGCTGGGCTCCAGGTTTTGAGTCCAGCGCAATCAAAAATACACCCTCCATTCTTAACCGTTCATGGTGAAAGCTCACAATTATGATAATAGCACCTTACTCTTGGTGCTGTTTTTATATACAGTAATGTTAACCATGCAAAATGAGGGGTTAAGTATGATTAAACGAATAGAAACGCACTGTCATGATGACACTTGTCCTGCGTGTGTCATTGCTGGAGATTTTATTTTCCTTTCTCATCACGCTGGAGGGCATAACTCAACTGACGTAACGCATCAAACCAGGGCAGCCCTTACTGCTTTAACCAAAACACTTCAATCAGCGAATGCGGGCTTAAATGATCTAGTCCAAATCACTCTTTATCTTAAGAACAGGAGTGATTTTTCTAGAGCCCGTGAAGTTTTCCTTGAATTTTTTACGGATGGGCTCTACCCCGCGAGGATGACTGTATTCACTGATTTTATCAACGAATCCTGTTTGTGTATGGTTGATGGAATCGCATATCGATGCAAAGATCATCAGTGATTAAGTGACCTGTGGTAAATAGCCAGTCAATAGCGGCCCGCATAAGACTGACTGGAAGTAACGAATATTGGCAGTTGCCTCCCGCCACGGCCAGAGGTTATTTCCCATTACGTGAGGATAAATGACACGTGATACACAACACTGCTATTCACTTGTTAGGCGCATCAGGCTCAGGAACAACGTCGGTTGGCCGCCAACTAGAAAAATTGTCAGGCATTCGGCATTTCGATACAGATAGCTTTTATTGGCAGGACTCTTCCGTACCCTACAGCCATCCCCGTCCCGAATCGGATAGGAAAAAACTATTGTTAGAAGCTCTGCCAGAATCCGGGGCCTGGGTACTCAGTGGATCGCTCTGCGGATGGGGTGACTTTTTGATACCTCGCTTTAATTTGGTTATCTGGCTCAGAGTCGATCAAAATCTGAGAATGGAGCGACTTCGGGAGCGAGAAACCGAAAGATACGGTTCGGCCATTTATCCTGGCGGTAATATGTGGCAAAAAAGCCAGATATTCTTGAACTGGGCAGAGGCTTACGATTCGGATGTTGAGGTGAGCCGTAACGCACAAAAACATGCAGACTGGCTCAAAAAAATAGCCTGTCCTGTTTTTATCGTCTCAAATAATGATGCTATTGAAGAAACCGTGAATGTCATAATGGGAAAACTGGGGACGTACACAGATAATGCATAATACATTGATTGTGCATTGAATTTTTTCAGCTAAGGTGAGGTGTTATGTGCACCTCAAAAGATATCTTCCGCATAGCCCTCTGCTACGCTGGTTTTCTTCACATTCCACCAACGTTCGGCTGCGAGTTTGAAAGTATAGGTTTTGGCTTCCAGAGTGCTACGTAGTTGCTTTTGCTCCTGCGGATCGATTTCCTTTGTAGATAAGGGTTTGTCTTTCCATTGCTGAGTTTCCAGAGTTTTAGGCACCTCAAAAACAATAATGCTTTACGAGGTGCCTAAGAGCTTCGGATTTAATTAGTTGGCTTCAGACTTCGCGGGACAAATTGAAGAAACAAAAAAGCCCGCAAACCTAGGTGGGGTGCGGGCTTTCCGTACTTCTCCGGACTTATCTGGTAATACCCGGATCATCATTTGGTGGAGCTGGGGGGATTTGAACCCCCGTCCGAAATTACTACGCCGTCGGCACTACATGCTTAGTCCAGTCATTACATTCGCCGGTTAGCTGCGGACGGACACGCTACTAACAAACTAGCTTGATTGGGTTTAACGCTTTCACCCCAAGCAAGGTGTCCACGCGATCTCTTTTGGGTTTGACCTCTCTTGATCCCCGTCCTAAGAGCGGAGGCTAGGGAGAGAGGGAATCTTCAGTTTCTTAGGCTGATTAAGCTGCTAAAGCAGCAGATTCGTATTGCGAGTCGTTTGCAATTATTTTTTTTGCGGTTTTTTACGAGGCCTCCGCACCTCGGCATGCACCTTGGGTTTCGCGAATCCCGTCGAATCCAGAATCAGCCCCAAAGAACCTAAGTAGTATACCAGAACTATCGTCTGTTAAGCCAGTGGCTTAACGATTTGAGTGCTTCATTATCCTGGCTTTATCAAGCTGCCATTCACGATCTTTGATGTCATCGCGTTTATCGTGATCTTTTTTACCTTTCGCGACACCGATTTTCACTTTAACCCATGCATTTTTCCAATAGACGGAAAGTGCAACGACGGTAAAACCATCGCGGTTAACTTTGCCAATAAGCGAATCCAACTCGCGCTTATTTAGCAGCAATTTGCGTGTACGCATGGGTTCGCAGACAACATGAGTTGAAGCGACGTTAAGCGGCGTGATGGTTGCCCCAAACAAGAAAGCTTCACCGTTTCTAAAAGTGACGTAGCTATCACTGATGTTGGCTTTACCAGCACGAAGAGACTTGACCTCCCAACCTTGCAAAGACAGGCCTGCTTCGAATTCTTGCTCGATAAAGTATTCGTGGCGGGCGCGCTTATTTTGCGCAATGGTGGCGGAACCGGGTTTGTATGCTTTTTTCTTTGTCATAATGTTGATCATTATACTGTATGTGAAGGCGAATGAAATCCTTTCCCGCAGGAAGCCGATGCATTTTGTCTCATTTGTTGCACTGAATGCATAGCAGATTTTTTGTCTGGCGGCAGATAAATGGTATTATCTGTGCGTTTTATGTCTCACAGGAAATGATATGCCACAGATTAGCCGCTCTGCGTTGGTTCCATTCAGCGTAGAACAGATGTATCAACTGGTTAATGATGTTCGTTCTTATCCAGAATTTTTACCAGGTTGTACCGGAAGTCGTGTACTTGAATCCACCGAAAATGAAATGACAGCAGCCGTTGATGTTGCCAAAGCTGGAATCAGTAAAACGTTTACGACGCGCAATACATTAACTGATAACCAGAGCATCAATATGCAACTGGTGGATGGGCCATTTAGTAAGCTAATGGGGGGGTGGCATTTTACTCCACTGAGTGCAGACGCCTGTAAAGTCGAGTTGCATTTGGATTTTGAATTTACCAACAAGCTGATAGAAATGGCTTTTGGTAAGATATTCAAAGAGTTGGTTGGGAATATGGTTCAGGCATTCACTCAGCGGGCGAAAGAGGTTTATAGTGTCTGATATTCGTGTTGAGGTAGTCTATGCCTTACCTGAACGCCAATATCTCCGTTCTATTTCACTTGTAGCGGGAAGTACTGTCGAGGACGCTATTAATGCGTCGGGTTTGCTTGAGTTGCGCTCAGATATCGATCTGACCAAAAATAAAGTGGGGGTCTACAGTCGGCCTGTAAAACTTAGCGATAAATTGAATGATGGTGATCGGGTTGAGATATATCGCCCACTTATCGCTGATCCTAAAGAGCTACGCCGCCAGCGCGCTGAGCACGCAAAAAAATAAGGCACATACGCGCCTTATTTTTTGTTGCTGCCCCAGATTGCTATTGAACAACCAGGCTCTATTACACCTTGCCACTAATACCAACAGGCCCAACATGTAATCATCCTACCCAGAATTCGTCTCTTCAATTTAAATGGCAATCTTCGGAAAAATTAATTCCCTGCTAACGTTGGCTCGTTTTTGATATCAGTGAGTACGCCGCTACTATCGAAGGTCAACGTCAATGTTTGCTGCGTCACTTTCTCGTGGCCAGGTTGCTGACGGAATACATAGAACCAAGTTTTTGTACCAAACGGATCTTGTAGCATTGGGGTGCCTAAGGTATATGCCACTTGTTGCTGGGTCATACCCTTATGGATTTTGGATGCATCATTAGGTGATAAATAGTTACCCTGATTAATATCAGGCCGGTAGACCACCTTCTCCAGTGTTGAACAACCCGCAGTAAGCATCGCAAGCATCACAGCGGCGGCAGTCAGCATTTTACAGCGCATAGTAATCACATTCCTTTAGGGCGTAGTATGACGATGATAATAGACCTTGCAGCAGTTGGAAACCTTTACAGAGCACCTGTATGACCTCTAGAAAGGAAAAAAGTTAATCTTTTCTACGCTGCGAGCAATTCTTTTGCATTTGCTAAGGTATTTTTCGTCACTTCGCTACCCCCTAGAAGGCGCGCCAACTCTTGCAAGCGAGCTTTTTTATCTAGCCGGTGCATGTGCGTTTCTGTCTCAGTGCCGTCGGTTTGTTTACTCACAAAGAAATGTTGATGACCACAACCGGCAACTTGCGGAAGGTGAGTGACGCACATGACTTGAGTTGACTCGCCAAGCTGACGCAACAGGCGGCCCACGATGGCTGCGGTTGGCCCACTGATACCCACATCGACTTCATCAAAGATAAGTGCAGGAGTGTCCATTTTACGCGCTGTAATGACCTGAATCGCTAAGGCGATGCGAGATAGTTCACCACCAGAGGCGACTTTTGCCAGCGGTTGCAGTGGTTGGCCTGGGTTGGTGGTGACACAGAATTCAATCCGAGTTGCACCTTCAGCACTGAGGTGTTCTGGTTCAAAGTGAGTATCAATAGTAAAGCTGCCGTGTGGCATTGATAACTCATGCATGCTTTTAGTAATTAATGTCGCGAGTTCATCAGCATAATGCTGGCGTTCCTCATGCAGACGTTTGGCGATAGTGAGGGCATGTTGGTAGTGAGTATTAACTTCATGGCTGAGTTGTTCGTGATCACTTTCTTGTTGTGACAGTTGTTCTTGTTCATCGAGCAATTGCTGATGGAATTGCGGAAGTTCTTCCGGCGCAACATGGTGTTTGCGAGCCAAAGCTAACTGGCGGGATAGTCGTTGTTCTAGTTCATAAAGGCGGTTAGGGTCCATATCTAGCTGTTCTGCATAATGGCGTAACTCATCACTCGCTTCACTAATTTGGATCGAGGCTTCTTCCAGCATATTAAGCAGATTATTAAATTGCTCATCCATACTCGCCAGTTCGGTTAACTGATGTTTAGCAGAGTAAAGCTGGCTAAGAATGTTACTTTGTTCATCGTCTGAGAGTAGTTGTAAGGCTTGTTGGCTGATTGATAGTAACTGACCGCTATTCGCTAAGCGTTTGTATTCAATATCAATCTGTTCATACTCCCCTGTTTGCGGGGCAAATGAATTCAGCTCTTTCAGTTGATATTGCAATAATTCATGGCGCGCGTTGCGTTCCAGTGATTGCTGTTGATGAAGTGCTAGAGCACGGCAGCTTTGATGCCAGATTTGATAGGCTGCTTTCATTTCAGACAAAAGTATTGATTGACCTGCGTAAGCATCTAACAATTGTTTCTGGTGATCGGGTCTTAACAGTAATTGATGGGCATGCTGGCCGTGAATCTGAATCAAGTGTTGGCCCAGCTCACGTAATTGCGACAAAGGTACTGCTGTGCCATTAATAAAGCCCCTTGAGCGGCCATCTGCCCCAATGGCACGTCGCAATAGACATTCATTGCTGTCGTCTAAATGGTTATTTTCCAACCACAGTCGGGCTGAAGGGGTGTCTACCAGTGAGAATCGAGCGCAAATATCAGCGCGTGTTGCACCCAAGCGGACCATACTGCCGTCTGAACGGCTACCAAGACATAGGCCTAATGCGTCTATGGCGATGGATTTACCTGCCCCTGTTTCGCCAGTAATTGCTGTCATTCCGGGTTGAAAATCAATTTCTAACTCACGCACAATTGCAAAATTACTGATGGTTAATTGGGCCAGCATGGTAAATCTCCTGTACATAAACACATGTCTGTATTTGAATACAGTATAAACTGGTTTTATATACAGTAAAGTCCCTAAGGCACTTTTTAGAATAATTTTTTTGACCAACCTAGTTTTGTACTTAACGTATTGAAATAGCTGTAGTCCTTAGGATGGATTAGGTTGAGATGAAAATCACTGCGACGGATGAGTACCTCTTCCCCCTCTTGAATTGGCAACGCTATCTGGCTGTCACAACTAATTTCCAGGTCGCTGGTAATTTGCGAGAACTTCAGGCGGATGGTACTGCTACTATTAATAACCAGTGGGCGAGCTGTCAGGGTGTGGGGGAACATTGGCACCAAAACGATGGCATCCAGTGTGGGGGTAAGAATAGGGCCACCAGCGGAAAGAGAGTAAGCCGTCGAACCGGTTGGCGTGGCAATGATCAGGCCATCAGAACGTTGAGAGAATGCGAAGCGATCATCGATATAGACTTCGAATTCGATCATATGTGCAACTTTGCCGGGGTGCAAAACGACTTCGTTGATTGCTGTGCTGATACGGCTCTGTTGAGCAGTGCGTGTGACTTGGGCTTCCAGTAAGAAACGTTGCTCGCTGATGTATTCACCTTCCAACACATCGGAAAGTTGTTGTTGAGCGTTATCCGGGTCTAAATCGGTGAGAAAACCCAGATTGCCGCGGTTGACGCCAATCACTTTGATATCATAGCGGGCCAGTACGCGAGCAGCACCAAGCATGTTGCCATCACCGCCGACGACGACTGCTAAATCTGCTTTTTGGCCGATTTCAGCCAAACTGCCAGTGACAGCACCTGTTAGGTTGAGATCTTTTGCAATTTGTTGTTCAACCATTACGTCATAACCTCTGGTGTTTAGCCAGTGGTAGAGCATTTCATGGGTGGCAAGTGCGGCCGGGTGCCGTGGGTGACCGACAATACCAATACAATTGAATCTTTTATTATTCATTGCCGTGATTTTCCTTACTGGGGGCATCTTTTACCCCACATTATGACCGGTTCCCTTGAATCCCCGGTTTTGATCCCCATAATAAGCCAAGTAGCGAGATTAATGCTAAAACGCGGAGATATCCATGAGTAGTAAAGAACAGAAAACACCAAACGAGCAAGTCTCGGAAGAAATGGAAAATGCAGCAGAGCAACAAGTGGAAGCAACACAAGAGACGGGTGAAGGTGTAGATCCGCGTGTTGTCGAGCTTGAAGCGCAGTTGGCTGCAGCTGTACAGCGTGAGCGCGAGAGCTTGCTACGCGCCAAGGCTGAAGTTGAGAATATCCGTCGTCGTACTGAATTGGATGTTGAAAAAGCACATAAGTTTGCTTTGGAACGGTTCTCTGCTGAATTATTGCCAGTTATCGATAATCTGGAACGGGCGCTAGATACAGCTGACAAAGCGAATACCGAACTGACTTCGATGATCGAAGGCGTTGAATTAACGCTGAAATCATTACTTGATGCGGTTGGTAAATTCGGCATTCAAGTTGTCAGCGAGACTAACGTTCCATTTAATCCTGAAGTTCATCAGGCAATGACGATGCTTGAATCTGCCGATCACGAACCTAACAATGTGATGATGGTGATGCAAAAAGGCTATACGCTGAATGGCCGCCTGTTACGCCCAGCGATGGTTGCGGTATCTAAAGCGAAGGCTTAAGGTGCTCTAACGTGAAAAAGGCACCTTTTAGGTGCCTTTTTTATGAATTTTATTAGTGAGTTAGGCCATTTTTCTTAGGACGGCAGTTTGGGTTGCCAGTCAATTGGTGGTAAACCTTGCTGTTGCAACAATGCGTTTGCTTGTGAGAAATGCTGACAGCCGAGAAAGCCACGATGTGCGGAGAGTGGTGATGGATGCGGCGCTTTCAGAATATGATGGCGTTGAGTATCGATGATTCGGCCTTTTTTCTGCGCATGGGCACCCCACAGCATAAAAATCACCCCATCACGGTGCTCATTCAGCGCTGCAATCACTTTATCGGTAAAGGTTTCCCAGCCGAGGTTAGCGTGAGAGTGCGCGTTGCCGGCTTCGACGGTGAGTACTGTATTGAGTAATAACACGCCTTGCTCGGCCCAGCTTTGTAAAAAGCCATGATTAGGGCGCTCGAAGCCTGGAATATCTGTTGCTAGCTCTTTATACATATTCACTAAAGATGGCGGGGCAGGGACGCCAGGTAACACTGAAAATGATAGTCCATGAGCCTGATTAGGTCCGTGGTACGGGTCTTGGCCTAAAATAACCACTTTAACCCTATCTAATTCCGTGAGACGAAACGCGTTAAACACGTCTTTTTGCGGGGGATAAATAATCTTCCCAGCATGACGTTCCGCAGCTACATAGGCCAATGTATCTTTAAAATAAGGCTGCTCTTTTTCCTGACCGATAACATCGTGCCAGCTTAGGGAGGCGGACATAAACACACTCCTTGATTTATGTAAGGTGTTGATGTGCGTTAGCTTACCGGTTCAATCCTACGAGCGAAACTGTTAAACCTGAGTCTGTGATGTGATGATGTTTTTTTGACCACTGAATATAAAAAATGTTTAAAATTTACAAAAAAAATTGCTATGAGCGTGGTTGATAAAATTGATATAAAACATAAATTTGGCAACGCCACTCTCATTCGCGTGGTGAAAATGTTGATTTAAATCAAGGAATCGCATCTGTGTGACTGGTATATAGAACAATAAGACAACAATGGTTTTACCAAATAACCAAAATGGTTTTTCCCCCTAGGAATTTTAGCCGTATTACGGAGGCCCCAAATGATTACTGGTATTCAAATTACTAAAGCTAGCAATGAAGCACTGTTGAACTCTTTCTGGCTGCTGGATAGTGAAAAAGATGAACTGCGTTGTGTTTGTGCTAAATCAGGCTACGCAGAGGACCAGATCGTACCAGCAAGTGAATTAGGTCAGATCGAATATCGTGAAGTTCCACTGGAACTGCAACCTACAGTGCGTGTTGAAGGTGGCCAGCATTTGAACGTTAACGTTCTGCGCCGTGAAACGTTGGAAGATGCTGTGAAAAACCCAGAAAAATATCCTCAGCTGACTATCCGTGTCTCTGGTTACGCCGTGCGTTTCAATTCACTGACACCAGAACAGCAACGTGATGTGATTACTCGTACTTTCACTGAAAGTTTGTAATTCTTTATCACAACGATTTCTTTGTGATAATTCTAAGGGAGCCTCGGCTCCCTTTTTTATTAATAAAAAAGCCGCAATTGATTAGCGGCTTTTAGTCAGTGCATTGAATCAGTCGGTACCTTAGGTATCCGATTTTGCCTTCGGCTGGCGGCGTTTACCCACGTTCTTAGCATCGCGGTGACGTACCTTTACCTTCGCTTTTTCTTTGCTGGCTTCTTTTAGCTCTTTACGCTTAGCCAAAACTTTCTTCGATGGCTTACCGGTTGATTTTGCACTTGGCTCTTTACTGGTTGGGCGTAGTTCATCAACAACGCGTGGTTTCAACGGTTCTTTGAGATAGCGTCCGATTCTACCCAGTAATAAATGGTCATGCGCTTCAACGAGTGAAATAGCAACACCCTTGCGCCCGGCGCGGCCAGTGCGGCCAATGCGATGAAGATAGACGTCAGCGGTTAGCGGCAGATCAAAGTTAAATACGTGACTAATATCATCGATATCCAAACCACGTGAAGCGACGTCAGTAGCAACCAATACATTGACACGACCATCACTCAAACGAATAACGGCTTCGGTACGTTTAGCCTGAACCATTTCGCCTTCGAGGAACCAAGCGTTAATGCCAGCTTCACGTAGCCAACTGACGAGTTGGTGTACCTTTTCCCGTGTGCGCACGAAAATAATGGATTTCTGCACTTCGGGTTGTTTTAACAGGTGCACTAGCAACGCTGTTTTGTGCTCGATATTATCTGCACGGTAGTACCATTGCTGAATCTTTTTGCGTTCGCGGCGAGAAGGGTCGGCTTCTAATTCTACTGGTTCTTCAAGGATGCGCTCTGCAAACTCACGAATGGCCTCACCTTCCAACGTCGCTGAAAACAGCAATGTTTGTTTACGCCAGCGGGTCTCTGCCGCGATGGTTTCGATATCCTGTGCAAAGCCCATATCTAACATACGGTCAGCTTCGTCCAGAATCAGGGTTTCTACTGCCCGACAGTCAAAGTTCTCTTCTTTGATGTATTGTAACAGACGGCCTGTGGTAGCAACCACAATGTCCTGATTCTCACTAAAGACTTCCGCGTGGTTCATATAAGCCACACCACCGGTAATTGTCGCGATATCCAGTTGCGTATGCTTGGCTAGTTCACGCGCTTGATCCGCCACCTGCATGGCTAATTCACGGGTTGGCGTTAGGATCAGAATTCGCGGTGGGCCAGATTTTTTACGTGGGAAATCCAGCAAATGCTGCAAAGCAGGCAGCAAAAAGGCGGCAGTCTTGCCAGTACCTGTTGGGGCCGAACCCAAAACATCACGCCCATCCATCGCTGGCGGAATAGCAGCAGCTTGGATAGCGGTTGGGCGCTCATAGCCCTTTTCGCGCAGTGCGTCAATCAGGCGTTCATCGAGATCGAGTTCGGAAAAATTGGTTACAGTCATGGTCTTCCTCTACTTGGGGCGCCGATTATAGACGGGTTAGCCGAATTCTTCACCTGTTTAAGCGGTATTGATGTCTTTTCCCTTCAATCATATTGCCCTATGCTACGCCGGTTATAGATTCTGGCGACTAATGTGAGCGAACAATTGAAAAAAAAACCAGTATTGCGTGGCGGTGGCTTCACTTTTAAGCAATTTTTTGTGGCGCACGATCGTTGCGCAATGAAAGTAGGTACTGATGGTGTGCTGCTTGGCGCTTGGGTACCGGTAGAAAAAGCCCGCAAAGCACTGGATATTGGCTGCGGTAGTGGGTTAATTGCCTTGATGATTGCACAACGTTCATCACCAGAAGTCATTATTGATGGTGTTGAATTGGAACCTGAAGCAGCGCAACAAGCAAGCAGTAACGTGGCATTGTCACCTTGGGCTGAACGGGTAAATATCTATGCCCAAGATGTACATGAGTTTGCCAAAAATCACCTTCATCAATATGACCTCATTGTTAGTAATCCACCTTATTTTGCACCGGCTGTCGCTTGTCGGGATGAAGCTCGCGATACCGCACGCTATACCGGTTCTCTAACACATGATGCTTTATTAGATTGCGCTGAGAAACTCCTCACTGAGGATGGCGTGTTTTGTGTCGTGTTACCTCATGATTTAGGTGTCGAACTCGTGCGATTAGCAGAGCAAAAAAGCTGGTTTACCCGTTCCCGGGTTGATATTAGGGATCGTCCTGGTAAACCATTGCACCGGATGTTACTGACGTTATCGCGTCAATTCGGAACAACAGACTACCAGCATTTGGATCTGCGCCAATCTGAAGGCGTCTATTCACCCGAATTCTGCGCACTCATCAGTGATTTTTATCTTAATTATTAGTGATGTTTTAAGGCTGATGAGATAAGAAGCAAGTTGGGCGCAATCCGCTGACTGCGCCCAGATATGGATTAAGGATGAAGGATAGTCGGTTTTGGATCGCTTATTTGCTCGGGGTAATCGAGTGTATAGTGCAAACCACGGCTCTCTTTACGTTCCATTGCACAGCGCACGATTAACTCAGCAACCTGTACCAAGTTACGTAACTCCAGCAGATTATTAGAGATCCGAAAATTGGCATAATACTCATCAATTTCCTGCTGTAAGGTGTTAATTCGGCGCAAGGCTCGCTCTAAGCGTTTAGTGGTGCGGACGATACCGACGTAGTCCCACATGAATAAGCGCAATTCGTGCCAGTTATGCTGAATAACAACACGTTCATCCGAGTTATCGACTCGACTCTCATCCCAGTCCGGTAAATGCTTAGCCAGCTTGGCATGCGGTAAGCGCGTGAGAATATCTTCAGCGGCAGACCAACCATAAACTAAACATTCAAGTAGAGAGTTGGACGCCATGCGATTCGCGCCATGCAAACCGGTATAGCTGACTTCACCGATGGCATATAGCCCATCTAGATCGGTACGCCCGTGCTGATCGACCATCACACCACCACAGGTATAATGGGCGGCGGGTACGATAGGGATAGCTTCTTTGGTCAGATCGATACCCAATGACAGCAGTTTTTCGTAAATCATCGGGAAGTGCTGTATCACGAAATCAGCGGGTTTATGGCTGATATCTAAATACATGCAATCCGCGCCCAGCCGTTTCATTTCATGGTCAATGGCGCGAGCGACGATATCACGTGGCGCTAGCTCACCTCGCGAATCAAAATCAGGCATGAAACGGCTACCATCAGGGCGCTTAAGGTGAGCCCCCTCACCACGTAGTGCTTCAGTCAGCAAAAAGTTACGTGCTTGCGGATGAAACAGGCAAGTAGGATGAAATTGGTTGAACTCCAGATTGGCGACTCGACATCCTGCGCGCCAAGCCATGGCAATACCATCACCAGAGGAGATATCTGGATTCGTGGTGTATTGATAAACTTTTGCAGCCCCACCAGTTGCCAACACCACGGCCTTGGCCCTAAAAGTTTCAACCTTTTCTAGCTCTCGGTTCCAAATGTAAGCGCCAACAACACGTTTAGTCCCTGTCAGGCCGATTTTGTTCGACGTAATTAAATCGACAGCATTGCAGCGTTCTTTCACTAAAATGTTAGGGTGAGTACTTGCTTTACCTACGAGGGTAGTTTCTACTTCTTTACCTGTCGCATCAGCGGTATGCAGTATACGGCGATGGCTATGCCCGCCTTCGCGAGTGAGGTGATAGCGTTCTTCGCCGCTGGCACTGGTTTCAGTATCAAACAGCACGCCCTGATCAATTAGCCATTGCACGCAAGAGCGGGCATTGCTGGCAATAAATTCGACGGCGTCTTTGTCACAAAGTCCAGCCCCGGCGATCAGGGTGTCATCAACGTGGGAACTGATGCTGTCGGTTTCATCGAAAACGGCAGCTATACCTCCCTGAGCATAAAAAGTGGCTCCTTCATTCAGTGGCCCTTTACTCAGAACGGTGACTTTACAATGTGGTGCGAGGCGCAGAGCTAATGATAAACCGGCAGCGCCACTCCCGATGATCAATACATCGCTAACGTGTTCAGATGATGATTGCATATCGTATGATGTGTGCAGAAGAAGAGTGAATTTCATGTTAGCCTATCTGCCAGCGCAAAAGCTATGGCTATAAGATGTCTAAATAATATTCAGACAAAAAATCTGGCAACATGGAACTTTGCAATTTTTATGGACTCCAAGCGTGTGCTTGCTCAGGAAAATAACATTATGGCTGGCAGTACTATTTTTAGCATGGGGATAGATTTCGGGAGAGTTCACCTCGGATGAGCGAGCAGTTAACGGATCAGATGCTGGTTGAACGGGTCCAGAAAGGTGATCAGCAATCGTTCAATTTACTGGTAGTTCGATACCAGCATAAGGTTGCGAGCCTCGTATCCCGATACGTACCTCAGGGCGATGTCCCTGATGTCGTGCAGGAATCTTTTATTAAGGCGTATCGCGCATTGGCATCATTCCGTGGCGATAGTGCTTTTTATACGTGGCTTTACCGTATTGCTGTTAACACAGCAAAAAATTACTTAGTCGCTCAGGGGCGGCGCCCGCCATCCAGTGATGTGGATGCAAATGATGCTGAAAATTACGAAAATGCGGGTGCATTGAAAGAAATATCGAACCCTGAGAACTTAATGTTGTCTGAAGAATTGAGGCAGATAGTTTTTAAAACCATAGAGTCACTTCCTGAAGATCTCCGGATGGCGATTACACTCAGGGAGTTAGATGGTCTAAGCTATGAAGAGATAGCCGAAATTATGGACTGTCCGGTGGGTACTGTTCGTTCCCGTATCTTCCGTGCCAGAGAAGCTATCGATAACAAAGTTCAGCCGCTAATTCAGCGATAAGCGGACACATAAAGGGTATTTGGCATGCAGAAAGAAAAGCTTTCCGCTCTGATGGACGGAGAAACTCTTGATAGTGAGCTGTTGGGGTCTTTATCGAAAGATAAAACGCTACAGCAAAGCTGGGAGAGCTATCACTTAATCCGTGACACCCTGCGGGGGGACGTTGGTGAAGTCTTGCACCTAGATATCGCCAGCCGTGTCGCAGAAGCGCTCAAAAACGAGCCAACTCGTTTTGTTCCTATTGCTGTACCTGAATCTCAGCCACAACCACATACTTGGCAGAAGATGCCTTTCTGGCACAAAGTTCGCCCTTGGGCCAGCCAGATTACTCAAGTGGGTGTGGCAGCTTGTGTTTCGCTTGCCGTTATTGTTGGGGTACAGCAGTATAACCAGCCTACATCTGGCAATTTACAGCCTGAGTCACCGGCGTTTAATACATTACCGATGATGGGCAAAGCCTCACCGGTGAGTTTTGGTGTGCCTGCTGATGGTTCTTTCGGAACATCTCAACAGCATCAAGTTCAAGAGCAACGTAGACGCGTCAATATGATGACCCAGTTGCAAGATTTTGAATTGCAACGTCGTTTACCACAAACTGATGTGTTGCAGCAGCCTTCGACATCAACGCAAGCTGCAATTCAAGTCCCAGGAACTCAGTCCTTAGGAATGCAACAGCAGTAATGAAGCAATTTTGGTTCTCCGTTTGTTTATTGGCGGGCAGCCTATTCATGCCAACACTAGCTTCGGCGGAAACCACGCCGATAGCTATGTTGCAGGAAATGAGCAATGCCAGCCAGTCGCTCAACTATGAGCTATCGTATATCAATGTTAATAAGCAAGGGATTGATTCTCTTCGCTATCGACATGCTATTTTAGATAAAAAAACCTTGGCGCAATTACTGCGTATGGATGGTCCACGAACTGAAATCCTACAGCGTGGAAATGAAATCAGTTATTTCGAGCCAGGTTTTGACTCTTTCACCCTTGCCGGTGAGCATATCGTTGATGCATTGCCCTCTGTTGTCTTCCCTGATTTTGAAAAACTATCGAAATACTATAATTACATTGCGCTAGGTCGTGCTCGTATCGCGGATAGACCCTGTCAGGTTATTCGAGTGGTATCCCGAGACAGCACCCGGTATAGCTATATTATTTGGATGGATGAAACAACTAAACTTCCAATGCGGGTCGACCTGTTAGACAAAGATGGTGAAACGCTTGAACAGTTTCGGGTGATTTCTTTTGCTGTCGGAGAGCCGATCCAAGAGATTCTAAAAGATTTAGTCAAACTGTCGTTACCCCCTTTACTGGCGTTACCTGCTAAGAATAAAGTGGATTTTGCTTGGTCCCTGCGTTGGTTACCCGAAGGTGTTACCGAGGTTTCGCGTAGTCGCCGTACATTGCCGAATATGGATACGCCAACAGAATCGCGGTTGTATAGCGATGGCTTATTTAGTTTTTCGGTGAATATAAATCCACTGGGTAAAGATGTTCCTTCAGAACAATCTTTGCGTCAGGGGCGTCGTACCGTTCATACGGAAGCTCGTAATAATGTCGAAATCACTGTCGTCGGTGAATTGCCTCCAGCAACGGCGAAACGTATTGCTGATAGCTTGGTTTTGGGGTCAGCAAAATGATGAAAGAATGGGCCACGGTTATCTCGTGGAATAATGGCATTGCGCTTTTACGTTGTGAACCTCAGGCAGGTTGCGGAAGTTGCCATGCCCGAAGTGGGTGTGGTGGCCACCTATTAAATGAGTTAGGACCGGAAACTGATCACCAACTACAAATAGCAATTTTGCAACCACTAGAACCAGGGCAGAAAGTCGAAGTTGGGATCAGTGAGGGCAGCTTATTACGTTCTGCTTCTTTGGTTTATTTAACCCCACTAGTCGGGTTAATTGGTGGTGGAGCCTTATTTCAGACTCTCTTTATCACCGATGCTTTTACTGCTCTCGGTGCTTTTATGGGAGCTAGTGTCGGTTTTTTATTAGCCAAGAAATTAGCCAGTAAAATTGAAAGTCAAAGTGAGTATCAACCTACAGTTTTACAAATTGGTCTACCACCTACAGCAATTCGTATTCAGCAAGAATAATAGCACTCATCTTATTCTATTCGTAATAGGCTGGAATACGGTTTTGAATCATGTGCTCAATCAACGCAATAAAAAGATCTGCGTTTATCAATGCTGAATAATCCAACGAAAATAGTATGTTACCATCTTTGTCAAATAACCTTATTTTGTCATGGCGTTTTTCACGGGCGATTTCGATACGAAAAATATCTTCAATACAAATAATTCTGTCTATCGTGACTAATGTGTGTGCACTTAGCGACACTGGAACTGTATCCATCTGAAGCCATCTCAACTTCATCAGATTTAAAAGATCGCTGAGTATAGGAAGGTTTAGCCAATAGTTATTGTTTTTAATCAGATCAAATACAACACATTGACCTAGCGATAAGTTATTTAAGCTGATGATGCCAATATGTATAACTTGGTGATGAATAATTGTGTTAATCAGTGGGTAAGCATTATTTATGTTATTAACGATAATATTCCAGCGCTTATTTTTTGATGTGCGAAATGCCATGGTATTAATTTTACCATTAGGATTTATGCCTGTCTGATATTTATGGATGTATTGTATTTTATTAAATGGAGTGAAAAATACATTGCCATTATCATGATCAAAAATACGCACGCCTCTTTCATACAAAAAATAAGTAAACTTTCGATTATTATTCACATGGAGATAAACTACCATACTCAATGATATGGCGATAATAATGATAAATAGAATGGAAAGGATTGATGGTATCGGAAAAATAGAATCTGTTAGGGATGATATAAGGATTAAAAATATAAGAAATAATAAAAGTGTTATTGCTGAGATAGTTAACCATGCGTTATCTCTTTTAAA
>NZ_HE997646.1:160895-327457 GCF_000312485.1 Yersinia massiliensis CCUG 53443 | reverse complement strand
ATGATATAAGGATTAAAAATATAAGAAATAATAAAAGTGTTATTGCTGAGATAGTTAACCATGCGTTATCTCTTTTAAATTCATGGCGGCTAATTATTTTTCCTTCATCAATCATAATATTTTCCTTTCTGCCGCCAAGAGAATATTTCACTTGGGTTGATAAATACTCTAGATTTTTTATACGCGAGGTAAATAAGTATTTTCCTAAAGTGAGTTAATGGAAGAAAAGATATAAATTAGGAATTACTTAACCAAGTGGACGATACCCGCTACGGCACTGATTATTTTCAGTAAAGACAATTTTAGAGATTAATAAATTAAAGTTATATACCTATTAATATCATGGTTATTGCCTGTTTTTATCAGATGTCAGACACAAAGGACGTCAAGTTCAGGTCGCATTGTTACTGCGAACAGTAGGGTATGGATACATTTTAACAGCGTAAATCCGCTAACAAGCTAAGGGTGATGCCTTTCACGAGGCTAACTTACAGTGTAAGATGCCTGCATATTTATGTGGGTAGTTTTGGGTTTGAGTCCATCGCTGTGTCCACCAATAATTAATTAAAGACAACGACTAGAGAAAATTCATATAAATGAAGCACATAAGAAACTTTTCTATTATTGCCCATATTGACCACGGTAAATCGACCCTGTCGGACCGTATTATTCAGATTTGTGGTGGATTAACTGAGCGTGAAATGGCCGCTCAAGTACTGGACTCCATGGATTTGGAGCGTGAGCGTGGTATTACCATCAAGGCGCAGAGTGTGACTCTTGATTATCATGCTAAAGATGGCCAAACCTACCAGCTTAACTTTATCGATACCCCTGGTCATGTTGACTTCTCTTATGAAGTTTCCCGCTCTTTGGCGGCTTGCGAAGGGGCTTTGTTGGTGGTAGATGCAGGGCAGGGCGTTGAAGCACAAACGCTGGCAAACTGTTACACCGCAATGGAAATGGATCTGGAAGTTGTTCCGGTTCTGAACAAAATCGACTTACCTGCCGCTGATCCTGAACGTGTAGCGGAAGAAATCGAAGATATCGTCGGTATTGATGCGACAGATGCCGTCCGTTGCTCGGCTAAAACGGGTGTCGGCGTCCCTGATATCCTTGAGCGTTTGGTACGTGACATCCCAGCACCTGAAGGTGACCCTGATGGGCCATTGCAGGCGCTGATCATTGACTCATGGTTTGATAACTATTTGGGCGTTGTATCATTAATCCGCATCAAGAATGGTTCATTGCGTAAAGGCGATAAAATTAAGGTGATGAGTACCGGCCAGAGCTATAACGCTGAGCGCCTAGGTATCTTTACCCCAAAACGCATTGACCGCGATGTCCTGAACTGTGGTGAAGTAGGCTGGCTGGTTTGCGCGATCAAAGACATTTTGGGTGCACCGGTCGGTGATACCTTGACGCTAACGCGTAATCCTGCTGAGAAATCATTACCGGGCTTTAAAAAAGTGAAGCCGCAGGTCTATGCCGGTTTGTTCCCGATTAGCTCTGATGACTATGAAGCCTTCCGTGATGCGTTGGGTAAGTTAAGTCTAAATGATGCTTCTTTGTTCTATGAACCAGAAAGCTCCACAGCATTGGGCTTTGGTTTCCGTTGTGGTTTCCTAGGCCTACTGCACATGGAGATCATTCAGGAACGTTTGGAGCGAGAGTACGATCTCGAGCTTATTACCACAGCGCCAACGGTAGTGTATGAAGTCGTGACCACCAATAAGGAAACGGTTTATGTTGATAGCCCTTCCAAGTTGCCTGCGCTGAATAATATTGAAGAACTGCGCGAACCCATCGCTGAATGTCATATGTTGTTGCCACAGGAATACTTGGGTAACGTCATTACATTGTGTATCGAAAAGCGCGGAACACAGACCAACATGGTTTACCACGGTAACCAAGTTGCATTGACATATGAAATTCCAATGGCTGAAGTGGTACTTGATTTCTTCGACCGCTTGAAATCAACCTCACGCGGTTATGCTTCGCTGGATTACAATTTCAAACGTTTCCAAACCTCAGACATGGTCCGTGTTGATGTACTGATCAACAACGAACGAGTTGATGCTTTAGCATTGATTACCCATCGCGATAATGCGCAATATCGAGGTCGTGATCTGGTCGAGAAAATGAAAGAGCTGATCCCACGTCAGCAGTTTGATATTGCGATTCAGGCCGCTATCGGTAACCACATCATTGCCCGTTCAACAGTGAAGCAGTTACGTAAAAACGTACTGGCGAAGTGTTATGGTGGTGACGTTAGCCGTAAGAAAAAACTTCTGCAGAAACAGAAAGATGGTAAGAAACGTATGAAGCAGGTTGGTAACGTTGAATTACCGCAAGAGGCTTTCTTGGCCATTCTGCACGTCGGAAAAGACAGTAAATAAGGAGTTTTGATGGCTAACATGTTCGCTTTGATTTTAGCGATAGCAACGCTGTTTACAGGGATTATTTGGTGCTTCGAGCGGTTTAAATGGGGCCCTGCCCGTAAAGCGAAAATTGCGGCAGTGCATGCGCAAGCGGCGGAGCTTAATGCTCAAGCGGTTGGTGGTGCTGATAATAAAACGTTATCGCAGGCGGCAAGGCAACCTGGCTGGATAGAGACTTGTGCCTCTGTTTTCCCAGTGTTGGCACTGGTATTTATTGTGCGTTCGTTTATTTACGAACCTTTCCAGATCCCCTCTGGTTCAATGATGCCAACGCTATTGATCGGCGATTTTATATTGGTTGAGAAATTTGCTTATGGCATTAAAGATCCAATAACGCAAACGACCCTTATTCCTACCGGCCATCCTAAACGTGGCGATATCGCCGTCTTTAAATATCCCTTAGATCCACGAGTGGATTATATTAAGCGGGTTGTCGGATTACCGGGTGATCGGGTGAGTTATAACCCAATCAGCAAAGAAGTTACGGTTCAACCTTCGTGCCATACTGGGACTTCTTGTGATAGCGCGTTGCCGATTACTTACAGTGTTTCTGAGCCAAGTGATTTTGTGCAGACATTCCGCTATAGCGGTAATGGTGAGGCTTCTGCTGGCTTCTTCCAGATCCCAACCGATCAGGCAGTACCTGATGGCGGGGTACGCTTGCGTGAGCGTAGTGAAACGCTAGGGACTGTGGCGCATCACATTCTGACTGTTCCAGGGCGCCAGGACCAGATTGGTAGCTATTATCAGCAACCGAATCAGCCTTTAGGGGTTTGGGTCGTGCCAGAAGGCCATTACTTTATGATGGGCGATAACCGAGATAATAGCGCAGATAGCCGTTACTGGGGATTCGTACCAGAGCGTAACTTGGTTGGTAAAGCGACAGCGATTTGGATGAGTTTTGAGAAACAAGAAGGTGAATGGCCTACAGGCGTACGTTTAAGTCGAATTGGTGGCATTCATTAATAACGATGACCATACTTAGATTTATGGTTATCGCAGCAAAGTCGTCATTTAACACATCCTGAATCACAGGCAAACGTCTGTGATTCGGGGGCGTCAATATCATTAAGCTCACGGCGAGTTCAGGTGAGCAGGGTATTTAAACGCAGCATTATATTTCCACTCGTTGTAGAATAACTTTTCGAGCGATAAGAGTTGGCTCTTTTATGGGGGCCACTGCAAACGAAACAGTTTTGTCCTGATATCTTTGGTGGATCAGACCTGTTCCGTCTGCTGTAGTTTTTGACGCATTCTTGATCTATTGGTAACTCATGAACCCCATCGTAATAAACAGGCTGCAGCGGAAGCTGGGCTACACTTTTCAACAGCAGGAGCTCTTGCTGCAAGCACTGACTCATCGTAGTGCCAGTAGCAAACACAATGAGCGTTTGGAGTTCCTGGGTGACTCTATATTAAGTTTTGTTATCGCCAATGAGTTGTACCGCCGTTTCCCTCGTGTTGATGAAGGGGATATGAGCCGGATGCGTGCAACCTTGGTCAGAGGCAATACACTCGCTGAAATGGCCCGTGAATTCGACCTTGGTGAATGTTTACGCCTTGGGCCGGGTGAATTGAAGAGTGGTGGTTTCCGCCGCGAATCAATTTTAGCGGATACGGTAGAAGCCTTGATTGGCGGTATATTTTTAGATAGCGATATACATATGATTGAACGGCTGATTCTCGACTGGTATCGCAGTCGTTTAGAAGAAATCAGCCCTGGTGATAAGCAGAAAGATCCGAAAACGCGCTTGCAAGAATATTTGCAGGGCCGTCATCTGCCATTACCTTCTTATCTGGTTGTGCAGGTTCGCGGAGAAGCACATGACCAGGAATTTACTATCCACTGCCAGGTCAGTGGCTTGAATGAACCAGTCATTGGTACTGGCTCAAGCCGACGTAAAGCCGAGCAGGCGGCAGCGGAACAAGCGCTGAAACAGTTGGAGCTTGAATGAGCGAAGTAGAAAAAACGTATTGTGGCTTTATTGCAATTGTAGGCCGCCCAAATGTGGGCAAATCTACCTTGCTAAATGAATTGCTGGGGCAAAAAGTTTCCATCACTTCACGTAAGCCGCAAACCACACGTCACCGTATTATGGGGATTCATACTGAAGGGCCTTATCAGGCTATTTATGTTGATACCCCAGGGCTGCATATAGAAGAAAAACGCGCCATTAACCGCTTAATGAACCGTGCGGCCAGCAGCTCACTGGGTGATGTGGAGTTAGTTATTTTTGTCGTCGAAGGCACCAATTGGACACCCGATGACGAGATGGTGGTGAATAAGCTGCGCAGCTTGAATTGCCCCGTTTTATTGGCGATCAACAAAGTTGATAACGTCACTGACAAAAGCAAACTGTTGCCACATATTCAGTTCTTAAGTCAGCAGATGGACTTTCTGGATGTTGTGCCAATCTCGGCTGAGAAAGGGATGAATGTTGATACCATTGCCAGCATTGTGCGCAAGCATATGCCAGAAGCGGAACATCATTTCCCAGAAGATTACATCACTGATCGTTCACAGCGTTTTATGGCGTCTGAAATCATCCGTGAAAAGCTGATGCGCTTTTTGGGTGAGGAACTCCCTTACTCAGTGACGGTTGAAATTGAGCAGTTTGTATCAAACGACCGTGGCGGCTATGACATTCACGGCCTGATTTTGGTTGAGCGCGACGGCCAAAAGAAAATGGTTATTGGTAATAAAGGTTCAAAAATCAAGGTGATTGGTACTGAAGCTCGCTTGGACATGGAAAAAATGTTCGAGGCTAAAGTGCATCTTGAGTTGTGGGTGAAAGTGAAATCAGGCTGGGCAGATGATGAACGTGCATTGCGCAGCTTAGGCTATACCGACGATTTGAAGTAAGACTGCCGATGGACGGTTGGCAACGCGCATTTGTCCTGCATGGGCGACCTTACAGTGAAACCAGCTTGATGCTGGATTTATTCACTGAAGGGGAAGGCCGCATGCGGGTGTTAGCAAAAGGTGCGCGAGGTCGCCGTTCTAATTTAAAAGGCTGCTTGCAGCCTTTTACGCCACTATTAGTCCGTTGGACTGGGCGTGGTGAAGTGAAAACCTTACGCAGTGCCGAGGCCGTGTCGTTAGCGCTTCCGCTAAGCGGTTCTATGTTATACAGCGGCTTATATGTCAATGAGTTGCTTTCTCGCGTGTTGGAACACCAAACTAATTACTCTACTTTATTCTTCGATTACCTACATTGTTTGCAGGCCTTAGCGGGCAGCGAGGGGACGCCTGAATATGCCTTGCGCCAATTTGAATTGGCGATATTGGCTCATCTTGGTTATGGCGTTGATTTTCTTCATTGTGCTGGCAGTGGGCAGCCCGTGTCGGAGACGATGACTTACCGCTATCGAGAAGAAAAAGGTTTTATCGCCAGTCTGGTTATTGACCATTACAGCTTTACTGGCCGGCAATTGTTAGCGTTGGCTAACCGCGAATTTCCTGATGCTGATACTTTACGTGCCGCTAAGCGGTTTACTCGTATCGCGCTGAAACCCTATCTGGGCGGGAAACCGCTAAAAAGTCGTGAACTATTCCGTCAATTTGTCATTAAGCCGCCAGCGGAACCCTTAACTTAGGGCAACCTTCCCATATTTAAGCTGTCCCTCGTCAATTTTCACTTATTGCAACCTATCCGCAAGCCGCTCACTCAGTGTAAACTCGAAGCACTAATGCGTTTCATAGCAGGCTTTTTGCGTGCTTATTGACCTATTCAAGATGCATCCATAACTGGAGGGCTGTCATGGCTGATTTGTTGTTGGGCGTTAATATCGATCACATTGCGACATTACGAAATGCACGTGGGACTATCTACCCTGATCCTGTTCAGGCCGCTTTTATTGCTGAGCAGGCTGGTGCCGATGGTATTACGGTGCATTTACGTGAGGATCGTCGCCATATTACAGATCGCGATGTACGTATTTTACGTCAAACTATTCAGACTCGTATGAATCTGGAAATGGCAGTGACCGATGAAATGGTAGGGATTGCCTGTGAGTTACAACCCCATTTTTGTTGCTTGGTGCCGGAAAAACGTCAGGAAGTGACAACAGAAGGCGGTTTGGATGTCGCAGGGCAAATCGATAAAATGACGGTCGCGATCAGCCGATTAGCTGACGCGGGTATTTTGGTGTCCTTATTTATCGATGCCGACATGCGTCAGATTGATGCAGCGGTTACCGTTGGCGCACCTTACATCGAAATTCACACCGGTGCTTATGCGGATGCCACTACCGATTTGGCGCGTCAGGCTGAATTAGTGCGAATCACGAAAGCAGTGACTTATGCGGCGAATAAAGGGCTGAAAGTTAATGCTGGCCATGGTCTGACTTATCACAATGTGCAACCGATCGCGGCTTTGCCAGAAATTCACGAGCTAAATATTGGCCATGCGATTATTGGACAGGCTGTGATGACAGGTCTTGCCGCCGCAGTAAGTGATATGAAAGTCTTGATGCGGGAAGCGCGCCGTTAATGGCTATTCTTGGATTAGGCACTGATATTGTTGAAATCTCAAGAATAGAGGCCGTGGTTGATCGTAGTGGTGACAAGCTGGCGCGGCGTATCCTTAGCCCATCAGAATGGCAACATTATCAACAACACCAGCAGCCGATCCGTTTTCTGGCTAAACGTTTTGCAGTGAAAGAAGCGGCGGCCAAAGCGTTTGGTACCGGTATCCGTAATGGCTTGGCATTCAATCAGTTTGAAGTGGTTAACGATGCATTGGGTAAACCGACACTCCATCTGCATCAACGTGCGGCTGAATTGGCTGCTGAGCTAGGGGTTAAATCCTTGCACGTCACTTTAGCGGATGAACGGCGTTACGCTTGCGCGACAGTCATTATTGAAAGCTAACGTTGCTTGGGCTGTTTTCGGGACAAAAGTAGCATCAAAGGCGAGCATGAAAATGCCGCCTTTTTTATGCGGCGCTGGGGGAGTATTACAGACGATCAGCGTGATGCAATTGGACAAACTTATCCCACAGTTGCTCGTTTGACTCAACCCACGCGGGATCGATAGCAATAGTGTTATCAATAGGGCAGACCAACTGACACGTCGGTGTTTCGTAATGACCGACGCACTCAGTACAGCGCATCGGGTCAATCTGATAGATTTCTGCACCCATGGAAATCGCCTCGTTAGGGCATTCTGGCTCGCACATATCGCAATTAATACATTTACGAGTGATCAACAGGGCCATGGTTCTCTTACCTTAGGTCGGGCATTCTCAACAGCCGAGGATTATACGCCTCTCAAGTCCTTAGACCAGTTTTTTCATCAGTGCCGCACTGTGCTTAATGTGATCCTGTGCACTTTCAAGATCTTGTTGAATCATCGCCATAAACAGCAAGTCCGTTAGTGCATACTGCGCGGTGCTTGAGGAGATAGCGGCACTACGAATGACAGGTTCTTCGGAGATGGTATATAAGCAATGGTCTGCGCGTTGTTGCAAGCTGTTAGGGGAGAAACTGGTCAATGCGAGTACTTTGGCACCGCATCGTTGGGCTTCTTCCGCTGCCAGATTGACCTCGCGCCGCTCACCGCTGAAGGAAATGGCCAAAAGTAAATCCCGCGAATCTAATGCTTGTACGGCCGCTAACTGTGCATGCATGTCTGTTTCTGATACCGCCATCACGCCAATTTTTAGCAACTTAAAGGCCAGATCTTTGGCTACCAGCCCAGAAGCCCCAATACCGGTCAGGATAATGCATCGCGCAGCTCGCAGCATCTCTAACGCTTGGGTGAGGCGCTGTTCGCTATTGATGTCCAACGTCGCCCGCAGCGCGGCTGTTTTTTCACTCAATAACTTCTCGCCCACTGCTTTTAAGCTGTCAGTACTCAAAATTTGGTTATGGAGAGTGACAGGTTGCATTGGGGAGGCAACAGCTTCGCTCAGTGCTAACTTGAGGGCAGGAAAGCCTTTATAACCTAATTTTTGGGCGAACTTGACCACGGCAGACTGGCTGACACCTGTTTTCTGTGCCAATAACTGAGAACTCAGATGGCGCGCCTGTTCAGGATTCGCCAGTAGGAAATCAGCGAGCTTACGGTCATTTTGTGCCAGAGTTGGGTAGAGCTGACGGATGCGTAAAAGACTGCTCATAAATCAGTTCCTGAAATTCTGCTGTGTTAGTTAAGAGTACCCATCCACCTATTATCTTCCGCACTGGTGCTTGCTCATCGTCTATCGGCAACGCCATGTTCTTTACGAAAGCGTCTGGAGGGTAAAAGCTAAGTTAGGAAGCATAGCACCCTTTTTTTGTGATCAACCGATGATTACAACAAGAAAATGGCACGGTTCGAGCCATCAGGGATGATTTAACGGCGTCTTAACGATCAGCTTGTTCTCTTCCTAACGGGCAAAGTAATGTTGTATTTAATGATAAGGGTTGTCACCATATCGGCCAGTTTTCTATTTATCTGGTTTATGGGATTCAATGATCCTGAGGAGTGACCTTTGAGCGTAGAGCAGTCGACATTCGCCACTGAGCAGGCTGACATTAACCCAAAGTCAGTAAACGAGCCGCAAAATGCTGATAACAAACGTGTTGTCTTTTTTGATTTAGATGGCACTTTGCATCAGCAGGATATGTTTGGCAGTTTTGTCCGTTTTTTGATACGTCATTTGCCATTGAACCTTCTATTAGTGATCCCACTGCTGCCCGTCATCGGATTGGGATTATTGGTGGGCGGGCGTTGCGCTCGATGGCCGATGAGCCTCCTACTTTGGGCGATTACGTTTGGGCGACCTGAAGCACACCTGAAAGATTTGGAATTGCGCTTCGTGAATGAATTTCGCCAGAAAGTGACTGAGTTTCCAGTGGTGTTGATGCGGTTGCGTCAATATTTGGAGAGTAATGACGCAGAGGTTTGGCTCATCACTGGTTCGCCACAGCGGTTGGTTGAGCAGGTATATCATGACTCCATGTTTATTCATCAATTACGGCTGGTGGGAAGCCGTATGGCACGGCGTAATGGCGGTTGGGTATTGCCGATGCGTTGTTTAGGGCCTGAGAAAGTTGTTCAATTAGAGCAACGCTTGGGCTCGCCATTAAAACTGTACAGTGGATATAGCGACAGTAAGCAGGATAACCCGCTGTTGTTTTTCTGTGAGCATCGCTGGCGAGTCAGTAAAGCGGGCGAGCTGCAGCAATTAGAGTAACAAGGATGACTGTATTTGCCTCACTATTCGGTTCGGCCCCTAATGAGTGAAATCTATTGTCATGGTGGCCGGATAGCGGGTGTAGAGGCTATCGGCTGTGTATAATGCAGGCCGCAAAAAAAGCCAGAGAGGTTAATGTGTCTGCTGAAAATAAGTCGTTTGCTGAAAACGATTCGTCTACTGAGCGTGGTGCAACGGCTGAATACAGTGATGAGTACTGGATGCGGCGTGCGTTGAGTCTGGCCTTACGTGCGCAAGAGGAAGGTGAAGTCCCCGTCGGGGCCGTGTTGGTGCTTGATAATAAAGTGATCGGCGAAGGTTGGAATCGCTCTATTTGCGATAACGATCCCACTGCCCATGCAGAGATCATGGCGCTGCGCCAAGGTGGACAAGCGGTACAAAATTATCGCCTGCTGGAAGCCACGCTGTACATCACGCTAGAGCCGTGCGTGATGTGTGCTGGTGCAATGATTCACAGCCGTATACGCCGTTTGGTGTATGGTGCGAATGACCTCAAAACCGGTGCGGCTGGCTCGCTGGTGGATATTTTGCGCCATCCAGGGATGAATCATCAGGTAGAAATCAGTTCAGGTGTGCTGGCAGATGAATGCTCACATCAGTTAAGCGCATTCTTTCGCTTACGTCGCGAGCAGCAGAAGGCGTTGAAACTTGCGCAGCGGGCAATGCCTGAAAAGCCTTAGCCCGCGACGGAATGTCTATATGACTGATGTAGTCTAGTTATTGATTGACCAGCCAGGGCCGACGACAGGATAAGCTTTCCCCAGTTCGGCTTCGATAGCGGCATGCTGCGCTGCTTTTTTCTCTTTTTCCTGCAAATACCCCACTAAACTCACCTGATAACGGCGGATGTTTTCGACGTAGTTATAGGCTTCGTGACCCCGAGCATAGCCATAGGTCGTACTTGGGTAGTAGCGTTTTTGGCTCAGCATCGGTAAGCGCATTTTGACGTCAACCCAACTGTCGGGATTGCCATTTTGATTTTTGGTCAGACGACGAGCATCCAACATATGCCCATAGCCCATATTATATGCGGCCAGTGCGAACCAGATTCGCTCATCCTCAGGGATAGTATCCGGCACTTTCTGCATTAACCGCTGCAAGTAAACGGAGCCGCCTTTGATGCTTTCCTCCGGATCGACTCGGTCTTTGACCCCTAAACCATCTGCGGTGGCGCGCGTTAGCATCATCAGGCCGCGCACGCCGGTCGGTGAGGTGGCTTGTGGGTTCCAATGAGATTCTTGATAAGCAATCGCGGCCAGTAACTTCCAATCGATATCGCCTGCATGTTTTTCAAACAAAGGCTTGAAAGTTGGCAGCACATTGTCGATGGCAGACAGGAAGGTTTTGGTATCGACATAATCGAAGCTCCCCACATGGCCGATATATTTTTCTTCCAGCCGCGCCAGACTGCCGTCTTCCACCATCTGACTGTAAAAATCGAGCATGGCAGCATACAGGCTGTCATCTTTGCCTTTAGGGAAATACCACGTCACCGGTTCTTCATCTGTCACATCAAAAGCTACCGCCAGTTGCGGGTGGATACGTTGTAGCAGGGCAATGGTGATGGAATCACCGAGGGTATAATCAAGTTTGCCGTCGGCCACTTGTTCCAGTAACTCTTTACCTGAACGGTCAATAGAAGAACCCCAATTCAGGTCAGGATATTTGCTCTGTTTGAGCTGCTTAAGGGTGGTCATATGAGCTGAGCCGGAAGCAACGATCAATTGCCCCTTCAGGTCACTGAATGATTTTGGCCGTGGTGAGCCAAGGCGGTACACCAGTTGTTGCGAGACGGAATAGTAGGCAGGACCCGTGCGCGCCCGATTAAGACGTTCACGATTATAAATCAGCCCAGCAGCCAGCATATCGGCGTCATCGCTATCTAAAGCATCAAACAGATCGTCAATATTATGACGCGGAGTCATGATCAGTTTGACGCCCAAATAATCGGCAAAACGTTTCGCTAGCTCATAGTCAAGGCCCGAAGGACCATCTTTTCCGGGTGCGTAAATCAGTGGTGAGCTAATTGTGCTAACTCGCAGCTCACCACGGGCTTTTATACGATCGAGTTGCCCCTCTTGACCACTGCGCCAAGGAATATTGGGCCACAGCGCGAGGGCCAGAAGCATGGCAACTACACCGATAACAAAGTAATTTAATTTTATGCGCGTCAAATAGTTATCTCTCGGCAGCGCTCTTTATAGGTGTGTCGTGAAACGTAAATCGACATGGTTAAATCCCCAGTGGAGTGGCATTTTGCGCAACAAATCGTCAGTGTGCAACTTTATTACGAGCTTATTTATCCGGTACTCCACCGATAACCCTGACCACAGTTTCTGACGCAATTATGAATAATAGCTACGCAAACGGTTTCGTCGACGGCTTAGATTCACTATAATGGCGCGCGTTTTCCCCTGTTGCGCCCAATGAAGTGCTGTTCCAGTCGCTTCGAAGACGAGAGAAACTAAGATTATGGAAATACTGCGTGGTTCGCCCGCTTTGTCGGCTTTTCGTATTACCAAACTGCTGTCCCGCTGCCAAGATGCTCACTTACCGGTGAGTGATATCTACGCCGAATATGTTCACTTTGCCGATGTTAGCGCACCACTGAGTGCTGATGAACACGCCAGACTCCAACGGCTGCTGAAATACGGACCATCTCTCCCTGAACATGCGCCAGAAGGGCGTCTACTCTTGGTGACACCAAGACCGGGGACGATTTCTCCGTGGTCATCTAAAGCGACGGATATCGCGCATAACTGTGCCTTGCCGCAAGTTCTGCGTCTGGAACGTGGTTTAGCCTTTTATATTCAAGGCTCAAGTTTGACTGAAAGCCAATGGCAACAATTAGCGGCGCTACTGCACGATCGCATGATGGAAACAGTCTTTACTGATTTGCAGCAGGCCGAGCAACTGTTCTCTCATCACCAGCCAGCCCCGGTACAACGGGTGGATATTCTGGCGCAGGGCCGCAGTGCACTGGAGCAGGCCAATACAAAACTCGGTCTGGCACTGGCATCGGATGAAATTGATTATCTGTTGGCCGCCTTCACTGGGCTTGGGCGCAACCCAACGGATATCGAGCTGTACATGTTTGCTCAGGCAAACTCAGAGCATTGCCGCCATAAGATTTTTAATGCGGATTGGGTCATCGACGGTGTTGCTCAACCGAAGTCTCTATTCAAAATGATCAAAAATACCTTTGAACACACGCCGGATTACGTGCTGTCTGCCTATAAAGACAATGCGGCCGTGATGGAAGGTTCACAGGTTGGGCGCTTCTTTGCTGCGCCAGAAAATGGTGTTTACGGCTACCATCAGGAAGAGGCGCATATCCTGATGAAAGTTGAAACCCATAACCACCCAACGGCCATTTCACCTTGGCCGGGCGCTGCGACGGGTTCCGGTGGTGAAATCCGCGATGAAGGCGCGACTGGGCGTGGTGCGAAGCCGAAAGCAGGCTTGGTGGGGTTCTCCGTTTCTAACTTGCGTATCCCTGGCTTTGAACAGCCATGGGAAGAGAATTTTGGTAAGCCTGAACGCATCGTTACCGCACTGGATATCATGACCGAAGGCCCTCTGGGCGGCGCAGCATTTAACAACGAATTTGGTCGTCCTGCGCTGTTGGGCTACTTCCGTACCTATGAAGAGCGTGTTAACAGCCATAACGGTATGGAGTTACGTGGTTACCATAAGCCGATTATGCTGGCGGGTGGGATCGGGAATATTCGTGCAGATCACGTGCAAAAAGGTGAAATCACCGTCGGCGCTAAGCTGGTGGTGCTTGGTGGCCCAGCAATGAATATTGGTCTGGGGGGCGGAGCGGCTTCTTCTATGGCCTCAGGTCAGTCAGATGCCGATCTCGATTTTGCGTCAGTACAACGTGATAACCCTGAAATGGAACGTCGTTGTCAGGAGGTCATTGACCGTTGTTGGCAGCTAGGTGATCACAACCCAATTCTGTTTATTCATGATGTCGGTGCGGGTGGCTTGTCCAATGCCATGCCAGAACTGGTCAGTGATGGCGGTCGTGGTGGCCGTTTTGAGCTGCGCGATATCCTCAACGATGAACCGGGCATGAGCCCATTAGAAGTGTGGTGTAACGAATCTCAGGAACGTTATGTCATGGCTATCGCCCCCGCGCAAATGGCTCAGTTTGATGAGATTTGTCGCCGTGAACGCGCCCCTTATGCGGTGATTGGTGAAGCTACAGAAGAGTTGCACCTCACACTCAATGATCGCCATTTCGATAATCAACCTATCGACATGCCATTAGATGTATTGCTGGGCAAAACCCCGAAAATGCTGCGTGACGTGAAAACCTTGCAGGCAGCAGGTGAGGCGCTAGCGCGTGCTGATATCTCGATTGCGGATGCCGTAAAACGTGTGATGCATTTGCCTGCTGTCGCAGAGAAAACCTTCCTGATTACGATTGGTGACCGTACCGTCACCGGTATGGTGACCCGTGATCAAATGGTGGGGCCATGGCAGATCCCTGTCGCTGATTGCGCCGTGACCAGTGCCAGCCTTGATAGTTATTATGGTGAGGCTATGTCGTTGGGTGAACGTGCCCCCGTTGCCTTACTCGATTTCGCCGCTTCTGCTCGTTTGGCAGTCGGTGAAGCACTGACCAATATTGCCGCTACCCAAATTGGTGAACTGAAACGCATTAAGCTCTCTGCTAACTGGATGTCGGCTGCCGGTCATCCCGGTGAAGATGCTGGTTTGTATGACGCAGTACGCGCTGTCGGCGAAGAACTCTGCCCTGCGCTGGAAATTACCATTCCAGTGGGTAAAGATTCCATGTCGATGAAAACACGTTGGCAGGAAGGTGACGAGCAGCGTGAAATGACTTCGCCACTCTCGCTCGTTATTACCGCTTTTGCTCGTGTTGAAGACGTGCGTCATACCGTGACACCACAACTGCGTACAGATAAAGGCGACAATGCGCTGCTGTTGATCGACTTAGGCGCAGGCCACAACGCACTGGGTGCGACTGCACTGACGCAAGTGTACCGCCAGTTAGGGGACAAACCTGCGGATGTGCGCGATGTACAACAACTTGCGGGCTTCTTCAATGCCATGCAGCGTTTAGTGGCAGACCAGTTGTTGCTGGCTTATCACGATCGCTCAGATGGCGGTTTGTTGGTCACCCTGGCAGAAATGGCCTTTGCTGGTCACTGTGGTATAGATGTTGATATCCAGTCTCAGGGTAATGATTCATTGGCAGCACTATTCAATGAAGAGCTGGGCGCTGTTATTCAGGTCCGTGCTGAGCAGCGTGCTGCAGTAGAAAAAATATTGGCTGACCACGGCTTGGCAGACTGCGTTCACTTCTTGGGCCGTGCGATTGAAGGGGATACTTTCGATATTCGCAGTGGCACTGACGTGGTTTACCGCGAAAAACGCAGCACTCTGCGTTTGTGGTGGGCAGAAACCACCTGGCAAATGCAGCGTTTGCGTGATAACCCCGCCTGCGCGGATCAAGAACATGAAGCGAAAAAGGATGAACGCGATCCTGGCTTAAATGTGAAATTGACCTTCGATCCTGCGCAAGATATTGCCGCGCCATACATCATCAAGCAAGCACGACCAAAAGTCGCGGTGTTGCGTGAGCAGGGGGTTAACTCCCACGTTGAAATGGCTGCCGCTTTCCACCGTGCCGGTTTTGATGCTGTCGATGTGCACATGAGTGACCTTCTGGCTGGGCGCACGGATTTACGAGCCTTCCAAACCTTGGTGGCTTGTGGTGGTTTCTCTTACGGTGACGTACTGGGCGCGGGTGAAGGCTGGGCGAAGTCCATCCTGTTTAATGACCGTGTACGTGATGAGTTCGAAGCTTTCTTCCATCGTCCTGAAACCTTGGCGTTGGGTGTCTGTAATGGCTGCCAGATGATGTCTAATCTGCGCGAACTGATTCCTGGTGCTGAGCATTGGCCACGATTTGTCCGTAACCTGTCAGATCGTTTTGAAGCGCGTTTCAGTCTGGTTGAAGTGGCAGATAGCCCGTCGCTGTTCATGCAGGACATGGTGGGTTCACGTATGCCAATTGCTGTTTCACACGGAGAAGGGTTGGTCGAAGTACGCGATGCGGCACATTTAGCGGCATTGGAACAGAACAACTTGGTGGCAATACGCTTTGTGAATAATGACGGCGTAGTCACTGAGCAATATCCCGCTAACCCGAATGGTTCAGCGAACGGTATTACGTCTGTGACCAGTACCAGTGGCCGTGCAACGGTGATGATGCCGCATCCTGAACGTGTCTTCCGTACTGTCAGTAACTCATGGCACCCAGAAGAGTGGGGCGAGGATAGCCCGTGGATGCGCATGTTCCGCAATGCGCGTAAGCAACTAGGCTAATCTCTTCAGTGATAAAAAGCAGGCTCAGGGGAGCGATCCCCTGAGTTTTTTTAATCCAGCGTAATAGGATAATTTCTTGTTACTGTCATTTTATTGTTATCGACTAACTCAATCGTGACTTTATATTCTCCAGGCTGAGTGCTGGTTTTCTTTAGTGATACATACTGGCTGTTGTTGTTAACGAAGCCTGATGTATCCTTGATTTCTTCATTATCTTTATCCTTCAGATAAACATGGTAGTACAACAATCCGCTACTTTTTAATGTGAATTTAATTTCGGCCTCTCTACCGGGGACATTTTGTTGCACGTTAAAGTCCTCAATGGAAAACTCTGGAAAGTTATCATTATCTTGATAGTCGACGGTAGAAAACCAAGCAAGATAGGGCTTTTGCGTCAAAGAAAACATGGCTGATGAAGGCATAGCTATAAAGAGGGTACAAAGGAAAACAATGGCAGTTATTTTCATGGATGTTACCTGCTAGTTGAGATTAAACGGCATCATCCTTGTTCCATGGACTATTATGGATTCCTCTTTTTGGTCGTCGCGTTTGAGTTCAAGCAGGATCGTGAATCATCTGTATTGGAAATGAAATAGCATAATTTATAACACCGTAGAAATTTTCGAACGGATCTAATACTTTTTTTGATAAAAACTTCATGCTAATCCGCAATGACACGAAATTATCTTATTGAATTTAAACTATTTTAATTTTTTGTCGGCAAATCGCGACAAACCATAAAATGAATGTCTCAAATTGGAGACACTTAATTTATTGATTTACATCGATTTTATTTTATGGGGATTTTGCTGTCGTGATTAAGCGACAAAGAGTCAATGATTGCTAAATTATTGGTTGAGTGCGGTTTTTTATTTTGAGAGTGATAATTATTTTTTTATTTAAAATCAATTAGTTGAATTGAAATTATAAAAGTTGGCACGCAAGCTGCATTATCTTATACAGTTGCTCATTCACCTTTTTATGATAGTCCCGCTGTTAAGCGGAATATGCGCTTCATAAGCCACCGAATGATGCCTAAGACTGGTGCCTATCGTCCACCTAAACCGATATTGTGTGAATGCACATTATCAAACATCGGACGACACGTTGAGTGAGGCACCGCCTATGTCCTGCTGTGATGAACAATTCATCAATATTGGACATGTCTGGATGCTATTCGTCTCATCCTCCCGATGATTGCCTCGGCTTCATCAAACTGGAGACGATTTTTAAGGGCATCCACATATTCTGCGACGGGGCATTTATTGCTCCGTTGTCTCATTCTTAGTTAGCCATTTCGTCACTGTATAACAGGTAGATTTGATAATGATGCTGACGGTTTTGAGCCAAAAAATTCAATTTAAAGCACTTAGCCTCTGGCGAGTGCTTTTTTTTTATCCTCAGCCAAGAGGTCTAAACCTTGCCACATTCCCAATAGATTTCATGATGCGGATAGGTAGTAAGCTTGTCGCCCACCCCCTACCAAGTGGAAGATGACCAGTAATTTGGCATCAGGCATTGTAATCCTGGCAAAGTCAGTTAGCATCACAACAGAATGATAGGTAATGAGATGATTTCGTTGAAAAGATGGCGTTTATTCCCCCGATCTTTACGTCAACTGGTGCTCATGGCATTTCTGTTGGTGCTATTGCCGCTATTGGTACTGGCGTATCAGGCATATCAAAGTTTGGATCACTTGAGCACTCAAGCGGCGGATATTAACCGCACCACGCTGGCAGATGCCCGGCGAAGTGAAGCAATGACCAGTGTGGCACTCGAAATGGAGCGAAGTTACCGCCAATACTGTGTATTAGATGATCCCACATTGGCTACGCTGTACCAGCATCAGCGCAAACAGTATGCGCAAATGCTCGAAGCACATGCATCAATCTTACCGGATGCCCGCTATTACCAAACTCTGCAAGAGCTTCTTACGCAACTTTCTGATATTAAATGTAAAAATAGTGGCCCAGAACAAAATGCCGCAACGCTATTAGAGAAATTTTCTCGCTCTAATGTTGAGATGGTACAAGCCACCCGCGATGTGATTTTCTCTCGTGGTCAGCAGTTGCAAAAAGATATCGCTGAACGTGGGCAATTCTTTGGCTGGCAATCTCTGCTACTGTTTTTAGTAAGTGTGCTATTGGTTGTGCTTTTTACCCGCATGATCATCGGGCCAGTTAAAGGTATTGAGCGAATGATTAATCGCTTGGGGGAAGGGCGCTCGTTAGGTAATACCGCGCTCTTTAAAGGGCCGAGAGAGCTACGCTCGCTGGCACAGCGCATTATTTGGCTTAGCGAACGATTAGCTTGGTTGGAATCACAGCGCCATGAGTTTTTGCGCCATATCTCCCACGAATTAAAAACCCCATTAGCGAGTATGCGCGAAGGAACCGAACTGCTGGCTGACGAAGTGGCGGGGCCATTAACCCAAGACCAAAAAGAAGTGGTGGCTATCCTCGATAATAGCAGCCGCCACTTGCAACTGTTGATTGAGCAATTGCTGGACTATAACCGTAAATTAGCGGATGGGCCTGGTGAGCTTGAAAATGTTGAATTGCCTAACATGGTTGAAGAGGTGATTGCTGCGCACAGTTTACCGGCAAGAGCCAAGATGATCCGTACCGAGCAAGATTTGCAGGCGGACATTTGTTGGGCGGATCCGACATTATTAATGCGGGTATTAGATAATCTCTACTCCAATGCGGTGCACTATGGCGAGGAATCCGGTACCATTTGGATTCGTAGCCGTCAGGTAGATAACCGCGTACAAATTGATATTGCCAATACCGGAGCACCGATCCCGAACTCAGAAGAGACAATGATCTTTGAGCCTTTTTTCCAGGGGAGCCATCAGCGGAAAGGGGCCGTCAAAGGCAGTGGATTAGGATTGAGTATTGCTCAGGACTGCATCAGAAGGATGCAGGGCGATTTGCAACTGGTGTCAGTGGATTACGCCGCAGTCTGTTTCCGTGTTGAATTGCCATTAACTGCCGAGAATGAATAAATAATGTACAAATGGTCGATGAGTCGCATCATTAAAAAGACCGCCTTTTTATCACGCCCGACACCCGCTACGGCAGCGATGCCTGCTGGTAGCCTTGGTTCGGGTATTTTTTGGCGAGCCTTATTGCTGGCCCCACTTTTACTCACAGGGTGTACGGATAACCCAGCAAGCAGCCGCTTTTCGCAAGCGGTTCAAATGGTTATCCCTGAGACGAAAATCGTAGATTATCGTACGTTACCTTGTGATGTGCTGTGGGGTCTTGAAGATAAAGAGACGTTGGAAAACTCACTTTACTGGTTGCGTGCGATGGATTGCGCTGAGCGTTTAGGCTCTACGCAGGCTCGTGCGTTAGCCAAAGCATTACCGGTCACTACGTGGTCCACGGCCTTTAAGCAGGGGATTTTAATCAGTAGCGCCGAGCCATCCATTGCAGAGCGGCGTCAGGTGGTTGAGCGTCTGAACAGTTTCAGTCAAACCATCCCTGGCGCTGTGCGCCCATTGATTCAGTTGTGGCGTGAGCAACAAGTTTTACGCATCTCTCTTGCTGAAGAGCGCACCCGTTATCAGCGTTTACAAGACGAATCGGATACACAGATTGACCGTCTGCGGGAAAGCCAAGTTCGGTTGCAATACAACTTATTGGATACCACCCGTAAGTTGGAAAACTTGACCGACATTGAACGGCAGCTTTCATCGCGCAAACAGTTGCAAAATGAAATTCCGGAAACAGACACCGACAGCAAACCTGCGGTAGCCGCACCTAAGCCGGCGGAAGTTCAACCTCAGCCAGCAGCGCCGGTAGAGGTGAAACCCGCAGAAGCTAAGCCGGTAGAAACGAAGCCAGTAGAATCTAAACCGGTGCAAACTAAGCCAGCAGAAACGAAACCTGCTGAGGCTAAACCGGCAGAAACGAAGCCAACAGAGACGAAACCTGCTGAGGCCAAACCGGCAGAAGCTAAGCCTACAGAAACGAAGCCTGCGGAAGCAAAACCTGCTGAGGCTAAACCAGCAGAAACTAAGCCAGTAGAGACGGAATCTGTAACACCTCAATCAGCTCCGCCAGTGGTGCCACCTGCTGATGTCTCTCCTGCAACAAATAAGGAATCCCATGACGCAACGCAAACCGGCCAATCTACTGCTGGTTGATGACGATCCCAGCTTGCTCAAGCTGTTGGGGATGCGGTTAACCAGTGAAGGTTTTAATGTCACCACCGCTGAGAGCGGTCAGGAAGCATTGCGTCTGTTAATGCGTGAGAAGATTGATCTGGTTATCAGTGATTTGCGGATGGATGAAATGGATGGCATGGCGCTATTTGTTGAGATCCAGAAGCATCAACCCGGTATGCCAGTGATTATCCTGACAGCCCACGGTTCCATTCCTGATGCTGTTGCTGCGACTCAACAAGGGGTGTTTAGCTTCCTAACCAAGCCCGTTGATCGTGACGCCTTATATAAAGCAATCGATGCTGCTTTGGAGCTTTCTATTCCTGCCGGTGATGATTCTTGGCGCGAAGAGATAGTGACCCGCAGTCCAGTGATGCTACGCCTGTTAGAGCAAGCCAAAATGGTGGCGCAATCCGACGTCAGTGTGCTGATAAACGGGCAAAGTGGTACTGGTAAAGAAGTCTTGGCACAAGCGATCCATGCCGCCAGTCCGCGAGCGAAAAAAGCCTTTATCGCCATTAACTGCGGTGCGTTACCCGAACAGTTACTCGAATCTGAACTTTTTGGCCACGCCAAGGGGGCATTTACGGGGGCGGTCAGTAGCCGAGAGGGGCTGTTCCAAGCCGCAGAAGGCGGCACGTTGTTCTTGGACGAAATCGGCGATATGCCATTGTCTTTGCAGGTAAAACTGTTGCGTGTGCTACAAGAACGTAAGGTGCGCCCGCTGGGCAGTAATCGTGATTTAAGCATTGATGTCCGAGTGATCTCGGCCACTCACCGTGACTTGCCAAAAGCCATGGCGAAAAATGAATTCCGTGAAGATCTCTACTATCGTTTGAATGTCGTGAATCTGAAAATCCCTGCGCTACATGAGCGCTCAGAAGATATCCCGCTGTTGGCGAATCATTTGCTACGGGAATCTGCCAAACGGCATAAACCTTTTGTCCGTAGCTTCTCAACTGATGCCATGAAACGGTTAATGACGGCCAGTTGGCCGGGTAACGTACGTCAATTGGTCAACGTCATCGAGCAATGCGTGGCATTAACTTCGGCTCCTGTCATCAGTGAAGCGCTGGTTGAGCAGGCGTTGGAGGGGGAAAACACCGCTTTACCGACCTTTGTAGAAGCGCGTAATCAATTCGAATTGAATTATTTGCGTAAACTGCTGCAAATCACCAAGGGTAATGTGACCCAAGCGGCGCGGATGGCGGGGCGTAACCGCACTGAATTTTATAAATTGTTGTCACGCCATGAACTGGATGCCAATGATTTTAAAGAATAACTGGCAGTAACAGTCATTATTGTTAGTCACTATATCCCTGATATACCCAATAGCAGTTTGAACGATAGCGGGTATGAAACTGATAACTGAGTTTAAATACAATGAGCAGATCACTTTCCGTTGCGTTAGCCCAGTTGAATTGGCTGGTGGGCGATATCGAAGGCAACACTGAACGCATGTTGCAAACCCTCAATGAGCAGCAGAAGGCGGGTGCCGATCTGGTTATGTTCTCTGAGCTGGCTTTGTCCGGTTATCCGCCAGAAGACTTGCTGTATCGCAATGATTTTTATCAGCGCTGTGAAGCCCAATTGGATCGCTTACAAGCCGCTACGCAGCATATTGCGGTGTTGGTGGGGCATCCATGGCGTGAGGCCGGTAACCTGTATAACGCCCTGTCACTGTTTTCTGAGGGGAAATTGCTAGCGCGCTATTTTAAGCAGCAATTGCCTAACTATGGTGTATTCGACGAGAAACGTTATTTCTCTGCCGGACATGACAGTTGTGTCGTTGAGCTGAAAGGCTATCGTCTGGGTTTACTTATTTGTGAAGATTTATGGTTCGACGGCCCCGTTGATGCTGTGAAAGCGGCGGGTGCGGAAGTACTGCTGTCGATCAATGCATCCCCGTATAACCGTGAAAAACCTTATATCCGCAAAACGTTGATGGCAGCACATTGTCAGCGTACCGGTTTACCACTGGTGTACCTCAACCAGATTGGTGGGCAGGATGAGCTGATTTTTGATGGCTGTTCCAAAGTCTTTGATGCGGCAGGTAACTTGACTCATCGTTTAGCGGCATTTGCGGAGCAAACAACGTTACTACAGCTTAATGAATGTGAAGTCGTGCCAATGATGGCACCCGCGGCAGAATTACCGCCTTTGGCGCAAGTCTATGAAGCACTGGTATTAGCCGTGTGCGATTACGTGACTAAAAATGGTTTCAATGGCGCAGTTCTCGGCTTATCTGGCGGGATTGACTCGGCATTAACGCTGGCCATCGCGGTAGATGCATTGGGTAAAGATAAGGTTCAGGCATTAATGATGCCGTTCCGATACACCGCCGATATCAGTATCGCTGACGCCAAAGAAGAAGCCGAAATTTTAGGCATTGAATTCGATGTACTTTCTATTGAACCCATGTTCGATGCTTTTATGGGACAGTTGTCACCGATGTTTGCTGGCACTGCGCGCGATACTACGGAAGAAAACTTGCAAGCGCGTTGCCGTGGCGTGGTGTTGATGGCGTTGTCCAATAAACGCCGCAGCATTGTATTAACCACCGGTAACAAAAGCGAAATGGCCGTGGGCTATGCGACGCTGTACGGTGATATGGCGGGTGGCTTTGATGTGCTGAAAGACGTGCCAAAGACATTGGTATTCAAACTATCGGAATACCGCAACACGGTTTCTTATGTGATCCCGCAGCGAGTGATTACTCGTCCGCCATCAGCAGAATTGGCACCTGATCAGAAAGATGAGGATAGCCTGCCGCCTTATGATATTTTGGACGCCATTCTCGAAGGCTATGTCGAGCAGGATAAGTCCGTGGCCGATTTGGTTGCAGACGGTTTTGATGAAACTATCGTGCGTAAGGTCATCCGCCTGGTAGATATCAATGAATACAAACGGCGTCAGTCTGCGGTCGGGCCACGAATTACTGCCCGCAATTTTGGTAAAGATAGACGCTATCCGATTACATCAGGCTTTGGCCGCAAGAATTGGTAAAACAGGGATTCACCATGAAAAAAATTGACGCGATTATTAAGCCATTCAAACTCGATGACGTGCGTGAAGCGCTGGCCGAGGTGGGTATCACTGGGATGACAGTGACAGAAGTCAAAGGTTTTGGCCGCCAGAAAGGGCATACCGAGCTGTACCGTGGCGCGGAGTATATGGTGGACTTCCTGCCTAAAGTTAAAATTGAGATCGTGGTTGCAGACGATATTGTCGATACCTGTGTCGAAGCGATTATGCAAACCGCTCAGACCGGTAAAATTGGCGATGGCAAAATCTTCGTATTTGATGTTTCCCGCGTAGTGCGTATTCGCACCGGTGAGCAGGACGAAGAAGCGATTTAATCCGCTGCGTATCTGCAATCCAAGAAGATAGCAGCAGACTACTCGTCACAAAAAAGCCCGTTTCGTTGACACGAACGGGCTTTTTTTTATGCTTCAAGAGACACTAACTGCATGATGAACAGCATATCAAGCCGGAACGAACAGCCCTACCCAATAGAACAGATTTAGCACAATACCGGCGATAATCACCGCCACCACAGGAGCCGCAATTTTCATGACTGGGCGGCCAATGGCTTCGTTGAGGAAATAGAGTGCGGTAGTAATGGTAAAACCGGTGTAGCCAGCCATCTTGATTGAAGCGAAAATAGCACCAATGAGCAGTGCGTACTCCATTAATAAGTTCATGGCGTTACGGATGTTATCCGAAGCATTACGTACTGATGGGAAGCGGCCTAGCCACTTGCCGATGGAACGTAGCATCAGTACTTCCAATGAGATAACGATCGCCCCAATGATGCCCGCGAGTAATGGGTTAGGCACCAAATAACCCACCACAAAGACAAAGGTGAAACCCGCGACCGCATAGACGCCCGTTGCCAGTGCTGTGGTGGCAATCAGTGGCACAAAGCCAAGACCGCGCATAAATTCAGCCAATGAGGCTTGATGGATCAGCGCCAATGATTCTTCCGGTGTAATACCCGGTGCATAGGCTTTTGCGAGGGTATAAATCGACACTTCACTGCCGCCGAAGATCTTCATACTCGCTACTGCAGAGATGAGTCCACCGACAACCGCCAGCATGGGGAGGTTTTTAATAATGCGCTGGGTTCGCTCTTCGAAAACAGAGTGCCCACCACCACCCCCGAGATGGGTTTTTGCGCGTAAGTCCTGCGCGATGGCGATGCCAATAAGCAGTATCATGCCGACAAAAATTTCTATGGACTCAGGGAACAGCCCGGTAAAACGGGTAATTAGCAGGCGGGTTAGCAGCACAATAAAGGCTGAGACAATCGCGGTTTTCCAACCAAATTGATAGAAAATCGCCACCAACGGGAACAGGGCGAAAGCTGAAATAACCGGGCTGCTGAGTTCCCCTAACGAGCCGATAAAGTTAACGGGCAATGAGGTCAGCGCGGTGTTGACCGCTGGCAAGCTAGTGAGGGCTAAGATGCCCCAAGCAGCGCCTAGCGCGAAGGCTAAATAGCTGTTGATCGCCAAGACACCGATGATGTCAGTTGGTAAAAACAGTAACCAAGAGTTAAGTAAACCGGTTGAGAGCGTAAATGAAATACCGACCGAGGCGATAAACCCGACGCTTAGGCCGAATGCGATACTGCCTGCTTCGCGGCGAGTCATGTTCCCTTCAACCAATTGCGGCAAAATAGGTCGTATACCGTCATGGAATACGGCGACAGAACGGTGGGAAAGTAGGGCGGTCATCCCTGTCAGCAGAGCGACCACAACAATATGAATATAATCCACGGTGGCCCCTTAGCGCAGTTGCGTAATTAGCAATGGGATTGCATGTTCAATATGTTCGACGGATAAGCCAAAAGCCACTTTACCTTCCGCCACCACTTTTTCTATTTGCTCAGGTTTTGCTTTGATGCCGGGTTTGGCAATTGTCGCGCTTTTGTTATAACCAATAATTGCGATGGCCATTGATAATGCTGCTCCAGCACCGGTATTACAGGCACCGATATAATAATCCAACTGCCCTTCTTTCACTTTGACGGCGGCATCCATGTCCGAGAGAATAAATGTCTCAAAGGTATTCGGTGCCGTCTGCTCAATCATTTCGCGAATTAATTCTCGTTGCAGCCCGGCAATGCCAATCTTCTTCATAATCACTTTCCTTGCGTGGCGAAAAATTTATTAGGATTGTGGCGCAACATCATTTCCACCTGAGCGTGGGAAATCCCTGCGGCCAGTAACATGGGAATAAATGAATCAACTAAATAACTAAATCCGCTGCCCCCATTCGCTTTCAAATGTGACCGGCGGGTGATATCCATCGAGAGCATAACTCTATCCAACAACCCACGCTCTGCTAAGGTGACAAGCATGGCAACCCTGCGTTCATCGGGGAAATAGCTATTTTTACCAATAGTATCGAATTGGACGTACACACCCATATCGATCATTTCTAGAATAAGGTCCGGCTGCTCTTTCAGGTCGCAGTGACCAATAACCACGCGATCTAACGGCACACCATGTTGTTTAAGCAGGGCGATTTGTTGCAAGCCCATGGTGCTGAAACTGGTATGGGTAGAGATGGCGAGGCCAGTTGCATGATGGGTCAGGGCTGCGGCGTGAAAGACTTTTGCTTCGTCAGGGGTAATCACGCCCTCACTGGTACCTATTTCGGCAATCACACCCGCTTTCAGATCCGTACCATCGATCCCTATTTCAATTTCATCAATCATGGTCTGTGCAAGTTGTTGCGCGCTGCTCTCTCGCACCATTGGCGGGTAGAAACTATCGGTATAGTAACCGGTTGAAGCGATGACATTTATGCCACTGTCACGCATCAGATTCAATAAGAATTGAGGGTTTCGGCCCATGTATCGGTTGGTGACTTCAACGATATTCGCGACCCCTTTACTGACTAATTCACGCATTTCGTCACAAATGGGCTGATATTGGTCCAAGCGACAGTCCAGATTATTTTTAAATCCAGATAAATCAATGTGCAGATGCTCGTGAGCGTAGGTATATCCATTAGGATTGATCATCGGGCAGGCTCCGAAGAAAGTAAATATAGGGGCAAATGTTACCCAATATTGACGGTCACTTATCACTGTACGATTGATTTCATTAGTGCTGCTTATGATGGCGGCAACTAATATATCGGCAGATTAATCAATCAGTACAGTAAAAAATCACTTATCCATCATATTGTTCGATAACGTCTATATGAGAACATATTACATCGGCTAACGCATTGGATTGCTGATAATTATCTGGTTTTGCTATGACAGTAGATTACCTCTGCTGTCATAACGACCAAGTAAGCGGGGGTTGCCGCTTTGAATGCCATCAATCAACACCACATCACTGCGGGTAACAAATATCTGAGTCCGAAAACTCATGATAACTGGGCTACCAATAGGGAACTCGTTGGCCAAACACAGGCAGTAATCAATGCTGCTATCATCGAAGGGGAATACCGTACTTTGGCTGAATTGGTTGTTGTGGTAAATCAACGCATTTTTTAAATGGCTACGGCGATAATATCCGCCACCAAAGAAGTAGCTGCGGCCAGAAACATGATGGGAAATCTCAGATAGATAAAGCATGGAGATCTGTTCTGGTTGGTCACCATGTTGATTGGCGGGGATAGTTCCCGTTAAGGCATGGCCGGGTTCGCTGTGCGTTACGCCGAGTTGAGCCATTTGTGGCAACGTGGTGCAACTGGTCGCAGAAGGCGCATTCACCTGTTCAATTTCCACCCCCTCTGCGAGCAAAATATCCCGTGCAGCGAGCAATGTGTGCATATTCGCCGTCGGCAAGGTTTGGCGCGAAGAAGTGTCATAAAGCATACAAGGGAAGTGGGTAATCCCGACTAATCTTACTGCCGGTAATTTGCGAATGGCGGCAATGACTGCGGGCAAATGTGATAATTCAAACCCTGCTTCTTGTCCGGAATACAGTAAGTCGCCTGTCTGACAAACCTTCAACATGAGTGGCTGGGTAATATGCAATTGGTGTGCTGCTTGCGAGATCTCCAGCGCTTTTTCCAGTGAGAAAACAGTAATGACCTCCGGTTGCCTGCGTACTATTTCCGCAACCATACCTGAAGGAGGTTGGACCAAATGACCGACATGAGCGACAGGGATATCGTGATGATAAAGTTGCCGCGCTTCTTTGAAATCAACGGCAACCATGCCTTGGTAGCCTGTCCCCTCGTAACGGCAGGCGAGTAGGCGGCGGCAGAGTTCTGGGTTACGCCCAAATTGCTTACTCATCAAATACAGTTTTATCTGGCTATGATGCGCAGTTTCTAGCAATAAACGAGCATTCGCTTCGGTTTGTTCAACATCAATAACATAGCTATCTGGGCTGATTTTTCCCTGATGCCAGAACGAAATAGCCGCATCAACCAATAAAGTATTTTGCTTTAAAAGTGTTTTTAAAAACATTTGATGTCCTAAGTGATTGAGACATAATTATTTTTGTTAAATTATTATTTTTTTGAATATTTAATAAGAAAAAAATCTGGTGTTGTATTTTAATAACAGCCCCGTATAAATCATTAACGCAGTGGTGGCAAGTCACTTGAAAGGTATAGACCGTATATGTTCGCGAGTAAATACCCAATTTCACTTTCTGCAGGCTTTAGTGAAAAAAATGCCAATAAATCCTGATTAATTTCACGAATATAGTGAATATGTTCGTTTTGAATAATCTCTGCAAGAATCACTGGGTCTAATGCATTGATCGCTTCACCACGGCGGGTACGCATCAATGCATTTGCCATGTGAGTTATCGCCATCGCTCCTTGATCGGTGTGAACGGGTAGCCGCCAAAAGTGCTCTAATCGCTTGATAACCTGATCCAGGCCTTGGCCAATATCGGCATCGATAACCCCTGACTGACAAAGAATATTAAGCCGCGGATCAATACAAATCTCCAATGAATTCGCCTCATTGAAACAACAGGTTAGATTTCCATTAACAGCGCGAGACTAATAGCGAGGTTCTATCTCACCCTTTTGTACTGCCCGCTGATGACTAAGCAATAATGTCTCATTAATCCCTTTTTCCAAGAGTAACTTAATGGGATGGTTATCTGGCCGGATCAGAATGACGGCTTGTGAAGCTTGAATATAACGCTCATCGCCTTGTAGTTTGAGTGCTTGTAAATGTTCATGGGGAACATCGTCAGCCAAGTTCCAAATGGCAGCATCAATATCGCCACGATTAATGTGCGTGATACAGTCGCTATAAGGTAACTCGACCAACTCGATAGGCTGCCCAGCAAATTTAATTTCAGTCAGTAAGCATTGATCGGGTGAACGTGGGTCTAATCCGACTCGACGAATATTGTGCTGTTCACCACGACGGCAAATAAGCTGGTGGCCATCCACATAGGAACCATTTCCCAGATTTAATGCGAGTGCCACTTTCCCTTGAGCCAGATAACTTTTCGCCGCCAAATGCGATACCACAGCCATATCATAAACACCGTCTATCAGGCATTCGATACGAACTTCAGCTCCACGCATATGTGCGAAATAAAGAGGGAGTAAGGTAAATTGTTCCCTTAAGCCACTGGCTAGACCTTCATAAAGTTTGGTATAGGGCAGCGGCATGGCACAGACCATATTTCCCAAATCAGCCTGCTGTAATAACAGTGGCATATTCAGATCAACTAGCAAGGTGCCATTACGGCCACGACGCTCAACGATGATAGCCCCATCGGCTTCCAACACTTTTAATGCGTGCTGCACCACACCGACAGAAATACTAAAATCTTCGGATAATTCATCGATGGTTTTAAGCCGATTGCCGGGACGCTCACCAATTAAATAGCGCGCCATAGAGACTAATGCCAACCCTTCTTTTTTTATGAATTTCTTACTCATGGTAGGTTAATTCAGCCTTAATTTACCCAGCGTTGCTGGGAATAAATAGAAAGGGAAATTTTAGCCACATTAATAATATTTAGTTATATCAATATTGAGACAATCATTCGAATCTCTCATCGTGGCAATTTCGAGTAAGGATATATGAGATCTAAATCACGTTCTACCACATTTAAGGAGAATAATTAGAAGGGAACTGGGGGTCTAAATAGGTGAAAGGCCGGATGGCCTCTCACGATATATAATATTCAATAATTAAATGACTTTATGCGGACCGAAGCATTCATAATGAATTCTGTCGGATGAGACCCCTTGCGCCAATAATTGACGTCCTGCAAATTGCATAAATCCCAGCGGCCCACAGAAGTAATAATGTCGGTTAGGTTCTGCTGCTAAACCCTCAAATGCACCTAGGTCCATTAGCCCTTCGCTATGGTAATCCACCCCTTTATTATCGCTCGCTATAGGTTCGCGGTACCACACGTGGTGGCTGAGATTCGCCATATTCTCTGCAATAGCGGTCACTTCATTGGCAAATGCATGCACACGGCCGTTTTCTGCGGCATGTAACCAATGTATCGGGGCAGAATGTTGCTGATCATGTAACGTATTGAGCATACTTAGCATTGGGGTCTGACCGACACCTGCAGAAATCAATGCCACGGGGGTATCCGGTGTGATATCCAAGAAGAAATCACCGCGAGGGGGCGCGATACGTACGATATCGCCTTCATTCAACTGTTGGTGCAGATAATTAGAAACCGTGCCTTGTTCCTCACGTTTAACGGCAATGCGATATGTCTTCCCGTTAGGGGCTGCGGTCAGTGAGTATTGACGAATTTCTTGATATTCGAGCTGCTCGTCTTCGATGTAAAGACCTAAATATTGGCCCGGTTTGAAATCGACGACTCGGCCCCCATCTTCAGGCGCTAATACGAAGCTGCAAATTACGTCACTCTGCATCTCTTTTTTAATGATGCTAAAGCGGCGCAAGGTCCGCCAACCGCCAGTGCTGGTTTCACTCTGCTGGTAAATCTGACTTTCTCGCTGAATAAACACCTCAGCCAATACACCGTAAGCTTTACCCCAAGCATCTAATACTTCTTCACCTGGAGAGAACATTTCATCTAGCGTACTGATCAGGTGATGGCCGACTATCGCATAGTGCTCAGGTTGAATGTTCAGGCTGGTATGTTTCTGTGCGATACGTTCAACAGCGGGTAGCAAAGCCGCCAAATTATCGATATTTGCCGCATAAGCGCAAAGGGCGTTAAAAAGCGCTTCACGCTGGTCACCATTCACTTGATTGCTCATGTTGAAGATGTGTTTTAGCTCAGGATTATGTTCGAACATGCGATCATAGAAATGCGCAGTCAGTTTGGGGCCAGTAGCAGCAAGTAGCGGAATGGTAGATTGAACGGTAGCGATGGTTTGGTGGTCCAGCATGGTGACTCCTTGGTCGTTTGATCCCTTGGTATTTGTCATGAAACTGCCAAATAACGTTGGGTATTATTATATGCACGCCAATACATGCATTTAATATGCATCTTATAATTTGCATGCTGATTTGTAAATGCACTTTCTTTATGTGGGGGATTGTTGTGGCGAGTCAGTTCACAGAATATGAAAAAATCACATAATGAATATGAGGATAATTCCCTTGCCGTGAATGAACCCATAACAGCTCAAAGCCTTACGCTATCAGTAGCCAATCGTTTGCGTAAAAACCTCTGTCAAGACCTATCATCACAAGGGGGAAACAGTTTACACTGTGTGCCAGAACCCGAACGGGTGACCTTCAAGGTATATTTTGCTAGCTAAGTCAGGAGAGCCGGATGTTAAAGCGTGAAATGAACATTGCCGATTATGATGCAGATTTATGGCGTGCAATGGAGCAAGAAGTGGTGCGCCAGGAAGAGCACATCGAACTCATTGCGTCTGAGAACTATACCAGCCCGCGTGTTATGCAGGCGCAGGGTTCTCAGTTAACGAACAAGTATGCTGAAGGCTATCCGGGCAAGCGTTACTACGGTGGTTGTGAGTATGTTGATGTTGTTGAACAACTGGCCATTGACCGTGCTAAAGAGCTGTTCGGCGCAGATTACGCTAACGTTCAGCCACACTCCGGTTCACAAGCTAACGTCGCGGTCTACTCTGCCTTGCTACAACCAGGTGATACCGTGCTGGGGATGAATCTGGCACATGGCGGCCATTTGACTCACGGTTCGCCGGTTAACTTCTCCGGCAAGCTTTACAATATCGTGCCTTACGGCATCGACGAATCTGGTCAGATTGATTACGACGATTTGGCGCGTCAGGCAGAAAAACATCAACCAAAAATGATTATCGGCGGCTTCTCTGCTTATTCTGGGATCGTTGATTGGGCAAAAATGCGTGAAATCGCAGACAGCATCGATGCATGGCTGTTCGTCGATATGGCTCACGTAGCTGGTTTGGTTGCTGCCGGTGTTTACCCGAACCCGGTTCCTCATGCGCATATCGTGACCACGACCACGCACAAAACGCTGGCTGGCCCACGCGGTGGCTTGATTTTGGCGAAAGGTGGTGATGAAGATCTGTACAAAAGACTGAATTCATCTGTATTCCCTGGTAATCAGGGTGGCCCATTGATGCATGTTATCGCGGGTAAAGCGGTCGCGTTGAAAGAAGCCATGGAGCCTGAGTTCAAGATTTACCAGCAGCAAGTGGCTAAAAACGCCAAAGCCATGGTGTCTGTGTTCCTGGAGCGTGGTTACAAAGTCGTTTCTGGCGGTACTGAAAACCACCTGTTCTTGCTTGATTTGGTGGATAAAGACATCACCGGCAAAGATGCTGATGCTGCTTTAGGCCGCGCCAACATTACAGTGAACAAAAACAGCGTGCCGAATGATCCGAAAAGTCCGTTCGTGACTTCAGGTGTGCGTATTGGTAGCCCTGCGATTACTCGCCGTGGCTTCAAAGAAGCTGAATCTCGCGAATTGGCTGGCTGGATGTGTGATGTGTTAGACAACATCAACGATGAAGCCACTATTGAGCGTGTGAAGCAAAAAGTTTTGGCAATCTGCGCCCGCTTACCGGTTTACGCATAATTTCGTCAGATTAGCTTTAGCTGAATAAAAACCCGCAAAATGCGGGTTTTTTTATTTTTTTTCAGTTAACCGAAGCCATTGCACAATGCGCGGCTGAGCGCAGGGCTTGTCCGTATTTTGTCACTCTTGCAGCCTAAGTGTGAACTCAATCTCAAACTCTATGTTTGTAGTACGGCAGAGTTGCTAGCCGACGGGGCCTCTGTCACAGTGACGGCTGACCTCGGAGGGATTCATGGTATTACAATCAACACGCTGGCTGTCGCTCAGCTATTTCACCTATTTCTTTTCATATGGCATTTTCCTGCCTTTTTGGGGCATTTGGTTGCAAGGTGAAGGGATACCGCCTGAAACCATCGGGATTTTGTTGGGGGCAGGCTTAATTGCACGCTTCCTTGGTAGTCTGCTGATTGCCCCCAGCGTGAAAGATCCCTCTCATCTGGTCACCGCGATGCGAATCTTGGCACTGCTGGCGTTAGTCTTTGTCGTCGGTTTTTGTTTTGGTCATGGCTGGGCATGGTTAATGTTGGTGATTGCCGGTTTTAACCTATTTTTTGGCCCACTAGTACCGTTAACAGACGCATTAGCGGCTACTTGGCAAAAGCAGATCACCATGGATTACGGCAAAGTTCGGCTGTGGGGATCGTTGGCTTTTGTGATTGGTTCGGCATTAACCGGCAAATTAGTCTCTGTTTGGGGCCATCCAGCCATTCTCTATAGTTTGATTTTCGGTGTTTCAGCCATGTTGTTAGGCGCTTTACTGAAACCGAATGTCATGCCTCAAGGAGAGGTGAGGCACCGGAATGTCGCGGCCACGAGCTGGAAGAAGTTACTGTCTGATTCGCAAGTATGGCGCTTTTTACTTTGCGTGACTTTGTTGCAAGGCGCACATGCCGGTTATTACAGTTTCAGCTCGATATATTGGAATGAGGCGGGGTATTCTGCCGCAACTATCGGCTATTTATGGTCGTTGGGTGTCGTGGCTGAGATTCTGGTGTTCGCGTTCAGCAATGTGCTGTTTCGCCGCTGGACTGCACGCGGTCTACTGCTACTTTCTGCCATCTCTGGGATTATTCGTTGGAGCTTGATGGCTTCAACCACAGAACTCCCTTGGCTTATTTTCATTCAAATCTTGCATTGTGGCTCCTTTACCGTCTGCCATTTAGCGGCAATGCGGTTTATTGCGGCGCGACATGGTTCAGATGTGATCCGCCTGCAGTCAGTTTATTCTGCGCTGGCAATGGGAGGCGGGATTGCGGTGATGACTATCATTTCTGGCTTCTTATTCGAACATTATCAGGGCGGTGTATTTTGGGTGATGGCTTTGGTGGCGGTTCCTGCACTGTTTATCCGGCCTCGGGTCGTAGCGAGTTAGAGTGAAACCACCGGTTAAGGCAATTCTAATATATGGCGCAATTGCTTGTTTTGTTTTGTACTCAGCGGCAATTGCACCTGAATAAGTGACGGTGTTGATGCCGATTGCTGCACAGCATACGGCGTCAATACCACGGCTGTACCGGCAGGCGCGCCGGATTGCAGATAGACGTCATGGGGCAAATATTTAATGTGCAACGGCAGCAGGGTTAGCTCACGTACCTGCTGCTCCAGTTGTTCTTCTAGTGCTGGATTGTTCTGCGTTAACAGCAAAATCTGTTTTTCCTGTAATGCATTATCCTGCATTAGACAGGCACCAAAGCTAATCGCGATCAGGCCCACTTCATCGGTAGAAAATTGAATTTGATATTCTTGTTCAAAAGGAACAAGCGCTTGCTGGGTGGTTCGCAGCAACAGAGGGTACTTACGAATGACCTCGTCCAGCAATGAGTTATCAATACCGATATTGAAATAACAGCGCTCAATGGCCGGCGCAAGGTGGGCGAAAAGCTGGCTGACTAATGTCTCACTATTGCTCAAGGTCATCGCTGAATACTGCTGAAAATCCTCAACCAACCGATGAATAGCGTTGATCAAACGGATATCTTCCGTTGATCTCGTCGTGTGGTAGCTGTGCGCTTTTATCATCGTCAACATCAGGATCAGAATATCTCGCTCAATGATATCCAGCGGTTGGCCCGCTAACGGATGGCCTAGTAATGGGTTAAAGGCATCATACAAACTATCAGCCGCCGATAACGCAGGTTTACATTTTAGCCACTGCTGCTGAATGAGAGTGAGTTCTGGTGGGGGCTGCTGAAGGTTTTCCCAAGCGCAATAGGCCAGATACAACTGTAAAAACTGGCGATCTTTGTCATTGAGTTGACGATTAAGGTGAGGTTCACACTGACTAATGATTTGCGGCAAATGCTGCGATAGGACTGAGTTATCCCAAGATAATGCTTCAAACAAGCTAGGGCTAAACTGATTCTCAACGAAATGCGGGCAATACCGCAATCCACGTCGTAGCCAATGAATCAAGCAAAGCCTTTTATCAAGATGGTTGCCCTGAATGAGGAAGTACTCATTGTTATCAGTACTGATGTGCAAATGGTAGAAACGCTGGATTTCACTTGCAACCTCAGCTATATCTTGCCGGGTAATGGATGGCTCGACGCCATTCAGTTGGCTGATGCTCTTCAGTTCTACTCTGCGCGCAGGCATAAACATCATCAGCACCATATGGCAGCGTCGTTGCTGGCCAGATAGCGGTTGACTTGAGAACTGAGATTCAGAGGAAGTGTCTACGCGCATATAACATTCCATGATGGATGTGCCGTTATTCATCAGGTTTAAGCATAGCAAAAGAGATTCTTTTCGGTTTAGCGAGGCGGCGTGGTTTTGTGTCGACTTTCAACATGCATCACGTTATACCCTGCGTATTTGGCGCTACAGGGTTGTTAGCTGTGCCAATGACATTGGGCTATCAGATGATTTCCAAGGATTGATTAATGCAAGAAATGTTATATCATCACAGTTTGGCTGTGATTGATAAATCGACCGTGAGTGATAAAACAAGCGCCGTTAACCGCCTGATGATTCTGCTCATTGCAGGAGGGGCGTTCATTTATAGCCATTTTGCTGAGGCCCACCCGCACAGCTTTATTGATATGGATGCCACCTTCGTCAGTGATAAACAGATGTTGGTTGGCATGAAAATGGTCTGGACGATGGATGAAATTACATCAGCCGATCTGTTATATGACGCTGAAAATGCCAAAAGTGATTCTGAAATCTGGAAGAAACTGGCGGCAGAAGTCATGGCTAACGTACTGGGGCAACACTACTTCACCGATATATATCGTGATGGCAGCCCAGTGAAATATAAAAATTTACCAACGGAATACCATCTAGCACGCAAGGGCCATCAAGCTGTTTTAACGTTTGTGATGCCATTGGCTGAACCACAACCCTTAGCCGGTAAACCGTTCATTATTTCAACTTATGACCCTACGTATTTTGTCGATATGACCTATGCCGATAACAAATCGGTCAGGCTGTCGCCAGAAATGGAAAAAATCTGCAAATTGACCTTATTCACCCCGAATCCCAATGCTTCATTGCAGGCTTATGCGCTGTCGTTGGATAAAAGTGATTCTCCTGGAGAAGATATGGAACTTGGAAAACAATTTGCACAGCGGATAACAGTGCAATGTCAGTAGGTATCAAGGTAGCTTCCCGTCAGCGGCATTGGTTGATAAATCTTTGGCCACTTTTGCTTTTTCTGTTGCTACTGGCTGGCGCGACCCATTTGGCGTGGCTATATTGGCCTGAACTGCTTTTTAAAACAGTGGTTTGGCAAAAAAACATGCACCAACAGATGGCTCAATTACTCCAACAGGTCAAGGCCAATCCACATCAGACCGGCTTAACGCTGATGCTGTTCAGTTTGATTTATGGTGTGATGCATGCGGTCGGCCCAGGGCACGGTAAAGTGGTGATTGTCACGTATTTGGCGACTCACCCAGCACAGCTAAAAAGTAGTCTGAAACTGACCTTTGCGGCTTCGATACTGCAAGGTGGTGTCGCCATCATGTTGGTGACGTTGCTGTTGGGGATAATGCAACTCTCTTCCCGTTATTTGCATCAAAGCAGCTTCTGGCTAGAAAAGGGGAGCTTCCTGCTCGTGGCTGCGTTAGGTGTTTTACTGTGCTATCGCGCGATAAAACGGCTTTATATTCAGGTAAAAGCGTTAAAACCGCAAAAAATAGCTATCCAGCGCATACAACCCTTCACCGCCGATCATGTCCATAGCGATGATTGTGGCTGTGGGCATCACCACTTACCCAGTGCGCAAGAGCTACAAGCGGGTAATGATTGGCGTACTCGATTGGCCATTGTATTGGCGATGGGGATGCGGCCTTGTTCAGGTGCCATCATGGTGTTGCTGTTTGCTAAAGTCATCGGCGTGTATTGGTGGGGGATACTATCCGCGCTGGCTATGGCAGTCGGGACATCTCTTACCATTTCTTTGCTGGCATTGTTTGTCCATTATGCGCGGCGATTGGCCGTGAAATTAAGTCGAAAACGCGCCCCAGCCGCATGGGGAGCAATTGCTTGGTCGACGTTGGCGCTAACTGGCGGGATTATTTTACTGTTTGCAGGAGGGCTGCTTTATCTTTCCAGTCAGCCTGAATTTATCGGGGGAATCCGACCTTTCGGCCGCTAAGTTTGGCGATAAAAAAAGCCAGTCATTCAATTCTGACTGGCTTTTTAGCTGAAACCGCGAATAAAGAGAATTAGCGCTTCAATGCATCACTAATTTCATCGTTCATCGCTTGAACGATAGATTTCACAATACGTGGGTTACCCGCGACGACATTACCAGAGCTAAAATGATTATGGCCGCCAGCAAAGTCAGTCACGATACCGCCAGACTCACGAACCAACAGTTCGCCACCCGCGAAATCCCACGGCTTCAAGCCAATTTCAAAGAAACCGTCAACGCGGCCCGCAGCGACATAGGCTAGATCCAGCGCGGCTGAGCCGGTACGACGGAAGTCTGCACAATGCTCAAACAGTTTACCCACGACACGCAGATAAGCAGGTGCGTGTTGTTTCACTTTGAATGGGAAGCCTGTCGCCAAAATGGTGCCGTCTAATTCTTTGGCATTGGTGCCGCGCAGACGATAACCGTTTAACTGAGCGCCTTGACCACGGGTTGCTGTAAATAGCTCGTTACGCATTGGGTCATAGACAACAGCGACTTCGGTGCGGCCTTTAATGCGCACAGCGATAGAAACAGCGAAATGGGGGAGACGTTTGATGAAGTTGGTGGTGCCATCCAGTGGATCAATAACCCATTGCACATCATAATCTTCGCCGAGCAACTCACCGCATTCTTCACTGATAATAGTGTGTTTTGGGTAAGATTTACGGATAACGTCGATGATCAGATGCTCAGCATCGCGGTCTACATTAGTAACAAAATCATTACTGCCTTTCTGGCTCGCTTCGACAGCGTCCGGAGTTTCATAATTTTTGGCAATCAGGTTACCGGCCTTACGCGCAGCGCGTATGGCGATAGTCAGCATCGGATGCATGGGTATCTTCCACTAGGATGTTAAAGAACGAGAAACGGCGCATAGTATAGCAGGGGATCCGATAAATGCCTATACCCGTTGTCCTTCAAGATGCAGGGGTGTTGGCTGCCCTTACTCACCCCAGTCACTTAGTTATCTGAGTTCCCGGGGATTCATTCAGTTGCCGCCTACCTAAATCTCAAAGTAGCTTGGGTATATGTCTGTGTTAAGATATGGCGATTACCCGTTATCCTCAGAGTTTGTATGTTACACAATATTCGTATCGTTTTGGTTGAGACTTCACACACTGGCAATATGGGCTCGACAGCTAGGGCCATGAAAACAATGGGATTAACCAATTTATATTTGGTCAATCCTTTGGTAAAACCGGACTCTCAGGCGATCGCGCTTTCTGCCGGTGCCAGTGATGTGATAGGTAATGCCACTATCGTCGATACTTTGGATGAGGCGCTCGCCGGATGTAGTTTGGTTGTCGGCACCAGTGCTCGTTCCCGTACACTACCTTGGCCAATGCTGGAACCGCGTGAATGCGGTGTTCGCAGTGCGCGTGAAGCAGAACATGCCCCTATCGCGCTGGTGTTTGGTCGTGAACGAGTCGGTCTGACGAACGATGAGTTACAGAAATGCCACTATCATGTGGCGATCCCCGCAAACCCAGAATACAGCTCGCTAAATTTGGCGATGGCCGTTCAAATCTTAGCTTATGAAGTGCGGGTGGCATTCCTTGATCGCCAACAAGCGGCTGCACCAATAATAGAAGAAGAAGCCCCATATCCATTGGTGGATGATTTGGAGCGCTTTTATCTGCATCTGGAACAGGTGCTGTCTCATACTGGTTTTATCCGCCAGGCACATCCGGGCCAGATTATGAGCAAATTACGCCGCTTGTTTACCCGCGCGCGCCCTGAGGCCCAAGAGCTGAATATCTTACGTGGCATGCTGACGTCAATTGAAAAGCAGGATAAATACCCACAGCGTGACGCCAATCATTCAGCTGAAAATAATAAAAATTAATGCCTTATATCAAATGGTTATTATAATTTTCACGGCATATTATTGAGAATGGAATAGGTCAATAATACTTGAGTGAATTACTAGGTTAAATAGTTGACTAAAACACTCAAGAATGTCAGACTTCTGGCTTGTTTTCGCCAACAGGTAATTTTAGCTATGAGACTGACATCCAAAGGCCGTTATGCCGTGACCGCCATGCTTGATGTGGCATTACATTCCCATGACGGGCCAGTTCCTCTGGCCGATATTTCTGAACGTCAGGGGATTTCGTTATCCTACTTGGAACAACTTTTCTCACGGTTACGCAAAAATGGCTTAGTCGCCAGCGTTCGTGGTCCAGGTGGCGGTTACCTGCTGGGTAAAGATGCATCAGCAATCGCAGTCGGTGCTGTGATTACCGCTGTTGACGAATCTGTCGATGCCACCCGTTGTCAGGGTAAAGAAGGTTGTCAGGGCGGTGATCGTTGCCTGACTCATACATTATGGCGTGATTTGAGCGAGCGCATCAGCAGCTTCCTCAATAACATCACACTGGCAGAACTGGTGAATAACCAAGATATCTTAGAGGTTGCGGATCGTCAGAATAACGATACGCGCCGTACGGCTAATGGCCGACCGCAAGAGACGATCAACGTCAATCTGCGCGCATAAGCAGAATCTGCGGAATTTTACGTTTTGGAAGTGATGTACGGAGCATAAGAGCAATGACCGAATCAAAAATAAAGACACCGATCTATTTGGATTACGCAGCAACGACCCCAGTTGATCCTCGTGTCGCTGAAAAAATGATGCAGTATCTGACTCTGGATGGCATTTTCGGTAACCCCGCCTCTCGTTCACATAAGTTTGGCTGGCAGGCAGAAGAAGCTGTTGATATTGCACGTAATGATATTGCTGCATTGGTTGGTGCTGACCCTCGCGAGATTGTCTTCACCTCCGGTGCAACAGAGTCCGATAATCTGGCCATCAAAGGTGCTGCTAACTTCTATCAGAAGAAAGGCAAGCACATCATCACCTGTAAAACCGAACATAAAGCTGTGCTGGATACCTGTCGCCAATTGGAGCGTGAAGGCTTCGAAGTGACGTATTTGGCACCGCAGCCTAACGGTATTATCGACCTGAAACAGCTTGAAGCGGCAATGCGTGAAGACACCATTTTGGTTTCTATCATGCATGTGAATAATGAGATCGGTGTGGTGCAGGATATCGCTGAAATTGGCGAAATGTGCCGCAGCCGTGGGATCATTTTCCATGTCGATGCCACACAAAGCGTCGGTAAATTACCTATCGATCTGAGCAAACTGAAAGTCGATCTGATGTCTTTCTCTGCCCATAAAGTTTATGGCCCGATGGGTATTGGTGCGCTATTTGTTCGTCGTAAGCCGCGTATTCGCATTGAAGCACAACAACACGGTGGTGGTCATGAGCGCGGCATGCGTTCCGGCACATTGCCAGTGCATCAAATCGCGGGTATGGGCGAAGCTTACCGTATCGCAAAAGAAGAGATGGAAAGCGAAGCTGCGCGTTTACGTTCACTGCGTCTGCGTCTGTGGAACGGTCTTAAAGATATTGAAGAAGTGTATCTGAACGGCGATTTAGAGAATGGCGCACCTGGCATTCTGAACGTCAGCTTCAACTATGTTGAGGGTGAGTCGCTTATCATGGCACTGAAAGATTTGGCTGTTTCATCAGGTTCAGCCTGTACTTCCGCGAGTCTGGAACCTTCTTACGTGTTGCGCGCGTTGGGGATGAACGACGAACTGGCTCACAGTTCAATTCGTTTCTCTCTGGGGCGTTTCACCACTGAAGAAGAGATCGACTACGCCATTGCGCTGGTACGTAAATCCATTGGCCGTCTGCGTGACTTGTCTCCGTTGTGGGAAATGTTCAAGCAGGGCGTGGATATCAGCAGCATTGAATGGTCTCACCATTAATTCCAGACTTTAAGATTCAGGAGAAATCACATGGCTTACAGCGAAAAAGTAATCGATCATTACGAAAATCCACGCAACGTCGGTTCATTCGACAACGCAGATCCAACGATTGGTAGCGGGATGGTCGGTGCACCTGCTTGCGGCGACGTTATGAAATTACAGATCAAAGTGAACGACGCCGGGATCATTGAAGACGCACGTTTCAAAACTTATGGCTGCGGTTCCGCCATTGCATCCAGCTCTTTGGTCACTGAATGGATGAAGGGCAAGTCTCTTGATCAGGCTGAAGCGATCAAGAATACCCAGATCGCTGAAGAACTGGAGTTACCGCCAGTCAAGATTCACTGCTCGATTCTGGCGGAAGATGCCATTAAAGCGGCTATCGCCGACTACAAAAGCAAACATACTGCAAAGTAATTGCGAACATGTAGTTGTAAAATAGGTCATTAATCACTAGCTCATTCTTAACTCAGTATTCATTCACTGAGTCTATGCCCAAAAAGATTTAGGGGGCAGGAAGGCGACACGTTAGATAACCCGATGAGCTTGCATCAGTCAGTGATTCGGAGCTGCGAGAGTCGCCAATACACCTGTCACTTGAACGATGAGCAGGGTATGAGTGGGTTTTCAGAGTTGAGGTTGTTGTATGTCGATATCAATCAGCGACAGTGCTGCACAACGGGTCAGCGCCTTTTTAAGTCACCGTGGTAAAGGCTTAGGTCTGCGCTTGGGTGTGAGAACTTCGGGCTGTTCTGGAATGGCGTATGTGCTGGAATTTGTTGATGAAATGAACGATGACGATATCGTTTTTGAAGACAAAGGCGTGAAAGTGATCATCGACGGCAAAAGCATGGTCTATCTTGACGGTACTGAGCTGGATTTCGTCAAAGAGGGGCTGAACGAAGGCTTTAAGTTCAACAACCCGAACGTCTCAAATGAGTGTGGATGTGGCGAAAGTTTTAACGTCTAATTAAAGCGTTAACGCCTAATCAATGCTTTAACGTCTCATGAAAGCGTTAAAACCTCATTTCGGTTTCGTTCCTGCCTCGGGCATTTGATGCTTTACATCGACTCGCCGTCATTGGTATGACTGTGAAGCCGCGAGCTAACACTTGCGGCTTTAATGACGAAGAGTGACAACCTCCAGAGCAAGCTATGGATTATTTTACATTATTCGGGTTACCCGCTAGCTATCAGGTTGACGGTACCCAACTCACTACCCGCTATCAAGAATTGCAGCGCCAATTCCATCCAGACCGTTTTGCAAACCAGCCTGAACGCGAGCGTTTGGCTTCATTGCAACAAGCCGCGACTATCAATGATGCTTACCAAACCTTGAAGCACCCGTTAAAACGGGCTGAGTATATGCTATCTTTGCAGGGGTTTGATTTAGGCAACGAACAGCACACCATGCGCGATACTGCGTTTTTGATGGAGCAGTTGGAGTTGCGTGAAGAGCTTGATGCTATCGAACGCCAACCTGATGCCGAAGCCCAGCTCGTGGCATTCAACGACCGACTGGCTCTGATGACACAAACACGTACTCAGCAAATGGTCGAGCAGTTGGCTCAACAGCAGTGGGAACCTGCGGCGGATACAGTCCGAAAATTACGTTTTCTGGATAAACTGCAGCAGCAAGTAGAACAGTTAGAAGAGCGGTTGTTTGATGATTTTGCGTAAGCAGCTTATGCATAAATAGCATGCAACATATTGATAAAAATAAATAAAATTCAATTTGTTGGTTACCAAAATGCTGAATGAATTCTTATTAGAGCATGTCGCGACAGTTTTTTTTATAGCTATATATGGCCTGTAATTTATCACCGGTATAGCTATAGACTCATGATTGATGGAAGCTCAACATGGCCTTATTACAAATTAGTGAGCCTGGTTTAACGGCGGCCCCGCATCAACGTCGGTTGGCTGCTGGGATAGATTTAGGCACTACCAACTCTTTGGTTGCCACCGTGCGTAGCGGTAAAGCGCAAACGCTGGTCGATGAACAGCAGCGGGACCTCTTGCCCTCTGTGGTGCACTATCAACAAAATGGTATTGATGTCGGTTGGCATGCGCGTGAGTTCGCCGCGCAGGATCCCGTCAATACGATCAGTTCAGTCAAACGCATGATGGGCCGCTCTTTGGCCGATATTGTGCAGCGTTACCCTAATCTGCCTTATCAATTCCAACCGAGCGAGAACGGCTTACCGATGATCCAGACCGCGGCTGGATGGGTCAATCCTATCCAAGTGTCTGCGGATATCCTCAAAGCGTTGGCACAGCGTGCACAAGCTGCGTTGGAAGGCTTACTTGATGGTGTCGTGATCACTGTTCCTGCCTATTTTGATGATGCTCAACGTCAAGGCACAAAAGACGCCGCGCGTTTGGCTGGGCTGCATGTGTTGCGTTTGCTCAATGAGCCTACGGCAGCGGCAATCGCATACGGTCTGGATTCAGGCCAAGAAGGGGTGATTGCCGTATACGATCTCGGGGGCGGCACCTTCGATATTTCTATTTTGCGTCTTAGCCGTGGTGTGTTTGAAGTGCTGGCCACGGGCGGTGATTCCGCATTAGGTGGTGATGATTTCGATCATCTATTGGCAGACTGGCTACGTGAGCAAGCAGGTATCGATTCCCGCGCTGATCATGGTATCCAGCGGCAACTCCTTGATGCGGCCATTGCGACCAAGATTACCTTGAGTGATGCCGATGTTGCCGACGTCTCTGTGGCGGGTTGGCAAGGACAGGTTACGCGGGCACAGTTTGAGGCTTTGATCGCCTCACTGGTCAAACGTACATTAATGGCTTGTCGTCGCACGTTGAAAGATGCAGGTGTCACTGCTGACGAAGTACTGCAAGTGGTTATGGTGGGAGGCTCAACCCGTGTTCCGCTGGTGCGTGAACAAGTAGGGCAGTTCTTTGGCCGCACGCCACTGACTTCCATTGATCCCGATAAAGTGGTCGCTATTGGTGCCGCGATTCAGGCTGACATTCTGGTGGGGAATAAACCCGACAGCGACATGCTGCTGCTGGATGTTATCCCACTCTCATTGGGGCTGGAAACCATGGGGGGATTGGTGGAGAAAGTGATCCCACGTAACACCACGATCCCTGCTGCCCGCGCGCAAGAATTCACCACCTTTAAAGATGGCCAAAGCGCGATGATGATTCACGTGCTGCAAGGTGAGCGTGAACTGGTACAAGACTGCCGTTCATTAGCGCGTTTCACCTTGCGCGGCTTGCCACCGCTGCCTGCGGGTGGCGCGCATATTCGCGTCACTTTCCAAGTGGATGCAGATGGCTTATTAAGTGTTACGGCAATGGAGAAATCCACTGGCGTTGAGGCATCGATTCAGGTGAAACCCTCCTACGGGCTAACGGATGATGAAATTGCCAATATGATTAAAGATTCGATGGCGAATGCGCATGAAGATATCAGTGCGCGTAAGTTAGCGGAACAACGCGTCGAAGGCGCCCGTGTGCTGGAAAGTTTGCAAGGCGCATTGGCGCAAGACGCCGCATTACTCAGTGAGCAAGAAAGTACGGCTATCGCTCAAGCGATGACGTTATTACAGCAGCAGATGCAGGGCAATGACCCGAACGCAATCGAAGCTGCGATCAAGGCGTTAGATGCACAAACGCAAGATTTTGCCGCGCGCCGGATGGATGACTCCATTCGCCGTGCTTTGGCTGGCCATTCAGTGGATGAGGTTTAATCATGCCCAAAATAGTATTTCTGCCCCATAAAGACCTTTGCCCGGATGGCGCAGTACTGGAAGCAACTCAAGGCGAGACGATACTGGACGTCGCCTTGCGTAATGGTATTGATATCGAGCATGCGTGTGAGAAATCTTGTGCCTGCACCACTTGCCACTGTGTGGTACGAGAGGGTTTCGATTCTCTGCCAGAAAGCAGCGAGTTGGAAGATGACATGTTGGATAAAGCGTGGGGTCTGGAACCGGAAAGCCGCTTGAGCTGTCAGGCCCGAGTGACTGACGAAGATCTGGTGGTTGAGATCCCTCGCTATACGATTAACCATGCGCGGGAGCACTAAAATGAGCTTAACGTGGCGAGATACACGCGAGATTGGTGAAGCCCTGTACGACCAATTTCCCGATACCGATCCTAAAACGGTGCGTTTTACTGATATGCATCAGTGGATTTGTGATCTGGAAGATTTTGATGACGATCCACAGGGATCGAATGAAAAAGTGCTAGAAGCTATCTTATTGGTCTGGTTAGATGAATTTGAGTAAGCAGATAAGGGTCGCGTAAGCGGCCTTTTTTCTTTCTGCTACTTTTTTCTTTCTGTTACTTTTTATCCGCTACTTTATATCTAACCGATGGCGTTTTTTAGCGTAAAGTGTTCGCTAGAAAAGTTTGATCGTTCGATAGAAAATTTTGTTTCGCCGTGGCTTACACAGTGCCACGTATAATCAGCTGACTAACAGCAAAAAATAATAATGACGAGGTCGTCTATGACAACAGAAATGATGCAAATCTCCTTATCCGATAGCCCAGCAGATGCTCGCTGGGGCGAGAAAGCGCTACTCAGTACCAATACAGAAGGCATGACCATTCATCTGAGTGCTAACGACAAGTTAAGTACTATCCAACGTGCTGCCCGCAAGGTTGATGGGCAAGGGATTAAGCAGGTTAAGCTGGCCGGTGAAGGCTGGGGGCTGGAGCAAAGCTGGGCATTTTGGCAAGGGTTCCGTGGACCAAAAGGTCAGCGTAGCGTTGAGTGGGCAGAACTGCCAGAGAATGAAAAAACTGAACTTGAACAACGTCTTAAAATTATCGATTGGGTACGTGACACCATTAATGCGCCAGCAGAAGACTTAGGTCCCGAGCAACTGGCTAAAAATGCCATTGATTTGATGTGTGCTGTTTCCTGCGATGCGGTCACCTACCGTATCACTAAAGGTGAAGATTTACGCGAGCAAGGCTACGCGGGGATTTATACCGTCGGGCGTGGCTCTGATCGTGCGCCGGTACTCTTGGCGTTGGACTACAACCCGACCGGCAATCCAGAGGCGCCCGTCATGGCCTGCTTGGTGGGGAAAGGAATTACCTTTGATTCAGGTGGTTACAGCCTGAAACAGAGCGCATTTATGGATTCCATGAAATCCGATATGGGGGGCGCAGCAACCGTGACGGGTGCATTGGCATTGGCGGTGGCTCGCGGGCTAAAAGAACGTGTGAAGCTCTACCTCTGTTGCGCAGATAATATGGTGAGCGGCAATGCTTTTAAGTTGGGCGATATCATTCGTTACCGTAATGGCAAAACGGTCGAGATCATGAATACCGATGCTGAAGGGCGTTTGGTCTTGGCCGATGGCCTGATTGATGCTTCTGAGCAAAAAGCCCCATTGATTATTGATGCAGCGACCTTAACCGGTGCGGCGAAAACCGCTTTGGGTAATGATTATCATGCATTGTTCAGCTTTGATGATGAGCTGGCGCAAGAGCTGTTAAACAGCGCGAAAAGTGAGCATGAACCCTTCTGGCGCTTGCCTTTGGCTGAATTCCATCGTAGCCAGTTACCGTCTAATTTTGCTGAATTGAATAATGTGGCGGGTGCCGCATACAGTGCTGGTGCTAGTACTGCCGCAGCCTTCTTGTCGCATTTTGTGAAAAATTACCAGCAAGGCTGGCTGCACATTGATTGCTCAGCTACTTACCGTAAAGGGGCAGTTGATCAGTGGTCTGCCGGTGCGACAGGATTAGGGGTGCGTACCATTGCCAATTTATTGTTAGCGAAGGCAAAATAGTTTTTTATAAAGATCAGCGGGGGCGGCTTTGTGCCCCTCAGACAGATACCAACGTTAATCGGCGGGGAAATGTGCCGGATGGGTCGTAACGGCGTGAGCCGTCGGAGCGCCCATCGGTGCAGTCGCCCCGTCAATCTCCGGAGTAGAGCATGAGTTTGCCGCAACCCCCCATTGATGATAACCACGATCATCACCACCATGATGATGACCAAAGTTTAGAATCTCTGCTAAAACTGGCCGCGACGACATCGATTCATCGCATCGCTTTTTTCCGCGCTTTACTGGATGCCACCGTCTTAGTGCTGGTGGATAACTCAGCGCAAAGTGATGAAGACGATGAGATGACATTCACGGCGGCTAATGGGGTGAATATTTTGCATTGGGAAAAACAGGACGGTGAATCTGTCATTCCCTTCTTCACTTCGATAGAGGTGTTGCAGCAGGCGCTGGATCTCGCCGAAGACCAACCTCTTAATGCCGAAAAACAGCCTTTTATCGCGATGCCGGTGCGAGTGTTATTCGAAATGACACAGGGCGCACACCTGTTTTTGAATCCAAAATCAGAGCATGGCAAAGAGTTTTGGCCGCAAGAAGTCGCCATGTTATTGGAAAATGGTGGTGTCGCTCAGCCTGCTGAAATGACTGTCGATAAAGAGAGTCAAATCCTGCTAGGGCAGCCAGAAGAGTACCCTTCAGCTATGGTTGACGCGCTAATACAGCTATTCAGCCAGCGTAAACCTGTGCGGCGAGCATTTTTGGCACTGATGCATGATAAGAGTGTGGACGAGAAACCGAACTTACTGGTTGGGCTAGAAGTGGATGGTCCTGAAGATGAGATTGACCAGTTGATTCAAGAGGCCGGCAATGTTGCCAGCGACCACGCACCGGACGATAGCCCTGTCGATTTTTGTCTGGTGAGTGAGAAGGAGCGTGGTGTCAGCCATTATCTGATGACCCATACCCAAGCATTTTACCAACGCAGATGGGGCAGTTGGCTGAGGAATGTGATTCCATCTACTAGCCATTAGGAATAATGGAGAGTAGGGCTGTGCTATTTTCAATCAGAAATAGGTTAGCCCAATAAGCGCCAATAGAAAGGGAGCCATCATGGCTCCCTTTTTTAATCACAATAAATTGTTTTATCACAATCAATCGTTCTGACAACACTCAGTTCTTATGGCTACATGAAGAACTTAGTGAGCGATTTAGAAGGTATAAGCGACACCGAGGTTGATAGTGACCGGAGTATCAACGTTTTTGCCTTTAGACACCTTAACTTCAGAACCGACAGACAGGTTTTTCGTCACATTCACGTTAGCGCCCAGACCGGCATTGATTCGAGTTCCTTTACGGCTGTTATCAAACATTTCGTTGTTGATCATCACATCGTTGCTCGCCTTCAGATCTTGATCAAACGACAACAGTGCATATGGCTTGATTTCAGCGCCGTTGTTCAATACGAAGCGGTAACCAGTGTTCATACCAATAGTCCCCATTGTGTTACTCGAACCTTTATTCTCTACTTTCATGCCGTTAGACAACTCGGACGAACTCTTGCCTGAAGTAAAGGTGCTCAGTGCAACATAAGGCGAAATATACGCTGCATCAAGATTGATATGTTTGCCCGCTTTTACCGCGATGCCCAGACCGGAGATGTTGGCATTACCATTTGCGCTGTGACTCTGCGAGGCAATATTCAGCTTCTGCTTAAATTGGTTTGCCTTCAACACACCATTCAGGTAATAGCCGTTATTGGTTAAATACTGCGCATAAGCACCCAGTGAGTTACTTTTCACACTGCCGCTGCTTTGGTAATCAGATTTGATATCTGAGTTACTGTAGCTGCCGAAACCGCCCACGTTTAGCACTGAATCACCAATTTCAATGGCTTTATCACCACCGAAGGTCATACCGCTGAGTTTTTGGTCGAAATTCGCTGCCGTGCCACTGACTTTAAAATTATCGTTCAGGTAATTAACCCATACGCCACTTTTATTGCCAGAGGTGCTTTGCTTATCCAAACGATTTTGAATCGAGCTTAACTCCGCGTTAAAGATAACTGGCAAGGTATTAGCAACAGCCAAAACACCCGCAGTACTTGGCGTCAACTTGGTGAGGTCAGCCACCAGTTTAAAACCACCTTGTCCATCGCTAACGAGTGTGTGCAGGTAGTTACCCAAGTTCACTGCACCGTTGCCGAGTGTAAAGCGGGCATTGTTTGCACCCTGTACACTAATAAGTTTCAGGTTAGTTGGTGCGACCCCATTGTCCTTAATCTGAATATCAAATGTACCATTAGCATTACCCAAAACATTCAGTGGCGCATTTGCTTGGTTGTACAGTGATGACGCGAGGGTGAAGTTACCATTGCCTGCCAGTGATGCCATGGTCAACTGAGTATTGGTACTGCTCATATCAATCGTGCCGCCGTTCAGCGTCACATTTTTAAAGGCAAACTGTGCAGGATTTATCATTGCAGCACGGTGAAACGCTGACTGTGGTGCATTCGCGCCAATCAACCGCAAGTTACCGCCTAAGTTCAGGTCGGCATCTGCTGTTTTAGCGCCTTCATACACACTAATAACGCTGTTTGCCTTGCTATCAATGGTGCCGCTAATTTTCGCTGTTTTTTCGAAGATAGCAGAACCACCATTTAAGGTTGCGTCCTTAAGCTGACCGGCAATCATGGCAATACCATCATCCAGTTCAAGCTTCATGGCCTGAGCGCGTTCCATCACGCTGAATTTACCGCCTTTAACCGTGGTGTTATTGGCAGTGCCTCCACCAGCAACATTAAACTCCCCGTTGTTGAGTAGGGTGTCGTTAGCCGTACCAGCAAGGTCGAACTTACCGCGATTAACCGTGGTGGTGTTGGCCGTCGCATTCGTATTAACAGTAAACGTCCCGCTATGAACTTTGGTATCTTTAGTTTCTGCACCGTCGAAGAGAGTGAAGTTTGAGCCATCAAGCAGCAAGGTACCATCAGCTTTAGCGCCATTTTCTAGATTTAATTCGGCAAAATACAAACTAGTGTCAAGTGCTTCTGCACCTGTTTGGATGATGAATGCGTTCACTCGACCGTGCACTGTCGTCTTTTCAGCTTTGGCTCCTGATTCGAGTATCAGTTCACTTCCTTCGCTACCTTGTACAGTCGTATCTTTAGCACTAGCGCCAGATTTAACAGTCATCGTACCGTTATTTAGCGTGGATGAAGTGGCTGATGCACCGCTCTCTAATACAAACTGACTCGAGTCAGCTTCCAACATTGCTCCAGAGGTGGTCGCATTGTTTTTAAGCGTAAAAGTACTGTCAGCGCCAATGATCGTTTGGTTAGCCGTTGCGCCTTCAATCAAATCCAGAGCCGCGTCAATTAGCGTTGTTTTTTCTGCTTTAGCACCAGCTTCAATTGTCAGCGTACCACCATCAATAGTGGTATTAGAGGCACTGGCACCGGTTTTAAGTTCTATCTTACCTTTCGTACTGCTCAGGCTATTAATTTGAGCAAACTCACCGACCGTGACATTACCCCCTTCAAGTACTTTCGCATCAATGGATTTAGCGAGGTTATCTTTGTCGGTTCCTGCCAATTCTAACAGGCCCTTAGCACCAACCAGCGTGTTGAAGTCCTTACCACCGCGACTAATCATGGTGCCTTCGGTGATCACGGTTTCAAAGGCATGTGCACCTGCTGCAAGGTCTATTTTGCCATTGTCTGTAATAACGCTGGCAATGATCTTACTTTTATCCGCGACATCGTGGGTACCACTGGTAACTTGTTTACCAAAGGCAACAGTATCTGCAATGGCTGACTGTTTATCATTTAAGTTGGCGCCTAGCTTCTCTCTCTGTTCTTGGGTAATGACACCTTGCTTAAGATAGTTATCCAGCTTTTGGAGGGCTTCTACTTTCAGTTTAAGTTCTGACGGAAGTCCTGTTAAATCATTGGCTAAGTGTGCGGTAACTAGCAACTCTGCTTCTGCAGTTGTGAACCCATCTTGGGTACTGACTTTGTCAACAAAAACATCTTTTGCAGTTGCAGTGAGTTTAATTTTATTCTCATCGCTTGGATTTATTGCATAGGCCAGCGCAGTTTCTAAATTCGCCACTTTTTTATTAAGACTATCTTTAATTTTGGCTAAGTCTTTAGTTGCTTGTGCTTTCTCGTTAGGTGCTAACTTGGATAATTGGTTCTCATAATCTTTTATAGTCCGCTCATTACTCGCTTTTACTTTCTCAATCTGAAGCTTAGCTTCTTCGATCATCTCGGGCGTAATCGGCACTCCGGCAGGGAAGATATCTTCCATTGGTACATCAGTAGAAGATTTAGTGCTCACTACCGGATTATAGCCAAGCAAGAAACTTCCACCATTAGCTATACGTTGAAAGCCGCCTGTCGGCACCTGAGTGACATTGCCTGTACTTACCTGAGGGCCATTTGGAGAAATATTATTTTTTGTAGGCATCGATGATGTAGCCGTAGTTGTTCCAGATGCTATCAGCGAAGAGATCAGAATAGATAAAGGTAATAAGCGCGTATTTAATGTATTGCGATGAGACATAGTTTTATAATTTCCTACTTACAGGTGAATTTGAAAGACTTAATGAAAATAACAAAGTAAAAATGTTGGGAGGAATATAAGGAATTAAAGGTCTATAGCCTAGTTATTAAAACATTAATTACTTTGATTTATACTTATTTGATTTTTAATTCTATTTTTCAGTTAGAGTGGTTGTGATTAACTTGTTGTTTTGTATTGATTTAATTCAATTATTCTTTTGTCTATTACTTTTTAATTTTAATTAAATTAAAATTTTATCAAAAAAATATTAAATGCATTTTCCGATCTTTTCCTAAAAAATCCAAATATAAATTAGTGAAATTTACGTTCATTTGTGCTGAGAAAACTCTCATGAGTGCTTATCTATATTACCCTTCAGACGAATGCTATAATCCTGCTATCAGCCAGGGAGCAAGATATGAATCACATCGGTTTGCAGCGGTTAATCTCATTCATGAAAGGGCATCGGACAGCGACATTCGTCAGTGGTGTGTTATTAAGTACCACATTACTTTTAACGGGTTGCGATGACAGTAAAAGTAAAGATGAAACTGTCGTCGCACCTGCGCCGGTCGCGACGCAAGCGACAGTTTCTACTCCCGACACTCCGGTGAGCAAAGCAAAAGATGCGGCAACATTGGCAGAATTAGCCAAACGCCATGCCGATCAGCCGTTGACCTTACTGGATGCTTCGGAGCTGCAACTGGATGGGGCCAGTGCTATGGTGCTGACCTTCTCGCAACCGCTGGACCCAAATCAGGATTTCGCTTCACAAGTGCATCTAGTGGATACTGTCAGTGGCAAAATTGATGGTGGCTGGGAGCTATCAGACAATTCGATGGAGCTGCGTTTACGCCACCTCAAACCTGAGCGCAAATTGCTGTTGACCGTTGATAGCACGCTAAAAGGAGTGGGCGGCGCTCAGCTTGGTGCGCAACAACAGCAGCAAATCACCACTCGTGATATCAAACCGAGTGTTGGTTTTGCCAGTCGTGGTTCTTTGCTGCCCGCTAAACTGGCACAAGGCCTGCCGGTGATGGCACTGAATGTGGATAATGTTGATGTGAACTTCTTCCGCATTAAGCAAGATAGCTTGGCTAACTTCCTCGCCACTTGGCAGTATCGCAGTTCACTCTCTAACTGGGAGTCAGACGATCTGCTGAAAATGGCTGATTTGGTCTATACCGGCCGTTTTGACCTCAATCCTGCCGTCAATACCCGTGAAAAACTGCTGCTACCACTGGCGGATATTAAGCCGCTGCAAGAATCTGGTGTTTATCTGGCAGTGATGCAACAAGCCGGGCATTACAGCTATACCAATGCGGCCACCTTATTTACCCTCAGTGATATTGGTGTTTCACTGCACAGCTACCACAACCGGATGGATGTCTTCACGCAAGCGCTGGCAGGTGGTGCCGCCATGAAAGGCGTGTCATTGCAGCTATTAGATGATAAAGGCCAAGTGCTGGCGCAGGCCGAGACGGATGGGCAAGGCCATGCGCAACTGGACAAAAATACCAAAGCGAAGTTGTTATTGGCGTCGCAGAACGGGCAAACCAGCCTGATTGACCTCAATGCACCCGCGCTGGATCTGGCTGAATTTGATATCGCGGGGCCGGAAGGTTTCCAGAAGCAGTTCTTTGCCTTCGGTCCCCGTGATTTGTATCGCCCCGGTGAAACCTTAATCGTCAATGGGTTACTGCGCGATGCAGACGGGAAACCGTTAACCACGCAACCGGTGAAAGTCGATATCCTCAAACCCGATAGCCAAGTGGTGCGCAGTTTTGTCTGGCAGCCGCAAGAGGGGCTCTATCAATACCAATACGCTATTCCTGAGGCTGGCCCGACGGGGGAGTGGTCGCTGCGTTTCGACTTGGGTGATAACCAGCCGCGTTTGTACAAATTCAAAGTGGAAGATTTCCTGCCTGAACGTATGGCGTTGGACATTAGCGCCAGTAAAGAGCCTATCGCCACCGACAGTGAAGCGAGTTTTGCCGTCACGGGCCGCTATTTATACGGTGCTCCGGCTTCTGGCAACCGCTTGCAAGGCCAACTGTTCTTACGCCCGCAACGTGAAGCTGTTGCGTCATTACCCGGTTTTGAATTTGGTTCGATTATCGAAGAAAACCTGTCACGGACTTTGGATGAGTTTGATACCACGCTCGACAGTGACGGCCAAACGGATGTTGAAGTAGAGAACAACTGGCAAAATGCCCAGTCGCCACTAAAAGTGATTTTACAGGCCAGTTTGTTGGAATCAGGCGGCCGACCGGTCACTCGCCGCGCGGAACAAGCCGTGTGGCCTGCCGAAGCGCTGGCCGGTATTCGCCCACTGTTCAATAAACAGCAGGTATATGATTACCGCAGTGACAGCTATAAGTCGCAAGCGATGGTCGATCAAGACACGCAGGCTGATTTTGAAATCGTTTATGCCAATGCCGACGGTGAAAAGCTCGCGGTTGATGGCTTGAAAGTTAAGTTGGTGCGTGAACGCCGCGATTATTACTGGCAGTGGTCAGAAAGCGATGGCTGGCAGTCACTGTTTGATAAAAAAGATCTCCAACTGGCGGAGCAAACCGTCAATATCGCTGCCAACGGCAGCGCGAAAGTGAGCTTCCCAGTGGAATGGGGCGCCTACCGTATTGAGGTGAGCAATCCTGATAATGAGCTGGTCAGCAGTTCGCGCTTCTGGGCCGGTTACAGTTGGCAAGATAATACCTCGGGTAGTGGTGCTGTACGACCGGACCAAGTGAAACTGACGCTGGATAAACCGGCTTATCGCCCAGGCGAAAAAGTGAAATTGCACATTCAAGCGCCTGCCGCTGGGAATGGCTACCTATTGGTGGAGTCCAGCGACGGCCCACTTTGGTGGCAAGAAGTGACTATTCCAGAAGGGGGCTCTGAGGTTGAAGTGCCGATTAACCACGGCTGGAATCGCCATGATTTATATCTCAGTGCAACGGTGATCCGCCCCGGTGACAAAGCTCAGCAATCGACCCCTAAACGGGCTATTGGTTTGCTGCATCTGCCGTTAGTGGATGAAACTCGTAAGTTAGCACTGCAATTAGACGCGCCTGCACGTATTCGGCCGAATCAAACCTTAACGGTGAAAGTGAAAGCGGAACGTACGGGGGCACCGTTGCCTGAAAAAGTACAAGTGCTGGTGTCTGCTGTTGATAGCGGGATTTTAAATATTACCGATTACACAACGCCGGACCCTTACGATGCTTTCTTTGGTCGTAAACGTTACAGCGCCGATCAATACGATGTTTACGGGCAGCTCATTGAAGGGCAGGGCCGTTTAGCCAGCTTACGGTTTGGTGGTGATGGTGATGACGAAGATGCACTATCTCGTGGGGGCAAAAAGCCGATCACTGAAGTGACCATCGTGGCGCAGCAAGCTCAACCTGTCACACTGAATGCGCAAGGTGAAGGCACGGTCGAATTGGCGATCCCTGATTTCAACGGTGAACTGCGCTTGATGGCGCAAGCTTGGAGTCAGGAGGACTTCGGTAAGGCGGAGTCTAAAGTGGTGGTTGCCGCGCCATTGATTGCTCAATTGGCTACTCCGCGTTTCTTAGCTGGCGGTGATAGCACAGAGTTGGCGTTAGATCTCAGTAACTTATCCGGCCAGCCGCAAACTCTTTCTCTTAATCTCGTCGCCAGCGATTTATTGGCGTTAAAAGGCGAACCCACTCAAACGGTCACGCTGGCCAATGGTGAACGTAAAACGGTATTGATTCCGGTTCGAGCGTTGAATGGTTTTGGGCAGGGTGATATTGGCTTGACCATCAAGGGTATGGTGTTACCTAATGAGAAACTGGCTGACTATCAACATCATTGGAAAATTGGTGTGCGTCCAGCCTATCCTGCTCAAACTCGTCATTTCGCCAATGTACTGCGCAGTGGCGAAAGTTGGAGCCTGCCAGCGGAAGCCCTAGCGGGATTAGCGCCAGAAACTCTGCAAGGGCAACTGTTGGTAACCAGCCGTCCGCCGCTCAATTTGGCGCGTTATATCAGCGAGTTATACGCTTATCCGTATGGCTGTCTGGAACAAACGGTGAGCGGATTATATCCTTCGCTGTACAGCAACCACGCGCAACTTACTGCGCTAGGGATTAAGGCGGATAGCGATGAAAAACGACGCCAAACGATCGATGTGGGTATTGAGCATCTGCTCAGTATGCAGCGATATAACGGCGGTTTTGGTTTGTGGAGCAATGACAGCCCTGAAGAGTTTTGGCTGACGGCTTATGCCACTGACTTCCTGTATCGCGCAAGCCAACAGGGTTACAGTGTGCCGGCGGCCGCATTAACCGCCGCCAATGCACGCTTGCAGCGCTATTTGCAAGATCCTAACCAGATTGAAATTCGTTACAGTGAGCAAACCAAGCACACCCGCTTTGCCGTGCAAGCCTATGCCGGTTTAGTGCTCGCGCAGCAGCAGCAGGCATCACTGGGAGCATTGCGCCAATTGTATACCCGCAGCAATGACGCTCGTTCAGGTCTGCCACTGGTACAGTTGGGGGTCGCACTGAAGTTGATGGGCGATATGCCACGAGCCAAAGAAGCCATCACACAAGGGCTGAATACCCAGCGTAGCGATAAGGATTATTGGCTGGAAGATTACGGCAGTTCAGTGCGCGATGATGCGTTGATTTTGGCACTATTAACCGACAACAATTTACTGCCAGAAGCGCGAGATACGCGTTTGTTGGCGCTATCCGATACACTGGTAGGCCGTAATTATCTCTCCACCCAAGAAAGTAATGCGTTGTTTTTAGCGGGCCGCACACTCATGAGTGGAGCTGAGACACCATGGCAACTGGCGATAGCATCGCAGACGGCATCACTCGAGAACAGTACCACGCTGACGCAGAGTAGTGCATTGAACCAAAACTGGTCGGCGCAACAACTGGCTGAAGGGATGCAACTGCAAAACCGAGGTGAAACTCCATTGTACAGCCGCGTCGATGTCGTGGGTTATCCGCAGCAAACACCAGTCCCGTTTAGTCGCAACCTCCATATCAACCGCAGTTATATCGGGCTTGATGGCAAGCCGTTACAGCTATCGCAACTGAAAAGTGGTGAACTAGTGCTGGTGCATCTCGATGTGTGGGCTGATCAGCGCGTACCGGATGCACTGGTGGTAGATTTACTGCCTGCGGGCTTGGAGCTGGAAAACCAAAATCTGGGAGACAGCAGCGCCAGTTTGGGTGAGAGCGCCAACAGTGTGACCGAGCTATTGCAGGATATGCAGCAGTCAGATATTAAGCATCAGGAATTCCGTGATGACCGCTATGTTGCGGCGGTTAGCGTTGATGGTTACCGCCACACGACCTTGCTGTATCTGGCGCGCGCGGTCACACCGGGTATCTACCAAGTGCCCGCGCCACAAGTAGAATCCATGTATGTGCCGGATTGGCGAGCATTAGGTGTCACGCCGATGCAACTTGAAATCGTTAAATAAGTTTTCCCCCTTGATGGCTGGCGACGCGCTGCACTGAAGGGGGGACCACATTATGCGAATCGCGCCGTTTTCTCGTTATCGTCGCCTGTGGTGGGCGTTGGTGATAATAGCCTTGTTACTACCGGCCGCGTTGTGGCTGGCAGATAGGTTATGGCCATTGCCATTGACGCAAGTTCAGGTCGCCCGCGTGGTGGTGGCTGAAGACGGCACGCCCTTATGGCGTTTTGCGGATGCCGAAGGTGTATGGCGCTATCCGGTCAAACTGCAAGACGTTTCGCCATACTACCTGCAAGCGCTGCTCACATTCGAAGATCGCTGGTTTTACACTCACCCAGGCGTCAATCCATTGGCGTTGGCCCGTGCTGTTTGGCAAGATCTGCGCGCAGGTAAAATACTGTCTGGTGGCAGTACGTTATCGATGCAAGTTGCACGCCTTATCGACCCACATCCACGCACGTTTACCGGCAAGTTGCGGCAAGTTTGGCGAACCTTTCAACTTGAGTGGCATTTCTCCAAAGATCAAATTCTCGAACTCTACCTGAATCGCGCCCCTTTTGGTGGCACGCTACAAGGGATTGGGGCCGCCAGCTGGACCTATCTAGGGAAACCGCCTTCCCAATTAACCCCTGCAGAAGCTGCATTGTTAGCGGTATTGCCGCAAGCCCCTAGCCGCTTGCGCCCTGATCGTTATCCACTGCTTGCCAAAGCGGCGCGCGATAAAGTCCTCACTCGTTTAGCTGATTATCATGTGTGGTCGGCAGAACAGGTGGCTGAGATTAAACAAGAAGATATCTGGTTAGCACCGCGTCAGGTGCCACAACTAGCCCCACTGTTGGCGCGGCGTTTGAGTACAGGCAATCAGCGGGAAGTGATTCAGACCACGTTAGATGCACCATTGCAGCGCCAACTGGAAGATATGGCTGCCGGTTGGCGTCGGCAATTACCAGAGAAAACATCGCTGGGGCTGCTGGTGGTTGATCATACCACCATGAATGTACGGGCTTATCTGGGGTCGGTTGATTTTCAGGATAACAGCCGCTTCGGCCATGTGGATATGGTTAGCGCTTGGCGTTCACCGGGTTCGACACTGAAGCCATTTCTCTATGCGATGGCATTGGATGACGGTCTGATCCATGCTGAATCCTTGTTGCAGGATGTTCCGCGCCGCTTCGGTGATTATCGCCCCGGTAATTTCGATACCGGATTTCATGGCCCAGTCAGTGCCAGCGAAGCCTTGGTCCGTTCACTGAACTTACCGGCAGTGCAATTGTTGGAAGCCTACGGCCCTAAACGCTTTACTGCGAATTTACGCAATGGCGGCCTGAACTTGCGCTTTCCACCTCACAGTGAACCGAGTCTGGCAGTCATTCTTGGCGGGACGGGCTCACGATTGGACCAGTTAGTTGCCGCCTATAGTGCGTTTGCTCGTGGTGGTATGGCGGCGACATTGCGCTTTGAACCCCAGCAGCAGGTGCAGGAGCGTCGGCTGTTTTCAGCGGGTGCGGCATGGATTATCCGGCGGATATTAGCCGGCGAAAGCAGACCATTGCCGGATGATAGCTTGCCGGTAACAGTACCCTTGGCTTGGAAAACCGGCACCAGTTACGGTTATCGTGATGCGTGGGCAATCGGAGTCAATGCCCGTTATACCATCGGCGTGTGGGTCGGGCGGCCCGACGGGACCCCTGTCGCTGGGCAGTTTGGTTATGCCACGGCTATCCCTATTCTCAATCAAGTCAATAACTTGCTGCTAGTGGGAATGCAACAAAATGGCCGCCAGTTACCGAGGGATCCGCGGCCTGCATCAGTTAGTCGAGCAGAGATCTGTTGGCCAAATGGACAGCCGCTGGCGGCGGGGGACAGTAACTGCCGACAACGTCGCCAGAGCTGGGTGCTTGATGGCACACTGCCACCCACATTGGTGGCAGCAGGTCAGGAGAATGTACAAGGTAGCCAACTCAGTGTGTGGCTCGATGCTCAGGGCTTGCGAGTGGCGGCTGACTGCCCGCAGGCCACGCCACATCAAATCGCGTTATGGCCGCTGCCACTTGAACCTTGGTTACCGGTCGTAGAGCGCCGCAAACAACGTTTGCCAGCAATGAATCCGCAATGCCCACCACAAGGTCGTATTGACCCAGCCCCCTTGCTGATTTTAGGACTGCGTGATGGCGCTGTTGTTAAACGTTTACCCGGTCATAACAGTCTTGATCTGCGTCTTGCAACCCAAGGTGGCAGTGGACAACACTGGTGGTTTCTCAATGGGGAGCAAGTTGCAGTAACTGAAAATAATCAGTCATGGGTACAAACATTGTCTACCCCAGGACACTATCAACTTAGTCTATTGGACGAAAGTGGATTAGTCAGTAATTTGGGGTTTCGTGTAGAGTAGTTTTTTCTTTAATAAAGAAATTACAGTATTTGCATCAATAATTTTAAAATTAGACTTCTTGTAATAAAAAATGAGATGTAAATAACATTCACTTATTCGCTAGACTCACTTGGTTGCTGGCAACCTATATCGCCATAAAGACATTTCCCTTAACTAACGATAGGGTGGGTTTTAATGATGAAGAATAAGTGTCTACTATTATTTTTTTTAATGCTAATGGTTTTAAGCTCTAAGGTGTTAGCAGAAAGAAATGAAATTTGCTTTTATGCAGACTCTAATTATACAGGAGAATCTATCTGTGCTGCAGAAGGCAATGAAGTTAAAAGTATAATGAAGAACTGGAATGACAGGATATCATCCATTAGTGTTCCGAAGGGTATGACTGTTTTAATCTATGAGGGTAATAACTTTTCTGGTCGTTCAATGACATTAAAAAGTAATATTGATTTTTTATCTCATCCAGATTTAAGATATTTTAACGATATTATTAGTTCTTTCAAAATAAAGTATTCTGCTTGTTTTTATGAGTATGACCGGTTCGATGGTAAGGCCATTTGCCTCTCTGATGATGAACAAACTGACTTATATAATGAAAAGCAACATAATATTTCGGACTCATTGAATGATAGGATCAGCTCGATTAGTGTCCCTTCAGCTATGCAAGTGACTCTCTACAAAGATGACCGTTACAATGGCGATAGATTCGTGTTAACCGAGAACTTTTTGTTAGATGCTTTAAAAGAACTGGGCATGGCTTTTAATATTTCGAGTATTACGGCATCGCAAATAGATAATTTTGTTTGTGATCGTTCTTGTGTTGTCAATAACAAGATGGTTATCCCGATAAAGAGTGTTTTTGGTCAATATTGGAATGATGAACGGATAGGTGCAAAGCAAGTATTAATCAGTCTTAAGCTGACAGGTAATGATGATTATTTAATTTGGTTGTCTGATAATGGGCTTATCAGAGTTAAAGATAGAGTTATATATTATATTCATGATTACATTAGTAATGCTGCTTATTATGAAATGAGTAGTGATAGTAATCGGTTGTCAATATTGACACGTTTCAATGGCGGGTATTTTGAATCGCAATTTATAGAATCTTTTGACTATGAAATGCGCTATTTATCACCCATAATTGGATATTTATTTAATCCCAGTAAAGATGATATTCACTTTTCTATTTTGAATTTCAACTTAAATGAAAATAAATCAGTTATCATAGATAAAATTGTGATGACCGTTGAAAAAGCTAAGCGAAGAGTTGAACGTAGTATCCCAAGTGTGGCGTCTTGTTGGTTAATGCCAATACTCAATATTTATAACTATATTGTTCAAGGGAAATGCAATCAGGTTGATCGTTTCGTGGGTAATGTATCTGATTTCTTTGATGGCAGTAGCGATAAAATATTGCAAATTTCAGGTACATCAAAACCCTTACCTAAAGTTGATTCCAATAATGAAAATATTTTTCGAAATCATTTGATTCTTTCATCAACGCCCTACGGCACACTCACCCATATTAAGGCTGGATTGAATAAGGAATCACTAACGCTGCTTGCAACCGCCTTAGCTTGTAAAGTTTCGATGAAGGAACAATTACTCCCACATATACGGACTCGGCGTGAAGACTCTCCTGCATGTATTGATTGGACATTGGATATCCTAACGAGCTTTACTCTGTTATTTGGCGGCAGCCTAGCAGGCTGGAATGCAGAAAATTTTGGACGAGTCATTGATCGTATTCTTCATCATCAGGATACTGGGTATGCCGTATCAGATATTGAAGCCGAGACACGCCTGGTCCGTAGCGTCGGGGCTTTTATTGCCGCGAATGTCGATGAGGATTTGATTCGCTTAAAAACAGCATTCGACTTCTCTCAACTCAGTTATGCCAATTATCTTAGTCATAATAATACTGAATCCCCAGTACTCCCACCACAGCGCTCACAGGAGTTACTGCTTGGCCGTTATGAGTTGGTACTAGAAAACTTCAGCTATACAGAAACTATTCCCAGAATAAGAGAGGCAGGGCAGTGGGTTGAGCATCCTGAACTGAATTTTGAGATTGAAATCATTACAGGTCCACCCACTGAAACGTTGTCCGCTCGACAAAATGTGAGTCCTACGGTAGATGAATGGCACCGGATATACCGCCAGCCTCTTCCACTGATGATAAATAGTAGTGAAGATTCTGATGATATTGAACCCAGCGTACGTCGTGCCAGAGACTCGGTTATTCCAGCCTCGCGTATTGTCAGTGATGTTATTCAGAGTTGGTTAAGAACCAGTCGCGAAGATTATATTTATGTCATCGTGCGGCTATCAGGGAAGATAGTGAGTATCACATTGGCTGTTGATATTAACGAAACAGATATGGGGATTGGGGGGTCACTGTCAGATCCTGCGTATGTGCTGCACCCGTTAAATGTGGGGACGGTTAGAGGTGCTGGCACCGCAGCTATCAAAGCACTTGCTCAGTTTGCCGCTAAAAAAGGTAAACGGGCTTTAGTTTCAGATGTGATTAGCCAACCCTCAGCGATTGTAAAAAAGAAAGTTGGGTTTAGATTTATTGAAGAATTGTAAATGGGGCCAGATAAATGTGATTTGTGCATAAATTTGAGCAATTAAGATAAATATTTTTTAATAAAATGTTGTGATTCCCATATGCAAGCGCTTATCACACCCCTATAATCTGCGGCCACTGTACAGGTCGGCATCATTTTGTCGTAAAAGGAACTGTCTGCCCGCCACACTTATCGGTTGATTGATCAAGTTGAGGGTGGTTCCGAGTCTGGTCAATATTAGAAATCCAATAGAGGTTATCATGGCTTTAGAACGTACTTTCTCCATCATCAAACCCAATGCTGTTGCTAATAATGATATTGGTGCTATCTACGCACGTTTTGAAAGCGCTGGTTTCAAAATTATCGCGGCAAAAATGCTGCACCTGTCTAAAGAACAAGCCGAAGGTTTTTACGCCGAACATAAAGGCCGCCCATTCTTTGATGGTTTGGTCGAATTTATGACATCAGGCCCAATCATGGTTCAAGTGTTGGAAGGCGAAAATGCTGTTCAGCGCCACCGTGATATTATGGGTGCAACTAACCCAGATAACGCTTTGGCCGGGACTTTGCGCGCTGATTTTGCCGATAGCTTCACTGCTAACGCGGTACACGGTTCGGATGCTGTTGAATCTGCTCAGCGTGAAATCGCTTATTTCTTTGCCGCTGATGAGATTTTTTCTCGCAGCTAATTAATTGATTCAGTTTGGAAATGACCGGTATTTAACCAACAGAAACAATAAAGTTGTTCCGGCGCCTTTCCAATCATGGAATCCATGCCTTAAAATTCGTACAATGCCGCGCCTCGGTAGAGTTATCTCTTCTGGGGCGTTTTATTATTTATATTTATTCATATATCGCCGTTTCTGAAGCCATACCTGGTTTATAGCGCAGCGCCGTAAAGTGTAACAACGAGGCCACGACAACTCATGTCCGAACAATTATTAACTGCATCAGCGTCAATTGATGCTGCCCTTCAGCCTGACAATGCGGTTGAAACCTCAACCCCCGTCACTGGCAAAATCAATCTGCTCGATTTAAATCGCCAACAGATGCGTGAGTTTTTCGCCAATATGGGCGAAAAACCTTTCCGAGCAGATCAGGTCATGAAGTGGATGTATCACTATTGCTACGACGATTTCGAGCAAATGACCGACATCAATAAAGTGCTACGCGCGAAGTTACAACGTGTGGCAGAAATTCGCGCACCTGAAGTAGCGGAAGAGCAACGTTCTACCGATGGCACCATTAAATGGGCCATCAAAGTGGGTGATCAGCAAGTCGAAACCGTGTATATCCCGGAAGGCGATCGCGCCACTTTGTGTGTTTCATCGCAGGTAGGCTGTGCGTTAGAGTGCAAGTTCTGCTCAACAGCGCAGCAAGGCTTTAACCGCAACTTACGCGTATCTGAAATCATTGGTCAAGTATGGCGCGCAGCGCAGGTTATCGGCTCACTGAAGTCAACGGGTACTCGTCCTATCACAAACGTGGTGATGATGGGCATGGGCGAACCCTTACTGAACCTGAATAACGTCGTACCCGCCATGGATATCATGATGGATGACTTTGGTTTTGGTCTGTCCAAGCGCCGAGTGACGCTGTCCACTTCTGGCGTTGTTCCGGCGCTGGATAAATTGGGCGATATGATTGATGTGGCACTGGCCATTTCCTTGCATGCACCGACTGACGATATTCGCGATGAAATCGTCCCTATTAACCGTAAATACAATATTGAAACCTTCCTCGCTGGGGTTCGTCGCTATTTGGCAAAATCCAACGCTAATGGTGGGCGGGTTACGGTTGAATACGTTATGCTGGATCACATCAATGACAGTACCGATCAAGCGCATCAATTAGCTGAGTGCTTAAAAGATACGCCATGCAAGATTAACTTGATTCCATGGAACCCGTTCCCTGGTGCACCATATGGTCGTAGCTCTAACAGTCGCGTAGATCGTTTTTCTAAGGTACTGATGGATTACGGTTTTACCACCATTGTTCGTAAGACTCGTGGTGATGATATCGATGCCGCATGTGGTCAGTTGGCCGGTGAAGTGATTGACCGCACTAAACGCACGTTGAAAAAGAAAATGGCGGGTGAACCTATTGCCATTAAGACAGTCTGATTCATAAGATTGGATTGGCTAGGATAACTAATTGTTATTTAACTTATAATTTGTAAGTTTCTCGACAATGAAAAAGTTATTCAAATGCCAGTAATAGGACTAAAATGAGTGTCTGAATTTAGCGCTCATCTTCACAAATAAGGACAATTGAGAAAGCATGAAGCTGATAAGACTGTGGAGAGTTTGCCTGCTAGCAATGGTATTGGCTGGGTGTTCCGGTTCATCGCCGGAAAAAATCAGCCAGCCAGCGGCAGGGCAGACGCGTTTACAACTGGGTTTAGAGTATTTGGCGCAAGGTGATCTTAATGCTGCGCGGCTGAATCTTGAGAAGGCTGTAGAGGCGGATCCGCAGGATTATCGCGCTCAATTGGGCATGGCATTTTATGAGCAGCGTATTGGCGAAAACAATGCGGCAGAGCAGCGTTATCAGCATGCGATGAAACTGGCACCTGGAAATGGCACTGTACTGAATAATTACGGTGCGTTTCTGTGTAGTTTAGGGCAGTATGTACCGGCCCAACAACAGTTTAGCGCAGCAGCGCTGTTACCAGATTACGGGCAGGTTGCTGATAGTCTGGAAAACGCCGGATATTGTTTTTTACGGGCCAACCAAAATGATCAGGCAAAAGTATTGTTGAGCCGAGCATTGAAGTATGACCCAGATAAAGGTGAGTCGCTGCTTGCCGAAGCTGAAAGGCATTTTGGAGAAGGGAATCGCGCTCAGGCGCAACTATTACTGGATGTTTACCAACATACGCTACCAGCCAGTGCTGAAAGTTTATGGTTACAAATTCGTTTCGCCGCGCTAGCAGGCCGTCAAGATAGTGTTCAACGCTATGGCAAGCAGCTTGCGCGAAGTTTTCCACAATCCAAACAGTACCAGCATTTTCTAGCTAATGAATACTGAAGCCTCCCAAGATCAAACTGTTCCAGAGACGACAGGTGTGCGCCTGCGTCAAGCCCGTGAAGCACTCGGGTTCACTCAGCAGACAGTTGCAGAACGTCTGTGTCTGAAAGTATCCACAATTCGTGATATTGAGGAGGATAAAGCACAAGCTAATCTCGCCTCGACATTCCACCGTGGTTACATTCGTTCTTACGCCAAGCTGGTTCATCTTCCTGAAGATGAACTGTTGCCAATGCTAGAAAAACAGGCTCCGGTCAGAGCGACGAAAGTTGCCCCAATGCAGAGTTTTTCATTGGGTAAAAAGCATAAAAAACGTGATGGCTGGTTGATGACGTTCACCTGGCTAATTGTGTTGGTTGTGTTAGGGCTGACTGGCGCATGGTGGTGGCAAAATCATCAGGCGCAACAAGCTGAAATTGCGACAATGGCGGATCAGTCTTCTGCCCAACTGTCGCAAAATGGTGCGCAAAGTGTGCCGTTGACTGATGATAATAGTGATCCTGCAGCATCCTCGGATGCACAGGCACCTATTAGCAGCGAACCAACTTCTACCGCAACGAGTTCAGCGCCAGCGACAAACAGTGCGGCACCAACCGATATGGCCAATAGCCGTGTCGAGACTGCCCCTCAGGGGGCCGCACCAGCAGATTCCGTTGTTGTTTCCCCAAGTCAGGCTCCGCTGCCTGATGTTTCTTCTACTGCGCAATCGCCATTACCAACAGCAGATGCTGGCGTAAATGGTGCCGCATCATCTGCGGGTTCATTAGTCATGAACTTTACCGCTGACTGCTGGCTACAGGTTGTTGATGCCAGTGGGAAAACGTTGTTTAGCGGTATCCAGAAAGGAGGGGCTACCCTCAATCTATCGGGTAAATCGCCTTATAAACTGACCATCGGTGCACCAGGTGCGCTGACGATTACTTATCAGGGTAATCCAGTAGATTTAAGTAAATTTATTAAGGCTAATCGCGTAGCCCGCCTGACTGTCGGTGTAGAGTAATATTGTGGTCTTGACAAACTACAGGGTGGTTCAAATAGACAACCTCTGTAGTTTTGCAAGACTGCTCTGTTGTATAAACTACACGACTGTAAAGGAGAGTGTGTAATGCATAACGAATCCCCAATTATTCGACGTAAATCGACTCGGATTTACGTCGGTAAAGTGCCGATTGGCGATGGTGCGCCGATTGCTGTGCAATCGATGACCAATACCAAAACCACGGATGTTGACGCAACTGTTGCCCAAATCAGAGCCTTGGAACGTGTTGGTGTGGATATCGTGCGTGTCTCAGTCCCGACGATGGATGCGGCGGAAGCATTTAAGTTAATCAAACAGCAGTCTAATGTGCCGCTGGTTGCCGATATTCATTTTGACTACCGTATTGCCCTTAAAGTCGCTGAATATGGTGTTGATTGCCTACGAATTAACCCCGGAAATATTGGTAACGAATCCCGTATTCGGGAGGTGGTCGCTAGCGCCCGCGATCACAATATCCCTATTCGTATTGGTATCAATGGTGGCTCGCTGGAGAAAGATATTCAGGAGAAATACGGTGAACCCACACCGGAAGCATTGCTTGAGTCCGCGATGCGCCATGTCGATATTCTCGATCGTCTTAATTTCGATCAGTTTAAGGTCAGTGTAAAAGCCTCCGATGTTTTCTTAGCCGTAAACTCCTATCGCCTGTTAGCGAAGCAAATTAATAACCCGCTGCATTTAGGGATCACTGAAGCTGGTGGTGCGCGTAGTGGTTCGGTGAAATCGGCGATTGGATTAGGCTTGCTGCTGTCAGAAGGGATTGGCGATACACTGCGTATCTCATTGGCGGCGGATCCTGTCGAGGAAGTCAAAGTAGGTTTCGATATTCTGAAATCACTGCGTATTCGTGCTCGGGGGATTAATTTTATTGCTTGTCCAACCTGCTCTCGTCAAGAGTTCGATGTTATCGGCACGGTGAATGCGCTGGAACAACGATTGGAAGACCTGATTACTCCTATGGACGTTTCTATCATTGGCTGTGTCGTCAATGGGCCGGGTGAGGCATTAGTATCGACCATTGGTGTGACCGGTGCCCGTAATCAAAGTGGTTTCTACGAAGACGGTGTTCGGCAAAGAGAACGTTTTGATAACAAAGAGATGATTGACCAGTTGGAAGCAAAAATTCGCGCCAAAGCTTCAATACTTGATGCTAATAATCGTATTGCTATCAATCAACTAGATGATAAATAAGCGTTATAAGCTATGCAATATTAGCCAGTCAGTAAAAGTGGGCTAGCCCCACTTTATTATTGCGCCGGTAGAGGCAACAAATTGTCGCCATTGAATAAATAGGTAGCAAGCCTCTATAATCGACCTTATTTTTTGCACTATGCCCAGTCTTACTGGGGTTGCTGCTGATGATGCAGCCACTTCATGCTAGATAGGGATAAAACTACAGAGAACAGACGTGGCAAAGAACATTCAAGCCATTCGTGGTATGAACGACTACCTGCCTGCCGACACAGCGATATGGCAGCGCATTGAAAGCATCTTGAAACAAGTGCTTGCAGGCTACGGTTACAGCGAAATTCGCATGCCGATTGTAGAGCAGACCCCGTTATTCAAACGCGCCATTGGTGAAGTCACCGACGTGGTTGAAAAAGAGATGTATACCTTTGACGATCGCAATGGCGAAAGTCTGACTCTGCGTCCGGAAGGCACGGCAGGGTGTGTGCGTGCTGGGATTGAACATGGTCTGCTGTACAATCAGGAACAACGTTTGTGGTACATCGGCCCAATGTTCCGCTACGAGCGCCCGCAAAAAGGCCGCTACCGCCAGTTCCATCAATTAGGCGCTGAAGTTTTTGGTCTACAAGGGCCGGACATTGATGCAGAATTGATTTTGCTGACCGCCCGTTGGTGGCGTGCGTTGGGTATATCAGAACATGTACAGCTTGAACTGAACTCGATTGGTTCCTTAGATGCACGGGCAGATTACCGCGAAGCATTAGTGACGTTTTTGGAGCAACACATTGAGGTGTTGGACGAAGATTGCAAGCGCCGTATGTACAGCAACCCATTGCGCGTATTGGACTCCAAAAATCCTGACGTGCAACAACTGCTCAATGACGCGCCTAAGCTATCTGACTATTTAGATGAAGAGTCAAAACAACATTTTGCCGGTTTGTGTGAACTTTTAGACAAGGCCAGCATCCCATATACCGTTAATGAACGTTTAGTGCGTGGCTTGGATTATTACAACCGCACAGTGTTTGAGTGGGTAACGAGCAGCTTAGGCGCACAAGGCACAGTTTGTGCGGGTGGGCGTTACGATGGTTTGGTTGAACAATTAGGTGGTCGTGCTACGCCTGCTGTAGGGTTTGCTATGGGGCTAGAGCGATTAGTCCTACTGGTGCAGGCCGTCAACGCTGATTTCCAAGTACCAGCAACGGTTGACGTCTATGTCATCTCGTCGGGTCAAAATACGCAAAGTGCCGCGATGCTACTTGCTGAAGATTTGCGTGATGCTATGCCAACGCTGAAGTTAATGACCAATTACGGCGGTGGTAATGTCAAAAAGCAATTTACCCGTGCTGATAAGTGGGGAGCCCGTGTTGCATTAATGCTTGGCGAAAGCGAAGTGGCCGCACAGAAAGTAGTGGTAAAAGATTTGCGGAATGGTGAACAAGAAACGCTGGCGCAAGCAGATGTAGCTGCGCGTCTGGCTTTGATGCTGGGTTAAGGAGAGAGACACCGTGGAAGTCTATACCACTGAAAATGAGCAGGTTGATGCAGTGCGCCGTTTCTTTATTGAGAACGGTAAAGCGCTGGCTGTGGGTGTAGTGCTCGGGATTGGTGCATTAGTAGGTTGGCGTTACTGGCAGGGTCATGAGACGACTGCCATGGCTGACGCTGCCTCTGCCTATCAGCAAGCCAGTGATGCGTTGTCAGCCAATAGCGCTGATGGTGTTGCACTTGCTGAAAAGTTTGTACAGAGCAATACCAATAACTATGGCGTACTTGCCGGACTCGAACTGGCGCACCATTTCGTTGAGCAAAATCAATTTGATAAAGCGGCACAGCAATTGACTCAAGCACTGGGTCAGACCAAAGATGAAAACCTGCTGTCACTGATCAATTTGCGTCTTGCTCGTTTGCAACTGCAACTGAAAAAACCAGACGAAGCGCTGAAAACTTTGGATGCAGTCCAAGGTGATGGCTGGTCTGCAATGGCTCAAGATGTTCGTGGCGATGCGTTATTAAGTAAAGGTGACATCCCTGGTGCTCGGGCTGCTTACACTAAAGGCGTCGAATCCAATGCTTCTCAGGCGCTGCAAGCTTTGCTGCGCATGAAATTGAATAATTTGTCCAGCTAAGGGGTATTCCCATGCAATTGCGTAAAACACTCTTAGTAGGACTCGTCTCTGTTGCCCTATTGAGCGGTTGTTCGCTGTTTAACAGTGAAGAAGATGTGGTGACCATGTCGCCACTGCCAAAAGTTGAGAACCAATTCACGCCAACTAAAGTATGGAGTACGTCTGTGGGTGGTGGTGTTGGTGATTATTACTCTCATTTGCGCCCAGCTTGGCAGGGGACAACCGTCTTTGCCGCTGACCGTAAAGGCTTGGTGAAAGCCATGGACGCAGACACGGGGAAACAAATCTGGCAAACCGATCTGTCGGAGAAAACCAACTTCCTCACCAGTAATCGATCAGCAATGCTCTCAGGTGGTGTAACAGCCTCTGGTGCACATGTGTACGTCGGTAGTGAGAAAGCGGTGGTTTATGCCCTTAATTCTGACGACGGCCAAGTTGCTTGGCAAACCGTGGTCGCGGGTGAAGCCTTATCTCGCCCAGTCGTCAGCGATGGTGTGGTACTGATTCACACTTCAAATGGTATGCTGCAAGCGCTAAATGAATCTGACGGTGCGATTAAGTGGACACTCAATCTAGACACGCCAGCATTGTCTCTGCGGGGCGAATCTGCACCGGCAGTGGCATTCGGTGCAGCGATTGTTGGTGGTGATAACGGCCGCGTCAGTGCAGTGATGATGGAACAAGGCCAATTGATTTGGCAGCAGCGTATTTCTCAAGTGACCGGCACCACTGAAATTGACCGCCTAAATGATGTCGATACGACACCTGTTGTGGTTGATGGTGTGGTCTATGCACTGGCTTATAACGGTAACCTGACTGCACTGGATCTGCGTTCTGGCCAGATTATATGGAAACGCGAAATGGGGTCAGTCAACGACATTATTGTTGATGGCGGCCGTATTTATCTGGTCGATCAGAATGACCGAATTGTTGCACTGAAGACTGATGGTGGCATAACCCTTTGGAGCCAAAGCGATTTATTACATCGTAACTTGACTGCTCCAGTAATGTATAATGGTTATCTGGTGGTCGGTGATGCTGAAGGTTATCTGCACTGGGTGAATACGGATGATGGCCGTTTCGTCGCTCAGCAAAGTGTGGACAGCTCTGGTTTCTTAAGTGCGCCAGTGGTTGCCAGCGATAAGCTGCTGGTTCAGGCTAGAGGCGGCACGGTTTACGCGTTCACCCGTTAATTATGATTCAGAGCCTGTTTAACAGGCCAATACCCGAATTCATTGGCGTTACAGCAAAGCAGCAAATGAATGAATGCCGCTAAACCGTTGTAACGTCGAGGACGAAGGATTCAAAGCGGCTCCTGATGATCAGGGGCCGTTTGTATTCTATAAACTGTGCTGTTGAAGGTTTTGTTCAGCGCGGTAACGCTTTGAAAATTAAGTAATGAGGCTTCAACAATGATACCTATCATCGCGCTGGTCGGGCGCCCGAATGTGGGTAAATCCACTTTATTTAACCGCTTAACGCACACCCGTGATGCGTTAGTTGCGGACTTTCCCGGACTCACGCGTGACCGCAAATATGGTCGTGCCGAAGTCGAAGGGCATGAATTTATTGTTATCGATACCGGTGGTATTGATGGCACAGAAGACGGTGTAGAAACCAAAATGGCCGGCCAATCGTTATTAGCGATTGAAGAGGCTGATATTGTGCTGTTTATGGTTGATGCTCGTGCAGGGCTGATGCCTGCGGATCAGGGTATCGTCCAGCATTTGCGTAGCCGTGAGAAAGCCACTTTTCTGGTTGCTAACAAGACTGATGGTATTGACCCAGATACAGCCACCGCTGATTTCTATTCATTAGGCTTGGGTGAAGTGCATGCGATTGCAGCTTCCCATGGCCGTGGCGTGACTCAACTGATTGAAGATGTCATGGCGCCATACATTGACGCCGAAGAGCCTGAAGTTGAGTTGACCGATGAAGAGGCAAACGCGGCTTATTGGGCTGCGCAGGAAGCGGATGAAGACGAAATTCCTGAAGACGACGAAGAGGATGATTTCGATCCGCGCAGTCTGCCAATCAAACTGGCTATTGTTGGGCGCCCTAATGTAGGTAAGTCCACACTAACTAACCGTATCCTCGGTGAAGACCGTGTGGTGGTGTATGACTTGCCGGGTACCACCCGTGACAGTATTTACATCCCGATGACACGTGATGAACGTGAATATGTCTTGATTGATACTGCTGGCGTGCGCAAACGCGGTAAAGTCACTGAAACTGTTGAGAAATTCTCGGTTATCAAAACCTTGCAGGCCATCGAAGATTCCAACGTAGTGTTGCTGGTTATTGATGCCCGTGATGGTATTTCAGATCAGGATCTGTCGTTGCTAGGTTTCATTCTCAATAGTGGGCGCTCACTTGTTATTGCGGTCAATAAATGGGATGGCATGACAGAAGAAGCGCGTACGCAAGTGAAAGATATGCTGGACCTGCGTCTTGGCTTTGTTGACTTTGCCCGTATTCACTTTATTTCTGCATTACACGGCAGCGGCGTTGGCAACCTGTTTGAATCCATCCAAGAAGCTTATGACTGTTCGACTAAGCGAGTCGGGACTTCATTACTGACCCGTATTATGCAAATGGCGGAAGAAGACCATCAGCCACCTTTGGTTCGTGGTCGCCGCGTTAAGCTGAAATATGCTCATGCGGGGGGTTATAACCCACCGATAGTGGTTATCCACGGTAATCAGGTGACGGATCTGGCTGATTCTTACAAACGCTACCTGATGAATTACTTCCGCCGTTCACTGAAAGTGATGGGTACGCCAATTCGTATTCAGTTTAAAGAGGGTGAGAACCCGTTTGCGGGCAAGCGCAATACCTTAACGCCGAATCAAATGCGTAAGCGTAAACGGTTAATGTCGCACCTGAAAAAAGGCAAGTAACGACAGTAAAGCGCGGATGTTCCGCGCTTTTTGTCTATTTAGCGTTATGCCTTTTATCATCAGCATGGGCTAGTCCCAAACTTAGATTGTGTCACGGTAAGCAAAAGGAGTTGAGAGCCAACGATGTCTTGGGAAACGTGGAGTTTTGCATTCGGTGTCACAGTGCCGAACCTACTGATGATGTTACTCGGTATGCTGTTGCGGCGCGGTGGTCTGTTGGATGACCGTTTCTGTGATGGCGCAACGCGTTTGGTTTTCAATCTCGCCCTCCCTTGCCTGCTGTTTTTCAGTATCGCCACCAATAATGTCAGCCTGATGGATAACCTGCCATTGGTTATCTACGGCGCAATTGGAACCCTGCTGACCTTCCTACTGCTTGAATTCTCGGCCAAATGGTTAGTCAAAGACCCAAAAGAGCGCGGGGTTTTCGTGCAGGGTGGTTTTCGGGCGAATACTGCCATTGTCGGCTTGGCTTTCGCGATGACAGCCTATGGCGCCGAAGGTGTTGCTCTGGGGTCAATGTATCTCACGGTCACGGTGATATTGTTTAATATGTTATCGGTGATAACGCTCACCCGCAGCCTACAGTCGGGGCAGGGTGGCAAAATTAGCAAACTATCCTTGCTGCGTAGCATCGTCACTAATCCTTTGATCATTGGGCTATTATGCGGCTTGGCCTATGCTCAGACTCGATTACCGATCCCAACAGTGATTGTGCAGACAGGTGGCTATATTTCTGCATTAGCCCTCCCATTGGCTCTGTTATGTACAGGGGCGAGCCTCGATTGGCAGGCAATGTTCCGTTCGTCTAACGTGGCGGCATTATCTTCGGTAGCCAAATTATTCGTAGTCCCTTTTTTGATGACGTTTGGCGGCATACTGATGGGCTTTCGCGGGGCGACGCTTGGGATTATTTTCCTCTTTTCTGCCACGCCAACCGCCGCGGGTAGTTATGTTATGACGCGTGCAATGGGAGGCAACGCCACCTTAGCCGCGAATATCATTGCGCTGACGACTGTCGGATCTTTCTTCACCACGGCACTGGGGATTTATTTCTTACGGTCGATGGGTGTGATGTGATTTTTTAATGCAAGTGCAGGAGCGAAATGATGGAAGCGTTATGTCCGGTTTGCCAAAAAGTGATGGGTGAAGTCAGTGGTCACTTCCATTGCAGTCACTGCCAGGGCAACTATCAGCAGCAGGCCGAGTGCCCTGAATGCGGCAAGCCTCTGCAAGTGCTGAAAGCCTGCGGTGCAGTAGATTATTTTTGCCAGCAGGGCCATGGGCTGGTTTCGAAAAGCCGCGTGCGATTTAGTTATCTGCCAACGGCCTAATGGCATAGCGATAAGTTAATGAACGGCGCTAATTTTCAGTTGTTTTACGCTGGCGGGGCTTCTTCGCCACCTTGATTTGAGTGATTTCACTTTCCACCCAACCATCCTGTAGACGGGTGGTTAGCTTATCGCCGGCATGAACTTGCTTGGTGGTCTTGAGAAGTGCGCCCGCAGGGGTTTGTGTCACGCTGTAGCCACGAGCCAACGTCGCCAATGGGCTGACCGTTTCCAGTTGCGAACAGGCGATACCAAAGCGCTGGCGGTAGTCATTGAGTTGGCGCTCCAATGCTTGACGCAAACGGTATTCCTGTTGTTGTACTCGCTGGCTATAACGGTGAATTTGCCCTTGCGGTTGAGCTTGAACCAAACGTTGCTGGAGCCGTTCGGTACGCTTCCCCAATACGCGAATTTGTGTCTGCGCACTCTCTGCTAAACGACGTTGTAGTTTCAACAGCAGGGTTTGCTGGCGTGCCAGACGCAAATGTGGATGTTGCTGCTGCAAGCGATGTTCAAGTCGAGTGAATTGCTGGCTACGTTGTGCCAGATAGTAATCCATCGCCATTTCCATTCTTTGTTGCTGCCCCTGTATTTGCCTGACCAGTTCCAGCTGGTTACGGCTGACTAACTCTGCTGCGGCAGAAGGGGTTGGGGCGCGTAAGTCGGCAACAAAATCAGCGATAGTGACATCGGTTTCATGGCCGACTGCGCTGACAATGGGAATTCGGCTGCTAAAAATGGCGCGAGCAACTCGCTCGTCGTTAAAACTCCATAAATCTTCCAACGAACCACCGCCACGCCCGACAATCAATACATCGCATTCGGCCCGCAGGTTAGCGAGTTGAATGGCGCGGACTATCTGCATTGGCGCATCAGCACCTTGTACCGCCGTTGGGTAAATAATCACCGGTAGCGAAGGGTCACGGCGTTGCAACACTTGCAACACGTCGTGTAACGCCGCGCCACTGGATGAGGTAATGACCCCGACTTGTTTGGCGGGGCTGGGAAGGGGTTGCTTAGTGCTTGGTTCAAATAGCCCTTCTGCGGCCAATTTTTGCTTCAACTGCTCAAATTGTTGTTGCAGCAATCCGTCACCGGCAGGCTGCATGCTTTCGGCAATTAACTGATAGTCACCACGGGGTTCATAAAGCGTAATCGATGCCCTGACCAAAACTTGTTGACCATTCTGTGGCCGAAAAGTGGTACGGCGGTTGGTATTGCGAAACATCGCACAACGCACCTGCGCCCGATCATCTTTTAGGGTGAAATACCAGTGGCCGGAAGAGGGCTGAGAGAAATTAGAAATCTCAGCGGTGAGCCAAATCTGGCCCATTTCCATTTCCAGCAGTTGTCGCACCGTCTGATTTAGGCGGCTGACGGTAAAAATTGTTGAGGCAGAAGATTGTGACATGTGACCTAGATCAAATTTTAAAACAAGCACTTAATTGATCGATATTACCTACCTGAAACCGGTTGGCAAGAAATATTCTGAAAAAGTACTGGAGGCAAACGGTTACGCTCTGTAGAATGCCACGGCAATATTTTATCTTTTCACATTCACCTTGGTGAGATATTGCCCATGCTACGTATCGCGAAAGAAGCTCTAACGTTTGACGACGTCCTCTTGGTTCCAGCCCACTCCACAGTACTGCCTAATACGGCGGAACTTGGCACTCAACTGACTGCAACTATCCGCCTAAATATTCCTATGCTCTCTGCAGCCATGGATACCGTTACCGAAGCTCGTTTGGCCATTGCATTGGCACAAGAAGGCGGTTTAGGTTTCATCCACAAAAATATGTCCATTGAGCGCCAAGCTGAAGAAGTTAGCCGGGTCAAAAAGCACGAAAGTGGTGTTGTGACCGAACCACAGACAGTGACACCAACGACGACTCTACGCCAAGTTAAGGAACTGACAGCCCGTAATGGCTTCGCCGGTTATCCGGTCGTGACCGAAGATTATGAGTTGGTTGGGATCATCACTGGCCGTGACGTTCGTTTCGTCACCGATTTGGATCAACCCGTGACAGCGGTGATGACACCAAAAGAGCGGCTGGTTACCGTCAAGGAAGGCGAAGCGCGCGAAGTTGTGCTGCAAAAAATGCATGAAAAACGTGTAGAAAAAGCGTTGGTAGTTGATGATAGCTTCCACTTGCGCGGCATGATCACCGTGAAAGACTTCCAAAAAGCAGAACGCAAGCCAAACGCCTGTAAAGACGAACATGGCCGCTTACGTGTTGGCGCTGCTGTCGGGGCTGGTGCAGGTAACGAAGAGCGTGTAGATGCTTTAGTGGCTGCGGGTGTGGATGTCTTGCTGATTGACTCATCTCATGGTCACTCTGAAGGCGTGTTACAGCGCATTCGTGAAACGCGAGCTAAATATCCAAATCTGCAAATCGTCGGCGGTAACGTTGCAACAGGTGCCGGTGCGAAGGCTCTGGCTGATGCTGGCGTGAGTGCTGTTAAAGTGGGTATCGGCCCTGGTTCTATCTGTACTACTCGTATTGTTACCGGTGTTGGTGTGCCGCAGATCACAGCGATTGCCGATGCAGTTGAAGCTTTGGAAGGCACCGGTATTCCGGTGATCGCTGATGGCGGCATTCGTTTCTCTGGTGATATTGCGAAAGCCATCGCGGCTGGCGCGGCATGTGTCATGGTCGGATCTATGTTGGCGGGCACAGAAGAGTCTCCAGGCGAAATCGAACTGTATCAAGGCCGCTCGTTTAAATCTTACCGTGGTATGGGGTCACTGGGCGCGATGTCCAAAGGCTCTTCAGACCGTTACTTCCAGACCGATAATGCTGCCGATAAATTAGTGCCAGAAGGCATTGAAGGGCGTGTGGCTTACAAAGGTCTGCTTAAAGAGATTGTGCATCAACAAATGGGTGGCCTGCGTTCATGTATGGGGCTGACTGGCTGTGGCACCATCAATGAATTGCGTACCAAAGCTGAGTTTGTTCGTATCAGTGGCGCAGGTATTCAAGAAAGCCATGTGCATGATGTGACCATTACCAAAGAGTCACCGAACTACCGCATGGGCTAATGCCTTAGGTGGAACCGGTGAGTTTGATTTTCGTCCGCTGTGCATGCTATACAGCGGTCGTCAATTCACTTCTTGGTCCCGCCGACGGGAATGCTTTTAGTTATTTATTTTTATTAAAAACCCTTGGAATACGCCGCACATGACAAAAAATATCCATAAACATCGCATTCTTATTCTTGATTTCGGCTCGCAATACACCCAACTGGTGGCGCGCCGCGTTCGTGAAATTGGTGTCTATTGTGAATTATGGGCGTGGGACGTGACCGAAGCCCAAATCCGTGACTTTAATCCAAGCGGTATTATCCTTTCCGGCGGCCCTGAAAGCACCACAGAGCATGACAGCCCACGAGCGCCTGATTATGTGTTCACTGCGGGTGTGCCAGTATTGGGTGTGTGTTACGGCATGCAAACCATGGCCATGCAGTTGGGTGGTAAAGTTGAAGGGTCAAATCAGCGTGAATTTGGTTATGCGCAGGTTGAAATTAAAACGGATAGTGCACTTATCCGTGATATTAAAGATGCCATCAATCCGGCCGGTGAAGCTGTTCTCGATGTGTGGATGAGCCATGGCGATAAAGTCACTGCTATTCCATCCGATTTCGTGACAGTTGCCAGTACTGATACTTGTCCGTTTGCCATTATGGCCAACGAAGAAAAGCATTTTTATGGCGTGCAGTTCCACCCAGAAGTGACGCACACCAAGCAAGGTCAACGTCTGCTTGAGCGCTTTGTTCTCGATATCTGTGCCTGCGAAGCACTGTGGACGCCGGCAACGATTATCGAAGATGCGATTGTCCGCTTGCGTGAACAAATCGGTGAAGATCACGTGATCCTCGGCTTGTCCGGCGGTGTTGATTCATCCGTGACCGCAATGCTGCTGCATCGCGCGATTGGTAAGCGTCTGACTTGTGTGTTTGTCGATAACGGCTTGCTGCGCTTAAACGAAGCGGATCAAGTGCTGGAAATGTTCGGCGATAAATTCGGCCTAAATATTGTCCATGTTGCAGCAGAAGATCGTTTCCTTGCCGCCCTGGCGGGTGTGGACGAGCCTGAAGCAAAACGCAAAATTATTGGTCGCGTATTTGTTGAGCTTTTCGACGAAGAAGCTTGCAAGCAAGATCAAGTTAAGTGGTTGGCGCAGGGGACGATTTATCCAGACGTGATTGAATCAGCTGCATCCGCTACCGGTAAAGCACATGTGATCAAATCGCACCACAATGTGGGCGGCTTGCCGAAAGAAATGAAACTTGGGCTGGTAGAGCCACTGAAAGAATTGTTTAAAGATGAAGTGCGCAAAATCGGTCTGGAATTGGGCTTGCCGTATGACATGCTGTACCGTCATCCATTCCCAGGTCCTGGCTTAGGTGTCCGTGTCCTTGGCGAAGTGAAAAAAGAGTATTGTGATTTACTGCGCCGCGCTGACGCCATCTTTATCGAAGAGCTGCACAAAGCGGATCTGTACAATAAAGTCAGCCAAGCCTTTACCGTGTTCCTACCTGTTCGTTCTGTCGGCGTGATGGGTGATGGCCGCAAATATGATTGGGTTGTCTCGCTGCGCGCGGTTGAAACCATTGATTTTATGACAGCTCATTGGGCGCACCTGCCTTATGACTTCTTAGGCCGCGTTTCGAACCGTATCATCAATGAAGTGAATGGCATCTCACGTGTCGTTTACGATATCAGTGGAAAACCCCCTGCGACCATCGAGTGGGAATGATTTCAGCCTGCACGGAAAAGCAGTAAAATACCTCTAAACCCGCGTAACTGCGGGTTTTTTTGTTTCTTAGCCAAATAATTGGTATCCGCAGGAAATTCGTTAGACGTACACATTTCTAATAGCAGAATTTTTTAGCGACTTCATTAGAGTAACATACACGTCTTAGTGGCCATTTGTAGTGATAATCTGAAAATAATCTTTAATATTCAATGTGATAAATTGATCGTGCTACTATGCGCTCATGAAAACGACACCGACACCTCATGATGCAATTTTTAAACAATTTATGACCCATCAACAAACTGCTCGTGATTTTTTGGAGATTCACTTACCCCTTGAATTACGGAAAATTTGTGACTTAAACACTCTACAATTAGAATCGAGCAGTTTTATCGAAAATGACTTACGTGCCTATTACTCTGACGTCCTCTATTCGCTAAGAACGCAGGCACAGGACGGATATATTTATGCCCTAATCGAACATCAAAGTTCACCTGATAAGCATATGGCTTTTCGGTTGATGCGTTATGCCATCGCAGCTATGCAACGTCATCTTGAAGCTGGCAATGACAAACTACCGCTGGTTATTCCCATTTTGTTTTACCATGGTCAGGCAACGCCGTATCCATATCCAATGAACTGGCTGCAAGCGTTTAACACACCAACTCTGGCGAGGAAGTTGTATGGTGGTGACTTTCCATTAGTTGATGTGACTGTGATCCCTGATGATGAAATCATGACTCATCGGAGTATCGCCATGCTCGAACTGTTGCAAAAACACATACGTCAGCGTGATATCTCTGAACTGATGGACCCACTGGTCACGCTACTCTCAAGCAGTTACACTACAAAAGATCAGCTAATCTCATTGATAAATTACATGCTACAAAATGGTGAGGATTCGGCCCCGAAAACGTTTATCTGGGAACTGGCCTGTCGTTCGCCACAGCACAAGGAGCTACTCATGACGATTGCACAAAAATTGAGACAAGAAGGCATTCAAGAAGGTCACCTAGAAGGTGCAAAAGAAATGGCAGTGAAAATTGCCAACTCTCTGCTGGCTAATGGTGTTGATCGCTCTATCGTTATGAAAACAACAGGCCTGAGTGAAAACGAATTGATGCAAGTCTGCCATTAACTCCTTAATATCGACCCACAGTTTTGGTGCGTCAATGTAGAATTGTTAGTTACCGCAACCTCTGCTCTCGCAGAGGATTTCCCCTTAATTGCATCATCCACACCTAATTTGCCACGTCACCAAATCACCTTTGCTACTCTATTCAATCAGCGCTGGAGTTTATGGCTCTGGAATTTGAGGGGCAGCATTTCGAACCTGATAGCAGTAAAGATGCGCAATGGAATCAAGGGGCTTGCTTTGTTGAGGCGTTAGGTCACTGTGGTGAATGCCATACGCTACGCAATATCACCATGGAATGAAAGACAGCAAATCCTATGCGACGGGCGGAGATTGACGGTTGGACGGGATTTAATATGACGTCTGATCCACACGTGGGGGCGGCAGTTGTAGTCAGGAACAGATCGTGCAATACCTGCATACCGACCACGTTTGACGGTAAATCCCTTAAGCTTATTTGAGCTTTTCATTATGCCAATGCATTAAAACGTAGTCGCCGTCGTTACTCCTGCCGGTAGCGATTGCCACCCATCCCTGTTTTTGATAAAACGCCAGTGCTCGCTGGTTTTTCGCCAGACATTTGAGTGAACCGTGGCTGGTAAATAGTGCTTGTGCTGCTTGTAATAGGGCTTTGCCTGCCCCGAAATGCTGAGCCTGCGGATCAATAAAGAGGTTATGCAGAAAGCTTTCCTGCATAAAAATTGAAGCGAAACCCACGAGCCTATCACCCTCAATGGCGACCAAAATTGTTTCACCTAGCGTAGAACGGTCAAAATCTTCCAAACGAAACTGCTCACTATCCAGCCAACTAAAGGCAGCTCGCCGTGATGCCAGAAATAAGGTGCGCAGAAAAGGGCGGTCACTTTCCTGATATGGACGAATCTTAATGCTCATACTTCGATTATACCTCTAAGACACAGCCTGTTAGCGGTCCTGCTTTGCGGTTGTATGAATGCATCATTGATCTTCACGGACGGAAAAAGCAAATTACGTTCTCGAAAAAAGAGAAAGGCTATTATGGAATATCTACAAAATTAACCCTTGGTAGATTTGCCATCGCAATGTTCTCTTTTATTGATTATTATTGCTGGCTATCTATAATAAATTTTTGATACGTATCATTGGAAATAATTGGCATGAGTAAATGTTATACTATAAATGATAATATTTCATTTTACCCAGAAAGTGGTACCCTCTTATCCTCTTTGGGTGGTGCTCGCATTAAACTCAACGTGCCAACAGCACAATTACTAGAGGCGTTTGTTAATAGAGTTGGAGTGATAATATCGCAAAGTGATTTGTATTTAATTGCTTGGGGTGATAATGGTGTGAATGTCACACCGAATACTCTGTATCAAAACATTTCATTATTACGTAAAGCATTGCAAGATATCGGGTTGTCTGGTGAAACCATCACGACTGTAAGAGGAAAAGGGTTTATCTTTACCGTCACTAAAGTTGCAGAATGCGAAGTTGAGATTGACCCTGCCCCTGAAGAAGATGAAGTTATTGTCGAGAATATTGCTCCTCAGCAACAAGATAAAAAAATAGCAACCAAAAATAAATATAATATAGTATTGCTATCCGCATCTGTTTTGATTTTATTTGGTGCTGTATTTTATTTTATCCATAAAAGTATTCCTAAGCGTATAATCGACTACCCTAAAAACTTCACATTTTTATCAAAAATTGATGGGTGCAGTATATTCACCAGCACTGATTTACATAACTTGGAAAGTCAGGAAAAATTAATACGTTTCTAAGTGAGCAATCATTAGAATGTAATACTTACCCTTATATTTACTTAAACTATACAATAAGACATCCTACAATATCAGTCATTTCTTGCGAGTTTGAAGTTAATTATAGTAAGAAGAATAATTGTAGAACTGAAATATTCGTCAATCATGGTGGTTTTAATGAAATTAAATACTAAATATATATTGCTGATTTTCATATCAGTCATCATGATTGTTTCCGCTATTGCCTATGCTTATTTTTTAGCGGATAATAACAATAAAAAACTAAATTGCCATGGTGTGCATTATACGTACAGTAAAAATTTCAACATCAAGTCCAATGTTGAAATAAATCTATATAGTAAAACTGGTTATATGATAATAAATGGAATTGTTACTAACAATAACATACCCTATCAATTAACTAGGAAGACACTATTTAATATCTCTGATATTGATAATAAAACGGTTCTGACTTTTACTGGCATTGAGATTAGTCTTTCAGACGAAGTGAGCCGAACTGACCTTGAGCAGATGCTACCTAGTTTTATGTCTCAAGTAGGGAGTAATCTCTTGATTTCTATTTATAGAATTAACAATAATAATTATATTATCGAGTCTAATAATGTGGCAAGTTTTCTATGTAATAAGGATTAGTTTATTGGGTTTTCTGCTTAAATGGCGGCATGGCTTCGACAATTTAACTTAGAGATATTTAAGGGTTTTTTATTACAACCTATATCATTATTATTTGTTTTCATGGTCATGTTCGTTACTTTGAATATTAACCTAGTCTTAACTGGGTTAAATTCTGCTCAACAAAAAACCATCTTTCTCCCACAGTTTTAGTGAAATCCCCACACAAAAAAATTAAATAATTATTTTATATTTCAATGAGTTATGTTTTTTCTTGTGACACTTTGATATGAACCTCTCTGCATAACTTCATTAATTAATTTTTATTAAGACCTTATGATTTATATTATTTTTTTGCTTATGTTTTAATTGCTGCCCTAATTTTTTAATTCAAGTTAAGAGTACATTTCTATGCGCTGCATGATAACGATATCTGACCATGATAATTTTTTTTCATATGGGTTGTATCATTTGTTTAAGAGCCGCCTTAAAGTATGCTTATTGGTTAAGACTACGAGCCTTGGTAATGAAAGTGATGATGGCTTTATCACTATATCCCTTTGTGAGAATGTCAGCGTTACTCTTGAAATTAGAGACAAAAAACATATGGCAAAAGAGCTGTCTTCGGAAGTTGTCATTTTTAGAAATGACAGTGTTAATCAATTAATTCGTAAAGTTGAATATACAATCGCTAATATGCTAAAGCATGGTCACGGGCATGATGTTATCTGTAATGATCGTGGAGTTATTAAATTAACGTCAACTCAAATAAAAATTTGCGAATTTTTTTATAATGGTATTACCACTAAGACGGCTTCTCTTTTGCTGAATCTAAGTGAGAAAACCATTAGTACTCATAAACGAAATGTCATGAGGAAGATAAACGTCATTAATAATCAAGGGCTATATCTTTGGATTGAAAAAAATAAAATTCACTATTTTTAAATAGACGTAAAAATAAATTAATTTAAGATGATAAGGTTTTGCTTTGATGAACGATATTGCTCTTGTGAATAAAATTTATTTCATACTGAAATGATACTGTCTATCTTGTTTGTCTATTTCATTTCATTTTTTTTGCTAAAAATTAGATACTATAAAAATGATGTTATTAATTGTAATGCGAATCTGACCATTCATAGGAAAGAATTAGGACTAATAACAAAACTTATGGTCGAATTTTCTATGAATAATAAAAATGGAATTATCTATATTGATGGCGTTGTTTATAAAAATAATGAAAAAATAGGCACGATAAGTCGTAGAACCTTTTTTGATGTAACAGCGATTAATGATGATTTGTTATTAACATCGAAGAGGAACTGGGTGAGTGAAACTAATAATGTTAATGAATCCTTATTTTCAGATCTGATGTTATCGAGGTTTTATTTAGTTGATGACTATCCGATGGCTGCTTTCTTCACTAAAAATCGTAACGGAAGTTATTATATTTCGACTAAAACCATGCCCTATGTGTACTGCTCTAAGGTTTTAGGAGATCGCGAGAGTTAGCCTTTTAGCAATAGTGGCCTATTAGCATACTGAGGATATTATTACTGGTCAGCCTCCTGCCAGTAACCCGTCAACGCGAACCATGCATTCCGGCATACTGATTATGTCCTCTGGAGGAGAGCGCCATGTGCAAGCTCCATTATCTGTTAATTGTCTTTATGCTGTTTATTGGGGTTAGAGAACCTGAAAAGATATCAGTCATAAAGCTGGGCTATCTCAGGTAGCTGACTTCAACACATAACCCCAATTGATGGAATTAACTGTCATGTTTCAAACATATTCGGACTGTTATTCTGCATTGTCTGTATTGAAGAATACAATTAAGAAAGAAGTTAAGCGCATTATAAATCAATATGTTACAAGTTTATTTTTATTGAAGGTAAACCTGAAGAGTCTTAACTCCACCTTAATTAGACTAAATCATTAAATTTTTAGCTCCCTCTAGGACACACTCAAATCCTTAATCAACGTGTCACTAGAGGAATAAATACATGCGTACAACACTGTTAACTTTATCACCTGCCGCTTTGTTATTGTTGGCTTCGACTGGGACGGCCTTTGCAGCAGAATCTGGTCGTAATGCCATGATAACGATAGAGGCTAGCATCGTAAGTGCTACCTGTGATGTCTCGGTCACTGATCGATTGAATTTGAATAACCACTCCGCAGGCATTTTCACTGCCGCTAATACTTTTATTGATACGACAGCACAAAACTTTGATGTGAGACTGATGAATTGTGGGACACCATTAGCGGAGAATGATACTGCGAGCTTGCTTATTTCGGGTTCCACATTGAGTGGCGGCGATAGCAATATCTTTAACAGAGATAATAGTTCTAATGTTGGTGTCATGATCAAACATAACGGTACAGGCAATATCCTACAAAGTGGGGAGTCTATTCTTGTCGGTACTGCGGGTGACCCGCCGGGAGCTGGAGATTTCGAAAAATCGATTTCTTTAAGTGCCGCGTTAGCTAGCAATACCACTAATAAGGCAGAGATCGAAAATACAACGATTAGTGCGCCAATTACATTTAGCTTCGTTTATAACTAACCATTTCTGATGGCAGGTGATGATAACTCCCTGCCATCAGGCAAGAGGAGTTTGAGTAATGAAATTTTTATTTCGCACACTGTCTTTAATATTTGTTGGTTTGACTGCCAGTCAAACCTCTCAGGCTGGCGGATTTGGTATTAGTGCCACTCGGTTGATTTACCCACAGGGTGCATCGAGTGTTTCACTGACTTTGCGTAATACGCAACCAGATGCTCCTTATTTGGTACAGACCACCGTCAGCGCTTCTATTGATGGAAACGGAGTCGCCCCTTTTTTGGTCACTCCTCCGTTATTTCGCCTCGAACCAAATAGTAGCAACCAAATTCGGATTTCTGCTAAAGGCGGGTCTTTGCCCAGTGATCGTGAATCGGTTTTCTATATTAATGCTCGGGCTATACCCGGTAGCGTTGCAGGAGCAGGAGAAGATCAGCAACAAAGCGTTGGCGGTGAAATAAAACTGGGCGTTGCGAACATCATCAAGCTATTTTATCGCCCTGCTGGATTAGCCCCGACTGCCGCCAATGCCCATAAGAATTTACAATTTACCGCAGTGAAAGAGGGACTACAGGTTTATAACGCCTCACCCTATTTTATTAACTTTGCTGGCATCAGTTTTGCCGGAGAGGCGCTATCTTTGGCGAGCCCCGAAGCCAGTATGATTGCCCCTTTCAGTAGTCATATCTTCCCGACCAAAGTTAAACAAGGGGAGATCCGTTGGCGGGTGATCAACGATCTTGGAGGTATCGATGCCTTTACTAAAGTGGTGCCGTAATGCGGGTTCTGCGAGCCTCTTCATCGGCGTAGTCGCTATGCCGGTACAAGCTGCTGAAACAGTGGATTTCCGTGCCACCATTGTTCCTGGAACTTGCGAAATTAAGCTAGATCAAGAGGTTTTGCATTTGGGGAGTGTCCAAACAAGCTCGTTGTTATCGGGAGCCGTGGCTGCATCCAATACTTTCTCTCTGGAAGTACAAAATTGTAGCGGGACGGCACCTAGTAGCCAAAAGCCTGTTATCCAGGTCACTGGAAATGGTGATGGTAATGATGGTAAATGGCTGTTTCGTGACGCTGACTCAGACGCTCAAGGGGTTGGTGTGCTGCTAACTCAAAACATGAATACCGTTAGCCATGGTGACAAGCTCCAATTTCAAGGAATAGTTCCGCCAGCCACAGGAGCCGCTATGGCATTTTCCGCAGGGGTATCCTGTATTGATTCGGGGGGCTGTAACCCAACCACCGGTAAGCTCATTGCTCGAGTTACCTTCAATTTTCTTTACGATTAAGAGCGCATTATGATTCGAGCCTTTCGTTTCCGAGGCCTGCAACTTATTAGTTGCTTACTCCTTAGCCTCTGGGGAAATATCGCTTTTGCTGCTGATGGCGGAATAAGCCTTGGACAAACGCGGGTCGTATTTAATGAAACTGATCGAGCGCGCACTGTTCTGGTTAAGAATGATGGCGATAAAACTTATTTAATTCAGTCTCTGGTTCAACTGGGTCCAGATAATAAGCAAGCAGCACCATTTATCGTAACACCACCATTATTTCGGCTGGAGCCTAATAGCCGTAATTTGCTGCGTATTATACGCCAGAATGAAGGAACATTATCGCAGCAAAATGAATCGGTATTTTATTTATCTGTTCTGGCGATTCCTGCTCAAGCCTCTGAGTTAACAGAGCAGGCTCAGTTATCAATGGGAGTTCGTTTTTTGATTAAGCTGTTCTATCGCCCCGATGGGTTGAATATGACCCCGGAAGACGCTTATTGCAAATTACAATTTACCCAAGTCGCTGAGGGTATCCGTGTAGAAAATCCTACACCTTATTATTTAACGTTGGGGCAATTGAATATTAATCATCGCGCCGTTAGTTTCGAGAAGCACCCAGCAATGATTGCCCCTCACAGTAATCAAGTTTATCCAGCTATTTCACCATTGGTAATGGCTGACTGGCGAATGATTACCGATCACGGGATCCTCTCGTCGAAATGCGAATATTTACCGCCATAATTTCTGGAGAGTAAATGAAAAGTTTCTGGACTCGCCTGTCATTAATAATGATCGGGAGCTTACTGATGCTCAATAGTTTATCGGTGAGCGCAAATCAGGCTGAACTTAAAGGTATTTCCTTTTATGTGATGCGGGTTATTTACCCAGACAATGCCAGTCAGGGTGTTGCATTAACCGTCTATAACAAAAGTGATCAGCCTTTTTTAATGCAATCTTGGATTCGGAATATGGATCCTCAAACTGGCGGCGTTGCACCGCAGGGCAAAGTTGTTACTCCGATGCCCTTTATTGTCACTCCGCCGCTGCAACGACTAGAGCCTAATAGTGATTTGACCTTGCGTATTCGGCGTACCGGAGGGGAGCTAGCACAGGATCGGGAGTCAGTATTTTATATTGCTACCAAGGCTATCCCATCGACACCTGCGAATATGGCGCAAAACGGCGGTCAATTAACGTTAGCTGTTGTCAGTAATCTTAAACTCTTTTACCGCCCGTCCAGCCTGCCGGACAGTGGGGTGGCAGGTGCTGCCTCACAATTACGCTTCCATCTGGAAGGTAATACGCTGGTTGCTGAAAACCCAACGCCGTTTTGGTTGACATTTTCTCGGTTAAAAGTTGGTAACTATTTGTTTGATAACGCGGCTATGCGTCTGATGGTTCCACCAAAAGGACAGCAACGCTATAACTTGCCTGCGGGTACAAAGGGGCCAGTTGAGTGGCAATTGCTTGATGAGTCAGCATGGAGTACGCCGTTACAACAACAAAAATCACTTACTGGCTCATCTCGATATTGATAGCCAGTTTACCGACAAACTTATTTTAACTGCTGGTTAATTATATGTTTTTAATTCCAATTTTGTGTATTGGCAAAACAGATAAACCAGGTTGAGCTAAATATTATGAAACGGCACGTTAATGGGATAAAAATTTCACCCATATTTACGGGTGCGATATTACTTACGTCTGTTCTGCCTGCTTGGGGCCGGGATTATTTTGATGCCGGGCTGCTAATGCTTGATCAAGAGCAGTCTGAAAAAGTGGATTTAACTCAGTTTGAGGCTGCCGATCAGGTGCCTGAAGGGGCCTATCTGGTGACGATATTTATTAATCAGATTGAGCACGGTGAGCAAACAATCACTTTCCAAAAAGGCTCTCGGAATAAGGTTGAGCCACTCCTCACACCTGCGTTACTGAATGAGTTAGGTGTGAATACCAGTGCACTGCCGACATTCTCAAATTTACCAGTGGATAAGCCTGTGGAGGATTTGCCCGCCCTGATTCCTCATGCACAGGTGCAATTTTCGCTGGCTAAGTTGCGGCTGGATATCAGTATCCCCCAAGTCGCAATGCAGCCAAATAGTAGCAATCAGGTTGACCCCTCATTGTGGAATCAAGGTATTCCGGCATTTTTACTGAATTATAACTTGAACGGCAGCCGCAGCCGACGTTCTTCTCAATCAGACTTGGGAACATCAGAGCAAACAAGCCTCTTTGCCAACTTACGGGCGGGATTGAACTTTGATGCCTGGCGTTTACGCAGCCTGATTACCCATAGCCGGAATACGACGAATGGCGATAATCGTGCGGGTGAAAGTACGCAGGACACCCAGTTCATCAATAGTTACCTGCAGCGGGATATCCAGCCCTGGCATTCTGAAATATTGGCAGGTGAAAGCAGCAGTGGCGGGGATGTTTTTGACAGCATTCCGTTCCGTGGCGTCAAACTTAACTCAACCGAAGAGATGTTGCCCAACAATCTGCGTGGCTTTGCTCCGGTTATCTCTGGTGTTGCACAAAGTAATGCGAGGGTAACCGTGAGGCAGAATGGCAACATTGTGTATCAAACCTATGTTGCACCAGGCCCGTTTACGCTAAATGACTTGGGGCAGAGTGGTTCTTCAGGTGATTTGACGGTAACGATAACGGAAGCTGATGGCTCCGTTCGCACCCAGACTGTCGCCTATTCAACACTGCCGGTAATGTTACGTCCTGGAGCATTTAAGTATGAGCTGACCGGTGGGAAATATAATGGCAGTACCACTGTCGGTTCTCAGGAGTCAACCTTTGGACTCGGCACTCTGGTTTATGGCTTGCCCTATAATCTCACGCTGTACGGTGGTGGACTGGTTGCGGATGATTACTTCTCAAGCGTAGTGGGGAGCGGGCTGTCTTTAGGGAACTTTGGCGCATTGTCTGCGGATATCACTCAGTCGAACGCTAAGCTGAAGGACGTGGATGATCGGCAAAAAGGGGAGTCGTATCGGTTGCGCTATGCCAAAAATATTGCCAGTACCGGCACATCAATTGATGTCGCGACAATGCGTTACTCAACCCGTAATTATTACAGTTTTTCCGATGTTAACAGCAATGGCTACCAATTACGCGACGATCAGTTGCCCTGGTCACAAGACCGTAAGCGCAATAGTTACCAGTTACGTTTGTCTCAGAATATGGGGGACTTCGGGTCGCTATATGTCTCTGGGATGCGGGATAACTATTGGGACAACGGTAAGGTCAATAACAACCTTACTGCGGGCTATAGCAACAGCTATCACGGGGTGACTTACGGCATGAATTACAGTATTGACCGCATTAAAGGGGACAATAGCTGGCCGGAAAACAGGCAGTTATCCATGAACGTTCAAGTACCATTAAGTTTGTTGAGTGGCTCATCATTGGCTAACCGTAGCTTCGCCAGTTATCAGATGACAAATAACAACCAAGGTAGTGTTCAGAATCAGGCGGGTATTAACGGAACATCGATGGATGACCGTCTTTCTTACAATGTGACACAAGGCTGGTCTAACGACGGCAGCAGTGACATGGGGTCTGTGAATACTGGTTACCGTGGCAGCAAGGGCATGGCGAATATGGGATATAGCTATGGTAGTGGCTACCGCGCGGTGAATATGAATGCTAGCGGCGGGGTGGTGGCACATGCCGACGGAGTCACTTTGAGCCAACCTTTGGGTGATACCGTTGCATTAGTCAGTGCGCCAGGTGCCAGAGGAAGTAAGTTGATGAGCGGTAATAATCAGGTGGACAGTCGTGGTTATGCGGTTGTGCCTTATCTCTCAAATTATCAGCGCAATAATATTAGCTTGGATCCGGCAACCCTACCTGAGGGGGTTGACATAACGCAGTCAAGCCAAAATCTCTATCCAACTAAAGGTGCAGTGGTTAAGGCTAACTTTGCAACACGCGTCGGTTATCAAGTATTAGTTACTTTGAGTAAAAGTAGCGGATTAATACCTTTTGGTGCCGTGGTTTCCGTCGAAGGGATCGCGGGTGAAGAGCCGAATACCAGCATTGTTGGTGATGCTGGGCAGGTCTATCTCAGCGGGCTACCAGAAAGTGGTCGTCTAAAAGTGAAGTGGGGAGGGGATACTAGCCAGCAATGCAATGTAGCGTTCAGTTTGGCGAACACCCCTGCCCCATCAGCGGCTAATCCGATACGTCATTTGCCATTACGTTGTGAGGTTTAACATGTTGAGCACCGAGAATTCACCCAATAGAGGGGTAAACACAGTGACAGATAAAATAAGCACCACTGGTTTTACGCGGTTACGAATAGGGCTTGGTCTGCTGTTATTGGGCGTTATTATGCCATTAAAGGCAGCTATCATTGAGATTGGTAGTGGTAGCCAACAATGGGCAGGCCCAACCTTTAATCAGAGTATTTCCGCCAGTGTTGGTGACTACCTTATTATGCTTAATCCAAATTACGGTTTTGTTGCCATCACGGGAGCAGGGATTCCTGAAACCTTGGGTTGCGTTAATAACTCCGCCCTAGGTGATGTTGGTGGAATACAAGGGTATAAGATTGCCCAAGGAATTTTTTTGGTACCGCAGGCATCTTTCACTATGACTTATCAGTTAAATGGTGGCTCATCAGAAACCATGAGTGGAACTTTTGGTAATTCGGGCGTTCAGGGGATAATTTCTGGATCTGGAAATGCGGCTGCAACGCCGCGAAATTCTGCCTGGTGTTTATCACCCCGGGGATCCGAGGTATCACCTTTTTTCGAGGAATATAGCGTCCGCAATGGAACAATAACGGGCCATTGGGTCATTATCACCGATGGGACCCAGCAAGATGGAATATACCCCATTCCTGATATGTATTTTAGTAGCAGTGCATTATCGAGTGCTACGAAGGATAGTATTCTTACTGGCCATCAGGTTAAAGTTTCCACACGGCAATGCTCGATCAGTATTAATAAGTCGATCAACTTTGGCGAAGTAGAACATAATTCGACTTTGGGGGCTGAACTAGAACTAGTGAAGGATAATCTGGTGGTGGGATGCACCCAAAATAGCGCGAATCCTGCCGCTAATATTAATATAAAATTTCAGGCTAATTCAGGGCTTTATGGCAGTGAAGCAACCCGTTTGTCTCTCAATGAGGGAGGAGGGTATATCACAGGTGAAATAACGGGAGTGACAGGCGTTGGAACATGTAATCTCACGCAAGGTCTGAAGTTTAATGGTGAACCATTGAAATTAGGTTCAATCAATGCGGGTGAATCTAGTGAAACTTTCTCAAATGAACTCATTTGGCGACTATGTTCCGGTGGCGACACATTACCTGTTGGTAATGTTACTGCCTCGGCAACTGCCGATATTATCTTTAACTGATAGTCGAATAACTCTAGTGAACATATATTATTATATTTAATCTACAGTATTAAAAATATTCTAATTTATAGATAAATAAGCAAATAACTGGAGTGAACGCGTGTTGGGAACAGCATTTCAGTTGGATTCTACACATTGATGAATGTTGATTTAATCAATTAAAACAAAAGATTAACTCTTAATTAAGTTTGGTTAAGACTATGTTTCTTTCTTTTGAAAACAATTGATATTAAATTTATATCAGGTTTTAGATATCGGGAAATTGAGGCGCTAACAATGAGCGAAATTATTATGGATAGGAAGGTGAGACGATGTTTTTTATGTAAAGTTATTAATTCGGCCACCAGAGGTAAACTGATTTTAGGCATTGTACTTATTTTTATTGGTGCAATGGGAATGCTATTTGCCATTACTCAATAGTTTCTTCAAAAGCCCTGAACTGAATCGCTAAGGATTTAACTTATACCTCTGCGTTATTTAAGATGACTTAAAAGAGAGGTACCCATGAGCGGTATGGGATACAAGTTGGGGCGCATTGTGGGACTCGTACAGACTTTAGAGCTTGTTTGTAGGACTTCTCGCTGGCATTATTCTGATCAGGGATTAACGGATGTTAATCGCAACTATTTGATTTTATTTGACTCGGGGTGCCTGCCGCAAAAGCGGCTTGGCTGAGAAATACCCGTATAACCTGATCTGGATAATGCCAGCGTAGGGAAGTCACGGTACCCTAAGGTTCCGCCTTCTTGACCGCCGGTTAGGAGGAATATGAACGTTCAACCTGCCGCTTTTGCTTCACTCTCCGCTATTAACCCGTCGTCGTTCGTCTTGAGTATGGAGACATATTCATGAAGCGCATTAATGCACTGACCATTGCTGGAACAGATCCCAGTGGCGGCGCGGGTATTCAAGCTGACCTAAAAACCTTCTCGGCATTACAAGCGTATGGCACCAGTGTCATCACCGCTTTGGTGGCGCAAAATACCACTGGCGTGCAATCGGTTTATCCTATCGAACCGGCGTTTGTCGCGGCTCAACTGGATTCAGTACTAAACGATGTTCGCATCGATAGCGCCAAGATCGGCATGTTAGCCAATGCTGAAATCGTCGACATCGTTGCTGCGCAGTTACGCCGATATCCGATTGCGTTTGTGGTATTAGATACCGTTATGGTGGCGAAGAGTGGTGATCCGTTACTGGCCCCCGACGCGGTGGCCGCACTGCGCGAGCAATTGCTGCCACAGGTTGACTTGATTACGCCTAACTTGCCGGAAGCCGCGGCATTACTGAACTGCCAGCCAGCGAGCGATGAACAACAGATGCGTGAACAAGGGCGGGCATTATTAGCGTTGGGCTGCCAAAGCGTATTAATGAAAGGGGGGCATCTAAGTGGCGAAGATAGCCCCGATTGGCTATTTACCGCACAAGGTGAACAGCGCTTTGTCAGCCGTAGAGTCAACACTCGCCATACCCATGGCACAGGCTGCACCTTATCAGCAGCGCTCGCCGCATTACGTCCACGGTATGGGAATTGGGCTGAAACTGTCGAAGCAGCCAAAAGTTATCTGCAAGGGGCATTGGAGCAGGCTGATTCTCTAGAGGTGGGGAGTGGGGTGGGGCCGGTTCACCATTTTCATGAGTGGTGGTGATCCCCTTCGTCCTTGAAGCCGCAGGGTTGTTAGCTGCGCTCATGCGCCCGAATCACTGACTTGAGTCAGCTCATCGGGACTTATTCGCTGGCTGCCTACCTGCGACTCCAATGACTTTGGGGATAATTTTGTTTTAGAAGCCGCAGGGTTGTTAGCTGCGCTCATGCGCCCGAATCACTGACTGGAGTCAGCTCATCGGGACTTATTCGCTGGCTGGCCATCCGGTGGCAGCCAATGGATTACGCTAATAAATAACGCTGCATCATTGCAAACATCGCGATGGCGCGTTGTAGATGATGTGCATCAAAACGATTGAGCAGGTAACTGTCTGCACCTTTACGCGGGCGGATACACAGCAAGAATTTTGTATTACCTGCTTCATCGTTTATCAGATCAAACTGATAACTGCCGATGTCTTTTTCATCTTCACGCCAAGAAATCTGTATTGCAGGCAACGGATTAGCAGTGGTGGGTTGCCTAACAGCCAAGAAATACTCGCCAGCCCAAAAACCTGAATAATCCCCATCGGCCTGCAAAGATTTCGTGCGGAAAATTTTTGCGGCAGCTAACTGGCTAATCGCATCCGATGTTATTTCCTGCTGCGCTTGCTGCCAAAGCGGTGCACCGTTTTCTAGCTGCCAACAGGCAGCCCCGAGATAATCATTCAGATCGCGCCAATCAGCATCTAATTGCTCGCGCAGTGTTTCATCGAGGATATTACGGTATTGCTGCATACCGCTGGGCTCATCGCCCAATGTTTCGTAGGTAATCAGTTCCATGGTGCGTGGTTTGCGACGAAAACTCATCCACAACACCACTTTAGGAATGCGAAACTCAATCGACTGAATACTCAACCGGTAGCGATCGCTTTTATTCACCAGAAAACCGTTGGAGGTACCGCGCTTATTCTGATAATTTCGCACCACCACTACGTTGTTTAGCCCCATCCAACCAGAGATATAATGCTCATTGTCCGAGTTGGCGATATCCAGATCGAGGACCATCTGGATGATTTTATCGCTCTCAAGTTTGCTTAATGGATGGGCATCCGCAGCAGAGTAATAGAGCTTCTTGGGTGCTTCGGGTAACTCATAGGTTAACATGGTGCGGCCTTCTAATAATCATCTGGTTCATAGCTTAACTCAAGCTGTCATACAGATTATGGTATAACTGGAATTAGGATGAAAATTCGTGCTATGGATCAACTTTTCCCTCCATTGGTGGTCATAGACAGGCAAACACACTCTACACCTGCAAATCAGTAACACAGGGCGAGCATTCAATACCCTGACGAGTAGATAATCAGATCATAAGGATTTCGATAATGAAAGGTCGTAAAACCCGCCATTGTCTTGTTGCTGCGGCGATACTCAGTGTCCATTCCTGGGCCTTCGCGCAGCCAGTCAGTGCAACACCTGTTGTTTCCACTCAGCCTGATGTTTCCGTGCCACCGGCGATTAATTCAACTACGCCAGCCCCAGCTAAACCGCTGCCGACGACGGCAGATCTGTTGCAGCAACCTGTTTATAAGAATAGCTGGCAGAAAATGACCAAGAGCCAGAAAAATCTCCCAGCATGGGCGCGCAAAGGGGTAGGAACATCAGGGCCCTATGAGGTCATCCATTGGGAAGGGAAGCAGTATAAGGTCGGCAGAATTTGTAAACCTCATGACTGTAGCAACAATTTTATGTGGGTGGCATTTAGCCAGAATAAGAAGCAAGTCTGGCAAGCTTGGGGGATGCGAATCACGGTGGACAATAAACCACAAGCCATGGACAACCCCAGCCAGTTCGCGACTTATCAATGGTTGGGACACCCTGATGAGGGGATTCAGGCCATGCTGAAGAATCAGTTACAGCAAGATCCTAATTGGCGCTGATGTTGGCGAGAATAGATTACAAGATGCAGGTGAATAGCAAATCGCAGAAAAAAAACTAACTGCAGATGAATAGCAAGTAAATGCTATCCCTCTGCACCTTGAAAAGGGTCGGTATCAGCTAATGCCTGCCTGATGTAAATCATGCAGATTAATCGCGCCGACCAGTTTTCCTTCCAGATTAACCACTGGCGCAGCACTGATGTGATGCTGATGTAGTGCTTCCAGAGCCTCACCGGCACGCCATTGCTCGGGTAATCGGAAACCGGGCCGAGTAATGGCACCGGCTAACGGTTGTTGCAAGGTGCCACCTTTTACTAGCCAGCGGCGTAAGTCACCATCGGTGAACACCCCGACAACCCGTTGGTTATCATCGCAAACTGCCACAAGCCCCAGCCCAGTCCGGCTCAGTTCTAACATGGCCTCCATCACGCTGTCGGTTTCATTAACACTCGGCAGGCGATCACCCGTCCGCATCAAATGATGGACGCGGTTGAGTAAGCGCGCACCCAAGCTGCCCCCAGGATGCGAGCGAGCAAAATCTTCTGCGTTAAAGCCACGATAACGCATTAATGCCATCGCCAGCGCATCCCCCATCATCAGGGTATTGACCGCACTGGACGTTGGCGCTAATCCCATCGGGCAGGCTTCGTGCTCAACACTAATATCCAATACACAGGCAGCATTTAACGCTAATGGCGAGGCTTTACCGCCGGTGATGGCGATCACCGGAATGTGGCTGTCAGCCAGCAGCGGCAGAATCAAATCTAACTCTTTAGCTCGGCCAGAATAGGAGATGAAAATCAGCACATCTTGCGGGCCAATCATGCCTAAATCGCCGTGTAATGCTTCGGCGGGGTGAACGAAAAATGAGGGGGTGCCGGTACTGGCCAATGAAGCGGCAATTTTTTTGCCAATATGACCGGATTTACCGATACCCGAGACGATGGCTTTACCGCTACACGCCAGTAATAGCTCACAGGCACGGACAAAATTATCATCTAAGCGAGATAACAGGCGTTGTGCTTCGGTGAGCTCTATTTCCAGTGTTTCACGGGCATAGGTCAGTAATGGGTTAGTCATTTTTATCCACCAAAATGATATTGATGCCCATATCTTGCAGCGCCTGCAGATATTCAGCACTGATCCCTTTATCGGTAATCAGGGTATCAACGGCACTGAGCGGGCAAACGACATTGGGGCTTTTACGGCCAAATTTAGAGGAATCGACCAGTAGAATGATGTGGCTGGCGGCGCGGCACATTGCGGTGCTGACATGATAAACCTCGTTAAAGGTGGTCACACCGCCTTTTAAATCAACGCCATCGGCACCGATAAAGAGCTTATCGAAACTAAAATTATCAAATGCAGACTCGGCCAAACTACCATGAAAAGACGCCGATCCTTTACGATACGTGCCACCGGGCATCAGAATAGTTTGATCGTTATTCAACTCGACCAACTCATTGACGATATGCAGGCTGTTCGTCATCACCGTAATATTGTTGAATTTGGTCAGGTGCGGGACCATTTGTAACACGGTGCTCCCCGCATCAAAAACTAAACTGTCACCATCTTTGATGAGCTTACTGGCCGCTTGAGCGATTTGCTTTTTCTTGTCGGTATTAATATGGGTTTTACGATCAATCGGTTGTTCGACATCATCGCGGTTTAGCACTACCCCGCCATAGGTACGGATAACCGCCCCTTCTTTTTCAAGGCTGGTTAAATCCTTACGGATGGTCGTGCCGGTGGTTGAAAAGTGGGAGGCGAGTTCATCGACTGCCGTCTTGCCGTGTTGCTGGAGATATTCCAGTATTGCAACTTGCCGCTGCTTTGGTTTCATAGCGATTCCTGCTCAAGTATTTCCATTGCCTCTTTTTCAGGCACAACTTTCACATGAAAAAGAATAACTTTCATTATGAAAATATCATGATTTCGGTTTAATCGCTAACGATAGTGCAGTTTGGCATGCGGTATCCGTAGGGAAGATCACATTTGGGATTAAATCCTGTTGATGCAATCCGTGAAGATGCGTTAGTGGGCGTGGTCGAGCAAAAACACTGATACCCCGCATGATCATGCTGTCACGCACTCGCATATCTTCATCAAAAGCTAAAGCCATCACCACTCTCGGCTTAAAGCGTCCACCTGAGCGGCCTACCCCAACGGAGCGATTGTTTTGGCACAAGCGATCAAATGCGCGGTTGAACTGAGTGATTTGCCACCAACCGAGTAAAATTTGTAGAACCCAAGCGATGATGACAACGCTGATTAGTGCTGAAGTAGGTGTCATATTCTCTTTACTCTTCGCCCTTGACGCCGCAGCGGTGTTAGCTGCTCTCATTCACCCGAATCACTGACTGATGTCAGCTCATCGGGATTCATTCGTTTGCTGCCTTGCTGCAACGCCAATGGCTTTGAGTAATCCTTTGCCTTGACGCCGCAGCGGTGTTAGCTGCGCTTGTTGACCTGAATCACATTTTGAAATTCCCGAATCACCGGTGCGAGTCAGTGATTCGGGTTTCTCTTTTGCTACCTTAAAACATCACCTGCCCACCGGTAATATTGATGGATTGACCGGTGCAATAGCTGGCCTTATCACTGGCGTAAAACAGCAGGGTATTCAACACATCTTGATAATCACAACCCCGTTTTAGTGGCACTTTATCGGTATAGTACTTCTCAACTTCTTCTGGCTTAATGCCCAATTTGGCTGCGTACTGAGGTAAAAGTGACTGGAACATCGGCGATTTCAGCAAATTACCTAACATCAGTGAATGCACGGTAATACCGTAATCAGCCAAATCTAATGCTAAAGATTGCGTCAGACCCACACCGCCGAACTTCGCAGCACTGTAACCGGAGTTGTGTTTGCTGCCCACTTTACCTGATTTGGAATTGATTTGGATAATACGTCCTCCATGACCATCACGAATCATTAACCGAGAGAATTCACGAGCGCATAAGAAATAGCCCACTAAATTCACCTGCAATGAACGGTCGAAATCACCCAGCGGGAAATCAGTGATCGGCGCGGCTTTCGCGATACCTGCACTGTAGACTAACAAATCGCTCCGATGGAAACTTTGATCCACCGCTTTTGCCAGCATCTCTACGCTGCTTTCATTGGTTGCATCAACCTGAAAACCACGGGCGCTATCAGCACCATACTCTGCATTAATCTGTTCGGCGACCAACTGAGCGTTATCAGAATTTAAATCTGCCACCGCGACTTTATAACCCGCTTCGGCAAGACCGTGGCACAAAAAAGCGCCCAGAGTTTGTCCACCACCAATCACTACTGCTACTTGTTGTGACATATACACCTCCACATTTACCCGCGGTTCTTGACGCTGCAGCAGTGTTAGCCGCAGCGTCAATGGCGTTGGGTATAAATTAATAAATCAATTAACGAATAAATTTCAGTGAGCTGCCGATAGGAATATCACTGGGTGTCGGGCCGTTCACATGAATGGAACCGGGAAACTCAGGTTGTTCATCTCCGTTGAAACGGATGGTGACATGACCCAATTCGCGTAAATTTTGGGTCGCAACCTCGCCAACCGCCGTGATGACATAGCGCTGTTGTGCCAGTTCCATAATGTTGCCTGCCTGTAATTCCCCATCAGTGGTGCTGTGCTGGTGGATAAAACAGAACTCTTCAATATCTTTAGGTGCCCCTTCGCGGAAGGTGATGAGCATGTCATCAAGCAGCGCCTCGCGGGCGCTGTCGCCGATATTGGTAATGGTTGTCTGATAAATAGTATTCATACGTACATCCTTAACCGTTGAATTTTTTACAGAAATCTTTACGTTACGGTTTTACCGATTCGATAAATCTGGCTGACATAGCACCTGTTACTGATAGATAAAGGCGGACACAGCCCAAGCAATTAACACTGTTGGTGCACCGGTCAGGAAGCGGCCAACTAATACGGATGGCACACCAACCCGCACCGTATCTTGCTTCGCTTCAGCCAATGACAGACCCACAGGGATGAAGTCACATGCCGCTTGAGCATTTATCGCAAACAACGCGGGTAGGGCTAATTGTGGTGGGATATTCCCCAAACCAATTTGTACCCCAACCAATACGCCGATAACTTGTGCAATAACGGCCCCTGGGCCTAAGAACGGTGACAACAGTGGGAAGGAACAAATCAGTGCCAAGAGCACGAGCCCTATTGGACTACTGGCCAATGGCGTGAGGCCGTGGGCAATAAAATCACCCAAACCAGATGCCATAATGATGCCGATTAATGCCGATACGAAGGCCATAAATGGCAGGATAGTTTTCAATACGGTGTCAATGGTGTCGCGACCTGACTGGAAGAACACCGCCACAACAGACCCCATCCCCATCCCAACTTTTGCCAACAAACCATCACTTTGTTCAGTGATTTTTTTGCTGGTGTCGTAATCACGTCCTGCTTTGGCTGCCGCGTTATCTACAGCTTTTGGTGCTGGTGCAGTGATGGTTTCTGCTGGCGCAACAGTGGGTGATGCTTGGCCTTGTCCACTGATTTTCTGGATATTCTTTTCACGGACACCGGAAACATAAATATCTTCCAGTATGTACTGCGCCATCGGTCCGGATTGGCCGGTTGAATGGATGTTGACTGTTGGAATACGGCGTTTTGGATACAAACCGCAGCGTAGAGTGCCGCCACAGTCAATGATCGCAACCGCAATTTCTTCCGCTGGCGGTTCACCTTCTTTGAATCCATCCACCGCTTCCCAGCCGGTCAGTTCACTAATACGGTCGATAATCGCTGGGCGAGTCCCTGCGGTGATATAAACAATTTTTTTACCGGGGACGATGGCCAACTCTAATGGGCCACCCCAACCGCCTTCGCCTTTTTCAATCCGGATAAATTCACTCATGATCTGCTCCACACAGTATGTATTTAATTTACATATTAAAGTTGTACGTTACGGTCCAGACTGATGCCCATTTTGCGTTCGAAAATGGTGGTCGTCAGGTCAGTTACCCAGCCACGGAAGAAGTTGGTGAACAACCCGACCAAGAAGTAACTCACGGCTAGTGGACCCAGCGGTAAGCCCAATGTGGTTAAGCCACTGGCAATACCTAAGAAGACGAATAACTCACCTGGGTTGATGTGTGGGAACAGACCATTCATAGAGTGGCAACTGTACGAAGCGGCTGCGTAATAACTTGGTTTGTATTTCTCTGGCATAAAGCGCCCGAGACTTAAGGTCATCGGGTTACAAAAAACGAAAGTCCCGATTAATGGCAACAGCAGGTAACGAGAAATAGGATTCCCCGCGCAGCGCTGTGCCAAACGTTCGATCCTATCCTGACCAACAAATTTGATCAGGGCATTCATGATGACTAACAAACTGATCAGTAAAGGTAAAATCCCGGTGACCATACCAACAAAAACTTCTCCCCCTTTCTGAAAGAGTCCGATAAACCACTCGGCTCCATGGGTTATAAGTTCAATCATTCTATTTCTCCTGTAATCGAGGTTATGGCTGTTTTTTATAAACCTTTGTTATAAGGTTTTGTTATGAAAAGAAATTTTAGAGACCACATGCTAGAATGGTTTTCAAAATACTGAAGTATTAAAGCGAACCTCAGAATCTTGTCTATCGCCATGCAACTACCTTAATCATTTTTTAGATCTATTTATTGCATATAGATCACACTTTGAAAGATAAATCTTTCAAAGTGAATATTAAAAATAAAAGAAAATTGATTTGAAATGAAAGGTATTGGATAGGGATGCGCGAAATGTACCTAAATGAAATCAGGTTATTGTGAGGTTTTGTTGGCGGTGTGGGGAGGCAAAATTGAAATAAATCATGGGCTAACCGGCGTTAACCCACAAAGATATCACTAGCCGAGCAGTTCGCAATTTGGCGGAAGGCGGCACTGAATAGCATTGGGAAGGATTTCGATGCGGAAATGCTTACCTGACAAGGGTTCACCATCCAAATTAAAGATAATGTCGTGAGGTGCAGTGATTTCTAACCACGGCAGGGTGGCTTCAACAATGTTTTTGTTTTTCTCACCACTAAAGACACTCGTCAGTAAAGCAGGCAGTAACTCTTCGGCCGTCAGCAGGCGTAATTGCAGTTGGCCATCATTAATCAGTGCTGTGGGGCAAAGAGGCTGCCCACCCCCCGCTTGTCTACCATTGCCTATCCCTATCACCAATGCATCACCCGCCCAATCGAAGTCAGGCCCATGAATTTCGCAGCTATCGGCTTTTATGGCGTCCATACGCATCAGACCATGGATAAAATACGAAGCCCCGCCTAGCACGGCTTTGAGTTTCTCGGGTGTTTCCGTGGTGATACGAGTGCCAAAACCTCCCGTCGCCATATTGATGAAATAGTGTTCGTCATTGACTTGCGCGATATCAATAGCAACGGCGCGGCCTTTGACGGCCAATTGCATTGCGTTGTCGATTTGCAGCGGAATATTGCAGCTAGTGGCAAAATCGTTGGCGGTGCCCAGCGGCACAATCCCCAAATTAGGCCGATCGGTGATGGGGATTGCCATCAATGCAGTGGCGACTTCATTAATCGTCCCATCGCCACCACCGGCAATCAGGGTATCAACCTCCAGTGTTATGGCCTCTTTGACATAACGTTTCGCATCACCTTGCTCCCAAGTGACCCGCACATGAAGCGTTACGCCTTCCTCACGCAGGTTTTTAACTGCCTGCCGAACATCAAGATTACCTGATTCTTTACCGTTTAAGATGAGAAGGGCGCAGGGTGTTGAGGTCATAACTTGCTCCATATCATTTCTGTTATCGCGTTAAATTCTGTTATCGCACTAAAGTATATACCCTTCATCTATGAAGTCTCGGGCTTGTTAGCCGTGATCACTTTTCTCTGACTCGTGTACAAGCGGTCTACTTTTGACCGCTATGGCTATATCCGATTATTTCAAGAATAATTGAAAATATTAATGATTGTTAGGATTAAAATGAATGGGTTTTATTCTTTCTAGAATATTTAGCTAACTGGAATAATTATTATTTGAAGTCAGACTATTCTTGTAAACGCCATTTTTTATTATTAGTTAATCGCTTAACGCAGATGATTAATAATGAGGTTAGCGATAAAGTCGTTTGGAATCAGCGGGATGGAAAACAAAAAGAAAAGGCCAGCCCAAGGGAGATTGGGCTAGCCAAGGAGGTGGTTCCTAGTCTTGTTTTAAATCTTTTTTAGTTCTTGATTGTACTCGAGCTATACTACCTCGATGATATTATAATTGATGTGATCTGATTCTAATATTTGCTAAAAATGCCATCTTAGCGATGGCATTATTTTTTATTAGTCTACGTTACGCTTTTTCATGGGGATTACGGCTATTTGTTCCGTTCAGATTCCGGATCAACAAGCCATATTCCACATTAATATCGGCGGGGATCGGCAAATACATGATATGCCCATTACCTGGCGCGATCTCCGCAGACTGGCCTTTTTTATCCTGCATGCTGTCGAGGATAAACTGGATATTGCCGCTTGGTGTCATCAGTTCAACGCTGTCACCGACCGAAAATTTGTTTTTGACGGCGACTTCAGCCAAGCCATCACGGCGTACACCGGTAAACTCGCCGACAAACTGTTGGCTTTCAGAAACAGAATAGCCGTAGTCATAGGTTTGTTGATCTTCATGCACGTGGCGGCGTAAGAAACCTTCGGTGTAGCCTCGATGAGCCAGACCTTCCAGCGTGGTCAATAATGTTGGATCGAAAGGTTTGCCCGCAACAGCATCATCAATCGCGCGGCGGTAAACTTGCGCGGTACGGGCGCAATAGTAGAACGATTTAGTCCGGCCCTCAATTTTCAGCGAATGCACACCTAATTGCGTTAGGCGTTCCACATGTTGAATCGCCCGCAAATCTTTTGAGTTCATGATGTACGTGCCGTGCTCATCTTCTGAGGCCGTCATATACTCGCCGGGACGCTGGGCCTCTTCTATCATAAAGACTTTATCGGTCGGTGCGCCGATACCCAATGTAGGTTCGACATTCTTCACCGCAATGGGCTGGTGGATGTGCACGATGTTACCGATTTCGTCTTCTTTGCCTTCTTGAACGTTATATTCCCAACGGCAAGCATTGGTGCATGTTCCCTGATTCGGATCGCGCTTATTGATATAACCCGATAGCAGGCAACGGCCAGAATAGGCCATGCATAACGCACCGTGGACAAAGATTTCCAGTTCCATTTCGGGGACTTGCGCGCGGATTTCAGCGATCTCTTCCAGCGATAACTCACGGGAGAGGATCACGCGAGTCAGGCCCATCTGTTGCCAGAACTTGACGGTCGCCCAGTTGACGGCGTTAGCCTGCACGGACAAATGAATGTCCATCTCAGGGAAGGCTTCGCGCACCAGCATAATCAAGCCGGGATCCGACATAATCAGCGCATCTGGTCCCATATCAATCACGGGTTTCAAATCACGTAAAAAAGTTTTCAGTTTGGAATTGTGGGGGGCAATATTCACCACCACGTAGAAGCGTTTGCCTAGCGCATGTGCTTCTTGGATCCCTAATGCCAGATTTTCGTGATTGAATTCATTATTGCGTACCCGCAGGCTATAACGCGGCTGGCCGGCATAAACAGCATCCGCCCCGTAAGCAAAGGCATAGCGCATGTTTTTGAGCGTACCGGCAGGGGACAATAATTCGGGTGTAAAAGGCTTATTTGATAATGGTGCAGATGACGACATAGTTGGCTCTCAGTCTGAGTTCAAGTCAGAACCACGCCCATAGGGGTGGCTAAAAGCCGAGGATTGTAACCTTGCCGCCCCTGAAAATCAGTCATCGCACAACTTTTGTCAGGTTTAAATGATTTAGATCAATTTGGCAAAATTTTAGCGGCATTAAGTGTGAGTACCATCTTCATTGTGAGCAGAATATTGCTCATATTTTGACTGAATCTCTTTTTATGAGTATTATTTTGCACATAGTAGTGCCTTTTCCTTTTATTTGAGCGAAATTTTGCTCATGAGGTGTTTGTGGCGAAATTAACGATACAGATTTTTAATAACGGCATCTGGCATGATGCCGCCGAACTGATTTTTACCGACCTTGCGCGTGGAAGACAAGGGCCAGCGGTACTAGGTTATGACGGTGACTATGCTATTGAGTGGATGTATCGTGATGATGAGTTCAGTTGCAGCATAAATTTACCCATTGAACTCGCTCACACTTATTCGTCTAAGCATTGGTTTACCTTTATTGATGACATTATGCCTGCTGGCGCAAGCCGCCGCTATTGGGTTAATCAGTTAGGGTTGCAATCAATGTCTGCCAGTGAGCAAGACTATATTTTGCTTAAAAATGGAACTATTGCACCTGTAGGCAATATGCGAATAAAAGAAGCATTGCCTGAATTGCCCCCTAATAGCCAATTAAAAAATATCCGTTTTACGCTGCAAGATGTGATAGAGCGTGACTCATCGTTTCTAGAATACGCGCAACAAATGGGGGCTGCGGCTGGTGGCGCGACAGGTGCGGGGGGAGAGGCACCGAAACTGCTGTTATGCTGTTCAAGATCGGATGAAATATGGATAGATACGTTTCAAAATGACATCGATAACCAAGATACTCATTATTTGGTTAAATTTCCGAGAGGAAAACGGACCTCTATTGATTGCGATATTTTACGAGCCGAATATTATTTTTATCAGGAATTAGCCAGTGTCGGTATTAATACAATCGATACTGAAAAGATGAGATTACTTGAAGGAGAACGATATCCTTCTTTATGGCTACCTCGGTTTGATATTGATTTTATTGAAAATAATCGGGTGCAGTATGGGCTTGAGTCAATTTACTCAGTCATGAATGCTGCTCCAGGCAGTCACTTAAATCATTTCGACGTTATCCGAGCTTTGGTTCGGAAATTAGCGTCCCAATATCGAGTTAAAGAATTAGGTCACCCTTTAAATACAGAAGCGCTCGTGACTGAAATGGTCCAACGAGATTTATTGAATGTTGCTTTTGGGAACCCTGATAATCACGGGCGCAATACGGCATTAATTAAGCGGCCTGAAGGTATGTGGCTGTCACCCATTTATGATTTCGCCCCCATGAAAGCTGATCCTGAGGGTATTGCTAGAGTGACTCAGTGGGGTTCACCCTATGAAGAAGGTGGGAACTTTAACTGGAAAGCGATTATTACCGAATTATCTGATCTGGCAGATCCCAATCATGTTTTTTATGAATTCCAACAAACAGCCCAAAAGCTAATGGGCTTAAAATCACGTTTAAAAATGCGAGGTGTGCCGGATAGCATTCTCAATATGCCCGGAATGGCATTTGACTATTTGGATGAAAAATTACAGCGGTGGGCACAGCTATGAAAGTAAAACTTTCGCCTTTAGAACGTGAAGCCTTGTTGCTGGAATTGCTAGGTCAATTCTTTGGTGAGCAAATATCAGCAGGTGAGTTACTGCGCCGGTTGAGAAAAGATATGCTGAATATGACTCAGGATGAGTTCTCAACTCTCGTTAAGATTAGCCGGCGTACTTTATCTGATATTGAAACAGATAAAGGGAGCCAGACGTTGTCTGTTCTTGGGAAAGTCTTCCGGCCATTTGGTTTGAAAATAGGTTTGTTACCGCGTAATCAGCAGGTATTAAAGAAAATGCTGGAGAATGAGTTTTCAGCACTTTCGTCAGAGGATCAGAGCTTGAAATAAAATGCGCGGTCATTCGCCCCGCGCATTGTGTTGCGTAAAAGATTTAAGCAACAGATTTAGGGACAAGTATCGGAAAAAACTATCGAAAATAAAAATTACAGTGTCAGATCTTTAATGGTGGTGGTCGGGCCGTTTTTCATCACAGAGGCCATGCCATTTTTGGCGGCCGTATCGGAACTGTAGGATTCGCTAACACCAATAACCTGATGGTTCTTTGCTTTCAAAACGAAATAAGGCTCGTTTTTGGCGTTATGCTTAAACTCGTATTGGCTTTCTAATGGGGAGTTACTCTGCACTGATGCAATGCCGTTTTCCGCTGAGGCTTTACTGGCATACATCTCACTGGTGAGAATAATTTCGCCATTACTGGCTTTCAGATTGAAATGGTATTGCCCGTTCTTTGCTTTTTTAATCTCATAATGACCAATGGCCATAGTCGCTACTCCTGTTGGTTGTGATGACTCTAATGAGTGTAGTCAACGTTGACCGAAAGTCAGGTCAATACGTCCAGCACGCCCAACATAAAGCAGATTGGCTAAAGACGAAATTACAGTAAACGACAGATCTCTGCTTCCCAGCGATACCCCATACCATACACCGCACGGATGAAAGGCTTCTCGCCATCGAGGGATTCCAGCTTGCGCCGCAGATTTTTGATATGGCTGTCGATGGTCCGGTCTGTCACCACACGGTAATCGTCATACAGGTTATTCAGCAGTTGTTCACGGCTAAATACGTGGCCCGGTTGCGTTGCCAGTATTTTTAGCAGGCGGAACTCCGCAGGGGTCAGCTCCAATAAGTGACCCTGATAACTGGCTTGAAAGCGAGATTCGTCGATCAGTAGTGGTGCGGTCTCACTGGGTTGTTCGTGTTGCGGATGGCAGCGGCGCAGAATGGTTTTGACCCGCGCGACCACTTCCCGTGGGCTGTAGGGCTTACAAATATAGTCATCGGCACCGATCTCTAGCCCCAACAGACGGTCTATTTCTTCGGTTTTCGCGGTCACCATCATGATGGGTACATCGGAGAAACGGCGAATCTCTCGGCAAATGGTGATGCCATCACTGCCCGGCAGCATTAAGTCCAGCAAGATAATGGCCGGTGGGGCTTGGCGCACGGCGGATACCACCTCTGCGCCGTTGGTGATCCACTGGGTGCTATAGCCCGCAGCTTGCAGATAGTCGACCAATAATTGGCCGAGTTTGGGCTCATCTTCAACAATCATTACAGAGCCAGACTGGCTGGCAGACTGAAGTGGCTCGTGCGTCACAATGAATTACCCTATGGAATGGAAGAGGGGAAATACTACCGTAATCCGCAGTCCACCCAAAGTTGAATGTGATGCACTGATTTTACCGCCGTGGGCCTCGACAATATTATGGCAGATCGCCAACCCTAACCCCGAGCCGCCACTGGCGCGGTTGCGTGAGCTTTCGGTGCGATAAAAACGCTCAAAAATACGCTGTAGCTGTTCATCACTCAGGCCGGGTTTCGTGTCCTGCCAGCGCAGCGTCAAGGCATCATCATCTAGCTGCGCTTGGATTTCTAATCGCCCACCCTCGTTGGTATACCGCAGACTGTTTTCTAGCAAATTGTGAAATAGCTGATTCAAACGGTCGGGATCGCCAAAAATAATCGCTTGCTCCGGCAAGGTGGCCACCACAGTGATATTTTTACTTTGAAAGCGCCCGTGGAAGCTGGCAATGGCGATTTGCAGTAACCGAATGGCATCCAACTGCGTTTTACGATAGGCCAATGCGCCATGATCTGACAGTGACAACTGATGTAAGTCATTGACCAGCTTGGTGAGGATACCCACTTCCGCTTGCAGTGAAATCAACGATTCCGGCGTCGGTTGTCGCACGCCATCTTGCAATGCCTCCAACTCACCGCGTAATACCGCCAGCGGGGTGCGTAATTCGTGGGAGACATCGGCCATAAAATCACGCCGCATTTGCTCATTTTTCTCTAGCGAACTGGCAAGCTGGTTAAAGTCCTGTGCCAGACGGCCTAATTCATCACGGCTACTGACCGCCACGCGAGTGCTGAAGTCCCCAGCAGCCAGCCGATGGGTACCTTCCACCAAGCGTTTCACGGGGGCCAGCATACCGCGAGATAACACCCAAGTGACGGCGGCGGCGAGCAGCGTCGAGAGAGCAACAATGATCCAACTGGTGCGGCGCTGTTGCAGATCAAAGTTGATATCGGCATTGCGGGTCAGTTTTTCCGGTGGGGTAGACATCACCCAGCCGACGACTTCTTTATGTACCGTGATAGCCCTGCGGCTGGCCTCTTTCGGCACCTGACCGGTATGCCCAACCAGCAAATTATTTTGATTATCGACCACCCAGAATTGCGCGCGCCAGCCCCTTGGAGGCATGCTGCGACTGCTATCACCACTTTGTTCGAAAGAGCGCATGATCTGATAGACCACTTGATCATTATTGCGCAGGAACTCCCAGTTACCGTAGCGTTGATATTGCACCTCAAGCGCATCGCCCAGCATATTGATACGCTGCTCGTTACTCTGCTTGATGTAATCAATAAAACCACGCTCAAAGCTGGCTCTCACCCCCCAATGCATGGTAATCAGCACCAACATGCAGGTGGCAAATATTGCCATAAACAGTTTTCCGGTAATGCCGATCCTCATTTTTTCACCTGTCTCTATCGGTTTACTGATTTTTCGCGGAACGGGCCAGATGACGATTGGTTTCCGTATCCGGTGGTACGCGATTAAATATCAACGCTGGCAGGGCAATAATGATTGCCATGCACAGATAGCTGTATAAGAACGCACTGTGTGTTGCCGGCGTGTTCGTGACGACCTGATTATGGGCAAATACGCCCAATAAGATCCCCGCCGTGCTGACCCCTAAGCTCATGGAAAGCTGCATCACCATCGATAACAAGCTATTGCCGCTGCTGGCTAGGCGGTTGGGTAAATCTTTCAGGGTTAACGTATTCATGGTGGAGAAACGCAGTGCATTCAGCATACCTTGGAAAAAGAGCACCACCGGCAGCAGCAATGTCCACCCCATCAATGCCACCACGGGGAAACTAAAGGTCACCATCGCCAATAGCAGCGTGGCGCTGACCAAGACTTTCCGATAACCAAAGCGGTTAACCACCTGTACGATAATCCGCTTCATGCCCATGCTGCCAATAATCATCGGGATCATCATTAGTCCCGCGTGGAACGGGCTAAAGCCTAACCCGATTTGCAAGAAGATCGGCGTCATAAACGGCAACATGCCGCTGCCGATACGGGCGCTCATACTGGCCATCAGGCCAAGGGCGTAAGATTTATTGTTGAACAATCGCAGCGAAAATAGCGCGGAAGAATTGCCCTGCGCGTGCCACCAGTAACCCAGCAGCGCCAGTATTCCGCACAGTACCAAGCCCACAATGGCCAGTGGCGGTAAACCGAGCCCTTTATGCCCATCGAGGGCGAGTGTCAGCGTGGCCATACCGATAGCCAGCATGATAAATCCGCTGATATCAAAACGCCGAGTGCGCATCGTGTAATTTGGCATCAGCACCAAAGTCGCGATGGCACCCACCACACCGACCGGCAGATTAATCAGGAAAATCCAGTGCCAACTGGCGTATTCCACCAAAAAACCCCCTAATGCGGGGCCGACCAGTGGCCCAATTTGGCCGGGCAGTGTCACAAAGGCCATCGCCGACATATATTGCTCGCGCGGCACGATTTTCATCACGGTCAGGCGACCAACAGGCACCATCATTGCGCCGCCCACCCCTTGAACGACGCGAGAGGCGATCAGTTGGTTCAGCGTGTCGGCTTGCGCGCACATCAAGGATCCGAGCGTGAACAGAATAATCGCCGAGAAAAACACCCATTTAACCCCGACACGATCCGCTAACCAGCCACTGGCAGGCAACATCACTGCTACCGTCAACACGTAAGAGACAATCACCGACTGCATCCGCAGCGGGTTTTCGCCCAAACTGGCCGCCATTGAAGGTAAGGCGGTGTTGACGATGGTGGTGTCGAGTGTTTGCATGAAGAAGCCGAAGGCGACTATCCAGAGCTGCCAGCGGATATTGCTTGCCATGACGGTTACTCCAACCTGGCGAGTGGCTGTTTGCTAAAGCGACTGCGCAGCCGATCAAAATAGAGATAAACCACCGGCGTGGTATACAGGGTCAGCAATTGACTCATGACCAAACCACCGACAATGGTGATCCCTAATGGCTGGCGCAATTCCGCCCCATCGCCACTGCCTAATGCCAGCGGTAAAGCGCCGAATAAGGCCGCCAACGTGGTCATCAGAATCGGCCGGAAGCGCAATAAACTGGCTTGGAAAATAGCCTCACGCGCGCTGATATTCCCGTTACGCTGCGCCTCCAGCGCGAAATCCACCATCATAATGGCGTTCTTTTTCACGATACCAATCAACAACATAATGCCGATTAGCGCGATAAGGCTAAAGGGCGCATCGAACAGTTCCAGCGCCAGCAGCGCCCCGACTCCAGCGGAGGGCAGCGTGGAAAGGATGGTCAGCGGATGGACATAACTCTCGTACAAAATCCCGAGCACGATATAGACCGTGGCAATCGCCGCCATGATCAGCCACAACTGAGATTTCAGCGTTTCTTGGAACACCTGCGCGGTGCCGGTAAAGGTGCCGCGCACCGTGGACGGGACACCCAGCTCGGTCATGGCGCGTTCAACGGCGGCGGTGGCTTCCGATAAACTGCCGCCTTCGGGCAAGTTAAACGAAATTGTCGAGGCAGCAGATAAGCCCTGATGGTTGACCGCCAATGGTGCGTTAGCGGGCTGCCATTTGGCGAAGTAAGACAGGGGAATGGACTGACCGCTGCTATTAATGACAAACATTTTATCCAGCGAACTGACATCCTGCGTATATTGCGGCGCGACTTCCATCACCACTTTATATTGGTTCAACGGCTGATAAATGGTGGAAATCTGTCGCTGACCAAAGGCATTGTTCAGCAGGGCATTGGCATCGGACACATCAATACCCAGCCGTGCCATGGTTTCACGATCGTAAGTCAGCGCGATCTCTGCCCCTTTATCTTGCTGGTCGGAGTTAACATCCGCCAATTCAGGTAATTTCGCCAGTGCTGCGCGGACTTTCGGTTCCCACTCACGAAGCGCGGTCAAATCGTCTGCGAGCAAAGTAAATTGGTAGCTAGCATTAGCCTGACGCCCACCGACGCGGATATCCTGCACCGGTGCCAAAAATAGGCTGGCACCGGGTTCTTTGGCTAATTTCCCCCGCAAACGGGTGATAATTTGCTGCGCGGTTTCGCTGCGTTCACTCAGCGGTTTGAGTGAGATAAACATCGAACCGCTGTTCGTGCGGGAGCCACCGGTAAATCCGGTCACATTGTCGACCGCCGGATCATCATTGATGATCTTCATGAAATTCTTCAGCTTTTGCTGCATCGCTTGGAAAGAGATGCTCTGATCGGCTTGAATAAAGCCCATCATGCGGCCGGTATCTTGCTCGGGGAAAAAGGTTTTCGGGATACTGATATAGAGCCAAACATTCAGCGCGATAGTTGAAAGTAGCACCACCATCACCCAGCGTGTATGGTTCAACACCCAATTGAGTGAACGGCCATACCCTTGTTGAATGGCTAATAGCACTTTACCGAAACCACGGATTCGTTGCTGCTCGCCGGCAGGACGCGCACGTAACAAGTGGGCGCACATCATCGGCGTCAGCGTCAGGGAAATCACCAGAGAGATGCCGATTGCCACCGATAACGTAATGGCAAACTCACGGAATAAACGCCCCGGTAACCCCTCCATCAGCAGCAGGGGAATAAAGACTGCCACTAACGAGATACTCATCGACAAGACGGTAAAACCGACTTCACGCACCCCGCGCAGGGCGGCAGCCATGGGTTTCACTCCCGCCTCCAAATGGCGAGAGATATTCTCCAGCACCACAATGGCATCATCGACCACAAAACCGGTGGCGATGGTCAGCGCCATGAGTGACAGATTATTGAGGCTAAAGCCGCACAGATACATGGCGGCAAAGGTGCCAATCAGTGACACGGGAACAGCCACCGCCGGTATTAATGTGGCACGGCCTGAGCGCAGGAACAGGAACACCACCAGAATCACCAGTGCCACCGCGATGATCAGTGAACGCTCCACTTCTTCCAGTGAGGCACGGATCGTCGGGGAGCGATCCTGCGCAATTTTTAAGTCGATTGACGCGGGGATCGAGGCACGCAGGGCAGGCAGTTCCGCACGAATTCTGTCTACCGTGGCAATAATATTGGCCCCCGGTTCACGGCTGATCACCAGCAGCACGGCCGATTTGCCATCTGACATCCCGGCATTGCGCACATCTTGTACGGAGTCCACGACGTTGGCGACGTCCTGCAATCGCACGGGTGAACCGTTGTTATAGTGGATGATCAGCGGGCGGTAACCCTCGGCGGTTTTGATCTCATCATTGGCTTGAACTTGCCAGTGTTGCTCACTGCTATCGACCGACCCTTGCGGGCGGCGAACGTTCGCGGCACTGATCGCTTGGCGCACCGCATCGAGTGAGACGCCCTGATTAAACAGCGCGCTGGGGTTAAGCTCCACGCGCACCGCAGGCAATGAACTGCCGCCAACACTCACATCACTGACGCCTTCCGTCTGGGCGATTTTCTGCGCCAGTTTGGTTGAGGCAAAGTCATACAGTTGGCCTTGAGTGAAGGTATCCGATGTCAGCGTCATGATCATGATCGGCGCGTCAGATGGGTTCATTTTGCTGTAGGTCGGGCGGTTCGGCATCCCTGTCGGCAACAAACTTTGCGCCGCATTCAGCGCTGCCTGCACATCACGGGCAGCACCGTTGATATCGCGGTTGAGATCAAACTGCAAAATAATCCGCGTACTGCCCAATGAGCTAGTTGAGGTCATCTCATTGACGCCAGCAATTCTGCCTAAAGCGCGCTCCAGTGGCGTGGCAATGGATGAGGCCATGGTTTCTGGATCTGCACCGGGCATCGAGGCGCGCACCGCAATCACCGGATAATCAACCTGTGGCAGCGGCGATACCGGTAATAAACTAAAACCGATAACGCCGCTGAGGGTAATAGCCAGTGTCAGCAGAGTGGTCGCGACGGGGCGTTGAATGAACAGATTGAAGAATTTCACGGCAATTCCCGTCCATTCGGCAATGCTGGTCCATCTTGCGGCGCAGGTAAATCATGCTCATCACGAGGATGAGTATTGCGCGCCAACTTATCGAACAACAGATAGATAACCGGCGTGGTAAACAGGGTCAGGATTTGGCTAACGATCAAGCCGCCGACCATACATACCCCCAGTGGTTGGCGTAATTCTGCGCCAGCACCGGTACTGAGCATCAAGGGCAAGGCACCAAATAGCGCGGCCAATGTGGTCATTAGAATCGGGCGGAAACGCAACAAGCATGCCTGATAGATAGCATCGTAGGGGGTCATGCCTTTATCGCGCTCAGCCGCCAGCGCGAAGTCGATCATCATGATCGCATTTTTCTTCACGATGCCGATCAGCAAAATTATCCCGATGATGGCAATCACATCCAGTTCATGGCCGGTTAACATCAGCGCCAGCAATGCCCCGACGCCGGCGGTCGGCAGGGTCGAGAGAATGGTCACCGGATGAATAAAACTTTCGTACAAAACACCGAGCACAATATACATCGCCACAATGGCCGCGATAATCAGCCACAGTGTGCTGCCGAGTGCCGCTTGAAACGCCAATGTTGAACCTTGGAAGCGGGTGGTAATGTCCGCAGGCAACTGGATGGCTTGCTCCGCCTGTGTGACGGCTTCCACCGCTTCGCCAAGGGAGTAACCCTGCGCCACATTGAAGGAGATCGTCGCGGATGGGAACTGATTCAAATGGTTGATGGACAGTGGCCCAAAGCGCTCTTCGATGGTGGCAATGCTGCTTAACGGCACCCCTTTACCGTCGCTGCCGGTGAGGCGGATATCATTGAAGGCGGATAACCCCGGTGTGGCTTGCACGTCATGTTCCAACACCACGCGATATTGGTTGGCCTGCGTGTAAATGGTGGAAATCAACCGCTGACCAAAGGCGTTGTATAGCGCACTGTCGATGGCCGCCATGGTGATCCCCAAACGGCTGGCGCTGTCTCTGTCCACATTCACAAACGCCACTAACCCCTGATCCTGCCAGTCGCTGGTGACATCTTGGAAAGGCGCTTGTTGCTGCAACTCACTGATCAGTTTAGGCACCCAAGTGCTCAGTTCTTCCAGCGACGTTGCTTGTAGCGTGAACTGATATTGCGTGCGGCTCAGTTGGGTATCAATCGTCAAATCTTGTACCGGCTGCAAATAGAGTTTGATGCCTGGTAGGCCAGCGACACTTTCTTGCAAGCGGGTAATCACCTCTGGAATGCGGTCTGCCCGCTCATTCAGTGGTTTTAGGTTAATCTGCAACCGGCCATTGTTGAGGGTGGCATTGGTGCCATCGACACCGACAAACGAGGTTAAACTTTCCACCGCCGGATCTTTGAGGATGATGGCGGCCACTTGCTGCTGGCGTTCGGCCATATTGCTGAAAGATACAGATTGCGGCGCTTCCAACGTGCCTTGAATCAGCCCGTTATCCTGCAAGGGGAAAAAGCCTTTGGGCATCAGCAGGTAGAGCAGTACCGTCAACACCAGTGTGCTTAACGCGACGCCTAAGGTGATCCATTGATGCTTCAGCACTTTCTTCAGCGCAACCGCATAATGGGCAATCATCCAATCGAAGAATTTCTCACTCGCGCGGGACAGGCGATTTTGTTTACGTAATGACTCATAACTGAGCATGCGCGCGCACATCATCGGGGTGAGCGTCAGGGACACTACCGCAGAAATTAAGATGGCAATCGCCAAGGTGACAGCAAACTCACGGAACAAACGGCCAACAATATCCCCCATAAACAGCAGCGGGATCAACACTGCAATCAACGAGAACGTCAGCGAAATGATGGTAAAACCAATCTCACCGGCTCCCTTTAGCGCCGCATCCAGTGGCTTCTCGCCTTTTTCGATATAGCGGGAGATATTCTCAATCACCACGATGGCATCATCGACCACAAAACCGGTGGCGATGGTGAGCGCCATCAATGTGAGGTTATTGATTGAAAAGCCAAGGAAATACATCGCAGCAAAGGTGCCGATCAGCGACAGCGGCACCGCCACACTGGGAATGATCGTGGCGGCGGCATTGCGCAGGAACAGATAAATCACCATCACCACCAAGGCAATCGCCAGCAGTAATTCAAATTGCACATCGCTGACGGAGGCTCGGATGGTGGTGGTGCGGTCGGTGAGGATTTTGACATCCACCGATTTGGGTAAACTTTTAATCAGATCCGGCAGCATCTCGCGAATACTGTCGGCGGTGGCGATCACATTAACGCCCGGCTGGCGCTGGATATTCAGCACAATAGCTTGTTGGTTATTGGCCCAAGCCGCCAACTTGTTATTTTCGGCTCCTTGCTCAATGGTGGCGACATCCTGCAAGCGGATCGGCGCGCCGTTTTGGTAGGCGACGATCAGGTCGCGGTAATCCTCGGCGGATTTCATTTGGTCATTGGCTGATAACGTCACTGAACGGGTTGGCCCATCGAGGCTCCCTTTGGCCGAGTTGACGTTAGCATTGCTGATGGCGGTGCGAATGGTTTCGCTATCCAGCCCCAAAGCGGCCACCGCTGGTGCATTGAGTTTGACGCGCACGGCGGGGCGCTGACCGCCTGAAATGGTCACCAAACCAACGCCAGTCACTTGCGAGATTTTCTGCGCAATGCGGGTTTCCACCATATCTTCCACTTGCGTCATCGGGATCGCCGTGGAAGTCACTGCCAGTGTCAGAATCGGCGGATCCGCCGGATTCACTTTGCTGTAAATCGGCGGGTAGGGCAGATCATTTGGCAGCAGATTAGTGGCGGAGTTGATCGCCGCTTGCACCTCTTGCTCGGCCACATCAAGCGGCAAGTTAAGCTGGAATTGCAGCGTGATGACTGACGCGCCGCCTGAGCTTTGCGACGCCATCTGTTTCAGGCCCGACATTTGACCAAACTGCCGCTCCAGTGGTGCGGTAATGGAAGAGGTCACCACATCAGGGCTAGCACCGGGATACAGCGTCACCACTTGAATCGTCGGGTAATCGACTTCCGGTAGGGCGGAAACCGGCAACGCACGGTAGCCCATGATCCCCGCCAGCAAGATGGCAATCATAAACAAAGTGGTGGCAACGGGGCGTAATATAAACAGCCGTGATGGGCCACCACCGGGGGTTGGAGGCATCACTTGCATCAGGATTTCTCCGCCGCAGGAGTGCCGCTAGCTTGTGCCTCTGCGGCATGCCTTCTACCCCCGCTGCGCGTCCCTTTTTGCTCTGCGGCAGGCTTTTCTGCGGCCTCGGTTTTCTCTGCTTCAGCGGAGCGCGGTGTCACCACCTCCACCTGCGCACCTTCTGTCAGGCGATCAATACCGTCAGTAACCACGCGCTGACCGGCGTCTAGCCCCGCCGTAATGACCACTTGTTTGCTGTCTTGAATACCGGTGGTGACCAGATGTTTGCTGACTTTGTTTTCGTCGTTTAACGTCCAGACAAAGCTGCCTTCATTGCCCATTTGCACGGCAGCGGTTGGCACCACGACAGCGTTTTGCAGTAAATCGACCTTGATGCGAGCATTCACAAACTGATTGGGGAACAGCACGTCATCTTCATTGGCGAAGCGCGCTTTTAGCTTAATGGTGCCAGTGGTGGTATCAATCTGGTTATCGATGCTGAGCAGATAGCCCTGCGCCAACAGCTGTTTATTGGTGCGATCCCAGGCTTCCACGGGCACGGTGGTGTTATTTTTTTGCGCATTTTTCTGCGCTTGCATAATGGCCGGAATATCACTTTCTGGCAGGGTAAAGACCACATCAACAGGGTGCGTTTGGGTGATCACCACAATCGGCGTCGCTGTGCCACTGGTGATGAAGTTACCCACATCCACTTGTTTCAGCCCCACTTTGCCTGAGATGGGCGCCGTAATGCGGCTATAAGTCAATTGCAGCTTAGCGCTATCGATAGCCCCTTGATCGGCCTTCACACTGCCTTCACTTTGGCGAACTAACGAGGCTTGGGTATCCAGCTCTTGTTGGGCGATGACGCCGGTTTTGACCAATTTTTGATAGCGCGCCAGGTCACGGCGGGCGTTATCAAGTGTGGCTTGATCTTTGGCGAGCTGGCCCTGCGCTTGAGTCAGTTGCACTTGATAAGGGCGGGGATCAATTTCAGCCAGCAAATCACCGGCGGCAACCTGTTGGCCTTCGGTAAAGTGGATTGCCATTAATTGGCCATCGACGCGGCTGGTCACGGTGACGGTATTGGCGGCCATCACAGTACCTAAACCGGTGAGATAACGCGGCACCGCTTGCTCGGTAGCGGTGGCGGCTTGTACCGGTGACATCGGCATATTGCGGCGGCCCCCCGCGCGTGCAGGGCCAGCGGCACTGGCCTGAGGCTGCGCACCGGTCGCATTGCTCGCGGGGGCTGTACTGAAGTGACGCCAGAGAAATACAGCAATAATAATCGCCACCGCGATACCCAATAAAATAAAGACTCGGGAGTTGCGTTTAGAGTGAGCTTTCATGATGGCGGAGAATTCCTTTTGATTTTCTGAGTAGCGGCAGCAAAGTGCATACCTAAGTTTTTGGATATCTTACTAGTTTAGCGGGGATTTACCGGATAAAAATGGAGGAAATATGAAAGTACTGTATAGATACGTTCACACAGGTCTTTGATAGGGGGATGGCCGTGAAGGGGCATTGTCTGCGGCGGCGTAAAATAGCGAGGAGTGAGCCATTCCCACTCCTGCTAAATCGATTGTTCGCTGGGTTATTGATAAGTCATGGTAAAGGTCGCGCTAGCATTAGCGGGACCGGGGGTGACCCTATTTTCGGTTTGGTAATATTGGGCAGTGATATCAATGGTTTCTTTAAAACTATTCCCACTAGTGTCAGAGGTGCCCATTTGTTTTGCTTTGCCAAATTCTACCGGTTGGCCATTCGCTAATAATTGCACGCCCACGCCGGTGGCAACACCGGCTTCGGATGTTAATTTAATTACCCCCGGATGGTTGCCTTCTTGAACGCCATCAACCCTAAGAAAATAGTGGGTACCAGGGTAGCAGGTTAATTCTAAAATACTTGCTTTACGACCAAAAGTTGAACGAACTCCAGTAAAATTATTAGACTTCACCTGCCCAATTGGGATAACTAGATTGGGTGTACCCAGCGTACAGCCATATCGTCTAATAGCTAATCCATTTGATACGTCGGATAATTGAGTAGGAACAGTAACCCTGCTTGTTGTTGATCCTGCAATGGACTGTGTCACTTGAAAATTTGGGTATAATCTAATCTTACCAACGGAATGAGCGTCCTTTAGCTTTACAAGAATAATTTTATCATAGCGGGTATCAATCTGAGATTTATTTGTAATAGCACGACAATAAAAATTAAGTGTGTTAGCCATGTTATTTATTGAACCTGAAGTGCCTTTTTTGCACTGATTATGATTGAGATCGCCTATTTGATATTTTATTCCGATCCCGTCTAGGTTGGTTGGATAAACGTTAGATAAGTTTTGAATCGAATTGATACTCGAAGTGATTTTAAAATCTACATTTGGATTTTTATTGCAAAAAATTTTAACTTCAACATCTGCTATCACTTCTTCATGAAGTATTTTTTGGTTGGGGCCTAAATTAATCTCTTTTTTTATATTAAAAAAATTATTTTCGTATATGCAATCAACTGCCGCAGCAGAAGGGCTAAGCATTAATAATGCCAGACTGCCCCCGATGAGACTTAATTGACTGAGACGAATGTTATTTTTGATTTTTAGTAATTTGGAATAAAACATACTGACCTATGAAATAAGTTATTTTATCGGCTAGCGGATGAATAAAAATATTCACCCGCACGCTAGGTTTATTTACCGGCACACCGCATCTAGTACGCGCACCGTCGAAATGGTATTTGTCTCAGCGGCGGGCAAGGTGAATTTCACCTGGCATTGCTGCTTAACTTGATTGCCCCATTGCACCTGCAACTGGCCGCTTTCCGGCACGCCGCTGAGATACACCTGACCGTTATCACCCACGATGCTGCTATTGCTGCTGTCTGATTCATCCCCTTGTAAGCTCGCCATGGCACCGAAAGGTATCGGCTTGCCCTGATAAGTCAGGTTGATCAACACGCGGCTGCCCAAGCGAGGTTTGAAGTTAGCCAGCACTACCGCACCCCGTGTCGGCACCACGGTTTGGCTGGTGATATCCATATCAATGTTATCGCCCATGCTTTGGGTATCGAGTGACACCGTGTTCTGGCGGTAACTCGTGGCATAAGGCACCACCGCATAGCCGCGCCAGTCGGTTTTCACGCCACGGCCAACCCCGACTCCACTGGCTCCGGGGGCACGCACTAACACCAGAGTGTCGCTTTGGGATTGCGATAGCGTCACGCCGTAGCGGTGCGCCAACACGCCACCGTTGAGGCCATAGTTCATCTGGCGGCGATCTGCGCCATAACTGTAACCGGCACTCAACTGACCATAAGCCCCGTTATAACTGCTGTTCAGGCTGCCATTATTGCCACCGCCGCGGCTAGAGCGACTTTGTTGCAGGTTATAGCTCAGTTGATTGTTTGCTAGCAGGCTGCCACCTAAGCCTAATTGCTGGCTGGTGCCACCCCCTTGACTATTATTGAGGCTGTAATTGGCCCAGCTATTGGGTAGCCATCGGCTCAGCGGGATGTTCATACTTAAATTGATACGCTGATCGTTTTGTTGCTGATTGGGGGCCTGGCTATAGCTGTAGTTCAGGCTATAGCTGATGCCAGACAGCGAAATGTTGTAGCCCAATGTGGCATTGCGCTCGATGCCTTTACGCTGCCAATAATCTTGCTGATAGGCGGAAAGGTATAGGCTGCCAAAATCATTCAGAGATTGGCTGACATGGAACTGAGTCCGGCTGCGTTTGTTATTATTGCGCCCCTGAGCGTTAATGCTGCCTACCCCAGTTAACTGATTCGCTTCACTGAAATCATAGAAACCTTCAGTAGAGTAGCGGTGGCTACCGAGGGAAAAGTGAGTCCCAGTCGCGTTAATGCTTTTGGCATATTGCAGGCGATAAGATTGCCCTTGGCGGGTGGTATCATCCTCAAAGCGCGTTTTGGCTTGCGTCACATCCGCTGATACCGACCCCATACTGCCTAAACCCATGCCAACACCCAGTGCGCCGGCTTGATAATCGGCGGCCAATAAGAAGCCGTTATACAGCGTAAACCCGTAAGGCATCCCATAAGCCAATGAAGTTTGGGCAAAATAGGGCATAGGGCTACCCTGACGGGCTTGCCGATATTGACCGGCGCTCAGTGCATACTTCAGGCTGCCCTCGCGCTGCATCAGGGGGGCGGCGGAAAATGCTTGCTTAAATTGGCGCTCGCTGCCATCGGCTTCTTTTATCGTGACCTCTAAATCCCCGCTGGAAGAGGTCGGGAACAGATCGTCAATGACAAAAGCCCCCGGTGGCACATAAGTTTGGTAAATCACATTGTTATTCTGGCGCACGGTGACTTGAGCGTTGCTTTGTGCAATGCCACGCACGACCGGCGCAAAGCCGCGCTGGCTATCAGGCAACATACTGTCATCGGAGGCTAACTGCGCGCCGCGAAAAGGCACCCCGATCAGAATATCGCCGGGGGTATAACTATCCCCGAGGGTGAATTGACCTTTGATAGCATGAATATCACGTTGTAGCGTATTCGTCAGGATATTCCACTGGCGATCACCTTGGCTGTTTTGGCTGTAGGTTGAATAGTTGCGTAAACGCCACGCGCCCCAGTTAACGCCACTGCGCAAATTCAGAAAGTGATTGCTGCTCGCTGGCTGGTTATTCTGTTTGCTCTGAGCGCCACTCAGGCTGTAATTGAGCATCAGTGCCGGAATACCTTGATCCCACTGTTTAGGGTCAATATAGCCACGGGCCTGACTGTTAAGGGCTGCCTGCGGAACACTGATATCAAGCCGCTGAAGGTGGAAATCGAAACGAGTGCTGGCCGCGGGGATAAATTCCCCTAATTGCGTGACCGGCAAATCCGCGGGCCGCAGTTGTAAGGCAGGGAAAGCCGCCACTTTCACCCCTAAATCAGTCAGTTGTTGTGGGGTGATTTCTGGCAGTAACTTCCCGTTATCGCCAACAAAATTGACATCTCGCGTCTCAATCTGCTGGCCATTGAGGTAAATATCGACACGGTAGGTACCGGGTAACTGCGCACCCGATTGGGCAAAAATACTTAAATCAACGGCGGCATAGCTGGCATCTTTGATTTCAAGTGAGCTGGGATTGAAGTAATCCTCGGCCCAGGCTGGCGTTGATAAGGCGGTTAACCCCAGCGCCAATTGAACCGCCAGCCTTAAAGCCCGTCGCGTGGGCGGTAAAGGCAAATGAAGGTGCGTCATGATGATCACTCAGGCTTATAGGTTGGCAGTGGCAATATCAGAAGTGCCACCAAAATCGTTAATGACCTGCCAGCTCACGGTGTTGGAGGTACCGGCGGGCAGTTCAATAGTCAGGGTGCTTTTAGGGGCCACCATCAAGGCACCTTTAATTTCATGGGTACCGACTTTCAGCGTATGGAAAGAGGCGTGATAAGCGGTTGGGTTGTTCACCAGCAACTGGTTACCCTGACGAGAGAAACTCAGTGCTTTATAAGCATCAGCGGCATGACCCACTAAACCGGATGGGCGGTAGAATAATTTGATGCGGTTTTTAATCGAGATAAACAGCTGGTTGCTATCGCTTTTTGGGCTTGATGGAATAGATTTTATATTCAACCAATATATGGATTCACGGTCTTGGGGCAATTTATTGCCAGTGAACAGAATACGTAAGCTACTTTCTTTCCCGCCATCTAAACGGAATAAGGGCGGGGTGACCATAAAGGGCACTTTGTTCGTGTTATTCGTATCGAAATTATCGACCCAACTTTGAATTAAGTAAGGCGAATTTTTATCTTCGTTGGTGACGGAAATAGCGGCTTCTTTCTTGGCGCCATCATAAATAATACGGGTGCCACCAATAAGGACGCCTGCTTGAGCGGAATTTATCACGCCGGTTAAACAGGCGATAAAGAACAACGATTTTAACCACGGCATGGTTTTTTCTCTTAATAGTAAATATAAATGACTTCCTCAATAGATAAAAAGAGGAAGTGAAGATTAAAAATACAATGGTGCCGCTGGGTAGCGGCTAGCCATTATTATTCTGGAGTGGAGTTAGTTATAAGTAACATCGAAATCAACTGCTGCACTCACTGCTCCTTCGGTAAATGGCTCAGCAGTTTTCACATACTTAAGTTTATATTCAAGTTTCTGATTTGCTTGGACCCCTAGTGCGTTAGTTCTTGCAACAGCAGTACCATTTACTGCGGTGATTTCGTTATCACTGCTATCATAAATTTTTAATGCCACACCTTTGACGGCATTGCCTAGTGAAAATGCATCGCCAGCACCGGCTCCCGTGAAGGTGACAACTGCATTGCTCGCCAGTGCTGGACAAGTGCTTAAGTTAATTTCAATCGGCGTTGATGATTTATCAATGACGCCACCGCTCGTAAGAGAAGCTAAATCAGCTTCGAAAATAGCGGGCATTGTGACGTTACTAGTAGAACTTGCGACATCGATAATACAAGGTGCTGCTGCGATAGAACCGGTGATATTAATAGTGGCTGCATTCGCTGCAGAGGCAAATACGGTTGCTGCCAGTAATGAGGTGACGATAAGTTTCTTTTTCATAATAAAATTCCTGTTGTTAATAATTCATTTATTTAAAGGTTAATTGTTATTGGCTTACGTTAGCCAGTATTGAAGTGAAAGGTGTTTGTTGCCGTTTCAACTTGGGAGCTAATATAGTGACCTGAAACGTTAATGTGAATATGACGTTTTCGGAATTAATGGCGAATAAGTTAATTAGCGTATTTAATCAGTGGAGGATATTCATTAATTAATCAGAAGAATGCCTTAAAATTAAGTATTAAAGAACTAAGATGGACCTTAGTGATATTAACGGACTTAGTGTTGGCATTAAAATAGCGGTTTTTAGCCTTATCAACCTTAATCTGTGGTTTGAATATGTGCTTTGAATAGCCGATTGCCAATGGCGAGAGAGGGGGGGATTTTTAGTGTACGTGATGAAATTTTCGTGAGAAATGAGATAGCGAAGGGCGAAATTCAGTATTGCTGGAATTTGAATATTGGCGAAAAAAAGAGGAGGAGACCTCCCCGTCACGAATTTCCGTGAGGCAGGGAGGTAAAAAACAGTGATGGGTACAACGTTATTGGTACAGCGTTTTTGCCCAGCGGGCTAATCCGGCCGTGACCGAGCCAAAATCATTGCCACCTACCAATGGGATACCCGGCAATTGCTGTTGCAACGCGGCGCGCAGTAACGGAGAGCGAGCACTGCCGCCGGTGAGATAAATCACATCGGGGGTGATATGACTGGTGGACAGCGCCAAACTGACTTGTTCTTGGATCCGTTGTAGAGGTTGGGCAATCGATTCGGCCAATTGCTGCTGGTTGATGATTTGGCCCAATTGCGGTTGAACAAAATCCAGTGCCGCCGCGACCTGTTCCTGTGCAGACAGCGCAATCTTGCTCTCTTCTGCGGCGCGAACAATACGGTAGCTCAGGCGCTGTTGATACACCTTCAGCAAGCGTTCCACTTGCTGTGGATGTGCGGCATCGCGAATCAAATCACGCAGGAAACGGCCATTCACCGTGCTGTAGAAGTCACTTTGCGCGGGGACATCGTTGGTGGCAACCGCATTCCAATAAGGGAGTGACGGCATGGCGATGCCTTTTTCGGTTTCGCCGCCCATGCCAAACAGCGGCATTAACTGCTTAAACGCCAGCATGATATCTAAATCGTTGCCCCCGACACGGCAACCACTGTGGCCCAGCAGGCTTTCTTGGCGGTCAGCCATACCTTGCCATTTCGGCCCCATCAACAACACCGAACAGTCTGTTGTCCCGCCGCCGATATCCACCACCAGCACGGTTTTCTCTTCCGTCAATGTGGCTTCAAAATCCAAGCCCGCGGCGACCGGCTCAAATTGGAAAGCGATATCGCGAAAACCGGCACGTTGTGCGGCACGCAGTAAAATACCTTCCGCCTGTCGGTTCGCCTCTTCACCACCGGAGCCTTGGAAGTTGACCGGACGGCCAATCACCGTTTGGTGGATGTCTGCCGCCAAGACGGATTCTGCTTGCCGTTTGATGTGGAACATCATGGCGCAGACTAAATCCTCAAACAGTGCCAATTGCTGTGGTTTCAGCCCATTGGCCCCCAAGAAGGATTTAGGGGATTTCACAAAGTAAACTTCTTCAGGATCGTCAATATATTGCGCCAGCGCAGACAAACCAAACATCAGGCTATCGGCGCTAACGGGAATATCTTCTTCGCGATTGAACGCCATGGCCCGGCGTAATAGTTGCTGGTTTTCGTCGCTGCCGGTCGGCACTTGCCAATGACGGTGTAAGCACTCGCTGACCGCTTCACGGGTCGGTGCGCACAACATGGATGGCAGATAGACGTCATTATTTTCCAGCGTCAGCAACTCAGGCGCATCGCCCCGCATCACGGCAACTGAACAGTTTGCTGTACCGTAGTCAAATCCAATGAACATCATTGCCCCCCAGGCCAAATAAAAGGGGCCGACTTTACCCCAGAGTGGGCGACGGGGCAATCATCAAATGCAGGATTTTTTATCCCGTATGCAGGGTTGCACATAAGGGATAAAAATATCTGTAGCGGTGCGCGTTGAACCAAAGCAAGCCAGTTACTTGATGGCGAAACAAGTTACTTAACGGTGAAATAAGTCACTTAATGGCGAAATACCCGCTGTTAAGCACCTCAGACAACGGCTGCGTGCGGCCGATGGTTTCACCGTCGGCTAAATCGACACCAATCGCCGTGAGCTTGTTGAGGATAGGGGGTAAATCAGCGGGGCCCGCTAAAGTGGCAATATTAGCCCGCTGCGCCGTGCCGTTGATAATGGACACCAGCACTTCATCCATTTGATTAATATGGATATGGGCAATTAAGTCCCTGTTGAACTTGAGGTAGTTAATGGTGTGTTCTGCCAATAGCTCAAAATCATTCAGATTATGACCAAACTCTTTCACGATGAGCTGACAGCCCATTTCTTGCAACTTGGCGAGGAAATTACCGATCGCGAAGGGGTATTGCAGCAAGCTCGACTCATCCACCATCCAATACAGGCTCTGTGGTGGTAATGGCGTGTGTTGCATCAGGGCCAGTAATGACTGGCGGAAATCTTCTTTGAGCAGTGCAATCTCTGATAACGGGATCGCCAGTGCCAGCCCTTTGCGGTTAATCGCCTCCGCTTGTAAGCCGAGAAGTTGCTCGCATACCCAACCGTCAACTTGCGGCAGCAAGCCGTACAATAGCGCGGCTTCCTGAAAGGCATCTTGGCTGACATTAATGTGCTGTGGGCAATTGACCGTGAAACTGACCTGATAAAAACAGACTGACAACGGTGTTTTCGGCGGTGCTGTCGGGGCCAGTTGTAGCGTCAGTTGGTTATCACGGAGGATATTTTCGACATCTTCTTGGCTCAGCAATTCGTGCTGGCGCGCCAGCAACTGCTTCTGCCGTGGCTGATAAAGGACGACTTGCCCGCGGCCACTATTCTTGGCGGTATAACAGGCGATATCGGCTTGTGCCATGATTTCACTGCGTTGATTGTTGCTGCTGCTGATTTGGGTCACACCAGCACTGGCCCCGATACGATAGAGCTTATCTTCCCAGTAGAAATGGTAGCCATTGATCATGGACACTAGACTTTGGGTAATGGCTTTGGCATGGGGCAGTGTGCAATTGAGCATCAGTAAACCGAACTCATCACCGCCGAGGCGGGCAACACAATCGCTATTGCGTAAATGTTGGCGCATTAATTGGCTAAGTTCTTTGAGCAGGGCATCGCCGGCAGGATGCCCAGCAGTATCGTTGACCGCCTTAAAATAATCTAAATCGAGGAACGCCAGCGCATGTTGTTGTTCAAGTTCGATACTCACCTGAATGGCCGCTTTGAGCTTATTTTCAAAGTTGGCACGGTTTGGCAAGCCAGTGAGATTATCGTGTGAAGCACTGTGGCTCAGTTTGCGCATCATGGCGCGAGACTCGCCAACATCTTGGAACACCATCACCGCCCCGACAACCCCGCCTTCCAAGGTTTTCAGTGGCGCGACTGACTCTTGAATGTCGTAATATTGCCCATCTCGATGATGTAACACCATCGATTCATTCAGCGAAGAATAGGGACGATGATTGAGGCAATGTTCGATTGGATTAGCGATTTCTGGCCCATCGACGCCGTTGGTCAGCTTGATAATGTGACTGACGGGCTGACCCAGCGCGATAGTATTGGCCCAGCCGGTCATTTTTTCCGCGACGGGGTTCATAAAGGTAATCTTCATCTCTTGGTCGGTACAGACCACGGCTTCACCGATAGAGTCCAACGTAATGTGCAGCCGCTCTTTCTCCTCGTGCAGGGCTTCGGTCAGGTTCCTGACTTCTGTCATATCCAGCGTGGTACCAATCAAACGCAAAATATTGCCGTTTTTATCGCACACCATATTGGCCTGATTGCGCAGGTGGACAATCTCACCGCTGGGCAATAACAGCCTAAATTCCAAGCGATACGGTTGGCGCTGATTCAAGGCGGCGGCAAATTCACGATTGACGCGATTGATGTCTTCGGGATGAACGTATGTACGCCAAACTTTATCATCAACGGGGGTATGGAGCGGGATATGGTACAGCTCGTACATCCGCTTATCCCAATTGATGGACTTCGTTCTCAGGTCCATTTCCCAAATGCCAATACCACCGGCTTCGTTCGCCAGCGTGATACGCTCCACCAGACGGCGATTAATAATCTCGGTCTTTTTCAGGTCATTAATATCTTCGACTTGCGAGATGTAATAGAGTGGTTGTTGTTCGTGATCTCGCACCACACTGACCACCAGCAACACCCACACCACTTCACCATCGCTGCGGACATAGCGCTTTTCCATCGAATAGCTCGGGATGCGGCCATGATACAAATCATCAAGTAATTTAAGGTCGGCTGACAGGTCTTCCGGATAGGTGATTTGCTGGAAAGTCAGGGTCAATAAGGTTTCTTGGCGATAACCGAGTAACCGACATAACGCTTGGTTGACCTGCATCCATTTGCCTTCGGGTGACACCAGCGCCATGCCGATGGCCGAGTACTCCATCGCATTACGAAAGCGGTTCTCACTCTCGACGATATGCTCTTTTTCCATCCGGAAGGCATGCATCACCATCGCCATGGCATGTGGCGGAATCAATACCATTAATAATGGGATAAAGGAGAGCGCCTGAACGGACAACGTGCTATCGGTATGAAGGGTAAATAGGTTGAAATTGATCATCAACGCTATCATCAGCGTGGCCAAAAAACAGATGGTAAATGTCTCAAAACGCGGCAAACGGATGGAGGTCCAAATCAGCGCCATGATGACAAAAGTAAACGGGAAGGGCAGATAAATCAGGCCGATATAACATGCCGTCAACGACAGAATCATCATCCACATCATGTCAAACAGTGCTTTGGATTTGGTCGCAATATTAAAGTAGCCACGCCGATAAAGTAGCCCAATTGGCCCAAGTGCCAACATACCGATGGCTTCAGACATAAACCACACCGTGAACACCTGCACAAATTCTCCGTTCTGCGGCGAGAGATACCATGCTGCTGCCAACCCACTGATCAGGGGGACGATAATCACGGTACAAATTGAGAATTTGAGCCAACTGAAGAGATTGTTGAGTGGGTCTTTTGGCTGTAGGAACAGGCGCAACAACCAAGCCCCCACCGCAGACTCAGTCAGATTAATTAAGGTGAGTGGAAGCGGAAACCAACTGATGCCATAAAGTATAAAGTTAGCGGCAACAATGCAGACCCCCGCCGCTAACAGTTGCCATGACCAGTAACGTAATGGGTGATGGAACAGAGCCACCATTAAGACGGCTGTTGGGAACCATAGAGGAGCCAGATTATCTGACTGCTCAGAAAGTTGGATGCAAAAGAGCGCAAGCAAAAATACCACTATGCTGACGGCAGCGATGTGCAGAATCGTTTTATTGTCAGGTGCCGGTTTTTCAGCCGCGCTGAGATCCATATAACGCCTTATTTTGCTCGCCAATATGCTGTTTATGATGAGAAAACCCCATCACATAAAATCGCTGCCTTTTTAATACGCTCATCACTTAACAAGGCAATCTCGCAATGCCTCAATCAATCAAAACGGCAATCACTCAAACGATAGCGGTCAAAAGTTTAGTATAGATAACCCACCGCAGAGTGTTGCTTGTTCTATTGGGCAACGATTAATTAATTGTTTTCTATCATAATCATCAGACTAAGAATATGGTGGCAAGCCCCAAAAAGATGAAAAAGCCGCCAGTATCTGTAATCGCCGTGATCATCACACTGGATCCGAGCGCAGGATCTCGGCCTAATCGGGCCATGGTCATCGGTATAATGACGCCCATTAATGCCGCCATTAGCAGGTTCAGTATCATGGCTAGTGTCATGACGCCGCCCATGGCCGCATCGTCATAGAGCAGATAAGTCACTGCCCCCATAATACCGCCCCAGATCAGGCCATTAATGAGGGCCACGCCGAGCTCTCTTAGCATCAGGAAGGTCACATTGCCTTGCTGAATATGATGCAGTGCTAAGGCTCGAACAATCATGGTGATGGTCTGATTACCGGTGTTACCGCCAATGCCAGCCACTATCGGCATTAAGGCGGCCAGTGCGACTAATTGCGAAATAGTATCTTCGAATAAGCCGATAACACGCGAGGCAACAAATGCCGTACAAAGGTTAATCGCCAGCCATGACCAACGGGTACGAACCGCGCGGCCAACAGGGGAGAACACATCCTCTTCAGGGCTCAAGCCCCCCATGCGTCTTAACGTGGTGTCGCTCTCTTCGTTAACGACGTCAACAATCTCTTCGATGGTCAGACGGCCCATCAGCTTGCCTTTGGCGTCAATCACGGCGGCACTGATTAAGTCATAACGTTCAAACGCACCCGCCGCGTCTTCCGCTTTCTGTTCGGGTTGGAACGTGGTCGGGTTGCTGTCCATCACTTCAAACACTTTGGTACTTGGCGCGTTAAGCAAAATGGTGGTGAGTGACAATTCACCGAGTAAGGTATTTTTGCGGTCAATGACGAAGAGCTTATCTGTGGCATCGGGAATGTTTTTCCGATAGCGCAAATAGCGTTGTACCGTTGCCAACGTGACATCGGCCCGTATCGTCACTAACTCAAAGTCCATCATCTGGCCGACAGTATCGCGGCCATACTGGATGATTTCCCGTACACGAGCGCGTTGATCGGGGTCCAGTGAGGTGAGCAACCGGCCCATTAAGTTACGGGGCAGGTACTCGGCGAGATACGCCTGCTCATCAACGTGTAATGTGCGCATCGCTTTGAGCAAGTCTTTATCGCTCATCTCAGTGATCAGGGTGTCCCACACCGTCTCAGAGACTTCAACTAACGTTTGCCCACGCTTCTCGTTTTTGACTAAGCGCCACAACGCCAAACGTTCGTCATTGGGTAGTGCTTCGAGTAAGTCTGCTAAGTCGGCTGCGTGCAGGTCATCAAGCAGCTTTTTGATTTCCGCTGTTTGAGCTGAAAGCTGCTCATCACTGATTTTATCCCGTTCTTCCTGACGCCCAAGAATACCGTCAACCAAGGCTTTATCGTTCAGTAAAAGGGTCAGTATCCGGTTTCGTATTTCTGCCAGTTTTTTTGCATTATTTTTCGTTTTATTCTTTATTACCGCAGAAAGTGGCGCAGGTATTATGGGTACTGGCATGGTATGTCCTTGATTCGAAAATGACCCTTTGTACTTGGTGTGGCAACGGTGTTCGCTGCACTCATTTACTCGCCCCGTCAATGGGGCTACTGCAAGCCGCGTTCAGATCTGTGCTCAGCAGATTGGGGACTTGTGCGTTAACCGTTAGGGGCTAAGATCAGTCTCGTGAGGGCCAGCAGGTTCACCTTCCACAGACAGTTCAACTTGTTGCAGTTGCCGGCGTTCCTGATGGTGAGAAAGCGAGGCGACTGCCGCATACAATAAGCGCCCAAACAGGATGAGGAAGCTCACCAGTAGGATTATTTTTGTTAGCTGTGTGGAGGGTCTTCGTTTCATGTTTTCCCTGCGTACTTGGCGTTGCAGCGGTGTTAGCTGCACTCATTCACCCGAATCACTGACTGATGTCAGCTCATCGGGATTCACTCATTTGCTGCCTTGCTGCAACACCAATTACTTTGGGCAAGACTCTGCGTACTTGGCGTTGCAGCGGTGTTAGCTGCACTCATTTATTCGTCCCATCCCTGGGCCTCACCTCTTCGAGGCTGCTGCAAGCAGCGTTCAAATCTGTTCCCGACAGATTTGTCACCCGAATCACTGACTGATGTCAGCTCATCGGGATTCACTCATTTTGCTGCCTTGCTGTACTCATTTACGCAGCCGGTGCTGCGTCGTCGTGAGTCTCTGCTGGCGTCTCGTCTTCTTCTTCTTCGATAATCAGCTTCCAACCCACCACATCATCCCAATAGGCTTGCTCACGCTCAAAATCCAGTTGCACCAAACTGTTTTGCGTCAAATAACCCGCAGGGAAACGCAATGTCCAGTGGCTATCATCGGTTATCAAACGCAGACTTTCTGGCGTCGTCGTCGACTGGCGCTGGTTATTGAGCAAGGTACTCAAACGCAATAATTGAATTAACGGCAAATAATATTTTTTCTTGAATAAATTCAAGCGCGGCAGTTCATCCAACTTAATGCCTTTACGATGCATGCGAACCAACGTCGCTAGCAGCAATTGCTGCTCTTGGTTGAAGCCCGGTAAGTTGGTGTTTTGCAGAATATAGGCTGAATGACGGTGCATCCCGCTGTGATTAATGCTCAAGCCCACTTCATGCAGCATTGCTGCCCATCTTAGCAACGCTTCAAGCTGCGGTTGCACGAGCTTGGTATTCTGCGCCAACCACTGCGTATAAAGCTGCTCGGTGGTTTCCAACACGCGGCGAGCCTGCTCACGGTCAATATTATAGTGCTCAGCCAAACTTTTTGCGGTGCGCTGGCGAATATCTTGATGGCGGAAACGGCCCTCCATCTCATAGAGCACGCCCTCACGTAATGCGCCATCGGATAGCCGTAATTCTTTGATGGCTAATGCATCAAATACGCCGCACAGAATCGCCAAGCCAGGGACAAAGACGGCTTGACGATCTTCCGATAGTCCCGGCAAACTCAGCGCGGTGAAATGTTTGAATTGCAGCACTTGCTCCACCAACATTTCTAGACGCTCAGGGGTGATCAAGCCATCTTTCTCGCCCATCTCGACCAACACTTCGTGGGTCGCTTTAATGGTACCCGATGCGCCAAGCGCATACTGCCAGCCTTGGATACGGTATTGCCATGCCAAGTTTTCCAGCTTTTGTGCGGCGGCTAAACGTGCGCGTTTGAAATTCGTTTTGCTGATTTCACCATGCGGGAAAAACTGTTGAGCAAAACTGACGCAGCCCATGCGGCGGCTTTCAACCAACAGGGGTTCAAAGTCTTCACCAATCACTAACTCAGTAGAACCTCCACCAATATCAATGACCAACTTACGACCTTTCTCCGGCTGGGTGTGTTCGACGCCCATAAAAATCAGACGTGCTTCTTCCTGACCGGAAATAATTTCGATCGGATAAGGAATGACTTCGGCTGCCCGCTTGAGGAAGGTTTCGGCATTCACCGCTTGGCGCAATGAATGGGTGCCGACGATACAAACGTTATCCGGTGAAAAGCCCTGTAAACGCTCAGCAAACAAGGCCAGACAGGCCAGACCCCGTTCGATGGCTTCTTCGCTCAGCTTATTGTTGCTATCCAGGCCATCAGCGAGATGCACCCGCTGCTTGAGGCGACCTAAAACCTGCAACGCGCCGTTGACGACGCGGGCGATCACCATATGGAAACTGTTAGATCCCAAGTCGATAGCCGCAATTTCCTGCGGTTTGGTGTTAGTCGAGTTATTGGTTAGCGGCATAGTTTTCGCCTTACTGCTCTGGTTGTTCCAGCGCTTTTAAATAATCATAGATGGCAATCTGTGCACGTACCTTGCGCCTATTGCCACGCGGTACATACCGATTACTCAGTTCTTTATCAATATAACGGGCTTTCACCGTGTCATTGAATAACAGCTCTAAAATATCAAGCACCCGTTGTTTTAATCTCGGATCGAGCAATGAAACCGCCACTTCGATGCGGTAATCAATATTACGTGTCATCCAGTCCGCAGAAGAGAGATACACCAGTTTGTCGCCTTTGTTCTCAAAAACGTACACCCGATCATGCTCTAAGAAGCGATCTACGATGCTAGTGACCTGAATATTATCGCTGATCCCCGGCATATTAGGGATGAGCGAACACATGCCACGCACCAATAGACGGACCTTCACCCCCGCACTGGACGCGCTATATAACCTATCTACTAAGCCTTTATCCACTAAATTATTAATCTTCAGGGTAATCCCCGCACTTTCGCCTGCCTGTGCATGGATGATTTCCTGATCGATCAATTGATAAAGCATGATGCGCGAGTTTTGCGGCGATACCATCAGATTATCGAATTTCACCGGACGGTAAGGGTTCTCGATAAAGTTAAACACCCGCCGCACTTCATTGGTGATACGTGCATCGGCCGTCAGTAATGAATAGTCGGTATAAATCCGCGCGGTTTTTTCATTAAAGTTACCAGTACCGATATGGGCATAACGCACGATCTCATCCCCTTCAAGGCGGGAGATAAGGAATAACTTGGCGTGAATCTTCAGACCCGGCGCGGAGAAAATAACGTGTACACCGGCAGCGGTCAGGCTTTTGGCCCAATGAATATTTGCTTCTTCATCGAAACGTGCTTGTAACTCCACCACCACGGTAACTTTCTTGCCATTATGGGCGGCGTGGATCATCGATTCGATAATGCGAGAATCTTTGGCGACCCGATAAATATTGATTTTAATCGCCAGAACGCTCGGATCGAAGGAGGCTTGGCGCAGTAATTCCAACACGTGCTCAAAGGTGTGATACGGATAATAGAGCAGCACATCTTGTTCACGAATGGCATCAAAGCCGTTACGGAATTTGTCAAACCAAATATGACGCAGGCGCGGCATCGGTTTGTTCACCAGATTACTTTTGCCGACATTGGGGAAGCTGATAAAGTCTTTGAAATTGTGGTAACGACCACCCGCAATCACGGAATCATCGTTAGAGATACCCAACTTACCGCGCAGCAGCTCAACCATTTCATCAGGCATGTCACGCTGATAAACAAAGCGCACCGGCTCGGCGGTGAGGCGCTGTTTTAAGCTAGAGGACATCAGTTCCAGCAAGCTCGATTCCATTTCCGTGACCAAATCATATTCGGCATCACGGGTCATTTTCATGGAATAGGCATTGAGCGCGTCGTAATCGAAGAAACCTTTGAAAATTTCATCGAGGCAATATCGCAAGATGTTATCTAGTAATATCATTGGTTTACGGCGGCGAGGGGCTTCCGGCGGCAGATTAACAAAGCGGGGGACTTTATCCGACGGAATTTCCAACAGAGCATAGGCGATGTCTTGGCCTCGAATAATTTCCACGGCCAAATAGGTGTAATCGTCTTTTAAAAACTGCACCAAATTGGTGTCATGATTGATCAGTATCGGCGTGATGTGTTGGCGCAGATGCTGCTTAAAATATTGCTTCAACCAGATTTGCTGATTTTCAGAAATTTGCCGCTCATTAATCAGGAAGATCTGATTACGGGCCATCTCCAGCAATAGGTCATTATACAGCCCGTCAAATTCTTGATCGGCCTTCACCACTTTGCTTTGAATTTTTTTCAGCAAATGGCGCGAAGTCACCGCAGAGCCTTGCTCTTCGCTGATCAAGATACGGCGCTTTAGATCCGCGAAACGGACTTTATAGAATTCATCCAGATTATTGGAGTAAATGCCAAGGAACCGCATCCGCTCGATGAGTGGATTGCTCTTATCAGCTGCTTCCTGCAATACCCGCTCATTAAACGCTAACCAGCTGAGTTCTTTCTCGATGTAGAGCTTTTCCTGACCCATTGCAACTCCAGTAAGATTATTGTGGGAGTATTTAGTGTCCATCAACATTATTGCGAAAGATTGACAAGAAAGTCCAACAGATATCATTCGTTAACTTTATTCTTTCGTCACATATCTCATTGATTTCAAAATGCAGGAAAGCGATTGATAGCCGTCTGGCAAAAAAGCGAATCAGAGAGAGGCGCTTAACCATGAGCGTAGCCAACATCTTTGTTGTTTGAAAGATGTTGGGTAGAGAAACATTGTCATGCAAATGCCATAAAAGTGACATAAAATGCCCGGTCATCTGGCGCTATGTTAGTCACACAGCGGACAATTGAATTGATAAAATAGGCAAGTATTGCGAAAAGGCATGGGGCTATCAAAATGCGGCAGCAGGAAGGCGTAATGACACAATCAGGGAGAGATAAGCGCCGCGCTGTCATTGATCGTTTGGTGCGCATGGTCGTCACAGGCAGTGGCATGCTGGTATTGCTGACACTGATGCTGATTTTCGTCTATTTGCTGTATGTGGTTTTCCCCCTGTTTAAGCCTGCGGCGATAAGTGCCGACCAGCAGTTTGCGGTTGAGCGCAGTGCTCCCACCCTTGCACTTGGCGTTGATACTCAAGGGAATATCGGTTATCGCATTGATAATCAGGGTAAGGGGTACTTTATTCGGCTTAATCCCCAAGGCGATTCTCCAGCTGGGGGGGTTATCAGCGAACGGGCACTATCACCCTCACCGGTATCCATCAGCCGCATGGCAGGGGGGCAATCCCTTTATGGCGTGGGCTTGAGTCACGGCCGGCTTCTTTTACTGCAACCTGATTTTTCGGCCATGCCGCCGCGTTGGCAATTTCCGTTGGGTGAGCAACCGCGTTTTATGGATTTGAAAGCCCAGAATTTGCACCATCTGGCGCTGGCTGAACCGCAGCCACAACAATTTTCGATTGCGGCTATAACTGATGATGGTCGCTTGCTGGCGGGCAATTTTACTGCTCAAGGGCAGCAAGTTACTGAACTCGTTGATGTACCTCAAGCAGAACAACTGCTCCTGACCCCCGATGGGCGTTTGCTCTATCTCTTATCCGGCAACCAATTATACGTTTATCAGTTCGGTAGGGATTTAACATTGCGAGAGGTGGTATCGCTACGCGGTGATAAAGACACTGCTGACGGGCCGCTAACCCTTTCTTTGCTGTCGGGGGGGAAATCACTGCTGGTGCAATCACCAGAGGGTCAACTGACGTTGTGGTTTGATGTCCGTAAAGAACAAGATAACGCCTTCCATTTAACGCGTATTCGCAGCTTCACTTCAGCAGGTAAAGGCTTAGTGGCGACTGAAAATATGCGTCGGGTTTTTGCATCGGTATCGCCAAAAGGTGAGCTATCTCTTTTCTCCAGCATCCAATCAGCCCCTTTGTTGCAACAAAAAATGCCCGATGGCATCACCCATGCTGCCTTTTCTTCTTGGGGCGATAACCTGCTGGTGGAAGATAGCACCGGTTGGTCTACTTATCGGGTAGATAATCGCTATCCAGATATCAGTTGGCACAGCTTATGGCAGCGAGTGTGGTATGAAAATTACCCTGAGCCTGCGTATGTGTGGCAATCGAGTTCGGCTGAAGAGAGCTATCAAGCCAAATTCAGCTTAGTCCCCATTATCTTCGGCACCTTAAAAGCAGCCAGTTACGCCATGCTATTTGCCGTTCCACTGGCGTTAGCCGGTGCCATTTATACCGCCTATTTCATGTCGGCAGGTTTACGGCGCGTGGTGAAACCGGCCATTGAGATGATGGGGGCATTCCCTACCGTCGTGATTGGTTTGATAGCAGGGATTTGGCTGGCGCCGGTGATTGAACATTATCTGGCGGGGATCTTATTGCTGCCTGTGTTGTTAGCGCTGACTATCTTGCTATGTGGCTGGGGGAGCGCGCGCATAGCGGAAAAAATGCAATGGCGACTGCCTACCGGTTGGGATGTGATGGTGTTATTACCGGTTATCATAGTCACTGGCTGGCTAGCCTTGTGGCTGGGGCCGCCACTGGCGGTGTGGACTCTGGGGCTGCCGTTGCATGAATGGTTGGGGGACAACTATGACCAACGCAATGCGCTGGTGGTGGGTGTCGCCATGGGTTTTGCCTTAGTGCCGATCATTTTTTCGCTGGCGGAAGATGCTTTATTCAGTGTGCCACCGTCATTAAGTCAAGGATCATTGGCGTTAGGGGCGACCCCTTGGCAGACCTTAGTTCGGGTGGTGTTCCCCTCTGCTTTCGCCGGTATTTTCTCTGCGCTAATGATTGGTTTTGGTCGCGCCGTCGGTGAGACGATGATTGTCTTGATGGCGACGGGCAACACACCGATTATTGATGGCAGCATTTTTCAGGGGCTACGCGCGATGGCGGCGAATATTGCCATCGAAATGCCAGAGGCCGTGATGGGGAGCGGGCATTATCGCGTGCTGTTTTTGACGGCATTGGTGCTATTTTGCTTCACTTTTTTAGTGAATACACTCGCAGAAGCCATTCGGTTACGGCTGCGTGAACGATATCAGATGGAGCGAACGGCGTGATGACGACAGGTGCGACCAAAAAATGGTTTGCCTCCGGTTCGCCGTGGATCTGGCTAACCGCCGGTGCCGTCAGTATTAGCTTGTTGGCTTTACTGGGCGTCGTTTTATTATTGGCTGGGCAGGGGATGCGCTATTTTTGGCCTGCGCCGGTCTATCTCTTTGAACTGAAGCAAACTGGAGCTGGCCCCGTCAGCGTGATTGGCGAAATTTATCAGCAGCAATCGCTACCGCGCCAGCAACTTGAACAAGCAGGGATGATTTTACCGCCGCAGGCCGGTGAGACCGTGACCCGTTATCTGATTAAAACCGGCAATCGGGAAATTCAGGGGCAAGATTTTCATCGGTTGCTCGACAGCGATATTCAACAGCGTACGCAACCGAAAGATTTGTTGGTGCTGGATCGGCAAAATAATGGCATGGCATATGGTTTTCTCGCCGGGATGCTGGATAACACCCAGCCATTGGTGGGGGATAATTTGGCGCAAGAGCTGCAAAAACGCATCCCCATCATCCAAGGGTTGGTCCGGCAGTCAAAAGATATCCAGTTCCGCCAAATGAATATGCTTAATCAGCAGTTTGAAGCGCTACGGTTACAGAAAAAACGCTTAGAAATGACCGGTTCGCTCGATGGTCATTCACAAGACAGTATCGAAGCTGAATGGGGGGAACTGCAACGACGCCATCAAGCGATGATGGAGAAACTGCGCAGCCTGCAAAGTGAGCAAGACCGCTATACCTTGTTATTGAGGGATATGAACGGGCAAATTCATCCCTTGTCACTCAGCCAAATCAACCGTGCTTGGTATCCCAATAACATGACTTTTGGGCAAAAACTGAGCCACTGGTTGGCGCAAGTTAAGCATTTCTTGAGCGATAATCCGCGCAACGCCAGTAATGAAGGCGGCGTGTTCCCCGCAATCTTTGGCACGGTATTGATGGTGATACTGATGTCCATCGTCGTCATGCCGTTAGGGGTGATTGCAGCGGTGTATTTACATGAATATGCGGGGAAAAACTGGCTGACTCGCATGATCCGCGTTTCTGTGGTGAATCTGGCCGGTGTGCCATCGATTGTCTATGGGGTATTTGGCCTCGGTTTCTTCGTTTATTTTATCGGCGGTTCACTGGATAAACTGTTTTATCCGGAGGCGCTACCTAACCCCACCTTTGGTACGCCAGGGGTGTTGTGGGCGGCATTGACGTTAGCCCTTTTGACACTGCCAGTGGTGATAGTCGCCACCGAAGAAGGGTTATCTCGCATCCCTGCCAGTTTACGGCAAGGCTCGCAAGCGCTGGGGGCCAGCAAAGCTGAAACCTTGTGGCATATTGTGTTGCCCATGGCGGCTCCGGCGATGATCACGGGGCTTATTTTAGCTGTAGCGCGGGCCGCCGGAGAAACCGCACCGCTGATGTTGGTGGGCGTGGTAAAGTCAGCGCCACTCTTGCCGGTGGATGGCATCTTTCCGTTCCTGCATTTAGAACGTAAATTTATGCACTTGAGCTTCCAGATATACGATATGGCGTTCCAAAGCCCCAATGTCGAAGCGGCTCGCCCATTAGTCTTCGCCATCGCATTGCTGTTGGTGATTATCGTGGTTGGCCTTAATTTAGCGGCAATCGGTATTCGCCATCATTTGCGCGAAAAATATCGAGGTTTAATGCTGTGATTGTCCTTTTTAACCCGCAGGATGAACGATGGGACTGTTGATGCCGGATGCGCTGCCACTATTGGATGTGCAGCAATTGACCCGTGAGCAAACCGCCTTGGCGGTCGACAAGCTCAATTTATTCTATGGCGACAAGCAAGTGCTGCACGATATTTCATTTAATGTGCCTAAGCACCGTGTGACCGCACTGATCGGCCCGTCTGGCTGTGGTAAGTCAACCTTGCTGCGCTGTTTTAACCGCATGAATGATTTGCTGGATAACTGCCGTCTTGAAGGTGATATCCATTTGGGTGATGAGGCTATCACGGGTAAAAGTATCGATGTTGCGGCATTGCGCCGGCGAGTTGGCATGGTCTTCCAGCGTCCTAATCCATTCCCAAAATCAATTTATGAAAATGTGGTCTATGGCTTGCGCTTACAGGGTATTCGTGATCGTCGGGTGCTGGATGATGCTGTCGAGCGTTCACTGCGAGCCGCGGCTTTGTGGCATGAAGTGAAAGACCGGTTGCGGGAAAATGCATTTCGCCTTTCTAGCGGCCAACAGCAACGCTTGGTCATCGCCAGAGCCATCGCCATTGAGCCGGAAGTGTTACTGCTCGATGAGCCAACCTCGGCTCTTGACCCTATCTCAACGCTGACCATTGAAGAACTGATCACCACGCTAAAACAGCAATATACGGTGGTATTAGTGACACATAATATGCAGCAGGCGGCACGTGTATCCGATTATACCGCCTTTATCCATCAGGGGCGTTTGGTGGAATATAACGATACTGACGCTTTGTTTACCTCACCTCATCAACGCCGCACGGAAGATTATATTACTGGGCGATATGGTTAACCGCCATTAGCACTGTATTGGTTTGCACTACATTGGTTTGCATTACATTGGGTTGCACTACATTATTGGGGCGGCGAAGCCCCATAGAAGTAGGTTAAGCATTCTTTATCGATGGCGTTTTATATTTAGCCAAATATTGTGGCTGAAAAATGCACATACGGATGACGGTACGGTATTCACCATTGATAAAGAACTCTTGCTTCAACTCACCTTCCACTTCAAAACCCAACTTGCTGTAGATATGGATAGCTTTTTTATTTTCTTTATCGACGATGAGATAAAGTTTGTACAAATTCAGTACAGAAAAACCGTACTCCATCGCCAGTTTTGCGGCTGTTCCCGCATGACCTTTCCCTTGATGAGCCGGGTCGATAATAATCTGGAACTCAGCACGGCGATGAATATGGTTAATTTCTACTAACTCGACCAAACCCACTTTTGCGCCCTGACTTTCGATAATAAAGCGGCGTTCGCTCTGGTCATGAATATGTTTATCGTACAGGTCAGAGAGTTCGACAAATGCTTCATAAGGTTCTTCAAACCAATAACGCATGACGCTGGCATTGTTATCTAACTGATGAACAAACGGCAGATCATCCCGTTCAAGTGGGCGTAAACGGACGCTGCTGGTGGTAGACATGTGTTTTCCTTTTGTGGCGGCAGCGGTTGCTGTCACCCACGATTATATACTCTTCACTCGTAAAGTTGCAGGGGGGAAGCAGTGACTTGGCATCAGCCGGATGAATAAAAAAAGCGCTGACCGGAAGACGGTAGCGCTTTTCATCAATGCATGAATTGTTTACGTATTAACCTGATTATTCAGCCGCGTAGCCCTGAACCGGTAAACATTCACCATCCAACCAAGCCGTGTTATCACGCATGGTCAGTCGGCCATCCGCAAACCAGCCGACGACCAATGGATAGATGCTGTGCTCCTGAGTCTGCACTCTCTCGACGACATCGTCTTCGGTATCATCACTGAAAATCGGGACTTTAGCCTGCAGAATCACGGGGCCGCCATCTAGCTCTTCAGTCACAAAATGCACAGAGGTGCCGTGCTCCTGATCGCCGTTTTCCAGCGCTTGGCGATGAGTGTGTAGGCCAGGGTATTTTGGCAGCAGAGAAGGGTGGATATTCAACATCCTTCCAGCATAGTGCTGCACAAAAGCGGGGCTGAGAATACGCATATAACCGGCCAGTACCAGTAAGTCAGGCTGGTATTGGTCGATAGCTTGGGCCAAGGCGGCATCGAAACTGGCGCGATCTGCATAGGCTTTAGCGTCTAAAGCATGATGCGCAATCCCAGCCAGTTCAGCTCGTTCTAACCCATAAGCCTCAGCGTTATTGCTGAACACAGCACAAATCTGACCTGACATGCGCCCTTGTTGCTGGGCATCGATCAGTGCTTGCAGATTGCTTCCCTGACCGGAGATCAGGACGACGATTTTTTTCATATACCTTTGGCGTCAATGTTGAGATCAAAAAATAGCGCTATGTCTGATCAACCAGCTTATGAATTAATGATGACCTGCTCTGCGCCTTCCGCGGCAGCAGCGATGACACCGATTTTCCACGCTTTTTCACCTGATGCGGTCAGCAACTCAACGGCTTTATCGGCCAGTTCCGCCGGAAGAGCAACCACCATACCGACACCACAGTTAAAGGTACGGTACATTTCGTGACGGCTGACATTCCCCGCTTGCTGTAGCCAACTGAATACCGCAGGCCACTGCCAACTGTTTTCATCGATAACCGCTTGGGTACCTTGCGGTAAGACGCGTGGGATATTCTCCCAGAAGCCGCCACCGGTCAGGTGAGCAATCGCATGAATGTCATCAAGCTGTTCAATCAAGCTAAGAATGGATTTTACGTAGATTTTGGTCGGTTCCAGCAAATGATCAGCCAGTGATTTACCTTCCAATTGCGTCTGCTCTGGGTTGGTATTGCTGACTTCCAAAATTTTGCGCACCAACGAATAGCCATTGGAGTGTGGACCGCTCGCCCCTAAGGCCACCAGCACATCACCTGGGGTCACTTTAGTGCCATCGATGATTTCAGATTTTTCGACTACGCCAACACAGAAGCCTGCAACGTCATAATCTTCGCCGTGGTACATGCCCGGCATTTCGGCAGTTTCGCCCCCGACCAGTGCACAACCTGATTGTTTACACCCTTCGGCGATACCGGTAATGACACTGGCGGCAGTCTCTACATCCAGTTTGCCGGTCGCGAAGTAATCGAGGAAGAACAGTGGTTCAGCGCCTTGAACAACCAGATCGTTGACACACATGGCCACTAAGTCGATACCAATGGTATCGTGGCGTTTCAGGTCCATCGCCAGACGTAGCTTAGTGCCGACGCCATCGGTGCCTGAAACTAAAATGGGTTCACGGTATTTTTGTGGCAAAGCGCACAGGGCACCGAACCCGCCCAATCCACCCATCACTTCTGGGCGGCGGGTCTGTTTAACCACACCTTTTATGCGATCAACAAGGTCATTGCCGGCATCGATATCTACACCTGCGTCTTTATAGCTGAGAGAGGTTTTGTTGGTCACAGCGAGGTCCCCACGGCGGTTAGCTGTTTGAGCTTTTTCCCTTGGTATTTGAGGCCACAGGCGCGTTAGCGGCCTATTTGCCATTCCAATTACTTTGGGTATAGGAAGAAAACGCGACAATTCTAACAGCGCAGGCAAACGTTTGCGAGTAGCTTATGACATCAGGCTGATTTTTAGCGCGCTTGACATAATATTGATTTTCTATTGATCTGAATCAGGCTATTCATTGTGGCGTTCAAAAAAAAAGGCGGTATAATCTCGCGATTTTTTTGGCCGCCAGTCGCCTAACCAGGAGAAAAATAATGAAGATCGTTGAGGTGAAACACCCACTTGTAAAACATAAACTTGGTTTGATGCGTGAGAATGATGTGAGTACCAAGCGTTTTCGCGAGTTAGCGTCTGAAGTGGGGAGTTTGCTGACTTACGTGGCAACCGCTGATTTGGAAACTGAAAAAGTGACCATCGAAGGTTGGAACGGGCCGGTTGAAGTTGAACAGATTAAAGGTAAGAAAATCACTGTTGTGCCAATTCTGCGTGCCGGTCTGGGCATGATGGAAGGGGTGTTGGAAAATGTTCCGAGCGCCCGTATCAGCGTAGTCGGTGTTTATCGTGATGAAGAAACACTGAAGCCAGTCCCTTACTTCCAAAAATTAGTTTCCAATATCAATGAGCGCATGGCTTTAGTCGTTGACCCGATGTTGGCAACTGGTGGGTCGATGATTGCGACCATTGATCTGCTGAAAAAAGCAGGCTGCCAGAGCATCAAAGTCTTGGTATTGGTTGCGGCACCAGAAGGTCTAAAAGCATTAGAAGCTGCCCATCCAGATGTTGAGGTCTACACTGCTTCCGTCGATCAGGGCTTGAACGAACACGGCTACATCATCCCAGGGTTGGGTGATGCCGGTGATAAGATTTTTGGAACTAAATAACCTTATAGATAGCCGACTCGATAGTCGGCTTTTTTTTGAATAACTTTTAGCATAAACCACACCATTGAAGAGGATAGAAGAATGAGCCGTCGCACCATTGGCGTCAGCGAGCGTCCACCGCTGCTCCAAACGATCCCCCTGAGTTTTCAACATTTGTTCGCTATGTTCGGTGCCACTGTTTTAGTTCCTATCCTGTTTAAAATTAACCCGGCGACGGTGCTGCTGTTTAACGGCATCGGGACGTTGCTTTATCTTTTCATCTGTAAAGGCAAGATTCCGGCTTATTTGGGGTCAAGTTTTGCGTTTATCTCACCCGTCTTACTGCTATTACCTTTAGGTTATGAAGTTGCACTGGGCGGCTTTATCATGTGTGGCGTGCTGTTCTGCTTGGTCGCACTGATCGTTAAAAAAGCCGGTACGGGATGGCTGAATGTCCTCTTCCCGCCCGCAGCGATGGGGGCGATTGTCGCCGTTATCGGCCTTGAATTAGCGGGCGTTGCTGCCGGTATGGCGGGCTTATTACCGGCGCAAGGGGTGACGGTAGACTCCACAACCATCATCATTTCAATGACCACCTTGGGTGTGACCATTTTAGGTTCGGTGCTGTTCCGTGGCTTCTTCGCCATTATCCCTATTCTGATTGGTGTATTGGTCGGTTATGCCTTGTCATTCGTGATGGGTGTTGTTGATTTAAAACCGATTAGTGATGCCCATTGGCTGGCATTACCGACGTTTTATACCCCGCGTTTTGAATGGTTCGCCATTTTGACTATCTTGCCTGCTGCGCTGGTCGTGATTGCTGAGCATATTGGGCATTTGGTCGTCACGGCCAATATCGTGAAGAAAGATTTGGTTCGCGACCCAGGCCTGCATCGCTCCATGTTTGCCAACGGTATTTCTACCGTGATTTCCGGTTTCTTCGGCTCTACACCTAACACTACCTATGGTGAAAATATCGGTGTGATGGCCATCACCCGTGTTTACAGTACTTGGGTGATCGGTGGTGCGGCGATTCTGGCAATACTGCTGTCATGCGTCGGTAAACTTGCTGCGGCCATTCAGGCGGTACCGGTGCCTGTCATGGGCGGTGTCTCACTGCTGTTGTACGGCGTGATCGCCGCGTCAGGTATTCGTGTGTTGATCGAGTCAAAAGTGGACTACAACAAGGCACAAAACCTGATTTTAACCTCTGTTATCCTGATTATCGGCGTCAGTGGCGCGAAAGTGAACATTGGCGCGACTGAATTGAAAGGCATGGCGCTGGCGACTGTTGTGGGTATCGGCTTGAGCTTGCTGTTCAAAGTGATCAGCTTGTTCCACACGGAAGAAGAAATTCTGGATGCCGTGGAAGATGAGTCTACTCGATAGAACCTGAGATCTGGTCGAGCCGCTGTTGCTGATGGAGAATCATGGCGAGTCCCATCTGCGCCGGTTCGGCCAGTTTTTTGCCTCAGATTAGGTTTTTATGCTGTTGTTACTTTTTGTGGTAAGCTTGCCCTGTTTTCCCGCCCGTTTTGTTGGTTGAGGTGCTTTTCTGAATACGCCGGCACAGCTTTCACTGCCACTTTATCTTCCCGATGATGAAACTTTTGCCAGTTTTTATCCGGGTGAGAACCCGTCGCTATTAGCGGCTATCCAATCCGCTGTTCATCAATCTCACGGCAGTTATATCTATTTCTGGTCACGCGAAGGCGGGGGCCGCAGCCATCTATTACATGCTGCATGTGCGGAGTTATCGCAAAAAGGCGAAGCTGTCGGTTATGTTCCGCTGGATAAACGCGCCTATTTTGTCCCAGAAGTGCTCGATGGCATGGAGCAGCTCGCGCTGGTCTGCATTGATAATATCGAGTGTATTGCGGGTGATGAGCAGTGGGAAATGGCGATGTTTAATCTCTATAACCGCATTGTAGAAACCGGTCGTACTCGTTTGTTGATTACGGGTGATCGCCCGCCACGCCAGCTTAATCTCGGTCTACCGGATTTGGCCTCTCGCCTCGATTGGGGACAGATCTACAAATTGCAGCCGCTCTCTGATGATGAAAAACTGCAGGCTTTGCAACTGCGCGCCAAATTGCGTGGGTTCGAGTTACCGGAAGATGTGGGCCGTTTTTTGCTCAAACGGCTGGATAGAGAAATGCGCACACTGTTTATGACGCTGGATCAGCTTGATCGTGCCTCTATTACCGCCCAACGTAAGCTGACGATCCCTTTTGTGAAAGAGATCCTCGGGCTATAACCCCCACAGCGCAGAGCTGGTAGGGGGTATCGACTTCGTTTTGACCACTTTACTGCAAAATCTCAAGTACTTGCTCAGGCGGGCGGCCAATGCGTGCTTTGCCGTGAGATACCACGATAGGGCGCTCGATCAGCTTAGGATTGTCACTCATGGCCTGCAATAACTGATCTTGTGTCAGTGCGGCATCTGCCAGATTGAGCGTTTTATACAAGTCTTCTTTGGTGCGCATTAATTGCCGAGCGTCGGTAAAACCCAACTGCTGTAACAACGTTTTCAGTGCTGCCACTGACGGTGGAGTTTCTAAATACAGCACGACCTGCGGCTTGATGCCTTGCTGTTCAACAAGCGCCAGTGTTTCGCGGCTTTTGGAACAACGAGGGTTATGGTAAAACGTGACTTCTTTCATCGTAACTTTCCTTGCAACTGTCCATAGACTCATGTCTTGAGCTGACCATGGGCTGCCGATAAGTCAGCAAACAAACCTTAGCTCATCAGGATTTCTGGTATTTACGGAAGCGCTCATTTAATTGACGCAACTGGTCGATGCGAGCGTCATAACGTGCCTGTTCAAGACTCCCCAATTTCATTCGTGCGCTAGCATCGCTCAGCAGACCGATTGCCTGCGTCAGTTTACCATTTAATGCCAAACTTTCCGCTCGTGCTGCTAGTTCCTGATCACGTAGGCCCAATGCCGCCGCCGCTTGCGCTAATAAATCCCAACCATTGGGATCATTAGGGTTACTGAAGGTATACCGGCGCAGGATCTTGATAGCCTCGGCGGGCTGACCGCCTTGAACATAGGCGTTAGCCAGATTCAATTGCAGTACCGGTTCATCATTTTGCTTTGCGATGGCGGCTTGCAAACGGGCAATCGCGGCAGGTGCTTTGTTTTGCCCTAAATCGATATCCGTCATCAGATCGAGGAACCAAATATTGCCCGGTTGCTGGGTCAACAGTGGTTGCAATTGATTGCGGGCTTCGTCGTATTTTTTGGCTTGATACAGCAAAATCGCTTGGCCGTATTTCGCAGCTAATTGTTCGCGCACCGTGCCTTTACTTAATGTTTCGAGCAGGTCGGACGTTAAATTATTCTCCGTGGAACCGTACATACCCAAAATACGAACTTTGGCGAATAGATAATCTTGCGATGAAGCGATAGGGTGCGGCTTCATCTGATTCGCACGGTTACGGGCATCAGACAAACGGCTATCGGGTAAAGGGTGCGTTAGCAACATTTCGGGTGGTTTTGATGTATATCGCGCCTGATCGGATAGTTTTTGCAGAAAATTAGGCATGGCTTGCGGATCAAAGCCTGAACGTTGCAGCACTTGAATACCAATCCGGTCTGCCTCTTGCTCATTACCCTGAGTAAAGCTGATAACCCCTTGTTGAGCACCGGCTAATGTCCCCGTCAACCCTGCCATACCCGCTTGTGGGCTAGCCATCGTCAACAGAATTGAGCCTAATACCCCAGCCCATGTTAGGGGAGCCAAACGCTTTTGCTCTTCCATTGCTCGCGCCAGATGACGCTGAGTGACATGCGATATTTCATGGGCAAGAACCGATGCCAACTCACTTTCGTTATCGGTATATCGGAAGAGCACGGAGTGGAGCACTACGTTCCCGCCAAAGAAGGCATAGGCATTAAGTTGGTTGTTATTGACCAGATAAAAATGGAATGGGGTGCGCACTGAGTTGGCATTCGCAACTAGCCGATTACCCAGTGCGTTAATATATTGCGTCAGCAATGGATCATAAATCAGTGGGGTACTGGCGCGAATTTGGCGGAGATAAAAATCACCCATCTCCAGTTCCTGATCAATGCTCAGCGTGGCCCCAGCTGACGTGCCAATGTCGGGCAACAGGTCTTGTGTCTCAGCCTTGGCCGGTATCGAGCTGGTGAGCAACAAGCTGCTGAGCAATGTTGCGATCACGGTCTTACTTAACCGGCCAGCGGTATTAAAACGGCCTGTTTTCATCAACTGACGACGTTGAGTAAACCGACTTGCTTGAGTAAACCGACTTGTTTTAGTAAACCGACTTGTTTTAGTAAACCGATACGTCATAACTGAAGCTGCCCCTGCTAATGTAATGACAATTAGACCCCGAGATGTGTAAGAGTTCTTCTTCCTTGCTCTGCTCTCCAGTACAATCATCACGAAAGCGAGTTAGATCACAAAAATAGCATCAAATCTGTCGAAAGCTAACTTCAGCATCCATTGCTGAGACACGTATCTATCTTAGCCAGCCTGCGATTATAAAGAAATAGTTATAGCTTAATGGATACCAATGCAGTGGCGCTATGGACGTGCCGATACATCAATTTTACCTTCGGGTTGTGCCTCTGATTCGCGGAGGCGGTTAAAGGGATCCACCAAATGATGGATTCCTCATGGTGCTTAAGGAGCAATTTCGGATGCTAGAGCTGTTGTTACAATGGTATCGTCGGCGCTTTACCGACCCGCAGGTGATCGCATTACTGGTTATTCTGTTGGCTGGGTTCGTCATTCTCTACTTTTTCAGCGGTATTTTGGCCCCACTGTTGGCGGCTATTGTCTTGGCGTATCTACTCGAATGGCCAACCGCGCGGTTACAGCGTTTAGGGTGCTCACGTCTCTGGGCTGCCACCCTTGTCCTTGTCGTTTTTGGCGGCATCACGTTATTAGCGGTGTTTGTTGTGGCACCGACAGTTTGGCAGCAGGGCAATAATCTCATCTCTGACATGCCGAAAATGCTGAATAAATTCAATGCATTTGCCCAAACCCTGCCTTCACGCTATCCCGCACTGGTCGATGCCGGGATTGTCGATATGATGGCAGAAAACCTGCGCACCAAAATGTCGGGTATGGGTGAATCGGTGGTTAAATTCTCGGTGGCTTCACTCATTGGCTTACTGACGCTGGCAATCTATTTGATTTTGGTGCCGCTGATGCTGTTTTTCCTGCTCAAAGACAAAGAGCAGATGCTGAATGCCGTGCGCCGTGTTTTGCCGCGCAATCGTGGCCTTGCTGGGCAAGTCTGGTTGGAAATGAACCAGCAGATCACTAATTACATTCGTGGCAAAGTCGTCGAAATGGTTGTTGTTGGCGTTGCCACGTATTTAGTGTTCTTTGTTATGGGCATGAATTATGCGCTGTTATTGGCCGTGTTAGTCGGCTTCTCGGTACTGATCCCGTACATTGGCGCAGTGATCGTAACTATTCCGGTGGTGTTAGTCGCGTTATTCCAATGGGGGCTGGGTGCGGACTTTTGGACCCTTTTTGTCGCCTATCTTGTGGTGCAGGGGTTAGATGGCAACCTATTGGTGCCGGTATTGTTCTCTGAAGCTGTTAACCTGCATCCATTGGTGATTATTCTGTCGGTGATTGTGTTTGGCGGGTTATGGGGCTTTTGGGGCGTGTTCTTTGCTATCCCATTGGCAACCTTAGTCAAAGCTGTGATCCATGCGTGGCCGGAAGAGCTGGTGCTTGAAGCGGATTAATTCACTTAACGCAATATTGGGTTTTGGCAGTATCAACGCGATATTGAAGTTTAGCTGGATTGAAATTTAAGTGTTAAACCCATAAGAAAGTGAGATGGCTGGCAAAGTGCCGATTGCGGAGAGGACAAGCAGATCGTAAAGACGCCGTAAAATCATCCCTGATGGCTCGAGCCGCGCCATCCTTGGCGCGGACGCTTTACTCTTCTGCCTGTCCTCACCGTTCTAGTCCGAGTCATCGGTGTTTGTCAGCAGTCTGAGCGCCTAGGCGCTCTTTTTTGCTCATGATGAATCATCGCAAAGTCAAAATAACTCAGGCGCTTTGGCGCACATAGTCCAGCACGATATCGTGGTGGTTGGTCGTTTTGAAATTATCAAAGACATGCTCCACTTTACCGTCAGCATCAATTAAGAAGCTGATGCGGTGGATACCATCATAGGTTTTACCCATAAAACTTTTTTCGCCCCAAACGCCAAACTGCTCTGCCAACTGATGATCTTCATCAGACAACAGAGTGAAATTTAGCAGTTCTTTCTCGGCAAAACGTGACAGTTTTTCAGGTTTATCGGTGCTAATGCCCAGCACTTCGACACCCGCTTGTTTCAATTCATCCATATTGTCCCGCAGACCACAGGCCTGAACAGTACAGCCTGGTGTCATGGCTTTAGGATAAAAGTAGACCAAGACACGTTGTCCCTGGAAGTCGGCCAAACTAATTTGCTCACCGTCTTGGTCAGGCAAACTAAATTTTGGCGCTGTATCACCGGCTTTCAATGGGCTCATTACTAACTCTCCATTCTTGAGTCATGCTGTGGATAGTTCACAACGCTAATACTGCCTTGTGCATTGAGTTCTGTACATAGCTGATAAAAAGCCTGTTCAATTGTTGAACTGTTTTGGCTCGCAGGACTGTGTGCACTCATCTGGATATGCAGCCGAGGAGGTGTATTGCCTTCCGCCGGTTGAGTTTTAGAAACCAACTCCGCAATGTTCATATTGTGGCAATGGAACAGGTTGGTAAAGCGTTCAATAATGTGTGGGGAGTCATTCACTTCAACTTTTACCCATACCGTATCTGGCATCGCTTTCTGGTCTTGGGCGTTGGTCCGTTTCATCACAATGAGTAAATCAAGCTCTGCGCCTTTTTGCGGCAAAGTCGATTCCAACAGCGTAATGGCATTCCAACTGCCTGAAAGCAGCATAATAAATGTGAACTCTTCACCGAACATGGCCAGCCGGCTATCTTCGATATTACAACCGCAGCTACTGACATGGCGGGTGATGGTATTCACGATTCCAGGGCGGTCAGCACCCAGTGCGGTAATGACCAGATAATGTTCATCAAGCTGCGGCAAAATCGCTCTTCCTGTCATGCTCTTTGGGGTTACCATGGTAAACACAAAAAAAACCTGCTGCCAAGCGCTTACAACACAGTTGTTTGCTTGCTTTTGGATAGAGGTCAAAAGTACCATGAGTAACTTGTTTAAGGAGGGGGTGGGCAATGTTTACGGGAAGTCCGATGTTTACAGGCAGCATAGTTGCACTGGTAACGCCGATGGACGACAAAGGTGCTGTCGATCGTGCGAGCCTTAAGAAACTGATTGATTATCATGTCGCCAGCGGGACAGCGGCCATTGTGTCCGTGGGTACCACGGGTGAGTCTGCCACGCTGAACCATGACGAACACGTCGATGTGGTCATGCAGACCCTTGAACTGGCTGATGGCCGTATTCCCATCATTGCTGGCACTGGCGCTAATGCCACCTCTGAAGCCATCTCTCTTACACAACGGTTCAATGATACCGGTGTTGTGGGCTGCTTAACGGTCACGCCTTATTATAACCGGCCGATGCAAGAAGGCTTATATCAGCATTTTAAAGCGATTGCTGAAAGTACCGATTTACCACAAATTCTCTATAATGTTCCTTCGCGTACCGGTTGCGATATGTTACCGCCAACCATTGCTCGCTTAGCCAAGATTAAAAATATTGTTGCTGTTAAAGAGGCAACAGGGAACTTAAGTCGTGTTAGTCAGATCCAAGTGCTGGTTGACGATGAAGATTTCATCCTGCTCAGTGGTGACGATGCGAGCGGGCTGGACTTTATGCAACTGGGTGGCAAAGGGGTTATTTCGGTCACGGCGAACATCGCTGCCCGTGAAATGGCTGAACTTTGTGCATTGGCTGTACAAGGTAACTTTGCGCAAGCACGCCGTTTGAATCAGCGCTTGATGCCGTTGCATCAGCATTTATTTGTAGAAGCAAACCCAATTCCGGTGAAATGGGCCGCAAAGAAACTGGGATTAATGGCGAATGATACATTGCGTTTGCCGATGACCCCACTGACTGATCCGTCCAAACGGATTGTGGAAGACGCGTTGAAAAGCGCAGGTTTGCTGTAACTCTTAGGGAAATTTGATGGCAATAACATTGCAAAAGTCGACGGTGGTAACGGTAGTGGGTGTTTCGCTGGCAATGCTGCTAGCAGGCTGTACCACTGACCAACGCTACAAACGCCAAGTTAGCGGTGACGAGTCTTATTTGGAAGCGCCAGGGTTGAAACCGCTTAACTCACCGGCAGGCATGATTCTGCCGATCCAAAATGGCGAATTTGATGTCCGTTCCGTCAACTCTCAAGGCGCAGTGGGCAAGCAGTTGGACATTCGTCCACCGGTACAACCTCTGGCATTGTTAAGCGGCTCTCGTGCTGAAAATGCCAACGATACCAGCAAGCTATTGTTAGAAAATAGCCCGCAAAACCGTAATCTGTGGTCGCAAGTTACCCGCGTTCTTCAAGATAAGAACTGGACGATAGCCAGCCGTCAAGATGCCAGCCAAACGCTGACCACTGACTGGGTTAAATGGAATCGTGCCGATGAAGACGTGCAATTTGAAGGCCGTTACCAGATAAGTGTGCAGGAACAAGGTTATCAGCTCGCGTTGGTGGTGAAATCCCTTGCATTGCAGCAAGGTGGCAACCCAGTGACCAGCTATACCGAAATCCAGCGTTATAACGGCGCCATGCTGAACGCTATCATCGAAGGTTTGGATAAGGTCCGTTCAGACAGTGAAAGCAGCCAAGCTGCCCGTAAAGTGGGTACGCTGGATGTTCAAAGCGGCAGCGATGATACTGGCTTACCGCAACTGATTGTTCGTGCACCTTATGCTGTGTTGTGGGAGCGTCTACCGGCCGCGCTTGAGAAAGTCGGCATGAAAGTGACCGATCGCAGCCGTCCGCAAGGTTCCATTAACGTCACCAACAAATCCATGAGCAGCAGTAGCTGGGATGCGTTGGGGGCCAAAGACCCTGAATTGCCAGAAGGTGATTACAAGCTGCAAGTCGGTGACCTAGATAACCGCAGCAGCCTGCAATTCATCGGTCCGAAAGGACAAACCTTAACTCAGTCGCAGAATGATGCGCTAGTTGCGGTGTTCCAGGCGGCGTTTAGCCAGACAGGCGTCAGCAGTACCAAATAACATCAAAGGGGCTTCGGCCCCTTTATTCTTTCGCACATCACTGGAGTCATAAGATGCAAAAGCTAGCTGAGTTGTATCGTGGGAAGGCGAAGACCGTCTATACCACCGAAAATCCTGACCTATTGGTACTGGAGTTCCGTAATGATACGTCAGCACTGGATGGTCAGCGCATTGAGCAATTCGATCGTAAAGGCATGGTGAATAATAAATTTAACCATTTCATTATGGCTAAATTGGAAGCAGCCGGTATTCCTACTCAAATGGAACGTTTGCTGTCTGATACCGAAGTGCTGGTCAAAAAACTGGAGATGATCCCAGTTGAATGTGTTATCCGTAACCGCTCTGCGGGTTCGTTGGTAAAACGTTTGGGTATCGAAGAAGGCTTAGAGCTGAATCCACCGCTGTTTGATCTGTTTTTGAAAAACGATGCCATGCACGATCCGATGGTTAACGAGTCTTACTGCAAAACGTTTGGTTGGGCAACGGAAGCACAATTAGCACGGATGAAAGAACTGAGCTATTTGGCTAACGATGTGCTGAGCAAGTTGTTTGACGATGCGGGTTTAATCTTGGTGGATTTCAAACTGGAATTCGGCCTGTTTAACGGTGAAGTGGTATTGGGTGATGAGTTCTCACCTGATGGCAGCCGTTTGTGGGATAAGAAGACCCTGAACAAGATGGATAAAGACCGTTACCGTCAAAGTCTGGGTGGCTTGATTGAAGCCTACGAAGAAGTTGCGCACCGTATCGGCGTAAAATTAGACTAACTGCGCAATCGATTACGTTAACCTGACGTAACCCTTCTCAGGGGAGATAGCCTCTATCTCCCCATGCTTTTTTGCGTCCCACAGAACAATTTCTCCCTTCCTCACGCTGCGGTATAACCCCTTAGACGCTTCTAGTGTGGGTAATCATTCCTTCTTTTAATGGTATTGGCTCAATATATTTCCTACGATAATGGGTAAGAAATATCTCTGGGAGTAAAGCTATGCGTTGGCAAGGTCGTCGTGAAAGTGACAATGTGGAAGACCGGCGGGGAAATTCATCCGGTGGCGGCGGATTTCGTCCACCGATTGGTGGCAAGGGCGGGCTGGTTATCCTGATTGTCGTGCTGGTCGCGGGCTATTACGGGGTCGATTTAACACCGCTATTGAATGGCGGTGATCCGATGTCACAAACCCAGACTCAGCCACGCGCGCCAAGTTCTGTCAGCGCCAAAGATGACCAATACGCCAAGTTTACGTCAGTCGTTTTGGCGGATACGGAAGATACGTGGAAGCCGATTTTCCAAAAAATGGGTCGCACTTATCAAGAGCCAAAACTGGTGATGTATCGTGGTGCAACTCGTACCGGCTGTGGTACGGGGCAGTCAGTCATGGGACCATTTTATTGCCCCGCAGACAGCACGGTGTATATCGATTTATCATTCTATGAAGAGATGAAAAATAAGCTGGGTGCGGGCGGTGATTTTGCTCAGGCGTATGTCATTGCCCATGAAGTTGGGCACCATGTGCAGCACCTAATGGGCATCGATACCAAAGTTCGCCAGCAGCAGCAGGGAGCAACTCAAGCGGAAGCAAATCGGTTATCGGTCAAAATGGAATTGCAGGCTGACTGCTTCGCTGGGGTCTGGGGCAAAGCGATGGATGAACAGCAAGTGCTTGAAGTGGGTGACTTACAAGAAGCCCTCAATGCGGCACAAGCCATCGGCGATGATAGGCTACAGCAGCAAAGCCAAGGGCGCGTGGTGCCCGATAGCTTTACTCATGGTACATCGCAGCAACGGTATACTTGGTTCAAACGAGGTTTCGACAGCGGAGATCCTAATAGCTGTAACACCTTCGCCAGCCGTTAATAGCGCTAGAACCTCACGCCACCAGCGATTATCATAAGGCCACTTTCTTCTGCCGGTACTGTCGTGACCGGCATTTCATGCAAGGCAGAATTAACCATGGCCGCTCTCGATCCAACTTTATTGATCCTCTTAGCGTTAGCTGCGCTTGGCATTATCAGCCACAACATGACCGTGACACTCGCCATTTTGACCTTACTGGCCATTCGCATCACCCCTCTGAATCAGTTTTTCCCGTGGATAGAAAAATACGGTTTAACCATCGGTATTCTGATTTTGACCATCGGGGTGATGACCCCGATCGCCAGCGGCAAAATTAGCGCCAGCGAGGTACTTCACTCCTTTGTTCAATGGAAGTCGATATTGGCCATTGTGGTTGGTGTCGCCGTCTCATGGCTCGGTGGGCGCGGTGTTTCACTGATGACGCATCAACCGTCGGTAGTGGCTGGGTTATTGGTCGGTACCGTGCTGGGGGTAGCGTTGTTCAGAGGCGTGCCGGTAGGGCCATTAATCGCCGCCGGATTGCTCTCGTTGGTTATTGGTAAATCCTAGCGTGAATAACGGGATTGTTGCCAACCAACCCTTGATGGCGCAGCAAGGGATTCGCCGCTTGCTCGTGCTGAGTGGTCATGCGGATTGGTCGCGCCAACAGGCCGTTAATCTGCGTCAACAATTGGCCGGTGAATGGGTATGGATGGGTGAAGATTTTCCCGCCGATACCCAAGGCATTCATCCTACAGCGGCAAAAACCTTATTGGGGCAGGAGCGGCTGCACGGCGTATTTGATGCGACTGCTGGCTTGAATACGGAGGCTCTGGCGGTATTGGCGGGGACACTACAGGCTGGGAGTTGGCTGGTGCTGTTAGTGCCCGAGTGGGAACACTGGCCGAATATACCCGATACCGATAGCTTACGATGGAGTGAGCAAAGCGAACCTATCACCACGCCAAACTTTATTCGCCACTTACAGCGCCATCTCTTAGCCGATACTGATGTCGTGGTGTGGCAACAGGACCAGCCGCAGCCTGTACCAATGATGGACTCACGTCCTAACTGGCTACGGCCTGACGGCACGGCGACCGTCGAACAACATCATATTCTTCAGCGTTTGATGCGAGCCGAGAAGGGGTCATGGGTACTGACCGCCGCGCGTGGCCGTGGCAAATCAACCCTTGCGGGCATGTTGGTCGCGCAGTGGCAAGGCAACTGTTGGGTCACCGGGCCGGGTAAGGCCGCGACTCAAGCATTGAATGCACGCGCAGGGGAACGGGCGCGATTTTGGGCGCCAGATGCCTTGCTCGATTACTGCCGACAGCATGATGTCAGTGAGGTTGACTGGTTGTTGATCGATGAAGCTGCCGCCATCCCCACGGCACTATTATCCTCATTGCTGGCTTACTTCCCGCGAGCGCTGCTGACCACCACGGTACAAGGCTATGAAGGCACTGGGCGGGGCTTTTTACTGAAGTTTTGTGCCACGCTTACGGATTGGCATCATCTGACGTTAACGGATCCTATCCGTTGGGTGAGCAACGATCCGCTTGAGCGTATTGTGGATGCCGCTTTACTGTTTGATGAGCAAGTTGCTTCCATCACACCCTCCTTTGCATCAGTCGATATCATGGCCTGTGAGCAGCGTGATTGGTTAGCGGATCCTGCCTTACTGCGGCATTTCTATGGTTTACTTTCCAGCGCACATTACCGTACAACACCCCTTGATCTGCGACGGTTGATGGATGCGCCTGGGATGCATTTTTCGGCAGCGAAAGCCGAGGATTCCGTGGTCGGCGCATTATGGTTGGTGGATGAAGGCGGTTTGAGCGAGGCGTTAGCCCAAGATGTTTGGGCGGGTCGACGGCGGCCCAAAGGCAGTTTGGTGGCGCAATCCTTGGCCGCTCACAGTGGGCAATGGCACGCGCCGACCCTGTTATCACGGCGAGTCAGTCGAGTCGCAGTCGTCCCTTCGTGGCGGCGACAGGGCATTGCTCGACAAATGATTGCCGCAGAACAAACACGTGCGCGAGCAGAACGGCTGGATTTTCTGTCTGTCAGTTTCGGCTATACCGAGGAGTTAGCCCATTTTTGGCAGACCTGCGGCTTTCAATTGGCCCGTATTGGCAGTCATCAAGAAGCCAGTAGTGGTTGTTATGCTGCCATGGCAATTTTACCGTTGAGTGAGGCGGGTCAGCATCTTTGTGATGGCGCGCAGCAGCAATTGGCGCGAGATTGGTATTGGTTGCAGCAATGGATTGAGATCGATACGCCCCCATCGTTACCCCTGCCTGAGCAGCCTGACTTCACGTTAAATGAGGATGATTGGCGTGAGCTAGCCGGTTTTGCCTTTGCATTTCGCCCATTAGAGGCCAGCTTACCTGCCTTGCAGCGTTTGTTATCGCAGACTGAATTACCCCTTCCTGCTTTACGTCAATACTTGCAGCAAGGTGTCTCTATAGCAGAGATAGTCCGGTCACTCGGCCTTGCTGGACGTAAGGCATTGGTCGCGCGTTGGCGGCAGGAAGCCGCAGAAGGAATGGCGGGGGTTGATGCGACTCGTCAGTGCGCAGTTTCCTTTTGTTTACTTAATGATTCAGGTTTTCGTCAGTGATTGAGGGTGTTTTAAGTTAAAATTTTTCGAATATTCAGGATGAGTATAACGAAGGATACCAGGCTAGATGCACATGCACAGATTGGTCACTGAAGGATTGGTCAAGATTGATGATGAAATGGGATACATCGATATTGAATTTATTTTTGCTGAAGATGAAGAACGTTCGATTACTGTCAGGCTAATGTTCTGCCCACCTTCTTTAGATCCAGTGGCGGCAGTCACAATGCACAGTATGCTTGGCGATAAAGTGAGTAGCTTACTCGTTTCCGTCGTCAGTTTTTATAACCGGCAGCAAGAAGAACGAGAACCGACACAAATATTTGCTAAACCCCAAGGCGCAATTGATCTATTGTTAGGCGAGTTGCACTATTTATATCGTACCTTAGTCGCATTTATGCTAAAAATTGCCAACAATGAAAGAATCGAAGTTTTGTATTTTGTTGCTGAAAACCAAGCCTTAAACACCATATATCCAAGGTATGTAAAGCAATTTGCCAAAGAGAACAACCTAACCTACATAAATGATGGAGCTTGTTATGCAATACGGACGCAGCACTACCCATACTAAAACTCAGATTGATTTTAAAGCGATTCAAAAGAGCAAAGTCGAAATGTTTAAACGTTTTATGGCTGCTAAAGATATGGCTGAGAGTAAAGGTAACGTCGTCGTCAAACCGATTTGAGTGTATTACCAACCATTTAAAGAGGCCAATGGGCCTCTTTTTGTGGGTAAAAGTTATTTATCAAAATAAATCAAATCGTTCATACCTTATCTTCAATAATTCCCACTAACTTCATCAAGAAAACCCAATATCCCTACCGCTATTAGCGGCCGTATAGTATGGCTATCGTCACTTAATGAAAAAGGCCATCAAATGAGTCAGAAATCTATCGTCGTGCAGCAACCTGAAAATCCAGAATATTTGATTTTACTGTTTCATGGCGTTGGCGACAGTGCGGCAGGGATGGCACCGGTCGGTAGCCATTTTGCTCAGGCGTTCCCTAAGGCGCTGGTGGTCAGTATCGACGGGCCATTTGCCAGTGGGATGGGGAATGGTCGGCAGTGGTTTTCCGTGCAAGGTATTACCGAAGAGGGCCGCCAAGGGCGGATTGATACCGTGATGCCAGAATTTATTGCTACGGTACGCCAATGGCAGCAACAAAGTGGCCTTGGTGCGCAGCAGACCACACTGGTGGGGTTTTCTCAAGGCACTATCATGTCACTGGAGGGCGTGAAAGCTCAACCGCAGCTGGCGGGGCAGATTATTGCTTTCAGTGGGCGCTTTGCGACTTTGCCACCCCACCCGATAGCGGATGTGGTATTCCATTTGATTCATGGTGAACAGGACGGGGTGATTCGTGTTGAACACGCTAACGCGGCAGCAAAGAGCTTAACGGCATTGGGCAATCATGTAACATTCGATCTTATTCCCAACATGGGGCACGGTATCAATCAACCGATGTTGGAACGTGCAATCGCGCATTTGCGACAGGATATCGCGTTAAGCTAAGCCAGTGTGGCGAAGGGAGACCGTCCCTTCGCGTAACCTGACATCGTGTTCAGTTACTTTTTCTTGTTTTTATCCGGCCAATCATCGTCATCGTCCCATTGCGCATTATTATCGCGGTGGGGCGGTATCTCCGGTTTATTGCTCAAAAAACGCTTATGATCGAGACGGCGCAACTCTTTGATGCCGTTTAAGACCATCCCCACCAATATAATGAGGATTATCCACCAGTAATCTGCTAGCCAATGCATGATTAGTGCCCTTCCGTTGTTGTGGACGCAGTAATAAATCGCGAAAAAATCAGCGGTAAATGGCTTGCCAGCCACTCGCTACCTGCCACATCTTGTGACTGCCATGCATGGAGCAGGATGTCGGGCGTCAGTAAATGTTCAGCTTGTGCTGACAATGGGCGATAACTCAAGTGCCAAGGCTCTGCCGCGACACCGCCATTATCCTCGCGAAAAGGCCGGTAAAAACCAAATTCGGCCATATGCGCAGTCAACCATTGGCTCAGCGGATAAAAATACCCGCCCGTCTCGTATTCCCATGGCTCTAACTGAAGTTTAGTCTCTGCTGGCAAAAGTGAGGGATCGTAAATATCCAGATCACTGCCCCAATGATGACGGCTTGCCCCTGGTAGTGCTGACCAACGCAAAATCGCTTCACAACGGGACGCATCGTCAAGGGCGCTGATATCTATCGGCTGGCTCGCTTTATCTAAGACCGGCCGCTCACCGCGAAATTTACCATTCCAGATAGCCAACTGGCGGTCAAAATCGCGAAAAGTACTGGCAGGCTGTAAATCAAAACCTGCGTTTTTCGCTGCCCGTTGCATGGCCTGAAAGGCATCAACGGCTTCAGGCTGCATACGATGATTACCGCTTAACACCACTAAATGTGCCGTTGAACGGCCCGTCAACATTTCTGGTGTGAGTGGATTAACTGTCATGCGATGAGTTGCTCCATGATTCGCTGATACATTCGGCTCAGCAGTTGTAAATCAGCCGCATGAACACACTCATTCACTTTATGAATTGTGGCATTGACTGGCCCCAGCTCCACCACTTGCGCGCCCATTAAGGCGATAAAACGGCCATCAGAGGTGCCGCCGGTGGTTAAAAGCTGTGGTGTCATTTCAGTATAATGTTCGACGGCATTGATCACCGCATCGACCAATGCGCCCCGCGAGGTCAGGAAGGGTTGACCGGAAAGCACCCATTCCAACGTGTATTTGAGTTGGTGGCGTGTCAGCAGGGCTTCGACGCGCTGCCGAATCATGCTATCGGTCAGTTCGGTACTGAAACGGAAGTTAAACTGCACATAGAGCTCACCAGGGATCACATTATTACTGCCAGTACCGGCATGTAAGTTCGCAATCTGCATGCTGGTGGCAGGGAAGAATTCATTTCCTTCATCCCATTGCGTGGCAACCAACTCATTAAGCGCGGGCATCGCGCGGTGCACTGGATTGTCCGCCAAATGTGGGTAGGCGACATGCCCTTGAATGCCATGGATACGCAAATTTGCGGTAATCGAACCTCGGCGGCCATTTTTGACCACATCACCGACTTTATCGGTGCTTGAAGGTTCGCCGACTAAGCAGTAATCCAGCCGTTCATTGCGTGCCATCAGCGCGTTAACCACTTTCACTGTGCCGTTAATCGCTTTCGCCTCTTCATCCGAGGTAATCATAAAGGCCAATCGACCTTTATGTTCCGGATGTGCGGCCACAAAGCGTTCAGCGGCGACGACCATCGCAGCCAACGAACCTTTCATATCGGCCGCACCACGGCCATAGAGCATGCCATCACGAATGGTCGGCTCAAAAGGTGGGCTGCTCCAATGGCTTTCATCACCGGTAGGGACGACATCGGTATGGCCTGCAAACGCCAGCGTCTCACCTTCGCCACGCCATGCCCAGAAATTAAGGGTATCGCCAAAATTCATTGGCTCAACGGTAAAGCCAATCGCTTCAAGGCGCTTAATCATGATCTCTTGGCAGCCCGCATCATTCGGGCTGAGCGACGGGCGCTTAATGAGTTGTTGAGCCAGTTCGATTACCGGACAGATCATGTTATTGCACCTCAATAGCGGTTTGGTTTTGGATAAAGGATTGATAGTTTTCTATGTTAAAGCCCAGCAGCATATTGCCATTGGGAGCTTCTAGTAGTGGGCGTTTGATGATGGCAGGGTATTCTAACATCAGCATTTTTGCCGCTTGGGCATCGGTTATTCCAGCCCGCTGGGTTTCTGGCAACTTGCGCCAAGTGGTGCCGCGCGTATTCAGCAACGCTTCCCATCCCAATGTATCGATAAAGCCTTGTAGGCGTTCGTCACTCAACCCATCTACGCGATAATCGTGGAACTGATAGGCAATACCTTGTTCATCAAGCCAACGACGGGCCTTTTTTATGGTGTCACAATTTTTTATGCCATATAGCTTAAGCAAACTTTTTTGAGCATCATCAAACATGAAAAAACGTTACCTATGTGTGTTGGTTCAGAACAACAACTTTTTAGCGATGATTTAGATCGCCAAAAGTCAAAGTTGATTAGATACTTCGATGATAACGCAAGTTGCTACGACTTTGATCCCAAATATGAACTAATCATTGGGCGTGGGGTTAGAGTGCCTAAAATGAAATAGCGAACGCAGTAATTGTTTATCGTGTGCGGAGAGAATAATGAAAGAATTACCTAAAATAAACCAACTGAGAAATCTCAGGGCAGTTATACAGTATGGGAGTATCAGTGCTGCCTCTCAGGCTCTGTTTCAGACACAATCGACGATGACGCGTAGCATTCAAGAGCTTGAAAGGATCCTCGGCGTTTCTCTGCTGGCAAGAGGAACCAATGGTGTGATATTAACTGAGTTAGGCAGAATATTTGAACCTAGATTGAATTCCATTCTAAATGAATTAGAACGAGCTATGGATGAATTGCAACAAATTGAACATTCATCACATGGGACTATTACTTTTGGATGTTCTCATCTTCCCGCTTATAGTATTGTCCCTGGCGTGATCACAAAATTTCAAGAGCGTTATAGTGAAACACGTATTACTGTTTCAGAGGGGCAACTCTCAGAAATAATTGACTCATTACGTCTTAATCGGCTTGATTTTTACATGGGGGTTGTTTCACCCGATATTTCATTGAATGACTTTATTGAAGAACATTTATCAACGATTAAATTCTCTGTCGTTGCTCGGAAAGGGCACCCACTTTCGCATTGTACCTCATTGAGTGAGTTAAAAAATGCCAAATGGTACCTGCCTACTGCCAGTACAGGGTATTATAACGATATAGAGGAAATAATTTTCCAAAATAAAGAAGGTAAACAGGGTTCTGTCATTTTCGGTGATTCTCCCACCATTGCTGAACAACTAGTATTAAATGAGGACTATTTATTCATTGCGCCTCGATCTATGCTTTTCATTCCGCAATTCAAAGAGCGTATTTCGATTATTCCCATCAAAGAACAATTTCCTGATGGTGCCTACAGCTTGGTCTACTCTAGAACGAAAAAGCTAACTCCAGTAGCTTCAGCCCTCATTGATGAACTGCGTTATTCCTTCTCTTCATTACTCAAAGAACAAGATAGCGAAGTTTAGCGACATGTAAGCCATTTCTTAGTGGGGTTTTTCTTATAAAAACCCCAGCAGTTTTTTTATTTAAATGAAAACAAAAATAATATCACATTGATTTTTATTGGTTATTTTCCGTCATGTGTTTTTTGCATCCCTATGAAAATAACATAATATCCATCATGATTGTTATGTCATATAATTTAAAACAAGAAATATCTTAGGTGGACGGAAAATAAATAAAAGTGGCTTTAAATTGTCATGTCTTTCTCCTTAAAAATTAAAATATTAATTTTTAAATATATATTTATTTTTTCAAATAGCCAGCAAAATAAAATAGGGTTTCAAAATGAAAAGTGTAACTATATTTAGTCAGCATGGTTTGGTTAGGTTTTACCTTAAGCAATTAATTGAGCGTTTCTCTCATGAAAACGGGCACCATGTAGAAATAAAAGTATTTCATTGTCTAAAGGAATTAGAGGGTGACTTGGGGAAAACCAAAGGTGAAGTGATTATTGCTGATATGGATGGTTTATCTAAATTGGATAAGTTTAGATTTATCAAATTTAGTAAATTAAAAAGAAGGGAGGTGTTTATCTTTACTAAAGATAACCCGCTGTCTAGTGATTATATTGATTTAATGGCCGGCTCGCCGTCATTTATAATGAATAAATCAGAATCGCAAGATTATATTGAGAAGTCTGTTTATGATTTTGTATTTAATCACAAATTATTTATGAGGAAAAATAACAAAACAAACGAGTCACAAGAAAATATTTTGACAAAAAGAGAGAATGACATTTTCGAACTCATGCTTGCAGGTCTTTCAAACAAAGAAATATCAAAAAGGTTATTTATTAGCGATAAAACAGTTTCAGTGCATAAACAGAATATACACAAAAAATACCAAACTAAGAACTTGATTGAGCTCTATTTAAAAGTCAATTAAGTCATAAGTTACTTCGTATTTCTCAATATGATCAAGTTCAAGCAATGTGTATTATTCCTTAGTGACGCAGCTGTCCGGGCAGGGATGTGATGGTGCTACAGCACCCCACTCGCCAGCAATAATCTACGGTTTTAGCCAATACGATCAAGGTCAGCGGCATATTGGCGGATGGCTTTTTGATAAAGGCTAATATCCTGATGATTGGAGGTCTCAGCTAACAAAATTAACAACGCCGCTACTGCCTCTTTGGTTTCCCCCAAATTATACAGCGTCATGGCACGAAACAAAGTTAGCTCTTTCGCTTGCGGGAAGATCGCCAACGCACGATCAAATGTCTCTAACGATTCCTGATATAGCCCGAGCGCGCGGTAAGTACTCCCCAGCCCTAAATAGGCTTCCTGTAACTCTTTTCCTGCCAGATGGTGATCGATGGCTGCACGATAGAAGGGAATCGCCTGTAATTCTAGCCCTTGAATGTCATAAAGGGAGGCGATTTTATACATCAGACTGGCGTTATCAGGTGAGCTACGCAGCAAATTCTGCGCCATTGTCACCGCATCTTCATAGCGGCCCAGTTCTTTTAACGAATCAATGGAGTGTTTCATAGTTTCACGCTGTAATTTGAACAATAAGCTAACAAACAATGAGTTAATGGAATCCGTTCTTTCGCCTAAATCTTCCGTTAAGGAGCACGCTACTCCGGAAATGTGTCGCTGGCAAGTGAAGTGCAATCGATCCATTCATCAATACGACTGTCATTACGAATAAGCCAGCATTTTATGCTGCTGCCTAAGATTATCCTCGCGCGATGAATGCGTGTCGTCACAAAATACGAAGACAAAGAATTAACTTCATTGCTTAGCCATACATATTAACTATATGTTTACTTTTCGTTACATAAATGGATATTGGAGTTAACATTATGTTATGGAAAGTGAAAGCATTGATGATAGCGACAACCGCACTGGCGACTATTCCAGCCTTTGCTCAACTCCCCACCTATTACCCCACTGATTACCAAAACGTTATTGATGGCGCGAATAAAGAAGGCAAAGTGGTGGTCTACGCCTCCACCGATATTAAAGCTGCCGCGCCCTTGATTAAAGGATTCGAAACCGCCTACCCAGGGATTAAAGTCGAATACAACGACATGAACAGCACTGAGTTGTACAACCGTTATATCAGTGAGCAGGCATCTGGTAGCCTCAGTGGTGACGTGGTATGGAGTTCCTCTATGGACACGGCGCTGAAGCTGGCAACGGACTATGCGCAAGAGTACCTTTCTCCTGAGCAAGGGCAACTACCGACTTGGGCTGTCTGGAAAAACAGTGCCTACGGTACCACTTACGAACCCGTGGTCTTTATCTACAACAAACGTTTGATTCCTGCAGCAGATGTGCCCACAACCCATGGTGCATTGGCTAAACTCATCGCAAGCCAACCCGATAAATTCAAAAAGAAAGTCACTACCTATGATATTGAAAAATCAGGTTTAGGGTTCATGCTATCCGTACAAGATTTCAAAGCTGATCCTCATTACTTTGCAACGCTGGCAGATATCGCAAAGGGGGGATTAACCGTGCAATCTTCGACTGGGACGATGATGGAAAGGGTGTCATCCGGTGAGAATTTGATTGGGTTTAATATCCTCGGTTCTTATGCTGAAACCCGCGCTAAAACCGATCCGTCGCTGGGGATTTCCTATCCTGAAGACTACACTTTGGTGCTGTCACGCGTGACTTTTATCAGTAAAAATGCGACCAACAACAATGCTGCTAAGTTGTGGGTTAACTATGTGCTGTCAGAAGCAGGCCAAAACATTTTGGCTAACCAGTCAGATATTCCCTCCATACGCAATGATATCGAAGGCAGCAACGATATTGATGGTATGACCAAAAAACTAGGAACTGCACTTAAACCTATCGCCGTTGATGAAAGCCTCTTGGAGTATATGGAGCAGGCTAAACGTCTCGACTACATCAAACAGTGGCGCACTGCCGCCGCAAAATAGGCATCCCCTGGGTACGTATCCTTGTCGCTACGTACCTTGATTTCACTGGTTTTATCATGGACTTTTAACCAACGGGACTCATTATGAGAGCATTGCGCAGAAAGTGGCAAAGCTTGCCGCGCGGCTTGGTCGTGCTGATAACAACACTGGTTATCTACGTACCACTGTCATTTATTGTGATTCAAAGTTTTCTCTCCGCCCCCTTTTTCTCACCTTCCAAGGTGTTCAGCCTTGAGGCCTTCCGCTTCATCTTTGCTGATCCTGATTTTTATAAGGCGTTAAAAAGTGGATTCATTCTGGCCTTCGGGCTAGTGGTTATCGCGATTCCATTAGGCGGGATCTTGGCCTTTTTGATGGTCAGGACTGACCTACCCGGCCGCCGTATCATCGAACCGCTGATTTTGGTGCCTATCTTTGTTTCGCCCATGGTATTGGGTTTTGGCTATGTCGTGGCGGCAGGGCCGGTCGGTTTCTTCTCTTTATGGGCGGAATCGCTGCTGGGGTTTGTGCCTTGGAATATTTATGCGATGTCGAGCATCGTGGTGATTGCGGGTCTGACCCACGTCCCCCATGCTTATCTCTACATCTCATCAGCATTACGCAGCGTTGGGTCTGATGTAGAAGAAGCGGCGCGCACGGCGGGAGCCACGCCTTTACAGGTGATGACCGCAGTGAGTTTGCCGATGGTGCGCCCTTCGATTTTGTATATCACCGTCTTACTATTCTTCCTTGGGTTGGAAGTGTTCGGGCTGATGTTGGTATTGGGTGATCCTGAAGGGAACTTGGTTTTGGCGACCTATCTCTACCAATTGACCAACAAGCTGGGCACGCCTTCTTACCACCTGATGGCTGCCGTCGCGGTGGTACTCATCTGCATTACTATTCCACTGGTGATGTTACAGCGAGTCCTGATGCGCACCGCCAACCGTTTTGTCACGGTCAAAGGTAAAGCGTCTCAAGCACGCCTTTTACCGCTGGGGAAATGGCGCTGGATAGCCGGTGCTGTCGTGGCATTTTGGCTGACGGTCACCATCGGCGTGCCATTGCTGGGGGTGGTACTCCGTGCCTTTGTCTCTAACTGGGGCATGGGGGTATCGCTGTGGGATGAACTGTCACTCGACACGTTCCGCACCATTTGGCAGCAACCAAACCTGTTGCGGGCGATCGTTAACTCAATGGCGATTGGGGTGTTCGGTGGGGCATTAGCCGTCATTTGCTATCTGTTTATTGGTATTGCGATGCACCGTAAACCGGATGGCGTGACACGTTTTCTCGATTACAGTGTGCTGGTGCCGCGTGCGGTACCGGGCCTATTAGCGGGGTTAGCCTTCTTGTGGGTCTTCTTATTCCTACCGATGTGGCTCGATAACTCCTTAAAAGAAGGCTGGTTATCAGGGTTACCCATGTCGGAATGGCTGCGAGAGAATCTGGTAGTGTGGCTACGGTCCTTGCGCAGTACCATTTTCAGTGTCTGGCTGGCATACACCGTGGTGTGGATGGCTTATGGCTTACGGCTGATCTCTTCAACCCTATTGCAAGTGGGGCCAGAATTGGAAGAGGCGGCGCGTAGCAACGGTGCCAGCCGCGGTCAGGTCACTCGTCATGTCACTATTCCGTTATCACGCTATGGCCTGATTGGTTCATGGTTGCTGATGTTCTTGATTTTTGAGCGCGAATATTCCACCGGGGTTTATCTGCTCGCGCCGGGTACGGAAACCATTGGGTCGATGCTGGTTTCACTGTGGGCGGCAGGGGCGATTGATATCGTTGCCGCGCTCTCCTTTATTAATATCCTGCTGGTGGTATTGGGGTTGGGTATTGCATTGCGCTTTGGAGTAAAACTAAATGATTGAATTATCAGTTGATAACCTGCATCTCACCTATGGCGATAACCCGGTATTAAAAGGGGTATCGATGCAATTAAAGCGTGGTGAAGTCGTCTCGCTGCTGGGGCCGTCAGGGAGTGGAAAAACCACTTTACTGCGCGCGGTCGCGGGTTTAGAAAAACCGAGTCAGGGCAATATCATTATTGGTGAAAATACGGTTTATGACGGCAAGATGAATCGTGAAATTCCAGCCGAAGAACGCAATTTGGGATTGGTGTTTCAGTCGTATGCATTATGGCCGCATAAAACGGTATTTGAGAACATTGCTTATCCGCTGAAATTACGTAAAACGCCAGCGGCGGAAATCACCCAGCGAGTACAAGCGGTGCTCGATCAGCTTGGGCTAGGGGCGTTGGGCCATCGTCATCCCCATCAGCTTTCGGGTGGGCAGCAGCAACGTGTAGCCATTGGTCGTGCGCTGGTCTATAACCCGCCGGTTATTCTGTTAGATGAGCCGTTATCGAATCTGGACGCCAAACTGCGCGAGGAGGCTCGAGTATTCCTGCGTGAGTTGATCATCAAACTCGGCCTATCAGCGCTCATGGTCACCCACGATCAAAATGAGGCGATGGCAATCTCTGACCGTATTTTGCTGTTGAATAACGGAAAAATCGAGCAGCAGGGGACGCCGCAAGAGATGTACGGTTCGCCATCAACGCTGTTTACCGCGGAATTTATGGGCAGTAACAACCGCTTACATGGCAAAGTGACCCAAGTCAGCGAAGGAAAAGCGCGAATCGAAGGAAAAGATTGGGCGCTGTGGGGAAGGGCGGGTGAAGGCGTGGTGGCGGGTCAAGAAGGGACAGCGGTGATTCGGGTTGAGCGCGTCAATTTGGCTGATGATCCGCAGGGTAACCAGCTTAATTTACCGTTGCTGACCAGCATGTATCTGGGCGATCGTTGGGAGTATCTGTTCCGCACCGCAGCCGATGATTTTGTCATCCGGGCCTATGGTACGCAGGTGCGCCGTGAGGAATTGTGTTCGCTCTCTTTACCGGCAGAGCACCTGTGGGTTTTCCCCAAGGGATAGATCTGATTTGAGCTGATATTTTAGCGTCAGGCCTGCTATTGAACCAAGCAGGCCTTTTTTATGGTGCAAAATCATTCGCTAGCTTTCTATTTTGACTGTTCAAAAAATAGGCGTATAATGAGTCGCGATAATTAGAGAGGATGTTATGGTTGATTTTGAGTTAAGCACGTGGAAAGAGTTTATCGATGCTATGCTGCGTAAGGCATAAGCGAATAAACCGGCAGTAAGAGTTAATTTCTTTTTGTTGTTTTATCGATACATCTCCAGGGGCGAGTGATCGCTCGCAGAAGGCAGAGCCGTTTCGGTTTCTGCCTTTTTTATTCCCCTTTATCTTTCAAACTGCAGCGGTGTTGGCTGCACTCGTGCGCCCGAATCACTGACTGATGTCAGCTCATCGGGACTCTCTCGTTTGCCGCCTTGCTGCATCTCGAAATCTTTC
>NZ_HE997646.1:150090-160589 GCF_000312485.1 Yersinia massiliensis CCUG 53443 | reverse complement strand
CAGCGGTGTTGGCTGCGCTCGTGCGCCCGAATCACTGACTGATGTCAGCTCATCGGGACTCTCTCGTTTGCCGCCTTTATTCCTTCGCGCGCGGTGGTCTGCCGGGGAAGCGGCGGCGAACCAGTACGAAGAACAGTGGCACAAAGAAAATCGCCAGCACGGTGGCTGAAATCATCCCCCCCATCACCCCTGTCCCGACTGCATGCTGGCTACCTGATCCCGCGCCTTGACTGATCGCCATCGGCAGAACGCCAAAAATAAACGCCAGTGACGTCATCAAAATAGGCCGCAACCGCTGACGTGACGCCTCCAGTGTGGCCTCGACCAAATCCTTGCCTTTGTTGTTCAATTCATTGGCAAATTCAACAATCAAAATCGCGTTCTTTGCCGACAGCCCGATAATCGTCAACAGTCCCACTTGGAAATAAACATCATTCTCCAACCCGCGCAGCCAAGTTGCAGCAACCGCACCTATCACCCCAAGCGGCACCACCAGCATGACGGAGAAGGGTATTGACCAACTCTCATACAATGCCGCCAGACACAAGAACACCACTAACAGTGAAATCGCATACAGGGCAGGGGCTTGAGAGCCAGATAAACGCTCCTGATAAGACATACCCGTCCATTCCAAACCGAAGCCATTGGGTAACTGCTTCACCAAATCTTCCATCACATTCATCGCCGTACCGGTACTGACACCCGGCGCGGCCTCGCCGACAATCTCTAGCGCCGAGTAGCCGTTATAACGCTCTAACCGTGGTGAACCGTATTCCCAACGAGTGGTAGAAAAGGCGGCGAAGGGCACCATTCCGCCACTTTTATTGCGCACATACCATTTGTTCACGTCTTCCGGCAGCATACGAGCCGTGGCTTCGGACTGCACATAAACCTTTTTCACCCGCCCACGATCAACAAAGTCATTCACGTAAGTCGACCCCCACGCTGTTTTTAGCGTGTTGTTGATATCATCCAGTGATACGCCCAGCGCTTGTGCTTTACGCTGATCGATATCTATCTGCAATTGCGGGCTATCGTCTAATCCGTTATGCCGTACCCGTGTCAGCGCTGGGTCTTTCGCCGCCATTTGCAACAATTGGTCACGGGCTGCCATCAACTTATCGTGGCCTAAACCGCCGTGATCTTGCAGCTCCATATCAAAACCAGAGGAACCCCCTAAGCCTGAAATGGCAGGGGGGCTACTGACTGAGACTCTGGCCTCGGTGATTTGATTAAACACTTTGGTCGCACGTTCAATAATGGCAAAGGACGAGTCATCACTGCTCTTGCGTTGGCTCCAATCTGATAGCCTGATAAAGAGCCGCGCCACGTTCTGGCCGTTACCACCGGGGCCGGAACCCACCGTTGAAAACACCGACAGCACATTCTCTTTTTCAGCGGTCAGGAAGTAGTCCTCGACCTTCTCAACCACCTTAAGGGTCTGTTGTTGGGTAGAACCGACAGGAAGCTGAACCTGCGCCATAAACACGCCGCGGTCTTCCAACGGTAAGAATGAGGTGGGTAATTTGACAAACAGCAACGCCAATCCACCCAACAACAGTAAATACAGCAGTATATAACGCAGGCTGTGGTGCAAGACACGGGCTACACCGCGCTCGTAACGATGGGCGCTACGATCAAACATGCGGTTAAACCAGCCGAAGAAACCGCGTTTGGCATGATGATGCCCCGGTTTGATGGGCTTGAGCATGGTGGCGCAAAGTGCCGGTGTTAGGATCAGTGCCACCAGAACCGAGAGCACCATGGCTGAGACGATGGTAATGGAGAATTGGCGGTAAATCGCCCCTGTGGTACCACCGAAGAAGGCCATTGGAATGAACACGGCAGACAGCACCAAGGCAATCCCGACTAATGCGCCTTGGATTTGCCCCATAGACTTACGCGTTGCTTCGCGCGGGTCTAGCCCTTCCTCACTCATCACCCGCTCGACGTTTTCCACCACCACGATGGCATCATCAACCAACAATCCAATGGCGAGCACGATGGCAAATAGCGTTAACGTATTAATACTAAAGCCAAATACCGATAGAATGGCGAAAGTTCCCAACAATACCACGGGCACGGCAATGGTCGGGATCAGGGTGGCGCGGAAGTTTTGCAAGAACAAGTACATGACCAAGAAAACCAGCAACACCGCTTCTACCAGTGTTTTGACCACATCCTTAATAGAGGCTTTCACGAACGGGGTGGTTTCATAAGCAATTTTGGCTTCCAACCCATGAGGGAAGAAAGGGGCCAGTTCGGCTAATCTTGCTTTCACCAGTGCGTCGGTTTGTAACTCATTCGCCCCTGATGCCAGTTTGACACTCATCCCCGATGCGGCTTGCCCGTTAAAACGGCTGAGATAGTCATATTTTTCGGCACCCAATTCGACTTTTGCCACATCGCCCAAAGTGAGCAGTGAACCATCCTGATTCACCCGCAGTGTAATTTCTCGAAATTGTTCGGGCGTTTGTAATTGGGATTGTGCATTGATAGTGGCGTTCAAGGCTTGATTGTCGACCGATGGCGTTCCGCCCAATTGACCGACAGCGATCTGGCTATTTTGAGATTGAATCGCGCTGACAATATCTTGCGTTGTGAGCTGATAATTATTGAGTTTGTTGGGGTCTAGCCAGATACGCATGGCATATTGTGAACCAAAAGCATCAATGCTCCCCACCCCTTCGATTCGGCTCAGGGGGTCTTGCAGGTTACTGGCAACATAGTCGGCAATATCCTGCTTATCCATGCTGCCATCGGTGGAAACAAACGCCACCATCATCAAGGTGTTATCACCGGACTTTGAGACGGAAACGCCTTGCTGCTGCACATCTTGTGGCAGTTTCTTGATGGCAGATTGCAACTGATTCTGGACTTGCTGCATGGCTTCGTTAGGGTTAGTGCCCGCCTGAAACGTCAAGGTAATGGATGCGCTACCGGAATTGCTGCTCTGCGAGGACATATACAGCAGATTATCCAAGCCCGTCATGCTTTGCTCGATGACCTGCGTGACAGTATTTTCCAGTGTTTGTGCAGAGGCACCGGGATAGGAGGCACTGATACGCACATTAGGCGGTGCCAGATTGGGGTATTGCTCAACCGGCAAGGTTGAGATTGCCAATGCCCCAGTAAGACACATAATTATCGCCAATACCCAAGCAAATATCGGGCGGTCGATGAAAAAATTTGCCATGCAGTGCCAGCCTCTATTAGGAAAGAAATTATTTGCAGCAGAATCAACTTTGCACTCTACCTGTGAATGCTGAAGGAAACGTGAAGAAAATATGGAGAACCTGTAAAAAACATCAAGAACACGGAGTTAATTTACGCTGAGGCAAAAAAAAGTGATAAACCAGACTGCTGACAAACACCGATGACTCGGACTAGAACGGTGAGGACAGGCAGAAGAGTAAAGCGTCCGCGCCAAGGATGGCGCGGCTCGAGCCATCAGGGATGATTTTACGGCGTCTTTACGATCTGCTTGCCCTCTCCACTATCGGCACTTTGTCAGCTATCGCATAAACAGGTCTTTTTTTGGCTATCAAGTAGACTCAATAGCAGTCACTTAATTTAGGAAGCGGTATGGAACTCAATCCGGTATTTGCTCGTCGTCTCTATCTGTGTTGGCTCATTAGCAGCCATGACTCAATGAATGTTCCACGTTTGATGGAATTAACCGGTTGGCCGCGGCGCACATTGCAAGACGTCTTAAAGGCGCTACCCGGTTTGGGGATCACGCTGACGTTTGTGCAGGATGGTATTCGAAATAATGCGGGCTATTACCAGATAGAGAGTTGGGGGCCGCTGAACAAAAAATGGATCAATGATCACCATGATTTCATTTTGGCGGCCATTCAATAGCCTTGCGGCTAGAGAATAGTGGCGTGGTGATAAGTGAGCAGGGCAGCTACGCGTATTTTTTACTCTCTAAAAACATAATGGTGGCTGCGACACGTGAACGCACATTCAATTTACGTAATAAATTACGAATGTGCACTTTCACGGTTTCTTCCGAAATATGCAGTTCAAAGGCCACTTGCTTATTGGACATGCCACGCGCTACTTCTTGTAGCACATCGAGCTCGCGTTCAGTTAATTCAGCAAAAGGATTAATTTGCTCGTGACGAGAAGATAAATACTGCGAGACTTCATCACTGAATACTTTTTGGCCTTGTGCCGCTTGGCGAATATTCTCCAGCAATATTTCAGGTTCGCTGTCTTTCAGCAAATAGCCATCCGCTCCCGCATCAATCATTGCGTACACATCATTGCGAGCATCAGAAACGGTCAAGACAATAATTCGCGCATCAATGCCTTCATGACGTAATGCTTTTAATGTATCCAGCCCTGACATGCCCTTCATATTAAGATCGAGCAGAATGACATCCGGTTGGTGTTTCGCCGCTTCAATAAGGGCGTCGCTCCCGCACTTGGCTTCCGACACGACATCGAAGCTACTATCTAATTCAAGGAGTTGGCGAATACCCCGGCGCATAAGCGGATGATCATCAACGATCATAATAGTGTGACATTTAGTCATAATAAGGATGTCCCTGTAACCGAAAAAAATTTATACCTTTCTTAGCGTAGCACCGCCGTGGTGAGCGATACTGATTGATCCCGCGCACTAAAACTTAAGTTCGCTTTTCGGGGACCCTTTGCTGGCTGATAACCTGCAATGCCAATGATAAAAGATATAAATATAGGTTGTTAACTGGTGGCTATTTTGTAACTGCTGATCATTTTGGTCGCTAATGAAGGCGTTTACGTTAGCCATCACTGTTAGCTGACTTATGTTGTAAGTGTACCGCAGTCTGAGTGAGTTTCCTGTGATAACTCTCCCCGTAGTATAAGAGTGTTCCGATAGGAACTCTATTTTTACGTATAAAGACTGAGGCGATTGTTTGAAAGCATCAGCCACCGTCATTTAATGAAAGTTTTCTACCAGAAGAAATAACGACCTAATTATCATATTGATTTGATAGTCATTCTCATTAACTCAATCGTTATATAAATAAGGAAATAACGCAAATAGATTTATCAGTGATAAATCAGGCAAATAACCACTAAATTAATTGATCCTGCTCAATATCTACTATCGTTTAACTCTAAAGAGTAATTATTTTATTACCCATTATTCTGTATTTAGTACGTCAACACTGGGTAGCATCTTCATTCCTATAAATAAGAATAATTATCATCAACGCAATATTAAGCGTCAGGTGTTAAACGAATCATCTCTATCGCTCACGCGGATGCGCCAGTAGGTATTAAGGATGTCAGCATGACTGATTTATCACGGCGTAAATTACTGACCGGCTCTTGGCGAGCAGACAAACAACAAATGACTGTTTTTCGCCCTCCTTGGTCTGTGATGGAGGCAAATTTTATTGCGGGTTGTACCCGATGCCATGCCTGCGTAACCGCCTGCGAAACCGGCGTATTAGTGGTGGGCAGTGGTGGTTTCCCTGAAATAGATTTTCAGCGTGCGGAATGCAGTTTTTGCCAAGCTTGCGCGCACGCGTGTGAAGCAGATGTTTTTACCTCAACAGAACAGGCACCTTGGTCACTTAAAATCAACATTTCAGACCTTTGTTTGCCTTTTCACGATGTTGAATGCCGTAGCTGTCAGGACAGTTGTGAAACACGGGCGATTAAATTCCGCCCACGCCTGAATGGTATCGCTCAGCCCGAACTCGATTTACCCGCGTGTACGGGATGTGGTGCCTGCCTATCCAGTTGCCCTGTTCAGGCTGTAACCCTCACTCGGAGTGATGATGGACGATAAAGAGTGGCATGTATGCGGATTAGTCTTGCAAGCCAAACCCGCGCGATTTGCGCAGTTGACTGAGAGCTTGCTCGCAATTCCGAATACAGAAATACCGACCAGTGATGCCACTCAAGGCAAGCTGGTGGTGGTGATGCAGGCAGCGCGCTCAGACGTGCTCCTGAAATATATTGAGTCAGCACGTAATCTGGATGGTGTGCTGGCTGTATCGCTGGTTTATCACCAGCAGGATCAGCAAGGTGAGGAAATGCCATGAAACTCAGTCGCCGGGATTTTATGAAGGCTAATGCTGCGGTCGCCGCAGCCGCCGCAGCCGGATTGACCATACCCACGGTCGCGAAAGCCGTCGTGGGCGAGACATCAAATGCAATAAAATGGGATAAAGCACCTTGCCGATTCTGTGGTACGGGCTGTGGTGTCTTAGTGGGTACGCAAAATGGCCGCATCGTGGCCTCGCAAGGTGACCCTGATTCACCGGTCAATCGCGGCTTGAACTGCGTCAAAGGTTATTTCCTGCCTAAAATCATGTACGGCAAAGACCGTCTGACCCAGCCGCTACTGCGTATGAAAGACGGCCAATACGATAAAGAAGGCGATTTTACCCCAGTCAGTTGGGAAAAAGCCTTTGATATCATGGAACTGAAATTCAAAAATGCGCTGAAGGAAAAAGGCCCAACGGCGGTTGGGATGTTCGGTTCCGGCCAGTGGACCGTCTGGGAAGGTTATGCCGCTTCAAAATTACTGAAAGCAGGCTTCCGTTCTAACAACTTGGATCCTAATGCTCGTCACTGTATGGCTTCATCCGTGGTGGGCTTTATGCGCACCTTTGGCATGGATGAGCCAATGGGTTGTTACGATGACATTGAAGAAGCGGATGCCTTTGTGCTCTGGGGCTCCAATATGGCGGAAATGCACCCAGTTTTATGGTCACGTATGACCAGCCGCCGCCTCACTAACGATAATGTCAGAATCGCCGTGCTCTCCACCTATGAACACCGGAGCTTTGAGCTGGCAGACAACCCGATGGTCTTCACTCCACAGACGGATTTGGCGATCATGAATTACATCGCCAATTACATCATTCAAAACAATGCTGTTGACCAAGCCTTCCTTGACCGCCATGTGAATTTCCGTCGTGGCGCGACCGATATCGGCTACGGCTTACGGCCAACGCATCCATTAGAAAAAGCGGCCAAAAACCCAGGCAGCGATGCCTCCGAACCCATGAGCTTTGATGACTTCAAAGCCTTTGTCGCGGAATACACCCTCGAAAAAGCCGCTAAAATGAGCGGCGTGCCGGAAGACCAATTAGAGTCGCTGGCTAAGCTGTACGCTGATCCGAACGTAAAATTAGTGTCTTATTGGACCATGGGATTCAACCAGCACACTCGCGGTGTGTGGGCCAATAACATGTGCTACAACCTGCATCTGTTAACCGGCAAGATTTCTAAACCCGGCTCTGGGCCTTTCTCTCTGACGGGCCAGCCTTCCGCGTGTGGTACGGCCCGCGAAGTGGGGACATTCTCTCACCGCTTGCCAGCAGATATGGTTGTCACCAACGAAAAACACCGCCAGATTGCCGAAACCAAATGGCAACTGCCTGCAGGGACTATCCCCGAAAAAGTGGGCCTGCATGCGGTGGCGCAAGATCGTGCGCTGAAAGACGGCACCCTCAATGCTTATTGGGTCATGTGCAACAACAACATGCAGGCTGGCCCGAATATCAACGAAGATCGTATGCCGGGCTGGCGTGATCCGCGTAACTTTATTGTCGTTTCTGACCCTTACCCGACGATCAGTGCACTGTCGGCTGACCTTATCCTACCGACGGCAATGTGGGTAGAGAAAGAGGGCGCTTACGGTAATGCGGAACGTCGCACGCAGTTCTGGCGTCAGCAAGTGCCCGCACCGGGTGAAGCAAAATCCGATTTGTGGCAGATGGTGGAGTTCGCGAAACGCTTCAAAGTAGAAGAGGTTTGGCCTGCTGAATTGCTGAACAAAAAACCGGAATATCGCGGCAAGACACTGTATGACGTGCTCTATGCCAACAACGTGGTGAATAAATACCCGCTGAGTGAAATCCCTGCTGATCAGCTTAATGATGAAGCTCGCGATTTCGGCTTCTACATTCAAAAAGGGTTGTTTGAAGAGTACGCCGATTTTGGTCGTGGTCATGGCCACGATTTGGCACCTTTCGATCGCTACCATCAGGAACGCGGTTTACGCTGGCCGGTCGTGAATGGCAAAGAAACGCTGTGGCGTTACCGCGAAGGTTTCGATCCTTTCGTTCCGAAGGGCGAGGAAGTGCGCTTCTATGGCAAGCCGGACGGTAAAGCCGTGATATTCGCGCTGCCTTACGAACCGGCAGCCGAAAGCCCGGATGAAGAATACGATCTGTGGCTCTCCACGGGGCGCGTACTGGAACATTGGCATACCGGTTCAATGACTCGCCGCGTACCTGAGTTACATCGTGCGTTCCCAGAAGCCGTGCTCTTTATTCATCCACTGGATGCCAAAGCCCGCGATTTACGCCGTGGCGATAAAGTCAAAGTGATTTCACGCCGTGGTGAAGTGATTTCGCTGGTGGAAACCCGTGGCCGTAACCGCCCGCCGCAAGGTCTGGTGTATATGCCATTCTTCGACGCCGCGCAGTTAGTGAATAACCTGACGCTGGACGCGACCGATCCGTTATCCAAAGAAACTGACTTTAAAAAATGTGCAGTGAAATTGGCGCGAGTCGTGGCGTGATAGGCTGCTCGCCCTGCGGGGCGAGTGTTGCCACTTACTGATAATAATATCCAGGGAAGCTCAGGCAAAGACGCTGTCTTTCAGGAGGAAGTCATGAATAGCACCATGTTTAAATCATTCAACCGCCGGTTTTTATCGATAGTATCGCTGTTGGCGGTATTGGTGATGGCCGGGGCGGTCAACGCGGCCAGCAATGTCGAGATGGACTTATCCCAATCACCGGAAGTCTCTGGCACGAAAGAAGGCGCGGTGAAAATGCCAAAACAGCAACAACGGATGGCGCTGAACTATGTTAACCAGCCACCGATGATCCCCCACAGTGTGGATGGCTACCAAGTCAGCAAAAATACCAACCGCTGCCTGCAATGCCACGGTGTTGAGCATTACCGCACCACCGGTGCACCGCGTGTTAGCCCGACCCACTTCATTGACCGCGATGGCAAAGTGTCGAGTGAAGTCTCTCCACGCCGCTATTTCTGTCTGCAATGCCATGTACCGCAAACCGATGCTGCACCTATTGTCGGTAACAGCTTCCAACCCGCTCCTGGTTTTGGTCAATAACCCAGGTATGACTTTGAGATTAGCGATGAGAGAGGCCAGTGATGAGTGAAACGAAAAAGCCGGGTGTTATCCGCCGGATATGGCAGTGGTGGCGTCGGCCAAGCCGACTGGCACTCGGAACTTTACTGCTGATTGGCTTTGTCAGTGGCATCATTTTCTGGGGTGGCTTTAATACCGGTATGGAGATGGCGAATACCGAGAAGTTTTGTATTAGCTGCCATGAAATGAAAGACAACGTTTATCAGGAATACATGGGCACCATTCACTACAGCAACCGCAGTGGTGTGAAGGCAACCTGCCCAGATTGCCACGTACCCCATGAGTGGGGGCCAAAAATGGTGCGTAAAATCAAGGCCAGTAAAGAGTTGTACGCCAAGACTATCGGCTTGATTAATACTCCACAGAAGTTCGAGGCACATCGCCTGACCATGGCCGAAAGTGAATGGGCGAGGATGAAAGCCAACAACTCGCAAGAGTGCCGTAACTGCCATAACTTCGACAATATGGATTTCACCGCGCAGAAAACCGTGGCGGCGAAAATGCACAGTAAGGCGATTACCGAAGGCAAGACCTGTATCGACTGCCATAAGGGGATCGCCCATAAATTGCCGGACATGAAGACGGTGCCGACCGGCTTTTAATTCCCAGCGCCCTTGATGCGACGGGATAAATAATATCGTGCTGAAATGCCTTGTGGACGTGATGTCGACAAGGCATTTTTTATTGCAATATCGAACAGTGCCTCACATAGTAAGGCTGGATAAGAACCGTGAAATGATATCGATTTGGGCAACGATTGATCATTTATACCGTTACATTTAGAGAAGAAGCGCCATGTCAGTCAAAATAGACAATATTCAGAGTGAAGTTTTATCTAAGAATTGGTTCAAACTCCATAAATATACCTTTGATTTAATCACTGAAGATGGCACCAAGGTACAGCAAATCCGCGAAGTGTATGACCGAGGGAACGGCGCGACCATCCTGCTGTATAACCGTGAAAAAGGCACCGTGCTATTGATCAACCAGTTCCGTATGCCCACCTACGTGAATGGCAACCCAACCGGAATGTTGCTAGAAACCTGCGCCGGATTATTGGATAACGATTCACCGGAAGAGTGCATTCGCCGTGAGGCCATGGAAGAAACCGGCTACCAGATAGATAAGGTGCAAAAGCTGTTCGAAGCCTATATGTCACCCGGTGGCGTCACCGAAATTATTCATTTCTTTGCCGCTGAATATCATCCAGACCAGAAAATCACCGATGATCTTGGCGTCGAAGATGAAGTCATTGATCTTGTCGAACTGCCCTTCACCGAGGCGCTAGCCATGGTGGCCGATGGGCGGATTAAGGATGGGAAGACGATTATGTTGTTGCAGTATGCTGCGCTGCATCCCC
>NZ_HE997646.1:134928-149333 GCF_000312485.1 Yersinia massiliensis CCUG 53443 | reverse complement strand
CTGCCTTGCTGCAACGCCAATGACTTTGGGGAAGGATTGTCGTCCTTGGCGTTCCCCGAACACTGATCATCCCGCAAATTGTTGATATTCCCTTTTGATTGCTAAGCAAATTCCCTGATTGATGCAAAAATGTTATGCAGAGTATGCCCTAGTTCATAGTTTGTGCTAAATGACTCACTATACTGGTTCTGCTCTTGGTCATACCACCTCAAAGCATAAAAGCAAAAGGGAACCTACAATGGACGAACAATTGAAACAGAGTGCGCTTGATTTCCACCAATTCCCCACACCAGGGAAGATTCAAGTGTCACCCACCAAACCGCTCGCGACCCAACGGGATTTGGCGCTGGCATACTCTCCCGGCGTAGCTGCCCCCTGTTTGGAAATTGCGGCTGATCCTTCTGCCGCCTACAAATACACCGCGCGTGGCAATTTGGTTGCCGTCATTTCCAACGGTACGGCCGTGCTAGGGCTTGGGAATATTGGCGCGCTAGCCGGTAAACCGGTGATGGAAGGTAAAGGCGTTCTGTTTAAAAAATTCTCCGGCGTCGATGTTTTTGATATCGAAATCGATGAACACGATCCCGATAAACTGATTGATATTATCGCCTCGCTTGAACCGACCTTTGGCGGCATCAATCTGGAAGACATCAAAGCACCTGAGTGTTTTTATATTGAGCAGAAACTCCGTGAGCGCATGAAGATCCCCGTATTCCATGATGACCAGCATGGTACTGCGATTATCTGTACTGCTGCGGTGCTCAATGGTTTGCGGGTAGTGAAAAAAGATATCAGCGATGTAAAACTGGTGGTATCAGGGGCGGGTGCCGCCTCAATTGCGTGTTTAAATCTGCTGGTTGCACTGGGATTAAAACATCACAACATCACTGTTTGCGATTCTAAAGGCGTGATCTATAAGGGGCGTGAAGCCAATATGGCGGAAACCAAAGCCGTTTACGCCATTGAGGATAAAGGCCAGCGCACGTTGGGTGATGCCATGCCAGGCGCGGATATTTTCCTCGGCTGTTCCGGCCCAGGTGTTCTCACCCAAGACATGGTGAAAACCATGGCACCGAGTCCACTGATTCTGGCGCTGGCGAACCCAGAGCCTGAAATTTTGCCGCCACTGGCAAAAGCGGTGCGCCCAGATGCGATCATCTGCACCGGTCGGTCGGATTACCCGAATCAGGTCAATAACGTTCTCTGCTTCCCGTTTATCTTCCGTGGCGCGCTCGATGTGGGCGCAACCACCATTAACGAAGAGATGAAACTGGCTTGTGTGCATGCCATTGCTGACTTAGCACTGGCTGAGCAAAGTGATGTGGTGGCATCAGCTTATGGTGAGCAAGATCTTTCCTTTGGCCCTGAATACATTATTCCGAAACCATTCGATCCCCGTCTGATTGTCAAAATTGCGCCCGCAGTCGCCAAAGCTGCGATGGATTCCGGTGTCGCAACGCGACCTATCACTGACTTTAATGCGTACATCGAAAAACTGACGGAATTCGTTTACAAAACCAATCTGTTTATGAAGCCGATCTTCTCGCAAGCGAAGAAAGAGATGAAACGGGTCGTGTTGGCAGAAGGGGAAGAAGAGCGCGTTCTGCACGCGACCCAAGAGCTGATTTCGCAAGGGCTGGCTTACCCTATCTTGATTGGCCGCCCAGGTGTGATTGAAACTCGCCTGAAGAAATTGGGCCTGCAAATTGCCATCGGGAAAGATTTCGAAGTGGTCAACAATGAGTCTGACCCACGCTTTAACGAATATTGGCATGAATACTATCAAATCATGAAGCGCCGTGGTGTCTCGCAGGAACAGGCTCGTCGTGCCGTGATTGGCAATCCAACGCTGATTGGGGCCATCATGGTGCATCGCGGCGAAGCTGATGCGATGATCTGTGGCACTATCGGCACTTATCATGAACATTATGATGTGGTCGAAAAAGTGTTTGGCTTCCGCGAGGGTGCTCATGTGGCGGGGGCGATGAATGCGCTGCTACTGCCAAGCGGTAACACCTTTATTGCAGATACTTACGTGAACGATGATCCTACCCCTGAGCAGTTGGCGGAGATCACCTTAATGGCAGCGGAAACCGTGCGCCGCTTCGGTATCGAGCCGAAAGTTGCATTGTTATCTCACTCCAGCTTTGGCTCTTCTGATTGTCCAGCCGCGCGTAAAATGCGCCGGACATTGGAATTGGTTAATCAGATGGCCCCAGAACTGGAAATTGACGGTGAGATGCATGGCGATGCGGCGTTAGTGGAAAGTATCCGTCATAACCTGATGCCGGACAGTCCATTGAAAGGGGCGGCAAATATTCTGATTATGCCGAATATGGAAGCGGCACGAATCAGTTATAACCTGCTGCGTGTGACCTCTTCGGAAGGCGTGACTGTTGGGCCAGTATTAATGGGCGTTTCAAAACCGATTCATATTTTGACGCAGATTGCCTCGGTGCGGCGTATCGTCAATATGGTGGCGTTAGCCGTGGTGGAGGCGCAAACCCAGCCGCTGTAAAGACGTGTTGTTTCACTGCGTCAGTTAACAAAAACCCGCCTTGTGCGGGTTTTTTCTTTGCGGATAAATCTCTCAGCGAGCTTTGCGGGCCTGCTGTAGCCACTTATCTAACTCATTGGCAAATTGCTGACGATCTCGCTGATTGAGGGTATTGGGGCCACCGGTTTGAATGCCGCTCGCACGCATGGTGTCCATAAAGTCGCGCATATTCAAACGCTCACGGATGGTATCTGGGGTGTAGCGCTCACCGCGTGGATTCAGTGCAATACCGCCTTTTTCAATCACCTCAGCCGCCAATGGAATATCGGCAGTAATCACCAGATCGTCTTTTTCCACCCGCTGCACAATCTCGTTATCGGCAACGTCAAAGCCAGAAGCGACCTGCAAAGTGCGAATAAACTTTGAAAGCGGTGTTTTCAGCGGCTGGTTTGCCACCAGTGTCACCATCATGCCGGTACGATCCGCGGCGCGAAACAGTACCTCTTTAATCACATTCGGACAGGCATCTGCATCAACCCAAATTTGCATCAGTGATGTTCTCCTACGGCCAGCCAATCTTTGACCGGCAGAAAATCACGGCACAATGCCGCTTCTGCGCTATCTGCCTCTGGCTGATAGTTATATTCCCAGCGCACTAAGGGCGGCAGAGACATCAAAATTGATTCTGTGCGCCCACCGGTTTGTAGGCCAAATAGCGTACCGCGATCCCAAACCAGATTAAATTCAACGTATCGGCCACGGCGATAAAGCTGGAACTGACGTTCACGTTCCCCCCAGCTTAAGGTTTTGCGGCGCTCAACAATGGGTAAATAGGCGTCGAGGAAGCCATCACCGACCGCCTGCGTGAAGCGGAAACAGGTGTCAAAATCGGGGCTATTGAGATCATCGAAGAATAAACCGCCAATACCTCGGGCTTCGTTACGGTGCTTAATAAAGAAATACTCATCGCACCATTTTTTATAGCGTGGATAAACCTGATCACCAAAGGGTTGGCAAAGCTGATGGGCAGTTTGATGCCAGTGAACAGCATCCTCCGTAAAACCATAAAATGGCGTTAAATCAAAGCCACCGCCAAACCACCAAACGGGATCTTCGCCGGGCTTCTCGGCAATAAAGAAACGCACATTCGCATGGCTAGTGGGCAGATAAGGGCTAAGGGGGTGGATAACCAGAGATACGCCAAGTGCCTGAAAACTCCGGCCAGCTAATTCGGGGCGATGCGCAGTGGCTGATGCCGGTAATGTCGCGCCAGAAACATGGGAAAAGTTAACCCCCGCTTGCTCAAATACCGCACCCTTTACCAACACGCGGCTACGACCGCCACCCCCTTCTTCGCGGGTCCAGTTCTCTTCTGTGAAGGTCGCACTGCCATCCGCCGCAGCCAATGCAACACAGATTTTATCCTGTAAATCGAGCAGATAGGTTTTGATTTGGGCGATATCGGGTAAATTCATTAGCGGGGTTCTACTTGTAACCTAGAAATGTTCAGGGGCTAAGTATACCTCGATCTCCCCTGATTGTTGTACCGTCAGTGTGGATTAATCCCCTCAGTAGGCCTTTCTGACTTGAAGTGACAAGGGGTTAGCTGTAATCGTCATTATTTTGGGTATAATCAAAACGTCCATTTTATTCAACGGTGCGAACATCCATGGAAATCCGCGTATTTCAGCAAGACGATTTTGAAGAAGTAATTCTGCTGTGGGAGCATTGCGACTTGCTGCGGCCTTGGAATGATCCGGAAATGGATATTGAGCGTAAGCTGAATCATGATCCCGAATTATTTTTAGTTGCCGAGGTCAGCGGGGCAATAGTCGGCTCAGTGATGGGCGGTTATGACGGGCACCGTGGTTCAGCCTATTATCTGGGGGTCCATCCTGATTTCCGTGGCCGTGGCTTTGCCAATGCGCTGATCAGCCGGTTAGAAAAGAAATTGATTGCCCGCGGCTGCCCAAAGCTGAATATCATGGTGCGCGAAGACAATGACGCAGTGATTGGCATGTATGAAAAGCTCGATTATGAAACCCAAGACAGCATCATGCTGGGTAAGCGGCTGATAGTGGATCAGGAATATTAATCTCGTCTGATACGCTATAACTCTAAACGCCATTTCAATGCGTCATAGCTTGGCGCATCTATTTTATTACTTACCCGCTACTGACTTTACCCCCAACCTCTGGCAGCTAATACCCTAACTGGCGACGTGTTGAACCCTCGTATCGCCAAATTCATTATGTCTTTTTAGCGAGTGCTTTTGCTGAAATTGATATTCTATTTTTCGCATAATTAAAGGTGAAAATATTCTGTAGGACTGCCATTTTAATTAACTTCCCTCGTGATATAGTCAAATTCAATTCGTTTTACCAAAAAGACCAACAGCGATTTTAATTAATCGATTTTTTGAATTTATCTTTATAATTTATCTGAATTAGATGGTTTTATATAACGGGGAAGTATTATCTTATGCGCAAAATAACTTATTTATTCACAACATTAGCTATTGCTCTGAGTACAGTTGCACTTTCTGCCAATGCGGCACCGAAAGGTAAAGATGCAGACGTCACGATTTTAGTCTCTGCATTATCATACAGCTTCCCACATTTTGTTTTTCTACAAGAACAACTTGAAGATGAAGCTAAAAAATTAGGGCATGTAAAAATCATTCGCTCTGATGGTCAATTAAGCGCGCCGAAGCAAATTGCTGATATTGAAGCGGCAATTGTTCAAGGGGTTGATGGCATTATTATTGCACCTGCGGATGCAACAGCCTTAGCACCGGTATTACGTACTGCCATTAAAGAAGGTATTTCGGTCGTGACGATTGATCGCCCCGTTAATGGCGTACCCGAGGTGATTGCGAATGTAGCGGCAGATAATTTAATTGGGGCGCAACACCAAGGGGAAGCAGTCGCGAAATTATTCCCTCAAGGGGCCACCATTATTAATTTGCAGGGTATCCCAGGGGATAAAACGGCTAATGACCGCAGTAAAGGGGTGCATGACGCGTTAGACAAACATCCTGAGCTGTACAAATTTGTAGCTGAGCAAACAGCCCGCTTTAACCGTGACCAAGGTTTATCGGTCACCGAAAATCTATTAACCGGTTTGGCAACGCCGCCAACGGTGATTGTTGCAGGGAATGACGACAGTGCATTGGGGGCGGCTCAAGCGGTTGAAGCACGCGGCCTGAAGGGCAAGATTGCTATCTTTGGTTACGATGGCTCAACGGATGCATTGAAAGCGGTACGTGACGGGGTGATCACGGCCACCGTCGATCAGTATCCGGGGAAACAAGGCCGTGAAGCGGTCAAAATTCTGACCGATTACATCCGTACTGGCGCGCGTCCAGCAACAGCAGACGTATTAGTCAGTCCAGTGGCGATTACCCGTGAAAACCTAAATGATGCAGAACGTATTGGGCTTGTAAAATAATGTCACTCGATACTCTATCATTATCTTCACATCCTGATTCTTTGGCGGGGGATCAGGATAGAGATGAATATATTAGTGTCCGGAATCTGACTAAATCATTTTTTGGTCAGACCGTGCTCGATAGTGTCTCTTTTTCTTTGCAAACCGGGGAAATAAGAGCGCTATTAGGGGAGAATGGCGCGGGTAAATCGACGCTAATTAATCTATTAAGTGGCGTACATCAGCCGGATGGCGGTCGTATTATATTGCAAGGCCGCGAGATATCATTTAATCAACCACTGGATGCGTGGAAATCCGGTATTACAACTATTCATCAGGAATTTAGCCTTTTCCCTGATTTAACTGTCGCTGAAACTATTTTTGCTGGGCATCTACCAGTTAATCGATTTGGCTTTATTCGTTGGAATGCAATTAATAATGATGCGCGCCAAGTATTGGCATTACTCGGGGTGTCGATTAATCCATCACGCCGAATTGCTGAATTAAGTATTGCAGAACAGCAGTTGGTTGAAATTGCGCGGGCATTAACGTCTAAACCTCGCTTAATTATTATGGATGAGCCAACGGCGGCATTAAGTCCCACGGAAGTTGAAAAATTAAAACAGGTAGTGCGTACCATTGCAGCCAGCGGAGTTGCGGTTATTTATGTCAGCCATCGGCTAGAAGAAATTAAATCTTTATGTGAAACCTACACGGTATTACGGGATGGTCAATTGGTGGGGCAAGGGGCGGTTGAGGATGTCTCCATTGACCACTTGGTTCGCCTCATGGTGGGGCGTGATTTAGCGGGTGTTGACCACAGGGCACGTGGCGTCACCGATAGCACCATCCTAGAGGTTGAAAACCTGTCAAGTGCGGGAGTGGGTGTCGATCGCGTCAGCGTACGCAAGGTCAGTTTTACGGTGAAAGCCGGTGAAATTGTTGGTTTTGCGGGGTTAGTGGGCGCAGGCAGAACAGAAATTGCTCGGCTGATATTTGGTGCTGACCCCATCGGCAGCGGCACATTACGCCTTCAGGGGAAAGTTTATCGTCCATCCTCTCCCCGAGATGCGATTGCTGCCGGTATCGGTTTGGTACCAGAAGATCGCAAGCAACAAGCGTTATTTATGTCTCTGACGGTAGAAGAGAATTTCGCGATCATTCATTCACCTGCGCGCACGGCACGCCAATTTATTGATCGCCAACGTGAGCGCCTCGCCTTTCTCGATTTCAAAAAGCAGCTCAACCTGCGCGCCGTCAGCCTTGAGGCAAAAATCGCCACCCTGTCAGGGGGAAACCAACAAAAGGTGGTACTGGCTCGCTGGATGGCTCAGCACCCAGTGCTATTGATTGTCGATGAACCGACGCGAGGAGTGGATATCGCCGCCAAAGCGGATGTCCATCGTTTGCTGCGTGACATGGCGGCAAAAGGCGTGGCGATTATTTTGATCTCCTCTGATTTACCTGAAGTTCTGGCGGTCAGTGACCGCATTCTCACGCTGCACGCGGGCCAATTAACGGGCGAATTGTCGGCGCATGAAGCCAATGAAGAGAACGTCATGCAATTGATGACGCGCCATATTCCGCAAGTGTGACTTAATTTATTGGATTAGAGATATGACTATGAGCTCGCCAATTCAGATTGGAAACAAAGACGGCCACAAGAATAAAGCAACGTTAGCACGTTACGCGCCGCTTATTTTTCTGGTGCTATTGATGGCGCTATTTACGTTATTGGCTCCGCGTTTTCTCTCATCAATCAATCTTTTTAATATCGTCCGGCAAGTGTCTATCTACGGCATTATCGCCGTCGGGATGACATTCATTATTTTGACCCGAGGCATTGATTTGTCCGTCGGGGCCATCGCGGCTTTAGCGGGAATGGTTGCCGCCGTGGTCGCTAAGGGCGGCATTGAAGGCCAGTTTATGTTTTTTGCTGATGGGCGAGCGATAGGCTGGCAATGGGCAGCATTGGCCGCCATTCTCACTGGCGGATTGGCCGGTGCATTGCAAGGATTGATTATCGCACGCTTGGTCGTGCCTGCATTTGTCGTGACCCTCGGGGGGCTAACGGTATTTCGTGGTCTGACGTTGATGATAAGTAACGGCAGTCCAGTGAGTGGGTTTGATGACGCTTTGGGATGGTGGGGGCGGGGCATGATTGGGCCGGTTCCGGTGCCCGTGATTGTGTTCGCGTTAGTGGCGATTATCGCCTCAGTAACCCTGCACTTTACCCGTTATGGCCGCTCAATTTATGCCATTGGATCCAACCCTGAAGCGGCGCGTTTATGTGGCCTGAACGTGAAAGGTGTGGTGACCAGTGTTTATGTGTTGACCGGATTACTCGCGGGACTAGGCGGCTTTTTACTGACGGCGCGCCTAAATTCCGCTGAAGCCGTGGCGGGTAATCAGTATGAATTGTATGTAATAGCCGCCGTGGTGATCGGTGGCACCAGTTTGTATGGCGGCACGGGCAGTATTTGGGGAACAGTGATTGGCACCTTACTGATTGGTGTACTGCTCAATGGGCTGGTCATTTTGAATATCTCGCCGTACATCCAGCAATTACTGATTGGCATCATCATTGTGGCAGCAGTGACATTTGATATCTTTATCAAGAGGCAAAAACGATGAGCAGAGCGGTCTTTCTCACCGGCACCTCTGTTGTCGAGACGCCGAAATTTACCCTGTCAGCCGCATCTTTATCCGTTGAGTTTGATCATGGCGCTTTACGCTGGATTCGTTGGCGCGGTGTCGAGGTGTTACGCGCACTGACCTTTTTAGTTCGCACGCCGGGCTGGGGAACGCCCGAACCGCAAATTAGCGGATTGGATATTCAGCAGAGTGATCATGCTTTTGAAGTGAGCTATCAAGCGCGATACGTCAATGGCGACGAGCGGGTCAGAGTCGATCTCCATTTTGCGGGGCGTAGCGATGGCGTATTGTCAGCCACGGCGCGGATTGCGGCAGAGACGCCCTTTGATACCAACCGCACTGGATTCGTGGTGTTGTATCCACTCGCTGGATTTGCGGGGACAGAAATCCAAGTCGAACATGCGCAAGGGGAAAGCGCAGCATTAACGATCCCCGAGGCCATTAGCCCTGGGCAGCCCATTTTTGATATTCGGGCGATAACCCATCGGCCGATTGAGGGGCTCTCGGTGGTGACTCGTTTTGAGGGTGATATTTTTGAGGCCGAAGATCATCGTAATTGGTCGGATGCGTCCTTTAAAATATACAGCCGCCCAATTGGTCTGCCTTACCCTTATCGCTTGTTGCCTGAGCAAGTGACGCACCAATCGGTCACCATCAATATTCATGACCACGCCATTTCGCAACCGGATGAACCGGCGGCTAATACGGCTCAATCGGTACGTGTGACGGTGGGGAGAAAGACAAAACAGACTCTCCCTGCCATTGGTTTAGGGCTTTCAGCAAATGAAAGTGCCGATGCTATTCCTTATGCCTCTCAGTTGGCAGCGCTTGGCCCTGTTCACCTATTGCTGCGTTTTGACCCTGCTGCTCAGCACTCGATTGATCAACTTGCGGCGGCTAGCCAATTGGCTTCTGACGCGCATTTACCGGTGGCGTTTGAATTACTGCTGTCGGCCAGTCATGACCCTGCGCCAGAAATTGTACAGGCGGCGAAATGGCTGAAAATCGTCGGCATTTCACCCATCTCTGTCGCCATCTTCCCAAAAGTGGATGAGCGTTCATTCCAGCCGGGTGAGGTGCGACCGCCATCCCCTACAGATACGGCAATCTACAGCGAAGCTAAAAAAGCCTTTCCGACGCTGGCTGTTGGCGGGGGGAGTCCGGCCTTCTTTACGGAACTCAACCGCAAGCGCCCCTCGGCGGGAGCATTTGACTTTATTACTCACGCGACGGCTCCGACGGTGCATGCGGCAGACGATGCCTCCGTTGTCGAAACCTTGCAATCACTGCCGCATATCATTCGGTCGGCCAGACAAATTATCAGTGCTGACAAGGCGGCCGCCGAAAGCGTGCCTTATCACATTGGCCCGATTGGCATTGGTGCACGGCTCAATCCCTATGGCAGTGGACCGGTGGCGAATCCGGACTCTGCCAGAGTGGGGCTAGCCGCCAATGATCCACGTCAAAGAGGGCTATTGGCGGCGGCATGGCATGTCGGTTACGCCGCCGTGGTGGCTGAACATGGGATCGATACCTTGGTCTTGGGCGCACCAACGGGGCCGTTTGGCGTGGTATCAACCCAGCAGCCCTATGCGCGTCAGTGGTGGGATGAGCAGGCTGAAGGCGCGGTGTATCCGTTGTTCCATGTGGTAGCCGACTTAGCTTCTGGTAGCGGAAAACCGCGCCTCGAAACCACATCGAACAGTGAAAAACTGGCGGTTCTAGGGTGGGTCGATGGCGATAAGCATGTCTTACTCATCGCCAATCTTGCTAGCGACCCCGTGAATGTCACGCTCGCGGATGTGGACATAGCTCAGGTGCGCATCTTAGATGTTGCTCACAGTGAACAGGCGGCGTTATCACCCGCTATTTTCCGCCAACACAGTGAAGAGCAGGATATCGGTCAGGGCATCAATTTGGATGCCTATGCAGTAGCAAAAATCAGCTATCAGAGAAAATAACGAAATGACGTCAAGATTACGAGGCGCGGTGGTGGGCTGTGGCTTTTTTGCCCAGAACCATCTGGCAGGTTGGAATGATATTGAAGATGTTGAGATCGTGGCGGTCTGCGATTTGGATATCGAGAAAGCCAAAACGGCGGCAGCGAAATTTGGCATCGCGCATTACACCGATGATGTTAATGCGCTGTTTGCGACACAAAAACTCGATTTCGTTGATCTGCCCACCACGATGGAAACCCATGAAACATTGGTGGCGCTAGCGGTATCGCACCAGATTCCCGTGATTGTGCAAAAGCCGTTTGCGCCTGATCTGGCGGGATGCCGTCGGATGGTGGCCCTCGCACAGGCAGCAAATGTACCCTTGATGGTGCATGAGGACTTTCGCTTTCAGCATGTTTTCAGCGCCGCCAAGCAGATTATTGCTAGGGGTGAATTAGGCGAATTAACCTTTGGCCGGCTCTCGTGGCGCACCGCCATTGATGTCTATTCGAACCAGCCCTACCTGATCAACGTGAAGCGTTTCATGATCATGGATGTCGGCATCCATTTACTGGATTTAGCGAGGTTTCTCTTTGGCGAGGTGGACGGTGTTTTTTGCCGCACCCAGCAAATCAAAGAGGGGATCGCCGGTGAAGATGCCGCCACGCTGCTGCTTACCCATGACAATGGTGCCACAACGGTATTGGATTTTAGCTATGCCTCACGGCGCTACCCTGACCCCTTCCCGCAGACAGGCGTTGAGATTGAAGGGACGGCAGGCACGTTATTAATCGGGCTGAATCAAGAACTGACTCTGCACAAAAATGGTGAGTCCACACTGCAAAAAATAGCACCTGACACACGTTCATGGACCCGTGAGCCCTGGACGCAAATTCAAGACAGTGTGGTACACACGCAGCGCCATTTTATTGACTGTTTACGCCGAAATCGCGAACCGGATACCTCGGGGCGAGACAGTTTATTAACTTACGGTTTGCTTGAAGCGGCCTATTTATCAGCGTCGACTGGGCGGCTAGAACGGCCCGAGAGAGATTAAGTGACGCGAGGAGACATCATGGGACTAACTAACACGCGGCCATTGGGCAACTCAGGGTTTCAGATACCCACGGTTGGGGTGGGCACTTGCCCACTCGGCGAATTATTCGAGGAAATTACCGAGCAGGACGCGCAAGCAACATTGGAAACCGCATGGGATAGCGGTATCCGGCTGTATGACACGGCACCTTGGTATGGGCGCGGACAAGGCGAGCATCGAACCGGTCGATTCTTGTATCGCAAAGACAGAGATGACTATGTGCTGTCAACCAAAGTGGGTCGGCGTTTATTCGCGCCTCATACTCGAAAAACGTTTCAAACCGCCCCTTGGCAAGGCGGCTTAGCCTTTGATCATGTTCATGATTATTCCTATGGCGGCATTATGCGTTCCTATGAGGATAGCCTCCAGCGCTTGGGGATTAATAAAGTCGATATTTTGTATATCCACGACTTAGATACCGGCTATTTCCCGAATGAGCAAGATTTGCTCGACAAGCTAAAAGAGCTGGAGTCGGGTGGTTTCAAAGCGCTGGAAGAGTTGAAAGCGGCAGGGGAGATTGCTGCGTTCGGCGCGGGCATCAATGAAGCAGGCATGATTAACCGCTTTTTGGATCGCTACCCCTTAGATGTGTTTTTAGTGGCGTCGCGCTACACCTTACTGGAACAGACCCTTTACGCTGACGAACTGCTGCGGGCGCAACAACAGGGGGCCGGTATCGTCATTGGTGGCGTGTTTAATTCCGGCGTATTGGCGACCGGTATCCATGATGATGCGCGTTATGACTATGGCAAGTTGCCGAATTCCGTTGCCGATAAAGTCAGAAAACTGCAAACCATCGCGGCCGACTTTGCGGTTCCGCTGGCGGCGGCAGCGTTGCAATTCCCGCTGGGGTTCAGCGCCGTTGCCAGTGTGCTGTACGGCCCATCTCGACCCGCTGAAGTCACGCAAAATTCAGCGAGTTTTCAGTCCCCCATCCCAACCGCGTTTTGGCTGGCACTCAGAGAGCAGGGGTTGATTGCGGAACAGATTCCACTACCCGGCCTGCCGGTATAAGTGCAGACCCGTTATTTTACCAGGAGGGGTTATATGACAGATAAAAAAACTTATAAAACAATCATTTCAGTCGATGAGCTAGCTGAACATCTGCACGATACGAATTGGGTCATCTTAGACGCGCGATTCACGTTGGATGATGAAAGCTGGGGGCAAAATCAATATCTGGCAGGTCACATTTCGGGTGCGCACTATGCCAATTTGGCCACTGACTTATCGGGTACCGTCATTCCCGGTCATACCGGCAGGCGGCCATTACCGCCGATTGAGGTGTTTGCCAATACGCTTTCTCAGTGGGGAATTGGCCCTGATACCCAAGTCGTGGTGTATGACGCCAGTGGGGGATTGATGGCGGCATCTCGAACCTGGTGGATGCTGCGTTGGCTAGGGCATGACGCGGTGGCGGTATTGGACGGTGGCTGGCCTTTATGGCTAGCGTCAGGCAATTCGACCGATACCGAGGTACCGACACCCATTCCCTCGACATTTGTGGCGAAAGAGCGACCCGATTTTATTGCCACAGTGGCACAGGTCGATAACGTCCGCCAAAACCCTGAATGGGCAGTGTTTGATTCCCGCTCTGAGGCGGGTTTCCACGGAGGCGGTGTCTATCATGATCCGGTGCGCGGCCACATTCAGGGCGCAAGGCTGGCTGATCGCGCCAACACACTCGACAGCGACGGGCGCTTTAGAACACCGCAAGCGCTGCACCAGCATTACACCGATTTATTGGGCGATGTGCCGATTGAGCAAACCATATTTTATTGCGGCTCTGGTGTGACGGCTGCACAGAACCTTTTGGCGGTGGCGCATGCGGGGCTGGGGAATGCCAAACACTATGTGGGTTCATGGAGTGAATGGATTACTGATCCCTCACGACCCGTGGAATTATAGGTCTTTGCAGCATAGCCGTTTTTAACATTTTATTTCACTGCTGGCGGGCGCGTCAGCAGGCGACGACATGAAGGTATCTATGAGCAATATTATTGAAGAACTCTTTTCTTTACAGGGCAAAGTGGTGTTGGTGTCGGGTGCAGGTGGAGCCATTGGGCGAGTGTTGAGCCAAGCGTTGGCGAATGCGGGGGCGACAGTCGCCTTACATGATATTGACCTTGCACGTATCAAACCGGTACAAGAAGCGATTGAGGCGGAAGGGGGTAAGGCTTTATCCATCACCGCTGATTTAAGCGATGTTGCCGCTTGCCGGCAGTTAGTTGATACCGTGCATGACAAGTTGGGGCGGATTGATATCCTGCTCACCAGTGCGGGGGTCAATCGCAGAAAACCCATTAAAGAGGTTAGCGCCGAGGATTTCGATGCCATCATTGATATCAATCTGCGCAGCGTCTACTTTCTGGCGCAAGCTGTCCAACCTTACATGGCAAAGCAAGGGGGCGGGAAAATAGTGAATATCAGTTCACTCAGCGCCAAACATGCCTTTAATACCATTTCAGTTTATGCCGCATCAAAAGCGGCGGTCAGTCAATTAACCAAGGCCATGGCCCGTGAATGGGTTGGGGACAATATTCAAGTTAATGCTATCGAGCCTGGGTTTATTAAAACAGAATTTACCCGCCCCCTGTGGGATGACGAGTATCGTTCCAAATGGTTCCAGAACTTTATTCCTCAAGGGCGTTTAGGGAATCCCGATGATTTAATCGGTGTAGTGTTGTTTTTGAGTTCAGCAGCATCCGCTTATTTGACGGGGCAGGCGATTACGATAGATGGGGGGGTGTTGGCGGGCTCTTCTTGGGTTAATCCCGCTCCCCTTCAT
>NZ_HE997646.1:0-133841 GCF_000312485.1 Yersinia massiliensis CCUG 53443 | reverse complement strand
CACTGACGAGTGTCAGCTCATCGGGATGCGTTTGCTTGCTTGAACCCCGACTGGCCTTGGGGTTCAAGCAGATTAAGTGACAACTTATTGAACTTTAGTAATCTTTTTCACATCCACTTCTACTGAGTTCCAGTCCTTATCGACTTTCCCCTCAATTTGAACTTTATCTTGTGGCGTGATGGTTTGGCCCTGCCAACGTTTACTATCGATATCCACCGTAATGGTGCCGGTACTGTCGCGGAAAGTATAAGTATCGTGGCCTAAACGCTCGACGATATTCCCTTGCAAGGTCACGCGGGTGTCATCTCGCATCTCTTTAACTTTATCAACGGTGGTATTTGAAACGCTAGGGCCGGTAAATCCGCCCTGAGTTGCAGGCTGAGTTTGCGTGGTGGCTGGGCCATCAAAGCCGCCCTTTGTTGTATCAGTGGCGCTATGGGCCAACAGGGGGGCACTGCATAACATCATCAGTGTGGCTGCTAAAGTGAATTTCTTCATCATATTGCTCCTTCAATGAATGAATAATAACGACTGAAACAGGAAACGATAAAATCGCTACGGTACTCAAGCGTAGCCCAAATTCTCGTTAAGGCAGGTTGTTACACCAAAACTCGCTGAATAAATGGGGATTCAGTTGCGCTATATCAAGCACCGTGAGTGGCTTTCACCAGACGAGCGCAGTAAATTAGTCGCACTGCAAACCCGTGGTCACGTGCAATGCATCACTTAGCGATGGCACTTTTTCGCCGCTCAGGACTCCAACCACTGGTTATCATTTTCTCACTGCCCATGCAGATGTTGCTGTGATGCGCTTTTCGCAGCAAAACGGATTGGACGCAGTGCTTTTTTAAGGAGCGTTTGATGAATATTCGCCCACGGTTGTCTGGGGTGCGGTTGTTGTTACTGGGAGCCCCTTTGGTGCTGGCTGGGTGTTCAAGCATGTCCGGTTTTTCTTGGTCAAGTTTGTCTCCGCTTAACTGGTTTAGTGGCAGTAGCAGCAGTATGCAAGTGACTGATCAAGGTGTCGGCGGCATTACCGCCAGCACGCCACTGGTAGAAAATGACATCAAAGCGGGACTGAAAGGTGATTTTCGGTTACGCAGTGGGATGGCGACCAATGATGGCAAATTAGTCTCTTTCTATCAGGCGATGAAAGATGACCAAATTAAGCTGGTGATATCCGGCCAAGCCAAAGGGACGGTAGAACGTATCGATGTTATGGATGCCACCATCCCAAGCCAATGGGGCGTCAAGATTGGCACCCCCTTTAGTGATTTATATCAAAAAGCATTTGGTGCTTGCCGTAAAGGGACGGGCGATGATGCCGCGCAAATAGAATGTGCTGCACCAGAGAGCAAACATGTGAGCTATTTATTTACCGGTGACTGGCATGGTCCAGAAGGTTTAATGCCAGCGGATGATTCCTTGCAGAGTTGGAAGGTGAGTAAGATTATCTGGCGCGCCAAAAGCGAATAAATATTATTATCTTCTCAATAACTCTCCTATTAAGGCGCTATTTTCCTAGCGCTTTAATCATATTCTGATGCCATATTACTTAGCTCAATTTTATTTTGCGTTGACGCAAGGTTATTTTAATCGCATCAGCTATTATACGCTCCTAACTTGGCGCCACAGCATCGTTAGCCGCAGCCGCTGCTGCTCAGCCTTTACGCCAATTAATTTGGGTAAACATTCGGTATTACTACGGTTTTTTAGTGAGGAAAAAAATGACTCAAGTACAGAGTGGCATTTTGTTGGAGCATTGTCGTTTTGCCATATTCATGGAAGCAAAAGTGCAGGGTGAATTTGATGCAATTCGTCAGGGATGCAAAAAGTTCTGCCATTCATTGCAAGAGTTGCAGCAACAATTTCCGAATGAACATTTAGGGGCTGTTATCGCGTTTGGTTCTGATATTTGGCACGATTTATCCAACGGGCAGGGCGCGAAAGAATTGAAGCCTTTTGTACCATTGGGTAAAGCACCAATGATCGCTCCTGCGACACAACGCGATTTATTAATTCATATTCAATCACTGCGTCAGGATATTAATTTTACCTTAGCGCAAGCGGCGCTTGCTGCTTTTGGTGATGCCATCGCGGTTGAAGAAGAAACACACGGTTTCCGCTGGGTTGAAGAACGTGATTTTACCGGCTTTATTGATGGCACCGAGAACCCGCAAGGCGACAGTCGGCCAGAAGTGGCGGTGATTGCCGATGGCGAAGAAGATGCTGGTGGCAGTTACGTTTTAGTTCAGCGCTATGAGCATGATCTGAGAAAATGGCAGCGCATCCCTGAGCATAAGCAGGAACAAATTGTTGGCCGTACCAAGCACGACAGCCAAGAATTGTCATCTGATCAACGCCCTGATACCTCCCACGTTAGCCGAGTCGATCTGAAAGAGAATGGCAAAGGGCTGAAAATTTTGCGCCAAAGCCTGCCTTACGGTAAAGCCAGTGGCAAACATGGCCTGTACTTCATCGCTTATTGCGCGCGCTTGCACAATATCGAGCAGCAATTATTGAGCATGTTTGGCTCAGTAGATGGTAAGCATGACTTATTACTCGGTTTCAGCAAACCGGTGACCGGCAGCTATTACTTTGCCCCATCGCTGACTAAATTGTTGTCGCTGTAATTATCGTTGTCGCTGTTACTTTACATGCTAATAGCGAAAGGCCAGATAACTGGCCTTTGATTGCTGGCAAACCGCGATGACTCAATCTTGAACGGTGAGAACAGGCAGAAGAGTAAAGCGTCCGCGCCAAGGATGGCGCGGCTCGAGCCTACAAGGATGTATTTACGGCGTCTTTACGATCTGCCTGTTCTCTCCGCCACTGGCTCAGTATCAAACCAAAAGCCCGCCTTTATTTGTTCTCTGCTCTCTTTGCTTCCTAATTACGCAGAATAGATGGCGTCACGCATTCTGTTCACGACAGTCTGTTTCTGCTCTTTCGTCAAGGCGCGCAGCGGCAAACGTGGATTACCCGCATCAATGCCGTGTAACTGCATTGCAGCTTTACCCGCCGCCACACCACCAAACTCGACCAGCACACGGATCAGTGCAATCACTTGATCCATGCCACGCTGTACCGCAACTTGGTTGCCAGCATTGAAATCAGCAATGATTTTGTGGAACAAATGAGCTGCATAGTTATAGGTACTACCGACAGCACCGATTGCGCCTACCGCCAACCCACCGGGTAGATGCTCATCCACACCAAATGGAATATCAAATTTACCGCCGCTGACCCGCAGGCAACGCTGGAATTCATACAAATCGGCATTATTGAATTTAATCCCTGACAGGTTCGGGATTTTGGATTCGGCTTTGATCAGGAACTGTTCCATATCCAAATTCACACCGGACATCCCTGAGTGGTAGTAATAGAAGCCTTTTGACGGTGCCGCATCCGCAATGGCCTGACAATAGGCAATCAGGTCATCGAGGTTACCCGGTTTAAAGAAGCAGGGGCCGATGGCTGATGTCGCGAAGATATCCAGTGTTTCCGCATGGCGCGAAAGATCGACAGCATCTTTGATGCTCAGAGCGCCAGTGTGCAAGGTAATACTTAATTTGCCTTGTGCCGCTTTGACCCAGCGTTCAGCAATTTTTTTGCGCTCTTCGACCGAGCAATGAATGCCCTCGCCGGTGGTGCCGCAGACATAGACGCCTTTCACGCCATCGTTGACCAGATGCTCGGCAATTTGGTCAATCACAGGGTAGTTGACCTCACCCTGCTCATCAAAGGGGGTGTGCGGTGCTGCGATAAGACCAGTTAACTTTTTCATACGCATCCTTAAACATCAGAGAGAGTGGGTCACCCAAATGGGTGCAATTATCATCAATGTCATTAATATTCAGTCAGTTTTGCGGCTTCATGTTGCTCGATAGCGTCGCAGAACCAACCGCAAATATGTTCTATACGCGTAATCGCCGAACCGACGGTCACGGCATAGGCACCCGCTGAAATCGCGGCTGCTGCCAGTGCAGGCGAATTATAGCGGCCTTCAGCAATCACCCGACAACCGGCTTGGGCCAGTTGTTTCACCAATGCCAAGTCCGGCTCAGTCGGAACGGGATCTTGGGTATAGCCAGAGAGGGTTGTGCCGATAAAATCGATACCTAATCGGTGTGCTAACAGCCCATCCTCAAGATTGGAAGCGTCTGCCATCGCTAGGCGGCCAGTTGCTCTTACCCGCTGATATAACGCTTCAACCGTGACAGGACGAGCACGGCAAGTAACATCGAATGCAATGATGTCAGCACCGGCGGCACTCAGCGCATCGACATCTTCTAACCACGGCGTAATTCTGACTTCTGAATCGGGCAAATCACGTTTAATAATGCCGATAATCGGTGCATCTGTAACTCGACGCACCGCCAGTATATTGTTGATGCCTTCAACTCGCAGGCCAACCGCGCCCCCAGCGAGTGCCGCACACGCCATCGCCGCCACAATCTCAGGCGTGTCCATGGTGCTGCCTGAGACGGGTTGGCAAGAGGCGATCAGGCCATTTTGGAGCTTGTGGCGAAGATCACTGGTGGTACTCATGGTCGGGTCACTGGCAGTCAGATTGCGCACGGTTTTATGCTCCGATCTTAAAAATTAAATGAAGTTTTACTCCGTTATGTTAGATCTTTTGTTTGCAGGGTGCAATGACCAAAAAGTGAAATTATCGGTCTTTTCGGAGTGTAACTCCAATTGTGAAATATTAATGGAGTTATGGCCGAAAAGTTGCCATAGTCAACGGCAGAATATTGATGACAGGTGCGTGAGGGTGGGGCCAGATGGGTAAAGTGTTAGCACTGGATATTGGTGGAACAAAGATTGCTGCGGCAGTGGTCACCGAAAGTGGCATGTTAATTGGACGCCAACAAGTGGCGACGCCACGGGGAGGTGCAGAGCAATTAGCTCTCGCACTGGAAAGCTTGATTCTCCCTTATCGACATTTGGTGGATTATATTGCGGTCGCCTCAACGGGCATTATCAGTGGTGGCCGTTTGACGGCACTGAATCCAGCCAATCTCGGCGGGCTGGCTGATTTCCCATTGCAAGACTGCATCCAGTCGATGACGGACTTACCTTGCGTGCTACTTAATGATGGGCAAGCTGCCGCTTGGGCTGAGTATCAGGCTTTAAGTGATCAGCGTGATGTGAATAACATGATGTTTGTGACTGTATCAACCGGTGTCGGTGGCGGCATCATATTGAATAAAAAGCTGTTAGTCGGCAATCACGGATTAGCAGGTCATATCGGACATACACTGGCGGACCCTCATGGCCCCTTGTGTGGTTGCGGCCGCCGAGGATGTGTTGAAAGTGTAGCATCAGGTACGGCCATCGGGACTGAAACCTTGGGCTGGAAGCAGCCAGTTACCGCCGCCAAAGTGTTTGAAATGGCGCAACTTGGTCATGCACAGGCGGAAAACATTATCAGCCGCTCGGCGACGGCAATCGCCTTGATGCTGGCAGATATGAAAATGGCATTGGATCTGGAAGTTGTGATTTTGGGTGGCAGTGTCGGGCTGGCGGTCGGGTATTTGGAGCGCGTCATTGGCGCACAAAAAATGCTGCCGGAAATATATCGCGTGCCAGTGCAAGAGGCATCTCATCGGCAGGACAGTGGTTTACTGGGGGCGGCTCTCTGGGCCAAAGAAACCCTTCGTTCCTGAACCTAAGCCAATCGCGCTAGGGCGAATAATGACGATTAAAAATAGAGGCAAGTATGATCAGTGGTTCATTATCACAAACGGCATTTTTTGATGGGTTACCTGCTCGCCTTCAGTGGGTGTTAGCGTATTTGGCTAAACAACCCTTGGCAGAACTTAGCTACGGTCGTCATGAAATTGATGGCGAGCTGCTTTTTATGAATGTGATGGCGTTTGATACCCAACCGGCTGAGAGCAAGAAAGCAGAGATGCATCGCACTTATGCGGATGTCCAACTGCTCATCAGCGGCATTGAAGGCATCGAATATTCAACCTTAACCCCAACCGAGCATCTCGAGCCTTATCATGCGGAGGATGACTACCAACTCATCGCCGATATTCCTGATAAAAGCCAGTTACGCATGTTGCCGGGAATGTTTGCCGTCTTTTTACCCGGTGAACCACACAAACCAGGCTGCCAGATTACGGGGTCGGGGGCGATCAAGAAAGTGGTGGTCAAAGTGCACCACAGCTTATTGCATGGCCCAGCTTCGCAATGATCTTTCGATAATAAAAACGTCTGTGACCTTTGACATCTTCCCCGGCCCCCCGGGGTTTTTTATGCATTTTTTATGGAATGCATTTCGCACAATATCGCCATTTTTCTTCACGAAATGAGCCAACTATGTAATGATGCGCCCCAGATATGTCCCCTGTTCATCAATTCTCTTTCCCTTGAGGTGTCCACGTGAAAACTGGTGCTCCCCGTTTTAAGCCAGGTAAAATTCTTGATGCCTTGGGTGCGATGCAAAACAGCCTGACACGTTCAGCTCAACGAATTGCCGCCTATATTCTGGCGGAACCCGCCAAAGTGACCCAATTGTCCATTGCTGATCTTTCCTCGCAGACGCAGGCCGGTGAAGCCACCATTATTCGCTTCTGTCGAACACTGGGTTACAAAGGGTTTCAGGACTTCAAAATGGATCTGGCCATTGAGGTGGCGACCCGCCATCACGATGAAAACAGCCTATTGGATGCGGATGTGCAAGAAGGGGATGATGCACTGGCGATCGGCACTAAATTACAATCGGCCATCAATAATGTGTTATCTGAAACGTTAAATCTGCTGTCTCTTGAGAGTGTTGAGCAGGTGGTGAAATTATTGCGCCCCGCTGACCGAATCTGCATTTTTGGCGTGGGTTCTTCAGGTATTACGGCGGAAGATGCCAAAGGTAAATTAATGCGTATCGGGCTGCGGGTTGATGCGGCGACAAATAACCATTTCATGTATATGCAAGCCTCTTTGATGCGCCCCGGTGATGTCGCCATGGGGATTAGCCACTCGGGCACCTCGGCTGAAACAGTACATGCTTTGAAACTGGCTAAACAAGCGGGAGCCACTACGGTGGCATTGACTCACAATATGGGGTCAACCATTACAGAATTGGCTGACTATGTATTGATTAACGGTAACCGTCAGGGTCAGTTGCAAGGGGACTCTATCGGCACCAAAATCGCGCAACTGTTTGTGCTGGATCTGATCTACGCGCTGCTGGTTAAAGCTGATCCGGCGCAGGCCGAAAGTATTAAGCGTAAAACCACCCAAGCGGTCAGCCAAAATGGATGACCGGTAATACATTTCCTACTGTAATTCCTCGCGACCGCTGCGGAGATATTCCGTCAGCGGGGGGGAAAACCCCGTTATCCTGTTGCTTCTCTGCCGCACATTAGCATTTCGCCATCTTTGTCACGTTTTAAACACATTGTGATTGTATTAGCGAACTAATCTTATACACTCAAATGGAGTTTTACTCCTTTGTGTATTTTTATATGGAGTTAAACCACATAAATATAAATGTGGCGAGAACCATCGGGTAGTAACCGATTATATGATTTGAAACAGTTGGTTACTGTGGTTATACCTGCCGCGAGGAAAACAGTTTCTGCCAGTGAGCTTTGCTGGTGGTGGAGAGAGCGACGATATGAGCACATCAGTAGAGTCTCAAGGAGACAAGCCATTGCGTTGGTACAAGCAGCTAACCCCTGCGCAATGGAAGGCATTTATTGCCGCCTGGATCGGTTACGCCCTGGATGGTTTCGATTTTGTTCTGATTACGCTGGTGTTGACTGATATTAAGCAAGAATTTGGTCTGACACTGATTCAAGCCACGAGCCTGATTTCAGCGGCCTTTATCTCGCGTTGGTTCGGGGGATTGGTACTCGGGGCTATGGGTGACCGTTATGGCCGAAAATTGGCGATGATCACCAGTATCGTGCTGTTTTCCTTCGGAACACTCGCCTGCGGCTTAGCGCCGGGTTACACCACCTTGTTTATCGCCCGATTGGTGATTGGCATTGGGATGGCGGGGGAGTATGGCTCCAGTTCTACCTATGTCATGGAAAGCTGGCCTAAGCACATGCGTAACAAAGCCAGTGGTTTCCTGATTTCGGGTTTCTCTATCGGCGCGGTATTAGCGGCTCAAGCCTATAGCTTTGTCGTTCCTGCCTTTGGCTGGCGCATGCTTTTCTACATTGGATTGTTGCCAATTATCTTTGCTTTGTGGCTGCGTAAAAATCTGCCAGAAGCGGAAGATTGGGAAAAAGCCCAAAGTCAGCAGCAGTCTAAGCAAACCAAAAGCCTTAACATGGTGGATATCCTGTACCGCAGCCAACTCAGTTACCTGAATATTGGCCTCACTATCTTTGCTGCGGCGGCGCTTTACGCCTGCTTCACCGGTATGGTATCGACTCCCGTCATTGTGATCCTTGGGATTCTTTGTGCCGCTATTTTTGTCTACTTTATGATTCAAACCAGCGGCGATCGTTGGCCGACCGGCGTGATGTTGATGGTGGTGGTATTTTGCGCCTTCCTCTATTCATGGCCGATTCAGGCATTGCTGCCCACTTATCTGAAAATGGATCTGGGTTATGACCCGCACACGGTCGGCAATGTGTTGTTCTTCAGCGGATTTGGCGCTGCGGTGGGTTGCTGCGTTGGGGGCTTCCTCGGCGATTGGTTAGGCACTCGCAAAGCCTACGTGACCAGCTTGCTGATTTCGCAATTATTGATCATTCCTCTGTTTGCGATCCAAGGCAGCAGTATCTTGTTCCTCGGCGGTTTGCTGTTCCTACAACAGATGTTAGGGCAGGGGATTGCGGGGTTGCTGCCCAAACTGTTGGGCGGTTATTTCGATACTGAACAGCGAGCGGCAGGTTTGGGCTTTACCTACAACGTGGGTGCCTTGGGCGGCGCGCTAGCACCGATTCTTGGGGCGTCGATTGCTCAGCACCTTAGCCTCGGTACGGCACTAGGATCGCTCTCGTTCAGCCTGACATTCGTCGTGATTCTATTGATTGGTTTTGATATGCCATCCCGTGTACAGCGCTGGGTACGCCCATCTGGTTTACGCATGGTCGATGCTATCGATGGTAAGCCATTCAGTGGAGCTATCGCACCAAACAACACCGATGTCGTCACGCAAAAGTAAATTAAGGCCGTTTTTTATCGCCCAGTGCAGGTCGGCTGGGCTTTTTCCATTTTTAGGGAAGGGCAAAGTGAGAGCAGGGTAAAACGATTCGCTGGCAAACTGCGTTGTGACTGGCTTAGAGCATTTGATACTTGCACATCACTAAACGGTATATAAAAGCGTTATAGGTATGCGCCTAGTTATAAATACACTGAAGATATTAAGGGCATGGTTAATCAAGAATGACATACCTGCCGGATGAACTCAGTGAATAAGGTGCAGAATGAAACATACTTCAGTGAAGACGAATGGGTGGACCCGTGTTGCCTTATTAAGCGCGCTAATCTTCGGTAGCGCAACGGCTTCTGCGACTGAGTTGCTGAACAGTTCTTACGATGTTTCTCGCGAGTTGTTCACTGCACTGAATCCGGGTTTTGAGAAACAGTGGGAGCAACAAAATCCTGGCGACAAACTGACTATCAAGCAATCCCATGCCGGCTCTTCTAAGCAGGCGTTAGCTATCTTGCAAGGCTTGAAAGCTGACGTGGTGACATATAACCAAGTGACCGATGTGCAAATTCTGCACGATCGCGGCAATCTTATCCCCGCTGACTGGCAAGCTCGTCTGCCGAATAACAGTTCACCTTTCTACTCCACCATGGCTTTCTTGGTGCGCAAAGGCAATCCAAAGAATATCCACAGTTGGGATGACTTAGTGCGTGAAGACGTGAAACTGGTGTTCCCGAATCCTAAAACCTCAGGCAATGGCCGTTATACCTATTTGGCGGCTTGGGGTGCGACGCAACAAGCCAATGGTAAGGATGAAGCGAAAACCCGTGACTGGATGAAACGCTTCTTGGGTAACGTCGAGGTATTTGATACTGGCGGTCGTGGTGCAACCACCACGTTCGTTGAGCGCGGCTTAGGTGATGTGCTGATCAGTTTCGAATCTGAAGTGAATAATATCCGTAAAGAATATGGCAGCGACAAATACGAAGTTATTGTCCCACCGGTCGATATTCTGGCGGAGTTCCCTGTGGCGTGGGTAGACAAAAATGTGGAGAAGAATGGCACTGAAAAAGCGGCCAAAGCTTACCTCAACTATCTCTACAGCCCAGAGGCGCAGCAGGTGATCACCAGCTTCAACTACCGCGTTAATGATAAAGCGGCGATGGAAGCAGCCAAATCCCAGTTCCCTGAAACCAAATTATTCCGAGTTGAAGAGCAGTTCGGTAGCTGGCCAGAAGTGATGACGACTCATTTCGCTACAGGCGGTGTGCTGGATAAATTGTTAGCGGAAGGGCATCAGTAATGTTGTCGGCATCCAGTAAACGGGTTCTGCCCGGTTTTACCCTCAGTCTCGGGAGCAGCCTGCTTTACACCTGCCTGATCTTATTACTCCCGCTTAGCGCGTTAGTGATGCAGGTCGCACAGATGAGTTGGGCGCAGTACTGGGAGGTGATAACCAATCCTCAGGTGGTCGCTGCTTATAAAGTGACCTTGTTGGCCGCGGGCGTAGCGAGTGTCTTTAATGCCGTCTTTGGCATGTTGATGGCGTGGATTTTGACCCGCTATCAATTCCCCGGTCGCAGTGTGCTTGATGGCCTGATGGATCTTCCTTTCGCCTTACCGACAGCCGTCGCAGGTTTAACGCTGGCGACCTTGTTTTCCACCACCGGCTGGTACGGTGCGTGGCTAAACGAATTAGGTATCAAAGTTTCGTTCACGTGGTTAGGGATCGCGGTGGCGATGGCATTTACTAGCCTGCCGTTTGTGGTTCGTACCGTGCAGCCAGTGTTAGAAGAGCTGGGACCAGAATATGAAGAGGCGGCTGAAACCTTAGGCGCGAGCCGTTGGCAGAGTTTCCGTCTGGTGGTGATGCCAGAACTGGCTCCGGCACTGCTTGCCGGTACCGCGTTGTCCTTCACGCGCAGCTTGGGTGAGTTCGGTGCCGTCATTTTTATCGCCGGTAACATCGCGTGGAAAACCGAAGTGACCTCGCTGATGATTTTCATCCGTTTGCAGGAATTTGATTACCCCGCGGCCAGCGCCATTGCCTCGGTTATTTTGGCCGTTTCACTGGTGCTGCTGTTTGGTATTAACACGTTACAAAGCCGCTTTGGTCGGCGGATAGGCGGTCACTGATGGCGGATATTACCGAGTTCAACGGCGTAGCCCGCCCACCGGTCAATTGGGGGAAATGGACCCTGATTGCTATCGGCGCAATATTCTCGTTTTTACTGCTGGTGATCCCGATGGTGTGGATCTTTATCACTGCATTCTCGAAAGGGATTGAGGTGGTGGGGCAGAACTTATCTGATCCCGATATGCTGCATGCCATTTGGCTCACGGTCTTGGTGGCGCTGATTACGGTTCCAGTGAATTTGGTGTTTGGGGTGGTACTGGCTTGGCTAGTGACACGCTTTGTCTTCCCTGGCCGTCAATTGTTGATGACGCTGATTGATATTCCGTTTGCGGTTTCGCCGGTGGTGGCAGGTTTGATGTATCTGCTGTTTTACGGCTCGAACGGTGTAGTCGGTGGTTGGTTGGACTCGCACGATATTCAACTGATGTTCTCTTGGCCCGGTATGGTGCTGGTGACTATCTTTGTGACTTGTCCGTTTGTGGTGCGTGAATTGGTGCCCGTGATGATGAGTCAGGGCAGTCAGGAAGATGAAGCCGCCGTGTTGCTCGGTGCCTCTGGCTGGCAAATGTTCCGCCGCGTGACGTTACCGAATATTCGCTGGGCGCTGCTGTATGGCGTGGTGTTGACCAACGCCCGAGCGATTGGTGAGTTTGGCGCGGTATCTGTGGTATCCGGTTCTATTCGTGGCGAGACTTACACCTTGCCGCTGCAAGTTGAGCTGTTGCATCAGGATTACAATACTGCGGGGGCCTTTACGGCCGCTGCACTATTAACGCTGATGGCGATAGTGACCCTTTTTCTGAAAAGCGGCCTGCAATGGCGTTTAGCGCGTCAGGTTGTTCGTCTCGAACAGGAGCAAAAGCATGAGCATTGAGATTGATAATATCAGCAAGTATTTTGGTCGTACCAAGGTACTGAACAACATCCAGCTTGATATTCCTTCTGGCCAGATGGTGGCGCTGCTCGGCCCGTCCGGTTCGGGGAAAACCACTTTACTGCGCATTATTGCAGGGCTGGAAAACCAAAACGCGGGGCGGTTAAGTTTCCATGGTACGGATGTTAGCCGCTTGCATGCTCGTGATCGGCGTGTGGGTTTTGTGTTCCAACATTACGCATTATTCCGCCATATGACCGTGTTCGATAATATTGCTTTTGGCCTGACGGTGTTACCGCGCCGTGAGCGTCCGAATGCTGCTGCGATTAAGCAGAAAGTGGCGCAACTGCTGGAGATGGTCCAACTAGGCCATCTGGCTAATCGTTATCCCTCACAGCTTTCAGGCGGCCAGAAACAGCGCGTCGCGTTAGCGCGTGCGTTGGCGGTTGAACCTCAAATTCTGTTGTTAGACGAGCCTTTCGGCGCGTTGGATGCACAAGTGCGTAAAGAGCTACGCCGCTGGTTACGCCAACTGCACGATGAATTGAAGTTTACTAGCGTATTCGTGACCCATGATCAGGAAGAAGCGATGGAAGTGGCTGATCGTGTGGTGGTGATGAGTCAGGGGAATATTGAGCAAGTCGGGACACCTGATGAAGTGTGGCGCGACCCAGCAACGCGCTTTGTCTTGGAATTCCTTGGTGAAGTGAATCGCCTGAGCGGTGAAATCCGTGGCTCACAGTTGTTTATCGGCGCCCACCACTGGCCACTAGATTTAGCGCCAATGCACCAAGGTAGCGTGGATTTATTCCTGCGACCCTGGGAGATGGAAGTCAGCACGCAATCGAGTGATCGTTGCCCATTACCGGTTCAAGTGCTTGAAGTTAGCCCTCGGGGCCACTTCTGGCAGTTAACCGTACAACCTATTGGTTGGCATCAAGATCCGATCAGTGTCGTCTTGCCTGAAGGCAATATCGATGCACCTGTACGCGGCAATCGCTACTACGTCGGGGGATTGAACGCCCGCTTATATTCTGGCGATCAATTATTGCAACCCATTGCGTTAGCGCAAAGCGCCTGATAAGTTTTTCTGCAAGTGGCAAATAGAGGTGGCCTAATGGCCACCTTTTTATTTGTGAATATAGAATCTAGTCCCAGTGCTTGGCGTGGCAAACAACGCGACGACATCAGCGCGCTGGGGCGTAATAGGTAAATTAACGTGACAACCCTCGAACACTGCATCGGCAATACACCACTGATAAAACTGCAACGCCTAAGCCAAGGGCTGGATGCCGAGATATGGGTCAAACTGGAAGGCAACAATCCGGCTGGCTCGGTTAAAGACCGCGCGGCGCTCGCCATGATCCAACAGGCTGAATTGCGCGGTGAAATTGCACCGGGTGATGTATTAATCGAGGCGACCAGCGGGAATACTGGCATTGCGCTGGCGATGATCGCGGCCCTGAAAGGGTATCAACTGAAGTTACTGATGCCAGAGAACATGAGCCAAGAACGTCAGGCGGCGATGCGTGCCTATGGTGCGGAGCTGATCTTGGTGAGCCGCGAGCAAGGCATGGAAGGCGCACGCGATCAGGCATTGATGATGCAGGCCAATGGACAGGGCAAAGTGCTCGATCAATTTAATAACGTGGATAACCCTTACGCCCATTTTACCGGCACGGGGCCAGAGATCTGGCAGCAGAGCGCGGGGAAGGTGAGCCATTTTGTCTCGAGCATGGGGACGACGGGCACCATTACCGGTGTGAGCCAGTATCTGAAAAGCCAAAACCCGAACGTCAGCATTATCGGCTTACAGCCGGCGGAAGGCAGTAGTATTCCAGGGATCAGGCGTTGGTCACCTGAATATATGCCAGGCATATTCCGCCCCGAATTAGTCGATCAGGTATTGGATATCACTCAGATCTCAGCGGAGCAGACGATGCGACGGTTGGCGACTGAAGAGGGTATCTTCTGTGGCGTCAGTTCCGGTGGCGCGGTGGCCGGTGCGCTGCAAGTGGCTGCGTTGAACCCAGGGGCGGTGATAGTGGCGATCATTTGTGACCGTGGTGATAGATACTTATCGACTGGGGTATTTGAGTAAAAATTTTCTAGCCATCATGCCGAATAATCCAACTTGATACGGTTATCAAGTTGGATGGCATTATATTCATGTTCACTCCCCGCACTTTCAATGCCTATCCTCTATGTCTACCCTCTATGTCTATATATGGATAATTAGGCCCCATTAATGATGTTAAATCGTACAATTTTATCTTTTTAATAAAATAAGCGACTTAATAAAGACCGTTATTCATAAGCTATATTTAAGTTATAAGTGTTTTACTCTAATTATTCCTTCCCTATTTCGAGAATATTTATTCACATAACAATATTATAAATTATTATTTGTAGGAATATTCATACATTGAAATACCGAACTTCTATTTTTAACTAAAATGGCTTTATTTATTGGTTTGATTTTAAAGAATAATACCATTATAAGATGAGATATTTCTTATAATATTGCTCTGTTAAATTTTTATTAAATAAGTTAATTTTACATTTGGTAACATTTATTTAATTGGTGTTGGATATGCATTCTTTCTATACTAGTCAGCTTCTCGGTTCATGCCTATCCATTGGAAATATATGTGTTTTTTTCTTTCTTGCATCTGCTTGTAATTGCTGAAATAAAATAACTAATTTCAATGGCTATTAAAAGATTCTCTACAGAAATTTATAGGTGATTTAACCTTGTATGTATGTCTGAAAAACAATTCACGCGAGATAAGTCGTGGTAAATATATTCTCAGTTTTTTATGCTGGTTAGTGCATTAAATGCGATAGAGAAATGCCGAACAAATAAAAATGATGAAATCCATGCTGTTTGAAAAAGTAAAATTAATTTGGTCAGTCACAGGGAATACGCTGAAACATGTGCGGACATCATATTTAAATCTGTCCTGCGTGCAGCGTCATCTAGGCAAGATTATGATCCTGATACCGATGACGCTGCTAATGCTCTATCTACTTCTTTTTAGCCAGCCACGTTACTTGAGTGAGTCTAAAGTCGCTATCAAACAGTCTAATGATGTGAGTGGCAGTAATTTGAATGTGGGCTTGTTGCTCGGTGCCGGTAACCCAAGTTCCGCGGAAGATGCCTTATATTTGAAAGAATACATTAACTCACCTGATATGTTGGGTGTTCTCGATAAACAACTTAATTTTCGTCAGGCTTTCGGTCAAAGCGGTTGGGATTTTTTCTATCATTTGCCTAGCAATGCGACCCGAGAGCAATTTCTTAACTATTATCGTGATCGTATTTCTGTGGCGTATGACGACAAAACGGGGCTACTGACGATTGGGACGCAAGGGTTTTCAGCGGAGTTTGCCCAACAGTTCAATCAGGCCATTTTGAAAGAGTCCGAACGCTTTATTAATGAGATTTCGCACCATATTGCGCGTGAGCAGTTACAGTTCGCCGAAAATGAAATGCAAGCCGCGCGGAAACGTCTGAACAGCAGTAAAGCTGAGCTCCTTAGCTATCAAAACAGCAATAACGTACTGGATCCTGAGGCTCAGGCTTTAGCCGCAACTAATTTGGTCAATACCTTGGTGAGTCAGCGTATTCAGATGGAAGCAGAACTGCGTAATTTGATGACATACCTTCGTGAGGATGCCCCTCAGGTTGTCAGTGCAAAAAATGCACTCAAATCGCTTTCCACACAGATTGATAACGAAAAAAGCAAAATCACCGCACCTGATGGCCACAAGCTGAATCGTATGGCGGTGGATTTTGAAGAGATAAAAGCCAAAGTGCTGTTCGACACGGATATCTACAAACTAACCCTGACATCCATTGAAAAGACCCGTGTTGATGCGGCTAGAAAGTTAAAAATGTTGTCGATCATCAGCTCGCCGCAGTTACCGCAGGAAGCTAAATTCCCTAATCGCCTGTATCTGATAATCAGTTGGTTACTGGTGTGCGGTTTGCTTTTTGGCACAGCTAAATTGTTGTTAGCAGTGATTGACGATCACAAAGACTGACGCTGTTTTAACGCTATTTCTTGCTTGTCGGGATGACTCCGCAGGCAGTGACTCAGGGCATGTTATGAAATTATTGAAATCTGTTTTGCTGATTATAGCCCTACAGGCAGCACACGCTCAGGCCGTCGATCTCAATGCAGATCCGAATATGACGGGGGCGGCACCGTTACCGTCGATGATTTCCGGTCAAAGCCAAAATGCCAATAACGATGGCGGGTTTTACGATCCTCCACCTCCGGTGATCCCCGTGGTCATGAGCCGCATGTTTGGTGCCCAATTATTTAACTCGGTATCTGCCGCTGACAGTGGTTCCAGCATTGGCTTTAATCCGAACTATGTCGTCAGTTTGGGGGATCAGATTCAAGTACGGTTGTGGGGCGCATTCAACTTTGAAGGTGCGCTGAGTGTGGATCCGAAGGGGAATATTTTCCTGCCGAATGTTGGCCCGTTGAAAGTGGTTGGTATTCCGAATAGCCAGATTAATAGCGTGGTAACGAATAAAGTTAAGCAGGTCTATCAGTCTAACGTGAACGTTTATGCCTCGCTGTTGCAGGCACAACCGGTCAAAGTATTTGTCACTGGTTACGTCAATAACCCTGGATTGTATGGTGGCGTCGCGTCGGATTCATTGCTTTCCTACCTTAGTAAAGCCGGTGGTGTTGATACCCAAAGTGGTAGTTACGTGGATATCAGTATCAAACGCGGTAAAAGCGTGCGTTCGAATGTCAATCTGTACGACTTTTTACTCAATGGAAATCTGGGTTTATCGCAGTTTTCTGACGGTGACACCATCGTCGTTGGCCCACGTCAACATACGTTCAGTGTGGAAGGTGAAGTGTTCAACAGTTATGACTTTGAATTCCGTGATAGCACGATCCCTGTTACTGAAGCGCTGAGCTGGGCGCGGCCTAAACCGGGCGCAACGCATATGACGATTATCCGTAAGCAAGGGACCGTCAAGCGCAGTGAATATTACCCACTCAGTTCCGCTCCTGGGCGTTCATTGCAGGATGGCGATAAGCTGATTATTAGCGCTGATCGTTATTCGGGGACCATTCAGGTTCGAGTTGAAGGCGCGCATTCTGGCGAACATGCCATTGTGTTGCCCTATGGGGCGACGATGAGCCAAGTCCTGACTAAAATCCGCCCGAACAGCATGTCACAATTGGATGCTATCCAACTCTACCGTCGCTCAGTTGCACTGCGCCAGAAAGAGATGCTTGACCTGTCGTTGCAAAAACTCGAAGAAGCCTCTTTGTCTGCCCAATCGTCTACATCAGAAGAAGCTCGCCTGAGAATGCAGGAAGCACAGCTTATTAGCCGTTTCGTGTCCAAAGCCCGCACCGTGGTGCCTAAAGGGGAAGTGGTACTGAATGAAAGCAACCTCAATCAGGTGATTTTGGAAGACGGCGATGTGATTAAGATCCCAGAGAAAACGTCGCTGGTGATGATTCATGGCGAGGTCATGTTCCCTAATGCTGTGAGCTGGCAAAAAGGGCTGAGTCCGAATGACTACATCACAAAGGTGGGTGGTTATACGCAAAAGGCAAGCAACACGAAAGTCATCTTGATTAAGCAAAATGGTGAAGCACTTAATGCTGAAGACGTTAAAACGTTGCAGCCGGGCGATGAGTTGATGGTGTTACCGAAATTTGAATCGAAGAATATCGAAGTTTCTCGCGGGATCTCGACCATTCTTTACCAGTTAGCGGTGGCGGCAAAAGTGGTGCTAACACTCTAATGATCGGTATCTTCTCGGCAGGCATCTATCGTATCGAACATCTCGCCAGTTTTCTGGCTGGGCCCTGCTGCAAGCTTTCATCGCTGCGCACTATCCCCCCAGAGGTCACTTCAGTGGCCGTGTGGGGGAATCGTCCAACCGGTCATCAGGCTGTGGCATTGGCGAACGCATCCCATCGGCCTGTTATTCGCCTCGAAGATGGTTTTATCCGTTCGCTGGGATTGGGTGTGACAGGTTGTCCGCCGCTGTCGATGGTGGTGGATACGCAGGGCATTTATTACGACGCACGCAGGGCCAGTTCATTGGAAACCTTGATTCGCGATAGCGCCGGTAATCAACCGTTCTATGCTGACGCACAGCGTGCCATGCAACTGATTGTTGAGGCTGACCTTTCTAAATATAACCTTGCGCCAGCATACCGTGGCCAGCCACCGAAGGGTGAGGCCGTATTGGTGGTGGATCAAACGTTCGGGGATATGGCGGTTAAATACGGTAATGCCGATACGGCTGATTTTGAAATCATGCTGAAAGCCGCACTGGATGAAAATCCGCAGTCTGAAATATGGCTGAAAATACATCCCGACGTTTTACAGGGCAAGAAATCAGGTTACTTCGCGACTATCCCCAAAAATCCTCGCATCAAATTGCTCGCAGAAAATGTCAGCCCACAATCCCTATTGCGCCATGTGAATGGTGTCTACGTTGTCACGTCACAATATGGTTTTGAAGCTCTACTAGCGGGTAAACCAGTCAAGGTATTTGGTCAACCCTGGTATGCCGGTTGGGGGCTGACGGATGATCGCCATGCTAAGGCTAGCGAATTGTCGGCGCGAAGAGGCCGGGCAAGTTTGCTGGATCTTTTCAGCGCAGCCTATTTCCGCTACAGCCGTTATATCGACTCTAGCAGCGGGCAACCCTGCACCTTGTTTGAGGTGATTAACCACCTACTAATGCAAAAGAATCATCAAGAGCAGCGCCAAGGCCAGTTATGGGCTCCAGGGTTAACGCTTTGGAAACGCAGTATTTTTCTCTCATTTTTGAAAACCACATTTAACAGCGTCTCGTTTAGTGAACGTAAGACGGCGAATACGGCTTGTGTGGTGTGGGGGAATAAAGGTGAGCAGCGTTGGCAACAAAAAGCATTGGCACAAAAACTGCCGGTGTGGCGCATGGAGGATGGTTTTTTGCGTTCATCGGGACTGGGGTCTGATTTGCATCCCCCCTTGTCATTAGTACTCGATAAAACAGGTATTTATTACGACGCCACTCGTCCCAGTGACCTTGAGACGTTACTTAATCACAGCCATTTAACGGCCTGTCAAATTGAACGGGCAGCTGCATTACGTCACCGGTTGGTGAGCACGAAAGTCAGTAAATACAACATTGGTGCCGCCTTTAGCCTACCGCCAGAAGCGCAGGGAAAACGCATCCTGCTGGTACCGGGGCAAGTAGAAGACGACGCTTCGATACTGAGCGGCACTGTCAGTATTCGTACCAACAGTGAATTGCTCAGAACAGTACGGCAACGTCATCCCAATGCTTTCATCATTTATAAGCCACACCCAGATGTGCTGGTGGGGAATCGACAAGGGTATGTTCCTGCTGCGGATGTTGCACAGTGGGCCGATTTTCAGGCACTAGACGCCGATATCATTCAGTGCATTCAGGCGGCAGATGAATTGCATACATTGACGTCGCTATCAGGATTTGAGGCGCTGTTGCACGGTAAACAAGTGTTTTGTTACGGCATTCCATTTTATGCCGGCTGGGGGCTGACAAAGGATGAGCATCGTTCGCCTCGTCGCCACCGCACGTTGATGCTGGATGACTTGGTGTATCAGGCGTTAATCGCCTACCCGACTTATATCGACCCGTCGCGACACGAGGCAATTACTGCTGAAAGTGCGTTAGACATTTTAGCCAATCAGCCACGGGCCAATATGCAATTTAGCAAAAAAAGAGCGGGTAGGATTATCCGCCATTATAGAAAGTTGATTATGCTCGCGAAAGTCACAATGAGTTTGTAAATCAGTCTATTAAACCATGATGGTGATCCGTTTATGCTTACAAGTAGCCACGCACTAGCAAAACTTCTCTCAGGGAAGAAATACCTGCTGTTACAAGGCCCGATGGGTCCTTTTTTCAGTGATACCGCGGAATGGCTCGAGTCAATGGGTTGTGAAGCGGTGAATGTGGTATTCAACGGCGGTGACAAATTTTACTGCCGTAAGCGTGACTATTTGCTTTACAAGCAAACACCGAAAGAATTCCCTGTCTGGCTGAAAAAGACCTGGCAAACGTATCAATTCGACACTATTTTGTGTTTCGGCGATTGTCGCCCATTGCATCAAGCGGCGAAGATGTGGGCGCAAGCCAAAGGGGTGCGCATTTTGGCGTTCGAAGAAGGGTATTTGCGGCCTCACTTCATCACTCTCGAAGAGGGGGGGGTGAATGCATTCTCCTCATTGCCACGTAATCCTGATTTCTACCGCAAATTACCGGACGTGAAACCGCCGGTCGCCAAAAAACTGGCATCATGCTTTAGTACACGTGTACGTCATGCAATCAGTTATTACCTTGCTGGTTGGTATTATCGCAACGAATTCCCGCGATATCGGCACCATAAATCCTTCTCGCCACTGTACGAAGCGCGCTGCTGGGTGCGTGCTGCCGTTCGTAAACAAGGGTATCGATTCTTAGAACGAAAGGTATTGAGTCAACTCCAAGGTGAGCTGGATCAACGCTATAATTTGGCGATTTTACAGGTCTACAACGATAGTCAGATTCGCAATCACAGCCCTTATAACGATGTGCGTGATTACATTAATGATGTCATGTATTCATTCTCGAAAAAGGCAAGCGACGACCAATGGCTCGTCATCAAACATCACCCCATGGATCGAGGTCACCGTCTTTACGGGCCGCTAATTCGCCAATTGGGTAAGCAGTACAACATCAGCGATCGCGTAAAATATGTGCATGACCTGCCGATGCCCGAATTACTCACTCATGCCAAAGCCGTGATCACCATTAACAGTACGGCCGGTCTATCCGCGCTTATTCACAACAAGCCGCTAATTGTGATGGGCAAAGCCATGTACGACATGAAAGGGTTGACGTTCCAAGGGCATCTTAATCAATTCTGGCAGTCTGATTTCAAGCCGGACATGAAACTATTTAAAAAATTCCGGTTATATATATTGAGGCACACGCAGATTAATGCGGTTTATTATGGCGATAATCAAGTTGAGCCGATACCGACAGCCAAGAAAGTCTATATGACTGAGTATGCTAAGGATCCTGCTTAATTGATATTGGGCATGGTAAGGGAATTAGGAGGGAGGACATGATGTATCGTTAGTATTGAAATAGGAAGATATTTATTATTTGGCAGAGTGATGTCTGAAGGTGAATGGTGTTTTTTCGTTATACCAATTAATGGATAAATCGGTATAACGAAAAAGCACTCAGTTGAGTGCTAATTTATCTATTGAGAATATCCGATTGAAATGTTTACCACCATTCCCAGTTACAATTAATACCAGCAATGAATTGCCCCCAGGATCGACCGCCAAACCTTCTGGTTCATAAAAATATCCATTTCCATCAGACAATGCTCTCTTAATACCAATTCTCAGTGTCGTGGCATAATTAATGATGTTTCCGGAAAGGCTATAAGAGAATATTGCTTTATCATTGATTTTTGAATTACCTAAGAGTAAATAAATTTTCTTACCATCACTTGCAATTGACTGTAATGGTCGTAAGTTTCCGTCGCTATCTACAAGGTTATCGGCAGGCATTAGCCATTGATATTTATACGATGAGCTTAAATCTACCGTTTGATCATTGATATGGACGGCTTTTTTTACGACATCTAAGTCATAGACACGGAAAATCATCTTCCGTGAAGCAAGCCGCCCTCTAACAATCAAGTATCTCTGGTCACTTGATATAGTGGGCATTGTTTCATTGATAGAGTAAAAATCTGAATCAAAGAATTTTATCAGCCGTTTTGATTCTAACTTCCCATCTTGAACATAAAAAATTAAAGCATGGTAAGCATCATTTAATGCACTCGTTAATGCATAAATGTTATTTTCATCTTTTTCATAAATAGAAAACCCTTGGTGGCCGATATCAGGATCACTTAAAAATAAATTCCTTCCGCTATTTGAGTATGAATATAATGAAGATGATTTCAATTTTCCGTTTAGTTCCATCGTATAGATGACATCTTTCTTCCCTAGTACAAAGCCTTGAATATTGTCATCCGTGACAATATCCCTGACGTAGTTATCCTTAGCAAAGGCATAGGGGAGCGTTAAGAATATGATTAAAATTAAAGCTCTTAACATTGGCTGTACCTACCATGAGTCATTTCGAATTGATACATTAAGCCAAAATGTGATCTATTTCTTCGATAGCTAGCATTAGCGTTTTGTAGTCATTGTTCCCACGCCAATTCTTCGCATCGATATAGTGATCTTCATGTTGTCTGACTAAGGATAGTGTAATTATTTTTTTAGCTAATCCAGGACGATTATATTTATAAAATATCAGTGATAATTTATAAACTTCGACGCAAGGAATTGTATAGCAGTTATTTTTTAATATTTGCTCAAGGATGCAGTAGAGTATATCCTGTTCGATTGTTTTCAAACTACTAAAATCAATTGTATTAATAGCATCAATAACATTTGCTGTATTAGTTAATCGTAGTGCTTCATTAATAAAATCTTCTATTCCATTTTTTTTGAATAATGAAAATAGATAAATCGTTTTATGCCTTTCAGACGTTACAAATGTATCACATACACTTCTATCAGAAAGCAATGAAGCAATACGCGAATGTTGATTTTTTTCATATAACTGTAATACATAGCTTTCCACCATGAATTTAGTATGAATACCAGCTTTGAAATACATAACATACTCTTCAGGTTTTATCATTTTTGATAAATAAAAATAAGCGTTAATGGCATCAACATTAAATTCAATATCTGGTTTTAAGAATGGAATTAATAATGTGTTAATGTTTTCACTTTTATAATTTTCATCTAATAGAGATAAAATTTCTTCTTTTTCATCCGAAATAAGCGGTAAGTTTTTGATCTTGTTACAGGCATCTACTATTTTTGACGTTTTTATCAGCGCACGAATGTAAAATAAGAATACTCTTTTAGGCCTAATTTTTGGTGACTCACTAAAGTATTTTTTATAGATATTAATGCACTGAGCGAAATCTTTCAATTGATAGCATGCGAGCAGTAAAAGGTAATGATGAACGATATTCATGGCAGGCGTTCTTTCATGATTATCATTGAATGAATATGAGATAGACTTACCTTCTTCCGCATTTAGGATTAAAGACATAAATTTATCAACAACATCGTCTTCTCCAGTTGAGTACCCATGGCCAATAGATAACTCGGTACCCATCAACTTTTGGTTAAACTCTTGTGGGAAAAGAGAGGTCCGTATGGAGTTAACAAGTGATGTTAATTCTTTATTTTCATGAATGAAGGATATGAGGCTAACTTCACTTAAAAGACGCTTAATTCTGTCATGATAAAAGTTAGTTGACTGGAGGATTACATTCTTATTCTCCCGTAACATCTTACCCACGATGGCCAACTGGCTTTTATTATTATAATACTGGATATAAGTCAGTATCGTATGCAGACAGGGTTTTACAGACCGAGTTTTGGTTAATACTTTAAACAGACGCTCAGAGTTAGAATGATCGCTAAATGGGAAGAAGGTATTAATTCTTTCTTTATACTTATCTTGAACTATACAATTGTTCTCAAGACTGTTCTCCAGCTCTTTATTTAGGCTATCTATATCATGAACAACGGGGCCAAAGCCTAGTTCAGGATATTCATAGTAACCTTTTGAGTATGAATGTTCTGAAAAGAATGTATCAATATCAAACTGGAAGTAGATAATCGGCTTCGACATGTAGGCAACATCAAAGGCCACAGAGGAGAAATCGGTGATAAGAATACTCGCTTTCTTGAAAACCTCTTGGAAACTTTCCACACCAAATATTCCTACTTCGACATGTTCTGGGATATTGATATCATCAAGGTAGTCAACGAGATTAGGATGCGGATAAAACAGCACAGAATAGCCATGTTTTATTGATAAATTCTCTAGCTCTTTAGAGTTGAGAAATTGGCTCCACTGTTTACAAAACTCAGATTGATTGAAAAACTCATTTTTTGCTCTTATGCTTGTTTTACTGACTAGTTCACCAGCCAGGCTTTTTCGCCAAGTCGGTAATATTAATATTGTTTTGTGATTAAGCTCAGGTTGTACGAGATTGTCATATCTTGGAAAGCCGGTAAGCACTGTTTCAGTTGATGTATAGCGATATCTTCCGTTTTCCGCGATATCAGCATATTCATGTTGTGCTGCGGTAACTAGATAATCAATTTTTCGGCTGTTTAGCCATTCAGATTGGTCGTCCTTTGTTATGCCGTGTTGCAAAAAGGCAAACTTATAATTCAACATGTCTGAAAAGTGCTTTCTTGGTAAGAAGTTTATAATAGCTGGGTTTGCATGAGATGATAAAAGCATCTTTGAATTAAGCAGTGCGAGACGATGGGTAAGTCCACCAAATTTTATTAATCTAAACCCTTGTTGTTTTAAGCGCTGCCAATCGCAAGAGTCTTTATTTAACAAAAAGAATGCATTAACGTCCTTATGATTATTAGCAATATAGCGATAGAAATGCTCTGCATTATCATCAGCTCTCACTTCATTATCTGTTAATAGCCAAGCGTTAGAGAATTTTTTTGCTACATATTTGTTTCTAGCCAGTTTTCTTAAAATCCTAACTTTAAGTGGAAGTGGTTGGGAAACTTTATTCCTATTATTGATGCTGTTTATCGCTTGATTTATTGTAATACTGTCGGTTTTCTTCCCAGCATACAAAAATTCATTTTTAGTCTCGCCATGGATAATTAAGCTTTGGTTTGCATTTTCAAATGGGATCCATAAATAGATTTCGTTGGAAAATACATGTCCAAGCAGTGTGTATACTCGCGTTTTTAATGATACTGGCAATACATTTTTTTCACCTACTGATATTAATGGTGTAAAGTCTTTGGATGCAGCTATTTTTATTTTAATTTTTTTACCACTAGTATCAGTGTCTTCTATATAACACATATTAAGCGGCGGCATTTCATTAAGTAGCAAATGGTAACCTATTTTATGGATGTGATTATAATTTGAGGATGGAATGTTTTTTACGATCTCTACACCGATTTTGTTGACTATACTTATGATAACGGTAAGAACTTTCTCTTTGGCTTCAATTGATAATATCTCTTCTGCTTTTTTGTTTTTTAAGAAAGACAGAACGATACAGTGAACGAAGTAGAATATTGACCTTCTGGTAACAATACCAATGTTATTTTCATAGAGATATGTATTAAGTGCTGTTAATAAGGGTAGAATGTGTTGTTCATTCTTGGTCAGTTCACTAATGATGACATCTAAACTTGAATCCTGCTGAGGGAAAGTATAAGCATCTTTAATATGAACATAACTTAAGTTATTAGGTATTGAATCAATAGCCCGAACGCAGCACATGATATTCCATAGAAGATTATTTTCTATGTAATCTAACTGTATATTCTTAAATAACGTGCAGTTGAAAATTAAATTTGAGAGTAAAGGTATATATATAGTGTTATTACTGTGACTCAAACTGCCATAAGGGGACTTGATTTTTAAGCTAGTTATCAGAGAATCAGTTTTGGTGCTGTTACTTTCTGTTGATCTCGACGTAATAACTACATTGGTATTCTTTACTATTTTTTCATTGTAATTAAATAATTTTATGAAATTATTGTTTACTTTTTCTCCTTCGAAAATAATTTTAACAAAATCTGAATTTAGTTCTTTAATACATTGATTGATAGTTTTATGGGGATTATCATAATCCCTCGTTTCTGATGTGGCTAAATTGATTATTTTATAGTTAAGTGATTTTGATTTCGCCACATTTGCTGCTGCTTTTAAACTATTTAATGTTAACTGTACTAACTCTTCGTTATCACCTATTATAATAAATCCAAGTGTAACTTTGTTTTTCATAATTAATAATTTATTAAAATAAGTTGAATCATGTAAAAATTGCTTAGGATGCCTAAATAGCTTGCGTATTTTATTAATGTTCATTGTGTTCTCTTGAGTTATATATATTAATTCACTATCTTTATAATTTTAATTTCCTTAGCGGAGTGTTTTAAATATTGCTAAGGTTTGGAGATAGCTTAATTCAAAGTCGATGCGAACTTACCTGGTGCGAAATTAATAATTGGTATTGATTGTTCCTTTCTGAGTGATTTGGAAATTATGATTATGCCATTATGGTCTTGAGTGTTAAATTTAACGGTTAAAGAGAAATTTTAATTTTCTTCTGATTGTATCAATTCGATCTACATGCCCTGGTTTATTATCAAAAAGAATCGAGTGGTCGTGAATGCTAATGTCTCGATCCTTACATAATTCTATGAAAGTATTTATTAATGTTGAACTATATTTCGCTGCGGTTTCATTTTTATTTCCATGAATAGTAGAAAATCGTTCATAATTTTTCTTTCGCGATACATAGTATTCATCGTGACTTGTTTTTTTATGGTAAAGATGAAAAACCATTTCTTTTTTTAGCAAGAAATGCAGACAGTATTCACCTAAATACTTCCTGAATCCAACAGAGAAAAGTGGTGAGCGAGCTATTTTGTTATTAAGGAAGTCACTTGGTGTATCATGTTTTTTATATAGTTTTATAAGGCGAATTAAGAAATCAAAGTCTTCGTAACCGTGACCATGATAATTTGTATCAAAACCCTTTAGTCTTCTAAAATCCTGACTTTTCATTATTGTTATTGAAGACGGACTCGCCATATGAAGAAACTCTTTCCTAGAAAAATTGTAGAATCTATCTTTTAATTCACTTATTGAGACTAAATTATTCGATAATAGCCTTGTTCCATATTTTGTTAAATAAAGACAGGGGAATATAAAGAATTCTTCTTGTGAATTAATTAACTCATTTTTGTATTTAAGAAAGAATGTGAAGTCTGGATGAATGTCAACATCTAATAAAATAATGAACTCTGACTTGACTTCTTTAAAAGCAATGTTTCTTAATAGAGATGAGTTAATACTTTCACTTGCTATAAATTCTGATTTTATTATTACATGATCGAATTTACTTAGCTTTTCTTTAAATACCTTATCGTGTGTTGTCCCTCTATCATTGTGGCCAAACACAATTTTAACTTTATGCTTATCAGCCTCTCTGGCTAGATTAATTGATTTTTCAATTATATCTTTGGGTCTGATCTTTAAATCTATTGGAACTATAGATGTTAACATGAATTAATTAAGACCTCTTTGCTATTGTTTGATAGCTAGACCGACCTTTTCTTTCTACAAAAGTCTATATTCCTTCATCCACTTTATAAACTGCAATCGCCTCTTCTACAGATTCGAAATATTTCACCTGATTATTCCGACCAATAAATAGCGCCGCATCACAGAATTCTTTTAGTGAACCTAGGCTGTGAGAAACCATCAGAAAACTCGATTCTTGATGGCGGGATTTGAACAGATCCGCACATTTTTGTTTAAAGCGTGCATCACCGACGGCGGTGACTTCGTCCACCAGATAATAATCAAATTTAAATGCCATACTCAGGCCAAAGCCAAGGCGGGATCTCATGCCTGAAGAATAGGTTTTAATTGGCATATCAAAGTATTTTCCGAGCTCCGCAAAGTCTTCGACAAAAGCCACTTTTTCACGTAATTCGCTGTTGGTTGCATAAAGGCGAGCGACAAACTTAACGTTTTCGCGTCCTGTTAGGCTGCCTTGGAATCCACCGGCTAATCCAACGGGCCATGAGATGGTTTTATCGGTTATGACTTTACCGCTATCGGGCCGATCAATACCGCCAATAACACGTAATAACGTTGATTTACCTGATCCATTGCGACCTATCAGTGCCACGCTTTTATCGGCAGGAAATTCAACCTGTAGATTCTTGAAAACGTAATGTCGGCCGGTAGGGGTACGATAAGATTTAGTGAGATTTTCAATTTTGATCACGAGGTTAGCATCGCCTCTTCACCGTTTCGGTATAGGACTAACCCGATAAATAGACTGACCAAAGCACATAATGCGAGGTAGTGGATGTTAGCCCCTTCGCTGATATAACCCGGAACCACAGCTTCACGGCACAATTCGACCACATGAACTAATGGATTCCATAGCAAGTAGGGCCAGTACTCTTTTGGAATAGCATGCAGTGGGAACATGATGCAGGATATAAAATACAGCGGCTTTAACAGGATGGGCAGGAATTTTTCTGTTTCGGGGAACGTCTTACCTATTACCATAAAAGTCAAACCGACGCCGCAGGAGAAGATAACTAACAAGACCCAAACGAGGATTAATGAAATCAAATTAACGATTTCAAACTCTTCGCCAAGCAGGCCGACAATCGTCATTAGTAAGACATAAACGATTGCATAGATAAGCGTTTCTAACATGGCGCGGGAAATTATTGTGTCGATGGGCCTAACGGGGCGATAGTTAAATAATCCTTGATTAGCTTCTATGGCACCAATCGAGCGGTTACTAATATTAATGAAAACGAAATAGGGGACGATACCGTTAATCAAGAATACGGGGAAGGATATATCGGGCATGGAGCGCTGCATAATATAACCGAAAATACCCAGTAAAATGAGCATATGTGCCATCGGTTCTAATGCCGCCCAGAGATAACCAAGGCGAAATTTGCCAAATCGAGTCTTTATTTCCCTAAGAAACAACGCGTTAACGGCTGATTTTTGTACTTCAAAACCACTGCGGGCCATCTGTAAATTATCCAAAATATTAGTCTGTTTTTTTCCCACGCTACCGCCCCTGATTTATGATGACCAGTAGCAGAAAAATCAAACTATCGATAAGATAGCGATGTGCAAAATACAACCTATGCTAAAGGATGGGTATTGAGCTTTATGCTATAAAATGAAAGGTTAGTTTTAATGTATAGATGATTTTTTAATTACCTACATACGAACATTATCGCAGTGAATTAATCATGTAAAGTTTATTGGATATCTCGCAGTTAACGCTCACGCTTTTATTTTAGGAATTTACGAAAATTCTTAATTTTTATATTGATGTTAATGGTTATTAATATATTGTTACTTGCCTGATTTACTTGGTTTTATATTTACATGTTATGGTTTCGATTTTTATTCAATAATATTTTTCTTATAAGAACATTATAATTATCTGAACTTATTTTTTATTTTATCGTTTATATTTGGACAAACACGATAAGTTATATCGCATTTGTCCGTATTGCTGACTTATTTGTCACTGTTCCGCATTAAAGGATATAGATGATAAAAAAACTAAGAATAAGATGAGTTATTCCCGTTCTAAGGCCCTTATGGGATCCATCTTCGCCGCTCTTTTGGCAGGGAAAAAGCCAAAAATAACCCCGATCAGGCTGGAGCAAACGAATGCGGTGATAATTGAGGTTGCAGAATAAACCATCGAAAAGTTGCTACTGAACTGGCTGAACAGCAGGCCGATACCTAATGACAACATAACGCCGATGCCCCCTCCCAGCAGGCACACTAGCACGGCCTCAATTAAGAATTGTTGCATGATATCGCTGGCTCTTGCGCCGACGGCCATTCGCACACCAATTTCTTTGGTACGTTCAGTGACCGACACTAACATGATATTCATCACCCCAATCCCCCCGACCACCAATGAAATAACGGCAATCATTGAGACTAGCAATGTCATGGTAGACGTGGTTTTCTCAATAGTTTGACGGATGCTATCGGTGTTCATCACGAAAAAATCCTGCGTACCATGGCGTTGGGATAGCAGCCTTGTGACACCCTGCTCGGCATTGGTCAAATCAATATCATCGTTAACCCGTACAGTGATGCTGCGCAAATAAGATTGCCCAAGCATACGTTTCATCGCGGTGGTGTAAGGTATCCAAACGTTTAGGTTTTCGTCACTGCCAAACCCGCTCTGCTTTTTGGCCGCAACCCCAATCACTCGGCAGGGCAGGGAACCCAGTAAGATCACTTTCCCGAGGGGATTTTCCCCATTGGGAAATAATTTATCGCGTGTATTTTCATCAATAACAGCTTCTTGCATCAATCCATCAACACTGGCACGGGTAAATGCCATCCCTTGGTCGAGCGTGTAGCCACGTACCAAAAAGTATTGCTCACCCACGCCGTTCACTGTGCCACTGACGGATTTATTGCCATAACGTAGCGTGGTGCTGGTCGAGACAGTCGGCGTCACGCTGTGAATGTAGCCTTGCTTTGCGAGTGCATCAGCATCAGTGGCGCGTAGGGTTTGAATCGCGGCAGAGCGCATATCACCGAAATCTTTACCGGGGAAGATCTCCAATGTGCTGGTGCCCATGGCATTGATATTGGCTAATACCTGCTGCTGTGAGCCTTTCCCTAACGCCACGACAGACACCACCGAGGCAATACCAATTATGATCCCCAACATCGTTAACAACGTGCGTAAGCGTTGCGCAGCCATCGCCAAGGTTGCCATTTTGAAGGCTTCACGCAGACGGTCACGTTGAGCTTTCCAAGGGGAAAGTGGTGGCTTCGTTTCAATCTCTGGTGCTATCTCATCTGGAACCCTTGGCACTGATTGCGTCTGTTCTACAGCTTGTGGCACCGTTCGGTCAGCAATCACTTCACCATCTCTCAGTTCGATAATCCGCTGAGCATGTTCTGCAATGGTCATGTCGTGGGTGACAATAACCACGGTATGGCCTTGACGATGCAGGTCTTTAAGGATACTTAAAACCTCATTGCCGCTATGTGTATCGAGTGCTCCCGTGGGTTCGTCAGCAAGAATCACCTCGCCACCATTCATCAGTGCTCTGGCAATACTGACTCGCTGTTGTTGCCCGCCGGAAAGCTGACTTGGGCGATATTCCAGCCGGTCAACTAATCCGAGGCGTGATAGTAGGGCGCTGGCGCGTTGACGACGAACTTCACGATCAACACCTGCATAAATAGCCGGGATTTCTACATTCTCTCGAGCGCTTAAATCATTCAATAAATGATAGCGCTGGAAAATAAAGCCAAAATGCTCTCGACGTAGCTCGGCAAGAGTGTCGCCGTCGAGATGTTGTGGAATACGCCCCGCCACCAGATACTCACCTGAGCTAGGTTTATCTAGGCAACCGAGGATATTCATTAACGTTGATTTACCTGAACCTGATGCGCCGACAATCGCGACCATTTCACCGCGATGAATCGTTAAATTGATGTTTTTTAACACCTGCACATTTGTTTCACCGGTCACAAACCAGCGGCTAACGTTATCAAGCTGTAGCAATATCTTTCTTTGGTTTAAGTCAGTCATCGATTACATCCCCATCGGTGGGCCCATACGTTGGGCCTTAGTATTGGCGGACGTGGTATCTGCCTGGCTGACAATCACTTGTTCTCCCGTTTGTAATCCGGAGAGAATCTGAGCTTCGACATTGTTATTTAGCCCGACAGTAACCTCGCGAGTGCTGACGTTACCGTTACTGCTCACCACCTGAACCCGATACTTACCTTGCACATTTTCCAGTGCAGTCGCTGGGATCACGACAGCGTTCTCAACTTTATTGAGCACGATATAGACCTGAGCAGTCATTGAGATCCGTAGGGCACCATTCGGGTTGGCGACATCGAACAGACCGTTATAGTAAATGGCGGTGGTGGTGGAACTACTACTGCTGCTAGAGCTTGATGACGATGTGGTGGTGGTTTCATCGTTTATCGAGTCTGGGGCGGGTTCTATGGCACGTAATGTGGCATTAAAGCGCTCATCCTGTTCGCCTAAAATCGTGAAGTAAACCGGCATTCCTGCTTTGACTTTGACGACATCAGCTTCAGAGATCTGCGCTTCAACCGTCATGGTGTCAAGCTGCGCGACTTTAATGATTGTCGGTGCGCTTTGCACGGCGTTGACGGTTTGTCCTTCTTCCACAGGAATAGCCACGACAGTACCGGCAATCGGGGAGCTAATTTTGGTGTACCCAAGATTGAGTTTGGCGGTATTGACGGCAATTTCAGCCTGCGCAATCTGGGCATCTAACGCATTGATCTCTGCTTGAGTACTCTCTAGCGTGGCTTTGGCGCTATCAAAATCGGCGCGAACCCCCAGCCCCTTGGCGAGGATCTGTTGTTGCCGTTGGTAAGTGAGTTGATTGTTCTGCTGGGTCGCCACTTTAGCTGCGCGCTGGGCGACCACATTTTTCAGCGCTTCTTGTGCATCTTTCAACGCATTTTGTTGCGTAAGGTCATCAATCTCAGCCACTAATTGGCCTTTTTCAACTTGCTGTCCTAGGGTGACATGGAGGGCTTTGATTTGCCCTGAAACTTGCGCGCCGACCGTGACCTGTTTTTTTGCCTTGATACTGCCATCGGCTAATACGGTTTGTTCCAGCGTGCGAGTTTCTGCCGCTGCAGTGATATATCCGGGCTTTTCCGCAGGTGACATGAGTTTGAAGAACAGCACACCACCAGCAATCAGTAGGAGAAGTGCTAAGCCAATATAGCGTCGTTTTGACTGAGTGACCTGTAGCATAATTAATCAAAAATCCTTGAACCACGATGAAGAAAAAGGTGAAACCAAAATTAGGAAGGTAATTTACCGCCATGGCCGCTGAGTGTGAGTTAAGTGGGATTCAAGAATATGTAAGGATTGAGTAAAACTGGCTGCACGCGTATCAAATAGGCATGAAAATAGCGGAAATCAGGCAGGAGAGTAAAAATGAAGATTTTGTTAGTCGATGATGATGTTGAATTGGGCACTATGTTAAGGGAATACCTGAGCGGCGAAGGCTTTAATGCTGAGCTGGTATTAACGGGCAAAGAGGGTATAGAGGGGGCTTTGTCCGGCGACTATACCGCCTTGATTCTCGACATCATGTTGCCTGATATGAGTGGAATCGATGTATTGCGACAAGTGCGTAAAAAGAGCCGTATACCGGTGATTATGTTGACAGCCAAAGGCGACAACATTGATCGGGTGATTGGCCTTGAGATGGGTGCGGATGATTATATGCCTAAGCCATGTTATCCCCGAGAATTAGTGGCTCGGCTACGTGCCGTCTTGCGTCGTTTTGACGAACATCCGGATTTAACCCTTTCGGATAACAGTGAGATTTCCCAAGGAGGCTTAACGCTAAATCCATCAACCCGCAGCAGTGAGTGGCAAGGCAAAGCATTCGACCTGACGGCTTCGGAATTTAATCTGCTGGAATTGCTATTGCGCTCGCCAGATCGCGTGGTCACCAAAGATGAGTTATCGGATAAGGGGTTAGGGCGGCCACGAGAAGCCTATGATCGCAGTGTCGATGTGCATATCAGTAATATCCGTCAAAAGCTGGCTGCGTTGCCAGGCAATACCCTGAATATTGAAACGGTACGCAGTATCGGCTATCGCATTAGATGAGCGTTTTGAATGAAGTGAGATAACAACAGTATGCGTGGACGATTATTCTGGAAAATCCTGCTTGGATTTTGGCTGACTTTTATTTTAATGACGCAGATGCTGTGGGTCGTATTTTCTTTCTACGGCAACCGTCATGAACCCCCCGAGCGCGAAATGGTACGACAGATGGCCCAACTACAGGTTGCATCTGCTGCCTCGGTATTGCATTCCGGTGGGCTGCCCGCGCTAAATGCCATGATTGCTCAATGGCCGGAGGCAGAGAAAAAACAATTAGCTGTCATGCCGACAGCGATGGTCTCGCGAATGGCAGATGCTGTACCAACTGAAGAGCCAACCAAAGGCAATGACCCTGCGACTTATCGTGCGCAAGTGACGAGTTGGGCCCAAAGCCCTGATGGGCAAAGTTATCGTATTAGCTACAACATCGGTGCCAGAAATGAACGTGGCGAACCCTTGGGCGAGAAGCGCCATGAAATACTCAACATTCCGATCCCAATGATCTGGATGGGCCTATTGGGTGGGCTGTTTTTTAGCGCGCTATTAGCTTGGAATCTGACACGGCCAATGCGCCAACTCAGCGCTGGTTTTGATCGCGTCGCACAAGGGGATTTATCGGTGCGTTTGTTGCCCGTCATGCGCCGCCGTCATGATGAACTGACCGAAGTCGCACGAGACTTCGATACCATGGCTGAGCGCCTCGAAGCACTGGTCAGTGCGCGCGAACAGTTGCTGCATGATGTTTCCCATGAGTTACGTTCACCGCTGGCCCGTTTGCAATTGGCTATCGGGCTGGCACGTCAGAATCCCAATAATGTAGAAAATGCCTTACAACGTATTGAGCATGAGTCTGGGCGATTGGATAAAATGATCGGTGAATTGTTGGCATTATCACGTGCCGAAAACCACGATTTGTCTGATGACGACGAATATTTCGATCTGCACGAATTAGTGAAAGTGGTGGTGAACGATGCCCGCTACGAAGCGCAGGTGCCAGGGGTGGACATTTTGCTACAGGTTGCGCCACAACAAGTCGAATACACGGTGAAAGGCAACGCGGAGCTGATGCGCCGTGCCATTGATAACATCGTCAGGAATGCGTTGCGCTTCTCCGCTCATGGTCAGCAGGTCACCGTCACGCTTTCTCCGATTGAGAGGCTTTACCAGATTCAAGTGGCGGATCAAGGGCCAGGGGTTGAGGAAAGTAAGCTATCTTGCATTTTTGATCCCTTCGTGCGAGTAAAGTCTGCAATGTCCGGCAAAGGTTATGGGTTGGGGTTAGCCATCACACGTAAGGTCATTCTGGCCCATGGGGGGCAGGTAGAAGCCAGAAACGGTGAGCAGGGGGGATTGGTGATTACGCTGCGAGTGCCTCGTTGGCGTGCGGCGGATTGATTTATCCGGTCACAAAATGCCACTGGCAAGATGATTACTGATAACAAAAACGGCACCATAGTAGGTGCCGTTTTTTATTCATTCGTAAGAGATTACTTCTTAATACGAATAATAGGTGTCTCACCCACGGTGACGCTACCGGACAATTTGATCAGCTCTTTGATCTCATCCATGTTGGAGATAACAACCGGCGTCAATGTAGACTTGGCTTTCTCTTCCAGCAGGGCCAGATTGAACTCAATCACCACATCACCTTTCTTGACGCGTTGACCTTCTTCAGCGATGCGTTTGAAGCCTTCGCCTTTCAGTTCAACAGTATCAATACCGAAGTGGACGAACAGCTCAATGCCGCTGTCTGATTCGATAGAAAAAGCATGGTTAGTTTCGAAAATTTTGCCAATGGTGCCATCAACAGGAGCAACCATTTTGTTGCCTGATGGCTTAATAGCAATACCATCACCCACGATCTTCTCTGCAAATACAACATCAGGAACATCTTCGATGTTGACGATTTCACCAGACAATGGTGCAACGATTTCAATGGTACCACTGTCTTTTTTATCATCTGAAACCAGTGATTTCAGTTTATCGAACAAACCCATGATCTTCTCCTAAGTATTAATATTGGGCAGCGTTCCAGTATCGTGGAATTAGCAGAGCGTTTTTTCTTCGATGAATGTGGTCACCAAATCCATCAATTCCTTCGCTGTTGGTTGAGCTAATGCCTGCTCCGCCAACACCTTCACATCTTCGAAATTCGTATTACGGATAATTTTCTTGATGCGTGGGATTGAAATCGCACTCATGCTGAACTCATCCAGCCCCATGCCCAATAGCAACAGTGTAGCACGTTCATCGCCAGCAAGTTCACCGCACATTCCGGTCCACTTACCTTCCGCATGAGATGCATCAATAACCTGTTTGATCAGGCCCAATACCGATGGCGACATTGGATTATAGAGATGAGAAATCAGCTCATTGCCACGATCTACTGCCAGAGTATACTGAGTTAGATCGTTTGTCCCAATACTAAAGAAGTCAACTTCTTTAGCTAAATGGCGAGCGATGACTGCCGCAGCCGGTGTTTCAACCATCACACCGACTTCGATAGATTCATCGAAAGCCTTGTTTTCTTCGCGCAATTGGCTCTTCAGCAGCTCAAGTTCTGCTTTCAGTTCGCGAACTTCTTCCACCGAAATAATCATCGGGAACATGATACGCAATTTACCGAATGCTGAAGCTCGCAAGATTGCCCGCAACTGTGCATGCAGGATTTCTTTGCGATCCATAGCAATACGGATGGCGCGCCAACCCAAGAATGGGTTTTCTTCTTTCGGCAAGTTCATGTACGGCAGGTCTTTGTCACCGCCGATGTCCATGGTACGAACAATCACTGCCTGAGAGCCCATGGCTTCCGCGACCGCTTTATAGGCCTGGAACTGCTCTTCTTCAGTTGGCAGAGAGTCGCGATCCATGAACAGGAATTCGGTACGATACAGACCCACACCTTCAGCGCCATTACGCTCGGCACCGGCGATATCACGCACAGTACCAATGTTGGCTACCACTTCGACTTGATGACCATCGAGTGTGATAGCTGGCAAATCTTTCAGTTTGGCCAGATCATTTTTTTCAGTGATGTACTGATTATTCACTTCTTTCAACTGCTCGATAATGTCTGCAGTTGGATTCAAATAGACTTTGTTGTTGACCGCATCAAGGATCAAATAGTCGCCATTCTGGACTTGCTTGGTCACATCGGTTGTCCCGACGATAGCCGGTAACTCCAGTGAACGAGCCATAATAGACGTGTGAGAGGTGCGACCACCAAGATCGGTGATGAACCCTAACACTTTATCCAGATTTAGCTGTGCGGTCTCTGATGGTGTCAGATCAGTTGCTACCAGAATGACTTCATCCTGAATCGCACTTAAATCGACAATATTCAGACCGAGAATGTTCTTCAGCAGGCGTTTACCGATATCACGTACGTCAGCGGCACGTTCTTTCAGGTATTCGTCATCCAGCTCTTCCAGGGCTTTAGCCTGGCCTTCAATCACTGAATAAGCGGCTGCATCAGCAGAGGCAAGCTCATCTTTAATGAGGGCTATGATTTCCTGCTCAAGCTCTTCGTCTTCCAACAGCATGATATGCCCTTCGAAGATAGCAGCTTTCTCTTCTCCGAGGCTGGCTTCAGCTTTGGTCTTAATCGCTTCCAACTGTTCTGCAGCTTTCGCCCGGCCAGTTTTGAAACGCTCGACTTCCTGCTCCACTTGGTCAGCAGAGATCTTTTTCCGGTTGATGACAATCTCATCTTCTTTCAGCAAAAGTGCTTTACCAAAAGCGATACCCGGTGATACTAAAATGCCTGAAATCATAACCCTACCTTACTCTTGACTGGTGTTAACTAAAAAAGCGTGCGTGATTACTCAAGCTCAGCCATCAGTTTTACCAGATGCTCAACAGCTTTCTTCTCATCTTCGCCTTCAGCAGAGATCGTAACAACAGTACCTTGGGTCAGGCCCAGAGTTTGTAGTTTGAACAGGCTTTTAGCGCTAGCGCTTTTACCGTTAGAGATAACAGTAATTTCAGACGCAAAGCCTTTTGCTTCTTTTACGAACTGGGCAGCAGGGCGGGTATGCAGACCGTTTGGTGCAGTAATAGTAACTTCTTGCTGGAACATTGTATTTCCCCAACTTATTGGATTTATGTTGTGGAGCTAAAGTTTAGTGTAAATTCTAAACTTTAGCCTGTATTGGTTCGCGTAAAACGAGACTATTTGACTCGCGCATGACTATGCCTCAACCGCTGGCAAGTCACAAAGACAGTTTGTGGCACAACCTGAATTCAGGCCCAAAACCAGCACTGTCATATCTAAGAATAATGCTCTCTTTGCGTTATGTCTTCAATCAGCATCAGTTGATGACATTTTTTGTCGCATTGCATAATGGGTAAATCGATTCAGCTAGAGAAGCATCAAAGATACGATTAATTTCGCGTATCAAAATAATTGACCGGTTAAATACTAAACCCAGAGGGTAAAATCAATCTTTATGTAGTGAAAACTTTGAAGTACGCCACAAAAAAAGCACCCTTGTGGGTGCTTTTTTAGCATTTTGTGCGACGGCAAAACTACTGTTGCAATTCTTGTTCAGTGAACAGATCTGCGAACAACGCCGTGCTTAAATAGCGCTCACCCGAGGACGGAAGAATAACCACAATTGTTTTGTCAGTAAAGCCATCTTCTTCAGAAAGCTTGACCGCTGCCGCAACTGCAGCACCGGAAGAAATACCGGCCAAAATGCCTTCCTCATCCATCAAACGGCGAGCCATTGAAATGGCTTCATCATTGGTGACGAGGGCAACACGATCAACCAGTGTTAGATCGAGGTTACCTGGAATGAAACCAGCACCGATACCCTGAATTTTATGAGGGCCAGGTTTGATTTCTTGACCGGCCAATGCCTGAGTAATCACCGGTGAATCGGTGGGTTCTACGGCAACAGTCGTGATCGCCTTACCTTTAGTCTTTTTGATGTAGCGGCTTACACCCGTTAGTGTGCCGCCTGTCCCTACACCGGCGATAAACACATCGACGTCACCATCGGTATCTTCCCAAATTTCAGGGCCGGTGGTTTTCTCATGAATCTCAGGGTTCGCAGGATTGCTAAATTGCTGCAAAATCAGGTAGCGGTCTGGATCGGCCGCTTGAATTTCTTCTGCTTTGGCAATGGCCCCTTTCATCCCTTTAGCGCCTTCAGTCAGTACTAAATTAGCCCCTAGCGCTTTGAGCAGTTTACGGCGCTCAATACTCATGGTTTCAGGCATGGTTAGGGTTAATTTATAACCGCGTGCGGCAGCGACAAATGCCAGTGCAACACCGGTATTCCCACTGGTTGGTTCAACCAGTTCTTTATCTGCAGTCAGGATGCCGCGTTTTTCAGCATCCCAAATCATATTCGCGCCGATACGGCATTTAACGCTGAAACTTGGATTACGTGACTCAACCTTTGCCAAAATCCGTCCGTTACCGATACGGTTCAAACGAACCAGCGGCGTATGGCCGATTGTTAAAGAGTTGTCTTCATATATCTTGCTCATAGCCCGTCCTTTAACTCTATGAAAATGTAGGAAACGTTCAAAGCATACGCTAACAGTATGGCTATGGAAGTAAGTAATTGGTATATCGATATGTTATTAGGAAATAAGTTTTAATCCCAATAAGAAGGGCGTGGCGAGCACGCCCGTTGAGTATTATCGTGGTAGTTGAATAAACTGGTCGCGATAGCGATCAACCCACATCGCGGTGGCACCGCACACCGCCACTGGCATAATCACTAAATTGAGGAATGGAATCATAGTGAATAAGCTCACCAGTGCGCCAAATTGTAAGTTATCCACTTTATCCTGACGTAATGCACCGCGCATATGCTGGAAACTCACTTTATGGTTATCAAAAGGATAGTCGCAATATTGGATTGATAACATCCAGGCACTGAACAAGAACCAGAGAACCGGCGCGAGCGTTTGGCCAATACCCGGAATCAAATACAGCAGCAGTAGCACCACGGCCCGTGGCAGGTAATATGCTAATTTGCGCCATTCACGAGCCATTATGCGCGGTAAATCTTTCATGATGCCCATAATACCTGTATCGGGTAATGGCTTTCCGGTCAGGCTCGCTTCTAATTGCTCAGCCAACAAACCGTTAAACGGGGCTGCAATAAAATTAGCAAGGGTACTGAATAGGTAACTGAACACCAGTAGCACCGAAATAACCATGACGGGCCACAACAAATAACTCAGCCATTGCAACCAGTCAGGAACATGGCTCATCAATTGTGGAACCCAATCACCTATCCGGTTGAATAACCACCAAAAAGCCCCACCCATCAGCAGAATATTCACCAACAACGGCAAAATAACAAATCTTCGGATGCCCGGACGAGAGATCAACTGCCATCCTTGAGCAAAATAATGAACACCACTCACCTTTTTTACCGCTTTTTGCGTATACGCCATGCCATTCAATTCTCTATAAGCTCATCAACCCACGTATCATATCGGTATGATTTCCCACTGCATAGTCACATATCGTTCAAAAAATAAGCGAAACATCTAGCATAATCATCTTTCTTCGAAGAAAATTGAGCACGGACTTGCACTTGTGTTCGTTGGGAAATAGAGTTAAAGGGTGAATGTTTGCCGCGGTGGCAATGTATTGGAACAACAGAGATAGTAATGATGCAGGATTTGCGTCTGATATTAATCGTTGTTGGCGCGATCGCCATAATAGCGTTGTTATTGCATGGTTTATGGACCAGCCGTAAAGAACGCTCGTCACTTTTTCGCGATCGCCCAGTTAAACGTCTGAAACAAGAACGTGTTGAAACCCCGATCGAGAGTCTCGATGAAGGGGTAGGAGAGGTGCGCGTGCGCACTGCTCATCCACAGGAGAAGCCTTCGTTTAGTCATATTGATGACGATGACGAAGAAATGCCGGTTATTCAGCATGCTGATGCGAAACCGGCTCAGGTTAAGGCGGAACCTCGTCAACAACCATTTGCTTCAGTGCAAACAGAATACGATGACCCTCTTCTGGGTGGGCTATCTGCTGAGCAACCACCGCATGTGTCACAGCGTGATCCTTTACTTGGATCGGTTGAAGAATCCTATTCCCAACCGCGACATGTAGAGCCACAACATGCGGCTGAGCCAGCGCCTCGTCCTGCTGCACAGCCTGAACCAGAACCTGTCGCGACGGCCCCTGAGGTGAAGCAACAGAAACTGAAAGAAACGGTATTAGTGCTGCATGTTGCCGCGCACCATGGTGGTGCTCTTGGTGGCGAGTTGCTGCTACAAAGTGTTCTTCAGTCCGGTTTCCAGTTTGGTGAAATGGGCATTTTCCATCGCCATCTTAGCCCTGCTGGTAGCGGCCCAGTATTATTCAGTCTGGCAAATATGGTTAAACCAGGTTCCTTTGACCCTGATACCATGGCTGACTTCTCAACGCCGGGCGTCTCAATGTTTATGATGGTGCCGTCTTATGGCGATGCGCATCAGAACTTTAAGCTTATGCTGCAATCAGCTCAACGTATTGCCGATGATGTCGGTGGTGTGGTGTTAGATGATGAGCGACGCATGATGACCCCGCAAAAATTGGAAACGTATAAGGCCCGTATCCGCGAAGTATTGGATGCCAACGCAAAAGCCTAATTACGTTGCCTAGCAATGAATCGAATTAACCCGAACCCCCGCATGCCGGGGGTTTTTTATCATTGATGGTGAGCTATGGAATCAATCATTCAGCAAATTAATCAACTAAGAACTTCATTGCGCCATCACGAACACCAATACCATGTGTTGGATGCCCCCGAGATCCCTGATGCTGAATATGACCGTCTCATGCAGCAATTGCGTGATTTGGAAACTCAACACCCTGAGTTGATTACCCTTGATTCACCGACGCAGCGGGTCGGGGCGGCACCTCTTGATGCATTTGAGCAGGTTAAGCACGAAGTTCCGATGCTTTCTCTCGATAATGTGTTTGATGAAGAGAGCTATCTCGCCTTTGATAAGCGAGTCCATGATCGCCTGAAACGCGCAGAACCACTCACGTTCTGCTGTGAATTGAAGTTAGATGGTCTGGCGGTCAGTTTACTGTATGAAAATGGTGAGCTGGTCAGAGCTGCAACCCGTGGCGATGGAACGACGGGTGAAAACATTACCGCCAACGTACGCACCATTCGAGCCATTCCGCTGCGCTTGCAAGGCGACAATATCCCGCAGCGAGTTGAAGTGCGCGGTGAAGTTTTTATGCCGCAAGCAGGCTTTGAACAACTCAATGAAGATGCGCGTCGTAAAGGCGGCAAAGTGTTCGCCAATCCACGTAACGCCGCTGCGGGTTCCTTGCGCCAGCTTGATCCCCGTATTACGGCCAAGCGCCGATTAACGTTCTTCTGTTATGGCGTGGGCTTGTTGGAAGGTGGCGAACTTCCTCGCAGCCATATTCAGCGCTTAATGCAGTTTAAAGCTTGGGGCTTGCCCGTCAGTGACCGCGTAAAACTGTGTACTGGCAGCGAGCAGGTGATTGCTTTCTATCGTCAGGTAGAACAAGACCGTGCGAGCTTAGGCTTTGATATTGATGGCGTCGTCATCAAAGTTGACGATCTTGATCTGCAGGAGCAGCTCGGTTTTGTGGCCCGCGCCCCACGTTGGGCGACCGCCTTTAAGTTCCCTGCCCAAGAGCAGATAACCCAAGTGCGCGAAGTGGAGTTTCAGGTCGGGCGTACGGGCGCGATTACCCCCGTAGCACGCCTTGAGCCCGTACAAGTGGCCGGAGTGATGGTGAGTAATGCGACGCTGCATAACGCCGATGAGATTGAGCGCCTTGGCTTGCGTATTGGCGATACAGTCATCGTGCGTCGCGCGGGCGATGTGATCCCGCAAGTAGTAGGCGTCGTATTGGAACAACGTCCACAGGATGCAAAAGAGATCACTTTCCCTGAGCAGTGCCCTGTGTGTGGTTCAGAGATTGAACGCGTTGAAGGCGAGGCGGTCGCTCGCTGTACCGGCGGTTTGTTCTGCGCCGCACAGCGCAAAGAAGCGTTAAAGCATTTTGTTTCCCGCAGGGCGCTGGATGTCGATGGCATGGGCGATAAGATTATCGAGCAATTGGTTGAGAAACAGTACGTTGAGAATCCCGCTGATTTATTTGAACTGACAGCAGGTAAACTCACCGGTCTGGATCGGATGGGACCAAAATCGGCGCAAAATCTGATTGTATCGCTAGAGAAGGCAAAACAGACGACGTTTGCACGTTTCCTGTATGCCCTCGGTATTCGTGAGGTGGGTGAGGCGACAGCCGCAAATTTGGCTGCACATTTCCGTAATCTAGAGAATCTACGTGCCGCTGATATTGACGCATTGAAAAGCGTACCGGACGTGGGTGAAGTGGTCGCGAAACATGTGCTGAATTTCCTCAGCGAAGAGCACAATCAAAAAGTGATTGAAGCGTTGGAAAAGGTGATTAGTTGGCCAGAGCCGCAACAAATTGTCGCCGAAGAGATAGATAGCCCATTTGCCGGTAAAACAGTGGTCTTGACCGGTTCGTTGACGCTCCTCTCGCGTGATGAAGCGAAGGACCGCCTGACGGCTTTAGGGGCTAAAGTGAGCGGCAGTGTTTCCAAGAAAACCGATTTGGTCATAGCGGGTGAAGCTGCTGGTTCGAAACTGGTTAAAGCGCAGGAACTTGGCATTACTGTCATCGATGAAGCAGAAATGATCCGTTTGCTGGGTGAGTCGTCCTAACCCGTGAGGCTGCATGGAAAAAGAGAATCTGATTGAGATCGCCAATACCCGGATGCCTTTCGGCAAATATCAAGGGCGGGTGTTGATCGATTTACCCGAAGAATATCTGCTGTGGTTTGCCCGCAAAGGTGAATTTCCACAAGGTAAGTTGGGTATGCTTATGGAGCTGACATTGACCATTAAAGTCGAAGGTTTAGACGGCTTAGTCAAACCTCTTAAACGAGGCTAAAACAGGGCGATGGGCGTTATCCGTCCATCGCCCTAACGCGGTTTTGTAGAACATAAAACCGCGTTAGATATAAACGTCAATCTGGTTTTGAGCAGAAGGGCGGTTTACCCCATCACCCGTTGGTGTACTCGCGCTAACAGAATCGCTTTCACCTTCTTTAGCTTTCTCAGCGGCTTGCGCTTCGATACGGGCAACTTGAGCTTGCAACGCAGCAATTTGGCTCTGGATTTGCTGTTGCTGTTTTTGTAGCTCATCCGCTGTCAGACCAGAATCCTTTAACGTGCTTAATTTTTCTGTCAGTTTTTGGATTTGCTGATTAAGCGATTTAATCTGTGCGGCAGAACTACTGTCAGAAGAGCTACTGCTGCTGACTGACGTTGATGATGCGGAGATCGTGTTCGACATCATTACTCCTTAGTAATGCGTGGGTGGAGTAATGCTTATCGACGACAGACTATTAACCTTTAACGTTCTAGGGCTGTTTTACACAATCTTATCACTTGGTGATTTTATCCACTTAAAAAGGCTAAACCACCACCCGCAAATTTGGCCAATGTTGTTGCCAACCTTTGCTTTCTACCCGCTGGTAGAAGGTGTCGATTTCGCCGTTTTTGGGATTAAGGGTAATGGTTCTTGCAAACAAAGCCTCTAGCCCGAAGGGGGCCACTAATTCGATCTCGCCATTCTCTTTTAGCCTCGCCCCAATGGCAGTTTCTACTTCAACCCAATAACTGATGGCATCTTCAGTGCTGCTATAAGGTAGGCGGTGACTACGCAGATGCATTCTGGCTTGGTTTTTGACTGACCATGGAAACGATAAATGCAGAAAAGAGGTATCTTGTAGCAGTTGCCTTTCTAGTTGAAAGTCATGGTCCTCCTCGATGTTTTGTCCATCGAAATAGACCAAATCAATGTCATTAAGTGGTGTTGGATTCTGGTAACCGTGCAACTTATCCCACACTAAATTACGCACAAATCCTGCTGCAAGGCACCATTGATCCAATCCGAGTTGACGTGCAAGGGACAAAGCCTGCATACGATAAGGGTCAGCATTGAGCCACTGAATGATTTGTTGATGCTGATGTTGACTCATTCGCTATCTCCAACGTCGCTAGAGCATTTAGGGAGTATGCATAATATCGCTATTCAATGACAAACTCATTGATTTATGGCGCATTTAAGAACGGTGTAAGCGTGAAGGTAAATGCCAGAAAGTAGAAAAACGAAGGGTAATAGTAGAAAGCAAAAAACCGGCCTGAGCCGGTTTTTTAAATGGTGGTGGAGCTAGACGGGATCGAACCGTCGACCTCTTGCATGCCATGCAAGCGCTCTCCCAGCTGAGCTATAGCCCCACAAATGTGGTTGTTCGTGCTGATTTATCTCTGTGCCACCTACTTAGCTTGCCTTGTAAATGATGAAACATCACTCATGAAGCAGGAAAAGTTTGGTGGAGCTAGACGGGATCGAACCGTCGACCTCTTGCATGCCATGCAAGCGCTCTCCCAGCTGAGCTATAGCCCCAATGCGCACATAATAAATCGTGTGAACGGGCCGCATAATATGAAACCACTGAAACAGTGTCAACGGCTAATTCCATTTCTCGCGTTAAGCGCTGAAAAAGCCGCCAAATCAGCGTGCCAACAGCATAATAAATGGAATCTTGCTCACAATTAATGATGCCATTAGAAATAAAACAGGCGACTAAAGAGCCGCCTGATCATACCGAAAATACTCAGTTTTTACTGTTGCGCTTCGCGCTCATTGATAAACGCTAATGCTTTATCAATGCGGGCCAGTGAGCGGGCCTGACCAATAGCATGAACGGTGACATCCATTCCCGGTGATTGGCCTGCGCCAGTGACCGCAACACGCAGTGGCATGCCGACCTTGCCCATACCGACGCCTAACTCATCTGCACTGCCCTGAATGGCGTTGTGAACGTTTTCCGTGGTCCAGTCAGTGATAGCGGCAAGTTTAGCTTTGACAACCTCAAGCGGCTGGCGAGCGACAGGGCGCAAATGCTTTTTAGCGGCATCAGCGTCGAACTCATCAAATTCTTCGTAGAAATAACGGCATGACTCAGCCATCTCTTTCAACGTCTTACAGCGCTCACCCAGCAGTTTAACAATCTCAACCAATTCAGGGCCGGTACGGGTATCAATACCCAGTTGTTCGACATGCCATGACAACTGCACGGCAACACGCTCTGGTGGAAGGCTATTGATATAGTGGTGGTTCAGCCACTGAAGTTTTTCAGTGTTGAAGGCACTGGCTGATTTGCTCACCGCATCAAGCGTGAACAGTTCAGTCATTTCGGCAACAGAGAAAATTTCCTGATCGCCATGGGACCAACCTAACCGCACTAAATAGTTCAGCAAGGCTTCCGGCAAGTAACCATCATCACGATATTGCATTACGCCGACAGCACCGTGGCGTTTAGACAGTTTTTTGCCGTCATCACCTAAAATCATAGATACGTGCGCGTATTCAGGTACCGGAGCACCCAAGGCTTTCAAAATATTAATTTGACGCGGGGTATTGTTGATATGGTCTTCACCACGAATAACATGGGTGATCTCCATATCCCAGTCATCCACCACGACACAGAAGTTATAGGTCGGTGAGCCATCAGTACGGCGAATAATTAAGTCATCTAGTTCTTGGTTGCTAAATTCGATCGGCCCGCGGATTTTATCGTCGAAAATAACGGACCCTTCCTGTGGGTTACGAAAACGCACAACCGAAGGTTCATCAGCGCCATGGGTACACTGGCTATCACGGCAACGACCGTCATAACGAGGTTTCTCGCCGTTGGCCATTTGGGTTTCGCGAAGCTCATCCAGACGCTCTTTAGAACAATAGCAACGATAAGCGGTGCCCTTTTCCAACATTTGATCAATCACGGCATTGTAGCGATCAAAACGTTTGGTCTGGAAATACGGGCCTTCATCCCAATCCAGATTCAGCCAATTCATCCCGTCCATAATCGCGTCGATGGCTTCCTGAGTTGAGCGTTCAAGATCGGTATCTTCGATACGCAAAACAAATTCACCGCCTAAGTGACGGGTGAAAAGCCAGGAATACAGGGCGGTACGTGCGCCGCCGACGTGAAGATAGCCGGTAGGACTGGGTGCAAAACGGGTTTTGATTTTCATTGGGTCGATGCCTTATTACGCTACGCCGGCCAGCAGACGCTGGCTGTTGCTCGAAATTCGAAAAAGTAGGCGCTATTCTATCACCCTGTGGTAATTCCTCAACGATGTTACCGGTCTGCAATGAATGATTACTGACAGATATCGCCAAACAAAGGTCTATACCGGCGATAAATATCGCATCCTGTTTAAATTTGCGGCGAACGATTGTTTTCGTTTTAAAAACCGTTGACTCACTTGGAACTATCCCTATAATGCGACTCCAACAACACGGCGGGGCGATTAGCTCAGTTGGTAGAGCATCTCCTTTACACGGAGGGGGTCATCAGTTCGAATCTGGTATCGCCCACCAAACTCGACGTGTTATATAGTCAGCAATAAATGAGATAGATGAGGGCGATTAGCTCAGTTGGTAGAGCATCTCCTTTACACGGAGGGGGTCATCAGTTCGAATCTGGTATCGCCCACCACTCATCGCTCATAGCGTTAAAGCACATAGATAGATTTCAAGTAGTAGAAGTGGGCGATTAGCTCAGTTGGTAGAGCATCTCCTTTACACGGAGGGGGTCATCAGTTCGAATCTGGTATCGCCCACCACTTCTTTTACTCGCAATATCCATGTAAACGTCAAGTAAATTTATATAATGGGTCGTTAGCTCAGTTGGTAGAGCAGTTGACTTTTAATCAATTGGTCGCAGGTTCGAATCCCGCACGACCCACCATTATATAAAACACCCCAACACCCCAACACCCCAACACCCCAACACCCCAACACCCCAACACCCCAACCATTCCCCACATATCAAAACATCGCATCACCTAAGATCCTAATCCCAACCAAATTACCCACTCTAGCAAACATACCTCAACTATTCAGCTTTCATGCTAACCATCATTCGCGTGAGTCCCTGTACTGAATCTCAGGCATAAAAAAAGGCGCCGTAGCGCCTCTTTAGAACTTTGATAACTAAAACTTAGAGTACCAGACCCGCGATAGAGGCAGACAGCACACTGACCAACGTAGAGCCGTACAGCAGTTTCAGGCCAAAGCGAGAAACCACGTTACCTTGATGCTCATTCAGCCCTTTAATGGCACCGGCGACGATACCAATAGAAGAGAAGTTAGCGAATGAAACCAAGAATACAGACAAAATACCCACGCTGCGCGGTGACAACTCAGAGGCGACTTTCTGCAAGTCCATCATTGCCACGAATTCATTAGAAACCAGCTTGGTCGCCATGATACCGCCAACTTGCAATGCTTCATGAGTCGGTACACCCATCACCCAAGCGAACGGGAAGAACACATAACCCAAAATACCTTGGAAGCTAATGCCAAACAGCAGGCTGAATAACGCATTCATTGCGGCAATCAAGGCGATAAAACCAATCAGCATTGCTGCAACGATAATGGCGACTTTGAACCCTGCCAGAATGTATTCACCTAACATTTCAAAGAAGCTTTGCCCTTCATGCAAATTACTGAGCTGCAATTCTTCTTCATCTTCTGCTTTATACGGGTTAATCAACGACAACACGATAAAGGTACTGAACATGTTAAGTACCAATGCTGCGACCACAAATTTTGCGTCTAGCATTGACATGTAAGCGCCAACAATCGACATCGAAACGGTCGACATAGCTGTAGCTGCCATGGTGTACATGCGTTTCTCAGACATTTTGCCCAAAATATCTTTATACGCGATGAAATTTTCAGATTGGCCCAAAATCAGTGAGCTAACGGCGTTGAATGATTCCAACTTGCCCATGCCGTTAATTTTGGATAATAACGTACCAATTATCCGAATCACGATCGGCAATACTTTGATGTATTGCAAAATACCAATCAGCGCAGAGATGAAGACGATAGGGCACAGCACTCTTAAGAAGAAGAAGGCGAGGCCTTTATCGCCCATATTGCCAAAGACGAAATCAGTACCGGTCGCAGCAAACCCGAGCAATTTGTCGAATAAGCCGGCGAATCCTTTCACAAAACCTAATCCAACTTCCGAATGAAGGAAGAAATACGCCAATAGCACTTCAATAACCAGCAATTGAATGACAAACCGAATGCGGATGCTCTTACGATCTTTACAGATCGCCAGCGCTAATATGGCCACCACGACTAAGGCCAACGCAAACTGCAGAATGTGGGACATGTGTGCTCCAAATATGAGGCAGGCTAGATTTTGGTGAACATTTTATGTAACGGCTACATTAAAAACGAGATGTGTATTGCAAATATAGAAATTCGATTTCATAAATGCAAACAAATTAGCGGGGTTGATCACATAAAAAGGGATGCTAAAATTTCGCCACAGCAGTAGGTTAGCTCTGGTGGCGTCAATAATTGTAGTGATATGCATCGAAAATAGCGATGTCACATTTGGCTCAACTATTCAGAAACTAGCGGTACAGGATAACGGTCGGTCAGATCAGCAGGTTTTGGCTATCAGAGAGATTAGTTTTGCTGATCTAAATGCGCTTGATAATTATTATCATTTAACTATTATTGGTAGTAATAAATATAAAGACGCAATCTTCGAAGGGTAATACTGAATGCTGAATAGCCGTGCTGTCGATACATCCCCCCGTACATCAAGGAGAATAAAACTTTCCTTGATGGGGCCTGCTTTTATCGCCGCCATTGCTTATATCGATCCAGGTAACTTCGCGACTAACATTCAGGCTGGTGCCTCCTTCGGTTATACCTTGCTGTGGGTGGTTGTATGGGCCAACGTGATGGCCATGTTAGTCCAACTGCTCTCTGCCAAACTGGGTATTGCGACCGGTAAGAACTTGGCAGAACATATTCGTGATCGCTTCCCACGCCCTGTGGTATGGGCTTATTGGGTTCAGGCTGAAATCATTGTTATGGCAACTGATTTGGCCGAGTTTATCGGGGCTGCCATTGGTTTCAAATTGCTGCTGGGCGTGACACTTTTGGAAGGGGCGGTACTTACCGGCATTGCAACATTCCTCATTCTTATGCTGCAAAATCGAGGGCAAAAGCCTATCGAATTAGTCGTCGGCGGTCTGCTATTGTTCGTCGCGGCGGCTTATATCGTCGAACTTATTTTCTCGCAACCTAGTATGGCGGCTCTAGGTCGAGGAATGATCATTCCCAATTTACCCAATAGTAACGCTGTCTTCCTCGCCGCTGGTGTACTGGGTGCGACCATTATGCCGCATGTGATTTATCTGCATTCCGCACTGACACAAACGGAAGGTAAAGAGTCCAAGGTACAGCGTTATGCTTCAACCCGATTTGATGTGGCGATTGCGATGACAATTGCGGGTTTCGTCAATTTGGCCATGATGGCAACCGCCGCTGCCGCCTTTCATTTCAACGGCTATGAACATGTTGCCGAAATCGAAGAAGCCTATTTAACCTTACAACCTTTGCTGGGTAACGCCGCCGCCACCGTTTTTGGCTTAAGTTTAGTCGCTGCGGGGCTTTCATCGACGGTCGTCGGGACGATGGCGGGGCAAGTGGTGATGCAAGGATTTGTGCGGTTTTATATTCCAATGTGGCTGCGCCGCTCAGTGACCATGTTGCCGTCCTTCATTGTTATCTTAATGGGAATAGACGCGACGAAAATATTGGTCATGAGCCAAGTTTTACTCAGCTTCGGTATTGCACTGGCGCTGGTGCCATTACTGATTTTCACGCGTAACAAAGCGCTAATGGGGGAACTGGTTGATACGAAGTTGACCCAGATTTTGGGTAAAATTGTCGTTGCCATCGTCATTGGGCTAAATGCCTACTTACTGATTAGCTTACTTTAGCGTATTTATCTTGGCGGGTTAGAGCAAATAACCCGCTAGCGTGTTTGTCATCCATTAATCGCTGTTCATCAACGGCTCATCATTTCTTTGCTCAATCATCATGGTGATGATCGTGGCCATGGCCTTTACCATGATGATGTTTTTTCCCATGCTTATTATTGTGCTTATCGTATTTCCAGTAGCGGCCTTCACGGTAATAGTAGTTTTTCTTCCACCAATCTCTATCTTGCCAACGGTGACCATCCCAGTAATGGCCATGGCGGTTACGTTCACCTAAATCGCGCCCTTGATGATCCTGCCACCACTGGCGGTCACGCCAATCATAACCATCCCAATAATTACCACTGCGATCTTGTTCGCCGATATTCAAAGAAACGCTGGGGAGTAACTCAATACTCTCGGCATTTGCCATAGGAATCAACGGTAACCAAGCGAGGATCGTGACCAACAATAGCGGTTTTATTCTTCTTGGCCTAACCACGCTGAGTTTTAACGGCATTGATTTAAAAAATAGTGCCGATTTTGAAGAGGTCACTTTTAACATTATCAATCCTTAACATGCCTTATTGCTCATGGCGCTATCTTAAAGCGTTCATCAAGGACTGAGATTCAGATAAAACTGTAAAATAGGGATTTAGGATTTATCTGCGCAGGGAGCGGCTAACAAATGATTTAGGGGCAGCTAAGTGCCCCTGTTTGATACGCTCAAAGAGAACGTTTACACCAAGATATTGTCGATTAATTTTATCTCTTCATCACTAAATTCAGTATTGGCCAGCATACCGACAGCATCGTCGATCTGGCTTGTTTTACTGGCACCAATCAATGCCGATGTCACATGGCCACCACGTAATACCCAAGCTAAGGACATTTGCGACAGTTTCTGTCCGCGAGCCAATGCTAACTCATTGAGGCGACGTATTTTAGCCAGTCTCTCTGAGGTAATCTGCTCAGGATTAAGGAATTTACTGTTACTTGCTGCTCGCGAATCTTGCGGAATACCCGCCAAATAGCGATCAGTCAGTAGTCCACCCGCCAGTGGGGAGAAAGCGATAGACCCCACGCCAAACTCATCCAAAGTGTCTTGCAGATCGGCCTCAATCCAGCGTTCAAACATAGAGTATTTAGGTTGATGAATCAGGCAAGGCGTTCCCAACTGGGCCAGAATGGCGAAGGCTTGCCGAGCCTGCTCGGCAGGGTAGTTCGACAGCCCGATATACAACGCTTTACCTTGGCGTACCAACAGATCCAAAGCTGCCATGGTTTCTTCCAAAGGTGTGTTTGGGTCCGGACGGTGGTGGTAGAAGATATCAACATAATCCAGTCCCATACGCTGCAAGCTCTGGTTGATACTGGCGACCAGATATTTCTTCGAACCCCAGTCACCATAAGGGCCGGGCCACATGGTATAGCCGGCTTTGGACGAAATAATTAACTCATCTCGATATGGACGTAGGTCTTGCTGGAGGATTCGGCCAAAGTTCAGCTCGGCTGAACCCGGGGGCGGGCCGTAATTATTGGCTAAATCGAAATGGGTGATGCCGCTATCAAACGCGCGATGAATCAGATTACGGCTATTTTCGTACAGCGTGCTGTCACCAAAGTTGTGCCACAGACCCAGTGAAATAGCGGGGAGCATGAGCCCACTACGACCACAACGATGATATTTCATCTCCTGATAGCGGGAGGACGCTGCTTGATAGACCATGATGCCCCTTATTGAAGAGAGTAAATGACAAGTTAGTGTATGCGGTTTCACTCAAGGAGGACGTTGGCAGGATCACAGAGTTAGGCAGTGATAGCCTGAATCAAGCCATGCTATGTCAATTAATAATGACAGTATTAGTTAATTAAATATTAGGAAATATTAGATCTATTTATGATTAGCTTAATAATTAACACAGGTGAATCAGTGTTCAATAGGAGTCATTATGACGAGTCACTACACAGTGGCGGATTATTTACTGGATCGTTTAGCAGAGATTGGCATTCGGCATCTCTTTGGTGTTCCTGGCGATTTTAACCTTCATTTTTTAGATCATGTGATGAACCACCCTGTGATTAAGTGGGTTGGGTGTGCTAATGAATTGAATGCGGCTTATGCTGCCGATGGCTATGCCCGAGTCATGCCTGCGGCAGCGTTGTTGACCACCTCGGGGGTCGGTGAACTGAGCGCTATCAATGGTATTGCAGGCAGTTTCACTGAATACCTTCCGGTGATTCATATTGTTGGCACCCCCACGCTACAGTCGCAAAAAAACCGTGAATTGCTGCATCACTCCTTAGGGGATGGCGACTTCAGCCATTTTTCCCATATGGCGAAAGAGGTGACTTGTGCGCAAGCTAACTTGACTGTTGAGAATGCGGCCTATGAAATAGATCGTGTGCTAGGGGCAGCCTTATCTCAACGGCGGCCCGTTTATCTCTCGATTCCCAGTGATGTTGCGCAGACAGACATCGCAATCTATCAAGGTGCATTGGCCTTGCCTCAACCCGTCTTATCACCGACATCGTTACAGGCATTTATTAATGCGGCACGTGAGAAGTTGCAATCAGCGCATAGGGTGGCATTGCTGGCAGATTTTCTTGCTGACAGATTTGATATGCAATCATCCCTAAATCGATGGCTAGCAGAGGTCAATCTGCCGCATTCGACGTTGCTGCTGGGGAAAGGGGTACTGGATGAAACGCATCCCCTCTTTATCGGGACTTATGCCGGTGCGGCCAGTGAGCCCCATGTTAAAGAATGCATTGAAAATGCCGACGTGCTCATCACTGTCGGGGTGTGTTTTGCAGACATTATCACTGCTGGATTCAGCCAAAACATCACTCAGGATAATTGTATTAATATCCAACCTGAACGGGCCTGTATTGGACGAACGGTTTTTAGCCAGATCCCGATACGAGCTGCCATTGAAGCCTTGCACGAACTGTGTAAAACGTTACAAGACGAGTGGCAACAACCCGTCATTACGCGACCGGAGCGGGTGGAACCCAAATCTGATGTTTTGGACCAACAAGCATTTTGGTATTACATCCAGCAGTTCTTACGACCCCATGACCTTGTCTTGACCGATTTAGGCACCTCCTGCTTTGGCGCAGGCACACTGACCTTGCCTTCAGGTTGTACATTTATCGCTCAGGCATTATGGGAATCGATCGGATTTAGTTTATCGGCAGCCTATGGCGCACAGTTGGCACAACCTGAACGGCGGCTAATCTTGCTGGTGGGGGATGGTGCCGCACAGCTCACTATTCAAGAGCTGGGATCAATGTTACGTGATGGATTGAATCCCATTATATTTTTATTGAATAACCAAGGCTATACGGTAGAGAGGGCCATTCATGGGCCACAACAACGTTATAACGATATTGCGGCTTGGAATTGGACACAATTACCGCTCGCATTGGGCTTGGGTAAAGAATCCGTTACACACAGAGTGACTGAGGTCCATCAATTGCAGCAATTGCTCGCTCAGGTTGAGAAACCGCAAAAACTGACGTTTATTGAGGTGGTACTGCCGCCTATGGATATACCTGAATTATTAATGCATGTGACTAAATCTATTCAGAGGCGGAATGTGGCCTGACTTCATCAGCCAACTGATCCAGTAGCCAATAGCCTGCCGGCCCCGGCGGGCTTTTTTTCGACCAAACGGCATCAATAGATACCATTTTGGGCCATCCCATCGTCGGTAATGCGACCAATTTGCGATGGCTGTATTGATCCACTAGCCAGCGCGGCAAAATCGCCCATCCGAAACCTTGTTCAGCCATCTCTAGCAACATCAAATAGCTCGGCGCAGACCACATCAATCCTTGCGGCTGGTTACGTTCAGTACGGTTGTAGGTGTTGAGGCAGAGCTGGCGAGTCGTCGCTAACTGCTCAGGGTAAACATGGGGCAGTTTTGCCAGCGGATGATCAGCCTGAACAAATATGGCCATTTCTGTTTGTGCGAATAAGCGGCGAGCGGCAATATCCGGTGGATAGCTGCTTTGCACTTCCACAACACCAATATGCGCGCGCCTAAGTTGAATGAGGTCAATGACATCAGCCTCTTCGGCAATCAGGCACTCAAATTCGAGATCAGGGTAGCGCTGTTCAAAGCGGCGCAGCAAATCTTCATGATATGTCGGTTGATAAGTGTCAGAAAGCACAAAGGTCAGCCGTGTTTCAACCTGACCCGCTAAGCGTATTGACAGCGAATCCAAGCGTTCGCTCGCGGCCAGAATTTCTTGCACGTGAGACAACACACGGCGGCCATGGTCAGTCAATACGGGTTGCCGTGCCTGTCGGTCAAATAATATTAATCCCAAATCCGCTTCCAGATTGGCGATAGCCGTGCTGATGGTTGATTGGCTTTTACGGAGCTTTCGTGCCGCAGCCGAGAACGAACCCAGCGCAGCCGCTTCGACAAATGCCACCAATGCTTCGGGAGAATAATGCATAAACTATCTACTTTATCGATGGTTCCTATTTTTAATCTATCCCAATAAACGATGATAATCACGTCCAACAATCAAGTATGGGTTAATTAAATAGGTGTTTTATGCAAGTTCATCGCAAATCTCTTTTAGAGCGTGTCATTCACGCAGTCGGTTTTGAAGTCATTGCTGTCGCGATTTGTGCGCCAGTGGGAGCATGGTTACTCGATCGTTCAATACTGCAAATGGGGACGTTAACGATCATTCTGTCTTCCGTGGCAATGCTGTGGAACATTATCTACAACAGCCTGTTTGACGCTTTGTGGCCGGTCAGTCGGGTGGCGAAGACCCTGCGTGTGCGGATATTCCACGCGTTGGGTTTTGAAGGCGGTTTTATTCTGATTGGTTTACCGATAGCCGCTTATGTACTGGGTGTTTCACTGTTACAAGCATTTCTGTTGGAGATTGGGTTCTTCCTGTTCTTCCTGCCCTATACCATTTGTTACAACTGGGCCTATGACAGTTTACGGATGAGAATTATCCGTTCTCGCCAATCCGCAATGTTGGCACCGGCGTCAGAAAAAGGGCTGGATTCACGCGAGCAATAATCGTCATTTTTTCACTTCAGCAGCGGTATTTTGCCGTTGCTGAAACGTTTTTATGTGATCTTCATCGCAAAGCGAAATGGTTTACAGCATTGAGATTGTTGTTTCTCCAACCTGATTTTACAGTGAGCGTAGACGAAGTTAAGCATCCCTGTAACGGAGAAGTTTCTGATGACGAGCTATGCCCTAGTGGGTGACGTTGGCGGCACTAATGCCCGTTTGGCGCTTTGCGCTGTGGCGACGGGTGAAATATCACAAGCAAAAACATATTCAGGGCTGGAATACGACAGTTTAGAAGATGTTATTAGACAATATTTGTCAGAGCATTCTGTGACGATAACGGATGCTTGTATTGCGATCGCCTGCCCAATTACGGGTGATTGGGTCGCCATGACCAATCATACATGGGCATTTTCGATTGCCGCGATGAAGCAAAGCTTGGGTCTGAATCATCTCGAAGTGATCAATGATTTTACGGCGGTGTCGATGGCGATCCCCGTGTTGTCCGAGCAAGATGTGCTGCAATTTGGCGGCTCAGCACCACAAGAAGGTAAACCGGTTGCCGTCTACGGCGCAGGGACTGGCTTGGGTGTCGCGCATTTAATCAATGTTGACAGCCGCTGGATTAGTTTGCCGAGTGAGGGTGGGCATGTTGATTTTGCGCCAAATAGCGAAGAAGAAGATCGTATTCTGGCGGTATTGCGCCAAGAATTAGGCCACGTTTCGGCCGAACGTGTACTGTCTGGGCCTGGGTTAGTCAATTTATACCGTGCTATCGTGATTTCAGATGCGCGCCTGCCGGAAAATCTGGCCCCGAAAGATGTGACTGAACGAGCACTTGCTGATAGCTGCACTGACTGTCGCCGCGCATTATCGCTGTTTTGCGTCATCATGGGGCGGTTCGGTGGCAATCTAGCGTTAAATCTCAGCACCTTTGGTGGCGTTTATATCGCAGGCGGCATTGTGCCGCGCTTTATGGAGTTCTTCAAAGCCTCCGGTTTTCGTGGTGCATTTGAAGACAAAGGCCGTTTCAAGGACTTTTTGCACGATATTCCGGTATACATGATTACCCATCAACAGCCAGGGTTGTTGGGGGCGGGGGCGTTTTTGCGTCAAACTTTAGGCCATACCCTTCGTCCTTGAAGCCACAGGGTTGTTAGCTGCGCGCACTTACCCGAATCACTTACTGGAGTAAGCTCATCGGGATGCGTTTACTTGCTGCCTACCTGAATCACTTACTGGACCGGATGGCTCGATCTTGAACGGTGAGGGCAGGCAGAAGAGTAAAGCGTCCGCGCCAAGGATGGCGCGGCTCGAGCCTACAAGGATGTATTTACGGCGTCTTTACGATCTGCTTGCTCTCTTCGTGACTATCAAGCATGACTACTGGCAGTTGCACCGCTAGGTGTGGCTGCTGTGTCATCTACGTCAGCAACGGCACCTCTCGGTGGCTTGATAATGAGCGTCAACAGCAAGGAAACCACAGATAACACCGCGATAACGATAAAGGTGGCGTGATATCCCCCCAAACGCGCGGCAATAAATGAACCTGCCAGTGCACCCAAGCCAAAGCCCTGATAGATAACCCCATAGTTTTTGCTGTGGTTTTTCAGGCCAAAGAAATCGCCGACGATAGCAGGGAACACGGTGATATTGCCGCCGAAGCAAAAAGCAATCGCCCCCACACACAAGAAGAACAGTGCGTGAGTGAGTGGCGCAAAAGTCAGGACGCAAACGGCTAGGGTCGTCACCAGTAAGGTGAAGCTAATCACGCGCAGACGGCCCACTTTATCGGAGAGCGCCCCTAAGATGATGCGTCCGGCAGTGTTAAATATGGCGATGGCTGACACGGTATTCGCTGCGGTAGCTAAGTCCATCCCTGCCAACTGCACACCTAAATCTTTCACGATGCCAATCAGGTATAGGCCACTCATACATGCGGTGAAGAAGATAATAAACAGGAAATATGACTCTTTGACCGCTAACATCTCGCCCACGCTAAAATCACGTCCTGCATTCACGGCAGGTTGATGATTGGCGGCTTGCGGCGCAGCCACTTTTTCCCGCAACAGGAAAGAACCGGCTCCGACCAAAACCATCACAATAATGCCCCAATAGAAGAACGCTAATGAGACACCTTGGTTGGCAATTAGACTGGCATTCACATATTTGAACAGTAAGCTACCGGTACCAAATGCCCCAACGGAAATGCCTGAAATCAGCCCCTTACGTTCAGGGAACCACTTAATCAGATTGGACAGTGTGGTGATGTAGGCAGTGCCATCAGCAAAGCCGACCACAATCCCCGCCAGCAGATAAATCATGCCCAGAGAGGTCGCAAAGGAACTGGCAATCAGCCCCAATCCGAGGATAATGCCGGAAATCAGCGTCAGTTTACGGATACCAATACGTTCTTGCAGGCGGCCGGCAAAAAGCGTCGCGATAGCAAGCGAGAAACTGGTAATCGAAAATGTGGTCGCTACGGCACCCAGTGACCAACTGAATTTTTCCCCTAATGGCTGATTAAATAAGCTCCAAGTATAGATAGTGCCTAACCCCATCTGGACGATGATGGTTCCTACAACAATTAGCCAACGATTTACCGGTTTACTGCGCATGCCGGACTCCTTAAACATCAATGCAATGAGGCCCGAATATGGCGATTGAGAGAAATCAATTGCGTCGGAAGCCTAAAAATTACGCGCTGATGGAGCACCGAAAATCTTGGGTAGAGGTGCTATCAGCCCGCCGAATGAAACCAGTATACGGGCGGGCTAATCGCAAGAGATCGAAAGGGGAATGAGCTGCACTCCACGTGGAATGAAATGCATTTAAAGACGCATCAGTTGCCTGAATTCTTTTATCTTGCTACGGCTGACGGGGACTTCGAAATCCAAATCGCTAAGCCGCAGAATGTAAGTGTTGTTAAACCAAGGCACAATTTCACGGATTTTGGCTAAGTTCACGCAATAGGAGCGATGGCAGCGGAAAAAATACTCCTCTGGCAGGCGGCTACAAAACTCGGTGATATTCATCGGCATGATGAACTCTTCGCGGCGGGTATAGACCAGCGTGACCTTTTCTTGCGCCGCTGCATAGTAAATATCATTGATGTCAGTGACGATGATGCGCTCATCTTTCATCAGATTGATAGTATGCGCTGCAGCACGGGGATTAGGGCTGCTGATGTGTTCTTTATTTTGACGATCACGCTTATACAGTGCCTCCAACTTTTGCAGCATAGTGACAATGCGTGACTCGTGATAAGGCTTCAAAATATAGTCGAATGCTTCAATCTCAAAAGCCTCAACCGCATGCTCTTTATAGGCGGTGATAAAGATAATATAAGGTTTATGGCTAAATTTACTGATGTTTTGGGCCAGTAATACACCGTCCAGCGACGGAATATTAATATCAAGGAAGATGGCGTCGACCTGATGATTTTGCAGGTATTTCAGGACATCTAACCCATCATCGAAGGTCGCTTCAATGGTGATATTACTGTGCTGGTGGATAAGGTAACTCAACTCTTCTTGAGCCAGAAACTCATCTTCCACAATGATTGCTTTCACGGGTTAAACTCCGGCCGTAATACGGGGTTCTGCATGGACCTTGCCACCATTTTTGCTGATATAAAATGAAATCTCGGTGCCTGGTTCCATCCGGCGTATTCGCAAGCCTTCGCCATAAAGTAATTTCACCCGATGATGTACATTCAGTAAACCAATTTTATTGCCGGGCATTTCGTTATTGGCGACACGTTCAATGGTTTCGGGATTAATACCATTGCCGGTATCTTTTACCGAGATTTTGATTTGATCGCCATGATCTTTAACCGCGATAACTACCACGCCTTTGCCTCTGTAGGGTTGAATGCCATGCACAATGGCATTTTCGACTAAGGGCTGGATTAGCAAACTCGGGATTTTGAGCGAAATATCATCGTCAATATCATAAATAACCGTGAGCTTACTGCCGAAACGAGCCTGTTCAATGGCGATATAATCCTGAATTTGATGTAGCTCCTTACGGATATCAATCTGTTCATCATTCAGTTCAAGGTTATAACGCAGATAACGAGATAAATTGATGATCAATTGGCGCGCGGTATCTGGATTGATACGAATGGAAGACGAAATAGCATTCAAAGCATTAAACAAAAAGTGCGGGTTAATTTTGCTTTGCAGTGCGCGCATTTCCGCTTTATTAGCCATTTCACGCAGTTGCTCGATACGTGAAACTTCAATTTGTGTTGAGATTATTTGCGATAAGCCCACAGCCATCACTTTCAAGGAATAGGTGATTTTATGAGCGTGGCAATAATAGATTTTCAGTGAGCCCGTCACTTCGCCTTTTTCCCATAATGGAATAATAATCAGCGAGTGAATTTGCGGTGTACGGTGCACTTCATCGTTATTACGAATGGTGATCTTGCCGCGTTGAATACTTTCTTTGGTGATATCACTGATGATTTCATGGCCGATATTATACGTTTCGGCTCCTGTTCCTACGTAAGCCAAAATATGCTGAGTATCAGTGATAGCCACCGCATCAGCCTTAATATCGGTACGAATGATTTCACACACGCTGCGTAAGGACTCGCCATTAATATTGCGAAAATAGGGCAAGGTTTTATTGGCGATATCCAAGGCGAGTTTGGCTTGTCGTGCGGCGATAACCTCTTTTTCATCTTCAACACTTTGTACCAGCAGCACAATTAACCCGATACACACGGCCCCTAAAATCATCGGGATAGCGATTTTCGACACAATATCAAGACCTAGCGCGGTCGGTTTGGCCCAAATCACCACCAACAGCATCGTCAGTGATTCACAAAGCATGCCCGCTAAAATACCGATACTCCATTGGCGCTCTTTCTTCACCTTCAGGTTGATATAGCCAGACAGTAGGCCAGCAATAATGCTGGTAATCAAACAGGGAACCGAGGTTATACCATCAATATCAATTAAATAACGATGAGAACCCGCAATCAGTCCGGTTATGATCCCGACCCAAGGGCCAAACAGAATACCGCCAGACATCACGGCAATAACGCGGACGTTAACCAACGAACCTTCGACATTAATACCGGAGTAAGTGCCAAAAATTGCAAATGACGAGAAAATCGCCGTCACGGCGGCTAATTCCAGCGGCGTATGCTTTTCTTTTTGCAGTAACTGACGAAACAGGCGGGTGCGGGTCAGGAAGAACAGGCAAATGAGCATCAGTGCGGCGCGATCAAACACCGCCAGTAGCATTTCAAATATCTGGTGCACGCTATTTTCTCTTGGCTACAGCCTAGGGTATGAGCTCAGAAAGGATCCGCTCTTGAGGAAAATAAGCGGCTAACTATCAATAAGCGGCTAACTATCAATAAGTGGCTAACTATAAGCAAAAGGGCGGGGGACTGCTACTTTATCCGTGCTATTGGTGTTGCAAAGCGATACCTGCCAGCGGAATGACCGCCAGCAGGAGAAGCTCGAGGGCAATTATTCCGTCATGCCCAATTGCTGCTTTCCGATTGCCGTCAAATTATCGCGGGTGGCTCTGCCGGTGAAATCGACTTCAAAATCATCGGCGGCAAAGTCCGGTGGTGAACGCCCATCGATAAAACTGGCTAACTGGCGTGGTAAATAGGCGGCGTTTTTTTCGCACCATGGCGCGGCGGCGATATACATCACGTTGCTATCAAATTCGCCATTATGTTCATTCTCTACCGAATGAATCACGTCGCAGTGCCAAAATACGGTGTCACCGGCTTCTAAATCAGGAATAGGGGAAATGGCTTCCATTAAAAGAGGATGCCACTGTTCACTTGCCGATAACGCGCGCCCGGGTGCCGCACCACAGAGATCATCGTCAGCCACATCATCCTGAATGGCACGCAGCAAAATATAGGCCATGGCGTTAGCGATAGGGATAACGTTTAACGTCCCCGCATGGGTCCGTTGAGGCGTCAAGGCGGTCCAACCTTGGAAAGTACGAAACATCGAACACACCGCCGGTGAGGGGAACTCACGTACTTCTGGGCGGCCCTCTGCGGCGAAAGGATCATACTTTTGCCATTCACCTGAGAATACATGACGGTAGACATGGCGGAAATTCTCATCCAGCCAGCGCTCAATCGAACCGCCATCGACATGGGGTGATAAGCCGAGTGAGGAGGATTTTGGCGGACGACGGCGTGTCCGATCGGCGTAAGTGACGACACGATTAGCATCAAAATGTTGCTTGCCGTGGCTCTCGGTTTGCCACAAATTATTCAAGAACACTTGCACCGCATTCATGCGTTTGTCCTGACGGGCTTCAACTTGCGGTGTTGACCAGTAAATACCGTAAATCTGCGGTTTGCTGGCCGCAAGAGTACCGAAGTAATTATCTTCGGCGGCATTTTTCAGGCGCTCAACAAAATTATTTCGCGCTAAATAGTCACCAATTTCACGGTTCCAGCCGGCGGCTTTTTCTTGGGGGAATACACCGAGGATGGCACAGCATCCCCGTTGTTTTATTTGCGCTTTTTGTTCATCAGTGACTTTACCGTTGATAATGTCATCGGCATGAATACGTGGAACAGGGTTCTCTCCCTGCGCTAAACTACGACGGATCTCGGTCACTTGTTGGCGAATATTCTCTTCTACCGCGCGGAATACCTGCTGATAGTTGGGTAATGCCTGACGTAATTGCTGTTTCACCGTTTTGATTGCTGCGGGAATGTCGTCTATTTGTAATGAAGCCATAATGTTGATTCTCCGATAGCGGTAGGGTTAGGTAGGTGACTACGATTCGGTGTGGCTGGCCATTTGTGTATTTTTTGTTATCTTGAAGTAAACATTATTCAAGTAAAATGGAGAAGAATAAAGGGATGAGGTTATGACAAAATTTCCCCTTTAATTTTTGTTCCTCTTTTTATCACTGATACCTGCAATTTGAGAGAAAAATGGCGCCTGTTATTCCCATGTTTGGTCGTGCTGCGATATCACTGAAAACACCAAGACTGACGCTCGATAGCCTGAGTGAGCAGGATTGGCCGCTGTTTTTGCGTTTATATCAAGACCCCGAAGTACAACGTTTTATTGCTGATCCGATGGATTTAGCTGAAATTCGTACTCGGTTTGAATCACGCGTCATGCCATGGGAAAAGACGGCCAGCCATTGGTTATGTCTGGTTATCCGCGAAAGAGAAAGTGGTCAATCAGTGGGGCTAACGGGTTTTCTTCCCGAATGGTCGCCACTTCAACAAGCTGAGGTGGGGTATGCCATGTTGCCCTCTTTTCAGGGCCAAGGTTTTGCCAAAGAATCACTGATGGCGGTGCTGGCGTTTGGTTTCCAGCAATGCTTATTCCATAAAATGAAGGCGACGGTGACGGTCGGTAATGATGCTTCGCGGAGGTTGCTCGAGCGCTGCGGTTTCCAGTTGGAAGGCACGTTGCGTGATAACTATTTGCTGGGCGGTCAATGGTGCGATGACTGGGTCTTAGGACTACTGGCGGATGAGTTTCAGCCAGCGTCGCTTTGAGGGGCATCGTTTATTGAAGACCATCATCACTTCTGCGATGACTGTCATTTCTTGCTGATATCATTTATCCGACCCTATCAACGATTCATCTACATCAACTTATCCGATGAGTGAGATTTTTATCATCGGCTACTCGACAGTATTACGGCGCTGGGATATGTTCATCAACAGACCATTTTATGGTCAGCGTCGCTCGGATGGTCCGGGCGCTAACGTATCCCGAGGAATTTATGGCTGAATACCCTTCCAAACGTCGTTTTACCCGAATCGAACGTCTTCCCCCTTATGTTTTCAATATTACTTCTGAGCTAAAAATGGCGGCGCGCCGTCGTGGTGAAGACATTATTGATTTCAGTATGGGTAATCCCGATGGCCCGACACCGCCCCATATTGTTGAGAAAATGTGCAGTGTCGCGCAGCGTGAAGACACCCATGGCTATTCAACTTCCCGAGGGATCCCTCGCTTGCGCAGGGCCATTTCCCGCTGGTACGCCGATCGCTACCAAGTGGATATTGATCCCGACAGCGAAGCGATTGTCACGATTGGTTCGAAAGAGGGGCTAGCGCACCTGATGCTAGCGACGCTGGATCATGGCGATACCGTGCTAGTACCCAACCCGAGCTACCCGATCCATATTTATGGGGCGGTGATTGCTGGGGCACAAGTCCGTTCGGTACCCCTGGCTGAGGGCGTCGATTTCTTTGGCGAGTTGGAGCGCGCGATCCGCGAAACCATCCCTAAGCCAAAAATGATGATCCTTGGCTTCCCCTCTAACCCGACGGCGCAGTGTGTTGAGTTAGACTTTTTTGAGCGGGTCGTGGCGCTCGCGAAGCAATATGACGTGCTGGTGGTACATGATTTGGCTTACGCCGACATTGTGTACGATGGCTGGAAAGCGCCGTCAATCATGCAGGTTCCTGGTGCGAAAGACATTGCTGTTGAGTTTTTCACTCTCTCCAAAAGCTACAATATGGCCGGTTGGCGTATTGGTTTTATGGTCGGGAATCCGGAATTGGTCAGTGCGTTGGCGCGGATTAAGAGTTATCACGACTATGGCACTTTTACCCCGTTACAAGTTGCAGCCATTGCGGCGCTGGAAGGGGATCAACAGTGTGTGCGAGATATCGCCGAGCAATACCGCCAGCGCCGTAACGCCTTGGTGCGCGGATTGCACGAAGCAGGTTGGATGGTCGAAAATCCGAAAGCCTCAATGTATGTTTGGGCTAAAATTCCTGAACCTTACGCGCACTTAGGGTCACTTGAATTTGCCAAACGTCTGCTATCTGAAGCAAAAGTGTGTGTCTCGCCGGGGATTGGTTTTGGTGATTACGGTGATACCCATGTTCGCTTTGCTTTGATTGAGAACCAAGACCGAATTCGTCAGGCTGTGCGCGGAATTAAAAGTATGTTTCGCGCCGATGGTTTGCTGAAACCCAATAAATCGGTACCGGACGAAACAGCTTAAAATCTCTTTCTAGGTTTCATCGCTATGCTGGTTAGTGACTTGAGGTGACTGGCCAGCATAAAATCACGCTCTTCAACATGTTATCTGTCTTGCCTTAATGTTCTCTTCAGCAGTAATACACCATACTCATTATTAATGACGCTATTTATTGTGATATTTCGGAGTGTGTGGCTATGAGAGATCGCTATTCGTTACCCCAAATCACCCTGCATTGGCTCACGTTATTGATGTTAATTTTGACCTATGCCGCGATGTTGCTCAGCGACAGTGTGCCGGATGAGGATCGAACATTAGTCAAAAACCTACATTTCAATTTTGGCATTTCCGTGTGGTTACTGATGCTGATACGGCTTTGGCTACGCCATCGAAATGTGACTCCCGCTATCACCCCAAAATTACCGGATTGGCAACTTTTAGGTGCGCATATTTTGCATTGGGGACTGTATCTGATGTTCTTATCGCTGCCGATATTAGGCGTCTTGGCACAAGCCTACGGCGGGAAAACGTGGTTTTTTCTGGGCTGGCAAGTGCCGCAATGGGTCACACCTAATGATGACGCACGCGTCTATCTCAAGCAGACTCATGAGTTAATTGCCAATTTAGGCTATTTTGTCATCGGGGTTCATGTGTTGGCGGCGCTTTATCATCACTATATTCGCCGTGATAATACACTGCGCAGAATGATGCCAGGTAAATAATGAGGCTAGGTAAATGGTCTAGAGCGGCGGAAATGATAAAGGGCGCAAATACGCCCTTTATACGATGTCAGGTAATGGATGGCTTGAGTGAAATTTACTCAACCATCATCATAAAGGTGCCAATCCAAACCACCAGCATGATTGAGATACCCATAAAGAAATATTTCACTGAACAACTCCCCTTGGAGCTACCTCGCCAGTCACGATCCCGATTGCTGCGCTGAGTATCAAAAGTAGATGAATAGGATCGCGCTAATGTAAGCCCAACAGGGGGAACTGACAATACTCTAATTTTATGCATTAGATCACAATTTTGCATGCCAATAGCAAAATTCGTTAGCCAATGTATTGAAGTGTGAAGCGAATAACGTTTTTTTTAATTCTCACCGAATAACAAATTGTTACCATCAAGGCCAAATTTAAAACTCATCAAATAAGGCAAAACCTATCCGCTGATTTTCCGCACTGCGACGTCCGCTTCAAAACCGAGCAGATAAAGTGCCTGCTCCAAGGCTTCCACTTTGGAGGCGTAATACACATCCAGCAGACGATCCATTTGCGCTGCATTCAAACCGAGCTTCCGGGCCAGATCGGCTTTACGGGTTTGGGTCGCGAGCATCGCATTGTGCAATTCTGCTTTCAAACGCACTAAAATGGGAACGTGAACCGCAATGTCATCTGATTGCAGCGCTGAAGGTGCTGGAACAGGGCGACGCTCCTCCATCTCTGCGGCAATACCATTCTTAATTCCCTCCTGCGCTTCCAGCTCAATATCTTCCAAGGAGTAAGTCACAGAGGCCAGTTCAGGAAAGTCGCGATACAGAATGTGGTATTCACCGCTGGCTTCATCAAAGGTATAACTGGCGGGGTAGTGGAACATGGTGTCACTCCTGTGGTAAACGCGGAACGCAAAGTAGTGGCATTGTACTGGTATCAGCAAGGTCTGGGGATTTATTTGATGTTTTTATCCTAGCGCCGGTGAGCGGTACCAATAGTGAACAATATTAGTCATAAAATTATGCCAAATATTATGGCCATTTTCATTCAAAGATAGGATTAACTTAACGGATGATTTGCTGAATTTTAAGTGATATTTATTTGAGGAAATTATGCTGATTATATCCATTTATCTGCGTAACTGAATAAACAAAATAAGTGAGAGATATTGACCCCTGATAAGATTGTGGAAAGTGCGTTATTTAAGTTTTTTCTTATCATAAATGGGCCTAAATAACACAATAATTGTTAATTAAATCACAGTTTCTATTTTAATCTCCTTGGTTGCTTGTATTCATTTTCTAACCTGTTAGGGTTGTGAACAAGTAAGTTAGGATTGTTACTGTCTAACAGGCAAAACCTAAATCTCTGGCGATGTTGGCTCTAAGTCATCACGTCGCCAGAGATTTAGGTTTTTTTTTGTCTTTCAAATCAGCCGATGCAACAAGCTGGCAGCAGCTCGCATCCTCGGTAACGTGACAGAGAATGATGTGATGAAATATGAACAACTGGCGAAAGAGATTATTGAAAATGTGGGTGGCCGAGAGAATGTGGTTAGCTTGGTGCATTGCGCTACCCGTCTGCGTTTCAAACTCAGGGATCATAGCCTGGCGCAAGCTGAGAAGTTAAAACGTTCACCCGATATTATCATGGTGGTTGAGAGTGGCGGGCAGTTTCAAGTGGTGGTGGGTAGCCATGTATCTGATGTGTTTAACGCGATTAACCAACTTGCAAATTTACAGTCGGGAGATAATGCGTCAACAACCAAAGCTGCCAAAGGGAACCTGCTGAACCAATTTATCGATATTGTTTCTGGTATTTTTACGCCGATCCTTGGCGTGATGGCGGCAACAGGGATTTTAAAAGGGCTGCTCTCACTTGCATTAGCGTTACATTGGACCACTGATGATAGCGGGACCTATTTAATACTGTTTGCTTGTGCAGATTCTTTATTCTTCTTTTTACCGATAATGTTGGGATACACCGCCAGTAAAAAATTTGGTAGTAATCCGTTTATCGCCATGGCCATTGGCGGGGCTTTAATTCATCCCTCAATTATTGAAGCCTTTAATAGCGGTGTGACGGAATATTTCTTAGGGATACCCATTACCTTTATTAATTACAGCAGTTCTGTGATGCCGATTATTTTTGCCGCTTGGGTCAGTGGCAAGTTAGAAAATAGACTGAATAGTCTTTTTCACAGCGCGATCAAAAATATGTTCACCCCGCTGTTTGCCTTGGTGATCACCGGTACGCTGACGTTTTTATTGATTGGCCCCGTGACCACCAAAGCGGCGATGCTGCTTGCTGATGGTTACCTGTTCCTCTATCACGCTAACCCTATTATTGCGGGCGCGTTTATGGGGGCAGTCTGGCAGATATTAGTCATCTTCGGCTTGCATTGGGGCCTGATCCCTATCGCGTTGAACAATTTAAGCACCGTTAAATATGACACCTTAATGCCCCTGCTACTGCCTGCGGTGTTTGGCCAAGTCGGCGCATCACTGGGCGTCATGTTACGTACTCGCGATGCCCGCTTAAAAACCTTATCAGGGTCTGCCGTACTGGCAGGGATCTTTGGTATCACCGAGCCCGCGGTTTATGGCGTGACATTACCTAATAGAAAACCGTTTATTTTCGGCTGTATCGGTGGTGCTATTGGCGGGGCCATTATTGGCTACTATCAAAGCACAATTTACTCCTTTGGTTTGGTCAGCATCTTCAGCTTTGCACAGATTATCCCGCCCACTGGCTTCGATGCGACCGTCACGGGGGTGATCATCGGTACCTTGCTCTCCTTCACATTTGCTGCCGTCATGAGCTATCTCTTCGGCCTTAAGCAACCCGACCCCGTACTGGCTGACACGACCGCCGAGCCACAGCATCAAGAGAACCGCAATATCACTCTCGCTAGCCCAATGAGTGGTCAAGTGGTTGCGCTCACTGACGTTAAAGACCCTACCTTTGCGAGTGAGTTGATGGGGCAAGGCATCGCCCTGTTTCCCAGTGAAGGGCAAGTATTCTCACCGGTTAATGGTGTTGTGGAGTCATTGTTTAAAACCCATCACGCTATCGGTATCAAAAGTGATGAGGGGGCCGAGATTTTGATTCACGTGGGTATTGATACCGTCAAACTCGATGGTCAGTACTTCACCGCACATGTGCAAAAAGACAGCCGAGTCCAGCAAGGTGACCTACTGCTGACCTTTGATTGCGAGAAAATTAGCGCTGCGGGATATGACCTGACGACCCCGATCATCATTACTAACAGCGAAGATTACAGTGCAGTGGTGCCATTGCAGGCACAAACCGTCACCGCACGAACGTCACTGATCACATTAGTGAATTGAATTTAACCAAGAAAAATACAGGAGCGACCATGGCACATCTATTTCCAGCAGACTTTTTATGGGGCGGAGCAGTGGCAGCTAATCAGGTTGAGGGTGCCTATTTAGCGGATGGCAAAGGGCTATCAACCTCAGATTTGCAACAGCAAGGGATTTTCGGCCCTATCGTTGAACGGACACCGGGCGACCGTGAAGGCATCAAAGATGTTGCTATCGATTTTTACCATCGCTATCCACAGGATATCGCGCTGTTTGCCGAAATGGGGTTCAAATGCCTGCGAACCTCTATTGCTTGGACGCGTATTTTTCCCAACGGCGATGAAGAAACGCCGAATGAGGCAGGGTTAGCATTTTACGATCGCTTGTTCGACGAAATGAAGAAATACGGTATTGAGCCGCTGATTACGCTTTCGCACTATGAAATGCCCTATGCGTTGGTCAAAAACTATGGGGGTTGGGGGAATCGGAAAGTGATCGGTTTCTTCGAGCGCTATGCGCGCACGGTCTTCACCCGCTACCAGCATAAAGTGAAACACTGGCTCACGTTTAACGAGATCAATATGTCACTGCACGCGCCATTCACTGGCGTTGGGTTGGCAGAGGGCAGTTCGAAACAAGAAATTTATCAGGCGATCCACCACCAACTGGTTGCCAGCGCGCTGGCAGTCAAAGCCTGCCATGACATTAATCCTGAAGCCAAAATAGGGAATATGTTACTGGGTGCCATTGCTTATCCACTGACTAGCCGTCCAGAGGATGTATTTGCCGCGCATCAGGAAAATAATCATTGGTTGTTCTTCGGCGATGTTCAAGTGCGCGGGTATTATCCTCCCTACATGCATCGTTATTTCCGCGAGTCGGGGATTACCCTGAACATTACTGAGGAGGATCGTCAGGCGCTGAAATCAACCGTCGATTTTATCTCATTCAGTTACTATATGAGTTGCTGCGCCACCGATGATGACTCGCAGAAACTGAAAGGCAATATTTTGGATATGGTGCCTAATCCTCATTTACAGGCATCTGAATGGGGTTGGCAAATTGACCCACTCGGCATGCGTTACCTGCTGAATTTCCTCTCCGACCGCTATCAAAAACCGTTATTTATTGTTGAAAACGGCCTCGGTGCCAAAGATCGTTTGGAAGCTGATGGCAGTATTAATGACGACTACCGCATCAACTATATGAATGATCATTTGGTCCAAATCCATGAAGCAATGGAAGACGGCGTTGATGTGATGGGGTACACCAGTTGGGGACCGATTGATTTGGTCAGTGCCTCGAAGGCAGAAATGGCTAAACGCTACGGCTTTATTTATGTTGATCGGGATGATAGTGGTCAAGGTTCGCTTGAGCGTTATCGTAAAAAAAGCTTCTTCTGGTATCAGTCGGTTATCAATAGCCAAGGAGGCACATTGAAATAATCGCGTGGATGACGCCGCAATGATTATTGTGGCGTCAAAACTCATAGGTGAAATAACGCGGTTGTCTCATTTAAAGCAATAACAGATTGCAGGAGGGTCTTTCAAATAATAGAAGATTCTCCCTTCACTTATATATTAAACAATCCGATTTGTCGGGGTTAAATAGACACATCTGTCATTTGTTGTGTGACAGATAATATCACTTGATAGAGACGTTAATAATAATCGAGTGAATAACGACTTTGTATTTTTATTAAATATCGCACTGGGAATTATTATGATAAAAAAACTCTGTACCAAACATTCGTTGCTGCTGCTCACTGGCGTAATCTCATTACCACTGGCAGCACAGGAAAACTCATTGTTTGCCAATCAACTGTTTGCCAATCAACTGTTTGCCAATCAACTGTTCACCGACAGTACACTGGACTTCTCCACACGTAATATGTGGAAATATTTAAACGAAGAAGAAACGGGTAAAAAGAACATCCATTCAGCTTGGGGCCAAGGTATTACGCTTGATTATAAATCCGGTTATCTGGCTGACATAATTGGTATGGATGCTTCTTACTATGGCGTTATTAAACTCGGTGCAAGTGATAACTTCGCTTCTCGTGGCATTTTATTTAACGACGGCAGATATCCAGGTGCCAATAAAGATAATGCCAGTGGATTTAATAAAGTCGGCCAACTGTATGGGAAAATGAAAGCCGGTGATGACGCATTGGGTGCCAATTTATATGGTGGCTGGAAAACACTGAATAAGTTTGGGGCGCTGACCACCTCCAATCGTGCTGCTCCCAACAGTTATCTGGGTTGGAGTGGTGACATTAATCTTGATGCCTATCGGCTACGTTTGGCTTATGTCACCAGCTCTTATAACCGTGACTCACCGGATAAAGTCTCATTTGCCACTAACGATGGTCAATCGCTCACTTATATTTTCACCGGGGACGTGCGCTATAAATCCGAAAATCTCACCGCTCAGTATTTCTATGGTGAAAGTAAAGATTACTTGCAACGACACGGTTTGGAAACCGAGTGGAATGCACTGAAAAAATTGCAAATTGGTACTCAGATTTACGGTACTGAAGGGCAAGAAAAGTGGAAGTCCATGGCGGCAAGCAAGCAGAGTTTTGATGATAGTGCTTGGCACTATGCTGTTGATGCGCGTTGGAAGGAAAAAGACTGGTTCACCAAAGTGGGCGTTGCTTACACCGATGCCAATAAGACCAACGGGATCGGCCAATTCCCCCGTCATATCAGTAAGAATTCACGTGGCACCTTTAATTCTATGGCCACGGCTGGATTGGATTATATGCGCGATGGTGAAACAACGTTTTCACTGGCAACGGGGTATAACTTAACGCCGGAATTAACCACCGGTATTTACGCTAACTATGCATTCTTTAACTTTGAAAACCAAAGTATCCATGAAAGTGAGGTTAACCTCTATGCGCGCTGGATACCCTCTCAGACACAACTGAAAGGGCTGTCTGTCTTTGTCATGGCTGGCCCTGGCTGGACCTATCAACAGCAAGGTTATCGCCCAATTCGTGGCGGTGATGGTGAGGTACAACGGGCAAAATCACTCGCTGCTGAGATAGTTATTGATTATAAATTCTCCATTTTCTGATGTTTAAAAAATAGATTCACTTGATGAGTAAGCAATATTTTTAAGCTGTGTTTTACCCTGCGAAAAATGACACAAACTAAAACTATTTAGGAAATCACCATGAAAAAGTTTTCATTATTAATCGCGTTGTTATCTTCGCTTATTTTTAGCCCTCTCACCATTCAGGCCAAAACAGTGGATGATAATACGGTCACCATTTACGTCACCCGCCATGGGAAAACCATGTTCAATACGGTTCATCGGGTTCAGGGCTGGGCTGATACCCCATTAACGGCCGCTGGCGTGACGGTAGCAGAACAACTCGGCAAAGGGCTAAAAGAGGTTGAGTTTAAAAAGGCGTATGCCAGCGATCTTGGGCGAGCGCGTCAGACTGCTCGTATCATATTGATGGCAAAAGGGCAGCCAATGGATGTGATTGAAAGTGAAAAACTGCGTGAATTCTGCTTCGGTATTTACGAAGGTGATCTTGATGCCAATATGTGGGGAGCCATTGCCACCAAGTTAGGTTATGAATCCGAAAAAGCGCTATTCGGTGATTTCGCCAATGGGAAACTGCCTTTTAGCAAAATGTTCAGTGGTGTGGCGTTAGTTGACAGTACTGGTGAGGCTGAAACCTTTGATACTGTCAAAGTGCGTATGCAGTCAGAGTTAAAAACTATCGCTGAGGAAGCGGCCGCTCAAGGTGGGGGTAACGTACTGTTGGTTTCACATGGTGCGGCTATTTTGGCCATGATATCGGACATGAGTGCAACCCCTATTGTGGCACCGCTGTCTAATGCCAGCGTGACGACGATAACTTATAAGAACGGTGAATTCACTGTGGGTAAAATAGGTGACATGAGCTATGTAGAAAAAGGTGCAACGCGTTAATTAAGCGCTGAAAAAACATAAATAGCCCTCTCTATTATGTTGAACTGCCCTCAAATGTCGGATAACAACCTGACATTTGGGGGATACTTTTAATGATATAGATATTGAACTTCACAAAAGAACATTGCACCAACGAATATTCAACATCATATTAACCTGTAACAGATATCACTCAAAACCTATCACACAATAATTCTTTTTTAATCTTAAGTTAAATTTCAATAAATAGTTCGGATTTCTCATTTCAAATTCTTTTTGACATCTGTTAATATCCCCTCCGCTATAACCCTTTTAAATCAAAGATAAAAATGACGTGTATTTGTTAATGGTAACTGTTAGTTATTGTTATCTCCCTATGTTTTAAAATGGTAATCATATTAACTTAAGTTAAATTATCACTATTTATTTCGTCCAGTTATGGTGTTCAATCTTTTATTGAGAATATTGCTTTTATGATGAAGAAAATAATGATGGCCTCTACCTTAATAACCGTTTTTTTATTAAGTGGATGTGCCACTGAGTCCTCACGGTCATTAGAAGTTGCAAAAGTGGCTTCCTATGGCACGCAATATAACGGTCCACGCAGCCCTATTTCGGTCGGTAAATTCGACAATCGTTCTAGCTACATGAGCGGGATATTCTCCGATGGTGTAGACCGCTTAGGGAACCAGTCAAAAACCATTTTGGTGACGCACTTGCAACAGACCGGTCGCTTTAACGTATTAGAGCGCACCAACATGGAAGAGCTAAAAACAGAAGCAGCTATCGCAGGGCAAAACCAACAATTGAAGGGCGCTACCTATGTCGTGACCGGCGATGTGACCGAATTTGGCCGCAAAGAGACGGGCGATCGTCAGTTGTTTGGCATTCTGGGTCGGGGTAAGTCTCAAGTAGCTTATGCCAAAGTGAACTTGAATATCGTCAATGTGAAGACTTCTGAAGTGGTGTTCTCTTCACAGGGCGCAGGCGAGTATGAACTGTCCAACCGTGAAGTGATTGGTTTTGGTGGGACAGCAAGTTACGACTCTACCTTGAATGGCAAAGTGTTGGATTTAGCTATCCGCGAAGCCGTCAACAATTTGGTGGCCGGTATTGAATCAGGTGCATGGCAGCCAACGAAGTAAAGGTTAAATGCCTTTAAATTCCTAATCACGAGTATGGATACCGCAATATGAAATTAGTGCAAAAAATATCTTTGCTACTGGCCGCTGCTGTATTGGCAGGCTGCGCAACAGCACCAAAACCTATTTACAACTGGGATAACTACCAAGCAACGATTTATGATTACTATAAATCAGATAGCAGCCCTGAAGAGCAAATTACGGCTTTAAAAGAAAATATTGAAAAGTCTCGCGCGAAAAATATGCCGGTGCCGCCAGGCCTGCATGCACATTTGGGCATGCTGTATGGCAATACTGGGCATACCGATTTAGCCATGGCTGAGTTCAATACCGAGAAGGCGGCATTCCCAGAGTCTGCGCCATTTATGGATTTCTTGATGAGCAAGGATAAAGGGGCATTTAAATGAAATCGATTTTCGCAATATGCGCGGTCATGATGGCATTGTTACTGACGGGGTGTGCTAAGCCAGTACAGCATGACTATTCAGCTTTTAAGCAAAGCAAACCCAAAAGTATCTTGGTGCTGTTGCCGCAAAACCAATCACCTGAAGTGGCTGCTAGCCATGGCATGTTATCTCAGGTCACGCTTCCATTATCTGAAGCGGGTTATTACGTGTTGCCAGTCGCGGTGGTAGAAGAGACATTTAAGCAAAATGGCATGACAAACGCAGGTGACATCAGTGCGGCTAGCCCAGCTAAATTGCATAAAATCTTTGGTGCAGATGCGGTGCTCTATATTACCGTGGTGCAATATGGCACTTCTTATCAAATCATCACCAGTGATACTCGCGTAACAGCGAATGCTAAATTGGTCGATTTGAGAAATGGTCAATTGCTGTGGAGTGGCAGTGCGACGGCATCGAGCAATGAGGGTGATAATTCATCGGGTGGCATCATTGGTATGCTGGTTCAAGCCGCAGTATCCCAAATAAGCAATACCTTGACCGATCGTAGCCACGATATTGCCGGTGTCACGAGCGCTCGCATGCTGACTGCGGGAACACCTAACGGTATTTTGTATGGTCCGCGTTCACCAATGTACGGTAAAGAAGCTCACTAAGCCTCTTTAGTTCATATGCCCCCTAAACGAGCAGGGGGCATTTATTTTATCTTTCGCCTAAAACGATCGATCGCTAAAAATAATCGATCGCTAAAAATAATCCTTCTCCTAAATCAATCCTTCATTTTTGTTCAATTAGCTGCATCTCTAGCGCAACGGCAGGGCATCTAAAGGTGCATTCGCCACAACCATCACAAAGGTCATCAATCAGTATTGGTGGTTGTTGAGTTTGCCACTGCAAGGCGTGTTTCTCACAATAATCAGCACAACTATCACAATAGAGATAACTGTTTTGGCAGGTGTTTTTTACCACGGGTCGTGCGGCGATAACGTATGAGGAGGGGGATAATGCATCCGTTTGGCAGACCCTGTTGCAGGCATGACAACGGCGACAATATTGTGTGGAAAAATCTAACTCTGGCCGCTGGTTCACCACCACGATTAAACTTTCGCTACAGGCATCGGCACAAGCGCGACAGCCAGTACAACGCTGGAGGAAAAGATGCTCTGCTACAGCACCAGGTGGCCGAATGGCTGTCGTAGCGGGGAGCGTTGATGAGTGAGCGTCAAGAGGCTGAGCGCCTTTTAACAGCCCACGGAACAGCCCCCGCCGGCTGATAGTGCGGCTTTCCATGTAAGCTTTATAGTAGCGCTCGTCTTTTATCATTGTTCTCTATTGCCGCTATTTTATGTTCAGCGAAACCATGTTCATCGAAACGATGTTCAACGAAAGAATGGGTAAGACTGGGGCTGTAAGCCCAATTCGGTTTGCAGAGTTTTCAGATAACACTCGCAAATAGCGGCCAATATCGGATAGACCTGATGTTCGGTCCGGGCATTTTTGACAAACTCAAGGTAGCGATAAGCCCACGGCAGTAAATGCTCGGTAAGCAACGTAGTTGCGGCTTCGCTCGGGGGCTGTTTATCAGCGTCTTGTTTCGATGGATGTTGTTTTGTTGAAAATTGCTCCAGCAAATATACCCAAGCCAAGAGCATCAAGCCAAACTGATCTTCTGGCTCACGGATGGCGCTTTGGCTTGCCAATCCTAGTCCAGCTAGAAACTCGCGATATCGCAGGGTACTGGCTCCCATCAAGCAATTTTCTTTGTCTAAATAAACTGATCCCCAAGGCGGGGCGGGCATCTCGCCTTGCCCTTCAAACAGAATCGAAAAATCATATTCCAGTGCTTCGGGGTTAATATCGTGTAGTTGCTGGCAATATTGTGCAATTTCAACCCGATCCGGCCAAGGAAAATACTCGGTGATTTGTGGTAATAACGGCCAAAGCTGCCGCGCGGTTTCGGACTGTGGAGGAGAGTAAAAAAGTACGCCTAAAATACGTGGCAGTGTCGTCACTAATAACGTCAAAATGATCTCTCTTTAGGCTCTATTAGCTAAGCTTGGATGAGCCGCTGGTGGCCCATCCATGGTTGAACTATAAGCGAATAAAATCAAAAAATTAGGTTACATTGGCACTTGCCAAAGGTTATAAAAAGCAATACGTCCAGCCAGTTCGCCAATCACTAACACCGAAGCACTGACCGCCAGTGTGGCCCGTGGGATCCTATCTTTGAGCAGTGCCGCGGCAGCTACAAAAATACCCAATGTCAGCAGTAAAATTTGGACACCCCAAAACCAGGCTTGCTGGCTACTGAGGTCTACGGCACTTTGCCCGAGGAAGCTGAGATAACCGGGCTTATTCACCAATGTGACAATCGCACCGATGAGCAGGGCTGTCGCACCTAACTGGCGAGCACCCGCCAGCATGGCAAATGCACCGCCGCCGACCAGCACCGTCATCCACAATTGCAGCGAAGTGTAGGACGTATCCCAGTTTGGCACGGTTGTCAGTTGGTATACCTCGGTAATTGACCAAGCAAAGGCGAGCCCAAATATCACCGTAGCCACATTGAACAGGCCTGCCAGTACGGTATTTTTGACGATGACTGAGAAAAAGACGGTGCCGCAGGCCATGGCAACAAACAGACCACTGAGCAGAATTTCGTTACTCATTGGCGAGCGGCCGACTCCCATCAACATGGTGGCAGCCCTCAGCGGTTGCCCAACGTGTAATGTGCCGACGATCAGGCCCACCATCATCAATATCAGTCCGATAATATTGGCGTGTTTTAGCTGTAATGCAGTCGTCATGCCGAGTTTATGGCTCATTAGCGCCAGTGCAAACAACCCGACGGCGGTTTGCCCCAGCACCGTGAAAAATACTAAGGGTAATTCATGCATTTTATACCTCCGCCGGATTTTGGATGCGGCCTGATGTGTCGCCGGATGGTTTGGCATCACGATGAGCTCTAATGACCAAATTAGGCTGTGTCAGATGCGCGTGTGGTAACGGCGCAACGGCATTGGTTTCACCGTACTTATCTCTTAATCGGGTGATGTCATCGAAATCGAGCGCACGTTGTGGGCAAGATTCGACGCAAACGGGCTTATGCCCTTCAGCCACCCGCTGATAGCAGCCATCACATTTGGTCATCAGTTTTTTCGTGGCATCAAATTGTGGTGCGCCATACGGACAACGCATTTCACAATAGCGGCAGCCGACGCAGAGGTCTTGATTGACCACCACCAAACCGTCTTCCTCACGTTTATGCATGGCACCGGTTGGGCAGCCGGTCACACAAGTGGGAGATGAGCAGTGATTGCAGGCAATCGATAAATAGTAATTGAACACGTTTTGCACCCAGATATTGCCTTGCTGGGCCCAACTTCCACCACCATATTCATACACGCGGCGCAGCTTTGGCCCGAGGTCCAAGTTCTTTTCATCCTTGCAACTGATCTGGCAGGTTTTACAGCCCGTGCATTTGGTTGAATCGACAAAAAAACCATATTGCTTCATTTTTCAGATCCTTATGCACGTTTTACTTCAACGAGATTGGTATGTTGTGGGTTACCTTTCGCCAGAGGAGAAGGTCGCAGCGTGGTTAAGGTATTGATGCACCCGCCGACGTCGACGCCCTCTTTATTGAGATTACGCCATGCCCCTTGTGGCACCGTGATTACGCCTGGTAAGACCCTTTCGGTGATTTTGACGGCAATACGAATACGACCACGGCCGTTGAAAATCTCAACCATTTCACCTTGCTGAATGCCCCGAGCCTGCGCATCAATGGGGTTCATCCAAAACTGATGGGGAACGGCTTCGCGCAACATCGCGACGTTGTAATAAGAAGAATGGGTATGGCCTTTGATATGGAAACCGGTCATCTGTAACGGGTAGGTTTTCATGGTGTCGATATCACTGACACCTTCAAACGTCGGGCAATATTCTGCGACGGCGGTAATGCGATCACCCGGTGCCAGTTGCCACTCTTTTTCCAGTTTGGCCAGTGCTTCGGAGTAGATCTCAATTTTGCCGGACGGTGTTTTGAGTGGGTGATTGAGTGGGTCATCACGGAAGGCTTTTAAGGCAATATATTCGCTACTGTCAGCATAAATACGGTCGATAATGCCTTGGCCGTCGGTTTGCTCAAATGGGGGTAATGCAGGATTTTTATCGCGCATCTTGTTATAGCTGATCTCAATCCATTCTTGCTGTGTATGGCCTTCAGTAAAGGCATCGCCAATGCCGAGCTTCGTGGCGATTTCAGCTAAAACATCATACGACGGGCGACATTCCCACAGCGGGTCGATAGCATTTTGTAACCGCGTGACGTAGTGATAAGCGCCACTGGCGTAGGAGTTATCAATCAGATCGTTGGATTCCACCGAGGTGACATCAGGTAAGAGTAAATCTGCATATTTGGCAGAGTTAGTCATGTGGTTTTCCCACACCAAAATAAACTCGCACAGTGATTCATCTTGTAAAATGTTGTGGGTTTTATTCAGGTCAGAATGCTGATTTCCAATAACGTTACTGGCGTAATTCCACATAAACTTAATATTGGTATCAAGTTTGTCTTTATTCTTCACATGGGCATTTTGCGCGGTCATCTCGGTGCCACGGAAAATAGCATCCGTCCACATAAAGCAAGGAATGGCTGTTTTCACTGGGTTAGGAATACTGAATCCAGGGACTGGGTATTTTACGTTTCCACCCCATGCGCCAGTATTGGTTCCTGCGCGTCCAATATTCCCCGTCATGAGCGGTAGCATCATAATTGAGCGAGCGGCTTGCTCACCGTTGGCACTGCGTTGAATGCCCCAACCTTGTGAAATCCAAGCTGCGCGGGCATTGCCTAATTCTCGAGCCAATTGAGTAATACGCACAGGGTCGATACCGGTTATTTCGCTCGCCCATTGCGGCGTTTTTTCTACGCCGTCATTGCCATTGCCTAAAATATAATCTTTATACGAGCCATTGGCAGGGGCTGAATCGGGTAGGGTTGTGGCATCCCAGCCGACACAATATTCTTGCAGGAAATCCTCATCGGTGAGATTTTCCTTGATGAGGACATACCCTAATGCCGCGACGAGTGCGGCATCTGTGCCAGGGAATATCGGTATCCATTCTGCATTTAAGGTGGTGACACTGTCAGTCATTCGGGGGTCAATAATAATGACCTTGGCTTTACTTTTGCCTAGCGCATGGATCGTCTCGATATATTGGCCACCGCCTGACATACGTGTTTCTGCCAGATTATGACCAAACATCACCACTAAATCTGAGTTTTTAATTTCATCCAGCAAGGTTTCATCAGCATTACCATAAATATAAGGCATCACGGTATTTATTTGAGCGGTTGAATAAGTACCGTGTTGATCGAGAAAACCACCCAGTAAACTCAGCATTCTTTTACAGGCATTACGGCCTTGTAAATTAGCGCCGGTCGAACCGGAACCGTATTGATAATAAATGGCTTCGTTACCGTATTGTGCGATGGTCTTTTTCAGGTTGTCCGCCACAATCGTGGTCGCTTCATCCCAACTAATACGCTTAAATTTACCTTCACCGCGCTTACCAACACGTAGCATGGGGTATTTCACCCGGTCGGGGTGATATGTTTTCCAGCGAACGGATCGGCCACGTAAACACGGGCGAATTTGATGCTCGCCAAAAGTCGAATCGTCATAAATGGCTTCATTAGCAATTTTAATAATTTCGCCATTCTTGACGTGAACTTTCAGTGGGCAACGGCTACCACAGTTAACCAAGCACGCGCTGTATTTAATGGTTTCTTCGCTTGTTGCAGGTGTTTGGACTGATTTGGCCTGAGCGGAGAAAGGAAGGGTGATTGAACCCGCAATGGCCGCAGCACCGGTCACTGCGGCAGATGTTTGAATAAATTCGCGGCGACTCAGTGAACCCTGGGGTGGTTTTTTATTGTTATTCATCGACATTACCTTTGCTAAAGACATTATCTGGCGAAAATAAAAAAATCAGAATTAATCGGTTATCCTCCACCTTATGAAATAAATTGTTACTTTCATATGATGTAAATCAATTAAGGCGAGGTAACGATATTTCCAAGGAAAGTAATGTGAGCGTCGCGAGAGTTATTAATATTTTTTATAGAGATATTAACGGTTCTCTATACATATTATTAATACAATTCAAAGCGAGCGATTTGTAATAAAGAATCACTCTCAAACGAAAATGAAATATTTCATTTAAACTCATTGGTGGTATTTATTTAATTTATTTTATCTTTTGCAAGAAAAGTCTTAATTTGCGACTTCGTGCCTAGAAGAGAGAATGAGACTATTCTTGCTTTTACTGTTCAGCTTCGGGCCGTTTATTTTGTCGTTTGGTGGGTTTATTGCCTCATTGGTTGACTTAAAGGGTATCGCGATCCCTTTTCTCCGAATAATGGATAGATCCCCATCACGTTTTTCATTATTAGCGGCTTGTTGTCGAGGAGTAACATGGTAATTTAGCTAGAGTTGGATTGTCACCGTCAATGGCGGGCAAAACCTGATTGAGTGGCTTGATGAATGCTACTAAGTCAGGTTTTTTTGTTTTCAGGGCTAAGAAATGCGCATCACTAAAATACTAAATAATAATGTGGTTATTGTGCTCGATCAGTACGGGCAGGAACAGGTGATTATGGGGCGCGGTCTTGGCTTCCAAAAACGCCTTGGCGAGCCGTTGGACAATGCGCTGATCGAGAAAGTGTTCGCCCTGAAGGACAATGAATGGGTATCGCGGCTCAGTGAGTTGCTGAGCTCCATTCCATTAGAAGTGATGATCACCTGCGATTGTATTATCACTATGGCGACAGCAAAGCTGGGTAAGTTACATGACAATATCTATATCTCACTGACTGACCACTGTTTTTATGCGATCGAGCGCCATCAGCAAGGTTTAGATATCGCCAATGGATTGCTGTGGGAGATTCGTAGGCTCTATCCCAAAGAGTTCTCTTTAGGCCGTGAAGCCTTGCAAATCATTCAGCAACGGCTCGGCGTGCAATTACGTGAAGATGAAGCGGGATTTATTGCGCTACATTTAGTCAATGCACAACTCAATGGCGATATGCCTGAAGTGATGCAAGTGACGAAGGTCATGCAGGAAATTCTACACATCGTAAAGTACCAATTTAAGCTGGAATACGACGAAGATGGCTTGAGTTATCACCGTTTTGTCACTCATTTGAAGTTTTTTTCGCAGCGTATGTTGGGCCGTAATGGCGTCACTAGTGATGATGAGTCGTTACATGATTCAATAAAAGAGAATTATGTTGAGGCTTATCGCTGCGCCGTTAAAATTCAGCGGCATATTAAAATGTATTATCAGCAGGATCTCAGTAAAGAAGAGTTGATGTTTTTGACCATCCATATTGAGCGAGTTCGCCGAGAATGTTTTAACTTGCCGGATTAAAATATCGCTTCGTAGAGGCGAGCGCAGGATTCGGCTACTATTCTGTCTTGGGTTGCGATTGTTTAGGTTTGACTACGCAAGGAATTAGCGCGATGGCGAAAGTCACTCATCGTTTTGATCGAAAAAATCTCTTCGGAGAACAGAATATCCACGCGGTATTTGAAGTTAGCCTGCTATTGAAAGCTATCTTGGCCGTGATGGAAATTATCGCTGGGATTTTAACCTACTTTATTACCCCGCAATTTTTGCTTCATCTGTTACATCGCATTACGCAGGTTGAATTTATCGAAGACCGTGGTGATGTCGTGGCGAATTATTTGCTGCATGCTGCACAGAGTCTTTCCATCAGCAGTTTGCATTTTGCGGCTTTTTATTTGGTCGCTCACGGTGCGATTAAATTGTGGATTATTGTCGGACTGTGGCGCAAAAAGTTAGGCTATTATCCTATGGCCATTGTTATTTTTAGCTTATTTATTGCTTATCAACTCTATCGTTATACTTTCACCCACTCACCGATGTTGATTCTGATAACGCTCTTGGATGTGGTGGTGATTGTGTTGACCATACTCGAATACCGGCAGTTGCGACATGGGACGAAACCTGCGGGCTAAGCGCCTCGAGCCGGTTTATTCTGATCCAACGCCCTACTAAATACCAAGCGATGTGTGCATAAGTGCTTATCCCCTTTTGCTAAAGCACTATCTCTACATTTTCCTGTTTGTTCGGATCAAACAATGGCTTAACATAGCTATCACTTTTTTGCATGTTTCATGGGTATTCAATGCGCTACTTGGTTGTTCTTCTCCCCTTATTTGCTTTGCTCTCGGCCTGTAGTAGCAAGCCTGCGGCACCTGTAGCGGCTGAACCTACGGGAGCGTTGCTTCAGAGCGGCTTTTTACTTGAACCGGAACATCAAGGGCATCTGCAAAACGGTGATTTCGCTTATAACCCTGACACCGCGCGTTTTGTCGACAAAATGGTGCGTGAGCACGGTTTTGAACGTGAACAATTGCATGATGTATTGGCTCAAACGCAAAAACTGGACTGGGTTATCCGTTTGATGGATAAGCAAGCACCGACGTCAGGCCGTCCTTCTGGGCCAAATGGGGCTTGGAACCGCTATCGTAACCAATTTATTACCCCTGATAATGTGCAAAAGGGTGTGATTTTTTGGAATCAATATGAAGAGGCGCTTCAGCGTGCTTATGAGATTTACGGCGTACCGCCTGAGATTATCGTCGGTATCATCGGTGTTGAAACGCGTTGGGGCCGGGTGATGGGTAAGACCCGTATCATTGATGCGTTAGCGACACTCTCCTTTGCTTATCCGCGTCGGGCTGAATACTTTACCGGTGAGCTAGAAACCTTCTTATTGATGGCACGGGCTGAGGGCAATGACCCACTCAGCTTGAAAGGCTCATACGCAGGCGCGATGGGGTACGGCCAATTTATGCCATCATCATTTAAAAGCTATGCGGTTGATTTTAACGGTAATGGGCATATCAACTTATGGGACCCAGAGGATGCGATTGGCAGCGTTGCCAATTACTTCAAAGCACATGGTTGGACGAAAGGGGCCCCTGTTGCCATTCTTGCGAACGGCCAAGCACCTTCTCTTGATAATGGCTTTAAAACCAAATTCCCAGTTTCGACTTTATCAGCGGCAGGGCTAAGCCCGACGACCCCATTGGGTGATTATCAGGAAGCCAGCTTATTACGCCTTGATGTCGGCACGGGCTATCAGTATTGGTACGGTTTACCGAATTTCTACACTATTACCCGTTACAACCACAGCACTCACTATGCGATGGCAGTATGGCAACTGGGGGAGGCGGTTGGTAGGGCGCGTAGAGGTTATTGACGATAATTGAGGGCCACGCGAGTGGCCCTCAGACTGTTGATGAATGTTGACGACTCGATCGGTAACGGTGAGGACAGGCAGAAGAGTAAAGCGTCCGCGCCAAGGATGGCGCGGCTCGAGCCTCCATGGATGGATTCACGGCGTCTTTACGATCTGCCTGTTCGCTCCGCAATGGCCACTTTATCCGTAACGATACGGTTTATCTGTGGCCCCTTTTACCGTTATTTCAATGCATTACAGTAGGTGCGAAATATCATCCGGATTCACTGACGGCGGGGAATTACGCCAACCGCGAGTTAACCACAACAGATAAATAAAGCCTGCAAGCAACCACAACAAGCCCACCTCTAACGCGCGCTGTTCCAAATGCAGCCACAACCAAGCTGACATCACAAACCCCATCAGCGGTAATAGCCCGTATTTAAACAGGGCAGATGCGCCACGGCGCTTCTCATTGATTAGAAAATGTTTTATCACGCTCAAATTAACAAAGGTAAACGCACCCAGCGCACCAAAGCTAATCATCGATACCACTAAATTCAGGTCAAGGAACAAGGCTAATAATGAAATAGTGGCGACGAACAAAATGGCCCGCCATGGCGTGTGGAACTTACGATGCAGATGGAAGAACACTCGACGTGGTAGCACTCCTTCACGGCCCATGGCATAGAAGATCCGCGACACGCTGGTCTGTGCGGTCATGGCCGAGGCATACACACCCGTCAGGTAAGTCGCCATAAAGAAGTTATACATCCACTTACCGCCGACGTGCTCCGAGATAATCAAACTCGCCGTGTCCTGATAGGGGATCAGTGACTGCCAATCTGGGTAGGCCAAATGCGCGGCATAAGAGACGGCAATAAAGATGGCTCCCGCGCTAATCACGGTAAACAAAATAGCGCGCGGTAGCGTGCGTTTCGCGTCGTGCGCCTCTTCTGCCATGGTGGCAATGGCATCAAAGCCAAGGAAGGCTAAACAGAGCACTGCTGCGCCGGATAACAACCCTGAAAGATCACCGGCGTTCACCAGTAGCGGTTTCATTAACGCGGCGGGGCTTAAATCGGCCTGACTGAAGGACAGGGCGATAAATAATACGATAAAGATCATCTGTGCGGCGATCAGCGAGAAATTCACTGAGGTGAGTAGCCGCACACCGAGAATATTCAGCAGGCTGACACTGACGATAGACGCAATAATAAATACAGGGGCAGGGATCGCTGGGAATGCCTCATGCAAGAAAATGCCTAAAACTAAATAGTTCAGGATCGGCAGGAACAGATAATCCAGAATTTGTGCCCAACCCACCAGAAAACCGGTTTTCCCGCCAAAACTGCGCTGGACATATGAGTAGGCGGAACCTGATAGCGGCATGGCGCTCGTCATCCGGCAATAACTGAGGGCAGTAAACAAAATGGTGGCAACAGTCACCAGATAGGCAATGGGCAGATGGCCCTGACTTAATACGGTCACCTGTCCGTAGGTGGTAAATACGCCTAATGGCACCATGTAGGCAAGGCCGAAAGCGACCAGCGCGGGGGTTTTAAGCACTCTGCGCAACTGAATATTTTGTGGCATTACCGTATCATCTCCTGGTGTAAACGAGCACCGTTATGCTGCATTTTTATGCAGCTATAAAACATAAAGAAGCGGATTCTGACACAAGGGGGGCTGCTTTAAAAGCCCATCACGATGTAGGCTAAATGAGGGTGACGTTTACCGCTACTATTTACCTGAATCACTGGCGTAAACCCGTGATTCAGGTGAGTCAAAGTAGCGACCTTTATTGCATATTAAGTCCGCAGTGGATAGACGGATTTACCGCCGATGATCGTGCGTTCAATTTCAGTTTGATAGATTGTTTCCGGCGACTGTTCAAACAAATTCTGCTTCAAAATAATGATATCGGCGAACTTGCCCGCTTCCAGTGAGCCAATATATTGCTCCTTGGCAATCATATAGGCAGCATCAATCGTGGCGGAGCGCAGTGTTTCGAGCAGCGTCAAATCCCGATCATTATCTAACCGTGGACCGGCTGGATTACCCTCAAGATCCCACGCACGGCGGGTCATACCCACTTGCAGGTTGTACCACTCATCTAAGCGGTCAATCGGCCAGTCACTGCCATAAGCGAGACGTGCACCGGCATCCAGAAAACGCGCAGCAGGCTCCATATGCTGAAAACGCTCTTCGCCCAGCATCTCGCGCTCTTCATCAATCAACACACCCGGCAAGCCACCCCACTGGAAGGAGAGCACTGCCGTTGCACCAAGCTTGGCGAAACGGTCATATTGATGGGCGGCGACCAACTCGTTGTGCGCCAATCCTGGACGGATATCTTTGCCTGGCAATGCCGCGCGCATCTGTTCCACTGCATCGAGTACCATCTCGATAGCGCCATCGCCCACGGTATGGGTATGGGGATGCAGACCGGCACGCGCACACTCTAGAATCACGGCATTGACCACTGGCGCGGTAAAGTAGAGATCGCCATAGTGATCGGTATCTTGCCAGTCCGGTTGCTGCGCGGTACCTCGGTTTGCACGATAGGGTTTCAATAACGCCGCCGTCATGGTCGGGGGCTGTAATACGCCATCAATAAAGAGTTTTAGGTGATCGACGGCAAAACCCGGTGCCGGTGTCCATGTTTGGCTGCCCCATTCGCGACCAAAGTCCACCACTTCTTGCACTACGCGCGCGGCATCTTCTGGCCCTTGCAGGCTATCAGGGGTCACTTCTTTTGCGCCGAGCACACGTAAGGTCAATTCACCGCGTTCATGTAACCGACGGAAGGCTAGCAATTGTTCGGCAAAAACACGGGTATCCATTACGGTAGTGACACCCTGAGCATTGAGCACTTGCTGCACATGGGCGGCAATTTGCACGTTCTTCTCTGGTGTCGCGGATGGGATGCTATCAAAGGCACGCATGGCCGGTGCATCTTCCAAAATACCGGTTAACTTCCCGTGGGTATCGCGGGCAATTTTACCATCGGGTGGCACAGGGGTATTTTCATCGATACCCAGCAGGGCCAGCGCACGACTATTGGCGGCTAAGGTATGGCAGTCATTCGAGAACAGCGCAACTGGACGGCGAGTGTTGAGCGAATCCAACGCCGCACGGCTCATATCCGCCCCTACCGGCGTCATTGCTTGCCGCTGCCAAGCACGCACAGTCAGCCAGTCATTCTCGCCTTTAAACGGGTCACTATCGAGGTGCTTCTGGATAATATCCAGTGTTTGCTCAACACTCAGCGCGGCATAATTGAGGTTACAACCAATCAGTTGTTTCCCGCCCCAGAAAGGGTGCATATGGCTATCAATTAGACCCGGCATCATAAATTTGCCAGCCAAATCGATAAGTTGGGTATCAGGGCCGCTGAATTTTTGCTTAATTTCCTCACCACCGGTAGCCAGAATATAACCTTGGCTTATCGCAATGGCGCTGCAAACTGTGTTATCCGTATCAGCCGTATAAATTGTGCCGTTGTAATAGATAACATCGGCGACAGTAGATTGTTGAGTCATTTTATCTTCTCAATAATCCCCTTCGACTGGGGATAATAATCATTAAATAGCGATTATAGCCAATTATTGACGGCAAAAACCGCCAGTATGTTAAACCGGCTGAAACCAAAGGTTAATTAGCTTATTTGAGCAATTCGGTTGTCATGATGGCCGATAGGTGGCGCATAATTTCTGCTTCGGAAAAGCCCAGTTCCGTAAATTGGATCAGGCCATCTAAACCGCAAATCAGCCCGATCAAACGCCAAGCGATATCACTGGCATTCAACTCTGCGCGAAAGACACCACTGGCAACGCCGGCATGGATGGCATCCAGCGTGGCCTGATGCCAATCAGACATCGAGACGGCATAGGCTGCTTTAATCAGTTCGTCTCGCTCAGCCAAAATCGAGACTTCATTCCACAACCGAGTTTCTCTTTGTCCCACTTCATCTTGCGGATAACCCAGTACCTTTAGCACCCGTTCAGTGGCGGGTAACTCTTGGCTACTGACCATAAACGCGGCGAGTGATTGTTTCACTAGGCACAAAAAAGCATCCGCGCGTAGACGTGAAACGGACGAGAAGTGGTGATGGACTTGCCCAACAGCGACACCGGCTTCACTGGCAACACGGCGCACGGTGGTGGCAGCCATCCCCTCGGAAATGGCGACACGCATCGCGGCCTGCAAAATGGTGTCGTGGCGTTCTTCGCGGTTCAAATAGGCCAAAAGAATTCCTTAATCTGAAACATCAATTAGTTGGCACATCAGTCCTTTGGAACATCAATCATTTGGAACATCAATGTGCACGCCATTATGTGATGAATTGGACGTTAGTTCAACTTTCCGCTATTATTTGCATCTTGAACGTGTGTTCAACATTATTTCATAGCCCTATTTGAGCGTTTTTATGTCTAAAAAGTGGATTATTTTCTACGTTATTATCTTGATGTATTTGCCTGTATCGATTGATGCAACCGTATTACATGTCGCTGCGCCTCGGTTAGGCATTGCCCTGTCCGCAACGGGCAGCGAATTGCTGTGGATCATTGATATCTACTCACTGGTCATGGCGTGCTTATTACTCCCAATGGGGGCGTTGGGGGATCGCATAGGCTTTAAGCGACTGGCCTTAATCGGCTCGGTATTGTTTGGATTGGCTTCTTTGGCGGCGGCGCTGGCCCCCTCGGTTGCCGCGCTTATTGTTGCTCGCGCCTTTCTGGCTATCGGTGCCGCGATGATCTTGCCTGCCACTTTATCCGCTGTGCGCCATATCTTTACTGATGAGCGGGAACGCGCGATGGCGCTGGGGATATGGGTCGCGATTGGTACCATGGGGGCCGCAATGGGGCCGCTGGTGGGCGGCGTCTTGATGGAGTACTTCTATTGGGGCTCGGTATTTTTGATCAATATCCCCATTATCATCATTGTGGTTATCGCCACGCTGGTGGTGATTCCCAGTCAACCTGTTCGCAAAGAGCAAACATGGAAACTGGCTCCTGCACTGGTCTTGATTACCGCAATTTTAATGCTGGTCTATGCGGCCAAAACGGGGTTGCGTGGTGGTGGCGATATGGTGATAACCTCCCTGACAGCGCTGTTCGGTGGGGTGATGCTATATGCATTTGTGCGCCATCAACTCTCAAGCCAAACCCCAATGATCGATTTTCGGTTGATCAGCCAGCGGGTGATTGCGGTGGGGATGGTGATGGCAATGACCGCGATGATCACCTTGGTGGGTTTCGAGCTGCTTTTGACGCAAGAATTGCAGTTTGTCTTGGGCAAAAGCCCACTTGATGCCGGCATGTTCCTACTGCCGCTCATGATTGCCAGTGGCGTGAGTGGGCCGCTTTCTGGTTGGCTGGTGGCTAAACTGGGGTTGCGTGCCGTCGCCAGTGCAGGCATCGCACTGAGCTCGCTGAGTTTTCTGGGGCTGGCGTGGACCGATTTTGCCACTCAAGCCTATCTGGCGTGGGGATGGATGATATTGCTTGGTTTCAGCATCGAGGCCTCTTTATTAGCCTCGACGGCGGCCATCATGAGTGCTGCTCCGCCTGAAAAAGCGGGTGCGGCGGGCGCAGTCGAAGGAATGGCTTATGAGCTGGGGGCTGGACTCGGGGTCGCCATATTTGGCTTGATGCTGTCGCGCGCTTATACCGCCTCTATTGTGCTACCGGCCGATTTACCGGCAGATTTAGTGAGTCAGGCGAGCGCATCCATTAGCGAAACTATCCAAGTGGTTAATCGTCTGGGCGGGCATGAGCAGCTACTGACTAGCGCCAAGCTTGCTTTCTCGGCTTCACATAGTTTGGTATTAGGCACCGCCAGTGCGCTACTGATCCTGCTAGCCGCTGTCGTTTGGTTTACGATGCCGAGGAAAGAATCGCCACAATTGGCAAAAGCCTAATGTGATATCCCAGTGGGTGAATACTTAAATTGTCGCCTAATAATCTGTCTGGCAATACTCTGATTAGTCATTACTCTTGCTAAAGTGTGTGATATATCTATTTAAGGTTATGAATTGGGTTTTGGTATATTGACGATACCATCACCGTATCTTAATAAAGAGTAAGGCTTTCTCTATGACCGAGCGGCAGTTTACAGCACAACTCGATATCGATAGCTCGGCTCAACCTGCCCGAGTTGCCGCAAAGGGGGATTGGGTATTAGCGCATTACCGCACCCTTGAACCTGAAGTGACGCAATTACGCGCCAATCTCCCGGCGACGGTGGTGTTTGATCTTAGCCAATTGGGCGCGATGGACACGGCTGGGGCGACTTTACTGGCCTTATTACTGGGCGAGGAGCGTGTTAATCAACTGCGTGAACTCGCCCCTACATTACCTGAAGAGCGCCGAGTCTTACTGGAAACGGTGAGCCGTGTTTTACCCGATTTAGCACCAGAGCCGACCAAAAAGCCCTCACCATTTTGGCTGGAGTTATTGTCCAATATTGGCCGTTCGATGGACAATTTATGGCAAGACTTCAAGTCATTACTTGGCTTTGTCGGTCTAACACTCGAAGCTTTATTCAGCACGATGTTTCGTCCCTCTCGTTGGCGAATGACGTCGCTTATCGCCAATATTCAACAAATTGGCTTGAATGCCGTCCCCATCATTATGCTGCTGACCTTTTTGGTCGGGGCTGTCATCGCTTTCCTCGGTGCAACGGTGCTAACCACCTTCGGTGCGGGTATCTTTACGGTTGATCTGGTGGTGTTTTCTTTCTTGCGTGAGTTTGCGGTTTTGCTCACCGCTATTTTGATGGCAGGACGGACAGCCAGCGCCTTTACGGCTGAAATCGGGCTGATGAAAGCGAATGAAGAGATTGATGCCATCCAAACGCTGGGGCTGAATCCGGTCGAGTTGCTGGTGTTGCCCAGAGTCTTGGCGCTATTAATTTCACTTCCGATGCTCACCTTTATCGGCATGATCTGCGGTATTTTCGGCGGCATGGTGGTGTGCGCTTTAGCGCTAAACATTTCGCCGACGATGTTCTTATCGATTATGCAAAGCAGTAATGGATTGCAGCATTTTCTGGTGGGGATCAGTAAAGCGCCGATTTTCGCTTTCCTCATCGCCATTATTGGTTGTTTGGAAGGCTTTAAAGTCACCGGTAGCGCCGAGTCTGTGGGGGTTCATACCACCACGAGTGTCGTGCATTCTATCTTTGTCGTTATTTTGCTTGATGCCGTCGCGGCGCTATTTTTCATGGAAATGGGATGGTGAGCCAAATGTCGCAAGAAGCAATCATTCAAATCCGCGGTTTGGTCAACAGCTTTGGCAAACAGACGGTTCACCAAGACCTGAATCTCGATGTTCAGCGTGGCGAGATCCTTGGCGTAGTGGGGGGATCAGGAACAGGAAAATCCGTGCTGTTACGCAGCATTGTTGGATTGCGCCGCCCCACGGGTGGGCAGATTCATGTTTTTGGTCAGGACTTAATGGCACTGTCGGGGCAGGCCCGCTCGATGGTTGAACGCCGATTTGGTGTTCTATTTCAACGCGGTGCGCTGTTCAGCTCGCTCACAGTGACTGAAAACGTGGCGCTGCCATTAATTGAAAATGCGGGATTGCCACGGGATGAAGCGGAACGTTTGGCGCAAGTTAAACTGGCATTGGCAGGCTTGCCGCCAGGTGCGGGCAGTAAATATCCAGCGTCACTTTCGGGCGGCATGGTTAAACGCGTCGCCTTAGCCCGTGCGCTGGCATTGGATCCCGATATTTTGTTTCTTGATGAACCGACGGCGGGCCTTGACCCCATTGGGGCAGCAGCATTTGACAGTTTGATTCGGACATTGCGTGATGCTTTAAATTTGACGGTGTTCTTAGTGACACACGATTTGGATACACTCTATACACTGTGTGACCGAGTGGCGGTGCTTTCGCAGAAGAAAGTGCTGGTGGTGGATACTTTAGATAACGTCGCTGCATACCCTGATGACTGGATTCAGGCATATTTTCATGGCCCGCGTGGCCGAGCTGCGTATCAGGCAGCAACGAATAGTGGAGAGAGGTTGTAATATGGAAACCCGTGCGCACCATGTTGTCATTGGTTTGTTCACTCTCATTGTGGTCACTGCCGCGCTATTATTTTGCCTATGGCTGACCAACGCTGGCTCAAACCGCCAATTCAATCTGTACGATATTGTCTTCAATGAACCGGTCAGTGGCCTGTCTCAAGGGAGTACAGTGCAATACAGTGGGATTCGTGTCGGTGAAGTGACGCAACTACGTTTAGACAGAGATAACCCCAATAAAGTTTGGGCGAGGGTGCGAGTTTCAGCATCAACGCCCATTCGCCAAGATACCCAAGCACGCTTGACGGTAGCCGGTATTACGGGCACCTCAAATATTCAGTTCAGCAGCGGCAACCAATCAAGCCCGTTGCTCGAAGGGGTAGATGGCGAAATCCCGATTATTGTTGCCACACCATCGCCGATGAGCCAGCTATTAGCTAATGGTGAGAGTTTCATGAGTAACGCCAATGAAGTCTTGGTGCGTTTGAATCAGCTTTTGGAACCGGATAACCAACAACGGCTGATCAGAACGCTGGATAATCTGGCGTTGGTCACTCAGACTGTGGCGGATCAACGCTCAGATATCCGTACCATGTTGCAGCAGTTGGCGCAGGCCAGTAAACAGGCCAATGATACGTTAGCGCAAACCAATCGCTTACTGCGTAATGCCAATGGATTGATGGAGGGGCAGGGGAAACAACTGCTCGGCGATGCAGCTAAGACCATGGCGTCATTGCAAAATACCAGCACGATCCTCAATAAATTGGTCAGCGAAAATCAAACTTCGCTCAATAACGGTATGCAAGGAATGAATGAACTGGGGCCAGCGGTGGATGAGCTGCGCAGAACATTAGCCACATTGCGCGCCGCTGTTTCCCGTTTGGAAGAAAACCCAGCAGCCTTGCTGCGTGGTCGTGAAAGAACACAGGAGTTTACGCCTCGATGATATCTCTTAAGGTAATGCGCAGCGCAGGACGCCGCACTGGGTTACTGATGGTCTCCATGCTGGCGATGTTGCTATCAGCTTGCACTATTCTCCCAACTGTACCGATTTCGCAGGTCTATCTATTGCCAGTGCCGCCAGCAACCAATACGCCGCGTGCACAAACCGTGGATTGGTCATTGCGAGTTTCTCAACCAATGACCAGCCAATTCTTGAACAGTTCGCGCATTGCTGTGCAACCTCAAGGGCAGGAAATTGCAGTCTATCAAAACTCTCGCTGGAGTGATCCTGCGCCGATTTTACTGCGTAACCGCTTGATTCAGGAGTTCCGTGCAGATGGCCGTATTCGTGCCGTCAGTAGTGACGATGATAGTTTGCAAGCAGATGTCGAGTTGAGCGGTGATCTCTCTGCATTCCAAGGCGTATACCTAACGGATCGCAGTGAAGTACTGATCAGTTTCGATGCCCGACTGGTACGAATTTCGGATCGTAGAATTATCGCGACTCGCCATTTTGAAATCCGTCAGCCAATAAAAGGCACGGACATGAATGAGGTGGTTGAAGCATTTGGTTTGGCGAGTGATAAATTAGCCGCACAAGTATTGAACTGGATGTTACAGCAGTCTCTTCAGTAATTCAGACCCTATTTCCCCCAAGCCGATATCACTATCAGCTTGGGGGATTTCTGTCGACGACTTCAGGGTATTCCCCTCGATCACTCAGCATTATTGCGATGCGTGAATGACGCGATTTATGTATAACAAATAGACATTATCTTAATTGAATTTATGCAGGCGATGAGGCATTGACTAATATAGCGTCATTTTTATTTCTCTATATTTGTTATGCCTGTGTCAAGATAAGTAAAGTCAGCCAATTAAACTGACCGAGTGATGATCGACTCGCGCAAAATAACTGAAAGCCAGTATGGAAATATATCTTATATCAAATAAGTGTTGATTTTATGTTTCATAATGTTTGATTATTGCGCTGTGAATTGAGCAATAAGGGACTCATTATGCTTTGGAAAAATACCAAGGAACAGTTTGGGCGCATCACTATTGGCATCCACTGGCTGGTGGCATTAACCGTTTATGCACTGTTTGCTTTGGGATTATGGATGGTGACGCTGGGCTACTATGATGGCTGGTATCATCAAGCACCCGAAATACACAAAAGTATTGGGTGCTTATTATTTGCCGTAATGCTATTTCGGGTTATTTGGCGTTTTATTTCACCGCCACCAAAACCCTTATCAAGCTATAGTCGTTTGACACGTGCCAGCGCGATATTCGCTCATTTGGCTTTATATATTATTCTATTTTGTATTATGTTCAGCGGTTATTTAATCTCAACGGCTGATGGGCAACCTATCAATGTATTTGGTTGGTTCTCTGTGCCTGCGACATTAACGGGTTTACCTGATCAGGCGGATACCGCCGGAACGATACATCTTTATCTGGCTTGGGCTGTAGTCGTACTTTCACTATTGCATGGGTTGGCTGCAATCAAGCACCACTTTATTGATGGTGATATTACCCTTAAACGGATGCTGGGACGTAGCACCGATTAACCAACTGTATTATGGAGAATTAACTATGTTTAATAAGACCCTATTGGGCCTGACTGTAGGCGCACTGATGTTGACTGCCGGCAGCGCCGTAGCCGCCGATTATAAAATCGATAAAGAAGGGCAACATGCCTTTATCGAGTTTCGGATTAAACATTTAGGCTATAGCTGGTTATACGGTAGCTTTAATGATTTCGACGGAACATTCACCTTTGATGAGAAAAATCCGGCTGCCGATAAAGTGAATGTGGTGATCAACACCAATAGCGTTGATACCAATCATGCAGAGCGTGATAAACACCTGCGCAGTAAAGAATTCCTGAACGTCAGTAAATTCCCACAGGCGACATTTGAGTCTACTGAAGTGAAGAAGAACGGCGAAGGATATACCGTGGTCGGGAATCTGACCTTAAATGGCGTCACTAAGCCTGTAACACTGGAAAGTAAATTGACAGGTCAAGGCAGTGATCCATGGGGCGGATACCGCGCTGGTTTCGAAGCGAATGGTAATATTAAGTTGAAAGACTTTAATATCACCACCGATTTAGGCCCAGCCTCACAAGAGGTCGAGCTAATATTATCTGTTGAAGGCGTACAGGTTAAATAATTCTTGCTAACTCTTTTGACTCAATGTTTATAGATCAATGTTTATAGATCAATGTTTTGGCCCCAGAAAGGGCCATGACAAACTGAGTCTCTGACGATTAGGTCAGATTGAAAAAGATTTTCGTTTGATAAGTAGCCCCCGTCCAGCATTGATATTAACCGGTTGATGACTTCATTGATCATGCTGCTGACGGGGTCTTTAATACTGGATAACGAAGGGCTAAGAAATGGCCCCAATGGAATATTATCGAATCCAATGATAGATATTTCATCCGGTATTTTAATCTTTGCTTCATTTAACTTTTTCATCGCACCAATAGCCATATCATCATTGCTAGCAATAATGGCGCTAAACGGCACCTGACTTGTGAGTAATGACTCTACGGCCGCGAAGCCACATGCTGGCGTCCATTTTCCCTGCACAATAAGCGAATCTTGTATCGGTAGAGAGCTGGCGGTTAGCGCACTCTTATAGCCGGAAAGGCGCTCAATAGCAGTCGGGGAGTCCAGCGAACCCGTGATAAAAGCGATATCACGGTGCCCGCGTTCGATAAGATATTGTGTGGCGTTGTAACTCGCACCTGCATGATCGCTGAAAATACAGTGGCTACCATTTTTTCTTAATTTTCTGTTGACCACCATAATCGGCTGTTTGTATTTATCGATGATCAAATCCATGTCATCGACAGTCAAAAAACGGGGATAGATGATAATGGCATCACAACGTAGGTCTAGCAGGAATTGAATAGCTTCTCGTTCTTCTTCGGCGCTGTGTTTTCCGTCGACTAACACTAACTGCCGGCCATTATTTTCTAATTTCTTCGCAGCTTGAGAAAGAATTTCACTAAAGTAATTCCCATTGTAAAGTGTATTGGTGACCACGAAACCGATACATTCAGATTTGTTTGTCGCCAAATTCCGCGCCAATAAATTTGGCCGATATCCCGCCTCTTCAATCGCTTTAAAGACCTGTTCTTTGGTCGCTTCGCTAACATAGCCTTTGCCTGATAGAACCCGAGAAACAGTGGCTTTTGACACACCGGCTTTCTTTGCCACTTCCTGCATCGTCGACATAGATTCTTCCTGGCTTTTAATATTGACGGTCATTCTACATGTTACTACGGACATGTTACTACGGACATGTTACTGCGGACATGTCACTACGGACACGTGACTATGACTCGTCACGGCGAACATGCCACTGCGAATAAGAAGTTGCCTACCGAATTGGATCAATTGCTACACACATACCGATCATCATCACAAAATTGAAATACTGTTTCTATAGCTATTGAAATCCAATCCGTAATTAACGATTCTCATGTGGAACCGGTTACCTATTTGTCTAAAAAGAACACATCTCGATGGTTGACTGGTCGATTTTTTAATCATAACTATATGAATACAATGGCTAATTGTACCATTATGCTGGTAAGGGCGCTGACCCTTCGACCGCAAATAGTTCGCTTAGCTCAGCGTGCGTCGTTACGGGGAGTTGTTACTCATGTCAAAGAATTATGCCGCAGTATCTCAGCAAATTGTCGAGGCTATTGGCGGAGCCAACAATGTCGGGGCAGTGACTCACTGTATGACACGCTTACGTTTCGTGCTCAATGATGACAGTGCGGTTGATCTGGCAAAGTTGAAATCGATCAGTGGTGTACTGGGCGTGGTGCGAAATGAAAACCAATGTCAGGTCATCATTGGCAATAATGTGGCATATGCCTATGCAGAAGTAGTGAAGCTCCTACCAGAAGGCGCATTGCCTGAAAATGCTCAGCCACAGAAAAACAAAATCACCTTAAGACGTATTGGGGCTGGCATTTTAGATGCACTGATTGGCACTATGTCACCGCTGATCCCCGCCATTATTGGCGGTTCGATGGTGAAATTGCTGGCAATGATACTGGATATGACCGGTATCTTTGAGAAAGGCTCATCGACACTGATTATTCTTAATGTGATTGGTGACGGTGCTTTCTTCTTCCTGCCAGTGATGGTGGCCGCCTCTGCTGCCATCAAATTCAAAACCAATATGTCGCTGGCTATCGCCATTGCGGGTGTGTTGGTCCATCCCGCCTTTATTGATTTGATGGCGAAAGCCGCCCAAGGCCAGCATGTTGAATTTATGGGTGTTTCGGTCACTGCGGTGAAATATACCTATACCGTGATCCCAGCGTTGTGCATGACTTGGTTGCTCTCTTATATCGAACGTTGGGTTGATCGCATCACCCCTGCGGTAACAAAAAACTTCCTCAAACCCATGCTGATTGTGCTGATTTCTGCGCCTATCGCGATTATTTTCATCGGCCCGCTGGGGATCTGGATTGGTAGTGGCATTTCATCTCTGGTGTACAGCGTACATGATTATCTGGGCTGGCTCTCTGTGGCGATTATGGGTGCACTCTGGCCATTGCTGGTGATGACGGGTATGCACCGTGTATTCACCCCGACCATCATTCAAACCATTGCCGAAACCGGGAAAGAGGGCATGGTCATGCCATCGGAAATTGGTGCGAACCTTTCGCTCGGCGGCTCTTCATTGGCTGTTGCATGGCGTACCAAGAACCCAGAGTTACGCCAGACGGCACTGGCTGCGGCGGCCTCGGCAATCGTGGCCGGTATTTCTGAACCCGCACTTTATGGTGTCGCTTTACGACTCAAACGCCCATTAATCGCCAGCCTAATCAGTGGGTTTATTTGTGGCGCGGTAGCGGGTATTGGTGGGCTAGCCAGTCATTCCATGGCCTCACCTGGGCTGTTTACCAGTGTCCAGTTCTTCGACCCCGCAAATCCAATGAGTATCGTATGGGTATTTGGCGTCATGGTTCTGGCAATCGTGATTTCATTCGTCACCACACTGCTACTGGGTTTTGAGGATATTCCGGTCGAGGATAATGCAGGCGATACCGCCCATCCGACCGATGCCGTTGCGGCGCAGAACGCAATAAAGATTAACTGAAAAACGAGGTGTTTCATGGCTGTATCAACATTTCCCGACGGTTTTTTATGGGGCGGCGCATTAGCTGCAAACCAGGCCGAAGGTGCTTGTTTCGAAGGTGGTAAAGGTCTGACGACGGTTGACATGATCCCCCATGGGCCACACCGTTTAGCGGTGAAACTGGGGCAGGAAAAGCGTTTTACCTTAAGGGACGATGAGTTTTACCCGAGCCATCAGGCGATAGATTTTTATCATCGCTATAAAGACGATATCGCATTGATGGCTGAAATGGGATTCACCGTGTTCCGTACCTCCATTGCATGGAGCCGGATCTACCCGAATGGCGATGAAATGACGCCAAACGCTGAGGGAATCGCTTTTTATCGTGACCTGTTTAGTGAATGCAAAAAGCACAATATCGAGCCGTTAGTGACGCTGTGCCATTTTGATGTGCCGATGCACCTCGTGACGGAATACGGTTCGTGGCGTAACCGCAAGATGGTCGAGTTTTTCACTCGCTACGCGCGGACCTGTTTTGAAGCCTTTGATGGGTTAGTGAAGTATTGGCTGACCTTTAACGAAATTAATATCCTGCTTCATAGCCCGTTCTCAGGTGCGGGATTAGTCTTTGAACCGAATGAAAATCAGGAGCAGGTCAAATATCAGGCCGCTCACCACGAACTGCTTGCCAGCGCACTGGCAACCAAGATTGCCCATGAGGTCAATGCGCATAATCAGGTCGGATGCATGCTCGCAGGGGGGAATTTCTACCCACGGACCTGTAAACCGGAAGATGTCTGGGCGGCATTGGAAAAAGACCGTGAGAATCTGTTTTTCATTGATGTGCAAGCGCGCGGTGCTTATCCGGCCTACACCAAACGTCTGTTCAGAGAGAAGGGCATTTCAATCATCACAGAAGCAGGAGATGACGATATTCTGAAAGACACGGTAGATTTCGTTTCCTTCAGCTATTACGCCTCTCGTTGTGCTTCGGCTGAGATGAACGAACATAACAGCAGTGCTGCTAACATCGTTAAATCCCTGAAAAACCCGCATATCGAGGCCAGCGAGTGGGGGTGGGGCATTGATCCATTGGGGCTACGCATCACCATGAACATGATGTATGACCGTTATCAGAAACCACTGTTTCTGGTTGAAAATGGTTTGGGTGCAAAAGATGAGATTAACCCGCAGGGTGAAATTGAAGACGATTATCGCATCAGCTATTTGCGCGAGCATATTAAGGCCATGGGCGAGGCGATTGACGATGGTATCCCCGTGATGGGATACACCTCATGGGGCTGCATCGATTTGGTTTCTGCCTCGACCGGCGAAATGAGCAAACGTTACGGCTTTATCTATGTTGATCGTGATGACCAAGGGAAGGGTTCTTTAGCCCGTAAGAAAAAGAAATCCTTCTATTGGTATAAAAAAGTCATTGCCAGTAACGGTGCGGATTTGAGTTAAAAATGCTGGGAATATCCTCGATAAACGATATTCCCATCTCATCACGCATAACAATGGCCTTTTCGATTTTAGGGCTCGTGACGATCGTGAGATGGCCCTTTTTTCAACAGCATCATAAATTCAGTAAACGCAGTACGAAGCGGCGCGAATAAGGGATGTTTGCGGTTCTCCATCATGGTTTCTGAGAATAACTTCAGCCCCAAAGCGAAGGCCGCTGTTTTCTCTTTGCCAAAATCCAGATCTTCGCGCGCCTGTAACCGCTCGATGATGCCGAGGATCTCATCATGATTCTCGGCTTCAAATGTGACAGGGGCTTTATCAATCGGCTCACCTTTACGGTCAGTCATAGGCTCAATGGTGATTCGATAACGATAGCCGGGCATCAGTTTTTCTCCTGTTCATCCGTCGTTGCGTCTGTCGATTGTTGTGTTAACTCTTTCTCAATGGCTTCTACTGCGGTCATTAACGCGGCATTAATGCGGAGTACCTGCTCTGGTGTCACGTCTGAACGCACCATGTTACTGCGCAAAATATGACGTAAACGGTGCATCACATCAGAAATGCCTTCAGCGAGATTCCCTTCAGGACGGCGATTGACCTGCGCCAGTCGAGAAAAGATGACATCAACCATGGCTTGATTTTGTTGTAACTCAACCTTACCAGCATCGGTAATTTGGTAGCTCTTACGGCCATTGCCGGTGGCAACAGGGGTGACAAAATCTTGCTCTTCAAGCAGTGTCAGCGTCGGGTAGATAACGCCTGGGCTTGGCACATACAGTCCTGAAGAAGCCTCTTCGATTGCTTTAATGAGCTCATAGCCATGGCTGGGTTTTTTATCCAGTAGCGCCAACAAGACAACACGTAAATCACCGTGCTCAAACAGCCGTTGCATCTTCTCACCACGACCATGCCGCCCACCTCTGCCTGCTTCCGGGCCCTTACCGGCCATTGGGTGACGACCACCACGATGCATTCTTTCACCGCTGCGGTGGTGTTCTTCCCGATGTTCGCCACAGTGGCTGTGACCACGTTTTGAAAATCCAAACATAATTTATCTCCTTTAGATATATCGAAATAATTTCGATATATCTAATCTAGATCGATATATCGAAGTTTGCAAGAGGGGAAGTCAAAAAAGATATATCTAAATGAATTGTGCGGGAGAGTTTATGGTTAAGAAGGGCAGCAATAAATACCTAAGTAACCTTTTATCAATAGGTTAACTTAATGAATGAGCACTGGTTAAGGCTTCCTATAAGGACATCACTGATTGTGCTGCGCCATTAGCCGTATAAAGCAAAATCTTACTTTTGACCAATGCAAGTCATCATGCCTGGCGATAAAGCCACCATCTCTCCCTGAATCAGCCTATTTTCAGCATCTGTTAAAGTTCTTTCATCTAGATCGCTCATTTCTAACAAACGATCATGCATGGCTCGCCAAGTAAGACACCAAAATTCAGCCATAGGGGAATCTTTACTAATTGGTGGTAGATAAACTTCATTCGTTATATTTCTATAGCCAAGATATTGAAATTGTAAATTTAATTTGTGAGACCAATTTTTATCAGTACCAATGGAATCAATGAGAACTTGCCACATCGTTGACATGATTTTTCTATAAAGGGGGTCATCCACCTCTTCAGGCGATAAATCAATAACATCAGAGACAATCAACCATCCACTTGGTTTTAACCATGAGGATATTTTATTTAATATTTTCTCCCTATCTCTTAGATGCATAAGAACAAAACGAATATTGATAAGATCAAACTCGCCAGTATAATCATCACTATTCAAATCGTGTTGTACAATATGTAACTTTTCTGAAATGGTTAGTTTTTTTTCTAATAAATTCACGAATCTGTCAAGCGCAACAACTTCTTTTACCTTAGGCTGTTCAGATAACCATTTTGCCATACTCCCAGTACCTGAACCTATATCCAGACAACGCATATCAGGCTGCGTAATGAGTGTGGATATTTGACGTTGGCTAATGAAATCGTAGGTTTTTGAAACCAGTTCTAGGCGATACATTTCGTCAGCAATTTCCTGACAAAATAGAGTGTCGCCATAATTTTCATCTTGACTCATGTTAATTACCTCAATGACTTATTCTTAAAGAAGAATGTTTTTTTGCTCCCAATGCAGATGTGTTAACTTGGTCATAATCCTCCATTTATTCTATTGATAATAATATTCCTAACTGGTGTTTATTCCCGAGTAGAGAACTCTGCAAGAGCATGGCAACATCTTGCTTTGGTATGGTGAGATAATTTAGTATAGCCAAAGTTGTTGCACCTGCTTTTTTTGATAATGAATATCATGATAGTGAGGGAATATGATATCCATTAAATTTTTCCCGATGGAATACAGCGTCATAAAGTATAATGGCTTATATCTTCTTAATTTATTAATTAGTTAAAGTGATTAATTGTCTAATAATTGATATGAATATAAAATTACCATGAACATTAAGGTTATTATCAATGTTTAGGTTTTTCTGATGAAAAACATGGCTTAATATTGATACTGAGATTGACTGTATCATTTTAATATCCATGGTGAAGTTGGGCAGTGTTTTACAGTCTTAGTGAGTTAGAGAGTTTCATATTTTTATAGATAAAAATATCTAACTTATTTATTAATTTATGCGGTTTTTGTGATTTTCACTTCAGTTATATTTGACACTTAAAGATTCGATACTATGCTAATTATTGCACTTTCAATTGCTTTTTGGCTATTTTGTCAGTGCGCTAAAATAATTAAAGTGACAATTTCATTATTCAAAATTAATAATTGTGAATGCGGGTGTGGTACAAAAAAATTCCAATGTAATTAACGACTTTAATTAATTGTGTGATAAGTATATATGTAATCATTTATAGTTATTTATGTGAGATATATATTTTGGATATTGTTGATGCAACGAGAGATTAAGCATTTCTTTATCAAGATGGAAACTTTGACTCAAACCTGAAATTACTTAGAAATCAAAGGTGAAATGAATTATGAGAATATCCAATGAAGAAATGATGGCATCAACCGATATCCCTTTTGACAAAGTGCCCCCCTATCGGGTGAAAGTCGTGGAGTACAGCATGCCGACTACGCGTGCGGAAAGAAAAGAGTTGATTAAAAGGTACAACTGGTCAGCACCTAACCTTCCCGCTGAATATATCTATGTCAATATGTGTACTGATTCTGGCACAAATGCTATGAGCGACAGACAGTGGGCTGCGATGTGGCTAGGAGATGAGTCTTATTTTAATTCAAAGAGCTGGGACCCACTTAAAGAAGTTTTACAAAAATTCACAGGGATGGAATATGTCATGCCCTGTCATCAAGGAAGGTCAGGAGAAGCTATTATTTATGAGCTTTTTGTCAATAATGGCGATCTTGTTCCATCTAATTGCCATTTTACTACTACCAGAGCGCACTGCTATTACCAGCAGGCCGAGCCTATTGACCTGACTTGTCCTGAGTATTTTGATGAACATAATTCTTCATGGTTTAAAGGGAATATTGATACGGAAAAATTAAAGAAACTATTTATTGAACAAGGTGATCGGATCGGCTTAGTTGAATTGGTCGTTCCAAATAACTTATGCGCCGGTCAGCCAGTTTCAATGGCGAATATTCGTGAAGTTCGTCAGATCATTGATAATTACAGCCGCAGAAATGTGATTTTTTCATTAGATGCCGCAAGAATTTCCGAAAATGCCTGGATTATAAAAAAACATGAGGCTGGTTATGGAGATAAAACTTGTCTGGAAATCGTTCAAGAAATGATGTCTTTTGCTGATGTTACTCATATGAGCGCTAAAAAGGCTGGCCTTGTCAATATGGGGGGCTTTGTTGCATTAAGAAATAAAATAGATTATCAGCGGCTTCAACCAAAGCTCATTCGTATTGATGGATTTATAACTTATGGTGGGCTTGCTGGTCGTGATTTAGAAGCGTTAGCCATAGGATTAATGGAGGGAGTCAACGATTATTATCTAGAAGATAAGCAAAGGCAGTGTGATTTTTTTGCGAAGGCGTGTAAAGAGAGGGGCATTGCAACATTTAACCCAGCTTGCACATTGGGTATTTGGATTCTTGCAGAGCATTGTTTGCCACATATAGAAAAGCAGCACGGGCCCGGTACAGCACTGTGTGTGCAAGCTTACATTGAAGGTGGGGTTGGTTTTACCTCTATGGACTCACTGCATCGGGGAAGAGAAGATAGTAGTGACCCGACTAATATTCAAAAAATTCAGTTGGCACCCTATGAATTAATTCGATGTGCATTTCCTCGGCGGGTATATATGGACTCCCACTATGAGTGGTGTGCCGAGTCGCTTTATCGCGCAATGAACTGGGGGAACAAAATTCCGCCTTACGTCCGCCAGAAAATGAATCAGCTTAGGCCCCCTCTAGAAAAAAGGGATATCGGACTTAGGGCTTTTTTTGATGAATATGAGCCCTTATTTGATCACCCATAACTCTCACTAATGAGGAGGCGTAAAATGAGAATCAGTAATGAAGATATGTTGCGGGAAACCGATCTGCCATTTGATAAAGCCCCCCCTTATCGAATAAAAGCGGTCGAATATAGTATTCCGACAACGCGAGAAAAAAGAAAAGAAATCATGCAAGAGTACGGCTATTCTGGCCGACTATTGCCGGCGAAATATGTTTTTATCAATATGGTCACTGATTCTGGCACTGGGGCATTAAGTGACAGGCAGTGGTCGGCGATGATGGAAGGTGATGAATCTTATTTCAATTGCCGTAGTTACGAAATTTTCGAGGAGACGTGCCAAGCATTTACTAAAATGCCATACATTATTCCTTCACATCAAGGTCGCTCTGCTGAAGCACCAATTTATGAGATTTTTGTAAAGCCTGGTGACAAAGTACCCTCCAATACACACTTTACGACTACCAGCACTTGGGCGTTTCAGCGGGGAGCTGAGCCGGTAGACCTAATATGTCCCGACTATCTGGATGAGGAAAACTATAGTTGGTTCAAAGGGAATATGAATTTAGAAAAATTTGAGGATTACTTTATTGAATATGCCGAAAAAATACCACTAGTAGAGTTAGTCGTTCCAAATAACTTAAATGGTGGGCAAGCTGTATCAATGGAAAATATCAAAAATGTCAGAGCAATAATTGATAAGTATAATAAAATTGATACCCAGCTTTATTTAGATATAGCACGCATATCTGAAAATGCTTGGATAATAAAGAGTCATGAACCTGGGTATAAAGATAAAAGTTGTTTGGGTATCGTAAATGAAATGCTCTCCTACGCAGATGGATGCCATATGAGTGCAAAAAAAGGCGGCTTAGTGAATATGGGCGGTTTTATTGCGCTTAGAAATAAGATATTTTGGCAGAGAATGCATCCAAAGGTCATTCGTACTGATGGATTTATTACTTATGGCGGTCTAGCTGGCCGTGATTTGGAATCTCTAGCGGTTGGGTTAATCGAGGGCGTTAATGATTACTATCTTCAAGACCGACAGAGACAAGTTGATTATTTTGCTAATGCTTGCCAGAAGCGAGGAATACATATTTTGGAACCAGCCAGCTGCTTCGCCGTTTATATTAATGCGGGGAAATGTTTACCCCATTTAGACCATACTCAGGGACCTGCCACCTGCTTATCTGCACAAGCTTACATTGAAGGAGGGTTTGCTTCTACGGCAATGGATTCATTACAACGAGGCCGTATTGATGCCAATAATCCGCAGGATTCAAGTAAGCGAATAAAAGCACCTTATGAGTTAATACGATGCGCAATACCTCGGCGAACTTATTATGAACCACATTATGACTGGGCTGCCGAGTGCCTTTTTAGAGCGATAGAATGGGGAGACAAACTTCCAGCATTTAAGCCAATTGTAGATGATCGGCCACCGCTGGAGTTAAGTGAAATCGGTTTACATACATTCTTTGATGATTATGAGCCTGTCTCACCACTTCCTTAATTTAGTTCACTGTAAGTAGATTGAGCTAATGATGAGTGTTGATTAAGCAGGTAATGTTAAATCATTTTTTATTTAAGGATTGTTAAATCCTAAATAAAATAATATGTCACAAATCTCTCAGAAATGCGCTTATATGTGCCATAAGAAGGTGGTGTATGAGGTGGATTTATAGAAAATTAAAGTCAGAGGCAAAAATAAGAAGGGATGAGATTTTCAGGGGAGGTGAAGATTTTATTCTTTTACCGTATGAAAATGTAACGGGCCATGAAATTAAATCTCTGCTTAGGGATAATCAATATAAAGGGAAAGATGTCACTAGAAAGCTAATAGAGTATTTTCATTCTCCAGTTGATTGTCATGTGGAAAATATGGAAGTCGGGGAGTTATATAAGGAGCTTAAAAAAATCATTCAACCAATGTTGGTTGTTTCTCAAGATGAGATGGATAGTATACTTTATGATGTTTTTAAAAGAAGAGGGTTTCAATTCTTTAATGATAAGGAATCGGGAGTTTCAATCATAAGAAATGAAATTATCACTATAATGGTAGAGTTTTTTCATATTAAAATATTTGGCCAACCATGTTCAAATGAAATATTGGAGTTGCTAAGTAAAAATGTCATTTCTTTTAAAGAAACTATTTCATTTATTTCTTTTCCAGATGTTGAGGTGAGGGAAACAGTTTTAAGATATATACGCTCTCAATGTGATTTAGATGTGATTTACGATTTAAAATCAAAAAAATCCATTGGTGTAAGCCAAGAGATAGTTGCGAAATTAATTATGGGCGTATTCTTTCATACGGGAGTCATTCAAATATCAGAATTTATCGCTCATACTATTGTCGCTTTATCGCAGAATGTTAATTTTCAAGTTAGACTTAAAGAAAATATGAATGATAATGACTTAATAAAAAGGATACTTGATGAAACATTAAGATTATATCCACTATTTGGTATTACAAATAGGATAGCAGAGCACGAATATCATACTAGTCATGGAGTGATTATACCTGAAGGAATTAACATGATTTTTGATTTTTTAGCTTGCCATGAGAAAGGATTTGAACATCCAAATTTATATGATCCAGATAGATGGTTAGAACGCGATCAATTAGATGACTGCTATATGCCATTCGGCGCAGGTTCAAGAATGTGTCCTGCAAAGAAATTCTCGCATAATATTGCAGCCACCCTAGTAAGACTTATGCTAAAAAAATATTCATTTATTAGTTCGATTGAACACGATAGAGCATTAACAGGCGGCGGATTGGTCTATTTCTTCTCGGATAAGATATCGACTAAACTAGGACTAAAGCATGCATTAATCCTAAAATTTATTTCATTCAAAGAAGCAATGGTCCAGTTGCATTATTCTAGGAAAGTGATCAAAAACTGCAAGTTGATGGATAAGACAGATTTTATAAATAAGTTAATCAATACTGATGCACAAGACATGCATTATCTATAACGTAATGTTTTTCATGGCTTACTATGTTATCTACCGGATTTTTTTGCTCGGTGTCTCACACTCATTTTGTGTTTTGACTGGTGACGAATAGATTGTGTTGTATCTGACGACTATGCGGAGGTTGGCATAGGCACAGAATCGCTACTAAGTGAGGTGTGGAACGAACGGCCCCCAATGCAAGTGAATCTCCTAAGCTACAGAGAATATTGTCACTCTACAGGGGGCAAAAGGCAGACTTAGGCCATTAGCTCTTTTTAACAAACTCAGACTTGAGCTTCATCTGACCAAAACCATCAATTTTACAATCGATATTGTGGTCACCTTCAACCAAGCGAATGCTTTTCACTTTAGTGCCAATTTTCAGCGTTGAAGAGCTGCCTTTTACTTTCAGATCTTTGACTACGGTGACTGAGTCGCCGTCAGCTAGCAGGTTACCATTGGCATCACGTACCACTAGACCTTCTTCATCAGCGGATGAAGCCGTGTTTTCTGACCACTCATTTCCGCACTCTGGGCAATTTAGTTTTTCCCCGTCCTGCCATGTAAATTCAGAATTGCACTTTGGACAGTTTGGTAAACTCATCTCTATAACCTCTTGAAATTAAATTCAATAAATATAAAAAAGTGATAAAAAATTGATTGGTGCTTTGATGGGGGCCTATTTTACACTTTTTATCAGGTTATTGGAAAGCGAACTAGGGTATAAAGCTTGCCGTAGCTGATGATTTTGCTTTGAATGATATATTGAATTTTTACTTAATATTTTTATTTTTCAATAAATTAAAATATTTAAGTTTGATGGCTAATCGTCTCTTTAGGTGTGGAATTAGCCTAAATGTAGGGATGTGTCTGATTAAGCTGTTCGTTCGAATACCAAACTGATGAACTCACGGTCAACGATCTCGCCTGTTTTACTGATACTTTTATCTTTTTTGCGCTCTTGCGCATGCAGTTTTAACGGCAAATTCGCCATTAAGGCGCGCACTTCTGACTCGCTATACAATTGAAATCCATGCTCGACAAAAGGCAGTTTCGCCATGAAAGCTTTATCGCAAAACGTCACACAGAAAAGCCCACCAACGGTCAACACTCGACAGATCTCTTTGAGTAATGCATCAGGTTGCTGCCAAAAATATATCGTATTGACGGTTAACACTTTATCGACAGTGGCATCGGCTAGCGGAAGTGTTACGCCATCGTACAAACGGTAATCTGCCCAGCCCGCTTGAATATACGGATGATTAAAGCCCAAAGCTTCGTGATGCATTAATGGCGAAAACTCCAAACCGGTATAGTGGAGGTTCTCGGCCAAAGAAAGAATATAACCTAACAACCCGCCATTGCCGTATCCCAACTCAAGCAGATGATCACCCTCACTCAGACAAAGCTGATGAATGCCGCTCATGATCACAGGGAGATTACGCATGTTCATGATATGGCCTAAGGCTTTTCCGTCCTCCCCATCTGGGCAACGTAATTGTTCAGCAACTTTTTGTAGTGAATTATCCATGGTTTCTTCTGATTATTGATAGACGATAAAAAATATAGGATAGAGAAGCACACTACCATATTCCCTGTACTTGGTATCAATAAAAAACATAACAAATATGATGACTTTCCTGATGATGACGATTGTAAATCATTTGTTTTTAGCGTTTTCGGTGAATTTTTTATTAATTTAATTATTTGAAAACTTTTACTATTACGTAACAAATGACATTTTCACCAATAGAATTAATCCGTGTTATGGATAATAAAATTCAATAAAATAAATGATTAAAAACAGTTGGTTAAATTAAAATACCTCAAAATGAGTAAGAATTCTGGCATTCTGAGCTTTTTGTAATACATTTAATGTTGTTGAACATGACTCTGTAGCTAGCATAAAGAGTCATCAATGATTGTGTAGGCTAAAAATGAAATCCTGCCACATCGTTCTGAAAGAAAGATAATTTTTTCGGATCGTATCAGTCAATACATTAATATTTAATACATTCTCCTTAAGGGTGAGATCATGGATAAAAATAACGTATTTACTAACTACAATGAAAACGATGATGTGTATGCTTCTATTGATTTAGCGAAATCGATGCCTAAATCTACTTTCCCAGCGAAAGAACGTAATGCGCGCAATGTATTTAGCGCTATTCGTGATGAACTGATGTTAGACGGTAATTCTCGTCAAAATCTGGCCACTTTTTGCCAAACATGGGTCGATGACGAAATTCGTGAACTAATGGATTTGTCGATCGATAAGAACATGATCGATAAAGATGAATATCCGCAAACAGCAGAAATTGAAGCACGATGCGTGCGAATGCTGGCTGATCTGTGGAACTCCCCAACACCAGAAACGACCTTGGGTTGCTCCACTATTGGCTCCTCTGAAGCCGCGATGTTAGGAGGGCTAGCATTAAAATGGCAATGGCGAAATAAGCGTGCTGCGAAAGGGCTGCCGACCGATAAACCGAACATGATTTGTGGGCCAGTACAGATTTGTTGGCATAAATTTGCCCGTTACTTTGATGTTGAATTGCGTGAAATTCCGTTAGAAGGTGACCGTTTGATCATGAGCCCAGAAGAGGTGCTCAAGCGTGTTGATGAAAACACCATCGGTGTGGTGCCGACACTTGGCGTCACCTTTACTTGTCAGTACGAACCGGTTAAAGCGGTTTGTGATGCACTTGATAAGCTGCAAAAAGATACCGGCCTAGATATTCCTATGCATATTGACGGCGCGAGCGGCGGCTTCCTTGCGCCATTCTGCGCGCCAGAACTGGAGTGGGATTTCCGTTTGCCGAGAGTAAAATCTATCAATACTTCCGGCCATAAATTTGGTTTGGCGCCACTCGGGGCTGGCTGGGTTGTATGGCGTGAAGCCTCTGATTTACCTGAAGATCTCATTTTCAACGTCAATTACCTTGGCGGCAACATGCCCACCTTTGCGCTGAACTTCTCGCGCCCCGGAGGCCAGATCATTGCGCAGTACTACAATTTCTTGCGTCTGGGCCGTGAAGGGTACGCAAAAATCCATAATGCTTGCTATGCCACTGCCCAGTATTTGGCTGAGGAAATTGGCAATATTGGGCCATTTGAAATGCTGTTTGATGGTGACAGCAGTAAAGGGATCCCAGCATTAGCATGGAAGCTGAAAGATAATGCGGCGTTAGGTGGATATAACCTTTATGACTTGGCCGATAAGTTACGCTCTCGCGGTTGGCAGGTCCCAGCCTATTCCATGCCGGCGAACCGAGAAGATTTGGTTATCCAGCGTATTCTGGTGCGTCATGGGGTGAGCTACGACCTCGGAAGCCTGTTGATTGATGATATTAAAAGAGCGCTAGACTATTTCAAAAACCACCCAGTCACGAAACCTCTGACTGAAGAAGAAGCGAGTGGTTTTAACCACGGATAAAACGATTCGATAACTTAATTTACGGGGTGGTAATTAATACTACCCCGTAATGCTCATGCAATATTCAATGAGTATCGGCTTATCTTTCTTCAGGAGAGTGATTATGGCGAGTACACAAACGAGCGCCACGCCAAAACAATTATCGCTACTCGGTTTTTTTGCGATAACAGCATCCATGGTGATGGCGGTTTATGAATATCCAACTTTTGCAACTTCCGGTTTTGCGCTTATTTTCTTCTTACTTTTAGGTGGATTGCTTTGGTTTATTCCCGTCGGCTTGTGCGCCGCTGAAATGGCGACAGTTGAAGGTTGGCAAGAAGGTGGGGTATTTACTTGGGTTTCTAAAACATTAGGGGAACGTTGGGGATTTGCTGCCATTTCCTTTGGTTATTTGCAAATCGCCATTGGCTTTATTCCAATGCTCTATTTTGTACTCGGTGCACTTTCTTATATCCTCAAATGGCCAGCATTGAATGAGGAGCCGGTTGTCAAAACAATCGCCGCGCTGATTATTTTGTGGGCACTGGCTTTCACCCAATTTGGTGGTACTAAAAATACCGCACGTATTGCGAAAATTGGTTTCTTTGCTGGCATACTTTTGCCCGCCGCAATATTAGTTATTTTAGTCATTTTCTATTTACACGCAGGTGCACCCGTTGCCATTGAAATCAGTGCGGCAACATTCTTCCCTGACTTTACCAGTATGGGAACGTTAGTCGTATTTGTTGCTTTCATCTTGAGTTATATGGGGGTTGAGGCCTCTGCAACCCATGTCAACGAAATGAAAAATCCTGGTCGCGATTATCCGCTTGCCATGTTGCTGCTTATGTTTGCTGCGATTTGCTTAAGCTCCGTTGGTGGGCTTTCTATTGCGGCGGTAATTCCTCACGAGCAGATAAACCTATCTGCGGGGGTGATGCAGAGCTTTACCGTACTGATTAATCATTTTGGTCCGGGATTTGAGTGGGCTATCCGTGTGATTGCCGCGTTGTTACTGCTAGGTGTGCTGGCTGAAATTGCGGCTTGGATTGTTGGGCCTTCTCGCGGAATGTTAGTCACCGCGCAGCAAGGTATTTTGCCTGCTCGTTTTGCCAAAATGAACAAGAACGGTGTGCCCGTTACCTTGGTTATTTCTCAGTTAGTGATTACGTCTATCGCGCTGATTGTGCTGACGAATACGGGGGGCGGTAATAATATGTCCTTCCTGATTGCGCTAGCCTTAACTGTCGTGATTTATCTGTGCAGTTATTTCTTGCTGTTCCTCGGCTATATTACGTTGATCAGGAAACAGCCAGAAAACAAACGTACCTTTAATATCCCAGGGGGAAATGCCGTTAAGATTACCGTGGCAACGATTGGCTTAATCACTTCAATTACTGCATTTGTTGTATCGTTCTTCCCGCCGTCTGGCTTGCCAGGTAAAGAGGCTAATGACATTTATGCCGGTTTGCTGGCTGTTAGTTTCTTGGTTGTATTAGCGATTCCTTTCATTATTTATGCGCTACACGATAAGAAAGGGAATAAGAATAATGTGACGTTAGTTCCTATTACAGCAGATACTGCACCGAAAGGGCATTTCTTCATTCATCCAAGAGCCCGTTCTCCACATCATATCGTGGTGGATGGTAAAAAAGTACATTAACCCTCATTGACCACGAGTGTTTTAATACAATAAAGTCAGGCGAGTTTGCCTGACTTTATTCGTTGGTGCTCTTGTTGATAATAATTAATTTACGATGATATTGTCTGAGATATAGCTAATATTGATGAGCATGCTACATTCAAATAAATGTATCTCTCTCCGATACATTTATTTGAAAACAATGCTTAAAGTCTTCCTTCTCGATGCATTTTTTGGATATCCTCCATGATTCTCTTGTTTACCTGACGAGAAAAATCATCCCACGGTTCTGTTTTAAGAACATCTACCGGATGTTCTCTGGTTGCCATTTCAAGTGCATGACACTGATCCATATCGATTGATTCCCCTCTAGATGATATTTCATTCAATATACTGAGAGTCGCAACTGCTTTGTCTGAGTTATATCCAAGAGCTTGGCATAGTTGTTGATTATTGAGTGACTTAAAATTTTCAGGAGGTGTTGGTTTGGGCGTACAACCAGAGAGTATCAATGCCGTGACAAATATTGACTTTCTTATCATTGAGCTTTGTTTCCATACAAGAAGAGAGTTTGTCAGTTCGCTTATTTAACTAAGTGGGTAACATATCAATATGTTACCTAAATTAGTGATGAGGTTTTCTATCGCTTAAATGACATGGTGAATATCATTGTGGATGTTTCAGAGATACGCATCTAACCAATTTGGTTTTTTCCACCCGTTAGTTTCCATGCAAGCTAAAAACATACTATTTCTGCTGTCTTCATTTACATCCATGGCGTAGCTCTCAAAACCTAAGACTTTATCTGATTTGTAGCCACTGCTAGAGCATCCATCGTCTTTTTTATTACATTTTATATAGGTCGGCTGTTGAACACTTCTTGTTGCGACCTCATTTCTGACGGGGTATTGAGCCTGTGCTTTTTCATGACAAAGCTTCTTAGCTTCTTGAAGCGTTAGTGTCGGATTATTTAATGGCTCCCATTTTGTCGCGCAGCCAGATAAAATCAATGTGGCAAAAATTGCTAATGAGTGCTTTTTCATAAAGAACCTTGGTTAAATTATTAATAATACAGATTGAATATCACTGTGCATTTCAGGAAATAGAAGATTGATTAACAGTGACCGACTCATTTACCCAAGGATGCTTAGAGATATCGTCTACATTCTTTACCTGCGGAGATAGGCATAACCTATCAAAAATTAAAGGTATTGTGAGGCTGATTACTTTCACCGTCGATCCTTCGAAGTCATAAATGCAATGTCTAATCCAATAATGCGCTATTGAATTTAAACAAAAAGTAAACGATAATCATTATCAATAGTAGATTTTAATAATTACATTGGTAACCACAATGATTATGATCGCCTTACCGCTAGCGTATTATTCTCGCTGTCGTGACTTAATCATTGCTGAATCGCGGAATATTCTCGTATATTTAATATAGTTATAGCGTGTCGTTATATTCACAGTCAGTCATCAAGACATTATAGGAAAAAACATGGAACAGTGGCTGCTTCAGTTTTTATTGTTGTATATCACTTTTTTGTCAATGTTTAGCCCTCCAGCTACTATGGCCACCGCGGCAATTATTTTAGATGGTGTACCCAACACGATTCTGAAGCGATTAGCTTGGCGTGTGGCGTTTGAATATGTCGTGATCATGCTCTTTGTTATTTGGCTGGGTAATTACATGCTGATGGCATTAGGGTTAAGCCCACACGCTTTAACCGTCACTGGCGGGGCTGCTTTACTGTTTCAAGGCTGGCCATTGATGATGCGTGGAACCAAAGTAGAGCAAAGTAATCACGCATTAGATAGTGATAATCCTAAACGATTTCGTGATCTGGCTGTGGTGCCGTTGTTATTTCCGTTATCGATGGGAGGAGGAACGATTGCTGTAGGGATATCTTCCGCAGCGCACAATAGTACATTAGAAGGCATGTTGACGCTGTCAGCCGTGATATTAATGATGGCGCCGACAATTGCGTTGACCTTTTTAGTATCAGGTCCATTACATGGTCGGCTTTCTACGGGAGCGATGGATACGCTGGCGCGTATTTCAGGTATTATTCTGGTGACGCTTTCATTGCAATTGCTAGTCACAGGATTAACAGATTTAGTGATGGTAGAGATACATTCAATGCGTTAGCGTTAAAATAGACGCATAATTGATAGATTGAAATTTGAAGGGAAGGTGACTCCCTTCAAATCCGTTATACTGAAGGTGTTACAGGTTCAAATACAAAGGGTTTCGCAGGTTGAAAATGTGCAGAAACATCACCGGTATACTGAATTGCTTGAGGCGTATTTATCTTCAGTTTTTTAACTTCAGCAGATTTTGAAAAATCAACTTTGTTAAAGTCGACCCAAAATGTATTTGGCATTAGAGTGGATTCAAAATAGTAAATCTTATTTTTCTGATCCGAGAGTGTTCTCCAACGGGTGGAAGAAATATTTGGTTCATCAGGGGTACTGATACCATAAGGAACAGAAACAGAACGAATAACACTCAGCACACTTGCTGTGGCCAATTGCTTATCCGTATATTTTGGGATCGCATTAATATAAAACTGTGCCCGAACAAAACGATCGCTGGAGCTGTTGGTGCCCGGTAGCATGTTAGTACCACCAATTCTTTGCCAATATGAATCAATGGCTAATTGTTTGTCATAGGTCGGCGAGTTAGTGACAACTTGGTACTCTCGGCTGTGATGAATCGTCAGTTTTCCATCAATGTATTCAAATACAGCACTATCTCCGCTGGGATCGGAAAGCGTGAGATGAATGGTCCCCAGCCTTTCTTGACCCGGTACTTTACTGGTTAATACGGAAATAGGTTCATTTTTTAATGTCTTAACAGCTTCATCGACAGTGGCAAAATTATCGAGAACATATTGTCCCCAAGCAGCCAGTGAAAGGTTAGGCTTATCTGGGGCTGGCGTTGGATATTGAGATTCAGCTAACCACAACATGTTCACCACTAAACCCTTTTCATTCATACCGTCAGTGCTGGCGATATTGTAGGCTGCGGTGATCACGCTGCCATATTTTGATGTCCAGACTACGGAGTTTGGTCCAGCATTACCTGTACGTTCCATTCCTCGCGGGAATATCCACAAATCGGAATGCAGGTCTTCTTTCCAATCCATCGACCTTGCTGTTATCACTAAATCTTCCGGCCCTAGATACACTGCTCTGGTACATGCTTGTGCTGCAGGAATCAATGTAATGGTGCCAACAAAGGCCATGACACCAAACAGAATTTTTGATATCCGGTTTTTATTCATATGCTACTTTTCCTATATCTCAATAATCAACATGCTTTCTGTTTATCCGAATCGGTCTATTTAAGCCCGATACATTAAGTCTATTTCATCATTAAGTTCAGTTAGTTGCTGCGCCAATTGTTGCAATCCTTCTTCGATAATAGGGTCTGGAACCTGCATTGGTTCATGACTTTCCAACCGTTCACAAAGTGCAAGTATGGCAGCAGCCCCTAAAATTTGTGCTGAACCATTAATACGATGCAAATGATTTTGCAATGCGGCCCAATCTCCTATACGAGCAGCCTCTTTAGCGGATGTCAGGTCTTTGCCATTTTCCACTTGAGAAGTCGTCAACATTTGCTGCATTAATTTGTCATCACCCAATGTTAATGTTTTGAGTAATTCGAGATCGATAAGCTCCCCCAATCGAGATCTTGGCTGGCGTATATCGATCAAGCGTAATGAAGATTCTAACTGTTGCAAATTCACTGGCTTAAAGAGACATAAATTCATCCCTATGGCGAGGCAGCGCTCTTTCTCCTCTGCTTGCGCATTAGCCGTTAATCCCCAAATAACAATATCTTGATTGAAGCCTCGAATATGGCGTGTGAGGGTAATGCCGTCCATATTCGGCATATTGATATCTGTAATCAGCAGGTCATAGCTATTTCGCTTAATTAATTCTAATGCCTGAACCCCATCTATAGCTTCGTCGATATGATATCCCAACTTATCTAACTGGCGTCTTAACAGCAGGCGATTGTTGGGATGGTCATCAGCAACGAGAATATTAAGATTTTTAGGTAGCTCGGTTGCGTATTTTGACGTCAGTGTTGCGATAACTGCGTCACGCGAAACCTCCGGCGTAAACGTAGCCGTTAAGGTCGTTCCCTGGCCCAATTCACTGAGCATCTTAATTTCACCGCCCATGCGTGAGACCAGTTCGCGACATATTGCCAAACCGAGGCCGGACCCCATTTGCTGTTTACCTACTTGCGTTTGGCTAAAGGGTGTAAACAACTTTTGCTGATCTTGTTGGCTGATTCCAGAGCCAGTATCCGACACGCTCAATATTAATTGAGTTTGCATCTTACTCTTGGCATGTGTTTCGACACAGACCTCAATGCTGCCTTGTTGTGTAAATTTAATGGCATTGCTGAGGAAATTACTTAATATCTGCCTTAGGGCTTGCGGGTCAAGCCACAGATATTCCCCTTTCACTAATCGATTAACAAAAATGAGCTGGAGATTTTTTTGTTTCGCCAGCCCTGCAAATGTTCTTAGCGTACTGGTTATCAAAGCTTCCACATCGACCCATTCAGGCGCTAGTTCAAAATTGCCGGATTCAATTTTCTCCATGTCCAAGACATCGCCGATTAATCCTAGCAAGTGCTGGGCGGTGGCATAGGCTAATTGAATCGATTCTTGATCTTCGTCAGGAGATTGTTTATGGGTAGATAGCAACTCTAAGAAGCCCATAATGGTACTAATCGGAGTCCGAATTTCATGGCTCATGCTCGCTAAGAAAGTGCTTTTTGCCTGATTGGCATGTATCGCTTTGTCTTTTTCTATCTGAAGCGCTTTCATTAACTGCTTCGATTCGGTGATATCTTGCCAGCCACAAATAATGGTTGCAGGAACATTCGCGGGCATAAGGCAAAGGGTCAGCCAATGCACAATATGCCGCTCTTCTTGGCCGTTATTGAGCACCAAGTGATGAGCAAGGACGGATTCCGGTATCAGACCTTTTTCAATATCATGATGGATGACTGAGAAGATATTGGCGAGTGGGTGGCGGCTATCAAATAACGATGGGCGGATCTCTTCACGCATCTCCGGTGAAAAGAAATCTGTAAACGCACTATTATAGCTCTGTAACTCACCTTCCAGTGATATGACATAAACTGGCATGGGAATCGCATTAGAGAGTGTTTGGCGAAAACTGAGTTGAGTTTCGAGTGCTGCTTGTGTTTTTTTTCTCATGCGGATTTCGCGGGAAAGATAAAGCCCCCATAACAAACTACTAAAGATCAACAGCGCAGCTAACGCAATGACCAAGTAAAATTGTTTGTTATATAAATTCCAAGTATCAATTTTAACATTAGGCATTTTCGCCCATTTAGCCGCCAGACGTGATATTTCCTTTTGCGGAATATCGTCGAGCGATTTATTAAGAATCTGTTGTAACTCTGTATTCCCTCGAGGGAATGCAAAACTAATTAATGCTGGTGTATCATCAGCAATACGGAAATATTTTAATTCTCCGAGATAATAATGGTCAATCATATACCGAGCAGACAGTAAATTATAGATAGAAGCATCTACACGACCATCTTTCACCATGTTGAGCGCCACACTACTATTATCGACATTAATCCATTGAATATTGGGATATCGACTTTTTAACTGCTCATACAGCGTATGGTATTCAGGTATGGCGACTTTCATGCCCGCAGATAATTTTGTAATGCCATCAGGTTTATCTCTGACAACTGCAACAAATGGTGTCGCAATAAAAGGGTGAGTGAAAGAAAGATAATATTCACGCTCTAAACTGTAGGTTGTCGTGGGCAATATATCCCAATCACCCTTGCGCATAATATTAGCCATTTCACTGTTAGAATTGACGATAATGGGCTCGAATTCCAGGCCTGTTTTTAGTTGAATAAGATTAAGAATATCGCCAATAAGCCCCCGGATTTCCAAATTTTCATCCACCATCGTAAAAGGGGCATAGTAAGGATTAATGAGTACACGCAGCTTAGGATTTTTTTGTAGCCAGAGTTGTTCTTTTGGCGTCAGAGGAAGTGGTTTAGCAAGGTGTGAGAGGCTAACACCATCAACCCAAAATTGAGTTTCATGATTATGAATTTGATCTCTTTCTACATTGAGGAATGTATTGATAATATCAATGAGCAGCTTTTCGCTTTCTAACGCGATGAAGCGGTTACTGATCTGCGGTTTTTCCCAGAATTTGACCACGCTAAGCGTATAGGGAAAATCCCTCGCCATGACGATATTGCCGGTGAGATTGTTGCCAATAAAATAGTCGCTTTGTCGCTCGACAACCGATTCCAACGCCCGATATTCACTGTCAAAAGAAACAATATTGGCATTAGGAAATGATTGCTTGATAAATTCCTCTGACGGAAATCCCCCTGAAATAGCAATGTTGACGCGTTTATTCGTATGTAGCGGCTGCATTGTTTCGTCTTGCCGCGCCACCAGCATGGGATAAGAGCGAACTATCGGTTCAGAGACAATAAAAGGGCTATTGATAGCGATATAGTCGGTCTGTTTGGTGAGGATAAGATCTACGTCACGCGATTTTATCGCCGCCAAGGCTTGCTGTTGGTCAGGGTAGCGCTTTACTTCTATGTCAGTATTAAGGGATCTTTGTAAGAGCGCCAAATAATCTGCATTCATCCCCCGATAACGCCCAGTCAGACTACTAAATGCCAGCGGGGGATATTCGGGAGGATAGACAGCCACTGTCAGCTTATTTTTTTTCGCTAACCAAAGTAGCTCATCATTGCTGAGTTTTATTGTCGGGAGGTCTGCTTCAGTGTGACCTGCCAGTTCAAGCGCGATAGGCGTGACGGGGTCTGCATAAGCCAAGGGCATCAGCATCATGAGCGAGAAGAAAATACTGATAAATTTTTGTGACATAATGACTAACCAATCTTATTGCGACTGGCAAATGAAAATAACTCCATTAATGACCTACACTCCAGTTTTTCCATTAAACGACTTTTATAGGTACTGACTGTTTTACTGCTGATGTTCATCTCGGATGCAATCTGCGCGGTATCCATACTATTTAAAATATGCCGCATAACTTTGATTTCTTGCGATGAGAGAGATTGCAGCTTTTCTTCTTCAGAGTTGAGGCTGCCGACAAATCCACTTAATGAAAAGGGGAAATAGCTATATCCATTCTGGGCAGCATTTATCGCAGCAGTAATATTTGTCATACCTTCTTTTTTACTCACGAAGGCATTTGCACCTGCATCAGCACTCCGTTTGCCATAGAAGATATTATTTTTAGCTGAAACAACGATAATAATACCGTTATATTGTTTTTTTCTTAGTGCTTCAACAACTTCTATGCCTGTGAGTGTTGGGATATCAACATCTAAGATAACAATCTCTGGTTGATGACTTTCAATCAGCGCTAGCGCTTCTGCACCATCAGACGCTTCAAGTGATACGGTAATCCCTTCATTTTCCAGTAAGTTTCGGATAGCAATCCTGGCTAACGGATGGTCATCAACAATGATAGCGCTCATCTGGGTATCCTTATTTCACTTTATTATTGCCCATGGTTATTCAGTATAGTAGTAATGGAATTAAAGGTATTGATTTTGTTTAAATTTCTATTTAATTACTCACATTTGAAGACTTTTCTCAAGTGTTAAATCTCATTGTAATTCACTGATGTAATGAATTTTATGCATAAAAATTCATTGAAGATATTATATGTTACTTTATATACACGTAATAGAGCAGAAAATTAATTGGAATTAATATTTCGATGTGATTATTTTAATTTAATCTATCGGCGACACTGATATAAATGTAGTGGAAAATGCTTATGCCGGTAAATATCCTCCTTTAAGGATTTAATGGTTGTCTGGTGTCATATGAAAACTAAAACTCATTCATGGAATATACTAACCACTATCCCTGCTGGAAAATAACCAGCTCATAAGGACCATCATCACTAAGTTTATCCTTCCTGCGATAACCGATGCCGGTTGGGGCATCCACGTGCAGATCCAGCCAGGAGGTCAAACTTCGCGACGTCAAAGTGGTGGTGCGCGGCAAGTTAGCAGCATGTCTGACGGTGAAATCAGCGGATATTGTCCTAATAGCAACCTTTGTTAATGCGATAGTTTAGTGCTTCAGATTGACGATGGATAAAATGTAGATTTATTGATAAATATCAAAGTTAGGTGATTATTCTAACTTTGATATAAGAATGAGATTGATGTGTAAAATCATAAAATAATGGCGGCATTGAATTTTCTATCAGCCATTCGATCTTATAATCCCTAGGTGTATTTTTAATATTTAATTTTACACTGCAATTAAGTGATTATTTTATTTATTTATTTTCAATTGCTTACCATCAAGTCATTGATGGTGATTGTTTCTCAAGTATTAAATTTTATTAATATTTCGTTATGTAATAAAATTTATATCGATAGGGTTTTTATTTTTATTTTTTGCATTTCATTTTGAGGTTGAAATGTTGTATTTTTCATTTTTGTGACATTGCCGACTTATTCAGATATTAATAATAATTAATCTATATTATCAAAAGTTATTTCTATGGTTTTTACTATTCTTGGTGTTTGTTTGATTTTTTTGATTACAGGGTTATAAAAACATGGCAATAAAAAAAACTAAAATTTATATATTGATTTTTATTGGGATTGTATTAGGAATAATTGGTTTTAGTGGTGGAAGCTATGTATTGCATAAAACCTCTGAAACCAGTTTTTGCCTTTCTTGCCATACCATGCAAGCACCTTATGATGAGTATCAAGCTTCAATACACTTTAAAAATCAAAAAGGTATCCGGGCTGAGTGTTCAGATTGCCACATACCTAAGGCACCACTCGATTTTATTATTGCAAAAATAAAAGCCGGCAAAGATGTCTATCACCAGTTTATTACCGGAAGTATTGACACCCCTGAAAAATTCGAAGAACAACGTCTGGCTATGGCCCAGACCGTTTGGCAGCAGCTCAAAGAAAATGATTCTGCCACTTGTCGCTCCTGTCATCAGTTTGATGCGATGGATCTCGCAGCACAAAGTGCCGATGCACAAAAAATGCATAATCTGGCCATAAAAGAACAGCAGACCTGTATTGATTGCCATAAAGGAATCGCCCATTTCCCGCCTGAAATCAAAATGGATGACAAGGCGTTAGACGAATTGATGGCTTTGGCAAAACAGACATCTGCCGAAGCGAAAGAAGTTTATCCGGTTCAGCCCGTTAAGTTGGGGGATTTTGGTACGGCTTATCCGGCGACTGCACTACAGGTACTTAACACTGACGGTACTCAGCGAGAAATTATGTTGAGTGGGGTTCAGATGAAAGGCGCTGAACAAGTTATTTATATAGAAAAAGGTCAGCGCCTGATTTTGGCTTCGTTAACCGAGCAAGGTGAAAAAGCGTTAAAAATTAATGGGGAATTCACTAAGGACGAGTACGACAACCAATGGCGGCCGGTCACGCTCACCGTCACCATTACGGAACCTGTTTTATCGGATCGCCAGCCATTATGGGGTTATGCAGAAAATCTGGATAACGTTTACTGTTCCGGCTGTCACGCCAAAATATCCTCCAAACATTACACCGTTAATGCCTGGCCTGCGGTAGCAAAAGGCATGGGGGCAAGAACCGATATCACGCCACAAGACCTGGACATTTTAACCAAATATTTTCAGTACAACGCCAAGGACATCAACAGTCACTAGTCTAACGAGGATGGCATATGGATCTTTCACGTAGAGGTTTTATTAAAGGTGCGGGTGTTACTGCTGGAGCGATGGTGATCTCTTCTGCCATTCCGTTGCCAGCATGGGCTAATGCACCCGCAGGGACTATTCTGACTGCAGGGCGCTGGGGCGCCATGTATGTTGAAGTAAAAGACGGCAAAGTTGTTTCATCGAAGGGCGCGTTAGCCACAACAATACCTAATAGCTTACAGACTACCGCACCTGATCAGATAAATACCAACGCCAAGATTAAATACCCAATGGTACGCAAAAGCTTCCTTGCTGCACCGGGTAAACCCGATGGTAAGCGCGGCAGCGACGAGTTTGTCAAAATTTCCTGGGATGATGCCATGAAGCTAATTCATGAGCAGCATATGCGTATTCGTCAAGAAAATGGCCCCGCATCGGTCTTTGCTGGCTCCTATGGTTGGCGCTCCAGTGGTGTATTACATAAGGCTCAAACATTACTTCAACGTTATATGAGCTTAGCGGGAGGATATTCAGGTCATCTGGGCGATTACTCGACCGGTGCTGCACAAGTGATTATGCCGCACGTGGTGGGTTCTGTTGAAGTTTATGAACAACAGACCACTTACCCGATGATTCTGGAACATTCAAAGGTCGTTGTTTTGTGGGGTGTTAATCCACTGAATACGCTGAAGATTGCTTGGAGCAGTACCGACGAGCAAGGCCTTGAATTCTTCAATCAGCTCAAGAGTTCAGGAAAAACCATTATTGCCATTGACCCAATGCGTTCAGAAACGATTGATTTCTTTGGTGAACAGGCGCAATGGTTGGCCCCAAATATGGGGACTGATGTGGCTATGATGCTGGGTATTGCGCATACTTTAGTCACTAAGTCCTTACATGATAAGGCGTTCCTGGAGAAATACACCACTGGGTATGATCGCTTCGAGGAGTACTTGCTCGGGAAGCAAGACAATACGCCGAAGAGTGCAGCTTGGGCTGAGGAGATCTGTGGCGTACCGGCGGCTCAACTCGAATTATTGGCTGAGATCTTCAGTAAAAACAGTACCATGCTCATGGGTGGATGGGGCATTCAGCGCCAGCAATACGGTGAGCAAAAACACTGGATGATGGTGACGCTGGCCGCCATGTTGGGGCAAATTGGTACTGAAGGTGGTGGTTTTGGCTTCTCCTATCACTATTCTAACGGCGGTAACCCGACCCGCTCTGGTGGTGTACTTTCTGCGATATCATCCTCCGTCGCCGGAACATCTTCAGCAGGGAATGACTGGGCAGCGTCAGATGCAGTGAACAGTTTCCCACTGGCTCGTATTGTTGAAGCGCTGGAAAAACCGAATACTAAATATCAGCATAATGGCCATGAACTGACTTACCCTGACATCAAAATGATCTGGTGGGCTGGCGGTGCTAACTTTACGCATCATCAAGATACCAACCGTTTGATTAAAGCCTGGCAAAAACCAGAACTGATTGTGGTCTCCGAATGTTACTGGACTGCCGCAGCTAAGCATGCCGATATTGTTTTACCGATTACCACGTCGTTTGAACGTAATGATCTGACTATGACCGGTGATTACAGTAACCAGCATTTGGTTCCGATGAAGCAGGTCATCGCTCCGCAGTTTGAAGCCCGCAATGACTTTGATGTATTTGCTGATATGTCTGAGTTACTCAAACCAGGTGGCCGTAAAGTTTATACTGAAGGTAAAGAAGAGATGGACTGGCTGCGAGAGTTTTATGACGCGGCACAGAAGGGCGCTCGTGCGCAGCGTGTTGCCATGCCGCAGTTTAATCAGTTCTGGCAGGACAATAAGCTGATTGAAATGCGTAAAAATGAAAAGAACGCAAAATATGTTCGCTATGCTGAGTTTAGGGATGACCCGGTCATGAATCCATTAGGTACGCCAAGTGGAAAAATAGAAATCTTCTCGAAAACCATCGAAGGTTATGGCTATAAAGATTGCCCACCGCACCCTACATGGCTTGCGCCTGATGAGTGGAAAGGGTCAGCCAAAGAGGGCCAGCTCCAGTTATTAACTGCCCATCCGGCACACCGTCTTCACAGCCAGCTTAACTATGCCAAGCTACGTGAGCTTTATGCTGTTGATAATCGCGAGCCTATTACTATTCATCCTGAGGATGCTAAAGCTCGCGGCATTGCCAATGGTGATTTAGTCAGAGCCTTTAACGATCGTGGGCAGGTGTTAGTTGGTGCGGTAGTTTCTGACGGCATTAAGCCCGGCGTCGTTTGTATCCATGAAGGTGCATGGCCGGACCTTGATCCTGCAACCGGTATTTGTAAGAACGGCGGGGCAAACGTCCTGACGCTGGATATCCCAACGTCTCAGTTAGCCAATGGTTGTTCCGGTAATACTGCGTTGGTTTCTATTGAGAAATATACCGGCCCAGCGCTGACGCTAACGGCATTTGATCCTCCGCAGGGGGCCAGTGTTTAAAACCGAAACACTGCGATCGCTATTGATTACCGATCGCAATACCGCTGAACTGCACCCCAAATGTTGGATGCCCAACAGCTAGGGTGCAGTTTTTTTATGGCTAAATTTTGACATGGTTTCAAATGAGTGAGGTTTTGACCTATCTGGTCTTTATTTGATTTTTAAGTGATTTGAATCTGAACGAGACACGATGAGAAGCGGTTATGGTGTCCCCAGAAGGAAACAAATGTATAAGTATTCAAATGATTTAAAAGAAAATTTTATTTTTTATTCATAAAGAATCCCAACATTTATACCAACGGATGAATTTGAGTTTTAAATAATCATTTTAGGCGCATAAAATCCGGTGAAAAAGCCTAAAAGCTTATAGTTACTATGCTATCACAAAGGGCTTATTCATAGCGGAGCGTGGTGATGAAAAAGTGGTCGGATACCCAGACTGAAACAATCAAAAAATGGATGAATATCGATACATATCATCAGTTTGAAAACATATCTCTTGAGCGGCTTTATCATGAGTTAGTGATGAGATCGTTATTTTTTAAATCTGAAAATGGAGATCTTGAAGTTATACTGGCTAAATTGATGTGTTTTTTACAAAATACTTTACATTTAATCAAAGAATCTTTTATTTAAAGGCTTAGCTTAATATCGGTATGGATATACACAAGAAGGTGTCAGCCTTGGCAACTGGTTCAAAGAGCTTGCCCGTCAGGAGTTGGTAAAGTAGGAGATTGAAGCAAAGGGGTGATACAGGCTATTTATATCACCCAATTTAACTATATTTATCAACAAAAAACATAATGGAACTATGAGTAAATCGGAGCATTATTGGTTCCGATATCTGTTATTTCCTGTGTCAGTTTTTTTAGTTTTTTACCATGAGAGTAGTAACCAACTAATTCTATTGGGTCTTGATATAAACATAAAATAAGTGGATATTGATCATCAAGGCAGTCATCATAAGAGTATTTCTTATTAGAGCTTTTGAATGCCATATGTATGGATTCTATATATCCACTTTTACCGGGGAAAATGAAAACACTTCTTATATCTTCAGCGTCATTTTCAAGTAAACCTAACGCTTTTGCATAATAAAATTGTTTCACTATATCGGATAATCCTGGAGCATCATGGATGTTGCTAGCTTTATAATATTTGGCATCAATAATTATAAATCTATTAGTATTACTTTCTTTGATAACAATATCCGTCTTATGCCCTCTGGACGATGCAAGTATATATTCATCTGATATCTTATACACAGGGGCTGTTAGCCTATGATTTATATATATTTTATTATCTATTACCTTTCCAAGCATATGCTCCCACATTCCATGAAATTCTTTTATGCCTGTAATTAAATTGTTGCTTTCTTTACCACTTGCATCTAGAAGATACTGATAAATGGAGTTTAATAAAAAAATATTTCTTTCAGTGTATGTGTTTTCCAGCTCTTTTTTAATAATGGCTAGCTGTCCGTCAACATCCATTTCAGAATGACGTATGGAATTCAGTGTATTTTCATAATAAGAATTATCTGAGTAAGTAAGCCAGCCTAAATCTGTGCTTATACCCCTAATTATTTTCGAGTGAATTCGTGATATCTCATTATCAGATTCAGTTCTCTTCTCTGTTCCCTCTAAATCAAGATAAAACGGCGCATCATCAGTAGGGTATGGGGAGAATGAACGAATAGTCTTTTTCCAGTTTATTTTCCCTGAATTAATTGTTTTTCTATTTGTGCGGCGTTTGTATAACCCGTTAAGATTGAAATCCTCCAGAAGAGAAATGATCAGGCTTAGGCTTTTTTCTCCGACAAAGCCTTCACCAGAGTCGTCATTTTTGACAAGGTTTTTTGGTGACTGTTGGTATATATGAATTGCGTTTAAAAGATCTCTGGCTATACCTTCTTTATCAGTAACAGATAAATTTTCAATGTCACTAATGCCGCTGTTTCTTGGTAAGAAAATATATGGTCTGTTTTTAAAATATACCAACCCGACGAAATGAACATTTATGTCATCGTCAGTGATAATACCTTTTGATACCAGAAAAGAGCTCAAAGAGGTTGGGATCTTATTCACATTCATTCGGTCGTTATAAAATGTTAAATTTTTCAACTTATTAACTCCGAAAAGATTAATACTTAGACGTTACCGACTCAATTTTCTCTTCTATATTTTCATTGAAAATAGGCTTTCCAGATATAAATGCGTTAAATAAATCCCCGTAAGTGCTAAATTCCTCTGAACGGAATATGAAGTTCTTCTTACCATGACGTAACACATCATCCCAAAGATAAACTAATAATTTCCCTGCCAGCGTTGCTCTCGCAATTTCTGGGGTATTCAATTCAATTTCGTCAAGAAATCTATGTCCCAATAATCTATCTTCCGGTATTTTTAGGGATTTCAGTTCATCATTCAATATTTTTGCAAAATCTTTCCAGTGAATGTTGACTGTTTTTACATCGCCATCTTCAGATAGTATATCAATCGGAATAATTCCCTCTGTTGCCTGACTGTAATTTATTAATAGATATTCAAATTGCCAGCGGCGCTTAAACGCAGTATCCATTGGCATTACGGCCTGATCACTGCTATTCATTGTTGCCAGAATGCTTAAATTTCTAGGGATTTTTAATGTTGTTATTTTTTCACCAACTCTATCATTGATATAGTCAAGCATATCAGGATCTGATATATCAATTTCATATTTACTTTCCCCAATTCCGTTGCGATCTAATAGCTGAAATATTTCACCAAAAACAGCAGGTGCTGATGCTCTGTTTATTTCTTCGATAACAAGATATACATTTACTTTCAGATTTTTGACATTAAGAGCTTCAATTACTGCTCTTATAAATGGACCGGCCCGAAACTCATATACTACTTTTTTATTGCCACTGCTGTCTTCGATCGTTCTGGGTTTAAGACTACCTACAAAATCAGAATACTGCATATCTGGATAGAAAACAGTTCTTATGCATTTTGACGAACCTATTAATTCATTAATTCTATGACTCTTTCCTGTTCCCGGAGCGCCATAATATATCTTGTTTATCCCAAACATAATTTCATTAGGAACATTTTTTTCTGTTAACTCGAATAAATATTCTTCATTGTCTGGCAACTGACCACTTAAGTAATTAATAGCATTTTCGATATAACCCTCTTCTAAGTGCATTGATTTTTCAACATAGTTTGAGTCATTGCTGTTAGCACTAGTAATTACTTTGTTTATAAGTGAAAATAATGGCAAGGTCTGAACTGTTGATAATGCGTTGATCACATCATCGTTAATATATTCTGAAAACAAATATCTCCAGTCGTCTTCTACATAATCACTGTTTACCTTAAATTCATCAATGTTATTCTGAATGTCTTTTAAAACAGAAATAAGCTGGGGCAGAGTGATGGAAAAATATTTTGTTCCATTCCTTCGCCCTGTATTTGAAAAAATAAAACTAGGAGCTACCTGACCGTATGAAACAGACATTGAACTTGATAGTTTTGAACAATCGTTTATAAATTCATCAATAGGTTTTATATACATAAATTATCCATTGCATGTGTTTTTGTACAGCGCTATGATTACCAGGACAGAAACCGGATAAGTAATGGAATCGCCTGCACCTATGAAAAAAAACAAAGCATACTATATCAAGAATTTAAGAAAAAGACTGGGTCTGGGTAAGACTGATTTTGCTAATCTTCTGGGAATGGGTGTATCTGGTGAACGCACGGTGAGGGGATGGGAGTCCGGTGAACATAACCCCACACTTAATAAGTGGAAAGAGATCATTAAACTGGAAGATGCCATGAGAACTAAATCTGTAAATTCCCCTTTCAAGCAAGAATCTATCGAAAACAGTAAATTCACATTTATTGATCTGTTTGCTGGAATTGGTGGAATTCGCTTACCTTTCCAGAAGTTAGGTGGATATTGTGTTTTTACGTCCGAGTGGGACAAGTTTGCTCAAAAAACTTACCTGGCTAATTATGGCGAGATGCCCGATGGCGATATTACTACCATAAAGGCGTCTGATATCGCTGATCATGATATTCTTTTGGGTGGTTTTCCGTGTCAGGCGTTCTCGCAGGCAGGTTTAAAACAAGGGTTCAGTGATACGCGGGGAACCATGTTCTTTGAGATCCAGCGTATACTCACTGAAAAAAGGCCAAAAGTATTTCTTCTTGAAAATGTTAAGCAATTACAAGGGCATAATAAAGGATATACGCTTAAAACAATTATTAATATTCTTCAGGGAAAAAATGAGAAAGAAATTCCGGCTGCTATTCCTATGAGCGATGAGGCTCGTAATGCTTTGTCTCAACGCCTGAATTATTGGGTTGATTATAAAGTTTTACGTGCAGCAGACTTCGGAGTTCCTCAGAACAGAGAGCGGATATTTATAATTGGTTTTGATAAGGATTATTTTAAAGGGGTGAACTTTGATACGCTGTTCTCATGGCCTGAAGCTCCCAAGACACAAACTCGTTTAGGTGAGATCCTTCAGTCCCAGAATGAATTAGATGAGATCCAGATTAGCCTTAATAAAGATGTATATACTATCTCTGATAAGCTGTGGAGCGGGCATAAGAAAAGAAAGGAAGAACATAAAACAAAAGGCAATGGGTTTGGATATTCTCTTTTTAATGAGAAAAGTCCATATGCTAATACTATCAGTGCCCGTTACTATAAAGATGGTTCTGAAATCCTTATCGATCAAAGTAAAATTGGTAAAAATCCCAGAAAGCTTACGCCGCGCGAATGTGCCCGTTTGCAGGGATTCCCAGAAGAGTTTGTTGTTGATGCCGTATCTCATGGGCAGATATATAAGCAATTTGGAAATTCTGTTTGTGTAAAAGTTATTGAAGCAGTTGCAATCCAACTGGTTGAAGCACTAGAAAAAGCTACATCTTTAATTGAAAAAAGTAGTAAGGTGGCTTGATAATTAATTGATATGTAATTGCTAATCATACATCTGAAAGTTTCAAGCTTTCAGATGTATGTGCTGTTAATAATTTTGAAAGCTGTTTTTGTAATTTATACATACAAATTTATATCGTTATTCCATAGTAATTACATAATTTTTCGAAACTCAGCTTCCAGTTCGAAAGAAACAGTTTTTCTCTTGATCTATATAGTCTTTCAAGTATCTCCTCTTTACTTTTAACACTACCAAAGTGAATTTTTCTATGACAATTTGGGCATAGTGAAAATATATTACATATATGGTCAAGTGAAATTGAGAAATCCTTCTGCACTGATAACGGTATTAGATGGTGAGCTTCCATAAACTCAAGCTTTGTTATCGGGGATATAAATGTTTTATGAGCGCTTCCATATTCACATTGATAGTTTGCTTTTTCGAGAGCTTGCCGTGCTATAGCCACGTTTCTTGGAAACAGTAAACTAGTTCTCTCAAAGGGAATACCGGCCTGTGAAAGTAAAATTCCTTTCTGATATTTGTCATCATCAGTATCCAGAGTGCTTATTAGACAAGCTTTATCACTGTCGTCTGAAAATTTTTTCCAAGTTTGTAGTGGAATAAAACCAATTATTGGAAGAGATATGTTATTTTTAGTATATATTATAAATATATCCCCCGTATTACCATAAAACTCTATACTCATATATAATCTTAACTCATTTCCTTTTTTTTTCGGATGAACAATAAGGATTTCTTTGGTTTCTAAATTTTCAAACCCCTCATCTTCTAGAGTTAATAATTTTACTCTCTCTGGTAATTTTTCTTTATTACTTATTCCACGTCTGTTGAATTCATTGAGATCGAAATATTTGGCTAATATGTCTTTTTCATAACGATCCAGAGTAATGCTGCGATCTCCTGTTGCTTCACGATCTGTTACCTCAGAATAAGCGCCTGCATCCGCTCCCAGTAACTGCAATTGTCCCTGATTCATGAATGGCATACTACATCTCCTTGTTTTATAGTTTATTTTTATGAATCTAAATATCTGTTGATAATTCTAGCCTCTTCTGTGTGATCTTTAAAGAGAGTTAGCTTGTGTGATTTTTATACACACACTCTTTAATCTATAATGTCTGAGAAAAGTGAAGGGATGATATACAACGGACTTATAGTGAGTGTTAGTGGTTTTAATACCTATTTAAATCAGTATGTTATAGATTTTATCTGATTATTGGAGTTTTTATGGCTGATGTTCATAGTCCTGAGATCCGCAGTAAGAATATGAAGGCGATCCGTAATCATGATACGCAGATTGAACTTAAGCTAAATACTATGCTTGGAGATCTTGGATTTGAATTTCAAACACAGGTAAAAGAATTGCCCGGAAAACCTGATTTTGTTATTGAACAATATAGAAAAATAATTTTCACTCATGGCTGTTTTTGGCATAAGCATGACTGCCATCTGTTCAAACCACCTGCCACGAGAACTGATTTTTGGATGGAAAAAATTGGGAAAAACGTTGTGCGGGATAAAAATGTCTATGAAAAGCTCAGGGATGGTGGCTGGCATGTAATGATTATCTGGGAGTGTGCGATAAAAGGTAGACTAAAACTCTCTCCCCTGCAGCTTTTAGACAGGGTTGAGGAATGGGTTTGTGCAGGGGATTATTCGGCAGAAATTGATACTGATGGTATGCACAGGAAAAACATTTAAACCTTATGATAATGCTCAAGTAGACAAGGTTATGGTGTCCCCGACTGACTTCATTAAATTGTCTGAGAGGCGCTAAATTAAAGGGTTTTAAATTGCGGTGTTATATGGATACCCCCAATAACACCCCCAATTCGTTTTTCATGCTGCTTTTCGTGGTTCGATTTCCAGGTTCGATTTCCACGCAAGATAATCAGAATACTTCCAGCGAGACATTCGTCCAAGCTTAATTTGTTTTGGGAACACCCCTCGCTTAATCAGATCATAAAACCATTTGGACGTCATGCCGGTGTCCGCAGTAATAAATTTCATGTCTACTAGCGAGTCAGGTCCAAGTGACTCCTTACTTGTTTTCATAGTTGACCTCTTATCTCTTTATCAATCCCATCACCGATTCCACTTAAACTGACCATTCAGAACGCCAATGGCGAAAAGAAGCCAAGCCAGCTTGTAGCCAAGTGGCTTTATCTTCTCGTAGTGGCGCAGGATGATAGGGCGGGTAATGGAGTCTTTGTTTGTGTTGGCCGGCAGAGCGGCTAGGGTGGTTTTGATTTCGCTGTTACAATTCTTTGCGGCTGATAGGAGGGCGCTTTGTTTCTCTTCAGGAGTCACATGTCACCATCCTTTCACCCAAACGAGATAGAACGCAGCGCATACGCCGATAAGCAGCAGAATCCAATCTAGGTACGTCATCACAAAGCTAGCTACACTCATAAATCACCATTAACCTTTCGATACCCAGCATTATAAATAGCCTCAGCAACATCAATAGGCTGATAGCTATCAGCAAGTCCATTCTGAATATTTAAAATGTCCTCAATTGCTGAATTACGCCGAGCCAATTCCTCCCCGTCCAATATTTCATTGCACAAGCCAACGCACTCATTGCAAATATTTACCGATGGGCCGGTAATAATGCGAACCTCGCTTTCAGGTTTTTTGCAAAATGAGCATGTAACTCCTAGCGGTACCTCTTCAACTTTCCACTTAGCGAAATCAATTTTCATAGCCATCATCCGAATATCCCCATAACAGCTTCATTCTCAATCGTGTAAATAGTTGCCAGCACCGCCCATGTGATGATGACGACAAAGAACCATACACCGTCTGATATTTTTGGTAGTTTCATGCTGCTTTACTCCCAGATAAAACATTAGGACTCAGCCACAGGCACTCAAGGCGCTTAACCGAGCCTTTTCGTCCGGCTGCCGATGATTGTTTTTCCTGCTTTGCCCAGCCGCCAAGAATGTCGTTATACATATCCGTGTTGTAGCCGCTAAGCACGACCATACCCTCAAGCTTGTTCACGGTATCGAGCAGGTTTAAGTGGGCGGCATTATCCATTTCATGGCGGTAGTATCGGGATGAAATGACGCGGGTGTCATGGACGTATGGCGGGTCAACAAAGTGAAGCGTTGAAACTGTGTCGTGGTCTAGCATGCATTGGACTGCATCGCGATTCTCTACCAGGACACCTTCGAATCTCTGTCCAACTGCCGCTAAGTTTTCAGGCATCCTTGCCCACAAGTGCTGAGCGGTTGCAGAACTGCGCTTGGTATCTAGTCGAAAACCGGTTGTTCCTTTTGTTGCGCCGGCAGAACCAAATCCCATTGTTGCTCTGATTACTAATTTCCGCGCCTTCTCGACCATCGTTTCTGCTTCGCCGTATGCGCCTGTAAATTCGTCGCGAGAGTAGGGGGTCAGAATCAATGACTCGATAAGGCATTCACGCAGCGTCATGTCGCGCAGAACTAAAAAGAGATTAACTACGTCACCATCTAAATCGTTATAGACCTCTGCGTAGCTCCGTTCTTTCCTTAAAAGCACTGAGGCTGCGCCACCGAATGGTTCTACATAATGGGTGTGGGCGGGAAAGTGGCTGATAACCCACGGTGCCAATCTGAATTTTCCACCGTGGTAACGTATAGCGGGGTGTTTGATTTCGTTCATGCCGCCTCCTTTACTGCTTTAAGATGCGGAGCGTTAGCTTGGTAAACAGCTTCAGCGAAACCTCGTGGTGTGGCACTTCGAATGTTCTTCACACGTTCTGACTTTCCACCTAACTTCAGATGCTGAGTTGAATAACCCTCAGGAACAGGAACTGGCAACTTATCTGGCATAACAAACCCTCCACCGGTCCATAGGCACGTTTTCTTGGGATAGGCATCACGCGGGGCAATGTAATCGGGGTAGGTTGGATGTGCGTCATCAACTGGCAGATAACCGCCGAAGTCGCTCGGATTAAAGATGAAATCTGGTTTTCCGAATATGCCACTGAAAACGCTAATAGGGTTTTCAAAGAACCAGGGAGCTCCGGTTATTTCGCCAATCATCCGGCATTGCTCAGCCACCAGTGCCGCCTTTGCTTGAAAGTGGATATCAGCTTTGCGTTTCTTTTCAAAGTGGGCGGCACCGCTTACTGCCACATCAGTACATGGCGGGAACCCTGCAACAAAAACGATTTTCTCTTTCCGGATAACGTCACCCAATGCGCCGGCTGCCGTGAGAACTGTCTCTGGCCACTTTCGTATTCTTCCCTGGTTACTTTTCTCGATATGCTGAGGGTCAATCAAAATTGCATCATACCCAGCCGTAACCCACGGTCCCGCCATAATTCCAGTCAGGTCGCACAGGCAAATAATCGTTCCTCTACTCATGCCACTCTCCCTTTCCTTCGCTCATCAATTTCGAAGTCGTCACGGCATCCTTCGTCACAGAAGAGTCCGCGAGTGATTGGCTGTCGACACTCTGAGAAGTGGCAGAAGCCAGTGAATGCCATTGCTGGCTTGCGATTAGCGATACCGATTTCTATGTCCAGAGACTCAAGCTCTTGGGCCCTGTCAATTTCATCGCACATTAAGCCACCTCGTCATTTACCGGCTCGGATGTGAAATCTTTCAGTGCCTTTTCACATGCAAGACTTACTCGGTTGATGTGCTGCTGCATAGCTTGCAAAGAATCAATTTCTGACTTCATCACGCTACGCATAATCAATGCGGTGATAAGCTGGCTCAGCTTTGGGTAATACCCGACAGTCTTTTCATAGGTCTGCCCAGCATGCTTGCTATCATTGCCAAACACATTCTTTGAACTGAGCGTGAACTGATATTCGTCACTAGTGATGACGTAATTTTCTATTTCGATACGCATAGGGAATCTCCAGTTATTTAGATGAAGTCCGTTTCCCTTTGATTGCTTTCTCGCAATCGTTCCATACTGTTTTAGCGAAGTGTTGACGTGGTATGCTGAGGACGTAGCGGCGTTGTTCACCGTTAGGGCCGATAGGCTCGTTGAGCCACTTTTCGAATGAGTCGCTCATGATTTACTCCCAATAAAAAACCCCGCATTAGCGAGGTTCATTGAGGTGGTGACGCTTAGTAACTGTTGAACATAAAGTAAGTATTTAATCCGTTATCTTGCTCATCCATGAGCTTCCAGCTTCTTTCATATCTGACTATGTAGTCGTTAGCCTGTGATGGGCTGTAGTGATGATTAACCTTTTCAAGCTCAGCAATAAATCGAGCGGTTGAGACAACTTTCCGTCCACTCGGCTCAATGACGATTGAGGCTCTAAAGGCTATTGGTACATCCTGACGACGCGCCATTTGCTTATCCTCCGCTTACTTTATTGGAGTATAGCGCGGTTACCGATAGACTTCGCCGCACATGAGCACAGCATCAGGCCTTCGCTCTTTAATTCGCGCTAACATAATTGTGCATTCGGATTTAGTAGGGTAGATATCTTCTGAGACTGGTAGGGCATCGCAACTATCGTTAAAGCAGG
>NZ_HE997645.1:424018-514238 GCF_000312485.1 Yersinia massiliensis CCUG 53443 | reverse complement strand
CGCTGTTTAACCAGACCCTGACCGGCAACGGCACATTGAATGTGGCGAAGAACGATGCCAGCACGGCATTTGACTTCGGTGCTGCGGTGGGCGGTGCGTTCAGCGGTATCGTTAACCTGACGAATACCACCTTCAATATCGATGGCTTAAATACAACGGCGTTGACGAACGCTACGCTGACATTATCAAGCGGCAGTCTGTCCTCAGTGGCGGACGGGGTACAGAATATCGGTCGCTTAGTCACCCATGGTGGCACGCTGCTATTTAATCATCTGGTGGATAATGCAGGGGTTATTACTTCTGAGGGAACCCTAGCGACAAGTGGTATCGACACGACCGCTGGCGGGGAAATCCGCGTTAATTTACCGACCAATGTGACACCAGATCTGACCGGTTGGACGGTCATGGAGCTGGATGACGGCGAGATTATTGTCAGTCTGGCAACGGGCGCAGCAACCGGTACCGGGAGGGAATTGACGTTATCCAATGCATTGGGTGATCCGTTAAGCACCACCGTCTATCAGTCGGTTTCAAACCCAGGGGCGTTATCACCTGCGGCACTTGGCTCGTTCAATTACGGCCTGACCACGGGGAAAAACTTTGATGGACTGTATGTCAATTATGGCCTGACCGCATTAGAACTGCTGAGTACAGGCAATGATGCGCTGATATTGACGGCAACCTTGGCCAATAATGGTACGCAGTCAAATGATATCTCTTCCCAAATAACCGGCAGCGGCGATCTGGCTTTCGTTTCAGCCAATGACGGTAGCACGGCATCGCTCTCTAACTCGACCAACAGTTATACCGGCGCGACATGGGTACGTTCAGGCAATTTACGCCTAGATGCCAATTCAGCGCTGGGACAAACGTCTCTACTGGCGATGAGCACGGCAACGACGGTGGATCTCAATGGCGTTCAACAAACCGTCGGCCAGTTAACCACCGAAACGGGCAGTACACTGAATTTCAATAGCGGCAATTTAACCGTCACTAACGGTGGACAGGTTGATGGTGCTTTGAGCGGCAGTGGTGAGTTGAGTCTAATGGGCGGCACACTGGCCATTACGCAAGGGAATAGCGGCTTTACCGGTAGTACTGATATTGCCAGTGGCGCGACAGCTCATCTGTATCAGGTCCAAGGGCTAGGCTCGGGGGCCATAACCAATAATGGTCTGCTGAATCTGGATAATACCAGTGGGATGTTGCTGAACTCGTTGGCCGGTAGCGGCAACGTGCAACTCACTAACAGTGCCAATGTCCAGTTGGCCGCCGATAATAGCGGCTACACGGGCCTATTCACTACGGATGCGGGTACGGCGTTGACGGCCTACAATGCAGAAAATCTGGGCGGAAGCAGTATCGCCAACAGCGGTGAGTTGATTTTGGATACGGCATCCGTTTGGGATTTAACCAACAGTATCAGCGGCAGCGGCACCTTGGTTAAACGTGGCAGCGGTACAGTCAAAATCGACAATGGTACGGTCAGCGCCAGCTTGACGACGATTGAGGACGGCTTATTACAACTGGGCAGTTCAACAGCCATCTCAACCTTGTCAGTGAATGAGTCACCATTAGCGCGTTCACTGGCGGTCACATTGGCGTCGAATGTCGCTAATCTGGTTAGTGATGTCCTGATCACGTCCACGGGTTCATTAGGTGGCTATGGTCAAGTGACCGGGAACGTCGAGAACCGCGGCAATCTGATTATGCCAAATGCATTAACAGGCGGTGATTTCGGGACGTTCACCATTGACGGTAATTATACCGGTGACAATGGCACGGTGGTCTTTAACACCATTTTGGCTGGTGACGCTTCTATTACCGACAGATTGGTCATTACCGGTAATACTGCTGGGCAAAGTTTTGTCACGGTGAACAATATTGGCGGGAACGGCGCACGAACCTCTGAAGGTATCAAAATCATTGATGTCGGTGGCGATTCTACGGGGCAATTTACCCTTAATGGCCGTGCCGTTGCCGGTGCATATGAGTACTTCCTGTATCAGGGCAGTGTGAGTTCACCGGCGGATGGTGACTGGTATTTGCGCACTCAAGCTGATGATCGTCGCCCTGAACCGGCAAGTTATACCGCGAACCTCGCCGCAGCGAATACGATGTTTGTCAGCAGTCTGGCGGATCGCGCCGGTGAGACGCTTTATACCGATATCTTTACCGGTGAAGAGAAAAGCACCAGCCTGTGGCTACGCAATGAAGGCAGCCATAACCGCTCTCGTGATGACAGTGGTGAGCTGAAAACGCAGGATAACCGTTATGTCATGCAGTTGGGCGGTGATGTGGCGCAATGGAGCCGTAATACGCAGGATCTCTGGCGTGTTGGGGTGATGGCCGGTTATGCCAACAGCAGCAGCTCTTCGGTGGCACAAGGAACAGGTTATCGCTCTACCGGTTCGGCCAATGGTTACAGCCTCGGTGTCTATGGAACTTGGTTCGAGCAAGGGCGGGAAGAGACCGGTGTTTACGTCGATTCTTGGCTGCAATATAGCTGGTTTAATAATGAAGTCAGTGGTGAGGGCTTAACGACTGAGAAGTATGATTCAAAAGGCTTCAGTGCCTCGGTTGAAAGTGGTTATACCTTCCAGGTTGGCCAAAGTGAGCACCAAAATTACTTCATTCAGCCAAAAGCCCAAATGGTCTGGATGGGGGTAAAAGCGGATTCTCATACTGAAACGAACGGTACCGTGGTGACGGGTGAGGGGAATAACAATATCCAAACGCGCTTGGGTGTGAAGGCATTTATCAGCCCAATACCGAAAGAGGATAAAGGTAGCACACCGACCTTTAAGCCGTATGTTGAAGCCAATTGGATCCATAACACCAAGGATTTCGGCACCACACTGGATGGCATGACCGTGAAACAAGCGGGTGCAGGCAATGTGGCTGAACTGAAAGTCGGGGTTGAAGGCCAAATCAATAACAAGCTGAATCTGTGGGGGAATGTTGGCCAGCAAGTGGGTAACAAAGGCTACAGCGACAGCAGTATCACCTTAGGCGTCAAATATAACTTCTAACTGAGTTCAGTCGGGGTTAATCCAATAACGGCACATATCATTCGGTATGTGCCGTTTTTTATGGTGAGGACGCGTGTTAATCCAGTGACTCTTCCTGCACTTCCAACACATGGTAGGCGGTGGAACAGAACAGTGAGTTCAAGCGTTTCATGTCCCCTAATAGCCCCATATGCAGACTGCTGGTTTCGATGCTCAGCACGTTTTGTTGATGTAGGCGATCAACGTGAGCATGGGAGTAGCGGCGGTTCAGCAAGCGGAAGCGATGCTTGGCGCGACGTAGGCGCTTGGCGTTATTGATATCTCGCGATAAAAACACCGACATGCCTAAATCCAAGTTAGTGACCAAGCGGGCATGCAGAGTATTGAGCTCCTCAAACCCTTCAGAAGAAAATGGTTTGCGCGCATTGAGTGATTTAGCCGCCACATCAGCGGTCATACGGCTAATAATCTCGCCCGCTTGTTGGAGATTGATGGTGGTATCAATGATTTCAGCCCAGCGGCGTGAATCAATCTCGCCCAATTCATCTTGCTGAATTTGCGCCAAATATAACTTAATGGCGCTATACAACATGTCCACTTCATCTTCCAGCAAGCTGACTTCATGCTTTTGCTGCTTGTTGCCCTCGAGCACCTCTTTAAAGCGAAACAGCATTTGCTCCAGCACATCCCCCATACGCAGGGTTTCCCGCACCGCATTCGCGAGTGCCAGTGATGGCGTATCGATGGCGGTAATATCCAGATAGCGGGGCGCAGTTGGCTGGGTGGTATTGGGCGCATCGGTGACTAACCGACTACAGATACGCGCCATGACCTCCACTAGCGGCAGCATCAGCAAGCAGCGCAGCAGGTTATAGAATACGTGGAAGTATATGACCACCTCGGCAGCCGGAAGGTTAAAGCCGATCAGTCGTTGCGCGAGTGTATTTACCCAAGGCAGCACCAAAATGCAGCCGATGACTTTAAATAATAAACTCCCTAACACCACTTGCCGCGAAATGGCATTTTGCCCACGGCTGCTGATCAGCGCCAGTAAACCACTGCCCAGATTCGAGCCAATCACGATGCTCAGGGCGATATTCAGTGGCACTAAGCCGGTGGCGGCCAACGTGGCGGTCAGTAGCACAGCGGCGAGACTGGAGTAACTGATCATGGCGAACAGTGCACCAATCAATAACGCCAAAATGGCATCACCGGTCAGGGAGGAGAAAATAGCCTGTACGGCGGTAGCTTGGGTAATCGGCCCTGCGGCGGTGACAATCAATTGCAGCGCCAGAATAATCAACCCAAGGCCAATCCCCACGCGGCCCATCTGGCCCACACGGGTTTTTCGCTGCCCGAGGAAGATAATCACCCCGATTAAAATCAGCAAGGGTGATAGCCAAGAGAGATCAAAGGTTAGCACCCGCGCCATCAGTGCGGTGCCGACGTCCGCGCCTAACATGATCACCAGTGCTGGCGTCAGTGAAATCAGCCCCTGCGAGACAAAAGAGATCACCAGCAACGCTGTGGCATTACTGCTTTGCACCAATGCCGTGACACCAATTCCCGCAATAAACGCCGTGGGTTTCTTCTGAATGCTGGCACTCAGAACTCGGCGCAGATCCGCGCCATAAACCCGCATGATGCCGGTTCGGACAATGTGTGTCCCCCAGACCAGCAGCGCAACAGAAGAGAGTAGGTGAAGCAGAGTCAGCATAATTAATCTCAGTTAGGGTAAGGCACTTGGGCCATACAAAATTTAGGTTAGGTCCTATTTAAGCGGGGCAGCCCTAGTATAGGAAAGCCCCAAGGGGATAGAGATGATAGTTGACACCTGCCTAACAGGCGTTCAACCAGACTAAGGATAATGACTTAGGCGTTGGTACAAGATATCCAACAGTTTTTGATTATCCACCGTTTGCAGTATTGTAGCCGGTTTGCCCCGAGGGAGCGGCACGCCCACATCTAACCGCAGATTTTCAGGGCTAAAGCGCAATGTCATACCACGTGTTAATGCGCCTTCCAGTGCCACATCAAGGTAGTCACGGGTGGTGGTGGCGATGCTTTTATCGAGTAGCCAAGCGACCACCAGTGCATCATGCACCCAACAACCTGGGAGCTGCCGTGTTTGCATCGAATAGCTGATCCAAGGGCGGATGGTCTCCACCAGATAACGGCTCAGCGGTGAGTCAATTTGCGCGATCTTATCTAAATCCTGATGCAGCAGTTGGGTCTGAGTGGTGACATCCAACGGAGCGAGCGTGATGTTGGCACCACTGGTCAGCACCACATGGGCCGCTTCAGGATCGAGGCCAAAGTTAGTGTCTTTCAGGTAGCCATCAACATGAAATACGCCGCCCATGATAGCAATTTCCGCGACAGAGGCAGCCATTTGCGGATAAAGCTGCATCGCGTGGGCGATATTGGTCAGTGGTCCTATCGCCACCAATGTTATCTCGCCGGGGTTATTGCAGATCAATTCGCCGATAGCATGGGCGGCCAAGGGGGCATTTGGCTCAATGGCCGGTGGGCGCGTAGTTTGCTGCCAAAGCGCCGTTAATCCATTTTTAGTGACGCCATTGTCCAGCTTGTCACGCCAAGGGGCAGCAGGTTCCACCAGCGCCTGAGAGGCACCTCGTATGATGGGGATATTCAATCCCAAACGTTTCACCAAATCATGAGCAACAGAATATCCCACTTCACTGGGGGTATTCCCCGCCACGATGGTGATCAATTCTAAGTCTATTTCCGCGGATACAATGGCTAGCGCGAGGGCTAAACCGTCATCGACATTGGCGCCGGGTACGCCATTTCCTGGGTCACAATCAATAATTAAACGCATTTTTTTATCTTTTTATGTAGGTCATTAACTTTTTTTACTGCTGGAACAACCGCACGATTCACCGATTTGTAGCGAAAAATTGAATTCGCAAATTGTCGGTTCACCGGTCCAGTTTTTCAGCATTTCAATGGCGGTTTTCGCCATCACATCCACCGGTTGACGTACCGTCGTCAATGAAGGCACGTTAAATTCTGATTCTATCGTGCCGTTAAAGCAGATAAGCGCCAGATCTTTGGGTGCGGTCAGATGGTGCTCTGCCATCGCCCGCAGGCAACCAAACGCTTGTAGCTCATTAGTGGCAAAAACGGCCTGCGGTAATCGCCCTTTTAGCATCTGTTGTGCGGCCTGATAACCGCCAGGGCGGGTATAGGGGGTCGAGAAAATCCACTCATCACGCACGGTTAACCCTGCTTGCAGCAAGGCATCGCGCCAACCATTCACCCTATCTTGAGTATTCAGCATATCCAGTGGGCCACAAATAATGGCGATATCACGGTGCCCATGATCAATCAGATGTTGGGTCGCTTGGAACGCTGCGCCTCGTTCATCGACCCGAATGGCGCAAACTTGCTGCGACGGATCGACGCTATCAAGCATCACAAAGGGTGTGCCGGAGGCCTGAATTAACTCGATATACGGATGGCGATCGACACTGGTATACAGCAAACCATCGACCTGACGATGCAACAGATTATTGATAAGTTCGAATTCACGTTGACGAGAATCACCCGCATCACCCAGTAACAGCACTTGCCCCGTGGTAAAGGCTTCACGTTGCAATGCATGCGCCATGGAGGAAATAAAGGGGTTGGAAATGTTGGGGACCACCAAACCATAAGTTCTTGTGGTACCGGAGGCCAAAGCCCGAGCAATACCATTGGGGCGATAACCGGTTTTCTTGATGGCATCCAGCACCCTTTGCTTAGTGGCTTCAGCCACTGGGCGCGGACCGTTATTGATGACGTAACTCACCACCGCCACCGAGGTGCCAGCTTCTCGGGCCACATCAGAACGTGTTACACGAGGAGATTGAGGGTTGAACAAAATTACCTACTTAATCTGAAAACAGCGGCCAAACATCCCTGATAGAGTTATCCAAATGAAAATCCCCAATTAAATGGAGGGAGAAACTACTTTACCATAAATAACATGTGGTTAAATCGCTATACGTGCCATCCTTGGCGCGGACGCTTTACTCTTCTGTCTATCCTCACCTTGCAAGATAGATTCGGTGAGGTTTGCCATCAACCTCATTGAGGCTCACACTTTTGACTCACCGAAACAGCGCTTAAATAGCATCTTCCGGCAAATTAAGGTCTCGCCCACGCGTTTCAGGCGCAAAGAAGGTGGTCACAAAGCCAATCCCTGCCATCACGGCAAAATAAAGTGCAATTGGCCACCAGTGGCCGGTGAGCGTCAGCATCGCTGCGGCTATCATCGGCGCAGTACCACCGGACAGAATCGATCCCACTTCTTTCGCGACGGCCATTTTGGTGTAGCGGTTAGTCACACCAAACATCTCAACGCCCCATGCGGCTTGCACGCCGAAGATGCCGAGCGAGGCCAAACCCATACCAATAATGATAGTCCCTATCACGATAATCGGCTCGCGGGTTTCCAGCAGCATAAATGCAGGGAAGGCATAGAGCATCAATAGCAGGCAGAACCAGCGATAAGTGATTCGGCGACCAAAGCGATCCGACAGGTAACCTGCCAGAGGAATAATCAAGAAGCCGAGGCAGGAAGCGATAAACACGGCCATGGTCGGCACGGACTTATCCACCATCAGCACTTTGGCGACATAACCGATCATAAAGCCCTGAGCCAGATAAGAAGGGCCGTTCTCGCCGATACGCAAGCCAACCATGATCCAGAACGATTTGCTACGTTGCCAGAAAGTGCGATTATCCTGTTCTGCCACGTGTTCACGTCCCAACGCCAATGCTTCTTGGCGCTGTTGTTCCAGCACTAATTTTTGGCGCTCAAACACCGGCGTTTCACGCATATGGCGGCGAATAAATAATGCGGCACCGGCAATCAAGATGCTGGAGAGGAATGGAATACGCCAGCCCCAATCAAGCAAGCTCTGTTTGTCCATCTGCAATACTAACAACCAAACCAAGGCCGCCAGCAGTGTGCCGCTGTTCGATCCCAACGCAATGATGGATGAAACCAGACCGCGCCTTTTTGCTGGCGCATATTCGCCTAACATCACAGCACCGCCGGACAGTTCAGCGCCAGCCCCCAGCCCTTGCATAAAGCGTAAAAAGGCCAAACTGGCGGGTGCCCACAAGCCAATCGATGCGTAACTTGGAATTAAGCCGATGAGCGTGGTGGAGGCGCCCATCAAGGTGATGGTGGTAATCATCACCACTTTTCGGCCCTTGCGGTCACCTAATCTGCCGAACAATAGTGCGCCAATGGGGCGAGCAATAAAGCCGACAGAATAGGTCGCAAAGCTAGATAACAAAGCGATCGCAGGTGTTGCTTCAGGGAAGAAGACGTCACCAAATATGATGCCGGCCGCTAAGCCATAGAGTGCAAAGTCTGCATACTCCATGGCGGTACCCAGCCAACATGAAAAGGTTGCGCGCCAAAAGTCTTTACGACCTTCGGGCGTCGCCAAACGCTCTTCTGCAGCCATGCTCTCTGATGGAGCATTGTCTGCTACCGAGCTATTGAGTGAAGTCATTAAAAAGGTTCCCCTGGTGTTGAAGCATCATGTTCACGCATTAATGTCTGCTTGTTGGTTTTACACTCAGCTTTAATGTCAGTCAGCTAAATGAATATGAAGAAAACATTAGCAAACATTAATATTACCCTTCTCTTTTAGTGTATCTACCCGCGTAGATAGGTCAATCTAATTATTAAATCTTTAGATAATGTTCACAAAACTGCCATGAAACTGGATGGTACTTGCATGAGAGGTGTGGAACTCAGATTAAAGTGGTTTTTTAACCTGTTCATCACTGGCAGAGATAGGTATTATTCCGACATTAGTAATGCAAATCATTAGCGTTAGCACTCAAGGATATTTAAATCCCTATTTTTCAGGAGAGAAAATGCGATTACGTCTGGCTCTATTTTCATCTTTATTGGCTGCAACGGTTGCCATGACCGGTTGTGATGATTCATCGGCAACCCCTGATGCAACAGCGAAAATCAGTATTGAACATGCGCAAGGGACAACGCTGGTTCCGCAAAACCCGCAGAAAGTCATCATTTTGAACCCTTCCGTGTTAGATACCGCTGATGCTCTAGGCATTAAAGTAGCCGGTGTGCCGCAGACCAGTACGCATCTCCCTGCCTTTTTATCTAAATACAGCGGGCCTGAATACCTGAATGCCGGCACGCTTTTTGAACCTAACTACGAAGCTCTGAGCGAAGCGAAACCTGACCTGATTATCGCGGGTGGCCGTGCTCAAGATGCTTACGACAAGCTTAGTGCTATCGCGCCGACGATTGCATTGGATATCGATACCAAAAACTTTACCCAAAGCCTGAGTCACCGCACTGAACAATTAGCGTCCATCTTTGGTAAAGAGGACGAGGCAAAAGCGTTGCTGAGCAAGTTCACCAATCAGATTGATAGCATCAAGCAAAAATCAGCGAATGCCGGTACAGCGATGGTACTGATGGTCAGCGGTGGCAAAATTTCAGCCTATACCCCGGGTTCCCGTTTTGGTTTTATCTTTGACGAGCTAGGTTTCAAACCTGCTGCGACCTTCGCAGAAACCGGCAGCCATGGGAATGTGGTGACCTCTGAGTTCATTCTCAATGCGAATCCTGATTGGCTGTTTGTACTGGATAGAGACAATGCGATTGGCCGCACTGAAGGGCAATCTGCTCAACAAGTGCTTGATAATGCGCTGATTAATAAAACTAAAGCATGGCAAAATAACCATATTGTCTATCTTGATTCAGCCTCGCTTTACATTGCCGGTGGTATACAAAGCTATACGCAGCTGATGGATAAAATCAGTGCGGTATTGGATAAACAAGCCTCTGCGCAGTAATGATCACTGATGAAAAATCTTAGCTTTATCGCAGGCCTGGTGATTTTACTGGGCCTGATGATCTGTAGTTTGTTTATCGGTGCCGGTCACGTCACCTTCGCCGATGTCTGGTCTGATCCCGATATGCGCGACATTTTCCTGCTGAGCCGTGTGCCGCGAACCTTGGCATTGGTGCTGGCAGGGAGTGCGATGAGTGTCGCCGGTCTGATTATGCAGATGTTGACGCAAAACCGTTTCGTCGAACCCTCGATTGCTGGTACCACCCAATCGGCCAGCCTTGGCTTGTTGTTGGTCATGGTGTTCAGCCCATCCGCACCGGTTATCGTTAAGATGCTGGTTGCCACTGTCTTTGCGATGGGGGGCACGGCACTGTTTATGCTGCTGTTGGCGCGCATGAGAATGAAGTCCGCTCTGATGGTGCCGCTAACCGGTATTATGTTGGGCGCGGTATTTAGCGCGGTCACGACTTTCTTGGCGATGGAGTTTGAGCTTTTACAATCGCTCGGCAGCTGGGAGTCCGGTGATTTCTCTGGCGTACTGCAAGGCCGCTATGAGTTGCTGTGGATCGTGGGGGCATTAACGCTCATTTCCTGCCTGATTGCTGATCGCTTTACCGTGGCGGGGATGGGGCGAGATTTTTCAGTCAACGTCGGTTTGAATTACCAACGCGTGATGTTGATCGGGATGTCTATTATTGCTATCACCAGTGGTGTGGTGGTGGTGGTCATTGGTGTATTGCCGTTTTTGGGGTTGATTGTGCCCAATATTGTCAGCATGGCGATGGGCGATAATTTACGCCGGACCATCCCTTGGGTGGCATTGTGTGGCGGAGGATTGGTTGTTCTGTGTGACATTATCGGCCGGTTAATCAGCTACCCATTTGAAATACCTGCCAGCGTTATTTTAGGGGCCATTGGTGCACTTGTTTTCCTGTTATTAATCGTGAGGACAAAGCGCCATGCAAGCTCGTGAGTATGCCGTAAAAGAAAGCCCACTTCAGGCGAATAACAAGCTGCTAAGCTCACCGGCAAAAAGACTCTTGTTAATGAGCATGATTGCCCTCGTGGCTATCACCATCTTCATGACGATTAATCTGAAGGGGAACATCCAGTATATTCTGGTTCATCGCGGCTTGATTTTAGCCACCATGCTATTAGTGGCGTTTGCCGCGGGCATTGCGACGGTATTATTCCAAACCGTCACCAATAATCGCATTTTAACGCCGTCTGTCATGGGGCTTGAGGCGCTGTTTATCCTCATCCAAACGATGCTGATATTCTTTGTCGATGCCAATGGTTTCAGAGTGTTAGGGGTGACCGGTAAGTTCCTCTGCGAATCGGCATTACTGCTCTTGTTCTCGGTCGTTCTTTACCGTTGGTTGTTGACGGGCGTGGGCATCAATCTGCATAAAGTGCTACTCATTGGCTTGGTTTGCGGCACGTTATTTCGCAGCTTATCCAGCCTGATGCAGCGCCTGCTGTCACCCAGTGAATTTGCCATATTGCAGGGGCGGGTATTTGCCACCTTTACCCGAGCCGCGCCAGAAATTATTGCTTTGTCCACGGGGATCATTGTGATCGTGGGGATTGTCGTTTGGCGCATGCGTAATTGCCTTGATGTGATTGCATTGGGGAGAAATACCGCGGTTAATCTGGGGGTCGACTATCAGAAAAAAATAACCGTTATCCTCCTGCTCGTCTCATTATTGGTGGCTATCTCAACCGCCCTTGTCGGGCCGCTGACCTTTTTAGGTTTACTGATCGCCAATCTGGCTTATCCGCTGGTGGGATCATTCCGACATCAATATCTGCTACCGGGCGTTTTCTTGCTGGGGGCGATTACCTTGGTGGGGGGCCAGTTAATTCTCGACCGCCTGTTAAATATGTCGGGAACACTGTCGGTGGTGATTGAGTTTGTTGGCGGCGCGCTATTTATTTATCTTTTAATCAGAAAGGCTCCAGTGTGATTGAAATTAATGGCATTAATAAAAAATACCAAGACACATCGGTGCTCAACAGTATTAATGAGCGTATTCCCTCTGGGGGAATAACCTCAATCATTGGGCCAAATGGTGCCGGTAAGTCTACGTTATTGTCGATCATGAGCCGGTTGCTGACGCCCGATAGCGGGCATGTTTTGTTTAATGATCTGGATGTCGCCAAAACATCTGGCGATAAGCTGGCGACCATTTTATCGGTGTTACGCCAAGAGAATCATTTTACTAGCCGCCTGACGGTATCTGATTTGGTGGGGTTTGGCCGCTATCCTTATTCGAAAGGGCGGCTGAATGAAGACGACCGACAGCATATTGACGCTGCGATGGCGTTCCTCAATCTGACGCCCTTTAAGGATCGCTATCTTGATGAGCTTTCCGGTGGGCAGCGGCAGCGTGCCTATGTTGCGATGGTGCTGTGTCAGGATACGAAATATATCCTGCTCGATGAGCCATTAAATAACCTAGACATGAAGCATTGCGTAGCGATGATGAAGCAATTACGGCGCGCGGCGGATGAATTGCAAAAAACCATCATCTTGGTGATCCACGATATCAATTTTGCCTCAGCGTATTCCGACCATATTATTGCGATGAAAGACGGTGAAGTGATCTATCGGGGAGCACCAGCGGAGATTATGAAGCCTGATATTCTGGAGGACATTTTCGATCTGAACATCAGTATCGAAAAAGTGCAGGGCCAGCATATCGCGGTCTATTACCGCGATAACTAATCATCGTGATAACTAAGCCCTGCAATAAATAGGCCCCGCTATAAATAGCCCCGCGTTAAATTGCTGGGTATTCTCCGGTGCCTTCTGGCCAAGGGGTCAGTAGGTCGTAGCCGGTGTCGGTCACGGCAATGGTATGTTCCCATTGGGCAGAGAGCGAGCGGTCTTTGGTGACAACGGTCCAGCCATCAGACAGTACGCTGGTGGCGGCTTTCCCCGCATTAATCATCGGTTCGATAGTGAAAATCATGCCCGCTTTGAGCACCATGCCGGTCCCTGCAATCCCGTAATGCAGGACTTGCGGGGCAGTATGATATTCCTCGCCGACACCGTGACCGCAATATTCTCTCACGACCGAAAAACCCGCGCCTTCCGCGACCTGTTGGATAGCTGCGCCGATATCGCCGAGTGTGGCACCCGGCCGCACCACTTTGATGCCTTCGACCATGGATAAATAGGTGATATCCACCAAGCGCTTAGCCCTGACCGATGGCTCACCAACGTAGTACATTCTGCTGGTATCGCCGTACCAACCGTCTTTGATAATGGCCACATCGATGTTCACGATATCGCCTTTTTTGAGTTTTTTATCCGATGGGATCCCGTGGCAAACCACATGATTGACGGAGGTACACACGGTGTGCGCATAGCCGTGATAGCCAATATTGGCGGGGATCACCTTCAGCTCGTTCACGATGTATTCATGACACAACCGATCGATCTCATCGGTGGTGACGCCCGCCACAACATAAGGCGTGATGATTTCCAGCACTTTAGCGGCAGCATGGCCAGCGGCGCGGGCCATTTCAATCTCAGCTTGTGAGTGGATTTTTACGGCTGTCATTGTGCTTCCTCTTCTTTATTCAACTGAGCGTCATTTTGAATCATTCTGGTAATGTCAGCTCCGCCGTGGAGTTCTGCCTGAACCAATGCTCTGGCAAGTTCATGATGGGTTAATTGGGGATAAAGTTCTGCCAGCATCCCTATTTTGAGCCAGTGCTCAGCCTGAGAATTAATGGAGCGGCTCATCGCGTTGCTGGCGATACGCAGGTTCTCATGCATCAAATCGGAGATTTTTACGATACCCATATAGCACCTATACTCAGACAATACCTATACAAAACATATATAAAACGTATATTGCCATAACGGCGGGTAAATGACACCCAAAAATAGGGCATCTATTTTTTAAAGGGGAAGCTGTGAAATAGGAAGCGGTGAAAGGGGAAGCTGTGGGGAACCTGATGACTGGCCTGATAAATACCGTTATCAGGCCAGAAAGGGGGTTATTTTATGCGAGCAACAGGTGCTGCTTCGATGACCAGTGTTTCCAATGGTTTTAGCGTGATAATCACCGGTTGACTGTAATCAACAGGCAGGGTGGTATTCGCGCCGTACACCGGTTTGAGGGTGAAGCTCGTTGTTTCGCCGCTCGGAATTTCGAAACTTTTGGTCAAGTCTAAATAGTAGCTTTGCTCTTTATCCAGCGGATTTCGTAAACCCAATATCGCTTTATTTGGGTTCCAAGATGCCCAGCCATACACTTCCAGCGAGGTTGGGTTGCCACCAATCCAATGGGTATCCACCAGCACATCACTATTTTCCCGTGACCATTTAGCGGCATTGGCCAGCGTGTCCCATTTATGACTGTTTAGCAGGGAAGGCGTGATGTAGAGCTCTTGTAGCTGGGTGCCTGTGGCAAAGTAACTCCATACCTGATCGGCAAAATCGCGGTCAGTTTGCACTTTCTCCAGTCCAAAATAGGCGTTTTCTGCGCTGACAATACCGTGATACATCAGTGAATTGATGGGGAATAGCGGGCCTTTACGCACAATCGAGCGGTAGGTTTCAGCATCACGGTAGGTCATCCATTGCTGAGCGGGCGAACCTTTGCCAAACAGGTTGATATCATCGCCCTGACGCCAAATAGAATCCGCGTAGAACAGCCATGACGGGCTGGCATCGGTGCCCGTGGTCAGGTTGATAAACAGGTCTTTATTGACCTCTCGCATGTTTTTAATCAACTCGATAGAGGCGTCGAAGTCAGAAGCGAACTGGCTGCCCGGAATATGCGAGTTGGCGTTACCCATGCCGTCTAGTTTGAAGGAGGTGATGTGTTCGTTTTTGATGAGCTTGATGATCTGCTCATTGAAATTGCGGAAGTAATTGGGGCCGGACAGCGCGAATTTCCCATCAACGGTTTCGAAACCATTTTCTTTCGCGTGCGAGACACGGATATCGCGTGGTTTGTTATACCCGCCCCAAGGTGATAGCCATAAGCCTACCGAGGTATGCAGGCTATCGGCCTTATCTTTTACCACCCCAAATCCTTGGCTAAATGCAGGGCCAAACAGCCATTTGCCGGTGCGGTCATCCCAGCCGTCATCCAGTAAGAAACCGTCCAGTTTTACCCCACGTTTTTTAATCAGCTCGTTAGCGTAGGTATCCATACGGTTGAGCACTTCTTGCTCGGTGTAGGTGGTGAAGAAACCTATATCCATCCAGCTATTGTAGTGAAGGTAGGGATGATAGGGGCGCGCACGCATCTCATTGATAAATTGGTTAAAGCTACGGCGCAACTGATTGCTTTCTTCAAAGGTGCCGAAATAGGTAGTGAAGGTGACAGGTGCATCCGTCGTAATAGGCGTTTTTAACGGCACATTTAAATTGGTTGTTGTTTCATAGGCATAGGTATTGACGATCGGTTTTTCCGGCAGAATAAAGAAGCTGTCAGCAATGATCGGTGAGCTATTGATGGCGCCATCTACGTAAGGGGCTTGGGATTGCCCTTTGGTCGGGAAGAAGGTTATTTTCGCCACATCGCGTGGCTGACCCTTCGCTTGAATCTGGTAGTCGATACTGGCGTATTTCCCTTTTAATACGTTGAGCACCACGACGACATCAAAGTCTTTATGTTCGTAATTGATATGAATGGCATCGCCTTTCTGACTGACATTCTTAATTTTGAAGTCGGCGGCGTGAATCACCTCTTCGTTAGGCAATGTCAGAAAGAACAGTTCCACCGGGGCAAGTTTATGGTTTGAAATCTTATCTTGTATCACGACAGCGGAGTTTGCATCGTTAAAAGAGAGGGCGATCTTATCGTTATTCAGCAGGTATTCGGAGGCAAGGGCGCCATGGCTCACCAGCAACAAGAGCAGTGAGCTCTTTATCATTATTTTCATACGATGTCCTTGTATTTGTAGGTACAGAAAAGCTATGAATATTTTTATTAGATGTAGCAGATAGTGACGCAAACTCAGGGTGTTACCCGACGGATGAGCCGGGTAACTTTTTCAGGGTGTAACATTTAAAGCGAGGTTTCAGTTTCAGGGATTAATTTATTCGCCGAGCCACAGACGGTGATTTTACTGCGTACCACTTCTTTCATGGCGTCCATGCCGACGCGCATGTAAAAACGAGGATCATTGCCTTCGGGGTTATCACCAAACCATTTTTTGACCGCCGCCGCGAAAGCGATTTTTAGCTCGGTGGCGACATTGACTTTGCATACCCCCAGCTCAATCGCACGTCTGACATACTCATCAGGTACATCGCTGGCACCGTGCAGAACCAGCGGAATATCGACCACTTCGTTGATTTCTGCCAAACGCTTAAAATCAATTTTGGGGCGTTTGGTGTATAACCCGTGGGCCGTGCCGATAGCAACAGCAAGGCTATCGACCCCCGTGAGTTCGACAAAGCGCCGTGCTTCTTGTGGATCGGTGAGAAATGCACTCTCTTCATCGACTTCCATATCGTCTTCCACGCCCCCCAAACGCCCTAACTCTGCTTCCACGCTGCAATCGTGGCGATGGCAAAAATCAACCACGGTTTTGACTAAGCGCACGTTCTCGGCAAAGGGGAAATGGCTGCCATCAATCATCGCACTACGGACACCGGCATTGACCTTGCGGCTGATATCTTCCAGTGATTCATGGTGATCAAGATGCAGCGCAAGCGGCATACCATAGCTTTCAGAGTAGGCTTTACACAGTGCGTAGATCTCTTCAAAGGCAATGTGTTTAAAGGTACCCGGTGTGCCCGCAAGGATAACCGGTGACTGCATCTCTTTGCAGACTTCAAGAATAGCCTGAATGGTTTCCGCATTATGGATGTTAAAAGCGGGAACGGCGTAACCTCGAGCCTGCGCGTCTTGCAACAGATATTTAGTCGAAATGATGCTCATGATGTGATCCTCTCAGCCTTTCCAAGGGTGAATAACGACACCTTTCACGACACGGTTTACTGTGCCGCTGGCGGAAGGCGTGTCAGGGGTGATGCCTGCTTTGATGGATTCGTTGAGGGCGAAAATTTGGGTGTACATCAGGAAGCAGAAGGCCTGTTCGACATCGATAAATTCTCGGGCGGCGGGGAGCAAGATGTGCGGCCCAGCAGTGATTTCAGGACTCGGCTCGGCTGAAATGGCTACCACGCGCATCGCTTGTTGGTCGCGGCGTAGTTCGCCGAGCAAGTCGAGGTCATATTGGCGGGTGTAAGGGTGGCTTGAGACAAAGACCACAACCAATGTTTCCGCATTGACCAATGATTTTGGTCCGTGGCGGAAACCGGTCGGAGAGTCATAAAACGCCGCCAGTTTACCGGCGGTCAGTTCGAGCACTTTCAGCGCCGATTCACGCGCCACACCCTGTAACCCACCACTGCCGAGGTAAACGATCCGTTTGAAAGGCAGATCACCAAACGCAGACTGACGGAAGTCATCCTGTGAAGCGATTATCTGCTGGCAGCGTGTTGCCACATCGCCGAAACGCGTGCTGTTAATGATGTCGGGGGCAAATACGCTCAGGCAGCTAGCCATCATGGTACTGATACTGCTGGTCATGGCGAAACCACGGTCATGGGTTTCGGCTGGCATGAGCAGGGCAAGTGAGTTATCACTTCTCAGGGCACTTTGGTACAAACTGCCTGCTTCATTACAGGTGATGACCAGATGGTGGCATTGGCTCACGAGTTGGTCGGCTAAGTTAACCGCCGCGACGCTTTCGGGACTATTGCCGGAGCGTGCAAAGGAGACGAGCAACGTCGGTCTATGGGTAGACAAATAGTCGACTGGATTGGTCACGAGGTCTGTTGTCGGCACCGCGACAAAGTTTTTGCCACTATGGCGTGACAGCCACGGCGCAATAATATCGCCGATAAAGGCTGAGGTTCCCGCGCCGGTCAGGACAATCTGTAGATCCGGTTTTTGTAGGAGTGGCGCAAGAAAAGTGTCGATATCACTACGCTGGCTTTCGATGTTTTTTAACGACAGGTTCCAGCATGCAGGTTGCTGACGGATCTCTTTTTCAGTCCAGGTTGTTGTGCCACAGGTACTGGCAGATAGGGTTTCGCTCATAACTCAGTCCTTAGTAGTGCCTATTCAATGGATCAGTGCCAAGTCGAACATGACAGTCTTTCGTTTCATTTCACTTCATCGACTTTATGCTTAAATGAAAATCTATAGAAAAGAAAACGAAAGGTCAACATAAGAAAAGAAATAAAACGAAAAACGTGATCTGAAATAGGGTGGGTTATTATTAATGCATTGTTTTATATCGATATATTGTGATTTTGGGTAAAGTGTCGAGAAAAGAAAGAAAGGAAAGGAAAGGTTTGTGGCGGATGTGGCCACAAACCAAAGTGATATGTAATGAAAGGGCTACAAGGAAAGTTGCTGACCATCAATCCAAATAGTTTGTAGCTTGAGCTGTGAATCAAGGGCAATAAGGTTGGCTCGTTTACCTACCGACAATGAGCCGTAGGTTTGATCAACCCCCAACATTTTTGCGGGATGTAGGGAGGCCATATGAATGGCATCTTCAGCAGGCACACCGACGTCATTGACCAAATTACGCACCGCGCTATCCAACGAAAGTGTACTGCCCGCCAGCCCGCCGGAAGCGGTACGGACCACACCCTGCTGCATGGTTACCCTGTGGCCACAAATTGAATAGTCACCATCAGGCATCCCCGTTGCGCTCATCGCGTCGGTTATCAGCAATATTCGCGGCTTGGCGCAGGCACAGCTAAGACGCATGACAGCAGGGTGAACATGGTGACCATCTGCTATCAACTCAAGCCAGGCGCGCGGGTCGGTCAATCCCGCCCCCACCATACCGGGGTCGCGGTGATGCAGGCCCGTCATGCCGTTGAAACAGTGCACCAGCCCATCCGCTCCGGCATCAAACGCGCGAACCGTTTCGTCATAACTCGCCGCACTGTGGCCGAGCATGACTTTAATGCCACGGTTTTTGAGATGCTTAATCGCCGCTATGGCACTCGGTTTTTCAGGTGCCAGTGCTACGACACGTAACGTGTTCTGGGACACATCAATCAACCGATTAAGCTCGGCAATATCGAGCTCACGGAACAACTCCGGTGAATGCGCTCCTTTGTTTTGTGGCGTGAAATAGGGGCCTTCAAGGTAGCTGCCCAGAACAGTCGCCCCTGGCCCCCCTTGCTGGTGGCGCTGCGCAATGCGTTTTAACGCGCCCTCGACGTCGATAAGGGGGGCGGTGACGGTGGTCGGCAACCAAGCGCCGACCCCCTCATGGGCTTTATGCCATGCCAGCTTATCCAGTACCTCTGGCGCGTCATCCATGACATCGACACCTTTACCGCCGTGGACATGAACATCGATGTAAGCAGGACAGAGCAGCTCTACGTCACGCAGACTCACACCTGACGGGATGGGTTCGATGGCAACGATAGTGCTGCCTTCAAGCCGCAACTGATGATCGTCAAGCCAGCCCTGTTCAGTGAGCAGCCGCCTTGCTCGCAGCAGCGCTGTCATATCCCTTCCTCAACCGGTACGGCCTCGCGATATCGGCCCATTTCGTCAACCAAACTGGTTAAGCCTCGGTGACCACACTCGAGCGCCTGAAGGCGGAACTCCTTACTACTGAGACCATCGCGCTCCAGCACCATCTCCAGTAGGAGCTGTAAATTTACGCCAGTAATGACTTCACGTTCTGGTTTTAGCAGGGCCAGTGTTGAGGCCACGCGGAAGGGGGTTCCCCCCAGCAAGTCGGTTAAGAAAATCAGCCCTTCTTTTTCGTCTAGACTCGCAATGGCCTCTTCAAACTGCGCCGTCAGTAATGCGGTGGAAGAACTTTCGGGGAAATCGATAGCGATCACTTGGGGTTGATCGCCAAGTATCTGCTTCATCGCCTTTTCAAGCCCGCTGGCAAACCCACCGTGACCGCTGAGAATAATGCTTAACATAGTGCTCCTCGCTTACAAAAAGTGGCCAAATTTCCCAACAATCCCTAATACCACCGTCAGCCCGATGAGTTTCAACGGGCTCCAGCCGCGGCGGACTAACGCGTACATGATAAGGGTGTAGACCAGCGGTAGAAAAGCAGGCATCAGTTTGTCGATAACGTCGGCTTGCAGTTTCACCACGGCGTCGCCTGCGGTAATTTCGAGCGTCGTGGATAAGCGAACGTAGGTGGCGACAAGTGCGCCAATCACAGTCATCCCAACGATAGACGCTGCACGGCCCACCTTCAGTGTATTGGCTTTGATGAGTGGGATCGCGGCAACGCCCATGCGATAGGCATAGTGAGCTAACCCGAAACGCAAACCAAGATGGACGACGTTAAACATCACCAGAAACACAATTGCGCCGAGGATGGAACCTTGCAAGGCCAGACTGGCACCAATACCGCCACAAATGGGGAGTAAGGTCAGCCAAAACATGGCATCGCCAATCCCGCCAAGCGGGGCACCCACGGCAATCTTGGTGCTTTGAATACTGTTCACATCCTGCTTTGAACGTTCCATCGCCAATATAATGCCAATAACGAAGGTCACGAGGAAAGGATGGGTATTGAAGAATCCCATATGGCCTTTCATGGCCCGCGCTAAGTCATTCTTATTGGTGTGGATCTTCTTCAGCGCCGGCAATAAGCCATATAGCCAACCGGAAGCCTGCATACGCTCATAGTTAAATGAGGCTTGCAGCAGCATGGAACGCCATGCCACACGGTTGATATCTTTCTTCGTCAGCTCCGCACCGATAGTTTGGTCTTCATAGATATTGTCGTTGCCATCAATGACCGACTTTTCAGTGATGCTGGCGTCGGGCAAAACTTGAGTATTAGATACCATCTTCGAATTCCTCTTTCTGAGTGCTGGAAGTCTGTTGTGGAGTGGAGTCTTTACGCATGAAATCGATGAGCGCCATCGCCAACGCCGCGGCAGCAATAGCCAATACCGGGAGTTTTAGCCAAGCAGCGGCGACAAAACCGAGAATAAAATAGGGGATATAGACATTTTTCATCATGATTTTCAGCAACACGGCAAAACCGATTGCTGGCATGATGCCACCTGCGACACCTAGGCCGTCAATGAGCCGAGCGGGCAGCACATCGATGACTGTTTTGGCATGATCTGCCCCAAAATAGATGGGCAAAAATGCACAGAGAAAATAGAAGGTACCGAGTGCTAATAACGCCAGATAGTTAACGCGTTCAATGCCCGCGGTATCGGCGTTCGCTGCCATTCGGTCGCAACGGGCCATGACACCAGACATGATAGAGAATAGGAATGTGATACCCATTTGCACGGCAACCGCGAATGGCACGGCAACCCCGACGGCGACTTCTGGTTTAACACCGGCCGTAATCGCAAAGGCGGTGCCGACAATGGTACCGATAATCACGTTTGGCGGTTGAGCGCCTGCCAGCGGTGCAAGCCCCATCCAGACCAGCTCAAGAGTACCACCGGTGAGGATGCCCATATGAAGGTCGCCAAGGATCAGACCAACCAACGGCCCGAGTACCACTGGGCGGTGCATATGCGTGAGGCCATTGAACATATCCAAGCCAGCAATAAAGGCCAGAATCCCTAACGCGAATGCCTGTAATAAGCTAATTTCCATAGAAAATACCTCAGAGGAGTTTGTAGAGATCCTGAGCGGGCTCTGTCGGCACGCCCTGAATAAAACATTCCACCCCTGCTTTTCTCAGGCCATAGAAAGCGGCAATATCCTGATCATCGACAGAGACGGTTTTCGCAATTTGTTGTTTACCTTCGACATAGTGCATGTTGCCGACATTAATTCGGGTCACTGGCACATCACCGTTCACCAGCGTGAGAAAGTCTTCGGGACTTTTACAAACCAGCAAAATTTTCTGCCGATCAGTGGCACGATGAATATTGTCGATGACTTTTTGCAGTGGCCAGAAGCGCACGGCAATACCTTCAGCTAGCACCATTTCCATCAAGTTTTGCTGAACTTGATCTTCAGCCACTTCATCATTGGCAACCAAAACCAGGTTCGCGCCAGCAAACCCCACCCATTGAACGCCAACCTGGCCATGAATGAGGCGTTCATCAATACGACTTAAGACAATGTTTGGCATGCTTTTTTTTCCTTATTATCATTGTGTTAATGGGACGGCGACGTTCCCATGCAGGCCGCATGGTACTGGCGCAATACATCCTGAATATGGTCAATAATCAGTTCGTGCGGTGTGGCCTCAAGCCGTCCTGCACGGACCTCGGTGTACTGAAGAGGCAGATACTGGCTGATCAACGGCAGTGGGATCGGTTGGTCCGCTAAGTTACTCATTAATCGGGAATAAGCCTCGTTAATCTTGTCATTAGGCCAGTAGTAACGAATGCGGTCAGAATAGCTGTAGCTACGTGCCAGACGGCAGGCATCGTTATTACCGTGATAATGATGTTTCCAATGCTCCGGATGTTCCAGCATGACGGTTTCCAGTACATCCCGTAGCCCAGAACACAGGTATGGAGGGTGTAATTCCTGCTCGATAGCCGCCAGAGAGAAAAGTGCTTCACGTAATGCGAAAGTGAGCGCGGGGCCGACTTTCAAAATGGCAAAGTGATTCTGAACTAACTGTTGCAGGGCGAGCGGAGTTTGGTAATCGGTGGAGTGAGCTTCAAACACCATGGTGTCAAACTCTTCGATAGTGTGGCTGAGAGCAAGAGATTTCTCAGGCTGATAATCAATAACATGAGTATGATCGAATTCTACGCCTGGTTGGACGACGAGCCCGATAATCCGTGGCCACAAATCGTGCAGACCTTGTTGCTCAAAAGCGTGGCGGTGAGCCTCCAGTGTCGCTTTTGCCGCCCGCGGTGAGGTGACCTCAAGTGTGAGGAGCGTTTCATGCGCGCCACCAGGAACGGGGACTTCTGTGCCGATAACATAAACCAGATCGGATGACCCTTGCTTATCCTTGCGAGTCTGTTCGGCAATTAAGGCTAACCTTGCTGCTCTTGCGGCGACGATTTCATCGGTTAAGGGCACCGGATCATCGGCACAGGACATGCTGCAATCGAGGTGGATTTTCTTAAATCCAGCGGCAACATAATGGCGAATGAGTTCTTCTGCCTGAGACATTGCTTCAGCCGCCGGGGCATTCTGCCAGCGGTTTGGCCCCAAATGATCGCCGCCTAATACCAACTGATGACGAGGAAGGTGATGTTGATCGGCCATTTGCTCAGCAAATTCACGAAAATCGGCTGGGGTCATACCGGTATAGCCGCCATACTGATCTACCTGATTAGAGGTCGCCTCTACTAATAAGATAGATTGCGTGTCACGGGCGTGGCGCATTGCTGCTTCCAGCACCATCGGATGAGCAGAACAGACGGCAAAAATGCCACATCGGTTATCGTGCTTATGGTCAGCCACAAACTCGGTTAAATGTTTCACTTTCCTCTCCGTATTGGGTTTAGGTCACTTCTGTCTTTCGGTTCGTTTCACTTGATACTGCTTTATGGATCGATAAAAACAAAACGAAAGGTATCGGAAATGGGATCTGTTTCGCAAAAGAAACATAATGAAAGGGTGATTTACGGTTAAGACGCGTTATTTGGCCTGAGGTAAAGACTTGCTTTCCGGCAAAAGAAAGGCGTTAATAGCTGAAGTGAAATGAAACGAAAGGCTTTTGGAAAGGATCTCATATGAGTAATACCGATTCGGCAATGGATAAGCGTATCACCGGCACCAGTGAAAGACGTGAACAGATCATTCAGCGTCTTCGTCAGCAAGGAAGTGTTCAGGTTAATGATTTATCGTCATTTTTTGGTGTTTCTACGGTGACGATCCGTAACGATTTGGCCTTTCTGGAAAAGCAGGGTGTCGCGGTGCGTGCTTACGGCGGTGCGCTAGTCTGTGATGCTGGTGGGGCTGGAATTGAACCGACGGTTGAAGATAAAAGCGCTCTGAATACGCCTTTAAAACGAGGCATCGCGCGCGTGGCTGCAAACCTGATCAAACCAGGTCATCGCGTTATTCTGGACTCCGGTACCACGACCTATGAAATTGCGCGCCATATGCGTCATCACAAGGACGTCATTGCCATGACAAACGGCATGAATGTCGCGAATGCCTTGCTTGAGGCAGAAGGGGTAGAGCTGTTGATGACGGGGGGGCACTTGCGCCGCCAATCCCTTTCTTTCTATGGCGATCAGGCTGACCAATCCCTGCAAAATTACCACTTCGATATGCTTTTCCTCGGGGTCGATGCTGTCGATCTGGAGCGGGGTGTGAGTACCCATAATGAAGATGAAGCGCGATTAAACCGTCGCATGTGTGAAGTGGCGGAGCGCATCATTGTGGTCACTGATTCCAGTAAATTTAACCGCTCCAGTCTGCATAAAATTATTGATACTCAGCGCATCCATATGGTGATTACCGATAAGGGCATCCCTGAAGAGAGTTTGAATGGTTTGCGTAAAGGTGGGATTGAAGTGATCCTCGTTGGGGAATAAACCCACTCCTCTCTAGCCAAGACGTCTCACCGAGTCAGAGTTGCAGCCTGCTAGATGCCGGCTGCAATAGGCTTAAATCTTAACAATAACGAGGATATTTGCCGCAAAGCACCGGCGTTGAATGCCTCGCTTATTTGAATATCGCATCACCGCTAGGTGAAATAACGTGACCAAGTCGTAGCACGTCGAAAGACAGATATTCAATCATGATGGTGACATATTGATTTCGATACACCCCATATAATCACTTTTAGACATTAATTATTTATCATAAATATTAATGTGAATATGATAATGACAGCCATTATGTAGCCTAAAAGTATATTGGCAAAGTCTAAAGGGGAATAATCTCTGAAACGAAAAAAGATAATCATTAATATAGGTAAACAATGCAAGACACTGATTTGTGTAACTTGATGACATTTTTTTGACACTTTCTCTTAACATGATTCAATGGCGTGAATATTCAATAGTGCTTTTTATTTTTAAGAAATTAATATGTTATTGTCGTACATTTATAGCCTACACTTAATCACTCATTAGCGAGCAATACTATTATAGTGCCGAGCATAATAATGCGTTAATCGTGAACAGAATCGCTTAATTCTGACCAATATGAGGTGACATGTGTTTCAACCAACGTCTTATCCCCATGCCGTAACGAATGAATTAACATCATACTGGGCTAAACGTGCTGAAGGTTACAATCAGGTCAGCAATGACGAATTACAGAGCAACAAACAACAAATTTGGCTTAATTTTATTCTCGGGCTAGCGCCGCAAAAAGAAACCTTAAAAGTGCTGGATATTGGTTGTGGGCCTGGATTCTTTGCCGTCACCTTAGCCATGGCGAAACATCAAGTCACCGCAGTGGATGCCACACCTGCCATGTTGGAGCAAGCCAGAAATAACGCCCTACTGCACCACGTGGATATCGAATTTGTTGAATCTGATGTGCATCAACTGCCTTTTGCCGACAATCAATTTGATCTTATTGTCACCCGTAATGTCACTTGGAATCTGGCCAACCCCGCAAAAGCGTATCAAGAATGGTATCGGGTATTAGCCAATGAAGGGCGGTTACTGAATTTTGATGCTAACTGGTATTTGCGTTTGTACGAACCGCAACGCGTGGCGGGTTATGAGCAGGATCGGCTTAATGTTCAGAAAGCGGGAGTCGAAGACCAATATTTACACACTGATACTGTGACGATGGAAAATATTGCTCGGCAGCTACCTTTGAGCCGAGAGTTACGCCCTCACTGGGACTTTGCGGTGCTGGTGGATTGTGGTTTCCGCCGGATACACATTGATCTTTCTGCGGCAGAGGCATTGTGGGATGACACCGAAAAACTGAATAATGCTTCCACCCCGATGTTTCTTATCGCAGCAGAAAAATAACGACATTATTCATTTACCCCACTGTATTGGAGTCATTTAATGCGCTTAACTTTCGCTCCTCTGCTATTTCTGTTTGTGTCTGTTTGTGGGCTTTTTCCCTTAGGGGCATTAGCACAAAACAGCTCCCAATTGAACTATGCCAGCACCAAAGATATCCGTGACATTAACCCTCACCTCTACTCGGGGGAAATGGCTGCACAAAATATGGTGTTTGAATCACTGGTCATTAATACCGATGAAGGCGTAAAGCCTTTCCTCGCACAAAGTTGGACGATCTCTGATGATGGGAAAACCTATACTTTTCAGCTACGCAAGGATGTCAGTTTTAGTGATGGCGAAAAATTCAATGCCGATGCTGCCAAAAAGAATATCGATGCTGTACTGGCTAACTACCAACGGCACGCATGGCTAGAATTAGTCCGTCAGGTAGATAAAGTGAATGTCACGGGTGAATATGAGCTGCAGCTAATCTTGAAAGAACCCTATTACCCGACGTTAGTCGAGCTGGGGTTAACACGTCCTTTCCGCTTTATTTCGCCAAAAGATTTTATTAATGGGCAAACCCGTGAGGGTGTGAGTGCTTATTCGGGGACGGGGCCGTGGGTATTACAGCAACATAACAAGAATCAATACGCGATATTTGTGGCCAATGATCACTACTGGGGACAGCGCCCGAAAATTGACCGAGTACAGTGGCAGGTCATCCCTGATCGTCAGAGTATGTTGATGGCGTTACAAAAAGGGGATGTGCAGCTTATCTTTGGTGCTGATGGCGATATGCTGGACATGGATACGTTTGAGGCACTGCATAATACCGGCAAATTTACCGCTGTAATGAGCCCGCCGATTGCTTCGCGTGCGCTAGTGCTCAATAGCAGCAAAGCAATCACCGGTGAGCGAGCCGTCCGACAGGCACTGCAATATGCCGTCGATAAAAAAGCCATTGCAGAAGGTGTGATGGATGGAACGGAAACGGTCGCCGATACGTTGATGTCACGGCATGTCCCTTATGCTGATATTGACCTGCCGGTTTACCATTTTGATCCCGCAAAAGCCTCGGCGCTGTTAGAACAGGCGGGCTGGGTATTACCCCAAGGGCAAACTTTCCGCAGTAAAGCAGGCAAACCTTTACAACTGATGCTGTCTTACAACAGTAATAACGCGGCGGAGCGTGAAATTGCTGAAGTTATTCAAGAAGATTTCAAACAGGTCGGCGTTGATTTAAAGATTGTCGGTGAGGAGAAACAGTCATTTTTGGACCGCCAAAAATCAGGTGATTTTGATATTCAATATTCATTATCTTGGGGCACCCCGTATGATCCTCAATCCTATGTTTCGTCCTTCCGTATTCCCGCCCATGCTGATTATCAGGGGCAAAAGGGGCTTGCCAGCAAACCCAAAATAGACCAAATGATTGGCGAACTTTTGGTCTCTCCAGATGAAAAACAGCGTCAGGCTTTATATCAACAATTGTTCACCTTATTGGCTGAGGAAGGCGTTTATATTCCGCTGACCTATTCACGCACCAAAGCGATTTATAGTAATCAGCTTCGCGGGGTGAGTTTTAACCCCTCCCAATATGAAATCCCGTTTGAAGAAATGTATTTCGAGCCAAAACCATAATTGCTATAGAGAGAGAGTTGATAGGGTAAATAGGGTAATAGAGTGATGAGAGTTTCACCCTATTACCCTGGGATTATCAATAACGGGAGAGGAAATGCGCCACTATTTGATCCGACGATTGTTGCTGATGATCCCACTGGTGTTAATGATCTCTTTCGTGGCATTTGCCTTAATGAGCTTGTCGCCGTCAAATCCCGCTGAAGTTGCACTGCGAGTGAATGAGATTGTCCCCACGGATGAAGCTATCGCCGCCATGCAGCACGAGTTAGGGTTGGATAAGTCTTTTCTGAGCCAATATTTCTCTTGGCTAGGACGCAGTCTACAACTTGATTTGGGCACTTCGTTTATCACTCGCAAGCCTGTACTGCATGAGTTTCTATTGGCTTTACCTGCAACGTTGAAGCTCGCATCCTATTCACTGGGTATCATCATGCTGCTATCACTCTCATTGGGGATGATGAGTGCGTTACTGGCTGGAACGCGGCTTGATAAGGGCGTGCGTGCTATTTTATTCGTGTTGACAGCAGTGCCCAGCTATTGGATGGGATTATTATTAATTTGGCTATTTAGCCTGTATTGGGATCTGTTGCCCGTGGGCGGAATGATGGAAACAACATCCGTTATTTTGCCCGCGTTAACACTCTCGCTGGCATATGTTGGCACTTACATGCGGTTAATTCGCAGCAGTGTGCTGACTAACCTACAACAAAATTATGTTCGCTATGCTCGCATGAGGGGACTGAGTGAACGGCGTATTATCGGCAAGCATGTTCTGGTTAACTCATTACATTCAACACTCATCGCGTTGGGCATGAGTATTCCTAAGTTAATTGCTGGCACCATTGTGGTTGAGAATATATTCGCTTGGCCAGGGATAGGGCGCTTATGTGTCTCGGCGATATTTAACCGTGACTATCCTCTCATCCAAGCTTATATCCTGTTAATGGCTCTGCTATTTGTCACATTCAATTTTGTGGTTGATATCATTCAGGTGTGGATCGATCCTCGTATCGGTTTTGGGGCTCACCGATGATGCGTATGCTGTGGCAACGCTTGCGGGCCGATCCTATGGCCTTTTGCTGCTTAACCCTCCTTGTTCTGATCCTATTCGCGGGGATCTTTGCCCCGTGGCTCGCCCCACAAGATCCCACGTTGACGGCGATACGTCACAAATATCAGCCGATGAGCCTGAACCATCTCTTAGGGACAGATAATCTAGGGCGAGACGTGCTCTCGCGTCTGCTTTATGGCATTCGCACCACGGTATTTTTGTCACTGTTTGCCATGTTAGTGACCATTCTTTTTGGCACCGTGGTTGGCCTTATTGCGGGCTACTTTCGCGGCAGGATTGACGAGTGGCTAATGCGCCTTTGTGACATGATGCTGTCGTTCCCCAGTGAGGTGATGATTTTTGCTATCGTGGGCATGTTGGGGCCAGGGATTAACAATATTATTCTGGCGATAGTGGTGATTAAGTGGGCTTGGTATGCGCGCATGATCCGTGGCGTTGTGGTGCAGTACAGTGATAAAAATTATATTCGTTATGCCAAAGTGATCGCCTGTTCTGACCGGCATATTATGCTGAAACATCTTTTACCGGTCACCGCGGCTGAGATAATCGTGCTGGCCACGACGGATATGGGGAGCGTCATTCTCACCATCTCCGCATTATCCTTCTTGGGGCTAGGGGTGCAGCCTCCCACACCAGAGTGGGGAGTGATGCTTAACGAAGCCAAAAACGTCATGTTTAGCCACCCGACATTGATGCTACCCGCAGGGATTGCCGTCGTGACGGTGGTCGCGGCCTTTAACTTTATTGGTGATTTTTTGCGTGACGCGCTAGTGCCCTCGTCACAATCACACTCTTCATCGGTGGATAATTGAATGACATTATTAACGGTCAATCACCTCTGCGTCACCGAACCACACACTGGTAATCGCCTAATTTCTGATGTGTCATTCAATCTGGCTGAGAATGAGTGCTTGGCTATCGTCGGCGAGAGTGGCTGCGGCAAGAGTATGATATGTCATGCCATTCTTGGATTGGTGACCCCGAGTCTCAATGTGCAGGGGGATATTTGCTTTCGAGGGCAATCGCGTCAAGGCATGAAATCCGCTCAGTGGGGCCAATTACGTGGCCGCCAACTGGGAATGGTCATGCAAGATGCGATGAGCGCATTTGATCCCTTGTATACCATTGGGAGCCAGATTGCAGAGACATTGCTCGCGCACGGCCGCTATTCTTCAGCGCAATTGCAAGTCAAAACTCACGCCATGTTGGAGCAGGTACAATTGCGCCATCCCGCTGAAATCTGCAAAAAATATCCGCATCAACTCTCCGGTGGGATGTTGCAACGAGTGATGATTGCCCTCACGTTGGCACTGAAGCCGGATGTGATCATTGCCGACGAACCTACCACGGCATTGGACTGTATTACGCAATATGAAGTGATCGAACTGTTTACCCGCTTGCGCCAACAAACGTCTTCCTCGATGATTTTTGTTTCACATGATCTCGCGGTGGTGCGGCGTATTGCGCAACGCATATTGGTGATGAAAGAAGGGCAAGTGGTTGAATCCGGCTTAACTGAACAGATATTTTGTCACCCCCAACACCCTTATACCCAGTATTTGGTGGAAACACGGACCGCATTGAGTCGGCGGTTTAATCAGATTATGGATAGAAGCAATCATGCTCGTTGAGGTTAAGTCGCTATCAAAAAGTTACCCACTGTCGGACAGCCATTTTTGGTTTAAAAAGCATAGACGGGTGATTGATCAGGTGTCATTTTCCATCATGGAAGGCGAATGCCTCGGTTTAGTGGGGGAAAGTGGCAGCGGTAAAAGTACATTAGGGCGTTTACTGCTGGGCATTGAATCCCCAGACAGTGGCACAGTGAGACTAGCCGGTAAGCCCGTCCGCGCAGCACAAACTCGCCGCAATACCCTCAGCGCTGTATTTCAGGATTACACCTCTTCGATAAACCCGAATATGACCGTGTGGCAAGCTATCACTGAGCCGTTACAGGCACAAAGGTTGCTGACTCCCCCGCAAATCAGCCAGAGAGTCAGTGAGGTGATGCAGCGGGTTGGATTAGCGGAAAAGCTGCGGGTACGCTATCCCCATGAGTTATCAGGCGGCCAAATCCAGCGTTTGTGTATCGCACGCGCGATAGCGACTCAGCCACGTTTTATTGTACTGGATGAAGCGATCAGCTCACTGGATATCCCTTCTCAAGTTCAAATTCTGGAACTACTCCTCGAACTGAAAAAAGAACTTAAGATCACTTACTTTTTTATCACCCACGACATTCAGGCTGCCGCCTATTTATGCGACAGAGTGCTATTTTTCTATCAGGGGCAGGTGGTGGAACAGGCGCTGGTCGATGAGTTACATGCTGTACGCCATGATTATGCGCGTAAATTACTCGCCAGTGTGATGACATTTTAGTCCTTTTTTTATCGGTTAGACGAAATCAACGTTATCACCGCTCTATTCTGCGGTTGAGATTAAAGGGTTAATTGCATTTAATGTTGTCGTCACTAGAATTGTCAGGATTAAATATTGTCATATTATCCATTCGTCATTTTTATTTAATAACTTTCTATTATGTGAATATTAATAACCAAAATGACTATTATATTAAATAGATGTCGGTATTATTATTTTAGCCCAACTATGCTGTCGTATTATCATTTCAATCGAGGCTGTTTTTATACGTTATAATGATGTTTTCACCTCAGTTTTCATCATGCCAAATTGATAATTAAGTCAATAAAAACATGAGGTTATTTGCTTGTTTTTGTCGTGGTAATTTTGTTTCTACCGTTATTCTTAAATTTAGTTAATGTTTATTTGTTGCAAATCAATATTTTTATTATTACGATGTTTTTTGCACGGTATTTTCTATTTTTGTGATTTACATTTTATTATTCTTATTTATTGGTTATCAAAACAGATTGTAAATGACATTGCTGCAGTCATAATTGCGAAAAATTATTTTTATATTTATATCCCTTTAAATATTGGTGAAGGACTTTCTGTGTGTCTCGTTTCAATTATTCTATATTAATAGCTGGCATATTATTGCTTGTGGTAGCTATTCCTTCCGCCAGCTACTGCGCAGAATTACCTGCTGTTCAGCAATTACCCTCAGCTCAACAATTACCTTCTGTTCAACAAGGTATTCACCAACAAGAACGGCAACGTGCTTTGGAAGAACGCCTCTCGCCTTCAGCGCCGGATGTGCGTTTATCCGAACCCACCGCGTCTCTGGGGCGACTGGTTTTTCCCATCGAGAAACCTTGCTTTGCGATTGACCACGTGACACTCACGGGTACCGAGCCATTACCGCGCTGGTTACCGTTGCAACGGCTGGCCAGTCAGGCGCAAGGCCACTGTTTGGGCGCGAAAGGCATTAACCTGCTGATGAGCGAGATGCAGAACCGCCTGATCGACCACGGTTATGTCACCACCCGCGTGCTGGCCCCGCAGCAAGATTTGAACCGTGGCACGCTGGCACTACACGTGGTGCCCGGCAAGATACGCCACGTGGCACTGACACCCGAGAGTGACCGCCATGTCACGCTGTTCACCGCCTTCCCTGCCCGCGCCGGTCACCTGTTGGATCTGCGCGATATCGAGCAGGGGCTGGAAAATCTCCAGCGCATCCCCACGGTGCAAGCCAGTATGGAGTTGATCCCCGGCGATGCCCCCGGTGAGACGGATATCGCCCTGAGCTGGAAGCAGAGCAAAATGTGGCGGTTGGCCGCCTCACTGGATGACTCCGGCACGCGCAGCACCGGCCGTTATCAAGGCGGTGCAACGCTGTTTCTCGATAATCCTTTATCCCTAAGTGACCAGTTTTATGTTTCTGCCGGCGGCTCCATTAAAAATCGGGGCGAGAAAGGCACCAACAACCTGACAGGCCATTACTCTCTGCCGTTCGGTTACTGGACCGCAGGTATTACCGCCAGCAGCTATGACTACCACCAAACGGTAGCGGGCCTCAACGGTGACTATCACTATCGGGGTGAAAGCGACAATGTGACGCTGCAACTCAGCCGTTTACTGCACCGCAACGCCAGCCAGAAAACCACCTTCACCTACGATGTGCTGACCCGCTCATCGAAAAACTACATCAATGATACCGAAGTGGAAGTCCAGCGCCGCCGCACCTCTGCTTGGCGCGTCGGGCTACAACATCGTCACTTTATCGCGCAGTCCACACTGGACGCGGGGATCAGTTATCAGCGCGGCACCCGCTGGTTTGGGGCCGTACCGGCGCAGGAAGAGTATTTCGGCGAAGCCACTGCACTAAGCAAAATTCTGCGACTGAATGCGCAACTGGATGTGCCTTTTGCCCTCGCGACACAGCAATTCCATTACAACCTGCAATACCAACGTCAGAGCACCAACACGCCACTGACCCCGCAGGATCAGTTCGCTATTGGCGGCCGTTGGACGGTGCGCGGCTTCGATGGTGAACGCACCCTCAACGCTGATCGCGGCTGGACAGTGCGCAACGATCTGGGTTGGTACACGCCCCAGCCCGGACATGAGTTATATGTCGGCGTCGATTACGGCGAAGTGGGCGGGCGCAGTGACCCTTATCTGGTGGGCCACCATCTGGCGGGCAGTGTCGTGGGCGTTCGCGGCAAGGTCCTGAACACCCACTATGACCTGTTTGCCGGCAAACCGCTCTCCAAGCCCGAGGGGTTTAAAACTGACTCGGTAACGCTGGGCTTTAGCCTGAACTGGCAATACTGATGCGACTCATAAATAACATAATTTCTGGGATGACTGATGAATAAAAACCTGTACCGAATCGTCTTCAACAAGGCGCGAGGCCTGTTGATGGTGGTCGCGGATATCGCGGCTTCCGGTCGGGCCACCTCATCGCCATCCTCCGGTGTGGGCCATGTGCAACGCCGCTGCATCAGTGCCTTATCGTCGTTGAGTTTTAGTCTGCTACTGGCGTTAGGCTGCGTCTCACTCTCGGCTCAGGCGGATATTGTGGCCGATGCCGGTGCGCCCGCCGGTCAGCAGCCCACCATTATCAGCAGTGCCAACGGCACGCCGCAGGTCAATATTCAAACGCCCAGCAGTGGCGGGGTTTCCCGCAACGTCTACAGCCAGTTTGATGTCGATAATCGCGGCGTGATCCTCAATAACGGCCACGGAGTCAATCAGACCCAGCTTGGCGGTTTTGTTGACGCTAACCCGTGGCTGGCGCGGGGCGAGGCCAGCATTATCCTCAATGAAGTGAACAGCCGCGACCCCAGCAAACTCAACGGCTATATCGAGGTGGCGGGCCGTAAAGCGCAGGTGGTGATCGCCAACCCCGCCGGCATTACATGCGAAGGCTGTGGTTTTATCAACGCGAACCGCGCCACGCTGACCACCGGTCAGGTGCAACTGAATAACGGCCAACTGACCGGTTACGATGTTGAGCGCGGCGAGATTATCGTCCAAGGCGCTAGCATGGACAGCAGCCGTCAGGACCATACCGACCTGATTGCCCGCTCCGTCAAAGTGAATGCCAGCTTGTGGGCCAATGACCTGAATGTCACCACCGGCCGCAATCAGGTGGATGCTGCGCACCAAAACATTAATACCAAAGCCGCCGATGGCAGCCCGCGCCCCACGGTGGCCGTGGATGTCGTCAATTTAGGCGGCATGTATGCCGGTAAAATTCGCCTGATCGGCACGGAAAGTGGTGTTGGGGTGCGCAATGCTGGTGAGATAGGTGCCTCAGCGGGTGATATCACCATCACGGCGGATGGCATGCTGGTCAACAGCGGCCAGATCAACAGCGCCCAACAACTGACGGTGAAGACCACTGGCGAGATAGAAAACGCGGGCGTGCTGTATGCACAGGGCAACACCCAACTCACTACGGCAGGCAAACTCAGTAACACCGGCACCATCGCCGCCGCCGGTGACACTTCGCTGCGCGCCGCGGAAGTCAACAGCAGCCGCCACTCGGTCTTAGGGGCAGGCGTTAAGTCCGACAACAGCCGCATTACCAGCGGCACACTGCGTGTTGAAGCCAGCGGAAAATTACTCGCGCAAGGAAAAAATATCAGCGGGACGGCGCAGCACTTTACGGGGCAAAGCCTCGATCTTAGTGGCAGCCAAACGCAAAGCGGGGATTTGGCGCTCAGCGCCCAAGGCGGCGAAATCGATCTCACGGGAGCAGACTTGTCGGCCAACCAACTGTCCGCCTCGACCGCCTCGATGTTACGCACTGACAGCGCCCGTTTGATTGCCGAACAAATGACGCTCGACGCTCATTCACTCTCCAATGTGGGCGGCGTGATAGCGCAAACGGGAGCAGCAGATTTTAACCTGAATCTGGCCGGTGCGCTGGATAACCGTGGCGGCAAGATTCTCTCGAGTCGCCAACTCTCGCTTCAAGCCGAAACCTTGACCAGCAATGGTAACAGCCTGCTAGGGGCGGGCGTACAAAGCGATGGCAAATTGGCTCGGCACGGCGATTTACAGGTGGCAACTCGCCAAGCATTGATGGCTCAAGGGCAGAATGTCGCTGCGGGGGATATGACGTTATCCGGTGCGAGTATTGACCTGACCGGTAGCCAGACTCAAGCCAGTAATATTGCGATTAATGCCCGTGACGGCGGTATCTCAACTCAAGACGCGACCCTGATAACCCCCGGTACACTCGCGGTCACTGCGGCAGCCGATCCGGAACAAACGCTGAATAACCGTGGCGGCAAATTGCATGCGGAGAATATCCAACTCAATCTTGGAAAATGGGTTAACAGCAACGGGGAGGTTGCCGCGGCGACGGATTTACAGGTCAATCTGCAAAGTGATTTCACTCACCAGACCGGCGCGCGTATCACGGCGGGGCGTGACTTGCGCTTTAGCACCAGTGGCGCATTGATTAATCAGCATAAACTGGAAGCTGGGCGGGATATGCAGTTGGCGGCGCTCAGTGTCAATAACACCAATGCCGATAACAGCAGTGCTCTACTGGCGGGGCAGAACTTGTCATTGAACACGGATAGCCTGCTGAACAATGGCGCTATCTATGCCGCGGGCATCGGGCAATTAACCGTGCAGGGGAACGCCAGTAACAGCGGGTTAATTGCCGCGCAAGGGGATCTCCAACTGCACGCAAACGACTTGCTCAGCGGAAGTACCTCTTTGCTCGGGGCCGGATTAAAAGCAGACGGCAGTCGTGCCAGCAGCGGTAATTTAACGCTCAATACTGACCAAGCCTTGATCGCTCAAGGGCAAAATATTGCCGTGGGCGACTTGGCGCTCTCTGGTCGCGGGATTGATGTCGCGGGCAGTAAAACTCAGGCCAATGCCATCAACTTGGCTGCGGGGGCGGGGGATCTGAATTTAACGGGTGCGCTGGTTAAAGCCGCAACGCAGTTATCTGCCAGCACTGCGTCACTTCTGAGTACCGATAAAGGCAACGTGATCGCCGAGCAAATCACCCTCACCGCGCAAGCACTCTCTAACCTTGGTGGGGTTATCGCCCAAACGGGGATAACGGATTTCAACCTGAATCTGGCGAGTTATCTTGATAACCGCAGTGGCGCTATCTTCGCCAAAGGCAATGTTGACGTTCAAGCGCAGCAACTCAAGAGCGACAGCGGTAGCCTATTGGGTGCTGGCGTGCAGAGCGATGGTCACCTGACGGATACCGGTGATCTGGTGGTGATGACTCGTCAGGATTTAACCGCGCAAGGGCAATCTCTGGCAGCAGGGGCGATGGCGTTAACGGGGAGTCGGGTTGATCTGACGGATAGCCATACACAAGCCCAAGGGATCAATATCACCGCTAACAGCGGCGATATCAGCACTCAGCGCGCCAATATTGTCTCCTTGGGGTCTCTCACCCTCAATGCCGGTGCCAATGCCACGCAAACCCTCAATAACCAAGGCGGTGCACTGGCGGCAAATAACATCGCTTTAAATCTGGGTTGGTTTGATAGCAGCGCTGGCAAAATGACGGCCAGTCAGGATCTGACGATCGGCTTACAGGGGGACTTCAGCAATCTGGCCGGTTCGACGCTTCAGGCTGGGCGTGATTTAACCTTTAAAACCAGTGGTGCCTTCACCAATGATGGACAAATATTGGCGGGCCGAAAGCTGAGCACCGACTCAAACAGTTTACTGAACACCGGCAAGATAAATGCGGCACAGGCAGAACTCACCACGGCAGGCGCTTTGATTAACCGAGGGGAAATATTCAGCAGTGGTCAGCTTGATACGGATTCCAGCACGCTACTCAACAGCGGTACTCTCATTAGCGCAACTGCCACGCTCAAAGCACGCGAACGCATCACTAACACCGGCCCTCATGCCCTCATCGGTGCCACAGAAGTCAACGGCACCTTAGCGCTATTGGCACCGGTGATTGAAAATAGTGATACCGTGACGAACACCGATACCGCACCGACCACCACCCTTTTAGGCATGGGCAAAATTATTCTGGCGGGTGGGCAAGATAGTAGTGGCAATCATCAAACAGCGGCTCAGGTGCTCAATATCTCCGGCTTAATCGAATCAGGTAAAGATCTACTGGTTTATGCCAATACCCTGACCAATCGCCGCCATATTTTAACCGCCAACACTGAATTTGTGACCGGCGAAACAGTGAGTGGGACCGCCTACTGGACGGCAGAAAACCCGAATATTCCAGGCGGGCGCTACGCTGAACCCCCTCATGGCGGGTCAATGAACAGTGACTACATTGGCACTAATTATACGTCGACCTCCGCTTATAATAGCATCGATAAAATTAGCCCTGAGGCGCAGCTATTAGCGGGCGGAAACCTCACCCCGCACGTTAATACGCTAGAGAACTTCTGGAGTAAAGTCAGTGCGCAGGGCGAGATTGACCTGACCGGTGTCACCCTGCAACAAGATGGTTGGGCAGGGCAGCAGCGACTGATCGAACGGACCACCTCTACCGGTGAGTGGCGTTATCGTACCTACAAAGGCAATTTGTGGGGCACCGGTTGGGGGCCAGAAGTCAAGGAACAGGCTACCAACCAATATGCCTCGAGTCTCACGACAAAAACGATCAGTGGCAGCGGCACAACGATCAGCAATGGCGCAAACCCCGGCACTGTCGCCCCACCGACTGAGCGCGACAGTAGCGGCAAAAATATCGCGCTCGAGTTTAACGGCATCTCTCTGGCGCTACCCAGTGGCGGGCTGTATCAGCTCAGTGCGGGCAACAACACGCCAACCGCAGGGGACAAGCTATCGCTCGACAGTATCAATCACTTGCCGCCCCTCGATCCTAATGTGGATCGCGCGGGCCTGACCCCACCGGATCGAACAGTCAATACTGGCTATCTGATAGAAACGAACCCTGCGTTTGCTGATTTGAATCACTGGAAAGGGTCGGACTACTTTCTCCAGCAAGTGAATAGCGATCCTGCGTTGATCCACAAACGTTTAGGGGATAACGCTTATGAACAACGGCTGGTGCGCGACCAAGTGCTGGCATTAACCGGCCAAGCGGTCACCCATGATTACAGCAGCGCACAGGCGCAATTCGAGCAGTTATTTGCGTCGGGTCTTGAGTACAGCAAAACGTTCAATATTGCCCTCGGCACCCATATTAGCGCTGAACAAATGGCAGCATTAACCACCAATATGGTGTTGATGGAAACCCGTGAAGTGGCGGGAGAAACGGTGTTGGTGCCGGTGGTTTATCTGGCCGGCATCAAAGCAGGCGAGTTGCAGGCCAACGGGGCATTGATTGCCGCAGAGAATATCACCTTAACCGATGTGCAGGGGTTCAATAACTCAGGGGCGATGATCGCCACCCATAATCTGAACCTCAGCATGGCGCAAGACATCACACTGACGAGCAATGGCGGCCTGCTTCAGGCGGGCAATAATATGCTGCTCAGTACGTTGAACAGCGATATCGACCTGACCGGCACGCGGCTTAATGCGACCAACCTGCAACTCGATAGCGGACGTGATCTGATCCTGCGAACTGGTTCAGAGCAACTGAGTAGCAATAATGGATCTGTGTGGCGGGATCAAAGCCTTCTCGGGCCACTGGCTAGCCTCAACATCAGCAATAATGCAGTGATCAACACCGAACGTGACTTTATCCAACAAGGCGCGGGCCTGAACGTGGGCAAGGATCTTCAGATCAATACTGGCGGCGACTGGTTACTCAATACGGTCCAAACCCGCGATCAGATCAGTTCGAACTACGGTCACGGCACTGCGACCAGCGAGCATATTCGCCATCTGGGGAGCGAGGTGAATGTCGGTGGCGCGCTAACGGCTAACGTCGACAATCTCACCGCCGTGGGGGCCAATATTCAGGCTGGCACGATGGATGTGCAGGCGCAAAATATCAACCTGAGTGCCGCCACCGACAGCTTGCAAGTGACCGGTGAATCCTCGAGCAAGCGCCATAAAGGCACCATCGATCTCTATGATGAAACGCTGATCGGCAGCCAATTAAGTGCCAAAGGGGATATCAATCTTAAAACGGCGCAAGACATCAACCTCAGTGCCAGTGGCATACAAACCGATGGCGCGCTAAAACTGGCGGCAGGCGGGGACGTCATCCTCACCACGCAGGCAGAGCAGCATGATGAGCAGCGAATTCATGAGGGTAAAAAACGCGGGCTGGCTTCTACTACCACGACCCGCACCGAAGACAGTATTCACCAAACATGGGCGGTAGGCTCTCTGCTGTCAGCGGGATCTATCGATGCCAGCGCTAAAAACATCGCGGTCACCGGTAGCCAAGTGGTGGCCGATAACGATATCCATCTGCGGGCGCAGGACAATATCACCATCGGCACTGCGCAGCAGAGCCAGAGCGAGTCTCACCTGTTTGAGCAGAAAAAATCCGGCCTGATGAGCACTGGCGGCATTGGTGTCACGGTGGGCAGCAACAGTACCAAAATGACCGATACCGGTCAGTCGATTTCCAACGTGGGCAGCACTGTCGGCAGCGTACTGGGCAACGTCAGCATGACTGCCGGTGAAGACCTGATCGTACAAGGCTCTGACGTGTTAGCCGGTAAAGACATCAGCCTGACCGGTCAAAACGTGGTGATTGTGGCGGCAGAGAATCAAAGCACACAAACCCATATCGTGGAGCAAAAAAGTAGCGGCCTGACGCTGGCGCTGTCTGGTGCAGTCGGCAGCGCACTAAATACCGCAGTGACCGCTGCCAAAGATGCCAGCGAAGAAAGCAATGGCCGACTGGCCGCGCTGAAAGGCGTGAAAGCCGCGCTCGGTGGCGTGCAAGCGGTGCAGGCAGGTCAACTGGTGCAGGCTCAGGGGGGCGATAGCGCCAGCATGTTCGGCGTCAGCATCTCATTAGGCGCACAAAAATCCTCCTCGCAACAGCAGCAGGAACAGACCAGCGTGACCGGTTCGACCCTGACAGCGGGCAATAATCTGTTCATCAACGCCACCGGTGATGGCAACCCAGCGAACAGTGGCGATATCGTGGTGCAGGGCAGTCAGCTCAAAGCCGGCGGCGATACGACGTTGGATGCGGCCCGTGATGTGTTGCTGCTCGGCGCGGCCAGTACGCAAAAAACCGACGGCAGTAACCGCAGCAGCGGCGGCAGTGTGGGTGTCAGTGTGGGTATCGGTGGCTCCGGTGGTGGCCTGAGTATTTTTGCCAACGCGAACAACGGGCAAGGTAAAGAGCACGGTGACGGCACCTTCTGGACGGAAACCCAGATTGACTCGGGCGGCAAATTGTCGCTCAGCAGCGGGCGAGATACTGCACTGATAGGCGCGCAAGCAAATGGCGAAACCGTCAAAATGGATGTCGGCCGTGACCTGTTGCTGCAAAGCCAGCAGGACAGTGATAACTACGATTCGAAGCAGACCAGCGTCAGCGGCGGTGTCAGTGTTGCGGTCATTGGTGCCGGTGGTTCAGCCAATCTGAGCATGAGTCGCGACAAGCTGCACAGCAATTATGACTCGGTGCAGGAGCAGAGCGGTATCTTCGCAGGCAAAGGCGGCTTTGATATTACCGTCGGCGAACACACCCAGCTTGATGGCGCAGTGATTGCCAGCACGGCAGACAAGAGCAAAAACAGTCTGGATACCGGCACACTGGGCTTCAGTAACATCGAGAACAAAGCCGATTTCAAGGCCGAACATCAGGGCGGGAGCCTGAGCACCGGTGGTCCGGTGGGGTCTGACCTGCTGAGTAATCTAGGGAGTGTGGTGCTGTCGGGTCTGGGCAATAACGGTCATGCCGAAGGCACTACGCAAGCAGCAATCGCTGATGGCACGATTACCATCCGTGACACTGATAAACAGCAGCAGAATGCCGATGACCTGAGCCGCGATACCGACAACGCCAACGGCAGTATCGGCCCTATCTTTGATAAAGAGAAAGAGCAGAACCGGCTGAAAGAAGCACAGCTCATCGGCGAGATTGGCGGTCAGGCCATGGATATTGCGAGGACGCAGGGAGATATCATGGGTTTGGAGACCGCGCTGAAGGCCAATCCGGCGTTGAAAGGCGATGCGGAAGCCCTGCGTGAGACAAAAGAATACAAAGCCGAGATGAAGAAATACGGCACTGGCAGTGCGTTGCAACAAGGTATTCAGGCTGCAACGGCGGCGATACAGGGCTTGGCCGGTGGCGATATGGCGAAAGCCCTCGCAGGTGCTTCTGCCCCGTATCTGGCTGAAGTGATCCACAATATGACCCTTGACCCGACCCGAAAAGGGGGCGTCAACACGGAAGCCAACCTGATGGCTCATGCGGTTCTCGGTGCGGTGGTTGCTCAGGTCAATGGCAACAGCGCACTGGCGGGGGCTTCCGGCGCGGTGATGGGGGAATATATCGCCCAGCAAATGTACCCAGGGATCGCGCGTGAAGATCTGACTGAAGAACAACGACAGACCCTCAGTGCATTAGGTACACTGGCAGCCGGATTAGCCGGTGGCTTGGCGGGTGGCAGTACCGCAGATACCGTAGCCGGCGCGCAGGCCGGGAAAAATGCGGTTGAGAATAATGCGCTGTACCCAAATGATTTCGGTAAGGGCATGGCAGACATCGGGATGTCACAAACTTCGCTGGGTGCTTCCATGTTGCAAAGTGGAGCTTCACCTGATGAAATCATAGCAGCTCTGGTCAAGAACGCCCAAGGCGATATGCCGGAAGGTCAGGATGCCGTTAAAGGGCTACTGACTGCATGGGGAGAGTTCTTCGGGGTGCCGGTCAGTGCATTGACGGCACATGGAGAAATGACGCCAGAGAGAGCGGCGGAAATTATTGCGAGTGGCGTGCCGACCAGTGAAGCGAAGCTGGTTCAATATGTATTTGCTAAAGCGTTCTTGGCAGTAACGAAAGCCGCCTATCCTGAAGGGATTAATTTCAATATAAATCAAAAAATTCACTTAGCTAATGTTGATGGATTTACACAGAAATCAGGAATCTCGGGTGGGCATAATGCAAATGCTTTTTATGATGCTGCAAAACAGTACGATGTGAAAATTGTGAGTGAAACACACTCCGGAATAAAAGGCATCACAGAGGTTAAATATCAAGTACCAACCAAAGATCGAGCAGGAAATCTTACAGGAGAGTATAAGGCCACAGTTGAAACAAAAACTATTTATGATCCTAATGTGTTCACTGATCAAAAGATGTTAGAGCTTGGTCAGCAAGCAGCAACAAAGGGCTATAAGGATGCAATGGCAAGTAAAAATGGGCAAGCCAGTGTGGTCATTGACGGCATCAGCTTCAGAATATACGTAGATAAAACGACCGGAATGGTACGGAATTATCATCCTAATTGAGGTGAATAATGAGACAGGAATTATTTAGTCAACAGGATGTCGATGATGGGCTAAATCTAATCATTGTGTCCTACTTTGATAGGATGTATGAAGATGGTAAGTTACTAGAAGCTATAGATTTATTATCTAGAAGATGGACGTTAAATGTGGATGGTGCTTATTGCAACTTCCCTGACATGAACAGTTATGATGAGAGTGAGCACTTTGAAGGTGTTGAATTTGCCGTTGGTTATCCTCCTTCTGAAGCAGATGCTGTCATTGTCAGTGAGGAAACTTGCTATCACTACATTCGTCTTGCGTGTGAACGGTTTTTAAAACTTCACCCTGAAGACTCTGAAAAGATAAAAAGTTTACTGGCTAAACTACCAATCTGATAAAACTCCCGACCAACTGGCCGGGAGTTTTGCTTTTATGCCTTAAAAATATCCTCTATCCCGCCGCTGCAACCGGATTAGCCAGCGGCTTGGCGGGCAAGCACCACAGAGTGAAGCGAATACCGTTATCGCGCAGAAGCTGGATGATGTAGTGAAAGAGTTCGGCAGGGAGGCGATGAAACATTGCCTCCCTGTCATTGATGAACTTGGAGCTATGAGATGTGTCCTGTATGTAGTTGGGAGGATGGCCCAGTTCAGTCTAGCGATCCTAAATATGAAGGAGGGGCAAATAAGATGAGTTTAAACTCAGCGAAGCGGGCCTATCGAAGTTCGAACTAACTGAAGACCTCGGTTTCATCAAGTTCGGAGTTCCTACATCTAAGCCCTGAAACCTTCGTCTTCACGCTATCGTAACTGGATCGGAGGGCTGCAGTGACCCTCAACTGCTCAGCATCGGTGATTCAAGGTGCTCCTATAAAGACGCCAGTCTGGCCGCCAATCGTGATGTGATTTTGCAATCCACTCAAGAGAGCCAGACGCTGGCGGGCAGCAACCGCAGCAGCGGCGGGTCAAAACGTGGCGATTGTGGCGGCAGAGAATCAAAACACCCAAACCCATATCGTGGAGCAAAAAAGTAGCGGCCTGACGCTGGCGCTGTCTGGTGCAGTCGGCAGCGCACTAAATACCGCAGTGACCGCTGCCAAAGATGCCAGCGAAGAAAGCAATGGCCGACTGGCCGCGCTGAAAGGCGTGAAAGCCGCGCTCGGTGGCGTGCAAGCGGTGCAGGCAGGTCAACTGGTGCAGGCTCAGGGGGGCGATAGCGCCAGCATGTTCGGCGTCAGCATCTCATTAGGCGCACAAAAGTCTTCCTCGCAACAGCAGCAGGAACAGACCAGCGTGACGGGTTCGACCCTAACAGCGGGCAATAATCTGTTCATCAACGCCACCGGTGATGGCAACCCAGCGAATAGTGGCGATATCGTGGTGCAGGGCAGTCAGCTCAAAGCCGGCGGCGATACGACGTTGGATGCGGCTCGCGATGTGTTGCTACTCGGCGCGGCCAGTACGCAAAAAACCGACGGCAGTAACCGCAGCAGCGGCGGCAGTGTGGGTGTCAGTGTAGGTATCGGTGGCTCCGGCGGTGGCCTGAGTATTTTTGCCAACGCCAACAAAGGGCAAGGTAAAGAGCACGGTGACGGCACCTTCTGGACGGAAGCACAGATTGACACGGGCGGCACACTGTCGCTCAGCAGCGGGCGAGATACTGCACTGGTGGGCGCGCAAGCTAACGGCGAAACCGTCAAAATGGATGTCGGCCGTGACCTGTTGCTGCAAAGCCAGCAGGACAGTGATAACTACGATTCGAAGCAGACCAGCGTCAGCGGCGGTGTCAGTGTCGCGGTCATTGGTGCCGGTGGTTCAGCCAATCTGAGCATGAGTCGCGACAAGCTGCACAGCAATTATGACTCGGTGCAGGAGCAGAGCGGTATCTTCGCAGGCAAAGGCGGTTTTGATATCACCGTCGGTGAACACACCCAGTTAGATGGCGCTGTGATTGCCAGCACGGCAGACAAGAGTAAAAACAGTCTGGATACCGGCACACTGGGCTTCAGTAACATCGAGAACAAAGCCGATTTCAAGGCCGAACATCAGGGCGGGAGCCTGAGCACCGGTGGCCCAGTGGGGTCTGACCTGCTGAGTAATCTGGGTAGCGTGGTGCTGTCGGGTCTGGGCAATAACGGTCATGCCGAAGGCACTACGCAAGCGGCCATCGCTGATGGCACGATTACCATTCGCGACACCGATAAACAGCAGCAGAATGTCGATGACCTGAGCCGCGATACCGACAACGCCAACGGCAGCATCGGCCCTATCTTTGATAAAGAAAAAGAACAAAACCGGCTGAAAGAAGCACAGCTCATCGGCGAGATTGGCGGTCAGGCCATGGATATTGCGCGCACGCAGGGCAAGATTATTGCGACCAACGCAGCAAATGAGAAAATGAAGGACGTGAAGCCTGAAGATATCGCAGCAGCAGAAAAACAATGGAAAAAGGCCAACCCGGAAAAAGTGCCCACGGCTGAGGACATCAACCAGCAGGTTTATGAAACGGCTTACAACCAAGCATTTAACGAGTCAGGGCTAGGCACTGGCGGGCCGGTACAGCGTGCCATGCAGGCAGCAACGGCGGCAGTACAAGGGTTGTCGGGTGGCAATATAGCGGCAGCACTGGCGAACGGTGCAGCACCGTATCTCACTAAACTTATCGCCGATACCCTGCCTGAAGATCCAGTGTCACGCACATTTGCACACGCGGCGGTTAATGCCGCGCTGGCCGCAGCACAGGGTAATAATGCTCTGGTGGGTGCGGGTGGCGCAGTCACCGGTGAACTGATAGGCATGATCGCCTTAAATACTTACGGCAAGCCGGTGAGCGAGCTGAGCGAAACGGAAAAACAAAAGGTCTCGGCACTAGCAACGTTGGCGGCGGGATTGGCGGGTGGATTGATTGGCGATAGTACAGCAGATACAGTAGCAGGCGCGCAGACCGGTAAAACGGTGGTGGAGAATAATTCACTCAGTGGGGATCAAGGCCGCGAGTCTATTAAGCAGGTTACGAATAACCTGAAAGATCAGGTCAGAGATAAGTTGGGTGAAGGCACACTCTCCGCTATTGTTAATAGCATTATCGGTGCTGCGGGAGATACAGGTGATGCGCTATTAGGTGGAGCGGATTACGGCGCTGATGCAGCGATGGCGCTCATCTCCTGCGCCATGGGGGACAGCTACTGTACCCAGGCACTAAGCGATCTGTCGGGTAAAAATCAGGCTGCGGCAGATACGCTGAAAGCCCTGATGAAAGGTGATACCTGGTCAGCAGTTGCGGATACAGTTAAACAGGCAGCCGGAGGAAATCAGACGGCACTGGAAGCCACCGGTGGAATGCTGGCGGGGATAATATTACCGGGTAAGAAAGTTCCGCATGTTCCAAATGCTGGGGCGGTAGGGAATATGAGTGAATTCCTGAAAAAAACAGGGTTTGGTAATGATATTAAGGATGTTACACAAAAAACATCAAAGCAATATCAAGGGCAGAGTGTCTATCAAGCACAAAGTAAAACTGGCGATACAATAAAGAAAGGCGATCAGTTATATCTTGATGCTAAACATAAAGATCATCTGGAAGTTTTTGATAAAAATGGCAATTTTAAAGCTGTTCTTAACTTGGATGGTTCGGTAAATATTGATAAAACCAAAGCTGGACAGGGGAGGAAGCTGAAAATTGACTAAATTAAATGTTATTAAAGATGCATTGTCTGATATGGCAAAAGTTTGCAACGTTCAAGAAGACGAACTTTCTATTGATTATTCGCTAGATCTGGATGAAGAATTACATAGTGAACTAGAAAAATTAACCCAAATATCTTTAGTGCTAAGAAAAGCATTGGATGAGAAAGATATGGTTACCGTTCAGGCTACGTTGGTTATGTCTAGAATCTACTCAATGAATTTGCGTAATTTTTTCAACGATATATATGATGATATTGAGATAATTGGTTGGACGGATCGTTATAACTGGCCAGAAATACCAGAGGGCTATCGAATACCTGAACATTATAATAATTCGAAGGAATGAACGTAAAAATCCCGGTCAAGTCGCCGGGATTTTTACTTTTACCCGTCAACAATGAACCCCAATCACCATTCGCCCGTGCTCAACAGCCACGGTGACCGGCGTATCCGTCCCAAATCCAGCTTCTGCCAGCCAACTGGTGCAGGCTCAGGGGGGCGATAGCGCTAGTATGCCAGATGCTGACGGCAGTAACCGCAGCAGCGGCGGCAGTGTGGGTATCAGTGTGGGGATCGGTGGCTCCGGTGGTGGCCTGAGTATTTTTGCCAACGCGAACACCGTAGCCGGTGCGCAGGCCGGGAAAAATGCGGTTGAGAATAATGCGCTGAGTGAAATTATTGGTCAGCAAGTCTCTGGTGTATCGGAGGCCGAGAAATACCAGAATGCACAAAAGCAAATTAAAGCATCAATGACGAAGTTTCTCTGCCATGACAATATTTCATCAGCGAGAGAAGATCGTTTTCTTAATGGGCTGAATATAATTTTTGATAAAAAATTCATTCAATCTCTGCGAGGGATTTACTGCAAGGAAAAACTATGTTAAGCATCGATGAATCATATTTACATTATCAGAGTTTAATTGATTCATTTAGATGATAGGTAATGCACTCATTGGCTTCTTTACTGAAAAACATCATGGTTTCACATCACATTTTTAGAAGAAAATATCTGTAGGATTAATCTTACAATTAATTTCACTACATCTAAATTTATCAGTTACGATGGTTTTTTAACGCGCTATGTTAAAAGGATTTTTTCTCCAGTCATGAGAAAACTCTTATTCATCAACATCATAATCATATTTTTTTTGAATATATAATTTTACATTTTGTTACATATAACCCATTGGTGTTAATTAGCTTATGTTTTTAAACTGCGGCCACTGGGTATTTAGTCGTTATGCTTAAGTGTGAAAAATACCTGTCAGATACCGTGTTATGCCATCCTGTGAATGGGTAATGTTATCTACAAACAATCATTTTTCTTATTTCATACACCCGATCAATCGGCGTGCGATGGATATTGCTTTGAATAATGTAGATCATTTTTACGCAACTTCTCAGGCATGGATTTCCTAAATTATCTTCCCCTAACAAGGAAAGTCGATGTCCTCTTCAAGCTTTCAAAACGAAATACCCAAAGCTCGCATTAATATTAAGTTAGATCTGCATACCGGTGGGGCTCAGAAGAAAATGGAGCTTCCGCTGAAATTGTTAGTGATGGGTGATTACAGTAACGGTCAAGAGCAACGTCCGTTGTCTGAACGTGAAAAACTCAATATCAACAAAAATAATTTCAACAGCGTATTGGCTGAATTTCAACCTAGTTTGAAACTGTCAGTGCCTGATACGTTGGCAGGGGATAACACAGATACTGCGGTCGCCCTCACCTTCAATGACATGAAAGACTTTGAACCTGAAAGCGTGGCTCGCCAGATCCCGCAACTGCGTGCTTTGCTGGCGATGCGCAATCTGCTGCGTGACCTCAAGTCCAATCTGCTGGATAACGCCACTTTCCGTCGTGAACTGGAAAATATCCTTAAAGACGAAGCGCTTAGCGATGAGTTGCGTGCTGAGTTGGCGGCGTTGGCCCCAAAAGACTGTTAATCGCCAGATTGGCTGCTTGTCATTAGAAAGAAGAAAAGGAATATGCTGATGTCTGTACAGGAAAACACTGCGCAGGGTAGTGCGACGACCGTATTAGAGAAGAACAACCCTATCGCCCAAGGCGTTTATGCCTCTTTATTTGAAAAAATCAATCTCAGTCCGGTCTCCTCATTAGCGGGGCTTGATGCTTTCCAGAACAATGATGCACTGGCAGAAGCGACCACGGATGAACGCGTGACGGCCGCTGTCAGTGTCTTTTTAGACTTGCTGAAGCAATCGTCGAAAAAAGTAGAAAAACTGGATAAAACCCTGCTTGATGGTCACATTGCGGCACTGGATGACCAAATCAGTCGTCAGTTGGATGCGGTCATGCATCATCCTGATTTCCAACGTGTGGAATCGACGTGGCGTGGCGTGAAGTCCCTAATCGACCAAACCGATTTCCGTCAAAACGTGCGCATTGAACTACTTGATATCAGTAAAGATCATTTGGTTCAGGACTTCGAAGATGCGCCAGAAATCGTGCAAAGTGGTCTTTACACTCAGACCTATATTCAGGAATATGACACGCCAGGTGGCGAGCCAATTGCTGCAGCGATTTCTAACTACGAGTTCAATCGTGGCCCGCAAGATATCGCCTTACTGCGCAATATCGCCAAAGTGGCAGCTGCGGCTCATATGCCATTTATCGGTTCGGTTGGCCCTGAGTTCTTTGGTAAAGAGAACATGGAAGAAGTGGCTGCTATCAAAGATATCGGTAACTACTTTGACCGCGCCGAATACATCAAGTGGAAAGCTTTCCGCGACTCGGATGATTCACGTTATATCGGCTTGACCATGCCACGTGTGCTGGGGCGTTTGCCATACGGTCCTGATACTGTACCGGTGCGCAGCTTTAACTACGTTGAGCAGGTGAAAGGGCCGGACCATGACCGTTATCTGTGGACCAATGCCTCATTTGCCTTTGCGGCCAACATGGTGAAAAGCTTCATCAAAAATGGCTGGTGTGTGCAGATCCGTGGCCCTCAGGCCGGTGGTGCGGTGACTAACTTGCCTATCCACTTGTACGATTTGGGGACCGGCAATCAGGTCAAAATCCCTTCAGAAGTGATGATCCCAGAAACGCGTGAATTTGAGTTTGCTAATTTGGGCTTTATCCCGCTGTCTTACTATAAAAACCGTGATTACTCCTGCTTCTTCTCCGCTAACTCAGCTCAGAAACCCGCGTTGTATGACACTGCCGATGCTACCGCAAACAGCCGTATCAACGCCCGTTTGCCGTATATCTTCTTGCTGTCACGTATTGCGCATTATCTGAAGTTGATCCAGCGTGAAAACATCGGCACCACCAAAGACCGCCGTTTGTTGGAACTAGAATTGAACAACTGGATCCGCACGTTGGTCACGGAAATGACTGATCCGGGCGATGATTTGCAGGCTTCTCATCCACTGCGTGATGCGAAAGTGACCGTTGAAGATATCGAAGACAACCCAGGTTTCTTCCGCGTCAAGCTTTATGCCGTACCGCACTTCCAGGTTGAAGGCATGGATGTGAATCTGTCATTGGTCTCGCAGATGCCGAAGGCTAAGGCATAAACGCAGATACGATGAAAATTTATCGTCCGTTATGGAACGACGGGGCCTTTTTGGCCCCGCAACAATTCCAGCAACAGTCCCGCTGGGATGCCTATGTAGCAGATTGTGTGGCACATATGACACTGGCCGCGCCATGGGGTGTTATCGATGCAGCATTTGACAGTGGATCGCTGGCCCTTTCCCGCCTGAATGCGCTGAGACTGGTTGTTCGCTTTCCTGATGGCACGCTGATTGATTCTGAACGGGCGGATAACCTGCCACCCGCTTGTGATTTGTCTACGGTTTCAGATCGTGACGTTGTAGACGTGGTGCTGGCATTGCCGCTGCTTTCTGCCAACGGGGGTAATCTGGATGATGGTCAGGACAGCGCGCGCCCACGCCGATGGCTGCAGGAGTGGGTCACCGTACAGGAACTGGCTGGTCATGAACGTACTGAATTGGCGATCATGCGCCATGCCGTCACGCTGCGTTTTGCTCATCAGGAAAACAGTGCCTATCTAACGTGCCCTGTCGTGCGGTTGATACGTAATACGCAAGGGCAGTGGATGGAAGATGAACATTTTATTCCACCGATGCTGTCGCTGGCGGCAAGTCAGACTGTGCTGACTGAACTGGGTGACTTAATCCATCGCCTGCAGGCTCGTCGACGTCGTCTGATGGCGATGCGACGTGAGAGTAACGAGCGGATGGCAGATTTTGCGGTGGCCGACGTGTCACTGTTCTGGCTGCTGAATGCCTTAAACAGTGCCGAGCCGGTACTGATGGAACTTTATCAGACGCCTTCCCGCCATCCCGAATTGTTCTATCGTGAGCTTGTCCGCCTAGCCGGTAGCCTATTGACGTTTTCTCTCGAGCATAAAGCTGAGGATATTCCGCTTTATCAGCATGATGCGCCAGAACGGGTATTCCCGCCATTATTTACCCTACTTGATACCCTGCTCGAAGCCAGTCTGCCGTCACGTATGGTAGTGATTGAGCTGACGCATGAGGGGCAATTCTGGACAGGTTCATTGCATGATGCTCGCCTGCGTGAAGGGGCTGATTTCTATCTTTCCGTTCGTTCATCTATCCCTAATCATCTATTGCAAACTCAGTTCCCGCTGCTATGTAAAGCAGGCAGTGCAGAAGATGTGTCAGATGTCGTCAACGTGGCACTCAACGGTGTGGAGATGAAGCCATTGTCCCATGTCCCGGCTGCTATCCCATTGCGTCTGGAGAATCAGTACTTTGCGCTTGACCTCAAAGGCGCAGCCGCGCAGGCCATGCTGGACGCCGGTAACTGCGCTTTCTACACCCCAGGTTCGCTGGGTGATATCAAACTCGAACTGTTTGCGGTGCTGCGCTCATGAGCAAAATAAATACGTCTGTCGTTGATACGGTCTTTTATCCCTGCTGGCTGATGGTCAGTCAACTGCGTAATGGTCAGGAAGTTGAAGACGGAGAAGCCTTGTACCGTCGTGCTTGTGAGTGGATTGATGGCGCCCGTGAGGCGCTGTCGCGGGCGGGTTTTAGCGAAATCAGCTGTGACCATATGCTGTACACCCAGTGTGCATTACTGGATGAAAGCGTACTGAATCGCCAGAAACAAGACAGTGGCTATATCAAATGGCTAAAAGATCCGCTTCAGGCCCGCTACTTCAACACCCTGAATGCGGGTGAAGAGTTGTGGGAGCGGATCCGTACGGTATTGCAAGAGCCTGCACCGGATACGGCTGTATTGACCTGTTTTTACCGCGCGTTGACCTTGGGGTTTGTCGGTCGCTACCGCGAGCAGGGGGACGAACGCAGAGAAGATGTGGTGCGTAAGCTAAGTTTACTGGTGCCCCCGTTTGCTTCTTCGCAAGAAACACCGGTGGTCTCGCGCTCATTGCGTTTGCGTTCTGGACGTAAAACCTATTGGTTCTCGTGGGTTGCGGGCGTCGTCATCTTGGTTGTTTTGTGGTTCACGTTGTCCACTCGGCTTACGCATATGGTGTCTCAATTGACAGGGATGCATTAGCGGATGCGTGGATTGACACAGTTACTCCTGTTGCTGTTGGGTGCATGCTTGGCATTGTGGCTTATCCTGAGTTTCTGGCCATTGGGAACGAGCAGCCGTATCGCATTGAGCATGCTGGTTGTCATCCTCTGCGGGGGAGGCGGTTATTTTCAATGGCGCAAATACAACCGCTATAAAGTGGCCCACGAGTTCATTGCCGACTCAATATTGCCACCTGAAGATTTTCAGGGCGCAGTGGTACTGGTTTGCGGTGATAGCGATGCTCTATTTTCCGCATCTGCATCTTTTCGCGAAACCCGTCTAGGTTGGTATCTCGCGGTGAAGATGCCGGAACAATTACCGATCCTAGCGCAACATTTGGCCGTTGAACGTCCGGCGCTGATTGCTCAGATATCTGTGTTACTGGCTATCGTGCCGGAGCAGCATCAGGTTCGCGATGATTTTTCACAATCTGTGCTGGCTTGGCAACGGGCCATTGTGCAGTGCAAAGGATGGCTTGCGGGGATACCACCGGTCTGGGTCAGTATCTGGCTGTCTCCCTCTACGCTCCCATCAGTGCAGACTGAACGTTGGTATACGGTCACGCCAGGACAGAAAGGCATTCAGGTTCAGGAAGCTGGGGCTGGCGTCATGCCACTGGTTGAATGGAGTCAACATCAAGACCGGAACGTTCAGGAAAAATTGAGCTCAGTATTCTGGATGGAGAGTCTTTTATCTTGGCTTGATGAACATGTTCTTAGCGTCCTGACAAAGCGGCATGGTGATGTCCCAGCACTATCTCCGTGCGCATGGGGCTATTGCTTTACCCCAGTGAAGGCGAACCAAGGCAATCTGTGGCAGTCGCATATTCGGGGGATAACCACGCTGACCCCCGTGGCTATCCCGGTACAAGATTGTCTGCCGTTGCCAGAAGTGCTGCTGCCCTACCTGCCGCGCCGTCGTGGTGTCTCCCGCCTGATGCAGAGTTGGCAGATGGCCGGTGTGTTGTGCGGTGTGTTTTTATTGTTTGCCCTGTTGGCCTCATACATTAATAACCAACGTTTGGTCCAAAGCGTTAGCGATCATCTCTCGTTGTATAACCGGCTTACCGGCACGCCTCCAGCCCCTAAGACTCTGGCTCAGCAGCAACTGCGTGCGGATGCACACATGCTTGATGACTGGTTACGCAGCGGTGCGCCTATGCGTTTGTCACTCGGTCTGTATCAAGGGTTGCGGCTTAGGGCACCGATTGAGGTCGCTATCAATAGCTGGGCGTCTCCACCACCACCGCCACCCGTGATTAATCAAATTGTTCAGGGGCCGACAAACCTCCGTCTGGACAGTCTGTCTCTCTTTGACGTGGGGCAATCAGAACTTAAATCCGGCTCTACCAAAGTGCTTATTAATGCTCTGGTTGGGATTAAGGCGAAACCAAGTTGGTTGATCGTGGTGGCGGGTCACACCGATATCACGGGCGATAGTCAAGCCAATCAGATTTTGTCACTTAAGCGGGCGGAATCAGTGCGTAATTGGATGCGTGACACTGGGGATATTCCGGAAAGCTGCTTTGCCGTACAGGGTTATGGTCAGAGTCGTCCTTTGAAATCTAACGATACGTCGGAAGGTCGTGCAGCCAACCGTCGGGTCGAAATCAGTTTGGTGCCGCAGGCCGATGCCTGCCAGGTACCAGAAACAGTAAACCGGTCGCAGGAACAAGCGACCTCATTCAGAAAGTAATAAGGAGTTTTACATGGCAATTCCAGTCTATCTGTGGCTGAAAGACGACGGCGGTGCGGACATCAAAGGTTCTGTTGATGTGCAAAGCCGTGAAGGCAGCATTGAGATCGTGGCTCAGGATCATAACCTGTACATCCCAACTGATAACAATACTGGCAAGCTGACAGGCACCCGTATCCATACCCCGTTCATTTTCACCAAAGAAATCGATGCGTCGACCCCTTATCTGTACAAGGCGGTGACCACCGGTCAAACGCTGAAAACCGCCGAGTTCAAATGGTACCGCATTGATGACGCTGGCCAGGAAGTTGAATATTTCAACACCAAACTGGAAAACGTCAAAGTGGTTAAAGTCGCGCCGAAAATGCACGACATCAAAGATCCGGCGAAAGAGAAGCACAACCACCTGGAACTGGTGGAACTGCGCTACGAAAAAGTCACCTGGACCTTTAAAGACGGCAATATCATTCATTCCGATTCTTGGAACGAACGTACGACCGCATAGTTATCCGAAGCAGACGGTTTTCCGTCTGCTTTTTTTGTGTTTTTAGCGGAGTGTCGGTTTATCGGTATTGCGCTAAACACACTGACAATTTATCAGATGACCTTATGGGCCTTGGTTGATGGCTACGGGCGGTAGCATGCCTGACGCCAACTTCATCTGGCTATTTTACTTGCCATTTTGCACCTAGGCAGTGCTCGGCGCCGTCACGTACTGCGTGTACGCTCCGAGCCTTGCGCGCTGTCCGTGTGCAAACTGACGGCGACAATAACGCCAGTTGAAACCGGCTAACGTATTAGGTTTCGCACACAAGGAAGAGAATTTATGACCACGCATTCAGCACATTTATTACGCCGATTAAATCCTTATTGCGCTCAGGCACTGGCCGGTGCTGCAACCCTGTGTCAGACCCGCGCCCATGCCGAGATCACTATCGAGCACTGGTTGTTGAAATTGCTGGAACAAGGTGAAGGTGACATCACCGTTATTGCTCGCCGTTATGAGTGGGACATGGACAGCCTGTGGCAGGGATTACTGGCCCATCTGGAGACATTACCGCGCACGGTACAGGGCAAACCTCAGCTCTCAGCGGCATTACAGCAATTGATCAAAAGTGCCTGGTTAGATGCCTCGTTGCAGGAAAACGCAGATGCAGTGCGTTCCTCCCATCTCCTAGCGGCCCTGATAAATAAACCGTCATTATTGGTTGCCGATGCGGCTTGGCCATTACTCAGCTTAAGCACAACGCAACTTATTCGCTTGTTACCGCTGCTGGATAACCAATCTGATGAGCGTCCTGAAGTCCAGCAAACTGCGGCACTGGCAGACGCGCCGGTTAATTTGATGGATGAAGCCCCGACCACCACCTCCGCCAGTGGTCAGGCACAATTGAACGATGCGCTGCAAGCGGCGCTAGATAAATTCACGCTAGATGTGACCGCCAAAGCGAAAGCGGGGCAGATTGACCCGATTTTTGGCCGTGACACGGAAATCCGCCAGATGGTCGATATCTTGTCGCGTCGCCGTAAAAATAACCCGATTTTGGTCGGTGAACCGGGCGTCGGTAAAACCGCGCTGGTGGAAGGTCTGGCGCTGCGTATTGCCGATGGCAACGTGCCAGACAGCCTGAAAACCGTCAGCCTGCGCACATTGGATCTGGGGTTGTTGCAAGCAGGGGCTGGGGTGAAAGGTGAGTTCGAACAGCGCCTAAAAAATGTTATCGAAGCGGTACAACAATCGCCGACGCCAGTGCTGCTCTTTATCGACGAAGCCCATACCATAATCGGTGCCGGTAATCAGGCCGGTGGCGCAGATGCCGCTAACCTATTGAAGCCTGCACTGGCCCGTGGCGAACTGCGCACTATCGCGGCCACCACCTGGTCGGAATACAAACAATATTTTGAACGTGATGCTGCACTGGAGCGCCGCTTCCAGATGGTCAAAGTGGACGAGCCGGATGATGCTAAAGCCAGTTTGATGCTGCGAGGCTTAAAAGGCCGTTATGCCGAGCACCACGGCGTGCATATCCTTGATTCAGCCATTACGGCTGCGGTCACTTTGTCGCGACGCTTCCTGACAGGTCGTCAGCTGCCGGATAAAGCGGTTGACCTGCTCGATACTGCCGGTGCCCGAGTGCGCATGAGCATTGATACGCTGCCCGCTGCATTGATGGAGATTAACGCTGAACTGGCCGCGCTGGAGATGGAACAACAGGCCATTGAACAGGATGTGCTCTTGTTGCCGAACGTCGGTTCAACACGCTTACATGAGATTGATCAACGCCGTGCAGAACTGGTGGTTGAGCAACAGCAGCTTGAACAGCAGTATCAGGAAGAGAAACGACTGACTTCACTTATCGTCGAAGCACGTCAAGATATCGCTAACGTGGCGGATCTAGTCACGTTGCAAGAAGAATTAAGCCAGATTCAGGGGAATGCGCCGCTGCTGTCGCTGGATGTTGATGTCCGCACGGTAGCGACAGTTATCGCCGACTGGACGGGCGTCCCGCTGAGTAGCCTGTTGAAAGATGAACAGACCGATTTATTGCAGCTAGAAAGTCACCTCGCGACGCGCGTCGTTGGTCAGGATGTTGCGTTGGTTGAGATGGCACAGCGTTTACGTGCCGCTAAAACTGGCCTTACGCCGGAAAATGGCCCACTCGGCGTATTTCTGCTCGTTGGCCCAAGTGGTGTGGGCAAAACGGAGACGGCACTGGCATTGGCTGACACGCTATTTGGCGGCGAGAAATCGCTGGTCACCATCAACATGTCTGAATATCAGGAAGCGCACACCGTTTCTCAGCTTAAAGGCTCACCTCCAGGCTATGTCGGTTACGGTCAGGGCGGCATTCTGACCGAAGCGGTGCGCAAGCGCCCGTATAGCGTGGTGCTGCTCGATGAAGTGGAGAAAGCGCATCCCGATGTTATCAACCTGTTCTATCAGGTGTTTGACCGTGGCTTTATGCGCGACGGCGAAGGGCGCGAAATCGATTTCCGTAACACCGTGATCCTGATGACCGCCAATTTAGGTAGCGATCATCTGATGCAGTTGCTGGATGAGCGGCCAGAAGCCACCCACAGCGATTTGCATGAACTACTGCGCCCGATCCTGCGCGATCACTTCCAACCTGCGCTGCTCGCCCGTTTCCAGACACTGATCTATCGCCCATTGGATGCGACTGCACTGCGCACTATCGTCGAAATGAAACTGACACAGGTCGCTAAACGCCTTAATAAGCATTACGGTTTGCACTGCACGATTGAAGAGAGCCTGTATGACACGCTGGTCGCCGCCTGCCTGCTACCCGACACCGGTGCGCGCAACATCGACAGCCTGCTGAATCAACAGATTCTACCGGTACTGAGCCAACAACTGCTGAGCCGATTGTCTGAACAACAGCGCACCAAGTCGCTGACATTAGGCTGGGATGAAGAAGAAGGGATTGTGCTGGAGTTTGGTGGTGAAGGGCTAAACATTAACTAACCAAGAAAGTAGTAACCCCTAAAAGATAGGGGACGTAGCCAGCGCTGTTCGTTTATTGCCTAGGAGGATTACACCTATGGATACGGTTGAAGAACTTAACGGTACTTATTTTTTTAATGGATTAAATAATCTGACGGCTTATGAGTTGCTGTTTTGGATATTGGTGGATGAAACTGAAAACCAACTGGGTATCAAGGATATCGTAGGTGTGGCTTTGGTGATCCTAGGTAATAATAGTGTCGACGTACCCGGAAAGCCTAATACAGCAACGAAGGGAACATCGCATGCGTCACTTTTTTTCCGCAAACATCTCAGCTACAAATTCAAAAAACGTATCCTGCCGACATTGACAAAAAAATCCTTTTCGTTAAGCGGTGTCAAAGTGTTTTGGGTTAATAATCTGGGGGCATTTGCAGGAAGAGCGGTTCCCGTTTTAGGGTGGATTATACTGGCCACTGATGTGGCTACGATAAGCTTCAAAACCGTCAGCAAATATAACACCATCGCACGAGCGGAGGATAAAATCTGGTGAGCATGACAATCGAAGACAGCGTCAGAGAATTTGTCAAAAGCGAGCTACCGCTGGTGACTAGCCTGTTCATGAAAAAAATAGATATTGACGATGACACCCCCTTACAGAATTTGCATGAAGCAGATGATATCGCTGAAATGACAGAGAAGTTTTTCGCGCATTTTAATGTTCAGCCCGCCGGATTTTCCCTCAGTAACTATTACCCATGGAAGGTTAAATCCGTATTTTTTCGAAAAGCCATTAATCAAAACAAAATACCATTAACGGTTGGGATGTTTATTGAATCAGCCAAAGCTGGTCATTGGCTCTATAACTGAATCGGAAATAACTTCCCCTTCAAATCAACCTGTCGGCTGTTAACTGGCTATGCGGTGTGCAAACCCATGGAATACAGGTTGTTACCCCGGAGTAAAACCCATGAGTCTTATTGATACGCTTCAAAATACGCTGTCGGCCATCACCAAAACCACCCTGAATCGTTACCGCCTTGATATTCCCTCCTGCTCCTCTCCTCTCGATGTGGAGGATTTTGTGGGGACGGAAGCGATGAGTGAATTGTATTGTTACACGGTTCATTTCACCAGTACTGACAAAGACATTGATGCCAGTCAGTTGCTGCGCAAACCAGCCAGTTTGACAATGGGGGCTGGTTTGTTGCATGGCCTCGCGGAGCAAAAGGTGGTGCCTGGGGTAGTGACGAGTTTTGAGCGGGTCAGTGGCTCAAAAGACCAAGCCGTGTACCAGATAACGCTATCACCATTTCTGGCATTGCTGCGCAATCAATTCCGAACCCACCGTTTTTTTGTTAATAAATCGGTACCTGAAGTTGTCGAGCAGATACTTCAGGAACATGGTTTTAAGGACTGGGAATATGAGTTTGTCCTGAAACAGACCTATCCGAAACGTGAACAAATAAATCAATATCAGGAAAGCGACCTGGAGTTCATTGAACGATTGCTCTCAGAGGTGGGGATATTTTACTTCTTCAGTTTGCAGCCGGACACGCAGACTGAAGTGGTCAATTTTGCCGATAAGCAGAGTGCTTATGAGTTTGGCAAGACGCTGCCACTGAATAGCCCGTCAGGTATGAGTGACAGTGGTGCTGAGTCGATTTGGGGCGTGAGTGTACAGCACAATGTGGTGCAGGCTAACGTGACCACCAAAGATTATAACCACCGTGAAGCACAGAAAATACTTCAGTCCGGCAGAACCGATATGACACGCGGTGAGAGTGAAGGGGTGACCTATGGTGAAGTGTATCACTACAAACCTCGTCATCTGGATACTGGCGATAAAATTGATCCCACTGCTGAAACCGCCAACTTCTTAGCACGCCTCGATCATGAGCGTTTTTTATCAGCACAGACAACGATTGTTGGCTTGGGTAATGATACTACCCTCAGCCCAGGGCAGGTACTGACGATAACCGAAACTGTCATCGTCCCGACGCTTCCCACCGTTATGGACAACGGCGTCGTCATCACCGGCACCTTTTTTAGTGCCAGTCGCAAGGATGCATTAGTGGTGAACTGGATGGCTGTTCCCTACAGCGAAACGCTATGCTGGCGTCCGGCATTGCTTCCACGTCCAAAAGTCAGCGGCACGATGATGGCACGCGTGACCAGTGCGAAATCGAACGATATTTATGCCTGGCAGGATACCTCCGGTCTATATCGGGTGAAATTTGATGCAGATCAGGATGATAAGGCACAGGGGCAGGAGAGCATGCCGGTGCGGCTCGCCAAACCTTACGGTGGCGATGTGTACGGTATCCACTTCCCGCTGATACAGGGCACCGAGGTAGCGATAGCCTTCCATGACGGTGATCCAGACCGCCCGTATATTGCCCATGCTCTGCACGATTCGCGTCATACCGACCATGTCACCGAGAAAAATAATACCCGCAACGTGATCCGCACGCCTGCTTTCAACAAGCTGCGTATGGAAGACAAACGCGGAGAAGAGCATATCAAGCTGAGTACCGAGTACGGCGGCAAGACCCAGTTAAACCTCGGGCACAACGTGGATGCTCAGCGCAATTTACGGGGTGAAGGTGCCGAGCTGCGAACGGATGATTGGGTAGCGGTACGGGGGGGCAAAGGGGTGTTTATCAGTGCGGATAAACAGCCGTCTGCCGGTGGGGAGATGTTGGATATGGAGAGTGCCATTAGTTTGGTCAAAGGTGCGGTTAACCAAGTGACCGAATGGGGAGAAATTACTCAAAGTCACCATAATCTTCAACCTGATATTCAGAGTTTAAGTGATTATTTAAAGAGCGCGGATCAACTTCAACAGCCGGCAATGTTACTGAACGCCCCTAAAGGAGTTGGCGTTGTAAGCCCTGATGTCGTAATGCTTCAGGCAGGAAAAGCCTTATATGCTCAAAGTATGGGAGAGGTGCATATTGCCAGTACTAAGCGTATCGCTCTCAATGCAAGTAACGAGATTTCTTTATTGGCGCAAAATGAAGGGGTTCGATTAGTTTCCGGTAAAGGTCCCTTTGAGCTGGAATCTCATGCTGATGTGATTTCTGTAACTGCTCTGAAAGATATTATTATTCAATCAACTCAAGGGCATCTGCAATTAACCGCTAAAAATGGTATCACTTTGGCTTGCGGTGGCGCTTATATTCGCATGTCGCCTGATGGGCAAATTGAAATTCATAGTCCGGGCTTGCTCAGCCTGAAGGGGAATCATGTTTTGGAAGGGCCAGCCAGTCAGGATTATCCGTTGCCTGAATTACCCCAATCAGTTTGTAAAGAGTGCCTGCAAAAAGCGCAACAGGAGGCTGTAGGGTTTGTTGCGCGCTAACCGCGGAGGGAGAGAACATGGACGATAAAATTGAGGCCGCAATTCAACACTGGCTGATACAGATTGAGCAGGTATGCATAAGTACCGACAATCCATACGTAAATATCATTGTGGACCAGGCGGGTCATATTCCGTCTTTGATACCGGATTTAAAACGATTTCAGCCTGAGATTAGTTGGTGTTCGCTGTTAGAGAATGAACCTGAAAATATCTATATTGATGATGCCCCTGTTTTTTTACAGATACAGACAGATATCTGGCAACAGAAAGAGTGGCTGTCTGCTTTATTAAGACAATATCATGATCCTTCACGTGTTTTATTGTTCTTTTCTCTCTATGATTTTAAACAGCTTGCACAATATTTGCAGCGTCTAATCATTGCCGAGTGGGAGGGGCGCAAAGGTGTGATGCGGTTTTATGATACACGGATGTTTCCGCTATTGATGAATTCCATATTGACTGAACAGCAGCAGCATTATTTTCTGGATGCTGCTCAGCTCTGGAGTTGGCGTGATAGGGATGGTAAAAGTATTTGGTTGCCGGGGCAGATTCAGAGAGCTGTTGAGCTAAATAGTGATGTTTTATTAACACTAGACGATAAGCAATATGACCGACTTGGTTATATCAGTGATATTGAGTGTTTTAGTGATGTACATTTACGCCACTACCCGGAATTTTCCAGAGAAGAACTATTTCAGCATTTGTGGGCATCGGTGGATTCTATGGTTGAAAATCAGGTGGTAGATAATGAAGAATTTTTTATTGAGTATTTATCAAAAGAAGAAAAAATAATGTAATATTCATTTGTGTCTAGTGTGACTAATAATGCTGAATTTTAGTTTTTAAGTATTGAATTTCCATTAATTACCGGTGTAGATATGTTTGTTCTATTGTATTGTGTTTTAGTTGTTATTTATGACGTAATTGAAAGTTAAGGTGGATTCTTGAATTTTATTAGGGTTTTATTTTAGTTGTTTTTGTTATGTTTTGACTTGTTTCTTTAGGTTTCTTGTATATGCACCCATAATGAAAGTGCTATTAAAAATGGTATGCTGGTTCAATAGTGTCAAGAAGGGATGGAATATGTCATTAATAAATACGCTATGTAGATTTGTTTTTCCGGGAGTGTTATTGCTGACAATTCCTTTTATTGCTGCCTGTGATAATAAACCAGAAGTAACCTGAAGTGGCGGTGATTTACGCGGGGTTAATCATACTAATTTAGGAATCGCTCGTTTTAGTGTCAATAATTCTGGAGGTCCTAATATTCTCCCGTTTGGTGAGGGGGGAGGAGCGTGTTGCATATCGCTTCCTGATAAGTGGCAGCCAGAGTTAAAAGCCCATATTGAATGGGATGTTTATACTAACCCAGATTTGACAAAAGAGTTCCCAGGGTATCAGGATAAATATAATGCATGGGAAAAAAAATTAAAGGAAAGCATTGTCAAACATAATGCCATCATTGATATTCCAGAATATGGCGAAGACCGTTGTGGATTAACGGTGCATTTTTTAACCTGTAATAAAGTTAAAGTGACGACTTCATGTTGGAAGTATGGTGCAGAAAAATATCCAATAAAAGATCCACGTGAGATGAAGGAACCGCAAATATGTCCAAAATGACGGCTAGAAAAAGAGTGGTCGTGAGTTTTTTTACTGGTGTTTTGTGAGAATGTTAAATAACGCTATTTGATGTTTTTATAATTCATTATTTAATAATCTTCAGGGCTGAATTAAGGAATGGAACATGCCATTAGTAAGAACGTTATGTCGATATATCTTGCCGGGAGGGTTGTTGCTAATCATGCCTTTTATCGCTGCCTGTGATAATAAGCCAGAGGTAACCTGGAGTGGTGGTGATTTACGCGGAATTAATCATACCTCTGTTGCAATTAATAGTTTTAGTGTTAATGATTCTGGTGGCTCCAACATTTCCCCTTTTGGTGAAGGCGGCGGAGCGTGCTGTATATCACTTCCCGATAAGTGGCAGCCAGAATTAAAAGCTCATATTGAATGGGAAGTCGATCCAAATCCTCGTGAAAAAATTGCTAGAAGAACGGAAGGATATGGATATGACGATGAGGCTTATGCTCGTCATTCTGCTAACTATCAAAAACACACTGCCACCGTAGATATTCCAGAATATGGCGAAGATCGCTGTGGTTTAACGGTGCATTTTTTAACCTGTAATGAAGTTAAAGTGACGACTTCATGTTGGACGTATGGTGCAGCAAAGTATCCAATAAAAGATCAGCGTGAAATGAAGGAACCACAAATATGTCCAAAATGACCGCCACTTCCGTCTGGGCACCACCGGCATTTCCATTGACTGGCCGTTTGCCGGATAGTATTGATCAAGTTCAGGCTAATGTAGATTTACAATACCGCGAAGAAAAAGAATACCATTTACAGCTTAATGCTGAAATGGACAGAAATAATCCCAAACCCTGCTGTAAAAGTCTGCATATCAGTTTATTTTTTGATGGTACTAATAATAATGAAAAACACAGTACTGCAGCCAATCCCCCAAACCCGAGTAATATAGCTCGTCTTTATCATGCCGCCCTTGAAGATATTGATAGCGGTTATTATCGCTATTATATGCCCGGTGTTGGTACCGCCTTTCCTGAAATTGGTGAGCTGGATTTTAGTGACGATGGATTGCGATTTGCCACCGGAGGTGAAGCTCGGATTAACTGGGCATTATTACGTATTGTCGATGCCCTTTCTCATACGCTAATCGGTACCCGAATTGAGGATGGTGTTGCCAAAACGTTAATAAATGATTATCAGCGCCTGGCCAGCCGGTTGGGGGCTAACCCGAATTACGTGAAACGTCGGCGACAAGATATCTTTATTACCCTTCTGACGCCTTTATTAGCAGCCGCCAAAATTCATAAACCCAAGATACTCAAAATCAAGTTGTTTGTGTATGGTTTTTCCCGTGGTGCAGCAGAAGCCCGTACTTTTGTTAACTGGTTAACACACATCCTTGATGCAGAACTGCTGAAGAAAAAAACCGCGCGGCCGGAGTTGCTGGGGTTACCTATCGCGGTTGAATTCTTGGGGTTGTGCGATACCGTGGCCTCGGTCGGGCTGGCACATGTAGCGCCGATGGCTAACGGACATATGGGGTGGGCAGATGCCACTATGGCCTTGCCGGACGAGGCAAAATATCCCGGTTTTATCCAGCGTTGCTATCACTTTGTTTCAGCCCATGAGCAAAGGTTGTGCTTTCCACTGGATTCGGTACGGCGAACTCAGGGCAATTATCCTGCGCGTACTTATGAAGTTATTTACCCTGGTGTACATTCTGATGTGGGGGGCGGTTATGCTCCTGGAGAGCAGGGTAAGGCGTTACAAGATAGCGAGTTACTGTCACAGATTGTTTTACACGATATTTATGCAGTGGCATTTGCAGCAGGGGCCCCGCTAGCGGTTCCTGAAATGATGGTGCCATCTTATTTAGTTAATAGAAAACCATCAAGGATTCTTGACCCAAAAACTGATAAAGAATTTAACTTAGATAACACTCTTATCCAACGCTTTAACGCCTGGCGAACAACGTTAGCTCCTTTTTTGAATGGACGCGAAGATAAAGTTTATACACCTGTGATTATTGGCGACTCTTTAGAAAAAGCCATAGAAAATCAAATGGCTTGGATGACGGCCTGGCGAATTGGGCGTTTTGCTAATGGTAGTTATCAGTGGCAGCCTTTTTATATTGAAGCTCGAGAGAACAGTAGAGATGTAGATCCAAAAATTCGAATGGATAGCGAAGAGGAACGTAATAAAAAACAAAAGTCAGCGGAAGACGCCCGTAAAGCAAAAAATGGTAATCCCAACACTCCAGGGGTACCGATATTTGAACCTGCGTTGGATCAACAACAATTGATGGAAGGGGCCAATGAATTTCGTCAGGATTATGAAAGCCTTAGCCCGTTAACTGTGGGAATGTCGCGAGAAAATACCGGGGGAGTTATACAGGTATTCATAGATGATGTAGCGGGGCCTATTATCTATATTCTCAACACCGATGATCAAACCGCCGAATATACTCAGATGAAGGATGCTGGGAATAAATTAAAAACAAAACTGTTTAAGAACGTTGTTGGCGGCATTACTGATGATCCGCAACATGCCCTAGTCTGCGATCTATATGATAACCAGATCCATGATTCGCGGGCCTGGTTTATGCAATCAACTATGGGCATGCGGGAAATGTGGGCCGGTTATTTTCGTTACCGCATGATATACAGCGGTGATTATGCCAATAAAGAGACATCTATATTCCTGATTCCCAAGAAATATGGTGAAGTTACTATCGGCACGGCTCTTTACAAAACTGTGCAAGTTGGTAAGGCGCTAGATAAGGTGACAGATGCCGTAAAATCACTCCCGGATAAAGCTAAAAAGGGGGTAGACAATGCTGTCAATAACGCAACAGAGGCCGCAACTAAAGCAGTTAAAGAGGCAGCGAAAGAAACGGTCCGAGGGGTGCTTGATGGCCTCGGCAAAAAAATTAGTCCAACGATCCCCGGACTTACCTCATACAACATGTCAGTTTCTCCCGATTGTCAGGTAGTTAACGTGCAGGGGCAGGTTTTGTATCCTCAGCCAAAAATAACTGAGGTTTGTGCCCCTACCCATAATCTCGCTGAATTACACCAACAATATGAACAACTGGAACTGGCCCGTAATAACCAGAAAATGGAGGGGCTGCTCGCTGCTTTGAATAGCCCGTCCTCAGCAGGGGAGATCGCCTGATATGGGGGGATTGAAAAAGGTGATTCGCCGGGGAGATGTCTTGCGTGAATACGGAGGCGAGGTACTGGAAGGGCGTTATATGGTCTTCGGTAAACCTGTCTCGTGTGTTGGGGATGCAGTGAAATGCTATAAACACGGTTCAACGGTGATTACGGAAGGGGCGGCGGGTACCCTGTTCGATGGAAAGGCCGTGGCTTTGGACGGACACCACACCGCCTGTGGATGTACCTTAGTGAGTTCATTGACGGATGTGGATATTGCGTTATGAAACAACCGCCCAACTATCCCGATTATCGGGCGGTCGCTCCCCCGGTTAAACTGCGCTGGGGGATTGCCGCACTGGTAATAAGCCTGCTGTGCACTTTTATCACTGTTTGGGTATGGCCCCCAGATAAGCCGATTAGGTCGGCACCATTTTGGTTTTGGGTAGCGGTTTTCCCCCTGTTACTCATGAGTTTGTTATTTGCTGCTCGCAGTCTGATTTATCAGGTGGCATTGAGTAATCGGCAAAGTTATCGCGATGTTCTCCATCAGGCGTCTGAGCAATGGTGGGAGCACCGCGCACTGGGTCTACCATTGGAATCTCTGTGCTTATTAGGACCTCCTGGCGATAAACCTGAACATCATCTGGCTGTTTTCACGCAAGACGCGGTTCCACCGGCTCCCATGATGATAGCCGAGGGAATGCGGGTACTGCGTTGTCCGCAGGTCTTGGAGAATGATGTTTCACGCAGGGGGGCGGCATTGACCCGGCATTTGGTGCTAACCTTGCTTGACATATCGCCAGCCAATAGCGAAATAGCCCCTGTTTTTCACAAGGTTTACTGGTGCGGTACTCACGATCATGGACAACTCTTTACCCAGTTACTTTCTGAACAAGGGTGGCAATTCCAGACTCCTGCATTACCTTTCAATGATATCGACGACCTGGATAAGGCCATCGACGCTTTCCACGGTTTATCGGGTGACAAAAATGTGCGTTTGCTGTGTGCTGGGATTTATCAGTCCCATGCTGATGACCATACTCAGGTAATGGGGGAAGCCGGATTTGCTTGGGTGGTTGGGGGGCAGGGCAAATCAATCATTCATCGTGCTGAAAGACAGGATTCTTTAGAAGAAACACCTCAAATGCTTTCTCGGCAAGTTATGAAGTATGCAAACCTGACAGTGGTGCCCGAAGATTGTATTTCATTGCATAAAAAGGTTGCAGAAAATATGCAATCAAGTGAATGGCCTACACTGGGTCATATTATGCAACCGTTTTGGGGGGATTTACAGCAGGTAGCCCCATTTATTACGTTATCTATTGCTGCAATTCATAGTTTGGAAACACAAACAAACTGCGGATGGATAACGCAGGACAAAGCAGATAAATGCATTATCGGAGTAATTACCGTTGATTAAGAATAATGAAAATAAAGGGTCTGTACTTCACCAGGCTATCTGGTATTTGCTCGTCGTTAGTTTGCTGTTATTGATCATTGGATGTTTGTATTGGTTTTTAAACGATACGCTGGATTTACCGGTTATATCATGGCAGACGCTATCACTTTATATTGGAGTCGCATGGTTTGCCTTGATGTGGTTTTTCCTTTTGTTATGCAAGGATGGAATAAGCTAGCCCGGCTGGATGCCTTTAAGAAAAAGTGGGGGATGTTTTCTTCCTCAAATTCTCCGTTAGCAAGGGCTGAAGAACATAATGTCACCCGTATACTATCTTCTTATCTCCGCACTCAATACGGCCGCTTCTGGCCCCGCAAAGTACGCATCCTTCTACTCACTGGCAGTGCGGCGGATGTCGAGCAACTCACTCCGGGCCTGACATCGCAATACTGGCAGGAAGACAGTGGCACCGTGCTGCTGTGGGGAGGCGATCTTGGGGCACAGGCGGATAGCGCGTGGCTGGGTGCTCTGCGTAAATTACGCGGACGTCCGCTTGATGGTGTCGTCTGGGTGACCTCAGCCTTAGCTCAACGCACGATGCTGGGGCAGAAAGACGCTAAAACAGCACTCACCGCCGATATGATGGACAGTGTGGCGCAGGCGTTTGCTGCACGTTTTGACCTGCTTGGCTGGCGGCTGCCGCTGTATGTCTGGTCACTGCATGCTGATGATGGAGTCGACCGTATCACGCAATCTGTGGGCTGTTTACTGCCAGCAGGTTGCCAACCAGACGAACTGAGAACGCAACTTGACGGGCTGTTGCCATCCTTGATTGAACAGGGTACGCAACAGATTAGCAGTAACACCCAGCACCCGTTTTTGTTGCAACTGGCCGATCAGCTAGCGCGTCAGCCGGACTCTGTCGCGGGTCCTCTTGCGACGCTACTGAACCCCTATCGTCCTTCACCGCTGGCGGGAGTTATCTTCAGTCCGGCATCCGTCAATGCAAAACGCAGTGTGAAACATCACTGGGCCAAGGATAACCGCTGGGATGTGTTGATTGATTCAATCTCATCATTACCCACCGGTCTGGCAGCGAAAAAACTGGGGTTCGCTTGGCGTAAAACGCTAGGGGTCGTTGTGGCGGGTGGCATGGTGTTGTGGGGCGCAGGGATGGTGATGTCATTTCTGATAAACCGAGACGCGATTATGACCAGTGAGTCTCAGGTGAAACTGGCGGCTAACGTGCAGCAACCTCTTCCGGCGCGTCTTCAAGCGCAACTGGATATGCAACACACGTTAGACAGATTGCAGTATCGTCAGCAACAGGGCGCACCGTGGTACAGCCGGTTTAGTCTGAGCCAAAATGATTCGCTGCTGACCGCGCTCTGGCCACACTACCAGGCCAGCGCAATGCCTCTACTGCGTGATGCCGCCGCCCGTCACCTTGAAGACCAACTCACCACGATGGCGCAGCTTCCCCCCGACTCCCCACTACGGGACACGCTGGTGAAACCCGCTTACGACCAATTAAAACTCTATCTGATGTTGGCGCGTCCAGAGAAGATGGATGCGGCGTGGTTTAGCCCCACGCTACTCCAAAACTGGCCACAGCGCAGTGGCGTACCGGACAGCATCTGGCAGGGCAGTGGTCCCACGCTACTGAGTTTTTATGCCCAGAATCTTTCTCAGCACCCATCTTGGCGTTTGAAGCTGGATGAAAACTTGGTCAGTCAGGTACGTACCCGGCTGATTAGTCAGATGGGAGCCCGCAACAGTGAGTCTTCGCTCTACCAAAAGATGATGGTTCAGGTCGCGCATCAGTATGCCGATCTGCGCCTGTCTGACATGACGGGCGATACCGATGCTGAACGAATATTTTCCACTGACGCCGTTGTGCCGGGCATGTTCACTCGTAAGGCGTGGGAGGATGCAGTAAAACCAGCGATTGAAAAGGTGGTCACTGAGCGTCGGGAAGAGATGGACTGGGTGCTGAGTGATATCAAAAATGCCGTCTTGCAGCAGGATTCTCCAGAAGCCCTTCAGGCGCGTCTGAAGGCGCGCTATTTCGCTGATTTTTCCAGTAGTTGGCTAGACTTTCTCAACAGCCTGCACTGGCAGCAGGCACAAACATTATCTGACTCTATCGACCAGCTCACGCTGATGGCAGACGTGCGCCAATCTCCTCTAGTGGCGCTAATGAACACCCTGAGTGTGCAGGGGAAGACGGGGCAAACGGGTGAGGCGTTATCAGACTCGTTGGTGAAATCAGCCAAAAATCTGTTAAATCGTGATGAACAACCTGCTATTGACCAACAAGCCGGTGCTCAGGGGCCACTGGACGCGACTTTCGGGCCAGTACTGGCGCTGATGGACGTCAAAGCTGGCGGGCAAGGCAACACCAACCTCAGTCTGCAAACCTTCCTGACTCGAGTCACCCAAGTCCGCCTTAAACTCCAGCAGGTGGTGAATGCTGCCGACCCTCAGGCCATGACTCAAAGCTTGGCCCAGACGGTATTTCAGGGTAAAGCGGTCGATCTGGCTGAGACTCGGGATTACGGCAGCCTGATTGCCGCCAGTCTCGGGCAAGAGTGGAGTGGATTTGGCCAGACGGTATTTGTTCAGCCTATGGAGCAGGCTTGGCAGCAGGTATTGACGCCCGCCGCGCAGAGCCTGAATGCCCAGTGGCAGGCGTCTATTGTGGATGATTGGAACAGTACTTTCGGCGGACGTTATCCGTTAAAAGATACCAGTAGTGAAGTGTCACTCCCGCTGTTGGCTCGTTACCTCAATAGTGACAGTGGTCGTATCGCTCGCTTCCTGCAAACCCGCTTGAACGGGGTGCTGCACAAAGAGGGCAGCCATTGGGTGCCGGACAGCATTAATGCTCAAGGATTGACATTTAACCCCGCGTTCTTGGAAGCCGTAGACCAACTGAGTTATTTGTCTGATGTGGTGTTTGCTGACGGTGAAGCGGGTATGCGTTTTGAACTGCGCCCAGGAACAGCCAAAGATGTGATGCAAACTGATCTGGTCATTGATAGTCAGAAACTAAACTATTACAACCAGTTACCTGTCTGGAAACGTTTCATTTGGCCCCATGATACTGAAGCGCCAGGTGCCAGCTTGAGTTGGATAAGCACCCAAGCAGGTACCCGACAGTTTGCCGATCTCCCAGGCGCTTGGGGATGGATCCGGTTACTGGATAAAGCTCAAGTCACACCTTATCAGGGCGTGAACAGCAGTTTTAATCTTACTTGGAAAGCCCCTGATGGCCGGTCGCTGAACTACACCCTACGGACGGAAGCGGGAGAAGGTCCGTTGGCCTTACTGAAACTGCGTAACTTCGTTTTACCGACGCAAATATTCAGTGTCGATGCGGTAAGTCGCGTTCAGTCGTCGGATACCACCCTATCGGATAACACCATATCGGATACCACATTAGGAGAAGCATACTGATGGCGACGTTGCACAGCTTACTCAACGCCTGCCATGCAGAACAGCAGGCACTTTCGCAACAGGCTCAGCCGCAGATTTCGCTCTGGGAGAAATGGCTAGTTCCTATCTCAGCGGATGCTCCGGTGGGTGATGACCCCAGTTATGACGATGACTTCCAACAGATGCGTGAAGAGGTCAACAAACTGTCCGGCGCAGACATCGATTTGGTTTGTGCACTGGCGGAGAAGTTGCTGACCGGTGCATGCAAGGATGCACGTGTCGCGACCTATTATATCTGGGCGCGACTGCACATTAATGGTGAAAGTGGACTGGCGGACGGATTAGCCTTGCTGGCCGGATTGGTCCAACGTTTTGGTGATGCGCTGCATCCACAACGTGGCAATAGCCGCAAATTAGCACTGGAATGGTTGGCCGGTAGCCGGATGCTGGACAGCCTGTCACTCTATCCGGAAGTTGCAAAGGCTGACTTTGAACGCATTGTGGGCGCGCTGGCGTTAATCGAGGAAAGCGTGGGGGGCTGGGATGAGTCCACGCGTCCTCAGTTCTCTAGCCTTTATGCGGCATTAGAAAACCGGCTGATGCAATCCGGCGGTCCTGACGCCGTCATTCCACAAAACAGCAGTCCTTCTCGCCACGCAGCACCTGATGCTCCGGCACTGAAAGCGGTCACTTCTGGGCGTGATTTGCTCGATCAGGCAAAACTGTTGGCGAAATACTTGCGCGACCAGCCAAACGGCTGGCTGTCGGGCCATCATCTGATGAAAAGTATTCGCCTGGATACACTGCATGAACTTCCGCCGTTGGCAGCAGACGGATGTACTCGCCTAGCCCCGCCAAAGCCAGAGAACCGCGCCCTGCTTAAACGTCTCTACCTCCAACAAAGTTGGCTGGAACTGCTGGAACAAACCGACATCCTGTTCGCTCAGGGCGTGAATCACCTATGGCTTGATCTCCAGTGGTATACCCATCAGGCGCTGATGAAAACGGGCGCACCGCATGAGCGCTGGGCTGACATTATTAAGCAAGATCTGAACGGTCTGCTGACCCGCCTGCCGGGGCTTGAAGGTCTGGCATTCAGTGATGGTACCCCGTTCGCCGATGAAGTCACGCTGCACTGGATAAACCAGCATGTCATGGCCTCAGAAAGTTGGGGCAGTGAACCCGCAGCATCGGCCAGTACCGCGGGCGATGACGATATTCTGCAATTGGAACCTGAAGCATTGGCGCAAGCCGACAGCGAAGGCGTGGAGGCGGCGTTGAATTGGCTGCAAAACCGTCCCGGTATCCGCACGTCTCGCCATCAGTGGCTGATCCGTCTGCTGATGGCGAGGGTCGCTGAACAGTACGGAAAAAATGATATGGCACTGCATTTACTGGGTGAACTGGAGGGGAATGCGACCCAGATGACGCTCAGTCAATGGGAGCCAGAACTGCTGTTTGAAGTGAAAGCCCGTCGCCTGAAACTACTGAGAATGAAAGCCAGCCGGACAGATTCGAACAAATCACACCTGCATAGTGAGATGGAAAACCTGCTCGCCGGATTAGTTGCCCTCGACCCAGCACGAGCTGCGGTGCTGTGTGGTTAATCGATAACCCTCTCCTGAAAAAAAGAAAACGATGAAAGACCTTACCCTGCGCTATTACGACGTCGAAATGCGCTATCTGCGCGATGCCGCTAAAGAGTTTGCCCAAACTCACCCTGATCGGGCGGCCATGTTAGATCTGGATAAGCCCGGTACGCCGGACCCTTATGTGGAACGCCTGTTTGAAGGTTTTGCCTTCTCCATGGGGCGACTGCGTGAAAAAATCGATGACGACCTGCCGGAGTTCACCGAAGGGTTGGTGAGCATGCTCTGGCCGCATTACCTTCGCACTATTCCTTCGCTGTCCATTGTCTCGCTGATCCCAGATGTTCCGGCGATGAAAATAGCCGAAACTGTGCCTGCAGGAATGGAAGTTTACTCTCGCCCAATCGGGCCGAAAAATACGGTCTGCCAGTACCGAACCACCCGCGATATGGTACTCAACCCACTTTCCGTCTCAACCGTGGTGATGGCAACGGAACCGGATGGCCGTTCGGTGTTGCGTCTTCGACTGGCATGCAGTTCACAGACGGACTGGTCACAGGTGGATTTACGTCGTCTGTGCTTTTATCTGGCGGGAGACGCGCCGGTCAGTAGTGCGTTACATCTGGCGCTGACCCGACGTCAGGCAGCACTTTATTTGCGCCTGCCCAATCAGGCTGACCGAATAAAACTGGATGGTTGGTTTTCACCCGGTGGCTTTGCAGATGAAGACCTGCTGTGGCCCAAAGGCGATAGCGCCTTCAGTGGTTATCAGTTGTTGCTGGAATATTTCACTTTCCGCGAAAAATTTATGTTCGTGCATTTGAACGGACTGGAAACAGTCACGTTACCTGCGGGGATGACCTGTTTTGATATCGAAGTTGTGTTTGACTGCCAATGGCAAAGTGATTTGCAGGTAAGAGATGATGCACTTCAGCTACATTGCGTGCCGGTCGTTAACCTATTTTCTCTGGAAGCTGACCCGCTGACCATCAATGGGCTGGAAAGTGAGTATATGCTACGCCCGCGCCGTTTGCAGGATGGACATACCGAGATTTACTCCGTGGACTCTGTGACCGGTTCGCAACGGACATCCGATGCCACCTATGTCCCTTTTACCAGTTTTCGCCATCGCGGCGGGATGCAGAGACGCCATGCACCGGAACGCTATTTCCACACACGGGTGAAAAGGGGCGTCACTGGGCTGCATGATACCTGGCTTATTCTTGGGGGCCAGCAGTGGGAGGCGGACAGAATGTTCACCCGCGAGGCGGTCTCACTGAAAATTACCGGTACTAATGGCCAGCTACCGCGCAAAGCGTTACAAAGCACGTTGTTAGACCGTTGCGAGGCGGTGTTACAAACACCATTGAAAGTACGTAATCTCTGCAAGCCTACACTACCGTCTTATCCTCCGGCAGAAGATCACTTTCAGTGGCGGGTACTGAGCCATCTGGGTTCAAGTTACCTCAATCTGATGAGCAGTGCACAAGTGCTGCGTGGAACGCTGGAGCTGTACAACTGGCAGGGGGATGAGCTGAATAATCGCCGTCTTGATGCTATTCAGCAGGTGGAACACCACCAGACTCAGCGCTTTGAAAAAGGCTTTCTACTGCGGGGTATCGACATTGAAGTGACGCTTGATGGTAACGGTTTTACCGGAGAAGGTGACATTTATCTGTTCGGAGAGATGCTCAATCGCTTCTTTGCGCTTTACGCTGATATCCATTTGTTCAATCAGCTTACCCTTATCGTTCAGCCTGCTGGGAAATGTATCCGATGGAAAGAGAACCACAATCAGCGTCTGCCCGGCTGATCGAAAAACTGCGCGATAAACTGCCGTATACCCAGTTTTATCGCTTCTGCCAGTTACTAGAGCAAAGCCAGCCGGATGCTCCCCTACTGGGTAGCCACTGGCAGGTGAGACACGATCCCGTTCGTTTTCGCCCTCATCCGGGCATGGGTTTTCCGGCGAGTGAGTTTAAGCGGGTGGAGATACCGGAACATGCACATCTGCCACCGACCATTCGCACCACCTTCCTGGGGCTGTATGGCGTGGAGTCGCCGCTGCCCACGGCGTATATCGACGATATTACCCAGCGCCGAGAAGGGTATGAGGCAGTCAGTGACTTTCTGGATATTTTCAATCACCGACTGACGACTCAGTATTACCGCATTTGGCGTAAGTACTCCTATCCGGCCAGTTTTTCTCCCGGTGGTACGGATAAAACCTCTCAGTACCTGTTAAGCCTTTGTGGTCTGGGTATTGAGGGGTGTGCACAGAATATCGCCACGCCGGTATCTCGCTTTCTGGCACTGACCGGCATGATGCGCCTGCCCACACGGACGAGCGAAGGCATTATTGCTCTGGTTCAGTTGCTGGCGCCGGAAACAGAGGCCCATGTGATAGCCCATGACCGTTGCCGTATACCCTTACGTAACCCTCTCACGATGAGTGCGCGTCGCCCCGTCAGCATGAGTAGTAGCCCGGTGATGGGCAGTCATGCGGTGGATGTTAACAGTCAGGTCTTGCTGAAATTAAAGACGGATAACCCCGATGAAGCCAGAGAGTGGCTACCCGACGGGCAGTTACACACGGATTTATTGGCGCTTCTGCATGTGTATTTGGGGTCTCGACTGCATGTGCGTTTACAACTCACGGTGTTACGCGCGCTGTTACCGGATGCCCAACTTTCCTGCCAACCCAAAAAAACGGGGATCCTATTAGGTAGAACAGCAGTGATGCGAACATCGCGCGCGATGTCAATGACGCAAACCAACACCGAATTAATCACGATTAATCTTGGCCGCTATCAGCGTGTTCAGGAAAATTTTCACCGAAGGGAAACTGATGAACATGGCGACTATCGCTGGTAAAACACATTTTTCATTGCTGATGCTGGTCATGATATCCACCCTAAGCGGGTGTGGACTGACCCAGAAAGTGAGTGACGGTACTGTCGCCGTGACAAAATCCATTTTTTATAAGCAGGTGAAAATACTGCATCTGGATATCAAAGCGCGGGACGCGGTTAACAACAATGCGACAGGTATCCCGCTGGCGACAGTGGTACGTATTTATCAGCTCAAAGATCGTAGCACTTTTGATGGTACCGATTATCCCTCTTTATTTGCCGAGGATAGCCAAGCCATCAAAGCTGATTTGATTGCCGAAAAAGATATTCGTATTCGTCCAGGCGCTGCCGTGTCCATTGATGTTCCGCTGGATGATAAAGCGGAGTATGTGGCGGTCGCGGGCATGTTTCTGGCCCCCGATATTACTAACAATACTTGGCGTGTAGTGCTGAGCCGTGATGACCTCGACCCCGATAAGGCCCGTCAGATTGAGCTGAATCACCATGGGATGACTCTTTTACCTTTGAAGGATTAGTCATATGCCTCAGCCTTCTCTGTATGAAATGTTGTTCGGTAACTTAGCCGGTGGTCTCGATCTTCATCAGTTAAGCGAAGCCGATCAGGAGATCCTCTCGGTGCTCGACAACATGCAACGTATTCTTAATTGTCGCGCCGGTACGCTCAGTCACCTCCCCGACTTCGGCCTACCGGACATGACCAAAATCTTGCAAGGCATGCCCGGTTCGGCGCATCAACTGATCGATACCCTTTCGAATGTGTTGCTAAAATACGAGCCGCGGCTCAAGAGCATCAATGTCGTGATTCTGGAGCAAGGTATTCCCGGTGAATTGCGATATGCCATTGATGCCGAACTGAAAGGCGTTGGGCTGGTGCGGTATGGCACGGCGTTTATGCCAGAAGGACGAGTGCTTATCAGGCATATGAAACAGCAGCAGTACCTTGATCCCCGAGCATCTGTGTAATCACACTTAGGTGCCTTCATTTTTTTACTCTTGAGTTATCGACATGACACATTTATCTGAACGCACGCTGAAAACCGGTGGCGACCCGCGTCATTTTGCTGAATTCAGCGCTTTACGGAACGAAATCGGTAAGTTACATCATCCTGCTCGTCCTGATGTTGACTGGGGGCGGGTTGAGCAGCTCTGTCTGGCGTTGTTTCGCCAAAACGGCGTTGAATTACAGACGACCGTCGATTTTACACTCGCGCGGACGCACATTGCCGGTATTGCTGGGTTGTGTGAGGGGGTAGAACTGCTGGCTGGGTTGCTCTCACATCAGTGGAGCACCTTGTGGCCGCCGCAAACGCATGCACGGGTTGAACTACTGGCTTGGTTGAGTGACCGGCTACAACAAGTCTGGCGTACCATGACCTTGTGCTACGGTGATTTAGCGCAGGTTTATCGGGCTGAGCGAGCGTTAGAACAATTGTGTACGCAGCTACAAACGTTAGAGCTGAAACATCTGAGTAAGTTGGACGGCGTGCGCTTGATGTTGCATAACGCCGCACTGCGTTTGGAAAGCGCTGAGGCAGCAGTTGAGACTTCTGACCGCTTGACCCTGCCGACACGGCAAGTTATTAGCTCGACACAGCCACCCGCCCAGTCCGACTCTACGCTTCCACCTATCGTGAACAATGAACCGCTCGTTTATATTGTTAGCGAGCCAGCCATCCCCCGCGTGCAAGTGGCGCTGCCGCCACCTCCGCCCCCGCGTTGGAATGCTCGGCAAGGCTTTGTCGCCGGTTTAATGGTGATGGCGGTCGGGATGACGGCCGGTTTTTATGTTTGGCAATTGATGTCATCGAATCCGGTTCAGAACGCATTACTGGCCAATGCCAGCCCTTTATCTGCGCCACTGACGGCGAGCACTATCAATGAACTGAAAAAACAGGCCTCAGATGCCCGATTGGCGCGCATGGCCGAACCGGTGTTACAAGCGACCGCTTCGCAGTTGGATCAATTGGCGGTGTTGCCCCCACTGTGGGCGCAGACGCGAGGGGATGCTGTGTTGGCGCAAGCGCAACAAGTATGGCCAGCCAGTCATGAAGTGAAGCAACTCAGTACGCTATGGCAACAGCAGAGAGAATCAGGCGCTGCGCCCTTGGCTGAACTGAAACATTACGCGCTGGCACAAGAACGCTTGCGTCAACTTGCTGAGCGGCTAAATGGATTGGATGAGAAAAAGGGGCGTTATATGACCGTCTCTGAACTTAAGTCTGTTGTTTTTGCTATTCAGCAACCGCTGACACAGGCATTGCCGCTAGAGGAATTACTGCATCAGTATCAGGTACAATCTGACGCAGGAAAAACACCTCCCTCGGTATTGCGCCAACAGATAGACAGCCGGTTTACCCAGTTACTCAATCGATATGCATTGCTGTCTTCACCTTCTAATACACAATGAATATCAGCGTTAGCCAATATCCCCCACTGATAATATGTGGGGGATAGAAGTATCGTCATGATTAACGCCAGCTTTCCTTTATTCGTCGTGACTTATTGGTGGCTGGCTAATTGTTTATTGATGACTAATCGCCTATTTATGGCTAACACGCTCAATGGCAGTATCATAAACAGGATTATTTTTTTCCGCTTTTGCTAATTGGTAATAACGCAGTGCATCTGCATTTTGGCCTGCGGCTTCATAGATGCGTGCAATATTATAGTTAGCGCCTGCACGAATAGTGGCCGCTTTCGGCCCACTGGCTAATGCAATCGCTTTACGATTTGCCCAAATAGCCTCCGCAGTTCTCCCCGCTTTTTGATAAACCAACCCAAGATTGCCGTAGGCTTTGCCATTTTCAGCATCAATATTGATGGCTTGCGTGAAGAGCGATATCGCTAATTCTAAATTCTTATCCTGATAGGCTTTTTCACCCTGTAAATTCAAGTTCTTAACCTGCTCAATATCGGCTGAGTTAAGAGAGGCGTGAGAAACGACCGCGGCATTGCCTAACCAAGGTTGCAATTTATTGGCGACACTCGATGCTTCAGTATTCATACCCGCGAATTCGTTAATATCTTCAATGTCACCGGTTTTATTTATTTTGAAGACAGTCCAAAGGTTGCCGATTTTACCGGTAGGGACATAGTAAGTACGTACTAACGACTCACCCACATAGACAAAGACCTTCGCCTGACTGGCCGAAAGATTCGGGGTATTAGGGTTGTCCCCGTCACTGAAATCATGAACGGCATAAACATAATCCTGACCATTAAGCTTTTTATTTAAGGTCACGGTTTCAGGGCCAAAGCTGTCGGTATCATCGACGTCGAGGTTACCTTCTTCCCCTGTCTTTTGGCTGAAATAGATATGGTTATTGGGGTAAACCATATGTGAATCAAGATCCTTCGGTGTCGCTCCCCAAGTCAATACCACACGAATACTATCTAACCCTTTCATTACTGGGCTAAGGGCATAAGACATGCCATCACAAGGGCATTTAACGACCAACGTTGAATAGCCTTCTTTTTTTATAATCAGTAAATTGTCGCTATTGTCCGCTGAGGGGCTATTGACTTGTGCGCTACCGCTCACATTCGTGGTGGCAGTTAATGTTTGCCCACCATTGCGCTGTAATAAAATATTGGCATCCGAAATTTTTTCGTCTTTTACTGTCGCACTCAGAACATCAATATTGATATTTTGTGCATAAGCAGGGAAAAGAGAGAGTGATAGCAGTGAAGCAATACTAAGTTTGATGATCCCGTTCATGTGAAAAATTCATCCTAATAAGATAATACATTAGTCAATAAAATTAATATAAATACCTGAGCGCAGTTTTAGTCAGTCGTTAAAGTGAGCAAAATGCTGAGTGATACTATCTATTTTTAGATGCCGCGAAAACAAATTATACGAAATGGGTTAATAAAGTGAGTGAGTCTTTGATTTAACCGATATTGCGCTATTTATCTTCTGTGTTCTAAAAGTAAAACCAAGTGATAGTAATATCTATTTACTATAATCATGCTATGTATTTATCTATATTTTTCAACTTCCTAGCTTCATCTATCTCTTCGAATTGATGTTGTTTTTGAGACAGTAGCCCCTGTTTCAGAGGAATAACCTCTGTCACCATTTCTTCTTTTATAAAATTTTTCTTATGTTAGTACTCAAGAATAACAAACGTTAAATTAATGTTATCGTCACCACCTCAATCAAAACGCATTACACGGGCTTATACGCCGAATAATAGTGGCGATAGCTGATTTTTTTTTCGGTAATTGTTGGCAACAAGAGCCAATTTAATTCATTTACATTTTGCAGCAGTAACTATAATAATGACTTGCTCTATGATTGCGTTCGCGGCCCTCTGATTATTGAACCGGGGGGAACTGTTCATAAAGGAGAGCTCCATGCCTTACATGCCATTAATTAAGCATCCCCACACACATAGCGAAGCTTGCCTCTGCCAAAGTCCTGCGTTTAGGCGTATTAATACGGTATTTTCTCAGAAAGCAGCTAAAGCCGCCCCGATTACTGCGGCGACTGTTGCGGCGGCCGTCCCGAGCGCAAAACCACAAAATAAAGACATTGCCGCCAATGCGGTTCACGTGAAGGCATTTATTAATGTCCGCGTTTTTGATGGTGTTTCGGACAATTTGCGAGATGGGCTACGCGTATTAGTAGAAGGCAATAAGATTTCGTCGGTCGAACCGGCTGATGCGCCGTTGTCGGCGGATGTGGAAGTGATTGACGGTCAGGGCGGCGTGTTGATGCCGGGTTTAATTGATGCACACTGGCACGCCATTATGGCTCGCCCCTCAATGATGACCGCCATGACGGCAGATTTTAACTACATTCAAGCACTGGCCATTGCAGAAGCCGATGCCACATTGCTGCGCGGGTTCACCACAGTACGCGACATGGGCGGGCCCGTTTTTGGATTGAAGCGGGCAATTGATGAACATATTGCCAAAGGGCCACGTATTTTCCCTTCGGGGGCATTTATTACCCAAACCGGCGGGCACGGTGATTTTCGCTTAATTGGCGAATTGCCTCATACCCCTTCTGATCCTCTGAGTTATGCCGAGCGGGTGGGAATGACTGCGATTGCTGACGGCGTGGATCAGGTTTTGCTACGTGCCAGAGAACAATTGATGCGCGGTGCATCGCAGCTCAAATATATGGCGGGCGGTGGTGTGTCCTCCATGTATGACTCCATCGACGTGACTGAAGGCTCTGTGCCTGAGATACAAGCGGCAGTAACAGCGGCTGAAAACTGGGGAACCTATGTGACCGTCCACGCCTATACCGCGCGTGCCGTGACCATGGCCATTAAAGGTGGCGTGAAGTGTATTGAGCACGGCCAATTAGTGGATGAAGAAACCGTTCAGTTAATGGCAGATAAAAATATCTGGTGGAGCCTGCAACCCTTCCTTGATGATGAAGATGCCGTGCCAACACCGACACCAGCTTCACGCGCGAAGCAGCTTCAAATGGTTGCCGGTACTGACACGGCATACGGCTTGGCGAAAAAATATAACATCAAGACCGCGTGGGGAACTGACACGCTGTTTGATGCGCGGCTAGCCACTCGGCAGGGGGCTCAATTAGCCAAACTGACTCGCTGGTATGCACCGATTGACGTTCTCAGAATGGCAACCAGTGTTAACGCTGAACTTTGTGCGTTATCAGGCCCGAGAAATCCTTATCCCGGTAAGTTAGGGGTGGTGGAAAAAGGCGCACTGGCTGATTTGATTTTGGTCGAAGGCAACCCATTGGACGATATCCAACTGATTGCCCAGCCAGAGAAAGCATTTAAGGTCATTATGAAAGATGGGCAAATTTTCAAAAATACCTTAGGAAGCGAGCTGTAATCGTGACTGAAAGGGCAAACCTGATTTTCTGTTGGGGTGTCACGTGTTAATTGAGGTCGTTCAATGAGTAATATGACTTCCCTCAGGAAGCAACAAGGTTTTTTCTGCACATTTTTAAGTCCCGTCAAACGGAATCCATGGCGTGGGTCATGGGTTCTGTTGCTAGCGATTGCACTGAGCGGATGTTCAGGGGTGGAAGCCCCTTTGTTTTCGTTGGTGGGATCGTATTTTCCGTCGTGGATGGCTTGCGCTTTTATCGGGATCATCACGGCGGTGATTGCGCGTGTTGTCTTTATTCGTATAGGTATTGATGATCATCTGCCGTGGCGGCTGTTTGTGTATGTTTGCCTAGCGCTTGCTGTGGCATTTATCTGTTCCCTATTACTATTTGCGCGATGAATGATGAATATGAATAAACAACAAGGCAGTGGGCGTAAACGTCAACTGGCGCTCATTGTCGCTGGGATTATCATTTTTGCGGCAGTGATATTGGGTTGGCTGTCGGTGCGGCAGACCACACTGAATCCGTTATCTGAGGATGCGGAATTAGGAGCCAGCGTGGTACATGTTTCCAGTTCAGTTCCTGGCCGTATTGTTTCGATTAACGTCGAAGAGAACAGCAAGGTTCGACGTGGTGATCTGCTGTTTTCCATCGAACCGGATCTCTATCGCCTTCAAGTCGAACAGGCCCAAGCTGAGTTGAAAATGGCGGAGGCTGCTCGTGATACTCAACAAAGAACCGTGGTGGCCGAGCAATCCAATGCCGCGATTACCAATGAACAGATTGTCAGAGCGCAGGCCAATCTCAAGCTAGCGACTCAGACATTAGCGCGGTTACAACCACTGCTCCCGAAAGGCTACGTGACGGCACAGCAAGTCGATGATGCGGCCACGGCGAAACATGATGCGGAAGTTAGCCTAAAACAAGCACTGAAACAGTCATTTGCGGCAGAAGCCTTGGTCAGTAGCACCGCGGCTTCTGAAGCACTGGTGGCCGCGCGGCGCTCAGCGTTGGCGATAGCCGAGCGGGAACTGGCGAACACACAAATACGTGCAGCCCATGATGGTAGGGTCGTTGGGCTGACCGTTTCCGTTGGGGAGTTTGTTGCCCCTGATCAGGCTATTTTCACGCTGATCAACACTGAACATTGGCATGCTTCGGCATTCTTCCGTGAAACCGAATTGAAGAATATCAAAGTGGGTGATTGCGCTACCGTGTATGCGATGGCAGACAGGCAACGCCCGATTCAGGGGCGGGTTGAGGGGATCGGTTGGGGAGTAAGCTCAGAGGATATGCTCAATATCCCTCGCGGCTTACCTTATGTTCCCAAATCATTGAATTGGGTGCGTGTCGTTCAGCGTTTCCCCGTCAGAATTAGTCTGGAAAAACCGCCGGAGGACCTGATGCGAGTTGGGGCGACTGCTGTGGTTATCGTGCGAAATGACGACGGTTGCTGACGGTACGCTTGGCGGTATCCTCCGTCAGGCAAGAGCGGATTTAGCCTATTTTCCCGGTCGAGTGGCGATGGCCTGGCGGGTGGCTGCGCTCTGTGCATTAATGGCTATGGTGGCCATGATTTATGGCATCCCAGAATCGGCGATTAGCTGCTATCTGATTATTTTCGTGATGAAGCCCGATGGCGTAGAAAGTATGGTGATGGCAATCGCTATCACCATTCTGGTGTCGCTGGTCGTGGGGCTGGTGTTTCTGCTGATTCATTTCACTTTAGAGGCTGCGCCATTGCGCATGGCCGCCTTAATCATTAGCTCATTTCTGTTTCTCTACCTCGGTTCTGCCAGCAAACTTGGCCCGGTAGGGAGTATTATTGCGCTGGTTATCGCCTTTGTGATGACGCTGATCAGCGATATTCCGATGGGCGAAGTCGCCACGCGAGGGCTGCTGTATGCTTGGTTAATGGCCGTCGCCCCGATGCTATTGATCATTGGTTTTAACCTTTTCCTTGGCCGCAAGCCCCAAACATTATTACGCGCCAGTTTATCTGAGCGGCTCTGCGCGGCTGCCGAAGCATTGCAGCAACCTGACGCGGCGAATTTGGCCCGTGTGCGTGAATTGCTACAAGAAGGGCAAAATGAGCATCAGCAACGTGCGCTTTTTGTGCGTATTTTTCATTTGCGCCCCTCTGCCGAGGCACACTGGCTGGAGAGTGCGGTAAAAAACAGTTATCGGTTATTGTTAGCCACCTCGGCGCTTACCCCTAACACACCAGAGGCGGCGCGCCTCGAGTTAGCGGCTTACTGTCGTGATGCTGCGCAGGCGGTGGCTGACGGCCAACAGACCGTTCTCCCTCACTTTGTGACTGAGGTTTCAAACGATGAAATCGACGAGATCAAAAATGCACTGATAGCACTGGCGAATGCAGAGGTCGGGCAAGACTTGGATGCCCCAAAATCGACCTTCTTTGCTGCTGACGCCCTGACTAACCCTGTCCATCAGCGTTTTGCACTGAAAACCACGGCGGCTGCGCTGATTTGCTATCTGGTTTATACCGCCTTGGATTGGCAGGACATTCATACCGCCATGATCACCTGCTATGTGGCGGCACTGGGGACGACCGGTGAAACCGTTCATAAGCTCGTGTTACGGATCATTGGTTGCTTAATCGGTGCGCTGATGGGGGTGTTGGCGATCATTTTCATTGTTCCGCATCTCAATGACATTGGGCAATTGATGGCGCTGGTGTTTGGTTGCATTCTATTGGCGGCTTGGGTGTCATGCGGTAACGAGCGTATTGCCTATGCCGGTGTACAGGTCGGTTTGGCTTTCCTGCTGACGGTGTTGCAAGGTTTTGGCCCGAGTACGGATATGGGCGTTGCCCTAGATAGGGTGCTCGGTATTTTGTTGGGTAACCTTGTGGTGTATCTGATCTTTACGCGATTGTGGCCAGTGGCGATTGTTGATTCGGTGCGGATACATATTCGTCATGCCTTGGAAGGACTGACAAATTTAGCGGCATTATCCCCCACAGCACGGCCCGCAGCCTTAAGAGAAGCCACTGCCGTTGAAGACGAAATTAATCGCGCACAAGAAGAGTTGGCACTGGTTCCCTTTGAGCCAGCACAATTACGTCCCTCGCGAGAAGAGTGTGCACGGCTACTGGCCATACTGTCAGAAATGAATAAATTGTGCCCTGTGCTATTTCTACCGACGGAGAAATCGGCCTCTGATATTGAGCAGTTACGTCGTCTTTCAGCAGGCAGCGATGCGATGATATTTTCTGGCGAACAAGAGCAGAACAGTGAATCTCAACGGCATGCGTTATCGCCGAATGATCTTACTCTTCAACAACGTATTAAGCGGTTAGAGAAACTTCTGGGAATTTGAAGACATGATGACGCACGCGATATTGAAGGCTCGGATAGCCAAAATAAGCCTGACTTTTTCGGTATTGGGGTTGAGCATGCTGATCGCAGGTTGTGCCACCGATCGCTTGGATCTCGCCCCCGCGTCTTATGCTGAACCTTGGGCACCGAATGCGAATACGGGGGCATCGATGGTGGGCGGTAATTTTTCGGTCCCAGCGAATCCGCTGGTGGCAGAACTGGCGCAGCCTCTTTCAATCAAGAGTGAACATCGCTATTCGTTACCTGAGTTGATTGATATTGCCCAGAACCAAAATCCTGATACCCGTATTGCTTGGCAGCAAGCACGGCAAGCTGCATTGGCGGTCGGAATGGGCGAGGCTATCTTTTTACCGATCATTTCAGCCAGTGTGATTGGCGGTTACCAAAGTACGACGACGCCGCTACCTTATGCTATCGGCAATGAAAAGGATCTGAAAACCAGCGGCAGCGCTGTTGTGCCTGCCTTAGCACTGCAATGGCTTATCTTTGATTTTGGGCAACGTAGCGCATTGCTGGATGCGGCAAAACACATCTCTTATGCCTCCAATGTGACCTTCAATGGCATGCATCAGAAAGTGATTTATGACGTGACCCGGACTTACTTCCAATATGGCGCAGCGCAAAATCAGCAGAAAATAGCCGAAGAAACGCTGAAAAATAGCCTAAAAATCCAAGATGCTGCCGAAGAACGCCGGAAAAATGGCATTGCGACAACGGTCGAAGTGGCGCTGGCCCGCCAACAGGTGGCACAGTCTGAATTACGCCGCGTGATGACAAAAGGCACTGAGCGTGATGCTTATCAAGCCTTACTGAGTGCGATGGGGGTGTCCCCGACATTGGCGATCAACGTCGCTTATGCCGAGGACCGTGCTTTGCCGGATGTAGCCAGTCCACCGACGGAAAAAATGATTCGTTTAGCGCTTTCCCAACGGCCAGATGTCTTAGCCAGCTATGCGGCAGCCGAAGCGGCAAAGGCGGGCATCAAAGCTGCCGAAGCTGATTTCCTGCCAAAAGTCTATCTGGCGGGGGCCGTTGCAGGTGGGGATGGGCGTTTTGATATTCAGGGCTTGCCGGGCATCAGCCCGCAGACGTCATCATCCAGCATTTTATTGGGCGTCAGTGTACCGCTTTACGACGGTGGGATACGTGCAGCACGGGTTAAAGAAGCCGAGTCCCGCGCGGCGGTGGCGGCTGAAGGATTTAAGAAAACGCAGGAGTTGGCTGTCAGAGAAATTGTGGTGGCGGCAGATACCCTACGCTCTGCGCTGGAGTCGAATCAGGCGGCACTTAACCTCGTGAAAACGTCCTTTATCACCTATGACGCCGCGCTGGAATCTTATCGTAATGGGGTCGGAACGATTACAGTTGCCAATGAGGCGGCCAATGGCTTACTGAATGCGCAGCAGATGAGCACAGATGCCCACGCTGCTTCTTTGGTCGCAGCGGCTAATCTGGCTTTCGTGATGGGTAAAATGACCAATAGCGCAGATTTGCCCGGCACGTTAACTGCCTCTGTACCATGAAAGTTATCTGCGCTTGAGCGAAGAAAATCGGACGGTTGGCGTCCAATAAGCCGCCGTCTCGATTGATTCGGGGAAACTGAATGACATCAATAATGCGAAGTCGGCATTTTTAGCAGACCAGAGATGGTGGGCACCCACCTCTGGTTTAGATAGACACCCACCCAACAAAATGATAGCCACAAGGCATAGGCTACGCATGATGGGTTTCATTATTACCACTTTTCTAACTGAATGATTTCTGGCTTAGTATTCACATCCTTCGAACGTTTTTCCAGTATGAAAGGCTTGCCCTCCTCATTAAAAAACTGAATCACTAATGTGGCATTCAAGGGATCTATATTCACACTGGCGAAGTTGTTCTGCTGTGTATAGGCCCAACTGGTGTAATTCATGGTCCCTAATTCAGAACCCGCAGGAGGGTTACTGGTCAGTGTTTCGTATACAGTGAATTCATCTTTGGTTCTGGGATCCTGTGAGTCATGAATATAGTCGAAGGTGTTGCCATCGATAATGTCGTAAGGCCAATAAAAAGGCGATGAGGTCACCGACCACGCCTGTATTGTGCTGCCTGAAGTATCGACGATTTCTAGGTTCGCGATATTAGTACAGTGGATATCACCGGAGAGGAAAATAACATTTTTGATTTTATTTTTAATAATGGTCTTCAGAACTTCATTGCGCGTTTGAGGAAAGGCACTCCAGCTGTCACTTTTATCTTTTTGGCGCATGGCATATGTCGTTGTGCCCGCAGTATCCACACCGTTAGGCACAAAAACACCGGATGAAACGATAAATTTGGGGCGATTACCGTAATCTTTCTGCATATGTATTAACCAAGCACACAAACGATCTAATTGATTTGGCTCGGCGGCACTGAGTGAAGGGCGACCGAGTAAATGGTTGTTAAAAATATTTCTATCATCTTCTGCTGGGCTGGCCGCTGAATTTTTAAATCGGCTAGTACGGGTATCCAAGACAAAGAAGGGGTAACCGCAGTAATTGAAGTCATAAAATAGATTTTGTGCTTTCGATTGAGCAAGGAATCTATCTTTGCCGATTAAGTCATTTCTGTTTTTGTTAATATAGCTGTCTTCGAAGTGCGGTCCGTGTACCCACTGATAACTACGGTAGGCGCTGATGGCGCAGTTAAATAGGTATCGGCTATTGCTTTTAAACCCCAAATAATTCGCGAGTGTTTGTGGGCTGTCTATATTGTCCTGTGTCCAGTTATCCTCTATTTCATGATCGTCAAGGATCATGTAAACAGGGATGTGTGAGGTCAAGGCTCTAAAATGTGGTGTGCGGTATGCCTCATGATAAGCCTCATCAAACTCTTTGTAGGTATCTGCTTTGAAAACCGCTGCTTTCCACAGTGAGTCAGCATAGATTTGGTCACCCACCATTAAGATAAAATTAGCACTGGCGTGATCCTGATAAATGTATTTGAATATTTTATCAGAGTCTTTTTTCTTAAATGGAAGGCCATTGAACCAATTGTTCCTGCATGAACCGAATATAAAATTGAGTGGAACTCTCTTATTGCCACTCTTCGGTTGAGTTTTAAAATCAGCAACAACATAGACAGGGCTAATATCATCGCGATTGAGTTGATCAGCCCAGACACTGACGGGTGGCAAATATTGGACCACTTGCTCACTAGTATCACTATCATCTTCCTCTTCTTCTTCTGTATTGAGGCTGACTTCCAGATAAGCCATACGAACTTGATAGGTGGTATCAGGCTTAAGAGAGAATGATTTAAGTTGTAGCTTCTCTTCTTCTGTGGCCCACAAAGTGATGTCTTTGCCGAGATTAAATGTACCCGTGCGATGGTATTTTCGGTGTAGACGAAAATAATAAATATTCTCTTTAGCCACTTTGTTATCACTTCCCACAACACCGAGGACTCCGATGCTCCGGATATTGGAGGATGTATCATTCTCATCTTGCGTATCGTAAGCGGCAATCCATAAACGGCAGGAACTATCAGTTGTGTGGCCGACAATAGGGCCTAATGCTGGGCGAAATAGATTCATAGCATAATTCCTCAAACAAGATTGAATCAGATATTAATTGCTGTATTTATCGATAATAATTATCGGGTTTATATTAATGACGAAATTCGACGTTATTATTAAAGAATATTATCTTTCTTTATTAAGCAATGCAGTGGTAATAGATGAGATAGAACCTCCGAGTCATTAAACTCGACCCTGAAATGGCTATGGCATTAATTTACCTAAAATTGTTGTGCCGCTTTATGTCCACGGCCAGAGTAGCTTTGACAATAAATAATTGAAGCTGAGTGTCGGGCAATATTAATAATCTGTATTCGATGGACTATGATTAATCCATTGAGATTACCTGAGTGATTTAATGTATTCAGTCTGATTTTATTTATAGTCTGCTAATTATTTCCTGCGTGATTTTTGTGCTCTCGCGTTACAATATTAAATCTAGTGTTTCTATTCGTTTTTACCAGTCGTTTAATACCCACAAATTTTGTATTGCAATAAATATCCTTATTTATCGTCCAAGCCTAATTTATTCTGGGATTTTATACTGGTTTTAATCTAGCAAATGAGTGGTCTATACCTGTACTCGTGCTTAAATCGAGATAAGCAGAAAAGAGATCAGTGCAATTGCTAATCAGGCAGAAACTCACATCAGGGACGGAGGGGATGTCGCAGCCATAGCCATAGCCATTCCGGCATTGCGCCAATCGCGATGCCGGATACCCTAAGCGGTGACTCTAAGACGCCCCCGTGCCGTTGTTCAGCGTGGGGCTAATACTTGTATTCGGTAATGGTGCAATCACCACTTCTACCTGCTGCTGTTGCAGTATCTCGGCTAATTGAGTGGGGGGGAGCATTGGTAAACAGGGCCGTTGCGCGTGCCACATTACCAATCTCAACGGCTGCGGACGCGTGGAACTTGGTGTGGTCTGCGGCTAACAAGATATGGCGAGCATGAGCCATCATCGCTTTCACTACTCTGGCTTCATTGACATCAAATTCTAATAGACTGCCGTCGGGGTCAATTGCCCCATACTGGTGATCAGATAGTCAGCACGGAATCCTTCCACAAAAGAGACCGCACTGGGGCCAATGATACCGCCATTGTTTGGCCGCAATGTGCCACCCGGCACCATCACTTCAAAATCGGTATTCTTAATGTCAGGAAAGAAATTCAGGCTGAACAAGCGGTTGACCCGCTACCGGTAAGAACAGAAGCCATTAAGCAGATGTAACTCGGGTGTGTGAGTCTGAGGTTGAGGATTCATGCCACCGTGATGACGCCTGATCAAACGCGACCATAAGGCGGCGTTTGGTCGGGTGGAATAGGGCGATATGCCGAATGGTTTGTTAGTGATTTGTTGCTTTATCTACGTGAATTGAGAGTGATTGTTGCGCGATTATTTTATTACTTTCAGTTTTCGTTATATTAGCTGAGCATTATTATTATCTTGTTTAATAGAATGACCCGTTAATGAATTAATATTCATACAACAAGAAATTTCCTACACAATTCAAGAGGGCGCCTAAGATAGTTAAAATAAGAATTACCTCATAATAATACCTGTTAAATACACCAGGCATTCATGAGGTATAGATAAATGCGTCACATATTCTGGATGAAAGCGCACAAAACGCCCTCTCAACTCAAGCTTGTGGCTAGTTATTCACCACAACAAAAACTCAGAGTCATGGGTTGGGTTACGCTTTTATTACAATTCCTTTTTCCTTTAAGCTTGTCATTTACACCTGCTATTGCTGCTTCTATTTCACCCGCTGCCACAGGCAACATTGTTGAAGTAAACATTGCGACAGAAACTTATATTCTAAAGACTAATGAAAGTGTCGGTATCCTATCAAAAAAATACGGGCTGTCAGTTGATGAACTAAAAAAATAAATCATCATCGTATTTTCTCCAAACCTTTTACTGCATTAACTGCTGGGGATGAAATTGACATCCCGCGCCAGCGCTCGCCATTCTCGGTAGACAATAATTCGGTGAAATCAGCAGAAACAAAAATAGCGCGTTATGTTGCTGATAGAGCACCCCTTTTATCGGACGAGAATACTGCAAAATCAGTGCAGCAGATGGCTCGTTCGACGGCTAACAATGAACTTAATCGTTCTGCTCAGCAATGGCTGAGCCAGTTTGGCACCGCAAAAGTGCAGATCAATGTCAATAATGATTTTAAATTAGATGGCAGTGCTGCCGATGTGTTGTTGCCATTAGCTGATGGACAAAAATCATTACTTTTTACTCAATTAGGTGCTCGGAATAAAAATAGCCGTAATACGGTCAATGTCGGTGTTGGTGTTCGTACCTTCCAGAATAACTGGATGTATGGCATGAATACTTTTCTTGATAATGACATCACAGGCAAGAACCGCAGAGTTGGGCTGGGTGCTGAAGCCTGGACTGATTATTTGAAGTTATCGGCTAACAGTTATTTCGCCCTCACTGACTGGCATCAGTCACGCGATTTTTCTGATGACAATGAACGTCCAGCCAACGGTTACGATATTAGAGCTGAAGCTTATCTCCCCTCTCACCCGCAACTGGGCGGTAAACTGATGTATGAAAAGTATCGTGGTGATGATGTTGCTTTGTTTGGCAAAGATGAACGTCAGAAAAACCCCGATGCGATTACTGCCGGTGTAAATTACACCCCTATCCCATTAGTCACTATTGGCGTGGAGCATCGCGCAGGCAAAGGCAGTCACAATGACAGCAGCTTTAATCTGCAGTTGAACTATCGTCTGGGTGAATCATGGCAGTCCCAGATAAATCCGTCAGCCGTCGCATCAACTCGTCAATTAGCGAGCAGCCGCTATGACTTGGTTGAACGGAACAATAATATTGTCTTGGATTACCAAAAACAGGATGTGATTAGCCTGTCTCTACCTGAGCAAATAAGTGGTGACGCAGGAACACGTGTCGCGGTCAGTGCACAAGTTTCTAGCAAGCATGCACTTGATCGTATTGAGTGGGACGATGCTGCTTTGAGCGCCGTGGGTGGCAGCCTTTCCATGACATCTTTGCAGTCGGTGGAAATAAAACTACCGCCGTATCAGCTAACAAGCCCTGGCAGTAATACCTATGTGTTGGGCGCGGTGGCTTATGATAAACAAGGCAATGTGTCGCGGCCTGTGACAATGCAAGTGACGGTATTAGCCGGTTCGGTGAGTATCACCGCAGCGAATTTAACGGTTACTTCCGATAATGCACCGGCTAACAACACGGCGACGAATAGTGTGCAAGCAATCGTCACCGATGCTGGCGGTAATCCAGTGGCGGGTCAGAGCGTCACATTCAGTGCGAATAATGGTGCAAGTGTGACTACTGTGATTGGCACGACTGGCGCGAATGGGATTGCGACAGCAACGTTAACCAACAGCACCGTTGGAACGACTGCCGTGACCGCCACGGTCAATGGCACCAGCACAACGGTCAATACCCAGTTTATTGCTGATAGTCATACGGCAACGATCACCGCTGCGAATCTGAGAGTCACCGCCGATAATGCACC
>NZ_HE997645.1:395031-423810 GCF_000312485.1 Yersinia massiliensis CCUG 53443 | reverse complement strand
AGTTATTGCTGATAGTCATACGGCAACGATCACCGCTGCGAATCTGAGAGTCACCGCCGATAATGCACCAGCTAACAACACGGCGACGAATAGTGTGCAAGCAATCGTCACCGATGCTGGCGGTAATCCAGTGGCGGGTCAGAACGTCACATTCAGTGCGAATAATGGTGCTAGAGTGACTGCCGTCATTGGCACGACTGGCGCGGATGGGATTGCGACCGCGACGTTAACCAACAGCACAGCCGGAGAGACTATTGTGATCGCCACGGTCAATGGCACCAGCACAACGGTCAATACTCAGTTTATTGCTGATAGTCATACGGCAACGATCACCGCTGCGAATCTGAGAGTCACCGCCGATAATGCACCGGCTAACAACACGGCGACGAATAGTGTGCAAGCAATCGTCACCGATGCTGGCGGTAATCCAGTGGCGGGTCAGAGCGTTACATTCAGTGCGAATAATGGTGCAAGTGTGACCACCGTGATTGGCACGACCGGCGCGGATGGAATTGCGATGGCAACGTTAACCAGTACTAACCCAGGGATGTCGACTGTGGTTGTCACACTGAATAACAATGATAATTGGAGTCTTGGGGTCACTTTCACACCCGTCTTACCTTGATGATTCTGCGCGTAAAATCGATATAGGGCCCCGATAAGGGACCCTATATCGAGGAAATAAAATCCTCACGCGTCATAATTTGATTAAGCCATATACCTGAACTTAATTAATGAGATATTTCTCATTATGCTTACCAGCATACTGCTGATATTCGGCGATGAGAATATCAACCGGATGGATATAGTATTTTGAGAATTGTAGCCTATGTGAAAATCAATAGGTCGCAAATCACACGTCTCATCTGTCCCTATGTTTTCTTGTTTTGTTAATATCAAGTAATCAGACAGTGAGTTAATGTGATTTAAATCTATTTTTCTCAATGGGTTTTATTTTAAATAATCGCGGAAGTTAATCTGTCTTATCGCTAAAAACTGAAGTATCACACTATTAATTGGTAAGTAAGCGAGCTATAGAATCGCTCGAAAAAATAAATTGGAATAATATTCTATTTATATTGTTTTTGATGGCGTTTGGAGCTTTCAAAAATCAATTTGACAGAATAATTGATCGAAATCTATTATGTTATAGGTTTGAAGAAATGACTGGGAGAATGAGAGATAAAAACAAGCAATAAAGAAATTCGATTTCTTCGATACCGACATTAGCAACTCAATGCGCCACTGATCCGATCTCTATTGAGCAGGTTGTGGACATGGAAACTGTGGGTGAATTTAGCCCAGTTGCCCGTTTTATCCTCGCTTATCCATAATGCGCATTTTGAAAATCCATCAAGATATATCTTGTGACCGTGTAAGAAAAAAAGAATCGCAAGTCGTTTTAAGCAGAGTAATGAACCGGTGGGCGGAGAACTGCTATTTCTTCAATATCAGTTTGAACGACGATTCATCCGTCCTGCTATTGGATTAATTAACTTCTATTATTTAAAATAAAATGAAAAGTGAATCTAAGAAATATCGTGCTAGAAAAGAAATGATGCTATCACAATTGCAGAGCTTATGTTCAGCAAGCAAGGGTGCCTATGCCTTAACACAATTACCTCCGCCTGAGTCATGGCCGAAAACGCGGGAGTTAGCAGACAGATGTAATGAAAGTATTTATGCGACACGTACGATGTTGCTGACATTGGAGAGAGAAGGGAAGGTGCATTGTACCTTTAACAGCATTAACAATTCTTTGCGCTGGTTTATTGGGCCTGATATTCAATCCGATGAGCATTAAGTCAATTTGTCATATGACTTAAAATGGCCGACGATGAAAAGTTTTTATATGCCACGCCTGTCACGAAAGTGGGATTAAGCTTATCACCGCCGGCTATTTGTTTGAGTATCGTCAATAACGACAGAACACTTTATTTCTTACTGTTAGCCTGTAGGTTGACTGACTTCATTTCCTCTTTTGCTTTTGCCAACTGTGAGACGAAATCAGCATTGGTATGCAGGGTGGCAACAACGGAGCTAGCGACCATACGAGCGGCATCAACATCGCTTTGCCAATGGTAACCACAAATAACACGGCTCTCTCCTAGCTCATAACCACGTTTAAGAATTTCATCCTGACGAGCGGGATTGATTTCGGCCAATACTAGTGCGACGGACCAGCCAATGGCGGTATGCCCAGAGGGATAAGATCCATTCGTCGACAGTTGTTTCTCATCTTCTGGTCGGCAAGTTGCCTCATTGAAAAATGCAAATGGACGAACGCGGTTATAATGTTTTTTAGCCGAGCGGGTCGCATACTCACCAGCATCTTCTTTCATGGTGGAGATCAACGTATATATTTGAGGTGTTTTTTCTTTGGTAATTTTCAGACCAAAAGCCTCAGAGAAGTTATTCAGTAAGCTGTCTTTACTCACATCAGCATCGTCATAAGCTTGCTTCCCTCTTACGGTATTGCGTAACGATTTACCTTCATCGTAATAGGCTTTATCTCTCAAAAAGTCGACACTTAAAAATGAGGGGGGAGGCGGTAATAACTTTAAGCTATCCGGTGTTTTTTCATAGGTTAAATAGTGGTCATCCGCAGCCAGAACACCCCCTGAGAGGGACAGCAGTAACATAGTGGAAATGATTGTTTTTTTCATGGTAAAGATCCTCGGTGTTGTCTTATTAATATCCATTCGCTCATTCTTGTGACATAAATGACAAACAAAAAAAAACCTAAGTACCCGCCTATTTAGCTTGATGCCTAATAAACAGAAACTTAGGTTTTGCCTGATGAACAGTTACAATCCTAATAATGTCACATGAAAGACAATATCATCGCTGATGCAAAGATAAAAGAAGTTCGGCACGTACTTTACTAATTTGTGAGGCAGGTACCATTTTGTCGCCATATTATTAATATATCAATTCCCCTAACCTAATGATAAGACGTGGCCATCCCGCGTTGAGTTTTAATCGCATATTTTTAACGTTAAGGGGTATGAATTGTGAGCTATGAATTAATAAGTTAAACAGCGTCGAATAGCATCATGGCTTGATATTGAAAACCCCTGTGGCGATTTCTTTTGTGCGGAACAAATTAACCAAGGCAAACTACGTGGTTTGTATCTCACAACCCATTCCCCTTCGGTATCAACTCGGTAGCGCAACGCATTAAAACGAGGCACTATCCCACCTTGAATATCAATGATTTGAAGCTCTATACCTGTGTTCAACGTCGGGCTAAGCTGCAGTTCTCGATTAATGTTTTCAACCAGCTCGATCTGGCGAATATTCTTTGAGTCAATAAACAGTAATACTTGGTTGGGTTGCGTGAAACCGAGGATAGGTATTCCCGTGATAATGAATGCAAAAAATAGTTTTAAATAGGTCATATCATTACTTGCCTCTGAGAAATATTATGCCAATTTGACAAAAATGAGATGGCAGGTGAGGGCCTGCCAAATAATGAATTACTGTTTTTTGCTCGTTGGCCCAGTATTGATTAAAGTCGGTGTCGCCGGCACAAACGAGGCTGAAGTTGTTTTTGCGCTATTTATGGCAACAACCTTATCATTGCTGGCGCTAGGCGAATAAGGCTGAACGGTGACATCAGCCAACGCTTCGACCAAGGTATCTGGATAAGGAGCCATATTCTCCATCTCGATAATTTCTTTGGCGTAGCGATAATCACCACTTTTAAGCAATGCAAAGACTAAATTATGCGTTAAGTTTTGTTCTTTATAACCGCGTAAATAGAGCGGAAGTAAATAGCGCACTGCGGACTCGTATCGTTGAGAGAAAATTTCAACCATTGCGAGGTTATTATTAATTATTTCATCTTTGACATAGAGATTACGTGCAGATTCAAAGGCTCGAGTTGCTTCGACTAATTGCCCATTTTCCGCCATAATAATGCCTTTTGTATTATAGCTTTCCCCTGATTTCGGGTTTTTATTGATAGCCATATTGATAAAGTTAATGGCTGATTTATATTGACGTTGCGCTGCCAGATTTTTAGCTTGTAATAGGTAAACGTGTTCATCTGGAGCATTTTGTAACAGTGGCGATAAGTAATGCACCGAAGAGTTATAGTCATTCACCTGATAGTAATACTCAGCGAGCTTAAATCGTGTGCTTCTATCCTCGCTGTTTTTAAGGCGTGCTTTATAGACTTCGATTAGCCCACTATAATTTTTAGCCTGTTGTAAAACATACTCTTTTTCAGCACTATCTTTGGATTGGTAATCGCTATTGCCCGCAAATTTATAGGAAGGTGAATGTGACTGACAGGCGGCCAATAAGAAAATAGATGAAAGCAAGACTATCCGTGTGAATATAGACATAAATTACCCCTGAGACATAACACGCATAACACCCGGTGCGGCAATAATAATAACGACCGGGAACATAAAGAAGAGAACGAGTGGAATACTCATTTTCGCAGAAAGTTTACCGATGATTTCTTCTGTTTTAAGCAGTTGTAATTCCCGCATTTCGGAAGAAAGCTCCATTAAATATTCATATATTGATGAGCCATAGCGCAGACTTTGCTGCAAAGTGACACACAACATACTGACTTCTCGACTCGGTAACTCTTTTTGTAAGTGTATTAATCCGGCTTCAAGGCCATTGACTTCAATTTTCTTGACGAGACGATCCAGAAATGGCACGAAGTTATCATTAATATCACCGACATTTTCAGCTAAGAATTTTAATGAACTTTCGATGGTTAAACCGGATTGTACGCAGATAGCCAAGAGATCAACAAACAGTGGCATATCCTGTTCAATCTTGGCTATGCGGCTGTTAACAATATATTTTCGTGCAATCCCTGGGATGAGAATCACAGCAATAATAATGATTAAGCATGTAACCATCAAATCCTTGCTGGTAAGTTCTAATTTCAGGAACTCGTCAGCCATCATGGCAAGCACAATTAAAAATAGGGAGAAAAGAACTTTGCCTAAACCTTTCTCATCAAAAACTCGGACTAAAAATAAAAAACGATTTCCGGATGCAATGATTGACTCTGTCCTAGTATTAATTTTCTGATAATTATCAGGGATGTCGGTGCTATCTTCTTGTATGGAAACCACCATTTTATTTTTTGCTCTTGTCAATTGTTGACGCTTAATAAACTGGAAAATAAAAATGCAGACACCGAGCAACATTAAGAGGCTAAAAGACATCATCATGGCTATATCTTCCTCATCAAAAAGAGCACAATCATCATGCCAATAAACTCGCTACCGAGAAAATAGTAGAGGATCTTTATCCCCTCAGGATCATTCATAATAAAGTCATAATTAATTGGACTTAAAAACTGTAAGCTAAAGAGAAAAATAAAAGGGATAATGGCTGTTATTTTAGAAGACATACGTGCTTCAGCGGTCATGGCTAATTTTTTGTTCTCCATAGCACGGGCATTCGCGACGGTTTTGCCTAAACGTAATAAAACTTCTCGTAGTTTTGCACCACTTTTCATATTGACGAGAATAGCAATGGTAAAAAAGTAGTACTCTTTATAAGGCAAACGACGGTAGGAGGATTTAAATATCCTTTCAGGGGATTCCCCTACATTAAGACGGCGGCTAACTCGCCCGAGTTCTTCTCCCAATGGCTCTGGCATAATGAGTGAACAATCAGCTAATGCTTGTACGATACTATTTCCTGAACTGATCGCGCCATTAATCACCGTCAGTGCTTCTGGGAATATTTGTTGAAAAGATTTGCGTAAAATAGTCTTCTCAACTTTATCGACCACGAGCAGCCCAATAAGCATGCTAGCAGGAAGGATCACCAAAGTGGCTTGATGAAAGACGTAATGGTTTAAAGCAAAGCAAATGACGGCAGTTGCTAGCATTAACAAAATATTACGGCCTAATACTCGGCTTTGGCGATGACGGAATAAATCGATGTAATTGAGTATAAAACCACGAGCACCCAGCACAAATTGACGCCGACGTTGCTGCTGTGGGTTCGTTTTAAGCATAACTTTAATCATGCTATTGGCGTCATTGATTGAGGTGCTTTTTTGCATGGCTTGCCAGCGTTTGACAATTAAATAAAGCATCAGTACGCCAAAGCACATAATTAACACATACAACTTAGTCATTATGTCCCCTCAAAAATCATTTTAAGCACATGTTCCAGATTCATCAGACGAGCATGTGTATATAAAACGGAGCGTTGAGAAAGGCCGTAACAGACAAATTTACCGACGATATTACCTTGCTGGTCACGGGCATTTTCTGTCACAAAACGGAAGATGTCTTGAATAACCACCATTTCACCTTCGATACCCATGACTTCAGAAACGGCCATGATTTTTCTACTGCCATCATTCATCCGTGATACTTGGATAATCATATTGACGGCAGAGGCTATATTTCTGCGAATAACCTCAACCGGCAGACTTAATCCTGCCATCATGACCATGTTTTCGAGACGGGCAATGGCATCACGCGGAGTGTTAGCATGCAAGGTGGTCATGGAACCATCATGACCCGTATTCATTGCCTGTAGCATTTCAAATGTTTCTTCACCACGGCACTCACCAATGATTATCCGGTCAGGCCGCATACGTAAGGCGTTAATGACCAAGTTACGCATTGTCACTTTGCCGGTATTTTCGATACTGGCCATTTTGGTTTCCAACCGAACGACATGGGGCTGTAATAGCCGTAACTCAGCGGCATCCTCCAAAGTAATAATGCGTTCATCTAATGAAATATGTTGGGATAAGGCATTCATTAACGTTGTCTTACCGGACCCCGTCCCGCCGGAGATAACAATATTAATCCGGCACTTCGCGGCCACAATTAATAGATTGGCCAGTTTTTCATCGAGGGTGCCGTAGTTAATCAGGTCTTTGAATGTTTTAGAAATCTTGCTGAATTTACGGATTGAAATTGAGGTGCCATCTAATGCGATGGGGTTGATCACCACATTCAAACGGCTACCATCATGCAAGCGAGCATCGACTAATGGCTGTGATTCATCAATACGGCGTCCGACTCGGGCGACTAAACGTTTCGCGATATCGGTGAGCTGTTCATTGTCTAGAAAAGTTAATTTCGTTTTTTCTAACTTTCCTCGCCGTTCTACAAAGATATTATCTGGGCCATTGACCAATATATCGTTAACAGTTTCATCTTCTAATAGTTCACGCATAGGGCCAAAGCCAAGAATTTCATCCGTGATAGCATGGCTGAGTTTTTCCGTCTCTTCCTTTGATAGATAACGGTTCGTCGCCTGACTGATCCTTTGCACAATGGCGATAATTTCACGCAACAATGCCATCCGATTAGTGATCAGTGTATCTATGCGGTCGACATCTATCGTATCCAATACTTGTTGGCGGACAATACGTTGTGTCTCTTTCAGTTCGTCACTGCGCTCCATACGACCTTATCCCACCTACTTTTTAAAATAATGTTGTATGAGACCAGACAAATTGCCGATATTTTTACGTGACATCGGTTTTTGGCCTAACACTTTTTGCGCCAGAATATTTAAGGATTCTGCCGATTTTCCCTGTAATCTAAGCGGCTTAGATGGATCGTTGGGCGGGCGCTGATAAATGATTTGCGTAGATATCTCATTACTGAGTAATGCCGTTAAGTCACTCAGGGATAGTGCAGTCCCCCCAGTGGATTTTGTCTGATTCAAACAGGTAAATTCGCGTTTAACACCATTTCCTACCGTTTGTAAAAAGCGGTTTACTTCTTGCGATAATTTAGCGACTCGCAGGGAGGCTAAATCATGGCTGATAATAAAAATCACGCAATCAGAGAAATTCAAAATATGTTCAATTTTCTCTTTATCCAGATTAAAAACAGCATAATCAAAAATAGAAAAATTGTAGCGTTCTAATAATGGGTCATGGAAGTTTGGTGTTATCTCACCGCCATTTTTCTTAATTGAAAGATAATCTGTCACTTCGGTGATGTCATGATCGAGAATATGATCCGAAATAATGTCCATATCCTGAGAACCACCATGCCCTTGAACGAGTAGCACAGGCACACGATTATTAATGGCAATATATTGTGCAAGATGATAACTGATCGTCGATGTTCCTATCCCCCCCTTGCATCCCAAAATACTGATTTTTATCGCTGAGCGCTTATTGCTAAATTCTAACCGTGCACTTTTGACCTGCGCAACAATATCAGTGAGTTGCGAGGGATAATGAAGATAATGCACACCAGATTGCACAAACTGTTGCGACAAAATGATTGAGTCACTGTCACCAACGACTAGGCAACTTGCGGTATTAACCAGAATCGTATTGATTTTATTGATTATTTTTTGTGTGTCTGTTGCGTTTTCAATGTCAATAATCACAGTGTGGATTGTCGAAGATAAATCCAATGACTCTATTTTAAGAAAATTTTCAGTAATCCTTTGAATATGGATAACGTTCTTCAATACTAATTGACTACTGACTTCATCCATCCATGAAGTCCGTGCTGAAATAAGAACGATAGCCTCTTTGTCGGTGGATGTCTCTGATTTATCGTTATTAGAGAATAATAGCATTCTAAGATACCTGTTAATGATGACAAATAGAGAAAATCATTTTCTATTGATAATGCTTAAATTACGTAGGTTATCGACGCTACAACCTACTTTATCTCTGTCGCGGTATTGATAATCTTGTCTATGATAGTTACAGGTATATTGCGCAACGCGATATTGTTCTAGTGATAGCGTTATTAGCCCACGATTTCGCATATCATACCCCGTCGAACTCGGTTGCAGATAAATAGACGTTGGCGGAATATTGGCTGATATGAGCTGAGTTCTTATATCGTAAGCCAATTGATTAAAAGCAGGCTGATACCCGCTAATCAATATCACGGCATGACTCAATTTCCGGTAATTTTGCAGCACTTCTCCGACCAAGATTTCTCGGTCTATCACGGTGTTGGCATAAAGAGTATGGTCAGACACTCGGCTCATCAATTGCGATGGGTTTTCTGCTGATAGCGTCGGGGCCGAGAAACTCGTTATCCCTAATGATAAAAGCAGTAATCTCGTCGTTAACCACCGGCTAGTTGTCATTGTGCAAAGCCTCCCTTATCAAGGAACTCTGTCACTTGTTTACGGGATTTGGATTCGCGGATAGCGCTGATATTGAAGAAGCGTTCTGCGAGATTACTGCGTACAAAATTAGGTAAAACCACTTTATTGAAAGAGATGGGTTTAACCAGATTAACCGTTGCTACGACGACTAATTCAGTGCGCTCGCGTTCAGCGCCCGTCCGTCGGAATAACGCGCCAAGTATCGGAATATCACTAATAAATGGAATGCCAGAGAGCGATTCTTTTTCATTTTCATTTAATAAGCCTCCGAGCACAAAGCTATCTCCATCACCCAGTTCAACCGTCGTTCTAGCCTTACGGGAGCGTAATTTAGGGATATTGAGATCGCCTAAAGCATATTGTCCATCCAAGCTACTGATCTCTTCACTGAGGTTAAGTTTTATTTTGTTATTACTTTCTACCTTTGCGGCAATCACTAGCTTCACACCAAACTCTTTATAAGTAATGGTGGAACCCGCCATTGAGGTTGTGACAATAGGGATCTCACCACCGACTAAAAAGTCAGCGGTCTCACCCGAGAGTACCGATAAGTTTGGTTCTGCTAAGATGCGGGCAATAGAGTCATTTTTAATGGCATAAATTAGGCTATTCAGTGAATTGGCATCAAATCTGAATTTGGTTAGGCTAAATTGGCCTGCACCCAATCCGGCATTACTCCAATCAACGCCAACATTGTCCATAAAGGTTTTTGTCACTTCGACGACAGTCAATTTGACGTTGACCTGATTTGTTGCCGGTAATTTCAGGCGGTTGACCAAGCCTTCAAAAACAACTTTTTGCATAAAATCGATCGACGTATCACCGCCACTGTCCCCGCCGATTGAACTGACTGAACCCGGTTTTATTTTGAGATCAGTCTCTTTCCTTTTGAGTCCAAGAGCTTGACCAATCGTCATATAGATACCTTCTCTGGCATCTTCATCCGGCACGGTACCGGTTAACACATAGCCTTCACCGTATTTTTTGATATCAATATCACTGCCGGGGTATTCTTCAGCCATCTCTTTTTTAATGTTGCCTAACAGAGGATCGACGACAATGTTCATCGTCATTAGCGTGGCATTGTTCTCTCCACCATAAATCTCAAGACTTGCTCGGCCATTTTCTCTGGCAAATATAACGACTTGCTTCTCATCAATGACTTCATAGTCGGCAACATCAGGATTAGATATAAAAACCGTATCAACAGCTGCATTCACTTTTAGGGTTCGGGCTTCACCTTTTTCCATATAGATATCTTGGGCAAAAGCAGCACCTACCATCAGTGTCATTACGGTCAAAGCGGTCAGGATTCGTGTGGGTAAATATTTGGAATAACCCAAATATTGCCGGAAGTTATTTTCCATAAGTTATCCTTTTTTCCCTTTTAATTGACGAATATTCTCCGGCAGAGTTTCATCTGTAGAGCTTGCTTTATTCTTGGCAAAACTGGCTGGGAATATGATGAAATCACCATAAGGATCAAGGGTATATAATCTCTTAATATCATGATCACTTAATTCCACGTACAGCTTTGCATGGCTTTCAGGTTTAGGTTTCGTGACGTTCTTATTCTCTCCCTTAGTATCCTTGCTCATCATTTTATTGATATTGGATACCACGCCATTGCTACCATTTTGATCCATATACAATAATTTTTTGGCGCTCAATATCGGCAGAACTTTCGTTCCATTAAAATTCCCGATACGACGGATTTCAGGTTCAACGCGCTGTAAAATCTGTGTTTTATATCCCGAGATAATCATATTGTAGCGAAAGTAAACATCGACATATTCGCCTGCTTTAGTTGTCGCTAATTGTGAGATTTGTTGTTCACTCAAGTTGAATGAATAAACGCGATACCCTGGTGTCACCATTTGCGATAAATAGGCAGGAGAACCTGGCATAGCAACTTGGCTGGTACGTATACGGCTATTCGCATTGATATTATCTAATGTGACATAACCAACCATAAACAACTGACCAGCCTCTTGTTCTTCCACCAACCAATGCCCTGGCTCCAGTAAGACGGTTTCTATCTTTATATCTTGTTCGGTAATAATAGAGCCTGCTTTCAGTCCGATTTTAGCAATAGCGAAGTTGACAGAAACTTGCTCTATGGCTGGCTTTTTTTCTACTTGAGAACTGACGTTGTTAACCTGCTCATCATTTTTACCGCCGGAAAAAATAAAAATACCTATTCCACCAATTAAGATGAGTAGTACTGCCATGGCCATGATTATTTTTTGATTCACGTTCCAAGCCCCGTATAATTTTTATCTCAAGTGATAAATAAGTCATAAAGAACAAATAAATAGCTTCCTGCTATTGCCACGCCATAAGGCAATCCACGTGACGGCTGCTTTTTCAACCTCATCCTTATCAATTCAATGATGGCCAAGCCACTGCCCAGTATCGACATGACCAGTAGGTAGCCAAAAAAAATGCCATCGGGGAATGTTAGTGCCAGAACGGCGAGTAACTTTATATCACCAGCACCAACGATATTTATCGTGACCAAGATAAACCCGATAGCCAGCGTGATGAGTGCGTAGGGGTAATTAAATGGCTTATCAAAAATAAGCAATGTGCTAATAACACAAATCAGTAATATAAAAACATCATGGTTTTTTATTAACCTGAATCGAATATCGGTGTAACAAACTCGTATAAGGATACCTAACCACACCAGCGATATCCCATAATTTAGCCACATAAAGTTATTGGTCTCATTTATTATGTCTAGGCAGTAACACTCACCACTAGCCAATATAGGCTAAAAGTGAGTGTTAACTTAAGGCTACCTACTATGGAGCAGTAGGGAAGGCACTCATAGACTGATCTATGCTGTCTTTAATTTTATCGAAAGCTGTAATAATTTTGCCCAAGAAGTTATCACCGCTTGTACCATCACCCAGAACGATATACAGCATTGCTGAAACAGCTACAGCGATCATTGAATATTCAATGGCAGTAACACCTTTCTCATTTGTTAACATTTCTTGCAGTTTTTCTTGACCCTTAACTGCCAGAAATACAGATGAGTTCAATACCATGTTTGAGGCTTTAGTAAACATTATAAATCCTTTATAAATGAAATTTAGCAAAGGTAACTTATAAGAGATTTTGCTCTGTACGTAAGTTACGTAATCACTATATTTTTATCCTTAAAATCATGGTAGAGCCAAATTTTATTATTTATCAGTCACAACTAATTATAAGTGTTAGGCACAGATTTTTATTATTTAGCATAAATTTCACAATGTAAGAACAATGCTTTTATCGCTGCTGACTTAATTCTGCCGCTAAGTGGTTGTTTTATTTTTGACATCACTAATCGGCAGTCTCTATCAGGACTCTATTGGAGTAACATCATATGTTACGAAGTGCGTCTTACTGCTCTTGGGCTATTTTTAGGAAATAGTCATTGATCAGTTTTATTTGGTCCATCTCGAGTGCAGCAAAAGGATAAATTATTCTTTTACCTAGCCAGCTAAAGCCGAAAGTATCAAAGATTGTAGACATAGGAATTAAATGGGATGGGAATTTATCATGGTCAACGGTAATCCCTGGAGGGATTAAAAATGAGAAATATATCGAGCGCGGTATCCCCCAGATCTGAGGATGGCCAAAGGCTCTACGTAAGCCTTCGGTTGCAAGCTGGTATTTTTTACGTCTCTTATGTGCCAGATTAGCGATATCACGGATGACTCTATTTGAGTGTAGATAGTTTGAAACTAGCCGATAACTCAGTACAGAATCCTCACTATAGAGTATGTTTTCTAACTGGCTTATTTCAGGATACAAGTCTGCTGGCAACAGGCCGATACTGGCACCGTTCTCACTACCAAGGATTAGTGCCATTGAAGAAACATAGATATTCTTTTCACTGGGATGGCTAACGTAGAGAGGGCTACTGGTCTTTTCGCTCAAATTCATCAGCGATAAAGAGTCATCTTCAATGAGCCAAACATGATTTTTTTGACACCATGCTGCCAGATAGTCCCGCCGTTCTTGGCTTAATAACGCGCCTGTTGGGAATTGATGAGCAGGGGTGAGATAAATACAGTCTGCACTCAGACTCTCTAGATTTTCCACCTGCAACCCATGTTGATCGACAGGGACCAGAATAATTTTAAACCCCAGAGAGCTGAAGATATCGTGCACTTTGTTGTAGCACGGATATTCAAGAATGATGGTTGGACTGGGCGTTCTCTTCTTAATTGCGACAGCCACAGTCAGTAAGAACGAGATAACATTTTTGGTGATAATCGAGGTGCTGTAGTTTGCTTTTATTCGTCGCATAGAGAGCAACATATCGGACATTAGCTGCCTAATGTCTAATGGCTCAGTCATACTGTTTTTACGTAATCTTATTTCCGTAAAGAAATTTCTGACAAATACATCTGGTATTCTTACATCCCTTGCATGATAAATCCTATCTTGTTGTGGCTTATTTCCAGCCTTCTCTTTAAACATGACTTTTGTTGTTGATCTTGTGCCTTGATTATCATCGATAATAGTGGAGATAAAATAGCCACTTCGTTCCTTACTTTGAATGATGCCTAATTTTACTAACTTTTCATATGCACCAATAACGGATGTCCGTGATATCAACAAAGAATCACTCATTGCAGTAATTGAGGGTAAGTGATCACCAAACTTGAGGTCTCCCTTATTGGTTAATTCTATGATTCCCTTAACAATTTGATTTTGGATGTTATCATTTTTATTAATTTTTAAACGTAGCATAGTTAACCCTTAAAGTGCTTTGAAATACAATGAATTAACGAAAATAATATATAATTTATAAAGACGGGAACAATACCATTATTCTTATGCGTAACGCTGAGAATAATAGTTAATTTAACTTTAATTTAACATATATGATATTAATCATCTTTGTAGTTTCTTGTGTTTCTTTTAACATGATCTCCAATTTCTTATTAATTGAATTCCTACATAGTGACCAAATAATCAAATGCTTTATGTAAACTAATCACAAATGAAATTCGCACAAGTGATCAGATACTATTTTTTTATGAGCACAGGTTGCAAGTGACTTAAAATGAGCGTGTTTTATGATTTTCTAAAATGATATATATAACTGGGGTTATTATTATTGTAATTTCTCTCTTCTTGTCGTTTAATAACATTGGATATCTTACAAGTCGATCTTGAGTGTGCGTTATTACGTATCACTCATGAATATCTATTGCCTTAATTATTTTATTGTGGCTGCACGCCCATTTTATCTGACAGATAACTTATGGAACGCTATATGTCTTATGGAACGCTATATGTATAGCAACAAGTTTGTACTGACTATCAGGGAACGTATCAGATCTGATTCGGGTGCTATTTCACTTGAGTTTGCACTACTGATTGGACCATTTTTACTTTTACTATTTCTATTTCTTGAGATTTGTCGCGTTATTTTCATCTCTGCTGCATTGGATCTTGCCGTGGCGGAGTCAGGAAGAAGTGCTTCTTTCGATAGCAGTACCGCGACTAATTATCGCGCTAGCTTCATTCAGAGTTTGGAAAATAATAGCCAGCTATGGCCTTGGTTAGGAAACTCAGATGACATCGATATTGAGGATGTTTTGTATTGCCGAAACGTTGAAGAATTGGTTGCGAATAGTTGCAGTGCTTCAACTCCAGCAAGTGGGGCGAAATTAGCTGTTTACAGCATTAAATATCACTACAACCCAGTCCTTGCTCAACTATTCCTTTTGTCTTCTTTTAAAGCCAGCTTACTGAGCCGCAAGGTTGTTTATGTCCAACATTATGAATTGGTGTAATCCATCCCTCAGCCGCTTATTCAACAGAAGTTTATCTTCGGTTAAGTCAACTGATGGTGCCGTCGCATTAGAGGCATCACTCGTGTTTACTCTGTTTATTGTGCTGATTTATTTCGTCGTGGATCTGGGTCAGCTCAATCTCAATAAAGGTAAAGCTGAACGGACCTTGCATTCTATTGCTTCTGTGATTCGAGAACGCACTTATCTGTATGACGAAAGGAAACAGGTCGTGCCAACTGAAATCGATGATATGGCAAAAGTGGCACTGAGTTTGTTGGGCAGCACATTCCCTGGCAAAGCGGTGGCGGTTCGTCTTGAAACTTTTTATTTCACTACCGACAGCGCTGGCGACGCAACCGTTGATAACCGCTGGGTTGATGGCAAGCCACTCACCTTGTCTTATGCCACCGATGATAACTGTGTTTCTTCAGACGGCATTTTCACGCCAGCGGATGCGGCAAAAATGACGTTTATCAGCGAACGAACTCAATGGGGATGGGCGCCGATTTACCGCGTCACACTCTGTGTCGAACGCAATGACACCAGCGTTTTTTCTGCTTTCATCGGCTCGCTGCTCAAGATGCCGCCGAATATTGCCACTTCAAGCATCGTGATGCCACGTTGAGTGACGGAGATTTTCAACTATGACCCTCGCTGCCAAGATCCTCACTGCTCAGACCTTCGTTATGACGACCTTCACGATGACAATTAAGCGATTTTTCAAAACACTCGCTGATGAAAAAGGTGCGCTAATCGTGATGTATGCGCTGTTATTACCTTTATTAGCAGCACTGCTTTCTTTGACGCTTGATGGTAGTAACTTGCTCGCTAAACAAGCGCGACTCGCCGATATTGTGACGGAGAGTTTAGTCAGTAGTAGTACCCACAGTTATAGCCAACAGGTGCGCAGTAGCAATGTATTGAAAGCGAATCTGGCTTACCACTTCCCACAAGATTCAGTGCTGAAGAGTGGCGTCAATGTGACCGTCACACAAACTGCTGCTGGTCGAAAATACGATCAGGTTGCGATGGCTCGCATTAACACTCCGGTCTACTTGCCATTAGTGGTGTTCGGTTTTGAGCCGAAGCAGGCGGTGGCATATCAAAGTCCGGTGTACAAGCAATCGACCTTACAAGGTGTCATCACTTTCAGTCATCAAACTGAGTTGGTGGATACCGGAGTCGGCATTGATTCTAACGGTAAACTTTGGGTGTGGGGTTACCGTGACCATGGCTTACAAGGCAATGGCTCAAATGGTATTTCAGGCAATGCGGATACCGCGAAACCCGCGATGGTTATTATCCCGCCGGGCGATCCAAACTCGACACTGCGTATCACCAAGATTGCCGGTGGTATTTATCATCTGGTCGCCTTAGATGAAAATGGTGATGTCTGGAGTTGGGGACAAGATCTCTACGGTGAAGCGGGATCGACGGTGTGTAATGGCACCAAAGTGCTCTATAACCCGACCCCCTGCAAAGTATTGAGTGGCGTGGTTGATATTGCCGCCGGGGAATACACCACGTTGATGCAAAAAGCAGATGGCACTTTGTGGTTTCTCGGTGAATGTCGCTACAACCAGTGCGGTAATAATCAGTATGCGACCACTGCACCTGAACTTGATTTAACACGGGTGACGCCAAGACAAATTGTTTTAGGGGGGGAGAAAGTCACGCTGATGGGGGCTGCCTACGAAGGGAGTTTTGCTGTCACCGTGAATGATAGCAACGAGTATTCGGTTTGGGGTTTTGGCGATAACGAAGGCTGTGGTCTGGGCTTTACTCAGTATGTTCACGGTGGGACTGGCCAGATAGCGAGCCGTAATGATGTGCGGGGAGGTCAATCACAATGCCATTATGGCTATCAGGATTATAAGGGCTTATCTGCCTTGCCCCGAAAAATCAGTGGCTTGAAAAGCTATGCCGATAGAATCGTCTACATCTCTGGCGGTAATGGTTGGGGCACTGCATTACTGGACGATGGTTCGGTGATTGGTTGGGGGACTCATTTCCACTTAGGGCAAAATTACCCTAGTTATCAATATGAATCTGCTGCACTGACTAATCTGGAAGTGGCACCGCCTATTGTCATTATGCAAAACGTGAAAACGTTACAGTCACGCTATATCGGGAGTGCGGCTCTGACACAAGATAATCGGCTGTACACTTGGGGGGGCCACGAGTTGTATCAGGTCTATGGTTCCGGTGTGACCCTGCGCGCAGTGGATGTTCAAACCTTTGCCGTCGGGAAAGAACATATGTTTTACAGCAACATGAATGGGCAGACTTTTGGTGTCGGCTATCTGGGGGCGAGTGGTGACAAATTCCTGCTCGGAAACTTTACCAAGTATCTATCCCATCCATTGAACGGTGTCATTTATGGTCTGGGGGATGTGTATACGGTTAACTGGCCGGGGATCGAATTAGATTTTACCAAATATGGCATTGACCTTGGCAGCAGTGGCTATCCCGAACCGATGCCGGAATAGCCCTATATAAGGTGAGTATTGATTAGGCGTCGTTTTCAAGCCAACTCAGGAGTTCGCTCACGCTGAGAGTTGAACCTGTGCGCTTCACCTCACGGCCTCCTCGTAACTTAAGCAGTGTGGGCAAACTGCGAACGTTAAGTTGTTGTGCCAAATCAGGGAAGGCATCAGCATCCACATAATAGCGTGGGGATGACAGCAAGGCTGACTGTAAATCAACGTGGCTCAAGCGTTGCCATAGATTGCGGCAATGAATGCAGCGCTCTGCGCCGACGAAAACCCAGGCCTGTTCGACTTCCAACAGGTGCTTCTGATGAGTATCGAGCTTCGTAAAGTGAGTGCCATCTACCTGAAACACCTTAGGGCTACGCCGCAAGGTTTCATTATCCGTCGCCACGCACAGTGCGTCAGCACTTTTGTCGTAGGGCTGCACACCGTCAACATGGATAACCGAGGCAAACTCACCTTTTGCTGCGGCATTCGGTTGGCGTAACTGAGTGACGTCTATGGCCTGAACGGGAATTTCGTCAGGTCGCGTTAACTGAGGGATCCACTCGTATGGGACACGATAGGCACGATATACCATGTTGTTGTTGACGGATTTTCCCCAGTAAGGGGAGATATACTCCCAAACAATTTCATGGGATTGCGTCACTTCAAAAATACGCCCATTTGACCCTTCATTAATCAGGGTGTTGCCATTGGGTAGCCGCTGAATATTACTGATATAGGGACTATAAAAACGGTAAGAATCGGTTGGCTGTGGCAAACCAGCCTCATAAGGAGAATAGCGCCATTCAATATCCAGTGTCAGTGGATTGATTTCCAGAATACGGGAGTAATCGCGCCAAGCGTTTTTTACCCCATCAGGAGAAGCCGGATTCGGCGCGCCGTATCCCGCCCAGCCGCCATTATCAAACACCAGAATATTCCCCGCGCCCGGTAAACCTCGTGGGATCATATGGGCGTGATGTTGGCCGATGATCCAGCCTAAATGCTTCAATTCAGGTTTGCTGTAGTCAGGCCCGAGTTGCCAGACAATGCGCCCGCTCTGCTTATCGATAATGGCGATAATGTTAGATTCGCGCGCGTCCCAGATAATGTTATCGGGATGAAAGCGGCTATCCCCCGCATCGAACCATTGATTGGGGCCGAGTGTCGACATGGAATTGATGTGCATCCAATCGCCCATTCCACCCCCACTGGCGCGCATATTGGGGTTATTCCAGATGGCTGTTTTGGCGGCATCATCGAACCCCAATTCATCGAAATGGTCGCTACAGCGCCATTCCCAGACCACATTACCCTGCCAATCCACTTCAATGATGGTGTCATCGAGCAGTAATTTGTCGGATATTTTCGGGTTGTGGAGATTGGTATGCGCCAGAATTAAGGTGTTGCCACCGTCTACTTGCGGTTCCAAACCGGGGGCATAGTAACCGACCGGATTACCACTGCGTTGATAATCATGATGTGCGCGCGCCATCCACTGCGGGTCACCTTCAGGATCGTGGATCTTTTCGTACTGATTGAATTGCCATGTCACATTGCCCTCCCAGTCGATTTGCACCAGATCGACCATATCTTGCATGCCGAAGCGTGGATCACGCTGTGCGGTATGCCCCAAAATCGTCCCTCCCGGAAAAATTTTGTTGGGGAAGCCGTGCAAGTTAGGCCATAGCCGTAGCTCACGCCCATTCATATCGGTTAGTACAGCACCCGTTTCGACCGCCTGAAAAACGGTATAGCCACTCCAAGATTTTTCAGGGTGATAAATTGTGGTCCCCGTGGGGTAAATAGAGGGATGTCCCATCTCAATGAGCTCCTGCAAATGATTCAGTTTGGGTGATTAAAGCGCGGATGTGCGCGCAACGAGAAGTAAAGGCATCACTGTCACGGGCGCGAGGATGAGGTTGACGAATATCAACAATCTCAAGGATACGGCCCGGTCGAGGTGACATCACAACAATGCGGTCGGCCAACGTGACGGCTTCATCCACATCATGGGTCACAATCAGCGTGGTGGTTTTCTGGGTTTGATGAATATGCAGCAGTTCTTGCTGCATTTGCTGGCGCGTCAGGGCATCCAATGCCCCGAAGGGTTCGTCCAGCATGAGAATTTCCGGACTGGCGGCCAGTCCACGGGCGATGGCGACCCGTTGTGCCATGCCCCCAGACAGTTGGGCGGGTAGGTGGCGGGCGAATCCTGTTAGTTGGACCAATTCCAGCATGTGTGCCACACGTTCGCGTTTTGCATTGCGACCCAGCGGCGCATCGGCCAGCCCAAGTGCGACATTTTGTTCAACCGTCAGCCAAGGGAAAAGCCGAGGTTCCTGAAACACGATGCCTCTATCGCGGCCAATACCGTTCACGGGTAAGCCATCAATACAGATTTCGCCCTGAAAATTTGACTCCAACCCAACCAACAACCGCAGCAGTGTCGACTTCCCGCAGCCACTGCTCCCCACTAACGCGATAAACTCGCCGCGTTCGATGTCCAACGTGAAATTGTCGATTGCCGTGAGGCTCTGCCAGCTTTTTCTGACGTGACGAAATTGCACCAGTGCGGTTTGCGTCATGATGATTCTCCTTGCTGACGCCAGCGCGTCACCTGTGATTCTGCCAACCGACCCAGTTTGTCGAGCAGGCCGCCAGTGATGCCAATGAGTAACATGCCGCTAAGAATGGTGGGCATATCCAACAGTTGTTGCGCATTAATCATGAGATTTCCGATACCCACTCCGGATGCCATAAAATATTCGGCACCGATATTTCCCAGCCATGCATACAGCAGGCTCAAACGGATTCCGGAAAAAATACCGGGAGCCGCACCGGGTAGAATCAGCAGGCGAAGATAGTCGAGGCGATTCAAGCGCAGCACTTTAGCCACCTCATCCAGATGAGGGCTGCGCTGTTGTACCGCTTTGAGCGTACTGAAAAACATGGGGAAAAATGCAGCCAGCGTGACAAACACCACTTTGCCGGCTTCGTCATTGCCAACCCAAGCTGTGAGTAACGGTAGCCAAGCGAACAGGGCTATTTGACGCAACGCGTTCAGTGTTGGTGTGACGATTTGCCCTGCTTGGCGATGAAGCGCCAATAACAATCCAGTGAGCAAACCCAGTGTGATGCCTATCGCCGCACCCGCTAAGGCTCTACCCAGACTTTGCGTCATTGCAGCTTGCAACTCGCCATCCTGAAAACCTTGTATAACACGCTCTGTGACCGCCAGCGGTGAGGAGAATAATTGGGGATTGATCCAATGGTACTGACTGGCTAGCTGCCAAAGGAGTAACAACGCCAAGGGCAACCAAAAACCGGTGACCGGCAGTTGTTGATCGCGTTTCTGCTGGCTGATCGCCGGTTGCGGCCAATAAACCAAGCGGTGATGGAGTTGCTCTAATCCCCACTCCATGGCCAGCCCGCAAAGTCCAATGACGGCGATAGTGACAAAGACGATATCCAGTTGGAAGAGTTGCCGGCCCCAAACCATTAGATAGCCAATGCCTTGAGACGAGGCCAAAAGCTCAACCACAATCAATGAGATCCAAGCCTGTGACAGCGCCAGATGTAGGCCAGTAAACCAACTGGGGAGGCTGGCAGGGATAACCACCCGACGGAGTTGTTGCCAGCGGTTTAGGCGTAAAACCTGTGCGACCTCGTTTAATGCCTGTGGCACCGAGTTAACCGCTTGCTGAGTATTGAGCGTCACAGGCACAATCACCGCCTTGATGATAACCGCCAGTTTTAGCCCGTCATCAATCCCGAACAGCACCATAAAAAGCGGGATCCAACCGAGTGTTGGGATTTGTGCCAAGGCGTAAAATAGCGGCTCGATAGCTCGTGCGGCATGACGTGATGCCCCCAACAGCCCACCCAGCAAGGTGCCCGCCAACACCCCTAGCGCTAACCCTGAAAGTAACCGTCTGAGACTCACCCCCAATTGTGCCAGTAAATCCCCATGCCAAAGTTCTTGGGCGGTAGCGAATACGGTGGTGGGTGCAGGCAAAATCTGTTCAGGCATCCAGCGCTGTGTCACCGCCAGTTGCCAGAGCAACAAAACCAGTAGCGGTAGCAGAAGCGACCACAGGTTAAGCGCGAATGTGAGACGGCGGAAAATCACTTGCCGTAAGATCAATTGCGTCATAAGAGCCTGCTCTTTTGTGAAGTCAGCCTCTATAAAAAGCGTAAGTTGCCACGTAAACCAATGCATTTAATGAATAATGTGGGTGCAAATTATGCATTCTGGCGTGAACGCCACGTGGCGACTGCTTTATCTCAATTTACTCATTACTCAGCGAAAAAAAGCATTTATCCCCGCAGGGACTTCCTGTTTAGCGTAAAGGGAAATAACGTTGAGGATACGATTGTGATAAGAAAACTTCCCCTGGGTAGTGTCGTTCTGATGGTGGCAGCACTACTGAGCATTTCGGTTGTTGCTCGTAGTGAAACGACGCCACTGCCAAAAGAGATCCGCATTGGTGTGCCGGATCAAAGTGCTGGCAGTAAACCCTTTATCGGCGGCCCCTTAGGTCTGGCGCATATTCAGCATCAGCTTGAGGACGTGTTTGCCCCACAGGGTGTGACGGTGAAATGGTCATTTTTTAAAGGTGCAGGCCCAGCCGTCAATGAGGCGTTGGCGAATCAACAGCTTGATTTTGCTTATCTTGGCGATCTGGCCGCCATTATTGGCCGTGCCAGTGGTTTACCCACACGCTTCTTATTCGGCCATCGCGGCTCCAGTTCATATTTGGCGGTAAACAGCCAAAGTGGCATCAAACAAATTGCCGATCTGAAAGGTAAACGGGTCGCGGTCTATCGCGGGACCGCCGATCAACTGGCTTTTGATCGGGCGCTGAAAGGGGCTGGATTGAGTGAGCGTGATATGCAAGTGATCAATCTTGATTGGACATCTGGCAAAGCCGCACTGGCGGCGGGGCGGGTTGATGCCGTATGGGGCGGCGTTTCGCTGCTGGCTCTGCGCGGTAAAGGGGTCGATGTGGTGGTGAAAAGTCGTGATCTGAGCTGGGAAAATACCACGCAGGCAGGATTTATCGGGACCGCCGCATTTATCGAAAGCTATCCGCAAGCCACTCAGCAAATTATTGATGTGTTGGTCAAAAATGCCTTATGGACCAGCGAGGAAGAGAATCGCGAGAACTACGCCAAAACGCTCTCAACCCAAAGTGCCATTCCTCAAGTTTTGTTTCTCGAGGAGCTTAATCCGGCCGACCTGAAGTTTATCAGTTCGCCGCGGCTCGACACTTTCTTGCAAGACAGTTTTCAGAGCAGTGTGGAACAGGCTAAAAATGGAAATCTGATCCGCCGTGATTTTGCCGTAGACCAATGGTTTGACAATCGTTTCGTCGAACAGGCTTTGCAATCCCAGCAGTTGGAAAAATATTGGCCGGCTTATAACGCACGCGGCGATCAGGAAAACGCGGGATAAATCAGTAGAATGACATAGCCAGTCGAATTACATCGCCAGCAGGTTCAACTGCCGCTGGCGATCAGTATGCATAATCACCTCAATCAGTCGTTCCACCAAAGGGCGCTGGATCGCGTTCATCGGGGAAATCACGCCAAAACGGGTTTGCATAAACCGCCATTCATCCGGCAAGTCACCTAACTCAATTTTCACCAGATTGTGGCTGTGCTGCGCTAATTGGAATCCATCTTCACTGGCAAAACTGATGGCATCGGTATTCTTTAAAATACCGAGTAGAGCATAGATATGATCGCACTGGATCGCGGGTTGGTAGTCTCCGCGTTTACTCAGGGTTGCCAGCACTTTGCGAATGCCCGGTGGTAAGTAAGGGGCGGCCAGCGGGTAGCTCAGCAGCTCTTGTATCGTGGCTGTTTCCCGCCGTGCTAATGGGTGGTGCTGGTGGCAAACAAAAAAGCAACGCTGTTGGCTCAGTGGCTGGACTTTGAGCTGGGTATCGATTTCTGCATGCCACGTATCGGCCACGACAAAGGGTAACTCATTCGTTGTGAGCGCATTACGCAATGCAAACCAGTTATCGACCCGAAATGAAACGGTGGCATGAGGTGTCTGGCGATGAAATTCGGCAACAGCTTTAGGGATCAGCAAAGCTGAAGGCGCGGGTCCACAACCGAAGGAGACTTCCCCCGTTTCGGTATCATCTACATCCTGGAGCGTGGTGGCAATCTCAACACTCAATTCCTGCATGTAACGTGCATAGGGCAGTAATTTCTGTCCATGTAGCGTGAGTTCGGGTTGTTTCCCTTTACGCTCAATAAGCGGATGTCCGACACTCAATTCAAGCGCCTGAATACTTCGACTAAAAGCCGATTGCGATAAGCAGACCGACTCCGCAGCTTGAATAAAACTACTGTGTTCAATCAGCGCAACAAAATTACGCAACTGGCGTAAATCGAGATGCATATTATTTCCTGCGAGAGATATTGAGGTCAGTTTAGGGATAGTGACACATTCATCTCGTTATGGCGATCTCTGGAACTCTGCCATCAAAATGATAAAAATGATGAGTTAAGGGCAAGAGAATCAGGCCAGCTCACTTTGTTGAGTGTCTTTCGCATCGACGATTAGATTAAGTGTTGAATCAATAGCACGAGGATGATGGCTCTGTAATATAAACACGGCTTAAGTTGAGTGGACATATTCAGCACTGTTGAGGTCATCAAATAAGAATGAAAATGCTTTATTATTGACTTTCAAATGAAACTTTTGACGCTCTGTTTTAATCATATGTCACAAAATGACTATGTGTTCTCATTGCAATTCATTAATGTTGATTGCCGCAAAATTGATCAGCAATAGTCATCATTAAATGAATATTTGGTATTAGGAATAATCTGTATTCAATATAAGACTTTTCTTGTGTGATTGTTTGTTGAATTATAAAAGCTTGTTGTGTTATGTCATTTTCCATTTGTTATTAAATTGGTTATTTAATGTATTTTATTTTCTTAAATTTGTATTCTTATTGAGTTGTTGTGTTTTTTTGCGGTGTATCAAATATTTTTATATTTAATGTGATTTTTATGAACTAAATTTAAACAGGGTTATTGGCTAATATATGGTTATAATATGAAAGATATAACCAAGAAATACATCCTCAGTGATCAATATGTCCATCAATCAATAAATTTAAAGAATAATAAGCTGGTTGGAGTTGCCTTTGTGGCTTTAAAGTCTAGGTTAATAATGTTTTACAGCATAAAAGATCGTGCTATAAAGAAACCGGATTACAAAAATGCTGTATTGGTTTAAGTTTTTATCAACTTTTTCAAGTTCGTTTATATTACGTTTAACATCATTAAGATGTTGTCGGAATTCTTGTAAGAACGGTCTTTGAGAGTATGGGATAGCTGTTTATAAAGGATCAGTGAGGGTATATATGAAAAGTGTGGCAATCACGGTGTTAATGCTGAGTACAGTGCTTATGGGATGTACGACAAAAGCCAAAACTGAATCAGAACAACAGACCGCTGCTATCATTAAAAAAAGTACGAACGATCAGTGTGTCAATAACTTCTCAATGGTTAAAAAATTGAATGCGAATGATTTCACAGTCTTTCGGGGCCAGTTTGATAAGATAAATGATATGTATTCTTTCTTAGAGCAAAATAGGAATATTCTTGATGAAGATCCTAAGCAGCTAATTTCTCTCGAGCTTGATTCGAAATTGAAAATGGTATGCGCGCGAGTAAGAAACACGGCTTTTAATGAAGTGCAGAATAAAGTTAATTATCTTTCTCGAATCTAGAATATTCTGATCTATATACTCATTTGACAACAATGGTATTCGTATTCTGCTGCATGACTTTAAATGCACTGTACTATTGCTCTGTATTAGATAATTAACTTTATGATTAATTAGAGCTGTTTGGCTTACTAAACAGCTTATCTTCTCCGTATGCGCGTTATTAGATCACCTTTGAGTGATATACATAATCAGGCCACAAGGATAGGTCAATTCATCATGTGTAATATAATGATGTAATTGGCTTTTTGTGGTTTATGCAATGACTCTATATCGATACTCGCAGAGTTATATTGCCAATTAAAATCGGGACGTTGAATTTATTATGAACGGTTTCTATTCATATAAATCATTCATGCGGGTAGTTGCATTTAATACTTTGTTAGTGCAATTAATGTTACCTATCGTGATAGCCTTTAGCCCGCTTATCTCTTCATCTGTACGTGCGAATGAGTTAGATGAACAGATGGCGAAAATGCGTTCGTTAGACATTCTGACAATCCCAGATAACACAGAGCCTAAGTCGGGAGAACCATCCCATAACCCCTTATCCGGCAACCCATTTTATGCCCCTTCATTACCCTCAACGGATCCCTTGAGTGCCCCATCTTCACCTTTTACTGCACCGAATGCGACAGCCGAGGATATCAAACAGTTACCTGATTTAGGTTCGTTGCAGACGGATATTAATGCGCCAAGCCATCTACCCGCGGTGAATGAGGAAAATGTCGCCAGTGCCGCGACTCAACTTTGGGGCATTATGGGGAATGAAAATAGTAGCCGGGCCGCAGAAAGTGCCGTATCCGGTGTTGCTTCAGGTTTAGCTTCGCAAGCCGCTGCTGACTGGCTTGGTCAGTACGGTAATGCTCGCGTGCAAATCAATTCGAATGGCATCGGTAATGCTGATGTTTTGATCCCGCTGACGGAAACACAGAACAATTTGTTGTTTGGTCAATTAGGGGTGCGTTACAACGGGGAGAGAACCACCAATAACATCGGTCTTGGCGCGCGTACTTTTACCGATAGCTGGATGTTCGGTGTTAACACTTTTTATGATTATGACCTGACCGGCAAGAATAGCCGTTTGGGCGTCGGCGGCGAAGCTTGGACTGACAATCTCAAATTCTCGGCTAACGGCTATTTCCGTTTGACTGACTGGCATCAGTCGGTACTTGCCGATATGGAAGATTATAACGAACGCCCAGCCAATGGATTTGATGTGCGTGCAGAAGCCTATCTGCCCAGCCACCCACAGTTGGGTGGACGTTTGATGTATGAGAAATATTTCGGTAAAGGTGTAGCCCTGAATTCAGGCAGCACTAGCCCCAGTGACTTAGGTGATTCACCGTCTGCTTTCACGGTGGGCGTTAATTACACGCCAATTCCATTATTTACTATCGATATGGCACATAAGAAAGGCCAAAATACTAATAACGAACTACAACTTGGTCTGAACTTTAATTACCGATTCGGCGTACCTTGGGTCGATCAAATCAATCGAAATGCAGTGGGCTTGATGCGAAGCCTGATGGGGAGTCGCTACGATATTGTTGATCGTAATTACAATATCGTCATGCAATATGAAAAACAGGATTTAATCAGGCTGACATTGCCAGAAACACTGTCTGCCTATGCTATTTCTAACCTGCAACTGACGGGTAATATCAGTTCTAAGTATGGAACCGAGAGAGTGGAATGGAGTGCGCCAGCATTAATTGCCGCTGGAGGTGCACTTGTACCGCTGACTTTAGAGTCGGCCTCCGTTACTTTCCCGCCTTATCAACAAGTTGCCACGGCTAACAGCTATCAGGTCAGCGCTGTTGCTTATGATGTGCGCGGTAATCGATCGAATACCGCGACCACCACGCTCGTGGTGCAAGAGTCACCGCAACAAATCTCCCTCGCCCTTAACGGAGGCAGTCATACCGCGATTGCTGATGGCACTACCCTAGTGAGTTATGTCGCAACCGTTGTTGATACCAGTGGCCCTGTAGCGTCACCATTGGCAGGAATGAATATCGCGTTTGACTCGACGGTGGGTGATGTAACCATTCCAAATGCCGTGACTGATAATCAAGGTAAAGCGAATATTGCGATCAAAAGTTCACTCGCTGGGAGTGGGCATATTCGTGGTGTCTTGGATAACGGCAATCGCGCGCAATCGCCTTTAACCTTTATTGCTGATAGTGGTACGGCCGAGATTGCGAATGGCAACCTGACGGTGACCGTCAATAATGCCATTGCAAATGGTCTTGACCGTAATGCCGTTCAGGTTTTGGTGACCGATGCCAATGGCAATCCGGTACCTGATGAGATAGTCAACTTCAGTGTGGATAGCGGCACTTTGGCTAATGCTAGTGCCAGTACGGCTGTGGATGGCATTGCTCGGATGGAATTGACCAATCTTGTGGCGGGCACCTCGGTGGTGACTGCGACGGTAAACGGCAGTAGCGCCAGTGAGAACACCACCTTTAGACCCGATTTGACCACCGCCGAGATCGCTGATGCGGACTTTACGGTAGGCAGTGGCGCGGTGGCGAACAATATTGCCACCAATGCCGTGAGCGCTACGGTGAAGGATGCTGGTGGCAATGTGGTACCGAATGCAGATGTGACATTCACGGTCACAGGGGGCGCAACCTTTGTTGGCACGACTCAGAACACGAAGGTGGCAAGCACCGATAACAGTGGGGTTGCCACAGCCGCGTTGATCAGTCGGGTGAGAGGCGATCATGCCGTGACGGCAACGGTCGGCACCAACACCACGACCGCGAAAAACTCCAACTTCGTGGCGGATGAAACCACCGCCATCATTGCGGGCGCAGACTTCACCGTAGATAGCGGGGCCGTTGCCAATAATATCGCGACGAATGCGATAAGCGCGACGGTGAAAGATGGCAATGGCAATTTAGTGCCGAATGTCAGTGTCACATTTGAAGTGACTGGCGGTGCAACATTTATCGGCACCACTCAGACGACTAATTCGGTAATGACCGACGGCAGTGGGGTCGCAACAGCGGCATTGATCAGTCAGGTCGCGGGTGATCACGCGGTGACGGCAACGGTGGGTAGCAACACCACTGCCGCGAAAACCTCCAATTTTGTGGCCGATGAAACCACGGCTGAGATTGGCAGTACTGACTTCACCGTGGCCAGCGGCGCGGTGGCGAACAATACCGACACCAATGCCGTGAGTGCGACGGTGAAAGATGGCAATGGCAATTTAGTACCGAATGTCAGTGTCACGTTTGAAGTGACTGGCGGCGCAACCTTCGACGGGGGAACCGGAGTGAGCAAGTCGGCGATCACCAACAGCAGTGGGGTCGCCACAGCTCAGTTATTCAGCCGAATTGCGGGCGATCATGGGGTGACGGCAACCGTGGGCAGCAACACCACGGCGGCGAAAACCTCTACTTTTACGCCAGATGAAGCCAGCGCCATCATTGCAAGCGCCGACTTTAGCGTCGCCAGTGGCGCGATAGCCAACAATATTGCCACCAACGCCATCAGTGCAACGGTGAAAGATGGCAATGGAAATATTGTGCCGAATGTGAGCCTGACTTTTGCGGTGAGTGGCGGAGCAACCTTTGAAGGCGGAACCGATCTGACTAAGGAGGTCATCACTAACGGTGCTGGGGT
>NZ_HE997645.1:393965-394515 GCF_000312485.1 Yersinia massiliensis CCUG 53443 | reverse complement strand
CGTTGGGGTGGCTACCGCTGCGTTGGTCAGCCGAGTAGCGGGCGATCATAGCGTCACGGCTACGGTTGGGACCAACACCACCACCGCGAAAACGTCCAATTTTATTGCCGATGAAACCACGGCTGAGATTGGCAGCACCGACTTTACGGTCACCAGCGGGGCGGTGGCCAACAATACCGCGACCAATGCCGTGAGTGCGACGGTGAAAGATGGCAATGGCAATTTAGTGCCGAATGTCAGCGTCATGTTTGAAGTGACTGGTGGCGCAACATTTGTCGGCACCACCCAGACGACTAATTCGGTAATGACCGATGGCAGTGGGCTGGCAACTGCATTACTGGTCAGTCGAGTGGCGGGTGATCATGCGGTGACGGCAACGGTAGGCACCCATACCACTGCGGCGAAAACCTCCACCTTTGTCGCCGATGAGACGACAGCCATTATTGCGAGTACTGACTTCACCGTCGCCAGTGGCGCGGTGGCGAACAATGTCGCCACCAATGCCGTGAGCGCTACCGTGAAGGATGCTGATGGCAATCTGGTCCCGAAT
>NZ_HE997645.1:319353-393101 GCF_000312485.1 Yersinia massiliensis CCUG 53443 | reverse complement strand
GGCAACCTTTGACGGGGCAAGCGAGATCAGCAAGTCGGCGGTCACCAACAGCACTGGGGTTGCTACAGCAACTTTGGTCAGTCGGGTGGCGGGTGATCATGGGGTAACGGCAAAGGTTGGCACCAACACCACGGCGGCGAAAACCTCTACCTTTATCGCTGGAGAGATTAGTGGTGATAAATCCACATTCGCTATCGATAAAAATATTATTTCGGCCGACGGGAGTGCATCGTTAATCATGACATTTACTGCTCGGGACGAGCACAATAATTTGGTGCGCGGTGCCGATGTGAAATTTAAGGTCGAGGGGATCAGCAGTGGTATTACGCTGGGGCCAGTTAGCGAAGCTCAAGGGGTATATACGGCAACGTTAACCTCTACTCAGAAAGGTCTCGGTAATATCGCAGTCTATATTGGCGATGTCGCACTTGATGATATGGCGACATTACCGTTTGGCGTCTATCGGAGTTCACTAGAAATCAAGGTCAATTAATATATTCAAATAGTGAGTTGCCGTCATTATTAATAGGATTGATATCTTCTGAAAAGACGTAATAGCAAGGATGCTGTTACGTTTTTATCAGCAAGGTGTCGATAGCCGCTTAAACAAAATAATGGATTTTATGCAAATGAAAAAAACAGTATCACTTATATTATTTGGCGTTATCTCATTGGCTTCATCAAAAGTCATGGCGTTAGATTGTGTGGGCGCCGGTAATGTTGTTCTTGATTCAGTGGTGTTAGACAGAATGGTCTATCTCGCTAATGCGTCTAATGGTGATATAATATGGCGCTCTGATGTCTTTACGAGAAATATTACCTGTACCTCTGGAATAAACGAAAATGTCTATATTTATGCCTATCCATTTATGAGTGCTGAGACACTCCCTCAGAATGTGGAAATGGGATTGATTTTTGACGGCGTTGATTTAGGCACAATGAGTACAGGTAGTACATTGATTGGTAGGCGGAAAGATACAGGTTGGACAGTGACAAGAAATGTGCCTCTTGTTAAAAATGGCGTGACTTTCCAAACGTACTTAAAGAAAACAGGGGACATCAGTACCACTGGGGTGACATCAATTACGCTGTTTCAATTGGATGGTGTTGGTGGACTGAATACCTCGGCGGGCGCGAAGAATTATAAGTTCAATATTTCAGGATGGAACAACGTTGGGACGATAAATTGTAATCCGACAGTGACTAACAGTACCTTTTCGTTCACGACCCTAACAGACCAAGCCTTCGCGGGGAGCGCCAATAATCAGGTTAATAACCCAACGATAAGCGTTGCCTGTTCGGGGGATTCATCTTCTTTAAACATGACAAAGTCTATTTCAGGAAGATTAGATCTTGCTGGCACTGGAAGTTCATTTTCAACCAATAAAGCAGGGCTGACACTAAATGTTTTCTATGAGGGAACGGAGGTAATACCCAATGACGATATCATTGTCACTATTCCCATCACTTCGGGGAATGGTAGTAAAATATTTCAATTTGATGTAAAACCAAAATTATCGACTTTAGAACTTAATAATCCGAGCTGGCTTTTCTCTACCACGGATGAAGCCATTAGTTCATCCATCCCATTCTCATTTACACCCACGCTAGTGAATTTGAATTAGGGAACAATCGCTATACACACAACATGTTGATGCTTGATAGCTTTATAATATTTTCACTTTCATAAAAATCATAACTATCAAGCATCAATATCAGAATGAGAGTGGCATGTGATAGAGGGATGTTTTATGAAAATGGCTGAATCCGTGTTTTTTTACATTTTCTGGTTTGCATGGATGTTTTGTTTTATTTCATTGCTGAGTGTTGAATTTATTCCAAGCCTCGTCACACAGTTCTATTCACGCTATTTTGGTCTTATTTTCTCGGATGATGCTTATGGTTCATTGATTGCGACTTTATTGTGGTCATCTCTGACGTTAACCATTGCCATCATGATGTTGATTTATCTGTTTTTTAAAGGACGTGACAGCCCTCAGTTCTAAATGTTTTGAAATATTATTTTAAGAATCAATAGGGATTGATTATATGGAAGAGAAACAAGTTATCATTCAACATGCCTGTCAATTTACACTCGCCAGTGTGAAAGATATTTTAAATGATATATTGAATACGGAACCCATTAATATTGTTGCTCAAGTCAAATCACTAGCGGATGTATACGATAATTTGATGCGCTTTCCTTCTACTCATATGGTCATTTTGAGTTTGTGCTGCGACGACTATCGTCATAACCACACCTTTCATTTGATCGTAAATTGGTTGCAGGAGCATCGCGCAACTTGTCGAGTGGTTGTTATCGCTGAGATGCCCTATATTCGGCTGCTCGAACATTATTTCTACGACATTGAACTTATCTACGCCATGGTTGCGCAGACCGCACCCATGGTGAATTTTGCCGAATGGCTGAAGCAGGTGTTTTATCAGGTCACTCCGACTAAACGTTTTTTTTATCGGAAGCGGCATTTGACACTGTCAAAACGAGAGCAAATGGTGATGGGATTGTTGTTAGAAGGAAACTCAAACAATCATATTGCTTCTACTTTGCAATTAAGCAATAAAACAGTGAGTTACTATAAGCGGAATGCCTTGAATAAACTGGGCATTCCTTCATTACAACCGATGTTAATTTTACCGACGAGTAGAATGGGCCATTAATTGGATTTCGTTAAGATAATCACGCAATATTCAATTCTCTGCCGCAGAACATTATCACTGCGACAGAGAATTTTTTTATTTCTGAAGGTCTAATATCTCAACTTCTTGTTTTAATTGTTTTTGTTTCTGAGGTTTTTGCAGGGATATTTCTTTTGGTTCGAAAGGTGCTTCATGAGCTAAATTTTCTAACTTATTAACGTGGCAGAGTGTACCTACGACAATCGCGCCATGTTGGATAGACAGTGAAGTATAGGTGAGAACGCCATTGATGTTACCGTGCTCATCAATATTGATGATGTCGGCGGTACATTTTCCTCGAACAGAACCATCTATATATAATTCATCGCAGGTGATATTACCTTCGACACGACCAGAAGACAGAATACGTACCAGCCCATTCGTGACATGGATATCCCCTTTAACTTCGCCAAAAATTTCAATCTGCCCAGAAGAAGTCAGATTGCCTTCGACGCGATTATCTTTGGCGATAATGGTGTGGGGACCGTTTTCCTCAGAGGGAAGTAATGCAGGTAGGCTGAGGTTTTTGGTTTGTAAGTCATTACTTGGTTTTTTGTTTATTTTAAACATATTTAAATTCTGCAATTGTGAACAATGGAGTGTAAATGAGCCTAATGCAAGGCAAGCTAAAACCAGTGTCAGTACTGTAGAGTAAGAGAGACAGGCGGTTAAAGCGAGCAGCCAAAAGCCGACGCCCAGATTAAAATAAAGATACCGCTTATTCATACTGAATTACCTGAGACTCAAGAAAAAACTAAAATGAAAAACTGACTCTTGATTATCTCCAAGATTATATAGGATATCACGTAGTTTTAAACTGCTAATTGATCGAAAACGACAAGTTTTTGTTCGTATTTAATAGAATTGCTTTTTTTTCTGTTGGTGATAAAACAAATGTAAATTTAATTTATGTATTGACTCACACTTCTACTTGAAAATTAAATTCGGAGGGTTAAAGTATCGTATGTTGATTTTAAATGTGTATTAGTTAGCTCGTTAAGTAAATGGCTTGATATCCATCCCATATAGTCGATGTAAACGCTGTGCGTAAGTGATAAATTCCCATTAGTTTCTTCATCTAATATTACACATGGCAGTTTTTAAATGCAGGTGTTACATATAACCAAAAGGATTAGGCGATGAGTGAGAGAAAAATCCAGTATATGCTTGATGAGATAAGAGAAATTGCTTCACGACATTCAGGTGAAAATGCCCACGTAGCAATACTTAAAAGAAACGATGCAAACTATATACAAATCACTATATCTAATCGGACTTTCCTGGATATTGAGTTTCACCGGACTACCTTACCCGATGCGAAAAGTATCGACTGAAGATTTTTTTAGCTTAATAACGCTCAGTCGTGGGATTGATTTTTTCCTGAAAATAATGGGTTTCATCCATTTCCTTCGTTTAAATCATAGATTTGAATTGCAGTGATGCTTATTTTTATCCGTAAAATCCTCGTTGAGTAATCGCTTAAGTTGAGTGATGAGGCAATATAGTGACTAAAGTATCTGCATATGTCAGGATGAGATTCATTATGTTTTCTCTTATCAGGCCGATAGATTATGTATATATCTAGAGGGAAGAGAGAAGATGTTAAATCGTATTAAAATTGTCACTAGCTTTATGTTGGTCTTGATTATTTTTGGTTTGCTACAAATAACGTCCGGTGGACTTTTTTATAGTGCAATCAAAAACGATAAAGATAACTTTAATAGTCTGCAAAGTATTAGCCAGCGGCAGACTGCCATATCCGCGAGTTGGACAGGATTAGTGCAAACCCGTGGGTTTCTCGCTCGTACTGCCAACCGCCTTTCTTTGAATGATCTTGATGCCGTTCCACCATTACTGCAAGCTGCCTCAGCCGCGTTAAAAGAATCTGAGAAAGATTTTGCAGAATTTGAAGCGTTACCCACTAAAATGAATGCGGTGTTCCTCCAAGACGTTAGGCGCAAATACGATGGTTATCGTACCGCGCTAGAGGAACTGAACCAGATGCTGGCTGCGGGTAAACTTAGGGAGTATGCAGACCATCCGACACAGCGTTTCGAGACGGAATTTGAAGAGCAGTATAATAGCTATTTACAGCAAGCCAATCGTTTGTTTGAAGGGGCAGTAGCGGAGAACGAAACCACTTTCGTACAGACAATTTGGATACAAATTGCGGTACTCACGGTTGTTTTGTTAGTGATTATTTGTGTTTGGTTGGGCATCAAGCAAACGTTGATCTCTCCACTTAATCGCCTGATTGACAGTATTCGTCATATCTCAGGTGGAGACTTAGCAAGACATATCGATGTGGTAGGCACTAATGAAATGGGTGTGCTGGCGGATACGTTACGGCACATGCAGGGCGAACTGGCCCGCACCGTCGGTGATGTCCGCAGCGGAGCCGATGCGATTTACAGCGGTGCGAGTGAAATCTCCGTTGGTAATAATGACCTCTCTTCACGAACAGAGCAGCAAGCCGCTTCTTTAGAAGAGACTGCGGCCAGTATGGAAGAGTTAACTGCGACGGTGAAACAGAACGCCGAAAATGCCCGTCAAGCGAGTCATCTGGCGCTGAATGCGTCCGAAACGGCGCAGAAGGGGGGCAAAGTTGTCGATGATGTTGTACAGACTATGCGTGATATCGGTGTGAGTTCTCAGAAGATTGCCGATATTATTAGTGTCATCGATGGGATTGCCTTCCAGACCAACATCTTGGCGCTTAACGCTGCCGTTGAAGCTGCACGTGCGGGTGAACAGGGTCGTGGTTTTGCCGTTGTGGCAGGCGAGGTGCGTAACTTGGCACAACGAAGTGCCCAAGCTGCACGTGAAATCAAAAGTTTGATTGAAGATTCCGTTGGCCGCGTTGAAATGGGTTCTACCCTGGTGGAGCGCGCAGGTGAAACCATGGATGAAATCGTCAATGCGGTGACTCGAGTCACGGATATTATGGGCGAAATTGCTTCTGCTTCTGACGAACAAAGTCGCGGTATCGATCAAGTCGGGCTAGCGGTGGTGGAAATGGATCGTGTCACTCAGCAAAACGCCGCATTGGTCGAAGAATCTGCCGCAGCCGCTGCCGCGCTAGAAGAGCAAGCCAGCCGTTTGACCCAAGCTGTTGCCGTCTTCCATATTCAGCAGGAACGAATGAATACGTTTGAGCATGCCGCAACTAAAAATGTTGCGCCGCCAGCCATGGCTATTGCACGTAAAGCCAGTGCAGCGAATGCAAGCGACAGTTGGGAAACATTCTAATATTGACAAGGGCCCTGTATCATACAGGGCTCAATTTATTTCTAATCAGTATTCTCTATAAGCTGCACTAGAGTAGGGCTAGCAAATCTTATTACGGCGAGCAAAAGAGAATAAATCCATCAAAGTCTTACATTCTAATTTATCCATTAATCGACTTTTATAAGTACTCACTGTTTTACTACTGATTCTCATTTCTGACGCGATACTCATCGTACTTAAGCTATCAAGAATATAACGCATCACTTTTATTTCTTGCATTGAGAGCAGATCAAGTTTTTCTTTCTCAGTGGTAGGCTTAACGTTCAACTCATCTGATATGAAAGGAAAATAGCTGTAACCTTTTTGCGCTGCTTCAATGGCAGGAATAATATCCGTAATACAATGTTTTTTACTGATAAATGCATTTGCTCCTGCATCAGCACTCCGCTGACTATAAAAAAGATCGTTATTGGCTGACACCACGATGATGATGCCGCTATATCTTTTTTTTCTCAGTTTTACAATGACTTCGATTCCGCTTAGCCTTGGCATATCAACGTCTAAAATCACTACATCTGGTTGAGTATTTTTCATCAACTTCAGTGCTTCGGCACCATTATCAGATTCAAAGAATACATTCACACCAGCATTCTCAAGTAAATTTCGAATGACAGCACGCGCAAGCGGATGATTATCGATAATGATCGCTTTCATCGGGGTAACCTTATTTAATATTGTAGTACTGCCTAATGACTGTAATGGTGTTTTAAGAATTAAATGCTAAATAAATCAATGTCTGCGTCCATGAACATTATTTTATGGAAACAGTTAATTAAAAACTCGTATTAAGCTGATGACGCGTTCTGGATTTAAACCCTATTCCTCATGGTGTTCTAGCATGCGGCTGTACAGTGCAATTAACCAGTCACCCAGCCAAACGATATTACTGTGCACCTGATTATCTAGCTCAGCCAAAGGTGCCTCTCTCAAAAGAGGGCTAAGAGGGCTAAAGAGTACTGAGTCACGATGAATATGGCTGTTAGGCCTCATCTCTGGTGCTACACGATCATAGCCAAGCCACGTAATAAATTCGTTTAAAACCATTTTAGTGCAGTAGGCTCTGGCGGTCGGGTTACCGTTTAAATCATCAATCATACGGGCCAGATAGGTTTGAAGGTCAGTCTTGTAGCTTGCTTGGATCAAAACATGACACAACATCTGTAACTGCTGAGGGGTTAGCCCACAGCGTAAAGCCAGTTCAGCATCAAACCCTTTTTCGCGAATATGATTGATCCAGTGCCGATAGGCTCTGGCAGCGAAACCTTTTTCATCGATGCCACATGCCAACGACGTATCATCATCGCCAAACAGATTGATCGTAGAAGGTAAAATGGCTGATCCCGCCGGTGTTTCTGGTTGTCGCCTGATGGCTTCAAACGCCTGTTCATTGATCGTGAGTTCACAGAGCAATTCACCATGACGATCGGAACTGGCTTGCAGTGCGCGTAGGAGTTTTTCAGCTTCATGAACGGTGAACATCACATCGGCTTCATTCTCTAACCATGTATTCTGCTGGTGAGTGTTTTGAACCCAAGATATTAGGGCATCGGGTTTGGTATATGTCATTGGTACAAGTTCCCACTATCAATCCAGTATTCTCTGGCGGCAGTATGGTTATCGGTTAGTGTGTGCAATGAAAGGCGGAGACAATCGCAGGAGACAGGGCGACCATCCTGCAATGTTGCGTCAATAAGCACGAGCTCATCGCTATTGGCTTCTCGGCGCAGACGAACAGATAAAATGGCACCACTGGCAAGTGTTCTTGCGAGCTGCGGATCGCGTAGCGTCAATTGGTAAAGCGGCGTAGCCGGCCAACTTGGGTTAGCAAGCTGTCGGAAGCCCAAGCGAGTGTGGCCGCGTATTGCAAGCGTCATCTCTTGCGATGCGCCTTCGTTGTGCTGGATATACGCATTTTCTTCTGCGAGCAGATTGTGTTCATCGATCACCCCTAAATAGCGGATGGTTGAGGTCGATTGAATATTCCCGACGCTAAAATTGAATCCTGGCAGGCGTAAATCCATCGCCAAACGGTACAGCATGGCCCCAGTCACCGCGGTGGTTTTGGGATTGCTTGCGGCTATTTTCTGATTGAAGGGAAAACCGTCGGGGAGCGGGTCATTCTGCATCCAGACAATGCGGCTTGATGGCACGGGTTGGCGGCGACGAAAGTAAGTCTGCACACCGGGTAGGCAACTTGGGCGTCCAGACAATAGCAGTACGTCGCAGCAGTAATACTCGATGACTTCGCAAAGTGACTGTAATGTTTGGGTCAGAGAGAATTGGCCAGTTAATAGGGCGTTGCTCAGGGTTTGGGGATCGACGCGCAAAGGGATATCTAATACCTTGCATGCGCCACCCGCCTGAAGAACCGCATCCTCGATATAGGCGATGACTTGTGGTGTGGGCGGCTGGGTCAGCAAAGCGCCGAACGTAGTATCCACAGTCTGTCCTGCTTCCCAAGCCTTCAGCAGTGCGTAACCCAATGGCATTATCAATAGCAACGTGGCTTGTTGACGCAAAACATCGCGGCCATCGTGGCTCAATGATGATCCAAATAGCTGGCGCAGCAACCCCTCGCTATCATTAACGCCCGCCTGACGAATCGCTTCCTCCATCGCTCGCAGAATTTCCTGACGAATGACTTCCAGCAAAAGATCATCGCCTGCATTTTTAAACCCTTCGCGGAACAATAACTGGGGGGTAATTTTGACATTACTGCTCACCGCGGTATCAATGTCATAACGAGTGATCGCCAAATCTGTGGTGCCGCCGCCAATATCGATAGCGGCAACCCGTAGTGTCCGACCATCCATTTCGCCTTTGCCGTGCCTGCGGTCAGGGCGGCGGAGAAGACTAAAAAGTTTGTCGATTCTGCCGCCACAGCGGCGGCTTTCATTATATAGCCAGACCAGTTGGCTACAGGATGCCTCATCCCAGTCAAGGGAGATTGTAGGCACAGGGACTTTGCTTTTCGCTCTTTCCAGTGGCGTATTGAAGCCTTCGTCATGCTGATGCCAGTTCAAACTCTTCCAGACCAGCGCGATAGCCTCGTTCATATGTTGATGAAAACACTTCCGCTCTTGGCTTGGCATGGCGGAAGGGAGCGTCAGAATAATGTGCCGTAAGTAGCGGGGTGCGTGGCGATAACCCTTCTGTTGGCGTGAGGCTGGACTATTAATTTGTACCAGTGTTTGTGCCAATAATTCGCTCAGAATGAGTGTCATTAGCGATGCACGGCTATAACGAGGCGTGAAGACCGGCAAGCGTTCATTTTGATCCAGCGTGTAGAGCGGCGTGCCCTCATCATTCATTAAGTGCATAAGGGGGAGTGCAGTCGCGAGTGGCTCGTGTTGGCTACCACTAAAACGCCAAGGCTCGTTAACGGGGGTGGTATCCCATAAGTACCGGCGAGGACTTGAAAGGCCGCTTCCCCCTTCGCTACCAGTGCGTTGTAGTGTGATTTTTTTAGCTTCATCACCAAGACGAACGATCGAGGGCCAACTAAAGGCGGCTTCACGCCCACTTTCCAATGAAAAGTAGGGTTTGCCAAAGTGCGCTTCATTAAATTCCAGTCGACTGGAAAAGAGTGATGAGCTCATGAGCTGAGGTTGACTCAATGAACGTAAGCGCAGTTCCGCGCATTGCTTGAGCCCATCATTATTGAGCCCATGATCTTCAATAACCGCGCCGCAAGTATGTGTGCTCCCCACATCAAGCACCAGATCGACTGGAATTGCCGGGGTGTGGAGTGTTTCGCGACTGAGTAAGATCTCGGGCAAGGCCAAATGATTAGCCATAATGTTCAGCAGATTAAGAAAATGGGCCTGATATTCGAAGGCTTTCAGCGCCGTGGCGATATCCTGTTCGCTGCGTTGTTCATGTTCTCTGGCGTAGGTCGAAAAGACTTCACGCAGCCAGCCGTCGACCCAAGTATTATCGAGGAATGCTGCGATATCCGCATTACGCCAAGCGAAGGCAAAACGTACCCCATTGTCGATATCCGCTTGTATCGGGGCAAGTTGCGAATAAGCGCCGTCACCGGTCGGGATCTGTGTATCAAACGCGATACACATCCGTACGGTATTTCCCGCAGCATCGGGTTTCTCCAAACGCATAAACTGCACTCGTGACCAGTTATCTGGGCCGCTTCCTGGTGAAATGCCTTGGCTGCGGCGCAACCAAGGCAGCGGTAACCACACGCCATCAAGGAGCGCAAGGGAATGCGATAACAGGACAGCACTCTCTGGTCTGACGATTTCGGCCGCATCTTCAGGAGGACAGGGGATCGTAAATTTACCGTCTATGGGGTCTTGCTGGAGATTTAATAGCGGGCCATTCGCCGTCTGGCGGACAAAATACCCCTTGTCTTTCTCGCCAAAAGCGAGGGACAGACCAAAATCAAGAAACTGGATACCGCTATCCTGAATCAATGTGACATCGGGCTTATAGTGCACAAGTTCAATGAGCATTTGCTTATCCATTTACTTTCTTAAACGTCAGTGAGGCTGACTCTGTATTTGCCCACTGCGCGTGACAAAGTGCGATATCTCCGGTGCTGGGTTTACAACTGAGATCGGGAACGGGCAGTAGGGTTCCATCGGCGCAGCGAGCGCGTGATTTGCTTTTCATTGAAAGGGTGCCTGACGGAAGCAAACCTGCTGTTATTGTTGCCTGACAAACTTGTTTGCCTTTTGATAGATGGATGTTGCCTTTCCCATTCGTGATTTGTACGCGCAGGGCTGGCAGGTTGTCGTTATCTCGTTCGACGTACTGGGCTTGCCAGTTTCCGTTCAAAAACTTGATTGACCCCGCTTTAATAGAATTGGGGAACATGACCAGAGCATTTTCAACAACTGGAATAGCCTGCGGTGTCGCATTATGCGTGATGGCAACGGTGGCGTGCTCTAGCGGCAATTTTGGCGTGAAAATAGTTTGTGGCTCAGGCCGTTGCTCACTGGCGTGCTGAGGGACTTCAACGGTATGAACAGGTAAGTTAATTTTGTTGAACGCTTTAATACTCAGTTCTTCATTCTTTGACGATAACGGCTTTGAAGATAAATGAGCTGAAGATAAATCATCAGGTGCGACAGGCGTTAGAGCATAGATAAAGGACATTGATAGCACTGTAATGCCAACGAGGGAGATAGCGGCCAATTTTAAATAGAAAGGGCGTTTACTGTATTTAGGCCGAGGCATGGGCTGATCGATTTCTGATGTATCAGGCATCTTTTCTTGCGCAACAGGCAGGGATTTAGGGCCATCTTCTGGTTGTACAACGGCAGGCACTCGTTCTGCTTTTGGTTGTATCAACTGCGCGCGATGACTTTCGCTCAAGATAAGATTATCCAGCGCATGTTGAGCGGGAGGCTGAGCAGGGTCAGTAAACCCCCAAAATGCGATAACGGGCTTCTCATTTTGCAGCCAAATGTATTGAGCGCTAGGGAATTGAAAAACATGCTTGAGCAGCATGGCAAGCATCCGCAGTGTCAGGTTTTCTGCATTTGTGGCGAGTGCGCGCAACGCTTCAACTTTGGCGCGGCATTGTTGTAGATCGTCGAGTGCTTGTTGGCGAAGAGAAGCGTTGGCGTTTGCCCATGACGTCACTGCGCCACGATGAGGAGCGTACCAATCGATACGCTCGCCCTCATGATGGCATTGCGGAATTGCCAGACAATCTGCGACGGCTTGTAACCCGCGTAAGCGTAATGCTTCTCGTATTTGCAGTGCTGAATCAAATACGAGTTGGCCATTTTCGCCCAATGCCAAATAATGGCTACGCACGCCACTTCGCAGTAATGGTTTTACCACGTTATTTATCCCGTTATTAACGATGAAAGTGAAATATAAGTCATGGGCTATTTTAACGGATTTTGATTGAGAAATAAGGTGAGCAGAGAGGGCGAAAAGCAGAAGGAAATAGTGCCAATTATCACGTTGGCAGGTGAATCGTTATTTAAATTAACAACTTAATAAAATAATTAATGTGTGTATTGCAAACCTGTAAAATAGATTCTAGCTTTGATTGCCTATTTATATGTTGAAAATTATAAAAAAAAGCTTCCAATCAAAGTGGTAACTGGAAGCTGCGAGTACGACTAAATTGAAATATTATAAACACGACCAGAAGTTTTATGTTCGGTTTGCCCATCAGACTCATACAATGAATTCATCATGCCGGAGTCTTTAACGAGTTTTTTAAACTCCTGAACTTTTTGCATGTGCCTTTCAAGGAGTAAATAGCTTTTATAATTGAGCTCTTTTAGGTTTTTTGTTTTTAGCGTAATTGTTTTCCAGACGTTGGCAAGTCTAGGGTTCCCTGAGTAGGGGGCTGTAATATTCCCCTTGCTCTCAACTTGCCGACGTTGTGTATCAAAGTAATTAATAGCTGATAGTAAGCGACTCTTACTATCAGCAATACACTGGAGCGTCACCGGATTAACCTTAAGGAGACTAAGTTGCTTTATTTCCTCCACTAGAACTTCTTCCTGTTCGTTCAAGAGTTCCTGCAACTTTATTAATGTAATTAATAATTTATCCATGATTCTTAATCATTAAACTGAGTAGGAGAATTCGAAAATTTCATTTATTAAGCATTGGGCGATTTTATCCGTATCAATGGTTAATTGCCCTGCTGATATTTGCGCTTTAATGGTGTTCACGCGCTCCATATCGATATCGCGACTGGTGTCCGTTTTAACTTGCTGAGTTACCTGACTCAGTTTTACCTGGGTCGCTGATTCTTTATCTGTTTCCACCGCAGGTAACGCTGCAGATTCACTTTTCTGGCGTAATAACACATCCTGTTGTGTTGCAGTGACAGGCCGCATTTGGTCTATTCGTTCGATTGCCATTTTCATTCTCCACCTTAGATGGGTAGTCCTGACTCGTTATTAAATACATCGGCGTCGTAAAAAATAACTGAAGTTAGTTTTTCATTTTTATTGTGACTTGTTTTGGCCCAGTGACCTTTCCAGACAACAGTTGGCCGTAACCTGTACGAAAGCGTAGGGTGTCATTCAGTGCTGCATTATCCAAAGCCTTACCGACGGTGACTATCTGAAACCCACTCCCTATCGAGATAACACTGATTTCTTCCCCCGCCCGTATTGACCACTGTTTTCGTAACTGGCTCGTTGTAAAGGGCTGGCCTGCCTTAATCATACGGGTCGGAATTTTATCGGTTATTTGCTGCGGGGCAAAAATGAGGTCAGAGGCCAAATTGTCTAGTGACCCTTCACGCTCCTCCATATCGCTCATTTTGATTGGCTGCCCAGGCTGAATTGTGTGCTTTGCGACCCAATAACGGCCGGTAGTTTTAACATTCACACGAACAAAGTGGCGTTTTGCACCACATTTTGCCAATACCGTCAGGTTGCTGGAAAACCGCTGCGTTTGCCCACTAAAAGATAATTCTGGATGACTGCAGATAGCCTCTAATTGTTTATCTGATGCCAACATAAAAGACGCTAATTTAGGGGCATATTCCTCATCTACCTTATATTTATCAGTGACCATCGTGCGTATTCTATCCTCGAGTGACAGTGTTGCATCAGAGGCTGACGATATCGGAAGATAGAAGCCTATAGTGAGTAAATATAAATTTCTTATAAACCTAAAATACACGATGACTTTTGCCTTTTCATTAAAAAATATGAATGAGAATGCTTCATGATTAAATTTTTCTCTTTATATTATACAGCAGGTGAGTCATTTATCGTTTTGGCTAATGGCGGCGAAACTGCCCTTACTTATCATGATGGTTATTTCAAATTGTATCTCTGTGATGAAATAGGATGATGGCTGAAAATTAAGTCCGATAAAAGCTGTTATTTATGTCTAGTTTTCAGAGTTTAGATTTTCTCCTTTCTCTCATAAACTATTAAGCATGAATTAAATGATACAGCCAGCGTTTGGACGTTATTATGCTTGATAAACTCGATAATGAACTTCGTTTCCAGCAAGGGGCATTGCAATTATTGTCACAACGACAAGATATTCTTGCTTCCAATATCGCTAACGTAGATACACCTGGATATCTTGCAAGAGATATTGATTTTTCTCAACAGTTAAAAAATGCTGTCGAAAATAATATTAAAACGACGGGCGATGTCTCATTAACCCTGACATCAGGCAAACATATTCCGGCTATTGCACCAAGCATTAATAATGACCAATTGCTTTATCGTATTCCAGATCAGCCGAGTGCAGACGGTAATACAGTCGATATGGATCGCGAGCGCGTCAATTTTGCTGATAACACCATTAAATATCAGACAAGCCTGACCATTCTTAGCTCACAACTTAAAAATATGATGAGTGTTATCAACCAAGGTTAATTACCCCTATGTCCTTGTTTAGTATTTTTGATATTTCCGGCTCTGCGATGTCTGCACAGTCGAAACGGCTCAATGTCAGCGCCAGTAATATGGCCAATGCCGATAGCGTAGCAGGCCCGGATGGGCAGCCCTACAAAGCACGGCAGGTGATATTTCAAGTGGATGCCGCAGCGGGTCAGGATATTGGCGGCGTAAAAGTCAGCGATGTGATTGAGACCGATGCGCCCGACCGTTTGGTATACGAACCCGGCAATCCTTTTGCTGACGAAAATGGTTACGTACGGATGCCGAACGTCGATGTTGTCGGCGAAATGGTGAATACCTTATCGGCTTCAAGCAGCTATCAGGCAAACGTTGAAGTGATGAATACCGCAAAAACACTGATGTTGAAAACACTGACATTAGGACAATAAGGAAAATTTAAATGGCCGTCTCTCCCGTCACGACCAACAGTGCCACTGCTGCCAACTCAGGTAGTTTGGGCAACACGTCGGATGAACTGTTAAACAGCTTTATGACCCTACTCGTGGCCCAGATGCAAAATCAGGACCCGACCAATCCGATGGACAATAACCAGTTGACCTCTCAGTTGGCGCAATTCCAGACGGCTGCCGGTATCGAGAAATTAAATAATACCGTCTACGCGGTAGGGGCAATGGTCGGCAGTATGCAGCAGATGAACGCCGCCGACTGGGTGGGCCGCTCAGTATTAGTTGAAGGCAAACCTTCGGTGTCAACCAGTGAAGGCGGGAATCAAGAGCTCGCATTCTCGCTGGGGAGTGATTGCGAGAAAGTCACGGTGACGTTAACCGATGATCAAGGCAATGCCTACGTTGGCACGCTGAAAGATGTTAAAGCCGGAGTGAACACTTACACACTGGATGACCTCACTGATTTCCAACCAGCAGACCCTCGTGAACAAGCCGACACCACCTTTACCGTGACCTATTCCGCCATGACCGAAGGTGGCGATGCACCAACCATAGTGGCGTTGAAACGGGCGCAAGTTGAAAGCGTCTCCTTTACGCCATCTGGTGCCGTGTTGCAGTTGGGAATCGAAGGCACAGCCATGTTAGGTGAAATTTACCTCGTCCAGTAACAGATGAAAGTAACGACATATATTAACCCCCTCAGGAAGATAAGTTATGAGTTTTTCGCAAGGTCTTAGTGGCTTAAATGCCGCTTCTCAGGCGCTGGATGTGGTGGGCAATAACATTGCCAACTCACAGACGGTTGGCTTTAAATCAGGTTCCATTGCTTTTGCCGATGTCTTTGCCGGTTCCCAAGTGGGGATGGGCGTACAGGTTGCTGGTGTTAATCAGAATTTCAGCGATGGTGTTCTGGGGATGGGCAACAGTGAACTGGATATGGGCATTCAAGGTGACGGCTTTTTCCGCCTAGTGAATGATGCAGGAAACGTTTTCTATAGCCGCAACGGTCAATTCAAGAAGGATGAAAACGGCTATATCATCAATAATCAGGGGATGTTCCTGACGGGTTACCAAGCAACAGGCACGCCACCGACTATCGAGCAAGGCGCCGCTGTTGGACCGATTCAAATTCCATCAGGGCAGATGCCAGCACGCGCTTCGGACGCGGGAACCATGAACGGTAACCTCGATTCTGGCTCGAAAGCTATCGATCAGACGGAGTATCCCTTCGATCCTAAAGACGGCAATAGCTACACTCAGGTCAGCCAAGTTGATGCTTACGACAGCCTTGGCAACAAGCACACCATTAATGTCTATTACGTTAAGACCGGCGATAACGAGTGGAAAGCCTATTCGACGGACACGACATCTCCTGGTACCCCCGCTTGGCAAGAAACGTCACTTTCCTTTGATACCTCCGGCCAATTGACGACCGCTCCGGCAAAATTGAACGTACAGGGAGAGGGCTACAACGGCGCAAACGGTCTCAATTTTGACTTGGATCTGGCTGGGATGACACAGCAAGCCTCTGATACGGTCATGAATAGTCCGTCCACCACAGGCTATGCCCCTGGGCAAATGAATGGTTACACCATCGGTGATAACGGCGAGGTTATTGCTTCTTACAGCAATGGTCAACGCCAGACGGTTGGGCAGATTCTTCTCAGCAACTTTACTAACCCGGGTGGACTGTCATCTGAAGGTAATAACTGCTGGAGCGAAACGCCTGCCTCTGGTCAGCCAACGATCGGTATTTCCGGTTCAGGAAACTTGGGCAAGCTTTATGGCAATCGGCTCGAGGCTTCGAATGTGGATTTGAGCCAAGAGATGGTCAACATGATCGTCTTCCAGCGTAACTATCAATCCAACTCCCAAACCATCCGAACCCAGTCTGAGCTCTTGCAGACGCTGGTGAATATAAGTTGATGAAATAACCCTATGGATCACGCCATATACACCGCTTTGGGTGGCGCAAATGCCGCCCTGAATCGCCAAGCTGTGACCAGTAACAACTTGGCAAACGCTACAACCAACGGATTTCGGGCTCAGATTTCGGCTTATCGCGCTGTACCGGTTAATGGGCCTACCGTCGAAACGCGAACCTTAGTCGTGGAATCGACTCCAGGGGTGGATTCCACCATGGGGGCCATTAACACCACCGGTCGCGCGCTTGATGTCGCACTCCCACAGGATGGCTGGCTGGCAGTTGAACTCCCCAACGGAGGGGAAGGCTATACGCGTAACGGTAACATCGAGGTGGATAGTGAAGGCCAATTGCGGGTGCGCGGATTGCCGCTGATGGGCGATGGAGGAGCACTGACTGTTCCTCCCCAGTCAGCACTTACTATCGCTTCTGACGGGACTATTACTGCTCTTGGTGCGGGAGATGAACCCTCATCGTTGGCACTGGTTGGGCGCATTAAGTTAGTCACTGCCGAAGCAAAAGCATTAGTGCACGGCGATGATGGTTTGTTCCACACACCGGCGGGTGAAGTGGCGACCTTACCGGCTGATCCCGATCAACAACTGATGGCGGGTGCGCTAGAGAGCAGCAATGTGAGCCCAGTGAAATCGATGGTCGATATGATCTCCACCGCCCGAAACTTTGATATGCATATGAAGGTTATCAGCAGCGTCGATAACAACGAAAGAAGCGCTAACCAGCTTTTGAGTACTGGTTAAGCACAGTCAGGAGAAGAGAACCATGATTCGTTCTTTATGGATTGCGAAAACCGGTTTGGAAGCCCAGCAGACCAATATGGATGTCATTTCCAACAACTTGGCAAACGTGAGCACCAATGGATTTAAGCGTCAGCGTGCGGTGTTTGAAGATTTGCTTTATCAAACCCTGCGCCAGCCAGGTGCACAGTCTTCAGAGCAGACGACGATCCCGTCGGGCCTGCAACTCGGGACTGGCGTTCGGCCGGTGGCGACTGAGCGTTTACATAGCCAAGGAAGTTTGACGCAAACCAATAACTCGAAAGATATCGCCATCCAAGGCGGCGGGTTCTTTCAGGTGCAATTACCGGATGGCACCACGGCCTATACTCGCGATGGTTCTTTCCAATTCGATCAGAATGGGCAGTTAGTGACCGCCAGTGGTTATCCCGTCCAGCCTGCGATCACCATACCGCAAGATGCACAAGTATTGACGGTGGGTAACGATGGGATAGTCAGTGTCACTATCGCTGGGCAAACAGCACCACAGCAGGTAGGGCAACTGACACTGAGCACTTTCATTAACGATTCGGGTTTGGAAAGTATCGGTGAAAACCTGTATCGCGAAACTCAGTCTTCAGGCGCGCCCAATGAATCAACCGCAGGCTTAAATGGCGCGGGAACCTTGAGACAAGGGTATGTGGAAACCTCCAACGTTAACGTTGCCGAAGAGCTGGTCAATATGATCCAGACACAGCGTGCCTATGAAATTAACAGCAAAGCGGTTTCAACATCTGACCAGATGCTGCAGCGGCTGACGCAACTTTGATGTCAGTCATGGGTCATTAATTGGCCCATGACTGCCCTACCAGTAGTGAACAAAATGACGAATTCGTTTTGCGCCATTAGGTCTGATATTCATGGGAAAAAGGGGCGATTCGGCTCACTTTTGCGCAGCCTCACCCTGCTAACATTATCGCTAATGCTGACTGCCTGCGCGCAGTTTATACATAAACCTTTGGTCGAGGGAACGACGACCGCGTCACCGCAACCCGCATCCGCTGCCGCGGCTAACGGCTCTGTTTTCCAGACGGGACTGGCGATGAATTACGGCTATCAGCCGATGTTCGAAGATCGTCGCCCGCGCAATGTCGGGGATACCCTGACTATCTTGCTGCAAGAGAATGTTAGCGCCAGCAAAAGCTCGTCTGCGAGTGCTTCTCGTGACGGTTCTACGGGACTTTCTTTTGACAAAACGCCTCGCATGCTGCAAGGCCTGTTTGGTGGTGATCGCGCTAATGCGGCTATCAGCGGCGACAGTGATTTCGCCGGTAAAGGCGGCGCGGCAGCTAAAAATGCCTTCAGCGGCACCATTACCGTCACCGTGCAGCGAGTGCTGGAAAACGGCAACCTCAGTGTGGTGGGGGAAAAACAGATCGCCATCAATCAGGGGACAGAGTTTATCCGCTTCTCCGGTGTGGTGAACCCGCGCACGATCAGTGGCAATAACACCGTCGTTTCAACGCAAGTCTCTGATGCACGGATTGAATATGTCGGCAACGGATACATCAACGAAGCGCAGCAAATGGGATGGTTGCAGCGTCTATTCCTTAACATTTCTCCATTCTGATTAGCTAACTATGAAAATTGACTTTTTTTCGTTCCGGCCATGGTTATGGTGCGTCATAGGCGTACTGGCTATTTTCCCTCCTGCTTATGCAGAGCGGATACGTGACCTGACGACAATTGAAGGCGTACGCGGTAACTCCTTGATGGGGTATGGTTTGGTCGTGGGGCTGGATGGTACCGGTGACCAGACGATGCAAACGCCTTTTACCACCCAAAGCCTTAACAATATGCTCTCGCAACTCGGGATCACCGTCCCCCCAGGGACAAATATGCAGCTCAAGAATGTGGCTGCCGTCATGGTGACCGCCGAATTGCCGCCTTTTGCGCGCTCAGGTGAAAAAATTGATGTTGTGGTCTCCTCAATGGGTAATGCGAAAAGCTTGAGGGGAGGCACACTGCTGATGACGCCATTAAAAGGGGTCGATAGCCAGATTTATGCCCTTGCACAAGGGAACCTCTTGATGTCGGGTGCCTCGGCTCAAGGTGGCGGCTCGCGGGTACAAGTTAACCAGCTCAATGGGGCGCGGATTAGCGCAGGTGCCACCGTTGAGCGTGAAGTACCGATGAACTTCGCCAACCAGACCACGCTGACGTTGCAACTGATGCAAGAGGATTTCACTGTTGCACAGGCCATCAGTGATGCGATTAATCGCCGGCATGGTTCAGTTGCGGTCGCGCAAGACGCGCGCAGCATCCGCCTGAATGCCCCGGTAGAAAGTGCGGCGCGGGTCCGTTTTCTGGCAGATATTCAAAATCTACCCGTGAAAGTGGATGCCGGAGATGCGCGGGTGATTGTTAATTCCCGTACCGGTTCGGTGGTGATGAATCGTCATGTCACACTGGATTCCTGTGCCGTTGCACAGGGGGATCTCACCGTCGAGGTAACCAGAAATGATATCGTGAGCCAGCCAGATACCCCCTTGGCCGGCGGGCAAACGGTTGTGACACCGAATACGCAGGTTTCACTGCGTGAGCAAGGCGGTTCGTTGCAGAAGGTCAACACGAGCGCTGATCTTAATAACGTGATTCGGGCTCTCAATAACTTGGGCGCAACCCCTAACGATCTGATGTCTATCCTACAGTCGATGAAAAGTGCCGGTTGTTTACGTGCGCGTTTGGAGGCTAACTGATGAGCGGTTTTAACCTCAATCAAGGGGCTGCTTTCGATTTACGTTCGCTCGATAGTCTCAAGTTAGCGGTTAAAAATGATGCGTCACAAGGTGCTGAGGTTGCCGCCAAGCAAATGGAAGGGCTATTTGTCCAAATGATGCTAAAAAGCATGCGCGAGGCCTCCTTTAAAGGGGGCCTTTTGGATAGCCCGCAGTCGGATATGTTTACCTCGATGTATGACCAACAGATCGCTCAGGACATTGCCAGCAGTGGGAAGCTGGGATTCGCGGAATTAATTATGTCGCAGCTTACCGGTGAAAAAGTGGAGACAGGGCGAAGCACGGGGGGCATCCCTGTCGAGTTGGCATCGAGCTTGGCGAATTTCAAAGGGATACCGGTGCCGGTCACGCCGCAATCTGATGGCCCATCACCGGCACGCTACAGCGGCGCGAGTAGCTCGCATAGTTTCATTTCACGCATGTTAGCGCCTGCCATTAAGGCGGGCGGGCAAAGTGGAATCCCGCATCAACTGATTATCGCCCAAGCCGCATTGGAGTCGGGTTGGGGGGATCGCGAGATACTCACCAAAGAAGGAAAACCGAGTCATAACTTGTTTGGTATTAAAGCGACGTCAGCTTGGAAAGGGGAAACGACTGAAATTACGACGACAGAGTATATTGATGGTGTCCGGCAAAAAGTGAAAGCCGTATTTAAAGTTTACCCAAGTTATTCTGAAGCATTAGCTGATTACACTTCTCTACTGAGTAATAACCCACGTTATAAGAATATATCGCAATCGTCATCGCCGGAAATAGCGGCAAAAGTGTTGCAATCGGGTGGATATGCAACAGACCCTCGTTATGCAAACAAATTAATTAATATTATTCAGCAAGTGAAACAAAATGTGGGTCAGGCAGTTAATGCCTATAAAACCGATATTTCTTCATTATTTTAATGTTAGGTCTTTAGTTGGTTTTTTTTAAACCGATATATTAATTATGGATATTATGACGTCGTTATAACAGGTGAATTATGAACCTTATGTACCTAGCTCAGGGTGGTCTGAGTTCTGCACAATCTGCTTTAAATGTTGTTGGTAACAATATTAATAATGCATTAACACTCGGGTATAGCCGTCAGAGTATTATCTTGGGTGAAGCAGGCGGTAAGACAACGAACTATGGCTTCTTTGGCTACGGTGTTCAGGTGAATGGTGTGCAGCGTGCTTATGATGGCTTCATTAATAATCAGGTGCGCGGTGCTGCGGCAGAGTTTCAAGCGATCAGTAGCCGTTTCCAGCAAGTTAGCCAAATAGATGATATGTACGGGGATAGCACTAATAATATTTCCGTCGCATTTGGTAATATTTTTGAATCCATGCAGAAGATGAGCAGCGATCCGGTAAACCTCGCGTCTCGTCAGGAAACATACTCGCAATTCAACACGATTAGCTACAAATTCCAGAGTGACAGTAAAACGCTTGATGGGCTGGAGAAAAGCACCAACACGCAAATTAAGCAGTCGGTCGATGATATTAATGACTGCGCGAACCAGATAGCAAATCTCAATTCACAGATCGAAAAAATATATTGGCAAACGGGGAATGTACCGGCTGACCTATTGGATCAGCGTGACCTTTTGCTGGATAAACTCAGTGGCCAAGTTGGCATCAGAGTCAATGAAAACCCCACTACCGGCCGTGTAGATGTCACGCTGGCAAATGGATTGACGCTAGTTAATGGGGATAAAGCTTATGCATTAGAAGCCAAACCTTCTCCGGCTAATCCGAACAGACTTGAGGTTGCTTATATTGACGCTTCTGGCAACGCCATGTTGCTGGATGAAAATAAGTTCACGGAAGGCAATCTGGGGGGATTATTTAAATTCCGTAACGAAGATTTGGTTTCTGCGCGTAACGACCTGAACCAGTTGGCGTTACAGATGGCGAATGAGTTCAACACGGTTAACGCGCAAGGCTACGATTTGTACGGCAATCCCGGCGGGAATATTTTTAATATTGCTGATCCCGTGGCGCTGGCCAACAGAAATAACAGCAGTGATGTGGCATTAGGTGTGAGCTACACCAATATCAGTGAAGTGAATGGGACTGATTATACCTTGGTGTTTATTGGGCCTGATGAGTCAGATTGGCAAATTACTACCAGTGATGGGCGCACCATCACCCCTGAAATTGGGGATGATGGTGAGCTGATTTTCGAAGGCATTTCTGTGATGCCAAGTGGTGTTCCTGAAGCAGGGGATAGCTTCTTGCTTAACCCGTTGTCTGGTGCAGCCGCAGGGATCAGTGTTGCACTGACCGATGGTAGCCAAATCGCAGCGTCTAGCTCTTCGGATGTTGACGATGAAAGCAATAACGAGAATCTGCAAGCGCTACTGGCGGTAAAAGATAAGCAGATGATCGGCAAAGCCACCTTCTCAGAAGCTTATGCCAACATGGTTAGCTCTGTCGGTTCTACCGTGAGTGGGTTGAAGGCAGAAGGAACAACGTCAGGCAAAGTATTCGAGCAATGGGCTTATCAGAAGCAAGCAGTGTCGGGTGTTGATATTAACGAAGAGTACATCAACATGACGATGTTCTCACAATACTACCAGGCTAATGCGCAGGTTTTACAAGCGGCGATTACCATTTTTGACACAATTTTGAGCATTCGCTAATGATGCATTTTTTAAAATGAACTGGGTAAAAATAGATTGGGAGAATAAGTAAATGCGCCTTAGTACGAGTTATATGTATCAACACAATATTGATAGCATGTCCAACGCGACGGTTAACTACAATAATATTTATACACGTCTGGCTGCGGGGCAGATTTTATTAAAGCCTTCGGATAGTCCGTCGGCGGCATCGCAGGCCATTGTTTACCAAAACGCGCTGTCTGATATGAATCAGTATGATACTGCCAGATTGTATGCTCAAGATTCGCTGGGGTATGAGGACAATGTGCTCAGCTCCATCTCAAATCTGCTCACTAAAAACTTGTCAGAGAAGATTGTCGCGGCGGGTAATGATACTTACACCGATGCTGACCGTCAGGCATTGGCGACTGAGCTAGAAGGGATCCGCGATAGTCTCGTTGACTTGGGTAACAGCAAAAATAGTAACGGCCGATATATTTTCGGTGGGTACCAAACAGGATCTCCGCCATTCCTGCCCGATGGAACCTACGTTGGTGGTGATACGGCAATCATGCAAACGGTTGGCGACAGCACGGTAATGCAGGTTGGACACACTGGCAGTGACGTTTTCATGAGTGGGACTGATGACGATCTTTTCGCTGCCTTAAACAAAGCGATCGATGCACTTCAGCAACCGATTGACAGTGATGAGGATCGCCAAGCGCTGCAAGAAACGCTTGATGGCGTCAATAGATCGATTAACCGCTGTATTGATAACCTCGGTATGGTTCAGGCGAGTGTTGGTACCAACTTACAACAACTAGAACAACTGGGGGCCAGTTCTGATTCGCACCGTATTACGGTTGAAAGCCGCTATCAGCAGACAGTGGGTTCAGATTCTGAAGCGATGATTAGCCTGATTACTCAGTCAAAAATGTCGGAGTTTGCATTGAATTCATCGATGTTAGTATTCCAAGCAATGCAAAAAATGTCTCTCTTTAACATGATTTGATCTGTTATTTAATGTGTTGCCGAGATAATTAACTTTACCGTTAGAATTATTGATATTGAAAGTCATTGGTTCATGTCTATGTGATGGCATGAAAATGGCCTGAGTCTATTTTACAGGTTAATCTTTTGTCTGAGAAATACGATTGAATAAAAATGTTAGTATTGAGTCAATTCATTAGGATGGTGTCATAGCTTGTATAATGGCCTTATCTTAATAATTGTGGAATGGCTCTATCCTAATAAATAGCATGATAAATTGAGTTTCAAATGTTATTTGAAATGAATTTAACGCTACCATTGGCTTATATACAGCCTATTTCTTTCGCTTATCCGACTATGTGCTTTTGGTTCAATAAACAATAATAGTCTATATGACATACAGCTTGGAAAATTATTGTGGACGGAATATATACCCCTGAAGGCACGATTGATAAAAATGTAGTATGGGCTAAATATCAATATTTAGTGAGACAAGAGGCTTTAAAATTACAGGCACGCTTACCGGCAAGTGTGGAACTCGATGATCTTATTCAAGCAGGTTCCATTGGTTTTTTGAACGCCATAGACCAGTATGATGCTAAAAAGAGCATTGCGATGAGTACATTTATTTCTTATCGCATTCGCTATGCTTTAATTGATGAGCTTCGCGAACGTGACTGGGTTCCTAGACGTGTTCGCGCGAATAATCGAGAAATCGCAGCGACGATTACTCGACTCGAGCAAAAAAATGGCGTTTCTGCTACGGAAGCTGAAATAGCGGCTGAGATGGATGTGTCATTACAAGATTATCAACAGATGTTGATGGACAGTAATACTAGCCAGCTATATTCGCTTGAAGAGTTACAGGAAGAGTTTCTCGATGATATTGGTGAAATAGGAATACAGCAGGAGTATCTTGATCCGGCCAATAGCCTTATTTTGCAGAATTTAACCAAACATGTCAGTGAGCAAATCAAAGAACTATCTGAACGTGACCAATTATTGCTCAGTCTCTACTACCAGCAAGATCTAAACATGAAAGAGATCGCCTTGGCATTCGGTGTTACGGAAACAAGAGTTAGCCAACTACATAGTCAGGCGATTAAAAGATTGCGTGCAAAGTTAAATATTAACCAATAGGATCAAAGTATTATTGTGAATAAACTTAATAATTAAGTATAAAAACATTTGTCTAGTTTAAAAATCAGTTCTTAGTGATTTATAAGTTTTTTATAAGTTCATAAATCATGCTAACAATCTTTGTATCTAATTGAATATAAAGGGTTTTAATTTTATGGTTTAAATTGTTATTTTTTAACGCAATATGTTAACAGTGCTTTTATTTTATAAAATCCTAAGATTTAGATTATTGGATTGAATATGCGATCTTTACGTAACTAGAGATAGAAACGCTTGCACCTACACACAAAAAAACGAATAATTATAAGCAGAAGCCAGGGCTCATTATTGTCATTCTTCTGAGTCTAAAGGTTGATGATTTTCATTAAATGAAATTACCGTTTTTTTACTGCAAAATAGATAAATTAAATGAACACTGTAGATTATAACGAGTTACTCCAAAATATTCATGATATAAATCTCTCTTATTTATTACTGGCGCAGCAATTAATTCGCGATGATAAATTCACATCCGGTTTTAGGCTTGGTTTAGAAGACAGTACTATTGAAATGCTGAAGGACTTATCTTTACCCAAATTGATTAAGCTTTCTACGAGTGGTCAGCTTATTTGTCGTTTACGTCTAGATAATGAGGCTGTTATTAATTGTTTGACAAGAGACTCCCGTATTGATGCGCTTCAACGTATCCATACAGGAATTATTCTGTCAACTGATCTACTTGACTCACTCTCAGATAATAACTCTGCTGCATCATGATTGGAGGTGGGATAATGACGAATAAAAGCCTTTTAGATGAAATAAAAGAAACCAATATTGCCATGGAATTAATCTCTCTTGGTGCGAGAATGCAAGTGCTAGAAAATGAAACTAGCTTAAGTCGGAGAAGATTGTTAAGGCTTTATAAAGAACTAAAAGGTTGTTCGCCACCGAAAGGATTATTACCATTTTCACCTGACTGGTTTATGGCTTGGGAGCAAAATGTTCACTCGTCAATGTTTTATAATATCTATTTGTACTTAAAGAAAACGCTAACGGGTCATACTATCGAACATATCGTCAAAGCCTATAAACTTTATAATGAGCAGTGTTACGGGAATCAGAGCGAAAAGCCTGTATTAGGGTTAACTCGTGCCTGGACATTAGTTCGTTTCATTGACTGCGGTATGATTAAACATACTAAATGTTGCAGTTGTGGTGGTACCTTTGTTGTTACCCATGAACATAGCGATAAGCCATTTATTTGCAGCCTATGCTGTACGCCTTCTCGCGCAGTAAAAAAGACAATTAATAGAGGTGTTGCAATTACTCAGCCAAGCGCGTCAATGTAAAGTCATTAGGAATATTTCAAGTCGTACTAAAACGTATCTTAATAATTGATGCGGTGTTGCTCTATTTGCTGCGCGCAGCCTTGGCAAATTGATAAGCAATTATTTACAAGCCTTAAGGAGTTATTGTGCTCGTTATTCTCGGATATATCGTTGTTCTTGCAACCGTGTTTGGTGGCTTTGTGCTATCTGGTGGCCAACTTGCTGTGCTTTATCAGCCGACCGAATTGCTCATTATCGGTGGTGCTGGCATTGGAGCATTTATTGTTGGCAACAATGGCAATGCGATAAAAGGAACATTATCGTCCTTCCCTAAATTACTTAAGAGTTCGCGTTATACCAAAGAACTCTACATGGATTTATTGGCAATGATCTTTTTGCTATTAGCCAAAAGCCGCCAAGGAGGGCTGGTTGCTTTAGAGAACGATATAGAAGATCCAGAGAACAGCGCTATTTTTGCGGCTTATCCGAGGCTGCTCAGTGATCCTATTTTAATGAATTTCTTGATCGATTATCTCCGCTTAATGATAAGCGGCAGCATGAACACATTCGAAATGGAATCCTTAATGGATGAGGAGATCGAAACCAGTGAACATGAAGATGAAGTCTCTGCAGGCAGCTTGAATGTGATGGGTGATGCGTTACCTGCTTTTGGTATCGTGGCGGCTGTTATGGGGGTGGTGAATGCGTTGGCAGCAGCAGACCGGCCGGCGGCGGAAATGGGTGAGCTGATTGCTCATGCGATGGTCGGAACCTTCTTAGGTATTTTGCTGGCTTACGGCTTTGTTCTACCCCTAGCCTCGTTATTGCGTCAAAAGAGCGCGGAACATACCAAGATGTTGTGCTGTATAAAAGTCACGTTGCTTTCCAGCTTGCACGGTTATGCGCCACAGATTGCCGTTGAATTTGGACGTAAAACACTCTTTTCAAGAGAGCGTCCAAGTTTTACGGAACTGGAAGATCATGTTCGCCAGGTCAAATCACCTGCTGCTAGTGCAACCGCGGAAAGCGGCTCATGAGTAAAAAGCCTCATAACATTATTGTCGTCAAAAAATCGAAAAGCCATGGCGGGGGCCATCACGGAGGGTCCTGGAAAATTGCTTATGCGGACTTTATGACCGCCATGATGGCTTTCTTTTTAGTGATGTGGTTGCTGTCAAATTCCACGCCGCAAGAGCGTCAGCACATCGCTGAATATTTTAAAGCTCCGGTGAACGTAGCGCTTTCTAACGGCGATAAAAATAGCCTGAGTGACAGTGTTATTCCCGGAGGCGGCGACGATATGTTAAAGCAGGACGGAGAAGAACTCAGATATGAAGATAATACTGGGCTGCAAGACCTTGGCAGATTAAAAGACAAAATCGAAGAGTTAATTAATGTCGATCCGCGGCTTAATGATTTTAAATCCAATTTACTGCTGACCATTATCGATAGCGGGCTGTTGATCCAGATAATTGATAGTCAGGAACGCCCAATGTTTAAAGTTGGCAGCAAGAAGCCTGAAGAATACATGGTGCATATTCTCCAAGCCTTGGTGCCAATACTTAATGATATTCCGAACCGCATGACGCTGACAGGGCATACCGATTCATTACCTTATGCTAATGGTGAGGTGGGTTACAGCAATTGGGAGCTTTCTTCTGATAGGTCAAATGCCTCTCGTCAGGTTCTTGTGAATGGTGGGTTACATACCGACAAGGTGCTTCAGGTGATTGGTGTCGCGAGCAATATGTCGATGGGTGACTCTCAACCAGATGCGCCGGCAAATCGCCGTATCACGTTATTGATACTGACAAAGAGTAAAGAGAAAGAGATTTTTCAGGAAGATTCACTCATTCAAAGCGTTAATACCGGTGCTAACACCGCCGATGTGCAATCTCAATTAAAACTACCCTCTGAGCCGGATCGCAGTGAGAGCCAGGGCAACGAATAACACCCTTCAGGACGAGATAAGATGGATTTCAGTGATTTTTATCAGACTTTTTTTGATGAAGCCGATGAGCTTTTGGCAGATATGGAGAAGCATCTGTTAGAGCTTGATTTTGCCTCTCCTGATACTGAGAGCCTGAATGCCATATTCAGAGCAGCGCACTCAATTAAAGGTGGCGCAGGTACATTCGGGTTTATTGTCTTGCAAGAAACGACCCACATACTTGAAAACCTGCTCGACGATGCACGACGCGGCGAACTGCAGCTCAGCAATAAAATTGTTAATTTGTTTCTGGAGAGTAAAGATATTATGCAGGATCAACTGGATGCGTATAAATCATCACAGGAACCTGATCAGGAGAGATTTAAATACATTTGCGAAGCACTTCGCCAGATGGCCGAAGAAGCTAAGCAGGGCTATGGTGTCGCAAACACGCAAGTTGAAGCGCCTATTGTATTGGTGGAAGAGCTGCTGGCTGATCAAGCATTGGCTGCTGAGGTCATTACCCCTGCGCCAGTAGGGACGAGTGTCATTCAAGTCGAACTGCGGAAACTGCGAGAGACTGACCGCCAGCCGTTGATTAATGAATTAGGGTTGCTTGGAACAGTTGAGAACCCGCAATACCAAGGCGATACCTTGACGTTGGTGCTCAAAACCAGCGAGTCGCAAGATGATATTCGGGCAGTGTTGAGTTTTCTGCTGGATGACAATGACATTATTTTAAGTGTCGGGGCAGTTTCAGAGCCTGTGGCACCTGTCGTTGATAAAATCGAGCCGAAAGAGAAAGTCCCCCCTGCAACACCTAAAGCTGAGCCTCAAGTGGCACAGCGAAAATCACGCGCACCTTCCCGTAGTCAAGGTAGCGAGTCCAGTAGCATCCGTGTTGCAGTCGAAAAAGTTGACCAAATCATCAACCAAGTCGGCGAACTGATTATTACTCAGGCCATGTTGACTCAGCTTTCTACGCAGCTCGATCCAGCGAAATATGAAGCGCTTATTTCCAGCATCGCTCAGCTAGAACGTAACGCTCGCGATTTGCAGCAGTCGGTGATGTCGACACGCATGATGCCAATGGAATATGTCTTTAGCCGCTTCCCGCGACTGGTGCATGACCTTGCCGGTAAGCTCGACAAACAAGTGGAGCTGACTCTGGTTGGGGGATCTGCTGAACTCGATAAAAGTGTGATTGAACGCATTATTGATCCATTAACTCATCTAGTCCGTAACAGCCTTGACCATGGTATTGAGTCCATGGCTACGCGCCGTGCTAACGGCAAACCTGAACAGGGTAATTTAACGCTGTCCGCGGAACATCATGGCGGCAACATTATCATTGAGGTCATTGATGATGGAGCAGGGCTTAATCGCGAGAAAATTCTGGCTCGTGCGCAATCCCAAGGGTTGTTGGTCAGCGATAGCATGCCGGATGAAGAAGTTTGGATGCTGATTTTTGCTGCAGGATTCTCTACCGCCGAAAAAGTGACTGATGTTTCTGGGCGTGGCGTGGGGATGGATGTCGTCCGACGTAATATTCAGGAAATGGGGGGATACGTAGAGATCCACTCCGAACAAGGTAAAGGCTCTAAGATCCGTATCATCCTGCCACTGACGTTAGCGATCCTTGATGGCATGTCCATACGCGCAGGTGACGAAATCTATGTTCTTCCATTGAGCACGGTAATGGAATCATTGCTGTTAAGTGACAAATCACTCTACAAAATGGCCGGCGGCGAGATGGTGCTACAAATTCGTGAAGAGTATTTGCCATTGATTGAGTTGCATAAGGTTTTCGATATTCCCGAGGAACCCAACGATATCAATGAAAGAATTGCGGTGATTGTCCAAGGCGGTGGGAGCCGGTATGCATTACTGGTCGACCAACTGGTGGGTCAACATCAAGTTGTTGTCAAAAATATGGAACAAAATTATCGCAAAGTTCCGGGGATTTCTGCTGCAACGATCCTTGGCGATGGCAGCGTGGCATTGATTTTGGATGTCGCAATGCTGACCAGTTTGTCAAAAAATAAATCAATGCCTATCAATATTAATTAACGCTGCATTAAGAAAGGTTAAACAATGAATTTTTCTAGTTCAGATAAAGAACTCGTCAACGACAATCATGGGCACGAATATCTCATCTTCCGGTTAGGGGCAGAAGAATACGGTATTGAAATTCTTAAAGTACAAGAAATTCGAGGCTATGATCGTGTGACTCGGATTGCCAATGCGCCAAAATTTATCGCTGGTGTCACCAATTTACGCGGTGCAATTGTGCCGATCGTCGATCTGCGGGTGAAGTTTCAACTGAGCTCTGCTGAAATTAACGAAAGCACCGTGGTGATAGTCCTTAATTTAGGTGATCGTGTTGTCGGAATCGTTGTAGATGGTGTTTCAGATGTCTTGTCGCTGGAGGCCGCAAAAATTAAGCCTGCACCTGATTTCTCTGTAACCTTATCGACGGAGTATCTGCTTGGGCTAGGCGCGTTGGATGACCGCATGTTGATTCTCGTCGATATTGAGAAGCTGCTAAATAGCGAAGAAATCGCACTCGTCGAAAAGATGGTTGAATTAGAGTGTTAATGGTTGAATTTGAGTGTTGCTGGTTGAATTAAAATATTAATCGCTAATCAGTCATTCATGGTTCGAACCGCGGTATAAACTTTTTTGTTTCTATGCCCATAGGCAACGCGATTATCGTTATTTGACTATGGGCTTATCGTTATTGAAATACGGTTTTCTAACGTGTCAGTTTAAGTGTTATTCCCAGTTTTTATCCTGTTGGTGTTATTAATAAAGTCACCATGTTTTAGCATTAACTGCCATTATCACCTGACACATATACACGTCATTAGCTTTTTCTTCGATTAAGCAATGCACTAATTCTCATCAATATTCTTTGGGTGTAAGTATTTTTATATTCACTTAAATATAAAACTTAAAGGGGGCTATTCTATGGCTGCTGTTGCTTTTCAAGACTTAGATAATTATATGCAGGCAGGTTGTTATATATTAGTAGAACAACTTCTTGGTGCTGAAAATACCCGTTGGGTTGAAATGTCAGATCTCACGAGTGAAACAGAAGAACTGAAAATTCTTTTTCGATCAAAACCGGCCAGCTTGCAACAATGCACCTGTGATTTATTGCATAAAAATGTCGCGATTATCACGATAATCAGTCGCGGATGGGAAGGTTGTACTGCCAACGATGCTATCTATATGAAAAGTGGTGAGTCATTAGAGTGCTTCAAAATGAGTATCCAAATGGCGATTGATACCGCAGTACAGGGGGGGAATGGTGATTTATGCCCGCATTGCGAGATTATGCGTTCACTCACCATCAAAGAGAAAGAGATCATCAATATGATGAAAAACAACAAATCGATGGCGACGATTACTCGATATCAAAAAAATCGATTTGGCTCGTCCAGCTACTACAGCCGAGACAGTATTATGAAGAAAGTGGGCATCACCAATAAGATTGGTATCTATCGGTTCGTTAATTTAATCGCGCAGTAAGTGAATGGATAATCCTATCAGTATATTGCATTAGAAATGGAAGTTGATTAATAGTAAATGGAAACCTGTCAACGTTAATAGGATTCCGAGGGAGATTTTTATTTATCTGAACGGTATATTTTCACCTGTCGTTTTTTCAGTTGATGATAATAAAACACATGAAATTGATAGTCTGCGGTTGGTATAACATGATACCAAGTACTACAAATATTATTGGGGCACGGTTGCCCCAATAATAATTTCACCCATTATGACATTCGTGCGTTTACACCTTGAAACTTCCCGCTGTTATCGCCAATCCGGTTGCCCGTTCCTGTAAGGTCGATGAGGCTTTGGCTGATTTCCCCACCATATCGGCATTCTGCTGCACCATACTATCTAGTTGCCCTATTGCTCGGTTTATTTCATTAATACTCTGCATCTTTTTCTCAGACGCTGAAGTGATTTCCTGCATCACGCTACTGACATTTGAGACATTGCTGACAATGTCACTCATGCTGTTGCTGGCCAAATGAACCAATTCTGAACCAGACGAGACGCTGCTTATTGTGGACTCTATCAGTAGCTTAATTTCTTTTGCCGCTTGGGCGCTGTTCTGGGCCAGACTACGAACTTCATTGGCCACCACGGCAAATCCGCGCCCCTGCTCACCGGCTCGAGCGGCTTCTACCGCAGCATTGAGTGCCAATATATTGGTTTGAAAAGCAATATTATCGATTACGCCGGTAATATCGCTGACTTTTGCTGACGCGCGTTCGATGCTCCCCATGGTGGTGATAACATCAGACATCACGCTATCCCCCTGTGCTGCTGCTTCAGAGGCATATTTCGCGGTATCACTAGCCTCTTTGGCTGATCGCACTGATTGAGAAACTGTTGCCGTAATTTGGGCCAGTGACGCCCCGATTTGCTGCAAACTGCTCGTCGAGGATTGCGTTCTGCCTGACAGATCGTTATTGCCTGTCGCGATTTCATCAGCCGTTGTTTTAACATATTCGCTGGTCACACGAATTTCGGCGATAATTTTGCTGAGCTTATCGACGAATTTGTTGAAAGAAAACGCAATTTGCGTCACTTCATCCTGTCCGTCGGTGGGTAAGCGTTGTGTTAAATCGCCGTCACCAGACCCCATCGTTTCCAGCATGTCACGTACCATTGAGAGGCGCTTAAACGATTTGGTAATGATAAAGCCAATCGCGATGGCCGAAACGATAACCAGCAACACCATGATAATGATTGAAGAGATCAGCAGAGATTGCATACCTGCGGAAGAGGTTTCTTTGTCTTGCACAACCATGATGTACCAGTCGGTGCCGGCTATCGGCATGGCTTTGACACGCTTAGTTTCGCCATTAAGTTGAATATCGACCGGAGTGTCTCCTTGTAAAACCTCACTCAGATTCAAGTGACGGGTTATCGATGACAAAGGTTTCAGCGTGAGGTTAGTGTCGGGGTGCGAGATGATAAGGCCGGCGCTATCGACCAACATGCCGAAACTACCCGGCAGCGGATCGAGAGAGTTAACGTAATTAATCACACTATCCATCGAGACATCACCGCCAATCACGCCATACAAATGACCCTCTTTCATTAGTGGAATAGCAAATGTCACCACCAGTGTTTGGGAGGCAATATCAAAATAAGGGGGAGTGATGACAGCATGACCTGCTTGCTTTGCTTGCTGATACCATGGGCGTTCGGTGGGGTCGGCATCAGCAGGTTCACCGGTGAAAAGCGTTATCTTATTGGCATAACCGACATACACATCGGTGAAGCCTCCCGCAGAGGCAATTTGTTTAAGGGCGGGGAGCGGGTCGGCGGTTAATGCGGCGGGTTGGAGTGACGCAATCATATCAGTTTTTGATTTTACCCAATCGCTAATACCCTGTGGGTAGCTTGACGCGAGTGCATTAAGTGTACTGTCAATTGCCTGTTCATTATATTTCTCAGCAACGCTATAACTAAAAAATGTACTAATAGTCAGGGAGAAAATGACAATCATGATGCTAGTACCAATGATGCGCATGCGGATTGTTTTAAACATGTACCTATCTCTCATTAATATTAATCAGTGGCTCAGCGAAAAAATAAGGAAGCTAACTTACAAAATAGGACAAGGCGACATGGCCTTAAATAATGAAATGGTTGCGACCAGATAAAAAAAAACCGGCGACTTGCGCCGCCGGAAATAATGATGAATAACTCGAAACAAATTAACGCAGCAGAGATAACACGTTCTGTGGAACTTGGTTTGCTTGCGCCAATACTGTTGTACCCGCTGATTGCAAGATATTCGCGCGGCTCATGTTAGACACTTCGGCAGCGAAGTCGGCATCAAGAATACGAGAGCGAGATTCAGACAGGTTGTTTACAGTGCTGTCCAAGTTGCTGATAACAGAAGAGAAACGGTTCTGAGCAGCACCCAGGCTAGAACGTAATTCATCTACTTGGGCCAGTGCAGCGTCAACGGTGTTCAGCAGGGTAGCCTGTGAAACTTGTGCGGCAGTCGCGTCCACAGCGGTACCAAAAGTAATGGTATCTGCGACAAGGCCATCTTCATCAATTTCGACTTCTGCGGTGATGACTTGAGCTTCACCAGTTTTGGGATCGATACCCAAGAAGACAGTTTCGCCATTTTCACCGGTCAGGGTGTAAATGGTACCTGTGTTACCTGCGCCGAAAAGGGCATCATTCAGTTCTTCCAGAGACTCTTTGGTCATCTGCGTGACATTGCCATCAGCGTCTTTTACATCGCTACCCAGGCTTGCCAGCGAAACATTACCCGCAGCGCCAACATCGAAGCCACCCATGCCTAAAGTCGTGGCATTCATCTGGCTCAAGTTGATATCAATGGTTTGGCCATCGTTAGCGCCCACTTGAATGCTCAAGGTTTGATCTTTGCTCAGGACTTTCACGCCGTTGAACTCTGTTTGTTCAGAGATACGGTTGATTTCTGATAAACGCTGATCAATTTCGTCTTGGATAGACTGACGGTCAGATTCAGAGTTGGTACCGTTAGAGGCCTGAACAGTCAGACGACGGATGTTCTGCAAGTTATCATTGATTTCATTCAATGCACCTTCAGTCGTTTGCGCTAAAGAGATACCATCGTTAGCATTACGAGATGCTTGGGTCAGGCCATTAATACTGGCCGTGAAGCGGTTACTGATCGCCTGACCCGCAGCATCGTCTTTCGCACTGTTAATACGCAGACCAGAAGACAGGCGCTCAATTGCGGTGCCCAGAGCTGACTGGGATTTATTCAGGTTGTTCTGTGCAACCAGGCTCATGGCATTGGTGTTAATTACCTGTGACATATTATTTCCTCTATACGTTTACTTGTTGGGCTTGCGATAAATAAGTAATTAGTAATACAGCGATGATTCAGTGCATCACGTATTAAATATATCGGTGTGAGAAAAATTAACTGAATATCCGATGACAATAAATTTCGCAATATCTGTCGATTTAGAGTTAATAACAATGAATAACGATAGAGATATCAGTGTTTTTATTCATTTAATTTTTGTTTTAATTTTATTGCACTTAATTGGCGTCATTTTTGACTGCTTTTATATCGATGGTGATATTCTGGCCTTCTATATAATGTTTTCTCTCTTATCTATATAGAAGGAATAGCCGTTTCAAGTCGGGTTAAATGTGGTTTGTGGATTAAATGTCTTTTGTTGGCTAAATGCATCTTGTTGGCTAATCGCGAGGTCTAATGATTAATTTTTTCCTAATTTGAGCCATATTGATCTTTAGCTTTAATCTGCTGGGCCGATGTTTATAAGTATAAAACTTTATATTCGAGAGGGAAGAATGTCATGGCTTCATTAACTTCATTAGGAATAGGCTCAGGGCTTGATACGGCTGGCATGCTAGAAGCGCTCAAAGTCAGCGAACAAATGCGACTTAAGCCCTATACCAATCTACAAGCGAGCTACGAAGCCAAGATTTCAGCTTGGGGGCAGATTTCCAGTTCGTTAGATGCCCTCAATAAAAGCGTAAAAACGCTGCAAGTTGATGCCTTTAATACCTTGAGCGTCAGTAACAATAAGGCGTTTACAGCGACGGCAACGTCCGGTGCTTATGCCGATACGCATGATGTGACAGTGACTCAGCTTGCGGCGTCACACAAGTTGAAAACGGAAGCGGTGCCTAGTGCTGATGCTGCCCAAGGGTCAAAGACTGACGATAACAACCGCACGTTAATCATCACGCAGAAAGATGGCTCTGAAATGAGAGTCGAGCTGAAAGATGATGAAACCTCATTGCATCAGATTGCTAAGGCAATCAATAAGGAAGATGGCGACGTTAGCGCCAGTGTACAGCGTAGCGATGATGGTTATCAGTTAGTTCTTAGCTCAAAAAATACCGGTGTTGATGGCGAGATGAGCGTGCGAGTTGAAGGCGATGATACGCTGGATGACTTTTTGCACGTTGAAGACGGCGGAAAACACGTTGATGAAGATGGGAATCTCATCCCCGGTGGACGTGGTGGTAACGATCGCATGACGGCGGTTGCCGATGCTCAGGATGCGAAACTGCGTGTCGATGGCAGTAATTATACCCGCCCTAGCAACAACATTAACGATATCCTGACTGGCGTTACCCTTGAGCTAAAAGCGGTTTCTGAAGAGGGAAAATCAGAAAAGCTGACACTGACGCAAGATACGTCGCAGGTCAAAACCAGCATTAAAGATTTTGTGGCGCAATATAATGCGTTAATGACTCAAACCAACTCTGCCAGTAAATATGTTCCGAACGACTCGGTAGGGCTGGGAGATAGCGGTGTCCAAACCCCTAATCCAGAGAACGGTGCTCTGATGGGTGATTCGATGCTGCGCGGTATGGTGAATGACATCAAATATACCGTTAACGGCGTTTATGGTGACAGTAATGCCCAGTACAGTTCATTGGCCGACATCGGGATTAAAATTGACTCATCCACCGGCATGATGACACTTGATGAAGCCAAACTGGATGAAGCCATTGCGACGAATCCAGATGATGTTGCCAATATCTTCATGGATCGTAATGGTAATGAGGGGCTGGCTAGCAAGTTAAGCGGCATCATCACCAACTTTACCGGCGATGCAGAAAACAAAATTGATGGCTCCATCAAAGCGACCACAGACAGCTTAAACGGCCAAGTGGATGTGGTAAAAATTCAGATTGAGAAAACGCAGGCACTGATTGATGCGCAGGTGGAACGTTATCGGGTTCAATTCCAGAATCTCGATAAAACCATGGCGCAATTAAACAGTGTCAGTAACCAGCTTGGTGCGCTTATCTCAACGCTTTAATTCATCAACTTTCTCGGCAGGAGGAGACTCCTGCCTTTCTACGGAGCTAAGAATGTACACATCTCACGGGTCTAACGGTTACGCGCAGGTTGACCTGCAGAGCAAGCTTTCCGGTGCAACGCCACATCAACTGATTACCATGCTATTTGATGGCGCTCATAACGCTATTTTGCGTGCAAAAATCTATTTCGCTAACGGTAATGTGGCTAAACGCGGTGAAATGCTCTCTAAAGCGATTAATATTATTGATAATGGCCTACGGGCGTCGCTGGATCATGATGTAGATGAATCGATTACGGGTGACTTAGAAAGCCTATACGAATATATGTCTCGCACCTTACTTATGGCTAATTTAGAGAATGATCCGGATAAACTGACTCAAGTAGATGAGTTATTGATGGATCTCGCGGCGACATGGAAAGAAATTGAATATCAGCACTGAGGCTAATTATGTCTAATACCGTTATCACCTGTTTTCAGGAAAGTTATCAAAAGAACCTTATTTTGCTTGAGGCAGTGCGTGAGGAGCAATGGGATGACGTGACTGAGCTCGCTGAAAAATATGTGACTCTGCTTCAGGATATATTTGGAAATCTCCCGCAAGCGTTAACCTCTCATGAAAACGAATTCACTGTTGAGGAAAAAAACTCACTGCGTGAGGTTATTCAATGTTTGCAAAAAAATGACAAAGAGATCGCCGATAGATTAAAAGGCCAACTTTCATCTTTGCAGAAGAATATGTCAGCCTTGCACCATGGTAATCAATGTAGCCAGCTTTATAACGCGCAATATATGTCAATAATGTCGACTTAATTGATTAATCGCTTGTTGAGGATTGATCGGTTGATAACGGTATTAAGGCGATTTCCATTCCACGAAACGAGAATCGCCTTCCCATTCTTAATTCCCGCCCTCAATGATAATTACCCGCCCTCAATGATAATTAACAGTGATTCCGTTATTGACCACTCGTAGCGGGGGGCGGAGTTGTCCTATTGTTGCAACGGAATAAATAAAATAGTAGCTGCCGTTAGCGGGCCATGAAGGATCCGGCGTGAATTTACCAGAAAGTCCATCTAGCTGCCGACAGGCACTCGCATGGCAGAGCTTTATCTGTAAATTCGGGGGCAGCGTTGTGGTCAGCAATGAGATATGCCACTGGATACGGGTGGCTCTCGCCGTTCTGGGGACTGACTCTGGGGCATGTAATGGTTGGCCCAGCATCAGTTGGCGGCCAACACTCACATGGCCGCCAGCACTCTCTTTGCTCCAAGAACCTGGTGTCGCGGCCTGAGAGGTGTAGGGCAATAAAAGTGCGGCCAGAGTGGGTATGATTTTTCTGATCATCAGATATTTTCCTTTTCGCCACCGATCACGGCAGTCACGCGGACTGTGCGAGTGCTGCTGATTTCCATGCTAGAAAGCACCACCAATTGCGGATGCGATCGGCGCAAGAAACGAGAGAGCATCACGCGTAGTAACGGATTAACCAGTAACACGGGGGTGAGTCTCAGCGAGTTTTGCTGAGTTATCGCCTGTTCAGTTTGTGACAGTAAATTGTTGGCGATGCCGGGTTCTATCGCCGTATTATTCTGGATTGACTGGATAAGCAGGCGTTCTAACGTGGTGTCCAACCCAATGACTTGGCATTCGTCACTACCGGGGAACCACTGCTGAGTGATGGCTCGACCAAGGCGTATTCTCACTTGAGAGGTCAAGTCATCAGGGTCGGTCATGTTGCCAGCAAAATCCGCTAAGGTATCGACAATAGTGCGCATATCGCGAATGGAAACTCGCTCGGCGAGCAAATTTTGCAAGACTTTGTGGAACAACGTGAGTGAGACAATACCGGGGATAACATCTTCCACCAGCTTGGGCATCTCTTTGGTCAGCCTTTCGAGCAGCATCTGTGTTTCTTGGCGGCCAAACAGTTCATCTGTGTGTAGGATGATCAGATGATTCAGATGCGTAGCAATCACTGAACTTGGGTCGACAACGGTATAGCTCAGTGTTTGAGCCTGCTCGCGTAGCACCTCGTCAATCCAGTAGGCTGGCAATCCGAAAGCGGGGTCCTGACAAGGCGTACCCGCCAATTCGCCTTCGGCGCAGCCAGGGTTGATGGCCATCCAGCGTTCTGGCTGGACTTCGCCACGACCAATTTCGACCCCTTTAAGTAAGAGGCGATAAGCGGTGGGGGCGAGGTCTAGATTGTCGCGGATATGCACTGATGGCAGCAGAAAACCCATATCCTGTGCGAATTTCTTACGGATGCCACGAATACGTGTCAGTAGCTGCCCTTCTTGTTTACTGTCTACCATCGGAATGAGACGGTAACCGACTTCCAGCCCGAGCACGTCTTCCATCTGTACATCAGACCAAGAGGCCTCAGTCGATTGCGTTTCTTCTGCTCTTTCTTTTGCCGCCTCTTCTTTGGCATTAGTGCGCTTCGGATTTGCTGCTTCTTTTTCTTCATTCCCACGCAACCACCAAGCGAGTGCCAGTAGTGAGGCAGTAAAGAGTAGAAAGATAAAGTTAGGCATACCCGGGATCATCCCCAGCAGACCAACGACCATGGCAGCAAGTACCATGACGCGCGGATTGGTGAGCAATTGCCCAACCATTTGTTCGCCGACGTCTTGCTCGGTAGAGACACGGGTAACGATAACGCCCGCCGCCGTTGAGATAATCAATGCAGGGATCTGCGCAACCAGCCCATCGCCGATGGTCAGCAACGTGTAGGTTTCACCGGCTTGAGCAAAGCTCATATCGTGCTGAACCATACCAATGATTAGGCCACCTATCATGTTAATTGCCATGATTAATAGCCCAGCGATTGCATCACCGCGAACGAATTTACTGGCACCATCCATCGAGCCGTAAAAATCCGCTTCTTGGGTGACATCCTTACGACGGCTGCGCGCTTCCGCTTCCCCAATCAAGCCCGCGTTAAGGTCGGCATCAATAGCCATTTGCTTACCGGGCATACCATCTAAGGCGAAGCGAGCACCCACTTCGGCGATACGCCCCGCACCTTTGGTTATGACCATAAAGTTAATGATGATCAGAATGGCGAAAACCACGATACCAATGGCGAAGTTGCCACCCACCAAAAAGTGGCCAAATGCTTCAACCACGTGACCGGCGGCCGCTGGGCCGGTGTGTCCGTCCATCAAGATGACACGAGTTGATGCAATGTTTAGCGCTAACCTTAACAATGTCGAGAAGAGTAGCACGGTCGGAAATGCTGAAAACTCGAGCGTGTTCTGGTTAAACATGGTGACCAGCAAGATCATCAACGACAGAACAATATTAAACGTGAAAAAGGCGTCCAGCACGAGAGGCGGTAATGGCAGCACCATCATCGCGAGGATCATCATGATCAGAACAGGCCCAGCGAGAATCTGCCACTGCGTCTGTTTTAAATTCGGTAAACGTAATTTGCTGGCGATATTTGCCATCAGTTTTTACTCTCTGGTTTGAAAATCCATATTGGGTGGAACGGGCAGTTGGCTAGGCACTTTCGGCTTGATTCCGCCGTTATTGCGCCAACGCTTAATGCCATAAACCCAAGCAAGTACTTCTGCTACGGCGCTATAAAGTGTCGCCGGTATTTGTTCACCCGGCTCACAATGCCGATAGAGGGCGCGAGCCAGTGTTGGTGCTTCTAGCATCGGGATGGAATGTTGTTGACCCAATTCACGAATACGTAACGCAATTTCGCCTGCACCTTTGGCGAGTACCACTGGCGCTGACATGCCTTTTTCCTGATATGACAGTGCAACGGAGTAATGCGTCGGGTTATTCACAATCACGTCTGCATTGGGAACATCTGACATCATGCGGCTGCGGGCCGCTGCGCGTTGCAGTTGGCGGATGCGCCCTTTAACATGCGGATCCCCTTCCTGTTGCTTAAATTCATCGCGGATCTCTTGGCGACTCATGCGTAGTTTTTTCCGGTTGCTCATGAACTGGTAAAACACGTCGTAGCCCGCGACCGGCAGCAAAAACATAATGACCGTCAACAGACCGCGTAGAATCAGCGTGAGGGCATCCGCCATCGCATCGTTTAACGGTTCATTAAGTAACTGAATAAAATAAGTTTTATTCTTATAGAAGAAGAATGCACCGGCACAACCCACCAGTGTTACCTTGAGCACCCCTTTTAACAGCTCAGATAACACTTGGACCGATAACATGCGCTTTAGCCCAGAAATGGGAGAGATGCGTTTTAAATCGACCTTTAGAGATTTCGAACTCAAATTCAAGCCACCAATTAACAGCGGCGAAGCAATACCGGTGATAAAGAGTCCAAGCATAAAAGGCAACGCGGCACTGACCATCATGCCTATCAGATGGTAGGTCTGATAAAACATCGTATTCACATCAGCAACAAGACCGCTATCGAATCTCAGCCCAGTTTGAAGTAACTGCGCTAAACGACTCGCCATCAACCCACCCGCGGTGAACATTAATGACCACCCTAATAGCAACATAATGAAAGAAGTGAGCTCTTTAGAGCGTGGAATCTGTCCTTCTTTACGTGCTTTCTCCCGTTTATGGGGGGTGGGGTCTTCTGTTTTTTCTACATCACTGTCTTGTGACATGGGGATAATCGCAAAAGTCGTTCAACTGCTTCGCGAATAACGCGTGCAACAACATAGGCAAACCTATTCCGACGATCAGAGACATCAGAACGGGGTTACCTGCTTTAGAGGTATCAGAAGCCCAGGCTTTCAAGTAAGTCATCAACTTGATCCTGAGAGGCGACAATACCGACCTTACTTTGGTCGATTTGCGGGCCATTTTTGAGCTCGTTTGGTTTTTCGGCTGTGGCGTTATTGGCTTCGGGCATGTTCTCCACCAGGACTTGTATCAGCTCCTTTTCCAACGCTTCAATGAGCTTCATCATCCGCTGAATAACTTGGCCGGTGAGGTCTTGGAAATCCTGCGCCATCATGATTTCCATTAATTGCTCATTCGTTTGACTGGCGATAAGGGGAGCCTGTGCCAGAAATGAGCGAGTGTCTTTCACCAGCTCTTTTGCCACCGGCATCTCTACCGGCTCGTCAAACCACTCGTCCCAACGAGAGGTCAGTGCGAGGGCTTTTTCGTTGAGCTCGTCCTGCAATGGACGTGCGATCTCAACGCAATTCAACGCACGATCTGCCGCCTGTGACGTCTTGCTCACAATGTAGTTAAGGCGGTCTCGAGCATCAGGGATCGCCTCAGCGGCATCCATGATGGCACGATCGAGTCCAAGGTCAGTCATGCTGTCACGTAGGAGCCGAGTCAGGTGACCAATTCGAGAAAAAATACTTTGGAAGTTTTCTTTAGGTTGTGCGGTTGGTTGTGTATCCATTAGTTACCATCCCAGTTTTTCAAAAATTTTATTCAGCTTTTCTTCTAGCGTGGCGGCGGTAAATGGTTTGACGACATACCCATTAGCGCCAGCTTGCGCGGCGGCAATAATGTTTTCTTTTTTCGCTTCTGCTGTGACCATCAGTACGGGTAGGCTGCTAAGGTTCGGGTCTTTACGAACTTCATTGAGCAGTTGCAGACCATCGAGGTTAGGCATGTTCCAGTCGCTAATCACAAAATCGAATGATGATTCGCGCAGTTTGCCAAGGGCATCGTGCCCGTCTTCAGCCTCTTCCACATTGTTGAAGCCAAGATCTTTGAGCAGGTTACGAACAATGCGCCGCATAGTGGCAAAGTCATCAACGACCAAAAAACGTAAATTCTTGTCTACCATGATTATTTTCCTAATGAATAAAAGTTGGTTTTCGTTTCGCTCGCTCAAATAAGCGAGGCATTAAATACGGTGAGCTTGCCCCGAGACATTTTTGAGAATACGTTCGCTGATTTGGTCAAGGTCGGTAATTTCGCAGGCGGCATCTAACTTAACGGCCTCTCTCGGCATGCCGTAAATCACGCAGGTTTTCTCGCTCTGAGCTAATGTCCATGCTCCCGCATTACGCATATCGAGCAGACCTTGTGCGCCGTCATTCCCCATTCCCGTGAGAATGGCACCGACGGCATTTTTACCCGCTGTTTTGGCGACGGATTGCAACAGCATATCGACCGAGGGACGATGACGATTGAGGGGAGGGCGTTCGTTAAGACTCAGGTGATAGTTAGCACCGCTGCGAACCAGCTCCATGTGCTTGCCGCCAGGGGAAATATAGGCATGGCCAGGCAACACGCGATCGCCTTCTTCGCCCTCTTTCACTGAAATGCTGCAAATCTTATTGAGCCGCTCGGCAAAGGAGTGGGTAAAGCCAGGTGGCATATGTTGTGCTATCACTATCCCTGGACAGGTCAGCGGCATCGGCATTAGCACATGACGCAAGGCTTCCGTTCCCCCCGTTGAGGAACCAATCGCAATGATCTTTTCACTCCCAAACAGGGGCGTTTTAATCGTTTTCGGTTTTGTCATTTGGCTGTCGCGACGATAGACCCGTGCCTGCGCCGCCATACGAATCTTTTCTGCAATGAGGTCACTGTAAAGACGCATGCTGTTTTGCAGATCGATCTGTGGCTTGGTAATGAAATCAACGGCACCCAGTTCTAACGCACTCAGCGTGATTTCAGATCCTTTGCTCGTGAGCGAAGAAACCATAATGACGGGCATAGGCCGTAGGCGCATGAGGCGTTCTAGAAAATCCAACCCATCCATGCGTGGCATCTCAACATCCAATGTCAGCACATCTGGATTGTGAACCTTAATCAAATCACGGGCGATGATGGGATCGAGTGCCACAGCCACCATTTCCATATCAGGTTGACTGTTGACAATACTGGTCATGATATTACGTATTAACGTAGAGTCATCCACGCACATTACTTTGATTTTTTTCATTATTTTTTCCCTGCGAGGGAGTAAACAGATTGGCCTTCTAGGCGCAGTGGCCCGCTAGAGTTGCTGAAATGTTCCGAATGCCCGACAAAAAGTAGGCCACCGGGTTTCAGCATTTTGGCAAAGCGGTTAATGATGGTTTCCTGCGTTTTTTGATCAAAATAAATCAAAACGTTACGACAAAAAATGGCGTCAAAAGGAGCAGGGACATTCCATGTGGCGGCCATTAAATTGAGTTGCTCGAAATGAACGCAAGCAGCCAGTTCGGGCTTCACTTTCACCATTTGTTCTTGCTCATCTCTGCCGCGCAAGAACCAGCGGCGTTTCTGTTCATCTGACAGAGACTGTATATCGCTCAACTGATAGAGCCCTTGAGTCGCTTTTTTTAATACTTCGGTGTCAATGTCAGTCGCCCAGACCCGCGTGGTGTTAGGGCTACGACCAAGGGTTTCTTCTAGCGTGATGGCAATTGACCAAGGCTCTTCGCCAGTGGAGGCTGCGGCACACCACACGGAATAATCCGTTGGACGTGAGCGTGCATGATTGGCGAGGATTGGAAAGTGGTACGCTTCGCGGAAAAAGGAGGTCAAATTCGTGGTCAGAGCATTAATAAACTGTTGCCATTCCGGGCCCTCTGGATTGGCTTCTAATATGGCAATATATTCTTTAAAAGAAGATAAACCTCGCGCACGTAAATGACGTGAAAGGCGGTTGAAAACCATATCTTTTTTCTGTTCGGATAAGACAATACCTGCACGACGATAAATAAGATCGGCAATTTTAGCCAGTTCATTGTCCGCGAGAATGTACTGAATATATTGATTAGAATCTAATGTTTTGCTAAAAGTACTTTTATTAAACATAGTTGCTAATGCTCTGATATTAACTATCAAAGGCATCCTTCAAAGGTAATTGATATGGAGATCTTTAAAACACTGTGGCGCGAAAGAAATATTAAAAGTTTATTTTCTCTCTCACCTTAGGTGTTGGCGCAAAGCCCACAATGAAGTCTCAGGGTTAGACAGACATATTCATTATTTCCTGATAAGCACTAATGAGCTTATTTCGAACTTGAACACCGAGGCTTAATGCGACAGAAGATTTTTGTAGTGAGACCATCACATCGTTCAGGCCGATGCCAGGCACGCCGCTCATATAGTTCTGCGACTGTGTTTTTGTCTCAGTTTGCAAATCGCTAATATTACTGATGCTTTGAAATAAAATATCCGTAAAATTTAAAGACTGCTTATGTTCAAAACCATTATTCGTTTTCTGAGCGCCTTTGACCTGACTTGCTTGAAGCTGAATTTGCTCCAAAACATTATTCATTGCCTGTACGGGCATCGACATATTTATTACCTTTTCACATGCTTTATTCTGTCATTAATATCGCCAGTATAACATGCGCGGAAAGTACAGCATTGCGCAAAGAGCTAACGAAAATTCAAGCTTATCGCATATTAGTAACTTGCCCATTCTATGGATAATACGCATCGGAATTATTCCCGAGATCACAAGGTTGTCCTTCAAAGACTGGAAGTGCTGATTGGCAATTGTTATTACGCTGCATTATTAATATTTACAGGACTATGGCATGAATGCCACAACCACTGGCAACAATAAAAATAGCACTCTTGAGCTAAAAGCAGCATTCGAAAGAATTCGTGCTAACCCAAAAATATTATTTGCGATTGCTGCTGCGGCTGCGATCTCCATTGTTATTGCGCTTCTGTTATGGACCAGAACACCCGATTACCGATTGCTCTACAACAATATTAGCGATCAAGACGCAGGGGCAGTCGTTGCTCAGTTGACACAGATGCAGGTCCCTTACCGTTTTGAAGAACATGGTGGGGCGATTCTGGTACCTGCTGATCGTATTTACGAAATTCGGCTAAAGCTTGCCCAGCAGGGGTTACCAAAGGGTGGGAATGTGGGTTTTGAACTCATGGACCAAGAGAAATTTGGTATCAGTCAGTTCAATGAGCAGGTTAATTATCAGCGCGCGCTGGAAGGTGAGCTTGCTCGGACGATAGATACACTCGGGCCGGTTACCGCTGCCCGTGTGCATCTGGCACTGCCAAAGCAGTCACTTTTTGTCCGTGAGCAAAAGCAACCCACCGCGTCGGTGACGTTAACCATTGCGAGCGGGAGAACACTTGAGCCTAACCAAGTGAATGCCATCGCTTACCTTATTTCCAGTGCGGTTCCCGGCTTGACGGCCAGTAATGTCACCATTGTGGACCAAGCGGGGAACTTGCTGACACAAAACAGCGGGCAGGCAACTCAGGCGTCTCAACTGAAGTACACCAGTGAGATTGAGAGCGATTACCAGAGACGTATTCTTGCGATCTTAACGCCGATCGTCGGCGCGAGTAATGTTCGCGCGCAAGTGACTGCGCAGATGGACTTTACCGAACATGAGCAGACTGCGGAGCAATATCAGCCTAACAGCTCGCCAGAAAAAATGGCGATCCGTAGCCGTCAAAGCAGTTCCTCAGAACAAGGTGGACGCAGTGGTGTCGGCGGGGCACCTGGCGCGTTAAGTAATCAGCCACCAATGCCGACCAGTGCGCCGATTGAGAAACCCACGCCACCACCGGCAACAGGTGCTGCGGCTAACCGAGCACAAGGGAACACCAATACCGCGGCGACAGCACCAATACTGCCTTATAACCAACGCAACGATGAAACCACTAACTACGAGGTCGATAAAACCTTAACGCATACCCGTAAAAGTACGGGCACGGTGACACGTCTTTCAGTGGCTATTGTGTTGAATTACCAGCCAACAGAAACCGGCGAGAACGCGGGGTTATCGAAAGAGCAGTTGGAACAAATTAATGCATTGGCTAAAGAAGCGATTGGTTATTCCAGCCAGCGTGGCGATACCGTCAATATCGTGAATACCCCGTTCAGCACGCTAGATGAAAGTGCTCAGCCACCACTGTGGAAGCAACCTGAATTTATCAACATGCTCCTCACGGTGTTGCGCTATTTGTTCATTGCATTAATCGCTTGGGTGCTGTGGCGCAAAGCGGTGCAACCGTTCTGGATGAAACATCAAGAGTTTGCGCTGCAACGTCTTGAGATGGAAAAAGAAGCCCGACAGGCAGAGATCGATGCGAAGTCACATCGAGCAGAAGATAGCCAGCGGATGAAGGCACAACAGAAGCTACAAAGTGAGCTGAATACACAAAAACTTCGTGAGTTGGCTGAACAAGATCCGCAGATCATTGCGCTGGTTGTCCGCCAATGGATGAATAAGGAGCAGAAGTCGTAATGAACGCTTATGAGAAAAGCGCTGTCGTCATGATTACGCTGGGCGACGAACGTGCGGCAGAAGTCTTTAAGCATCTTAATGCTCATGAGGTGACGCAGATAAGTAGTGCCATGGTCAGAATGGGGAGCTATACCCACGAGCAGCTTGCTCAAGTGATGAATGAATTTCAGCGTGATGCAGGTGAATACGCTGCACTGAGTGTCGATACCAGTGAATATCTGCGCAATGTGTTGGTGCGTGCGCTCGGGGAAGAGCGAGCAAATAGTCTGCTAGAAGATCTACTGGATACGCAGTCCGGCAACGACGGTATCGAGACGTTGAACTTTATGGAGCCACAGGCAGTGAGTGATCTCATTCGCGATGAGCATCCACAGATTATTGCCACTATTTTGGTTCATCTCAAGCGCAACCAAGCTGCCGATGTTTTGGCTAAATTCGATGAGCGAGTGCGTAACGACATTATGCTGCGTATTGCCACATTTGGCGGTGTACAGCCAGTGGCACTACAAGAACTGACCGAAGTACTCAATAACTTGCTACACGGTCAAAATCTCAAACGCAGCAAGATGGGAGGCGTGCGTCCAGCGGCGGAAATTCTCAACCTGATGAAAACCCAACAGGAAGATGCCGTTATTGCTGCTGTTCGAGAGTTCGACCAAGAGTTGGCCCAGAAAATTATCGACGAAATGTTCCTGTTCGAAAATCTTGTTGAGATGGAAGACCGCAGTATTCAACGGATTTTGCAGGATATCGATTCCGAATCGCTCATTGTGGCACTCAAAGGATCTGATCAAGCATTGCGCGATAAGTTCTTCCGCAACATGTCTCGTCGTCAATCGGAGATCATGATCGAGGATCTGAACTCACGCGGCCCAGTGAGAATGTCTCAGGTAGAAACAGAACAGAAAAATATTCTTATGTTGGTAAGACGTCTGGCAGAAAGTGGCGAAATCATTATAGGAGGCGGTGAGGATGTCTACGTCTGATAATGACCCGCAAAAGATGTGGCAGCCTTGGCGACCTGCGAACCTGCTCGATAATAACGAGGAAGACGCTTTACCGACCATACGTGTGAACGTGGCGGGTGAAGACCCCCTGTCGGAAGCAAAGCTACAAGCGGAATTATCACGCCTGCGTAAACAAGCCGAAGAAAAAGGATTTGAGAAGGGTAAGGCCAGTGGCTATGAAGAGGGTAAAAAAGAGGGCTACGACGCGGGTGTGCAACAAGGATTGGAGGAGGGGCGAGAAACCGGCAGAACGGAGATAAATGCGCAGCAGGAACAGACTGCTATTCGCCTTAAGACACTGTTGCAAAACGTGCAAGGTGCACTTGATAGCCTAGACAGTGTCATCCCTTCGCGATTGGCACAATTGTCACTCAGTGCAGCCCGTGCCTTGCTGGGCAAGAATATCGTCAATGACAGCACTAATGAGATGTTGCAGGAGCGTATTCAACATTTGTTGCGTGATGAGCCGCTGTTTAAGGAACAGACGCAGATGTGGGTCAGCACGGAAGATGAGCCATTTATCGCACAACAGTTTAGCAAGACCCTTGAAAAACGCGGCTGGACGTTAAATGTGGACGAAGACATGTTACCCGGCGGTTGCCGCATCACTTCCGATGAGGGAGAGATTGATGAAAGTCTTGAAACACGTTGGAAAATGTTGTGCACCCTCGTGCGTGAGGAACATCACGAATGACTTCTCGACTGAAATCATGGCTTAACGATCTTGATCGTAAAGAAGAGGTCATCGCGGCATTACCTCCGCGTAGGCAGTACGGCAAGTTGGTCCGCGCCACGGGGCTTGTAATGGAGGCGATTGGGCTGAAGTTGCCTATCGGAACATTATGCCTAGTGGAGTGCGAACGTAGCGACGGGCAGCAATACGTCGAAAGTGAAGTGGTCGGCTTTAATGGCCAGACACTCTTTTTGATGCCGCTCGAAAATGTTGATGGTGTGTTACCGGGGGCGCGTGCCTACGCAGAAGAAGGGAATGCGGGGGGTAAACAATTGCCGTTGGGGGATGTCTTGCTTGGGCGAGTACTGGATGCCAGAGCTCGCCCGCTAGATGGACTTCCACCCCCCTCAGCGATGCATCGTGGCGAGCTTTTTACGCCCCCGTTTAACCCGCTGCTACGTGACCCTATCAAAGATGTTTTGGACGTAGGGGTCAGGGCCATTAATGGTCTGCTAACCGTTGGCCGTGGCCAACGGATGGGGCTATTTGCCGGGTCAGGTGTCGGTAAAAGCGTTTTACTTGGCATGATGGCGCGTTACACCAAAGCGGATGTGATTGTGGTTGGGCTGATTGGTGAACGTGGGCGTGAGGTGAAAGATTTTATTGAGAACATTCTCGGCAAAGAAGGCATTAGCCGTTCAGTCGTGATTGCGGCTCCTGCCGATGTTTCACCCATCTTACGTATGCAGGGAGCGGTATATGCCACCCGTATTGCAGAGGATTTTCGTAGCCGTGGGTTAAATGTCCTGCTGATTATGGATTCTTTGACCCGTTATGCCATGGCACAACGTGAAATCGCACTGGCCATCGGCGAACCTCCTGCCACGAAAGGTTACCCGCCTTCCGTGTTTGCCAAACTGCCTGCACTGGTTGAACGTGCGGGCAACGGGATAAAAGGGGGGGGATCAATTACCGCGTTTTATACCGTGCTGACAGAAGGTGATGATCAACAGGATCCCATTGCGGACTCCGCTCGCGCCATTCTTGACGGGCATATCGTACTTTCGCGACGTTTGGCCGAATCTGGGCACTATCCGGCAATTGATATAGAAGCCTCAATCAGCCGCGCAATGACCGAACTTATTGCGCCGACACACTATAAGAAAGTACAGCGATTTAAGCAGCTTCTCTCCTCTTTCCAGCGTAATCGCGATCTGATTAGTGTCGGTGCCTATGCTGCTGGGAGTGATCCCTTACTTGATCAGGCGATTGCGCTTTATCCGCAGCTTGAAAGCTATCTACAGCAGGGGATCTACGAGCAGAGCGAATATGACGAGTCCTTTATTCAGTTAGCTTCGTTATTCCCTGAAATGCCTTAGACGTAAAGTAGAGTAAAAAATGACCACTCATAAGCCAATGGATATATTACGCGATCTTGCTGACAAGAAGCTGAACGATACCACCACCCATCTAGGGAAAATGCGTCAGGAATTTGTCCAAGCGAACAACCAGCTTGAACGTCTGGAAAATTATGAGCGTGAATATTGTCAACAAATGCAATCGCATATGGTCGGTGAGGGGATGACGATGATTGATATGTTATCTCGCCAATCCTTTATCGACTCCCTGAATAAAGTCGTTTCCCATCAAACCAAGCAAGTGGCGATATGCGAGGCTCAAGTCGACAACGCAGTGAATATGTGGCGTACGGATAAACAGCGGCTCAATGCTTTTGATGCATTGAAGCAGCGCTCTGAAGCCGCTCGTTTGCTGCAAGAGAGCCGTCGGGACCAAAAAATGATGGATGAATTCGCTCAACGCGCATCACGAAGGAAATATTAAGATGATCATCAATACCATACCGACAGTCACCGCGTCGACAAACGTACTCGCCGATGCCGTGATGAGTGAAGAGGGTGATTTCGCCGCCACAATGTCTGGGTTGCTGACAAAGTTAGCCACTGGCGTTTCTGACGGCGATAACAGCCCTCAGCCACAAACAGATGAAGGTCCGGACGAGGAGGCCACCGCCGTTAATCTTCCTGCGCCAATCAACGTTGATACCCTTGTTGAAAGGGGAGATGCCGCTGTACTCGCGGCAAATGTCTCTAACATTGAGGCATCTGTTGCTCACCGGGTGTCGAAATTTGTTGCTGAAAAAACCGGTACGCCTCAATCAACGGTCAATACCTCTGCCGCTACTGTTCCGGTCATTGATGCACTCGTTTCTCATGGGCTGTCACACACGGCATCACAAATTCAGGAAGCTAAGGCCACTCTCGGACAAGAGCAAGATAACCGCTTTATGCTGGTGGCTGATAAGCCGCGAGGGGAAGTGCCACTGGAGGCTGACATATTACCAAGCAGCCTCTCAGAGCGTGAAAAACCGCCAGTGCCACAAGCTGTTGCTGGGGAGTTAAGTGGGCCTGTCAGCAATGCCGCGACTTTAACGGAGCCAACGGCTGTTTTTGCTACGGCGAACCCTGATACTACCTTGGCGAAACCCGTTGTCATACCCACCGCAGTAGTGACATTACCCCAGCAGACGGGCACCACCGAATGGCAGCAATCTTTAGGGCAACAGCTTGCATGCTTTACCCGTGATGGTATTCAGCATGCCGAATTGCGCTTGCACCCAGAAGAGTTAGGGGCAGTACAGATTAGCCTACGCATGAGCAATGAGCGTATGCAAATTCACTTCATGGCTGAAAACCCACAAGCACGTAGTGCGTTAGAGAATGCCTTGCCGTCTCTGCGTCACTCGCTGGCGGAATCAGGTATTAACCTCGGACAGAGCAGTGTAAGTGCAGATGCTAACTCATCATCCAACTCTTTCTTCGAAAAAGAGCGGTCGGGTACGGGAAGGATGGATCTGGAGAGTGGGGAGGAAACACTTGAGGATGCCGATGAGCAGCATATTATTTCTTCCCCACGGCTCTACAGCAACGGAATTAATACATTTGTCTGATATTTTTCTCAAGCGTTCAATTATGAACACTTATTTTCGTTTTTTAGAGAATTGCTCTGTTGGTAAGTTGTAATAAAATAAAGCACTCATCCGGGGACGTTATTTTTTTACCGGCGGAATTAATGAAACAGGATTCATTATTAGTATGTCCAAGAAAAGAAATATATCCGATGGGAAAAACAAAATCCCATGGGTTTTGCTGTTTTTTATGAGTCTTGCCATATCGACGATGGCACTGGCCGGATATATCTGGTTTGAGCATCAGGCAGTCAAAAAACAATTATTAGAAAGGACCGAAGGTGTCAACAGTGAGCCTGCCATAGTGTCCGCTGCACCTATTTATTATCAGATGGAAACATTCACGCTTAGCTTAAAGCCATCAGAGCAGGAAAATAGACGTGTACTCTATATTGGCCTGACCTTAAAGTTAAAAGATGAAAAATCAAAAGAAAATATTGAGAAATTTCTTCCGGAAATTCGTAGTCGTTTGCTCGTCTTTTTTTCACAGCAAAGTGCGAGCGAACTTTCTGCTGACGAAGGAAAGCCTCAATTAGCGGATAAAATTAAAGAGACGATTAATCAGCTTCAGACAAATCAAGAGCACATTCAGGTCACCGATGTCTTATTTAACGCATTCATACTACGGTAATACTTATGTCTGACAGCATCTTATCTCAAGCCGAAATTGATCTGCTGTTAAACGGTGGCAATCAGGCAGAGAGTAACAGTTCCACAGACAAATTGAGTCTTGATGGCAATATTACCCCTTATGATCCTAATACTCAGCGGCGGGTTATCCGTGAGCGTTTGCACTCGCTTGAGATTATTAATGAGCGCTTTGCTCGGCAGTTTCGTATTGGGTTATTTAATTTGTTGCGTCGGAGCCCAGATGTCACCGTTGGGGGTATTAAAATTCAGCCATATCATGAATTTGCCCGAAATTTACCTGTGCCAACAAATCTGAATTTAGTGCACTTAACCCCACTGCGAGGGACAGCACTATTTGTTTGTTCGCCAAATCTCGTTTTTATGGCAGTCGATAATCTCTTTGGTGGTGATGGTAGTTTCCCCACTAAAGTGGATGGTCGCGAATTTACCCCCACTGAACAGCGCATCATTAAACGTATGCTGTCTATGGCATTACAAGCCTACGATGAAGCATGGAGCTCAATCTTTCAGCTTAAAGCCGAATACGTTCGTGCGGAAATACAGGTTAAATTTACCAATATTACTTCCTCACCCAACGATATTGTCGTAACGACGCCGTTTTATGTGGAGATCGGTTCGCACAGTGGGGAGTTCGATATTTGTATTCCATTTAGCATGATTGAACCGCTTCGCGAATTACTGACAAATCCACCACTTGAAAACTCCAAGCAAGAAAATGTGCACTGGCGTAATACCCTAGCGCATGAAGTTAAAAATACTGAACTTGAGTTAGTGGCAAAGTTAGCTGAAATACCGACTCGTCTCTCTAAGGTTTTACAGTTAAAAAAAGGCGATGTTATTCATCTTGATAAACCCGATTCAATTAAAGCCCTAGTCGATAATGTCCCTGTCCTGTCAGCGAAATATGGTTGCGTAGACAACCAGTATGCTTTGCAGGTTGAAAAACTCATCACTTCGGCTTTGTTATCTTTTAAAAAAGAGTACTTAATTAATGAGTGATAATGAAATGTCATCGACAGACCAGAGCAATTCAATGGATAGCTTGTGGGGAGATGCGATGAACGAACAATCGACAGCAGAAAATGCCAATGTCGCGGCAACTGCAACGACCAGCCCAGAAGAGGTTACCGCGAATTTTTCCGACGATCTCAACCTCATACTTGATATTCCCGTCAATATGACCGTTGAACTTGGCCGGACAAAAATGACCATTAAAGAACTGCTGAATTTGAGTCAAGGATCGATTGTTTCCCTTGAAGGATTGGCAGGTGAGCCGCTGGATATTTTAATCAATGGCTATCTTATTGCTCAAGGTGAAGTGGTTGTTATTTCCGATAAATTTGGTGTGCGCATTACGGATATTATTACTCCTTCAGAGCGCATACACCGTCTGAGCCGCTAATGAATACGCCATTACAGTTAACGACTGAAACCACCGCTCCTGCAAGTGCTGCCTTTTCATCTGCTTCTCTTCTGACGCAAGTTGGAGGAGGTTTAGTCATCGTATTGATGATTTTTGTTGTGGCCGCTTTGCTCTTTAAGCGTTTTCAACTTTTTTCCGGCAGATTACAAGGCGACACGATTATTTCGATTAAACGCAACCTGCCACTCGGCCCAAGAGGGCGACTGGTGGTGGTTGAATTTAATCAGCAATGGTTGCTTTTAGGTGTTAGCGCCGAGAATATCAGTTGCCTATCGAGTATCGATAAACCTGAAGATGATACCTCAACACCTGTGACCTTCCAGAAGATGCTAACGGATGTCGCCACCAAGAAGTTGAGAGGCGACGGTTGAACGTGAAACTTAAAAATTGGGCACCTTTGTTCATTGCTCTCGTTGCCATCCTGTTACCTACGCCGATGGCGTGGGCTGCCAATGGTGACCTGTTGTTAGCGCGAGGTAGCCAGACTGAAGGATGGTCGTTACCCGTACAAACGCTAGTCTTACTGACGTCGCTGACTTTCTTGCCTGCTTGTTTGCTGATGATGACCGGTTTTACGCGCATTATCATCGTGTTGGGCCTGCTCAGAAGCGCGTTAGGTACGCAATCTACCCCCCCTAATCAGGTGTTATTAGGGCTGGCACTTTTTCTGACTTTTTTTGTGATGTCGCCGGTTTTCAATAGTGTGTATGAGGATGCATGGGTACCACTTTCGGAGGACAAAATCACCATGGAGGCGGCACTGCCAAGGGCGGAACAGCCTTTTCGAGCCTTTATGTTGGAACATACCCGTGAAAGTGATTTAGCACTTTTTACCCGGATTGCGAAGCATGACGATTATGCCACGCCGCAGGATGTGCCATTACGTATTCTGATGCCTGCATTTGTCACCAGCGAATTGAAAACCGGTTTTCAGATTGGTTTTACGGTCTTTATTCCCTTTCTGATCATCGATTTGGTTATTGCTAGTGTGCTAATGGCTTTGGGGATGATGATGTTACCTCCAGCAACGATTTCGTTGCCATTCAAGCTAATGCTTTTTGTCCTGGTCGATGGGTGGCAGTTGGTGATGGGTTCACTCGCTCAGAGTTTTTACAACTGATAAAGGAGAACCATAGTGACACCAGAAAGTATTATGGCGATGGGTTATGAAGCCATTAAGGTCGGTTTAACGATCGCGCTTCCCCTGTTGTTGGCAGCGTTGGTGACAGGGCTGGTGGTCAGCATTTTGCAGGCGGCTACACAGATAAATGAAATGACCCTTTCTTTCATTCCTAAGATATTGATGATTACCCTCGTTGGCGTTGTGCTGGGGCCGAGAATGCTGGGGGTCTTCCTCGACTATATGCGTACGCTATACACTAATATTCCAAATGTGGTGGGATAACGATGCTCACCCTGTCGGTTGCTAGCCTTTATCCTTACATCAACCATTATTTTTGGCCTTTTCTGCGTATTTTAGCCCTTTTTAGTTCAGCGCCAATCTATAACGAAAAGGAAATAAGCGGCAAATTGAAGGTTGGGCTGGCACTGATACTGACATTTTTAATTGCACCTAACCTTCCTGAATCCGATGTGAAGATATTGTCTATTTCTGGACTTTGGGTGGGGATCCAGCAAGTTATCATCGGTATCGCGATGGGGTTTATCGTCCAATTTATTTTTGTCGCTGTTCGCCATGGTGGAGAACTCGTGGGGTTGCAAATGGGGCTTTCCTTCGCGACGTTCTATGACCACTCGGGCGGCCAGAATATGCCCGTTATTGCACGTATTTTGAATTTACTTGTCACCCTACTTTTTTTGTATTTCAACGGCCATTTGTTACTGATTGATGCTTTAGCCGCGAGCTTTGATATTTTACCCGTCAAAGAGCGGCCATTAGAAGCGGGGGGCTTTATGGCGTTGGTACAAGCATCAGGTGTTATTTTTAAAAGTGGCATGATGCTAGCATTACCCGTTGTTGCTTTATTACTATGCTTGAACTTAATTATGGGGATATTGAATCGTCTTACTCCGCAACTTTCAATTTTTGTGGTTGGCTTTCCGCTATCGTTAAGTATAGGCATGCTTGCTTTATCGCTTATTATGTATTCGCTTTCACCCTTCTTCGAATCATTAATAAACTCAATTTTTGAAAGTTTGTCAGTTGTACTCATGAGTTTTGCCTAAGCTTGTTCCAAACCCCCCATCTTTCAAGAGGGAAGGGAACAAGGAATGCTTAGATTTTATTCACGCACATCACTGTAGGTGAAAAAGATGAACCAAATAGCCATGCATTTTTTATACGGATTATTTTAAGTTGACGAGACAAACGGGATAAATCCCATACATTTTGGTTGAAAAATTCGTCTGAAATTTTGTCAGAGGCACTTCGAGTCAGCTTTGTATTATGAATAGTGATAAAACCATTACCTTCAACGGCATAATCAAATATCACTTCACGCAGAATCAGTTTCTTAGCTGTAGGTGGATTATTTCCCTCTTGATTGAGAGTGCCAGAAATACTAAAAGAGCCTTTATTGTTTTTTCCTAACCGGATCAATAGCGTCCCATTGGCTGATGTTTTTTCCGGCAACGAGGGGGCTGAATAAGAGGATACACAGTAGATATTCAGAGAATCGCGTAGGAAAAATGCTGGAATACCAAACCAAGCTGATATTAATAACAGAAGGCTAATTGCAATTGCATAAATTGCAAATGTATAATTAATCATTTTAATTTTCATAGATATATACATCCTGGCAGTTGGAAAATGAAGAGTCGTGTAGTTTAGAGATTGAGCAGAGGCTCAGGAAGATTCGACCAGAATGGTTTTGGATATAGTTATCATCAAGTTTAAATATATAGATGGCATTATCAATGCAGGGTAAATGCTTATTTGCTAGTTCAGTGGCTAATTGTAATTTCGAAGCGACTAGTTTTTCTGAATAGTGATCAAGTGTAAAAGCAGGGCATTGTCCAATATTACCGATCGGATATAATTTGGCCTCGGGAACAATATCCATATTCTCTTTATCAACAAGCTGCGCGAATAGAGTGGTCAGAAGTATTGAAGCAACTATTAGCGTAATTAATAAAATGTAACTTGCCCACCTTCTTTTTCTCTTTGGTGGAGGTAGCATTTCGTGGGAATGAGAAGAATCTTCAATTTCAATCTGATCTTGAGATAAAGGTAACTCGGTTTCAATGATAACGTTTTCACTAATTCTGAAACCGACTTTTGGAACTGTTAGGATAATCTCTTCAATATAGCCTAATTCTCGTAATGATTTACGTAATAAAGATATATTTTGTGATAGAGAGTTATTAGAGGACTGGAGCCCATACTCATCCCAAACCTTTTCCAATATTTCAGCGCGATTGATGATTCTATCTTTGTTTTCAAGTAGATAGCTTAGTATTCTTGCAGGTGTGATTGACAATCTTACTGTATTTTCGGGGGCTATAATGCTACATAGCCTACCATTCTCCTCTTGATAGATTATTTTATTATCAATGTTATAATTCATGCTTCTTTTCCTCATGGAATAGATTTAAAAATTTAAATGTAAAATACAGATTAATTTCTTAACAAAATGTTATTTTTTTAAATGATTTTATTATATCATTTTATTGAATTATTCTTTATAGACTCCATTACCGCAAACATTGATTCAAATCACTAGGGATATTTCGCATCTTTTAGTGCTTTTTAGCCACATTCCTATCTTTTCAATATCGATAACGGGTTGTTTTATCTATCGTCGATAGGTTATGGTCAGAAAGAAATTTGCCTTATGGGAAAGCCTGATGGGTAAAAGCCTAACTCTTGCTGAACTGTGGTCAATGTGATGAATTGCGTGAGCTCTCTTTTGAGTCAGTTTTATACTGAATCTGGCTGTCAGGGGGGGAAGCAAAAATCATGGGCTTGCGGCTTATCCAAGTACAATGGCAAAAGGCTGCCAAACCTAATCCAACATTTCCCAGTAGTGAGTAGGGTTTAGGAATCCCGGTACTGAGATGGTGGTGACTTACCATGAGTAATTTACAGAAGCCTCCTTGGTGTTCATTTCGCTGAAACTGCTAATACTTGAAGATTATTCAATAAATTTAATATCTCCTTTCAACCATCTTAGACAATTTTCGCCTTACAGAACTTAACTCTATGGCCCTTAAGTCGCTCGACCATACCTTGCTTGATGATAATCCCAAAGTGTATGTTGGAATAATTTGGCAAAAAACCTAATGCTAGCATAAGAATGATAAATCCCCCTCATAAATGAAAATGACTGTAATTAAAAGACTTATTAATTAGTAAAGTCATAAAAAAGATTGCCGGTTAATCATATCATTATAAGAAGAGATCAGAGTTCTTTCCGCTTTATAAGATATGTTAAGCTAATCAGATTAACATCATACATAAGTGAACATAACGATTAGATGGGTTGTTTATAAGTAAATAAGGGAACTAGGGATCAGATATGGATAAAAACTTCATTGTCAATGGAAATGTAATATTCTCACCGAACAGCGGGGCTGTATCGTCATTATTAACGGGTACTACCGTTAAACTAAATGCGCCAACGGCTCAGTTGCTTGAGGCTTTTGTTACTCGAGCTGGCATCGTAATTTCTCAAAGAGAGCTTTACAAAATTGCTTGGGGGGAAAAAGGGGCGAACGTAACACCAAATACTCTATATCAAAATATTTCATTATTAAGAAAAGCACTCAATGACGTTGGAATTAGTGGTGAATCCGTCACGACGGTAAGAGGTAAGGGTTTTATGTTTACCGTATCAGCGATTACAGAAAATATAAATGAAGATGATGTCAAAGAGGAAGTGCTTTTTCATATAGAGGATAATAATCCCAAAAAAAACATAATTATTCGCATATTTCTGATAGCAGCAAGCTTAATCATAACGACATTATTATTTTTTTATGTGAATTCAAGATTGACAAATATAGTTAAAAATTCGGATGAATTCATTTTTAGCCATAGCGTGAAGAATTGTTCCATATATTATGAAAAAGGTAGTGATATAAAATTAATAGCCTCTGAAATTGAAGTCTTCTTAAGTAGTTCCCAATCATCTTGTCAAACTCATCCATTTCACTATTTCTCTTTTAGTCAAATTCATTCCACAGTTTCACTCATTGCTTGTAAAGATAAAATAATGAAGGGTCATAAAAATAGTTGCAGAACGGAATTATTTTACTCACTTAATCAATGAATAGCAGATACATAAATTATTTATGGCGTGAGATGTTGATTTCTTTCTGGAAAAGACTCTCTCTGCTTTAAATTACTCATGATTTTATACGTTAATTAAACGATTTAATTTACCATGTCAATTGATCTGGGATTTATTAAGGCTATTAAAGTCCTTGACATAATTTACCATGTCCTCACTAAGATATTTATCTAACGCAATTTAAATTATTATAATAAAATCAATTGGTTATGATTGTTTTTTGTTGGGATTATCGTCGTAATAAATGATTGATATGATTATCTTAACTTGATTCACAATGTGAATTAAGAGTCAATTAATGCAGTTTTGTTTCATTTTCATTAAGCAAAGAATAATAATTTGGCCTCTTGAAAACAAACAGAGAGTTATAATTTTATTATGTACAAACTTAAAGAATACGTTTGTAAGAATAATCGTCAATTAGATACTAAGATTGCCACGACATTATGTGTTGCATTGTCATTATTATCTACTTCGCCGCAAGCTGCGGCGGAGGATGGCACTATAAGTTTTACCGGCTCGGTGTCATCAGTTACATGTATAGTCACTGGTGGAACAGAAGAAACAGTTGGGTCAAATAACTTTACCGTTCCTCTCAAAACTGTCAGTACTACTGCATTATCTGCGGCTGGCCAACATGCTCAGGCAACTAAATTCCATATTGCGCTCAGCGGTGTTGATTGTACAGATGGTGCATTAGCCAATGTCAGTTTTGAAAGAGCAAGGGGAACAATTGACGAGACTACAGGTAATTTGATTAACACAGCAGCCGCAGGCAGTGCTGCTCGTAATGTACAAATTAGAATTCTAAATAAGGACACTGCTCCTCTGAATTTATCCTTACCTAATGATAGGCATCAAGAGCAAGTGATTGCGAGTAATACAGCCCGATTTGATTATTGGGCAGAATATATAGCAACAGGTGTGGCAGGAGCAGGTAACGTAGAATCAAGTCTTGTTTATTCCATAGTCTATAACTAATTTTTGGGGCAGGCTCTTTAAGAGTAAGGCCCCATCAAGAAATCACTATGGTCACAAAGGTATAATAAATGAAGATAATGAATATATTACTAGCTGGACTCCTATTGTTTGGAGGTCACTCTGTATATGCATCAATTCAGATAATGGCAACGAGAATCATTTTTGAAGAAAAAAATAAAGAACAAGTCATCAGAATTAATAATGTGGCAGAGAATCCTTCATTAGTGCAAATTTGGTTGGAGTCGGAGATAGATAATGAAAGCAAAGGTGACCATAATAAAGAAGAATTTCCATTTATTATTAGTCCGCCAGTTTCCCGTATAAATGCGGGTAAAGGAAAGTCGTTTAGAATATTTAAAACAGAAGACGCAAAAATGCAATTCCCTCGAGATAGGGAAACACTACTCTGGGTTAATGTTCTTGATATTCCACCCGAGGTGAAAAATGATAACTCTATGAATCAACTAAATCTGGCATTTCGGACCCGGTTAAAATTTTTTTACCGTCCTGTAGGACTTCCTTCAAATCCGATAGTGGGAGCTGAAAATGTTAATTGGGTTGTGAAAAAATCGGGTGGTAAAATAGAAATTAAGGGGGAGAATAAATCTCCATATCATGTGTCAATAGGGAAATTTATAATAAAAAAGGGCGATAAAGTAATTGATGTATCAGGGGGGATGATTAATCCATTTTCAAGTAACACCTTTGATTTTAGTGATGTAGATATTGGCAATGAATCTATAAAGTTATTTTATTTATATATTACTGACTTAGGTGCATTTGTAGAGAAAGAGATAAATCTATCATAATTAATTAACAGTATAGGCATTGTGATTATAATGAGATGTTTCATTTTGGGTATTGCTATATGCTTTTTCTCTCTAAACGCATTATCAGAGGAAAGCTCTGCTGCTATTTCACAAGGACAGATAAAATTTAATTCTGGCTTCATGAAACTGTATGGTCATGGTGTAAATCTAGAGGACTTTAATGGTGAGGATACACTAAAATCGGGTAAGTATTATGTGGAAATTAATTTAAATTCGAAAAATATCGAAAGCATGAATGTTAGTTTTATTGAACACGATAACGATCGAGAGGTCACCCCTTGCTTTACACCAAAAGACATAATGTCTTTTGGTGTAAAGCAAGATATGCTTCCATATGAATGGCAAGCTATAGATTGTATTTTTATTAAAGATATCATCCCTAATGCAACGTTAAATTATGATAATGATGACCAAAAAATATATCTTACTATACCATTGGCTTATATTCATAATACGCCTGATGGCTATGTCCGGCCAGAGCTATGGGATGAAGGAGTGCCAGCTTTCACTTTAGCTTATACTCTTAATGCATCTAACTATAAAAATAGAGTTGAATCTGAGTATAGTGATGGCAAAAGTAGTACCCAATTTTACTATGGTGGATTAAATACATCTGCGAAATTTGGACCATGGCGATTATTTACTAATGGTTCTGCAAATGGTACCAGCGATGAAAGTATAAAATGGAACCATCAGTCAGCTTACTTACAACGATCATTTGCTGCCAGCCAATCGCAGTTTACTCTAGGTGATGTCAATACTACTGGTGTGATGTTTAATACAACACCTCTTAGAGGTGCCAGCATATATACCGATGACCGTATGCTACCCCATTCGATGAGGGGGTATGCGCCAGTCATCAGAGGTGTTGCCGACAGTAATGCCCTGGTGACAGTCCGCCAAAATGGCAATGTTATTTATGAAGCCAATGTTCCTCCAGGCGAATTTATTATTAACGATTTAAATACCGCGGGTTATGGTGGAAATCTTGAAGTCACGATCAGAGAGGCAAATGGAAGTATAAGGGTACAAGCCATACCCTATTCTAGTATTCCGCAGCTGCTGCGTGAGGGATATTCAAAATATACTGCCACAGTAGGAGAAATAAGAAGCTCAAATCTGAGTGAACCGCCAGTTTTGTTTGAAGGAAGCTATCAATATGGTTTCAATAATTACGTCACGGGTTATGGTGGCGTGCAAAAAACCATGTCTAATGACTATTTTGCATTGCTTGGTGGGCTCGCATTTAATACACCAATTGGTGCTTTAAGTTTTGATGCAACACGATCCTCAACTTCTGTTTTAATCGATGAAGAGTCACAGTGTCATTCAACTTTCTGTAATATGAGTTTTAAGGCAGGTTTTGCAAAAGTTATTGAACCAACAAAGACGAATTTTAGCTTAATGGCATACCGCTACTCTAGTAGCAACTACTTTACATTAATGGATGCACTGACGGTTTCTGAAGCCCAAAAAAATGGACAAACGAAGAGGGTGGATAATTACCGTGATGTTTTTGAAGCTAATATAAATCAGAGCTTATCTCCTGGGTGGGGCAGTATATTTTTGACGGCCTATTATGGAAGATATTGGCAGAAAGATATTAATGAAAAAAACGCATTTAACTATCAGGTTGGTTATTCAAACTCACTTGGTTCGGTTAACTATAATTTAGGTTTTAGTCGTTCTAATAATCGTTATGGTAATGCTGATAATACATTTCGCTTGTCATTCAGCGTTCCATTAGGCTCTACAACTGTTCATCGTAACAGACCGAGATTAACTTCGACGATGAGTCATAGTGATCGAGAATCTAGGATAAAAACAGCAGTTAACGGTACTCTTGGCGAAAATCAAAATTATAACTATGGTACTTGGATTGATGGAACAAACCACAGTGATCGTAATATAGGTCTAAACGGCGGGTATAGTGGAAATAATTCAATAGTGAATCTTGGTTTTAGCCATGGGCGCTCAAATTCTATGGCATCGCTAAATTTAAGTGGGGGAATTGTCGCCCATGCAGGGGGCGTAAATTTAACGCCAACTGTTAGCGATACATTTGGCATTATTGAAGCGAAAGGTGCTACTGGCGCAAATGTTTACCCCTATACCAATGCGCGAGTTGCTAAGAATGGATATGCTATTTTGCCATATTTATCGCCATTCCAATATAACGATATTTCTTTAGATGTTAAAGATATGCCAACAAACATAGAGATAGAGGAAGATAGAATTAGGGCGGTTCCAACTGCGGGCTCTGCTGTATTAGTTAAATTTGACACAAAAAATATTAATAATGAAGTACTGAAAATAGCGAATGAACTAGGTGAAGTTATTCCCTTTGGGGCTAAAGCTTACAATGTAATAGGTAACTCCTTAGGGATAGTAGGCCAAGGGGGGACTGTTATTCTCTCAAGTGATAAGGCTCAAGATATTTTCATCATTTGGAATGATAAACAAGGTAGACATGAGTGCATTGTCGATTATCGACCTATGCCTAATTCTGACCATGAAAATATAAGAGTCATAAACACTATTTGTCGAAATAAATAAAGCGTACAAAATTGAGGAGAATGCGATATGTTAAATTTATTCAGTAGATTATTGATTATTTTTTCTTTGTTATTAACTTGGGTCAGTTCAAATGTCATTGCTGCAAGCTGTACGGGGAATGCAACAACAGTTTCTATGCCGCAATTGGTGCTTAATCCTGCGGAGAATGGGGCTGTAGGTACAATTCTAGGATCGCATATAATTCCTGTTCGTGCCTTAAATTATACCTGTGGTACAGGTATAAACACTCGCCTAACATCTACTTTCACTCGAGGTAACTCAGTTTCAGCGCTCCCAGATGTATATAATACTGAAATTGGTGGTGTAGGAATCAGAATAAAATGGCCTGCTAGCCGGATATCTAACTATTTTCCAACGATTCACACTTGTTATTCACCCTGCACTGAAAGCAGCGATAATTTGATTATAGAATTTGTGCAAACAGGGAGAATAGTAGCAGGAGATATACCGTTAGGCGAAATTGCAAATGTTGTCCTTACTGCAGCTGATGAGACCAGTAATAGTTTTACACTTTTGTCTGTAGTCTTATCATCTAATACTTCAGTTGTTGTACGTTCATGCATGATTACTAATTCAGATATAAGCATTAATTTAGGAAACTATCCTCTCTCTGACTTCAAAGTAGGTAATAAGCATGGAGCCGTTGTTCCATTTTCAGTCATAGTATATTGCCCGCAGGCTACTTCTATAAAAATAGCGTTTACTGCCGTAGAGCAACCACTAGTAGGTCTGTCTCGGGGAGTCATGCAAAATACTATTCCAGTGGCAAGTGGTGGCGCTAAAGGAATTGGTACTCGAATGTTAGCTTCAAATGGAATTATTGCTCAGCAGGTTAATGGCGAGAAATCATCAGAGATTGTAATTAACGCCGGCGAAAATAAAGAACTTAAATATTCTGCTCAAATGTACATATTAGAATCAGATAGAGCAAATATAACGGCAGGTAATGTTGCTGGACAAGTTTATTTCAATCTAACAATAGAGTAATAATATGTTTTACTTCATTAAAAATCTTAACGTTAACAGAGTATATCTAATATGTAGTATCGCCATATCTCTCACACTTGTAAGCTTAATGACTTATGCTCAAGTACAGCCCCCACAATTAAGTAATCAAGCATCAAATGCATCTAGAGAATTAGACCGACTGGAGCGTAGCCGTACACGTGAAATGATTCAGGATGAGAAACGCCGAGAAAGTGAAATAAGACGTCAGAATGATGCGTTGACCGAACATCTTGAAAATGAAAGTAGTCTATTGAATTCACAACATAAATTTCTCATTAATAAAATTAATATTGAGAATGATGATGTCTACGCCCATTCACCACAGAGGCAAAAGATTATTTTGCGGTATCAAAATACTGAGATGGGCCAAAAGGAAATAATGGAATTAGTCAAAGAGTTGACTAATTTCTATGTTGGCAAAGGATATGTGACCACTTTAGTGACGGTCCTGCCAGGAAGTTTACGTGAAGGTATACTTAATTTAGATGTGTTATGGGGAAAGATCTCAGGATTCAGTGTTGAAGGAGAACCACCAAAATTCTTTGAAAGAACGAGGCTGTTCAGTGCTATTCCCTTTGCCTCTGGCAGTAAACTGAATATGTCAGATCTTGATCAAGGCTTGGACAACTTACTGAGAGTTTCAAGGACAGACAAACTACAAATTGTCCCATCTGATGACTTTGGTTACTCAGTACTGGATCTTAGAGATTCAAAGTATTTCCCTATTTCACTTTCTTTAGGTGTGAATAACTCTGGCCGTCAAGATGATGGATGGCATCAATATAACTCTACGCTGACAGTGAATAACTTTGCTGGTTTTAATGATTCGTTATCATTTTATTATGCATACAATGACTTGCGTGCAAACACTGATAACCAAAGTTCATGGTCCATGAATTACAGTTTACCGCTTGGTTATTGGCTATTAGACGCATCCTTATACCGTTCTGAATATGAGAAGGTTATTGGTGGATATTATGGTGGTTATCACAGTGAAGGCACTTCGCAGCGAGCCTCAGCTAAGTTAAGTCGAGTTCTTTTTCGAGATTCAGTAGGAAGATTCAGCGCCTATACAAAGGTTGAAGGGCGAGATAATACTAATAAAATCGAAGATATCAAAATAGGTGTTAGTAGCAAAAAATACAGCAGTATTACACTCGGAGTGAATCGAGTCGGTGTGCTTTGGGGAGGGGGACTCTTTTGGGATTTAAGCTCAACTGCAGGTGTACCTTGGTTTGGCGCAGCATGGAAAGATGAACCTGATTTAAAGGGATTCGACCTGAACTACGTAAAATACAATGCCATGATTAGTTGGTCCAAACTCTTAGCCCAAAGCGGTCCTGTGAGCCTATCCTATGAAGTGAATTCAGGGCTTCAATTGACAAAAGATATATTAGTCAGTGATGGAAAACAATCAATTGGTGATGAATATACTGTTCGAGGTTACAAAGAAGATTCTGTCTCTGGTCATAATGGTGGATACATATCAAATACAGTTCAAATGCCAATTTCTATCAATAAATATGGAGTCTGGCAGATTTCACCTTTTGTTGGTTATGATCTTGGGTTTATTAAAAATAACTGTACCTATGACATGGGCTCGTGCCCTGCAGAGTATTTAACAGGTGCTGCTATTGGCATCAAGGCTATTGGCAGCAATTTTTCGTCTTCATTGACATTAGGTTATCCGCTAACGAAACCATCAACATTAAGGGGCTCCGATATTGACTCTACAACATTGAGTTATAGATTTGATCTACGTTTTTAATAAATAAGAAACTCCATCGTAATAACGATATATCCAGCAAACTGCAGGAGCTATTCGCATGAGAAAAAATAAAGTCAACGATAATGACTCTTCATCGTCATTTATTGATAAGATAACGAAAGAAAATTTACATAATAAGTTGTGTCCAATATATCTGGTTTTAGTTGCAGCATTACCCATTTTATCGCACGCAAATTTAATTCCGGATGCTAACTCAAACTCACCGACTATATCAGAGTCAGCCAATGGTACGCCAACTGTAAACATTATTAATCCAAATGGGAATGGTATATCACACAATAAATTTGACGATTTTAATGTCGGTCAAGATGGCTTGATTTTTAATAATAGTATGCAGGATGGCGTGAGTAGTATTGGTGGTTATGTTATTAAAAATGGTCAGTTGCAACAAGAAGCTAGTGCTATTATTAGTGAAGTTACTGGTGCCAAAGGTTCTTATTTGAATGGAACGATAGAAGTCTTTGGGAAAAATGCAGATCTTATTGTAGCAAACGAAAATGGTATTTCTGTTAATGGCGTATCTACTATTAATGCCAACAATCTGACGCTCAGTACGGGGCGTGTTGGATATGGTGAGAATGGCAATATTCAGCTCAACGTGAATAAAGGAATGATCGCAGTCGAGGGACAGGGTCTATCAACTGAAGGATTGACTCATTTTGATATGATTAGTCGTACAGTTAAGCTTGATGGGGAGGTTTCTGGAAGCGCAGATATCAAAGTGGTTGCTGGGCTAAATAGTTATGACACTCAAACACGACAACACAAAATTAGAAGTCTATCAGCGGCAGAGACCCCTAAAGTTGCTATTGATGGCAGTTCCCTCGGCTCTATGTACGGTGGAAGAATACAACTGATTAGTACAGAAAGTGGCGTTGGTGTCAGGCACAGAGGTAGCTTAGTGGGTAATCAGACGGTTGAGATAACGGCTGATGGCGATTTAGCATTGACCGCAATTAGTAGTAAGTCGGGCGATGTCAACCTGACGGGTAATAATATCGATATTTCAACGAATGAGAATACCGGTTTTGGTGGTGTTATTAGTCATGGTGATCTAATAATCAGAGCATTATCGCAAGTTAAGCTAAATGCTGATGCTGTGACAGAAAAAGGCAATATTAGAATTACAGCGGATTCACTGTTGCAAAATGCAGCACGTATATTCTCAATGAGTTCTGGAAATGAAAGAATTGATGTAACATCAATTCTCATTGATGTTAAAGGTGAATATAAAATCACTGGAACGCTTTTAGCCCTTGATGCCTCAGGTAACAAAATTGATGGTGCGATAATATCTCTAGTAGATGGCAACTATATTGTAACGGTTAATGGAAAAGCGATTGAGTCCGCAACAATTAGTTCTGATGCCGGTATTAGTAGTCAAGCCGGGAATGTGATAGTTAATGCGAATTCATTTTTGAATAGCGGGGCAGGTGTCAATAATAAAAATGGAGTACTAAACTTCAATATTAATGATTATTTTGAAAATAATGGTGTAATAAATGCAAGTGGTTCATTAAGCGTTTTAGCTAAAAGTCTTAATAATAAAGGTGTCCTATATACTGAGAAAGATGCTAATTTTACTGTTGGGTCTTTAGTTAATAAAGGATTAATGCAAGCCGAGAAAAATAATACTATCAAAACCAATGTTTTTAACAACAGTGGAAGTATAGTTTCATCTGATGCAATGTTAGACATTTCGATAAATGACGATAGTGCTATTAACAGTGGTTTGATTTCTGCTGGCGAGATTGTTATTAACCAATCTGGAAGTGACTCATTATTAGAGAATACAGGTAAAATTAGTTCAACTGACTCTGCAAAAATTACAACAAGTAGTCTTTATAATAGTGGTGATATTAGTGCTACCAAAGATCTATCATTAGATATTAGTAATGAATTAAATAATCAGAATGGTGCTAAGATAATATCGGGAGAAAACTTAAAAATAACCGGCGGTACAAGTTCTCTTAATATAAATAACAACAATAGCTTGATTCAGGGAGGGACGGTTGAAGTTAGTAATGCAAATGCTGTGACTAACAGTAATAGTGCGAAATTAATTTCTGAAAGCACGTTGGACCTTAATAATATTAAGGGGTTGGCTAATAATGGTAATGCATCAATTATTCAGGCTAAAGACGTAATTTTAGCTAATATAGATAATATTAAGAATACGGATGGAGCAAAGGTCCTTGCGCTTGATAAGCTATCGATTAGTCAATCGTCGGAACTTACTAATGATAACTCATCTATTTTGTCTTCTGGTGATATATATTTAAGTGATATAAAAAATATTAATAATTCTGATGGTCTGATCAATGCGGATGGAACTGTTGATATTTTAAATAGTGATAGCTTAGTGAATGCTGGAAGTGGATCGACTCAATCGTCAGGTTCCGGCATTGTTGCAAATAATATTAACATTAAGTCTGTTTCTAACTTGGAAAATAGTGGTGGCAGTTATATCTCTGCATTAGGTGAGTGGCTAAAGCTTGAACTTATTAACAGCGTCAAAAATGATGCCAGTAGTATTATAACTTCAGAGAATAACTTAACTGTATCTGATGTCGATGATTTCACAAATAAAGGTGTTATATACTCTGGTGCTGACCTCACTCTAAATAACATCAATTCTTTGTCTAACATTGGTGATGGTAGTGGTAGTGTCGGTGTTATTAATTCAGGCAAGGACTTACGTGTAAGCTATGTTAGTAGTATTATTAATTCTATAGCCGCAATTATTAACGCTGATGGGAATGCATTATTTGATAACATTAATCAATTAGATAATATCAATGCGATTATACAAACATCAGGTATTTTGTCTGTCGATGCGAATATTATTAATAACGATAGTAGCAATGGTTCATCTTCAGGTGAAGCAATCATTGCGGGTATGGGGGGATTAGCATTAGCAGCAAACTCAATTTCCAATGTTAACAACGCAACTCTATTTTCTGAGGGTGATCTTAGCATAAGTTCGAAAAGTGTTAACAACAGCAACTCTTATATTAGTGGTGATAATGTTGAGATTATATCTGATAATTTAAATAACAGTAATGGATACATTTATTCCGTTAATAATCTATTGATTAAGTTAGCAAGTGCATTAAATAATATAGATGGTGAGATTTTTAGCGATCATAATCTTTCTTTGATTCTATCTGGTGACTATCGTTATGATAACGATAGTGGTGATGTTAATGCTAAAGGTCAATTCTCTATTGATACAACAGGTTCGATTATTATAAATCGAATACTCGAAAGTGCTGCTTCAATACTCCTTAATGCAAGCAAAGATATTAAAATATCAAATAATCAGTCTATATTGAGTCTTAAAGATATTTTTTTAAAAGCTATTAATATTACCAACAGTAATGGCGCCTTAATTTTCTCTTCTCAAAATATCGTTATTGACGCTGAAAAGGGTAAGTTTATTAATGAGGAGAATGCTAACGTTCTTAGTATGGGTGGCATAGACATTACTGCGGAAAATATAAAAAATGATGGAGGTACTATTCGTTCGCAAGGTGATATGGCACTAGATGCTAAGATTATCGATAATATTAGTAAATATGATAACCCTGGATGGGTTACTGGCCCAGCACAAAATGCAAGTGGTTCACATGAATGGAAACAAGGGGTTCTGAGTTTTGTATATTATAGTACGACTTTATCTGGCTCAATCCCAACTTGGATTGGTGATATTAAGCTAAGTAAAATGGCTGAAATTTCATCTGGTGGGAATTTAAATATTAATCAAAAAAATATTTATAGTAGCAAGACGCTCAATAATACAGGTGGAATTATTCAATCTAGTAAGGATATGAGAATATCCGGAACGGTCAATAACTCTCCAGAATATAATGAAATGTCATTTTATTATTATTTAACTGAAGAGCTTAAAACACCTATTCAGTTAGAGGTTTATAGAAAAGTTATTGGCAGTGGCTCCCACTATGCTGAATTTAATACATTGTATCAAATGCTTGATTTTTACTTGGGAAATGGTGTCCCTAGTAATATTTCAGGGACGGAATCATATATATATGACACAAAAGGGAATAGCTTTAATAGCTTAAAGGAGATGGCCAAGCAAAGTGAACAGTTAAATAGTATCATGAAACGACTGTTTGGTGATGCGTGGTTATCCAACAGTCTGGATAATCTTTCAAATGAATGGGCCAATATAACTAGTTCAAATAATGCAAGATTGAAAGATTTAAAAGACTATGGTTTATCAGATAATAACGGTGGTATTATTGCTGGGGGAAGTTTGACGCATAATGGCGGAGCATTTAATAATGGTTTATTCGGTGCAAAGCTTGATGGACAAGAAATAAAAGTATCTGTTGGTGATAAGGAAGTTACTGTCACACAAAATCCTTATGAGGTTAATATTGGCTTGAAAACCATTGCCGAATTGACTAAAGGATTGAGTACAACAAAAACTTATACTGAGCTGGCAAAAATTCAAGGGTTATTTGTTTCTAACCAGAAATGGAAGAATGTGGATTTCACCGTCAAGGTAGGAACTGGTGCAAGCAATCCTATTTATCCATTTTATGAAACCCGTACTGAGATGATTGATCAAAGTCTCTTCTTTGGATCGCAATATTTCTTCGATCAAATTGGTTATATCCCGGAAACACCCGTTCTCGTTGTAGGCGATAATTACTTTATCAGTGAAGTTATTCGACGCCAGTTAAATGAGTCCGTAGGCACTTTCTTCAGTGTCCGTGATGGCATTGATGGTACTGAGTTGGTTGAAAGATTAATGTCTAATGCGGCATCAGTGGCGGGCGTCGAAGATTTTACTGTTGGTAAAGCATTAACTGATGACCAAATTGCCGTTTTAGACAAAGATATTGTTTGGTTTGTCACCGAAAATATCGATGGACATGACGTGCTAACGCCTAAAATTTATTTTGCAACCACAACCATAGAGCAACTCGAGAGTGGCCGTTATGATGGTTCGGCAGTGGTACATGCTGGCGGTGATATGAATGTCGATGCGTCTTCATTTAATAATGTTAATGGCCAGATCAGTGCCGGTGGCAATATTAATATTCAATCTGAAGGCGATATTAACAATAGCAGTGTTGGCATGAACGGTGGGATCTCTTCCGGTGGGGATTTATCACTGGTATCCAGTAATGGCTCGATAACCAATAGTGGCGCGGCTCTCAGCGCGGGTAATGATTTGGCTTTACATGCCGATAATGGATCTATTGAGCTGACTGCTAGCCAAGGTGCTAATGCTTCGGGTAATCAGGAGCTTCACTTCTTTGATGATGGAGTCACTGCGGGTGGCAGTATCGACATGAGCGCCAAAGATATTACTGTGAATGCTGTTGATATTGCGGCAGATAAGGATATCAGCCTAACGTCAACCGAAGGTGATGTTACTTTTAACAATATGTATGAAGTTGAAGGTAACTATGAATATGAACACCGCTCGACAGGTTTCTTGAGCCATGAATCTACAGAAACGGTAAGTTCAAGTGCAACCAGTGTTGATAGTTCTGTTAATGCCGGTGGAAAGTTTACGGTTAATTCTGCGAATGACATTATTCTTAAAGGTGGAGAATATAATGCCCAGTCAGGTGAATTAAAAGCAACTGGTGACATTGATGTCCAAACATCTCAAGATTACAGTTATTCCGAAACTACAGTCGAACGCACTGACTTAAAATTTGGTGCGAGCGCAAGTGGTGCTGGATATTCTGCTGATTATAACGTCAGTGGTTTGGATGGTGCAAATGCGAGTACCAGTACTGGGGAGCATAATAATCTTGGGTCAGATATTACCAATGCAGGTTCTAAGCCTGGCCGTGCTCCAACATCCTCTTCTGGTAGTTTCCAAGCTGGACTGGAAACTGTTTCGACAGTCGATACTAAGCAAACGACGAGCAATAATAATGCGTCACTTAATTTTACTGATTCAATGACGTTGGATGCGGGTAAAACAGTTGATATAGGGGGAGGGGATTTCACCACCGAAGGTACATTAACTGTTGTTGCTGAAGAAGTTAAGTCCACAAAATATGAAGATGAAGTCATAACAACCAGTGAGGAAACAGTTTCATTCTATGGCGTAAAAGGTGAGGTTCATAGCTCAGTGGCTGATGCTTTGGATAAAGGGGGTAACTTGGTCAGTAAAGGTAATGATGGACAAGAAATTGATGCGGGTCTAACTGCTGCTGAAGTTGCAGGTAGTGCTAGTAATCTTGTCTTCAATGACTTGGCTGGCACCTCAGTTTCCGTTGGTTTTGATACGACTTCTACCAGTAGCTCATCCACGGAAAAGAGCGAGAATATCACTAATATCAATGCTGGTAATGTATCAATCACCAGCAAAGGCGATACAACCCTTAAGGGCGTTGAACTATCAGCTGGTAGTGTTGAGGTCAATACTGGCGGTGATTTCAATATTTTAGCCGCGGAGTCGTCAACTGAGAGTTGGTCACAAAAAGACACTCATTCTGCTGGACTTAGTGCAGGGGCTTCCGTTGCACCAACAGGGGCTGGTGCAGGATTTTCAGTGGACTACCATGGCAGTACTGAAACATCTACCGGTTCAAGTAACACATATACCAACTCCAATCTTAATAGCAGTGATATTACTATAAACACTGGGGGGAATATGACGCTAGCAGGAGGAAATATTCAGTCAGATACAGCAAATCTTAATGTATCCGGCGACCTGAATGTTCAAAGTGTGCAAGATACTGTTAATAATCAGAAAAATAGTAACGAGTGGGGCGTTTCCGTTGGCGTGGCTGTTTCTACTAATGGTGGTGTCATTCCAACAGGTGCTGCTAATTACGGGCAAGGTGGTGAGCATTATGATTCAAAGACAACGGGCACTCAGTCAGGAATTAATACTACTGGTGAGTTGAATATTTCTTCTGGCGGAGATCTGAATCTTACCGGTGCCCACATTATTTCTGATTCTAAAACGGGCACAGTAGATGTTGCTGGTAATATTAATGCAGTCGAGCTATCAGATACGATAGATCAAGAGGGTGCTTATGGTGGTGGTGGTGGTGGTATCTCCAAAACAGGGCTCCCGACAGTGAATGGCTATTATAATACTGTTGAAAAAATTGAATATCAGGAAGATCAAAAAGCAACGATCGATGTCGGTAATATTAAAGGCAATGTACAAGGTGAACTAAATACTGACGGAGAAGTGCTCTCACAAGTTAACGTGGATAAAGTCACTGCATCAAATAATATTTCATTCACGGTAGGTGGATTATCCGGCTCGAATAAAAACAAGCCAACAAAAACAAATAACACATCAACACCGCCGAAGACGCCGCCGACGGTGAGTGAGAAACCAACACCGCCGAAGACGCCGCCGACGGTTAGTGAGAAACCAACACCACCGAAGACGCCGCCGACGGTGAGTGAGAAACCAACACCAC
>NZ_HE997645.1:0-319061 GCF_000312485.1 Yersinia massiliensis CCUG 53443 | reverse complement strand
AGCCAACACCACCGAAGACGCCACCGACGGTGAGTGAGAAACCAACACCACCGAAGACGCCGCCGACGGTGAGTGAGAAACCACACCACCGAAGACGCCGCCGACGGTGAGTGAGAAGCCAACACCACCGAAGACGCCACCGACGGTGAGTGAGAAGCCAACACCACCGAAGACGCCACCGACGGTGAGTGAGAAACCGACGCCACCAAAAACGACGCCGGCTGATAATGATAAGCCAACGCCACCAAAGAGTTACCCATCAAAACCGGTGAAAGAAGCTGATAAGCCAAATCATATGAGCCCTAGTTATCCAGGTTCACAACTCGGTGGTGATTTCAAAGGCCATTTACCGAAAGATGATAAAAACTCTTCTCAGTGGATCAAGAAAACCACCGCGGGGGAGGAACCTACATCCTATCCAAAACCATCGGAGATACGACAACCTAAGCCGACGGCTAAACAGCCAGTTAATTCGGTTAAAAAACCAGTAGAAAGTGATCCGAATCATATGAGCCCAAGTTACCCAGGCTCAAAACAGGATGGTAACTTTATCGGTAATTTACCAAAGGATGATGGTACATCGTCAGGTTGGATTAAGCATCCAACCATGACGGTCCCAACTGATACTTCCCAGCGATAGGCTAGGCCTATTCAATTGAGCCAACAACAGGCTGCAAATTTTCGCAGCCTGTTATTTTCTAACAGGATGAATTCATCTAATTGTTTTTCCTAGCGTTGGATAGTTGACTATGTAGGGTTTATCCCGATTATTGGTGACATAAAATGATGGGAATGTTTTCGTTTAACAGGCGTAGCAGGCCCATTGAGTTAAGTACATCAACGTAATCATGCCAGGGGGTATGGTGTTTAAATGAGATAAAAAAAAGATATATATGAAAAATATACTCAATATTTGTATTAAAAATAAAATTAAGGTTTCTATTTTTACCTTTATCACAATTTCTGTATCACTATTGTTGTTTTTTTTAAGAGAGAGCAATGATGGAGGGAATCGCGTACTAAAAGTTGTTAATTGCGATGCTGAAGTTATCATCTATGGTAGTGATCCAAGCATAGTGGCTAACATCAGTATTGATTTTTCGGTCAACTCAACCAAAGGTATTATTTCTATAGATGGTAAACTTTATAAAGACAATAAAAATATGGGAGTGATTAGTAGGAGGATTCATTTTTATGTTGAGGTCATAAATGATGTTATTTTGTTAAGTTCAGTGAACAATTGGGTCAGTGAGGTAAATAGTATTGATGATACACTATTTAATAGTCTTATGATCCACGAGTTTTACACAATACCAAACAGGAAAATGCAAATTGATTTTTCTAAAAAAAAGGAGGGGTATTATGGCGTGTCGACAAAAAGCATTCCATTTATATATTGCTCACCACGTTAAAATTAACGGATAAGATAGAGGGGAAAACATATGAAAATAGAGTCAAATTCTGAGGGGATGGATATCATGTAGTAAAGCCTCTCAACTAGCGATAGCTACTCAAGAGGCTATTAAATCAAAGTGACGCTATCATCAACGTAATGCTTGAAGGATATTATAGGCGGCTTGGACACGAACAGGGTTAGGATAGTTTTTATTCGCTAACATGACGATGCCAATATTTTCTTCTGGAATGAAAACAATATAAGCGCCGAAACCATTGGTTGCGCCCGTCTTATGTACCCAAGATGCCGGCATGGCATTCACTGGTGGTACCAACGCATCAACTTTACGCGGCTTCAAGGCGATATCATTGCCACTGTCAGCCACAACATGCTGCGGATTGATAGGCCAGTTATACATTTCCCATCCCAGCCCTTGGAACATTTCTCCCGCTTGGAAATAACGTGATTGAGAGGCGGTGATCGCTTTCTTCAGTACATCGTTCCCAGCCGGTAAGCTATTTGGGTTCATATTGGCCTGAAGGAATTTCACCATATCGTGCGAGCTGGATTTCACACCGTAAGCTTCCTCACCCAACATACCTAATGTGACGCGAACTGGCTGACCATCCTTATATCCCCATGCATAATTTGACTGCATAGCCTCAGGGACAGTAATAAAGGTGTGATCCAGTTTTAATGGGTGAAATACATGCTGAGTCATGTAGTTCTCAAACGTTAACTGACTTCTTTTTACTGCCAACGCACCAAATAAGCCAATGCTGGCATTGGAATAATTACGCATCACACCAGGCGCCCATTGCGGCTGCCATTGTTGATAAAATTGCCATAATGTTGTTTGGTCGATAACTGAATCAGGAAGTTGCAGAGGCAGACCACCCGCTGTGTACGTTGCCAAATGCAACATTTTCACGTCTTTCCACTGATTCCCAGTAAGCTCTGGAGCGTATTTTGTCACCGGATCATTAAGGTTCATGATGCCGGTTTGCGCGGCGTATTCCCCTGCGATCCCAGTAAAAGTCTTGCTGACAGAACCCAGTTCAAACAGGGTATTTTCAGTCACTGGGCGGCCTGTTTTTTTATCGGCGACGCCATAGTTAAAAAACTGTGGTTTTCCGTCATAAAATACCGCGACGGCCATGCCCGGAATATCTTGTTTTTCGACGAGGGGAGCAATTGCGTCATTAACGATTGTCGCCACTTGCTTTGGCGTCAGTATTGTTTGTGCCGAAATATAAAGGGGGGTAGCTGCGAACGCGGTAAAGACCAGCGTATTGATGATAGACTTTTTCATTGTTGGTTAATCTTCCATAGAACGATGAGTAATAAGCAGTGTGGCTCCTTCTGCGCGACAAATTTTGCAGTGATTGACTATGGATCACAATCGATTATATTTGGCATTTACTAATAGAAAAACTAACAGATAAACCTATGGTTCGCCGTTATATACCCCTAAATTCACTGCGTGCTTTCGAAGCGGCGGCCAGACAGTTAAGTTTTACTAAGGCTGCTATCGAATTAAATGTCACTCATGCCGCCATCAGCCAGCAGGTCAAAGCGCTAGAACAACACCTTAATTGTCGTCTCTTTATTCGTATTTCACGGGGGTTAGTACTCACAACCGAAGGCGAGAACTTATTGCCTATTCTTAACGATTCTTTTGATCGTATTGCTGACACATTAGACCGTTTTTCCGCAGGGATCGTACGTGAGAAAGTCAGGGTGGGTGTTGTGGGGACCTTTGCCAACGGTTATCTCTTAGCGCGCTTGCGGGATTTTCAGCATCAACATCCACATGTTGAGTTGGTCCTTTCGACGCATAATAATCGTGTCGATGTGGTGGCTGAAGGGCTGGATTACGCGATTCGTTATGGCACTGGTGCTTGGCATGGGACAGATTCACAATTCTTATGTGATGCGCCACTGTCGCCATTATGTGTGCCAGCTTTGGCGAGGGATTTACGCCATCCCGCTGATCTCAAAAAATTTACGTTGCTTCGATCTTACCGCCGTGATGAGTGGTCAACATGGTTTACCGCCGCAGGGGTCAATGTCCCTTCGCCTTCTCAGCAAATTATCGTGTTCGACTCATCGGTTGGTATGTTGGAAGCCGCGCAGGCCGAAATCGGTATCGCGCTGGCCCCACCCTCTATGTTTATGCATTTGTTACGCAGTGAACGCATTATTCAGCCTTTTAGTACGACGGTCAGCTTGGGAGGATATTGGCTGACTCGCCTTCAATCTCGTACTGAAACTGCCGCGATGCGGAGTTTTGCGCAGTGGTTGTTTTCTAAGATGAATTCTGAGCGAGTAGGGTCTCAGTGAGATTTGACGGTGACCCCCGCTGTTATTTTTAACGCTAACAGTTATCCCTAACACCGACAGGTCGTTCCTGCATAAAAACAACAAACCCACTCCTGAGCAGAATGGGTTTGTTTATCGATTTATCGCCGCGTTATCCGGTATGTACACCAAACAATTTAGGCAGGAACAGCGAGATGGCTGGAATATAGGTCACTAGCATGAGCACACAGAACAGGGCGAGATAGAATGGGAGCATGGCTTTCACCACCTGCTCTATCTTTTGTTTACTGACAGCACTGGCGACGAAAAGTACCGAACCCACTGGTGGAGTGATCAGGCCAATACCCAAGTTAACGAGCATGATCATACCGAAATGAACCGGGTCGATGCCCAGATTGATCGCGACCGGCAGTAACACGGGAGTCAAGATCAGGATCAACGGTGCCATGTCCATCAAGGTGCCGATCAACAGCAACATGATGTTGATCCACAGAAGGATCACATATTTGTTGTCGGAGATAGAAGTGAAGAACTCGGTGATCCGTGTGGGCAGTTGCATATAGGTCATGATGGCACCGAAACTGGCAGCAAAACCAATCAGGATCATCACGATAGTGACGGTTTTCACCGTGCGGAACATCAGAATAGGTAATTCAGACCATTTGTAGTCACGGTAAATGAACATGGTGACGAAGAATGACCACAAACAGGCGATGGCGGCAGATTCAGTCGCGGTAAAGATGCCTGAAAGAATCCCGCCCATGATGATGACAACGGTCATCAATCCCCACAACGTATCCACGAAGATTTTCAGCGCTTGGCGGAAGGGAACACGTTCGCCTTTCGGGTAGCCACGTTTGTGGGCAAAGCAGACGCACATCACCATGAGTGTCAGGCTCAATAATAAGCCTGGCAAGATCCCGGCGATAAACAGTGAGGCGATGGAGACTGTGCCGCCGGTTGCCAGTGAGTATATAACTGAGTTATGACTCGGCGGAGTCAGAATCGCCTGAACTGAACCACTGGCGGTGACCGCAGCGGCAAAATCGCGCGGATAACCTTTCTTGTCCATTTCCGGAATCATGACTGAACCGATAGAGGCAGTATCTGCCACGGATGAGCCGGAAATCGCGCCAAAGAAGGTCGAGGCCACGATATTAACCAATGACAGGCCACCGCGGATAAAGCCAACAAAAATATAGGCGAAATTCACCAGACGGCGGGCAATTCCCCCTTCCGCCATGATGGCTCCAGCCAGAATAAAGAACGGGATAGCCAACAGCGAAAATTTGTTCACGCCATTGGTTATCTGGATCATGACGGCCTCGAGTGGCAAGTCTATCCAAAAGGCGCCCACGATCGCACTAATGCCAACGGCGTAGGCAACGGGAACGCCAATGGCGAGCATGACACCGAGCGTCATGAGTAAAATAAGTGCATCCATAATGCTATCAACTCCTTATGACGACTCAGGAATTACCCAGCATGACCACCGGACGGTGGTTCTGTGGGCCTAAAAAGATACGCTCAATAATGAACAGTAGCGTGATAAATGAGCCTATTGGCAACGGCAGGTAGGTTTCCCCTGCGGTTAAAACAGGAAACTCCGCCACAGGTTGTTCCCACAGTTCTAAGCACAAGTTAGCGCCGTAATAGAGAATGAATAGGCTGATGGCCAGCATCATAAGATTGGTGAGCGCGGAACAGACCTTCTTCATGGGCTCTGAAAGTCGGTCGGTCAACATGCTAACGGCAATGTGCGAGCAAGAACGATAGCTGACGGCGGCACCAATGAAGGTAAATGTCACCATGCAGATAATGGCGACAGGCTCTGGCCATGAGAGGCCCGTGTTTAGGATATAACGGGCAAAAATACCCACGGGGATCACGGCAGTCATGACGAGCAAGGCGAAACCGGCCAACCAGATAGAAAAACGGTACAAGAAATCCATGAGCGATAAGTAGGAGCGAGACATAATAATCCCCTAGGTCCTAGTCAGAAAAAGAGAGGTGGAGAACGACGCCTCCACCCCAGACGATTATTGGACCGCTTCGATACGTTGGATCAGATCTTGGTAATTTTTACCAAACTCATCGCGAACGGGTTGGGTGGCTTTATAGAAATAGTCGCGATCAATATCTTGAATATTGACGTTACCGGCTTTCATTTTATCCAGAGACTCTTGGTTATAGGCTGCCCACAATTGGCGCTGCTCGGCTTGGGCTTCTTTCGCGAGTTTCAAGATCAATTGTTGGTCTTCTGCTGACAACTTGTTCCACTTGGCTTTGGAGTAGAGGAACACTTCCGGAATAATCATATGGCCAGTAAGGGTGTAGTTTTTGGCGACAGGCATGTAGTTATGCGCGATATAAGTCGGAGGATTGTTCTCGGCTCCATCGATAACGCCGGTCTGCATACTGCTGAAGACTTCGCTGACGCCCATACTGATGGCATTTCCGCCCATCGCTTTCAATGTGGCGAGTGCGACTGGACTGCCTTGAACACGGATTTTCATCCCTTGCAGATCTTCCGGCTTATTGATCGGCTTTTTAGTGATCATGTTGCGGGTGCCGCCATCCATCCAGCCCAGGAAGACCATTTTTGATTTGGCGCTGTCGGTAATTTTCTGACCAATCTCCTGACCGATCTCACCGTCCAGTACCTTATGCATATGATCTTCATCGCGGAAAATATAGGGGAGGGTGAAGACATCAACTTCCGGTAAGATCGCTGCAACCGGTGACATGGAAACGCGAATGATATCGATGGCACCGATTTGCGCCTGCTCTATCTCTTGTTTCTCATCACCTAATACCCCACCGGCGAAGGTTTTAATTTCCAGTCGGCCATCGGTAGCTTGTTTTAATTTTTCACCCATATGCTCAACGGCAACGACGTTTGGGTAACCTGCGGGATGAACATCTGCGGCTTTAATTTGCTGCGCAGCAACAGAAGTATGAGTGATGAACAATGTTGTTGAAGCGAGGCAAAGACTGAGTAGCGTTTTTGATAATTCCATTTGGTGATCTCCAGAAGTGAACTAAAAAACCTGGGGAGGACTCAGTGAATCAAAACACGGTTGGAATATGGCCCAGGTGTTATTTTTATCTGATATGACCCTTCTGTAATGAGCTGGTTTTTAGACATAAGCTGAACGCCAGATAAAGCCCAATCTGTATTAGTCAGTCCGTTTTTAATAGGTTGCCAAAGATGTCATTGGCTAATCAGATGTAACACAAAGTAACTTATTATACAGCTTTGTAAATTGAGTGATATCACAAAAGTGGAAAGTCGTTTCAGTCTCGAGTATGTAGATTAATTGTATCGCATTACTTTGTATTTATTTGATAAGTATGAGTTATTTATATTGTAAGTGTTGTTGAGATCCAATAGCTTGATTATTTTGGTGTGATAACTTTGCGTCGCGTCATACTTTTTCTGCAATTTTAGCGTTACTTCATTTGATTTTATGTGTACCGCTCCCTATTTGGTCTGACAAGACTGCACGTCTTCATCTAATTCCGTTGATTAAATGGAATTAAGGTTCATTATAAATGGAATATTATTTTATTGGTTGTCACATTTTACGCTTCGAAGAACTGATAATATGCTTTTTGTTATATTTGAAAGTTGATTAAATCGGACGATAACGGGCTGTTTTTATTGATTAATCTCGGGCTTATTTTTAGCGAAGATTATCATTCTTGAGCCCGCTATATCGGTGCGTATAAATTTATCGGCAGCCTCAAACCAAAACGATAAGGAGCTACAATGGATGTTCGTCAAAGTATCCATAGCGACCATGCTAAAAGTCTTGATACCCAAGGGTTACGCAAAGAGTTTCTGATAGAGACGCTTTTCAGTACAGATGAGTTCACGATGACCTACAGCCATATTGACCGCATTATCGTGGGTGGTGTCATGCCGGTCACCCAGTCTGTCACTATCGGGTGTGACGTTGGGAAACAGCTTGGCGTCAGTTATTTTCTCGAGCGTCGTGAACTGGGGATCATCAATATCGGTGGGGCGGGAACGGTGACTGTTGATGGTACCTGCTACGAAATTGGTCCGCGCGATGGACTTTATGTCGGTAAAGGGGCTAAGGATGTGGTGTTCGCCAGTACGGATGCCCAGCAACCAGCACGCTTTTATTATAATTGTGCACCTGCGCATATGGCCTATCCCACTAAACGCGTGACGCCAGCGGAAACTTCTCAGGTGACGTTGGGTGATAACCTCACGAGCAACCGTCGCACCATTAATAAGTATTTTATTCCAGACGTGCTAGAAACTTGCCAATTGAGTATGGGGTTAACGGAATTAGCGCCAGGTAATCTGTGGAATACCATGCCATGCCACACACATGAACGACGTATGGAAGTGTATTTCTATTTTGGTTTAGAAGAGGATAGCTGCGTATTTCATATGATGGGGCAACCTCAGGAAACCCGCCATATTATTGTGCAAAATGAACAAGCGGTGATTTCGCCAAGCTGGTCGATTCACTCAGGCGTCGGTACTCGTGCCTATGCTTTCATTTGGGGCATGGTCGGTGAGAATCAGGTATTTGATGACATGGACCATATTAAAGTGGGTGATCTTCGCTAAAAATGAGTAGCGCCCAACGAATGAATGGCGCTGTTTAGAGCGTCATTCTAGCGCTGAAACCGAAAAGATAATGTGTATTCAGAAAATACCATCAAGCCTGAAATAGGTCATATTTCAGGCTTGATGGTATACCGCCTCAATATCAAAGCCGTCCGAAATAAACTTGCCGCTGGAAATAAACTTGTCGTTGGAAATAAACTGAAAGATAAAAAGCGGGATGACCGATATCACACTTTAACGCCGCCATTCTGTGACAGCCATCATGCACAATTTTTGGGTTCTGTAGCATTGCTCACATATTACTCGAATACCGCACTTTCCCTCTCTCTTCCCACCACTCGCCCCGTTTATTTCTCAGGTGAAATGCTTATGCTCATTTCAAGCGTAGAGGGGCAGAAGCATCACACGACAAACTCATGGCCAAATGCCGAATTCTTTGCGGGTCGATCAACAGCTTAAATGTGTAAGGGTGGTGCTCCCCTGTGGTAGCAAACCAGGCTTCAAGTTCAGTGATGAACTGGTTCAACTTTTGTAATGAGATGAGTAGCTTCTGTCGCTGTTCAGGGTGTTCGCCATACTTGTGGATCCACAAGCGGAGTGCAAAAGCCTCCGTAATATGACTAAAAGCGCGTGTATACCAAAAAGCACGTTCCCAAGTATCGATAAGGGTCTGTTTGAAGGTATCGGTGAGCGCCATGGCGGGTAATTTCTTGTTCACTTGAGTGCGTAGATATTCAGCCAAGAAACGAGACTTCTGTTTTTCCAGTGCGATAAGTTGCATCTGTTGCTCGCCAACAACTTCATCGTCAGGGGGCATCAGCGGCTGGAAAGATTGCGACCAGTTGGCACTGCGAGTGTCCATATGGAGCAACTGTAGCGCTTGTTCAAAATCAAAAGGTGGCTGGCTATGGCGCTGTAATAAGCGGCCGAGCAAGCTGGAAGTCTTGCAAATCCAGTCATAACTGGAGGTGTAAATGGCAAACAGATCGTCGATTTCCTGTTGCGGCAGGGGGTGCACGCAATGGGGGGCTAACCACTCGGTAAAAATAGCCTGTGACGAGACGGTAGGGGTACGGATTAAACGCGAGAGGCCGAACAAATTGAGTTCATTGACTGCCCCCAAGAGTGGGTTATTCGGGAGCCACTCCCAGTTGATGCGCGCTGTGATGGCCTCAAGTTCATCGCCTAGATTTTGGCTGGCCCAGTGCAGACGCTTTTGCAGTTCGTCTAATAGGCAACACGGAAGCAGCGCCCAACCATATTCGATGCCCCAAAGGTCGAATTCCACCCACTTACGATAGCCGGCTAGGCTGGTCAAGTTAAGGTTGTTAGCAAATCCAGGACGATAGTCCAATTCTGTGGCTTTCATTGAAGCCCGTACATCATGAGGTAAAGCATCTAACGCCATCTTTAATTGCTGGCGGGGCCACTCTTTGTCCTGATAGTCGCGCAAAACTAATTGGCGGCCCTGAAGGCGTAGGTTCTGGTAGAGGCACTGAAGGGCGGTTTCCCACTCGGTTCGGTGGACTGTGGGGGTTGAGAGGGATAGCCGCAACCCGCGTACTGTGGGCAGGTGGCTCAATATTTCTGGCAATGTTTCACCAAAAAAGAGGTTAAGAAATGCCGCCTCATTATCGGAATCAGTGGAAAGAAAATATTCAGGAAATTTACGGCGTAACTCGTGGTTATCCGGTGCCGCCTCACCTTGCAGCCATAACTGAAGATGATTTTCTTCGCAATATTGCCCCACTTTTTGCAGATATTGCAGGGCGTTATTTCGAGCCAACAACATGTGCTCGACCGTGGATCTCGGGCATCGCGGTGAAGGTTTGGCTAATAGGGCCAGCAGTGATTGCTGATGCACGATCAGGCCATTAAAGGGGAGTTTTTTGATATGACGCATCAGGTCGAGAAACACATCCCATTGCCACATAGCGGGCGTGTTTATCTCAATAAACAGCAGCGGTGTCGAGCTACCCATAGTGGTTCTCCTACAAACTGCGTGGGTACGTCATCCAAGTGAACGGATAGTAGAACGGGGGTTGTGGTGAGTCAATCGCAGTCCTGTGAATCAGCGAAAGGAAGGGGAAACGAGTATATGAAGACCTATGCACTGGTCGGCACTGGCGGGCGTTCGGGGATGTATTTGGAAGCCATTGCGACCACCTACCGACAAACAGCACGTCTGGTCGCACTGTGTGATTCGAATCAAACGCGCATGGATTATGCCAATCGCAATCTCGAAAAATGGGGCCATCCAGCGGTCACAACATGGAAAGCCGCCGATTTCGAACAAATGATTACCCAGCATCGGCCCGATATTGTGATTGTCACCAGTGTGGATCGCACACACGACCGCTACATCATCCGTGCGATGGAATTGGGATGCGACGTTATTACAGAAAAACCCATGACGATTGATGCCGAACGCTGTCTTGCTATTGTGGAGACCGTCGAAAAAACGGGGCGCGATCTGCGCGTCACATTTAACTATCGCTATGCACCCCATCACAGCAAGCTGCGCGAGCTAATCCTCAATGGCACGGTGGGTGATATTTTTTCCGTGCATTTTGAATGGCTGCTAAATACTCAACATGGTGCCGACTATTTCCGCCGTTGGCATCGCGATAAACGTAACAGCGGCGGATTGCTGGTGCACAAATCCACCCATCATTTCGATCTCGTCAACTTCTGGCTCGACTCAGTACCCGAATTCGTCTTTGCCCAGGGTGACCTGCGTTTTTATGGCAAGGAAAATGCCGAGAATCGCGGCGTGACAGATTTCTATCCGCGCTGTCACAACGCCCCACATGCCCGCAACGACCCCTTTGCCCTGCATATGGCAGAGCGAGACATGCTCAAGAGTTTGTATCTGGATGCAGAACATGAAGATGGCTACCTGCGTGATCAAAGCGTCTTTAGTGATGGCATCAGTATCGAAGACACCTTGGCGGTCATGGTGAAGTACCGCAACAAGACCTTATTAACTTACTCCCTGAATGCTTATCAACCTTGGGAGGGATTAAATATTGCCTTCAACGGCAGTAAAGGTCGGCTGGAAATGAAGCTGGTGGAGAACTCCTACGTTAATGGTGGGGGAGAACGCAAAGAAGAAGGCAGCCTGATGGACTGCGAAATTACATGGTATCCGATGTTCGGTGCGCCTGAGCGTATTGCGGTTGAATACGGGCAAGGCGGGCATGGCGGCGGTGATGCCTTGATATTAGCCGAGCTATTTGGCAATCCCGGCCCAGACCCACTCAAACGACGTGCAGATAGTCATGCGGGCGCGATGTCCATTCTGACGGGGATCTGCGGCAATTTATCCATGCAACACAATCAACCTATTTTTATCGATCAATTACCCGTCGGCAGAAAACTGTTGTCGCGGCATAACAGGGAGCAATAACCATGGCAAAGGGCGATATTTATCCACTCGAATATCATGAGTATATCGACGAAGATACAGGCTCACGGGTCACTAGGCTGACACCAACCAATGTGATTTGTCATCGTAACTACTTTTATCAAAAGTGTTTTCTGGACGAAGGGCGCTCACTGATTTTCGCCGCAGAATTCGACGGGTTTCGCAATTATTACCGGCTTGAGCTGTCCAGCGGGATCGCGACTCAATTGACCGAAGGGGCTGGGGATAACACCTTTGGCGGGTTCCTCTCACCTGATGAACAGTATCTCTATTACGTCAAAAGTGAACGTAACCTGATGCGCGTGACATTGAAAGACTTGTCAGAGATCTCGGTGTATCAGGTGGCGGATGAGTGGGTCGGCTATGGCACTTGGGTGGCTAACTCCGACTGCACCAAACTGGTTGGCGTGGAGATCCATCGCGATAGCTGGCGGCCGGTCAGTGACTGGACTGTATTCCAACAGTTTTACGAAGAGCAGCCACTTTGCCGAGTGATTCGAGTGGATTTACACAATGGGCACCGTACGACATTGCTACAGGAAAACCAATGGTTAGGTCACCCGATATACCGCCCTTATGATGATAATACTGTGGCGTTTTGCCATGAGGGGCCGCTGGATCGGGTAGAAACCCGCATGTGGCTGATGAATGAAGATGGAAGCCATATTCGTCGGGTTAAACAGCCCGCACCTGGGGAAAGTTATACCCATGAATTTTGGGTGCCGGATGGCTCTGCCATGATGTACGTCACCTATGTAAAAGACAGTCCCGTGCGCTATTTATGCCGAGTTTCCCCTGATACGGGTCTGGATGAAAAAATTGTCGCAATGCCGCCTTGTTCACATGTGATGAGCAATCACAATGGACAATTGGCGGTTGGTGACGGCTCTGGCAAGCCTATCGACATCGTCGATAATGACAAGTATGGCGATGCCACTGACCCCTACCTCTATCTCTTCGATCTGAAGAACCAAAAAAACCACAGGATAGCGAAGCACAGTAGTTCGTGGGCGGTACTCGATGGCGATCGTCAAGTGACTCATCCCCATCCTTCTTTTACACCCGATGAAAAGAGTGTGCTCTTCTCCTCGGATAAAGATGGTCTGCCGGCGTTGTACCTTGCCACTATTCCAACCTCAATTCTCGACAGTATTCAATAATAATAAGAGGGTTTAGTTATGTTTAAGACACCAGGAATTATTGCCTCAATCTTGTTGCTGGCCACATCCGGTATGGCGCAGGCGGAAAACGTAGAGTTAAGATTTTCATGGTGGGGGGGAAATAGCCGCCATCAAGCGACACTTCAGGCAATAAAAGCATTTGAGCAGCAGTATCCCAATATCAAAGTTCAGGCTGAGTATGCGGGTTGGGAGGGCTATTTATCACGCTTTACCACTCAAATCGCCGGTGGTAAAGAACCTGATGTTATTCAAACCAACTGGAACTGGCTGCCAATATTCTCTAAAAATGGCTCTGGATTTTATGATTTGCGTCAGGTCGCTAAGACACTCGATCTGACGCAATATGACCCAGAATCGCTCAATAGTGTGACGGTAAATAACAAACTTAACGGTATTCCGGTCGCCATGACTGCCCGTAGTTTCTATTACAATAAAAAACTCTGGGAAGAGATGGGAGTTGCTTATCCGCAAAGTTGGGATGAGCTGAAAGCCGCCGGAATCGCGTTTAAAGCCAAAAATAACAATAGCTATCCATTGGTTCTGGACTACATGGAATCACTGACTCTATTGCACTCTTATATGGCGCAGAAATACAACATTCCCGCTATTGATGAAAAAACAGGAAAATTCAATTACACCGCCGCGCAGTGGGAAGAGTTTTTCCAACTTTATAAGGATCTGGTCGATAGCCATGTATTCCCTTCTAAGCGTGTATTAGCCTCTTATGGTAAAGCGAATACGTGGGAAATGAAGCCATGGATTAATGGCGCATGGGGGGGCGTTTATATGTGGAATACCAACGCCACCATGTATGAAAATAGCTTACAGCCGCCCTATAACAAGCTTGAATTGGGGCCGTTTTTCATGTTGCCAGGAGCAAAAGACGCGGGCTTATTCTTTAAACCTACCATGATGTTCAGCATTGGCCGCACGACGAAGCATCCGGAAGAAGCCGCTTTATTGGTTAACTTCCTGATGAACGAACCTGAAGGCATCAAAGCGATGGGGCTGGAGAGAGGCGTACCGATCAGCGACAAAGCCTATCAACAGCTATTGCAGGATGGCACGATTCAGGAGAGCAGTATTGCTGTGGCGGGGCTGAAATCATTTATGGCTCTGCCCCACAATATTCCCACGTCACCTTATTTCGATTACCCGCAGTTTGTCTCTCTTTACCATGAAACAATTCAGAAAATAGACCAAGGTGATTTCACCGTGAAAGAGGCGGCTTCTTTCTTTGCCAAAAATGCCGAACGTATCCTAAAGCGCGCCATGAAATAACCTGCACCGCCCTCAATATAAGCTCCCCCGTGCTATTGCATCGGGGAGCAAGGCTTAGTTATTTATACATGGAATGAGATGATGATTAAATTTAGTGCGACGCTCACCTGTCAGTATGATGCCATTTTTTCCCCTTTTCGCGCTGCGGATTTTTATCAGGGACTCGCTTGGTTGCAAGAGAGCGGCTTTGATGCGGCTGAGCTGTGTATTTCTGATTATAACGATATCGATATTAAGACTATAGCCAAGGCATTAGCAGCGCATGATCTGAAGTGTACGACGATTGCCAGTGGGCAGGCCCGTAAGCGAGACGGGCTATCATTATTGGCGCAAGATCCCGCCGTATTACAGCGTACTCAACAACGTATTTGTCGTCATATCGATGCAGCAGCAACACTGGGCTCCTATGTCACCATTGGTTCATTGCGCGCGTCCGGATACTCACTCAGTGCCGATAATTACTGCCATTTACTGGCCGAAGGATTAAGCCCTTGTCTCGATTATGCGCAGCGCAGTGGTGTCACCCTCATCATCGAAGCGCTAAATCGCTATGAGATGGAACATATCAATAGCGCAGCCGAGATGGTGTCTTTCCTCGATTTCATTGGCTCACCGTCTCATGTTGGCATTCTATGGGATGTGTTTCATGCGAATATTGAGGATCAACATTTTGCACAGGCGATCCAACTGATGGGGACTCGGTTACGGCACGTGCACTTTGCCGATTCTAATCGTGCGTTTCCGGGGTATGGCCATCTTTCCTTTGATGATATCTATCGGCAACTCCAGTTTTCCGGCTATCAAGGTGCTATCTCATTGGAATGCCTCAACCAGCCATCGTCGCAGGTTGTTATCGATGAATCAGGGCCATTTATTCGACGATTGCGCCAATTAGCATTAGGGAAAAAGTAGGGGAAGAGTAGGTGACCGAGCGTCGTCGATCACCTTGATGGAAATGACGTTCTAGACAGCTTGTTTTAAGCGCTCAAACCCTTGTGCCAGATCGGCTTTCAGTTCATCCATATCTTCCAAACCAATCTGCAAACGCAGTGCCCGACCGCCGGGTTGCCACTGCGTTACGGTACGATATTCAGCGCAATTAAAAGGAATGACGAGGCTTTCAAAACCTCCCCAAGAGTAGCCCATGGCGAAAATAGACATGTTATCTAACATATTATCAACGCCGGCTTTGGTGTATTCCGGTTGTAAAATAAGAGAGAAAAGACCAGACGAGCCTTTAAAATCTCGTTGCCAAAATTCATGTCCTGGGCAATCAGGCAGCGCAGGATGCAGAACTTTTAATACCTCCGGACGGGATTTAAGCCAGTGAGCCATCTCCAGACCGCGCTTTTCGGCCTCTTTCAATCGCAAGTACATCGTCCGTAACCCCCGCAGTGCGAGGAAACAGTCTTCTGCACCTGGCAACATGGCCATCAGATCATAGGTTTCCCGTAATTTAGGCCACCAGTCCTCATTGGCAGAAACCACCCCCATGAGTAAATCGGAATGTCCTCCTAAATATTTCGTGCCGGCCTCAACGGAAATATCACAGCCATGTTCATGGGCGCGGAAAAATATCGGTGTGGCCCAAGTATTATCAATAATGGTCGCGATCCCCTGTTTTTTCGCTAGTGCTGTCATCGTTGGGATATCTTGAATTTCAAAACTTTGAGAGCCAGGCGATTCTAAAAATAGGGTGGAAGTATTCGGGCGGAACAAGGTTTTTATGTCAGCGCCAATTAAGGGGTCATAGTAAGTGGTCTCGATGCCCATTTTGCCCAACATCCCAGCACAAAATAGGCGAGTGGGTTTGTACACACTATCTGGCATGAGCAGGTGGTCACCGGCTTTCAGTGTTGTCAGTAATGCCAGCGCAATGGCACCCAGTCCTGAGGGTGACAGCACGGTTCCTGCGGCACCCGCCAGCTCGCTCCAGGCATTTTCAAGATTGGCGATTGTCGGTGTCCCCATCGTTCCGTAATTAAATTCGGCTCGATTATGTTCAATATCGCTAACGGTAGGGAAAATAACCGTCGAACCTCGATAAACGGCTGCGTTAACAAAACCGGCTTGTTTCGCGGGATCTCTGCCGACCTGTGTAATACGGGTACTCATGCTGAAATCCGAGTTTGGTTTTTTACTCATTGCTAACCTCATTGAATAGAGCAATATCGACAATCATCATTTATTCGAAAAATTTAAAGAAGGGTGATAAGCAAAGTAATATGCCAAAGAAAGTGATAAACCAAACTGCTGGTCCCTTAAATTTATGCAGTGTTTCGACTTTATAAACGAGGTAGCAAGGAATTAAGCATGATACCAGACCAAACAAAGGGCTCCCGAGCTGCATAAAGAACAGGATAGAGAAGCGGGTTGAAATCCAAGCCCATAAGCCTAATACAACGCCAACGCTAATCGCAATATGAAGTACTTTCTGATTTATCTTTTCCTCTGGAATAAAGCGACAAATAATATTGGTTACAATCCCTTTTATTGCCTCTTGGAAACCGAGATAAATACCCAAGAATGCCGTTAATATGGCAAAAATGTTCAATAACGCACTCATGACTCTAACAACTGATCCAGGAATAACCTGTGCTGCAATGGCAAGTGCGGAGATATTTTGCTCAAAAGCGGAAACGGCTTGTTCATGGCTAATGGCAAAGGTGAATGAGAAGGCAAAGAACAATACGGCAACCGCAAGGATAATATAAGCGACACGGTTAGCGCGAATCGCTCGATAAGTGGCAATACGCTTATCTGATTCAATTTTACGATAGGCAATATTCATCGGGCTAAGTATTTGAACGAATAAAATAGAAAACAGGGTAAAGGGCAATGTTAAAAACACGTCGCGCATAAACGGCAATAGCGCAGGGAAGGCGGTAATATTATTAAAGTTCCAATGCGGGACCATCACAATGCCTAATACAACAATGATACCGAATTTTATGCAAACCATCGGGCCGGATATCTTGAATAGTAAGCGTTCGCCTTGAGCGGCAATGCTAACCAATACCACCAGAACCGCCAATCCATACCAGATAGAGTTTGATAGTAGCCCTTCGGTCAGCCCAAAGGTTTGGATGTAGGAGGCACTGTCAAAGGTGACGGCGAGAGAGTATGAAAACATTCCGTGCAATAGCATCAGGAAATAGGCAATACCTAGCCAGAAGCCCCAGTTTCGGCCCAAATATTGTGTGATGACGTTGGTATAATCTTCACAGTTCTCACTTTCTGACAGTGTTTTAAGATAAAGACTTTGCAACAAATAAATGGCGGGATATGAAATGATAACAGAGGCAATAAAGACCCAAATACCTTTAATGCCCACTTGTACCGGCATAAACACAATACCGGAGCCAATCGCCATACCAATACAGAGAATAACCCAGCCGAAGTCATATCGAGTAAAAGGAACGTTATTATAAGCGGTTTTTGATTTTGTATCTGCGTTTATTATGCTATTCATCGTTTTCTTCCTGTCGCAAGATAATTAGAATTAGTATTCTCACGAAATGAGATGTTTTTTTAAAACATCATGTATGCCAAACAAACATACTGATATACAGGCATAGTACGTACAGGGAAGCTAAACTAACAGTCGTTGGCGGTGCTATTAAATGAAAAGACTTGTGCATAAAACGCAAAAGTTGATGCCTGTCTTATTTCTAGGGTGTTTTGATAGAAATAGGATAAAAAATGCAGATAGCATCCCATTCCAAAGAATATAGCTTACTGTAAGATAATGGGAATTTCACTAATCTAGAGTATTGTGGATACTCCGTTGCCAGATTCGCCCGCCAGCATAAACTCATAAAAGGGGTATTGGCAGATGATGTCTTCAAACAAATCTTCAGTTTTATTTAAGGCAAAAATTGATAACTACGCTATTTTCCGGCAGTTAGAGATTTTTATTAAGGTTGTGGAATGTAATAGCTTTTCAGCCGCGGCGCAGAAATTGAATCTGACGCCCTCTTCGGTGAGTCGCAGTATTTCTCAGCTGGAAGAACACCTTGGTGTCGTTTTGCTAAAGAGGACGACACGCAACCTTATTTTAACCGAACCCGGCAAATATCTATTGTTTCGTGCGCAGCATCTGTTGATGGATCTTGATGATTCGTTGGTTAATACCTCCAGTTTCCGCAGTCACCCGCAGGGCCAGCTTAAAATTACCTGTTCAATTGCCTTTGGTGTCTGTCATCTGATGCGTTTGTACAGTGAGTATCGAAATATCAATCCGGATGTCCGGCTGTCGGTTGATCTTAACGATCAGAATATCAATTTGAATGAAGAGAATATTGATATTGCTCTGCGTATTACGGCGCACCCGCCGACCAACTTTGCTTTACGAAAAATATGTAAGATCAACTGGGTGTATTGCGCGAGTAAGCGCTATTTAGAACAACGTGGACTGCCTAAAACGCAAGCGGACTTAAAGTCACACGATTGCCTAATCAATCCAAATGTGTCCGATAGCTGGCAATTTATAGATGACGACGGTCATTCACAGGCATTAAAAACCAATAATATCGTTGAAGTGAACAGCACATTGGGGTTACTTGAGGCGGCCCTTCATCATCAGGGGATCGTCAATTTGCCAACTTATCTGCTGGGGGATCATATTGCTAATGGTGAGTTGATTCCTGTTCTGCTCGATCATGATGTGAAAGAGCACGAGTACAGCCTTTTTGCTCTCTACCACCCTGGCCATTATCAGGACCCCAAAGTGAGAAGTTTTATTGATTTTATTGTGGAAAAGATATCTGCGACACCCGCTTGGGATGATTGGATGACAGTGTAAGGTCTTAAAATCGGCAAATCGTCTTGGTATTGCGATAGGGGATTGCCGCCGCAGCCAATGGCGCTTTCCCCCGACTTTTTATGCCGCCTTACGGCGGCCATGTTTTAAGGGGGCATTATTTTACGCTATTGACGTAACGAACCATGCCTTGAAGCAGTTGTGCAAACCGATGTGATTCATAATTACCGTCACTTGGCACCATCCAAATACTGCTGAACTCCAATTGGATCGTTGGCACGCCATGTGCTGCACCGAACTTGGTAATGGTTTCGTTCTTGGAGGCAGCAAAATAGTTATTTGAATAATTGGAAATACCTTCATTTCGTAATGAGGCGATGAGTTTAGTGAGCAGTTCGTCTTTACCCAATAGCGATTCTCCATTCATCGTTCCAATATCGACATCATAGGGCCGAAAAGGGTGGCTGCCGTGAATATCAATAATGAGTTTCGGTTTTTGAGATTTGATTAATTCGGCTAGCTGCACTTTATAATCATTATCATCGTAGTAGTTGGGATCGGACGGGGAGGCTTTTGTGGTGAAAATGACAGTCGAATTCGTCAGTTTTCCCAACATGATTGCCAGAGCTGCTGTCCCTCCACCGTCAGAGAAACGATACTTTCCATCTCGGAATGGTTGAGTCGCATGTGGCGCACTGATGATAATAGGCTCCTGCCCTAAGATAACGTCGAACCACTTTTCCCCCTCTCTCGGTTGAACATCCTGATTTTTATCTGCTTCCTTCTGATAGATAATGGCTTCTTTGATTTGTTCTGGACCGAGCAATGCTTTTTCAAAGTGACTCGTTTCCTGATTCAATGAGAAAGCAGGAGCTGAAAAAATAAAGAGTGCAACAACAGTGAATTTTATGACTAATTTCATATTAAGTAACTTCTTCATATTGTCATCTCTTGTTGAAATAGTTGCCGCTTAATTGCGCCTAAAAAAAACAAAAGTAACGAATTTTAGAAAACCTACGTGATAAATAATACGCTGCCGTTACCCTCGACTATAACCTTGCCTGAACCCGCATAAACAAACCCTAAAGCACCTTCATCAAGGTTGCTATGCTGGTGGGGGATTTAACCTCCCGGCTAAAGGTCTATGCTAAGACGTACGCTATTGCTGGAATTATCAAAATTGCTAGAATGATCAAAATCATAAGTAGACCATGGATCGGTTCGCTCCCGCTGGCTAAACCGATCAGGTTTCTCGAACATATCCGGCATTTTGTTATTGTTTTTGGACTCCAAACAGATCTTGTTAATACATGCCCTGTTGTCTTTATAGGTAAACGTCGAGTCACTATCCTTTAATACCAAAGGCTCCACAGCCATCAACGGGGTGGATATCAGAAAGAACGAAACAATGAATTTTATTAATTTGCGTAGTAAAGCAATAAGCATTAATAAGTTAGGCATGATATTTCTCCATAAATAACAATTAAAAGTATTTTCCAAAAAATGTGTTAAGAATGCCATTGCTCACGAATTTCGGGCAGGGGAAACCCCCGAAAAGATAGGTAATATAACGCGTTACTATTATTCAAACTTGTATGAGCGCGCGCTAAAAAATTAGCTTGCGAGAGCCACTGCCGTGACCATCCTCAGCGATTAACCTCCATGGTTTCTCCCACGATGAAGGACAACCGCTCAGCAGCCACAACGACTGAAGGTGACTAAAAAACGTTATTCATGATCGGCGTCTTCCTCATAGCAAAATAAATCGCCGGGCTGGCATTCCAGCGCCTTACACAGTCGCTCGACAGTATTAAGCTTAATGCCCTTTATTTTTCCATTCTTCATTAACGACAAATTGGCTTCAGTTATACCGACCGCTGCAGCAAGTTGCTTTGAGCGAATTTTTCTTTTGGCCATCATGACATCAAGTGTAATTATAATTGCCACCTAAAGACCTTATATATAGAGCTCATTCTCTTGATGAATTTTAGTAGATTCTCGAATCATCCAAGCGAATGCACAAAGTATGATACCGACGACAACATCATAAACACTGTTGGTTGATAGCCCTAAGGAAAATACAAATATTCTTTCCCCCGGTGGTAAATCCAATGAGATCGCCAAGCTTTGTCCTGTCCAGCTCAGTTGATACAAGAAAGGACTGAGTATGTTCAATATACCTGCAGCCCATAGAAGTTTGAAGTTACGGGCAGTCCACAACTCATTTCTGGATAAACGTAGGAAGAAAAGCCCTGCTAGCAACCAAACTGCAGAGGTGACGATAATCGGCAAGAAATTGAGAATAAAAAGCAGCGCGATTGCCATCTTGGAAAGTTGAAAGCTCGGCTCGGCCAGGAGAGGTTGACTGTCTGAAAACGCTTGCAAAATCCCTTGTAGCATAACGGTCCCATGGTTGAACCACATATAGAGCTCGCCGACGGTATAAACGATGCCTAACCCCCAAGCAAGTATCGCCGTGCCTTTGCCCACCAAGCTAAGGCGAGTCGAGGAATGTTGCTTTTGGTCGGTTATAGGTTGTTTCATGCTTAAATCGTCCTTAATAAAATGAAATTTCCTGCAGAGTATGTTGAAAAAATTATCGCATTACAATAATTTTTTGTTGGTTTGAGTAAATTATACCGTCAAGAAGGTGTTGCACTATAAAAAGACAGCATTTGATTCATGGAGGTGTACTTTAGTCCGATGCTCTTGCTTAAGGCGCTTTACTTAGTTTTGAGGGGATTCGCCTGTTTGCGCGTGGCTTAGGGGTTTGGTAGAAATGGCAGTGTCGGCATGAGCGAAACGATAATATCGGGACGTTGATGACACCGCGAAGCGGTGTCGAGTTTCTCAATTGATGGTTCTGCAGGGGAAACTAGTCTTTTCGATAAGTCATTTTATGACTTGTTACCTTCTTCGATTAATTTCTTATAGTTATCAATTAGTTCATAGCCGTGAATGGGTGAGTCATGGCCACCAATAACTGTCTTGATATCGAGATTTAAATTTTTAAGTTTCTGCAAGGTCTTTGGGTATTCCTTTAGATTGGCAGAAGATAAATTGCCTAGTTTCTCTTTAATAATACAATTGCCATATAATGTTTTTTCATTAGGGAAATAGACAAATATGCCATCAGGTGTGTGCGATTCACCAGTGTAGATCGTCATTATTTCACCATTTTGGAGGTCAAAGTTATTATCAAAAGTCTTTGTCGGTAAAACGAGTGGAATCATAGGATATTCAGGTATTCCCTTACGGGTAAATTCTACGATGTCTTGCCAATGAGCTGACATTAAATCATACGTCATTTTTGTTGATACTATTTCCGCACCATTATTTTTCCAATATAGATTACCACCGGCTCTATCCGTATGATAATTAGTATTAATAACTTCAGTGACGGGTTTTTTGCTTATTTTCTTTATTTGTAAATCCAATTCTTTAGCTGTATCCGGTGTCCAAGTGGCGCCAATAACAGTGATGTGCTCTTTACCAATATAAACCATAGAGTTTTCTTTATAGTAATAGTTATCTTCGACGACATAAAGATTATCACTGAGTTTTGTTAATGATATTTTAGATGCGTAAGCATTCTGGAAAATAACTAATAAGCCTAATAGCAGTAATGTTTTTTTTGACATGATGGGATACCTTGAATGTATAAATTAAATTTGTGGAGATTATAGCGGAGTCATACTTTCTCTCCATCTCAAATTTTGACTGAAACTAGGCTTGTTTATATCCCGTTTAAAATAATCGCTTTAATAATCTATTTTTGTAGGGGGAGTGATAATATTATGTAGGGTAATTTACTTTTAAGTGTGAGAAGTGTCACTGTTGATGTTTAGGCTTTATGTATCACACATTATAAATGGGGTGCTTATAGCCTAAACATCAATAGTATTATCATATTTTTTAAAACGAAATTTATCGGAAATCAGAGATCAAAAACTCTAGTGGAGTTCTTCCAGTAAATTTTATTTCTATTCTCATCTGAGATAGGTGCGGAATCCATAAATGCCACTGCTTCCTGCGCTGATTCATGGGGGTAATCGGCAGCAAAGAGAATGGAATCTGCTCCTAATTCGGCTAGGCAAAGTTGTAAGGCTGCATCAGAATACATCCCACTCGTTGTAATGACGAAATGTTCTCGAAAATATTCACTTGGGAGCTTTTTCATTTGCCGCACAGCACCAATACTGACCTGAAGTTTATAGCGATTATCAATACGCTGTAACCAGTATGGTATACCTTCACCTAAATGGCCCAATATAAATTTAAGGTTAGGTAATTTATCAAACACACCACTCATGATTAATCGTAATGCATGTAGCCCTGTTTCTGCGGCAAAACCCCATCCGGCAAAATATAATCCATAATTAAGATATGGAGCAATCATACTGGGGGACGGCTCTCTTGGGTGAAGATAAATCGGCAACTTCAGTGATTCACTGCTTTCTAATATTGCAAAATACTTCTCTGAGTCTAAATATTCCCCCATAGTGTGGGAATTAATTATCACTCCCTTCATGCCTAGATATTTACAGCGCTTCAACTCTTTTACTGCCGCTTTGGGATCTTGAGGGGCGATGGTCGCTAACCCAGCGAATCGCCCCGGAAAGGACTTGATAGCATCACTTAATATCTCATTCGCTTGATGTGCAAGTCGAACGCCCATTGCGGGTTCAAAAACCTGCACGCCTGGCGAACATAGTGACAGTATTTGTAGGTCAATGCCTGCGGCATCCATATCTGCAATTCGTTCTACACCAAGGTTGAGTAGCCTATCTTGTACTATTTTGGTGCTAGGTGTTGCTTTAAGGTAGGTTTGTCCCATTATACGGAAGCCTGGTTCTACATCATCTTTGCTTAAATAGTTGTCCCACTCAGCGACAATGCAGGGAGTAATAAATGCTTCTTCTACCGCTATTATTCTGTTTTTCATACTACTACCATATTTGATGAATGTGGATTAAGATTGGATTCATACCCAAAACCCTGTGCTTATTTCTGTACTAAACCCCGGACCAAATGCCACCATTAACCCTTTTTGGCCCGGTAATGGTGGCTCATTTTCAAATAGTCTGTTTAATACATCGAATACGGCAGCACTTGATAGGTTACCGTTCTCTGATAAGGAGTTTCTACTATTTAATATGTCCTCTTCTTGAAGAAAAAGTCCTTTAACAAGTTCATCTAAAATTCGCTTTCCGCCGGTATGAAAGACATAGAAATCCATTTCATGTGGTTCTTTCTGAGTGGTTTTTTTTAAAAAATCATTTATTTCAGGGATGACTAATTTAATTGATGACATGACTTTCTTATTTAATCTAAAGTAAAACCCTGCATCTTTTATCTTATAATAGATATAATCTTCTGAGTTGCTTAGCAAAAATGAATGTGTTGCTGTAATTGCAAAACCTTTACCTCCTTCTCCACGAACGACACTTGCGGTAGCCGCATCGCCAAAAAGAGAGGCGGAAATTAGAGAGGATAATAAAGTATCTTCTGGATGGAATAACAATGAACACAGTTCGACATTCACAATGAGCACATTGTTGCCAGGGTGAGCATTGCAGTAGTCGACTGCCAGATTGACCGCTGCCGTTCCTGCGGAGCAGCCCAACTGAGAAATGGGCAGTTGGCGTGTTGTTGCGGAAAGTTCGAGATCATTAATCAACATGGTCGTTAATGATGGCATCGAAATACCGGTACATGATGTTGCGATAACCATATTAATCTCCGATAGGGCTAGACCGGAATTTTTAATGGCTTGTAGTGCAGCTTCTTTTGCGAGTTGACGCGCATATTTTATATAGAGTGAATTCCTCTTCTCTAATCCACAATCAAATATAATTTCCTCAAGTGGTCGTATAAAATGTCTTTTTAAAACTTGGTTGTTACTAATCATCTCAATTGCTTTTGGTAATTCTTCAGTATCGGAAAAGTTGACCTTAATAAATTCAATTATTTCCTTTTGAGTAACGCTGTATTTCGGAAGGATAACGGCTGGTTTACATATTGTTGGTGTAGATATCTGAATCAATTAAGACGCCTTATTTAATGCTTAAATTAGAGATGAGCTTGATGTGTTTTATAAATACCCGCCCATGAGTCGTGAGCGGGAAAAGATAAACCTATGTCTAGACGACTAACACCATTATTCTAATGGGCCAAAGACCAAGTTTCCTGGCGCGTTCAGATCGTCACTCATATAAAACTCTGCAAATGCATGTTTCATTTCATCTAAGGAAAACTCACCGTCTCCATTGATATCCATTTTATCAAACAGAGATTTGACGGTAGCATCATCATACGTACCAAAATTTTTCAGAAGTTGTGCATATTCAAAATAAGAATAGTCACCGCTGCCATCAGCATCTAGAGACTTTAGTATTGCCTCAAAGAAGTGTTGCAAGTGGAGAGGAAAACTATCGAAGGCGACAGGTTTTCCTGAAATCTGGCTATCAAATACCGCAAGCCACTCTTTTAGGGTGATTTTACCATCACTATTGCTGTCGGCATAATGACTGAAAGCCTCCCAATGTTGCATATTAAGCGATTCTAGTTCTTTAGCTTGAGCTGAATTTGGGTCCCAACCAGCGATTTCATAACGTCGTTCTGAACGGCGAGTAAAGTCATATTTCTCTAAGAAACCACTATTATCAAAATCATAGCAATTGAATATTTTAGTAAGCTTCTTTATCTGAAATTGTGTTAGCATGAAAATTAAATCCTTAATGTAAAATGTTTTACGATAATCAATATTCTGATTTTTATTCTTTATAAACGCTCTATAAAGTTACTTTTTATTCCTTAGCTTGAATATTACTGAGAGAATAAAAATATTAATATTGTCCATTAGGCTCTATGCCGATGAGATGCTGTCCTACCATTGATGATGTTGCATCCCAATTCAAAGCGATATGTTGCATAATCGCATTAGAGTCTCGCCAGATTCGTTGCATTGGTTGGTCTAGTGATAGACCAGTACCACCGGTGTGTGTAAATAAGATCGTAATAGCTTTATGCAACAATTGCGCAGAGAATGCATGGTCTCTTCGATTACGAATACGACTATCTATGTTAATCATCTCTTTATTAGCTACTTTTTTTTCGCAGTCTGATATATCTCTCATGAGTAAAAGTTTGGCAGCATCTATTAATGCAGATGCTTCTGCCAAATGAGATTGAATTGGAAAGAACTGACTTATTTTGTTTCCATCACCCGCGACTGCCCCGCGAGTTATTCTTGAGCCACATTGTTGAATAAAAATATCTAGTATTCCTTGAGCAGCACCTAGTAATGGTGAGACTAAACCTAAAGGGACTACAGATAAAAAAGGTATTCTGTATATGCTATTATGATTAACGGAACTGCCTGGAGGCGAACCAGAAGAAGCATCTATAAATGTAAGACACCTGTGCGATGGAACAAATACCGTTTTATCTATGACTATTGTTTTAGAACCCGTACCTTGTTGCCCAAAAACAAACCAGTCATCCTCAATAACCCATTCATTTTTAGATATAAGTACAAATCCACCCATTCCTGTATCGTTTTGACTTCCAGTATTAAACTTCACACCCAGTAAGGCCCATTGAGCATTATCGACGTTAGATGCAAACTTCCAACGACCTTGGACGATATAGCCTCCCTCAACAGGGGAAGCAATAGTTGCCGGAGCATAGGAACCGCACACGATAGCTTCAGGATGGGATCCCCAAACATCTTGCTGCGCTTGAGCGGGGAAAATGCTCACTAGCCACTGATGTATAGAGCAAATGGAACAACACCAGGCCGAGGATACACATCCTCGGCCCAACTCAGCCATGACCTCAATAAACGTTGTAAGATTATATTCATACCCGCTATAACGTATTGGCTGCAATAGCTTGAAAAATCCAGCATTATGGAACTGCTGCATTGTTTCTTCTGATATTCGTCTGGACTCTTCGACGCTACGAGCATGGCTACGCAGGTATTGTGTCAGTTCACGAGCTTTTACTATCATATCTTGTTGCGGCGTTGACGTGACAATTGCTGGTTTCATCTTTATGTTTCTATCCATATTTAACACTCAGCCTAAATTATCAACAAATATAAAATAATTTAGCTAGCATCCGATGCAATGAAATTAATAGTTACGTGAGTTAGTTGCCATATGGGATTTCACACAAAATATAAAACCACCAAGCAATCACTTATCTTTATATGATAGATAAGGTTTGAAAGTGGGTATGTAAGCTATAAGGCTAATGTATGTAAGATTATTCATTTTTTGATTAGGGGGTAATCCTCGCCCAATTAGGCGAGGAAAACATGGCATAATAGCCAAAGAGATTAATTTTCGGCGAGAACAATAAGCTTATCTTCCTCTTGGAAAGTGATTTCATCACTTTTCGTCGGATTAATGACAATGCCATAATTATGTTCTTTGTCGTGTTTGTATTTCATTTTTCTATAACCGATAGCAATATGGTCTTGAGTAGAGGCTGCTGCTATTACGGTATAGAAATTAACTGGACTGCTAATATTTAAATAGTTAGTCACACCTTTTAGGTAAATTTCAGCGCCATCAGAATCAAATATATCATCATAAATAGATTTCAAATTTATATTCTCTGAGTATTGGGCTAGTATGACACTGACTATTTTTGAACTGATAATAAAATCATCAGGATAAGCTGAATGGGCTAACTCTCGGTTATTGGGGTCTTGTATTTCACTAATTATTGAACAATGCTTATTTGTTCTTTTTACTATACCGCGCAAATACATCAGTATCATTAGAGTTGTAGAGTCAACATCGTTCACATCTACGTTATCGGGAGATAATACAAGAACGCTTGAATAGTTTTCAATATTAGCGTCTATGATATTTTTGTACTTCGTAATATCTCTTTGTATAAACTCTATTTCTTGATTTTCTAACACGATACTATTCATGGCATCACATATTTTATCTCTTGCGTCACTGGGTTGATAAATGACTGTGGTATGCGACCCTGCGCCAATATAGCTATCCATTTCACGTATCAGAAGTTCTGCGCGGGAATTCCAGCCTAATATTAACGTATTGACATTGCGATTGTTAGCTGCGGTAAATTTCGGCTTGTTTAATATTGCCATATAATTAATTTGGTCATGAAACTTTTCATTTGTAGTCGATATTTCACCAATAAGGCTATCATCTTCAGAAATCAATATGACTGATTCACCAACCTCAAATACGTGATCTATATTCGGCACTAATTTATTTATCCCATTTTTTGTTCTAATACCAATGACGGTGGATTCAGAATATTGCAACATAACATCGCTAAATTTTCTGCCGACCAGACTAGCTGAATTACTGAAGTAAATCTCATCACCGTTGAATGAAAGTAGCTCTCCATATATCATGGCTAGCCCTGGTTGATGGCAGCTTTGAGCACTGATTTTTGCTATTAATGGATCGCTGACGACTAAAGCTGCTCGGCCATTGGACGCGACCAGTGCAGCTTGGTAGTAATCTTCACTTTTCACTGCTGCGGTTATAGTGCATATGGTTGACGGTGGGTTAAGCGCATTAGTAATAGCGAGTAATGTTTTAACTACTTTAATGTCATGTTGGCGATTGTCTGGGCCTAATACAATAATTGCCCGGGCCGTATCAAGGCTAAGAATATCAATGTCTTCTCGTTCGCAAGTATTACCGCTGCGGCACACAATTTTTGAGCCATAATAGTGTTTAAATTCAAATAAAGAAGTTAATTTTTCACGAATAGTTTCTTCCATCGTAAGCTTGTCTTCTTCACCCATGATAACTATTTTAACGCCACCATTACTTTGATTAGCGAGGATGATTTCACCAATAATATAATGAGCCTGCATAGACCAACCCAATATTACGACATGCTTTTGGGCAAAAATCATTGAGCGGCCACGGCGAAGATCGTGGATTTTTTGGAAAAGGGAATAGTTTAATACGCTGCCAAGCATAGCAGCCATAAATAACCCACCAATCCCAATTATAATACCGCCGATAATAGAAGACGTCGTTCCCCCTTTTAGTGTTATTCGCAAAGCATTTTGCATGTTGCTGCTTAAAACACTTAGGAAATTTTGGTTTTCGCCACTGGGTTCAACATTGATTAAAAAAAGCGCAGAAATAGCTGATATTATAAATGTTAATATTAAGATGGCAATTAAAAAGGCTCCCGTACCTTTGGCCATGAAATTGTCTAAATGATAAAGAAGTGCTTTTTTAAATAGGTTCATATAATTTCCGTTTTGAGTAAAAAATGTGAGTGTGTGATTGAAAATGAATGTTTATGCGCTTAGTCCTGATATGTCTACTAAATAGTAATGTGAAAATTTAATAACTATGTGGAAGTACGGTATCTATGTGCTATCGCCAACACAGTTCGTCTTTTGGTCGAGAATACCCTTTCCATATAGTGCGGATAATACTTCGCCACTGACAGTTATTGGCCCATAATTCAGCCTCTTGTTGAAGTTCTTCATTCATGTTTTCTGATGTTAAATGTTTACCCGCAGAAATACTGGCATTTTTTATTAGCTCAATTCTTGGTTTTCTCTGAGCATTGATTTTTTGCAGCAATGTAATGATATAGGGGTAACTATCTTTATTTTCGAAATATTGATTTTCAATAATGGCATCAATAAATACTTCAGATGAATAGTAAGCATCTTCAATCGCAGTTGTCGCACCTTGTCCTAATGATGGTGGAAAGGCATGGGCGGCATCGCCAAGATAAAGAATAGGCAAAGCTTCCGTACTCGTATGTATTGTTGGGGTAAACTTAATTGGGATTGATTGAAATCTTGACCAGTGTATATTCGCATTTTCATTTTCCAATACACTCATGAGCCATTTACCTTGTTTACTCAAATTTGCTGCCCCACCTGCTGGCATAAAGAGTGCTTTTAAAAAATCAGAACTTTTCATTATTGGCGATATTTCAGTGTTATTACCAAGAGAAAAATTTCCGAACAGATAAGTTGAACCTGCTGGATTTTGCTCATTAGCTTGACAATGAGATAAGCCAACACGACATAATGAATTAAATGGGGGCAAATCTTGGTAATGGGGGTGCCCTATTTTGTCTGGGATATTATAGATTAGCTTTAAATCGTCAACGATAGGTTCGGATGTATTTGGTACTAATAATCTGAAGTTTGAAATACTATAATAGGTTGTAGTATCAGAATCTCCTGAATTAATCTTTTCCTCTGTGTTTCTTACGGCAGAGTAACGGCCATCTGCGGCAACTAATAGGTCAAACTCACCAAAGTCTTCATTGGCGTAGATACTGTCTTCATGAAATAACAGTGATATTTTATGTGTGGAAGAATCGTATTTGTAAGAAGATAATTGCATGCCATAGACAATTCTAGATTTATCTAAGAGATTACGTAATAAATGATTAATATTATCCCACCTGATTGTTGCACCATAGTCATCAGCCAAGCCGCTTTCTATAATATCTTTAATTTTACAAAGACTATTATGGCTCATGCTTATAGAATCAATTTCCATCGAAACGCGTGGGGTGGTTATCTTCCGTAGTTGGTGATAAAGCTCATTATCATAGTGCTTGATGGTGGACATACCATTTGGATTAATAAATATGGCAGCCCCTTTTGATGGTTGAGCCCAATGTGGAGAAACATCGGAATTAACGTTTTTCTCGAAAATAATAACCTCGGGATTTTTCAAATAACGTTCAAGTTGTCTGGTGAAGATTGAACCACTAAAGCTTGAACCAATTACGGCAATTCTTAGTTTTTTTTTCATGGCGATTTTTTATTAGTCATTCATTAAAAAAACGAAAAATATGATTTTTCGCACATTAGTCTGTGCCAACCGTAGGATATATGATTGGCACAGTATTATTTTCTAGATCTAGATGATTTACAGCTTATCAACCGACGAACAGTACTCGTGCTTCTTGTTTTAGAGACAGCTCTTTGGCAAAGAAATCTTCAACTTTTTGTAACTCTTCTTTAGAAATACCGAGTAGAGAACTGATTTTTCTGATGGCGTTAACTTCCTCAGTGCTATATGTTCCATCTGCGGCGCAGACTTGCATCGCACTGTAAAGTAATGAAAGAACATCCGATTTTTTTGCATTCGGATTGACTTCAATAAAGTTAACGACTTCTGTAGAGAGGTCGATAGTAGTTTCACTTTCTATTAATGCTTCGACCATTTCTTCGGTACAGCCGCGAGCAAATGCTGCGCCGATGAAATAATCCATTTCTTTTTGAGAGACGTCACCATCTGCTTTAGCGCAAGCAAGCAGAAGGCTTAGATAGTGTAATTTTTGCGGGGTGCTGACTTTTTTATCAACACCATAGGTTTGGTAGAAAAACCAACTTGCTAAAGCTGCATTACGATCAAGCTTTTTCAATGTATATTCCTTATAATTTTAATTTGGATTTTATAGTACAAAGATATCGACCATTTATAATTGCTGAGGGATTTACAAATGGTTAACCGATTATTAACGCATCCTTTTTATAAATACAATCATTGGCCTTTTCATGGTGCTAACCGAGATAAGTAGCGAATCATCAGGGTAAATGCAGCTCTAATGCAGAGATTCCGGCCTAGCATCAGTGTTATTAGTCATTTTTTTACGATTTTTTAATTCAATAAATAATTACAAATATAAATATTATGAAATATATTCCATGCTTTTAATTAAAGTCGGCTTTAGGGTTTTTAGGTGTTTTTATTTATAATAAATGGCGATGGATTACAGGTTAAATAGAAATGTCCTACGATATGCGATAAGGAAAACTAGGGGAGCACGTTTTTCAGCAAAAATATACTTTAGCCTACTGGTATTGTTTTATTATTCGTTTAAGTCAATCTAACCAGTTGCCTGATTAGATTGACAGTTCTGGTACTAGAAGAGGGCGCTGAAACCGATGTTATAGCGAAATTGTTCACCACTACTCAGATTGCCGGTTTGAGATATAGAGGCAAATGCGGTTAATTGGTCGGTCAATGGTAGGCTGGCTCCGAGAGTCATATCCAGCCAGTTGTTATCTTGTTTGGCGGTGTTACGCACAAATTGGGTTTGAGTCGATTTCAACCCGCCACCTGCTCGGTAGACATCATCACCAAACTGGTGCTGATAGAGCACTTCGGCGTAAGGAGAGAAATGGCTGAATTGTCCACTCAATCGCCAGCCGATTGCACCAATCTGTGAATGATAGGTTTGATCGTTGAAATGCATCGCAGTGCTACTGTTACTTTGCTCGCTATAGCCAGACACATTACTGTAGTCCAGAGAAAATTGTGTTATCGGGCCGGTTGTCAGATAGGGAGTGATCGGGATGTCATAACCTGCGGTCAACCTGGCTCCCCATTGTTTACCATGGGTATCACCGTTTTCAGTACGGGTCAGTGGCCCGAGTTGCATACTGCGTTGGATATCATCGTAATTCATGGTTGCGTAGTGCAAATCGGCATTTACCCAGCCGTGATCAAGTATATCCAAGGCGGTAAATGCGGAGAACAAGAAACCACGTGCGCTATAATCATAGCGGGTGGAAGGTTTTTGATTGTCATTCGAACCTGAAATCAATGCTCCAATAAGCCAGCGGTTAGTCAGTTGATAGTCAACGCCTACACTCAAATTATGTGTAGTGGCATGACCATTTCCGGCGGTCAAATTGGCCGAATAGTCGTAACGCTGCCCAGCATAACCGCCAAAAATCCCCAAGGCATTCGGTGGATTTTTACCGGTACGCAATTGTTGGAAACGGCTATCGAGTGTGGCGCGGGTGTCTCGGGCAATTGCTGCCGTAGCTTGGGTCAGCGCGACAACTTGTGTTGGCCCGTCAAGCACCGCCTGCATATAATCGGCTACGAGCAAATGGGCTTGCGGACTTGGGTGAAAATTATCGGCAAACAGATACGACTGACTGTCATTAAAACCGACTTGCGTGGCGCTACAAACTGCTGACGATACGCCTGGCGGGCAGGGCATCCCTACCGTATTGGTAAAGCCGAACTGACGTGGATTGGCGATAACTTCGGCAAATAATCGGTTCACATCAGCTCTGACGATATTGCCCCCATTTTGTGCTAACTGGTGGTCTTCGCTGCTATTGAAGAACTCGGTAAGCTTTTCTGCCTGCGTGCTTAATTTGTCGTAGGCATCGATAAGCTGAGCGGCGATCGCATGTTGGACTGATGGGACAATGCTTGCCTGCTCGGCGGCAGCGGTAAGTGCCTGATGGATTGCTTGCTGATGGCTGGTATTATCGGGTGTGGCTAGCGAGTTTAGTGTGGTATAGGCCGCTTGCACTGCAGCATTTTGCACTGCGCTCAGCCCTTGCTGGATAACTAGCTCCATTAGCATTGGCGTAGAACCGATGTTAGGTACCGTCGGCACTATCACCGTGCCAGCACCCGCGTTTAGTAATGAATTTACCTGCATGGCGGCAGCCACCGCACTGGTATAAGCCACTGTCTGTGACGCGGCGGGATTGAGTGTTGCAGCCGCGGCGAGATCATTACCACCGATCCAATGGATATACAGACCGTTGCTATCCGCCTTGCCGTTTACCCGATTCAAATAATTTTGCACTTGATCTTGGGTGTTGTGAGTGGCATTCAGTGCCGGATTTGCTACAGCGCCACTGGTCGCATAATTGAAGCCACCATGACTGGATGGGAGCAAGTTGGTACCGATATGTTGTGCTAACACTTCGTCATACAGAAGGTGGGTACTGCTATCGTAGGTGAATTTACCATTATTACCGGTATCACTCAGACTATCGCCAAATACATAAAGTTGGTCATATGCGAATGACAAAGGAATGACACAAAACGATAAAGTGGCGGCGAGTGTAGCCATTCGTGCTGCATACGATGTTCTTGAAGACATTAATCAACTCCATTGAATTTTAAAATAATGAATAATGCTAGATAGTTATTTATGATATGGTCACAATAAATATTAGTCATTTTTATCACAGTATGTCTTTTAGTTTGCTTATTTAATATGTGTAGCTTGATGAGGATTAATCATACTATTCAGAATAGTTGACAAACCATGGGTTACAATACACTCTTTGTCAATGGCTTAATTTTATATAATTTCTCATTCTATGGTTTTTTATAATTGGAACCATAAGTGGTGGTGTTATTTTTGGGGCGGCGTGAGTACTCTGTATCAACATTGTTTCTGTTGTTTAGGTAATTTGATTTAATGTATTTCTGAATGTTATTTAGTCCCAATGAAATTTGGCGCTGGTTTACTTTTGCTGATGCTCCATTCGAACCAGTAGCAAGATCAATTAATTTAATATTGTGTGTGTTTTTCTCAATGACAAAAGTCAATTCGCCAACATGCAGGCAGATCTTACCTAGATTATCTTGTATGGTTTCAATTTTTTCATATAGAGACCGCTTATCTGTGACTTTATCTATGGCACGTAAAATTGTTGTTTGTACACCAAAGCGCTGCATAAGGGGCTTAATTTGGGTAATGAAATCAATTACCTTTATTTTATATGCGGGTTCATATTCTCTCAATTGTTCTTTGTTATTTTCATTTAACTTATCATAGAAATCTTTTAAGGCTTGATTATTATATATTAGGTTTGTTTTAGATGGTTTTTCAATGAACTTACCATTGTTTTCCGGTATTATATCTATTAGCTCGGGAAGAAATTTTTTGAAAGCACAGAATAAGTTATTATGATTTTGTCGTTCACTTCTCTTTACATGCGGCTTGCAAAACATTACACCATGAGGATCAATCAAATTAACATATAAAGCTTTGTCCATGCCTGAAGCGTGTTTTTTCCAGATAACAGATTTGTTGTCTAATTGTTCAATCAAAAATTTCGGCATTGATTTAATTGCTGTTTCATCTAAGTTTATAGAACTTACTTTTTTATTCATAAACTTTATCCTTAATTGTAAAATTTCCAGCTGTTCCTAATTGTTCATTAAGCATGAAAATTAAATTTCAGAGTTCTTGCAATTCTAAATGTGATTTTTATCTGACTTGAATTTTTTACCAATACTATAATCTTGATGACGTATTAATAATACCCTCTGCTTAGTCGGTTTAATTGTAATGTTTATTTTTCATCTTTACCTTTTAATAACGATAAGTCTTTTTTAAATAATTTAAAGCTATACTTAGGTCTGGTTGATACCTATGCTTTAGTTTTTGACGCTTGGATTTTAAAATATTGGCATGTTTTTTATGTGTTGATAAATATAGTGATATTTTAGTTTTCGTCCGAGTTTGTATTTTTTTTTCGCAAATTAACTAACGTAACCACATGATAAATGGCGTTATCCTACAGACTATTTTCCTTAATTGAAGTATTGATGGTGAGTTAATCTTTGGCTAACCTGACTGAAAGTAATAATTTGGTTTAGCTTTTAGGGCCAGTTAAATAAGGAAAGTTAGTCTGGATCTGTTACTTTTGGAGTGGCTCATTTTTCGTCAGAATAAAAAGGAAACAACATGTCCTACCTTCGCAAGATAGTTGCCGTTTTCTTCGTTCCATTCTTCATTTCTCTCGCTATCAACCCTGCTGTTGCAGAGAATACCCAAGTGGTTGAAGCGCCATCTGGGGTGAAATATGAGTTAATTGGTTACTGGGATCAGACACGGCTTAATAAAGTTCTCCAGCAGGAGATTCCTGAATTTGCTGGTGTAACAGTAAAATACTCGCCGGCGACCAATGGAGTGAAGCTTTATCGCATCACTTATCCATCAGTAATACCGGAGCGGGGCAATCAACCGACAACGGCCAGCGGACTGCTGGCTATCCCTGACACCAAATCCGCGACTTTCCCCTTGGTTTCATATCAGCATGGCACCGTGTATGGCAAGCAACAGGTACCCTCGTTCCCTGAGCAGTCTCTTGAGAGCGCATTGATGATTGCTCAGTTTGCTGGGCAAGGGTATGTGGTCATTGGTGCAGATTATTTCGGTATGGGGGAATCTACTGAGCCGGAAGGTTATATGGTGAAAGGCAGCCATCAGCAGGCTAGTTATGATATGTTGCAGGCGAGCAGGGTAGTACTACAGCAGATGCATATAACCACGCCAAAACTGTTTATTGCTGGTTGGTCACAGGGGGGCTTTGTTACGATGGCTTTCTTGGAAAAGTTAGAACAAATTAAAGTGCCTGTAGTGGCAGCGGTAACGGCCAGTGCGCCGACCGATATTTTCATGACATTAAATGGTTTCCTCAATTTCCCGCGTAAAAATGATGCCGATTGGGTACCGACATTATTTATCCTGTCCGCATTCTCTTTCGAGCATTATTACGGTGTCCCCGGTTTGGCGCGTTCGGTAATCAATGATGATTATTATGAGGTCGCGCGCAAGGCCTATGAGAAAAAACCATTTAACGCCGCTGATATTCCCACCGATTTACATAAACTGGTACGGCCGGAATATTTTGATCCACAATTTTTTGCCACCTCAGCCTATGGTCGTTTGATAGCCGATACTCAAGCTTATCGTTGGGTGATTAAAACGCCAGTCAGGAATTATTATGGTGAAGCTGATGAAGCCATCAGTATTGGGTTGGGCAAATTGCCAATGACCTATCAACAGGCTATGGGGAATGGTAACCCGCAGGTGCAGGCGATTTCTACCGGCCAAACAACCCATCGCGGCACTTTTGCGACTGCGGTGCCGCAATGGAAGATCATGTTTGATAAAGATGGAAAATAAGCTGTGGATTGAGGTTGTGGGAGCTATAAAACTGTTTTTAGCTCCCATTGCCAGAAAATGCAATCACTCAATATTTATAACTTGAACAGAGTAAACAAAGTAAACAAAGTAAGATCATAAAATTTTTAATTAGTGACAGCGAATTCTTTACTTTACGCCAAACCTATAAGTTAGTCTGGCGTAAAGCCATATAGCCTGATTCTCTAGCAGAGAAATAGTGACTGAAACGCAATGAAATATTAATGCTTAATTAAGTTCAGTGACAAGATATTGATTGCCATCGGATGGGTAGCACATGTCACTTTCCTTAATAATTCGCCAAACTGAACCCGGAGGGACAATAAATGACAATCCCTGAGAATAATACTTGCCACCTCCTTTAATTCTTACTTCCGCTATGTTGAGCCCATCAACTGTGGCACTTATCACTCCCCAAGCCCACCAAATGGCAGTATCACAGTGCACCCTTATATTGATTTGTAGATACTTTCCCGTATTGTTGGGTATGTTACTGTTTATATGGAGATTATTTTCATAATAAGGTTTTTTGATTTGATTCGAGTAAAGTGTCAACGTATCAGTCAGTAATGCCACCAGATGGCCGGGCTTAATTTCAGGGCCAAAGCTCCAATCGGTGGCTTTTACTTCCCAACTGCCACTGATACCTTGAATCGGCTCTCCGGCCTTGGCCATAAAACCTGCTGATGTTCCGGCCATATTGACCATAGTGCCCAGCTCACTATTGGTATAATCTGGCGTGCTGGTAATCCCTCCGCTGGTAATTAACAGGCTGCGTATTTCAACACTATGCGCTGGTTTGCTAAGTTTGATTAACATCGTTATATTTTGTTGTTTTCTACCCAGCGTACTTTGAATTTCTGTCGCTAAATATCCGGTATCCTGTAGGTCTTTAATGGTGACCAATTTAGTGGTGGTACCGGCGTTATACTCTTTAATCAGCTCACCCCGTTCGCCTTTTAAATAAAGCTGTGCCGCTTTGGCTACACTACTAAAGTGTTTGGCATCACCACGTAATTGTAATTGTTGGTTGATGCCGGACATCCAAGTGACAACTCCGGCCACCACCACGGCAACCAGCATTAATGCGATCGCCAGTTCTATCAGGGTTATACCCCGTTCCATTCTTTGTTTCTGATTCATAGTTATTTTCTATACGCCGATGACGAAAAGATAGATTTAAAACAGACTGACCCAAGCTTTTTGTACTAGCGCTTGATAACGCTGGTTATGAACGGGCGTCGCAGAGTGATAACGGCCAATTCCGTGCCAAAGGTCGCCATTAGATTGCTTAATTGAGCGTTGTAAAATCCAAGCACCGACTTGTACGTTATAGCAGGGGTCATCGCGTAATTTGATATATGCCTGATCGCGATCACCTGCAAAATGGGCACGAGCAACCAGATCTAACCACGCACCGGTATTGATTTGCATGACCCCAAGATCCTCGGTACGGTTGCGATTTTTGGCTGCAACACCAGGGGCTCCACCTTCAACTTTTATTACTGAAACCAATAATTCCGGTGGTAATTGATGAACACTGGCGGCCTGCATCACACAGGCTGCGAGTACGGAACTTAATGTAGACATAACAACATCAACCTTACTTAATAATGAGTTCGTTCAGCAGGTCAGGTAACCCGAGGCATAGCAGGAAGCTGGCAGCAAGAGCCGGTCCCATTGGCACCATCAATTGGCCACGCAATCTTGCGGGGAGTGCGATCAAAATAAAAAGAGCGGCGGCGATAAACAAAAACTGCGGTATTTTTGCAAACCCTAGCCAAGCCCCTGCTGCTGCAGCTAGGGCAATATCACCACCAGCCAATACATCCAACTGGCGCCAGCGCCCGACAACAGCCATACAAAACCACATCAGACTGAAACCGGCGAAGCCGCCTAATGCTCGTTCAGCTATGGAGGGCTCAAAGGGTGATAACAGCAATCCGGCCCAAAATAATGGCAGAGTCACCACCGCTGGCAGCCAAGTCTCACGCCAATCAATTTCAGCCAAAAACAGCAGCACCTGCCACAAAATACAAGCGGCCAATCCTTCGGCAGTCGGGCCAAACCAACTCAATGCAATGACCCAGCCCAATGCGCCAATAGCTTCTATCAATGGGTGGCTAACTGAGATCCGAATACCACAATCTGGGCAGCGCCCTTTGGCTAGCAACCAGCCGATGATGGGCAGTAAATTGATGAAATCAATACGTTGCCCACAACTATCACATCGGGAAGCCGGTGAACAAAGGGTTAGCCCGCTAATGGGTTGCTCGCGCCAGCCCATTTGGTGCGGTAAACGGTACACCGCCAAACGACCAAAACTGGTTAAAATCGCACCTAACAATGCTGCAAATGATAATAGCCAGCCAGTTGGCAATAGAGTCAGTTCAAATAACATCATGATTAGCGATTTCTCATTTCAGCATGCCGACGGCTGTTGACTTTCTTTGTCGCACACCAGTACCGGAACATTGCTGTCACTGGATTCGAGCGGAACAGAAAATTGGCTGCCATTGCCATCCATCACTTTACTCGACTGTGCATTGTATACACCGGCCCCCACAATATTCTGCTCCGCCCATGCATACTGAATCATGCTAATTGGCGGCAAGCGCATTTGGTTCACTGCGCGTTCATTGGACAGCACAGTAAAAATTAATTTGCCATTATTACTGACGAAGGAGCTCATTCCTGAGCCAGTGCTAAATAGCTCCCCCGTACGATTGTTTTCGTCTAAATAACTTTTGAATGCAACGTAACGGATATTAGTATCTGTGTTGCAGCTAGCTGGGTTATCTCGACAATATTCCACCACCGCCCGATGCTGAATTTGCACTATTCTGGCTATTTGATCCGCCGATTGTTGTTGGCTTTCATTCAGTAAATCTTCACTGAGCAACAATAGCGGTGTGATCGCCAGTAATATGAACATAGGTAAAACAATTATCCACATAGGTGATTACTCAAATATCAACCGGTAATTGACCACGTTGAATTCGCATCCGTTGGGCCTCAATGTCGGAACTGAGATGTTCGAGTTTTCCACCACGAATTTTGGCGCGTAGGCCGTGCTCGTTGCCAAAACAGAGCATTTCAGCTTGCAGTTTACGCTGGCCTGGATTTTCTGGATCAGCGGTTAACTCTTGCTGTATTACTGCCGCCAAACCATCCGCCAGAATCGAACGCGCGAGTTCTTGCGAGCCGGAGCTGGCCGCTGCAATCTGTTGCAAAGCCATGATGGCACCAGGAATAGAACTGCCGTGAATAGTCGCTAGCACTAAGTGGCCATTAACTGCCGCACGAATAGCTTCATTTGCCACTTTAGGTGCACGAATTTCTCCCAGCATGATATAGCGTGGGTTGTAGCGCATGGCCGCAATCATCGCCGTTTCGAACCCGCCCGCCGTGTGGGCATCAATCTGGTACCAGAGTCCCTGACCTTTATCGCCATAAATTCCCTGTACCGGAATTTCAGGTGGGTCTTCCACGGCAACGGCGATATCACCATTTATCGTCACTAACTGGTTTAGCAACGAATACATCGTGGTGCTTTTACCAGAGCCGGTGGCACCGGCAATCAGCACCAGCCCGGAGGTTTTACCCAGCTTCAGCAAGGTTTCCGCCATCGCCGTAGGTAGCCCTAATGAATTCAATTCCGGAATCGGATACTTAGGGCGACGCATGAAATATCCAGAGCCGTCAATAGTATCGATGCGCGCCACACGGTAGGGCACGTCGTCGTGGCGGAAAAAGAATTCCTTATCGCGCGTTTCACTGTTGATAGCCGCGATGATGGCGGCAATATCACCTTGAAAACCTTTTGGTACGGCGATAATTGGCCCTTTATAGCCGACCACATGACGCAGAAATCCGCGACCATCTGGCCATAGCATGAGGTCGGAAAAACTTAAATCGCGTAGTTTTCCATTCACCACCTGAGAATGGTCGGCGTCGGCGATGACAGCCTGCACCATAGGCGTTGGAGGCGGTTGATATTGGTGGAGTGGCATCTCGTTGATACAAGGCACCTGTAACCCTGTTTCTGGTTGCGAGCCGAACTGACTTTTTGGTTTGGATGATTTAAAGAAAGACATAATAAATACATTGCTCCGTAATATAGCGTAGTTAATTTAGGTTATTAGCGTGTTGCTGCATCGCTTAATTGCTGCTGTAACTCAAACATCCCCGCAGCAAGCCACATAAATATCAACCCCATAACCACGATGGCGATATTACGGAATACATCCAGTTGTCGATTAATACCCACTACGGCATCATCCAACCATTCGCGGGAAAGTTTATTGAGCATGTCATCAAAACCGGCTAATGCAGAATATGAGCGAATGTCGATAATCATTTCCCAACTGGGGAAATTTAACCCGGTACGATGCAAAGCATCACCAATATTACGTGCGCCATTTAGCATTTGCAGGCGGGTAGCTAATAATCTTTCTCGATACCAAGGTGACGCATTACGCGCCAATATTTGCAATGCATCAGGCACCGAAATACCGGCATTTAATAATGCGCTAAACGAAATAAGAAAATTAGAACCAATCACTAATCGGTAAATGCTCCAAGGCGGGAAACGATCAAATACGCGTCTTACCCGACCAGTCCAAATAGCCATAGTACTGAGGATGAAAATAACCATTATTGTTAGGAAGATGACTAAAGGCAGCAATCCAGTCTGAACAAATTCAGCCATCAATGCCATCGTGTGCCCCGTGCCTTGCCAGCGCTCTTTGGGCAAGATGGCATCAAACGCCGGTATTACCTGAGTGCCAAAAATGTACATATATAGGCCGGTAGTACACATCAGGAACAGTGGGTAAACCAGCCCCGCTAGCGCTGAGCGAATACGCTTACCCGCCTTATAAACAAAAAGTACATCTTGCACCGCCTGATCAAATCTGCCGGAAATTTCACCGGCTTCCAGCAGTGAGATTTCATTCTTGGGTGCCCAGCCCTGTAATGCTCGTGCAAAAGATTGCCCATTCAGGACAGTTCTGCGCCATTGCTCAACTGCTTGCGCCTTCGGATTGTTGGGCTTGGTACCGTCGATGGAAAGATGCAAATGGATTTCAGCTAATGCTTGGGTGATCGGAACGCCGTTGGCAATAAATTTGCCCAGCTTTTCATAAATACCCATGCGTGTTTTCGCGTCCATACTCCATTTGGCAAAACGCAGCTCAAACCCACTGAGTTTGTTGCTGGTTTTCAATGTTGCTTTACGTGGCGCGGCCTTGCGGCGTAAGAAGTCAAACATATTTATCACTTCAGATTAATTAACGCAGTGCGTCTTAGGGGCGTAAGGCCACGGAAGGGGCCAAGGAGGTCGACGACATCACGGGGCGCAACGTCACCGTTTATCATGTGTAACCAACCGTGCTCCATCATGGTGATCCCACCAAGATGTTCTTGCCAATGGCGCAGAGCGGCTCCGCGATCGCCGGCGTCCATCAGAGTGAGAAATTCTTGATCCGGGCAAATGGCTTCAGCCAGAATGGTTCGGCCTGCATAGCCACCTGAACATTTTGAGCAACCTGCTGGATTGGCTTGCCTAATGTGTTCGATGTAACCGTCACTAGCATCGGCAAATCCAGACAGATTTTGCACTAGGGTTGTCAACTCATTGCTATCAATGGGCTGGCTGCACGAGGAGCAGAGTTTTTTAATGAGGCGCTGGGCGGTTAAACCACACAGCAGCGTGGGGTCGGTGAGCTTATAACGATCGACTCCCTGATCCCTTAAACGATCAAAGATAGACATGGCGCTATTGGCGTGCAGTGAAGTCCATACCTGATGGCCGGTCATTGCTGCGGTGAATACCAGATTGATCACTTCGCGGTCACGCGCTTCACCTGGCATGATGACATCAGGGTCAGAGCGTAGGGCTGCGGTAATGGCTTTGCGGTAGGCCATTCCTCGTTCTTCTTCGTTGTCTACATTCGTGACCGGTAGCTGGGCTGCACCATAGATTTCATATTCAGGCGGATCTTCAATGGTCAGGATATTAATCATCTGTCGCCGTTCACGATACAACAGCTCTAGCACCAATTTTAGGGTGGTCGATTTCCCCGAACCGGTCGGACCGGAAATAATGTTAATACCTTCCGGCACCAAACGCATATTAGCCAGGCAGCGCAATTGCTGTGGATGTAAGCCCATAGAGTCGAGAGACATTTGATTTTCCCTGTCCCAGCTATTCTCTGCGTACAACAAACGGGCGATCATATAGCGCCCACCATTGCCCATTGGGTTTAGCTGCAAGCGTACCGCTTGTAGCCCTTTGGGTAATGGGGTGCTGGTCGTTGAAATACGTGCAGCCTGATAGTCATATAGGCGATAAGTCGAATCCGATGCATCTGCCATATTGTAGGCAGAGGCCACCAGTTCGTGCGCGTAAGCAGCTTCGACTTGCCGGATATTGTGCATTTCACCATGGGCACGGAATTTGATATCAGCTTCAAAGGAGTTGATATAAATGTGTATATCACTGACTGCCCGTTCTGAGGCTTCTTTGAGCAACATAAGCCAATCCCGCTGCATCGGCGTGACTTGATCTGTGCGTGTTGTCGGGTCGCCAAACTGTTTTTCTGCCTCGCCGTAGAGCTGACGAATAATTTCGATTGCTACCGGTTTTATCGTCGTAATGGCAATACCCTTACGGCGGGCTAATTCACGCACTAACAAGATTTGAGGATTGGTCTGATTTTCGAGGTCAATTAACAAGGTACCATCAGCAAAAAGCAGCGCCACTCGGCGCTGACTGTCGGATAGTTCAAGCTTACCGCCTGGCACTGACACAATAGTATCCACATTATTAAACCAGGTTTGCAGGTTTGCAGTGGATGTGTCACGTGTATGAGGAGGTTGGGTCTTCATGGTATTTCAACTCATCTATTAATGTGCAAAGAATGGCAGTTGCACTTGTTCGTTATCACCTTGACGCGCAATCACAGTTTGATTGGTGACATTGATGATGTGCCAGTTACCCGGCAAAACATTCCCTTTACGTACAGTCATTTCACCGTAACCCGGGACCATAATACGTGCCTGACGATTTTTGCTAACGCCCATCAGCGCCATAATGTAAGGGCTGGCACCTTCGCGCTGAGCGCCACCACGTAAGGCCATTAATTCGGCCCGCAACTTCATGGTTTCCAGCTCTTGTTTCATCTCTAAGGCTTCACGCTGGTTACGCTTCATACTTTCCAGCTCATTGATATAAGAAGAGATGTCCGCTTGGTCAGGCACTGCATCGTCTGCGTTCAACGGCGCATTCATTGGTTGATGAGGAGCACCTGTTGTTGCAGCCGGAGGGGGGGAATTTGCATCGGTACTCAGTGCATTCACCATGGGCGAACTGATTAATGCCATGCTGATAATGAGTGCATGGAGTGGGGTACGAAAATGTTGAAATTTAGCAGAAGTTGCTGTCACTTTAGTGTCCTCGTGAGTTCTTTAAATTTTCTAATTCTTGTGCTGTTGGTTGCCGGCGCTCATAAATTTCACCACTTAATGACCAGTAGTTGGTCTGTGGATCAAAGGTCACTTCCTGAACCAATGAGGCAGGAATTTTCCCGAACAACGGGAGATAAACACTTGGGTTCGGTGTGTCTTTCAGCGCATAGCGGATACTGGTCCAGTAAAGTTCTTTCTTGCCGGGAGTAAACTGAATCGTGGTAAACAGCTCGTCGAATTCTGTTTGTAAGTAGCGCTGCGCTTTTTGAACCGATACACCAGGGCTATCAGACGGATAAAGGGGCAGATTGCTCAGCGGCCAAATTAATGATGATTCTTTGTCGCCTTCCGCAACGGTCGGTTGACTGGCTAAACGCGTTGCCATCGTTTGCAACCAACTATTGGTCCCCCCTGAGCGCTTGAGGCTATAGGTGATCTGTTTGCCATCACATCGCCCTATACCTTGAGACCAGCCTGGGATTTTGTTCGCCTCATTGGCATAGAACAGTAATCCTTTCACACAGGCTGATAGTGTCGCACCGCCTTGTGCTTTACCTGCCCACGGCATGGGGGGGACGATGATTTCATCGCCCATTTGCGGGGTACCACTAGAGCGTATTTTTAGTCTTTCCAGTTCAGCCAGATGTTCTTGATATTGCTGATAAGCATATAAACCGCCGCCTGCGAGTATAGAAAACACTAACGCTGTTGCGATCACCAGTGTCGGGTTTTGTTTCAACGGGCGTAAACGGACTTTACTGGTACCGATTAATTCATCTAGTGGGTTACCCACTTTAGCGTTTTCGACATAAAAATCGGCCGGACAAATAACTTCTTCCCACAGATCACTGACCCGGGCGTTATCAAACTCGGTACGGATTTCATCAACATCTGCTACTGCTCGGTCATAAACAATGGAACCATCAGACCGCACGCCAACCAGCCACCAGACTTGATCATTGAGTTGCCACACCCCCAACAGCGAGCCATTAAGCTGCTCTGCCAAGGCTGCCGCAAGAGAAGGCAGTTTAGGGGTATGACCTAATTGAGCGTCCCCGATAGCAAATTGATCATTCCATACGCCATGTCCTGGACGCAGTGCCAATAGGGTACTTCCCATTCGCTCTGCGGCAATCCTGGCTTCCTGAAGTAACTTTTCGTTACCTTCAGCCATATTCCACAGTAAGCTAACGGCATACTTGCGACGTCCTAAAGGCACGACACCATGCAACAGGGCCATACCCTGCTGTGATGGGAATGTATTCGATTGCTGATCCATAATTACCTCTAGTTTAATGAGGCTAGTTCAGCAGTATGATCAAGCACGACCGGTGTAATGCAGATGACCAGAATTTCACGGCTCTGCTGGCCAGCTCGCTTGCCACCCAGTAATTTGAAGTTGGCTGATCCCTGACCACGGTCAGAGGTGTTATTCAGTACTTGCTCAAAGCCCGCCATGACTAAGGTAGACCCATTGTTGACCATGCCAGATTGAATAAACGAACGTTGGTCAACGTTTGGCAATTGCATTTTTGTTCCATTGTTATCGATAACCACTGTCTCAAAACCATTGTCCTTGCCGACTAATGTTGAGATATTCATGTTGTATTGCATCAACACTTTCCCATCATCCATCACGTTTGGCAGGATATTCATCGAGAAGCCAGCGGTGACCATGCTGGACTCTGCAGTTGTGGTGGTTTTGTTGTCATTCATTTCGACTTTGATAGCGGAAACATAACCACGGGAATTAGACACCTGAACAGGAACTGGTTGGCCCGACATGGTGGTGACATTGGCGGTTGTGACCACGCTGACATCGCCGTTTTCTTCTAACATATCCAGTACTGCTTTACTGCCCTCAAAACGGCCACCGGTCACACTGGCCGTGACTGAGCCAACCAGATTTTGCCCATCAGGCATTAGCGCAGTGGAGCCTAACCCGTATTTGGCCACTCCCGTTTTAAATTGAGCGGTTAAATCAAACTGCCAATTAGAATCTCGGGCAACATTGAAGCGATAAACGTCAACTTTGATGGCGACTTGGCGTAATAACTGCTTGTTAGCTTCTTGAATCTGTCTACCCACTCGATCAACTACTGATGCTGGAGCGGTGACGGTAATAGAGGTATTTGTTGGGGATACAGTAAAGGTACCGTTATCACCAATGGAATTTTTCAGATTAGCTTCAAGTTCTTTCCAAAAATCCAACTGAACTTTAATTGATGAAGTTTGCGTGGAACCTGCATTCATCGAACTGCCTTTATCGCTCTCTTTACCCGTCAAGCCACCGGTCATACTGGCACTGGAGTCCAGGACGGTTGGCATCGAGGCCAGCTTAAAGGTGCGAGTAATATTACGGGAAAACTGAATGCGGCCGTCGTGATAGCTCCAGCCAATGTCATAGTAAGCAGCGGTGGTATTTAGGAAGCCGGACAACGAACCGTTGTAATTAACCCGCATCTTATCTCGGCTAATGTTGGGTACTTTACCGGCAAATACGGTTGGTACTTGAGCATCTTGTGGTGCATTGATGGCTTTAGGCAAAGCGGCATCGAGTGCGGCGGCGATGGCGCCGGCTTCGGTCGATGTTGCTGTGGTTGGTGCAGTTGGTGCAGCCACGGGGACGTTTTTGACGGCATAAATATCACTGGAGAATGACACTGGAATACCTGTGGTTTCAAAAATCAAATCACCAATAGCCATCAAACTCTGTGCATCCGGCGTGGCTAAACGAATACCATCGCGCTCCACGGATGCCGGAAGAACTTGTCCACTTTGGCGTTTCATCGACGTTGCACCCAGATAAACCCCCGAACGGACGGGAACTACACTGGTATCTGCTTTAGGCATCGGCCGTTCGGCCATTTTTGTCAGTTTTTCAGTACGTTGTAGAGTATCTTTATTTTGGTCAGTCGCACTGTTGTACGTGCTACTACTACAACCTGCTAGTGTCATGCACGAGAGCAAAACAGTCATTTTTGTGTTCAACATTTTATTATTTCTCGTTACTTATTATAAATTTTCTATCAATAGCCTGGTGTCAGTAATGGCTATCGGGCTTGATTACTGACTTTTAAAACGAAATTACCTTGGTAAAGTTCAGGATATAAATTGGGATTAACATCATCACCCAGTGCAGTAAATAATTGCTTTACGGCAGAAATATAATCACCTTTAAAACTGGCATTAGCCTGAATTAAATAGCTGTATTCTGAATCCCATACTAATGACCAGCCTGCTGCGGTACTCCAGCTATCAAGTTGTGCACGTAGATCAGTGCCGCGAATAATCTGCCAGGTTTTTTCCGGTGCAGTATAAGTATAAGTGCTGGCCTTGGCGGTATTAGGTGTGGGCTGTTTTTGTTGGAATACCGGCTTAGGTTGAATCATCTGTGGTTGTGACGGCATATTTGTTTTGCCGAGCATAGATGATGTTTTTTTCTCTGGCTGTAAAAAGCGCGTATTGGTATCAGGCTGAGCGCTGGTATTAACCGGTTGAGCCTGTGCCACGCCAACCAAGCTTAGGCATAACGATAATGCCAGCAAGGTATAGTTTTTATATTGCATATAACGTCCATTGGAAAGAAAGGCTATTCCGTAACAAATGAATACAAGTTACGGAAAGTGATTCATTTTTATTGATTACTTAAATGTCCAAGCAATATCAACCGAACGGGCTGCCGAACCACCAGCTTCGCAAGCTTGCGCTACTTCCAGACCGGTAAATGAGCCTAACTTTAGGCTGGTAGAACCGACTGTCAGACCGATAAGCGAATTGCCAAGATCCACGCTAGCCATGGCAGTACAGGCGGAGAGCGATAATGCCTCAAAAGTAATGGTGTAATTGGTTGCTGGTGTAGCAGCTGCAACTAATACATTCCCCCCCCATGGGTTAATTATCGTGGCAGTGGTACCTGAGCCGTTGATAAATGATCGCGGAATCGCTGCTGTCATTGTCAGCTCTTGGCTGCTTAGTCCCGAAAAACTAGGGCGTGTAGCATAAATTGATTGAACAGCGGATTGAACAGATCCCAGCAAACCCTGAGCGCGCTGAATTTTGTTACTTTCGGAGGCACTGTTGTAATACATGACTGCGCCTGCAATCACTACGGCGGAAAGTGCCAATACCATTGATGCTTCAATTAAGGTTAAACCTTGTTGAGCTTTTTTGACGCTGAATTTGTTCAAACCATTAATCAATTTCATTATTAACTACCTTAAAGACGAAGAGGCGGTTGGCCTTTGGTGCAGACACAAAGAAATTAGAATATCAATGGCTCTATTTTCTTTGTATACGAGGAATTTGCTTAATTAAAAAAGCAGCCAAGAGAGTAGTTTTTTCACTCAGTTGAGTATGTAGTCCAAGTGTGTTTTTGTTGTAGGAAATTTCCATTTATTCGGTGGAATAAGCTTGATGGGAATTTAGTATTCTTTTACTGGGATAAATAAATTTGTATTGAATTCTGTTTGTTATCCTCCTTTATAATTTTTAATTTGATGAGTATTAGTGCCTAGTTCGACACTTTAATACTTGCGCTGATAGTGCAATCCAATCCCAATCAATAACAGTGAGGTCAATGAAAAACCGTGAAATAGAATAATCACGACTGCCGGCTCTAGCTAAATGTAGAAAGGAGCGACCAGCAGCATGCCTACGCCAAATCCTGTCATCATCAATAAGTGGGAAGATTTCGTGGCGGATCTTAGCAATAGGTGGTCAACAGACGTGCTGATGATGATCAGCGCAAGAAGGGCATCGGGCTTGTGGTGTGATAATGAATTTTCTTGCCGAAGTATTACCATTTCCTACGGACAAATCTGTATTGGAATTGATATTATCGTTTCGCTCGGTACAGTGTCTAGGACGTGAAAGTGATAGGCATATAATATTGCTCATCAGTGATTTTCCTAGTGGCTTAAGTTACGCTCATCACTATTAATAGAGTCGCACTCTCTTGTGTACCATCCACGATAGCACAAGAGAGGTTGACTTATTTACTCAACCATCTGGTAATGGTTAAATTTCCCTGGTGTTTGCCAAATGGCAGCCTGATCTAATTGTGGATCAGGTATTTTTCTTACGTCTTGACTACGTAGATAATTATATTTATTTTCCGATTTTGTTAATAGTTACACCTAGGTCTAGTTCTGCACTGCACTTTTATTTTAACAAAATCGCAGTAATCTATTAGGAGATAATTAGATGTCTGTTCTATCTTATGATAACAAGATTATAAACGATACAATAAGAGGTTTTTTAGATAGAAAAATAAGTATCTATGGTGACTTAAAATATTCATACTTTATCTTGAATAAGAAAAATCCTTCAGAGATGGATATCGTGTCTAACTATCCAGAAGAGTGGGTGAATATTTATAAAGGTAATAATTACCAGAGTATTGATCCTGTCGTTATTACTGCGTTAAATAGAGTGTCTCCTTTCTCATGGGACGAAAGTCTTGTGATTAGTTATGGTTTGAAATTTTCACAAATATTTAATTTTTCCAAAAAATACAATGTGGTAAATGGTTTTACTTTTGTATTGCACGATAACTGCAATAATTTGGTTATGTTGTCTATTATGATGGATGAATTTACCTGCCATAAATTAGAACATATGATCGAAGTGAACATGTCAGAGTTACAAATGTTACTTATTAGTGCTCATGAAAAACGCACCTCCCTATACAGAGAGGTGATTAGAACAAATAATAATATATCGAAAAGCAAAGATATTTTTTCTCAAAGAGAGAATGAAATTCTTTATTGGGCAAGCAATGGTAAGACTTATCAGGAGATATCGCTTATTCTGGGCATAAAAATGGGGACAGTAAAATTCCATATTGGAAATGTTGTGAAAAAGCTAGGCGTTCTTAACGCTAAGCATGCCATCAAGCTTGGTGTCGAATTGCAACTGATCAAACCTGTTTTGCAATAAGAGGGATCGACATTGGCCAGTGTCTTAAGGCCCTTTCAGGGAAATCGTTAGTCTCGTTTACTCTATTGATTAGGAGGCTCTGGTTTTCAATGTCAGTCGGTAAATAAACCAAATATATATACTTTCCTTTTTCCGATATGCCTTGCTCTACTACAGATATTTGCCAACCGGAACGTTTAAGAATGGTCAACATAGGGTGACTGACAATCGTGTATATTCCGGTGTAGCGATATGCTATGGCATAATTAATCATAGCTAAAAATAATATATTAGTAACTGGGTATTTACCTTTCAATATATCCCTTGCTCTGTTCTTGTCTACGAAGAAACGGCTAGATTCGATATAGTTTCCCTCCGGTACCTCAATTTTATTGAAGTAAGAAGCGAAGGTTCCAGTGATCATGTTTGGGTATTTTGTTTCTATAAAACGAACACTGCAAATGATTCTATCACTAGCAACACCGAATAAATAATGGGTGTTTTGCGTATCATACTGATCGAACTCCATACCATTTGTACAATTCACCGCCCAATTTAAGCGATCTTTAAAAGTATCTTTCCTGAGAGAAAATAGCTCAGTTGAATTCTTTTCAGATAACGATTTATAGTTTAGATCAAAAATATTTAACATTTTCCCTTCCGTAAAAATATAGAAAAAGCGTTCAAAATATATATGAGCGGTTAGTCTGTGTTGTAGATTTTTTTTGCTAAATAGGAAGTTAAGAATAGTATCGATGATGCTATGACATTACCTCTCTGTGGTTTAATAGAGTCAGCAATAGGTCAAAGTCAGTTATCAAGCAATGCAGTCTGCGATCGCATTGCTTGCATAGATAAAAAGATTACAGTTTACAGTTTTTGATGATATCCCAGCCATTCGGGCCATGTTTTTGGGTACCACCCGATGACTGTATGGTATTGATTTCTACTTTAACAGTACTAAAGGCGAAACTGAGGTGTTCGATTGGAACATCGCCAGCATTGGCCGCGGAAACATGCAAACGGTTAATAATGCAGTTTTCGTAAATCCAGCGCACCATTTCATAATCTTTCCCTGCTTTTTTAGCTGTCAATGCGACGATGATTTCTTTCACAGCAGTGCCTTCAGCAACATTAATTAGCAGGGCACCTGATGTTGAGTCCATTTCTTTGGTAAAAGAAACGTCATCGAATCCAGCATTGCCACTTTTTAGTAAAGATTCACTATTACTGATCCCGACAGAACTGTAAATGCCTTGATCTAGGTGGTTAATTGCAATCCAGTCTTTGTAAGCTGAATCAGTCACTGTGCCTTTAATGTCGCTAATTTTCATAAACAGCGTATTTGTTTGAGCCATTAATTTTATTCCCTCTAAGTTGTACTATTAGGCACCAGTAGATGCAGGTAATTCCGCTACCAAACGCAGCGACATACTTAAACCTTCTAATTGGAAATGAGGTTTGAGATAGGCGATAGCGCGGTAATGTCCAGGGCTGCCGGGTATATCAATAACCTCTATTCTGGCCTCTCGAAGTGGGTGACTGGCTTTGATTTGCTGGCCGACATTATCTGAGCCCACAACATATTGATTGATCCAGTTTTGTAGGAAATTCTGGCAGTCAGTTCGCGACATAAAACTCCCGACTTTATCGCGCACAATAACTTTGAGGTAATGAGCAAAACGAGATGTGGTAATAATGTATTGCAATTGGCCGGATAATTTGGCATTAGCATTGGCTAACTCTGAGTCATATTTGCGTGCTTTACTCAGCGACTGAACGGCAAAAAACGCGGCATAATCTGTTCCCTTACAGTGAACCAAAGGAATAAATCCTAATTCAGCCAGTTCTTTTTCACGGCGGTCAGAGATTGTCACCTCTGTCGGGCACTGCATCACTTTCTCACCCGTTTGCGAAACATAATTATATGTCGGCAACGATTTCACCAATCCTCCGCCTTCAACACCGCGAATCGCTGCGCACCAACCGTACTCTTCAAAGGCATCGACCAGACGCCCGGCGAGTTCATATGCCGCATTGACCCAAACATAGCTAGCCTCACCGTTATTCTCATCAATCTGTTCTTCAAAATTGAATTTTTCTATTGGTATGGTTTTAGCGCCATAGGGCAGGCGGCCAATCACACGTGGCAGTGTTAATCCTACATAGCGAGCATCATCGGTCTGGCGAAAGGATTTCCAACGGGCATAGTCCGAAGTGTCAAAAAGTTTGGCTAAATCACGTGGGCGGTGTAGTTCAGAGAATCGTCCCAAGGCAAACATGCCCGCACTTGCAGCACTCAGGAAAGGTGAGTGGGCAGCCGCAGCAACATGAGAAATTTGTTCCAGCAATTGGACATCTTCAGGCAAAGCATCAAATTCGAAATCGCCAACAAAAGCCGAATAAGGTTCACCACCAAATGTACCGTATTCATTCTCATATATGGATTTGAATAAGATAGATTGGTCAAAATCAGAAGCCGACTTAAAGTCTTTGATGAGTTCCTTTTTGGTGCAATTGAAAACTCTGATTTTAGTATTTTCGGTCACACTACTTTGCACTAACTTATGCAAGCCGAGCCAAGATGCTTCGATGCGCTGAAATTCAGGTTCTTGTAAAATTTTACTAATTTGCGCGGATAATATGGCATCAATCGCGGCGATACGTTTTTCAATACTGCCAACTAAATCACTGGATATGACCATGGCACCGGACGCTGCTTCTAGCAGCAAACTATCCAATTGGCTTTTAATTTTACTACGATCAGATTCGCGACGAATTGCTTGAGTTTCATTGATAATCTGGTCCAGAAAATCTGCTGGCAAGGAAGTACCCGCCGAAGCATTCAGCGTCTTTATTTCTTTCATTGCGGTTTCTCCTCTGGGGCAATGAGTACGGCATCCTCTGCCTGTTTACTCTCCAGTAATTCAAGCAGTCGCTCTTTTAGTCGCTCATTGCTGGCGGTTCGGCTACGTAAATCACTGAGTTGCTCGCGCAACTCCAGTAGTGCACGCAAGGGATCGACCTGAAGCGCAATGCTTTCTGGGGAAAAATCATTCATAGAACTAAAGGATAAAGTGACCGACATTTGGCCTTCTTTTCCTGGTAGTGCGCTTTCAACCAATAATTCAACTGAGGGTTGCATCCCAGACATCACGTCGTTGAAATTATCTTTATTTACATGGGTAAACTGCCTGGCTCGTAACGGTTTTTCATCCTGAGCAAAATCACCAATCACACCAATAACCAATGGTAGCTCTTTTTGACTTTGTGCTCCGCCGATCTCAACGTCGTAGGTGATTTGTACCCGTGGTGGCCGTGCTTTATCTAATTTTCGTTGTGTATTACTCATCGATGTTTCTCACTATAATCATTACTAAATAAACTGTACTGATTGCAGAAATTAGTGCATTGACACTCGCTACAAATGTCAGTGCCTAATCTCTGCAATTGCTACCAGATTAAGTTTTATATATCAGGTGTTTTGTACTTATTACGTATAAATAGCTATCTTGAGTGGGTGACTCTTTTCTTTTTAACGTGTTTAAAAAACGTTTAGGTTAATCGTAAAGTGCTAACTGCCAGTATAATGAGAAATAGCAGCCACAACCAAAAAATACAAGATTTGATGACTATATTTCTATTTTTTAATTTGTATTACTTATTATTTTTATAATGTGTCATTTTCGCTTTTGGTTTGTGAAACTACCCACACTTAAATGCGACTTTGCCTACATATGTGGGATTTATAAAAATGTAATATCTACGTTAGCTTGTTAGTCATTGACTTTTTGTGACGATCGAAAAAGTGAGGATGGCATGGATTATATATTTTTATCGGGTATGAACGAAATGTCGCTATCGTTTTTTAACGGATGGTCGCTAGCATGACTTCATTGCTGCAACGTTTATCAGATAATAATCCTAAACAGCAGGACGAACTCATCGAGTCTGCGGACGGCTACCTTGAAGAAGAGATTATGATGCTGTTATCTTCCCGCCCTCGCTTTTCTGAGGTAGAGCATATACCTGTACTCAACGGTTCAATTCTTAATTATGGCATCAATGAGAATTTCACCAGCGATATGCCCATAGGAGAACGTAAGTCTATTTTGCAGGCGCGTCTTGAAATGGCTATTCAACGGTTTGAACCACGCTTAAAGGATGTCTCTTTTACCACGGTAAATCAAGGCGCCACGGGTATTCTCTTTTTTGTTAATGCCTATTATCAGAATAGGCCAGTGCATTACAAATTAATTTGGGATGATGCGATAAATCGGTTTTATTTGAGTGAATAGCGACAATTATGTTTGAAAATAAACTTCTCTCTTATTACCAAAAAGAACTGACGCACCTAAAAAAATATGGTGCGGCTTTTTCTCGCCAATTCCCCAAAGTTGCTCGTCGTCTTGGTATGTCAGATGGGTTATCTGAAGATCCCCATGTAGAGCGTATCATTGAATCTTTTGCGCTATTAACAGCACAAATTCAGCAGCGCCTTGATGAGGATATTCCGGAGGTCACTGATGCGCTATTAACGGTATTAGCTCCACATCTGTTACGACAATTTCCCTCTGTTTGTATTGTGCAGATGTTACCTGATATCAAATCTAGTGCTATGACAGCTAAGAATTTAATAAAAAGTGGCGTAGAGCTATTTTCTAAACCTATTAATAATCAGGTTTGCCGTTTCCGTACGGTATACCCTGTCACGTTGCTGCCAATAACATTGCAGAAGTCGCTTCTGGCTTTCAATGAGGATGATATGAGCTGGCGGCTGGAGTTGGTTTTTTCAGTTTGGCCGGGAGCAGAACTCGCGACTGATCGGATTCGCTTATATCTGAACGGTTCTGCATCTATTGTCAACGTGCTGTATAACTTGTTATGCGGCGAGCTGAAATCGCTTTCCTTCGGTGAAGGGGGGGCTTGGCATCAACTTAAACCCGAAGATATTGGCGCTGTTGGTTTTGGTGCTGATGAAGGGTTGCTGGATAGTGACTCTCTGATTTCTCCTGCTCATACATTGTTGCAAGATTACTTTTTCTTTCCACAAAAATTTCACTTTATCGATCTGCCCTTACCGGAAAACTTTATTGCAGGAAGTCACCGCGAGTTTACCTTTAGGTTTGTCTTTAACCACTGCCGAACTGCACGTCGGTTGGAAAGTATCGCCAGTATCATCGATCGAGATGTCTTTCGTCTTAACTGTACACCGGCAATTAATTTGTTTGAACAGCGGGCGGAACCCATCACTCCTCATGCCAATATGGCCGAATACCCTATTACACCTGATGTCCGCTATAAATCGTCGATGGAAGTCTGGTCCGTAGACCGCGTTTGCGCTTTACGAGTTCAGGGAAATGACATCGTATCGCGCCCCATTTATCCGTTGTTTGGTCTTGATCATTCGGCTAGTGACGGGGAGAGCGGAATTTACTGGCAATGTATGCAGCGCAAATGGATTGATGAGCAGGATACTACCCAAGGCTGGTTCATTGCCTTTTCCGATTGTGGCGAGCAACCACTAGGGCCGGAAAGTGACATGGTCAGTATTTCACTGACGTGCACGAATCGAGATTTAGCGACTCAGCTACTCAATGGCGATCCTGCGGGAGATTTTGAATCAGAACTCCCGATATCAGGTGTGAAAATCAAGGCATTGACTCGGCCAAGTGCACCACTGCGCCCACCGATGAAACAGGCGGCACGCTGGCGATTAATCTCTCAGTTGTCCCTGAATCATATGCTGCTGAACGGGGCTCAAGGCTGTCGAGTATTAAAAGAAACACTGGCGCTCTACAACTTTAGTAACAGCCCGATAAATGAAAGGCTAATTAACCTCATCGCTCAAATTGAGGTCACACCGATTATTGCCCGTCTGGTTGCTAATGATCCGCGTTCTATGGCGCGCGGGGTGCAGATCAATATTACTTTTACTGACGAAGCTAACGATGAACCTGGCCATTTCTTGTTGTGCCGTTTTCTGGATCACTTTTTAGCGCTCTATGCACCGGTGAATAGTTTTTCTCGTGTTGTCACCCGCATTGGTGCGCAGGAGGAGTCCTTACGTCAATGGCCAATACGGGCAGGGCGGCTGGCATGGATTTAAAACCCCACTATAGTCGGCACATTTTTTTCCAGCAGGTGAGGGTGATGTTACAAAAACTCTCCCGGCAAAAAAAGCTGCCGCCAGAACAGATACTGGAAGACCATCTACGGTTTATCTCCCCGCTGTCGCTGAATGCGGGGGAGGGTGAGATAGGTGAAATTTGCCTTACCCAAGATCAGCAATGGCAGGTTGAAGTGTTTGCCTCTGGTTTGACCGGCGCGATGGGGGCGCTACCCACCGCCTATACGGAATGGCTAATTGGTCGGTATTACCGTTACGGCGACACTGCTGGCAAGGCATTTCTGGATATTTTTAATCACCGTTTACATAGCCTGCGTTTCCTGTCGTGGCAGAAGTATCACTACTATGCGGCAGGTGAATTTACGGGTAGCCCGCCATTAAGTCAGGCGATCCGCGCATTGGCTGGCGTGCTACAGCAATCAACCGTATTTCAGCAGGAAAAGTTTGCCGGTTTACTGGTTCATCCGGTTCGTTCACTGGTGAATCTTGAAATCTGGTTACAGCAGCACTTTGCGGTTCCGGCTCGTATTATCCCCTTTACGGGGAGTTGGAAGAGGGTTGACAGGACGCTATGTTGCCGACTAGGTGACCCACAGCAGAGTCTGGGAGCCGCACCGATGTTGGGATCGGTATACCGTGATATCCAGAGCAATTTTAATCTGACTTTGGGGCCGGTCAAGCATGATGACGCGAGTCTATTTCTTCCCGAAGGCCGCTATTACAACCAGCTTTGGCAACAAATCCGAGATTATGTCGGCATCGGGCTCGATTTTGAAATCGACCTGCTCATCGATAATGCACAAAGCACTACCGCTGTTTTAGGGCTGGGTATCCTCGGGTTGGATATATGTCTGGCGCAGCGTTACCCCGCTGTCTGCCATAAAGTCCGTTTACCCGTATTTAATCGTTAAGGTAACACTATGTCAGTAGGACAAGATAAACGTTTTATTCGCTGGGTGGGTAATATGGCGGATGACATGCTGCTACTCGAACTGACTGGCGAAGAGTCTATTTCCCAGCCTTATCGATATCATGCTCATTTCAGTTCCTCGCTGACCTCTGCCCAGCTTAATCATTATTTGGGACAAGACGTGTCCTGCCAGATTGGCGACAGTGATCGAGGACGCTATGTGCATGGTGTTCTCACCGCGATGCAAGAGGACAATGATAGCCAGGGTGTTAGTCACTACACGGCTGTTATCGAGCCGCGTATGGCATTACTGCGTTTGGGATGCAATTTACGCGTATTCCAAAACCTGAATGTCCCTGATTTGGTATGTCAATTATTACGTGAACATAACATCAAGGATATTGATGTACGTTTGCGCTCGGAATATCAAAAACGTGAGTATTGCCTGCAATACCGTGAATCCGATTTCAACTTCATCAGCCGTCTACTGGAACAGGAAGGTATTTACTACTTCTTCCTGCACAAGGCAGATAAGCATACTTTAGTGCTAGCCGATCATTCAGCCAGTCACCCCGTTGCAAAGCCACGTGAATTGCCGTTTTACCCACAACTGAGTGAGCAGGGCAACATGGGGGTACATCGTTGGGAGATTCATCGTACTTTGGCCGCATCCAGCGTTAAATTGCTCGGTTTCAATATTTTGCAAGCTCAGTCTATTGAGAGCGAAACCCGCAGTAATAACCATGATCAGGCAGTGGATTCAGTCAGTTATGTTGATTTTTTAGGCTATGAGAAACGCGATCTTCTCAGTACGACGGCGCAGGTAAAAATAGAGCAATTGGAAGCTGGCACTCAATTGTTCAGGGGGGAAATAAAAAGCTATTGGCTCAATTGCGGCGAGATATTCAGCCTGAGCGAACACCCTTCTTGTCGTGGTAATTATCGTATTAAATCATTATCACTACGGGTGAGCAGTAATGTGAATGGTGATCAGGCGGATTATGGTTGCTCAATTATCGCCATGGATGGCGATAAAAAATACCGGGCTGAATCCTGTACCCCCATCCCTATCGTGTCCGGAATTATGACCGCCAAAGTGGTCGGGCCGAACTCAGAGGAAATTCATACTGATGAATATGGGCGCATCAAGATCCAGTTTCATTGGGATCGGGAAAATCAAAAAGACGACAGCAGTTCATGCTGGGTGAGGGTATCCCAACCTTGGACTGGCGGGCGTTTTGGTGCTCTATTTCTTCCCCGTGTCGGCAGTGAGGTTATTGTCAGCTTTGTGCAGGGAGATGTGGATTACCCATTGGTGACCGGCGCGGTATTCAACGGTGAAAACAAACCGCCTTTTACCTTGCCAGAACAAAAACACGTGACGGGTTTTACCTCACGCAGCAGTCAGAACGGCACGGTAGAACAAGGGCATATTCTGAGTTTTGACGATAGCAAAGATGCAGAAAAATTGTCGATTACTTCGCAAAAAGACCTACTGCTCACGGTCAAAAATGACATTACCACCGACATTCAGCACGCAGTAAACACCACTATTGGTGCCGATCGTGCCACCGAGATAACCAAAGGAAATGATTCCCTGATATTAAAGCAGGGCGATCATTCGACAACGTTAGATCAAGGGAATTACCAGCTAACGATCAAAGGCGATCTAACGACCCAACTTCAGGGGGGCGATCATCAACTGAAAGTTTCCGGTGGCGGCAGCGAGTTGAGTGCAGATAAAAGCTGCTTGCTGGAGTCCACTCAGGGCATTGAGCTAAAAGTGGGTAATAGCAAGATTTCCATCACACCCGTCGGTATTACCTTAACCGCCACTACTATCAAAATTGAAAGCTCTGCTACGGCGGAATTGAAAGCAGCAATGGTGACGGTTCAGGGGAGCGGGATGACTCAAGTGAAGGGCGGCGTAGTCATGATTGGCTAAGGACGAATATGAATAAGCTATCACAACAGGTAAGTGCCGAGATTCGTGCTTTTCTGCGTCCGCAACGATCTTGGCCTGAAAATGCAGAGATTTTATTGGTACAGGGTGAATGGGAAGCAATGCTGATTTTGTGGCTGGAACAACAGCCTTATCATCGTGCGCTCTATAAGACTCACGCCTGTTTATCTGATGCGTCCGATGATTCTATCTGGCAGCGCTGCCATGCTGATATTGCTCAATGGCTGCGCGAACCTGATGAGGCGCTGCGTTGGCGTATTTTTCAGCAGGGTAATTTACTGGGGTTTTCTACCCCATTAGGGGCTTTGGCTTTATCTCTGTTTTGGTCGCAAGGAAGTATGACGCCGACAGGACTGGATGCAGTGTATCCCGAGCCTGATCTATCGCCGGCGATGCTGTTGTGTTCACTAAAATCAAGCTGTCTGATGCTGGCGCTTGAAGAAGCACCGTCGGTGGGCGCCAGAATTTTAATGACTCAATTGCAGAAAAGCGAGGTGGCATAAATGGCCTTACCAGCAGCCCGATTGGGCGATATGCACGTATGCCCGATGGCTACGCCGGCTGTACCGCCGATTCCTCATGTTGGTGGACCCATCACCACACCGGGTAGCCCTAAAGTATTAATTGGGGGGATGCCAGCAGCGACATTAGGGTCAATGGCACTTTGTGTAGGGCCACCGGATACTGTAGTCGGCGGGAGTTTAACTGTCCTGATTGATGGCAAACCTGCCGCGAGAATGGGTGATAGTTGCGCTCATGGCGGCACCATTGTCATCGGCTGTCCCACCGTCTTGATTGCGTAGGAAATATGTCAGAAATAAAACTAAACCTAGAAGCGTTGCTGGCGCCTATCAGTCCTCATCACCCAGCTGGCAATAATATGGAATACGAAGCGGTGTATGACGAGATACGTCAAGCGCGAGAAAGTGATCCTGATTACTTACCGCAAGATGAGTGGGCCAGCGCGATGCGCAAAGCCGATTGGCTAAAGGTTATCGGGCTGAGTGAAGCGTTGCTAAGCCAGCACAGTAAAGATCTTCAGGTCGCTTGTTGGTTAACTGAAGCGCTGGCCCAGCAGTATGGCACCGAAGGCCTACATACAGGGCTACGTTTTCTCAACCAATTCGTGAGCCGCTATTGGAGCACTTGTTGGCCTGCGTTGGATGATGACGGGGCTAGGATCCGACAGAGCAAAATTGATTGGTTAGACCGACAACTGAGTCAGATTCTTAGCCGTCTACCCCTGTTGGGCCAAGCTGAAAGCCGTTTCGAACACTGGCAAAAAGTACTGGCTTTTGAGCATCAGCTCGCTGTGGATATGGACGGGCGTGGCGTCACACCACAAAGCAGCGAATTTTCAATGGAAGCGTTTAGTCGCTGGGCTCAAACGGTTCCCACCATGCAACTTGCTAAAGCGATGGATGTGTTGGCGCGCTGCTTGGTCGAATTGATCAAATTTACGCAATGCTATATGGGGTTGCAGACGGACACGAACAGTCCGCCTTTTAGCTCAACGCACCAGATGATCAACGAGCTTGACGAATTTTTAAAGCGCATCGGTGACCGAATTATGCCTAATTATGAAGATATTATGTCGCTAAACGTCCTGCATCTTAGTGAGGAGAATCCTGAACTATCTGCTGACCTCTTATTTAGCGATGCCAAAAAGCAAGAGATGTCACGGGATTTGGCGATTAGCCAAATGCTGACTATTGCGCATTTTTTCCGTCAAAGTGAACCCTCCAGCCCAGTGCCATTTTTAATGGAGCGAGCGGCTCGTTGGGCTGGAATGACGTTGACGGAATGGTTAGAAGAGATGTTACGTGATGACAGCAGTTTGCAGGAGATCAATAAGATCCTGAAAGGGCCGGGACAGCAATGAAATCTATTATCAGAATCGTCATTTTGGTACTGATGTTGACGGGGTGTAGCCATCAGGATCCCAAGTTACGTCAACAGGCGATTGATGGTGTAACCCAGCCATTTGCTAAAAACGCCATCACCATCCAGTTGAACGCACAACCCAATTTGAATATGTGGAATGGTTTGGCTAACAGCAGTTCAATCTTGGTTATCCAGTCCCAGAATACAGCCGCTTTGGATAAATTATTAAGCAATCCGGTGCTGCTGAAAGCCATGTTTGCCGGTACTGGCAGTGAAGGGGATATCTTGCAGACAGATCGCTACGTGGCCATGCCAGGCCAACAAAATACCTTGCATATCGATCGTGCTGAAAATACCCGCTATATCGCGGTAGTGGCTGGCTATTTCCCTTTCCCCGACAGCAGGCATATCGCCCGTTTTACCATTCCCATGACCCTCAAGACTCACGGTTGGCAAAACAAAATATGGACGGCTAAGTTGGTGCCACTGAATGCTTATGTGACGCTGGGTCAAGAAAGCATCGTAGCCCAGAAGCAGGACCAGCCCATCTTACAGGATGTGAAATAACATGTACTTAGAGCAGCAACAGATTCATTGGTATTCCGGACTTTATTTACAGCCACAACATTTGCAGTCGTTAGATTTGCATCACGAGTGGTTGCAGACCCAACAGCTAAGCATGGCTCAGCCGTATAATTACGGCGTGTTAGCGTGGGGGATGAATCAAGAAGCATTGACTGATTTTACCGTTAATATTGAAACTCTTCGCCTTGTGATGCCGGGGGGGAATTACCTGGTTTTTCCCGGAAATTGTCAGATTGAAAAGCGCAATTTTCGTGACGCATGGAAACAACGAGACCAGCCTTTTACCCTTTGGTTGGCTTTGCGCAGGCTTGATCCCAGCCATAACAATGTCGCTGTATTGGCTCGCGATAATGATCGTGCCGTGACTCGTTGGATCACTGCCGGTGATGAAATGATTATGAAGGATATTTATGATAATGGCCCGGAGGCTGCGGTACCGCATATTTGCTACAACGTCCGTGTGTTATGGGACATCGAACGTGATGATGCCGTTGATTGTGAATGTATCCCATTGGCCCGTTTGCGTTTTGACAACGGTAGTGTCGTGCTGGATAACCACTTTTCTCCTCCCGCGCTGACCCTGTACAGCACGCCGATGCTTGGCCGCTTGATAGATGCCATCTATTTCGAGTTAAGTAACCGGGCCCGTAAGTTGGAAGAATATAAGCGGCCTGAACGACTGGTTAGCGATAATGAACGCAGTGATCAAATGATGCAATTATTGGTCATGCGCTCACTAAATCGTGTATTGCCACTTTTATATAATTATTGTCAGGCGCGTCAAGTTCATCCTTGGCAAATGTATTGCGTATTGCGCCAATTGGTCGGTGATCTGTCGTCATTTAATGATGAGTGTTCATTTTTGGGCGAGTGGCGTCATGGTGGGAATGCCGTACTGGATTACGATCATCATCAATTGATTCCGTGCTTTGATAGTTTACGTCAAACGCTGGTGGCACTGCTTAATAGCTTAATATTAGAAGATAATATTTATATCACGCTGGAAAACGACCAGAGTGGTATATTTTCTGCTGCATTTGATACTACCCAAAACCGCCAATCTAACTCGGTATTACTGTTATTACGCTCGCAAGTATTTGTTGAAGATAAACAGCTGCTAGCGAATAGTCGTAGTATTAAGCTGGCCTCGCGAGAAAGTATAGAGTCGTTAATTCAACATGCATTACCTGGCGTTAGTGCAAATATTTGTCCTCAGGTTCCCCGTGGTGTCCCTAATCGCAGTGATTCATATTATTTCAGCATCCAGCGTGACGGCGAGTTGTGGCAAAAAATAGAACAGCATAAAAGTGTGGCATTTTATTGGGCCGATGCACCAGAAGATCTTCAGGTACAAATAATATTTATGGTGGCCTCATGATGAGGCTAATCGAGTGTTATTTGCCAATATGGCGATTTGCGACAGAGTTTTATCTCTTCCCTGAAAATTACAGCGATTACGAAAAATTTCGCCAGCAGAGTATCAATTTATTCGAGCAGGCCGCTTTAGCGGCTGAGCAACAAAATGAGACTGAAGACTGTGAGCATGCCCTGTTCGCTGTTGTCGTTTGGTTTGATGAGCGGGTGCTTTGTTCATCACTACCTTGGGTTAAGCGATGGCGCAGTGCCTTATTACAAGGCCAATTATTCCAAACCTCTATTGGTGGTGAGGTTTTTTTTAACCGCTTAGACAGTATTGATAAAGATAACCATCCTTTGCGGTTGGTTTATTTATTCTGTTTGTTAATGGGTTTTAATGGCAAATATACTCAGACAGATAATGGATTATTAGTAAAGCGGGTAGAGCAGGAAAGGGGGTGTTTGCCAGTAGAGTGGCAAGTTTGGCCCAATCAGGCATTACTAACACCGATGACTTTAGGCAGTGCAAGGGTTCAACCTTCTTCGCTGAAACGCTTTGTTGGCAATAGATGGACTGCCATTTTGGGTGTGATTGCTATTTATGCCGCTATGTTTACCGCAGGGATGGTCTACCTGACCTAATTTATTCTATGTTAAAAAAATTACTTGTTTTTACTTTATGGTCAGTCTCGCTCTGTCTGTTGCTGGTTTTTTGTCTGGCAATCACTTTATGGCAGAATTGGCCAGCACCAATCGCATTTATACTTTTATTCGCCATTGTCATTATTATTATTCTATTGCGGTTGGCCGGAACATATTTATTCCAAAGTCATAAAAATGGAAACATAGCACGTCTGTTTGGTCGTTTCCGTTTGTCCAGAATGGAATATATTCTATTGCAACATTGGAAAGCCGGTGCTGCAGTGATTAGGCGAATCCACCGACGAAAGCATCCATTGCCTTGGTATATCCTAACGGGGAAACGCTGTGGGAAAAGTACGTTGTTGGCGGGCGCTGGGTTGCCAATGTTCTCCCATGAACCGGAAAATGCGCTAGTCGTCCCCACTCGAACCCTACGCTGGTGGTTTTACCGCTCTCTGGCTGTTCTGGATGTCTCTAGCCATTTTCTCGATAAATCCCCAGCTTTTGGCCGTGCGTGGCTAAGACTCACCCGCTGGTGTAGGCGGTTACCAGCCCCTTCAGGGGTCATCATTTGTGTTTCAGTCAGCGACTTGCTACAGCAGGATAGTGTTGCCCTACACTTGGATGCTCGGAAGATTAGGACACAAATAGAACCATTGGTAAAAGAGGTCAAACAGCGATTGCCGCTGTATGTGATGATCACCTGCTGTGATGAGATCCCCGGATTTAGCCAATGGGTGCAGGTGCTTTCGCCACAGCAAAGGCAGCAAGCGCTAGGGTATTATTGGCCAACTTCACCAGTCATTGACGGCAGCGACCCTGCATTGCTGGATCCTATGTTTGCGCTGCTGAAAGAGGGGCTAGGCCTTGTTCGGATTAGTATGTTGGCAAGAAATGCACCGACGGCAGAGCTATTGCCGCTGTTGGATTTCCCTGAACAAATCGCCGGCTTACAGCCTGCATTGCAGGGGTATGTGGCTGCATTATGCGAACCTGATGCTTATTTTGAACAAGGGGCTTTGGGGGCGGTATGGTTTACCGCTAGTGAGCCAGTCAGTAAAAACAGTATTAAGCGACAAACACTCTTTCTGCATGACTTGATAACCCAGCATCTGCCAACCATTGGCCGTAATCGCCCAGTTGAAGCCGTGGGACTTTGGCGTCGTTATTTTCAACGCTATGGAAGACCAGGCATTTATGTCGTTGTTTTGCTATTGCTAGGGGGCAGCGGCTGGAAAAGTGCTGAATTGATTAGCTCACCAACGGCGCAAACCACACCAGTCCAATGGGTGGCTGAGTTACAGCGTAATGAGCAACGCTATGAAAATAATTGGGTTTATTTTCCTTTCATACCACTATTGGATGTTCGCCATAAACAGTTGAATGCGCAATTATTACAGCATATTCCTCGGCAACCGATAGATCTAAAAATCGTCCTGGCAGACTATCGTGAACGTTTCTATCAGGCTGACCCGATAGGCCAACGCGAGCTAATCCGTCATTTAGTGCAGAGTATCCGGCAAAAACAAGCGATGTTGGATGGACAGCCGTTGGTCGAGTTATTCGCTTATCCGCCGGTGTCCCCGCTGTTAAATATGAGTGGAGCACAACCGTCATTACCTTATGAACAGAGTATTGCTCTGCAACGGGCGCTACTTCAACAGCCCCTTGGTGCCAGCCAGATAGCTGAGCAGCGGGAGTTGCTAGTGCAATTGGTTAATAGTAGCCAGCTACATTGGTTGTTGGCCCCCGACGCGACTTTGACGCCGGTGGCAATAGGCGATTTTTGGCCTAACAACGGCAAAAGTAATGAGCGGGTTGAGGGAATATGGACCCGTGTGGGGGATCATGCGATTAATGCGGATATCGCGATAATAACGCAAGCTATTGATAAAAAGAGTATTGACGCTGCATTGACTGGCTTCCACTCCTACTGGATAAACCAACGGCAGAGTGCATGGTTACGTTTTATGTTAGCTGCAGGGAAAGAGGATTTTGGCGATCTAACCAGTGATAGTTGGCAAAAATTATTACAGTCCATCGCCCAAGGTAACAGTCCGGCGATGCAATTGGTTCAACGGATACATGACGAGCTGGACAATATTGACGAAGAATATGCCCAGCCTTGGCTACAGGAACTGCGGCGTCTGATAGCGTTGCGTGAATTAGCGGAGGCCGCGTTGGTTGTTCAGCAAGTCAGCCAGTTAAGCCAGTTTTTGCAGGACAAACTCAATACGTTGCTGGGGTTAGATGAACAGATACAGGTTTTGGCGATGACTGACTATCAGATTGCCAATTGGCTGGCATGGCGCGATAGCCTAAGTGCCGCTGTTGCCGATGCTATGGCCGTTCCTGATAGCAGCAATTTATTGACCCGTGGTTTATTTACCCCAGCAGACAACGGCGGGAATAACCCGTTGCTACAAGTAGATAGTCGCTTTTCATCTTTGCAGAAAAGCATGAGTCCAGTGGATAACGATTTTGCGGTTAATGCCGTTTGGGCTTTGTATCAAAATGAGGGGCGTTTGTTGATCAGACATGCATTGGCCTATTCCAGTTGTTGGCTTCAGGATCAGTGGCAGTCCCAAGTATTGTGGCCGATGGATAAAAATAGGCAACAAAGCTATGACCAGCAACAAACACTTGCCAGCCAATATCTGGCCGATTTTGTTAAGAGTTCTGCGCAAAGTCTGCTGGTCATTGGCAGTAAGGGCGCGCGAGCTGGTGAGTATCAAGGTCAAACAATTGCCCTCACTCCGGCATTTTTGCGGCTCGTTAACCACGAACTACGGCCGGATGATGTGCTGGTGATGCCTGAGCGTAAAGTTACTCTTGTTCAGGATCAACTGGCCAAACTGGAGGCACAACAGAAAATAGTCGATGAGCAGTTTGAGGCGCTCAAGGCTCAGTCATTGAATATTCGCTTATCCAGTCAGCCTGCCACTATACCCGGAGGGGCACGTTTAATGCCGACGGGTAGCAGCGTGACGTTAACTTGCAACGGTAATAGTAAAACGTTAGATAGCATGAATTTTAGTGATAGCGCTGAATTTAGCTGGCAGCCGTCACTTTGCCATCAGGTGGATCTGGTCATTAAGTTCCCAGGTTTCGATATTCGGCATAAGTACAGTGGCGAAGGTGCGTGGCCTGATTTTCTGGAGGATTTCTCTCAGGGTGAACACGTTTTTCAGCCGAATGATTTCCCAGAGGACCTTCCGAAACTCGCTGATTTAGGCATTAAGGGCATTATGGTGCGCTATGAAACGGGCGATCAGAGTGAGATCCAACACAGTTGGCGACAATGGAATGTATTGAGTCATCAGCAGAATGAACTGGAGCTGCAACGGCGACAGCTGGAGGGGAAACAGTCGGAACAGCAATTGCCAACCTCATTGAGAGGCAAAATCTCACAGTTACCAGCGAAAGTGGCTGTGTGTTATTAAGCCGGTCTGTGGCCTAGGTTGGAACATTACGGCTAGCCGCTGTTAACTCAGCCTGAAATCTATGCGCGGAGAAGGTGAAATGAAAAGTACGATCAATCTGGCTGCATTAAAAATTAACTACCATGACCCGCGATATAGCAAAAGTTTTCTGTTATTAAGTAGCGAGTTGAACAAACTGAATAGCAGTAATACGGTCAATCTGGATTGGGCGGCACTGGAAAATCGGTGCCATCAGATCTTTCAACAAGACGGCTATGACTTGCAAAGTGGAGTGTGGTTTTGCCTTATTAACACCAAACAGCATGGATGGCAGGGGTTGGCACAAGCTGTTGATTTATTAGCCGAAGCATTTGGCCCCACAGGGGTTCGTTGCTGGCCAGCAGCCAGTGCGGAACATCAGCGTAGGGGAATACTTGAATGGTTTAACGCCTATGTGGGTAGCTTAATTTACATTCTACCTCAGGGTATCGAATATATTCCGTTGATGCAGCGGGTTGAGGTCGCTATGGCACTATTATGCCAACAGGCCAATCTATTACAGTCGCGAATACAGGACCCATTAAATAACTTACGCTATTTTTTGCAAGTTCGCAGTCGCACCATGAACCATATGCCGATGGCAACATCACGCTTGCCAGAAGCACAAAGTGAAACACCGCAGGCAAAGGCAGCTGTAGCGCCTCTTACTAATGAAGCGCCACGACAGGGCGCGAGTTTGAAAACACCGGCAGGACTATGGTGGCACTACATGCCATCGGCATTAACCGGCCTGTTACTAGGGGTCGTCCTGACACTGGCCGTGGTCGGGGGATATCTTTACCGCTCTCCTTCTCTGACAAACCAGCTCGTCGCCCCCATCGGGGCACTGCGCCAGTATGCATCATTTACTACGGAAGGGTGGCCGACAGCCACCGCTGCACAGTGGAATAAAGAGCAGCTATCAATTATTAGCAATGCGGAACAACAGCTTAATTGGTTGTCAGCGCTACCACCTCAATTTCCTTGGGAGCAGGGAGAGCAAATTTCCCGCCAATTAAATAAAGTTTATCCCGATAATCCGGCATCGCAACTTTGGCAGCGCAGGATGCAAGAGAAAACCGGGGATGCATTGCCACTGGGCCGTTGGCTAAAACTAAATGCAGATATTGATCACTTGGAACAAAGGCTCCTGAACTCAGAAAAAAACCGTAATCAGTTCATGACGGTTTCTGAGTTAAAAACGGCGGTATATCAATTGCGTAGAGATCTATACAGTGGCGGTTTACCGGCCGAAGCTTTGCTGGGTAAGCTGGAACAGCATGCCACAGCAGGGGAGGCGATTAGCCCGGCGTTGGTAAAACAGATTGAACAAAGTCTGAGTGCATTAATCGCCCGCTATGTGTCACTGCTACCTTGTATCAGTTCTGACCATTTGGACTCTGCTTGCCCAGTACAGGTGACGGAACAGAAGTCGACAAATTGATTGTATTCAACATATCCACTGCAAACGAAATAGTATTATATTTCTGCCTTATTCCTTATTGCAAAGTGGCATGATAAACATCAATCCACTGCGCGATAACATCGATTGGGTAGTGCAGACATGAAAAACAGTTTTATTGTTATCAAATATCGCTAAATTTGGAAGGCTAGGAAAATTATCAGTCATGGACAGTAACAAATAAAAGTCATAACCCACCGCTGACGGTGGGTTTTTTTATTATCAAGAAAGGAAAATTTACGCGGTAGCAGTGGAGTTAGCAAAATAGTCGCTTAACAGTGTCTTGTATTGATCTGCACTCAGATTATCGGTACGTAAATCCATAAATACCTTACCTTCTTTCAGCACTATTACCCGACTGGCGCTATAAATGGTTTCTGGACGATGGGCGATAAATACTTTAGTGATGTTTAAACTTTTAAGGGTGGTACTGACCTGTCGCTCAACATGTACATCCAAGCTGCTCGTCGCCTCATCCATAAAAAGTATTTCTGGGCGGCGGTACAAAGCTCTGGCGAGCAAAATCCTTTGCTGTTGCCCGCCGGATAAAGCTGACCCCATATCACCGACCAGAGTTTCGTATTGCATTGGCATTTTGATAATGTCCTGATGAACGGCTGCAACGTTTGCGCAATTCATTGCATGAAGCCGGTCACATTCAGTGGCGAAGAATGAGATATTATCCAAAATAGAGCCAGTAAATAGGTGGTCGCTTTGAGTGACGACACCACTGCGCTTACGCATTCTAATTAACGTTTGGCCGTTGGCTGGTTGATTGTTGATGGTTATCTCACCGGAATTGATAGGTAAAATACCCAGTAAAATATTAAACAATGTGGTCTTACCGCAGCCTGAAGCACCGACGATGGCAACAGACTCTCCCGCGGTAATATCCAAGTTAAGCTGTTGCAATACCCAAGGTTCACCCTCGGCATAACGATAATTCACATTTCTTAACGAGATAGATTGCAGCGGCGGGTGATTTTCCTCCGCTAATTCCTCGACTTTCTCTTCCGGCTGAGCCAGCACAATGTCAGATAAGCGATCCATTTGTACTCGCATAATTTTTATTTCAAAGTAACAGTCAATTAATTTGGTAATGCGTGAGCCAAAGGTGGATTTATACGATATAAAGGCCATTAATGCGCCGACTGAAAACACACCGCCCAGCACCGCAGAGGCTCCAAGATAAATAATAATGATATTTTCGACACTGAAAAAAAGGCTGTTGGCAGTTTGATAAGAGAGTTGGATCTTTTGGACCTTCAAACCGGCATTAATTTGCTCAACCAGTAGTGTTAACCAGTTCCTGCGGCGTATTTCTTGATTTTGAAACAGCTTTATCGTTTTGGCCCCACGGATACTTTCCAGCAGGTGACTTTTCTGTTTGGCCTGAAAGATTATCTGCTCTTCAGTCGCATGTTTTAGTGTGCGGAAGAGTAAAACCCGCGTGATGCAATAAATCAGCATGGTGACAACGGAAACCAGTGCCAACAAGGGATTATAAACATACATCACGACAATAATAACTAGTGTCATCACGCCATCGATGACTGCTGTCATCAATGAAGAGGTGAGGGTTCTTTGTATCTCGTTGACTGAATCAAAGCGTGAAACCACATCACCGACATGACGGCTTTCAAAATATTGCACTGGCAAATTAATCAAATGAGAAAAAATATTATTTAGCCATTGGATACTGATCGACGTATTCATATAAATCAGTGCGTAAGATCGCGCCGCAGTGAGAGCCGATTGTAATATCGCCAGCATGGCGAAGCCGAGTGCCAGTGTCAGTAATAAGTTTTTATCTCCCGACACAATCACATTGTCGATGGTCCATTGCAAATAGAAAGGCGATAACAACACCAATACTTCAATACACATTGCTACTACGATGATTTTGCTGGAGAACGAAAAGAATCCGTTCAACTTGCCTAGCAATAAGCCAAAGGTAACTTTTCGGCTTTCATCTTTGACGGTGAAATTATTATCTGGCCATAGCTCAACGGCCACACCAGTGAATTTGTTATTGACGTCTTTAAAGCTTAATACCCTTTCACCTACTGCCGGATCATGAATCACTATCGTATTATTTTTAACCGACTTAAGCACGACAAAGTGATTCATTTCCCAGTGCAGGATACAGGGGGTTTTCAACTCACCCAATTCTTCCAGTTCTAGGCGAACCGGACGGGAGGAGAAATTCAGTTTTTGTGCAATATTGAGCAGGCTGGCCAGCGTCATCCCTTTAAGCGACGCCGGATAACGTTGGCGTAAACTGTTAAGGTCAATAACATGACGGTGATAATTGGCCACCATGGCGAGGCAGGCTAGTGCGCATTCAGAATTTTCATTCTGTAGTATTACCGGCAGTTTGTGAGAAAACTTAAAATTCAATAGCGAAGAGGGGTTCATTAAATTCTACCTGTAATACTGTAAAGAGGGTCCAGAACCCATTCATAGAGTCTTCTGGTTTCTAGATAGACATCAGCATCAATTTCCATACCGGACACCAGCGCAGTCTTCTTGCCATAGGTATTCACATACTGCTTATCCAGTGAGATGGTCACTTTATATAAACCTTCTGACGCATTACTGGCTGGGATGTTGAAATCTACCGCATCGTTAAGTGACATTGCTGTTTTCGATATATGGGTAACCGTGCCGGTATATTGGCCAAATTTCTCATAAGGAAAAGATTTATATCGAATACGTACACTGTCATTCTGTTTGATAAAACCGACACTCTTGCTGGTGGCATACAAAAATGCCACTAAGGGTTCATGCTCAGGGATAACAACTAACAGCGGTTTACTGGCATCAACGTATTGACCAACCTGAGAAAGAATACTGGTCGCCGTACCGGATATTGGGGCATAGATATAACTGTTTTCGTTAGATTCATTCCTGACTAACTGATTTTTAACCTCAGAAATAGTATTTTCTAACTGATTAATACGGTCTTTGTAGGATGCTGTTTGTTCATTCTTATAGGAAATAGCGTCCAGTCGTTGCTTATCGAGAGATTTTTCCTCTAGATAGAGGGTGTCTAGATTAGTTTGTTCTGACAGGACAACCAGTTGGTTATCGTCCAATTCCTGATTTGAAACATAACCAGATTTATGCATTTCTTTAAAACGAGTTTGTTTCTCAAGCAATAGTGCAATTTTCTTTTTTTGTATAATGATTTTTTTATTCAGAATAGATCTCGTTTTGTCAGATTCTTCAATCTGATTTTTAAGATTATTTTCTATCGCTAACAATTGATTAGTTAGATTGATATGGTTATCTGCCATTCGGCTGTGCTGATTTTCTAGCTCAGTACGTACCAGAATATCGGTCTGTCCCAATTGGGAGCTACTTTCCCGGTTGAGGATATAGAGCAGGTCACCTTTATTGACTTGTGCCCCTTCATGGGTCAATAGCTTAATCACTCGGGAAGGTTGGGGAGCATAGACTTTGACAATACCGTCTTTGGGAAAGATAAAACCCGGTAACGTGGCTTTCTTGGTGTAGCTGGCGAAATAGGCGAACAAGATGATGGTGATAAATACGATAAATGCAGTTATGGCAACCACCTGCAAAGGAATCGGGCTTATAACCACTACGGGTCCGATATCGCGGGCACTTTTTGCTGCCAGAACCTCTTTTCTGAATAACACGTTATTTTCTCAGTATCTATAAATAAAAAACAGCACAACCCATGATAGGTTGTGCCGTGGACTACATTATTTTGATTAATGTTTTGCTGTTGGGAAGACCATATCCATGATTGTACCAACCAACATACCAGCACCACCCAAAAGGCCACCAAGGTTAATGACTGGGACACCTGGAATCACATTAAGAATACCGGAAATACCGTTACCAATATCTAGGCCACTGGTCAAGCCAGTCGTGCCGAAGTTGCCCAAGTTGATATTCAGGCCACCTGAAACCATTTCTACTTCTTGGATATCTAATGTACGCATTTTATTACTCCTGGTTTTAAAATAAGACTTCAAATTACTACAATGTTTTTCGGCTACTCACCGCCAACACAGATTATGTAATTACCTAGGGAACGACAATAGCAAAAGTAGAATATACTTTTTTCGCATTAATATAGTGAATATTCCTACGAATATTATAGTTTTTCGCAACTCTAAAATTAATAGTTACTGACTTTTTATATAGCCTTTACTTTAACTGTTGAATTTATCTTGTTGTAATTTCTTTTGTTTTTCCATTGTTTGGCAAGGATGTGTGCTTTTTATTACTTATTCTTATCTTGCTTTTATCTATTTAGTGAGGGTTGAAGATGTCGATTGATATCTTTGGGAAGATAAGGCTGGGATGGCATCTATAGAAATATTTAACAAAAATAGGATGGCATGAAGCTAAACTGATGAAGTGCTTTTCTCGTTCATTTAATTTTTTAATTTTTATGATCTACGTAACAATAATTCTGCATAATGAAAATTCCCACGAATGACGGTGTATTTAACTACATATATTCATTATACCCTATGCTTTAATCTAGTTGCTCTCCTATATTACTCTTATCTAAAGATGAGTTTTGATAGTTGAGTGAAAATCCTCTGTAGCTTTCACAATTAATTTAGTTTCATATACATAATAGGAATAAATGACAAATGAAAAACGCATCAATGAAAAAAAATACAGTTGTAGCTCTTGCAGTAATGTCCATTTTCGCAGCAGCTAATGTGGCACATGCAGCTATACATCAAGAGACAGCAACTGCAACCTGGACTGCAAACGCGTCTAAAACCACCACAGCAAAATTAGCAGTAGACGTTGATTCTACAGTAGATCCAGAGTTTATCTATAATAACACTGATGGTTTTGGCACTGTTGATGCACCTTTCAAGTTGACAGTGAGTGGTGAAGGTTCAGCGACTGCTTTTACCTTGGCGGCTAAAACTACAGGTAGCAATACCCTTCATGCGGCTGTTGGAACTTCAACCCTAAATGTCGGTGTTATGAGTGGCACAACAACCCTGCTTGCAGCCGCTGATACCATTATTTTCGATGCGGCAACCCCAGGTTCATATAATCCTGATTTCGATCCACTGTCTACTTCTTACAACGATAATGTCGATCGGGATGTGAATAGCAAGTTCACATTAAAGGTTATTAATTCTACCAATGACAGTGGTGCTAATGTGGCGCCTTTCGCAATGCCAAATACGACTTGGTCAGGTGATGTTAAAGTCGTCTTCACGGCTAACTGGACTGTACCTGTTTAATTCTATTTAACTTAACAGGTCAGTATTTTCCTATTACTGGGTTTGGAACTGTGTCTGTTCATAGCGGGCGGCAATACGCCGTCCGCTGTTTTATTAATATATAAAAATATTTTATTTATTCTTATCTGATAGAGCATCCAATCCTTTGGCTAATGGAAGTCTATAAATGAAAAAAATATCGATAGTTGCTGCAATGATAAGTGCACTTTCTATTATCCCTGCAGCTCAGGCCGCAAATGTAACCAGCCCTAGTACGGTAACTTGGCAAACATCTGCAAAGAAAACCTCCACGGCATCTCTGGCTGTTGAAGTAGCAAATGATGGTGAAATTGAATTTTACTTTGATCCTGACACGAATAAATTTGATACTACAGACAGCATTTTTACTGTCACTATTGGTGGCGATGGTTCCGCCAGTGCATTTAAATTGGTCGCTACCTTGGGTGACAACACGTTAACTCATACCAGTGGTGCTAGCGTATCTACATTAAAGGTAGGGATGCTTTATAATTTATATGACGATATAACTCCCACTGCTGGCACTTCATTTACGTTGCTTGACTCTACGGTGACAAAGTCAGTAATGAGAGATGCAATGAGAACGCTAATTAATACTACTACTGCTCACCCTGTCCCTAAATATAAGAGCCAGGGCAAGAGTAATGCTTCAGATGTATTCCTCTTCAATATTGTAAGTGGAACATCTAATGGTGTTACTGTTCCCATTCAAAACTTACCAAACGGTGATTGGTCAGGTTACGTCACTGTTAATTTAGTTGCAACTTGGACAGTGCCAGCTTAATTTTATTAATTGTCTAAGCAGAAGATAACTTCTGCTTTTTATTCTGTTAGGGTTTTTATTATGCGATTGTTAACCTTGATTGCTGCCGCTTTTTTATGCCAAAGTTATTCAGTTTATGCTCTGGATGTGGGTGATATCACATCATTTATGCTCAGTGACACTAATAAGATAAGTAAAGAGATTAAGAATCAAAGCAATGGTGGACGTTTTGTTCGGGTGGAAGTGGCGCGTATATCCAGCCCGTTACCGGATGGTGAAATTATTGCGATGGCCAGTCCAGATGAATTGCTTTTTACTCCCGCAAATATGTTGCTCCCCGCGATGGGGGATAATTTGGTGACATTTATTTATAATGGCCCAAAGGATGCACAAGAACGTTACTATCGCCTGAAATGGACTGAAGAGTCATTAAGTAGCCGCAATCCTAACCCGGCAAAAAAGAGTGCGACTGCGAATACTACTATACAATTACAAACTATTTTGGTGGTGTCGCCACGACAAGAAAATGTCTCATATCATTATGCTGATGGAAAATTAACTAATAACGGAAATGCAGCGTATAAAATAGATAGCTATGGCACTTGTCGTGATAAAAGTAAAAAAGAGATCTGTAAAGAAGACTATTTTGTTTTGCCTGGGCAACGCTGGAGTTTCAAATTAGTCGATGTGGAAGATCCTGCTTCGCATATCTCCATTTGGCATAATAACACTTATACCAAAGTTAAATGATCACGATTAAACCTACTTGCTATTATTTGTAATAGCCCGGAGTGGAAATGTGGAGTATATATTAAATAGTCGATATGTCAGTGTCGCCGCTATACCCTTATGCTTTATTCCATCTTTATCTTTATCAGCAGAAAATAAAACACAGATTGAAGGTGTTGTTATTCCTCATGCTTTTGCGCAGGCCTTGCGTGGCGGTATGACTTTACCTTTGCTGCTGCGCTATAAGCAAAATAATGGCAGTGAGCAGGATCAAAAAATTGGTACCGCGTTATTGCAATTAGAGGGGAATAATTTAGTTATTAGGCAAGTTAATATTGAACACAGTAAAAATGGTGCCAGATTATCAGATGAGACCCTAAAATTACTGGCAAAAATAGATGGTCAGGTATTTATCGATAACAAAACTATTCCTGTTTCCGACGTTGCTTCGCTAGATCTGCAACTAAAACAGTTAACATTACAGTTAACGGTACAAAAAAATGCTTTGGGCCTGGAGGCCATTCAACGTAGTGAAGATATTGGCCGTTCATCCATCGAGAACCTGAGCAGTACACTTAATTATACTGGTAGCTTGAGTAATCGTATTAATGGAGGCAATAGCGGTAATAGCTCCAGTTATTTATCGCTGAACAGTATGACCGGATATCGTGAACATCATTTTGACGTCACAGGTGCGTTGTATGGATTAACTGATGATGATAACCGGCAAGGTAAATTATACAAGGCCATGTATGAGCGGGATACTAACGGACGCCGCTTTGCCGCTGGTATGGTGGATAGTTGGAATTTGCAATCCATTGGCCCAGTCACTGGCCTGAACGCTAGCCAGATTTATGGCTTATCCTATGGTAGTGAGGCAAATTCAACGGTATTCGATAATAGCCAGTCTCTGACCCCTATTATTGCTTTTTTACCCTCAGCCGGTGAAGTCCGCTTATTTCGTGATGGCCGTTTATTATCAGTACAACAGTTTGAGATGGGCAATCATGAGCTTAATACCGCCTCTCTGCCTTATGGCATGTATGACGTTGAGATGGAAATTATTGTCAATGGTCAGGTGGTTGAGAAACGCACTCAGTCAGTGAATAAACTCTTTACGCCAACAATCGGTAACGGTGGCAAGACATTATGGCAACTTTGGGGTGGGGCTATCCACTTCGACGAATGGCAACGCTATAACGATAGCCATACCTATGAGCGCGATTACACGCAGAAAGTTGCTGCGCAGAAAACGTATCTGGTGGGGGCATCTGCTGCGGGTAATTTCCGTACTCTGAGCTGGGGAGGCTCAGCGTATTCATTTGATAATAACCCCGTTATAGAAACGCGCTTGAATTTTCCTGCTAGCGAAAGCGTCAATATCAGCATGCAGAATATGCTGTCCGCAGATAATTCTTGGGGGGTAATTAACAGTATCAATTCCTCCTTACCGGGAAATTTCAGCTCTGTGTGGTTGAGTCAGCAGCGCAGTGATATTGGTGACAAGCTACGACAAGCACCCAATGACAGTTATAGCCTCGGTGTGAATGTAAATTTCACGCCGTTGGTGTCCAGCCTGGGTAATCTCTCCGTCAGTTATAACAACGATAGACGCAATAACAATCGTTACTACAATGCCAGTTATAGCCAGAATGTCATGACCAATCGCTACGGTAGATTAGGTCTGCGCCTTGGGATGCAGCAGAGGGCTAACCGTGAGAACGAAAATAACGATTCGGGTAAATATGTTGCGTTAGATTTTAGTATGCCGACCGGCCATTGGTTCAGCGCGGGCATGTCACATCAAAATGGCCGCACCACGGCTAATCTGGCCGCACGCCAGCAGGTGGATATGGGCATTATCCGCAGTATTGGCGGCAATGTCTCCCATACGGTAAAAGGCAAGGATGATGGGCAGCGTGCGTTCAATGGTGGTTTCTCCAGCCGCTATGAAAGTAAATATCTCTCCGGTAATGCTAATGCCAGCAGTAGTGACGATGGATCAATCAACGCCACCTTGAATGGTGAGGGCAGTATCGGCTGGCAAGGGAAGTATATCGCGGCGAGTGGCCGTTCTGATGGCAGTGCCGGTGTGATCATTGATACCGGTAATGGTCTTGGTAAGGAAGGACGGCTAACAGCCAAAGTCAATGATCGCAATATCGAGCTAACCGGGCAGCGCAATTATATTCCGTTACCACCTTATGCTCAGTATGAGGTGCAAATTATTAATAATAATAAATCGTCGGACAATTTTGATATCGGAAGTCAAGCTGAGAATAAATTTATTCTATATCCCGGTAATGTGGCAGTGATTGAACCACAAATAAAGCAGATGGTGACAGTATCCGGTGTTATTAAAAATAAGGAGGGGAATCGATTAGATAATATGAGTATTACCAATAGCATCAGCCAGACGACGACAGACAAAAACGGAGAATTTATTATGGATATAGATAAACACTCGCCAGTAATAAAGTTGAAGAATAATGATAATCGAAGTTGTGTGGTTGAATTGAATCTCTCTGAAGCAAAGGGTGCGGCATGGGTGGGCGATGTGATATGTGATGGCTTAACAAACCAAGGAGTGAGTTAATGTTGACGAATAAAGTCATTCCGTTGGTGGTATTTACCGCGGCTTTTTATCAGCCCGTAGCCATTTCTGCACAGGTGACTGTATTACCGGATGCTGAACAGACCCAATATATTTTTATTGAGAATAGTGCCGATAGTAATTATTTTGTGACCCCAACGGCTGCAGTTTTACCCCATATGGCAGGGGTGAAATCCTCAGGTGCACGGGGTAATAACGGGCTGACGCTCGGTTATATCGATAACGGCCAGATGACCGAATTAGCGGCTAATAATCGCCTAGATATGTGGCTGGAAAATAGCAATATCCAGCGGCCGCTAACCGGTTTTCGTTGTGGAGGGGGGGCTGTTTGTAGTGGATTGCCGCAGTCGATTGATGAGAAAGGTTTTTATGGTGTAACACTCCCAGTCAGCGGCAGTCGCGGAGCGCAGGGAATGATGTCAGACAGTTTCTATTATTATTTGGCTCAACGACCCGTTGGTGATGTGCTAAGAATGGACATCAATTTGTGCTCAACTGCGGAAGAGTATGATGCTAGCAATGGCGCTCGTTGCAAGGATCGGGAACTGGCTAATTGGAGTAAACGTAGTGTATCCCACCAGAAAGTGGCACATTTACGGCTGAAAGAGGTCAATGCTGTTTCTCAGATACTCATTAATACCGATGGTATCCCAGTTGTCGGGCAAGACAGCGCTGACTGCCGCAATCATTCGCTGGCGGGGCAGACGGGCATCATGTGTAAAATGCTGAGTTATGATTTAAATGCCAGTGCGAACATTAATAATTCGGCCATTCATCTCTATCCAGTCATTAATAATCCATTATTAGTCTCGGCTACTGCCGCCAATGACATTAAGTTTAGCCTCAATGGTAATGACTGGAAATCGACCTCGGGCAGCAATGATTATTTTACCTTTAATGAAATGAAAGGTAATCAAGGAATTTACGTTTATTTTTCCAGTCAATTTTTCAAACAAATGCTAAAACAGGGTAATTTACAAACTCGTGATTTATTGCATTTCCGTTTTGTGAATAATGCCTCAGTAGGGGCTGGCTATTATGATATTTCGAGTAGCAATGAACTGATTATTCAGCCACGTGATTTTGAATTGACTATTACCTCGACAGACGGTAGCGCCAATCCTCAGCGGCAAGGTAGTGTGGGGGTGGGTCATGCTCCACTGGTGTTTGATTATAACCTGAGCACTAGTGGCATGACGCAGGCGGATAGCGTAAAAATTATGGTCAGTGGCCCTTCTCAAAAAATTGGTGGTATCGATTACTGTATTTTCTCTTCAGCAGATAACAGTATTCAGGTCCCTTTCCCTGCGCAATTGAATGTCAGTGGTACCCGTGGTGCGGCGAGTCGCTTTTCTGCCAGTTGTAATAGCCAATGGTTCGACATTACCAATATTGGTTGGGGGACTTCTCGCGCTAAGGATAATCCCGCAGTTATCGGCACCCGAGACAGTGCAAATGTGAGTTTTGTCATTCCAATGGACGCACCTGTATCTTTGAAAACAGTCAGTGGCGACAGTTGGTTGGGAGAAGTCAGTGCCTCTGGGGAAATTCACGTACAAGCAACTTGGAATGATAGTTATTAGAGAGAAAGGATTCGAGTGAGTTTATGGGTATAAAGTTGCAACTATGGGTAATTGTGGCACTAATGTGCCCCTTTTTTTCCCAGGCTATAAGTGTGGGGCCGCTGACCTTTACAATGAATCAGGATCAGGTATTTATTGCCAAACGGATATATAACGATAACCCGACAGCGCGTATCTATCAGGTCAATATTTCTGCTCTTGATCGACCTGGTAGCAAGGAGGTTGTCAGCCGACCGGCTGGGGGGGAATTACTGTTTTCACCAAAGCAATTAGTATTGGCTGCGGGAAAATCGGAATATTACAAATTCTTTTATCATGGACCAAAGGATCAGCATGAACGCTACTATCGGGTTTCATTTCGCGAAGTACCCACCTCTGATTTGGAAGAAAGAAAACATGATGTTGAGCTAGAGCCCGTTATCGTTCTTGATACTATTTTGGTGGTTAGACCGAGAGATACTCACTTTGATTACCGTTTAGACAGGGAACAAGGTGCAATAACCAATAGTGGTAATACCTTCTTTAAATACCTGATTAAACCGGGTTGTGGTGCGACTGATGAACAGGGAACCACCGTTTATATTCGCCCAGGCGAGACATTTCGCGACCCACGAATTAAATACAAGAGCGAACAATTTATTATTTTTGACAGTAAGTTTATTAGTCTCAACCAAAGTTGTTGAGTGACTCCCTATTCAGGCCCCTCATCGGGGCCTAAATAGGAGATTACCCACGTGATACCAGTATTTCTGTTAGTTTTTTCATTGCCTGTTGTAGCCTTTGTCCCGCAGCTAACATCTCATCTTCATCAGGCTGGGCACAAGCTGTTTCCAGTTGTTCACAGGCAGTAATCAAGAACTGAGCATGGATCATACGACCGCCACCTTTAACTTTGTGGGCCAACTGCGACAAGCCTCGCCTATCTTTTTTCCCTAACAGCTCGTTAATCAATACCAGATCACTCGCCGTACTACTCGCCAGATACCCGAGCAGTTTCTGCACTGCGGCATCATTACCTTTGGCCGATTGTAATAACTCGCTAACATCAATATCGTCATCTTCCTGAATCTCCGAACTCAGCGCTTCTTCGGGTTCTATGCCTGTTAAGCGGGTATTGAGCTCCTTCAGACTGATGGGTTTGAACAGGCAATCATCCATGCCTGCTGCTAGGCAATTTGCGCGTTCTTCGGGTTGCACGTTCGCAGTAAAACCAAATATCAAACAAGGTGCTAGCCCTTGTTCATTTTCCGCCTGCCGAATTTCTCTGGCTAACTGATAGCCATCCATTACGGGCATATTACAATCCGTAATCACCACGTCAAAACGTTCGCTTTGCCAAAGTTTCAAGCCCGCGGCTCCATTTTCGGCGTCCATCACTTCATGGCCCAAATAGCTTAATTGCTGCAACATCAACATGCGATTTGGTAGATAGTCATCCACAACCAATATATTGAGTGTCTTTGGTTCTGCGACGACAGTTTCAAAAGTCTCGGGCAAATTCAATGGTTGCAGAATTTGCATCTCAAAAGTAGCTTCAACTTGAGTCCCTTTCCCCAACTGGCTGTGCAGTTCCAGTTTTCCCCCCATCATTTCACAAAGTACTTTGCAGATACTCAAGCCCAAACCGGTACTGTTACGAGCAGACTGGCCATGATTAAGTGCTTGATGGAAAGGGGTGAACAACTCTGCTTGATCTTGCTTTGAAATACCAATTCCTGAGTCTTCAATCTGTAACCAGATAGTGAGTCGTTGATCGTTTTTTTGCGGTAGTGATTTGAGACTGACTCTAACCTCGCCTTCAGTCGTAAACTTAATGGCGTTGCTTAATAGGTTAGACATCACTTGCTTAAAGCGCACCGGATCAATCAGCACGTCATTATTGGTATTGAAGTTAAAATCGATATCGAGAACAAAGCGAATACCTTTTTGGCGAGCCGGTTGTTCAAAGAGACTCACAACCGATTCAACCAGTACGCGCAGGTTAGCTCGTTCAGGCTGTAGAGAGAGGCGACCCGACTCAATACGTGCAATATCAAGAATATCACCAAGTAAACCCAATAAATTGTTAGCCGCACCTGAGGCAACTTCGATCGCAAGGCGGTCCAGTAAGCCTTTTTCTGCCTTTTTCAGCGCCAATTCAAGCATCCCAATAATGGCATTGATTGGGGTCCGAATCTCGTGACTCATTGTTGCAAGGAAGGTGGTTTTCGCTCGGCTGGCATCATCAGCCAAGGATTTTGCCAACGCTAATTCATGATATTGCTGTTGCCGCTGACTGACGTCAATTAAGCCGCCCATCACGCCGATGATTTTCTTTTCGGCATCGTAAAATGGCACCATCCAATGACTGAAGGTTACTTGCTCACCCGTTGCTAGCGCTAAAACACGATCGGTCATGGTACTTTGCCCAGAACTTATTACCTGCTGGCATTCGTCGTTGAAATGGGTTACTTCCGCGATACTCTGCTGGCCGTCTTGGTTAAGGGCACTATTGCATGCCTGAAACGCTTGATTGGTAGCAAGCAGTTGACCTTGGTTATTAAACAAGTAAATAGGGTAGGGAAGAGAGTCAATCAAGCTATGCCAAAAGCTGGCTTGCTCTTGCAATAACATATTAGACCGCAATTGAATACGGTGGCGACGATATAAATAGCTTACCCACACCAAAGTAAATACCAAAAGTAAAACGGTAATGGCAAAGCTATTAGTGATAAAGGTCCGGTTCTTAAACCAATAACTGTCGTCAACAAACACTTTAGTATGCCAGCGTGTCGTTAGGCGATGCATTTCCTCCGGCGTAATACTCAGTAATGCCTTATTCATTATCGACTGTAATTCAACCGAACTGCGACTCATCGCAAAGGCTATCTGCTCCATATCGGTGCCAACGGTGGCGACGACCTGCAATTTATTGCGATATTGATTGGAAATAAGATAGCTGCCGGTAAGGAGTAAATTGAGAGTGGCATCACTTTGACCATTAACCACTGAGTCCATGCCGGCCTTCAAGCTATCGACTTTAACAATAATGATTTTCGGATAATTAGTCTGAATATAATCAATCCAAGGATAGCTGCGCGCTATTGCCAGACGTTTACCATCCATATCTGCCAGCGTTTGTATGTCTCTGTTATTGATTGAACTGATTAGCACTATCGGGCTGGTCAGATAGGGGCGGGTGACACTTAGCTCATTATTTAGTGCTGTGCTGGACAGTATCCCGCCGCTCATTCCGGCATCGCCCTTTTTGATCTGCTCTATCATGCCCAGAGAGTTTTCCGCTTGCGAGATATCAAACTTCAGCCCAGTGCGGGCAGTGATTTCGGTCAGCAAATTGGCGGTAATACCACGGAAACTGCCCTCACTGTCGAAAAAGGTCAGCGGTGCCAGATTAGGCGATACGGTGACATCAACCTGTGGATGCTTTTCTATCCAACGTTTCTCTGCCGGGCTGAGATTCAGCCTTTCTTTATCAATGATACTGACGTCAGCTGCCCAATTACGCAGGATGTTGTCTTTCTCATGGGATGGAATGGCTTTAAGCGCGATATTGATCAAACTTTGTAAATGGGTATTTTCCGGAGCTAAAGCAAAAGCGAAATTATATTCCCCCAACGAAGTGACATAAATCAGGTTGACGCTATTCAGATAAATATTGTCAGCCATGTAATCAGCACCGATCATATCTCCCATATAAGCATCAGCCTGCCCGAAGGCGACTGCACCCAGTGCGCTCTGCTGGTTAGGGAAAAGTTGCACATCAGCCTGTGGATAGACTTTGCGCACGATTTCTGTCAGTGGGTCATCGTAGGACATGGCAACGACTTGTCCGGCTAAATCTGCTTTAGGTTCCGGTTCAGGGTGTTGGTTATCATCAACTCGAGTGACCAGTACAGGCTCACTTTCAACGTATGCGCCTGAAAGAATTAGTGAATTTTTTTTAGCCTCAAATGTGCTGGAACTACTGAGTAGATCAATCTTTCCCTCTTTTAGCGCTTGAACCGCTTGCGCCCTGGTTGGGAATTGTAGAACTTCAATTTTCACATGCAGCAGGTCCGCCAACAATGCAGCGTAGTCAGCAGAAATGCCCTCATAATTATTATTTAGTGAAATATCGAGTGGTGGGTAATCGGATAATGCCGTACCCAACCGTAAAATTTTGTGTTCCCGCAGGAAACGCCAGTCGTTCTCAGTAAGGTCAAGTTTGTAACCGTCGACATGCGAACGCCCCTGCAAATGCAAGGGCTCTCCATTGGCGGCAGCGTGATGACATATTACCGCCAGTAAAAGCAACGAAAGCATCAAAATAGCTTTACGTAATGTCATTGCGATCCCTGTTAAATCAAGTTGTTACGTTTTGCTAATTCAGCCAGATGTACCACGGATTTTACGTTAAGCTTTTCGATTAACCGGGTTTTAAATGTGCTGATGGTTTTATTGCTTAATAGCATCAGATCACTGATTTCTTTATTGGTCATCCCCATCGCGAGATATTGCAAAATAGAGATTTCACGGTTTGATAGCAGCTTGATAGCATCACTTTCCTGCATGCCAACATCACTTCGGGTAATGGCATTGATACTTAAATTAGGGAAGTAGGTATAACCGGACATAATGGCATTGGCTGCTTTACTTAATTCGTTCAGCCCTTCGGTCTTGGAAACAAAGCCAGTTGCACCTAAACGCATGCAACGCACGGCATAATAATCAGATAGTTGAGAGGTCAGTACCAGAATACGCTGTGATAGCCCGATGTCATGTAGGCGACTAATTACTTCCAAACCGTCCATTTTTGGAATCGATATATCTAACACGATAAGATCAGGATGGTGTAGTCGTGCGAGTTTCATCGCAGTTAAGCCACAGTCTGCTTCCGCGATAACTCGAAAATTATCCTGCTCCAGCACCATTTTAACGGTTTCGCGAATGAAGGGATGATCGTCTACGACGAGTACTTTATACATTTAAACCTCAGGATAAGACGTAAAAAAAGATACGAAGTAGGTCTTACACAGATCTATATTTTTCTGACCGCACAGCCAGTGTAAATCTGAGAGTAAGTGCCGATAAATTTTTTATAATTATAGTATGTAATTTAATACATTAACCTCTAGTTGGTCGTAGATTATCAGGTAAATTGTTAATCAAGCCTCTTTAGAAGATGCTGCTACGTATCCGGTGTTTAATAACACAGCGCAGCGAATCTTACATCAGACACTGTACTTTTTATGTAGCTAAAATCCTTGTTTTCCGTACTCATTTGGTGTGACTTGTGTAGGAAAATTCAATTGTCACTAATATTATCTTTATAAAATAAGCTTCTATAATCATCAAGATGGTTTGTGGCAGAGACATAATTCAATTTTTTTCTAGTGTTATATTTTTGTGAAATATTGATCCATAGCAGATAAATACAGGGTGTAGCTTCCTATAATTAGTATTAAATAAGGAGGATATATGCCCGTTAAAGAATTTACTGACGAATTTAAGTATGAAGCTGTTAAACGTATTACCGAGCAGGGGCATCCTGTATCGGGTGTAGCTGCACAGTTAGGAGTATCTGCAAATAGTCTCTATGTTTGGTTGAAACGCCATCAAAAATCTCCTTATCAACGTAACCTTGATGATGCTTTAGAATCCGAAATTAAATGGCTGCGCCAAGAGCTTAAGCGCATAACTGACGAGCGAGATATTCTAAAAAAGGCCGCGGCATACTTTGCCCAAACATCCGGGTAAGGTATGAGTTTATCTATCGGATGTTAGATCGTTATCCAGTACGTCGTTTGTGCGAGGCACTTAAAGTACATCCTAGTGGTTACTATGCTTGGCGAAAATTCGAATTCACTCCACCGTCGGAGACAGAATAGCCAGCGGTGAGTCAATAGCCCCCAGTGTTGCCTTTTTAATCAGGCGTTATTACGGCGCTTTGGTCATAGGGCAACCCAATTTTATAAATAAATTATTTGTACCGTTATATTGCCATCAATTCTAACCTCATCTCGCAAAGAGAGTTTAGATACTGGATTTATGCTGCTGACAGCATACATACTGGCATTAAGTTGAGTAAATTTTTGGACCTGTGCCAGATGATTGACCGGAGTAAAGCCGTGGCTGGGCATTATTTTTCCACTAGGTTGGCTGACAGTTGCATCAAGTTGACCGTCATGATTAATCAAACCAAAATTAGTGGGCGCACCATTTGCAATAATCTGACTTAGATAGGGAACCCATCCACCAATGGCTGTTCCCTGACTATCCGTTCCTAAACCAAACACCTGCTGTTTGCCCAGATTGCCCAGTTTTCCTTGTGGCCCGATATAATTCAATCCCTCGGCGATACTATTTTTACGGTGGTCAACAAACATGATAGCTGCGGCGACCTCACCACTACAAATGACACTAATATCCACCGGGTTGGGGGGGGGCAGTGGCGTTCCAGCCGCATTGTTACTTAGGCTTTGGGGGGAAATGTCGCCAAAATCTGCTTGTTGGTTTGATAAATTAACGCTACAGGCTGCCGGCTGATAATTGACTTTTAGGGTCAAAGGCGCACTGTCGGCCGCCATAGCAGATTGAAGAACGGAAAATGTAGCGACCAGTATCATCGCTCTGACCATATTGATTTTTAACATGAAATACTCTTATATCTTTAGGGCGAAAATTATTCGCCTTATCGAATTAATACCAGCTAAAGCGACCATTGCCTGACCATGTCTCACCGCTGTGTGGGAGTGCTCGCTTATCGTCAGCCCAGATCTGTGCAGTGACTTGCCCAGTCAATTGGTGGCCTTTAGTGACAATGCCGTTGATGACGGGTTGTAATTTCCGATGGTTCGAAAATACCGCAGCACTGTTGCTGTTGGTTTCATCAGTCGCCTGTAACATGACGCTTTTACCATCCAGAGTGACATTATGCAGTGTCAGTTGATATACCCCGATCGAGCCTTCTGAGCTGGTAAGACTATACAATTGGTTATCTGCAGGCATACCGCTAAAGCTGAGCGCTATCGCTTGTGCTGGCTCCGAGGGATCGCAATTAACGGTAAGTGTCAGTTGTTGTGGCTCATTAATTTTGCGATAGCCATTTTGTATTTGGTCCGTCTTTTGTGGCGTGAAGGTGGCAAAATTCAGTTCTGATTGCGAAATGTTAATGTCGCAGCCCCCCAGCGAATAACCACTCCAAATGGTGAGTAGCAGTATTAACATTCGATACTGTCGAGGTGTTATCGATTTTCTAAGCATGATCATCTCGTTTTAAGCGCTTACCGGGTGGCACTGTGCCGCGACGGTGGTGAAATAACTGTCTGTGTCCACTGTTTTCGGTGGGGTGAAGTCAAGCTGACAGCGGTTTTCATCAGCATCACTGACGATGAGTGGCAATTTTATCTCGCTGCCGGAAATAAATATCTGGCCACCGGCGGTCACAAAAGCCAGTAAATCCCCGTCGTTATTGGTCACTTCCCCACCTGCGTTTAGTGGTAAACCGTTACTGTCTACGGTATCCAGCAGGAAACGCTGCACGAGTGAGGCTTCTAATGAAATCCGCTGCACGGTGCCGGCGGCAGATTTCACCTCAACCCCATTTTTGACATCAATATTTTTTGGTAAGGCTTGTGCGTTAATCTGAATATTGCTACTGCCGTAGGGCGCCAATTGTGGGACGACAGCTTGGCCCCAGGCATCGGTCCATACTGTGCCACTCGGGGTACTAATGGGAATGCCAGACAAGTCACCGACAGAGACGATGCCGATGGTGTTTTGTACCGGATAAGGCGAGAAGGTTACGCCTTTATTGTGAATCACAATGCCGCCATTTAGCGAACCTGACATACTGTTACTGCCTGAACTTTGCGAATAATTTGCACTGGTGCGAGTGTAATAAGGCACGGCATTTATGCTGGCTGAATAACTGTTAGTACCGCTGTTGCCTTCTCTGGCCCAAGACAATCCGTAACTCAGTTGTTCGCTAACCTGTTGGTTGTAGCTGGCACCTTGCTGTATTCCACCGTCTTGTCGGCGATTATTATAGCTGCGTAAATTGGCATTTTTACCCAATGGAATGCTTATCGAAGCATAGACTTGAGCTTTGTTAGTAACGGATATTCCCTTCTCACTGCGCTGTATATTTTGTAAGTTTTTTTGCACATTAAGGTTGATAGTCGCAAAGTCGAAGCTACGTCCCCAACTGGCAGAAACACCATGACTGGCCGCACCACTAAAGTTCTCTGCTCGTGAATATGAAAACACGCCTCCACCGATTAGTGGTGCTGTCCAGCCCAAACCCGCAGTATATTGCAGCCTGGCACCTTGAGGGGTGTTCATGGTGTTGCCATCATCATCGCCAAAGTTACGATAACCGGCGTTGCGCTGCGTAACTGAAAAGTTGCTGTTTAGGTTACTCGTGATCGGTAATCCCACAGAAATCCGATTTTCGATGCCTTGCAGTGACTGCGCGTTACCTGATGTTTGCGCCAAGTTTTGATTGAAACTCAGTGAGCCGCCTGGGATCAGCGAAGTATTCGCTGCCCAACCGACAGCATAATAATCTGAAGCGGCTAATATACCGGCGCTGACCCCTATTTGATTGAATGGAACCCAGTTGCCAGTAGCACTCACCAGTGTTTTAGTATTATTGCCTTTGGTTTGGCCCGCTGCGTAGGCAAATCCTTTACCGATCGGTGGAGCAATGTTGGCAATACTGGCATTAATCGGTACCACGTATTGCTGTTGACTATGTGTTTCATCTATCGTCACCTGCAAGTCATTGCGAGTATCCACTACCGGGATATTGTCCAGCGTAAAAGGGCCGGGTGGCACCAACATTGAATAAATCAATACCCCAGATTGACGCACTTCGACCTTCGCCTGAGTTTGCGCAATACCTGAAACCGTGGCACCGGTTGATTGATATAATGCTGCTTCAGGGAACCACTGCGCGCCAATAAACCCTGGCCCGGAAAAAACTGAATCCCGCAGACTAATATCCCCAAACTGCACCACTGCTGCTTGCGAAGCGAAACTGCGTTGTGCGTAGGCTGATAACATCGAAAATTGCTGCTGACCTTTATTATGGGAATAACTCTGGTTACTGCGGACAATCCAGTTCGCCAGATTAAAACCCACTTCTGTATTAGCCGATGTATTTTGGTTACTACTATTATTGGAACCGCTGGTGCTGCGCATACTATTTATTGAATAATTAACGACACCGGCCCAGCCACCCATTGGCGCGTTGGCTTTACTCTGGTCTGCCTGATGAATCATGGCTTCTGGTGGTATGATAATTTCTATTTTATAGGTTGCTGGATCAACATTTACAATGGCTGATGGATAGATGCTCTTTAAATTAGGGCACTGACCAACCACGCCATCCTTACTGTTTTTTATCGCCAGTTTTTCTAATATTGCTGTGGTAAAACAGCTTTCACCTTCAGATCCAAACAATATTTCAACGTTAATTGCCTTGCTGCCATTTACACTTACCAATACCTCGTGAGTACCGGGCTGAAAACGTGAGCCATGTTGATAGAATTCAGCCACTGTTGGGTTATACCCCATCTGTTTGAGTGCATTAGTATCAAATTCCCAACCATCGCTATTTGATTGCGACGCTCCACTAAAAAGCATTATAGCTAGCGGCAAGGTATTTATTGCAAAGTGGCGGAGTGACATACTATTCAATAATGGCCTATTTTATATTTTCAAATAAATGATAAATTATTAATAATGTCAATTAACCTCCATGGTATTGTCTAGTAAATAAAATCCTGATATTTACAGTTTCACATCATAGTGATTAACCATGAAACCATATACGGTCGCAGGATAAATCCGTAGGTTCTGATAGGTTAAGCTTTGTGATTTTTCTTTACTCGTTATATTCAGTGTGAATTTCTCTCCTGGCAAAATATACGTTTTTGGTAATGACGCCAGGCCACCTTGAGGTAGTAAATCAATTTTTTGCGACATGCGCACAATATAGGGCGAGTCGTTGGAAACCGTCAGTTGGTCACCTTTTATCGACCAACTAAGTTTTTCCCATGGAGCTTTTTCTTCTTTCAAACCAGCGGGGTGGATGATTGCTGGGATATTTTGGCCCACATTCATACCAATGCTGTTTTTCTTGGCTTCGCCTTTATTGCGGCCTGGCACACCAACAAAATTAACGCGAACTAAGCGTTGTACTGTTAGTGGTTTCTTATTTGTTAATACAAAACGTACCATCTGTTTACCGCCGGCATCAACAAATGATAACGGGTTAGTCGTGACAAGTAATGGCTCTTTATCTTCGGGAATACTTTCAATGCTGGTGGTAAGAATAGTTGGCACAGCATCTGAATTAGTGACATTCATCGTTGCGGAACCTTCGGATTCTTTTACGAGTAATACCGTGGTTTCAGGTATTACACCGGTGGCTAGCACTGAGTTACTGATCAGAAATGAATTTAATGAAAAGAAGATAGCAGCAGTAGTTTTAGTATAAATAGGCATAAAAATTCAACTTTATTATAAATTAACAGAGTATTAGTGCCATTTTTAGTAAATGGCATTAAAATTTAATTAGTAGTCGTGCATTAAGTTAATAATATTTAATCGTGATAGTGGCACTTCCAGAAATATCAATTTCATCAGCAACATGCTCTAGTGATTTAGGTGCAAGGAATATCTGGGTTTTAATTGTGCCTGTCATTTTTTTAAATGCTAATATATGATGTTGCTGGCCAGAGCCTGCGCGGATAAATGCGTAATCATGGTCGGGGTTAAAAGATATTGTATGCATAGACTCAAAGGCTTGGCTCTCCGGTACGTTAGTAGGACGCCACTGAAGTAAACTATTCTCTTCAGACTTGCCGTCCAACGTCAATGCCGATATTTTCATTTCCCAGGCGCCAATTTTATAATCCGTACCCGTGGAGGTTTTTTTGTCAATTTTTCCTAAACCGAAGCGACCAGCATGTCTATTTGACGCGTTATAAGCTGTTCCCTCTTGGTTATCTTTTAAGGTAAAACCGACCAGCGCGGTATCTTCACATACAATAGAAAATGGGTAATCCAGAGTTTTGCCAGAGGTTAGATTTATTTCTGTGTTGGTTAACGCACCATGTGCGACATCATCAATAGCATGATCTTTAGTTTCCATCATAACCTGACAGGTCGCTGGCATGACTGTACCTGTAACATTGATGTTTGCCTGTTGTGGGCCAAAACTTTCAGGGCCGGCAAATACTTGCGAAGTAACCAGTGCGGGGAGTAATGCAATAACCAATAAATTAAGTTTCATAAAATAATACTCTAAAAGTAATGAAATAGTGATAGCAACCAATAAACTATAAATAGTTGATGCTTAATACTATATTCCCTGTAATTGGCATTTGTTCTGATAAGGGCAAATTAACACGGGGAGCGCCATAAATTTCACCAATTAACTTTCCATTGAGTTTTTTAATTGTTTGTATGTGCTGATTAACATTCAACACGGTGCCTTGATTCATAGAGACTTCGTGATTCACGAGAATGTAGTCATCTTTACCCAGACCTACCCAATTGCCTTTGATGCTTGCATTACGATGAATACGTGAGAGCTTTTCATTACCAACAGTGCCACTCGATGTCTCTGCAATTAATTCAGCTAACTTTATCCGCCAATTGCCAACGGGTGTCTCTTTGTTATCTTTCCCAGTCACATGACCTAAGCCAAAACGATAATTATCGTTACCAAAAGCAGTTCCTGCTTTGCCATCAGAAAATGTAATGCTGATAGCATTGTCTGCTTCACAGTCAACTGAGAAGTTATATTCAATATCGCTGGCTATTTTACTCTCCTGCGCTTTGAATGCATTCGCAGTAATTGCAGGTAACTCTATGTTATTATTATTAACTGCTATTTTACAGGCAACAGGCTTAATCTTACCTTTAACTGTGAATACTTGAGATTCTGTTGCCTGTACAAATGTGGATGTAATACTACTGAGTAATATTAAACTTAATAGCTTATTATTCATTATCTAAACCTTATTCGACATTGATGAGCATGGTTTGTACTCTACATTAACAGCGACATTGCTTATTCAATGTGCTGGCTTGTTTTTGTTAACCATTATTTTTTACTAGTGAGTATATTGCAACACACTATCAATGTACGGCGTTTAGGAATAATTACGTAGCATTGATGTTATGGGAATATAATAGCAAGAATAGTTAGGTATCTATGTCGGGATAGTTACCCTTTTATGTAGGAAATTTCCATTTTTTCACGCGAAAATAATGATACATGTGACTTTATCTCTCTGCGCGTGGTTTGTGAGGAGGGAGCTAGAGCTTGCGGTTCCTGATTTTTCGCTGGTTGAATCCTCTGCGTTACCGATATTGGGTGCAATAACTATAACGAGAAACTCCCTACCCCAAAATTAACCTTTACCTACAGACAATTATGACGATGCCCTGCTAGCTTGTATCGTTGTTATAACAGTGGCAAAACTTTAACTGCTTTGATAAATCTGGGTGGATATTGCAATAGTCGGTAAGCTGAGCGCTATTTTTTTGACATAGAAAATATTCGCCAGAAGTGGCAGTAAATATGAGTTATAGCCCCCATAACTCCTTCTATGGAATAAGGTATTGGAACAATGACACTACAGCTTGTTAACCCCCCTCCGCTAGTTGTAAAATTTAATCAGGTTACTTACATCGTTCACAGTGTGTTTCAGCCAATATACGATTTAGAAGGTCGATTATTGGCTGTTGAACTGTTATCTCGTTTTTATCAGCAAAATAATATTCAGCAGATACTACAGCCGGCACATTTCTTCCGCCACGCTCACACCGCAACTAAACGTCGGGTGACAGCACACCAATTGGCGATATTGCATGGTTGTCTGCCTTGGTTGGCTGAGCACCATATTGTTGCCAGTATCAATATCGATCGGATGCAGGCCCAAGATATTCTGTCCAACCCACCTGCGTATCGGTTGCTAAAAATCTTGGCACCTTGGGTTCGGTTAGAAATAAATGAATGTTTCCTTCTGCTGGGAGGGAAAGTGAGTGATGATCCCTTGCTAATGGCATTGTCGCAGTGTTCACCTTTATGGTTGGATGATTTTGGTAGTGGTGGGGCTAATTTTTCTATGCTGTTTTCTGGTTTGTTTGAGGTTGTCAAACTGGATCATGATATTTTCGATGTGTTTATGGCTGGAGAGAGTGGCCGTATATTTATGCCAGCGCTACTCAACTTAATACAGGAACACTGTTTTGGCTTAATCATTGAAGGTGTTGCAACTACAGAAGTGCAACGGCAAGTTCAACACTGGCCAGTATTAGGTTTGCAGGGGTTTCTCTGGCCGACGTTATCTCTGGATGAGCTGGATGAACTACGCCAACCGCACCCGAAGTTATTATAAAAAATAGAAGAGAGTAATGCTTAATTATTGATATTCAAGGGGGGAGAGTAAAGTTCTATATGGCAGGTCTTATTTATATTGAATAATAATCAACGTAGTTTAGATTAAATTCGACACGAGTTTTGAAAAAGCCCGTGTCTTTGGTTTGTTTATGTAGATCTCTTTCGCCAGGCTGGCATAAGTGATATTCAATACCGCTATTACCAACCGGAGACTATCTTTAGTTCACCATCAGTCAGTTCTACTATCTGCCCGTCGTTTATTAATCTTGTTGCTTCTGATACTTGCACCATGCAAGGAATATTACTCTCACGGCAAATGATTGCTGCATGGGAGAGTAGCCCTCCTTCATTGGTAATCACTGCAGCACTACGTTTAATAAGGTCATACATCTCTGGTTGAATCATATCAGAGACTAAAATATCTCCCGACTGGAATCTTTCATTTATTAGCTGATAGTTTTTAACATCATTACAATGAATAATAACTGCCTTCCCTCTCGCGTTCCCTTTGCTCGCCACAACGCCAGAAAGTTCAGTCGAAATTTGTGTCATTCTTTCAAGACGATAGATTATCTTCTTGGCCGCAATACCTTGAGATATGCTAACTAACCCATTAATACTCAGCCAAACCATTGCATCGCAACGTTGCATTTTGATATATGGATTTAATTTGTCGCCATGCATAATCAAATTCTTAATATCATTGATTCTATAGGATTTAATGATATCTTCAATATGTTCATTATGCTTTTTAGCGAGACTGTAAAAAAAAGGATTTAGGAAATAGTTAATGCCTACCCAACCATTTCTCATTTTAATTCTATTTGTTGACATTCTATTTATCAATGAGATTCTATTTTTAAATTCTGGATATTGCGATAAAAGTTTTGTTTTATAACACTCTTTTTCATTAATGTTAGCAACCAGAGGAGATACATTATTCATGCCTTGGTGTTGCTTATATAACTCACTAAAGCTGATAATTAGTTGTTCAATAGAATGATATCTGAAAGTCAAAAATGGGTACATTCTGATGTGTGTTAAAATTTTCTCTGTTGATAAGGGTTCTGTTATTAATTGTTGCCAATCATTTTGTTCCTGAACGAGAAGATCTTGTTCATTTGGTTTAAACAATAGTAACAACTCATCATGAGATATCTTCTCTAATAATGGATGGCAAACGAAGTCTAAAACTTCCGATTCTGTAGCAGAGTAGAGTGCGATATGATTGGCATAAAAATTCAAAGCTTGTTCAAAATGATTAAGTAATACTTTAGGCTTCATATTATCAAAATCACAACCCGCTAAATAGTCAAAGTAATCGCGCTGCTGACTATAACAATGTTCTGCATAGTCCATCATTTTTTCAATTTTACGGATGGACATACCATTCAAGTTATTACGCCGTGTAAAAAATTTATAGGTGTTATTATTCCTTTTGAGAAACTTGTCTGTATTATTTAAAAAATAAGGGTAGTCTGCTACATTTTTCGCGGACGATTTTACATTGAAATCATATTCCATCATCCATAAAGGGTCCTTGGCTGACCAGTTGTAATTGAAATTCCCTTTGGTGTTCTTATCTAACTTACTATTAACAACCCGTTTTAATTTACTTTCTTTTTTTTCAGTACTAATACCGTTTGATATTTCTTCTTTTACGGAGCTCATTGATTGGCATTTTAAAATAAATAACTTATCTTGACTCCATGCCCATTCGATATTAACTGGAGAGCCGAAAATGACTTCCAATTCAAGTGAGTTTCTATGTAATTCTTTCAATAAAGTTGTAATCAATTCTTTATTTTTTATTTTGCTAAAACTTAATTTATTATCTATTTTATGTATTTGATCTTTAAAATCCTCATCAGATCTATTGAGATTAATAGAAATAGGTGACAACTGATTTTCAAGTTTTTCATGCCCCATTCCAGCAACCATTTCTACAAGTAACTGCCCATTATTCTTAAGTGGATCCCAGCTATAGCAAACACCAGAAAAAATCCCATACACCATGGGTTGAACTATCATATTTACAGGGTAGCCTACAGGACTGCTAGTTAGCACTGATTGGATTGTTGATAATAACTTATCTCTTGGCGTATCTAAGACTGTTATAAATTTTCCTGGCAATGAATGTATCTTTTCATCTTCCACTACTGGACTCGAACGAACAGCAACTGAATCAACTTGAAATAAGTCAAATGCTGCCAGGATACTTTTCTTTGCCCTTTCAGAGGTTAGGTCAATGCCATTAGTAATAACAAAACTTGAGGGTATATAATAGCGATACTGTTGATATAAAATAGCTAATCCTCTAGCTTTTTTGCCAATGTGAGGATGTAAATCTTCTGTAATTTCATTTAAAAATAAAATCATATATCGCCTTAAATTAAGAACTCACTCACTTTTAATTAACAACTCAAACAGCAAAGGGGAATGTAAATCAGCACCCCCATTAAGAGTAAATGAAGGCTGGTGTTTCGTTGAAATGGAAAAATGTAATATACAAAAATAATTAAGTGTTTTTATTTAAGCTAGCTACGGGTTTTACTAAAAATAAGCCATGAATTTAACTTAATTAAATATGTTGTGTATAAACGTCAATATTAATGTTTCATATTTTTTACTATTATTGACTACAACTTTATCATCCTAGGAAAATAAATAATGTAGTCCAATTGAAGTTATTATGTAGGAAAAATGATTTAATCAGTATGGCGCATGCATGTGAAATGTATCCCCTCCAGCCGTGCTTGTTACTATCTCTGTTTAGCTTATATCACCATTAAATTCCCCATCATGCCAAGTTCTTCGTGTTCAATGATGTGACAGTGGAACATACGCATTCCTGGCTTATCTTGTATCATCAACACATGCACGGTTTCACCGGGACGTACATTAATTGTATCTTTCCAGGCGAGGCACTCTGGCGCGGTTTTCTGGCCGCGATAAGCTCGCTGCACGACCTGAAACTGTCCACCATGAATATGGAATGGGTGATCCATCGTTGTAGCATTAATAATCTGCCAATGATCCACTTTCCCTACCTGGCTGTGCAGGTCCATGCGTTTAAGATCAAAGTCTTTGCCGTTGATAAGAAACGCTCGTGGCGGAATGCCCCCCTTGTTTTTCATAATATCTGCCATTTTTTCACTCATGATGACACGCAGTACATTAGTGCCTTCTTGCAATGGCTCAATGACCCGCAGCGTAGTATTTGCAGCGATAGGTGCAGCCTCATTTTTGAAATTGACCTTAGCGATGAGTTGTGCAATTTCCGGTGGTTTACTCATCATTGGATGGCGGTTGTAGGGCAGTAGGTTGATGGCATATTCGCCGCTTTCGCCGGTTATCAGCACCTCCATACGTTCAGCAGGTGACAGCAATATGTCATGTTGGGGTGGCAACGCTTTTTCTATCAGTCCACCATCTGAGCCAATTTGTATCAACTGGCAACCCGGTAACGAGAGATTAAGATAACGTGCGCTGCACATATTCCAGATACGAACTCGCTGTTGGCTGGTTAGTGTCATGTGCGGTTTATGTTGGCCATTCAGCAACACATGCTCGCCTTCGCGACCATCGACCCAGTCGGCGTAATTATGTGGCGGTACCTTCCCGGAGCTATCCAGCCGCAGGTCGCTGATTACCCAATGAACTTCTGGTAAATGGCCTAAAGATTCCTGCGGATCACGAATAACGATCGGTCCGACTAGGCCTTTTGCGACTTGTTCTGCAGCTCCCTCAAGCGGATGCGGGTGATACCAATAGGTACCTGAGATCGAATCAGGCAATTGGAACGTATAGACTTTTGTGGTACCTGGTGCGACCGGATCATCTGGGCCTCCGTCCTGATCGGGCGGCACCGGCAGCCCATGCCAGTGAATGGTACTGGGTACCTTGAGATTGTTGATAAAGGTGATGCGGACTTTCATGCCGGCCTCCAGCTCTATCAGCGGGCCAGGTACCTGTTGATTGTAGGTGTAGCATGTGGTGGGGGCGGTGTTGTGCGTGAGTTGTACCGCGCATTCTTCGGCGGTCAGTTCCGCGACGAATTCACCTTTGTTGGTTGATTCATTAGTCAGTTTCGCCAATGGCTTAAAGGGTTGACCGGATACCAAGGCATTTTCTGGCAATAGATCAACATTTGGCACATGAATATGCGGAGTCTCTACAGCTTTCGCCTGATGAAACAAGCTTCCGAGTACCAGTGACGACAGAGAATATTTAAAAAATTGACGCCTTTCCATGACCGTACCTATCTATATTGGGTTGCATCAGGGCCAAGGGTAATCCCCAGTCGCAATACCTTCTCTGAGGAAGCGTTGTACTATTTGGCGGCGCAACTTGACCACATCGGTCATAGGTATGGCGCGTAATTGCTTAACTTCAGCTTCAGTAAAAGGCGTGCCCTGCTGCGCATCACCCCATTTTTGATTGAGAAAATTCATCAGCTGTGCGATTTGCTGATCATCGAGCCCAGAGGCGACAATACCAGGGACGTGCATTAAATACAGGCGACCATCTGCATCGTTGACAAATGCACCTAAATAGCCCGGCAGAGGAGGTATCCCCCCCTGCACCGAGCCTGAACCATCCAGATCATGACAACCTGAGCACTTCAGGATGTAATTCTGTTCAGGTGTATTACCTTTGGTATGGCATAGCGGGCTGATGAATAACACCAGCGTAAAAGCGATTCGCAATGCATTTGTATTGAATAATCTGATCGCCATCTGTCAGTTACCATTACGCAATTTCTGCAAATCCTTGTGGGAATGTGGGGCGCTTTTCAGCTTATCGAACAACGCAGCATCTGGCCCACCAGTGACGTGATTTAGCTCATTGAGAATATAGTGAGTGATCGCGACCAAATCTGCTGTGTCAATAAAGTCTTGTGGTGGCATTACCATGCCATCAAATCTGTTGTCACTGTTGTTTAGTGTGCCGCTTAAACCACCGGTGATCACACCAGCAATATAGTCATTGCGCTTGTCTCCCAGCTTGGCCCATAGCTCTGGGTTATAGAGCGGTGGAGCCATGCCCTCGATACCTTCAGCATTTTCACCATGACACCCTGAACAGTTGGCGACGAACTTGTCATACCCATCAAGCGCAGTGGCTGGAAAGGCATAGCATGTTGCGACAAGAAAACAGACTACCGTCGAGCGCAGCATTTTTTTACTCATTAGCCAGTCCGACCAACGTTGCGACCGTACAGTGATAGCCTTTATTGGTATTAGCCATACACCAGTTGATGTCGTTATGTAATCCCATGCGGTAACCGGGGCGCTCCCCTTGGTTGCCGAAACAGGTTACAGAGTTCGCTACCGTTGTCTTACCGCAACAATCGTTATAGGAAACCAAGTAGTTTTTGTTGTCGTGTGGGTTATGGCAAGTCCCGACCCAAGATGTTTTTGACGTTTCAGAACCAACCGGACATGTCGTCATGCTGCCGCCAGAAGAGGAACAAAGATTACCGTCCAGTGCGCAGTAGCGCCAGTAGCTGCATTCATTGATGTCTGCTGGTTTATCGGCGGCAAAGGCTGTGCCTGATGAACGATCGAAAGGCAACAGCGGTAATACACCCGCGCCGACAAGAAAGGCACCGGTTTTAGTCAGAAAGTGGCGACGACCAATCTGGCGTGCGGAATGGCGAACACTTCTTTCAGACAGTCTGTCCAGTAAACTTAAAATTTGTGAGAATAGTTTCATCGTAGTTTTCCAATGTTATTAATTATTGATGTTAACAGCGCCTTTTTGCGCATAGTCCTGTAAGGAAGCGAAGCCAGTTTCTTTGGCGTTGAATAGGCTCTCCAACTGCTCCCGACTATTGATCAACCCTTTTGAAATAATCTTTCCCTGTTCATCCAGCAATACTGAGAACGGCAATTTGGCAACGTGCCAAGCCATGCCCAGTTCCGCTGATAGCACATAGGGAATATCTCCCAACTGCTGTTGCTCGATAAATGTACGATGCTCCTGCTCATCACCATCGCTGGCCAGTACAATATCAAGCCATTTCGATTCGGATTTTTTGATGCTATTAATGACGGGATATAACACTTTGCAAATTGGGCAGGTAGGAGCAATAAAAAGCACCAGTTGATGCTTATTTTTCTTACCACCAATGGTTACCTCACCGCTATTGAGTGAAAGTAACTGGTAGGTTGATGTTATTTCTCCAGTCCTTGGGCCATTATTATTTATCATTGCACCCACAGGCGTAATACGCTCAAAAAGAACACCTACCTGACGTGATAGCGCAATAAAAGCGACAATTAATAACAGAACTAAAAGGGACAGAGTTCCAAGGACAAATAAAATAACTGTATTCATCGTTGCTCCTGAGTATGAAGCGAATATCTGAAACGATTTATCAGATCGCTATTACGCATTAGCTGTTCAGCGAGGATATATCCCATCCATAGAGTGAAACCGGCGAAAATAGCGGCGATCAGCATGGGGCGGCTGATAGATTCTGCTGGTAGCGTAATCATCAGTACACACAGCATTAGTAGACAGAGGTTACGTGCTACGGTTTGCGGCGATACCTTAACTGAAGGACCACCGCAACCGCAGTCAATCGTACTTTTGCCCCAGATAACGCTAAGGGTTATTGCAAGAGTGTACAGCGCCAAAATCAGGAGGAATAAACCCTGTCCAAACACGGATGTTGCAGGAACTATCGCCAGCACAGTCGCCATAATTTCCAGCGTGAGCAGCAGATAAGCAATCACCATACTGAAGGGTTGTAGAAAGCGGTGATAATTAGCCACATAACCTGAAAAACGGTGAATATCGCTTCCTTTATGCAAGGCAGCTTGAATAAACAACAGAGCCATGAATGTCATCAACATGAAATGACATGGGGCCATAAATTGGGAAATCATACTAATAATCCACCATCAGCAATTGGTTAAACAGACCCAATCTGGTGGCCTTTCCAGCAGGCTTACCTGTAAATTGTGGGCCTTTGAAGGTATATTTCAGCACTGTGCCGCTTGTACTACCGTCTCCTCCGCTCAGGGCGAATAGCACTGGATTTTTCGTTTGTGAAACGGCCAGTGAGATCGTATTGGCCGTTTTCACGCGGGTCACAACCTTGTGGCTGACCATATCAATTCCCCAGATCTCTTTTGCCCCATCTTTATGGCTGCCTTCCTTGCCATTTGGGTGCATGGTGACGAACATCAGATTATTGGGTTTATTGAAGGCAAGAATTTCAAAGCCAGTGGGTACCCAATGGCTTTTGATCCCTTTGGTGTAACTGAACTTATCGGTCAGTGTCACTTTTGCCTCTTTGTCATTCAGCAAATACATGTTGCCGTTGAAAGAGGTGAACATCAGCGTATCGCCATCTCGTTGTGAGCTGATAAACAAAGCGTCTTTATCGGCGTCAAAAATATTGTCACTTTTGATAATGTTATAATTTTTCTGATCGGTCGCGATTTGATAGCTGGCAACCGTGCCATCGCCGCATAACGAGCTAAAGCGATTATCATCAGCAGATGGATAAATGCCCCAGCATCCTGGCGTTGGAATTTCCAACAGTGTATTGCCGCTGGCGATATCGATAACATTGACAGAAGCAGCAGGGGTAGCATTTTGCACAAAGGCGTATTTTTCGTTAGCGGACAGCCTGAAGTTATTGATATTGGCTGATACTTGCGCCATTTTCGGCGACGTTTGCATCTCTTTAGTCAGCGACAGTGTTTTTACATCGAATTGCTGGATGACTGCTTCTGTTGGCCCCCAGACGATACGTTTTGGGTAAACTGAGGCGGTATAGAGTTGCTTGTTGTCCTTTGATAGAAGGAATTGTGCTAGGAGGCCAGTGGAGATGCTGCCTTTTGTTTTCAAATCATCCGCAGAAAGAACAGTAATGTTACTCGTGCCACTCCAGCTTTGATCTATAACAAACAGATTTGGTCCCGCCCGAAGCTCTTTTTCAACACTGATTCGTTCGGGTTTGAAAGGTGTTTCAGCTTGGACGGAGGAAATCAGGATCATAGGGAACAACATGGCGAACAGACAGGAGGAATGAATATTCATTTTCATAACGCTACCTTTTATTAGAAGTATTTCAAAAATTTGAAAATGGAATGCCATATTTACCGACACCAAGGAGTTAGTATTGGTATTAGAATATCGATAACCTTATGAAGAGTTATTTTACATAATAATTTTAAAGTGATTATTTTTTATAATAAAATATCGTCTGCCAATAGTATGTAGGTCAAATGTGTTTTGTTTGTAGGATGTTTTGGCTTTGTTCTAGTAATCTAATCACTGAGAATATAGATTTCCCTCAATGGTAGAGAGTGTTCAGCATCCCATGCTACGTTGAAAGATCACTATCTTATCTATGTCCGTGGTTCTCAGACTCAAGCAGATGATGTTTATAACAGCAAGGATATGGCGCTTTTACTTATTTTAAAAGTAAGTTAAAAATATAGCGTAGTATATTTCATTTTTTTAATGGGAATTTTTATCGAATTCGTTGAATGTATCCGTATGTCTAAGGTGAACGCATGAATTTTTACAGCTGTATTAATTTCTAGTATATTAAATCTACTTTTTTTGGTCGATTGCCAATATCATTGGCATTAAGTTATATTGTTAAAAAAAAATAACTCACGCTTTTAGAGTGAGTGTGATTAAATAGAAATGGCTTGGATAAATTAAAATGAATAGGAATATCACTCATGCACTGCTCGATGTTCTTAGGAGTATTGACAGCGTAGGCACTGAAATGGTCGCAAGGGGCCAGACACAAAAAGAGGTATTATCAACATTAACGAAAATTGCTAATCCTCAGGAACGTTTTCTTGTCTTACCCGGACGTAAAAATAATGTATTTGCCCAAGTTGCAGAAACTATCTGGGTACTTGCTGGCAGAGGAGATCTTGAGTTTCTACAGCATTACCTGCCGCGATCAATAGACTTTTCTGATGATAACAAGACATGGCGTGCCGCTTACGGGCCGCGTCTGAGAAATTGGATGGGTAAGGTTGATCAGGTTTCTTGTATCGTTAGCAGGTTGCGAGAGGATCCGAATACTAAACGCGCAGTGATGTCTTTATTTGATCCTATGAGTGATTATTCAGATACAAAAGATGTGCCATGCAATAATTGGCTGCAATTTATACAGAGAGATAATATATTATATTTGCATGTCACTATTCGAGCAAATGATGCAATTTGGGGATTCAGTGGTATTAACTTCTTTGAGTGGAGCGTTCTCCACGAAATTGTCGCGACAACATTAGGTTACCAGATGGGAACCTTATCTTGGTATGTGGGGACATTCCATATCTATAGCAGGCACTATGATACTTCTCGTGATCTATTACGGATTAAGAAACCTAGAAGCCCATATGAATGCGGTATAGAACCAACTCCAATTAAGACAACTTTAAATAATTTGGATAGTACACTTGATATTTTGTTTCACGCGGAGTCACTCTGCCGTGAGGGAAAATTTCAAGATGCTATGGTTTTAGAAAAAAAATTGACTGACCCGTTCTTCCAATCGATAGCTATTATGTTGAGGGTCTATAATGCTGAGTTAAAAGGTCTAAGCCATAATACAGTCATAAAATATCTTGAAGACCTAAAGCAAAGTGATTTTCGTGTCGCAGCTATTGAGTATTTTAGCCGAAAGTGGAGAGATGAGGGCTTATTTTATTCTGCTGATAAGGTTATATCAGAGTTTTTTAATTATTACTTGGTCATGCAAGCCGATCAAAAAAATGAATAGCTTTATTCGTGCATATTATCTATGAGTTTAAATGATGGTTTTTAATATCAATTTGAATGTTTAGCCAACGGCATAACTCAGTGAGTATATCACTGATATTGGTATAACTCGTTGGTGTCAGATTCTATCAGCGTGAGTGTCAATGGCTGCTTTCGGTGGCAAAATGTTTCCACTTAAATTATTTGTATTTTATTTGTCCTCGAAAACTGATGAGTAGTCATGGGTTTTCGAGGATGGCTATTTCTTGCAATTAGCCCCAATAACTAACCTTCTACATTCACTCCCTTAAAGTACAATCCGTTATTGCACCTTAGTGCAACTATCCTCTCATATTTTCATCCGTATAATTGTGCCGAAAACTGATTGGAAAACTTAAGTTTTTTTAAAATGTAGGGTTGGATAACGACTTGTAGCTGTACGATTTCAATGACAGAAAACTATTGAGATGTTAATACCTTTTTATCGACGCTCTGCGCCGAGGATATTTGAAAATAATAGCGTACTTGTATAGCCCATCTTAAATAGAATGAACAAAAATTCAGATAATAAGATGTGCCAAAAACAATGAAAATAATTGCAAATACCCTCCGCAGAATCTGCTGGTTTCGTTATGAGGTAACAACAATCTGGTCGGCTTTTATTTGGCAGGATTAACCTTGCGTCTCAGTTCGATGGCAACGCAACGGACAGGTTAGCGCTTTATTGAAACATCTAACTAATAGGAAAAGCCATTAGAATGCGGAAATATCTTGAACCATTGTCTATTTCATCTGCCCAGCCAGAGAGTCTACAAGCCCTTGTCGATTATACGATGGAGTTGGATGCCTACGTGCAGAGAAGTGCTCGTGCCAACCAGCTTAAACTGCCGGATCTGGCTTTCGCCCCAGCAGCCCTCGCCAATCTTGGTCCAAAGTACCCATCGCGAGCCTTCTCCTACTTTGATGAGCTTGAGCGTGACCAAAGCAATGCACCTGTAGACGATCTTGAACTGTTTGACGACGTTGCGGCCTATTTCCAGGGGGCAATCCGTCCACAGTCACGATATTCCCTGTTTAACATGGTGCCCAAGCCGAGTATGGAAGCTACGGCGGCCGCATGGCTAGCCACTGCCTACAACACCAACAGCTTGATGGATACATTCGGTGGAGAAGCATTACTCATAGAGCAAAAGGTGGCGCGGCGCATCGGGGGGTGGGCTGGCTGGCCGCAAGCTATGGGTATAGCCTGCAGTGGTGGCAAGTCCACTATCATGTATGCCCTCAAGTCGGCATTGAGCCGAATCGCTCCCGGATCGTTACGTACAGGTTTGCCCCGTGATTTGGTCGTTCTGTGCAGTGAAGGATCGCATTACTGCGTCGAACATGCCGCCAGCCTGCTCGGACTCGGTTCAGACAACTGCCTGCGTGTACCCAGTAACAGTAATGGGCGCATGCAGGCCGACACATTGCGGGACATACTCAATGAGCAGCATGCTCTCGGACGCCGGGTTGCGGCAATCGTGTGTTGTGGTGGAACCACCATCAACTTTAATTGTGAAGATACCCACCAAGTACGCGCCATCGCCGAAGCGTTCGCCAATGAACATCAATTGAAAGAACGTCCCTACCTACATCTGGACAGTGTTATCGGCTGGTTATATCTGACCTTGCTCAATGCAGATAGTGCGGAACTGCGCCAACGAGTCCCTGATCTGCGCAGTAGAGAACGGATCGCTAGAGTACTGCAACTGCTACGCGGCATCGACGGTTTCGATTCTCTCGGCGTTGATTTCCATAAAAACGGTTTGTGTCCCTACGCGAGCAGCTTTTTTGTCGCCCGAGACCGTCGCTTTATGGATGAACTGGGAGACGGAACCTACCGTTACAGTGACAAGGATTTTCAGTTCGGCCAGTTTCGAGCCTATCGTTACACTTTTGAAAACTCCAGACAGAGCCAAGGAATTTTGTCCGCTTGGGTCAATCTTCGCCAATTAGGCCGCAACGGTTATGCTGACTATCTCACTACCTTACATGATGCTCGCAATTCGCTTGCTAACGCTCTTGAACGCCAAGGTTTGTTTCAGGTGTTGAACAAATCGAGTATGGGCTGGGAACTGGTTTTTGAAGCGCCCTTTGGAGCAGACTTAATCTCCTTGGCATCTTCCTATCAAGACCTTGCCATGAGTTTCATGCAAGAGTGTTGGGCGCGTGTCAATGCAGGTTATGACCTGCCGCTTTTCAGTGTTGTTCCAGACTACCGTATTGACAATGATCCTGACGCTGTCACTACCGGCTTCTTACTTTATCCGATGCAACAGCGTGCGGATCACGAGTGGGACGAAGCCGTAGCACTCATCGCTACACAGTTTCACCATTTTCAAGCCCGCTTGCGTCTACAGCCAAGTGAACTCACCGTGGTGAAGTTTGAAAAACCAATCCGCTGAACTGAGATCTGCAACCATGAATCAGATGACCGACCATACATCGAATGACGTTTTTACCTTGCTTAAGAAAATGGTCGAGCGCTACTACCCTCATCCAAATATGCCTAATTTCGCTGGCTCCTCCCTGCTGGATTTATCCATTGGTAATCCAGATTTAGCACCTGAGCCGCGCTGGCGCCAGCGACTGCAACACTTTGTTGGTCGTGAAGATCTACATGGTTATGGCGAGTTCCGTCCTGACATCAATCGTCATTTACGCGAACGCTTCGCTGCCTATTATCAGCGTAGATTTTTACCGCCCAGTGCACCTGTTTTGCTTGATCCTGAACGCCATGTTGTTGATCTACTCGGCTCCAAAGAGGGCATATTTCACAGTCTGTTAGCTTGCCTCTCCCCTGGCGAGGCGGTGCTTATGCCAGACCCTTCCTATACCGTCTACCAAAGTTGTGCCCGGCTGATAGGTGCTCGTGTGGAGTTATTCGCCTGTGATGAATTGGGGCAACCAAAGCTGGAGTCTATCCGAGATGAACAATTAGCGGGAGCTCGAGTACTGGTGATCTGCTCGCCAAGTAATCCGACAGGTAGGGAACTATCGCCAAGTAAGCTGCAAGAGGTACTGGATTTTGCTCAGCGCCATGCGCTTTGGGTGGTGATTGATCGGGCCTATGCCGAGATTAACTTTGAGTTTCGGTGTAATGGCACTCTGGGTGGTTCAGCGTTGCTGGGGCAGGGGGCATTATCACGTGTACTGGAGCTGCATAGTTTGAGCAAATCATGCGGTATTGCAGGTTGGCGCATTGGGTTCGCCGTCGGCGCGCCTGAGCTAGTAGAAAAGATTCGTAGCGCAAAGTTTAATACCGACTTTGGAACTTTCCTACCGCTACAGTGCGTGGCGGCAGAGATACTCGACGAACTGGAAACCATCGCGGCACGCAACAGTATAATTTATGCCGCGCGTATGCGTCGATTTATTGCTGGTGCGAAATCTTTAGGCTGGAACATTCCTCCCTCGCAAGGCACTTTCTTTCTATGGGCACCGCTACCACCTGGTTTTGCAGGTGATGATTTGCACTTTGTTGAAACATTACTTGAGGCAACTGGTGTATTGCTGGCTCCCGGTAGCGGTTTCGGAACGGGTGGCGCGGGTCGGGTACGCATTGCACTGGTACAATCCGACGAGGTACTTGATGAGGCATTGCATCGGCTACACAAATGGCGAGTTACGACTGGTGCTGTCTGAACAGCTAGTGCTACTAAAGGTTCTGCACTAGGACTGATGGAACAAAAGTTGCTGAAGTAAAGAAAATGCGTATCGATATGAATACGGTATTAGAAATATCGTATAAAGATGTAGTCTTTTCCTTATATTACCTACTCATTTTTCTATTTATTTTATAAAAATAAAATTCTTATATAGTAGAAATAAACTAGGTTCTTTAATGTTAAAATATGGAGTGTAAATACGGATATGAATAAGAAGAAAAATAAATTATTATCGTGGCAACAAGGTTTGATGAATAATGAATTTCAAATTATCCATACTATTTCATCCACGGGTGGCTTAGGTAATAGAAGGTGTGCATCTCGTTTTTTAGGGGAAAGGTTTGAAGATGTAATATCTTCATGGGATATTATGTCTTGTTCTTTACTCTCTTATTCTAAAGGGAAAGGGGTAGGGGCTTTCCCAACACATCTTGTTCTTGATGTTCCTTATCAAAATATTATCGGAACACATTTATCTGATGTTTATTTTCCTAATCATGCCGGTAAATTTGAAGAGCAACCAACGGGGAGAATAATAAATTCCTATGAACTAGTTGATAGAATCCTTAATGGTCAAGGAGTAGGTAATGTTGCTTTAGGTAGTCCATATAATAAATTAGAATATTTCAAGCGTTTTATCCAAATGATGGATCCTGATTGTCACAATGAGATACTTGTTGTTTGTAAGCCTGAGTTGTTAATTGTTAAAGGTGTCCATAAAACAGGTAGGGTTAAATTAAAGGACATTGTTTATAATGTAAAAGGTAATTCTTTAAATGAATTTGTTAATGATATTCAGGCTGTTAAGAAAGTTGCCGAAATCAATCAATTGACTAGTGTGAGTTTTATTTTTCACTATGGGGGTAAGTTGCTAACTAATACAAGGTGTAATGATGTTCGTAATGAAATTAATAACCTGTTTGGCAATCCAATATACTCTTCGTTTGGACGGTCGAATTTTGAAAATAATTGCTTTTCGAAAAAACTAAGAACGGCACCTAATTTATCATATCCATATCATCCATCTAGTGGATACATGGATGTAGTTGTTTATCCGGTTAAATGAATTCCAAATAACCGTACTTCAACGGAAAATAGCAGTTAATATGGATTTGGTGTTTGCATTACGGTGTTTCAACAGCTAAGGCAACGACACCAAACCACGCTTAAATAGTCAACCACAATAAAATCTTAGTAAGAAATATGACCGTGTAGTGGTATTGATTCCATTTCCTTTGAAGGAAAATGAATTTTCATGCGTAATTTATTACTTGTTAGTTTGGGAAAGTAAAAAAATACGTAGTCAATTTCATTTTATTACATGGCATGTTTTTTGTGTTTTTAAAAGAACCGCTAACACCTAGGTCTGGCACGTTTTTTTATACAGATATGTGAATTGTTAATATCACCATTCCTCTTTATTTCCCCTATTGCCATTAACTACTTCATTAATTTAAGTTGGATCATATCTTATTTGATTAGTCCCAAAAACGGCAATGCCTAAATATTCAGCACTATTTCGACGTTATGCATTTTAATATTAGACATTACGAATTTTTATAGTAATAAGCCGACTTACTTCACTAAGGAACTACCCGATGGAAGAAATTTCACAATCCTCTCCTGTATGCAGTTATAACGAATGGGACCCATTGGAAGAGGTTATCGTAGGTAGCATTGAAGGGGTTTCTATCCCAGCGTTAACTCATGAGATGAAAGCGTTTATCAGAAAGGAATATTGGGGTTTTTATCAAAAAAATGCCGGAAAACCCTATCCTGCAGAGATGGTGCGAAAAGCGGCTACTGCACTGGATAACCTGCAATGTGTTTTAGAAAGGGAAGGGGTCACGGTTCGCCGTCCAGGTCCAATTGATTTTGGCTCAATGGAAGCAAAAACACCGTATTTCACTGCATCTGGATTTTGTAATGCAGATGTTCGCGATGTTCTTCTTGTCGTGGGTGATCAAATTATTGAAGCACCGATGTCGCAACGTTGCCGCTATTTTGAGTATCTTCGCTATCGTCCGTTAGTCATGGAATATTGGAAGAAAGGTGCGAAATGGACGGCTGCCCCTAAGTCAGGAATGCCTGATGCGCTTTACGATTGGGATTATCCTGAAGAAGATATGTCTTGGTTTCGTGGTGAATCAGGAGTTCCTGCTACTGTTGGCCCTTTAGTCGGTCGTTTTATTACCACTGAGGCAGAACCTTGCTTTGATGCTGCAGATTTCACGCGTTTTGGGCGGGATATACTCGCACAACGTAGCCAAGTGACGAATGAACTCGGGATCCAATGGGTGGAACGTCATCTTGCTCCTGAATATCGTATTCACCGAGTGAAATTTCATGATCCAGGCCCAGTGCATATGGATGCGACTTGGGTGCCTATTGGTGAAGGAAAAGTTCTTTCCTGCCCTGACCGTCCCTGCCTCTCTCCAGAGATTCTTGACATGTTTCAACGTGGAGGTTGGGAAATTTTTTATCCGCCTAGAGGCATAGCTAAAGCAGAATTTCATATGTCGAGTGCTTGGCTTTCTATGAACATTTTGATGCTCGATTCCCAAAGGGTGATTGTTGAGGCATCTGAACAGCCAACGATTGATTTTTTTCGAAAAATTGGTATTCAGCCTATCCCTGTAGATTTTAAAGATCACTACGTTTTTGGCGGTGGTATCCACTGTGCAACCAGTGATATTCGCCGAAAAGGTCTATTGAAATCTTATTTCTAACTTTTTCTGTGCCGACCACGATTAATAGCTAGGCCCCGAAAATATAAAAACATTAATAATAAAGGACTATATCTAGCGATGAGTTATTTCTCCAATACAAAAAATAAATCAGTTAGTGGTGTGTATTCACTGTCATCGGCGGGCTTTTTGGAAGTAGATAAGGTTGGCCCAAAAGCAAAATCACTTGGGATACTTAGATTAAATGGAATTAAGGTTCCCAATGGATTTGTTATTACTGCGGATGAGTATTTATCATTCATAAAATCAAATCATTTGGATGAGATGGCAACATTAGCTGCAATGAAAGGACAGGTCAGTGTAGCGGGTTTACTTGATATAAAAAATAAAATAATGAAGGGTGATATTCACGATGACTTATTGGAGGACATCCTAGAGCATGCTCACTCTTTGGATGGGAGAAATGGATTTATAGTCAGATCCAGTGCTGTATCTGAAGATGGCGAAAGTGAGTCTTCAGCAGGTTTGTACGACAGTTATGTCTGTGAAACTTTAGACGATTTACCTATGAAGGTAAAATCGTGCTGGGCTTCAATATTTAATGAGAATGCAATCTATTATCTAAATAACAAAAAGACTAATGCTATTCAGCGTATGTCCGTCATTGTTCAAGAGTTAATAGTACCTGATGTTTCAGGTGTTATTTTTTCTGCTGATCCTGTCTCTGGTCATAAAGATAAAATCATTATAGAAGTAGTAAAAGGCACCTGTGAAAATCTAGTTTCAGGCAGAGATACACCAGATAGATATATTATTGATAAAAATGAACACAGAATTATAGAAAGATATTTGACACAACCGGGTGTTGCAAAAATAAGCGTAAATATCTTAAAGAATCTTGCAGTTCTAATCTCTCAGATTGAAAAAATCATGGTCATTAATGGTTTGGATTTAGAATGGGGGGTATGTGATGGTGTGACCTATATATTTCAATCTAGGCCCATAACGGCCTTGGGAACGAAAGATTCGATGATGGAGGCCACGAATGAAAAGGTATACCACCCATGGTGGTCAGATTGTGAGCCTTGCTGGCGAACAGATGCGCGAAATTTAGCAATAAGTAATAGAAGTGACATTATTTGGAATGGCTTATATGACTTTTTTATGTATGTGGAAAAGGGAATGACATACGCTTATCTATCTGATAATGATGTAAAAAACCAAGTAATGATAGGGGATTTCTTTTTTGAAGAGAAAAATATATCTATTCAAGAATCGATGCTTGAAGGTTTGTTGATTTCATTTTCTAATTTTAAAGAACAAACTTCTAATTTAAATTTTGAAAAAATGAATTGCTCTAAGCTATCTGATTTCTTCCAGAAAACTATGGATTTGTATGGTGAATTAACAAGTCACTACCGTTCCACTGGGAATGAGTTTACGGCATTGTTCGGAGAGGATATCAATTACTATCTTAATAATCAGGAGATTGAGCTGATTGATCAATGGCTTTCTCATGAGGCTTTAATTGATGAATCTCGTGACTTTCGAGCGCTATGTAATGAAGAATCTATGATCGATACAACGAGTATAAAGAGTCATCTCGATAAATATCCATGGTTGATGATAAACCATTATACCTATAATGATGCCTGCGATTCTTTATTAGATAGGATTGACAAAAATAGTCACCACCATCAGCTCGAGAATCCTGTAGAGGTTCATACTCCACCAGACTGTATTGATAAATTGCCAGCTAATCATTTTAAAACATACAGGCTAATTAAAAAATTCAGAAATGAGATAAAACAGTGTTGGGCAAGTTTTGACTATATCTTGATGCCATTCTTCATGGCGGTAAGTAAATTAACAGGGGAGAAGGTGAAGGATATAAATCAATATTACTTAATTAATGAGATTTTAAGTTTGATTAATGATAAAAAGAAATTATCTCTGAAAGAAAAGATCTCCCGAAATGAAAAAATGATTTTTATATTTTCAAATGGTTCCAGTCGCGTGAAGTTTGGTGACTCGGCGGTTGATGAATATCATAAGTTATATACTGACAAACAAGAAAAATTAAGCGGGAGTGTCGCTTGTCGTGGTAGTGAGAATAAAATAAAGGGTGAGGCTGTTATTTTGCGTTGTAATGATGCGCTGAGTCTGAAAGAAGCGAGACTGGCGGTGATGACGCCAGGAAAAATAATTATAACGTCTATGACTCAATTTAATTCCTTGGACGTTATTGTCAAGTCAGTCGGAATTGTAACCGATGAAGGCGGGGTGTTAAGCCATGCGGCTATTATTGCAAGAGAATATGGTATTCCTTGTATTGTCGGTACAGGTTTATCAACCCAAAGAATACAATCTGGAGATCAAGTAATTATGTGCCTTGACAGTGGGGAGGTGAGTGTTATGAATTAGATTTCATTATTCTAGTTGGTGAGCATGGCTTTTTTCTCATGAGTTTTGTCATGCGAGTATTTAAGTGAATAGGTGATGTAAACCTAATAATAGGTAATCAAGCGTAAAAATTATATTTCTAACATTGGATTTTTAATAAGAAATTTATTTAGGGTAGGCGTTAATGACACGTAATTTTTTTATATCTGTATATTCAGCCATATTTGTTTTAGCACTGACAACAACTGATCTTCAAGCAGTCAATGTGATCGTCGCATATCAGACTGAAGCCGAGCCAGCAAAGGTTGCACAGGCGGAAAACAGCTTTGCCAAAATGTCGGGCGCTACAGTGGATTGGCGCAAGTTCGATAGTGGTTCGGGTGTGTTACGTGCACTTGCCTCCGGCGATGTACAGATTGGTAATCTTGGTTCCAGTCCGCTGGCTGTTGGTGCAAGCCAAAAGCTGCCCATTGAAGTGTTTCTTATTGCCTCGCAGTTAGGTTCATCCGAAGCATTGGTGGTAAAAAAATCAATCAATACGCCCCAAGATCTCATCGGAAAACGAATCGCCGTGCCGTTCATTTCTACTCCGCATTACAGTTTATTATCTGCCCTTCAACATTGGGATATTGAGCAACAAGATGTTCATATCCTGAATATGCAGCCAGCTGCGATAGCGGCGGCATGGCAGCGAGGCGATATTGATGGAGCTTACGTCTGGGCTCCAGTGGTCAATGAACTCGCTAAGACTGGCAAAGTGTTGACCGACTCTGAGCAAGTTGGACTTTGGGGGGCCCCAACACTGGATGTTTGGGTCGTGCGTAAGGATTTTGCACAGAGTCATCCTGACGTGGTAACCGCTTTTGTCAGGAGTACATTAGCTGCACAGAAAGCCTATTTAACGGCTCCGGATGCGTGGCTTGAGAATAAAATCAACATCAGCACTCTAGCCCGATTAAGTGGGGCAAGTGAAGACCAAGTACCGGGGTTGGTCAAAGGAAGTCGCTACCTCCCATTGGCAGAGCAGATTGTACAGTTGGGTAAACCGGTCGAAAAAAATATCCAAGACACCGCTAAGTTTCTGCAAAAAGAGGGAAAAATATCTCAGGTTGAGCACGATTACAGCGCCTTTGTAACCAACCGCTTTGTACAACAAGCTCAGGTCATGCAGAAGTAATTAAGGACGCAGTATGTTGAATGTTAGCCACATTAGTGCGGAATATAACGGGCTGAAAGTGCTTGATGACGTGTCATTGCAAATTAGTCATGGGGAACTGGTAGTGATATTGGGGCCATCTGGCTGTGGGAAAACAACGCTATTAAACTTGGTTGCTGGTTTTATTACCCCTTCTGCGGGGGATATTACTCTTGATGGCGCGCGGGTTAGATCTCCAGGCGCTGAACGATGCGTAGTTTTCCAATCAGAAGGTTTGCTACCTTGGCGTAATGTCCTGAATAACGTAGGGTTTGGACTGCAACTGGCAGGGATAAATAAAATACAACGCGACACAATATCACGACAAATATTAATGCAGGTGGGGTTGGCTGATTTTGAAAACTACCACATTTGGCAACTTTCCGGAGGAATGCGTCAGCGTGTTGGTATTGCCCGCGCTTTGGCTGCAAACCCACGAATGCTGTTGCTGGATGAACCTTTTGGTGCGCTCGATGCATTCACCCGCGAACAGATGCAAGAGTTACTACTCAATATTTGGTGTGACACAGGGAAACAAATATTGCTGATAACCCACGATATTGAAGAGGCTATTTTTCTGGCTAGCAAACTTCTATTACTTTCCCCTGGACCGGGTCAGGTAGTGGAGAGCTTATCACTTGATTTTGGTCGTCGTTACGCGAGTGGCGAAGCCTGCCGCGCCATCAAGTCTGATCCAAAATTTATTAGTACACGTGAATATGTTCTCGGAAAATTTTTTGAACAGCGCGAGGGGTTATTATGAAACGGGATTATGGCCTGAAAAATAGAGTCGCTGCACATGGGGAACGGAAGAAATACAGGTACATTTCCCTTAATCTATTACTGAGCGGTGCCACATTATTAGTGGTTTTGATTATTTGGTGGGTAGTCACCGCGTGCGAGTTAATCAATCCCCTTTTTCTGCCTTCTCCGCAGCAGGTGCTACATCAGTTGATGGTTATTACCAGCCCGCAAGGTTTTATGAATGCCACATTATGGCAGCATTTATCCGCCAGCTTAGGGCGTATTCTGGTCGCATTATTGGCTGCGGTAAGCATTGGTATTCCTGTCGGGATTGCTATGGGCATCAATAACCGTTTACGGGCGATACTGGATCCATTGATTGAAATCTATCGTCCTATCCCCCCATTGGCATATTTGCCATTAATAGTGATTTGGTTCGGTATTGGGGAAACTTCGAAGATTCTATTGATTTATTTGGCTATTTTTGCCCCGGTTACACTTGCAACAGTGGTTGGCGTACGCAGTATTGAACAGGTGAAAGTCCGTGCAGCTCAAGCCCTAGGGGCAACACGCTGGCAAGTGTTACGCTTCGTGGTACTCCCCAATGCGCTACCTGCAATCCTTACGGGGATTCGTATTGGTTTGGGCGTTGGTTGGTCGACTCTGGTTGCAGCGGAGCTGATAGCTGCGACCCGAGGTCTGGGTTTTATGGTGCAGTCGGCTAGTGAGTTCCTCGCTACAGACGTAGTCATCGCAGGTATCATCGTGATTGCTTTCGTTGCCGCAGGATTAGAGTTGGGGCTGCGCGTATTGCAGCGAAAAATAACGCCATGGTATGAGCAGGTATGATAATTTTATAGCACTACAATCGAATCAATATTTGCAACTAGTTCGTTCATTACGCTCAGCGGATAGTAGCCTGCCTAATATAGGCCATGCGTAGGATGTATTCTGTTTGATAAGTGGTCTCGGTATACCCTCAGGGTCATGATTAATCTCAGCCGAAAGCCCATATCACGGAATGAGATTTAACGTATATTAAGTGAAAAGGTATCAAGATAAATCCCGTATTTTACATTCTGTCTTTTTGTTATCCTTATTTATACTATTCGATGCTCATTTGTTAATAATAATCATCGCCTCCATTTATTAATAATAATCATTATCAATAAGTGGGGTTTTTAATAAATTAAGGATAATACTCTAGCGCTTAAAAATGATTATTATGTAATTTATGGTGTTTTACCCCGCAAACAATAACTTATAAAGTTATATTGGCTGCGTAAGAGGGGAAGTTATCTATTCAGGATGGCTTGTGCTCGGTTCTTTACATTCAAAAGTTTCCTAAGATGAATTCTGACACTGTGGTGTTAATTAACTTATTAATAATCATTGTGTTAGTTTGTCTTTGATAGAAAATAAGTATAAAAAATATAGGCGGATTTTTTTAAAAAAAGATCAAATAATGATCCAATTCCTACATTTGAGTAGGAGTTTTATTTTAATTTGTAGTGTTAATCGTCGGAATAATAAGATTATTCTTGTTGTTATATGGAAAAGGATTAATTTAAGTTTTAAATTTAAAACATAATAAGCTACCAAAATGATCTAAACCAATATTTACGATTACCTTTTTGTGTTCGTACGATCTAAAAAACCTTCTGGCAGGACTAATTTAGAATAATATCCTTTGAATTAATATTGATTGCAGGTCATTGATCTGTAATATCGGTATTTACCAGATGAATTGATCGTGTATACTTCAATTCATAGCCAGCGAGTACAGTGAATAGGATGTTTCAGGGATTCCAAGGTGGTTTATATACAGTACGGAAATTGTGAATATTAAAGCCTCGCTTTACTCCTACTATAAAAGATATTTAAGATGTCATTTCGCTACCCAATACATATATTTATTTTCTAAATTTACTGGGTTTTTGAAAGAACTCATTAACTGTTCTTATTGCCCAGCAGCGATAAATATCTAATGGATTCTTGTGGCATTACCACAATCGAATGAACAAACATCAGTACTGAGTTATTTAACTCATACATCTATTACTAATTGGAAATTTAAATGAAAAAGTTAGCTATTATTGCCTCAATCGTTGCTGCATTCGCTGGTGTTAACGCTGCTCAAGCCGCTTCTACCGGTACCATTACTTTTAACGGTGAACTGACCGCTTCTACTTGTGATGTTTCTGTCGACGGCCAGGGTGCAGATGCAACAGTTGTACTGCCAACTGTGGGTACCAGCCAATTGACTTCTGCTAATCAGGTTGCTGGCAACACCGGTTTTAGCATGGCGCTGAGCAATTGTACTGGCACGCTGAAAACAGTTTCTGCTTTCTTTGAAGCGGGTCCGAGTGTCGATGTGGTTACTGGCCACCTGAAGAACGTGAGCGGTACTGCGGGTCTGGTTAGCTTAGAGCTTCTGGATGCTTCTAACGCCATGACACCAATTAAAGCAGGCAACAGCAATCAGACGACCAGCACCACGTATATTGATGCTTCTACAGGCTCTGCTTCATTGCCGTATGCGGTTCAATATTATGCTGATGGCGCAACCACTCCCGGTACTGTAGTCAGCAACGTGGTTTATTCTATCCAGTACAAATAAGTATTAACGAGCCACGTAGAAATATATAAGGGCAGATATCTGCCCTTTTTGATGGCAAGCGCTAGAATTAAGATATGCACTCTTTGATTAAGTGTCGAGGTTGTTATGAACAGCATTAACCGTCTTTTTTTCACTGCCTTCTCAACCTTACTCTTGATTTTATTGACTGGATACTCTGTTCAGGCCAGTGTAGTTATTACCGGAACGCGGGTGATTTATCCGGAGAAACAAAAAGAAGTGACGGTCAAGGTTAATAACACCGGCACTGGGCCAGTCGTATTACAAAGCTGGATTGACAATGGTGATGTCAATGCCCGTCCTGAAACGTTAAAAGTGCCTTTTGTACTGACGCCACCAATCAATCGGGTTGAGCCGAATAAAAGTCAGACACTGCGTATCAGTTATACCGGTGATACTTTACCAAAAGATAAAGAATCTGTTTTCTGGCTGAATGTGTTGGAAATACCGGCTAAAGCAGATGCGGGTAGTAACCAGAATTATTTACAGATGGCATTCCGCTCCCGCATTAAATTATTCTTCCGTCCCACGGGGTTAGTGGGTAATCCCAATGATGCCGCAAAATCTTTGGTCTGGACCAAAGTCCCCGGAGGACTCAAAGCGACTAATCCGACCCAGTTTCATATTTCATTGGTCACAGTAGGTATTACCGGCAGTAAAACCGCGCCGGTTGAAGGACAAATGATTAGTCCTAATAATTCATTGACCTTTTTATTACCGGGTAATACAGCCGGAAATAGCGTTGATTTTGAATTTGTTAATGATTATGGCGCACTCAATAAATTGAGTCAGCCCATTAAGCCTTAATTTATATATAACAGATAACAGCCATACAGAGCATTCGCTAATGACCACATCTATTTCGTGGGGGCGGAATACGTCTGTACACTACGGAATAATTGAATAATGAAACACCCGGCAATGACATTTTCCCGTAGTGGTCGTTTAACGCCCGTGGCGGCTGCGCTTATTACTGCTTTTTTATCACCGACTATTTTTGCTGTTGAGCATAGCGATAGTGACGGGGAAACCAACGTCCTTCAAACTAGTTCTCCCCAGTCTGCTGAGTTTGACGGTATCTTTCTCAATACCGAGTACGGTGGCTCCGGTATTGATTTAAGCCGCTTCTCGAAAGGGGGCAGCGTGCTACCCGGTAATTATCGCGCTGATATTTATTTAAACAATACCCTGATTGGCAATGAGAATGTGGAATTTAAGGCCCGTGATGATAAAAGTGTCCATGCCTGCTTATCTTCATCGGTCATTGCCAGTCTTAATCTCAAGACTGAAGCTTTACCGTCTGAATCATTGGCCCCGCTAAAAAAAGAAGCGGGCTGTGTCGATTTGGCGTCATTGCTCCCTAATGCTCAGGTGACCTTTGACAGTGGGGAACAACGACTGGATATCGCTATTCCACAAGCGCTGTTGCTTCGGACAGCCCGTGGCACAGTGAATCCGGCTTTGTGGGACAGCGGAGTGACGTCAGGGATGTTGGGCTATTCACTCAATGGCTACAGCAGCTCATCCAATGGACAGACATTTAACTCAGCTTTTGCTGGGATTAACACCGGATTAAACCTCGGTTCATGGTATTTCCGTCATAACGGCTCGTATAACTGGCAAGAACAGGGTGATAGCAAATACACCAGTATTAACAGTTATGTGCAGCGAGATATTCCGGCAGCCAAGGGGCGCGTGTTGTTGGGGCAATCCAACACGACTGGGCAGTTGTTCGATACTGTGCCGTTTACCGGCGCGCAATTCAGTACCGACGACCGCATGTTGCCTGAATCATTGCGTGGCTATGCACCAGAAGTCCGCGGGATTGCGCGCACCAATGCATTGGTTACCGTGCGCCAAAGCGGTCAGGTGCTGTATGAAACCACCGTTTCTCCCGGCGAATTTATCATTGATGACCTCTATCCTACCGGTTACGGCGGTAATTTGGATGTGACGGTACGTGAAGCTGACGGTAGCACACAGAATTTTCAGGTACCCTTTGCGGCAGTGGCGCAGTTACTGCGGCCTGGTTCGCAGCGCTACAGCCTGACAGTGGGTAAAGTGCGTAACGATTCACTCTCCTTTACCCCTGGTCTTTATCAGGGAACCTATCAGCGTGGTCTGAACAACAGCATTACCGGTTATACCGGTGTGCAGGCCAGTGAAGATTACGCGGCTGTACAGGTCGGGACGGCATTCAGTACCCCGATTGGGGCGGTGGCGGTTGACGTGACGCAGGCCAATACTCGTCTGCGGGGCGGCAATGAAAGTGGCCAGAGCTATCAGGTCAGTTACAGCAAAGTGATTGCTGAAACCAACAGTAATTTGAGTGTGGCGGCACACCGCTTTTCGACTCAGGGCTATCTGGATTTTTCCACGGCGATGCAAACCCTTGATGCTGAACGGCAGGGCTATGATGCCAGCCGTATCTATCGCGCGAAAAATCGCTTAACCGTGACGGCCAATCAGGGATTACCGGACGGTTGGGGTCAGATGTATATCAGTGGTTCTTTGCAGGATTACTGGAATAAGGACGGCAGTGACCAGCAGTATCAGATGGGTTACAGCAATAATTATAAAAGCATGACCTATGGCGTCAGCATTAACCGTAGTCGCTCCGGATTTGGCGAGATGCAGAATACTTATCTGCTCAGTATGAGCTTCCCATTAGGGCGGAATGACCAGGCTAACGTGCCGCAAATGCGACTGGAAATGAACCGCAACGGTCAGGGAGACTGGGGCGAACAAGCGTCGGTCTCAGGCAGTGCCGGCGAGCAAAGCCAATTCAGTTATGGGGCTACCGCCATGAACAGCAACGGTGGTTCGGGAGCCAGTGGCAGTGTCAACGGTCAGTACCGCGGTTCTAAAGCCACCACGATGGCCTCTTATGGCGGTAGCAGCAGTTATCAAAGTGGCTCTATCGGGCTTTCCGGCAGCATGATCGCTCATCCCGGTGGTGTGACATTAACGCCGTACAGTAGCGAAACATTTGCGGTGGTGGAAGCCAAAGGGGCTGAAGGCGCGGAAGTATCCGGCTACTCCGGCGTGAAAATTGATTCACGGGGCTATGCCGTGGTGCCGTATCTGACGGCGTACCAGATGAATGAGATTACCATCGATCCGAAAGGCACCTCTTATGACGTAGAGCTGGAGTCGACAAGTCAGAAAGTGGCCCCGAATGCTGGTGCGGTGGTGATGGTGAAATATAAAAGCACCAAAGGGTACCCAATATTAGTGAATGCCACTCAGTCAGATGGCGAACCGGTGCCTTTTGGAGCACAAGTTTTAGACGCGAAAAATCAGGTGGTGGGTTCTGTCGGTCAGGGTGGGCAGATTTATGCGCGGGTCAGCGAAGAACGGGGTCGCTTGCAAGTCAGTTGGGGTGAGGACACAGGCCAACAATGTTACCTCAACTATATTCTGCCGCCGCAAACTGCTAACGGTAAAGTCAGTGAAATGATGCGTTTTACCTCGACATGTGTGCCTCAGAACTAAGTTGAAGAGCACAGGGCGACAGCCATACAACGTGAGTAAAAAATGGGGAATGACCAATGAAGTTCTCGATCAATAAGATAGTGGTTTTGCTGGGGGGCGTGCTGTTGGCTGCGGTTAGTCACAATGGTTGGGCGGAAATATCCTGTGGATACGCATCAGGTTCAAGTTCGACATCACTGACTGTGCCGTTAAGTCCGCCGGTGATCTCTGCAGGTGCTGATATGCCGTTAGGAACGATTATCTATCAAGGCGTATGGAGGAATGCGCCATCTGTACAAGTGGCGTGTAATGCACCGGGTATTGTATTCAACTGGGCGGTCGGGATTGAACAAGCACCACTTCCTCTCAGCGGGTGGAATTCAGGGCCTTTTGCTGGGGCAATCTATCAAACCAACATCCCTGGGATTGGGGTGGCCATATCACGTTACAACAATCATGCGCCAGCGACGCTTACCAACTTCGGGTATCGTGATGAAGATGTGGTTTCTGAAGATAGCGGGGGGGTTGTTTTCGAACAAGCCTCGCGCTATATCTCATTGATTAAAATAGGCTCATTGACGCCAGGTAATTATTCTCTTTCGGCAGCAAGTCTACCAGTAGCTAGCGATAATATGGTGAATTCTCCCACGAGCTCTCGTCCATCACTTTTAGGGTTACCCATTGCATTAAACCGCGTCACGTTCCAAGGGAATCTGACCATCTCGACGCAGACCTGTACGACTCCCGATGTTAATGTCAACTTGGGATCCTATGATATACGTGACAATTTTCGTGGGATAAATTCGAGCACGCCTTGGATTGATGCCTCAATTTCGCTGATTAATTGCCCCACGTTCCACGGTTTTTATAATCAGACTAATACCACACAGATGATGAACTTTGATACGGGAGCGGGTACGATTTCCTCCTCCATAAATAACAGCATTGGTGTACGTTTGACGCCCACAACAGAAGTGATCGATGCCGCGAATGGGATTATGGCTATCGATTCGTCGGTATCTGGTGCGGCATCGGGCGTGGGTATACAGATTGCTTCGGGAAGTAGCAGCCAAACGCCGACACCCTTTAACTTTTCGGCAGAACAAAGGGTGACGTTACCAAAAGACGGGAGTTCTACGATACGAGTTCCGCTGGTAGCGCGTTTTATTCAAACAAAAGCGAGCGCCATGCCGGGTAGGGCAGATGGCAAAGTTGTATTTTTGATCAACTATTATTAATTCATTTTTGTGTTGAGTGTAATGAAGTGATGGGGCGCTTATGAAGGTAATCAAAGCGCCTATGAGCGAGAAGCGGGTGAAAAGGCCATTATCGTGGAGAGCGACTAGCCCGCTTTTTTAACTTGAAGGGTTCAGATATTGCCCATCGGGAAGCGAAATGCTCCTGATACTGTGACACTATCTTAGGCATGTCTTTAATCACGAGGACATTCTCGCTATTGTCGTACTCCGCTGATTTTGCGTAATTAAATGAGCCCGTTTCTAAAGTTGAACCATCAATATTCGCGGCTTTCAATCCTGTGAGAGCATTCGTAATACCTGGCCCTGCGGTCGCAAATGCCACGGCTGGGACATCTTCACATAGGCTAAATTCGGACGCTGAAAAAACACCGCCGGATTCGTGGCGACAATGGTAAGTATCTATCGTTGTTGAAGCTTCAAGAGCTTGCCATATTGGTACAATAAAACCGCCTGACACCCCAAACGCAGCCTTACTCGACAACTTTCCAACAACATGACTAAAGCCTGAGCAATATTGATTTTCATACGCTTTATCACCATTGAAAATGTATAACGATTTTTTGTTTTACTGGCCTTTATGAGAAAAAAGAGCGTTAGGATAAGGACTCGTTGAGCACCACTTCGGCAGAGCTTACGTACTAAGATTATCGATAAAAAAATGTATTATTTCCATGCTAAGAAATAATAAGGGCCTGTTGCAATAGAAATTAACGTCTACTTGAAACTAATAAACCACCGAAGAGAATTATCGATAGAGCGAGGTGTACAATGAACAACCCCCTCTTTCTGTAGTTTTAACAACAAGATACGAGCGGCATAAATATTTTCATCACACAAATCAGCCAGTTCTCGTGTCTTTGGCCACTGTTCAGGAGGAGGGGCGTGTAGTATGCCTGTTGCCTCCATACGGGCCAAACATAGCTTCTGTAGTTGAATTAGCATCTGTAATTCTCTGGCATTATTTTTCATGTCAATCACAATCTAGAAAAGAGGAACGAAAATTCTGTCACATTAAAATCAAGTGATTTGAGTGAAAGAGCGGCAATTATTTTTTAGCTGGCCTGCGATAATATGAGAGAAGGGTGCTAAGACTATCTTGATTGCATCTACATCTCTGACGCAAAATAACGCCCCATTGTAATAACCTTATTATTTCTTAGGCGAGGCTGAGAAGCTAAAAATAGGGGTGTCAACTCTGCCATCAAAATAGCCTGTACTGGATTATTCCCATTAACTAATTAAATGCCCCCTCATGTAGAGTCATTTTTGTCACGAAACAATGATGAAGTTAAGCTAAAATCATAAACCAGCAACACAATCAAAGCAGCCAGAGTTGAGACTATACACGATCTAAAATTCCGAATAAATTATTTTATTCAGCCTTTAACACCATCTGTAAATAATTTTACGATACAAATAGTCGCGGATGTAATTTTTTATTGGTATTTTAGGTCGCATATGAATTGGTTTTTAAATTAATGCTTCAGGTTTTTCGGTCAAATTGGCGTATTATATTTTTTTATTTTTGTGTGATATAGAACTGCCTCTAAAAAATTCTATTTTTCAATCCTGTTCTTAATAAAAACTGGTTTGACAAAAAAAGTGATCGCATATTAAAAAATCAATCATGATAATTTCATATGTAAACAGGATCTTGAAGTAACGGAATTTCAATTAAATTAGGGTAATAAGAATGAATATTAGCCACCCCTGTCACACCAGTGATAATGGGGTTCTACGTCGTCGTCGCCGTAATTTCCGATAAGGCTGATTTTCAGTATATTCAGGATGCGTGGTAATGGTAGATGCAGCCAGCGAACTCGAAGCCAAGGAGAGTGGCTTTCGGATTGGCTTATATTCACACACCATCTTTTGGTGCTCGAACAACCAAAGTTGAATATCTATAAAGTGATTTTATAACAATAAATTAATGCAGATATCTCATCTTAAAACCGTTCCGTTTTTCATGTTATCCCGTTTGCGCAATTCATCATGAGAATTATCCGATTAACGTTCGGTGGATTACTCTAAATTTACGAACAATGAAAATCATAATGGTCGCAAATTACAAATTACAAAGTTCATTGGTCTAATTAAATTTGAATGATTGAAGTGTTATATCGAAAAACATTAGTTAGCCAGACGTTTGTATTGAATAGTTTCTGTATTTCGGGATAATGGGCGGCATGGATAAAGCCTGTCATAAGTCAATGTTTTTATATTCGGAATGGAGGTTTTATTCATGGACGAAATTCTAATTGAGCGATATTAGGCTTTGCAAAGAGAGCCTTGTTAAGTGTGTTTAAGAAGCACATGTTTAAATTAAAACAGATACGGAATAAATTATGAAACTATCAAAAATTATACTGGCATCGGCCATCACTATGGCTTTTGCTCTTAATACTAATGCTGCTGATTATGGTACACATAATGGTACTGTCACTTTTAACGGAAGAATTCTTGAGACCCCATGTTCTGTTTCTCAAAACGATTTACAACAAACGGTGGAGTTCGGTGAAATCAGCAAGGCCGTTCTTGAAAGTGGCGAAACGTCAAATATTCGAACATTCGATATCACACTAAAGAATTGCACCTTTGATGTTAGCACGACGACAACGATTGTTTTCAACGGTGGTACCGCTACCGGTACGAATGATCGATTGGCTTTGAACGGGGGCGCGACCGGTGCGGGCATTGCTGTTGAATATGCAGGCAGTAAAATTAAGTTTGATGGCGAAACACCTGCTGTCGATCAATCAGTACTGGCAAATGGGGATAATAACTTCACTTTCACTACCTATGTAGAAAAACTCCCAAGTGCCACTGCTATCAATGTCGGTGAGTTTTCAACTACCGCCAATTTTGTTATTTCCTATATATAAAATATAAACAGGAACCTAATGGCACGGACGCCCCTGAAATAATTATGGAGAGAAGAATGAACTCATTTTTTATGATGAAAGATTTAGGTGATTTATTAGAGTTTTTTATTGATTTATAAATTTCGCCATTCCCTATCAATAATATTATGTGTACATAATTTAAATTTTGGTGCCATTATTATGTTGAAATTACTGTTCAGCAGAAAAAAGTGGATCTTATTGTATTTCAGCGTTTCTTATTTTCCGCTGGGTGTTTCAACGCTGTATGCAACAGAATTTAATATTAATGTTCTGGATGTAAATGAACGCCAACAAATTGACCTAAGTCACTTTACTGATCCTGATTATGTTTCCCCAGGCGAGTATCTGTTGTCTATCAGGGTCAACACGCGAGAAATTCAGCAACGTAAGGTGCGATTTCTGCCTTCGGGACCCGATAATAACAAGTCGACAGTCTGCATTACGCCTGATATTGCCGACAAATTGGCATTAAAAAAAGAAGCTAGCAGCCAAATTGTTCTGTGGAATAACAATGAATGTGCCGATATCACCTTCATCCCTGGCGTGAAGATTTCTAACCGTATCGGTATGGGGAATTTGGATATTACGGTTCCTCAAGCTTGGCTGCGCTATAGCGATGAAAATTGGACCCCGCCTGAACAATGGGATTCGGGGATCAAGGGTATCCTTCTGGACTATAACTTGGTCGGTACGGTACGACATAATGCCAATAACATGGGATCAGAACGTTACCTTAGTAGCAATGGCACGACGGGCTTTAATCTCGGTGCTTGGCGTTATCGTGCCGATTATCGGTATTATCGGCAACAATCCCGTTCAACTCAGCGGGACCAGTTCTCTTGGGAGCAATACTATGCCTATCGTCCACTGCCGATGATGTCTGCAGACCTGCGATTGGGCGAAATGTTTTCCGGCAGTAACCTGTTTGATAGCTATCGTTTTACAGGGATTACGTTAGAAAATAATGACAATATGTTACCTCCTTCCTTACGGGGCTATGCACCGGAAGTGCGGGGCATTGCACAATCGAATGCCAGAGTAACCATAACCCAAAACGGGCGCGTGATACGTGAAACGACTGTGCCGGCTGGCCCCTTCGCGATCCAGGATCTCAGAAGTGGGATTAGCGGCACTCTGGATGTCGCCGTCACCGAAGAAGATGGTTCCGTTTCACGTTTTCAAACGGAAGCGGCTAATCTTCCCTTCCTGACACGCCCTGGGCATGTCCAGTACAAACTGTCAGTCGGGCGTCCATCGAATACCGATCATCATTTTCAGGGACCGGTATTTTCTTCTGCCGAGGCTTCTTGGGGGCTCAGTGACTCATGGTCAGTCTATGGGGGGTCGTTACTGTCCGAAAGTTATCAGTCCTGGGCGACAGGGGTAGGAAAAAACCTTTATTTACTCGGAGCCTTGTCCGCTGATGTCACACAGTCTCGTGCCTCGTTGCCACAAGAGTCATCAACACTGCTGGGACATTCTTTTTCTCTCAACTGGTCCAAACTCTTTGAAAGTATTGATAGCCAGGTCAATTTTGCAGGGTACCGTTTTTCTGAAAAGACATTTATGAGCATGCCTCAGTTTCTGTCGGCGCTGAATCACGACTATTCCCAACAAAATGAAAAAGAGCGCTATACCATAACGGTGTCCAAAAACTTTGCCTCGCAGGGAAACAACACGCTGCTGAGCGGGATGTCTACTCACCTGACCTATACCCACAGCACATTTTGGAATGTGGCTAAACAGGATCGCTACGGGCTCTCTTTAAACAAATATTTTGATCTCGGGGAAATCAGAGGCGTTACCGCTAACCTTTCCGCCTATAAGACAACGTATAACCAGCGTACTGATGACAGCGTTTATTTGGGTCTCTCTATTCCACTGCGAGATAGAGAACGAGTGAGCTACAGCGCAAGCAGCTTCAACAATAATGTTAATCAAACGCTCACTTACTCGAATAATCGTGGGCCTGACGCTAATTGGAGCTTGGCCACTCGCTATAACAGCGAAGAAAACAGCTATCTCAGCGGCAATTACAATCATCAAGCATCTACCACGGATGCCAGTATCAGTATGGCTTGGCAACAAAGTCGTTACACATTCTTGAGTGGCTCATTACGCGGTGGAATAACAGCCACGGAGCACGGCGTGGCCGCTCATCCACCAGGACGTTACGGTGGAACCCGTATCATGGTCGATACTGATGGGCAGCCTGGCGTATCTTTTTCCCAAAGTCGCGTCATTACCAATCAGTCAGGGTTGGCCGTTATTGCCAATACAAGCAGCTATTATGATGTTTCTACGCGGATAGACCTCCAAAAACTGCCCAAAAATTTCGAGGCAACCACCACTGTATTGCAGGGGACGCTGACGGAGGGGGCTATTGGTTATAGAAAGTTCAACGTGGTCAGTGGGGAAAAAGTTCTCGCGACCATTACCCTTGAAAACGGCCAATCACCCCCTTTTTCCGCTCGTGTAAGAAATAGTCAAGGTCATGATGTGGCGATGGTTGCTGATCAAGGAGTGGCCTACATCACCGGCATTTCTGGCAACGAAACATTATCTGTTATCTGGGACGGAAAGCCACAGTGTCAAGTCACACTACCTGCCTCTGTCGGTTATTTAGAACAATTATTATTACCTTGTAAATAAAACAAGTGCAGCATCACGCAGTACCTGGAGAATAAATATGAAGATCCCTTTACCATTACTCCCTGTGAGTTTATTGGTTGGCAGCCTGTTGGTATTAGCTGATGCCAACAGCGCTATCAACCTCGATCGTACCCGCGTCATTTTTAATGACAATGAACAATCTATAACGGTGATGTTATCGAATCAAAATGCTGAAAGCCCGTTCCTTGCGCAATCTTGGTTAACGGATGAAAACCGCAATAAAATATCAATGCCCTTGATGGCACTTCCAGCGCTGCAGCGTATTGAACCCAAAGGGCACAGTTTGATCAGTTTGGTAAAAACAGGGCAATTGGCACATTTACCACAGGACAGAGAGTCACTGTTTTATTTAAATGTGCGGGAAATCCCACCGAAACCGGATAAAGCCAATGTATTACAAATTGCCATTCAGTCTGAAATTAAAGTCTTTTACCGACCACAACCTATTACACCCGCGAAGGGTGAAGTTTGGCAGCACAGGTTGAAAATTATAAAGTCCGGCAAACAATTCAGGATTGAAAACCCAACGCCTTATTACGTCACGGTGAGCAATATTTTGCGCCAAGCCAAGAATACGACCCCAAATCCGGTACGCCTGTTAGAGGGCAACGCTTTCATGGTCCCCCCGCAGGGGAATATCAATGTGGATGTAACTAACGGCAGGACGGATAAATTTTATCTGTATTACGTTAATGATTTCGGTGGTCACACGGAGTTACCTTTTACTTGCACACAAAATCTCTGCCAGCCCTCCCTTTTGTGATGCAGGTATGGATACCCTGTAGTTTCAGTTTTTTTCTGAGGCTATCTATGTTCGTTTCAGTCAAAAAATAAAGGAATGCCCTATGCTTTTTCTACCCACGGAGGGGCTACGAGCCATTATTTCTGGCGCTGGCCTGTTACTTGGTAGCCTGTTGTCGTTCGATGCCCTGGCTCTGGAATGCCATCTGGGTACGGTGACTGGCACAGTGAATGATTATGAAGATATCGGCGCGCTAAAAATACCCACTACTTTGCCGGTGGGGAGTCGGTTGTGGACCTCCAAAAGCTTCACCCGTACTCTAGCCTGCTGGGCTTATAAAAGCGTCGAATCTAGCGGTGAAATGTCTTATTTTTACCCTAACCCAGCAGGCGGTGTTATTGGGGAAGGTATCGGGATCGGGATTATTTATAACGGCCTCGATTTAGGCGTTATAGCTAATGGTGGTACAACCGCTTCACGTGTTAGTACGGGTTCCTGGGTCAATCCAGGGCCAAGTGGCATCGCCCCTCCCGCAAAACCCACCTTGCTGAACATCACGGTACAACTTTATCTGGAAAAGACGGGCGATATTACTGGGGGTATCGTAGGTGTTGACTCACTAAGAGTGTTTCAGATTGATGGCGTGGGTGGAGTTAACAGCATACCGAATAGTAACTATGGTTTAACGCTTTCGGGTTTACATAATATTGAGGTGATGCAGTGCTCAGCGATCATTACGGTTTCACACAACAATTATGTCGAATTTGGCCCAGTAAAGTCTTGGAACGATGCCAGTGCGGGCGTTGTGGCTGAGTCAACATTTCACGTTAACGCTTCAACGGACGGTGGAGATGATTGCGATAGAGGATTTGATTTAAATATTAATTTCGATGCCGCAGCATCAGGAAATACGCTGCTCGGCCTTGATGGAATGGATATGGGCAATGGTTCAACGTTAAAAATAGAAGATGATTTTGCAAACAGTGTGAACTTTAATGAGTTTGCCCCTTTTATCGATCAACTGACCCCTTTGAGCGGTATTGTTGAACGAGTTTATACGGCACGTTTATATGCTTCAGGCCCGGCGGTACTTGGTGATACTGAGAAAAATATCATTTTGCGCTTTAACTACAACTAACCCACTGCACGCATTTACCACTACGTTTTATGAAGAGACACAAAATGAAAATAGATTTTTCCTACTTAGTGCGTTTATCTGCGTTCTGTATCGCTGTTTTGGCGTCAGGGAATGGACGGGCGGAAGGTACGATAATCTCGGATACGGCAGTCACGTTCCACGTCCAAGTGGTAAGTGCCGCTTGCAACATTCTGGGTGACGATAAAAACATTATCGTTGAGATGGGCGAGACATCAACTCGAGAATTGCAAACCCAACAATATGGGCGTTGGCATTCATTCAATCTAAACCTGTCAGAGTGCAACACGGATACATTCCAGAATGTATCCGTTCAGTTTTTAGGTACGGAAGAAACGCGACTTCCAGGTCGCCTAGCTCTGGACAGCAGCTCAGGGGCTAAAGGTGTGGCTTTAGGCATTTACTATGGTAATAATATGCTTGCTATTAACAGCGCCTCAGATTGGCTCCCATTAACGATTGGCGGTAATACAATCCCATTTCTTGCCCGTATTGAGAAAATAGCAGACCACGCATTGCAACCCGGTGATTATACGGCAACGACACATTTCAAGTTTAGTTACCTCTGAAGAGATAATGCGACAGAGCCGCTCCACAATCCAATTTGCCATCACAGCCGCAAAGCGGTGAATACCCACCGATGGATTAAGATGAAGAGCCCACGCCAGAAAGCAAAAAACCAGCTTTTAAGCTGGTTTCTTTAAATAGGGTGCCCGAACTCAGAATCAAACCAGGCAAACTGTTTTACCTGTATCGCCAGAGTGGCAGTCTGGTGTGCAATGTCGAGTATACCCTATCTAATTTACCGAAGTAACAGAGTGCGATAATATCCATATAAATAAAAAGGTATTTTTTATCCCTATTTCGCTATGGAGAGACAATTTGAAATGGAAATTTATCTTGGTTTAGCTCTGGTGAGCTTAGTTGTTATCTGGGCTATTATCACTTACAACCGTTTTATTGCTCTGCGCCGCTATAAAGATGAAGCCTGGAGCGGGATTGCAGTACAATTAAAACGTCGCCACGATTTGGCCCCCAACCTGCTAAGTCTTGTTGAGCGCTATGCGCAGCATGAAAAAGAATTGTTGGAAGAGATCTCCCGTCAACGTAGCCATATGCAAGGCAGTACCAGCCAAATAGCTCAAAATGAACGCGCGTATTCAGGCATTCTGGGCCGCGTCTTTGCTTTGGCAGAAGCTTATCCAGAGCTGAAAGCCAATGAAAACTTCCTTTCTTTGCAGCAATCACTTGCGGATATTGAAGAGCAGTTGCAGATGGCTCGCCGCTATTACAACGGAACTGTACGAGATTTAACTATTTCAGTGGAGTCCTTCCCCAGCTTATTGATAGCAAAACTGTTTGGTTTTAAGGCAGGTGCATTCTTTGAGCTAGAGGATCCTGAGGATGCTAAGTTACCACGGATGGAGTGAGGTTATGGCAACGTTGCTTGCAGTGATTCGTCGAGGTTGGTGGTTACTTCTGATACTGGGGAGCCCCTTATCACTCGCTGAAACACAAAATATCTCGGTGAGTGAAGTCAGTGTGGCACCCGCAGGGGGGCACGAGGTTGAACCTGATTTTCCTCAAGATCCGTGGGTGGCACCGAGTGTGGGTGAGCATATTTTACTGTTTGATTCACAAGTTTATTTTGCTGAAGATGGCACAATGCTGGTTGATGAAAATATTCAGGTTTTATCAACTGGGGAGCAAATTAAACGCGGAATTTTCCGGACGTTACCACTGAGTTGGCAACGGCCTGATGAGAAGATTTTCAATGTTGACTATCAGATAAAGCAGGTGCTACGCGACGGCGTCTCTGAGCCTTTCATCGTCGATAAAAATAGTAAGCGGCTTAAATTACAGATTGGCAGTGCTGACCATCTTCTCTCGCCCGGTATCTATCACTATAAAATTCAATATAAAGTCCGTAACCATTTCAGTCGCTTTCCTAATTGGGATGAATTGTATTGGAATGTCACGGGTAATGGGTGGGATTACCCAATTGATAAAATACGTTTTAGCTTGCAGTTACCTGAGCAAGCAAAATTTCTGACCTCTACCGGTAAAGATAGTCGCTTGAAATCAATCGATGTGTATACCGGACCCGTGGGTTGGAAAGGGGATAATGCTCGGGTTCTGGCCGATGGCAGTGTCGAGACGATACAACCAATGGGCAAAGGAGAAGGGCTTACCGTTGCCTATACCTGGCCACGAGACATACTGGCCGCGGCCCCAGCACCACAAGCAGTTTCTCCATGGCGTCATATGCTCCTGCCAACGATGCAAACCTGCGTATTGTGGATCCCATTGTTATTGCTCGCTTTCTATTATCTTTCTTGGTGGCGGAAAAATGTTATCACTCCTCAATTAAAGATGCCGACAGTGGTGCCGTTGTACGCAATTCCTAAGGGATTCTCGCCAGGTTATGCCCGCTATGTTAATCAGCGTAATTATGATGATGCTGGTTTTACTAGCGATCTGTTGGATTTAATTGCCAAACGAGGAATGGCAATTACGCAAAAAGTGAGTCAAACCAAGCCGCGCGGATTATTCAACCGTACTTCGGTGGTAGAGCAATGTCTCACTCGTCTGCCCGAAAATGCCTCTCAATCATTGACTGTCGATGATAGAAAAATACTGAGTTTGCTGTTTCCCGGTAAGAATGGAAAAATTAATCTCAGTAAAGCTCACCAGAAACCGATGCAAAATGCGCGCAGGGAACTGGAGAATCGTTGTGTGAAGCAACAGGCCGCCCTGTTTTGCAACAGGGGGAAAACCCTTTGGTTAGGTTTGTTCATTACACTGCTGACACCGGTACTTTGTGGCGTGTTTTTCGATGTTGGAATGGCAATAGTGACAATATTTATCCTGCTATTTCTTTGGCTTGGCGTCATATTGCTCTCTTTCCCACTAAGATTTTTGTTTAATCCAAGAGCCGCTTTAAATCGCTGGAATGGCTTCGCTATCTTTTTTGCACTGCTGGTGGGCACACCTATCACTCTTATGTGCGGCTTTGCTCTATTCTCGCTACATTCGTCACAGGTGATCCCAGCAGGATACCCAGGGGCACTATTGGGTTGTGCGCTGCTATGTTTGCTGTTTGCTATCAAAGTCCCACGCTATAGCCAAAAAGGGCTGAATAGCTTGGCGATAGTCAACGGGCTGAAGAGGTATCTCAGTGCTGCGGAAGAGCACCGTTATGAAACACTTTATCCACCGGACAAGTTGGTGGCTCATTTTGAAAGTATGCTGCCCTATGCTTTGGCATTAGATGTCGGTAAAACTTGGGCGAATACCTTTACGCAATATCTTATTAACCATAACGTTATGTCTGAAGTTTTCGATGATGTTGATTGGTATAAGATAAATAATTTCGGTCAATCGTGCCGAACATCATCGATGTCGGCACCCAGTCCAGTCAGCCGCTCAAGCTCCAGTTCAAGTTATAGCTCCAGTTCGAGTGGCTCAGGATCTTCTGGCAGAGGTTCGTCAGGTGGAGGGGCCGGTGGTGGTGGCGGTGGTGGTTGGTAGACCCATCAAACATTCATCGAGGAAAAAGAGCCGGGCGAAGAGATTGTCTGCCGGGATGGAGGCACCCGTAGCCGGGCCGCTATTCATCGGTAACTCGTCTGGGATATCAGTACCTTCCTCAATCAGGTTCTAGATTTTCAACCGCAGTCCGGCAGTAATCAGTCGGGGTCATACCGCTAATACGGAGAAACTCGCGATGAAAGTTCGATTTGGTGACTGCATTAATGGCGGCCTTTTCGGCAGTAACAATCGTTTGTTTAAGCTCTGAAATTCCCACTGATGCTTTTGTCAGCCATAGCGACGGCTTTATCATTCAACTCGACCAATAGCCACGCAGTAAGAATGCCAAAATCACCAACAGCAAAAGGGAAATACTATGTCTAGTGTTAATTCACCTATCGAAGGCACCACCATGATCGCAGGCACCCTGTATGGTGGGGTTGCTTTTTCTCAAGAGAACCAAAACATCGTTGGCAAATCCACCCCGGTTCATATCGTTCATTGTGGCAATAACGTAATGGTCTATGACGATGTTGTTTCTGCTACTGGCGACGTGGATTTTCCCAACTCTGGAGGGAGAATCGCCACAACGGGCGAGAATTCGCATATCCAGGGGGGCGACGCATCACGGACCTCCTCACTCGGTTACTCTTCTTCTATCCTGCTTGAATATAACTTCACTAATGCCGAGCAACTGACATTAAGCCAAGCGATTGCCAGTACTGCGGGAACTAATGGTGCTATTACCACCGCCGCTTATGTAACGGACTCGATTTTAATCGCGGCAGGGGATGAAAGCCAAATTACCGATCGTGGTCACAACAACGTGCTTTTCTCGGGGGGGACTGATAGCGCTATTTACGCCGATGGTGGAAACGGTGTGATTATTTTCGCGGCAAAAAATCCGCGTTATTTTACCCTCAATGAGCAGGGTGTTGCTGCTATTGCTTGGCACGATGGTATTCGAGCCCGTGTCACAGTGGTTTATGAGGGGGAAAACGGGATTGAAAAAGATCAGCTATATAAGCTAGATGAAAACGGTAATGTTGTCGCCATCTGATCTAGTCAGCGGTTGTCGTTAGGAGCGCCAACCGCTCAGCACATCCGATACTCATCGATGCTGTCGCAATACTACTCGGAATAACCTCTGACGTTTTTGCGCGCTGTTCTCCCTTTGCTGCATCCTATGGCCACCGTCGCAGTGATTTGAAAGGAGTACCGTAAAGATCGCATATTGTTCGCGGGTCAGTCCACTGGACCGCGAGGGGGCTCATAGACCTGCCTTTCTGTTCAATGTGTTTTGTCAGTCGTGTTTCCAACGGCGTGTTTAAGTGTCTGGATAGCCATATCCACAATGGCCATCAGTTCCTGTTTTGTTGCCCCATCCCGTGCCTGAATGGACATGCCTTGGATGATGCAGCCCAGATACTGTGCCAAAGCCTCGCTATCAGTATCAGGTTTGAATTCGCCTGCGTCGATAGCGCGATCAATCCGGGATCTGAATGTTGCCACTGCGGTCTTGCGTAGTTGCGCGACGTATTTGACTTCGTCCTGATTCTCGGCCGCGCAGGCTAGGGTGGCCATCGAGACCATGCAGCCGCGTGGTCGTCCAGATTTGCAGAACTCGGCAGCCGATATCTTAAGCATCTGTTCGAACCCAGTTAAAGCGGAGGTTTCCTCTTCCAGAACGTATGTCGAGAAGGCGCCTATGGTTTGCTGGTAGTGGTTAAGAGCTTCGTGATACAGCACCGATTTCGAGCCGAAAGCAGTATACAGGCTCTGTGGCGTGATACCCATTGCGACGGTGAGATCGGTGATAGACGCGCCTTCGTAGCCCAGCTTCCAGAATGTCAGCATGGCTTGGTTAAGCACGGTTTTCCGGTCGAAACTCGGAGGTCGCCCGCGGCGGCGTGGCTGGCATTTCTTATTTATCACAGTGGTCACTATTGAAAATAAATCCTAGCTAATATAGATTTGTGGAATGGTCATTGTTGTTATTGTACAGAATGTCGCCACTGCTGACCAGTTACCATTAGCCTCTATTTCGATAGGATGAGAAACATGCCAAATCCGCTTTTTGTTGCGGTTTTTCTTGCGATTATGGCCCCGCTTGCACACGCGCAGTTGTTGACATTTGCTGCGCTAGATATGGCTATCGACAGCGCCATTGAAGACCGGCGCATCGTCGGTACCGTTGTTCTCGTTGCGCATAAGGGGGAAGTCGTCTATCGGCGTGCTGCAGGTTTTGCAGACCGCGAGCAGGAACGGCCAATGTGTGAAGATGCCATTTTCCGCTTGTCGTCGGTGACCAAGCCTATGGTGTCTGCTGCCGCGTTGCGCCTAGTTGAACAGGGGCTCCTAGAGTTGCGGGCCCCTGTGACTCAGTGGTTGCCGGATTTTCAACCCAGCCTGCTGGATGGCCGTAGAGTGACGATCACGAACCACCAGTTGCTTACACATACAGCAGGTCTCAGCTACGGTTTTTTGGAACCGGTAACGGGTCCCTATCGTCGGGCAGGCATCTCTGATGGGCTGGATTCCGGCATCACGCTGGAGAATAATCTGCATCGTATAGCTGGTGTACCGTTGGTTTATGCGCCGGGGGCGGGGTGGCGCTATTCGGTGGCGTTGGACGTACTGGGCGGTGTGGTGAGCGCCGCGACAGGCCTCGATCTGCCTGAGATCATACGACAGCAAGTTACAGCCCCACTCGGCATGGCAGATACAGGATTCAGTGTTACAGATGTTACTCGTTTGGTTACGCCCTATCAGGACGGAATAGGGGGGCCTGTCCGAATGGAACAGCAAACGGACGTCTCTTTTGGAGACGGTCAGATCCGTTTTAACCCCGACAGGGTGTGGGATGTTGAGGCCTATCCGTCCGGTGGGGCTGGGATGTTGGGCTCGGCACCAGACTTCATGAAATTTTTGCTGAGCTTGAGGCCTAGCAGCCAGTCTCGAATTCTGGCACCCGAAACTGTTGCGCTGATGATGAATGACCACGTTGGGCTGCAGGCGCAGACACAGGGACCCGGCTGGGGTTTTGGCTACGGATGGTCGGTGCTTGCTGATCCAAAACTTGGCAATACGCCACAGGGCAAGGGTACCATTCAATGGGGCGGTGTCTATGGCCACAACTGGTTCTTTGATCCATTGCATGACCTTGCCGTTGTCGTCTTCACTAATACGGCGATCGAGGGAATGTCAGGGGAATTTCCCAGAGAAATACGTGATGCGATATATGGCGATCTCCATCGCCTAAATAATGAATAATCCTCCGTTCATTTCATTGGTGAACGTAGCAGTATTAAAGATCCACCCCAACTTTTCCCTGTGAAAGAAACAACACACTGATGGCAAAAGACCCTTTGTGAACGGGATATTTCAATTTGTCCGCAGTCCATTGTATGAAAAATCGTCATGGCAGTATTCCATATAATGACTGTGGTTATATGGGTGAATACGTTACTCTCACTCTTTGTCTCACAAATGAGAAAGGATGAGTTTATGGGGAGGAAGTGTTGAGTACCTTGATGATGTACGCTATGGCGTCGCTAGTGATCACGGTGATCCCGGGGCCGACGATGTTATTGGCCCTGACAAATGGTTTGACGAAAAACAGCAGTGTTATCGGGTTGGGTATTGCTGGGGCCATTTTTTCTGACCTGCTTCTTATCGGTTTGGTTGCTGTCGGGCTTGGGTCATTGCTGGCCGCCTCTGAGATACTCTTTTCTGTGGTCAAATGGATTGGGGTTGGCTATCTTTTTTGGCTGGCGCTTCAACTCTGGCGGTCACCCTCCGGGCTATCGCTTAGCGGGACAAAAAGGGCCCCTCAGCTCTCTGGCTCACAGGCTTTCATGCGTAGTCTGCTTGTTGCCCTGTCCAACCCTAAGGGGGTTCTCTTCTTTTCAGCTTTCCTTCCCCAATTTATTATCATTGACGAACCTCAGTTGAGGCAATATGTGGCCTTCGCGCTGGTCACGGCGACGATTGATATCGTTATCATGTTGTGCTACGCCCTCGGTGGTTTGCAGGCTGCTCGATTGTTGACTGCAGCAGGTCTGCGTAACATCAATCGTTTTTGTGCGGCCTTCATGCTGTTGCTTGCTGGCGGGCTTGCCGTGTACAAAAAACTCTGACGACGTGCGCCGCGTTTACTTTGGCAGGTTAGACAGTTTCTGAATCAGCAAAAGCCAGATAAAATAATGGGTTGCCATTGCACTGGGACATGGGGGATCCTGCCGTGGGACATAGTTCCCGCGGTAAACAATCGTCAATACGGCACTCACTTAACGCTTACGATGAAGCATAATTCTTGTGTCATCATGATTACTCTCAGGCCGCTGAGATTTTTGATTTCTGAATTTTTTTAATTTTCTTTATTGCCATTTTTCGTTTCAATGGTGATAAGTAGTCAATAAATATCTTACCATGCAGATGATCGATTTCATGTTGCATAACGATGGCAGGGTAACCACTATCTTCAATGGTGAAGGCTTCGCCTTTACGGTCTAGAGCGTGAATTTTGACTTTTTGATAACGCTTTATTTGGGCGTAAATTCCTGGCACCGATAAACATCCCTCTTCACTGTCGATACTCCCTTCCTGTTCGATAATGCAAGGGTTAATCATGATCAGAGGTTGATCCCGTGTTTCGGACAAATCGATGATGGCAACCGCTTCATTACGGCCAATTTGTGCGGCTGCTAGCCCAATACCATTGTCGGTTGAATACAAGGTATCCAACATGTCATCAATTAAGTCTTGTATGGCTTCAACGTTTTTAACGGCTTGGTAGGTGACTCGAAGTCTGTCATCTGGTACTTCAATAATTTCTTTAATAGCCATATTCATTTCCTTTTAGGGCCTATCCATATGGTTTAGTAGCATCGTGACCCACGAAGTTTGAAGTACTGACCCTTCCTGATAACTTTTGGTTCGACAACTATCCTGACTTAAGTTTTGCAAAGTCAAATGGACTCACTGCCTCCTCCCTGTTTGCCTCTAGAAAGTTAGCCCACCAGTGCAGCATGAGCCTACGCTCATCCAGAAACTCGGCTTTGTGAATGTACGCTGCCCGAACACCGTTACGTTTTTGGTGGCTCATTTAATACCTGACTGTGCCGCATACCGCATAATGGCGGAGATACATTGTTGCAGGCGGGAGGCAATTTCGTAAATCTCTTTTGCTTCAGTCGCTTTAACAGGAACCAAAAGATCGGGAGTTTTCAGTGAAGTGATATCTCGCGAGCCAATGAATGGAAACACGTGGGTGTCGGCGAGCTTGCAGAGCGAATAATCGAACCTTGTTTGATGAAGAGTCCAAATGCCAGAAAGCAAAAAACCAGCTATTAAGCTGGTTTCTTTAAAAATGGTGCCCGGACTCGGACAACCCGCGCAGCGGTGTTGAACGTCGCTTGCGACGGCCCCGAAGGGGTGAGACCTGCTTGCAGGGCGAATAATCGAACCTTGTTTGATGAAGAGTCCAAATGCTAGAAAGCAAAAAACCAGCTATTAAGCTGGTTTCTTTAAAAATGGTGCCCGGACTCGGAATCGAACCAAGGACACGGGGATTTTCAATCCCCTGCTCTACCGACTGAGCTATCCGGGCAACGGGGCGCATTAAACCGTATTGGCACCAACTCGTCAATGAGTTTCTGATGTAAAGGCGATCGGTTGCTCTATTTTCACGCAAAAGTTGTTAGAAAGGTATCAATTAACTCACTTTTAATCCTGCGAGAAAATGTTTTATCTAATTGATTTATCGATTTTTATTTTTAAGCCTATTAAATAACAATAGCTTAGATATTCACTAAATATGCATTTTTATTGAGCTTCAAGGGTTGAATCAATGGATAAAACATGCAACTATTGCGCAAATTTTAGCATTAGTATTCATGCTTATAGCCCGCAGCATTTCAATCAATCACACAGGAGGCGATCATGGCACTATTAACCCCCCCAATGCATATTGACCGTCTCAAACGTCATTTTTTCTCTCTTCCTTCTGTTAAGCGTCTTATTCCGTCCATGCGGTAAGGCCATCTGTTGCCCACTGTTAGGCATGATTAAAAATAGAGAAAACTCTCTGATTTTAATGATGTTTATTGGTTGGTGCTGAAATCAGTTCACCTATCATTCAAGCTGACATTTCCGTTAGGGAACTGTGCGCGTAAAAACGTCAATTTGCCGGCATTGCATCAGTGACCACCACCATGCGATGTCATGTATAGGCCACATGGCAGCCTCATACCTGACCGTTTGAGAGTAAGTGATATGACATTATTAAAAATAGCAACAAGTGCCCGTCTTGCTTCTTATCTAGAAACTCAGCGTGGAGTGGTATACCTCAATCAAACTGATTTTACGGATGTTGCCGCCGTAGTGATGTCGGTAGAAGACGCGAACGCCGGTATCTTGTCAGCACTGCATGAGCTTGGTTTTGCTATTCCTACTTTTATTGCTGTGATGTCAGAACAGACGGTTTCGGCGGATTACTTGCCGCTGATTAAGGGAGTGATCACGCTTGGGGAAGCCAATAAAGGGTTCTATAACGCACAAATAGAAGCGGCTGCGAGCGAATATCAAAAAAACCTACTTCCGCCTTTTTTCTCGACGTTAAAAAAATACGTTGAAATGAAAAACTCAACCTTTGCGTGCCCAGGGCATCAGGGGGGCGAGTTTTTCCGGAAACATCCCGCAGGGCGTCAATTTTTTGAATTCTATGGTGAGACGATCTTTCGTTCAGATATGTGCAATGCCGATGTCAAATTGGGTGACTTACTTATCCATGAAGGCGCGGCAAAAGACGCCCAAAAATATGCAGCCAAAGTCTTTAATGCCGATAAAACCTATTTCGTGCTGAATGGGACCTCAGCAGCAAACAAAGTGGTCACGAATGCTTTATTGACCCGTGGCGACTTGGTCTTGTTTGACCGCAATAATCATAAATCCAATCATCATGGTGCATTGATTCAAGCGGGGGCGACACCGGTCTATTTGGAAACAGCTCGTAATCCATTTGGTTTTATTGGTGGCATTGATGCCCACTGTTTTGATGAGCGTTATTTACGCCAGCAATTACGGGAAGTTGCACCCGAGCGTGCGGAAGACGTTCGGCCATTTAGACTCGCCATTATTCAGTTAGGCACATATGACGGCACGGTCTATAACGCAAGGCAGGTGATTGATAGTATTGGTCATTTATGTGATTACATTTTATTTGATTCTGCGTGGGTAGGTTACGAACAATTTATTCCAATGATGAAAGATTTCTCGCCATTATTACTGGAATTAACGGAAAATGACCCTGGGATTATTGTGACTCAATCGGTGCACAAGCAGCAGGCAGGCTTTTCCCAGACCTCTCAGGTGCATAAAAAAGATAACCACATTAAAGGGCAAAAACGTCACTGCAATCATAAGCGTTTTAATAATGCGTTTATGTTACATGCATCGACCAGCCCGTTTTACCCATTATTCGCCGCACTGGATGTGAATGCCAAAATACACGCTGGTGACAGCGGCCGCCGTATGTGGATGGATTGCGTTAAGCTGGGCATTGAAACCCGCAAATCACTATTAGAACGCTGCTCAATGCTGCGGCCTTTTATTCCACTGATGGTCGATGGTAAGAATTGGCAAGATTACGACACTGAGATTATTGCCAATGACACTCGTTTCTTTAACTTTGTCCCTAACGAACGTTGGCATGGGTTTGAAGGATATAACCAAGATCAGTACTTGGTGGATCCTTGTAAGTTATTACTGACGACGCCAGGAATTGATGCCAGCACGGGCCAATATACTGAGTTTGGTGTGCCTGCCGCGATATTAGCGACGTTCTTACGTGAAAATGGCATTGTGCCGGAAAAATGCGATCTGAATTCGATCCTATTTTTGTTAACACCCGCAGAAAACCCCGCAAAAATGGCCCATTTGGTCGGGATGTTGGCAGAATTTGAACGTTATATTGAGCAAGATGCATTACTGTGTGATGTTTTACCGACGATATATCGCAAAAATGAAGAGCGCTATCGCGGCTATACTTTGCGCCAGCTATGCCAAGAGATGCATGATTTGTACGTCAGTTTTGATGTTAAGCAGCTACAAAAGGATATGTTCCGTAAAGCCAGCTTCCCGCAGGTTGTCATGAACCCGCAAGATGCCAATATCCAGTTTATCCGCGATAATATCGAGCTAATTCCAATCGCTGAAGCAGAAGGGCGCATTGCTGCGGAAGGGGCACTACCTTATCCGCCGGGCGTGCTGTGTGTCGTTCCGGGGGAAGTATGGGGTGGGGCGGTACAGCGTTACTTCTTGGCTCTCGAAGAAGGGATTAATTTACTGCCGGGCTTTTCCCCAGAATTGCAGGGCGTTTATATCGAAAAAGGTGATGTAGAGTGGCGGCGAATCTTTGGTTACGTCATTACTCAGTAATAAAAAATGGCACAGAGTACTGTGCCATTTTAGTTTTCTTACTCGGACAAGAACGAATCAACGCTAATTACGTCGATAGTTCTTTTGCGCACTGTTTACTTTCACCAGGTACCGGCGAGATTCACTCGATGGATGTTTGGTGGTGAGTGTTTGGAATACATCACCTGGCGCCATACTGTTGATAATGTTTACCGCCTGATTTTTATCACTGTGGAACACCCGTAATACGCTCCCCGCACCACCATTATAAGAGGTGATAACGGCATAACGCCGTGAGGTTGTATTTTGAATACCACCTAGATAGGTATTTTGCAAAATCGACAGATAGGCTGTCCCAGCATCAATATTATTTGCAGGGTCAAAGAGATAACTACGACTTGGCTGGCCGCCTTTCCCTTTCAGCTTGAACACATCTCGCCCAGCTGTATGCTGAACCACTTGCATCAGACCTAATGCATCAGAGCGGCTAACGGCATAGGGGTTGAAGCTCGACTCTGTTTGCATAATCGCGAGTATGAGTGATTCTTCTACACCGTATCGTTCAGAAGATTGCCGTACCAGTGGCAGATATTTATGAGCACGTTTATCCAAATGGTTAGGCACTAATTGCAACGTGACTGACCAGATAACATGCAAGCCTGAGGTGCGTTTTTGCATTCTGGTTTGCAGTAAATAATCAGCAAAATGAGCCGCTCGCCATTCCCAGCGTATCGGTTCACCATTGTTATCCAGTACTTGCCCATAGAGGAAGGGTTCTTTACTGATCTGAATATCGTTAGCATCAGAATAGAGATCGATAGAGCCAGGATCATCACCCATCAATAAGGTGGTGATGATGGCTTGACGCAAATGAGCGGCGGGATCCGTCGTCGCAATCGTTTCAACCGTAATAGTACCGGCATCAAAGTTGATATGGCTGCGGGTTTGATATTGGTCCGTATATTTAACATAATCTTTCGGACCTGCGATTAAGACTTCTTTTAAACCCCAAATATTTTCGATGTTGTGGGCAAATTGCCCCATTAAAATATCAAAACCGTTAGTATCTTTAACAAAGGCGTCGTTGTCTGTTTGATTTTTATTGCCTGAACAAGAAACTAACAATGGTGCAATGACCAGCAAAGCTAAAATTTTCTTCATCTTAAAAGCCATATCTTGATGAGGAATATCCCCGTTACACTTCAAGTCGCCCGTCCATTGGCCGTATTCGCTCACCTCAGCCACTTATAGAGATAAGCGTTCGGTGATTCGCTGTGTTCCGCTTACCTGCCACTCGAATGATTTCAGGGATAACAGCGGGGCCAGTGCTTGGCCCCCCATGGTTATTTACTCGGCGGAGTATAACCTTCAATATGAACGTCCTGCCCCTCGAACAAGAAGTTGACCATCTCTTGCTCCAACAGTTTGCGATCTTCAACATTCATCATGCTCAATTTTTTCTCATTGATGAGCATGGTTTGTTTGGCTATCCATTGTGACCAGGCTTCTTTTGAGATTTCGTTATAAATACGTTTGCCTATTTCACCTGGATACAACTGAAAATCTTGCCCCTCAGCATCCTTCTGTAAAAATGTACAAAAAATCGTTCTGCTCATGCTAAATCCTCGTGTATGACTATCGTCAAATAAAGCAGTTTGGGTAGGCGGCAGTGTTGCCTGTTATTGTCCTGCTAACTCCGTTTTTGCCAACATATGCAGTAAGCGTTCAACAGGGGTAGCCAGTCCTACCGAAGGTGGCTGTGCTAAGTTATACCAGAGACCCGCACCATCATCCATGCATCCTCGGGCTGACGTCACATTCAGCCACATCGGAACAATATCGAGATGGAAATGGCTGAAGGTATGGCGAAAGGCAGTGAGTTGCTGTAAACCGTTGGTGGCAACACCACGCTGCTGCAACCAGTGCTCAAGTTCTTCTTGTTCAGCAAATTGTGGAAAGCAAAACAACCCTCCCCATAAACCGACAGGTGGGCGTTGTTCGAGCCAGACTTGTGCATCATTCTGCATCAACAGAAAATAGGCTGTTTTTTCCGGTATCGTTTGTTTGGGTTTTTTCCCAGGGTAGCGTGACCAGCTATGATTCGCATATGCCATGCAACCCATATTCAACGGGCAAAGTTCGCATTTAGGTTTGGATCTTGTGCAAACAATAGCCCCTAAATCCATCATGGCTTGGTTAAACTTACCGACGCCTTTTGCGGGGGTAACATCTTCACTGATTTGCCACAATCGCCCCTCGACATCCTTTTTACCGGGCCATCCTTCAACAGCATAGCAACGAGCCAGAACACGTTTGACGTTACCATCTAAAATAGGAAAATGCTGGCCTAGTGCGAGTGACAATATTGCACCCGCAGTCGAACGCCCAATACCCGGCAAAGCGAGAATTTCGTCAAAAGTCGTTGGGAATTCACCTTGATGTCGCTCGACAACGGCTTGGGCCGCCTTATGCAAATTTCTGGCGCGAGCGTAATAACCTAACCCGGTCCATAAATGCAGAACTTCATCCAGCGGGGCTGCTGCCAGCGCACGAATATCAGGGAAGCGCAGCATAAAGCGTTGAAAATAGGGAATAACAGTCGCAACCTGCGTCTGTTGCAACATCACCTCGGATAACCAAACTTGATAAGGTGTTTTATCCAACTGCCATGGCAGTGTTTTGCGGCCAAAGCGTTCGTACCAATCAAGTACCGCGTGCGCGAATTGTTGCGCTTGCATCATAAGCAGGTATCAATATCTAGCTGAGAATTTAGGGCTGGATTGCAGCATAGAGTTCATGCGCTGTAAACCCCCTTCGTCCTTGAAACGACAGCGGTGTTAGCTGCACTCGCGCGCCCGAATCACTGACTTGAGTCAGCTCATCGGGATTTGCTCACTGGCTGCCTTGCTGTCGCTCCAATGACTTTGGGGGCCTTCGTACCCGAAATGACAGCGGTGTTAGCTGCACTCGCGCACCCGAATCACTGACTTGAGTCAGCTCATCGGGATTTGCTCACTGGCTGCCTTGCTGTCGCTCCAATGACTTTGAGGGCCTTCAACCTTGAAGCAACAGCGGTGTTAGCTGCGCTCGTGTACCCGAAATCGTGACGTAATTAAGTATATAGAGGATATTTACAGCTTAATTTTGTGCTTATGGCCTCCAGAGTTGATAAACTGGCGTATCTTTGCATAATGCGCATTCATATTAGTAACCAGCAGACAGAAAGCACCATGATAAATGACGTCATATCCCCGGAGTTTGATGAAAACGGCCGCCCGATGCGCCGTATTCGTAGTTTTGTCCGCCGTCAGGGGCGCCTCACCAAGGGTCAACAACTGGCACTGGATAGCTACTGGCCGGTGATGGGCGTGGAATATCAGGTCGCGCCGGTTGACTTAAACGCCTTATTTGGCCGCGAAGCGCCAGTGGTGTTGGAAATTGGCTTCGGTATGGGCACCTCGTTAGTGGCAATGGCAGCCAGCAACCCACAGCAGAATTTTTTGGGGATAGAAGTTCACTCTCCTGGCGTGGGGGCTTGCCTAGGATCCGCGCATGAAGCGGGCCTAAGTAACCTACGGGTTATGTGTCATGACGCCGTTGAAGTTCTGGAGAACATGATCCCAGATGCTTCGCTGGATATGGTTCAGCTCTTTTTCCCTGACCCATGGCACAAAGCGCGCCATAATAAACGTCGTATCGTTCAAACACCTTTTGTTGAACTGGTCAGAAGCAAATTAAAAGTGGGTGGTGTCTTCCATATGGCCACCGACTGGCAACATTACGCGGAACATATGCTGGAAGTGATGTCAGGTGTGAACGAATTCCGTAACCTTTCAGAACAAAATGATTATGTACCTCGGCCGGACTCGCGTCCGCTGACAAAATTTGAATTACGTGGCCAACGTCTGGGACATGGCGTTTGGGATCTGATGTTTGAGAGGAAAGAATAATGGCTAAGAATCGTAGTCGTCGCTTACGTAAGAAAATGCATATCGACGAGTTCCAAGAATTAGGTTTCTCCGTGAAATGGACCTTCCCTGAAGGTACGGGTGTCGATGTCATTGATGAAACTGTCGATGCTTTTATCGATGAAGTCATTGAAGCAAACGGCTTGGCATTTGATGGTAGCGGCTATTTGCAGTGGGAAGGGTTGATTTGCCTGCAAGAGATTGGCCATTGCACCGATGATCATCGTGCATTGGTCACAAAATGGCTGGAAGCGCGTAAATTGAAAAATGTAGAAACCAGTGAACTGTTTGATATCTGGTGGGATTGATCTTCCGTTTTAACGGCAGATAATTGATAAGGGCGCCTAAAGCAGGCGCCTTTGTTTTTATGGGCTGTAATTAGCGGAAACTGTTATCGAGATTATATTGGAGCATCGTGTTGGCAAATGTTCTGGAGGTAGCAACAGTGTTAGATAATGCGTTGCTAGCGGATATATTACAGCAGGTTCGCCCTCTGATTGGCCAAGGGAAAGTGGCCGATTATATTCCCGCATTGGCCGAAGTCTCGGCGGACAAACTGGGTATTGCTGTCTGTACATTGGACGGCAAAGTATTTCAGGCCGGAGACGCGAATGAGCGATTCTCAATTCAATCGATATCGAAAGTATTAAGCCTAACGCTGGCGTTATCGCGTTACGGTGAACAAGATGTATGGCGGCGAGTCGGCAAAGAGCCCTCTGGCCAGCCCTTTAATTCATTGGTCCAATTAGAATTGGAAAAGGGTAAACCGCGTAATCCATTTATCAATCCAGGCGCGCTGGTGGTGTGCGATATGTTGCAAAGTCGACTGAGTGCGCCGAAACAACGGATGCTAGAGGTGGTGCGCCAGTTGGTCAGCGACGATAGTATTAGCTATGATCCCCGCGTCGCCCGCTCCGAGTTTGAACATTCAGATCGTAATGCTGCCATTGCTTACCTGATGAAGTCTTTTGGTAATTTCGATAACGATGTATTGACGGTGCTTCAGACCTATTTCCACTATTGCGCTATGCGGATGAGCTGTACTGAGCTGGCTCGCTGTTTTGTCTATCTGGCGAATCAGGGCCGTAGTATCAGTGGACAAGACCCATTAATTACGCCGATGCAGGCACGGCAAATCAATGCACTGATGATTACCAGTGGCATGTATGATGGAGCAGGTGAATTTGCTTTTCGCGTCGGTATGCCAGGCAAGTCCGGAGTGGGTGGCGGCATTATTGCCATCGTACCCGATGAGCTGTGCATTGCTGTTTGGTCACCTGAATTAGACAACGCAGGGAACTCTCTTGCCGGAACGGCTGCCTTAGAGTTACTGGCACAGCGGATTGGCCGCTCCATTTTTTAAACCGTTTATCGGGAGTCTTATGTTACATAAAATGAAAGCATTACGAACGGCAGGTTTGGCAATATTAATGCTAACGGCTGGACAAGTGCAGGCTGAATACCAGTGCAACGTAAAGCCACAGGATGATGTGATTATCAGCCCGCAATCCGTGCAAATTGTTGGGGCCAGCGGCAATTTGCAGATTTCACCTGACGGCGATGTTATTCGTAACGGCAAAACATTGACGCTGACCGATGCGCAGCGCCAGCAGGCATTCCGCTATCAAACAGCGTTGCGTAAAGACTTACCTTGGATAGATCAAGGTGCACAACAGCGTTTGGAAAAAGCACGCGTCTCCTTAGACAAAGTGATTGTTAAGGAGCTTGGCAGCAACAGTAATGTGCGTAACCGCCTAACTACCCTGAATGATCAGCTTAAACAACAGATGAGCCGTATCATTGAAAAACGCAGTGATGGTTTGACCTTCCACCATCAAGCTATTGATCAGGTAGAGAAAGATGGCCGCCAATTAGTGCAACAAAGTATGGGCGGCGTATTACAAGATAGCTTAAATGAAATGGGCGTTAAGCAAGCGACCAGTGGCGCGGGCAATAACCCATTACAAGCCATCATGGGTAATTTGGGCGGGTTGCAGCAGGCTATCCAGAATGAATGGAATAATCAGGAACAGGACTTCCAGCAGTTTGGCCATGAAGTTTGTAGCCGAGTCACTACGCTAGAACAACAGCGGAAAGATTTACTTAATTCTTTGAACTAATTGTAGATGGGTGGCTACCATCAAAGTAGGCTAAATAAGCTATAGCTGGCAATGTACCCTTTGTCGAGAGGACAAGCAGATCGTAAAGACGCCGTGAATCCATCCTTGGAGGCTCGAGCCGCGCCATCCTTTACTCTTCTGCCTGTCCTCACCGTTCTAGGTCGATCCACCGGTGTTTGTCAGCAGTCTGATAAGCTATTTTAAGTACATCTGAGGGGCGATAACTGCCCTCAGATGTGAATGCTAAACCAGGTATGAATGGTTATAAAAACAGCTCTAACAGCGAGTTAAGGAATAGCTTTCCTTTCTCGGTAATCTGCCAATTCTCTTCTGTTTCAATCAAATACCCTTTCGCTAACGCCTCATCCAATTGCGGCCGGATATGACTTTCAGCTAAACCGGTAAAATGATAGAAATCCGCACGAGGTGCAGCTTCCAGCAAACGAAAACGGTTCATAAAGAATTCAAAAGGCCGATCCGCTGTTTCCACTTCATACTTTTTATCGAGATATTTGCCCTGCATAAAACCACGGGGATGTTTGGTTTTTATTGTGCGCAAAATCCGTCCGTCGCTGAAGGTGATTTTACCGTGAGCGCCACAACCGATCCCCAGATAATCCCCAAAACGCCAGTAATTCAGGTTGTGCTGGCACTGATAGCCCGGTTTGGCATAGGCCGAGGTTTCGTATTGTTGATATCCTGCGGCGCTAAGTAATTGGTGCCCCTGCTGGAAAATATCCCATAGCGCATCGTCATCTGGTAGGACAGGGGGGCGAGAACTAAAACCGGTATTTGGCTCGATAGTCAACTGATACCAAGATAAATGAGGGGGATTGAGCGCAATCGCTTGACGCAAATCATCCAGCGCTTCTTCTAATGTTTGGTCGGGTAAACCATGCATCAAATCAAGATTAAAACTGCGTAGCCCTAATGCTGTTGCTAATGCTGCTGCACGCTTGGCCTCTTCTGGCCCGTGTATCCGGCCAAGACGAACTAACTTTTGCGCGCTAAAGCTTTGCACACCAATTGAAATGCGATTGATACCGGCGCGCTGATAACCGCTAAACCGATCGGCTTCGACTGCGCCGGGGTTGGCTTCCATGGTGATTTCAGCATCAATGGCAACCGGCAATCTGGCGCGTACACCGTCGAGCAACTGTTGCATCGCTTCGGCACTGAGCAAACTGGGCGTGCCACCGCCAATAAAAATAGTGCTGACCTCACGGCCACTCACCAACGGTGCGTCTATATCAAGATCCGCCAATAAGTGCTCGACATATTCCTGATGAGGGACATCACCTTTCAGCGCATGAGAGTTAAAGTCGCAGTAAGGACACTTCTGCACACACCAAGGAATATGAATATAGAGGCTCAGCGGCGGTAACTTAAGCATTGCGTAGCGCATCCAACATTAGCTTTAGGGCTTGGCCGCGATGAGATACCGCATGCTTCTCTTCTCGGGTCAGTTCTGCGGCAGTTTTACCCAATTCTGGGACATAAAAAATAGGGTCATAGCCAAATCCAGCCGCTCCTGCGGGCTGATGGGCAATCACGCCGGGCCATTGGCCGTGGAACACCAATGGCGTAGGATCATCACCATGGCGCATATAAACCAACACGCAATGGAATTGAGCGCTGCGCTGCCCATCGGGAACATCTTTCAGTGTCACCAGTAGCTTATCGAGGTTTTCCTGATCGCTGGCATCAACACCGGCGTAGCGCGCGGAATAAATACCGGGCGCACCACCCAAAGCATCCACAGCCAAACCCGAGTCATCGGCAATTGCGGGTAAACCGGTTTTTTGCGCCGCATGGCGTGCTTTTAAGATGGCATTTTCGATAAATGTTAAGCCGGTTTCTTCAACTGATTCAACGTCCAGTTCTGTTTGCGCGACAACATCTAAGCCGAAATCAGCAAGCAAGGTTGCCAGCTCACGGACTTTCCCGGGATTGCCGGTCGCTAATACTATTTTTTGCATGAATAAATCCTGAATTTTAAGCTGACACTGCTTGCTGATACTCAATAGGATGACAGGGATATATCACTCAAGTAGTGCCGCAACTTCGGGTGGAATTTGTTGCGGATGTATAACTTTAATCTGCTTATGCCGCCCCAATTCGCCTTTCTCGATAATCACCTGACTTTTAGCGACACGGAATTGTTTAGCGATAAATTTGATTAAATGGGCATTGGCTTGCCCATCAACGGGTGGGGCGGTAATGGCGACTTTCAATTCATCGCCATGTAAACCGACAATCTGATCACGGCTCGCTTTGGGCTGAATATATAGCCTGAGTACTAAACCGTCCAGCAGGGATGTCACTGCACTCACAGCATCATCCACAACTCGCCCAGCAAATCCATCCCTAAGAAGTTGATCAGATACAGAATAAGAATAACGACCATCGCTGAGAAATCGATCCCCCCCATGGCGGGTAAGATACGACGAATCGGTGCCATTAACGGCTCAGTGAGCTGATAAAGCAGATAGTCCATTGGGCTACGGCCTTGGCTGACCCAGCTCATCAGTGCGCGAATAATCATGATCCAGAAGATCAAATAACCGGCAGCTTTAAACAGGGCAATCACCCCAAACAACAAGTTATACGGGCTGAGGGATATTGAGCCACTGCCAATCAGTAATAGCAGAGGGAACTTAATGGTCATCAGCAAGTAAGCCAACAATAACGATGCACTGTCGATTGGCCCCAATGACGGGATAATCCGGCGCAATGGGCCGACTATTGGCTGAGTGATTTTCACCACAAACTGTGAAAACGGATTATAGAAGTCGCTGTGAACCCACTGCATCCAGATGCGCAACAGCAGTACCATCACATACAGGTCAATGACCGTTTTGGCCAGAAAAGTCAGCGTTAGCATGAGTTGCTTTCGTCCTTAATATTAGATATTCGCCTACGTTACCGGCCCCTATCTTAACGAGAAAGTGTCAGGGGCGGTGTCGGTTTTTGTAAATTTTTTTGCCGTTAAAACAGCTTTTCCATTTCTTTGGCCCGCACAATAGCCGCTTGCATGGCGGCAGCAACGGTTTCAGCCAAATGTTGCTCGTTAAACACTCGAATAGCTTCCGCTGTGGTTCCGCCTTTGGACGTGACTTGTTGGCGCAAGGTTGAAAGTGGCACTTGTGGATTGGCTTCGACCAAGGCGGTGGCACCAGAGGCCGCTTGCTGCACCAGCAGACGGGCGGTTTCGCTGTCAAAACCTAACTGCTCTGCTTCTCGTTGCATGGCTTCCATAAACAGGAAGAAATAGGCGGGCGCACTGCCTGCGGCAGCAATCACGCTGTTGATGCCGTTTTCATCACTCACCCAGCAAACTTTACCTACAGAGCTCATCAACGCAGTAGTGAAGTCGCGATCTTCCTTGGAAACCTGTTCTGGGGCATATAAGCCGCTCATTCCTTTCCCAACCAGCGATGGCGTATTGGGCATGATGCGCACCAAATTGAGGTTTTCGCCCAATAAGGTATAGAAGCGCGCAACCTGAACGCCCGCAGCAATGGAAAGTACCAGCTTGCCAGTGAAATCGATATTTTCCTGCAATGGCTGGCATACCTCGGCCATTAACTGAGGTTTGACCGCTAAAACGATAACTTCTGCCTTCTGTGCCTCGGCGATATTATTATCGGAACTAATGACACCAAATTCAGCAGCCAGTGCATCACGGTTCTTACCAGAAGGTGCACAAACGCTGATTTTTTTAGCAGGGTAACCACCGGCAACTAAGCCTGCAATGATTGCGCGGGCCATGTTGCCTGCGCCGATGAATGTGATGTAGCGGTGTTGCATTGATTTTCTCCTATACCCTTCGTCCTTGGCGCTGTAGCGGTGTTAGCTGCTCTCACTCACTCGAATCACTGACTGGTGTCAGCTCATCGGGATTCGTTCGTTTACTGCCTTGCTACAACCCCAATGCCTTTGGGTAGCATGTTGGTCCTTGGCGCTGTAGCGGTGTTAGCTGCTCTGACGACAACACCAATGAGTACGGGTAGCGTGTTAGACACTTGAGTATTAACCGCTCTGACGACAGGCTTATGCGCGAGCGCCAAAAATAGCGGTGCCAATACGCACTAATGTACTGCCAGCGGCAATAGCGGCGGGCATATCATCCGTCATACCCATCGAAAGCGTATCCATCTGAGGGTACTGGGCTTTCAAAGTCAAGAACGCCTGATGCATTTGCTCAAATACCGCCAGTTGTTTTTGGTAATCAGTTTCAGGTGCTGGAATAGCCATCAACCCGCGCAAATTCACCTTCGGCAGCTCTCTAATATTGGCCGCCAACGCCGGTAATTCCGCTAAGGTAATCCCAGATTTACTTTGCTCATCGCTGATATTGACTTGAATCAGGACGTTCAAATCAGGCATTTCAGCGGGGCGTTGTGCACTCAAACGCTGAGCGATTTTCAACCTATCGACGGTATGGCACCAAGCAAAATTCTCGGCCACTAACCGGCTTTTATTGGATTGCAGCGGGCCAATAAAGTGCCATTCAAGTGGATGACCTTGGTGCTTATCCGCAAAGTAATGGATCTTATCTACCCCTTCCTGCACATAGTTTTCACCAAAGGCATATTGCCCTGCCGCGAGAGCTTCTTCGATAGCGGTCACAGGTTTGGTTTTACTCACTGCAAGCAAGGTAACTTCTTCTGGAGAGCGTGCGCAATTGCGTGAAATGGTGGCAATTCGTGCTCTGACATCCTGTAGATTCTGCTCAATTGTGCTCATATGGACTCAGGAGTTTGATATGGATTTCACCAGCCTAAATGATAAAAACGAAGGTCCGGATAACCCCGCATATGGCGATGCAACCGCCAGATGCATTAATTTAGAAAATCCCGAACGTGCCAAAAACGGCTTTAACGAACAGGATTTCGCCAATAAAGTGGCGGATAGTGTAAATCATAATGCCTCGGATCTGCACCTTTGTACCGGCCATCATCCGATATTACGTATTGATGGCGAACTAAAAATCTTTTCGCATTGGCCGCAGGTGAATGCGGACTGGATCAATGGGTTGTGTCAGCATTTACTGACTCAAGCACAACAAAACCAGTTACAACAAACAGGGCAGGTTGATTGCGCCTACACCACCGTAGCGGGGCAACGGTTGCGCGCAAATATTTTTCAGCAACGACAAGGGTACTCAATCGCATTCCGGCTTATCCCAAAGACCTGCCCGTCATTGGCTGAACTAGAAGCCCCTGACATTATTCGTGAATTAGCCAAACGAGAAAACGGTTTGATTTTGATTACCGGTGCTACCGGTAGTGGTAAATCCACCACCTTGAACGCGATGATCAAAGCCATTAACGATCAACAAGCTCGCCACATTATCACCCTTGAAGATCCGATTGAGTTTATCCATTGCAGCCAATCTAGTTTGATCCAACAGCGGGAAATGGGGAGTCATACGGATTCTTTCAGTGGAGCATTAAGGGGAGTACTTCGGCAAGATCCCGATATCATTCTATTGGGGGAACTACGTGATCAAGAGACCATTCGGCTTGCGCTGACCGCAGCGGAAACAGGGCATCTAGTGTTAGCGACATTACATGCGCGCACCGCAACTCAGGCCATCGATAGGCTGGTGGATACTTTTCCGGCGGCAGAGAAAACCGTGATACAGGCGCAATTAGCGGCTAGTTTACGTGCTGTTGTCGCGCAGAAATTGTGCCAAAAACCTGGCGGAGGGCGCATTGCACTATTTGAGATCTTGACCCAGACCACAGCAGGCAGTCATTTGATCCGTGAAGGAAAAACCTACCAGCTCCTGACTGTTATCCAATCGGGCGCACAATGGGGAATGCAAACCTTTGAGCAGAGTTTTGCGCAGCGGAAAAAACAAGGCATTTTAGCGACGGTGCATTGAGTGACTCAAAAGAGAGCCGCTAACAGGTAGCGGCTCTCTTTCGAAGATAACGATGGGTACAACGGGAAACTTATGCCGCAGGGATCTGCTGGGTAATGCAGTGAATGTTACCACCGCCGAGCAGAATTTCGCGGGCAGGGACACCGACAATCGCATAGTCAGGGAACATCTGCTGCAATAAGTCCTGCGCCAGCCCGTCAGTGCGGCTATCCAGCAGCGGATAAATTATCTGCTGGTTACTGATCAAGAAGTTGACGTAAGAGCCAGCAAGACGCTCACCCGCAGTACGGGGCACTGCATCGCTTGAAAGCACATCGAAAGTTTCTTCTTCGGTGTTATAGAGCGGGCCGGGCGCAGGTAGCTTCCAAATTTTCAGTTTACGCCCTTTGGCATCGACCGCATTGGACAGCACCTCTAAAGCGGCAACAGAACGTGCGTACTGCGGATCTTGCTGATCGTCGGTCCAATGCAGCGCGACTTCACCCGGACGGATAAAGCAGCACATATTATCGATGTGACCATCAGTTTCATCGTTATAAACACCGTCCTGCAACCAGATGAAATGCGTGACACCCAGATACTCACGCAACAGCTGTTCAATCTGCGCCTGATTTAGATGTGGATTGCGGTTTGGGTTGAGCAAACACTCTGCGGTGGTCAGTAATGTACCTTCGCCATCGGTGTGAATAGAACCACCCTCAAGCACTAACGGCGCACTGTAATGGGCATTTTTCAGGAAATCACTGACCTGAACGGCAACTTTCTCATCTTGTTGCCAGTCGGCATACAGGCCGCCGTTAAGGCCGCCCCAAGCGTTGAATTGCCAATCAACGGCACGGCGATCACCGGCACCATTAATCACCATTGTTGGGCCGGTATCACGCATCCAAGCATCATCGCTAGCCATTTCAACTAGCGTGATATTGGCAGGCATGGTGGCTTTAGCCTGTGCCATAAATTCGGCAGGAACCCCCATAAACACAGGGGTAGCGCGGCTGATGGCCTCAGCTACTTTGGCAAATGTCTGCTGAGCAGGAACGCCTTTGCCACGCCAGTTATCTTGGCGATAGGGCCATAACATCCAGACGGCATCCTGCTTTGCCCATTCGGCTGGCATAAAAAAGCCGTCCTGTTGGGGGGTACCCGTCAGAGCTTGTGACGTTGTGATTGATGAAACCGTATTTTGTACTGACATAAATTATCTCCGGGTCTTGCCGTCAGAAGTGGCTAATGCCTGATACATTTCTGGACGACGATCGCGGAATAAGCCCCATGAAGCGCGTTGAGCGGCAATTTCCTGTAAATCGAACTCATGCACCAACACGGTTTCATCGGTTTTGTTGGCTTGAGCCAGCAGGGCACCCGTTTGGTCGGCGATGAAAGAAGAGCCGTAGAAGGTCATTTCCAGACCATCAATAAACTTGCTCTTTTCAGTGCCAATACGGTTAGAGGCAATCACTGGCACCAGATTAGCGGCGGCATGGCCTTGCTGGACACGGGTCCAGTGTGGCTGGCTGTCGATTTCAGGGTAAGCGGGTTCAGAGCCGATTGCTGTTGGGTAGAAGATGATCTCTGCACCAAGCAGTGCCAAGCTACGAGCTGTTTCAGGGAACCATTGATCCCAACAGATGCCAACGCCAACTTTAGCGTAACGGGTCTGCCAGACTTTAAAACCGGTGTCGCCTGGGATAAAGAACTGCTTTTCTTGATAGGCAGGGCCATTTGGAATGTGAGTTTTACGATAAACATCCAACACAGCGCCATCGGCATCGATCATGACCAGCGAGTTGTAATATGCATTGTTGGCTTTCTCAAAGAAACTCAGTGGCAATACCACTTGCAGTTCAGCCGCTAACTGTGAGAAATGCTGGATCAATGGGCTGTTATCCAGCTCTTGCGCCAATGCATAGTGTTCTGGGCTTTGATCAATACAGAAATAAGGTGCGGCAAACAGTTCCTGAATTAGGATAATCTGTGCGCCCTTGGCATGCGCCTGACGAACCAGCTTCTCCGCATTTTCAATGTTCTTTGGCAGGTCCCAAGAACACGCCATTTGAGTCGCAGCAACAGTCACTTTTGTCATGAGAAAACCTCAATAAATGTAAAAAACACCCGTGTAGGGTGTGCAATATTTTGAGCCGCCGATTGGCATAACGAGAGTATACAATTCCGTGGACGTGGGTGCCATGATCGACGTGAATGGCCTGTTCAGTCTGTGGCAACGCTAAGCCGAGAGCAACTGCGGGCAGATAAAAATAGCCTACTTAGCCCGCTTGCTCATCAAACCAACTTTCCAAAATAATAACCGCAGAAGCGGCGTCAACACTGCCTTTATCTAATGCACGGTAGCCGCCACTATCAAACAAATTGGCGCGAGCCTCGACGGTGCTGAGTCGTTCATCCTGTAAGGCTATTTGTACACCAAAGCGGCCATGCAGGCGATTAGCAAACCGACGCGCACGGGCGGTGAGTGGTTGTTCGGTGCCATCCATATTCAGCGGTAAGCCGACGACGACCAAATCAGGTTGCCACTCTTTGAGCAGTTTTTCGACCTTCTGCCAGTCTGGGGTGCCATCTTGAGCTTTAAACGAAGTCAATGCTCTGGCTGTCCCTGTGACCTCTTGACCAATAGCCACACCGATACTTTTGGTGCCGAAATCAAAGGCAATAATAGTGCGATTAGCCATTAAGCGTGCCCTGCTTGTGGCGCAATATTGAAGATATTGATGCCCAATTTATTGGCGGCGGCTTGCCAACGCTCAGCTATCGGGGTGTGAAACAGAATGTCAGTATCAGCTTCAATCGTCAGCCAAGCATTATCGAGTAACTCTTGCTCTAACTGTCCTTGCTGCCAACCAGCATAGCCGAGCGCCACCAAGAGATTTTTAGGCTGTTCAGCAGTACCGAACGTTTCTAGCACGTCTTTAGACGTGGTTATCATCGTATCGGATGAGATAGAAATACTGGAGCTGAAGCCCCCACGTGGCGAATGCAGGATAAACCCACGATCTTCTGCCAGCGGCCCACCGGCCAATACCGGTTTATCCAAGCGTATTGCAGGATCTCGTGGGGAAGGGGTGATTTTCAATTTTTCCAGTACAATTTCGACGGTAAATTGTTCCATCGGCCGATTAATCACCAAACCCATTGCCCCCTCATCGTTATGCTCGCAGATATAAATAACTGAGCGCATAAATTGCGGGTCCTGCAGTGAAGGCATAGCGATAAGAAAATGATGCTGTAAATTCATTAGGTTATGTCGTGGGTTCGCTGAGTTGAAGGATGAGTTTAGGTCAGTATGCGGATAAATGCAGATAATGTCACCCTCCCCCTTCGTACTTGAAGCGGCAGCGGTGTTAGCTGCGCTCGTGCACCCGAATCACTGACCTGAGTCAGCTCATCGGGATTTTCTCGCTGGCTGCCTTGCTGTCACTCCAAGTACTTTGGGGGAGTATGGATACTTGAAGCGGCAGCGGTGTTAGCTGCGCTCGTGCACCCGAATCACTGACCTGAGTCAGCTCATCGGGATTTTCTCGCTGGCTGCCTTGCTGTCACTCCAAGTACTTTGGGAGAGTATTGGATACTTGAAGCGGCAGCGGTGTTAGCTGCACTCGTGCGTCTGGAATACTTGGAACCGCAGGGTTGTTAGCGGCGGCTCCAAGTTTTTAGGGGAGGGCGTTGAGGCTACTTATTGGCCAAACGGACTTCAATGGCATCCATCAGCATGCCGGTAATCGAAACGTCTGGGAAAGCCGCTTCAATTTCACGTATACAGGTTGGGCTGGTGACGTTAATTTCAGTCAGGCGATCGCCGATAATATCCAATCCGACAAAAATTAAGCCTTTCTGCTTCAATACCGGCGCCACGGCACGGGCAATCTTCCAATCGCTTTCACTCAATGGACGCGCTTCACCACGGCCACCCGCAGCCAGATTCCCTCGGGTTTCACCCTGAGCAGGGATACGCGCCAAGCAATAGGGTACTGGCTCGCCATCAACCACTAAAACACGCTTATCACCCTCTTTAATGGCTGGCAGGAAGTTCTGCGCCATACAGAAACGGCTACCCAACTCGGTCAGCGTCTCAATGATAACGGACAAGTTAGGATCATCCTGCTTAACACGGAAAATGGAGGTCCCACCCATGCCATCAAGAGGCTTCAAAATGATATCACCGTGTTCCTGATGGAATTGACGGATATGATCTTTGCTGCGGCTGACCAGTGTATCGGGCGTCAACTCAGGGAACCAAGCGGTAAACAACTTCTCGTTACAGTCGCGCAGGCTCTGCGGCTTATTCACCACTAAGGTGCCTTTATCTTCCGCACGTTCCAGAATATAGGTGGCATAAATAAACTCAGTATCAAACGGAGGATCTTTGCGCATCAGAATGACATCAAGATCATGCAAAGGCAGATCTTGCTCTGCGCCAAAGCTGAACCAGTCATCTTTATCTTGCTTCACACTGAGTAGGCGGGTACGTGCACGGCCATCGCCACCCCGTAGATAAAGATCGCCCATTTCCATGTAATGCAATTCCCAGCCACGGCGCTGTGCTTCCAACAGCATGGCGAAGCTGGAGTCTTTCTTGATATTGATGGACGAGATAGGGTCCATTACGATGCCGAGCTTGATCATTATTCTCTCCTAATGGGAACGAATTATCCCAGATCGCCAAATCGCACTTGCAAAGCGGTAATTGCGGTAAGGGCAGTAGTTTCGGTACGCAGAACTCGCGGCCCTAGCAGGATATCAGTAAATCCGAGGCGCGAGGTCATGGCAATTTCATCGCCAGAGAGGCCGCCTTCCGGGCCAATCAACAAACGCACTTTGTTGAGTGACGAGGGGAGGGTATTAATACTGTTGCTGGCGCGAGGATGCAAATTCAGCTTTAGGCTGTCATCTTGCTCGGCACACCAGTCGGATAACGACATGGCATTGCGAATTTCTGGCAGGGTATTACGGCCACATTGTTCGCAGGCGGCGATGGCAATTTTTTGCCACTGCTGGATTTTTTTCGCCAAACGCTCACCCTCCAGCTTAACGCCGCAGCGCTCAGAGAACAGTGGCGTAATCACGTTGACACCTAGCTCAATGGATTTCTGTACCGTGAACTCCATTTTTTCGCCACGAGAAATGACCTGACCGAGATGTAAATTCAGCGGGGACTCTCGACTTTCCAACTGCCCTTCAGCGAGACGGACAACCACGTTTTTTTTGTCCACTCGGATGATTTCTGCGAAGAACACTTGATTGCTGCCATCGAATAATTGCAGGTTTTGCCCTTCACCCATCCGAAGCACTCGGCCCACGTGATTGGCGGCTTCATCACTTAGCGCAAGTTCGGTATTCGCCTGCAAAGGTTGCGGATGATAAATGCGGGGTATACGCATGGGTTGCCCTAAGTCCTGAAACGAAAACAAACCGTGTGGCAGATTGAGCCGCACGAAATTAATAAGTGACTAAGGATAACAGAGACAGGGAAGCCTCATCCAATCGAAAATTCTCTCCTGCCGCAATCCTATTTATCAGGAGGATAGAACGATTTGGATTGATTGACCAATATACCCTCGTTAGCTTTTTCGTTGCTGGCAAGCCTGTTGTACATAAGGATTATGGTTCCCCTGAGTTTTCGCGACACGCTCATCACGCAGACATTCCCAACTTGTGACCGGATACTGACGATTCCAGACATCAAACAGCTTGCTTTGTTGGCTGGAAAGACGCAGTTGGTACTGATCGCGCATATAAAAATAGGTACGTGCGATTGCACCGCGTGCACGGGCAGGAGGCTCTGCAATCTTATTTTTAAAATCAACTTTCATCTCACATTGGCCGTATTGGCCGTTGCCACCATTCCATTGTGAATACATGAAATTATTACGATCGCCATTCACCTCGCCTATCGCGGGTTGAAGATTGTGTAAATCGGTCTCGATTTGGCGGTAAACCGGATCTTTCGTGCAATTCTTACGGCCACCTTGCTGCCAGCATTGGCGCTGGTGGCCAAATTGCCATGCAGGAACCACATGCTCCCATTCAATTCGTGTAGCACGTTGGACGTTTTTTCTGGCTTGATAGCCGCAGCTTTTGAGGTCAGGCACCCCTTTTTTACCTTGCCAGTCAATTTTGCAGCCGCAATAAAAACTGCCCGGCGCATCTTGGTGGATTTTAGCCGCCACTGTTTTTGCCTGAGAAAAATTATTAATGCTTTGGCTGTAACCCGTGAGTGGAAGCAAAGGGGAGGAGATAACCAGTAGAAACAGAATTTTGCGTAACATATCTCAAAACAGCCTGATAATGAAAAGCAGGCAGGTTATAGAAAATGTTTATGGATGGCAAGTTAACACGCTGTTTTATAACAAGTAACGCGAATTCCTAACAGCTTTTCACTGCAATAAACTGTAGCTTTTCTCCGCATTGACGGCAGCGATACTCGCTCTCACCGCGCTGCACTTTATTGTGCCGGCGAATGGTTAGGGCGTGTTGTTGGCATTTACATTGATAATTGAACGTCTTACTGCGCACTGACGTCACTTCAAATTGATGAGTTCGGCTGGCAGGAACTTGCAGGACATGCTCCATCATCCAGCGCCACTCTTTGCCATGGGGAGAGACGCGACCAAACTGACGATAAACCAACAGATGTGCCAGTTCATGCGGTACGACTTCATCGATAAAAGTGTGTTGATTTTCCAGCAATAAGATTGGATTAAGGCGAATTTCGAAGGCTTGCAGATAGGCGCTACCCGCGCTAGTACCACGCTGGTAATAGTTTATTTTTGGCTCTGGATAAGCGGTGCCAAGATGCTGATTCGCCAGTTGCAATTTGTGGCGTAAACAGCGCATGACGGCTTGTTGTAACGCGATGGGGATTCTTCGAGTGCTCATATTGCGGAAGAATAAAACGGTCGATAACCAGATGCAAGCCAGTCAGGAGCACTATTTTTTAATGGATCAATTATTCAATGGATCAATATACAAAAATATATAATATAAAAACATATATCGAAATGGTGCATTAGGAGTGCATATGGACGGCGATAAAACGATCAGCATGGATTTGATGAGGCAGGCGGCATCCCAAGCTTGCGATGCATTGCGCATTTTGGCGAATGAAGATCGATTGCTTCTGTTGTGCCAACTGAGCCAAGGAGAGAGGGCAGTGGGTGAATTGGAAGCGGCGCTGGGGATCCGCCAACCGACGTTATCGCAACAACTGGGCGTACTGCGCAGTGATGGGGTGGTCAATACACGCCGTGATGGTAAGCGAATATTTTACTCGATTGCCGATAGCAAGGTATTGGCGTTGCTTGAGGTGCTTTATCAGCTTTATTGCCCGCAGGAGAAGGAGGGCGTATGAACGTCGATTGGGCTAATTTTACCCCCTATAGCGCACTGATGGGAGGGGCGTTATTAGGGATAGCAGTGACCGTTCTATTGTTATGGAATGGCCGAATTGCGGGCATCAGCGGCATTCTGGGTGGTTTGCTGCAACCTAAAGCAGGGGACGTTGCTTGGCGAGTGGTGTTTATTCTCGGCCTAATGGCCTCTCCCTTGGTTTACTCGTTATTCACTGAATTACCTCCGATTGAGATTGAAGCTGATTTACCCATATTGGTGTTGGCTGGCTTACTGGTGGGGATCGGGACGCGCTATGGCGCGGGGTGTACCAGTGGTCATGGTGTCTGCGGGTTAGCGCGTTTCTCGCTGCGTTCATTGGTGGCGACACTCAGTTTTATGTTTGCTGGTTTTATCACTGTATGGCTTGTTCGGCATCTTTTCGCTTAGCAAATAAGCAGATTGAGGAAGGGACATGAATTTGTTTTTTGCATTCCTGGCAGGGCTACTTTTTGGGGTAGGCTTAATTATCGCGGGTATGGCTAACCCAGCAAAAGTACTCAGTTTTCTTGATATTGGCGGTCAGTGGGATCCTTCGCTGGCACTGGTGATGGTATCAGCGGTGGTGATTGCTACGTTTGGCTTTGTTTGGGGGAAAAAGCGTCAAACCAGTTTGCTTGGACAACCATTACATTTGCCCACATCGACCCGTATCGATAAACGCTTAATTGGCGGTAGCGTGTTATTCGGTATTGGCTGGGGTTTAGCGGGTATTTGCCCTGGGCCAGCGCTGGTATTAGTGGGGGCAGGGACATTCAAAGGCATACTCTTCATGGCCGCAATGCTGGCTGGAATGGCCATTTTTAGCTTGATTGAAAGCTATCGTCAGCGCTAATTTTCATGCATAAAAAACCCCGCAGCGCGGGGTTAATGTCATTCAAATGTGCGGACTAAAACTTATTTTAGGCCAGCAGCATCGCGCAGTATTGCGGCTTTGTCGGTTTTTTCCCAAGGGAACTCTTCACGACCAAAGTGACCATAAGCTGCGGTGGCTTGATAGATCGGATGCAGCAGATCTAACATCTGAATCAGGCCATAAGGGCGCAGTTCAAAGAACTCGCGCACCAGCGTAATCAGTTGATCCTCTGAAACTTTCCCAGTGCCGAATGTTTCCACCATGATGGATGTTGGCTCTGCCACACCGATGGCGTAGGACACTTGAATTTCGCAACGATCGGCCAAGCCGGCAGCAACGATATTTTTTGCAACATAACGCGCGGCATAAGCGGCTGAACGGTCGACTTTGGATGGATCCTTACCCGAGAATGCACCGCCACCGTGGCGCGCCATACCGCCGTAGGTATCAACGATGATTTTACGACCAGTCAAACCGCAGTCACCCATTGGGCCACCGATAACGAAACGGCCTGTCGGGTTAATGTGATACTTAGTGCTGGCAGTGAGCCATTCCGCAGGTAGAACCGGCTTGATGATCTCTTCCATCACTGCTTCTTGTAAATCTTTCAGGCTGATGTCTTCAGAATGCTGAGTTGACAAGACGACTGCGTCAATACCGACGATTTTGCCTTCGTCATACTGGAAAGTAACTTGGCTTTTTGCATCGGGGCGTAACCACGGCAGAGTGCCATTTTTACGAACCGCAGCTTGGCGCTCAACCAAACGGTGAGCATAGGTAATGGGTGCTGGCATTAAAACGTTGGTTTCGTTTGTGGCATAACCAAACATTAAGCCCTGATCACCCGCGCCTTGTTCCAGTGGATCAGCACGGTCAACACCTTGATTGATGTCTGGTGATTGCTTACCGATTGCGCTTAATACCGCGCACGAGTTGGCGTCAAAACCCATCTCAGAATTTACATAACCGATTTCGCGTACAGTACGACGAGTAATCTCTTCGATATCTACCCATGCGTTAGTGGTGACTTCACCACCCACCAATACCATACCCGTTTTGACATAGGTCTCGCAGGCAACACGTGCTTTTGGATCTTGCTCAAGAATTGCGTCAAGAACAGCGTCTGAAATCTGATCAGCGATTTTATCCGGGTGCCCTTCAGAGACAGATTCCGACGTAAATAAATGTTTAGCCATTATTTTCTTTACCTTGAATACAAGTGAGAAGTCACTGCATAACGTGTCAGCGAAATAACAGAAAGTCATGCAAATGCAAACTTTTTGCAGTCTAACGCTAAACAACGCCCCTTTAGGCAAAGCCTTTAGCAGTCTATCTATTTGAAACCGTTAACGTTGATAACGTAACGGGTACTTTAACCATTAAAATCTGTGGATGTATTAACATCTAGACGTCTATTTTAGGACAGGTTTTGCCCTTAATGCCAGCCCTTTTTTCATTGAGAGATTTCTTGTTTCTATTGTTCTTAGGTTTATTTACCGCTTGATACAGTTGCAGGCTATTTTCATTTTGCATTTTGCTCGCGTTATAGGTATAAACTGCGCGCGCAGCTTATTTGATACGCAATGATGAAGATGGCAGAAGATGGCATTCGCTCATTGCTCGGTTTTTAGTGTTTTGCACTTCAGTTTTGGCTCTCAGTACTCAGGGGCGCTAATCAGCAGGCGAGCATTTAAAAGCGACGTCATCAAACTGTTACCTAAATTGTCTATTAATAAAGTCTTGTCCGTTCATTGTGAACGGCATGCGTGGAGGTGGTTGGATTAATGATCCGTTGTCTACTGGTTGCTGCACATCAACAGCTACGTCATTCTGACGTTCAATCCCCTTTTGCAACCTCCCTTTCTAGTACGCCATCAACCCGATGTTACACCCACATGGGTGCGACTCAGGATTCTCGGGCAGGTTAATCACCGCCTGAAGCACTGAATCTGACCAGCCAAATAACTTTGCGGCTTATCCGATTCACAAAATCTCAATACGTATTTACAGTCCAACGTATTTTACATTTAACCGTGTTTTACCCTTTGGGTAATGAATAGCTGAGTGATAAACCGCTTGTGGTTCGCGCTTTTTAGCGAATTATTCTGCCATTTTGGCATTCACGCGGGTTGTCCTGGCTGGTTGTAGCTGCGATAGTGGCTGACTTTATCGTCAGTATCGCAATAGAGGCGAATTATGTCTGATGATAACTTGATTGACCGTCCGTCAACTGCGGGCGCACCTGTTTCTTTACGCTCCATGCAGGAGGTTGCCATGAATGATCGTAATGCCAGCAAGATGCTGAGCACGTATAACGTCGCCTACTGGGGTGGCAACTATTATGACGTCAATGAGTTAGGTCATATCAGCGTTTGCCCTGATCCAGATGTCCGTGAAGCACGTGTCGATCTGGCACAACTGGTCAAAGGAATGCAGCTTGAGCAGGGGCAACGTTTGCCTGCGTTATTCTGTTTCCCCCAAATTTTACAGCACCGTCTGCGCTCAATTAATGCTGCATTTAAACGTGCGCGTGAATCTTTTGGCTATGAAGGTGATTACTTCCTGGTTTACCCGATTAAGGTCAACCAGCATCGGCGGGTCATTGAGTCCTTAGTCAGCTCAGGTGAGCCGTTAGGGTTAGAAGCCGGTTCTAAAGCTGAAATGATGGCGGTGCTGGCCCATGCAGGCATGACCCGCTCGGTCATCGTTTGTAATGGCTACAAAGATCGCGAATATATTCGTTTAGCATTAATTGGTGAAAAGCTGGGCCATAAGGTTTATCTGGTTATCGAAAAGATGTCAGAAATCAAAATGGTGTTGGAAGAAGCTGAACGCCTGAATGTGGTACCACGTTTAGGTGTTCGTGCTCGCTTGGCATCGCAAGGCTCTGGCAAATGGCAAGCCAGCGGTGGTGAAAAATCTAAGTTCGGTTTGTCAGCGACCCAAGTGCTGCAACTGGTTGATATGCTTCGTGAAGCCAATAGTCTGGATAGTCTGCAATTATTGCATTTCCATTTAGGCTCTCAGTTGTCCAACATCCGCGATATCTCCACTGGCGTGCGTGAGTCTGCGCGTTTCTATGTGGAACTGCACAAATTAGGCGTCAATATCCAGTGCTTCGATGTGGGTGGTGGTCTGGGTGTGGATTACGAAGGGACACGCTCTCAATCCGATTGCTCAGTGAACTATGGCTTAAATGAATACGCCAACAACGTTATCTGGGGGATTGGTGATGCCTGTAATGAGCATGGTCTGCCACACCCAACCGTTATCACGGAATCGGGTCGTGCAGTGACGGCTCACCATACGGTGCTGGTATCGAATGTTATCGGTGTGGAACGCAATGAGTTCAACGAGCCGCAACCACCAGCAGCCGATGCCCCGCGTGCGCTAGAAAGCTTGTGGGATACGTGGCTGGAAATGCAAGAGCCAGAAAACCGCCGCTCGTTGCGTGAATGGCTCCACGATAGCCAGATGGACTTGCACGACGTTCATACCCAATATGCTCACGGTATGCTGGAATTGACGCAACGTGCTTGGGCGGAAGAGCTGTATCTGAGCATTTGCAATGATATCCAAAAGCAGCTTGATCCGAGCAACCGTGCGCATCGGCCGATCATTGATGAGCTGCAAGAACGTATGGCTGACAAGCTGTATGTCAATTTCTCGTTGTTCCAATCCATGCCCGATGCATGGGGCATCGATCAGTTGTTCCCAGTCTTGCCATTGGAAGGGTTAGATAAGCCGCCAGAACGCCGCGCTGTGTTGTTAGATATTACTTGCGATTCAGATGGCACTATCGATCATTATATTGATGGTGATGGGGTCGCGACGACCATGCCAATGCCGCCTTACGATGCAGAGAACCCACCGCTGTTGGGCTTCTTTATGGTCGGCGCGTATCAGGAAATTTTGGGCAATATGCACAATTTGTTCGGCGACACGGCCGCAGTTGATGTTTATGTCTTCCCTGATGGCACGGTTGAAGTTGAGCAAACCGATGAAGGCGATACCGTTGCGGATATGCTCGAATACGTTCAATTGAATCCTGAGAAGTTGTTGGCTCATTTCCGCGATCAAGTGAAACAAACCGATCTGGACACCGAGCTTCAAGCTCAGTTTATGGAAGAGTTTGAAACGGGCCTGTACGGATATACGTATCTCGAAGATGAGTAAGTATTAACAGGTTTCGAAAATGACTTAAGGGCAAACGTGAGTTTGCCCTTTTTGTTTTTATGGTCACTGGCGATTAACCCATTCTCAACCACACTCATAGTAATGACTTAAATGATGATGGTGTGGGTTAATAGGGGGCTTTCATGGGGTGGTTTAGCGTTTGTAAGGCGAATTACGTCAAACCGGATTTTCCTTTTTCTGCTCAGGTTGATGAGCAGAGAATTGGTATCTATCTGGTTGATGGTGAGTATTTTGCGATGGAAGATATCTGCCCTCATGCTAATGCATTATTAAGTCAGGGCTTTACTGACGGCGCGATCATTGAATGCCCCTTGCATGGCGCGTTGTTTGATGTCCGGACGGGGCAGTGCCTGCGTGAGCCTGGCGATAGAGACTTAGCGATTTATCCGGTGCGGGTGAATGGCGATCAGATTGAAGTTAATCTCGATGTGGAAAAATAGCTAAGTGGGAATATAGCTAAGAGACCCAAGCAAAGACTCATACCACGATAGCGAGATCTGAATCAGTGAGGACAGTCAGAAGAGTAAAGCGTCCGCGCCAAGGATGGCGCGGCTCGAGCCTCCATGGACGGATTCACGGCGTCTTTACGATCTGCCTGTTTTCACTGCACCAGACACTGTGTCAAAATTTTACGCCCCAAGAGTGGGGCGTTTTGTCTTTATCTGCGGAACGAATTTATTTCTCGGTCGCAATTCGCTGACGAATATGATCGGCGCGGGCTTGGGATGAAGGGTGGTCGTCGAACATGGTGCTGGTACGACCTGCATCCATGGTGGCCAATTTCTCAAAACTGGTGACTAAACCATTGGGATCAATACCCTGCTTTTTCAGCAAATCAAATGAGTAATCATCCGCTTCACTTTCTTGTTTCTGAGAAAATTGGGCGTTGACCAGCTTCTCGCCAATATCCGCTAATTGGGATTGAGAAAGTTGACCTGCGATACCGCCAGCGGAGGCCGCAGCAGTACGCAGTGCGGTCGTGCCGTAGGCCACCTGCATCGCTTTACGGGTATGACCCAAGGCTACATGGCCCATTTCATGGCCAAGCACACCTTCCACTTCATTGTCGGTCATCATGTCCATCAGACCGCTATAGACACGAATACACCCATTAGCCATCGCCCAAGCATTCACATCTTTCGTCACGTAAACCTTATAGTTGGCTGGTGTACCATTGATGTTATTGCCTAATGCAGCAGAAATTTTCGCCAGACGTTTACCGTAAGTGCTATCTGCTGGGGCGATCTGTGCTTTCTGATCCATTTCTGAGCAAGATTTTTCACTGAGATTTTTTACATCAGCATCACTTAGGGTTGCCGCTTGAAACGCTTGAGCACCCGACTGCATTAAGCCATCAGTATTCATATTTTGACAGCCGCTAAGCAGGGCTGTCAGGCTCAGTGCAATCATAGAGGTACGAATTTTCATAACACTTTTTCCTGTGGTGATGTCATTTTTATCATTCAATAGCACCGTTCTAACTGCGCCGATAACGCATCACGAGTCGTTATCTATTCACGGCACTTCGCCGATAGATGCTGCGACACTCTTACCATCTATTGCATTAATAGCTGTTGAATCGACGTCGGTTGTTCTACTCTGTCGGCAATAGGTTTTGCCCAAAGTTGTTGTTGTCGCGTGAAAGTTGTTGTTGTCGCATGAAAGTTATTGTTACCCCGTGTGGGTTTGCAGATTTGTTTGCAAAAACGAGCACTTTCGGTCCCTTGAGTGTTGATTCGCTCAGTGTGGCTAAGAACGCAGTGAGGTTAACGTGCCTTGGGCGTTACAGCTATAGCTTAATTCTGAAATTCAGCAGACTCCATTCGTCATTAATATGGAAGTTATAGCTCATTTGGTTTTAGTGATTGCCGTTTCAATGTTTGATCTGAGAAAATGGTAAACTTGAACGCTTTTTTTAATCCGACCTGGAGTAAAACATGTCCTCTCGTAAAGAGCTTGCCAACGCGATCCGCGCACTAAGCATGGACGCAGTGCAAAAAGCGAATTCCGGCCACCCCGGTGCCCCTATGGGTATGGCAGATATTGCCGAAGTTCTGTGGCGTGATTACCTGAACCATAATCCAACCAACCCACACTGGGCAGATCGCGACCGTTTCGTCTTGTCAAATGGTCACGGCTCCATGCTGATTTATAGCTTGTTGCACCTTACTGGCTATGATCTGCCGATGGAAGAACTGAAAAACTTCCGCCAATTGCACTCTAAAACGCCAGGTCACCCAGAATATGGTTATACCGCAGGCGTAGAAACCACCACGGGTCCATTGGGTCAGGGCATTGCGAATGCTGTTGGTTTTGCGATTGCAGAACGCACGTTGGGCGCGCAGTTTAACCGCCCTGGTCATGACGTTGTCGATCATCACACCTATGCCTTTATGGGCGACGGTTGCATGATGGAAGGCATCTCTCACGAAGTTTGCTCTCTGGCTGGAACCATGAAGCTGGGCAAACTGACCGCGTTCTATGATGACAACGGTATCTCTATCGACGGCCACGTTGAAGGCTGGTTCACTGATGACACTGCAGCCCGTTTTGAAGCTTACGGCTGGCACGTTGTGCGTGGTGTTGATGGTCATAACGCTGACGCCATCAAAGCGGCCATCGAACAAGCCCACAAAGTGACAGACAAACCGTCACTGTTGATGTGCAAAACCATCATCGGTTTTGGTTCGCCGAAGAAAGCCGGTACGCATGACTCACACGGCGCACCATTAGGTGCGGATGAAGTGGCTGCGACTCGCGAAGCTTTAGGTTGGAAATACCCAGCATTCGAAATTCCACAGGATATCTATGCCGCGTGGGATGCAAAAGAAGTCGGTCAGGCAAAAGAAGCGGCTTGGAACGAGAAGTTTGCCGCTTACGCGAAAGCACACCCAGAGTTGGCTGCTGAGTTCAAACGTCGTGTTAGCGGTGAGTTACCTGCTAACTGGGCGACTGAGTCGAAGAAATTCATTGAAGAGTTGCAAGCAAACCCAGCCAAAATTGCTAGCCGTAAAGCATCACAAAATGCGCTGGAAGCTTTCGGCAAAGTGTTACCTGAATTCTTGGGTGGCTCTGCTGACCTGGCACCAAGTAACCTGACTATCTGGTCCGGTTCTAAATCACTGGGCGATGATCTGGCCGGTAACTACATTCACTACGGTGTCCGTGAATTTGGTATGTCAGCCATCATGAACGGTATCGCTCTGCACGGCGGCTTTATCCCTTACGGCGCAACCTTCCTGATGTTCGTGGAATATGCACGTAACGCAGTGCGCATGGCCGCATTGATGAAAATCCGCAGCATCTTCGTTTATACCCATGACTCAATCGGTCTGGGCGAAGACGGTCCAACCCATCAGCCTGTTGAGCAAATGGCCAGCCTGCGTGTGACACCAAACATGAGCACATGGCGTCCTTGTGACCAAGTTGAGTCTGCGGTGGCATGGCAGTATGCATTGGAACGTAAAGACGGCCCAAGCGCACTGATCTTCTCGCGTCAGAACTTGGCACAACAGCCACGTACTGCTGAGCAATTAGCTAACATCTCTAAAGGCGCTTACGTGCTGAAAGATTGTGCTGGCCAACCTGAGCTGATCTTTATCGCAACCGGTTCTGAAGTTGAATTGGCTGTCGCTGCTGCCGATCAATTGACTGCTGCTGGCCGTAAAGTGCGTGTTGTCTCTATGCCATCAACAGATGCTTTCGACAAACAAGATGCGGCTTACCGTGAATCCGTATTGCCATCAGCGGTTAGCGCTCGCGTCGCGGTGGAAGCGGGTATTGCTGATTACTGGTACAAATACGTTGGCCTGAATGGCGATGTTGTGGGCATGCATTCCTTCGGTGAATCTGCTCCAGCGGAATTGCTGTTCAAAGAGTTTGGTTTCACCGTCGAAAATGTGGTGGCAAAAGCTCAGGCACTGTTGAAGTAATCTTCGAGAGAAAGCTAACGGCTTGATTAATACGAGCCGTTATTAAGATAGCCAAAAGGTGTAAACGCTGATGAGAATCGAGGTAATACACCTGTTAAAAGACCGCTTCGGCGGTCTTTTTTTTCGCCAATTGATGGATGAATTGTGCCCTTTATCAGGCAGATATTCCTTTTCTGATAAGTTTGGTTTATTCTGGCTGAAGCGTTTCAGTCATAATTCGTTTTCCGTTTCAGCTCAAATTTGCTGAGGAAAAAGTCAGGTGTATTCTGGCTGAATTGTGATAAGGCGATTAACATCTTAGGGTGCAGTGCAGTAGGCTATAGGGTTGCATGATAATAACCAGAAACAGGGAGTAACATGACAATCCGCATAGCGATAAATGGCTTTGGCCGCATTGGCCGTAGCGTTTTACGCGCACTGTATGAATCAGGTCGTCGGGCAGAAATTTCTGTTGTTGCGATTAATGAGTTGGCGAATGCAGAAGGGATGGCCCATCTGTTGAAGTATGACTCCAGCCATGGCCGCTTCGCCTGGGATGTTCGTCAGGAATGTGACAGTTTATACGTCGGGGACGATACCATCCGGTTGGTACATCAGCCAGAGATCGGGCAATTGCCTTGGGGTGAGTTAGGAATTGATGTGGTTCTGGATTGCAGCGGCGTGTATGGCAGCCGCGCAGATGGTGAGGCGCATTTAACCGCGGGTGCCAAAAAGGTGTTGTTTGCCCATCCCGGTGGCCATGATTTAGATGCGACCGTGGTTTATGGTGTTAACCATCAGGATTTACAGGCTGAGCACCGGATTGTTTCCAACGCTTCCTGTACCACGAACTGTATTATTCCTATTATTCAGTTGTTGGATGATGCCTATGGCATCGAGTCTGGCACTGTGACCACCATTCATTCATCAATGAATGACCAGCCCGTGATTGATGCTTATCATCAGGATTTACGTCGTACGCGAGCAGCAAGCCAGTCCATTATCCCCGTCGACACCAAACTGGCGGCAGGGATTACCCGTATTTTTCCGAAGTTTTGCGACAGGTTTGAGGCTATCTCGGTACGGGTACCAACGATCAACGTGACGGCTATCGATTTAAGCGTTAGCGTGACAAGCCCTGTTGGCGTGGCTGAGGTTAACCAGCTTTTGCAAAAGGCAGCAAGAGGCTCATTTCGTGGTATAGTTGACTATACGGAATTACCCTTGGTGTCGACTGATTTTAACCATGATCCGCACAGTGCTATTGTCGATTGCACGCAGACGCGGGTCAGTGGGCAGCACCTAATTAAGACATTGGTATGGTGCGATAACGAATGGGGTTTCGCCAATAGAATGTTGGATACGACATTGGCGATGGCTCGAAGTGGTTTCTAGTATGGTATGCCAACGTCTTATTTTTCCGTGGGTTACTGCGGTTATATCTGCGTTGATGTGCAGCTTATGCAACTTTAAAGAGAATCAACAAGAGGATTCACCATGTCTGTAATTAAGATGACCGATCTGGATCTGGCTGGCAAACGCGTGCTGATCCGTGCGGACCTCAATGTGCCGGTAAAAGAGGGTAAAGTGACTTCTGATGCGCGTATCCGTGCATCACTGCCGACCATTGAAACAGCACTGAAGCAAGGTGCTAAAGTAATGGTTACCTCTCACTTGGGTCGCCCGACCGAAGGCGAGTACAACGAAGAGTACTCCTTGCTGCCAGTCGTTAACTACCTGAAAGACAAATTGTCTGCTCCGGTACGTCTGGCGAAAGACTATCTAGACGGTGTTGAAGTTGCAGCTGGCGAGTTAGTGGTGCTGGAAAACGTTCGCTTCAACAAAGGCGAGAAAAAAGACGACGAAACGTTGTCCAAAAAATACGCTGCACTGTGTGACGTGTATGTAATGGATGCGTTTGGTACGGCTCACCGTGCGCAAGCGTCTACTCATGGTGTGGGTAAATTTGCCCCTATCGCTTGTGCCGGTCCGCTGTTGTCAGCCGAACTCGAAGCACTGGGTAAAGCACTGGGTAACCCAGCTCGCCCAATGGTTGCTATCGTGGGTGGTTCTAAAGTTTCAACCAAACTGACTGTATTGGGTGCGCTGTCTAAAATTGCGGACCAACTGATTGTTGGTGGTGGTATCGCCAATACCTTCGTTGCTGCTCAAGGTAACAATGTTGGTAAATCACTGTACGAAGCAGACCTGATTCCTGAAGCAAAACGCTTGCTGGAAACTTGTGATATCCCTGTTCCAACAGACGTTCGTGTTGCGACCGAGTTCTCTGAAACGGCGACTGCAACACTGAAACCAGCTAATCAAATTAAAGATGATGAGCAAATTCTGGACTTGGGCGACGTGTCTGCGGAGCGTCTGGCTGAGATCCTGAAAAACGCCAAAACCATTCTGTGGAATGGCCCAGTGGGTGTGTTTGAGTTCCCTAACTTCCGTAAAGGGACCGAGATTGTCGCTCGCGCTATCGCAGAAAGCGAAGCATTCTCTATCGCAGGCGGTGGTGACACGCTGGCAGCAATCGACCTGTTCGGTATTGCTGACCAAATCTCCTACATCTCTACGGGCGGTGGTGCATTCCTTGAGTTCGTAGAAGGGAAAAAACTGCCAGCGGTTGTGATGCTGGAAGAGCGTGCTAAGCAGTAATTGAGATAACGGGGGGCGAGAGCCGCCCGTTTCGCTTATGGTTTATACCGCTAGATAAGCGAAACCTGATTTACCTTTAGGGCCTATCCCATCGGATAGCTGCTATCTTCAGTCGACGAAACAGGACAACGTACATGTCTAAAATTTTTGATTTCGTAAAACCAGGTGTCATCACAGGTGATGACGTTCAGAAAGTGTTCGCAGTAGCAAAAGAAAACAACTTTGCTCTGCCAGCAGTCAACTGTGTTGGCACCGACTCTATCAACGCAGTGCTGGAAACAGCAGCCAAAGTGCGCGCGCCAGTTATCGTTCAGTTCTCTAACGGTGGTGCAGCATTCATCGCAGGTAAAGGCGTGAAAGCAGAAGGCCAAGGCGCTGCTATCCTGGGTGCTATCTCAGGCGCTCACCATGTACATCAAATGGCTGAACACTATGGCGTTCCTGTCATTCTGCATACCGACCATTGCGCGAAGAAATTGCTGCCATGGTTAGACGGTCTGTTGGACGCAGGCGAGAAACATTTTGCCGCGACCGGTAAACCACTGTTCTCTTCTCACATGATTGACCTGTCAGAAGAGTCCCTGGAAGAAAACATCGAAATTTGCAGCAAGTACCTGACTCGCATGGCGAAATTGGGTATGACACTGGAAATCGAACTGGGCTGTACTGGCGGTGAAGAAGATGGCGTGGACAACAGCCATATGGACGCATCTTCTCTGTATACTCAGCCACAAGACGTTGATTATGCATACGAAAAACTGAATGCAATCAGCCCACGTTTCACCATCGCGGCTTCTTTCGGTAACGTACACGGTGTTTACAAACCAGGTAACGTGAAACTGACCCCGACTATCCTGCGCGATTCTCAGGATTATGTTTCTAAGAAACATAACCTGCCGCACAACTCCCTGAACTTCGTGTTCCATGGCGGTTCAGGTTCGACTGCTGCTGAAATCAAAGAAGCGGTCAGCTACGGCGTAGTGAAAATGAATATCGACACCGACACCCAATGGGCAACGTGGGAAGGTATTCTGAACTACTACAAAAAGAACGAAGGCTATCTGCAAGGCCAACTGGGTAACCCAGAAGGTGCTGATAAGCCGAACAAGAAATACTACGATCCACGTGTATGGCTGCGTGCTGCACAGGTAACTATGATCGCTCGTTTGGAAAAAGCATTTGAAGAACTGAACGCGAAAGACGTTCTGTAATTCGGTACTGCTTCACTCGATATACAAAAGGCCCTTACTTAAGGGCCTTTTTTCGTTTAAATAAAGCTGACTGGATGCGAAGTTGAGACTTGCTGTCCCGTAAGGCGTTATTCATCTTCGACGATACTTTTCATCCTCATCCAGCGTTATCTAAATTGGCAACACTCTTCATTGTTAGTTACCCTATTTGGGCTGCCTGATTTATCAGCCAGTATTTTGCGGTGATTTTTTTGCGTAATCTCTCCCGCTGGGAGCTTTTGTAGGATGGTTCAAATGGAAGAATTAAACGTAGTTGACGGCATCAATGAAGCGAGTACTTGGTTAGTGAATAACCAAGATTTACTGATTCAATATGCAGTGAATCTTGTTGCGGCACTATTGATTTTGACGGTCGGTTCAATCATCGCTAAGGTTGTTTCGCGAATGCTTGCGCGGGTGATGAAGCTACGGGGCATTGATGTCACTGTTGCGGATTTCTTGGCCGCAATGGCGCGTTATAGCATTTTGGCTTTCACTATCGTTGCGGTACTGGGGCGTCTTGGTGTACAGACGGCATCAGTCATTGCCGTTATTGGTGCAGCCGGCTTAGCTGTAGGTTTGGCGCTGCAAGGCTCGCTATCCAACTTTGCCGCCGGTGTGTTGCTGGTTGCTTTCCGTCCGTTTAAAGCGGGCGAATATGTCGATTTGGGCGGCGTAGCGGGGACCGTGGAACAGGTACAGATATTCTCAACAACCTTACGTACCGTTGATGACAAAATCATCGTCGTGCCTAATGGCAAGATTATCGCCAATAACATCATCAATACCAGCCGTGAACCAAACCGCCGCACTGATATGGTTATCGGCGTAGCTTATGACGCCGATATTGATGTAGTAAAGAAAGTACTGGGTGACATCATCGCTGCTGATAAACGCGTGATGCAGGATAAAGGTGTGACGGTTCGTCTCAATGAGATGGCGGCATCCTCACTGAACTTCACGGTGCGAGTCTGGACCACCAATGGCGACGCGGCAGATGTTTACTGGGATCTGCTGGAGAACTTCAAACGTGCATTGGATGCCCATAAAATAGGTATTCCATTCCCGCAGATGGATGTGCATTTACATCAAACCGCCAAAGCGGAATCTAACCCGTCCGCATAACGACCGGAACGCGGTAAATCCTGTCAAAGCGGGCTGATATTGGCCCGTTTCTTTTGACTTCTTTTTGTCGATACCTCCCTCTCTATCCATTATTAGCTTTACTTATAGTTGATAAGAATTATCAATTTCCTCTGATGATTATCTCCACGTACTATGCTGCTAATGGCTCGCCAAACTCCTATGCTATTTCCAATTATTATTTAAAGGTAACAGTATGTTAGCTGTGTTTTTGCAAGGCTTTGCTCTCAGTGCCGCGATGATTTTGCCCCTCGGGCCGCAAAATGCCTTCGTGATGAATCAGGGTATCAAACGTCAACATCACTTAATGAGCGCATCGTTATGTGCCTTGAGCGATATCATCCTCATTTGCGCTGGGATTTTTGGCGGCAGCGCATTACTTAGCCGCTCACCATTACTCTTAGCCTTGGTGACTTGGGGTGGGGTGGTTTTCTTGCTGTGGTACGGCTGGGGTGCACTCGTTGCTGCTTGGCGGGGGGAGAATGCCGCATCTTCTAGCGCGACAGGTGTACAAGGGCGCTGGCCTATCGTGGTGACATTGCTGGCGGTCACTTGGCTCAACCCTCACGTGTATCTCGATACGTTTGTGGTGTTAGGTAGCTTAGGAGGACAGCTATTACCTGATGTGCGTCCGTGGTTTGCGCTAGGGGCTGTGAGTGCCTCTATCGCTTGGTTTTTCGCACTGGCGCTGTTGGCGGCATGGTTATCACCTTGGCTTAATCGGCCCACCTCGCAGCGGATCATTAACTTACTGGTGGGGGGCGTGATGTGGTTTATTGCCTTTCAGTTAGCACTGCAGGGGCTAAATCTGTGAGTTTTTATCATTAATCCGAATCCCATACTCTGGAAGATATGCTACGTTTGATGGGTTAGTGGATTACCGATGGCACATTAATCACTCTGCCAATATGATTCTCGCAAGTGTAATTAACTGCAAATATATTTGTGGCTGCTTGGATTCACTGGTTATCTGACTGACGTAGACTGATTTGTCATGCATTTCTTAGGAGGCACCGTGAAGTTGAAGACATTGGCTTTGGCCGCAATGATGGGATTAGGGACGTTACCTTTGGCACTGCAAGTTCAGGCTGCCGAAGTGCCAGAAGGGCCGCATGTTGTCACCTCCGGTACGGCCAGTGTGGATGCTACACCGGATATTGCGACTATCGCCATTGAGGTGAGTGTATCGGCCAAAGATGCGGCAGACGCCAAAAAACAGGCAGATACTCGCGTTGCACAATATTTTGATTTCCTGCGTAAAAGTGGCATTGAAAAGAAAGATATCAATGCGGCGAATATTCGCACACAACCTGAATATGACTATCAGAAAACCGGCGAAGCGGTATTAAAAGGCTACCGTGCGGTGCGTCAAGTTCAGGTAACGCTTCGTCAGTTGGACAAGTTGAACGAGTTGTTGGATGGGGCATTAAAATCAGGTCTGAATGAGATCCGTGCGGTCGAACTCGGCGTCGCAAATCCAGAGACTTATCGTGAACAGGCCCGTAAAAAAGCCATTGAAAACGCCATTAGCCAAGCCGGTTCTTTAGCCGACGGATTTAAGGTCAAGTTGGGGCCTGTTTATAGCATTCGCTATCATGTCGCGAACTACCAGCCAATGCCGGTAGCACGTATGTTTAAGAGCGCTGAAGCGGCACCTGCCAACGATGCAGCTCAAACCTACGAGCAACAGACCATTCATTTCGATGATCAAGTCGATGTGGTGTTTGAGCTGCAAACAGCGACCAGCGCCGCTAAATAATTCAATCCTGCCTTAAGACCTGACGCCCATAAGATAAAAGGGCGTCAGTGACTTTTCTCATTGTGCGACTTTCTGGTGCAAAGCGGTGCCAGAACAACATCCGCCGCTGGCGTAAACCCGGAGTCAGATCGATTAGCTCACCTGAGGCCAACTCTTTTTCGATTTGCAGATGAGGGATCATACAGCAGGTGGTGCCTTGCCTTGCCAACTGAACAAAGGCTTCCGATGAGTTAACGATATGGCAGGGAACGCTGCCAGGCGATAAATCAAAATTCTGCTGTAAAAATGCCTGATGCATATCATCCAAATGGTCAAAGGCCACGGCTGGTGCTTTCAGCAGAGCCGAGCGGGTGACGCCATTGGGAAAATAACGTTCCGCGAAGGGCTTTGAGGCAACAAACAGATAATCCAACGCCCCCAATTGATCGACCAAACAGCTTGGCAATGGTTGCGGTTGGATACTGACGGCCCCCACCACTTCACCACGGCGCAATCGCTCCTGCGTTCGCGTTTCATCTTCGACCTGTAAATTTAGCCGAATAGGGGAGTCGGCCAGTACCGGCTTTAATGCGGGCAACAGCCAAGTTGCCAGACTGTCGGCGTTTACCGCCAAAGACAACAGCAACGGTGTATCTACCCCAGTATCATTGCCGAGCCACTCTTCTTCCAACAATTCAACTTGATGCAGCAACGCGAGCAATTTCTGCCCTTGCTCAGTCGGACGAGGGGGAACGGTGCGCACTAACAATGGCTGACCGAACAGATTCTCCAACTGCTTGATGCGTTGAGATACCGCCGATTGTGTGATGCAGAGTTTTTGTGCAGCGCGTTCAAAACCGCGTTCACGGATCACCGCGTCCAGCGCTTGTAGCGTACGGTAGTCTGGGCGTTTCATCGGAGTCATCTCTCCAAAAATTTAGTCGATAGGGCACTATGCCACATTTTGGTCATTTTGTTTTGGCTGATGATGAAAGTCCCCGCCACAAATAAACCGATATAACTGTGATCCAGCTAGAAATAACCGCGTCCTATGCCTGTTTTATTGCGGCGTTTTATTCTGCGCATGTTCTATAATGGATTCAGTTTTTCATCTCATAGGCAGTGACTCACCATGACTCAGGACGAACTAAAAAAAGCAGTGGGCTGGGCAGCATTAGATTATGTCAAGCCTGGCACTATCGTAGGCGTAGGGACGGGCTCCACCGCCGCGCACTTTATTGATGCCCTTGGTTCCATCAAAGATAAAATTGAAGGAGCCGTTTCCAGCTCTGATGCCTCTACCGCCAAACTAAAAAGTTACGGTATTCAGGTCTTTGATTGCAACGAAGTGGATGTACTGGATATCTATGTTGACGGCGCTGATGAGATCAACGGCCATATGCAGATGATCAAAGGCGGTGGCGCGGCGCTCACGCGCGAGAAAATTATTGCGGCCATTGCACGTAAGTTTATTTGTATCGCAGATGCGACCAAACAGGTGGATGTGCTGGGTAAATTCCCGCTGCCAGTCGAAGTGATCCCAATGGCGCGTTCTTACGTCGCCCGTGAACTGGTTAAGCTGGGTGGGTTACCTGAATATCGCCAAAATGTGCTGACCGATAACGGTAACGTTATTTTAGATGTCCACAATCTGACGATTCTAGATGCCATTGCTTTAGAGAATAAAATCAATGGTATTGCCGGTGTGGTGACGGTTGGGTTATTTGCCAACCGTGGCGCTGATGTCGCGCTGATTGGCACCGCTGATGGTGTTAAAACGATAACGCTCTGATCGGCCAAATCAATCGGCTAAATTATTTTCAGGATAAGGTGCGACCACTTTGTCCTGAAAATTTTCGCCTTTAATTATCTTTTCTTAAAAACGTTAAATTTGGTGATATATATCACATTTTGTCATTTCAATTTCTTAACCTGCCATTAACCCTCTTGCCGCTAGTTTTTTATTCCATAAATTAACATTCGCAGTGGTTGTTATGCTGAGAGGTAGGCAATCGTTTGTATTGCTGCTCGCGTAATATTTGTTATGTTGACAGGGTGCTGACCGAATTCATTCGATAGCGGCAGCCACATCTGAAGTCTGAAAATAGGGTCGGGGACATGGCAAAAGTATCACTGGAGAAAGACAGAATTAAGTTTCTGTTAGTGGAAGGGGTGCACCAGAGCACAGTTGATAATCTGCGTGCAGCCGGATATAGCAATATTGAATACCATAAAGGTGCCTTAGACACCGAATCACTGAAAGAATCTATTCGTGATGCCCACTTCATCGGAATTCGATCGCGCACGCATCTGTCCGAAGAAGTTTTTGCTGCAGCAGAAAAATTGGTTGCAGTCGGTTGTTTCTGTATCGGTACAAATCAGGTTGATTTAACGGCGGCGACCAAGCGCGGTGTGCCGGTATTCAATGCGCCTTTCTCCAATACCCGTTCGGTTGCCGAAATGGTACTGGGCGAGCTACTGCTGATGTTCCGGGGCATTCCGTCGGCTAACGCCAAAGCGCATCGCGGCGAGTGGAATAAGCTGGCTGTCGGTTCCTATGAGGCCCGTGGTAAAAAACTGGGTATCATCGGTTATGGTCATATTGGTACACAGTTGGGTATTCTGGCTGAAAGTGTTGGTATGAAAGTGTTCTTCTACGATATCGAAAATAAATTGTCGCTGGGGAATGCACAGCAGGTTCGTCACCTGTCTGACTTACTGAACATGAGTGATGTGATTAGTTTGCATGTGCCTGAAAATCACTCCACCAAAAATATGATTGGCCCTGAGCAGTTGGCTCTGATGAAGCCCGGTGCAATGCTGATTAACGCCTCTCGCGGGACTGTTGTTGATATCCCTGCGCTGTGTGAAGTATTGGCGAGTAATCATTTGGCCGGTGCGGCAATTGACGTATTCCCTGAAGAGCCAGCCACCAATAAAGACCCGTTCAATTCACCATTGTGTGAGTTTGATAACGTCTTATTGACGCCACATATTGGCGGTTCGACTCAAGAAGCGCAGGAAAATATCGGTGATGAAGTCGCCGGTAAACTGGCGAAGTATTCCGACAACGGCTCAACACTGTCTGCGGTTAACTTCCCAGAGGTTTCTCTGCCTGCTCATGGCGATAATACTCGCCGTTTGCTGCATATTCATGAGAACCGTCCTGGCATCCTGACCAGCATTAACAAAATTTTTGCTGAACAGAACGTCAATATCGCTGCGCAGTATCTGCAAACCAGCGCTGAAATCGGCTACGTTGTCATCGACGTTGAAACAGATGATGAAGAAAATGCAGAAAGAGCGTTGCAAGCGATGAAGGCTATCCCTGGGACTATCCGCGCACGCTTACTGTATTAATCTTAGCGGCAAAGATAGTGGCTCATGCCTAATAACCCGATATCGGTTGATATCGGGTTTTTTACGAGCTAAGAACGATGATTTACCATTGCCACACTTTCGCAGGTGTCACAATTTCTGGCAAAGGCACATCCCAATGCTCATTCGGTAAATGCTCGACTTGCTGGCAATCATGGGCCAACCCAATAGGATAGGGGCCGCCTTGTTGCCAGTGTTGCAGTGTGCGGTCATAAAACCCGCCTCCCATACCTAAACGCTGACCATGATGGTCAAACGCCACCAATGGCGTTATCACCACATCCAATTGATTGAGCGGTAGAACTTCCCGCACATCGAGCTGCGGTTCAAGGATTTTTAAGCGGTTACGGATGAGTAAAGTATCAGGACGATAATGAAGAAATAGCAGATGACCGGGGCTGAATGGGTGTAGCACCGGCAGGTAAACCTGCTTATTTTGCTGCCACAATAACGTAATGATGGGCGCGGTATTCAGCTCACCATCAAAAGAAAGGAATATCGCAACGTTGCTGGCTTGCTGAATTTTATCATGCGCAGCGAAATGATTAGCGGCCGAATGGGCGGCATGGTGTTGCTGTTCGGGGGTTAACTGTTGCCGACGCTCACGAATTTCTTGGCGAATGCTTTGTCTTTCTAGGGCATGTCGTTCAAGGGCATGCTGCTCAAGGGCATCTTGTGGATTCAAGGACATGTGATTGACTTAACATCGAAAAATAGCGTATGTCAAAGCGAACGTGGTAACTGAAACTGACCGTTACCCGATAAGAAAGGGATCTCCGAGATGCCGCTGCTGGCTGTAACCCTTGAACCCATGGTTCAAGGTGAACGCAGCGTCGCAACCTTAAGGCTTCTCGGCGGACCGAGCATGCGCACCGGTTACGGAGGCACTACATTCTGTTGGTATTAAATATCGGCTCAGGGGACTGGCCCGCTGGCAAACATCTCAGAGAAATTCTTTACTCCCTACTGAATCTATCATTCAACAGAGATTTATTCAAATTGTGCATCTTGGCGTTCAGAGATGCGACCTTGTTCAAGCAACGCCTGCTCAATAGTCTGTTGTAACATCCGAATACGTTGTTCCATATTGGATGCATAGTCGCGAGTTTTCAACCTTTCCTGAGCTAATTCGTGACAAACGTTCAATGCCGCGATAAAAACTAACTGCTCTGTATTGGTGACCCTTGTGCGAACTTTAAGATCTTGCAACCGTTGGTTAAGATCTTCTGCTGCCATGTTCAACGCATCTTGTTGTTCTGGCGGGCAGTTTACTCTTAACGAGCGACCAAAAATTTGAATATCTACCGGTTGTGCAGACATGCCACCTTCCTGACTAATTTTTGCGCTAGCCTTGAAAACCAGAGGCAAATTGCTCGTAGCGTCAAAGCGGGCGTCACTATATATACCTCAATACCAAGATACAACCACTTTGTGGCTATGCGTTTTCTGGTATAGGGACTGAGCTTGATGGTAGCATAACATGAACTTATCCAGCCAACGATGACCAATACGCATGTCTATAGAGAATACATTACCAACTTATCAATCCGTTGCCCTGGCACTGAACCAGCAAGCAGTGGCTTTAACCCCCGCAGAAATGCATGGCCTTATCAGCGGATTACTCTGCGGCGGCAGTAAAGACGAAGGGTGGCGTGTCATGGTGCATGACCTGACCAACGACGGCGTTGCCTTCCCGCAAACTCTGGGTTTACAGTTACAACAGTTACATCAAGCAACACAAGAAGCACTGGAAAATGAAGGTTTTATGTTCCAGTTGCTGATCCCTGAAGGTGAAGAGATCACGGTATTTGAGCGTGCAGATGCATTATCCGGTTGGGTGAACCATTTCCTGCTAGGGTTGGGGATGCTGCAACCGAAGCTGGCTCAAGTGAAAGGCGAAACAGGCGAAGCGATTGACGATCTGCGTAATATCGCTCAATTGGGCTATGACGAAGATGAAGATCAGGAAGAGTTAGCTCAATCGTTGGAAGAGGTGATTGAGTATGTCCGTGTGGCCGCTATTTTGTGCCATATCGAATTTACCCAAGATAAGCCCACCGCACCAGAGATGCGTAAGCCGACATTACATTAAGCGACGCGACGCGATGTGATGTTTTGACGGGTGAAAAACGGCTATTTCAGGAGAGTGTAATGACTGAACAAGAATACCAGAATCGCCGTCAGGCGCTGTTGGCAAAGATGGCACCAGGTAGCGCAGCAATTATTTTTGCTGCACCAGAAGTCACACGCAGTGCGGATTCTGAATATCCTTATCGGCAGAACAGTGATTTTAGCTACCTAACGGGTTTTAACGAACCGCAAGCTGTGCTGATTTTGGTGAAAAGCGATGAAACGCATAACCACAGTGTGCTGTTCAATCGGGTGCGGGATTTAACCGCTGAAATCTGGTTTGGTCGCCGTCTAGGGCAAGAAGCCGCCCCCGCTAAGCTTGGGGTCGATCGGGCATTACCTTTCGATGAAATCGACGAGCAACTCTATTTACTGCTTAATCGCCTTGATGTGATTTATCACGCGCAGGGCCAATACGATTATGCAGATAAAATTGTTTTTGCCGCACTGGAAAGGTTACGTAACGGTTTTCGTAAAAATCTGCGTGCGCCAGCAACGTTAACTGATTGGCGGCCGTGGTTGCATGAAATGCGTCTGTTTAAGTCAGAAGAAGAGATTGCTGTGATGCGTCGCGCGGGCGAAATCAGTGCGTTAGCCCATACCCGTGCCATGGAAAAATGCCACCCCGGTATGTTTGAGTACCAGCTAGAAGGGGAGATTCTGCATGAATTTACTCGCCACGGTGCGCGCTATCCGGCCTATAACACTATCGTTGGCGGCGGTGAGAACGGCTGTATTCTGCATTACACCGAAAACGAGTGCGAATTGCGAGATGGCGAACTGGTGCTGATCGACGCCGGTTGTGAGTATCAAGGCTATGCCGGTGATATCACCCGTACTTTCCCTGTTAATGGCAAGTTTACGCCCGCCCAACGGGCAATCTATGACATCGTATTGGCATCCATTAACAAATCACTAGAACTGTTCCGCCCCGGCACCAGCATCCGTGAAGTGACGGAACAGGTGGTGCGAATCATGGTGGCGGGTTTAGTCGATTTGGGCATCCTGAAAGGCGATATCGAGCAACTGATTGCAGAACAGGCACATAAGCCCTTCTTTATGCACGGACTTAGCCATTGGCTGGGGTTAGATGTTCACGATGTCGGCGATTACAGCAACAGTGATCGTGGCCGCACGCTGGAGCCCGGTATGGTGCTGACTATCGAGCCAGGCCTGTATATCGCGCCAGATGCGGATGTTCCCGCGCAATATCGTGGCATTGGTATTCGTATCGAAGATGACATCGTGATCACGGCTGATGGCAATGAAAACCTGACAGCCAGTGTGGTAAAAGACCCCGATGCTATCGAAGCGTTAATGGCTGCGGCGAGATAACGAATGAGCGTGATAGTGGTAGGCGGCGGGATGGCAGGTGCGACACTGGCGCTGGCGATTTCATCCCTGACTAAAGGGCAGGTGCCGGTTGCACTCGTTGAAGCGCAGGCGCCTGATAGTCGGGCGCATCCGGGGTTTGATGCCAGAGCTATTGCACTGGCGCAAGGAACATGTCAGCAGCTTGACCGCATTGGCATTTGGTCGGCTTTGGCCGATTGTGCCACCGCCATAGATCATGTTCATGTCAGTGACCGTGGGCATTCCGGTTGTGTCAATCTGCGAGCGCATGATTATCGTGTTCCCGCGTTAGGGCATGTTATTGAGCTGCATGACGCCGGTAAACGGCTGTTTGCCTTGCTACAAAAGGCTCCGGGTGTGACGCTGCATTGTCCGGCAAAAGTAGTGGATGTGGTTCGTACCACAGAGTCCGCCAGTGTGACGTTGGATAATGGCCAGCAATTGAGTGCTCAATTACTGGTGGCAGCAGATGGTTCTCATTCGGCATTGGCCCGCGCTTGTCACATCCAGTGGCAACAGCAGGACTACCAACAGATCGCGGTTATTGCCAACGTCACCACCTCCGAATTGCCCAACGGCCGTGCGTTTGAACGTTTTACCCGCCATGGGCCATTGGCGCTGTTGCCGATGTCTCAAGGGCGTAGCTCATTGGTCTGGTGTCATGCGAAACAAGATCAACAGCAAATCGATAGCTGGGACGATGCTCGTTTTCTGGCGGAGCTACAACGCGCTTTTGGCTGGCGGTTGGGGCAAATGCGCCATGTCGGGCAACGACATAGTTACCCATTACACCTACTCACGGCTTCGCGTCATGTCAGTCATCGTCTGGCATTGGTGGGCAATGCGGCGCAAACGTTGCATCCGATTGCTGGGCAGGGTTTTAATCTAGGGCTGCGCGATGTGATGTCGCTGGCAGAAACCCTCGCACAGGCCAGTGTGATGGGGAGAGACCTTGGCGATTATGGGATACTCGCTCAATATCAGCAACGGCGGCAGCAAGACCAACAAGCCACGATTGGCGTGACCGATGGGTTAATTCGCTTGTTTGCCAATCGCTACGGTCCGCTAGTCGTCGGGCGCAATCTGGCGTTGATGTCGATGGAGTCTCTGCCCGTGGTCCGTGATGCGTTTGCTCGTCGCACTCTGGGATGGGTTGAGCGTTAATACTTAGCCTGCCGATGAGCCTGACCTCACGATCACACATCGAAAGAGTGAGGCTAAAAGTTAATATTCATGAGGAATTGTCGCGGTATGCAATCATATGACGTCGTTATCGCTGGTGGCGGAATGGTCGGTTTGGCATTGGCCTGCGGTTTACAAGGCAGTGGTTTGCGCATCGCTATTTTAGAGCATCAACCCGCGCCAGAGTTACTCTCTGCCCCTTTGACCGGTGAGTTGGCGCTACGGGTTTCGGCGATCAATGCGGCCAGCGAACGCTTGTTGCAAAAAATTGGCGTGTGGCATGGCATTCAAGCATTACGTGCCAGCCCTTACAACGGCATGGAAGTTTGGGATCAAGACAGCTTTGGCAAAATTTCATTCCATGGCGATGAATATGGCTTTAGTCACCTTGGGCACATCATTGAGAACCGCGTGATTCAGCAAGCACTGTGGCAACGTGCTAGCCAACTTGCGGATATCACGCTGTTAGCCCCCGCAAGCCTTAAACAGGTTGCGTGGGGGGAAAGCGAAGCTTTTATCACGTTGACAGATGGCCGCATGCTCAGCGCCAAGCTAGTTGTCGGCGCGGATGGTGCTCACTCTGAATTGCGCCAGCAAGCGGATATCCCGCTGACTTTTTGGGATTACGCTCACCATGCGTTAGTGGCAACGATCCGCACTGAAGAGGCCCATCAAGCCACGGCTCGTCAGGTCTTTCATGGCGACGGTATTTTGGCTTTTCTGCCGTTCAGCGACCCCCATCTGTGCTCGATTGTTTGGTCACTTCCACCTGAGCGCGCAGCGGCATTATCTGAGCTACCCGCGGCAGAATTTAACCAAGCACTCGGTATGGCGTTTGATATGCGCTTGGGGCAATGTCAGCTTGAGAGCGAGAGAAAAACGTTCCCGCTGGTGGGACGCTATGCCCGTAGCTTTGCTGCACATCGGCTGGCTTTAGTGGGGGATGCCGCCCATACCGTCCATCCGTTGGCAGGGCAAGGTGTTAACTTAGGATTTATGGATGCCGCTGAGCTGGTATCAGAACTCCGTCGCTTGCAGCGTCAGGGCAAGGACATCGGCCAACACCTTTATCTGCGCCGTTATGAGCGCCGCCGTAAACACAGTGCTGCAATGATGCTTGCCAGTATGCAAGGTTTCCGAGACCTATTTGCTGGCAGCAATCCGGCGAAAAAGCTGCTGCGAGATATTGGGCTAACGCTAGCCGATAATTTGCCGGGCGTTAAGCCACAGCTAGTGCGGCAGGCCATGGGGCTCAATGATTTACCCGATTGGTTAGAACCTTCCCAATAGCGCCGTATTAGCGGTCTTACCCAATTTAGGTTGTACTCGAAACCACCCTATGCAGACATCAGTGCTGGGTGGTTTCTCAGTGCTGTCTTGCAGAGATTCTCCCCCCTCAGTTGAAATAATCTAATTTCAGTCAGTTTTTCGCATTAGTTATTTTCATATCCACTAAAAACCTGAAAAGTTGAATCTGACAGGCTTTTAGTGGTTTCGTTATATAACATCGTCATTTTCACTGCTTAATTGTTAATTATGTGCCTTCATCCACGGTTTTTTAGCGGAAAATTCTGAATAATATCCCTGCACTTTATACCTTCACTCCGTGTTCTCGCTTATTTTAGCTTATGGTTACTGAGAGAATTCGGTGATAACGTTGGGTAAAAGGTATCGTTTGCGTTATACCCGTCATGCCTTAAATTCAGGAGTAAAGATGGCAAAGCAGACCCCGCTGTATGACCAACACGTGGCGTGCGGTGCGCGCATGGTAGATTTTCATGGTTGGATGATGCCACTGCATTATGGCTCTCAAATTGATGAACACCATATTGTGCGCCAAGACGCCGGTATGTTTGATGTTTCCCACATGACGATTGTCGATCTGCACGGTGCGCGTACCCGTGAATTCCTTCGCTATCTGCTCGCCAACGATGTCGCCAAACTGACCCAACCGGGCAAAGCCCTTTACACCGGAATGCTGAATGCTTCTGGCGGTGTAATTGATGATTTGATTGTCTACTTCCTGCGTGAAGACTATTTCCGCTTAGTGGTTAACTCGGCCACTCGTGATAAAGATCTGGCTTGGATAACACAGCATGCTGAACCTTATCAGGTTGAAGTGACAGTGCGTGACGATCTGGCGCTGGTGGCGGTACAAGGCCCGACAGCACAACAGAAAGTGGCGACTTTACTGACCCCAGAGCAACAGCAAGCCATTGCAGGGATGAAACCATTCTTTGGTATTCAGACGGGCGATTTGTTTATCGCCACCACGGGCTACACCGGTGAAGCAGGCTATGAAATCGCTTTGCCAAAAGAAAACGTCGTTGATTTTTGGCAGCAACTTCTGGCTGCGGGTGTCAAACCGGCTGGTCTTGGCGCACGTGATACTTTGCGTCTCGAGGCTGGAATGAACCTCTATGGCCAAGAAATGGATGAAGGGATTTCTCCGTTAGCCGCCAATATGGGTTGGACGGTGGCTTGGTCGCCGGAAGATCGCCAGTTTATTGGCCGTGAAGCGCTGGAACAACAACGTGCTAACGGAACGGAGCAATTGGTTGGCTTGATCATGACGGAAAAAGGCGTCTTGCGTAACGAGCTGCCAGTGCATTTCACTGATGCCTCAGGCCAGACACAGGTTGGCGTCATTACCAGCGGCTCTTTCTCGCCTACACTCGGTTTTAGTATCGCATTGGCCCGCGTGCCGGCCGGTATTGGTGAAAATGCTGTCGTACAGATTCGTCACCGTGAAATGCCGGTACGGGTCACAAAACCAGGTTTTGTGCGGGCGGGTAAACCGGTCGCACTGTAAGTTTATTTGTCATCATTCCAGATTATATGAGTCTAAACTTTGGCTCTATACCCAAATGAATTGGAGTCGCAGCAATGAGCAATGTACCAGCAGATTTAAAATATGCCTCTTCCCATGAGTGGGTCCGTGCCGATGGCGATGGCGTTTATAGCGTAGGGATCACCGAACACGCGCAAGAATTATTGGGTGACATGGTATTTGTCGACTTGCCTGAAGTGGGCAGCGACGTTTCAGCGGGCAGCGATTGTGCCGTCGCTGAGTCAGTGAAAGCGGCATCCGATATTTATGCGCCAATCAGCGGTGAAATCGTTGCGGTGAATACCGAGCTGGAGAGTTCACCAGAATTGGTCAACAGCGCACCTTACACTGATGGTTGGTTGTTTAGCATTAAAGCGTCTGATGAGGGCGAGTTGGCGAGTTTGTTAGATGCTGAAGCTTATTTAGCCACTATCGACGAGTAAATAGATTTAGGGCTATTTTATTTGCCATTTTGAACCCGGGCAGTGCTCGAAATCCTCACGTACTAGTCATCATCAGATACTCTGTGTACGTACCGGTTTCTGTGCGCTGTCCGAATCCAAACTGCCTGCAACAATAACGCCCTTTGAGGTCAGTCCTATCTCCCGTACTTTGCATTATTCAGGAATTCGTAGCAATGACTCAGAATCTCAGCCAGCTTGAACATAACGATGCTTTTATTGCGCGCCATATCGGTTCTTCAGCCGAACAGCAGCAACAGATGTTGGCCGCCATTGGTGCCAGCTCGTTAAAGACACTGATCCAGCAAATCGTTCCGGCAGATATCCAATTACCTAGCCCGCCACCAGTGGGTGATGCCGCGACTGAACATCAGGCGCTGGCGGAACTGAAAGGGATTGCCAGCCAGAATCAATGCTACAAATCTTATATTGGTATGGGTTATAGCCCTGTGCTGACACCGCCGGTTATCCTGCGCAATATGCTGGAAAATCCAGGCTGGTACACCGCTTATACCCCTTATCAACCTGAAGTTTCTCAGGGCCGTCTCGAAGCATTACTGAATTTCCAGCAATTGACCCAAGACCTCACCGGTCTGGATTTGGCGTCTGCTTCGTTGCTCGATGAAGCCACCGCCGCAGCGGAATCCATGGCGCTGGCTAAACGTGCGAGCAAACTGAAAGAGGCTAATCGCTTCTTCGTCGCCGATGACGTTCATCCGCAAACATTGGATGTGGTGCTGACTCGCGCGGAAACCTTTGGTTTTGAAGTCATTATTGACCGTGCGGAAAGAGTGCTCGAGCTAGACGGTGTTTTCGGTGTGCTACTGCAACAAGTGGGCACCACCGGCGAATTGCATGACTACAGTGCGTTACTGGCTGAACTGAAAAAACGCAAGATCATCACGAGCGTTGCCGCTGACATTATGGCGCTGGTGTTACTGACTGCACCGGGCAATCAGGGTGCCGATGTGGTCTTTGGTTCTGCGCAGCGTTTTGGTGTGCCGATGGGCTACGGTGGCCCACATGCCGCCTTCTTTGCCTGCCGTGACGAATTTAAACGTTCGATGCCGGGCCGGATTATTGGCGTATCGCGTGATGCGGCGGGCAATACTGCGCTGCGCATGGCGATGCAAACTCGTGAGCAGCATATTCGCCGCGAAAAAGCGAACTCCAACATCTGTACTTCTCAGGTGTTACTGGCCAATATCGCCAGCTTGTATGCGGTTTATCATGGCCCGCAGGGCTTGCAGCGTATCGCTGGGCGTATTCATCGCATGACCGACATTCTCGCGGCTGGCTTGCAGCAAGCCGGTCTGACGCTGCGCTTCCAACATTGGTTCGATACGCTGACGGTTGACGTTAAAGACAAAGCCGCTGTTTTGGCCCGAGCATTGAGCTTTGGCATTAACCTGCGTACTGATATTCATGGCGCAGTGGGTATTACGCTGGATGAAACCACCTCCCGTGAAGATATTCAGGCGTTATTCTCCCTGCTTGTCGGTGATAACCACGGTCTGGACATTGACCAACTTGATGCCAAAGTCAGTCAGCATAGCCAGTCGATCCCAGCCTCAATGTTGCGCCAAGACGCAATTCTGACTCATCCGGTCTTTAACCGTTACCACAGCGAAACGGAAATGATGCGTTACATGCATCGTTTAGAGCGTAAAGACTTAGCCTTGAATCAGGCCATGATCCCGCTAGGTTCTTGCACCATGAAGCTGAATGCGGCGGCTGAGATGATCCCAATCACTTGGCCGGAATTCGCTGAATTACATCCGTTCTGCCCACCAGAACAAGCGGCGGGTTATCAGCAGATGATCGGTCAACTGTCGCAATGGTTGGTACAACTGACCGGTTATGACGCGGTGTGTATGCAGCCGAACTCAGGCGCGCAAGGGGAATATGCGGGGCTGCTGGCTATCCGTCGTTACCATGAAAGCCGCAATCAGGCGAGCCGCCATATCTGTTTGATCCCAAGCTCTGCTCACGGCACCAACCCAGCTTCCGCGCAAATGGCAGGGATGTCAGTCGTCGTCGTGGCTTGTGATAAGCAAGGCAATATTGATTTGCATGACCTGCGCCAGAAAGCGGGTGAAGCAGGTGATGAGTTGTCATGCATTATGGTGACCTACCCGTCAACTCATGGCGTCTACGAAGAAACCATTCGTGAAGTTTGCCAGATCGTTCATCAGTTCGGCGGTCAAGTTTATCTGGATGGCGCGAACATGAATGCGCAGGTCGGGATCACCACCCCAGGTTATATCGGTGCGGATGTCTCGCACCTTAACTTGCATAAAACCTTCTGTATCCCCCACGGCGGCGGCGGTCCAGGCATGGGGCCAATTGGTGTCAAAGCCCACTTAGCGCCATTTGTTCCCGGTCACAGCGTCGTACAAATTGATGGCATGACCACTCAGCAAGGAGCTGTTTCCGCAGCGCCATTCGGCAGTGCATCAATCTTGCCAATCAGTTGGATGTACATCCGCATGATGGGAGCTGATGGTTTGAAGCAAGCCAGTCAGGTGGCTATTCTCAATGCAAACTACATCGCGACTCGCCTGAAAGGAGCCTATCCGGTGCTGTATACCGGCCATGACGGCCGTGTAGCGCATGAATGCATTTTGGATATTCGCCCGCTGAAGGAAGCTACCGGCATCAGTGAAATGGATATCGCCAAACGCTTAATTGATTTTGGTTTCCATGCGCCGACGATGTCCTTCCCTGTGGCAGGGACATTGATGGTGGAGCCGACTGAATCAGAAAGTAAAGTCGAGCTGGACCGCTTTATCGATGCCATGTTGGCGATCCGTGCAGAAATCGAGAAAGTCGCCAAAGGTGAGTGGCCGCTGGAAGATAACCCACTGGTGAACGCACCTCATACTCAAGCGGAATTAGTTGGCGATTGGCAGCACCCTTACAGTCGTGAACTGGCGGTATTCCCTATTGCCGGTGTGCTGGAAAACAAGTATTGGCCGACCGTGAAACGCTTAGATGATGTTTACGGTGACCGTAATTTGTTCTGCTCATGTGTGCCAATCACTGATTATGAATAACTGATTACAAGTAATAGGTGTTTTGAATGATACTGAGGGCTGCACATTAAACTGCAGCCCTTTTTTATGGGCAGTTCAGTTAAACGATGGCGGCGCTTACGCTTCAAATTGGAACATCTTCACGGTGGAATAGGGGGTTAAGGCATGCATAAAAAAGTGGCATTAGTCACCGGCGGGAGTCGGGGAATTGGCCGCGCCACGGCATTACTGTTGGCAAAACAGGGCTATCGGGTGGCGGTTAATTATATCAATGACGAACAAGCAGCCCGACACGTTGTGGCTGAAATTGCCGCGGGGGGTGGGCTGGCAGTGGCCTTGCAGGCTGATATTGCCGATGAACGGCAAGTTGTCGCATTGTTTGAACAACTTGAAGCCCAGCTCGGCCCGCTTACTGCACTGGTGAATAATGCTGGTATTCTGTTCCCCCAAACCAGCATCGAAGGATTAACCGCTGAGCGTATCAATCGGGTACTAACCACCAATGTGACCGGTTATTTTTTATGTAGCCGCGAAGCCGTTAAGCGTATGGCTTTTCGCCATGGCGGCAATGGCGGTTCGATTGTGAATGTTTCCTCTGCGGCGGCCCGCCTTGGTGCGCCGGGCGAATATCTGGACTATGCCGCCTCCAAAGGGGCGATTGACACGTTAACCACGGGGTTGTCGCTTGAAGTCGCTGGAGAAGGTATCAGAGTCAACGGTGTGCGCCCGGGTTTTATCTATACAGATATGCATGCCAGCGGAGGAGAACCTGGGCGGGTTGATCGCGTACAAAGCTCACTGCCCATGAAGCGTGGTGGCCATCCGCAAGAAGTGGCGCAAGCCATTGTCTGGCTGCTGTCAGACAGCGCTTCTTATGTCACCGGCAGCGTGTTGGATATGGCTGGCGGAAAATAAAAGGTTGCAGCTCAATACATGATTTTCCATCCATTAGGCACTGTCACGGCAGCTTACATGTGCTGACAGAATATTTTAGCGTACACGTGTACACTGGAATCATTCTCAGTTAATCTGAGTGTGGTATTTTTGTACAACTAGAGCATCGTTTATCAGGCTAACGGAATGAGCTAACGATGACCTGCGATAAAATAAATAATATTCAGGAAAATCAGTATTGAAGACTAAACCTTCGACCCCCGTCATCCCTGATGCGCCTGCGGTAACGACAGTCACTACGGCAACAACAGTCACTGCGGCAACAACAGTCACTCCAGCAACCACCACGCCGGTTTATCCTTGGGCGGAAGAAATCGCCAATAGCATCAGCCATGGCATTGGTGTAGTGCTCGGTATCATTGGGTTGGTTTTGCTCTTGGTGCAAGCTGTGGATACCGGCGCTGACACCAAAGCACTCACCAGCTACAGCCTCTACGGCGGCAGCATTATTTTGCTGTTTTTAGCCTCGACCCTGTATCACGCGATCCCACACCGTAAGGCGAAGCTCTGGTTACAGAAGTTCGATCACTGCGCCATTTATCTTTTAATCGCCGGCACCTATACGCCTTTCCTGCTGGTAGGGCTCGATTCACCGCTGGCGCGAGGTTTAATGGCGGTTATCTGGGGGCTGGCACTGATTGGTGTGATATTCAAACTGGCCTTCGCTCATCGCTTTGAAGTGCTGTCGCTGGTCACGTATCTAACGATGGGTTGGTTATCACTGATTGTGATTTATCAGTTGGCGGTAAAACTTGAGATTGGTGGGTTGGCACTGCTGGCCACCGGTGGTTTGCTCTACACCTTGGGGGTGATTTTTTATGCCTCTAAACGTATCCGCTTTGGTCACGCAATATGGCATGGTTTTGTGCTAGGTGGCAGTGTTTGCCATTTTATGGCGATCTATTTGTACGTTTGATGAGGCCGTAAAAACGTAGAGGGATTTGTCATAAATATTGAGGCCGGATAACCGGCCTCAAACATGTGGGGCAAACGAGGGAGATTACTCTTCGGTCAGTGAATACGGCAATGGCTGAATAGTCAGTACGCTATCAGCATCGTCACGAACGCGCAGTACGCTGTCTGCCGCCAGATCGTTATTCAATACTGCTTGAACCCACAACTGACCATCACTGAGTTGAACGGCCGCCAACACGCTCCCCGTGCGACGCCAGTTTTCACCCAATTGCCACTCTAAATCTTCACCCGCAGCCGGAACTCGGCTGGCATGACCCGCAAGCCAATACAGCGCACGTTTGTTCGCGCCACGGTATTTTGCTCTGGCGACCATCTCTTGACCGGTGTAACACCCTTTACTGAAACTGATACCCTTCAATGCCTGAATATTCGTCGCCTGCGGAATAAATCGCGCACTAGTATCGGCATCAATAATCGGGAACCCTGCTTCAATATCCAAGGCTAACCACTGTTGGCTGTTATTCAATTGAGCACGATCAGCCAGTTTATCAACCAGTTGCTGCGCCTGTTCGCTATCCGTGACCAAGAGGAAACGCTCGGCAGGCAACGAAAAATGCAACAGTGTGCTATTCCCTTGCTGTACTACCGGATGATCGGCATTGGGTAATTCAGCAAAGACTTCCGCCAACGCAGTTTTTGCCTGCGTGCCAGCGATACCGAATAAAACCGCATCAGGTTGCGCGGTGATCACCACCTTGGAGAACACGGCATATTTCTTCAGTTCAATTAACTGATGGTCAAGCAGGCTACGGCGTTCGATATACGCCAGCCCCTCGCCACGGTGAAATAGCCGCAAATCGCTCCACATCTTTCCTTTAGCATCACAATGGGCGCAAAGAATATGCTGATCATCGGCCAGAGCATCAATATCCGCGGTCACTTGCCCTTGCAGATATTTGACTCTGTCAGCGCCGGTTAAGGTCACCAGTGCCCAATCCTCGAGTGACATTAGCGTTAACGGCAGTTCGGAGGATGCAGCGGGCGGTTGTGCAACGAACGGAGTGTTATGTGCCATTATTTACCTGCGAATTGATTGTTTGTGAAGTTAAGTGTCTGCGAAAAACTGATGCCTCAATGGTAAAATAGCCGAGTAGCTTTGCAAGCAGTTATTCCACGGATTGACCATTATTATCCTGTCTCTGAATTCGCCTCTTTCTGAGGTACAATAGCCGCAGATTCTGTGGCGACGTGCTGAATATGTATGAAAAAACAGCACTCTAGCGCCTTTAGCCTATCAGCATCCTTCTTTGAGGAGTCAATCAGGACATGGAAATCGATAATAAAGCCCGTATTCACTGGGCATGCCGCCGTGGTATGCGTGAACTGGATATCTCCATCATGCCATTTTTTGAATACGAATATGATGGCTTGAGTGATAGCGAGAAGCAGATTTTTATTCGGCTACTGGAATGTGATGACCCAGACCTTTTCAATTGGTTGATGAATCATGGGGAGCCGCAGGATGACGAACTGCGTCAGATGGTGAAATTGATTCAAACGCGAAATAAAGCCCGTGGCCCAGTGGCGATGTGACCTGCGGATATCCTGGCACACTCAACTTTTCTCTTTATTGACACATGGCGTCTTGGTCATCCTCACGCTGGTCGCACCCTGGCCTCAGGGTTATACCGCGCTGTGGTTAGTATTGCTGACACTGGTGGTATTTGAGTGCATCCGCAGCCAGAAGAATATTACCTCCTGCCAAGGGGAAATCAGGCTGAAACCCGGCAATGTGGTGCTATGGAAACGGCTTGAATGGATTGTCGCTAAGCAGCCATGGATGACCCGATATGGTGTGTTATTGCGCTTACGGCAGGCAAACAGTCGATCAACCTGTAAGCGCCTATGGTTGGCGGCTGATAGCATGTCAGAAGATGAGTGGCGGCAACTTTGCTTGCTATTGCGTCACTCCTTTGATGCGGATGAAGGGCATACCCGATGAAGCCGTTAATCTGGCTGGTGGAAGACGAGCCAAGCATTGCCGATACGCTTATTTATACGCTGGAAAGCGAAGGTTTTACCCTCCGGTGGTTTGACCGGGGGGAACCGGCGCTCGTGGCATTGGCTAATGGCCCGCCCGCACTGGCGATAGTGGATGTCGGCTTGCCCGATATCAACGGTTTTGACCTCTGCCGCCGTCTTCTGGCGCAGGCACCAGAGTTACCGGTGGTCTTTTTGACCGCCCGTAGTGAAGAGCTGGATCGGATTATCGGTCTGGAAATTGGTGCCGACGATTATATTGCCAAACCGTTCTCACCCCGCGAAGTGAGCGCCAGAGTACGCACCGTTTTGCGCCGTTTACAGAAGTCACAAATGCTGTCTGCGCCTACAGCACTGCATCAATTTGGTCATTTCACGCTCGATGAAGCGGGCGCGCGCGTGACCTACCATCAACAGGTATTGTGGCTAACACGCTATGAATACTTACTGCTGAAAACATTACTGCTAGCACCCGAGCGTATCTATTCGCGCCAACAACTGATGGATATTGTTTGGGCGCAGGCAGAAGAGAGCCAAGACCGCACCGTCGATACCCACATTAAGACACTGCGCTCAAAATTGCGTATGGCTTACGATGAAGAATCGCCCATCCGCACTCATCGCGGGCTGGGCTATAGCCTGACATACCAACCTTAAGCTGCCGATGATGAGCCATTGCCCATGAGCTATTTATTATGAAAATTGGTATTCGACTGTTACTGGGCTATTTTCTGATCGTGGCTATTGCGGGTTACTTTGTGATCCGCATTTTTGTGCAGGAAGTTAAACCAGGCGTACGGCGAGCCACCGAAGGCACATTGGTGGATACCGCGACCTTACTGGCACAGTTTGCTCGGCAGGACATGTTGCAAAACAAGGTTGCGGACGGCCAGTTGGCACAAGCCTTTGCATCGCTGAATTTGCGGCCAATCGGAGCCAACATTGAAGGAATTCGCAAAGATCGTAACGAATATCGGGTCTATCTAACCGATGCTAATGGGCAAGTCATTTTTGATTCTTCCAGCAAAGCGGTGGGGCAGGATTATTCACGCTGGAATGACGTATGGTTAACGCTGCGCGGCGAATATGGTGCGCGCAGTACCCGCAGTGACCCCAATGATGAGCAAAGTTCGGTGATGTATGTCGCCGCACCAGTCATGGTTGGTAATAAAATTATGGGGGTGCTCAGCGTGGGGAAACCCAATATATCGATGGCACCGGTTATCAAACGCAGTGAACGTAAAATCTTGTTAGCTGGCGGCGTGTTATTGGGTATCGCACTGCTGATCGGATTGGGTTTTGTTTGGTGGATCAACCGTGCAATCGGTAAATTGGTCAACTACGCCGAGCAAGTCGCGCAGGGACAGCCCGTCGTGTTACCGGCGATGGGGAGCAGCGAGCTCAATGACTTAGCGCAAGCATTAGAAAGCATGCGCCTGAAATTGGATGGCAAAGCCTATATCGAACAATACGTTCACACGTTGACTCATGAACTGAAAAGTCCGTTGGCAGCTATTACCGGCGCGGCGGAATTATTACGGGAGTCCCCACCACCGGTCACTGCCCAGCGTTTTCTACTCAATATTGAGCAGCAAAGTGCCCGTATCCAACAGTTAGTCGATAAAATGCTTATTCAGGCACGGTTAGAGAGCCGAGTCGACCTGCAACTTTCCCCGTTGGAAATCCGCCCGATATTGCAGCAAGTCTATAATGGCACAGAAGCTCAGGCGGTCAGCCGTGGTATTGACTTGCGCTTTTTGGGCGCCGATAGCGCGATGATCACGGGTGATGCCTTATTACTGAGCCAAGCACTGAGCAATCTCATTGATAATGCACTGGATTTTACGCCTGAAGGGGGCAAAGTGACATTGCGCGGTGAGCGGCAAGCGGATAACTATGTCATTACGGTTGAAGACAGTGGCAGTGGTATTCCCGAATATGCCCAAGCGCGGATCTTCGACCGTTTTTATTCACTGCCCAGAGCCAATACCCCTAAAAGTACGGGGCTGGGGCTGAATTTTGTTCGCGAGGTCGCGGCAATTCATCGAGGCACTATTTCGTTGGAAAACCGCCAGCCGCAAGGCGTAACCGCCCGCTTGATGTTACCGATAGATAACGTTTAACGGCTAACTTCACGCTCACTTCACATAACCTCATTCTCCTTTCACTTCACGTCGTTAGGCTGCTCTCCTGACCTTAAAAGGAGTGCAAGTCATGTTTAAATCCGTTCTGTTTTGGAAAATAGCCACATTGCTGGGCTTAATTCTGTTGATGATGATCCCAAAAGAAATGCTGTTGAACGTTATCGATGAGCGTAGCGGCTATCGCCAAAGTGTGATTGATAAAGTCAGCGATAGCACCAGTCGAGCGCAGAAGATTCTAGGTCCACTCATCGTGGTGCCTTATAGCGAATGGGTGGTAACTGAAGTTGACGGCAAAAAGCAAGGCCAGCGTGTCTATCATCACCGTTATTTATTGCCTGAAGTCATGACCGTCAAAGGTGCGCCAAATGTCGATGTCCGCCAACTGGGAATTTATAAAGCTCAGGTATATCAAGGTGAATTCTATTTTCATGGGCAATTCGAGCCTTCATCTCTGGATGACTTGGCGCGCGAAGGCGTCATCATTGGGGCACCGTCGCTGGTATTGGCATTAAGTGATTCACGGGGCATTCAGCAGATTTCGCCACTGACGTTGGGCGATGAAAAAATGAACTTTGAGCCAGGGGTATTTATGGGGCGCGGTGGTACACAAGGCGTTCATGTACCGCTGACTTTGGCACAAATCCAGCAAGGCAAATTTGATATTGATTTTAAGTTGACCCTGATTGGTACCAACAGCCTTTCAGTCGTCCCTGTTGGGCGTAACAGCGAACTGACGTTACAGAGTAACTGGCCACATCCTAACTTTATCGGCGAATTCCTACCGATGCAGCGCAAAGTTGATGAGAATGGTTTTCGTGCCCATTGGAGTAGTAACTGGCTGGCTAATAGCATGAATATTAACTTTGCAAGCGATAACTCCCGCCTTGATTTCAATGAGTTACCGGCATTTAATACCAGTCTGATTGAGCCAGTTGACCATTATCAGTTGACGGCACGGGCGATCAAATATGCCATTTTGTTTATTGGCCTGACATTTTTCAGTTTCTTCCTGTTTGAAAGTTTAACGTCACTGCGCGTCCACCCTATTCAATATTTGTTGGTTGGCGCGGCATTAGTCTTGTTCTATCTGATGTTATTGGCGTTCGCTGAGCACCTTGGTTTCACGCTGGCGTACATCATCGCTAGCCTGAGTTGCAGCGCCTTGATTGCCATTTATCTGAGTGCTGTTCTAGGTGGGCGGTTGCGGGGCATGTGTTTTGCTGGGGGTTTATTACTGCTTTACGGTGTGTTGTATGGTTTGCTGCAATCAGAAGACAATGCGCTGTTACTGGGGGCTGGGTTGTTGTTTATCGTTCTGGCGGCCGTGATGATCCTGACTCGCCAATTAGACTGGTATCAGGTGGCTTCAGCGCAACGTTTGACCGGAACACAAAGCAGCGAAACAACGGTGCCTGAAACTGCTGAGGAGGGAATGCCGATAGACCCAATGCCCGCGGGAGGCGGTTCGCAGGATAAATTCCGTTTGTGGAAGTAAGCGCGTGTGGCAACGTTAGTTAAGAAAGAGAACATTGAAGTAAGAAAGCATTAAAGTAAGCAAACATTAAAGCAAAACGGGCACATTTGCTGCCCGTTTATCTGATTCTCAATACCATTCGGCTAAAGCAGCGCATCCATTTCTAACAGAATCTGCTCACACCATTGTTCAATCCGCGCCTCACTTAAATCGTACTGATTGACTTCATCCAGCGCCAAACCGACAAAGTGTTTGCCATCAGCGCTAAGGGGCTTCGGACTGGTAAATTCAAATCCCTCGGTGGGCCAAAAACCAATAAATTTCACACCCAGCGGGGCAATATGGTCATGTAGCATGCCAAGGGCATCTAAGAACCATTCGCTATAACCGAATTGATCACCCATGCCATACATGGCAACAATCTTTCCCTTAAGATCAAGCTGTGTTAATTGCGGCCAAACGGCTTCCCAATCCTCCTGCAACTCGCCGAAATCCCAAGTCGGTATCCCCAAAATTAGGATGGAATACTCTTCCATCACGCGGGGACTGACATCCTTCAGATTGTGGAGGTCGACCAAATCTTCACCGAGAATATCGCGGATTTTTTCTGCCACCATCTCGGTGTAACAGGTGCTGGAGCCGTAAAAGAGACCAATCTTCATGATGTATAGCCATAGCATTACTAATAAGGAATAGCATCGAGTGTACCAGATTTGTCCCGTCATCAGGCATAATGGCGGCTGAGTTCAATCAAAGAGAGCAATCGCGATGCAGCAGCAAAATAATCCCCTGATTGAACAGTTTCTAGATGCGCTGTGGCTGGAGCGGAATTTGGCAGAAAATACACTGGCCTCATACCGTTTGGATTTACATGCATTAACCGGATGGTTGGAACACCACGGCAGTGATTTAATGCGCGCCGGTTCGCAGGACTTGCAATCTTTCCTTGCTGAGCGTGTTGAGGGTGGATATAAAGCCACCAGTTCTGCTCGTTTACTGAGTGCGATGCGGCGGTTATTTCAATATTTATATCGCGAAAAATTACGCGATGATGACCCAACAGCGCTGCTGTCATCGCCTAAACTACCGCAGCGTTTACCGAAAGATTTAAGTGAAGCGCAGGTTGATGCGTTGCTTAATTCACCTAATATCGATATCCCGCTGGAATTGCGTGATAAAGCAATGCTAGAGGTGCTCTACGCTACCGGCCTACGGGTATCTGAACTGGTTGGTCTGACCATCAGCGACGTGAGTTTGCGCCAAGGTGTGGTGCGGGTTATCGGTAAAGGTAATAAAGAGCGACTCGTGCCTTTGGGCGAGGAAGCCGTTTATTGGATTGAGAATTATATGGAGCACGGGCGACCGTGGCTTATCAATGGTCAGTCGCTGGATGTGCTCTTCCCCAGCAACCGTTGCCAACAAATGACCCGCCAGACTTTCTGGCATCGCATCAAACACTATGCGATCCTTGCGGGTATAGATAGTGAACGGCTTTCACCCCACGTATTACGGCATGCTTTTGCCACGCACCTGTTGAATCATGGTGCGGACCTACGTGTGGTACAAATGTTATTGGGCCACAGTGATCTGTCGACGACCCAAATATATACCCATGTAGCCACTGAACGTTTGAAGCAGCTACATCAACAGCATCATCCGCGCGCTTAATCGTCGCGTGGAAAAGGATAGGATTTATATATGAAAAAGAGTTTATTACTGTTGCCGATGTTAATCGCGGCTCTCACTGGTTTGGCTCATGCTGACGAAACCGCTATCCAGCAAACACTGAAAAAATTAGATATTCAGCATGCGGATATCCAACCCTCGCCGATCCCCGGTTTAAGTACGGTAATGACTGAAAGTGGTGTGCTCTATATGTCGGCCGACGGTAAGCATCTGTTGCAAGGGCCGTTGTATGACGTTAGTGGCACCCAGCCGGTTAATGTGACCAATCAATCGTTAGTGAAAAGAATGGAAGCATTGAGCAGCGAAATGATTGTGTACAAAGCGCCGCAGGAAAAGCATGTAGTGACGGTGTTTACTGACATTACCTGTGGCTACTGCCATAAATTGCATGAGCAGATGAAAGACTATAACGCACTGGGGATTACGGTACGTTACCTAGCTTTCCCACGTCAGGGGCTAAGTTCTCAAGCAGAGAAAGACATGCGTTCCATCTGGTGTATGGCTGATCGTAACAAAGCATTCGATGAAGCGATGAAAGGTACTGAGATCTCGCCAGCGACCTGCAAAACGGATATCAGCAAGCATTACCAGCTAGGTGTGCAGTTTGGTATTCAAGGTACACCAGCTATTGTGCTGCAAAATGGCACCGTTGTTCCGGGGTATATGGAACCCAAAGAGATGTTGCAGGTGCTGAATAAGCATCAGGCTTCCTCAAAAGCAGCGGATTAATCCCCCGTGACATTGAAAACTCAACTTCGTCGTCGTGAAGAAGTGGATGGCAGCCATTTGCCTGAACAATTGCATCCTCTGTTACGCCGCCTTTATGCCAGCCGTGGTGTGACAAGTTCAGAAGAACTAGAGCGCGGTGTCAAGGGGCTGCTGGCATGGCAGCAACTCGACGGCATTGATGCGGGTGTCACCCTATTGCAACAGGCTCTGTCTGATCGTCGGCGCATCGTGATCGTCGGCGATTTTGATGCTGATGGTGCGACAAGCACGGCACTGGCCGTGCTGGCGTTGCGCAGCATGGGTGGCAGTAATATTGATTACTTAGTGCCAAATCGTTTTGACGATGGCTACGGGCTTAGCCCTGAAGTCGTCGAGCAAGTTGCCGCCCTTGGCGCGGAACTGATTGTCACGGTAGATAACGGTATTTCCTCCCATGCAGGGGTGGACTTGGCACATGGCAAGGGCATTCAAGTGCTGGTTACCGATCATCATTTACCCGGTGAAACACTGCCTGCGGCTGAAGCCATCATTAACCCCAATTTAGCCGGTTGCGATTTTCTGTCTAAATCTCTCGCGGGGGTCGGTGTCACTTTTTATCTGATGTTGGCATTACGTACTCGCCTCAGAGACAGTGGCTGGTTTGAGCAACGTGCGCTAGCTGTCCCCAATTTAGCGGAATTGCTGGATTTAGTTGCACTGGGCACTGTTGCTGATGTGGTGCCACTGGATGCCAATAATCGCATATTGGTACATCAAGGCCTTAGCCGTATCCGTGCAGGGAAATGCCGCCCAGGGATCCGCGCATTACTGGAAGTGGCGAATCGTGATGCCAAGCAGTTAGCCGCTAATGACTTGGGTTTCTCTCTCGGTCCTCGGCTGAATGCAGCAGGGCGCTTGGATGATATGTCTATTGGGGTGGCGCTGCTGCTCAGTGACGACATTGCTCAGGCTCGCGCACTGGCAATCGATCTTGATAGCCTTAATCAGACTCGCCGCGAGATAGAGCAAGGTATGCAGGTCGAAGCCCTGCAACTGTGTGACCAATTGGAGCGCACCAGTACTGAGTTACCTTACGGTATCGCGATGTATCACCCCGAGTGGCATCAAGGTGTGGTGGGTATTTTGGCCTCACGAATTAAAGAACGTTTTCATCGGCCCGTGATTGCATTTGCCCCTGCAGGAGAGGGTTTACTAAAAGGCTCTGGCCGCAGTGTGGCGGGTTTACATATGCGTGATGCCCTTGAACGCCTCGATACCTTAAACCCTGGCTTGATTCTGAAGTTTGGCGGGCATGCAATGGCGGCAGGATTATCGCTAGAGCAGGATAAATTCGATGAATTCCGTCAATGTTTTGCTGATTTAGTCGGTGAGTGGATGGATGCTTCGCAATTAGAAGGCGTGGTCTGGTCTGATGGTGAACTGAAAGGCAACGATTTATCGATTGAAACGGCAGAGTTGCTCCGCGATGGCGGCCCTTGGGGGCAATCATTCCCAGAACCCACTTTTGATGGCAGATTCCGCATTTTACAACAGCGGCTAGTGGGGGAGCGGCATCTGAAACTCATGGTTGAGCCATTAGATGGCGGGCCTTTGCTCGATGGCATCGCGTTTAATATCGATACGACTTTATGGCCAGACAGCAGCGTACGTGAAGTTAAGCTCGCGTATAAGCTCGATATTAATGAGTTTCGCGGTAACCGCAGTGTCCAGTTGCTGATCCAACATTTGTGGCCTTATTAGTTCGTCTCGAGTGAAGCCCAAATCACGGGTATTCATTCGTGATTTGGTGCAAGGCGGGCGGTTATTCCGGTAACCATGACCGGTACGGAGGAAATCATGGTCAGTACGCAGGAAATATAGTCAACTTGCTATAAACCGTGGTTAAGATCCGTTAGAATTACCGGTTCTAATGACACTCCGTCATCGACGACTCAACGTAAGACTTTAAATCATGTTTGAAATAAACCCGGTAAAAAACCGAATTCAGGATCTGTCTGAGCGTACTGCCGTTCTTAGGGGGTATCTTTGACTATGATGCCAAGAAAGAGCGACTGGAAGAAGTAAACGCCGAGCTAGAACAGCCCGACGTCTGGAATGAACCTGAGCGCGCGCAAGCGCTGGGTAAAGAGCGTTCTGCACTCGAAGAAATCGTCACCACCATTGATCAATTGGATCAAGGCATGGAAGACGTGACTGGCTTGCTAGAATTGGCGATTGAAGCTGACGACGAAGAGACGTTTAACGAAGCCGTTGCTGAGTTAGATATCCTTGATGGCAAGCTGGGCCAGCTTGAATTCCGCCGTATGTTCTCTGGTGAATACGATAGCGCCAACTGCTATTTGGATCTGCAAGCCGGTTCAGGTGGTACTGAAGCTCAGGACTGGTGCAGTATGCTGCTGCGTATGTATCTGCGTTGGGCTGAATCCAAGGGTTTCAAAACTGAAATCATTGAAGAGTCGGATGGTGATGTAGCGGGCTTGAAGTCTGCCACCATTAAAATTATTGGTGAGTACGCGTTTGGCTGGTTACGTACTGAAACTGGCGTACATCGTCTGGTCCGTAAAAGCCCGTTTGACTCAGGCGGCCGCCGTCATACCTCTTTCAGTTCTGCCTTTGTCTATCCTGAAGTGGACGACGATATTGATATCGAAATCAATCCGGCAGACTTACGTATTGACGTTTATCGCGCATCTGGCGCGGGTGGTCAGCACGTCAACAAAACGGAATCTGCGGTACGTATTACCCATATTCCAACCAATATTGTGACTCAATGCCAGAATGACCGTTCTCAGCATAAAAACAAAGATCAAGCCATGAAACAGCTAAAAGCGAAGCTGTATGAGTTTGAGATGCAAAAGAAAAATGCTGATAAACAGATTCTGGAAGACAACAAGTCCGATATCGGTTGGGGCAGCCAGATCCGTTCTTATGTACTGGATGACTCCCGTATCAAAGATTTGCGTACCGGCGTGGAAACACGTAACACGCAAGCGGTATTGGATGGTGATCTGGACAGATTCATCGAAGCAAGTTTGAAAGCCGGGTTATAAGGAACTGAGATGTCAGAGCAAAAAACGCAAGTCGCTGACCAAACGCAAGAACTCAACAGTGAGTTACAAGCTCGTCGGGAAAAACTGGTTGCGCTGCGGGAGAAGGGAATTGCATTCCCTAATGATTTCCGCCGTGAGCATCTTTCTGACCAGTTGCATGCTGAGTACGGCAGCAAAGAAAACGAAGAATTAGAAGCGCTGAATATTGAAGTGACCGTTGCTGGTCGAATGATGACTCGCCGTATCATGGGTAAAGCCTCATTCGTCACGCTGCAAGATGTCGGTGGTCGTATTCAGTTATACGTTTCCCGTGATGACCTCCCGGAAGGCGTTTATAACGAAGAATTCAAAAAGTGGGATTTGGGCGATATTCTGGGTGCACGCGGTAAGTTGTTTAAAACCAAAACCGGTGAGCTGTCTATCCATTGTAGCGAACTGCGTTTGCTGACCAAAGCACTGCGTCCGCTGCCAGATAAGTTCCACGGTCTGGCCGATCAGGAAACTCGCTACCGTCAACGCTATCTGGATTTGATCGCGAATGACGAATCTCGCCATACCTTCAAAGTTCGCTCACAAGTGATGTCTGGCATCCGTAGCTTCATGGTGGAAAAAGGCTTCATGGAAGTCGAAACCCCTATGATGCAGGTGATTCCTGGCGGCGCTTCTGCACGTCCGTTTGTCACGCATCATAATGCGCTGGATATCGATATGTATTTGCGTATCGCGCCAGAACTGTATTTGAAGCGTCTGGTGGTGGGTGGTTTTGAACGCGTTTTTGAAATCAACCGCAACTTCCGTAATGAAGGTGTTTCACCGCGCCATAACCCTGAGTTCACCATGATGGAACTCTATATGGCTTATGCGGATTACAAAGATCTTATCGTGTTGACCGAAGAGTTGTTCCGCACGTTGACCGAAACTATTCTAGGCAGCAGTGTGGTGCAGTATGGTGAGCAGACGTTTGATTTTGGCAAGCCGTTCGCCAAATTAACGATGAAAGAAGCCATCTGCAAATATCGCCCTGAAACCAACGTCGCAGATTTGGACGATATGGACAAAGCCGTGGCGATTGCGGAGTCATTAGGCGTCAAGGTTGAGAAAAGCTGGGGCTTGGGCCGCGTTCAATGCGAGATCTTCGAAGAGACAGCAGAGAGTCATTTGATTCAGCCAACCTTCATCACCGAATACCCAGCAGAAGTCTCCCCGTTGGCACGTCGTAATGATGACAATCCATTTATCACTGACCGCTTCGAATTCTTCATCGGTGGCCGTGAGATTGGTAACGGCTTCTCTGAGCTCAATGATGCCGAAGACCAAGCGCAGCGTTTCGCTGATCAAGTTAGCGCCAAAGAAGCAGGCGATGATGAAGCAATGTTCTTCGATGAAGATTACGTCACCGCATTGGAACATGGCTTGCCACCGACTGCTGGCCTAGGGATTGGTATCGACCGTATGGTGATGCTGTTCACCAACAGCCATACCATCCGCGACGTTATCTTGTTCCCAGCCATGCGCCCAGTTAAGTAAGCGACATTGGTTAGTGGTACAACAATGAGTATTAGGGCGCTACGGCGCCCTTTTTACTGAACGTCATGGTTGTCTCAAAACAGCAGCATCTCAATTTATTTATCTAATCGCTTAAAATACCGGCGCTTAGACAGTATCTTCGCTTGCCCACGTCAAAGAACCGGTTATAATGCAAGCCGCACATCGATGCGGGTGTAGTTCAATGGTAGAACGAGAGCTTCCCAAGCTCTATACGAGGGTTCGATTCCCTTCACCCGCTCCAATCTAACGTCTCGTAGCATCTCCCGAAGTACATCAAACCCAGTAATTCCGTCTTTCTCAAGCTAATTGAGTCATTCCTATATACGCGTCCGTCTATTGAAATCTGCTAATAATAGTGGGGACCTCTGACGCTATCACTGAGAGTGGTATCAGTGGCGTGGTAGTCATAGGGGGAGAGTACTGATCTTAGTTTGGTAAGTAGTGATATCTAATGAGATGTATTGCTGCGGATTTTTGAGATAATCATAAAGTTGATTTTGAGATAATCTACAAATAATAATATGTTAACATATTGGCTATAAAGTGTTTTTTAATCTATTTTTAAGATAATTATATTTAAAATTTGAGATAATCTAATTATATGCCTAACTTTAATCACTATGATTTAGCACTGTTAAACCCTAGCTTCGACTCGCCACTGGTTGATGCGTTGACCGAGCTTGAGTTACTGAGACACCTGCGCATTGAAACCGCCGTGCATCCTCTGTTATTTGCCCAGCTAAAAAGTATTTTTCATATGCTAGAAAGCTTGGGATCAGCAAGAATCGAAGGTAACCATACAACGTTAGCCGATTACGTTGAAAGTAAAGTTGAAGGGGCTGAGGACTCCACGGATCAATTGAAAGAGATTGGTAACATTGAACATGCCATGAACTTTATTGACGAGCATCTGCATGCTGGTGGAGATATCACGGAGTATTTTGTCCGAGAACTGCATGCCATGACGGTAAATGGGCTTGAGCGGGAAGGGGATAAAACACCGGGTGCCTATCGTAGTCACGGGGTGAGCATTGCTCAATCAACTCATTTGCCGCCTGAATTCATCCATGTTCCGACTTATATGCAGGAATTGGTCGAGTTTATGAATCGCGCAGACGCGCCAAAATATGATCTGATGAAAGTGGCTCTCGCACATCACCGTTTTGGCTGGATTCATCCATTTGGTAATGGCAATGGTAGAACGGTTCGCCTACTGACTTATTCTTTGCTGATTAAGTACGGTTTTAATGTGAAAACCAGTGGGCGGGTGTTAAACCCAACAGCGGTTTTTTGTAATGATCGTGAGCGCTATTACTCGATGCTGGCCGAAGCGGATACGGGTGCTGTTGAGGGGCTAGAGCAATGGTGCCTATATGTTCTTACCGGTATATCGGCGGAGTTAAAGAAAGTCGATAAGCTCTCGAATTATCACTTTTTAAACTCAAAAATTCTTTATCCCGCGCTCGAGTATTCCAAAGGGCGTGGGGTAATCAATGAGACGGAATATAAAATTCTTAAGCGGACGATTAGCCAAGGGACGGTAAAAGCCAGCGATTTAAAAGGGGTTTTGCCGGGATTGAAGTCGGCTCAAATTACCTATCAGATTGGTAAGTTAGTTGATCGTGGCCTTTTACAACCAGTTGAAGTGGGATCGAGAATTTATACCGCCGGTTTTTCGAAATCAGATCTGATACGTGGTGTCATTCATGCTTTGCGAAAAGAGGGGTTTATTCCAGATTTTGATTGAACAGTATCACGATGATTATTGTGCTTTATGATGCTGGGATCCACCCGCTTCAGCGCCGATGATCGATGCACTGCGTTTCTCGGAATAGAAATCAGCGATACCAACTGATACCGCTGATGTACAAAGGTGTTAAACGTCAAGTTTGCGGCCAGTCAGCCACTCAACCATCGCGGGATCGCGGTGAGAGAAGAATGCGCTGGTTGCGGTATCAAGTGCGGTAATCTGCAGCATATCTTCAGAACTGAGTTCAAAATCGAGAATGTTGATGTTCTCTTCCATACGTTCTTTTCGCACTGATTTAGCCAGCGAAACGATGCCACGCTGGAAGATCCACCGTAGAACAACCTGACCCACGCTTTTGCCGTACTTCTGACCCATCGCCGTTAATATGGGATGCTGGAACAGACCATTTTTACCTTCAGCAAACGGTGCCCAGGCTTCCGGCTGAATACCGTGGCTTTGCATCCACGGAACGGCATGCAGTTGCTGGTTGAAGGGGTTAACTTCAATCTGGTTAACCGCAGGGGCAACTTTATTGAAGGCAATAAGATCGGCCAATCTGTCAGGATGGAAGTTGCTCACCCCAATGGCGCGAATTTTGCCTGCCTGTTGTAATTCTTCCATGGCACGCCAAGCTCCATGGACATCACCGTAAGGCTGGTGAATTAGGTACAGGTCAACGTAATCAAGTTGCAGCCGATTCAGAGAGCGTTCGAACTGGGCTTTAGCGCCTTCGTAATGGGTATCCTGGAGCCACAGCTTGGTCGTAACAAAGAGCTCGTTGCGGGCGATACCGCTCTGTTTCAGTGCATTCCCGACCTGAGTTTCATTCTGATAAGACGCAGCGGTATCAATCAGGCGATACCCCGTTTCAATCGCATCGATTACGGCTTTCTCGCATTCGGCAGTATCCGTCATCTGAAATACGCCAAAGCCCAGCAGGGGCATTTCCATCCCGTTGTTCAGTTTTACAGTTTGCATGACGTTATCCTTAAGCTATTAACCAAGAAAATTATAATGCAAAGTGATTTATTCTATTAGATGGGGTAATGAGCTAGGGCTTATTAGTTATATTCATTAATTTTGAGGGGCTGACGGTCGGCTCATACCATAAACGAGCCTTTCTATAGCAATTGCGCGTCAAGAAATTGGGCGCAGGTCGATGAATACGCGCACGGGAAAGTAAACCTCTATTGCGGTGGCACGGCTTTGTATTTTCTAAAAATAAAATACCAAAGCAAAAACCGTGTGATTAATGAAAATAAAACAATAATGGAGAGGTAGCGTAAATAAAAAAGAAGGGCGGACTCGTCGTAGTCGAAAAAGGAGAAATCAACCTTCATCAACAAATAGTTGAGATAGTCCTGATTCAGCAACCCGTACAACCCCAGAAGTGCAATTATCGAAAAAAAAACCGGCATAATGACATTTGCAAAGTGTGAGTTGCTGGTGATTTTCAAGACCTGACAGGAAAACGTTGCCAGCATTTTCCAGTGCAACCCAATATGTAGCGCCAGAATGATCATTCCCCAGTGGACCGATGTCATGTGCACTTTTCTAACCCAGATCGCCGGGTTATGGAACGGCAGATCCAGAAGGATATGTCGGGACAGCATCATGCCAGAGATAATAGCCGTTAGGATGACAACGAATGTCACTGCATTAATGACTCTGCTAACTCTCCTCATCGTTAAAGGAAGCTTAGGCGATAGTAACCACAAGCTATGCCTATTAAGGTATAAATGCAAAATAATGAGCAGCGTAAAGAGAATACCTGCCCATTCATGCACGATTTCACCGTGCAAGTGAAACCCCATCAGTATCAGCAGAAGTAACGTCATCAGCGCATCTTGCATGACTTGGAAAATATAAATTTTCTTCATGTCGATGGATTAACGTTGGGGCTGGACTTGTTTCACCCATTGCTCAACTTGTGTGGGGACGTCAGGATCTGAAATATCGTTGCGCGAGATAGCGAGCGCCCGAGTAACTAATTTGGCCTGTGGCTGCATGCGGGCAATTTCTTGCAGGGAGTCGGCTAACCGGCTGCCACCATGGGTGGTAAAGGGAATGACCGTTTTACCGGCAAAGTCATTTTGCTCAAAAAGGCCATATATCACCATTGGCATGGTGTACCACCAGATGGGATAACCGACGTAAATGGTGTCGTAATCGCTCAGGTTGGGGAGCGGCGTTTTTAGCGAGGGTCTGGCGTTAGTTTGCTGCTCCTTTTCGGCAACGCGTAACAGTGCATCATGCTGGCGAGGGTAGAGGGTGGCGGTTTCAATGCGAAACAGATCGCCGTTAGTCTGTTTCTGAATCAACTGCGCAACAAACTGAGTGCTGCCGGTCTCTGGGGTATTTTTTTGTAATACACTGGCTCCAGAAAAACCGTCCACGGCATCAGGTTTCATTTCCTCTGGCTGTGAAAAATAGATAATCAGTGTGCGAGACTGCGCAGATGAATTATCTGATGCGAAAGCAGCCTGTCCCATAAAACCCATGACAATCATCGCCAGAAATCCGCTAAGTACTTTTATCATTCTCACTGTTTCATTCCTTCAATCAGCGGTGGTTAGTCTTAGACGTGATTCTAGCGAAGACAACCTGACATCAGACTGACGGTTCTCTGACAATTTTGTCAGACGGTGTAGAGAATGGACTGCCAAATTGTGTCTTTGAAATCAGTCTTTTTGTTCGGTTGGTGTTTGGCTGAATTGGCAGAAAAGTGTGACCTAGAAAGTGAAGGTGGGTGACAAATGCCACCCAAGTGGTTTTTTCTGTTGTCTTAAGGAGGTCAATAGGTGCAGACCTTTAGTTGGTCGATGAGTGCATTTAGCGGCGAATAAACGCCAAAATGTCTTTGTTTATCACATCCGCGTGTGTGGTATGCATCCCGTGTGGATAGCCAGGATAAATCTTGAGGGTACTCTCTTTAATCAGCTTGTCCTGCAAAAGGGCCGCGTTCTTATAGGGAACCACCTGATCGTCATCACCTTGTAGAATCAGCGTTGGCACGGTGAATGCTTTTAAATCCTCTGTTTGATCTGTTTCAGATAAGGCCTTGATCCCGTCATACTGCGCTTTTGCACTACCCGTCATGCTCTGACGCCACCAGTTCTGAATCGTCCCTTGCGAGGTCTCTGCTCCTGAGCGGTTAAAACCGTAGAACGGACCTGAGGGGATATCGAGATAGAATTGCGCCCGATTCACGGCTATGCCTCGACGAAACTGGTTAAAAACCTCAATGGGCGTACCGTTAGGGTTACTTGCCGTTTTTAGCATCAAAGGAGGTACTGAACTGATCAATACCGCTTTCGCCACACGGCCCTGAGGCTGGCCATATTTCGCAACATACCGAGCAACTTGTCCCCCGCCGGTAGAGTGTCCGATATGCACCACATTCTTGAGATCCAGATGTTCGACGACAGCAGAGACGTCCGCAGCGTAATGGTCCATGTCGTGTCCATCGCTGACTTGGCTTGAGCGACCATGACCACGGCGGTCAGAGGCGATGACGCGAAAACCTTCTAATAGGAAAAACAGCATTTGCGCATCCCAATCATCGGCGCTTAGCGGCCAACCATGGTGGAAGAACACCGGCTGCGCGTCTTTCGGGCCCCAATCTTTATAGAAGATACTAACGTTATCTGTAGTGGTAACAAATGACATGATCTAACCCCTTGCGTGAGATGAAAAAACATTGTCAATCAGTCGTTTAAAGGTAATATGAGATGAGTTTTCAGCAGTAAGTTCTATTGAAAAGCCTAAAGTTAGGTTTTAATTGCTGATCCAAAGTTTAGGTAAGAAAGTGGTGGTTTGCCCGTTTGGGGTAGGTGTTTTTAGTACTTTGCCTATTCCGGTATGGCTCGATACACGCAATTTCATCTAGATAGCTGAGAATGATGAAAGAAGAAAACCAAAAAGAAATTAGCTGAGATTTATAAATGCCGAGCGGCGCAGATGATTTTGTGAGAAAGGAACCTCTATAAGCTCGATGAAGGACTGTTAATTTCGCAGGCTACTCATTTGGCTATAAATCAAAATGTAGTGAATTCGATGCAATTAACTGTATTCTGTACATATGCCAATTATCTATCGGTATTCCTATGTTGACTGCTCACTTAGATGCATTAAATATCTTGAGTACGCCGATTTGGGTTGTGACCCCCAAAAATCAAGAACTGCTTTTTGCTAACAAGGAAGCCCGAAAAATAGCAGGTGACTGCCAATTACCACTGATGCGTAATGGGCGATTTTCTGCCCATGCACAGCAACAGTTGGATGCTTATCTGCCCGCTTTAGTGGGTGATGATCAGATTGTCGAGATCTGGACAATTGAGCGCGAGGGAAATGCTTTCCCTTTGAGCTGTCGGCTGTCCCTCACTCAGCTAGAGCCTTACGGTGATGTTATTGTGTTTGAAGGGCTTTATATTTCAGATAAAGTCCTCACTCAGCCTCATGTAGGGCAACCCTGCTCGACATCTTATCGCCGCGATGAGATGGGTTTTTATGAGCAATTTTTCAATACCAATACCGCCCCCATGCTACTGATTGACCCCTCGAAAGAAGGGCAAATCGTGGATGCTAATCAGGCTGCAATCCGTTTTTATGGTTATTCACGAGATGAAATGTGCATGAAGCACACTTGGGAAATTAACACCATGGGAAGGGATGTTTTACCTGTCATGAATGAAGTCGCAAAACTTCCTGGTGGGCATAAGCCACTCAACTTCATTCATAAATTAGCTGATGGTAATATTCGCCACGTCCAGACTTATGCTGGTCCAGTCGAGTTAGATGGCATACGGTTGATGCTATGCATCATTCATGACATCACCGAACAAAAACGTCTAGAACAAGCATTGGAACATGCCGCTTTGCGGGATCCTTTGACGGATCTCGGTAATCGTCGCCAGTTTTTCCCCTTGGTTGAGCAAGCTCACGCCCAAAGCCAGCGTTACGGGCACCATTTCAGTTTGATTTTATTGGATGTCGACCATTTCAAGTCCATTAATGATCAACTTGGACATCACAAAGGGGATGAGGTATTGATTTTGCTGGTCAGAACCCTCGAGTCCATTATTCGCGAAAGCGATAGTGTATTCCGTTGGGGAGGTGAGGAATTTGCGATTCTTCTGCCGTTAACCAATTTGGAGGGGCATTACAAGTGGCTGAGTCTATAAGAGAAACAATTCAGATGATATGCCAGCCAAACCTGCCGCAACTCACGGTCAGTCTCGGTGTCGCGCAACATCAGATAGGCGAAGACACCGACAGTTTGTTCAAACGTATGGATGAGGCTCTCTACCGTGCTAAAGCCTCGGGACGAAATAGAGTGCTGGCGGCATAAGCAATAATCAAAGTCTTGGCCAATATTTACGGCAGAGGCAAGTGATCAAAGGGTTTCACTTCACGTAGTACAAAGGTTGTTTGCATCTCTTTAATACCCGGTAACCGGCGGATCACCGACATGGCAAAGGTGGAAAAACTGTCGAGATCTTGTGCGACGACTTGCAGTAAAAAATCGGCATCTCCGGCAACGGCATAGCAGGCTATCACGGGTTTTAACGCCCCAACTTGGGTTTCAAAGAGTTTGGCTTCTTCTTCACTGTGGCTGTCAATTTTCACTCGGATAAAAGCCAAAATCCCCAAACCAATTTTACGCCGATCGATATTCGCCTGATAACCGGTAATCACCCCGCTTTCTTCAAGTTGCTTCATACGTCGCCAGCAAGGAGATGTCGCCATGCCCACTTTATCGGCTAACTCTTGATTGGTCATGCGGCCAGCACGTTGCAATTGCTTTAATATTTTTATATCTGCCGATGTAATAGATGAAGATGACATTTTCTACCTGAATATTATTAAGTATGGGTATGGTCTACCAATATTAGCGGAATGAAGCCAATAAAAGAAAGCACTTACCCGCACCGGAAAGATATGATCTTTGGCACAGATTCATTCGCAAAAGGGGACTGATGTGGCAGAAAAAATACGGGTCGCAATTATCGTTAATCCTGACCTTCCTGTTGGCTTAATCGCTAATACCACCAGTGCGGTAGGGATGGGGTTAGCGGCTAAATTCCCCCAGTTGGCGGGCACGGCGTTGTCTGATGCCGTGGGGAATGAGATTGATGTGAGTTCTAAATTGCCGGTGCCAATATTGCAAGCGAACGCAGCACAGATGAGAGATGTCCTGCTCAAAGCACTGGCAGCGACCCACGAGCGGGCGATCGTACCGTTTCCTACTTTTGCTCGTTCGATGCACAGCTTTCAGGATTATGAAGTCGCGTTTGCTCAGCGTTCGCTGGCCGATGAGTCTTTGGATGGTTTGGGATTGGTGGGTCCAGAGAAGTGGGTGCGCTCATTGACTGGTGCATTAAAATTGCTGCGTTAGTCAGACAAACTGAGGGAGATGTAAACGCGGGCTCTGTGACAGAACCCGCGGACTGTTGTTATTTCACCGCATTATTTCAGTTGGTTTAACGTCAAAGTATGGTTTTCCACCCCATTGATAAACAATTTACGTTGTTCACCGGCGGGGAGATTAACCGTCAATTCTTGCCATGTGGGTTGATAACTCCCCGTGCGGCTAAAAGTAATATCAATACGGTGATTATCCGTGGTCACTTGCCAGTTCAGCCATAATGCATGGCCTTGTTGCCAGCGGTGGCTCTCACCGTCATCTTCAAATAGCATGCCGCAGGATTGCCCCGCACCTTTGGTTGGATAGAGTGCTAACTCGCGTTGATTGTCCAGTTGAGCGTTCACAAAGGCGATACGCTGTGATAATGGCAGCGCCGCACCGGCTCGAACTAATAATGGTAACCGCTCCAGTGGTGCATCTAGTGTGACTGTCTGCCCACCGCTATACCATTGCCCTGCATGGAAGCAATACCAACCCACATTGTTGTCCGGCAGATAGACCGAACGCTGGCGTTGATTAGCTTCTACGACACTGGCAACGAGCAAATCACGACCTAACATAAAGTCGTCATTTTCCTTAAACGTGCCGCTATCGTGCTCATGATCGAGGAATGTTGGGCGTAACATCGGTTCATCATCATGAGTCGCTTGCCATTGCAACGTATAGAAATACGGTAATAATCGATAACGTAGCACCATGGCATCGCGAATCATCGGTGTTGCTGAAGGGTACATCCAAGGCTCGTTTACCGTGTTGTCGTCATTCCATGAGTGGATGGTAAAACGTGGATGCATCACGCCGTTTTGTACCCAGCGAATAAATAATTCTGCTTCTGGTTTATCGCCAGAAAAGCCCCCGACGTCATGACCCAAGTTATACAAACCGGACAGACTCATTCCTAGCCCCATACGGATGTTATAACGCAGTGTCTGCCAACTGGTACGGTTGTCACCGCTCCACGTTTGGGCATAGCGCTGCATACCGGCGCAGCCTGAACGTGATATCAAATAGGGGCGTATATCCGGCGCGAATGCTTGTTGAGCTTCCATGGAAGCACGCATCATCAGTAAAGGCATTACCGGCCTGATATGTTTGATAGCGATTGATTCGCCAAACCCATGACATTGAGCTTCGCCATCCCACACTTCGTATTCGTTATTGTCATTCCAAGTGGAGCCAATCCCCATTTCCAATAGCTGCTTGGTGACATTCTCCTTCCACCAATCCACGGTTGCAGGGTTGGTAAAGTCAAGGTGAGAGCCTTCGTCATCCCAGAATGAAGAACGTTCAGGTAACCCCGTTTCACCATCACGGATAAACAACCCACGCTCGGCCACTTGCTGATATTTAGGGTGATCTTGCAATAGACAAGGCTTGATATTGGCGGCCAACTTGATACCCGCTTGCAGGAACGCCTGACTCATGACTTTGGGTTGCGGGACTTTGTCGTAATTCCAGTTAAAGACATAACGCTTGTTTTTGATGGAGGTGTAGCCGGATGACAGCTGGAAAGAATCGCAGGGAATATCGTGTTGCTGGCATAGCGCTATGAATTTCTGCAATTGCACCTGTGCATCAGGGGCATCAGTGTAGTGCATGGTGGAACCGCTGTAGCCGAGACTCCATTTCGGCCCAAACTGGGTTTTACCGGTTAGCCGCACAAAGGCTTTAGTGACATCGAGCACTTTCGGGCCAAGGAACAGGTAGTAATCAAGATCACCAGCTTCAGCCTGATAGCGACGATAAGCCAGATGGTAATTGTCGATTTCGTTACCTAAATCTAACCAACAACTGCTGAGGTTGTCATAAAACAGACCAAAACTGACGTCATCGCGGCGGGTAATGGTAAAGGGGATATGCTTGTAGAGTGGGTCAGTACTGGCGGCGTTATACCCCATCGCATCTAAATTGCGCATCTCAAAGCGGCGACCGGCGCGGTTCAAATCACCGGCTTTCTCACCTAGCCCATAATATTGCTCATTGGGATAACGGCGCTGATAGTGAGCAATCGCTTCTCCCTGAGGGCTGAGTAAATAAGCGCTGGTGGGACGGTCGGCGGCCAGTGGCTGCCATTCATTCTGCGGATTTTTATATTCCCATTCCAGATGCAACGGTTGGTGAATCGTGACCCTTAGACATTCAGTGGTCACCCGCAAATAGTGTTCATGGCGTTCCAATTGATAGCCGGGGACAGAGAAACCCTCGAGGCTCAATCGGTCGCGCCCTGATAATGGAACATCACCCTGCGGGGCTATACTCCATGTCCGATTTAGTGCCAATTCGCCATTGCGTTTAATCAGTACGCGGCAAAGATTCTGCTCTAACACATACAGGCAAAATATATGACGGTCATCAACCCGTAGCTCCAAGCGGTCCGGGAATTCATTTAGTAACTGCCAGTTTTTTAATGTTTTCATCACAGCTCATCTTTTTTTGGTAACAGTGCAGAGGCACTGTTGCAGACATCATTAGGAGATAGGATCAGATTGCGGGTTGAGCTTTATTGCGGCGTTCAGCAAACAGCGCAATTAGGAACACGGCACCAATCAAATCGAAGAAGCCCATGGCGATAAACAACGGATTAAAGCCGATGGTGTCGGACACTGCGCCAATGAGTAGGGTAAACAGGAAACTTGCAATCCAAGCAGAAGAACCTCGCAGGCCATTAACGGTGGCGACTTGGTTTTTATCAAAAGATTCAACCACTAATGCGCTCAACATGCAGGAAATAACCTGATGCCCAAAGCCACCAATGGAGATCAGTGCAATGGCCAGATAGGGGTCTTTAGTGATGGCAACGAAGGCCAGTGAGATCATCATAAATGCGCCCGTTACCGAGCTGGCAACGACTGAGTTTACGCGGCTGCAACCGAACCACTTTTGATAGAGTTTCGTTAAGTAGCCACTGGCGACACTTCCGATGTCTGCGGCCAAGAAGGGGAGCCAAGCGAACATGGCGATCTGTTTCAGATCCATACCACGCTCGGTTGCAAGATAAAGGGGGACCCAGAAGCTAAACACCGCCCAAGCCGGTTCAGCCAAAAAGGCAGGGATCGCGATCCCGTAAAATTTCTTATTTTTACTCAAGATGGCCAATGATTTAAAGAATGGCAGCCGTGGCAGCACAGGTTCATTGTCCTGATGAATCAGTTCAAATTCTTCTTTACTTAGATTGGGATGGGTATCCGGTGAATGGTAAAAACGCCACCATAGCAGTACCCAAATCATGGCTAAGGCACCGGAGAACAAGAATGCGCCTTGCCAACCAAACGCCACATGGGCCAATACAATAATGGGCGGGGCTAACATCGCACCGATAGAGAAACCGACACCTGCCCAACCAGCAGCGATCGGGCGCTCTTTTTTCGGGAACCAATCAGAAATTGCTTTGGCGTTGGCGGGGGTTGCGGCAGCTTCGGCACTGCCCATAAAGAAACGCAACACAGCCAATTGGAACCAAGTTCCTGCCCCTGCATGCATCATACAAACCACCGCCCAAACACTGGCGCAGATCAGGAATCCCATTTTTAAACCGATGACGTCAATTAACCAACCACAAAGCGGCTGGAAAACGGTATAAGCCAATTGGAAAGATGCCACTATCCAAGAATATTGCTCAGTGGTCATATTCAAACTGGTTTTTAACTCGGGAGCGAGAATACCCAGTGAGTTACGCGTAATATAGTTAACGGTGACCCCAAGTAGAAATAGTGCCAGCATCCACCATCGCAATGACTTTATTTTCCGCCGCCCGCTAACGTTAGCGGATTGATTAATCTCAACACTCATCCAAGCCTCCTGGTGTTAGCTGGTCGTCAATCACCGAGCTAACAAATTATTTTGGTATGATCCATTTTTCGGTTATTAAGATTTCGCTGAGTTTTAATGTGATTTTGTTCACACTAAATCGGCCAATAAAATATACTCATTTGATTTTTATCGTATTTTTATTTTTCATCAAAAAAACCGGACTGATAAGTTTTTAAAATTGGTTTACCAAAACAAAGTAACTAGCTTAAATTGGCTTTAATATGCGTTTTTTTGAAAGAATTTTCATAAGCTGAATATTATTTCGGCATTCCTATTAAGTGGGGCACTGAATAAGGTATCGAGCAGCCATGAAAATTTTTTCATTTGCTAATTTGAGAGAGATCACAAAATGAATGGAAAGCTAAAAATACAAGAAATAGCCAATCAGACGGGCCTTTCAATTAGCACGGTTTCTAGAGTTTTAGCGGGGAAAGCAAATACCAGTGCCAAAGCAAAACAGCGAGTCATGGCTTATGCGCAAACTCAGGGAATTTTGCAGAATTTATCCAGCGGGCGGTTAATGCTGAATAATATTATGGTGTTCGCCCCTCATCGAGCATTTGATGTACGTACCGATATTTTTTACTACAAAGTCATTCAAGGGATTACCGAGGCGGTGACCCAATATGAAGTCATGATTCGTTATTGTGGATTATCAGAAACACAGAGTGATATTTCACTGTTTTTAGAGAAAATGACTCATCCACAAACTGAAGCTGCCATCATCATTGGTATTGATGATCCTCATATCCACGCATTGGCGGCTGGCGTACATAAGCCGACGGTACTGGTGAATTGTCGCGATAAAGAAATGTCATTAGATGGCGTCTCTCCTGACCATCAGATGATCGGTGAGTTTTCTGCCAACTATCTGATACAGCAGGGGCATCGGAAAATTTTGACCTTGCAATGTTTGCGCCGCAATACGATGGAACTGCGATTAGTCGGTATTAAAGAAGCATTTGCCAGCCACAACATGAATTTTGATGATAACCAACATCTGATCACGACACATGGTTTTGGCGCGGAGGAAGCAGAGCAGGCAATCATGGACTTTATGACTACCCGCGAAGATAAAAGTCTGTGGCCGACGGCCATTTTAGCCGGGGGGGACTATATGGCGGTTGGGGCAGTGAATGCGCTGAATAAATTAAAGATAAGTGTGCCAGATAGCATGTCGGTGATGAGCATGGACGGTTTTAATCTGGCCGAGATTCATGATGTTCCGTTAACCGCAGTACATGTGCCGCGAGATGAGTTGGGGGCGGAGGCCATTCAGTTATTACAGCGGCGCTTGTTACGTCCTGATGCCCCCTTTAGCAATATTTTATTGCAGGGGCGATTAGTGGCTCGTTCTTCGGTAAAGCAAATCAATCATAAAAGGGCGATATCCACCGCAAATAAGCCATCAGGTCAGTTATATGATTAATGAAATTGATGATGGCAATGGCCTGAATTGCAATATAAAGCCCAAGGATAGGCCATTGGCGCTATAGTTTAGATTTGTTTCATTTTAGGTTGCCAGAGGTTGAAAAATGCTCAAGCAGGTTTTATATAAGTCGAATGGGGATAACTTATAGCACATTGAATTTAAGGATATTACCGCATGGAATTTAAAGATTATTATGCCGTGATGGGCCTAGAGCCTACGGCCTCCTTGAAAGAGATTAAAACGGCTTATCGTAAGCTGGCGCGTAAATACCATCCTGACGTCAGCGATGAACCTGATGCCGAAAGTCAGTTTAAAGAAGTCGCTGAGGCATATGAAGTATTGAAAGACGCCGAACGGCGCGCAGAATATGACGAGCTACGACTGCATCGCGACGATCCTCGGTTTGCTCAGCAACAAGCAGGTTATCATTCAGGTGGACAACAGTGGCACAGCAGTGCGGGTGGCGGTGACTTCTCTGATTTCTTCGAGTCATTTTTTGCCAACCGTGGGGCTTCAGCTCATCACTCTTCTCATCGCACCTCTCATGGGGTACGGGGGCAAGATCTTGAGATGGAATTACCCCTCTTTTTAGAAGAAACGTTAGCAGAGCAGACACGCTCAATTTCCTACAAAATACCGACCGTCGATGCTTCGGGTTTTCCTGGCGCTGACACCACTAAAACCCTGAAAGTGAAGATTCCTGCCGGTGTGAGTGATGGTGAGCGTATCCGCCTTAAAGGGCAGGGCGCACCTGGCTTTGCTGGTGGAGCCAATGGCGATTTATACCTGATTATTCGTCTCGCACCTCATCCAGTATTTGATGTGGATGGCCAGGATTTACAAATTGTCGTGCCATTAGCGCCGTGGGAAGCGGCATTAGGGGCTAGCGTTGAGATGCCAACCTTGACAGGTAAAATCACCTTAACAATCCCTGCGGGGAGTCAAAGTGGTCAGCGATTGCGTATCAAAGGTAAAGGTTTGGCGAGCAAAAAATCAACCGGCGATTTGTATGCAATCCTCAAGGTGGTGATGCCACCAAAACCCGATGAGAAAGCACGGGCGCTGTGGCAACAACTGTCAGAGCAAGCGGCGTTTAATCCTCGGACTGGGTGGGAGTAACGATTATGGCTGAAATAGAAATCACCTTCACTGTGACTGAGTTATGCCAGTCAACGGGTATTATGCAGGATGAATTGGTCGAGGTTGTCGAGTTAGGCGTTATTGTCCCGTTGGAGTCTACCGACAGCGTCTGGATATTTGATGCTAAAGCATTAAGCAATCTAAAACGTGCTCAACGACTACAGCATGAGTTGGATCTAGACTGGTCTGGCGTCGCGATGACCTTAACGTTGCTCGAGCGAGTTGAGCAACTAAAAAAGGAAAACGAGCAGTTGCGCAGACAGCTTGATCGTTTTTTGCAAACTTGTTGATGTGACCGGATACGGGTTGGTGCTCCTGTTGCCAACCCGTTCTGGCTGTTAGCCGATGGGTAAGATGAGCGATATCGCCATCTTCATCATCAGTGTTGTGATTTAAAGGCTAGTCACACCGCCATCGACTCGTAATTCTGTTCCGACGACAAATCGAGACTCATCTGAGGCAAGAAAAACTGCCGCATGAGCAAGTTCAGTGGGTGTTCCCATGCGCTTGATTGGCACGAGTTGACGTATTTGCTCGGTCAGTTTGTCTTGTTCGTCACCCGATAACCCCAGCTTTTGCAGCGCAGGTGTTTGTGTCGGGCCGGGGCTTAGACCATTAACTCGAATCCCTCTTTCTGCCCATTCACCCGATAATGTTCGAGCGAGAGACAGTAGCCCAGCTTTGCTGGCGGCATAAACACTACTTTGAGGTAAGCCAATATGGGCACTGGCAGAACCGCAAAGAATGATGGATGAAGGATTTGCCAGCAGGGGTAATAATGATTGCAGCAAGAAAAAAGGGCCTTTCAGATTAGTAGAAAGGACTCGTTCAAAACTAGTTTCATCCCACTTTTCTATTGGATGGTGAGTAACATCACCAGCGTTGATATAGACGATATCCAACTGAGGCCAGACTTCTGTTAGGTGTGCGGCTAACTGATGTTGATCCGAGATATTACTGGCATCACTCTTGATCAGCAGAACACGCTCTCCAAGTTCCAAATAGGCGGCTTGCAACGCAGTCGTATTTCTACCGGTAATGGCGACTGTCGCGCCTTCAGCTAGAAATTGTCGAGCCGTTTCTAACCCAATGCCGCTGGTGCCGCCTGTAATTAATGCATATTTATGACGTAATCGATTCATTCTGCGCCTTTTCATTTTTGGTGATGTCAGGCCATTTTTAATGCAAAAGTATCTAATGTATAGTAGGTACCAATTGGATACTAAGCGTGTAACAGGAACCTAATGACGACCTCTCTGCTATTAGCGGCAAAAAATAAATCAGCATCCGAGTATGAAAGCACGGAAGATAAATGCCCGATGGTGCAATTTGTCGAACTGATTGCCGGAAAGTGGGCGATTCCTATTCTCTATCGCTTAATAGTGACTGCTGCACCTATCCGTTTTGGCGATCTACAGCGTGCAATTGCGCCGATTACGCAAAAAGAACTCACCCGCCAATTACGCGCTTTTGAGAAACGTGGCTTAGTGAATCGAAAAGTCTATGCACAAGTCCCGCCTCGGGTTGAATATGAGATCACGCCACTGGGTAAAACTTTACAGCCAACGCTTGATTCGTTAGCCCAATGGATGACAGCGCACCATAAAGATCTCAATTAAAAGGTGTAAGATTTACCATTCTGTGACATTTTCAGTGGCTTTCTACTCATCCAAATACTTAGTCAATGGGAACATTTATCATTTCGTCCTAGGTTAATATTAATTTATATATCGCTACATCTTATTTATGGCTTGTTTATACTTGGCTAGAGTTTACATTCGTGCTTTTTTGAATAAAAATTAAACTAACAGTAGTGGATTTAGTGAAAAAATTTGTGCCACATTGAGTCAGATTTAATTTTCATAGGACTATATAATTCATATGAACGTTAATGTTATTTATGAGTGATTGTAAAAACATAATAGTCGTTATTTTTTAACATAGAGTTTTATTAGCATTATTAAAATATATTTTCCTTGAAATTCTCTATCATTATTGTATTTTAACTTCGGTGATTACATCATTCCTTAATGAGCGAATGAACTGAATTTTAAATTTGACTAACCATGGGAACTTTTATTGATGTGGGATAATTATTTAAAATAACTCATTCAACAAATTAATGGCTAGTTCACAATTTATCGTTATATTGGTTTTTTAAATGAGTATTTGTGCATATATATCAAATTCTCATAGATGGTATTTTGATATTAAATATAATCAAAATATATAATTTAATTTGTTTTTTTTATTAAGTTAACGTAATGATAATCACTTCTTACGTTGTCATGCTTGATGCGTGATTGGTCGTTATTAACTGAGTGAATATGTTTGAGGGTTTATCTATGTATGTTGATACAGTCTCTGTTGTTTCTGGTAGTAAATTCATCGATATCAATGGGAAAGGGGTGATTGATTATGAGAAAGAGATATCACTAGATTGCTGTATGAACAAAATTCACTTCCATACGAAAAGATTAACTGTGGATATTAATGAAAAACAAAAGAGATTGGTTATGTGCTTGTTTAATGATGTTAATCGAAAGCAAGATATCATAAAAGTCGTATGGTATGAGAACCATAAGAGCATATCGGACAATAACTATCATCAGCTCATACATAAGTTTAGAGTGCATTTGAAAAGTGCGGGTATACCTGACGGTATCATTAAAACGATTAACAGATATGGGCTTAGGTTAGATTCGGGTATGTTGAAAATGATGGATTCAAATAAAATGAGTGATAGGTTTCTTGGTTATTAATGGAATATATGTGTAAGCGCCATTATCTATGCCATGTAAATGATAAATGAGCGGTGCGGGTGCTATTGTTTTCAAAAGGATAAAACAGCACCCTACCATATTTTAATAATTAACATTTTCATTTGTGATGATGGGTTCTTTCTGATTATCACAATAAATAAGAATGTTTTATCTAAAAGGAATTTGTAAAATTATAATGGATTTATATAAATCAGGGTGTTTGCTATTTTCCATTTTTGTTGGGGCATGCATAGGCGGTTTTTTGAATGTTATCATCTATCGATTGCCAATCATGATGGCAGATAGCTTATCAAAAGACACAACAAGGTATGGGGAAGGTGGAGTTTTTAAAGGCAAAGTCACTCTCCTTTCCCCTAGATCATTCTGTCCAGCTTGTTATTGTCCTTTACCCGCTAAGTATAATATCCCTATATTGAGTTGGTTGTACTTGCGAGGGCAGAGCCAATGTTGTCAACAAAAAATAAATAATCGGTATTTAATAGTAGAGTTAATGTCAACAGTTTTAACGTTGGCAATTGTCTATCACATTGAAGATACACACATCATTATCGCTAGCCTATTTTTAATTTGGGCACTTATTGTTTTATCGTTTATTGACATTGAGTATTATATTTTACCTGACTCTATTACCTTGCCATTATTATGGTGTGGTTTGATATTCAATATTAATGAGGGTTTCTCTGTTTTATCTTCTGCTGTGATAGGCGCAATAGCGGGTTATCTTTTTCTGTGGTTCCCTTATTGGCTATTTAAGTGCTTTAAGGGTGTTGAGGGGATGGGACGAGGAGATTTTAAGTTAATGGCCACGTTAGGCGCATGGTTTGGCATAACGGCCATTCCTTTATTGGTTTTACTTTCAGCCTTATTTGGTCTTTTGGTTTATATCGTTCTATATAATATATTACAAAAGAAGGTTAAGTATATCGCATTTGGCCCCTGTATTTCGTTGGCCGGTATGACTTATTTGTTTCTGGTTGTCTGAATGTACTTGTGATTTTACTTTTTTGATACTCTATAATACATGTTGAGATGTTTGTGTTTTGTGATGTGGATTCTAAAAGTTAGTGAAGTATTTTTTTATTAATAATGTGAATATTACAATAGCATTCCTCCTTATCTCTTTTTCCTCTCATTGGCACTGTCATTTTTCGTTAAAAACTTCTATTTTTAGCTTATCTAATGTTTGTGAATGACGGTGAATTAATGTTATCTCTGTTACCTTCATCAGTGATCACATTAAGGTAAATGAATGGGTGAAATAACCATTGGGAACATTAAGTTTACACCAGACAAGAGAATCCTTAATAAAGGAGGTGTGGTCGTTAAAATGAGAAATAAAGAGTCTGAGGTATTGAGTTTATTGTGCCATCATTACCCTTCAACGCTTTCCCGAGAAGACCTTGAGAGGGAAATATGGGGTGATAGTTATGTGACTGACAACACACTGACAAGACCATTAGTAATTTACGGCATGCACTTGATGATAAAGGTCATGAGTTAGTCATGACAATCCCCAAAAAAGGGTACTGTATTAGTACCCAGCCTATTTTCACTTTACCCGATTCGTCACAAAATTTGATATTGAGTGAAGGTGAATTAACTAGAAATGTTGTATCTGAATTCATCATTTTAATGCCAAAAGGTATTAATAATTTTTATAAAACAAGTGTAGTGCTATTTTTAGTTGTTTGTTTTATTACTTCATTCAGTTTAACTGCAATACATCATCAAATAAAAATTAATGATATAAGTAGTTTGCCTATATTAGTCGGCTTAGATACGAAAATTGATAATGATTTCTTGTTGAAATTCAATAAGAAACCTTACATTTTTTTAAAAAAGAGAAGTGATGGTGAGTATATCGCTTGTGAATATAATGAGGGAGAGTTGATATGCGAAAAGAAATAATAATACCAGTGGTTTTCTGGTTTATCTTCGCGGCCAGCCTAGGGTATCTCTCTGGGCGAATTTTCTCTTACCTACATCCTATGAGAAGTATTGAAGGGTATTGGGAAATGAATAGTCACCTTGACAATATGGAAGGTGGTTATCATGTCAATTCACGAATCAGTATTATGAATAGAGAGGTTAATTCGTCCGTCGAAGTTTATGATAAAAATCATTATGTAAAAGCGAGGCGTAATATTGTTTTTGATGTTATGGATATTGATAATAATGTTTTGGCGGGGAGAATATTGTCTGTGTCAATGGTGGATGATAATGATCATAGTTTGAGCGATTTTCTTAACACGCCATTCACGATAAGTCATCCTACAATCTATCGGCTAAATAAGGACACTATTTTTATTGAGCAATCTCAAGGGCACCCAGTCAATAGCTTGCGTTTATTGACTCGTGTTGAAACATGATTTTATGTTTTTATTAATATACTGAAATTTGGCGTAATTGATTATCTAAATGATAGTGGCGAGATTAATTGAAATTTTTTTGTCATATTTCATGGGTAATATCTTGCTAATCAACCATTGTCAAGTGTGGAAATAATGTTCTATAGCATCAAGTCTTTTGTTATTGGATTGGTTTCAAATGTTAAGCATTTGGGGCTGAGGACTAGCGGTAGATTTGGCATTTTATCTGGCCTGATATTAGTGATTACTCTTTTTTCTTTATTACAATTATTTTCTATCGGTTTTTTATCTCATATTTTGGATACCACGAACGTTAATGTGGAACGTACTCATTATAACCACCAACAAGAAACATTAATGGATCGCGCGCGAATGGAGCTATTGATTGCCAGTGATAAGCTCAATCGGGCAGGAATCTACTATATGGTTGATAAAGAAACCGGATCAGAAGGGAGTTGGCATAGCCTTTTGAGTGAAGCACTACAATCCCTCCAGCAATCGGAAGAAAATTATCGACATTTATTACGACTTTCAACCCATGATGAACGCCCTGAGTTTATTGCGTTGAAAGAGAGTTATCAGCAGTTGTATCAAGGGTTAAACGAGATTGGGCAAGGTTTATCAAAGAACAATAACATCGACGTTTTTTTTGAAGTGCCTATTCAGGGATTCCAGAGTGATTTCACCGAGAAGTATTATCACTATTTACAGGAAAGCGAGAATAAACGGACGGTAATGGATTCTCAGCTTTTATCTTCGTTGTTATCGGCCAAACAGGCTATTATCATGGCTCTGGCCATATTACTTATTCTTGCTTTTTCTGTTTGGCTCGGTGTTACCCGCTGGATTATCCGCCCTCTAAATAACCTTATTTCGCATATCAATATTATTGCTGCCGGCGACTTATCACACCCTATTAAGCAAAGCACATTGACCAGTCGAGAAGTTAGCCAGATAGCCGCTAGCATATGCCAAATGCAGCAAGGACTTGTTGCGCTTGTTAGTCAGGTTCGTGGCGGCGCAGAAGTTATCCTTGCTGGAATTAATCAAATTGCCGCTGATAGCCACCGTATTTCAGAACAAACACAATCGCAGACACATTCGCTTGCGGCTACGACGCAAAGCATGCAGCAACTCAATGCCCGCGTAAAACAAAACTCGATGAGTGCAGACCAAGCAAATGACCTCGCAAATAAGACGAAAGCTATCGCCAGTCAGGGGGGAGAGATGATGTCGAATGTGGTGAATTCCATGGCTGATATTTCCACCGGTTCAAAGGAAATAACGGAAATAATCTCGTTAATTGAATCCGTGGCTTTTCAAACCAATATTCTGGCATTAAATGCGGCCATTGAAGCGGCGCATGCCGGTGAGCATGGGAGAGGCTTTTCTGTTGTCGCGCGAGAAGTTGGCATGCTAGCGAATAAGAGTGGTCATTCTGCACTGAATATTAAGCAACTCATTCATAACTCTTCTCGCTATATTTCTACTGGTACTAGCCTCGTTGCGCGTTCTGGGGATAATTTACGAGAAATTATCGACGCAGTTAAAAAAGTCACGGATCTGATGGCAGAAATATCGGCGGCTTCACACGATCAAAGTGAGGGTATCGAAAACATCACCACGCAGGTGGGGATGATTAATGAGGTCACGAGGTTAAACGCAGAACTCGTAGAGCAATCATCGCGCGCGTCAGAAGCATTACAAAAACAAACGTTTCAACTGAATCAATCAGTCGCTCGATTTTGCCTGCCATGAAACGACCTACTCACAAATTGATGAGCAGGTCGCGGCCAATTTTAGTGTGCAATGCTGTTTTTCAGCATCTTGGTCCAAGCGGATGGATCACCGTAATACTCGCTGGCAGGTAAAACGGTCAGCTTGCCTTGATTATCTTGCAAAACAAATGTCGGGAAGCCATGGCCTCGCATCTTCTCGAGGAAAATGCGGCTTTTGTTAATGTGCTGGATAGATATCTCCTGAGTGGCATTGAACGAGTGAATAAATTCATCGCTGTTCAGGCCAATATCAGTTGCAAGTTCAGCGAGCACTGATGTGTCAGAGATACGGCGGCCTTCCACATAATGCCCTTGCTGAATACGATGAAGCATATCGGCTCCGCGTCCACCTAACGACTCTGCAGCCAGAATCGCAGTAATAGGCGGCGTGGAGTCCATGACGGCTGATGTATCATTCAGTAAATCATTATAATAGGCATCACCAAATGTCTGACCGGTTAACGCGGCAATCCGTTGGTCATGAGGCATCACATAATCGCGCCATTGGTTATCAATCTGGCGGCGGTTTAGCCCAGACATCATACCTCCCGCGTGGAGTACTAGCGCTAGGTTAGGAATATCTTGCGCAGCCTGTACCAGTGGCGCTGCGCCATAACACCAACCGCATAGTGGGTCGAAGATGTAATGTAATTTTGTGTTGGCCATTATGGCGTCCTCAATAATATCGACTGATATGATAATTCAGTACCTTAGCGTTAATTCAGTACCTTAGTGCTAATTCATTCTAGTGGCGACTACTGTGGCCATTTCATCTCATTTTTCAAAACTTTGGCACTCAATTCCAGGCTAGATTCATCTTTCAGTTCAGGATAATGCTTTTTCATTGCCGCAATCAGTTCAACGGAATCTTTCGCTTTAGGGAGCTCAGCATTTAACGTGGTCAAATAGTTTTGAGTGAAGGTCACTGAGGCCAATGTTTGCGGTGCGTTATCCAGATAATGACCCGGAACGACCGTGACCGGTTTTAAGGCTTTGATTTTTTCCAATGTTGTCAGCCAATGTTGGCGTGACTCAGGTGTTTGAGTGTCTGCAACCCATAAATGGATATTGCCAGAGACCATGACCCCGCCAACAACCGCTTTTAATGAAGGGATCCAAACAAAGGTTTTTTCAGGTGACGGACCGTCCAAACCTTCTACCTCAATACGTTCTCCATCGATAGTGAAACTCTTACCTTGCAGCGGTTGTGGGACAATCACTTTAGCCGGTGCATTTTCTTTCAAAATCGGCCCCCAATAAGCCAATTTACCTGCTTTAGTCGCCTCAATTTCTTCGATGGTTTGTGGTGTTGCAAGCACCTTGGCTTGTGGGAAAGCTTTAGTGATCACGTCTAAACCAAAATAAAAGTCAGGGTCAGCTTGGCTGATATAAATGGTGGTTAGTTTCTTACCACTTTGCTGGATTTTCTTCACCAATGCTTCGGCGTCGTTACGCTGAAACTGAGCATCAATTAAGGCAACTTCTGTTTTACCGCTGATTATCTCTGATGACACGGGGAAAACACTTTTTTCACCGGGATTGTAGACTTCCATTTTCAATGGCGTAGCCGCATGAACGGTTGATGCTGCTGCGAAAATAGCCATGCTGGCGAAGCTGATTTGTAGTAACGATTTCTTAAACATGTGATTTGTCCTGAGAGTGTCTGGGTGTGGGAGAGATAATAGATTGCATATATCGAGAGAAAAACCCGATAATGAGCAATTGTTTGTTGCGTAAATCGAGCTAATAATGGATAGAATCACCGCCGCTGAAGTCTTTGTCGCGATTGTAGAGCGGGGCAGTATGATTGCCGCAGCCGAGGCATTGGAGATGTCACGGGCGATGGTGACCCGTTATCTGGCACAGATGGAGCAATGGGCGGGAGTACGTTTGCTGCATCGAACAACGCGAAAGTTGAGTTTGACTCATGCAGGGGAAGCAACACTGGAACGTTGCCGACGGATGTTGGAATTCGCGCAGGATATGAATGCCACTGTTGGGCTGGAAAACGATGATTTACGGGGTTTACTACGTATTAGTTGCTCTCAATCGCTTGGACAAAGTGCGTTGGTTGTTGCCGTTACCGATTATTTACGTCGCTATCCGCAGGTCGCGGTTGATTTGCAGATGAATAATCGCACCGTCAATTTAGTCGAAGAACGTATTGATTTGGCGCTACGCATTACCAATGAGCTCGATCCAAATTTAATCGCTCGGCCACTCGCGATTTGTCATTCCGTTGTTTGCGCTTCACCTGCTTATCTAGCCGCCAAGGGAATCCCAAGAGATCCTCATGATCTGGCGGTACACAACTGCCTGACCTATTCCTATTTCGGCAAGAGTTTGTGGCATTTTGACCAGCAGGGCGCTAAATCCTCGGTTGCCGTCGGTGGGAATCTAAGTGCCAATGAGTCCGTCGTGCTACTGAGCGGTGCGTTAGAGGGAGCAGGTATCACGTTGCAACCCAGCTACTCTGTTGCACCTTATATTGCTCGTGGAGAACTCATAAAGTTATTGCCTGATTATCAGCCTCAGGCAATGGGCATTTACGGCATCTATACTTCACGTCGGCAAATGCCAGCAACATTAAGAACAATGTTGGATTTCTTAGTGGAATGGTTTGCCACTCATCCTTTGCCAACTTGAGTGTGAAGTGCAGTTACATTCTAAAACATATTTTTATCATCAATAATCAGTCAGAAAAAATCATTATTTCATTGAGTTACCGAGAGGAATAGCTAACGTTTAATGATCATGCTATTTATCACCCTGTTCATTACTGGTTATTATTCCTCAACTCATGCTATTGCTATTTAGCGAGCCAAAAAAATAATAATGCATTTTTATCGGATTACTGCTGCGATATTCAGCAATTGAACAGCTTTTCTCACGACTTCTACGATTCACTACCTCATGCCGGTCAATGAATAATGACGGCAATAATTTGATCTGCCCGCTATCTATGGTGGGAAGATATTGTCTGACTGGGAGCTTGTATTATGCCTGTTGCGCTATTGGCATTAGCACTGAGTGCTTTTGCGATTGGGACGACCGAGTTTGTCATTATGGGGCTATTGCCTCAGGTGGCAGGTGATTTACACATCTCGATTCCAACCGCCGGTTGGTTAATCAGTGGTTATGCACTAGGGGTCGCGATTGGCGCGCCAATTATGGCGGTTCTGACGGCTAAGTTGCCGCGTAAAAAGACACTATTGCTCTTAATGGTGATTTTTATTATCGGTAACCTGATGTGTGCACTGGCATACAGTTACGATTTCCTGATGTTGGCGAGGGTGATTACCGCCTTGTGCCACGGGGCATTCTTTGGGATTGGTGCTGTGGTGGCGTCCAATCTGGTGGCACCCAATCGACGGGCTTCTGCGGTGGCACTGATGTTTACCGGTTTGACCCTTGCCAATGTGCTGGGTGTGCCGTTGGGAACGGCATTGGGGCAAGCCTTTGGTTGGCGCTCAACCTTCTGGGTGGTTTCGTTCATCGGCTTAATCTCACTGGTCGCGCTTTATCGTAAATTACCCGCCACTCAGGAAGAGGCTCCGACTGAGTTACGTAAGGAGATAGCGGCGTTGCGTGGCGGTGGCATTTGGCTCTCACTGTTGATGACGGTTATTTTTGCTGCCGCCATGTTTGCGCTCTTTACCTATATTGCGCCTATCTTGACCGAAGTGACGCAGGTTTCCGAGCATGGCGTGAGTTGGACATTATTGTTGATGGGGTTGGGACTAACGCTGGGGAACATTGTCGGGGGGCGCTTAGCAGATTGGCGTTTATCCGTCAGTTTAACCATGACCTTCCTGCTGATAGCGGTGTTCTCAGCACTATTCAGTTGGACGAGTTATTCTCTCATCGCCGCAGAAGTGACGTTGTTCCTCTGGTCGGCGGCGGCATTTTCGGCGGTACCCGCTTTGCAAATCAATGTGGTCACTTATGGCAAAAAAGCGCCTAATTTAGTCTCGACGCTCAATATCGCTGCGTTTAATGTCGGTAATGCTTTAGGCGCGTGGGTGGGGGGCGTGGTCATTGCCAGCGGCCTAGGTCTGACGGCCGTTCCGCTGGCGGCGGCTGCACTCGCGGCTGTCGGATTATTGCTGTGCCTGTTTACTTTTTCCCGCGCGCGAGCGGGTAAGGTGACGGCAGCTTAGTTAAGTCAGTGTAAATTGACTATTGATGAGCAATCACCGCGGCCAATCGTTGTTGGAAGGTGATTGCTTGTTGTTTCAGATGCTCGATAAATATCTCTACCAAAGTCGATGAGGGTCGATGTATCGGTTGTATCAAACTGATGGTAAAAGGTATTTCGACGCTAAATGGGCGTACACAGACGCCGTTATCAGTACTTTTATTGATATAATCCAATGCCGTCAATGGGTTAACGATTGAGACTCCTACCCCTTCTCGTACCATGGCGCAAACAGATGCGGCACTATGAGTCTCAAGTACCAACCTGCGGTTAATCCCTTGCTCAGCAAACAGATTATCCAACAATTGACGATAACTGTCCGTCACCGAGAGGCTGATAAAATTTTCGCCTTGGAAATCTTGTGGTGTCAGCACTGATTTTTCCCGCAATGGATGGTCGCTGGGCAAGACGCAGACTTCGTTCACGGTCATCAGTGCATGGCGTAATGTCCCTGCGGGGGTTTGGGTATTCTCGGTCAGCCCTAAGTCATGGCGCTGAGCGGAAAGCCACTCTTCCAATAACGGTGATTCCTGCGGGATCACACTCAGACTCACTTCCGGATAGCTTTCAATGAAGGGTTTGCACACCGCAGGAAGGAGTGATTGAGAAAATACGGGCAAGCAGGCAATCGACAGTTGGGCTTGCTGGAATTGGCGAATCCCCTCTGCGGCTTGACGGATGCGATCAAGGCCGTAATAAGAGCGCTGCACTTCTTCAAATAACCGCAAGCCTTGCACGGTGGGGTAAAGGCGGCCTCGCACACGGTCAAAGAGTTTTAATTGCACCAACTGCTCAAAGCGGGCCAACTCACGGCTAACCGTCGGTTGTGATGTCTGGAGGAGTGCCGCTGCTTCAGTCAGGTTACCGGTGGTCATCACACCATGAAAAATTTCGATTTGTCGTAGAGAGATGGCAGGCATCGCATAGCTCCTGATTAGGCGACTGAATAAGCTAATCCATATCATAAATGAATAGACTCAGGCTAAATAGATATTTTCCTAACAAGAACGTGATTGTTAATAATACGGTATCAGCGAAATCGCTCTTTTCGCCCAACTTATTGATTGACCAAATTATTAGGAAAACCCTATGCCACGCGCACTTAACGACTCTTCTTCGGCGCTTACTGCCCAAAATCTGATCGCTTTACCTGAGCGTTTTGGTTGCCCAGTGTGGGCCTATGATGGCGATATTATTGCTCAACGTATCAATCAATTACGGAATTTTGATGTAATTCGTTTTGCCCAGAAAGCCTGTTCGAATATTCATATTCTGCGTTTGATGCGTGAGCAGGGTGTCAAGGTGGACTCTGTCTCGCTCGGTGAGATTGAACGTGCGTTAGTGGCTGGGTTCCAACCGGGGCTGGAACCCGCTGAAATCGTGTTTACCGCCGATCTGTTGGATCAGGCCACATTAATGCGAGTGACGGAATTAAACATCCCGGTGAATGCAGGATCAATCGACATGCTGGATCAATTGGGCCAACAGGCACCTGGTCACCCAGTTTGGTTGCGTATCAATCCTGGTTTTGGTCATGGTCACAGCCAGAAAACCAATACCGGCGGCGAAAACAGTAAACATGGCATCTGGTATCAAGACCTACCACAAGCTATCGAGAAAGTGACGCAATACGGCTTAACCTTAGTGGGTATTCATATGCATATTGGCTCTGGTGTTGACTATCAACATCTAGAGCAAGTCTGTGACGCCATGGTCGAGCAGGTCATTAGCTTGGGGCAGGATATCAGCGCCATTTCGGCAGGGGGCGGTTTGTCGATCCCTTATGAGTTCGGTGGTGACGAGATTGATACCGAGCATTATTACGGCTTATGGAACAACGCCCGCGAGCGTATCGCCGCGCATCTGGGCCATCCCGTCAGCCTTGAAATTGAACCGGGCCGGTTTTTGGTGGCAGAATCCGGCGTGCTCATTGCGCAAGTACGGGCAGTGAAAGAGATGGGCAGCCGGCACTACGTCTTGGTGGATGCGGGTTTTAACGACTTGATGCGCCCAGCGATGTACGGTAGCTACCATCATATTTCATTGTTGCCAGCAGACGGGCGTTCATTAGCATCAGAAGCGTTGATTGAGACAGTGGTCGGTGGCCCGCTTTGTGAGTCAGGTGATATTTTCACTCAGGAAGCGGGAGGCGGGCTAGAAACTCGTGCGTTACCGGCAGCCCGAATCGGTGACTATCTGGTGTTCCACGATACTGGCGCTTATGGCGCGTCGATGTCCTCTAACTACAACAGCCGACCGCTCTTGCCCGAAGTGCTATTTGAACAAGGGCAGCCACGTTTGATCCGCCGCCGGCAAACCATCGAAGAACTGATTGCCTTAGAAATGATGTAACAGCGCGATTCGAGCCTCTAGATCAGCGCGACTTAGTCATCTGTTGCTGCTTGCGGGCTGGCAACAGAATGGCGTCGCACCAGTGTCGGGCTAAACATATTGGTGATCTCGGGCAACGGAGTATGGTTGGCCAGCGCCAATGCTAACTCGGCGGCTTGTGTCGCCATCGCCACTACCGGGTAGCGAATGGTCGTCAATCGAGGGCGTAAATAGCGCGAGATCAAAACATCGTCAAAACCGATCAGTGAGATCTCTTGTGGCACTTCAATACTGTTATCGCTCAGTACCGATAGCGCGCCAGCGGCCATTGAGTCGTTATAACAGGTGACTGCGGTGAAGTGCTTACCACGACCGAGCAGGTCGGTCATGGCTTGCTCCCCCCCTATCTCATCCGGCGTACCGTAAGAAATTAAGCGGTCATCCACAGCGATATCAAACTCTTTTAATGCATCCAAATAACCTTGCAGGCGATCAATGGCATCGGAAATCTGGTGATTGGAGCAAATTATGGCTATCCGTTTATGCCCTTGCTGAATCAAATGTCGGGTTGCCAACCACGCGCCGTAGCGGTCATCTAATGCGACACAGCGGCTCTCAAAGCCAGGGAGGGTACGATTGATCAGCACCATGCCGGGGATCTGCTCCATTAAGGACGTCAATTCTTCATCGGATAATTTTTTGGCATGTACCACTAGCGCAGCACAGCGGTGGCGGATCAACTGCTCGATGGCTTGGCGTTCTTTCTCTTCATCATGGTAACCGTTACCAATGAGCAGAAAATTACCGGTGGCGTAAGCCACTTGTTCTACCGCTTTAACCATCGAACCAAAGAAGGGGTCGGACACATCAGAAACAATCATGCCGACAGTTTCTGTGGATTTCTGGGCCAGTGCACGGGCATTGGCATTGGGGTGATACTGCAACTGCTCCATGGCGCTACATACCGCCATACGTGATGCTTCGCTGGCCTTAGGGGAATTATTGATAACACGAGATACCGTCGCGACGGAAACACCCGCCAGCTTGGCAACATCCTTAATAGTGGCCATTTTTCTTCCAGAGATTTTCAGGGTAATCGCTTACATTACTCAGTTTTGCGGAAAACAGTCTTGCCCGCAAGAGGGGATGATCGCAACTTAGTAAGAAAAAACTCAAGAAAGGAAAAATAGGCATATTCGTGGTTGCTTTCCGCATTTTTGATGTGTCCGGTCGGTGGCACTTGTCTTAGTACCAAAGGATTATCTTTAGTCAAAATTGTGCTTTGGTTTAATGGCTCGATGAATGCTACGGTTATGATCTATTTAATCGCCTGAGATAGCCATGACCATCACCCGTTACCCCCAGCTTGCCCACTGGGGCGCTTATACTGCTGTCGTTGAAGATGGCAAGTTGATCCGTTGTGAACCCTTTGCCGATGATTCAAACCCTTCGCCACTGTTGGAATCCATCACGCCGATGGTTTATTCCGATAAACGTATTCGTAAGCCAGCCATTCGTCGCTCATGGCTGCAACAACGGGAAAAAAGTGACCGTACACTGCGTGGGCGAGAAGATTTTGTCGAGGTGGATTGGGATGTTGCGCTGGATTTAGTCGCAGAAGAAAATCGGCGAGTCAGGGATCGCTATGGCCCTTCTGGGCTATTTACCGGTTCTTACGGCTGGTCTTCTGCTGGGCGTTTACATCATGCGCGCTCATTAGTTCGGCGTTTCTATTTCGGCGGCGGTGGTGGTGTTGACCAAATGGGCAATTACAGTTGGGGATCCGCGCAGTTCTTCTTGCCCTATGTCATTGGCACTTTTACCCCACTGACCGGCAGAGTAACGTCATGGCCGAGTGTCGTTGAGCACTGCGAATTGTTTATTGCCTTTGGCGGTTTGGCACTGAAGAACGCTCAAGTTTCTTCCGGCGGTTCAGCGGAACATTCCCTGAAACCGTGGTTAGAGAAACTGGCGCAAAAGGGCACACCCGTCATTAACATCAGTCCGATGCGGGATGATTGTCCTGATTTTGTGAATGCAGAATGGATACCTATTCGTCCAAATACTGATGTAGCGTTGATGCTGGCACTGGCTTATGAGATTCAACGCGTTGATGCGCAGGATGAATCTTTTCTGGCGAGCCATTGTGTCGGCTATGAGCAATTAGCGGATTATATCCGTGGCATCAATGATGGTGTGGCTAAAACGCCAGAGTGGGCCAGTGAGATAACCGGTATTCCTGCCGCGAGAATCGCTCAATTAGCACAACAACTGATTGGTGTGCGCAGTTTTATGACCTGCTCCTATTCCGTGCAGCGCGCCCATCGTGGCGAACAGCCTTACTGGATGGTAATTGCGTTATCGGCGATGTTAGGGCAAGTCGGGTTGCCGGGTGGGGGATTCTCCTTTGGGCATGGCTCCATGAATGGGGTCGGTAACCCGCGTATAGACACCTCTGGACCCATGATGCCGGTAGGCAAAAATCCATCTGGGCTGGCCATTCCGGTGGCAAGGATTTGTGACATGCTGCTGCAACCGGGGCAGCCATATCAATTTCAGGGGGAAACCCACACCTACCCCGATATTCATTTAGTGCATTGGGCGGGTGGGAATCCATTCCATCACCATCAACAGCTCAATCGGTTGGTGGAAGGGTGGCAAAAACCTGACACGGTCATTGTGCAGGATATCTGGTGGACGCCAGCGGCTAAAATGGCCGATATCGTGCTGCCGGTCACCAGTTCGCTAGAACGTAATGATATTGGTGGGTCATCGAGAGATCGCTATGTTTTGGCGATGCATCAGGCGATTGCACCGCAACATCAAGCCCGCAACGACTTTGATATATTCGCCGATCTGGCTGAACGGCTAGGTTATCGTGACGCCTTTACCGAAGGTCGCGATGAAATGGCGTGGATTCGACATATTTACCAAGAATGTGGCGTAGCTCAACAGCCTCATGGGGTTGAATGGCCTGATTTTGAGACATTTTGGCAACGGGGTCATGTTGACTTGCCAGCGCCGGAAAAAGAATTCGTGTTCTTTGATAGCTTCCGCGAAGATCCGCAGTTGCACCCATTGCAAACCCCCAGTGGCAAGATTGAATTATTCAGTGAGAAAATCGCCGGTTATCAATATGCCGATTTTGCGCCACATGCTGAGTGGAAGCCGCCAGTCGAATGGCTAGGTGCTCCCGAGGCCGAGCAGTGGCCACTGCATTTGATCTCAATTCAACCGGCCGATCGTTTGCACAGTCAACTTGATCCCGCCCCCTTGGCTCAGGGGAATAAAACCGCTGGCCGTGAAACACTCTATATGCATCCACAAGATGCCGCTCGCCGCCAGATTACCGAGGGCAGTCAGGTGCAGGTCAGTAACTTACGGGGCAGATGCCTCGCGGGCGTGCGTATTACTGATGGAGTGACACGAGGCGTCGTATTGATGGCGACCGGTGCTTGGTTTGATCTCGGTTTTGGTGGCAAACAGCACCAAGTTGAACAATCAGGTAATCCTAATGTGTTGACGTTGGATATTGGGACCTCGAGGTTGACTCAAGGGCCGAATGCGATGAGTTGCCTGGTCGAAGTCACATTGAGTGAATAGGGCTTGTACGACAATGAATTACAAACCTTTTCGCTACGCTGACAATGTTCACCACTGGTTACACTTTGCACGCAAATGTTTCGATTGCTCGCTGGCTGTGGCGTCTCACAAACGGATATCCTGACTGTCCCAGAGGTATTAATTGGTGAGTAATCAACATACGCTGTGTGTTAAAAGCCAGTTTTTTATTTGCACCGACCTACGCAGATGCGTAGGTTTTTTTTTATTTGTTCATTCCTACCTCTCTTTTCAGCGAGTCCTTAAAGATCAACTCGCCTCAAATAGAGTATTCTCTCTTTATCATATTCATTAGGTTATAGAGAGATAGACATGGTTTCTCGTTTTCTGCGCGCACTCCTGCGCCGACTATTTCGCGTGACTGTCGAAGGCATCACCGACCAATTCACACACCCAAAACTGCTGATTACCCCAAATCATGTCTCCTTTCTTGATGGTATGTTGCTCGCGCTATTTCTGCCGATAAAACCCGTTTTTGCGGTTTATACCAGTGTGACGGAAAGTTGGTTTATGCGTTGGCTGAAGCCCTATGTGGATTTCGTTGCACTTGATCCCACCAATCCCATGGCAATTAAACACTTGGTTCGAATGGTTGAACAGGGACGTCCGGTAGTGATATTCCCCGAAGGGCGTATCACGGTGACCGGCTCGTTGATGAAAATCTACGATGGCGCCGCCTTTGTTGCTGCAAAATCGGGTGCAATGGTGGTTCCTATCCGATTGGAAGGCCCTGAATTTAGCCGTTTTGGCCGATTGGCTGACGTATTTAAAGTTCGTTGGTTCCCGAAAATAAGCATTTATGTTTTACCGGCTACCCGCTTACCGATGCCGCAAGCGGCGCGTGCTCGTGAAAGGCGAATACTGGCAGGTGAACAGTTACATACCATTATGATGAATGCGCGTATGGCTATCGTGCCACGGGAAACGTTATTTGAAGCGCTATTAGCGGCACAAACCCGTTATGGGCGTTTTAAGCCCTGCATCGAAGATGTTTCCTTCAAAGAAGATAGCTACCATACACTGCTGAAAAAAACGCTCGGTGTCAGCCGTATCTTGCAACGCTTTACCGCATCGGGTGAACACGTGGGCATGCTGCTACCAAACGCGACTATCACGGCCGCGGCGATTTTCGGCGCATCACTGAGTGGCCGTATACCCGCCTTGCTGAATTACACCTCGGGTGCCAAAGGGCTAAAGAGTGCGATTACCGCCGCCTCATTGAAAACTATCGTGACATCGCGCCAGTTTCTGGAAAAAGGCAAACTCACTCATCTGCCTGAGCAAGTAACAGAGGCAAATTGGGTTTATCTGGAAGACTTAAAAGACACGGTGACACTCGCAGATAAACTCTGGATTCTATTCCACTTGTGCTGCCCACGCCGCGCGATGCTACCACAGCAAGCAGACGACAAGGCGTTGATTTTGTTTACTTCCGGTTCAGAAGGTCACCCTAAAGGGGTGGTTCATTCACATGCCAGCTTATTGGCGAACGTTGAGCAAATCCGCACCATTGCTGACTTTACGCCACGCGACCGCTTTATGTCGTCACTGCCATTGTTCCATGCGTTTGGTTTGACGGTTGGCTTGTTCACTCCGTTGATGACCGGTAGCCGCGTATTTCTTTACCCAAGCCCACTGCATTATCGCGTCGTCCCTGAACTGGTCTATGACCGTAACTGTACCGTACTGTTTGGCACCTCTACCTTCCTTGGGAATTATGCCCGCTTCGCCCATCCTTATGATTTTGCTCGCTTGCGCTATGTGGTGGCTGGGGCTGAAAAGTTAGCCGAAAGCACAAAACAGATTTGGCAGGATAAGTTCGGTATCCGTATTCTGGAAGGCTATGGTGTCACTGAATGTGCGCCGGTTGTGGCCATCAATGTGCCGATGGCGGCAAAAGTGAATACGGTAGGCCGTATTCTACCGGGAATGGAATCACGCTTGATTAAGGTACCGGGCATAGAGCAAGGCGGCCGCTTGCAATTACGTGGGCCGAACATTATGCGTGGCTACCTGCGAGTAGAAAACCCTGGCGTGCTGGAACAACCCTCTGCTGAAAATGCGCAAGGCGAACGCGAGATGGGTTGGTATGACACAGGTGATATTGTCGCCATCGATGAGCAAGGATTCTGCGCTATTCGCGGCCGAATGAAACGTTTTGCTAAATTGGCGGGGGAAATGGTTTCACTGGAGAGCGTTGAACAACTAGCGATAAAAATCTCGCCAGACGGTCAACACGCCGCCGCTGCGAAAACCGACAGCGCCAAAGGAGAAGCCTTGGTCTTGTTTACCACCGACAGCGAAATCACGCGTGAGCAATTGATTAAAACGGCGCGAGAAAGTGGTGTGCCGGAGTTGGCTGTTCCACGTGATATCCGAGTGGTGAAAGCACTGCCGTTGCTCGGTAGCGGCAAACCTGACTTTGTGACACTCAGCAAAATGGCAGAAGATCCGGAGATGAGTCTATGAGTCAGCAAGTGCTAGATGATAAGCCTCTATTATCCAGAGGGATGATTGCCGTTCTTGGCGCACAGTTTTTCTCCGCATTTGGCGATAATGCATTACTTTTCGCTACCTTGGCATTGATCAAACAGCAGTTATATCCCGACTGGAGCCAGCCTATTTTGCAGATGGCTTTCGTGGCGACGTACATCATTCTGGCTCCTTTTGTCGGGCAGTTTGCCGATAGCTTCGCAAAAGGACGGGTGATGATGGTCGCGAACGGCTTGAAGTTGGCGGGCGCGCTGGTGATTTGTTTCGGATTTAATCCATTTTTGGGCTACAGCTTAGTGGGCGTGGGGGCTGCGGCTTATTCACCGGCTAAGTATGGCATCTTAGGCGAGCTCACTTCGGGTGAGCAACTGGTCAAAGCCAATGGCATGATGGAAGCTTCAACGATTGCGGCCATCTTACTCGGTTCGGTTGCGGGTGGAATACTGGCAGATTGGCATTTAGGTGCAGCTTTAGGCGCTTGTGCGCTGGTGTATGCCATTGCCGTCGTTGCCAATCTCTTTATCCCTCGCTTAGCGGCTGCCCGTGCAGGTAGCTCATGGCGACCTCGCGCTATGACCAGCAGCTTCTTTAGCGCGTGCCGACTTTTATGGCGCGATGGCGAAACCCGTTTCTCTCTGGCAGGAACCAGTCTCTTCTGGGGGGCGGGGGTCACATTACGTTTCCTGCTCGTGCTCTGGGTGCCTATTGCGTTAGGTATTACCGATAACACCACGCCCACTCTGCTCAATGCGATGGTAGCAATAGGGATTGTGGTGGGGGCGGGGGCTGCTGCGCGTTTTGTCACGCTTAAAACGGTGAAACGCTGCTTGCCTGCGGGCGTGTTGATCGGTGTGGTTGTGGCCATTTTTGCTTTGCAACACAGCATGCCAATGGCTTATTTACTGTTGATCATCATCGGGATTTTAGGCGGATTCTTTGTCGTACCTCTTAATGCGTTACTACAAGAGCGGGGCAAACAGAGTGTTGGAGCCGGTAATGCGATTGCTGTGCAGAACCTAGGTGAGAACACCGCCATGCTAGTGATGCTAGGGCTGTTTTCCGTCGTGGTGAAACTGGGTGTCCCTGTGGTCGTTGTCGGCGTAGGCTTTGGCGTGATATTCGCCTTAGCCATCGCATTGCTTTGGGGTTGGCAGTGGCGGCAACTGCGCCGTAAAACAGTGGAGTAATGTGCTAGTTAAACTAAAGGCCGCAATCTGCGGCCTTTTTGCGATTAGAACGCGGGTAAATTAAGGGGCAGGGAAGGTGAAACGAGTATGGATCTCTTCCAATGCATCCAATACTTCTTGGCTTAAGACGACATCTTGGCTATCGATATTACTCTTTAGCTGTTCAAGCGTCGTGGCACCCAACAACGTACTGGCGACGAAAGGTTGCTGGCGAACGAAGGCCAGCGCCATCTGTGCCGGATCGAGGCCATGATGTTTTGCTACTGCCACATATTCAGCCACGGCTAACTGGGCTTGCTTACCGGTATAACGAGTGAAACGGCTGTATAGGGTATTACGCGCCCCTGTGGGCTTGGCCCCATTCAGGTATTTGCCGCTCAAGGTGCCGAAAGCAAGGCTAGAATAAGCGAGTAGTTCAATCCCTTCATGCTGGCTGATTTCTGCTAATCCCACCTCAAAGCTGCGATTAAGCAGGCTGTAAGGGTTTTGAATTGAAACGATACGGGGTAAATCATGCTTTTCCGCCAACTGCAAATACCGCATGACGCCCCATGGTGTTTCATTTGAGACACCGATATAGCGGATTTTACCGGCTCGCACTTGCTCATTCAGCGCTTCTAGCGTCTCAAGCAAGGTCACTACAGCGGTATGTTCGCTATAGCGATAATTTAGCTTGCCGAAACAGTTCGTCTCCCGCTGCGGCCAATGTAATTGATAAATATCGAGATAATCAGTATTGAGCCGCCGTAGGCTATCTTCCAACGCAATGCGGATATTTTTGCGATCCAGTGCCATATTCGGGCGGATCGGTTGATCACTTCCCCGCGATGGCCCAGAAACTTTGCTGGCTAAAATGATTTTATCGCGACTACCGCGCGCCTTTATCCAGTTACCGATGTATTGCTCAGTTAACCCTTGGGTTTCTGGCTTCGGAGGAACCGGATACATTTCTGCGGTGTCGATTAAGTTAATACCGGCTGCAACGGCATAATCCAGTTGAGCATGGGCATCGGCTTCACTGTTTTGTTCACCAAAAGTCATGGTGCCCAAGCCCAGTAGGCTGACTTCGAGTGAAGTGTGGGGGATACGATGATATTGCATTGCCGACCTTCCTTAATGTCTGAAATTATCAGGCCATACCCGATGTCCTTGGCGTTGCTGTCCGCCAATAATTTGGGGTATTAGTCAAACCCGCCTTATTCGACTATAACGAAGCGTGAGTGCAGGGGAAAGCATGTCAGGCGAAAGTGTAGAAAAAAGTGGGAAACGGGCGCGTAGAAACGCACCCGAAGAGGATTATGCTTTTTTATCCACTGGCTTACTTTTCTTCCCTCGCATGAGATTGAGGGTTTCAACGCCCATTGAGAAGAACATGGCGAAGTAAATGTAGCCTTTTGGAATGTGAATTTGGAAACTTTCTAGCATCAGCGTGAAGCCAACTAAAATCAGGAAAGACAGCGCCAACATCTTGACGGACGGGTGGCGATTAACAAATTCACCAATCGGCCTAGCGGCAAACATCATCACGCCCACAGAAATCACCACCGCAGCCATCATAATAAACAGATGGTCAGACAGCCCAACAGCCGTGATGACGGAGTCCAAGCTAAAGATGATATCCAGCAGCATGATTTGGACAATGGCACCAAAGAATGAGCTAACGTTACTGGAATGTTCAGTATCACTGCCTTCAATGGTTTCATGGATTTCTTTGCTGGCCTTCCAGATCAGGAATAACCCCCCCAACAGCAGAATCAAGTCCCGCATGGAAACGCCATGTCCAGCGATGCTAAACAGTGGCTCCGTCAGGCGAATGACCCAAGCAATCGAAGCCAGTAATGCCAAGCGCATTAACATTGCCCCAGCTAAACCGATACGACGGGCTTTGTTTTGTTGCGCTTTAGGTAATTTTGCGACCACCAAAGAAAGGAAAATAATATTGTCTATCCCGAGAACAATCTCAAGGATAGTTAACGTGCCCAGCGCCAACCAGGCATTTGGATCGGCAATCCACTCAAACATTGCGCCTTTACACCTTACGGAAACACAAAAACACAATTATACGCTTTTATTTATGAATCGGAATATATCCGACGTAATTACCATAATGAATTGACGGGAAGTAATATCAATTACGGTGATGCTTTATAACAAAAAATGGCGGGCCAGCATGGGGCCAGTGAAGGTCTTTTTCAGATAAAAGCCTCGGGGTAATGTCATGATGGGCTGCCCCTGTTCACCAATGGCTTCCGTTAATGCACGGCTATTGGCGGCCTTGGGACGTAACTGCAAAACTTCGCCATGGCGCGCGGTGATCGTTTCGACTTTACCTAAAACGATAAGGTCCATTAATTCTTCCCAGTCGCGGCGCAGTAATTCTTCCTCTTCGGCATTAGGGCTCCACAACAATGGCGCGCCGACTCTGCGTTGTGCTAACGGAATTTGCCGCTCTCCTTCGACTGGCACCCAGAGAACGCGGGCCAATTTATGCCGCACGTGGCTATTTTCCCAAGTGATGCCACTATTACCTGTCAGTGGTGCGACACACACAAAAGTGGTTTCCAAGGGCTTACCCTGAGCACTAATGGGGATGGTTTTTAGCTCAATCCCAATATCTGCAAAATCTTGTTCAGGTTTGCTGCCTGCACTGGCCCCTAGATAGTACTCCAGCAACATGCCAACCCATCCTTTCACACGTTTCAAGTCTACAGGGATATCCCATTGAGCACGTGTTGCCAGCTCTCCAAGCGTAAAACCGGACAAGGTTTCAGCGCGTTGGAAAAGTTGATGTTCATCTGTAGGTGGAGGGGGTGGCAGTGAATAAACAGACATGGGTAGCAACCTGTTAAAATCGGTTAAAAAACAAACTGAATTAAAAGTGATAGTATTTGTATCGTTGCCCTATAGGGTAGGCGTTAATAATAGCATGATTTAACGGGGTTTTTCTTTCCGCTTATGCCTGAAATACTTTTATTCAGGCTATCTTGTACACCTGCTAATCGTAATAATGAACAGGATCTTACACCTATTTATCCACAGATTTATTGGATAACCTCATTAAATCGCGATCACTGGTTCAATTTACAGCCTTGACGATCGCCTTTTTTGCGAGTTTTATCCTTTTTTGCATAACTTTGACGCATTATCTGTGGATAAAAACTGCATTGGTGGATCTTTAGCCAGCACCTGATCCAAAACGGATACAGATCACATTTCGGCACCTTAAATACCTGTGGGAAACCTGTTATTTTGTTGAATTTAATCATTTATTTGTTTGGATGTTATTAGCGTAATATTAGCTGGAAATGAGTTGTACCCGCTTTTCCCTAGAGTTCTGCACACCTATATCCACAGAAAAAGTGAATAAAATACGGTAATGCCCCTTCAGGGTGTTTATAACTTTGCTAATATCTGTGAGTTATCCCAGAGTTATCAGGTTTTACTGTCTGATAAGCAGTGGTTTACCGGCTGTTACTAGTGTGAAACAATCAGAGCATCTTTACGTTTTAAGTTTATCGAGGTAGTCCGGTGATCGATGATGATGGCTACCGCCCTAACGTGGGTATCGTAATTTGTAATCGGCAAGGCGAAGTGTTGTGGGCCAGACGATACGGTCAGCACTCTTGGCAGTTTCCGCAAGGGGGGATCAACCCCGGAGAAACACCAGAGCAGGCGATGTATCGCGAACTTTTTGAAGAGGTCGGCCTTAACAAAAAGGATGTTCGAATTCTGGCTTCAACCCGTAACTGGTTACGTTATAAATTACCCAAACGTTTGGTGCGTTGGGATACAAAGCCGGTGTGCATCGGCCAAAAGCAGCGGTGGTTTCTGCTACAGTTAATGTGTAATGAAGCCGATATCAACATGCAACGCAGTAGTACCCCGGAGTTTGATGGCTGGCGGTGGGTCAGTTATTGGTATCCGGTGCGTCAGGTGGTGTCTTTTAAACGTGATGTCTATCGTCGCGTCATGAAAGAGTTTGCCCCAACCGTCATGCCTGTGCAGGAGGTTGCTCCGCCACGGGTGCCACCTGCTTATCGCCGTAAAAGAGGTTAAGTTAAGCCGATCATGCTGATGCGTTTGCGAGAAATAGTTGAGAAAGTGGCGATGGCAACCAGCCTAACGGATGCGTTAGAGCTGTTGGTCAATGAAACTTGTCTTGCGATGGACACGGAAGTCTGCTCGATTTATCTGGCAGATAATGACCGCCGTTGTTACTACCTGATGGCGACTCGGGGCTTGAAAAAGCCCCGTGGTCGCATCATCACACTGGCTTTCGACGAAGGTATCGTTGGGCTAGTAGGGCGTTTGGCCGAGCCGATTAACTTGGCAGATGCTCAGAGTCACCCCAGCTTTAAATATGTTCCGCAAGTTAAAGAGGATCGCTTCCGCGCATTTCTTGGGGTACCTATTATCTATCGCCGCCAGTTACTGGGCGTGCTGGTGGTTCAACAGCGTGAGCATCGCCAATTTGATGAGAGCGAAGAGTCGTTCATGGTCACGCTGGCAACACAGCTTGCCGGTATTCTTTCTCAATCTCAGCTTAATGCCATTTTCGGCCAATATCGGCAAACGCGAATTCGTGCGCTGGCTGCCGCACCGGGTGTGGCGGTTGCTGAAGGGTGGCAGGATACCTCCCAGCCTTCACTTGATCTGGTTTATGAAGCCTCAACCCTCGATACCGTTCAGGAACGCGAACGTCTGACTCAAGCGCTGGAAGAAGCTGCGGCTGAGTTTCGTCGTTTCAGTAAGCGTTTTTCTGCCAGCTCACAAAAAGAGAGCGCGGCAATTTTCGATCTCTATTCCCACTTGTTAAATGACGCTCGCCTAAAGCGTGAGCTTTTCGCACAAATTGATGCGGGCTCCGTGGCCGAATGGGCTGTTAAACAGGTGGTTGAACAATTTGCAGCGCAATTTGCCAGCTTGCAAGATACCTATATGCGCGAACGAGCCAGTGATTTACGGGCATTAGGTTTGCGCTTGCTATTCCACCTCGATGACAGCACTTCCGGCGCCAGCCAATGGCCTGAGCGGTTTGTTTTGGTGGCCGATGAACTGACCGCAACATTGCTAGCGGAAGTGCCGCAAGATCGCTTGGCCGGTGTTGTCGTCCGTGACGGTGCCGCTAACTCCCATGCTGCCATTCTCGTGCGCGCGATGGGTATTCCGACCGTAATGGGAGCCGATATCCAGCCCGCATTGTTGAATCAGCGGTTATTGATCGTTGATGGTTACCGCGGTGAAGTGCTGGTTGACCCTGAACCTGTGCTGATCAAAGAGTACCAGCGGTTAGTAACCGAAGAGATTGAACTTAGCAAACTGGCTGAGGATGATGTCGAACGGCCTGCTGCTCTGAAAAGTGGCGAGCGGATCCAGGTCATGCTGAACGCAGGTCTTAGCCCTGAACATGAAAAACTGCTCGGTGGGCGGGTTGATGGCGTGGGCCTGTATCGCACAGAAATTCCGTTCATGTTGCAAAGTGGTTTCCCATCGGAAGAGGAACAAGTTGCGCAGTACCAAGGTATGTTGCAGCTTTATCCTAATAAATCAGTCACATTGCGCACCTTGGACATCGGTGCTGATAAGCAACTGCCTTACATGCCCATCAGTGAAGAGAACCCTTGTTTAGGCTGGCGCGGTATTCGCATCACGCTCGATCAGCCAGAGATCTTCCTGATCCAAGTCAGAGCAATGCTTCGTGCTAATGCTGGTACGGGTAATCTGGGGATTTTATTACCGATGATCACCAGTCTGGAAGAGGTTGATGAAGCCAAACGGTTGATTGACCGTGCTGGGCGTGAAGTTCAAGAAGAGCTTGGCTACGAATTACCACAGCCGAAATTGGGTGTGATGATTGAAGTCCCCGCGATGATTTTTATGCTGCCTTACCTAAAATCGCGGGTCGATTTTATCTCGGTTGGCACTAATGATTTAACACAGTATTTGTTGGCGGTAGATCGCAATAATACCCGTGTTGCCTCGCTTTATGACAGTTTGCACCCTTCGGTGCTACAAGTGCTCAGCCACATTTTGACGCAAGCGACACAATCAGGTTTACAGGTCAGTTTATGTGGTGAAATGGCGGGTGATCCTATGGGCGCGTTATTATTGGTGGGACTAGGCTATCGCAATCTCAGTATGAATGGCCGTAGTGTAGCGCGCATAAAATACCTGCTGCGCAATATCGATTTAGTTGATGCGCAAGCGCTGGCTGAGCGGGTACTCGCAGCCCAGATGACGACGGATGTGCGCCACTTAACTGCTGCGTTTATGGAGCGCAGAGGATTGGGAGGGTTGATTCGCGGCGGTAAGTAACTCATCACTTGAAGCACCTTGGGAACAATGAGCTTCAATTTGTGGAAGAAAATACTTTATCACTGCGTTTAGCTATATCGCTGCGTTTAACTATCGGCATTACATGGGGCTTAAGCGGTGGCTTCCTTTCAGGATATGGCTGTTTACACAACTTTTCCTTCAGGTGCGCCCCTGAGTCAGCTTGGGCTATGCTATTATGCGCAACCTGCAGTCCTCACTGGGTAACAACACGTGTTTCCCCAAAAACAATACGTGTCTCCCTAAAAACAATAGACATTCCGTGGTGATAGATGAGCAATAGCTATCTGGCGTTTCCGAAATTTGATCCGGTCATTTTCTCCGTTGGCCCGGTTTCCCTTCATTGGTATGGCCTGATGTACTTGGTGGGTTTTGTCTTCGCCATGTGGTTGGCCGTTCGTCGGGCCAATAAGCCAGGCAGTGGTTGGACAAAAGAAGAAGTTGAAAACCTCCTTTATGCTGGATTCCTCGGTGTGTTTGTCGGTGGTCGAGTGGGCTACGTTCTGTTCTATAACTTGCCTCTGTTTCTCGATAACCCTCTTTACCTGTTTAAAGTCTGGGATGGCGGAATGTCATTCCACGGTGGCTTGATTGGTGTTATCTGTGTGATGTTGTGGTTCGCCCGCCGCACCAAGCGCCATTTCTTCCAAGTTGCCGACTTTATGGCGCCTCTGATTCCTTTCGGCTTAGGTGCTGGTCGTCTTGGTAACTTTATCAATGGTGAATTATGGGGGCGTGTCACGACCGATACCCCGTGGGCCATGTTATTCCCGACCTCTCGTGGTGAAGATATCGCGATTGTTGCCGCAGATCCGGCGAAATGGCAGGCAATATTCAATCAGTACGGTGTATTGCCACGCCATCCCTCACAGCTATATGAAATGATCCTTGAAGGGGTGGTGTTGTTTATCATCCTGAATCTGTTTATCCGCAAACCACGCCCGATGGGCAGTGTTTCTGGCCTGTTCCTGATTGGCTATGGTGTGTTCCGCATTATCGTAGAATGCTTCCGCCAGCCAGATGCTCAGCTTGGTTTGTTCGACGGCGTGATCAGCATGGGGCAGATCCTGTCTGTACCTATGATTCTGGCCGGTATCATTATGATGATTTGGGCGTATCGCCGTCCTGCGCAACAACTTTCGTGAGGTAACATGAAACAGTATCTGGATTTGATGAAAAAAGTGCTGGAAGAAGGCACCCCTAAAGATGACCGTACCGGAACGGGAACCGTGTCGATTTTTGGGCATCAGATGCGTTTCAATTTACAAGACGGTTTCCCTCTAGTCACAACCAAGCGCTGCCATTTGCGCTCGATCATTCATGAGCTGTTATGGTTCCTCAATGGTGATACCAATATTGCCTATCTGAAGGAAAATAACGTCTCGATTTGGGATGAGTGGGCTGATGAGAACGGTGACCTTGGCCCTGTGTATGGTAAGCAATGGCGTGCATGGGGGGCCGCTGATGGTCGTCAGATTGACCAACTTAGCAATGTGGTAAAACAGCTTAAGCAGGACCCTAATTCACGTCGCATCATCGTGTCTGCTTGGAATGTGGGTGAACTCGATCAAATGGCATTGGCACCTTGTCATGCATTCTTCCAGTTCTACGTGGCAAACGGTAAGCTTTCTTGCCAGTTATACCAACGTTCTTGTGACGTGTTCCTCGGCTTGCCATTCAACATTGCCAGTTATGCGTTACTGATACACATGATGGCGCAACAATGTGATTTAGATGTCGGTGATTTTGTTTGGACAGGTGGTGATACTCACTTGTACAGCAATCACATCGAGCAAACACATCTGCAATTGAGCCGCGAGCCACGGACGTTGCCGAAATTGATCATCAAACGTAAGCCTGACTCTTTGTTTGATTACCACTTCGATGATTTTGAAATTGAAGGATACGATCCGCATCCGGGAATTAAAGCCCCAATAGCGATTTAATCCTTGAACCGGAGCCGCAATGGCTCCGGTTTACTTACCAGAAACTCCCCGTTACCTCTCCCTTCGGTATAAAAATGCGAGCTTCGCCGCACTATCTTTTGCATTCATGCTGCCGCAAAAAGAATTTTGCGTAACGTTTCCAGACTCGACAATAAGCCACTAGACCTCTCATTTTCGTGACGTAAACTCGCGGCATGAAAACCTCTATGACATTGAAAGAAGTAGAACTATCCAAGGATATTCACTTAATAAGACAAAAGGGTATCAGCCTCATTGAGCTGTTGGTGGTTATTGCCTTGGTCGGCGTGATGGCGACATGGGGCGCACAAAGTTGGCACCATTACCGGCAGAGAGAAAGGCTCGCTGATAGCGCACGTCAGCTACTGGCCTACTTAACGCTTTTACAAGCGCAAACCAATCGCAGTAATGGCACGGCATTATTGTGGGTACAACACACTGGGCAAGGGTGCCTAGGATGGGGGCATCGACCTAATACAGCATGCTCAGCGTTGGCTGGCGATACATTTATCCCACCACATCCTGATGTGGCTATCACTTTTTCACTGCATAAAAATATTGGTTTCTACGGGATAAGAAATACAGCCCAAGCAGGAAATATCATGCTCAGTAACCCCGCAGGACGTATTCGATTGATTATTTCCAGTAGAGGCAGAATGAGGTTGTGCAGTGAAGGTGAGTCAATATCAGGTATCTCCCCATGCCAAAAGTAATCAGAAAATCTGTAGAGCTCACTTTGGTGCAGAGTGAGCCAAAATACATGGCAGGTTTTACGCTGCCCGAAATGATGTTGGCATTAAGTATTGGCAGCATGATTATGCTTGCCGCGACTCAAGTGTTTCCAACATTGCGTCACCACATCACATTGCTACAACAGCGTTATCATCTGGAGTTGATACTGAGTCAGGCTATGGCGGTGCTAGAGAAAGATTTACGGCGTGCTGGTTTTTGCCATGGTGAGTGTCAGGGGAACGCGATTACCACACACAATTATTCAGGCGAAATGCCCGATTCTTGTCTGATCGTTGCGTATGACCTTAACCGCAATGGCCGATGGGAGGGGGAGGAGCATACTGAATCCGAATATTTTGGTTACCGCTTACGTAATAAGGGATTAGAGGCCCAGCGAGGCGAACGTAATTGTGCTGGCAGCCGTTGGGAAAATATATTTGACCCAAAAGAGGTCACCATCACGCACTTTTCTGTACGTAGATTACCTGAACACGCTTCAGCTCAAATATATACCGTGCAATTAGCGGGGCAAAAAACAGCTCATTCAGCCGTCCGTCATCAGCTTATTTATACGATACGTGGCAATAATTTATGAAGCAGAGCGATCTGCGGGGAGCCAGTACTTTAACGGCTATTGCCGTACTTTTTGCACTTGGCTTATTGCTGTTATCCGCTCTGCATCGCCAATTGGACAACATTCAGCAAATTACCGCTGTGGATAAGCGTTACCTGTCGGCATTTAATCAGGCAACATCGTCATTGAATTGGGGGATCAGTCAGCGTTGGTTATTCACTTTGGTAAGGCACACTAATGCAGCATGGCATTGTCAGGAAAAACAGTTAATTGGCTTAAAGGCTTGTATCAAACCAGCCTCACTGGCGGGATTTTATATTCTTAGAGGTGAGAGTCAGTCCATTGGTACAACTCCCCCTTTGATCTTGTACCAACGTGTCAAACTGAAGAACAAAAATAACCTCGGCTATCAATTAGTTAAAGATGCTCATGGTTGGTTGGATTTTTGCCCAGATAAGGATGCACAATATTGTATTCATTGAGATATCACCACCAACAACAACTTGCAAAAAAGCCAGGCATTGTCCAAAAGCAACTAGGATTTAGCCTGCCAGAAGCCTTAATTGCCGCACTATTTTTCTCTGTGTCGCTGCTCGGGTTGTTGCAATACCATCAATCACTCTTACAGGGGTTTTCTTCTTTATGGCAACAGCGTCAGGCTTGGTCTTTACTTCATCAGCATATAGACCCTATTGAGCTCGGAATGTTTGATGAGTCACTTATCACTGGAACGATATCAAACGGGATATATCGGCAGTCTATCGGTAGAATTGATGGGGAGTGTACTGAGCTCAATTTTACTCTTGCGGGACAATATCATCAGCGAGTAGCGCTAAGTCGTTGGTTTTGCTCAATGAGTGATAGCTGAATCTCGATAATTGCGGGGGCTAAGCGTGATAATAACGATAACCTATTGCACTCACTCGTTATCAAGCTAGAGTATTAAACCTCAGGATTTATTCATAAATGATTATCAATTTGTTTAATCATTTATAAGTATTATCCATTGTGTCTTAAGGGAGCCATCATGTTCACGGTTTATCATTCTAATCAACTGGATTTACTCAAAGCGCTAACGACAGCGCTGATAGAACGAGAACCGTTGGATAATCCTTTCCAGCAAGAAGTCGTACTAGTTCAAAGCCCTGGGATGGCCCAATGGTTGCAGATGCAACTGGCACAACAATTTAGCATTGCAGCCAATATTGAGTTTCCGCTGCCTGCCACCTTTATCTGGGACATGTTTACCCGTGTTTTACCGGATATTCCGAAAGAGAGCGCTTTTAGCAAAGATGCCATGACATGGAAACTGATGTGGCTGCTACCGGATTTACTGGATGACCCCGAATTTTCGTCAATGCAGCGCTATCTAAGTGATGATGGCGACAAACGTAAGATTCACCAGCTTGCCGCGCGTGTTGCCGACCTTTTCGACCAGTATTTAGTCTACCGCCCAGAATGGCTAGAGGCTTGGGAAAGAGATCAGCGTATTGATAATTTGGATGAAGCCCAACAGTGGCAAGCCAAGTTATGGGTTGAGCTAACTCGTTATACTCGCCAACTGGAACAACCTGAATGGCACCGTGCTAATCTCTATCAGCGTTTTATTCGTACACTCCTCGACTCAAAGGTTTGTCCCGCAGGCCTGCCAAAACGGGTATTTATTTGCGGTATATCGGCACTACCTCCCGTCTATTTACAGGCACTGCAAGCACTAGGTAAGCACATTGATATCCATTTGATGTTTACAAATCCTTGCCGCTATTTCTGGGGGGATATTCAGGATTATGCCTTCTTGGCTAAACTGCAAAGCCGTAAACGTCGGCATTATCGTGAATCGATGGAAGGCCAACCCGTAGACGGTAAACCAACAGAAATAAGTCTGTTTCGCCATCCTGAGCAGGCCGAACAACTTTTCAATGCAGATGGTGAGCAGGATCTCAGTAATCCGCTACTGGCTTCATGGGGGCGGTTAGGGCGGGATCATATGTATCTACTGTCACAAGTGGATGATATCCAAGAGGTCCATGCTTTTGTCGATATCGATCCAGACAATCTTTTGCATGGTATTCAGCATGATATGTTGGAGTTAGAAGACCACTCCATTATTGGGACAACACCGGAAACGCTAGCGCGTAGCGACCAAAAAAGGTGCTTAGATCTAGCGGATCGCTCATTGAGCCTGCATGTTTGCCATAGCCCTCAAAGAGAAGTTGAGGTTTTACAAGATAACCTATTGAGTTTGTTAGCCACAAACCCTGAACTGACACCACGTGACATCATTGTGATGGTGGCAGACATTGATAGTTATGCCCCCTATATTCAGGCCACGTTTGGTAATGCAATTGGGGACCGCTACCTACCTTTTGCGATTTCTGACCGTAAGGCCAGTCAGGCTCATCCGGCATTACAAGCATTTATCACCTTACTTGATCTGCCCCAAAGTCGGTTTACCTCTGAACAAGTCTTGGCCCTATTGGAAGTCCCCGCACTAGCCAATAAGTTCGGCATAACTGAAGATGGGCTGCGCCGCTTACGGCAATGGGTTGGGGAATCGGGCATTCGTTGGGGGCTAGATGATGAGAATGTGCGGGAACTCTCTTTACCTGCTACGGGGCAACACACTTGGCATTTCGGTATCACCCGCATGTTGCTGGGTTATGCCATGGACAGTAGTGCGGGGGATTGGCAAGGTGTTCTGCCGTATGATGAATCAAGTGGTTTGGCTGCGGAACTCGCTGGGCAATTAGCTGATATTTTGATGCAACTGAGCCAATGGCGACAACAGTTAAGTGAACCTCGCTCACTTAGCGACTGGCTACCCTTGTGTCGCAACTTATTGGATACCTTCTTTGAAGCTGATAATGAGACCGAAGCCGTTTTGGTGCTGATAGAGCAGCAATGGCAGAAGGTGATCAGTTATGGCATTGCAGCTCGATATCCTGACGTGGTACCACTTAATCTGTTGCGGGATGAACTGGCCTCACGCTTAGATAATGAGCGTATCAGTCAGCGTTTTCTAGCGGGGCCTATCAACTTCTGTACCTTGATGCCCATGCGCTCCATTCCATTTAAGGTGGTTTGCTTATTGGGTATGAACGATGGTATTTATCCGCGAACACTGCCGCCGCTGGGTTTTGATTTGATGGCCAAACAGGTTCGCCGTGGCGATCGTAGCCGCCGTGATGATGACCGATACCTGTTCTTAGAAGCACTACTTTCTGCCCAGCAACAGCTTTATATCAGCTATATCGGGCGCTCAATTCAAGATAACAGTCAGCGTTATCCTTCGGTGTTAGTCAGTGAGTTAATCGAATACATTTCACAGAGTTATCATTTACCTGGAGATGAACACCTTAGTGCTGATGGCAGTGCCAAACGGGTGATTCAGCATTTACTCTGTTTGCATGCGCGTATGCCATTCGCGGCAGAAAACTTTATCCAAAATAGTGAACAGCAAAGTTACGCTGCCGAATGGCTGCCTTCGGCTGAATCTAAAGGGCGGGCTCACCCAGAGTTTAATCAATCCTTAGTTCCTGAAGCGTTACCCGAAATAACCTTGGAGGGATTAATTCGTTTCTATCGTCATCCTGTCAGGGCCTTTTTTCAGCTGCGCCTTGGGGTGAACTTTGTGATTGAAGAAACTGAGCTACCCGATGAAGAGCCATTTACCTTAGATAACCTCAACCGGTATCAGCTTAATACGCAATTATTGAATGCGCTTATTGATGATAGTGATATCAATACTGTATTTAATCGTGCTCGAGCGGCTGGCAGTCTGCCCTATGGATCTTTCGGTGAACTTTATTGGGAAAGTCAGCAAGAAGAAATGGTGCCACTGGCTGAACAAATCCGCGCTGAACGGCGAGATAATCACAGTATTGAGCTTAATATTGAATTTGGTGAAACCGTCCTCACAGGCTGGATTCATCAGGTACAAGAGGATGGTTTAATCCGTTGGCGTCCGGCGGCATTGACGGCAGTTGATGGGCTTTTATTGTGGATTGAACATTTGGTGTATTGCGCCGTAGGCGGTGAGGGTGATAGCCGAATGTATGGACGTAAAGGAACGGCGTGGCGCTATGATGCTCTGAGTTCTGATGAGGCTCGACAGTATCTACAACAACTTATCATGGGGTATCAGCAAGGGATGTGTGAACCCTTACTTCTGCTGAGTAAAAGTGGTTGGGCATGGTTAAGTCAGTGCTTTGAACGTGAGTCTGGCCAAATTCTGTGGGACGACGAAACACAGGCGAAAGCACGGATGAAACTTTTGCAGGTTTGGCAAGGTGATCAGCGAGTTAGCGGTGAAGCTGACGATTATTACGTGCAAAGAGTGATTCGCACGATGGATAACCAGCACCTCGACATGATAATACATGAAGCGGAGCGTTATTTATTACCGATTGCCCGCCATAATAAGGCATGAGAACGGCTCGAAACTAAGCCAGATAATTGTTCATGTTGAATATCAGAAAGCTAGATACGTGTTTTAGCGGCAATTAAAAGGGTTAAGGGAGAAACGGAATGCATAAACAGTTTGCCCGCATCATTGGCATATTTTTCTTACTGAGTTTGCTAGCACCATTAAGTTGGGCGGCAGAGCCTGCATGGCAGCCTCTGGCAGAAGCTATTCACAAAAGTGAACATGACCAACGCGAATATCAGGCAATAAAGTTGCCAAATGGTATGACCGTATTACTCGTTTCTGATGCACAAGCTCCTAAGTCCTTGGCAGCGCTCGCGTTGCCGGTAGGATCATTGGAAGACCCTAATAACCAATTAGGTCTGGCTCATTATTTGGAGCACATGCTATTGATGGGTTCTAAACGTTTCCCAGAACCTGGCAGTTTTGCTGAGTTCCTGAAGAAACATGGTGGTAGCCACAATGCGAGTACCGCATCTTATCGAACCGCCTATTATCTTGAAATTGAAAATGATGCATTGGCCCCTGCCGTTGATCGACTCGCAGATGCGATCGCAGCGCCCTTACTCGATCCGATAAATGCAGATCGTGAACGTAATGCTGTTAATGCTGAACTGACGATGGCCCGTTCCCGTGATGGGATGCGTATGGCGCAGGTGAATGCTGAAACGATGAATCCTGCGCATCCAAGTGCGCGTTTCTCGGGCGGTAACCTAGATACACTAAAAGATAAGCCTGATGGTAAATTACATGACGAGTTATTGAGCTTCTATCATCGTTACTACTCAGCCAATTTGATGGTGGGCGTACTGTATAGCAACCAGTCCCTGGAACAATTAGCAAAACTAGCCGCTGATACCTTTGGCCGCATCCCAAATCGGGATGCAAAAGTGCCGCCGATTACTGTACCTGCAGTCACGCCTGACCAAACCGGCATCATTATTCATTATGTTCCGGCCCAACCACGTAAACAGCTTAAAGTCGAATTTCGCATTGATAACAATAGTGCGGAGTTCCGTAGTAAAACAGATACTTACATTAGTTATTTGATCGGAAATCGCAGTAAAGACACATTATCTGACTGGCTGCAAAAGCAGGGACTGGCAGATGCCATCAGTGCAGGCGCTGACCCAATGGTCGACCGTAATGGCGGCGTGTTTTCTATTTCGGTATCACTCACCGATAAAGGTTTAGCCAAACGTGATGTTGTCGTGGCTGCCATCTTTGATTACATCAATATGCTGCACAAAGACGGCATTAAAAAGAGCTATTTTGATGAAATCGCCCATGTGTTAAATCTTGATTTCCGCTATCCATCAATCACACGGGATATGGATTATATCGAGTGGCTGGTGGATATGATGCTGCGAGTCCCTGTCGCGCATGTCCTTGATGCACCTTATCTGGCTGATCATTATGATCCTAAAGCCATTGCCGCTCGTTTGGCGGAAATGACGCCAGAAAATGCGAGAATCTGGTTCGTTAGTCCAGATGAACCTCATAACAAAGTGGCCTATTTTGTCGACGCTCCTTATCAGGTCAATAAAATCAGCTCAGAAGAGATAAAAGAGTGGAAGCAGCTAGGTGGGGATATCTCGCTGAGTCTACCCGCCCTCAACCCCTACATTCCGGACAACTTTGAGCTAATTAAAGCGGATAAAAATATTACTCATCCGCAAAAAGTCGCTGAACAACCAGGCTTACGGGTGTTTTACATGCCAAGCCAGTACTTTGCTGACGAACCCAAAGCCGATATCTCAGTTGCTTTTCGCAATCAGCATGCCTTGGACTCTGCTCGTCATCAGGTCCTATTCGCGCTGACTGATTATCTGGCAGGGCTTTCACTTGATGAACTGAGTTACCAAGCTTCTATTGGTGGGATCAGCTTCTCAACATCGCCAAATAATGGGTTGTATGTCAGCGCTAATGGCTTTACGCAAAGGATGCCACAGCTATTAACTTCTTTGGTTGAAGGTTATTCCAGTTTCACGCCAACAGAAGACCAATTGGCACAAGCTAAGTCTTGGTACCGTGAACAGCTTGAGGTTGCCGAAAAAGGCAAAGCCTATGAGTTAGCTATTCAGCCAGCCAAATTACTATCACATGTTCCTTATTCTGAACGTAGCGAGCGGCGTGAACTGCTCAGCACCATTAGTGTTCAAGACATCGTGACCTATCGTAATAACTTACTCAAAAAATCAGCCATTGAAGTATTGGCTGTTGGGAATATGACTGCGCCACAAGTGACTTCATTGGCAGAGTCGCTGAAAAAGCAAATGAGTTTGACGGGGACAACTTGGTGGACGGGCGAAGATGTCGTGGTCGATAAAACGCAATTAGCCAATATGGAACGGGTCGGTAGTAGCTCTGATGCTGCGCTGGCGGCGGTGTATGTTCCTACTGGTTATTCGGAAATTGATGGTATGGCGCGCAGCGCATTACTGGGCCAAATTGTTCAACCCTGGTTCTACGATCAACTGCGCACGGAGGAACAACTGGGTTATGCGGTCTTTGCCTTCCCAATGTCGGTTGGCCGTCAGTGGGGGTTAGGTTTCTTATTGCAAAGTAACAGTAAACAACCTGATTACCTCTATCAGCGATATCAGGCCTTCTATCCACAGGCAGAGAAGCGCCTGCGTGAGATGAAACCGGCTGATTTTGAACAATATAAGCAAGGGCTAATCAACCAGTTGCAGCAACGCCCGCAAACGCTAGATGAAGAAGCTGGTCGTTACAGTAATGATTTCAATCGCAATAATTTTGCTTTTGATAGCCGTGAAAAGATGATTGCTCAAGTGAAATTGCTGGACAATGCCGCTTTGGCTGATTTCTTCCAGCAAGCCGTCACCAAACCGCAAGGTCTGGCGTTACTTTCTCAGGTGAAGGGACAAGGGCAAACAGCAGGCGGATATGCAGTACTGAAAGGGTGGACTACGTTCCCAACGACTTCAGCTTTACAGGCGACCTTGCCACAAAAGGTCTTGGCACCATGACATCTATGACTCCCCAGCGGTTGGAGCCGCTAACGCTACCTCTGTATGGCGAGCGGCTCATTGAAGCTTCTGCCGGTACTGGTAAGACATTTACTATCGGGGTGCTTTATCTGAGGTTGTTACTCGGCTTAGGTGGGGAATCGGCTTTTAGCCGCTCCCTGATGGTAGAGGAAATCCTTGTGGTGACCTTTACTGAAGCCGCAACTGAAGAGTTAAGGGGGCGAATTCGCGACAATATTCATGAGTTGCGTATCGCTTGCGTGCGGGGAGTCAGTGATAACCCGATGCATAACGCTTTATTATCTGAAATCATTGATTTGAGTGAAGCCGCTGCGCAACTATTGGCGGCCGAGCGCCAGATGGATGAAGCTGCCATTTATACTATCCACGGCTTTTGCCAAAGAATGCTGGCAAATAACGCTTTTGAATCCGGCATCTTGTTCGAGCAAACACTGATACAGGATGAATTGCCATTACGCAGACAAGCTTGCGCCGACTTTTGGCGCAGACACTGCTATCCGCTGCCCTTGGCGGTCGCCCGTGCGGTCAGCCAAGAGTGGAGTGGGCCAGAGGCATTACTTAACGATCTTTCTGCTTACTTACAGGGGGAAACGCCAACGTTTCGACAAGTCCCCAGTGATGATGAAACGATACTAAGTCGGCACCAACAAATCGTCGTGCAAATTGATGCGGTCAAAGCGCAATGGCGAGCAGCAGCCTCTGAGCTAGAGGCTTTGATTAGCGGTTCAGGGGTCGATAAGCGTAGCTATAGCACACGATATTTGCCCAATTGGCTTGAAAAAGTCGGTATATGGGCAGAGCAAGAAACCGGTGATTATCAGTTACCCAAAGAACTGGAGAAATTTCGCCAGTCGGTCTTATTTGATAAAACTAAAAAGGGTGATGTTCCGCAACACCCAGTATTCAGTGCCATAGATCGAATCTTCGAACAACCACTGACGCTTAGGGATCTGATTTTAGCCCGAGCTATCAGTGAAATACGCACCTCTGTCCAGCAAGAAAAGCGACAACGGGCGGAGTTGGGGTTTGATGACCTGCTCAGCAAACTCGATGCCGCATTACAACAACCAGGTAGTGAGTTGTTGACTCAATCTATTCGCAACCGTTATCCCGTTGCAATGATTGATGAATTTCAAGATACCGACCCGCAACAATATCGCATTTTTCATACCCTGCATGGAGGGCGAAAAGAATGCGGGCTATTGCTGATTGGTGACCCTAAGCAGGCTATTTATGCGTTCCGTGGCGCAGATATCTTTACCTATATTCGCGCTCGTTCTGAAGTAAGTGCCCACTACACGCTAGAGACAAACTGGCGCTCCTCGTTCCCTATGGTGCAATCAGTTAATCGACTGTTTAGTTTGGTTGACGTGCCTTTCTTATTTGAACAAATTCCTTTTATACAGGTGGCAGCGGCGGAAAGAAATAGCTGTTTATCTTTTGAAATTAAAGGGAAAAAACAACCGGCCATCTCTTTTTGGTTGCAACCAGGAGAGGGCGTAGGGGTTAGTGAATACCAACAATTGATGGCACGACAGTGTGCGGTGCAAATTCGAGATTGGCTAACCGCAGGGCAGAATGGCTTAGCACTATTAGTGACAGCCGGTGGCCCAAAACCGGTTCAGGCATCAGATATCACCATTTTAGTGCGCAGTCGTGCTGAGGCAGCATTAGTTAGAGATGCGCTCAGTGCGCTGGCTATCCCATCGGTCTATTTATCCAACCGTGATAGTGTGTTTGATACCCCTGAAGCTAAAGATTTGTTGTGGTTGTTGCAGGCGGTTCTGAACCCGGAGCATGAGCGCACATTGCGCAGTGCTATGGCAACAGGATTGCTGGGATTGGATGCAAAAATACTGGATGCATTGAATCACAATGAGCGCGATTGGGATGCATTGGTTGAAGAGTTCGATAATTATCGCCAACATTGGCAGCGCCGTGGTGTTTTACCGATGCTGCGGGAGATGATGGCTCGTCGGCACTTAGCTGAAAACTTGCTCGCGACACCCGGTGGAGAGCGTCGTTTAACGGATGTACTGCATCTAGGGGAATTGTTGCAAGAGGCCGCGTCAAAACTTGATAGTGAGCACGCACTAATCCGCTGGCTCGCACAACAAATAGCGCAACCGAATCACCAGTCAGATAACCAGCAGCTACGTTTGGAAAGTGATCGCAATTTAGTTCAGGTCATTACCATTCATAAATCGAAAGGGCTAGAGTACCCACTCGTTTGGCTACCATTTGTCGGTAATTTTCGCCAGCAGCAGGATGTGTTGTATCACGACCGCCATAGTTTTGAAGCACTGCTTGATCTGAATGCTGACGAAGAAAGTCAGGCTCTGGCTGAAGAAGAGCGATTGGCAGAGGATTTAAGGTTGCTCTATGTGGCACTGACTCGTGCCGTTTATCATTGCAGCGTCGGGATTGCACCGCTTATCAAAGGTGGGCGGAAAAAACAGGGTGAAAGTGATATTCACCACAGTGCGTTAGGTTACTTAGTTCAGCAAGGGCAGGCTGGGGATGCACACTATCTGGCCGACAAATTAGACGAGTTAGCTGCTTTAGCTGGGGGGGACATCTCAGTTTCACTCGCACAAGCTGTTAGTGATACTGCTTGGCAGCCACAACAGGAAGCTTTACCCACACTCGCTGCACGCCAATTTACCCGGCAAGTGCAGGATAACTGGCGGGTTACCAGCTATTCCGGCCTACAGCAGCATGGCTCAAGTAAAGGTGGTGCATCACCACTCCTGAATGCACCATTACAAGAGTTATTGCCTCGATTGGATACTGATGCTGCTGGTGAGCATGCATTAATAGCATCAGCAGATTTAAGTCCCCACGCTTTTCCGCGCGGCGCAGCGCCGGGTACTTTTCTGCATGACTTACTCGAGCCTATGGATTTTAGTCAGCCCATTGAATCAGTCTGGCTAGCTGAACAATTACAACTACAGGGTTTTGGTGAGCAATGGTCATCCATGCTTTATCAATGGCTAAACGACATCGTGCAAGTCCCTCTTAATGCCACTGGCGTCACACTTGCGGGGTTAGCACCTGAGAACAAGCAAGCAGAATTACAATTTTACTTGCCAATCGACGCACTGTTACAGGCTCGTGAATTAGATACTTTAATCAAACGCTATGACCCACTTTCTCGTCAGTGCCCCGTACTGGATTTTCAGCAGGTTAGAGGGATGCTTAAAGGGTTTATTGACTTGGTCTTCTACTGGCAGGGTAAGTATTATCTATTGGATTACAAATCTAATTGGTTAGGTGAAGACGGTAGCGCCTATACCCAAGAGGCGATGGCTCAGGCGATGGCCGAACATCGCTATGATCTGCAATATCAGCTTTATACGTTGGCGTTACACCGCTATTTACGGCACAGACTGGCAGATTATGACTATGAACGCGACTTTGGTGGCGTCATTTATCTCTTCTTGCGGGGTGTCGATAAGCAATATCCGGGTAACGGTATTTTTAGCTGCCGCCCCGAACGGGCACTCATTGAGGGAATGGACGGCTTATTCAGTGGCCGCAATATCAACCATGATTCAGCTAATGCCGATGAGGATATATCAATATGATGGCGTTACTGGATCAGGCTGTCCGTGACCACTTACTGCGCCCGTTGGATGTCCAATTCTCACGCCTGATTGCCGGTGGGGATAATCCCATGCTGCAATTGGCTGCTGCCATTCTCAGTGCTGAGGCAGGCGCTGGCCATGTTTGTTTGCCTTTAAGCTATTTACAACCCGACCAATTATTGGGTGGTCGGCAGTCTGCGTTATCGCAAGAGCTTTGGCAAGCAGCCGGTGCGCCTGATGAAGTGCGTTGGACACAAGTGCTTAATAGTTCACTCGCCGTCAGTGATGGGTCACAGCCAACCCCCTTAGTTTTGCAAAATGGCCGTTTGTATCTGCAACGTATGTGGCAATACGAAGGGGATGTTGTTCGGTTCATTGCTAGCGACAGTACGCTGGCACGGGTTCATGAATCTAGAGAGACAAACGAAACACTCTTAAGAACGACGTTAGATCGCCTGTTTGGTTTGGCTGATACTGATGTTGACTGGCAGAAAGTGGCAGCTGCTGTTGCGGCTACCCGTCGTATTTCCGTCATTTCGGGCGGCCCAGGTACAGGGAAAACAACGACGGTAGCCAAATTGTTGACCGCGCTGATACAACTGAGTGAAGGGCAACGTCTACGCATTCAGCTTGCTGCACCAACTGGCAAAGCCGCTGCGCGATTAACCGAGTCATTGGGCCATGCCATTGGGCAACTCTCATTAACCGAGGCTGAACGTCAGCTATTTCCGGATCAAGCATCGACGCTGCATCGCTTGTTGGGCGCGCAGCCTAACAGCCAGCGTTTGCGTTATCACCGTGGTAACCCGCTAAACCTTGATGTGCTGGTGGTTGATGAGGCATCAATGGTGGATTTGCCCATGATGGCGCGGCTAATTGCCGCTCTGCCTGCAAAAGCACAGGTTATTTTTCTGGGGGATCGTGATCAGTTGGCTTCGGTTGAGGCGGGGGCTGTACTGGGCGATATCTGCCGTTTTGCCGAGTGGGGTTACAGCGAGTCTCGAGCTGAAGAATTAGCCCGTTTAACGGGGTGTACGTTAACAGGAATCATCCCTATCGGGGATGTCTCTAAAGATAGTATTAATGTTCGCGATAGTTTGTGTCTGCTACGTAGAAGCTACCGCTTCGATGAAAAATCTGGCATTGGGCAGCTTGCTCTAGCGGTTAATACGGGTAAGTATCAACATGCATTATCCGTTTTAAGCGGCTCTTACTCAGATATTGAGAGCTTCCCTTTGGCCGATTCAGATGATTATCAGATATTGCTAGAAGACTGTGTGACGGGGTATCAGCATTATCTTCAATTGGCGACATCAGGTGCTCGGGCGGTTGATGTGTTAGCGGCGTTTGGTCGTTATCAACTGCTGTGTGCTCTACGAAGTGGCCCATTTGGTGTTAGCGGTTTAAATGAACGAATTGAGCAGTTGTTACATCGTAAGAGGCTAATTGAGCGAGCATCAGGACCCAATGGGCGTTGGTATGTTGGTCGGCCAGTGATGATTGGGCTTAACGACAGTGCGCTTGGCCTGTTCAATGGTGATATCGGCATCGCGTTATATGATTCAGAAGGCGAGTTACGTGTACACTTCCAGCTACCCGATGGCAACATTAAGTCGGTACAACCTAGCCGCCTTCCCAACCATGAAACCGCTTATGCGATGACGGTTCATAAATCCCAAGGCTCAGAATTCGAACACACGGCCTTAGTATTGCCTAACACTTTTATGCCAGTGCTGACTCGTGAACTGGTTTATACCGCGATAACCCGCGCTCGCCAGCGGTTGACCCTGTATTGCAACGATGCGGTTTTGAGTCATGCAATACGAACACCCACGCAGCGTCGCAGCGGACTAGTTGATCGGTTAAATGAGCTGAAGACATAAAACTGAGGGGGCCAAGGCCCCCTTGATACCATTTATGAATAACATTAACTTTTGATTCAGAACGAGCGTTCTCAACATTTACAAGTCAACCAACAGAATCTACAAATCAGCCAACAGAATCTTTGAGCGCCGTTGATAATTGTACAATTCCTGCTTCTGAACCGGTAAAACCTCAACCTCAGCCGGGGTAAAACCACGCTCTTGGAACCAGTGAATACTGCGGGTAGTGAGCACAAACAGTTTTTTAAGGCCCATCTGGCGCGCCTGATTTGCTACACGTTTGAGAAGCATTTCACCACGTGAGGAACTGCGATAGTCCGGATGGACTGCAACACAGGCCATTTCACCGATTTGTTCCTCTGGGAATGGATAAAGTGCAGCACAGGCAATCGTCAGATTATCTCGCTCAATAATAGTGAATTTATCAATCTCCATCTCAAGCTGCTCGCGTGAGCGACGAACCAAAATCCCTTGCTGTTCCAATGGACGGATCAATTCCAGTATTCCACCAATATCATTAATGGTCGCACGGCGGACTTGCTCCGCACTTTCCATAACAATTTGTGTACCGATACCATCACGAGAGAACAGCTCTTGTACCAGTGCACCATCTTCCTGATAGCTCAATAAATGGCTGCGGCGCACACCACTACGGCATGCTTTGACCGCGCCACGTAGAAAACGCACTGTTCCTGAGTTGTAATCCCCTTCTTGTTCTAAATCTTCGATTCGTTTTTGAGCTTCATTGGGGAACAGCTCTGAAATAATGCTTCCTTCGTTATCTGTCACCCCTTGAGATGAGCAAAACCCGATCATCTTTTCTGCTTTAAGTTTGATGGCTAACTGTGTCGCGACTTCTTCTGAGGTGAGATTAAAACTCTCACCCGTGACCGAGACGGCAACGGGTCCTAATAACACGATAGCGCCGTTATCTAATTGGCGATGAATGGCCTCTTCATCAATACGCCGAATGCGCCCGCTATGGCAATAATCGACACCGTCATCGACGCCTAAAGGCTGAGCAATAATAAAGTTACCGCTGACCACATTAATATGCGCACCTTGTAGCGGAGTATTATTCAAACTCATGGATAATCTGGCCGTGATATCTAGCTGCAATAAGCCAGCAGCCTGCTTAACCATTTCCAGTGTGCGGGCATCTGTTACTCGAGTATGTTTGTGATAGATTGGCTCGTAGTGATGCTGCGCCAGATTGCTATCGATTTGTGGGCGAGCACCGTAAACAACAACCAGCCGAATACCAAGGCTATGCAGTAAGCCGATATCGTTAACGATGCTAGTGAAGTTTTCATGTTCAATCGCTTCACCGCCCAACATAACGACAAAGGTCTTGCCACGATGCGCATTGATATAGGGAACTGAGTGACGAAATCCCTGGACCAGTTCAGTACTACGTTCCTTCACGGCAGACCCTCATTGAATTTTTATTCGATATTTTTGTATTTTTATTCTTTTTTGACCAAGATGGCAAGCAACAAATTACAATCAAATGCATATATATGGTGGGTATGTATTAGTAAGTTGAATAACGTAAAAAAATGTTTTTCTAATGACAGCATGGGATTGATTCGTTAAAGTTTTTCCTCATAAACTTTTTTTGTTTGTTTTTTATTCATATATTGGTAGTTACTTTGGAGTTACATGGCAGATTCAAATCATAATTCTGGGCGTCGCCGTCTATTACAAGGTGCCGCCGCAGCCTGGATGCTGAGTGTCAGCAGGGTTGGATTTGCTGCTTCCTCACACATTATTGCTGTCAGAGTTTGGCCCTCTTCAACCTATACTCGAGTGACGTTAGAATCTAGTACCCCACTGAAATATAAACAGTTTGCGCTGAAAAATCCTGATCGCATTGTGGTTGATATTGAGGGTGTTCACCTTGACAGTGTCCTGAAAGAGATCAGCAATCAGGTTCAGTCTAGTGACCCTTACCTCAAGCAAGCTCGTGTTGGGCAGTTTGATAAAAATACCGTCAGGCTGGTTTTAGAGTTAAAGCAAAGCATCAGTCCACAGTTATTTACGTTGAAGCCCTTCGCAAAATTTCGTAATCGCTTGGTCGTGGATTTATATCCGGAGCAGGGCAGTACCTCGGTGGAAGACGATCCTTTGTTGGCATTATTGGAAGATTATAATAAAGGAAACGTGGAACGTAATTTACCCGCAGAGGCACCCAAAGCAGGTAAAGCAGGGCGAGATAGACCAATTGTTATCATGCTGGATCCCGGTCATGGTGGCGAAGACCCCGGTGCCATAGGGCGAAATAAGACACGCGAGAAAGATATTGTGCTGCAAATTGCCCGCCGATTACGAGCACTGATTCAGAAAGAAGCCAACATGCGAGTGTTTATGACCCGCAATGAAGACGTCTTTATTCCACTAAAAGTGCGGGTAGCAAAAGCCCGTAAGCAACGTGCAGACTTATTCATTTCGATCCATGCTGATGCATTCACCAGTCAGGCTGCCAGAGGGTCTTCCGTATTTGCGCTTTCCACTAAGGGAGCAACCAGTACGGCAGCAAAATTTTTGGCCCAAACGCAAAATGAGGCGGACCAAATCGGCGGAGTTAGCAAGAGCGGCGATCGCTATTTAGACCATACCATGATTGATTTACTGCAAACGGCGACGATCAGTGACAGCCTGAAGTTTGGCAAAGAAGTACTCAATCGAATGGGTAAAATAAATAAGCTGCATAAGAACAGTGTCGATCAAGCGGGATTTGCGGTTTTAAAAGCCCCTGATATTCCATCTATTCTGGTTGAAACGGCGTTTATCAGTAATTTGGAAGAAGAGCGGAAACTCCGCACCAGCCATTTTCAGCAACAAGTTGCTGAGTCTATTTTTGCTGGCATCAAAGCCTATTTCGCTAATGGTGGGGCAATGGCGCGCGTGTAATCGATGGGAAATTGATATCGAGCAGGGGCATGGCCCTTGTTTGGTCGTTCCATCGCTTACTGACGCTAGCAACCGACGACTCTCGATAGGGTGTTGAGACCCAGTAGGTTATTGATACTCAGTAGGCAGTTGATAATTGATAGGCAGTAGATAACAGATCGTAGCAGGCGCTAGAAACAAAAAAACACCCTTTAGGGTGTCTGATGTTGATAGTTAAATGATTAAGAATTGGTTGCGGGGGCCGGATTTGAACCGACGACCTTCGGGTTATGAGCCCGACGAGCTACCAGGCTGCTCCACCCCGCGTCCGTCTTAATACTTTTTCTATCTTGCTGTGTAATTGGTTGCGGGGGCCGGATTTGAACCGACGACCTTCGGGTTATGAGCCCGACGAGCTACCAGGCTGCTCCACCCCGCGTCCGATTGAGCGCACTATACTCTGGATGAGATCTGTTGCAAGTATTTTTGCCACTTAATTTAGGTAAATAGGGTTTTTCGATTAATTTATCCACTATCTGTTCCCTTTTTCCCCACAACGGCATCAAGGGATTTTTTTCCACCTGCTGATTCCTTTATCTATAGGCGTTTGTTATCGTTCGCCGGTAGATAAAATAAGTAAGAGAAGGCGCGAGATGACAAGTCGTTGGGGCAAATACCTACTGAGTGGAATAATGATTGCTGTTTTGGCAGGTTGCCAATCTCGGCCAACAGATCGTGGGCAGCAATATAAAGATGGGCATCTGGAACAGCCGCTAGGATTAGTGAATGAACCAAATGCAACAGGTAAGCCAGTCAACGCAAAAGATTATTCTGATCAGGTGAAAGTGATTAATCAATCTTCACCGGGTTTGTATGGCCGTAATAGTAGTACATTCAATGCCGTTGAGAACTGGATGTTGGCCGGCGCTGATACCAGTAAATTACATCTGTTTGGTCTGAATGCTTACCAGATGGAAGGCGTGGATAACTTCGGTAATGTGCAATTTACCGGTTATTACACTCCAGTGCTTCAGGCTCGCTATACACCACAAGGCGAATTCCGCCATCCGCTTTATCGTATGCCATCGAAAGGGAAAGGGCGTTTGCCTAATCGTGCCTCAATTTATGCTGGTGCATTGGATAACCGTAACTTAATTATCGCGTACACCAATTCGTTGGTAGATAACTTTATGATGGAAGTGCAGGGGAGTGGCTACGTCGATTATGGCGATGGGCGGCCATTGACCTTCTTCGGATATGCAGGTAAAAACGGCCATGCTTACCGTAGCATCGGTAAGGTATTGATTGACCGAGGAGAAGTCGCCAAAGCTGACATGTCGATGCAGGCCATTCGTCATTGGGCAGACACACACAGCGAAGCTGAAGTCAGAGAGTTATTGGAGCAAAATCCGTCCTTTGTCTTCTTTAAACCGGAAATGTACGCCCCTGTGAAAGGAGCCAGCGCGGTTCCTTTGATCGCAAAAGCCTCTGTCGCCTCTGATCGTTCGTTGATCCCACCGGGTACGACACTGTTGGCTGAAGTGCCTTTGCTGGATAATCAGGGGAAATTCACTGGCCAATATCAGATGCGCTTGATGGTCGCGTTGGATGTTGGGGGCGCAATAAAGGGCCAACACTTTGATATTTATCAGGGGATTGGCCATGAAGCAGGGCAAGCCGCTGGTTTCTACAACCACTATGGCCGTGTTTGGGTGCTGAAAAATGCTCAAAGTAACGGACCCTTGTTTACAGCCTATCAAAGTGGCGACAAAACCGCCCTGACAGGTAACGGGTCTCCGTTATTGGTCAATAATCAGGGGCAGTGAGCTGATTAGTGCGGTAGATTTCACGCTTTATCGAGCGGCCAATTGGCCGCTTTTGCATTTACACTGTCGATCTGATTGCAGCTATTTATTAATTCTAAGTTATTAAGGTAACCCGTTTATGAGCACAGCCTTTTCCGAAGCATACCAACAGCGTTTTGGGGGGATTGCCCGCCTTTATGGGCAGCAAGCACTGGCGCTTTTTTCACAGGCGCATGTTTGTGTTATTGGCATTGGTGGTGTGGGCTCATGGGCTGCGGAAGCACTAGCTCGTACTGGGATTGGTGCGATCACGTTGATTGATATGGATGATGTTTGCGTCACAAATACTAATCGGCAGGTCCATGCGCTGCGACACAATGTCGGTCAGGCGAAAACCGAGGTGATGGCGGAACGTATTCTGGCGATTAATCCTGAGTGCCAAGTGACTTGTATTGATGATTTTATTACTGCGGATAATGTCGCAGAACTTTTAAATAACAATTTCAGCTATGTCATTGATGCGATAGACAGCGTTCGCCCGAAAGCAGCGCTGCTTTCTTACTGTCGGCGATATAAAATCCCTGTTGTCACCACCGGTGGCGCTGGTGGACAAATCGACCCAACGCGCATTGAAGTCGTCGATTTGGCAAAAACCATTCAGGATCCGCTGGCGGCGAAGCTACGTGAAAGGCTAAAAAATGATTTCAACGTGGTAAAAAATAGCAAAGGTAAGCTGGGAATTGACTGTGTTTTCTCGAGTGAACCCTTGGTTTATCCGCAGGCGGATGGTTCGGTGTGCGCCTCTCGTAGTACCGCTGAGGGGCCAAAGAAAATGGACTGTACGTCAGGTTTTGGTTCGGCAACCATGGTTACCGCGACTTTTGGTTTTGTGGCGGTATCCCACGCATTGAAAAAAATGATGGCGAAAGCGTCACGTCAGGCGTAATCACCATCCACGCTAGTTACCCTTCGATATATTGGGTTGCGATTGTCTTTATACCTTGTGTCAGTGCTTGTAAACCACTGGCTCGAGATGTACTCAGTTGCTGCCGTAGTCCTAGCTTATCAAACAATTCCAATGGGTCTTCAGCCAAGACCTGTTGCGGTGTTTTACCTTCTACGGCGGTTAAAATGACGGCGAGTAACCCGCGAACGATACGCCCTTCACTGTCACCATAGAAATGTAAGCGGCCATCTGGTTGACGCTGATGGCCCAACCACACTCGATTTTCACATCCAGTCAATTCCAGCTCATTTTGCTTCAATGATGCCGGCAACGGTGGGAGTTGCTTAGCCAATAAAATTAACCGGCGATAACGATCTTCCCACTGTTTATCAGCGCTGAATGTCTCAATGAGGTGAGTCGCTGTAATTTCGTGGCCAAAAGGGTGTGGTGCAATCATCGTTTTTCCGCTTTATTGCTGGTTGATATTGATCGGAATTATCATTTGATAGTACTCAATCTTGCAAGAGTGCCAATGACTTTGCGATTGCGGCACATAACATTTCAACATCGTTAGCTGTGTTATAGGGTGCAAAAGAAGCCCGCAGACTGCCATTGAGCCCAAGTGCGGCCATGAGTGGCTGGGCACAATGTAAGCCTGCGCGTAACGCAATGCCTTGTTCTGCCAGTAATGTCACTAAATCGCTATGATGAACACCATCGAAAGTAAATGCTAATAAACTCGATTGCTGGCAACGGAAGCTACGAAAACCGGGTAATTCCGCTAACTTATTCTCCGCCATTGTCGCCAGGTTTTGGCTATATGACTCAGCATCTTCCAAATCAATGTGTTCGAGCCAACTCAGTACTGCCGATAAGCCAATCACGCCTGCAATATTGGGGGTACCAGCTTCAAAGCGGTATGGTACCTCATGGGCCGTAAAACCGCCGAATGAGGCATGAGTGAGCATTTTCCCTCCGCCTTGCCACGCTGGCATTTCCTCCAGTAATTCAGATTTCCCGTAGAGCACTCCAATACCTGTCGGACCATACAATTTATGGGCGGAAAATGCATAAAAATCAATATCAAGTGCTTGAACATCTGCCGGACGATGAACAATCCCCTGCGCGCCATCGACCATCACAATACAGCCATATTGGTGAGCGAGGTCTATTGCGCTCGCCAATGCTGGGCTACCACCCGTCACGTTGGACATTTGCCCTAGCGCTAAGATACGCGTTCTATCGCTTAATAATCGCGGTAGTTGTTGTAAATCAGGTAGATGGTCATGGCCGATAGGCCATTTAATGATGTTAGCACCGGTTTGCTCAGCCACCATCAGCCAAGGGATTAAATTCGCATGATGCTCTGCTTCACTGACAATAATTTCATCCCCAGCTTGCAGGCGCGGACGGGCGTAACTTTGTGCTACGAGGTTAATGGCTTCGGTAGTGCCTCGCGTCCAAACGATATTTTCTGCTGCAGGGGCATTAATAAAGTCGGCTACCTGTTGGCGCGTTTCTTCAAAGCGGACCGTCAATGATAAGGCTGATTGATGCTGGCTGCGATGCACCGTTGCGGCATCTTGCTGATAAAAAAGTTGTGTTGCCTCAATCATCGCTTGGGGCTTTAGCGCCGTCGCCGCGCTGTCTAGATAGATAATCTCATCGCTAATTGCCGGAAATTCCTGACGAAAATCCGTTGGATTAAAGGCCTTCATACCGTTTTTCTCATTTTTTGGTTCACTTCGGAACTGTCTCATTTTGGCGTGTTTTGTGCATAATTTGTACGCTTCTTGCCCCGTTGGCTGGAAATATGTCATGAGCGGGTTATGCTGAATAGTAACGGACACAACCATTTGTCTGGTAATGGAAACGAGTTTTCCAGCATTTTAATCTGCAAGGAGTCACCCATGAAAAAGACAGCAGCCGTTATTTCTGCCCTAATGCTCACCTTTACCTTAGCAGCCTGTTCCAGCAACTATGCCATGCATACGAATGATGGTCGCACTATCGTTGCTGATGGTAAACCTAAAGTCGATGACGAGACAGGGATGATTAGTTACACCGATGCCAATGGCACCGAGTTGCAAATTAATCGTTCAGAAGTAAGAGAGATGGTGGAGACTAACTAAGTCAACACGAGTGCCTTCAAATGAGGCCGGATAAGGCTTCAAACCCTTCAGTAACAACTTAAATGTAAGCTCTGACTGGTGTTCAACAGAAAGTGGCGCTTACATTTAAGCACTCACAATGAAGTCACTTCCCAAAAAAAGCGCAAAAAAAAGCACCGCGAAAATGGCGGTGCTGCATAAAATCACTATGGACAGACAGGGTAAATGTACAGGAAGTGAAAAAAAACAGTAGCTTAGCTACTATGTCTGGTACACCAGACCATTTGCAAACACAACATCACAACCACAAAGCCAAAAGCATTTCAGTACCTGGATACTAAACCTACTTTTCGTTCCGGCTTGGGAAGTGCTGCCACTATAGGTATTTGCTGGCACATCATCAACGGACAATTTATAATGCCTCGGATTATAAAAACTAATAAGTAAACAAAGGGTTTCATCTGCGGATGAGCCGTTATAAAAAAGTATCCAACTCATGTCTAAACGATTACCACCCCTGAACGCCTTACGGGTTTTCGATGCGGCCGCGCGCCACCTGAGTTTTACTAAAGCGGCGGATGAATTGTTTGTTACCCAAGCAGCCGTTAGCCACCAGATAAAGTCTCTGGAGGATTTTCTCGGACTAAAATTGTTCCGCCGCCGTAACCGCTCTTTACTCCTGACCGAAGAAGGTCAAAGTTATTATCTCGACATCAAAGAAATTTTCACCTCTATCAATGAAGCGACCCGTAAGTTACAGGCCCGTAGTGCGAAAGGTGCTCTGACGGTTAGCTTGCCGCCTAGTTTTGCTATCCAATGGTTAGTCCCGCGTCTGTCTGGATTTAATGCCGCTTATCCGGGTATTGATGTCCGGATTCAAGCGGTGGATCGAGAAGAGGACAAACTCGCTGATGACGTCGATGTCGCGATATTTTATGGGCGGGGCAATTGGACGGGGTTACGTACTGAACGTTTATACGCTGAATATTTGTTGCCTGTATGCGCGCCCAGCTTATTAATGGGTGAGCATGGATTAAAAGTGCCGGCAGATCTGGCTAATCACACGTTGTTGCATGATACTTCCCGCCGAGACTGGATGGCGTATACCCGTCAATTGGGTGTACCGCAGATTAATGTGCAACAAGGACCTATTTTCAGTCATAGCGCCATGGTGGTTCAAGCTGCTGTCCACGGGCAGGGGATTGCTTTAGTGAATAACGTGATGGCTCAGTCAGAGATAGAAGCTGGGCGTTTGGTCTGCCCGTTTAATGATGTTTTGGTGAGTAAAAATGCTTTTTATCTGGTTTGTCATGACAGTCAGGCAGAACTGGGTAAAATAGCCGCCTTTCGTCAGTGGATACTGGCAAGAGCTGCCAGTGAACAGGACAAGTTGCGTTTTCGCTACGACAAATGATCAATCGTGGTGTTGCAATTAGTGCGTTTGCAGCGCCAAGTATCCTGAATCTCACTCAATCTAATTCAAGGTTAATGACGATGAACGGTCGTTTAATGCTGATATTTGCCGCACTGAGCGGTTTTGTCTATGTGGCTTTAGGGGCCTTTGGTGCCCATGTTTTGAGTACCACATTGGGGCCGAATGAAATGGCTTGGATCCATACGGGGCTGGATTATCAAGGCTTCCATACGTTGGCTATCTTGGCACTGGCTGTTGCGATGCAACGGCAGATCAGTATTTGGTTTTATTGGAGTGGGGCGTTGTTAGCGCTTGGAACCCTACTCTTTAGCGGCAGTTTATACTGCCTGGCTTTATCACACCTGAAACTGTGGGTTTATATCACGCCAATCGGCGGAGTATGTTTCTTGGCAGGATGGGTTTTGATGTTGATTGGCGCGCTGCGTCTAAGAAAAAGGGCAGAACGCCATGAATAATAAAATTGCTTTATATTGCCGCTCAGGTTTTGAGAAAGAGTGTGCGGCAGAAATTACCGCCAAAGCCGCACAGCTCGAAATTTTTGGTTTCGCCCGTGTTAAAGAGAACAGCGGTTATGTCCTGTTTGAATGCTATCAGTTGGACGATGCCGATCGCTTGATTCGCGAAGTGCCATTCCGTGAGTTAATTTTTGCCCGCCAAATGATGGTGGTGGGCGAATTGTTGAAAGACTTACCACCGGAAGATCGCGTGTCACCTATCGTGGGGATGTTGGTCGGCGTTATTGAAAAAGCCGGTGAACTGCGGGTAGAAGTCCCTGATACTAACGAAAGCAAAGAGCTACTTAAATTTTGTCGTAAGCTCACGGTGCCGCTACGCAGCGCTATGCGTGAGCAAAAAATTCTTTCTGTACGTGAAAATCCTCATCGTCCAGTGGTGCATGTGTTCTTTATTGCGTCAGGTTGCTGTTATGTCGGTTATTCCTATAGCAATAATAACTCGCCATTCTATATGGGTATCCCGCGTCTTAAATTCCCATCCGATGCACCTAGCCGTTCAACGTTAAAACTGGAAGAAGCTTTCCATATGTTCATCCCAGCCGATGAATGGGAAGAGCGTTTGGCCAGTGGTATGCATGCTGTTGATTTAGGTGCTTGCCCGGGTGGTTGGACTTATCAGTTGGTACAACGCAGCATGATGGTTCAGGCCATTGATAATGGTTCTATGGCACAAAGCCTGATGGATACGGGGCAGGTAACGCATCATCGTGTTGATGGTTTTAAATATGAACCAACGCGAAGCAATATTTACTGGCTAGTATGCGACATGGTGGAGAAACCGGCTAAAGTCACCGAGTTAATCATCAAATGGCTGGTGAATGGATGGTGTCGAGAGGCGATTTTCAACCTTAAATTGCCGATGAAAAAACGGTTTGAAGTTGTTTCAGAAAACTTGGCAATGATGGATGAGCAACTTAAAGAAAATGGTATTAATGCCCATATTCAGGCCAAGCAGCTTTACCATGACCGTGAAGAAGTCACGGTCCATGTGCGCCGTATCTGGTCTGGTGTGCCGGGGCGTCGCGACGAACGTTAATATAGGTTAAGGGCTTTTTGCCTTATAGGTTGCTGGCAAGCCCCGATAACTCGATCTGTAACGGTGATAACAGGCAGAAGAGTAAAGCGTCCGCGCCAAGGATGGCGCGGCTCGAGCCATCAGGGATGATTTCACGGCGTCTTTACGATCTGCCTGTCCTCTCCGCAATGGGCACTTTGTCACTAACCTTGGTGTCCTTTGGCCCCTTACTCTTTTTGCAAACGCAGTTGCTGCAAGTTGCCATCTAAGGGTAAATCCGTTTTCAAGGTGGCGATCTGTTTGCAAATGAATGCCATCTCTTGGTGCTGTTGTAATTTCTTACGCCATTTCTCCGGCACTGAGTCTAGCCCCTGATAGAGCGCCTCAAGCGTGCTGGCTTGTTGTAATAGCAATGTGGCCGTTTTTGCCCCAATCCCCGCAACACCAGGGATCTTACTGCTACTAATCCCCGCAAGCCCCCAGTAATCGGGCAATTGATTTGGTAACACTCCGAACTCTTGTTTCACGAAAGGCATATCCAGCCAACGTTTTTGGAAATAATCACGAATCTGCACATTCGGTGCTAATAGCTGGCAATAGCCTTTATCAGTCGACACGATCGTGACTTGATGCCCTGCGCCGCTAATTTTAGTCGCTAACGTAGCGGCTAGATCATCAGCCTCATTACCCGGCGAGTGCCAACAAGCAACACCCAATGAATTAAAAGCCTCGCGAATAAGGGGCATTTCCTGTTGCAGGTTATCTGGCATTGGGGAGCGGCCCGCTTTGTAATCTGGCAGGCATTGATGACGCCAACTGTCAGAACGATCATCTTCATCAAACACAGCGACGACATGTGTGGGATGACTGTGCTGAATGAGTTGTTGTAATGCATGTTGGCAAGCCTTGATGCATGGCGAACCTTGAACCGCATGAATGCGGCGAATCAAATTGAGAGCATCAATGATAAGAAGGTGGATTTGCATGGCCTGTCTTATATAGGGGCGTATGTCAGCGTGAAGTCGGGCAGAACTAGAGTTCAGCACTGCCCGTTGATTGCGCTCTTTATTAGCTACAGATTTCGTAGCAAGGGGTGTAATCGCTGCCCGGTAATTTCATTCGATATTGAGCGATAAAGCCTTGTAATAGGCTATCCATTTGCTTCATCAATTGCGGGTCACCGTGTAATTTGAATGGCCCGTAAGTTTCAATCGCCTGAATCCCCGCTTCTTTAACGTTACCCGCCACAATTCCAGAGAAAGCCCGACGCAGCGCAGCCGCTAACTTTTCTGGTGGTTGGTTATGGGACAAGTTCAGATTCGCCATATTTTCATGGGTCGGCTCAAATGGGTGTTGTAAATCAGGTTCAATACGCATCGACCAGTTAAAGCTATAAGCATCACCCGTGTTACGGCGATTCTCTTTGACTAATGGCATCGCTTTTTTCATCTGGCGGGCCACTTCATCTGGATCATCAATAATGATTTGGTAGTATTTGCGTGCACCATCACCCAGCGTATTCATGATGAACTCATCGACAACGCGGAAGTAATCAGCACTCTCTTTTGGCCCCGTCAAAATCAGTGGCAGCACTTGCTCACTGTTTTCGGGATTCATCAGAATACCTAATAGATAGAGTAGCTCTTCCGCAGTCCCTACACCGCCAGGGAAGATAATGATCCCGTGTGCAATACGGACAAAGGCTTCCAACCGTTTTTCAATGTCTGGCATGATAACCAGCTCGTTAACCAGCGGGTTGGGTGGCTCTGCTGCAATAATTGAAGGTTCAGTCATACCGATAAAACGACTATTTTTGTAACGTTGCTGTGCATGACCGACAGCCGCACCTTTCATCGGTGCTTCCATCGCGCCAGGGCCACAGCCAGTACAAATATTCAACTCACGTAAACCAAGCTGATTACCAACTTTTCGGCCGTACAAATATTCATTTTCATTGATTGAATGCCCTCCCCAACAAACCACCATATTCGGTTCTTCATCAATATGCAGGGCACGAGCATTACGTAAAATGGAGAAAACCAAGTTGGTTAAATGGCTAGAGTCTTCTGTATTGAGATGTTGATCTTGCTCTGCACTAACTATTTGGCCATTCACGAATAAGATGTCGCGTAGCACGGCAAAGAGGTTTGCTTGCAATGAGCGAATGATTTTACCATCAACAAAGGCATGTTCGGGGGGATTAACTAACTCAAGTTTAACACCACGCTCACGGCGTAATACATTGATATCAAAGGTTTCATAGCGCGATAAAAGCTCTTTACTGTTATCAGTCAGGCTGCCTGAGTTGAGAACGGCCAACGAGCAATTACGGAATAAGCGGTACAGATCACTGCTAGCTGTGCGCTTAAGCATATCCACTTCTAGCTGTGATAACAGATCCATTGAGCCGAGTGGGCTGATATGTGTAATCAAAGTTACTCCTTTATACCTTTAGGGGGTAGTGCCCGTGAATCAAAATGCGACTTTCTATTTGTTTATGAATATCAGGAAGTTCTTCAGGCATTAAGTCTGTATTTTTTGGCTAAAGATAGTCTGAAGATACTGTAATTAACCTTAACGTTGTCCCTCACAGATTGCCAACATTAACGTGCACAACACTAAAATGTTGCGCACATGCGCGCATTTATTGCCGTGCCAGACGGCCTGTCGAGGGTACAAAGTGAGTGTTGGAACGCCAAGGATTGATATCCAAGCCTCCTCGTCGGGTATAGCGTGCATAGACTGACAAGGTATCGGGCTGACAAAAACGCATAATGTCATTGAAAATACGTTCTACACACTGCTCGTGAAATTCATTGTGATGCCGGAAAGAGACGAGGTAGCGCAACAAGGCTTCACGGTTTATCTGCGGGCCGCTATAGCTGATTTGTACCGAGCCCCAATCGGGTTGGTGAGTTATCAGGCAATTAGATTTCAGCAGATGGCTAACAAGGCTTTCCTGTACGTGATTAGCGCCAATGGCACCTTGCAGATAATCTGTACTGAATTCGTAGCTATCGATACGAATATCTTGCTGATCTAGGCATTCACCAGAAAAGTTAGCAATGGGCTGATCGGTTATTTCGTCAAGCTGGTATAGCGTGACACTGACATCCCCCACTGCACAGGTGGCTAAGTCACGCTGCAAAGTCGTTCGGACGCTTTCCCAGTCAGCAAAAATAGTTTGGTTAAAACTATTTAGGTAGAGCTTAAAGCTTTTCGATTCAATTAAATTGACGCTATCCGCATTCAAACTTATTTGACCCACAGCGACTTGTGGTAGCCCATTACTGTTTAGCCAAGAAAGTTCGTAAAGTGTCCAGATATCCGCGCCATGAAAGGGCAGGTTATCTGGATATAGGCCGAGAGGTTCGCGGTTCATACTGCGTGGGACGGCCTGTAATAAGGTCACGTCATAGTGATCGTGGTAAGCGGTTGGTTTACCCAGCGTCAGCTCAGCGAGTGCTTTGTGGTCTTGATATGAAGACATACTGTTTCCATGGTGAGAGATCGGTACAATAGCATTATACCCTTCTTACTTGATGTTACTGGTCTACCAACAACGTCAAGTTCTTTGGTGATAGTTTACCAATTTATGCCGCGCTTAACTGCATTTCTGGGGGGAACCTGTCCCCTTTGCTGTAGTACAAGCTGCCGCGATACTGAGAATTAAGTATGGACCAGAACATTTCAACGGCACTGAACAGTTTTACTCAACGGTATATCGATTTATGGCAGCAAAACACTGGGCATCCCCCAGCCAGTAAAGAACTCTACGGTGTACCCTCACCTTGCATTGTAGAGACGCAAGACAATGAGGTGATTTGGTTGCCTCAACCTTTTGTTGCTGATGCCAATTTGAACAATATTGAGCGTGCATTGGAGATTCAGCTTCACCCAGATATTCATGAATTTTACACTTGCCAATATGCGGGCGACATGATGGCTGACCTTGGTGATCATCGTTTCAACTTGCTGCAAGTGTGGAGCGAAGACGATTTTATCCGCTTGCAGGAGAACTTGATTGGGCATTTGGTTACGCAAAAAAGGCTGAAGCTCTCGCCAACGCTATTTTTGGCAACGACTGAGTCAGAAATGACTATGGCTTCATTTTGTAATGTCAGTGGTAACGTCGTGCTCGAGGAATTTGGCCGTAGTAAACGCACGCTATTGGCATCGAATCTTACGCATTTTCTGGATGCATTACGCCCCGTATTACCAGAATAAATAAGTGGTTATCGTGTATTTCAATGCAAATGTGTGTAAGAGATCTCGCACATGGCCTGTGAGACATCACTTCTATTATTCAAATGTGAAATTCTGACTTTAAATTTAATTTCAATAAAATCATTTCGTTATAAACGTTCATTTTTTTATATGAAAAGTGTCTGCATCATTATCCTTACAGTACCTTGTCACCCTTTGTCGATTAAGCGATCCTTCTACTCGCCGGATAGGATCTGGCGGAGAAGGACGGTATTGGATGTTACCGCTTCAGGATGAAGAAAACAGGGACTGCTTAGGATGAGTGAAGGGATGTTTCAGGATGAAACAAAGGACACCTCCAGGATGGAGATTGAGAGCCGGTTCAGGATGGATGGTGGGCTAGGATAGCTTCAGGATTAACACCGGGATGGTGTAGGATTTCGCTAAGGATTGCTGGTTAGGATAACCAAACGGAAAAGTTTTCAAGGAATGAGCAGGGAGCATCATTTTTAGCTGGATAGCTATAAAACGAATCTAGGGGTACTGGTAAAACAGTACCCCTTTTTTTATCCACATTTTGCTTAACCTGCAACTGTTGTCTATGGTGTGAATTTGGGCATCGCTTGCTTCAGTGGTATGCTTTGCCGCCGTTGAACCGACCTGGTAAATGGCTGTTTTTTGGTTGAGAGCATAATCATGAATACAAAAAATCAAGTCCTTCAAAGTCTTCAGAATATTGAGCTTGCTATGCGAGCGGTTGATCTCTGGCAAGCAGTGCCTCCACAAGCAGAAGCCTTCGAAAGCAACGAACCCTTTAGCATCGATACCATGGATGCTGAGCAGTGGTTACAGTGGGTATTGATTCCTCGCATGTATGCATTGCTGGAATCGAATGGCCCACTTCCTAACCGTTTCGCCATCACCCCCTATTTTGAAGAGGCACTGAGTGTCCATGATCGGCCTGACTGCACGTCACTGCTGGTTCACTTACAGCGTCTTGATGATCTACTGAATAAAGAAAGTCACTAATGCTAGAAATAATTTATCAAGACGAACATATAGTTGCGGTGAATAAGCCTGCGGGTTGGTTGGTTCATCGGAGCTGGTTAGACAGTCATGAAACGGTATTTGTGATGCAAACAGTGCGAGACCAGATTGGTCAGCATGTTTACACCATACACCGATTGGATCGCCCGACATCGGGAGTGCTGTTAATGGCACTTTCCAGTGATATTGCTCGCGCGCTTTCTTTGCAGTTTGAGCAGCACCAAATCCAGAAAACATACCATGCGGTGGTTCGTGGCTATGTGCTGGAGGAAGGAACGATTGATTACGAAATGACTGAGGAACTGGATAAGATCGCCGATAAGTTTTCTCGCGCAGAGAAAGCGCCGCAACCTTCAATCACTCACTATCAGCCTTTAGCGCAAGTAGAAGTGCCTGTTGCTATTGGCCGTTATGACACAGCACGCTTCAGTTTAATGGAACTGAAACCAGAAACTGGGCGTAAACATCAGTTGCGGAGGCATATGGCGCACATCCGCCATCCGATCATTGGTGATAGTACCCATGGAGATTTGCGGCAGAATCGTGGTATTGCACAACATTTTGATTGTTCTAGACTTATGCTGCATGCTAGCCACTTATCGCTCAATCATCCGGTGACGGGTGAACCACTGTCGCTCACTGCTCGTTGGGATGAGTCCTGGCAAGAGTTGATGTCACATTTTGGCTGGTCTGGCATTGTCCCTCATCTTGAAAGGGTTGAGTTTTCTGCCACCGCCGGTCAGGATAGTGAATAATTTTCTCGTTAGAAAGGTATCTATCTTATGGCCCAGATTGGGGTTTTTGTCGGCACTGTCTACGGTAACGCATTGTTAGTGGCAGAAGAGGCCGAGAACATATTGAAAGAGCAAGGCCACGAAGTAAAAGTGTTCGATGAGGGAACGTTAGAAGCCTGGCAATATTATCGTCAACATTATGTGTTAGTGGTGACGTCAACGACTGGGCAGGGCGATTTTCCTGACAGTATTGCGCCGCTTTTCACTGCTGTACGTGATCATGTGGGCTTCCAACCAGAGCTGCGTTATGGCCTCATTGCGTTGGGCGACAGTAGTTATGACAATTTCTGCGGTGCAGGTCGTGCATTCGATGAGCTACTACAGGAACAAGGTGCGACACGAATCGGCGAAAGATTAGAAATTGATGCCATTGAGCACTCGGAGCCAGAAACTGTTTCAGCACCATGGGTTGAACAGTGGGGGCGCTTAATTCAGTAGTCAACGTACATATTAGGCCTCATGTTTAATAGTGAATATCAGTAATAAAACTGAGGCTACTTCTTTAAAACTTTCAAAACATCTCCTCTTCTCATCATTAGTTCGTTTATGAGTAGTGTGTGAATCGTCTCTGTGTAAAGTTGCTGCCGCTGCAAATGCAGTGACTCAATCTATTCACTTAAGAGACGCAACACGATGAAAGGCTACACTTTATTTACCTCGCCCAATGAATTAGGCAGAAACGTACTCCCTTCAGGATATGATGAAGTTATATTTGAACTTTCAGATGGCAACTGGATTAACAATATTGTATTACCTGAATACCCTGAGGATAAATGCAGTGTTGTGATTCGTACTTCAGCCACTTGGAATGCGGTGCTACAACTCCCATTAGTCGGCCCCGTAGAAATTAAGGCTGGAAGTCAATACACGCTTGAGTACGATGCAGATATTCAACAATGGAATATCAAGGTTTCAGGTATTCAATATTTATCACCGAACAGTGTCGGTCACGTTATTCCAGATAACCCACAAAACATGACCTATTACTCGATGAATAATTGCAATTATGCCACAGAGGTTACGTTGCCAGCCATAGCAAAAGATGGCGATACTATTCTTATTCGCTCCATCGCTTGTAAGAAATCAAAAGTTTCTGCTGACAATATATTATATAGTGGTGAGACAGTAATTGAGCATGGTGAGCAGTATGTTTTTAAGTATCAGTCATCTTGTAATCTGAGTGGTTGGATTCGCGATTCAGTTAATCTCGAACCCTTCGATGATACTAGTCATGTAATCCCTAATCTAATTGAAAGTAACAGTATTGATGGTAATAAAATACCTAAACATACCATCGAGGGAAGTTTATCCGATATTAATGGTGAGATATCTAATTCAATCAAGAATACTCGTATTTTTGATGAAAATGAAATTGGTGACACTATTCTTGAGAAGGTTAAAGAGAGAAAAAAACGTTCTATCTCTAATAAATTGTCGACCACACCAGATCAACTTGGTAGCGGAGTATTACCATCAGGCTACGATGATATTGTATTCGAACTGTATGACGGTAATTGGACCAAAGACGTTATATTGCCGCTACAGCCAGTAGATGGAACACGTGTGGTGATTAAATCAACGGCAACCTATGATGCTGATTTGCATCTTCCATTCACGCAATTAAAGATTACATCAGGTAGTGAATACACTCTTGAATATCACGAAGATATACAACAATGGGATATTCAAGGGCAAGGGGTTATTCATCTAACACCAAATAGTGACGGCAGTCTTATTTCTGATAATCTTCAAGGTATCGTTTATTATAAGATGGAAAATAATGATTGGGTACCTGAAATTACTCTCCCATCAACTGCCAAGGATGATTCGATTATTATTATTCGCTCCACCGCATCCAACGATTCAAAGGTCTCTGCGGATAATTTATTATATGCCAGTACCACGACGATAAAATCAGGCGATCAATATGTATTCAAATATCTAAAAGGATTTAATCGCTGGGCATTGAATTCTTCGCCAATAAGAAACGTTGAGGTGGACATTAGTTCTAGTGAACTCCCTACACCAACAGCTCAAACTACAGTGGTCACGCTGACGGATAGCCATTGGCGAGAGAAAGTGAAGCTACCAGCTAAATCCGCTGATCGTGATAAAATGACGTTAAAATCACTAACTGATGCTGTAACGCTTATTGATACAGCCAATATTAGTAACTCGGGGTCTATGAGTCTTAGCAATGGCCAACAATATGATTTCTTTTATATTGGTGAAAAAGGAAAATGGCAGTTAATAGACTCACCGGATACTTTTTATGAAGCGCAAGATATTATCGATGGCAAGATTCCTGAACTACAGACACCACGGACTGTTATTAACACTGCCAATGGTAATTATCAGCCTAATTTATACTTACCTGCCGCACAGGAACCAGGTAGTCGGGTTGTTATTAACAGTGAAGCTGAATTAGAGATATCCGTTTTGGCAGATAATTCAAACTATAAAATCTCTAATGGGGAGACAGTCGCATTCAAGGTGGATGAGCAAGGAAATTGGAATCGTGAAACCGTCACTATTGATCTGTTATTACTTTACAGCGATAAAGCCGCAGATCGTTTAGGCGAAGACGCAATGCGTAAACGCTTAATTGAAGGCTTTATTCTGACGAATGAAGCGTTGGAAAATTCGGGTGCTAATTTCCGCTATCGTATTGTTGGCTTACGGCAGGTGGAGGCAAAAGTTCACTGGAACTCGCTGAGTAATCCTCTTGAGGAGTTACGAGAAGATGCAACAGTGCAGGGCTGGCGGAATATTTTAAAAGCCGATGGTATTTATTATGAAGGCACTGAAGATGGCTGTGGATTGGCATGGTTAGGCTCATGGGGAAGGGACCGTAATATGGTAGCAACCGGTTCAATAAATTGTGGAACGACTGTCATGCGCCATGAACTGGGCCATAATATGGGTCTATCGCATGGTGGCGAGAGTGAATCCTATTCTCAAGGGTACGGGTTGCTATCAACGATTATGGCAGGTAATGCGATCCCTTATTATTCTACACCTGATCGTTATACTATAGATTACGGTATTCCCATGGGCATACCTAATAAGATTGATGCTGTACAGGCGATGAATTCACTCTCGTCTAAAGTTTCGGCTTATCGCTAAATAACACATCAGAATTAATATCGTTGAGTATGGCGTAAATAAGCCCGTATTGTGGCATAACATTACAACACAATACGGGCAGACTTAATTTTCAGCGATCGGATTAACGGCCGTTAGTTAATTTTTCCAGATCAGATTCAATCTCGGAAATCTTATTGGCGACAACGCTTTCTAAATGACGCAAGTCATCAAGGATCTTACGTTTTAAATCAACTTCAATCTGGTCGCGTTTGCACAGTTGGTCCAATTCATCAATGACATAACGTAGGTTAGGATTGATTTCATTGATTTCTTTGTAACCATGACCTGCATTATCAGCCACTACCGTTTTGCGTTGGCGTGGATATTTGAATTTCACACTTTTAGCAAAAAACTCGCCTTTATCTTTGCGGAAGTAAATCTTCAGAATGTCGTTATTGGCCTCCTGACGCAGGCTATAGCGATCGACATCTTCTGGTTGTGTGATTCCTAAGCTTTTCAGATTGTCATACATAGCGCCACCTTTTAGTTTTATCCCTCATCAAATTTGCTGCTGATGTGCAATTCAAATTCTTTGAAGGGTATATTCCACAGTTTATGATTATGACGGTAAATCTCGCCAAAATATGTGATTAACTCACAAGGCAAAAAAATAGCGGGAGATTTTCCCGCTATCTTCAATCTTAGTCGATGGTGCGTAATAACTCATTGATACCGACTTTACCGCGCGTTTTTGCATCAACCTTTTTCACGATAACCGCGCAGTATAGGCTGTAGCTGCCGTCTTTTGATGGCAAACTACCTGAAACCACCACAGATCCTGCGGGCACTCGACCATAGTGGACTTCACCGGTTTCACGGTCATAAATACGGGTGCTTTGACCGATAAACACGCCCATTGAGATAACAGACCCTTCCTCGACGATAACCCCTTCAACCACTTCGGAACGTGCGCCAACAAAGCAGTTATCTTCGATAATCGTTGGGTTGGCTTGTAAAGGCTCCAATACGCCACCGATGCCTACACCGCCAGATAGGTGAACGTTCTTGCCAATTTGTGCGCAAGATCCGACCGTCGCCCAAGTATCAACCATCGTGCCTTCATCAACGAAAGCGCCAATATTGACATAAGAGGGCATCAGTACCGTATTACGAGCAATAAATGCCCCTTTACGCACGGTTGCTGGAGGCACAACACGGAAGCCTTCACGCTGGAAACGCGCTTCATCATAACCGGCGAATTTCATCGGGACTTTATCGTAATAACGAGTTTCAGCGCCTTCCATGACTTGGTTGTCATTGATGCGGAAAGAGAGCAGTACAGCTTTCTTCAGCCATTGGTGAGTCACCCACTGACCTTCAATTTTTCTGCGACACGCAGTGCACCAGTATCGAGCAGGTCAATGACATGGTTAATCGCTTCGCGCGTAACGGTATCTACGTTAGCCGGAGTAATGTCTGCGCGGCGCTCGAAGGCAGTTTCAATCACGTTTTGTAGTTGTTGCATTCTGTTCTCTTCCCTTTCTAACATTTATACCCTGCTAACTTGACGCTGTTACTGTGTTAGCTGCTCTAATTCACCCAAAGTGCTCATCGATGAAAGCTCATCTGGATTTATGTGCTTGCTACAACGCCAATGATTTAGGGTCGTGGTTGTAAGTAAATTAATGGCTAAAAAGTTATTTGTATCACAGTTTATCGTTTGGATTGAGGGTATCTGTCAACCGTTGTGCCAATTCGCGGCGCGTGTCGGGGCTTAATGCGCGGCGATCTTTATCGGCTAACACAAATAAATCCTCCACCCGCTCGCCTATCGTCGTGATCCGTGCGCTATGTAACGATAATCCTAAGTCAGCAAAGACCTCACCCACGCGGGCCAACAAGCCCGGCTGATCCAGCGCAATTAACTCCAGATAAGTCCGACGCTCGTTATGAGTCGGCAAGAAATTAGTTTCAGTCGGCACACTGAAATGCCGCAGTTTCGGTGACAACCTTCTCACACGCGGATGTTGATAGTTTGGTTGCGTCATGGCTTGTTCCAAGGCATGACTAATGACGGGATGCCGATCTTGCGCCAGTGGGCTGCCATCCGGTTCTAACACGACAAAGGTGTCCATCGCCATACCATCACGGTTAGTGAAGATTTGCGCGTCGTGGACGCTCAGATTACGACGATCCAATTCACCGACAACAGCGGCAAATAATGATGGACGGTCAGGGCTCCAGATGAATATTTCGGTTCCACCTCGGGTGGCTTGGCGGCTGACCAACACCAGTGGTTTGGTCGAGTCATGAGCCAACAAGTGACGGGCATGCCATGCCAATTGATTAGGCGAATGACGCAGGAAATAATCGGCTCGACAGCGGCTCCAGATACGATGCAATGCTTCTTCATCGATATTATCCATCCGTAGCAATGCCAAGGCTTGTAGTCGATGATGGCGAACACGCTCACGCAAGTCAGGGCTATTTTGCATCCCACGTCGAAGCTGTTTTTCTGTCGCAAAATAAAGTTCGCGTAATAGGCTCTGCTTCCAGCTATTCCATAAGGTTTCATTGGTGGCGCAGATGTCAGCGACGGTCAGGCTGACTAAATAACGCAAGCGAGTTTCACTCTGCACCTCAGCGGAAAATTGCTGGATAACATCGGGGTCTTGAATGTCACGGCGCTGGGCAGTGACTGACATCAACAAATGGCAGCGCACAAGCCAAGCAACGAGCTGCGCTTCGCGCGAGTTAAGTCCGTGCTGCTCAGCAAATTCCAATACATCGTGAGCACCCAGGATTGAATGGTCACCGCCACGTCCTTTGGCTATATCGTGAAATAGCGCCGCGAGTAGTAGTAATTCAGGCTGCGGCAGGCGCGGATAAAGCTCGACACACAGGGGATGCTGCGGGCGAGTCTTCTCATCCGCGAAGCTTTCGAGTTTAAGCAGTACCCGAATCGTGTGTTCATCAACGGTATAAGCATGGAAAAGGTCAAACTGCATTTGGCCGACAATACTGCCCCATTGCGGCATATAGGCCCACAGCACGCTATGGCGATGCATGGGCAGTAATGCGCGAGAAACCGCACCTGGATGGCGCAAAATAGCCATAAACAGCTTACGAGCTTCAGGAATCTGGCATAGAGGTTGTTTTAGATGCCGACGAGCATGGCGTAAACGGCGTACTGTAGTGGAGTAAATCCCTTTGATTTCTTGATTGCGCACCATCAGATAGAACATGCGCATAATGGCTTCAGGTTGCTGAACAAAGAGATTTTCATCGCGCAGATCAATTAGGTCACCACGTAACTGAAACTCATCATCGAGTGGGCGTGGTTTTTCATTGGTATCCAGTGCCAGTATGGCTTCATCAAACAGCTGCAACAGCATGTTGTTGAGTTCACTGACTCGGCGCGTCATGCGATAAAAATCTTTCATCATATGCTCGACCGGCTCATTACCTTCGCCTTGATATTGCAGGAGTTGGGCAACACTCAACTGGCGATCAAACAACAATCGGTTATCGTAGCGAGTCAAAACCAGATGTAAGGCAAAACGAATACGCCATAAAAAACTCAAACTTTCAATGAGCTCATTGCGCTCAGCTTTGGTTAGAAAGCCGAAATCTACCATCTCACTTAAGGACGTGGCACCAAAATGGCGGCGCGCGACCCACAATAGAGTATGAATATCCCTTAACCCGCCGGGACTGCTTTTAATATCCGGTTCCAGATTATAGCTAGTGCCGTGATAGCGCTTATGCCGCTCATGCTGCTCGGCAATTTTGGCATGGAAAAATTGAGGCGAAGGCCAGAAACCATCGCTAAAAATGTGCTTTTGCATCTGTAAGAACAGAGCCACGTCACCACAAATTAGACGAGATTCAATCATGTTGGTGGCGACGGTGAGATCGGCCAATCCTTCCAATAAACACTCCTCCAAAGTACGCACGCTATGGCCCACTTCTAGCTTCAGATCCCAGAGTAGTGTGATCAACTGGCCGATTCGCTGAGCTTGCTCATCATTCAAGCGCTGTTTGCTTAGGACTAATACATCAATGTCTGATAGGGGGTGCAGTTCACCACGCCCATAACCCCCGACGGCGACTAACGCAGTTTCGGGAACGTCATCAAAGCCGTAATATGCCCACAAACGCTGCAACAATTGGTCGATGTAATGACTGCGTGCTGCAATTAAAGCCTCAGCGCTGATTCCGCCATTGAATGCTTCAGCTAACCAGGATTGAAATGCTTCAAGCCGTTGCTTGAGGCTCGCGCAATTAAGCTCACCATCAAGATAGGTACTGGGTGAAGCGGGCTGCTCAGGAATGGTGAGCGCCAGTGCTACAGCGTGCCCGGTATGATTTTCAGACATATGCTTTCCCGATGAATGTAAACCTGAGATGAATGTATACCTGATAAGAAACGCAGCCCATAAAAAAGCCGGCGGAAGCCGGCTTGTCATCATTACTCGTGCGTTATGATGTTGGGAATGGTGTCATCCTTTCGCAACGTCATTATTTCGCAGCCGTTATCCGTTACCACAATAGTATGCTCATACTGCGCCGACAAGCTGCGATCTTTAGTTTTTACCGTCCAACCGTCTTTCATGGTGCGAATTCGGTAATCCCCAGCATTCACCATGGGTTCAATCGTGAACGCCATACCTGTTTGCAAGACCACGCCACCGTCATCTGCATCGTAGTGCAGAACTTGAGGCTCTTCATGGAAGCCTTCGCCAATACCGTGACCACAATACTCACGCACCACAGAGAAGTTCTCTGCTTCAACAAACTGCTGGATAGCTTTACCCAGCGTGCGCAGGCGGATACCTGGTTTGACCATCTTGATGGCCAAATAGAGGCTCTCTTGTGTCACGCGGCACAGGCGTTCGCCCAAAATAGTTGGTTTGCCGACGATGAACATTTTGGAGGTGTCGCCATGAAAACCATCTTTAATCACGGTAACGTCGATATTGACGATATCGCCATCTTTCAGGATTTTTTCATCACTTGGGATGCCGTGACAGATGACTTCATTCACTGAGATACAAACTGATTTTGGGTAACCGTGATACCCCAAGCAGGCAGAAATAGCTTGCTGATGGTTGGTGATATGGTCGTGACAAATACGATCAAGTTCGCCGGTGCTGACCCCTGGTTTTACATGAGGTTCAATGATTTCCAGCACCTCAGCAGCCAAGCGGCCAGCAACGCGCATTTTTTGAATGTCTTCAGGTGTTTTGATTGAGATTGCCATGCAAGTGTCCGTGAGGGCTGTATGTATCAGCCGCCGTTATTAATTATACCCTTCATCGTTGTCGCTATCGCAGGGGGGAGAGCGCTACCGGCCTGCCACGCTAAATTATCTGGGCATAGTTGTAGAAAACAATAGTTGTTGTAGAAAACAATAGTTGTAGAAAAAACAGATGAATGTCGATTCATAAAAAATCTGGCGCTAATGGTATCAGCCCTGCAATTTGCTGCCAAACTTTCGTTTGCAGTGGCGGCACTATATGCAACAAAAGTTGGTGTATTGCGGCAGTTTATGGTATAAAGCGCGCCGGCGAATCGCACTGCGTTCTTAGTCATGTGCTAGTGACAAATGTGTGATTTAGCTGAGTAATACCAAACGCACTCATATGTGTAAATAACACACACGTGTCGACACATACGCCGGGGTGCCCTAAAGTTTTTGATAATTATCAATCACTTGTGGGGTCGGCGTTATGGGATACGTGGAGGCATAACCCCAACTGATACTATAGAGGTTTTAATCATGGCAACTGTTTCCATGCGCGATATGCTCCAGGCCGGTGTTCACTTCGGTCACCAGACCCGTTACTGGAACCCGAAAATGAAGCCTTTCATCTTCGGCGCACGTAACAAAGTTCACATCATCAACCTGGAAAAAACTGTTCCAATGTTCAACGAAGCTCTGGCTGAGTTGAAAAAGATTTCTTCCCGTAAAGGTAAGATCTTGTTCGTTGGTACTAAACGCGCAGCAAGCGAAGCGGTAAAAGAAGCTGCCAACAACTGCGATCAGTTCTTCGTGAACCATCGCTGGTTGGGCGGGATGCTGACTAACTGGAAAACTGTTCGTCAGTCCATCAAACGTTTGAAAGATCTGGAAATCCAGTCTCAAGACGGCACTTTTGACAAGCTGACTAAAAAAGAAGCGCTGATGCGTACTCGTGAACTGAACAAGTTGGAAAACAGCTTGGGCGGTATCAAGGACATGGGCGGTTTACCAGATGCTCTGTTTGTTGTTGATGCTGATCACGAACACATCGCTATCAAAGAAGCTAACAACCTGGGTATCCCGGTATTCTCTATCGTTGATACTAACTCCGATCCAGATGGCGTTGACTTCATCATCCCAGGTAACGACGATGCAATCCGTGCAGTTAAACTGTACCTGAGCTCTGTTGCTACTGCTGTCAATGAAGGTCGTTCTCAAGATCTGGCCGTTCAAGCGGAAGAAAGCTTCGTAGAAGCTGAATAATAAGTCAGGCTCGCAGGAGCCCTTATTAACCAGGTATTGAAAAATGTTGGTTAGGGGGGCCTTTTATAGGCCCCCTTTGCGTATCTAATGTGAGATCTTGTCTTCACAAGAGAACCGAGGAAATTGAAATGGTTGCTATTACCGCTGCTTTGGTAAAAGAACTGCGTGAGCGTACTGCCGCAGGCATGATGGAATGTAAAAAGGCGTTGGTTGAAGCTAACGGCGACATCGAGCTTGCCATCGACAATATGCGTAAATCTGGTCAGGCTAAAGCTGCCAAGAAAGCAGGCCGTATCGCTGCTGAAGGTATCATTCTGGCTAAAGTTTCAGCCGACGGTAAATTCGGTGTGATTCTAGAACTGAACTGTGAAACTGACTTCGTTGCTAAAGATGCTGGTTTTAAAGCATTCGGCGAAGAAGTGATTAACGCAGCGCTGGCTGACAAAATCACTGATATCGACGTGTTGAAAGCTAAGTTCGAAGAAACACGTGCAAACCTGGTTGCTAAAATCGGTGAAAATATCAATATTCGCCGTATTGCTGCACTGGAAGGCGATGTTCTGGGTACATATCTGCACGGCGCACGTATCGGCGTTATGGTTGCGGCAACTGGCGCTGATGAAGAGCTGGTTAAGCACATTGCTATGCACATTGCTGCGAGCAAGCCTGAATATGTTAAGCCAGAAGATGTCCCTGCTGAAGTTGTTGCTCGTGAGCACCAAATCCAGTTGGACATCGCTATCGAATCCGGCAAACCACGTGAAATTGCTGAGAAGATGGTTGAAGGCCGTATGCGTAAGTTCACTGGCGAAGTTTCTCTGACTGGTCAGAACTTCGTTATGGACCCAAGCAAAACTGTTGGCGATCTGCTGAAAGAAAACAAAGCTGACGTTGTCAACTTCGTTCGCTTTGAAGTAGGTGAAGGCATTGAGAAAGCTGAGACTGACTTTGCTGCTGAAGTTGCAGCGATGAGCAAACAGTCTTAATGCTAAAAATGGGGCCGCCAATAGGCGGTTCCATTTTATTCACACAGAATTTATTTCGTTCAGTTTTAACGCATAGAATTGTGTTGAATGTCTGACGGACAAGTCTCCCCCATATCACTACTGCTGCTAGGACAGAACACCATGGCAACCAATGCAAAACCCGTATATCAGCGTATCCTGCTTAAGCTTAGTGGCGAAGCCCTGCAAGGTGCAGAAGGTTTTGGTATCGACGCAAGCGTTTTGGATCGCATGGCTCAAGAAGTTAAAGAGCTTGTCGAATTGGGCATTCAGGTCGGTGTGGTCATTGGCGGTGGTAACTTATTCCGCGGTGCCGGTTTGGCACAGGCAGGGATGAACCGCGTTGTGGGCGACCACATGGGAATGCTGGCTACTGTAATGAATGGCCTGGCAATGCGAGATGCACTGCATCGTGCCTATGTGAACGCTCGCTTGATGTCAGCTATTCCATTGAATGGCGTATGTGATAATTACAGTTGGGCTGAAGCTATCAGCTTGCTGCGTCATAACCGTGTGGTCATTTTTGCCGCCGGTACAGGTAATCCATTCTTCACGACAGATTCAGCTGCATGCTTGCGTGGTATCGAAATCGAAGCTGATGTGGTGCTGAAAGCGACCAAAGTTGATGGGGTCTACTCCGCAGATCCGGTGAAAAATCCTGACGCAACACTGTACGAACAGTTAACCTATCAGGATGTTTTAGAGCGTGAGCTTAAAGTTATGGATCTGGCGGCCTTCACTTTGGCACGTGACCATAATCTACCTATCCGCGTCTTTAACATGAATAAGCCTGGTGCACTGCGTCGCGTGGTGATGGGGGAGAATGAAGGGACGTTGATCACCAAAGAAGTGACATCAATCGCTAAATAAGCAGATGCTCGAATGGCCTAGGGGCGTTTCGCTTAAAGGCTGCCTCTTTAGCCAGCAACTGTTGGTTTGTATATTCACCGGCTATACTGAAGCTATGGCCTGCCAAGTAACCAGTTTTCAAGGGTTAACAACGTGATTAACGAAATTAGAAAAGACGCTGAAGTGCGCATGGAAAAATGCTTTGAAGCCTTCCAGAACCATATCAGCAAGATTCGTACCGGTCGTGCCTCTCCAAGTATTCTTGATGGCATTCAGGTTGAATACTATGGCACTGCTACACCATTACGTCAGTTGGCTAACATCGTTGTTGAAGACTCTCGCACTCTGGCTTTGACTGTTTTTGACCGTAGCCTAAGCGCTGCCGTTGAGAAAGCAATTATGACGTCTGATTTGGGTCTAAACCCTTCTTCTGCTGGTACTGTAATCCGTGTTCCATTGCCAGCGTTGACTGAAGAACGCCGTAAAGACCTCATCAAAGTTGTGCGTGCAGAAGCAGAGCAAGGTCGTGTCTCTATTCGTAACGTACGCCGCGATGCTAACGAAAAAGTAAAAGCGTTGTTGAAAGATAAAGAGATTAGCGAAGATGAAGATCGCCGCTCTCAGGACGACGTACAAAAGCTGACTGATGCCTTTATCAAAAAAGTTGATACGGCATTAGCGGCCAAAGAAGCTGAGTTAATGGATTTTTAATCCTTATTCACCATAACAAAGCGCCGCCTAGGGGGCGCTTTGTTTTTAGCTGAGTTAATATTCTCAACCGATAAAAATTTTAATCATATCAATATGATATCGGAAAATTATATTGTCAGTTAATTTGTCATTTGATTTACAGCGTCATAAAATTGGGCTTGAGGATATGAGTATGCCGCCTGTCTTGCAGGAAGGTTAATACCTCGCCTATCACAAAAACAGTTATTCAGAGTACTCTCATGAAGCAACTGACTATTCTTGGTTCTACTGGTTCTATCGGCAACAGCACATTGGCTGTTGTGCGTGCTAATCCTGAATTATTCAACGTCACTGCATTGGTTGCTGGTCGGAATGTCGAGCAGATGGCTCGGCAATGTCTCGAATTCTCTCCCCGTTATGCTGCAATGAGTGATGAAACATCTGCGAAAGCATTGCGCCTGCTTTTAGCTGAGAACGGCTCAAAAACCGAGGTGCTCTCAGGCGAAAAAGCTGCCTGTGAGATGGCTGCGCTAAATGATGTTGACCAGGTAATGGCCGCGATTGTTGGTGTGGCTGGGCTATCTTCCACACTAGCGGCTATTCGTGCGGGTAAACAGGTATTACTGGCCAACAAAGAATCCCTGATTACTTGTGGCAAACTGTTCATGGATGAGGTGAAAAACAGTAAAGCGCAACTGTTGCCAATCGACAGTGAGCATAATGCTATTTTTCAGAGTTTACCTGAAAATGTTCAGCACCAATTGGGCTATTCTTCACTGAGTGATAATGGCGTTTCGAGTATCATTCTGACAGGTTCTGGTGGGCCATTACGCGAAATTCCATTGTCGCAATTTGCAGATGTCACACCTGATCAAGCTTGTGCCCATCCAAACTGGTCTATGGGTCGTAAAATTTCCGTCGACTCTGCAACAATGATGAATAAAGGGCTTGAGTATATCGAAGCTCGTTGGCTATTTAATGCAAGTGCACAACAAATTGAGGTCATTATACATCCTCAATCCGTCATTCATTCTATGGTGCGCTATTATGATGGTAGTGTTCTGGCACAAATGGGCACACCTGATATGCGCACACCTATTGCGCATGCGATGGCGTATCCAAAACGCGTTAATTCAGGTGTAGCGTCGCTGGATTTTTGTAAAATAAGCGAACTGACTTTTGCTGCACCGGATTACTTACGTTACCCGTGTCTGAAACTGGCAATTGATGCATGTAATGCGGGACAGGCCGCAACGACAGCATTGAATGCTGCGAACGAAGTGTCAGTCATGGCATTTTTAGATTCACAGATTCGTTTTACTGATATCGCAGCTGTTAATCGAGCAGTAGTAGAGCATTTATCGTTACCTGAACCCGCTAGTGTGGATGAAGTTCTGGTGATCGATCGCAAAGCTCGTACAACGGCGGCCCGAGCTATCGCAAAATTAAATAATTCAGAATTACTATCTGATTTGGGAATTTGTTAGGGTAAGGCTGAGATGATATAGTCTGCACCGCCGATAGAGATATAGGCTGTTGATTAGTGGCCCAATAAGTATTTAAGCCGTCTATTTTGGCTGTCACTTAAGAAGCCGTGACTTGGTACACGGCTTTTTTTGTGCATTTACTGCCTAATGTTCGGGACGAACAATTGATTTTTGAGGAAATGAGTCCGCATTATGTCGTCTGTAAATGAAGATAGGGCTAGCTTGTCCCCCCTGATGCCGCGCCATGTTGCAATCATTATGGATGGTAATGGGCGCTGGGCTAAAAATCGCGGAAAATTAAGAGTTTTCGGTCATAAAGCAGGTGTGAAATCGGTTCGGCGTGCGGTAAGTTTTGCTGCAACCCATCATTTGGATGCACTCACACTTTATGCTTTCAGTAGTGAAAACTGGAATCGTCCTGCTCAGGAAGTCACCGCTTTAATGGAGCTTTTTGTTCGCGCACTGGACAGCGAAGTCAAAAGCCTGCATAAACATAATGTTCGTTTATCGGTTATTGGTGATATCAGTCGGTTTAGTGAACGTTTGCAACAACGGATCCGTCGCTCAGAAGCGCTTACAGTCAATAATGACGGTCTGAAACTTAACATTGCTGCCAATTATGGTGGGCGTTGGGATATTATTCAGGGTGTGCGCCATATAGCTGAACAAGTACAGCGAGGGGAGCTGCAACCCACAGATATCAATGAAGAATCGCTAAACTCGCATGTCTGCCTACATGAGCAATCTGAGGTGGATTTAGTGATCAGAACCGGTGGTGAACATCGCATCAGTAATTTCTTGTTGTGGCAAATTGCCTATGCTGAACTTTACTTTACTGATGTACTCTGGCCTGATTTTGATGAACATGTCTTTGAAGGTGCGCTGAATGCATTTGCTCAACGCGAGCGTCGCTTCGGGGGAACTACACCTATCGATGCCACGGCATCCTAGGGGGAACTTTTGCTGAAGTATCGTCTCATAACTGCTTTGATTTTGATTCCAGTTGTCATTGGTGCACTGTTCCTGCTTCCGCCGGTTGGCTTTGCTATTGTCACTCTCTTTGTCTGTATGCTCGCAGCTTGGGAGTGGGGGCAATTAGCTGGATTTGCCAGTCGTTCTCAGCGTATCTGGTTAGCTATGCTCTGCGGTTTACTACTTGTCTTGATGCTGCTAAGCCTCCCAGCTTATCAACATTCAGCTCATCTTCCGCAAGTTAGTGTCCCACTCTGGCTTTCTATGGGGTGGTGGCTTGCTGCGTTGCTATTGGTACTGACTTATCCCCGTTCCGCTGCATTTTGGCGTGATTCGCGTCTCTTACGTATCATTTTCGGTATTCTGACCATTGTCCCGTTTTTCTGGGGGATGGTGGCACTACGCCAGTACGGTTATGACCAGCATCATAATATTGGAGCTTGGTGGTTGTTATACGTAATGCTATTGGTGTGGGGGGCAGATTCGGGCGCTTATATGTTCGGTAAGCTATTCGGTAAACATAAATTAGCGCCTAAAGTCTCACCAGGTAAAACATGGGAAGGATTAATTGGCGGTTTAGTGACATCAGCTCTGATATCATGGCTGTTTGGTCGATACGCGCCGTTGGATATCATCCCAGAAAAACTGTTAATCTGTTCCGTGGTCGCAGCATTGGCCTCGGTACTCGGCGATTTGACCGAAAGTATGTTTAAACGTGAAGCGGGAATCAAAGACAGTGGTCATTTGATTCCTGGTCATGGTGGGATACTGGATCGTATCGATAGCCTGACCGCAGCTGTGCCGGTATTTGCCTGCTTAATGCTGTTAGTGTTTTAATCCGTCACTGACGGGGAGTTTAGGGAATATGATGAGCATACTCTGGAGCCTGGCCGCGTTTATTATCGCACTGGGGATCTTAATCACTGTGCATGAATTCGGCCACTTTTGGGTGGCACGGCGTTGTGGTGTCCGCGTAGAACGCTTTTCGATTGGTTTTGGCAAATCTTTATGGCGCCGCACCGATCGTCAGGGTACTGAATATGTCATCGCCCTGATTCCACTAGGCGGCTATGTTAAAATGTTGGATGAACGCGTAGAGGCTGTTGCGCCAGAATTTCGCCATCAATCTTTTAACAATAAAACTGTTTTGCAACGTGCGGCAATCGTCAGCGCGGGTCCTATTGCTAACTTCCTTTTTGCTGTCATTGCTTACTGGCTGGTGTTCATCATTGGTGTGCCAAGTGTGCGTCCTGTTGTGGGTGATATTTCGCCACAATCTATTGCTGCGCAAGCCAATATTTCTCCAGGAATGGAACTTAAGTCGGTAGATGGTATCGAAACGCCTGACTGGGATTCTGTTCGCTTGGCACTAATCAGTAAAATTGGTGATCAGCAAACGCAAGTTGGCGTCGCACCATTCACGGCTGGTCATGAGGTATCAGGCACTAGCAATATCGTGCAGAAGACGTTGGATTTACGGCAGTGGCAATTTGAACCAGATAAGCAAGATCCTGTTGTTGCACTGGGTATAATTCCCCGCGGCCCACAGATCGAATCTGTTCTGGCTGAAGTACAATCTGGCTCTGCTGCACAAAAGGCAGGTTTACAAGCAGGGGATAGGATCGTTAAAGTTGGCGGTCAAGCACTGGATCGGTGGCAGACTTTTGTTTTACAGGTTCGTGATAATCCCGGTAAACCGCTGGTATTAGAGATTGAAAGGGGAAGTACCCCCTTGTCTTTAACTTTGATTCCAGATACAAAATCGGTTGGAGAAAACCGCAGTGAAGGTTTTGCGGGTGTAGTGCCGAAAGTGATACCGCTTCCGGATGAGTATAGAACGATTCGCCAATATGGCCCGTTCACCGCACTCTATCAAGCTGGGGATAAAACCTGGCAGTTGATGCGGTTGACGGTAAGCATGTTGGGTAAACTGATTACTGGTGACGTTAAACTGAATAACTTGAGTGGCCCGATATCTATTGCACAAGGCGCTGGAGTATCAGCTGAGTACGGGTTGGTGTATTACCTGATGTTTTTGGCGCTAATCAGTGTCAACTTGGGCATTATCAATCTGTTCCCGTTACCGGTATTAGATGGTGGACATCTGCTCTTCCTGGCGATAGAGAAGCTCAAGGGTGGGCCGGTTTCTGAGCGAGTACAAGACTTCAGTTATCGCATTGGCTCTATTTTGCTGGTGTTATTAATGGGGCTTGCACTTTTCAATGATTTCTCCCGTCTTTAACGGCAGGGGATAGGTTAGGAAGAACGCATAACAACGATGGCGATGAAAAAGTTGCTCATAGCGTCGCTGCTGTTTGGCAGCGCCACCGTATACGGTGCAGACGGGTTCGTAGTGAAAGATATTCATTTCGAAGGCCTGCAACGGGTCGCCGTCGGTGCGGCGTTACTTAATATGCCGGTTCGCGTAGGCGATACCGTCAGTGATGATGACATCGGTAATACTATTCGTGCGTTGTTTGCTACAGGCAACTTCGAGGACGTTCGCGTCCTGCGCGATGGTGATACGCTGATTGTTCAAGTCAAAGAACGCCCAACGATTGCCAGCATCACTTTCTCCGGTAACAAAGCGGTGAAAGATGACATGCTCAAGCAGAATCTGGAAGCCTCTGGCGTCCGGGTTGGCGAAGCCCTGGACCGTACCACTATATCCAGCATTGAAAAAGGACTCGAAGATTTCTACTACAGCGTGGGTAAATACAGCGCTTCTGTGAAGGCTGTTGTTACACCGTTGCCGCGTAACCGTGTCGATCTTAAATTAGTCTTCACTGAAGGTGTTTCTGCAAAAATTCAGCAGATCAACATCGTCGGTAATCACAGTTTCACAACTGATGAGCTCATCTCTCGCTTCCAGTTGCGAGATGAAGTGCCGTGGTGGAACGTGGTTGGCGATCGCAAATATCAGAAGCAGAAGTTGGCAGGTGACCTTGAAACCTTGCGTAGTTTCTACTTGGATCGCGGTTATGCGCGATTCAACATTGATTCGACTCAGGTCAGTTTGACGCCAGATAAAAAAGGCATCTATATCACCATCAACATTACCGAAGGCAATCAATACAAGCTTAATAGCGTGGTTGTGAGCGGTAATCTTGCGGGGCACCAGTCTGAGGCGGATAAGCTGGTACAGATTGAGCCAGGTGAACTGTTTAACGGCAGTAAAGTCACGCGAATGGAAGATGACATCAAGAAGATGTTGGGCCGTTATGGCTATGCTTATCCGCGTGTCGTGTCGCAGCCTGAAATTAACGATGCTGATAAAACAGTGAAACTGCATATCAATGTCGATGCGGGTAACCGCTTCTATGTCCGTAATGTTCGCTTCGAAGGTAATGACACCAGTAAAGATTCCGTATTGCGCCGTGAAATGCGCCAGATGGAAGGTGCTTGGCTAGGGAATGATCAAGTTGAAGCGGGTAAAGAGCGTTTGAACCGCCTTGGTTACTTCGAAACCGTTGAAGTTGAAACTCAACGTGTTCCTGGAACACCTGATCAGGTAGACATTACTTACAAAGTTAAAGAACGAAATACGGGTAGCCTCAACTTTGGTATCGGTTACGGTACTGAAAGTGGTGTGAGCTTCCAAGTCGGCGTTCAGCAGGAAAACTGGTTAGGTACGGGTAATACTGTCGGTATTAACGGTACGAAAAACGATTACCAGACGTATGCTGAATTTACGTTGACTGACCCTTACTTCACTGTTGATGGTGTTAGTCTGGGTGGGCGTATCTTCTATAATGACTTTAAAGCAGATAATGCAGACCTGTCTGGCTATACCAACAGTAGTTATGGTGTTGATGGTACTTTAGGCTTCCCAATCAATGAGTATAACTCCTTGCGTGTTGGCTTAGGTTACGTCCATAACGACCTGTCAGATATGGAACCGCAAGTCGCTATGTGGCGATACCTTGACTCTGTTGGTCAAGATCCTAACCTAGTTGACCGTGCAGGCTTCACCGCAGACGATTTCACGCTGAATATGGGGTGGACATATAACAACCTTGACCGTGGTTTCTTCCCAACTAAGGGTGTTAAGTCATCAGTCAATACCAAAGTGACTGTGCCGGGTTCTGATAACGAGTTCTACAAAGTGACGTTTGATACGTCTGCTTATCAGCCGATAGATGAAGATCATTCGTGGGTGCTGTTAGGCCGTGGTCGTTTGGGTTATGGCGACGGTATCGGCTCTAAAGAGATGCCATTCTACGAAAACTTCTATGCGGGTGGTTCCAGTTCAGTACGTGGTTTCCGATCAAATAACATCGGTCCAAAAGCGGCGTACTATAATACTGATGGAACTGTCAGAAACTCTACCGATGCAGTCGGTGGTAACGCGATGGCGGTGGCCAGTTTAGAACTGATTACACCGACACCGTTTATCAGTGAGAAATACTCTAACTCTATACGGACTTCATTCTTCATTGATTCCGGTACAGTATGGGATACCAATTGGGAAAATACGGCAGCAACACGCGCTGCTGGCATACCTGATTACAGTAAAGCGAGTAATATTCGTGTGTCTGCCGGTGTGTCATTGCAATGGATGTCTCCATTGGGACCATTAGTGTTCTCATATGCTAAACCGGTTAAAGATTACGAAGGTGATAAGTCAGAGCAATTCCAGTTTAACATCGGTAAAACTTGGTAATTGTTTGGCAAAGCAGGACCGAATTTTAAAGACAGCACTGGTAGTTGAAATAACCTAAGACGGCGTTGGCTCTGGCTGGCGCTATCTTAGGTGTTATTCAGTATTAAGTGCACTTCAAGGTGTCTCTGACACAAACGGGTAATGGTAAGGAGTTTATAGTGAAAAAGTGGTTGTGTGCCGCAGGTCTTGGTTTAGCATTGGCTGCTTCAGCCAGCGTTCAAGCCGCTGACAAGATTGCTATTGTTAATGTTTCCAGCATCTTCCAACAATTACCTGCGCGTGAAACCGTAGCTAAGCAGCTGGAGAATGAATTCAAAGGCCGTGCAACCGAATTGCAAGGAATGGAAAAAGATCTGCAGACTAAAATGCAGAGACTGCAACGTGATGGTTCTACCATGAAAGCCAGCGACCGTACTAAGCTGGAAAACGATGTAATGAAACAACGTGAAACCTTCTCAACTAAAGCTCAGGCTTTTGAGCAGGATAATCGTCGTCGTCAGATGGAAGAACGTAACAAAATTCTGAGCCGTATTCAGGATGCTGTTAAATCTGTTGCTAGCAAAGGCGGTTATGATGTGGTGATTGATGCGAATGCTGTTGCATACGCTGACCCTTCAAAAGACATTACTGCTGACGTGCTGAAACAGGTTAAATAAAACATGCCTTCAATTCGACTGGCTGATTTAGCCCAGCAGTTGGATGCACAGGTGCACGGTGATGGCGATATCGTCATCACCGGCATCGCTTCTATGCATTCTGCCCAACCTGAGCAAATCACGTTTTTGTCAAATAGCCGTTATCAGGAACAACTCGCCACTTGTCATGCAGGTGCTGTGGTGTTAACTGAGGCTGACTTACCTTTTTGTAAATCTGCGGCGCTTGTGGTTAAGAATCCCTATTTAACCTATGCACGTATGGCGCAAATAATGGATACCACACCTCAACCGGCGCAAGATATTGCTCCGAGTGCGGTGATTTCTTCACAGGCAACGCTGGGAGAGAACGTCTCTGTCGGCGCAAATGCAGTGATAGAATCAGGTGTTGTGCTGGGCGATAACGTTGTTATCGGTGCTGGCTGCTTTATTGGTAAAGATACTCACATTGGCGCTGGTAGCCGTTTGTGGGCCAATGTTTCCGTTTATCATGAAGTTGTGATTGGGCAAAATTGCCTGATTCAGTCCGGTACGGTCATTGGTGCAGATGGTTTTGGCTATGCAAATGATCGTGGTAACTGGATAAAAATCCCGCAACTTGGTTCTGTGCATATTGGTGACCGTGTAGAGATTGGTGCCTGTACAACGATTGACCGTGGTGCGTTAGATAATACGATAATTGGTAACGGCGTCATCATTGATAACCAATGTCAGATTGCACATAACGTTGTGATTGGCGACAATACCGCAGTTGCGGGTGGTGTTATCATGGCTGGCAGCCTGAAAATTGGCCGTTATTGCATGATAGGTGGAGCCAGTGTGATCAATGGTCACATGGAGATTTGTGACAAAGTCACTGTGACTGGAATGGGAATGGTGATGCGTCCAATCACTGAACCTGGGTTATACTCCTCCGGTATTCCGCTACAACCGAATAAAGTTTGGCGCAAGACAGCTGCTTTAGTGATGAATATTGATGGGATTAATAAGCGATTAAAAGCTATTGAACGTAAAATCGATAAAGAATAATCACTCAAGCCAGACACTCTGAGCAAATAATTAAGCTATTGGCAGTTGATGCCAAAAGTAGATACCCACAGAAATGGATATTGCAGGCTGGTTGTAAGCGAATGAATCCTGAGACTTTCTCACGTGAATGTTTAAAGTGAGTGCTTGGGTATAAAAGTAGCGCCAGCTCCAGCAGTTTCAAATATGAAGGGTATACAGAGTTCCTAATTTGCGGCCTGCCTAATGCCTCCCTTTTGGGGCAGTGCAGGCCGTGTTGTTGATAGCATCAGTTTTTTAGACAGGAAGAGTATTTTGACTACTGACACTCATACTCTGCATATTGAAGAGATTTTGGATCTACTCCCGCACCGTTTTCCGTTCTTGCTGGTAGATCGTGTCCTTGATTTTGAGGAAGGAAAATTTCTGCGTGCAGTGAAGAACGTCTCTTTCAACGAGCCATTTTTCCAAGGCCACTTTCCGGGCAAACCTATTTTCCCAGGCGTGCTGATTTTAGAAGCGATGGCGCAGGCTACAGGGATTTTGGCGTTTAAGAGCCGTGGTAAGCTTGAACCTGGCGAGCTTTATTATTTTGCTGGTATTGATGAAGCCCGCTTCAAGCGTCCGGTTGTTCCTGGTGATCAAATGATCATGGAAGTTGAGTTTGTCAAAGAACGTCGTGGTTTGACTCGTTTTACCGGTGTTGCCAAAGTCGATGGTGAGATTGTTTGTACGGCTACCATGATGTGTGCTCGTAGCAAACCCGCGACACCGCCAGCAGAACCTGTAGTTGCAAAGGAGTCCTGATACGTGATTGACAAAACGGCCGTTATCCATCCAAGTTCTATCGTCGAAGAAGGCGCTGTTATTGGCGCAGGCGTTCGTATTGGCCCCTTCTGCTTTGTCGGATCCCAGGTGGAAATCGGCGCTGGCACGGAACTGAAATCCCATGTCGTCGTTAATGGAATAACAAAAATCGGCTGCGATAATCAGATTTACCAATTTGCTTCTATTGGTGAAGCAAATCAGGATCTGAAATATGCAGGTGAGCCAACTCGAGTCGAGATCGGTGATCGTAACCGTATCCGTGAAAGCGTTTCTATCCATCGTGGCACAGTGCAAGGTGGGGAATTGACGAAAGTAGGCAGCGATAATTTACTGATGATCAATGCCCATATTGCCCATGACTGTATTATCGGCAATCGTTGCATTCTTGCGAATAATGCAACGCTGGGTGGTCATGTGGAAATTGACGATTATGCCATTATCGGTGGTATGACTGCCATTCACCAATTCTGCGTGATCGGTGCGCATGTTATGGTGGGTGGTTGTTCTGGCGTTGCTCAAGACGTGCCTCCGTTTGTCATTGCACAAGGTAACCACGCGACACCGTTCGGTATCAATATCGAAGGGCTGAAACGTCGTGGTTTCGACAAAGAATCGCTTCATGCTATCCGCAATGCATACAAGTTACTGTATCGCAGTGGTAGAACGTTAGATGAAGTGAAACCTGAAATTGCTGAATTGGCGGAGCAATATCCAGCCGTTCAAGCATTTAGTGATTTCTTTGCTCGTTCGACTCGCGGCATTATTCGCTGATCTATGCAAATTAGCCCATTAGCTGTTGATCGTCCATTAAGTGGCGAACGTCCTTTAACGATAGGTTTAGTCGCTGGAGAAACATCTGGCGACATCTTAGGTGCCGGATTAATTCGTGCGCTGAAAGCTCAGGTGCCTAATGCTCGCTTTGTTGGCGTTGCGGGGCCTCTGATGCAAGCTGAAGGATGTGAAGCTTGGTTTGAGATGGAAGAATTGGCAGTGATGGGCGTTGTTGAAGTACTAGAACGCTTGCCACGGTTGCTGAAAATCCGAAAAGAGCTAACTCAACGTTTTAGTGAGTTAGCTCCTGATGTTTTTGTGGGCATTGATGCGCCTGATTTTAATATCACCCTAGAAGGGCGCTTGAAGCAACGTGGTATTCGTACCATTCATTATGTCAGTCCATCAGTATGGGCTTGGCGACAAAAACGTGTTTTCAAAATAGGTAAAGCGACTGATATGGTGCTCGCTTTTCTTCCTTTTGAAAAAGCGTTTTACGATCGTTTTAATGTTCCTTGCCGCTTTATTGGTCATACCATGGCCGACGCCATGCCATTAACCCCAGATAAGTCAGCAGCAAGAGCTGAATTAGGCATTGCGTCAAACGTGCCTTGTTTAGCTTTACTACCAGGAAGCCGCCACTCAGAAGTTGAAATGCTCAGTGGTGATTTTCTGCGTACCGCTGTCCTCCTGAAGCAGCAACTGCCTGAACTGGAAGTCTTGGTGCCTCTGGTCAATAGTAAGCGACGCGAACAATTTGAACGTATCAAAGCTGAGGTTGCTCCTGATCTATCGGTACATTTACTGGACGGTAATGCTCGTGCGGCAATGATAGCCAGCGATGCGACGCTGTTGGCATCCGGTACTGCTGCATTAGAATGTATGTTGGCAAAATGCCCAATGGTCGTCGGTTATCGTATGAAACCGTTCACTTTCTGGTTGGCTGAACGTCTAGTCAAAACCCCCTATGTATCATTACCAAACTTGTTAGCAGGGGAAGAGTTGGTGACGGAATTGCTGCAACAAGAATGTCAGCCGCAAGAATTGGCTGATGCATTGTTGCCGTTGTTGCAAGGCGGTGAAGTGGTTGAAGAATTAAAAGCGCGTTTTCTGATTTTGCATCAGAGTATTCGCTGTGGTGCCGATGAGCAGGCAGCGCAAGCAGTCATGGAGTTAGCTGGACGATGACGGAAATATTTATCTACCCGCAGGCAAATCTCATTGCCGGTGTGGACGAAGTCGGCCGTGGCCCCCTTGTTGGCGCAGTTGTCACGGCTGCTGTGATTCTTGACCCAAAACGGCCTATCATTGGGCTGGCTGATTCGAAAAAATTGAGTGAAAAGCGTCGCTTATCACTGTATGACGAAATTACCGAAAAGGCCCTATCATGGAGCCTTGGTCGTGCTGAACCAGAAGAGATAGACCAACTGAATATATTGCATGCTACGATGCTGGCGATGCAAAGAGCGGTTGCGGGGCTGCATATCGCACCTGATTATGTCTTGATTGATGGGAATCGCTGCCCGAAATTGGCTATGCCATCGTTAGCTGTGGTGAAAGGTGATAGCCGAGTAGCTGAAATTAGCGCAGCTTCGATTCTGGCTAAAGTGACCCGAGATCGTGAAATGACCGAGTTAGATCAGGTCTTTCCTGAATATGGTTTTGCGCAGCACAAAGGTTATCCAACCGCTGTCCATCTGGAAAAATTGTCTGCCTTCGGTGCGACAAAACATCATCGCCGTAGTTTTGGCCCAGTTAAACGTGTGCTGGGTTTGGTGTAAAGCGCAACTTAATATTCATTGCATTTGGATATGATTTCTCAGCAATGAATTGCTGATGGCATGATTCCATCCACTAATTTTGAGTATCCTCGATATGGCCGAGCCTCGTTTTATCCACCTTCGTGTTCACAGTGACTATTCCATGATTGATGGATTAGCTAAGATTGGACCTTTGGTGAAAAGAGCTGCAGCATTAGGCATGCCCGCTCTGGCCATCACTGATTTTACTAACCTCTGTGGCTTGGTGAAATTCTACGGTAGCGCGCATGGTGCTGGCATTAAGCCCATTATCGGTGCAGATTTTTACGTACAGAGTGATCTGCTGGGGGATGAATTAGCTCATATCACTGTACTGGCACGTAATAACGAAGGTTATCAAAACCTGACTCTGCTGATCTCCGAAGCTTATCAACGAGGTTATGGTGCCGCTGGTCCTATTATTGACCGTGATTGGTTGATCAAGCACAGAGACGGATTGATCCTGCTTTCTGGTGGCCGGATGGGGGATGTTGGCAAGTTTATTTTGCGTGGAAATCAAGCTCAGGTTGATCAATGCTTGGCGTTTTATCAAGAACATTTCCCTGACAGTTATTATCTAGAATTGATTCGCACCGGTCGTCCAGATGAAGAAAACTATCTGCATGCCGCTGTCGCATTAGCGACTGAACGGGGTCTGCCAGTCGTGGCGACCAATGATGTGCGCTTTATCGATGAATCAGATTTTGACGCACATGAGATTCGCGTTGCCATTCATGATGGCTTTACATTGGTCGATCCTAAGCGCCCCAAAAATTATAGCCCTCAGCAATTTATGCGCAACGAAGAGCAGATGTGTGAGCTGTTCGTGGATATTCCTGAGGCACTGATCAACAGTGTAGAAATCGCTAAACGTTGTAATGTGACCATCCGTCTTGGGGAGTATTTCTTACCACAGTTCCCAACGGGTGAGATGAGTACAGAAGATTTTCTGGTTGAAAAGTCCAAACAAGGTTTAGAAGAACGGTTGGAGTTCTTATTTCCCGATCCGGAAGTTCGGGCGCAAAAGCGCCCTGAATATGATGAGCGTTTGGATATTGAACTAAAAGTTATCAACCAGATGGGTTTTCCCGGCTACTTCTTGATCGTCATGGAGTTCATCCAGTGGTCCAAAGATAATGGCGTACCAGTAGGGCCAGGGCGAGGCTCAGGTGCGGGTTCACTCGTTGCCTATGCGCTAAAAATTACCGACCTTGACCCGCTGGAATTTGACTTACTGTTCGAACGTTTTCTTAATCCAGAACGTGTTTCTATGCCCGACTTCGACGTTGACTTCTGCATGGAGAAACGCGATCTGGTGATTGAACATGTTGCGGACATGTATGGTCGTGATGCGGTTTCCCAGATCATTACCTTTGGTACGATGGCGGCCAAAGCGGTTATCCGCGATGTGGGCCGTGTTCTGGGCCATCCCTATGGTTTTGTCGATCGAATATCCAAATTAGTCCCGCCAGACCCTGGTATGACGCTGGAAAAAGCTTTCGCCGCTGAACCTCAACTGCCTGAAATCTATGAGGCAGATGAAGAGGTTAGAGCGCTGATTGATATGGCGCGTAAGCTGGAAGGGGTCACTCGTAACGCCGGTAAACATGCTGGTGGCGTAGTTATTGCGCCGACTAAAATTACCGATTTCGCCCCGCTTTATTGCGATGCTGAAGGTAATAACCCCGTTACCCAGTTTGATAAAAATGATGTGGAATACGCTGGGCTGGTGAAGTTCGACTTCCTTGGTTTGCGAACACTCACTATCATCAACTGGGCATTAGAGATGATTAATGCTCGGCGCGCCAAAACGGGATTAGAGCCCATTGATATCGCTTCTATTCCGCTGGAAGATAAAAAAAGCTTCGATATGCTGCAACGTTCAGAAACGACAGCCGTATTCCAGCTTGAATCCAGAGGCATGAAAGATCTTATTAAGCGGCTGAAACCTGACTGCTTCGAAGACATGATCGCACTGGTGGCCTTGTTCCGGCCTGGCCCATTGCAATCGGGGATGGTAGATAACTTTATCGACCGTAAGCATGGCCGTGAAGCAATCTCTTATCCGGATATTGAATGGCAGCATGAATCCCTGAAGCCCGTGCTTGAACCGACCTACGGCATTATCCTGTATCAAGAACAGGTCATGCAGATTGCTCAGGTTCTGTCTGGTTACTCACTCGGTGGCGCAGATATGCTTCGCCGTGCGATGGGTAAAAAGAATCCGGCGGAGATGGCTAAACAGCGCTCTGTATTTGAAGATGGTGCAAAAGAGCAGGGTGTGAACGGTGAGCTGGCCATTAAAATCTTTGACTTAGTAGAGAAATTTGCCGGTTATGGTTTTAACAAATCTCACTCTGCAGCTTATGCTTTAGTTTCCTACCAAACGCTTTGGCTGAAAGCGCATTTTCCGGCTGAATTTATGGCGGCTGTCATGACCGCTGATATGGATAATACCGATAAAGTGGTGGGCTTGGTTGATGAATGTTGGCGTATGGGGCTGAAAATTCTGCCTCCTGACATCAACAGCGGGTTATATCATTTCCATGTCAATGATGAAGGCGAAATCGTTTACGGTATCGGTGCTATCAAAGGCGTAGGCGAAGGACCCATTGAGGCTATGCTGGAAGCCCGTAAAGAGGGGGGGCACTTCAAAGAACTCTTTGATTTGTGTGCCAGAGTTGATACCAAAAAGCTCAATCGTCGAATTTTAGAAAAACTGATTATGTCCGGTGCGTTCGACCGTTTGGGGCCGCACCGTGCTGCACTGATGAGTTCGTTGGGAGAAGCCTTAAAAGCGGCTGACCAGCATGCCAAGGCCGAAGCCATTGGTCAGGCAGATATGTTCGGGGTACTGGCTGATGCACCTGAGCAGGTTGAGCAATCTTATGCTAATGTGCCGCCGTGGCAGGAACAAATTGTCTTGGACGGTGAACGGGAAACGTTGGGGCTGTATCTAACGGGTCACCCGATTACCCAATATTTAAAGGAAATAGAACGTTATGCCGGTGGGCAGCGTTTGAAAGATATGCATCCGACGGATCGGGGCAAAATGACCACAGCAGTGGGGTTGGTTATCGCTGCTAGGGTGATGTTAACCAAGCGCGGGAATAGAATTGGTATTTGTACGTTAGATGACCGTTCTGGGCGTCTAGAGGTGATGTTATTCACCGATGCGTTGGAAAAATATCAGCATTTATTGGAAAAAGACCGTATCCTGATAGCCACTGGACAGGTCAGCTTTGATGACTTTAGCGGTGGACTTAAAATGACTGCCCGTGAGTTAATGGACATCAGTGAAGCTCGTGAAAAATATGCCCGTGGGCTTGCTATATCGCTGACTGACAGGCAAATTGATGACCAGCTTTTGAACCGTCTCCGTCAATCGTTGGAACCCCATCGAGCGGGGACGATCCCAGTGCATCTTTATTACCAACGGGAAGATGCTCGCGCTCGGCTACGGTTTGGAGCCACATGGCGCGTGACGCCCACCGATCGCTTATTGATAGATTTGCGAACGCTGGTAGGTAATGAGCAGGTGGAACTGGAATTTGACTAAAATAGGAATGCTATGAGTCTTAATTTTCTTGATTTTGAACAGCCGATTGCAGAGCTGGAAGCGAAAATTGACTCGCTGACTGCAGTCAGCCGTCAAGACGAAAAATTAGATATTAATCTGGATGAAGAGGTCCAGCGTCTACGTGAGAAAAGCCTTGAGCTGACGCGGAAAATTTTCTCGGACCTTGGCGCATGGCAGATTGCCCAACTGGCCCGCCATCCGCGTCGTCCTTATACCCTGGATTATATCGCTAATATCTTTACTGATTTCGAAGAACTGGCCGGTGATCGCGCTTATGCTGATGATAAAGCCATCGTAGGCGGGCTTGCTCGTCTGGATGGCCGCCCAGTGATGGTCATTGGTCATCAAAAAGGTCGCGAAACCAAAGAGAAGATCCGTCGTAACTTTGGGATGCCAGCGCCGGAAGGCTATCGTAAGGCACTGCGTTTGATGGAAATGGCTGAGCGCTTTAAGCTGCCAATTATTACCTTCATTGACACCCCAGGAGCCTATCCGGGCGTGGGAGCAGAAGAACGAGGCCAATCCGAAGCTATCGCACGTAACTTACGCGAGATGTCACGCCTGAATGTACCTATCGTGTGTACCGTTATCGGTGAAGGTGGTTCTGGCGGTGCATTAGCCATCGGTGTTGGCGATAAAGTGAATATGCTGCAATACAGCACTTATTCAGTTATCTCCCCAGAAGGTTGCGCATCCATTTTGTGGAAAAGCGCCGACAAAGCCCCGTTAGCTGCCGAAGCGATGGGTATTACTGCGCATCGTTTGAAAGAGCTGAAAATGATTGACTCAGTCATTCCTGAGCCTTTAGGTGGTGCACACCGTGATTATTTAGCGATTGCCGCTTCATTGAAAGCACAACTGCTGGCAGATCTTAGTGATCTAGATGTACTGAATGAAGAAGAGCTACTGAATCGTCGTTATCAGCGTTTGATGAACTACGGCTATTGCTGATTTTATTCATTCGGTAATGTCATCGTAGTTGGAAAATCCGGAGCTGGCCTCCGGATTTTTTTATCAAGCTAAGTAAAATCACCTACGCGAGTTGATCATTAAGTCGGAGTGGCACATGCTGGCAATTCGTCAGATTCACCATATCGCAATTATTGGCTCAGATTATCAGGTCAGCAAAAAATTCTACTGTGAAGTGCTGGGCTTCAGTCTGATGAGCGAGGTTTATCGTGAAGAACGTGATTCGTGGAAAGCGGATCTCGCCCTAAAGGGTCACTACACCATCGAATTATTCTCATTCCCTAAATCCGCACCTCGTCCAAGTCGTCCGGAAGCCTGCGGCTTGCGACATTTGGCTTTTCAGGTTGATGACATTGAACTGGCGGTCAGTGAATTAGAGGCTGGTGGCGTTATTTGCGAAGCGATACGCATTGACCCTTATACTCAATCACGTTTTACTTTTTTTAATGATCCAGATGGCTTACCGCTGGAACTCTATGAGTTGATGCCGGAATAACATGAACGCTGCCCCTGCTACACCAAATGTTTTACTTAACCCTGTGTTCGCTCAGTTGGGGAAGCATCGTCAGTTTTTGGTAGGATTCAGTGGCGGTTTGGATTCCAGCGTATTGCTGCATTTATTGGTCTGTATACGCGACCAACTTATTCCTGAGCTGAAAATACGTGCTATACACATCCATCATGGCTTAAATCCGTTAGCAGATGAGTGGGTAAAGCATTGCCAGCAGCAATGTGATCAATGGCAAATTCCGCTCGTCGTGGTACGAGTGAACATTGATCCCCGCCATAATGGTATCGAAGCAGCCGCCAGAACAGCACGCTATCAAGCATTTTCTTCTCATTTGGCGTCTGATGAAGTATTACTCACGGCTCAGCATTTGGATGATCAATGTGAAACATTTTTGCTCGCGCTTAAACGGGGGAGTGGTCCTGCGGGACTATCAGCAATGGCCGCTCAGATGCCTTTCGCTCATAGCCAGTTACTGCGACCTTTACTGGGCTTTTCGCGCCAAATACTCGAAAGTTATGCTCGAGTGCATCTACTGCAGTGGATTGAAGATGACAGCAATCAGGACGATCGCTTCGACCGCAATTTCCTGAGGTTAAATGTCTTGCCGTTGCTCAATCAGCGCTGGCCGCATTTTGCTCAAGCGACGGCACGTAGCGCGAGTTTATGTGCTGAACAGGAACAGCTACTGGACGAACTGCTTGCAGATAATCTGCAACAACTGAAAACGCCCCATGGTGCGATATCGATTGAAGGGCTATCGCAGGCCTCAGAAGCAAAACGGTCAGCGTTATTGCGCCGTTGGCTTGCAGGACAGGGAGCCGCAATGCCATCGTATAGCCAATTGCAACGCTTGTGGCTGGAGGTTGCTATGGCTAGGCAGGATGCAGAACCACAGTTAACGCTCGGTGCTTACCAGGTTCGTCGGTTCCGGCAATATCTGTATTTTGTACCGATGCTAGATGAGATTAATGTGCAGCATTTGCCTTGGACGATAGTTCAAGATACAGATGTACCGCCAGAACCGTTGGCCTTACCTGCTAATTTGGGCGTTTTGAGCTTTGTATCCAGTGGCGGCCAAGCCATTAGAACGCCAACTGTCGGCGATGAAGTCAGTATCGGTTTTGGACTACGCGGGGACATCAAAATTGTTGGGCGACATCATTCACGCCCTGGCAAGAAGATATGGCAGGAGCTGGGTGTTCCGCCATGGCAGCGGGAGCGTATACCATTACTCTATTTCGGTGAACAATTGATTGCTGCCGCTGGCGTCTTTGTGACTCAGGCCGGCCAAGCGAAAGAAGGTGAGAGCTGTTGGTACCTGAATTGGGCTAATGGGGAATTAAAATAAATAATAAGTACGACGTACGGTGCAGGACGGTGGCAAACCAGAGTCATCTAGCAACCTGCAATTTGAAGGATATTGAGTGAGGAGCAATGATGAAATTAGTCGTCAGTACGTTAGTGTTACTGGGATTGTGCAGTTTTTCAGTACTCGCCAAAAATGACATCGAAGCCGGGCGAGCAAAGTCTGCCAGTTGTGTGGCATGCCATGGTATGAATGGCAAAGTATCAGTGCCAATGTACCCCAATTTAGCGGGTCAAAATGCCTTGTATTTGGAGCAATCCTTAGCGGCATATAAAAAAGGTGGGCGTACAGGGGGGCAAGCTGAAGTGATGCGTGCTTATGTCGCTAATTTATCTGACGAGGATTTCTCTGATCTGGCCGCTTACTATGCCAGTCTAAAACCATAACCAGCCAGTCTAAAGCCATAACGGTCTGGAACTGAGGGCGGCTGAAACATTAGGGCCGCTTTTCAGCGGCCCATATAAAGCGAGGGAATTATGAGGCACTTACCACGACAGTCCCAATTTCGGGGTGACTGAAACTGGCGATATGGTCTAGACGTAACTCGCGCATAGCGCCGTCTTGTTCAACAATCAGGTACTCGACCTTTTTTCTCAGCAGCAGATCGCTAGCTTTACCCTCTACGATCTCACCGCCTCTCAACTTCAACGTCAGTATCAGGTGATGTTGGCAGGCGAGCTCCAGATTATCGTAGTCATCACAATTGATGGGTTGATACTCTTCACTCATCGACATAATCGCTCACCAATAAGTTAGCGGCGGCAAAGGCCGCCTGTTCCCTAACGGAGGACGGGAGTGCGTCGTTAGCCGCAACTTCGTCCAATGCTTTCAATACACAACGCAGGGCGTCTGGTACGTAACCAAGATCACCACTTCCTATTTCGGCATAAAAACGGCGTACTAATTCACAGTATTGCTGCACAGTAATCCTCCTGGAAAAGTTTAACCCAGTAGATTCTCAGTGGATACGCCACACCGTCAACCTACGAAGATAAACTCTGAACTTATAAGGACTATAGCACAGGAGTGATGGAGATATTAGAGTGCTATATAAGGTTTATTTCTTGTATTGATACCATTAATAGCTCTCTTTACGCATGGTTGGCTGGCTGCTGGCAGACCTGATCAAGTACACTGTGCGTCAGATATTTAAGAGGTCACTCATGGCACTAAAAGCAACCATCCATAAAGCTGTTGTTAATATCGCGGATATGGATCGTAATTTTTTTCAGGATGTTAACCTGACGATAGCGCAACACCCTTCTGAAACCGACCAGCGCATGATGTTACGCTTGTTGGCATGGATTTGTCATGCTGACGAGCGTTTGCAATTTACCAAAGGGCTGAGTGCTGATGATGAGCCAGAGATCTGGCGTCACAATGATCATAATGGCATCGAGCTTTGGGTAGAGTTAGGGCTTCCAGAAGAAAAACGGCTACGAAAAGCCTGCAATCAATCGCAGCAAGTTGTTTTGTACGCTTATAGTGAACGGGCAGCTAAAGTGTGGTGGCCACAAGTCCAGGAGAAGTTATCAGGGCACCGCAATCTTAAAGTGCGTTTCCTCGATGACGAACAGATGGCAAAGTTGGCTGCGTTGTCTAATCGAAATATGTCATTGCAAGCTACGCTGCAAGAAGGGACTATCTGGCTATCAGATGATGAGAATAGTCTGGAAATTAGTTTTGCTGAATGGCAAAGCAATGGACAATAAACGTGCTGATTATATCTAATAACGTTAGCTTACCCGACAGTGAGATTGAATTGACCGCGATTCGATCGCAGGGGGCGGGTGGCCAGCATGTTAACAAAACCTCAACTGCTATTCATTTGCGCTTTGACATCAAGGCATCAAGCCTGCCAGAGTATTATAAAGAAAAGTTATTATTACTTAATAGTCATTTGATGACGGCTGACGGCATCGTCATTATTAAAGCGCAGGAATACCGTAGCCAAGATATGAATCGTGAGGCAGCTTTAGCGCGGTTGGTGGCATTAATTCGTCAGGCGATGGTGGTGGAAAAGTCCCGCCGCGCGACGAAACCCACCAAAGGCTCAAAAATTAGACGAGTTGAAGGCAAAGTCCGCAAAGGCGCAATAAAAGCACTGCGCGGTAAAATACATCAGGCATGATGCTAAAAAGGCTTCAAATCTTATTATCGAACACAGTACGGGAGAATAACTGTGAATAAATTAGCAATTTCGCTGTTTGTGGCAGTAGGTGCGCTGTCACTATTCGGTTGCAACAATCGGCATCAGCCGGTTGAGCAGGCACTACAACCGATGCAGCAAAGTTATCAGGGTGTATTACCCTGTGCAGATTGTAGTGGATTGGATACCTCACTTTTTCTTGATAGCGATGGTACGTTTATCCTGAAAGAGGTTTATCTTGGCAGCAAAGACGGTGATCAGTCCTTTGCTGAGTATGGTAAGTGGGCGCGTACTGCGGATAAATTAGTCTTAACTAACGGGCGGGGAGATAAGCGTTATTTCCGACCTGTCGGTAAGAATCTGGTTATGCTCGATCAGCAAGGTTTACCTATCCAATCGAAGTTGAATTATCAATTGGCGCCGAGCGATCAAGCTACACCTAAAACCCCGATGCCATTAAGTGGTATGTATAAATATTTTGCAGATGCAGCGGTTTTCACGGATTGCGCGACGGGAAAAACATTCCCAGTAGAGAATAATATTGCGTTGGAAAAGGGATATTTGAAGGCTCGTAAAAATGCAGGCGAACCTGTATTCCTGACGCTTAATGGTCATTTTGATATTCGGCCTTCGATGGAAGAAGGGCAGTTGGATAAAATGCTGATTCCGGCAGGTGATGATATTCAGTTTAATGCGAATAAAAACTGTGACAGCCAATAAAGTACGTTAATTAATGATAAAAAAAGCCACTGGTTAACCAGTGGCCTTATCAGCAAAATCCCTAACTTAGCGTTTGATCTGGCTCAGTAAGAAATCAATGATTTCGCTGGTTTTGATCATTTGCTTCTCACCTGCACGGCGATGTTTGTATTCCACTTCTTCGCTATCGAGGTTGCGATCGCCAATCACAATATTGTGTGGCACACCAATCAATTCCATATCGGCAAACATCACACCCGGACGCTCTTTGCGATCGTCAAGAATAACGTCAATACCCTGAGAACGTAGCGTGGCATACAACTCTTCTGCGAGTTCTTTCACACGGAAAGATTTGTGCATATTCATTGGCAGAATGGCAACTTGGAAAGGTGCAATTGCATCCGGCCAAATAATGCCACGGTCGTCATAATTCTGTTCAATTGCTGCTGCAACCACACGAGAGACTCCGATACCGTAACATCCCATGGTCATCACTTGGTTACGACCATCTTCGCCTTGGACCGTTGCTTTCATTGCTTCTGAATACTTGGTCCCAAGTTGGAATATATGACCCACTTCGATCCCGCGTTTAATCTGCAGCGTCCCTTTACCGTCAGGACTGATATCGCCTTCAACGACATTACGCAAGTCAGCAATGTGTGGCAGCGGTAAATCACGCTCCCAGTTAATGCCGAAGTAATGTTTGTCATCGATATTGGCACCAGCACCAAAATCACTCATCACTGCCACACAGCGGTCAACGACAATCGGCAGTGGTAAGTTAACTGGGCCCAGTGAACCAGGACCTGCGCCGAGTGCAGCACGAATTTCTTCTTCGGTGGCGAATGTCAGTGGCTTGGCAACTTGTGGTAATTTCTCAGCCTTGATTTCGTTTAATTCGTGGTCACCGCGAACCAGCAGCGCGACCAGCTTATGTCCACTCTCTTCATGAGCATGGACCAACAGGGTTTTCACTGTTTTCTCGATTGGCAGTTTGAACTGCTCGACCAATTCAGCGATGGTTTTTGCATTTGGCGTATCCACGATACGCAGTTCTTCCGATGCAGCTGCCCGTGGCTCTGTTGGCGCTAGTGCTTCAGCAAACTCAATATTTGCGGCGTAATCAGAATCGGTTGAGAAGACGATATCGTCTTCACCGCTTTCAGCGAGTACTTGGAATTCATGGGATGCACTGCCACCAATTGAGCCAGTATCTGCGAGTACAGCACGGAAATTCAGATCCATACGCTCAAAAATCTTACTGTAAGCGGTATACATCGCATCGTAAGTTTCTTGCAGCGATTCCTGAGTTGTATGGAAAGAATAGGCATCTTTCATCAGGAATTCACGAGCACGCATTACGCCAAAACGTGGGCGAACTTCATCACGGAACTTAGTCTGAATTTGGAAGAAATTCAGTGGCAGTTGTTTGTAGGAGTTGATCTCACCGCGAATCAGGTCAGTGATCACTTCTTCATGAGTCGGGCCGAGTACGAAAGGACGTTCACCGCGATCGACAAAACGTAATAACTCAGGGCCATATTGCTCCCAACGACCACTTTCCTGCCACAAGTCGGCTGGTTGCACGACAGGCATAGAAACTTCGATAGCACCGGCGTTGTTCATCTCTTCACGCACGATATTTTCGACTTTCTTCAACACCCGTACACCGGTCGGTAACCAGGTATAAAGACCTGATGCCAGTTTACGAATCATCCCAGCACGGAGCATGAGTTGATGGCTGATCACTTCAGCATCAGCAGGTGTCTCCTTAAGAGTGGAGAGCAAATATTGGCTAGTACGCATGATGTTTTGGTTCCATTAGCACTGCAAGTTAGAGGCAGCCAAAAAAGTAAAAAGTGGTTTAGTTTACCAGTGAGAACGGGATGTCAAAAGAGAGCAGGGCAAATTTAACACGGGTCGATGGATAACACTTCTGTTTGCTGGTCAATAACCCGCCAACGCACGTTAAACTCCAGCAGTAGAACCGCATATTCTCGGCTTTCGCTATCTTCTTTTCGATAAGCAGGGCGTGGGTCTTGCGCTAGCACCTGAGTAAGGAAACGTCGTAGATTCGGATAGCGTTTTTGCTGCTGTGACAATTGGTGTTCAGCGGCCGTGGAGAAGTCAACCTGCATATTGGCATCAGGTGCCAATTGAGCAAAACCCGCTCGTGCTTGCGGTTGGCTCTCTGCAAAGGGCAAATAAGGTTTTATATCAATGACTGGCGTACCATCAACTAGATCTAGGCTCCCTAGTTCCAAAACCACCTCACTGCCTTGACAGCGCACACCTTTCAACTCAATCAAAGACATCCCAATAGGATTGGGCCGAAAAGTGGAGCGAGTAGCAAAGACGCCCATTCGGGCATTGCCTCCCAAACGAGGTGGTCGAACAGTGGGACGCCAGCCACCCTCCATGGTTTGATGGAAAACAAACATCACCCAAAGATGACTAAAATCAGATAGGCCACGCACAGCTTCAGGTTGGTTATAAGGCGCTAATAATTGCAACTCACCACCACCATCTTCAATCAGACCAGGTTGTCGCGGTACGGCAAACTTTTCTTTATAGGGTGAACGGATCACCCCGATCTGATTAAAGGAAAAAACACTCATTTTGATGAAACACTCAGCGCAGAACCTTGGCACACAGCTTGTTGATAGCAGCCAGGAACACCGCTTTGAATTTCGCATTCATGTAGCAAGACTGCATTGGCCTTCATGTAAGAAGCGCGGGTCTGCATTCTTTTACGGGCAGTCGCGATACTGGGTGGAGAGTCCTGAACTGTCGATTGACATGATTCACCAGACACTTCGCCTAAATCACGAAAAGGCTTACCAACAAGCTCTTCTGCACTTTTATAGAGTTTTACTGGCGCAGGACGAGGGGCGACCGTTGGACTGGTTTTAGTCACTGGCGGTGGTTGTTTTACCGGAGTTTCTGTGATGGATGGCTTTGATTGAAACATGGAGCATCCAGTTAGCGAAAGGGCCAACAGGCACAGAGGTAACGCGCGCATAGAAATTCCTCAGCCTTTTTATTTAAGAGGCGCTATTGAAGCAATCTATTTTGCAAATAACAAGACGGGCCATAGCCCGTCTTGCAATATATTTCCTAAACACCGTATTTAGCCGGTGTTATATCCAGCAATGTAATCAATTATTGATTACCAACCTTTAACTGCACCGCCGTTAAAGGCTTTATCAGCGGCGTTATAAACTTCGTCAGACTGGTATGCTTGGACGAATTTCTTCACATTTTCCGCATCTTTATTATCTTCGCGAGCGACGATCAAATTAACATAAGGTGATTCTTTATCTTCCACAAACAGGCCATCTTTCGCTGGCGTCAGACCAATTTGGCTTGCATAGGTGGTATTGATAATCGCTAATGCGATCTGTTGGTCATCCAAAGAACGTGGCAACTGAGGTGCTTCCAGCTCAACTAACTTCAGATTTTTAGGGTTCTCAACCACATCCAGTACGGTTGGCAGCAAGCCGACACCGTCTTTCAGTTTAATCAGACCCACTTTTTCCAGTAGTAACAGCGAACGGCCTAAGTTAGTTGGATCGTTTGGCAATGCAACTTGAGAACCCGGTTGCAGTTCTTCCAATGATTTGATTTTTTTAGAGTAACCAGCAATTGGGTAGACGAATGAGTTACCGACTGAAACCAATTTGTAGCCACGGTCTTTGATTTGCTGATCCAAATAAGGTTTATGCTGGAAAGCGTTCAGGTCGATATCACCTTTACTCAGCGCTTCGTTTGGCAACACATAGTCGTTGAACGTCACCAACTCCACATCCAGACCGTATTTGTCTTTTGCGACTTTTTGTGCGACTTCAGCAACTTGTTGCTCAGCACCGACAATAACACCCACTTTGATGTGGTTTGGATCTTTTTCTGCTGGGCCGCAACCCACGAGAGCCAGAGTACCAATAAGTGCGCTGACTGCCGCGATAGATTTGAATTTTAAAGACATATCCCTTCCTCTATAGACCTTCGTTAAGGTGCGCCGCTGTGTGAGGCAGTCGCGATATAATGTATAGCGTGATAACTATTTGTGGGTGACGGCTTTTACTATCCGATCGCCACTGAACTGAATGAGATAAACCAGAATTACTAATAATACTAATACTGTATTCATTACAGTGGCGTTATAACCAATGTAACCATACTGGTAACCGATTTGGCCTAGACCACCGGCACCGACTGCTCCCCCCATGGCGGAATAGCCTACAAGGGTAATTAGGGTAATAGTGGCAGCATTAACCAGGCCCGGAAGGGCCTCTGGCAACAGCACCTTTTTAATAATTTGCATGGGTGTTGCACCCATTGCACGCGCCGCTTCAACCAGACCGGATGGGATCTCCAGTAACGCGTTTTCAACCATACGTGCAATAAATGGTGCGGCCCCAACAGTTAATGGCACAATCGCAGCCTGTAAACCAATGGAGGTTCCAACAATCATTCGGGTAAATGGAATCATCCATACCAATAAGATGATAAAAGGTATGGAGCGGAAGACATTCACTACCCCAGAAAGGCTGCGGTAAATCTTATTATTGGCGATAATTTGCCCTGGGCGGGTGACATACAGCAGAACCCCGACCGGCAATCCTAAAACAAAGCCAAAGAAACCAGACACAAAAGTCATCATCAGAGTTTCCCAGACGCCTCGGCCCATTAACCACATCATTGCCTCAGACATAACCTAGAACCTCTACTTTTACATGATGATCTTGCAAAAACTTGATGGCAGCGAGACCATCTTGATTATCGCCATGCAGCTCCGCCAACATGACGCCAAATTTAACGCCACCGGCATAGTCCATTTGCGAACTCAGGATACCGATATCTATGTTGAAACGGCGAACGGCTTGTGAAATCAACGGCGCATCGACAGATTTACCGGTAAATTCCAATTTCAGCAATGGCACACGGTCGGTAGATGGCTCTTGGGTCATTCGCTGGGCGTAATCCTCTGGAATATCTAAATGTAGCGTTGATTGAATGAATTGTTGAGCCAACGGCGTTTTTGGATGAGAGAACACTTCGCTCACACTGTCTTTTTCAATCAATTTACCGTCACTGATAACGGCAACCTGATCACAAATGCGTTTCACAACGTCCATTTCATGGGTGATCAGTAAAATAGTCAGGCCCAAACGGCGGTTAATGTCTTTCAGTAATTCCAGAATTGAGCGAGTCGTTGCTGGGTCCAGTGCGCTGGTGGCCTCATCACACAACAGTACTTTTGGGTTGCTAGCCAGTGCACGAGCGATAGCGACACGCTGCTTTTGGCCGCCCGAAAGGTTGGCGGGATAGGCATCTTGCTTATCGGCCAAGCCCACTAAATCTAATAATTCGGTAACTCTCTTCTTTATATCTGCGCGTGGTGTGTTGTCCAATTCGAGTGGCAACGCGATATTGCCATACACGGTACGAGATGAAAGCAGATTAAAATGTTGAAAAATCATGCCGATTTGGCGGCGAGCGCGTGTCAGTTGGCCTTCAGATAAAGCAGTAAGATCTTGCCCATCGACCAGAACTTGCCCGCTAGTAGGGCGTTCTAACATATTGGCGCACCGAATTAGCGTACTTTTACCGGCACCCGAAGCACCAATAACGCCATAAATTTGTCCAGCGGGGACGTGTAGACTCACGTCTGAAAGCGCGGTAATCGTGCGCGAACCCTGCTGGAACACTTTGCTGATGTGAGAAAGTTTAATCATATTATTCTTATTTTATCGTTATTTCCGTGGCTAGATAAAAAGTAAACTTCAGCAGAACCAAAGTATGGATTGGATGTTAAGGCGTCTAGACGGCTAAGTCAACTGGCAACACTGATTCTCTTCCATTCTCAATCGGTAATGAAACATGCGATACTAGCGGGGTTTACAGCCTTCAGGAGCATATAAGTGACTCAGCCCGTTCCCGCAATATTTTTAGATCGTGATGGCACAATTAATGTCGACCACGGTTATGTTCACGAAATAGATAATTTTCAATTTATAGACGGTGTAATAGATGCCTGTCGTGAATTGAAAGAAATGGGTTTTGCCTTGGTCTTAGTCACCAATCAATCGGGCATTGCTCGCGGTATGTTTACCGAAGCGCAATTTTTAAGCCTCACCGAGTGGATGGATTGGTCCCTTGCTGACCGTGGTGTTGATTTGGATGGTATCTATTTCTGCCCTCACCACCCCGATGGCAGTGTCGCAGAGTTCAGTGAAATATGTGAATGCCGCAAGCCATTGCCGGGCATGTTACTGCAAGCGCAGAATGAAATGAACATCGATATGGCTGCTTCTTATATGGTTGGTGACAAAATTGAAGATATGCAGGCAGCATTAGCAGCAAATATTGGTACTAAAGTGTTGGTGCGCACAGGTAAGCCTGTTACCGCAGAAGGCGAAGCGGCGGCAGATTGGGTGCTTAATAGCCTAGCGGACCTGCCAAAAGCGATAAAAATGCGGCACAAATAATCATTGTGTATAAATAATCAGCAAACGAAATAATCTTTAATATAAACCCTTGCCATTCTGAAGCGGCTCCCTATAATGCGCATCCATCGAGACGGTGCTGTGAGCAACTTCACAAAGTAGCCGAGTCGGTCAGAGTAAATTAAGTGATTGACTCTGTGGCGGGAAAGCGTATTATCTGCCTCCCGCGTTACCGTCAGATTGACCGCAAGA
>NZ_HE997644.1:761929-792866 GCF_000312485.1 Yersinia massiliensis CCUG 53443 | reverse complement strand
GATTTTCAGCGAATGTTCCGAGATTGGGTTGACTGGCTGCATGGAGAGCATGTAGCGGGTTGATTTAGACAGAATTTGCCTGGCGGCCTTAGCGCGGTGGTCCCACCTGATCCCATGCCGAACTCAGAAGTGAAACGCCGTAGCGCCGATGGTAGTGTGGGGTCTCCCCATGCGAGAGTAGGACACTGCCAGGCATCAAATTTAGTGTGCTGATATGGCTCAGTTGGTAGAGCGCACCCTTGGTAAGGGTGAGGTCCCCAGTTCGACTCTGGGTATCAGCACCAGTTATATGGGTTAAAGTTCGGTAGTTGTAGAAAAGAATTTACCTGGCGGCAATAGCGCGGTGGTCCCACCTGACCCCATGCCGAACTCAGAAGTGAAACGCCGTAGCGCCGATGGTAGTGTGGGGTCTCCCCATGCGAGAGTAGGACACTGCCAGGTATCAAATAAGCAAAAAAGGCTACCCTAACGGGTGGCCTTTTTTGCTTTGAGTTTTCACATCTCGGTGGAGTATAGATCCCGAGGATGAGACTGTTGCTTGTATGAATATAAGTTGAACAACGTGTTGTGTTAGCTTCTTTAGAGGTGAGATTTCATCCTGAAGACGAGATTAATATGAGCGCTAATATAGTTTGAATATCAACGCAATGTTGGCCCTTTGTAGGAAGGGTCGACCCACCACTGAATGTGAGCCAATGATTCTGCAAACCTGAGTTATTCTCTCTTTCTTCTTTCTTCTTTCTTCTTTCTCGTTTTTATCGGTCCTGCCACAGAAAATAGTCTCTATTCCCTTAAAATCATTCAATCTAAAATTAAAACGATGTTTTGATTGTGAGGTTTGAATGAATGCAAGTCTCTTCTTACGTAGTGTCACACTATCAACACTACTTGCTGTTACAGCCGTGCAGGCAAGCTCAGTGACGTATCAAAAAGAAGGCATTACCGAAAATAATCTCCCCGTATTCTACCCTCAATTAAAGAAACAGATGACATACCAGAGTTCATGGTTAGCTGGAAAGTATACAGATTTTACTCAATGGAAAAGTGATAGTCGGAAAATCTTGAGACAGGCATTACTGACACCTGACTCAACTATTGCATTTGCAGCAGAAAAATTAGATCAACAAGATCGCGGAAGTTACGTCGCTGAAAAAATAGCATTGAATATCACAGATGAAAGCCGCGTTCAGGGATTGTTATTAACCCCGAAGCGAAAAGGCCCTCATCCAGCTATTGTGCTTTTACATGACCACGGCTCTAAGTTTGATATTGGCAAAGAGAAAATGATCCGCCCTTGGGGGGATAGTGCGCAATTGGCTTCTGCTCAAGCTTGGTCAGATAAGTTTTTTAGCGGCAAGTTCATCGGTGATGAATTGGCAAAGCGTGGCTATGTCGTGCTCTCTATTGATGCCCTCGGCTGGGGAGATAGGGGACCGATGAGTTATGAGCAACAGCAAGCTTTAGCCAGTAATTTCTTTAATCTTGGTCGCTCGTTAGCCGGTAATATGGCTTATGAGGATATGCGAACCGTTGATTTCATGTCGACAATGCCATCGGTTGACCGGCACCGAATTGGTGCGCTGGGTTTTTCTATGGGGGCATATCGTGCCTGGCAACTCGCGGCATTGTCAGATAAGGTGGCTGCGACAGCCGCAATATCTTGGTTTGGTAGCTATCAAGGGCTGATGACTCCGGGCAATAATGTACTTCGTGGCCAATCAGCTTTCTACATGCTTCATCCAGGTATTGCCAATAAGCTGGATTTCCCTGATATCGCTAGCTTAGCTGCCCCAAAGCCAATGTTACTTTTTAACGGCGGAAAAGATAAATTATTCCCATCAGAGGCCGTAGAACAGGCGTATAGCAAAGTACATGCAATTTGGCGTTCGCAGAATGTGGAGTCGCGACTCATCACCCGTAGCTGGCCAACGTTAGGGCATGTCTTTTACCAAGAACAGCAAGATGTGGTTTTCCCGTGGTTGGACCGTTGGCTAAAGCCGTAAAAAAAGGCCCCTAGGGGCCTTTTAACGTTAAATTGCAATCAGTGAGAGCTGCCTTGAGATATTCCCAAGCCCGTTTGCGAACGAACAAACTGTGCTTTGAAGCGTAGGCGTTCTTGCTGGCCCTCCTCTGAATTATCAGTGATGGAGAAGAACCAGATCCCGACAAATGCCACTATCATTGAGAACAATGCAGGGTATTCATACGGATAAATCGGTTTTGCATGCCCCAGAATAGTGACCCAAATAGTTGGACCTAATATCATTAGGATGACCGCAGTCAAGAGCCCCAACCAGCCACCAATCATGGCACCACGAGTAGTCAGTTTTTCCCAATACATCGATATGAAGATTATTGGGAAGTTACAACTGGCTGCAATCGAGAATGCCAGACCCACCATGAAGGCAATATTCTGTTTTTCGAACAGAATACCTAAGCCGATCGCAACAAATCCTAGAATGACGACTGTAATTTTTGAGACTTTCAGTTCATCACGCTCACGCGCCTTGCCATTTTTAATCACACTGGCGTAAAGGTCATGAGAGACCGCCGAGGCACCCGCTAATGTCAGCCCAGCGACAACCGCTAGAATGGTCGCAAATGCGACTGCAGAGATAAAGCCGAGGAAGAAGCTTCCCCCAACGGCATCAGCTAGATGGACTGCTGCCATGTTGTTGCCACCTAACAACGCCCCAGCCGCATCTTTAAAGGCAGGGTTTGGGCCAACCAACAAAATTGCGCCAAATCCAATAATAAAGGTCAATATGTAGAAGTAGCCGATAAAGCCAGTGGCATAGAACACGCTCTTACGGGCTTCTTTAGCATCATTTACCGTAAAGAAGCGCATCAGGATATGAGGTAACCCAGCCGTACCAAACATCAATGCCAAACCAAGAGATAGCGCGGAGATAGGATCAGAGACTAATCCTCCAGGGCTCATGATCGCCAACCCTTTAGGATGAACTTTGACGGCCTCGCTAAATAGCGTATTGAAGTTAAAGTTAACCGACTTCATCACCATCAGGGCCATGAATGAGGCACCCGCTAACAGCATGACCGCTTTGATAATCTGTACCCAAGTGGTTGCTAACATGCCGCCAAAGAGGACGTATAGCACCATCAGGATACCGACGAGTATGACGGCAACATGGTAGTTCAAGCCAAATAATAGCTGAATCAATTTACCTGCACCCACCATTTGGGCGATGAGATATAAGGCAACCACCACGAGTGAACCACAAGCAGATAGTGTGCGAATGGGTTTTTGTTTTAATCGATAGGAGGCAACATCAGCAAAAGTATATCGCCCCAGATTACGCAAGCGTTCTGCGATTAAGAATAGAATGATTGGCCACCCGATTAAGAACCCGATGGAGTAAATCAAGCCATCATAGCCGGAGGTATAAACTAACGCAGATATACCGAGAAATGATGCCGCGGACATAAAATCTCCCGCAATAGCCAGGCCATTTTGAAAGCCGGTAATTCTCCCGCCTGCGGTGTAATAATCTTGTCGGGAACGAGTACGTTTAGATGCCCAATAGGTGATATACAATGTTGCGCCGACAAACAGCACGAACATAACTATTGCTTGGATGTTCAGTGGCTGACGATGAACTTCGCCAGTAATTGCATCGGCATATGACAGCGCAGGCAGTGCCAGTAAGGAAAGTGCGGACCAATGGCGGATCTTCATTGCTTCACCTCGCGGAGGATTTCTGCCGTCAGACGGTCAAACTCGCCATTAGCACGAATGGTATAAATACCGGTAAAAACAAAAGAAATAACGATAAGCCCCACACCAACGGGAATACCGCGAGTAATGCTGGAACCAGCATATAGTGGAGTGCCGAGCCATTGTGGTTCGAAAGCAATAAGGAAAATAAAACCGACATATAGCGCTAAGATAATTAGCGACAGTAGCCAGGCAAAGCGACTGCGTTTTTGCACCAGCTCTTTGAAGCGCGGGTTATTTTCAATCTCTTGATAAATGTTGTCATTCATCAGAGTCTCTCCTTTGAGGCATTAATTAAGGTTGCCGCCCGTAGGCGGCACAATTTACGACGGTGTTTGCATTGATTGTTTTTCTTCCAATAATTTGTCGACAACACCTGGATCCGCGAGCGTTGAGGTATCGCCGAGATTACTGGTATCGCCCGCCGCAATTTTGCGAAGAATCCGGCGCATGATTTTGCCAGACCGAGTTTTTGGCAGTGAATCTGTCCAGTGCAGAATGTCCGGTGTTGCAATGGGGCCTATCTCTTTGCGCACCCAATTACGAACTTCGCTATACAGCTCTGGCGTCGGTTCTTCACCGTGATTCAAGGTGATATAGGCATAGATAGCCTGCCCTTTAATATTGTGTGGAACGCCAACGACTGCCGCTTCGGCAATTTTTGGATGGGCCACCAACGCAGACTCAATTTCTGCGGTGCCTAAGCGATGGCCTGAAACATTCAGTACGTCATCGACTCGGCCCGTAATCCAGTAGTAGCCGTCTTCGTCGCGGCGAGCGCCATCACCACTGAAATACATGCCCTTAAAGGTAGAGAAGTAAGTTTGTTCAAAGCGGTCATGATCGCCAAACAGTGTTCTGGCTTGGCCCGGCCAGGAATCGGTGATGACCAGGTTGCCTTCAGTAGCACCTTCCAATGGGTTGCCAAGGTTGTCGACAATCGCGGGCTGTACGCCAAAGAATGGGCGAGTCGCTGAGCCTGCTTTCAATTCGGTCGCACCCGGCAGCGGGGTTATCATGAAACCACCTGTTTCTGTCTGCCACCAAGTATCAACAATCGGGCATTTACTGTTACCGATTTTGTTGTAATACCACTCCCAAGCCTCTGGGTTGATTGGCTCACCCACAGATCCCATAATGCGCAGCGAAGTGCGTTTTGTTCCTTCAATGGCTTTATCGCCTTCTGCCATTAAAGCTCGGATCGCCGTCGGTGCGGTATACAGAATGTTAACCTGATGCTTGTCGACGACTTGCCCAAGACGATTGACCCCAGGGTAGTTAGGCACGCCTTCAAACATCAGTGTGATAGCACCACACGCCAGTGGGCCATAGAGCAGATAACTGTGACCTGTTACCCAGCCAACGTCAGCAGTACACCAGTAGATATCGCCGGGGTGATAATCGAAAACGTACTTAAAGGTTAAAGCGGCATACACCAGATAACCACCGGTGGTATGTAATACCCCCTTCGGTTTACCTGTGGAACCCGAGGTATAAAGGATAAATAGCGGATCCTCTGCATTCATTTCTTCTGCAGGACAGTCAGCGGAGGCATCCTTAATTAGGTCGTGCCACCATAAATCGCGCCCATCTTTCCAATAACTGGCATTCCCCGTGCGTTGGAATACAACAACATTTTTGATGCTGGTGATGGCTGGGTTTTTTAGGGCATCGTCGACATTTTTTTTCAGTGGAATTGCACGACCAGCACGAATGCCCTCATCGGCAGTGATCACTAATTTTGAGTTCGAGTCGATGATACGACCAGCAACGGCATCTGGTGAGAACCCACCAAAGATAACAGAGTGAATCGCACCAATACGTGCGCAAGCCAGCATGGCAACAGCGGCTTCTGGCACCATTGGCATATAGATAGCAACAACATCACCTTTCTTGATACCCAGTTTTTTTAGCACATTGGCAAACTGGCAGACATCATGGTGAAGTTGCTTATAAGTCACGTTCTTTGACTGGATCGGGTCATCACCTTCCCAAATGATGGCGGTTTGGTCACCACGTTCGGCGAGATGGCGGTCAAGACAGTTAGCGGCAAGATTCAGCGTGCCATCTTCAAACCAGCGAATACTCACATGACCGGGATCAAAGGAGGTATTTTTGACCGTTTTATATGGCTTAATCCAATCAATCACTTTGCCGTGCTCACCCCAAAATTCATCCGGGTTCTGCACCGATTGTTGATAGTACTGCTGATATTGTTCTGGGCTTATCAGGGCATGCGCTGCAATTGCAGTAGGAATAGGGTGTTTATGTATTTGGCTCATAATAGTTCTCCTTGAGATTGTTAATAATATGTCAATCAAAAGTTAATTATAGTGTGAGTGGATGTTTTGTTTCTTTTTTGGGCGACAGATCACGCATAAAAGATGTTGATTTAGAGACTTACTTAACGTGCTGCGTGGTGAATCGATATCTTAATGATAGGAGAGACACTTTGAGGTTATGTAATAAAGGAAAGAAATGTGCTCATTAGCGCATTTTTAGTCGCAGACTGAGTTATTCGCCCCCTGTACCACCTAAAACACTAACGTTACGTGATTAATTCAAACCAATATAAAAGGTTAACTAAAAAGATGAAGGAATGTGAAAATAGTAAAATTAGACGTATTTAATATGCCATGCTGAGTAAGGTTCGATATATATTATCGCTAAAGTCTAGTGGGAATAAATAAAAAATCGGATGGCATAATTATGCATTTTATTAATTTTCCATTTTGAGAACCACTATTTTTGTTAATCGATAAAATGGGTTATTTTCCGCATAATACCTAAAAAAATGAAGATTTATGGTAAGTAAATTTAACAAATTAGAAACAAAATGAGCCATAAAATAAAACATAAGGATCGTTTGTACTGAAATTTAATTTAGTGTGTTTTTTCTACTGCGGAGTTAGGGTGTTATTTGTTGTTTTCGTATTTAATATTTTTAATAACAAATGGTTACTAAAAATTTTTCGTTTTTTAGAATGATATTTCATCTCATCGCCCTATGGACTTTGTGTAAACAAGACTTGCAGAAGTGTGTCCAAAAATGATACTGATTTATAACGTGGACGGCTGGCGGGAGGCTGATCCATAAGTTCCATCAACTATAGCCCCGTATTTAATGATTAAGTATTCTATTTGAGATGCTTGGTGACTTGCATTTTATGGAATGCTTTGAGGAATTTTTAGGGTATGAAAAGTGTAAAAATCGGTCTAGCTTGGCAAATACTCATTGCATTAGTTTTAGGTATTATCGTCGGCGCAATTCTGCATAATCAAATTGAATCCAGAGAATGGTTAGTTAGTAACGTTTTAAGTCCAGCGGGTGATATCTTTATCCGTTTAATTAAAATGATTGTCGTGCCCATTGTTATTTCAACCCTAATCGTGGGGATTGCTGGTGTTGGTGATGCGAAGAAGCTAGGGCGTATTGGCCTGAAAACCATCATCTATTTCGAAGTTATCACCACCGTTGCTATTATCGTCGGGATTACCTTGGCGAATGTGTTCCAACCGGGGCAAGGCATCGATATGTCAGCTCTGACCGTGGTGGATATCTCCCAATACGAAAAAACCACCGAACAGGTACAAAGCGGCAGCCACAGCCTCGTCAGTACTATCTTGTCGTTGATCCCAGCGAACGTCTTTGCCTCCATGGCGAGAGGCGATATGTTACCGATCATCTTCTTCTCAGTGTTGTTTGGTTTAGGGCTCTCTTCATTGCCAAAAGAAACCAAAGAACCACTGTTGAATGTGTTTAAAGCTGTTTCTGAAAGCATGTTCAAGGTCACACACATGATTATGCGCTATGCGCCTATCGGGGTGTTTGGCTTGATCTCGGTGACCGTCGCCAATTTTGGTTTTGCTTCACTTATCCCTTTGGCTAAGCTAGTTATTCTCGTTTATGCCGCAATATTGTTCTTTGCTTTAGTGATATTGGGCACCGTGGCAAGATTGTGTAAATTGCGTATTTGGACATTAATTCGAATTTTAAAGGATGAACTGATTTTAGCCTATTCTACGGCCAGTTCTGAAACGGTACTGCCTCGAATTATTGAAAAAATGGAAGCCTATGGTGCACCAAAATCTATCACCAGTTTTGTGGTTCCAACCGGCTATTCTTTTAATCTGGACGGCTCTACGCTTTATCAGAGTATCGCAGCCATTTTTATCGCCCAGCTATACGGTATTGAACTTTCCATCGGGCAAGAAATTATTCTGGTACTGACGCTAATGGTCACATCAAAAGGTATTGCCGGTGTGCCTGGTGTATCTTTTGTTGTCTTGCTGGCAACATTGGGTAGCGTGGGTATTCCTTTAGAAGGGCTAGCCTTTATTGCGGGTGTAGACCGAATCTTGGATATGGCCAGAACGGCATTGAACGTGGTCGGTAATGCATTAGCCGTATTGGTTATCGCCAAGTGGGAACATCAGTTTGACCACAAGAAAGCTAAGGCATATGAAAAGGAATTGTTTGCACCGAAGCAAACACCTGTTAGCCAAGGTTAATATCAAGCCTCTGTTAGCGTACGGTCCTCAGTAAGCATCGTTTAATCACGGCCTACTAAACCCCCAATCAGAGTAATACTGATTGGGGGTTTTATTTTACCTTCTATATAGCAGTCGTTTAATCGCTGCAATTATGCATTTAATCCCAAGCGATAGGACCAATGAATAAGTTCGGCCACTTTGTGTACATCCAGCTTTTTCATCATATTTAGCCGATGCGTCTCAACTGTTTTCTGGCTGATCGAAAGACGCTCAGCAATAATACGATTGCAAGCACCTTCGGTGATAAGCTTTAAAATCTGTCGCTCACGTGGTGTCAAAATAGGCTGGTTATTATCATTATCTTGCGCCAACTTATTGACCAATGAACTATTCAGGGTGGGATCAATATAGCGCTTACCGACCGCAACCGTTTGAATGGCGGCCATCAGGACTTGTTGTGGGCTTTTCTTCAAAACATAACCCAGCGCACCACTACCTAATGTTCTACTGGCATAATGTTCCTCATGGCGTGCCGTCAATGCCAGAATCCTCATCGTTGGCCAACGGCGAATCAGTTGAATAATAACGTCAAGGCCATCCATACCGGGCAGACCTAAGTCAATAATGACAACATCGGGTTCAGTCTGACGACACAAGTTATAGACATCCAATCCATTTTCAGCCTGGCCTACAATTTGATAGCGTGGATAAGCTGCAAGCATATTTTTAATGCCGTTAATAATGAGTTCATGATCGTCCACGATCAGTAATTTTGTATTCATGAGATTGTTCCTTTACCTGATGATTAAAGTGTAATTACAAAGAGTTCGTGGTCAAAAAAGTGAATTAACCATCTCGTCAAGGCGAGTGATATCCTGTTGTGTAATTATTTTTTGGTCCTCAATAGCTATTTCCAGTTGAATTGCAGCGTCTTGTAATTCAATAAGTCCCGCTTGGCCAGCGCAGCCTTTCAGCATATGGATCACGTACGATAAAGTGGGGTGATGAGTAAGAGATTCTCTCGCCTGTCGCACGAGCTCTTTTAGAGATTGAGATAATTTCAGTCGTAACAGTCCATCATCCATACTTAATAGTGGTCTAGGAATTGAGTTTTGAGGTGTAAGGCTAATGTCACGTCCAAGCTGAAATTGGGCAGCCAGATCCAGTACTTCTGCCAATTGGCAAAAAGAAACAGGTTTAGAAATATAGTGATTCATCCCTGCTTGATAAGCTCTTATTTTTTCGTCAGGGTTAGTATTCGCACTCAATGCTGTAATCATGCAGCGATTATCACGGTTAATATCATCGTCACGCCAACAACGGGTCGTTATTAGCCCATCCATATCAGGCATACGAATATCCATTAGGACTAAGTCAAAACGAAGGGACTGACCGATACGCAGTGCTATTTCGCCACTTTCTGCCAATGTGACTTGATGCCCCAATTGCCGCAGCATCATACCGGTAATATCACGATTTGTTTCAGCATCATCGACTAACAATATAGTCATCTGCCAAGGTTGTAATGGGAGGTTTTGTGGTATTTCTGGCTGATAATGAGTAGATGAAGGATATCGACCTAAGTGAGCTTCGATTTTGCTATATAAGCGGCCGGGTAGATAATTCAATTCGTTATCAGTAAGTGGCTCAGACAGCGGGTGAGGTAATTCATTATTGACCGGAAGGCAGATAATTCCCCAAGCAGATAATTGTAAGTGCAATGACGATGGCGCACATAATTCGCCCTTAAATGGTTTTTCAGGGGTTAAGCCATGATAAGGGAGTTTTAATGAAAACTGACTCCCCTGACCCAAATGGCTGGAAAGAGTAATCTGCCCGCCCATCATTCTTGCTAGATTATCTGCGATTGTTAACCCTAGACCTGTACCATGTCGATGATCGCATGTTTGAACGAAGGGATTAAATATGGTTTTCTGATGCACCAAATCAATACCACAACCCGTATCTTCAACCATAAAGCAGAGTTGATTGTCTTTACGTTCGACATTAAGACTAATGTGACCATGTTGAGTAAACTTAACCGCATTACCGAGTAAGTTAATCAGGATCTGTTTTAAGCGTTGGCTGTCTAATTTAATCGTTAGAGGGACGTCGGAGCTAACGTAAGTGGAAAGAGATAGTGACTTACTCAGCACTTGGTTATGAATCGTCAGCATGACTTGATCCAATAATGGTAATAATGCGATTTTCTCCTGAGCCAATGTCATTTGACCTGATTCAATACGAGAGAAATCTAACAAGTTATTGATGATGGCGAGTAAAGAATGCGAACACTGGCGAGCTGTTTCCGCCAAGCGGAATTGTTCTGTGGTAAGTTCTGTATTTAGTAATAATTCGACAGCCCCAATCGCGCCATTAAGTGGGGTACGAATCTCGTGACTAATCGTGGTGAGATGCACTCGTTTGCGACGATTGGCTTGCTCGGCAGCTTGTTTTGATTTTGCCAGTGCCTGCGTGCGTTTTTTGACTTTTAGTTCTAGTGTGTCGTACTGCTCATTCAATGTATCCAGTAAGTTATTGTATGCTCGGGCAATGTGCCCTAATTCGTCCATGCGCTTAACCGGTAAGCGTGGTTCCATGGCTTGTGGGCCCGTGGCACCAATAATATTCACGAAATTCCAAAGAGGAATGGCCAAGTAATAACGGAGTAAGAGTGAAAGTGCCAAGGTTAAAAGCAGTAAAATAGAGAGCGCAAACGGAAGTTGATGTAACGCGGGTTTAGCCGCCTCCCAAGCAAAACCTACTCTGGGGTAGATGACTAATTGCTGCCAACCAGGGCCTTTTAACTGTGTTCTCAAGACGAGATAATCTTGCGTTTGTTGCCAGCCATCATGTAAATCACTATTTTTTAATTGACGAAGAATTTCAATCATTTGATCCGATGGTATTTTTTGTTGAGATATCGGCAGTAATTCGCCATTTTTATCCAACCAAAGATTGATGTCTCGTTGCCCTATTGGCTGATTATCCGTGAATAGTTCATTTAGTTTTAAAGAAAAGCCTGCTAGCGCACCGTTATGATCACATGCCGCGACAGACACATGCCAACCACCTTGTTCAGAATAAGTTGGCATTCCCCAGAAGATTTTGTCGTGAGTTGGGAATCGAGGGAGGAGAAGTAACTCTTTACGACGTTGCCCTAAATATTCTTTTGATGCTGATTGCGGCTTAAATATAGTAATTCCGTTCTGGCTATTAATCGTAAAGCTATCGAGATAAAAAGTTTGGCCAGAAGTTCCATATGCTTGAGAAACTCGTAGATTATGTTTGGCTTGGATTGAACTGCAATTTCCTGAAATGAAAGGAATGACGTTATTCGCGATATTCTCTATAGGAATAGAAGGAAACTGCCAGATAGCCTGATAAGTTGATTGGTGACTTATTAATGAAGTCGCGTCGTGCTCAGCCCCTTCAAATTGGTAATTGCTTAAATCTGCACGTAAAGATGCCATATGTGTTAATTCATTCACCAACCGCTGGCGGGTATTCTCATAAGAAAAGAGTGCCGTGGCCAAAATTGATAATAGCCAAATAGCCATTAATGTCATACCAAGTATGAGTGTTAATCGTGTGACGAGTGATGAAGAATTATCCATGATGAATTTGTCCATAAAGTCACCTAACTGGTTTTTTAGTACGCCACAGCAAAAATCCGATATCAAGAATTACACTGATTTCATGGCAACCCGTTATAGATTCATTTAGTTCCAAATAATACAAAAGTCAGGTTTTCGCCTTGTAGCGCAGATTTAATTAGAGTGGATAATTAAGTTGTGGTAGGACAGGGAGTTATTGCTTATGCGGAACATATTAGAAATGCAACCTTTAGTCAGTGATATTGATTTATCAGACGTTAATCTTATTCACTTCAACTTAAAGGACATCCCATCTAAAGCAATAGACTATGGCCATTCTATTTGTATTGGTGTTTTTCTTGTAGACAGAAAAGCGATATCTGATGCAACTATTCGATATATCACTCTCCTACTGATGTCTCTTGAGGAGACACAAGATTTTGCTTTGCAGCTTAGTCTCGACTCTTGGTGGTTGTGGTACCGGAATACTGTCGAGGCTAACACTGATATGCAGCATGAGTTATCCGTAAAGATAGAACAACTATATGGTTTTATTCAATATCTTTATTCTCTAGTCACCATGATTAACTCACCGAAAAACAAAAATCTCTTTAAAACGAGAATAGCTACGGGCGGGGTTATCCCATGAAAGAGATCACAGGCTTAATATTACTATTGTTCTCTTCATTAGTTCATGGGAAAACAATCCCTTGGCAAGGTGAACCTTTCTTTATTTATAGCCGAAGTATGGACTTATCTAATCTCTTAAAAGATATAGGGATGAATTATGGTATCCCTGTCGTGGTCAACCCCGAAATAAATGAACATTTTAGTGGGAAGATCCTCAATAAAACGCCAGAGGAAATTTTGTCTGAGCTTGCAGGCCTATATAACATTACGTGGTACTACGATGGAGAAATACTCTATTTTTATAAGTCGCAAGCTGTCCGAAGAGAATTTATATCACCCGATGGATTATCTTCAGCCACACTGATTAAGTATCTTCAAAGCAGTGGAGTACTGGCCGATAAAAGTTGTGCAGCAAAAGCATTCTCTCGTTTGGGAACTATTGAAGTTACGGGTGTGCCTATCTGCATTGAACGAGTCACGACATTGAGCAAGTTGCTTTCTTCGCAGGTCCGCAATCAAAACGAAAACAAAGAAACAGTGAGCGTATTCCAATTGAAGTACGCTTCTGCGGCAGATTCAAATTATCAGTATCGAGATCAACAAGTAAAATTACCGGGTTTAGTCAGTGTGTTACGTGAAATGACGATGGGTAATAATTCGCCTCTGGTGGGGGGAAAAGATCAAGATAATACGCGCGCCAGTACACCGCTTTTTTCTGCTGACCCACGGCAAAACGCTATCATTATTCGGGATCGCCAGGTCAATATGCCGATTTATAAGAGCTTAATTGCACAGTTGGATCAGCGACCGGTTCAAATAGAAATTTCTGTGACTATCATCGATGTGGATGCTGGAGATATTAGCCAATTAGGCATCGATTGGTCAGCATCAACTTCTATTGGTGGGGCGGGTATTTCATTTAACAGTGGAGAGAGCAAAAATAGTGCTGATGGTTTTTCCACAGTCATCGGAGATACAGGCAATTTTATGGTGCGACTAAATGCGTTACAAAAGAACTCACGCGCAAGAGTGTTGTCTCGTCCTTCAGTGGTTACCCTCAATAATATTCAAGCGGTATTAGATAAGAACATTACGTTTTATACCAAGTTAGAAGGAGAAAAAGTCGCAAAATTAGAATCTGTTACATCAGGATCATTACTGCGAGTCACACCGCGGATGATTGATAATAATGGTGAAAAGGAAGTGCTACTTAACCTGAATATTCAGGATGGTCAACAGCATGATCCCATCAGCAGCAGCGAACCTCTGCCAGAAATACAGAATTCAGATATCTCGACTCAAGCCACATTACGTGTTGGGCAAAGTTTACTCTTGGGCGGTTTCATTCAAGACAAACAAATTGAATCAGAAAATAAGATTCCTTTATTAGGCGATATACCTTTGTTGGGTGGGTTATTTCGCAGTACGAGTAAGCAATCTCACAGTGTTATCCGGCTCTTTTTGATCAAGGCTGTGCCCGTTAATATGGGGGAGTAATATGTCTGTAAGATTTAAACTCCGTCTGTTAAATGGTGAATATCGGGGCCGTGAATTGATGCTGCCCATAGGTGAGTTTACTCTAGGGGAGAAGGGTTGTGACGTTTTACTACCATTACTCAAAGAAGAGATACTGACGCTTGTCATCACTGATCAACAAATAGTGGTGCGGACTTCAGGTGAGGTGTGGGTAAATGGATCCCTACATAATTTACAACATCCACTCCCGCTAAGGAAATCTGTCGAAATTGCGGGGGTGGTATTGACCCTTGGCGAAGAGAATGATGTTTTAAGCCGTGTTAAAGTGACTCCCAAGGCAGAAACACATTTGCTGTTGTGGCTGTCACTACTGACAGTAGTGATATTAACACTGTTATTTACGTTTATATTTTGGATTTTACAACAACCTAAATCATTGCAGTCATATTTGCCTCCCGATATTCCAACACAATTAACTCAGCAGCTTAAAAAAACTGCTTTACAGGGCGTAAAAGGGCGCTGGTTATCGGATGGTAGTGTCGTGTTGATTGGTCACTGTATATCCTCTCCTGCGGTTATCAACTTACAGAATTTTCTATCTTCAAATCATGTTGTTTTTAGCAATCAACTTATGTGCGATGACCACATTCTAACGAGTGTTAGTGATGTATTACATCAGTATGGTTATCAAGATATTGAAGTTCAAATGGGTGAAGAACCGGGCAATATTATACTGCAAGGCGCGATTAAGATGGATGACCAATGGCTAAAAGTCCAAACCGCATTTGCGGGGATAATTGGGCTAAAAAGCTGGAAAGTCGTGAACACACAAGATGGACAAATTTCACAATTAATTGAGCGTTTAAGAGGACTAGAATTATTGGGGTATCTCAGCATATCGCTGAGTAATAAAGAAATCATTATTAGCGGTGAGCTGTCACCTATCCAGCAGCAGCGAATGATGACGATGTTAGAAACGTTGGCGCTACAGCAGCCAGAGTATCTGACGGTGAAATATCAAAATATTCCCATTTCTGATCAAACCGCCCAGCTACTTCCTGCTGCCATTGTGAGTTACGGCGGGAACCGTCATTTAAGCTTCGTGCAACTGGCTAATGGCTTACGTTTACAAGAAGGGACGGTTTTGGCAAACGGCTATAAAGTGATCTTTATCGGAATGCAGGGTATATCGCTATTCAAGACGAACAATCTTATCCATATACCCATGAATTTTTAAGCCTATGGGAGTGACCAAATGCAGCATATTACTGTATTAGAAGATGATATTAAGTCAAAATCTAAAGAGATTGAAAAAAAGAAAGAGTTGCTGATTAAAGAGCAGTCAATGGTTATCAATCAATTAACACTACAGCAAACACCTGATAATTATAAAAACCTCAATGAGATAATATTAGCATTAAGGAGTGCCGAGCGAATAATTGATATACTGACCTCCCGTTATTCTAATTAATTTGATTTTTAATGTTGAATTTTAATAATAATACTTAAAAAATAAAAGATTAGTGAAGGAATATAACTCAAAATAAACTCAAGATGAGTTGTGTCTAAAGGAGTATTGTTATGAATGAGAATAATCCCATTCAGTATATGCTTTCTGACCTACAACGAGGGTATAAAAAACTCGATTCTGATATTGGTCAGCTTAAAAATTTTCAACAACAAATTGAACTGCTCAAAGCGCGGGCTAATTATGATGTAAATGCAAAGGAGACTTTATTACGTTTGGATGCTGCCTTTCCCTGCGGACTCGCGCAAGAAAAGGCGAAGATAGCCGCTAGCCTTTCGAAAATAACAATACAAATTAAGCAATTAGAGACTCAGCTTAAAAATATTAACACTAGAGAAAATCGGTAGTTAAAAACCCAGGCGTCTACTCTTTATTCCTTGAATTTTGGAGCATATTTATGCTAAACACTATCGTTCAAAAAAACGCCCCATTACTTACTGAAACTAATGCAACTATGTCTTCGCGTAATGGTGCAGTAGAAAACAGGGTTTCTAATAATGAAAATGAGGATTTTGATATATTTCGTATGGGCCTGGCGGCCTTCTATAATCTTCTTAATGTGTTAAAAAAACTTGCAGATAGTGACTTTAAAGGCGTACAAGGACGTTCAGATTATGCCCTAGATGTACAAGACGATGCCAATCAGGTCGATGAAGTAATCGCCGAAGCGGCAAAAGGAGATGAGAAGACCAAAGAATCATTACCTGACTCTGTGATTCAATTTATGCGCAAGAATGACATTAAAGTCGATGGCATGAATATTGATGATTACTTAAAAAAGAATGGTCCCATGCTGGATAAGGGGAAATTAAAGGCAGTGAAAGGTGCACTGGATAATGAGAAGAATGGTGCAACCGATACTATAACTCAGGATCAATTACAGTTACAGAAAGTGATGCAGAGCTATAATGTTTGTGCCAATAACATCAATACATTGCAAACAGGATTAAAAGATTTACTAACAACAATTGCCCGTAGCTTCTGCTAATAAACTCATAGCTGATGGACGGTATGAAATGAATATTCAACCGAGCGATATTGTACTTAATTTTATGCAGCGTGGTGGTTCGTTACATATGTTGGCTAAGATGGATCAACAAGATCTCGCGGTGCTTTATGAATATACCGTACAACTTTGTCAAGGTAAGAAATATGACAGCGCCAAGAAATTATTAAATTTACTCGTGAGATTCGATCATTGGAATTTTTCTTACTGGATGACATTAGGATTATGTTATCAACAAACGGCTGATTTCCATCAGGCAATCTATTGTTTTAGCCGAGCAGGTCAGATTGAGATAGATAACCCACGACCATCCTGTTTAGCAGGGGAGTGTTATTTAGCCTGCGGTAATATTATCTATGCCGAAAAAGCTTTTCGTGCTGCATTAAATTGGTGCTATTCAAACCCAGCGTTGGCAGAAATAAGACAACAAGCTGAACGAGGCTTAGCGACTTTATTACTGGAGGTACGACATGAGTAGTGTCATCGATTTTAAAAATGATATGCCCCCTGATTGGACAACAGCATTGGTTGGAAAAACGACGCCATTGCCACCGACCACTCTGCCAGACTGGCGAGCAACTGCCGGCTATTCGCCATCGGCGGATATCAATTTTATGTCACCGAAAGTGACGCAACAAAAAGCCCAAGACGCATTAGACAGACTGCTGCTTGCTTTACCGCAACACAATGGTGAAAAAGGGAAGAGTGATCGATTGTACCTAGATCGTCTAGAAAGTATTGATATAAAACTTATTGTGGCGATGGCGGGTAATTTGAATCTGAGCATTTTTTCTGACTTGTGCAAATCAATCAGCAAACAAATAGAAAGTGCATCGGAGGTACAAACATTTCTACGTGATAAGCGTGTTGCGGAATATCAACAACAGATCGACAAAGCAGTTGAGCAGGCAGACAAAGCTAAAAAAGCCGGTATATTCAGCGCGGTCTGTGATTGGATCATTGGTGCGGTTGAGGTGGTTTACGGTGCAATGAAGCTGGCCCAGGGGATATTAACGGGTGATCCGCTAGCGCTAGCCTCTGGTGCCGCCTATGTGGCTGCGGGTACCGCAGGTCTGGTCAAAGCTGCCGCTGAAACAGCGATGTTATTGGGCGCATCAAAAGAAAAATGCCAAGACGTCATTGATGTTGCTGGAAAGGTACAACTTGGCTGTGAATGTTTGGCGATGGTTGTTGATGTCTTCCAAGCTTGCCGTGCTATCAATGCAGCTCGTGTCGTGACCAAAAGTGCAGGTAATGTGTTGAAATCCGGCGGAAGCGAGGTGTTACTCAATGCAGTTAAGGGGGGAAGTGAAGCGGAAATAGGGCAGTTGACCCAGCAATTCGCCAAGGAGGTTAGTCAGAAGGTTTGCAGTGAGATGGCCTTCGCAAATGGTGGAATTGAGATGGTTGAGGCCAGTGAGATGGCTGCTGCGGCAGCAAAGCAGGCCGCCAGTGCTGAAGTCACGCTCGTACGTAATATCACAAAATCTTTTACGTCTGCCGGCATTGAAAAATTGGTGGGAGAATCGACCAAAGCATTGGTGATGGACGTACTAAAAAAAGGCGTTACGCTGACGGCTGCTGAGTTTGAGCAACAATGTGTCAATGCCATCATGAAACGAATGATTAAACAGGTCATAAAAGATATTTGTGCTTCACCATTACATATCATTCAACGATGTACGCAAGGCATCAATCAAATCAATATTGGGCAATTAGCGATACAAAAAGCGGGTTTACAAAAAGAGATTGAAACATTACTACTCAGTCAATCTTTTATCCAATTTATGGATGATTGGGTCGAAAAAAATAAGCAACAGCAAATCACGCAATTGAAAGATATTTCTAATAATGCGCAAGATACACTCTCTCAATTAAACGATAACATCCAACAGAATGGTATGTTGCAAACAAAAATCGCGAATTCATTAAGTTAGCCGAGGTGGTTATGAATATTCCTGTCAGCCATGAAGTGAACTCAACTCAGTCAGCAACGTCGGTAAATGACATAAAAGATCTGCACGAAAGTAATATCAATGATGTGATCTCTTCATTATCTGATGTTATTTTTAAAATGGTTGAATTATTTAAAAAAATGCGTGATTTATTGAGTTGTTATAATCAGAAGCAAGAGGTATTGGGCTGGGATCTGCAAGTCAGCTCAATGAATAAGAAACGCGAAGCGATTTCTGATGCTTGTAGTGCATCTACGATCGGTGGGGTTGCGAGTATATGTTCAGGCATCGGTAGTTTTGCTGGTGGCGCCGCTAGCATTTCTCATGGAGAGCTTGCGGGTCATATTGGTTCGGGGCTTGGGTCAATCAGTGCTGGGGGACTTAAAATTGGGGAAGGTTCTTTGACGCGTGACGCGGACTCAGAACGCCTGATTGGTGATATGCAAAATAGTAGTTCACAATCTTATGCCAATAGTATCAGCGATTTACAAAGTAAATCGAGTGATAGCCGGCAAAGCATAAAAGAATTGAGTAAAGAATTAACTAATTTAATTAACCAAATCAACATGACAGTGAAGTTATAATTTATGGACGTAATAGCACCCGCGCTACAAAATGAAGGGTGTGAAGTCAAAACGGCCTATTTTGAAAAGAGCAGCTTTGAAGTAGGCCATAAATTCTCTCTTTATGGTTTTCAGGTAACTTATCGAATAGAAGGCAACGAGCTGATCATTTGCTATCTGGAACGGAACCGTATAGATGACTCACGCCATGACTTTTTAAAATTATTTAATTTCCTATATCAAATCGGTAAAAGAAGTGCTGAATTGTCCATTATCAGAATGTTGGTGATTGATAATATTGCGAACTCATCACTGCAATTAAGTCTGAATCGGTTAATTAAGATTTTAATTGCCAAAGGTGCATACGTAAAAAACATAGAAGATAACGATTGGTTACTATTTAATGTCAATAGCAAGTAATAGACAAATGGAGATGAAATGAGTGATATCACCATTGGCGACTTGCATACGATTTGTGCCCAAATAAATCATGCACTAAAAGAACAAGGTATTACTCACCAAGAAATGATGCAAACGCTGCAAGTCGTTGGCCCTGAAGAAACACAAACAAGGTATACGCGTGGGTATCAAGCTTGGCTTGCGAATGATTATAACGCTGCGTTGGATGATTTCTCATGGCTGACATTACATCATCCCCGTGAGCCACAATTTCATTTGGCATTAGCAGGTGCCCTACAAATGCAGCAAGAGTACGCATTGGCACTGAGTGCCTATGCTTGTGTGCTCATGTTAGAGGTTAATGATCCTGCCCCAGTTTATCAAATGGCGGTTTGTTTGCAGGCGTTGGGAAAGGGGGCCGATGCAAGGGAAGCGTTACAAACAGTGATAGAAATGAGCTATCAAAATCCTGAATATCTCTCGATAGCTGAAAAAGCTTCATTATTATTGAATGAAATCTAAAGTTGGAACTATCGGCAGCGATAGCGAATACTTAAGGAGTCATATATGACCAACGTTAGCAGCGTTAATACCTACGGCAATATTCTCATCTCTCAAAATACAGAAAATGTTATTGATGGAAATAATAATGAAAAGCCCACGCTAGTTCATCCACAGTCATTAAGCCTCTTAGAAAAAACACAAACAGAACTTAATGATCTTCTTGATATTCAAGAAAAGGAATCCGCTGAATTAACTTGCGCGAAAGTGAGTTTTGCTAAAAAGCAATTTTTCATTAATATTCTCGAGGTGGCTTTTTCATTGGCTTCATTCTCTATTAGTGTTGCTGTGACCGTTTGCAGTGGTGGTGCCACAACTCCGATAGCGGTGGTGACAGGTCTTAATCTTATGTTATCCATATCAAATTTAGCCTGTGCCTATCATAATTGGGATTGCGCTAGCAAAGGAAAGCCCGAACTGACAATGGGCAGTGATGCATTGCAACAAACCGTGTTTGCATTAGCCAAATATTGCCAGGCAGATCCCAGTCGTGCTCAAAAAATTGCTCGTTTTGTCTCTTATTTTGTTCGTGCTGCAATGAGTGTTTCGTTAATTGTCCTTGGCTTCACGATACATCCAACCATTCATAGTGAACTCTGTACTCTCGCGAAAAATAACATCCCAACATTAATAGCTTTACCGAGTATTATTATCGGTGGCTTTTTAACAACGTGCTTAAATAATAATGTTGATGAAATAGAAAACAGTAAAGCGAAGCTATTCCAGAATCAATTGAGTATCGCAACCAAATCGTTTCAGGTTTAAACCGGATATCAGTTCATATCAATATTTGTCAATCTTGCATCAGGTTAGCAACATCCTAAGGAATATAATGAAAACAATACAATTCATTTTATTTGGGCAAGAGGGAATATTACGCCACAAAGGGGAGTGCCAGACTATTCCCGCGGGGAAAATGGTTGTTGTTGATGAAGAGGCCACAGTATCTTCTTTTTCGCAAAGTTCGATTACCTCCATATTATGCCACTCCATTGATCTTTTACCTATCTATCAGGATCTTGCGAGTAAAATGGTACAGTCGAATAAATTTCGATTACCTTGCAAGATGTCAGAACGCTATAAAATATTACCCATCAGTCACGATATTATTCATTCGACTGAGCAACTAGTAAATATTGAGCGAACAGCTTCATTAAGATTTCTTTTCCTCTATTGTTTGGGGTTGGATTCTCTTTATTTCTCCCGGCTTTTAGAGTCAATTGTTGGGACGAATAATGAACTACTCGAGTTCTTTGACAAGAATCGCCTCAATCCCTGGACAGTTTCACGTTATGCCGATGAACTCGGTATATCGACCCGTAAATTAAATTTTCTCTTCTATGAGAAATTTGGGATGTCGGCCAAACAATGGCTACTGGATCAACGATTGAAAAAAGGTTGTGAGCTGCTGCTCTCCACTCGTCTACGCGTGGCAGATATTGCCATGGAGTGTGGGTTTAGTAATCACGCTCATTTCTCTGATAGTTTTCGTCGCCGTTTTCAACAGTGTCCATCTCATATGCGGTCACTGATGGAATAAGGAGGGTCAGATGGATATAACCAAGCTAATGGATGAAATGACGCAAAATATCAATAAGATTGGCCAAGATTTCAAGAGCCAAATGGCGTCAGGTAACTCTTCTGATCCAGAGCAAATGTTAAAGATGCAATTTGCCATGCAACAGTATTCGTCATACATCAATTTCAGCAGTGCGTTGATGAAGAGTATTAAAGATATGACCAGCGGAATCATTGCCAAAATATGATTTTACTTTCAGCGCCTTGTCGTCAATTAGTGGTAGAAACTGCCTTGGCTGGCGTGAATCACAGTCTGTTGGATGACGCTCGTATCATCCTAAATGCGCTGCCTCAATTGATACCAGATCCTTCAGTACGTCTGGTGTGTGAAGCGATGCTGCTGTTTGGGCTAAATCAGCAGGAAGAGGCGCTGATGTTACTGGCTTCGTCTTCCTCAAAAGATGCCCAGACCCTGTTGGCACATATGCAACAGGGCATGGCCGGCGCTGAAGCCAAAAACTTAGTGGCATAACAGATGGATTAACCGGAGATTGTCAGATGGATACTAATGTCATTCAGGCCGCTTCAGCACTGAGCACCTCGTTATTACAACCCACTAAGCAGCAGGCGAATGAGCAGCAACCCGCTAAACAACTTATCGATCCTCAGCAAGTCGCAAGGTTTGAGCAGTTAATGCAGCCAACTGAACCGGCCGCCGCCATAATGGCACCCGATCAAATGCTGATGGCACAGGTGCAATGGATGCACGCCACGCTCGCCATTGATGTTACGGCTAAGGTCGCAGGTGTTGTTGGGCAAAACATCAATAAACTGGTCAATATGCAATGAAATCGTTATGGCGTATGGTCACCGCACTGGTTGTTGTTGTATCCCTTACTGGCTGCGACGTTGCGCTGTATAGCGGGCTTTCTGAAGGGGAAGCCAACCAGATGCTGGCCTTGCTGATGTTGCATCAAATCAAAGCGGAGAAGCAGTCTGAAAAAGGAGGAATGGTCAGCTTAAGTGTGGATAAAAGCCAATTTATTAACGCCGTTGAGTTACTGCGACAAAATGGTTTTCCACGTCAGCAATTTGCGACGGTAGATGAGATGTTTCCGTCCAATCAATTGGTGACCTCGCCCAGCCAAGAACAAGCCAAAATGGTCTATTTAAAAGAGCAGCAGTTAGAGAGCATGTTGAGTCATATGGATGGGGTGATACATGCAGATGTCACTATCGCCATGCCTGCCCCTATTGATGGGAAAAGTAGCGTTCCTCATGCTGCGTCAGTCTTTATTAAGTATTCACCGGAAGTGAATTTACAAATATATCAACCGCAGATCAAAAACCTTATCCGTGATGCAGTGCCCGGTATCGATTACGCACAAATTAGCGTGGTGATGCAACCCGCTAATTATCGTTTTAGTGCCGTACCACCGCCGCAAAATAGTTTGAATGTGGGGCTGCAATGGTTGCTGCGTCACGGAGGGACGGTGCAGATTATATTAGGGCTGCTATTGACGTTATTGGTTGGGTTATCAACGGTGGGTTTGGTTCGCTATCTGCGCAGATAAGTGGCTAACGGGAGGACGAAATAATGGCAATGCCGTTAACCAGTGGCATCTGGGTGTTACATCAATTAGCCTGGTTGCCCGCTAAGTTTGCTCACCCATTATGGCTAGCAGCGATAGGCATCAAAGCCGAAAACTACCATTATGGGCGTAGCCAAGTGTTGGACAACGCGTTGAATCGCGTGCTCATCCAACAACGAAAATTCCCGCAGCACCCCTTACCTGCCGTTCTGAATTCGCAGCAACAAGTGCAAATAGCAGGCCATCAACGCTTGTTAAGCCACTGTCTGGCGCTAGGGCTGATCCACCTACAATGTGATGATTATTTGCGTTTGCGCAGCTATCGGCAGGCACTTTCACCCCATTTGAAAGAGGGCGATATTCAACAACTGATAGGGTTGGGATTTCGTGGTCCGCTTAGCGCCAGTTTAACGGCTCAGCAGTTGCCCTCGGTGGCCTTGAGTCTTGGTCATAGCCTTGCACATCAACGTTGTTATGACGATGTGGTTTGGCAGGCAATCTCTATCCGTTTGCCCCCTCAGCCACGAGCACTCTCCTTACCCGCGGCATTATCGCTTTCGGTGGATCATTGGTTAACACGACTAGTCCGTTTTTTATGAATCCTTTTTATATTACGGTCACGCCGTTCGATGAGCCATTACCCGTGGGGACGATTATCCCAGCCGGATTGTTGCGAGAAATGTCGCAGAGTCGCGATTTATTATCAGACGCGCGTGCACAGGCTGCCGAGATTTTACAAGCAGCAAACGCTGAAAAAATACAGCTATTAGCCTTGGCTGAACAGCAGGCTGAGAGATTAATTGAGCAGACCAAAAACCAGATGGAGTCAGACATATTAGCTCATCATATCAACTGGTTAATTTCGGAAGAGCAATTGACGTCCTCACTTGTCAATCAGGCACAACAGCGAATTTTGGCGGCGATCACCACCGTGATCACGGAATGGGCCGGTCAACAAGCGGCAGATAAAATTTTAATTCATCATTTGGCGTCACAGGTAACACGTTTAGCCGAGCACAATAACTTGGTTTTACGTGTTAACCCGCAGCATCTTCCTGCCGTTATCGTCGCGCTGGGCGCTCGAATACGCTGTATCAGTGATGAAAATTTGGCCGAAGATGAGGCGCAATTAAGCTCACCTCAGTTGCAACTGAGTTTCTCGCTTCACCGCCATTTATCGCAACTGCTCCTTTGGCTACAGGCATCGTCATTACCCGCTAAGGAATCGATGCATGATCAAGACAAATAACATCTCAGATACTGTCGCCATCCACGGCACCCTGCCGAACAGTGAAAAGCTGCAAGGTGAGGTCTCACCGGCTCATTCAGTGATGGCATTAGCCAGTCTAGAATTACTCGACCTTCAGCAGGCCGTCTTGGGTGAAAATTTGGAAATGACCATGGAGGGGATCGGGCTGAGTTTAGGCGCGAGGCTAAAGGATCAAAAAGCAGCACAAACGGAGGAGCGCAACCAACGCCGCCTGCAATTACTGGTGAAGATGGTCGCACAGCTTTCTGACAGTGCGGGGACTTTATTGCAGCAAAATATTCCGTTGGATATCGATATCGCTTTATTGACCAGTAAACTCCATCAAGGCGATCTCTCGGTGGGTCAGCAAGTGTTACTTTTAGCGACCTTGGTGGCTAACGGTAAAGAAAATCCATTACGTCGCCGTCGTTTAATGCAGTTACTTGGGTCGGTACTCGAGAATGAGGGCTGGGAAATTGAGCTATTTGGTTTACTTGAGTTGGGCACCACAGGTAGCCGTTCATTGGGTGCGATAAAGCAGCTATTTCAACAAAGCATCTATCAAAGTGAATTATCGATAACGGAGTGGTTTGAACGGATCAGTCGCTGGCCGCAACGCCAACAACGCGTTCGGGTGCTAATGCGCGCGATGGCATTTGATTTGTCCTGCCAGCCCCCACCCAAATATGGTGAGCGTTTGGCGGCCACCCTGAATCAACTGCGTCGCTTGCTGATGTTTCTTTGCTTGGAAGACCATTGTCATGACATTGGACGGGCTTGTGGCATTGAAGGGGATGTCGTCCTACGTGAAGTACTGGCCGTGGTCGGGCAGCCTTGGTTATTTGAGAATTGGTTACAACCGCGACTTGAGATGATTTTGGGGTCAGACGCGAATGCTCAGCAGAAATTCATTCGTCGCTTCTACGAGCTATTCAAACTCATGCCTGTCGAGTGTTTCAACGATCAAGATCAGCAGGTCCAAATTTTGTCGATTTTGCTCGCGATGTGAGTTGACGATTAAGGCCAAAACCCGATAGCCCTAAATGCTGAGGCTTCGTAAGCTGCACTGGAGTCGACTTATCGATGAATTAAGTTAATTAGTCGCATCAATAGGACAAGGGTTATGGAGATGGATTTAGTTGTTACCCGTAACCTACAGTTGTTTACCCGCATGGCAGAATTACCCTGCTCGGTAATCACTTCCCGTATGCAGTGGCAGCTAGGGCCACGAGTGGTTTTTCTTGAATGGCGAACATCTAACTTGTTGTTGACTTGTGGCTTGCAGTATCGGAGCTATAACAACGATGACTTACTTCAGCTCCTGCAATGTTGGCGGCTCGAACGATTTAACGGTGTGCCACAGCGTATTTATTTACTAAAAACAGACATGATGGTCAGTTGCTCACTGCCAGCGATGTCCGATGCTGAGTTTTGGTATCAACTCTATCGTCAGCAATGCGCCTTACTTCGTCAACTGCCGGGAGAGTATCCATGAGGGAATCTGCACTCAAGCGTCGTTTGATGATGATCACCGAGCGGCAGGATGTTTTTCTAGCGATCATGTTGTTGGTGGCGATCTTTATGATGATCTTGCCACTGCCCACCGTCATGGTCGATGTGCTGATCGCGATTAACTTGGCCATGTCCGTCATCCTGCTGATGATCTCTATTTATCTGCGCGATCCACTCGATTTCTCTGTCTTCCCTTCGCTTTTGTTGATCACCACGCTGTATCGACTAGCGCTAACGATCAGTACCACACGTTTAGTGTTGCTACAGCATGATGCCGGTCAGATAGTCGAGGCATTCGGCCAATTTGTGGTCGGAGGGAATCTTGCCGTGGGATTAATCATTTTCACGATTATCACGGTGGTGCAGTTCATCGTGATCACCAAAGGTTCTGAACGTGTCGCGGAGGTGAGTGCACGCTTTTCCCTCGATGGGATGCCGGGTAAGCAAATGAGCATTGATGGCGATTTACGTGCGGGCGTGATCGATTCGACCGAGGCAGGGCGGCAGCGGGAACGGGTACAAAAAGAGAGCCGTTTGTTTGGTGCTATGGACGGGGCGATGAAGTTCGTTAAAGGCGATGCTATCGCGGGGATCATCGTCATCTTGGTGAATATCTTTGGCGGCATCATCATTGGTGTGGTGCAACATAATATGTCGGCGGAACAAGCGATGCTCACCTATGCGGTGCTCTCCGTGGGCGATGGTTTATGTGCCCAGATCCCATCATTACTGATCTCAATCACCGCTGGGATTATTGTGACTCGCGTGCCGGGTCGGGATAAGCAGAGTCTGGCGAAAGACTTAGTGTTGCAGATGGGACGCCAACCTGATGCCCTATGGCTGGCTGCTGCGATCTTGCTGGTTTTTGCCGTGCTACCGGGTTTTCCCTTCCTCATTTTTATTACGCTGGCGTTATTGGTTGCGGCTCCCGCATTTTTACTTTACCGAAGGAATCGCGCTTCGCCACAAAACGGGGGCGCTAAAAATGTGGATGAGAGCGGGGGTTCGCCTGCGGGCAACATGACTCCCGGCGCTGTGCCGTTGATGATGTACTGCGCCGACAATCTGCGTTACCCCCAATTAGAGCGGGATATCGATAGCTTACGTTGGCGTAGATTTGAACATCTTGGTGTGCCATTGCCAGAAGTGATGATCTGCCGAGATCCCACGTTGGCCGAAAATACGATATCGATCTGTGTTTATCAAGAAGCGGTACTGACAATCACGTTGCCTCCTGATGACTTACTTTTGGTACAACCGAGTCGCCAATTAGAAACACGCAGCCAAAAATTAAGTGCAAAAATGGGCACTTTTGAATGGCTTACCCCAGAACAGGGGAGCCAAGCCAGTACATTGGGCATCCCTTACGCGCAAGGGAATCAACGAATTCTTTACTGTCTGACGCGAGTGCTCGATAGGCACACATCAGAGTTTATCGGTGTACAAGAAACCCGCTATCTAATGGATGCCATGGAAGGGCGCTACGGCGAATTGGTGAAAGAATTACAGCGCCAAATGCCCGTGGGCAAAGTGGCTGAAATACTGCAACGGCTGGTGGAAGAAGAGGTTTCAATCCGTGATTTGCGCACTATTTTCGGCGCGTTGGTGGCATGGGCACCCAAAGAGAAAGATGCCGTGATGCTGACCGAATATGTCCGTATCGCTTTGCGACGACATGTCTGTGGCCGGTTTAGCAAAAATAAGGCCTGGTTACCGGTCTTACGATTGGGTGAAGGGGCAGAGAACCTGATCCGTGAATCCATTCGCCAGACATCGGCGGGCACCTATTCTGCGTTGGGGGACAAACATTCGCGGTTGATTCTCAGCAAGATAAGGGCCGCTTTCGCCGAAAACAACGATACGGTACTGCTGGCATCTATCGATGTACGGCGCTTTGTGCGCAAAATTGTTGAGCGAGATATCTTCATCCTTCCCGTCCTGTCATGGCAGGAACTGGGCGATGAGATGAATATCAGGGTCGTCGACACCATTGAGCTTATCGGCGAAGAACTTGATGAAGTTATGGACGGTGACATTCATGCAGTTGCCTGATTGTTCAACACTAAGCGATAAGCTAAATCGGCCATTGCGCTTCTCGTCTTCTGCGCCTGAGGCGGCGGAATATCGGGGGCCAATACTGGATGTCGGTCCAACACTGATCCGTGCTCATTTATCGGGCGTGGCGTTAGGTGAGCTTTGCCAAATCGAATCATCGAAGATGTTAGCGGAAGTCGTCGCTATCGAGCAGGAAACAGCACTCCTTTCTCCCTTTTCGGCCTCTGTCGGGTTGCGTAGTGGCCAGTGGGTCCGTCCACTGAGGCATACACACCGTGTCCGCGCGGGGGCTGATTTGCTGGGGCGAATTGTGGACGGTTTAGGGGTTCCTATTGACGGCGGCCCACCACTGAGTGGGCATTGGCGTGAACTCGATAGTCTCCCTCCTGATCCACTGACCCGTCAGCCAATACAGCGCATTCTGACAACCGGTATTCGGGCGTTAGACGGAATATTAAGCTGTGGTGAAGGCCAGCGGGTAGGCATCTTTGCTGCTGCGGGTGTTGGGAAAAGTACCTTATTGAGCATGCTATGTGAGGGCGGCAATGCAGATGTGATGGTGCTCGCCCTCATTGGCGAACGTGGTCGTGAAGTACAAGAATTTTTAGATCAAGTACTGACGCCCGAAGCGCGCGCTCGCACGGTGGTAGTGGTGGCAACCTCCGATCGTCCAGCGTTGGAGCGGTTAAAGGGCCTTTATACCGCGACCACAATAGCTGAATATTTCCGTGAATGTGGGCTGAAAGTTTTGCTGATGGCAGACTCGCTCACCCGCTATGCCCGCGCGGCACGCGAGATAGGTTTGGCGGCAGGGGAGTTACCCGCTGCGGGTAGTTTTCCCCCCAGCGTCTTCGCGGCGTTACCTCGGCTATTAGAGCGAGCGGGTAATAGCGATCGTGGCAGTATCACGGCGTTTTATACCGTGTTGGTCGAGGGCGATAACATGAATGAACCGGTAGCTGATGAAGTTCGTTCGCTATTGGATGGGCACATTGTACTGTCGCGAAAACTCGCCGGTGCAGGCCATTACCCCGCAATTGATATTGCCGCCAGCGTTAGCCGTATCATGCCGCAAATAGTGACTGGCGAACATTTGGCACTGGCGCAAAAACTGCGCCGTATGCAAGCCTGCTATCAAGAAATTGAGCTGCTGGTACGGGTGGGCGAATATCAAGCTGGACATGACCCGCAAGCTGATGAAGCGCTACAGCGTTATCCCGCTATCTGTGCCTTCTTGCAACAGGAGAACCCTATATCGTGCGATCACGACGCCATCAACCTCAACAGCACCTTAGCGCAACTCGCGCAGGCACTGAGCTAAGTCACCCACAGCGGTCTATCTTGGAACGTCTACTGACGCTGCGGCAACGAAAAGAGCGTCGCTTACGCCAACAACTGGTGAACTTACGACATGAATCTGAGCAGCAAGAGCAACGGTTAGCGGATTGTCGCCTTGAACGGCAACAGTTGTGTCAGCAGCTACACACCCTAGCGCAGTGGCGCGGTAAGTTGCTGCCTGAACAAGCAGATGAGCAGCGCGTGCTGCAACATACGCTTTATCAGGCTGAACGGCAGCGACAGAAACAAATCGGTGAAGAGGTCGCATTGGGGCGACAAAAACGGGCAGCGATTGAGTCACAACTTGTGCTCCTACGTTGTAATCAACGTGAGCAGGAAAAATTAAGGATAATGATAAGCGATGAGTCGTATCGATATTGAAGGGACGTTATCACTCCTCGGCGAGCATCATCATAGACGTGATCAATCTTATTTGGAGACTGCGCGGCAGCGGCAGCAATTTGCACGCTACCTTCCACCCCAATTACGTTCCCCACAAGAGATGGCCCATGCTATTGCCTCCTCGGAGGGCTGCCACTCGACACAGTGTGAATACAATATTGTCAGCGGGCCATTAAGCGGGACTAAAGTCAGTGTCAGTCTGACCCATCAAGGTTTGCATATCCTGCTGAGCCACACCAATCGCGACTTAATCGAACGTCTGCAACGGGTACAGACTCGTTGGCAGCGGCAATTGCATATATTGGGTTTCCCTTGCTTGCTGGAGGTCACTCATGCTGGAGAATCTGACGGCTGAATTACGCCAACTTAGCGAGGTCATCGGCAGTGGGCGGCATACCTCAGGGCTCGCGGCCACTTTAATGCAGGTTGAGGGCGAGGGCGTATATTTACCGCTTGTGTTTGATGGTCAATCTTGCGGTATTTGGTTGCCTCAGACCTGCTGGCAGCACTGGTTAACGAGGTATCTGGCGACGGATGATCCCCATTTTCTCGCGGAAGAATTGATCGTTGCGATGGCTGATTGGGCGGTGAGTCCCCTGTTAGCGATATTGCCTGATCTGGTCGCCCATAATACCAAGCCGCAACCGATGACACTCCTCAGCCAATGGGGAGTGACACTGGCCTTCGAGCTCGAGGAGCAATCATTTAAAGCGACATTGATTGGCTGGCCGCATAGGGCGTTGGCAGAGACGTTATCGGCTTGGCAAAGTGACAATGGGCAATGCGATCTCTTCCTAGAACAAGGCACTCTTTGGCAGGCCAGCTTAGCCGTGGGTTGGTGTCGCTTATCGATAGGCCAGTTACAACAAATCAGGCCAGGGGATGGGCTGCGGGTTGCCGCATCCGCCGCACTTGCGCAAGGAAACTGTTGGTTGTGGCAAATGGCATCGCCGCAAATTTATATCAAATTGGATGAGGGAAATAAAATGACCATTCAGCAAGTAAATGAAGATATTGATCGCTTGCTGGCGCTCGATACTGCCGTCACACCTCTCGCACCGCAACCCTTAGAACTCGATACATTACCGCAAACCTTGGTGATGGAAATCGGGCGCATATCCGTGCCGCTAGGGGATATCAAACAGATCGCTGTCGGGCAAATATTGGATTGCCAAGCCAGCTTCTACGGTGAAGTGAGTATTCGCTTAAATGGTCAGCTCGTAGGGAGTGGCAGTTTGTTGGCGTGTGGGGGGGAGTTAGTCGTTCGTGTCGCTCAATGGCACCTTACCCTTCATCCTTGACGCTGCAGCGTTGTTGGCCGCGTTCG
>NZ_HE997644.1:743066-761346 GCF_000312485.1 Yersinia massiliensis CCUG 53443 | reverse complement strand
TCCCTTCATCCTTGGTGTTGTCACATTGTTGGCCGCGTTCGCGCACCCGAATCATTATGATTTTTAATGAAAAAAAAGATAAAGAATTTATTCAGGTCATCACCTGATCCTCTGCGGGCTTAACGATAAGAATAATGTGGATATTGATTTCTACCTTATTAAGCCAGCTTTAACGGGACGGCGTATGGAGCTACTGAATTCATCCTCTCAGTTGATTTTTTTGCTTTTTTTTCTGTCATTGCTGCCATTGCTAGTGGTCATGGGAACCTCATTTCTTAAGTTATCTATCGTCTTTTCATTGCTACGAAATGCCTTAGGGGTACAGCAAGTTCCTCCCAACATCGCCATTTATGGCTTGGCGCTGGTATTAACCATTTTTATTATGGCTCCGGTTGGCTTGGATGTGCACGCTCGCCTGCAAGGGGAGCCATTACCCAATGACATTGGTGCTTTGGTCAAACATGTTGATGACTATGCTCTTGGGCCATATCGCGATTTTTTACAGCGTAATACGGATGCCGAGCAAGCTAACTTCTTTCAGGGGATCATCAGCACTAAGTGGCCAGAACGGTATCGCCACACACTGAAAGCAAACTCACTACTGATATTAATGCCTGCCTTTACCCTAAGCCAACTGACCGAAGCGTTCAAAATCGGTCTATTACTCTATCTGCCTTTCGTGGCGATCGACTTGATTGTTTCTAATATCTTGCTGGCAATGGGCATGATGATGGTGTCGCCTATCACGATATCGCTGCCCTTCAAGTTATTAGTATTTATCCTCGTCAATGGATGGGGGCTATTGATGGGCCAGTTGGTGGGATCTTATTTATGAATTTCGTCCAGAGGGGGCAGCAATGAATAACGCCATTGTTGTTCATCTGGCGACTCAACTACTGTGGATAGTGCTACTGCTATCGATGCCGGTGGTGCTGGTGGCTTCAGTGGTCGGGCTGATTGTTAGCCTATTGCAGGCACTGACTCAAATACAGGATCAAACTTTACAGTTTTTAATTAAATTGTTGGCAGTATCCGCCACATTATTAATAACTTACCATTGGATGGGGGTGACTTTGCTGAACTATACCCAGCAGACGTTCTCACAAGTCGGCAATATGCGGCCCTAATATGGATGACTATGCTAATTGGCTGACCTCGCTTGGACTCGCGATGATGCGACCCTATGGCATGTTGTTGATATTGCCAATTTTTACTGCCCGCAGTTTAGGCAGTAGTTTATTACGCAATGGATTAGTCTTTGCCATTGCCCTACCTATTACACCGATACTTTTTTCAATCACCTCGCCCCCTCACGATAGCCTCACCACTTGGTTTGGGTTGGCCTGTATCGAACTCATGATTGGGGTGATATTGGGCTTTATCGCCGCGTTACCTTTTTGGGCCATCGATATGGCGGGATTCTTGATTGATACCCTACGCGGCGCCACGATGTCGACCCTATTCAACCCCAGTATGGGGATGGAATCTTCGATTTTTGGTGTGCTTTTTACCCAGCTATTGACTGTGCTGTTTTTGCTTTCTGGCGGGTTTAATTTGGTACTGGCGGCACTTTACGGCTCCTACGATACGCTGCCTGTTGGCGGTGGTATTCATTCCTCGCCGCAGATGTTGATGTTTCTGCAAGGTGAATGGCAACTCATGTATGAGCTTTGTCTGAGTTTCGCGTTACCCGCGATGTTAGTGATGGTATTAGCCGACCTCTGTTTAGGGCTAATCAATCGCTCAGCACAGCAACTGAATGTTTTCTTTCTCGCTATGCCGATTAAAAGTGCATTAGCCTTGCTGCTACTTCTTATTAGCTTGCCTTATGCACTGGATCATTACTTAGTTGGGATTAAACATACTGAACAAAAATTAAGCATACTGACTCCACTGATGAATAAGGCGACCCATGAGTGGTGAAAGCGGTGAAAAAAATGAAAAACCGACAGCTAAACGCTTGAAAGAGGCCCGAGAGAAAGGGCAAGTGATTAAAAGCGTTGAAATAACATCTGGCGTGCAATTGCTGGTGTTGGTCGTCTACTTTCTGCTGACGGGGTACACTTTGGTGGATCAAGCTAAAGTGCTTATTCGTGACACCATTGAACAAATAGATCGCCCGTTAACCTTCGCGCTGGCCCGTATTGGGAGTGAATGTGTAGCGATATTTATTCATATTATGGGGATATTAGGCGGCGCACTGGTGCTCATCACCATGCTTTCCGGTTTGGCACAAGTTGGGCCGTTATTAGCCACAAAAGCGGTGGCTTTTAAAGGTGAGCACATTAATCCCATCAATAATGCCAAACAGCTTTTTTCGTTACGCAGCTTGTTTGAACTGACTAAATCAATCCTGAAAGTTGCGGTTCTGACGCTGATTCTTGGCTATCTGTTGATGCACTACGCTGCCTCATTTGGTTATCTGACTTATTGTGGCAGCCAATGTGCTATCCCAGTATTTGCGACATTAATGAGTTGGATATTAGGGGTATTGATCGCTTGTTATGTGGTTTTTTCCCTGATGGATTATTCTTTTCAGCGCTACAACACCATGAAACAACTAAAGATGTCCCTTGAGGACATTAAGCGGGAACACAAAGACAGTGATGGTGACCCGCATATTAAGCAGAAGCGTCGGCAGATGCAGCAAGAAGTCCAAAGCGGCAGTTTTGCCAAAAATGTTCAGCGCGCGACTGCCGTGGTTCGCAACCCCACCCATTTTGCTGTTTGCCTGTTTTATCACGCTGAGGATGCGCCACTGCCGGTGGTGATAGAGAAAGGTGAAGGTGAACGAGCAGCCCTAATTATCAAGCTGGCAGAGCAACATGGAATCCCTGTGGTGGAAAACATCGCATTGGCGCGGGCGCTGCATCACGGCGTCGTTTGCGGTGAGACCATCCCCGAACAGTTCTTCGAGCCGGTAGCGGCTATTTTACGCATGGCGTTGTCGCTGGATTATCAATCGCCACCAGACGATCCCCCTAATTGATGCTGCTTTAATGGGCCAACTGCGCATTTAGTGAGTTAACTTTTACTTAACATCCAAATAACGACAGGATGATGCTCCATTGACAGATTAATTGGCTTATTATGAGTGGGTCTATTTTCTATCGCCGCGAATAATCTGATATCGCCGGCGGCAACCTGTCTTTTGGAGGTGTCAGTGTGAGCTGGCAAACGTTTAAATCTGATTATCTGGTACGCTTTTGGGCGCCGCTGCCTGCCGTGATAGCGGCGGGTATTCTCTCGACGTATTACTTTGGTTTAACGGGGACTTTTTGGGCGGTAACCGGTGAATTCACACGCTGGGGTGGTCATTTGATGCAACTGTTTGGCGCGCATCCACAAGAGTGGGGCTACTTTAAAGTTATCGGGCTGGAAGGCACGCCGTTAGATCGTATCGATGGCATGATGATCATCGGTATGTTTGCCGGATGTATCGCGGCTGCGCTCTGGGCCAATAACGTGAAATTACGTAAGCCGCAGCACGGTATTCGCATTGCGCAGGCATTAGTCGGTGGCATTATTGCCGGTTTTGGTGCTCGCTTGGCAATGGGGTGTAATCTGGCCGCGTTCTTTACCGGTATTCCACAGTTTTCATTGCATGCGTGGTTCTTTGCCTTAGCCACTGCGGCAGGCTCCTATTTTGGTGCCAAATTCACGCTATTACCGCTGTTTCGTATCCCGGTGAAATTACAAAAAGTAACATCAGCCTCGCCGTTGACCCAACATCCAGCCCGTGCCGCGCGGCGTTTTCGCCTAGGTATGGTGGTGTTTGTTTTGGCGCTGAGCTGGTCTTTAGTTGAGCTATTCCGCCACCCTAAACTGGGCATTGCCATGTTATGCGGCATTGGCTTTGGGCTACTGATTGAACGGGCGCAGATTTGCTTTACCTCGGCGTTTCGCGACCTGTGGATTACTGGCCGTACCCATATGGCAAAGGCCATTATTCTGGGGATGGCAGTGAGTGCTATCGGTATCTTCAGTTACGTACAATTGGGCGTCGCACCCAAAATTCTGTGGGCAGGGCCGAATGCGGTGATCGGCGGTTTACTGTTTGGTTTTGGTATCGTTCTGGCGGGAGGCTGTGAAACTGGCTGGATGTACCGCGCGGTAGAGGGGCAGATTCACTACTGGTGGGTGGGGTTGGGGAATATTATCGGTGCGACAATCTTGGCCTACTACTGGGACGATTTCGCCCCTGCGTTAGCGACCAATTACGACAAGGTTAATCTGCTGCAAACCTTCGGGCCAATTGGGGGATTACTGGTCACTTACCTGATGTTGGCTATCGCCTTTGCCGCCATGTTGTGGTGGGAAAAACACTTTTTCCGTCAGCAAAAAGCCCGCCAACAGAATGCTGCCGCATCTCTCCCTGCTAAGGAGTCACTATGAGTCATTCACCAGTAAAACCTATCGTGCCTGATTACCGTTTGGATATGGTGGGCGAACCCTGCCCATACCCGGCGGTGGCCACGCTGGAAGCCATGCCACAGCTGAAGCCAGGTGAAATTTTGGAAGTGATCAGCGACTGCCCGCAATCGATCAATAACATTCCGTTGGATGCCCGAAATTACGGCTATACCGTGCTGGATATCCAGCAAGACGGCCCCACGATCCGTTATTTGATTCAGCGCTGAAATAACTAGTGTGCACGTAAAACAGTTACTGGCAGAGAATCACCTCGCCAGTAACGCCCTAAATGGCTTTAAATCTGTTTTGGTCGCCATCATTTGCCGCGCTTCCCAGCGATCATGACCAGCTTGAACATTAATCCAAAAATCTGGGTCTGTTTCAAACAATGCTGCCAACATCACGGATTCTTCAATACTGATACGACGCTTGCCACTGAGTATCTCAGCAATACGAGGGCGTGACAGATTCAGTGCTTCACCTAGTTTTGCCTGCGTGATATTAAGCGGCTTCATAAACTCTTCCAGCAGCATAACGCCTACTGTGGTTGGTTCACGTGAAATAGTATCCATAACATCCCCTACTAGTATTTATGTGGATCAAGATAAACATCGTGTGCTGCGCCATCTCGCCAACGAAAAATTAAACGCCATTGTATGTTGACTCGAATGCTTGACCACCCCGCCATATTGCCTGATAAGCGCTCGTAATGATTACTTGGGGGCGCAAATAAGGAACGTTCAGTGGTCGCGTATTCGATAATATCGAGCTTACGCGCCAGTGCTGATTCTATTGTGACGCGAATGTCCTTGCTCCGCTTTTTGTTTCGATGGAACTGGGCCAATGAACCCAGTTGGCCATCTCTAAAGTTTTCAATCATCCCTGTGCCCTTCTTTTTCCCAGTGTCATTATAGTATCAGAATGACACTGGGTTTTGGAACGATATGTGTTATATCATGTAACGTTTTACGTTACTTGTTGGAACAAAAAATGTCGCAAAACTGTCGTCATCCCTTCACGTTATAAGCAATGGGTGCAATCAACTCAATGACGCCATTTTTTAAAAGCTCAACGGGCGGGATCGGCAGCGGCTGGGCGCGTGAGATCAACACCATGGCTTCGCGATCTAAAATCTTCGCGCCTGAGCTGGAAAATAGCGCGGCGTTGAGTACTTTCCCTTGATGATCAACAACAAAGCGTATGTGGCTAACGCCCTCTAGACGATAACGCAATGCCTCACGTGGATAGCGTTTATAACGCGCCAAATGTGCCAGTACATCGCTTTGCCACGAGGCTTTACCGCTCATGGCAGCGGAGGCTTCGCTGGAAAATGTCGCGGCATTTTTGTGGCTATCTCCCGAGACAGGGGCACTGGTGGTCGGGGCCGCTTTTTCAGCGACAACCGGCAGCGGCATATCTGTTCGCACTTTGACGGGCGTGATTTTTTTCTTCTGCACCACTTTCTCCGGTCTGATGGCATGAGTGCCATTAGGGGACGCGGTTAACTTCGGCAGATCTTCTGGCTGTTTTTCCGGTGGCGCATCATCCGGTGCTGCCATATTTTGCTGTGGCCCATGCGGGACATCCAGAGGGATGGATTTTGCCTGCTGATAGAGTGTTAGCTCGATCAGCACCGCAGGTGGCAGCATCCCCTGAGGGGGCATTTTGCTGATCCAATTGAGCATGAAAGCGGCGGCCATTAAGTGCAAGCCGATACCCAGTAATAAGCTAATGCTCCAACGTGTTTTGGGTCGTCCAAAAGGTAAGTCCATTTTGAAGTTATGGTCTTTATTGACGGGCGGCATAAGGGTGCCGCTGGCTGCCATGAGGCAGAATAATTTCATTACAGACTCCGCAGGTAATGAGTGATATACGCTTATTATTTTGATTAATAATGACTTTATGACTTATTTCAGCGTGAAGTTACTTTTCCACGAAATTGAAATATCCGCAAATAATAAGCGACAGATTATACAAATCAATAAGCAGATTGATAGTTATTGTGATTATCATTTGCATTTGATCATTGTTTTCGCTTATAACCGCCAACCTTAGAAGCGTGAAGCCAAATCGCATTCACCTCATGTTGACCCAGTATTTTATTGCCCTTTTTCACCAGCAAGATGTGAGCCACTGGATTGATGTACCTGATGCCGCAGGGGTGCCGCGCAACTGCCCACTCGTCGCCTGCCTGAGGCTGTACTGTCTAACGGATGCATTCATGGAAAAACCGCCATCAAACAAAGTGAGTCTGGCTTACCAGAGCACTTATGGTCAGTTGGTCAGCTTCTTTCGCAAAAGGCTGGATAATGCCAGCGACGCTACCGATCTGTCGCAAGATGTCTTTGCGTTGTGGCTAAAGCGAGCGAAAGAGACGCCGGTCGAGCATTCGCGGGCCTTTCTCTTTAAGATTGCCCACCGGGTGTTGATTGATCATTGGCGAGCGGCGGGCAAGCAACGCATGGCGATGACGCAAAGCCACGATGAGGTATCACCGGAGCCAGAAATGGCCTCTGCTGGTGCAGATCCACATCATGTGTTGGAGCAACAACAACGCTTGAGCCGATTGGAAGAGGCACTCAACAGCTTGAGTCCGCGCCGTCGTGAAGCGTTTTTGATGCATCGTTTTGATGGCTTATCGCAGACTGAGGTGGCGGAGAGAATGGGGATTTCTGTCAGTATGGTCGAAAAACATATCGCAGGTGCCTTGTTGCATTGCAAGCGCTACGTTGCTGAACAAGGGAGTGAGCAACATGATGAGTGATAGCCGTTCTCTGAATGCTGAAATCGATGAACAAGCGGCGCTGTGGTTTAGCCGTAGCCAAGCACGACGCCTCACCAACGAGGAGCAGCAGCAACTCGATACATGGCTGCAAAGTGCACCCTCTCATGCTGAAGCTTATCGTCAGATGCAACAGATTTGGGGAGAGTGCGCATTGATACCTCGCCCAGTGAGTGCACCTCAACCGAAAAAACACCTCAGCCGTTGGCGGCCCTTACGCAGTTGTGCCGCTGGGCTATTTTTCTTAGTTGCTCTGTTGCTGCCGATGAGCCAGTTACCTCTGTTACTGACTAATGATATCCAACTGCAAACGGCGCAAAACAGCCGTGAGATTGTGCTCTCTGATGGCACCCGAGTCCATGTGAATCGTCACTCCCAAATTCGCGTCCATTATGCGAAAGAAAATCGCCAGCTCTGGCTGGATCAGGGCGAAATCTTCCTGCAAGTGGCATCGAATAAAACCCGCCCCTTCTTGGTCTATGCGGGCGAGAGTCAGGTGAAGGTGGTGGGGACGGCGTTTGATGTGCGCTACGAAAAAGGCGAGGTCGCGGTTGCCGTGAAGCAAGGCATTGTGGCCATGACGGGCAGGCCGAATATGGCCGCAGTGATGCTCCATGCCGGAGACCGAGCGCAACTGATCCCCGAGACAAAACGCTTGCTACTCAGCCAATTACCGGCCGCTGAAATCGGTGAGTGGCGCAGTGGGCAACTGTTATTCCGTAACCGGCCATTGGGTGAATTACTGTCTGAATTACAGCGTTATCGGCAGGGCAATATTGAGCTTATCGACGCCAGTTTGGCACAGTTACCGGTTTCAGGTTCACTGGATCTCAATCGCCCCGATGAGTTTCTTGACTCGCTACCCTTGCTGTTGGCGGTGAATGTGACTCATGACGATAAAGGTAATGTCTTGATTTCACGTGACTTAAATAAAGACAAAAAATAAAAGTAAAAAAAGTTAATTTTGTAGGTGAGGATAATTCTCATTATCACGTCTTCCCTGATGCTGGTGCTCATTGGCATCGCATTGACATTTCTTGGGGAAGAAATAGCGTGATGATAAATAATAAAAAGAATGATTCTGGGATGCCTGTTCTCTCTGCTTTGGCGCTGGCAACGCTATTGATGACACAAAGTGTCAAGGCAGCGGATTTACAGTTCAATCTTGCCGCACAACCGCTGGCAAATGCGATTACCAATGTGGCCCAGCAGGGCCAGATGCATGTGATTTTTGATGAGTCTGAGTTACGCAATCGGCGTGCACCAGCCTTAAACGGTCGCTTTAGTCCGCAAGCCGCATTACAGCAGTTGTTAGCGGGCAGTGGCTTGGAACTGGTCGCCAGTGGCAAGGGCTATGTGATTCGCCCGATGCTAGCCACGGGTGTCAATTCCGGCAGTATGCTGCTGCCGACCACCTCGGTTATGGGGGAAGCAGGTGGCCGTGCTGGCGTAGATAATCTGATGTCTGCTCCGCAGGTCATCACTTCTGAAGAGATCCGCCAGCGCCCAACCGGTAACGGTAACATCACCGAGTTACTGCGCACCAATCCCTCGGTTCAATTTTCTAATAGCGGCAATACCAGCCTGACGCAGGGTGAAATCAAACCTGGCGCGATCTCGATTCATGGCTCGTCGAGTTATCAAAACGCCTACAAACTTGATGGCGTCAGTTTCAATAACGATATCGATCCCGCCAGTGATGGCAATGGCGAAACCATTACCCGTGTCGACAGTGGCGATCAGGGGATGTACATCGATAGCCGGTTGATTGACAGCATGACGGTGTTCGACAACAACGTACCGGTGGAATTTGGTGGTTTTACCGGCGGCACCGTGGATGTGACCAGCCGCCGCTGGCGCGGTGAAAACAGCGCCCATGTTTTCTACCGTGAAACTCGCTCGGCGTGGAACAAGGTGTTCACCGATCCCGATATGGAATTCGACAGTTCGAAAAACGATACCAGTCGCCCTGCGCGCTATCAGCCCAAATACAATAAGCAAAGTTTTGGTGGCTGGTTCGAAGCCGGTATTACCGACAATATGGGCATCGTGTTTTCCGCCTCACAACGCCTCTCCGATATTCCCACTTACACCACCGGCGGTGACGGTCTGCAAATAACGCCGGGCAACGAGCTAGAAGTGGTGTCCGCGACGCCCGGCTACCGTAGCCAGAAACGGGTATCAGACAACTATTTTGCCAAACTCTCTTGGGATGCCAATGAGCGCACCAGCGCCCATCTTTCGGCTAATTATTCGGCCTACACCAGCACGCTGTTTTCAAGCAACGTCATTAACTCCGGTTATGACAATGACCATAACGGCTTAAGCACCACGTTACAGTTAGAGCATCGATTTGATATCGCCAGTCTGGATTTTACCGCCGGTTATCAGCGTTTGACCGACGAGCGCACCAATGATGTGAAGGATTTTTACACCCTAGAAGATTACATGACCGATTGGCGTAATCCGCAGTTCTACAACAATGGTGGACAGGGCGATTTGACCACTCGACAGAACAGCGCCACGGCTAAAGGGGTGCTGCGCTTTAATGAATTCACTGCTTTGGGCCTACAACACGCGCCTAATCTTGGTTTCGAATTCAATAAAACCACCGCCCGTTACCTACGTGATAGGGATTACTACCGCTATAAATTTAGTGCTGCCGTTGATGATATTGCCTCGCTGACTGACGCTAGTTACATCACCCGATTCCGTGCGGGCAACTATGAGGCGGGCTACACCAACTATGCGCTGTTTTTGGATGACAGCATGCAGTATGGCCGCCTGACGGTTCGCCCTGGTGTGCGTTTGGACCGCGATGATTTTGTTCAGAAAACCAATATTGCACCGCGCCTTAGCAGCAGCCTCGATCTGTTTGGCACCGGTGATACGGTGCTGATTGCGGGGGCTAACCGCTACTATGGCCGCTCAATGCTGACCTACGCATTATACGAAGCGCAAAATGCGGGCATGGAACACTGTTACTACTTCTGCTCGCTGAATCCGTCCGAGAATGATTGGGATGGCGTAAAAGATTTTGAAGGCATCGACAGCTTATCGACGCCCTATAACGATGAGTTGAGTTTTGCCCTACAGCAGCAAGTGATGCAGAGCACTTGGCGCTTGCAGTACGTTCACCGTGAAGGCTATGACGAAGTGCGCAGCCGCACGAAATACCGTAACCCCAATGGCGCCGCTCAAGCCCGTATCCGGACCTTTGATAACGGCGGGCGTAGCAGCAATGACAACGTTTCACTCTCGGTCAGCAACAGCAAACCTTGGGAACTGGCGTCAACGACTCATGCCTTTACGGGGTCATTGAGTTGGCAACAAAGTAAGAGTAATACCCCGAAAGATCAGGGCTATGCCTTCTTTGACCCGAACACCAAGCTGGATTCAGACAAAGTGTGGTATGACGGCAAAGTCATCAATGCCGCGGATCTGCCCTCCACCAACTTTAACTCACCGTGGCGGCTCAATCTGGAGCTCACCAGTGAATGGCAAGAATACAACCTGACTTTCTATAACTTGTGGCAATGGCGCAGTTCACGCAGTCAGGCTGTGCGCTACCAGAATGAGTATTACACCGACACTAATACCGGCACGCAGATGCTGAAATACGAGAAAACACACTTTGCCAGTAACTTTATCTGGGACAGTAAAGTGACTTGGCAGCCGGATTTTGCCTATGGCGTCGGTATCTCGGTTGAGGTGAATAACCTGCTGAATAAGCGCAATGTGGCCGACACCTTTGTTTACGGTGACCGTGTCCTGCACTCCTATGACCCAGGCCGTCAATTCTGGCTGCAACTGAGTTATGACCTCTAAAATGAAAACACTGAGACAATTTTATTACCTTGCCAGACCGTTTTGGGGTATTCGTTCAGCACTGCTTGCTTGGCTATTGCTGTTGGTGGTATTGGCGATGAGCCTTTCGTCCGTTTGGTTTAATGTGCAACTCAACCAGTGGAATGGGGAGTTTTACAACGCATTGCAGCAATTGAACAGCCAAGCGCTGTACCGATTACTGCAACATTTTATCCTGCTGGTGAGTGCTTTGATTCTGGTGGTGGTGTTTGCTGACTACCTGAAACAGCGGCTGATTATGCGTTGGCGCATTGGCATGACTGAACATATTCTGGCCCGTTGGCTGTCCCACAAGGGCCAGCATTATGCATTGAAGATCAATGCATTGGTGCCGGATAACCCTGATCAACGCATCGCTGAAGACGTGCGATTGTTGATTGAATCCAGCTTGCGTTTGCTCATCACCTTCCTGCACTCGTTGCTGACCCTGATTTCGTTCGCCACCATTTTATGGCAACTCTCAGGCAGCATCAGCTTCTCGCTGGCACAACACAGCTTCACATTGCCTGGGTATATGTTCTGGGTGTGCATCATTTACACCCTGATTGGCATTGGTCTGACGCACTGGATTGGTTACCCGTTACGCCAGCTCAATATGGATCGCCAGCGGCGTGAAGCGGATTATCGCAGTGGGCTGATTGCACGCCGCGAAGCCAGTGATGCCATTGCTGGGCAGCGGGGCGAATACCATGAGCGCGGCGCGCTGTTGCAGCGTTTTCGTGCCGTCGCTGACAACTGGTATCAACTGATTCGCTACGAAAAAAACCTCTCATTTTTCACCGTGGGCTACCAGCAACTCAGTGCATTGGCCCCGATCTTCTTTGCGTTACCAAAGTTTCTGGCTGGTGAGCTGTTGCTGGGTGGATTGATGCAAATTCGCCAATCGTTCGCACAGGTCGCAGGAGCTTTGGGCTGGTTTATTTTCTCCTATCGGGAGATAGCCGCATGGCAGGCGACAGTGACCCGTTTGTACAATTTTGTGGTGCTGCTGGATGCCGAACCCATCAGCCCGGTCGAAAGCGCGCCCGAGGGCAGAGTGCCGTTACGTGCCACGCTGGATCTCCACAATGCGCAAGGCGAAATACTGTTGAGTGATATCCAGATTACCGCCACCGCAGGCAGTTTGACGCTGATTCAGGGGCGATCAGGTATCGGAAAATCAACATTGCTGCGCGCCTTGAGCGGCCATTGGCCCCATTATCAGGGGCGTATTCAGCGCAGTGACAGCGTGAGTTGGCTCCCCCAACGCCTCTATTTACCCCATGAACGGCTAGACGATTTGCTCGCCTATCCGGCGCAGCGCAGTGACTTTAGCGAAGCGCAGTTTCAACAGGTATTGGCACAGGTCGGTTTACCGCAACTGAATTACCAATTAGCGCTGTCTATCGACTGGCAGCAGCGTCTTTCCGGCGGTGAGCAACAGCGGCTGATGTTTGCCCGCTTACTCCTGAATAGGTCTCGACTGATATTGCTGGATGAAACCACTTCGGCGCTGGATGCCGCCAGTGCCATCCAGCTATTACGTTTGCTCAGGCAGCAACTGCCAGATAGTGCGGTGCTGTTGGTCAGCCACCAAACTTTCTTGGCTGAAATAGCTGACCAACAATATTGTCTCGATGATTCATCTGATGTGATTCAAGGAGTGGCCACACCATGTTTAACCCTTTAGTGCCAATTTCAGTCCTTTGCCTGCTGTTGGTTTGGGTGATGCCTGCCGCGACGGCAGAAACGTCCTCGGCGCAGGAACAAAAGCTGCCTGTTCGTGCCGATCTTCAGCACCTCACGCTAGACAATGGCTTGCAGTTGTACTTGCTGCCGCGTGAACAAGCGGGCGTAGAGTTACGCTTATTGGTCAACAGCGGTTCGCTACAAGAGAGTGAACAACAGCGTGGATTGGCGCACTTTGTTGAGCATATGGCGTTCAAAGGAACCACGCATTTCCCTGGCACCAGCAGTTTTAAATCGCTGGAGAAACAGGGTATTACGCTCGGCAGCCATGTTAATGCGGTCACCAGCTTGAATGCCACCACCTACAAACTGTCATTGCCGAATGCCGATGCAAAACAGCTTACGTTAGGGCTACAGATTTTATCGGACTGGGCGCAGGGCATCAGCTTTGAACCGACTGCTTTTGATAAAGAGCGGCAGGTGATCGTCGAGGAGTGGCGCTTACGTCAGGGTGTTGGATTCCGCATTAATCAGGCACTGGAACGCTTACGCTACCATGGCAGCCGTTATAGCGAACGTGATCCGATTGGGCTGCTGGATGTGGTGCGACAGGCACCGGTCAGTGAGGCAATCAATTATTATCAGCAATGGTATCAACCACAGCGGATGGCGTTGGTGGTGGTCGGCCAGTTTGATGCTGATAATTTACGCAAACAGATCAATACGTTGTTCGCGATGCCAGTGCCTAAAGTCCCTGCGCGTGACGAGCCAAACTGGCAGACTTTTGCGCCGCAATCAGGTTTGCTGCTCAGCACCGTATTTGATGCCGAGCAAGGGACGCGCATCATTCAATTAGCGCTACAGCGTGATTTGGCCACTCCGTTGAACAGTGCCAACGGGCAGTGGCGCGATCTGCTGGATACCTTGTGGCTGACCATTTTTAATCAGCGCTTATCTTTGCTGGTGGATAATGACCTGCTATCGGTCGCCAGTATCAATCAACAAGGGGCGCTACTGGATAACCGGCGCATCCAACATTTGATGATTGCTCGCCCGCACGGCAATGACTATTACGGCACTTTGCGCCAGTTGTTTACCGAGCTACAACGGATGGCAACGACCCCTGTTAGTGATGCGGAACTGAATGCCGCACGCCAGCAAATCCTCAGTAAGTTGGGCCAGCAAGCCGCCAGCGAAAGCCGCTATCAACATGATTATCTGGCCGATAATCTCACGACCGCCATTGAATTTGATCTGCCGATGCTGAATAAACAGCAGCAATTGGCGATGACCAAAAATTGGTTGGAGGCCATTGAACCGGCACATGTGCAGGCGCAAGTGGCTGAGTTACTGGAGAAAGGCTCCGCTCGTTTGGCGTTGATTGGCCCAGATAGCGACCAATCAAGGGTAGATAACGCGCAATTGGCGGCGATGTGGACGCAAATTCGCCAAAGCTCGCCGGAGGCTTTCACCCTGAAACCGAAACCCGTCACGTTGACGGTCACACCGCCACCGGCCGGTAGAGTGATACAGCGCCAGACCTTACCGATTCCCGATACTCAGCTCTGGACATTGAGCAATGGTGTTCGGGTGATCATCAAAGCCAATAACCGCTTGAAAGACGATGTGCAGCTTTCACTGCGCATTCCCGGCGGGCGCTCTTTGGAGGATGATCAGCACATTGGGGAAGTGAATTGGGCAATGCGATTACCGGAAGTGAGTGGTTACAGCCAATACAACCCGCGCCAACTGGCGCAGTTAGCCAAGCAAACTGAGGTGGCTATCGCACCTTATGATGAGATGCTATTCCACGGTTTACGGGGGTCGGCACCGGCTGACCAGTTGGAACCGCTGCTGCAATTGTTATACCTCAAAATCACTGCGCCACAATTTGCGGCGGATAAACTGACACAGCAAAAACAGTCATTTGCACTGGGGTTAGAGAAGCAGCCGGTCGAGCGCCGCTTCCTCGATAGCATCACACAAGAGGGGTATCAACAGGGCGAGCGCTTGTTGGTCACGGCCGCGGGGCCATGGCGTGATTTTACCGCCGCAGGGCTGGAGAAACGCCATCGTCAGCTCTTTTCTGCCACGCAAGACATGACGGTGACACTCAGTGGCGCGTTGGATGAAAAACGCCTTCAGCCGTTAGTCGAGCAATGGTTGGGTGGCCTGCCACGTAGCGAACAGCGCTTAACATGGCGTGATTTGGCGATAAAACCACTGAATCAGGCGATGACACATGATTATCCCATCGCCAGCAGCCCGAAAACCATGGTCAGCATGCAGTTCTCGGCACCCGCGAGCTGGTCGCAACCGAATCAACTCGCCTTACAGTTGTTGGATAAAGTGGTCACCTTGCGGCTGCGTTATGCGTTGCGTGAGCAAGCCAGCGGCATCTATACCTTAGGTTTTTCACAGCTACTGGCTAAACTGCCGCAGCCTTATTATCTGGCGCGACTCAACTTTACGTCTGCGCCAGAACGCGCGCAGGAGATGACGAAGATGGCGCAACAGGTATTGCAGCAAATGGCGGCAGAAGGGATCACACAGTCAGAACTGGATAAGGCGAAAAAAGCCTGGTGGATTGAGCAAGATGCGAGCCGCACCAGTGCCAGCTATTGGACCGATGCGTTAGCGCAGGTGGCGAGTGATGACGGTAATTTTGCGCTACTGGCGCAAGAGGAGTCGCAACTGAAAGCCGTTTCTCTCGAACAAGTGAATGCGTTAGCCGCTCAATGGTTGGGCCGTCACCCTAAGATATTTAGTTTGAGTCCGGCGAGAACAGCGAGACCTTCAACACCCTAGCAGGCCCGAAGAATCTCAGTGTGGACAATGCCATTCCGATGTTGGCATTGTCCCTCTCTTTTGGACCTGCTGGCACGTTCACGAAAACAGTTTCAGCACACTATCCTCAAGCGGCTCTCTTCTTGCCTTCATGCTTTCTGGCTTTGAGCCAACACAGGCTATCCAGCATGAGGAATGCGGCTAGGCTGATTCCCATTAGCGGTAAGCTCCAAGACAACAAGAGGACGGGGAGGAGACAAAGTGCTTTATGTCGCCATGATAAACGCCCCAATGAAGAGATCAGCGAGCCTTGCATCGGGAAGCGCTGGTGTTTAGGTCGGCGTCGCCACCACATGCAATAACCCATGATAATCGTGCTGCATAAGCCAACGCCAAAAAAGACCAAGATGAGCTGATTGGTGATGCCGAACAGAATACCCATATGGGCATCAATGCCCCAGCGAATCAATTTTGCTACCCATGGGAACTGCTCGAAATCCAACCGATCCACTACCTGCATGGTCTTGATATTAAAGGCACGTGCATCAACCTGCGTCGGCCAACTGCGGTCAATCTCGGCGACCGTCCAAGCACTATTGTCATTGCTGCCTGGGCGTATTTCTACTTTGGCGGCATCAATACCCGCCAGTCGAGCTTGTTCCAATACGGCGTCATAGCGCCAGAGGCGGTAAGTCGGAGTGGCGTTACCTGCACCATTGGTATCGCAATGATGGGCATGTGCATCACCGCTCGCTGTGCCTAATGGCGACAGTGATGTGTTCATAACAGGGGTTTTCCACGCCAGTGAGGTACGCAAGACAGCGATATTATCCCCCGCCCATTGAGACCATGTTAGGCCGGTGGCGGAGATAAACAGCATCAACGGGAGTAGCGTTAGACCCAGTAAAATATGGCGGTGGCGATTTTTCTGTTTTGGTGGGATCGGGCGGGTTTTATGACGGCGTTTCGCGGCCCACATCATGATACCACCCAGTGCAGCTACCCACATCCACGTGGCAGCTAACTCACTGTAATTCCGGCCCATTGCACCCAATAATGCGCCGCTGTGTAATTTGTCCAGCCAAGTGCGGACCGGTAAGGAACCACTGGAACCGTAAACAGCCATATCACCCAAAACAGCCAGTGACACAGGGTCGATAAAGATGGCTCGGCTCTCTCCAGTGCTTAGCCCAGATGCGGTGAACATGACGCGAGTGCTTTCACCCAAGTTCGGGGCTGGGCGTACTGCGATGATCTTTGCATCACTCCCCGCCACCTGCTGGGCGACGGTAATTTGATTCATCAATGTGTCAGTTGGCCCCTCGGTATTCGGGTACAACTGCTTGGCGTAGAGTATTTTTTCTATATCGGGTGTGATGACATATAGCGTGCCACTTAATGCGGCAAAAAAGATAAAAGGCGCAATAAAAAGGCCAATATAAAAATGTAGGCGTGTAACCAATGCCAACCATGTGGCACGGCTGGAAGGAGGGGTAACAGTCATAATATTTCCGCTAGCGTTAAAGTACGGTGAGAACCTGCTTTAGGAGGGAATAGGTGAGGCAGGGTTTCCCCTGCCTCTTGTCATCACGTGATATTAATCTGACTTAATTAGCACGCGCCTTTATCTTCCCAAACTTTACCCCAACCCGTGCTGTTACCCGTGGTATCGGTAACGTCGGCGTTACCCGGTACAGAACTGCCATCAGCCCACCACTTGCTCATGTAGATACGGCCGTTGTGTGTGACGGTATCATTGGCATTGTAAGTGGAGGTATTACTCCAAGCAGGTGCGGTACATTGCTTGTCAGCGCCGTCCAGTTCTGGTTTAACTTCCGGCTTCACTTCTGGTTTGATGTCGGGTTTAGCGATCTCAACTTCACCTTTCAACGTAAAGCCAATGCTCTGCTGTTTGGATTTGCCCTCTGCATCAATACCGATGACCACCAAGGTGTATTTACCCGCTTTTAGGTCGCTCATTTCAATCGCGACTTGCTGAGAGGCATTTTCTTCCAGTGTGGTATGGGTATAGCCTTTGACTGCGTTATCCGGGCCATAGACTTTCGCTTCCAGCTCCATTTTACCGGTCGCCGCCAGATCAACGTTCAGCGTCAATGCGCCCGCAATCATTTGGTATTCACTTTCCATACCGGCCACAGAGAAGTCTGATTGAACTTCAACAGGCGCTTTATCGATGGAAATCACGATGCTGGTGATTGGGCTGCCTGCTTTGGTGTAAAGGGTATTCACACCGTGAACAGGGGCCACTTTGCCAGATGCAGTAATGTAGCCCGCACGCAGATCGTCGCGTTCTTTGTTGATTTTGCTGGCCAGTGCGTGTGCCCAACTATTTTTCTTGCCTTGTGAGGCATCATCAATGGTCATTTCCATGGATAAGTGTTCTTGTTCGCCGGTTGCGGTAAATACGCGAACTTTCACTTTATCACCGGCATTCAGGTCAGTGGCTGGCTCAATCTTACCGACGGATGCCGTCCATTCGGAAACCACAACTTCACCTGTGGCATCATCGAATTGTGCATCGATCATTTGATAGAAAGTGCCTGCGGTATCGGCGACGTCCCAAGCACCATAAATCACTTGGTAGCCAGTACGTTCTGGAACATCACACTCATGCGTCGTGCGAACCTTGCCTGCTGTTTGTGGAATAGCTGGGGCAGATGGCAATACGCAGAAGGGGGTGAGATCGAAGGAATCACGGGTCAGCGGTGCGTTAGGATTCCAGTCTTGCTTGGTCATATAATA
>NZ_HE997644.1:480491-742884 GCF_000312485.1 Yersinia massiliensis CCUG 53443 | reverse complement strand
TTTGAAACTGGCGATGGGATGCGACTGAGTAAAGACCCATGTAAACGGCTGTACACCGGCTTTCATTTTTGTTTTTGCCCAGCGCTCAGCGGTTTGCTGATTCAAATCTTTACTGATCCAGTTGTCGCCACTGGCCAGTTTACCGTCCGCAGGACCTTTTTCAGGGAAACCGTCGGCAGTTTCGCCCGAGCTTTGTGGTTCATACTGCACTGCACCACACTCTTTATTTAGATTTTTACCGTCAGCGTGACACAGCAAGTTACGTGATGGTGGGTTTTCGATATAACCATGTGCCAATGCACTACCACTGATTGACATCACGACCATTGCTAACATGATTTTATTCAATTTCATTTATTGCTTTCCCATTTTATAAATGTGTTCCATTGATCCATTTCATCGGAACGTTATTGGCGTTATTTCTAATGATGCTTTTTGCAGAATAATTATTTTCCTGATAGTGACTGATTAAAAAATAATATTCTCGACGAGGCAAAAATTAGATGAATACGATTGGATTTGGAATCTATTTGTCCTTATAGATATTAAAGTGTGGTGAAAAATAATAAATTCCAATGTTTTTAGATGGTTATCAGTATTTATCGGTTAGTTATGCAGCGTTGGTGTGAAATTTTAAGGTCATCATCGCGGCCTTAATTATTTGGAATTAATTGCTTCCAAAAAATGGAGAGTACTTTTCCCATCAAATAAGGATGTCTGAGTATTTTATATTGAACAGTTGCTTTAAAATCATTCGCTCTTTATCACGAATGAGTTAAATACTGTTATCAGCTATGCGAAATATAATTTGGTTCTTACCTTTGGTTTTGCTAACAGGTTGCCAGCAGCCTATTAGTAAAATAAGTCAGCCTTCAGCCCATCAGCAAATAAAACAATTGTCAGCATTAGTTGCTGGAGCGCAATATTTACAGAAGAATTGTCAGCGGTCGGCTGTTCCGGATGAAGCGGTATTGATAAAAACAGCGCTGAATTTGGCTGTTTCACGTCATTGGGATACTGGCGCGCCTGCTTATAAATTGCTGGGTGAGCAGAGCCAAGAACGTTATCAAGCACTCGTCAGAGAAAACAATGCGGAAAAGTCGTTATGTACAGAACTCGATTTAGTGATGGTTGATTTTGTCGATGAGGCACAACGTACGCAAAAGTCAGTATCCTCCCTAAATCCTTGAAGCCTCAGGGATAAGTAAACTTCTCACTCCCCCTATGAGCCTCTTCCTTGAGGCTCACCTCAATATTAACGGTAATACTGTAGGAATAGCAGCCAACCACTGAGCGCGAGAAATGGCCCGAAGGGAAGGTGTGTGTTCAATGACCTGCCTTTCAACATACGGGCAGCCAGTGAGAAAGCGATTCCCATCAATGATGCCATGAGCAGTAATGAGGGCAGCGCCATCCATCCTAGCCAAGCCCCCAAAGCGGCTAACAGTTTAAAATCGCCATAACCGAGCGCTTCACGTTTGGTGAGCCACCAGAAGGCCCAGTAAAGGCACCATAAAATCAAGTATCCGCTGACTGCACCGATGACGGCATCCCTGAGTGGCAATGTATTGTCAACTGAATGGAAAAGTAACCCAGCCCAGAGTAGCGGGAAGGTTAAGTTATCCGGTAATAGCAGATGGTCGATGTCAATCATCGTCAGGGCGATTAACATCCAACTGAGAAGCCATGCTGCTAGCAAGGGATAGCCCAGAGGAATGAGCGCTGCAATCAGTACCGTTACGCCCATGGTGATCATTTCGATTAGCGGGTAACGCACCGGTATCGCGCTGCGGCAATGGCGGCATTTTCCCTGTAACAACAACCAACTGAACAGCGGAATGTTATCCCGCCATTTCAGCGGGGCTTGGCATTGAGGGCAATGGGAATGCGGTAGGCAAAGATTGAAATGGTGGCGATTTTCCTCGTTTAGCATCAACGGCAAACGATAAATGACGACGTTGAGAAAACTGCCAACGCACAAGCCAAATAGAGCCAAACCGCCCCACCAAAGTGGGCCGATAGTTTGAACCATAGCAAGTGTCGCCATTAAAGTGTCGCCCCTTTGACTCGTTGCAGCACCAATGTGGCGATGTGAACCTGATCTGGATGCTCATCATCAACGGATAATTTCAAGTGGCTGGCTTGCAGGCCATAGTGTTTTTCCAGCAGATCTAGCCAGATCAATAACTGAGGGAAGGGGAGTGTCATCGGGGCTAAAGTTGCCTGATTGGCATTGGCATCCAGCAAAACGGGGGTTATTTTTTGCTGACGCGCACTCTCGTGTACCGCCCTGTCAGCCGATAGCTGGAATTGCGGCGGAGGCGTTATTTGGAGGCGGCCAATTCTATCTTGTTGCTGCCATAATGCGGTGAAATTCTGTTCGGCGTGGCGCAACTTCTGTTCGCTTTGGCGCTGATAGCCAGTGAGCGAAGCCAAAACACCCTGTTGCAGGAGAAACCCCAGTAAGACCACACCCGCCAAACCTATCATCCCTTTCTCACGTTGGCTCGTCTTTAGCCAGTGTTGCTTAAGCTTGGTCATCATTGTGGGCACCTTTGATCGTTAACTGTGTGTTTTGCTGATCCATGGGATGAGTCGTTACTTGGATTGGCAGTGGTGATTGGTGTGGCAAGCGCGCCTGAAGCTCCTGCTCGGGGAGATTGAATGTCAACACTAGCGCATCTTCACGCCATTCCATGGCTTGGGCTTTCACGTCTTTTAACGACTGTAGGACGGGCATTGCCGCCCTCAACTGTGCCAGCAGACCTGAGGGTATGGCGTCTTTTTCCCGTTGATCGATCTGCTGCGCAATCCCTGAAACCCACTGTTTGGGGATGGCGGCATTGGGAAAGTTTTGTCGGTATAGCTGATGCGTTTTTTGTTGTAATTGCTCAGCTTGCTGTTGTGCTCGGTAGCCAGTGAGCGCCGGTTGGATAGCAAAGGTCAGTAGGTAGATTGCGGCTAAAGCACCCAGCAGTTTATTGCCTCTCGGTTTGGTCGAACGGGGGGGCGCGAAGTCGCCATGCAGTAGATTGATTGAGCTTTCCTGTGTGCCTTGGGCCAAAAGCGGCCAGATGGGCTGCTCGTTTTTTTGCATCCAGGTTGATTCGCTTGCAGGACGTGGGCTGTAGCTCAAAATCATCGGCTGTGAGGGATAACGGCTTAGAATAAACCCCAGCTCTTCTTCATTCGCACTAAAACCCTGTGTGGCCGATTGACGCATCAGCCACACATCATTAAAACACGCTGCGGCCCAACCGGCGTTAGGTGAGGGTAATGCCAACACATCAGGCAATGCCCTCGTCGCGGTGAGCCCTGCCTGCGTTAATCCATCCAACCACTGCTGTAGCTGGTTTTTATCGATGGCAGCGATGGAGAACCGCGCCCCCTGCTGTTGGATAACGGTAAGATGCAGTTGCTCAACATCACCGGGACAGATTGACTCAAGTTGCCAAGCCAACGGCTGGGGCTGCTGGCGGCGATATTTGCCATTGAAGGTAACGGTGGTGAGTAACACATTTTTAGCGGGGAGTAATAGGGTTATCTGGCTTGTTTTCGCCAATGGTAAAAGAGAAGGCAATGCGGCTTCATCGGCCAATTCACCTGCTTGCACAGTGCCTTGATGAGGTTGGTAATACCAGTGGATCGGTTGCCCTTCTACGCTAGGAGGGCAGATAAATAACGCATTCGGCTGACTTTTATTTTTCGTTAATCGTATCGATTTCATTTCAATCACTAAGACCGTATTGACGGGAGATGACGTGGAAAACGTGTCCATCACGTTGAAGTTGGCTGCGGATCCTATTGTTGCGTTGCTCTTCGTCCAACCAGAGCGACAGTTCAAAGTGGTCGCTGGTCAATGTGATAGCGGTTTGTGCTTGGGTAAATGCAGTGCTGCTGTCCAGCGTAAAACGTTTGAGATCATTGACGGATTGCCAGCCATTGGCCGGACGGGCGGCAATCAGTTGTTGTGCCGTTTCAACGGACATTTCCCCGAGAAAAAGCGCTGCGAGGAGCGGTGCTTGTGCAGGCGATAATGTATTGACGTTAATGCGTAGATTTTGAGTGGGTAGCGTGCAAATCATAGGCTTCAATCGCAGATACAGGGCTTGATCGACGCCCGCTAAGACTCGGAACTCGCTAATATTGAGCATCGGGCGGTTGGCTGGCATCAGCTTGGGTTGGTGGTCTCGATATTGTGCGGATTCACGGCCACCCTGACGGGCGAGATCATCTTTATCAATCCAGTCTACTAACGCCAAAGTCATGTTTTTCGCTTGAGTGGCATCCAATCCTAACGTCAGCAAGAGAGAGTGAAAAACCTGCTGGGAATAGACCTTATCGGACGTCTCTTTCTCCCCTTCAGTTCCCCGATTTTGGCCTATTCCATTGAGATTAAAGCAGGCTTGTCTATCGCGAAGACTAAAATTAACTGGGTTGCCATCCAGCACCATTTGCTGGTCTGCCCGTGCCCAAGACTGGCCTAAATGTATTTTATCGACGGGCAAAGATGATAGTTGCTGGCGCTTAACCAGTGATTCCGCGCTAAGCAGCAACCATTTAGTCTGTAACTGAAACTGCGTGCTGGTGGCTCGATTAACTGCACGTAACCCATAGTCATTCATATTGACGGCTATCATGGTCATCAAGGCCGTGATCATTAAGACGACCAACAGAGCCATGCCTTGCTGGTTATGATTTCTCATGATTCACCGTCAGGAAGTAAACACGTTGCAAGGGGCCAAAGTCATCTGTCTCTAAGGTCATTTCAACGCCCTCAGGTAAGGTCTGGCCTTGATTCCAGTTATCATGCCAGCGGCCTTGGGACCAAAAACGCAACTGGAAGGCGCTAATATTGCTCAGTGTGACGACTAATTTTGGCGCAGTTTGCTGATTGCTATCGGGTTGATAGTGGCTTAGGCGTTCTAGTTTTCCCTGTTGAAAGCGCCAAGTCACTCTCTCCAGACTGGAGCGCGGGAGAAAAGCAGCAGGGTTGCGCCAATTATCATGGATGAGCGTCAAACTGTTGGATTCCCCCGTTGTGAAATAATTGAAATCACGGCTTGCCGGTAAAGACAAAGCCGTGACGGGCCGACTCCTGGCTTGGGAAATATCATTTTCCATCAGGGTAAACGCGCGCTGAATATCGGCCAGTCTCGTCGCATGTTGTTGGGTCAGTTCGCTGTTACGCAACACCCCTTGCAACAATTGGTAGCCCACTAAGCAAACGAGGGAAAACAAGGCGATGGCTAACATCATTTCTAACAGCGTGAACCCCTGCTGTTTAGCGGAACTCACGGCTTCACCTGATAACTGCGCAGCTCAGATATTGCCACGGTAAAGCGATCGTCTTCAGCCACCTCAATTTCCAGCGCCCGCAATTGCATATTCGATGTGGATACTCCGCGCCAGCGCCAATACCAAGTGGTATCGGCCATGATGCTCTCACCTTCATGCCACCGTTCTTCTGGCCAAACATTTTGCAGCCGTAACCTGACTAATTGGTTCTCAGCGACCCAAGCAGCAAACTGCTTTTTTTCGAGATGACTTAAATTCCTGACTTGTTCGCCAGTGCTTTTGATAACAGCCATGCCGGCTAACGCCAGCACGACTAAGGCAACTAACACTTCTAATAGTGTCATTCCACGGCAATTCATCTCGCTGCCGTCCCCGTTAAGTCATTAGGCGATGGAATTGATGAATGAGCTTTTTCAGCATCCGGTGGTATACCTTGCTCGGTAATGACGCGGGTATGCCCCTGTTTGTCACGCAAAGTGAGCTCGAATTGTGAACGCTCCCCACCCGGAAAAAAGATAATCTTGGGTTCATCAATGAGAGGGCTATCTTGCAATGTATTCAGTGGGACCGGTTGATCCTGTAGGGTCAATTCGAGGGTCAACGCGGCCGATAACTGACGTTGTTGCTTGAGCTTCCCGCTTTTGATGGGATGCCAGTAATGGTGAGGCCATAAATAGCTTTCGCCTTTGTCATGGGGCTGGCGATTGAGCGTCATCAATTGCCAATGATGAGGGGAAATAGAAAGCCCGTAGATTTTGCCATCTTGCTCCGCTTGCTGAGCAGCCCATTGCATGGCTACGGCTAACTGATTGCTCTGATCTGTTATCTCGCGGGATGAAGACGGCAACGTTTTCAATACCAGCGTTGCGATCCCACCGAGCAAGACCAAAACCAGCATAATTTCCATGAGTGTGAAACCGCGAGGGCTTTTACTGACGGTCATCGGGGGCATTATGGCTGCTCTCCGCCATTGGCACCGATATCCCAATTATTGATGTCATCGTCAGTCTGCGCTACGCCATCGGGTCCGACAGAAAAGATGTCAATGACGCCGTGCTCACCAGGACTGATCAACTGATAGGGATGTCCCCATGGATCGGCGGGCAGACGGCGAATATAACCTTCGACGCGATAGTTTTTGGGGATCGGTGCTGCCGTTGGTTTGATAATGAGCGCTTTCAGCCCCTGCTCAGTATTGGGGTAACGGCTATTGTCTAATTTGTACATATCCAATGCGTTCTCTAACGTCACCACGTCGCTGACGGCTTTTTGGTTGTCTGCTCGGTCTTTATTCCCCATTAGGCTAGGGATGGTGAGGCTGGCGAGTACGCCAAGAATGACAATGACTACCATGATTTCCAGCAAGGTAAAACCACCTTGGGCAGTATTGCGCGCTAACTTAGCTGGCTGATTTTTCATGAATAAGTCTTCCTTGAGTCGATAATTAAGGGTTATCCCATCATGCTGTTGAGCTGCAAGATGGGCTGTAAAATAGCGAGAATAATGAACAACACGACTGTCGCCATGCTGACGACGAGTAATGGCTCAAACAGCGCTAATGCGATGGTGATACGGTTGACGAAGGCGTTTTCCTGAATGTCGGCGGCACGTTCTAGCATGCTGTCTAGCTCGCCACTGTTTTCGCCCGAAGAGATCATATGGCGCATCATGGGGGACAAGAGACCGGTGGATTCCAAAGCCAATGCCAGACGGCTGCCTTCGCGCACTTTGTCACTGGCCTCGATTAATTGTTGGCGTGCGTAGTGATTGACCAAAACCGAGGCACTGATGTGCATGGCTTCTAAAAGAGGGACAGCACTGGCGTTGAGGATGCTTAGGGTTCGGGCATAACGGGCGAGATTGAGATCCAGCACGACGCGGCCTATCGAGGGCAAACCCAGCATTTTTTTATGCCACCAAAGCTGATTTTTGGCGGATTTTAACCATTGCCGCATACCCACTGCTGATGTCAGGCAAGCCAATACAGCCCAAAGACCAAATTCTCGTAAGGCATCACTGAAGGTGATAAGCAGACGAGTGGATAAAGGGAGGGCTTGTTGCATATGAACGAATTGCTCGACCACTTTTGGCACGACCGCAGTGAGCAGGATCGCCACCACGGCCACCGCCACAACGGTCAATACCAGTGGGTAGATGAGCGCTTGCTGCATTTTGCTTTTGAGCTTCTGGCTCTGTTCGGCATTATCCGCCAGCCGCAGTAGGACTTTATCCAAGTGACCAGAGGCTTCACCCGCAGCGATCATCGTGCGAAATAACGGACTGAAGGTTTTGGGGAAACTGGCTAGCGCATCGGCGAGGGATTGCCCTTCCAATATTTTGTTGCGCACCTGTTGCAGCAGTGCGCGATGGCGGGGCTTTTCGCTCTGCTGCGCCAGCGCCTGTAAGGCTTCTTCTAATGGCAATGCCGCCGCGACCAGCGTTGATAGCTGGCGGGTCAACAAGACCTGTTCGCTGCCACGAATATTATCCTGAGTCCGCCCCAGTGAAAGTGAAAACGCGCGAGGGGAATCCGTTGCTGGCGCAATGCTGATCAGCGTTAGTTGCTGTTCGAGCAGTTGTGCCCGTGCAGCACGGGAAGATTCTGCGCTGAGTTTGCCTCGGCATTTCTTTCCGTTCGCGGTGAGGGCCACATAGCGGAATTGCATCATGACTCATTGGCCTTTGTCACGCGCAGCACTTCTTCCAAGCTGGTCACACCGGACAACACTTTTTCGATGCCGTCGTGGCGAATGGTCTGGGTTTGCTCACGTAGCATTTTTTCTAATTCAACTTCGCTGCGCCCTTGTGAAATGGCTTCACGCAAGGCATCGCTTATTATCATCAGTTCGTGGATACCGGTACGGCCTCGATAGCCAGTGAAATTACAATGTTCGCAGCCCACGGGATGGTAGAGAGAGACCGTTTTGCCATCTGATGACGACAACCCAACATGTTGAAGAGACTCGGCACTGACTTGCGCCTCTTTCTTACAGTGCAGGCAAAGCGTCCGTACCAGACGTTGTGCCAGAACACCGATAAGGGAACTGCTCAGCAAGAATGGCTCCACCCCCATATCCTGCAAACGGCCAATGGCACCGCAGGCACTGTTGGTATGCAGGGTCGACAGGACCAAATGGCCAGTAAGAGAAGCCTGTACGGCGATTTGTGCGGTTTCGGTATCGCGAATTTCACCAATCATGACCACATCAGGGTCTTGGCGCAGAATAGCCCGTAAACCACGGGCGAAAGTCATGTCAACTTTCGGGTTGACCTGAGTCTGACCAATATTATCCAAGTCATATTCGATAGGGTCTTCTACCGTCATGATATTGAGCGATTGGCTGTTGATCTGCTGGAGTGCGGCATAGAGCGTCGTACTTTTGCCTGACCCTGTTGGACCGGTCACCAAGATAATGCCGTGGGGCTGCTTCAGAATTTGGCTAAATAGCGTTTGCTTCTCTTCTGTCATGCCCGAGTGCGACAGATCGAGTCGCATATTGTTTTTATCCAGCAAACGCATAACAACACGTTCACCGTGGTTGGAAGGTAGGGTAGAAACACGGATATCAATGGCTCTGCCGGCAATACGCAGAGCAATACGGCCATCTTGAGGTAAGCGTTTTTCGGCAATATCCAGCTTAGCCATCACCTTAATGCGAGAAACCAGCAATGCTGCTAATTGACGCGGCGGTGTCAAAATTTGACGTAATTCACCATCAACGCGAAAACGAATGGCTAATTGGCGTTCAAAAGGTTCGACATGAATATCGGATGCGCCTTCTTTAATCGCCTCACTTAACATGGCGTTAATCAGGCGAATAATCGGCGCGCCATCATCACTGTCCAGCAGATCGTCACTTTGTGGCAGGGCATCCACTAATTGGCATAAATCAATTTCATTGCCCAAGCTTTCCATCATTTGACGCGCTTGATCGGAATCCTGCTGATAATGTTCCACCATGCAGGATTCAAACACGTCATCACTGACAAATTGCAACTGACACAAAGGCAGAATGCGCCTGGCTTCCAGTAATGCTTCTGGGCTAGCAGCTTGCCGAAACAAGAGCTGTTCGCCATAAAGGGAATGTTGCTGGTACAACACGCCATGCTGTTGTACCCAAGCAAAGGGCAAGGGGGATGAAGGTAATGATTGCTGGCTCATCATGCCCCCTTGGCGTAAAACGCACTGACATCTTGGCGCAAATCTTTTAACGATTGGCCATCAGACAAGGCTTTATTCAGATTTTCTTTGATGCGCTGCCCATCAGCATGACTACGTTCTACATTCTGTTCTTGCTGGAATTTATCGCGTTTTCGATCACTTACATCGATATAGCTATCTTGTTCACGGATAATTGTCGGGCGAATAAATAGCATTAAGTTACGTTTTACTGTCTGTTGTGTGGTTGAGCGAAATAGAGCGCCGATACCGGGAATATCACCTAATAGCGGGACTTTACTGGTGACATCATGGCTAGTGCTATCCAATAAGCCACCGACGACCACGATATTATTACTGCCAACCATCACCGCATTTTTCACGGTGCGGGTATTGAAGGTTGCGCCCAAGTCACCGGTTCCGTTCGGGGCTTTTGCCGCCACGCTGGAAACTTCCTGTTCTATTTCGAGCAGGACGGAGTCGCCTTTATTGATCTGCGGTTTGACTTTGAGCTTAATGCCGACACTTTTACGATCAACCGTTCTGAAAATGTTATCCCCAGTGGTGGTTTGAGAACCGCTCAAAATAGGGACTTCTTGGCCGACACTGAATTCAGCCTCCATATTGTCCAACGTGACAATACTGGGTGTTGCCAAAATATCGTTTTGATTATTGGTACGAAGTGCAGTAAACAGGCCACTCCAGTTACCGCGATAAAAACCAGTGGCCAAACCGGTGACGTTTTTCAGCGCGGAGGAAAGATCATTGCTGGCTGATGTGCCCATATCGGGGAAATGAGTCCCGCCATTTTGTTTGTTAAACCACTGCACCCCGAGATTCAGATTGTTATCATCTTGAACCTCCACAATGATGGCTTCGACCAAAACTTGCGCGCGGCGAATATCCAACTGAGCGATCACTTGTTCAAGATCGCGTAGCAGGTCGGGGGTTGCATTGATGATTAAGGCATTGGTCTGCGCATCCGCTTTAATCACCACGTTTTTCATCATGGCAGCAGTGGAACCCGCTGGGTTCTTACCTTCTTGCTGATTGCTACTGACGCCGGTGAGTATGTCTAACAGGCTCTCTGCTTTCGCGAATTTCAGGTAGATAACTTTGGTGTTACCGTGAATATCGCCTTGCGTATCCAGCTCTAGTACGGTGCCAATCATCCGCTTGCGGACTTGCTCCTCACCACCAATCAATACCGAATTCGTTCGCTCATCTGCGACAATGCTGGCGGACATTCTTCCGCCGGTATTCTTGCCATTGTTTTTATGTAGCGCTTGCGCAATACGGGCGACTTCGGTCGCTGATGCGAACTGTAACTTAATGGTCTCAACCGTATGGTCGCCAGCACTGTCGACATTTTTAATGATTGCAACTAATTGATTGATAACGGCAGCACGGCCTGTCAGCAATAAAACATTGGAAGGATCATAGTGAACGACAGTACCGAAAGCGGCATCGTTTAACTGACGGAGTAGTGGAGCCAGTTCTTTAGCCGCAACGTTATGCAGCGACACCACGCGCATGACAACTTCGTCGCCTTCACTTGGATTTTCGCCGTCGATAAGTGGAATAGCAGAGCCTTTGGCATTTTTGGCGGGAATAATTTTAATGATGTCACCTGGCATATTGACCACGGTAAAACCATAAACCTCCAAGACGCTCAGGAAAAAAGGATAGTAGCGTTCAGGTTCCAAGGTTTGGTAACTGCGGACGCTAATCGTCCCTTTCACTGCGGGATCGATGATGGCCGTTTTATTCAAATTCTTACTGACCGTATTGATAAATTCAGTAATATCCGTGTTTTTAAAATTGGCTGAGTATGTTTCTGCATTCGCCTGTGGGATAAATACCGTATAAAGCAAAAATAGCATTAAGATGCCAAAGAATGAGAAGCTCGAGCCGACAATGTTTTTTTTCTGCTCAGGACTTGAAGTTAAATTGTGATTAAATGTCATTTTTTCATCTTTAATCTATGTGTGGGTACCATCATCCGTCCCAACAGAAATAATATTGCCGCTCGCGTGAACAGGTATTGTTCAGCATCGACTTAACAAATTAAGCAGCCTTTATGTACTCAGTTTTACGTCCGATTAATGTTCGTTCAATAACAGTGAGTTATAATATCCTTGCTGATTCAGGATGATACGGTCGGGGAATATTTTCACTATCACTGCATTATGCTCTGTTAATTCATCGCCTTGGATATATGAACGTTGCCGCTTGTTTTGTTCAATAATGGCCAGACTATTTTCGTGTACGCTACTGCTCAGTACCCCGACTAAGTTAAGGGGGAGATGACTAAGGGGAGCCTGAAGAAACAAGGGGTCTTCTAGCGATAAATAGCCCACGCGATAAATATTCTTAACGGTATCCGCCGCTCCTGTTGGAAATATTCCTAATCCACCAATATCTATAACATTATGTTTTTCAACATCATTTTTATGATGGCGGACGGACGTTTTTTCTACAACTAAGGGCAGCTCCGACGGCCATAATGGAATAATATGATGCTCAATGCGTGACAGAATTAAAATGACAAGCGCAAGAGCAGCAATCATTTTGATTACTCCTATTCTGGAAAACGCTATCCAGCCCATTGAGGGTAAAAGATTTCTATTAATCAAAATTAGACCAGTGGTTAAGACGTAAATAAAGATCGCCCAATATTATAAATTCGGGTCAATGCCGAATTTATATTGCGCTTAGACACAGCATCATCAGCATTTCCCTCCTGCTGTTTCTTGTTGATACCTGATTGCAGGTGGCTAATACCCATCAATGAGTCGTTTAATTTAAGCCCATAATGAGGAATAGTGATAATCAAATCCCCAGGAATACTATTGCGTTGTAATAGCGCTCGTAGCTGAAAAATCAACTGATGATAATTATTGTCACTTATTCGTTGATGATTCTCATACCAAACCAAACTAATGATTTTACGCTTGCAATTAATCCCTTTGAGTAAGGCGACAAGAAGTCTTTTTTGCCCTTCAGTCAAGGTAATAGTCTGTTGACTAGAGTGAACAGTCAACTTGTTGATTGAACATTCAAGCGTGAATATATTTTTATATGTGAGTTTCCCATCGCTAAGTAACTGGATGCACTCTTCTTTCAATAGCATCTTTAAAATCCTAAAATTATGTATTAAATTTTTTTTGCTATTCTATTAGGGCATAATATTTTTCACACTACAAAGGAATTAACCATACTATTGCTGAGTGTGCCAAATTCATACATTAATCAATAATACTGAGCCATCAAAAAATGAATTCATACTACTTAACGTATCTGAGAATACTTGAGAAAAGATCAGTTATTGCATTAGATAAGCTATTATTGCTTAAGTCAAAAAGCGAGTTCTTTCAGGCAATAACTTTCAGACCAGCATCTTACCTAAAGCGACATCCTCTTAAGCACTCTTTTTCCGCTAAGTTCATGTTTGATCACTGCTGCGATATGTAATAATACTAATGCTGCTAAGGTGGTACAGGAAATAATATGGACAGTATTGAAGGTTGAGGTCACCGCCAAGTTATGAATCGGTTGCGGAATCATGAAGAGACCGAAAACATTAATGTCTCTTTCCATCATCAGTACTCCAGTCACCATGACTATCATAATGTTCAAGTAAATAATAAAATGTACCGCATGAGCAATAAATATTGTCAATCGTGTGGTATTGATCTCTTCAGGTTTTTCTGCTGTAAAGTAGTAATACAATCTAATGATGAACACAGGGATAAACAGTGTTGTCAGCGAGACATTAATAAATCCTATCAGCGTTTTCAGTGTCGGAGCGACATCAAATAGCGCAACATAAAAACCGGTTACCGTTGCCCAAACAATAATCACTGCAGAAATCCAATGTAATACGATCTGTTGCCAAGAATATTTATTTTTCATTTTTATTTTCACACTAGTAATTTGTACAAAACGAGTACAGCATCCATATCCGTTAGGTTCGAAAAAAAATGCCCTGTACAAGCGGCAATGAGGCGTAAATAGATGGTGCAGTGTTTGACTGATAATGGAAGGAGTGAACCTTTTTTATTCAATCGATATCAACTGTGTTGATTCCATGTGCTAGTGAGAAATGAACAATGCTTATGTTGATGCATTTAATATTTGTTCATCTCTTTTTCTCCCTGTTTGCAGTTGAACTACAGTATATCGACACCGATCCTGAGATAAAATTAGGTGTACTCTCCAATCGCTGTGGGAGTGTTCCTAAACCGTGCATCTGATTATTCTATGTTGAAGGAGTATGACTTATTTTTTTATACACATGGCTATACGGTTTTTGAAAGAGTTGGTAGCGACGCTTTGCTACTTTGTTTCGATGAAACCTTATAGAAATAGTACACAATGGAAATAAATGCTCATCGCAGTAAGAATACAACGTCAATTAGTCATGTTGGTGACACAAGCATTAATCAGAAATCACCAGAAAACAACAATAAGAGAGTTGGGCGTTTTATCAAGCATGTTCAGAAAGTTAAGCATGTACCTCTATCGGTCATCGGGGCTAAAGTAGCTCGTCATGCACTTAATGAATCACGCCAACAAAAACATCTTTTACTCTCGACGACCTTGCCGAATGTTAACGTAAATGCAGCACAGCAGGACACTTCTGGTGAAACGAAAATACCTTTGGCTGACGTAATAACGCATGTCAAACCAAATACGGCAAGTCGGAACACCAAGCCATTGGAGGCAAATTCAGATTTTATCAATGAATTAAAACTTAAGCTGGAAGCGCGAAACAAAACCAGTGACATAGTTGAAAATAAAAAAAGCAGCGAACCCAATAAATTTCAAAAAGAAATAGATGCGGCGAAGGCAAAGTATAAGTCTGAAGAGCCTATACGGATTGCCAAAGAAATCAAAGATGATATGAGAATTGCCAAAGCAAAAGAGGCCGAAGCAAAGTTGGCGTTGGAAGCAGAACAAAAATCTAAAATGGAATTGGGCCAAGTCAATATCACCCTCAAACTCGATGCGAAAGGTATTCCGTTACCGCCTCCGATGCCTAAAGAACAGAGTGTGCATCATCAGGGAACCGCTAAACTCGCCGGTAATCAGATGAATACCAAACCGAAGCACGCAGGTTTGGATGCTAAGTCGGCAGCGACAATGAACAATGTTATCCAAGAATTAACATTAAAGTTGGCAGAAAAAGGTCCAGTGAAACTATGGACTGAAAATAAGAACAATAATGACGGTAATAAAATTAGAGCTGAAATAGCTAAAGAGGCAAAACAATATTCACTTGATAGCACAAAGCGACTTGAAGCAGAAAGAATAATGGATGCAAAAGTCGCCAAAGCGCTTAGCGACGAAAAGGCTTTGGCATTAGAGGCGAAAAATGCAGAGAAGATTCAGGAGGTTAAGGCTCCTCTCAAACTTGATGCGAAAGGCATTCCGTTACCTCCACCGATGCCAATGGCGTAGAGGTGAAAATGGTATTTGATGAATGTATCAAGTATCTTGTGGCGATTTTAAAAAGAGTGCATCTATTATCTTTAAGCTAACAGATGCTACTCTTTTATTTTTCCATTACTGAATAATCCGCAACCTGCTATTCAACTATTGTCTACACAGTGATTGTCTACACAGTGATCGCACTACGCAGTGACTGTACCGACTTGATTCTTCATAGCAGGGTAGGGTTAATGAACATAATTGGTAAGGATACTGTTAGCTTTTTGGCGTTTTGTCATTAAGTTAGACTCTTGTGGTTGCTATCATTATTTGACAGTTCCTTATCGATGTCTTTTAACAGAGACCAATTATTTTCAATAGGTATAGGTTTATCTAAGTGATTTTCATTTGTAGTGGACTTGTTATTCTGGTTTGATTTTTCGGTAGCGGATGACTTATCTGGACTTATTTTATTGATGATGTCAGTATTTTCTGCCATGTATTTGGTCATTATAGCTTCCATGAAAATATTTTGCTTACCCACTTTTTCCGAAATCAATTCCCTATTATTCTTTTTGGTAACGACTAGTTTTGGCATTATGTTTGGCGTGATTGTGGTTGCTAGGTTTAATGCTGTCATCTTGTTAGACTTCTGGTGATCAACCACGTTGGACAGCAGCGGTAATATTTTTTGTATTGGTACTGGAAGTTCGCTCATTATGGGAAGCGTCTTTATATCACTTTTATTTTTGTTAAATTCTTCAGCTAGTTTGTTCATGGTGATTTTATCGGTAAGGCTTAATGCCATCCGGAGATTTTTTTTGATTACTGAACAAAAAATGTGAGGATTATGAATACCTTCAAATGCCTCCATCCTTTTGTTATCATCATTAATGCTTAAAGCCTGAGTGACTTTTTTCTCTTCGCTTAAACGATTAGATTTTCGGAATATCCCTTCTTGCGTCAGAAAAGACTTATTGTTGTTAAAGTAATCAATGGATCTCTCTAGATTGGACATTGCATTCTTTTGTCTTTTAGCAGAGTGGCCGATTGTAATAATGAGTTTCGATAAGAGTTTAGAAAAGAAACTTGAGCAGCCTTTCTTTGTATTATTTACATTCGCTGCGTTTTCTGTGTTCTCATTTTCAGTCGGTATCTTAGAAGTAATGCTTTTTATTCTTTTGATCCTGCTTACACATTCACCATTGGTGTTCGATAAATGATCAGTTGGTTGGCTATTCGTACGAGATATTGGTGTGATGAGAATCTTGGTGGTATTACTATTAAGGTTGACACTAGTTGCGCACATGCTATTGACCTCGGAAATTAACAAAAGGTCACGCTAATATATTCTTCGATTAGCCACTATCATTTTCCGAGGAACGAGCCGCCGTAATTTAACCTTTTACCTTCGGTTTAAGCATGGTCTATTTGCGCATAAAATTGGGATACTGTTTCTTTCAACGTCACGAGGTCACTCGCATTTTCAAGTTGTTCGCATAAGTACACTTGTTCAGGTGTGCCAAAAAGCTGGCATAACCCCAGCATCTTATGACCTATTTTTTGCACTGCAGCTAGATCCCCCGTTTTGACAATTTCCTCAATATTGCAGAGATAATCACGTAAACTGGCGCGATAGCGTGCGCTAAATGTGGAATCAGACATCACTCTTGTCCTCAGAGGTAAAATAATCTCGTATCAATTGTTGCCACTGCTCACGTGCGATAGGTTTTTGCAGTAAGTAATCCATACCGACCTCGCGAGCGCGCTGCGCATCTTCAGCTTTCAATGACGCTGACTGACCGATAATTAATATCGGTTCTGCGGTATCTTGCATCAATTTTCTGAGGTGAAGTACCAGTTCGAAGCCATCACTTTCATCTAACCGGCAGTCGGTCACGATGATAGTGTGGTGGTGCTGTAACCAACTTTGATATGCCTGTTGAGTATCAGCCACCGCATCAACCTGAAAGCCTAAACTACTGAACAATTCATATTGTACTTCCAGCAGCAGAGGTTCATCTTCGACGACCAATAGGCGACGTGATTCAGTCATGACTGAGGGGAAGGGCTCTTCTGGTGTGTTGTTATCACTATCCTGTTGCTGCTCTTCAGCAAACAGGCTTGCGATAGCCAAATAGAGAGCAGAAGCATAAACAGGGCAGGGTACCGTCGTACAAGCCCCCACTCGATTCGAAAGCAACCAGTGGTTTTTCGTGAAATCCAACGTCATATGAACCGCAGGGCCACTTAACGAGCTGAGGAGTGGATCAGATTGTTGATAATAGGGAAGTTCGCAGCCTTCAAGGATCTGAGTGACTTCGCTCAATGATGATGGCGCAATGTCTGCTGGCAGAATCACGTATAGCTCTTCAGGCAATGGATTTTCAATTTCATAATGAGCGGGGATCATGGGGAAGCCGAATCTTATCCTCGAACCGATGCCAGGCTTACTGACAATACCAAGATGCCCACCCACGAGATGGATATTCTTCTTCGCGACAAATAATCCCAATCCAGTTCCTTTGGGCAGCAGAGGATCACTATCTGAACGATGCTGCTTACCTTGATAAAACGGCTCTGAAAGTCGAGCTAATACCTTGTGGGGTATTCCCGTACCGGTATCGGTAACTTCTATGCTGAACATATTTTTACTGTCAATTTGCACTAATGCACATTCAATCAACACCATGCCACCTCGGGTGTGCTTGATCGCATTATTAACAATATTGTTCAGCGCTTGGGAAATGAGTGTGCTATCGATTAAGTGCGGTAAAAAACACTGTTTCGATAAGTAACGAACCTGAAGTGTCGTACCGTGAGTTTCGGCAAAACTGGCAAAGAGCTTAGCTGTGGTATCACACAGTTCCGCCAATATGTGTGGTCGTGGTTTCTGCTTTACTGAGCCAGCATTGATTTTGGCGTAATCTAGCGATAGATCGAGATTGTTCAATAACTCTTGTGTGACGTGAATAATATTAGACAGTCGGTCTCGTTGGCTGGTTGACGGGGTTTTGAGTACCAATCCTTCGCAGGCCGTCAGAATCCCTATTAGTGGTGTTCGTAATTCGTGAGCAAGCACAGACAATTCTAAGTTATTTTTTGAACCCAGCAGCTTGAGTTCTTTTCTTAACCGCTGGTAACGATAAAGTACGATCAACAGCAGAGACATTAAGATCGCGCCTAGAATGTAGGCATAGCGAGTGTTATTTTGAACAGAAACGGTTTCACCGATAATCCATTTCGAGGTGAGTTCTGCTTGTTGTTTTGGTGAAATTGAGGCGATGACTTTGTTGATAATGTCGATCAGAATTTGATCATCTGGGCGAGCAACCATCACCAGCGAAATATTGGCGTTGTTGGGGTAGGACATTTTTAGCTGCCCAGGGTAAACGACGTTCATATAATAAAGTGCAGTCGGTGAGAGGACGACTGCCGCAGCCGCACGCCCACGTACGACTTCACCGATAGTTTCCTCTGGCGCAGTCGCCACTTTGTAATTGACGCCGGGATACCGATTTATAAACCATTCAACCAATGACGAATAGTCTGTTATGGCGATACGCCCCTCTGCTCGCCCCTCCATGAGATCTTCTGGCGTAGTAATATTACGCGATGTTTTGCGTGTCACGGTCACTGGCCAAGTGGAGAAAATCGGATGACTACTGACCAGACCATTGTCATACGCGAACATGGCAGAGGTACTGGTGATGAGTGAGATCTCGCCGTTTTGCAGGTTTAGAAATGTACTATTTGCACTGTTACTCGGGACTACCTGAAACTTTACGCCAGTCGCAGTGGAAATTAAGTCAATAAAATCACGCGTTAATCCAATGTGCTCGCCATTTTTATTAAGATCTTCAATCGGAAAGAAGCGCGGGGAAATACCATACTTAATAACAGGATGATCCTTTATATACTGTTGCTCTTCTGGAGAGAACACAATGTTCTTTATTGCATAGCTGTTTGCAACTGGCAGCAGTAATAGGGTTAACGTAAGATAAACTTTATAGAAGTATTTCATGGGCATATTTAAAGAAATCAGCATTTGAAGTGAAGCCTAACTTTTTAAAGGCTCGCGTTTTCGTATTGGACACCGTTTTGAAGCTAATATTCAAAAGGATGCTAATTTCTTTTTGATTCACGCCATTGAGCAACATCCTCAACACTTCGGTTTCACGTTCGGTTAAGCTGTGACGATTTTCAGGCTCAGCTGGCTGTGACATGGCAGCCAACTCAATGGGAAAGAATTTTTTACCACGATAAATATATGAAATGGCAAAAAAGAGTTCCTGAATATCACTATTCTTCTGAACAAATCCCCAAGCGCCTGCTTGCCAGGCAATACGTGCGACAGCTAAGCTTTTATGGGCTGTATGCACGATGATTTTTAATTCAGGGCGCAGTTGCAGAAGGCGCTTGATAAGTGCAGCGCCATCTTGAGAAAGTGATTGGTCAACTTCAGTATCTAATGCATTGAGCGAATAATCTAACAACAACATTTCGATATCGTCATTGTTTTTGAGTAGCTCGATAAGCTCAGATGCATTGCTGACACAACCTACAACGTCAAGCGATAATTCACTGTAAATAACTTGGCGCTGCGGTTCTTTATGGTGATAAGGGAACTTTATTAAAATCTCTTTTAGGGCCAGCCGGCTGAAAGGTTCATCTTCTACTATTGCTATTTTTAACGTGCTAGTTTGTACCATTGAAGCCTCAGGAAAGAGGTAATGCTAACTGTTGTGCACTATCAGTGTTAACTTCTTATCGGGTTGATGCGTGAGCGGTGTTAGCTTATCGCTCATCATAATAAGTTTTCCGTCTTTCTCTACCCTGACACTGATACTGAGCTGATATGACAAAGAGGATAACTCATTGTGTAACGCTAAGCGAAATGGAATTTTCTTACTTTCCGATTGAGTCAGAAAAATATAATCACGGAAAGGGAATTCCTTCTCTCCCGCCATGTTACTCTGCGTTACTGATAAGGTTACTGTGGCATCTTCAGGTATTTTCTGATTAAAATTCTGAATATTTCCTTCAATATAAGAACCTTTATTGCTTAAGCCCATTTCAGAAATATGAGCACAGCCGGATAAAGTGACTGTTATAAATAGAATTAGGCATCGGAAATAGTTTTTAGCAGAAATATTAAGGGCGTACATGGTGTTATCCTACGGTTAAGACATATAAAAAAGAAAACCCAGCAGCAATAGCAAACGTACCGAATGTAATGGCTTTATCGATAATACTTCTCTGCGGCTTGTTGTTACGCTGCGTAGTGTCTATTGATGCCTTATAATCAATGTGCGTTTTTTTAGTTCCGGTATATAAAATACCAATTCTTGGTAACGTCGTAATTAGCCCTTCGTCTAAACTTGCTTTCTTAAACGAACTGCGTAATTGTCTAACCAGCTTATAATAACTGCTCTCCGTAACAATGACGCCGCGCTTCTCCCAGATTTCATACATAACCTCTCTTTTGCTACAGGTGTTCTCCAGCAACATTTTTAATAAGCAAGACTCGCTCTCTGAAAGAGATATGGTATTACTCTCACGAGAAAGTGTCCGTTTTAATGGGTTAAAAATAACATCTTCGCATAACACAGTAATACATGAAGTGGTTTGATCGTTGATCATGATAATTTCCTGATTGTATAAGTTTGCTGAATTTCTGGCGTATCTTATACAACCAATATGTATGCTTCTCAATGGTAACCCACTAAGATAGTCTTATTTCACGCATTAAACAGAGTACTCTCTATGCCTATGGAGAGTATTCCACAGGCCATTTGAGTGTTCTCTTTGTTGCGGCGCAAAAAGGCATCAGAATGTTGTGGAGGATACCAATAGTGATGTCGTTTTATAGGGTAAGGTTGGGGTGTTTTTGACTATTGCCATGATTTTATTAGCATAGTTATCTCTGTGATGAGGAGTTTCTGAGTGATAAGCTCCGACTGCTCGCCAGCTATAGCCATACTTAGTAAACTTCTGACTCAGCAAATAAGCGCCAGCTTGGATGTTGATGCAAGGCTGCATCAACATCTTCTCATGAGTAATAATGCCTATTGACTTAAGGCTTTCAAAATTAATTGAATTAATCTGCATTAGCCCATAATCATAGCTGCCATTCTTATTAAGATTAAGGGCTTCAGGTTGTCCACTAGACTCTTGTTGAATAATGGCTTCGAGAATGATTTCTGGTACATTCCAGCGAACGGAAGCTTTAGATAAGCAGGACGCTTGGGCAACAAATGAACTCAGAAGAATAATAGCTAATAGAACGTAAGTAATAATTTTCATAATAAATTCATTTTAAATTTCATCTGAATCGTCGTCATCTTCATCTTTTGGCATTTGGCCGATTTTTGAGAGTGACTCTTGATTCATCTGGTTGACAAATATACCGCCTGCAATATACATCGAATATGCAGGGTTAAATTTTTCTTTCAGCAACGTTTGGTCTCTGGGTTGCTCAGATGTTTTTAGCGTACTGACTAATCCGCTAATAAATTTCTCGCGTTCTGCTGCCGATAACCCCCTTAGTTGTTTACTGAGAAGAATGAAGAGATCTTTCTTTTCATGTGTGGAGTGCATACTTTCAATGAACTTATCAATAGTTGATTGTTCTGTTGCGGAGATTTTGGGTTGAACATTTGGCTGATTTGTTTTCGCCGTTTCTGTTTTCTCCGATGCATTTCCTTGCCATGCTTGCCTAATACGAAGATGGATATTATTGCTGTTGGGTTCAGGCTTCGAGTTTGGGGCTGCTGCTATTTTCAATGCAGAGTGAAGCGTCGTTATTGTCATTGAGTGCTCCTGATTGGCTCAGTTGTTCAGAAAGATTGCGGTACATGTCCTTTTTAGACTGTAAAATTGTACAGCGTACTGAAGGGGTGAAAATGTGTGGCTGCGTACTTTGCACTGCGCTTTCTGGCGAAAAATGAAGGATTTCATTATCGATTTCCAGTGCAATGCTGGTTTTCTCACTCGCGAGGGCAGTGATGTGTTGTTTCTGCGCCAGTGCAGGTTTTAGTTTTTGCAGCAATGCGGGCGGAAGATATATCTGGATCGGTGACGATTCAGGATGGAGCTGAATAAAGTGCTCACTGACAATCTCATAAACTCGCATATCACCGAATATGTCCGCCAACAGCGTCTGCAACTTCGCTTCACTACGGAGCAACATCTGCTGATACTGATTTTGACTGGACTCTAGCCCCTGCAATAGATCCGCTAATAATTTTTGCAGCCCATGCTGATACCCTTCCTGATAGGCAACGCGGTGTATTTCATTGGCTTCTTGTTGTGCTAATTGGCAGGTCTCTGCCGTTTTTTTTCGGGCTTGCTCTGTCAGCATCTTCTTAAAACGTGATGCTTTCATCACTTGATGCTTAATGAGCACCTTCTCTTGTGCGGTTTGCTGTACATCGAATTCAGTTTTCTCGGACATAACGGAAAGCTCCTTCTATTACATTCCAGGGGAGAGCCTTTTTCACTGGAACATTCATTAATTCTCGGCTTGCGGAACTGAACATGTAACTGGCACGCGTGGTGTATGCAGAGCCAAAGGGTGCCAGCCCTGCCAGTATTTGAATCGCACCTGCGGTGAGGAGCTTTTGTGGTGTTGACGGCTCCTGTTGTGGTTGTCGGAAATCGTCGCTGAGATGGTGATGCAGCCCAGCATACTGGGAGGTCTTTGCCCACCACGGAAGTGGTAATGGATGCATGAGCATCCCTAATGCCCAGGCGACTTTAGGAATATCCGTCCATCTGTTAGCCATAAAATCTGGCAACATCAGCGTATTTTTATCTGGCATCGGGAGTTGATACTGCATCAGCAAACGATGATTGTGGGCTTGCTGTAGTTGCGGTGGTAGAGCAAGGTAATCGACTTGGCTGTGCTCCACATGAAAGTAATGCCCAGGTGCCAGCATAATTTCATGCTGGCAAGTGAAGTTTGACTGGCAAGAAGGCACTGTCATGATTTTTGCTCTGTACTGACTGAGGGCATTTTTTCAGTATTACTCTGCTGCTGCTTGCGGCGGCGAAGTAGCAATAGAATGCTGATACCGGCTGCCAAAGTAGCCGCAAAGGAGGCCAATAGAACGGGTAACAGCGATGATTTCGGTTCATGACTGACCTGGCGCTGCAATGGTGGGCGTTCAACCACAACCACAGAGACATTATCGTAGCTGGCTTCTGTAAAACTGTTGGTGAGGAATAATTTGATTTTATTCATCATCTGTTTTGGATCTTCATTTCCAGCATAGGTCACTAGACTTGAAACTTGTTGAAGCTGCTTGGTCCGGTTATTGCTATTTAAAGGATAACTCACATGTACTCTGGCGTTTACCACACCAGGGATAGTCAACAACGACTGTTGCAAGCGCTGCTCAATTAATGAAAGCAAGCGTGAGCGCTCTGCCTGAGGTGAAGCCACAAGCGAGTCCCCTGGAAAAGCTTGAATAATTTCCACCTGTTCTTTAGACGGTAAGTTATACAGACGTAACAAATCGACAGCAGTGACAAAATCGCCACGTGCGACTTTGATTGAACTCCCAAGTTTGCCATTTTCTCTGCGTGTTCCTTCCACACCATTTTCTTGTAGAACGGCCAGCACTTCATTGCTTTGGCGCTGGCTTAATTCCGTGAGCAGTACTTGGTTATCACAACCGCCTAATAGCCCAAGAGCAGCAATGACCAATAATTTATTTAGCCTATTCATGATTTACTGGGCTTTTAATACAGTATCGATAGCGGAAACACTTTTGTGGGTCAGTGTGCTAATCATATTGATCGCGAGACTATAATTACCAACACGATTTTGTAACTGTAATAACTCTGCGGGGTTTGTTGCATCCCCATTGTTGACTTGATTAATAATGGCCGCCTTTTCATGACTTGCTGTCACACTATAACTGGCAAACATGCTTCTGACGCGATCTTCAACAGGGCTATTTATGCCCATTGATGGCGTCAGACTTTCCGAAACCGGCGAAATAGCTGGCGTAAGATTAATAAACATCGACATAAAGAATCCTTGGTTATTACGCAATAGACCTTTAACGAAAAGGTGATATTGCGTAATGGTGATATGGTTACATATTACGAATAATGGCTTGAGAAGTGTCTTTAATTGACTTCATAATATTACTTTGCGCTTGACGCACTCCGTTGTAGTGGCCATTGAGGGCAGATATTTTTGCCAAAACAATCGGGTTGTCCATTTCATTGTTAGGATCAGAAAGTGCATCTTTCAATTCTTTGGCTAGTGAATTAACACGGGCATTTAATAGTGCACCGCTACGATATGCCATCCCCAAGGAGTCTTTTTGGTTGTCAAATTCTTCATAACTTGACACTGTCCATCTAGATGGAGATGCGGCTACTGCAGGTGGGGGTGTAGTACCCGATGAATTATTAGTATTTGGCATGATAAGTCCTTGCTGTTAAATAGTGGTTTTAGAATGATACTGGCTTAAAATACCAGTGGTTATTGCCTAACAGCACATAGCCGTTAGTGTTATTGACGAACGATTTCCCCGCAATATGATCTGTTGTCAGAGAAATAGAAAATTGAATATGACGTGCCCCCCATTTTTTTGTATATTCATCGGCGAAGTTAATAGCCGACAGTGTTTGCTTATCGTTCAGATTGGCATTGATAATAAAAATGGGAGAACTATTTTTATGCGCGACTCGCCAAGGAACATTACTTTTCGTTAAGCCTTGCTCCGCTTTTTCGAATAACGCTTTAGATGAATATTGCTCCATTTCACTGCGGGTAGCGCAGGCAACAAAATGGGTCAGTGTTTGCTGAATACGCTTATTATCCAATTCAGAAATGTGAGTATTCAAACGACGAATCACCGGTTGGCAAGGCAATGATAAATCGACTTTTAAGAGCCCCGGTAAAATACCGCTTAATTGGTTTTCAATTTCTTCTTCCAATGCACTGATTTTTTTAACGATAACGGGTTCTTGGTATTGCTCTTTAAGTAAACGTTGTGTGCTCCAATCCAGATCACGCTGCGTTTGGACTAACACTAAGCTTTGTCCATTCCCGCTGGTTGTGACGGTTAGTGGTGAAGTACTGCCCTGAAGCAGCGTTTCCAGTGTTCTCACTTTGCGTGCTTCAGTATTGTAGGTAAGTACTTGCCAGCCGGTAAAGGCAGCAAGTACGGCCAACACAATAACGGCCATAAAAGCAAGGTGAGGCTTATTTTGTGTGATGGGGCTGCGAGAGGTACCCTCTGTTTCATCTTCTGCGATCGTTTGTGTCGGAAGGGGTAAAACCTCTTGCTCATTCCAAGGCGTTTCCAACATTTTAATCAAGACCGGAAAATACTCAGCGAGCATCAACTCCTGAAAAATGATGGGTTGCTTAATGTCGAGGCAATCACTGCTTAAAGTAAGATAAAGCCCTCCCTCAGTCCCGATTTCAGACGATACCTCGCTGTCATCAGAAATGATCGCTATCTCATAGTTGCCCTGCTCTCCAGGCAAAAAGTAAGTCGTAAACCCATCGTCATTAGTTTCAGTCCGATATTGCTGTTCCGGACCAATAATGATTCGATGATTATCAACTTTTAGCATTAATTCGTTGCTATTGAGTGGCCCACTGGCAATTTTCATTACACAGACGCTATTAGCCGTGTCCTTCATAAGTTTTTCTCGTTGTACCAAATTGGTGACGAGTAGACCCTAAACTGAATTTTCTGTCAGCGGAATCGAACTTATTTATTCTGACTCTTTGCATTAATGACTGTAGTACGGGCTATTCCGAACTATTCCATTTGAGATGTCGTGATGATCGCTCAGCATTGTCGCACTTGAATAACGACAGAGATAAAGGGCAATGATAGGACAACACGATAATGATGATTCGGCAGTGCGATGTAACTCGGTAGATCCACTTAATTCAGTTCAACAAGTGGCTCGCTGCCTATCCTTACAAGATCAACTCGTATTGGCGATACCGACAAATAAGTCCGGTACATTGACGTTTCGTTCCCGTTATTCAGGTAAAGAGTTTGCAATAACCCAATCTTCGCTATTTATTTGCGATAGCTTAATGGGAAATCAGGACCATTGGTTTGTGGAAAGCATCACGTTGGCACACTTAATCGAGATTATTGCCACGATTGATTCAGCACTGGGAAAATCATTGCTGCGTAATACAGAAAATGAAACGTCTGCTTCTTTAGCATGGCCAGAATTTATTTTTGTCGAACCTGCCGACTATTCGGCAAAACTATCAATTAATAATATTGTTACTGATTTGATGTTGCGGCATCAAGCGGAATTCAATATTTGGTGTCAATCATTACGTAAATATGAAGCTTACGGAATGATGAGTTTCTTACTTTCATCATCAGAGCAAGTCAATAATGTCAGTATTAGTTACCTTAGTGGGCGATATGGTGTGTCTGCTGCGTATTTCAGATATTTGTACAAACAAAGCTTCAATAATACGGCTAAGAAGAAAATGATGAGTGTTCGGATGGCCTCTGCTGTATTACGGCTTATCGAAAGTGAAGCCTCAATCCTGAATATAGGACTTGATGCTGGATATTGTTCCGCTTCACATTTTACCAATGATATTAAAAAAGAACTGGGGTTAACGCCTTCAGAAATACGACGCCTGGAGGCGATGTTACATGAAATTTAATTACCGAGGAGCGATTTGCTTATCGCTCTTTTTATTGACTGGCACTATTAGCCCATTGAGTGCCAATGTGGTGACGGCGATGCCAGTTGATCAAGAAGACCTGAGTGATTCTTTTGTCGCCAGTAATATCAAAGTCGGTAAATTGTTTGATGCCGTGGCTGAACGACTGAATAAACCCATTATTCTTAGCAAGCTGGCGGCGGAAAAAAAAGTGACCGGCAATTTCAATCTGGCCAATGCCGATGAAATGTTTAAAGCACTGGCCCGCCGCATGGCATTGGTATGGTATGACGATGGCGCGAGTATTTATGTGTATGACAACAGCGAAATGCGCAGTGTCATCGTCCACACTCAAGCCGCCGGTAGTGCACAAGTCCTCAACTATATTCAGAAAACCGGTATCTTTGATAAGCGTTTTCCTGTCCGTACCCAAGGGGATAACCGCTTACTGTTTGTCTCAGGCCCTCCCTTATATGTTGAATTGATTAGTGCCGCTGCTGCCTATCTTGACGAGCGCATTAAGCGGGAAGATTTAGCCGGTGGTGAGATAGCCGTTATCCCCTTAAAGCACTCTTCAGTAACCGATCGTACTTATAGCCAACGCGGGCAGACTGTCACCATTCCTGGGATGCTATCGTCACTGAATGCTCTATTTCAGGGCGATAACGGTGCTTCAGAAAATAATCTGACGATTCACCCGAAAGAAAATGAAGCTAAGCCAATTGAGGCCGGTTTTCCGTTGCCGCCATCCATTGACGAGGGCGGTGATTTGGCAAGAAAAATAGCCAACTCTTCTGCTCGAAAAAGCCCATTTTCTTTGGTGGCTTATCCCGATAGCAATAGTTTAGTGGTGAAAGGTAGCCCTGACCAAATTCGCTATGTTCGTCAACTGGTACAGACCTTAGATAATAGCCGCAGTCAGGTGGAATTATCGTTGTGGATTATCGATGTCGTGCGCAGCAAAGTGGATGATCTGGGTGTGCGCTGGGAAGTCGGGAATTTAGGTGTCGCTGGCGGCGCGGTGACGTTTAACCGAAGCACCTTGACCGATAGTAAGACTTTTCTGGCTCAAATCGATGCTATCAGTAAAAGCGGTAATGCGCGCATTGTCTCACGCCCGGTGATCCTGACTCAGGAAAATGTCCCAGCACTGTTTGATAACAACACCAGTTTCTACACGCGAGTCGAGGGAGAGCGGGTGGCGACCTTGGAGCAGGTGACTTATGGCACCATGATCAACGTACTACCGCGCCTCTCCGCCGGTAACAGTGTGGAAATGGAAGTTAACATTGAAGATGGTGGTCTCAGCCGCGATAAGTCGGGGAAAGTGGCGGATGTAGAGGGATTACCGCAGGTTAACCGCACCAATATTAATACCGTCGCACGTATCGGACGAGACAGTAGCCTGCTAATTGGCGGATATACACGTGATCAGATTGAAGATAACGAAAGTCAGGTTCCGTTATTAGGTGACATTCCAGTGCTGGGGAACTTGTTTAAATACCGCGCGCACAACCAACAGAAAATGATCCGTATCTTCTTGATCCAGCCGCGGATACTGGATGAAAACGAATCTTGGGATGGTCGCCAATTCTCTGAAAATGAACGCCTGAACCGTCAAGATAGCCAGCTAAACGGTACGGTTAAGTTCCTGCAAGATTACATAAGCAAACCATGGCAATAGGACCGGTTGGCATTAATAGCCGCTTTCTAGTGGGCCAGCGTGACAAGAGTGCTTCCTCGACTCAGGTCAGTGATGATGCTGATGAAACCTCGCGCGGTCAGGGTGTGATTGATGACAACGGCGAATATGCGTCGATGTCCATGTTAGCAGCAAGCCACATTCGCCGCGGTGGGGGGAAAGCGGATAACAAAGAAGAGTGGATGAGCTTTGCTGAACGTATTTTGGATGGGCAGGCGGATGAAAAACTCCTTCATGTAGAAGGCGTATTGAATGGCCGCTTGATGACGCCACAGCAATTACGTGCATTTTTGCTTCAATACTTTACCGATCCCAGTGATTTACTCATGGCGTTGGCGGTATTGATTAATCGCAATCGCCTAAAGCGAAAACAGATTGATCATCTTAATGAGCTGCGAGAATTACTGGAAGCAGAAGACATTAACCGCAATGCAGAGGCAGGGGTCAACATCGCCCTGGTTGCCAAAGCTTTTGCACAAAGAATGCAGCAGTCAGCAGGTGACCTGAGAATGCTCTATCGCGAGTTTCTCAGTTACGAGGGGCCAGTTGTTTATCTCTATGAACAATGGGCAGATGAGCAAGATGCACAAGAACGTGAAAATATCATGCGCTACCTAGCGCGTGCTTTAGCTTGCGACCTACAGGTATTGCCGCTGGGAAATGTCAATGTCAATGAATTTGGGCGCTTCTTTAATCGCATCCGATGTTTAAGGGAAATGCAGTCACTCGATGGAATATTTCGCCAGCGTTTTTTGCACGCAGGATTCGCCTTTGTTGGTCAATATGGTGAAAAAGCCCTGAGCCAATTATTTACGAGCGGCATCCGTGACCAAGCCTGTTTTAGTGAAAGTTTACTGACTTTTTTTTCAAAGCAACTCTGCGTATTAAGTAGCGATATGCGAGCACGTTTTTTGCAGATTTTAATTATCGCTTTTTCCACGTTACCGACTGGCATTTTTCAGTCGTTAGAAGATCGCGAACACCTTATGACCGAATTGAAAGAAAACATGGATCACCTTATGGCGATGGAATTGACTTTAGCTCAACGGGCATTAAGTGATAAAAAAGAGAACATTTTATGAATAAAATAACCGGACTATTAATAGATATTCGCAAACGTCCTGAATTGATGGTTTTAATCATCATGGTAATGGTTATTGCAATGCTGATTATTCCTCTACCGACTATTTTGGTCGATCTGTTAATTGGCTTAAATATCATGATATCAGTATTGATATTCATGGGGTCGTTTTATATTACACGGGTACTGGATTTTAGATCATTCCCATCCATCTTATTAATTAGTACTTTATTTCGTCTGGCATTATCAATCAGTACCAGTCGACTTATTTTACTTGAAGCAGATGCCGGCGATATTATTGCCACATTTGGCCAGTTTGTTATTCAAGATAATCTGGTCGTTGGGATGGTGGTCTTTGCCATTGTCACGATTGTACAGTTTATCGTCATAACGAAAGGTTCAGAACGTATTGCCGAAGTCGCGGCGCGTTTCTCACTGGATGCGATGCCTGGTAAGCAGATGAGCATTGATGCTGATCTCCGCGCGGGTGTTATCGATGAAGCAACAGTGAAAGAGAAACGTAATGAGATGGAAAACGAAAGCCAGCTCTACGGCTCTTTTGATGGTGCAATGAAGTTCATCAAAGGGGATGCTATTGCCGGTATCATCATTATTTTCGTTAACTTGATTGGCGGTATTTCCGTTGGTATGGCGCAGCAGGGCATGGATATGTCCACCGCACTTAATACCTTCACCTTGTTGACAATTGGTGATGGTCTCGTGGCGCAAATTCCTGCACTGCTTATTTCCATCAGTGCCGGCTTTATTGTGACCCGAGTGGGCGGAAATGAGAAAAATCTCGGTGAAAATATTGTTTCCGAGTTGTTCGCCAAAGACTTCACGATTCTGATCACGGGTATTATTGTTCTGGCCATTGGCTTCCTACCTGGATTTCCTACCCATATATTCCTACTGCTATCCGGCTTAATGTTTGGGCTGTTATGGTATCGCATCTATCAAAAACGCCAGGATAAAAAACAGCTATCCAGTGAAAAACAAGGCGAAACTGAAGTCAGTACTGATGTGGCTGAAGGTGAGACCCGACGGGAAAGCCAAGAGTCGGAAGATGAATATGTCCCCGAAACGCTACCGATTATTATTTCTGTGAGCCAAGCGCATAAGACGCTATTAGAGGAAAATTATTTTCTCTCGCGTATTAAGAAAGATATTTTTGTTCGCTATGGCTACCGTATTCCTGATATTGCCATTAACTATTCGCCGGTGGTGCCAGATAACAAAATTATTGTGCTTATTAATGAAGTGCAGGCGGGGAGTTATAATATCTGTTTTGGCGGCTATCGTCTTCTTACTGTTAATGATGAACTGGAATATCTTGGGTTAGAGTTGACTCAATATAGTGATGACAACAGCGTCGTGAGTTCTTGGCTTGAGGGTAAATATGTTGATGAGATTAAGCAGTTAGGGTTAATTGTACGTGATGATATGCAAGAAATGATCGATTGCATTGGAACGCTATTGTTGCATCACATTACTGAATTCTTCGGTATTCAAGAAACAAAGAACTTACTCGATGATTTGGAAAAGAAATACCCTGAATTATTAAAAGAGTGCTATCGCCACGCAACAGTCCAAAAAATTACGGAAGTGTTTCAGCGATTGCTGATGGAAAAGATATCCATTCGTAATATGAAGTTGATTCTGGAAACATTGGTGCAGTGGGTCCCGAAAGAAAAAGACGGCATGATGTTAGTCGAATATGTTCGGGGAGCGATGGCCCGATATATCTCATCCCGCTTTGCAACCGACGGGCGTTTGAACGTCCTGATGGTCAATGCCCAGTTTGAAGATGCGATTCGTCAAGGGATTCGGCAAGCTTCAGGGGGCGGTTTTCTCAACCTTGACCCCGCGAAAACAGATGAAATTATTCAGGCATTTTCGCTGGCATTGGAAAACAGTTATTTATCAATCCGTGACATGAATGTTCTGGTTCCCGTTGATATTCGTCGTTTTGTGAAAAAAATCATTGAAAGTCGCTTTCCTGAATTAGAGGTTCTCTCATTTAATGAGATCTCTGAAACAGTGAAAGTTAATGTTATTAAAACTGTATAAAGGAGAGTTAATATGAAATATCGGTTTATCGAAGCATTAAATACATTTTTATCTTATGAAGGGCGTCAGGACTTAATTAATTCTCAACTGGATTGCCACTCAACGATTCAGTTGGAATTGAACGAGTCGCCACCCATTAACGTCGACCTAGCGAGTGATGATGTTATTTTATGGAGCAATCTTTATGAATATCATGCCGCAGGTTTCGATACTAAGAGCGGCTCATTATTAAGCGAACTATTGTCATATACACCGCGCAATTTCCAAATTGGACAACCTGCGCTGAATATTACCAATAATACTTTTGTCCTTTCCGCGGTCATGCCAGAAGCCGCGATGAATGACCCGCAGTTATTCTCTGCCAGTCTGGAAGAGTTTTATGAGCGCAGTCATCAGCTCATGACACTGCTAATTGCTTAAGCGATGAAAATTTTTGAAACCTGCGCGCATCCGTCGCGCATTCATGGTTGCCTCATTGAAGCCCCGCTGCAAGGGGTGTTTATCGGTGAGATATGTCTGATTGAGCGTGATTTACGCCAGCGCGAAGTCATTGCCAAAGCGCAAGTTGTCGGTTTTCGAGGCAATTTGACCCTATTAAGTTTGATTGGGCGGGCGCAAGGAATGACACGCGACGTGGTGATCCGCCCGACTGGTCAACCCTTTGTTTTTGAGATGGGTGATCACTTAGCAGGAAAGATTTTTAACGCCGTTGGAGAGGAAGTCGGTGTTCTGAGCGGTGAAGCGACGACAGTGAAACCCCCACACACGACTTTGCGTCGAGTTGATAGCCCGCCAGTTGGCGTTGAGCAGCGTCGTCCGGTTAATGAGCCTTTGGTGACAGGGGTTAGGGCGATCGACGGTTTGCTCACTTGCGGACGGGGGCAACGTATGGGGATTTTTGCGTCTGCAGGCAGTGGTAAAACGTCCTTAATGAGTATGATCATGAACCATGCGGTGGCGGACATTTGTGTTATCGCATTAATCGGTGAACGTGGTCGTGAAGTCACGGAGTTTATCCATGAGCTGCAAGCATCACCGCGCAGTGCACGAACCATTTTAGTGTATGCCACATCAGATAGCCCAGCAGTAGAGCGTTGTAATGCCGCTTTATTGGCGACAGCGATTGCAGAGTATTTTCGCGACCAAGGGCAAGATGTGCTGTTGTTTGTCGATTCAATGACTCGATATGCACGTGCCTTGCGTGATGTGGCACTGGCCGCTGGAGAACTTCCGGCACGACGTGGCTACCCGGCTTCAGTTTTCGAACAACTTCCACTCTTATTGGAACGCCCCGGTGCATTACAGCATGGCTCGATTACGGCGTTTTATACTGTTCTGTTGGAAAGTGAAGAAGAATCTGACCCGATAGGGGATGAGATTCGTTCGATTATTGATGGTCATATTTACCTCAACTCAAAACTGGCCGGACGGGGCCACTATCCCGCCATTGATGTTCTGCACAGTATCAGTCGCGTTTTCTCCAAAGTCAGTACTCCCCACCATCGTCAGGCGGCGGCCAAAACACGTGAAATGCTTGGGCGGCTGGATCAGATACAGCTTTATCTTGATCTCGGTGAGTACCAACGTGGGGAGAATGCAGACAACGATCATGCGTTGGATAAGCGGGACGCAATCGAAGGGTTCTTGCAACAGTCAATGGAGGATGCGGGCAATTTTGAAAGCACGCTAAGTCATATCCATGAGTTGGCAGGCTAATGGTCAAGAATTTGCTGAGTTTGACGGAGCGAAGGCTGGAGCGAGTGAAGCAAGAGCGGCAAACATTGCTGCGTGCGATACAGACTCTGAAGCAAGAACAGCAAGATATCCATATGCGTGTTCACGCTCTGGAAGCCCAGAGCACTCTTTATGAACAGTCCGCAGAGCTTACTCGTGACGCTTTTTTTGAGCGGCAACGTCATAAGGCGGCCTTATTGGCAGAGGTCGCCCGCCTGTTATACCAGCAGGAGAACTTAAAGTCGGAACAGAAAAAACTGGGGCTACAACAACCGTTGATACAACAACGGTTAAGAGAAGCGAATAACCGGTGTGAGAAATTCCAAAGTTATCTAAAGCGGGAACGTACCAGACTGCGGTTAAATTTAGCCCTTCAACAGCAATACGAAATTGAGGAATTATCCACATATGGTGGCGATAAAACAGGCACCTAATAGCACTGCATTTGATCTCAAGTGTGATGACGCCGCCCGAGTGTCCCCGTCAAAAGTTCGGCGTGGTGATAATGAACCGAAAGTGAGCTTTATACGGGGGGAAGCGGAAAAACAAGCAGCAGAGTTACTAGACAAAATTAAGCAGCGCAAAAAAAAGATGGAAGAGCAGCCCGCTCCGGCGATGCTTATTCCGGTAACGATCATGAACAATATGCCACTCAGCACACAACTGAAGTTGCAGACCGCGTTGTTGCCTGACGCAGAGCATTTTCAGGCCGGAGAATCTTTGTCATCCCTGCAAAGCGAAGTCGCAGTCCAGCCCCAAACGGGGGAGAAAACGCCGGCTAAACCCACTATGTCTGATGAGTTTGGCCGCGAAAAAGCACCGATACGTACTGTGGCTGCTAAAACAGACACCCAGCCATATGCTATCCAACAAGATAGTGATGTTATGCAACAAGATAGTGATGCTATGCCACGGGCTGACTTATCTTCAGAAAATCGAGATAAGCCGACAGCGACGAAAGTATTCGCCGCCTCGTTATCTGCTGAAGGGCAAAAACAGAATGAGCATAACACCTCAGTCAATGCTCGCCAGCCTGATGCAGCGCCCAAAGAGGTCATCATGACTTCATCGGCATTGGGGCGTGAATTGAGCTCTTCTGCTCCACTTGCGCAGAAAAAAGGGAGTGCTCAAGGTGATGAACAGCCACTTGAACTGTTCACCCAACAGCCGGCGGTACAGTCTTCTTCGTTCGCGGAACCAGTCGAAATTAAAGCGGCTAGTAGGACACTACCCGAGGCGTTTGTGACTGAAGGTGAGTCGAAAGCAGGGAACCGTACGCTGAGTTACACCTTCACTCAGTGGAAAAATAGCCCGGTAGTGACGTTCGAATTATCGGTGGCAGGCGAACTGACGGCCATGACGACTAGTGCCGAAGTTCAGCAAGCACTACAGGAAAACCGCCATCTACTGACGTCGGATAACCCACTGCGTTTTCGCGATGATGAGCAAAATAAAGAGCGGCGTGAGCAGCAACAAGCTGAGCAAGAGGACGAGGCATAACCATGCTTAATATTCGTCGACTCAGCACGCTTCATATTCAGGTGATGCGCTGGCAACAGCGCTATCAACCAGAAAAAAGTGCGATTACCCCCCGAACTGGGGAACTTTATTTTCGCGCTCAGCTAGGTAGCACCACTGAAAAAATCTCTGCGCTAATTCCTGTTGAGCAGTGGTGTTGTCATCGTTGGCCTGAGCTGAACACCTGCGCTTGGCAGGCATTGGATTCCCAGAGTCTTGTCAGTGTTTTCATGAACAAAAATGAAGGTTGTACTTTTTTCGCGAATGAATATCGCGTGGACAGTGTTGAGATTGTTGAAGGCGGCGTGATTAATCGGCCTTGGCTGACAGTGATGGAGCCTTTGCTAGGAACCGTATTGCTAGCGTCACCTATTCGCCAACTTGAGGCTGCACCTGCCCGAGTGAACATAGGGTCAAACGTGACTCAACAGCTTGATTGGGTACTGGGATACAGCTACATCAGCGCTGGCTTATTACAAACGCTAGCGCTGCGTGATGTGCTCTGTATTCAGCAACTGCAATTGCAATTAACCATAGCGGGCCGCGCGATAGCCCGTTTTCAGAAACAGCAAGAGGGAGTATTCGTGGTGGAAGAAAATATTGACTATGCCTCGGGGGAGGAAGATACCTTGCCAAGGTTGGATGACGTGCTGCCGGAGAACTCACCGCGCCCCTTCAATATGGGTGATGTCACCGTGAAATTAACCTTTGTGTTAGGCCAAAGTGAAATCCCATTAGCAGAATTGGCCCTTATTCAGCCAGGTTCAGTGTATGAGCTAGGCGCAGATAAAGATCGTGAAGTGAAAGTTTATGCCAATAAGCAACTGATCGCAGAAGGGGAGCTTATTTATATCGGCGACGATAATGAATTGGGTCTGGAGGTCACAAAGTTGGCGTGCCAAGGCCATGTAGGGTCATAAGTCTATGCCAACCATTCCCAGCGATATTCCCTTATTGGCGATTGTTGCACTCTCTACATTGCTGCCTTTTATTATCGCGGCGGGGACTTGCTACTTAAAGATCTCAGTCGTGTTAATCATGGTCCGTAATGCCATGGGTGTGCAACAAGTCCCTTCCACCATGGCACTCAATGGCATAGCACTGTTGCTTTCACTGTTTGTGATGATGCCCGTGATTCAGGATGTGCATCAATATATGCGCACCGAACAGGTTGATTTCAGCAATGTTGAGTCGATGGATAACTTTGTTGAAGGTGGGCTGGGTAGCTATAAAGCGTATCTGAAAAAATACTCAGACCCCGATCTGCTTAAGTTTTTCGAGTCAGTGCAGCAGGGGCGCAGTGAAGACCCATCGGTAGAAGAAGACATTGAACCGACTTTATTCTCATTGTTACCGGCGTACGCATTGAGTGAAATTAAGTCAGCATTCGAAATTGGCTTTTATATCTACCTACCGTTTGTGGTGATTGATCTGATTATCTCCAGCATTTTGCTCGCCCTTGGGATGATGATGATGAGTCCAGTCACGATTTCTGTTCCGGTAAAGCTAATTTTGTTCGTGGCAATCGACGGTTGGTCACTTATCTCTAAGGGGCTGATTATGCAATACATGGAACTGGCGCAGCATTAGTAAGGTAATAAACAGATGGACGAAATTATATATGCCAGTAACAAAGCCATGCTGCTCATCGTGCTGCTGTCGGCAATTCCGGTCTTTGTCGCGACGGTTGTCGGCTTATTAGTGGGCTTGATTCAAACTGTGACTCAGCTTCAAGAGCAAACGCTGCCCTTTGGCATCAAATTGTTAGCGGTGTTCGGATCGTTATTTATGATCTCGGGTTGGCTGTCCGATAAGGTGATGAATTATGCCACTGAGGTACTGGCGATCGCACTGGCACCTGCGGGGACCGGCTAATGAGTGCGGAGGCGCTGGGGTTTTACGTATCGTTCTATTCTGCTTTTCAGCTAGGGCTGTTGAAGTTGTTACTCGCTTGGGTACGGATTGCACCGGTGTTTTTTTTCTTGCCGTTTCTAAGTGCTAAGTTACTGAACAGCGGCATTATTAAGAATTGTGTTGCTGTCTTTCTGGCTCTAGGGCTGTGGCCTTTCTTCTCAGCACATGAAATCGATTGGGAAGAGACATTTTTAAGTGAACTCATCCTATATGAGCTGACGGTCGGTTTGATCCTGGCATTCATTCTTAGCTTGCCATTTTTTATCGCTAACATTATCGGTGAGCTTATCGATAACCAGCGGGGGGCGACGATTAGCGACACTATCGATCCAGCAAATGGTGTGGAGTCTTCCGAGATGTCGGTGCTGGTCAGCTATATCATCGTGATGATCTTTCTGGCGCAGGGCGGAATGTTGTTACTGGCGCAAACCTTTGCAGAAAGCTACCGACTAATGCCCTTTGCCGCAGGTTTTACGCATTTCGATAGCTTGCCGTTAGGGCGCTGGCTCAATCAATTAGTGGTACAGGGTATTATCCTTGCGGCCCCTATTTTGGTGACATTATTTATTACAGAGGTTGCGCTAGGGCTATATTCCCGTTTTTGTCCGCAGCTCAATGCATTTTCTTTATCATTAACCATTAAATCCGTCATTGCATTCATGGTGTTCCTATTGTATTTCCAGAATGAAGTCCCCTCTATTCTGGTGAATATGATCTCCCTGAGCCCACTGTACGATATTTTTGGTGTAGCGCAGCGATAATCGCGGAGGCATAACATGGCAGAAAAAACAGAAAAGCCTACCGATAAGAAAATTCGCGACTCGGCAAAAAAAGGACAAAGTTTTAAAAGTAAGGATATGGTTGCCGCTGTAGTATTAGTTGCTGGAGCGATGGCTATTTCCGGTTTCTCCAGCTTATATGGATTAGGGAGCTTACTGCAAAAGATTTTACTCTCCCCTTCTGAAATTGGTATCGAAGCATTATTGGATAAGCTATATAGCCTATTCTTATTGGCCGTGGTGCCTGTGCTACTGGCCTGTTTTTTACCCGGCGCGATTATTTCGCTATTACAAAGTCGTTTTCGTTTGGCGACAGAAGCGGTAAAAATTGATTTTTCTCGCTTAAATCCGATTTCTGGCATCAAAAAAATATTCTCCATGCGCTCATTAAAAGAGTTCGTGAAAGCTTTTTTCTATTTATTAGTATTTGGTACATCAGCGTTACTGTTTTTTGTTTTTTGGCGAAAAGAAATATTCATGCTTTACCGCACCACAATTAATGGAATGATTCATCAGTGGGCTCATCTGTGTATTGTTTTTATTGTTGTTTTTCTAGCTGTAGCATTATTGGTTTTGATTATCGATACACTTACCGAGTTTTTCCTCTTTATTAAAGAATTGAAAATGGAAAAACAAGAAGTGAAGAAGGAATACAAAGATAACGAGGGAGACCCTCATATTAAGAGTGCCCGTAGAGGTTTGCATCAGGAATTATTATCGGAAGAAGTGAAGTCGACTGTCCGTGACTCGACCTTTGTGATGGCAAACCCGACACATATCGCCATGGCAATCTATTTTAATGATGATGTCGCCCCGTTGCCATTCATCATGATGAAAACCAAAGGAATACAAGCAAAAGCGATAATAGCCTATGCCGAGCAACAAGGGGTGCCTGTCGTGAGGGATATTCCTTTAGCGCGACAGTTGTGGCGGAACTATCGTAAAGACAGTTTTATCGATGAACAAGGGCTAGATGATGTGATGAAAATTATTCATTGGCTGATACGTGTTGAGCTGGAAAACATGGGCATTGATATTGATGCCGTACTTGAGCAATTAGAGGCAAAAAATAACCCCGAGGATAATAAAGAGGAGGGAGACATCGACCGCCATACCGTCTAAATCGCTTTTTATAAGAACACCCACTTAAAATTTCCTATGATGCATACATTGGTACTGCATCATATTTCTTAAAATATAAACCAGGAGAGTATATGAACCAGAATAATGCTGCAGAGCAAAACCAAAATGAAGATATGGATGTTATTCTTGATGAAGTCTGTCAGGCATTAATGGATGGTGCCAGTTATAAAGATATTCACGGTATTCCACAAAGTACAATGGATGGACTTTATGCCTACGCTTATGAGTTTTATCAGCAAGGTAAATTAGACGAAGCCGAAACATTTTTCCGTTTTCTCAGTATATATGATTTTTATAATACTGATTATGTTATGGGGTTAGCGGCAGTTTACCAACTGACAAAACGTTATTCCAAAGCAGCAGAACTTTATTCTCTTGCTTTTGTTCTTGCTAAAGATGATTACCGTCCATTATTTCATGCAGGTCAATGTAACTTAATGATGAAAAAAAGTAGCGCGGCACTGCATTGTTTTGAAAGTACTTATAACGGGACATTGGATTCTGAATTACAGCAAAAATCTTCCGTTTATATCACCGCATTAAAGCGAAATCTGACTGAAAAAAAGCAGGTAGAAGAATCAACTTGATTTAACAAGGTAAATCATATGGTTAATGCAACACAAACGAGTAATGAACGTATTAATAATATTCGAACTTTTACCCAGGGTGTGAATATTAACCAAGTACGTAATGAGACGACTAAAAATCTGCTAGCACTCGAGGATGCTTGCCGAGAATTGGCCTCAAACGAGCAAGAACGTCGTCACCGCCAAGAAGGTAGCCCGTTACTCGCAGCACCAAAAATAAGTTTGTCGCAGGCCTACTTAATGGCGAATACACCCGAAAAACCTAAAGAAGGTGCGACCAATCGAACAGAAGGGAAAAACCAACAATCCTTTGAAACTAAAGGGTTTAATGCCTCTGCATCGTTGTTCGAATCTATTGCGACATTACGTCAGCTCTTGCACAGCAATAATTTGAGTGAACTACGGGGCCGTTTACAGCTAATTAACGCTGAATCCTCTGCACTGCGCGAGCAGGGGGATAAATTGTTATCAGCATTGGAACAGGGTCTTAACGACCTGCAAGCTGCCACGGATAAGGTTGAAATTTGTCATCAGGCCTGGCAGCAGGGCAAAGACACCGTACTCAGTCTTACGCAGCAGCAACAATTATTAGAAACACAACTCAGTAGCAGCAAATTGATATTGAGCAAAAGCAATGTATTGACGCCGGAAAGTGGCCAAAAGCTGGCGACTGACAGCCTCAATACACAGGCGACGAATACACAGGCGACGCAAAGTCAAAATAAGCTCATTCATGAGGGTAGTAATAAGCCAGTACCCGAGAATAGCCAAAAGTTGACGACAGAGCAGACGACGCAGCTTCAGGCAAAAATCACGATGCTAGAAAGCAAACTGACTGTTTTGGCAGCCAAGCTGACTGACGCTAATCTCAACGTCACAGTACTCGAAAGTAACCATAACTTGGCGTTAACCCAGGCGACGAGTATTGCGCAGCAAGCAAACAACAGCCGCATTGAAATTAATAATTTTATTGAGAGTGCCCCACGCCCGCCACAAGTAGAAGGTGAACGTTGGGAGAGCTCATTGGCCCTGCTGACCCTGTTAACTGCGCAACTAAAAAAGGCAATGAACGACGACAGCATTAGAAATATGCGTCAACAGCAAGAAGTGATGGAAACCATCAACGAAGCCTCACGTAGAGATTCTGAAAAAAAAGCAAAAGAAGCGGAGGAAGCTCAGCAAAAAGCGGATGAGGCGAATAAGGCTGCATCGTGCGCCAGTAAAGTTTTCGGTTACATCATGCTAGCCGTGTCCGTGATAGCAACGGTGGCCAGTTTAGGAACGGCGGGGCCACTGATGATCGCTGTCGCCGCCATTGGTCTTGCCATGACAATAGCCGATATTGTGCTGGAGGAGACAGGGAATAGCAGCTTGATGGGGATGCTAGCGGCGGAAATCTCGACGGTTGTCACCAATATGTTGATTGCATTCGGTGTTCCCGAAGATCAGGCCAAAGAGATTGGCAGTATTGTGGGCATGGTATTAGCCGCAGTGGCTTTTCTCGCCCTCTCGCTGGTCTCAATGTCTTCATTTGCCAAGAATGCCGGTCAGGTGGCTATCAATGCGAGTAAGCAAGTACTCACTAATGTGGTGAAAAGCGCAGTGAAAGCCTTGCCACGCCAGCTCACCAGTACGCTGAGTAAAGTGGGCGGTAAAGCAAGTAATTTGAGCCAACCTTTGGCGAAGTTTGCAGACAAAGCAGATGACGTGGCAAAAGTCGTCGATAAGGCGGAAGACGCCGGAAAAATCACTAATGTCGTCGCCCGCAAAGTTGAGCTTGGCCTCAATGGTACCAATATGGCACTGGGTGTAACCAACGCTGCCGTTAGTGGTGGATTGAATTTACATGCCAGCTCTCTTATTCGCGATATGAAAGAGCTGTTGGCAGAAATGCTGCGAAATAACACCGCCATTCAGGCTATTGATGAGCTGCTTAAAGCATTAATTAAGTCCATGGGTCAAGGATACGACCAAATTAATGAGATTTTTGAAGGCATGCTTACCGCGTTGAATGAATCTGGCCATACGAAAGCCAACATGATGAAAAGCAGTTTTGCTTAATTAATTCCAAGAGAGATTATTGATGACTACTATCCAACAAGCCCCCCACATCGCAAATGTCAGAATGAGCCCAAACCTTGCCCCGGTACCCACGTCAACGGGAAAAGAACAGGTCTCCGCTAACAAGCTGAATTTGCAGGATGTTAATTCAATGACGAGTGGCTTTAGCGCTGCGGGCGGGAAGCCACAGTTGACTGCGCCTTTGGTAGGTATTGACCATGGCCAAATGTTGACCCAACTCGGCGAATTGGACAATCCAGATAATGCTGCTCGTTTAGATGATTTACGCATTGCCATGTCAATCACCCCTGAGGGGCTAAAGCAGGCACTTACCCAAGTTTTACAACGCGAAATGGCGGCAACGGATGAGAGCGCTGGCAATCGCGTGTTGATTGATGCACTGATGACTGATGATGTTGAACAGCGTAATTTGACGGCCGCCGCGCAGACCATGTTATCGGGTTCGTTGTTAAAAGAGATGCAGGCTGCGCAATTGGATGAAAAGGGTCTAGACAACATTGCGGAGTCAAAAGATTCGGTGAAGGAGAGCCGTTTTATCGGCATTCAAACCAATGACATGATGCGATTTATGCTCAGTATGCTGCGTCAAGTCATGGCGGAGATCAATATCTCTGAGCGCCGAATTAACAGCATGTTCGCCACGCTCAGCGCCAATATGACGGAGAAGGCGGCGGAGTCAACTATCCGAGAAGGAAAGGAGATTTTTAAGGGCGCAATCATGGGATTTGCCACGTCAATCGCCATTGTTGGAGCCGGTGCTGCATTTCAGGGCCGAGGCTTAAGTAAGCAGAATCAGGCAGTGAATAAGCACTTGAAGCCAGCAAATCTTGACCGCGCTCAGGTGCAGACAATGACACGTAATCTACACAAGATTGATGCTCCAGCTCCGGCGAAAATCAATACCGGCGCGAAACCAGCCCCAACACCAGCACCAGCAGCTCCGGCAAAAGCCAATGATGCCAGCAATGTTGTGATGATCGACGGGATGCGAGTCAATACCGGTGCGAAACCAGCAGCAGTACCGTCACCAACAGCAGCTCCAGCAAAAGCCAATGATGCCAGCAATGTCGTGATGATCGACGGGATGCGAGTCAATATTGGTGCAAAACCGACTCCAATAGTGACAACAACGCCATCTCCAGTCGTAAAAACTACGTCAGCGCCAGATATGAAGGCAACATCAGCGCCAGATACGAAGCCAACGTCAGCCCCAGACACGGAGACAAAGTTATCTCAAGCTTCGACGCCAACGCCTGCTGAACAGGCTGTTAGCAAGCAGGCGAATCTGAAGACCATTCAAGACGTCAGTATCCGCGCTGAGCTCAATGGGCAGGCTTACGACCAGAAGACCAATAAATATCGCACTCAAAGCAGCGTTGCTGAGCAGATGACGCGTATGTCTGATAATGCTGGTCAGTTAGCAAATAACTCAAATCTGTCGGCAGTCAAAGAGACCGAAGCGGACAAGATGATCCAAAACAGCACTGCTGAGGTTGCGCGTGGTATTGCCAGCGACAAAGAGAAACAGATTGAGCGCAGCCAAGAGGCAGTGAAAGAAATGCGCCAACATATTAGCGCCATGCGTGATTCTACTGTACGTACCAACCAAAGTCTGGTGAAGGGGTAATCTTAATGGCAGAAGCAATAGTCACATCACGGCCCCAGCCTCTCCTCGTGGGGGGGCATGCGAGAAGTACGCCAATGACGCAGAGTGAGGGAAATCAATTGGCCGCGATGGCCTTGCAAGGAATGGATACGCTTATCTTGTCTCAAGATAAAAACGATCCCTATAGATCCGCAGCACTATTACTGGTCCAAAATCAGTCTCTGTTACCTTTATCAAATTCATATACAAATAGTATGAATTCTTCGCTGTCGACGAATGCGGATGATGTTCAAGGCCAATCACGTCAATTACATCGTGATTTACAGCGAAGTAGTGATAGCTATAACAAAATGGCTAAAGGTTTTCCGCCACCAGCGGCTATCAACGGTGTTGATGGAAATTTCCAGTTCACCAGAGCAAAGAGGTCAACGAATAACGGCGTAGCCGTGACAGCAATTGGTTCTGAGGGAACACCACCTCATATTGCGGCGTTGGAAGGTCTGATAAACACAATACATGGTGGTTATCAGAAAACTTATTCTGATATCAACCAAAAAACAGCTGAGTATATGAAAGATGTCAATACTGCGGTTGGGAAAATAAGTGATTTCATAAGTGCAGGAAATGATGGTCGCATCGTGCTCAATACTGGGGCTTTTTTAAAGCAAATGGATAATGCACTTTCAAAATATACAGGCCAGAAATCGGGAGAAGAAGCTCCGATTAAAAATTGGGCAGCCAGTAATTCGGAAGGTGAGTCCCTGCATACTTTTAGTGGTGATAAACACGCACTAGATTTTTGGAAGAAAAAGCTAGAGCCTGGTTTTATTGTTAAGCATGGGGGAAATAACCAAATAAGTATTCTTCCTAACTTAGAACCTGTCAGAAATATCTATAAAAGCTTAATAGCGAATAACGGTAGTAACAATAACATCTGGACAAATGCGAGTATGTTGTCACAAAGTTTTCAGAGTTTACAAACGGCTATCGATAGCCAAAAGAACTCGGTAAATAGTAACGTTTCGCAACTACTGGAAAGATTCCGTCAAGATAATAGCACCTTTGAAACGATGATCCAGTTACTAACCAAAATGACAGAAGACTTACACCGTTATAATGCCGGTTATATGCAGTAATTCAATGGCGGCAGGCGTTTTCTTGCCGCTCCATTAATTGGAGATTATTTTATGCCTTTTACTCAGATGTATTCAGGGCGAATAATACAACCTCAGGGTATAAGTATTAGCTCTTCTTTACCTGCTTCTAATCGGCCGATTGTATATTCCTCGCTTGCATTACCCATATTTATCGGTATTGGACACTTATCGCAAATTTCCTATGTTATTAATAGTGTCAGCAATATTTCGGAAGGTGGCTATTATCCGTTTTCTTACTTTACATCAATGTATTACAGTTTATGAAACTGAAAATTGACTGTCATCCAAATTTTTATTTCTTATTCACATAGCAGTTATGCCGTGTGAATTGATTTTTTTTCAAACTCGTAAGCGGTGTTGCATTGCGAGATTTATAAACCATTTTAAAACAGGATATTACGATGCCTACACCGACTGTTAATACAAGGACCCCTGTAGTACTACTAAAGGATACTGGTAAACAGCTTTCACACAATAGTGGAAATTCTTCTTTAGCTGATATTATTAGTGGTATTTCTTCTACAACTGAACAGGGTCCCTACACGAAGAGCTCTTTGCCGGACGGTAATACTTGTATTTCCTTCTCTACTAACTCTGCTCAAGGAAAAGCATTGAGTGATGTTGATGACACGAAACATATTAATAACTTCCACAAACTGATCAGTAAAGAATTGCCCAAGGCTAATGATTTACAACATTTCACTAAGGTGATGAGCCAAGGTAGTGACTGTTCTGTTATCACCTCTAATATGCTTCATTGCACAAAATCTGCTCTCGCACTCTTTAATCTCTTGCCTGAAGATAAAATGGGGAAAGTGAAAGGCGAAGCCGTGAAGTTCTATCAATCAATGCTTCAGTTGTCGAACGACGGCTCAAAAGAAAAGACCGCCAATAGTGCATTAGAGAAGTTTAATGCCGTTCTGTTTAAGCAATTGGGGTTAACCGAAAAAGGAATAGGTCAGCAAGATAATCTTGATAAAGTTTGCAATCAATATCTGCAAGAATCTGTTTATCCAGATATCATCGAGAAGCTATCAAATGTCTTACCTAAAGCGGAACTTCAGAGTCTAAGAGAAAACCCTGAAGAGGTTATACAGTCTCTTTATCCTGAACTGAATAAAACTATCGATGAACAAATTAATGAACTGAAGAAAGGTTTTATTAATCATAAAGAGGTGAATGATAAAGCTGCTCAAATGCATTCTTTGATGACGGCGTTAGAACATAAGACAGAAATTATCGCCCGATTACTTGGAAATAATGCAGGTCCAGATTCACTGCCGCAAGCTGAACAACATTCGCAAACTTTGCCGCCAGCCGAACCACCAGTTGATTATAATATGGGCTTGCCCGCATCGTCGCCCCATACTAAAGCATCTTTTCAACGCTCGCCCATGTCTGCACCTCTTATTGATTATAATATGGCATCACCGACTCTTCCGTCTGCCGGTAATTTTTCACCGGTATTCTCACCGGTGAACAATGTTGCTCCTACGATTACTGTTGCCCCTATCATTAATGTCAATCTTGGTGAATTGGCTCCATTGATCACCAAAATCAGTAACTTGGCAGATGCAGTAGCCGGAATGACTTTACCGAAAGACCCGGTATCGCAGGGCCGTACTCCGCCAACTCGCCGTGCAGATATTCCTGATGTCATCGTACCAGCAGCAAAGGGTCAACCTGAAAAGATTGCACCTGAAGAAATTAAGATAGAAAAACAATCGCAACCGGCTATCACTGTATCTAAAACCCACATATCATTGATTAAAAAAGAGAAATTTGTCGTTAATGATGAGATAGATGGTATTGAAAGCTTGGTGAAAACTCAGATCAATGATGCTTCACCGAAAGCGCCCGTGAAGAAAACCACATATCAACTTAACTCACAGGGGGGCTACTTTGGTACTCAAAGGAACGCTCTTCCGTCATACAGAGATGTGCCGGTCGTGGCGCTGACCAATGGTGCAACATTGGGTTCCAGCCAATCATCGAGCTACAGAAATAGTGACACGAGTTACCTTGCTCAAAAAAATGCATCGCTTACAGAATCTCAACGCGCTGATATCAAGAAGGCAAAGGAGACTGAGAGCACCCAAGCACCTAAATCCGTTAATGTGTTTGGTTCTGAATTTATGGGAATGAATGAAGCGCAGCGCTCTTCTGAACTTATTGATCTATTCCGGAAACATAACGATAAGGCTACGGATAAAACTCAACCAAAATCACCCCGACCAGTTAGCCCATCCCAGCGAAGCGTATCCTATGAACAACTTGCCCAGCAGGGAAAATATAAGGAAGTGCTAGGGTCTAATCTGAATGGGCAAGACAACGACAAACTAGTGTCAGTAGACCAACAAGACAAGGCATCAGGAGGTCGTGTATGACCATTGAACATTCACACTTTTGCTGGCTTTTGGATGAACTCACTCAGATCCGTAGCTATGCAGGGCAGGCACAATGTATTGATAGGCAATCGCGGCTGATTATCGATCTGCATCTGGATTCTTTAGAGATGCTGGAGTTGGTGTCATCCGTGGAGAAATACAGTCAACAGCCACTTGAGGACCGTATTTGGATGGAGTGGTATCGGGTTCAAGACGTGCTGGACTATCTTGTCGAGGCCAGCACAGTGCCAGAGATTGTATCTTAGTACCACGATAACGAAAGAAACGGTCACAGGTGGTTGTTTCTTTCTTTATTCGCTGAATCTTTCTGGTTACGAGCACTAATTATCTATCGGTGCGGCTCTATTAGTCGCCACCGCCAACGAAACACCTGCGGCTCTCAATCGCGTTAATATGCTGAAGAGCAACGCACTTTTGGTTGTACTGACCATGCGTGGGCTGGGGACCAAACCGGTCACACTGAGTACGATACCATCAGGGCTTAACTGGCTAAATTTCACCGATGGAGCGGGCGTGGCGAGTATCGACTCATGTTCCTCGTAAGCTTCTATCAGCAGTGCTTGCGCCAATTCAACATCTAAATCGAGGGGGAAGGTTAGCGCGATAGTCACCACCCCTTGAGCATTGGCCATGGTGGCATTGCGTACATTCTGAGAAATCAATTGGGAGTTCGGGACGATAACAGTCGAACGATCACTGAGCTGGATTTCAGTTGCACGGACATTAATACGGCGAATATCACCTTCCACTCCGCTGATACTGATCAAATCCCCGACTTTTACGGGCCGTTCGGTCAGCAAGATAATGCCGGAAATAAAGTTTTTCACGATCTCCTGTAAACCAAAACCGATACCCACCGACAGGGCGCTGACAATCCAGGCTAATTTATTCCATTGGATACCGAGTACAGATAACGTCAGTAAAATCACCAGCACGTAACCAATATTACTGAACAGGGTGACCGCCGAGGTTTTTATGCCGTTATCCATTTGGGTTTTGGGCAGGAATTCATTATTTAACCAACGGCATGCCGCTTTTAATACATATATCCCAACAATCAGGCAAATGACGGCATTCAATAAGTTGGTTGGGACAATATTGAGTTTTTCCAGTCCTTCGCCGCTGAGCAGCTCCATGGCCTTTTGCAGTAACGAAATCGGGGTCGTTGAGCCGAAGGTGCCATTAAGCAGAGCGATAATCGCGAGCAGTATCAGAACCACTTTGCTGGTGGCGGATAATAACGTTGCCGCTTGTGCTAAATGACGATCGTCAATATTCAGCGATTGTTTGATGGCTTTACCGGCACTGCTGGTGGGGGAAAAGAGACTTTCTGCTGTATCGACGAAGAGATGAATCAGTAAATAGAGACATGCCAGAACCAGGCAGCTCCATACCAGTTTGTAGCTTAAGAATTTTGCGAGCGCGATATAGCCGACCAACAGTGACAATAATATGGCAACGGCTGTAATGCCGATGGCGAAATGAATCAATCCCGCGAGCGTGGAATAGGCTTCAGGCTTTTCACCACTGATGATGAGTTTACGCCGCACCCGATTGGCGCGTAATGGAATAATGGCGGCGGTGAGTGCCATTAACAGCGCCGAGATGCCATTACCAAAAATGGCCGCTGAGACGCTGATATTGATCATATTGTTCATTTGATCAATCGCGCCAAAAATCAGGATACAACTGGCTAATAACGGTGGGAATTGTTTCAGCGAGATGGCGACTTCATCGGCAATCGCGGGTAAACGCCATGAAGGGCGCTGATTGGATAAAAATGCACGCCCTAAACCGGCGACTAGCGCAGAGAAGAACATGAGTTGAACAAACGCGAGCGAAAAATCCATCACTAGCTGTGATGTGTCCGGCGAGCGGGTAAAAGCTTGAGTGATGCATTGTGCCATCGTCACGGTAATGAGCACGGTCGATAACGTGGTAGCCGATGCCATAAAGCTACGACGTAATGGGCCTTGTGGAAGGCAGTTGGTGCAGAACCAAGCGGTCAGGATATCGAGGAACTTAAAGCCAAATGCGCCGATCAGCAGTGTCAGCAGCAGGTACATTGACGTACCCAAACGCCATTCAGGGTCCCAAGCGGTATTCCAAGCGTCGCCGAGTTCTTGCATAAAATTTTTTAATCGGCTGTCATCATCGGCATTCGGGTTGACGATCGGTGCCCAGAAATGTGCTCCCAGAATGCTCCCGGAATTTAAGGCGATTTGTGATTTCAGGGCGGTGCGCCGTAAGGCGGTGATCTGCGTGACCAAATTATCGGCATTGGTTCTAATGGACTGAGCTTGATCATTCTGACCATCGAGCTGAACTTTACGCGTGTTCAGCACCCGCCGTTGCTGCGCCACGACAGACGTTTCGGGTAAGGCTCCGGCGGCAGGTGGCGGGCCTAACACATCCAATTGCGCTTGCAATTGCTCGCGCTTGGGTTTCAAGTCGGCGAGTAATATATCGGCATCGCGAACCAAGGCTAAGGCGGTCTCATTGAGCACACTTAACTGGTTATCGGACGCACTGACAGAAATGTTCTGCTTCAGCTTATCGAGCTGTTTTTGCAGGCTAATCAGTTGCACAGATACCGCCGGCTTTGCCGGTTCTTCGCTGCTGTCAGACGTGGCGTCTGATGCGGTGGCGGCAAAAACAGTACCTGTTGCAGAGGTAAAAATAAGTGCTAGTAATAGGCATAGCAGCGAAAAATAGCGACGTGAAGCAACGAACCCAATCTTTTTCATAAAACCGGTTAGCCCGAAAGTGAGTGCCATAATTAACCCAATAACTGAGTGTAGGCGCATTACGTCATGTCGAAGCATCGTTGTCACCTATCTGGCGGCTATTGTGGCACATAGATTCAAATCCTGAATCATCTTACTCCTATAATTATCACTCGCATTTAATCGATTATTTCTGCAATTAGAAACTCCACAATTGTGGCTCTCGGTTTTTATCAAAAAGCGTTTTGCACTGGCTATCGTGGCCATGATTTTTGATAGAACAGGGCTGGATTCGGCATAGTATGTGCTGAATTCAGCCCGTTCAGCCGTATTCAAATGACCTTACATCAACGCCAAAATGGGCGGCTGTAGTCTCGCTTGATATCTTCCCGTGTTAAGCCAATATCCTTTAACTGAGCGGCATTCAAACGCGCCATGGTATTGGCCGTTTTGCGCAGCTCATTCCAGCGACAAGTATATCTGTATGCTTTAAGCCATAAGCGAATGAAAATATTGCGGCGGCTTTGTTTTGCTCGCATCGCTGACGAGCAGCATTCATCTATTTGATCTTCAATTATATTATTCATTATTGACTCCCCGTCAGTAGGTGAGTCACTAGCATGAAACTTTGGCGGAAAACATGACAGATGCAAAATAAGAGTATTATTTTAATACAGATGCGGGCTATATAATCTGAATGGTGTAAATTTAAGCTATCTGTACTGGTCCTTAATCAATTATCAGGTGAATTCCATGACGCGTTACCAACAACTGGCTGACATTCTGAGTCAGCGGATTAAAGAAGGGCTATATGCGGCAGGGGAGCGGCTCCCTTCGGTCAGAGTGCTAAGTGACGAACATGGAGTCAGTATCAGTACAGTGCAGCAGGCTTATCGGCAACTCGAAGAGTGCATGCTCATTGAAGCGCGTGCCAAGTCAGGCTACTTCGTGCGTTGCAGTTCGAATCTCCCTTCATTACCTGCGACATGCAGTCACGCACAGCGACCGGTAGAAATCTCTCAATGGGAAAATGTACTGGCATTTTTAACGCGTGGCGACCAAGAGAATGTCATTCATTTGGGTATTGGCTCGCCTGACCTTTCCGGACCGGGGTTAAAAATACTCACTCGCCTGTTGAGCCGAGTGAGCCTTCATCAGCGCGAAGAAATTCTGGAGTACGACAATATTTACGGTTCGCTGGTATTACGTGAGCAAATTGCTCGGCTGATGCTCGATAGCGGTAACCACCAATCGGCGGAAAACATTATCATCACCTCGGGGTGCCATGGTGCACTGTCGGTAGCATTAGGGGCCGTTTGTCAGCCAGGAGACATTGTTGCGGTTGATTCCCCCAGTTTTCATGGCGCGATGCAGACCCTAAAAGGGATGGGCATGAAGGTGATAGAGATCCCCACTGATCCAGTTATCGGTATTAGTCTGGAAGCCTTAGAAATGGCGCTAGATCAATGGCCGATTAAGGCAATTCAGCTCACACCAACCTGCAATAACCCGCTGGGCTACACCATGCCAGTTGAGCGTAAAAAAGCATTGCTGACGTTAGCGCAGCGCTATGATATCGCCATTATTGAAGATGATGTGTATGGCGCATTGGCTTATCAATATCCGCGCCCACCGACTATCGCCTCATTCGATGATGACGGGCGGGTATTGTTGTGTAGCTCCTTTTCGAAGACGGTGGCACCCGGTTTACGCATTGGCTGGATTTCACCGGGTCGCTATTTAGATAAAGCGCTTCACATGAAATATATCTCTGCTGGGCGGGTGGCCTCACTGCCGCAATTGGCGATGGCGGAATTCATCAAGCAGGGGCATTACATGCAGCACCTGCGCCGCATGCGCCGCCAATATCAACGTAACCGTGACATTATGACCGGTTGGGTGATGAAGTATTTTCCGCCCAACACCTGTCTGAGCAGGCCGGAGGGGAGCTTTATGTTGTGGGTTGAGTTACCACATGGTTTCGATAGTTTGCGCCTTAATCGATGTTTGTTGCCGCTGGGTGTGCAAGTCTCGGCAGGGTCGATCAGTTCTGCTTCAGGAAAATATCGTAACTGCCTTCGATTGAGTTACAGCAAGCCGATGACGGCAGAGATTGAGCGGGCAGTACAGAAAGTCGGCAAGACGATTTATGCATTAATGGCGGAAGATGAACCTAAAGTGGCTGAAATACAAAATCAGTCATAGTTCGATTCAGGCCGATGAAAACCTGATGACTCGATCGGAAACGGTGAGGACAGACGGAAGAGTAAAGCGTCCGCGCCAAGGATGGCGCGGCTCGAGCCATCAGGGATGATTTTACGGCGTCTTTACGATCTGTCTGTTCTCACCGCAACCAGCACTGTGTGGACGTTGCTAAAACCCACCAGAGGTGGGTTTTAAGTTGAAGCGAAAAGCAATCTATTGGATGCAGCCCAGTCTATTGGCGCAGATATATTTGCGGTAGGGCAGTCTCCGGATGTCGTGAAATCCCCAGATCTGCCTGATACCACTGAGTCAATGTTTCTGCGTTGAGCACTTCTTCCGGTGTACCACAGGCGACCAACTCACCCTTCGCCAACAGTAAAATGCGGTCTGCGTACAACGCCGCTAGGTTCAAATCATGGAGCACGCAACAAACGGCTAGCGGCTCTTGATTGGTCAACTGGCGTAGCAAGCGCAGCGTATGCTGCTGATGATATAAATCCAGTGCGGAGGTGGGTTCATCCAGAAACAACCAGCGCGGTGAAGGTTCTGGTTGCCACAGTTGGGCTAACACACGAGCTAACTGAACACGTTGTTGCTCGCCACCCGATAATGCTCGGTAGTCACGTTGAGCCAGCGCCAGACAATCCGTTTGCGCCATGACCTCTTGCAGCGCTTGATCATTCTGCGCCTTGCCATAAGGGGCGCGGCCCATCTGAATGACTTCACTGACACTGAAGGGGAACGCTAAATCACTGTATTGACGCATCACCGCTCGGGTTCGAGCCAATGCTTGTGGCTGCCAGTTGCTTAGATTTTTGCCCAGTAGCTGGCAATCGCCATCAGAGGGGGCAAGGTAGCCGGTTAGCAACCGCAATAGGGTGGATTTCCCTGCGCCATTGGGTCCGATAATGGCTACCATTTCACCGCTGGCGATTTGCAGCGAAACATCATGAATCAGCCGCTGCCCTTGAACATGATAGGAGAGATGATTTGCCGTCAATAACGGCGCAGGTGTTATCGACATATCAGCCCCAAACGCATTAGCTTTAGTCTCATTCACCCCAGCGACATTAGCCCCTGCTGCATCCAGCGTTGCCCCAACGATATCAACCACTGCGTTGCTCCCGCTGACGTAAAATCAGCCATAGAAAATAGGGGCCACCTAGCAGGCTGGTGATCAGCCCGACGGGCATTTCAGCCGGTGCGACTAGGGTTCGAGCCAATGTATCCGCCGTCAGTAACAAACAAGCCCCACCCAACGCGGAGCCGGGCAATAACCAACGATGATCAGCGCCGATACGCATACGGATAAGATGTGGCACCACTAAACCAATAAAGCCGATAACGCCACTGACAGCGACTGCGGCCCCAATCAGAATGGCACTGAGCAGCAACAGCCGTAGTTTGGCTTGCCGTACATTCACCCCAAGATAGTGAGCTTCTTCATCCCCTAGCTGCAATAGATTCAACTGACGCGCCTGCATTAATCCTAGTACACAGGCAGGCAGGATCAGCGAGGTTGCTACCATCAATGTTGACCACTGTGCTTGACCTAAACTGCCCATGCTCCAGAGGGAGAATTGGCGTAACTGCTGATCATCGCTGATGTAAGTCAGCACCCCGACGGCAGCACCACACAAGGCATTAATAGCAATACCCGCCAACAGCAGGCGGGATAAATTGCCATGCCCCCAACGGCTGAGGGTAAAGATGACGATAGAAATGGCCAGACTGCCGATAAAGGCTCCCACCATGTGGCTGTAAAGCGCCAGTAGGGGTGGCAAGCTGAAAGGCATGATGATGATGATACCGACACATAGCGCGGCACCGCTGCTGATCCCTAATAAACCGGGGTCGGCTAGCGGGTTACGAAATAGCCCCTGCATGATCGCGCCAGAGACCGCCAGCGCGCAGCCAACCACAACGGCGAGTAGCACGCGCGGTAAGCGAATATTCAACCAGATATGCCACATGGCATCATCGAGTGAGGCATGCCACAAGGTGCGAAATGAGAGCGTTAAGGCTCCCATATTCGCCGAACCGAGCGCTAGAATAATCAAAATCATCAGCAAGATGCTTAGCATCAAACGCGGATGGACACGGCAATTCATTGTGCTTGTTCCATGCCTTTGCGCAGTTGCGCCAATACTTGCGGCGTTTCCAGACCAAAGCCCAGTAGTGCCATATCATCAACAACTAACAAACGTTTGTTTTTACCGGCTGGCGTCAGTGCCATACCGGGTAATTTCCAGATACCTTCACTGCCCCCCAATGCTCTTACGCCATCGCTGGTGATCAGCAATAGATCTGGAGCACTGGCGATAACGCCTTCCTGAGACAATGGACGATAGCGGCTAAAACCTTGCATGGCATTGCTGCCACCGGCGGCGCGGATCATGGCATCCGCTGCAGTATTCTGGCCTGCTGCCATCGGTGTTAGGCCACCGTGACTCATGACAAACAGTACTTTAACGGGCAGTGGCGTGCTGTTAACAGCCGCCAAACGTTGCTGATAGTCCGTAATCAGTTTCTGCCCTTGCTCCGGCTGATTAAGCGCGGTGGCGACTGCGTTAATCTTCGCCGTGACACTTTCTGGCGTGGTTTGGCCCGGAATAGTGACCACATTCACACCGCTATCTGCAACCTGTTTCAGCACCAGAGAGGGCTGAGCCAGTTCGCTAACTAGCAGCATGGTTGGTTTCATTGCCAGAATCCCTTCGGCATTGAGCATGCGCATGTAACCCACATCAGGCAGCTTCTGCACTGCCTGAGGTTGTAGACTGGTACTGTCACGGGCCACAATCTCGTCACCGGCACCCAGTGCATAGGCGATTTCTGTTACATCACCACCAATGGTGACAATACGTTCTGCGGCCGATGGGTTTGCTGCTAAGGTTTTTAGCGGCAACAGACAGGCGCTCAGCGACAGAATGAAAGGGAGTGACAGTAACCTTAGTCTCATGCGGCGATATCCTTATTGATCAGGCGAGAAATTTGCTCACGCCATTGATTTTGTTCCGGTTGCCCTTCTGTACGCTGACCGTAAAGTTGAGCGAGTTGTGTACCGTCTTCGGCAAACAGCTCTAAGCTGGTGACAAAACCGTCTTTGGTGGGTTTGCGGGTGATCCAGCTTTCAGCAATGGCCGTTTCAATCAAGTGCAGCGTAAAGCGCTTGTTGAACACGTTAATCCACTCTTGATGTGGAGTGACTTTCTCGATCAAGCCGGTGAAGATTTGCACGCAACCACGGTTGCCGACGAAGATCATGATTTCGTTTTGATCTTGCAAGGCAATATTGAGTAGTTGTGTCAGTGAGCTGTTATCAACGCGATAGGCTAAATCGTCACCCACGGCGCGGAAGGCTTGCTGACGGGTCAGGTTATTGCGCTTGAGCAACTGGAAGAACTGATGCACATCAGTCATGGCGCGCCATTCGGCATCCACGGTGGCATCATCGGCAGTCGGTTCGGTCACTTCAGGTGCGCTTGCTGGCTCTAGTTGCAATGCTGGGTTTTCAGCGCTGACGAACTTCGCCAATAAGGCATCCCACGCTGACATATCAGTTTGGTCAGTGACATACACTTTATGTAATGCATCGCCCTGATGGTCAAAGAACTGGATGCTGTGGCGGACACCGTGACGTGTTTCTTCCGTCAGGGTGAAAGCAGTAGCCCATTGGTTGAGGAACAGGCGTAGATCCAAATCACGTGGATTGAGGATTAAACCAGCGTGGCCGTTCAGATGTTGATTCTCATAACGGCCTAATTGTTCGTGTACGGCATAGGTATTGCGGGTAATGGCTTTCACTTCACCGACAGTTTCCAGTGCGGCCAGCAAAGTGCGGGCATCTGCCTGTAAACGCTTTGCATCATGCCCAACGCGGCTATGGGTCAGTTCGGCTTCGGAAATACCCATTAATGTGGCTAAATCACGAGCATACTTGCCCGGATGATCAGATTTGGCTTGTAAGTATTGTTCATATATTGACTGGCTCATTGTAACTTCCTCTTTCTATTGATTTTTTATATGCAGGTGACAGCGTTAAATAATAACCCGACGTTATGACGTTTGGGTGCGTCGGGTTATTTTTCAGACTATTTTTTATCTCAATGAGTTACCACTGATAGCTCACGAAAAGTTTTGCATTGCGGCCATCTTGTGGCACGCCTTGTGGTGCGTAGTACTCTTTATCGAAGGCATTACCTAATACCACGGTAGTGGTCACACCTTTCAACTGCTCTTGGCCTTTATAGCTGACATAGAAGTCATTGATGCCATAACCCGCTTGGCTTTTACCGGTAGAGGTTAACGGCTTAGAACGTTGAGCAAAGGTACCAATCCAGCCCACCGCGAATCCACTGTTGGCAACAGGGACATCCAAGACACTGGTCACGGTGTCAGGGTTGATGGAGTCCAGCCATTTGTCGGTGCTTTGGTTTTTACCGCGAGTACGGTTATAGGCCAGATCCCAGTTAAAGAGTGCCGTTTTGTAGCTCATTGTGGCATCCCAACCCCAGATTTTTGCCCGATCGATATTCACAGAGGTGGTGGTCATGGCAGTCATGTTCACCTTCGTATCGATGTAATCTTTTGCGTTGGTATCGAAGTAGCTGGCTTTGAATTGCAGATCATCCTCAGCCATCAACAAGTCGTTAAAGCGCAGACCAAAACCGTATTCCTGTGTTTCGTTGGTTTCCGGTTTCAGATTAGGATTGGGTACCCAGAAGTTGGTGAGTGTCATTCCCGGGCGTATTGGGATCGAGAAATGTTTTGAGTCGTTATACATCTCACCCATGGTCGGTGCACGGAATGCCTGAGCATAGGAGCCGAACAGCATCAGCCAGTCGGTTGGCGTGATGCTGACTGCACCGCGTGATGACCATTTATCGGCATCAACATCGGCGTAGCCTTTGCTGCTGCCGCTATAGTTGTCATAGCGAGTCCCCGCCAAGATAGATACTGGTAAGTCACGCAGGGTGATTTCATCTTGCAACCAGCCGGAGCCAAAACGGATGTCCGCTTGTGGGAAGCTTTCGGTTGCGCCACCTGGGGTTTGCTCTTGTTTGTAAGCTTCGGTGCCGTAAGTCAGCAGGTGTGACGCAAAACTATCGGTGAACAGACGAGTGCGGTTTTCCAGCTTCGCACCTTCAGTGGTCTGTTTACGGCCTTCTTCCGCTGAGCCTTGTGGACGAGCATTGATTTCGACTTCGGAATAGTAAACGCGCGCGGTCGCATTCAGCCAATCTTGGTCAAGGGGCTTAATGTTATAGCTAAGCTGGGCATCACGCTGAATCGTTGAACGATTTGTCAGGACGTTACCGCTGGATACTGCACTGGTTTGCGGGTTTTTGGGTTCGATTGCGTTGTTGTTGTAATAGCGTAGATTGGCGCTCAATGACTGAGCTTGGTCAATACGCCAAGTGCCTTTCGCCAGCACATTACTGATAGTTTCATCATTCGGTGCATTAAAGCCGTCACTTTGACGGATGTTGCCAATATCACGCGTCCCGAAAGAGAGAACCCCGTCTACGTCATCAGTGCGGCCAAAGGCGCTCGCACCCAACCCGAAGCTATGGTCGCCGGTGGCGGCAGAACTGAAAACACGGTAACCGGAGTTTTGACCAGGGAATAGCAGATCGGCAGCATCAACAGTTTCATAAGCGATAACGCCACCCAATGCACCACTGCCGTACAGCAGCGCGGACGGGCCACGTACCACTTCAATACGTTTCACTAGCGCGGGATCGAGGAATGTTGAGTTCAAGTGACCCGTATCGGTGCCTTGACGAATGCCATCAACCAACGTTAATACGCCATTTTTACCATAACCACGCAGTGTCACATCCTGGCCATTAACGCGCCCGCTACCGGTCACAGTCAGTCCCGGAATGTTGCGCAGCATATCGGCGGCGCTGGTGGCCGTTTCGCTAGTCGGCGTGTTGGCTTCAACGACCGTGACCATCATCGGTGCTTCAAAGCTGCTACGCTCATTACCGGTTGCTGTCACCACCATGGTATCGGTGCTGTGCTTTTTGCTGCTGGTTGGTGAGGTGGTTTCAGTCGTGTTAACCGATGATGTCGTATTAACTGCTACGGTATCAGCAGCTTGTGCAGCGAAAGGCAATGTGCAAGCGATGGCCAAAGTGAGTGGGGACCAGCGGAAACGGTCGGACGTGGAACGAGGCATGTCGGCAATTCTCCATATTTTTATGCAAATATTCATATGCAAAACAAATAAATAGATAGATGCTGGCTGCCTTGACTCGAGAATCTGGGTGGCTTGCATGGCGCTTTGCGTGATTGTGTCCCTCAGCAGAATTTCTGCTGTAACATCAATGACGTTTGGCATTTTATGATTAAGTAAGCACTATTTAGTCAGTATCAATTTCCCAGATTTGGTTTGGCGTAATTGATAACTTTCACCCTGATGGATGATAAAAGCGACGCCGTGCTCTCCCAGTAGTTGCGCACTGGTGACAGACAGGGGTTTGCTTACCGTCGGTTGCTCGACAGCAGGTTCATCATTCAACATTGGCGCTTTAGTCAACTTCTTGTCCATATAATCAACAGGGTAATGATAATCTATATCGATATGATAACTATTATCAATTATCGAAGGATGTTACATCAAGAAATGTTTATTGTTAATTCATTTTTACTTCTCTCACTAACATCGGATCGACAAGGGCATAGATTTGGTGATATGTGACTGTATCTTCTATCATTTTACTCAAATTTCGTGCGACATCTTCACGGGTCACTAAGCCATGAGCCTCTGCTTGTAGGCAAACAGCATTGCCGGTAGCTGGTTGGTCTATTAGGCCACCGGGTCGGACCAAGGTATAAATCAGTCCACTGGTCTGCAACCAACTCTCTGCTAGTGATTTTTCGCGCACCGCCTGACCAAAAGCGGCTCGGGCAGCGGGGGATAGCGTCGGCCAGCTATCACCGCAGCCAATGGACGTCACCAAAAGCATGCGCTTAATCCCTGTTTTCTCGGCAGTATCAATGATCAATCGGTTGCCCTGATAATCGGCGCTACGGCTGCCTAGCGTTGAGATGATTGCGGCTTCTGGCCCCGCTAACTGACAGGCTTCGAGTACACTGGCCGGATCGCAGGCATCACCACATACCACCGTCAGACCTTGGCTGCGTAGCGTTTCTGCTTGTTGTGGATTGCGGATCAATAACGTGACTGCACGGGGATTCGATGCGGCAGTGGCATGCTGATTAGCCAAGGAAAGCAGGTGTGCGCCGACACCATGGCCTGCGCCAAAGATCAACCAAGGCTTCATGGCACTTCCTCAGCCGTTTCAGCCGTGAGCTGTTGAGCCAATTGATGGAAGGCGGCAAGACCATCTGCACGCAGTTGGCGATGCTCATCGCGGCCAACATACACTTTCAGCATCACATCACCTTGCTGGTTAAAAAATTGCACAGATGCAGTTGCCATCCCCATAAATGGGCGTTCCAAGAGCGCAATAGCTTGGCAGTTTTGCGCCCGTAGATGACCACTAAGCCCCTGTTTTTCGCGCAGATTAAAATAGCCATGACGATGGAAACCGCTAGGCAGGGGGCCTTTGTGCTCCAAAATAATATCGGCGGTATGGACTAAGGTGGTGACATCTCCCCATTCGGTCATGCTGTCCCATACGCGGTCAAATTGGTCGGCATCAACCAGTACCCGCTCAGGTAACGCACGCACCACTTCAAGCGGGCTGACCTGATAATCCTGCGCGATTTGCTCCAGCGTGCCATCCGGTTGAGTGGCGAGGAATTCCGCGAGAGGCAGAGATGATTTGCTCATGAGTGATTTTCCGTAGTGATAAGTGAAGGGATAAGTTGTTGCAATGCCTGCATCATATTACTGGCCCAAAAACGGCCGCTGTCCGTCAGTCGCAAGCAGAAGCTGTTGTCTTTTAGCAGGTTGTTTTGATGCCACTGTGCGACCAATGGCATTAGCGGATAAGGGTTAGCCACCAGTTCGCTCAGATCTAAACGACCAATTTCAATGCCACTTTGTAATTTGGCGCGCCACGGATGCTCACCGCTGGCCTGTGTCATCATCATCAATGGTTTTTGTCCGCTATCGATTAATCGATAGTAGTTATCCAGACTACGGTGCTGCATGTACGCGTGCCCTTGCAGAGAACCACCGGCACCGCTGCCAAGCGCAAGGCAATCAGCCCCTTGCTTGATCAACAGATTGTACAGATTACGCTCACGGGTAGTGCGCGCCCAATGGCTGTTGCTTAGTTGATGCCAACCCGCCTGCGCGAGGCTATCGGCACCGCTACAGTAAAAGTCACACTGCTGTGCCAGTGTCGGTAACTCAATGCGATTATTTTCCACCGATTTCGCCAATGGTGTGGTCGGTAGCAGATTCAGGGCATACAGATCGACACCATCGAGCGGCAATTGGCGCACGATAGCTAAATCTTCATGCCAAGTTTCGGGTGTTTGATGAGGAAGGCCAAACATCAGATCACACACCACGGCAGCGCGATCACGGTTTGCCAAATTAGTGAGAAAACGGATCGCCTGATCGCGATCAGCCTTACGGCCCATACGCTGGCGAATACGGGTATTGAAGGTTTGAATGCCCACAGAGAAACGGTTAGCACCGGCCTCTAAACAAGCATCGATCCGTTCATCATCAAAATTGAAAATACGGCCTTCGACGGTTATCTCGCAATCCGGTGCCAGTGGCAACGTTTTACGTAACTCACTGATGATGCGATGTAACTGTTGCGCGGAAAGCGCACTGGGTGTTCCTCCGCCGAAGTAGACGGCATGAATCGGCCCCCCTTGCAGCAGTGGACTATTTGCTTCCATGCTCAATTCACGTAGCAAGTAATCGGTATAGCGCGCGGTACTGTCGGATTGGAGAGGATTTTGGTAGAAGCCGCAGAAGGTGCAATGAGTGGCACAAAAGGGAATGTGTAAATATAGCAAACGCTTATTGGGAGGGAGTGCCTTCTGTAATAGCGTTTGCCAACTATCCTGAAGCGATTCAGGAGGCAGTGGCCGGCTGTCGCGCCAAGGCATTGTCGCCCAGCGTTTGGGAAACGGCAGTAACCCAGGTTGGGCGTGATAGGGGACCAGATCAATATTCATAGTAAGTCCGTTAATCTATAGATGCGAAATTAAATGATAATCATAATCACTCAATCAATAGCTAAAGTGATATATGTTGATCTAAGTCAGAAAAAAAGAGTGAAAAGTGTTCAGGTTGGGATCAGTGCGATAAAAAGCTAACGTCATTTGACCGACGTTAGCCTATGTTGCAGATTAAAAAGGGGATATTGGCTTACTGCTGTTTTGCTGCCCACCAAGAAAGTAAACGCAAGCAAGACGAGTAATAATCTTCTTCTGGCAGCAACGTGGTGGTCAATTGGCCCAGATCACCGAAGGTCAAATCGCGTATTGCCAGCATGCCAGGTGTGAGTGAGTATTCGGCCGTGGCACCCGTCACGACATTGACCCAAGCGGGTGTTTTCAACCGTGCAAACCCTTGCCAGTAGCGAGTAAAGGGTGATAACGCGCTTTGATTTTTAGCTCCCCAACTGAGATAGAGTGGGATACGCACAGCATCAAAACTGAAGCGAGCTGGCCAGCCATTTGCTGGGGCAAAGCTGCCGTCTGAGCGCAATGAAACCCAATCTGTCGGGAGTCCTACTTTCCCGAGCTTCATCGCCGATAGCTGTTTTATCGCGTCATTATTCAAGTCTTGCCATATTTTTAAATGGCTATATTGGAAGAATGCCTGCCAAGCTGGAAAGATATAATAAGATGGGTTAACAACCACATAACTCGTATGGTTAAAACTGTTCGCGCCTGGCAACATAACATGATAGCCGGCAAAGTTAATAACGGTATGCTTAAGAATGGCACTCTGGATTTTATTCGACTGATTAATGTAGTCGCTATTTTTCCATTTATCACCAGCAAGTAATAATGCCCAAGCAATAAGCACATCACCATCTGTCGCGTTATTTTTATCCGCGACTTTTACTTTGGCATTGGGTTCATATCGCCATGAGAATAGACCGTTTTCCTCATTGTAGAGCGTCTTATTTGTCCAACCCAATAATGAATCAAATGTCGGCTTATCATCATTAAATACGGCAAATAACATGCCAAAACCTTGCCCTTCGGTATGGCTAACATCATGGTTGCCGGTATCAACAATACGGCCATCAGGCTTAAGAAAACGACTTTTGAATTGCTCCCAACCCGGGTCTTGTGCCTGTACACCCGTTGAAAAAAGTAAACCGAATAACATACAGGCAGTAAAAACAAGACGCGTTGTTTTCTTGATTAGCATGATTTTCCTTAAATACCGCGTTTGTAGCGGAATACCAATGGACCCTCGATTTCATTATCGAGCCATCGGGCATTAACTTCAGGGTCACCTCCTTGTTGATTTAACCACGCGCCATAAATACCCGCTAAAAATGCGGCAAAGGCACTTTTCCATTGTTTTTGTTCGCCAGCGTTATCGGTATTTGGCCACGCACTGTGCGTTAATCTTATCTCTTGTTCATTGGCATCGATATGCACAAATCCCCAGTGATAGTTGGCCCATAAGCGGTTGATATTATCTTCAAGCTCTCCCACGGTGTGGCTCATGGGCAATGGCTGTTGCTGCGCCAGATTCGCGCCCATGCTGTGCAAGAAAGCGCGAGCATCGGCATTTTCAGCGTTGGCCTGAATGCCTAAGAATAGGACTTGTACCACATTTTGCCACCCTGATTGATGCTGGTGTTGGCGGTAATAATCCAGTTGTTGTGAAAGATCGTTATTCTCTTGCATGGTTATTTCCCATCCAACAAGTATCTGAAATAAATTAATGCAGTGGTTTCGGAGTAGTCACCAAAAGTATCGTAGCCAACTTGCCCCCCAATCTGCATATTTTTCTGTAAGTTATAACTGCCATCCGCTTTGAAGTTATACCCAATGCCATTCTTGCTTTGCGCAGCGTAACTGGATTCAGTGCTATAACCATCGCGCACATATTGCTCAAGTTGCGCTTGCAGTGCTGGATTATTGGGGAAGTATTTACTCTCATCTTGAGAATAGGATTGATACCCCACAGCACCGCCCAATTTATAATTCCAGTTACCATAATGCTGGCTATATTCCACTGGGAAAGAGACGCTGACATAATCTTGTGGGCTGAAATAGCCCCCCTGACCAAAGCTGAAGTAGCTGAGGTTTTTGGAGAAGTTCATGTAGCTGATGTTTACGCCCGTTTTTAATTCGCGATCGTCATAGCGATAAGGGCGAATATAAGCACCGACCGAGGACGTAATCGCGTTGTTGCTCTTAACATTGTCCCCGAGATAACTGTAATAATTGACGCCCGCGTAAAGACCCGCATCGCCATCATCATAGCTGAGGTTTAACCCGCCGCCATTTTTAGTGACAGCCCCCCATTTTTGGCCGCTAATTCGGTCTGTCGCTCCCACATAAGACAGCAAGCTGTCGATCACTGGGCGGCGTTCTGCCGTCATGGCTAGTTTGGCGTATTGCCCCAGTTTCGGTGCCCACTGTAAGCCACCAATCAGAGAGCTCATATCTTGCCCCAATGGGGTGGTGCCGATATCTGCTTTATAGTCTTCACCGGCCAGCGCCAGTGCTAATTCAACACCAGATTCCTGCTGCGATCCCGGCGAGTCAGCGGTAAAGTCATTTGGGCTAAAGGTCTGAGCGGTGATCCTATTACTCTCTGCCAGCTGCCTAGCGATATTTGCATTACTTTCTGCCAGTAGGGCTGCATCACAAGCCGCTCCCGCAGTTTGGCATGCAAGCTGCCTTGCGGCCTGTAAGGGGATTAAGGCTGCGGTAGCATCTGCCAAGACTTGGTCTGAAGCTGCAGCTGCCAGCGCCGATGTTTCAGTGGCATTTTTAACTTCCAACCCTTGTTGCAACGCCCCAGTACCAAAACGATTACTGCCCGTGCCGGAGGTTGAACCGGCATTGAGCGAAACAGGCGTCACGGTAAAACTTAAGCGCGAGGTATCAAACGGCACACCGGCAAAGGTTAACGGCGCTTTTGCCTCGGTCAATTCACTTAGCCCCGATTCACCATCGCGGCTACGAATACTGATATTGCCCTGCGCCCAACTGGCGGTTTTATCCTGCAAGCTGTCCAACATTTGATCAACTTGTTTCAGCGTGCCATTCTGCGCCACGCTGGCGGTCGCCGCGAGATTATTGACCCCACCGGCTACGACGCCATCACCTGCGGCATTTTGCCACGGTAATACGGCACCATAGAGAGAACCGGTGCGAGCTTGAGTACGCGTGGTTTGGTTAATAAACGGGTTATCGGCGAGCTGTAAGCCGGCAATATTGGCCCCACTGACGCTATCAGCACCTTCCAACCCAATCATTTTCCCTTTGGCTGAACGCAATAGGGCCAGTGCCTGTTCGTGATCGCCTTCAGCTTCCGCCACGCGAGCCGCCAGCAATAACCGTTCCGGTGTTCTCGGGCCACGCATGCCTAACATTAATTGGCGGGCGCTCTGCACATCGCCCTTCGCCAATGCCACGTTAACGGCACCGACGCGCGCGCCTTCATTTGTCGGGTCACGTTTTAATAGGTAAGCATACACTTTGCCCGCTTCATCATTCATTTTGCCGGATTGATAAAGACGGCCCATTGCCAGCATCAGATCAATATTTTGTGGATCGTTTTGCAGCGCCACGATCAACTTGTCATACGCCGCCGCATATTGGCCCTGTTCGCGTAGTGCATCTGCCTGATTGATGGTGGTTCCCATCCGTAACCGGCTGATTTCAATCGGTGAAGTGCTGCTTTGAATCGCGGGGTTACTCAGTAAGGCTTCCGCTTCTTGCGTCAAGCCCGATTGCGTCAGCACACTGATTTGTGCCGCGTAATCACCGGCTTTGCCATGAATACCGTTACTGATATTTTTACGCACCAAATTCACCGCCGTCGTGCTATCACCCGCGGCCATCAAATCTTTCGCCAAATTGCCGACATCAGAAGGGGCTGATGGGGGGTTTTGTGCCAGCCCACGCAGAATAATGGCAGCATTCGCTGAATCGCCATTGGCCAGATACGCATCTGCGGTCGCCATTTTTTGGTTGAACTCGATGCGATCACTGAGCGCGCGGATCTCTTTGGTTTGGCGGGCTGGTGGGATTTGGCTCAACAACGTATGGCTGGTGGACCAATCCTTATTTTCAGCCGCAAACAGCGCGGCGGCATATAAGTTATCTGCGGGTGCACCTGGCGTAGCCGCTTCTGCCATCAAACTTTGCGCCTGAGCGGCATTACCCTGCTGTTGCAGAATTCTTGCCATATCCAGACGAACCCAGATATTGGATGGCTGTTTTGCCAGCGCCTGTTGCAGCAGATTTAATGCGCCTTGAGGGTCATTGCGCTGTAGGGCCAATGCCGCTTCACGGCGAATAGGATCAACATTAATGCCCGCTGGCGCAGCGGCCGGTCGAAGGTTACTCGGCACGGTTTGCAAGACTTGCTGCGCTTGCGCATCTTGCTTTTGTTGCTGCAAGACATAATACAAACCCAGTTTTGCATCATTATTTTGCGGATTCTGCGCCAAAATATTGCGATACGCTTGCTCTGTGCCGCTTAAATCACCTTTGCGGCGTAATAAGTCAGCTCGGAACAGGGCCACGGCGGTGCCTTTATCGCCAGTGGCTTGCGCTAGTGGGGCGCTCAACGCTAATGCACTATCAATATTCCCGCTCGCCAGGGCTTTCTTGGCTTTATCCAACTCGCCATAGAAATGCGCATCTTGCGCTTGTGCGGCCAGTTGTGCGCTATTCGCACCACCCTGTTTTGCCGCCTGATTTAAGTAGTTTTCTGCACTGGCAAAATCCCCACTGCGTAATGCAATAAAACCTAAGCCCGCCAGTGCATCACCATCGTTAGGGTTGATCGCCAAAACAGATTCGAACTGGGTTTTTGCACTGGCTAAATCACCGCTATTCAGTTGGCTATAGCCTTGGCCTTTCGCTGCTCCACCAATGTTTTTCTTATAATAATCAGCCAAAACCTGATCATCAGGATGGCGCTGCTGATAAGCCTGATACAACCGCTCATCAGCAGGTTGCGGTGTTATCCAGAGCAATGCTTGGCGCAATGCGGCATCAGCCTCACGGTTACTTGCCGCCATGCTCTCGAGCATCGCGATACCATCACGGCGTGTTGCTTGCTGGTAGGTCAATGCCTTCCCCAACGCCACGCGCGCAGCAGTGTCATTAGGGAGTTGCGCCACCCGCTGCTGTAAGCCCGAAATAGCCATTGGCAAAGTGGCTGGATCGCCTGCCATGGTTAAATAGTATTCGACGGCCAAATTATCCAGCGGCTTATTACCGTTAAATACATTTTGATAGCTTTCAATGGCCTTGGGAATATTCCCCTGACTGGCAAACTGGCGTGCAGTCGCTAATTGGCTCGGCGAAATAGACTGCATGACTTTGGCATTGTCCAGCGACTGTAAGCGTGGGTCTTGCGGTGAGGCGGCTGTCAGTTTGTTACGCCATTCGAGCGCTTCATCTTTATTCCCGTTTTCAGAGGCATAAAGCGACATCAAATACAGTGCATCCACGTTGTTAGGATCCACCATCAAGATCTTCTGCAGCGCGCTCGTCGCCAGATCATTATGCGCTTTTTCATGCCAATAGGCGGCTTGGTCTAATAGTGCTTTTATCGCTGGTGTATTCTCCGCCGCTTGTACGAAAGCAGGAAGTGCAGCAAATCCGATGACCCCTGAGAGGTACAAGGCATTCATCATGGATGATTTCACTTTACTTGACTTCATATCGCCCCCGCTCGCAATAAAAAGGCCAGGCCATCAACAGTTTTATTATCATTTTTCAGGATCTTTACCTAAGCGTAATGCTGCTCGGCGTTTTAATAAGCCATACATACTCAAACCAATCATGGCTGAAACCAGTAGGGCGAGTAATGCCAGAATCACAATATGCTGGCTGGCATACCAAACAATCATTTGATACCAAGGTAATTCACCCCGCGGGAATTGTTCCCCGACACTAAAACTGCGCACGCCATTTTCATTGGTAATAATCGCCAAATCACCTCGAACGCCAGCGTTAACGGTTGATGACTTCAAATCGCCATGAATATTGACTAATTGGTCATCACCCGTTGCGGTTGCCATTACCACCACTTTTTGTGGATTCCAAGTGGAGCGGAAACTCAAGAAGCCACGCCAATTATCGGTAGAGGAGAGGTAGCGATCAGCCTCAACTTGCTGACGGAACCAAAATCCAGTGAGATAATCGACAACCTTTTCCACGGTTGATGGCGCTTTCACCGACAATATCCCGTTTTCTAAGTTGAATGACGTCCCAGTGAATAATGTTTGGATGAAATCTGCACGTTCTAACACCGACACCACTAAAATATCGTTGTCCGTAAAGAGTGAATCATCCCGAGCATTCGCCGGTATCCCCAGTTTGATTCTGACATTGATAATGGGTTTGCCCGTTGAATTACCGGCGCGAGCCGCTAAATCCAGTAAGGTGCGGACTTCGGTTTTATTGGGCTTTTCCGGCAAGATAATCAAGGTTTGCGAGAAATCAGCTAAACGGGTGAAGGGGAAAGATGCGCCAACAAAATAAGACAGATTCGGTAGCAAGGTAAAGTGATAAGTATGGCTAAGGTCAATATAAGAATCCGGTTCAATGCGGCTCTTAATATTGTTGTTATTTAATACATTACACGGCGTTCCCGCTTTGGGGTTGATCGCGAAATAGAACTCTAATTGGTTATCGCCATAAATCAAATAAGGGGCTAAACGGAGTGAGTAGCTTTCTTGGCGGGTATCGCCGCCCATCTTCCGCCACAGGGTTTCAACCAGCCCTTTTTTATTGACCGGCAAGTTATATAAGAACGTATCGTTAATTGATACGTTGAGCTGGGAGGTATTTTCATCAATCCAGTTCTCAATAGGGAACCGGTAGCCAATATGGATTGGAATGGTTTCGCCATCCCACATAAATAAATCAGGCGCCGCTCGGAATCCCACACGAATACCGTCATGGTAAATACCATTAGCGGTTAGCGCATCCAAGTTCGGCACTAATGACTTCAGCAGCACCGGATGTTCGGTATTAATCCAACGTGGGGCGTCATACGGCAAACTTTTAGGAATAGATTGCGGTTTAACCTCTAGGCTACTGACATCTTGTGGTAAGTCTTCTGATGTTAAACGCCAAACTGCTTGGCGTAGCTCTCCATCATTACGGCCAATCACCAATAATAACTTAGCCACTGGATTGATCGGGTTATCAATTAATTGCAGGCTAGGGCCATTACTCTCTGGCAGGATCAAGTCCCCGATATGTTCACCGGGCTTGCCAAATAGGATCCCATTCCCTTCAGGCAATGAATCAAACTGTACCGGGAAGTCGATATCACGGTAATTGGCTTGATAACCAAACCAAGAAGCAACACCAGCGGCGGCGGCAATGATATCTGCACGAATATTAGCTGGGAATGCCATGGCGACTTTCGTTTCTTTCATTTGCATGATGTCAAAGAATGGTCGTGGCAATATGCCTAGATTCCTACCGAGATTCAGTTGTTGTCCTTCTAAATGAATACTCGAGGTCGGTAAAATACTCACCCAGAATTTATTTAATTGGTCGGTTTCACACTGCAATGCATTGTTGTCACCGGTAATGCTCATACTCAGATTATTGGTCGCAACGATCATCGCTGCGGGAACATCCACTTGATATACCGCACTTTTATCGCTGGATTGATTTAGGGGTATCGCACCCAGCGGTTGTCCATTCAGCATTAACTGCAAATTGTAATTTTTGCTCGCTAACTCTGGCGATATTTTTAGTGCCAACGATAGCTTGGCGTTGGTGATGACCAAGTCATTAGGCAATGTGAAGACGATACCGGATTGTAATTGGCCCCCACTTAATAACAGGCCGTTGGGTTGCCCCATGTCTTTCACTGTAATATTGGTATTGACGAGCGCATTGTATGACGCTGGACGTGTTACCAAGGTGGACGTCCCTGTGTTAGGGGCCGCTATCGCCGCGTCTGGCGGTAAGCTATTTTCCGGCGCACTGACGGGCGCAGGATAGCTCTCTGATGGGAGTGCTGTCTCACCAGAGCCCATGCCACCTGCCGCGGAGCTCTCTCCCTGCGGCCGAGGCAATAATGGGAAGTCGCCCTCAGTCACGGCATCAGTCGTTTGTTGTCCTGCGCTTGAAACTGTATCGGCTGCAAATCCACTGACCGGCATGAACATCAAAGAGCCAGAGACCATCACAGCGGCAAACCAAACTGACGGCAATAGTTTGCTCAATATCACCTTCATGCCTCATTTCCTTTTTTCAGCAGAACAAGGTCTTTCTTTCTGGCACGACGCTCTTTCAACGGCAGATAGAAGAGTTCAAACGCACAGCGAATAATACTGGCCAGTGAATGTAATGGTCGATCTTGAGGGTGCGGCTCTGTAATCCATGCATCCGCCCTCGCGAGGACAATTCGGACCAATTCACGGCGTTTATTCAGGGGGATTTCACCAAACATTAACCGGATTGCATCAGGCTCCACATTAATCAGGCTAACCGGAAGGCTGACCACACCGCGGTGCAATGATAATTCCACCTCTTCGATTCCTTCAGTGGGGTAATTGCCCTCGTTGATGGCGAGACGAACGCCGCCCATCGACAGGTCAATGGTGTGCGTGCGCAGTGAGACGCCATTGCTATAGTGAATAATGGCTGGCACTTGTACATCAATACGGATCGTTTTACGTGTCTGTTTCGATTCTCGCGCAACAGAAATCGCGGCGAGTAACAGGATCACGCTGAAACTTGCCCACGCGACGTTGAGCGCAATAACGTTCGGATTCACGCCAAAATATTCTGGCAATGCCAGTCTGACTAAGCCCCATGCAATACCTAGGAACATCAGAATGACGGCGATAATATGAGGGCGAACGATATTAAAATCGAAGAAACTCTTATTAAGCAGATCGCCTTTATCCGTCACGTTAAATTTGCCACGTTTAGGTGAAATCATCGTAATAATGGTTGGGATCACCAAATGGAATGCCATCACTGTCTCATAAACCTCACCCCAGAATGAGTAGCGGAAACGTCCGTTACTGCGGGAGTTGATAGCAAGTGACATAATTAAGTGGGGCAGTACGTAGGCGAAAATTAACTCCGCCGAAGAGGCAATAATACTTTGGTTAAACAGCAGGTAACCTAATGGTGCGAGTAAGAATATGACGCGCGGTAAACCAAACTGGTAGTAGATCATGGCGTTGAGGTAACACAATCTTTGAGGCAGCGTGAGTCCACGGCCCAGCAGCGGATTATCCACTCGGAAGATCTGTGTCATGCCACGCGCCCAGCGCGTTCGCTGGATGATATGTAAGGCTAAACGCTCCGTCGCTAAACCTGCCGCTAATGGAATAGCAATAAAGGCAGAGTTCCAGCCTAAACGTTGTAGTTTCAAGGCAGTATGTGAATCTTCGGTCACTGTTTCAACGGCAAAACCACCAATTTCATCCAAGGCACTGCGGCGAATGACCGCACACGAGCCACAGAAAAATGCGGCGTTCCAGTTATCGTTGCCTTGCTGAATGGGGCCATAAAATAGTTCACCTTCATTGGGCACATTACGACCAGTCGAAAGATTACGCTCAAAGGGGTCAGGAGAATAAAAGTAATGGGGAGTTTGTAGCAACGCTAAGCGTTTATCCGTCAGGAAACCGCCAACGGTGGCTTGTAAAAAGCCTCGTGTGGTCACGTGGTCGCAGTCAAACACGCAAATGAGTTCACCATGGGTGATTTTCATCGCATGGTTAAGGTTACCGGCTTTGGCATGGCGGTTATCGTTACGCGTGATATAGCCCACCCCCGCATCGGCAGCAAATACCGCAAACTCCGTTCTTTTACCGTCATCCAAAACATATATTTTTAGTTTTTCTTTTGGATAATCAAGACACTGAGCTGCAAGTATCGTGTCTTTTACAACATCAAGACTTTCATTGTAGGTCGGGATGTAAACATCCACGGTTGGCCATAAATCGGTGTTATCGGGCAGTGGTTCAATGGGTCTTTTCAGCGGCCAAATAGTCTGGAAATAGCTTAGCGACAGGATCACCCAGATATAGAGTTCTGCTGTATACAGCAGAATACCTAAGATGGTTTCGGTTACTGAGCCAAAGTGCAGTGTTTCCGTGGTTCGCCAATAGATATATCGAGATGACATCAAAAACGACAATACCGTCATTACAATCGTGACTTTTCTACTTTTGCTAAAACCAAGTAGGAAGAAGACAACAATGCTGAATATCCCAAAAATATACTGCTTATTACTGTCCATCGGTGTCACGATGACCAAGATAATAATGGGTAATAACAGCAACAGCAGAAGATAAAATTGAATTTTCTTCATATCGAATTCAGCCACTAATTATATATGTCATGTTTAGGCGTTGAGTAAACTTCACCCCCACCGATTTTTATTCCCAAAATGGCGGCAACCTTTTTACTGATGAGCTCAATATCAAAGGCGGCGGCTGATACGGGACTGAAATCAATAATAGAGCGCTGCGATGCGTTGGCTTCTGGGACGCACTCATCCCGATGAATCATCCCGAGCAATTTATCGCCTAAGCGTTGTTCAAAGAATTGCGAAACATCATGGTTAATTTGGCGACGATTATCCGTTTGATTCACCACGAAATAAGTGCCTTCTTTATTTTCAAACGGGGCACCGATGAGCTTACCTTTCTCGACTTGCGGCAATAATGATAAGGAGGCAGTATCCGCCAGCATGACCACCAAATGCATATCGGCAAGCCCTTGCATGGCTTTGAGTGCTGGACTTGGCCCTGGGGGGAAATCAGCAATCACCACTAATCCGGGATAATTCAGCACTGAGTGCAATCCGCGTTGTAAAAAGTGGGGGTCAACAACAAGTTCGTGTTCAAAAGCCAGCCGCTTATCTTCGTCGACATCACCATAAGGTAGGACAAAGGTATTCGTGCCTGCTTTAAGAATGAATTGGCTCCAATCAGAGGCATGATCTGATTCAGAGACATAGCCACGCTCGTCTGATAGCGGCACGCCGAAGTGTAAACGCAGGGCGTTTTGCACATCGAAATCAATGACTAAAACCTTGCTACCACTACGTGCCAGTGAATGCGCCAAATTGGCTGCAAAAGTTGTTTTACCCACTCCACCTTTCGGTGAACAAATACAAACTAACGACATAAGGCGATGCTCTCTAGCAGAGATTGTAAAGGAATATCCCGTGAGGACTCGGCAAAATCAGCCTGACGCGTTTGAGGCTCTTTGGGTGAAAAAATATGTTTAAACTCAGTCTTATGACCTGAACCAAACTTATCAAATGGGGAGGATGAAATAGGTGGAGCAGGTTCGACTTTAGCAACAGGTTGAGTGGCTGTTGGTTGTTCGGTAATCGATCTGGATGCCGTGACTTGCGCAGTAGGTGGCGCAGGAAATAGCGATTGCATTATCGCAGGCCGTGTTGTTGTTTTGGGATGTTGTAAAACATCGATTTTAGCTGGCTGCGTTTCACTCATCATCTTGAGTGAATTAGGTTCGGCAAACTCAGAGGCAGAAACAGGTTGAGGTGTCGGCTGCGTCGTCCGACCATTCTCCAACAGTGAATTGTTCTCTTGCGAAGACATCTGCTTGATTAGCGCCCACGCAGATCCGCCGTTGTTGGATTCACCTTCAGATATTTCTTTATAGTTAATGCCTTGCATGTCAATTTTATCTTTAAACTGCTTAATATCATCATATTTATTCATCAGTTCGCACCAGTTTGATACAAGACGTTTAAAATAAATCAGGCATTAGCCTATTTTTCGAATTACCCTCATAAAAATCTCACATTAGCAAAAATAGTTCTATAGCTTGATGATTATAATCGGCTTAATTCAAGGTAATAACATAAATATAGGGCGCTATCTCAAATTGTGTATAGCGAAACGTCAGGTCATTTCGAATGTTGTTGTGCTGGTCGTCTGATTGTGTAGCGTTTTGTTTACGCTATTGGCTACTTGTGGGCGTCATTGCATTGCGGCAGGGCATACGTTATGGCGCTCTTTTGGCAAAACACCCCTGGTTTTTCAGTGGCTCATTTTGTGGCTATGGCGGTCTTGTTTAACCAATGACATGCTATGGGCAGAATCGGATGTTTCTCGAGTAAGCTGAAGCCTAAAGCTCATCTATTGATGTCAGCATGTAGCTTAATCGCTCCTAGCGAGGAGTTTCGTTCTTTGCTAAGAAAGATAATAAAGAGATGTTTATGGGAAGATATAGCAGCAGAGCATCTTTATACCCTTCCCAGTCGCCCTGAGTTTAGGATTCATTATATCTATCAAGATCCGCTCGATTATTATTTACCCTCTGATTCTTTCGCCTCTATGCTTATATTTTTTTGTTCTTTTATTGTTTTTATTTTGTTGTGTTTTATGGCTTTTGTCCTATCTGTGTGTGATTGAAATCCAAACTTAGAAATTAAACTCGTCATTTTTTGTTCAATTTCCTGAGGGTATATCTGCTGGTTTTACAAAGATATTCTTATACATAATACCAATAATGATAATTGCTGCGACCCATATATCTGTTGATGTCAATGATTGTGGTTTTATATTCTTTTTATTTGTATTTTTTAGGTGTTTAGATCCGATAATTTACTATTTGACAGGATAATTAATCGTAATGTATCTTCTGCATAGTTTGATTTTTGTTATATGCCAATAAGCGGATCCTGTTGATTTAATCGCTATTGTTTTTGGTTTTGATAAAGGAGGCTGGGCCTGAGGGATTAATTGGATACGATTTAAGGGAGGGGTGTGTCGGGGCTATAAATATTATCTTCTTTGAGAAAATAATATGATAACGTCAGGGCGTTATTTTAGAATTCACTGTCCATTATTGGCCGGTTAGCCTTTTTATCGTTAATGTTAAGTCAAAGAAATAAAACTAATGTGATGGCAATGTATTTATTGTCAGGGATGAACACGCCTCATTTTTAGAAAGCCTGTTTAATTATTATTGAGGTTTTCCCTCGGTTGGTATTAAACGCTCGGTTGGTATTAAGAAAATAACACACGCCAATTAATTGCACCTCTATTAGAAATAGAAGGTGGTGGGTATTTCCTCCAGTTTGACGTCATGTAAAAAAATTATTAATGGGTCTCCGTGGCTTTAGGTGGGTATTGCCCTTCTTATGTGGCTTGAGAGGTCGTGCTCGCTCGATTAATCAAAGGAATTGAGTCAATGATAAAACCTTTCCGTCTTTCTGTTATTGCCTCATTACTTGCAGGAGGCGGCCTTTTTGCCTTGGGATTCCTCCCGACTGTCGGTCATGCTGACGCGACAGCAACCCGCATTTACACCGTGGAAAGTCGTACAAGCCTCTACCAACTCGCCCTACAAAGTGGTTTGCAGTTATCTGAACTGCGCCGTCTCAACCAGGGTAGCCTTGATCGGCGTGACACGCTGGAAGTCGGGGAGAGCCTGTTGCTTCCTACCGATTCCCCTGTGTTTCCCGTGGTGACATCTAACATTCTAGCCAGTGATCTACCTGAACTGGGGATGGGAAATGAACCGGTGTCACTGGCGGATACGGAGGCCATGAAAGTGGCCGGTGCTCTTAAGAGCGTGGGGGGACAGGATTGGAATAGTATGACCGGTGATCAGGCTAAGAACCAAGCGGGGGGATGGGCAAAAAATCAGTTGATTGCACCCTTGCAACAGCAGGCTCAGGACCTGCTAGGGAAATTTGGCCAGGCGCAGATTAGCATTGCGGTGGATGATCGAGGCGATTTTAGCAAAAGTACCTTCTCCTTGTTCACGCCTTGGTATGAGAACGATGCCATGGTGGCTTTCTCTCAAATCGGTGTTCATGACCAAGATAACCGGACCATTGGTAATTTCGGTGCGGGTCTGCGCTGGGATCAGGGCGACTGGCTTTATGGTTATAACGTCTTCCTTGATCAAGACTTCAGCCGCAGCCATAGCCGTCTGGGTCTTGGTGCGGAGTTGTGGAGCCAGTCTCTCAGACTGGGCACCAACTATTATCATCCGCTCACCGGCTGGAAAGATTCCAAAGATTTTGACGACTATCTGGAACGTCCGGCGAAGGGATTTGATATCCGGCTACAAGGCTATCTGCCTGCCTATCCGCATCTGGGCGCTTCAGTCGTGTACGAGCAGTACTACGGTGATGAAGTGGCGCTGTTCGGCAAAGAGAACCTGCAAAAAGATCCGCGTGCGGTCACATTGGGGCTGGATTATACCCCGTTCCCGCTGACCACACTGAAGGTCAGTCACAAAGAGGGTCAGCAGGGAAAGAGCGAAGCTCAGATTGACCTACAGATGAACTACCAGATTGGCACTCCGCTGAGCAAACAACTTGACCCAGACAATGTGGCCGCCATGCGGACGCTGCTGGGTAGCCGCTATGATCGAGTTGATCGTAACTACGATATTGTCTTGGAGTACAAGGAAAAATCGGGCCTGTTGATGCTGGATCTGGCGGCTGTTCCGGCCACCCTACTCGAGGGTGATGTCCACCTGATGCAACCGCTGGTCAACAATAAGTATCGGATTACTGGGGTGACCTGGCATGGAGACACGGTTCCTTTGTCTCTGCTAGCCACTGCCGGTGCTGATAATCCGCAGGGCTGGCAAATTACGCTGCCCGCATGGGATCCAACGCCAACGGCAGCAAACCGTTATCAACTCTCTCTCACCGTCATGGATGAGAAGGGCCGTCAGGCCACCTCGAATCCAGTTGATATTCTGGTCGGGCAACAACGGCAGGGGCGGTTGGTGCTGGAAAGTGCTGACAGCGTCCCCGCCTCCGGTCTGCCTGCCGATGCCATTATGCTGGCCGCTCATCTAGCAAACCATCAGGGACACCCCATCAATGACCCGCAACTTCAACCCGTGTGGCTGATAACCGACACCAACGGGAATTCGGTTCCTTGGGTTAACTCGGATGCCTCCTGTCCAGTGGATGCCCTCAATCTACCGCAGCCTTGTCTTCAGATGGCACGGACACAAACCGCAGTCCGCAGTGAGATCGATCACTTTGAAGCTGAACTGATCAGTACCCAACCGGGTACTTTCATGGTGCAAGCGGATCTGGGGGCGTATGGGGTGACGACAGCCCAGACCATCACCTTTACCCACAGTGCAACACAGGTAACACGCGCAGAAATCCACGATCCACACGGCTTGGATATCTTGACCAGTGGCGACAGCCCGAGGGTTGGGGTGACCTACACCGTGAAGCTGTTTGACGCAACCAATACGGATATCACAGCCAGCATTCCGGCAGCCGATGTGTATTGGGCGTTGGACGGAGCCAACACAGCAGGCTGCGCCATCACGTTGAACAACCATAACACGGGGGTCACAGGGTATCAGTTTACACCACGAATCAACGCCAACAGTAACAGTGGTGTGGCCTGCGGCGACCAAGGGTTTGCTTTGAAAGTGAATTGGTAATGCATAAGTCCCTCGATATGAGTCATGCCACATCAGGGTCGCCACTCAAGCATTTATCCTGGCCCGGTGCCAGACAGTGCAGCACAACAAACAGAGAAAAGGATAGCAATGAACAGGCACTTTACATCGAAAAAGCTCGCACTGGCGCTGGCCATCGCGGGATGTTCAATCAATTCGGTCTGGGCAGCCAGTACTCCGTCAACCGCATCAGTTCAGGGGAGTGCGCCGGAACTGAGAGCCCCCTCTAACAATACGCCCCAAGCTGTTGACCTGAGCAGCAGCTCGACAGACCCGATGACCACGGGGGACATCATTACGCTGACGTATAGCTACAGCGATGCCGACGGGGATGCGGATGCGTCAACTGCTCACGTGAGTTGGTACTACGTCAATGGAACGACAGAAACCCAGATTACGACCGGCATCGTGAATACACCGGCAACGGGGGGCTCGTTGGGGACCAGCGCCATGACCATCCCTGCCGCCGCTATTGGTGCCAGCAGGATAAAGGTGGTGATTCAGGAATACTCTGCGACAGGCGATCCCCTGAGTGGCAGCACCATTACGGTAGACGATACCAGCGTCGATGGTGGCGGCACGTTGACACCGCCGGGACCGATAGCGCCGGGAACTGATGTCGCGGGCGGTATCTTCTTAGCTTCTGATAATCCAACCGCGGGCAGTGGTGCGACGGACTATGCCCGTATCACCTCAGCCCATCCGCAAGTTGGGGCAACCTATGTGTTCCGCGCTTGGGATGACAGTAATGGTAATGGCGAGTGGGATGCGGGTGAAGCCAATTTGACGGCAACGCTAGGCAGCATTCAGTGGCAGTTAGACGGCAGCAATACGACAGCCAATGGCAGCAGTGCTGTCACAACATTAAATAATCACGTTATCCCAGGGGCCACTAGCGACACCTATACGGTACCGCTCAACAGCGCCTCCAGCTCTGGGGCCATCCCCGGCGATCAGGGCTTCACCTTGAAAGTAGATTTTAACTAAGGTCGCACGATTTTCAGGCCACCAAACCGACAAGGTGCCGAATACCGGCATCCTTACAGATGACTCACCAAGGAAGTAGACACGATGCACAGAACAAAGACGTTTACATTGAAAAAACTGGCGCTGGCGCTGGCGATAGCCGGTTACACCATGGGCAGTGCTTATGCGGTATTAACGGCCCCGACCGGCACTATCCAGGGGCGTGCGCCAGTTCTGAGTGCGATAACAAACAGCGCCGAGCATGCGGTAGATTTCGCCTACTCAGGAGGTCTAAAACTGATGGTCGGCGAGACGATTTTAATGACCTATATCTACCAGGATCAGGATGGTGATCTGGATGCCACCGGATCGTCAACGCATATCACGTGGTTCTCGACACCCGATGGTGGTACGACGCGTAATACCATCAGCACTGGGGTGACTCATAACTCGGCGACTTCTGTGGGGGGGGCCGGTGGTTCCAGTTTGGTGATCCCAGTATCGGCTGTGGGTGAAGTGATCGGGGTAGAGATTGTGGAATATTCCGCGTCAGGTGATCCCATCAGCGGGGAAACGATAACCGTGCTGGATACTAGCGTGGGCGGCGGGGGTACCGGTGTCACACCACCAGGACCGGTCCTGCCAAACCTGACCAGTGTGGTTCCTGGTATTTATGCAGCCAGTGATACTAGCTTTGCCACCAACTTGATTGGAACAGCCACCACGCTGAACGTGGGCGACAGCTACGTGTTTAAACTGTGGTTGGATGCAGATGGCGATGGTCAGCCGGATGGTACTGCCCCAGTTGATGATCATACTGGGGACTTTACCTACAACTGGCGTCTGGTTGGTACCAGTGCGACTGATAACGTCACTGCGCCGGCGGGGGGTATTGATACCACCGTCACTGATGCCAACTTCACCGTACCGACAAATACGACAGGTAAGCTGCTGACAACCTCTGACGATGGTGTACAGGGCTTCAACCTCGCGGTGGATTACAACTAATTTAGTGAACAGACCCCAACAATACGGGCAGGTTTGTCTACCCGTGTTGTTGGGGGGTAACGGTCAGCCATGACCGGGCCTGCCTAAGCACCTGTAGAGTCGGATGTTCAGGCAGGGCATGTTGATTGTTCAAAGAAATCCGGTTACCGAACATTAAGAATCAGGCTGCAGAAGAAAGACAGATGAAGGACACAGAGTGATGAGAGAGAGACAAATCCAACAGGGCCGTTGGCTGAAAGGAGCGGTACTGGCGCTGTCATTGGGACTGGTGATAAGCCCGACACTGGCAGTACTGAGTGATAATACCGGTCAGATACAGGGTCGGGCGCCTACCGCTTCGGGAGAGCTGCAGGTGCAATATCCGGACGGAACAGCATTGGGGAGGGGACTGATGAGACAGGGACAGATCCCCAACCAATTGACTGTTTTATCAACAACCACGAGTCTGACATTACAGGATGCAGATGGTGACTCCGGCCTGAGTGCACAAATTGACGACCAAGCCAGCATGCTGACGTGGACAAAGGGTGGGGCACCTCTCGCACCGATCCAATTAACAGTGCCGTTTGAGAATAATAATAATTTGTCGGGCAAGGTACTGGGCCTGGAAGCAAGTGCGCCGATGACGATCAGCAGTGTTACTGGGATTCCTCTCACTGCGGGTGCGCAATCTTACACCAGTAGATTCTCCGTTCTGATTCCTGCCTTCACGGATAAAGCAACAATAAGCAAAGAGCAAGTGTTTGCCGATGGTCAGGATTACGCTGAGGTGATTTATCGACTCGTTGATGGCAATGGACTCCCTGTGGCGGGGGTACAATTATCTTGGACTAAAAGAGGTAGTTGCACCTTACAACCATCAGGATTAACAACGGACGCTAACGGCGAGGCTCGTGTGCGGGTGACGAATCCAGTCGCTGGGAGTTGTACTTTTTCTTACAAATACTATGGCTCGGCGTTCGGTCAATATGAGTATTCGGATATCATCGGCTCTGAATTCATAGTCGTTTTTGTAAACGCGCCATGATGGGTCAAGTATTCAAAGTGGCCGGTATCCGTGATTCTGTACGGGCGTTAATGACCTGTAATAGCCTAATTTACACATTGAATACGAGACCTAAAAGCGCAGCTATCCAATGAAATAGCTGCGCTTTATATTTTCTTACTTTGAAAATAAAACCCTGTTATGAATTAAGTGAATGTCTTGGATTAAACGAATGTCCTGAATTAAATTAATGTTCTGCATTAAATGAATATTCTGCATTAAATGAATGTTATAAGTCCAATGACCGTTTCCACAGCAAGAAATCATACTGTTCCAATCTATCTGATTTCACCACGTAATCGCGGCTTGCTGTCTCAATAACCCGCTCAAACAGCGCTTGGCTAACTTCTGATAGTGGTGAACCGTCAATCACTGGCCCACAATCAAAATCGATAATATCTTTCAGCCGATTGGCAATTTCAGTATTGGTGGAAATTTTAAGCACAGGGACAATAGGGTTGCCGGTCGGTGTCCCGAGTCCCGTTGAGAAGATAACGACATTGCAGCCAGCGGCGACTAAACCGGTCACGGCAACGACATCATTACCCGGTGTACAGACAAGAGATAGGCCGGTGTCTGGCATGGGTTCAGCATAATCGCAAACGGCACTAATCGGGGCTCGGCCGCCTTTTTTAGCCGCGCCGGTCGATTTTATCGCATCGGTTATCAAGCCATCAGCAATATTGCCTGGGCTGGGGTTATCCGCTATCGAAGTATTAAAAAAGTTAGCCGTTTTCTCGTAACCGGCCATCAGGTTCAAGAATTTACGTTTATCTTCAGGATGGCGACAGCGCTTAACCATGTCGCCTTCTGCCCCACATAATTCAGGGAACTCAGCCAAGCCTGATGCACCGCCTAATGTGACGACCCAATCAGAAACCAACCCCATTGCGGGGTTACCTGAAATCCCTGAAAAACCATCGGATGCACCACACTTAACCCCGAGCTTGAGGTGTGATAACGGGACATCGACACGTGGAGTGGGTTGAACTTGATTCATGCACACAAAGGTTTCTTTTAATGCTGATTGCATCATCTGTTCTTCGTTTTCCCACTCTTGTTGCTTGAAATAGAGTGTGGGTTTATTGAACTGCGGATTACGTTTTTTGAGGGCATCTTTGAAATCGATAACTTGGGCTTTCTCGCAACCCAAACTAAATACCGTGATCCCAATGACATTCGGGTGGTCAGCATAAGCAGCCAAGACTTCACACATCGTCATACTGTCTGACGCTGCCCCGCCACAACCACTGCTCACTGTAATGCTGCGAACCCCCTCGATATGCGGTAACAATTTCTCTTTGACGTGCGGCGCATGCCCGCCGGCTAGACTCATGGCAAATTGCGTCAATGAATGGTTTGAGTAACCAAGGGCATCATTCAAAGCATCGGTCAATTTCGTCACATTGCGGTTTTCACAAAAGACCAGTGGGAACACCAGCCAATAATTCGCGGTACCGACGCGGCCATCATCGCGCAGATAACCTTTAAATGTGCGGCCAACATAGTCAGAAATATCAGGTTCTTGCCAGTGATATTGTTCATCGTTGAGTTGCACTGGCGCGGCGTAGTGCTTGATATTTTCAACCGTCACTGCCTCGCCTTTGGCAATCGGCTTCGTTGCTTTGCCGACTGGGGTGCCGTACATCGAGACAATGCCATCAATGGCGATGTCTTCAATCGAAAACTTATGCTTGGCTTTCACATCTGTCACTAGCGTGAAATGGTCATCACCCCAGTCAACCGTCTCACCTTTTTGCAGATTTTTCAGGGCCACAATCAAGTTATCACTTTCATCTATCTTCAGAATTTTTGACATGTGCTGCTTCCTTCTTCTTATGAGTGGAATTGCAGGTATTTCATTATTATTTTGCGTCACTCGCTGCGGTGGAATGATTGTTTTTCAGCATGGCAATCAGAATCGCACTGATAACCGTAATGAGCGCGAGGGCTACTAAGCCTGCGGTGGTGCTATTCATCAATTGATCTACTTCAACACGAATCATCGGTGCTAGGAATGAGCAGAATGCGCCCATCGTGGTACAGAAACCGATACCCGCCGCTAAAGCCGAGCCTGACAAAATTTGAGAGGGGAAAGTCCAGAAAATGGGTTGAACGGATAAGAAGCCAATTGCCGATAAACACAGTGCTGCAATGGCGAATATTGGGCCAGCATAGGCGGATACGACCAATCCGAGAGCCGCAGCGAGCATGCACATCACTGAGATTGGCACGCGATATTGTGGATTGCGGTCGGCAATACGTGGAATGTAATAAACGCCGAAGGCAGAGCATGCCCATGGGATTGCGGCGACCAAAGATTCTTTGAAGCCGAGGGTAGACCCCATTAATGCTGCCACTTGAGAGGGCAAGAAGAACATCAAGCCATACACTGAAATTTGGATCGTGCCGTAGATAAGAGCAAGGTGCCAAACTTTGATACTTTTCAGTGCCGTTCGCACTGAACTGGTCTCGGTTTTCTGGCGTTCGCTTTCAAGCTGAGCATTCAGTGCCTCTTTCTCTTCTTGCGTCAGAAAGCGTGCTTTAGTTGGGTTATCATCCAAATAGAAGAAGGCAAATATCCCTAAGAATATGGCGGGTAGCCCTTCAATGACGAACATCCAGAACCAACCAGGGCGACCCAACCAGCCATTGAGTTCCAGTAATGCACCTGACAAAGGGGATCCTAACGTTAGAGCCATTGGCACACCGAGCACAAAAATACCAATCACTGAGCCGCGAACTTTATTCGGGAAGTAAATGGAAGCGAGTAGCAAGATGCCGGGATAGAAGCCCGCCTCACCTAAACCTAACAAAAAGCGTAGGACAATAAATTGCGTTTCATTCGTCACAAAGCCGGTCAGTGATGACAATACACCCCATATGACGGTGGTGATACTGAGCCACTTCTGTGCGCCAATTTTGTTTAAAATGAGGTTGGCAGGAATACCAAACAATGCGTAAGCGGCAAAGAAAATACCGGCACCGAAGGCAAACGCGGAGTCAGACAGTGAAATATCAAGCTGCATGGCGCTTTTAGCAAAGCCCACATTAACCCGGTCAATAAATGCAATAAAGTAAAGCATGAACATTAAAGGTACGAGGCGTTTCCATGATTTACTGATTGCGGAATTGAGTATTTCATTATTATAAGTTGTTATCTTCATTAAACCCTCCTTTCCTATTACGGGTATACCCGTTATCTTGAAATCTATTGGGTATATATTGTATTTGTTATTTTTTGATTTGAATGTTTGCTGCTTCTAATAAGGAAATGATTATGTCTTTTTTATCCGAGCTGACTGGGGTAAATGGTGGGTATAGGAAATCGGAAGTGATCACCCCACGTAGTTGAAGCGTTTTTTTAAGCGTGGAGATAAACGGGTCATGTATATTATAGATGGCCATCAGTTTATCTACAGTTTGTTGATGTTGGGCGATACTTAAGAGATTGTTATCTGTAAAGGCATCTCGCCATGATTTAAAGAATTCTGGGACGATGTTTGATAAACCACCGATACAACCATTTCCACCAGAAAGAATATTGTGTGCGAAGTTATTATCATATCCGGCATAGACTTCAAAATAGGGTAGTTCTTTTTTAACTCGATTAATGATCTCGCAAGTATGTGTGGTATCGGGGATGGTATCTTTAAAGCCGATAATATTTGGGAAATTTGTTGCTAATTTAAGACATATTTCTGGTGAGATGCTGTAGCCCGTTTTTTCTGGGAAGTTATAGATGAAAATCTTGGCCTGAGTGTTTTTCGCTATTTGGCTATAATAATCATAGATACTCTCGTCAGTTAACTTAAAATAATACGGACTGATGATCATGACGCCATCTAGCCCACATTCATCGGCATAGTTAGCCAATGCGATGGACTCATTGACATCCATTCGACTCGCACCGGCATACACTTTCATGCTGCCTTTTGGGAAGTCTGCGGCGAGTTTTATCAGTTGTTTGGATGCTTCAAAGCTTAATGAAAAGAACTCACCTGTGCTCCCCATGACGACAAAGCCAGATACATAATCTTTAATGTACTCATATACCTGTGTGTTTTGTTCCTGATCTAATCGCCCCCTTTCATCAAAAATAGTCACGGTGGGTGTGATGTAAGTACTTTGCATAATCGCCTCTTTCGTATATATGAACAATGTTTTTATTTATGAACAAGGCGAGTAAATCATAGGCTCAAAAAAGAGTCAAAGTAAGTAGATTTTTTTTCTAAATGATTAGAGCTACGTCACAGTAGCTCTGGGGAGAGAATTAGGAATTGCTACTAGTTAATTTAATATCCTGTAAATTATCGAGAGCATTTTGAATCCGTTGCTTTGCATCGATAAGGATATCTATAACTTGTTTGACCTTTTCTTCGTTGGCACGAAAGTATGGTATGGAAACGCTGATTGCAGCGATGATTTTTCCACGCTGTCTTAACGAGACAGCATAACAAATGGTTTCTTCATTAATTTCACGGTTATCTAAAGCATAACCTTTCTTGATTATTTGGTTAAACTGCTCTCTAAGCTTTTTAATATCACTAACGCTGTTCGGTGTCAGTGATATAAATCCATTTGGGTATAATTCTTCTATCTGTTCATCCGTTAAATCACACAACATTGCTTTACCTAACGCAGATAACGTGGCAGGTAATCGTGTCCCAATATTGGAAACTAACTGTACCGCTTGATCTGATTGTATTTTATCAATATATAATACCTCACCACGGTCAAGAATACCCATTTGGCAAACTTCATTGCAAGAGTTTACAATACGTTGCATCTCTTGATTGATCATTTTAATCCAGAATGTCTTCTCAAAAAATGAACGTGATAAGGTTGAGCAAGAAATACCTAAATAATAGAGATTATTGGACTTGTCAAAGTTAATATAGTTGTGCTCAACTAACGTTTTCAATATGGGATGAATCGTCCCTTTATTAATGCCTGTTTTTAATGAAAGTTGAGTTAAGTTAATTCCGTCATCTGAGGATGAAATAATTTCAATGATGTTTAAAACTCGGACTGTCGGCATATGTGTATTTTTCATTATAAAATCGCATTTCTCAGAATCAATGTGAATTAATACCGATTATGCTGCCGAGTCCCTCGCAAAATGTCTAGGGGTTTCGTTTCTGGTGGCGGAGTTTTGGGCTTTATTACCGTTGAGATCAATTAAGGCGGGTAACCCTGTTGCTCGTACCGAATGGGGCGTAACGTCGTAAGCTGCCGGAGTATTTACTGGTACTGTAAACCCGCGCAGCGGTGTTGAACGTCGCTTGCGACGGCCCCGAAGGGGTGAGTCCTGCTTGCAGGGCGAATAATCGAACCAAGGACACGGGGATTTTCAAAACTCGTGTCGTTCTGGTCATGAGTCATATAGTTTAAGTTATACGTCTAGTGGCGTTTTGTATACGAGTTTCCAGATCTGCTTTGTTTTCATTGACATTGGCTTTACTAAGATATGGAACAATTTTTGAAAATGCTTTATGTGTCTCCCGTCTGGACCATCGCTCTGAACTGTTTTGAGCAGCATAAACAGTAATCTCGGCGCTTGCAAAACCTTGTCTGATGGAACGATTTGAGTAAAGTAGCACTGGATTAATTTCGGCCGTTGCTGCCTCTCTATTTTCAATGCTCCTGAGGAGAATCTGAAGCGGTGCACTCAATAAATGTGCTATATCAGGGACTATGCGAATAACAAACTTTCTTGCACTTGTACTATGCTTCAGGTCACGTTTTTTCAAAGATAACTCAGTTTGGATATCCTTAAGAGTAGCGCCATTCATCCATTTAACTAATGCCGCTTGGATCCGCGGGAGAGCATAATTGGCTCGTTGCTTATCATCTTTCAGTTCTTTGAAATCAGTTCCGAAAAGATACTCAATATTTTCAATCTTCAATAGCCGGAGCATATAGGTAGGATTTCTCTGTAACCAATTAAACATCCAATTCAGCAATTCAATAACACTATTAAATGAATTGAATCCTATTTTAATGAGAGCATTGGTGAGATCTAGTAGAATATCTTCTGGGATACCTAATATTGAAGTTAAGTCACGCAAAGGCTGCGATTCAATAGTATTTTTGTCATTATTGTTCATAATCTCAAGAGCTGCTGTTGTTCGGCTCCTGATCCACTCTTCCTCGCCTGCCTGCTGTTTACGAAAGGCTGCAAAGCTGCGAGCAAGTCCATGACGAACTTCTTGTTGTTCGCTATCGTCCTGTTTCGTATCAGCTAAACGAGCGACAACATATCTCTCTAGATCTCCAATTTCATCAGTCTGAGAATGTATACGATCCATTAACGCAGTAAGTGGATCGTCAATGATAAGACATTGATCGGACTGACCAAAGATGTCACGTAGACTGGTCCAGCGATTGCCTATTTTATTTTCTGCATCATTAACTCCTACGACCTTTCCCGGAATAACAAGCACAATACCCGTTGCGCTTTCTCCTGCACGACCTGCGCGGCCTGCAGCATTTAAAAGCTCTTCAGGCTTAAGAATATCCCTGCGACCAGAGTTAGTGTTGAATTGGCTGTCCTCTGCAATTATTACGAAATCTGCGGGTAAATTCATCCCTTGTCCAAGTGTTGGAGTTGCAGCTAGTATTGATAGTGCTCCGTCTCTTTTATATAAGGATTCAGCAAGGTGTCGTTCTTCAGGCAATAGTTGTCCATGATGGCATGTTGCTCGAACGGATAACTTCTCATTTTTTATAGTTATGTAGAGTTGCTCTGCCCCGCCCATTTCATCGACGGCTATATTGTAAAGTCGCTTCTCAGACTCCGTCAAAATAACGTCGCAGACATCAAGTTTTTTTGCTGCTTTTTCAGCAATTGATACTGCATTTGGAATTGATTGGGAGAATATTAATGTTCTAAGTCCTGCTTTAACAGCGGATGCCGCTATAGAGGATGCTACAACTCCGGAGTTTGGTGTCAATCCCCATCTCGGATTCGTTGCTAGCAATAATGCCTCTCTTGAAAATGGCACCAAAGCATAATCTCGCCGAACCTTTGATGCCCAAGTTTGTTTTACACTGAAGAAAGCTGCTGGGTGCGCACTTAATTTTCGGCTCACTTCCGCAGGTATGCCACCTGTGGGCTTCTTGATTCTTTCTTTCCTGAGTTTGCTCTCAAGAGTTCTCAAACGTTCAATATCATAAACAATGCATCCGCGCAATTGACGGGTAGGTTTCCATGCGTTATCCAATGAAAGTGCTTTTCGTTGGGTCAAATTAGCGAGCCATTTGCTTATTTCTTCGGAATTTTTCATCATTGCTGATAAGAGTACAATATCAGCTTTCGGAGCAACTCGAACAAAACCAACAATACAAAGCATTGCATCAATAGCGCGGCGATCCCCATAAGTTTTGGGATGCATCAAATGGCATTCATCAAAGATTAATAAACCTACATTGCTAAATTGGTCAGGTTCCATATGGGTCAAGAGTAAACAAGCTTCTGGTGTCATGACCATGATATCAGGTAGATGTTCTTTTCCTTCTAAAAAAAGAAATTCATCAGCACGTTCACCTTGCACACTTGAGCTCGGAAATGCCTTACGTAAATCTCGAGTAGTTTGATCCACGAGAGCATGAGTTGGGGCTAAAAAGACAGCTTTATGGCCGGATAGTAAGGTTGAATGAATTTTTAGTTGAGCTGTTGTTGATTTTCCTGCTCCAGTTGGGAAGGCGATCGCTGAAGATATTCCATTATTAAGATAACCTTGGTTCACTGCATCTTTGTGATTACGCCAAAGGTAAGGACGCGTTTCTGCCACAGACTTCATGGCATTACGCCACGGTGCCTCGGCCACTCCAGTTGGGGGGGCAAGACTTATGACAGCTCCATCAAGCAGCGCAGTACCTGTGGCTACAAGTAGGCTAGCTAGTTGATATGGCCCCGGAAAAACAACAAGTGATTCATGATGAAAATCGGCGAAGTTTTCTTCAGTTCCTGGCGAAGCTAAAGTTTTTACTTCAGAGAAAACGGATATAGGATCAGTAAAGCCAGAAATAGAGCGCCCTTGTAAAGCAAATGCAAGCGCGCGCACACCGCGTAAAATTCGATAATATAAAGCCGCATTTGCTCGCTCAAAGCCACTACCCAGTACCATTTTTTTTTGTGATGGGCGTTTACGTTTTACTATATTTCCAACTTGGCCCTTGGCTAGCAGAATTAAATGATCAATTAATTCAATCTGAAGTGGTTCGTTTTTTGGTAGCTGAATTGATTGTGCAACTTCTGAAGCATCGGCGGTTGAGTCTGCTATTAGGAAAAGCAACATTGCTGATATTTCGGAGCTTATGCCTTCTGGGCCAATAAATGCCTTAATTTTCTCATTTTCATGTAGGTTATTTATCTGATGAACTAGTTGATATGCAGTGGCAGCAACGAAACTGGCTGCGATTCTATCTTCCCGCTCTGGTTCAATTGAAACCAAGGTTTCGTTAGTTCTAGCAAGCCGCCTAGCAAAGTCTAGGATCTTGAGGATTTCTTTAGGTTTCTCAGCACTATCTCTTAGTAAGACCCTTGCTGAGACGATTTCAGCGAATGACCGAGATAGTTTTTCAGGAAGTTTATCGCGCTCTAATCCCGGGAGTTCTGGAGTAGACTGAATGAGTGAAGATGTGATTGGATCATACATTGCTTTCTGCCTCCGCCGCATCAATAGCGACTATAGCTTTATCCGAAATTGAAGCAATCCAACTCCTCACGTCTGCTAAGTACAAAGTGTCGGCACGCCGCCTAACAATATCGCCTTGGACCTTTTCATCATAGTGCTCAAACAAACGTTTTCGCCCTGCTGCGGTTGAGTGTGTTTTGCCGACTGTAATTGCAACCCTATAAGCACGTTTGTCTTGCCAAAGTATACTGGCTACTATGCTATCAGGATCCTGAAAATTCGACCGCTCAAGTAATGATGTGACAGAAGCTATGAGTTCATTATCTCTTGCCCCAGTTTCAAAATCCTCAAATTCTGGCCAAACTGCGGACTGAATCTTTTGACGAGGATTTTCGGTCGCTTTATCTTCACATATTACTACTTGAGCAAGTTTGTTATCATTAAGCTCAATGAGTAGACCATCTAAACCTTTGTCTGCTTTTATCATTTGAGGTGCGCGGATCTTTGCATCTTTATATGATAAATGTGCGACAATCCATGAGATGACCTGAAACACCCATCCGTCACGATGATATGTATCATTTCCTGGCTTAACAGAAAGTAAATCTCTGGCCCCCTTAAAACCTCCTTTTGGAAAACCAATAGGTAGAGTATCAATTTCGCCCAAAACACGTTCTACAATCCGTGACTGTCCAATTGCAACCCGAGCTATCAAGTTAGCCAGTTCATCTTCATTGTCAATTGTCCAGGTTGCTCCAAACCAAGAGCCTTTTTCTACAACGTCTGAAAGTAAAATTGGCATAATTTTTTATCGTCTAAGTGTTTACTATAATTGCGAGCGTACCCGTTTTAGTTCCACACATTTTTGAAAATCCTGATGTTCATACATCAGTCAGTGCTCCTCCAGATTACTTGAGAGGCGCATTCCCAGATCTGAATAGTGCTTCGCGCACAGCAACAAAACCGCTTAACGCCCCTTTTCCTATTGTGCTCTTGGTGGTTCACCTATGCTCTTCAACAGCGCATTGTATTGATGCGGATCGGCTGCATAAATCTTGTCCAATACGTAGTTAGCCACCTTGGAAATTTCTGGAATCTCCACAGGTCTGAATCCACGATCAGGGATCGATTCGAGATGTGAAAACTCGTTGTTAAGTCTATTCACAAGAGCTATCGCAGTCGGATCCTCATCGCCAAAGAATTTCTTGATCCGTTCAAAGGCATCGTTCTTGTCATCTTGGTGGGGGAACTTAAAGAATAAAAATGCCTCAAGGAACTTACGGAGGTTGTTACCAAATCCATAAAATGGTTCATGAGTTTCATTCGCTCCACCTTGAATACGGCACTTGTAGATCTGATGAAACAGGTAGTTGAATTCTGTGATGTAGTCTCGCAGATACGAAGGCATCAGGGAAATCTGACTTGCCCCTCCGTTTCTCTCCACGATGAAATGTTGGCATCCGCCGTGATTCTTCTCATTCGGAAGTGATATTTTCTTTAGATACTTCAAGAAATCTAGGTTGTGGGTGGATATAAAAAGCTGTTTGTAGCGATAGCTGTTTGTTCCATCTGCATTCTTGATGGGTTTAGCAATCAGGCTTTCAATCAAGCTGAACATGAAGAAGATGTGATTCCCGTCCAGGCTGGAAATTGGGTCATCTATATAAATGATCAGATCCTTACTTTTGCTGTCTGGCTCTTCCAGCTTGGCTATGAAGTAGCAGAAAGCAATCAGACTGCATTCGCCTTCGCTCAAGTTGTAGGCTGATTCACCATCTCTTGTAACTTCAAACTTAACCGACGTCTGCTCAACATTGCCTTTGGCTTCAAGTTTGATGCCATCGTGACCAAAGAAGTGACTGAGCAGGTCATTTACTCGCTTCGCGCCCTTGCGTTCATCCTTCTGTTGGCCCTGTAAGCGGGTCACTTCGGCTTCTTGTTTGATAATTTCGACCTCTGCCTCGGTAAATGCAGTGTTGGCAGTGTCAGCATCTGTTTTGAGACGGGCAACACGGGTCAACTCAGTATCGTAGGTAATGTCTCCGATAAAGGAAGCCACATCGGTAAGTCGAAGAGATTCGCGAGCAGTATTTTTATCTTTTTCTAGTGAACTTGTACGGCTGTTGTTTCTACTGATCAGATTATTGATGTCGCCTACGCATCGCTGAATTGCATTTGAATCGTGAATGTAGACAGGTATGGCAACCTGCTGAAAAATGGTATTCTTTCTCTTATCCAATGCAGCCTTCAGAGTTTTGATATCCTGCATGTAGCTTTTCAGGTATTCAGCAAGTTCTCTCTTGCTGGCTTCAAATAAGATTTTTTCTTCTGCATAGAACTTATCACTAGTCAAAGTCAAGAAGTTAGGAATGGCTTGGATTTCGCTGGCGATGGAAGTCAGGCATGAATCGATACACGACTCCAGATCCGAGGATTCCTTACTGAAGTGAGAGTCTAATACCTGCCAGATGTCATGAGGAAGGTTCTGACGACAGAAGGCGCAAGTGTCCCGCTTATCTTTATGTAGAGGTATGCCTTGCTTCACCCACGTTTGAAGAGCCGCCTCATTCAACAGTTCCTGAATCGCCGTAGTTGGCTTGATCGATCTTGAAAGGAGTTCTTCAGCCACCTCTTTTATTGACTCAATGTTGAGGCTTATCGATACGGTATCAGCAATATCAGGTAAGGCTTCTTGCTTCAATAGGTTGACCTTGGATGCTTGTTCTTCGGTTGTCAGCGGTATGAAGCTAGGTTTTTTGACTGAGTCAATGTCTCTTTTGATGCTGTCTATATTGTAAACAGCAGGGCCGTAGATACGGTTCTGCTTAATCTTACTGTTGGCATGAGAACGAAGTTTGCCTTCCAGAGCATCAGACGCAGTTTTATGATTGCCTTTCGTTCGATCTCGTTCTTTCTTTTTAGCTTCAAGTTCATGTCGGAGGCCTGCCTTCGACTCAACACTGCCTAGCTTAGTTTGGATTGCGATAATGGCATCTTCGATCTCTTTATTCTTTTCACCAACGATAGCAAACGTCTTGATCTCTCCGTCGGTTTGATTGACCAAAAAGCTTAAGTTATCGCTCACAAAGTCCCGATTGTAGACCCGAACATCATAGCCATGACCGGCAAGGCCTACCTGTGTCACATCACCTTTGTCACCACGAATAGTGAAATTTGGATCCACGTAGTTATGTGGAATGCGCCCCGTTTCCAAAGCGCGGAAAATCCGCGAGAGTGTAGTTTTACCAGAGTAGTTCCGTCCGTAGAGGATGTTGAGCCTCTTGAAATTCTGTACGTTGTTACCTGCATCCTTAAGGCTCTTTCTCCAACTGAGGCCCGCAAAACTACCGAAACTATCGATGTCAACCTGACTGAACATGAACACTCCCTTAGCGCTGGCTATTGGCTGCCGATTTGCAAGTGAAACAGATCGTTAGCTAGTTTACTCTGTGCTTAAGGAAGGAGTGAATAGGTTATTGATATAAGAAAGGAATTCTTATATATGAAGCGGAATTCAACACCCATCTAAAGATCCCTTTCAAACGTTCATCGACAGAGTTAGGGTATAAAGCCGCTAAATAGCGGCTGCAAGATAAACTTGATGTAGCCAATAGAACTCAGCTGTACTGGCCCCAATCCCTATCAATTACCCATGCTGGACGCCATGAAACAAAGGAGCTAGGTTCAAAATGATCGCCTGTATCAATCATGTACTCGATACGTTCTTCCCTTAAAGGGAGGGTATGATTAGTTTTATCGCTCTCAAAATCCCAAACCCAATATCGTGGGATCCCATCTTTGATTCTAGTTCCAGCAGCGTGATCCATTGGTGCACATACTCTTTCAATGTAACGCCCATCGTCTTCAGAGTAGAATCGTATTCTTAGTTTCTTTTTGGTATGTATAGCGTCTATGAACACATCATGCTGGTTGTGCATAACCCTTTCCTTACGTAGTCAATTAAAGATAAAACTCCTTAAAATACGATACCTATCTTAGGGTTATCACAATGGTAGAACTGTGGCCAAACGCTCGAAAATGACACGATTCCTTATTTCCATCTCGATAAATTTGTTGGTACAGTATGGCAATCTGGTCGCGCATCAACGTGATGGGTTGTGGTATAGGTAATGATTTACATTATTGACAGTGTCAACATTACTTACTGCACTCCTTTCAGAGCTATAGACCTAACCTCTTGGTATAACTTCTATTCACCCATCCGAACATTTTTTCACCATGAAATATGACTTGAATATACAACCATTGTCTATTCGTAGAGTCAATTACTGCAATTGCTGTATTTTTATTTAAAGTCTCAATCACATCGGCGCTCATCGATGGTTTAGTCCTTATATTTACGTTGTCAGCGGTGATTAGTCGAAACTTATTTAGTTCTTTCCAGTTAATATCTGGGTTGGATGATATTATCTCTTTTTGGGTGATAGGATGCTCATTTAAAAGAGAGGACACATAGCTTTCTGTTTTATTAATTGCAATTAAGATATATTCCTTGCCAGCATCAGCTACGATACTTAATAAAACTTCACAAAGAATCCATGTGATTATTTGTTGAATAAATGGAGGGAGCGCATGGAATTGTTCAAAGATAGTTTTTTTATTACTTATTCTCGAAGAATGGGAGGTAACAACTTCGCTTAATTCTAACGCATCACCAATTACAGAATCATCCACATTCTGAATATTAATAATGCTCGCCATTTCCTTGCCAACAGGTGAATTACTCCAAGCTAATGCGGCTGTTAGGAAAGAATTATCTATAAGCGTCTTGTTTGGTGGGTTATAGCTTGAGAAAGTTACTACTTTTCTAGCCATTTCTTCCATGGTAGAGTTAAGTTTCCAACTTAACAAACTATGGTTGTTTGACGAATTTGATGTGTCAGCAATGGCTTTAGCCATTTTTCCAAGACCAGAATCGACGATAGTGCTGAATAAGTTACCATCTAAAAATGATGTACTTTTCCTTATTTTTAACACATCAGTTATATTCACATTCTGTGATTCTAATGCTGAACTTAGCATGGTACTGATGCTTGGTATAGCAACAGCACTCATTGCATCTGCAATCGTATTTCGTTGTAACTCAAGTGCATAACGAAGGGATTCGTTGATACTGGGCATAGCAACCGCTTTCATGGCCTCAGTTATCGCACTGTGTTGTGCCATATTAGCGCGTAGTGATTCACTTATACTCGGAATAGCAATAGCCTTCATAGCTTCGGTTATCGCACTATGTGATGTTAGAGCAGAACTCAGAGATTCGCTGATACTGGGCATAGCGACAGCCTTCATGGCTTCGGTTATCGCACTATACGATGTCAGACTAGAACGCAATGATTCGCTGATGTTGGGCATAGCAACAGCTTTCATAGCCTCGGTCATTGCACTATGCGATGTCAGACTAGAACGCAATGATTCGCTGATGTTGGGCATAGCAACAGCCTTCATAGCCTCGGTTATTGCACTATGCGATGTCAGACTAGAACGCAATGATTCGCTGATGTTGGGCATAGCAACGGCCTTCATAGTCTCAGTCATCACACGTTGCTTTTTTTCCGTTAGTTCGCGAATTCTGATATTAGATTTATTTTTCATATTATTTTTCATATTATTTTTCCCGTCTTTTTACCCTCCTAATATGCCATATTTTGAACTTAGTCTTCATTCCCTATGTGGGGGTTATCACTGCAATCCTTACAGCCCTTTTGCAACTACCATTTTAATCGTCCCGCAGGCATACATCTCCCTGCTTTATATAGTGCGTTAATAAGTACAGGTTGAGTCCAATTTTAAATTTCATGATAAGCAATTGTTTTGCAATGTATTTTGTTTCTATGCGCATTTGTTATACACGGACTCATCCTGTCCGCTCCTCTGTTGATAATCCATTCCTGCTTCAGCAACCCGGATGCCGGAATGGACCGACACGATAAACTTGAATACCGACTTGGACTGATACTGACACGCCTCAACAATGGTGAGTCACTTACCGTGAGAGGGCTTGCTGACGAATTTAACGTCTGCGAAAAAACAATACGGCGTGATCTGACTGAGCGCCTTGCTTATCTGAATCTGCATCGACAGGGAAAGCAGTACCGCCTGCCTAAAGGGATTCTGGGACAACGCAGCAACACGGATTTGTGCCGTTTTACCCGCATTCTCGGTATCGAAGGGCTGTTCCCACGCTGGGAAGATCGGCTACTGAACGTACTGCTGGGGGGTACAGAAAACAATCCCTTCCTGATCAAGCAACGCCCCTATGAGAATTGCGGTGCTTTCATGTCCACCCTGAATGCTATTTCCGGGGCGATTCAGGCATCCCAGAAGATTGCGTTTACCTATAACAGCGATGACTGAACGCCCCGCCGGAAGAGTCCCGTGCCTCAGTGTGTTATGTGCGTTGGGCAAAAAAGGCATCATTACTATGATTTGGCAATGACGGTTATTGATGGAGTGAATGTTAGCGCCAGAATTCTCCGGTCTGTCTCTGGTCTTCCCGCAACTTACCCGGTGGAATTTCTGAAAACGGGAGGTGAAAAAGCGTTGTGTCATAACGGCCTGGCAAAGTATTTCCCGTTTCCCCGTTATAATGCACTGGGGCGGGCACTGAATAAAATGCAATGGTGGACTGTTTACTATTGATTCTTCAGTGAAGAGGGTAAACTTATTAGATAATAAACAACCCATATGAATAATATATAAATGAATCTGTATGTGGTTTCATTTTGTCAATGGGCATTAATGTTTGAGCGATGCGAGTATGATTTAGTTATGAGCTGTGATTTTTTATGATCAATTAAATTTCTTTAAGATGATTTAATCAATGATGAATTTCCACATTTACCTGCTTCAATAATACTAATCACAGTTAATAAACTATCAAGTTTAGTCATGGTGCAATATGAAAAGGATGCTCTCTCAGTATAGTCTGTTATTAACAATTAGCTTATGGTGTTTATTTAGGACGGATTTACTTTCACTTTTTGAAAGCAACCAGATGATAGGGTAAAGATAAGTGCTGTGTTCGGCGGTAAATTCTCAGTACCACCCATTGAAAATCGAACGGGAAAACGGGGGAGGGGCAGTGAAAGTGTTGGTGCATAAGGAAAGCTAGGTGATTTTGGGCGGGTAAAAGACGGGGGGTATGCGGGGAGATGACGGGGTGAATATCTGTATTAGTATTGGGTAATTTACATCACTTTATTTTCTAAGAACATTACTCCAGTTTCATTATGGGAGTGAGAAACTGAGAGTGGCGACTATGAAAACCTCCCTGGTTTCTCGCGGAGTAATATGCTCTGGAATGTGCAATGCATGCTTCTGGTATGGGCTGACTGAAGGCCAGCTGGGCCAGCTAAGTGTGAACAGCTGGCGTCAATTTCTGTGGTGTTTGGTCAGATCCAAAATTGTGCTTATTGTCGCTGCAATGCGTCTATCACAGTTTCTGTCACTTCTCTGGATATTCGATACAATGATTCATCGGCTATGATGTTATCGCGTAGCTGTTTGTTTGGATGAACAAGGTTGCGAGTATCACGTAGTTCATGGATGTGCTTTTCTATGCTGGAAGGGATTAGCTTTAGCTCGATGGCAACTTTTATGTAGTCTTGTAGTGTCCATGTATCAATAGATTTAACATTACCACTATTTCTGTTTTTAGGGGCTGATGTTGCATTCAGAGCTTTCTTTCCGGAGGCTTCTAACACTGCGAGTAGCACACCTTCTAATAGACTGCCGAGCATTATCACACTTGCAAGCCAGGCCTCAGAAAGGGCGCATTTCTCTGTTTCTGACCATCGACTATTAAGGTTTTCTTTTATGTGGTCGTTTAAGTTAGGCAGATTCATGATCTTATCATTGGTATATTTTTCAGCTACAGGGGTGAGTATCCCTGTATTGGAATCTAAGCCTAATATTTGTCTTACAGTGGAAAGGTAATGTTGTAAACCTAACGCAGTAATTCTGAAACGGTCATTACGAAAAGGTGCTTCAGTTGCCATGAGGTTTTTACTTGACAATATGGTTATGGCGTCGTTAATGCTTTCGGTTGTATGCTGATGTAGGTAGATACCTATTCCTGTGGCAGTAAAGCTTGACTGGCTCCATTCATCAATTTTAATACTTGCGAGTAAAGCAAGGATTAGATCCTCTGGATTGTGGTTGTATTGTTCTTTAAGGGCTGGTTGAAGCTTTTTCTTTTCTGCCAGATGAATTATTCGAGCTATTTTCCCTTTTCTCGTAACGCTGTAGCTATTTCCATCTGCACTTTTTATGATAAATTCATTCATTATGAATTCTTTCAGGCAAGATGAAATATCTTCGAAAGGTAATTCCGCTAGCTCATTGTAGTTTAAAATAAGATATTCAATGCCAAAGCCACTTATCCCGCCACCTTCTGGTTCGAACGGCTCAGTTTCAAGTAATAGTGTATTGACGTTCTTAGTCATCTTACAACTCATTTCAATTTCACTGTTTTGATTGATAGAAACTCTTGTGGTGAAGTCACATAGAGCAAGAGGCCATACTTTACTGGAAAAATTAGTCAAGTGTGAAAAATAGCTATCGCTAATGTTTGCGAGAAATTTCCGATTTTGTGCAAAATGCCACCAGTGTCTTTGCATTTAGTGGCTGACAGAAAGAACATTTCAGGTTACTAATTATACTCAAGATTGAGCTGATGGAACCAGTCTCACTCTAGCCCGACGTTCTCCGGGCGTGATGGTGGATTCGTTGGGATTCCTTGATGGAACTAACTCAACTGAAGGTGTAAAAGGAGCTTGTTGGTATACTATTCTGGGCAATCCGTGGCTGGAAAAACTGGGCGGTGTTGAGAAAAAGGCTCATGGCCTGAAGACGACACCGGAAATCGAGCTATTGCCTCATAGCAGCGGTCTTATCTTCAGACTAAACAAGGGCAGGTGCTACTGGAAATCGAAGACAGACACGGCAAGAAATTCCGCACCTGTTGATCACTACTAGAGAGTGACGATAAGGGTAGTGTGTTCTTTATTCCCGATTAATTCGATGAGGACAGCTGCACATTGCTTGTCTGGGCCATGGTGCAATTTTCTTGAAAATTTAAAGGGTAGATAATGAGAGATTTTAATTCTGGCGACATAGTTGGTGATGTGAACATCATTGATAACTCAAATAATAATCAGTTCAAACTATTGATCCACTGTGATAATGAAGAATTGCTCCAAGAGGAAGTACATCGATGGAATCTGGTTAAAAAAGAAAGAAATCAACGATTTACTGGAGTTTTGTGGGTTTTTGCTTTTTGCGCTGTGCTGTTACTCATTGCTGCTGGTTGGTATTTCATCACGGGCAAAATGGAGTTAATAAACTCACTGATTGGTGGAGCAGGTGTTGTAGTTGGGCTGATGAATCTAGCAAATGCTGATAAACCTACTGAATTTGAAGTGAGGCAGTTGAATACACTGAAGGAAATAAATACGTTGCTCCGGGAGAGAGGGGTACGGTAATGATTCCAGATGAGGCTGTTTGCATATTAGAAGAGAAAATGATCCTTCTCTGGACCGGACAAAGACCGGATGTAGCCTTGCAGTAATGAACCCGTTAGCCAGGTACTGTGTGGAAATGGTGTCTATTGGGAATTTGAATTCTGACAGATAGGGCTACAGCGACCAGAGGGGTTGGTAGCTACTTAAGAGAAAAGTTCATGCTGGATCGCAGAAGCAGGGGGGTAACATCTGCGGCCAGTGCGACCAGAAATCTACCGGAACCCCAGAAAGCAAAAAACCAGCTATTAAGCTGGTTTCTTTAAAAGTGGTGCCCGGACTCGGAATCGAACCAAGGACACGGGGATTTTCAATCCCCTGCTCTACCGACTGAGCTATCCGGGCAACGGGGCGCATTAAACCGTATTGGCCGCTGATCGTCAACGAATTTATCGCCTAAAACCACTAAAACTGTGCTGATCGCTCTCTTTTCAGACAAGATAGGGCGCAATTTACCGACTTCACTCTCGAAATCAGCTTATCAGGACTAACTGAGTGCACCATTTTTCCGGCACTGCGCAACATCCAAAACATCTTCTGCTAGCCGTTTAGCCACTTCAACATCCTGCAATTGGCGCTTAACCAGCAGCTTACTCAAGCAACCTTCCAGAATCAGCTCCATCTGCTGTGCCACCATACTGGCATCATCAGCATCCATCTCACGCAACAGCGCTTGCGTATAGTGCAATGATGCTTGCTTTTGCTGTTCCGCTAATTGATGAATGGGGTGCTCATCATCAGGGTAAAAACTGCACGCGGCGATAAACAAACAACCGGGGAAACGCTGATTTTGAACTTGCTCACTGAGCGTTTGGTAACGAGCCAAAAGCTTTTGTTTGGGTGATAACGTCTCATCTAACTGCAATTGCCGCCGCCAAGTATCAATCTGCTGACCATGATAGCGCAGGCAGTCATACAATAAGGCCTCGCGATCTGGCCAAAAACGAGTCAAGTCACTGACGGTGACTGAAACCTCTTTTGCTAGCATCTCTAGCGTGGTATTTGCCAGCCCTTGTTGCTCTAACAGATTGAGCGCACTGCTTAATACTTGTTCACGTTGCACGTTGCTCTCCTCCAGCTTCATCTCTGGCAAGTGTGGTTGACCGCCACTGATAATACAAACCGCTCAACAAGGTAGAGCGTTCAACACAGATTAGCCTATCTATCAGGTGGCGTACTTCCCCAGTCGATGCTTTACCTTATCATTACTGTGGCGTGATTGGGCGAACTCTTTAGCTTGCTTATTGTGAGCCTCCGTATTTGCACCTTACCCTAGTCTGTGAAGCAGTACGCATTATATTGTGCATCTGCCTATAACCATTCGTTAATAAATCATTATTCCTGTTCTTTTGCCTGATGGCTTATTGGAACGCGGTTTCTATAATGGCTATCGTGAAGTCAAGCGATATCCAATCGTACAGAAACAGGCGCAAGATTAAGCGACAGAATGCTTGCCGTATGCGCTGGCAACCTGAATTGCATAACGTCCTGCATCGAGCCTTCGTTCAGACCGGGCGTTCTATCATAAGGATCGAAAATGAGTCTCCAAAATTATCCAAATCAGTTCCGCCGCAACCTACTGCAAGGGCAAACCCTGATCGGCTGCTGGAGCGCGTTGGCAAATCATATTTCAGCAGAAGTCTTGGGTCTGGCGGGTTTTGATTGGTTGGTATTGGACGGTGAACATGCCCCGAACGATGTCACAACATTCATTCCACAGTTAATGGCGCTGAAAGGCAGCAACAGCGCGCCAGTGGTGCGAGCGCCGTGTAATGAACCCATTATTATCAAACGTTTATTGGATATCGGCTTCTACAACTTCTTGATTCCTTTTGTAGAAAGCGAAGAAGAAGCGATCCGTGCCGTTGCCTCAACCCGCTATCCGCCAGCCGGTATACGCGGCGTCTCGGTCTCTCATCGTGGCAACAATTACGGCACCGTGCCGGATTACTTCGCCACCATTAACGACAACATTACCGTGTTAGTCCAAATCGAAAGCCAGCAAGGGGTCGATAACATTGATGCGATTGCTGCGGTGGATGGCGTGGATGGCATTTTTGTCGGGCCTGGAGATCTCTCGGCAGCGCTGGGTTATTTGGGGCAACCGAATCACCCAGAAGTACAAAAAGTCATTCGCCACATTTTTGAGCGTGCGAAAGCCCATGGTAAGCCAAGCGGCATTCTGGCACCGGTTGACGCTGATGCCCGCCGCTATCTGGAATGGGGAGCTACCTTCGTTGCCGTCGGCAGTGATTTGGGTGTGTTTCGCAGTGCAACGCAGGCGTTGTGCGACAAATTTAAGAAATAATCATCATTCAATTTCAAACATTTAGCGCTACCGTGTTGACGGTTGGGCGAGTTAATTGAGGAGTTACAAATGAAAATCGGCTTTATTGGTTTAGGGATAATGGGAAAGCCAATGAGTAAAAATCTGCTGAAAGCAGGCTACTCATTAATCGTCCTTGATCGGAACACGGCGGCACTGGATGAATTGCTCAGTGCCGGTGCCACCGCGGCGGCAACGCCAAAAGCGTTGGCAGCAGAATGCGATATTATTATCACCATGCTCCCGAACTCCCCTCACGTCAAAGAGGTGGTATTAGGTGAGAATGGCGTGATTGAAGGCGCTAAAGCGGGCACGGTCGTGATTGATATGAGTTCGATTGCACCGCTGGTCAGCCGTGAAATCAGCGAAGCGTTGGCATTAAAACAGGTCGACATGCTAGATGCACCCGTCAGTGGTGGCGAACCGAAAGCCATTGATGGCACGTTGTCAGTGATGGTAGGCGGGGATAAAGCCGTATTCGACAAGTGCTACGACATCATGAAAGCGATGGGCGGCTCGGTTGTCCACACGGGTGATATCGGTGCGGGTAATGTGACCAAACTGGCTAATCAGGTCGTTGTTGCGCTGAATATTGCCGCGATGTCTGAAGCGCTGGTGCTGGCGACCAAAGCGGGCGTGAACCCTGATTTAGTTTTCCAAGCCATTCGCGGCGGATTGGCGGGCAGTACTGTATTAGAAGCTAAAGCGCCGATGGTGATGGATCGCAACTTCAAACCGGGCTTCCGCATTGATTTACACATCAAAGACTTGGCTAACGCTTTGGACACCTCCCACGGTGTCGGCGCACAATTGCCATTGACGGCTGCCGTCATGGAAATGATGCAAGCATTGAAAGCCGATGGATTGGGGACTGCCGACCACAGCGCATTGGCCTGCTATTACGAGAAATTGGCCAAAGTTGAAGTGACACGTTAATCCGTGGTGCCGGCACTTGCGAGTGCCGGTCATTGGGTCGCATAGCGATACGGATAAGCATTCCGAGCGGCGGTGGATCAAGTCGGCGCTTGCGTGACGTCGGATAGCTCATGAGATTGAATCATTTATGAAAATTGTCATCGCCCCGGACTCTTATAAAGAAAGTTTATCCGCGCTAGACGTTGCGGTGCAGATTGAAGCGGGTTTTCGTACTCAGTTTCCTGATGCGCAATATATCAAGTTGCCCGTTGCTGATGGTGGCGAAGGCACGGTAGAAGCCATGGTTGCAGCGACTGCCGGTAAAATTATCAAGGTGGATGTGACCGGCCCGTTAGGTGATAACGTGGATGCCTTTTACGGGATATCCGGTGATGAGAAGTGCGCTTTTATTGAGATGGCCGCCGCCAGCGGGCTAGAACTGGTGCCATTGGCACAGCGCAACCCATTGAAAACCACCTCCTACGGCACCGGCGAACTGATTTTACATGCGCTGAATAAAGGCGTGAAACACATCATCATTGGGATCGGTGGCAGTGCCACCAATGATGGTGGGGCCGGTATGGTACAGGCGCTGGGGGTCAAACTGCTGGATAAGCAAGGCCAACAAATTGGGTTCGGTGGCGCTAAGCTGACTGAACTGGCGACCATTGATATCACCGCGCTCGACCCACGGATTGAGCAGTGCCAAATTGATGTGGCCTGTGACGTCACCAATCCGCTGACGGGCAGTGAAGGGGCTTCGGCTATTTTCGGCCCGCAAAAAGGCGCGACGCCTGACATGATCACACAACTGGATGAAGGGCTGTTGCACTACGCCAGTGTCATCAACCGTTATTTGGATATTGACGTTGATCAGGTCGAAGGAGCAGGGGCTGCTGGTGGATTGGGCGCGGCGCTACTGGCGTTCTGTGGGGCGACGTTGAGCCCTGGCATCGATATTGTGACGGATGCGCTCGGTCTAGACGCCTTGGTTCGTGATGCCACTTTTGTGATTACCGGCGAAGGGCGTATCGACAGCCAAACCATTCATGGCAAAGTGCCGATTGGCGTCGCGAGAGTCGCCAAACGTTATAACAAACCGGTGATTGGCATTGCGGGTAGCCTGACAGATGATGTCGATGTGGTTTATGAGCATGGTTTGGATGCCGTATTTAGCGTGATTTACACCATTTGCACCTTAGAGCAGGCCTTAGATAACGCTGCGGATAATGTGTTTAAAACAGCCCGTAACATCGCGGCCACGCTAGCGATTGGCATGGCGGCAGGCAAAGCATAACGATTCCTCAATCAGGGCTAACTCAGATTGGCCCTGACTGACGCCCAATATTTTCTCGCAACACGTCCTCGTATTCGTCATTTTTGTGACCCTCACCGCAACTCTCTCTTTTTGTGATGTAAGTTGGGCATCTGTCCAATGTAATCCCCTGTCTGACCACCTATGCTGGTGCATCAGCCCAGATTGAGGCCCATTCATGAGTGTATATAATCTTGACCCACGCTTAGCCCAAGATATCGTCACCCGAACCATGAAAATCATTGATACCAATATCAATGTGATGGATGGAAAAGGGCGGATTATTGGTAGTGGCGATGAAGAACGCCTCGGCGAATTGCATGAGGGGGCGCTATTGTCGCTCTCTCATGGCCGGATCGTTGATATAGACGAAGCTGTCGCTCGCCAACTACACGGTGTGCGGCCGGGGATCAACTTACCTTTGCGCCTTGAGGGGGAGATCGTCGGGGTGATTGGCTTAACCGGTAATCCGGGCCAATTGCGCCAATACGGCGAGCTGGTGTGCATGGCCGCTGAAATGATGATGGAGCAAGCGCGATTAGTGCATTTGCTGGCGCAAGATAGCCGCTTGCGTGAAGAGCTGGTGCTGAACTTAATTCGTACGGAAGAGATCTCTCCTGCGCTCATTGAATGGGCGCAACGCCTGGGGGTTGATATCAACGAGCCGCGTGTCGTCGCGGTAGTGGATGTCGACAGCGGTCAACTGAGTGTCGATAGCGCGATGTCTGAATTGCAGGAACTCCAAACCTTGCTGACGACACCGGAGCGCAACAACCTGATTGCGATTGTTTCTCTGACAGAAATGGTGGTGCTCAAACCGGCACTAAACAGCCATGGTCGTTGGGATGCTATCGACCATCGGCGGCGGATGGAGTCACTGCTTTCCCGTATGACCGAGCGGGGCCGCCTTCGGGTACGGCTTTCATTGGGGAATTTCTTCACCGGCCCTGGCAGCATTGCTCGTTCCTATCGTACTGCCCGCACCACGATGGCGGTGGGGAAGCAGCGGATGCCAGAGCAACGCAGCTACTATTATCAGGATTTGGTGCTGCCCGTGCTGCTGGACAGTTTGCGTGGCGGCTGGCAAGCCAATGAGTTAGCACTGCCATTAGCCAAGTTACGGGCGATGGACAGCAATGGCCTGCTACGCAGGACGCTGGCTTGTTGGTTCCGTAATAACGTGCAACCGACGGCCACTGCCAAAGCACTGTTTATTCACCGTAACACCTTGGAATATCGCCTAAATCGTATTTCCGAACTGACGGGGCTGGATTTGGCCAACTTTGACGACCGTCTCTTGCTGTATGTGGCCTTGCAATTGGGTGAGCAGGAATAATTCGTTAAGCGAGAAAGGTGGGCAGAAAAGGTGAACGAATAGGGGGGATAAAAAAATGGCCGGGTGAATGACCCGGCCTGAGCGCGATAGAGAAGGTCCTAGGTCACTGGCGCAGGGTTAAACACCGCCAAGGCGTTACGTAGCCCCCATTGATCTGACCAAGTGCGTTTACGGTCACTGGCAATATCTAGAATGAATTCAAATAATTGCTGGCCGACTTCTTCGATTGTCGCATCACCGGTAGCAATGGTGCCGGCATCAATATCCATCAAATCATGCCAACGGTTCGCCAAATCAGTGCGAGTGGCCATTTTGATCACTGGAACAGCGGCCAGCCCATAGGGAGTGCCACGGCCAGTGGTAAAGACCTGTACGGTAATACCTGAAGCCAGTTGTTGCGTGCCGCAGACGAAATCACTCGCAGGTGTGGCGGCAAAAATCAGGCCGCGTTTCGTCGGGCGCTGGCCGGGCGAGAGCACTTCAGAAATGGCGCTACGACCCGATTTCGCAATCGATCCCAGTGCTTTTTCAACCACGTTAGCCAGCCCACCTTTCTTGTTACCGGGGGAAGGGTTAGCGCTACGGTCAGTTTTGCCGGTTTCGAGGTAATCGTCGTACCATTTCATCTCTTCAAGCAATCTTCTGCCGACATCCTCGTTAATGGCCCGTGGCGTTAACAAATGGATGGCATCACGGACTTCGGTCACTTCGGAGAACATGACGGTTGCACCGCAACGTACCAGTAAGTCAGAGGCATAACCGACCGCAGGGTTCGCTGTCACACCTGAGAAGGCATCGCTGCCGCCACACTGCATACCCACTACTAACTCAGAGGCAGGGCAGGTTTCCCGTTGGCGCATATTCAGGCGTTGCAGGTGCTTTTCAGCCACTTGCAGAATATCTTCAACCATGGAACGAAAACCAACGTGTTTTTCATCCTGTAAACGCACGATGTTGCTTTCATCCAGTGAGATGACCTGCACATCAGGTGTCCCTTCCAGTAGGCGCTCGGGTTGCAGTTTTTCACATCCCAAACCGACCACCATGACTTCGCCACCAAAATTCGGATTCAGCGCTAGATTGTGAATGGTGCGGATGGGCACCACTGCTGCCGGCGCATTGATGGCGACACCACAACCGTAGAGGTGATTTAGCGCGACCACGCCATCAACATTGGGGTATTTCGGCAATAGTGTGCGTTCAATGATATTGACCACATAATCCACCACGCCCGCTACACAATGGACGCTGGTGGTGATGGCGAGCAGATTCTTGGTGCCGACACTGCCGTCTGCATTGCGATAGCCCTCAAAGGTGTAACCCTCCAGTGGCGGCAATGGCGCGGGTACGGCGGTTGCCAGAGGTAGGGTGTCCAGTGCAGGTGCAGCAGGTAACTCGACCAGTGATTCGTCTATCCAGCCGCCGCGAGCAATATCGCGCACCGCTAAACCGATGACTTCGGCATAGCGAATAATTTCTCCGCCTTTAGGGATATCCACCAAGGCGACTTTATGGCCCTGTGGGACATGCTCAATCAGTTCAAGACCACATTTAAACCGGGTGCCAGCACAAAGCCCATTGTTATTAACGACAATGGCAACATTATCCGCGTCCTGTACTTTAATATAAAGCGGGTTGCTTACAGGACTATTACAAATGCTCATAATATTATCCTTATAATATTTATATCGATAACATAACTGTTATTTTTTTAATTGCAGTCGTTATTTATCTAAAACATAACGGTCATCAACTTGTAAATCAGTATACGCCGGTATAAAGCCTAAGGCATTGTGCGGATGACCGAGATACTAACGGCTTTAGTCCCTATTTTTGTTCGCCAGCCCAAAAGTAGGTGAGCATTATCACGAAAAGAGTATTTATCCTTAAACGTGTTTAATCGCCATAAATCGTCATAAAAAAAGCCCTTCGACAAAGGGCTATGTTAAAAGTAAAACACTGCTTTTTTTATTATGTTGAGGCGTTAATCTCTAATGAATAAATGCCCATATTAATCACAGAAGCAATATTCCGAGAGGCAGACCTAATATTATCAGCGGCTTGTGTCAGCGCATCTTCAAGGGTACAAATGCGGTCAATAATACTGAAAATAGCATCAACACCGTGCTGATGAACAAGATTGGCATCGGGGGTCAGGCTGCCCGCAATACCGATCACCGGCTTATTATACTTTTTAGCCAGTCGCGCAACGCCCACCGGCACTTTGCCATGAATACTTTGGCTGTCTATTCGGCCCTCGCCCGTTAGGACGAAATGGCAGTCTTTGATATAGGTTTCAAGGCCGAGAGCCTCGGTGACAATTTCTATCCCTTTACCCAGTTCGGCCCCACAAAAGGCCAGTAATGCAGCCCCCATTCCCCCTGCGGCACCCGCACCGGGTATGTTATCGACCTCAATCCCCATCTGCTGCTTAATCACCTGCGCGTAATGGGCCAAGTTGTTATCCAAGGTGGTGACCATCGACGCCGTTGCCCCTTTTTGCGGTCCAAAAATGGCCGAAGCACCTTGTGGACCGGTTAAGGGATTGGTGACATCGCACGCCACTTCAATGCGGCATTCTTTCAGGCGTGGGTCCAGATGACGAATATCAATGGTGGCAATCTCATGTAAACAACCGCCGCCAAAACCAATTTCCTCGCCAGATGACTGACGTAATTTTGCCCCCAGCGCCTGCATCATGCCGGCACCGCCATCATTGGTGGCACTGCCACCGATGCCGATAATCATATGGCGTACGCCTTTTTCCAGCGCTGAGCGGATTAACTCGCCGGTGCCATAGGAGGTGGTTTTTAGTGGGTTGCGTTGCGCCAATGGCACCAGCTCTAATCCACTGGCGGCGGCCATTTCGATGAACGCAGATTTTCCATCGCCCGATAATCCCCAGAATGCCTGAACACTCTCTCCCAATGGGCCCGTGACTTCCGTTATGACTCTTTGGCCGCCTGTGGCACTGATCATCGCTTCCACAGTACCTTCACCGCCATCGGCGACAGGGATTTTGATATATTCAGCATAGGGGAAGACTTCGCGGAAACCCTGTTCAATTGCCTGGGCCACTTCTATCGCAGATAAACTTTCTTTATAGGAGTCCGGTGCGATGACTATTTTCATGAGATATCCTGTCGCTGAATGCTCAATAACAAGTGCCTCCGAAGAGGCACCTGATTTTTATTCCATTAAGATGTTTTCAATTCCAGTCGTTTGATATCACCGACAACAAATAAGTAGCAGAACATCGCCATAATGGCAGAGCAACCCACAAAGATTAATGCGGCATTAAAGGAATGTAATTCTTTCACCAAATAACCGATAACCAACGGGGTGACGATTGAAGCGACGTTACCAAATACGTTAAACAAGCCACCACACAGACCGACAATTTCTTTTGGTGCAGTATCGGCAATCACTGGCCAGCCCAGCGCACCGAAGCCTTTGCCGAAGAAGGCTAATGCCATCAATGCGACAACCACGAAATCACTATCAACGTAGTTACACATAATAATACTCGATGCCAATAACATCCCGACGACGATAGGGAGTTTACGGGCAAAGGTTAGCGAATGGCCGCGCTTAATTAATGAATCTGAGAATACGCCGCCTAATACCCCGCCAGCAAAACCACATAATGCTGGAATTGAGGCTACCATCCCGACTTTTAGAATTGACATCCCTTTATCTTGGACCAGATAAATAGGGAACCACGTTAAGAAGAACCAAGTGATGGTGTTAATAAAGTATTGGCCAAAAAATACGCCCAGCATCATGCGACTGGATAACAACTGCTTAATATAATGTAATTTAGGACCGCTTTTATGGCCGTCTGATTTCTTGTGATCCATATCAACAACCGCACCGCCTTGTTTTATGTACTCAAGCTCAGATGCAGACATACCAGGGTGATCTGTTGGGTTATGAATAAATTTAACCCAGACGATAGTTAATACAAATCCTAACCCGCCCATGACGGTAAATACGTGCTGCCAGCCCCAAGCAAAGGTTAAATAACCTAACAGTGGGGAGAAGATAGCCAGTGAGAAATATTGTGCCGAGTTAAAGATGGCTGAGGCGGTCCCTCTTTCTTTGGTGGGGAACCAAGCGGCGACAATTCTGGCGTTAGCAGGGAAGGACGGCGCTTCGGAGAAACCTAACATAAAGCGCATGATAAACATGGAGATAGCGGCATAGGCTATCGGGAACATGTCGACAAAACCTTGCGTAAAGGTAAAGAGCGACCAGAAGAACAAACTGTAGGTGTAGACACGTTTGGAGCCGTAGCGGTCAAGCAGCCAGCCGCCCGGTATTTGCATCAGCAGGTAAGCCCAGCCAAAAGCCGAGAAAATATACCCCATGGCAACCGCATCTAATTGCAGCTCTTTGGCAACTTCGGTACCGGCAATAGATAATGTGGCTCGGTCAGCATAGTTAATTGCCGTCACAATAAAGATAATGAATAATATTATATATCGGACGTGGGTCCGTTTTTCAGGTACAGCGGCTTCCAGACTCATTTTTATACCCTCTATCAATCATTTTTCAGGTTGCCGCATTTAAATTCACGATGAACAAGATGCAATAACCTATTTTTTATTTGGTGTTATATAAATACAAAGTTTAATTATCAAAGTGTCTTTGTTAGCGCTGTCAACATTATAAGGAGGCCGATATTAAATCGCATTGTGCATCGGCCCAAAGATATGTGGGTAAATGATTTAATTGTTGTGTGGCTGTACAGCTCAATGGGGCTAACATCACAATTCATCAGGGTTTCTATAGGCTGAGTTCACTATCTGGTATTAGAGTGATCTAGATCACTATTTCCCCGAATAAATATTGAGATTAATTAAGTCACCAATCTGTGCTTAACAAATGAATACGCTTAATAAAAATGATTATTCGACCTAATGCCCTATTTTGATGCTTGTTTACCCGACTTTAATACTTTTTTACTTTGTGCATCTGCCAATTTAATTCGTCAAAAATAGCGACAACAGCACGATTCTTTTGCATCAAAAATTAATTGTAATAATACCAAATCATAGCCACTATGTTTGTAAGGTTAATGAATTGATAGAGTTGTAACGAGTTGTTGAAAATAATAATTATTTATCCGGCAATGGCATGACTTCTGGGAAGAAATAAGATGAATCCATTTATTGTTGCTGACGCCGAAAGCTGTATTGGTTGTCGGAGCTGTGAAGTTGCTTGTGTCGTGGCACATCATGAGGGCAAATTCCCTGATAAGCCTGAATATTTCACGCCACGAGTCAAAGTCTTTAAAGGTTTCCAAGACGCAACTGATCGCCAAGGTGCGACGGCGGTTTTTTGCCATCATTGCGAAGATGCCCCTTGCGCCAGCACTTGCCCTAATGGGGCCATTGTTGAAATGAATAACAGTGTTCAGGTGATTCAGGAAAAATGCATCGGCTGTAAAACCTGCATGATTGCTTGCCCGTTCGGCATGATGACGGTGGTGACGGAGACGGTTCAACCTGCGAGTCATCGCCTTGCCGATGCTTATCAACGTACTGAAGCACAAAAATGCGACCTTTGTATCGACCAGCCCGATGGCCCTGCTTGCATCAAAACTTGCCCTACTCAGGCACTTACCTTAGTCGACCAACATTATTTGCTGAATCAACAACGGCTCAAACGCCAACGCACGGCACTGAATGAGCATAATGGCCGCCTATTTAGCAGTGCCACTTCTGCGGGTGCGACTCACTCTTTCAGCCCATTAAGCAAAAATATCCGTGATGCTGCGCCAGTCAATTTGTTGCAACGCCCACGAACACCACGCTTGGAGCCGAAAAAGATCCCGCTGGCTGAGCGTAAGAGTAGTTTTGCTGAAATCTATCTGCCGTTTACCGAGAGGCAGATTAATGAACAAGCTGAGCGTTGCCTCAATTGTGGCGATAAAACCATTTGCCAATGGACTTGCCCACTGCATAACGCTATCCCTAAATGGATTGCATTGGCTCATCAGGGCCGCATTCATGAAGCAGCCGAATTATCTCATCAAACCAGTAGCTTGCCGGAAATATGTGGGCGCGTATGTCCACAAGATCGCCTTTGCGAACAGGCTTGTACGCTAAACGATCATGACGGTGCGGTTACCATCGGTCAAATTGAGCGGCATATCACCGAAACCGCATTGGCAACCGGCTGGCGGCCGGATATGACGCAGGTTAAACCCACCGGCAAACGCGTCGCGATTATCGGCGCAGGGCCAGCGGGCTTAGGTTGCGCAGATATTTTAGTGCGCAATGGCATCACGCCAGTGGTGTTCGATCGCTACCCTGAAATCGGCGGCTTACTGACCTTTGGTATTCCCGCGTTCAAATTGGAAAAAGGGGTCATGACGCGCCGGCGCGAGATCTTTAGTGAGATGGGCGTCGAATTTTGCCTGAACACTGAAATTGGCCGCGATATCACCATGGAGAGTTTGCTCACTGATTTTGATGCGCTCTTCCTCGGGGTGGGAACCTACCGTTCCATGCGTTCAGGCTTGGAAAACGAAGATGCCTTAGGGGTTTACGATGCTTTGCCTTTCCTGATTGGTAACACTCAGCATTTGATGGGCTATACCGCCAGCAGTGCTCACCCTTATGTCAGCATGGAAAATCAACGAGTAGTGGTTCTCGGGGGTGGGGATACCGCGATGGATTGCGTGCGTACCTCATTGCGTCATGGTGCGGCTAACGTCATTTGTGCTTATCGTCGTGATGAAAAGAACATGCCTGGCTCCAAACGCGAGGTTAAAAATGCGCGCGAGGAAGGGGCTGAGTTTATGTTCAATCTCCAGCCGCAACGCATTGAAGTGGATGAGCAGGGACAGGTGACGGGCATCAAAATGGTACGAACCGAAATGGGCCAGGCGGATGCGAAAGGGCGGCGGCAAGCACGGCCTATCGCTGGCTCGGAACATATTATCCCTGCGGATGCGGTCATTATGGCCTTTGGTTTCAGCCCACACCGGATGTCTTGGTTGGCGGAGCACAATGTGGTGCTGGATAAACAAGGGCGCGTGGTTGCACCGACCATTTCGGGTTATCCGTATCAAACCAGTAATCCCAAAATATTTGCGGGTGGTGACATTGTGCGCGGCGCAGACCTGATTGTGACGGCCATTGCCGAAGGGCGCAAAGCCGCCGAAAGCATTTCTTACTATCTGAATGTGTTGTAGTAGGTAGCTGCGTTGTGGCGGGTAACTGCTTGTAGCAGAAAACTATTTTGTAGCAAACAGCTATTTTGTTGCGGTGGGCTGGAGAAAAGATGAACCGATTTGTGATTGCTGATATGACCCAATGCATTGGCTGCCGTACTTGTGAAATTGCCTGCGTGGTGGCTCACAGCACGGAAAATAAGGCCAGTAGCATTACGCCTGAACAGTTCCACCCTCGTTTGAGCGTGATGAAAAGTTTTGCCGTCAGTACGCCCATTCTTTGCCATCAATGTGAAGATGCACCATGTGAAAACTCTTGTCCGAACGGGGCAATTCTCACCGGTGAACATGGCGTACAAGTGTTGGCATCACGCTGTATTGGCTGCAAAACCTGCATGTTGGTCTGCCCTTTTGGGGCCATGAATATTATCGAACAGGCGAGTCAAAATACCGCCGTGCGGGCGCAGGCGCACAAATGTGATTTGTGCCACACGCGAGAAACCGGCCCAGCCTGTATTGAGGTTTGCCCCACCAACGCGCTGAAGCTGGTGACGCCGATGGCGCTGGAAACGCTACAGCGGGACCGACAATTGCGGGCCGCGCGTGGCACGACATCGGGTATCACTCGCTAATCTCTGTGGTCATAAGGATAAGAAAATGGACAAGATCCTCACGGTCTGCCCCTATTGTGGCTCCGGATGTAAATTGAATTTATTGGTTGAAGACGGCGAAATTGTCGGCGCGCAACCGGCCAATGGCGTCACAAATCAGGGCGAGTTGTGCCTTAAAGGGTATTACGGTTGGGATTTTCTCAACGATACCCGCTTGTTGACGCCACGGTTAACCGCGCCTTTATTGCGCCGCCAACGGAATGAGGCGTTTCAGCGCGTGAGCTGGCAAGAAGCCATTACCTTCATTACCGACAAACTCAGTGCCATTAAAAAAGCCCATGGGCCTGATGCCATCATGATGACGGGTTCTTCCCGTGGGCCGGGCAATGAAGCTAATTATGTGATGCAAAAGTTTGCCCGTGCCGTCATTGGTACTAACAATATTGATTGCTGCGCACGCCTGTGCCACGGCCCTTCTGTGGCGGGGTTGCAGCAAACATTGGGCAATGGCGCGATGAGTAACTCCATCGGTGAAATTGAAAATACCGATTGTATATTGGTCTTTGGTTATAACGCCGCAGACTCTCACCCGATCGTGGCTCGTCGGATCCTCAAGGCCAAAAGCAAGGGTGCGAAGCTGATCGTTTGCGATCCACGGCACATTGAAACCGCGCGCATTGCGGATCAATGGTTACCACTGAAGAATGGCGCGAATATGGCGTTAGTAAACGCATTCATATATGTGCTGATTGAAGAAAAGCTATACGACGAAAATTATGTTCGCGCCCATACCCGAGGTTTTGATGAGCTGAAAGTCGGCGTCGCTGATTATCGCCCCGAGGACGTAGAACAGATCACGGGCTTACCTGCGCAAGTGGTTCGTTTAGCGATGCGCACCTATGCTGCGGCCCCTGCCGCCACCATTTTATGGGGCATGGGCGTGACTCAATGGGGGCAGGCGGTAGATGTGGTGAAAGGGCTGTCCTCGCTAGCATTACTCACCGGTAACCTTGGGCGGCCCAATGTGGGTGTCGGGCCAGTGCGCGGACAGAATAATGTGCAAGGCGCCTGCGACATGGGGGTTTTGCCTAATACCTTCCCCGGCTATGAAAAGGTTACTGACGAAGCGGCTAGAGGCCGTTTTGCTGCGGCTTGGGGTGTGCCAGAACTGCCCGCTCATATCGGTTATTCAATCACTGACGTCCCCCATAAAGTGGCGGAAGGCAAGCTGAAAGCCTATTACGTTTTTGGCGAAGATCCGATCCAAACAGAGCCAGATTTAGCCGCCATGCGTGCCGCATTTGCCGCTCTGGATCTGGTGGTCGTGCAGGACATTTTCATGACCAAAACCGCCGAACTGGCGGATGTCGTTCTGCCTGCTACCTCTTGGGGAGAGCATGAAGGGGTGTATACCAGCGCAGATCGCGGCTTCCAGCATTTCAATAAAGCCATTGAGCCGAAAGGGGATGTGAAACCGGATTGGGAGATCATTAGCCTGATCGCCACGGCCATGGGCTATCCGATGGCCTACCAGAATACCCAGCAAATCTGGGATGAAATGCGCGCGTTATGCCCGCCGTTTTATGGTGCGACTTACGAAAAAATGGCCGGTCTAGGCTATGTACAGTGGCCTTGTCCGAGTGAAGACCATGCAGGTACGCCTTATCTCTATACTGATAGCCAGTTCGCTACGGCTGATGGCAAAGGTTTATTGAGCTGCGCACCTTGGCAGCCCCCACATGAGCAGACGAATAGCGATTATCCGCTGGCGTTATGTACCGTGCGTGAAGTGGGGCATTACAGTTGCCGTTCAATGACCGGTAACTGTGCCACGTTGAAAATCTTGGCGGATGAACCCGGTTACATACAGATTCATCCTGATGATGCTAGCGAGCTAGGGGTGGTTGATCAGGCGCTGATGTGGATCGCGTCACGACGTGGCAAAGTGATTGCGCGTGCCAGTGTGACTGACCGAGCCAATCGCGGTGCGGTGTATATGACTTATCAATGGTGGATTGGTGCTTGTAATGAGCTGACGGTGGATCATGTCGATCCGGTGTCAAAAACACCGGAATTTAAGCACTGCGCGGTTAAGGTGGAAGCCATTAGCGATCAGAATGCGGCAGAACAATATGTTGAGCAGCAATACCATCTGCTGAAAAAACGGTTGTTAGAGGCAGCGACAGTACAGTAGTGGCATATGCACTGTCGCGGCTAAACGTATTCCCATCAATATGTTGAACGAGATTACTGCTGCTGGTTTTGCAAATGCTGCAAAAACTCTGTGGCGTTCATAAAACCGGTCACTCTGGCGGCGGTTATCTCGTTTCCTTGAGCATCGAAAAACAAGATTGTCGGCAAGCCCAACACGTTCAGTTTTTTCAACATCGCTGCATGTTCGGCACTGTTGGTGGTCACATCAGCTTGAATGAGTACGGTATCGGCTAATTCACGCTGCACCTGAGCATCGCTAAAGGTGTATTTCTCAAACTCTTTACAAGCGACGCACCAATCGGCGTACAGATCCAGCATCACCGGCTTACCATGCGCTTGGGCTAATGCCGCTTGGAGCTGAGGTAAATCGTTGACCGGTTTAAACGCCAAATGGTTGATCTGATTTTGCGTGGTATTACCGTTAAATGCCCAATCTTGCAGCGGGCGGGCGGCGACTAATAAGGCCGCCAGCAGCAATAGCTGGCAAGCACGCGCCCAGCCAGAGTGCGCTTTTAGGCTCAGAACAAAGGCCCAGCCAAAGAAGGCGACAGCCAGTAGGCTCCAGAGGCGTAAGCCCCAAACATCGCCCAGCACCCTTTCTAATAAGAAGACGGGTAGCGCCAAAATCACGAAACCGAACGCCTCTTTGACATACTGCATCCATGGGCCACTGCGCGGGATGAGTTTGTTGCCGAACAGCGTCACAATCACCAGCGGAATACCCATCCCTAATGCATACAGATATAGCGTGCCGCCACCGGCCAGCATATTACCGCTTTGCGCGATATACAGCAGGATGGCGCTGAGTGGTGCCGTGGTACAAGGTGAGCAAATCAGGCCCGCTAATGCCCCCATGGCAAATACACCCGCCAGCGAGCCACCGCGCTGGCTGCTGCTCCACTGCACCAGTCGGGTTTGCAGTGAAGAGGGCAATTGCAGTGAATAAAGGCCAAACATCGATAACGCCAGCAACACGAACAGTGCCGATAACCCGATCAGCACATAAGGGTGCTGTAGTGCGGCTTGGAACTGTAAACCTGCCGCGGCAACCACTAAACCGAGCAAGGTGTAAGTCAATGCCATCCCTTGCACATACACCACCGCCAGTAGCAAGATCCGCCGTTGGCTATGAGGCTTCTCACGACCCAGAATGATAGCGGAAATCAGCGGATACATCGGTAATACGCAGGGCGTAAAGGCAATGCCAATACCGATCAGCAGCGCCCATAATGGCGAGAAGGGCAGTTCAGCGGGCGCTGGTGTTGCATCATTGTTGACTGGCGTTGCGGCATCACTGGTTGGCGCCGCAGTGGCATTCTTGATGACGGCTGCGAGGGGCACCACTCGCGTTTCTGGCGGATAGCAGAATCCGGCTTCGGCGCAACCTTGGTAGGTCACACTGACACTCGCACCATCACCCGCCTGTGTAATGGGGATTTTCAGCGTGAGTTGCTGCTTGAAAATCGCCACTTCACCGTAGAATTCATCATGATGTGCTTTACCTTCCGGCAGGGTAAACGCGCCGAGTGTCGCATTCTGCGGCACAATTTTGATTTGCTCACGATACAAGTAGTATTCGGGATTAATCTGCCAACTCAGCGTGAGTTGGTCGCCTTGTTGGCGAAAATCAAAGGCAAACGCTTGATCGACCGGTATAAACCGATTCTGGCTGCTTTTTTGGCCAAAAGATCCATTTTCACCAAATAGCGAAGCTTGTGCGCTGTACGGCGTGAGTAAAACGCTGCACAGCAGCAGAATCAGAGTAAGGAAGCGTTGAGCCATGACAGGTAATCTTTATCTCCGTCCCGTACCGGTAACACCAGCAATTCTGGTGTTTCGTAGGGGTGATGCTGTTTGATATAACTCAGCAGGGCGTGCTGATGGACAGTATTGCTCTTGAACAAGAGTTGGACTTCATACTCTTGCTGGAGTTTCCCTTCCCAGTAATAAATCGAGGTCGCACCTGGCAATAAGGTGGCGCAGGCGGCCAGTTTTTCACCCAATACCTGCGCGGCTAAATCCTGCGCACTGGCTTCATCAGGGGCGGTGCACAATACCACAATTGCATCACAGATTGTCGTATTGCCATTCATCGTTTCACTAGCAGACATGTTCGCCTCGTAAGTTGCACAACGTGCTTGAACTATAACGCGAAGCTATGGAAGGGCAGAAGATGATTTATGTAACAGTGGGATATGAGAGGGAAAGCGGGGCGCGAAATGCGCCCCATCAAGCAGATTACAGGACCAAACCGCCCATCACGAAGCCGAAACAAACGGCCAGTGCCACCCCGATAGTGCCTGGGATGAAGAACGGATGGTTAAACACGAAGCGACCAATACGAGTGGTGCCGGTGTCATCCATTTGTACTGCCGCAACCAGTGTTGGGTAGGTCGGCAGAATGAACAGGCCAGAAACAGCGGCGAAAGAAGCAATGGCCGCCAGTGGAGAAACGTTCAGGGCCATCGCCATTGGCATCAATGCCTTGGCAGTGGCTGCTTGAGAGTAAAGCAGTGCTGAGCAGAAGAAGAAGATAACGGCCAGCAACCATGAGTGAGTCTGAATCAGACTACCTGCCGTTTCTTTAATCCATTCCAAGTTATGCTGTACGAAGGTATCGCCCAACCAAGCTACACCCAGAATACAGATACAAGCACTCATACCGGCTTTGAAGGTACTGGAGTTCAGGATTGAATCCGTATCAACCGAGCACACGATGGTGGTGATAGTGGCCACACTCAGCATGATGATCAGGATAGCATTGGTGGTGTTCATCAGTGGTGTTGCTACCAGACCGACGCTTGGGCTGTTGATGATGGCATAAGCCACAACACACAGTACGCCCGCTAAGAACAGCAACACAGAGGTCTTAGCCCGTGGTTTGATGACTTTAACGGTATCGCCACGTAAGGTGACTAACCCTTCTTCCAAACGTTTCAGATAGATAGGGTCATCTGACAGTTTGGAGTTAAAGCACCAAGAAACGATTAACGACATCACAAACACGGCAAGCAGCGTAGAAGGGATAACGATCATCAGCAGATGTAAGTAACTGACGCCGTGACCTTCCATGACAGAAGACATGTAAACCACTGCCGCAGAAATAGGAGATGCGGTGATGGCGATTTGCGCGGAAACCACAGCGGTAGAAAGCGGACGGCAAGGTTTGATGCCTTGTTCTTTTGCCACTTCTGCAATGACCGGCAATGCGGAAAGTGAAATGTTACCTGTCCCAGCAAAAATGGTCAGAAAATAGGTGACCAGTGGTGCGAGGATAGTGATGTGTTTTGGGTTCTTGCGCAGTAACTTTTCAGTTTGTTGCACCAGATAGTCCATACCGCCAGCAACCTGCATCGCAGAGATAGCAGCAATAACGGCCATGATAATTGAAATAACGTCAAAGGGAATGCTGCCAGGTTTGACGCCAATGATCGCCAATACCAAAACACCAATCCCACCCGCAAAGCCGATACCGATACCGCCTAACCTGGCCCCTAAAAAAATGGCCAGCAGAACGATGACTAATTCTACGGCTATCATAGTGTTTACTCCTTGATCCAAATGAAAAATAAAAGTTAAAAGAATGTATTCGTCAGAAAGTAAAAAGGCACGCTGTCCAGAGGAGCATGCGTGCCTTACAGGGCTACCGGATGATTATTTTATTGTTCATTTTCATCGGTATAGCGTTTCGCTTTATAAGCGGGGTGCATCAGGTTCTCAACAGAGAAAATGTCGTCTAGCTCAGCTTCCGTTAATAGGCCGCGTTCCAGAACCACTTCCCGCACATTTTTACCAGTTTCCGCACAGATTTTACCCACGATGTCACCGTTATGGTGGCCAATGAATGGGTTCAGATAAGTGACGATACCGATAGAGTTAAAGACGTAACGCTCGCAAACTTCTTTGTTGGCAGTAATACCGTTAATGCATTTTTCCAACAGGTTGTAACAAGCATTTGTCAGGATGTGGATAGACTCAAACATCGCTTGGCCAATCACTGGCTCCATGACGTTCAACTGGAGCTGACCTGCTTCGGCCGCCATAGTAATGCAAGTGTCGTTACCAATCACCTTAAAACAAACCTGGTTAACAACTTCTGGGATCACCGGATTCACTTTCGCTGGCATGATAGAAGACCCTGCTTGCAACTCTGGCAGGTTAATTTCATTCAGACCAGTACGTGGACCTGATGACAGCAGACGCAAGTCATTACAGATTTTTGACATCTTAACGGCCAGACGTTTCAGGGCACTATGTACCATCACGTAAGCACCGCAGTCAGAGGTTGCTTCAATCAAATCTTCCGCCGGAACACATGCCAAGCCGCTGATTTCAGCCAGTTTTTGTACCGCCAGTTGTTGGTAACCTTCTGGTGTGTTCAAGGCTGTACCGATAGCCGTTGCACCCAAGTTAACTTCCAGCAGCAGCTCTGCGGTACGTTGCAGGTTTTTTGTTTCTTCGTTCAATAACACTTGGAAAGCACGGAATTCCTGACCCAGTGTCATAGGTACTGCATCCTGTAATTGGGTACGCCCCATTTTCAGAATTTTCTCGAATTCTTTCGATTTTCTACCGAAACCTTCGCCTAATTCATTGATAGCATCGATCAACTTCATAATAGAGGCGTAGACCGCAATGCGGAAACCGGTTGGGTAGGCATCGTTGGTGGACTGACATTTGTTCAGATGGTCGTTAGGGTTAAGGTATTGATACTCCCCTTTTTGGTGACCCATCAGTTCCAGACCGATATTGGCCAGAACTTCGTTGGTATTCATGTTGAGAGACGTACCCGCGCCGCCTTGGAACACGTCGACTGGGAACTGATCCATGCACTTGCCTTTATCCAGAACTTCATCACAAGCCTGGATAATGATGTCAGCAATTTTGCGAGGGATAGTGTGCAGCTCTTTGTTCGCCATTGCCGCTGCTTTTTTTACCATCACCATGCCGCGGACAAATTCCGGAACATCACTGATTTTACTGTTACTGATATAGAAGTTTTCAATCGCACGCAGGGTATGAACACCGTAGTAAGCCTCTGCGGGGACTTCTCGTGTACCTAACAGGTCTTCTTCAATACGAATGTTATTTGACATGAGAACCTTCTCTAATGTGCTGTCTTGTTTTGTATTTGTTAACTAAATTATGCCGCCGTGGACGCAATTTGATGCCGTGATGAACCTTTCGTGCGGAAAGATTAACCATTCATCCAATTGCTAACAGGATCATATGCTGCTTAACAATAAAAAGCCTTGAACTAGGATCACTATATTGCCGTTATTAATCGACATGATCTGATATCTGTGATTTCACTCACAGATAGACTAATTAGTAATAAAAGTATCTCGCCAACTTGAAAAACCTGTCAATAACCTCCATTTAATGGGGGTCGACTCAGGTTGAAGGTGGTGCTGACGGCCAAATCCGCGCATTTGGGGGATAAGAGCAGAGCGAGCACCGATTGGGTCAAGGTTTTCATGGTATCTGTCAGGCAGGTTTACCTGATGAGGGGTGCTGAATGATTGGAATAAGGAGAATGCGGTGCGTTGGTTACCGTTAGCGCTGATATTTTTATTGGCATACATCGAAATCTCGATATTTATCAAGGTCGCCGCTGTACTCGGTGTCTTTGTTACCCTACTGCTGGTGATCCTGAGCTCCTGCGTGGGGATTTCTCTGGTGCGTAACCAAGGGATAAAAACCTTTATCCAGATGCAACAAAAACTGGCGGCAGGAGAAAGCCCTGCGGCTGAAATGGTGAAGAGTGTTTCACTGATATTAGCCGGCTTCTTACTGTTGATCCCTGGCTTCTTTACTGACTTCCTGGGGTTATTGTTGCTTTTACCACCGATTCAAAAATCACTGACGCTAAAGTTGATGCCGCATTTGAACATTTATCGTGGCGGTCATTTTGGTGGTGGTAGCGGCCCAATGGGCGGTGGAAATACCTTTGATGGCGAGTTTCAGCGTAAAGCAGATGATCGCTATACCGTAGAGCATCATCCGGATGAGGATGATAAACCTACAGATAATCGTTTTAAAGATGATAAATAAGCGGCGATATTAAATTAATAGCTTGTTTATTAACCAAAAAATAATTATGTAAATGACCGGTTTTTTCTTTGGGTAGGGCGGAGAAAAGGGGGGAATCACCTCACTTTCAGGCGAGAAAAAAATGAAATTTTTTTTGTCACCTCCCTTGAAGCGATACGACATCGTCCCCATTAAGAAAGCCACGGTATCGGTTATGAAGGCAGACCGATATTAATCCTAAATCTGATACGGACCTTCTCATAGGAGAGCTATCAATGAAAATTCGTCCATTGCATGACCGCGTTATCGTCAAGCGCAAAGAAGTTGAATCCAAATCTGCTGGCGGCATCGTTCTGACTGGCACTGCAGCGGGTAAATCTACCCGTGGTGAAGTACTGGCAGTCGGCAATGGTCGCATCCTAGATAACGGTGAGATTAAGCCGCTGGATGTGAAAGTAGGCGACATCGTTATTTTCAACGATGGTTATGGCGTGAAGTCAGAGAAGATCGACCACGAAGAAGTGTTGATCATGTCCGAAAGCGACATCCTGGCAATTGTTGAAGCGTAATCACGCTCTCTAATCTTCTGAACTGAACGAGTTAAGGGAAATACCAATGGCAGCTAAAGACGTAAAATTCGGTAACGACGCACGCATCAAAATGCTACGCGGCGTAAACATCCTTGCTGATGCAGTGAAAGTGACCCTGGGCCCGAAAGGCCGTAACGTAGTTCTGGACAAGTCTTTCGGCTCTCCAACAATCACCAAAGACGGTGTATCTGTTGCACGTGAGATCGAACTGGAAGACAAGTTTGAGAACATGGGTGCACAGATGGTTAAAGAAGTTGCCTCTAAAGCGAATGACGCGGCAGGTGACGGTACTACTACTGCAACTGTTCTGGCTCAATCAATCATCACTGAAGGTCTGAAAGCCGTTGCGGCGGGCATGAACCCAATGGATCTGAAGCGCGGTATCGACAAAGCGGTTGTTGCTGCGGTTGAAGAGCTGAAGAAACTGTCTGTACCTTGCTCTGATTCTAAAGCTATCGCACAGGTTGGTACTATTTCTGCGAACTCCGATTCAACTGTGGGTGAGCTGATCGCGCAAGCGATGGCAAAAGTAGGCAAAGAAGGCGTTATCACCGTTGAAGAAGGCTCTGGCCTGCAAGACGAGCTGGACGTAGTAGAAGGTATGCAGTTCGACCGTGGCTACCTGTCTCCTTACTTCATCAATAAACCAGAAACAGGTTCTATTGAGCTTGAAAGCCCGTTCATCCTGCTGGCTGACAAGAAAATCTCTAACATCCGTGAAATGCTGCCAGTGCTGGAAGCCGTTGCGAAAGCCGGTAAGCCACTGCTGATCATTGCAGAAGATGTTGAAGGTGAAGCCTTGGCAACATTGGTGGTTAACACCATGCGCGGCATTGTGAAAGTGGCTGCTGTTAAAGCACCTGGTTTCGGTGACCGTCGTAAAGCTATGTTGCAAGACATCGCTACCCTGACTGGTGGTACTGTTATCTCTGAAGAGATCGGTCTGGAACTGGAAAAAACCACTCTGGAAGATCTGGGTCAGGCTAAACGTGTTGTTATCAACAAAGACACTACTATCATCATCGATGGCGTAGGTAACGAACCGGCGATTCAAGGCCGTGTGACTCAGATCCGTCAGCAAATTGAAGACGCGACTTCTGACTACGACAAAGAAAAACTGCAAGAGCGTGTTGCTAAACTGGCTGGCGGCGTTGCCGTTATCAAAGTGGGCGCCGCAACTGAAGTTGAAATGAAAGAGAAGAAAGCTCGCGTTGAAGATGCGTTGCACGCTACCCGCGCTGCGGTAGAAGAAGGCGTGGTTGCTGGTGGTGGTGTTGCACTGATTCGTGCTGCATCTGCTATCACAGCTTCTGGCCTGAAAGGCGACAACGAAGACCAGAACGTGGGTATCAAAGTAGCTCTGCGTGCAATGGAATCGCCACTGCGTCAGATCGTGGTTAACGCCGGTGAAGAAGCCTCTGTTATCGCGAACAACGTTAAAGCGGGTTCAGGTAGCTACGGTTACAACGCTTACAGCGAAGAATACGGTGACATGATCGCGATGGGTATCTTGGATCCAACTAAAGTGACTCGTTCTGCTCTGCAGTACGCAGCCTCTATTGCTGGCCTGATGATCACCACCGAGTGCATGATCACTGACCTGCCACGTGATGACAAAGGTGCTGATATGGGCGCTGGCGGCATGGGTGGTATGGGCGGCATGGGCGGCATGATGTAATGCCCCTTATCTTTCTGCTGCCATTTAGATAAAGGCAGCGAAGGGTAAATTGTCGAAGAAAGCGAGTAGGGAGACCTGCTCGCTTTTTTTATTTCATTCAGTGTGATGATTGCAGGACTTTTTTTAGCTGCTTTGCTGATTTAATGTGTAAACTAACATTTCCTGCATACTTGACATTGCATTGGACAATTTCGGCAACGGATGCCTAAGCGGCGGCGGTGCTTTCTGGTAATCTTTAGCGTGATTCTCAACTTCGAATGGGGAAAAAAATGCGGATTAAAGTGTTACTCGGTCTTTCAGCCGCAGTATTGCTGGCTGGCTGTAGCTCCACTAACCAACTGAGTTCAGCAGGCGAGCAAGTGAAGTTTGCTGATACCAAACCGGGGAGTGAATGTCAGTTAGTCGGTCAGGTGACTGGGGTTCAGAGCAACTGGTTCTCAGGTGGCGGCGGTGAAAGCAGTTCTATGCGCGGTGCGGCAAATGACTTGCGTAATAAAGCTGCGGCAATGGGTGGCAACGTGATCTATGGTGCAACTAGCCCGAGCGAAACCTTCCTATCAAGCTTTGCACCACTAGACAGCAAAATGATTGGCGAAGTCTATAAGTGCCCTTGATAGCGGCTGTAGTGTGAATCTTGATCAATCAGGGGACGCATAGCATCCCCTGATTTTTAACTATGTCATTATTTAACTCTGTCACTATTTAAAACTGTCATTATTTAAAACGGTGGCTCGACTGGCCGTTATCATTCGCTTTGCATTAAGCGCAAATCCAGCGGCGTTTTACTTGGCTGCCCACCGATCTCTCTCGCCAAACGTGGAACCAGATAACCGGACACGCGGCTGAGCAAGCCTTTCATTAATTGTCTCGCTTCATCATCATCAACCATAAAGTGAGCGGCACCTTGCACTTTATCTAATACGTGGATGTAGTAAGGCAAAATCCCTGCATCAAACAAAGCATTGCTTAATGCTGCTAGTACGTCGGCATCATTATTGATCCCACGTAGCAGCACACTCTGGTTTAACAGCGTCACTCCCGCCTGTTTTAGCTGTGCCATACTGTCTCGCAAGGACTGGTCGATTTCATTGGCATGGTTGATGTGTGTGACCATTAATACCTGCAACCGTGAATCAGCTAACCGCTGGCAGAGTGTTGGTGTAATACGATCAGGAATCACCACCGGCAACCGTGTATGAATACGCAGCCGTTTGATGTGGCTAATACTTTCTAGCTCATCTAATAGCCAACTGAGTTCGCTATCTTTTGCCATCAACGGGTCACCTCCCGAAAAGATGATTTCATCCAATTCGGGATGTTGGCGGATATAGGTTAATGCCTGACGCCAATTAGCCTTATTACCTTGGTTGTCTTGATAAGGAAAATGGCGGCGGAAACAATAGCGGCAATTGACAGCACAACCGCCTTTAACCAGTAATAGTGCGCGGTTGCGGTATTTGTGCAACAGACCGGGTACCACGCTACGTTGTTCATCAAGCGGATCGTTGGTAAAACCGGGCGCAGCGATAAACTCTTCACGTGCAGTCAGCACCTGAAGCAGTAAAGGGTCAGAAGGATCGCCTGGTTGCATGCGCGCAACAAACGCACGCGGCACCCTGAGCGGGAATAAACGCCGCGCCGCAGTGCCTTGTTGCAGGTTAGGGTGTTCATTTAAGAACAGAATTCTTAGCAATTCGTCCGGATCAGTAATTACATCGGCGAGTTGTTGCAACCAATCTTCTCTAATTGGCATGTTTCGGGTTACAATACTTGCCATTTTTTAGGCTTACTACCAGTTTCTTGAGGACCATTATGGCCACTTATTATAGCAACGATTTTCGTCCCGGTCTTAAAATCATGTTTGAGGGCGAGCCTTATGCAGTTGAGGCCAGCGAGTTCGTAAAACCAGGCAAAGGACAAGCTTTTGCTCGCGTTAAAATGCGTCGCCTGCTGACTGGCGGTCGCGTTGAGAAAACCTTCAAATCTACTGACTCAGCCGAAGGCGCAGACGTTAACGATCTGAACCTGACTTACCTGTACAACGACGGTGAGTTCTGGCACTTCATGAATAACGAGACTTACGAACAGTTGCAAGCTGATGCTAAAGCGATTGGCGACAATGCTAAGTGGCTGATTGACCAAGCCGAATGTATCGTAACTCTGTGGAATGGTCAGCCAATTGCTGTCACTCCGCCAAACTTTATTGAGCTTGAAATTACTGATACAGACCCAGGTCTGAAAGGTGATACAGCAGGTACAGGTGGTAAACCTGCAACGCTGAGCACCGGTGCAGTCGTTAAGGTGCCATTATTCGTACAGGTTGGCGAAATCATCAAAGTTGATACTCGCTCTGGCGAATACGTTTCTCGCGTTAAGTAAGCTTAAGAGAAGACTAAGCTCAGCCAATAACGAGTCTGGTCAATAAGCTGCGTTGAGAATAAAAGAAAACCGCCCAAAGGCGGTTTTCTGCTTTCTAGGCCAGATTCATCTCAGTCGAACAGAATTGCCAATGAAGTGCGAAAAAGCGTAATACAGTTTTTATGACTATCCTTATAAAGCGATTATGCCAAAGCCCTATAAGGAATTTTGATCATGTTGAAGAAAAGCATCGCTATTATTTTCTCACTGTTGGTTATCTCTTCATTGAGCGCCTGTAACACAACGAAAGGTGTGGGCAAAGATGTACAAAGTGCCGGCAGCGCGATTGAACGAAGCGCTGAATAAACCTCGATTATGTTGCTATCGGCGGCAACTTCCGCCGAGTTTCCGTTCTTACCTTGAAGATATTGCTGCTTATTATTAGGCGTGATAACTTATCCCTCTGATCTTTTGGCTGTTCGGGACGACCTGAACACGCATCTATTTTCTGGGGACGACCCCGCCTAAGCGAGGTAGTTACCATGGCTTGGATTATTCTGGTTATTGCGGGTTTATTAGAAGTCATTTGGGCGATTGGCCTGAAATATTCCCACGGTTTTACGCGTCTGAATCCCAGTATTATTACCATCGTGGCGATGGCGGCGAGTGTTTTCTTGCTGGCCTATGCCATGAAAACATTACCTGCGGGTACGGCGTATGCTGTTTGGACCGGTATTGGTGCAGTAGGGACGGCGATTTTAGGTATCGCGTTGCTAGGGGAGTCAGCGAGTTTGGCACGGGTGTTGAGTTTGGGGTTGATTTTGGCCGGGATTATTGGGTTGAAGTTGGCGTCATAGGGGGGCTCACCTTGCTTCTGATGTTTTAACTGCTGACCGGATCTGGTTTCGGTTGGTGTTCGGTGAATGGTTCGGTTGTTATTGCTTCAGTGCTCATTCTGGCTCTAATGCCTCAACCGCCAAAGGGGCCATGAGCGTGGCCCCTTTGGATACCCGCGCTTGCGCACGCATCGGCTGTCTGCTTCGCAGGTGGATCCGGTTGCTTGGTTTGGTTTGGTTTGGTGATCGGTTCGGTTGACATGAGATCGGCGATCACCTTGGCTCCGATGCCTCAACCGCCAAATGGGCCATGAGCGTGGCCCCTTTGGATACCCGCGCTTGCGCACGCATCGCTTGCCTGCTTCACAGGTTCCCTCACTCATCGTTTCGGCTGACGGACCGGGCCGATTCACTCCTGTTCAAGCGGCCCTCGCTCGGCATCCATGCCTCGCGTCCTACCTTCACTCTTCATTCGGCAGCTCAAATGTGCTTTCAAACTTCAAGGTCAACACCATGATTTTTAGGTCTTGGGTCTTGGGTCTTGGGTCTTGGGTCTTGGGTCTTGGGTCTTGACGTTGAGCGCAATCAGAAAAATTGCCGACAAAGATTGCAGGCCGAATGAGCCGCATGGACGCGGCGAAAGGGGCTGTCGAGCTGGGAGCGAGTCAGCGCCGGTTCGATAAGCCTGCGAGCTGCCGGAGGGGATGGCGAAGCCACAATATTTCGCGCAAAGGCGCGGGTGTTGGGCCGCCGCCCTGCGGCCCGACTCGGTTGAGGCGGCGGAGTCAAAGTGAGCACCGATCTCATTTCAACCGAAACCAGATCCGGTCATCTGTTGGGGTATAGGAGATGAGGTGATCACCGATCTCATATCAACCGAAACCAGATCCAGTCCTCAACCGAACCGCTCATCTGAACGAATATCAACCGAAACCAGATCCGGTCAGCTATCAAGCCATCACTGATAAAGTAAGAGCTGATCTTACCTCTCCCCCTGCTCAACCCAAATCAACTCCTCCACCGGAAAACCATACTGCTTCGCGACCGCGACCAAACGATCACGAGTCTGGTTATCAATGGTTGGCGTGCGGGATAAAATCCACAGGTAATCTCGGTTAGGACCGGCAATCAAGGCATGCTGATACTCATCATCTAAATCAATCACGTTATAGCCGCCATAGAATGGCCCGAAGAATGACACCTTCAGTGAGGCTTGTTGTGGGGAGCCAATAAAATAGGCTTTCCCAATACTCTCCTGCCACTGCTGTTTCTTGGCGTTATAACCCCGATTAGTCACTTTTACGCCGCCATCATCGCGGAGTGTGTAATTTGCGGTGACATGATCGAGCCCGCGCTCAAACGAATGATCCAGACGCGCAATCTCATACCATGTCCCAAGATAACGGGGTAATTGGAAGTTATCGACGACCTTCACGTCTTTTGGCGGCGTGACACTACAGGCGACAGAGAGCAGAGTCGCCGCTAACACAGAGAGTTTTGACCACAAACGCATTAGCATTCTTTCCTATTTCAGCCAGTGAACTGTTACTGAGAATAGCTATCATCTATCGGGGGTGCAAATGGATGAATCTGAGTTATAAGCGATAGGGATAAAAAAACGGCCCAGCAGAAGTGCGGGCCGTTGATAAGTATTGATTAGGTTTAGGCGATTACAGTGTTAAAACACCAATAATAGCGACGACACTCAGAATTGCAGCTAAACCATAGAAGACCCATTTCCCTGCGGGGACGTGGATTTTCAAATCATGCATGGCGTGATGGATGCGGTGCAAACCACACCACAGTGGCAGAATAATCATCAGCAGCAAGAATACGCGGCCAATAAAACTCTGACAAAACGCCAAAATGCGCTCATAGCTCAATGCATCACCAGGGAAAGCACCCAATGGCAGCAAAATCGCCACCAACAAGATAACTGCAGGTGCGATAATGGCACTCCACATGCCGCCCGCACCAAACAGACCCCAGAAGATAGGTTCATCGGAGCGCTTAGGAACTTGATTCATCTTATTTTCCTCCGAATTAGAGTAATGCAACGGCTAAAATAATCGCGGTAGCCACGACCGTTACCACCCACAGCGCTTTGATAATTGGCCCTGGACCCATTTTTTCGCTATCTACGATAACAATTGCCGCTTTAGGCGCCAGTTCAAACCATGTTTTGGTATGTAACACGGCCGCAAATAACGTGATGATATTGATCAGGAGCACCAGCGGATTTTGTAGGAAGCCAACGAAGCTTTCCCATCCTGCAGGGCCACTTTTCAACGCGAATACGCCGTAAATCATCAGGATACTGAACCACACAGTGGGAACTGATGTCCCTTCACGCAACATGTAAAAACGGTAGAAACCAAGGCTTTGCCACCAGTTAGGGGCCATGGTGCGGACATAAGCTTTACGTTTAGTCGTCATTTTTGTCTCCCCTCCCTTATTGTGGTTTCAGCATGGCGATCATGAAGTCTTTGGCACTCTCAACCTTGCCCTGCTGGATCGCAGCGGCCGGATCAACGTGTTTCGGACACACTTCAGAGCAGTAACCGACGAAGGTACAGCTCCAGACACCATTTTTACCGTTAAGCTGAGGCATACGCTCTTTCTTGCCGTGGTCACGGTTATCCAGATTGTAACGGTGCGCTAACGTAATCGCGGCTGGGCCAATAAATTCTGGATTTAAGCCAAACTGCGGGCAAGCGGCATAGCACAAACCACAGTTAATACAGCCGGAGAACTGATGGTATTTCGCCATCTGTGCTGGGGTCTGCTTATTCGGGCCATCTTGAGGTTTGCGGTCATTACCAATGATGTAGGGCTTGATGGCTTCCAGACTTTCGATAAAGTGAGTCATATCAACCACTAAATCACGCTCAATCGGGAAGTTACCCAGCGCCTCTACTTTCATCCCTGCGGTATATTCACGTAGGAAGGTTTTACACGCGAGTTTCGGCACTTTGTTGACCATCATGCCGCACGAACCGCAAATCGCCATCCGGCAAGACCAGCGATAAGACAAGTCTGGCGCAAGGTTATCTTTGATATAGCCCAACGCATCTAGCAGCGAGGTTTGCTCATCGTAAGGGACTTCAAAGGTTTCGAAGTGAGGTTCGCTATCACGTTCTGGGTTATAGCGCATGACCTCCATTTTCAGGAGTTTCATATCAGTCATTCGCCTGCTCCTTATCCTTCAAATCTTTTGCATCTTGAGCGGTGGCTTCACCACCATAAACACGTTTAGCCGGTGCCAGCTTGGTAATTTTCACGTCACTGTATTCAAGACGTGGCGCGCCACCTGGAGTATGGAAGGCCAAAGTATGCTTCAGGAAGTTAACGTCATCACGTTCAGTACAGCCTTCATCCAGACGTTGATGGGCACCACGAGATTCACGACGATTCAGTGCTGAGTGAGCCATACATTCAGCGACATCCAAGCCATAGCCTAGCTCAATGGTGTACAACAGGTCGGTGTTGAAAACGCTGGAGTTATCGGTAATTTTCACGCGTTTAAAGCGCTCTTTCAACTCAGCCAGCTTATCGACGGTTTTTTGCATCAATTCAGGCGTACGGTAAATACCGCAACCTTCTTCCATCGACAGACCCATTTCATCGCGGATTTTGGACCAATTCTCGGTCCCTTCCTGCTTCATCAAATCACTCAGACGGGTTTCAACATCGCGGGTTTGGGCATCTAATGCACTGCCGTTTGCAGGGCCAGTTTCCATGGCGCGCAGGGCAGCTTGTTCACCCGCCACACGGCCAAAGACCACTAATTCTGCCAGTGAGTTGGAACCCAAACGGTTTGCGCCATGCAGACCAACAGAAGAACATTCGCCGACGGCAAATAGCCCTTTGATGCGGGTTTCACACTGTTGGTTAGTTTCGATACCGCCCATAGTGTAATGCGCGGTCGGGCGTACTGGGATCGGTTCTTTGACCGGATCAACACCCACATAAGCTTTTGCTAATTCACAGATGAACGGCAAGCGTTCAAGCAGTTTTTTCTCGCCCAAATGGCGCAGATCCAGATACACCACATCACCACGCGGTGTCGGGATAGTGCGACCAGCTCGCCATTCATGCCAGAAGGCTTGCGAAACTTTATCGCGCGGGCCTAACTCCATGTATTTGTTTTTAGGTTCGCCAAGTGGTGTTTCTGGCCCCATACCGTAATCTTGCAAATAACGGTAACCGTCTTTATTGACCAGAATACCGCCTTCGCCACGACAACCTTCGGTCATCAGGATGCCAGAACCAGGTAGGCCGGTGGGGTGATATTGCACAAATTCCATATCCCGCAGCGGAACGCCGTGGTGGAACGCCATCCCCATACCATCACCGGTAACAATACCGCCGTTGGTATTATAGCGATAAACGCGACCTGCACCGCCTGTCGCCATTACCACGGCATTCGCGCGGATTTGGACTCGGGTGCCTTCCATCATATTCATGGCGACAACGCCACGTGCTTGACCTTCATCAACCAGAATATCGAGGACGAAATGCTCATCAAAACGCTGAATTTGCGGGTATTTCAATGAGGTTTGGAACAGGGTGTGCAACATGTGGAAGCCGGTTTTATCAGCGGCGAACCACGTACGTTCAATTTTCATCCCACCAAAGCGACGCACGTTAACTGAGCCATCTGGTTTGCGGCTCCACGGGCAGCCCCAGATTTCCAACTGTGCCATCTCTTCTGGGCAACTGTGAACAAAATGGTCAACAACATCTTGTTCGCATAACCAGTCACCACCGGCGACAGTGTCATGGAAATGATAGTCAAAGGTATCGTGGTCCTGCGTGACGGCGGCTGATCCCCCTTCTGCGGCCACGGTATGGCTACGCATCGGGTATACTTTCGAGATCAGAGCAATCTTCAGTTGAGGGTTGGCTTCCGCTGCGGCTATTGCTGCACGTAAACCAGCGCCTCCGGCCCCGATAATGGCAAGATCGGCGTTAAAGGTTTGCACTGCGCTTCTCCATTGTTCAAGTGAAAAACTTATATCCTTCGCTCTTGGTATTGCTGCGGTGTGAGCCTGCTACCCTGCTGCTACACCAATGACGTTGGGTATATAAAGTGAATCTCTATTCTTAATCGGTTTTTTAATATTATTATCTGACTAACTTATTAGCCGGTAACGAGAATACTGGTATTAAGGATAGCTATTTCTTACTTTTTGTATGGGCATAATTATACCCAATGCTAAGTAGTAGAAATTTGATGTGATCGATTGTTTTGTTTTATTTGAACCGCCTCAAAGGCATTACTGACAAAAACGTGATCCCAAACAGGATCTACTAGGCTTAACTCTTTTTCACAGAGTGAAATGCTGAATTCGGCATAAAAAGCGCCCTGAGGGGAGGGAGATTTGTCTGAATGAGGAGATGCGAGTAGACTGCATCCCCTGTTTGATTTCGGAGTTAACCACCATGAGCGAAACGGCAAGCTGGCAGCCGAGTGCACCCATCGCCAATTTGTTGAAGCGCGCAGCAATAATGGCAGAGATCCGGCGCTTTTTTGCCGATCGTGGCGTATTAGAAGTTGAAACGCCTACCATGAGCCAAGCGACAGTGACGGACATTCATTTAGTCCCATTCGAAACCCGGTTTGTTGGCCCGGGCGCTGCCGATGGTTTGACGCTGTACATGATGACCAGTCCGGAATACCACATGAAGCGGCTGTTGGCGGCAGGCAGTGGCTCTATCTATCAGTTGGGGCGCAGTTTCCGCAATGAAGAAGCGGGGCGTCATCACAATCCTGAATTCACCATGCTTGAATGGTATCGCCCACATTATGATATGTATCGCTTAATGAATGAGGTTGATGACCTGTTGCAGCAAATTTTGGACTGCAATAGCGCTGAGACACTCTCTTATCAGCAAGCGTTTCAGCGTCATTTGGGTATCGATCCATTATCGGCAGATAAAGCGCAACTACGTGAAGTTGCAGCAAAACTGGATTTAAGCAATATCGCTGATACCGAAGAGGATCGCGACACGCTACTGCAACTGCTGTTTACCGTGGGCGTTGAGCCACACATTGGCCGTGATAAGCCTGCTTTTGTTTATCATTTCCCTGCATCACAGGCGTCACTTGCCGTGATCAGCACCGAAGATCACCGTGTCGCTGAGCGTTTTGAGGTTTACTTCAAAGGCATTGAGTTGGCGAATGGCTTCCATGAGCTGACAGACGGCGATGAGCAGCTGCAACGTTTTGAACAAGACAATCGCAGTCGGGCTAAACGCGGCTTACCGCAGAATCCCATCGACATGAATCTGATCGCGGCACTAAAGCACGGTTTGCCGGATTGTTCTGGTGTGGCGCTCGGTGTTGATCGTTTAGTGATGTTAGCGCTGAATGCGGAAAGATTGAGTGATGTGATTGCATTCCCAGTCAATATTGCCTAGTCCCTTCTGCGCTCGGTGATACTCTCATCGCCGGCTAGGATTAGCCAAAAAAATGGCCTGACACTTTATTGCGTCAGGCCATTTTTCTATTTATTAATGCCTCTATCCATCAATATCTTCTATCGATCAAGGTATCCCTTTAGAGACTACCCGGCGAACGGCTGCGGCCCGAGGTAATGGTGCGCCCAGCGCCACGGCCCAATGTTTCCAGACGAGCTTGGAAAGGTGGGAATGGCAGAGTGATACCGTGCTCACGATAACCGGCCAGAATTAGTTGGTGGATCTCATGGCGCAGTGGCATACGGTGGCCCATTTCAGCGGCATAGATACGCAGCTCGAAAATCTGAATGCCTTGTTGAAGGTCGACCAAATACACCTCGGGTGGTGGATTCTCCAGTACTAACGTACAGCGTTGTGCGGCAGTCAGTAACACGTCAGTCACTTCTTCGCTGCTGGTTTCAGCCGGCGCAGGCACCGTTAGCACCACACGGGTAATCGAATCAGACAGTGACCAGTTAATGAATTGCTCAGTAATAAACGCTTTGTTTGGCACAATTATTTCTTTGCGATCCCAATCTGAGATGGTGGTCGCACGAGTGTTAATTTTGGTCACGCTGCCAGTGAGATCGCGGATCGTCACGGTATCACCGATACGGATCGGCTTTTCAAACAAAATGATCAGGCCAGAGACGAAGTTGGCAAAAATTTCCTGCAAACCAAAGCCCAAACCTAAGCCTAATGCAGCAACTAGCCACTGGAATTTCGCCCATTCAATCCCCAGCATTGAGAAGCCGATCAGCCCGCCAAACAGGATCAACAGATATTTGGTGATCGTGGAGATGGCATAACCCGTTCCTGGCGTCAGATCCAAATGCTGTAACAGCGCCAACTCCAGCAAAGCCGGTAAGTTACGGACGAGCTGAGTGGTGACAATCATCACTAAGATGGCGATCAGCAATGATCCCATGGTGATCGCTTGCACAGACTCAATGCCGTTAACCGTCGATGAGACATCCCACAGACGAATATTTTCGAGGAAACCAAAAGCGGAGTGAATCTCAGACCACAGGGCGATCACGGACACCAACGCGATCATGGTGAGAATCGATCGCACCAGTCGTAGTGACTGGGCGCTGATCACATCCAGATCAATGACCGGCTCTTCTACATCAATAGATCCTTCGGTGCTGTTATTGTGTGGCGTGTCTTCTTCACCTCGCGCGCGTTGCGCCAGAATATCGGCCCGACGCTGTTTCGCACGATCAAAGGCAATACGGCGGCGCTGGATTAACATCCAACGGCGGACAATGTGATAAATCACTAACAGGAAGAACCAGATGGCGACCGATGTCTCCAATCGTGCCAATAACGCCTGTGAGGTGGTGAGGTAACCGAGAGCTGATGCCAGCGCTGCGATTAAGGGCGCTGAGAGCAGTAGCCCCCACAGCGCGGTGTTAATGATATTTTCCCCTGACCCTTTTTTATCTAAATAGAGGGGGATGCCTGCCCGCTTCAAGCTGTTGGTGACCAAACTTAAGGCGATACACAGCAAAATAAAGCACAATCGGCCGAGAGTACCGGCGAATTCACGGTCGTTATAATTCTCAAAAGTAATCAGGGCCATCATTAATGGGATAATGAGCCATACGGACATGCGATAAAAACGCATTGCACGCCCAACTTGCGTGGGTGACCAGCGGAAATGCGTGATAAACAGGCCATGTGGATGGGCAAACGAGGCACTTATCATAAACACCCACAGCACCGGTACAGTGGCAGTAACGGCATTCCCAATGGCGATAGCCATCGGGTAGGACCAAGCACTTTGTAGACCATAACCGAGTGCGGCCCATAAGACCGGCAGTGGTAGTGCCACCAGAATCGACCAAAACACAGTCCGGAGCGTCAGAGAAAAGTGGTCTTGAGTGACTTTACCGACTCGGCTGCTGGCACGTTCAAGGAAGGCGTGATAGTGGCGGCGTGAACTGATACTGAAACCCACAAACAGTATGGCACCAATAATTGGCAATAATGTTTCTTGGCTGGTCATCATCATGACAAAGGCGCTGCTGAGCTGTGACAGGGTGTCCAGTGACAGCAGGCGGGTCAGGTCTTGTGCGACGCTAATCGGGTATGAGAGCGATATTGGACTGACATCTGCGACCCAAAATAGGTAGCGATGCGTGGCTTCGCGCACTTCACTCAGTGCATCTACCAATTGGCTATTCGCCACTTTTAGCTTCGTTAGCTCAAGAATCTGAGTGTCATAACCCGAGAGCAGAGAATTCAGCAATTCACGCTGCGTCCGCCATTGGGCATCCAAAATACGTTGCTGCTCAGTGGTTAGCGGTGTGCCATCATCTTGTTTTAATTTAACATCCTGTTGTTGCAGCTTATCCAACATATCTTCATATTGCAGGCGCTGAACCCGCAATTGAGCCATATCACGATCCAACTGCTGAGATTTTGGCACATCAGGTAACCTGGCAACCTGTGCACGTAGCGTTTCCCCCAGTGCGGTTGAAACGCCTAACCATTGGGCCTGCTCACGAATGGTACTGAGCGCCTGCCGAACTTGCTGTGTTTGTGCCACCGCTTGGCGCTGCTGCGAAGAAATAAGGTCAATACGTTGTGCTTGTTGATTCAGCGCTTGTGATAGCTCACGGTTAATTTGCAACTGCTGGGTGATAGACTCAGGCAGGTCACCGCCTTGTTCAGCCAATTGCTCAGTGCGCTCTAAGGCTTTTTCAGCTGCCTGTTGGCGTTGATTGTTCAGATTGTTACGCAACGTTTGTAGCTGGGCATCCACCCGTTCTTGCCGCTTTTTGTATAACTCCGCACGTAGCCGTGACAGCTCTTGCCGGTTATTGGCCGAGAGCTGAGAAAGCTCCAATTCATTGACTTTTGCTTTGCGCGCGACCATTTCAGCTTGCAATAGCGTCAAATGTGCCTGTGCGACAGGGTTTGCGGGGTTACTTTGCGCCTGAAGCCGCGCGCCGATTTCGGTCAGAATACGCCGTGCTTCTGATTGTTGCTGAGGCAGTTGGTTGAGAGACTCGCTGATTTCCCGCGCTCTGTCTTGCTCTTGCTGCGACAGACGGCTTAATTCCAGCAATTGACTGCTGATTTGCAGCACTTGCTGCTCTAGCTCTGACGTAGACAGATTATTGGGGACCGGCAGGGGCTTATCCCCTTCCTGTGCCAGTTCTTGCCGCAGTTCACGGGTCAGTTTAGGGAAGTCATCAATCGCTTTTTGATATTGCTGAGCGCGAATGTCAGCTTCTTTGGCATCCGCTAACCAGCTAAGGGCCCCTTGCAGCGCCTGAATAATCTCTGCCTGATTGGTCATCCCTTTGTTAGCTTCAACTTGTTTCAGCTCTTGCCGCAGTTGTTCTTCATTGGGTTGAGTTGCCGCATGAAGCGGCAAGGAGAACAACATGGCAAATGACAACAAGAGGCCAGCCGCCATTGACTGACTAAATGATAAGAGCGAGCCAAAAAAGCGAGAAATTATTGGGCGCAAATCAGGGTTCCTCAACATCGGTTACGTCGTCAGCAGCAAGCTAGCACGGCGGGGGGGTAGGGACGATTTCGGCCAACACTTCACCCATACGAGTGATAGAACCGCTGTTTAACTGTGGTGCTAAGTGTACTTTGCCTTCGGCGAACAGATTAATCACCGTTGAGCCTAATTTAAAGCGGCCCATTTCTTGCCCTTTTTCCAGCACGACCGCGCCGTCAGTGCCAGCTTGCGGGTATGTCCAGCGGCGAATAACACCTTCGCGTGGTGGGGTGATGGTCCCTGCCCAAACTGTTTCGATGCTGCCAACAATCGTAGCGCCCACCAAAATTTGCGCCATCGGGCCAAATTCGGTATCGAAGATACAAATAACACGCTCATTACGAGCAAACAAATTCGGGACATTCGCTGCGGTTAATGGGTTAACCGAGAATAAATCACCGGGCACATAAATCATTTCACGTAAGACACCGTGACACGGCATATGCACGCGATGGTAGTCACTCGGCGCCAAATAGGTGGTGACAAACTGGCCATTCTGGAATTCAGCAGCAAGCAGGTAATTACCGGCTAATAGCGCTTCTAAACTGTAGTGGTGGCCTTTAGCTTGCAATATTTGCCCATCATGAATCGTACCTAACTGGCTGATAGCACCATCTGCAGGTTGGGCCAAACAGCTTTCTTCAGCCGTGATAGGGCGCACACCATCACGCAGTGGCCGCACAAAGAATTCGTTAAAGGTGCGATAAGCCGAGAACTCAGGATCCTGAGCTTCTTTCATATCGACTTTATAAAAGCGAGCAAAAGCCTTGATCACCAGTTGAGTCAACCAGCCGCCTTGCTTATCCGCGCCCCAACCCGCCAAACGGGTCAAACCCTGCTTTGGGAGCAAATATTGTAATCTGATTTTAATACTGTCTAGCACGTAGACCTCTTCGGTAAACGATAAAAATAAAGGGACGCAGTATTTTTCCCTGCACCCGTTATGGAGTATCGGCGATAAAAACCGCGCTTAAAGCATCACTTCTCGTCGCTATCTGCTGTCTTGCGAGGTTTCACTTGCTCCATACTTTCTAAAATTCGATGGTAATTATCAAAACGTTCTTCTGCAATTTTGCCTTGCTCTACAGCTTCACGCAGTGCGCAACCGGGATCGGTGGTATGGCTGCAATCGCGGAATTTACAATGACCGAGATAGTCACGGAATTCGACAAATCCCTGCGTGATTTGTTCCGGCGCCAAATGCCAGAGGCCAAATTCACGCACTCCCGGTGAATCAATCACGTCGCCGCCATGCTGGAAATGATACAAACGAGCGGCAGTGGTGGTGTGTTGGCCTAGACCTGAGTTATCCGAGACGGTATTCACCAGAATTTCGTTATCAGTCGGTGGTAACAGCGCATTCAGTAAGCTGGATTTGCCCACACCGGATTGACCCGCAAAGATACTGATTCGCCCCGCAAGTGCTTGCTCGAAAGCCTCCATTCCCTCACGGGTCTGGCTAGAGACTTCCAGCACGTTGTAGCCAATACGGCGATAAATATCCATCATGCCATCAACGAACTTACGGCCATCGGCATCCAGTAAATCGATCTTGTTCAGCACGATCAACGGCTCAACATCCAGCGTTTCACACGCCACCAGATAGCGATCGATAATATTAAGAGAAAGCTCTGGCAATATCGCCGATACGATCACGATCTGATCGATATTGGCGGCGATCGGTTTCACGCCGTCATAAAGATCAGGACGCGTTAAAACTGAGGTGCGCTCATGAACAGCCTCAACGATACCTTTCACCCGCACGCCTTCCTGCGCTTGCAGGCCAGGACGCCAGACCACACGGTCGCCCGTCACCAATGACTTAATGGTGCGGCGGATATTACAACGGTGTTGTACACCATCAGTGGCTTCGACATCAGCATGCTGACCGAAACGGCTGATGACGATACCTTCTTGCGCATCGCCAAGCTGAGAGTCATCTAACTCAGGTTTTCTATCAGTGCGTAGCCGACGCTGATGGTTCGCCTGTACACGGCGTTGTTGACCTTTGGACAGTTTATTCTTACTCACTGTGCCTCACTTGAATTTGCATTAATGCCCTTTGTCTTCGACGCCGCAGGGACCTATTTGCTGCTCACCTAAAACGCCAATTTCTTTGGGTATATCGCTGGTAGCGACCAAAAGGGCTATGATACACATAATTTTATCAATTAACCTTTTGTTCGCTCGACTCATCCGCAACAGGCAGGAAATAAAATGGCAGAGAACCAAAATAATTTAATCTGGATCGATCTGGAAATGACTGGCCTTGATCCAGAACGGGATCGGATCATCGAGATCGCGACACTGGTCACCGATGCTAACCTTAATATTTTAGCCGAAGGCCCAGTCCTTGCCGTCCATCAATCAGATGAGCAGCTTGGACTAATGGATGAATGGAATGTGCGTACTCACACCGGCAGCGGTTTGGTTGAGCGAGTAAAAGCCAGCCCATTTACTGACCATGATGCCCAATTACAAACCATTGAGTTCCTGAAACAGTGGGTGCCAGCCGGAACGTCGCCCATTTGTGGCAACAGCGTGGGTCAAGATCGCCGTTTCCTATTCCGTTATATGCCTGAGCTGGAAGCCTATTTCCACTATCGCTATCTGGATGTCAGTACCTTAAAAGAGCTGGCGCGCCGCTGGAAACCTGAAATTCTGGCTGGATTCAAGAAACAAAACACTCACCAAGCGCTGGATGATATCCGCGAGTCTGTGGCTGAGTTGGCTTATTATCGCGAGCATTTTATTCAATCATAGTTCTCCTTCGCCCTTGCAGCGGCAGGGGGAACTGCCTTCCTGCCACTCCAATAGCTTTGGATATATAATGTGTTTTGTTCCATCGATTAGCCTTGGTGATGCTTTATTCATCACTCGGTGCTGGCAAATGAAACATATTGCTGCTTTAATCAGCACTTGCGTCGAAAAATGATTTTTTTGCTTTCAGGGGCTTGCGGCAAAACGGATTTCTCGTATAATGCGCACCCCGTACCGATGAAGAATTCGCAAGTCTGCGTGAACGGATTCAGTACAGAGAAAACAGCCGCATTTAGGCTGAAAACAGTATTCAGGGCGGGAATAGCTCAGTTGGTAGAGCACGACCTTGCCAAGGTCGGGGTCGCGAGTTCGAGTCTCGTTTCCCGCTCCAACTTCTTCCAATAGCGGAGAAGTTTGTAACAAAAGAATTAGCACCAAAAGAATAAATATATAAAAGCAATGCGTTAGTTTTTATGTGACGCGGGAATAGCTCAGTTGGTAGAGCACGACCTTGCCAAGGTCGGGGTCGCGAGTTCGAGTCTCGTTTCCCGCTCCAATTTTTATCTCTTTTTACGTGCAGTTTTTGTAGTAAAAGTCATTTGTAGTGAAAGCCAAATGCTGCCATAGCAGCAGGGTGTAATAGCCTCTCAATGCGGGAATAGCTCAGTTGGTAGAGCACGACCTTGCCAAGGTCGGGGTCGCGAGTTCGAGTCTCGTTTCCCGCTCCAAATTTTTATCCAATCCGAATTTAATTATCCACAGCCATGTCATGCGCTGTAACCTGCCTTACATACAATGTATTAACTTCTTCAACAGAGTTATCCACAGTTTCTGTTCGTTTTATATTCAGGTGATAATTTGAGCGGTTTTATTCTATGCTTTCTATCTTTCTGATTTTATGAACTATATTTTTATGTCAAAACGTTACGCCGATCACTTGTGCTTTTTTTTGCGTTTGATTGCCAAGGCGTTTTTATTTTTATGCACAGGATTACTCTGAGTGCATTCGTGACACGAATAATAAAAAAAAGATACCTAACCTCATTAAGACTCTGGTCATTAACGGCGTGTCAGGCATCGCGGGGGAGACCTTTTTCGATGGCCCTCACCAGTCGTTTTTTCTGCGGTGATTGCACATCCACAATCAGTGTAGACCGTCTTTCCAATTGTTGTGATATTGCCCAATTAATATGTTCATCCAACATCGGGTGAATACCCCTTCGTGCTTCCAACGCCAAGACAATACTGTCGAGGTAGGGCGCATTGCCAAGCGCTACCGAGATATTGCGCAGCCAACGCAGATGGCCGATGCGACGAATAGCAGAACCTTCTGTAACACGTAAAAATTTCTCTTCATTCCAAGCAAAGAGATCCAGCAAATCAGGGGTGTGCAATACTTTACGCGGGCTAAAATCTTCTTCGTCGGTGAGCTGGGAAAAACGATTCCAAGGGCAAATTAGCTGGCAATCATCACAACCATAAATGCGATTACCCATTAACGGACGAAATTCTTCTGGTATCGCGCCTTCTAACTCAATGGTGAGATATGAAATGCAGCGACGCGCATCAACGGTGTAAGGGGCGACAATAGCGCCTGTCGGGCAGGTGGTGATACAGGCCACGCAACGGCCACATTGCTCTTCTTGTGGCTTGTCTACTGGCAGTGGTAGGTCAATGAGCAGCTCACCCAAAAAGAACCAAGAGCCTGCATCACGATTTAAAATCAGTGAGTGCTTACCAACCCATCCAATCCCGGCCTTAGCAGCTAATGAGCGCTCCATTATCGGGGCGGAATCGACGAACGGACGGAAATTAATTGCTTGCTGCTCTAAGCAGTAATTCTGGATTTGATCGCCCAACTTTTTCAGGCGCTGGCGCAATAATTTATGATAGTCGCGGCCCAATGCGTAACGGCTCACATAACCTAACGATGAATCTTTCAATGTGCTGGCAAATGCAGCTTTAGCGGGCAGATAATTCATCCGCACGCTGATCACCCGTAGCGTACCCGGCAATAATTCATGGGGTCGCGCGCGCAACATACCGTGGCGTGCCATCCAAGCCATTTCGCCATGATATTGTTTATCAAGCCAAGCCTGCAAACGCGGCTCTTCTGCAGACAAATCCGTATCACAGATACCAACTTGCTGGAAACCTAGCGATTGCCCCCATTGCTTGATATGTTGGGCTAATTGATTCAAATCGAGGGGGTGTGCCATGACGGACCATAGTAAGAAACAAATCGGGCTTAGTTTACCACACTCTGTTTTTTCTGCGGACTGGGTGCGTCAGAACGAGGCTATCGCTGCGGCGCACTTCTCTCTAACGCTATTCGATTTGATGGTCAGAGCGGGCGATGCCGCGTTTGAATTGGCGAGAAAACAATACCCTGCAGCACGACATTGGTTGATTTTATGCGGTCATGGCAATAATGGTGGTGACGGTTATATCGTGGCGAGTCGGGCATTGGCGGCGGGATTAAATGTCACGCTCATCGCCTGTTCTGGCAATCGCCCACTGCCTGTCGAAGCCCATCAGGCGCAATCCCAGTGGCTGGCTGCTGGGGGAGTGATTAATCAGCCCGATACACCATGGCCACCCCATGTCGATTTGATTATCGATGGTTTGCTGGGAATTGGCCTGCGCGCCGCGCCACAAGGTGCCTATGCCACCCTCATTGATACCGCGAACCGCCATCGAGCGGCGAAAATTGCTTTGGATATCCCCTCTGGACTCAGTGCCGATAGCGGTGCTGCTCTGGGTTCTGTCATTCGTACAGACCATACTTTAACGTTTATTGCGCTCAAGCCGGGTTTGCTGACTGGGCAGGCTCGAGATTGGGTTGGCCATTTACATTGTCATGAGTTAGGGCTGACGTCATGGTTAGCCACTCAACCGGTGCAAATTGAACGTTTAACGCCGACTCAGTTGCCTCAATGGCTTAAACCGCGCCGCCCCTGCGCCCACAAGGGAGAACATGGTCGATTGCTGCTGGTGGGGGGCGATAAAGGGCTTGGCGGGGCCATTCGTATGGCTGGGGAAGCCGCTTTACGTAGCGGTGCTGGGTTAGTGCGAGTACTCACTCACATAGAGCATGTGGCACCTATTTTAGCCGCGCGTCCGGAACTGATGGTGCAGGAATTAACGACCGAAACCCTCGAACAAGGTATCCGTTGGGCGGATGTACTCGTTGTTGGGCCTGGGCTAGGCCAATCCGAATGGGGTAAGAATGCGCTGAATTTATTGCAACAAAGTGATAAACCAGCATTATGGGACGCAGATGCACTTAACTTACTGGCATTAAATCCATTGAAGCGTCAGAATCGGGTACTGACCCCTCATCCAGGGGAAGCTGCTCGTTTGTTGAGTTGCCGCGTCGCTGATATTGAAAGTGACCGCTTACTTTCTGCCCGTAACATCGTTAAACAATATGGTGGTGTGGTGGTATTGAAAGGAGCTGGTACGCTTATTGCCAGTGAGCAGGGTGAAATGGCGATTGCTGACGTGGGTAATGCAGGGATGGCCTCCGGCGGCATGGGAGATATTCTGTCCGGCATTATTGGGAGTTTGATAGCACAAAAGCTAGTGCTGTATGATGCTGCCTGCGCAGGTTGTGTTGTGCACGGCGTTGCCGCAGACCAACTGGCTGAAGTTCAAGGCACCCGGGGTTTACTGGCCACAGATCTGCTGCCGGTTATTCCGAAGTACGTTAATCCTGAGTTAGTAAGATAGATATCATAGAATGAAAGAACTCGTTTTACCTCTGCCTGATGAGGCAGCGACCGTTGCATTAGGCGCCACATTGGCTCATGCCTTTAATGGTGCCAGCGTCATTTATCTCTTCGGTGACTTAGGTGCCGGGAAAACGACTTTTAGCCGTGGCTTTCTTCAGGCGCTTGGCCACGTTGGGCATGTGAAAAGCCCAACTTATACTTTGGTTGAGCCCTATGCATTAACGCCAAGGCCTGTTTACCATTTTGACCTTTATCGCTTAGCCGACCCAGAAGAATTAGAATTCATGGGGATTCGCGATTATTTCGATACTCAGGCAATTTGTCTGGTGGAGTGGCCGCAACAAGGGGCAGGGTTCTTGCCTCAGGCGGATGTAGAATTACATTTGGCTTATCAAGACGAAGGCCGTGAAGCGCGTCTGATAGCTATTTCTGATGCGGGTGCAGAGGTATTGCGCCGTTTAGCTGCTGTGCAAGGATAATTCGATAATGATGCATAGCATGACGCGAATTAATCGCTGGAAACATGCCTTGACCGCTGTTCTGCTGGTTTTGGTGGGGCTATTTACGCTGCCGTCAGCGTTGGCGATGAAGCTGACGGATATTAAAGTCAACAATGGCTCGACAGAAAGCCGAGTAACACTCAGCTTTGATGGTAAGCCCATCTACGCCTTTTTCTCGTTAAGTGGGCCAGAGCGTGTGGTGTTGGATGTTCGTCAAAGCGGCAATCTTTCTGGTTTACCGCTTGAGTTCAGTGGGCAAAATTTACTGAAAAGAATCCGTTCGAGCACACCGAAAGATGAACAAAGCACGCGCTTAGTGCTGGAACTGACGCAAAAAGTCAAAACGCGCGCCGTCACCCAACAGTCAGGGAACAATTACACGGTTGTCATTATGATGACCGCCGCTGAAAGTGCACCTGTTCGCCAAGCTCAGGTTTTAAATCAAACGAATACACCTAGCCCTAACGCAGGGCGATTGACGTCTCAGGCAGCCAATACCAATACGCCTAGCCCCAATGCAGGGCGATTGACATCGCAGGCGGCAAATACCAATACCGCAGCGCGAGTGACCAATTCAAATCCCCCTACTGCGGCTAAAAATCCGTTTAATAATAAGCCAACGGTGGTCGTGAGTAGCGCCACCACGACGACCAATACGGCTCGCCCGATTAAGACGGCCAGTGTTGCGAACAGCAGTCGCGTGGTCGTTGCTATTGATGCGGGTCATGGTGGTCAAGACCCCGGTGCTATCGGGCAAAATGGCCTGAAAGAGAAGAATGTCACTATGGCCATCTCCCGTCGGCTTGAAGCGCTGCTCAATAACGATCCGATGTTTAAACCGGTTTTAACCCGTAACGGTGATTACTTTATTTCAGTGATGGGTCGTTCAGACGTGGCGCGCAAACAGAGTGCTAACGTGCTGGTATCTATTCACGCCGATGCGGCACCTAACCGTAGCGCCACGGGAGCTTCTGTTTGGGTGTTGTCGAACCGCCGCGCCAACAGTGAAATGGGTAACTGGCTGGAGCAGCATGAGAAACAATCTGAGCTGCTTGGCGGTGCAGGTGATGTATTGGCTAATACCGCTTCAGACCCCTATTTAAGTCAGGCGGTGCTGGACCTGCAATTTGGTCATTCACAGCGGGTCGGCTATGACGTGGCGACCAAAGTGCTACGAGAACTGGAAACGGTCGGCGATATTCATAAACGCCGCCCTGAACATGCGAGTTTAGGGGTGCTGCGTTCACCGGATATTCCATCGTTACTCGTGGAAACTGGTTTTATCAGTAATAGTACGGAGGAGCGGCTGCTAGGCAGTAGCGCGTATCAGGAGAAGATTGCTCAGGCCATTTATAAAGGCTTGCGCAGTTATTTCCTCGCGCATCCGCTACAAGCCGACCCAAAGGTCGAAAACCGCCCGCTAATTGAAACGGCGGCGGTTGATTCATCTTCAAGACGTTCAAGTGCTAATCAGCCAGAACCGATCGTCAGTAATGCGCAAAGCGGCAGGGTATCTGCCGCCAAGCCAGTTGTGACGGGGAAAAGCCAGATCCACAAAGTGCAGCGTGGTGAAACCTTATCCGGTATTGCCAGTCAATACGGTGTCAGCATGGCCGTATTACGACAAAATAATACGCTGAAAAATGATGTGGTCTGGGTTGGGCAACGCTTGAAAATTCCTGCGTCTGGCAGCACGGCTTCAGTCGCAGCCCCCAAGACGGTCACTAAAGCTAAGACGAGCAAAAGTCAGCCGATTAAGCATCAGGTAAAACGTGGCGACACGCTGTCTGCCATTGCCGCCAGATACGGGGTGTCGATGAGTGAGATTGAGCGGACGAATAAGATAAAGTCAGGTAACGTCCAGCTCGGGCAGACCCTCACTATTCCACAATCGTAAGCAAAAGGAACCGCTATGCCGATTCAGATTCTACCACCACAGCTCGCTAACCAAATTGCCGCCGGTGAAGTGGTAGAACGTCCTGCATCGGTGGTGAAAGAATTGGTAGAAAATAGTCTGGATGCGGGTGCCACGCGGATTGATATCGATATTGAGCGTGGTGGCGCGAAACTTATTCGGATCCGTGATAACGGATGCGGGATAAACAAAGACGATTTAGCGCTGGCTTTGGCGCGCCATGCTACCAGCAAAATTCGTTCGCTGGAGGATTTGGAAGCCATCTTGAGTATGGGGTTTCGTGGTGAGGCACTCGCCAGTATCAGCTCTGTCTCTCGTTTGATTTTGACCTCACGAACGGCTGAACAAAATGAGGCATGGCAAGCTTATGCTGAAGGCCGCGACATGGCGGTCACCATCAAACCTGCCGCGCATCCTGTCGGTAGCACGCTTGAAGTGTTGGATCTGTTTTACAATACGCCGGCTCGCCGCAAATTTATGCGCACAGAAAAAACCGAGTTTGGTCATATTGATGAAGTTGTACGCCGTATTGCGTTGGCGCGCTTCGATGTGGCTATCAACTTGAGCCATAATGGCAAACTGATGCGTCAATATCGCGCGGCAACCGATCCTTCGCACCATGAGCGGCGACTGGCCAGTATTTGTGGGCCAGCTTTTTTACAGCATGCGCTGGCAATCTCTTGGCAGCACGGAGATTTGACGATTCGTGGCTGGGTGGCTGATCCGGCGGCCAGCCGTACACTCAGTGAAATGCAATATTGCTACGTTAACAACCGCATGATGCGTGACCGGTTGATCAACCATGCGATCCGCCAGGCTTATCAGGATTTACTCAAAGACGACCAACAACCCGCCTATGTCCTTTATCTGGATATCGATCCTCATCAGGTGGATGTCAATGTGCATCCGGCTAAACATGAGGTGCGTTTCCATCAGGCGCGTCTGGTCCATGATTTTATTTATCAGGCAGTGACGACGGTTTTACAGCAAACCGCCACCCCGACGTTGGCTATCAATGACGATGGTGAAGTGCTAGAAGCTCCGCGCTGGCAGCCAGAAAATCGTGTGGCTGCTGGGGTAAATAAGTATGCGCAACCTGAACCGACGAAAAAACCGCCAGTGGTGCGAAGTTCTGGTTCGGAAAGAGACACTTCGGCCCGTGAGCATATCGCTCCCACTTATCGCGCAGACCCGCCTTATCAAAAGCAACAAGGTGAGTTGTATCGCCAACTGGTACAACCGGAAACGGTCGCTACAGCCACGCCATCCGCGATAGGCAGTGAGTCAGTCATAGTTAATAAGTCAGTCATCGCTAATAAGCCAGTAGATGTGGCGATGACCATGCCAGTATCACGGAAGCTGTCCGCTGACGAACCGTTGCAAGGTGATAGCTACAGTTTTGGCCGTGTATTAACGGTGTTTCCACCTTGTTATGCTCTGATTGAATATAAGCACGGTATAGCATTACTCGCGCTGAACGTTGCGGAGCGTTGGTTGAAGCAAGCGCAGTTGAACCCACCACCGGAGGGGCTGCGCGCTCAGCCACTTTTAATCCCTTTGAAGCTGCCGTTAGAGAAAAATGAAGCGGCAGCCTGTCAGCGCTATCAGCAATTATTGGCTACGATGGGGATAGAAATGACCGTTGAACAGGGTAGGGCGACTTTACGTGCCGTTTCTTTACCATTACGCCAACAAAATTTACAAAAACTGATACCGGAACTGTTAGGCTATCTGTCGCAGCATGAAGAGATATCGCCAGATGCTTTGGCCACATGGTTAGCCCGCCACCTCGGCAGCGAACATGAGGTATGGAATGTGTCTCAAGCGATACAATTATTGACGGACGTTGAACGTCTTTGTCCACAGTTGGTGCATTCACCTCCTGTTGGGCTATTACAACCTATTGATATAAAGGCTGCATTGGCAACTTTGACTCATGAATAATATTGAAAATACAGCCCGGCCACCGGCAATTTTTATGATGGGACCAACCGCTTCAGGCAAAACAGCACTTTCAATTGCGCTGAGACAACGCCTACCCGTCGAGTTGGTCAGTGTTGATTCCGCGTTAATCTATCGTGGTATGGATATCGGCACGGCGAAGCCCAGTGCAGAAGAACTCGCGCTAGCGCCGCATCGCCTCATTGATATTCGCGATCCGGCTGAAGCCTATTCAGCCGCTGACTTTCGTCGAGATGCTTTAAAAGAGATGGCCGACATCACCGCTGCGGGGCGAATTCCGCTGCTGGTGGGGGGAACGATGCTGTATTTTAAGGCACTATTGGACGGGCTATCGCCATTGCCCTCTGCCGATCCACTCGTGCGACAACGCATTGAACAGCAAGCAGCAGAGCTGGGGTGGGAGGCATTGCACCAGCAGTTGGCCGAGATAGACCCTGTTGCTGCGGCAAGAATTCATCCTAATGATCCCCAACGGCTCTCTAGAGCACTGGAAGTTTTTTTTATTCAGGTAAAACTTTAACGGAACTGACTAAAATTTCGGGTGAAACCTTACCATATCAGGTTCACCAATTTGCGATTGCGCCTGTTAGCCGGGAGCTTATGCACCAGCGGATTGAGTTACGTTTTCACCAAATGCTGGAAGCAGGGTTTGAAACAGAGGCTAGGGCGCTTTTTGACCGCGGTGATTTGCATACGGATTTGCCTGCCATTCGTTGTGTGGGATACCGGCAGATGTGGTCTTATCTGTCTGGTGAGATTGATTACAACGAAATGGTTTACCGCGGAGTTTGTGCGACACGTCAACTGGCAAAGCGCCAAATGACCTGGTTACGAGGCTGGAGTTCAGTTCAGTGGCTCGACAGTGACAAGCCGGGAGAGGCTTTAGACTCTGTAATACAGGTTGTTAGTGCATAGGTTGAATGATTGTGTACAATTGATTAGTACTCAACGCGCGGATTTTTTTTTACGCAGTTTATTTTTGAGCCGATAGGTTCTTAGTTAAAAACAACAAGCAAATAAGGAAAACATAGAATGGCTAAGGGGCAATCTTTGCAAGATCCGTTCCTGAACGCATTGCGTCGTGAACGTGTTCCGGTTTCTATTTATTTAGTGAATGGCATTAAACTGCAGGGCCAAGTTGAGTCTTTTGATCAGTTTGTCATTCTGTTAAAGAATACAGTCAGCCAGATGGTTTATAAGCACGCCATCTCTACTGTCGTGCCTTCCCGCCCGGTTTCGCATCACAGCAATAACCCAGGTGGTAGCACCAATAATTATCATGGTAGTAATCCGTCTGCGCCTCAACAGCCGCAGCAGGATAGCGATGACGCTGAATAAAGCGTATCGCAGTTCGACCATGACGGAGAGCATAAGCAACGGATTCGGGCTTATGTTCTCCGCACTAGCGGTATTGATCCGTTTGAGAGGTTGCACGTTTGTTTGACCGCTATGAAGCCGGTGAGCAGGCCGTACTGGTCCATATCTATTTCTCGCAAGACAAAAACTCAGAAGATCTGCGTGAGTTCGAAGCGCTAGTCTCTTCTGCGGGCGTTGAGGCTTTGCAAATTGTGACGGGGAGTCGCAAAGCACCACACCCTAAGTTCTTTGTTGGCGAAGGAAAGGCCGTAGAAATTGCTGACGCAGTAAAAGCCAGTGGTGCGACTGTCGTCTTGTTTGATCATGCCCTATCCCCTGCTCAAGAGCGAAATCTTGAGCGTTTGTGCGAGTGCCGGGTTATTGACCGTACAGGGCTGATTTTAGATATTTTTGCCCAACGAGCTCGTACCCATGAAGGTAAATTACAAGTCGAATTAGCGCAATTGCGCCATATCGCGACCCGCTTAGTACGAGGTTGGACGCATCTTGAGCGTCAAAAAGGGGGGATTGGCCTAAGAGGGCCAGGTGAAACCCAGTTGGAGACGGACCGCCGTCTGTTACGTGACCGTATCTCCTTGATTCTGAGCCGGTTAGAACGCGTAGCTAAGCAGCGTGAGCAAGGTCGCCGTGCGCGTACACGAGCAGATATTCCGACAGTCTCTTTGGTGGGATATACCAACGCCGGTAAATCCAGCCTGTTTAACAAAATTACGGCGGCTGATGTTTACGCAGCTGACCAATTATTTGCCACACTGGATCCAACGTTACGCCGCATCAATGTGGCTGATGTCGGGGATACGGTATTGGCGGATACGGTAGGTTTCATTCGGCATCTGCCGCACGATTTGGTTGCTGCTTTTAAAGCAACATTACAAGAAACGCGGCAGGCCTCATTACTGTTACACATTATCGATGCAGCTGATCCTCGGGTAACTGAGAATATGGCCGCGGTCGATTCTGTCTTGGCAGAAATCGAGGCCGATGAAATACCTACATTATTAGTGATGAATAAAATCGATTTGTTGGATGATTTTGTCCCGCGAATTGACCGCAACGAAGACAATCTGCCAGTCAGAGTTTGGCTTTCAGCTCAAACCGGCGCAGGGATCCCGTTGCTATTTCAAGCGTTGACGGAGCGTCTTTCAGGTGAGATCGCACACTATGAATTACGTTTGCCGCCTCAGGCAGGTCGTCTACGTAGCCGTTTTTACCAGCTTCAGGCAATTGAAAAAGAGTGGATAGATGAGGACGGGAACGTCGGTATGGTGGTGAGAATGCCTATCGTGGATTGGCGTCGTCTCTGTAAACAAGAGCAAGAATTGAACAGTTATATTCAAACACATTGATTAACTAATCTTTCTTGCGAGATTGAGAGCCAGCTTCTTTGGCATGTGCTCTTGGCCTGAAGAAAACCAATCATAGAAGAATGGAGCTAAAACATGGCGTGGAATCAGCCCGGTAATAACGGACAGGACCGCGATCCGTGGGGGAGCAGCAATAATAATGGCGGCAACTCTGGCGGAAATAACAATAATAAAGGTGGCCGTGACCAAGGGCCGCCTGATCTGGATGATATCTTCCGTAAACTGAGCAAAAAACTGAGTAGCCTCGGTGGCAAAGGTGGCGGAAGCGGTAATGGCAACAATGGCGCGACACAAGGCCCTGCTATCAGTGGTCGTATTGTGGGCATCGCCGTCGTTGCGGTTGTGGTTATCTGGGCGGCAAGTGGTTTCTATACAATTAAAGAAGCTGAGCGCGGTGTTGTGACTCGCTTGGGTAAATTAAGCCACATCGTACAGCCTGGTTTGAACTGGAAACCGACCTTTATTGATGAAGTGACCCCAGTTAACGTTGAATCTGTACGTGAATTGGCCGCTTCTGGTGTCATGCTGACCTCCGATGAGAACGTGGTTCGCATCGAAATGAACGTTCAGTATCGTGTGACCGACCCGGCCGCATACCTGTTTAGCGTGACTAATCCTGATGACAGTCTGCGTCAGGCAACAGACAGCGCAGTGCGTGGTGTTATTGGTAAATACACCATGGACAAAATTCTCACCGAAGGCCGTACCATCGTTCGTAGCGATACTCAGCGTGTACTGGAAGAAACGATTCGTCCGTACAACATGGGGATAACGCTGCTGGACGTTAACTTCCAGGCTGCACGTCCGCCGGAAGAAGTTAAAGCCGCATTTGATGATGCGATTGCTGCCCGTGAAAACGAACAACAGTATATTCGTGAAGCGGAAGCCTACACCAACGAAGTCCAACCTCGTGCTAATGGTCAGGCGCAGCGTCTGTTAGAAGATGCTCGTGCATATGCCGCACGTAAAGTATTGGAAGCGCAAGGTGAGGTTGCCGGTTTTGCCAAGTTGCTGCCTGAGTATAAGGCTGCACCAGAAATTACCCGTGAGCGTTTGTATATCGAAACCATGGAGAAAGTTCTGGGTAAAACCCACAAAGTGCTGGCTAATGATAAAGGCAATAGTTTGATGGTGTTGCCATTGGATCAAATGATGCGCGGTCAAAGCGCAGATAAAGCGGACGGTAACAAAGACACCAGCCTGCTTCGTTTGAATCCGCCTTCCTCTGCTAATAGCAGCCAAGAGTCTGGTGCAAGTAGTTCAAGCTCAACCAGTGGCTCTATCATGGATCAGCGCCGAGCGAATGTTCAGCGTGATACTTCCACTCGCGTAGGGAGAGAATAACCAATGCGTAAGTCTATTTTACTTATCGTCGTTGTGGTGTTAGTTGCACTCTACGCTTCGTTGTTTGTGGTACAAGAAGGTCAGCGCGGGATTGTGCTGCGCTTTGGTAAGGTATTGCGTGATAGTGATAACAAGCCACTGGTGTATTCACCGGGTTTGCACTTCAAAATACCCTTTATCGAAACAGTGAAGATGTTAGATGCTCGTATCCAGACCATGGATAACCAAGCTGACCGTTTCGTTACCAAAGAGAAGAAAGACCTGATTGTTGACTCATACTTGAAGTGGCGTATCAGCGATTTCAGCCGTTACTATCTGGCAACAGGTGGTGGTGATATTTCTCAGGCAGAAGTCCTGCTGAAACGTAAATTTAGTGACCGTTTACGTTCTGAAATTGGTCGTTTGGATGTGCGCGATATCGTAACTGACTCCCGTGGTCGATTGACGACAGAAGTTCGTAACGCACTGAATACCGGCACAACAGATGATGAAACTGTCACGACAGAAGCTGATGATGCCATCGCCTCTGCTGCTGCCCGTGTTGAGCAGGAAACCAAAGGTAAACAACCTGCGGTTAACCCGAACAGTATGGCGGCATTGGGGATTGAGGTGGTTGACGTGCGAATCAAGCAAATCAACTTACCGGCTGAAGTCTCTGATGCTATCTTCCAGCGTATGCGTGCTGAACGTGAAGCGGTAGCCCGTCGTCACCGTTCACAAGGTCAGGAAGAAGCAGAAAAGTTACGTGCAACGGCTGACTATGAAGTGACACGTACACTGGCAGAAGCAGAACGTCAGGCGCGTATTACTCGCGGCGGCGGTGATGCAGAAGCGGCTCGTCTGTTTGCCGATGCATTCAGCAAGGATCCAGACTTCTATGCCTTCATCCGTAGCTTGCGTGCGTATGAGAACAGCTTCAACAGCGGCAAAGATGTGATGGTGTTGAGCCCAGACAGCGATTTCTTCCGCTACATGCGTTCACCCGATAACTCGAACAAGCGTCCATAACGGCTGTTGTAACAGCGTGTTTTGACCGTAATAGCAAGGCCCGTTTACACGGGCCTTTTCTTTTTGAAACCGTTTTGACCTGTTGAGACAGACCATGAATTCAACCATTTTGTTAGCATTGGCACTGGTTTTGGTGCTTGAAGGACTGGGTCCGATGCTTTACCCCAACACTTGGCGCAAAATGATTCAGTCGATGACCCAATTACCCGATACGACTTTGCGCCGTTTTGGTGGAGGATTAGTGGTTGCTGGAGTCGTTATCTACTACATGTTGCGTAGCCGCATGGGTGGCTAAAGGTAAGCACAAATATTGTTCAATTATGTGTTAAAAAGTACTGAAAGCCACCGTATGAGATGTTAGAATCCTTTTTTAAGCAACCTGGTGATTTTTGAGATGGGTAAGAACGTCGTCGTACTGGGCACCCAATGGGGTGACGAAGGTAAGGGCAAGGTCGTTGACCTGCTGACTGAACGGGCTAAATATGTTGTGCGCTATCAAGGTGGTCACAACGCTGGCCATACTTTGGTTATCAACGGTGAGAAAACCGTTCTTCATTTAATTCCCTCAGGTATTCTGCGTGAAAACGTAATCAGCATCATCGGCAACGGTGTTGTACTGGCGCCTGACGCTTTAATGAAAGAGATGACAGAACTTGAAGCGCGCGGTGTGCCTGTTCGTGAGCGACTGTTACTCTCCGAAGCATGCCCATTAATCCTGCCTTATCATGTGGCTCTGGATAATGCGCGTGAAAAAGCACGTGGTGCAAAAGCTATCGGTACTACTGGTCGTGGTATCGGTCCTGCCTATGAAGATAAAGTTGCTCGTCGTGGTCTGCGCGTCGGTGACTTGTTCAACAAAGAAACCTTCGCAATCAAACTGAAAGAAATTGTGGATTACCACAACTTCCAGTTAGTGCATTACTACAAAGAAGACGCGGTAGACTACCAAACAGTGCTAGATGAAGTGTTGGCTATTGCCGATATTTTGACTGCGATGGTTGTTGACGTTTCTGAATTGCTGGACAGTGCCCGTAAGCAAGGTGCATTGATCATGTTCGAAGGCGCACAAGGCACCTTACTGGACATCGACCACGGTACTTATCCATACGTGACCTCTTCTAACACCACCGCTGGTGGCGTTGCGACAGGTTCAGGCCTTGGTCCACGTTATGTTGATTATGTGCTGGGTATCGTTAAAGCGTATTCTACTCGTGTTGGCGCAGGTCCATTCCCGACTGAGCTGAACGACGAGACAGGCGAATTCCTGCGTAAGCAAGGTAACGAATATGGCGCGACCACTGGCCGTAGTCGTCGTACTGGCTGGTTGGATATCGTTGCGGTACGCCGTGCTGTACAGATCAACTCCTTATCTGGCTTCTGCATGACCAAATTGGACGTGTTGGATGGCTTGAAAGAAGTGAAACTGTGTGTCGGTTACCGTATGCCAGATGGCCGCGAAGTGGAGACTACCCCACTGGCTGCAGAAGGTTGGGAAGGTATTGAGCCAATCTACGAAACCATGCCAGGCTGGTCAGAAACCACCTTTGGCGTGAAAGAACACAGCAAGTTGCCACAGGCTGCTCTGAACTACATTGCACGTGTAGAAGAGTTGACGGGTGTTCCGGTTGATATCATCTCTACCGGCCCTGATCGTGAAGAAACCATGATCCTGCGCGACCCATTTGATGCGTAATTGATGATTTGTTGGCTAACCGCCAAAAATCAGCATTAGATGTGTGCTTTAAGTAATAGCCGGGCTTACGTCCGGCTTTATTGTTTATGCTTTCCCTGCATTAGCGATTTACCTGTAACGTCAAACTTGTCTACAACGTCAATAAAACCGGGGAAGGAAGGTATGCTGAAACTGCCCCAACATGCCGTTTTACATCAAAAACTCACCCATCACCTAAATGATTAGTCGCAAGCTTTATGGCTGGTTTATCATTCAAACTATATATCAGTCATACTGCAAGTTGCGTGGGCGTTCACTGTCTTCGTTCCCCCTAATCACTTACTGATGGTAAGCTCTTGGGGATCCAATCAGTTGCTGCCTTTCTGTAACTCGAATGATTTAGGATATAAATTTTCTAAATAACACTTAGAATTGCACTTCTGACAGATTAAATATGTGTCATCTTAGATGTGATTAAGCCGAGTAAACTGATACTCAGGGGTATATGTGCAGTTAACAAGTTTTACTGATTATGGTTTGCGGGCGCTGACTTACATGGCCTCGCTGCCGGAAGGCGAAATGACCAGCATTTCTCAGGTAACTGAGGTCTATGGCGTGTCTCGTAATCATATGGTTAAAATAATCAATCAGTTGAGCCGTGTCGGGTTGGTCACCGCGGTGCGGGGCAAGAACGGTGGAATACGGTTGGGTAAACCCGCCGATCAGATTCGAATTGGTGATGTTGTTCGCCAACTTGAACCACTCTCACTGGTGAACTGTAGCAGTGATTTTTGCCATATCACCCCCGCTTGCCGCTTGAAACAAGTGCTAAATCAGGCGGTGCAGAGTTTCCTAAACGAGCTGGATAACTATACTTTGGCTGACATGGTCCAAGATAATACCCCGCTCTATAAGCTATTACTTGTTGAGTAGTTTTTATAATAAAACATGTGTATACCCCATAAAATGAGAGGTGTAGGACGGCGGTAAGCAAGATAATCCCGAGAGGCCCAATAAGTGAGGGCTGCTGCAAGTTAGTGATTCGGGAGAGTGAGCGCCGTTAATACGCCTACAATTCTGGGAGTACAGCCTGCTGCTGACAACGGAGGAACCGCAATGTCACAAGATCCATTCTTGGAACGAGAAGCAGAAAAATATGAGTCGCCGATCCCTAGCCGGGAATTCATTTTGACTCATCTCGCCAAGCGCGAAACACCTGCCAGCCGTGAAGAGCTGGCTAATGAACTGAATTTAACCGGTGAAGAGGCTTTAGAAGCGCTGCGCCGCCGCCTACGCGCGATGGAGCGTGATGGGCAATTGGTCTTCACTCGTCGCCAGTGCTACGCCTTGCCGGAGCGCTTAGACTTATTACGCGGCACGGTTATTGGCCACCGTGATGGTTTTGGCTTTTTGCGTGTTGAAGGTAGCAAAGATGATTTGTATCTCTCCGCAGAACAGATGAAAACAGCGATTCATGGTGATGTGGTCTTGGCTCAAGCAATGGGCGCAGATCGCAAAGGTCGCCGTGAAGCACGTATCGTGCGGGTATTGGTACCGAAAACCAGCCAAATCGTTGGCCGCTATTTTACCGATGCGGGTATTGGCTTTGTGGTGCCAGATGATGGTCGCCTGAGTTTCGATATCCTGATCCCACCGGAGGCAATCAACGGTGCGCGGATGGGGTATATGGTGGTGGTTGAGTTAACCCAGCGCCCGACTCGTCGTACTAAAGCTGTGGGCAAAATCGTTGAAATCCTTGGCGAGAACATGGGCACGAGCATGGCGGTAGACATTGCTTTACGCACCCATGAAATCCCGCATACCTGGCCACCTCAGGTAGAAAAGCAGGTTGCAGACCTCAAAGAAGAAGTGCCAGAAGCGGCGAAAAAAGGGCGCGTAGACTTACGCAACCTACCATTGGTTACGATTGATGGCGAAGATGCTCGTGACTTCGATGATGCTGTGTATTGCGAGAAAAAACGAGGGGGTGGCTGGCGTTTGTGGGTTGCCATTGCGGATGTCAGCTATTACGTGCGCCCACGCACGGCGCTAGACGATGAAGCGCGTAGCCGTGGTACTTCAGTCTACTTCCCATCACAAGTCGTCCCGATGCTGCCGGAAGTGCTGTCGAACGGTCTTTGTTCATTGAACCCGCAAGTCGATCGTTTGTGTATGGTGTGCGAGATGACTATCTCCTCGCAGGGCAAGCTTTCGTCTTATAAGTTCTATGAAGCGGTAATGAGCTCCCATGCGCGTCTGACTTATACCAAAGTGTGGCGCATCATTGATGGTGAAGAGTCGCTGCGTGAACAATATAAGCCGCTGGTGCCGCACTTATTAGAGCTGCATACCATGTACAAGGCGCTGGATAAGGCCCGTGCTGAACGAGGCGGTATCGCGTTCGAGACCGAAGAGGCTAAGTTCATTTTCAACGCTGAACGGCGTATCGAGCGTATCGAATCGACGGTACGCAATGATGCGCACAAGCTGATTGAAGAGTGCATGATTTTGGCGAATATCGCCGCTGCACGGTTTGTCGAGAAACATAACGAACCTGCCCTGTTCCGCGTCCATGACCGCCCAAGTGATGACCATATTTCCGCGCTGCGTAGTGTGCTGAGTGAATTGGGTCTGACACTTGGTGGTGGCTTGAAACCTGAGCCAAAAGATTATGCGGTGCTGATGGATGAAGTCGCTGATCGTCCAGATCATGAAATGCTGCAAACGATGTTGCTGCGTTCGATGAAGCAGGCGATTTACGATCCGGAAAATCGGGGTCACTTTGGTTTGGCATTGGCTTCTTATGGTCACTTTACCTCACCCATCCGTCGCTACCCTGATTTGGCGATGCATCGTGCTATCAAGTACCAGCTTGCGAAAGAGCAAGGCAATGTGAAAGAACGTTGGACGCCTACCGGCGGCTGGCACAGTGAATTCGAAGAGATGCTGCAATTGGGTGAACACTGCTCAATGACTGAGCGCCGCGCGGATGAAGCCACCCGTAATGTGGCGGATTGGCTGAAGTGCGACTTCATGCAGGATCAAGTTGGTAAAGAGTTCACCGGTATTATTGCCAGCGTGACTGGATTTGGCTTCTTCGTGCGCCTGGACGATCTGTTTATCGATGGTTTGGTGCATGTTTCTAGTCTGGATAACGACTACTACCGCTATGATAGCATCGGCCAGCGCTTGATCGGCGAGTCTTCTGGTCAAGTTTACCGGTTAGGCGATACCGTCGAGATTCGGGTGGAAGCGGTCCATATGGATGAGCGCAAAATTGATTTTGCATTGGTCTCCAGTACTCGCAAGCCACGTGGTGAAGGTAAGACTGCTCGTGATAAAGCGAAGAAAGCAGATGGTCAACGTACTATGCGAGATACGTCCTCGAGCCGTGGTGGTCGTGGTAGCTCTTCGGGTGCGCCGCGTCGCGATCAGGCACCCGCAGGGGCAGGTCAAAAACGGCCTCGTCGCGCGAAGAAACCGGTTAATTTCGAGCCAGATAGCGCTTTTCGTCCAGCAGATGCAGCCGCTAAGCTAGACGACAAAGTGAAAGCTGAGAAAAAAGCTAAAGCAAAAGCGAAAAGAGTCTCTGCAAAAACGAAAAAAATTGCCGCTGCCACCAAGGCCAAGCGCGCGAAGAAAAAAACCAGTAGCGACGAGTAATGGCGTTGTTGTCGGGTGGCTTCGGTCACCCGCATTAATTTAATCATTGGCTGACAAATTATGTTGTCTGCTAACACATGTAAAAGAGCATCATGAGCGAAATTATTTACGGCATTCACGCCGTCAAAGCCCTGTTAGAAAACGATCCACAGCGTTTCCTTGAAGTTTTTATACTGAAAGGCCGTGATGATCGTCGCCTACAGCCACTCGTCGCTGAACTGGAAGCGGCGGGTTTAGTGATTCAGGTTGCCAGCCGTCAGTGGTTGGACGGGCAAGTTGAAGGCGGTGTCCATCAGGGTATCGTGGCGCGGGTGCGTGAAGGGCGTCAGTATCAAGAAAATGATCTGCCCGCCTTATTGGAAAGCCTAGAGACGCCTTTCCTGTTGGTGCTCGATGGCGTCACTGATCCTCATAATCTGGGGGCATGTTTGCGTAGCGCGGATGCCGCAGGCGTCCATGCGGTTATCGTGCCACGGGATCGCTCCGCACAGCTCAATGCGATTGCTAAGAAAGTGGCCAGTGGTGCAGCAGAAAACGTGCCTTTGATTAAGGTAACGAATCTGGCGCGTACCTTGCGTGTGCTGCAAGATCACAATGTCTGGATTGTGGGAACGGCTGGCGAAGCCGATCACACTCTGTATCAGAGCAAGATGACTGGCCCGATGGCGCTGGTAATGGGCGCAGAAGGTGAAGGTATGCGCCGTTTAACCCGCGAACACTGTGATGAATTGATCAGTATTCCGATGGCAGGAACGGTTTCTTCGTTGAATGTGTCAGTGGCCACCGGTGTCTGCTTATTTGAAGCTGTGCGCCAGAGAGCGCTGAAAGGTTAATTTTTTTCTCTTTATGCTTCGTCAAAAGCCAACATTTATCGATGTTGGCTTTTTTATTTGCGATGTGGCGGGGCCATCGCAATTATCTGCGTTAAACAGGGGTTTGATCCCTGTTTGTGATGAGTCTGTCAGCAAAAACTCCCACCTACACCATACTTAATCCTGATTTATGAATGCCGGTTGTACATTCATACCCTGAGTCATTGGCATAACAGGTCGATTAAGCCCCCTGTCACGGCTAATCTGAAGGGTAAGTACCGAAATGGAGGAAGGTATGGAGTGGCAGACCCACTTGGTTTTCAATCAGCCAGAGCCATTATCGAACAGTAATTTATTCTTATCTGATATGGCATTGCGAGAAGCCGTGATGCGGGAGCATGCGGGTTGGGATGGGGAGGAACTCTCTCTGATTGGGTTACAACTTGGTTCGCAGGAGTCACTGGAATTAGGGCGATTGGCAAACAATAACCCGCCCGAACTATTACGCTACGATGCCGCCGGTCAACGACTGGATCAGGTGCGATTTCACCCCGCGTGGTATGTGTTGATGCAGGAATTGGTTAAGCATCGGGTGCATAACCTACCTTGGCAGGAAGATGCCCGTATCGGCTCTTTTGTGGCTCGCGCGGCACGTTTTATCCTGCATGCTCAAGTTGAGGCCGGATCGTTATGCCCCATCACGATGACATTTGGTGCTATTCCTTTGTTGCAACAATCACTTCCACCGCTTTTTCAAAATTGGCTGCCGCCATTGCTTTCTGATCGCTATGACTCTCATCAGGTCGTTGGTAGCCAGAAGCGGGGCTTGCTGATTGGGATGGGCATGACGGAGAAACAGGGAGGCTCTGATGTACTCAGTAATACCACGCGAGCAGAACCGTTGGGCTCACGTGGTCACGGTGAAGCTTATCGCCTGGTGGGTCACAAGTGGTTTTTCTCTGTGCCGCAGAGTGATGCTCATCTGGTACTGGCGCAGGCCGAAGGCGGCTTATCTTGTTTCTTCCTGCCTAAAATATTGCCTGACGGCACCCATAACGCCATCCGATTAGAACGGCTGAAAGATAAACTGGGTAACCGTTCTAATGCCAGCAGTGAAGTGGAATTTGAAAATGCTAGCGCCTGGCTATTGGGTGATGAAGGGGATGGTATTCGCCAAATTTTGAAGATGGGCGGATATACCCGTTTCGATTGCGCCTTGGGTAGCCATGGTCTGATGCGACGTGCCTTTTCTGTCGCGCTCTACCATGCTTGGCAGCGACAAGCGTTTGGCAAGGCATTGGTTGAACAACCTTTAATGCGTCAAGAACTCAGCCGCATGGCATTGCGCCTTGAAGGGCATACTGCCTTGCTGATGCGTTTAGCTCGATCATGGGAGAAGCCAAAAGAGGCTCACGAACAGGTATTCAGTCGCTTACTGACACCGGCGGCAAAATATCGAGTCTGTGGGCTGGGCAGTGCCTTTGTTGCTGAAGCGATGGAAGTACTTGGCGGGATCGGCTACTGCGAACAGAGTGAACTGCCACGGCTTTATCGTGAAATGCCGGTCAACAGCATTTGGGAGGGGTCCGGCAATATTATGTGCCTTGATGTGTTGCGCACATTCCGCAAGCTGCCGGCAACCATCGACATGCTACAACAAGAGTTTTATCCCGTACGTGGACAGAATCGTTTGTTTGATCGCGCATGGCGGCAATTGCAGCAGCGGTTGAAAGCCCCCAAGGAAGAGCAGGGGCGAGCACTGACTCAACAGCTCTTTGACCTGTGCTGTGCGGCACAATTAATGCGTTTCTCATCGCCTCCACTGGCTGATGCTTGGTGCCGCATGACACTCGATCATCGTGACCAATATATGCTGCCGGAAGCTGTCTGCGCATCGCTATTGAGCCGTGCAACGGGATTATCGGTTTAGCCATTTTGATGAAGGGTTTATTGATATAACAGCGCATTGGCGTACCAAATGCCTGGATAAATACTGTCGGACATCATGATAATCAAATAGTAGGGCGCGCCGCTGGCGTTAGCCCTACGCTTTATTTCGGCTTCAACATCCATTGGACTACCAAATACCTGAGCAGAAACAGTGCCTATTTTTTGTAAATTGAGGCTCTGGGCGCGAGTGATTTCTTGCGCATAAGGCTGGATTGCGGGTGGGGGAACAGGCGTGACATGAAAAGCACTGCAAGCCGACAGGCCGAAAGTCATCAGTAAAAATAGCATCGCGCGTTTGATGGTCATATTTGCCTCTTTGTCAGCACGGTGGCACGGTCATGCTTGTGATTTCTCAAGTGTAACGCCGCCAGCTCAAATAGGCGGGGAATATCTTGGAAGAATTTGATTTAAGACTTTAACTCTTCATTTTGGCAGACTGAATATGGGTATATAAAGGGTTTACGCTGCTCGATAAATAAAGGGTTTTCGTCATGATTGAGATGTCGCTAGAAAATATTAACGGTATTGAGGTGATTCACGCTGCACCGGCAGGCAAACGCCAGCAACCACTACCGACCATTTTTTTCTATCATGGCTATACCTCGTCAAAGGAGGTTTATTCTTATTTCGCCTATGCTTTCGCACAAGCAGGCTTTCGCACCATCGCCCCCGATGCTGATATGCACGGGGCGCGGTTTAACGGCGATGAAACTCATCGGCTATCCCATTTCTGGGAAATTTTAAAATCAAATATCGATGAGCTGCCAGCATTGAAGCAGCATTATCAACAGGCTGGATTGATTGAGGGTCATCGTATCGGTGTGGCGGGGGCATCCATGGGGGGAATGACCACCTTAGGGGCTTTCGCCCGTTATCCATGGGTGAGTGCTGCGGCCGATTTTATGGGGTCCGGCTACTTTACTTCACTGGCTCACCGCTTATTTCCCCCTTTAGACTCCGGCAGGGAGGTGAGCCAAGCGGTATTTGAACAGCGTTTGGCTCCACTGGCAGATTATGATTTGACTCATCAGTTGGAAGCCATCGCTGAGCGGCCATTGTTGGTTTGGCACGGAGAAGCTGACGATGTCGTGCCTGCGATAGAGAGTGAGCGTTTGGTTCGTGCTTTGGCAGCCAGCGGGCGTGATAAGCATTTAACCTATCTGACTGAAGCGGGGATTGGCCATAAAATTACCCCGACAGCCCTCAGCGCAGGGGTAAGATTCTTCACTGAGCATTTATAAATCTGCCAAAGTCATTGGCGTTGCAGGTAGGCAGCAAGTGATTCGGGTGACAGAGCGAAGCTAACAGCCCTGCAACGTCAAGTACGAAGGGGATAAAAGAACCCCCAGTAAACTGGGGGGAAGGGCATATCACGGACTTCTGTTTTTTTATTGGTCGTCTGATTCGCTGGTGTTGTCTTTGTTGTTGGGTCTAACGATAAATCTCTGCATTCACCCGAATCGAAGTATTGCTCCCTGGTTCATGCATCTGGGTAATGTGGTAGGCGGTTGCGCCGCGTTCATCCGCCATTTTACTGATTTGTGCGACGGCATCATCGGGTGAAACTACATTATGATTCAGTGAAATTTCGCCAATGCTGACACGTTGCTGTTGCATAGCTTCCTGACGGCTGATTTCTGTCGCAGCAAAACTGTTAGCGGAGAGAAGTAAACTCAATGTGGTTGCGATGAAGAATATACGTTTCATAGGTGACTCCAATATCTTATTTACTTATTTTGTATGACTTTCAGCTCGCTGTACCGCTGATTACGCGGTGGATATCAATAAGTCTAGTCGCTTTTGGTTATTTAAAAACAGGTGAATACTGATACTCTTAATCAAAAAAAATGAATAAAATTCATGCTGAGTTAATGATTTAATTGAAAGATTTAGCAGACTAATGGATCGATAACCATTGGTTAATTAATGAGCAAAAAGTGCGATTTTTACCGAGTAGTGGCTAGAATAAGAATAAATCCCCGTCTGTCCTTGAGTTTCCTGCCGCTGGCAAGTATAGTGACGCGTCATTTTTCAGCCGCACACAAACACGTTCCTTGCCTCCATGGGCCGCGGTTGACCCTATCAGGAGGCTGAATAATCCGTAAGGAGCAATAATCGATGCGTCATTACGAAATCGTTTTTATGGTCCATCCTGACCAAAGCGAACAGGTTCCGGGCATGATCGAGCGCTATAGTGCAACTATCACTAATGCTGCTGGTACGATCCACCGTCTGGAAGACTGGGGCCGCCGTCAACTGGCTTACCCGATCAATAAACTGCACAAAGCTCACTACGTTCTGCTGAACGTTGAAGCACCGCAGGAAGCGATCGATGAGCTGGAAACAAACTTCCGCTTCAACGACGCCGTTATCCGTAGCATGGTTATGCGCGTTAAGCACGCGGTAACTGAAGCATCACCAATGGTTAAAGCGAAAGACGAACGCCGTGAGCGTCACGACTTCGCGTCAGAAGCCAATGATGATTCCGAAGCTGGGGATTCTGAAGAGTAATTGCCGTGGTGACTACTAATCGTCTGGTACTCTCTGGCACAGTGTGCAAGACCCCAGTTCGAAAAGTCAGTCCTTCTGGTATCCCGCATTGTCAATTTGTGCTTGAGCATCGATCAACACAGCAGGAAGCCGGATTTAGCCGACAAACATGGTGCAGAATGCCCATCGTTGTTAGCGGGCAAACGTCACAAGCATTAACTCACAGTATAACGGTCGGCAGTCAGTTAACCGTTGAAGGCTTCATTAGCTGCCATCAAGGTCGCAATGGGCTAAATAAACTGGTTCTGCATGCCGAGCAGATTGAATTTATAGATTCTGGAGACTAGCCTAATGGCACGTTATTTCCGTCGTCGCAAGTTCTGCCGTTTCACCGCGGAAGGCGTTGTAGAGATTGATTATAAAGACATCGCTACGCTGAAAAACTATATCACTGAAAGTGGTAAAATTGTCCCGAGCCGTATTACCGGTACTCGTGCAAAATTCCAGCGTCAGCTCGCTCGTTGTATCAAGCGCGCTCGCTACCTGTCTTTGTTGCCGTACACTGATCGTCATCAGTAATCGGCCACTGTCCATTAACGACTTTGAGAGGATAAGGTAATGCAAGTTATTCTGCTTGATAAAGTAGCAAACCTGGGCAGCCTGGGTGACCAAGTGAACGTTAAAGCGGGCTACGCTCGTAACTTCTTGGTTCCACAAGGTAAAGCTGTTCCGGCAACTAAGAAAAACGTTGAGTTCTTTGAAGCACGCCGTGCAGAATTAGAAGCCAAATTGGCTGCGGTTCTGGCTGCTGCTGAAGCTCGCGCAACCAAAATTAACGAACTGGGCAGCGTCACTATCGCTTCTAAATCTGGCGATGAAGGCAAACTGTTCGGCTCTATTGGTACTCGTGACATCGCTGACGCTGTAACTGCAGCTGGCGTTGAAGTGAGCAAGAGCGAAGTTCGTCTGCCGAATGGCGTTCTGCGTACTACTGGTGATCATGAAGTTGATTTCCAAGTACACAGCGACGTATTCGCAAAACTGAACGTGATTGTGGTTGCAGAAGCGTAAGTTACGTTGCTGTTAACCTGTTAAAACGCCAGCCTCGTGCTGGCGTTTTGCTTTCAGGCAAACAGGAATTTATCGTTAATTAACGGTTCACTCAGAAGCGTTAGGAATCAGAATCCTGTGGTAGCATTTCAAACGTGCATTCTTCGGCAGCCACATCTGCACAAATGTAAATCTCAAACAACGGCGTTTGGTGGTACTTCCAGTGCGGTTTCCCACTGATAGAAACCAGCCATTCTTTATTCTTATAGTACATGTCTATCTGCTTATCTTGGGCCTCCAAGTTATAAGTGCATTTCTGAAAATTCCCCTGATCAATGAGATTACCTTTATCCCTATCGCTATCAAGTATCAAAAACGCCTCACTGAAATCTTGAATATCGGCCAGTTGGGGAATGGGGCCTTGCAGCATACCAATCCATTCACCACCTTCCGTGCTTGTCGCCAAATAGGTTCCCCCTATTCGTGAGATAGTATCAATCGCGGGACAATGCAACGTCGCAAATACACTCAATGGTGTCAGTAGTAATGCAAAGGATAACTTATATTTCATATCATAATTACTCCCTTTATTTATGAATACGGCAGTGTCTATGGATGGCGTTAACCATCCAGAAGACAACCTAATTCGGGAGTGACTGAGTGACAATATCAAAGAAAATAAGGGGCGAGATAGAAGTGACTATCGGCAACGGTTAACGGTCACGGCGATAGCTGCCATCACTTTGCCGAGTAAACAACACTTCTGTATTGGCAGTCGTCTCAATGGCCAGTGCAGCGACAGTGCCTTGAGCATCTAACATGATTTTGACTTCTTGGCCTGCTTTCAGATTACTCAGTGGCTTATCGCTACCTTCAACCTGTGCCATCGCAAAAACTTCATTGACTGGCAGATTATTGTCACGGAATAACTGCGCCAGCGTTGTTCCTGACTGAATCTGATAACTCTGCCAGTTCCCTTGCAGAGTATCAGGCACGACTTGAGGAGCCACTGTTGGCGGTGGCGGGGCATCAAGATTATCCTGTAGCTGGGCCTGTAACGGTACGTCAGTGGACGGTGCGTTAACAGGGAAGGAACGATTGGTATTATCGCGTGATACGGGCCACAGCAACGCTAATAACAATATGGCGGTGACGATAATGAGCCAGCGACGGTGGAAGAACGGCAATGGCTCCATCCACTGAAAACCGTCCGGCAAATGCCAGATTTTCACTAGTAACCCTTTGATGCCGCTTACTGGCGTGGCAGCTGCCACGGCCTCAGGGGAAACTGGATTATTCGCCGCCGCATCCTCAACCGAGGACATGTGTTCGGATGCACTGGTTTCGGACATCAAGGATTGCTCATCGGCCTCTTTAGGGTCCGGCAAGATCTTCTGCCTAAACGTTAGCCAAGTGTGCAGCAATGGCTGATAAATCCGATTACTCTTCCTTCTCCTGGGCGCGATTCTGCCCATGGTGACCTCTCTTCAACAACGTAAAACAAGATAAAATAAAAATGATGGAGGATAAGTCCATAGGTTTCTAAGTATAGTTGCTAACTGCGAATATAGTGGCTAACTGCCTGATGCCAAAAGGCAGACGATTATCATACCTAAACTGAGTATTTCCCGTTAGCCTGCTGTCATTGTTTCTTTTTCTACGACAAAAGTCATCATTCACGACGCAAGATTTTACCGCGCTCCCCTGCTGCTGTTATGCTTGCGGCTTCGACATGAAAAAGCCACTAAAGGAAAACCCATGACAACCCCTTCTTTTGATAGCGTTGAAGCGCAAGCGAGCTACGGGATTGGTTTACAAATCGGGCAGCAATTGCAAGAGTCCGGGCTGGAAGGTTTATTGCCAGAAGCACTGTTGGCAGGTTTGCGTGATGCGATGGAAGGGAATACACCGACCGTCCCCGTTGACGTCGTGCATCGTGCACTGCGTGAAGTTCATGAGCGCGCCGATCAAGTCCGTGTTGAGCGCCAGCAAGCATTGGTCGAAGAAGGGAAAACCTTCTTGGAAGACAATGCGAAACGTGATGACGTGACCACCACGGAATCTGGTTTGCAGTTCTCTGTGTTGCAAGCGGGTGATGGCCCAATTCCATCCCGTCAGGACCGTGTGCGTGTTCACTATACCGGTCGTTTGGTCGATGGTACGGTATTTGATAGCTCAGTTGAGCGTGGTCAGCCAGCAGAGTTCCCCGTCAGTGGTGTTATCCCTGGTTGGATCGAAGCATTGTCTATGATGCCAGTCGGCTCTAAATGGAAGTTATATATCCCACATAATCTGGCTTATGGCGAGCGTGGCGCAGGTGCAACTATTCCACCATTTAGTACGCTGATGTTTGAAGTGGAACTGCTGGAAATTCTGTAATTTCTATCTTCTGTAATTGCTATCTTTTGACATTTCCATCCGCAGTGTTAAGACAAAGGGCGACATCATGTCGCCCTTTTGCATTGAATACGAAGTCGCCAAGGCTGGTAGTGAAATCATTCACCTTTTAATGCGCGGGGAAACAGTAAATTGTTTTCCAGATGAATATGTTCCATGAGGTCAGTGATGAATTCATTGATGCCGGTGTAAAGTGCGCGCCAAGTATTACAAGCAGCCTCTGGTGGCGTCATATTTTGCGTCAGTTGCTTTACCACCTCTAACTGCTGTCCAACGGCATCATGCTCTGCTTCCATCACGAAGATAGGGCCACCCGCTTGAGCCCCCATACCACGTTGAATCATTGGGAACAAAATCTGTTCCTCTTTGTACATATGTTGGGTCAGTTCTTCCAAGATTGCAGTGAGCTCAGCGGCTAACCCGCGTGGACATGCTGGTTTTTCGCCATGGACGCGTTCAACTTTTTCAGCCATCAGAATCAATTCCGGCAACTGCTCACGATGGCGGTTATGGTAGCGGCTGATAATAAAATCAATGAGATTCGTGAGTGGCTGTTGCTGCCAATCTTCAGATGAATGTGGTTCATCTTGCAATGCGCTCAACTGGGCTTCCAGCTCATCAATATCCAGTGCCAGCTTATTGGCGGCCCGTAAAAGGGTTTGCTTACCACCACAGCAAAAATCGAGCTGATAATGGCGAAATAGTTTTGTAGCCCGTGGAATGGCAATAGCTAACGCACCCAGAGATTGATTGCGGTAATCCATGATGACACCTCAGTGAGTAATTAAAAACCTATAACATGTATAATAAATACATGTTATAGATTGCGATATAACCACGACGAGGTATTAGCGTCCACCACAGCGCCCCGAAAAGCACTGTGGTGAACCGATTACTTAGGTGACAAAATTACTTCTGTTGCAAATCGAGGCGATAGATCTCAAAACCAATCTCATCAGCCCCTTGCGCTGTCATCGGGTACTGTGCTTTTTGTTTAATAAATTCAGCAGCTTTGGCACTTGGTGAGGTTTCAAAACGGATATCCAGTGGCTGCTTGCTCTCAAGTGTCGCTAAACGCCAGTTGTTATCGGCTTGCGGGGTCACTTGCCCATGCTTTTTGGTTTCAGCACTAATATAAGCGGACAGCACAGAACGGTTTTCATCTGGTGATGCGAAAGCGATATGGCTATCGCCTGTCCCTGCAAATTTACCGCTATAAGCGCGATAGTTATTGGTCGCAACCAAGAACATGGCTTTCGGATCGATAGGTTTGCCATTAAACGTCAGGTTTTTAATACGCTCCGCTTTATCATTGATCAGTGCGCATTCACCGTCATAACGTGCTGGCTGGCTGACATCAATTTCATAATTTACACCATCGATGACATCGAAATTATAAGTGCGGAAGCCATCCCAGTTGATCAGTGACTGTGGCTTACTGCTGTTGATATCAATTTGATTAAATTGCGCCGCAGAGCACTCCAGCCACTGCTTCACTTCGGCCCCACTGGCTTTCACCACCACTAACGTGTTCGGATAGAGGTATAAATCAGCGGCATTACGGAAGGTTAACTCACCTTTTTCAACTTCAACAAAACTGGCAGGGTCATTTTTACGGCCACCGGCTTTAAAGGGGGCAGCGGCAGAGAGCACCGGCAGTTCAGCCAAATCAGGATCGCCTTGAATAAAGTGTTCGGTATAGGCGCGTTGTGCATTATTCACGATTTGTACGGTGGGATCGTCTTGGATCAGCGCCAGATAGCTATACATATTGTCTGATGCTTTCCCGATCGGTTTGCTCACAAAATCACGCGTACCTTGATGGTCTGCCGCTAGCACTTTAACCAAATTTGCATCTTCTGCCGCCAGCGATTTTTGTGCCGCTTTATCGTAAATAGGACGAGCTTCCGCTTTAGCCTGAGTGACCTGCCATGGGCCTTGGTCGTTATTCAGCACAAAATCGACCACACCCAGATGGTCGCCCCACTGGCCCGGCATGACGGCAGGAATACCGTTTAATGTGCCTTGAGCAATATCTGCGCCTTTAATCGCGGCAAAATCTTTACTTGGGAAAACAGCGTGAGCATGACCGAACATGATGGCATCAATGCCCGGCACTTGGCTGAGGTAATAAACGGAGTTTTCAGCCATAGTTTTATATGGGTCACTGGATAGCCCTGAATGCGGAATGGCAACGACCAAATCAGCACCTTGTTTACGCATCTCCGGCACCCATTTTTTAGCCGTTTCGGTGATGTCGTTAACCGTGACTTTGCCGCTCAGATTGGCTTTATCCCAAATCATCACTTGTGGAGGCACAAAACCGATATAGCCGATGCGTAAGTTATGGGTTTTCCCTTCACGATCTTTTACTGGCGTATCGACAATCAAATAAGGTTGGAACAGCGGTTTACCGGTCTTAACATCGATCACGTTGGCATTCACATAAGGGAATTTTGCGCCCGCGAGTGATTTCTTCAGATAATCTAGCCCATAGTTGAACTCGTGATTACCGATATTACCGACGGCATAATCCAGTGTGTTCATGGCCTTGTAGACAGGATGAATATCACCCGCTTTTAATCCCTTTGCGGCCATATAGTCGCCAAGCGGGCTGCCTTGAATCAAATCACCGTTATCCACTAGCACGCTATTCGTTGCTTGCTGGCGGGCTGCTTCAATCAGACTTGCAGTACGTACCAGACCGAACTTCTCAGTCGGCTTATCTTTGTAGTAATCGAAATCCATCATGTTGCTATGCAAGTCAGTGGTTTCCAGAACGCGCAAGTCAACGGTGGCAGCCTGTGCTGTCGTCATCGACACTGATGTTGCGACTGCAATTAGGCTGGCAAGGAGGGATAACGTCAGCGGACGCTTGATCATGGCTTTCTCCATTAAAAACTATTAGACATGTATCGCAAAAGAATATGTAAATTTAAATAATTGCTAAAACAAAGTGTGAAGTTTGGCAGATATCAGCGTCAGATACCGCGCATAAGTTCACAGTTGTTGCAGGTTAATGCCGCTGATTTTATTGAATGTTCTTCGAAAGTCATGGTAGTTGGGTGGGATGTTTGTTTGTCCGTGGGTCAATCGCGGCAAAAGAGGATTCAATATTTTTTTAGTATGGCGTTCTAAACTGTAAGTAACGCGATATTCTTCGGATTTGAGGCTGCTTAACCGCAACATTCATGTCTTGGATATGCCGATTTAAATAATCATTATCATCTGGTGTATTCTGACTATCAATATTCGACATAATGCAAAATACCAAGGGGGGAATAATGTTAGAGCAAATTTGCCAGCTAGCCCGCGAAGCAGGCGTGGCGATTATGGCGGTCTATCAGGGTGAAATACCCCTTGATGTGGCCCATAAAAAAGATGATTCACCCGTGACTGCCGCTGATCTTGCTGCTCACCAGATTATTAAGGCGAGATTAGCCGTGCTGACACCGGATATTCCGTTGTTATCAGAGGAAGATCCGCCAGTTTGGGCGGAACGTCAGTATTGGCAGCGTTATTGGCTGGTTGACCCGCTAGATGGCACGAAAGAGTTTTTGAATCGCAATGGTGAATTCACCGTGAATATTGCGTTGATCGATAAAGGCGAACCAGTGCTGGGCGTGGTATATGCGCCAGTGACCGATGTGATGTACAGCGCAGAAAACGATCGAGCATGGAAAGAGGAGGGGGGGCGTCGTATGGAGATTCAGGTACGTGACGCACTTCCACCGTTAGTGGTTGTGAGCCGCTCACACAGTGACGCCGAACTGGAAGATTATCTGGCGCAACTGGGTGAACACCAGACAGTGGCAGTCGGCTCATCACTTAAATTCTGTTTGGTGGCTGAAGGGAAGGCTCAACTGTATCCCCGTTTTGGGCCAACCAATGTGTGGGATACCGCCGCTGGGCATGCCGTTGCTATTGCGGCTGGGGCTCAGGTTCACGATTGGCAGGGTAAACCACTATCTTATACCCCACGTGAATCATTCCTGAACCCCGGCTTTAGAGTGTCGTTATTCTAGACGCATACCTAAGTTCTAGACGAATACCTAAGTGCGAAAAGAAAATTACTGCTTAACAAGTTGGTGCAGTTGGTCGATAACCTGCTGCACCTCTTCTGGTGTCAGTGCGCCATCTTTGACGAAATTCACATTCCCTTGTTGATCCAACACCACAACGGTAGAGCCTTTATCCGCTAAGCCCCATGCCTTTTTGACATTCCCGTTGCTGTCGACCACAAACTGTGACCAAGGGAACTCACGCTTACTGTCTTCAATGCTGTTGCGTACAAACATAGCTGTACCAATGATTGCGTCATCGGTATTGACGATTGTCGTCGTTTGGTAATGTTCGTGTGGCAGATTAGCGCGCTTGATGGCTTCCACGAGGGGCGCATTCAACTCTTTTGCAGAAGTTCGTCCAGCGATGTGTTGAATCACTCGTACTTTGCCGGGCAATTGCGAGCTATTCCAGTTTTTATAGCTAAACTGATTAGTAGCTTTATCGTAATCCAGTTCGCCTTTATCGCTGACGCCAACGGGCGGCACTCGTTGGTTATTCTGAATGGAGTGGGCGCTGACAAGCAATGGTGTTAGCAGTAGGGACAATATAAGCAGGCTATTTTTTAACATGTGATGTCCTTGTGGATCTTATGGGTAGAGTCGCCTTATCCCTGAAAACAGTACAGGTTAGCTTCCCAATCATAGGTGCAGATCAGTGGTCTGTCCTGTCAGTTGAAAAAAAATATTTCCGACAGTAACTAGATGGTTATTCTGTTTCTAGGTCTAAATTAATCAGTCTAATACTGTAATTTTGTGTAAATCCAGCAGCAATCACTGAGTTAGGGGGAACTTAACCCCATACTCTAGGTCTATTACTCTGCAATTATCTTACGCTACCTGTGATCTTGGTCGCTAAGGCGCCAAAGGGTGTGTATTGGTGTTATGGAGGAAAGTAAAATAATGAGGATCTTCCAACGTTACAATCCGGCAAAAGTCGCGATGTATGTTAAAACGTTATTCCGTGGCCGTCTGTATATCAAAGATATGGGGGCTTTTGAGTTTGATAAAGGCAAGATTTTAATCCCGAAAGTTAAGGATAAACGCCATTTTGAGGTGATGTCTGAAGTGAATCGGCAAGTGATGCGTCTGCAAGCTGAAATGGGCTAATTCCCTTCTCTCATTGCAGTAGGCCGCATGTTCGCAGCTCTTGCTGCTTGCTGGTTACTCTGACTGCTTAGAGAATAGATGGCTCAGCCAAATTGAATTGCGGCCCCTTTATTGGGGCCGCTAATGTTTTAACGGTGGCGTATTAGCTAACTTAACTTACGCATCACTGCTTTCGTGTGGGGCTTTAGGCAGAATGGGGGCGGGTTGGTCACTCAGCTTGGTGACCAGTAGCTGATCGATTTTGTAGCTATCGATATCCACAACTTCAAATTTGTAGCCTGCATATTTGACGAAATCAGTGCGTTTCGGGATCTTACGCAGCATATACATCATAAAACCGCCAATGGTTTCATAATTGCCTGATTGCGGGAATTCATCGATATGCAGCACGCGCATCACATCTTCAATCGGGGTTCCCCCCTCAATCAACCATGAGCTTTCATCGCGGGCAACAATTTGTTCTTCTTGCCCCTGACCGACTAAATCTCCCATCAGTGTGGTCATCACGTCATTTAGGGTAATGATACCCACCACCAATGCATATTCATTGAGAATGACAGCAAAATCCTCACCCGCTGTTTTAAAACTCTCTAGCGCCTCAGAAAGCGTCAAGGTGTCAGGAACAATCAAGGCTGAGCGTATTTGTACGCCGCTACTTAGCACTAAGCTCTGGTTACCCAATACGCGATTCAGCAGGTCTTTGGAGTCAACATAGCCCACCACTTGATCAATATGGCCGTCACAGACTAAGAATTTTGAGTGGGGATGGGTCGAAATTTTCTCTTTTATGCTGTCTTCACTTTCCCGCAGATCGAAATAGATCACGCTTTCACGGGAGGTCATTGAGGATGGAACGGTACGAGACTCTAGCTCAAAGACATTTTCAATCAGTTCATGCTCTTGTTTTCGTAGTACTCCCGCCAAAGCCCCTGCCTCCACCACGGCATAGATATCATCAGAGGTGATGTCATCATTACGAACCATTGGTAGTTTGAACAAGCGGAAGATCAAGTTTGCCATTCCATTGAAGAACCAAACTAATGGACGACAAATCAGCAGGCAGAAACGCATTGGGTTGACGATCCGAACAGCGACTGCTTCGGGTGAAATCATGCCGATACGTTTCGGGGTTAAGTCAGCAAAGAGAATAAATAAGCTGGTTACCAGTACGAACGAACAAACAAAGCTGACTTGATCGGCAAGTTCAGGCGACATAAAACGTTCAAACACGATTTTAAACGTAGGCGAGAATGCAGCATCGCCCACGATACCCCCGAGAATAGCGACGGCATTCAAACCAATCTGCACGACAGTGAAGAAAATCCCCGGCGTTTCTTGTAATTTTAGAACCCGCGCGGCATTAACATCACCGTCGTCGGCCAGAAGTTTTAATTTAATTTTGCGAGAGGCTGCTAACGAAATCTCTGATAACGAGAAAAAGGCGCTCACCGCAATTAAAAAAAGAATCAGTAAAATACTGTTTAACATAATCTATCCGTGTCGTACCGACGATGCGCCGGCGATCGTAAGGAAGGGCCATACTGTTTAATTGGATTCATTCAATTGGTGCAATGTTGAATTCTAGATAACGGCAAAAAACCGTTTTCGGGCTGCGTTAACAGCCCGAAAAGAGTATAGCAGCAGCGATGAATGCGCCGCTAGCTCTACTCATTGGGCGGCATGCAAACGCCAATTCCCCCCAAGCCACAATATCCATGTGGATTCTTGTACAGATATTGCTGGTGGTCGTCCTCGGCATAGTAAAACGGCAAGGCCGCTGTAATCTCAGTGGTGATCGCACGGTGATCACCTGCTTGTGCCATCGCCTGCTGGAACTGAGCTTTGCTCTCTTGGGCCTGCGCTTCCTGCTCAGGTGTCAGAGCATAGATCGCTGAACGATATTGGGTGCCAACATCACCCCCTTGGCGCATTCCTTGAGCAGGGTCGTGATTTTCCCAAAAGATCTGCAAGAGTTGCTGATAGCTGATGATAGTGGGATCAAAGACGACGCGAACGACCTCGGCATGGGCGGTACGACCGCTGCAAACCTCATGATAGGTCGGATTGGGGGTATAACCTCCGCTGTAGCCAGCCGCCGTGCTATAGACACCCGGTTGTTGCCAAAACAGCCGCTCGACACCCCAGAAGCATCCCATGGCGAAGATGGCAACTTCCATCCCATCAGGGACATGCGTCATTGAGTGACCATTGACCACATGGAGAGTGGCGACCGGCATTGGTGTCAGTCGGCCTGACAAAGCATTCTCCGCGTCGATGACGGCGGATTTATCAAAATTTTGCACCAAAGTAGTCTCCGATGTGTACATTGAATCTTAAGTTTACAGTAAATTGCTAACAAGATGTTTACAGTGAATGGCGATAGACAGTTGTATCTGACTACGAGTTTGCACACAATAAGAACCATCCTGCGTTAATGTAGCGGTTTAAGGGAGAATTTTAGGCGGAACATGCCTAAATCGTGCTTTAAGTGCGGGATGATTGTGTCAGTGATGAAACGTCCGTGAGATGGTTTTTTACAGGAATGTATACCCAATAGATTTCAAGATGCTGGGCAGTGCTGATGGTACTGTCAACACACCTGCAACACGAAAGTTGAAGGGGATAAATTAATTAGGAGCGCGCGTGCCACGATACCCAATCCTGTGTTTTTTGTGTGTATTGCTCGCCACACCTCTCGCCTATGCTGCCAATATACGGTTGCAGGTGGAAGGTCTTAGCGGGGACTTAGAGAGAAACGTCAGGGCACGTTTATCCACGATTGGTACTGATGAAGTGACGGCAGATGGCCGTTTCCGCTCGCGGGTGGATGAGGCTATACGCCAAGGTTTGCGCGCTTTAGGCTATTACGACCCCACTATTACCTTTGATTTACAAACGCGTCCAGCGCCTGCTCGCTCTGTTTTAATTGCCAAAGTGGTGCCAGGTGAGCCGGTCTTGATTGCCGGTGTCGATATCGTTTTACAAGGCGGGGCGAAAACAGACCCTGACTATCTAGCTTTGGTACGTCGCGATACCCCCAAAATAGGCTCCATCCTGAATCACGGCGATTATGACAATTTCAAAAGTTCGCTGACAGGCTTGGCGCTGCGCCGCGGTTACTTTGACGCCAATATGATCAAAAGCCAGTTAGGCGTGGCAGCAGAACTGCGTAAGGCATTCTGGGATATCGATTTTGACAGTGGTGAGCGTTACCGTTTCGGTAAAGTCATTTTCCAAGGCTCACAAATCCGCGAGGATTTCCTGCAAAATTTAGTGCCCTTTCATGAAGGTGAATATTACACCTCTGATGAATTGGCTGAACTAAACCGCCGTTTAGCGGCGACGAACTGGTTTAACTCCGTGGTGGTTTCGCCCGATTTTCGTGATGCGAGAAAAACCAAAGTCCTGCCATTGGATGCGGTCGTCACCCCAAGAACAGAAAACACCATCGAATTGGGGGGCGGTTATGCGACCGACGTTGGCCCGCGCCTAACCGCCAGTTGGCGTAAGCCGTGGGTAAACTCCTATGGGCACAGTCTAACGACCAGCACTACGCTTTCAGCTCCTGAACAGACGCTGGATTTTAGCTATCGTATTCCGCTGTTAAAAAATCCCCTTGAGCAATATTACTTGCTGCAAGGGGGCTTTAAGCGCACTGACCTTAATGACACCAATTCAGATACCACCACTCTCAACGTGGCTCGATTCTGGGATCTATCCAGTGGTTGGAAGCGCTCAGTTAACCTGCGTTGGAGTCTCGATCACTTTACCCAAGGTAGCGTGACGGACACCACCATGTTGCTGTATCCGGGGGTGAATATTAGCCGTACTCGCCAGCGAGGTGGTGCGATGCCAGTTTGGGGTGATAGCCAAAACTATTCTATTGACTGGTCTGATACCACATGGGGTTCTGATGTTGATTTCGGCATATTCCAAGCGCAAAACGTGTGGATTCGTACTTTGGGTGAGAAAAACCGCTTTGTCGTGCGCGGTAATTTAGGCTGGATCGAAACCAATAACTTTGACCGCGTACCGCCATCGCTGCGCTTCTTTGCTGGGGGGGATCGCAGTATTCGCGGTTATAAGTTCCGTGATATTTCACCACGCGATAGCGAAGGTAAGCTGACCGGTGCTTCTAAGCTGGCCACAGGGACACTGGAGTATCAATACAATGTGACCGGCCGGTGGTGGGGAGCGGTATTCGTCGATTCAGGTGAAGCTGTTAACGATATTCGTAAGAGTGATTTCAAAACAGGTGCCGGTGTCGGCGTGCGCTGGGCTTCCCCTGTTGGTCCGATCAAGCTGGATATCGCCAAACCTATTGGCGACAACACCGCACATGGCGTGCAATTTTACATCGGTTTGGGGCCTGAACTATGAGGTGGGTAAAGAGACTCAGTATCGCATTTTTGCTCATTATCCTACTGCTGGTGGGGACGTTGGCGGGTCTGCTTGGTACCACCAGTGGCTTGCACTTCTTGATCAACAGCGCCGTACGTTGGGTGCCTGGGTTGGATATTGCCAGTGTCACTGGTGGGTGGCGTGACCTGACTTTGAAGGGTATTCAGTACCAAATGCCGGGCGTTACCGTGAAAGCAGGCCAATTTCATCTGTCATTACAGCTTTCTTGCCTTAAGCGCAGTGAGTTATGTGTCAATGCGTTGACCGCACAAGATGTGGATGTGGTGGTGGATACTAAAGCCTTGCCGCCTGCGGCAGAAACACCCGCCAGTACCGAGCCGATGGGGGAGTTGAGTACCCCATACCCCATCACGTTACGTATGCTGACGCTGAATAATGTCAAAGTCACCATTGATGATACTGCGATTTCGTTAGACGAATTCCGTACGGGCGCACATTGGCAGCAACGTGCATTGAATTTAATGCCAACGAAAATCAATGGGTTATTAATTGCATTACCCAAAACTGTACCTGCTATTGTCCCTGATGCTGCCAAACCAGCAGTTGAAACAGCCATCGCTGTAAAAGAAGCGGTTGAGCAGCAAGCTGTGGCTCCCACTCCCATAGCGCCGGAACTCCCGCTCGGTGAGCGTTTAAAAGCGCTGTTTGCCGAACCTTTACTGCCTGAATTACCGGATTTTCGCTTACCACTGGATTTGCAGATTAATTCTATCTCAGGGCAACAGCTTAGGCTGACAGGCGATACTGATGTGCTGATCAGTAGCCTCTTGTTGCAAGCTAGCACTCAAGATCAACGCATCACACTGGACACGCTGGAGATTAAATCACCGCAGGGCGGGTTGTCGGCTCAGGGTGAGGCGACATTGAATGAGACATGGCCGCTGAGTCTGCTCGTCAACAGCACATTGAATGTGGAGCCGCTAAAAGGCGAGAAAGTGAAGCTCACCGTGGGTGGCGCACTACGTGAGCAGCTCAAGGTGGCACTGAACTTATCTGGCCCTGTCAGTGCGCAATTGGATGCAGAAACCTCACTGGCACAAGCCGGTTTACCTTTGGCCTTAACCTTACAAAGCAAGCAGCTACGTTGGCCGCTGGCGGGTGAGCCCGCATACCAAATCGACAATCTTAGAATGCGCCTAAACGGGCAAGCGACCGATTATGCACTCTCCCTTCGCTCTGATGTGAAAGGCACAGATTTACCGCCAGCGGTAGTGATGCTGGATGGTAAAGGCAATGTTGAGCAGTTCAATCTCACTCGTTTACGTCTGGCAGCGTTGCAAGGTAATACGGACTTAACTGGAGTGGTGGATTGGCGTCAGGCCATCAGTTGGAATTCGGTATTAACCCTGTCAGGGATTAACACGGCGAAGCAGTGGCCGGAGTGGCCGGCAAAACTGGATGGCAAGATTGTTACCCGAGGCAGTATCCACGGGGGAAGCTGGCAGTTACAGGTGCCAGAGTTGACGCTGGATGGCAACGTTAAACAAAATCGCGTGACAGCCCGTGGTTCATTGACAGGGAATGCCGCAGGTCAGTGGCATATTCCGGGCATCAATCTGGCATTAGGTCGTAACAAGCTGGATGTAAAAGGTGACCTTAACGAGCAATGGCAGCTTGATGCCAATGTTGATGCACCACAGCTTGATGGGGCGTTACCGGGGCTTGCCGGTGTTGTGAACGGCACACTGAGATTGCGCGGCAACCTTCAGGCACCACAACTGCTGGCAGACCTCACCGCCAACCGCCTGCAATGGCAAGAATTAAGCATTAATCGGGTCAGAATTGAGGGCGATGTTCGCTCAACGGATCAAATTCAGGGCCAGCTTGCTATTCGGGTAGAACAACTCAAGCAAGCCGATTTAGTGGTCAGTTTACTGACGTTGGATGCTCGTGGCAGTGAAAAACAGCATCAGTTGCGCCTGAATATGCAGGGTGAACCAGTGTCTGGTCAGTTGGCGCTGGAAGGGAGTTTTGATCGGCAGCAAGAGCGTTGGCGTGGCACGCTCAATAATACCCGCTTCGACACCCCTGTTGGTGAATGGCGCTTAAGTCGTGCAATAGCGTTGGATTACCAAAATACGTTAGAGCGCGTCACGATTGGGCCACATTGCTGGCTTAATCCGAATGCGGAGCTTTGTGTTCCTAGGGCGATTGAAGCAGGCCCGAGCGGGCAGGCGAGTGTCGTGCTCAATCGTTTTGATTTAGCAATGATAAAGCCGTTTCTTGGTCCAGAGACAACCTTGGATGGTGTGTTCACTGGTCGAGCCGACGTGAGTTGGAAAGCCGGGGGCAGCTTGCCAGATGTGCGGGTATCCCTCAGTGGTAATGGCGTTAAGGTGCAACAAGTCGTGCAAGGTAATACGTTACCCATTGCATTCGAAACGTTGAACCTCAATGGTGGCCTCACCAACGGACAAGTACGTGCCGATTGGCTCATCAAACTGGTGAATAACGGCCAATTCTCAGGGCAGGTACAGGTTGCAGACCCAGAAGGGCGGCGCAATTTATCCGGTAACATCGCTATCAATAATATCTCGTTAGCGATGATTAACCCGATTCTCAGCGATGGCGAAAAAGCCGCGGGCCTATTAAATGCCAATCTACGCTTGGGCGGTAATGCCAAAAGTCCATTAGTGTTCGGTCGATTAGCGCTGGATAATGTGGATGTTGATGGCAGTTGGATGCCATTTGATATCACCGAAGGTCGGCTGGTGATGAATTTCGATGGCATGACCTCAACGCTGGATGGGTTAATTAGGACGTCTCAAGGGCAGCTCAATTTGTCTGGGGATGCTGATTGGCGTGATATCAATGCTTGGCGCGCTCGAATCGCAGCAAAAGGCAACAAGTTGCGTGTCACTGTTCCGCCGATGGTGCGAATTGATGTTTCGCCAGACATTGTGTTTGAAGCCACGCCGCAGTTGTTCACTCTTAACGGCTCAGTGGATATCCCTTGGGCGCGTATCACCGTGCAGGAAGTGCCGGAAAGCGCGGTCGGTGTATCTTCCGACGAAGTGATGCTCAATAATGACCTAAAACCGATTTCACCACGGTCAAACAGTATTCCTATCAACAGTAATCTGGTGATCCGAGTCGGTAACGATGTTCGCCTCAATGCATTTGGCCTGAAAGCCCGTTTGCAGGGCGATTTGAAAATGGTTCAAGATCAGCGTGGATTGGGCCTGAACGGGCAGATTAATATCCCATCTGGTAGCTTCCGAGCTTATGGGCAGGATTTGATCGTCAATAAAGGGGTACTACTGTTCTCTGGACCACCAGATCAGCCGTTACTCAATATTGAAGCAATACGTAATCCTGATGCCACCGCTGACGGCGTGACTGCGGGTGTACGAGTGACGGGAATGGCCGATGCACCACGGCTGGAAATATTCTCGGATCCGTCGATGTCGCAGCAAGAGGCGCTGTCTTACTTGTTACGTGGGCAGGGGTTAGGCAATTCAGGAGCAGACAGCGGCCTGATGACCTCAATGCTTGTCGGAATGGGGGTTGCACAAAGTGGCAAACTTGTGGGTAAAATTGGCGAGGCATTTGGTGTCAGTAACCTAGCACTGGATACGCAAGGGGTTGGCGATAGCTCGCAAGTGGTTGTGAGTGGCTATGTCACCAAAGATCTGCAAGTAAAATACGGAGTAGGTATATTTGACTCGCTGGCAACGTTAACATTACGTTATCGGTTGATGCCAAGGTTGTATCTAGAAGCGGTGTCTGGTATTGATCAGGCATTAGATGTGCTTTATCAGTTTGAGTTCTAACAATGCGAATTATTGTCTACGGCAGTTTACGGCGCAAGCAAGGTAATAGTCACTGGATGACGGACGCTCAGATGCTGGGCGAACATGATCTGGAAGGCTATGAAATGTACAATTTAGGTCATTATCCGGCGGTCATTCCCGGAGACGGCACTGTGCATTGTGAAGTGTATCGGATTAACTCTTCTATTATGAATGAGTTAGATGAGCTGAAAAGTAATACTAAAGATTATCGACGCGAATTGATTCAAACACCTTACGGTAGTGCGTGGATATATCTTTATCGTTTACCGATCGAAGGGGTGCCACGTATTTACAGTGGCGATTGGCTCAAACGCCATGAAGAAAATGATAAGCCGCTACCTTAGATTGCGATAAATTTGAAATTGTCATGAGTAAAAAAAACACCGCTCAATGAGCGGTGTTTTTTTATCGGCAGAACAAAGAATTATTTCTTCGCACGCTCGAAAGAAGACAGGATCTCAGCTTTGGCCGCTGCGGCATCTTCCCAACCGTCAACTTTCACCCATTTGCCCGTTTCCAGATCTTTATAATGCTCAAAGAAGTGTTTGATCTGTGCTTTCAACAATTCAGGCAGATCTTGCACGTCTTTAACATGATCATATTCTTTGGTTAGTTTGCTGTGTGGAACAGCCACTAACTTAGCATCTTCGCCTGCTTCATCCGTCATTTTCAACACGCCAACTGGGCGGCAACGAATAACAGCACCAGGCTGCAACGGATACGGTGTTGGTACCAGCACATCAACCGGGTCCCCGTCTAACGACAAGGTGTTGTTGATGTAACCGTAGTTGCAAGGGTAAAACATCGCGGTAGACATGAAACGGTCTACAAACAGAGAACCAGTCTCTTTATCGATTTCATATTTGATCGGGTCAGCGTTAGCAGGGATTTCGATCACAACATAAATATCTTCTGGCAGGTCTTTACCTGCAGGTACGTCGTTCAAGCTCATGTCGGTTTCCTTTTATCAAACCAGAAATGGAGTGCTGGCTATTATAGCCAAGTCTTAGGTGAATTCCCGCCCTTTTCACTGCTTGATAGCGGTGAGATTGCCTGAATCAGGGCCATTCCATTGAGATAAAATCCCGTCATTAGCTAAATGTATCTATTTTAAGCTGTTTTCTCTGTGATGGTTCAAGCCGACTTATGTAGCGCCGATAACTAAATCAAATAATAAGATCGTCCGCTGTACTGCTAACACTTTGTAATCTTAACCATTTGCACACAACCGGAAAAAACCGATGTTAAAAAAGATTACCATTAAGAATGGGCTTATTGCTCAGCTAAGCCTTATGTCATTGATTTTATTAATTGTCAGTGTGATCGGAATCAATTCGATTCAGGAAAGCTCACGCTCATTACAAGTCATTAATCAGATCCAAGGGGAGGAACTGGGATCTTTATCGAATAGTTTCAATGCAACTTTGAGTGCTCGAACAGAAGCCGCATTGGCAATCCATCAACTAGAGATTGGTCTGATTGATGAGTCGTTGCAAACGGCAAAGCAGGCTGAAGGATCTTTGGCATTATCACAAAAAGAGATGGCACGTTTTGTTAGCGCAGTATCTGCTCGGGGAGACGGGCAGGCATTGGCAGAAAATATTCAAAAAAGTTATAAAAATTATGTGGATAAAGGTGTTATTCCGATGCTTGCCGCTATCAAAGCGGGTTACGCAGATGAGTATTATGATGTGCTAGAAAAGAGTATCACGGAGATTAGCAAAGCCTTCAACGATGACGTTGCCACTTTTCGCAGTTATGCATTGGATGCTGGTCAACAACAAATTGATAGGGCGAACAATGCCGCCAAAATTAAGTTAGCGATCATTGTCGCTGCGGGCGTGATCACTTTGATCTCTGCTGTGTTGGCATGGTTTGCGCTCAAATACATTATCTTGCAGCCTTTGGAACAATCAATTCATCAATTGGAATATATCGCCTCTGGTGATTTAACCCGCAATATTAATAGTGAGGGAAATACAGAGCTGGCTCGGTTGGCAAAAGCACTGCAGGTCATGCAGCAATCGCTGGTGGAATCAGTGAGCAACGTACGTGAAGTCGGCGGGCAGATTGGTGTCGGCTCGCGGGAGTTAGCGGCGGGTAACCATCATTTGGCAGAACGTACAGAGGAATCGGCGTCTTCACTGGAACAAACGGCCGCCAGCATGGAACAACTGACTTCAACGGTAAAAATGAACGCCGAAAACTCCGATCAAGCCAATCGTCTGGCGATGAGTGTTTCGGACATTGCCAATAAGGGCAGTGAGGTTGTCAGCCACGTTGTCGATAAAATGCAGGCTATTACCACCAGTTCGCGGCGAATCTCCGATATCATTACCGTGATTGACGGTATTGCATTCCAAACTAATATTCTGGCACTCAATGCGGCGGTTGAAGCTGCCCGAGCGGGTGAGCAAGGGCGAGGTTTTGCGGTTGTCGCCGGTGAAGTCCGTAATCTGGCCCAGCGTAGTGCACAATCAGCTAAAGAGATTAAAGATCTGATCGTTGAATCACAGAGTCGTGTACGAGAAGGCGCAGATATGGCTGAATCTGCGGGGCAAACCATGCATGAGATCGCCAATGAGGTGAGTCGAGTCACCGCGTTAATGCGTGAAATATCGGCTGCAACCTATGAGCAAAGCAGTGGTATTGAGCAAGTCAATGTGGCTATTGCTCAGATGGATCAGGTTGCCCAGCAGAATGCGACATTGGTTGAGCAGGCTGCGGCAGCAACGCGTTCATTAGAAGAGCAAGCGAGCGCATTGTCAGCCAGTGTGGCGGTCTTCAAATTGCAGGGAGATAAGCTGTCGCTAGAAGCATAAAAAAACAGCGGCGCAATGGCCGCTGTTTTCAGTCGAAATCCGCTAATTACTTAGCCTCTTCGTCGGGGAACCTAGCAATAAAGCCTTCAGCGTCTTCAACCATAGACTTGGTACCCACGAAGAACGGTGCGCGTTGATGCAGTTTCTCCGGCACGATATCCAGAATGCGGTTAACCCCATCCGTTGCTTTACCACCGGCTTGTTCTGCCAAGAAAGCCATTGGATTGCATTCATAGAGTAAACGTAGTTTTCCCTGTGGATGGCTAGCAGTACTTGGATAGATATAAATACCACCTTTCAACAGATTACGATGGAAGTCGGCAACCAGCGAGCCAATATAGCGTGACGTATAAGGGCGCTTAGTCGCTTCATCCTGCTCTTGGCAATACTTAATGTATTTCTTTACGCCTAATGGGAATTTAATGTAATTCCCTTCGTTGATGGAATACATGCAACCGGTTGCGGGATAGCGAACCTTTTCGTGGGACAAACAGAAAACACCCAGCGAAGGATCATAGGTAAAAGCATGCACACCGTAACCTGTGGTATAGACCAGCATGGTTGAAGAACCATAGACTACATAGCCTGCTGCAACTTGCTTGGTGCCCGGTTGCAAAAAGTCAGCTTCAGTAATAGGCACCCCAAATGGGGTAATACGACGATAAATAGAGAAAATTGTACCGACGGACACATTCACGTCAATATTTGAAGAACCATCCAATGGATCCATCAGAACGACATATTTGGCATTTTCTGCCCGTCCACCGTCAAAGATAACGATGTCATCTTCTTCTTCTGACGCGATGCCGGCAACTTCACCACGTGCTTTCAGGGCTGCTTTCAATTTCTCATTGGCAAACAGGTCCAGTTTCATCTGGTCCTCGCCTTGAATATTGGAAACACCACTGGCACCCAAAATATCAACCAAACCTGCTTTGTTGATATCTCGGTGAATAATTTTTGCGCCGAGTTTGATTGCTGAAAGTAATGCAGTTAATTCGCCGGTGGCGTGAGAGAAGTCTAGCTGTTTCTCAACGATGAATTCGCCTAACGTTTTCATGACACAATCCCTGAATCTACGGTTAAAAATCGATTTATTAACGAACAACTCATCTGATGGCAGCAGTGTAGCCCAAAGATAAGAATGATTCATAGGCAATTCCATTTCTTCTCTTTGATTCTGAGCGGTAGAATGGTGACAAATTCGAAGCTGATTAATACGGAAAATTTATGCGCATTCACATATTAGGTATCTGCGGCACTTTTATGGGCGGCTTAGCGATGCTGGCACGTTCATTAGGTCATGAAGTGACGGGAGCGGATGCTAACGTGTATCCGCCGATGAGCACACAGTTGGAAAATCAAGGGATCGACTTGATCCAAGGATATGACCCAGCTCAACTGGATCCAGCACCGGATCTGGTCATCATCGGCAATGCCATGACCCGTGGTAATCCTTGCGTCGAAGCTGTATTAGAACAAGGCATCCCTTATGTTTCAGGGCCGCAATGGCTGCATGACCATGTATTGCCGGAGCGCTGGGTATTAGCGATAGCCGGTACGCATGGCAAGACAACCACCGCGGGTATGGTCGCTTGGATATTGGAATCTTGCGGCTACGAGCCCGGTTTTGTGATTGGTGGTCTACCGGGTAATTTCGATGTTTCAGCCCGTTTAGGTAACAGCCCATTTTTTGTGATTGAAGCTGATGAATATGATTGTGCTTTCTTTGATAAACGCTCTAAATTTGTTCATTACAGCCCAAGAACGCTAGTGATGAATAATCTTGAATTTGATCATGCGGATATCTTTGATGATCTGAAAGCCATTCAAAAGCAATTCCACCATCTGGTACGTTTAGTGCCAGGTACCGGTAAAATCATCCTGCCGGACAATGATAATCATCTGAAGCAGGTGATGGCGATGGGGTGCTGGAGCGAGCAAGAGCTTGTCGGTGAAACGGGGAGCTGGCTTGCGCGTAAAGTATCAACTGATGCTAGCGTCTACGAAGTGCTTCTCGATAATGAATTAGTCGGTGAGGTTAGCTGGTCACTGGTGGGTGAGCATAATATGCACAATGGGCTGATGGCCATCGCTGCTGCTCGCCATGTTGGGGTGCAACCTGCGGATGCTTGTCGCGTATTAGGTGGTTTTATTAATGCTCGTCGCCGGTTGGAATTACGTGGTGAAGCCCATGGTGTCACGGTTTATGATGATTTTGCGCACCACCCAACGGCAATTCTTGCGACCTTAGCGGCATTGCGCAGTAAAGTCGGTGGAACCGCGCGTATTTTAGCTGTTTTAGAGCCACGTTCTAACACCATGAAATTGGGGTTATCCAAGAATGAGTTGGCGCCTTCATTAGGCCGTGCAGATGAAGTATTCCTGTTCCAGCCTCAGCACATCCCTTGGCAAGTTGTCGAAGTCGCAGATGCTTGTATTCAACCCACGCATTGGAGCGCTGATATCGATACGTTAGTCGATATGGTTGTGAAAACGGCTCAACCCGGTGATCACATCTTGGTCATGAGTAATGGTGGCTTTGGCGGGATTCATGATAAGTTGCTGAGCTCACTAAGTAAAAAATCAACCTTAGAAGCGCAATCTCAAGATTAAGCCAGATAAAAAAAGCCCCCGCAGAGCGGGGGTAAAAGGAGTCGTCGGATAGACGACGAGGGATTATTCTGCTGCGGGCTCGACTGACTTAGCTCACCACATCAATTCATACTCTATTCAATAAGCTGAAAAAGTTTTTTTATGTCTAATTTCAACTGATTGAATAAACCATCAAGTTCGAAAGTATGCCCCTTAGATCGGGGGCATATACTTTCATTTCTAGCAAAAAACCTTATTTATAGGCTTTCGCTGTGGCGTGCCAGTTATTCTCTTCACGTACTTCAATGACTTTAAACGCTTTAGCGCCCATAGCATCGGCCTTATCAGACAGTGCCTGACGAATATCAGAAGGTGCACCGTTAAGACCACTCACTGTAATTGTACCTACTGCTTGCATATTGGCAGCTTGATTATCATTGATGGAATCTGCTGCAAAAACACCGAAAGACAGTGCAGATAGAACGCTCAGCGTTGCGATAGTTGTTTTAATTTTCATTTTATTGCCTCTATTTGTTCTTCTATTACTGGGGAATAAGTGTGATTTGCATCACGAAAATGAGTATACATCTAGTAACTCAGAATATTAATAGCTGGCTAATAATATTTAAGGTCACTTTCGCGGTGGTGACTAATTTTTAATAACGAAAAGGAATAAAAAATGATTAAAAAACAACACATCTTAGCTAAAGTTTAATATTTTCAATTGGATGAGTTTTTTTGACTAAAAGTGCGAAATGGATTGGTGATTTTGACCGCTAATGGAGTCATGTAAGAGATATATTATTGTTTTGGATGTAAGGGGTAGTTAAATTCACTGTAGGATAGTGTCAGTATAAAGAATGATAAAAGAGAACAAAGGCGCCAAAAGAAATAATGCGGCACAGAGAGGGCCGCATGATATACGCAGAGACTAGCGGAGGGATTAAAGCTCTTGTTCAAATAACCCGAGGATGGCTTCATGCAGTTGTTTAGCAGTAAATCCTCTGGCAGGCGTCGTAAATATTGTATCATCGCCAGCAATACTCCCTAGAATGCCTTCAGCCTTGCCTAATGAATCCAGCAGACGAGCAATCAATTGGGCTGCACCAGGGCTCGTATTAATCACCACCACTGAGTCATTGTAATCAACATCTAAGACCAAGTTCTTTAATGGGCTGCTGGTTGTTGGTACACCAAGCTCAGCAGGCAAGCAATAAACCATCTCCATTTTTGCATTACGCGTTCTGACGGCACCAAATTTAGTCAACATACGCGAAACTTTGGATTGGTTTATGTTTTCAAACCCTTCTTCCTGCAAGGCCAAAACGATCTCACCTTGAGAACTGAATTTCTCTTCTTTCAATAACGCTTTGAACGCCTTGATAAGATCTTCTTGTTTTGCGGGATTACGCATTTGTTATGCCCTGAGTAGTCAATAGTGAATAGGATTATTATGCATATAAATGAATTTTTATTCAACACGACTCTGTGGTATTGGCGATAAAAGCATTGATATCAAAGTATGGCGAAATTTTAACTCCATCATACTGTTACAGTTATGCTAAATCGGCATTTATTGAGATTCTTCTTGAGTAACCAAAATGTTATTAAAATGATGTTGTTTTGGTGTTGCGGAAGGGTGTAATGTAACCGCGGATTAACCTGTCATGAATATGCCAGTAAATTTTAGAAGAATGTGCGCTATATCATTAACGAATAAGCGATTTAATCTAAAATACATAAGCCCTATGCGCCTTTTTAATGCGTGATATCTCAATCTGACTGTTAATAGATTGTGTTTAAAATTACAATAAATTAAGGTGCGTAACTAGATGAATTCACGGCAAATTTAAATTAAATATAATAAGGAGTATAGGATGAAAGTTGCAGTTCTCGGTGCCGCTGGTGGTATCGGCCAGGCCCTCGCTCTTCTACTCAAGACCCAGCTTCCTTCAGGTTCAGACCTTTCTTTATATGATATCGCGCCAGTGACGCCTGGTGTTGCGGTTGATCTGAGCCATATCCCGACCGCCGTTAATATCAAAGGCTTTAGCGGCGAAGATGCTACCCCAGCGCTGCAAGGGGCCGATATTGTTCTGATATCTGCTGGTGTAGCTCGTAAACCAGGCATGGATCGTTCTGATTTGTTCAATGTTAATGCCGGTATTGTTCGTAATCTGGTTGAACAAATCGCACGTACTTGCCCTAACGCCTTAATTGGTATCATTACCAATCCAGTTAACACGACTGTTGCGATCGCGGCAGAAGTGCTGAAAAAAGCGGGCGTATACGACAAGAATAAATTATTTGGTATTACTACACTGGATACCATTCGCTCGAACACTTTCGTTGCTGAATTGAAAGGTAAACAGCCTCAGGATATCGAAGTCCCTGTTATCGGTGGCCACTCTGGCGTCACTATCTTGCCATTACTATCACAAATTCCAGGCATTAGCTTTACAGAGCAGGAAGTTGCATCTCTGACTAAGCGTATCCAAAATGCAGGGACTGAAGTTGTTGAAGCAAAAGCCGGTGGCGGATCAGCAACACTGTCGATGGGTCAAGCTGCGGCACGTTTTGGCCTTTCCTTAGTTCGCGCTCTGCAAGGCGAAAGCAATGTTATTGAATGTTCTTACGTTGAGGGTGATGGCAAATATGCCCGCTTCTTTGCTCAACCAATTTTGTTGGGTAAAAACGGCGTTGCTGAGCGTAAAGACATTGGCAAACTAAGTGCATTTGAGCAACAAGCGTTGGAAAGCATGCTTGATGTTCTGCACCAAGATATTGAGTTGGGCGAGAAATTCGTTAACAACTAATTCGTTAACAACTAAGATACTACGATAATCGCGTTGCAACCGCCGTGGTGGCTTTCTATTTGGCGGGCTTGTTTGAGTCAGTTGGCTGGGAATCTGTTTTTATTACTGGCAGCAACGTCGATGGTTCTAGGTATGCGTAGTACGATGTAGAAATAGGGGAGTACAACGCTCCCCTTAGAATGACATGATCAACCGCCGAAGCTATTCATCGGCGGTTTTTTTATGCAGAGACATTGACCTGTCTTATCCTCACTTTTCGATCAAGAAGTGCGCCTGTTTTAGAATCAAAATAGCGTGTTGGCCAGATTTCGGAAGGATGAATGCTCAGGCATTCTGCAATTAGCCATTCCCCTTTTGGCCAGGGACGAGTCAATGCATTCGCAAGTGTGGATGAGCTTAATCCCGCTTTACGTGAAAGTGCCGCCAGGGTCGTCCCCTCCTTCCGTAGTGCAGCGATGATGTCCGCTGGGTGCCAATCCGATTTCCTTAAAATCATCTTTAATCCTTTTTTTTTCTAAGCAGCTGACGCGTTAGTGATATAAATAACGGTACATTGTTAATTGGAACGTGAACACAAAGTGAACATTTAGAAAGATCATAGCATTTATTTTCTTAAAAATTTCAAATGTTTTCTAAATATTCTTTTTTTGTGTCACAACGCATATTAGGAAGCAACGCCATGAAAAAAGAATGGTTTGCCGCTAAGGAATTGGCAGGTCTTGAGGGGTTACCGTCATCGCCACAGGGAATAAACCTCATGGCTAAACGTGAGGGATGGGAACAGCGTCGCCGTCGAGGAGTACAAGGGAAGGCTGTCGAATATCATGTTGAAAGCTTACCTAACAATATCGTGAATTCCTTACAGTTACGGGAAGAACCAGCACAATATATGCCGACACGACAGGATCCCGTAAACATATGGATTGAAGCCTATTATCAACTTACTGAGGCTGAACGTGCACAAGTCATCGCATTCTTGTTGCGTGAAGGTGTGGGTACGCTGATGAAGCGTTTGGTTTGATGCCGGAAAGTGAATGAGAAAGGGAAGAAGAAAGGGAAGAAGAAACTCGGGCAAGAAAGCCCGTAGTTTCTTTATAATTTCCTAAAATGAGCGTTGTACGGCAATATGCGCCAATCCTTCAAGTGCCAAACGATACTTACTTTCAGGTAGAACTTGCAGTGCAGCGATAGCTTTATCCGCCTCTTCTTCAGCACGTTGACGGGTGTATTCCAGTGAGCCACATTGCTGCATTGCAGCTAATACGGGCTCAAGTAAGTGACGGCCATTACCCTGTTCGATCGCTTGCCGAATCATTGCTTCTTGCTCTGGTGTACCATTACGCATTGCGTGCAGCAAAGGTAACGTCGGTTTGCCCTCATTTAGGTCATCACCGGTATTTTTGCCCAGAGTGGTGCCATCGGAACTGTAATCCAGTAAATCATCGATGAGCTGGAAAGCCGTCCCCAGATAGCGCCCATAATTTTGCAGGGCAAGTTCTTGTTCTTCATTGGCGTTCGCCAACACGGCAGATGATTGTGACGCTGCTTCAAACAAGCGGGCTGTTTTGCTGTAAATCACCTGCATGTAGTTCTCTTCAGTGATATCAGGGTTGTTGCAGTTCATTAACTGCAATACTTCCCCTTCAGCAATGACATTTGTCGCTTCTGACATCAATGTCAGAACGCGTAGTGATTCTAGGCCCGTCATCATCTGGAATGAGCGCGTATAGATATAATCGCCCACTAATACGCTGGCCGCGTTACCAAATGCTGCATTTGCCGTTGCCTTCCCACGGCGCATATCTGATTCATCAACCACATCATCATGCAACAGTGTTGCGGTATGGATAAATTCAATCAACGCTGCAACGGTGATATGCTTGTTGCCAGAGTATTGTAGTGCTCGAGCGACCAACACGGCTATCATGGGGCGGATGCGTTTCCCGCCGCCACTGATAATGTAGTGGCCCAATTGATTGATGAGAACAACATCAGAGTTCAATTGCTCGAGAATTGTTGTGTTTACTGCTGCCATATCCGACGCGGTTAACGCGATAATCTTTTCTAGGTTCATTGTTATATTCAGCTGTTTTTCTCTTTAACTGCGATGAGATTACCGCCCACATTATTACATGACGTTCCCTGAGACCATGATTGTACTTGAAAAATCTAGCAAATAAACGAGATGTAAGAAACTGTGCTTTTTTTCTTCTCTTGTGCTGATTATATACTTGTCATTCACTACGTTTTTGCGTAGAATTCGCGCCCTATTGTGAATATTTATAGTGCGCTCTGGACTACAAAAGTGGAGTGCGCGGAAAGCGGAGTTTTATATGTACGCGGTTTTCCAAAGTGGTGGTAAACAACACCGAGTAAGCGAAGGTCAAACCATTCGCCTGGAAAAGCTGGACATCGCAACTGGTGAAACTGTTGAGTTTGACCAAGTTCTGATGATTGCTAACGGTGAAGAAATCAATATCGGCGCTCCTTTAGTCGATGGCGGCAAGATCAAGGCTGAAGTCGTTGCTCACGGTCGTGGCGAGAAGATTAAGATTGTTAAATTCCGTCGTCGTAAGCATTACCGTAAGCAGCAAGGTCATCGTCAGTGGTTCACTGATGTTAAAATTACCGGCATCAGCGCTTAAGATTTAGGAGAGCGGACAAATGGCACATAAAAAGGCTGGTGGCTCGACTCGTAACGGTCGTGACTCCGAAAGTAAACGTCTTGGCGTAAAACGTTTTGGCGGCGAATCAGTATTGGCAGGCAGCATCATTGTTCGTCAGCGTGGCACTAAGTTCCATGCAGGCAGCAACGTAGGTTGTGGCAAAGACCATACTCTGTTTGCTTTGTCAGACGGTAAAGTCAAGTTCGAAGTTAAAGGCCCGAATAACCGTAAGTTTATCAGCATCGAAGCTGAATAAGTTTTCGCGTCTTGTAAAAGATACAAGCCCTGCAATTTTGTTGCGGGGCTTTTTACATTTCAGGCTCCCCACTCGGTAAAAAATGGAAACAAAACAGCAGGCTGGTTTGGGTATTTTTCTGGCACTAACCACTGCCGTATTCTGGGGTGCGTTGCCAATTGCAATGAAACAAGTGCTTGAAATTATGGAGCCTTTTACCATCGTCTGGTATCGCTTTACGATGGCGGCTGTTGGACTGGGAATTATCCTGGCCTCTCGTCGTCAATTACCTTCGCTGAAACTTTTTCGTCAACGTCGCTGGCTGGTATTACTGATTATTGCGACTTGTGGCCTACTGGGGAACTTCATCTTCTTCAGCTCATCATTACAGTACCTTAGTCCGACGACGTCTCAGGTCATTGGCCAGCTTTCACCTGTTGGGATGATGGTGGCAAGCGTGCTGATTTTAAAAGAGCGGATGCGCGTTACCCAGGTTATTGGGGCAATCATGTTAATTTGTGGTCTGTTGTTATTTTTTAATACCAGTCTGCATGAAATTTTTACCCGATTGACTGATTATACCCTTGGCGTGGTACTCGGTGTCTGTGCCGCCGCGGTCTGGGTCAGTTATGGTGTCGCTCAGAAGGTATTATTAAGACGTATGGCATCACAGCAGATATTATTATTGCTGTATGTTCTGTGTGCGATCTTGTTATTCCCTATGGCGAAACCGGCTGTCATTTTTCAGCTAAATGGATGGCAGTTTGGCTGCTTACTGTTCTGCGGAGTGAATACTCTGGTCGGCTATGGCGCTTTAGCTGAAGCTATGGCACGGTGGCAGGCTGCACAGGTGAGTGCACTTGTTACATTGACGCCTTTGTTTACCTTATTTTTTTCTATTTTACTGTCGCTGGCATGGCCAGATTATTTTGCCGCGCCGCCCCTCAATTTTGTGGGCTATGTCGGCGCATTTGTCGTCGTGGCAGGTGCTATGTTCTCAGCTATTGGGCACCGTTGGTGGCCACGTCGGGCTGAGGCAAACTTAGCGACTCCGCAAAAGTAACCGCCTAATAACGGCGTAGTGCTTAGCCGTCATTTCATCCAAGGGACGCTTTTTTCGGATTGATTGTCTATTTTTAATACAGATGAAATTTCCCCAAGAAGCGAGTATAATATGCGCCCTTGTTCGTGCCGGTTCTGGTGCGTTCGTGTTTTTTCGATATGCTGAATACGCTTGGTGTATCACGAGAGCTAGAAAATACGCCGAAAAGAACCGATAAAGTTAATGTAAAACAAGTAGATAAAATCTATTGGTTTTTTACGGAGAAAGTAAATGAAGTTTGTAGATGAAGCTACGATATTGGTTGTAGCCGGTGACGGCGGTAACGGTTGTGTGAGCTTCCGCCGTGAAAAATACATTCCTAACGGTGGCCCTGATGGTGGCGACGGTGGCGACGGTGGCGACATCTATTTGGTGGCGGATGAAAACCTCAATACGCTAATTGATTACCGTTTTGTGAAGTCTTTCCGTGCCGAACGTGGTGAGAATGGTCAGAGCCGTGATTGTACTGGCAAGCGTGGCAAAGATATCACTATCAAAGTTCCGGTCGGTACACGCGTGCTAGATCAAGGTACGGGCGAGGTGGTGGGCGATATGACTCGCCATGGCCAAGTTTTGATGGTGGCTAAAGGTGGTTTCCACGGATTGGGCAACACGCGTTTCAAATCTTCAGTTAACCGAGCACCACGCCAGAAAACCATGGGGACTGAAGGTGAAACCCGTGAGTTAATGCTGGAACTGTTGCTGTTAGCTGATGTTGGTATGCTGGGCTTACCAAATGCGGGTAAATCTACCTTTATCCGTGCTGTATCTGCGGCTAAACCTAAAGTTGCTGATTATCCATTTACCACTCTGATCCCAAGCTTAGGTGTCGTGAGAATGGACCATGAGCAGAGCTTTGTGGTCGCCGACATCCCAGGTTTGATTGAAGGGGCTTCAGATGGTGCTGGACTGGGTATTCGTTTCCTAAAACATCTGGAACGCTGCCGTGTATTGCTGCATTTGGTCGATTTGGCACCCATTGATGAATCAGATCCGATTGAAAATGCCAAAATCATTATTAATGAGTTACAGCAATACAGCGAGAATCTTGCTGAGAAGCCACGCTGGCTTGTTTTCAACAAGATTGACCTAGTAGATCCTGAAGAGGCAGAGACCCGTGCTAAAGCCATTGTAGAGGCGTTAGGATGGGAAGATAAGTATTACATGATCTCCGCCGCGAATCGTGAAAACGTGAATGCGCTCTGCTGGGATGTGATGAACTTCCTTAACTCACAGCCAAAAGCGATGGCCATCGCTGAAAGTGCACCAGAAAAAGTTGAATTCATGTGGGACGATTACCATCGTGAGCAACTGGCCGAAGTGGAAGCAGAAGCGGAAGCTGAGGACGATGACGATTGGGATGAAGAAGATGATGACGGCGTAGAGTTTATCTACGAACGTTAATCATCTCTTGGTGATTCGTTAATCAATCAACTTAAAGTCAGGGCTACCATTTTGTGGTGGCCCTTTTGTTTGAGTCAATATGGGTTTGAATCAATCATAGGTTTTAGTCGGTATGTATTTGGGGCAAAATCAGTTTGAGTAGAGGTCAGTGCGATTGAGCTAAGACGGTACCGTGTGTGGTCGTAGGGATCCAGCATTGCGCTTTTAGCCCAGAACGATCAGTACGATTCTCCAGCGTCAGTTTACCTTGGTGCAATTGAACCGTACGAATAACGATATTCAACCCTAAGCCGCTGCCGCCATAACGTTGATCCATCCTGCGGAACGCTTGGGTTAGCTCACCTGCTTGCTCTTGCTTTATTCCCGGCCCTTCATCCACAATTTGCAATAATACACCCTGAGCTTCAACTGAAAGTTTGACCAAGATTTGGCTCTCTACAGGGCTATAGCGATGCGCATTTTCAACCAAGTTACGCACCATTAAACGCAATAATGTGGCATCCCCCTGAGTTTGAGCTTTCGGCGGCAACACCCACACAATAGATTGTTGACGGAGTTCGCACATTTCCTCTAACTCTTCTTGCAGCGGATGCACGACATTTTCAACCCAATCTAAGGTCTGATACAGACCGCTAGCAAAATTTTGCCCCGCTCTGGATAACATCAGCAGTTGCTCAATGGTATGCATTAGCAAGTCGATACGATTAATGAGTGACTTACTCTCTGTGATGCCTTGTTGCTCCATTAACTCGAGGTGCAGGCGTATTCCGGCAAGCGGTGTGCGCAATTCGTGAGCAGCATCCGCAGTAAATAACCTTTCTTGTTGAATCGTGTTCGCGAGCCGTGACAACAGTTGATTGAGCGTCGATGTGACGGAGACAATCTCCTGCATATCACTGTGAACAACGACTGGGGTGAGATTGTCCGCTGAACGTTCTGCTAATTTCTGCTGTAACTGATCGAGTGGACGGATAATCCAACTGATTGCCCAGAAAGAGAGTAATAGACTAATCGCCATCATTACCAGTGAAGGGGCCAGCAGGGAAGCGATCGCTTCAGCGATTTCGGTATTAACTCGCTCATTACGTACTTTGGCGCTCAGCGTTTCATCGACTAGGAAACTAATTTGCTCCTGGCTTTCATGCCAAAGCCAAAATGCGCTGATTAACTGGGTCACTAGTAATATTAACGCCAGCAGCAAGATGAGACGGCGGCGCATACTGATCATGCTTGCGCTTCCAAGCGATAACCGATACCTCGCACAGTCCGGATACGGTCTTTCCCTAACTTGCGACGTAGATTATGAATATGAACCTCTAATGTATTGGAGCCGAGATCATCATTCCATGTATAGAGATCCTGTTGTAACAATTCGCGATTGACAGTTTGTCCTGCTCGCATAATTAAGCGTGACAATATTGCAAATTCTTTAGGCGTGATTTCTAGAGGCTGGTCCTGCAAATACACTTGCTGAGTCGACAAATTAAGACTCAAGTCATCTTGTTGTACCAAATTGTCACTTTGCCCTTGATAGCGGCGGATCAACGCGCGAACACGGGCCAATAATTCAGCCAGTGCGAAAGGTTTGATTAGGTAATCGTCCGCACCTGCATCTAGCCCGTCAACTCGGTCTTCGAGGGCATCACGCGCGGTAAGTATCAGCACGGGCAAGGTAACATTCTGACGACGCCATTGGCGTAGCAAAAGAGTACCATCTTGATCCGGTAAGCCGAGGTCGAGAATGACCATGCTGTACTGACTGCTGAGTAACAAACCCTGTGCTTGTGCTGCTGTTCCGGCGCAGTCGCACGCGTAGCCCTCGCTGGTCAGTGCCATCGCGATGCCTCGTTGCAGCAGTTCATCATCTTCAACAATCAGTAGCTTCATAGTTTTCAGTTATTCTGATAAATGTCTTTATACAGGCGACTTTCGAAACGAACTAATGGTGCCCGACGATTTTTTTGATCTTCAGGTGGAACAGCGTAGCCAGACAAAAATTGCACAAACGCCATACGTTGCCCGCTGGCGGTGGTGATAAATCCGGCCAAATTATATACGCCTTGCAGTGCACCCGTTTTCGCTGAAACCTTACCATTAACGCCCGCTTCATGCAGCCCACCACGATAGCGTAATGTACCGTCATAGCCAGCCAGCGGTAGCATCGAAATAAAGTCAAGTTCCTGATCATGCTGAGCAATATATTGCAAAGCCTGCATCATGGTAGCCGGTGAAATCAGATTATGGCGTGATAAACCCGACCCATCTACGACAATACTGTTCCCGAGATCGACTCCGGCTTTTTGACGTAAAACCTGACGGACAGCATCAGCACCTGCGCGCCAAGTACCCGGTACGCCAAAACGCTGATGCCCAATCGTTCTGAAAACGGTATCGGCAATCATATTGTCAGATTTTTTTAGCATAATTTTCAGCAAATCATGCAATGGTGCTGATTGAGTTTGCGCCAATACATTTCCCGCTGGACTCGGCGTTGATTGACGACGTAGGCTGCCATCAATCTGAATATCGGCCTTTTTTAACTCATCTTTCAAAATGGCTCCAGCATAACTGGCTCCATTTTGTACGGCGAAGGCTAATGGCAGAGGTTCACTCCGCTGGGTAAGGCAACCAGTAAGTGTGAACCGATTTAACTCGCCAGGCACGACGTCTAATTCACAATATTGCGCATCAGGTGAACCTTTAGCTAAGGTTCGGACCTCGCTAAACATCTGCACTGGATAATAGGATGCGACTCGGATAAATGCCATGTCGCCAGGATTTGGCGCGCTATACAGCGAAACAGAAAAACAATTACGATCGACGATAGCTGCCGCTGGCGGTGCACTAAAGCATTGTGTCATATCGTTCCATGGCCAGCCCGGCGCTTTATCATGACTGGCAAATACGGAAGTATCGATGATCAAATCACCAGATACTTGCTTGATACCTGCTTTTCTTAGTGTGGCGACCATATTACGCAACTGCTGGCGAGTTAATGTTGGGTCACCATCAAAACGGGCGATGAGGTTACCCTGTAAAATACCATTACTCACAGTGCCGTGGCTTTCTAACGTTGTTATGAAGCGAAAGTCTGGGCCAAGTTGCAATAATGCGGCCAAGGCTGTCAGTACTTTTTGCGTACTGGCAGGTAACGCCATCTGCTGGGCGTGATAGTCTATCGTCGGCGTTGGAGCTCCGATTTTTTGTACGACTAACGCAAGATTTGCCCCATCAGGCAGATACTGGGTGTAATTTTCGACCTGAGCCGCATTGGCGTGAGATATGCTGACATTAAGGGCAATCGCACAGGCCAATCCACTGACAATTCGTGAAAAATGCATAATTTCGGTATAACTGCTGGATAATGTGTTGCCATACTACGGTGCAACGAGGGCGAAAGTAAACGATGACCCTAAAGGAACTCTACGTTAAAATGCATATCAAAATGCAAAATTGATCCTGTCTTGGGTTTTTTGCTCCAAGGGTGGTTTTTTGTTTATTTATCACCTGGAGGCGGGAAGGATATCAAGCTAACCGTATTTTCATTCGATGACGTTAGGATGACGGTTTTTAAACAGGATAGATTTAGAGGTATTTAAAAGATGAAACAGATTCCGATGACGGTACGTGGCGCAGACAAATTGCGTGAAGAACTGGATTATTTAAAAGGCGTGCGTCGCCCTAAAATTATTTCTGATATCGCCACGGCTCGTGAACATGGTGATTTGAAAGAAAACGCAGAATATCATGCAGCCCGTGAGCAACAAGGGTTCTGTGAAGGCCGTATCCAGGAGATTGAAGCAAAGCTCTCTAATGCGCAGGTAATTGATATTACCAAAATGCCAAATAATGGGCGCGTTATCTTTGGTGCCACGGTTCGCATATTAAATGTGGATGTCGAAGAAGAGCAGCAATACCGAATTGTGGGTGATGATGAAGCAGATTTTAAACAAAATCTTATTTCAGTTAACTCCCCCATTGCTCGTGGCCTGATTGGTAAGGAAGTCGATGATGTGGTCGTTATTCGAACTCCAGGCGGCGAAGTAGAATATGAAATTCTTAGCGTAGATTATGTGTAAAATTTGTTCATTCAAGCTGTTATTACGTATAATTTCTCAAAAATGTAGTTGTAAAGAAAAGTAAAAGGCCGCATGCGGCCTTTTATCAGAACAAAGTGCATGGCACCTTTTCTCTAAAACAAGCGTCATTAACGCGGTAAAATAATTTTTCGCTCTTTCGCTGGACGATAAAGCACTAAAATATTACCGATGATTTGGACGTTAACGGCACCGGTTTCGCGCACGATGGCATCAGCAATTAGGGCTTTGGTTTCACGCTCTTCAGCAGTGATCTTTACCTTGATAAGCTCATGATGTTCCAGAGTTTGTTCGATTTCAGCCAGCACCCCTTCGGTTAATCCGTTATTACCCAGCATGACTACTGGTTTTAATGGATGGGCCAAACTTTTTAGGTGCTGTTTTTGTTTGTTATTCAGATTCATCGTCTTTTTTGCTTAAGTTGGGATTGAAAACGGTTCATTCTACCGCCATCTCATGTGTATCACCAAATCGGTCTACATCGATGGGGGAGTTTACGCGAGCTAAGCAACAGATGCGCGGGCTCTTAATTAAGATAGTTGGAAAAAGAGATGTCTAATAAAAAGCGTTCGGCTAGCTCAAGTCGCTGGCTACAAGAACACTTTAGCGATAAATATGTCATTCAGGCGCAGAAAAAGGGGCTACGCTCGCGCGCCTGGTTTAAACTTGATGAAATACAACAGAGCGATAAACTTTTTAAGCCCGGTATGACTGTCGTCGATTTAGGTGCAGCGCCCGGTGGTTGGTCTCAATATGTTGTAACCCAGATCGGCGGTAAAGGACGAATTATTGCATGTGATCTTCTACCAATGGATCCTATCGTTGGTGTCGATTTCCTTCAGGGCGATTTTCGTGATGAACTGGTCTTGAAAGCTTTACTTGAGCGAGTTGGGGATAAAAAAGTTCAGGTGGTCATGTCTGACATGGCCCCGAATATGAGTGGTACTCCGGCAGTCGATATACCTAAATCAATGTATCTGGTTGAATTAGCTTTAGATATGTGTCGAGATGTACTTGCACCAGGCGGAAGTTTCTTGGTGAAGGTGTTCCAGGGAGATGGCTTTGATGAATACCTACGGGAAATTCGCTCCCTGTTTACGAAAGTTAAGATTCGTAAGCCAGACGCTTCTCGTGCGCGATCGCGTGAAGTGTACATTGTAGCGACAGGGCGGAAACTGTAGTACCCTAACGCTGTTTGTTAACACAGTTGTAATATGAGGTTAATCCCTTGAGTGACATGGCGAAAAACCTAATTCTCTGGTTAGTTATTGCAGTCGTACTGATGTCTGTATTCCAGAGCTTTGGACCCAGCGAATCGAATGGCCGTAAAGTGGATTACTCTACTTTCATGTCCGACGTAACCCAAGAACAGGTTCGTGAAGCACGTATCAATGGACGCGAAATTAACGTCAGTAAAAAAGATAACAGCAAATACACGACTTTTATTCCGGTCAACGATCCAAAGCTGTTAGATACCTTATTGACTAAAAATGTGAAAGTTGTTGGTGAGCCACCGGAAGAGCCGAGCTTGCTGGCCTCTATCTTTATATCTTGGTTCCCAATGCTGTTGTTGATTGGGGTCTGGATCTTCTTTATGCGTCAAATGCAGGGCGGCGGCGGCAAAGGTGCAATGTCCTTTGGTAAGAGCAAAGCCCGAATGCTGACAGAAGATCAGATAAAAACCTCTTTTGCCGATGTTGCAGGTTGTGACGAAGCAAAAGAAGAAGTCAGTGAATTGGTCGAATACCTGCGTGAACCAAGCCGTTTCCAGAAATTGGGCGGTAAGATTCCGAAGGGCGTGTTGATGGTCGGTCCTCCAGGGACAGGTAAAACCTTGCTGGCGAAAGCCATTGCAGGTGAAGCTAAAGTGCCATTCTTCACTATTTCCGGTTCTGATTTCGTTGAAATGTTTGTTGGTGTGGGTGCATCCCGTGTCCGTGACATGTTTGAACAGGCTAAAAAAGCCGCGCCTTGTATCATCTTTATCGATGAAATCGATGCGGTAGGCCGTCAACGTGGTGCAGGTTTGGGGGGGGCCATGACGAGCGTGAACAGACTCTGAACCAGATGCTGGTTGAGATGGATGGCTTTGAAGGTAACGAAGGCATCATCGTCATCGCGGCAACAAACCGTCCAGACGTTCTTGACCCAGCCTTGCTGCGCCCAGGTCGTTTTGACCGTCAGGTCGTCGTTGGTTTACCGGATGTCCGTGGCCGTGAACAGATTCTGAAAGTTCATATGCGTCGTGTGCCATTAGATATCGATATTGATGCATCTGTTATCGCTCGTGGTACGCCAGGCTTCTCCGGTGCTGATTTGGCGAACTTAGTCAATGAGGCCGCGCTGTTTGCCGCACGTGGTAATAAGCGCGTTGTTTCGATGGTTGAGTTTGAGAAAGCGAAAGACAAAATTATGATGGGTGCGGAACGTCGCTCCATGGTAATGACTGAAGCTCAGAAAGAATCGACGGCATATCATGAAGCAGGTCATGCGATCATTGGTCGTCTTGTTCCTGAACATGACCCAGTCCACAAAGTGACTATTATTCCTCGTGGCCGTGCACTGGGTGTGACGTTCTTCTTACCAGAAGGCGATGCTATTAGTGCGAGTCGTCAGAAACTAGAAAGCCAGATTTCTACCTTATACGGTGGTCGTCTTGCTGAAGAAATCATTTATGGCCCGGAAAAAGTCTCTACCGGCGCATCGAATGATATCAAAGTTGCTACGTCAATCGCGCGTAACATGGTGACACAGTGGGGCTTCTCTGAAAAATTAGGGCCGTTACTGTATGCTGAAGAAGAGGGCGAGGTCTTCCTTGGCCGTTCAGTTGCAAAAGCCAAGCATATGTCCGATGAAACAGCGCGTATTATTGATCAAGAAGTTAAGTTACTCATCGAGCGTAACTATCAGCGTGCACGTAAGCTGCTGTTAGAAAATATGGATGTTCTGCATTCTATGAAAGATGCGTTGATGAAGTATGAGACGATTGATGCACCACAGATTGATGACTTGATGAATCGCAAAGATGTTCGACCGCCAGCCGGTTGGGACAATGCGACTAAAGCGAAATCATCTGATAGTGACAATACGCCGAAAGCACCGACTGCGACTGATGAACCGCATACGCCAACATCGGGTAATACGACGTCGGGCAACACCAATAGCATGCCAGAGCAGTTGAGTGATAAGTAAGTCAACAGTTGGCATCTAAAAGCGTTGTGATTAATATAAACCCTGGGCTTGCTCGGGGTTTTTCTTTTTCTAACAATCCGAGCGACTTCTTTCCTTTCGATATAGCATCAAAATATCGATACAGCATCAAAGTGAATTGCCACTTTTAAGGCGTGATTGCATGCGTTTAACTGCCAGAGATCGAGTTTTGGATCTCTCTCACCCACAAGTGATGGGTATCTTGAATGTCACACCGGACTCGTTTTCCGATGGTGGACACCACAATAATCTCGATAAAGCATTGCAACATGCGCAACTGATGTTATCAGCAGGTGCTACGCTGATTGATATAGGCGGTGAGTCTACTCGCCCCGGTGCAGCGGAAGTCAGTGAGCAAGAAGAACTTGACCGAGTTGTCCCTGTTGTTGAAGCATTGGCAAACCGCTTTGATATTTGGCTTTCTGTTGATACTTCTAAAGCTAGCGTCATAGCGGAGTCTGCTCGCGTCGGCGCTCATTTGATCAATGATATTCGCTCGTTACAAGAACCCGGTGCACTTGATGCTGCGGCAAAGACAGGGTTACCGGTGTGCCTTATGCATATGCAAGGGCAACCACAAAGCATGCAACAAGCACCGCATTACGATGACTTACTGGCCGATGTTAACCAGTTCTTCGAGCATCACATCGAACGTTGTGTTGCGGCTGGTATCGCAAAAAACAAATTGTTACTCGACCCAGGCTTCGGTTTCGGTAAAAATCTGGCGCATAATTACCAGCTCTTGGCTCGTTTGGCCGAACTTCATCATTTTGAGTTGCCACTGTTGGTCGGGATGTCACGGAAATCGATGGTGGGGCAGCTATTGAATGTTCCGCCGCAACAGCGTGTCATCGGGAGCGTCGCCTGCGCCGTCATTGCAGCTATGCAAGGTGCGCAGATTATCAGAGTGCATGATGTCAAAGAAACCGTCGAGGCGATGCGAATCGTCGAGGCAACACTTTCAGCGAAGGAATAGAGATAAATTATGAGCGACCGTAAATACTTTGGTACAGATGGCATTCGCGGCAAAGTGGGTGAGAGCCCGATTACGCCTGATTTTGTATTAAAGCTAGGTTGGGCCGCTGGTAAGGTTCTGGCTCGACATGGTTCTCGTAAGATTATTATCGGCAAAGATACCCGTATTTCAGGCTATATGTTGGAGTCTGCACTCGAAGCTGGCCTGGCCGCCGCAGGGCTTTCCGCATCTTTCACCGGCCCAATGCCGACGCCAGCCGTTGCCTATCTGACGCGTACTTTCCGTGCAGAGGCAGGGATCGTCATTTCCGCATCCCATAATCCTTTCTATGACAATGGCATCAAGTTCTTTTCAATCGATGGCACTAAACTGCCTGATGATGTCGAAGAAGCCATTGAAGCAGAAATGGAGAAACCACTCACCTGCGTAGAATCCGCTGAACTGGGTAAAGCAAACCGTATCGTCGATGCTGCGGGTCGCTATATTGAGTTTTGCAAGGGGACTTTCCCAAGCGAACTTAGCTTGAATGAACTGAAAATAGTGGTCGATTGTGCGAATGGCGCAACTTACCATATTGCACCAAGTGTATTACGTGAACTTGGCGCAACAGTGATTACCATCGGCTGTGAACCAGATGGTATGAACATCAATGAAGAATGTGGTGCTACAGATGTTCGCTTGTTGCAAGAGCGAGTGCTTGCTGAAGGTGCAGATGTTGGTCTGGCATTTGACGGTGACGGTGACCGGTTGATGATGGTCGATCACTTGGGTAATAAAGTCGATGGTGACCAAATCCTTTATATCATCGCGCGTGAAGGGCTACGTCAAGGCCAACTCAAAGGCGGGGCTGTTGGTACCCTGATGAGCAACATGGGCTTGCAGTTGGCATTGAAAGAACTGGGCATTCCTTTTGTTCGAGCCAAAGTGGGTGACCGCTATGTGCTGGAAGCGATGCAAGAAAAAGGCTGGCGTATTGGGGCTGAAAACTCAGGGCATGTGATTTTACTGGATAAAACCACGACCGGTGACGGCATTGTGGCTGGTTTGCAGGTGCTAACTGCGATGGTCCGAAATCACATGAGCTTGCATGATCTGTGCAGTGGCATGAAGCTATTGCCGCAAATTTTAGTGAATGTTCGCTTCTCTGGTGACCACAACCCGCTAAAATCAGACAGTGTCGAAGAGGTGACTCGCCAAGTTGAAAAAGAGCTGGGTGATAGAGGGCGGGTTCTTTTACGCAAATCGGGTACTGAGCCACTCATTCGAGTCATGGTTGAAGGTGATGCTGAAGAATCACTGATTGCAGAAATGGCGAACCGAATTGCAGATGCGGTGAAAGCAGCAGGCTAGCCAATTTTCGAGGGGGAGGATTGCTTCCCCTCGATAAATGACGTCAAGATAGAAAGATTGACGCTTTTTTCTGCAAATAGAACGGTGTAATGAAATTGCCCTTGCGTGTATTAGACGCTTTGGTTAGTATTCACACCCGCTTAAGTGGGTGAATAAGTCCCCCGCTGATGGGTGAGAAGCATTTAGCATGCGGTGAACCCGCAAGGATACAGGTACAACTTATGTACGAAGCTCTTCTGGTATTATTCTTGCTGATTTCGATTGGGCTGGTAGCTCTGATCATGTTGCAGCAAGGTAAAGGCGCGGATATGGGAGCCTCATTCGGTGCAGGTGCATCTGCAACTCTGTTCGGTTCGAATGGTTCCGGTAACTTTATGACTCGCATGACGGCTGTATTGGCGGCGTTATTCTTCGTCATCAGCTTGATTTTGGGCAATATGAGCACCAACCAGGGCCATCAAGGCAGCGAGTGGGAAAACCTGGGTCAGCCAGCAAAAACTGAGCAGACTACAGCGCCGGTAGCACCAATTACGCCGAGCAGCGATATCCCGAAATAAAGTTTTAAAAGTAGTTAGCAGTAAAAGACAAAAAGAAAGTTTTAAAATGGTTGTGATGATTTAAGCAGTAAATGCAACCATTTGAATCAGTGCCGGGGTGGTGGAATTGGTAGACACGCTACCTTGAGGTGGTAGTGCCCGATTGGGCTTACGGGTTCAAGTCCCGTCCTCGGTACCAAATAAGTCAGATAACTTGCTTTTTTGTCATGACCAACGTAATATTTGCCACGTTTTCGGACGCGGGGTGGAGCAGCCTGGTAGCTCGTCGGGCTCATAACCCGAAGGTCGTCGGTTCAAATCCGGCCCCCGCAACCACTTTCCTGAAGTGTTTTTTTTCAAATGTTGTATTCGGTAGACCTCAAATACTTTCGATTCCAATTTGAAAAAAATACTTGTCAGAAAGTTGTACCGAAGCCGCTTTGCGGCAAACAGGGTCCAGTTGCTTAAAGCCCCGAATTTCGGGGTTTTTTGTTATTTGACAGCAGAATCACTGGGCTATTAGGCCCTTTTTTTATGTCTTGGGGGTGGGCTTGTCCACATTAGAACAAAAGTTAACAGAGATAATTTCAGCACCGGTAGAAGCCTTAGGCTACGAATTAGTCGGCATCGAATTCATCCGGGGGCGCCAATCGACGCTACGAATCTATATTGATAGTGACGACGGAATCACTGTTGATGCTTGTGCTGATGTCAGCCACCAGGTCAGTGCTGTATTGGACGTAGAAGATCCCATTACAGTAGCTTACAACTTAGAAGTTTCCTCTCCTGGCCTTGATCGCCCAATGTTCACCGCTGAACACTATACTCGTTACCTCGGTGAAGAAGTCACTCTGGTTTTGCGTATGGCGATGCAGAACCGCCGTAAATGGCAGGGCATTATCAAAGCCGTTGATGGTGAAATGATCACGGTTACTGTGGATGGAAAAGATGAAGTGTTCGCGCTGAGCAACATCCAGAAAGCGAATCTGGTACCCCACTTTTAAAGTTTGGATGAGGCAACTAGGATGAACAAAGAGATTCTGGCTGTTGTAGAAGCAGTTTCCAATGAGAAATCCCTTCCGCGCGAGAAGATTTTTGAAGCGTTGGAAACCGCTCTAGCGACAGCGACCAAGAAAAAATACGAACAAGAAATTGAAGTTCGCGTCAGCATTGACCGTAAAACTGGTGACTTCGACACTTTCCGTCGTTGGGCTATCGTTAACGAAGTCACAATGCCAACACGCGAAATTACGTTAGAAGCAGCTCAGTACGAAGATCCTGCCCTCGATTTGGGCGATTATGTTGAAGATCAGATTGAGTCTGTCACTTTTGACCGTATTACGACGCAAACAGCCAAGCAAGTCATCGTACAAAAAGTACGTGAAGCTGAACGCGCTATGGTTGTTGAGCAGTTCCGTCAATACTTGGGTGAGATTGTCACGGGTATCGTGAAAAAGGTTAACCGTGACAGTATTGCGCTGGATCTTGGCAACAATGCTGAAGCTGTCATTGGCCGTGAAGACATGTTGCCACGTGAAAACTTCCGTCCAGGCGACCGTATTCGTGGTGTTCTGTACGATGTGCGTCCAGAAGCGCGTGGTGCTCAGCTGTTCGTCAGCCGTTCACGCCCTGAGATGTTGGTTGAATTGTTCCGTATTGAAGTGCCAGAAATTGGCGAAGAATTAATCGAAATTAAGGCGGCTGCCCGTGATCCGGGTTCTCGTGCTAAGATTGCGGTTAAAACCAACGACAAACGTATCGACCCGGTCGGTGCTTGTGTTGGGATGCGTGGTGCCCGTGTTCAGGCTGTATCCAGCGAGCTGGGTGGCGAGCGCATTGATATTATATTGTGGGATGATAATCCTGCTCAGTTTGTTATTAACGCTATGGCGCCAGCTGATGTTGCGTCTATTGTCGTTGATGAAGACAAACACACAATGGATGTTGCCGTTGAAGCCAGTAATTTGGCACAGGCAATTGGCCGTAATGGTCAGAACGTACGTTTAGCAGCGCAACTAAGTGGCTGGGAACTGAACGTAATGACGGCGGACGATCTTCAGGCGAAGCATCAGGCCGAAGCTCATGCCGCTATTGATACCTTCACCAAATATCTTGATATCGATGAGGACTTTGCCACTGTATTGGTAGAGGAAGGTTTCTCTTCTCTGGAAGAATTGGCTTATGTGCCAATGAAAGAACTTCTGGAAATCGATGGTCTCGACGAAGATACGGTTGAAGCGCTGCGTGATCGCGCCAAAGCTGCATTGACCACGCTGGCCCTGGCACAAGAAGAAAGTCTTGGCGACCAAAAACCCGCTGACGATCTGCTGAATCTAGCGGGTCTGGAACGTAGCATGGCATTCAAATTAGCTGCGCGCGGTGTGTGTACGCTGGAAGATCTTGCCGAGCAGGGTATCGATGATCTGGCAGATATTGAAGGGCTTAGCGATGAGCAAGCCGGTGAGCTGATTATGGCCGCACGTAATATCTGTTGGTTTGGCGATAACGCGTAATAAACTGTAGCAGGAAGGAACAGCATGACAGATGTAACCGTAAAATCACTGGCCGCTGAGATTCAGACACCAGTTGATCGCCTGGTACAGCAATTTGCTGATGCAGGGATCAACAAATCTGAAGTAGACTCAGTTACCCAGCAAGAAAAAGAAACATTACTGGCGCATTTAAATCGTGAACACGGTAGTGCGCCTAATAAACTCACGCTGCAACGCAAAACGCGTAGCACCTTGAATATTCCGAGCACCGGCGGAAAAAGTAAATCGGTGCAAATCGAGGTCCGCAAGAAACGCACTTATGTAAATACGCCGGAAGCTGAACAAGCGAAAGCGGAAGAGCAGGCACAGCGTGAAGCGGAAGAGCAGGCACAACGTGAAGCGGAAGCAGCAGCGCAGAAAATCGCTGAAGAAAAAGCTAAACGTGCGGCCGAAGAACAAGCCAAACGTGAGGCCGCTGAAAAAGCTAAACGCCAAGCAGCGGAAAAAGAAAAAGTGACGAATCAACAAACCGACGAAAAAACCAAGCCAGCTCAGACTGATAAAGCACGCCGTGAAGCGGAAGCTGCCGAGCTGAAACGCTCAGTAGAAGAAGAGACACGCCGTAAGGTCGAGGAAGACGCGAAGCGCGTTGCTGAGGAAGCCCGTAAAATGGCAGCCGAAAACGAAGGTAAATGGCCAGAACCTGTGACCGAACAAACCGAATCTGCTGACTACCATGTCACAACCTCACAACATGCGCGTGCCGCGGAAGATGAAAACGACGCCAAAGTTGAAGGTGATCGCCGTAGCCGCACTCGTGGTGGAAAAGCAACCAAGCAGAAGAAAGGTAATAAGCTTTCTGAGTCTAAAGCTGATCGCGAAGAAGCGCGTGCTGTTGGCCGTAAAGGCAAACGTAAGCCAAGCACATTGCAACAGAGCTTCAACAAGCCTGTTGTTGCGGTTAACCGTGATGTAGTGATTGGCGAGACTGTCACTGTCGCTGAATTGGCAAATAAAATGGCTGTTAAAGGCTCTCAGGTCATCAAAGCGATGATGAAACTGGGCGCAATGGCAACCATTAACCAAGTTATCGACCAAGAAACAGCACAGTTAGTGGCTGAAGAAATGGGCCACAAAGTTATCCTGCGTCGTGAAAACGAGCTGGAAGAAGCGCTGATGAGTGACCGTGATACTGGCACTGAAGCTACTGCTGAACACCGTGCACCCGTTGTGACCATCATGGGTCACGTTGACCACGGTAAAACCTCCCTGCTGGACTACATCCGCTCCACAAAAGTGGCGTCAGGTGAAGCAGGTGGTATTACACAGCACATCGGTGCTTATCACGTTGAAACTGAAAATGGCATGATCACCTTCCTGGATACCCCAGGACACGCCGCATTTACATCAATGCGTGCTCGTGGTGCTCAGGCGACAGACATCGTGGTACTGGTTGTTGCTGCTGATGATGGCGTGATGCCTCAGACAATCGAAGCTATTCAGCATGCTAAAGCGGCAAATGTGCCGGTTGTCGTTGCAGTAAACAAAATCGATAAGCCAGAAGCTGATCCAGACCGTGTTAAAACCGAACTGTCTCAGTACGGTATTCAACCAGAAGAGTGGGGCGGTGAATCTCAGTTCATCAACGTATCTGCGAAAGCCGGTATCGGTATTGATGAATTGTTGAATGCAATCTTGCTGCAAGCTGAAGTATTGGAACTGAAAGCGGTTCGTACTGGCATGGCAAGTGGCGTTGTTATCGAATCCTTCTTGGATAAAGGCCGTGGCCCTGTAGCAACAGTGCTGGTTCAACAAGGTACGTTGAACAAAGGCGATATCGTACTGTGTGGCTTTGAGTATGGCCGTGTGCGTGCGATGCGTGATGAGTTAGGCCGTGATATCACGTCTGCTGGCCCGTCAATCCCTGTTGAGATTTTGGGGCTGTCCAGTGTTCCGGCTGCCGGTGATGAAGTCACTGTTGTTCGTGACGAGAAAAAAGCCCGTGAAGTTGCACTGTATCGTCAGGGCAAATTCCGTGAAGTTAAGCTGGCTCGTCAGCAGAAATCTAAGCTGGAAAACATGTTTGCTAACATGACCGAAGGCGAAGTTTCTGAACTGAACATTGTTATCAAGTCTGACGTTCAGGGTTCTTGTGAAGCCATCTGTGATTCACTGGAAAAACTGTCTACCGATGAAGTGAAAGTGCGCATTGTTGGTTCAGGCGTTGGTGGTATCACCGAAACTGACGCAACATTGGCGGCAGCTTCTGGCGCAATCATCCTTGGCTTTAACGTCCGTGCTGATGCTTCTGCACGCCGTGTCGTTGAAACTGAAGGTCTGGATCTGCGTTACTACTCAGTCATCTATAGCTTGATCGATGAAGTTAAGCAGGCGATGAGTGGTATGTTGGCACCTGAGTACAAACAGCAAATCATCGGTCTGGCTGAAGTTCGTGACGTGTTTAAATCACCGAAGTTCGGCGCTATCGCTGGTTGTATGGTGACTGAAGGTGTGATTAAGCGTAACAACCCAATCCGCGTTCTACGTGACAACGTGGTTATCTATGAAGGCGAGCTGGAGTCCTTGCGCCGCTTCAAAGATGACGTTAACGAAGTTCGTAACGGCATGGAATGTGGTATCGGCGTTAAGAACTACAATGACGTCCGTGCAGGTGATGTGATCGAAGTCTTTGAAATTATCGAGATCAAACGTACCATTGCTTAAGCACTTCTAGATTTGCTTATATCCATTTGGGGGGCCTTGGCCCCCCAAACTGTCTGGAGAATCCAAATGGCAAAAGAATTCAGCCGTTCTCAGCGTGTTTCGCAGGAAATGCAAAAAGAGATCGCACTCATCTTACAACGCGAAATCAAAGATCCCCGTGTAGGTATGGCAACAGTATCCGGTATCGAACTGTCCCGTGATTTGGCTTACGCGAAAGTTTTCGTCACCTTCTTGAACGTATTAACGGATGATGCCGATCCGGATACGGTAAAAAATGGCATTAAAGCTCTGCAAGATGCTTCTGGGTACATCCGTACGTTGCTGGGTAAAGCGATGCGTTTGCGTATCGTGCCAGAGTTGACCTTCGCTTATGATAATTCTCTGATTGAAGGGATGCGGATGTCTAACCTCGTGACGAACGTCATCAAAAATGATGTGGAGCGCCAGGTCAATCCAGGTAGTGACGAGGAGAAGTAATGGGTCGTCCACGTCGTCGCGGCCGTGACATTAACGGCGTTCTGCTATTGGATAAGCCGCTGGGCCTCTCCTCTAATGACGTTTTACAGAAAGTAAAACGTCTCTTTAGTGCTAACCGAGCTGGGCATACTGGTGCGCTTGATCCACTGGCGACTGGTATGTTACCCATCTGCTTAGGTGAAGCTACCAAGTTCTCCCAATTCCTGCTGGATTCAGATAAACGCTACCGTGTGGTGGCCCGTTTAGGGCAACGTACTGATACTTCTGACGCTGAAGGCGCATTAATCAGTGAGCGAGAAGTCAACGTGACTCAGGCTCAAATGGATGCTGCACTGGAGCGTTTTCGTGGCGATAGCCAGCAAATACCGTCAATGTATTCTGCATTGAAGCATCAGGGCAAACCGCTGTATGAATATGCCCGTCAGGGGATTGAAGTCGAGCGTGAGGCACGTAGCATTACCGTGTATGAGTTGCTTTTTATTCGCTGGGAAGGCAACGATCTTGAGTTAGAAATCCACTGTTCCAAAGGCACCTACATTCGCACCATTATCGATGATTTGGGTGAGTTGTTAGGTTGCGGTGCGCATGTGAGTTATTTGCGTCGGCTGCAAGTGGCGACTTATCCTAGTGAGCGCATGGTGACGTTGGAACAACTGTCAGCCATGGTTGAAGCGGCACAGGCAGAAGAACGTTCGCCAAATCCTGAACTGGATCTGTTGTTGCTTCCAATGGACAGTGCGGTAGTCAATTTCCCTGAAGTCAATCTGTTACCGGCAGTGGCGGCCTATGTTAAACAAGGTCAACCTGTACATGTTGCCGGTGCGCCGAATGAAGGGATGGTCCGAATCACCGAAGGTGAAGAGCGTAATTTCATCGGAATTGGTACCATCGCAGAAGATGGTCGAGTCGCACCGAAACGCTTGGTTGTAGAATACGCTGAGTAGGTCTAGCGGCCTACCTTGCGATCCCGCAGCTCAAAGAGTAGAATAGTGCGGCTTACATATTGGGTTGCTGAATTAGAGATCGGCGCCTGTCTTAATTTATCTATATATTTGGAGTTGTATCATGTCTCTAAGTGTTGAAGCGAAAGCTAAAATTGTTGCTGACTTCGGTCGCGGTGAAAATGACACCGGTTCAAGCGAAGTTCAAGTTGCCCTGTTGACTGCTCAAATTAACCATTTGCAAGGTCACTTCTCAGAGCACAAAAAAGATCACCACAGCCGTCGTGGTCTGCTGCGTATGGTATCCACGCGTCGTAAGCTGCTGGACTACCTGAAGCGTGAAGATGTAGCACGTTATGCTTCCCTGATCGAGCGTCTGGGTCTGCGTCGCTAAGTCTGCGAGTTTCGGGAAAAAGGGGCCAATTGGCCCCTTTTTTCTAAGAAGCAATGATAAAATACGCTAGTATATTGTTGTTGTTCATTACGTAAAGTTATTGAAGTTGCAGGACGGTAGCAAACGAAAGTTCCCGCGTAACTGACAGAGGCCAGTGACTCGGGTGAACACGGGCCGCTAACGTTGTCGCCGTTTCAAGTAAGGCGAGTAAATTTTAAAAACAGGATCTTCCGGTGCAGAGGTTCGCGCGGCTAATGAGAGACTTTAATTCAATAGGAGTTAAGGATTGTCATTAGTCGCGAGGATGCAGTGTGAAGGTAATAGTGACAGGTGGATGAGATCGTCAATACGATCTGGCACCGCATAGTATAAGGATACTATTTTGCTGACTCCGATTATTCGTAAATTCCAGTACGGTCAACATACCGTGACCATCGAAACAGGCATGATGGCTCGCCAAGCAACCGCTGCTGTAATGGTAAGCATGGACGACACTGCTGTATTCGTCACTGTTGTTGGCCAAAAGAAAGCCAAACCAGGTCAGAGCTTCTTCCCACTGACTGTTAACTATCAAGAGCGTACCTACGCTGCTGGCCGTATCCCAGGTAGTTTCTTCCGTCGTGAAGGCCGCCCAAGTGAAGGCGAAACACTGACTTCACGTCTGATTGACCGCCCAATTCGCCCACTGTTCCCAGACAGCTTCCTGAATGAAGTTCAGGTTATTGCGACCGTTGTTTCTGTTAATCCGCAAATTAACCCAGACATCGTGGCAATGATTGGTGCTTCAGCGGCATTGAGCCTGTCAGGTATTCCATTCAACGGCCCAATCGGTGCTGCGCGTGTTGGTTTCATCAACGACCAGTATGTGCTGAACCCGACCACTGACGAGCTGAAAGAAAGCCGTCTGGACTTGGTTGTTGCTGGTACTGCTGGTGCAGTATTGATGGTTGAATCTGAAGCCGACATCTTGTCTGAAGATCAAATGTTGGGCGCGGTTGTCTTTGGCCACGAACAACAGCAAGTTGTGATTGAAAATATTAATGCCTTGGTTACTGAAGCGGGTAAACCGAAGTGGGATTGGCATCCAGAGCCAGTGAACGAAGCACTGCATGCGCGTGTGGCTGAACTCGCTGAAGCTCGTTTGGGCGATGCATACCGTATCACTGAGAAACAAGAGCGTTACACTCAGGTTGATGCCATTAAAGCTGACGTGACTGAAGCGTTGCTGGCGCAAGACGAAACCTTGAATCCTGCTGAGATTCAGGACATCTTGGGTGACGTTGAGAAGAACGTTGTTCGTAGCCGTGTATTACGTGGCGAACCGCGTATTGATGGCCGTGAAAAAGACATGATCCGTGGCTTGGATGTGCGTACTGGCGTATTGCCACGTACTCATGGTTCTGCGTTGTTCACCCGTGGTGAAACTCAGGCACTGGTCACTGCAACTCTGGGTACTGCCCGTGATGCGCAAAATATTGATGAGCTGATGGGTGAGCGTACTGACTCATTCCTGCTACACTATAATTTCCCTCCATATTGTGTTGGTGAAACGGGTATGGTTGGTTCACCGAAGCGTCGTGAGATTGGCCATGGCCGTCTGGCGAAACGCGGTGTGTTGGCAGTGATGCCAAGCCCGAGTGAGTTCCCTTATACTGTACGTGTGGTTTCTGAAATCACCGAGTCTAACGGTTCTTCCTCAATGGCTTCTGTTTGTGGTGCTTCTTTGGCCCTGATGGATGCAGGCGTGCCAATTAAAGCCGCTGTTGCTGGTATCGCGATGGGTCTGGTTAAAGAAGACGAAAACTTTGTAGTTCTGTCTGACATTCTGGGTGACGAAGATCACTTGGGCGACATGGACTTTAAAGTAGCGGGTAGCCGTGACGGTATCAGCGCATTGCAAATGGACATTAAAATTGAAGGTATCACCCGCGAAATCATGCAGGTGGCTCTGAACCAAGCTAAGGGTGCGCGTCTGCACATTCTGGGTGTTATGGAACAGGCTATCAGCACACCTCGTGGTGATATCTCTGAGTTCGCTCCACGTATCTACACCATGAAAATCAATCCTGAGAAAATTAAGGATGTGATCGGTAAAGGTGGTTCTGTGATTCGTGCGCTGACTGATGAAACAGGCACGACAATCGAAATCGAAGATGATGGTACCATCAAGATTGCAGCAACCGACGGCGATAAAGCAAAACACGCTATTCGTCGCATCGAAGAGATTACAGCTGAAATCGAAGTGGGCCGTATCTATGCGGGTAAAGTGACTCGTATCGTTGATTTCGGTGCATTTGTGGCCATCGGTGGCGGTAAAGAAGGTCTGGTTCATATTTCTCAAATCGCTGACAAGCGTGTAGAGAAAGTGACAGACTACCTGCAAATGGGCCAAGAAGTGCCAGTTAAAGTAATGGAAGTTGATCGCCAGGGCCGTATTCGCCTGAGCATCAAAGAAGCCACTACTCCTGACGCAGAAGCTCCGGCACCAGAAGCAGCAGAGTAATACAGTATTCCATAGCCCCTGACTGATAGTAGTAAGGGGCTATGTTATCTCGAGGACAGGATGCCCTCGTGTTAAACAAATGGATGAAAGGATGTTTGTCCAATGTTTGTCTTCGGGAGTAGGAAATGAAGCCTTTCTTGCGCTGGTGTTACGTTGCGGCAGCACTCATGCTGGCTGGATGCAGCAACCATGATTGGCGTAAAGACGAGGTGTTGGCTATCCCGTTGCAACCAACATTGCAGCAGGAAGTGATTCTGGCGCGCATGGAACAAATCCTTGCAAGTCGGGCACTTACGGATGATGAGCGCGCACAGCTTTTATATGAGCGCGGAGTGCTGTATGATAGCCTCGGGCTGCGAGCACTAGCGCGAAATGATTTTTCGCAAGCGTTAGCTATTCGTCCTGATATGCCAGAAGTTTTTAACTATCTGGGTATTTATTTAACGCAGGCAGGCAATTTTGATGCTGCCTATGAAGCGTTTGATTCTGTACTAGAGCTTGATCCAACTTACAATTACGCGCGTTTAAACCGGGGTATCGCTCTGTATTATGGCGGTCGACTCCCGTTGGCGCAGGATGATCTGCAGGCGTTTTATCAAGACGATCCAAATGATCCCTTCCGTTCGTTGTGGCTGTATCTGGTGGAAAGAGAAATCGATCCCAAGGCAGCGGCAGTAGCGTTACAACAACGCTATGAGAAATCGGACAGAGGGCAATGGGGATGGAATATTGTCGAATTCTACCTGGGCACGATCAGCGAAAAAACGCTGATGGAAAGGCTCAAGGCAGATGCAACGGATAACACTTCGCTCGCTGAGCATCTCAGTGAAACTGACTTCTATTTAGGTAAACATTACCTAAGTCTGGGGGACAAGAACACCGCTTCGGCGCTGTTCAAGCTGACGGTAGCTAACAACGTTCATAACTTTGTTGAGCACCGCTATGCATTGTTGGAATTGGCACTTTTGGGCCAAGAACAAGACGACCTATCGGAATCGGACCAGCAATAGCTGACGGACACTTATCAGCCTGATTTAACTTGGTTTTTACCAATGTTATCACCTTAACCGGTGATGGCTTTTTTGTTCGTTTTATAATCTAATTTGAGCCGGTTCACACTTTTCAATGAAAATGACTGAAAATTTTCTCGACGAGTTATGTAGACTGGCTGCCATTATTAATGAGGCACGTGTACATGACTACTGAGTTTGAAACCTCTTTTGCTGATCTGGGGCTGTCCGCTCCTATTCTTTCCGCTCTGGCTGGCCTGGGTTATGAAAAACCATCTCCTATCCAGTTGGAATGTATCCCACACCTGTTAAACGGCCGTGATGTTTTGGGCATGGCACAGACAGGTAGTGGCAAAACAGCCGCGTTTGGTCTGCCGCTGTTACACAATATTAAAGCTGAGCTGAAAGCACCACAGGTTCTGGTATTAGCACCAACCCGTGAGTTGGCTATTCAGGTCGCTGAAGCGCTGTCTAGCTTCTCTAAAGATATGAATGGCGTCAACGTTGTGGCCCTGTACGGCGGCCAACGTTATGACGTTCAATTACGCGCTTTGCGCCAAGGTCCACAAATTGTTGTGGGTACCCCTGGTCGTCTGTTAGACCACCTGAAACGTGGCACCCTGAATCTGTCCAACCTGAGCGGTTTAGTGTTGGATGAAGCAGATGAAATGCTGCGTATGGGCTTTATCGAAGACGTTGAAACTATCATGGCGCAGATCCCGGCTGAACATCAGACCGCGCTGTTCTCTGCAACCATGCCAGAAGCGATTCGTCGTATTACTCGTCGTTTCATGAAAGATCCACAGGAAGTACGCATTCAGTCTAGCGTGACGACCCGCCCTGATATCAGCCAGAGTTTCTGGAGAGTGGGTGGCGGCTATAACAAGAAAGAAGCGTTGGTACGTTTCTTGGAATCTGAAGATTTCGACGCTGCCATCATCTTCGTGCGTACTAAAAACGCGACACTGGAAGTGGCTGAAGCCTTGGAACGTAGTGGCTATAGCAGCGCTGCATTGAACGGCGACATGAATCAGTCTTTACGTGAGCAGACACTTGACCGCCTGAAAGATGGCCGTTTGGATATTCTGATCGCGACCGACGTTGCTGCTCGTGGTTTGGACGTTGAACGTATCAGCTTGGTTGTAAACTATGATATCCCTATGGATTCAGAGTCTTACGTTCACCGTATCGGCCGTACGGGTCGTGCTGGCCGTGCAGGTCGTGCATTACTGTTCGTCGAGAACCGTGAACGTCGCCTGTTGCAGAACATTGAACGCACCATGAAACTGACCATTCCTGAAGTTCAGTTACCAAATGCAGAATTGCTGGGCGAGCGCCGCTTGGCGCAGTTCGCGGCTAAAGTTGGTCAACAGTTGGAAAGCAGTGATTTGGACTTGTACCGTGCATTGTTGGCTAAACTGCAACCAGAAGAAGAGTTTGATCTCGAAACATTGGCTGCCGCATTGCTGAAAATGGCACAAGGCGAACGTCCTCTGATTCTGCCACCAGAAGCACCACGTCGTCCGCAGCGTGAGTTCAGCCGTGATGATCGCGGTAATGATCGTGGCCGTGATCGTGGTGATAGCCGCCGTGATGGTGGTGATCGTCCAGCGCGTCGTGAACGTCGTGATGTTGGTGAGATGGAACTGTATCGCATCGAAGTGGGCCGTGATGATGGTGTCGAAGTTCGTCATATCGTTGGCGCTATCGCTAACGAAGGTGATATCAGCAGCCGTTATATCGGTAACATCAAGTTGTTTGCTTCTCACTCAACGATCGAATTGCCAAAAGGCATGCCGGGCGAAATGTTATCTCACTTCACCCGCACTCGTATCTTGAACAAGCCGCTGAACATGCAGTTGTTGGGTGATGCACAACCACACGAACGTCGTGAGCGTCCAGCTGGCGGTAATGGTGGTGAGCGTCGTGGTGGTGGTCGTTCAGAACGTCGTGATGGTGCAGGTGCTCCTCCTCGTCGTTCATTCGGTAGCGATCGTGCTCCAGCCGGTAATGGTGGCGAGCGCCGTGGTAACCGTGATGGCCAACGTTCATCTGCTCCACGTCGTGATGATGCCGCAGCACCCGCAGCAGCACCAACTCGTCGTCGCTTCGGTGATGCATAAGTCTTAATCATCAGTGATGATTAAACGTAAAAAACCAGCCTACGGGCTGGTTTTTTTATGTCTGCTATTTATCGCTAGATGCGATTAGTCACTCGATGCCCTTTACAGGCGCTCAACGGCTTGGAGATCTTGCTGCAAACTGGCCACGATCTCGAAGGAATTCAAACGGGCTTGATGATCAAAAATCTGCCCACTAATCATCAATTCATCTGCTTGAGTTTCTCGTAGCAGCGATTGAAGCCCATGACGAACTTTGCTTTTGTCGCCAATAATCGATAAACGTAGCGCTTGATCGACACCAAATAGCTCCGCTGGCGAGCAAATCTTCTCCATATCTTCCACTGGCGGTGGAAGCTGGCCTGGTGTGCCACGGCGCAGGCTAACAAACTGTTGCTGCATCGAGGTAAACAGGAATCGTGCATCGCGTTCACTCTCGGCGGCAACCACGTTCACGCAGACGATGGCATAAGGTTTTGGCCATTGTGCCGATGGCTTATAGTTTTTCCGATACAGAGAGAGTGCTTGGAACAGCATATCTGGCGCAAAATGCGAGGCGAAGCCAAATGGCAGGCCCATAGCCGCGGCGAGCTGCGCACTGTAGAGGCTTGAACCCAGTAGCCACAACGGAACATGTAAGCCTTGCCCCGGTACAGCTTGTACTGCTTGCCCTGGCTGTACTTGCCCAAAATAATTTTGCAGTTCACGCACATCAGCGGGGAAATTATCAATTTCGCCGGACAAATGACGGCGTAGTGCCATCATGGTGCGTTGATCACTGCCCGGTGCACGGCCAAGACCAAGGTCGATACGGTCAGGGTAAAGGGAGGCGAGGGTGCCAAATTGTTCGGCAATCACTAATGGCGAATGGTTTGGGAGCATCACTCCCCCCGACCCCACTCGAATGGTATTCGTGCCGCCCGCAATATAGCCAATCAGTACCGAGGTCGCTGCACTGGCAATCCCCGTCATATTGTGGTGTTCAGCGAGCCAGTAACGATGATATCCCCATTTTTCGGCATGTTGCGCTAAATCTAACGAGGCATGGAAGGCATCCCGCGGAGTCTTGCCCTGCACAATAGGTGATAAATCAAGCACCGACAGGGGGATCGTATTTTTATCAGTATTATCAGTCATAGAATCGTCCATCTTAACCTTGTATTAAGTCGCTTGAAGGGCGAGTGCATTTCGGTGGAAACGCGTTGGTTTTAAAAACAAAAAAAGTGAAGAGAGGCATTCATCACACCTGACAAGGTGCTGGAACGCCATTCATACACATTAAGAGCATAAACGAAATGGCGTCTTTAAGGAGGGGAATAAGTGCGGCCTCATCATTGCTAACATCTTAGAGCGTAGAGGGTATGTCGCGGGCGATAATTGAGATACAACTCTCCTTTTTCATTCGTTTTCCTAAATGGGCAATTTCAGTCAATCGATGCTAGTTAATTACTCTGAATATAATGATTATTAATCGATTATAAAATATTTTATGCTGTTACAAGCTGATATCGATACGGAATGTGTGATTGCCTTGGCAAATCCATCAGTAACCTTACTTATAATATGGTTTTTGGATGTTGACGTGTGTCACGCATTTTCTGTGGGAAATAGTTGGGATAGGTGCGCTTAAATAGGAGGATCTTTGATATATTTATTATCTATCAATATGTTAGGGTTTTATTGGTGATTGGTTGAAATAATATACTGCAAAATGATCATGATGGTAGATTAAAATTCAGGATAAGACTCTTTTTGTGGAATAAATTTCCAACCGAAGGCCGCTAAAGCAGCGAAGTGAAAAAAACATTCTCTATTACCAAGCGTAATATAGCCAAAAAATAATAACACCTGCCCTCTGTTATGCATTGGCAATGAAATAAATAACAGATAACTCGCTCTGTACATTTTTATAACAATAAAACCTACTTATCATAGATTAAAGCGAGACCTATTATGGAAACGGCAAGAACAAATGAGAGTGTCATTTTAATCGACTCTCCGGCGGCAAAAAATGCCAATATGACTGAAAGAGAATGGCGCGAAGCGATTAAATTCGACAGTACAGATTTTGGCTGGGTAATAATGAGTATTGGTATGGCGATCGGTGCCGGTATTGTTTTTTTACCTGTACAGGTCGGCCTAATGGGATTATGGGTGTTCTTACTCTCATCTATTATCGGTTATCCCGCCATGTACTTATTCCAACGTTTATTTATTAATACATTGGCAGAATCACCAGAGTGCAAAGATTATCCGAGTGTCATCAGTGGTTATTTAGGGAAAAACTGGGGTATTGTTTTAGGGGCGCTCTATTTTATTATGTTGGTTATCTGGATGTTTGTTTATTCCACCGCCATCACTAATGATAGCGCCTCTTACTTGCAGACTTTTGGGGTAACGGAAGGCTTATTATCGGATAACCCGTTCTACGGTTTAGTCTTGATTTGTGTGTTAGTGGCTATCTCTTCTCGCGGTGAAAAACTGTTATTCAAACTGTCGAGTTTTATGGTGATAACCAAGCTTTTGGTAGTCGCTGCATTGGGGGTGTCGATGGTCGGAATGTGGCACTTGTACAACGTCGGCATGCTGCCACCCATGGGTTTGCTGATAAAGAATGCCATCATTACACTACCATTTACCTTAACATCTATTCTTTTTATTCAAACGCTTAGCCCTATGGTGATTTCATACCGAGCGAAAGAAAAATCACTGGAAGTTGCTCGCCATAAAGCCTTACGGGCGATGAACATTGCTTTTGGTATTCTATTTTGTACGGTATTTTTCTATGCCGTTTCCTTTACGCTGGCAATGGGCCACGATGAAGCAGTTAAAGCTTATGAGCAGAATATTTCTGCGCTAGCCATTGCGGCTAAATTCTTCCCTGGCGGATGGGCGACCGTTGTCAGTGTTATTTTAAATATCTTTGCCGTCATGACCGCATTCTTTGGCGTGTATTTAGGTTTTCGTGAAGCGACACAGGGTATTGTGCTAAATATACTGCGCCGTATCATGCCAGCAGAGAACATAAATGAACGTTGGGTACAAAACGGTATTATGGTTTTTGCTGTATTACTGGCTTGGGGAGCGATTATTTTAAATGCACCGGTATTAAGTTTTACCTCTATTTGTAGCCCAATATTTGGCATGGTAGGTTGCTTAATTCCGGCATATTTGGTCTACAAAGTACCTGCATTGCATAAATATAAAGGTCTCTCACTGACAGTGATTATTATTACCGGTGTTTTATTGTGTATCTCTCCATTCTTGGCATTCTCTTGAAATAACGGCATCTGACATAACCTGCTGTATATGTTTGAAGGTATTATTATGAATAACACAAATAATTCTGCTTTATGGGATGCGCTTATCCGCGTCATTAAACGCGATGTGCAACCAGCCGTCGGTTGTACTGAACCCATCGCACTCGCATTGGCGTCGGCAATGGCAGCGACTTATTTACCCGGCAAAGTTGAGCGTATTGAAGCGCGGGTTTCACCAAACTTAATGAAAAATGGGATGGGGGTAACTGTCCCTGGCACCGGTATGGTGGGGTTGCCTATTGCTGCTGCGGTGGGTGCACTGGGTGGCGATCCTGAGGGGGGATTAGCGGTGTTGAAAAACCTGTCTCAACAGCAGGTTACAGATGCCAAGTCGATGTTGGAACGTGGGGATGTTCGGGTAGATATGCACGTTGGCGATGATGTTTTATTCGCTGAAGCTCGGGTCTATCAGGGGGCGCGATGGGCGAGTGTTACCATTGCTGGGGGTCATACCCAAGTGGTGAAGATTGTTATCAATGGCAATGTCTTGTTCGAGGTTGCGCAGCATAGCCCACAGGCGCAGGCAGTTTATGATCCTCACGATTGCCTGAAGCAAGTTAGCGCTCGGCAGGTTTACCAGTTTGCTACCGAAGTCCCTTTCGAGCAGATTAGCTTCATTTTACAGGCGGCTGAACTGAATGGGGCGCTGTCCCAAGAGGGGCTTACCGGTAACTATGGCTTACATATTGGTGCTTCACTGATGCGCCAACGTGGGCGAGGTTTGCTGGTTAAGGATTTACTGTCGGATATTATGATTCGCTCAGCGGCAGCCTCGGATGCGCGTATGGGGGGAGCACTAATGCCCGCGATGAGTAACTCTGGTTCAGGGAATCAAGGCATTGCCGCCACGATGCCTGTACTTGTGGTTGCCGAATATCTGGGGGCCGATGAAGAAGCGTTAGCGCGAGCGCTGATCTTGTCTCATTTGATGGCGATTTATATTCATAGCCAGTTACCGGCACTTTCTGCTTTATGTGCTGCGACCACAGCCGCAATGGGCGCGGCGGCTGGAATGGCTTGGCTATTTGAACCTCGTTATGAGCCAGTCGCACTGGCGATCGGTAGTATGATCGGCGATATCAGCGGGATTATTTGTGATGGTGCTGCCAACAGTTGCGCCATGAAAGTCTCTACCAGCGTCAGTGCGGCCTACAAAGCGGTACTCATGGCATTAGACAGCAGCGGTGTGACCGGTAATGAGGGGATCGTGGCTCATGATGTTGATCAGTCGATTGCCAATCTGTGCGCGCTGGCTTGCGGTGCGATGCGGCAAACTGACCGTCAGATCATTGAGATCATGGCCCAAAAATGCCGCTGTGATTGACCACCACTCATCGATTAAAAAAATAGTGTAGATAGCAGGGGGAGCAAATATGCTCCCCCTGATTTTTGATGCTATGACACCAGTTCCAGTCCGGCAAGACGCCGCCAATAGCCATTACAATCGGCTTTATCTGCCAGCATCAACGGTGCTAGACCTTGCTCATTAGCGCGGAATTGCTCGATAACCTCCAGTGTCTCGATGCCTTTTGGCGAAAGACGGACAATATCCACCAACCCTTGCATTGAGATCAGATCATTACCGAGGTTATAGCAGTAGCCGCTTTGTGTCTGGATGCCATTGAGGACAAAAACTTGCTGGTCTTCCTGCGATAATACCTTGCGCCCTTGCGGATACTTAATGCAGCACGTTTCACATTCATCTTTGGCGCGATCCTCAGAGCGGGCAGTAAAGCAGCGGGCAGAATAAGCCAGCGGCAGGTGGCCATAACTGAGGACTTCAACCTCAAATTGATCGCGAAAACCCAGTTCGTCGCACTGCTCTAGGACGTTGCTCAGCCAATCACGGGAAAGCTCGACTGGCATGCACCAACGCATCATGCCCTGACGGTGCAAGATCCGCAGGGTATATGCGTTGTAGCAGTTCAATGCGTGACCGGCGACGAAAGGCAAGCCACGTTCAGCCGCCATATTCACTGCACCTAAATCATTGGCTTCCAGTAAAAATTCGCCGTTCTCAACATAGCGCTTCAATTCATTCAATTCGGACGGGGCTTGCAGTAGCGCTAAGGTAGAAATCACCACCTGTTTACCACTCGCTGCGACTTCTTTTGCTAAGCCCAACCAATCGCTAACCTTCATCTCGCGGCGTTTGGTGCAAACATTCTCGCCCAAATAAATAACATCGGCGCTGCTATTGGTTGCCGCGTGATAGAAAGTCTCAATATCCGATTTTGGCCAGTAATAGAGTACTGCGCCTAAGGCATACTTCATATTTCCTCCGGCTACTGCCACTTGCGATGATAAGCGCCCAGTGTGGTCTGGGTCCCTTCGGACATTGCGCCCAGTTGTTCCATCCATTCTGCTTTCGCTGCAAATTGCGACGGATTGGCTTGATAGCGGTCAATTGCTTGCCGCCAAACTTTGGCCACCTGACTCACATAAGCGGGGCTACGTTGGCGGCCCTCAATTTTTACCGAGGCAATATTCGCGGCAAATAATTCAGGTAATAGCTCCAGCGTGTTCAAACTGGTCGGTTCTTCGAGCGCGTGATAGCGCTGACCATCGACTAGGTAGCGGCCTTTGCACAATGTCGGATAACCGGCGTTTTCGTTATCCTCATAACGGTCGATCAACACCTCATTGAGGCGAGATTCCATCCCTTGCGGGGTTTGCTGCCAACGTACAAAACGTGCGGGTGAGCAGGCTCCCACGGTATTCGGTGATTCGCCTGTCAAATAGGAGGATAGGTAACAGCGGCCTTCCGCCATGATGCATAAACTGCCAAAGGCAAAAACTTCCAACGGTACTGGGCTGGTGCGTGATAACTGTTTCACCTGATGCATCGACAACACGCGGGGTAACACCACTCGCGCCACATCAAAATGGCGCTGATAGAAGCGAATGGCTTCATCATTCGTCGCCGACGCTTGTACTGAGACATGGCGCTCCACATCTGGATAACGCTCGGCGGCATATTCCAGCATAGCGAGATCGGCTAAAATAAGGGCATCGGCCCCAAGCTGCGCGGCCATATCTACGGCTCGTTGCCAACGAGCATAACCATCGGGGTGAGCGAAGGTATTAATGGCAATATGTAATTTACGCTTACGGTTATGAACGTAATTAACGGCTTCTTGCAGCTTTTTATCGGTGAAATTAAGGCCGGCAAAATGGCGGGCGTTGGTATCATCTTTCAAACCGATATATACCGCGTCAGCCCCATTATCGATGGCGGCTTTTAATGCGGGTAAATTGCCGGCAGGACAAAGCAACTCCATAGAATTTTCCTGAATGAGTCAGCAGCCCCGTTGTTGGCAGCATGGCTGGCAATGATTATTCCCCATCCGAAGATGATATTCGTATTTTATCGAGAGGCGATTTTAGTTAACCTGCTTTGCACTGACCTTGATTTAAGGCAGTTTCTTTTGCATTGGTGGCATTCTTCTGAGGATTAGCCAAAAATTGATGTCAGTTTTATTGATTTAGGATGCTTTGCTATTTTTCTCCTGTGGCAAAATACCCTTTGTACTTGAAGCCGCAGGGGTGTTAGCTACGCGTACTTACCCGAATCACTTACTTGAGTAAGCTCATCGGGATGCGTCCACTTGCTGCCTACCTGCAACTCCAATTACGTTGGGTATAGGTTTATGGTTGATCAGAGTCAAAAGGAGATAGAGCCAGTGCTTGGAAAACTACGAACACAACTTGTACGTCAAGGGCCAGCGCTGCTGCGGGGGCCGCTAAAATTGACTCCTTTCGCTTTACAGCGCCAAGTATTAGAGCAAATGCTTGGCTGGCAATTTCGTCAGGCACTGCTGGACGGTGATTTGGCATTTCTAGAATCCCGTTGGTTAAAAATTGAAGTCCGTGATCTCGGGCTACAATGGTTTATGACGGTAGAAAACGATAGGCTAATAGTGAGCCAACAAGCTAAAGCCGATGTCAGCTTTAGCGGTAATGCCAACGATCTGATTCTGATCGCTGCCCGTAAAGAAGATCCGGATACGCTGTTTTTCCAACGCCGGTTACGCATTGAAGGAGATACCGAATTGGGCCTTTATGTGAAAAACCTGATGGATGCCATTGAATTGGAAGCCATGCCGACACTCCTGCGAGTCGGTCTACTGCAACTGGCCGAATTTATTGAAGCCGGTCAACAAGAGGGTGCGGTGAGTACTTCCCGTACATTAGCATCGTGTTAATTCGAGTAGAAATTCCGGTCGATGCACCGGGGATCGACGCTTTATTACGTCAGGCATTTAAGCGAGATGATGAAGCTGAACTGGTGCAGCAACTGCGCGAAGATGGTTTATTGACGCTGGGCATTGTGGCAACGGATGACGAGGGTGGTGTTGTCGGTTATGCCGCATTTAGTCCGGTTGAAATTGGTGGTGAGGATCGTCAATGGGTAGCATTGGCACCATTAGCCGTGGAAGAGAGCCTGCGTCGCCAAGGTTTGGCCGAAAAACTGGTCTACGAGGGGCTCGATTCGCTCAATGAGTTCGGTTATGCCGCGGTCGTGGTATTGGGTGAGCCTGCCTATTATCAACGTTTTGGTTTTGTACCGGCAGCTCAACATCAATTAACGTGCCGCTGGCCAGATACCGAAAATGCTTTTCAGGTTTATGCTTTGGCGGAAGAGGCACTGGCTGACGTGGAGGGTGAGGTGGTCTTTTCAGCCCCATTCAACCGATTTTAACGGCGGGTGCTTTAGCGACTATTTTTTGCTCGATAAGTATCGAGGTCAGTGAAGAAGGCTGGTTAATCACCAGCTTTTCTTTTTGCTGCTTAGTGAGTTGCTTCACCCGATATTCCAGTTTCAATGCCATTGAGCGATCCCCTGCGTCACAATGGAAGACCAAAGTTAACGTTCCTTTGCCACGCAGTGCTTTTGCGCCTTTTCCACTTTGATGCTGCACCATTCGCCGTGCAACATCGGTGGTAATACCGGTGTACAACATGCCAGAGGCGGTGCGCAGCAGATAGAGATACCAAGGGCTATCCGTCATAATCTTCTTCCAGTCCGGGGGTAGCGGTTTGGAGCTATTATTACCGGAATTACGGGCCGTATCCTGACTTTTTTATCTGCTGGCACCTGATCTTACTCAATCAACCTGATTGATTACTTTGTTTTTGCTGCAAATTCGAAACGTGGTGAAACCAAACCGTACAGTGTCCACCCGAGGAAGGTCACAATCGCCCCCCAAGTCATCGCTTCCTGACCTGAGCTGTAAAGCGCATAGAAGCTGTACATCGCACCGATAAAGGCAATGATGTTGGCTTTGCGGGCCTTAGCAGGATCGACATTCGCGGTTTTCTGGATAATCACCAACGCCGCCATCGACAGAATATAAGGGATGATATTGGTCACTACCGCCAAATTCACCAGCACGTTAAATTGCTTGTTCAGTGACGGGCTAATGGTCATCAGAGACAACACGCTCTGGATGATAACGATGGTCAACATTCCTTTGATAGGGGCATCGGCTTTACTGACTTTAGAGAAGATTTTCGGGAAGAAGCCTTCATCAGCAGAAGATTTAAACACCTGAGCGATGGTGAACTGCCAGCCCAGTAATGACCCTACGCAGGACATGATCATCAATGCCATGATGATTTTACCGACGGCTGGGGTGAACATATAAGCAAAGGCCAAACCAAATGGCGCGGTAGAGTTAGCCAAATCCATGTTTGGCACAATACCAGCAATCACGTTGGTTGAAATAATATAGATAACCGCTGCACCTAAAGTCCCACCCAACACGGCGATCGGAACGTTACGTTCAGGGTTTTCTACCGTGTCGGTATTGGCACAGGCAGATTCCAAACCCAGGAAAGCCCACAGTGTCATTGAGATAGAAGAACCTATCGCTTCAAAGACGGGCACGTTATGTGGATTCCACGCGGCGACATAGGCTGTGCCACTAAACCAGAACCAACCAATCAACGAGATACCGACGACGGGGATAATCACCCCCCAGATGGTGACGCTACTGATCTGCCCAGTAATGCGTGCGCCGCCAAAGTTAGCGACTGTCGCCAGCCACAGTACACCGATGGTGGCGATACAAATGCCTAATGGCGTGAGTGTGGCACCCAATAATTCGGTGCCATACCCTACGGCTGAAATCGCGATCGCGATATTAGCAATCAGCAATGATGCACCATAGGTATAGTTCGCCATAAAGTTGCCAGATTTACCAAACGCGTACTCGGCATAACCGCCCATCCCGCCAGACTTACGACTAAACATCCCACACTGGGCGAAAGCATAGGCCAACGCCATTGAACCGACTGCTGTGACTAACCATGAAACGATCGAAATCGTTCCAACTTCGGCGAGTTTGGTTGGCAGCATAATTATGCCTGAACCCATCATATTGACGGCGGTCAGAATAGTTAGCTGTACGACTCCCATCTTATTATTTGTTTTACTCATTTTTATTATCTCTTTTTTAATTTCAGAGACTGCGGGAATAAGTTATCCCCGCAGATTGAGCGAATAGTGATGTTGGTGTTGTAAAAATTAAAAAATAGCTATTATTGTTTCATCATATAGCCGTACGCACGGTTCCATCCGTCTTCATCAACTTGCAAATAAACACCTTGTAATTCAGGTGCGAAGCCAGGTAATAGATTGATACTTTCTTCTAATGCCAAGAAATAACGTTGAGCTGCGCCGCCCCAAACTTCACCAGGGACAACACACAATACTCCCGGTGGGTAAGGAAGTGCACCTTCAGCGGCAATTCGACCTTCAGCTTTACATAATGGGACTAATTCAGCATGCCCACGGACGAATTCAATATTGGCATCCTGTGGATTCATCACCACTTTAGGGAAATACTGTTTACGGAACATCTCTTTTTGTAGCTGCTTAACATCATAGCTAACATAAAGATCATGCATTTCTTGGCATAATTTACCGATGGTATAACCTTGGTAGCGCGCTTCATTATTACGATATACCGTTGGTAATACATCAACTAACAAAGCATCTTCTTCAATGAAACGTTCGAATCGAGCAATTTGCGCGACCAAATGTTGCATTTTCGCCAAGTCTTCTGCTGGCGTTAATAAGAACAAAATAGAATTCAAATCGCATTTTTCTGGCACGATACCATTTTCACGCAAGAAATTAGCCAGAATAGTCGCTGGAATACCAGAGGCAGTATATTCGCCAGTATTGGTATCAATCCCTGGGGTGGTTAATAGTAACTTACAAGGGTCGACAAAATATTGAGAGGCTTCATAGCCTTCAAAGGCATGCCATTTTTCGCCTGGAATGAAATTAAAGAAGCGTAAATCTTGTGCCATGGCATTCGTGTCATATTCCTGCCACGGTTTTCCGTCAACTTCTACCGGAACAAAAGGCTTAATCATATTACAGGTATTTAAAATCATTTTACGTGCTTCAATACCTGTCTTAACACAGTCAAGCCACATACGTTGGCCGCTTTTGCCTTCATGCATTTTTGCGTTAACGTCTAATGCGGCAAATAATGGATAGAATGGGCTGGTGGATGCGTGCAACATAAAGGCGTTATTAAAGCGCTTATGGTTGCAATAGCGATCTTGACCTTTAATATGTTTATCTTTTTTATGAATCTGCGACGTTTGTGAGAAGCCCGCTTGTTGTTTATGGACTGATTGCGTCACGATAATACCAGGATCGTTTTCATTCAATTCAAGTAATAATGGTGAACAATCCTTCATCATTGGAATAAATTGTTCGTAGCCTACCCAAGCGGAGTCAAACAAAATATAGTCGCAAAGATGACCAATCTTATCGACGACTTGGCGGGCGTTATAAATCGTACCGTCGTAGGTGCCTAATTGGATAATCGCCAAGCGGAATGGGCGCGCTTCGTTAGCACGGTCTGGTGCAACGCTGCGGATCTGTTCACGCAGGTACTTTTCTTCGAAACAGTGAGCATCAATCCCACCGATAAAGCCAAACGGGTTGCGGGCTGTCTCCAGATAAACAGGGGTTGCACCTGCCTGAATCAACGCACCATGATGGTTAGATTTGTGGTTATTACGGTCAAATAATACTAGATCACCACGGGCCAACAGGGCATTAGTAGCCACTTTATTTGAGGCTGATGTTCCGTTCAGAACGAAGTAAGTTTTATCGGCATTAAATACTTTTGCTGCATGTTTTTGTGCATCACAAGGTGCACCTTCGTGAATCAGTAAATCACCTAATTTGACGTCAGCATTACACATATCTGAACGGAAAATAGTTTCGCCGTAGAAGTCAAAGAATTGACGGCCCGCAGGATGTTTACGGAAGAATTGTCCACCTTGATGCCCAGGGCAAGCAAAAGTTGAATTCCCCATTTCGACATATTTTTTTAAAGTATTAAAGAATGGAGGCAGCAATTCTTTTTCATATTTTTCAGCAGCCGATTCCAATTGTTTACCATAAAAATCAGTATTATCACCACAGAGTTCAAAGACCCCATTGAGTGATGGTAATACGTCGGTATTGAGTTCTTCTTCACAGCAAACGGCAGCAAAGATTGGAATCTCTAAACCTAATTCATGAATACTATTAATGACACCATTATTAATATCTTGAACGGAAAGGACGACGGCAGCAATGTCCGTAAAATCCGTGTGTAAAACATCGACTACTTCACGCTGTGATTCAAAACAGGGTATAGCTGACTGGCTTGCCGCAATATTTAACTTTTTCATTATGGATTCTCTTTTATATTATTTATTGGACTATCAAAAAACACTGACACTAAATTCTGTGTATGGCCGTCCTTATCAATGAATTAAAATTCATTAATAAATAATTTGCTTGTCTGCACATCACCGCATCTGAATTTTAGGCGCAGTGATCCTCATGTCATTTAGCATTAATGACAAAGGTGACATTCGATTTTTACAGGATAGCTATGTTTCTGCTGGAAGATAATTAACACAAGGCTTATATCGGCTGAGCAATAATATGACACGCACCGATAGTGATAATAAAACCAAGTATGAGTATCTTCGGAGAACGCAGACAATAGTTAACATCACGCCAATGCTGAAAAGCAATTTTCGTTTTTGTTAAAAATTGTGCATAGACAATGACTACCCAATAAAAATGGATGTCATTGCAGAGGGGGTATTATCTAAAGTGGAAATAAGAAAAACTAAAATAGCTACGGTGTGCCGGCATCATGAGATGCGTTGTCCGCCTTATATGCGCCATTTTCTTGTTGTTATTTTCCATTTGCGTAAGGTCTCTGTTTTTTTAAACAAATTTTGGTTTTAAACAAGTTGCCGTTTTAAACAAACGCTCATTCTAAGTAAAGATGAATAAAATAAGCTGATGGCGGCTATTCTAGTCATAACACTCATTCATTCTGTGACTCATGTCATGTTTTTAGCCGATTTTAAAATGCACTTTGACTAGATACTGAATATTTAAGCGTTTTTATTCACTTAAAACGGTTTTTATTCAAATCTGTACTGGGTATTATGCAAAACAGTAGGGTTATATTTAACAAGGAAGATACATCAGGCGACTTATTATTATCCAATAGAGGCAATGAGAGCGAGTTCTTAATATGTTTTGTATTTTATTTGTTAACGCACAATCATTTGTTACATCTCCACTTATACGTAATAGATGCATATGTATTCATAAAAATCTTATGTGGTAAATGTTAGCTAAATCACGTTATCAGGGACTTTCTCGCCATAGACCCTATTAATGGGGAGGATATGCTAGCAATGTAGCCCGCATTAGCGATAAGTGCGGAAAAAACGGGGCAAAGGCTGCCCCGAGCTGCATAACGTCAAATGAATAACGGGATACCGCTATCAACCAAGGAGATAGTGACCTGCATAACCTGTTGTTGACGGGTCAGTATGATCGTCAATAACTCGCCATCATTGTCCACTTGCACGTTCGTTAGCGGTTGAGGGTTGTTCATATCAAACACATTGGTAATTACTGATTCGGATTGATGAGAACGTAAGATCAGATAACTGATATCTCGCACCGATGGGTTCGCGGGTGCTAACCCTTGGAATAGCGTGGCATCTGCGGCGAGCCAGAGTGACAGCGGATTTGCCGCTGTTTGATAATGGCATTGGAGCACACCATTAAGTGGTTTAGTGGTGACTTGATGCAAATACTGCATTGGCCCACTTTCGCTAAAAGAGATGCTTTCACCTGCTGCATCCATCGTCATCCCGTCGATATGTAGTGTCCAGTCGCACGCTTGTTGGTGTGGATTGACGATGCTACTGATATCGATGATCGCATCTTCTAGCCACAATATTCGGCGGCGGAATTTTATATCGCGATAAGCATCGCAATCCCATTGGACACGAGTATGGCTGTCTAACTCAGGGGCTTTTTTTCCCCAATCTACCTCCGTATCTAACCAACTGAATTTTGCTGATTGATACCAGTTATGGATAACCGGTACGGCGGGGGGCTGATTGGCTTGGTTAACACTGAGCGTATTATGAGTTGCGCTGTTTTTGTAGTAACCATAATGTAGCTGCGCGCCATAACCGGTCGTGCCTAAATCTGGCAAGATCTCTTGCCCTTGCTCAAACAGAATTAAATTCAGCCGATCATAATGATCATGCTCTCCCCCATAGGGGCTGTGTTTTATCAACAAAGCACGGCCTGATTGCGGTTGGCGTAAAATGGTCAAGCCGCAATCGGGTGCATGCAACGTATCCGTTGGGATGATATCAACCCGCGGGGAGGGCAATTCTTCAACACCATAGAGCAGGGCATCTAGGTTGAAGCGAGGTTGTTGGCGATAAATATGATGCAAGGCGTCAGCATACTCATCATTGCCATAGATTTTAAATGCAAACTCATACAAGTGGGCGTGAGTCAGTTGCTCTTGTCCGGCAGTACAATCGTTAATGCGTGGGAAAGTGCCATCGGGCATCAGTAGTTTTAGCGGGAAACTGAGCATATCGCGATAATAAGGCAGCGCTAACAAGCTATAACGGCTACCCGCAGCGAGCTTTTCAAATGACCAGAAGCCTTGCAGGGCATAAAAGTGATAATGCACTGACCCTTCAAACCATAATCCCTCGCTGAACAGCCCATGCTCTAGCTGATAACGCAGACCATACTCAGCATTAACCGCAAACTCGACATAGTGCTCTTCCTCAAGGATCAGCCCGATCACCGCGATAGCGCTGCTGATTTTAACTTCATGGTTATGCAGTTGGCGGGTACGGTGTTGCATCAGGAAATCAGCACCCTCGCGCAATAACCGGCCAGCGATACAATCACGTTGTTCTTGGCTCAGCGACTCCGCAATGAAGTCATAGCCCAAAGCAAAATCGAGCAGACAATTCGCCTCGCACAGCGTTTGCGCGTTGGCCTTACCTGGCCCGTTGTAGGGAATTCCGCCGTGGACTTCATAGTCAGGATAGTAGCGGGCATAGTTGATCAGAATATCCCGCACTTTATTGAAGTAACGTATTTCCCCCGTGAGCTGCCACAGCAAACCAAGTTGATTACAGGCTTTGGCATTTAAGCCGTTAAGCGCCCGCCACCAAGCACCATCATAGGGTTCTCCGCTAAACAGCTGATCGTCAATGGGGCAACGATGCTGAGTCGGCGAATGGCGATCCCAAACTAACTTCACCCCGTGGTCAGGGCAATAATAGTAATGGTTCCAAGTGGCGATGCCGGTGGTGGGGACCCGTGTTTCTGAGTCCAACACCACCTGATTCTCCGCAATCAGCGTGGCAATAATCCCTGACGGCTGTACTGTATTTCCGTATTGCTGTGTGATGTCGCCTTGCCGTTGAACGGTATTTTCCGCTCGCTGAACAACCCGCTGGCGGATTTCTGCCATCTGCTGATCCGTAAACTGCTTCATATCTGGTGTGTCCTCGACAGTGCTTATTTTTTGACGATCACGGGCTGTGTTATCGGATAGAGCAGGATTTCAACGGCATCCGGATACTTGGCTATCAGGTATTGCGCCTTTTGTTGGAAATTAGGGTCAGACGGGTAGGCTCGGGCGGCAGTGATCATATTGGTCAGTGCTTTTTTATCTTGCAGACCATCCAAGTCTTTATACGGCCATGCTTGGTCGGTATTGATAAAGCCCGCCACGTATTGATAGCCTTTTTTCAGGCTGTGCTCGTCGAGGCTAAAGTTCCAGATATCTTTGTCGGCGACTTCCCCTAGGCGGCCCAGCTTGTTGTAGGCTTCTAAATGGAAATTGCTGTAGTGCCATGGACGAGTGCGCTCCAGTTCCGCATTTTGCCGACCTTGCATATCAAAGTGGGAGGGAATACGGCGCAGCTGTGTGATTTCCAAACGTTTTTGAGCGGCGGCTTTCTGGTCACTGAACAAGGCAAAAGCGGCGGCCTGCATATCAAAATAGGTGCCGTGGTTATTGTGCCAATTATCTTCCTCAAAACCGTTCTGGCTGGTGGTCATCCACTGGTAGAAATCTTTGTACCAAAGTTTGATGGCTTGATAATCGGCTTCGTTAAGGACATTGGCCGGTCTTATCAGTTCGACGGCATCAATCACGTCTACCAGTGCTCTGCTGTCGATTAAACCGATACCTCGCCCTTCATTGATACCTGGAATGGCTTGAGCATATTGTAGATTCGGGTTCATGCGGGTATTCGGGTTAACGAACCAATTGACCAATTGATCCCGTGCTTTTTCCGCGTATTCAGGCTTACCCGTAAAGCGATAGGCGAGCGCCAGATAATAGACATCGTCACTGAAACTGTTCATGCGTTTTTTATCTGTCGCATCACTATTGGCATCAGGATTAGTTTCACCGTCTTTGCGCAAATAAGGCATACCATCTTTCTTGCTAGGGTCTGGCCACCAATAGGGCGGGAAGCTGTAATAATCATGTTTGTCGCCACTGGCAGCCAACAAACTTTTATCCATGACGGAATAGAGTGGTTTTTGCAGGGCTTTATCAGCCTTAGTGATCAGATTTTTATAGGATTTTTCGTATAGCGGGTTGTTTTGCTTAACTTGGTCAATGCTATAGTTTATATCATCAACTTTTAATATTAATGGATGGCTTTCCGCCGCGTAAATAAAGGGAGATGACCCCAGTAGAATAGCCAGTAATAGGTTTTTTTACCCAAATTCTTCATCATTAATTTCCTTAATTTTTATTGTTTACATGAATAAAAATAAAGCATTCTCGGTTTTATTTAACTTTCTTATCTCTGTGAAAATAATGAAATCATTATTTTAAAAATAAGATTACGTAATGAAATATTGTCATTTCAATAAAAAGAACAGCGTTTCATTTAGAATGGATTTGAATTCTAGGGCAAAGTTTATACACTTTTGTGATCTGGATCTTCTTTATAAATTCTCTTTGAATAAATGATTTATTCTGTGACTGGTATCAAATTAAATCTCTGTTTTAGACGTTTTTTAGGCGAATTAAATAATTGCATCTATTTTTTACTTCTTAAAATGAAGATTTTATCTTTTTGATTATTATAGATAATATTGCTTTTTGTCTTTTTTTGGTGATTTTTCAAGTGTGATCTCAAGCAGAAAATTCAAAATGGAATTAAGTTTTATTTTTTGTGGTGTAGTTTTTTGTTTTCCTCTGAGTTCTAATGTTATCGAGTGTTTGGTGATTTTATTCTGTTATTTAACCATCTGGGTAAATTCATAAAAAATTAGATTTCAACGAGGACGCTGAGATGAAGAAAAAAATGATAATGTCAAAAGTAAAAATAAAATCTTTGCTGTTGTTAACTTATTTAGCCATGGGGATCCCTTCCCTCCACGCAGCAGAAACTTTGCAGGTATGGATCCGCGCCAGTAATGATTCAAAAAATATTTATAAGACCGAAGCGGAAACTTTTGAGAAGAAAACAGGCATTAAAATTGAATATTTCAATGCCACAACCGACTTTGAACAACGTCTAGCGCGAGCCGCAGCAGGTAACGCGTTACCCGACCTGATTTTTAACGATGCCGTCGCCATTGGGCAGTTTGTCCAGCTTGGCATTGTTGAGCCGATTGAGCCAAAAAATATCATTGGTGGAGAAGATATCTTCGATACCGCTTGGAAAAGTGCTCAATACATGGATGGCAAATATTATGGCGTGCCCACATCAGCCCAAACCTTTGCTTTGTTTATCCGTAAAGATTGGCGTGAAAAGCTCGGTTTAGCACAACCGAAAAGCTGGGAAGACATCAGCACCTTGGCGAAAGCGATGACCTTTAATGACCCTGATGGCAATGGCAAAAATGACACTTATGGCTTTATTTTGCCCGCTTCGACCACCCGTGGTTATGCCAGCTGGTTTATCAGCTCCTATCTCTGGCAAGCCGGTGGTGACTTTATTCGCCCCGCGGGTGAAGGCAAATTCAAAGCATCATTGGAAGAACCCGCCGCCACTGAAACACTGAGCTTTATGCGTGGCATGGTGTGCGATAAAACAGTTCAACCGGGGGCGATTAATGCCACCACGGCAGATGCCATCCCATCATTCCGTTCCGGTCAAAGCGGTATGTTCTTCTCTGGCCCTTATCACATTGCCTTGTTTGATAAAGATCCCGGCAAAGAGGCATTTGAAGTGATCCCACCACCGGCGGGGCCAAAAGGGCAGGCAACACTGGCTGAAGGCACCACCGTGTTTATGATGAAAAGCAGCCAGAAAAAAGCCGCTGCACAGCAATTCATCGAATTCATGATTTCACCAGAAGGGCAACAGATCGGCATGGGCATGGGCAGTAACAATATGCCCGTCGTGCGTTTATCGATTAACAAACAGGTCGATACCAAAGCGGTCTATAACGACCCTCGCTGGGCAATGTTTGCTGATTTATACGCCGAGTATGGCCGCTATATTCCTCAAGTACCTAACTGGACGCCAATTCGTCAGGTCACTGCTGAAGGTTTTAACCGTATTTTAGCCAACTGTGACAGTGATATTCCTGCTGAATTAAAAGTGGTGAATCAGAAAGTAAATGATGAGTTGGCCAAACAGAATGTCTTAGGGCAGTGAGTAAATCATGATAACGCTAACCCCCCGACTAAAACGTAATCTGGTTCCGTGGCTGTTTCTGGCCCCGGCACTGGTCATCTTCACCTGGTTTAAATTCATCCCGATGCTGCAAGGCTTGGTGATGAGTTTTTACAAGGTTAACTTTAACCAGCCAAATGAGTGGGTCGGGTTTGATAACTTCTCCCGTGCCATGGGTGATGAAGCACTGCATTCTGCGGTTTTCAACACCCTGCTCTATGTGGTGGTCACCATGGTGGTGGCCGCTTTTATCGCCTTCTTTTTAGCCATGCTATTAGAAGGCCCAGCGCGTCATTTGCGTTTTATCCGAACGGCCATCTTCTTGCCCGCCGTCACCAGTGCCGCGATCGTCGCCGAAATGTGGCGGATTCTATTTAACCCAACCAGTAACGGCGTGGTGAACCACATTTTGTCGTGGTTCAGTATTGAAGCGCAGGGTTTTCTGGCGGATACCGACCAAGCGCTGTGGACGGTGATGCTGCTGCATATTTGGAAAGCCGTGCCTTACAACATGGTGATCTTTATTGCGGGGCTGGTTGGGATTAGTCGCGACTTATATGACGCCTCTAACGTGGATGGGGCTAACTGGTGGAATCGCCTGCGTTACGTCACCTTGCCGGGAATGATCCCCGCGCTGTCAGTGGTGCTGATGCTGTCGTTTATCCGTGGTTTCCGCGTCTTCGCGGAGGTCTATGCCACCACGGGCGGCGGCCCATCGAATGCGACAGAAATGATCATGACTCATATCTACAAACTGGGCTTTGAGCAGTTTGACTATGGCTATGCATCAGCAGTGTCCTTCCTGCTATTCACCTTCACGGTGGTGCTGACGATTTGTCATCTCACCTTGAAGAAACGCATCGCCCGATACTAACCCGATCCGGAGACTGGCAATGAAAAGTAAAAGTTGGAACAGTATCGGCCGCTGGATCATTTATGGCCTGTTACTCGTCGTTTTTGTCGGCCCGTACTGGGGCATTATTGCCACCGCATTCAGTGGCGCACCAGTCAAACCTGGGGAATTGTTGGCTTGGCCAAATCAATTCTCATGGGAGAACTTCATCTTTGCGTGGATGGATATCGGTGTTTGGCAATACCTGCTGAACTCCATCATCGTGGTGTTCTTTGGCACCGTTTTACAAGTCTCGGTCAGCGCATTAGCGGCTTATGCACTGGCGCGCAAAAAGTTTGTTGGCGTCTCGCTGACCAGCTTGGTCATTCTCTCGACCATGATGCTGCCGGAAGAAGTAATCGCCATCCCGCTGTATATGATCATCAACTGGCAACTGCCGGTGATCGACGCCTCGCTGTACAACAGCTATCTGGGCATGATCTTGCCGGTGGTGGGCTGGGCCTTCTCGATCTTTGTCCTGACCGAATTTATGGCCGCTATCCCTAAAGAGCTGGAGGAAGCGGCGCGGATTGATGGTGCCAGCGAATGGCAAATCTTCTTCCACGTCATTCTGCCGCTCGTCAAACCGGCACTGGGTACGGTGGTCACCTTCGGCTTCATCATGATTTGGGATCAATACCTATTGCCGCTGATCGTGGTGAATCAGGACAGTTTGAATACCATTCCGGTGATCCTCGGCACATTGCGTACCGATGAGAGCATCACACCAAACATCTTTATTGCCATCACTCTGCTGGCGATGTTGCCGAGCATCATCGTGTATCTGGGTCTGCAAAAACATTTCAATCGCGGGATCATGTCTGGCGCGGTTAAAGGCTAGGGAGAAATAAAATGGGATCGGTTGTACTTAAAAACGTCTGTAAATCTTACGGTGACACCCATGTGATCCGCGATGTCTCGCTGGAAATCCCTGACGGTGAGTTCTGCGTGTTGGTTGGCCCCAGTGGCTGCGGGAAATCTACCTTACTGCGTATGATTGCGGGGCTGGAGGAGATCTCTGGCGGCACCGTCGGCATCAATAATAAAGATGTGACGGATGTTGAACCCAAGATGCGTGACATTGCCATGGTGTTCCAAAGTTATGCCCTTTATCCGCAGATGACAGTACGTGAGAACATGGGCTTTGCGTTGAAAATGGCCAAAATGTCCAAAGCCGACATTAATAAAAAAGTCGAATCCACCGCCGAGTTATTAGGCTTACAGGCACTACTGGAACGCTTACCGAAAGATTTATCTGGTGGTCAGCGCCAGCGCGTGGCGATGGGGCGCGCAATTGTGCGCAGCCCACAGGTGTTCTTGTTCGATGAGCCATTATCAAATCTGGATGCCAAATTGCGCACGCAAGTACGAGGTGAGATCCGCGAATTACATCAGCGGCTAAAAACCACGTCAGTGTATGTCACCCATGATCAGATTGAAGCCATGACCATGGGGCAAATGATCGTCGTGCTACGCGAAGGGCGCATTGAGCAAGTCGGGTCGCCACTCGATCTCTACGATCGCCCAGCGAATCTGTTTGTGGCGGGCTTTATCGGCTCGCCGGAAATCAATCAATTGAAAGGCACAGTAAAGCAACAAGGCGAAGAGTTCCTGCTGCAACTGGAAGACGGTTCTTTGCTGACCCTGCCGGCGGGGTTGCAAGTCACTGATGGGCAAAATGTGGTGTATGCCATTCGTCCTGAACAGGTGAATGTCGTGGATGCCACCCACAGTGCCAGCGCATTGAAAGCGACTATTACGGCGATTGAAAATACCGGCTCGGATATGCAGCTATTTTGCAGTACGGGTGGTGGCCGTTTTACGTCGGTATTTAAACAGCGCTTGGCAGTGAATGAAGGCGAAACGGTCTATCTGCAACCTAAACTTGCCGGTATCCATATTTTTGATGCCGCCACTGGCGTGCGGGTGGCCAGCCAAGCCGCATAAGGAAGCCATGCCCATGACGCCAATAAAAACGTCCGCGACACCCATGAAACTGTACACGCTCGATGTTGATTGCTTGATCAAGGCGAAAGCGGTCTTACAGCAGCCATTCTCACCCCTACAACCGGCATTGCGCCGGTTATTAAGCGAGGCTGATGCCCTGCGCGATCAGCCACCAGAGAGTGTGACTCACAAAACATTGCTGCCTGTCAGTGGTGACATTCACGATTACTACAGTTTTGGTACCTATTGGTGGCCAAATCCGCGTAAGCCTAACGGATTACCCTATGTGCGCCGCGATGGGCATACCAATCCACAAAGCCAAAATGACGATACTGACACCCAGCGAATTGTGCGGATGTGCGATCGTTGCCTGACACTTGGGCTAGCCTACTATTTTACCGGTAATAGCCGCTATGCTCAGGTGGCAGCGGAACAGATTCGCTGCTGGTTTTTAGATGCCAAAACGCGCATGAATCCGCACCTAAATTATGGCCAGGCCATTCCCGGTATTGTGTCGGGGCGTGGGACGGGGTTAATCGATACACGGCTGATGTGGATGGTGATTGATACGATCGGGTTGATCCTACCGGCCAAGCTGCTCGATACCGAAGACACGGCGGTATTACAACAATGGTTCCGCGACTTCAACCACTGGATGTTCCACAGCGAAGTGGGCCATTCCGAATATGTTTGGCATAACAACCACGGCACTTGGTATGACGTTCAGCGTGCGGTTAACGCCATGTTTTACGGCGATCGCGGGTTGGTTTCGACCATTATTCAGCAAGGCATTACCCAGCGGTTAGCGGCGCAGATTGCACAAGACGGCAAGCAGTGGATGGAGCTAGAGCGCACAGTGCCATTCCACTATTCACTCTTCAATCTGGAGGCGCACTTGCTGCTGTGCCGTTACGGCGAACATGTCGAAATTGATCGCTGGGAACGGGTACAAGATGGGCGCAATGTGCAGCAAGGCATTGATTATTTGCTGCCATTCATTGCCGAACCCGAACTGTGGCCTTACCGTGATTTACGCGGTATCGACTATGACAGCGCACTGCGATTGTTATTACAAGCGGCTCGGGGTTACCCAGACGATGCCAAGCGCTATCAGGCAGTGCTCGCGACTTTCCCAACAGACACCTTGACATCACGAGATCGTCTGTTGTGGCAAAGCTAACAGTGGCAAAGTTAATCGTGGCAAAGTGAATGCAAGCAAAATTCATGTACACTCAAGGCAATTTTCAAGCTGAAGGTGTCGTGAACCATGAGTGCCGTGAACTCTCCTGATGACCTGTCGATGATTATTCGCTTCTTACGCCAGCAGCATGTGCTAACACTGTGTGCTGGCAGCGGTATCGATATGTGGTGCGCCAACTGCTTTTACGTGTTTGATGACAAGCAGATGGCGCTTTACCTGATGACCGAAAAGCACACGCGCCATGCTGAGTTGATGCAAATAAACCCGCAAATCGTCGGGACGATTGCCAATCAGCCGCGCATGGTAGCCCTTATCAAAGGCATCCAATATCGAGGTGACATTGTCCTGCTCAGCGGCGATGCCGAACAAGCAGCCCGTCAACGTTACTGCCGCCGCTTTCCAATTGCGAAAGTGAGTGCAGTCCCAATTTGGCAACTCAATCTCCTCGAAATCAAAATGACCAATAACACCCTCGGTTTTGGCAAAAAACACCATTGGTGTAGAGATAGCTGACAAAGTGCCCTTTACCGAGAGGACAAACAAATCGTAAAGACGCCGTAAAATCATCCCTGATGGCTCGAGCCGCGCCATCCTTGGCGCGGACGCTGTACTCTTCTGCCTGTCCTCACTGTTCTAGCTTGAGTCATCGGTGTTTATCAGCAGTCTGAACACCATTGGTGTGCTCTTTAATCTCGACCTTTCACTCGGATGAGTTAATGTATAGTGTTTCTGATATGTATTATTCATAACAATCGATTACATGATTGCTTCCAGCGTGGGGAGGCATTAAGCGCTTTTATTGGGAGGTCAGATGGCGAAGGTATTATTACTGGGTGCAAGTGGCCTGGTGGGCGGTGAATTACTGCGCCTGCTACGTTTGGATGCGAGGGTAACATCCATCATTGCACCGACCCGTCAGCCCTTGCCCAGCATGAATAAACTGATAAATCCGCAGGGTGAGAATATCGGCGAATTACTGAAAACGCTGAATGAACCGGTCGATTTAGTTTTCTGTTGTCTCGGCACGACCCGCAAGCAAGCTGGCAGTCAGGCGGCATTTCGTCAGGTGGATTATCGGCTGGTGCTGGCAACGGGTGAAACCGGTCTGCGTTTAGGCGCACGGCATTTTCTACTGGTCAGCGCGATGGGAGCAAACCCTCGCTCATGGCTGTTCTACAATCGTACTAAAGGCGAAGCCGAGCGAGATTTACAGGCGCAAGGCTGGCCGCAATTGACCTTTGCCCGTCCCTCAATGTTAGCCGGTCAACGCACTACACCAAGGTTGATGGAGAGTCTCAGCGCACCTTTGTTTGCCCTGTTGCCAGATAAGTGGCGGTTGATTAAAGGCAAAGATGTGGCGCAAGCCATGTTGGATCAGGCGTTTGCGCCGTTGGGGGAGGGGGTGGTTGTGTTGTCGTCCGCAGCTATGCAGATTCCCCGTCGTCCTTGACGCTGCAGGGGTGTTAGCTGCACTCACTCACCCGAATCACTGACTTGAGTCAGCTCATCGGGATTCGTTCGTTTGCTGCCTACCTGCGACGCCAATGTCTTAGGGGAATCTTTGGTGTGTTTGACGCCGCAGGGTTGTTAGCTGCACTTACTCACCCGAATCACTGACTTGAGTCAGCTCATCGGGATTCGTTCGTTTGCTGCCTACCTGCAACGCCAATGCCTTAGGGGAATCTAGGTATTCGAGGGGCTGACTACCTGCAACGTCAATCTCTTGGGGTGAGCTATTGGAGTGTAATGGTTTGGTTGTCATGGGCGGCGGTGATGCCAGTGGGGAGGTTGTTGTCCAGTAGCCAGCAATCGAGCTGGTGGCTGATATGCGTTAACAGCATCGCTTCTGGTTTTAATAAATCGCCGATAGCCAGCGCCATGGTCACGTCATTATGATTGCGTGGCGGAGGTGTCTGCGGTGGATGGCTACAATCTATCACCACTAAATCGATATTTTTGCTGGCGAGAAATAGGGCGCTGTCTGCAGGTAAACCGACAGTATCGGTGAGGTAAGCGATGGCCCGATTGTGGCTTTGCAGCAAATAACCGAAGGTGATTTTTGAGTGATTCAATGGCACGGGGGTCACGTGCAGATTGCCGAACTTAATCGGATGAAACGCCCGTAATGGCGGTTGAAAGGCCAGTATTCCTGGGTGCTTAAACAGATCGTCGCAACCGTCCGGATCCGGTGGCCCATAGACTGGGATCGAATTTCCACATCCCCAACGTAAAGGAAATAGCCCCTGAACATGATCCATGTGGTAGTGTGTAAGCAAAAAACGCTGAATTTCCCCCGCAGCAAATAGCTGATCCAACGTCGGCAAGCCCGCATCAATGAATGTCGTTTCCCCTTGATATCGCAATATGGCACTGCATGATTGACGCCTCAATGCGGGTTGCGCTCTGGCATGGCGACAAACAACGCAATCACAACCAAATACCGGTACCTGCTGGGCACTGCCAGTCCCTAACAAAGTTAATTCCATTTTTGCCCCTCAATATCGTGACCTTTCGCGGAATTCATAGCCAATATTCGCTGTAATTGCGCCAGTGTGTGATGCAGTGCGCCATCGTTGCACAGTTGTAAACAGTCAACCGGCAACTGCTGCTGATAGTGCTGTGCCCGATGTAAGCGCTCACTGATTTGTTCACTATTTTCTCGGCCACGCTGTTGTAATCGTTGGGCCAAAATAGCCGGTGAAACCGTCAGGCACACGGGCAGTAATTGGCCGTGATAGCGTAGTTCTGCCTTAGGCAAGTAAGCTCTGGAGCCATTGACTATCACATCCAAACCCTGTTGCAGCCAAAGGTCAACCTCAATGCCCACCCCGTAGTACTGCTGATGGGCTTGCCAGTGCAGAGCGAATAAGCCTTGTGCTGCTCGTTGCAGAAACTCTGGCTCACTCAGTGCGATATGATTTTCTGCACCGGCATGGGCCTCGCGGGTGATGTAGCGATGAGCGACGATAATATGCGCCGGTTTTTCCGCCCGCAGTGCTGACAGCAGGCAATCTTTCCCCGCACCGGATGCGCCCATCAGATAAATTAAGCATGCCATCAGAACACCTGTATTCCCTGACGCCAAACGTTTTGCACGTAGATGTGTTGATTCTTCGGCCCCTCATGGGTGCGAGCCAGAACCAAGTCGGCACGTTTGCCCTCAGCAATGACGCCTCGATCCGCCAGTCCCAAAGCGTTAGCGGGATTGCGGGTCACCAGATTAATGGCTTGCGACAAACTAAAGTCGTTGCTTTCATCCTGTGCGATGCGAAATGCAGCATCGAGTAGGCTGGCTGGATAATAATCAGAGGACAAAATATCCAAGACGCCCAGTGAGGCTAAGTGGTGTGCGGCGACATTACCGGAATGAGAACCGCCACGAACGATATTGGGTGCACCCATTAAAACCTGCAAACCCTGCTGGTGGGAGGCACTGGCAGCGACCTCAGTGGTGGGGAATTCGGCGATGACGCTACCCAGCGCTTGGGACTCAGCGACATGCTCGGCGGTAGCATCATCATGGCTGGCAAGTGGAATACCCAACTGGCGACATTGTGCCGCGATAGCGTTGCGGTTTGGTGTGGACCATTTTGCCGATAGCGTGATTTGCTCTTCCTCGAAAGCGGCCATTTGTTGATCGTTAAGGTGATATTTGCCCTGATAATATTCGCGGTACTTTTCTCGAGAGGCGAATTGGCGTTGGCCCGGTGAGTGATCCATCACTGACACTAACGACAACTCAGGCTGCAACATCAATTTTTCAAACAAAGGTAGCGTGCTGTCGTGAGGCAACTCACAACGTAAATGAAGCCGATGTTCAGCGCGGTTTAACCCTGCCCGTTGGCTATCCACCACGGCATTGATCATTTTTTGTAGGTTATCCAGCCGATGGCCGCCATCACGCACGTCACCCACGGCGACGGCATCCAGTACGGTGGTGATCCCGCAAGCAATCATCAGTGCATCATGGCTGCTCATCGCGGAATGCGCGGGCCAATCGACATTGGGTCGTGGCGTAAAAAATTTGTCCAGATTGTCGGTATGCAGCTCGATCAACCCCGGTAGCAACCAACCATTTTGCCCATCTATTGCCGCCGAAAGTTGAGTCGGGCGATCACTGTAGCTTTGGATCACACCATTTTTGATTTCCAGTGATCCTTTGACCACCTGATCTTCAAGAATAAGATTGATGTTGCTGAGGATCATGCTGAGGTCTCCGTGCTGGCAGTGGTGGGGGCCGGTGTCATCACCAGTATGCGATCGCTAACATGGTTGCGTACATTTTCATCGTGAAAGATCCCGACGATGGCCGCACCACGTTGCTTGGCTTCATCAATCAGGCTCACTACCGCCGCGCTGTTGGTGCTATCGAGTGAGGCTGTTGGCTCATCCAGCAGCAAAATAGGGTAATCGACGATAAAACCACGGGCGATATTGACCCGCTGCTGCTCACCGCCGGAAAAAGTTGAAGGTGCCAGATCCCACAACCGCGGTGGGACGTTGAGGCGCGTCAGCAGATCTTGCGCCCGTTGTTGGCATACCTCGCGTTCCACCCCTAACTCAAGCAGGGGTTGCATGACCACATTCAAGGCACTGATCCGTGGGATCACGCGCAAAAATTGACTGACCCAACCGACGGTGTGGCGACGCACCGCCATGATTTGTCGCGCGGGCGCAGTCACCATATCCAGCCATTCGCCTTGATGTTTGACCCAGATATGGCCACTGTCAGGCAAATAATTGGCATAGAGAGAGCGTAGCAGAGTGGATTTGCCGCTGCCGGAATGACCGTGTAATACCACGCATTCACCGTCACTGACCTGAAGAGAGGTTTGATGTAGCACCGGCAAGCGTATTCCGTGTTGGTGGTGTAACACGAAGGTTTTACTGAGATTTTCAACGTTGAGTTTTAGGGCGTTCATGGTGATTTCTCGTGTTGGGTCAGTTTTGCAGTACCGATGAAACGAGTAACTGGGTATAGGGGTGGTGAGGGTCGTCCAGTACTCGGTCAGTGAGGCCGCTTTCGATGACTTGGCCTTCTTTCATCACCAATAGACGGTGTGCCAATAAGCGAGCGACGCCGAGGTCGTGGGTGACAATCACCACGGCGAGCTGCATTTCCACCACCAGATTACGGAGCAAATCCAGTAACCGCGCTTGAACGGAAACGTCTAGTCCACCAGTGGGTTCGTCCATAAAGACGAGCTTCGGATGGGTCACGAGATTACGGGCGATTTGTAGCCTCTGCTGCATGCCGCCGGAGAAAGTCGTGGGGAGGTCATCCAAACGGGACAGCGGGATTTCGACATCCTCTAGCCAGCGACCGGCTTGTTGACGTATTTCGCCATAATGGCGCTGACCCACCGCCATTAATCGTTCGCCGATGTTGCCACCCGCCGACACTTGCGGTCGCAAACCGTCCATCGGGTGCTGATGCACGACGCCCCATTCGGTCCGCAATAAACGGCGGCGCTGACTCTCTGCCATCTGATATAAATCAACCGCTTGATGCGCATCGGGGCGATAAATGATCTGCCCTTGCTGTGGAGCCAACCGTGCTGAGATGGATTTCAACAACGTGGTTTTCCCCGAGCCGGATTCACCGACAATCCCTAACACTTCACCCGGATACAGCTGGAAAGAAACGTCGCTGAACCCTTTGTTGGGGGCGTATAAATGGGTGAGATTCTCCACGGATAACAGTGGATGGACAGCGGGTGATGAAAGTAAATGTGCAGAAATCATCGGATGTTTTCCTCGTGCTTCAGGCCATCTTGTGCGGCTATCTGCGCCAACTGTTGCTGGCAAAAATCGGTATCCGAGCAAACAAACATCCGGCTGCCCTGATCGTCTATCACGACTTCATCGAGATAACTGTGACGCGATCCGCACAGCTCGCAGGGGTGATCCCACTGCTGCACCGTAAACGGATGATCGTCGAAATCCAGACTTTCTACTTTGGTAAAGGGCGGCAAGGCATATAAGCGCTTCTCGCGGCCAGCGCCAAACAGTTGCAGGGCGGGCATCATATGCATTTTGGGATTATCAAATTTCGGGATGGGCGAGGGGTCCATCACGTAGCGATCATTCACCTTCACCGGATAAGCATAGGTGGTGGCGATATGGCCGTAACGGGCGATATCTTCGTACAATTTCACCTGCATCACGCCGTACTCTTCCAATGCATGCATTTTGCGCGTCTCGGTTTCCCGTGGCTCGATAAAGCGTAAAGGCTCAGGGATCGGCACTTGGTAGATAAGGATCTGATCTTCCGTCAATGGTGTTTCTGGGATGCGATGACGGGTCTGGATCAGCGTCGCGTCGATGGTTTTCTCTGTGGTCGCCACACCGCTCACCCGCTGAAAGAAGCGCCGGATCGAGACGGCATTGGTGGTGTCATCGGCCCCTTGATCAATCACTTTCAGCACGTCGAAGCGGCCAATCAAACAGGCGGTGAGCTGAATACCGCCAGTGCCCCAACCATAAGGCATCGGCATTTCTCGTCCGCCGAAGGGCACCTGATAACCGGGGATCGCCACGGCTTTGAGCAACGCACGGCGTAAAGTGCGCTTGGTTTGCTCATCCAGATAACCCAGATTGTAACCGGTGAGAACCTCAGTCATGGTGCGGCTCCTGTGTTGGTGATGGTGACGATGAGGCAGACAAATATTCCTGGCGCAGGCGCTTTAATAACGCCAATTCAGCTTGAAAATCGACGTAATGGGGCAGTTTGAGATGAGAGACAAAACCGGCGGCTTCAACGTTATCCGCATGTGCGAGCACGAACTCTTCATCTTGTGCAGGGCTGGTGACGTTCTCGTCGTATTCACGACTTTGTAGAGCGCGATCCATCAGCGCCATCGACATCGCTTTGCGCTCGCCACGGCCAAAGACCAACCCGTAGCCACGCGTAAAGTGCGGCGGTTCTTCCGCGGGATCGACAAAACCATTCACCATTTCGCACTCGGTCAGCAGGATTTCGCCGATGTCGATCGCAAATCCCAGCTCTTCTGGCACGATGGAGATAGTCAGGTCGCCGGTGCGAATTTCAGCGGCAAAAGGGTGGGTGCGGCCATAACCACGTTGAGTGGAATAGCCCAGCGCCAGTAGAAAACCTTCGTCACCACGCACCAGTTGTTGCAGCCGCGCCGAACGGTTGCAGGGGTAAACCGGTGGATGGCGGGTAATATCTTCTGGCGCAGTGTCATCATCTTGTTCAGTGCGTGCTAACTGTTCTTGAGCCAGTAAATCAAACACATGAGCGCAATGACTGTGGGTTACATCATCGGATAATGCCGCACGGCTATGAGGTGCTGCGGGGGCATCACCCGAGGCCAAGAGCGTAAAATCCAGTAGCCGATGGGTGTAATCATAGGTAGGGCCGAGGACTTGTCCACCCGGCAAATCTTTGTAAATGGCTGAGATTCGCCGTTCGAGTCGCATGTTCTCAGTCGCCAGTGGCTGGCTCACCGCCAGACGGGGCAAGGTGGTGCGATAGGCCCGTAGCAAGAAAATGGCTTCCACCAAATCACCGCTGGCCTGCTTAATCGCCAGTGCAGCCAATTCGCGATCGTAAATGCCCCCTTCGGTCATCACCCGATCAACGGCTAACCCTAGCTGCTGTTCGATTTGCTCACAATCGATCGCGGGGATCTGCGTGTCGCCGCGGCGCTGGTGTTCCAGCAATTGATGGGCGGCCGCAATGGCTTTTTCGCCCCCTTTGACTGCAACGTACATCAGCACACCTCCACATGGGTGGTTCGTGGGATTGCCATCAGGTTTTCACCACAGGTCAACAGGAAATCAAGGCCTGCCGGAAAGGCCACCGGGCGGTTAAGCAGATAATCGAGCACGGCGGCGGGCAGTTGCGGTGCGATGGTGCGGCTGTGTTCTATCCCAGGCCCGCGTAAACGTAGCGGCACGCCGTGGTGCAGGCTATCGGTTTGAATCATTACCGTCGCGGAGTGCTCTGGCGAAAGTTCATCCCCAGTTGGGCAGGTCGCCAACTGTTCCACTGTGACCGTCTCCCCAAACAGCGCAAAATTGGCGGTGGCGCTGCTGGTGACCAGTGGTGCGCCAGTATGAAAACGCAGATTCTGTTGCACGGTATCACTGTCACTATGGGGCGATATCTCGACATCGCTCGGTGACGCTAGGTAGATTGAGGCGTCCAGATAAAGCGGCGTATCCTGATCCGCCAGCGTCAACAGGATGCTGGTGGTGGCGGGATTCAGTGGCTGCCAGCCGGTGACCACAGGCAGAGAAACCAGCACGCCAGGCTCACTCAATGCCTTCAGAATACGGCGAAACGTGTGCTGAGCATCGTCCACTGGCTGGTCAAAATGGGTCAATAAGCGCATTAGTCTTCTCCCCGCACTAAGGTGAAAAAATCCACTTTGCTGGTCGCGATGGCGCGGGCGCGTTGTTGTCGCCGTTCTTGTTGCGCCGCAGCCAGTGGGTGAATCACCGTGCTTAGCAGCAATTCGTTTAATCCGGCCGGTTTGCCTTGGGCGGTGGCCGGATGCCTGTTGAGGGTCGACAGTTGCAGCAAAGCATCCAGCAGTGCGCAAAGTTCAGCATGCGCCTTGTTGCGCCCCGCAATGTAGCTGTAACCATAAATATCAGCACTGTCATTGAGCTTGATAACCGCGCGGGTGATGGTCATATCCCCGAGGATAAACCGGCGGCCAGTGGCTCCCATTCGGGCTTGCAGTTGGTTCAAGCCAATCTCTGGGGCGCGTATGACTTGATACGCGGGTGACAGATTTAAGGGCTGCCAGTGGGCGAGAAGTTCCGCGGGTTGGCTGTGTGCTAATACTGACATCCAGCCTTGCCGAGTGGTGGTGCTGTCCATTCAGTGCTCCATCGTCAGTTCAATCATGTCCGCGCGGGTCAGGCTGACGGAGTATTCCGCGACCTGCTGACTGCTCACGCAGATATTTAACGTCCGTACACACAGCAGCGGTGCATGGGTAGCAATTTCCAGCAAGCGGCTCTCTTTGGCTTGTGCACGACGCGCGCTGATACGGGTTTGGCTGCGGCTCAACGGCTGTTGTAGATGCTGGGTGATGAATTGATGCAGTGAACCGGTATTGAATTGTTGCAAGGCAGGCCACCAACTCAGGTCTGGCAGGTAGTGATCGATAACACAGACCGGCACGCCATTGACTCGCCGCAAGGTCCGTAAATGAATGACTTGAGTGCCTTCCTCCAGTGAGAGTGCTTTGGCGACATGCTCTATGCAGGGGCGTAAGACAGCTAGTAAGCGCTCACTGGTGGGGTCACTGCCTTGGTCCAGTAAGTTTTGGCTAAAACGGGCGTTGGCATGAAGTGGGTAGTCATAGGGGCGCATCAACACCAGAGTGCCGATCCCTTGGCGGCGTTGTAGCCAGCCACGTTCAACTAACTCGTCAACGGCGCGGCGCAAGGTATGGCGGTTAACCTGATAACGGTCAGCCAGTTGTTGCTCCGGCGGCAGGTAATCGCCACAGCGATATTGACCGCGCAGCTCTTGTTCTAATTGCGCCGCAATTTGTTGATAGCGGGTGGGATAACTGGTCGGTGGTCTAGATAGGTGCATGGCAGATATTCCCTCTCTCAGTATCATTCTCCCTGACTGCCGGACATATCGAAGTGATGGTCAGTGCAAAACGGGCAGTCAGAAGTGTGATGGTCATGGCGATTACCGGTAAGTGATCTCATCGCTATGCTGGCGGGTAATCATGACAGTAGGGTTAAGCGGAGATGGCGGTAAGGTGAACTTTTGTCTATGTCAGAGGGTTTTTAATGCGAAAAAGTACGCTGTTTAGACGAAAAAGTTTTATCACGTTATCAATCTGATACATCTTCATTCAATAAATTATCATTCATAACAAAAAATAAACATTGTGGCAACTTGAGGGAAACATAAGTGTCTCTTATAGTTAATTTACGCCACTGTGGCGGTCACGATGGGGGTTTCTACTATGCGCCCTAATAATTTCAGCCAACTGAGCAAAGTGACTTTGGCTATTTTGCTCGCGTTTTCTCTTACTGCCTGTAGTGGTAGCGGCGGTGGATCCATCAATGCAGCAAAGAGTAATCCAGGTCAAACAACCGGCGGTTCGGGTACGGACGGCGGTTCCGGTGGTTCGGGTACGGACGGCGGTTCCGGTGGTGGCACAGGCGGCGGTACTGGCGGCGGCACAGGTGGCGGTACTGGCGGTGGCACTGGCGGTGGCACAGGTGGTGGAACGACAGCCAATAATTCGGCGGTTGGGAATGTAGTCACCGGCGTAGGCACCGCAGTGAATGGTGTCGGTAATACGGTCAGCGATGTGGTCAGTCAAACTCCTATTGGTAGCTTGCCAGTGGTGGGTACAGGTCTGGTCACTGTGGTCGATAGCACGGGTAATGCGGTCAGTGAAGTGGGGACCGGATTACAGACTGGCGTGGGCCAATTGGGAAATAATCCTAATGCTTTAGGCACTACTGCGGCCAGTGTACCAAAAGCCGTCGCAGATGTTGGTACAGGTGTTTCAGGTTTAGGTGGCACGGTTTCAGGTATTGGGACCAATACGCCGTTGGCAGGGGTCACTGGTACGGCAGGTGGATTAGTCGATAAGACCGGCGGGGCCGTTAGCGCCATTGGCAATGGGTTAGCGCAAGACCTGCAAACCGGTACCACCAGTAAGTTAACGACCGCGGCGACCGGGGTCGTGACACCGGTGGTAGGCCAAGTACAAGACATCACTCAATCCGTGGGTGCAACGACCGGTATTGGAACGCCAGTGAATAATTTAGTGACTGCGGTGGGGGGCACGGTTGCCACCACAGGAACGCAATTGGGGACAAGTGCACCGGCATTAGCGGGTGTGGGCCAAGTGCTGCAAGGCACAGGGCAGGCAGTGGCGAGCACGGGTGGCTTGGTAGCGGCACCGACCAGCACGGGTGGCTCTAATGGCTTATTGGCTGGGGTCACTAATACCGTCGGTGGTGTCACGGGTGGTGTAACCGGTGGTGTGACGGCAGGCGTATCTGCTAACGCCAATGCGAATGCCAGTTCCGGCGGAGGTTTAGTGGGCGGTTTAGGGGGAATATTAAAACCCCAATCCCACTGACTCATCGCCAGAGATATTCCCCCGTTTTTTATCGGGGGAATATCTGACGTAAAGATAATAAGAGATAGCTGACAAAGTGCCGATTGCACAGAAGACAAGCAGATCGTAAAGACGCCGTAAAATCATCCCTGATGGCGCGGACGCTTTACTCTTCTGCCTGTCCTCACCGTTCTTGGTCGAGACATCGGTGTTTGTCAGCAGTCTGATAAAAACAGATTTTTATAAAAATAATTATGTGAGCGCAGAAGGAAACATTCTATGAATAATAGAGCGTGGCTATTATTGTTTTTGGGATGGCAATACAGTGCATGGGCAAATACCGTACCCGCGCTCATTGATCAAAATAACCCATCCAGAATTTCACGAGATATTATTAAACCGCAACCGACGAGAACCGCGCCGCCTGTACTTTCAACGCCAACGCCAGGCCCTAAATTAACCCTCGATACGTTAATTGATGTGCGGCATATTCAATTTATTGGCGGCACTCGTTATGACATTAAGCTGCTGAGCGAGCCATTTAACGGCTATATAGGCAAAAAAGTCCCGTTAAAAAGTTTGCTGGTGGCGACTCAATCTATTACTCAGCGCTATCAGCAAGACGGCTATGTGCTTTCTTATGCTTATTTACCCTCCGATAACTTCGCCGATGGCACATTAAAAATAGGTTTAGTCGAAGGCTATATCGCCAATACCCGTATCCAAAGTGACAATGCGATGATTGGCCGCTGGCTCACCAAACTGGCTCAGCACATCATGGCCGAGAAGCCGCTGACGAAGGATACTTTCGAGCGCTACAATATTTTGATGAGCCGTACACCTGATACGAAAGTGATCGCCACTGCGAAAAATCCGGACAATATATATGGTGCAACATTATTGGATGTAAAAGCTGACCATCCCCGGAATTGGAATGTCACTACCGCGCTAGATAGCCGCAAAGGGGTTTACAGTGGGGTGCTGAATGCGACATTAAGTGGTTTTACGCCCTACGCGGAACAATTGGGTATCGCGACATTATTACCGCTCAATAATAAAAACCGAGACCAATATTTGGGCTTAAACTACCAGCAATATATAGGTAGCAATGGGCTGCTGCTGCAAACCCGTGGCAGTTATTATAAACAGAACCCGAAAGATTATACGGATCTCATCACTTACTATCCGCAAGATATTACGTTAGCGGCTCGCACCGAGCAGACACAATATACTGGCGGTGTCGTATTAAGCTACCCACTGGAATTAACCCGTCAGCGCCAATGGACCCTTAGCGGTGGACTCGATTATCTGGAGAAAAGTTATAGCCTCAAACAGCGTGCGCGATTTAATAGCCAAAATAATCGATTGGTCGATCTGGAAGAGCAAAATCAGCGTATGCGTTATCCGGCAGCAGAATTTGCTCTGGCGGGCTATCGTGAATATACCCAAGCCTATTGGAGTACCCGTGCGAGTGTCCGCAAAGGCATTAACGGGGCGCTTGCCTCCAGTTCGGTGCCTTGGGGCGATCTGGGCTTCACACGGTGGAAAATCACGGGCGACGGGGCCTATTTAATGGCCGAGAAATGGCGGTTAAGTGCGGCGGCGGAAGGTGATTGGTCTGACAATGACTTACCCGAGGCGGAGCATGTGACCTTCGGCGGGTTACGGTTTGGTCGCGGTTATCCAGACAGTGAAGCCACGGGGGATTATGGCTACGGTGGTCAAATCGAAATGCGTTATATGCATAATCGGAAAAATGGTGTTTGGCTAAAATCAATCCAGCCTTATGTGGTATTGGATACGGCACATACTTGGTATAACTCGTCGATTTTCCCTGCCAAGAAGTTGGCTTCGTATGCGGTTGGGGTCACCTTTGGTGACAACAAACATTATTCACTTTCACTGGAAGGGGCAAGGCCGATTGGTGACCTGCCCAGTGATAGTAGTCGTCGGGATTGGCGGTTTAATGCGACGTTAACCTATAACTTCGCAAACTGATCAAGATGGCCTAACGCAGGTGATGAATCACTTGATTGCCGCTGCCGCGCCAGATAAGGGAGGGATCTTTCAGGTCTTGCACAAATTTGCCATCCACTAGCACATTAATTAAATCCACCACTTGTTGTTGCTCATCCGTCAGTTCAGCGAGGGTATAGCCGGTCCAGACCCAGATATCTTTGTTATCGCACTCGTGTCGCACCCGTTTGACCAGTTGCAAAATAGCGGACAAATTTTGTGGATGCAGCGGATCGCCACCCGAAAGAGACAGCCCCTGCCGTGAGATACGGATATCGTTCAGGTCCGCGATGATCTGATCTTCCATTTCTCGGGTAAAGGGTTTGCCCGAGTTGAGCCGCCAAGTACTTTTGTTATAGCAGCCCACGCATTCGTGCACGCAACCTGAGACAAACAGTGTGCAGCGAGTGCCAGGACCGTTGATGACGTCGACCGGATAGTATTGATGAAAGTTGATAGTGAGTGCCCCCCTCGTACTTGGCGTTGCCGGTGAGCTAACTGCCTGCAACGCCAATGACTTTGGGTCATAGAGTGAACTGTTTACTGTGCTGGGGCTTAGCCCAGTTGCCCGTTTGCCAAATGTTTCACCCGGCGCTTCACTTCTTCCTGCTTACCGGCATTGAATGGGCGTGCATCAGGGCTCCCCAGATAACCACACACTCGGCGGGTGACTGACACTTTCGACGGTTCATGATTACCGCATTTCGGGCAGGTAAAGCCTTTGCTGGTACAAGAGAATTCACCGGTATAACCACATTCGTAGCACTCATCAATCGGCGTGTTGGTGCCGTAATAAGGGACGCGGTTATAGCTGTAGTCCCAAACATCCTCCAATGCCCGCAGGTTATGCTGCAAGTTAGGATATTCGCCGTAACAGATAAAGCCCCCGTTCGCCAAAGGGGGATAAGGCGCTTCGAAGTCCAACTTGTCGTAAGGGTTAACTTTCTTTTCGACATCCAGATGGAAACTGTTGGTGTAATATCCTTTGTCTGTCACGCCTTCTACCACACCAAATTCGGCGGTATCAAGGCGGCAGAAACGGTCACACAGGTTTTCACTTGGTGTGCTGTACAGGCTGAAGGCATAGCCAGTTTCTTCTTTCCACGCATCGGTGGCTTGCCGCATGCGCTCAACAATGGCGACGGCTTTTTGGCGTAAGGTTTCATCATCAAAAACATGAGTTTTATCGCCAAACAACGCGTTCACGGTTTCATGTATACCGATAAAGCCCAGTGAGATGGAGGCACGGCCATTTTTAAAGATTTCAGAGACGTTATCGTCCGCCTGTAAGCGGACACCGCAAGCACCTTCCATATACAAAATAGGCGCGACCCGTGCTTTGACGCCATCTAAACGGGCGATTCGGGTCATCAGGGCTTTCTTGGCTAACAGCAAACGCTCATCCAGCAATTGCCAGAATTTAGCTTCATTACCCTTGGCTTCTAGCGCGATACGCGGCAGGTTAAGGCTGATAACCCCAAGATTATTACGGCCGTCATGGATCTGTTCGCCTGCTTCTTCATATACACCCAAGAAACTGCGGCAACCCATCGGCGTTTTAAAGGAGCCGGTCACCTTGACCACTTGGTCATAATTAAGGATATCGGGGTACATGCGCTTGGTGGCGCACTCGAGAGCGAGTTGTTTGATATCGTAATTAGGGTCGCTGAACTTGTGATTCAAGCCATCGCGAATTGCAAATACCAGTTTTGGGAAGACTGCGGTTTTACGGTTTTTACCTAAGCCCGCGATGCGGTTACGCAAAATGGCTTGCTGGATCATGCGCGATTGCCACGTGGTGCCTAACCCGAAACCGAAGGTGACAAACGGAGTCTGTCCATTCGCGGTATGCAACGTATTCACTTCATATTCCAGCGATTGGAATGCGTCGTAACACTCTTTCTCGGTGCGCGACATGGCATAACCGGCGGCATCAGGAATCTGCCATTCTTGAGCGATCGCTTTATGCTTATTAAAACTTTCAGTGACGAAAGGCGCGAGAATTTCATCAATGCGATTGATGGTTGTCCCACCATAAATATGGCTCGCGACCTGCGCAATGATTTGCGCTGTAACAGCGGTTGCCGTTGAGATGGATTTTGGCGGTTCTATCTCCGCATTACCCATTTTGAAGCCTTGGGTCAGCATGCCATTAAGGTGAATCAACATGCAGTTGAACATTGGGAAGAAGGGCGCGTAATCGAGGTCGTGATAATGGATTTCACCCCGTTCGTGGGCCAGTACCACATCGCGTGGCAAGATATGCTGTTTGGCATAGTGTTTGGCGACGATACCGGCTAGCAGGTCGCGCTGGGTGGGGATGACTTTACTGTCTTTGTTGGCATTTTCGTTCAGCAGCGCTTTGTTGCTTTGCTCTACCAAACCCCGAATTTCTTGGTTCAGGCGACCGCGCAGTTCCCGCGAAATATCCCTGTCATGGCGATACTCGATATAAGCTCGGGCTAACTGTTTGTATTGACCGGCCATTAGTTGGTTTTCGACCGCATTTTGGATATCGCGGATATCAACCTTCGGCTGGTTCTCCATCGTCTGAGCGACCACACGGGCAACCGTTGCACAATAATCTGCATCGACAACGCTAACAGCTAAAGCTGCGCGTTCGACGGCTTCCTTGATCCGCACCTCATCAAAAGGTACCTGACAACCGTCCCGTTTAATCACTACTGTTTTCACAATGTCGCTCCTGTATCCTGCCGCGTAGGGTTATCCACAAGACGATCCGCAGCACATCAGGGCTGCGGGGGGGTGTGGATGATTTTGTGGATAACTACTACATATAGGTGTCTTTGTTCCTACAAGCACTATATATAGGTGTGAGCAAACAAAGTTGACGTAGAGCAAAGAATTCGGTGTTAAGGGTGTTTGCTGCGCAGTCGAAGGGAATTTACGTTTTTATGGGGGCGGTGTTTAGCCTAACTTCAGGGAGCTAAGGCCGGTAATGTGGTCTTTGTTGATAGTCGATTCGTTGGCTTAGTCGAGTTTTTCTGGCAGGAAGGCAGGAGCCCTCCCGCTGACTTTACATTTTAAAAAGAGTCGATTGATTATTTACCCCATAAAGTTCTTCTTTAAGCTGGAGTAGCAACTCTGTCAGTGTGCCGAGTAAAAACGGTGAAAATTCCTTTTTTGCCAATGTGGTGTCATAAATATGGGAAGGAATAAAACGTTTCATTTCTTCATGGAATTTCCCACCAGAAATAATTTCTGCCAATGAATCAATTCGAGCCTGAAGTTTTTCTTCAAAATTATCGGTTTTATAATCGGTTAACTTTTTATTGACCAGTACGGAATTCACATTTGCTGATTGCTGCTTAAGCCATACTAAGTCCCATATATCGCGGTATCGAACATATTTTGTCGATGCGGGCAGGGAGACTAATTTATCAGCCATTACTTCTTCCAGTGTTTCAACACTGATCAGGGTATCGCTATAACCATCGGGTAGCACCGCATAATTTCGGGCTAATTGTCTGACTGAGCGTGTATAAGCAGGAATGTTAGCGACTTCAATTTTAATACGTTGCCTTGGTATATCTCGCTGCTCAGGCGCAGTAGTGACTGATATTTGCCATTTATCGACTTTAATTTCAGAGTATTCAGGTTCCATACATAGTTCTTTGGGCTCTTTGACCGTCACTTCCAGCCCATATCTGCCCCCTAGATAGGCTTCAATACAGCTTTTCATTTCTGACAGATTAGCAGAGCAAAATCCCAGTCCACCTGCAAAATCTAGATCCTCACTAAAGCGATTCGAGCCGTAACATAGCCTGAGTGAGGTCCCCCCCTGAAATGTTAATTCCTTTAATAAACCCGCCTCTGACAAACAAAATAGAATGTCATAATGCAGCAACTCCTTTTCAACAACAGGGCGCAAAGCGGACAGCCCTTCTTGTTGAATCACCGCCGCGACTAAATTATCAAAATCAATACGCTTAGGCATTCACCAACTCCGTATTATCAATCAGGTGTGTGTTTCGCCCTACTCGGCGCAAATCTCTTACTGCTGTCTCTTTTTTTGCGAACCTAATGGGGGATTTTGTCACAATCGTGCCCGCTAAAATATCGCTAACGGAACGTTCAGTGTGCGTCAGTTCAATGACTCCCCACGGCGTCTTATATTCCCCGGAGCGGCCTGTGGTCATGACTGTTAATCGGTCGATTGGAATTTGCGATATCACCCCATATTGTGATAATGCCGACTCGAGGCTGACATAACTATATTCTCCCCTGCGCATAGTCTTAACGATATGCTCAAGTATGTAGCTGTCTTTCGTTCCACGCACATAAACGTAAACCCCCTGTGCTGCACGCGTCAGGATATGACTTTCAACCAAACGCTTGAGGGAAGCTTTCATTGCACGAGGTGACTCATCAGGAAAGATTTTATCGAAATCGCGCAGATGGAAAACGTAGCGCCCATGGCGGCTAAATTCATCAAACTTGGTAATAGCGGTTAGCTTATTCATTACAATCACCTTAACAGAAAGATCTCTTTTTTGTGTCTTTACTGTAGATATGATCTAATGTATCACATTTATCTAAACGGAAAAGACACTTTTAAGTGTCCTTTCTGCTTAGATGGGTTACCCCATAAAGTGTGCCGCTTGCTCCAAATCTTGCCGTGTAAACTCCCTCACTATCTTGCCACTTTCCATCATTGCGGCGCGTTCAGACATATGGGCCACAACATCACTGTCATGGCTGACCAGCAAATAGGTCATGCCGTGTTCGCGTTTTAAATGATTGAGCAAATTAAGGATCTCTGCCTGAACAGACATATCCAATGCCGAAGTGGGTTCATCGAGTAACAGCAGTTTGGGCCGTAAAAGTAAGGCGCGGGCGATGGCAATGCGTTGACGTTGACCACCGGAGAATTGATGGGGATAGCGCTGCGCCGCAGAAGCAGGGAGACCCACTTGCGCGAGAGCCTGATCAATTCGCTGCTGGATATTGCGCTCACCGTGAATCTTTAACGGCTCACCCAGTGTGCGCTGAATATTATGCTGTGGATGTAACGAGGCATAGGGGTCTTGAAACACCATCTGCACATCTTTGCGCAGTTGACCGGTGAAACGTTGCCCTGCTTGCAACGGCTTGCCCAGCAAGCTAATTTCACCTTGCCACTCCCGCTGCAAACCAGCCAGTGTCCGTAATACGGTGGATTTACCACAGCCGGATGCGCCGATCAGGCTGAACGTTTCGCCTTCTTCAACTGCAAAGCTGACCGACTCAACCGCCGTTTTGACTTGATTCTTCAGGGCGAAACTGACCCGCAGATTATTGACTTCAATCAGTGCCACGGGTACCTCCAGAAAAATCTACGCTGCGATCCAATACCGGTAAGTCAGTGCCGTAAGTGGTGGCATTGGGGCGGCAAGCCCACAAGGTATGGGTATAAGGATGGGTTGAGTGCGGCAATTCAGCGGCCAGCCCTTGATCCACCAATTTGCCTTGATACATCACCAATACGCGGTGGCAATGCTCCGACACTAATGGCAGATCATGGCTAATCAGCAGTAAACTCATCTTGCGCTGCTCGGTTTGTTCGACGATCAACTCAAGGATTTGATTACGTAATTTGGCATCTAAAGCTGAGGTAGGTTCATCAGCAATTAAGACGCGCGGGTTATTGACTAATGCGATGGCTAACATCGCTCGTTGCCCCATCCCACCCGACAACTGGCCGGGATATTGGTGGTAAGCACTCTCATTTAATCCCACCGAAGCCAATGCATTTAAGACTCGCTCATGTGTGTCAGCACGGGAAAGCGCATTGTGCAACAGCAAAGACTCTTCAATTTGTTTCCCTACGGTTCGCACTGGATTCAATGCATAGCGAGGGTCTTGCAGCACCATGGCTATTTCTTTACCGCGCAGCGCACCCCATTGCTTGGGTTTGAGCGCCGTCAAATCATGTTCGATAGCAAGGGCGGGTTCCCCCTGCTGATGGGGATTATCGGCGTAATAACTCAGTTTTTTGGCACTGACTTTGCCCGGCGAGCGGACTAACCCCATCAACGCTCTGGCTGTAATCGATTTGCCAGAACCTGATTCACCCACCAAAGCGACGCGTTCTTGGCCGAGGTGGAACGAAATATTATCGACCACCCGTTGTTGCTGAAAATCGACACACAGATTCTCTACAGCGAAAATTTTATCAGTCATGGTGAGGGTCCAAAATATCGCGCAGGCCATCGCCTAACAGATTAAATGCCATGCTGCTGAGCAAAATCGCGCAGCCCGGGATGGCGGCGATCCACCATTGGTCGAAAATAACCTGCATACCATCCGCGACCATAGAACCCCATTCGGACATCGGGGGACGTGCGCCTAATCCGAGGAAACCTAACCCCGCTGCCGCTAGGATGATACCCGCCAGATCCAGCGCTAAACGCACCACCGCCGAGGGGAGACACATCGGTAAAATATGGCCCCACAGCAGGCGTAATCCTTTGATGCCCATCATTTCGGCTGCTGCCAGATAGTCGCTCTTACGTAATAATTGAATTTCGGCGCGTGCCTGACGGGCATAAGCGGGCCATGTGGTCAGTGCTAACGCCAATGCGCCATTAATCAAACCGGGACCGAGCATTGCCACAAAGGCAAAAGCCAATATCAACCGTGGCATCGACATCACCACATCCGTCACGCGCATCAGCACACGTTCAAGCCAGCCGCCGTAATAACCGGACAGCACGCCGACCAATAGCCCCAGTGGCAGAGTGATCACAGTGACTAAAAGCACCAAACCCAATGTTGGGCGAGTGCCATAAATTAAGCGCGACAGCATATCGCGGCCATAGCTATCAGTGCCCAGCCAATGCCCAGCAGAGCCCGGTGGTAGCAGCCGATCCGCGGCGTTTTGCCAGTTAGGATCTTGCGGTGCGATCCACGGCGCGAAAATCGCAATGAAAACCAGCAAGGAGATAATCAATAGCCCAATGCTGGTGGCAGGGGAACGCTTTAGCGTGTGGCAGACTTTTGCTATTTGCATTTCAGTATCATCAACATATCAGCGCGTTCTCGGATCCAGCAACCGGACCAGCAGATCCGTCACGTTATTAATCAAAATAAAGCACATACCGAGTAGCAGCGTTCCCCCCATAATGGCGGTGGTATCCCCCGCAAACAGGGCACTGGTCAGATAGCGGCCAATCCCCGGCCAGGCAAAAACGGTTTCGGTTAACACCGCGCCTTCCAACATGCTGGTATAGGCCAGTGCGATCACGGTGAGCAATGTGCCACGAATATTTGGCAACACATGCATCAGCAGGATACGCATTTCACCGGCCCCTTTGGCTCTGGCTAGCGTGATGTACTCTTTATTCAATTCACTCAGGCAAGCTGAGCGAGTCAGGCGGGTGATACTGGCCAGTGCGTAATAAGAGAGCAGGGCGACAGGCAAGATTAAGTGGGCGATGGCATTGCCAAAGGCACCAGCATCACCAGAGCGCCAAGTATCAATCAGGGCAAAACCGGTTTTTGCTTCCACGGTATATTGATAAATATCATCGAGACGGCCGGGACCGGGGCTCCATTGCAGGCGTGCATAAAACAGCAATAGCATCAGCAAACCCAACCAGAAGATGGGCACTGAGTTACCGAGCAAAGTGATAAAGCGAATTGTCGCATCCAGCTTACTACCGGCCCAACGGGCGCAGAGTAAACCGAGGATAACCCCGAGCGTGGCACCAATGATCAGTGACAAGGTAGCCAGTTCTAATGTGGCAGGGAAAACGGTGAGCAAATCTTGTAATACCGGCTGACCACTGGCGCTGGCAAGACCCAAATCACCGTGGGCCAAGCGCACCAAATAGTGCCAGAACTGTACGGCTAATGGCTGATCCAGCCCGAGTTGGTGCTTAACCTGCTGGTAAGTCGCCTCACTGGCGTGGTCGCCCACAATTTGTAACACCCGATCTACTGGCGACATTGCCGAGAGGAAAAAAGTGATCACCAGTAGACCGAATAACGTCAGGGCCAGGGTGAGTAATCCCTGTAAAAACCCCCAAAGACGACGCCGGGATAAGGTTCCCGGCGTTTGATTTAGTGCCACAGACATCGGCTATTAACCTACTTATATTTCATAAAACGGGGTCAATCAGCAGGGCTATTTCTGGCGTCATTGGTATTGCAGGTAGGCAGGAAGCCCCCTGCAATACCAAATTAGACAAAAATAAGTTACTTGCTGACACGGTCATAATAGACCATATCGGCATTCAGGCCCTGTTGGTAGCCCTTCACATTATCTCGCAGCACAACTTGCGCTTTGGCTTGGTCGATAAAGATGTAAGGCGAGTTCTGCTGCAACTCTTGTTGCAACTGGGTATACAGCGCGGTGCGCTTAGCCGGATCAGCTTCTGCCACGGCGGCCAGTGTTTGCTTATTCAGCTCAGGGATCACCCAACCGTTTAAACCGGCAACAGTGCTACTTTTACCGTCGTTATAGGCGAAGGCGCTAGCGTTGGAGTGAGCATCGAAGTAATCCGGTATCCACAAACGAATCGCAGACTGATGTTGCTTCGCCCGAACTCGACCATAGACTTGGCTGCCTGCTGCTGGCAGTAACACCAATTTCACGCCACCTTGGGCAAAGCTGGCCTGTAACGATTGGGCGATGGTGATAAACGGTGGTTTGTTCTCAACATCCAGCGTCAACGTTGGGTCTTTAATGCCCGCTTTTGCCAGTATTTCTTTGGCTTTAGCCGGATCAAAGGTGAACGGATTGCTTTCCAGCGCGCCCGGTAAACCAACCGGCAGGAAGCTTTGGTGCACGAAATATTGGTCTTTCAGTAAGTCTTTGGTAATGCCCTGATAATCAACCAGATAACGTGCAGCCTGCCACAACTCAGGTTTACTCAACAGCGGGTTGGCTGGGTTGGCCGTGTTAAAGACCAAATAGTTTTGTTCCGCTGATGGGATCTCGACCACTTTGACGCCTGCTTCTGTTTTCAAGGCGGCAGTCTGGTCTGGCCCTAATTCGCGGGCGATATCGGCATCCCCTTGCTGAATCAGTAAGCGACGAGCACTTGGGTCGGGCACGTTTTTAATAATAATATTTTTAATCAGTGGCTTATCACCCGGCGATGTCGCGTTGGCATCTAATACAATGGCTTGATGCGGTTGATAAACACGCATTTTGAACGGGCCACTGCCGGCTGAATGCATTTTTAACCAAGCATTGCCGTAGTCATTATCTTTCACATTGGCAGTGACAGCTTTTTTATCAACAATTGAGGCGATCGGCGTTGATAAAATATTCAAGGCAACCGCTGGGCTGACATCTGCACTCCAACTCAGTCGCACGGTGTTGTTATCGATCTTTTTCAGGTGTTGTTCGATGTTGGTCGCATCCCAACCCAGCACGTTAAGAATAAAAGCGGGAGAGCGGTTCATCTTGATTGCGCGAGTGAAGGAGTAAATCACATCATCGGCTTGCACCGGATTGCCTGATGCAAATACCGCATCTGGGCGCAATTTGACGGTCAGGGTTTTGGCTGCGGCGTCACCTTCCCAGCTTTCAGCCAGTACGGGCTTAATTTCTGCCGGATTATCACGATCGGCTTGGATCAAACGCTGATAGAGGCTAGGTACGGTCTGAATACTCGACAGTTCATTACTTTCTGCCGGATCCAGGCTGACGATATCATCCAGGGATTGTACGACCACCAATGTATCTGGTGGTGTTGCAGCCAATACACTGCTTGATAGTGCTGTCAAAATCAATAATGACAGAATTTTAGTTTTCATTGCGACTCCCTGAATAGGATTCAACCACCGAAACTTGTTACATTGAGCGCAACAAGCATCATTAGCATTACGAGGAAATTATTGTTTTTTCGACTATTTCATCGCAGTTTCCCACGATAGTGGCTTTGCAGTCTGTGGTCAAAGTCTCAACTGTTATTTGTTATAACAATAAGTGATAAACGAATATTGCATAGAAGTAATGATTCTGCGATGAGTGAGTTATCGAACGAAACTGAATAAAAATTGGATAAATAAATGTTAGAGACTTCCCAATAAATGAGATATGAACTGGTTATAATGGAACATTATTTCATTTTAATTTTACAAAAGGGAAAGTCATGATCACCGGAAACATTCATCATTTGGAATTAGTACCTTATCTGCCTGCGCAATTGAAAGACGCGATTGAATATGTGAAAAGCCATATCACAGCAGAAACCCCTCTGGGCAAGCATGATATTGATGGTAATAACCTGTTTGTGCTGATTTCTAACGACAGCACCGATTATCTGGAAAATCGCCGCGCGGAATATCATGCCAAGTATCTGGATATCCAGATTGTACTGGCGGGTGTCGAGGGGATGACCTTCAGTAATCTGCCCGCAGGCAAGCCAGATACCGACTGGTTAGCCGATAAAGACATTGCTTTCTTACCGGCAGGCGTCGATGAAAAGCAATTCGTTATGCAAGCCGGTGATTTCGTGGTGTTCTACCCGGGCGAAGTGCACAAGCCACTGTGTGCAGTGGGTGAGCCGGCTAAGGTACGTAAAGCCGTCGTCAAACTCGCGGTAAAATAGACTTTCTTGCTTAACTGCCTGCGTTTCGGGCAGCGCTTGCCACCGCCGATGACTCAGCCTAAAAGTGATCAATGAGTTTATAAAATGGGTGATGGGTTTATAAAATTAGTCATGGGTTTATAAAAAAGGGCCGCTCAGTTAACTGAATCGGCCCTTTTTATGTAAGCAGTTGAATATCTTTATGCTTGGCTGAGGGTGGCAACCATCACGGCTTTAATGGTGTGTAGGCGGTTTTCGGCCTGATCAAACACGATGCTGTGCGTGGATTCAAAGACTTCATCGGTCACTTCCATCCCTTCCGGTAAGTCATAAAGCTCAGCCATTTGCTTGCCAACCGTTGTTTGATCGTCATGGAAAGCGGGCAGGCAGTGCAGGAACTTAACCTGCGGGTTACCGGTGAGTTTCACCACGTTCATATTGATCTGATAGGGTTTCAGTAGTGCAACCCGTTCATGCCACACTTCTTTTGGTTCACCCATCGAAACCCACACATCGGTATATAAGAAGTCAGCGCCTTTCACACCTTCGGCAATATCTTCTGTCAGCGTGATTTTTCCGCCGGTTTTTTGCGCCTGTGCCTGACATGCCGCCACCAGTTGTGCCTCCGGCCAGCATGCTTTTGGCGCGACCAGACGTAAATCCATCCCGACCAGTGCAGCAGCTTCCAGCATGGTGTTCCCCATGTTGTTACGGGCATCGCCAAGATAGGCAAATTTCATCTCACTCAACGGCTTACCTGGCAGATGCTCTTGCATGGTCAATAAATCAGCCAGAAGCTGTGTCGGGTGGAATTCATTCGTCAGGCCATTCCACACCGGGACACCCGCATATTCGGCCAATGTTTCAACCACTTGTTGGCCATGACCACGATACTGAATACCGTCATACATACGGCCTAACACACGGGCGGTATCCTTAATTGATTCTTTATGCCCAATCTGACTCCCGCCTGGGCCGAGGTAAGTCACACGCGCACCTTGATCATATGCGGCAACTTCGAAAGAGCATCGAGTACGGGTCGAGTCTTTTTCGAAGATGAGCGCGATATTCTTACCCACCAGTTTTTGCTGTTCATTGCCGGATTTCTTGGCTTGCTTTAGCTCAGCGGCCAAATCTAACAGCGCGGTAATTTCGGTGGGGGTAAAATCCAGTAACCTTAAAAAGTGACGTTTGTAGAACTGACTCATAGTGCTCATGGTTTGCATCCTGAATAGTCTAGTTGAATTTAAATTCAATTTATACGTATAAATATTCAATTACAACCCCAATGAATAAATCTTTATCGTTTATAGTGGAGGCAACTGCGTGGGTGTGGGAAAATAGCGCAATACTAAGCCCATTGACTGAGGATAAAGGCATGGCAAACCGCGAAATGCTGGACGAACAACGTGATGAGACTCGCCTGATCATCGAAGAACTGCTAGACGATGGCAGCGATCCTGATGCGCTGTACACGATTGAGCACCATCTTTCTGCTGAAAAATTCGAAGTGCTGGAAAAGGCCGCCGTTGAAGCCTTTAAGCTGGGTTATGAAGTGACAGATGCCGAAGAACTGGAAGTGGAAGATGGTTCAGTGGTGATGTGCTGTGATGTGATTAGCGAAGTCGCGCTGAATGCAGAAATTATCGATACACAAGTTGAGCAGCTCATCGCACTGGCCGAGAAATGCGGCGTAAATTACGACGGTTGGGGGACATACTACGAAGACCCTAACGGCGAAGAGGGTGAAGACGGCGAGTTTGACGATGAAGAGTTGGTTGATGAGGATGATGACGGGAAGCGTCACTAAACCCGATTCCCCGTTGTCCTTGGCGTTGCAGGGTTGTTAGCGGCACTTACTCGCCCGAATCACTGACTTGAGTCAGCTCATCGGGACTCGTTCGTTTGCTGCCTACCTGCAACGGCAATGACTTAGGGGAATTCTTGGTGGGTTTGGCGTTGCAGGTTGGTTAGTCGGCGACTTACTCGCCCGAATCACGTGACTTGAGTCAGCTCATCGGGACTCGTTCGTTTGCTGCCTACCTGCAACGGCAATGACTTAGGGGAATCTTTGGAGG
>NZ_HE997644.1:364624-480122 GCF_000312485.1 Yersinia massiliensis CCUG 53443 | reverse complement strand
GTTCGTTTGCTGCCTACCTGCAACGGCAATGACTTAGGGGAATCTTTGGAGGATTTGGTACTGCAGGGTTGTTAGCGGCACTTACTCACCCGAATCACCGACTTGAGTCAGCTCATCGGGACTCGTTCGTTTGCTGCCTACCTGCAACGGCAATGACTTAGGGGAATTCTTGGTGGGGTTGCCTGTAACAACGGGTGGGGTTGGCGTTGTCGGACGATTAACTCTTAATATCAGGGCGTCTTGTGCGCCCTGAATTTTTATAATGTTTTCAGCATCGTGACTTCGCAATCGACATGGCCGGTATTTCCCATTGGCCCATCGATATGCTCAAATCCTAATCTTTCATATAAACCTACAGCGCTCGTCAGGCTGGCTGTGGTTTCTAGATAGCAACGGCCAAAACCCTGCTGACGGGCAAATGCCAACGCTTGCAACGCTAATTGCTTCGCTAAACCTTTCCCACGCAAAATAGGCAGGAAGTACATTTTCTGCAATTCACACAAATCCACTTCGCCACCCGATAAAGGTGCGATACCGCCGCCACCGGCAATATTACCGTCCACTTCAATCACCCAATAAGCACTGCGCGGCTGGCTATACAGCTCATATAAGTGATCCAAATTCGGATCAGACACCGTATAGCCTTTATCAGCGGTCAAGCCAAACTCAGCCGAAACATCGCGAATAACATTGGCGATGGCGAAATTGTCTGCTGCTGTGATGGGGCGCACCAGCAAGCGAATAGGGGTAGCTGTGGTCATGGTGTATTACTCTATAAATCGAATGGTAATAACTTAGTCATAAACTGTAATACCATTGAATGGCGCAAGGTGGCAATCATAAAAGAGTAGGGGGCCATGATAGTGAATAATTATCATGGCCCCCTAACACAGTGATTGGATGCTACCTATCAAAGTACTGCCAATTACAGTGCAGCGATAGTTGCCTGCTGTTCAATCAACTTCTGTTTAGCGTCGGCGCAAGCGGCCATTCTCTCACGCTCTTTGGCAACCACAGCTTCTGGCGCACGCGCCACAAAACCTTCGTTGCTCAATTTACTTTCGATGCGCTCGATCTCCGCTTCCAACTTTGTGACTTCCTTCGCCAAGCGATCCAACTCGGTGGCCTTATCGATAAGGCCCGCCATTGGGATCAGCACTTCTGCGCCTTCAACCAGCTTAGTCACCGATACTGGGCCTTTTTCTCCCTCTGGCAACAAGGTGAGCGAGGACAAACGCGCGAGTGACTGAATGAAGCTCTGGTTTTCTACAACACGGCGCTGCGCTTCAGCACTGGCACCACGCAACATCACTTCCAGCGGTTTACCCGGCGCGATATTCATCTCTGCGCGAATATTACGTACAGCAATGATGGTCTGCTTGATCCATTCCAAATCGCTCAGGGCTATCTCATCGACTTGGCTAGCATCGTATTCAGGGAAAGGCTGTAACATGATGGTATCAGCCGTAATACCCTTCAGAACCTTCACCCGCTGCCAGATAGTTTCAGTGATGTAAGGAATGATAGGATGCGCCAAACGCAGCAACGCTTCGAGCACCTCAATCAAGGTATGACGAGTGCCGCGTAGCTCAGCTTCAGAACCACTGTTCATCACCGGTTTAGTCAGCTCCAGATACCAGTCACAGAACTGATTCCAAGTGAATTCATACAGAATGCCCGCCGCCAGATCGAAGCGGTAAGTGTCCATCGCTTCGCGGTAGGCTTTGATGGTCTGATTAAATTCAGCCAGAATCCAACGGTCCGCCAATGACAGCACCATTTCACCGCCGTTCTGCCCGCAATCCTGACCTTCGGTGTTCATCAAGACGAAACGGCTCGCATTCCACAACTTGTTACAGAAGTTGCGATAACCTTCCAAGCGCTTCATGTCCCAGTTGATATCACGGCCGGTGGAAGCGAGTGCTGCCAGCGTAAAGCGCAGGGCATCAGTGCCGTGTGGTTCAATGCCGTTCGGGAACTGCTTCTCGGTACGCTTACGGATTTTCTCAGCCAACTGCGGCTGCATCATATTCCCCGTGCGTTTTTCCAGTAATTCTTCCAGCGAGATACCGTCAACCATATCCAGTGGATCGATAACGTTACCTTTTGACTTGGACATCTTCTGCCCTTCGTCATCACGGATCAGACCCGTCATGTACACGGTTTTAAATGGAACTTGCGGTTTGCCATTTTCATCTTTCATAAAGTGCATGGTCAGCATGATCATGCGGGCAATCCAGAAGAAAATAATGTCAAAACCACTGACGACCACACTGGTCGGGTGGAAAGTTTTCAGTGCATCAGTCTGCTCAGGCCAGCCCAAGGTGGAGAAAGTCCACAGGCCAGATGAGAACCAAGTATCCAGTACGTCTTCATCTTGGCGTAAGGCAATTTCAGGGCCGAGATTATTTTCGCGGCGCACTTCGGCTTCATCGCGGCCAACGTACACTTTACCTTGCTCGTCATACCAAGCAGGAATACGGTGACCCCACCACAGTTGACGGGAGATACACCAGTCTTGGATATCGCGCATCCACGAGTAATACATATTTTCGTACTGTTTAGGCACGAATTGGATCTCGCCGTTTTCCACCGCTTCAATGGCTACTTTGGCCAGTGGCGCTGTGCGGACATACCATTGGTCAGTCAGCATCGGTTCGATGACCACACCACCACGGTCGCCATAAGGCACCGTCAGATCGTGGGGTTTGATTTCTTCCAACAAACCGAGTTTATCAAATTCAGCCACGACAGCTTTACGGGCGGCGAAACGCTCCAGACCTTGGAACTGCTCTGGAATGGCGCTGCTGCATGCATTGCTCGCTTCGCCATTGGTATCAAACACTTCTGCTTCTGCGCGGATATCACCGTCAAAAGTCAAAATGTTGATCATCGGCAGAGCATGGCGCTTACCCACTTCATAGTCACTGAAGTCATGAGCTGGGGTGATTTTCACGCAGCCTGTGCCTTTTTCCATATCGGCGTGTTCGTCACCGAGGATAGGAATGCGGCGGCCAACCAGCGGCAAGATCACTTCTTTGCCGATCAGATCTTTATAACGTGGATCTTCTGGATTCACGGCCACACCAGTATCGCCCAAGACGGTTTCTGGACGGGTGGTGGCGACGACTAAGTAATCTTTGCCTTCAGCGGTTTTCGCGCCATCGGCCAGCGGATAACGCAGATGCCACATCGATCCTTTGGATTCGCGGTTTTCCACTTCCAAATCAGAGATAGCGGTGCGCAGTTTCGGATCCCAGTTCACCAGACGCTTGCCACGGTAAATCAGATCTTCTTTGTGCAGACGGACAAACACTTCTTTAACGGCGTTGGACAGGCCATCGTCCATGGTGAAACGCTCGCGTTCCCAGTCCACGGAGTTACCTAAGCGGCGCATCTGACGAGTGATGGTGCCACCGGATTCACCTTTCCACTGCCAAATTTTGTCGATAAAAGCATCACGGCCGTAATCGTGGCGAGTCTTGCCTTCTTCAGCGGCAATCTTGCGCTCAACCACCATTTGGGTGGCGATACCGGCGTGGTCAGTACCCGCTTGCCACAGGGTATTTTTCCCCTGCATACGCTGGTAGCGAATCAAGGTATCCATGATGGTCTGCTGGAATGCATGACCCATGTGCAGGCTGCCAGTGACATTCGGCGGCGGGATCATAATGCAGTAGCTTTCTTTGCTGGTATCGCCGTTCGGCTTGAAATAACCCTGCTTTTCCCAATGCTCATACAGCGGCTGCTCGATTTCTTGCGGGCTGTAAGTCTTATCGAGGGATGGCTCAGTTTTGTCGATGCTAGAAGGTGTGTTATCCATTTTCTTTTTTATTTCAGTTGGTTGGCGGCGTCGCCGTAGTCAGATGGAAGCCGACGCTGCGATAAGACTTATATCGGTCGCGCGCCAACTGTTTCAAATTTTCTTCGTAAGGAACGAAGTCTACCACTTCATGGAAAGCGGTGGCAAAACCTGCGAACTCGGGGAGCAGGCTGATCAGCAGGTCGCGAGGGGAGTTCCCACGCCGTTCCGGCCAAGCCAGTTCAACCGGCGCGCCATATTTTGGTCCTTCACCGGCTAAATTATGTGGCACAAATTGGTCTGGCGCACGCTGCCACAGGGCTTCATCGAGCCGCTGGGCTTGCTCTTCACTTTCACAAGCGATCAACACCCGCTTGCCCGCCCGCCAACGTTCAGCCGCAATGTCGCAGGCCAACGCTTCATGAGCACGCAGCTCACCGGCAGGCGTGTCGTGTTCGAGTAGGTAGAAGGTGGCGTTTTTCATAGGTTCTCTGCACTCTTCGTCCTTGAAGCCGCAGGGTTGTTAGCTGCTCTCACTCACCCGAATCACTTACTGATGTAAGTGATTCGGGTGAAGCTCGTTTGCCGCCTACCTGCAACTCCAATGACTTTGAGTGTATATCCGATGGAAATAGAGTAAACGATTAATCGTCGCCGTTTTGCCCTGCGCGGTTCAGCAAGAACTGAGACAGCAGCGCGACCGGACGGCCTGTTGCGCCTTTGTTCTTACCTGAACGCCATGCTGTACCAGCGATATCCAGATGCGCCCAACTGTATTTGCGAGTAAAGCGCGACAGGAAGCAGCCGGCGGTAATCGCGCCACCGGCACGGCCACCAATATTGGCCATATCAGCAAAATTGGAGTCCAGTTGCTCGGCGTATTCATCACCCAACGGCAAGCGCCATGCACGGTCACCGGCTTGCTCTGATGCACCAATCAGCTCATGGGCTAATGGGTTGTGGTTCGACATCAAACCAGTGATGTGATGGCCTAACGCCACGACACATGCACCGGTCAGGGTCGCGATATCGATGACCAATTCTGGCTCAAAACGCTCAACGTAAGTCAGTGCATCACATAGCACCAAACGGCCCTCTGCATCGGTATTCAGCACTTCAACCGTTTGGCCGGACATGGTGGTCAGGATGTCACCTGGGCGATAAGCGCGGCCACCAGGCATGTTTTCACAACCCGCGAGCACACCAATCACGTTCAATGGCAATTGTAGCTCAGCCACCACACGCATCACGCCATAGACAGTTGCCGCACCGCACATGTCGTATTTCATCTCATCCATGCCTTCGGCAGGTTTGATAGAAATACCGCCAGAATCGAAGGTCAGCCCCTTGCCTACTAGCACAATTGGCTTAGCATCAGGATTTGGATTACCTTTATATTCTATCACCGACATTAATGATTCATTCTGCGAACCATGGCCGACAGCTAAATAAGAGTGCATACCCAACTCTTTCATCTGCTGTTCACCGATAACGCGAGTGATGATATTGGTGCTGAACGCATCCGCCAGTTGGCGAGCCTGAGACGCCAGATACGCGGCGTTACAGATGTTTGGCGGCATATTGCCTAAGTCTTTGGCGGCCTTGATGCCAGATGCGACGGCCAGACCGTGCTGAATGGCACGTTCACCGCTGGTCAGTTCGCGGCGAGTGGGTACGTTGAATACCATTTTACGCAGCGGGCGACGAGGCTCGGTTTTGTTGCTTTTAAGCTGATCGAAGGTGTAAAGCGTTTCTTTGGCGGTTTCAACTGCCTGACGCACCTTCCAGTAAGTATTGCGGCCTTTGACATGCAGCTCGGTCAAGAAGCAAACCGCTTCCATTGAGCCGGTATCATTAAGGGTATTGATGGTTTTTTGGATCACTTGCTTGTACTGGCGTTCATCAAGCTCGCGCTCTTTGCCACAACCAATTAACAAGATGCGCTCGGAGAGAATATTCGGCACATGGTGCAGTAACAGCGTCTGCCCGACTTTGCCTTCAAGTTCACCACGGCGCAACAAAGCGCTGATGTAGCCATCACTAATTTTGTCGAGTTGTTCGGCAATTGGAGATAGACGACGGGGTTCGAAAACGCCGACGACAATACAGGCACTGCGCTGTTTTTCCGGGCTGCCGCTCTTTACACTGAACTCCATGTACTCTCCTGAATCTTAAAGACAAAGGCGGGCGCTATCGCTAGAATGTAGCGCTCCGCAACGATCTCTACTCCGTTGTGTTAACCACCTGTGTTAACCTTAACGGCATAAGTTGTTTTGTTTTGGCGACTATAAGCATGTTCCTATAGGACACCTAAACGCTAGATGCTGTAATACTATTTTAGCCGTGAAGGTTGCCATATGATGAGAATAAATGGCGGATTAACGATGAAACTATCGATTTTCCTGCAAAAAGACAAGTTTTCACAGGCGTATTAGCGTGATCATCATTAGATATCTGGTACGGGAAACACTTAAGAGCCAAATTGCGATTCTGTTCATCCTGCTATTAATCTTCTTTAGTCAGAAGTTAGTACGGATATTAGGCGCTGCGGTCGACGGTGAAATCCCAACTAATTTGGTTTTATCCCTTTTAGGGCTCGGTGTGCCGGAAATGGCACAACTTATCTTGCCACTAAGCCTATTCCTTGGCTTGTTGATGACGTTAGGCAAATTGTATACGGAGAGTGAAATCACCGTGATGCATGCCTGCGGCATGGGCAAAAAATCCCTTATTGTCGCAGCGTTGATTTTGGCGCTGGGTACCTCTGCACTGGCGGCAGTCAACACTATCTGGCTTGGTCCTTGGTCTTCCAAACATCAAGACGAAGTGCTGAATGATGCCAGAGCGAACCCCAGTATCGCGGCATTGGCGGGAGGACAGTTTAAATCCTCTACTGACGGTAATTCAGCTTTATTCATCGGCAATGTCTCGGGTAAAGAGTTCAACCGCGTGTTTTTGGCACAATTGCGGCCAAAAGGTAATCAGCGCCCCTCAGTGGTGGTGGCAGATAGCGGCCATATGACCGAACGCCCTGATGGCTCACAAGTGGTTATCCTTAATAAAGGGACTCGCTATGAAGGCACGGCGTTGTTGCGTGATTTCCGCATCACCGATTTTGTCGATTATCAGGCGATTATTGGTCATCAAGAAGTACAGCAAAATAATAATGCGGCTGATCAGATGACGATGACGCAGCTATGGCACTCGAATGAACCCGACGCCCGTGCAGAGTTTCATTGGCGTTTAACACTGATTGTCTCAGTGATTGTGATGGCGCTGTTGGTCGTGCCACTTAGTGTGGTTAACCCACGCCAAGGCCGCGTCCTCAGTATGCTACCTGCGATGTTGCTGTATTTGATTTTCTTCTTACTGCAAAGCTCCCTGCGCTCTAATGCAGGCAACGGTAAGCTGGACCCGCTTATCTGGATGTGGGCCGTAAACGGCGCTTATCTGGCGATTGCGGTGATATTGAACCTGTGGGATGGCCTGCCGGCTCGTAAGTTACGTGCTCGACTGAGAGGTGCTGCCTGATGTTTGGTGTATTAGACCGTTATATCGGGCGGACTATCCTCAATACCATCCTGATGACCTTATTTATGCTGGTCTCGTTGTCCGGCATCATTAAGTTTGTCGATCAGTTGCGTAAAGTCGGCCAAGGTGATTACTCGGCGGTGTCAGCGGGTATGTACACCTTGCTCAGTATCCCGAAAGATATCGAGATATTCTTCCCGATGGCCGCTTTGCTCGGGGCATTGCTGGGGTTAGGTTCGTTAGCGACTCGCAGTGAGCTGGTGGTGATGCAAGCCTCGGGGTTCACCCGTATGCAAATTGCTGCGGCGGTCATGAAAACAGCTATTCCACTCGTGCTGTTAACCATGGCCATTGGCGAATGGGTCGCTCCACAGGGTGAACAGATGGCGCGTAATTTCCGCGCACAACAGATGTACGGTGGTTCGCTGTTATCCACACAAGCTGGTTTGTGGGCAAAAGACGGCTCTGACTTTATCTATATTCAGCGAGTATCAGGTGACAACGAACTGACGGGCGTCAATATTTATCACTTTGATCAGCAAGATCGTCTGATGTCGGTTCGTTACGCAGCGACAGCCACTTATGAAGATAATGTGTGGCGTTTATCGCAGGTCGATGAATCTGATTTAAGTAATCCTAAGCAGGTGACCGGTTCGCAGACGCTAACCGGTGAGTGGAAGACCAATCTGACACCCGAGAAGCTAGGCGTGGTTGCCATGAATCCAGATTCGCTCTCCATCAGCGGGCTACATGATTACAGTAAATACCTGAAGCAAAGTGGTCAGGAATCCAGTCGTTATGAGCTGAACATGTGGGGCAAGATATTTGCGCCATTCTCGGTAGCGGTCATGATGCTGATGGCGCTGTCATTTATTTTCGGTCCATTACGAAGTGTGCCAATGGGTGTCCGAGTGGTTACCGGCATCTTCTTTGGCTTTGTTTTCTACGTACTGGATCAAATATTTGGCCCACTAAGCTTGGTATACAGCATCCCACCAGTCATTGGCGCGCTGCTACCTAGTATACTTTTCCTCCTGATCAGTGTTTATTTGCTGCTTAAACGTCGCTGATGGCGGTTTTTTCAGCACTTAGACTAAACTTGGTGGGATAACAGTTGCATGCGGATCATTGGTAGGTATAATTCACCTCGTTCTCCGCATACTACTTCAGTGCCGAAGTGGCGAAATCGGTAGACGCAGTTGATTCAAAATCAACCGCCGCGAGGTGTGCCGGTTCGAGTCCGGCCTTCGGCACCATAAGTATGAAAATCAAGTCACCGAAAGGTGGCTTTTTTTTGCTTAAAATTCAGCAATTAGCTCATTTCCCTATACGTTCCTGTCTTTCAACGTCCACTCACATCTTTCCACATATACCAACAAATGATGGTATATGTGGAAAGATTGATTTTGATACCAACAATGGAGGCCATCAACTGATGGCTCTCACCGATATCAAAGTTTGAACGACCAAACCCTCAGATAAACCCTTCAAACTTACGGATGGGCAGGGTATGTACCTGCTAATTAACCCTAATGGCTCAAAATACTGGCATTTACAGTATCGCTTTGAGGGTAAGCGAAAGATTTTGGCATTAGGTGTCTAGATACTGGAAAAACGCTAAAGCGGTAACCAGTTTTAGTTGACCACTACAAACCAACCATTTTTTAAAGGCGTAATTGAGGGGGAACTTCACACACTTCTGGCCACAATCCTTTCACCTAATCATTCGTTTTGTTAATCATAAAATGTAAAAAAAATTTACAAACTAACCATCTAAGATGTAAGGTTATTAATTATTGATTAAATCTTGGTTGTAATGAGTGTAACTATATAAATTTCAATGCATTATTTATTTTCTCTTTTTTTGAATAAACGTTATCTTTTCTAGGAGCTTAGTCGGAAGCTCAATAAATATAAATCAATCTAATACTTACCTTTTCTTTACTCTTTTGAGATGGATATGTGGAATAAAACGATAAGCAAAACAGCATGTTCTGAATGGGTTTTACGAAACAGCCTTTACTGGATGACTGCATATACACGGTGGCGACTAGAAGAGGACGATGTAAATTGGCATGTCTCTTTTGATGTGGTTAGTGAGGAAGTACAGTTCGAATTTGAACGGTTGAGAAACGATTTCCAACTCAGGGAATCTCTCGATAGCCATACGGGAAGAGTCAGAGCAGCAATTATCAGCAATGTCCTGAAGAGTATTGATGAGAGACTCGCTGGATGAAGCTCATGCCGTTTAACTTCGATAGATTAAATGATGGTAAGGTTTTCATCAGTAATCTGGCTGGTTTCCACCACTTCATTGAGGATGCAGAGCTTTTCCAACTATCACGCAACCAGTTCCTGACAGAGAGTAGTGTATCGAGTAGTCTTGAAAGTAAGCTTTTTGTTGTGAATGATGACGCGGTTTCATTGGCTTCTTCTGCGTTAAGTTCTGGTTTCGCTAAAAGACTCATGAATGATTTAGCCATCAGGCCAATCTTCATGATAGTTCCTACACTGAGATGTGATCATACCTGCAAGTATTGTCAGGTTAGCAGAGCAGCAGTTGGAGCAAGTGGCTACGATCTTGACCCTACGCTCATACCTGAAATTATCAGCGCTATAAAGAAATTGGGAACCCCGCCATACAAAATCGAAGTTCAGGGGGGAGAACCACTCCTCAGATTCGATCTTGTGCAAATGATCTATAACGAATGTCAGGTCTCACTCGGCCCCGAAGTCTTTGAAATGGTTATTGCAACAAGCCTGTCACTTTTAGATGCTTCTGTCATCGAGTGGGTGAGAAGTAGGAACATTACTTTCTCTGTATCTCTCGATGGCAATGAACATATCCACAATAAGAATCGAATCCTCCCTGGAGCAAAAGCTCACTCGAGAGCTATTGGTGGTATGCAACTCATACGTGATGAATTGGGTTCTAATCGTGTTGCTACAGTAACCACTGTTACAAAGGAACTTACCGAAGATCCTGTTTCGATAGTAGAGACTCATTTGGGCCAAGGTCTTACGGATATGTTTATTAGACCTGTCAGCCCATACGGATTTGCCCAAAAGCAAAGCTTTACCTTTTCGATGCCGGAGTATTTCGGATTTTACAAAGAGTTGATGGAAGAAGTGTTACTTCAGAATCAGAAGGGCATACCTGTCGTTGAGCATTCGGCTGCTATCCATATTAAGAGAATCTTTAACCCGAGCTTCAGTGGCTATGCAGACCTGAAATCGCCAAGCGGAGTGGTTCTGAACTGTATCCTCTTCAATTATGACGGGAAGGTTTACGGTAGCGACGAAAGCCGTATGCTTCAGAAAGTGAATCCCGAAGCAGATTTTAGTGCTGGTAACTTTTCTTCCCTGTCGTTCAGTAATAGTGAGTTCTACAGGTCGTCATTAACATCATCATTTAACTTCGCTATGCCTGGTTGTGACACATGCGCCTATCAGCCTTTCTGTGGTGCAGATCCTTGCCAAAATATCAGTGTTCACGGCGAACCCGTCGGTGACAAGAGCCGGTCTACATTCTGCCAATACCACAAAGGTATGTTCCGTTACCTTCTGAACGAGATATCTCAGGATGGGCCTATGGCAGAGATGCTTAAAGGATGGGCTTATGTCTGAGGTGTTAAGAAACGATATTTTCCGGTTTTCATCTGAACTGCCAGTTCAGCAGGGATTCTATCGCTTGTGCAAATCCAAGCCAAAAAACCCTCAGTTCTTCCTCCCAAATTTGCTTGTCACTAAGGCAAATAGCTATTCACAGCTACCTGTATATTTTACAGACTCTGTTTATAGCAAAGAGCTTTTTGATTCGATAGAAGATGGTGACATCGGGATCGTTAACAACGGCAACATGCTCAGGGTGATTTTGTCCCGAAGAGCAAATCATAATACGGTTCTGGTAACTGAAAGGTGCAACAACAGTTGCCTGTTTTGTTCGCAGCCTCCTAAGACCGGAAACGATGACTGGCTACTCAATCAGTCTGCACTTGCCATCGCCTCTTTCTCTTTGAACGGTGTAGTCGGAGTGAGCGGGGGAGAGCCTCTACTGTATGGTGACGATTTCCTACAATTTATCGATTTCATCATCGAAAATTCGCCAAACACTGCTTTGCATGTTTTAACAAATGGTCGGAAATTTTCAGATGTCAGTTTTACTCGTCAGATGAAAGAACGAAGCGATAAGATCAAAATGACTTTTGGTATCCCACTTTATTCTTCAAAGTCATCAGTTCACGACTATCTGGTTGGAAGTGAGGGGGCATTTGATGAGACAGTCAGAGGGTTAATCAATGCAGGGAACTCAGGGATCAACATTGAACTGAGAGTCATCCCTACACAGGCTAACTATACAGAACTTGATGACATCGTTGAGTTCACTGGCCGTGTGTTCTCCAATATAAACCAAATTTCACTTATGGGGCTGGAATCGATTGGATGGGCCCGCAAGAACTGGTCATCAATCTTCGTTGAGCACGACAGCTATAGCGAGAAGATCCTTTCTGCTGTAGACACTGCTCGCAGGTCAGGAATTCCTCTTACTATCTTTAATTATCCATTGTGTCACCTTCCTAAAAGAGCTTGGGAATTTGCTACGCAGTCTATTTCCGACTGGAAAAATTACTATCCAAAAGAATGTGATGAATGCACTCAGAAGTCTTCCTGTGCTGGCTATTTCAGTTCATCAAAAGGCCGTTTTCATCAACCTCCGAGACCTATCAAATGAAAAAAATTAACTTTGCTGCATTACTTCCGGGATTTCTTGCTCTGAATAATTCAGTCTGGGCAAGTGACTCAGCTATAGGTGCGAGTGATCTGCCAGCAATGTCTCTTAACGAGCATGATATGGTGATAGCCCCCTTAAACACAGAGGTGCCATTTTATATAGCGGGTCATCGCAGTCACAGTTCACATCGCAGTCATAGCTCTCATAGATCATCTTCTGGTGGTGGATACTATGGGGGGAGTTCTACGCCCTATTATCCGAAAACTTACAGCACACCAAGCTCTTCTGGTTCTTCCAGTTCAGGGACAAGTTCATCATCGTCTTCTTCATCAGTCCGTTCGCTTCGTTCCAATGATACAGATACCTCTACGACCACAAATTCTGCGGGAACGAATGGAACTACCCGTGCAAGTAATGGGCTGACTTCTGATTCTGAGAAGCGTAAGCGCTTAATCATGCGGGTTCAATTCGCATTGCTGGATAAGGGATTTTACAACGGTAATATTGACGGCATTATGGGGCCTTCTACGAGACAGTCTATAAAGAATTACCGGGTTGCGAACGGGCTACCAACTCCTGTAACTGAAACACTCGATACTCAATTATTGAACTCATTGAATATTCTGGCCCGCTAAAGAGTTATGAAGGGATTAAAATGAAGATTAAACTCTCGATATATAAAGCAAAAAGATTCAAGGATGACATTGATAAAGTTTTGAATTTGGAGAGAGTAAGAAATCCGATTGAGTTCGACATGGAAGAGGCTCGAGTATATTTATATGCAAAACAATTCTTAGATCCAAAGCCGCCTGAGTGGACAACTTTATTTACGAGCCAAAAGCCGGATTTAGATCACGATTTCTTCGGTAAAAATAGTAGCACTGGAGCAGTCTTAGTTGTTGAGGTGAATAACGCAAGGTATCTTATTCCGTTTGGGACAGGGCATCACTTGATTAATGATGATAGTATTGTCAAAGGTTTTGGGCTTAAAACGACACTTAATTGTATCGAACATAACAAAATTCGTAGTTTGGATAAAGGTAGCCATAATGAAACAAATCTATTAACTCGCAGTCAGAGCAGTAAAGAAGTAGATATATATAATCTTAAAATAGACTCCGAGATGGATATTCTTACAACTCTTACAGGGACTTCCACTGAAGATATTTTAGGCAATAAAATTACAGGTAAAGATGCCTTTGTAATCGTTCCTGATATTGATCTTAAGTCCATGCCAGATTTGTTAAATAAAATAGATTCTATTTATTCCCTACCTCTCCCAGAGGAGTTTGAATGGGTTAATAATATAAAGGAAGCTGATGAAGCAGAGGTTGAGATACTTGATGCCATTCTTATAGATTTAATAAATGCTAAAGACTCTAATGACCTATGGCTAGGTGAACCGGAAATCGTAGACTGGGAGAATCAGTTAGGATATTGCTTTGAAAAGAGACAAAGAAGCATTATTTATGAAAGTTTGTCAGTTGAGCATATCAGTGAGTATTTTAGTAGCAAAAAAACTGAAATATCAGTAGAAGGCCTTAAGGGGAGTAGTCTGCATGTGTTGAATGCAGATTTTGAGTCAATAAAGAAATGGTCTCTATACAGATGTATTTATGCCGAGATAAAAGAGGGAGACCAAAACTATATTCTGAGAGACTCTATTTGGTATGTGGCTGACCGAAAATTTGTATCAACCATTGATGATGAAATGAAACGGATTGTTCATTATGAAGAAACAGATAAGTTTCCAATTTATTCATACATAAGAGAAGAAGAATATAATAAGCAAGTTTGCATTACTGATAAAGGTTTTACACATATGGATCAAAAATTCATTTATCATGGTGGGGGAAAAGGCAAGATCGAATTTTGCGATTTAATTAGAGACGGGTCAGATTTTATCCATGTGAAATATTATAGTGGTTCGCAAAGTATGAGTCATCTTTTCTCACAGGCATTTGTGGGTTCTGAGCTTTTTATAAGCGATTCGGAGTTTAGGGAAAAGCTTAATGAAAAATTACCAGCTCATATAAAACTAACGGATCATAGTATTAGACCTGAGGCAAAAAAATATAAAGTAGTTTTTGCCATAGCCACAAACAAAAAAATTCCAGAAGACTTGCCATTATTTTCTAAGATAAATTTAAAGAATTTCAATAAAAGTATTTCAAATTTCGGATACGAAGTTAGGATCTGTAAGATAACTGTAGACCCACTTATTTATAAGAAAAAGCTTTGTAAGCCACAAAAAAACAAGGTTTAAGTTAATTTATACAAAAAAACAGCCACTACTTTAGCGCTCAGAAGGTGTTCCACATCCTCATATCGTATAAACAACCCCCCTCTATTTACTGAAAAATTTTCAACGCAGGCAGAATTAAAAAACGGTGAATACCTGCATCAAGAAATATCCCTATACCGTGATCACAAGCTTTCTCAACACAAATAAATCATTGCGATCCTGCTCACATAGTGGACAATACTTAACCATTAGTAATGTTTATATCAACTAAATCAATAATTTTAGTTAAAGCAAGGGATGGGCTATGGACAGGAATACTCAGGGATTTGCATCATACTGGCGTAATACCTTAGCAGATGCTGAGTCCGGTAAAGGTGCGTTTGAACGTAAAGACGAAGACTCATTCACCCGATGGGTGGACACCACTAAGGGGCGGCTGAATGAGGAGACTGTTCACGCATTTTTCAAGGATGAAGATGATGCGGTTAAAACCGTCGAAGTAATGCTACGCCCACAAGCTTGGTTCCGCCGGTTAAAGCATGGCAAAGAGCGGACTGCGGGCGCACCAGGTATCGTGACGCCGTTGGTGACTTCCGCTCTCTTAAACCGCGACGGTTTTTTGTTCCCAATGGCACCTGCTACCATCCCTCGCGACCTGCTCGAACCGCTTCCTAAAGGCACCTTCTCCATTGGCGAGATGACGCAGTACGACAAATATAAAACGACACATAGTTCATTCACTTTTGGTGATGATAGCGAACAAGATCGTCGGGACGAGACTGACGAGCAACGTGCAGAGCGTGCTGAAAAGTATCGGAATCAGTGGCAAAAGCACCTAAAAGACCTCAACGATCTTTTAGAACATGTTGCCGGTCAGTGGGTTAAAACCCATGAGCAATACGAACCGGCCGGATACGGCTATGTTATCAAAGCGAACCAACCCGGCGGGGCTAGCATCCATATCCGTCCTCTGTACGATCATCTGCTGAAGTGCAAAAAAGAGGTCCCGTTACTGGCGAGCTTTGCTTCAACGGAAATGCCACCTGTTGTACCTCTCCTTGCTGACAATGCAATGCTCAGCGAGCGTCTGGGGCATTCCGGTGATGAGTTCCCGCTAGCAAAGGCGCAGCGGGATGCCCTGAGTCACTATCTCACTCAGCAGCAGGGTGAGATCCTCGCCGTCAATGGCCCACCGGGAACCGGAAAAACCACTTTGGTTCTCTCGATCATTGCGACTGAATGGGCAAGAGCAGCCCTGAATAAAACTGAACCACCCGTGGTGATTGCCACATCAACCAACAATCAGGCTGTGACCAACATCATTGAAGCCTTCGGTAAAGATTTTTCCACGGGCACTGGAGCAATGGCTGGTCGTTGGCTACCTGAACTGAAAAGCTATGGCGCTTACTTCCCGTCTTCGGGCCGTAAGGCTGATGCCGCGAAAAAATACCAGACGGATGATTTTTTTTACCGTGTTGAATCTTTGGAATATGTTGAAGATGCGCTGGTTTTTTATCTTGAGAAGGCAAGGGCGGCGTTCCCATCGGCGGATTGTAGCTCTCCCGAACATGTTGTGGATCTTCTGCATGCGTGTTTAACCAAGCAATCCGCGCAGCTTAAGCAAATCGAGCCCGCGTGGGACAAACTGAACTGCATCCGTCGGGAGCGAAATGCCATAAGCGAAGATCTCGACCAGTATATTCAGGACAAAAATACGTTACTGCTTGGCAGCACAGATGAAATCGCCTTTTTAACCCAGAGCAAAAAGCAGTGGCAGCAATATCGCGCCGGTGAGTCGATGATGTATGCGTTCTTCACTTGGATTCCAGCCATTCGCACTAAGCGCCACTATCAGATTAATCTCTTCCTCGATGAGACGTTTGGCACAAGAATGGCTGCGTTTCAGGGCACCGCACCGGACGGTATCGACGCGTATATCGACGGCCTGATTGTTCAAGCGCAAAAAGAACAGAGTCAGTATCAGCAGCAAATCGATCTCGCTCAGGACGTTTCCCGACGCGCAAGTGAGGCTATTCAAGACTGGCGGGGTCTGAACCGATCGCTGGGGTATACCGGTGACGAGGAACTGAGTTTGGCCGGAGCCGACGAGCTTGCTGATACACAGATCCGTTTCCCAGCGTTCCTGATGGCGACCCACTACTGGGAAGGTCGCTGGCTAATGGACATGGCCGCTATTGATGATCTTCAAAAAGAAAAAGGTCTTAAAGGGGCGAGGGCGATCACGGCCCGCTGGCAACGCAGGATGAAGCTCACCCCCTGTGTGGTGATGACCTGCTATATGCTTCCTCATCATCTGGCCATCAGGGAACATGTTGGTGGGAAGAAATTTGATGATAGTTATTTATATAATTTTGCCGATCTGCTGATCGCCGATGAAGCGGGGCAGGTGCTTCCTGAAGTTGCAGCAGCCTCCTTTGCATTGGCGAAGAAGGCATTAGTGATTGGCGATACAGAACAAATTGCCCCTATCTGGAACAGCTTACCCGCCATTGATATAGGCAATATGGTGGAGGAGAACATCCTCCCTGGTGGTACTCAAGAAGAACTCACGGATGCTTATGCAATGGTGAGTGATTCAGGCAAAAGTGCTGCATCGGGTAGCGTCATGAAGGTTGCCCAGTTTAATTCTCGCTATCACTACGACTCGGATCTGGCTCGTGGGATGTACCTGTACGAACACCGCCGCTGCTTTGATAACATTATCGGCTACTGTAATGCGCTCTGCTATCACGGTAAGTTGCAGCCTAAACGAGGGGTGGAAAAAGAGACGTTTCTTCCGGCAATGGGCTATCTACATATCGATGGTCTGGGTCAGCAGACAAACGGCGGGAGCCGTTACAACACCTTTGAGGCAGAGACGATAGCGGGCTGGCTTGTGGCGCACAAAGAGGAACTAGAGCGTCATTATGACAAACCACTGCATAAAGTCGTGGGGGTCGTCACGCCATTTTCAGCACAGGTCAGCGCCATTAAGGCGTCACTGCGTAAGCTCGGGATTAACTGTAGTGGCGATGAAGATTCACTCACGGTCGGTACAGTCCACTCCCTGCAGGGTGCCGAAAGATCGATAGTCCTCTTCTCCCCAGTGTATTCCAAACATGAGGATGGAGGGTTTATCGACAGCGACAGTAGCATGCTGAACGTTGCCGTTTCCCGTGCAAAAGATAGCTTTCTGGTGTTTGGTGATATGGATTTGTTTGAGATCCAGCCTGCATCTTCCCCGCGTGGATTGCTGGCAAAATACCTGTTTGCTTCGGACAGCAACGCATTGCAGTTTGAGCGCCAAGAACGTAAAGATTTAAGCGCAGTACAAACGCAGATCTCAACCCTACATGGCGTGGAGCAGCATGATGCGTTTCTGAACCAGACCTTTGACACTATCGGAAAGAACATCACTATCGTTTCCCCTTGGCTGACATGGCAAAAGTTAGAACAAACGGGCTTCCTAACGTCAATGGTTCAGGCACGATCGCGTGGGATTGAAATTACTGTGGTAACGGATAAAAATTTTAATATCGACCATACCGATTATGAAAAGCGCAAAGAGAAACAGCAGCGCCTTAATGATGCTGTGGCAGAGCTGAAAGAAATGGGTATCACGACGAAGCTGGTCAAGCGCGTTCACAGTAAAATTGTGATTGGAGACGAAGGGGTGCTGTGCATAGGGTCGTTCAATTGGTTTAGCGCCGCGCGAGAAGAGAGGTATCAGCGGTACGACACATCAATGGTGTACCGTGGCGAAAGCCTAAAAGGTGAAATTAAAACGATTTATACCAGCTTGGAACAACGTGAATTGTAGTTTTGAAGTGAGTTGCCGTTTTGGCGCTTAGTTTTGCAGATTATATTTCCTTGTTAACTCTCTGGCAGCATCACATTTATTGATGTTGCCAGTCATCATGTTGTGGTGAGAAATAAAGCTGCTTCTCGCGTGCACTCGCTGATAACTTCCCGCATCCCTTTGTCATTATCTTGCTGACGTTCGATTAGCACACCTCTTAAACAACATTTCATCTCTACAGGTTAACTTATATAAATATCCCCTTCGCTACTGATAAATTAGATATCAAAGATATTATTTATAACATAAGCAAAATAATTTTTTTGACCTATACTTAGCGTTAGAGTGTTGTAATTGGGATTGTTTAAGCTGTTAGCCATAAGGAGAGGTGAAAATATGGATATTCTAGTATTTAGCAAATGTCAGTTACTGTCATTCTCATTTGAGTATATATTCAATGATGTTTTTAATACTAATAATCTTGAAAAAGTTATGGTGAAAACCTATGAGACAACGGATTCATTTGTCCGCGCGTTAAACCAAAATACTAAGTTAGTCTTGCTCGATATAACATTAACCGACTATATTGATGTATATGTAATGCTAAGAAAAATAAATAATAAATCAAAAGTTGTTATATTATGTGACGAAAAAACTGACTTGCGTGTGATACCTAACGTTTATAATGCGATCCTGTATAAAACTAGCAGTATATTGAATATTATCACCACAATAGAAAGAGTGTGTGATGATAAATATAATAATGTGGTTGTTAATTTAGAAAAAGATAATGTTGAAATTCCAAAGCTGACTAAAAATGAAAAGAAAACATTAAAACTAATTATTGCTGGTTTGAATAATAAACAAATAGCACAGTTACTAGCGATTCCTTATAAGAAAGTCATTGATTACAGATGTAGTATATGTCAGAAATACAACGTTAATAGTTTGGATATCAGTTATCACCAACATGAGTTACCAGTGAGTATATGAGCGCAGTTATAATAAAGTCTCTCTTAGGGAAATAGTGTAATATTGAGATTAACCTTTAATTGCGTATCCTATAGGATGCTATATTATAGCGTTTTTGAGAAAGTTACATGGTGTCGATAAATGGCTTAGTCTATACCCGAATTTTGGTTGCCAAAAATCTGAGTGCAGTGGAATCCCATGTTATGACACCATGTGCATTTAGTATCTAAAGTAAACGTTAGCGTTTCGCTTGTAACCATATTTGTCTCGTATATTTGACATGTAGTGGCTTACTGTCTTTCTTGATATGTTTAAGTGTTCTGAAATACTTTGATAATCCATACCCATAGTTGCTAAATGCAAAACCTCTTTTTCTCGCTTTGATAGCATTGGTTGTGATTGGGCACTTAAATCCAATGGGATATTATCATCTTTATTTTTGCTCACCCAAATTAATAGTTTATTAAATAATGATGCAATCTCAGTGACGGGTGCTGTTTTACTGACGACAGAACGCGTTACTTCAGATAAAGTGTGGTAATAAAGTGAATCTTCCTCATATTGGCAAAAAACGAGGAGGTGAACGTTTCTATCTTGATGCTTAATTTTATCAAAAATAACATTTTGATTTTCTTTTGAGATGCCGTCGATATCGAAAATGACAATATTTATTTTATTATTATCTAACTGATCATTAAATTTCTCAAAAGAATTAAATAGTTTAGTTTTTATTTTGTTTTTATCTACACTCATATTGTTATGAATAATAATTTGTAGTGAGAAAATAAACAATGAGCTTTTGCTGAAAATGATAACGTCGATCATTTCCCCTCCTGTAATTAGAGTTTTCATATAAAAATTAATAGTTTTCGGAAAATAAAATATAATAATTTTATTTTATAGATATAAGGAATCCATCCATTTCTTCAAAGAGAAATAGTTCATTTTTAATAAACCTATGTGTTTATGTTGGATTCGATTATATGCGATATTTAAAATCGTCAAAGAAATTTGATTTAGATCAAAGTATCTTAACCAAACATCATTGGTGGGGTGTTATGCTGATTTTTATGAATGTTGTGGATTTTTATTCTTTTGATTTTAATGCGGCAGTTGGAATGAATAATTTTTATATATATATTAGTGAATGATACTTTCGCAGGGAAAATCATTTTAAGTATCTCCCTACGGCAGACGTTAAGGATGCCTACAGGTGCTGTCATCCTTCGCCTATACAATGAATGTTTAACTCTCTTGCGCAGATATTAAGGCGGTTTTTTGCCGCATTACTTCTGTCTTTATCTCATCTTGCTGGATCATTTGGACGGCAAAATAGAGGTCTGGTACTAAAACAAGCTCTTGTGTGTCATGGGACATATTGTTTTTTGCCAACCAGCGGGTGAGCTCTGTGCTACGGCCAGCAAGAATGAGTGTCACGCCTTTTTCTTTCAGGATGGGGACCAGCTCTTTGAGCATCGCGAACACACTGGCATCGTTATAAGTAAAGCTCGCCGTCGCATCGACAACGAACCATTGAGGGGGTGTGGTCGCGCTGTTCACCAGTAGGGTCACACGTTTTTTAAAATAAGTGGCATTAAAATAGGTCAGAATAGAATTGAAGCGATACATGATGAGACCATCAATCGGTTTGATGTTATCGGAGGCATTGATTGAGTGAATGATGCCTTGGCTATCAACGCCAAGTAATTGATCTGTCGGTTTGAATACCGTGCGAAGGAATTGCAATAACCCAAGAATAATGGCAAATCCGATACCATCAATCAGCCCGACGACTAACACTGCAATTAAAGTAAAGACGGTCAGAATATAGGCCGAACGATTGTGCGCTCGCATAGAGGTGATGGCTTTAAAACTGAACATCGACCATGCGGCATAAATCAGTACCGCACCGAGTGTCCCCAGCGGAATGAAACTCAGGGTTTGAGTCAGGAAGATAAGCACCAGAGCAATCATTAAGGCGGCGACCACTGACACCATTTGAGACTTGCCACCGTTATCGTCATTGACCGCTGTACGGCTGGTTGCTGCACTGACCGCAAATCCTTGTGATGCACCCGCGACAATATTGATATAACCCAGCGCATAGAGCTCTTTATCAATATCGACTTCATAGCCATTTTTACTGGCAAAACTTTGTACCGTCATCATAAAGCTCACAATACTGATGACGGCGAGATTGAGTGAAGGGACGACAAGTTCACGCAATAAATTAGGGTCGAAATGAGGCATGGTGATATGGGGCAAGCCTTCGCCTAAACTGCCAATAATGGCGATCCCCTTCGCGTTGAAATCCAGATACCAACTTAATAGCGTGGCAATTGTCATCACAATAAGAGGGCCGGGCCATTTGGGCCGCAATACTTTTAGAATAAATAGGGTAAAGAGACTCGTCACGGAAAGTAATAATGTTAATTTATGGGTATCAGATAATCTTTCTGGCAGGGCTATCAGGCATTTAATCAAATCTGATGGGAGTGAATTCAACCCAAAAATATTACCAAACTGCCCGACGATGATAGTAATGGCGACCCCATTTAAAAGCCCTTGCAGTATCGGCTGAGAAAGGAAGTCGGCAAAGATGGCGAGACGAAAACGGGCGGCGAGGACGCACCAGAAGCCGGTCATTATTGTCATGACAATCGACATCTGCCACAGCGTATTAGGATCGCCAAGGGCAAGCGGTGCAATAGCGGCGGTAATGACGGCACATGTCGCGGCATCTGGGCCGACAATTAATTGCCTTGATGTCCCAAACAGCGCATAAACAATCATCGGTAAAATACAGGCATACAAACCAACAATGGCATTGATACCCATTAATTCGGCGTAAGCAATGGCAACAGGTAATGCAACAGCAGCAACCGAAAGCCCCGAACGGATATCAGGTTTTAAATTGGCTTTATCATAATGAATAAAAGTCGTTAGCCCGGGGATCCACTGAGTTATCCATTTTTGTTGCATTCTTTTGCTGCCTTTATTCTGATGTCCTCAAAAATATCACTTTAGGCTGCTTTGCTTATGATGTCACTCAGGACTCGGCTGTCTTTTGATCTGAACGACCGCGACTCATGTTGAATAACTTTGTCGCGTGTTCTTCTACCTTGGGTTTATTACGCGTGATCGTGATTAGTTGGGGGAAAAGTGCTGCGCTTGTTGGTAAATAAAATCAGCAAATGCCTGGGCACAATCAGGTTGGTGACGTCCTTTAACTGTGACCATATAGACGGCACGCTCCAGAGCCAGATCGCGAAAGGGAATAATAGCGATATCTTTATGGCGAAACTGGAATAGCGTTAAACCCGTCGTAATACTGACGCCATAATTGGCGGCAATAAGCCCCATCATCGTGGTGAGTTGTCGTACTTCCATCTGATAGTTAAATCCCTCACCCCCTTCACACAACCTGTCGGTATGTTGACGAATACTGGTGCCAGAGCAAAAACCAATAAAAGGATATCGACCAATATCCGCAATATCGACGGTTTCCAACTTTGCCAGCGGGTGATGACGATGGCACAGCAAATAAAATTTATCCGAAAAGAGTAGCGTTGAATTAAATGTACTCAGCGAGGGCTGGCCTGCTGTGAGTGCCAGATCTGCCTGCCCATCTAGCAATGCTTTGAGGCAACGATCCCATTGCGTGTCTATCAGTTTGATACGAGTGTCTGGTTGGATAAGGCTGTATTGCACCAAAACCTCCGGTAGCCATTCCACCGCGATAGAGGGTAAAACGGCTAATGTCACATGGCCCTTATCGCCCGCCACACGCAATTTTATCTCACCGACGGCATCATCATGGTTTTGCACTAATCGACGAGCTAAATCGATAAAATGGATACCATTGGCGTTTAACTGTACTCGGCGGGTATCCCGATCAAATAAGCGATAACCGACTTCCTCCTCCAAACCGGCAATCAACGAACTGAACGCAGGCTGCGATAAATTAAAAGTTTTAGCCGCGCGAGTAAAACTGTCCGTTTCGCTGAGAATAAGAAACGCCCTTAATTGCTTTATCGATAAATTCATTACTCGCCTTCATCATCTATTCAACCTGCTTAATAGCTTATTCGTTTTACTTGGCATCTAATACTCATAAAAATCATTTTTATGATCAGTGACACATTTAACTAATTTGGATTTTTTAGATTTGAAATAAATTCAAATATGAAAATATGAACTCGCGCAGATTAATTTAATGATAATAAAATAAATCATCATAACATAATGTTTTTAAATGGATTTGTATTAACAGGTGATGCAAATAAATGTATTTGATTAACAGATAAATGTATTTAATTAACAGATAAAGCTATTTATACCTAAATCTTAACGAGTGATAGAAATGACAGATTAGTCATAACCTACTTTGGCGTGATAAAAATAACGCAGTTAGAAAATGGTTGAAGTAAGTTACTGACATATTTTTATATTTTATTGTTAACCCAATCTAATTAAATGCAACATCATATTAACAGTACCATACTAATAAATATAAGGAGAGAGGTATGCTGGCATTAATTGGTGTACTCACCATTGCCACCTTGCTATTTTTCATCATGTCGAAGCGCATGTCGCCTCTGGTTGCCTTAATAGTGATTCCTATTATTGGTGCCTTAGTTGCAGGTAGTGGCACCGATACGGCGAAATACATTATTGAAGGGATTACTAAACTCGCACCGATGGCGGCGATGTTTGTCTTCGCCATTACTTTCTTTGGTGTGATCACCGATGCCGGAATGTTCGATCCGATTATTCGTGGGATCTTGCGCTTTGTGGGGACTAACCCCGTCAAGATTATTATCGGTACCGGTATTCTGGCGCTGATTGCTCATCTCGACGGCAATGGTGCGGTCACCTTCCTGATTACTATTCCGACCATGTTGCCACTGTTTAATCGGTTGGGGATGGATAAACGCATCTTGGTGGGGATTACCGCGCTGAGTGCCGGTGTCAACTTCCTGCCTTGGACGGGGCCAATGATCCGTGCCTCTGCTGCGTTGAATATTCCCACGCATGACCTGTTTATCCCGCTGATCCCTGCGCAGATCAGCGGCTTAATCTTCATGGTTGGGATGGGGTGGTATTGGGGCAAGAAAGAAGAGAAGCGCCTTGGTGCGGCACATTTTCAATCGGCTGCCGGAGACATCTCACACAACAAAGCGCTGACTGAGCAGGAGCAAAAACTACGTCGGCCCCATTTGTTCTGGCTGAATATGGGATTGGTGATTGCCGTGATCAGCACCATGGTCCTGACGCGCATCTCGCCAACGGTTTCCTTTATGGTGGCGTTGACACTGGCGCTAATGATCAATTACCCCAATGTTGAGATGCAAAAAGAACGCATTAATGCCCATGCTAAAGCGGCATTGATGATGGCCAGTATTTTGTTCGCCGCGGGGGCTTTTACCGGAATCATGGGCGGTACGGGCATGCTTAAAGCGATGTCACTGGCTGCAGTGGGCTTTATGCCCGAATCTTTTGCCTCCCATATTCCGTTCATTGTTGGCTTGATTGCCATGCCACTTAGTTTGATCTTTGATCCCGACTCCTATTACTTCGGCATCATGCCGGTGATTGCGCATACCGTGCAATTGATGGGAGTCCCCGCCATTCAAGTCGCGCAGGCGTCGATTCTGGGACAAATGACCACCGGTTTTGCGGTCAGTCCACTGACGCCAGCCACCTTCCTGCTGGTCAGTCTGGCAGGCGTCGATCTGGCCGACCACCAGAAGTTTTCTATCCCCGTTTTATGGGCGGCCAGCGTCATCATGACTTTTGCCGCAGTCATCACGGGTGTGTTCCCCATTTAGCGATGCAACATATTGATTTGGCGCTGAAACAAATTGATTTAGCGATGCAACATATTGAATGTCATCAATAAGGATAAAGTAATGAAGAAAATCAGGATTGGTTCAGGTGCTGGCTATGCCGGTGACCGTATCGAACCCGCAGTCGAATTGGCCGAAAAAGGGGATATCGATTATCTGGTATTTGAATGTTTGGCCGAGAGAACCATCGCCATTGGTCAAAAGCAAAAACAGCAAGACGCCAGCAAAGGTTACAACGAATTACTGATCGACAGAATGCGTGCGGTACTCCCTGTCTGTCTCGCCAAAGGCATTCGTATCGTCACTAATATGGGGTCAGCCAACCCTCAAGCAGCAGGGGAAGCGGTTATCGCTGTTGCACGGGAACTTAATCTGCCAAAGATTAAAGTCGCTGTCGTCGGCGGTGATGATGTGCTGGAGACCTTGCTTTCGCTCAATCTGACACTGGATGAAGCAGGTGTTCCCGTCTCACAATCGGGAAAAACGATCCTGTCAGCCAATGCTTATATGGGTGTGGACGGATTGGTTCAGGCGCTGAATGACAACGCAGATGTGGTCATTGCTGGGCGGGTCGCTGATCCTTCGCTGTTTTTATCGACCATGATTCACGCTTTTGGTTGGGCGGCGGATGATTGGGAGCGTCTTGGTAAAGGGACATGTATTGGTCATCTGCTTGAATGTGGCGGACAAGTGACGGGGGGCTATTACGCTGATCCAGGGTTCAAAGATATCCCGAATTTGGCGCAGCTCGGTTTCCCTATTGCGCAAGTCGATGCTAATGGTGATGCCATTATCACTAAAGTGGCGGGTTCCGGCGGTTGTGTCTGCGTCGATACCTGCAAAGAACAATTGATGTATGAAATTCACCGTCCTGATCGCTATTTAACGCCCGATGTTGTTGCTGATTTCAGCAACGTCAGCTTTACCCAACAGGGCCCCGATGTCGTGAGAGTGAGCGGCGCTAAAGGCGCAGCGCGAACCGACACATTGAAAGTCTCCGTAGGGTATCAGGACGGTTTTATTGGTGAAGGTGAAATTGCTTATGCAGGACCGGGGGCGGTAGCGCGGGGGCAATTAGCGCTGGATATTGTTCGGGAACGTTTTGAGATTTGCCGCTTAGCATTACTCGAAACACGCTTCGATTTGATTGGTGTCAACGCCTTACACGGCGCACAACGTTCTCAACGCAGTGAACCTTACGAAGTTCGGGCTCGAGTGGCGGCGCGCTGCCAGTCACGCCAAGAAGCCGTGAAAGTGGGCAATGAAGTGGAAACGCTCTATACCAATGGCCCCGCCGGCGGTGGTGGCGTAATGAAATCGGTCAAAGAAATTCTGGCAATGGACTCAACGTTATTGCCACGAAAATATACTCAAGCAACGGTCACTTATTTGGAGAGTGCACAATGAAATTACGTGAAATAGCGCATTCTCGTACCGGTGATAAAGGCAATATTTCCAATATCTCTTTAATTGCTTATCACCCAGACGATTACGAAAAAATAAAGTCAGCAGTGACGGCCGATAAAGTGAAAGATTGGTTTGGCGATATTGTTTTTGGTGATGTGGTTCGCTATGAACTGCCCGCTATCTCGGCGCTAAACTTTGTGATGTACAGCGCACTTGGCGGCGGCGTCACTCGTTCACTGGCATTAGACATGCACGGGAAAGGTCTTAGCTCTGCGTTAATGGATATGGATATCTAAATTAATTGCCCTCGTAAAATAGCCTGAACCTTCCGGCGGAATATATTCCGTCCGGATGGCTCATGGCCTAAAAATGTATAAAGAGATATTTATGAAGAATAAAAACCTCGACGCTGCGCAATTCCGCGCCTTATTACATGATGGCATGTCTATTATGTTTGGCGGTTTTATGGGCGTCGGAACCCCCGAATATTTAGTCGCGGAAATCATCAAGTCCGGCGTAAAAGATCTCGTCCTGATAGGTAACGATACTGGCTTTATCGACACCGGTGTTGGCCCATTGATTGCAAATGGTCAGGTAAAAAAAGTCATTGCTTCACACATTGGTACCAACCCAGAAACGGGCAAAAAAATGATTAGCGGCGAATTGGATGTCGTGCTGGTTCCCCAAGGAACGCTGGTGGAGCAAATTCGTGCTGGTGGCGCGGGCCTCGGGGGATTCCTCACCCCAACAGGCGTGGGGACGGTGGTGGAAGAGGGTAAACAGACGCTGACCCTTGACGGCGTGGCTTATCTGCTTGAACGGCCACTGCGGGCTGATTTGGCTATCCTTGAGGCCAGCCTTGCCGATCAGCAAGGGAATTTGATCTACCACCTGACCGCCCGCAACTTCAACCCATTAATGGCACTGGCTGCCGATACCGTCGTGGCACAAGTCGACACTATTGCCACCGTCGGCGCATTGGACCCAGAAAATATCGTGACGCCCGGCGCTTTGGTGGACCATCTCTTTGTAGGAGCCTGCGCATGAATGCCAAAGAACGTATCGCGCGGCGTGTCGCGCTAGAACTACGCGATGGCGACGTCGTTAATCTCGGCATCGGCTTACCCACCAAAGTGGCGAATTATCTTCCCTCGGGTATCGATGTCACCTTTCAATCTGAAAACGGTTTTCTCGGCCTCGGCCCTATCACTGAGGAAAATGCCAAGCTGGTCAATGCGGGTGGGCAGTTATGCGGCATGATCCCCGGGGCAGCCATGTTTGACAGTGCGTTCTCTTTTGCTCTGATTCGTGGTGGGCATGTGGATGTTTGCGTGCTAGGCAGTTTGCAAGTTGATGAGCACGGTAGTCTGGCGAATTGGGTTGTCCCCGGGAAAATGGTGCCGGGTATGGGGGGCGCGATGGACCTGGTGGTCGGTGCTAAGCGGGTGATCATCGCCATGGAACACTGCGCTAAAAACGGTGAAGCCAAACTACTTCGTCAATGTACCTACCCACTCACCGCTGTTGAAAAAGTGAGTAAAGTGATCACTGAACTGGGGGTGTTCCGCTTTGCCAACGGCGAAATGATCCTCGATGAGATTAGCCCTGACGTGACCTTAGAAGAACTGCGTGCCAAAACAGAGGCGATATTTACCGTCTCCGAAGATCTTTGCCTGATGCAGCAACCGGAGGTGGCATGATGAACCATTCAGTCGTTATTGTGAGTGCCAAACGTACCGCCATCGGTAAATTCTCGGGCAGCTTAGCAGGCACATCGGCTGTTGAGCTGGGGGCGGCAACCGTGCGGGCCAATCTGGCTGAGTTGCCTGACGACCTCCAGATAGATGAAGTCATTCTCGGCAATGTACTCCAAGCAGGCCTTGGCCAGAATCCGGCACATCAAGTGAGCCGTCGAGCGGGACTTAAAGAGAGCGTTTCCTCCCTAACACTCAATAAAGTGTGTGGTTCGGGCCTCAAAAGCGTAGTGATTGGCGCTCAATCTATTTTGAGTGGCGATAACCAAGTCTGTTTGACCGGCGGTATGGAGAACATGAGCGTCGCACCGTATTTGCTGGAGAAAGCGCGTCAGGGTTACCGGATGGGCGATGGCAAGTTGGTTGACGTGATGATCCGCGATGGTCTCTGGTGTGCATTTAATGATTACCATATGGGGATGACCGCAGAGAATATCGCCCGTCGCTACCAATTGAGCCGTCAGGAACAAGACCAAGTGGCCGTCGATTCACAGCGTAAGGCTATAGCGGCAATCCAAGCGGGCTATTTCAAAGATGAAATTGTGCCGTTGACGCTGATGGTGAAAAAAGAGCCAAGGATTTTCGAGCAAGATGAATTCCCCCGTGCTGATACCACTCTGGCATCCCTTGCGCAGTTACGTCCGGCATTTGATCGTGACGGCACGGTCACCGCAGGTAATGCTTCGGGTATTAATGATGCATCGGCCACACTCGTGCTGATGTCTGAACAGGTGGCTCGTGAGCAAGGTCTGGTCCCACTAGCCCGCATTCGTAGCTGGGCATCAGCAGGGGTAGGTTCGGATGTGATGGGGCTAGGGCCGATTCCGGCGACACAAAAAGCATTACTCAGAGCCGGTATGACGATGGCAGATTTGGACCTGATTGAAGCCAACGAAGCCTTCGCCGCGCAATATCTGGCTGTTCAGCGTGATTTAGCGCTGGATCCGGCAAAGGTTAACGTCAATGGGGGCGCGATTGCACTGGGTCATCCGATTGGTGCCAGCGGTGCACGTATCCTCGTTACGCTGGTACATGCATTGAAAAATCGAGATAAAACCACCGGTCTAGCTACCTTGTGTATTGGTGGCGGTCAGGGCATTGCGATGATTATCGAGCGCGTTTAAAACCTGAACTGGTACATCGCTTGAGGGCTAACGCCATAAAACTGCGGGGGCTTGCTGAAAAGCCCTCGCCGCTAAAAATCATATTGGCGAAGTTCATCCAGTGCGATGCTGGCAACCGCGAGCGCAGTTGCTGGATTGCTATCACTTTCAAGGTGCCATGACGCGGAGAGCCCTGACCACGCGACCACCCACGAAAGAAGGCGATGCCTATCAAGGGCCGCCGTTTCAGCCACGATATCGATTTGCCTGCTCAGCCTATTCGGTGAGGTCGCGGTAGTGAAATCAGGGTTGCAAAAGAGATTAGCAAAATCGAAACCACGCTCACCGATCAAACCTTTAGGATCGATGGCGAGCCAGCCCCGAATACCGGCATCAAGAATATTTCCATGATGGATATCGCCATGAAGAACAGTGAGGTCTTGTGGGGCCGCGAGTAGTTTTGTGGCGATAGACGCCGCATTGGCATAAATACCGCCTTGTGTTTTAGCAGCAGCCTCGAGTGCGTCGAACTGAGTTGATAGCTCAGGGAGTTCGGGACGAAGGGGTTTGTTTTGCCCATGCAGGCGGGCAGCAACATGGCATATTATTCGGCTAGCGGCATCATCCTGCCCGCTTTGGACCATGATTAACAGCGATGTTTGCCCAGAAATCCGCTCAAGGAGGATGGCTTCCTCCTCCAGCGCCAAAACGCAGGCCGCACCCTCGCCAGCCCACCACTGCATTAGCTGTGCGCCGAGACACTCATCATGGGTCATCGCAATTTTCAACATCGCCGGTTGAACGCCATACCGCACCGGTTGCAGCCAGCTTGATGGCGTGTGAAATGCCTCACCCTCGGCGACTAATTGCCAACGCTCGATATACCGATGTAATTTCGCCAGACCTGCTGCCTGCTCATGTTGTTCCATTAATGCCTCCATTTTATCCCTTATAGCGGATATTTACGCTTTATCCCTTACAGCGGATAAAAATTGATTTATCCCTTATAGGGGATATACTAAAAATATCCGCTTGGGAGGATATTATGAAAATTACCTCTGCTGCAATGTTGGCAAATAGACTACGGAATGAACGCAAAAAAAGTAAGCTGACTCAGCGAAAAACAGCCGAGACGGTAGGTTTGAAGCAATCAACAGTATCAGAGTTTGAAAACCATCCTGATGGTACCAGATTAGATACGCTGTTTAAGTTATTGGCAGCACTGGATTTAGAGCTACAGGTTAGGCCAAGGAACAGCAATATTAAGGATAATACAACCTGGGATCAGGAGTGGTAATGTATGGAAAAGTTAACCCTTGCATTAAACGGCATCGTAGTTGGTACCTTGGAGAAGGCTGCTGGTGGTGAAATCTCTTTTTTCTATCATGATAGCTGGCTTGAACGCAGTGGAGCACGTGCGATTTCTCTGTCGTTACCGCTACAAACGGTGAAATTCCGTGGGGAGGTTGTTTATAATTTTTTTGATAACCTTCTGCCTGACAGTGAATCTATTCGCAGCCGTATTCAAGCGCGTTTTCAAACACCAACAAAGCAACCTTTTGATTTACTCTCCCAAATAGGGAGTGATTGCGTAGGGGCAATACAATTATACCCAGAAGGCCAGCAAATAAATTCTGTCACCGAGATCCATGCAACGCCTTTAAATGACAATGAGATAGAAAAATTACTCTTAGGGTATAAGGAGGCACCTTTAGGCATGGAGGCCGATATTGATGATTTCCGTATTTCTTTGGCTGGGGCACAAGAGAAAACAGCCTTACTGTGGTATCAGAATCAATGGCATCGGCCAGAAGGAAGTACACCAACGAGTCATATTCTTAAATTGCCTATAGGCTATATAGCCGCTAATGGTAATTAAATATGTTAACTTAAAATTATCATGGGTACTATAAATCAAGTATTTTCTACTGATTTAAAAGAGGAGACAATCAGTTCTGTTATATTGGAGCTGCCTTTTACCTCTTTGGTCGATATGGGAATCTGCAGCGAGAGTTTTTATTCCAGTTCTGACCGTTTGATTGATGAATGGCAAGCACTAAATATTGTGTCAAATAAATTAGCAATATAATAATTGATATATGAAACTATATTGAAATTCTTGATCGGTTCGCTATTTTTTTGATTTATATATTTTAAAAAATAACTTATTGTGTAAGATAATGTTAAGTGATTAAAACGATACAATCAAGGATTCAATATGGCCTATACAAAGTTTGATGATAGCTCGTTTATCAGTGCATTAAATCAACGTACAGATCTTGAGAGATTTAAAGAAAATCGATGTGCAGTATTTGCACTAGAGCTATTTTATGGAATCGATGATCCGTTAAACGATATAGGTCCTGCTGTAACTGCGGGTGGGGATGATTGTAAAATTGATCTTCTTTATATAAACAAAGAGCAAAGATCTATAGTTGTCATACAAGCTTATGAGGCTCAGAATTTCAAGCCTACAGCTAAAGGGAACAAAGGTGCAGATCTTTCATATGCAATTGGAGTACTATTTTCAACACCACTAAAAGATATACCAGAAGGGATACGCCCACATATTGGCGAAGCTCGAGATGCTATTAAAAAAAATGAAATTAGCATGATTCACTTTTGGTATCTGCATAATTGTCCTGAAAGTACACAAGTTAAGCAACAGATGCTTCCTCTTCTTGAGTCTGGAAGAAGTCAATTAAGAGAACAATTTAAGTCGATAAAGGATATAGACTTAAGTATTAAAGAAGTAGGTTTAGAGACTTTAGATGAGTATTATAGATCATCTAAAAATGCCATATTAATTGAAGATGAGATCATCCTACCTGATGACACTTTTGGATACATAAGAAATGGTGATGGTTGGGAGGCATTTATGACCAGTATTACTGGTGAGTGGTTATCCACTCTTTATAAAAAACATAAAGACTTACTTTTTAGTGCAAACGTACGTGGTTTTATGGGGGCGAATAATAAAGATAAAGATAAAGTAATTAATGCAGGAATTCAGAAGTCTGCTAAAAAACAAAAAAATGATTTTTTTGTTTTTAACAATGGGGTAACAGCATTAGTTCATGACTATGAAGTCGAAAAAAATGGTAACGAGATTACTGGAAAAATAAAGAAAATAAGAGGGCTATCAATAGTTAATGGTGCTCAAACGACAGGTTCGCTAGGAACACTTGAAGAAAGTGGTTTAGAAAATATATTCATTGGAATTAGATTTATCAAATGTTCAAACCTACAAAAAATACAAGATATTACTAGATTCAATAACAGTCAAAACATCGTTATTCCGTCTGATTTTAAAGCCAACGATCCTATTCAAAAAAGGTTACGAGAATCATTTAAAAAAATTAAAATTGCTACTTATGATGGTGGATTACGTGGACATAAACTCGAAGGTGATAAATCATTACGCATCGATGCGCACACAGCAGCACAAGCATTAGTATCATGGCACGGAAACCCCAAAGATAGTTATCATAAAAAAACTAAGATTTGGGATGACTCTGAACTGTATAACATAGCGTTCCAAAATACTATTACAGCTCAACACCTTGTTTTTGTATTTACTCTTCTAGAAGCATGTAATCTTTATAAAGAAAATCTTTTAGAAAAAATGAAAGATAAATCTATAACTTCTCATGAAAGTACGGTCTTATCATTACTAAATGAAAGAGGTTCATCCTTCATGATAATTCATGCAATTTCTCATTTGATGGAAACAATTTTAGAACATAAAATTTCCAAGAAGTACGCAATAAGCTTTATTGATAGCATGACTCGCGAGGAGTGTATTGATACTTGGATTGATTTAATTGAAAAACTTTCTCATCAATTATTAATACTCAAAGTAGGTCTAAAGAAAAGACTCTCTGTTGAATCTGAGATAAATGCATCAACAGAATCAGTGGTAAGAAATTTTGGGACCTCTTTTATCGCAATCAAAGGAATGATGAATGGAGTCAATCCATATCAAGATTTTGTTAATAAAGTACAGAACTAATTTTTTAAAGCAGCAGATTAATGCTGTTGCTTTACTTTCCAAATGTTAGCACTCTGAAGTGGAATCATGAAATTAGCAGTCTGAATAGAGGTGATATTGTCAGTAACCTGAAAAACCAGTGAGCCGATGTTTTCTGGTTTAGGCCAATGGACAACGCGATTACCCAGAGAGCAAGCTGTATCAAAATCCGCTTGAAACCTAATAACTCTGCTTTCTTTTTTATTATAGAAAGCGGAGTTAATCTCTTTTAACTCATTCCGTGCGAACTATCTTTCGAGATTTTTTAGGTGTTAGATAACGTGAAGGCCAGATCTCTGCAGGTTGTAACTCTAATACTTCTGCTATCAATCTTTCCCCCTTCGGCCAATGGCGTAGCAGTGCATTGGCCAGTGTTGAAGACGCTAATCCAGCCTCTCTGGAAACAGCGGCCATCGATGTGCCACGTTTTTTCAACCCCGCCACTATATCTGCCGGATGCCAGTCTTGCTTATCCATAACGTTTAGTTCTCCGTGTGATGTGTTCAAGTCATTATCCTATTTTGGGATAAAAAAGGAAATACCTGATATTCGATTTTAGGATATTTATTTAAGGTTACCCAGATGGCTTCCATTTATTCCGAAGAATATCAGCAAGTGATAAAAATTCTTCGACAGACCCGTATTGAACAGGGAATTAGCCAACAACACCTCGCCAAGGTACTAAATCGCCCACAGTCATTTGTAGCTAAAGTAGAGAGTGGGGAGAGAAGACTAGACTTTGTGGAGTTAATCCACATTGCCCGTTTGCTATCTATCGAGGAATTTCTATTAACTAGCAAGATTATGAGTGCAGTGGTATCAATAAGGTATCTATAGTATATAAATCCTATTTTGGGATAATTGGGCTGGTGATAGATATTCAATTCCATCGTTCGAATAGGAATTGGACAGATGGCTTCCATTTATTCAGAAGAATACCAATTGGTTATCAAAACATTACGCGACGAACGTATTGCTAAGGGGATCACTCAGGCGAGCCTCGCCACTGCTCTTGGCCGTCCTCAGTCATTTATCGCCAAAGTAGAAAACGGTGAAAGGCGCTTAGATATTGTGGAGTTTGTGCATATAGCGAGATTTTTAGGGATTAGGTTGGAGGAAGTACTGAGGAAAATTGGACCCCGCTCTAAGCTCAACAATAATAACGAGAGCCAGTAACGGGGCACAGCAGTAACGAGTTTTATCATCCGACTAATAGAATGACAACTCAATCCAAATGATTATTTCAGCAAGTAAGACTGGCCTTGTTTCAGTACCAAATCACAGGCTTTGGTTTTGATCTTTTCAGTGATTTGCTCGCTGCCCAGATCATTGAGATTCAGACTTTTACCCTCGCCGGTTTTCAATAAGCCACCCAAACCTTCCTGATAATCTTGGCTCTTGGCATTCTCGGTGCTGGTGATGCCCAATTTACTCATCAATTGGTCTTTAACCGCCGTGGTGCCATTAGCCGACAGCACGTTATTTTGTACGCAATATTGCAAGATACCCGCCGCATTGGTCATCGTGCTGGCGCTCAAACCTTTATCGCCCCCGTTGAGTAAACCCGTCAGTGACGATATTGACGCGTTGCTATCGCCTGATTTGCTGTACTGGTCTGCGGCACTTTTGACTGAATCCAGTAAGCTATTCGCGCTTGCTGCACCGGCCAGTAATGAGGTGGAACAGGCCAAGGCCAATACCCAGCGATGAGTGGTATTCATAGAAACTCCTATTTGACGATGTATGTCACAGCAGGTGAAGCGCGAGACGGCCAGAAAGGCTGCCTGTCATTATTTTAAGTGCACAGGATACTGCATAGCATGCATTTTACTGATAGGTGATATCTGATAATGGGGAATAGGAGAAGGGCAAAATGATCGAATCAATCAGCACAGTGGCGGATGGCGGATGGCGGATGGCGGAGAAAAGGGAAACGGGCAGCGATACCATATCGGCTGCCCGCATCGGCTAAGGCATCAAGCCGATAAAGACGGTTTTCTTGCGTGGTCCGGTCATCAACCCCTCCAGTTGCTCAACGCACGCGAGGTAGTGGGGCGTCTTTTTATGGGCCGCTACCGCCTCTTCATCGGTATAGGCCTCATAGATGTAAAAGCGGGTCGGCAAGGTTTCATCCCTCAAAACATCAAAACGCAAATTACCGGCCTCACGGATAGAGCCGAGGTGATTGGCGCGAAAAACCTCAATGAATTGCTCAACTTTGTCATCTTTCACATTAATTTCGACGAGAGTAACGTGCATACTTTCCTCCTTGTCACTGCTCAACCTTTTTCATGTAGGAACAACTGGTACGCTGTTTCTGCATTCTCATTCTTATGCACCACGGCATGAACCGCTTTCAGCATGGCAATCGGTGCCTCAGACTGGAAGATATTACGGCCCATATCCACGCCAGATGCACCCTGATCAATGGCTTGATAACACATTTCCAGTGCATCACGTTCCGGCAGCTTTTTACCCCCAGCAATCACGATAGGTACTGGGCAACCGGCGGCAATACGTTCAAAACCACTATCCACATAATAGGTCTTAATGATCTGCGCGCCCATCTCAGCGGCGATACGCGTTGCCAGTGAGAAGTAACGTTGATCACGGGCCATATCTTTGCCGACACCCGTTACCGCCATGGTTGGCATGCCATAGCGCATCCCTTGGTCAACCAATTGAATGATGTTCTTAATCGATTGGTGCTCATGCTCAGTACCGATATACACCTGTGCGGCGACGGCACAGGAATTAAGCCGTAAAGCATCCTCCATGGCTACGGCGACTGCCTCGTTGGATAAATCAGTCAAAATCGAGTTAGCACCAGACGCACGCAGCACCACTGGGCGATTAGCGGCGGCGGGCACGATACTGCGCAAAATGCCACGGGTACACATCAGCACATCGGCATAGTCAAAGAGCGGGGCAATATTGATATCAATACGCTCTAAACCGGTGGTTGGCCCCTGAAAATAGCCATGGTCAAATGCCAGCATCACCGTGCGATTGGTTTTCGGATTAAAAATCCGCGCCAAACGAGATTGCATCCCCCAATCCAGTGAACCAGACCCTTTCAGCGTAAAAGCAGGATTCTGTTGCGGTACGCCAATACCGAAATCTTTACCGTCTTTGATATCGTCTAAATCAGCCATCTGTAATCACTCCAATACTATGGGTATTGGCCCGCCACTGAGACGGGCCGCGAGATCAGAAATCGTATTTATCGATGTTTTCTTTAGTGAAAACGACGCGTTGTGGCAGCAAGACAATGCCGTTGCCCTTCGCTTCATACTCATAGCCCTGAACGCTGTTCGGGACCACTTCAACCACGCCAATGTTCGGGATATCCAGCTTATCGCCGACATTCAGTTCGCCTTTTTTCAGCATTTCATTGGCGACATAAACCGAGATTTTGCCTTGGTTAACCACATCCCACAGACCAAACTCTTTCACTGTGCCGCGCTCAACATAAGGGCGCATCACGTTCGGGGTACTGAAACCGACGATAGCGACGTTATCGCGCTTCAGGTTCTCTGCGGCTTGCGCGGCAGCAGGCAAGGCATTGGCATCAGGGGCGATAATCGCGTCCAAATCGCTGTAGGCTTTTAAGATGCCCTCGGCGGTTTGCAGGGATTTAGTCGCATCGTTATAGCCAAATTGGGTGGTTACCACTTCCCAGCCGGGGTGCTCTTGCTGGATTTTTTTCTTCGCTTCATTAACCCATTGGTTCTGGTCGGTCACCGTTGGGCTGGAATAGAAGAACGCCACTTTAGCTTTGTCCTTTTTCACCTGATTCGCTGCCATATCGACCAGCATTGAACCCAATTGATTCGGGGTGCCTTGGTTGATATAAACGGAACGGCACTCAGGTTTGGTATCAGAGTCCCACGTTAAGATTTTGACCCCTCGTTGCATGGCGCGTTTTAACGCCGGGCATAAGCCATCAGGCGAAACAGCAGAAACGACAATGGCGTTGTAGCCCTGATTAACGAAGTTATTGATCAACTGAACTTGGCCGGAAACACTGGGCTCTGTTGGGCCATCATAAGTGACGTCCACACCCAACTCTTTACCGGCATCGACGGCACCTTTACCGCCACTGGTGAAGAAACCCACCCCGACCAGTTTCGGGATAAATGCGATGCGTTCTGCCGCTTGCGCGGTGGTGATACAGGCAAATCCGAGGGCACAAACCAGTGCCAGCTTTTTTAATCTTTGTGTTTTCATTGCTATCTCCGAATCACTGTCTTTGTTAGGGGTAGAGGTGTTGGCATTTCGTGAGCAAAAAACGCGTTCAAAAATCGGTGTTAACTTAGGGTGCTTCGGCTACGACGACGTTGTAGCCATTCTTGAATCAGATGTCGGTGCAGGCTGATAGAGCGCCCGACCACCACTAAAATCAGTAATGCGCCAGACAATGCGCTGGATATTTGGTTAGGGGTGCCGATCATTTGCAGACCTTGCTGCAAGTAGCCCACCAGTAATATCGCCAGTGCTGTCCCGAGGATGGAGCCGGAACCGCCATAAATATTGGCCCCGCCTAGCACCACCGCAGTGATGGCTGGCATCAGGAAAGATGCGCCTAAATCAGAGCGGGCAGAGCCGAAGTACGACACCAAAAGCACTGCGGCAATAGCTGAGGCCAAGCCGGTCAGGGCATAGAGAATGCACAAAGTGCGTGCAACGGGCAGGGCGCTGTAACGGGCGACTCGACTGTTTTGCCCAATCAAGAAAACATTGCGACCGCTGTGGGTACGGTGCATCAGCAACCAGAACAGCAACACGCAGACCATAAAAATGACCAGCGGGACGGGCAGGCCGAACAGCGTTTGGTTAGCAAAATCTGTAAATGCAGTCGGGAAACCGCCAATACCTTCGTAGCCAGTTGCACCGGACATACCGGATAACAGCAGGGCGCTACCGCCGAACAGATACATGGTGCCGAGGGTGATCACCAACGGATTCACGCCGGTATAGAGAATCAAGCCAGCATTAATTAAGCCGCACAACGCCCCGACCATGAGGGTCAGCGGGATGGCGATGCTCATCGGTACGCCTGCTTGGAATATCACGCCAAGGAAAATGGAGCACAGGCCAATGGTCGAACCAAATGAGATGTCGATACCGCCACTGACAATCACCATGGTCAGTGGTAGGGCCACGATCCCGATACAGATAAAATCACTGGTACTGAACAGCAGCACATTGATATCCAACATGCGCGAATTCGATAAGCCAAACAGCAGGATCTCCAGTACCAGCAAGGCTGCTAGCGCCAATTCCCATCCGTAACGGCGGTATGTATTCATCGTGCCACCTCTTTTTTAGTGATACCCATCATCTTTCAAACTGCAGGTGTGTTGGCTGCTCTGAGCACCCGAATCATCTATTGATGCAGCTCATCGGGATGAGCTCGTTTGCCGCCGCCCGGTATCGTGAAATCTATTGGGTGCGGTATTGGCCTTTTTTTTATCTTTTTCTTTATCCTTTTCCTTCACGGCTGGCCGAGCATTAAAACGAGCGTATTTTTGTTGCCGAATATTGCGCTCCACCGCGCAGCGCAAGCGGCCATCGAAGACCAGCACACCGAGCAACACCAAACCGGCGATAAAGTCATTCCACCAAGCGGGCAGGCGCAGTAGTACGAGCACGCTATCAATTTGGGTTAATAGATAAGCCCCGAGAATGGCCCCGATGATGCTACCGGTACCGCCGAGCAAGCTGATCCCACCCAGTACGCAGGCCGCGATGGCTTTCATTTCCAGCCCGTTACCGGTTTGATTGGGGATAAAGCCAATTTGTGAGGCGAAAACGATCCCTGCCAATGCCGCCATGACGCCATTCATGGAGAACGCAAGAATGCGGATACTGTCGGTGCGGATCCCCAGTTGGCGTGCGCCTTGTAAGTTGTCGCCAGTGGCATAGAAGCTGCGGCCAAAGGCTGTTTTACCCAGCAGCCAAGCCATCGCAAGGATCAGTAACATAATGAGCCAGCCAATGGGGGAGATCGAAAACAGGATCGGCGTGGATAAACTTTTGAGATCCGCTGGCAGCCCTTCAATCCATTTACCACCGGTGAGTAGCAGCATCAGGCCGCGATAGAGCCCCAGCGTCCCCAATGTGGCGACGATGGCGGGAATGCGCAGCCAAGTGACCAGAATCCCGTTAAAGAAGCCCGCCCCCATACCGACCAGCAGAGCAAACAGGCAAGAGAGTGCCAACCCAAAACCGGCGTTAAGTGCCATACCGACCGTTACCGCACACAGGCCAGTGATGGAGCCAACGGACACATCGATATTGCGAGTGAGCATCACCATGGTGGCCCCGATCGCCAACAAGATCAGGATTTGCGCACTACTGAAAATCATGGTGAAGGTTTGCATGCTGAAGTAATTACTATCAATCACACCGAGTAACGCGAATAAGGCAAGGATGGCCAGTAGCGCGGTGGCTTCACGGTTATTTTGGATAAATTTCAACATGATGCACCCTCATTTTCATCGACAGCGTTTTCTTCATCGGCAGAACCATGTTCACCAAAGGCCAGATGCATAATGGTGTCGACATTCATTGCGGGCCCCTCTAGCGCACCGCTGATTTCCCCCTGATGCATCACCAAGACGCGATCCACCATTTGCACCACTTCCTCTAGATCGGAAGAGATAAAAATGATCGCCACATGTTGTTCGGCAATGCTGCGGATTAACTGATAAATATCACTGCGGGCGGCGACATCCACCCCACGAGTCGGCTCATCAATAATCAATAGCAAGGGGTTAGCTTCTAGGCATTTGGCAATCAGCAGTTTTTGCTGGTTACCGCCCGATAACGTGCGCACAGGTTGTTCCAGATGGTTGAATTTAATGTTTAGCGCACGGCGATAACGCTCCAAAATGGCGGCTTCCTGCGCCGGATGCGTCCATATTCCCTGGCCGCTTTGGGTGAGCGAGCAGACATTCCAGCTCAGCGGGGCATCCAAATAGAGGCCAGAGGCTTGCCGGTCTTCTGGCAGATAAACCAACCCTGCCGTTAAGCGATCGATAGTTTTCATGGTGGTGATATCAACATCTTCCAGCCTGACACTGCCGCCGCTGGCGGGGCGCAAGCCATACAGCGTTTCAGCCAGCTCAGTTCTACCGGCACCCACCACCCCTGCTAGCCCGAGAATTTCGCCGGCGTGCACCTCAAAAGAGAGGTTGGCAAAGCCTTCGCCACTGAGGTCGGTGACTTGGATAACCGGCAGGTCCGATTGCGCGCGGGCTTGAGAACGCCGATTACCCGGTAATTCCAGCCAAAGTTTTTGGGTATCGGACAACTCGCTATTTTTGGCCTGCGGTGTAATGGCCTGAATAATCGTATCGGTTGAGAAATCAGCCGTTGCCCCGCTCAGCGCAATGCCGCCATCGCGCATCACGCTGACCCAATCGGCCAGTTGGCGAATTTCAGGCAGTTTGTGAGAGATAAAAACGACGCCGACGCCTTGTTGTAATAACGTTCTGATTTGGCTAAATAGCCGGTGAGTTTCCGCTGGTGTTAGCGAAGCAGTCGGTTCATCCAGAATTAAAATCCGCGAGTCACGCATCAAGCCGCGCATGATCTCAACTAACTGTTGGTCGGCCACATCCAGCGAACCGGCGCTGACCGAAAGATCTAAATGACAGCCTAAATCATCCAGTAACTGCACCATTTTCTTTTTATCTGCTTGGTGCTTAGGTAAACGGAACAGAATATTTTCCTGCACCGATAGATTGGCGAACAGCATCGGTTCTTGTGGAACCAGATAAATGCCTAATTGATGTGCTTTGGCTGGCGTGAGATTGAGGCAAGGCTCACCATTGATTTCTAACGTGCCGCTATCAGGTGGAAGCACGCCCGCGATGATTTTCATCAACGTTGACTTGCCCGCGCCATTCCCTCCGAGCAGGGCATGTACCTGACCCGGTTGCAGGATAAAATCGATACTTTTCAATACCACAACGCCGGAAAACTGCTTACTGATACCCCGTACTTGGAGCAGCGGTGGCGGTGGGATGATAGTGTGCGGCATTAGCAGCTCCCGGGTGAACAAAAATAATTTAAAATTAAAAGTGTTCAAAAAAGATAGCCGCATATTCCCTTTTATGGCGTAATCAAGATCACATTTTCGTGAATAAAAAAATTTAAATTAAAATATGTTCAAATGTGTTGGCTAAGCTGTTAGCGTAGTTATCAATCTAGATTTAACATTCATGACGTCGTTATCTGAGTCGAAATAGCAAAGAGCAATGATGAAAGAGAAAGCACTAGTGGCCGTAAAAGAAAAACCCATGTCGTCCAACGATGAATACAAATATCCGGGTAATAGCATGAGTGAAGAGGAACTGCTCGCTCGCATTGCGTGGTTTTATTATCACGATGGCTTAACACAAGGGGATATAGGCGAACTGCTGGGGCTGACCCGATTGAAGGTGTCCAGATTGCTGGAGAAAGGCCGTCAATCAGGCGTTATCCGCGTCCAAATCAATTCACGCTACGAAGGGTGTTTGGAGTTGGAAAACCAACTACAACAGCATTTTGGCCTTAAACATATCCGCATCTTGCCTTCTTTGGCTGATCTCAGCATCAGTAGCCGGTTGGGAATTGGTGCTGCGCATTTATTGATGGCACTGATACAACCCCAACAACTACTGGCGGTCGGCTTTGGCGAAACCACCATGTGCGCCTTGCAGCACTTGAGTGGTTTTATTGCCTCACAGCAGGTTCGACTGGTGACACTTTCAGGTGGCGTTGGCTCTTACATGACCGGTATTGGTCAGTTAGATGCAGCCTGTCAGGTTAGCATCATTCCCGCGCCATTACGGGCATCCAGCGCCAAAGTTGCGGATACCTTCCGCCAAGAAAGCAGTGTCCGCGATGTGATGCTGGCAGCCTGTGCGGCAGATGTCGCCGTGGTTGGGATTGGCTCAGTGAATCAGCAAAGAGAAGCCACCATTTTACGCTCTGGTTATATCAGTGAAGGTGAACAACTGATGTTCAGCCGTAAAGGCGCAGTTGGCGATATCCTCGGCTACTTTATGCAAGCCGATGGTGCGTTAGCGGCAGAGATGCAGATACATCAAGAATTGATCGGTATTTCATTGGCTGACTTAGCCAACATCCCGACAGTCATTGGTGTCGCCGGTGGAGTCGAGAAATCTGACGCTATTGTTGCAGCGCTGAAAGGGAAATATGTCAATGCCCTTGTGACGGATGAGCTGACGGCTCGGGCGATCATCAAATTGATTTAATGGGCGATGAATGTGCCGTTTGAGATATCGCCGCACGTTATTTATCGGCGACCATGGCAATAATAACGGCAAACACGCCACAGGCTTTTCAGCCATTTTCACACGGTTTTTTATGGCAGTAGAGGACAGTTTTATTCATAAATTTATATAAAACAGGGGATCGCGCAAATGAGTCAATTCTCTACGACCACGCCATCGAGTGAGTATCTCATGGCGCTGGATGCGGGCACCGGCAGTGTTCGGGCGGTGATATTTGATCTTAACGGTAATCAAATTGCCGCCGGACAGGCTGAATGGCTGCATTTGCCTGTGCCTGATGTACCGGGGTCGATGGAGTTTGATTTAACCACCAACTGGAAACTGACGTGCCAGTGTATCCGTCAGGCACTGCACCAAGCGGGATTACCCGCCAGCGCGATCCGTGCCGTTGCGGCTTGCTCCATGCGCGAAGGTATCGTGCTTTATGACCGCAGCGGCAAACCTATTTGGGCTTGTGCCAATGTGGACGCCCGTGCCAGTCATGAAGTCAGCGAGTTAAAAGAGCTGCATGATAACGGTTTTGAATTTGAGGTTTATCAGTGCTCCGGCCAAACGCTGGCGTTGAGCGCGATGCCGCGTCTGCTGTGGTTGGCACATAACCGCCCCGATATTTATCGTCAGGCGGGCACACTGACCATGATAAGTGACTGGCTAGCCAATATGCTCAGTGGCGAGTTAGCGGTCGATCCTTCTAATGCAGGCACCACTGGCATGCTGGATTTAGTCACCCGCGATTGGCAACCCAGTTTGCTGGATATGGCAGGGTTACGCGCCGACATCTTATCGCCGGTGAAAGAGACAGGCACGCTGCTCGGCCACGTCACTGCGCAAGCCGCCGAGGAGTGTGGTTTGCTGGTGGGGACACCGGTTGTCATGGGCGGTGGCGATGTACAGCTTGGCTGCTTAGGGCTAGGGGTGGTGCAACCGGGGCAGACGGCGGTCTTGGGCGGCACTTTCTGGCAGCAAGTGGTCAATTTGCCGCAACCGATTATCGATCCCAATATGAACACGCGGATTAACCCCCATGTCATTCCCGGGATGGTGCAAGCGGAATCCATTAGCTTCTTCACCGGCCTGACCATGCGTTGGTTCCGCGATGCATTTTGCGCGGAAGAAAAACTGTTAGCACAGCGGCTGGGTATTGATACTTATAGCTTACTGGAAGACATGGCGGCTCGCGTACCGGCAGGGGCTTATGGCGTCATGCCTATCTTCTCCGATGTGATGCGCTTTAAATCTTGGTATCACGCCGCACCTTCCTTTATCAACCTCTCCCTCGACCCAGAGAAATGCAACAAAGCAACCTTGTTCCGTGCATTGGAAGAAAATGCCGCAATAGTCTCCGCCTGTAATTTGGCACAAATTGCCGCGTTTTCTGGGGTTAAAATTGACTCGGTGGTCTTTGCCGGTGGCGGTTCAAAAGGCAAACTGTGGAGCCAGATTCTGGCCGATGTCACCGGTATTCCCGTCCGTGTCCCCGTCGTGAAAGAAGCCACCGCTCTAGGTTGTGCCATCGCCGCAGGTGTAGGGGTCGGTCTCTACGACGCATTGGATACCACCGGTGAAAAACTGGTCCGCTGGGAGCGCGAATACACCCCAAATCTCGAACATAAAGCCCTCTACCAAGCCGCTAAAACCAACTGGCAAGCGGTGTACACTGATCAGCTTTCGCTGGTGGATAGTGGGTTGACGACGTCGTTGTGGAAGGCACCCGGTCTCTAAAATTGGCTATCTTACTGGCCAGCTTGAGCTTCGGGGCAGTGCTCATCACCGTCACGTACTGGGTTATGTCGACAGTTAACGCGATTCAGAGCGGAGAGGGCAGACAGAAGAGTAAAGCGTCCGCGCCAGGGATGGCGCGGCTCGAGCCTACAGGGAAGTATTTACGGCGTCTTTACGATCTGTTTGTCCTCACCGCGGGTTAAACTCGATCTTACAAAGATAGCTATCACCCATGGTGATAAGTGAATGCTAAAACGTTTGCTATCTAACAAATCCTTGATATAGCATTATTGCCCCCTTTCGTTGCCGATGATGGCGCATCCGATGATGAATACATCAAATATGACTCAATCACCTACTGGGCAACCCGCTCCTACACCTGTTCAAGAGCACAATATCTTGCCAGCGGCTTTGCGGGAGAAAGGCAATATTAAACGCATTTTGGTCATTAAATTACGCCATTTTGGCGATGTTCTCTTAACCACGCCACTGCTGAGCACGTTAAAAGCCAATTACCCGCAGGCAAAAATTGATGTACTGCTCTATGGCGGAACGCAGGAAATGCTGCGCGAGAACACCACTGTCAATCATGCGTTCATTGTGGATCGTGGCCTCAAACATGCAGGCTTAAAAGCACAAATCAGCGGCGAAAAAGCCCTGTTTAACGCATTAAAAGCCCACCATTACGACCTGATCCTCAATTTATCCGATCAATGGCGAGCAGCGGCTTATTGCCGCCTATTAAAACCGGGCTTCAGTATCGGTTTTCATTACCCGAAACGAGACACTTGGCTATGGCGCTATTGCCACTCCACCCTCGTCGACATCCCCCATGCCGCTGAGCGGCACACGGTACTCAACAATCTCGACATCCTCGCGCCATTACAACTGACGGATATCATCACCGATGTCACCATGTCCTATGGTCCACAGGATATTGAGCGGGTAAAACAGTTATGCCAGCAACGTCACATTAGCGATTACATCTTGATTCAACCTTCTGCCCGCTGGAAATTCAAAACTTGGGCTAGCGAATCATTTAGTCAACTGATAAACCATCTCACGGAGCAAGGCGAAACCGTGCTACTGACCGGCGGCAAAGATCAGGCTGAACTAGACTATATTGCTGAAATCATTGCCGGATGCGCGCAGCCTGAAAAAGTCATTAATCTATCTGGCCTGTTGGCACTACCTGAACTGGCGGTTTTGATCGACAACGCGAAGCTATTTATTGGTGTCGATTCAGTCGCAATGCACATGGCCGCAGCTCTACAAACTCCCGCAGTGGTGCTATTTGGCCCCAGCAACCTTAACCAATGGCATCCATGGCAGGCGCCACACACACTATTATGGGCTGGGCATTTCCGTACATTGCCGCATCCCAACGAGATAGACACCGACACGACGGACCGTTATTTGAACGCTATTCCGGTTAATAAGGTGATAGAGGCAGTTGATGCTTGGCGAGTCGCCAAAGATCACTAACCCATCCATCACTTTGTTTTCCCCAACCAGCCTGAGTTGAGAGCATTATGACAACGTTAATACCGGAAGCGCCGGTCAATCGCCGCAGTGAAAAGCTGAGCAGTGTCGCAGCCGTCCTGCTAGGTGTTGGCATCGCAACGAACAACCAACTGATGAACATTTCATTGGTGTTGATTATTATCTGTTTGGTTATCAACAGAAAAACCCTTGATATCAAGTCATTCCTAACTAGCCCACTGGTTTATCTCCCTGCGGCGATGTTTGCATTGCTGGCATTATCACTGTTATTCCATGACAACAGCTATGGCCCTGATATGGTTGGGAAATATAAGAAACTTCTCTATATCCTGCCACTGGCACTGTTCTTTGTGAATCAGCCGCGGTTGATCAAACTATTTTGTACCGGTTTCTTAATTGCCAATGCGGTGATACTGGCTGGCACGCTAATGGTAGGCGTTTTGCATATTCCGTTGAGTGGCATCGATCCCACCAACCCGACCATCTTTAAGCTGCAAATCACCCAAAACTTCTTTATGGCACTGGCCGCATTACTCTGGTTAGCACTGGCATTCAAGAGCCAAGGTTGGAAACGTTGGGGATATGGCCTATTGGTCGTGGCTGCCAGCTACAGTATCTTGTTCCTGATTCTGGGGAGAACCGGTTATGTGGCGCTGGTCGTGGGGTTAGGCGTATGGTTATTCTTCTCACTGAGTAATCGTAAACGGATCGTTTTAGTGGTGTTAGGGATATTGGCGTTCGCGGCTTTAATCGTTATTCCGAATAAGGCCACTGACCGTATGATGCTGGGTGTCAATGAAATCAAGGTGTGTATCGCTGCACCATCAAACGATACTTATGAAGCCTGTAGCTCTTCCATGGGGCAGCGTTCTGCTTTTGCTATTGAGGCAAGCCGACTGATTAAGGAAGCCCCTATTTTAGGCCATGGAGCGGGCGGTTTTTATTATGGAAATCCAGCCATTAATTATTCTATTAATAACCCACACAATGAGTATCTGATCGAAACCGTTCATTCGGGTGTGGTGGGGTTGTTGATCTTCTTGGCATGGATTGTCTGTTGTTACCGTGTTATTTGGCAACAAACACCGCAGTTACGAAATGTATTACTGGCAGTGCTGACCAGCTATATGGCCTGCAATTTCTTTAACTCATTCTTGTTGGATTCATCTGAAGGTCATCTATTTATGATCTTCGTCGCAATTTTAGCTGGCTATTCAGTGGCTGGGCGCCGACCACTTTTGAATAAGCACTTAAAAGAGTAGTACGGATATTGATAGTGAAGAGAACGGACGAAACAACGGCCCCTAATCGGGGCCGTTTTTTTATGGCGCGTATGTGTAATACGAATTTTGACATTAAGACCACTCACTATTGCCACTATTAAATGCTGAAAATTAGAAGTAATCATTACTCCAATGCCAATTTCATTAACGTAAAGACAAAAAATGATGTGGAATAGATTTAGGAAGTGAAGGTTAACTTGTTTTATAAAAATCAAAATAGGGTATATCGGCACGACATCACTTGAGAATGATGCTCAACAAGAAAGGCTAAACTTGACGAAAAGTGTGAGCGAATAAAGAATTTTGATTAATTTCAGCTTATTCTCCACTTTAAAATCACGACGCTATAAATAATTGTTTTTAAAGAATAAGATAATTATTGGTTTTTCCTCCTAATTTTTAAGGTTAGCCCAAGGATTTATCGAGGGCAAGAACACAGAGATCATCTCATCACCTTGATGTATTAGATAAATAAATAGACAAGAATTGTCTTAAAATGTTACCTCTAAGAAAAACAGACAGATAGGTAATAAGAGTCGCCATAATGTAGAGAATTAGGCCCATCAGCGGTTTAGTGAGTAGATAAAGTGGTGAGTTTGATCACTAATAAGCACGGCTAACGTATAGGGTAATTTTTTGTAATAATTTACATTTTATCTACTTTGGTCTATTTTTCCGCCACTACGCAAATAGTCTTAAAGGTAGCTATGATAAATATGTATTTATATCGATAAGTGGGACTGGGCGAATCTGTTTGTAGGGTAAACAGGATTTACACTTAACGTAATTTATCCAACGTCACTGAGAACATCATGGCCAATTCATCAGCGAATAAATTATCTTTACCGGCCCTAACCTCATTAGTGGTCGGGTCAATGATCGGGGCAGGTATATTTTCATTACCGGCAACCTTTGGGCGAGCAACAGGTGGGTTTGGCGCACTCATTGCCTGGTGTATCGCTGGGGGCGGTATGTTAATGCTCGCGTTTGTTTTCCAAACATTAGCGCAGCGTAAACCTAACCTTGATTCCGGTGTTTTCATTTACGCAAAGGAAGGCTTCGGAGATTATCTTGGTTTTGCCTCGGCATTAGGTTTTTGGGCGGGGACCTGTATTGGTAACGTCTCTTACTTTGTCCTTATCAAATCAACATTAGGGGCATTCTTCCCTATATTCGGTGACGGTAACACGATCCCTGCGGTATTAGTGGCCTCCGTGATTTTATGGGGATTCCATATTCTGATATTGCGAGGTGTAAAAGAAGCAGCCGCTATTAATACCATTGCCACCTTCGCAAAAATAATTCCTATCTTCATTTTTGTCATTGTTCTGATCTTTGCCTTTAAAGGTGATGTGTTTGCGCTGAACTTCTGGGGCACACCCGATGTGGTTAAGAGCGTTGATTTATCCCACCTGAATGATTACGGCTATGTCGGTCATGCTGCTGCGGTGATGGCACCGGTTGTCGAGCCTGAATCTTTATTCTCTCAAGTCCGTAGCACCATGCTGGTCACCGTCTTTGTCTTCTTAGGGATTGAAGGGGCGAGTGTTTATTCGCGTTACGCCAAAGAGCGTAGCCATGTCGGTATTGCCACTGTTCTGGGCTTCATCGGTGTGCTGTGCTTGTTAGTGCTGATCACCATGTTGTCTTACGGTGTGTTGTTGCGTCCTGATTTAGCGGCATTGCGTCAACCATCAATGGCCGGTGTGCTTGAAGCGATAGTCGGCCGTTGGGGGGCTATCTTCATCAGTATTGGTCTGATTATCTCGGTATTAGGCGCTTACTTATCATGGTCACTGTTAGCCGCAGAAGTCTTGTTCTCTGCCGCTAAGAGTAAAAGCATGCCTAAAGTGTTTGGGACGGAAAATAGCAATGCGGTCCCTTCCGCTGCCGTTTGGCTGACCAATATCTTTATCCAAGTGTTCTTAATTCTGACATTGTTTACCGATTATGCTTTCCAACTGGCATTGGAATTAACCAGCTCACTCACCTTGATCCCCTATCTGTTAGTGGGCGCTTATGGGTTAAAACTGGCATGGACCGGTGAGAGTTATGAAACAGATAAACGTGGTCACAGAAAAGATTTAATTTTCGCCCTGATCGCGACTTTCTACTCTGCACTCATGATTTACGCAGGTGGCATGAAGTACTTGTTGCTGTCGGCCATTATTTACGGCCCAGGCACCATTTTGTATCTGATTGCCAAACGTGAACAGCATCAAAAAGCCTTTAATAACTACGAAAGAATCCTGTTTATCGTTCTGATTGTGGCTGCAGTTGCTGCGATTTATAGCATTGCCACTGGAATTATCACCATATAATTTATTGGAGTTCTTATGTCAGATAAAGCGAAGAAAGCTCACGCCAAAACCAAGTTTGGTGTTCACTCTGAAGTGGGGCAATTACATAAAGTGATGGTTTGCGCCCCTGGCCGCGCCCATAACCGCCTGACCCCTAGCAATTGTGATGAATTATTATTTGATGATGTGCTGTGGGTCGAAAGAGCGAAGCGCGACCACTTCGATTTCATGACTAAAATGCGTGAACGCGGCGTGGATGTGGTTGAAATGCATAATCTGCTGGCGGAGACGGTGGCAATACCGGCGGCGAAAAAGTGGATTTTGGATCAGCAAATTGTTCCCAATGAAGTGTCACTGGGTATCTTGCAAGAAACCCGTAGCTATCTGGAAAGTTTGGAGCCGCGTCTCTTAGCGGAAGTACTGATCGGTGGCCTCTCAACCACTGAACTGCATAAAGACGGCAAATGCGACAAAGAAGAGCTGAAACTCATCCGCGAAGCGGTTGGCATCACTGAATACTTGTTGCCGCCACTGCCCAATACACTCTATACCCGTGATACCACTTGCTGGATCTACGGTGGCGTGACCCTGAACCCACTGTATTGGCCTGCTCGCCATGAAGAAACCATCCTGACCACGGCCATCTATAAATTCCACCCTGATTTTGGCGATGCGAATGTCAAAGTATGGTGGGGGGACCCAACACAGCACCACGGCACCGCCACGCTGGAAGGCGGTGATGTGATGCCAATCGGCAATAAAACCGTGTTAATCGGCATGAGTGAGCGTACCTCTCACCAAGCTATCACCCAGTTAGCGCAATCACTGTTTAAAAATAGCGCAGGGCAGGTCGAGCGCGTCATGATTGCGGCGATGCCGAAACTGCGTGCCGCGATGCACTTAGATACCGTCTTCACTTTCTGCGATCGTGATGTCGTGACGCTGTATCCAGCGATTGTGAACCAGATTCAAACCTTCTCACTGCGCCCAGACAATGGCCCGACCGGCATTAAATTAAGCCGCGATAAAGGCACCTTTGTTGAAGCGGTCGCGGGCGCATTGAACCTGAAGAAACTGCGTGTGGTTGAGACGGAAGGCAATGATTACGACACCGAACGTCAGCAGTGGGACAGCGGTAATAACATGGTTGCTCTCTCACCGGGTGTGGTACTGGCTTATGACCGTAATACCAAAACGAACACCCAGTTACGTAAAGAAGGGGTGGAAGTGATTGAGATTGTCGGGAGTGAGTTGGGTCGTGGACGCGGGGGCGGCCACTGTATGACTTGTCCGATTATTCGGGATGCCGTCGATTATTAATGCCCTTGCCCTGGCAGCCGCAGGATAGTTTTACCGGCCGAACTGGGGCATCAATAGGCTTGATTAACGGCATTGCTCTTAAAAAAATAGCCGATAGTGAGTAGCAAAAGAACGCTATTTCGCTATTGGCTATTTATTCGTTAATTTATCTCAATTTTTACACAAATAACGCTACCCATTTTGGTACTAGTTGTGCTGATCTACTTTCAGGGAATTTTACCGGGGGATTATTAATCACACTGAGAGACCTTTTTACCCACACGCCCATTTATTTGGCAATAAGAATGTAGGTAGGTCCTTAATCTGGCCCAGAAAACAGATAAAAAGTGTGAGATAACTAATCTGCAATAATATTTAAAATCTGACTCAACGAGAGCTTATAGTGAAGATAAACACAGTAGTCACTCTGCTATTAACGTTCCTGCTCGCGGCTTGCGACAGAACTCCCCCTGAAGTTGTCGAAAGTGTGCGCCCGGTGAAAATATTTACCGTTGAAGATGGTGGCCAAAATGGGACGCGTTATTTCCCTGCTCGGCTACAAGCTGGTGATGAAACCCAACTCTCCTTTAAACGTAGTGGGCAGCTACAACAACTGTTGGTACGTGAAGGTGAGCGGGTGAAAAAAGGCCAGACGATCGCTCAATTGAATGACACTGATCTGAATTTACGGGTGCGTGATCGCCAATCAACCTTTAACTTAGCCCGCGATCAATTCAACCGTTTCAATACATTGCAAGGCCAACGAGCGGTTTCTCGTGCCGAACTCGATGTCCGCCGTGCTGAAATGGAATCCGCCCGTGCCGCGCTAGAAATTGCGCGCAAAGAGCTGAGTGATGCAACCATCACGGCACCTTTTGATGGCATTATCGCCAATGTGACTGCGCGTAACCATCAGGTGATGGCTCCCGGTCAGGCGGTGGCGACATTGAGTGCGCTGGATACCTTAGATGTGGTGTTCAGTGTGCCAGAACGCCTCTTTACCACGCTGGACATCAGCAACCGTAACTATAAGCCAACCGTGATACTCAACCATTTACCGGGGCGTGAGTTTACGGCTGAATACAAAGAACACACCACCTCAACCACCTCTGCCTCGCAAACCTTCCAAGTCACCTTGACGATGGAACGCCCTGCGGATATGCCATTGCTTTCGGGTATCAGTGGCCGGGTGAGAATCAACTCCGGCAACTTGTCAGGGACTGATCATCCGACAATTGTGGTGCCTGTCGAAGCGGTCTTTAACCCTGATAGCACTCAGTTAAATGATGCGCGAGTCTGGGTAATTAAAAATGAAGATGGTCAGATGCACGTTGAAGAACGCAAAGTTCAAGTGGGTCAGTTGACCGAGAACGGCATTCAAGTGACCTCAGGACTGGCTGATGGCGAACATATCGTCGCAGCCGGTACGGGTGAGCTTCGCCCAAATCAAGTTGTACGGGCTTGGGTACGTGAGCGAGGTCTCTAATGAAGCTGCTCGATAACTTTATCAGTAATAATACCCGTATCTGGCTAACGATTCTGTTGCTAGGTATTGGCGGTATTATTGCCTATCTCAATATAGGCAGGTTAGAAGACCCCGCTTTTACCATCAAAACGGCAGTGGTCGTCACGCGCTATGATGGTGCATCGGCGCAACAAGTCGAAGAAGAAGTCACACTGCCACTGGAAAATGCCATCCAAGAGCTGTCTTATGTGGATGATGTGACCTCTATTTCTAGCGCGGGCTTATCCCAAATCACCATTAACATCCGTGCGCAATACGGTGCCAATGAATTACCGCAAATCTGGGATGAATTACGTCGGAAGATCGGCGATAACAGTGTTCGGTTACCGCCGGGGGCCGGAACACCCATGGTCAACGATGACTTTGGTGATGTTTACGGCTTCTTCTTCTCGCTGACGGGCGATGGCTACAGCAATCAGGATTTACGTAATTTTGCTGAACAGCTTCGCCGTGAACTGGTCCTTGTGCCGGGGGTCGGGAAAGTGGGTATCGTGGGGATTTTACCGGAAGAAGTTCAGGTAGAAATTTCGCGCGCCCAAATGACCGCCGCCGGTATTACGCCTCAACAGCTCTCCGATCTACTGGCTCGCCAGAACGTCGTGTCCGATGCGGGCCAACTGCTGGTGGGGAGTGAGTCGATCCGACTGCACCCGACCGGTGAATTCCAAAGTGTACAAGAGCTCGGCAACCTATTAGTGAGCCAGCCGGGTAGCCCGAAAAGTGTCTATCTGCGTGATATCGCGACGGTAACACAAGGCTTTGGCCATTCGCCAACCAATATTTATCGTGCTAACGGCAAGCCTGCACTGGCGCTTGGGATCTCATTTGCCCCGAACGTCAACGTGGTCAATGTCGGTAATGCTATCAAAGCCCGATTGGCACAGCTCGAAGGTGAGCGCCCGTCAGGCATGCATATCAATGTGTTCTATGACCAATCTCATGAAGTGGAAGGGGCGGTAAACGGCTTCATCCTCAACTTCCTGTTGGCGTTGTTGATTGTTATCGTCACCCTGCTGATCTTCATGGGGGTACGCAGCGGCGTGGTGATTGCCATCTCGCTGGCGCTTAACGTACTCGGCACCCTGCTGATTATGTGGCTACTCAACATCGAGCTACAGCGCGTGTCGCTTGGGGCGCTGATTATCGCGCTCAGTATGTTAGTGGATAACGCCATCGTGGTGGTGGAAGGGGTCGTGGTGGGGCGCCAACGAGGGGAAAGCCTCTCGACGGCGATCGGCAATGTCGTGAAGCGTTCCATGATGCCGCTGCTAGGCGCGACGATCATCGCCATTCTTGCCTTCGCGCCCATTGGTCTATCCAATGATGCGACGGGCGAATATTGTAAGTCGTTGTTCCAAGTACTGTTGATTTCCTTGATGTTGAGCTGGATTACGGCGCTGACCTTGACGCCAGTATTCTCCAAATGGGCATTCCAAGGCCAGAAACCCGCGAAGCAAGACGCCGACAAACCCGCCAAGCAACCTTACGATGGCTGGTTATTCCGCTACTACCGTGTGGTGCTGAATAAATTACTGCAACACCGCAGTGTCACCTTAGTGTTGCTGGCAGCGCTCTTGGTGGCTTCGGTGATTGGTTTTGGCAACGTTCGACAAAGTTTCTTCCCACCGTCGAACACGCCAATTTTCTTCGTGGATATTTGGCTACCGAATGGTACTGATATCGGCTATACGGAAGGGATCGCCAATAAAGTTGAGCAATATATCAAGCAGCAAAAAGGCGTAGAAGACACCATGGCGACCATTGGTCAGGGTGCGATGCGTTTTATGCTGACCTATAACGCCCAGCGGCACTATCCGAACTACGCGCAGATAATGGTTCGTACCGAGCAGCTAGACCAAATACCGGGCTTGGTGAATGAAATCGAGTCCTACATGCATGATGAATACCCGCAGGTAGACGCGCAGATCAAACGCATCATGTTTGGGCCATCCAACAACAGTTCTATCGAAGCGCGTTTCATTGGGCCCGATCCTGATGTCTTGCGAACCCTCGCAGCACAAGCGGAGAAGGTTGTCATTGCTGATCCGATGGCTGATGGGGCAAGGCATGACTGGCAGGATCGTAGCAAGATGATCCGGCCGCAATTCTCCGACTATCTGGGCCGTGAACTCGGTGTCGATAAACGCGAGGTTGATGGCACATTACGCATGAGTTTTGGCGGCTTACCGGTGGGGCTATACCGTGATGGCACTCGCCTGATGCCGATTGTCCTGCGTACACCCGATGCAGAGCGGCTCAATGCAGAACGGCTCAATGATGTGATGGTGTGGAGCCAGGCGCGGCAAGCCTTTATCCCGATCGACAACGTGGTCACCAGCTTTGAAACCGAGTGGGAAGATCCGCTGATTATGCGTTTAGATCGTAAGCGCACACTGACAGTACAGACGGATCCGACGCAACAAGGCGGCGAAACATCTTCCGAGCTATTACAGCGCATCAAACCGGGGATCGAAGCCATTCAACTGCCACGAGGCTATGAGCTTGATTGGGGCGGTGACTTCGAAAGTACCCGAGAAGCGCAGCGCGGCATTTTCATCAGTTTGCCTATCGCGTTCCTGATTATGTTTGTGGTGACGGTCTTGATGTTCAGCTCAGTACGTAACGCGCTGGCGATTTGGTTGACTGTTCCTCTGGCATTAATCGGTGTGACATTTGGCTTCTTACTGACCGGCATTCCGTTTGGCTTTATGGCCTTGTTGGGGCTGCTCAGTCTAAGTGGGATGCTGATCCGTAACGGTATCGTGCTGGTGGAAGAGATTGGCCTACAGCGCAAAGAAAAACCGCTGCGCGAGGCGATTATCGATGCCTCTACCGCGCGTTTGCGGCCGATCATGTTAACGGCATTCACCACCGTGTTGGGGTTAGCACCGCTGCTGAGCGATGCTTTCTTCCAAAGTATGGCGGTGGTCATCATGTTCGGTCTGGGCTTCGCCACCGTGCTGACCTTACTGGTTCTGCCTGTCATTTACAGCGCGATGAACCCTGAGCCGAAAGAAAAAAAGCATGACGAACCGGCCACTGAATAGTCATTAGCCGCGAGTCAAAACCAAAAAGCTGCCCCCTGATCAGGGCAGCTTTCACACTGCTGACAAACACCGATGACTCGACCTAGAACGGTGAGGACAGGCAGAAGAGTAAAGCGTCCGCGCCAAGGATGGTGCGGCTCCAGCCATCAGGGATGATTTTACGGCGTTTTTACGATCGGCTTGTCCTCACCGCAATCGGCACTTTGTCAGCTATCTCCTTTTTTGTGGTGGCCTTTGAAACACCGTTTTTATGGCCGCTTTCTTGTCAGCAATTATCCCATCAGCCCCATTTGAATTGTGTGCGCGACTTCTCTTCTTGCCGTGACTTCGCGGTATCTATGTTCCAATTTGAAACATCATTTCTCTCATAACGTTCCATAATGGAACGTTTTTACGTATGGTTTTCAGCTTGTTTTTTGCGCTTATAGTAAGGGCAGATTTATCATTTAACCCAAAAAATGAATCATTATTGCCTTACCACTTACGCTACAGGAGCAAGATATGCTGAAAGTCATTCAATCTCCGTCTAAATATATTCAAGGCGCCAATGCGCTACAGTCTATTGGTGAGTTTGCTAAGTTATTGGCTAATAACTATTTTATTATCGCCGATGATTTTGTCATGAAGTTGACGGCCGATACGGTAAGCACTAGCCTGCATGGGAGTGAGTTAGAAAATCACTTTAGCCGCTTTAACGGTGAATGCTCTCGCCAAGAAATTGAACGCCTGACGACCGAGCTAAAAAAACATCACTGTAATGGGGTGATTGGTATCGGCGGTGGGAAAACCCTCGATACGGCTAAAGCGATTGCTCACTATCAGCATATCCCGGTCATTGTGGTGCCGACCATTGCATCTACCGATGCCCCGACCAGTGCACTGTCAGTGATTTATACCGAACAGGGCGAGTTTGCCGAATATCTGATTTACCCGAAAAACCCGGATATCGTCCTGATGGATTCCGCCATTATTGCTAAAGCGCCAGTACGTTTGCTGATTGCCGGGATGGGGGATGCGCTATCCACTTATTTTGAAGCGCAAGCCTGTTTTGATGCCAAAGCTATCAGCATGGCAGGGGGCGCATCCACATTGGCGGCGGTCACGCTAGCGCGCTTATGTTACGAAACACTGCTAGCGGAAGGCTATAAAGCTAAATTGGCGGTCGAGGCTGGCGTGGTCACTGAAGCCGTCGAACGTATCATTGAAGCCAATACTTACCTGAGTGGGATTGGTTTTGAAAGTAGTGGTTTGGCCGCAGCCCATGCCATCCACAACGGTTTCACCGTACTCGAAGAGTGCCACCATCTGTACCACGGTGAGAAAGTGGCCTTCGGCACATTGACACAATTAGTGTTGCAAAACAGCAGCATGGAAGAGATTGAAACCGTGCTCTCATTCTGCCAACAACTGGGTCTGCCTATTACTTTGGCTGAAATGGGCGTTACACAGGATATCGAACGTAAAATTCGCGCCGTCGCGCAGGCCAGTTGTGCCGAGGGTGAAACGATCCACAACATGCCGTTTGCCGTCACACCTGACAGCGTTTATGCCGCGATCCTCGTGGCTGACCAATTGGGCCAGGCATTCCTTAACTGATTAGCAACGGATTGATCGACAAGAAAACTGACTGAGTTTGCCGATGGCCTCCCTCATCGGCAACTCTGTTCTCCAGCCATTCCCCTTCGCGGAGCATTAAATGAAAAAATTAATTAATAGCGTAGAGAGTGTGTTACAGGAACAAATTCAGGGGCTGGTTGAAGCCCATCCTGAGCTGAAATTACATCAGGAACCGCTTTTTATTACTCGGGCAGATGCCCCCGTTAAAGGCAAAGTCGCTTTGATGTCCGGTGGCGGCAGCGGTCATGAGCCGATGCATTGTGGCTTTATCGGCGAAGGGATGTTAGACGGTGCTTGCCCCGGCGAGATTTTCACCTCGCCGACACCTGATCAGATGTTCGAGTGCGGCCAAGCCATTGATGGCGGAGAGGGGGTACTCATGCTGATTAAGAACTACACCGGCGATATTCTTAACTTTGAAACTGCCGCAGAACTGCTGCATGCCGAAGGGACAGCCGTCGCGACGTTGGTCATTGACGACGACGTGGCGGTTAAAGATAGCCTCTACACCGCAGGGCGGCGTGGGGTGGCGAATACGGTCATTATCGAGAAATTACTCGGTGCAGCGGCGGCCCGTGGTGATTCGCTGGATGAATGTGCCACCCTCGGTGAGAAAATCAATAATCAGGGGCATTCTATTGGGATCGCGCTAGGGGCTTGCACAGTTCCCGCAGCAGGAAAACCGTCATTCACGCTGGCTGAAAATGAGATGGAATTTGGTGTCGGGATTCATGGTGAACCGGGGATTGAGCGGCGACCATTCACCTCGTTAAACGACACGGTTGATGCCATGTTCCACACCCTGATTGAGCACGGGAGCTATCAGCGCACATTACGTCACTGGGATAGACAAGCCGGTGATTGGTGTGAAACACGCCAAGTCAAGCAGCCATTGGCGAAAGGCGATCGGGTCATTGTTCTGGTGAATAACTTAGGGTCCACCCCGCTATCAGAGTTGTACGGTGTTTGGCATCGCTTATCAGCCTGTTGTGCCGATTTTGGTTTGACCATTGAACGCAAACTGATTGGCAGCTATTGCACGTCGCTGGATATGCAGGGGATATCGATCACGATGCTCAAAGTTGACGATGAATTGTTGTCACTGTGGGATGCACCGGTGAATACCCCCGCTTTTAGCCATTGATAACCAAGGTTAGAGAGAATAAGTCGGCCTGTTTTTTTATTTATGAATCGTATAGATAAAACGTACAGATAAAACGCATTGGTAACACAACCCTGTGCCTGGAGAAAATCATGGGACTCACCAAACAACAAATTGTCAGTTGGTTACAGCTTTGTGCTGAGGTTTTTAGCGAACAACGCGATTTTCTGACGCAGTTGGATACCGACATCGGTGACGGCGACCACGGTCTGAATATGAATCGTGGCTTTAATAAAGTGGTCGAGAAATTGCCCACTTTTGCCGATAAAGACATCGGTTTCATTCTGAAAAATACCGGTATGACCCTGCTTTCTAGTGTTGGCGGGGCCAGTGGTCCGTTGTTCGGCACCTTCTTTATTCGCGCGGCACAAAGCACCAATGCCAAGCAGAGTTTGGATCTCCCCGCCGTCTGTCAGATGTTCAAAGATGGCGTTGACGGGGTTGTGATGCGTGGTAAAGCTGAACCGGGCGATAAAACCATGTGTGATGTTTGGTGGGCGGTGGTCGCGCAATTGGAGCAAGCAAACCAGCAGGGTGTACCGCTGGTGGCGGCTTTGCAGCAAACAGTTGAGCGTGCCCAGCAAGCCTTGGCGAGTACGATCACCATGCAAGCGCGTAAGGGACGCGCCAGCTATCTTGGCGAACGCAGTATTGGTCATCAGGATCCAGGGGCGACTTCAGCCATGCTGATGATGCAGGCGCTATGGCAGGTTGCCAGCCACTAATGTGGTCCAACCGAATTTTTATCAGGAGGAAAGATGGTCAATCTGGTGGTAGTTTCTCATAGCGCGCTGCTGGCTCAGGGAGTCGCTGAATTGGCGCAGCAAATGACACAAGGAGGTTGCCAATTAGCGGTGGCCGCTGGTGTAGACGACCTAGATCATCCGATTGGCACGGATGCCATTAAAGTGATGGAAGCCATTGAGTCAGTTTATACGCCATCAGGCGTGCTGGTGTTGATGGATTTAGGCAGTGCATTACTCAGTGCAGAAACCGCATTGGACCTGTTGGACCCGAGTATCGCGCATCATGTGCAACTCTGTGCCGCGCCTCTGGTTGAAGGCACCTTGGCTGCCGTCGTCGCGGCTTCATCAGGCGCTTCACTGGCTGACGTCAAGGCTGAGGCGATGGGGGCATTGGCGGCTAAAGCAGCCCAGTTAGGGGAGAGTGTTGTAGAACCTATCAGTAGCGCAGTCATTAAGTCACCGCCTGACGCCCAAAGTGTCAGTTGGATCGTACGTAATCCCAACGGTTTACATGTGCGGCCAGCGGCGAAATTGGTGGAGGTGCTAGCCCCGTTCGCGGCGGATTTATTGCTGGAAAAGAACGGCCAATGTGTGAATCCGCGTAGCTTGAATCAGTTGGCGATTTTGCAAGTACGCAAGGGTGATACCATTCGTTTGATTGCCAGTGGTCAGCAAGCGGGCGAGGCGCTGGATGCCTTTATGCAATTGGCTCAGCAACACTTCGGTGAGTCGGTGACCACGGCCAGTGACAGTGGATTTACGGGGGTGATGGTGCCACGGCGTACCCTTAGTGCACCAATATTCCAATGGTTACTCGCGAAGCCGGTTTTTTTGCCTCGAACCATTAGCCCTGAGCAAGTGACCCATGAGCAACAACGTCTCCGTCAGGCATTGGTGCAAACAACGGAAGACTTGCAGCAATTGATGCAACAGGCTGATCAACAGATCGGGACTGAAGCTGCGGCTATCTTCAGTGCTCACGAGATGTTGATTAACGATGACGAGCTACATCGGGCAATGGAGGCTCGGATTGCGCATCAATTCGTCTGTGCTGAATCTGCTTTGCAAGACGAACTGATGAACATGGTGGCCGATTATCTGGCATTAGATGATGACTACTTGCGCGTCCGCGAGCTGGATATTCGCGACATTCTAAATCGTACATTGGGGCATTTGACCGGGCTACCGCCGGTATCACTCCCCGTGAATAGCGACATCATATTACTAGCCGACGAGTTGCTGCCCTCTCAGATGGTTGGGCTAACCTACCAGCAGGTAAAAGGCATCTGTTTAAGCAAAGGGCATATTATGTCCCACAGCGCTATTTTGGCCGAAATGCTGGACATTCCCATGTTAGTCGGAGCAATGGGGTGCCTTGAGGCCAGCCATAATGGGCAAAATGCGTCATTGGATACTGCACTCGGTATATTGGCGCTCCAGTAAAAATAACCGCTGCAATAAGCAGTGTGAAACGCAGCCCTGCATTAGTGAAGGGTTGCGATTTCAGGGATCAAACTTGCCAAAGATGCCATGATTTGATTTTTCCACTGATAGCGCGCTTTGATTAATGCCGCGCCCGCTTGGCGAATATGGCTTATTTCTACGTCAGATAATGTGCAAATCTGCTGTATCACACAGGCAAGATTTTCTGCATCTCCCGCGATATGCCGGAATCCATCAATATCCGGAGTCACTTGCTCACTTAACCCACCTGAGTCAGCAACCACTAGCAAAGCTCCCTGTTTCCTGGCTAACCAACGTGCTTCCATTGGGATTAAGCCATTAGGCTCATTTTCGGCAGATAGAACACAAACACGTGTGTTGTGCCATTGAATCAAGCACGCCATGAGTTCTCGATCGAATGAGTTAATTATGGTGGGTGGGCTCGCGAGCTGGCTGGCTAATTGTGTTGACAGTGCTAATTGTGTTGATTGTGCTAAGTGTATTAATTCGGGTAAAACAGGGTCACTGACAATCACCGGATGGATATCATTATTCAGCAAGCAGCTCGCTTTGAGTAATAAATCATGACGTTTGTACTGTACTCCCCTTCCAAGTGTGATGGCTAAAGGGCGGTCTAGCGGTATGCCATATTTTAACAGCGTATGGCTTATCACCTGATCACTGCGCAGCCGAAACCAAGGATCGTCAATATCTATTCCCGCCAGTACCGGAACAAAACCCTGTGGGTCAGCACCATATTCAGCCACTAAGTGAGTCGCCATAAATTGGCTGATAAAACCGAGTTTAATATTCGTGTCAATTTTGGCCCAGTGGACGGGTAAGGATTCCGCCATTAAGCGCTCAGGGTTGGGCAATGGCATTTCATGGTTAAATGCCGTGCCATGAGAAACAAAAATAACTTTTAAATTCACCCCTTCGATGGCGGCTTGCAGACGTGCAATTAACGGCGTCAATGAGAAGGGCAACTCATGACAAAAAGCCAACGTAATATCGTAATTTGCGCAGATATCGATGATTTTTGCCGCGCCAGCGGCAGAGGATACTTGCCAGTTCTGCAAATTACCCAGAAATGCATCACCATAGGGCCAAGAACAATTCGCGCCGTTTCCTATTGTCATATTGGGAACGGTAGAGAAAGATCCACCCATCGCTTGAATGTGGCGAATATAATGGGCACGACGCTCTTCATTAAAAGAACAATGATATCGGCTACAGGCAATCTCAATAAAATGAGGCTGCAAAATAATGTGGTGAGCAGCCAATAGCTCAATAACCTCAGGCAAGGCTTCAACCTGCCCTCGAATAAAAGACCCCACCCCACCGACAAAGAGTTGAATACCTTCAGTGGCTAGATGAATAACGCCCACTTTCAGTGTGTTGGTGTCGTCATTTGATGGCCTGTTCCTTGGCATATAACCTCCTGATGTTGAGAATAATGTTATTTATAACGCGATGATTTCTAGCAATATGATTTCTCGTAATACAATTAATTGCGGCATGACTTATATCGATACTCTCTCAACGTGATTGAGCGGCGCTTTTTTGGTTATCCTATAGTGATTGATAAACAACAGATCTAATCCACAGCTTAAAAATAGCTTGATGGCATCGCTAGGTGTTTCAACGATCGGCATTCCTTTGATATTCAATGAGGTATTAAGCAGAATTGGCATCTGCGTCTGTTCATAAAAGGATGTTAACAAGCGATGGAATTTAGCATTCATTTCTTTTTTAACGGTTTGCACACGCGCACTTCCATCAACATGGACAATGGCGGGTAAGTCTGCACGATATTGTTCTTTGACCTGTGCAATAAAGAGCATGTAGTCGCTGTCATGATCTATCTCGAAATAGTCACGCACTTTTTCGTGTAAAACAGCAGGGGCAAAAGGCCGAAAATCCTCTCGATACTTCACATCGGCATTAATATGATCTCTCATGGCGGGATGACGTGGGTCAGCCAAAATGCTTCTGTTACCTAAGGCTCGAGGCCCAAACTCTGCACCTCCCTGAAACCAGCCAATAACATTGCCTGCTGCAATGGATTTTGCCGCGAGGGTTTCAATATCATCATAATAGCTGTACTCAATGCTCTCGGTGTATTGCTCAAGTTCTTGGGCTATCTGGGCGTCATCATAATGTTGACCAAAATACGTTGAGCCTGAATGCTTGACGCGCTCTTTCTTCAGTACCTCTAACCAGCCGTAATAACAACAACCAATAGAAAGACCATTGTCCCCTGCCGCAGGTTGAATATAGAGATTTTCAAACTCGCATCCGTGAATCAGCTTCTCATTTGCTGTGGCATTTAAGGCAACGCCGCCGGCATAGGCAAAGTTTTTCATTGGATGAAGCTGATAATAATAATTAAACAGATACGACAATGCCTCCTCAAGTTTGGATTGCGCCCAGTAAGCGATATCGGAATAATATTGGAAGTTATCTCTAAAGTGCCCCGGATGGGTGTTAAGCAGTGGATCAATATTTGCCCACCATTCATTGCGTAGCACCACTTTACCGGCATCGAAATAGAACGGATCCCAATCAATCACATCAGGCCGCCCATAAGGCGCCAGCCCCATCAATTTACCCGCGCAATCGAGTTCACCAAAAATATACAGCGCGATACCTTCATAAAACTCACCCAGAGAATTCTCTATTTCCCACGTCGATACGGGAAAGTTTCGCCTATTCTTCCTATTTACCCAGCGGGAGAAGTCTTTGAATATAGGCTTCATGCTGCCATTTTGGTAAACATAGTAGCTACAGGTTTCCCAGTAACGGTAGCGCTGATGAATATTAATCTTGTTTGCACCGTCGATATTATCAACAAGGTCATTGCAGCTATCCAAGCTACCACCATGCCCATCGATAACCACGACGCCCATATTATCAAAAGGTGATGTTCCCACTGCACTGTAAGCATGAGCCAAATGATGTGAAATACTCACAACAGGGACCAGAGGGGGTAAGATTCTATTTTTTCGCTGTGTTAATTGTTCGCTGAATAATGGATTAAACGAGTTCTGTTCGACGATCAGTGAGAGATCTTGGTACCCAATACCTGCCGCATCTAAACAGTATTGGATAGTGTCATTATCATTAAAACCGTCATGTTTAATTCTGGATAATCTTTCTTTTTCAATGGCGACAATAATCTCACCGTCTTTCATTAAACAGGTTGAACCATCATGGGATAAAGCAGTACCAAGAATGTAGATAGATTTGCACATAATGAATATCCTTATTTATTATTGCATTAACTTAAAATTGCAGCGAGTCGACGTGAAAGTGCGAGTGTGGTTAACGACGGGTTCGCCGCACCGGGACGCGGGAATGCACTGGGACCAACAGCATAAAGATTATTGAGGTCATTGAATTTGTGTTGTGCATCCAGAATTTCTCCTAAAGGTAGCGTGCTACTTTCATGGTTTTCTGTCCCTAATGGGCTTATCCATGTTGCAGGGACAAAATAATTAACGGTTCTTGAGGGGGAATGAAACTCATAATAGACATCACCCATGGTTCGGGCATGGACACTGAATCCGCCATCAAAGGCTAAAGGTGAGAAGGGGATTTTTATTTGTTGGCATAATTTATCCCAAAATAAATTAAGTTCATCTTGCTCTCTGTGGATTAACTCATTGTCTTCATGACTCAAAGTGCACGAGATGAGTAATGGGGCAACATCATCATATTCTTCTACCTTGATATAGCTTTTCTCCGAAGGAACCTGTTCACCCATTGTCCACACTTCTAATTCAACGCCGAATCTTGATTGGCTAAGAGTAAAGAATAAATTGAATCGTTCACCTGAGCGGCTAGGGCTATAGAAGATGGAATCTGGATGATTTTCCAGTAATGCTTTGAGCATGACAGGGACTTTTTGGAACTCAAGTGTCACATTAAAACCTTGAACGATGTGGTCCACAAGACCCGTCATTTTTTTCTCTATCAAATGCCCCGTATTATAAAGTTCCTGAGCGGCTAACCGTGTATTTTCAATTGTGCCTAATGCGAGAATGCATTTATTGGCAAACACATGGTGTATTTCATTTGATGTTACGTTTCTTAATTTCGCGCCAGTGCAGTGACCATTTTGGGTTATCAATGACACAGCTTCATAGCCAGAAATGATGGGGGGAAGATATTTAGTGTGTTCTGCTGCTTGCCAAAAGGATAAGGGTGAATAGGCTTCCCAACGGCCAAGCGAATCAACATTGCGGGTTGCCTGAGGCGTAATTTTAAATTCAAAGCCAGCAAATTTGAATACGGTATTTGTGTCATGATACTTTCCGGCCCAAGCTAATATTTCAGATTGCACCTGCGAATAAAGTGGAGGGCCACCTTGCCAAGTTTCGGTAAGGTCACTCACTATCTGTGAAGGCCAGAACTTGAGAGCAGCAGCCTCTATTGGGAGAATGACCCCATGCCAATAGAGTGATCGGCCGCCGACTCTTCGCCGTAGGCAGCTTCCCTTTGAAAAATGAGGTTCACTTAACGAATGCCATGGCCGATAAGCATAGCGATCGTATTCTTCATTTTTCCAAAATTTATCAGCATTCTGAAATTGCTCTCCTGCATTGATATGGCAGCAGTCATCAGCAGGCCCCACGTCAATCACAACAACGTCCTTAGCGTCTCGTTGGCTTAAATTTTTGGCAAGTTCTAAACCAGACATTCCAGCACCTAGAATAAGAATATTAATATCAGTGGGGATATGGCCTTGACGATATTGTGTATTAGCAACAGTAATATTCATTTTATATCCTTTAATAGCAAAACTCATTATTGTTAATGGAGTATTGTTTTTTAATTAAGTGTCTAAGTATTATTGCAATCGGCTGATAAATTTCTCCCAAGGGGTTTGAGGGAATCTTTTTTGCACCAATAGTTTATTATTAGCTAATAATGTTTTGAGATTTTCGTCACCCATAGCATGGCAATACATCGACTCAAATAATTGTTGTGCTGCGTCCCGCGGGTGATCTTGTAGCACTTTTATATGATGGTATTCATGACCATAAAACTCAGTAAAGGCAGAATAGGATGTCACGGCGCAAGGAACGCCGGCAATAGCGGCAAGGGCTGGGCCTAAACCGACACTTTCGACATTGTCTACATTGGGGGTAAATAAAACGGCACCTGATAAAGCATGACAAATAATGAGTAAATCAATCTCATCTAAATGCCATTTATTCTCTTCGTCCTGATAAGTTTGCAGCGGAACTTCATCTAAAAAAATAAGGTCATCATGTAGCTTAAGAAACTCTACTTGTTCCATCAATTCAGATGCATATTCAGGATCTTCATTCATATTACCAAATATCAATAATTTCGGTTTGCATAATGATTTCTCGCTATAAATATTTAATAATTCATTAAATACACTAATTGATATTTCGATGCCTTTGACTCTGAATACTCTAACAGGAACAAGAATAACCGTTGAGCCTGTTGGTATATGATGCTGGCTTAAGAATGCAGCATGTCTCTCTCTGAAATCAGGATGCTCAATTTCAGGCAAAATATTGGGGATAACAAGCGGCTTAATTTTTGTTGGGTAGTCTTTGCATTCATCAGCCAGCGCTTCGGAAGCCACTATCCATTGAGTATAGGGACTATCCTGTGGTATCGGGGTTAAGGAATTCGGTAATTGAGGATATAACCTATCTTCATTTTCATAAATGGCATAACTGCCAAAAAGGTCATGATCCCAAAAAATGACGCCTCCGCTCTCCTTAGTCCCCCAATACTTTTTTGCAGCACGGTGAAGGGCGAGCGTGACTGGTGTTGCATCAGATAAGGTTAGATTTAAGCAAAAAACCCAATCAATCGCATTTTGCTCAAACCAATTAATGAAATATGTTTCATACTCATCAGCAATTGACGCTATCTCTGCTTCTATTTCATTCACTTCAGTACTGGTTAATGAGTCATAGTGTGCAACTTGATGTCGAATATTTAAAAGTTTGTCTGCATAAATATCACTACAGGCTGATGGCCGCTGGATGGTGCTGACTTTCATCCAGGTGGGATAGTGTGATTTTTGGCTGCCAGCGGGAAAAAAGTATTTCTTGTCCGGCCGCCAAGAAAATCCAAGATCGGCAGGTATCTCATTTACAATGGTATTTTTTTTCATGGCAATTTCTACCACATTTCTAAAAATGGTGAGCAGTCCACTGGTTGGGAGACCATCTCCTGATATAACAGCCCATTTCATCTTCTTCATTTTATCTCCTGAGATTAACGCTCTAGCTAATTAACTTTTTGGATAGGATATTAATGAGTAACAAAATAAATAAGCAGCCAATAAATATCGTGATAAAGGCGATTCTCAATGATGTCATATCGGCCAACATACCGAGTAATGGTGGGGTGAGTAGTAAGCCAATTCTTGATGTCCATGTGGCGAAGGTGATTCCATTTGTGGCATTTATATTAGGGAGCTGGCCAATAAATGATATCGTTAATGGAAATACAACAGATATGCCGAGACCGATTAATGCAAAACCTAACACTGTCAACATTGGTGAGTGAATACTCATGATAACAAATACGCCCACTGCTGCAGTCATCGCTCCGCATCTTAGCGTGGTGATGCGCCCAAATTTATTAGTGAAATGGTCACCAAAAATCCGCCCAACAACCATGAATATTTGACAGCTTAAATAGGGTAAGCCAGAAAGTGCCGGTGACACATCATAATAGTCCGTCATATATATGGCTCCCCAAATACTGGCTGTTTCCTCTATGCCACATGTGAAAATAAGTAAAATTAATGCGATCAAATAAAGTTGATTTTCTGAGTAATGCTGACTTGGTTTGTTTTTCTCACGGGTGAATATTTTTTTCTGTGTGTTTTTATCTCTAAAAATGACAATGAATAGCATCAGCAAAAATAAATTTCCGCAGAATACGGTAAGGCTAAACTGTTTTATAGACAGGCCAATGCTAATAGCAGATACGGCGATTCCTCCTCCGAAGATTGTGCCTATACTGCCAATGCCATGAAATCGATTAATTAAGCTTCTGCCACATGATTTTTGCACACGGATAGCTTGTACATTGATACAGGTATCTCCCCATGAGTCAAATATACCAAATAGGAAGAGGGCGAGTGTTATACCATGCCATGACGATGAGAACGGGACTATTGAAATACACGTAATGAGCAGTAAGAAGGTGATATTTGTCGCCCAATACAACCCTATGAGATCAATAAATCTTTTGGAGAGTAATCCAAATGTTATTGATCCTGCCGGTATTGCAGATACCATGATTCCCACCATGTAATTACTCAGTTCAAAATCCGATTTTATTTCTGGAAACCAAGGTACTATGCTGGCGTATGCCATCCCATGGATGAAAAATAGAAATGATAATATAATACCTTTCTTCTTTTGCGAGCTTTTAATATCCATTAAATTTATTTCGCTTAAGGTTATCATCAAGAAATATAGTTGAAATCAAAACCAAGTATGTTCCGATAACCCGTTCCGATTAAGGGATCTTTTAATGTTATGGGTGTGACTTTGTGCCAAATAGTTGAGTTTCTATCAACATGAAATAACCCTTCACCGGGTTCTAAGGTATGAGATTTAATAAAATCTTCTTTTTCAGTACAGTAAAGTTGACTTGTCCCACCTTCAATATTGTGCTTATCAATCACCAATGCTGAAACAATATAGTCACTGCCATCCTGATGTAACCCCTCTGGGGAATTAGAAACTGAATGGCTGGTATTATCTATCAGCAAGGACATCTGATGACAAGTGACGCCTATTTTTGTTAGGTTCCTTTGTTGTTCACATTCACACAATATTTCGACAAAGTGCTTAATTAGGTTTTTCAATATAGGTGAATCACTGATAGCTCGATCCATTGAGGGGAATCTTCGTGCCAATTGTCGTAAATCTAATGGGTGGTCAGCTTGTTGAGTGAATCCTATTGATAGGGGGATTTCAATATTGCTGATAATCCATTGATTATTAATATTCTCAGCAATGAACTGACTCATGCTTCTTTTCCTAAATGGCTTAAAAGCATGAAAAGTTTGTTTAACATGAGCAGGAAGCATCGAGATCAGATTTTTAATATTTTCAGGGATAATATCTTGGTTAAGATAGTGTTGCGCCTCTTGTAAAATTAAATCGTTGTCGTTAGGGTTCTGACTTATTAAAACCTTTAATTGCGCTATCTTTATGTCGTTATCATCCCAAGATAACTGATCGAATGGTAACTCTTTTTTCATGTCATGTATATTAATGCCAAATTCTTTAATATTGAATCCAATTATTTTATATTTTAAATTCATAGGTTATATATCCTGTTGAATAGGGTGTTATTTATAATTGGTATTAATTGGAACTAAATATGATATCTTTATGTGGTAATTAATTCGCTTATCGTTACTGATTTAGTTTGTTATTTTATTTGTTTCGCTTTTTTATATCTCAAAGATTTCCTTTCAGCAAGCATTTAAAATTAAAAAATGTATTGATATATTAAGCTCGCTATTCTTACTGGGGGAGAATTATTGACTCCACTCCCTTAATTTGGGGTGGAAAGATAATAATGTGTAAAAGGAACGCGTTAGACTAAAGAGTCAATGAGTCATTGCCTTTAAATTGTTGAATATCCATTTTGTGTTGTTTTATCTTTCGCCATAATGTTGTACGGCCAATACCCAATAAGGTGGCCATTTCATTAAGTTGGCCTTGGCAAACTAATGCTGCACGAATAATGGCCTGCCTTTCTAATTCTTGCAGTGATAATACGGGTTGAGGTTCTGGCATATCTGGTTCTAATACGAGTTTTTCCCCCAATAAGTGTTCGGGTAAATCATTAAGGTTAATGCGATTGTTATGACAGGCCATGGCCGCTCGTTCTACCACACTTTTTAGTTCCTGATCATTGCCTGGCCACGGATATTGGCATAGTTGGCGGATAACACTGTCGTCGAGTTGATAATGGCAGTGGAAATGTTGACCAAGGCTTGCCAGCGTGTGTTGGGCCAGCAGTGGGATATCTTGTTGACGTTGGCGTAGGGGAGGGATGTGCAGCTCGAAGGCTTGCAGGGTGTAGAACAATTGGCGACGAAAACGCCCTTGCTTCACGAGCAAAGGGAGGTCGGCACCGGTGGCGGTGATGATTCGGACATTGACCGGTATGACGCGATTGGAGTTTATTCGCATAACCATACCGGTTTTAATAATTTGCAGTAGCGCAGATTGCATCTCGGGTGACAAATATTCGACTTGTTCCAGATACAACGTGCCGCCATTCGCGAGTTCGAACTTACTCGGTTGCCCCGATTCACCTTCACTGGCATCGCAGCCTAAAAACTCTCGAGCCATCAAATTTTGTGGTAATGCTTGGCAATTCAATACGATATAAGGCCCATCGGCTTGGTTGCCAGCATTATGAATGGCTTGGCCTAATTGTTGTTTGCCGACGCCTTCTTCCCCGTGTAGCAATATCGGGTGATGGCCCTTGGCCGCTTGCTTGCCATAACGCACTAAGCGGCGCATTTCTAGCGATGCGATGGGCATATCGTCAAACGTATAGCTAGCTCGGCCTAATTGGCTGGAAACCATTCGCCGCAACAATTCTTGAGGATGCAGCAAGGCAATATAACCGCAACGATCCCCATCAGGAATGGGTTTGAGCGTTAAGAGTGCCGGAATAAAATGCTGTTGATTTTCGAAAGTTACTTCCACATGGCTAAGGGGCGTTCGGTGCAAAATAGCCTGACTCAGCAAAGCGGGTAGTGTTAACAGATCAGTGACCGGTTTACCAAGGCTGCTGGTTTCATCGAGCTGCAAAATAGCGGCCGCGCGGCGGTTAAGGTAGAGCAGACAGCCGCGTTGATCCCACGCCATCACGCCATCTTCAACTCCATCAAGCAGGGCATTTAATTCATTTAGATGGCGGTTAGTTTCAGCCAGTAGGGTATCGGCGTGGAGATAGTTACCTATTTCACGGGCGATCGCCAACGTCAGTGGTAAATCACTCGCAGCATGATCAGCCAGCAAGCTACCTAAAACAATCACTGCGCGTTGGCGGCCACTATTGTCATACACGGGTGTGGCGCAGAAACGCCACGGGTGCAGCGCTTGCTTAAAATGTTGTTGGCCACTGACTTGAACCGGATACCCTTCGGCGATGGCTAGCGCAGGCGCATTGGTGCCAATGAAACCTTCAGTCCAATAACTGCCACAATCAATACCGAGCGCCTGAAGTTGATGGATAGTCTGCGGATGGCCACATTGCCACAGCGTGCAGCCACTCTCATCAAGAATCAGTAACACACAATGGCGCGACTCCATGTACTCATAGGCGTCTTCCAATGCGGCTTGACCTAATACTAATAAGTCATTTTTACGCTGACATATTGACTGAAATGTCGCGCCCACAGCGCGGTGTGGCACACGCCATTGATGGGCTTGCATTAGTTTTTGGCAACGCTGCCAAGAACCAATCAGCGCAGGTGTATCAAGTGGGTCGATGATGGTAATGCGCGTCTCTTCTTCAAGTAATGTGTTATTAACGGGTATCGTTTATCACCGGCTGTCGTTCTTCAAAAAAAGACGTTTGCGCCGAGTGAGTCCGTGCTCATGAAAGATAGCCCATTCTCGCTATCCTTTGTTTGATGAAAGTAGTGTATGGCATCACTAATCATAAATTTATCAGTCCATAGCAGGCAACGACCTAACATTCAAAGGATATTGATTATCATTATTGTTCCCTGAACATGAATTTCATTCAAGATCTGATTTGGCGGTAGAAGAATGATTTTTCTGAGGGAGAGAGTGGTATTGAAATGGGATTAATAGATTCTCTATCATTAGAGAGCGAATTATCTGAGATGTAAGATTAGTATGATTCTCTTAAATAAGTGTTAACTGCCAACAGATAATCCAATAATTTATTTTCTGTCCATGTTATGTCACAGCTTAATAATTACATCAGAGTGAAAGATAAAATCTCAGTATTAATCTCTGCGATTGGCGGTAAAAAATAACTGAGCATGAAGCTCAGTTATTTTATCAGGGTGAGGGCTCAGCATTTGAGAATTCTTTGCCCGCAAATTCGACTTTGTTGCGACCATCTTTCTTAGCGCGGTAAAGTGCTTCATCCGCGGCTTTAAGTGAAGAGGCTAAATCGTAGGCTTGCAGTGGGGATATTCCCGCACTTAATGTGACAGTCGTAGACACTTTGTGGTTAAAAACATGTGGAATATCAAGTCCTAATACCCGTTGTCTTACACGCTCGGCCAGTTGGCTGGCATACTCTTCACTGACATGTGTCAGCAGCACTAAAAACTCTTCACCACCATAGCGCACGACGATATCCCGTGAACGTACGGCGTCACGAATCGCCGCCGCAACCCGCACCAGCGCTTGATCGCCCATAGTGTGACCATAGTTATCGTTATAGGCCTTAAAATGATCGATATCGAGCAACAGCACATAGTGATTCCCCGGCGATTGCGCGAGCAGTGTTTCAAGTTTGTTCTCCAACCCACGGCGGTTATATAAACTAGTAAGAGGGTCTATCATGCTCAAATCACTGAATTTTTCTCTTTCATTGTAAAGGTGCGCAACGAGTTTTCGCGTAAAATCATCGCTGCGGCGTGACATCAAATGATGAAGAGAAAAGCCAATCAGTGGCAGCATAATAGTGAATAGAATGCGGAAGATATTTTGAAAATCATCTAAGAAAATAACGGCTAACGTCGCTGGTGCAGTGTGCAGGCAAAAGGCGATAAAGTTATCGGAGAGTGCAATAGTGCTGATAAAGAAAATGGTAAATAAACTGAATAATAAGTAATTATTTTCATTCGTCCCCAGATATTCATATTTTAGAATGATTTGCCAAGCCCATAACACACCGAGGACAATTGAAAAATAATTCAATTTATCAGCATATTTTTTCGAAATTAAAATCAAATAAGCGATAGTGCCCAGACTGATCGCCGTGATCATCACTATTGGTAATGTTATTGCCGGTGTTTTGGGTGACGGTAATATCATACTAAAAATAGCTGACGACGCATTCAGAAATAGAAAAAGCAGTAAAGAGAGGCGATGCTTGCTTTTCAGAAGCTGATCGTAGGAGTGGCTATTCATAATCAATTCACTCTGCGTAATGTCTTGCTGTCGGTAGACAAATAAACAATATCCTCATGAAGCCTTATTATTTAGGCATCACGATAAATAGTTTTTCTAGGTAATTATTTTTTATTGAATCTTTTTGTGTCGATTTAGGAATAATCTTAGTCAAAATTACCATTTTTGTTTCCACCTGTCATCATGATGTTTCTTTGAAAAGCCCCATTACGCTAGCTGAAGACAACTTCATGGTGCAGGATGCGAAAGAGTGATATATGATATTGGTTATCATTATCACTTGAGTGGGCCGTTATCATGAATACAACCAGATTGGCTGCTTACCGTTCGTGGGAAGTCCGTGGGTTTTTGAGCCGTGGCATGTCCAGTGGTTGGGGGATATTGCTGCCCTTCGTGTTGTTACCGCTGCTGGCGTGGGCAGATATCACCATCGGTCAATTACGAATAGTGATAGTGCTGGCGATGCTAGCGACAGTGAGTATGTTGTATCACACTCGGTTGCGGCATTTTCTGTTACTGCCCTCTTGCTTGGCGCTCTTGGGGGGGATAGCGGCAATATTGATGCACAATGGCATACATTAATTATCCACGGACATTAAGTATCACGGACATTAAGTATCCACCTACATTCACGACCTGCATGCACTAACAGCTAATAAGATGTTTGGTTTTTGGCGATAGATAATTCAAGAGTGGGGTGTATCTGGGGGAGGCATTACCGAGGTTTTGAAATCATCGTGGTGCGAAGGGAGGGACTTGAACCCTCACGTCCGTAAGAACACTAACACCTGAAGCTAGCGCGTCTACCAATTCCGCCACCATCGCCCAAATGATTTCTTACTGCTTATCCGCTAACGTTAAGTCGCAGGATATGGTTGATTTATATCACCAGCTTGGTGCGAAGGGAGGGACTTGAACCCTCACGTCCGTAAGAACACTAACACCTGAAGCTAGCGCGTCTACCAATTCCGCCACCATCGCATGTGCTGTGCAATATAAATCTGTACTGCGGGTTGTCGAGAACAATCTAATTGAAATCAACATGGCTGAAGAAAAGTCTGTTTGGTGCGAAGGGAGGGACTTGAACCCTCACGTCCGTAAGAACACTAACACCTGAAGCTAGCGCGTCTACCAATTCCGCCACCATCGCGTACCGGAAACATGACTTTTTGATGCAACCACGGGGGCGAATTCTAGAGCTTTTCACGTACAGGTCAATACTTATTTCCCCGGAGCTAGACGTTTGCTGTAAAAAGCATCACATGCAGTTCAATTGATTTGATTTGTGACGTGTTTTTCATTTTGTCCCTGATGCAGCGCCTGTTAAGGCAACTCATTTGGCGGGGGAGGATAATGGGCAAATAGCGCGATCAACCAATCGATAAGTACTCTAACTCTAGGGGCTAGAAAGCGCCCCTGCGGGAACATAATAAACAGTGGCATTGCGGGAGGAGGGCAATGAGGGAGTACCTCAATTAATTCCCCTTGGGCTAAATGGCACTGGATACCCGGCGTTGGTACCTGAATCAGCCCTAAACCTGCCACGCCAGCGGCGATATATGCATCTGCGCCATTGACACTCAAGATGCTGGGCAATACTCGCGTTTCTACTTTCCCTTGATGGGTAAATTCCAGCGGATAATCACGCTGGGTTTGCGGTGAAAAATAGCCCACCGCTTGATGATTAGACAAATCCGCCAGTGAAGTTGGTATACCGAATTTTTCCAAGTAAGCCGGTGAGGCGCAGGTTATTTGCGGCTGCTGACCGATATTGCGTGCCGCTAATTGTTCGTCATGGGGTAACCACGCCCGCAATACGCAATCCACACCTTCGCGCATCAAATCAATTGTGCTGTCATTGGCCCCTAACACCAGAGTGATATGGGGATAACGTTGATAAAAGTCACTCAATGCCGGAATCACAACATTGCGCGCCAGCGAATGGGGCATATCAATCCGTACTTTCCCTTCAGGCTGTAGCCGCTGGTGACTAAAAAGGGAATCCGCTTCCTCAAACGCCGTCAGCAATTGCTGGCAGCGCTGATAATACAGCGTGCCTTCGGCTGTGATATTCACTTGGCGGGTGGTGCGAACCAGTAAACGAACGCCGAGACGTTGTTCTAAGCGCCTCAACGTATTACTGACCGTGGCGCGCGGTAATTGCAGCTTTTCTGCTGCACGGCTAAAGCTGCCCAACTCAACGATACGCACAAAAATCCGCATGGCTTGTATTTGATCCAAGATGAGCCGCCTATTGTTGGTGTTTTTGGAATAGTGCTGAGCGATCTGCATTATTTATCTTTCTCTGCGAAACAACCACACTTTCTTCCGACATCACCAATTGCGGCAACATTCAATTGCGGCAACACTAACGGGAACGGGGAATATCACAATGCAACAACGTCAATTAGGTTCGAATGGCCCAACTGTCTCTGCACTCGGCCTTGGCTGCATGGGGATGAGTGATTTTTACTCCACTAATCAGGATGTTACCGAGTCTATCGCCACTTTGCATCGGGCGCTGGAGTTGGGCGTAACAATGCTTGATACCGCTGATATGTATGGCCCGTTCACCAATGAAGAACTTGTTGGGCGGGCAATCAAAGGCAAGCGAGATCAGGTCTTTTTAGCCACCAAGTTCGGTATTGTACGTGACCCAAATGATCCCACTGTACGGGGTGTGAGCAGTCGCCCTGACTATATTCGCCAGTCTGTTGATGGCAGCTTGAAACGTTTGGGCGTCGAGGTGATTGACCTTTATTACCAGCATCGCGGTGATCCAACTGTGCCGGTTGAAGAGGTGATTGGCACATTGGCTGATTTAGTCACTGCCGGTAAAATCCGTTACATCGGTTTGAGTGAAGTGTCGGCAGCCACACTGGAGAAAGCCCATCAAGTGCACCCGATTACCGCTGTCCAGAGTGAATACTCACTGTGGACACGAGATGCTGAAGCATCGGTCTTGGCAACTTGTGAGCGTTTAGGTGTGGGTTTTGTGGCCTACAGCCCATTAGGACGCGGTTTCCTCACTGGTGCGATTCGCAGCCCAGATGATTTGGCTGCTGATGATTTCCGCCGCCATAACCCACGTTTTCAGGGCGATAACTTTGCACTGAATCTGGCATTGGTCGATACCGTGACAACCATGGCGCGTGAGAAAGGTGTTAAGCCGTCGCAATTGGCCTTGGCGTGGGTCTTGGCACAAGGGGAGCATATCGTGCCGATTCCAGGCACCAAACGCCGTACCTATTTGGAAGAGAATTTGGCGGCATTAGAGGTTGTGCTCAGCCCACAAGAGTTAGCGGCGCTAAAGGCGGTCTTCCCGTTCCATGCCGCAGCAGGTGAACGCTACGGCGTGGAAGGGATGGCGCATCTCAACGCTTAAATTTAACGTTTTTTCTTTGCGTCTCGTGGCGGGCGACCAACGGTTGCTTGATACACTTTAAAGCGACCATTCTGCGCCAGCACTTCATGGCTGCCAAAAGCGGCATCCAGCAGCGCAGGATAAGGCAGGAAGGCGTTCGCCACGATACGTAATTTACCGCCCATATGCAGGTGAGCGGTGGCACCACGAATCAGCATTTCAGCCGCCGTTAGGCTGGTTTGAATACCATCATGGAACGGCGGATTCGAAATAATCATCTCGAAACGGCCTTTAATGTCAGAGTAGACATTACTGGCGATGACTTGCGCTTCGATATGATTTGCCGCCAGTGTTGCTCGGCTCGCCTCAATCGCGGCAGCAGAGACATCACTCAGCGTCCACTTAATTTTTGGTGATTGTTGCGCCAATACAGAGGCCAATACACCAGCACCACAACCGACATCCAGCACACTGCCTTTAAAGGGCTCGCTGAATGTGGACAGCAGCAAGTGGCTACCTGAATCCAATGAATCACGGCTAAACACGCCTGGTAAGGTTTTCACCGTCACGTCATCGACCTGATAGCTTTCCCACCAGTCATCGGCATTAAATTCTGGCTGGGTATCTAAGCGACCATGGTACAACCCACAACGGCGCGCACTATCAATTTTGGTCAACTGGGCGAAATCTGACAGCATTTCTTCTGCGCTGCGCACACCACTGCGATTTTCACCGACGACAAAAATATCGGCACCCACAGGTAGTAAGGAAAGCAGATTGGCCAGTTGGAATTGCGCTTCCTGTTTGCTCTTGGGCCAGTAATAAACCAGCGTGTCACAGGTCGCAACGAGTTCAGGTGTCGCCAAAAGCCCGAATTGCACATTCTCTTCCAGCGTATTGCTCAGTAATTGCCAGTGGTGATATTGATTGGAGTGAACCCGTACGCCAGCGGCTTCAAACTGCGCAGGCAGCGCATCTTGCAAATCACCGGCAAACAACACGTGGCGGGCTAAAAATTCATCACTATGGCGCAGTATCACTTCACTGGCTGGGGTTAATGCTGACATCAGTCTTTGGCTCCTCAATAATATGATCGGGGATTATAGAGGTTTGTTGGCGCATGTTCGATGGGTTTGCTAGCATAGCGTCGAAAATCGGGTCGCTCTGACAGGAAATGGCATGGCATCAAGACGAGACTTGTTGTTACAACAGCTTGGCATTACGCAGTGGACATTGCGCCGCCCGGCCGTCTTGCAGGGTGAAATTGCTGTTCGCCTCCCCGAGGGGACTCGTTTGTTGATCGTGGCGCAGACGCTCCCAGAGCAGGATGATCCATTGTTATGTGATGTGTTGCGCAGCTTAGGGCTGACCCCCCGTCAGGCTTATGCCTTAACGCCGGATCAAGTCGCCATGTTGCCGGCAGAGACACAGTGCAATAGTTGGCGATTGGGCATCAGTGAACCGCTCGCGGTTGCTGGTGCACAGTTACACAGTCCGCCATTGGCTGGACTTTATCAAGACGCAAGCGCGAAACGCGCACTTTGGCAGCAGATTTGTCATCATGAAGCAGATTTCTATCCTGACGCCAGCCGATCTGGCCACAGCGTACCAAATTGAGCAAGCCAGCCATGCTTTCCCGTGGTCGGAAAAAACCTTAGTCAGCAATCAGGGTGAGCGTTACCTCAATTTTAAATTGAGTATTGAGCAGCAAATGGTGGGCTTCGCGATTACCCAAACGGTGTTGGATGAAGCCACATTATTTAATATTGCTATTGACCCCCAGCATCAGCGTCGGGGCTATGGCCGTTTACTGCTTGAACATCTGATTGCGCAGTTGGAATCACGTGAAATAGTCACGCTTTGGCTTGAAGTCCGAGCTTCAAACGCGGGAGCAATTGCCCTGTACGAGAGCTTAGGCTTTAACGAGGTTTCGGTACGTCGCAACTATTACCCCAGCGTCAATGGGCGTGAAGATGCCATCATGATGGCGTTACCACTGGGGTAGCTCAGTTTTACCGATAATCTCCCCTGAAAAAATTGTCTATCGCGCATAAATCAGGGAAAATACCGCGCTATAACCTTTATACCCCCAGTAAGCAGGGTATAGCGCCCTAATCAATGCCTTGCTTTGCCTGACCGTGACACCAATAGGATGTACGGCCCAGAGCAGGGCGGCCTAAAAGTAGAAATTTCAAACTATGTCTCCAAGTGAATACGCACTGGAAGTTGCGAAAAGACGTACCTTCGCGATCATTTCCCACCCCGATGCCGGTAAAACCACTATTACCGAAAAAGTGTTGCTGTTCGGACACGCAATCCAGACTGCCGGTACGGTAAAAGGGCGAGGTTCAAGCCATCACGCCAAATCTGACTGGATGGAAATGGAAAAGCAGCGCGGTATCTCTATCACGACTTCTGTGATGCAGTTTCCGTACGGCAATTGTCTGGTTAATCTGCTTGATACCCCAGGGCATGAGGACTTCTCCGAAGATACCTATCGCACGTTGACCGCTGTCGACTGTTGTTTAATGGTGATTGATGCGGCGAAAGGGGTAGAAGACCGGACGCGCAAATTGATGGAAGTCACCCGCTTACGTGATACGCCGATTCTGACGTTCATGAACAAATTGGACCGTGATATTCGTGATCCAATGGAAGTGCTGGATGAAGTTGAACGTGAACTGAAAATTGCCTGTTCACCCATCACTTGGCCAATCAGTTGCGGTAAATCGTTTAAAGGTGTTTACCATCTTTATAAAGACGAAACTTACCTGTATCAGACCGGTAAAGGTCACACCATTCAGGAAGTGCGCATCATTAAAGGGTTAAATAACCCCGATCTGGATGTGGCTGTAGGTGAAGACTTAGCTAAACAGTTCCGCCAAGAGCTGGAACTGGTTCAAGGCGCTTCTCATGAATTTGACCATGAAGCTTTCTTGTCAGGCGACCTGACTCCGGTGTTCTTTGGTACGGCGCTGGGTAACTTTGGTGTCGACCATATGCTAGACGGTTTAGTTGAATGGGCGCCCGCCCCGATGCCACGTAAAACGGATACCCGTGAAGTGGTTGCGGCTGAAGAGAAATTCACCGGTTTCGTATTCAAGATTCAAGCTAACATGGATCCGAAGCACCGTGACCGTGTTGCCTTTATGCGTGTTGTTTCAGGCCGCTATGAGAAAGGCATGAAACTGCGTCAGGTGCGTACCAAGAAAGATGTGGTCATTTCCGATGCACTGACCTTTATGGCCGGTGACCGCTCTCACATCGAAGAGGCCTATGCCGGTGACATTATCGGCTTGCACAACCATGGCACGATTCAAATTGGCGATACCTTCACCCAAGGTGAAGATATGAAGTTCACCGGTATTCCGAACTTCGCCCCTGAATTGTTCCGCCGTATTCGTCTGCGTGATCCATTGAAGCAAAAGCAACTGCTGAAAGGGTTGGTTCAGTTGTCAGAAGAGGGCGCAGTGCAGGTGTTCCGTCCGTTAATCAACAACGATTTGATTGTGGGTGCGGTCGGTATTCTGCAGTTTGAAGTGGTGTCATCAAGGCTGAAAAGTGAATACAACGTGGAAGCGGTGTATGAGTCTGTTAATGTCTCAACCGCACGTTGGGTTGAATGTGATGATGTGAAAAAATTCGAAGAATTTAAGCGTAAGAATGAAGTGAACCTCGCCTTGGACGGCGGTGATAATTTGAGCTATATCGCCCCAACGATGGTTAATCTCAATATTACGCAAGAGCGTTACCCAGAAGTACGTTTCCGTAAAACACGCGAGCATTAATCACGCCGCAAGCCGCATTCCATCGGGGTACACCGTACCCCGATTCATTAATTTCCCTCACAATTCTTTCCTTAAGATAACTCTGACTTAATCATAAAAATCTTCCTTTAGGCCGATTCCGACTGTGTTTCTTCTGAGATGCTCTATCTTTATAACTACGCGCAGGATTGAATCGCATTCTCTTTGGGGCGTTCAACCTGCAGTAATCGTAAAGTATTCACCAAATGGCTACCCATCTGAGGTGGCATTAGAATCTGTGAATTGGGGTACTTATCCAGTTTGGGATTCAAAACAAGAAAGGAAGAAATCGATGAAAAACACAAAATTTGCCCGTTCAGTGATGGCTGTTGTTTTAGGTTCTGCACTTATCAGCGGTAGTGTGTTAGCTGAAGACACGATGCTAAATAAAACTTCCAACGCTGTGGACAGTGCCGGTGCCAAAATCGATAGCTCCATGAAAAAAGTCGATAATTACATGGGGGATAGCGCGGCCACAGCAAAAGTGAAAAGTGCCTTGCTGGAAGAGAAATCCCTCAAAAGCACGGATATCTCCGTTGAAACTAACCACGGTGTCGTGACATTAAGTGGTTTCGTCACTTCCCAAGCAGAAGCAGAAACTGCGGTAGAAATTGCCGGAAACGTCGAAGGCGTTAAATCCGTCAGCGATAAGCTGCATGTAAAAGATCAGAAATCGCAATCAGTCAGTGAATATGCTGGCGATGCAGCAACAACCAGCTCCATTAAGGCCAAATTACTGGCAGATGACATTGTCCCGTCACGTAACGTCAGTGTCGAAACGACCGATGGCGTCGTGTTACTGACAGGTAATGTTGAGAATAAAGCCCAGGCCGAACGTGCTGAGAGTATTGCTAAAGCCGTTGATGGCGTAAAAAGCGTCAAAAATGATCTGAGCATCAAGCCTTAATTGTTATCCGATTGACGGGTATTTCGTGGGTTATCGATAAACCCACGGAATATTTTTTTAAAACGGTAAGGAGAAGCTTATGTTTCGCTGGGGAATTATCTTTCTGGTTATAGCGTTAATCGCTGCGGCATTAGGTTTTGGTGGGCTAGCCGGTACGGCAGCTTGGGCCGCGAAAGTCGTCTTTGTCGTCGGTATTGTCCTCTTCCTCATCAGTTTGTTTACAGGACGTAAGCGCCTTTAGTGTGGCGAGAGGGTTACAGCAAAGGTGAAGAAGGGGTATCCTCGACGCCTGTTGTAGCCTAATTAAGGATGGATGGTGGGATACAGAATACCTATCACGCTCGGTAATATTGAGCCACTCGCCTATAAACCATACCAACCCGGCAAAATGGCGTTGGTCTGTGAAGGGGGCGGGCAGCGGGGAATTTTTACAGCCGGTGTGCTGGATGAGTTTCAACGTGCCCGCTTTAACCCTTTTGATCTGATGATCGGCACGTCTGCTGGCGCACAAAATCTCTCTGCTTTTATTTGCGGCCAACCCGGTTACGCTCGCCGTGTCATTACCCGTTACACCACCACTGCAGATTTTTTTAATCCGTTACGTTTTGTACGTGGCGGGCATTTAATTGATCTCGACTGGCTGGTGGATATCACCGCGCAACAGTTGCCATTGGCCATGGATCACGCTGAGCAGCATCTTATTAATGGCCGCGAATTCTTAATGTGTGCCTGTCGCAGTGATGATTTCGAACCGACTTATATCTCCCCAACCCGTGAAAGTTGGTTACCCGCGTTAAAAGCCTCCAGTGCCATACCTGGTTTATATCGACAGGGCGTTGATTTAGATGGAATAAGCTATCTGGATGGCGGCATCAGTGATGCGATTCCGGTGGAGGAGGCTTATCGACGTGGGGCGGATACTATTGTGGTCATCCGTACTGTTCCTTCGCAGGCGTACTATACGCCGCAATGGATGAAGCGGATGGAACACCTACTCAGTGAAAGTAGCCTGCAACAACTGGTGCGAATTATGCAGCAGCATGAACAGAGCTATCATCGTATCCAGCAATTTATTGAAAAACCGCCGGGTGACTTGCGTGTTTTTGAGATATTTCCGCCGAAGCCCCTGGCCAGTAATGCGCTGGGCAGCCGTGTTGCGGCATTAAACCAAGATTATCATTTAGGTCGTCGGTGCGGTCGTTACTTCTTGGCGACAGTCGGGCATTGGCTTTTGCCGCGTGATACGGAGAGTTCAGATGAATCGGCGAGCGATAAAACCACGATCCCGCTTTCTCGTCGCATGATTCAACCACAAGACATGAATCAGCCAAAAGATCTTAACCTGCTTGATGATGGGGCCGAGTGGTTGGATGGCGATGATGCTTCATTTGATATCACTCAAACACCCGACATGATTAGGCCAGTTGACGCAGTTGCTGGGGCAAATCAACCGCTTCCGGCTCAAATGGCCGTGACAGGCAGTGGTTTAATTGTGCCAACCACCGCGCTCAGTAAAGGCAAAAAAACGCCATTGGTAGGTGAGATTATTTTGCCGTTGGACGTGGATAATACCAAAGGGGGGACAGCGTAATGGTGCAGGTCCCCGCTGCTTTCGAGATCCCCTATTTTGTTGATACCCACTGTCACTTTGACTTTCCACCGTTCAGTGGCGAGGAAGTGGCCAGTTTAGCAAGCGCCGCTCAAGCCAATGTCAGGCAGCTCATTGTGCCTGCTGTGAGTGCGGCTTATTTCCCTCGTGTTTTGGCGTTGGCTGAGCGTTATCCCCCGCTATTCGCCGCACTCGGTATGCACCCGCTCTATATTGCAGACCATCAGGACGCTGATTTGGCGACGCTCGCCTCGCTGCTGGCGAGTCAACCTGAAAAGCTGGTAGCGGTGGGGGAGATTGGCTTAGATCTCTATATGGATGAGCCACAGTTGCCACGCCAATTGGCACTATTACAGGCTCAGCTCAGGCTGGCGAAACAGCATGATCTTCCGGTAATTTTACATTCTCGACGTTCCCATGATCAGTTGGCGGCTGCGTTACGCAAAGTCGCCTTGCCGCGTACTGGCGTGGTACATGGTTTTGCGGGCAGTTTGGCCCAAGCACAAGCATTCGTTCGCTTGGGTTATGCTATTGGCGTCGGGGGAACAATCACCTATGATCGCGCGCAGAAAACGCGCCGTGTAATGGCGGCATTACCCCTTTCTGCGTTACTGCTAGAAACCGATGCACCCGATATGCCACTTGCCGGTTTTCAAGGGCAACCCAATCGGCCCGAACGCGCAGCGCAGGTATTTGCCGCATTGTGCGAATTGCGTTCAGAAGCGCCGCAAGAGATAGCCGCTCATCTGCTGGCGAATAGTCAGCGCTTATTTCAGTTACCTCCCGCCTAAATCCACGGGATAACACATTGAACGATCTCGGTAAGTTACGGGAATAGTTAGCGTGTTATTCTTTTATTGAGTTACTTTCCGTGACTATTGTCACATTTACAGTCTTACCGTTGCTTTTAGTTGTGTTTATTTGTGACAGGGATTGTTTGATGGTTGACGCATGTCGGTATAATCCACCCATATTTTTTCAATACAAATCATTAACAGGATTATCAGCATGCTTATTAGTTTGGTCGGAATGGCAGTACTGATATTAATAGCCGTACTTCTTTCAAGTAATTTTAGGGCGATTAATATCCGCACTGTAGTGGGGGCATTTATTCTTCAGGTAGGAATAGGCGCGTTGGTATTATATGTACCGCTGGGGCGCAGTATCTTAGGGGGAATGTCTGAAGGCGTTGCGAACGTTATCGCATACGGTAATGACGGGATTTCATTTATGTTTGGCGGTTTAGTTTCCGACAAAATGTTTGAAGTCTTTGGCGGGGGCGGGTTTGTCTTCGCTCTGCGTGTACTGCCGGTGATTGTCTTCTTCTCCTCATTGATCGCTGTTTTGTATTATCTCGGCGTGATGCAATTGGTGATCAAGGTGTTAGGCGGCGGCTTACAAAAGCTGCTCGGCACTTCTCGTACTGAATCTCTTTCCGCGACAGCCAATATCTTTGTTGGGCAAACGGAAGCCCCTTTGGTCGTGCGCCCTTATATTGCCACCATGACGCAATCCGAACTGTTTGCGGTAATGTGTGGCGGTTTAGCCTCCGTTGCCGGTTCCGTTTTGGCAGGCTACGCGCAGATGGGGGTGCCGCTGGAGTACCTGATCGCCGCCTCCTTTATGGCGGCGCCTGGCGGGTTGCTTTTTGCTAAGTTGATGGTGCCGGAAACGGAGAAAACCCATGACAAAGTTGATGCCACCACTTTGATTGCAGAAGATGACCGCCCCGCGAACGTGATTGATGCTGCGGCATCCGGCGCTGCTTCCGGCCTGCAACTGGCACTGAATGTCGGCGCAATGTTGCTGGCATTTATTGCTTTGATTGCATTGCTCAATGGTATTTTGGGTGGAATTGGCGGTTGGTTCGACTATCCGCAACTCTCGCTAGAGCTGATTCTCGGTTGGGTGTTCTCACCTATCGCTTACCTGATTGGCATTCCTTGGAGTGAAGCGATGGTGGCTGGCTCGTTTATTGGTCAGAAAATCATCGTCAACGAATTCGTGGCATTTATGAATTTCGGCCAATATCTTCAGTCAGAGGAATTAGTTAAAGCTGCTGGTTTACAGGTTATTTCTGAACACTCAAAAGCGATTATTTCCTTCGCCCTTTGTGGTTTTGCCAACTTGTCGTCGGTCGCCATTTTACTGGGTGGTTTAGGCAGCATGGCACCTAATCGCCGCCATGATATCGCGCGGTTTGGTTTGAAAGCCGTGGCCGCAGGCACACTCTCGAACCTGATGAGTGCCACTATTGCGGGCTTCTTCCTCGCACTCTGATTCTTCGCGATCATTCTCATCTCGGGGTTTGTTGTTTAGACGCAAACCCCTAGCACGGGTGCGCATTCTGCACTCAAACCCGCGATACCCTTGACGTTGAGCAGCGCTGTTTTTCAGGCGTATTCCCACCCATAAGCTATTCTTGAAGCGAGTGGGCATAATACTGTCGAAACCTTATAAATGAGGTTATTTTGTGACTTTAATCACATATAATATCGGCGCGTTACAATTTTCTGTTAATTAATGTGAGTTGTGGCGCATCTCATGTGCCGACAATGTGTTCAAATAGCATGATGTATTTTTGACTGAAAACGCGGTTGCCGCGCACATTTCAAGTCAGGTAAGTATTGCGGTGAGATGGATCTCAATTGCAACCAAGGGCTTACCCGTGGGGCTATCTTCAAGGAACCAAGTCCGCTCGCCAACGTGTTGAGCTAGAACGGTCTCATTAGCGCTATTTCTGCATTGTCTGTGTTCGCACTGACGGTCGTAATATCGCCTTCTGTAGCGCGTTTTTAATCACCAGAGAAACAGAAATCGTTTCTTGGCTCGCTCATAAATAAATGCTCAGTGACGGCAAGGTGCCGAGGCTGAAAGAGTGTTGGAGAGTTTTATGACCGATTTAACCGCCTGCGCGAATCTTAATGATTATGCCAAACGCGCGCTGAGTTTGATGGATTTAACCACTCTGAATGATGATGACACCGATGATAAAGTGATCGCGTTGTGTCATCAGGCAAAAAGTCCTGCCGGTAATACTGCGGCAATCTGTATTTATCCTCGCTTTATTCCTATTGCGCGTAAAACATTGCGTGAACAAGGTACGCCTGAAATTCGTATCGCGACGGTAACCAACTTCCCTCATGGTCATGACGATATCGCCATTGCGCTGGCCGAAACCCGTGCTGCTATCGCTTATGGTGCTGATGAAGTGGATGTGGTTTTCCCTTATCGCGCTTTAATGGCGGGGAACGATAAGATCGGTTTCGAATTAGTGAAACAGTGCAAAGAAGCCTGTGCTGCCGCGAATGTCTTATTGAAAGTTATTATTGAAACGGGTGAGTTAAAGCAAGAGCATTTAATTCGCCAAGCCTCTGAAATTGCTATCAAAGCGGGTGCTGATTTTATCAAGACTTCCACCGGTAAAGTCCCGGTAAATGCCACACTGGAAAGTGCCGACATTATGATACGCGTCATTCGCGATTTAGGTGTGGGCAAAACCGTGGGATTCAAGCCAGCAGGTGGGGTACGCACTGCTGAAGATGCCGCTCAATTCCTCCAATTGGCCGATCAATTGATGGGAGAAGGTTGGGCCGATGCTCGCCACTTCCGCTTTGGCGCGTCCAGTTTGCTCGCCAGCTTGCTCACCACGTTGGGTCATCAGAGCGACAACAAAAGCAGCGGCTACTAACTGCCGCGCTGATTTGTATTTAGCGGTTAATCGAACGCAGTTGATGCACTGTGGGCTAATTTGCGCGCAGTGCGGCTTTTATTCCATAAACAGGGGGATGCCTTGTTTCTCGCACAAGAAATTATTCGTAAAAAACGTGATGGTCAGCCACTGAGCGAAGAAGAGATCCGCTTCTTTATCAATGGGATTCGCGATAACGTGGTGTCCGAAGGGCAGATTGCTGCTTTGGCAATGACCATTTATTTCCATGATATGAGCATGCCTGAACGTGTGGCGCTCACCATGGCAATGCGTGATTCTGGCACTGTGCTGGACTGGAAGAGCCTGAATCTCAATGGCCCGATTGTGGATAAACATTCCACCGGTGGCGTCGGCGATGTGACATCACTGATGCTTGGCCCGATGGTGGCCGCGTGTGGCGGCTATGTGCCGATGATTTCCGGCCGTGGCTTGGGACATACAGGTGGAACGTTAGATAAGCTGGAAGCCATTCCCGGTTTTGATATTTTTCCCGATGATAGTGCTTTTCGCAAAATCATTCAGGATGTTGGTGTGGCGATTATTGGCCAAACCAGCTCGTTGGCACCGGCGGATAAACGCTTCTATGCCACCCGTGATATCACCGCAACGGTTGACTCTATCCCACTGATTACCGCTTCTATTCTCGCTAAGAAACTGGCGGAAGGTTTAGATGCGCTGGTGATGGATGTTAAAGTCGGTTCGGGTGCTTTTATGCCGACTTATCAGTTGTCTGCTGATTTGGCGCAGGCGATAGTCGGTGTCGCGAACGGCGCTGGCTGCAAAACCACCGCGCTATTAACCGACATGAATCAGGTATTGGCTTCCAGCGCCGGTAATGGCGTTGAAGTGCGCGAAGCCGTGCGATTCCTCACCGGTGAATATCGTAACCCGCGCTTGTTGGAAGTCACCATGGCGCTGTGTGTTGAGATGCTGCTATCCGGTGGCTTGGCACAAGATGAAGCGGAGGCCCGAGCCAAGCTGCAAGCCGTGCTAGATAACGGGAAAGCGGCAGATGTCTTTGGCCGCATGGTGGCGGCACAAAAAGGCCCGAGTGATTTCGTCGAACGCTACGACAGCTATTTACCGGTTGCCATGCTGAGTAAGCCCGTCTTTGCTGAGCGGCCTGGTATTATCACTGCCATGGATACACGCGCATTAGGCATGTCGGTGGTTGCCCTTGGCGGTGGCCGTCGTCGTGCATCCGATCCGATTGATTACAGCGTTGGTTTAACCGATATGGTCCGTTTGGGCACCCATGTTGACGGTCAACTTCCCTTAGCCGTGATTCATGCCAATAACGAAGACGATTGGCAGCAGGCAGCAGATGCTGTGCGCAAGGCCATCACGTTGGGTGACAAAGCGCCGGAAGAAACACCGGTGATCTATCGCCGTATCACTGAATAAACGCCCCATTTTGATGATCCCCGCCAAGCGGGTGAATCGCAGTAGGAGAGAAGCATGAAACGTACATTTATTATGGTATTAGACTCATTTGGTATTGGTGCGAGCGCTGATGCTAAAAAATTTGGTGACGAAGGGGCGGATACACTGGGCCACATCGCCGAGGCTTGCGCCCGTGGTGAAGCCAATGTTGGTCGTAGTGGCCCACTGACCTTGCCGAACCTGAGCCGTTTAGGATTGGGAAAAGCCGCTGAAGAATCGACCGGAAAATTCCCTGTCGGGTTAGATAAGAACGCTGACATCATTGGTGCTTATGGCTACGCCAGCGAATTATCCTCTGGTAAAGACACACCATCAGGCCACTGGGAAATTGCCGGTGTACCTGTCCTGTTCGACTGGGGCTACTTCAGTGATGTAGAAAACAGCTTTCCACCGGAATTACTGGATAAACTGGTCAAACGCGCCAACTTACCCGGCTATCTGGGGAACTGCCATTCAAGCGGTACGGTGATCCTCGATCAACTGGGTGAAGAACACATGAAAACCGGTAAACCGATTTTCTATACTTCTGCTGACTCCGTGTTCCAGATTGCTTGCCATGAAGAAACATTTGGCCTCGATCGCCTGTACGAACTCTGTGAAATCGCCCGCGAAGAGCTGACCGAAGGTGGCTACAATATTGGCCGCGTGATTGCGCGTCCATTTATTGGCGATAAGCCGGGTCACTTCCAACGCACTGGCAATCGCCACGATCTGGCTGTTGAACCGCCAGCGCCGACCATGCTGAAAAAGCTGGTGGACGAGAAAAGTGGCGAAGTGGTTTCTATCGGTAAAATCGCTGATATTTACGCCCATGTTGGCATCACACATAAAGTGAAGGCCACGGGTCTCGATGCACTGTTTGATGCGACCATTGAAGAGATGAAAAAAGCGGGTGATAACACCATCGTGTTCACCAACTTTGTTGATTTTGACTCATCTTATGGTCACCGTCGTGATGTGGCAGGTTATGCCGCCGCGCTGGAACTGTTTGATCGCCGCTTGCCAGAACTGATGGCACTGGTGAAAGAAGATGACATTCTGATCCTGACTGCTGACCATGGCTGTGACCCTACTTGGCCGGGCACCGATCATACTCGTGAGCACATTCCGGTCCTAGTCTATGGCCCGAAAGTAAAACCGGGATCATTGGGTCACCGTGAAACCTTTGCCGATATTGGGCAGACAGTGGCGAGTTATTTTGATTTGTCACCAATGGATTACGGTAAAAACATGCTCTAAGCAGGACGTTGAGCCGAGCGCGATGCTGAAATGAGGCCGTGCTCGGTTTCTGTCGGGCTGTTTTTTTTCATTGAGCGTTTTTGGCTGAATTGTCTTGTCGGAATAACAGGGGAATTCGGTGATAAAAATTTTATTTATCTGATTTTTAAGGAAAGAAATTATGGCAACGCCACATATTAATGCTGAAATGGGTGATTTCGCTGACGTTGTATTGATGCCAGGGGATCCGCTGCGTGCGAAGTTTATCGCAGAAACCTTCCTACAGGATGTGAAGCAAGTCAACGACGTGCGCGGCATGTTAGGTTTTACCGGTACTTATAAAGGCCGCAAAATTTCAGTGATGGGCCATGGTATGGGTATCCCATCTTGCTCCATTTACGCGAAAGAGTTGATCACTGATTTCGGCGTGAAGAAAATTATCCGTGTTGGTTCCTGTGGTGCGGTACGTGCTGACGTTAAACTGCGTGACGTGGTTATCGGCATGGGCGCGTGCACCGACTCTAAAGTTAACCGTATGCGTTTTAAAGATCATGATTACGCGGCGATTGCTGATTTCGAAATGACCCGCAACGCTGTTGATGCCGCCAAAGCGAAAGGTATCGATGTGCGTGTCGGCAATATCTTCTCTGCGGATCTATTCTATACGCCAGACCCACAAATGTTTGATGTTATGGAGAAATACGGCATCCTCGGCGTGGAAATGGAAGCCGCAGGTATCTATGGTGTGGCGGCTGAGTTCGGTGCAAAAGCCCTGACTATCTGTACCGTTTCTGACCATATTCGTACCGGCGAGCAAACCACTGCCGCTGAACGTCAAACCACCTTCAATGACATGATTGAGATTGCATTAGAGTCAGTGTTGTTAGGTGACAGAGCTTAATATTCATTCCTCGTTTGCTATTCAGCAGCAGTCTAATCTGCTGCTGAATCTATTCATGAAAATCGTTTCTAAAGTTAAAAATTCTTATTTATCCTAATATTAGGATGATACGTTCTCTGTTTTTTCTATTCACCTTTCTATTCACTTTCCTATTCATAGTCTCTTAGCCGCGCGTCTTACAACTTGTTAGTGTCTTCATTTACTGCACATTTATGGTTGCCAAATTTCTATATAGAGAGCTAAAATAGGGGCTTAAATATGGTCTTTTTTGAGGTCTTAAATATGGCTACTACCATTCTTGCTGATCGCTCTGCGTCTATTAGCGAACTAAAAAGAAATCCAACAGCCACAATGCAATCTGCCGGCGGCCGTCCTGTTGCGATACTAAATCATAGTAAGCCTGCATTTTACTGCGTACCTGCTGAGTTATATGCAGCAATGCTTGATCTTATTGAAGATCGAGAACTAGCACTCCTTGTTAAGAACCGTCTCAATGAGGAAGAAGTCGAGGTTAAGTGGGAGGATCTGTAATTGTCAGGGAATGATTTCAAGCCGCAGCTAAAATTTAAGAAAAGCGCCAAAAAAGAGTGGGATGCTCTTGACGCTAAAGTCAGAAATAGTTTTAAGAAAAAGTTGAAAAAACGAGCTCAGTCTCTTGAGGCGCTTAAACCACAGAAACATAAGTTATCTGGTATTGAGCGGTGCTACAAAATCAAGCTACGCAGTGATGGCTATCGATTAATCTATCAGGTTACCGAAACACCGAGCGGTGAATTCAGTATTGTTATCACTGTTATTACTGTCGATCGACGCGAAGATGTTTATGACACACTGAAAATTAAAATAAATAAAGCTGATGCAGATATTTTAAGCTCATTACGTATTATTGAGTCGCGAAACGATGACGATGAATAGCCATTATCCTGTCACATCAGCACAGCACTATTTTTCGTCAGATTTTGGGTCTGACTTTGGCACATCATCTTCACCATCGTCTTCTTTTACTGGCGTATTCGCGGTCAGCAGATAAGGTGATTGCTGCCAGCGGCTGCGGCGGCCTTGCAGTAAGGTTCGGGCCAGAATGATACCCACAGCGAGCGCGACCAGTATCATCAGGCGCAGTAAGTTGGTGGTATTGTCCACTTGCTTGGATTCTGTCGCCAAAACATGGGTATCTAGCGTCATCCGCAAAAATCCACTTGGCCCGCTCTTGCCGGGAATCAGCTCGACAATCTGGTGATTGAAATAACTGCCGGGGCGTTTACCATCTAAAGCCAGCCGATCACGGACTTTGACGTTTTCACCAGCAGCGGCCACGAGCGTACCGTCAATCTGATAAACACTGGCATCCAAGATGCGGCTAGATTGTGTCAACTGCTGAAGTACCGCATCGACTTTTTGGCTATCGATATCATCATCACCGCTGTCCATAATGGGCGATAGGCTGAAAGTGACTTGTTTTGCCAACGTTTTGGCCAGTTCTTCAACTTGTTCCGAACGCGCTAGTTGGTGACTGAGGCTGAAATAGGATGCACCTTGCATAAGCAAAACTAACAATGCCAGACAAATCAGGACAATAGCGGTGCGATGCAGTCGAAATTTTAATTTAGCCTTGGCCATGCAGGTTCCTTGCCGAATTCGGTGACTTTATGTTGCCAGAAGCCAGCGCGATAGGATAGCTTGATGCGTTGTTTTACCCTTCATCTTTCACGATACTATGGGATTGAACGCCCGTCGGCGATAGGTGGGCGGTGTTGGCGCAATGGCGGCCTGACACAAACGCGAAAGCGACAGGGTTTATCTTGCTGAGTCTGGTTTTCTACAGGAGTTTTTCATGTCTAATAGTCTGACCTATTGTGATCTTCCTTCGGAGATCTACCAATGGCCGGGTCTGCCACTTTCACTCAGTGGTGATGAAGTCATGCCGCTGGATTATCGTGCTGGTCACACGGGTTGGCTGTTGTACGGTAGGAAGCTAGATAAAAAGCGTATTACCCATTTCCAACGCCAGTTAGGTGCGGCAATGGTGATTGTGTCTGCTTGGTGTGTGGATGATTATCAGGTGATCCGCCTTGCAGGTAGCCTAACACCACGCATTAAAACGCTGGCGGATGAAAGTGGCCTGGATGTTGCGCCATTGGGTGCTATCCCCCATTTACGTACCCCTGGTTTACTCGTCATGGACATGGACTCTACCGCCATCCAAATAGAATGTATCGATGAAATCGCCAAACTGGCAGGGGTGGGTGAAGAAGTTGCGGCGGTCACTGAACGCGCCATGCAAGGTGAGCTGGATTTCGCCGCTAGCCTGCGCCAGCGAGTCGCGACCCTCAAAGGGGCCGATGCCAATATTCTCAAACAAGTCCGCGACGAACTGCCTTTAATGCCGGGTTTGACTAGCCTAGTGCGCAAGCTCCAAGCGCTGGATTGGCATGTGGCGATTGCCTCTGGCGGCTTTACCTATTATGCCGAATACCTGCGCGACAAATTACGACTGGTAGAAGTCGCAGCCAACGAACTTGAGATCAAAGATGGCAAGCTGACAGGCAAGGTACTTGGACCAATCGTTGATGCACAATATAAAGCCGACACCCTGCTAAAACTGGCCGAAAAATTGAATATCCCCGTGGCGCAGACCGTCGCAATAGGCGACGGCGCCAATGACCTAAAAATGATGCAAGCCGCAGGGTTAGGTCTGGCATTTCACGCCAAACCGAAAGTTTACGCTAAAGCGAAAGTGGCGATCAGGCATGGTGACCTAATGAGTGTGCTTTGTATTTTGACAGGGAGTTTGAAGCACGAGGAGCGCTAATCCCTGCGCCCTTGGCGCGACAGCGTTGTTAGCGGCGCTCACTTGCCCGAATCACTGACGAGAGTCAGCTCATCGGGACGCGTTTGCTGGCTGCCTAGCTGTAGCACCAATGTCTTTGGGATTCCCTTTGGCCCTTGGCGCGACAGCGTTGTTAGCGGCGCTCACTTACCCGAATCACTGACGAGTGTCAGCTCATCGGGATGCGTTTGCTGGCTGCCTAGCTGTAGCACCAATGTCTTTGGGATTCCCTTTGGCCCTTGGCACGACAGCGTTGTTAGCGGCGCTCACTTACCCGAATCACTGACGAGAGTCAGTTTATCGGGACGCGTTTGCGGGACGTTTTTTATTTGATTGAGGTGAATCGTGGCTAAAGCGCCGAAACGGGCATTTGTCTGTAATGAATGCGGGGCGGATTATCCGCGCTGGCAAGGGCAGTGCAGCGCATGTAATGCTTGGAACACCATTACCGAAATTCGGTTGGCGGCGGCCTCATCGTCATCCCGTACTGAACGTTTTACCGGCTATGCGGGTGATGCAGGGGTGAGTCGAGTCCAAAAACTCTCGGACATTAGCCTCGAAGAAGTGCCTCGTTTTTCAACGGGCTTTCTCGAGTTTGATCGGGTGCTGGGCGGTGGTGTCGTACCCGGCAGCGCCATTCTGATTGGGGGCAATCCGGGCGCGGGGAAAAGTACTCTGTTGCTACAAACTCTCTGCAAACTGTCCGAAAACATGAAAACCCTGTATGTCACCGGCGAAGAGTCGCTGCAACAGGTGGCTATGCGCGCCCATCGCTTGGGGCTACCCACTGCTGGCCTGAATATGCTATCGGAAACCAGCATCGAACAGATCTGCCTGATTGCCGAACAAGAACAACCGCGGCTGATGGTGATCGACTCCATTCAGGTCATGCACATGGCCGATATCCAATCATCACCGGGCAGTGTGGCGCAAGTGCGCGAAACCGCGGCTTACCTGACGCGTTTTGCTAAAACACGGGGTGTTGCCATTGTGATGGTCGGCCATGTGACCAAAGATGGCTCGCTGGCGGGGCCAAAAGTATTAGAGCATTGCATCGACTGTTCGGTGATGCTCGATGGTGACGGTGACTCACGATTCCGCACCTTGCGCAGCCATAAAAACCGTTTCGGGGCCGTCAATGAGTTAGGTGTCTTTGCCATGACCGAACAAGGTCTGCGCGAAGTCAGCAATCCATCAGCGATTTTCCTCAGCCGTGGCGATGAAGTCACAGCGGGAAGCTCAGTGATGGTGGTATGGGAAGGCACGCGCCCGCTCTTGGTTGAGATACAAGCGCTCGTGGATCACTCCATGATGTCTAACCCGCGCCGTGTGGCGGTGGGGCTGGAACAAAACCGGTTAGCCATCTTACTGGCGGTTTTGCATCGCCATGGTGGTTTGCAGATGTCGGATCAAGATGTCTTCGTCAATGTGGTCGGCGGCGTGAAAGTGACTGAAACCAGTGCGGATCTGGCCTTGTTGATGTCGCTGGTTTCCAGTCTGCGTGACCGCCCACTGCCACAAGATCTCGTGGTGTTCGGTGAGGTGGGGTTGGCCGGTGAAATCAGGCCGGTGCCCAGTGGTCAGGAACGTATTTCTGAAGCAGCCAAGCATGGATTTAAGCGTGCCATCGTTCCTCATGCCAATATGCCTAAAAAACCGCTGCCCAATATGCAGGTTTTCGGCGTGAAAAAGCTGGCCGATGCGCTCGCCGTTTTAGAAGATCTGTAACGGCATATTTAGTCGTGTCAATCTCGCAGCATACTGTGTTATTTTTGTTTAGCGCACTAAACAAGGAGGCGGCATGCTGCAGTTTGACTATCTCAAAACCGCAATTAAGCAAAAGGGTTGTACCTTACAACAGGTCGCTGAAGCCAGCGGCATGACGAAAGGCTATTTAAGCCAGTTGCTCAACGACAAAATTAAAAGCCCCAGTGCGCAAAAGCTTGAAGCTCTGCACCGTTTTCTTGAGCTAGAATTCCCACGCCGCGAGAAAAAAGTCGGCGTGGTGTTTGGTAAATTTTACCCGCTCCACACCGGCCATATCTTTTTAATCCAACGTGCCTGTAGTCAGGTTGACGAACTACATGTCATTTTGTGCCACGATGAGCCACGAGATCGCGAACTGTTCGAAAACAGTTCGATGTCACAGCAGCCGACCGTCAGCGACCGCCTACGCTGGTTACTGCAAACCTTTAAGTATCAGAAAAATATCCACATTCATTCCTTTGATGAACATGGGATTGAGCCTTATCCGCACGGTTGGGATGTATGGAGCCGTGGCGTTAAGAAATTTATGGCGGAAAAGGGCATTATCCCCAGTTTTATTTACTCTAGTGAAAGTCAGGATGCGCCGCGTTACCGTGAGCAGCTAGGTATCGAAACGATTCTGATCGACCCACAGCGCTCATTTATGAATATCAGTGGCCGCCAAATCCGCCGCGACCCTTTCCGCTACTGGGATTATATTCCAACAGAAGTGAAGCCCTTTTTTGTCCGGACAGTGGCGATACTCGGGGGGGAATCCAGCGGTAAATCAACGTTGGTCAATAAGTTAGCCAATATCTTCAATACCACCAGTGCGTGGGAATATGGCCGCGATTATGTTTTCTCTCATCTGGGTGGCGATGAGATGGCACTGCAATATTCAGATTATGACAAGATCGCGCTCGGACAGGCGCAGTACGTGGATTTTGCGGTGAAGTACGCCAATAAAGTGGCGTTTATCGATACCGATTTTGTGACCACGCAGGCGTTCTGCAAAAAATATGAGGGGCGCGAACACCCCTTCGTACAAGCGTTAATTGATGAATATCGCTTTGATCTGGTGATTTTGCTGGAGAACAACACGCCGTGGGTGGCCGATGGTTTACGCAGCCTTGGCAGTGATCGTGACCGTAAATCTTTCCAGAACTTATTGGAGCAGATGTTGCGCAGCAATAATATTGAATACGTGCATGTTGAGTCTGCCGATTATGACGAACGTTTCTTACGCTGTGTCGAGCTGGTGCAGCAGCTGTTGGCCGCCGACCTGCAACGCCTTGCCCGCCCTTCAGTATTGGTTGAAGCGCGGGAAGAGTTGCGTTAGTCAGTCATCGCTGCCTGAGTTAGTTATCAGTGTTTTAGTAAGCAATCACAATTTTGCCCTGCATATGCCCCTCTGCCACTTGTGCATGGGCGGCATGCAGGTTTTCAACGGTCAGGCCGTGCAGGGTTTCGCTTAGCGTGCCTTGCAGTTTGCCCTCATCCACCAACTGGCTCACCTGTTTTAGGATTTCCCCTTGTTGGGCAATATCTGGCGTAGAAAACATGCTACGCGTGAACATAAACTCCCAATGCAAAGCGGCACTTTTCAGTTTTAACTGATTCTGATCCAAAGGTTTTTCATTCTCAACGATGGTGCATATCTGCCCCAGCGGTGCGATCAATTCGCTGATAGCCGACCAGTGACCGTCTGTATCATTTAGGCAGAGAATGTAATCCACTTTATCGATACCTTCTTTTGCTAACTGTGCTTTCAGGTCGCGATAATCAACCGTCAGGTCAGCTCCTCGTTCACGGCACCAAGCGGCAGATGCTGGGCGTGATGCGGTCGCAATCACTTTGACTTGGCTGCGTAAGGCGGCCAACGGAATCGCCAGTGATCCCACACCACCCGCACCACCGATGATAAGCAGACTTTTTCCTGCGCTGGCTTGCTGAATCTTCAAGTGTTCAAACAAGGCTTCCCATGCAGTAATAGCGGTTAAAGGGATAGCGGCAGCCTGCGCCCAATTCATTGAGTGGGGTTTATGGGCTGCAATGCGGGCATCGACTAACTGTTGCTGTGCATTACTGCCAGCGCGAGTGATATCACCCGCGTACCAAACCTCATCACCAGCATGGAAACCGGTAACCTTATCTCCAACACTGATCACCACCCCTGCTGCGTCCCAGCCCAAAACCCGAGGCTGCTGTAGGCCATTTTTTTTCAAGCTGCTGTGTACTTTGGTATCCACCGGATTGATGGAGGCCGCTTTAACTTCAACCAGCAAATCAAAGGGGCCGGGTGCGAGTCTATCTAGCGCGATTTCTACAAAGTCGGCAGGTTGTTGTGGGTTCACAGCGATGGCTTTAAAGGTCATTTTTATTGTCCTGTTGAGTGTGTTAAGAGAGTTTAGACTTAACTGATAGCAGTGATAAGATGGACAATCACTAACGCAGTGTTCGTCTGAGATAAACAATCATGTTTAAGAACAATCATGTTTAAGCAGCTGCAGGATATGGCGCTGTTTGCGCACGTGGCGGAATGCGGCAGTTTTACGCGCGCGGCGGAAAGGGTCGGATTGCCAAAATCGAGTGTTAGCCAGCGCATCAGCCAGTTAGAGCAACGTTTAGGGATTCGGTTGCTTAACCGAACCACCCGCCAGTTGAATCTGACCTTTGCCGGTGAACGGTATTTGTTGCATTGCCAAGAGATGTTGCAAGCGGCTGAGCGTGCGGATCTGGCACTGCAACGCCTGAAGGCGAATCCCAGTGGTCGTTTACGGATTTCGACGCCTGCCGGATTAGGTGCCACTTTGCTGGCGCGGTTGGCGACTGATTTTCAGCAGCAATATCCGGATGTACAGTTGGAAGTTTTAGTGTCAGATACCATGGTGGATTTGGTGGAAGAGGGATTTGATGTGGCCTTGCGAACCGGCAAACCACAGGATTCGTCGCTTATTGGTCGTCGGCTAGGGTATGCCCCTCGCTATCTGCTGGCCTCGCCAGACTATTTGGCGCAGCATCCACCCTTGTCACATCCACGCCAATTGGAGGCGCACCATTGCATCGCCCATCGTGCTTGGCAGGCGCTGATTTTACGCCGTAAAGATGAATTTTATCGCTGGCAAGTACCGGTGCAGCATGTGACGGATAACCTGTTGTATGCACGAGAATGCGCGCTAACAGGGGCGGGGATCACCTTACTTCCGGCATTTCTCAGCCGCGAAGTGGTGACGAATCGCCAGTTGGTCGAGGTGCTGCCCGAATGGCAGGCTGAAGGAAATGAGCTGTATTTGGTCTACCCCAGCCGCAAACTCAACTCGCCCGCATTGAGCTGTTTCATTGATGTGGTGATTGGGCATCCGGTCTTTGAGGATTACGTGCAAGGGCTGGCAATGTCCTGATGAGCCGAATAGAGCGGCTAATCGGCTCAATCCTCATTTTGGAGAAAACGGTGCACGAAAACCTATGGTCGAATGGGCAAGGAGAGGGGGCATTCTGAAGCGTCACATTTAGACCGTATATACACTTACGTAGATATGTGTTTGCTCGGACTTAAGCTGATGCACTGTTTTGGACATTAATTTCAGGCTGGGGGGCAACACGCAGATTATTACGTTATTCAAAATGACGACTTCATAAGCCTAGAAGGCGTATACAGAGTGAACGAGTTGAATCGTTGAAGATTTATGTACCTGGCAGTGTTTTTTTGTACCTGTTTATGGCACAACATATCCCCTGATATAAATGCTTTGCGTACAGGTATCACATGCTGGCCATTCCCTTTCCCTGGTTCACCCTGTCTATTTTGCTTATTTTACTGTTGAAGGTTTGCCGGCAACGTCCCGCAGGCTATCGCAACAGCGCTACCTTTATTGTGGGCTGTTCGCTGCTGCTCCTGATGTCAGCCCTGCGCTGGCAGTTCGATCTTATTCTGCTGCGCCAGCTGCAGTCTGTCATCGCGATCACCCTGCCACCGCTGGCATGGCACTGCTTTGCCTGCTTTACAGAACAGCGCTTACAGCAAAAAGTCGCTGCTTTTGTGGTACCGCCGATACTCGCTCTGGTGCTGAACCTTACCGCTCCGGCAACCACGGATGCAGTACTGATGCTGCTCTATGTCGGCTACGGTTGTGCCCTGATTCGAACGGCGCTGCTGGGGAGCGATACATTCATTTTCAGGCGACTTAGCGACAGCGCTTCAACCTCATCACTCGCTTTTATCGCCGGGTGCTTTCTCTGTTTTTCCGGACTGACCGATCTGGCCATCGCACTCAACTTCCATTTTTATCAGGGCCAGCAGGCACCGCAGTTGGTCGCAATCTCGCAGGCTATTCTGCTGCCATTTATCTGTTTTGCCATTGTCGGTAGCAGCCGTCCGTCACTCCCGGTCGGGGAGCCGGTATTGCCCCCCGAAGAGAGTAAAGGGAACAATAGCGAAGCGTTTCTCTCCATTTATCATCGGGTCAACATGCTGATAAGCGAGCAGAATCTGTATTTGAATCCCGACCTGACACTGAATACGCTGGCGAGAAAAACTGGGGTCCCCGCGCGCCAGATTTCAAAAGCGGTGAACCTGACGCGCGGCTGCAATGTCTCACAGTGGATCAACGGCTTGCGCATCGACTATGCGCAGCAGCTTCTACGGAACACGGCTTTACCGATAACGGAAGTGATGCTGGAGGCGGGTTTTGCCACCAAATCAAACTTTCATCGCGAGTTTCTTCGTATCAGCGGTGTGACCCCGACGGATTACCGCCGGGCAGCGGCTGAAAATCGAGAGCCTGATTGAGGAAGGCGCTGATATCCAGGGCGAGCTGGCGATGAATCGCAGCCCGACTCCGGGCGCTGCCATCCCGGCAGACAATCTCTTCGCCCGGTTCTTTTTCCGCGATGAATGCCATTGCACCCGGTTTGCACAGCTGCATAAAACTAAAATGCGTGGCCCCTTCGACATTCACTACCTTCCTTACTGCGGCAGGGATATACTGAGCCAGGTAGCCCGACTCCAGCCTGGCGGGTAGCTCATCACTGTCCACCTGAGCCGTCATAATCAACACCGGTACTGAAATCTGAGAAAGTGATTCTGGCGTGAATCCGCGGGCCAGCCCCAGATCGAGTGAGACAACGGCTTTGATTGCCGGCTCACCTTCGTCTGCGTTCAGCCGCCCGTCAGCTTTATCGATACCCAGCGTCTGTATTAACTTGCAGGCAGCCAGCCTGGCATGTGCCCGGCAATCATTTTGGAAGCGTGCGGCGTCAAAGCGTGCCCCTGCCAGTTCAAGCACCGTCCAGCCGCCGAGAGAGTGTCCGGCAGCAGCGATTCTCTGCGCATCAACTTTTCCGGCAAGAGAGGGGGTGGAGATAATTTTCACCATCGCCCGCCGGAGATCCTGTGGCCGGCGCCAGAGTTCCTTCGCATCCTGCGGCTGTTTGTTAAGTGTTGTCGTGCCGGGATGGTCGACCGCCGCCACAATATATCCCTGAGCCGCCATTTCCGTTGCCAGCCAGTTCAGGTTACGCCAGTTGCCGCCATAGCCGTGAGAAAGCAGAAGCAGCGGATGCTCGCCAGCTTCCGGTGCCGCATCGCGCAGCACAGAGGTGCCGTAAAAGACAATATTATCACCTATTTTTTCCGGTGAGCCGGTTATCGCGGTGGGATACCAGATAGCGATATCGAGAGGTCGGGAATTATCCTCGTGGATATTCAGCTGCCGAAAAGCCGTATTGGCATACGATGTGACGCTAAAGATAAGAGAAAAAAGAAAACAAATAAGGGTCCGTAACATAACGATCTCCGGTAAGTAAACAGAGACGCATTGTGGTCACGAACGCCCGGTTGATGCGTCCTGAAACACGATCGAGGACGTTCATAGCTGAGTTTTCGGGAGAATGCTACCGGAAGTTCTTTGCAAAGAACAAAAAGTGCGTGTGGCATTGTATCTCCGGACCATTGTCTTAAACCACCAATCGTATCAGCGGCAAAGCTCAGGTACGATAAGAGCAGTTTGGATATCGACAGATAAGGCAACAGCAGGTGTCTGTGCCGCCCCGGTGACGCGAATGCACACACCACTTTCTGTCATGCTGATGACCATCCAGCCCGGATGGTCTGGGGCCATTGATGAACTCTACTCGAAGCATGCCATAGAATTTTAAGGTCAGTTCTGAGCTAATACAGCAGATGCGAGATTAACTTTCCACGGCAGCAAAATCACGTAGCCGGTTCACCGGCCAGTCCGGGCGGCGTTTTTTTACAGGAAGATTTGTCTCAAGATTGAAGGCATAAAGCTCTTCCTCCAGACGTTCAGGTGTATATTCCTCCGGCAATGGCCAGTTAATACCGGTGCGTAGGAAGCGAGTAAACATCTTATGTATGGCTGATGAGCTAATGTTCAGTTGCTCCGCAATTTCACGGTAAGTCATAGCCTCATTAAACCGAAGGCTCAGCGCAGTGAAGATCCAGGGTCTTCTGTTGTAAGGTGTATTTTTGTCCACGGTAGTGTCCATGTTCGCGAAAGTGTCCATGGTAAGAAACGCGTGCAAAAATAAAAGACGGTATGAATGTGACGCTTACGGGCATTCTGAAGCGCCGACTCAAGACGTTCTATCATTGTCAGCTCGGGAATGTATCGAGAAATTGCCAGGGGAAGGGCGGAGTACTCGGTATCGAGTGATTTTTCCAGATTAAAACGGCCTGCAATGGCAGGCCGTGAGTTGGGTTAAGTCAGGTTAAGGGATTACTTAACCATTTTCTTATATTTGATGCGGTGGGGTTCCAGCGCTTCAGCACCCAGAGTGCGTTTTTTCCACTCTTCGTACTCGGTAAAGTTACCTTCGAAGAATTGCACTTTGCCCTCATCTTGATAATCGATGATATGAGTCGCAATTCGGTCAAGGAACCAACGGTCATGGGAAATGACCATTGCGCAACCTGGGAATTCTAGCAAGGCGTTTTCCAGTGCGCGTAGCGTTTCGATATCCAGATCGTTGGTTGGTTCATCGAGCAGCAACATGTTACCGCCAACCTGTAGCAGCTTAGCCAAATGAATACGGCCACGCTCACCACCAGACAACTCACCGACACGCTTACCTTGATCGATACCTTTGAAGTTAAAGCGGCCCACGTAGGCGCGGCTTGGGATCTCAAAGTTGCCGATCTTCATGATGTCTTGGCCGCCGGAAACTTCTTCCCACACGGTTTTGCTGTCATCCATGTTGTCACGGAACTGATCAACCGAGGCCAACAGCACGGTATCGCCCAGCGAAATCGAACCAGAGTCGGGTTGTTCTTGGCCGGATAACATGCGGAACAGCGTTGATTTACCGGCACCGTTCGGGCCGATAATCCCAACGATGGCACCTTTTGGCAGCGCAAAAGTCAGATCATCAATCAACAGGCGGTCACCGTAAGATTTACTCAAGTGCTCCACTTCCAGCACTTTGTCACCTAAACGTGGACCCGGTGGAATGAACAACTCGCTGGTTTCGTTACGTTTTTGATACTCAACGCTGTTAAGTTCTTCAAAGCGGGCCAGACGTGCTTTGCCTTTCGCCTGACGGCCTTTTGGATTCTGACGAACCCACTCCAGCTCTTTCTCAATCGACTTGCGACGAGCGGCTTCGGAAGAGGCTTCCAACGCCAGACGAGCATCTTTCTGCTCCAGCCATGAAGAGTAGTTACCTTCCCATGGGATACCTTCGCCACGGTCCAGTTCCAGAATCCAGCCTGCTACGTTATCGAGGAAGTAACGGTCATGGGTAATGGCGACCACGGTGCCTTCATAGTCGTGCAGGAAGCGTTCCAGCCATGCCACGGATTCCGCATCCAAGTGGTTGGTTGGTTCGTCCAGCAACAGCATGTCTGGTTTTTCCAGCAGCAGACGGCAAATCGCCACGCGGCGGCGTTCACCACCGGACAGATTAGCAATCTTGGCATCCCACGGCGGCAGGCGCAGAGCATCCGCAGCACGTTCTAACTGGTTATCCAGATTATGGCCATCTTGGGCTTGGATAATGGCTTCTAGTTCACCTTGCTCTTTCGCGAGTTTATCGAAATCTGCATCAGGGTCAGCATACAGCGCATAAACCTCATCCAAACGGGTCAGTGCGCGTTTAACATCGCCAACCGCCTCTTCAACTGATTCACGCACCGTTTGCTCAAGATTTAGCTTAGGCTCCTGCGGTAAGTAACCAATTTTGATACCAGGTTGTGGGCGCGCTTCACCTTCAATGTCGGTATCAATACCCGCCATAATGCGCAGCAAGGTGGATTTACCGGAACCATTCAGACCCAGTACACCAATTTTTGCCCCAGGGAAGAAACTCAGGGAGATGTTTTTCAAAATATGCCGTTTCGGCGGAACAATCTTACCGACACGATGCATGGAATAGACGTATTGAGCCACGTTGCGTCTGCCTCTCTTTTATTAGTGATGTCTGGTGCGGAGTGTAGCCCGTTTTGGTTGGAGTTCCCAGCTTCCCCTTCGTCCTTGCCGCCACAGCGTTGTTAGCTGCACTCAATAACCCGAATCACTGACTAGTGTCAGCTCATCGGGATGATTTCGTTTACTGCGCAGCGCAAAAAACTAAGGTGCGGTGACTATCATCGCGACACGGCGATTCTCTGCTCGGCCTTTCGCGGTATGGTTATCGGCAACGGGTTCAAGCTTCCCTCTACCGCGCACGTCAATATTCGCTCTGGGAATACCAACGGCTGCCAGCGAATCGGCGACAGCGGCGGCACGCTGATAAGACAATTGTTGATTATAATTATCTTCACCAATGGCATCGGTATGACCATCAACCCGCAAATGAGTAATGTCCACAGCCACTAACGCTTTACCAATATTTTGTACCGTCTGAACACCGGCCGGATTAAGTTGTTTAATATCGCTATCGAATAACACTTTATTCGCCATGCCAAACTCCCAACCGTTATCGGTTAATTTAAACCCCTGAGCTTGTAATGCGGCAATTTGCTCAGCAGTCAATCCGGTATGAGGCGCTTGGCACCCTGCCAATACCAATAAACTGAGAGCGAAAAAACTGAACCAGATACGGCAAATCAAAGGCTGATTTTTCAATCCTTGCATGTCACCTATCCTAAGCTTTCTGTAAGAGAAGTGTCCGATGGTTGAGCAATTATACTCCCGCCAGACTGGAAGTTTTTCTTGGCTTGATACATCGCCTCATCTGCCCGCTGTAACAATGCTTCAGGTGTTTGGGCATGGTCAGGATAAATCGCGATCCCAATACTCAGCGACATCGTAATTTCGCATCCATCCGCTAACATAATGGGTTGGCTCATACTTTCATGAATATCGCTGGCAATGATCGAAACGTCTTTAATGTGATGAATGGGGGCCAGCAATACGGCGAACTCATCACCACCTAAGCGGGCGACTAAATCGCTTTCTCGTAATAAGGCGCGAATACGGTCAGCGATGGTGGTCAGCACGACATCCCCCGCCGCATGACCATAGTTATCATTAATTTCTTTGAAGTGGTCGCCATCAAGGAATAAAACTGCAGCATGTTCACCTGGTTCACAATCGCCCAGCGTGCGACTTAAGCGGCCTTCAAAAAAGGCGCGGTTTGCCAAACCAGTAAGGCTATCGTGTGCTGCCCGATGTGCAAGTGAATCATTCTCTTGCGTGAGGTGAGCCTGCCAAACTTCCAGTTCCCCTAGCAATTCATTGAAGTCATCGCTTAGCGCATTGAGCTCTGCTGTTTTGGCCGAAGGAACTCGTTGGCCAAAGCTGCGATGGCGGCTAACATTATGAGCGACTTTGGTAATTTGGTTTAGTGAACCGATAACACCAGATAGCATGCGCCGTGACAACACTAATGCGACCGCTGTCGTGAGCACTAAGCATAAAAGTAGGCCAGCCATTCCTTGCAGTAGAAAACGTAGCAGGTTACTGCCATGACCGGCAATCACGACGGTACCGATTTCATTGCCGTCATGAATAATGGGAAGAACAACGGGGTCAGGTAGTGTACAGCGGGCAACTTGTTGTTCCAAATAGTGCATCGGACTAGTATCAGGCTTTGTCCAACTGGCTAGCTCTCGGCCATTTACATCCAAAATTTTCACATTGTCCACTTCTTCATTAGCAGCAATGAGCGCGAGGGCTTCGTTAGCAGCCATGCTGTCGCCAAACACCACCGCAGCTTCAGTGGTATAGCTAATCGAGCGAGCCACTAAATGCAGGTTATGATCGACATAAACCCGTAATGCTAACAGTGCTGCCAGTGTCAGGCAGATACCCGCTGTTACCACTGAGACGAGCGCCACAATCAGATGTATTCGTCCCAGAACTCGTCCCAACGTGGGGAGATTAGTGGGGGCATTGTGATGTTTAGCCTGACCAGCAGACTTATTTTTGATTGAACTCATAATGCGTCAGCCTTTTTACGGGCAAGTTGCAACACGCTGGGATGAACACGTACCCCACCGCGTGCTAATGCATCCATATTAACTTTGAAAGAGGCTTGCTTATCTTCCAGCAGTAAACAAAATGCACTGCCCACGGTGCATTCGTCATAATCCTCACTGATGGTTAGCACGGGGTACCCTGTGAGTAAAATGGCCAGTTCTTGGCGTTTTTGTGCCTCAATGCGTCCTAAATAAATCACATCACAATTGGCCGCAATCGAGGCATCTATCTGGGGATAATGCACAGTCTTAATCGGATGGGCGGTTTGCATTAAAGCCGGATTAAATAACATTTCTGCGTAATCCGTTTGAGGGACTACACATAGACGAATCACTGTCGGTGGTACTGGCCAACGCGTATAGCTGATGATACCCAGCACCATTTTGGCCGCGTTATCACTGCGATTTTGTATGCGTTCCTCACCCAGTTTATTTGCCGCCATTAGCGGCCATGCGGTAAATAGGAGCGAGAGAAGAAAGAAAATAGAGACACAGATCCGCCAGACTCGCCCTAGCGTGATCGGTTTGAGCGGACAATAGCGCTTATCATTACTGACGCCGCTAAATGCGCAAGTTGCAGTGTTCATTTCTGCGCTTCCTGTAGGGCGGCAAGGTTCACGTGTAAATTGCAGTCGATGGAAATTTCAGCCTACATTATCTCTACTATAAACTTTGATTATTGCAATCATAGTCATAATATCGCCAATCTGCGATTAATCTTAAATGCTATTTTATATTCATAAAAAAAGCCCGGCTAAGTTAGCCGGGCTTGATGGTCGTCGATAAAATTAAGCGGCGTTTGATGCGCCTTTGAAACGCCCAATAATCCATTTCTCGATTTCTACGATAATAAATATCGCGACAGAAACCAACAACGTCACACCCCAGTAATAAGCTGGTAATGGCTCAGTACCGAACGCGGTATTCATAAATGGCAGATAAATAATCGCGAGCTGCAACAGGATCAGAACGCCAGAGACTAACCACAACCCTTTGTTGACGAAGACTTCTTTGTTCAACGGGAAGCGATCCATCACGCGGCAGTTAAACATGTAAATCCACTGTGCAGTCACCAAGGTCTGCATTATTACGGTACGGATAAACTCGGTGCTGTAGCCGCGAGGTTCCATGTAGGCTTCCAAGGCAAAAGCACTACAAGCGATCAAGGTACCGACAAATGCGATACGCCAGATAGCATGGCCGTCTAACACGTGTTTAGACGGATCACGCGGATTACGACGCATAATGCCACGTTCTGACGGCTCGAAAGCCAAACCAAACGAGAGCGTGGTGGAGGTTGCCATGTTTATCCAGAGGATTTGCAGTGGCGTCAGTGGAATCACCGCACCCACCAAAATCGCAAAGATAATTAATAGCCCTTGCGCCAAGTTGGTTGGTAATACAAACAGAATCGTTTTCTTCAGGTTATCGTAAACACGACGCCCTTCTTCAACGGCGTGGGCAATGGTGGCGAAGTTGTCATCAGACAGCACCATATCGGCAGCTTCTTTTGTGACTTCAGTCCCTTTGATACCCATGGCAATACCCACATCGGCTTGTTTCAGTGCCGGTGCATCGTTAACACCATCGCCTGTCATCCCCACGATTTCGCCTTTCTCTTGCAAGGCTTTAACCAAGCGCAACTTATGCTCAGGGCTGGTACGGGCGAAGATATCATAACGAACCGCAGCTTCTGCCAGTTCCTTATCATCCATGTGCTCTAGCTGACCACCGGTAATGGAGTCTTTCCCATTGCCTATGCCAAGCATCGCACCAATCGCCATCGCGGTTTCCTGATGGTCGCCGGTGATCATTTTCACGCGAATACCCGCCTGCTGGCAGGTCGCAATCGCATCAATGGCTTCAGGGCGAGGTGGGTCCATCATGCCGGCGATACCAACAAAGATCATCCCTTGCTGGATATCGCTGTGGTCCAATTCGCTAAGAGGCTGCTCGGTTGGGCGGTAGGCCGCAGCCAACATACGCAAACCTTGTTTGCTGTAGCGGGTCATCTCGGCGTCCCAGTAATCGCGGCGGAATGGCACAACGCCATGGTCCGTTAGCTCTTGCTGGCAGAATGTGAACAGCACATCTGGTGCACCGGTCAGGAAGATACAGCTTTCAGACTCAACTTGGTGGCTAGTGGCCATGTACTTATAAGCTGAATCGAAAGGAATTTTACCGTGTTGTGTTACCTGACCCAGTTCAATCCCCGATTTAGCCGCCAAGACTTTTAATGCGCCTTCGGTTGGACCACCCACAATCGTCCAATGGCCTTGGTCGTTCTTTTGTATCTGACTGTCATTACACAAATTGGCCGCAGTGATAAAGGTTTTTAACGGCCCGGCCAGCACAGCTTGTTGCTCACTGCCTTCTGGGTAGATATTGCCGACTGGCTCGTAACTTTCACCGGTGACCTTATAGCAACTGTCAGCCAGAATGACGGCTTTAACGGTCATTTCGTTCATCGTCAGTGTGCCGGTTTTATCGGAACAGACGACGGTCATTGCCCCTAACGTTTCGACTGTCGGTAGCTTACGAATAATCGCGCGATTGCGCGCCATCGCTTGTACACCAAGGGACAGGATGATCGAAATAATCGCCGGTAAACCTTCTGGTACTGAAGCCACGGCCAAGCTGATTAACGCCAGCAATAGCTCATCAACCGGCAGATCACGTAGGATAAAGGCAAAGACAAACAGGAATGCCATCATCACTAAGATCAGGATGAAAATGGCTTTGCCCAAGCGGTCCATCTGTTGCAGCAGGGGGGTACGAACGGCTTCAACCTCTGACATCATTTGGTTGATATGACCCAGTTCGGTATTGCCGCCACTGGCGATGACGACGCCTTTTGCCGTCCCCGCACTGATGGTGGTGCCAGAGAACAGCAAGTTTTTACGATCGCCAATGACTGACTCGTTCTCAATCACGCCGATTTGCTTCTCAACCACAGTCGATTCACCGGTCAGAATCGCCTCTTCAATCTGGAGATTGTGGGCTTCAAGCAGTCGTAGGTCCGCGGGGATTTTATCCCCTGGTTTTAGCGTAACGATATCACCCGGTACGAGGTTCTGTGCGTCAATGGTTTGCGCACTGCCATCACGGATAACCACAGCTTTACTGGAAAGCATATTTTGTATGCTTTTCAGCGATCTTTCGGCTTTGTTTTCTTGAACGTAACCAATTAAGGCATTAATGACGGCAACGCAAAGGATAATGATGGTGTCAACGGAATGACCCATCAAACCTTTGACCAATGCCGCTGCTAATAAAATATAAATCAGGACATCATTAAAATGGCCTAAGAACTGTAGCAGGGGGTGCTTACTTTTTTTGGCGGGGAGGGCATTGGGGCCGTATTGCTTAAGGCGTTCTTCCGCCTCTTTTTGGCTTAACCCTTCTTCGCGGCTATTAAGCTGCTGCAAAGATTCTTCCGTCGTCAGTTGATACCAAGCCTTGCCTTCTGGAGGCGGTGAGGCCGATTTATGGTCAGATGAGTTTTGCATTGAAAGAACCTTCTTAAAAATGAGTAAATCTATAATCACTACGTTTGCATATATTTACTAAAAAGATATTACCCTTCACCCTCGACCATGCCAAACGTTAATAACGCCAATGACTTCGGGTATAAATGAAAGATTTACAACAGCATAGCGATATTAAGCAAGGATAGTAGATTTTTATCATAATAGTGCTTTGATCTTAGATAATAAATAAGAAATATTTGGCAGTAAGCTAAATTTAACTTATTGAATACTAGATTAATCTGATGCCACCATTTTCGGACGTTTCCTTCTTAAAACCATGTGTATTGTTAATCCTGCAGGAAATCCAACAGCGATTTAAATCATACATAGAAAGAGTCATCCTACATATCCATTAGTGTGTGTAATCACTGGCTATCAGGTGAAACTCTTCGTTAAGATGTTCCATCGCCGGAACTTATAATGACTAAGCTAATCAGAAGTTGCGGTAATTGAATTGCAGTAGCCAACAACCAGTGAGGAAACAGTAAGTATGGAAAAGTGGCGATATCTGGCGATTGGCGTGTGTCTGGTGACGACCTCAGGAGCGGCATTCGCTGACTCCCTTGATGCCCAACGGCAACGCTATCAGCAAGTTAAACTGGCTTGGGACAGCAATCAGATGGATACCGTGGCGCAACTGATGCCCACGTTACGTGACTATCCACTGTATCCGTATCTGGAATACCGCCAGTTAACTCAAGATCTGAGCCAAGTGAGCGCGGCGCAAGTGAATGATTTCCTCAGCCGGAATCCAACATTGCCGCCCGCAAGTTCGCTCTCATCCCGCTTTGTCAATGAGCTGGCGCGTCGTGAAGATTGGCGCGGGCTATTGGCCTTCAGCCCAACTGCGCCGAAACCGGTTGCGGCTCGCTGTAACTATTACTATGCCAAATGGGCGACGGGTGAGCAGCAAGTTGCTTGGGATGGCGCAAGTGAAATTTGGCTTAATGGTCAGGCGCTACCGAGTAGTTGCGACAAATTATTCAGTGTCTGGCAACAAGCCGGACATCAAACACCATTGGCGACGTTAGCGCGCATGAAGTTGGCCCTAAAAGAGGGTAATGCGAGTTTGGTCAGCTATTTACTCAAACAGCTACCCGCCGATTACCAAACAATGGGCACGGCCTTGGCTAAATTGCAAAGTGACCCAGCCAGTGTTGAGAGCTTCGCTCGGACTGTTGGGCCGACAGATTTTACGCGTTCAGCCACGATAATCGCCTTTACACGGCTGGCACGTCAGGATGCGGAAAATGCCCGTGCGATGATCCCGACGTTAGTACGACTGCAAAAAATGAGTGATAGCGAGAAGCTGGAGCTGGAAGAGGCTGTTGCTTGGCGTCTCATGGGGACAGATGCTACCTATGATCAAGCGAAATGGCGGGATCAAGTCACGTTACGCAGTCATTCCACCCCGCTGCTGGAGCGTCGTATTCGTATGTCGCTGGGGAGTGGCGATCGTCAAGGTTTAGCGAACTGGCTGGCGCGTTTACCGGCCGATGCGCAAAACAAAGATGAGTGGCGCTACTGGCGTGCCTCACTGTTATTGGAGCAGGGCAAAAAAGCCGAAGGCGAAGCTATCTTGCGCAGTTTGATGCAAGAGCGTGGTTTTTATCCAATGGTCGCAGCGCAGAAGCTGGGCGTGCCTTATCCGATAAAAGTGGAGATTGCGGCTAAACCCGATGCCTCTTTGGCTCAGCGGCCGGAGATCGCTCGCGTCCGCGAGTTGATGTATTGGAATATGGATAACTTGGCTCGAAACGAGTGGAGTTATTTGGTCGCTAGCCGCAGCAAGCCGGAGCAGGAAGCTTTAGCGCGTTACGCCTTTAACCAAAAATGGGCTGACCTGAGTGTCCAGGCCACGATTGTGGCTAAGCTGTGGGATCATCTGGAAGAGCGTTTCCCGCTAGCGTGGCCGAAAGAGTTCCGTCAGGCAACAGAAGGTAAAGGGATAACACCAAGTTATGCCATGGCCATTGCTCGCCAAGAGAGTGCCTGGAACCCGAAAGCACAATCGCCTGTTGGGGCGTCAGGGCTGATGCAGGTGATGCCGCGCACCGCCGAACATACGGTAAAGCTGAATAATATCAGTGGCTATGTTAATAGCAGCCAATTGCTGGATCCTGTCACGAATATTGAGATTGGCACGAGTTATCTGGAAGAGGTCTATCAGCAGTTTGGCCGTAACCGTATCTTATCCAGTGCGGCTTATAATGCGGGTCCTTCACGAGTCAATACGTGGCTAGGGAATAGTGCGGGTCAGGTCGATGCTGTGGCATTTATCGAGAGCATTCCTTTCTCCGAAACCCGTGGTTACGTAAAAAATGTATTGGCCTATGATGCTTTTTACCGCCACTTTATGAATCGCCCAGCAAAAGTGTTGAGTGATGCTGAGTGGCAACGCCGTTATTGAGTGACGTTTACTGTCATTTCCTGAGTTCATGCCGTGGCAGGCGTATGAGTTGTTAACCTGCCACGGCAAGTACTTTGGCTCTATCAGTCATTATGTTATGCTGCTGTACTAGTTAAATAGTATGGCGGCAGACCATGACAAAACAACAATCGACCGACATGCCTGCGTTGGCAAATGAAGACCACATTCCCGACCCCGCGTTATCCCCTGAAGATAATCAGCATTGGCTGAGTTTTGTTGCGTTGCTGCAAAATGCCATTGCGCAAGATCTTCATTTGCCGTTATTGCAACTGATGTTGACGCCCGATGAGCGCACTGCACTGGGGACTCGCGTGCGTATTATTGAAGAGTTAATGCGTGGGGAATTAAGTCAACGAGAGCTGAAAAACCAGTTGGGCGCGGGTATCGCGACCATCACTCGGGGCTCCAATAGTTTGAAAACCGCGCCGTTACCACTTAAGCACTGGCTTGAAGCCCAATTGCTGGCTGATAAAAAGTAACCGATTTAGCGGGTGTTTTAGCCCTCGGCTGGGCGTTGATAAATCTCATTGTGAAAGGGGACGAGTGCTAGCAATAGCGCCTGATGATAAACACTGGTGCGCGTTAACTTCCCGTTAGTGAAAATGCCAATGGCACCGCCCTGATGTTTCACATTCGAAATGCCCGTTAAATCGGCCATTTCGTCGCCTAGCTCACGGCCTTGGCGAATCCCTTGCAATATAATATCGGGCAGCATCAAACTGGCAGAACGAGACTCGCCTCGTGATTGTAAGTGTTCAATAACCATCCATGCAAAGGTCATATTATCTTCGATACCGGCTTCAACCCCGACCCAAAAATCAGCCTCAGGGCGCATCTGACGGGCATGACTCACTCGTTGTCTGGCACCTGTGCGCGTCTCAATACTGCCGATAGGTTGCAGGGGAACGCCACTGTCGACGTTGATACCTTCAACACGATAACCATTGGGGCCAAAAACATCATCGAACGCGAGGCTAATAGCCTTGATCTTTGCAGGGTTGGTAGTGGCAGCAACAACATGGTACATAATGAGTCTCGATATATTTAAGAGCCTATACTCATTGCATTTGAAGCGGCTGGTTGGCGTCGGCTGACCAGTGACTTTGCCGCGCCAAGGTCTTGAGTAGAGGTTAACGTCATAGGCTTAGCGATTATTTCACGCAGTATAACGGATAAATGACATGTTACAGGTATATCTCGTGCGTCATGGCGAAACCATTTGGAACGCGGAACGCCGTATTCAAGGCCAATCAGATAGCCCGTTGACCGACATCGGGATACGTCAGGCCTACCTTGTTGCGCAACGGGTTCGTAGCCAAGGGATCACGCATATTATCGCCAGTGATCTTGGGCGTACGCAGCAGACGGCAAAAATCATCGCCGATGCTTGTGGGCTAAAAATGGTGACAGACCCACGCTTGCGCGAGTTGAACATGGGCGTATTGGAAACTCGTCCGATTGAAAGTTTAACGCCAGAAGAAGAGCAATGGCGCAAGCAGATGGTCAATGGCACAGAAGGTGGTCGTATCCCGGAAGGGGAATCGATGGCTGAGTTAGGTCGGCGGATGCGCGCGGCGCTGGACAGTTGTTTAGAGCTACCGGCGGGGAGTAAGCCGTTGTTAATTAGCCATGGTATGGCGTTGGGATGTCTGCTGAGTACATTACTGGGCTTACCGGCACATGCTGAACGTCGCCTGCGGTTGCGCAACTGCTCGTTGTCGCGTGTTGATTATCAGGAAAGTCCTTGGCTAGCATCTGGTTGGGTCATTGAAAGTGCTGGCGATACCGCGCATTTGGATATGCCAGCACTTGATGAGTTACAACGCTAACGTCTAATTGGGATGAGATACTCACATTTAAGCGTGGTTGGAGGCTGATCTTTTGGCCTCCCCTGCGGGAAGAATCGCTCGATATCATATCCACGTCTGCGGGTCAGCCCTAGCTGCGGCAAGCAAGTGCCGTAAAGCGTGAGGATGAAGTCCTGCAAACCATCCAGCGGCCCGTCATAGTTAAACAGCGCATATTCTCCCCCTTGCAAGATAACGGCTTGGCCTTCTTGTACATTGCTCGGCACGTGCTGGGGTTCTATGGCCGTGGTATAGAAAATCTCTTGCTCATCATCCTTCTCCTGATTAGGGCGGGAGTGATGTAGGCCATAGAGCACCGGTGGCAGTTGATCGGCATTCCCCAAATACTGTCGCCAGAACTGTGTGCGCAACTCAGTTCGGAAATTCGATATCTGCTCGAGGGTGCAAGAATAACTTTGCGTTAGACCGACTAAGTGTTGTTCAGGTAACGTGATAAATTCAGGTTGCGGCAACGTATAGGTCCCTAACCGAATCGGTGGGCATATCCCCGCTGAATGCCAATCCTCAGCCCGACGGTATAGCGCAGGTGTTTGCGCAAACTGTTTTTTAAACGCACGGGTAAAGGTTTGCTGCGAATCAAAGCGATACTGCAGGGCAATGTCCAAAATAGGGCGGCTAGTGAGTCGTAACGCAACAGCGGCTTTTGATAGCCTTCTTGCGCGAATATAAGCACCGATAGCATTCCCGGTGACATCCTTGAACATTCGCTGCAAATGCCATTTTGAGTAGCCTGCTTTGGCAGCGACATTGTCCAGTGCTAAAGGCTGGTCTAAATGACTTTCTAGCCAGCTAAGCAAATCACGAATGATACTGGCTTGATCCATAGATCTTCCTCGTAAAACGGCCTAAATTTAGGGTGTTATTAATATGGAAAAAATAACTCTGGCGCATAGTAGCAACTTTTTATGTTCCCGACTGCTTAAGAATTTACTGGCATTATGTGTTAGATAAGTATCTAAGATTGATAAAGTGAATTTTTACCGAGTACGCTATTTTTGCTACAAAAATTTAACGTTGGATAACGTTATTCAACGGAATGGAGTAAGTGTATGAAAAAAAGTTGGATATTGCTTGGGTGCATGCTTTCTTTGGGCGTAATGAGTGTCCATGCTGAGGAAATTGGTTCAGTTGATACGGTGTTTAAGTTGCTGGGACCTGATCATAAAATCGTGGTTGAAGCCTTCGATGACCCTGACGTTAAAAATGTAACTTGTTATATCAGTCGGGCAAAAACGGGGGGTATCAAGGGGGGGCTGGGGTTAGCGGAAGATACATCAGATGCAGCCATTTCTTGCCAGCAAGTTGGGCCCATTGAGCTGACAGACAAAATTAAGAATAAAAAATCGGATGGCACCGTTGTCTTCCAGAAACGAACGTCATTGGTATTTAAAAAGCTACAAGTGGTCCGTTTCTATGACCAAAAACGTAATGCGCTCATCTATTTGACGTACTCGGATCGTGTGGTGGATGGCTCACCCAAAAATGCCATCAGTGCAGTGCCGATTATGCCTTGGTAACAGGCCTTATTTTGTTGTGTGCAGACATAAAAAAAGCCAGCGTAAAGCTGGCCTTTTTGTCTCTGAATGATGGTGAAGATTACTCTTCTAAATCACCACAGAAACGATAACCTTCGCCATGGATGGTGGCGATGATTTCAGGCGTGTCCGGCGTAGACTCGAAATGTTTACGAATACGACGGATAGTCACGTCCACGGTACGGTCATGAGGTTTCAATTCACGGCCGGTCATTTTCTTCAGCAATTCACCACGAGACTGAATCTTGCCTGGGTTTTCGCAGAAGTGCAGCATGGCGCGGAACTCACTGCGTGGTAGCTTATAGTGCTCGCCAGCAGGGCTAATCAACGAGCGGCTGTTGATATCCAGCTCCCAGCCATTAAATTTATAGCTCTCAACCAAGCGGCGCTCTTCACCTACGCTGCCCAAGTTCATGGTGCGTGACAGTAAATTACGGGCCCGAATGGTCAGTTCGCGCGGATTGAATGGTTTGGTGATGTAGTCATCAGCACCAATTTCCAAGCCAAGGATCTTATCGACTTCGTTATCGCGACCTGTCAGGAACATTAGGGCAACACTGGCTTGTTCACGAAGTTCCCGTGCCAGCAGCAGGCCATTTTTGCCTGGCAGGTTGATGTCCATGATAACTAAGTTGATATCATTTTCAGACAGAATGTGGTGCATTTCTGCGCCATCATTGGCTTCATGAACAACATAGCCTTCCGCCTCGAAAATGCTTTTAAGGGTGTTACGAGTAACTATCTCATCTTCTACGATCAGAATGTGCGGGGTCTGCATGTTTGCTACCTAAAATTGCCAACAAAATAGAAATAGGAAGTACAGAAGTCTTTGTTATATTAGGGTTTTTATTGACTTGTTACTCGTCATCCCGCTCATCACATGACTAAAGTACGTAAACGCGTTCTTGATGCACTTTCCATCAACGTCAACAACATTACAAGCTTGATCGGGGTGTGACTCCCTACAGCCCCAAAGGTGACAAAAGCGGCGCATATCCTAACGCTATTAACAGCAATATAACAGTGTGAGCCGAATCTACCACCCAACAAAACTACGCTTTGTTGACATATATCAAATTCAATTGTAGCACGTTAACACTTTTGTGAAAAAGACTTACAAGAATACAAGCTTAAGGGATTATGGGTTAAAATATGCGATCGATTCAGTGTTGTTAATATTATAAAATTGTTCATGCGGGTAACAAAAATATAACTTTTCTAATCTCTTGATTTTTATTGTTTAAAATCAATATTCTCGCGACATGATAGCGATGATCCTGTTTTTCGTGTCAGCGTGTTAATTCATGGAAAAACATTAGAAGAATTATCGTCGATGTTAGATAAATGTAAAATAACTTGCGAGAGCAGCACTTTTTGCACCTGTTTTAATCGGTTGTCCGAATAGCGAGTCAAAAAGTGACTATTTTATTTCTGCTATCGGATTTTTATCGCCACTGTTGTATGACTTGTCTGTCCGAGTATTTTTGTCATTGGGTTAAAAAAGATGTGAGAGTTTATTATGGTGATTAAAGGCAGATTTCTAGTTTTATTGGCTGGATGTTGAGGGCTTATTTCGAACTGTCGCCAAATTACCCGTGTTGAGTTAGAGGATTTACAACATTAAAAGAGCGATTTTTTTGGGGTGGTTTGATGAAAAAATTTGACTTCGCAGGGCGATTGCTTTAACCAATAGAGGGAGAGCTTCATTTATGAGACAGACAGACGACATGCGATACATCAGCCTGATCACAACAATTATTACCACCACCGAAACCACTGGTTACGGGGCGGGCTGACGCGTACAGGAAACAACAAAAAAAAGCCCG
>NZ_HE997644.1:351969-364186 GCF_000312485.1 Yersinia massiliensis CCUG 53443 | reverse complement strand
TCAATCAAATCTTTGCAAAAAAATTTGCGATAAAAAAAAGCGCGAAAGCGGGAGAGAACCAGAAATGCGAGTGCTGAAATTTGGCGGGACATCAGTAGCAAATGCAGAACGCTTTATGCGGGTTGCCGATATCATTGAAAGTAATGCACGTCAGGGACAAGTGGCTACGGTGTTATCCGCCCCCGCGAAAATTACCAACCATCTGGTCGCAATGATCGACAAAATGGTCGCTGGGCAAGATATCTCGCCAAATATCAGCGATGCTGAGCGAATTTTTTCTGAGTTATTACGTGGACTGGCTGATACTCAACCCGGTTTTGACTATGAACGCTTGAAAGCCTTGGTGGCACAGGAGTTCGCGCAACTTAAGCACATTCTGCACGGCATTTCCTTGTTGGGGCAGTGCCCGGACAGCATCAATGCGTCGATCATCTGTCGTGGCGAAAAACTCTCCATTGCCATTATGGAAGCTGTATTTCAGGCGAAAGGTTATCGCGTTAGCGTGATTAATCCGGTCGAGAAATTGTTAGCTCAAGGTCACTATCTGGAATCTACCGTGGATATCACTGAGTCCACGCGTCGTATTGGTTCCAGCAATATTCCTACTGACCATATCATCCTGATGGCAGGTTTCACCGCGGGTAATGACAAGGGTGAGTTAGTGGTGTTGGGGCGTAATGGCTCCGACTATTCTGCGGCGGTATTGGCGGCCTGTTTACGTGCTGATTGCTGTGAAATCTGGACGGATGTCGACGGGGTTTACACTTGCGACCCTCGAGTTGTTCCTGATGCGCGCCTACTGAAGTCGATGTCATATCAGGAGGCGATGGAGCTTTCCTACTTCGGCGCTTCGGTTCTTCATCCTCGCACTATAGCCCCAATCGCTCAGTTCCAGATCCCTTGCCTAATCAAAAATACCTCTAACCCACAAGCTCCCGGTACGCTGATTGGCGGCGAAAGCACTGACGACGACGGTTTCCCTGTCAAAGGCATTACCAACCTGAATAATATGGCAATGATTAACGTTTCAGGGCCAGGAATGAAAGGGATGGTCGGGATGGCTGCTCGCGTTTTTGCTGTCATGTCCCGCAGCGGCATTTCCGTTGTGCTGATCACTCAGTCTTCCTCTGAATACAGCATCAGCTTCTGTGTGCCACAAGGCGAACTATTTCGCGCGCGCAAAGCATTGGAAGAAGAGTTTTATTTAGAACTTAAAGATGGCGTGCTGGAGCCGCTGGATGTGATGGAGCATTTGGCCATTATCTCTGTGGTTGGCGACGGTATGCGCACACTGCGTGGGATTTCAGCCCGCTTCTTCTCAGCCCTCGCTCGCGCCAACATCAATATCATTGCGATCGCTCAAGGCTCGTCTGAGCGCTCCATTTCGGTGGTCGTGAGTAACGATGCCGTGACAACAGGTGTTCGTGTCTGCCACCAAATGCTGTTTAACACCGATCAAGTGATAGAAGTGTTTGTCATTGGCGTTGGTGGGGTGGGCGGGGCATTGATTGAACAAATCTATCGCCAGCAACCTTGGTTGAAACAGCGCCATATCGATTTGCGCGTTTGTGGTATCGCCAACTCAAAAGCCATGTTGACCAATGTACATGGCATTGCGCTGGATAACTGGCGTCACGAATTGGCAGAAGTGCAAGAGCCATTTAACTTGAGCCGCCTGATTCGCTTAGTAAAAGAGTACCATTTGCTCAACCCAGTGATCGTTGACTGTACGTCCAGCCAGGCCGTTGCAGATCAATATGCTGATTTCCTTGCAGACGGTTTCCATGTGGTCACGCCAAACAAGAAAGCCAATACCTCATCCATGAATTACTACCGCCAAATGCGTGCGGCGGCGGCAAAATCTTGTCGTAAGTTCTTGTATGACACCAATGTGGGTGCGGGCCTGCCGGTTATTGAAAACCTACAGAATCTGCTCAATGCGGGTGATGAACTGATGCGCTTCTCGGGCATCCTATCTGGCTCGCTCTCCTTTATTTTCGGCAAATTGGATGAAGGCATGACATTGTCTGAAGCCACTTTGCAGGCTAAGGCTATGGGGTATACCGAACCTGATCCACGTGATGACCTCTCTGGCATGGATGTTGCGCGTAAACTGTTGATCTTGGCTCGTGAAGCAGGGTACAAACTTGAACTGGCGGATATTGAGGTCGAGTCTGTATTGCCTGCTAATTTTGATGCATCAGGTGACGTAGACAGTTTCTTGGCCCGCTTGCCATCTTTGGACGCGGAGTTCACTCGTCTGGTGGCGGATGCTGCGGAACAAGGGAAAGTATTACGTTATGTAGGATCTATTGAGGATGGTCGTTGTAAGGTGCGGATGGATGCGGTTGATGGTAACGATCCGCTGTACAAAGTCAAAAATGGCGAGAACGCATTGGCCTTCTATACCCGCTATTATCAGCCCATTCCGTTGGTATTACGTGGCTATGGCGCAGGTAATGACGTGACTGCAGCAGGGGTGTTTGCTGATCTTTTACGCACATTATCATGGAAGTTGGGAGTTTAAATATGGTTAAAATCTATGCTCCGGCATCGATTGGTAATGTCAGCGTCGGTTTCGATGTGTTGGGTGCAGCGGTTTCACCAATTGATGGCACCCTGCTTGGCGATTGTGTAAGTGTGACGGCGGCTGATAGTTTTAGCCTGCGCAACGAAGGTCGCTTTGTCAGTAAATTACCTGATGACCCGAAAGAGAATATCGTTTATCAATGTTGGGCGCGTTTTTGTCAGGAAATCGGCAAAACCATCCCCGTGGCAATGGTATTGGAAAAAAACATGCCGATTGGTTCAGGGCTGGGATCCAGTGCTTGTTCGGTGGTGGCAGGCTTGATGGCGATGAACGAATTCTGTGGCAAGCCGCTGGATGAAGTGACGTTGCTGGGCCTGATGGGCGAGCTGGAAGGGCGCGTTTCTGGTAGCGTCCATTTTGATAATGTCGCCCCTTGTTATTTGGGTGGTATGCAACTGATTCTTGAGCAAGAAGGTTACATCAGTCAGGAAGTTCCTGGCTTTAACGACTGGCTGTGGGTGATGGCCTATCCGGGCATTAAAGTCTCCACCGCTGAGGCGCGCGCGATTTTACCGGCACAGTATCGCCGCCAAGACTGTATTTCACATGGGCGCAATTTGGCGGGGTTCATTCATGCCTGCCACACTCAGCAATCGGATTTAGCTGCCAAGATGATGAAAGATGTGATCGCCGAGCCTTATCGCACGCAATTGTTGCCGGGTTTTGCTGCCGCTAGACAAGCAGCGCAGGATATCGGTGCATTGGCGTGTGGTATTTCTGGTTCCGGACCTACATTGTTTGCTGTCTGTAACGACGCTGAAACCGCGCAGCGTATGGCGAGCTGGCTGCAAAATCATTACCTGCAAAACGACGAAGGTTTTGTTCATATTTGCCGTCTGGATACCGCAGGCGCACGACTACTGGGATAACGCATGAAACTGTATAACCTTAAAGATCACAACGAGCAGGTCAGCTTCTCGCAAGCGATCAAACAGGGACTGGGTAAGCAGCAGGGGCTATTTTTCCCGCTAGAGTTGCCTGAATTTGACGTATCTGAAATCGACCAACTGTTGGATCTGGATTTTGTCACCCGCAGCAGCCGCATTTTGTCCGCCTTTATTGGCAGTGAAATTGCGCCTGAAGTTTTAACCAAACGTGTTCAGGCCGCTTTTGAGTTTCCAGCGCCGGTGGCACAAGTTGAGAACGATATCGCCTCACTGGAGCTGTTCCACGGTCCTACGTTGGCATTTAAAGACTTCGGTGCGCGCTTTATGGCGCAAATGCTAGCCGAAGTCGCCGGCGACCAACCTGTCACTATCTTAACGGCCACCTCCGGTGACACCGGTGCCGCGGTTGCCCATGCCTTCTATGGCCTAAAAAATGTGCGCGTGGTGATCCTCTATCCGCGCGGCAAGATCAGCCCGCTGCAAGAAAAGCTGTTTTGTACTCTGGGTGGGAATATCCACACAGTGGCTATTGATGGCGATTTTGATGCCTGTCAGGCGCTGGTGAAACAAGCCTTTGATGATGAAGAGCTCAAGCAAGCGTTGAGCTTGAACTCGGCTAACTCGATCAATATCAGCCGTTTACTGGCCCAAATTTGCTATTACTTTGAAGCGGTAGCCCAGTTACCGCAAGACGCGCGTAATCAACTGGTTATCTCGGTACCCAGTGGTAACTTTGGTGATTTGACTGCGGGGCTGTTGGCGAAATCTTTAGGGTTGCCGGTGAAGCGTTTCATTGCTGCAACCAATGCGAACGATACTGTGCCACGTTTCTTGGTTAACGGTGAATGGAAGCCAAAAGCGACCGTCTCGACGTTATCGAATGCCATGGATGTCAGCCAACCGAACAACTGGCCGCGCGTCGAAGAGCTGTATCGCCGCAAAGTTTGGCAGTTGAAGGATCTTGGTCACGGCGCAGTGAGCGATGAAGTGACAAAAGAGACGATGCGTGAAATGGCAAAACTGGGTTACATCTCAGAGCCCCATGCGGCCATTGCGTATCGCGTGCTGCGTGATCAGTTGCAAGATGGTGAGTTCGGTCTGTTCGTAGGCACTGCGCACCCTGCAAAATTCAAAGAAAGCGTCGAAGAAATTTTGGGTCAAGAATTACCGTTACCAAAGCCACTGGCTATCCGGGCGCAATTACCGTTGCTTTCCCACGATTTGCCTGCTGACTTTGCGCAGATGCGGGCATTCTTAATGGCGTTGCCAAAGTAACTGGCCGCCATTGTTAAACCGTAGAGCGAAGGGAAAACGGACTAGTGGCGTCGGCGACGCATGCCTCGGTACGTTAAACTTTTCGCTCATCAAATTTAAAAGGCCACTGGCCTTTTAAATTTGTCATCGGTGTATTCATTTACAATACGAATTAAGCTACCGACGAAGACAAACTAAGCAACCGTCGAATTCATCCAGAAAATCAGTGTTGTTCGGCTCGCTTGAAGACGAGCTCATTTTTCGCTGACAATCCTGCATCAAACTCATAGCCTTCTAGATTAAAATCAACCAGTTGTTCTGGCTTGGTGAGCTTATTCTGGATAACAAAGCGGCTCATCAAACCACGGGCTTTCTTGGCGTAGAAACTAATGATTTTGTACTTACCGTTCTTCTCATCCAAAAACACCGGCTTAATCATTGAGCCGATCAATTTGGCTGGTTTTACCGCCTTAAAGTACTCATCAGACGCCAGATTAATCAGTACGTTATCTCCTTGCTGCGCCAACGCTTGATTCAGCTTCTCCGTAATCAGATCACCCCAGAAGGTGTAAAGATCTTTGCCTTGCGAGTTCGCCAGCTTGATCCCCATTTCTAGGCGATAGGGCTGCATCAAATCCAACGGACGCAACACACCATACAGGCCGGAAAGCATGCGTAAATGTTGTTGGGCAAAATCAAAATCAGCTTCGCTGAATGTTTGAGCCTGCATGCCGGTATAAACATCACCTTTGAAGGCCAGAATAGCCTGACGTGCATTCTCGGGGGTGAAGTCGGGTTGCCATTCGCTAAAGCGAGCGGCATTTAAGCCGGCAAGTTTGTCGCTAATCCCCATCAGACTGCTGATTTGTGCGGGTGTTAGATCGCGGCAAATTTCGATAAGTGCTTGTGACTTATCCAACATTTCAGGCTGAGTAAACTTTTTAGTCGCTAATGGACTTTGATAATCAAGGGTTTTGGCTGGGGAGATAATAATAAGCATCACGACATCCTGTTAATCCAGATAGCACACTGTAGCAAAAAGCGCGCGCCAGCAAAAAGAAGATTAGGCGATTGCTAAGATAGGTATCCCTAGTGAACCTGACGTTGTAGGCTAGCTAGCAGCTTGGCAAGTGAATGATGCTGCCAATAATTTTATGGTTAGATGGATATATTAGCGATGATATCGATAAGCTAAATCGTCTCAGCACGATAAGAATGGACGAAGTTGCTATTAATCAGATGATTTCTAGCTGTTTTGAAAGGCGAAAACGGTTGCGAACTGGAAACAGCAAGGTTGCGCTTTTTTTAATCAGTTTAACTGCCTTGCACCGAGGCTTACGCATGTTATTATCAAGACAAGGCAGGGCTTCGAAAGCGCCTATCTTGCGAAATGGCTAACATTGCAATCGCAGTAATAACCGCTTTCAAAGTAATAAAAGTTGTTCTAAGCAATATAAACTTTCGATATGCCAAAAGTTCATGCACAAACGACGAGAAACGACAACATGACCGATAAACTTACTTCCCTACGTCAAATCACCACTGTAGTCGCCGATACTGGGGATATCGCGGCAATGAAACTGTATCAGCCGCAAGATGCAACCACTAACCCTTCGCTTATTCTGAATGCTGCTCAAATTCCTGAATATCGCAAATTAATTGATGAAGCTGTCGCTTGGGCTCGTGCTCAAAGCAGCGATCACGCACAGCAGATCGTGGATGCAACTGACAAGCTGGCCGTCAATATTGGTTTGGAAATTCTGAAACTGATCCCTGGCCGTATTTCTACCGAAGTTGATGCTCGCCTGTCCTATGACACTGTTGCCAGCGTGGCAAAAGCCAAACGCTTGATCAAACTTTATAATGAAGCAGGTATCAGCAATGACCGTATTCTGATCAAACTGGCTTCGACTTGGCAGGGGATCCGTGCCGCAGAGCAACTGGAAAAAGAAGGTATCAACTGTAACCTGACTCTGTTGTTCTCCTTCGCTCAGGCACGTGCTTGCGCTGAAGCTAATGTATTCCTGATTTCACCGTTTGTGGGCCGTATTCTTGATTGGTACAAAGCCAATGGCGACAAAAAAGAGTTCGCGCCAAACGAAGATCCTGGTGTGGTATCAGTCACCGAAATCTATCAGTACTACAAAAAACACGGTTACAAGACTGTGGTCATGGGCGCAAGCTTCCGTAATCTGGGCGAAATCATTGAGTTGGCCGGTTGTGACCGTCTGACCATCGCACCATCGCTGCTGAAAGAACTGGCAGAAAGCGAAGGCCCAGTTGAGCGTAAACTGTCTTACACTGGTGAAGTTCAAGCTAAACCAGCACCATTGACTGAAGCTGAATTCTACTGGCAGCACAATCAAGACCCTATGGCGATTGATAAACTGGCAGACGGTATTCGTAAGTTTGCTGTCGATCAGGGCAAACTTGAGAAGATGATTTCAGACCTGCTGTAATCTGAGCTAAATACGCAGGATTTGTTTAAAAGGTGGCGCAAGCCGCCTTTTTTGTTTCTATTCTTTAGTCGCTTATTCCTTCCATAGACCGGTATTTTCCTTGGTTCATCAATTGCAAAGGTTTACCGTCCGGCCCCACTTGAATCACTTTGGTTATGCTATCATTCGACCAGATAAAGGCATTTTGTCGAGGTAGTCGCATGAATACATTACGAATAGGTTTAGTGTCCGTATCTGATCGGGCATCAAGCGGAATTTATCAGGATAAAGGCATCCCAGCGCTGGAAGAGTGGCTGGCAAGTGCACTAAGCACTCCCTTTGAAATTGAAGCGCGTCTTATCCCTGATGAGCAAACACTGATTGAACAAACATTGTGTGAGTTAGTGGATGAAATGGGTTGCCATTTAGTCTTAACCACCGGAGGAACGGGCCCAGCACGGCGCGATGTTACGCCTGATGCGACATTAGCGATTGCCGATCGTCAGATGCCTGGATTTGGCGAACAAATGCGTCAAATCAGTTTGCATTTTGTTCCTACCGCTATTTTATCCCGCCAAGTAGGGGTTATCCGTAAACAAGCATTGATCATCAACTTACCAGGGCAACCCAAATCAATCAAAGAGACGTTAGAAGGGGTAAAGGATGCTCAGTCGAACGTCGTTGTCGCGGGTATTTTTGCCAGTGTCCCTTATTGCATCCAATTACTGGACGGACCTTATATAGAGACCAATGCGGAAGTGGTAGCGGCTTTTCGCCCGAAAAATGCCATTATCGATATAAAAAGCTAAATTAAAAGTTTATGTAGAATTAGATACCATTATACGAGTGTGGGGAATTTTGTACGGTATAGTCATATTTACTTTACGAAAGACTGAAAATATTTTTCTTCCCCAACTCTGGTTTACTACGGTGTCATATGTCTCAAGAACACAACTCATCTCAAAGCGACTCATCCCAACAACATAATCATAATCGTCGTTTGAATAAGCAAGATTATAAAACACTGACGCTGGCGGCATTAGGCGGGGCGTTAGAGTTTTATGACTTTATTATCTTCGTTTTTTTTGCCGCGGTGATTGGCGATCTCTTCTTCCCGGTCGATATGCCTGAATGGCTGCGTCAAGTGCAGACATTTGGAATTTTCGCTGCTGGCTATCTCGCCCGTCCACTGGGTGGCATTATCATGGCCCACTTTGGTGACCTGGTTGGCCGCAAGAAGATGTTTACCCTCAGTATTCTATTAATGGCCATACCTACGTTGGCCATTGGTATGTTACCTACTTACGCCTCTATCGGTATTGCGGCACCGCTGCTGCTGCTCTTTATGCGTGTATTACAAGGCGCAGCAATTGGTGGTGAAGTCCCTGGTGCATGGGTCTTTGTGGCTGAACATGTACCGCGTCGACGTATTGGGATTGCCTGTGGCACGCTAACTGCCGGTTTGACCGCGGGGATTTTATTAGGATCACTGGTTGCAACGGCAATGAATACCACCTTTAGCCATCAGGCCATATTAGACGGCGGCTGGCGTGTACCGTTCTTCCTTGGGGGTATCTTCGGTCTGTTCGCGATGTATTTACGTCGTTGGTTACAAGAAACGCCGATATTCAAAGAAATGCAGGCACGCAAAGCTTTGGCAGATGAGTTACCGTTGAAATCTGTGGTGGTGAATTACAAAAAAGAAGTAGTCGTGTCGATGCTGCTGACTTGGCTGCTTTCTGCGGGTATCGTTGTCGTTATCTTAATGACACCGACTTACTTACAAAAACAGTTTGGCGTGCTGCCCGCATTGGCATTGCAGGCGAACAGTTTGGCAATTGTTGCGCTAGTTTGTGGCTGTGTGATTGCGGGCCTTGCTATTGACCGTTTTGGCTCCAGTAAAACCTTTATTGTCGGCAGCTTGATGCTGGCGCTATCCACATGGTCGTTCTATCACACCAATCTTACTGATCCGACCCAATTGTTTACTCATTACATGATGGCTGGTTTTTGTGTCGGTTTAGTGGGGGCAGTGCCTTATGTGATGGTGCGCGCTTTCCCTGCGGAAGTTCGCTTCACAGGGATATCATTCTCCTACAACGTGGCTTATGCCATATTCGGCGGTCTGACACCTATTTTAGTGACGTTATTGATGAAGATTACCCCTATGGCACCAGCCTATTATATGTTGCTGCTTTCGTTGGTTGGATTGCTGCTGGGTGTTTATCTGCGTAACGATATTAATAGCGAAGTGAAAATTAATCTGACGAAGAAGGTGATGGGGTAGTTATTCTCCGTTGCCAAAAATCAGTCCATCTTAAAAAAGCCCATAACTCAATTAAAGGTTATGGGCTTTTGTGTTCGTCACGTGAGTTAAAATCCTGATTTGAAGTTAAACCCGACCTTTTGTTTAACCCGTGCTGAGGGTTGAGAAATGACTTCAGAGAATAATGTAACCGCGCCTTGTTCCTGTAGATATTGAGCTAAAGCAATAACGGCAGCAGTTCCCGCCCCTCTTACTGTCCCATCACGATTTGGGGAGAGTACATAATCGGGTAGCGTCGCTGATGCGACCAGTTCAACTTGATTTCGATTATTAAAACGATCTGCCAGCACGATGGCGACAGTTTCTCCTCGGAATTTGACAACGACATAAATCTCCCCAGGGCGCTTAATGATTAACCTGCGGTGAATAATCCCAGTCACAATATGCCCAGCATGTAAAATTTGACTTAATACGGCGGCGGTATCAGTGTTGGCGTCTAGATCAACAATATGAGAACCTTGATATCGTTCAGACCATTGCTCGATAATATTCGTGAGTTCTTCTCGCGAAGCACGAATCTTTTCAATTTCCTCAGCAGAAAGCTTCGCTGCTTCTTCGGGCGTTGGCGTCGCGATTATGTCTATTTCAAAATTTAAATCATGTTGTGGGATTTGTTCACCATTTTCAATAACCATTGGTGTGGTTGGCTTATATACAAATGTTTCGAGTAATAGCTCATAAATACCAAGTGGTAACTGTTCTACTTGGCTCGGCATGTCATGAGATGTGTAATAAGCAGTATGAATGAGATAGCTTAATTGAGCGTAATCGAATGCAGTCTTAATCTGAGCAAGGGGATTACCGGTGCTTCTATCGGTAACCTTTTCTCTGATAGCATTACTGAATCGTTGTTCTAATGCTGAATCTTCTACGACGACTCCAGTGCTCCCTGTTCTGATGATTGAATTGACAACCTTGCCAAAATATTCTGAATTCCAGGTTTGCAGGTCATGGCCGAATAGCAGGGTAAAGTCGGTCATGATATCCAGCGTCCAATCAATACAAGGTGGTCTGCCTTGACGATTAGGGCGGGAGCTTACTAATACGTAAATCGACATTCCACAGGTTTTGGCGACAGCCGGTAGACTTAATGATTGGTGGTGGTTAGTACTATCGATATAACGTAGCGTCATGTAATTATCGTCAATGTTTTCATCGACTTTATCGCTACTTATTTTTGCTAAATCTTTTTGTTTTAGTGGTCGACTCTCACCAGCGATATGTAATGTTTTTTCTTTTGTACTATGGTTAAAGTAATCTATTGTATTAAATATAATGCCATCTAATTGCTGACAGGTTCCATGGGTAATGTAGTTATAAATATTAAGGAAGGGTGTGAATGAACACATTGCCTTACTCGTTTGAGATAAATCTCTTTTCCCCCAATTTTTATCGCCAGTATCAGCGGTCAGTATAGCTCTGTTTATAATTACAGGTACATCGTTATAATTGTAATTTTCAATAATAATTTCCGGGTTGATATTGGTTGTTTTTAACCATTTGAAAGAGACAATTGGTGATATATCAACTAGCTGTTTTTTCTGTGTTTGGATATATTGGAACTGAACGAAGTCACCACTTAGCTGTATGATAAAGGCGAGTTCATTAGCATTTTTATTGTATTCAAAGTTGAACTGATTAATTGCAGCGTAGTCGGAGAAAATAATTTCATTTTCAGTCACGTTGATGTTCGGGCCATTAAGTAAGTTAATACTATACCCTTCAATCTTTCGATAGTACTTACTGTTGAGGATAAGTATCACTTGCTTATTAAGCAATCGATCATCGTGCCAGTATTGACCAAAGGCTTCGGGGAGGTTTATTTTATGTGTATTAAAAATAGTGCAGTTTATATTACAGTTGAGCTTTTTGTTTTCTGATACTTTTAAGCTGCTTATCTCGGTTCTCATCCGTAATCGCTTTAACTGGTTTACATTAATGCTCTCTGTTAATGTGAAGAATGGAGGGCTGAAATTATCATTTTTATAGATTGTTGCCATCATTCCTAAGGGGATGTTTATTGATTCAACACTATCGTTATCAATAATTTTGGGGTCCGATTCGGTATGAAATGATTTTTTAAATTCAGCGTATAGATCGACTTGTTGACCTGAATATAAGCAGGTGTTGTCACCTTCGAAATTATTTTCTGTATAAAAACAGACGCTGTCATTGGAGTAAACAGATGTAGATGTTATTAATATAATACTGATAAATAGTTTTATGACTATATTCATTGACATCCCCTTAGCTTTGTTAATTAAAGTATGGGTTATTGTCGCGGCACGGAGATTATATAATGAAGCTGTATTTTTACCTTATTTATTTTTCAATAGTTCATTATGATAAAGTTATGGGGCGTTTTCTATTACGCAATCTATTAACTCAGGGGCTTAAGTATCATCTGGCTGTAATAAATAAACACACACCGAATGTTAGTTAGTTTCAAACATTCAGCGTGTGCTTAAATTGAACATTTCAGGCGGTTTTATACTTAAACTGCCGGTTGTACCTGTAACGTTTGGTTTGGTTCACCAATTGGCAATACAGTACGACCATATTGCTCGTTCAGCACTTCCGCCATTGCTAGATAAATAGCGCTAGCACCACAAATAATGCCTTCAAAACCGGCAAAGACCAGCAGTGAATGATTACCCGTGAAGTTGCCTACAGCAAGTAGAGCGAATAGCAGTGTTAGGCTGCCGAAAACAAACTGCAAGGC
>NZ_HE997644.1:0-351679 GCF_000312485.1 Yersinia massiliensis CCUG 53443 | reverse complement strand
TACCCCACAAGCCTAAATAGACACCCAAGAACTGTGCATCGGTTGCTTCGGCCAGACCCATCTTAGGCAGCATCAGCAAACCAACAAGGCTCAGCCAGAATGCGCCGTAAGAAGTAAATGCAGTTGCTGCAAAGGTATTACCCTTCTTGTATTCCAACATACCGGCTAAAATTTGTGCCAGGCCGCCGTAAAAAATCCCCATACTCAGAATCACAGAAGTTAAGGGAAAGAAGCCTGCGTTATGCAGGTTAAGCAAGACGGTAGTCATCCCAAAGCCCATAAGGCCTAATGGGCCAGGATTCGCCAACTTGGTGGTGTTCATAAGTCCTCTGTCACTAACAGAATGCTAAAAAATGGACATACCCTTCCAGTTCGACACTGCCAATGATGAGTAGACAACTCACCGACAGTCCCAAGTGTTTTGGGTATCATTATCCGAATATGTATACAGCGCCGGAATGACCAAAAAGTCGTCGATTATCCAAGTGCGCGCGGCATCATAATGATCCCCGCGATTGGAAACAATGATCTGGAGGGTAATAAAAAGTAATTTTTTTTCATCTTCCCCCTTGATGCAGCGTTTCGTGGCCCCATCTTATTCCCAACCGCAGGGCTAATCGTGGATCAGCGCGGACGTGCACTTACTCAGTTTTGAGCATGAAAACATTGATTAAGAAAATACGGGCAGTTGAAAAGAAGTAATCCGCCCACATATAGATTAGTAACTTGACCGAATATGACTTTTTAGTGGAGGCGTTTTAGATGGGTAAAATTATTGGTATCGACTTGGGTACTACCAACTCTTGTGTAGCGATTATGGATGGCGTAAAAGCGCGTGTGCTGGAGAACAGCGAAGGTGACCGCACTACACCTTCTATCATCGCTTATACCCAAGATGGTGAAATTCTGGTTGGTCAACCTGCTAAGCGTCAGGCTATTACTAACCCACAAAACACACTGTTTGCTATCAAGCGTTTGATTGGCCGTCGTTTCCAAGATGAAGAAGCGCAGCGTGATAAAGATATCATGCCGTACAAAATCGTGGCAGCTGACAATGGCGACGCTTGGGTTGAAGTAAAAGGCCAGAAAGTGGCACCACCGCAGATTTCTGCGGAAGTACTGAAAAAAATGAAGAAAACGGCTGAAGATTTCTTGGGTGAACCTGTCACTGAAGCCGTTATCACTGTTCCTGCTTACTTCAACGATGCTCAGCGTCAGGCAACCAAAGATGCTGGCCGTATCGCAGGCTTAGAAGTAAAACGTATCATCAACGAACCAACTGCTGCAGCATTGGCCTATGGTCTGGATAAAGAAGTCGGCAACCGTACTATCGCGGTTTATGACCTCGGTGGTGGTACTTTCGATATCTCTATTATCGAGATCGATGATGTAGACGGCGAAAAAACTTTCGAAGTTCTGGCGACCAACGGTGATACACACTTGGGTGGTGAAGACTTCGATAGCCGCTTGATCAACTATCTGGTTGATGAGTTCAAGAAAGACCAAGGTATGGATCTGCGTACTGATCCGCTGGCAATGCAGCGCCTGAAAGAAGCCGCTGAGAAAGCAAAAATTGAGCTGTCTTCAGCTCAGCAGACTGACGTCAACCTGCCGTATATTACGGCTGATGGCAGCGGTCCAAAACACATGAACATCAAAGTGACTCGTGCGAAATTGGAGTCACTGGTTGAAGATTTGGTTAACCGTTCTATTGAACCACTGAAAGTCGCATTGCAAGACGCTGGGCTGTCTGTTTCCGATATCCAAGACGTTATCTTGGTCGGTGGTCAGACCCGTATGCCAATGGTTCAAAAGAAAGTTGCTGATTTCTTCGGCAAAGAACCACGTAAAGACGTTAACCCAGATGAAGCTGTAGCGATTGGTGCGGCAGTGCAGGGTGGTGTTCTGTCTGGTGAAGTGAAAGACGTCCTGTTGCTGGACGTGACTCCATTGTCACTGGGTATCGAAACCATGGGTGGTGTGATGACTCCGCTTATCACCAAAAACACCACTATCCCAACTAAGCACAGCCAAGTGTTCTCTACTGCAGAAGACAACCAATCTGCAGTAACCATCCATGTGCTGCAGGGTGAGCGTAAACGTGCACAGGATAACAAGTCTCTGGGTCAGTTCAATCTGGATGGGATTCAGGCGGCACCTCGTGGTACGGCACAAATCGAAGTGACCTTCGATATCGATGCCGATGGTATTTTGCATGTGTCTGCTAAAGACAAAACGACCGGCCGCGAACAGAAGATTACCATCAAGGCATCTTCTGGTTTGAACGAGGAAGAAATCCAAAAAATGGTACGCGATGCTGAAGCTAACGCTGAAGCTGACCGTAAGTTTGAAGAGTTGGTTCAGACTCGTAACCAAGCTGACCACTTGATTCATGGTACACGTAAGCAGTTGGAAGAAGCCGGTGACAAACTGCCAGCAGAAGACAAAACAGCTATCGAAGAGGCTATGAAAGCGTTAGAAGCAGCGCTGAAAGGCGAAGATAAAGCTGAAATCGAAGCGAAAACTCAGGCTCTGGTGCAGGTTTCTGGCAAATTGCTGGAAATGGCACAGCAGCAGCAAGCAGCCGCAGGCGGTGAAGCTGGTGACACCAGTGCTAAGAAAGAAGACGACGTTGTAGACGCCGAATTCGAAGAAGTGAAAGACAAAAAATAATCGCCCTTAAGCGGGCACAGCAGTGGTAGGCCTTACTGTTGCTGGAAACCAGCACGGGCGTCGAGGAAACTCTACGCCCGTGCACGCATGTTAAGGGTAGGAAAAAAAGAGAATGGCGAAGCGAGATTATTACGAGGTTTTGGGCGTTAAAAAGGACGCCGATGAACGTGAGATCAAAAAGGCCTATAAACGCCTAGCAGTAAAGTATCATCCGGACCGTAATCAGGACGAGAACGATACCGGCGAGAACTTCAAGGAAGTTAAAGAAGCCTACGAAATTCTGACTGACCCACAAAAGCGTGCTGCATACGATCAGTATGGTCATGCCGCCTTCGAACAAGGTGGTATGGGGGGCGGTGGTTTTGGTGGCGGCGGCGCTGATTTTAGCGATATCTTTGGCGACGTTTTCGGGGATATTTTTGGCGGTGGACGCCGTCAGCGTGCATCTCGTGGTTCGGATCTACGTTACAACATGGATCTGACTTTGGAAGAAGCCGTACGTGGTGTAACCAAAGAAATCCGTATCCCGACACTGAACGAGTGTGATGTCTGCCATGGTAGCGGTGCAAAACCAGGTAGTTCGCCAGTCACATGTTCGACTTGCCGTGGTGCTGGTCAGGTACATATGCGCCAAGGGTTCTTTACCGTTCAGCAGGCATGTCCTACTTGCCATGGTAGCGGTCAGATCATTAAAGACCCGTGTAACAAGTGTCATGGGCATGGCCGAGTTGAGAAGTCAAAAACACTGTCGGTTAAGATCCCAGCAGGCGTTGATACCGGTGACCGCATTCGCTTATCGGGCGAAGGTGAAGCAGGTGAGCACGGTGCACCAGCAGGCGATTTATACGTTCAAGTACAAGTCAAAGCGCACCCAATATTCGAGCGTGAAGGCAATAACTTGTATTGTGAAGTGCCAATTAACTTCGCAATGGCAGCCTTGGGTGGCGAGATTGAAGTGCCAACGCTGGATGGCCGCGTTAAGCTGAAAGTACCAGCAGAAACTCAAACGGGTAAATTATTCCGTATGCGCGGTAAAGGTGTTAAATCCGTACGTGGCGGGAGTCAAGGTGACTTGCTTTGTCGCGTTGTCGTGGAAACACCTGTTCATCTGAGTGAAAAGCAGAAGCAATTACTGCGTGAACTTGAAGAAAGTTTTGTGGGTGCTGCGGGTGAGAAGAATAGCCCCCGCTCTAAAAGCTTTCTAGATGGCGTGAAAAAATTCTTCGACGATCTGACTCGTTAGATTTAATCCGCCAACGAATAGCTTAACCAAAATACGGGTTAGGCCAGTAAAAATACGATGCCGGTCAATTTAGGATCAGTTCATAGATCCTAGGTTGATCGGCATTGTGCTTTATAGCTGACATTGACTCTTTGCGCCAAGGATATAATGAATTCAAAAGCGTTGCTTGTCATGATCTCTTGCCACTGTATACGGCAGTAGCTCATGCAATGCAATGACATAAGTGACAAATCATTTTTAATGATAAATGGCTCTGTAAATAGGGTGAATAGGTAATATTTAGCGACTTCATTTCATTTTTAATAGAGTAATTTTATTGGATAATAACGTTAGATTAGATCTAATTCTCATACCAATTATTTGTAATTAATTGATTTCATCTGGTTAAATATCACTTGGTTTTCATATAATACAGTTTTGCGATTGTATCGTTATTTATTTTTCAATTAATTGATGTGTTAATAATTTTATTCATTATTGTTTATAGGTGACAAGATGGGTGTTTATGAGTTTGCTAATTATCTAATTTGTTGTTAATTGATTTCGTGAGATATTTTATCAGTTAAATCAATGGATTGAATTGCTGTCTTTTGTATTTTTAATTGCAATTAAAATACTGACACATGAATGTAAATAAAAAAACACAATCAATTAATTATTATAATTAATATAAATTTGAGTTGTTTTTCATTCGAGTAATAATTAGGTGCCGAACATATATCTACCTGTGTCTACCTTCAACAGGGGGATCCTTCGTTCGCATCATCGATTATCACGCTTATTTAATATTCAAGTTGAGGTATTATTATAATGGTAATTAATAAGAGTTTTGCGCATAAAAATGAAACAGCAGCATTGTACTTAATGGACTTAATCATGGGTTACAGCTATCAGGCGTCACTTCGTGCGGTGGCGGTTCTAGGCGTGGCTGATCATCTTCTAAGTGGGCCAAAAACAGCGAAGGAGCTTGCAAAGGAATTGGGTGTCGATGCACTCCCGCTACATCGGGTTATGCGTCTCCTGGCTACTCGCGATGTCTTCAAAGAAATTGAAGGGCAACAATTTGCCCTCACTCCAGCGGCCGAATGCCTGTGTAAATCCTCTCCTTATTCGTTGCGTGCAGCCGCAATGATGTTGACTGATGAAACATTTTGGCGCCCTGCGGGCATTATCACTGAAAGTGTTCGCGGTCACTCTGCCTTTAAGAAAATTTTTAATACATCGTTCTTCGAGTATTGGTCACGACCCGAGAATCACACCGACGAAAATGATTTCCACGCTGGCATGTCATCAATGTCCGAAGTCGAAAATCCTTGTTTGGTGCGTAGTTATGATTTCCCACAAAATGCGACCGTGGTTGATGTGGCGGGGGGGATGGGAGGATTGTTGCTTCGAGTGTTACAGGCGAACCCTACACTTCATGGCATTTTATTTGATAGGGATCCAGTTTTGGCCAGAGCTCGTCTTGGCGAACTTGGGGATGATTCGCGCTGGGAACTTCAGCCGGGCAGTTTCTTCGAATCCCTTCCTCAGGCTGACATTTATATGCTGAAATATATTGTTCATGATTGGCCAGATGAGAAAGCGACAGAAATACTTCGTTGTTGCCGTAAGGCTATGCAACCCAATGGCAAAGTGTTGATCATGGACACTCTTATTCAAGAAGATAACAAACCTCATTTCGGTAAAAGTATGGATATCCTGATGTTAGGGAGCTTTGACGGTGGGAGAGAGCGCACAGAAGATGAGTTGAAAGGTTTGCTTGCAAACGCCGACTTAAAAATAAACCGCATTATAGATACCGGTACTTATTTAACGATTGTTGAAGCAGTCGCTCGTTAATGATAGGGAGATGATCACGTAGAATGTTAGATGTCAGTTTGCTTAAGCCCATAAGAAACAACGTATGGGCTTTTTCTTTTCCTAAATCAAATCAGTTTTCCATCAGTGCCAAGAGCTATCCTATAACTTGCAGCTTTGCATTCCATAACACGCACTGACTTTTTCCTCATAAACGTGAACTATGGGATTAATTAATCGGTTATTCCGAGTATTTGTTGCTATAAAAACGACTTTTTACGAGTGAATAATTAGCCTAGAATTTATAAATTATTTGCCAGCTCTTCTGGCTTTTTTTCTGTCCGATGTAAGGAGTATTCATTGTGACAAATATGATTCGTCAATTTTTGCGCCAAGAGGCCGCGGGTGGACTGATTTTAATCTTTGCCGCTATCGTCGCCTTAATAATGGCTAACACTTCGTTACAAGGGATTTATCAATCGTTTCTTGATGTACCCGTATCAGTCAAGATCGCATCGTTGGATATCAGTAAACCGCTGTTGTTATGGATTAATGATGGCTTAATGGCGGTGTTTTTTCTGGTTGTAGGACTAGAAGTTAAGCGCGAGCTGATGGAAGGTTCTTTGGCGGGGCGCGATAAAGCTGTCTTCCCTGCGATTGCTGCGTTAGGCGGTATGTTGGCTCCAGCCTTGATTTATTTAATGTTTAATGGGGCCGATGAAGTGACTCGCCAAGGTTGGGCAATTCCAGCGGCAACGGATATCGCTTTTGCTCTTGGGGTGATGGCGCTGCTGGGGAATAGAGTTCCAACCAGCCTGAAAGTCTTTTTACTGGCACTGGCGATTATTGATGATCTCGGCGTCATCATTATTATTGCGCTGTTCTACACATATGAGGTTTCAGTACAGGCTTTGGGGATCGCAGCGGCGGCTATTGCACTGCTGGGGTATATGAACTGGCGTGGTGTTGGGAAAACATCAGCCTATTTGCTAGTAGGATTAGTGCTGTGGGTTTGCATTCTTAAGTCAGGTGTACATGCGACCTTAGCGGGTGTGATTGTTGGCTTTATGATACCGCTGCATACCAAAGATAATCGTTCACCTTCAGAATCTCTGGAACATGGCTTGCATCCGTGGGTCGCCTATTTGATTCTGCCCATTTTTGCATTTGCTAATGCGGGTGTATCGCTGCAAGGTGTCTCTTTCTCTGGTTTGACGTCGTTGCTACCTTTGGGCATTGCAAGTGCCCTGTTTGTGGGTAAACCACTAGGCATTTTCGTCTTTAGTTGGTTAGCGGTTAAGTTAGGGATTGCTAAACTGCCTGATGCGATAAACTTTAAGCAGATCTTTGCGGTATCAGTGCTCTGTGGTATCGGCTTTACGATGTCGATATTTATTGCCTCACTCGCCTTTGGCGACGCAGATATTGCTCTGACAACGTATTCGAAGTTAGGCATATTGCTAGGTTCGACTGCTGCTGCGGTCGTGGGTTACAGCTTATTGCGTGTGGTCTTACCCACAAACAAAAAACTGTCTGACTAGCTTAATATTTTGGCATTGCCGGTGTCAGGCAAAGGCACCGGCGGTTTTACTTGATGGGATTCCTGGCTCACAGTTTGTGAAGCCTAAAACAAGGAATGTTTTATCGTGCATTTGGCCCTATATCTGGCTTCGCGATATGTTAAGGAGATAACGACATGCGAGTATCACATATCAATTTTAACCATCTTTACTATTTCTGGCAGGTCTGCAAAGAAGGATCTGTTGTTGGTGCCGCAGGCGCATTATTCCTAACGCCACAAACTATTACCGGTCAAATAAAGGCATTGGAAGAGAGGTTGGGCGGTAAACTGTTTAAGCGCCAAGGGCGTGGGTTAGTGCCTTCTGAACTGGGGCAATTGGTTTTTCGTTATGCCGATAAAATGTTCATGCTGAGCCATGAAATGCTCGATATTGTTAACTATCGCAAAGAATCTAACCTACTTTTTGATGTGGGTGTCGCTGATGCATTATCTAAGCGTTTGGTGAGTCAGGTGCTGGAAACCGCGGTCGTTGATAATGAAAAAATTCATCTGCGTTGTTTCGAATCGACTCACGAATTGCTCCTCGAGCAGTTGAGCCAGCATAAACTGGATATGATTGTGTCGGACTGTCCTGTTGACTCCAGCCAGCAAGAAGGGCTGTTCTCCGTTAAACTCGGCGAATGTAGCGTGAGTTTTTATTGTCGCCAGCCTGTCCCTGATTTGCCTTTTCCTGCGTGCTTACAGCAAAAGCGCTTGCTGGTTCCAGGGCGTCGTTCAATGCTTGGGCGAAAACTATTGAATTGGATTAATAGCAAAGGGCTACAAGTAGAGATTTTGGGCGAGTTTGATGATGCCGCGCTGATGAACGCTTTCGCTATCTACAATGATGCCATTTTTGTCGCGCCAACAATTTATGCTGCTGATACCTATGCCAAAGATGAGCGAATTGTAGAAATTGGCCGTTTAGACAATGTGCAAGAAGAGTATTACGTGATTTTTGCTGAACGAATGATCCAGCATCCAGCCGTTCAACGGGTATGCAATAAAGATTTCACAGCACTTTTTAGTGGTTAAACGCTTGCTTGAGTATTGTACGGTGAAGATATAAGCGATTTTTCGCGAGGATTATTGCTCTATTGGCGGTTCTACTGACGGACGGATCACTGACGATAGTGCAGCGCATTCGTGGTGGTGACACCTAATGATAGACATAAAAAAACCGGCCTAGGCCGGTCTTTTTACAAGCAATCAATGTAAAGCAATTACTGCATTGCGTTGATTTGCGCGACTAAGTTTGACTTATGACGTGCTGCTTTGTTTTTGTGGATCAGACCTTTACAGGACTGACGATCCACGATTGGTTGCATTTCATTAAATGCTTTTTGCGCTGCGTCTTTATCGCCAGCTGCAATTGCCGCATACACCTTCTTAATGAAGGTACGCACCATTGAGCGACGGCTAGCGTTATGCTTGCGGCGTTTCTCAGACTGTACGGCGCGTTTCTTAGCTGATTTGATATTAGCCAAGGTCCAACTCCCAAATATATTCTATTGAGGACAATTCAAAGGCCGAGGAATATGCCCTTTTAGCCTTCGTTTGTCAATGGATTTGTGCAAATAAGCGCCGTTTGTACGGGCGGCACTTGCTACGTTGTGATGGAGCGGGATTTTACCAGCTTCGCGCTGTGGAATACAGTCTTTCGAAAGAAAATTCCACAGTTCACTGCCTCGAAGGGATTCGACGGTGGTTCTTGTAAAAATCTCAGCCTGCTTCTGTATTCAACGGCGAACGTATTCTACAGGATAAAGTCAGTAAAAGGGATTTTACCTGCATATTATTGGCAAAATGGTATGACTTTCGACTAAAGGTGCCAATCGCGGGTTAACCTTAACCGCTGTACAAGGTATAATCCGGCGATTTCCACTGTTTTGAGCCAGCTATGGAGCTAATTCGCGGTATACATAATATCCGGGCACGCCACCATGGTTGCGTGTTAACTATCGGTAATTTTGATGGTGTCCATCGAGGGCATCAAGCCTTATTGGAGCAGCTAAAGCGCGAAGGTCAGCGTTTAGGGCTACCCGTTATGGTCATGATATTTGAACCGCAACCACTGGAATTGTTTGCAGCGGACAAAGCACCAGCAAGGCTGACGCGTTTGCGTGATAAGGCCCGATATCTGGCCGAAGCGGGTGTTGACTATTTATTGTGCGTTAAATTTGATCCGCGTTTTGCAGCGAATACTGCGCAAGCATTTGTTGCTCAGTTGCTGGTCGAGAAGTTGGGTGTTAAGTTTTTAACTGTTGGTGATGATTTCCGTTTTGGTGCAGAACGCCAAGGAGATTTTCATCTATTACAGCAGGCCGGTGCTGAATTTGGTTTTGATGTCATCAGTACTGACAGTTTCTGTGACGGTGGGTTGCGCATTAGCAGCACGGCGATTCGTCAGGCACTTCAGGACGATGACCTCGTGTTGGCTGAGGCACTGTTAGGCCACCCGTACAGTATTTCTGGTCGTGTGGTACACGGTGATGAGTTGGGGCGAACGATTGGCTTCCCTACAGCAAACTTGCCGTTAAAACGTTTAGTTGCTCCGGTAAAAGGAGTGTATGCAGTTGATGTTTATGGCTTGGGTCCAGAGCCATTACCCGGTGTTGCCAATATTGGCACTCGGCCTACAGTTGCCGGTGTTCGCCAGCAACTCGAGGTTCATCTGCTTGATGTGACAATGGATCTTTATGGGCGTCATATCGATGTGGTGCTCCGCGCAAAACTGCGCAATGAACAGCGTTTTGCTTCGCTCGATGCCCTGAAGCAGCAAATCGCCAATGATGTGGTGACGGCCCGAATATTTTTTGGGCTAAAGACACCGGTTTAATATTTCTAGCCGAAACGGAACCGAGAATCTAATGAGTGACTACAAGAATACCCTGAATTTACCTGAAACAGGGTTCCCGATGCGCGGCGATCTGGCTAAGCGTGAACCTGACATGCTGAAACGTTGGTATGAGCAGGATCTGTACGGGATTGTTCGTACGGCCAAGAAAGGTAAAAAGACCTTTATTCTGCATGATGGCCCTCCTTATGCGAACGGCAGCATTCACATTGGTCACTCTGTTAACAAAATTCTCAAAGATATTATTATTAAATCGAAAGGAATGGCTGGCTACGACTCACCTTATATTCCAGGTTGGGACTGCCATGGTTTGCCGATCGAGTTAAAAGTTGAGCAGTTAATTGGTAAGCCGGGTGAGAAAGTCAGTGCTGCCGAATTCCGTACAGCCTGCCGCAAATATGCCGCTGAGCAAGTTGAAGGCCAGAAGGCGGACTTTATCCGTCTGGGTGTTTTAGGCGATTGGGACCATCCTTATCTGACGATGGATTTCAAAACTGAAGCCAATATCATTCGTGCGTTAAGCAAAATCATTGATAACGGTCACTTGCATAAAGGCGCGAAACCAGTGCATTGGTGTACCGATTGCGGTTCGTCATTGGCTGAAGCTGAAGTTGAGTATTACGACAAAACCTCACCTTCTATTGATGTGCGTTTTAACGCTGTTGATACCGCTGCAGTGAGTGCAAAATTTGGTACCACTCACGCTAATGGCCCGATCTCTCTGGTTATCTGGACTACCACTCCGTGGACGTTGCCCGCTAACCGCGCCATCTCACTGAATGCTGAATATATCTATCAGTTGGTGCAGGTTGAGGGCGAATGTCTGATTCTGGCGGAAGATCTGGTTGAGAGCGTTATGAAACGCGCCGGTATCGCCGAATGGACCATTTTAGGAAGCTGTAAAGGCGCGGATCTTGAATTACTGCGTTTTTCTCATCCGTTTATGGGCTTCGATGTCCCCGCAATTTTAGGCGATCACGTGACATTGGATGCCGGTACAGGTGCTGTCCATACTGCACCAGGCCACGGCCCAGATGACTTTATTATCGGTCAAAAATACGGCTTGGAAGTTGCCAATCCCGTGGGTCCAAATGGTTGCTATTTGGCGGGGACTTACCCAACACTTGATGGCCTGTTTGTCTTTAAAGCAAATGATGTGATCGTTGAATTGCTGCGTGAAAAAGGCGCTTTACTAAAAGTGGAGAAACTGGTGCACAGCTATCCATGCTGCTGGCGCCATAAAACGCCAATTATTTTCCGTGCCACGCCACAATGGTTCATCAGCATGGATCAGAAAGGCTTGCGTAAGCAGTCACTGGAAGAGATTAAAGGTGTGCAGTGGATCCCTGATTGGGGTCAAGCACGTATCGAAACGATGGTCGCTAATCGTCCAGATTGGTGCATTTCGCGTCAGCGTACTTGGGGCGTACCGATGTCTCTGTTTGTGCACAAAGAGACTGAAATGCTGCACCCACGTAGTACTGAATTGATGGAAGAAGTCGCCAAACGTGTTGAGCAAGGCGGCATCCAAGCGTGGTGGGATTTGGATCCTGCTGAGATCTTAGGGGCTGATGCGGCCGATTACGTTAAGGTGCCAGACACCTTAGATGTTTGGTTCGACTCTGGTTCAACCCATTCTTCTGTAGTAGATGTGCGCCCTGAGTTTAATGGTCATAGCCCAGATATGTATTTGGAAGGTTCTGACCAGCACCGCGGCTGGTTTATGTCATCACTGATGATTGCGACCGCGATGAAGGGCAAAGCGCCTTATCGCCAAGTGTTGACCCATGGATTCACCGTTGATGGTCAAGGGCGCAAAATGTCCAAATCCATCGGGAACACCATCAGTCCGCAAGATGTGATGAATAAGCTGGGTGGTGACATCCTGCGTCTGTGGGTCGCTTCGACCGATTACACCGGCGAAATTGCTGTTTCTGATGAAATACTGAAGCGTTCTGCCGACTCGTATCGTCGTATTCGTAATACGGCACGCTTCCTGCTGGCTAACCTGAACGGTTTTGATCCTGCGGTACATCAGGTGAAACCAGAAGATATGGTTGTGGTGGATCGCTGGGCGGTAGGCCGTGCTCAAGCAGCACAAGCTGAGATCATGCAAGCGTACGAAAATTACGATTTCCATTTGGTCGTCCAACGTTTGATGCAGTTCTGTTCGGTTGAGATGGGTTCTTTCTACCTGGATATCATCAAAGACCGCCAGTACACCGCGAAAAGTGACAGCGTTGCTCGTCGTAGCTGCCAAACGGCGTTATACCATATCGCTGAAGCCTTGGTTCGCTGGATGGCACCTATCATGTCCTTCACTGCCGACGAAATTTGGAATCAGCTACCGGGTGAGCGCCCGCAGTATGTTTTCACTGAAGAATGGTATGACGGTTTGTTTGGGTTGGCGAGCACTGAGGGCATGAACGATACTTTCTGGGCCGAGCTACTGAAAGTCCGTGGCGAAGTCAACAAAGTGTTAGAGCAGGCCCGAAGTGATAAGCGTATCGGTGGTTCGCTAGAAGCTGCTGTGACTTTGTACGCAGAGCCTGAATTAGCGGCGCGTTTGAACTGCTTGCAAGATGAGCTGCGCTTTGTGTTGCTGACTTCTGGTGCAACTGTCGCGGATTATACCCAAGCAGGTGATGATGCCGTGCAAAGTGAGCTGATCGCAGGTCTGAAAATTACCTTTAATAAGGCTGACGGTGAGAAGTGCCCACGTTGCTGGCATTACACCCAAGATGTCGGTTTGGTAGCGGAACATGCTGAACTGTGTGGTCGCTGTGTTACTAACGTCGCCGGTAACGGTGAAGAGCGTAAGTTTGCCTAATGAGTAAGCCTATTTGTTCGACCGGATTGCGTTGGCTATGGCTAGCGGTACTGGTGGTGATTTTGGATCTTGGCAGCAAACAGTGGGTCATGACCCACTTTGCGTTGTATGAATCCATGCCACTGATTCCTTTTTTCAATCTGACCTATGCGCAAAACTATGGTGCGGCATTTAGCTTCCTTGCGGATAAAAGCGGTTGGCAGCGCTGGTTCTTTGCTGGGATTGCCATCGGTATTTCAGTTGTATTGATGGTGATGATGTACCGCTCCACGGCTAAACAACGCCTGATAAACTGTGCTTATGCATTAATTATTGGTGGTGCTCTCGGGAATTTGTTTGACCGTTTAGTACATGGCGCAGTGAACGATTTCATCGATTTCTACGTCAATAATTGGCACTTCCCGACGTTCAATCTGGCCGATGTCGCGATTTGTATCGGTGCTGCGTTGGTGATATTTGAAGGCTTCTTGAGCCCAGCGGATAAAACGGCGATTGATAAAGAAGGTGAGTGATATGTCTGAAGGTGTGCAAAACATTCAGGTACAAGACAACAGTGCGGTATTGGTGCACTTCACTCTGAAGCTGGAAGATGGCTCAACGGCGGAATCAACCCTTATCAACGGGAAGCCTGCACTATTTCGGTTAGGCGATAACAGCCTATCTGATGCATTGGAGCAGCAATTAATTGGCTTGAAAGTGGGTGATAAGCACACTTTTACCTTGCAACCTGAAGATGCGTTTGGTGTGGAAAGTCCTGACCTGATTCAGTATTTCACTCAGCGTGATTTTGCGTTAACGGGGGTGCCGGATGCCGGCACCATCATGCTCTTTACCGCGCGCGATGGCAGTGAAATGCCGGGTGTGGTGCGTGAGGTTGCAGAAGAGTCTATTACTGTTGATTTTAATCACCCGTTGGCAGGACATATCGTCAGCTTTGAAATTGAAGTGCTGGAGATTGACCCCCAACAGGAGGCTGCCCATGCAGATATTGCTGGCTAATCCACGAGGCTTTTGCGCCGGAGTTGATCGGGCTATCAGTATTGTTGAACGCGCGATTGAAATGTACGGTGCGCCCATCTATGTGCGACATGAAGTGGTACATAACCGCTATGTGGTTGATAGCCTGCGCGAACGTGGGGCTATCTTCATCGAAGAAATCTCTGAAGTGCCTGATGGCTCGATTCTGATTTTTTCTGCCCACGGTGTTTCACAGGCGGTTCGTGCAGAAGCCCGTGAGCGTGAGTTAACGATGTTGTTTGATGCAACCTGTCCGTTGGTGACTAAAGTGCATATGGAAGTTGCACGTGCCAGCCGTAAAGGTAAAGAAGCTATCCTGATTGGCCATGCTGGTCATCCGGAAGTCGAAGGTACGATGGGGCAATACAGCAACCCGAAAGGGGGGATGTATCTGGTTGAGTCTCCCGAGGACGTTTGGGCTCTGAATGTCAAAGACGAAGATAATCTGTGTTTCATGACACAAACAACTTTGTCCGTTGATGATACATCTGCCGTGATTGATGCTTTGCATAAACGTTTTCCGAAGATTATTGGTCCACGCAAAGATGATATCTGCTATGCCACAACCAACCGGCAAGAAGCGGTGCGTAATCTAGCAAACGATGCTGATGTGGTACTCGTTGTTGGCTCGAAAAACTCTTCTAACTCTAACCGGTTGGCTGAGTTGGCTCAGCGAATGGGGAAATCAGCTTATCTGATTGACTCTGCTGCTGATATCCAAGAGTCATGGTTAGCCGGCGCTGCGCGAATTGGTGTGACGGCAGGTGCATCAGCGCCTGATATCTTGGTGCAACAAGTTATTTCACGTTTGCAAGAACTGGGTGCTGGCGGTTCTATTGAGCTCAGCGGCCGTGAAGAGAGCATCGTCTTCGAAGTTCCCAAAGAGTTACGTGTGGATATCAAACAGATCGATTGATTCTTTTCAGCACAGATATATATGCGTTAACCAATACTAAGCAGCCGCAGTGGCTGCTTTTTTTTATCGTAAAAGTGGCGATTTTGCCATGTTGGTGCATGACGCTCGGCCGGACTAACCCTGTGATAGGGCAGAATAAACCGCAATAAATGGCAGCATAACTTGCACTATAACTGAATGAATATGCGCACTAACGGCAAACATGCAGATTAAGCGCTCTGAAAGTGAAGTGGGATGAATGAGACGCTGCTGGACTAAGGTTAAATAACGATATTTAAGGCTTTAAGTGGTTTCGCTGATAAACGCGAGCGTATATCATTTTTTTCTAATACAGACTAAATAGACTGGCGGAGTCCATAGTGGGCGGCTAATCTGAACCCTTGTCAGGGTAGATGACACAACATGAGGAGGAATCATGACTCAATCAACAATTCGTATTGCTGTGGTTGGCGCTGGTGGTCGTATGGGCCGGCAATTGATCCAAGCAATCACCGATACAGACGGTGTTGCACTGGGTGCTGCTGTTGAACGCGTAGGTTCCACACTAGTAGGCAGTGATGCGGGTGAACTGGCTGGAACAGGTTTGTTAGGTATTACTGTAAGTGATGATTTATCCAAAGTAATTGATCATTTTGACGTATTGATCGATTTTACTCGTCCAGAGGGCACATTGGCGCATTTAGCCATTTGTCGCCAATACCGCAAAGCGATGGTTATCGGCACTACGGGCTTCGATGATGCTGGTAAGGCGGCCATTCGTGAGGCAGCAACCGAAATTGGTATCGTGTTTGCGGCTAACTTCAGTGTTGGGGTCAATGTCGTGCTTAAATTGCTCGAAAAAGCAGCTAAAGTGATGGGCGACTATACCGATATCGAAATAATTGAAGCTCACCATCGGCATAAAGTGGATGCGCCTTCAGGTACGGCATTAGCGATGGGAGAAGCGATTGCTGACTCACTCGGTTGGTCATTGAAAGAACATGCTGTTTATAGCCGTGAAGGCCATACCGGCGAACGTAAACCGGGCACAATTGGTTTTGCAACAGTACGTGCTGGCGATATTGTCGGTGAGCATACCGCGATGTTTGCGGATATTGGTGAGCGTGTTGAAATCACCCATAAAGCGACCAGTCGCATGACATTTGCCAACGGTGCCGTAAAATCCGCTGTTTGGGTATCAACGCACGATAATGGCCAGTTTGATATGCGTGATGTCTTGAATTTGAACGAACTTTAACGGTGTAAAGCACAGCCAGTGATGTGGTTGTTTTTATCATAATTATTTGATAATAGGGCAATATTTTATTGTCCTTTTTTATTTTGTTATGTAATTGCCGTTTTTAATCAAATTATTCACTATAAGATACAAAATAATGTGTTTTTAGTGCTATTTATTCCTTTCATCTCCTAAATGAAGCAGCCGCATGTGCTTTTCTCCCTTCTGAACCTCTATTTACCAACCACTGGCCATCGCAACCGTTTACTCAGTTAGGTTAATATGTGTTTTTGCCGTAGTAAGCCGCTCTTTTTGATGAGAACGGCAAAAAATAGAGAAAAAATGGCACTATTAGTAGACAAGAGCATCACTCATCATTAAAATGCGCCCAATTTGCCAAAAATTAGCTTTGAGGGCGGTTTTTGCATTGATTTAGATCGTTAGATATGAATTAATATGCAAATAATGTGACTGTTTATTCCTTGGAGGGTGTTTTGATTAAGTCAGCGCTATTGGTTCTCGAAGACGGAACCCAATTTCACGGTCGGGCCATCGGGGCAGAGGGTACGGCAGTGGGGGAAGTGGTCTTCAATACGTCGATGACCGGTTATCAAGAAATCCTCACTGATCCTTCCTACTCCCGCCAGATCGTCACTCTTACTTATCCCCATATCGGCAATGTCGGCACTAATGCCTCCGATGAAGAATCCTCCGCAGTACACGCCCAAGGTCTGGTTATTCGCGACCTACCATTAATTGCCAGCAACTACCGTAATGAAGAAGGCTTAACCGAGTATCTCAAGCGTCACAACATTGTTGCGATTGCGGATATTGATACCCGTAAGCTGACTCGGTTGCTGCGTGAAAAAGGTGCGCAAAACGGCTGTATTATTGTGGGCGACTTGTCTGATGCCGCTTTAGCATTGGAAAAAGCGAAAGCCTTCCCTGGCCTGAAAGGGATGGATTTAGCGAAAGAAGTGACCACGAAGGATAGCTACGAGTGGCTACAAGGTAGTTGGACGCTGGAGAATGATTTGCCTGCGGCGAAGCAGCCAGAAGATCTGCCCTTCCACGTAGTGGCTTACGACTATGGCGTGAAACGCAATATTCTGCGCATGTTGGTGGACCGTGGTTGCCGCCTGACGGTGGTTCCAGCACAAACCCCTGCTGAAGACGTTCTGAAGCTGAATCCGGATGGCATTTTCTTATCTAACGGTCCAGGGGACCCTGAGCCATGTGATTATGCTATCGCAGCCATTAAACGCTTCCTTGAAACGGATATTCCCGTGTTCGGTATCTGTCTGGGTCATCAATTACTGGCACTGGCCAGTGGCGCCAAAACGGTAAAAATGAAGTTTGGTCACCACGGTGGTAACCACCCGGTTAAAGATTTAGATGCCGATTGCGTCATGATCACTGCGCAGAACCATGGTTTTGCTGTAGATGAAACCACATTACCCGCTAACCTGCGCACTACGCACGTTTCATTATTCGATGGGTCGCTGCAAGGCATTCATCGCACCGATAAAGCAGCGTTTAGCTTCCAAGGTCACCCCGAAGCTAGCCCAGGGCCGCATGATGCTGCTCCGTTGTTTGATCACTTTATCGAGCTGATTGAAGCTTATCGTGCCGCTAGTCACACCCATAAATAATCAGGAGCGATTACCATGCCAAAACGTACAGATATAAAAAGCATCCTGATTCTGGGCGCAGGCCCAATTGTTATCGGCCAAGCTTGTGAATTTGACTACTCTGGTGCTCAGGCTTGTAAAGCGCTGCGTGAAGAGGGTTACCGCGTCATTCTGGTGAACTCAAACCCAGCGACCATCATGACTGACCCAGAAATGGCCGATGCAACCTATATCGAGCCAATTCACTGGGAAGTGGTGCGTAAAATCATCGAAAAAGAGCGCCCAGATGCTGTTTTACCGACCATGGGTGGCCAAACAGCACTGAACTGTGCGCTGGAACTGGAACGCCAAGGTGTTCTCGCCGAGTTTGGTGTCACCATGATTGGTGCCACCGCTGATGCGATTGATAAAGCAGAAGACCGTCGCCGCTTTGATATTGCGATGAAAAAAATCGGTCTGGATACGGCGCGCTCCGGCATTGCACATAATATGGAAGAAGCACTGGCCGTTGCGGCTGATGTGGGCTTCCCTTGTATTATCCGCCCCTCCTTCACCATGGGTGGCACTGGTGGCGGTATTGCCTATAACCGCGAAGAGTTTGAAGAGATTTGCGAGCGCGGTCTGGATTTGTCACCAACCAAAGAATTGTTGATTGATGAGTCACTGATTGGTTGGAAAGAGTATGAGATGGAAGTGGTTCGCGATAAGAACGACAACTGCATCATCGTTTGCTCCATCGAAAACTTCGATGCAATGGGTATCCATACCGGAGACTCCATTACGGTCGCGCCAGCTCAAACACTGACTGATAAAGAATACCAAATCATGCGTAATGCCTCGATGGCAGTACTGCGTGAAATCGGTGTAGAAACCGGTGGTTCTAACGTCCAGTTCTCGGTTAACCCGAAGAACGGCCGTTTGATTGTCATTGAAATGAACCCGCGCGTTTCTCGTTCCTCAGCGCTGGCGTCAAAAGCGACGGGTTTCCCGATTGCTAAAATTGCCGCCAAACTGGCGGTAGGTTATACGCTCGATGAGTTAATGAATGACATCACCGGTGGCCGCACACCAGCGTCTTTCGAGCCCTCTATTGATTACGTTGTGACCAAAATTCCACGCTTTAACTTCGAAAAATTTGCGGGCGCGAATGACCGCCTAACCACACAGATGAAATCTGTCGGTGAAGTGATGGCAATCGGTCGTACGATGCAAGAATCATTGCAAAAAGCGTTACGTGGTCTGGAAGTTGGCGCGACGGGTTTTGATCCGAAAGTCAGCTTGGATGACCCTGAAGCCTTGACCAAGATTCGTCGTGAATTGAAAGAAGCCGGTTCTGACCGTATTTGGTTCATCGCTGATGCTTTCCGCGCCGGCATGTCGGTTGATGGCATTTTTAATCTGACGAACGTGGATCGCTGGTTCTTGGTACAGATTGAAGAACTGGTTCGCCTAGAAGAAAGTGTGGCGGAGTGCGGTATCAATGGTCTGAACGCTGAGTTTATGCGTCAGTTGAAACGCAAAGGTTTCGCCGATGCGCGTTTAGCCAAATTGGTGGGTGCGGCAGAAAGTGAAGTGCGCAAACTGCGTTACAAACACGGCCTGCATCCAGTTTACAAACGCGTCGATACCTGCGCAGCAGAGTTCTCAACTGACACGGCTTACATGTACTCAACCTACGAGGAAGAGTGTGAGTCCAACCCAACCAGCGATCGTCCGAAGGTGATGGTACTGGGTGGTGGACCGAACCGTATCGGCCAAGGGATTGAGTTCGACTATTGTTGCGTACACGCTTCATTGGCGCTGCGTGACGATGGTTACGAAACCATCATGGTGAACTGTAACCCAGAAACGGTTTCGACCGACTATGACACTTCTGACCGCCTCTATTTTGAGTCAGTAACACTAGAAGATGTATTGGAAATCGTACGTATCGAGAAGCCACAAGGCGTTATCGTGCAGTACGGTGGTCAAACACCATTGAAATTAGCGCGCGAACTTGAAGCGGCTGGTGTGCCCGTTATTGGTACCAGCCCAGATGCTATCGACCGCTCTGAAGACCGTGAACGTTTCCAACAGGCCGTTAATCGTCTGGGCTTGAAACAGCCAGCGAATGCGACCGTTGCCACGATTGAACAAGCGGTAGAGAAGGCGACTGGTTTGGGCTACCCGTTGGTGGTTCGTCCATCCTATGTCTTGGGTGGCCGCGCAATGGAAATCGTGTATGACGAAGCTGATTTGCGCCGTTACTTCCAAAACGCGGTCAGTGTATCGAATGATGCGCCCGTGCTGCTGGATCGCTTCCTTGATGATGCTGTTGAGGTCGATGTTGATGCCATTTGTGACGGTGAACGCGTACTTATTGGCGGGATCATGGAACATATTGAACAAGCGGGGGTTCACTCCGGTGACTCTGCTTGTTCACTGCCAGCCTACACGCTGAGCAAAGAAATCCAAGATGTGATGCGCCAGCAAGTCGAAAAACTGGCCTTTGAGCTATGCGTGCGTGGCTTAATGAACGTGCAGTTTGCGGTGAAGAATAACGAGGTTTACCTGATTGAAGTTAACCCTCGTGCTGCCCGTACTGTGCCGTTTGTCTCAAAAGCGACCGGTATGCCACTGGCAAAAATTGCTGCACGCGTGATGGTCGGTCAATCACTGGCTGAGCAAGGTATCACCGAAGAAATCATTCCACCTTATTACTCAGTCAAAGAAGTGGTCTTGCCGTTCAATAAATTCCCGGGCGTTGACCCGATTTTAGGGCCAGAAATGCGTTCGACCGGTGAAGTCATGGGTGTTGGTCGTACCTTTGCTGAAGCATTCTCTAAAGCGATGTTGGGCAGTCAGTCTGGCATGAAAAAGAGTGGCCGCGCGTTATTATCAGTGCGTGAAGGTGATAAACATCGGGTGGTTGATTTGGCGGCAAAGCTGCTGAAACAGGGCTTTGAACTGGATGCAACCCACGGTACTGCAGTGGTGCTGGGTGAAGCAGGGATAAATCCGCGCTTGGTCAATAAGGTGCATGAAGGTCGCCCACACATTCAGGACCGTATTAAGAATGGTGAGTACACTTACATTGTCAATACAACGGCGGGGCGTCAGGCGATTGAAGACTCCAAACTGATTCGCCGCAGTGCTTTGCAATATAAAGTGCATTACGACACGACCTTGAATGGCGGTTTTGCTACCGCGATGGCATTAAATGCAGATCCGACTGAACAGGTTATTTCAGTGCAAGAAATGCATGCCAAAATTAAGAATATGAAAGGTTAATGTGGATGTAACACCACAGTAAACAAGAGGCGATGGAGACATCGCCTTTTTTTATGCTTAGAGATGATAAAATCGCGTTCTTTAGCCTAATTAGCAGTATTTGTTATAAACAGAAGTATTATTCATAAACATTAATATTGTTCATAAACAACATTGATCTTCACCAATGTTAATGCGCGACGTATTGTGGATATTAAGGATAACGGGTTAAACACCGCTATCGCTAGCTCAGTGCGACTTTGATGCCTAAGCCGATCAATAGGCCGCCTAATAGCTTATCGACCACTTTTTGTGCTTTTGCTAAACCACGACGCACTGGCGCGCTTTGAATCAGAATGACCAGTAGAGGCCACCAGATAACGGCCAGTACCCAGATGATGGAGGCGTACCACAGTTTTTCGCCCACGCCAGAGTTAATCTGCAAGATTTGAGTGAAAACGGCGAGGAAGAAAAGTGTCGCTTTGGGATTCAATAAGTTGCAAAGGTATCCCTGTAAGAAGGCGGCTTTCAGCGTGATGGGGGACTGTGTGGCGTTATCGATATTGAGTTTACTTTCTCCGCGCGCCAGCAGGGCTTGAATACCAATCCAAATCAAATAGCAGGCACCAGCATATTTCAGCAGATTAAATAGCCAAGGGGTAGTGGTGATAACCACTGCCAGACCGGCCACGCAGTAAGACATGTGTGTCGCGACACCCAAAACGACGCCAAGCGCGGTCATCATGGCCGCGGGGCGACGGTAGCGAGCAGCATTTTTGATGACCAAAAAAAAGTCAGGTCCAGGGGAGAGCATCCCCAAAGTAGCAAGAGTAGCGACGAATAAAGAGGTTTCAAGCATAAGGATTACCGAGTAAGAGTGATGCGTTCTGGCGATAATAACGCCACTAAGCCTTCGTTGCATTATTCTTATTGGTTATCTGTGGTAGTGAGATTTTTTGCAGCGATGATACCGAGCATTGTCTTTATGCTCTTTTGGCAGATTCTTTTACTTTTCTGACGGATAGTGATGCACGAATATGAGCCTTGAGAATGTAGTCAGTCATGATGTACCGCACCAGCAACAGCGTGAAATTACGAGGCTGTGCATCAAGTGTGCTTTGCTGCTTTTGCAGCATGGTGCTGAAAGTATGCTGGTTGAACAGTTATCTGCCCGCTTAGGTCTGGCGCTGGGGATGGACAGTGTCGAAAGCTCTATCTCTGCTAATGCTGTGGTATTAACGACCATCAGCCAAGGCAATTGTCTGACCTCAACCCGTAAAAATACCGATCGCGGTATCAACATGCAGGTGGTCACAGAAGTCCAGCATATTGTCATTTTGGTCGAACACCATTTGTTGGACGGGAAAGATGTAGAGAAGCGTTTTGAGAATATCAAACCGCTGCGTTACCCGCGCTGGCTGGTCGTCGTGATGGTTGCGCTCTCTTGCGGCTGCTTCAGTAAACTCAACGGCGGCGGCTGGGATGCCTTTTCAATCAGTTTTATTGCCAGTGGGTTGGCGATGTTTGTGCGGCAAAGTTTGACTGCTCGCCATATGAACCCGCTCATTAACTTTTGTATCACGGCGTTTGTCGCGACCTCGGCCTCTGGCCTACTGATGCGGTTACCTGCTTTTCAGGAGGCTTCCAGCGTGGCGATGGCCGCCAGTGTGCTGTTACTGGTGCCGGGGTTCCCGCTGATTAATGCTGTCGCCGATATGTTTAAAGGGCATGTGAATACCGGATTGGCGCGATGGGCAATGGCAAGCCTATTAACCCTGTCGACCTGTATTGGGGTGATATTTGCGATGGGGCTTTGGGGATTGCGGGGGTGGGCGTGAGTTTACTCTGGGCTTTACTACAAGATATGGTGCTGTCAGCAATACCGGCACTCGGTTTTGCGATGGTGTTCAATGTGCCGGTTCGCGCATTACGCTATTGCGCATTACTCGGGGCGATGGGGCACGGCTCGCGTATGCTGATGGTTCACTTTGGCATGAATATCGAGCTGGCTTCATTATTGGCGTCGATAATGATTGGGATCGTCGGGATTAACTGGTCACGTTGGTTGCTGGCTCACCCAAAAGTATTTACCGTCGCTGCAGTCATTCCAATGTTTCCGGGGATCTCAGCGTATACCGCCATGATCTCAGTGGTGGAGATTTCTCATCTGGGTTACACCGAGGCATTAATGTCGACGATGGTGACTAATTTCCTAAAAGCGTCATTTATCGTGGGGGCGTTGTCGATTGGTTTATCTTTACCTGGATTATGGCTCTATCGCAAACGTCCTGGTGTATAAGGCTTTTTTTATTCTCTGTTTTAGTATCGCGCTAGGAGCTGTCTTATATGTGCAATTAGCCTGATCATCGCTATCGACGCTGGTTTAGGCTTTACGTATAGTGTGAGCAATTTTTCGGTACTGGCTCTCGTAGCCCACAGGGTTTAACAATGATTATTAGCCTGATCGCTGCATTGGCAGCAGATCGCGTTATTGGTATGGAAAATGCCATGCCATGGCACTTACCGGCAGATTTAGCGTGGTTCAAACGTAACACGTTAAATAAACCGGTCATTATGGGTCGTAAGACTTTTGAATCTATTGGCCGTCCTTTACCAGGGCGTTTGAATATTGTTATCAGTAGCCAGCCCGGTACTGATGACCGTGTCACTTGGGCCACCTCTATTGATCAAGCACTTTCTTTGGCTGGTGATGTAGAAGAAGTGATGGTGATGGGCGGCGGGCGTGTCTACAATCAATTTTTAGACCGTGCAAACCGGATGTACCTGACTCATATTGATGCTGAAGTCGGTGGTGATACCCATTTCCCTGACTATGAGCCAGATGAGTGGGAAAGTACTTTTAGTGAATTCCACGATGCAGATGAGGCCAACTCTCACAGTTATTGCTTCGAAATTCTGGATCGTCGCTAAAGGCGCATATTGTTCATCATTTGTATCTCGCTAAAAAGCCGAGATCGCTGACAAGGTGCCCTTTGCGGAGAGAACAAGCAGATCGTAAAGACGCCGTAAAATCATCCCTGATGGCTCGAGCCGCGCCATCCGTGGCGCGGACGGCCTGTCCTCACCGTTTTAAATCGAGTCATCGGTGTTTGTCAGCAGTCTGAAAGCCCATTAATGGGCTTTTTTTGTATACGCCTTTAACCGATATTCAATATTACAAATAATTTAGTGGATCTTCAGATGATGATGCTAATTCATCAGCCTGCGTTATTTCGGCCTCAACTTTGAATGAATGTTGAGTGAAATAGCGCTTATCTTCCCAGCGTAGCAAGGTTAAATCGCCACCCCAGCAGCAGCCTGTATCCAGCCCATAAATACCATCAGGTACACCTTTACCTTCTAATGATGCCCAATGACCAAAAATAATCGAATACTCAGGATCGACTCGTCTTGGCAAATCGAACCAAGGTTTGAGCGGAGCAGGGGCATTGTCCGGCGTATCTTTACAGATCATGTCCAATTGCCCGTTCGGGAAGCAAAAACGCATACGGGTAAGTGCATTGGTACTAAAGCGCAAGCGTGCTAACCCCGTTAGCTCAGGTGACCAGTTATTTGGCATATCACCGTACATGGCATCAAGAAACAATGGATAACTGTCACTGCTTAATACCATTTCGACTTCACGGGCGCAGATCTTGGCGGTTTCGATATCCCATTGTGGCGTGATACCGGCATGAGCCATGATTAATTTGAGTTCATCATCAACCTGTAAAACCGGTTGGCGACGTAACCAATTGATCAATTCGTCAGCGTCAGTCGCCTCCAGCAGAGGTGTGATGCGATCTTTTGGCTTATTACGGCTGATACCTGCATAAACGGCCAACAGGTGTAGGTCATGGTTACCTAGAACCATACGTACAGCGGATCCTAAAGAGCGCACATAACGTAATACATCTAATGAATCGGGGCCTCTGGCGACTAAGTCACCCGTGAGCCATAAAGTATCCTGCTGAGGATCAAAATTGACCTGCGCTAATAGCGCAAGCAATTCATCCAAACAGCCATGAACGTCGCCAATAAGATAAGTAGACATATTTGAGTTGAGATCAGGATTAATGGATCAGCGCTGGGATCGCTAAGCGGAATACCGGAATTGCCGTACGGAAAGTCTGACCAAGATGATCAACCATTTCATAATGCCCTTCCATAGTACCCAGCGGAGTTTCTAAAACTGCGCCGCTGGTATATTGAAACTCATTACCTGGCAGGATCAAAGGCTGTTCACCAATGACCCCTTCGCCCTGAACTTCAGTCTGCCGGCCATTGCCATTGGTGATTAACCAATAGCGGCCAATCAGTTGCACATTTGAACGGCCCAAATTACGGATGGTGACGGTATAAGCAAAGACGAAACGTTCTTCATCCGGTATCGATTGAGTTTCCACATAGATACTTTGCACCTGTACACAAACGCGAGGCTGTTCAATCATAATGTGCTCCTGCCTATTCTTGCGGTGTCGATTGGGCTGAAAGCCAGTTCGCCAGCTTACAGTATTGCGCGACAGAAATATTCTCTGCCCGCATTATCGGGTCAATACCTAAATCAATTAACTGCTCTGGAGTAAACAGGTCACCTAAACTATTACGCACTGTTTTTCTACGCTGATTAAATGCCTGTGTAGTAATGCGACTCAGCATGCGTACATCACCCACTGGGTTTGGCATGTTCACATGTGGAACTAAGCGCACCACAGCCGAATCAACTTTCGGGGCAGGGGTAAATGCAGTCGGCGGCACTTCGAGTACCGGAATGACATTGCAATAGTATTGCGCCATGACGGTCAAACGGCCATAAGCTTTGCTATTCGGCCCTGCAACCAAGCGGTTAACGACCTCTTTTTGTAACATGAAGTGCATGTCACGGATAGCATCAGTATAGCTGAAAAGATGGAACATCAGCGGGGTGGAGATGTTGTATGGCAAGTTACCAAACACCCGCAATGGTTGCCCCGCAAGTTCTGCCAACTCAGAGAAATTGACCTTCATCGCATCTTGCTGATGGATGGTAAGCTTATCTTTCAATTGAGGATGACTGGCGAGGCGAGCGGCTAAGTCACGGTCCAGCTCGATCACCGTCATACGATCCATACGTGCTGCGACCGGTTCGGTCAATGCGCCTAAACCGGGGCCAATCTCTACGACCGCTTCACCGGGAACTGGATGGATCGCTGAGACGATGCTATCGATGACAAACTGATCGTTTAAAAAGTTTTGTCCAAAGCGTTTGCGGGCAAAATGCCCTTGGTGGACTCTATTATTCATTGCTGTTATTTATCATTTTAATGGCTAAGTTTAATGCCGTAATGAAACTGCCAACATCAGCAGATCCGGTTGCGGCGAGTTCTAATGCGGTGCCGTGATCCACAGATGTGCGGATAAAGGGTAAACCGAGAGTGATATTCACTGCTCGACCAAACCCTTGATATTTCAGCACAGGTAATCCCTGATCATGGTACATCGCGAGAACAGCATCAGCATGTTGCAGATATTTGGGCTGAAATAGGGTATCTGCCGGCAGAGGGCCGACAAGATTTATCCCCTGCTGACGTAATTCATTCAGCGCAGGAATAATGGTATCAATCTCTTCATGGCCCATATGGCCACCTTCGCCTGCATGAGGATTAAGCCCGCACACATAAATCTGCGGCTGCTTAATACCAAATTTAGTTTTCAGGTCATGATCAAGAATGGTGATCACTTCATGCAAGCAATCGCGAGTGATAGCTTCTGGCACAGCCAGTATTGGCAGATGAGTCGTTGCCAGTGCAACACGCAGTTCTTCTGTTGCCAGCATCATCACAACACGTGGGCAATGGCTACGGTCAGCAAAGAACTCGGTATGCCCGATAAAAGGGATACCAGCATCATTGATAATGCTTTTTTGCACTGGGCCTGTCACAAGGGCAGCAAACTCACCACTTATCGCGCCATCACAAGCTTTAGCCAAGGTTTCCACCACATAGTGGCTGTTGTTAACATCAAGCTTACCGGGTATCACCTGTGCCGTCGTTTTCACTGGCAAAATAGTGAGCGTACCAGCTTGCTGGGCTAACGCGGGTTGGTTTGGCTGATAATCACGCAACTGCAAAGGGAGATTAAGTTGGCTAGCACGTGCAAGCAGCAAGGCCGGATCCGCGCACACCACTAACTCAACAGGCCAATCCTGTTGCGCTAGGGCGACGACTAAATCCGGCCCAACCCCAGCAGGCTCGCCGGGGGTGATAACGATACGGTTATTGTGGTTGTGCATTACTACCATCAAGAATTTTTACGTAAGCAGCAGCACGCTGCTCTTGCATCCAAGTTTGAGCTTCTTCAGCAAACTTGCGGCTGAAGAGCATACGGTACGCACGATCTTTCTGCGCGGCATCAGTTTTGTCTACCTGGCGGGTATCGACAACCTGAATTAAGTGCCAGCCGAATGAGGAATGAACCGGTGCACTGATTTCGCCTTTTTGCAGCTTCATCAAGGCATCACGGAACGCAGGGTCATAAATATCAGGTGATGCCCAACCCAAGTCACCCCCTTGCACCGCAGAACCTGGATCCTGAGAAATCTCTTTGGCAATATTGGCGAAAGTGGTTTTCCCACTTTTAATGTCAGCAGCCGCTGCCATTAACTTAGCGCGTGCTTGATCATCCGTCATCACTGGCGATGGTTTCAGCAAGATGTGGCGAGCGTGAACTTCCGTGACAGAAACGGAATTATCCCCGCCACGGATATCATTCACTTTCAGAATGTGGAAGCCTACGCCGGAACGGATAGGACCAACGACTTCACCCTTATTCGCCGATTGTAGTCTTTCAGCAAACAGAGAAGGCAGTTCCTGCAATTTCCCCCAACCCATCTGGCCGCCTTTCAGTGCCTGAGAGTCAGCAGAGTTAGCGATAGCCAATTTACCAAAATCAGCGCCACCTTTAATGTCGGACACCAGTTTGTTGGCTAACTCTTCAGCCTGATCAACTTGTTGCTGAGAAGGATTCTCTGGCAGCGGGATCAATATGTGACTGAGATTCAACTCGGCATCACCACTGGTTTGGTTACCAATTTGCTTGGCCAAGGATTCAACTTCCTGCGGCAAGATGGTAATCCGGCGGCGCACTTCGTTGTTACGTACTTCAGAGGTCAGCATCTCTTTGCGGATCTGCTCACGATAAGTATCATAATTCAGGCCATCAGCCGCTAAACGACTGCGCATTTGAGCGGGGGTCATACGGTTTTGCGCTGCAATATCCGCAATGGCTTTATCTAATTGCTCATCACTGATGGTGATGCCCATCTTCTTGCCCATCTGCAACAGGATATTATCCATAATCAGACGTTCAAGGATCTGATGGCGTAAGGTCGCATCGTCTGGCACTTGTTGCCCAGACTGCTGTGCATTCAGCTTCACTGACTGTAACAGGCCATCAACGTCACTTTGCAAAACGACGCCGTTATCGACTACGGCGGCAACTTTATTGATTTCTTGTGGTGCTGCGAACGCGGTATTGGCACAGACAACCAATCCGAGAATAAGCGTTCTCCAGTTCTTCATACCTTTTCCATTTATGTAATCCGCTTTGGCGGGTTAAAATTCACTGTATTCAGTGTGTTACACAGTATCAGAATGCACTTTGATAAGGCAGAATACCTGAGCGCAGCATTTGTGCCGTCCCCAGGCTATGGTCACTACTCAGACCACGTAATTCGATGTTAAAGCTAATTTTGTTATCGTACTTACTGGATTCATATTGTGAATTCCAGCCAGTGATTTTACGCTCATAACCTAAGTTTATCGCCCAGCAACAAGTGTTGTATTGTACGCCAACAAGCTGGCTAGCAGGTTGATTAGCTTTGGTATCGTAGTAATAAGCGCCAACCAATGCCCAACGGTCAGCGATTGGCCAACTCGCGGTCGTACCAATCTGAGAGATACCCTGCTGATAGCCGGGGCTTCTCACGTTAGAGACTGCGGCTTGAATATATTCTGGACTCGCATAGCGATAATTCAATTGAATCATACGCTCGGCGTCCTTTCTATACTCCAATACTCCGTTACCTAAGGTTAAATTCCCTAAACGCGTATCATACTGCGCGCCGCCTTTCAGACCCAACTGGTCACTGATTCGCCAGAACGTATCACCCGCCCAAACTAAGCTACCGGTATCACTACTGTTATCAATAGTTTCGCTGTTACCGGTACGCGAACGACTGAAGTAATAGATTTGACCCACAGAAGCATTAAAACGTTCAACCAGCGTGTCATCATATATGCGTGTGGTTAAGCCTGTGGAGACTTGATTCGCAGACGCAATACGGTCTAGGCCACTGTAGGTACGATCACGGAACAGGCCAGAATAGTCAGACTGCATCAGAGTGGTGTCATAAATGTAGATATCATCCTGATTCCGGTAAGGAACGTAGAGATATTGTACGCGCGGTTCCAGAGTTTGGGTGAAACCTTCACTCCAATCCATTGGCCGGTCAAATACCACTTTGCCATCGACTTTAAATTGCGGCATCACCCGATTTACTGAATCTTTCAGTTCAGGCGCTGCTTCACCGCCATTAGAACTTGAGTAATAGTTGGCGAAGCCAGTAGGGATATCCTGCTGGTAGTGGGTGGCCAATAACTTGGCTTCAGTATTTAAGCTCCCCCAACCGTTAGACAATGGTAGGTTAACCGATGGCTCGACATGGAATCGGCTAGCTTCCGGATTATTCAGGCTAACGCTGGTGAATTTGGCTGCTTGGCCATAAACATGCAGGTCAAACGGGCCAATATCATTTTTGTAGTAGTTCATGTCCAATTGCGGCTGGGCGCGGTAAGCATTGCTATTACCGGCGTCAGTAAACACTTGGAACTGCTTGGAAGCCAAAGTGGCATTCCAGTTTTGATCGGCATACCCAGCGCTGAATATTTGCGTCGCATAACCGTCAGTGGTGGAGCCATATTGCGACGATAAATCGGTGAAGTAGTTTGGATCACTCACACGGGTATAGTTGACGTTGAAACGCCACACTTTATCCATCACGCCAGAATGGCCCCAGTAGTATAACCAACGAGTCGGATTATCTTCTTGGCCATTTTGTCCGTGGTACAAACGATCGCTGGGTAACCAATCTAACGCCATAGTACCGGCTCCCGGAGCCAGTAAATAGCGGAACTCATTCTGCCATTGCAACCCGCGACGCTCCATATAATGTGGCGTAATGGTGGCATCGAAGTTTGGCGCAATATTCCAATAATACGGCAGCATAAACTCAAGGCCGTTATTACTGGTGTACTTCGCGTTAGGGATCAGGAAGCCTGAACGACGTTTATCGCCGACGGGTAATTGCATATACGGGCTGTAGAACACCGGTACTTTGCCAATTTTAAAGCGAGCGTTCCAGATTTCAGCCACTTCTTCTTCGCGGTCATGTATGACTTCTGAACCTACGACGCTCCAGCTATTATCCCCCGGTAAACAGGAAGTAAAAGTCCCGTTCTCTAGGATGGTGTAGCGGTTCTGCCCACGCAATTTCATCAAATCTGCATCGCCACGCCCCTGACGCCCGACCATCTGATATTTACCTTTATCCATATCAGTGTCTTTGGTATTCAGGTTTGACCAGCCTTTGGGGCCTTTCAGCTTAATTTGCGGATCGTCATAATTAACGTCACCAGTAGCGGTGACAGTACGTACCGGGATAGCTGTACCGGGTTTTTGTACTTGTGTCAGCTCAACCTGATTAGCCGTTAGCGTGCTGTTGCCTTGCTGGACAATAACATTACCCGTAAAAAGTGCATTATCGGGGTAATTGGCTTCGGTCTTATCTGCATTAATGCGGACCGGTAGCTGATTCGGATCGCCTGTGACCAGAGGTTGGTCATAGGTAGGCACACCGAGCATACATTGCTCAGCAAGGTCAGCCAGTGATTGTTGGCTATATAGCGCCGTCCATATCAATGTGGCCAGCAGTGTGGGGAATCTTTTTTTCATACGCTGTTTTGGTGTTCCGTCATCTGGGGGCATCATGCCGGCAAACGGTTTGAGACTATATTACTCATCACCGTTGCGCTAGTGTTAAATCCGGTCGTTTACACGTCTCGCCGTTAGGCGCTGAGCTGAATGCCGAGTATGATAATGCAAATTTTGACTGACGGCATGATGAATTGAGGAGTATATGCAGTATTGGGGAAAACTGCTCGGTCTGGTATTGGGCTTAATGTCAGGTACTGGTTTCTGGGGTGTGGTACTGGGGTTGCTTGTCGGCCATATGGTCGACAGGGTGCGAAGCACGAAGCGCCGCGGCTATTTTGCCGATCAACAAACACGACAATTCATTTTTTTCCGCGCCACTTTTCAGGTGATGGGGCATTTGACCAAGGCCAAAGGGCGGGTGACGGAGGTTGATATTCAGCTTGCCAGCCAATTGATGGATCGAATGCAATTGCATGGTGAGGCCCGAACGGCGGCGCAACAAGCGTTTCGTGAGGGTAAAGAGAGTGGTTTTCCGTTACGTGAAAGATTGCAGGAATTACGTAGCGTTTGTTTCGGCCGCTTTGATTTAATTAGGATGTTTCTGGAAATTCAGTTGCAGGCAGCATTTGCTGATGGGTCATTGCATCCCAATGAGCGCCAAGTGTTGTATGTCATTGCTGAAGAGCTGGGGATCTCGCGCGGTCAATTTGACCAGTTTCTGAGCATGATTGAAGGCGGTCGTCAGTTTGGCGGTCACGGTGGGTGGCAGGGGCAGCAGGGGGGATACTCTCGAGGGGGTTACCAGCAAGCCTCGAATGGCCCGACGATGGAAGACGCCTGCAAAGTGCTCGGAGTTAATAGCACGGATGATAGTGTGGTCATTAAGCGTGCTTACCGTAAGTTAATGGGGGAGCACCATCCTGATAAGTTGGTGGCAAAAGGCTTGCCGCCAGAAATGATGGAGATGGCGAAACAGAAAGCCCAAGAGATCCAAGCTGCGTATGATTTGATTAAGCGTGAGAAAGGATTTAAGTAAGCGAGCTTGGCTGCATTAAAAAAATGCCTGTGATCAGGCATTTTTTACTTTTATCTCACATGGTTGCCAGAACGATAATCGTTAAAGTAGTTGAGGTGTTGTCATTATTGTTGTGGCGAGAGCCTGTAAGATTTTCCCCGCACTTTGCTCCGCCATACTGACCATGTCTGCTTGATTGGCAGTGAATGCCGCCATAGCATCAGGCAATGAATGATGTGTTGCTGAATGAGCCAAACAAACATCATTTTCTGTGGCTAGGGTTGAGTGAGGGTATTCGTGATGGGCTTCGTAAATATTATCGAAACTGACTTGAGAGTCATTAATTCCTTCTGCCTTTTTTTGTTGCGGAACGTAAGCGCCAAGCTTGCTATAAAATGTTTTTGAATCTGAGGCACCAAAAGGAATATCTCGCCGATATACCTCATTATTATCAATGGCAATCTTGATGAGAGGCTGATCTCTGTGCATCACCATCTCAAGTTCGAAATGATAATATTGGCCTAATTCAATTTTCTCTATTACAACATTTTCATTTTGATAAAGAGGGCTTTCAGCATCAGCAGAAACAAGATGTTGATTGACGGTGTTAATGGTTGAAACAAGCGTACCATCTTGTTTAATATGTAACGAAAAAGGAGGGCGATCACCGCCTAATGTTTTCATACTGCCGCCCAGTTCTCTAACCTGAAATAGAATCAGATCTTTAGGCAGAGAAGTTGCTTTGAAATCAAAGGAATATTTCGACTGAGCTGCTATTTTAATCGGCTTAAAGTTAGAAATCTCCGCACGATAGTTGCCTATTTTTTTGGGCAAGTAAAACGTGATGTCGCTATCCTTTCCTGATGTTCCACTTTTAGGAACGATGGAAATATGTTCTGATTCAACTGCTTGTTTGGTAGCGGATTTTCTAACCGCTAATGTTGTGGTTTTTGTAGAATGCCAGTTTTGCGTACTGGTATTGATACTGACCGAATACCCTGATAATGCCGCGACATTATTTTCATTAAATCGGTGTATATGACTTCTTATTTTTTTGCCTTGATGAGTAATGTTTTTATCTGTATTTAAAGAACAATTATCGGTGATAGACATCATAATATTCCTTCATTTCAGTGGTGATTGATGGACTATTATTATCTGGCAAACTATTTTGTTGTTGTTTTACATTCTTAATTATATTCCACTCTAATATTTAATCACTTAATTAAAAGAGTGAAACACAATTTAACTACAACTTATTCTACGAATAAATATCAAAATTCCGCTTCGCATTTAAAATGCATAGCTGTCCCAAATTCTGGATGAGTAATGCATAATTCCTGCGCATGGAGCTGTAATCTCGATGCCATCGCTTTCGCCTCTGGATGAGCATAGAAACCATCACCCAGAATCGGATGCCCCATCGCCAGCATATGAACGCGTAATTGATGCGAGCGGCCCGTAATAGGCGATAACTTCACTCGGGTACTGCCATCGGCATCACGTGAGAGGACCAAATACTCTGTCTGTGCTGATTTACCGGTTTCATAGCAGACTTTCTGCTTTGGCCTATTGGGCCAGTCACAGATTAAAGGCAAATCTACCAACCCCTCATCTTGTGCTAAATGGCCCCATACGCGTGCGATATACGTTTTTTTCGGCTCACGCTCACGAAATTGTCGCTTAAGTTCGCGCTCAGCCGCCTTGGTCAACGCCACGATAATCACACCACTGGTGGCCATATCTAACCGATGAACAGATTCTGCGCTTGGAAAATCGGCTTGAATGCGCGTCATCACGCTGTCTTTATTCTCGGGTGCGCGACCCGGAACGGAAAGCAACCCGCTGGGCTTATTGACCACCATGATGTGTTCATCTTGATACAACACGATCAAATTCATCTATTTCTACCCGCTACTGATGAGGCTTTCCAACGCCATTGAAAAATTGGAGGCCATAATAGCAAAAAATGGGCATTTTATTCTCGACGCAGAAAAGAAAACTGGGCAAGAAGCGGCTGTCAGTCATATCGCTTGCAACAATATGATGGAAACAGCAGATTCATGCCCAGCGTCGTATTACCGCGTTACTTTTTGAGTAAAACGCTTCCTATCAGAACAGCACGGAATAGTTCACTGCAAAGGTACGGCCACGACCTTTATAGGTATAGAGGTCCGGTGCGCCGTAGGTTGGGCTATACAGAATCGGTGCACGTTGTCCCCAAACCGTGGTGTAGTCTTTATCCAGCAGATTTTCGATGCTGAAAGTGACTTTCCCCACTGGCAAGGTGTAGCTACTCATGGCATCAATGGTGTTGTAACCGTTGATCTTACGGCCCTTACTGTCAGAGACATCGAAAGTTTGTTGGGTCTGCACGCGTAGCTCCCAGTCACCCGGTGCCCAGCCAACATAGGCGGTGGCTTTAGATGGGCTGGCGGTGTCGACCGTCAACTTCTGCCATTTACCGTCAGTTTGGGTTTCAGATTTGATCAGGTTAAAGGTACCGCCGGTACTCCACTCGCTATCGTCGAAAACGTAATCAGCAGCGCCTTCAACCCCGTAGATACGGCGCTTATCCGGCAACACATTGATGGTCATATCGGTTTTGTTGATTGAAATGGTTTGGTCAGAAACTGAGTAATAACCTGCGATTTGAGTGCGTAAGTTATCACCGGTATAGCGCCAACCCAGTTCATAAGCATTAACCTTGATGCCTTCCAGCTTGGAGTCATTAACGTTGACACTGTTTTGTAACTGGTAGTGGCCATTGACCAACGTATAGCTACCTGAACCGTAATATTTCGCCAAGTCAGGGATCTCAAATCCTTGTGAGAAATTAACCCAAGTCTGTTGGCTTTCTGTCAGGTGGGCCAGTAAACCGGCATTAAACAGGAAGTTGTTGTAATCGGTTTTCCCGCCGGGAACCGCATCTGCCGAGGTCGCAGTGCCTTGCGCAATGGCTTGTTGCTGCGCATAGGCCACGAAATCATCCACTTTGTTCTCGGTATATTGATAACGGACCCCACCGCTCAGGGTGAAGATCGGGTTGATGTCGTAGCTCGTTTGCAGGAATGGTGCCACATTCGTGGTGGTGTAACTTGGATAGCGGCCCACGTTGTAGGCATTGACTAACGTCATGCCGCCAGATTGCTGGGCTTGCGCCAAATTAAAGAACTGTTGATTGGCATTGAAACTTTCATGTTCCAAATCGACACCGTATGTCAGCGTCAAACTGTCGATAGGTTTGCTGTTGAGTGTCAGTTTAGTGCCATAAAAATCAGTTTTCTGCTGGGATGCACCAATGCTGGTTACCGCTGTACCGGCTTTGTTCAGCGTTGGGAAAGGATAAAAGGTCAGTGACTCATCGCGATAAAATACCTGAGCCACTAAATCTTGCCCCCACAGATCCGTGTTGGAGTACTGCAGATTGATAAGATGGCGTTCTGTACCCGGAATACGATCTGAGTTCAGACTTGAGCTGTTTGACGCTGTTCCTGTCCCCGTGACTGCCGAGAAATTTTGCCCCAAATACAACCCGTGTTTACCGTCGGACTCACTGTTGAAATACTGAGCGGTCAATTGTAGCTGCTGGTGGTCATCAATATTGTATGTGCCACTGCCCATCACGTCTAAACGGTTAGAAAACTGCAAGCCAGTCTGAGTGTTATCGATTAAGACTTCATTGCCTTTACCGTCATACCAACCGCCATAGCGCTGATAAGACACTGAGAACCGCCCGAAGGCTTGTTCTGTGCCACCACTCACCGCTGCGGCGATATTCTCATCATGGTCATGACTACTATTGAACCCCGTTTTGCCTCCAATCTGTAATTCAACCTGTTTTTCAGCTTGGCCTTTTTTGGTCACGATATTGATCAGGCCGCCGGTACTACCACCACCGTAAAGAGAGGTGGCACCGGAGATAACCTCAATATGCCCAATATTGAATGGATCAATCGAATCGAGCTGGCGGCTGTCACTGCGCGAGGAGTTTAGGCGAACGCCATCTACCATCACCATCATTGAACGGCCACGCATGTTCATCCCGTAGTTCGTTCGGCCCTGACTGCTGACATCCATGCCTGGAATCAACTGCGCGAGGATATCTTTAAGCTCTTTACCCGCCTGAACCTGCTGTTCGAGTTCAGCGCCTTCAATCACCCAAGTTGTTTGCGCCATTTCAGTCACACTGCGGTGTGTACGGCTGGCGGAAACCACCATTTGATCTTCTGCCCAAGCGGCGGGGGTGAGCATGGTGAGCAGACACGAATTTATTACCCAGAGGTGCTTCATTATAATTTCCTGTATTCCTATATCGTTATATTGATGTGGTAGTAAAACGCAAAGTTGGCTTAAACCGGGTGTTCCTATCCTCCCCTGTCGGGTGGGAAGCTAGCAGCTCTGCGGCTTCAAATTTGATGTCAGGATGCTTTCAGCGCGGGTTGTCGCCCCCGTTTGCTGACTACGCCACTGAATCAACGCCGGAGTCGGTGCTAAATCAAACTGCTCACGCCCTAAAGCACGATTGAGGATCCGAGCTGATCGCCAAGCCATCAGGCTAAGCTGAGGCTCCGCGATCCCATGACTGTGCATACCCATGTTGACGGCAAACAGGCAGTTATCCCGTGGGCCTCGCCAATCGAGGGTAAAGTCAGGGGCAACACGGTATTGGTAGTTGGCCGTCATGGTCAGGCGCTTAGCCATCGGCTCAAGGAACGCGGGACGGTCCTCCTGATAACCGGTCGCGAAGATCACGATATCGGTATCGAAGGTTTCTTTGCCCTGATCGAGATGATGTTGAGTGACTAGCTGGTAACCGCTGCCTTGCGAATGGATAGCGGTGAGTGAACGGCTCGGTAATAAACTTGCCCAAGGGCGCTCACGTAATACTTCAAACTGGTGATACATCGCTCGGTAGATAGCCAGTAGTGACTCACTGGTAATGCCGTCAGATGTCATTTTTTGCTCAGCCAGCATGTGTTGCTTGGCGCTGTCGTTCAGCCCATAGAAACCTTCTACGTATTCCGGCGTAAAATATTCATTAGCAAAAGCGGCTTCATCCAGCGCGTTGTAGTTATTACGGCGCGAAATCCAGTTCAGTTCTTGCGGTTGGCCCCATTCGCCGCGAAAAATGTTCAGGAACAAGTCCGCGCCACTCTGGCCTCCACCAATGATAGTGACACGCTTGCCCGCCAGATCTGGCTTGCGCAATGCCATTTCACTGGCGTGGAAGCAGCGGTCATTTTGTTCTGTCACGCAGGCCGGCAATTTAATGCGTTTGCCGATACCCAAGCAAACATGGCGTGCATGGTAGACTTTGCGTGGTGTGGTGACGACAAAATGGCCCTTTGTATCGTCAAAATCCACACTCTGAATATCCTGATTGAACGCCAATGAACTCATGTCGTTGGCCGCCCAACTGAGATAGTCAGCAAACTCCTCGCGTGACACGGTGCGGTGTTCGGTGGTTAAGAATCGGTAGAATTTTTTACGCTGCACCAAATAGTTAAGGAAACTGTACGGATTAGTCGGCGAAACTGCGCTGACTAAATCCTTCAGAAAGCTGGTTTGCATATGGCAGTCCGGCACCATCATGCCGGGGTGCCAAGAAAAGTGCGGTTTACGCTCAAAGAATTTGCAGTTAAAACCGGGTACTTCACTGCCGAGTGCAGCAATACTGAGGTTAAATGGACCGATGCCAATGCCGATGAAATCTAGCGTCTGATTCATTGGGCGAGTTCCTTGGTGACCAAAAAGAGAGGGTTGTCCAGATCTTGCAAGTAGTTCGGTAGCATGCGGTTGCCGCCGTCTTGCTCTGAATAGGTGAGTTTCACCGGATTGAGAACCACACGAATAATGCGGGGTTTGAATAAATTGAATAACGTGAAACGGTCTGCCATGTCTGGATGTTGCGCCATATACCGCGACAACACCTGCGCCAGCAGTTGATAAAACCGATGCTCACTGATACCGAAAGCCTGCATCAGGGGTGAGATAAATCTCAACACAGTCACGAAATGCCCCGTCTGTAGGTCATGAATCAGATAGTCGGCAGGTAAGCGAGCGGTCACGTCTTTGACTATTTTCGGCAGGGAGGCTGCTTGCACAAAATCCTCATCCACCAGACGCATATCACCTTGGAAATCTTTCAATAAGATGCGTTGCGGGACATTGTTTTTCATCACCAGGGTGATGTTTTGGCCGTGGGCAATCAGTGCGACACCATAACGGCACATCAGGTGGTACATCGGCACTACCACCACGCGGAACATCTGCGTTAGCCAAGCCTCAGCATCTAGCCCTGATTTTGCAATATAGGCCGCGATCAACGGATGGCCCTGATTATCGGTTTCCATCAGCGTCGCCATTAAAATGGCGTGTTCACCCGTTTGTAAGTAGCAGGACGGATTCTCACGCCAGATAACGCCAAGCATTTCCTGATAGCGATACGGCGCTTTACCCAATGAGGCATAAGTTTGATGCGCCATATAACCGGCCGCTGGCTCGCCGAGAATTTCGGCACCGCTTTCACGCAGCGTACTGTCCTGCGCAAAAATCTGCTGCAACCAACGCGAAGCTGCCGGACCAGCACTGATGTACTTGCCGGGGATACCTCGATAGCAGGAGGTGTTGTAGATGGTGAGAGGGAGTTTGATATCATAGGGCACACGGCGGCTGACATTCGTTAGCGTGCGCAATGATTGCTGCGCCAAATAGTGATCGCCAAACTCACCCAGTTCGACCAACTCCCCGTCTGCCAACTGTGGCAGGAAGTGCAGGGCAACTTTTTGCTGCCATTGCCAAGGATGCAGCGGCACGGGAATCCAATCATCACTCAACTGTAATTCGTGCCAGCGGGACTCAAAGCGGCGACGTTCAGCATGGGACATGGCGCTGTTGAGCAACGTATCCAGCGCGAGATTGGCATCTGCACACCACACAAAACTGCCACGTTTCGCCGCCAGCCAATGTAGGCGGAATTGACCCTGATATTCGGGTGCATATTGTTGCAGGGCGCTTAACCCCCACCCACGGCGGCCTTTGTTGAAGATAAATTTCGGGTGGCCGGAAAGCAGACATTGCAGCGCATCAGCATCAAGGGCTATTAAATCCTCTGCACTCATACCGTGACGAGCAGAGAGCAACTGCATATCGCCGCGCAGCGTGGCGTATAAATCCTCTAAATGCTCTGCAATTTGAGCGTCATCCATTGCCAGAACCTGAGCGAGTTGGCGTAGCAAATGGTCCGCAGCCAGCGGGGCACCTTCGCAATGTAACGAGGACGGCTCGATATGCAGCCAGCCCCAAATACCGCGATTGGCGTTAAAGGTGTAAACCGCTTCCGGCAAGGCGATGCGCCATGCTTCTCCTTGAGGCTCAGCACAGAGTGTGCGCTCGTACTCCAGCTCGGCTAGGATCTTGGCGATCATCTGGCGGTTTACTCGCGCCCAGTCGGTATAATCGTTGCTGATCATAGCGCCCCCTCTCGGAAGAAATCTACGCGCTGATTGACGACCAGACGCGAGCGCTTATGCGGGAAATCAAACTCTTTCATCGTGTGATAACCCGCAGCAGGCAGGTGACGGAACAAACGCTGATTATCTGCGCGCGGTTCAGCAACCACGCGGGCAGTACGAGGTTCATCCAGGTACAAGTAATGCGTTAGGCCGCGTAACCAACTGCGAATGTATTGCGCTCCGCGCCAGCACTCTTCGCCCACTAACATATGCAGCCCACGGTCGAAAGGCTGCCAGCGGTAATGGCGGCCAATTCTATCTTCCGCTGCCCAATAAACTTCAAAATAACCAAAGGGTTGATCGTCAAAACAACCCAGTAATGGGTAGCAATAGCTCGAGTCTAACTGACGTTGTAAATAAGCTGCCTGTACCTCTAGCGGGCCGCTCATCTCCCAAAAAGCATCTACGCGCGGTGAGTTCATCCAGCGGGTAAACTGCTCGGCATCACGCTCTATCTCTGGCAAGCGGAAACTGAGTGTATGCTTAATTTGTGGGTCAAAGCGGCGATAGACTTCTCCGTTAGGGCGGCTAGGTCGCTGCGGGAACCAGATATCACGTTCCGTGTCATACAGCATTTGAGCTGAAGAGGACATTTGAGCCGAAGCCTGATTGCGATCTGCCCCCAACCACAGCGGTAGCTGATAAAACTGTTCACGGGCTAGATAGTCACCGCTGGCTAACGCAAAGAGTGCTCGTGCTTGTGGCTCTTCACGCCACTGGGTATAGGGTAAGGCTATTCCGGTTAATGACGGGGCGGCGACGAATAATTGATCGAGGGCTTGTACCAACCAACCTTCAGGCAACCTTCCTGGAAGCGGTAATACCGCGCTGCCATCGAGCCCGAAACCGAGGATGAGATTTTTTTGCAGGTATTCGCAGCGAAAACCGCCATTAGCGTGCATTAATTTAGCGCAAGGTTTCATTGGACAGCCTCTTCGCACTGTTGAGACGCGACATCGCGGTGAGCGGCGAAGTGAAAGGGATTGGCGAAATCAAAGTAGATCACAGCCGGATCAACGATCGTGTTTTCATTGTGGTCGTGCAGATAACAGAAGAAGTTGCCTTTGCAATTCCAGTGCGAACTGTCGAGAACGTAATCCAGACACAGCGTGTTTTTAGCGTTTAGGCGTAGACCGTGCAGTGCCACGCGTACGCGTGCCATCAGGTTTTCTTCGCTGTCGAGATTGGCCGCCGCCAGTGCTGCTGTCACCGCGAGACTCGAATTGACTAGCAGGTAATACGGGAAATATCGCAGTAGCTGTTGCTCGCTGAAACGGTTTTCGGCATTGGCCTCGCCAATTTCTTCCAGCCATGACGCAGCATCACGGGTAAATCCGCTGCCTTGGCAGTCGCGATACAGCATGCCAACAGGCAAATCTTGCTGCATTTCCACCAGAATATTTTGTTGATGCGCGAGCAGCACCAGCCCGTAGTCAGCCTCGGTACTGAATAATGGCAGCAAGACATGTTGGCAATAGGCATCTAGCCAGCAATGGGCTGCTTGCTGTAAGGGAAGGTTCAAGCGCGCGGCCAAACGACGAACTGCGCAAACCAACAGGCTGTCGCCGCCATCAGGCGCGGCCTGCGTCAACGTCACTAAGACATTGGTTTGATTATCCGGTTGGCTGAACAGCAGATTATCGCGCAGTACCATTAAGCTCTCTTCCTGAATCACCCCCTCTGGTGAACGCAACCCCGCCCAGCCATCTTCCTGCATCACACGGAAAGTCGGGTAACGTGCTTGCAGCGATTGCCACCGTGAGGTCTGCGCGAGTCGTGCCAGACGAATACCGCGTTTGGCTTCTTTCACTGAGAGAGTTCGCACTGAATTGGTGAGGCGCACACTGAGTGAAAACTTAATCATGTCGCGGTTCGATGGGCTATAGAGCGAACGGGAGGAACTGGTGGACAACCAACGTTCACCCGCTTCGCCCAAATCGTGTAATCGGCCTTGTTGCACTAACTGTTGGCACCAATCCTGCGCCAGCAAATGACTGGCTTGCCAAGGATGCATCGGTAACAGCCAAACATCATCGGTAAAGTGTGATAACAATTGCGGTGCGCTTTCACTCGCAAACCGTTGCAGCCGCTGTTGCAGTGTCAGATTAAGGCTTTCACCACACACATAGCGTCTATCAACAGCAAACCAGCGTAGAGGGAAACGGGCAGCGTAGTCAGGCAGGTAGCGGCGAGCTTGTTTTTCATCGAAGGGTTCATGGGATTTTGGTGCTGGGTGGAAGGCATGACCGACCAATAACCCTTGTTCCGCTTGGGCGAAGTTGAGTGGTTTATCACGCAGCGAGGACCAATCAAGACGCAAATTGATGGCTTTTTGAGTGTTGTCATGACTTTCCAGCACCCGTTGACGAAAACGCGCAATAACCTCTTGCGAGAGTTCCCCTTTTACCGCAGGTTTCTCCAGCAATAAGGTCACAAGCTGTTCCACGCTAATTGGCACACTGACACCGCCATCTTGCTGATGCAGATAAGCGGGGAAAAGATAGTGATGATGTTGCGTCGGAGAAATATGCCGCAAAGCAATGCGGATTGCTTGTGAAGAGGAAATGGGGATATAAATCTGCGGATACTGCTGGTTGTTTGCTGCTGGAAGTATTTGCCAATCCCTAGTTTCACGTATCAGGGCGTTGAGGAAACATTGCGCAGCCACATTGGTTGTCGCGGCTTCTAACTGGATAGTCATGATCCCGAATCTTCTTTAGCACAAATGAGAACGATTCTTATATCAATATTCGTTACCATTATCAATAATAAACATGATACAATTTTTTAATTGAATTCCCCAAAATCACTAATGTTATTAACGGTTAATTAACTTTTGATGCAGACTTCCTCGCAACCTAATACAGGTTCAAACTTAAGGCTTTCTTCCAACTGGCCATTAGCCTTTTGCGCTGGGCTGTTAGGTATTGGGCAAAATGGCTTATTGGTGGTGCTGCCAATATTAGTCAGCAAAACTCACCTATCACTGTCGGTTTGGGCCGGTTTGCTGACCCTGGGTTCAATGCTATTTCTGGTCGGGTCGCCGTGGTGGGGACGCCAATCGGAGATTCGTGGGTGTAAATTTGTCGTCATCATGGCGTTGGCGGGCTATTTACTGAGTTTTGCCCTGCTCGCGTTAGCGGTTTGGGGGCTGGCAACGGGGTGGCTAACTGAAATGATAGGACTGGGGGGGCTGGTTGTGGCGCGTATTATTTACGGCCTGACGGTCTCTGGTATGGTCCCCGCCTGCCAGACTTGGGCTTTACAGCGCGCTGGATATGAACAACGCATGGCTGCGCTGGCGACAATCAGTTCAGGCTTGAGTTGTGGCCGTCTACTGGGGCCGTTATGTGCGGCGGCGGCTCTCTTGATACACCCAATGGCGCCTTTGTGGTTGATGGCGATATCCCCGTTGATCGCACTGATCGTGGTCAGTTTCCAATATAATGACCCACCGTTACCCCCTATGGCGCATCAACAAAATCGCTTACGCATCAGTATGCTACCTTATTTAGTCTGTGCACTATTACTGGCAGCAATAGTGAGCCTGATGCAGCTTGGATTGGCACCCCATCTGAGCCTATTATTCCGTGATTCGGCAACTGCAGTTAGCCAACATGTTGCTATTCTCTTGAGTGTGGCGGCGGGCTGTACTTTATTAGCCCAGTTTTTAGTGGTGCGCCCACAGCGCTTTACGGCACCTCAGTTATTACTGATGGCTGCCTTATTGATGGTGCTTGGCTTAGGGTTAATGTGTGCTCAACCATTGCTATTGTTCTATGCGGGGTGTGCATTAACCTCTTTTGGTGCTGCCATGGCGACACCGGGTTATCAATTAATGCTGAATGACAAGTTGTCCACGGGAAAAGGTTCAGGCGTGATAGCAACCAGTCATACACTAGGTTATGGCATGAGCGCGTTAATGGTCCCGATTGTGGCCAAACTTTACGGTGAGTCATACCTCATCGCAGCGGCTTTGTTGATGGCCGTTCTGTTGAGCGCGGTCAGTGGTTGGCTCTGGTGCCAGCATCAAGAAACAATCCATTCCGTAGGAGAGTAACGAAAATGTCCGGCTCGTCAAGCTACCGAATTTTTGATATCAGATTGAAGTCAAAAGAAAATGTATCACCTTCATTGATGCGTTGTGTCTTTGAAGGGGCAGAAGTTAATCGCATGAAACTTGAGGCGCCCGATCAGCGGATCAAATTGTTATTCCCAGCAGAAGACGGACAGATCCCGCAGTTGGAAAAGGGTGATGACTGGTATCGCAGCTACATGGATTTACCCAAAGCGCAACGTCCGGTGATGCGCACCTATACTCTGCGCGCGTTGCGTACCGAGCTAAATGAGATGGATGTGGAGTTTGTTTTGCACGGCGAAACGGGCCCAGCATCCGCTTGGGCAACACATGCCAAAGCGGGCGATGCCATTCAGGTCGTGGCACCGAATGCTGAATATCCACTCGATAGCGGGGGTTATGAATGGTCACCCCCCGCGCAGATGACGCAAGCGCTATTGATTGCTGATGAGACGGCGTTGCCGGCAGCCGTGGCTATTTTGGAACAATTGGCCTTGCAGATTAGCCCCCCACAGGTTCAAGCATTTTTTGAGGTGCCGCTCGCCGGTGATTGCCTCAATCTTGAGCAATATCCGTTTGCACAAGTACATTGGTTGCCACGAGATACTGAAGGGCAAGCCGCACACGGTCGTTTATTAGTAGATGCGGTACGTCAATCGGTACAGATCCCAGATATGGCGCAGGTCGCTGGGCAATCGTTGGCAGAGAATAGCTTGGGCGGTGAGGTGCTATGGGAACGCGCCGAAGGCGAGAAGGCGTTCTACGCATGGGTCGCCGCGGAGTCTTCAACAGTGAAGGTTTTACGCCGCTATCTGATTGGTGAGCGTGGCTTAGATCGTTCCACGGTCAACTTTATGGCGTATTGGTGTTAAGGGCTTTGCTGCGATAGGGAAGAGGTGGTGACATTATTCTGAAAAAAACCACTGATAAGGCAAGGTGAAAACTGGGCTTCCTATCCCGGCTCTCACCTTGCATTGAGCACTTAAGACATTACTGGTGAGTGACCACCACCAAACGAATCGCGTCTAAACGCCAACCCGCCTGATTCAGGCTTTCCAGCACCAGTTTACGGTTATGTTCCAGCGCCTCGAGTTCGTCATCGCGAATATTAGGATTCACCGCTTTTAGCGCTTCCAAACGGGCCAGTTCTGCGCTCAACTTATCATCAGCTTCATGCTTAGCCGCATCAATCAGCATGCGCGCTTGCTCTTCAACCAATGCTTCCGCTTGCTGCAACATGGTGTGCACTTCTTGCTGTACCGCATTGACCAGTTTGCTGGAGGTATGACGGTTGACCGCATTCAACTGACGGTTAAAGGATTCAAACTCAACCTGTGCCGCCAGATTGGTGCCGTTACGGTCCATCAGCATCCGCACTGGGGTCGGCGGTAAGAAACGGGTCAGTTGCAGGTGTTTCGGTGCTTGTGCTTCCACCACATACACTAATTCAGCCAGCAGCGTCCCGACCGGTAACGCTTTGTTTTTCAATAATGAAACAGCACAGCTACCAGTATCACCCGACAGGATCAGATCCAAACCATTACGGATGATCGGGTGCTCCCAACTGACAAATTGGGCATCTTCCCGTGAGAGCGCTTGTTCACGATCAAAGGTAACGGTGCAGCCATCTTGTGGGAGCCCAGGAAAATCAGGCACCAGCATATGGTCAGATGGCGTCAGTACAATCAGATTATCACTGCGGTCTTCTTGATTGATCCCGACAATATCGAACAGGTTTAGTGCAAAGCTGACCAAGTTAACGTCATTATCTTGATCCGCGATAATTTGCGCTAATTCTTGCCCATGTTCGCCACCGTTGGAATGCATCTCCAGTAAGCGGTCACGCCCTTGCTCCAATTGAAGTTTCAGCGCTTCATGTTGCTGGCGGCAAGTTTGGATAAACTCATCCAACCCCTCTTGCTCATTCGGGGTCGCCAAATAGCCAATCAGTGTTTGGTAGCCGGCATCATAAATTGTCCGGCCCGTCGGGCAAGTATGCTCGAAAGCATCCAACCCTTCGTGATACCAACGCACCAGTACCGCCTGCGCGGTATTTTCCAGATACGGCACCATGATTTGGATTTCGCGATTCTGGCCGATACGGTCTAAGCGGCCAATACGTTGTTCCAACAAGTCAGGGTTGAAAGGTAAATCGAACATCACCAACTGACAGGCAAACTGGAAGTTACGCCCTTCGGAACCAATTTCAGAACACAGCAACACCTGTGCGCCATCTTCTTCAGAAGCAAAATAGGCGGCGGCGCGGTCGCGTTCAATCAGTGACAAACCTTCGTGGAACACGGCAGCACGGATAGCTTCGCGCTCACGCAACACTTGCTCGAGCTGCAATGCGGTGGCGGCTTGCGCGCAAATGACCAACACTTTCTCGTTACGATGAGCAATCAGGTAGTTAAGCAACCACTCAACGCGGGGATCAAAGTTCCACCACGTTGCGTTTTCACCTTCAAACTCCTGATAGATTTGCTCGGGATACAACATATCTTTCGCGCGCGCTTCCAGCGCTTTTTTGGCGCCCATGATGCCGGACACTTTGATCGCCGTTTGGTATTGCGTCGGCAATGGCAGCTTAATCTGATGCAAAACGCGATGCGGGAAGCCTTTCACGCCATTACGGGTGTTACGGAACAAGATTCGGCTGGTGCCGTGTCTGTCCATCAACATGGCAACTAACTCTTTGCGCGCAGCTTCACTGTCTTCACTTTGGCTATTGGCAGCTTTCAGCAGTGGCTCAATGTCCTGCTCAGCCATCAACTCACCCAACAAATTCAGCTTATCGTCAGCTAAGCGCTCGCCACCCAGCAGCAACGTCACCGCGTCGGCAATCGGGCGATATTTTTGCTGTTCGTTGACGAACTCTTCGTAGTCGTGGAAGCGATCGGGATCGAGCAAACGCAAACGCGCAAAGTGGCTCTGTTGGCCGAGTTGCTCAGGGGTCGCGGTCAGCAGCAGCACGCCAGGAATATTTTCAGCCAATTGTTCGATGACCTGATACTCACGGCTTGGCGCTTCTTCACTCCACGCCAGATGGTGCGCTTCATCGACGACCAGCAGATCCCAAGAGGCATCGGCTAACTGTTCCAAACGCTGCTTATTACGGCGCACAAAGTCCAGTGAACAGATAACCAGTTGCTCGGTTTCGAATGGGTTCGTGCTATCGAGCAGAGATTCGGAATAACGGCTGTCATCAAACAGAGAGAAGCGCAGGTTGAAGCGGCGCAGCATTTCAACTAGCCACTGATGCTGTAGGCTTTCTGGCACCACAATCAGCACGCGCTCAGCGCGGCTAGACAGCAATTGCTGGTTAATAATCATCCCAGCTTCAATGGTTTTACCCAAACCCACTTCATCAGCTAGCAAGACACGCGGTGCATGGCGCTGGCCCACTTCATAAGCGATATGGAGTTGGTGTGGGATCAGGCTAGCACGGACGCCACGCAAGCCACTCCACGCTAAGCGGAATTGCTCACTTTGATATTTACGGGCGCGAAAACGCAGGGCGAATCGATCCATACGGTCGATCTGGCCGGCAAATAAGCGATCCTGCGGTTTGCTAAAGGTCAGTTTGCTATCGAGCAAAACTTCACGCATCGAGACGCCCGTCTCTTCTGTATCTAGACGGGTGCCGATATAGGTAATCAGCCCATTTTCGAGTGTCACGTCGTCCACTTTTAGCTGCCAGCCTTCGTGGTGAGTGATGGTATCGCCCGGATTGAACATCACGCGGGTGATCGGCGAATCATTTCTAGCGTAAAGGCGGTTTTCACCGGTGGCGGGGAACAGTAAGGTCACCATGCGTACGTCGATGGCAACGACAGTACCTAATCCAAGCTCACTTTCTGTGTCGCTGATCCAGCGTTGACCAAGTGTAAAAGGCATAAATTATCGGCTCGATTTTTTGTTTGACAGTAATGAATAAAAACGTGTTTGTCAGTGCGATTGATGCAATTTTGGCAAGGGCGCTATGGTAATGGAAGGCGAGCGCGACGTCACCTCTAAAACAACGGAATGACGATTAAAATAACCCCATCTGACCCGTGATCAGCGTGGTGAAGTCATCGTGCATAAAAGGAAGTATAGCGTCAGCAACCGGTTGTAGCTGGCGGGTGAGATAGTGATCGTAATCGATAGGGGATTGGCGTGTTTCCAGCGGCTCTGGGCCTGCGGTGGTCATCACATAGTTTATCCAACCGCCATTTTGATATTGTAATGGGCGGCCTTGCTGGCGGTTGAACTCATCGGCTAAACGGGCCGCTCTGGCATGAGGTGGCACATTGCGTTGATAGTCATCCAGCCGTCGACGTAGGCGTTTACGGTAAATCAGTTGATTATCTAACTCGCCATTCAGTGTGCGTGCCACATAATCGCGCACATAGTCCTGATAGGGCTGTTGCTGGAAAATCAGCAGGTAGAGCTCACGTTGGAATTGTTGCGCCAGTGGGGTCCAATCCGTGCGCACTGTCTCTAGCCCTTTGTAGACCATTTTATCGCCATCGGGGGTAGTGATAAGGCCAGCATAGCGTTTTTTACTGCCTTGCTCTGCGCCACGAATGGTAGGCATCAGAAAGCGCCGATAATGGGTTTCAAATTCCAACTCTAAGGCGCAGGGCAAATCATAGGTTTGCCGTATATGGTTTTGCCACCATTGATTGACGTGTTGAACCAGTGCTCGACCAATGTGCGATGCCTGCTCTTCGCTATGCGCATTCTTCAGCCAGACAAAGGTTGAGTCTGTATCGCCATAAATCACCTGATAGCCTTGGGCTTCAATCAATTCGCGGGTTTGGCGCATGATGTCATGACCGCGCAAGGTGATTGATGAGGCGAGTCGCGGATCGAAAAAACGGCATCCGCTGGAGCCTAACACGCCATAAAAGGCGTTCATAATGATCTTCAGCGCTTGCGATAACGGCTTATTTTGTTGGCGTTTCGCCGCTTCTCTTCCCTGCCAGATCTGGTTAACGATGGCGGGCAGGCAGTGTTTCTCGCGGGAGAACCAAGCCCCACGAAAACCCGGTACAGAGTGTTGTTCATCGGGTTGCTGCATCCCTACCACCAATCCCACCGGATCGATTAAAAAGGTGCGGATAATCGAGGGGTACAGGCTTTTATAGTCGAGCACCAATACCGAATCATATAAACCGGGTTGGGAATCCATCACAAAGCCACCGGGGCTGTGCTCTTCGGGGAGTTCGCCTAAGTTGGGGGCGACATAACCGATGCGGTGCATTCGTGGCAGATAAAGATGAGTAAACGCCGCCACTGAACCACCACTACGATCTGCCGCTAGCCCAGTAACGGTAGAGCGCTCAAGCAAAAAGCTCAGCAGCTCAGTTTTGGCAAAGATCCGTGTCACCAACTCGCAGTCTTTTAGGTTATAACGAGCCAGCGCGGGCTTATCATGGGCAAAACGATGATTGATCTCATCCATACGCTGATAAGGATTATCACTGGCTTTACCTTCGCCCAGTAACGTCTGGGAAACCGATTCCAAGCTGAAAGAGGGGAAGTTCCAAGTGGCTGATTTGAGTGCCTCAATGCCATCGATAATCAACCGCCCAGCGGCAGAGGCGAAGAAATGCCCTTGCTTAAAACCGTGTTCACGCCATTCGAGCAGGTTACCACCACGGCCAAAGCGCAGCGGGATCTGATAGCGGTCGGCGTGCTTTTGCAATACCCGTAAATCGAACTGCACCAAATTCCAACCGATAATGGCATCGGGATCATACTGTTCCAGCCACTGATTCAGTTTTTCCAGTAACAGCGGGCGGCTGGCAACATATTCCAGATTGAAATCCAGTGTGGCAGCCTCTTGCGTCTCCCCATTGGGTGGCCCGAGCATGTAGACCTGACGCTGGCCACAACCCTCGAGCCCAATACAGTAAAGCTCGCCGTGTTCACTGGTTTCGATATCCAGTGATAGCAGCTTCAGTGTCGGTCGGTAGTCATCGGCGGGTTTCATTTGGGTCTTGAGCAGTGGGCCGTTACCGTTGTCGTCACCACTGAACCAGACTGGCGCGGTAATAAAGCGTTCCATCAGAAAACGTTCAGGCGGGCGTATATCACCCTCATACACATTCACGCCACTTTCGCGGAGCAGTTTTTCCAAGCGGATTAATTGGCGATGCTGGCTGCAATACAGGCCCAAAACGGGGCGTTGATGGAAGTCTGTTAGCTCAAGAGGGCGCAGTTCCCAGCGACGTTCATCACGCAGCAGCGTTTCAGCCCGTTGCCGTTGTTCAGCCGGGATAAAGGCCACCGATGGCTGAGGTGGCAGCCGGACATGCTGCGGGCCTTCATTGGTGGCTAACCAGAATTCAACTTCGGTGCCTGCCTGCGTATCGCGCCAGTGGCGGGTGAGCAGGAAGCCCTGACGGGTTTGCCCCACAGTGCTACCTTTAGTATATGAATGAATTAATATCGTTTGAAATCTTAAGCTATCTTAGTATGGGTATTTATACAGTAATTGTCTATTTCAATGATAGATTACTCTCAATCTATCTACCCGCAAAATCATTGGTCTTGCGGCTAAGGTTGCTGTGGTTTGATGCCAAATGCGAGAAATTGCTGATTGACTGATTTAGCCGAGGGCCGGACAATCCCCCGCGCCTTAAACAGGGTTGTTAACTCACTGAGCGTTACGATAAACGGATAAATCTATGGAAGCCTACGTATTACATTTATTGACACAATCACTGGCTTTCGCGCTATTTGTCGTCATGTTAGTGACATTTCTCGAATCTTTAGCGCTGGTGGGAATGCTCTTGCCCGGTACGGTCATGATGACGACGGTCGGGGCATTGATTGGCAGTGGAGAGATGAGTTTTTATTGGGCTTGGGCCGCCGCGACGGTGGGGTGCCTCACGGGTGACTGGCTCTCGTACTTTATTGGTCGCCGCTTCAAAGAACCGCTACACCGCTGGTCGTTCCTGAAAAAGCATAAATCCTTGTTGGCAAAAACCGAGCATGCGCTGCACAACCACAGTATGGCAACGGTGCTACTAGGGCGCTTTATTGGTCCCGCACGGCCTATCGTGCCGATGGTGGCGGGGATGCTAAATCTGCCGCCGGTCAAATTCGCGCTACCCAATGTGATAGGTTGCCTCACTTGGCCACCTATCTACTTTTTCCCCGGTATTCTCGCCGGTGTTGCTATTGATATTCCGCCCAGTGCCAATAGCTTTATGTTCAAGTGTTTGCTGGTTACGGTTGTCCTGTTGATTTGGCTGGCGTGTTGGTTGTCATGGCGCTGGTGGCGTTTTGGTAAACGTAGCCCAGACCGTCTCAGCCGTTGGTTACCTCTTGGCCGGCTGCGTTGGCTGACGGTGTTGGCGATTGCCATGGCGATAGCCAGTTTTGTTTGGCTGCATATGCAACCCATCATGCCGGTTTATCGTCATTTGTTGTGGAAGGTGCTGGCTGGCTGATCGCCATGTGCTCACCCCAATCACAAACTTGAGGTGGCGATCCCCAGTACCTTGGCTTCGGGGGCGCTGCCATTCACCAGTGCTTGTGTCGGGCCGTCGTAATAAATGCGGCCATCGACGATCAGCAAGGTACGATCGGCGATGCGTGCGGCATCATCAAGATTGTGTGACACCATCAATAGGGTGAGTTGTCGCTGGCGGCACACCTGATCAACCAATAACAGCATTTCATTACGCAACGCGGGATCTAGCGCCGAAAATGGCTCATCGAGCAGCAAGATGGGCTGGCTGCGTACCAAACACCGCGCCAATGCCGCTCGTTGGCGTTGACCACCAGAAAGCTGGGCTGGCAGGCGATCGAGGCAGTCCTCTAATCCCACTTGCTGGGCAATTTGGCGCAGTAGTTTTTTTTGTTCCTGATTCAGTTTCAGCCCCGGATGCAAGCCCAGCCCGATATTCTGTTCCACACTCAGATGGGAGAATAAATTGTTCTCCTGAAACAGCATCGACACCGGCCGTTGGGCGGGCGGGGTGGCGGTATGATCCTGATGGTTCAGTAACATGTGGCCGCTGGTGGGCGCTAAAAAACCCGCAATCAGGCTCAGCAGGGTGCTTTTCCCTGCGCCACTCGGCCCGAGGATGGCCACCCGTTCACCCTGTTGAATCCGCACATCAAAGCGCATGGGTAAGTGGTCATACAGATAAGTGATTTTTTCAAGCGTTAGCATGGCGGCTCGGCAGTCGTTCAATAAGGGTAAACAGCAAGAAACAGAGCAACAGCAAGAGCAAGGCGGTCACTGCACCATCGTGGCTACGGTAAGAACCTATCTGTTGATAGAGATAAAATGGCAAGGTGCGGAAATGTTCATTGCCAAATAATGCCACCACGCCAAAGTCGCCAATAGAGAGCACGCAGGCAAAGGCCAGTGCTTGCGCCAATGGGCGTTTCAGGGCACTCAGTTCAATATAGCGCAACCGATGCCAGCCGCGAATATCCAGTGATAAGCACAGCGGCGTGTAGCGTTCCGCCAGATCCCGCATTGGGTTATCCAGCACTTTCAAGGCATAGGGCACCGCCATCAGCGCATTGGTGAGGATCACCAGTGCGTAAGGGGATTGCGGTAAGCCAACCGTGTCGTTGAGCAGCAAGAAGAAACCGGTCGCTAACACGATACCCGGCATCGCCAAAATCACCATGCCACTCACTTCGAGCGCCTGACCATAAGCCATTTGATGGCGTAACTTTAGCTCACGGCTACTCCACAACAGCATCATGGTGAGGGTCACACACAGCAATCCGGCCCCAATGGCAATCGTCAGCGAGGTGAAGAAGGCTTGCCAAAGTGCCGGTTGTTGCAACACCGTCAGGATCGTCTGATTACTGCCATCAATGACGACGGCTAACAACGGCGGAACCATCAATAGCAAGGCGGCACCTATGAGCAGCGTATCGCTGATGCGCGACCAAGGGCTATCTTGCTGATTGCGCCAGACTTGCGCATGGGTATTGCCGACCGCCAGTACGGAATTAAGCCGCTGACTCAATATCACTAACCCCAAGCAGCAGCCCAGTTGAATCAACGCCAACAGTGCGGCGCGCCCGAGATCGTAGTCGTAACTCAGCGCCTGATAAATGGCCAGCTCGATAGTGGTGGCTTGCGGCCCGCCGCCCAGTGATAGCACGGTGGCGAAACTGGCAAAACAGAGCATAAAAATCAGTGCAGCAGTGGGCAGAATCTGGCGGCGTAGGTAGGGCCATTCGACCCAGCGGAAATGCTGCCAACCGTTCATGCCTAATTGCGCCGCTAATTGCCGCTGTTCTACGGCGATACTCTCCAATGACTGCAACAGTAATCGTGTTGCCAGCGGCATATTGAAGAAGATATGCGCCAGTAAAATGCCTTGCAAACCATAGGGGGAGAAACGGTAATCCACCCCCATCCAGCCAAATAATCCCGCTAGCCAACCTTGGCGACCATACACTGTCAAAATACCAAATAGCGCGACAAGCACGGGTAACACCAGCGTCATGGCACATAAACGCAGCATCAATTGGCGGCCAGGAAAGCGGCGGCGATACAGGGCGCGCGCCAGAAAAATGGCGGGTAGCACTGACAGTAACGCAGAGAGAAACGCCTGCCAGAAGGTAAAGCGAATCACATGCCACAGATAGCTGTCATGCCAGAGGCTGCGCCAGTCGGCCGCCGGCGCATGTCGCCAAATCGCGGTGAACGCCAATAAGGCGACACCGACTATCAGCGCAGCGGCGAGCAGCCCTGGCCACAACCACGCGGGGATTAACGGCTGACGGCGGATTGCCATGCCTGAATCCATTTTCCACGGTTATCGGCCACGTCTTTAGCATCAAACTGCAACGCTTTTTGCGGCACGTTTAGCGTTTCAAACCCAACAGGCAGATCCATCTTGATGACGGGATACATCCAGTTACCGGTCGGAATATGTTCTTGGAACGCGGGGGTAACGATGAATTTCATAAAGCGTTGTGCCAGTTCTGGCTGTTTGCTGGACGCGACTTGACCGGCGACTTCCACTTGCAGATAGTGGCCTTCACTGAAATCAGCGGCGGCATAATTATCTTTCTTCTCTTCAATCAGATGGTAAGCCGGTGAGGTGGTATAGCTCAGTACCAAATCGCCTTCACCTTTGAGGAAAAGACCATAAGCCTCACTCCAGCCTTTGGTGACAGTGACGGTTTTCTTCGCCAGTTGTTGCCAGGCCTGCGGCGCTTTATCGCCATACACTTTTTGCATCCACAACATCAAACCCAGGCCCGGTGTACTGGTGCGAGGATCTTGATAAATCACTTTCCACGGCGCATCACTGCTGACCAATTCTTGCAGGCTTTTTGGCGGATTTTTCAGTTTGTTTTTGTCATACACAAAGGCGAAATAGCCGTAGTCGAAAGGGACAAAGGTTTTGTTTTGCCATGGTTCAGGGAGTGTTAGCGCGCTCGTATCCACTTGGCTGGGGGCGAATAACCCCGTTTGTTCCGCTGCCTGTACCAAATTGTTATCTAAACCCAAAATCACATCAGCTTGGCTGTTTTTCCCTTCCATTCGCAGGCGGTTTAGCAGTGAAACGCCGTCTTCCAGCGCCACAAATTTAAGCTGGCAATCGCATTCGGCTTCAAAGGCTTTTTTTATTGCTGGCCCTGGTCCCCAGTCGGCAGCAAAGGAGTCGTAAGTGTAAACCGTCAAGGTGGGTTTATCGGCAGCAACAGCGGCAACAGAAAATAAGAACAAGCAGGGAATCATGCGTTTAAACACTTTGCACTCCTTAAAGATAAAGGTGGCAAAGGTATCTGAGGCGGTGAATAACATCGGCATCGCAGTGAGGCGGCGTTATTTTTCTCAAATCCCTCCGCCGGTTTTAACCGGATCAGGTTCGACGGGTTTGCTCTCAGCGAAAAAAACGTGCTGCGATGAGGTGGATCCGGTGTTGGGCAGGACTCGACATCCTCACGTACTCGCAGTACGTTCCGGTTTATCTGTGCTGTCCGCTTCCGGCTGAACCTCCCTCGCGACGTTGTTGTTTCAGCGTTAATGGAACGAAGCAGAATAAATTCTGATCACGACCACAGCAGCTTTTCCGCACCCCGTTGAGACGGCGCTATTGTAGAGACTAATTCGGGCGGGTGAAAGTGTGTTTATGCCTCGGGAGGGGTAAACCATGCGGATTTGAAATCAAACCAGCCGAGGGTGTTCATGCGCACGCCGCGCATGCTGTGCTGCCCATATAATTCTAGCCAGTGATGGAAGAGAGGGTGGAATTGATTTTGGCTGACCAATCGTTGGCTCCAATCCACCATGGGGAGGGCATTGTTACGCCATAATTCCACGTCTTGATGCAGTTTGTCGTCGAGGCAATGTTGCAGCAGGGGCAACTCATACAAGGTCGCAAACAGTGAAAACTCCAGCGGCAGGTAGAAGTTGGCGCTGCCAAGCCACATATCGCTTCTCGCGTCACCTTGATACCAACTAACATAATCGACCACCTGAATCACCAATTTGACGCCGTGCGCGGCCAGCAGTGTGGTCAGTGTTTGGCTGATGGCATCAAATTCAGAATGCTCACTGTAAAACGTCAACGTAAGCTCAGTTAACCCTTCGGGCTTCGGCTCTAGTGCGGTCAACCGGTTATGGTGCCAGCGCGGTAGCATGCCGTAAGCGGGCGACCAGTAACGCTGATAAAACGGGTCAGCATGGCTGAGTAGGGCGACCGGTGTGATCAGCTCGCAAAGCCAGCGGCGGATCTCGGGTTGGCTTGTTTGCGCCGATCGCTGGTCAAACAGCAAGAAATAGCAGCCTTCTTCCAAGCGGCTTTCCAGCTCATTTTTACTGGTATCGTCAGCTTGCAACTGCACGCCAGAGTAAACTAATTCCTCGGACAGTTCCGGTAGCACCCAGATGTTCACTTCATCAATCAGTGCGCGAAAACCAAAATAGTTATCAAAGGCCTGAATTTTCAACTGACTGTGGTGATTACGCATCACCGAATAGGGGCCAGTGCCGATAGGATGGCGCTGGAAGTCCGGCTGGCTTTCCCACTCTTGCGGCAAAATCATGGCGTGAACGCACCCCAATAACCAAGGTAACCAGTGGTCTGGGCTGCTCAAATGCACGTCAATGACATAGGGGGTGGGGGAGCGTACGGCGGTGATGTGCGAGAACAGCGGCTGCGGAATCAAGCGCGTCAAACTGGCGATGACATCGTTCATTTCCAGTTCACGTCCGTGGTGGAAATGGATGGCGGGCCGCAAATAAAAACGCCAATGCAACGGGCTTATGGCTTGCCAGTGATGAGATAAATCCGGTTCGAGTTCCCCGTTTTCCTCATTTATTCGCGTTAGGCCATTAAATATCTGCCGCACCATATGCGTTTCGGAACGTCGTAGGGCAGTACCGGGTAATAGATTAGGCAGTGGGCGGTAATAGAGCACACGCAGAATGTGTTTCCCTTGGCGAAAGCTACGTCCTAACTGGGATAGCAGCATTTGTCGTACGGCTTTTTTATCCCCAACTAACTGCACCAGTTGATCAATATGATCCTGCTCGAGTAATTCCTCGGCCCGTTGTTGTTGCAGTGCTAAACCAGAATAGAGAAACGTTAATTGTGAGCGTTTACCACGGCCTGCCTCGGCTTGCCAACTCAGCCAACCCGCTTGTTGCATGCTGCTCAGCAAGGATCGGACATGGCGACGTGAACAACTGAGTACGTCTGCGAGTTCTTGCAAGGTGGTTTCCGTTGGCTGGCCATTAAAACGTTGCCAGAGCCGAATAAACTGTTGTTGCAGACGTGAGGCAGACATAAAAGGGGAACTCCACGGCAAAATTCATCAATTTTTCTTTCCCTATATTACGCAGATACTGGTGTGCATGAAAAGTGGGTTATCACTGCAACGTCTAAGAAGTCACACTAAGTGGAGGGATAATATGATTTTTAATCTACAACGTTATTCCACCCATGACGGTCCTGGCATTCGTAGCGTGGTGTTCCTTAAAGGCTGTTCGCTCAGTTGTCGTTGGTGCCAAAATCCGGAGAGCCGATCAGCAAAACCTGATGTGTTATATGACCCACGTCTTTGTCTCTCCGGTTGCGATTTGTGTCAGCAAAGTTGCCCGCAAGCGATCCAACGAATGGATGACCAGCTCGTTATCCAGCGCCAGTTATTGGTCGAAGAGGATATTCAGACGCTCACCCTTCGCTGCCCCAGTGGCGCACTGACGGTATGTGGTCGCCCCATTGATATGGATGCCACGATGGAGACTTTACTGCGCGATTTGCCATTTTATCGGCGCAGCGGTGGTGGAGTGACCTTATCCGGTGGCGAACCTTTTATGCAGCCTGAGACTGCCGCTGAAATATTGCAACGTTGCCATCAACTGGGCATTCATACGGCAGTTGAATCTTGCTTACACACGCCATGGCGTTACATCGCACCATCATTGCCGTGGCTTGATTTGATGCTGGCAGATTTAAAACACACCGATGAGCGCCGTTTCCATCAGTGGACGGGGGGGATCTGCCAAACGGGTTATGGCGAATTTCCGCCATTTAGCCGCCGCGGGCACCAATATCACCGTGCGAGTGCCGTTAATCCCTGATTTCAATGCTGATCGTCGTTCGGTGAAAGGGATCGTCGATTTTGCCGCTGATGAGATTGGTGTGAAAGAGATTCATTTTTTGCCTTATCACACACTGGGTATCAGTAAATATTCGTTGCTGGGTGAAACCTATCTGGCCGCAAGTACCCCTTTGGATGCACCTGATTTGTTGGCCTTCGCGGAAAGTTATGCCCGTGACAAGGGCCTGACCGCAATGTTAAGAGGATGACGCAATGACCACTCTCGATTTGGTAACCCTAAGCGAACGGACAAAACAGCATAAAAACGCCCTGATTCATATTGTGAAACCGCCAGTGTGTACGGAGCGGGCGCAGCATTACACCGAGGCTTATCAGCAGCATCAGGATAAACCGCTACCGGTTCGTCGTGCGTTAGCCTTGGCCCACCATTTACAGCAGCGCACGGTGTGGATCAAAAATGATGAGTTGATTATCGGTAATCAGGCTAGCCAACTGCGTGCAGCCCCTATTTTCCCTGAGTACACCGTCGGCTGGATCGAAAGTGAAATCGATGACTTAGCCGATCGCCCAGGCGCAGGTTTCTCCGTCAGCGAACAAGACAAAGCGGTATTGCATCAAATCTGCCCATGGTGGCGTGGTCAAACCGTGCAGGACCGCTGCTACGGCATGTTTACCGATGAACAGAAAGCCTTACTGGCGACGGGTATCATCAAAGCGGAAGGTAATATGACTTCCGGTGATGCCCATTTGGCGGTGAACTTCCCACTGTTGCTGGAGAAAGGTTTGGATGGCCTGCGCGCTAAAGTCGCCAGTCGCCGTGAGCGCCTGCAACTGACCGACTGGAGTGACTTGCACAAAGAGCAATTCCTGAAAGCGATTGATATCTCGCTGGTGGCGCTGAGTGAACATATTGAGCGTTATGCCGCAGTGGCGCGACAAATGGCAGAGGAAGAAACCCGTGAATGGCGGCGCGCTGAGTTGTTGAATATGGCTGATAACTGCGCGCTGATTGCTCATCAACCACCGCAGAGTTTCTGGCAAGCGTTGCAACTGTGCTATTTCATTCAACTGATACTGCAAATTGAATCCAATGGTCACTCGGTATCATTTGGTCGCCTCGACCAGTACCTCTACCCTTGGTATCGCCGCGATGTTGAGCTGGAAAACACCCTCAGCCGCGAACAAGCCATTGAAATGCTGCATAGCTGCTGGCTGAAATTACTGGAAGTGAACAAGATTCGTTCTGGCTCTCACTCCAAGGCATCGGCAGGCAGCCCGCTTTATCAAAACGTCACTATCGGCGGGCAAAAATTGGTGCAGGGCAAAGCCATTGATGCCGTCAATCCGCTCTCGTATGCCGTGCTGGAATCTTGTGGCCGCTTAAAATCCACTCAGCCCAACCTCAGTGTCCGCTACCATGCGGGGATCAGTGATGATTTCCTTGATGCTTGTGTACAGGTCATCCGCTGTGGTTTTGGTATGCCAGCCTTTAATAATGATGAAATCGTCATTCCTGAATTTATCAAGTTGGGTGTGGAACCGCAGGATGCTTACGACTATGCGGCCATTGGTTGTATTGAAACTGCCGTCGGGGGGAAATGGGGTTATCGCTGTACTGGCATGAGTTTCATTAACTTCGCTCGTGTGATGTTGGCCGCGTTAGAACAAGGCCGTGATGCGACATCTGGGCAAGTCTTCATGCCGCAAGAGCAGGGGTTATCAAAAGGTAACTTCACCGATTTCGACCAAGTGATGGCGCAATGGGATCAGCAGATTCGCTATTACACCCGCAAATCCATTGAGATAGAGTGCGTGGTTGATACCGTGCTGGAAGAGAACGCCCACGATATTGTCTGTTCAGCGCTGGTGGATGATTGTATTGAGCGCGGTAAAAGCATCAAACAAGGGGGCGCGCGTTACGACTGGGTTTCTGGCTTGCAAGTGGGGATTGCCAACTTAGGTAATAGCCTAGCCGCCGTGCGTAAACTGGTGTTTGAACAACAGCTTATCGGCCAGCAGCAACTGGCAACCGCCCTTGCCAATGATTTTGAAGGGCTGAACGGTGAACAACTTCGCCAACATTTGATTAATTCAGCACCGAAATACGGCAATGATGTCGATGATGTCGACCAACTGTTAGTGCGGGCGTATCAGACCTACATCGATGAACTGAAGCAATACCACAACACTCGTTTCGGTCGTGGCCCGATTGGTGGCACCTATTACGCAGGGACATCATCCATTTCTGCCAACGTGCCCTTTGGTGCGGCCACGATGGCCACACCGGATGGCCGCAAGGCGCATAGCCCGCTGGCGGAAGGGGCAAGCCCTGCCTCTGGTACTGACCATTTAGGGCCAACGGCGGTGTTTAACTCGTTGTCCAAGCTACCTACCGCTTCAATTCTGGGGGGCGTCTTGCTGAATCAAAAACTGAACCCGTCCACGCTGGATAATCCTCGTGACCGCGAAAAGTTGATGATGATGTTACGCACCTTCTTTGAGGAGTATCTGGGCTGGCACGTGCAATACAACATCGTCTCCCGCGAGACGCTGGTGGATGCCAAGCAGCATCCGGATCGTTACCGTGATCTGGTGGTCAGAGTGGCAGGTTATTCGGCCTTCTTCACCGCGTTATCACCTGATGCACAGGACGATATCATCGCCCGTACCGAGCATACGCTGTGATCCCTGATGTTAGAGATTGAACGTGTTAAGTGTTGACTGTGCAGTGAAATGAATCTTGCTGTGATACTGAGTTCCAAAATTTCTGAGTAATGGTGTTGTTCACCAGCCAGCAGGTTTAGTCGCCCGCTGGCTTTTTTTATTACTCTGCGTGATTGACGCAGTGGCGTGATAATAAGCATTCATTGCAACGCAAATATTTGAGTATAAAATTAATTTATCTTTCTCTAAAAATAAGCACTTCTGTCGCTTCTGCCTAACCAATTTCAAGGCGCGCTTGCACTTGAAATCGGGGGAGAGGGCGTAATAGCTGTTTCTGGCGCTGGAGCCTGGAATGAAATCTGCATTAACTTTTTCCCGCCGCATCAACCCGGTATTTCTTGCTTTCTTTGTGGTGGCTTTTCTTTCAGGTATCGCGGGCGCGTTACAGGCACCGACCTTAAGCCTGTTTTTAAGTACGGAAGTGAAAGTCCGGCCACTGTGGGTCGGCCTGTTTTATACCGTGAATGCCATTGCTGGGATAACCGTCAGTTTCTTACTGGCTAAACGCTCAGACTTACGTGGCGATCGCCGCAAACTCATCATGGTCTGTTACTTGATGGCGGTGGGGAACTGCCTATTATTTGCTTTTAATCGTGATTATCTGACGTTAATCACTGCCGGTGTGCTCTTGGCAGCGGTCGCCAACACTGCCATGCCGCAAATCTTTGCTTTGGCGCGTGAATACGCGGATAACTCGGCACGTGAAGTGGTGATGTTCAGCTCCATTATGCGTGCGCAGCTCTCATTGGCTTGGGTTATCGGGCCGCCGCTGTCGTTTATGTTGGCACTTAATTATGGCTTTACGCTGATGTTCAGTATTGCCGCCGGTATTTTTGTGCTGAGTGCGCTGGTGGTGTGGTTTGTCTTACCCTCAGTGAAGCGCGCAGAACCCGTAGAGGATGCACCGGTAGTGGTGCAAGGCAGCCTATTCGCCGACAAAGACGTCCTGCTGTTGTTTATTGCCTCGTTGCTGATGTGGACGTGCAACACCATGTACATCATTGATATGCCACTCTATATCACCGCCAGTTTGGGGTTGCCTGAGCGGTTGGCCGGCTTATTGATGGGTACCGCTGCGGGGCTGGAAATCCCTATCATGTTGCTGGCGGGATATTCAGTCAGACGCTTTGGTAAACGTAAAATCATGCTGTTTGCGGTGCTCGCGGGCGTCTTGTTCTATACCGGATTGGTGCTGTTTAAATTCAAATCTGCACTGATGCTGCTGCAAATTTTTAACGCCATTTTTATCGGTATCGTTGCCGGTATCGGAATGCTCTATTTCCAAGATCTGATGCCGGGCAGGGCTGGGGCGGCGACCACGTTGTTCACCAACAGTATTTCGACGGGTGTCATTTTAGCGGGTGTGTTGCAAGGGGTACTGACCGAAACTTGGGGCCATGATTCGGTGTATGTGGTGGCGATGGTGCTAGCGGTTTTAGCGTTGATTATTTGTGCGCGAGTCAGGGAAGCATAGCGCCCCGTAGGGCGCTGGTTGATGAGTTTTAGTAGACCGGCAGCAGATTCAAGCTGGACAGAACATGGGCGATGGCATTCACTGCCCCGAACAGCAGAATCAACACAATCATGGGTGTCCCTCCCCATACACGATACAGCGGACTACCAAAGCGTTTGCGAGAGGCTCGGGCCAACAGCGCGGGGACGATGGCAGCCCAGACAGTGGCGGCGAGTCCCGCGTAGCCGATGGCGTAGATGAAGCCATCAGGGTAAATCAGGCCACCCAAAATGGGCGGTATGAAGGTGATGGCGGCGGTTTTCCCGCGCCCTAAGCGGCTGTCGTCAAATTTAAATAAATCAGCCAGATAATCGAATAATCCCAATGTCACGCCCAGGAATGAACTGGCGACCGCGAAGTTTGAGAATACCGTCAGCAGCAGGTCCATTGACGGGCTTTTTAAGATCCCCCCTAACGCACTGACCAACACATCGATATTGCCGCCCTGACTGGCTATTTCACGAAACTGCGGTCGCGGAATATTGCCCATGGTGCCGACTAGCCAAATGATATAGAGGGTCAGTGCCAGCAGTGTGCCAATCAGCAAACAGTTGCGGATTCGATGAGGATTCTTGCCGTAATGCTTCATCAGGCTAGGGACGTTACCGTGGTAGCCGAATGAGGCCAGACAAAACGGCAGTGTCATCAGTAGATAGGGCAGATAACTGGGGTTAGCATCGCTTAGGTTAAACAACTTAACGGGTTCGACATGCCCTAGCAGCCCGCCAAACGTCATAAAGAAGGTGAGTATTTTTGCGCCTAGCACGATAGTTGTCATGCGGCTCACCGCAGTGGTACTGAGCCAGACAATAAAGGCGACAAATAAGGCAAAGAATAAGCCACCTAATCGAGCAGGAAAATCAACCCCCATTCCACGTAGCGTGTGTTGAATAACAGAACCGCTGGCGGAGATATAGGCATAGGTCAGAATGTAGAGTACAAAGGCGACGGTCAGGCCATTAATCACGTTCCAGCCATTGCCCAGTAAGTCTTTGGTGATGGTGTCAAAACTGGCACCGGTGTGGTAGTTGAGGTTGGCTTCGAGGATCATTAATCCTGAGTGAAGCATGCAAAACCAAGTAAAAACCAGAACGGCGATAGACCAATAAAACCAGATCCCTGACATAACAACGGGTAGCGAAAACATCCCTGCGCCCACAATGGTGCCTGCAATAATCATTGCACCACCGAGTAGGGAAGGACTTTTAATTTTTACTGCTGTGACCTGATCTTCTAATGTTGTTTGGGCCATAGTAGGGTGTCCTCGTGTGGTTTTACCACTTATAGAGGTAACAATTTGGTCGCTGTGTACCCCCTACCGGTGCGATAGGGGGCGTATTGTCAGAATGGCAGTTGCCGCTTACTCGATGGGTTTCAAACGGGCAACAAAGTGACGCAAAACAGGGGGTTCGTAGGTGAAAGTCAGCCCTTTGATTTCTTCAGCACGTGATTTAAGTGCAATCAGCGCATCGGCAATGTAATCCATATGGTCGTTAGTGTAGACACGGCGTGGAATGGTCAGGCGTAGCAATTCCAGTGGTGAGGGTTTTTGCTTGCCAGTTTGCGGATCACGGCCGAGCAGGAGTGAACCAATTTCCACGCTACGGATACCCGCTTCCAGATACAAGGCGTTGTTCAGTGCCTGCGCAGGGAATTGTTCCGCCGGAATATGGGGCAGTAGGATTTTGGCATCGACAAAGACGGCATGGCCCCCTGTTGGGTATTGAATCGGAATCCCCCCCGCGCGTAGGCGTTCACCCAGATACTCAACTTGGCCAATACGGTAAGTCAGGAAGTCTTCATTCATCCCTTCTTCTAACCCGATGGCCAGCGCTTCCATATCGCGGCCCGCCAAACCACCGTAAGTGACAAAACCTTCCATTGGCACGCAACGGATACGAACGTCGTTGAACAAGTCTTCATCGTTGCGGAAGCAGCATAAGCCGCCAATGTTAACCATCGGGTCTTTTTTGGCTGACATGGTGAGCATGTCGCCATACTGGTACATCTCCAGAATGATCTCTTTGATCGACTTATCGCCATAACCAGGTTCACGTTGCTTAATAAACCAAGCGTTTTCGCAGAAGCGGGCCGAGTCAATGACAACGGGGATATTATGCTGTTGAGCAATGCGATACACCTCGCGCATATTGCTCATTGAAATCGGCTGTCCGCCAGAGCTGTTACAGGTGACGGTCGTAATAATTGAGACGACGTTTTCTGCCCCGTATTCGGCAATGGTGGCCTTGAGTTGATCTAAATCGAAATCGCCTTTCCAATCGTAATAAGCCACAGTATCAAAGGCTTTCGGCGTCACAACGTTGATGGCTTTGGCACCATTCATTTCAACGTGGGCGGCAGTAGTATCGAAATGGAAGTTAGAAATAAAGACAGGGTTTTTCGCGCCGCCCGCTTTTTGTTTTTTCGCAATCAAGCAAGGGAATAGGATTTGTTCCGCTCCACGGCCCTGATGGGTGGGAATGGTAAACGGGTAACCGATCAGCTTCTTCACTTGATCACACAAATTATAATAATTGCGTGAACCCGCATAGGCTTCATCGCCCATCATTAACCCCGCCCATTGACGATCACTCATTGCGCCAGTACCTGAGTCCGTCAGTAAATCAATATAGACATCTTCACTCGGTAATAAGAAAGGGTTATAGCCGGCTTCAATTAATGCTTTCTCGCGATCTTCCCGATTGGTCATCCGAATATTTTCTACCATTTTAATACGGAAGGGTTCAGGGATACGTTTCATAGCTTATTACTCCAAATACCTTGAGTACTGGACGCCGCATAAATATAGCCACGCACATGCACGGGCTTACTTGCAGCACCAATGACTTTGGGTGTTTTTAGATATTAATATTTAAAATACAGTCATGTTTTGGCAATAAAAATAGCCAACCGATTAACCATGACGGCAATAAAAATAAGAATGAGATGTTTCAGCCGAAGCTGAATAAGCGATGAGAAACTAACGCGGGAAATCGTTGGCGAGGCGGTAATCAATATTAAACCAAGCTCGGCTGTCGCCGGAGATGCGTGCTTCGTAACGCAGTGCGATGCGTATCATAAGGCGCCCTCTAGGAGTGGATGGTGGGAAACAGCATACCGTTGTTTAAGAAATAAAAAGTGACCGCTAGCACAGAATACAATCAATAAAAATCACATTAACCCCCCTAATAGGTAGGCAATCTAATAACTTACGATATTGTTATATAACAGATTGATTATGCGGGTTTTTGGTTGTTTAGGTTATTATCTCAGGAAAAATGGGGGGGCATTTGATTAATATTTTTGTGCGATCTTTAATGATTGGTATTAGGAAGATTATGACGACAATAATACCGCATCATTTCCCGTGGCATATTGGATGAAGGTAAAGTAAGCCAGCAATATAAATATTGCTGGCTCCAAAGGATATTAACGTAAAAACGCGGGCTGCTGTTTTTCGTAGGTAGAAATAGCCTTTTCATGTTGCAGTGTCAGACCAATACTGTCCAAACCATTAATCATGCAATGGCGGCGGAAACTATCAATCTCGAACGAATAACTTTTGCCCCCTGCATTCACGGTCTGCGCTTCCAAATCGACAACAAATTGAATGCCTTCGTTATTTTTAACTAACTGGAATAACGTATCAATATCGGCTTCACTTAATGTGACCGGCAGCAGTTGGTTATTAAACGAGTTGCCATAGAATATATCGGCAAAGCTCGGTGCAATAACTACTTTAAAACCGAAATCGGTCAATGCCCAAGGTGCGTGTTCACGAGATGAGCCGCAGCCGAAATTCTCACGTGCGAGCAAAATGCTGGCACCTTGATAGCGAGGCTGGTTCAGCACAAATTCAGGGTTAGGCACTTTGCCGGCATCGTCTAGAAAACGCCAATCGTTAAACAGGTGTTGTCCAAAACCGGTGCGGGTGACTTTCTGCAAAAACTGTTTAGGGATAATCGCATCGGTATCGACGTTCGCCGCATCTAACGGGACAACCAAACCAATGTGTTGAGTAAATTTAGCCATGGTGGTATCTCCGGTTAGTGGGTGGCGGCGGATAAGTCGCGAACGTCAGCAAAATGACCACTGACCGCCGCTGCTGCTGCCATTGCGGGGCTAACCAAATGGGTACGCCCACCACGGCCTTGACGGCCTTCAAAGTTACGGTTGCTGGTGGAGGCACAGCGCTCACCCGGTTCCAGACGGTCATTGTTCATTGCCAAACACATTGAGCAGCCGGGTAAACGCCATTCGAAACCGGCGTCGATAAAGATCTTATCCAAACCTTCGGCCTCTGCCTGCGCCTTCACGGGGCCAGAACCTGGGACCACGATAGCCTGTACGCCACTGGCAACTTTACGCCCTTGCGCGATAGCGGCAGCAGCCCGCAAATCTTCAATGCGCGAGTTGGTGCAAGAGCCGATAAACACTTTATCAATCGCCACTTCGGTTAACTTAATACCTGGGCGTAAATCCATATAAGCCAAGGCTTTTTCGGCCGAAGCACGTTCGACAGGATCGCTAAAGGACTCCGGTGCCGGAATGGTTTGATTCACGGCAATCACTTGGCCTGGGTTCGTCCCCCAAGTGACTTGCGGTGCAATATCTGCCGCGTCTAAGGTGACAACCGTATCGAATTTAGCCTCAGCATCTGACTTCAAGCCGCGCCAGTAGGCCACGCCTTGTTCCCATTGCTCACCCGTTGGCGCAAATTGACGCCCTTTCAGGTAATCGAAGGTGGTGTCATCCGGTGCCACTAATCCCGCTTTAGCGCCCATTTCGATAGCCATATTGCACAATGTCATACGGCCTTCCATGCTCAACGCTTCAATGGCGCTGCCACAGAATTCCACCACATGGCCCGTACCACCGGCACTGCCGGTTTTGCCAATAATGGCCAACACGATATCTTTAGCCGTAATCCCTGCGCCGACATCGCCATTGACTTCAATTTTCATGGTCTTGGCACGGCCCTGTTTCAGGGTCTGAGTTGCCAACACGTGTTCAACTTCTGAAGTCCCGATACCGAAGGCCAAGGAGCCAAATGCGCCATGCGTAGCGGTATGGGAGTCGCCGCAGACAATGGTCATGCCGGGTAACGTCATGCCTTGTTCTGGGCCAATTACATGGACGATGCCTTGGAATGGATGGTTCAAGTCATATAAAGAGACGCCAAATTCAGCGCAGTTCTTAATCAACTCTTGCATCTGAATGCGCGCCATTTCGCCGCTAGCATTAATATCTTTGGTCTGCGTTGAAACGTTGTGATCCATGGTGGCAAAGGTTTTACTTGGCTGACGCACAGGGCGTCCCATAGCCCGCAAGCCATCAAATGCTTGCGGAGACGTCACTTCATGCACTAAGTGACGGTCGATATACAACAAGGGTGTTTCATTCGGCGCTTCGTGCACGATGTGGGCATCGTACAATTTTTGATATAACGTTTTGCCCATGTTAAACCCCCTCAGCCACGAATTTAGCGATGATATCGCCCATTTCGTTGGTGCCAATGGCTTTGCCATCACCGGCTAAATCAGCGGTACGATAGCCTTGTTCCAATGCCTGATTGATTGCGCGCTCAATAGCATCAGCGGCCTCGTCTTTGCCTAAACTAAAGCGCAGCAGCAAGGTTAAAGAGAGGATCTGAGCGATCGGGTTTGCGATGTTTTTGCCGGCGATATCCGGTGCGGAACCGCCAGCGGGTTCGTATAAGCCAAAGCCTTGCTCGTTCAAACTGGCGGATGGCAACATCCCCATTGAGCCGGTAATCATGGCGCACTCATCGGACAGAATATCGCCAAATAAATTGGAGCACAGCAACACGTCAAACTGCGAAGGGTCTTTGATTAACTGCATAGTGGCGTTATCGATATACATATGGGACAACGCCACATCTGGGTAATCCGCAGCAATCGCGTTGACCACTTCACGCCACAAAATCGAGCTTTGCAACACGTTGGCTTTATCGATTGAGGTCACTTTGCTACGACGTTTACGCGCAGATTCAAAGGCAATACGGGCAATCCGCTCAATTTCGAAGCGATGATACACTTCGGTATCAAACGCACGTTCGTATTGGCCTTGGCCTTCACGGCCCTTCGGTTGACCGAAATAGATACCGCCAGTTAACTCACGCACACACAGAATATCGAAGCCTTTGGCGGCGATATCACTGCGCAGTGGGCAGAAATCTTCCAGCCCTTGATATAAGCGTGCTGGGCGCAGGTTACTGAATAATTTAAAGTGTTTACGCAGCGGCAATAATGCTCCGCGCTCAGGTTGTTCCGCTGGTGGCAAGTGCTCCCATTTAGGGCCGCCAACTGAGCCGAATAAAATGGCATCAGCCTGTTCGCAGCCGTTAACGGTTGCTGGCGGTAATGGGCTGCCGTGGCGGTCAATGGCCGCACCGCCCACATCATAGACGCTAGTTGAAATCTTAATGCCGAAACGCTGGCGTACTGCATCCATTACTTTATTTGCTTGAGCCATTACTTCTGGACCAATGCCGTCTCCGGGTAAAACGGCAATATGATAAGTCTTCGTCATGTTCACACCATTTCCTGATTATTTTGTTGCAAGCGCTGTTTCTCGATTTCAACTTGATGAGCGCGCCAGATATTATTTAATACGTTAACCAATGCCTTAGCAGAGGATTCGACAATGTCCGTTGCCAAACCTACGCCATGGAAACGACGGCCCTTGTGATCAACCACGATATCAACCTGACCCAATGCGTCTTTACCTTGACCTTTGGCCGATAATTGATATTTCACCAGTTCAATGGGGTAGTCGGTGATGCGGTTAATCGCTTGATAGACCGCATCTACCGGACCGTTACCTGTGGCTGCTTCTGATTTTGTTTCTTCACCACAAACCAATTTTACTGAGGCAGTTGCCATCACACTGGAGCCTGATTGGACGCTGAAATAGTCCAAACGATAATACTCGGGTTCTTCTTGTTGCTTGTTGATGAAGGCCAACGCCTCCAAATCGTAATCAAACACTTGGCCTTTTTTGTCTGCCAATTTCAGGAAGGCATCGTACAAAGAGTCCAAATTATAATCTTTATCCTGATAGCCCATCTCTTCCATACGGTGTTTCACTGCCGCGCGACCAGAGCGAGAGGTCAGGTTCAACTGCACTTCTTTCAGGCCGATAGACTCGGGCGTCATGATTTCGTAGTTTTCGCGGTTTTTCAGTACGCCATCCTGATGAATACCAGAGGAGTGGGCAAAAGCATTACTACCGACAATGGCCTTGTTACCAGGGATTGGCATATTGCATATTTTGCTGACCAATTGGCTGGTACGGTAAATTTCCTGATGATTGATATTGGTATGCACGCCTAACATCTGATGGCGCACTTTAATCGCCATGATCACTTCTTCCAGTGAACAGTTACCGGCACGTTCGCCTAAGCCGTTAATGGTGCCTTCAACCTGACGTGCACCGGCTTGAACGGCGGTAATGGAGTTAGCAACCGACATACCCAAATCATCATGGCAATGCACTGAGATGATTGCTTTATCAATGTTAGGAACGCGCTCATACAAATCAGTGATGATTCCGCCAAACTGATATGGCGTGGTGTAACCGACGGTATCAGGGATATTGATGGTGGTAGCACCGGCACTGATTGCCGCTTCCACGACACGACACAAGTTATCAATTGGTGTACGACCTGCATCCTCACAGGAGAACTCTACGTCGTCGGTATAGTTACGCGCGCGCTTCACAGAATGAACCGCCATCGCCAACACATCATCAAATGAGCGCTTTAATTTGGATTCGATGTGCAAAGTCGACGTCGCCAAAAAGACGTGGATACGGAACGCTTCTGCGATGCGTAAGGCTTCAGCCGCCACATCAATGTCTTTATCGACACAGCGCGCCAAGGCGCAGACTCGGCTGTTTTTCACTTGCTGCGCGATGGTACGGACTGATTCAAAATCGCCAGGAGAAGACACCGGGAAGCCGACTTCCATTATGTCGACACCCATTCTTTCCAGTGCCAACGCGATTTGCAGCTTCTCTTTAACGCTCAGACTGGCTTGCAACGCTTGTTCACCGTCACGCAATGTTGTATCAAAAATAATGACCTGTTGGCTCATGTGGGTATTCCTTGTCGTGTTTACATTTGCGCTTAGCGGGTAAAAAAAAACCCGCGCATTTGCGCGGGCTTGTTAATCTTGATGACTGAATCAGTTCTGATTTCCGTCCACCAACATACCGCGCAAGTGAGTTGCGTTGAGTAGTAGGCCTAGTAGACGGGTTGAATAGAACATTTTTTCAGTTTCTCATTGGTTACGATATTGCGTTACCTAAATTGATACGTGAATTCTATGGGTATGTCAATATTTGTTTGAAATAGTGTCTTCAACTGGTTATGACGACAAGGGAATTCTCTTATTGGAGTAAATGACTGATTTTTTCGTTAAATTGGATTGTTAGTCTAATTTATGGTTAATGACCTTTTTGTTTGTTTGGTATAACGATAGTAATGCGGGTTATTGTACTTTTCAGATTATTTTGGGTGATGATCCGTTTTTTGGGGGGACTGCTGTGCCAAAGATGATATTTACACTTAATAAGATAGAGGTTAATAACTGAAACTGTTCTTGATTGTTTAATCAGCGAGTAAATTTATAGCAAAACTTATTATTAATGATTTCTATGTCGTGTGGATATAAATACTTATTCGTGTAATGAATAGTGTTATTTATTTGATTAACATGTTATGACTATAACGTAAACTCATCATTGCATGAGCAAAATTCAATCTATTATTAAGTTAATTAGCCGCTATAATTAATAACTAATAAGTTTTCATTAATGAATTTATTATTTGTTAATGGCATAGTTGTCAATTATCTCATTTTGTGATGTGATCATGTTATTGCTTTTATTATTGACGCTTATGATATATCAGAATCTTATGTTTAGAGTGAATTAGTCCTAAGGGTTATATGGGGTACTTTATGTGGATGGCTTGTTCACGTATTTATCCATGGGCGTTATTGGCGGAAAATACATGGAGGCAATTCATATCGTTTTATATATACAAGGATGAGGCTCATTTTATCTTACAACGATAATAATGAAAATATTGGCGTCATTAATAGTAAGAAATCAAAGATATTTTGAGAAGATGATAAATATCAACAGGACTCTTTTATTAATCGTGTCATCTGCATAAAGCTTAGTGGAGTTAAGCATGTCTGAATACAACTTAGTAACCGACGGTCAAGCGACTAAAAAAGCATGTAGCGAAGTTCATTTAAGAAGTGTTGACCTCAATTTATTAACTGTTTTTGATGCAGTAATGCAAATGCATAATGTTACACGTGCAGCCCAGTCTCTGGGCATGTCTCAGCCCGCCGTGAGTAATGCCGTCGCCCGCTTGAAAGTGATGTTTAATGACGAATTGTTTGTTCGTTATGGCCGAGGGATTCAGCCGACTGCCAGAGCGCGTCAACTTTTTGGGCCGGTAAGACAAGCATTACAACTTGTCCAAAATGAGTTGCCGGGGGCGGGTTTTGAGGCTAAAAATAGTGGACGAGTATTTAATTTATCAATTTGTAGTCCATTAGATATTAGGCTTACAGCACAAATAATAGAGCGAATTAAGTCATTGGCACCTAATATACAACTCATTATCCGATCTTATCTTAATGAGAATATTGAGCATCAGTTACGTTATCAAGAAACTGAATTCGTTATTGGTTATACTAAATTCGAACGCCCAGACTTTCATGATATCTCATTATTTGATGATGAATCTGTCTTGGTTGTGTCTAAAGATCATCCACGTATTGACCATTCAATTACTCAAGAACAACTCATCTCTGAACAACATGCTGTTGTCTCATTAGATAAAATGGGCTCTTTCAGTGAGGCTTATTATGAGTCCATTGTAAGCGCTCAAACTATTGCCTATGAAAGTACGGATATGAATAGCGTACTTAATATTGTTTCTCAAACTTCCTTTGTGGCTATCGCACCTCGCTGGTTGGTTCAGCAATATAACGAAACGCTTAATTTGAAATTAATCTCATTACCTTGGAAAGAGAAAATAAGCCGACCTTGCTATCTCACATGGCATGAATCAACGGATAGAGATAAAGGCCATCAATGGATGAAAGAATTACTCGGACAACTTAGTACCCCTTTGTAGCGGCTTGCTAAGCCCTGCTGCTGAAATGATATATCGCTCAGTGGCAGGGAAAGTGAGATTGAATGCCATCTTGCTTCCTTCCATCGCTCATGACATCCCTTAGCAACATGTTGCTGCTTTACTTAACCCCTCAATCTTTATGCTCTGCTGCTGCTTTGGAAGCGGTATTTTTCATCAAAGTCTATTTTAGCTCACACTTCTGCGCTGAATTTTATTTGCCATAACCTCTAGAGCAGGTAGACTGCGCGAAAAAAGTGTACACATGTAAGCTGAATATCGGCGAACAACAAAGTTACAGTATACTTTATGAACGAATGATTGATTTAGCAGCGAGCAGCGATGTTATGACCCATACATTAGAGCAATACCACCTTGTGCGCCGTTTGCGCCAGCAAATCAGTGATCGCGCAGATCAAGTCGCCCTACGTGAATGGTCGCCAAAAGGAGAAAAACAGCTCAGTTGGCGTCAGGTTGACGAACACGTCACCCAGATTTCGACTGCGCTGTTGTCCTTCGGTGTCGCTATACAAGAGCGCATTGGGATTTTTGCTAATAACAGTATGGCTTGGTCATTGGCCGACTTGGCTATTTTGCAATTGCGTGGCGTGAGTGTGCCCTTATATGCCACTAATACCACGGCACAAGCCGCGTATGTGCTCAATGACGCCGATGTGCGCATTCTGTTTGTTGGTGGACAAGCACAATTTGATGTTGCCATCACGTTAAAGCCGCATTGTCCGCAGTTGACTCAAATTATTGTTTTAGACGCGGCAGTTGATTTGCGCGGATGTGAGTATGCTCAACACTTGGCTGATTTTGAACAACAACCTGATGTGGTACAGCGGCATTTATTGGCCACACGTCTAGAGCATTGTGACTTAGACGATTTGTTTACCCTGATTTATACCTCAGGTACGACCGGGGAGCCAAAAGGTGTGATGCTTGATTACCGTAATATGGCAGCCCAACTTTATTTGCATGATCAGCGCCTAACGCTGACCACCCATGACGTTTCCCTCAGTTTCTTGCCGTTATCCCATGTGTTTGAGCGGGCTTGGAGCTTTTATGTCATGCATACCGGCGCACAGAATGTCTACATCAGCGACACTGATTGGGTCCGTCCTGCCATGCAGGCGGTAAAACCCACGGTAATGTGTGCGGTTCCCCGTTTCTACGAAAAAGTATTCAGCGCCATCAATGATAAAGTCGCTCTAGCAAAATGGCATCGCCGGATGTTGTTCCGCTGGGCAGTGAACTGTGGCGAAAGCAAATTCCAGCATCAACAGCAGGGGAAAACGCTATCGCCGCTGTCTGAGCAGATGTTTAAGCTCGCGGATCGCTTGGTACTAAGTAAGTTGCGTGATTTATTGGGTGGAAGAGTGCGTTTCTTACCTGCTGCGGGTGCGCGGTTAGATGACAATATTATTCTGTTTTTCCAAGCGATTGGCGTCAATATCAAGTATGGGTATGGTATGACCGAAACCTGCGCCACGGTATCCTGTTGGGAAGAGAAAGACTTCTGTTTTGGCTCCATCGGCAAGCCATTACCGGGGATTGATGTCCGCTTAGGCGCTGAAAATGAAATTCAAGTTCGTGGTCCTATTGTCATGCGTGGTTATCTCAACAAGCCGCAAGAAACAGCAGAGTCATTTACCGAAGATGGCTGGCTCAAAACCGGTGATGCGGGCGCATTGGATGCCAATGGCAATTTATTTATCACTGAGCGGCTAAAAGACCTGATGAAAACTTCAGGTGGGAAATACATTGCGCCGCAAATGATTGAAGGCACGCTTGGTCAGGATCGTTTTATCGAGCAAGTGGCGGTTATTGCCGATACGCGTAAGTTTGTCTCAGCGCTGATTGTCCCCTGTTTCGAGTCACTGGAAGAGTACGCACGTTCGATTAACCTGAAATATCACGATAGATTGGAATTATTACGCCATAGTCATATTGTCAGCTTATTCGAGCAACGGCTTAAAGAGATGCAAAAAGAGTTGGCGCTGTTCGAACAGGTTAAACGCTTCACTCTGTTGCCGCAGGCATTCACCATGGAAACAGGTGAGCTGACACCAACCATGAAATTGCGGCGTAAAATCATTCTCCAGCGCTATCAGAATGAAATTGATTCCATGTATCGCGATTAATCCATCTTGTTTTCCGTTTTTGGCCACGACGGCTTATCTCTCACTTGATAGAGGCCGTCGTTGTTTTTATGTTCAAACGCCCGCTCTATCTACTCATTTCTGTGTAGTAGCTATCAATTTCCTGAATCCAATGCATAAAATCCATTAGCCTGATTTAGTGCTATTGTTACTCGTTTGTACGGCGTAAAAACCAAGACGATAGATTAATCGATAGTTTTTTATTTCTCTTTCAAGGTGAAATCCAGTGTGTGACTAACAGAATTGTCTTTAGGGCAGATAATTGCTGTTTGCCTGCCAGAAATTCTGACGTTATGTTAATAAGTTAGTAACCCTAACGATAACAAACTAAGAATAGGAATAAGGGGCGTTGTGCCTTTCCTACAGGATCCCGTGGAAATGACTTCCCGTTATCCAATGAGCAAACTAAGCCTGGAGGCAAAACCATGGAGATGTTGTCAGGAGCCGAGATGGTTGTCCGATCGTTAATCGATCAGGGCGTTAAGCATGTGTTCGGTTATCCCGGCGGGGCCGTACTAGATATCTACGATGCCCTGCACACGGTAGGAGGCATTGATCATGTGCTAGTGCGCCATGAGCAAGGTGCGGTTCATATGGCCGATGGCTATGCGCGGGCTACTGGAGAGGTCGGTGTGGTGCTCGTCACTTCCGGCCCCGGTGCAACCAATGCGATTACCGGTATTGCTACGGCCTATATGGATTCAGTACCCATGGTGGTGCTCTCTGGTCAGGTGCCTAGCTCGTTGATTGGCTATGATGCTTTCCAAGAGTGCGACATGGTGGGCATTTCCCGCCCAGTGGTTAAACACAGCTTTCTGGTTAAGCGCACGGAAGATATTCCCTCAGTACTGAAAAAGGCATTTTATTTGGCCTCGACAGGTCGCCCAGGGCCAGTCGTCATTGATCTACCAAAAGACATCGTCGGACCGGCGGTCAGAATGCCTTACGCTTACCCTGAACAGGTTAGCTTGCGCTCTTATAATCCGACGGTACAAGGTCACCGTGGGCAGATTAAGCGCGCACTGCAAACTATTTTAGCGGCTAAAAGACCGATCATGTATGTCGGTGGTGGCGCGATAAATGCGGCTTGTCACGAAGAGTTATTGGCTTTTGCTGAGAAACTAAACCTGCCTGTTACCAGTTCTCTGATGGGGTTAGGGAGCTTCCCCGGTACTCATCGCCAGAATGTTGGCATGTTGGGGATGCACGGGACGTTTGAGGCCAATATGGCCATGCATAATGCGGACCTTATTTTTGCTGTGGGCGTACGCTTTGACGACCGTACGACCAATAACTTGGCGAAATACTGCCCAGATGCAACCGTGTTACACATTGATATCGACCCGACATCCATCTCCAAAACGGTGACAGCAGATATCCCGATTGTTGGTGACGCTAAACAAGTCCTGACGCAAATGTTGGACTTGATGTCTCAGGTCGATTGCGCGCAAGATTTTGATAGCCTACGTGACTGGTGGCAATCCATTGAACAGTGGCGTGCCCGTGATTGCTTGGGTTACAGCAAAGACAGCGGCAAGATAAAGCCACAAGCGGTTATTGAAACGCTGCATCGTCTGACTAAAGGTGATGCTTACGTGACATCAGATGTGGGCCAACACCAGATGTTCGCTGCACTGTATTACCCGTTTGATAAACCGCGTCGTTGGATTAACTCCGGTGGTTTAGGCACGATGGGCTTCGGGTTACCGGCCGCACTGGGGGTTAAACTGGCGCTACCGGATGAAACCGTGGTCTGTGTGACCGGTGATGGCAGCATCCAAATGAATATTCAGGAATTATCGACGGCGTTGCAATATAACTTGCCGGTGCTGGTACTGAACCTGAATAACCGCTATCTCGGCATGGTGAAGCAGTGGCAGGATATGATTTATTCAGGCCGTCATTCACAGTCTTATATGGATTCACTGCCTGATTTCGTCAAATTGGCTGAAGCCTATGGGCATATCGGTATCGCAATCCGCACCCCTGATGAGCTGGAAAGCAAATTGGCCGATGCCTTGTCACAACTATCCGAGACCAATCGCCTAGTATTTGTGGATGTGACAGTGGATGAAACGGAGCATGTTTACCCGATGCAGATTCGCGGTGGTGGCATGGACGAAATGTGGCTTAGCAAAACGGAGAGGACATAATTATGCGCCGCCGGATCTTATCAGTTCTGCTGGAAAACGAATCAGGTGCCTTATCACGGGTAGTTGGCCTGTTTTCTCAGCGCGGTTATAACATTGAGAGTTTGACTGTCGCACCAACCGATGACCCAACACTGTCAAGAATGACCATCCAAACCGTGGGTGATGCCAAGGTATTGGAGCAAATCGAAAAACAGCTTCATAAGCTGGTGGATGTTTTGCGGGTCAGCGAGTTGGTCTCTGGCTCACATGTTGAGCGTGAAATCATGCTGGTCAAATTGCAGGCCAGCGGCTATGGGCGTGAAGAAGTGAAGCGCTGCGCAGAAATTTTCCGTGGGCAAATTGTTGATGTGACCGCTACGCTCTATACCGTTCAACTTGCTGGGACTAGCGATAAACTGGATGCATTCTTAAATGCCGTCAGGGAAGTCGCCGAAATTGTTGAAGTGGCGCGTTCCGGTATTGTTGGTGTATCCCGTGGCGACAAGATCATGCGTTAAGCTGAGGGATTAATCCTAATTATTAAGCTCGGCTGACATGCTGAGCTTTTTTTTCTTATTATTTAACCCAGATAGCGTTATATGGCGGTTAAAGCGGTTGCTCAATAACGAGTTCTGCGGTTAGATCTACAGAGCGCAATATCCGTAGTTAAACTATGTCTATAAGGTTTGATTGTTTAGTTGTCATCCTTAGGTTTTATGGCGGATTGAAATATTCCGAGAGATTTTGAGATATTGCGCGCTGGCAGACATCATGCCTTTCATTACTTTATTGGGTTTATAAGGGGTCAATGTGAAACTGGATGAAATCGCGCGTCTTGCGGGCGTTTCGCGCACAACCGCCAGTTATGTCATTAATGGCAAAGCGAAACAGTACCGAGTCAGCGATAAAACAGTCGATAAAGTGATGGCTGTTGTCAGGGAACATAACTATCACCCAAATGCTGTCGCGGCAGGATTGCGTGCGGGGAGAACCCGTTCGATAGGGTTAGTTATCCCTGATCTGGAAAATACCAGCTACACACGTATCGCAAATTATCTTGAGCGTCAGGCTCGTCAGCGTGGTTACCAGTTGTTGATCGCCTGTTCTGAAGATCAACCCGATAATGAAATGCGTTGTATTGAACACCTCTTGCAGCGTCAGGTTGACGCCATCATTGTTTCAACAGCTTTACCACCGGAGCACCCTTTTTATCAGCGATGGGCGAATGACCCACTGCCGATAATCGCACTTGATCGCGCGTTAGACAGGGAGCATTTCATTAGTGTGGTAGGGGCAGATCAAGAAGATGCGCTGATGTTGGCGCAAGAGTTACGCACATTCCCAGCCGAATCGGTACTGTATTTGGGCGCATTACCGGAGCTGTCAGTCAGTTTCCTGCGAGAAATGGGTTTCCGTGAAGCGTGGAAAGACGACCCTCGCAAAGTCGATTATCTCTATGCTAACAGTTATGAGCGTGAAGCTGCCGGTGCGCTATTCGCTGAATGGCTAAAGACCCACCCAATGCCACAGGCGCTGTTTACGACCTCATTCCAACTGCTACAGGGTGTTATGGACATCACGTTGAAGCAAAATGGGCGCTTACCCAGCAATCTGGCTATCGCCACCTTTGGTGATAACGAGTTGCTCGATTTCCTAGAATGCCCAGTGCTGGCTGTTGCACAACGTCACCGTGATGTGGCTGAGCGTGTGCTAGAACTGGTATTAGCCAGCTTAGATGAGCCACAAAAACCGAAACCTGGCTTAACGCGCATTCGCCGTAACTTGTTCCGTCGCGGCAGTTTGAGCCGCAGATAGCGTAAGTAAGAAATCATGATGACCAATCAGGGCAGTCAAAAGCCCTGATTGAGTACCGCCAACACTGAAACCAATCCTACTATCCTCGTCACACGCCCCAAATCCGTTGTGCTAGCACGCTCTAACTTGAGATAGAGTAGGGCAATCAAACATAACCTGCGACGCGGAACAACCTGCGGCAATACTCCAAAAAGTAACCATAAGCCACGCCCATCGCCATTGAAACCAAGGCATTACTCGCGACAGCGGTTGCAATTTGCTCTAAATCAGCGCCTACCGACCACAAAATCAACGCATAGACCGGTGACTGGAAACTCACGTATGCCAGTAAATCCGCCAGATTTCGTGCCCAGAAATGTTCCCCAGCATGACGATGTGCAAAGCGAATGAATGCATCTCGATACACGCCGTAAGGCCAAGCAATAAGAATGTTGACCGGTATTGAAACCAAGCGGGAGGAGAGTGACTGCTGAAAGGTCATTCCTGAGATCAGGATCTCAATAGCCATGCCAATGACAAAGCAATACACCACGAGAGCGAAAGTATCGGCTGCGGCACTACGCAGACGGGACCCAGTTGAAAACATGGTCATTAACTCCCTGTTTGGGGTAAAAATCTGCTAAAACGTCAATCAATGACATTATTAACAGGCTTTATATGTGGGTTTTTCTTTGAATGATGGTTAATTGTGTTGTGTTTTTGCTTGTTAAGTAGTCTACAGTGCCAGCTTGATCAATATAACTAGCTTAAAATTTTTATTTTTAACATTTGCCTGATTTTTATACTTTCTACTGTGGGATTTTGGGCTATCAGTAGTTTTTAAAATGGTGGTTTTTTTGTTTATTGTTTAAAAACAGATGGTTATGATTTTCCGTTGTTCGGGCAGATTAAAGCATGCAATTTAAGCCAAATATAAATTAGCGGCTGAATAAAATGCCATTTCGCCCTATTTTCCGAATTTAGGATTTATCTGTCTGAAGGTATTCATATTTCAGCGACACTCCTAAATATGTGCCATTAATTTATTTCAAAATAGATTAATCTTGGCGGCTTAATTGAAGTAAAATGCAGCGCCGGTAACACATGTTGTTTCCAAGGGTATTATTGTGTTGTTGTGGGTTTTACCGCTAATTTTCGCTGTTTCTCCTTTCGAGAAGCCAGCCAATGCGGCTTTTGTACTCAGATGAGCTATTTTCAGAACGTACAATTTTCATACTGGAAATGAGACATTCCTTGCAGAAGGAAATAATGAGACAATTAATCGACAATTAATTATTTATTTAAGTTGCTGGAATTACTGGCGGAAAAATAGCCCGTTAATCATGACCTTATTTTCTATTTCGAGCACTAAAGTAGCCCCTTCTACGAGATATATCTCAAAAATGGCCCATAAATATTGTCAAAGCCCCTCGGCTCTGGCTTGACAAGGTTTTCATACCATCCGTAAACTCTTTAATGTGGGGATTTGTGGGGTAAAGTGGTGAATTGGGTCATGAAGGGGTAACTCAGCCATGTTTCGTGGGGCAACGATGGTTAACCTCGACAGCAAAGGGCGGCTCGCCGTACCTACCCGTTATCGGGATTTGCTGAATGAGGAATCGCAAGGCCAGATGGTCTGTACCATAGACCTTCACCAACCATGCCTATTACTTTACCCACTCCCTGAATGGGAAATCATTGAGCAAAAATTATCTCGTCTGTCGAGCATGAACCCGGCTGAGCGTCGGGTTCAGCGTTTGCTGCTAGGACATGCCAGTGAATGTCAGATGGACGGTGCTGGGCGCTTACTGATCGCAGGAACATTGCGTCAGCATGCTGGGTTAAATAAAGAAGTGATGCTGGTTGGGCAGTTCAACAAGTTTGAACTGTGGGATGAACAGACCTGGTATCAACAAGTCAAGGATGACATCGACGCAGAGCAGTCCACTCAGGAACCACTTTCTGAGCGGCTACAGGACTTATCGCTATAAGCATGGTTGATAAAAATAAAGTTGTAGATAACACCTACAAGCACACAAGCGTATTGCTAGATGAGGCCGTGAATGGCCTGAACATCCGCGATAACGGTATCTATATTGACGGAACTTTTGGCCGTGGTGGTCACTCGCGTCTGATTTTGTCCCAACTTGGGCCAGAAGGGCGCTTGATAGCAATTGATCGCGATCCTCAAGCGATTGAAGCAGCAAAATCTATTACCGATCCGCGTTTTTCTATCGTACACGGTCCTTTTTCTGATTTGGCACATTATGTGCGGGAATTGGATTTAGTCGGCCGTATTAACGGTATCTTGCTGGATCTCGGTGTGTCATCACCGCAATTGGATGATCCAGAACGTGGTTTTTCATTTATGCGTGATGGGCCATTGGATATGCGCATGGACCCTTCTCGTGGGTTATCAGCCGCTGAATGGCTAATGAAAGCGAGTGCTGATGATATCGCTTGGGTATTGAAAACCTTCGGTGAAGAGCGTTTTGCTAAGCGTCTCGCTAAGGCCATTGTTGAGCGTAATCTCACGCAACCTATGACGCGTACTAAAGAGCTAGCGGATTTGATTGCGAATGCCAGTCCATTCCGTGAAAAGCACAAGCATCCGGCGACACGTAGTTTTCAAGCCATCCGTATCTATATCAACAGTGAATTAGAAGAGATTGAGCGTGCATTGGATGGCGCACATGAGGTGTTGGCACCTGAAGGTCGTTTGTCAGTGATTAGCTTCCACTCACTAGAAGACCGCATTGTGAAGAACTTTATCCGCCAGCATAGCCGTGGGCCACAGGTTCCAGCAGGGTTGCCGCTGACGGAAGCGCAGTTACGTAGCATGGGTGGGCGCACCATAAAGTCCATCGGCAAAATGATGCCAGCAGATGCTGAAGTGGCTGAAAATCCGCGGGCACGTAGCTCCGTATTACGTTTTGCTGAGAAGGTTAAAGCGTGATAGGCAACGAACGTCACGGATTAGTTGGGGTCATCGGCGGGGATTTACTCCGCAACGCGAAGATCCCCTTAATTCTACTGGCCGCGGTGTTAGTGTCTGCCGTTTTTGTTGTCACCACCGCGCACCGTACACGTTTGCTGACCGCCGAGCGTGAGCAGTTGGTACTGGAGCGGGATGCGCTGGATATCGAATGGCGTAACCTGATTCTGGAAGAGAACGCGTTAGGTGATCACAGCCGTGTTGAAAGTATCGCGACCGACAAACTGAAGATGCAACATGTTGATCCATCACAAGAAAATATTTTGGTTCAGCAATAAGGTTTTTCTTAACTTAGATTTAGTTAACAAACTGTTTTTCAAAGAAAAAAAGGAAATAGTGGCCACCATGACTCTACGTTGCCAAGGTAACGCATGAAAGCAGCGCGCCCTGGGAAGTTAAAGCGCCAACAAGAAGAACAAGCCAGCTTTATTAGCTGGCGTTTTGCGTTGTTATGCGGCTGTATTTTATTGGCATTGGTTGGCTTGATGTTACGCACGGCCTATCTGCAAGTAATTAATCCCGACAAGTTGGTGCGTGAGGGCGATATGCGCTCGTTGCGCGTGCAATCCGTGCCGACAGCGCGTGGCATGATAAGCGATCGTTCTGGCCGACCTTTGGCCGTCAGCGTACCGGTTAATGCGGTTTGGGCTGATCCGAAAGAGTTAATTGAGCGCGGCGGTATCACACTGGATACACGCTGGAAAGCCCTGTCAGATGCTTTGGAGATCCCCCTCGATCAATTGGCGACGCGAATCAACGCCAATCCAAAAGGTCGCTTTGTTTATCTGGCCCGCCAAGTTAACCCTGCCATTGGCGACTATATCCATAAGTTGAAATTGCCTGGCATTTACTTGCGTCAAGAATCCCGCCGTTATTATCCCGCAGGCCAAGTCATGGCGCACATCATCGGTGTGACCAATATCGATAGCGAAGGTATTGAAGGCGTTGAGAAAAGTTTTGACCGTTGGCTGACCGGACAACCTGGTGAGCGTACGGTGCGTAAAGATCGCTACGGTCGCGTGATTGAGGATATCTCCTCCGTTGATAGTCAAGCGGCACATAATTTAGCGCTGAGCATTGATGAGCGCTTACAGGCGTTGGTGTATCGCGAATTGAACAATGCGGTGGCCTTTAACAAAGCGGAGTCGGGTACGGCGGTGTTGGTCGATGTAAATACCGGCGAAGTGTTAGCGATGGCGAATAGCCCGTCATACAACCCAAACAATCTGACCGGTACGCCGAAAGACGCGATGCGTAACCGAGCAATAACCGATATTTTTGAACCCGGCTCAACAGTGAAGCCAATGGTCGTCATGACGGCATTGCAGCACGGTGTAGTGAAAGAAAACAGTGTGCTGAACACCTTGCCGTACTTTGTTAACGGTCACCAAATTAAAGACGTGGCCCGTTACGCAGAGTTATCTGTAACCGGGATCTTGCAGAAGTCGAGTAACGTCGGTGTTTCTAAACTGGCGTTAGCGATGCCATCCTCAGCGTTAGTAGATACTTACTCACGGTTTGGGTTTGGGAAAGCGACCAATTTGGGGTTGGTCGGAGAAAGCAGTGGCTTATATCCTAAAAAACAACGGTGGTCTGACATAGAGAGGGCCACCTTCTCTTTCGGCTACGGGCTAATGGTAACACCGTTACAACTAGCGCGAGTCTATGCAACCATCGGCAGCATGGGGGTTTATCGCCCGCTGTCGATCACCAAAGTTGACCCGCCAGTGGCCGGTGAACGCGTTTTCCCTGAACCGCTGGTACGTACCGTGGTTCATATGATGGAAAGTGTGGCATTACCTGGCGGCGGGGGCACTAAAGCCGCCATCAAAGGCTACCGGATCGCCATTAAAACCGGTACAGCCAAGAAAGTCGGGCCGGATGGCAAATATATGGACCGATACCTCGCTTACACCGCAGGCGTAGCGCCTGCGAGTAACCCTCGATTTGCTCTGGTTGTGGTCATTAATGACCCGCAGGCAGGGAAATATTACGGTGGTGCGGTTTCTGCACCGGTGTTCGGTGCCATCATGGGCGGCGTCTTGCGCACCATGAACATCGAGCCGGATGCATTACCCACTGGTGATAAAAGCGAATTAGTGACTAATACAAAAGAGGGTTCAGGTGGCAGATCGTAACTTGCGCAACTTACTCGCGCCTTGGGGGCTAGATGTCCCGGAGCGTGCGCTACGGGAAATGACATTAGACAGCCGTGTTGCCGCTGCCGGGGATTTGTTTGTCGCCATTGTTGGCCATCAGACGGACGGGCGTCGCTATATTCCGCAAGCCATCGCACAAGGTGTTGCCGCCATTGTCGCTGAAGCTGATGGTGTGGCACCGGATGCCAGTGTTGCAGAAATGCATGGTGTCCCTGTTATTTATTTGCGTAATTTGAATCAGCATTTATCCACGCTGGCAGGGCAGTTTTATCATCAACCTGCGGCGGCTTTACGTTTGGTCGGTGTGACTGGCACGAACGGTAAAACCACCACTACTCAGTTGTTGGCGCAATGGAGCCAAGCGCTGGGCGAAACCAGTGCAGTGATGGGAACGGTGGGCAATGGTTTATTAGGGCAAGTGGTGCCAACGGAAAACACCACGGGCTCAGCAGTTGATATTCAGCATTTACTGCGCAATTTGGTTGATCAAGGTGCGACGTTCGCTGCGATGGAAGTCTCTTCCCACGGTTTGATTCAGAATCGCGTGGCAGCATTGCCGTTTGCCGCCGCAGTGTTCACTAACTTAAGTCGTGATCATCTGGATTACCATGGCGATATGGCGAGTTACGAAGCAGCAAAATGGCTGCTGTTCTCCACTCATCAATCCGAACACAAGATTATTAATGCTGATGACGAAGTGGGTCGCCGCTGGTTAAGTCAGTTGCCACAAGCGGTCGCCGTCAGTATGGAAGGTAACGTCCCTACGGGTTGGAAAGGCCCGTGGTTATCGGCCAGCAAGGTGGAGTATCACGATAATGGTGCCAGTATCGCTTTTGATTCCAGTTGGGGCGAAGGCCAGTTAGAAAGCCGCCTGATGGGGGCATTCAATGTCAGCAATTTGCTGGTCGCACTGTCAACGCTGTTATCGCTGGGTTATCCGTTGCCACAACTTTTAGCTGCCGCACCGCATTTACAACCGGTTTGTGGGCGGATGGAAGTGTTCAACGCACCGGGTAAACCGACAGTCGTGGTGGATTATGCTCACACACCAGATGCATTAGAAAAAGCGCTGGCGGCAGCCCGTTTACATTGCAAAGGTCAGCTTTGGTGCGTGTTTGGTTGCGGTGGTGATCGTGACAAAGGTAAGCGCCCACTTATGGGCGGTATCGCAGAACAACTGGCTGATCGTGTCGTCGTGACGGATGACAACCCACGTAGCGAAGAGCCTCAGGCCATTGTGGCCGATATCCTCAATGGGTTATTAGATGCAGGTCATGCGCAGGCGATTCATGGTCGTGCTGAAGCGGTGACCAGCGCCATTATGCAGGCTAAAGAAGACGATGTTGTTCTGATCGCTGGTAAAGGACATGAAGATTATCAATTGGTTGGTAATCGTCGACTGGATTACTCCGACCGTGTGACCGTCGCCCGTTTATTGGGGGTGATCGCATGATTAAGGTCTCGCTGCATTTCTTGTCCGAATTGCTTAACGCTGAATTAATCGGCGCTGGCATCGAGATAACCGAAGTGACCATTGATACTCGTCAGGTCACGGCTGGCTGTCTGTTTGTGGCGCTCAAAGGCGAGCGTTTTGATGGGCATGATTTTGCAGAAGATGCAGTTGCTGCTGGTGCTGCAGCTTTGCTGGTAAGTAAACGCTTACTGGTGGAGGCACCGCAATTAGTGGTTAAAGACACTCGCTTGGCATTGGGGCAATTTGCTGCCTGGGTTCGCCAGCAAGTACCTGCTCGTGTGGTGGCCTTAACGGGCTCGTCAGGTAAAACGTCCGTCAAAGAAATGACGGCAGCGATTTTGCGCCAATGCGGCAATGTGCTGTATACCGCCGGTAACTTTAATAATGATATCGGTGTACCGCTGACGTTGCTGCGTTTGACGCCTGAGTATGATTTTGCCGTCATTGAATTGGGTGCCAATCATGTGGGTGAAATTGCTTACACCACAGATTTAAGCCGCCCAGAAAGCGCTTTAGTGAACAATTTAGCGGCTGCTCATCTGGAAGGTTTTGGTTCACTGGCCGGTGTGGCGCAGGCCAAAGGCGAGATTTTTGCCGGATTACCCGCTAACGGCACCGCGATTATCAATGCCGACAGCAATGACTGGCCACATTGGCAAGAAACACTGCATAACAAGCAGGTCTGGCGTTTTTCCCCTCAGGGTGCCGCCGATATTGATTTCTATGCCAGCGATGTCCGCATTACGCCGCAGGCAACGCATTTCACCCTGCATTCACCCTTTGGTACGGTCGCCATTGAGCTGCCATTACCCGGGCGGCATAACATCGCCAATGCGCTTGCCGCAGCGGCGTTAGCCATGTCGGTTGGTGCTGATCTCGCGGCTGTTCGTCAGGGGCTGATGCAGTTACAAGCCGTACCGGGGCGCTTATTCCCGATACAACTCGCCACTGGCAAATTGCTACTAGACGACACTTACAACGCCAACGTGGGTTCCATGACTGCCGCCGCGCAAGTGCTAGCAGAAATGCCGGGCTATCGTGTCATGGTGGTCGGTGACATGGGCGAATTGGGCGATACCGCGATCGATTGCCATCGTCAGGTGGGTGAAGCCGCTAAACAGGCGGGTATCGACAAAGTACTGAGTGTCGGCACGTTAAGTCAGACATTGAGCGACGCCAGCGGCAGTGGCGAACATTTTCAGGATAAGAGTGCATTGGCAGCCCGTGTGAGTGAATTGCTGCTCGAACATCCGGTTATTACCGTCTTAATTAAAGGTTCACGTAGCGCCGCCATGGAGCATGTCGTGCGTGCGTTACAGGAGAAGGCATCATGTTAGTTTGGTTAGCTGAATATCTCGTGCAATTTTATTCGGGCTTTAACGTCTTTTCCTATTTGACGTTCCGAGCCATTGTAAGTCTGTTAACGGCGTTGGTGATCTCATTGTGGATGGGGCCGCATTTGATTGCTTATTTGCAGAAATTGCAGATTGGGCAAGTGGTGCGTAACGATGGGCCAGAGTCACATTTCAGTAAACGCGGCACGCCGACCATGGGCGGCTTAATGATTCTGTTCTCCATCACCATTTCGGTGCTGATGTGGGCTTATCCTTCTAACCCGTATGTTTGGTGTGTGCTGTTCATCTTAGTGGGTTATGGCATCGTCGGGTTTATCGATGACTACCGCAAAGTGGTACGTAAAAACACCAAAGGTTTGATTGCTCGCTGGAAGTACTTCTGGCAATCGATCATCGCACTGGCTGCGGCATTCGCGATGTACAGCATTGGGAAAGATACGCCCGCTACTGAGTTAGTGGTGCCATTTTTCAAAGACATCATGCCGCAACTGGGCTTGCTCTACATCCTGCTCGCTTACTTCGTGATTGTTGGCACCAGTAATGCGGTCAACTTGACTGACGGGCTAGATGGGTTGGCGATTATGCCGACGGTATTTGTTGCGGGCGGTTTTGCATTAGTGGCTTGGGCGACCGGTAACGTGAACTTTGCGGCCTATCTGCATATTCCTTATCTGCGCCATGCCGGTGAACTGGTGATCGTCTGTACCGCCATTGTCGGCGCTGGGTTGGGCTTCCTTTGGTTTAACACTTATCCGGCACAAGTTTTCATGGGCGATGTGGGCTCATTGGCCTTAGGTGGTGCGCTAGGTACCATCGCGGTTTTACTACGCCAAGAGTTCTTATTAGTGATTATGGGTGGCGTGTTCGTCGTTGAAACACTGTCAGTCATCTTGCAAGTCGGGTCCTTTAAGCTACGTGGGCAGCGCATATTCCGTATGGCGCCGATTCACCACCATTACGAACTTAAAGGCTGGCCGGAACCACGAGTGATCGTGCGCTTCTGGATTATTTCGCTGATGCTGGTCCTGATTGGCCTGGCGACGCTGAAGGTGCGGTAATGATGGTTGATTATCAGGGTAAAAAAGTGGTCATTATCGGGCTGGGGCTAACCGGCCTTTCCTGCGTTGATTTCTTTATGACACGTGGTGTTAAGCCGCGCGTCATGGATACCCGTATCAACCCTGCAGGTCTGGATAAGTTACCGGAAAGTATCGAGCGCCATGTCGGTGACCTGAACCAACAGTGGTTATTGGATGCTGATTTGATTGTCGCCAGCCCCGGTATTGCATTGGCACATCCTGCCTTGAGTGAGGCGGCTGATGCGGGTGTCGAGATTGTTGGTGATATCGAGCTGTTTTGCCGTGAGAACCAAGCCCCTATTGTGGCAATCACTGGCTCTAACGGTAAAAGCACCGTGACCACATTGGTCGGAGAGATGGCGAAAGCGGCAGGTTGGCAGGTTGGCGTCGGTGGTAATATCGGCGTTCCGGCTCTAACGTTGCTGAAGCAAGAAAACCAATTGGTGGTGTTAGAGCTGTCCAGTTTCCAGTTAGAAACGACCTCGAGCCTACGGGCTAGTGCCGCCACCATACTGAACGTGACGGAAGATCATACTGATCGTTATCCGTTCGGTTTGCAGCAATATCGCGCAGCTAAACTGCGGGTGTATGAAAACGCTAAAGTTTGTGTCGTGAATGCCGATGACGCGCTCACGATGCCCGTACGTGGTGCTGATAGCCGCTGTATTAGCTTTGGGGTTGATGTCGGTGATTACCACCTCAATAAGCAGCAGGGCGAAATCTGGCTGCGTGTGCGGGGTGAGAAAGTGCTGAATACGCGTGAGATGAAGCTCACTGGGCGTCATAACTACACTAATGCGTTGGCTGCCTTGGCGTTAGCTGATGCTGCGGGCATCCCGCGTTCGTCCAGTTTGAAGGCGTTGACCACTTTTACCGGTTTACCTCATCGCTTCCAATTGGTGTTTGAACACAATGGGGTGCGTTGGATTAATGATTCGAAAGCCACCAATGTGGGCAGTACAGAGGCGGCCTTAGAAGGATTGCAGGTTGATGGTACCTTGCATCTGTTACTCGGTGGCGACGGTAAATCGGCTGATTTCTCTGGGTTAACGCGTCTCCTGCAAGGCGACAATATCAAGATTTACTGCTTTGGCCGTGATGGCGAGGAACTGGCGGCATTGCGACCTGAGGTTTCCCAACTGACAGAGACCATGGCACAGGCCATGACTTTACTGACGAAGGATCTGACGTCAGGCGATATGGTGTTGTTATCACCTGCTTGCGCCAGTTTGGACCAATTCCGCAGTTTCGAGCAGCGTGGTGATGAGTTTGCTCGTTTGGCAGAGGAGTTGGGCTGATGCGCATGCCGGGGCTGGGGCTGGTCAATACCCTGAAGCATTTTGTGATGGGATCGCGGGAGAGCGATACCACCAGTATGGTGCTTTACGACAGAACCTTGCTGTGGTTGACATTTGGTTTGGCGATTATCGGTTTTGTGATGGTGACATCGGCGTCGATGCCGATTGGTCAGCGTTTAGCCAGTGACCCCTTCTTGTTCGCTAAGCGTGATGCACTCTACTTGGCGCTGGCGTTTGGTTTGTCGCTGGTGACGTTGCGTATACCGATGGCCGTTTGGCAGCGTTACAGTAACATTATGTTACTGATTTCACTGGTGATGCTGTTGGTGGTATTGGTCGTCGGTAGCTCAGTCAACGGGGCATCACGCTGGATTGCCATCGGGCCGCTACGTATTCAGCCAGCAGAATTGTCCAAGCTGTCGCTATTTTGTTATCTGGCGAGTTATTTGGTCCGTAAGGTTGAGGAAGTCCGCAGTAACTTCTGGGGCTTTTGTAAACCGATGGGCGTGATGGTCATTCTGGCGGTGTTACTGCTGGCGCAACCCGATTTAGGTACCGTGGTGGTGCTGTTTGTGACCACGCTGGCGATGCTGTTTTTAGCTGGGGCTAAAATGTGGCAGTTTCTGGCCATCATCGGCTCAGGTGTCTTTGCGGTCGGTCTGCTGATTGTCGCCGAACCTTATCGTATGCGCCGCGTGACCTCATTCTGGAACCCATGGGCGGATCCATTCGGTAGTGGTTACCAGCTAACTCAGTCGCTGATGGCATTTGGCCGCGGTGAATTCTGGGGGCAGGGTTTAGGGAATTCAGTGCAGAAACTGGAGTATTTACCGGAAGCACATACCGACTTCATTTTCTCGATTTTAGGCGAAGAACTCGGCTATTTCGGTGTGGTTCTCGCATTGTTAATGGTATTCTTCGTCGCTTTTCGTGCGATGTCCATTGGGCGTCGCGCATTAGAGATAGATCAGCGATTTTCTGGCTTTTTGGCCTGCTCGATCGGCGTCTGGTTTAGTTTTCAGGCACTGGTTAACGTTGGGGCTGCGGCGGGAATGTTGCCGACCAAGGGTTTGACATTACCGCTGATCAGTTACGGTGGTTCGAGCCTGATTATTATGTCAACTGCGATAGTGCTGTTGTTACGTATTGATTTTGAGACACGTTTGGCTAAAGCCCAAGCGTTTGTAAGGAGTGCCCGATGAGTGGGAAGACCAAGCGTTTGATGGTGATGGCCGGTGGCACTGGGGGGCATGTCTTCCCCGGTTTGGCCGTGGCACATCATCTTATGGCGCAAGGTTGGCAGGTGCGTTGGTTAGGCACAGCAGACCGAATGGAAGCATCATTAGTACCCCAACATGGCATTGAAATTGATTTTATTCAGATATCAGGTTTACGCGGTAAAGGGCTAATGGCCCAACTGACGGCTCCACTGCGGATTTACCGTGCAGTACGTCAGGCGAAGAAAATCATGCGTGATTATCAGCCTGATGTCGTGCTGGGCATGGGCGGCTATGTTTCTGGCCCCGGCGGTTTAGCGGCATGGCTATGCGGTATCCCAGTAGTATTGCATGAGCAGAATGGGATTGCGGGTTTGACTAACCGCTGGCTGGCGAAGATTGCGAAGAAGGTTTTGCAGGCATTCCCCGGTGCTTTCCCCCATGCCGACGTGGTAGGGAATCCCGTTCGCACCGATGTTTTGGCGCTGCCATTGCCCGCTGAGCGATTGGCGGGCCGTGAAGGGCCGGTTCGGGTGTTGGTTATCGGTGGCAGTCAGGGTGCTCGAGTGCTTAACCAAACAATACCGCAGGTTGCTGCAACTTTGGGTGAGCAGATCATCCTGTGGCATCAGGTGGGGAAAGGTGCGTTGCCGGAAGTCTTGCAAGCTTATCAGCAAGCTGGGCAGGGAGATAAGCATCAGGTTGTCGAGTTCATCGATGATATGGCTGCCGCCTATGCTTGGGCTGATGTGGTGGTTTGCCGCTCAGGAGCATTGACGGTGAGCGAGGTGGCCGCTGCAGGGTTACCCGCGATTTTTGTGCCTTTTCAGCATAAAGACCGGCAGCAATATTGGAATGCATTGCCGCTGGAAAAGGCAGATGCAGCCAAAATTATCGAGCAACCACAATTTACCGCGCAAGCTGTCAGCAGCCTGTTGGCTGAGTGGGATCGCGCAACGTTACTGGCGATGGCCGAACGGGCAAGAACCGTGGCTATCCCTGATGCGACGGAACGTGTGGCAGTTGAAGTCGTCTCTGCCAGTAAGTGAACAAAGAGATAATGAATGGCCGGCAGCGATGCGGGTCATGAGTGTGTAACAGACAAAAAAGTGAAGAGAAACGTGAATACACAGCAACTAGCGAAACTACGAACTATCGTGCCCGAGATGCGCCGCGTCCGGCACATACACTTTATCGGCATCGGTGGTGCTGGTATGGGTGGTATCGCTGAAGTGTTGGCAAACGAAGGTTATCAGATTAGCGGTTCAGATTTAGCACCCAACCCGGTAACTCAGCATTTGGCTTCATTGGGCGCACAGATTTATTTTCATCACCGTCCAGAGAATGTGCTGGATGCGAGTGTAGTTGTGGTTTCAACGGCAATTTCTGCGGATAACCCAGAGATTGTTGCGGCTCGCGAGGCGCGTATTCCGGTGATCCGCCGCGCAGAAATGTTGGCAGAATTAATGCGTTACCGTCATGGCATTGCAGTGGCTGGTACCCACGGTAAAACCACCACCACTGCGATGGTGTCCAGTATTTATGCTGAAGCTGGTTTGGATCCAACGTTCGTGAATGGTGGATTGGTTAAAGCTGCGGGAACCCATGCGCGCTTAGGGTCTAGCCGTTATTTGATAGCGGAAGCTGATGAAAGCGATGCATCATTCCTGCATTTGCAGCCGATGGTGGCGATTGTCACCAATATTGAAGCCGACCACATGGATACCTATCAGGGCGACTTCGAAAACTTAAAACAGACATTTATTAACTTTTTGCACAACTTGCCATTTTATGGCCGTGCCGTGATGTGTATTGATGATCCTGTGGTACGCGAATTGTTGCCACGAGTCGGTCGCCATATCACCACTTATGGATTCAGTGATGATGCCGATGTGCAGATCGCCAGCTATCGTCAGGAAGGTCCACAAGGGCATTTCACGCTCAAGCGTTTGGATAAACCATTGATGAGCGTGACCTTGAATGCACCGGGTCGCCACAATGCACTGAATGCAGCGGCAGCCGTTGCCGTCGCAACGGAAGAAGGCATTGAGGACGAAGACATCCTGCGCGCGTTGGCAGGGTTCCAAGGGACAGGTCGCCGTTTCGATTTCCTCGGCAACTTCCCACTGGCACCTGTCAATGGCAAAGAAGGGAGTGCAATGCTGGTGGATGATTACGGTCATCACCCAACGGAAGTGGACGCCACCGTTAAAGCGGCCCGTGCTGGCTGGCCAGATAAACGCATCGTGATGGTTTTCCAACCGCACCGTTATACCCGCACCCGCGATTTGTATGACGACTTTGCTAATGTACTCTCGCAAGTCGATGTTTTGTTGATGTTGGATGTGTATGCCGCCGGTGAAGCACCGATCCCAGGTGCGGATAGTCGCTCGCTCTGCCGAACTATCCGTAACCGTGGCAAGTTAGACCCGATTTTGGTTTCAGACAGTGAAACCGTACCAGAGGTATTGGCGCAAGTGCTCAATGGCGATGACCTTATTCTGGTTCAGGGCGCAGGTAACATTGGTAGGATTGCCCGTAAATTGGCTGAGCTTAAATTGCAGCCACAGATAAAAAACGAGGAACATCATGGCTGAGAAAGTTGCGGTACTGTTGGGGGGAACCTCTGCCGAACGTGAAGTGTCATTGCTATCCGGTCAAGCCGTTTTAGCGGGCTTGCGTGAAGCAGGTATCGACGCACATGGCGTTGATACCAAAGACTTCCCAGCCACTCAGCTCAAAGAACAGGGTTTTGATAAGGTCTTTATCGCCCTGCATGGTCGTGGTGGTGAAGACGGCACTTTGCAAGGTGTGTTGGAATTCCTGCAACTGCCTTATACCGGTAGTGGTGTGATGGCCTCTGCCCTGACTATGGACAAATTGCGCACTAAATGGGTATGGCAGGCATTAGATTTACCCATTTCGCCGTATGTTGCGTTGAATCGTCAACAGTTTGAAACACTTTCGTCAGAGGAATTGGCGGCCCGTGTCGCTAAGCTTGGCCTGCCATTAATCGTCAAGCCAAGTCATGAAGGCTCTAGCGTGGGCATGAGCAAAGTTGATCACGCTAATGAGTTACAGAGCGCGCTAGTTGAAGCGTTCCGCCATGACACTGATGTGTTGATTGAAAAATGGTTGAGCGGCCCTGAATTTACTGTCGCGATCCTCGGCGAGGAGGTTTTACCGTCCATCCGTATTCAAGCGCCGGGCGTGTTTTATGATTATGAAGCGAAGTATCTGTCGGATGAAACGCAATACTTCTGTCCAAGCGGCCTGAGTGATGAGTCAGAACAACAACTGGCGACATTAGCATTACAGGCTTATCAGGCGCTGGGTTGCAGCGGCTGGGGGCGAGTAGACGTTATGCAAGATAGCGACGGCAATTTTTACTTGCTTGAAGTAAATACGTCACCGGGTATGACCAGCCACAGTTTAGTGCCGATGGCAGCCCGCCAATATGGGTTGAGTTTCTCCCAATTGGTGGCCCGAATTCTGACGTTGGCTGACTGAGATGTCGCAAGCTGCCCTGAATGCGCGCGAACGTGCGGCTGAAACCAGCGTAGCCCGGCGCAGTAACGGAGGACAATTGGCAGGTATGATTTTCCTGCTAATGGTCCTTGGAACCATGCTCTGGGGCGGTTGGGTGGTCGTTGGGTGGATGAAGGACGCTAGCCGTTTACCACTATCGAAGTTGGTGGTGACAGGTGAACGCCATTACACCACCAATGATGATATTCGCCAGGCGATTCTGGCATTGGGCGCACCGGGCACGTTTATGACGCAGGATGTAAACATCATCCAGCAACAGATTGAACGGTTGCCTTGGATTCAGCAGGCCAGCGTGCGTAAACAATGGCCGGATGAGCTGAAAATCCATCTGGTGGAGTATGTTCCCTTTGCCCGCTGGAATGATTTACATATGGTTGATGAGCAGGGGCGGTCATTCAGTGTGCCTTCTGAACGAATCGGCAAACAGGCATTGCCATTACTGTATGGCCCAGAAGGCAGTGAACAAGATGTTCTTGAAGGCTATCGGGCAATGAGCAAAGTATTAGCGGCCAATAAGTATCAGCTAAAAATGGCGGCGATGAGTGCCCGACATTCTTGGCAATTGGCCTTAGATAATGATGTTCGGCTGGAGCTGGGACGGGATGACAGAATGGGCCGTTTGCAACGTTTCATTGAGTTATACCCGATGTTGCAACAGCAGCCAGATAAACGCGTCAGTTATGTTGATTTGCGTTATGAAACAGGAGCAGCAATAGGTTGGGCTCCTGTCTTCATCGGCAGTCAGGGTGGTGAACTACCCCAAGGTGGTAAACAACCCATAAATGGCCAGCAGAACAGTAATCCGCAACAGAATCAGGCACAGGCAAAACAACAATGATCAAGTCGACGGACAGAAAACTGGTAGTAGGTCTTGAGATCGGAACGGCAAAGGTCTCCGCATTGGTAGGGGAAGTTCTGCCCGATGGCATGGTCAATATTATTGGGGTCGGCAGTTGCCCATCCCGTGGCATGGATAAGGGTGGGGTTAACGACCTTGAATCGGTAGTGAAGTGCGTCCAACGCGCTATCGATCAGGCTGAGTTAATGGCTGATTGCCAAATTTCATCTGTTTACTTGGCATTATCGGGCAAACATATCAGTTGTCAGAATGAAATAGGGATGGTTCCTATTTCAGAAGAAGAAGTGACACAGGAAGATGTCGAGAACGTAGTACATACCGCGAAGTCGGTACGTGTGCGTGATGAGCATCGTATCTTGCACGTTATTCCGCAAGAATATGCTATCGACTATCAGGAAGGCATCAAAAATCCTGTTGGGCTGTCTGGTGTGCGGATGCAGGCAAAAGTGCATTTGATCACCTGCCATAACGATATGGCAAAAAATATCGTCAAAGCGGTGGAACGTTGTGGCCTCAAAGTGGACCAACTGATTTTCGCCGGTTTGGCAGCAAGTTATGCCGTTTTGACCGAAGATGAGCGTGAGCTGGGTGTTTGTGTCGTCGATATTGGCGGTGGCACGATGGATATGGCGGTGTATACCGGTGGCGCGTTACGGCACACCAAAGTTATCCCTTACGCCGGGAATGTGGTCACCAGCGACATTGCTTATGCTTTTGGTACACCGCCAACAGATGCGGAAGCGATTAAAGTTCGACACGGCTGTGCGCTCGGGTCGATTGTCAGCAAGGATGAAAGTGTAGAAGTGCCAAGTGTTGGCGGACGCCCTCCGCGTAGTCTGCAAAGACAGACACTCGCTGAGGTTATAGAACCACGCTACACCGAGTTGCTGAATTTAGTTAACGACGAGATTTTACAATTGCAGGAGCAACTACGTCAGCAAGGCGTGAAGCATCATCTGGCAGCCGGTATCGTGCTGACAGGCGGCGCCGCACAAATTGATGGTCTGGCAGAATGCGCGCAACGGGTGTTTCATGCCCAGGTTCGCATCGGCCAACCGCTCAATATCACTGGGCTGACGGATTATGCACAGGAACCCTATTACTCCACTGCTGTTGGGTTGTTGCACTATGGTAAAGAATCTCATCTCAGTGGTGAGTCAGAAGTAGAAAAACGTGCCTCAGTGGGCAATTGGTTTAAACGTATCAATAGCTGGCTGAGAAAAGAGTTTTAATGTTTCAACAAAGAGATCAAGCTGAACCTATTTATTGATCTCGAAGCGACAGGCACAAAACGGAGAGAAACTATGTTTGAACCTATGGAACTAACCAATGACGCGGTGATTAAAGTCATCGGCGTCGGTGGTGGCGGTGGCAATGCCGTCGAACACATGGTGCGCGAGCGCATCGAAGGTGTTGAATTCTTCGCCGTTAATACAGACGCTCAGGCGCTACGTAAGACGGCTGTTGGCCAAACCATCCAAATTGGTAGCGGTATTACCAAAGGTTTGGGTGCTGGCGCGAACCCTGAAGTGGGTCGCAATTCTGCTGAAGAAGACCGTGAAGCACTGCGTGCCGCTCTTGATGGCGCGGACATGGTCTTTATCGCTGCCGGTATGGGCGGTGGTACAGGTACTGGTGCTGCCCCTGTTGTTGCCGAAGTGGCAAAAGATTTGGGCATTTTGACCGTTGCTGTAGTGACCAAGCCTTTCAATTTTGAAGGCAAGAAACGCATGGCGTTCGCTGAGCAGGGTATCGCTGAGTTGTCCAAACATGTGGACTCATTGATCACTATTCCGAACGATAAGTTGCTAAAAGTTCTGGGTCGTGGCATCTCGTTACTGGATGCATTCGGTGCAGCTAACGACGTATTAAAAGGCGCTGTTCAGGGTATCGCTGAGCTGATCACCCGCCCAGGTCTGATGAACGTTGACTTTGCTGACGTGCGCACAGTCATGTCCGAAATGGGTTATGCCATGATGGGTTCTGGTGTGGCTTGCGGTGAAGATCGCGCGGAAGAAGCAGCAGAAATGGCGATTTCCAGCCCGTTGCTGGAAGATATCGACCTGTCTGGTGCCCGTGGCGTGCTGGTCAACATCACAGCCGGCTTCGACTTGCGTTTGGATGAGTTCGAAACGGTGGGTAACACCATTCGTGCATTCGCGTCTGACAATGCGACCGTGGTTATCGGGACGTCGTTAGACCCAGAAATGAACGATGAACTGCGCGTCACTGTGGTGGCAACCGGTATCGGTATGGACAAACGTCCTGAAATCACGCTGGTGACTAACAAGCAGACTCAGCCTGTGATGGACCACCGTTACCAGCAGCATGGTATGTCTCCTTTACCTCAGGAAGTTAAGCCTGCGGCTAAAGTGGTCAATGACCCGACTGCTCAAACCAATAAAGAGCCCGATTATTTGGATATCCCGGCATTTTTGCGTAAGCAAGCCGACTAATTTCCGAAAATATTGGAATCTCCGCTCTTTGTGCTAAACTGTCCCGCCGATCTTGTTATAAGCTAGGTCGGTAGGATGGATAACATTGCGAGATAAAACGATGATCAAACAAAGGACATTAAAACGTATTGTTCAGGCGACTGGTGTCGGTTTGCACACCGGTAAAAAAGTCACGCTGACAATGCGACCCGCGCCGGCTAATACCGGGGTCATCTATCGTCGCACTGACTTGAATCCACCGGTTGATTTTCCGGCAGATGCAAAATCCGTGCGTGATACCATGCTCTGTACTTGCTTAGTCAATGAGCATGACGTGCGTATTTCTACTGTTGAGCATCTCAACGCTGCGTTGGCAGGGTTAGGGATCGATAACATTATTATTGAAGTTAACGCACCAGAAGTGCCGATTATGGACGGTAGTGCCAGCCCATTCGTGTACTTACTGCTAGATGCGGGTATCGAAGAGCTAAACTCTGCGAAGAAATTCCTGCGTCTGAAAGAGACCGTGCGGGTAGAAGACGGTGATAAATGGGCTGAATTGTCTCCATTCAATGGATTCCGTTTAGATTTCACCATTGATTTTAATCACCCAGCGATAGATTCAAGTACTCAGCGTTACCGCTTAGATTTCTCGGCCGATTCATTCGTCCGCCAAATCAGCCGTGCGCGTACTTTTGGTTTCATGCGTGATATCGAATATCTGCAGTCCCGCGGTTTGTGCCTGGGCGGCAGCTTCGATTGTGCCATCGTGGTGGATGATTACCGCGTATTAAATGAAGATGGCCTGCGCTTCGAAGATGAGTTTGTTCGTCATAAAATGCTGGACGCGATTGGCGACCTGTTTATGTGTGGTCATAACATTATTGGCGCATTTACTGCGTACAAATCTGGCCATGCGTTAAACAACAAGCTATTGCAGGCTGTTTTAGCTAAGCAAGAAGCTTGGGAATTTGTGACGTTCCAAGACGAAGCTGAAATGCCGTTGGCATTTAAAGCACCGTCTACGGTATTAGCCTACTAATCAGGCTATTTATCACCATCACTTTTGGTTGCGTTGGCACTCTCTCCGGCCAACGCAGCTAATCGTTCCAAAATTATTCTCAGTTTTTCAGGGCTACGGCTCGCTAATCCTCTTAATTCCTTAGCACTTTCCAAACTAAGATGACGTAATGGCGGAGAATTCTCAGGATTTTTCGTTGATTTCTCGATATCTTGCGTCATGTTATGGCCGCGGGTCATTAACGATGGATTAATCCTGATGTCGATTGAAGACAATGATGGTAGAATTTGCGCTCGTAGTGCCGAAAGTAAAGCGGGTTGCTCATAGCGTAAGCGCATTAGCCAGCTAGCGTTCGCGGTTTCTAGCACTAAAACACTCTGTCGATAGTTAGCGACACGGCACCATGGCTGCAATTGTGAAGGGAGTAATCCTTTTACTGCACGGTTAAGTTTTAGCAGTGCTGTCGCGCGTTGTTGTACGTGATGTAGTGGCCCGTTTTCTGCCGCAATCGCATCATCGAACAGAACATCTAATAATTGTGGGCGATTCTCACGCATTAATAAGGCTCCGGCGGATTTCAAACTCGTGATTGGTATTCTAAATCGTTGGCGACAATTTGGTAGGCGTTATTTCTGGCCGCATCTCTTATTAGGGATGGTTGCGGCGAGTCTTGGTGTGCCTTCAAATCTCACTGGCGTGCCCGATCAAAATGCGATATCGAACACATCATCAAGTCAAAGCCGCCAGAACTACAGTGCGACAAACTTTACGAGTTTGGCGCTTCTACACGATATACATCGTCGCCCTTCATTCAGCGTAGACTACTGGCAACAGCATGCGCTGCGCACAGTTATTCGTCACCTGACATTTGCATTGGCCCCTCAAACTGCTTATAACCGAGCACAAGAGGCTGCTGAAGCTGAGCAAGTCGTGCCATCACAAGTTCAGCAGCTTGCGCTGTTGGATACCCTCAATGCACTCTTGACTCATGAGTTTAAGCCACCTGCGATCATTCGTGATACTGAGCAGATTAAACAACCGGTCCTTTCGTTACACAAACCAGGGCTTTGGCTTGCACAAGTGCAAGGCATCCGCGCTGGGCCTGCCAATTTCAGTTAATTCTACTCTTGATTTACCCTAACTTTATGCAACCTTTGGCCGCCGCTTTGGTGGTCTTGTAAGAGATACTAAGAATCATGCTAATCAAATTATTAACCAAAGTCTTTGGCAGCCGTAACGATCGTACGCTGCGCCGTATGCGCAAAGTGGTTGAGCTAATCAACCGCATGGAACCTGAAGTTGAAAAGCTGACCGATGCTGAATTACGCGCCAAAACAGACGAATTCCGTGAGCGTCTGGCGAAAGGTGCGGTACTGGAAACCTTAATTCCTGAAGCATTCGCTGTCGTGCGTGAAGCCAGTAAGCGCGTGTTTGGCATGCGCCATTTCGACGTTCAGTTGCTCGGTGGTATGGTCCTGAACGAACGTTGCATCGCTGAGATGCGTACGGGTGAAGGTAAAACACTGACAGCAACATTGCCTGCTTATCTGAACGCGCTGAGTGGCCGTGGTGTTCACGTGGTTACTGTCAACGACTATTTGGCTCAACGTGATGCCGAAAACAACCGCCCATTGTTCGAGTTCCTTGGTTTGAGTGTGGGCATTAACCTGCCGAATATGACAGCGCCTGCTAAGCGTGCTGCTTATGCTGCTGATATCACCTATGGTACGAACAACGAATACGGTTTTGACTATCTGCGCGACAACATGGCATTCAGTCCTGAAGAGCGTGTACAGCGTAAATTGCATTATGCATTGGTGGATGAAGTTGACTCCATCTTGATCGACGAAGCCCGTACCCCGTTGATCATCTCCGGTCCGGCTGAAGACAGTTCCGAGATGTACATTCGGGTTAATAAACTGATTCCACGACTGATTCGTCAGGAAAAAGAAGACTCGGATACCTTCCAAGGTGAAGGCCATTTCTCTGTTGACGAAAAATCACGTCAGGTCCATTTGACAGAACGTGGTTTGATTCAAATTGAACAAATGCTGGTAGAAGCCGGCATCATGGAGGAAGGCGAGTCACTGTACTCTCCGTCCAACATCATGTTAATGCACCATGTCACGGCTGCATTGCGCGCACATGTGTTGTTTACCCGCGACGTGGATTACATCGTGAAAGACGGTGAAGTCATCATTGTCGACGAACACACCGGCCGTACCATGCAAGGGCGCCGTTGGTCAGACGGTTTGCATCAAGCTGTTGAAGCGAAAGAAGGCGTAGAAATTCAGAACGAAAACCAAACTCTGGCTTCTATTACCTTCCAGAACTACTTCCGTCTCTACGAGAAATTGGCTGGTATGACCGGTACTGCGGATACCGAAGCATTCGAATTTAGCTCTATCTATAAACTCGATACCATCGTTGTTCCAACTAACCGTCCCATGATCCGTAAGGATTTGGCTGATTTGGTCTATATGACCGAGCAGGAAAAAATCGGTGCGATTATCGAGGATATCCGTGAGCGTACTGCGAATGGACAACCGGTATTGGTGGGGACCATCTCGATTGAGAAATCTGAAGTTGTCTCTGCTGAGCTCACCAAAGCAGGTATTGAGCACAAAGTTCTGAACGCCAAATTCCACGCAATGGAAGCGGATATCGTTTCTCAAGCGGGTCAACCGGGTGCGGTCACTATCGCAACCAACATGGCCGGCCGTGGTACTGATATCGTGTTGGGTGGGAGCTGGCAGAGTGAGATTGCTTTGCTGGAAGATCCAACTGAAGATCAAATTGCAGCCATTAAAGCCGCATGGCAGGTTCGTCATGACGCAGTATTAGCATCAGGTGGTTTGCACATTATCGGTACTGAGCGTCATGAATCACGCCGTATCGACAACCAGTTACGTGGCCGTGCAGGTCGTCAGGGGGATGCGGGTTCATCACGTTTCTACCTGTCAATGGAAGATGCGTTGATGCGTATCTTTGCCTCTGACCGTGTGTCCGGCATGATGCGTAAACTGGGTATGAAACCTGGCGAAGCCATTGAACATCCATGGGTTACCAAGGCCATTGCTAACGCCCAGCGTAAAGTGGAAAGCCGTAACTTCGATATCCGTAAGCAATTACTGGAATATGATGATGTTGCCAGCGACCAACGTCGTGCGATCTACAGCCAGCGTAACGAATTACTGGACGTGTCCGATGTCAGCGAAACCATTAACAGTATCCGTGAAGACGTCTTCAAAACGGTTATTGATAGCTACATCCCAACCCAGTCACTGGAAGAAATGTGGGATGTTGAAGGGCTGGAACAGCGCCTGAAAAATGATTTCGATCTTGATATGCCGATAGCGCAGTGGTTGGAAGATGAGCCACAGCTACATGAAGAGACGTTACGTGAACGTATCCTTCAGCAGGCGATCGAAGTTTATCAACGTAAAGAAGAAGTTGTTGGCGTTGAAATGATGCGTAACTTCGAAAAAGGCGTGATGCTACAAACGCTTGATTCCTTGTGGAAAGAGCATTTGGCTGCAATGGATTACCTGCGTCAGGGAATCCATTTACGTGGCTATGCGCAAAAAGATCCTAAGCAAGAATATAAGCGTGAATCTTTCGCGATGTTTGCCTCCATGTTGGAATCACTGAAATATGAAGTGATTAGCGTATTGAGCAAAGTACAGGTGCGGATGCCAGAAGAGGTAGAAGCGCTGGAAGTACAACGCCGCGAAGAAGCTGAGCGTTTGGCGAAACAGCAACAACTGAGCCATCAGTCAGATAACAGCGCCTTGATGTCGCAAGATGAAATCAATGTTGCTGCTAATCTTGAACGTAAAGTGGGCCGTAATGATCCGTGCCCATGTGGTTCAGGCAAAAAATACAAACAGTGTCATGGTAGCCTACAGTAATATTTAGGTCATAACTCACACTGACCACTAAGGGCGGCTAAACACCGCCCTTTATTTTGGCTTTTTTTGGTCGATCTTTCTTAGGATAAGTTAGCAGGGAGCCACATGAGCCAATGTTGATACCAGCACCATGCTCAGGCTCTGATTAGGAGGTAGGAGACTTGAAACATTTACAAATTGCGGTAGGGATTATTCGCAATGCCCAACAAGAGATATTCATTACTCAACGTGCGGCTGACTCCCATATGGCCGGTTTTTGGGAGTTCCCCGGAGGAAAGATTGAGCAGGGTGAAACTCCAGAAATGGCGTTAAAACGTGAACTGTTAGAAGAAACCGGCATTGTGGTGCGAAAGACGACTTTACTCGATGTGTTAGAACACATTTTTACTGATCGTATCGTGACTTTAACTTTCTATATGGTCGAGGGATGGGATGGCGAGCCTTTTGGTCGTGAAGGGCAACCGATGCGCTGGGTGAAGCAATCCGAATTGTTGGTTGAAGAGTTCCCGCCTGCCAATGCCCCTATCATCAAATTACTGACAGCCTAGCCGGATGAACGCTGAAATGGAGCAAAAATACAGTTTGCTCCATTTTATAGTGTGAGCATCAGTGCCTAGGAGGTTCTTCCTCGCTCCATTCATCACTGTCAGACAAATCACCACTGCTGGGGATTCGTTTTTCTTCGTCCGCCCATTCACCTAAGTCAATTAGCTGGCAACGCTTACAACAAAAAGGGCGATATGGGCTTTCTTCACCCCAAACGACGATCTTTCCACACGTTGGGCAATTAACCTCAATCACTTCGGGTTCCATTTCTTCTCCTAAAATCTATTTATACCTATCATCTTGTCGGTGACAGAAGTCACTCATCGCTCATCCGCGACTAAAAATCGATTAGGTATAATGATAACTCAATCAACAACAAGCTAATTCAAACGATAACCGAGCTGGCACAGTACCATTTTCACTGTCTAGTGGTAAGAAGCGAATAGCGTATCGAGTCTTATGCCCTGATATCTGCGGGTAGAGTTGTGGTTCCAGCGGCAAGCGTAATCTGAGTAGGTCTGCGCCTTCGGCGTTATCTTGAAAAAAACCATTCAAACTAATTTGTGGACGCAAAGGGCCAGATTGACGTATTAAATCTAAAATGAGGGTTAGCGATTGATTCAATGGCGCTAAACTCGCCATCAATTTACCAATATGCTGGTTACGTTGTTCTTGCGGCTGGTGCAACCAAGTATGCAAAGTGGGTAAATCAAAACTACAACATCCACCAGGAATACTCAGTCGCTGGCGAATGACACTGATTAAACGGTCTTCTTTCAATGCTTGCCCAATACGTGGTGCAGCCTTTAATACAGATGCACGGTTTTTTAGTTGGCTGCGCAAGGTGTCGACTAGCGACATATCAACGCCGGGCATATCAGCCCATTGCTGCAATTTTTGCTGTTGGCGCTCAAGCTCTTTGAGCAAATCAGTCCGCACTTCACCGCGTTCTAGGACATCAATTAAATCAGAGGCCGTACGGAAAAAAGTTAATGCGCTGGCGATATTATCTAATGAGTTTTGGCTTTCTAATTGCTGCAGTAAAAACTCCATTCTCAACCAAGTACGCATTTTTTCATTGAGCGGATGTTCAAAAAGTATTGCTGAGGTGAGGTCACTCATTGATGTAGATCCTGTTGGGCCGCGGCTGCTAATTTTAAATACTGTTGGTGTAATGAAGCAACCTGCGGGGCGATAGTTAACGGATCGCCGCTATTGTCAATAATATCATCAGCACAGGCTAGCCGCTGCTGGCGAGAAACCTGTGATGCTAAAATATGTTCGGCCTGTTGGCGGGTAATACCATCTCTCGCCATTGTGCGCGCAAGCTGTATCTCTGGCGCGACATCCACCACTAACACACGATTTGCGCGGTGTTGTAAACCGTTTTCAACTAGCAGAGGGATGACCCAAAGCACATAGGGTTGAACAATATTGGCTAGTTGGCGCTGAGTTTCTTGTTGAATAAGTGGATGCAGCAATGAATTTAACCACGCTTTTTCATGCGGCTCACTGAAAATTTTCTCTCGTAATGTGGCACGGTTCAATGTGCCATCAGTTTGCACAATCGTTTCTCCATAACGGGAAGCGATAGCGTTTAACGCTGGCATTCCGGGTTCAACGACTTGGCGGGCAATGATATCCGCATCCACAAGCGGCACACCAAAATGAGCGAACGCATTTGCTACGGTACTTTTACCGCTGCCAATTCCGCCAGTGAGGGCCACAATATAGGTCATTGCCAAGCCTTGCATGCTGTTAGTGAGAGGCCGAATTGTATCTGAAAGCAGGCAGGAATGAATAGTAAGGAGTGAGTTCTGTTTAAACTAGATAATGAAAAACGTGAAGCTGGTGACTTGTGAGAAGTGTCACCACGACTCTTCAGGTAATTTGTGGGATTGTAGCGCAAATAAAGGTGAATTCGCAGTCTTGCCGAAGAATTATTCATGCGTATGATAGCTTCACTGGGATGGCGTGATTTACGCCCGATCAATTTTGCGATCTATCGCCACTAACCAGGAATAATAAGCCATGCGTATTGAAGAAGGTTTGAAGTTAGGTTTCAAAGATGTGTTAATCCGCCCTAAACGTTCAACACTGAAAAGTCGCTCTGAAGTAGAACTAGAACGTCAGTTTACCTTCAAACATTCAGGTTGGAAGTGGTCTGGTGTACCTATCATCGCCGCGAACATGGATACCGTTGGCACCTTCCGCATGGCTGAAGTCTTGGCATCATTCGATGTTCTTACCGCCGTTCATAAGCACTACACTGTTGAGCAGTGGGGCGAGTTTGTAAAACGCGTTCCTGAGTCTGTACTACGTCACGTTATGGTTTCAACAGGGACTTCTTCCGCAGATTTCGACAAAATGAAACAAATTTTGGCGTTATCACCAGCCTTAAAATTCATTTGTATCGATGTGGCTAATGGCTATTCAGAACATTTTGTCTCTTTCCTGCAAAAAGCACGTGAAGCATGTCCGGATAAAGTGATCTGTGCAGGTAATGTGGTGACGGGCGAGATGGTTGAAGAGCTTATTCTTTCTGGTGCTGACATTGTTAAAGTGGGCATTGGGCCAGGTTCAGTTTGTACCACACGAGTAAAAACTGGGGTTGGTTATCCACAATTGTCCGCAGTTATCGAGTGTGCTGATGCTGCTCATGGGCTGGGCGGGCAGATTGTGAGTGATGGCGGCTGTTCAGTACCTGGTGATGTGGCTAAAGCATTCGGCGGCGGTGCAGATTTCGTTATGCTGGGCGGCATGTTGGCTGGACATGATGAGTGTGAAGGGCGTGTCGTTGAAGAGAATGGCGAGAAATTTATGCTGTTCTACGGTATGAGTTCTGAATCAGCCATGAAGCGCCATGTTGGCGGTGTTGCTGAGTATCGCGCCGCAGAGGGCAAAACGGTGAAATTGCCATTACGTGGCTCTGTTGATAATACCGTTCGTGACATCATGGGTGGCCTGCGTTCAGCATGCACCTATGTCGGTGCTTCACATTTGAAAGAACTGACCAAACGCACTACGTTTATCCGAGTCGCGGAACAAGAGAACCGTGTATTTGGTAGTAATTAATACACACGGCTAATGTTCAGTTTCCAGGGATAGTTTTTCTGGATACCGTAGCCAATGAATTTCTAAATTAATTCATTGATATATAAAGGGCGTATTGTACTAAGCGCCCTTTATCATTTCGTTGCTCGTTGCTCGTTGCTCGTTGCTCGTTGCTCGTTGCTCGTTGCTCGTTGCTCGTCGCTCGTCGCTCCGCGCGAGTGAACTCCTGACTAGTTGCCCCTCTAACCAATAACATCCCCCAACTGGAATATCGGTAAATACATCGCTATTACTAATACCCCCACAATACCGCCAATAATCAACATCAAAAGTGGCTCTAACATTTGAGTCAGGTTATCAGCCAAATCATGTGTTTGTTGTTGATGCCAATCCGCCAACTTGTTCAACAGTATGTCCAGAGCACCAGACTCTTCACCCACTCGCACTAGCTGTTGGCAGAGTGGGGGAAATAAATGATGCTGGGTGAGGGCTGCATACAAAGGCATGCCCTGATTTATTTGTTTTTGGATATGCAGCAACGCTTGCCGATAACTATCATTACTGACGGAAAGCAACGCTGCATCTAAACCCGCTGTCAGTGGTAATCCAGCATGTTGGGTGATAGCCAATGTTTGGAAGATTTGGCTAAGGCAACTTCCACGAATTAATGCCGAGATTAAGGGTATACGCAATAAAAGCTGTTGCTCATATGCCCGCCAGTGGGCCTTGTGCTGACGTAGATAACAATAGCCGGTGAGGAGTGACAGGCATAATAAGGCGATAACGGGCCCGTAATTCGTCAGCAATCCAGACAACAAGAGAAGTGAAGCAGTCAATGTGGGTAAGGGGGTATTAAATGATTGATATATATGCTCAAACTCAGGTAACACCATGACCAGCATCAGTGTACTGACAAGTGAGGCGATGATGCAGACAAACGCTGGATACTTGAGTGCCTTGACCACTTTTTTATGGAGTTTTTGTTGTCGTTCCTGATGTTCAACCAATTGAATGCAACATTGCTCGAGATTCCCTGTTAATTCTCCCATTGCAATCACCGGAGGAAATAACTTTGGGAAAATGTGAGGGTAATGTGCCATTGCTTCGGATAATGATTGCCCTTGTGAAACTTGTTGGCTGATTTCATGTAATAAACATCGCCAAGGCAGGGCATCCATCTCTTTTGCTAAGAGCTTCAAGCTATTGACCAAAGGCAATCCTGCTTGCAACAACGTGGCTAACTGCCGAGTAATCGTTATTAGGCGTTCACCACGCCAATAGCGGTTTGATAACCGTTTACCGCGCTTAATGGTCAGTAGGTGTAAGCCACGGCCGAACATATGTTCATAGACAATATTTTTATCTGTCGCCAGTAATGTGCCTGTTTGCAACTGCCCAGAAGCACCAATCGCTTTCCAATAAAACAAGCGTTGATGGCTCACGACGCTGCCTCAGTTTTTGTTTCAGCTAAGAGCCCGACGACACGATTAATTTCCTCAAGTGTGGTGATGCCGCTTTCAACCAATGCCAGCCCCGCGGTGAGTAATGTTATTTGACCCTGCTCTCGTGCAATTTGGGCCAGTTCTGATGGGGTGGCATTAGTGAGCAACGCTTGCTGAACTTTCGGGGTAATACTGAGCATTTCATACACGCCCGTTCGGCCATAATAACCTGCACAGCAGTGCTCACAGCCTAGGGCTTGATAATGCTGCAATGGGGTTGCCCTTATTGCTGCTGGAGGTTGATAAAGGTGAGGAGATGCGCGCCGACAATGTAAACAGAGTTTTCGAATGAGTCGTTGGGCAATAACTAATGTCAGGCTTGAGGCGATAAGGTGGCGTTCAACCCCCATTTGAGTGAGGCGTATCAGTGTCTCAGTCGTTGAGTTGGTATGTAGCGTTGAAAGGACCAGATGCCCAGTTAGCGCGGCCTTAACGGCAATTTCAGCCGTTTCATTATCACGAATCTCACCGAGCATAACCACATCGGGATCTTGGCGTAGCATCGCGCGTAAGACAGTGGAGAAATCCAGCCCAATCTTACTGTTGGTTTGGGTTTGATTTATGCCATCAACCTGAATTTCGGTTGGGTCTTCAACACTACAGATGTTTCGTTGTGGCTGATTAAGGTGGCTTAAGCTGCAATAAAGTGTCACCGTTTTACCGCTTCCTGTTGGCCCCGTGACCAGTATCAAACCTTGCGGAGCAGAGAGTGCATGCGTTAGTTGTTGGACGGCAATTTTAGGCAGGCCGAGTTTATCCAATGTGGGTTGTTGCTGCATATTAAGGATTCGCAGTACCAGTTTTTCACCGTATTGTACTGGGAGGATCGCAATTCTCATTGAGTAGCGAGTCCCGTTTAGCTGTACATTTAACTGACCATCTTGTGGTAACCGTTTTTCTGCAATATTCAATTTTGACATCACTTTCAAGCGGCTACTGATCCGGCTGGCTAACTCAGTTGTGGGGGGCGGCGATTCGTGTAGCACGCCATCAATTCTTAAACGAATACGGTAATGATGCTGATAAGGCTCAAAATGAATATCCGATGCACGTTTTTGAATCGCTAGCCAGAGGGTTTGGTTGATAAATTGGATAACTGGCGCATCACCTTCATTATCCAGTAAGGTTTCATCCAAACTTTGTTGAGCTTGGGGAAGTGAGGTCGATCGTTGTTGCACCTCATTTTGTTGGGGTATTGCTTGACCTTGCACTGTGGATCTTGTGCCGCTACTCCGTTGTTTTTCTTTCGATATCACTAGATTTAAAGATTGTTCAATTTTTGCCTCTGGCCAAGACTCCACTATGATTTTACGGCCACAAGTGAAACGCAGTGCTGTTAATAGCTTATTACTCACTGGACCACATACAGCGATAGATAGGCTCTTACCATCAAGACTTAAAGCGATCGCCCGATGGCTGCGACAGACAGCATGTAATTCGTCACTTATCATCTCGAATGATGATGTCATGGGCTCAGTCATTAGATTTAGCCTTATCATTGAAACGGAATACGGCTTTACAGCTCTCTGTTAGGCTGTCTTCTGCTGCCGTACATGCGCGAGTCCAGATGATGTTCGCACTATTATTCATGGTGGGGGACATCACCAGTGTTAATTTAGCGAGTGTTTGTTGGCCAATAAGTGTAATGACGCCTTTATTTATGGTCGCTGCGCTCACATAGCGCGATGATTGTCCTTTAGGTATTCCGTTATTGCCCGCGTTACAGTCATCAAGTTTGGCGTGTTCCAGTGCGCAAAGTTCTACCGCCATTTTATAGGGGACGACGCTCTGTAACATGTCCGTGAGCGCGGCTTTTTGGATGTAACGTTGATATGACGGGATGCCGATGCCACTAAGAACGGCGATTATCGCAATCGCCACCATCAATTCAATTAACGTGAAACCACGCTGGTTTGCCATTTATCACTCTCCCTGTGTTTGAAAAAACGAGGCAAGAGTGCAGTTTTTTAATGCGAGGAAAAAGGGGCATAACACTGATTTGCGAAGTGTACTGTCGGATAGTTAGGTTGTTGCAAAGAAATCACAGATAACTTCGGCGGTGTTCGCAAAACAGAACTCTTGCCTGTTTTTTATTACTCACCGCCGAAGGTCATTTGGTAGAGTTATTTAAATCGCATAGAAAGGTCTAGGGCCGTAACGTGCTTGGTTAATGCGCCGACTGAAATGAAGTCGATACCTGTTTCGGCATAGCTGCGAAGTGTCTCTAACGTCACATTACCTGAGACTTCCAGTTGGGCACTTTCCTGCGTTTTAGCGAGCTCATCACGCATTCTGACGGCATCACGCATCATTGGGATGGTGAAGTTATCCAACATAATGATGTCTGCACTAGCGTTGAGTGCTTGTTGCAATTCATCAAGGGATTCCACTTCAACCTCGACAGGGACATCGGCGTGTATCCAAAACGCTTTGGCAACAGCTTCTTTGATAGAACCGGCGGCAATAATATGATTTTCTTTGATAAGAAAAGCATCAGACAAACCAAGTCGGTGATTGTTGCCACCGCCACAAAGTACCGCGTACTTCAAGGCTGTACGTAGGCCCGGCAAGGTTTTACGGGTATCAAGTAGTTGCGTATTCAGCCCCGAAAGTACCGCCATATAACGGCTCACTTCAGTCGCGACACCGGATAACGTTTGCAGGAAGTTGAGAGCAGTACGTTCACCGGTAAGCAGAATACGGGCAGGGCCAGTGAGGTGGCAGAGTGCTTGGTTCGGCACCAACTTGTCGCCATCATTAACGAGCCATTCTACTGATACTTGAGCACCAAGTTGAATGAACACTTCATTCAACCAGCGTTGACCGCAGAAAACACCCGCTTCACGTGTGATAATCGTAGCGTTAGCTTGTTTCTCTGCGGGGAGTAATTGCGCAGTGAGGTCACGGTCTGCGTTAACCTCACCACCGAGATCCTCACTCAAAGCATGAGCAACAGTTGAAGGGATATCGTATTGAATTCGTTCCAATAGCTCGGCACGGCGGCTGTCAGCGTTATAGCTGCGGGTCGGCATAGAAAACTCCGAAATGGCGGATGGATAGTGGTCCAAACATGCTACTCTGTTGCTCGCAGAAGTGCCATAAAAGAGCCGGTAAAGTGTACGTTTAGGGGAGCTTAAGTAGACTATGCAGTTAAAAAATGGCGGGCCGTTAGAAAAAGGCTGGCAGTTAGAAGATGGCTGGATCTCAGGAGTGAAACGAGTTCCCTCTCCCCACTTTGATCTGCGGCCTGAAGATGAAGCGCCCTCGCTACTGGTGATTCACAATATCAGTTTGCCTCCCGGCGAATTTGGTGGTCCATATATTGACCAGTTGTTTACGGGCAAACTGAATGCGGATGAACACCCTTACTTCGCTGATATTGTTCATTTAAGAGTTTCAGCTCATTGTCTGATTCGCCGTGATGGTGAGATTATTCAATATGTTCCGTTTGATAAACGTGCTTGGCATGCTGGGGTATCAATCTTTGCTGGGCGTGAGCGGTGTAACGATTTTTCGATTGGGATCGAGCTAGAAGGGACGGATGTGTTACCGTTTACGCCCGCACAATATCACAGCCTAAATAAGATAAGTGCACTGCTTTTTGCTCATTATCCGATTACAGCTGATCGGGTGACTGGGCATAGTGATATTGCGCCAGGGCGTAAAACAGATCCTGGTCCTGCGTTTGATTGGGCCATGTATCAGCAGTGTTTAGTGACCTTATCACCATCAGAGTGAGGCTGGTGCCTCTTTGGTGAGGGCTGATTACCTAGCACACATTTGTTTACTGCCTTATCTTGATATTGTTGCCTATAGATGCCGTGAGGCATATGCCCTGCTTCGGGGCGGTTAAATGCAAAGGGAGAATAAGAGCTAATGACACTGTTCACGTTATTACTGGTGCTAGCATGGGAACGCTTATTTAAGCTAGGCGAACATTGGCAACTGGACCATCGTCTTGAAGTGGTATTTGCGCGTTTGCGCCACTTTTCGTTAGTGCAAACTCTACTGTTGGCTGTGATATGGATGGCGTTGGTATGGCTGGTATTACAGTTAGTACAGAATATCTTATTTGGTCTGCCGCAGTTGCTACTCTGGATTCTGATTTGCCTGTTATGCATTGGTGCGGGGGGCATTCGTAAACATTATCGCGCTTACCTAAAGGCTGCACGTCAAGGCGATGCGCATGCCACCGATAAAATGGCGGAAGAGCTGGCACTAATTCATGGTCTACCGATGGATAGTGGCGAGAAAGCGAGGCTGCAATCGCTACAAAATGCACTTTTGTGGATAAATTTTCGCTATTACTTAGCCCCCATTTTCTGGTTTGTTGTCTGCGTGAGCAACGGCCCTGTGGCGTTAGCTGGTTATGCGATGCTACGAGGCTATCAAACTTGGCTAGCACGACATCACACACCTTTACAACGCTCTCAATCAGGCATTGACCGCATCCTTCATTGGCTAGATTGGATACCTGTACGCTTAGTGGGGGTTGCCTATGCATTATTAGGGCACGGTGAAAGAGCATTACCCGCTTGGTTCGCTTCACTGGGGGATTTCCATTCTCAGCAATACCAAGTACTCACAAAGCTTGCTCAGTATTCTTTGGCTCGGGAGCCTCATTTAGACCCAGTACAGACACCAAGGTCTGCCGTCTCATTAGCACGAAAAGTAACGCTGACGATAATTGTTGTCGTGGCATTACTGACGATTTACGGCGCTTTGGTCTAATATTTTGAATTATTACACGGGTTAGATAACTTGCTCTGACCCATGTGATTTCATTGCAGTTCAGTCATACAGGCCTTTCTCGTTTAGTGAGTTAGGATCTACCCGCTATGTGCCCACCCGTATTACGAATTGATCTTATCATTATAAATAGTTTCAGTTGGTTGCAAAAAAACAGGCCAGCACTGAAGGCTGGCCTGTTTGAGCTGTTATCGTCAGATATCTGACGATAACAGGTGGCTTTCTGCTATTCAACGAGACTGGTATTAAGATTTTACCCGCTGACCACGGTTCTTCAAGATATAGCTCACCGCGAGCAACAGTATCCACGCCGGAATCAATAGCACTGAAATCTGGATACCCGGTGTCAGATACATGATGACCAGAATCCCCGTCAGGAAGATTAAGCACAGGTAGTTGCTAAACGGATACCAGAATGCTTTGAACTGAGGAATAACACCCTGACGGTTTTTGGCTGCACGGAATTTAAGGTGTGCCAGGCTAATCATCGCCCAGTTGATCACCAGTGCGGAAACCACCAATGCCATCAATAATTCAAAAGCACGGCCTGGAATCAGATAGTTGATCAGTACGCAAAATGCGGTAGCAAATGCAGAGACGGCAATGGCAATCACTGGAACACCGCGACCATCGACTTTTAACAAGAATTTCGGGCCATTACCTTGTTTTGCCAAGCCAAATAACATGCGGCTGTTGCAGTAAACGCAGCTGTTATAGACCGACAATGCCGCCGTCAGTACCACGATATTCAAGACAGTAGCGACGGCATTACTGTTCAATGCATGGAAAATTAGCACAAACGGACTGCCGCCTTCGACCACTTTTCCCCACGGGTAGAGTGACAGCAAGACTGCCAGAGAACCAATATAAAACAGTAGAATACGGTAGATAACTTGATTAGTGGCTTTAGGGATGCTCTTGGCTGGATTCTCGGCTTCTGCTGCGGTAATACCTACTAATTCAAGGCCACCGAAGGAGAACATGATAACGGCCATTGCCATCACCAGACCCATGATGCCATTGGGGAAGAAACCACCTTGCGCCCACAAGTTAGTCACGGTCGCTTCTGGGCCGCCTTGTCCACTCAGTAATAACCATCCACCAAACAAAATCATCGCGATAATCGCAACCACTTTGATAATGGCAAACCAGAACTCCATCTCACCATAGACTTTCACGTTTGCCAGATTGATAGCATTAATGGCGAGGAAGAAAACAGCGGCAGAAACCCATGTTGGGATCTCAGGCCACCAATATTGTATATAGATACCCACCGCCGTCAGTTCGGCCATCGCCACTAACACGTACAGGACCCAGTAGTTCCAGCCGGAAGCGAAACCAGCAAAGTTACCCCAATACTTATACGCAAAGTGGCTGAAAGAACCGGCTACCGGCTCCTCAACGACCATTTCACCCAACTGGCGCATAATCAAAAATGCGATAAAACCACCGATTGCATACCCCAGTAAAACGGAAGGGCCTGCCATTTTAATGGTTTGCGCGATACCGAGAAATAACCCAGTACCAATCGCGCCACCTAAGGCAATTAGCTGAATGTGGCGGTTTTTAAGCCCCCGCTTTAGCTCCGCACCTTCTTGTTGAACACTCATTGTTGCATCCTCTGTCGTTGTGACTTCTAGCTGGCAATCCCGTCACCTTTCAAGTTGCTGCCGTGTTAGCAGTCAATTGAAATTTTTGGGTATAAATAGGTGCCTTTTGCTATGCGTAAGGTTTTGATTACGTTATCTGTATTGTTTTGTTTACGGTTGCTCTGTATATGATTTCTCTCATCTGGCTACCGTTTAACAGAGAATAGTGGTAGGCAAGAATTATTGCATCTGCTTTTTATTTTAACCGGCGATTATTTGGTCAAAATGAGAAGAAAAATGTGGATGCATGATCAAGCTCTTGTTTTGGGAAAGAGTCGTAATACGCGGTTTCTGTATAAAAGAACGCCAGTAGGCCATTTCTAGTATGGTCTAACCAGTACTCAGTCAGAAAATATGAGGATGCAGATTATTCTTGGTTTTGATTGTTTAATCATTCATTAATATTGCATTTAAATTCACAAATAAAATGACTATAACGCTTCAGCTTGCGTAAATCTCCGTTTCATAAAAGTTAAAACTCTTTTATGTCAGGTAATGGTATTACCACCGGTACGTTATCACTTTGCATCGCTTTATCAGTGAAGTTGTTAAAATGTGCTGGGTTTCATGATTTTGGTCAAGGTCCGTATGGACAGGTAGTGAATACTTTGTTACTTTATCGTCACGTTTTAGAAATTGGTATTACCAATTGACTCCGCGCTATTCGCAGAGACGATTCACTCAATACGGCTTACAGCACATATGGCCTACAACAAAATCCGTCAACCCAAATTATCAGATGTTATCGAGCAACAGCTCGAGTACCTGATTTTGGAAGGGACGCTACGCCCAGGCGAGAAGTTACCGCCCGAGCGTGAGTTGGCGAAGCAATTTGATGTTTCCCGACCTTCTTTGCGAGAAGCAATCCAGCGTCTAGAAGCGAAAGGCCTGCTGCTGCGTCGTCAGGGTGGTGGTACGTTCGTGCAAGTCAATCTGTGGCAAAGTTTTAGCGATCCGCTGGCTGAAATGCTGGCCGACCATCCCGAATCACAATTCGATCTGTTAGAAACCCGTCATGCTCTCGAAGGTGTTGCTGCTTATTATGCGGCCCTGCGTGGCACAGATGAAGATCTTCAGCGCATCCGTGAGTGCCATACTGTTATTCAGCAAGCTCAAGATAGTGGCGATTTGGATGCAGAGGCTGATGCTGTAATGCAGTATCAAGTGGCTGTCACAGAGGCGGCGCACAATGTGGTTTTACTGCATTTGCTGCGTTGTATGGGGCCAATGCTGGAACAAAACGTTAAACAAAACTTTGAATTGCTTTACTCGCGCCGCGAAATGCTGGCAACGGTGAGCAGTCACCGCGCCGGGATTTTTGAGGCGATTGTGGCACGCGAGCCAGAGAAAGCCCGCGAAGCTTCACACCGTCACTTGGCGTTTATTGAGGAGATCCTGTTGGACCTCAGTCGGGAGCACAGTCGCCGTGAGCGATCTTTGCGTCGGCTCCAACAGCGCAAGGATTAGAAACGAATCATTCGGGTTGCGCCTCTGCAAAACCTCAATAACTCGTTTTATACCCTTTGTATTTGAAATTGCAGGGTTATTCGCTGCAATGCCAATTCATTTGGGTGATGCCTCTCATTTGAGGGGCATTAGCGGCAACTAAACTGATGGGCCTATCTTCCGGTGTTTTCACCAGGGCACGTGCTTTAGCCTGGGGTTAAAGCACAGGAAGATAGGCTCCAAATAAACCATTAGAAACAGATAAGGAATACCACCATGTCAGAACGTTTAAACAATGACGTGGATCCGATCGAAACGCGCGACTGGCTACAGGCGATTGAATCGGTTATCCGTGAAGAGGGTGTTGAGCGTGCTCAGTATCTGATTGATCAGGTCTTGGGCGAAGCCCGTAAAGGTGGTGTGAGTGTTGCTGCTGGTTCAGCCAGCCGTGATTACATCAACACAATTCCAGTAGAAGAAGAACCGGCTTACCCGGGCAACCTGGAACTGGAGCGTAACATTCGTTCCGCTATCCGTTGGAACGCCGTGATGACCGTATTGCGTGCGTCGAAGAAAGATCTGGATTTGGGCGGCCACATGGCATCCTTCCAGTCTTCCGCTACCTTCTACGAAGTTTGCTTCAACCACTTCTTCCGTGCGCGTACTCAAAAAGACGGCGGTGATTTGGTTTACTTCCAAGGTCACATCTCTCCGGGCGTTTACGCACGTGCTTTCCTTGAAGGCCGCTTGACTGAAGATCAGATGAACAACTTCCGTCAGGAAGTTCACGGTAAAGGTCTGTCTTCTTACCCGCACCCGAAACTGATGCCTGAATTCTGGCAGTTCCCAACGGTATCAATGGGCCTTGGCCCGATCAGCGCTATCTATCAAGCCAAGTTCTTGAAATACCTATCTCACCGTGGTCTGAAAGACACTTCAGCACAGACCGTGTACGCCTTCTTGGGCGACGGCGAGATGGATGAGCCAGAATCTAAAGGTGCGATCACCATCGCGACCCGTGAAAAACTGGATAACTTGGTCTTTGTTATCAACTGTAACTTGCAGCGTCTTGATGGCCCAGTGACCGGTAACGGCAAAATCATTAATGAGCTGGAAGGCATCTTCAGCGGTGCTGGCTGGCAGGTTCTGAAAGTGATTTGGGGTGGTCGTTGGGATGAACTGCTGCGTAAAGATACCAGCGGTAAACTGATCCAACTGATGAACGAAACGCTGGATGGTGACTACCAGACCTTCAAATCCAAAGATGGCGCCTATGTGCGCGAACACTTCTTTGGTCGTTTCCCAGAAACTGCTGCATTAGTGAAAGACATGAGCGACGAAGAGATCTGGTCTCTGAACCGTGGTGGTCATGATCCGAAGAAAGTCTTTGCCGCACTGAAAAAAGCACAAGATACGACTGGCAAACCAACCGTTATCCTAGCCCACACCATTAAAGGTTACGGCATGGGTGAAACGGCGGAAGGTAAAAACATTGCCCATCAGGTCAAGAAAATGAACATGGAAGGGGTTCACCACTTCCGCGATCGTTTTAATGTGCCTGTTGCTGATGCTGATATCGAAAAACTGCCATACATTACTTTCGATAAAGCGTCAGAAGAGTACAAATATCTGCATGAACGCCGTCAGGCGCTGGAAGGCTACCTGCCAACCCGTATGCCTAAGTTCACCGAGAAACTGGAAATCCCTGCTTTGTCAGATTTCAGTTCCTTGCTGGAAGAGCAGAATAAAGAAATCTCTACCACTATCGCTTTCGTGCGTGCACTGAACGTGATGCTGAAGAACAAATCTATCAAAGATCGTATCGTGCCAATCATCGCCGATGAAGCGCGTACTTTCGGTATGGAAGGTCTGTTCCGTCAGATTGGTATTTACAGCCCGAATGGTCAGCAATACACCCCGCAAGACCGTGAGCAGGTTGCTTACTACAAAGAAGACGAAAAAGGTCAGATCCTGCAAGAAGGGATCAACGAACTGGGTGCAGCATCTTCATGGCTGGCGGCGGCAACGTCATACAGCACCAATGATCTGCCAATGATCCCGTTCTACATCTACTACTCCATGTTCGGTTTCCAACGTATCGGCGATCTGTGCTGGGCGGCGGGTGACCAACAAGCACGTGGCTTCTTAGTCGGCGGGACTTCAGGTCGTACCACACTGAACGGCGAAGGTCTGCAACACGAAGATGGTCATAGCCATATTCAGTCACTGACTATCCCGAACTGTATCTCTTACGATCCAGCTTATGCTTACGAAGTGGCAGTCATCATGCATGACGGTCTGGAACGTATGTATGGCGAAGCGCAGGAAAACGTTTATTACTACCTGACGACGCTGAACGAAAACTACCACATGCCAGCCATGCCACAGGGCGCAGAAGAAGGTATCCGTAAAGGTATCTACAAACTGGAAACTGTTGCAGGTAGCAAAGGCAAAGTGCAGTTGATGAGTTCAGGCGCAATCTTGCGTCACGTACGTGAAGCCGCTCAGATTCTGGCTAACGACTACGGTGTCGGTTCTGACGTTTACAGCGTGACTTCATTCACTGAACTGGCCCGTGATGGTCAGGATTGTGAGCGTTGGAACATGCTGCATCCATCAGAAACACCACGTGTTCCTTACGTGGCTCAGGTGATGAATGACGCACCAGCCGTTGCTTCTACCGACTACATGAAGCTGTTCGCTGAACAAATTCGTAACTTCATTCCTGCTAGCGAGTTCCGCGTTCTGGGGACTGATGGTTTCGGCCGCTCTGACAGCCGTGAGAACCTGCGTCACCACTTTGAAGTTGATGCTTCTTACGTTGTGGTTGCTGCTCTGGGTGAATTGGCTAAACGCGGTGACATCGACACCAGCGTAGTTGCAGAAGCAATTACTAAGTTTGGTATCGACGCTGATAAAGTTAACCCGCGTCTGGCATAAGAGGTAAAGAACAAATGTCTATCGAAATCAATGTACCGGACATCGGTGCGGATGAAGTTGAAGTCACCGAAATTATGGTGAAAGTTGGCGATACTGTTGAAGTGGAACAATCGCTGATCACCGTTGAAGGCGACAAAGCTTCTATGGAAGTCCCCTCTCCGCAGGCGGGTGTGGTGAAAGAAATCAAAATTGCCGTTGGTGACACAGTTGCTACCGGTAAGCTGATGATGATCTTCGAAGCAACGGGTGCCGCTGCGGCACCTGCTAAAGCTGAAGAGCAAGCGGCTGCACCAGCACCGGCAGCAGCACCTGCTGCGCCAGCGGCATCAGCGGCTAAAAACGTTGAAGTGCCAGACATCGGTGACGACGAAGTTGAAGTCACTGAAGTGATGGTGAAAGTTGGCGATAAAGTTGAAGCTGAACAATCACTGATCACTGTTGAAGGTGACAAGGCTTCCATGGAAGTCCCTGCTCCTTTCGCGGGTATCGTGAAAGAGATCAAAATCAGCACCGGCGATAAAGTGAAAACCGGTTCCCTGATCATGGTGTTCGAAGTGGAAGGCGCAGCACCTGCGGCCGCTTCGGCTCCAGCTCCGCAAGCAGCAGCGCCAGCAGCACCGGCTGCAACGGCGGCTCCAGCAGCAGCCCCAGCGGCGAAAGCAGAGAGCAAAGGCGAATTTACCGAGAATGATGCTTACGTGCATGCTACTCCGGTTATCCGTCGCTTGGCCCGTGAGTTCGGTGTGAATTTGGCGAAAGTCAAAGGCACCGGTCGTAAAGGCCGTATCCTGCGCGAAGACGTTCAGGCTTACGTGAAAGAGGCAGTGAAACGTGCTGAGTCTGCACCTGCAGTTTCAGGCGGTGGTTTGCCTGGCATGTTGCCTTGGCCGAAAGTAGATTTCAGCAAGTTTGGTGAAATCGAAGAAGTCGAATTGGGCCGTATCCAGAAAATCTCTGGTGCGAACCTGAGCCGTAACTGGGTCATGATCCCACATGTGACACAATTCGACGAAGCGGATATCACTGAAGTTGAAGCCTTCCGTAAGCAACAGAACATCGAAGCTGAGAAGAAGAAACAAGATCTGAAGATCACCCCATTGGTGTTCCTGATGAAGGCGGCTGCCAAAGCATTGGAAGAGTTCCCACGCTTTAACAGCTCCATTTCAGAAGATGGTCAGAAACTGACGCTGAAGAAATACATCAACATCGGTGTGGCGGTTGATACCCCTAACGGCCTGGTTGTTCCGGTATTCCGTGACGTGAACAAAAAAGGTATTGTCGAGTTGTCTCGCGAGCTGTCGGTCATTTCGAAGAAGGCGCGTGATGGCAAACTGACTGCATCTGATATGCAAGGCGGCTGTTTCACTATCTCCAGCCTGGGCGGTATCGGCGGTACGGCGTTTACGCCAATCGTCAACGCACCAGAAGTGGCTATCTTGGGTGTGTCAAAATCATCCATGAAACCTGTTTGGAATGGTAAAGAGTTTGCTCCACGTCTGATGCTGCCTCTGTCTCTGTCCTTCGACCACCGTGTGATCGATGGCGCAGCAGGTGCTCGCTTCGCAGCGTATATCGCGACCATTATGGCGGATATTCGCCGTCTGGTGATGTAATCGTTAAGGCCGGCTTCGCGCCGGCCTTGTTTTTACATAAGTCGACAAGGTTGTTGAGACACTCGTCACGTGATGCAGCTTTTCAGATTATTAACAATTCTGTAAACTGCCGCGTGTCAGTATCCCGGTGAATGAACGGCGTTATGAACTTTATGAGTCTAATGAAATGACGTCAGACCCGCCGGACAAACAATTAAGAGGTCATGATGAGTACTGAAATTAAAACTCAGGTCGTGGTACTTGGGGCAGGTCCAGCAGGGTACTCTGCTGCTTTTCGTTGCGCGGATTTAGGTTTAGAAACCATTCTGGTTGAGCGTTACTCCACACTGGGTGGCGTTTGTCTGAATGTGGGTTGTATCCCATCCAAGGCGTTGTTACACGTTGCTAAAGTGATCGAAGAAGCCAAAGCACTGGCTGAACACGGTATCGTTTTTGGCGAGCCTAAAACTGACATCGATAAAGTACGTGTTTGGAAAGAGAAAGTTATCAATCAGTTAACCGGTGGTTTGGCAGGTATGGCTAAAGGCCGTAAAGTCAAAGTGGTTAACGGTTTTGGTAAATTTACCGGTGCGAATACCTTAGTGGTTGAAGGCGAAAATGGTCCAACGACCATCACCTTTGATAACGCGATTATCGCTGCGGGCTCACGTCCAATCCAACTGCCATTCATTCCTCATGAAGACCCACGTGTTTGGGACTCAACTGATGCGTTGGCACTGAAAACCGTCCCTGAGCGTCTGTTGGTCATGGGCGGCGGTATCATCGGTCTGGAAATGGGTACCGTTTACCACGCGCTGGGTTCTAAGATTGACGTCGTAGAAATGGCTGATCAAGTGATTCCTGCTGCTGATAAAGACGTGGTGAAAGTCTTCACTAAACGTATCAGCAAGCAATTCAACCTGATGCTGGAAACCAAAGTCACTGCCGTAGAAGCCAAAGAAGATGGTATCTACGTCACGATGGAAGGCAAAAAAGCACCGGCTGAGCCACAGCGTTATGATGCGGTTCTGGTGGCTATCGGCCGCGTACCTAACGGTAAGCTGTTGGATGCAGGTCAGGCTGGCGTTGAAGTCGATGAACGTGGCTTTATCCACGTGGATAAACAACTGCGTACTAACGTGCCGCATATCTTTGCTATCGGTGACATCGTCGGTCAGCCAATGCTGGCACACAAAGGTGTTCACGAAGGCCACGTTGCCGCTGAAGTTATTTCTGGCCTGAAGCATTACTTCGATCCGAAAGTGATCCCATCTATTGCGTACACTGAACCAGAAGTCGCATGGGTTGGTTTGACCGAGAAAGAAGCGAAAGAAAAAGGCATCAGCTACGAAACCTCCACCTTCCCGTGGGCGGCATCGGGCCGTGCTATCGCTTCAGATTGCGCTGATGGTATGACTAAACTGATTTTCGACAAAGAAACTCACCGTATCATCGGTGGTGCGATTGTCGGGACTAACGGCGGCGAGCTGTTAGGTGAAATCGGTCTGGCAATTGAGATGGGTTGTGATGCGGAAGATCTTGCGCTGACCATCCATGCTCACCCAACACTGCATGAATCTGTTGGTCTGGCGGCGGAAATCTACGAAGGTAGCATTACCGACTTGCCTAACCCGAAAGCGAAAAAGAAATAAATTCTTTTTGCTGAGGCAGTGTCAGTTGTCTCCTGCTTTCAACGTTGAAACGGCTCCTTTATCGGGGCCGTTTTTTATTTAACGCTTTTAATCAGCCTGCGCCTAGAAATCAAGAAAGTGCCCAGCTCGTAACTGGCTGGGGGTGATATGAAAGGTTCGCCGCAGGGCGGTGGCGAAATTGGCTGGGCTGGTATAACCCGCGATGGCGGCAGCTTGATCGATACTGATCCCTTCCTTCTGCAAGGCCAGCATTGCACGTTTCAAACGGCAATGACGCAGATATTCAAACACCGTGATGTTGTAGCTTTCACGAAAACGCCGCTGCAAGGTGCTTTGGCTCATGTTCACCAAGCGCGCTAATTCACTCATCGATAAGTGATCTGCTTCACCACTCTCCAGCCAGTCACGTACCTGTTGAACGCGGTTTAACCCACGGAGTGAAACTTTATTTTGCTGTTGAGCTAATTGTTCTAGTGAGCTAAACGCCTCAATAATCAAGCTGATACACTGTGTTTCCCACTGCAATCTTTCCAGTGGGGTAGCGAAGGGCGGGGAGTTAACGATTTTCTGGGCGATAGCTTGCGCATGGATTGAAGGTCGCCAGAGATGAATCGCTAAATGCTGCTGTGTGAAGTTATACAGTGCATCCCAATGGCCATCTTGTGGCATCAAATCCCCGTATAGCCATTCACGATCAAAGGTCAGCGTGAGCGTTCTCTCGTGGCTGTTATTTTTGCCGTGGCGGGTAAACAACGTGCTTTCAGTTAATGAAACCAGCGAAGCATCGCCTTTCTCCTGTAAATGCAGTTGTTTGCCGCCAAAAGAAATATGTGCGCTGCCATTGACCACAATCGCTAATTTTAGCGCCGGATTGAGCTGATTTTGTGTCTTGATATCGCAAAGATTAGTGACGTTCGCGGTATGGAGAATCAGATGTGGGTTCAGGCGTAATACCTGAAAATCACCAAACAATACCGGGTCAGTGGGTAATGACTTTGCACCACTTAGCTGATAATCGCTGGCGACCAGATTGGATTGTTGCACAATCTGATCACGATAAATCGGCTTGGATGAGGGGGAGACAGTGCGTAACTTCGTTTTCTTCACCGTCGACATAATGACTCTCCACTGACATTGACGTTATGGCGCGATTAACCTGACAGCCTGATTGACCTTAGAACCCGTATGACATTAGGGCAACATTGACTTTACAACAAACAGCTTTGCCGTTTAAACAAACCTTTTCTTTGGTTGCAAATGTAACAATTAGCGCCGTGAATTGATAATGAAAATAATTATCAATCTTGTTCGTTTTTGTTGCCCCATTAATAGATTGGTAGGGATTTTCCTCTGCTGACATTTGCTGTGGGCTTTTGCATCGGGGAAAGTTAATGAACGTAAAATGGCCGCGCCGCTCGCTGACGACCTTAGCGAGTTTGATCAGTATTAGCCTTTCAACACCGCTCTGGGCGCAAACTCAAGCTACCACACAAAATCAGGCTCAGACTACCACACAAGCTCAGGCAGAGACAGCAACCACACCGTCACAGGAAACCGCAGACGCTGGCAATAAAGCGGCAACGGGTGATACGCTCGTCGTGACCGCTCAGCAGCAAGTGCGCCAAGCATTGGGTGCCTCAACCATTACCGCCGAAGATATCCGCAAACGCCCACCGGCCAATGACCTGTCCGAAATTATCCGCACCATGCCGGGGGTGAATCTTTCCGGTAACTCCGCCAGTGGCCAGCGCGGGAACAATCGCCAAATTGATATTCGTGGCATGGGGCCAGAAAACACGCTGATTATGATTGATGGAATCCCTGTCACGAGCCGTAATGCCGTGCGATATGGTTGGCGTGGCGAGCGTGATACCCGTGGTGATACCAACTGGGTGCCCGCGAATATGGTTGAGAAAATCGAAGTTCTGCGTGGGCCGTCAGCCGCTCGTTACGGTAACGGTGCCGCCGGTGGTGTGGTGAACATCATCACTAAGCAACCGGATAAAGAGCTACACGGTAGCTGGAATGCCTACATGAATATGCCGGAGCACAGTGCAGAAGGGGCGACCCGTCGTACTGACTTCAACTTGATGGGGCCATTGACGGATACGCTGCGTTTCCGTTTATACGGCGGATACAATAAAACGGATGCGGATGCTTGGGATATCAACGCCGGTCATGAATCCGCTCGGACAGGTAACCAAGTGGGCACACTGCCTGCTGGCCGTGAAGGCGTGCGTAATAAAGATATCAATGGCTTATTGCATTGGGACTTCGCCCAAGGCCAATCACTGGAGTTCGAAGCTGGCTATAGCCGCCAAGGGAACATTTATACCGGTGATACACAAAATACCAATAGTAACGCCATTGTGCGCAGTTTATACGGCGCAGAAACTAACCGCATGTACCGTGAGAATTTCTCGGTGACACACCGTGGTTTCTGGGATAACGGCGTTAGCTCAACCTCCTATGTTCAGTATGCGCAAACACGTAACTCGCGCATCAACGAAGGCTTAGCTGGCGGTACAGAAGGCATCTTCTCGAATAACGGTTTCAGCACCATCAAACTGGATAACTATCGGGCCCACAGTGAAGTTAACGTGCCATTCGAATGGGGCTTTAATCAGGTGATGACCGTGGGTGCTGAGTGGAACGATCAGAAAATGAATGATCCGACTTCCAATACTCAAACCACGACCGAAGGCGGCAATGTTAGCGGCCTGACAGGAACGGGACGCGATACTCGTACTTCAGCGCAGATAGCCTCTGTGTTTGTTGAAGATAATATCGAGTTGACCGAGACCACCATGCTCACGCCAGCGCTGCGTTTTGATCACCATAGCACTGCCGGTAGTAACTGGAGCCCTGGGTTAAACGTGTCGCAAGAATTGGGTGATTACTTCACCATGAAAATGGGGATTGCACGTTCGTATAAAGCCCCTAACTTGTACCAAACTAACCCGAATTACTTGCTCTATAGCCGTGGTCAAGGCTGCTATGGCGGTGGCGGTAGCTGCTACCTGATGGGGAATGACTCGCTGTCGGCTGAAACCAGCGTGAACAAAGAGATTGGGTTTGAGTTCCATAATAACGAAGGCATTATTGCCGGTATCACTTACTTCCGTAACGATTATCGCAATAAAATTGAGCCAGGTTTGGTTTCTCTTGGGACGGCCAATGGCGGGACCGGTGCTTATGCAAACTCTGATATTTTCCAGTGGGAAAACGTGCCTAAGGCATTAGTGGAAGGGCTGGAAGGTAACCTGACTGTGCCATTCACCGATACGGTCCAATGGAGCAGCAATCTGACTTACATGCTGGAATCGAAGAATAAAACCACGGGCGATTACTTATCCATCACCCCTGAGTTTACGCTGAACAGTTCAGTCAGTTGGCAGGCAACGGATGACTTATCTTTACTCTCAACCGTGACTTGGTATGGCCGCCAGAAACCGAAGAAATATGATTATCAAGGGCTGCCAGTCACAGGGACTGCGCTCAATGAAGTCAGCCCATATGCCATCTTTGGCCTTAGTGGCACCTATACCGTGACCAAAAATGTCAGCGTAACCACCGGCATTGAAAACTTGTTCGATAAACGCCAGTTCCGTGCGGGTAATGCTCAGAGCGTTGCGGGCATCGCTGGAGCAGGTGCGGCGACGTACAATGAACCGGGACGCACATACTTTGTTAGCTTGAATACCCAGTTCTAATCATCTCTCTGTATTAATGACAGAAACAGTCGATATCGGCTGTTTCTGTTTCATTTACCACCAAATATCTTCCATTCGCTATTCATCGCCCCAAAAGTCCTACCGAAAGCACGAGACGCTCAGAGAGAGATGGTATCCATTCATTAATTATGGTTATTATGCGCTAGCCATTTTAGCTGATAAAACTCGGTGGCTACGGGCTAACTGAGAGCCGTTATCAATAGCTCAGTTGAATAAACTGTACATAACGATTCAGCAAAAATTTAATGTTGCTTTTATGTGAACGAATTAACACAGAGTTCAAATACTGATATGCTGGCTGGGCGAAACTGGGCGTCTTACCTTACACCTACTACCTCAGTAATGATGGCAAGTGGCAACAGATAGCCTGGCAAAATATATGACAATAAAAGCGAGGAGAGAGTCGTGCTAGAAGAATACCGTAAGCACGTAGCCGAGCGTGCTGCTGAGGGTATCGTCCCCAAGCCATTAGATGCATCTCAAATGGCCGCGCTGGTTGAATCATTAAAGAATCCGCCTGCGGGCGAAGAAGCCTTCCTGTTAGATCTACTGATTAACCGTGTACCACCGGGTGTTGATGAAGCCGCTTACGTTAAAGCCGGTTTTCTGGCTGCGATTGCCAAAGGTGATGCCCACTCCCCCCTGATTACCGCTGAGAAAGCAATTGAACTGCTTGGCACCATGCAGGGCGGCTATAATATCCATCCGCTGATTGATGCGTTAGATAATGAAAAGCTGGCTCCCATTGCGGGCAAAGCGCTATCTCACACGCTGCTGATGTTCGATAACTTCTACGATGTGGAAGAAAAAGCCAAAGCGGGTAACCCGCATGCCAAGCAAGTCATGCAGTCTTGGGCCGATGCCGAATGGTATCTTTCTCGCCCAGCATTAGCCGAGAAAATTACGGTTACCGTATTTAAAGTCACCGGTGAAACGAATACCGATGACTTGTCCCCAGCCCCTGATGCTTGGTCACGCCCTGATATTCCATTGCATGCGTTGGCTATGCTGAAGAACGCCCGCGAAGGTATCCATCCGGATAAACCGGGTAGCGTGGGTCCGATCAAGCAAATCGAAGAACTGAACAAGATTGGTTTCCCGTTGGCTTACGTCGGTGACGTAGTGGGTACCGGTTCTTCCCGTAAGTCAGCGACTAACTCCGTGCTGTGGTTTATGGGGGATGACATCCCTTACGTGCCGAATAAGCGCGGTGGTGGTGTAGTGCTGGGCAGCAAGATTGCCCCTATCTTCTTTAATACCATGGAGGATGCTGGCGCACTGCCTATCGAAGTGGATGTTGCTAAGCTCAATATGGGCGATGTGATTGATATCTTCCCGTATTTGGGTGAAGTTCGTCGTCATGATACCGGTGAGATTTTAGCTACTTTCGAGCTTAAAACAGACGTATTACTGGATGAAGTGCGTGCCGGTGGCCGTATTCCATTGATCGTGGGCCGTGGCTTGACCACGAAAGCCCGTGAATCACTGGGTCTGCCCGCTAGCGACGTATTCCGTGTGGCGAAGCCTGTTGCGAAAAGCGATAAAGGTTTCTCATTAGCCCAGAAAATGGTGGGTCGCGCTTGTGGCGTGGCTGGCGTGCGCCCTGGTGAATACTGCGAACCTAAAATGACCTCCGTGGGTTCGCAAGATACCACCGGCCCGATGACTCGTGACGAGTTGAAAGACTTGGCGTGTTTAGGGTTCTCGGCGGATTTGGTGATGCAGTCATTCTGCCATACTGCGGCTTATCCTAAGCCCGTTGATGTGACGACTCATCACACACTGCCTGATTTCATCATGAACCGTGGTGGTGTCTCGCTGCGCCCAGGTGATGGCATCATCCACTCATGGCTGAACCGTATGCTGTTACCGGATACCGTTGGCACAGGTGGTGACTCTCATACTCGTTTCCCTATTGGGATCTCCTTCCCAGCGGGTTCTGGTTTAGTCGCATTTGCCGCCGCCACTGGCGTCATGCCGCTGGATATGCCGGAGTCCGTGCTGGTGCGCTTTAAAGGGAAAATGCAACCGGGTATCACCCTGCGCGATCTGGTGCATGCTATCCCTTACTACGCTATTCAGGAAGGTCTGCTGACGGTTGAGAAGCAAGGCAAGAAGAACATCTTCTCTGGCCGAATTCTGGAAATCGAAGGTTTGCCAGAACTGAAAGTTGAGCAAGCATTCGAACTGGCTGATGCGTCTGCGGAACGTTCTGCGGCGGGTTGTACCATCAAGCTGGATAAAGCGCCGATTACTGAATACCTGCAATCTAACGTGGTGTTGCTCAAGTGGATGATTGCTGAAGGTTATGGCGATCGCCGCACACTGGAGCGCCGTATCAATGGTATGGAAAGCTGGTTAGCGAACCCGAATCTGCTGGAAGGCGATGCTAACGCTGAATATGCCGCAGTGATCGAAATCGATCTGGCTGATATTACTCAGCCAATCCTGTGTGCGCCAAACGATCCCGATGATGCTCGCCTGTTATCTGATGTTGCCAACAGCAAAATCGATGAAGTGTTTATCGGTTCTTGCATGACGAACATCGGTCACTTCCGTGCGGCGGGTAAGTTGTTGGGCCAACACAAGGGCCAATTGCCAACACGCTTGTGGGTTGCACCGCCGACCAAAATGGATGCCGCGCAACTAACAGAAGAGGGCTATTACAGCATCTTTGGTAACAGTGGTGCGCGCATTGAAATCCCAGGCTGTTCACTGTGTATGGGTAACCAAGCACGAGTGGCAGATGGTGCGACGGTGGTGTCGACTTCAACGCGTAACTTCCCGAACCGTTTAGGTACTGGGGCAAATGTGTATCTGGCCTCGGCTGAATTGGCCGCGATCGCCTCGTTGCTGGGTCGCCTACCGACACCGGATGAGTACCAAACTTATATCGCTCAGGTTGATAAGACCGCAGAGGACACTTATCGCTACCTGAACTTTGATCAGTTGACGCAATATACTGAAAAAGCCGATGGTGTGATCTTCCAAACCGCTGTCTAAGTCGATATATTCTGCACCTGCTAAACAAACGGGGGGCCATTGGCCTCCCGTTTCTATTTTAAAAACCTCATTTGATTAAAAATTTTTAGCTATTTTTTGGCTTTGCGAGCTTGCGCCAAGTGAGGGGGCTAATAACGTTTAAACTAATAATACCCTTCTTAGTTGAGGTGACGGCAGGCGTCGCGCCCCAATGATTTTGGGTACATTGATATCAGGAGGGCGTGCTATGGACTATGAATTCTTGCGTGATTTAACCGGGCAAGTGCTCGTTAGATTCTCCATGGGGCATGAAGTGATTGGGCACTGGCTCAATGAAGAGATTAAAGGTGACTTAGCCAAGCTGGATCAAATTGAAGCCGCCGCTGCTGAGGTGAAAGGCAGTGAGCGCCAGTGGCAACTCACTGGCCATGAATATACGTTGTGGTTAGACGGTGAAGAAGTGATGGTGCGCGCCAATCAACTGGATCTCGAAGGTGACGAGATGGAAGATGGCATGAATTATTACGATGAAGAAAGCCTTTGCCTTTGCGGCTTAGAAGATTTTCTTCTGGTGTTACAGGGTTACCGTCATTTTATTCAGACTAACTAGTGGCACGGCTGGCAGACCAGCAAAGCAGTGAACCGACCACGACCATTGCTACGCCCGGCCAGAAGGCGGGTGACGGGAGCGTATTGAGCCACAAGCTGGCAATCAGTATTGATAGCAAAGGTGTGAAGTAAGAGAGGGCAGCGACCAGTGTGGCGTTGCCTTTTTTCATGGCGATATCCCAACACACGTAGGCCAGTGCGGTATTCGCGCCCATCAGGAGCAGTTCAAAACTCGCCCGTTGGGTGAAGTGCAATTCACCGGGTGTCAGCATAAAGAACATCAGCCATAAACACAGGGCGCAGGCGAGTAAAAACAGCGGCAACGCGCCGGGGCCTCGGCTATATAAACGAACCAGATTTGAATAAGCGGCCCACGTCAATGCGCCCACCAGTGCCAAACTGTAAGCCAATGGGTTGCTACTGACATTGGCGCTGAGAGTTTTGATGCTCAGACCATCGCCACCGCTGACTACCCAGATAACACCAAACAGCGCAAGGGCGGCACCAAGCCATAGCCACCAACGGGCGTGCAGTTTGAGGATAGGAACCGCTAATAGCAGCGTTAAGCTCGGCCATAAATAGTTAATCAAGCCAATCTCTAGTGTTTGCTGCCGATCATTGGCCATACCGATAGCCAGCGCGAACGCCACCATATACACCACAAACAGCACACCGCAGCCATACAGATAGGCAGGATGTTGCCCGCGCAATGTCGGTTTGCCCGCCACCAACCACACTAAAACTCCACTGACAGTGTAAATAGCCGCGCCTGCGCCAAACGGCCCAAGCGTTTCGGACAGCCCGCGTGTAAGGGCAACACTCATGCTCCAAAGCAAAATCGCAATAATGCCATACAGGGTAGGGAGGCGGTTCATGGGTGGGGCAGCGTCCTTGTGCAACTTCAGAGGGAAAATAGGTTCTTCTTATACATCGCCAGTCAGGATAATGGGAATAGCGAGAGATCAATTATTAGCGAGTTAATTCTCAGAACGATAAAAATTTAGATATGGCTGATGTTGCCACTCAAAAATCCCGGCCTAAACCGGGATTTTAAATATCAACTGACCCAAGTGTTATCAAACTTCTGGCACGTTACGGCCATAGTAAATTTCCTGCATTTCTTTGTATAACAGGCGAGTAATACGCTCTCGTTCTTGTGCACTTAGCTCTTCTGGCTTGGCATTGAACAGATAATGCTTCAAATCGAAATCCTTTAGCATCATCTTGGTATGGAAAATATTTTCCTGATAAACATTCACATCCATCATGTGGTACAGCGCTTTCATATCGTCTGACATAAAGTTCTGAATCGAGTTGATCTTATGATCGATAAAGTGTTTTACCCCATTGATATCTCGGGTAAATCCTCGCACTCGATAATCCATGGTGACGATATCGGATTCCAGTTGGTGGATCAGATAATTTAGCGCTTTTAGCGGTGAGATCACTCCGCAGGTAGAGACTTCGATATCCGCACGGAACGTACATAGCCCTGCTTCAGGGTGGCTTTCAGGATAGGTATGGACGCAAATATGGCTTTTATCCAAATGAGCGACAACCGTATTGGGAAGTGGGCCAGGGTGTTCTGAGGTATCAACATCACGAGGGTCAACCGGTTCTTCGCTCACCAAAATGGTGACACTGGCACCTTGCGGATCATAATCCTGACGCGCGATATTCAATATATTTGCACCAATGATCGAGCAAGTCTCGCTCAAGATCTCGGTCAGACGGTTGGCGTTGTACTGTTCGTCAATGTAGGCGATATAGCCATCGCGATCGTCTGCGGTCTCGGCATAACAAATATCGTAAATACAAAAACTCAGGCTTTTTGTCAGGTTATTGAAGCCGTGTAGTTTAAGCTTGGACAATTTGGTTCAGCTCCTTATGGATTATCAACAACGATACCCTTCTTGTTTTTCGTTGCTGCATTTTACATGTCGCAGCGATGACTCACTTGATTAAGGCATCCAACAGATATTGTGGTAATGCAAAGCTGCCAACATGAATGTCTGGATTATAGTAGCGGCAGGTTAGGCCCGCATCGGCAAAACGCTGTTGCAGTGTAGCGCTATCTAACTGGCGTAATAATGGGTTCTGACTCGCCCAAGCGAAGGTCATAATACCACCGTAATAGGTTGGGATTGCTGCCTGATAAAAGCTGACATCGCTGAAATAGTGGCTAAGCTTATTGTGGCTGTCGACCGCTTCATCTTGTTGTAAGAAGCACACTCCGTTTTGTGCCACAAAAATGCCGCCGTCGTTCAGGCTACGTGCGCATCCTTCGTAAAAAGCTGAGGTGAACAAGCTTTCCCCAGGGCCGATGGGGTCGGTACAGTCTGAGATGATGACATCGAATTTTTCAGTCGTTTGATTAACGAAGTTAACGCCATCATCAATAACGAGCTTGAAGCGAGGGTCATCGTAAGCACCGGCGCTGTGATTTGGCAGGTATTGGCGACAGAACGAGACGACACCGGCATCAATTTCGACCATGGTGATCTGCTCGATATTTTTATGGCGGCTGACTTCGCGCAGCATTGCGCCATCACCACCACCGATGATCAGTACCTTTTTTGCGTGTCCATGGGCCAGCAACGGAACGTGAGTCATCATTTCGTGATAGATAAACTCATCACGCTCGGTGGTCTGCACGACACCATCTAAAGCCATCACTCGGCCCAGTACAGGGTTTTCGAAAATCACTAAATCCTGATGCTCGGTTTTTTCGCGGTAGAGTACGTTTTCAACTGAAAAGTACTGGCCGAAGTTGGCATGTAGTGTCTCATACCATAGTTCTTTCTGTGACATGTTCGGGGCTTCTCCTTCGCAGTAACAGCCATGAAAAATGGGGGGCAACATCATAGCCAACTCTGCCTGAGGTTGCACGGCGGAATTCCAAGCGGAAAAGATAAAGGTGGGATTGCTAGTTAGCGTAGGCCAATAAACTTAACGAGTCACGGGCTAAAGACTTGCACTTATTCGGTACAGGAATAGCAATGCCACGAAGGTCTTGGTAACTCTCTTCGCCTAAGGCTTTCATATTGAAACTATTGTAATTACGCAGGTCCCAGCGATTTTGCTGCGCAAAATAGACGATGGCCCGCTTGATTTCATTATTGGGTAGTTCGTTATACCCGCAATCATTTTTCAGATAGACGAATACCGCAGTCAGATCAGCAAGATCTTCTGCTTCAGATTCACTTAATGCAGAACTGGCAGATGAATATCCGCACAGAGTAAGCAGCAGCATAACTAACGTTGTTCTTTTCATCGCGGAGATAGGGGCTTGTTCATTGTTAACAGACGTTATCACATTGTGATGGTTCAGAGTAAATTTTATTCTCCCCGTCAATATGAGGCGGCGGGGTCAGGAGATGTCGCGATGACTTTTACTATGCGTTGTATTGATTCACAGTGTGATTGATTGCGCCTTGACCTTCCCGTTAGGGGAGGGTTTATGCTCGAGCACAATACGTTTTATCGCGAATGCGAGAACTGTTTTGTGCCATTAAGGCACTCACCTGCGATAAATACTGACTTGTCATCAGCCGTTATCGATTTTCTAGAATGGAGACGACCATGCATCGCCGTGATTTTATCAAGTTAACGGCAGCTCTTGGAGCCGCCACTTCACTGCCTTTATGGAGCCGCGCGGCTTTGGCCGCAGATTTTTCACCGTTACCCATCCCACCACTGCTCCAACCGGATACCAATGGCAAAATTAAGCTAAATATTCAGACGGGGACGATGGCTTGGGTACCTTCCGCTGCCACTCAAACTTGGGGCTATAACGGCAATTTATTGGGGCCAGCGATTCGCTTGCAACGGGGTAAGCCCGTCACGATTGATATCACCAATGCTTTACCGGAGACGACGACAGTGCATTGGCACGGTTTGGAAATCCCCGGTGAAGTCGATGGTGGCCCACAGGCGCTTATTCAGCCTGGAGCAACGCGTCAAGTTGCCTTTACTCTCGATCAACCCGCCGCAACTTGCTGGTTCCATCCCCATACTCACGGCAAAACCGGTCGTCAGGTCGCGATGGGGCTAGGCGGCTTAGTGCTCATTGATGACGCAGAAAGCGAGAAATTGCCCCTGCCTAAACAGTGGGGCGTAGATGATTTTCCGGTTATTTTGCAGGATAAGTTGCTCGGTAAAGATGGTCAGATTGACTATCGATTGGACGTTATGACTGCGGCTGTTGGCTGGTTTGGCTCCGAGATGTTAACCAATGGTGCGCGTTATCCGCAGCAAATTACGCCGCGTGGTTGGGTGCGCTTAAGGCTACTCAACGGCTGTAATGCTCGCTCACTGAATCTGGCGCTCAGCGACGGCCGACCTATGTATGTCATCGGTAGTGATGGCGGCTTATTGGCTGAACCGGTCGCGGTACGTGAATTACCCATCTTAATGGGGGAGCGTTTTGAAGTGCTGGTGGACACCTCGGATGGTAAGGCCTTGGATCTGGTGACGTTATCGGTAAAACAGATGGGCATGACATTAGCGCCATTCGATAAACCGCTACCTGTATTACGCATCCAACCTTCATTGGTCGCTGGCAGTAAAGTATTACCAGATTCGCTGGTTGTGGTGCCCGCACTCGCCAATGCGGCCGGTTTACAAGAGCGTTGGTTCCAACTGATGATGGATCCTAAGTTGGATATGCTGGGAATGCAGGCATTGATGAGCCGCTATGGCATGCAAGCCATGGCAGGTATGAGCATGGATCACGGCGGCATGGCGGGCATGGATCATGGCAATATGGCCGGTATGGGTCATGGAAAAATGAATGGCATGGACCATGGTGCGATGAAAGCAGCCCCAGCGTTTGATTTCAGCCATGCCAATATGATCAACGGCAAAGCGTTTTCGATGACGGAAGCGGCATTTGATGCCAAACAAGGCCAATATGAGAAATGGACGGTTTCTGGTGAGGGCGACATGATGCTGCACCCATTCCATGTCCACGGTACGCAGTTCCGTATTCTGACCGAGAATGGTCAGCAGCCAGCAGAGCATCGCCGTGGCTGGAAAGATACCGTGAGAGTTGAAGGCGCGCGCAGTGAAATATTAGTACGCTTTAACCACTTAGCGCCTGCTGCGATGCCTTATATGGCACACTGCCATCTGTTGGAGCATGAAGACACCGGCATGATGATGGGCTTTACCGTAAGCGCTTGAATTCATCCCCGGTAAGGTTGCCGGGGACTTTTTACGGATCAGCGTTGAGTGAATGGAAGTTACGCATCTTTTGTCACGTGAACCGTTGCGTTATAGCGCAAGAAGCTCTGCCAAGGCCGGCTGAAGACGCTGCTCGCCACTTTTTTTATCGTGCTTGATGATATAAGCCTGATAATAGCTAAACCCCTCTTTTGGGACTTCCTCAAACACCCACTCTGAACGTCGCAGTGCGAGCAATGTCTTCACTGTCAGCCATAGTCTCTGGATAAGAATACAGGCCACCACCACGCCGATAACTCTCAGTGCTAAGAGCAGATCAGGGCTAAATGTAGTTGTCAGATGCAGAGTTTGCTGTAGCGCTAAATAAATTAATGCCAGTTGTATGAGTATTTTGATGATCAGGAAACGCGTAAAAAAAGAGGACAAACGCGCCACATTGATAAAACAAGGGTTCTTTAACGATGAGCGAGTTTCCCGCACCGGTATACCTTGTACATAAGTTATCCATTGTGTTTTATCAGTATTAAGATTGACGAAGCCTTTTTCAGTTTGATGATGTAAAGCGATAGAGACCCATACGCTAAAAGCTAACCCAATAATGAGTAAGTAAAAGGCGGAGGCGCTGAGGCCAACAAATGAAACAAGCAGGCATAACATCGCGATGACCGCAATTTTTGCAGAGGAAACTAGCATATTGGCGGATTGATAGTTCATCCAAACAGTCCTTTCTTATAAATTAGTTAGCAAGTTAGTCATTTCTATAATTGATTCAATAATTATACCTTGTAAAACTCATCGGCAAGGTCAGTAGTCAGAGTTCTTCAACACTTTTCAGATCTTTTCCTCGCGGGGATTAATCTTTTTGTTTCACTGCTATCAATGCATCTATGAGGGCATTTTTGCTATACTCTGCGCCCTCAAACGCTGGCTGTCACTACAGGGTATTCCCTGATTTGTGTTAAGCTAAGGGCATTACTCTGTATCCATAAGCCAATCTTAATCAGTGCGTTATGGGTATAAAATCAATTAATTCAAATAGGTATGTTGGCTGTGAAACATATTGTAGAAGTCATGATTTCCGAACAGGAAGTAAAGACCCGTATTGCCGAATTAGGCCGCCAAATCTCAGAACACTATCGCGATAGCGGCAGTGAAATGGTACTGGTCGGGTTGCTTCGTGGTTCATTTATGTTTATGGCTGATTTATGTCGTGCCATAGATGTTTCTCATGAAGTCGATTTTATGACGGCCTCCAGCTATGGCAATGGCATGAGTACGACTCGCGATGTCAAAATCCTAAAAGATCTGGATGAAGATATCCGTGGTAAAGACGTGCTGATTGTTGAAGACATCATCGACTCCGGTAATACGTTGAGTAAAGTGCGTGAGATTCTGCAACTGCGTGGACCAAAATCACTGGCTATCTGCACCTTGTTAGATAAGCCGCAGCGTCGCGAAGTCCAAGTGCCTGTTGAGTGGGTCGGTTTTGCGATTCCAGATGAATTTGTTGTGGGCTATGGTATTGATTACGCCCAGCGTTATCGGCACTTACCTTATGTCGGTAAAGTGGTGATGTTAGACGAATAAGCACCACTCACTTTAGGCGCACGCAAACTGTTTTAGTTTGATACGCCTTTTTAAAGATAAAGTGTGCGGTTTTAACTGATTCAGCGCGGTATTGATTGATGGGAGAGGGCGCGTTTTACCGTACCCTCCCATAGACTGATTAGTCTTCTTTGGTTTTTTGCTGCAACAACTCAGCCATGGCTTTGCGATAGACCATTTCAAGGCTACCTAAGCTGGTGGCAGATACTTCTAAATCACGCAGTAAGCCGTCTTCAATCCCGTATACCCAACCGTGAATCATCGCTTTTTGTCCACGCTTCCACGCTGAACGAACAATCGTCGAATGACCTAAGTTGTACACTTGTTCTACCACGTTAATTTGGCATAACACATTGCTACGTTCTTCTTGCGGGAGTTCGCCCAGCAGTGAACTGTGCTTATACCAAAGATCACGGATGTGCAGTAACCAGTTATCAATCAACCCCATCTCTTCGCCTTTGATGGCGGCTTCAACACCACCGCAGCCAAGGTGACCACAAATAATGATGTGTTCAACTTGTAGAACGTCGATGGCGTATTGCACCACGGACAAGCAGTTAAGATCGGTATGGATAACCAGGTTTGCAACATTACGGTGAACAAATAACTCGCCAGATTTCAAACCGGTAAGCTGCTCCGCAGGGACGCGACTGTCTGAACAGCCAATCCACAGGAAGCGAGGTTTCTGGGCTTCTGCCAGGTGCTCAAAAAAACCGGGATCGTCTTTACTGATGGTGTTTGACCATGTCCGATTGTTCGCGATGAGCTTTTCTATTTCTTTCATGAATGTAAATAGCCTGTAATGAACGGATTGCGATAGAATAATATACGGCAATGATTCCAATTTTGAAATCGGAACTGTGGTTCCTTTGATGACGCAATTTTGTCTGCGTAACATCGACTCGGTGTCTGTTTGGATCCCTTTTACTCTCAATGGTTTGCTTCAATGAGGGTAGATTAAGCAAGTGATGAATGTATTGCGGCACCCGAGATACCCATTGAATAAGGTCCTTTTTTACTTATGACATATGCACTGGAAATAACGCAACTGACCAAAACCTATGCAGGTGGCGTTCAGGCACTGCGTGGGATTGATCTGCACGTAGAGGCAGGCGACTTTTATGCTCTGCTCGGGCCAAATGGTGCGGGTAAATCTACCACCATTGGGATTATCAGTTCATTGGTGAACAAAACATCGGGCAAAGTGAATGTGTTTGGTTACGATATCGACCAGGACATCGTGAATGCTAAACGTCAGCTTGGGTTAGTGCCACAAGAATTTAACTTTAATCCGTTTGAGACGGTCTTGCAGATTGTGGTCACACAAGCAGGATATTACGGTGTGACGCGACGTGAAGCGCTGCAACGTGCTGAAAAATATCTCAGCCAGTTGGATTTGTGGAGCAAACGTGATGAACGTGCGATTCGTTTATCGGGTGGGATGAAGCGCCGTTTGATGATCGCTCGTGCCCTAATGCATGAACCTAAACTACTGATTCTCGATGAGCCTACCGCTGGTGTCGATATCGAATTGCGCCGTTCGATGTGGGGCTTCCTGAAGGAACTGAATGCACAGGGAACCACTATCATCCTGACCACGCACTATTTGGAAGAAGCTGAAATGCTGTGCCGCAATATCGGCATAATCCAGAACGGGGAGTTGGTCGAAAATACCACGATGAAGGAGTTGCTGGGTAAACTCGAATCCGAAACCTTCATTTTTGATTTGGCGATCAAGAGCCCCCTACCTAAGCTGGAAGGCTATAGTTATCGTTTGACAGACACCTCAACGTTAGAAGTTGATGTAAAGCGTGAACAGGGGCTCAATGGGCTATTTAGCCAACTGAACGCACAAGGAATTCAGGTACAAAGTATGCGCAACAAGGCTAACCGTCTGGAAGAGCTATTTGTCACCTTAGTCAATGGCAATGGGGGAGAAAAAGCATGACCCGCCTGTATTGGGTAGCTCTACAGAGTATTTGGATCAAAGAGATCACGCGTTTTGCGCGTATCTGGATTCAAACACTGGTGCCGCCAGTGATCACCATGTCGCTCTATTTCGTTATTTTTGGCAACCTGATCGGGTCCAGAATCGGGGATATGGGGGGCTTTGACTACATGCAGTTTATCGTCCCTGGCCTGATTATGATGGCGGTGATCACGAACTCATATGCCAACGTCGCGGCGTCATTCTTTGGGGCAAAATTCCAGCGTAGCATTGAAGAGTTGCTGGTAGCACCCGTGCCAACCCATATCGTGATTATCGGTTATGTCGGCGGTGGGGTAGCGCGCGGTATCTGTGTCGGTATTCTGGTCACCATTATCTCGCTGTTCTTTGTGCCGCTGCACGTCCACTCTTGGGCAATGATTGCGCTGACACTATTGCTGACCGCAATAGTCTTTTCTCTCGGTGGTTTGTTGAATGCGGTATTTGCCAAAACATTCGATGATATTAGTTTGGTGCCAACCTTTGTGTTAACGCCATTGACCTATCTGGGCGGGGTATTTTACTCATTGTCACTTTTGCCGCCGTTCTGGCTGGCCGTGTCGAAGCTCAATCCTATCGTATATATGATCAGCGGCTTCCGCTATGGGTTCCTCGGTATTACCGATGTGCCACTGGTGTTTACCATCGGTGTGTTGGTGGTGTTTATTGCAGTGTTTTATGCATGGGCTTGGTTTTTGATTGAACGTGGGCGTGGGCTTCGTACCTAAACGCGACAGCGGTGTTGGCTACGTTCACTTACCCGAATCACATTACTAGTGTATGTGATTCGGGATGTCATCTCTCTATCATGGCAAATCGCTTTACATGGCTCGTGAATTAATCGTTAGTTAATTGTTGTTAATGCTGGAATTTAATCGTAATAAATAATGTCTTTGTCCAATATCGTCTTTCTCAACTCTCTGCGTCTCATGCTATGCTAGCGCACCAGATTTTCTCCCTTTTCAATCCAGCGCCGAATGCGCATAAGTAGAACGATAATGTGGCATAAAAACAGAATAGCTATTGGGATGCTACTCGGTGTTGTCATGTCGGTAATGATGCCGGCAACCCATGCAGATCTCTTGCCTGAAGAAGCGGTACTCCTCCCGAAATATATGGTTGCGGAACGCGATAGCGAAATATATTCGCTCGTCGGCGAACGGGTCATTCCTGTCGGTGAGATAAAAGAAGATCAACTTATTCAGGTGTTGCCTGCTGCGGCAGAATACTATGAATTTAAATTTGGTAACGGTATTGGTTTTATTGATAAAAACGATTTACGCGATATCAATAAAGCGCGAAAAACCAATGATATTCTAGGCGATCTGAATAAACCGTTGCCGAACCAAAATATTCTGATCAAACGTACTACTACGGTTTATCTCGCGGCGGATGCCGACAGCGAGCAATTTGCCACGCTGGAAGAGAATTTGCGCTACCCCATTGTCGGTAAGCTGAAAGATAAGTCAGGTAATACTTGGTATCAGGTCAATATTGGGGACCGCTTGGGGTATGTCAGCAGTGTTGATGCTGAAATCGACAACGGTATTCCCATTCTGACTTATCACCATATGCTGCGAAATGAGGAAAATAAGCGTTTCTTAAATACCTCGACCACCACGTCTGATGCGGCATTCAGTAACCAGATGACCTATCTCAAGCAGACGGGTTACGACACCATTTCGCTTTATCAGCTTGAAGGCTATCTGAACAATAAGATAAACCTGCCAGCAAAAGTCGTGGTGCTGACATTTGATGATGGCCTTAAATCCGTCCATCGCTATGCGTACCCCATTTTGAAAGAAAATGGTTTCCGAGCCACGGCGTTTATTATTTCATCTCGAATTAAGCGGCACCCACAAAAATGGAATCCTGACTCATTACAGTTTATGAGTATTGCTGAGCTGAAAGAGATTCAGGATGTATTTGATATTCAATCTCATACACATTTTTTACATCGGACAGATAATAAGCGTAACCCAATTTTATTGAGTCGTTCTTATCATAATATTGTTTTTGATTTTGAGCATTCACGCCGTGCGTTATCGCAATTTAATCCGCATGTTATTTTCCTGTCATACCCCTTTGGCGGGTTTAATCAAACCGCCATTGATGCAGCAAAAAATGCAGGTTTCCATTTAGCGGTGACGACGATGCAGGGCAAAGTTAAACCGGGTGATAATCCATTTACACTGAAGCGGCTTTATATTTTGCGTACTGATTCAATTCCAACCATGGCCGAGCGGATTGCCAATGAGCCAGGTCAGGTGACGCCAGCTCCAGCAGTGATGGAGTCTGATTAGCCAGTTGGTTATATAGGCGGATAAAAAGAAAAATGGCGCTCTCGTAAGGCGCCATTTTTTATCGCATAAAGCCAGTAAGTGAACGTAGCCAATACGGCTGTCGCGTTAAGATCGAAGGGGAATACCCAAAGTCATTGGCGTGACAGCAAGGCGGCAAGTAAACGCATCCCGATGAGCTTGCATCAGTAAGTGATTCGGGTAAGTGAACGTAGCCAACACCGCTGTCGCGTTAAGATCGAAGGGAAATACCCAAAGTCATTGGCGTGACAGCAAGGCGGCAAGTAAACGCATCCCGATGAGCTTACATCAGTAAGTGATTCGGGTAAGTGAACGTAGCCAACACCGCTGTCACGTCAAGGGCGAAGGGTAATTAGGCAACCTGAACCGGAACAGCCTTAGCCCTACGCTGCAACTGATTCTCACCCTCGAAATAAGCGACTTTCGGGTGATGCAGGCGAGCCTCAGCATCTGACATCTGCACATATGAACAGATAATCAGCTTATCGCCCACACAAGCGCAGCGCGCTGCTGCGCCATTCACAGAGATAATCCGTGAGCCACGCTCAGCAGCGATGGCATAAGTAGAAAAACGCTGACCATTATCAACGTTATAAATATCGATCGCTTCATATTCCAGAATACCCGCGGCTTCCAGAAAATCCTGATCAATGGCGCAGGAACCTTCATAGTGCAAATCAGCTTGAGTGACTTTGACTCGATGCAGTTTGCCTTGCAACATAGTGCGTATCATAACTCTTACCTTTGACCCCGATTAAGCGAAACCCGATTCTGTCATCAACTGATCCCGAACCAATTGCTCAGTTTTGCTGATTTTATATCACTTGTCTATCACGATGCGATAGAAATGCCCCAATGAGAATCAGTCGCGCAGATTCACTTGCTGGTTATCGATTAGCCGCGCTTTACCTAACCAAGCCGCCATTAGAATCACGGCTTGTTTGCTGTCTACCGTCAGTGATTGCAAGGTCTCTGCGTCGCGGATAAACAATTCATCTGGGGTAAAACCGGCAAGCCGTAACTGCTCGGCAGTCTCTGCGAGTAAATCATCAATTTGCCGTTCACCGGCGGTGAGCTTCTCTGCCAGTGCTTGCATGATCTTATAGAGCTGGGGAGCAATTTTCCGCTCTTCGGCAGTCAAATATCCATTACGTGAGCTTAAGGCTAATCCATCTTTAGCGCGGACAATCGGGACGCCGACAATATTGATGTCGTATCCCATATCCGCCACCATTTTGCGGATCAGTGCTAACTGCTGGTAATCTTTTTCGCCAAAACAGGCAATATCCGGCTGCACCAGATTAAACAGCTTGCTAACAATGGTTGAAACACCACGGAAATGCCCAGGGCGGCTAGCGCCTTCCAAAATGGTCGATAGCGCCGGCACGTCAACATACGTCTGACTTTCTAGCCCTGCGGGATAAACATCGGCGGCGGCGGGGGCAAACACTAAATCAACGCCGTGTCGCGTCAGCTTTTCGCAATCTTCTTGCAAGGTTCGTGGGTAGTGAGCCAAATCATCAGCACGTTCAAATTGCATTGGGTTGACGAAAATACTCACCACCACCACATCAGCGCGAGTTTTGGCATCTTCCACTAACGTCATATGCCCTTCATGTAGGTTGCCCATCGTGGGGACCAACGCGACACGCTTACCCTCTTGACGCCAACGGCGCATTTGCTGGCGTAGGAGTGGCAGAGTTTCGATTATCAGCATTTCTTTCCTCCCCCCTTTACGCTTGACGTTGTAGGGGGGAGCGAGGTTCATATACCCGATGAACTGAATTGAGTCCGTTCATCGGTGTACATGCTCTTGCTATCAACTACAATGCCAAGTTCTATGGAGATAATTTGTCAATAATAACTTACTGGAAGGTGTGCTCTTCAGCAGGGTAGACACCACTTTCAACTTCTTGGATATACAGCTTAATGGCCGCGCGAATATCACCCGCACTTTGCGCTAAGAAGTTTTTGCTGAATTTAGGGGTATGACCGCCTGTAATGCCCAGCGCATCATGCATAACGAGAATCTGGCCATCGGTCACATTTCCTGCACCAATCCCAATAACTGGGATCGATAGCTCTTCACTGACTTGTTTTGCCAACGCAACGGGAACGCACTCCAACACCAATAATTGCGCACCGGCAAGTTCGAGGGCCAAGGCATCTTTTAGCAACTGATTGGCCGCCACTTCTTCACGGCCTTGCACTTTGTAACCGCCAAAGATATTCACTGACTGTGGTGTTAGCCCTAAGTGGCCGCAAACAGGAACGGCACGCTCTGCTAACATGCGAACGGTATCGCATAACCAGCTACCGCCTTCCAGTTTGACCATGTTGGCCCCAGCACGCATCAGCTCTGCCGCATTAGTAAATGTTTGCTCCGGTGTGGCATAACTCATAAACGGCATATCAGCCAATAACAGGCAATGAGGCGCGCCACGGCGCACGGCACGGGTATGGTATGCCACATCAGTGATGGTGACCGGGAGCGTTGAGTCAAACCCTTGCAAGGTCATACCGAGTGAATCTCCCACCAGCAGGACTTCAATACCCTGCTCGGCGAATAACTGGGCAAAACTGGCATCATAGGCGGTCAGTGTGGCGAACTTACGCTTTTCTTGTTTCCATTGGCGTAAGTGGCTCATGGTGGTGGCTTTCATCACTCTTTCTCCTGAAATGGGGTTAAAATGGAAAGGAGATATCAGATAGGAATAGTAGGCTTATTATCGTTCGAGATTATCAGTGTTTGGGGCGGGTTACCAAGGTACAAGACCATTTTTATCCACTAATGCTAAGCGCGTAGCAAGTGCTTCGCCATCGGGGAAAATGAGATCAGGTGCGATGTCTGCGAGTGGATACAACATAAACTCACGCTCTTTCAAACCATAATGCGGTACTGTCAGGCGGTCAGTTGTTATCACCTGATCGCCGTACAGCATAATATCCAGATCCAATGTCCGCGGTCCCCAGCGTTGTTCTTTCCTGACTCTCCCCTGATTGCGCTCAATGGCTTGAGTGTGATCCAGCAATTGCTCTGGTGGCAGTGACGTATCCAGAGCAACCACCGCATTGAGAAAATCGGGTTGATCCTGCGGGCCTAAGGGCTTGGTGCGATAAAAAGGCGAACACGCCACTAACCGAGTGCGCGGCAAATGTGCCAATGCCTCCAACGCAGTTTTAACCTGCTGAAGTGGTATGGACTGATTACTTCCCAGCGCGATATAGACTCGGATCATGATGCGAATTATGCCCCTTCTTTGCGTGGCGCAGGTTTACGCGGGCGACGAGTTCGGGAGCGGCGTGGTGCCGGATCTGCCCCTAATGTATTCAGCATATTTTTCTGTTGCAGTGGCGTTGCTTCTTGGAATTCCCCCCACCACTGTGCAAGACGTTGCAACTCATGGTTGTTTTCCACTTCGGCACGCAGCGCCAATAGATCATAAGCAGCGCGGAATTTAGGATGCTCCATCAGCTTGTGCGCACGTTTACCTTGGCGGCGAGACAGACGTAATTGCAGCAGCCAGATATCCCGTACCAACGAAGTAATACGCTTTGGTATCGCCAGTGAACGGCACTCTTCATCCAGCACATCGTTCATTGCCAAAGCGAAAGCATCGTAGTAGGCCAGCCCACTTTCTTGCGTTAACTTCTGCGCATGCTCAATCAGTGGGTACCAAAGCATCGCGGCAAACAAGAAGGCCGGATTGACGCGCTGATCATTATGCAGACGATGGTCAGTGTTTTTCAGCACTTGAACCAGTATGCGCTCCATCGGGGAGTCATGCTGCTCAGTAAAGTTACGGGCAATCAGCGGGAATAATGGCTGGAACAGTTGGTATTCACACAGTTTTAAATAGGTTTTGTAGCCATAACCCGATTGCAGCAGTTTGAGAGATTCCTCAAACAAACGAGCGGGTGGGATATCACGCAACAATGATGCCATACGCGGGATTGGCTCAGCGGTTTCTGGGCTGATCGTCATATCCAATTTAGCGGCAAAACGCACTGCTCGCAGCATCCGCACCGGATCTTCACGGTAGCGTGTTTCTGGGTCACCAATCAGCCGGATAATGCCCTCATTCAGATCACGTAAGCCACCGGTGTAATCACGCAGCGCAAAATCTGAAATGCCGTAATAGAGGCTATTAATGGTGAAATCGCGACGTTGTGCGTCATCTTCAATGGTGCCAAAAATGTTGTCACGCAACAGCATGCCATTTTGTGCCTGCTGGGAAGAGTTTTTATCACTATCTTCGGCTTGCTGTTGCTCGTGGTGACCGCGGAAGGTCGCTACTTCAATAATTTCTGGGCCAAACATGACGTGGGCCAGACGGAAACGGCGGCCGACCAGACGGCAGTTACGAAATAATTTCCGCACTTGTTCTGGGGTCGCGCTGGTGGTGATATCAAAATCTTTGGGCTTTTTGCCCAGCAACAAGTCGCGAACACCGCCGCCAACCAGATAGGCTTCATAGCCAGATTTATTCAGGCGATAGAGCACCTTCAGCGCATTATCGCTGATTTCTCTACGAGAAATATTGTGCTGATCTCGCGGAATAATCGTCATTGGACTCTCTTGCGAAGCCGATGCCGCATGATTCTTGCGCCCAGTATTTGCTCTGGCGGGCCTTCTTTCTTTGCGGGCCACGTTATCTTCACCGCGCACATTATCTTTACGGGTACTGCTATCACGGGCCGAGTCGTCACGGTCAGTTTTGCTATCGCGGGTCGATTTATCATCGCGAATCAGTACTTTACGGCAGAAATTGGCTACTCGGGTAAAAATGGTACACCTCGATAGTGGCTAATAAATATCAGAACGACAGAAAAACAGCGGCTAATCATAGCTCACCATACTTCTTTTGAGAATGCTGTTGTGTTTTCAGCGGCAATTATCAGCCTGCTGAAATTGGGCCTATTGACCCTGAAATCCTGAGGCAGGAATAGTTGCCAACGTCCAGTTTTCGACGGCAAAACGTAATAATAATGTTAAATCAAGATCTTGCCAATTTTCAGGTAACGGTTGACGCAAAAACGTCAGCGCTTCAACTAACACTGGTCGCGGATCACCATTTGGCAGCGGCGGCGCATGATTTTGCTTGGATAGCTTATTACCGTCATGATTCAACGCCAATGGCAAATGCACATAGCTGGGAACCGGTTGCTGCAACTGTTGATAAAGCGCGATTTGGCGCACCGTCGGCTCAATCAAATCAGCTCCGCGCACGATTTCCGTGACACCTTGAAAAGCGTCATCGACCACAACAGCCAGATTATAGGCGAATAAGCCATCTCGGCGGCGAATAATAAAATCTTCTTTTGCCAGTGCAGGATCGGCATGCAGTTCACCGAGCAATTTATCATAAAAGGCATAAACCGGCAGAGTCTGTCGCAAGCGAATGGCGGCACCGTTGGCGGGCAAATGGCGTTCACGGCAATAACCGTCGTAGTAGCCCCCGATTTGCTGAATTCGGCTACGGGTACAAGTGCAATAATAGCTCAGCTCTTGTTGCGCCAACCAGTCTAATGTTGCGCGATAAGCTTCATGGCGCTGAGACTGATAGATAACAGAGCCGTCCCAATGAAGACCATAATGGTCTAATGTGGCGAGAATGCGTGCCGCTGCACCTGGGATTTCACGTGGGGGATCAATATCCTCAATGCGAACGAGCCATTGCCCACCTTGAGCGCGAGCTTGCAAATAGCTCCCCAGTGCCGCAATCAATGAACCGAAATGCAAATCGCCAGAGGGGGAGGGCGCAAAGCGGCCGACATACTGATTCTGCTTAGGGTCAGAGTGATGGATATTATCGGGCATAAAAATAGGGAAAGGGAATCCAGCTTATGAAATACGGTGCCGGAAAGAGTTCAGACACCGTATTTACCCGTCGTTCTAGGCGTTGCAGGGTTATGAGTGCAACGCCAATAAATGGGGGTATGCTTATTAACCAGCCATCTGCTTTTCGCGGATTTCGGCTAAGGTTTTACAGTCAATGCACAAATCTGCAGTTGGCCGCGCTTCCAGACGGCGAATACCGATCTCTACGCCACAAGATTCGCAGAAGCCGAAATCGTCATCCTCAACTTTCTTCAGCGTTTTCTCGATCTTTTTGATCAGTTTACGCTCACGGTCGCGGTTGCGAAGTTCAAGACTAAACTCTTCTTCCTGTGCGGCACGGTCTACCGGATCAGGGAAATTAGCCGCTTCGTCTTGCATGTGCGATACAGTACGGTCGACTTCATCCCTGAGTTGGTTGCGCCATGCTTCAAGGATCAGCTTGAAGTGCAACAACTGGGCGGCATTCATATACTCTTCGCCGGGCTTCTCTTGGTACGGCTCTACCCCAGCGATGGCGAGAATGCTCAAGGACGAGGTTTTACGTTTTTGCCCTTCTTGCATGATGCTTCTCCTACATTCATACGCACTATCGAAATCCCCAAGACGGGGAAAAATCAGGCCGCTATAAATAACAGAAGGAAGGTAGGTTGGCAATTATTCCTGTCGCCTGCTTGACAATGATGTGAAGGAAGGCGTATCTAGCGAGTCGCTTGACCCCATAATCGCTTTTTTATTCAGCGCTTTTGGTGACAGCGTTTCGTCCAGTAATAACGGTAAGCGAACATCCAATGCAATACCGTCAGGCGATAGTTGAAAACCGTAGCAAATAACCTCCACTCCTGCTTGCTGAGCCTGGGCCAGCAACTCTGCATAGCGATTGTCAATGTGTCGGGCAGCAGAAACTTGCCTGATACCCGTATGCAATACGGCAAAAAAAAGTACCGCCCGGTGACCGTCGGCAACCATGCTTTGTAACTCCCTGAGATGCTTTTGTCCCCGCAGGGTGACAGCATCCGGGAAATACCCACACTGTTGCTGTAATAAGGTGACCGACTTGACTTCAATATAGCAGTTAGACCTATTTTCTGCCTGCAATAACAAGTCTATACGGCTGTTCTCATCCCCATACTTAACTTCTCTTTTGACAGAAGTGTAACCAGATAATTCAATGATCTGATTATTATCTATCGCTAAATTGACTAACTCATTGGCACGCATCGTATTTACGCAGATCCAATCCCCCTCTTGGGTATGCGTCAGTTCCCAACTGTGGGGATACTTACGTTTCGGATTTTCCGAGGTCGAATACCAAACGGTATCTCCTGGCGTAGCGCATCCGGTCATCGCTCCTGTATTAGCGCAATGAATGGTTAATGATTCTCCGGCGGGCGTCACAATATCAGCTAAAAATCGTTTATACCGCTGAATTAGTGTGGCCGATTGTAATTTTGGCGCATACGACAGTAAGGGTTTAATGGGCATCAGATATCCTTGGTACTGTCCGCCAACGGCCAGCTTTGAATGACGTTATAACGAGTACGACCACGTGCGAAAACGGATTCATACAATGAGAAATGGTCCACGCAGAAGCTTTCATTTTGGGTTTTGGCAGGTAGAGCGACGGGGCGCACAGCGCCACGCAGTAGGGTCACATGGGGATGAAAAGGCAGCGGCGTTTGATAACAACCACTGCGTGCGGCCTGTGAGCGCAGCAATTGTGCCAACTGTAATAGCCCTCGAGGTGGGTTTTTACAACCGAGCCATACCACGCCGGAACTGGGCCAATGACCAATATCATCTAACATGACGTTAAAGCCTGATTGACTGATGCGACCCGCTTGTTGTTGTAATACTTGGGCTTTGGCAGCGCTCACCTCACCGAGGAAAGCCAGTGTCAGGTGCAGATTAGCTGCGGCAATCGGGCGGCCTGCCTCTGGCGGGAGATGGTCTGCCCGCCACTGCATAATGCCTTGTTGTAGCGGCTTAGGCAGTGCCAGTGCAAAGAACAGACGGCGGCAGTTAGTTTTATCAACGGCATTAATCATTAGGTTGGCATAATCACTCTGCTAAATACGCTACAGGGTCATGATGGTATAATGGCTGACGATGAATGTGGAGAGCAGAGGGAAGAATGTGGTGAGTTTGAGAGAAAGTGATGCGATGGCCGCTTTGCCGGTAGGTGAAGTGCTCAACGAGATAATGGCCGCGCTGCAAAACTCACCGCAAGTCTTGCTCCATGCCCCGACGGGGGCAGGGAAATCGACGTGGTTGCCGCTGCAAACCCTAAAATATGGTGGCTTCGCGGGCCGTATTATCATGCTGGAACCACGGCGCTTGGCGGCGAAAAATGTCGCTTATCGTTTGGCAGAGCAATTGGGCGAACAGCCGGGCCAGACGGTAGGTTATCGGATGCGGGCTGAAAGCAAAAGCGGGCCAGAAACACGTCTAGAGGTGGTCACCGAAGGCATTTTGACGCGCATGTTGCAGCAAGACCCCATGCTCACGGGCGTCTCCTTGGTTATCCTTGATGAATTCCATGAGCGCAGCTTGCAGGCTGATTTGGCGTTGGCGTTATTGCTGGATGTGCAGCAGGGGCTACGGGATGATCTGACGCTGCTACTGATGTCGGCGACGCTTGATAATTCGCGCCTTTCCACCCTTTTACCTGCCGCACCTGCGATTGTTTCCGCGGGGCGCAGTTTCCCTGTTGAGCGAAGCTATCAGCCGTTATCGAGCCACGAACGGCTAGAGGATGGTATCGCCAATCGGGTAAAACGTTTGCTTAATGAGCAATCTGGCTCTTTGTTGCTGTTTTTACCCGGTGTCGGTGAAATTCATCGGGTCATGGAGCGTTTGCAGGGGGAAGTGGCCCATGATACTGACCTCTGTCCGTTGTACGGCGCGCTACCGCTCAGCGAGCAGCAAAAAGCGATCCAGCCTGCGCCAGTTGGCCGACGCAAAGTGGTATTGGCGACTAACATTGCGGAAACCAGCCTCACGATTGAGGGTATCCGGTTAGTGGTCGATAGTGGATTGGAACGGGTCGCGCGTTTTGATGTCAAAAACGGCTTAACACGCTTAGTCACCCAACGCATTAGTCAGGCGTCGATGGTGCAACGTGCGGGGCGAGCAGGGCGTTTGGAACCCGGAATTTGCTGGCATCTGTTTGCCAAAGAGCAGGCCGAGCGGGCAGCGGAATACAGCGAGCCGGAAATCCTAAACAGTGATCTCTGTAGCCTGTGGTTGGAGCTGTTGAATTGGGGCTGTCAGGATGCGACACAACTCATTTGGCTTGATTCTCCGCCATTAACGGCGCTGGCTGTCGCGCGCGAGTTATTGCAGCGATTAGGTGCGATTGATACCACCGGCCGCGTGACCAGTACAGGGCGTGCGATGGCCCGTTTAGGCTGTGAGCCACGGTTGGCGGCGATGCTCTGTTTTGCTGCCGAACAAAGTCCGGATGCGCTGGCCACAGCAGCGCTGTTGGCGGCCATTTTGGAAGAACCGCCCCGTTCTGGCCAGATTGATTTACATGATTGGCTAAGCCGTCCTCAGCCCCATTGGCAACGGCGTGCTCGGCAATTGACGCAAAGAATCAATGGGCAAGCGGGGTCAGTTGACAGTGATCTTGCGGGCCAGTTACTCGCACAGGCTTATCCCGATCGCATTGCACAGCAACGTGGGCAAGATGGTCGCTATCTGTTGGCTAACGGTATGGGGGCAGCCATGGCGCAAGACGAGGCGCTGTCACGCTCACCTTGGCTGGTGGCAGCCAGCTTACTACAAAGTAATAGTGGGCCAGATGCGCGCATTTTGCTGGCATTGCCCATTGATATCGACAATCTGACAAAACAACTTCCTCGGTTGGTGGACGAACAAACTACCGTGGAGTGGGACGAAACAAAAGGAACGCTACGGGCTTGGCGGCGCTGGCAAGTTGGGCGGTTAACGCTACGTGCGCAGCCATTGGCAAAGCCCAGTGATGAGGCATTACAATCTGCTTTGTTGCATTGGGTGCGCGAGCAAGGGCTACAAGTGTTGAATTGGGATGACCATGCCGAACAGCTTCGTACTCGCTTGCAATGCGCCAGCAACTGGCTTTCAGAGGAGCAGTGGCCCGCGGTTGATGATGACAGCTTATTGGGTAAGCTTGAGCTATGGTTACAGCCTTCGTTATCGGGCGTGCGTGACCTTAAACGGCTGCGTCAAGTGAACCTCGTCGAGGCATTGACCCGCTTATTGAACTGGCAGCAACGTCAACGGCTGGATACTGAGCTACCAACTCATTACACTGTGCCCACGGATAGCCGCCTACCGATTCGCTATGAAATCGACCGGCCTCCTGTGTTGGCTGTGCGCTTACAGGAAGTTTTCGGTGAGCAACAGAGCCCAATGCTGGCTAACGGGCGGGTAGCCGTGGTGCTTGAACTGCTTTCTCCGGCCCATCGGCCGCTACAGATTACCGGTGATTTAGCCGCTTTCTGGCAGGGGGCCTATCGAGAAGTACAAAAAGAGATGAAAGGGCGTTATCCCAAACATGTTTGGCCGGATGACCCTGCCAATACTCGCCCGACCCGCAGAACAAAGAAGTATCAGGATAAATAATATCCTCTGGTTAACCACCCATAATTTCAGATGTTTCCCCTTTCCATTAAGGGCATTGGGGAACACATTAAGCCGCAATAATCGCCAATGCGCGTGGAGAGAAAGACATGTCTGGGGATGATCGCGAGCCAATAGGGCGCAAGGGCAAGAAAGCCCAACCCAAAGCCGCACCGAAACGGCCACTGCGCCGGCGGCGTGATGAAGATGAATACGAAGAAGACTATTTGGATGATGACGACCACGACGATGATGACTATGACGACGAGGAAGAACCGATGCCAAGAAAGGTAGCATCACGTCCCCCCCGCAAAAAACGCCGCTGGCTTGGGTTATTGATCAAACTGTTCTTGGTCGGTGCCGTTGTGCTAGCCGTTTATGGGGTCTACCTCGATTCCCAAATCCGCAGCCGTATCGATGGCAAAGTGTGGCAACTGCCCGCCGCCGTCTATGGCCGTATGGTTAACCTCGAACCGGGCATGTCCTACAGCAAAAAAGAGATGGTCGATCTGCTGGAAGGGATGCAATACCGTCAGGTGAGCCGCATGACTCGCCCAGGTGAGTTTACCGTGCAGGGCGATAATATTGAGATCTTACGCCGCCCGTTTGATTTCCCTGATGCCAAAGAGGGCCAAATTCGCGCCCGCTTGGTGTTTAAAAATGATCGTCTAGCCCAGATTCAAAATCTGGACAGTCAGCGTGATTTTGGCTTTTTACGCCTCGATCCTAAGCTGATTACCATGCTGCAATCCCCTAACGGTGAACAGCGCCTGTTTGTGCCACGTGCTGGTTTCCCCGATTTGCTGGTGGATACCTTGCTGGCAACAGAAGACCGCCATTTCTATGAGCATGATGGCATCAGCCCGTATTCAATTGGCCGTGCGATGCTGGCTAACCTGACGGCTGGTAAGGCGGTGCAGGGCGGGAGTACCCTCACGCAGCAGTTGGTCAAAAACCTGTTCCTGACTAACGAACGCTCGCTGTGGCGTAAAGCCAACGAAGCCTATATGGCACTGTTGGTGGATTACCGTTACAGCAAAGACCGTATTCTGGAGCTTTATCTGAACGAGGTGTACCTCGGTCAGAGTGGCAGTGATCAGATTCGTGGTTTCCCGCTGGCGAGCCTGTATTACTTTGGGCGTCCAGTGGATGAGCTGAGCCTCGACCAGCAAGCTATGCTGGTGGGGATGGTGAAAGGTGCGTCGCTGTATAACCCGTGGCGTAACCCTAAGCTAGCGCTTGAACGCCGTAATCTGGTGCTACGCCTGTTGCAGAATCAGGGGGTGATCGACGCCGAGCTTTACACCATGCTTAGCGCCCGTCCATTGGGCGTCCAGCCGAAAGGCGGTGTTATTACGCCTCAACCTGCGTTTATGCAGATGGTGCGTCAAGAGCTGCAACAAAAGCTGGGTGACAAGATCAACGATTTATCTGGCGTGAAGATTTTCACCACGCTGGATCCGGTTTCCCAAGATGCAGCAGAAAAAGCCATCGAAGACGGTATTCCTGCTCTGCGAGCCGCACGTCACTTGGATGATTTGGAAGCGGCGATGGTGGTTGTCGATCGCTTCAGCGGTGAAGTTCGTGCCATGGTAGGCGGCGCACAGCCGCAATTTGCCGGTTTTAACCGAGCAATGCAGGCGCGCCGTTTAGTGGGGTCACTCGCCAAGCCGCCGACTTATCTAACGGCCCTTAGTGAGCCAGATAAATACCGCCTGAATACGTGGCTGTCGGACCAACCACTGTCTATCAAGCTACCGAATGGCTCGTCTTGGCAGCCGAAAAACTATGACCGCCAGTTCCGTGGTCAGGTGATGTTGGTCGATGCACTGGCGAACTCGCTGAACGTGCCAACGGTGAATCTGGGGATGTCAGTTGGGCTAGATCAGATAACAGCGATGTTACAGCGTTTGGGTATCCCCAAATCGGTGATTAATCCAGTGCCTGCCATGTTGTTGGGAGCCATTGACTTAACGCCGGTTGAAGTGGCGCAGGAGTATCAAACCATCGCCAGTGGCGGGAACCGTGCGCCATTATCGGCGGTACGATCCGTCATTGCCGAAGATGGAACTGTGCTGTATCAAAGTTTCCCGCAGGCAGAGCGTATGGTACCACCACAGGCCGCGTATTTGACGTTGTATGCCATGCAACAAGGTGTTGCTCGCGGCACTTCGCGCTCACTGTCAGTGAAATTCTCTAAATACAATCTGGCGGCAAAAACCGGTACTACCAATGATCTGCGTGATAGCTGGTTTGCGGGTATCGACGGTAAGGAAGTGGCGATTGCTTGGGTAGGGCGCGACAATAACGGCCCAGCCAAATTAACCGGTGCTAACGGCGCATTGACTTTATATCGCCGCTATCTGGAAAACCAAACGCCATTGCCGTTGGTATTGCAGCCACCGGAAGGAATTAACCAGATGAACATTGATTCAGCAGGTAACTTTGTCTGCGGTGACGGCGGGGGTATGCGCTCGATTCCGGTATGGACTGAAAACCCGCAAGGGCTGTGTCAGGCAGCAGCACCGGCGGAGCAGCCGAAAGCTGACGGCGACGGTGTCGCGGGTTGGATCAAAGATATGTTCGGGCAGTAACTTACTGTTCTGATGATAAAGACCCTTCGACGCTATGTTCGAAGGGTCTTTTTTTTGCCTTTTATCCGGCTAAATCGGCTGGCTTAGCGCTTGCAGTACGCTGTGAGTTACGCATAAACTACCGGCTTTGATAATTATTTCACTTTGATAATTATTATCGTTTAGATTTATCTTCTCGCTTGATACTTAATCGCGCAAAGCAGGGCATTATCTTGGACCAACAGGCAAGCCAATCCAGCATCTTCACACTCCGAGAGCTGAGTTTTTCAGTTCCTGGACGAACCTTATTGCAGCCACTGTCATTGACCTTTCCCCAAGGGAAAGTCTGCGGGCTGATTGGGCATAATGGTTCCGGCAAATCGACGCTATTAAAAATGCTGGGTCGCCACCAACCGCCCTCAAGTGGCGAAGCCTTACTCAATGATGTGCCATTGGCGCTATGGGACAATAAAGCCTTTGCGCGTGAGGTGGCTTATTTGCCACAACAATTGCCTGCGGCGGAAGGGATGACGGTGCGTGAATTAGTCGCGATTGGCCGTTACCCGTGGCATGGCGCGTTAGGGCGTTTTCGGCAGGAAGATCGCCAACAAGTGGAAGAGGCGATCGCGCTGGTAGATTTAAAACCACTGGCGAATCGATTGGTCGATAGTTTATCCGGCGGTGAACGCCAGCGTGCATGGCTGGCGATGATGGTGGCGCAAAATAGCCGCTGCCTGTTGCTGGATGAACCGACCTCGGCGTTGGACATCGCTCATCAAGTCGAAGTGTTAGGGCTGATTCAGCGCCTTAGCCGTGAACGCGGCTTGACGGTCATTGCCGTACTGCATGATATCAATATGGCGGCCCGCTACTGTGACCATTTGGTGGCATTGCGTGGTGGAGAAATGATTGCCCAAGGCCCGGCTGACAGCCTGATGCAAGGAGCTGTATTAGAGCAAATTTACGGTATCCCGATGGGAATCTTGCCGCATCCGGCCGGTGGTGCGCCGGTAAGTTTCGTGTATTGATGAAAACCACGTTTCCTATGATTCAGTCCCCACTAGACACGCCTGATCGCACTCGCCGCAAGTTACTCACGGCGTTGGCGCTCTCGCCATTACTGTCTTCACTGCCGAGTTGGGCGTCGGCTCCACCCATATTGGATAGTCGGCGTGTCGTTGCGCTGGAATGGCTCCCCACGGAACTGTTGCTCTCGCTAGGCGTTACGCCTTATGGCGTGGCTGATACCCATAATTACCGGTTATGGGTTGAAGAACCCGAACTGCCTGCTAGTGTCATTGATGTTGGCCAACGCACTGAACCCAATCTGGAATTGCTACAGCAAATGGCTCCGTCGTTGATCCTGATGTCAAAAGGCTTTGGCCCCTCACCGCAAATGCTCGCGCCTATCGCTCCCTCCATGAGTTTCGCCTTCAACGAAGAAGGGAGTTCTCCACTGGCGGTGGGCAAGAACTCATTACGAGCTTTAGGGCAACGGCTAGGATTGGAAGCGGCAGCAGAGCAACATATCGCTGATTTTAAAAACTTTATGCTGGCTGCTCGTCAGCGCTTCGCTGATCACGGGCAGGGTTCATTACTGATGTTTTCCCTATTGGATACCCGCCACGCATTGATCGTCGGTCAAGGCAGCTTGTTTCAGGATGTTTTGGACGAATTGAATATTAAAAATGCTTGGCAAGGGGAGACGAACCTTTGGGGCAGCACGGTGGTTGGGATTGAGCGTTTAGCGATGATAAAACCGGGGCAGGCCATTTGCTTTAGTCACGGCAATAGCGATATTTTACAGCAAGTTGAGCGTACCCCATTGTGGCAGTCCATGTCTTTTGTCCGTGAAAATCAATTACGCATATTACCGCCAGTCTGGTTCTATGGCTCGACGCTCTCTGCCATGCGTTTTGTCCGCCTGTTAGAGCCGGTATGGGGTAAAGCATCATGATGGCCAAACACCTGCGTAAAAACTGGCTGCTGCCTGCGGGACTGCTGGGCTTGCTGTTGATCATTGCCGTGGCATTAACACTGCATAATCTTCACCAATTATTGCCGGTTTCACTTTGGCGAGAGGCATTATGGCAGCCCGACCGTGATGACGTGCGTCAGATGCTATTCCACTACAGCCAGTTGCCCCGCCTCGCGGTGGCATTGCTGACCGGTGCTGGATTGGGGTTGGTCGGGGTGCTGTTCCAGCAAGTACTGCGTAATCCGCTGGCCGAGCCAGCCACGTTAGGTGTCGCTGCTGGTGCCCAACTGGGCTTAACGATTGCCACATTGTGGATGTTACCCGGCGGCGAATTGACTCGCCAACTGGCCGCAATGGCCGGGGGTATCACCATCGGTGTGTTGGTTTTTGGCGTGGCGTGGGGCAAACGAATGTCACCTGTCACGTTGATACTGGCAGGGCTGGTGCTCGGCTTATATTGTAGTGCGGTCAGTAACTTACTGGCGCTGTTCAATTATGACCAACTGCAAGGGTTGTTCTTGTGGAGCAGCGGCGCATTGAATCAACAAGATTGGAGCACGGTGCAGTTTTTGCTGCCTCGCTTGTTGATAACCTGCTTATTAGCCGCATTGCTGATTCGCCCGCTCACCCTGCTGGGGCTGGATGATGGTGTTGCGCGTAACTTGGGGCTGGGGTTATCGCTGGCGCGTCTTAGCGCACTGGGGTTAGCCATTATCTTCAGCGCCATGTTGGTTAATGCTGTGGGTGTGATTGGGTTTATTGGTTTATTTGCCCCTCTGCTGGCAAAAATTCTTGGTGCGCGGCGGTTATCACAGCGCCTTATGCTGGCTCCTTTACTGGGCGCTTTGCTGCTCTGGGTGACGGATCAGGGCATTGTTTGGTTGGCGCAAGTTTGGCGGGAGATCCCCACCGGCGCGGCGACGGCATTGATTGGTGCACCGTTGCTATTATGGTTACTCCCCCGTTTGCACAGTGCTATGGCGCCGTCGATGGATTTTGGTGACAATGTGCCCGCTGAACGGCAGCGTTTGGGGTTATGGATCAGTGCTGGTTTATTGCTGTTACTCGCTGGATTGACGGTGGCGCTGATGTTTGGCCGCGACAGCCAAGGTTGGACTTGGATCCGTGGTGATGACTTACAGGCTTTGCTGCATTGGCGTTGGCCACGGGTATTGGCGGCGTTAGCCGCCGGTATGATGTTGGCAGTCGCGGGGACGCTGATTCAAAAATTAACCGGTAACCCGATGGCGAGCCCCGAAGTATTGGGGATCAGTTCCGGCGCGTCTTTCGGCGTGGTCATTATGATGTTCATCGTCCCTGGTAATGCGCTGGCATGGTTACTCCCTGCGGGCAGTATAGGGGCCGCGCTCACTTTGCTACTGATACTGGTCGTCGCAGGGCGAGGCGGGTTCTCCCCAAGTAGAATGCTTTTAGCGGGGATCGCACTAAGCACCGCCTTTACCACGGTCATCACCATGCTGCTAGCCAGTGGCGATCCACGCATGCGGGGGTTATTGGCATGGATTTCAGGCTCTACCTACGCTGTTGATGGCTCGCAAGCATTAAGCACCGGATTAATCGCTTTGGTGTTGATTGCCTTAGCCCCTCTTTGCCGCCGTTGGTTGATGATCCTCCCCTTGGGGAGTGTGACCGCCAGAGCCCTCGGTGTTGCGCTAGCACCCAGCCGGCTAGCTATTTTGCTGTTGGCGGCAACCATGACGGCAGCGGCGACGTTGACCGTTGGGCCATTAAGTTTTGTCGGGCTAATGGCCCCTCATATGGCGCGCATGATGGGCTTTCGCCGTGCGATCCCGCAACTGTTTATCGCTGCTATCTTGGGCGGTTTGCTGATGGTCTTTGCTGATTGGTGTGGTCGAATGTTGTTGTTCCCTAACCAGATTCCGGCAGGGTTGTTGGCGACGTTTATCGGTGCGCCGTATTTCGTTTATTTATTACGTAAGCAGGGGCGGTAAGCGCTTTTTGAACCACCATCGGCCTCAGTGGAGGATGCTGAGGCCGATGTCAGAGACTTGTATTAATACCGATCGTTAGGCTGCGAGTTCAATTAGCGGTGATAAACCTGAACACGTTAACTGCTGTTACACATTAGCGGCTATTGCACGCTAACCGCTATTACGCTTTAACTGCTATTACGCCTTAATAGCCATGGCATATGGATATTGATGCCGTATTAAAGCTTAGCAAAGCACCGGCGTGCGGCATCCACAGTTCTCTGGATATCTTCTTTGCTGTGTGCCACGGACATAAAACCGGCTTCGAAAGCAGAAGGTGCCAGATAAATACCTTCTTCCAACATCAGATGGAAGAAGCGCTTGAAGCGTTCAACATCGCAATTCATCACATCCTGATAACAGGTCACGGTTTCGGCATCGGTAAAGAAGATGCCGAACATGCCGCCGACATGGTTAACCACTAATGGAATATTTTCTGCTTTCGCCGCATGTAGCAGACCTGTCGCTAATGAGTCGGTCAACTCCGTGAGGGTTTCATGGATGCCCACTTGAGCAACTTCAGTCAAACAAGCAAAACCCGCCGCCATAGCAATTGGGTTGCCGGATAGCGTGCCTGCCTGATAGACCGGCCCCGTAGGCGCTAATGCATCCATCACGTCGCGGCGGCCACCGAAAGCCCCCACTGGCATGCCGCCACCGATAATTTTACCCAAGCAGGTTAAGTCAGGAACGACATTGTAATAATCTTGCGCCCCAGCGAGTGCTACACGAAAACCCGTCATGACCTCATCAATAATCAGTAGCGCACCAAACTCATCACACAATGCACGCAGACCTGGCAAGAACTCGGGCAATGGCGGCACGCAGTTCATATTACCGGCGACCGGTTCGACGATGATACAAGCCACATCTTGCGGGTATTGCTCAAAGGCTTCGCGCACACTGGCGAGATCGTTATAAGTACACGTCAGCGTGTGCTTCGCGAAATCGGCAGGGACACCCGGTGAATTAGGCTGGCCTAGCGTTAGCGCGCCAGAACCGGCTTTCACGAGCAGGCAGTCCGCATGGCCGTGATAGCAGCCTTCAAACTTGATGATCTTGTCGCGCCCAGTGAAGCCGCGAGCCAGACGAATGGCACTCATGGTTGCTTCGGTGCCTGAGTTGACCATGCGCACCATGTCCATGGTGGGGACTAGATCGGTCACCAACTGTGCCATTTTCACTTCCATCTCGGTTGGTGCACCGAAACTTAAACCACGTTCAACGGCTTCAATCACGGCCTGACGAATCGCTGGGTGATTGTGGCCTAACACCATTGGACCCCAAGAGCCGACATAATCGATATAAGCTTTGCCATCGACGTCAAACAAGAAAGCACCATCGGCACGTTCGATAAACAATGGGACGCCACCGACACCAGTGAATGCACGCACTGGAGAGTTAACCCCACCTGGAATTAACTGTTTTGCTTGGGCGTACAAATTTTCGGATTGGCTCATAAAGGGGCTCCTGAGTTGGGTTTGGCGAGATGAGCGGTGATGATATCCAGCTTAACGATATCAATCTTAACAACATCAACCTCACTAACATCCGCCTGACAAAAGAATATTGCGGCCTATTCTAAAGAACTGGCAGCGGTTATCAAATGATTGGGTATATTAAACTGCTGGCTTGCGCAGCGTGCCGCAAAACTTATGTGTTGCCATTCAAATGACCTGCCATGAGCCAGATCATTTCGTCGCGATTAAAGCAGGCACATCATGGGGACGTAGACTAAACTCAGGCTACTGTTTATTTGTATTACTTATTATTCAACGTGAAAGCATATAAACCATGACTGACTCAACACAAAACATCTCCTCCGAAGGTGAGACTGAACGCAAACGCGGGCGATTTATCCATGCACTGGTAAACCGTGACAAAACCCCATTGGTCATCCTTATCATGGCAGCACTTGTTGGGGTGATTACGGGTTTGCTGGGGGTTGCCTTTGACCTTGGTGTCGATTGGATTCAGCAGCAAAGATTGGCCTCACTGGCGAAGGTGGCGGACTCGGCCATTTTGGTCTGGCCGTTAGCGTTTATTATGTCGGCGCTCTTGGCGATGGTGGGGTATTTTCTGGTGCGCCGCTTTGCGCCTGAGGCGGGTGGCTCTGGGATCCCTGAAATTGAAGGCGCGATGGAAGAGATGCGTCCTGTGCGATGGTGGCGGGTCATTCCCGTTAAATTTATTGGCGGCCTAGGGACGTTGGGCGCAGGCATGGTGTTAGGCCGTGAAGGGCCGATGGTGCAGATGGGGGGCAATAGCGGGCGCATGGTCGTCGATATCTTCCGCCTACGCAGCCCAGAAGCTCGGCATTCATTATTAGCGACGGGGGCAGCGGCTGGGCTTTCTGCCGCCTTTAATGCCCCGTTAGCCGGGATTTTATTCGTTATAGAGGAGATGCGCTCGCAGTTCCGCTACAGCCTGGTTTCAATCAAAGCGGTATTTGTCGGGGTTATCACTTCCACGATTGTTTATCGCTATTTCAATGGTGAACGCGCCATTATTGATGTCGGAAAGCTCAGTGATGTACCGCTTAATTCCTTGTGGCTCTATCTCTTACTGGGGATTATTTTTGGTGCTGTTGGCGTGATCTTCAATGCGCTCATCTTTCGTACTCAGGACTGGTTTGTGCGCATTCATGGTGGTGATTGGCGCAAACTGGTATTGATCGGGGGCTTGTTGGGGGGGATGTGCGGTTTACTGGCACTGATTCATGGTGAAGCGGTAGGCGGTGGGTTTACATTAATTCCCATTGCGCTGGCTGGTAACTTTAGTATTGGCATGCTGATTTTTATCTTCATTGCCAGAATCATCACCACTTTGCTGTGCTTTGGCTCAGGTGCACCGGGCGGGATATTTGCCCCGATGTTGGCGTTAGGGACCATTCTCGGCACGGCTTATGGCCTATCTTGCGCGCACTTATTCCCTGAATACGGTATTGAGGCTGGGACATTCGCTATCGCGGGGATGGGGGCACTGTTTGCTGCTTCGGTACGTGCGCCATTGACGGGCATCGTATTGGTACTGGAAATGACCGATAACTATCAGCTTATTTTGCCGATGATCGTGACTTGTTTAGGGGCGACATTGATTGCTCAATTTATGGGGGGCAAGCCCTTGTATTCAGCCATTTTGGCCCGCACATTAGAGAAACAAGAGCAGGCAGCATCAGCGGCAGCCCAGCAACAACCGGTGGTTGAAAGTGAGGCTCGAACAGGTAGATAATATGTATCATTAGTCGGCAATACTTGAATGAATTACTCGGGTATTGGATAATTGATGCATAGATCAGGCTGCCATTGTAGTAACCTGCAACTCGAACACCGGTTGGGAGTGATGAGCATGAGCGAAGAAACAGTACTGCCCCTACAGTTTACCGAGGCGGCGGCAAAAAAAGTTAAGCTGCTGATTTCAGATGAGGAAAATCCAAATCTGAAGTTACGAGTTTATATTACCGGTGGCGGATGTAGCGGGTTCCAATACGGTTTTACTTTTGATGACCAAATCAACGATGGTGATATGACCATTGAAAAACAAGGCGTAGAGCTGGTCGTTGACCCCATGAGCCTGCAATATCTGGTCGGCGGTGCAGTGGATTACACTGAAGGGTTAGAAGGTTCACGTTTTATCGTGACGAATCCGAATGCGAAGAGTACTTGTGGGTGCGGTTCTTCTTTCAGTATCTAATTTACCCTGCGCCCTTGACGCCTCAGCGGCGTTAGCGGCACTGACTCACCCAAATCACTTACTGGTGTAAGCTCATTGGGACTCGTTCGTTTGCTGCCTTGCTGAAACGCCAATGGACTTTGGGTAAACCCTGCGTTCTTGACGCCTCAGCGGTGTTAGCGGCACTGACTCACCTAAATCACTTACTGGTGTAAGCTCATTGGGACTCGTTCGTTTGCTGCCTTGCTGAGACGCCAATAAAAAACCGCAACATTGAGTCGCGGTTTTTTTATAGGTGAATTTTACCATTCTACTGTAATCAGTTGCGCCATCTGGCTCTTACGGCTGAGGCTGTCTTTGCTAAGCAGTGAACCATCTGGAGCAATAAAAGCATGGCTGATTTTAGGTTCTGCCACCCATCCACCTCCTTGACGACACTGTATATTTGGATAATTCACGTTTGAATCACTTGCTGTGTGAGCAGATTGATTCGGGGATTGCACCTGACAAGATGAAACGATAGTCAGGCGTATATCGAGTGTGCCGCTAAGCCCCTGGGCCAGCGACGGACTGGCAAAAAATACCAGCCAAAACATCAAAAAAACATATTTCATCATTTTAACTGCGCTTTTGACTGTCGGTGTCCCACTTAGTCAGCTAAATGGGGATATCCTTCTTGCTTGATGTAGCAGCTTGTTCGCTGCAACGATATTAGTTTGAATGATATCGACTAATTATTTAAAAACTTGAAGATTTAAATCACATCAATACAAAAAATAAGGTTGAGTACTAGAATCTATGCGTGGATTTTCTGACGCCAAAAGAGCCTAAAAATTCAACGTGAAGATTAAAAACTGCACGTAGTGTACAAAATATAAGCTTAGTTTGGCAATTATTCTTGCGGGCCATGATCAATGCTCAATTTCAAATGTTGGCAGCTTCAAACGCCAGCGGATGGCGGCAAGCCGAATACCGAGTGTTATCACCATCCCCAACATCATTGCTTGCTGCAATGGCATGCCGAAAGTGTAAAAAGCAGTAGCATGGACAATACCGCCAATGATGCAGGCTGTGGCATAAATCTCAGTACGCAGGATCATCGGTATTTCACGTGCTAGCACATCACGGATAATCCCGCCGCCAACACCGGTAATCACACCCATACAGATAGCCACCAACGGGCTGGCGCCCGCTGCAAAGGCTTTATTGACGCCGATACCCACGAATACCGCCAGACCAATGGCATCCAATACTGGCAGTATCCATTTTGGTGTCCGTCTTGGCTGACGGACCAATAAAATTGTTGCTAAACAAGTGACCATTGCCACCACCAAATCCGTGGGGTCTTTGACCCAAAATACCGGACCATTGGCTAACGCCATATCGCGAATAGTGCCCCCGCCGACAGCGGTAACTACCCCCAAAACCAGCACCCCGAACGGATCCATCCGCAACTTCCCCGCCAGCAACACGCCGGAGATAGCAAATACCGCAGTACCTAAAATATCCAGCCAATAAACCAGCATTAATGTGACTCCGCCACAAGGGATGGAAGGCTTGCCATTTGCTGGCAGAGCTGTTTAGCGGCCAGCAGGATACGTGGGCCAGCGCGATTAAACCAGTCCTCATTAAGGGTTATCACCGGTACTGTGAGCTGAGGCCGCCAAAAGGCGCTGACGTTCTCAGCCTGAGACTTTTTACCGCCCACGACGATCACTTGTGGTTGGCGGGTCATCACTTGCTCACGGCTCACCTGTGGCCAAGGAACTCGGCTGTTGGCAAAAATATTCTCTCCCCCACACACAGAGACGATCTCGCTCTGTAAGGTATGTCCTGAACTGGTAAATAAGGGTTGTGTACCAAATTGCAGGAACGTACGTAATGGGGATTGGCGAGCATAACGGCTACGTAATTCAGCAAATTGCTGGCGTAACTGTTCGGCAGCTTGATGAGCTTGCTCAGGGTGGGGGCTATATTGCGCCAATTTATCCAGATCATCTGCAATCTGATCAATATTAGCGGGGTCAGAATAGAGAATTGGAATGCCCAAAGAAGCGAGTTGTTCCAGCGGACGCTGTGGGTTTCCACCACGCCAAGCGAGGATGAGGTCAGGTTTTAGCGCCAAAATTCGCTCGACATTGACCCCTTGCCACGATGCCACATGTTCCAGTTTTTTCGCCGCTTCGGGATAGTCAGAGTAAGCACTTACCGCGACCAGTTTATCCCCCAACCCAGCGGCATAGGCCAACTCGGTTGTACTGGGCGATAAACTGATAATCCGCTCTACCGCCGATGCCTGTAAGCAAAACAGGCCAAGCAAGACCAGAGCGATGGCTTGAAGGTGAGCGATAGCTGATTGTGCCAAAGGGGCAAAAATAAACCGCCCCATTAACCGCGTTGAGCCAGCGTTGTTAACATCGCTTCAATCATACGCGTTGATTGTTTCGCGGCGACAACCAAGAATTCATCAAAACTCAGGTGAGATTCTTTATCTGCTACATCTGAAATCGCGCGAACGACAACGAATGGCGTCTTAAACAGATGACAAACGTGACCAATGGCGGCAGCTTCCATTTCAACGGCTGCGACAGTCGGGAAGGTGGCACGAATTCGTTCCAGAGGTGCCGCCCCATTAATGAAGGCATCGCCGCTGCAAATCAAACCGCGCACCGCGTTTAGGTCTAATTCTTTGATGCAATTTTCAGCCAACGCAATCAAATCTGCATCAGCAACGAAGGCAGCAGGACAACCAGCCATCTGGCCGGGTTCATAGCCAAACGCAGTGACATCAGCATCGTGATAGCGAACTTCAGTTGATACCACGATATCGCCCACTTTCAGGCTAGAGGCCAAACCGCCCGCAGAACCGGTGTTGATCACGATATCAGGCTTAAAATGCTCTAACAGTAAGGTTGTTCCCATTGCGGCAGAAACTTTGCCGATACCGGATTTCAGCAATACGACGTCCACACCATTAAGTTTGCCGCTGTACATCTCGCAGCCTGCACGGACTAAGGTTTGGCGATTTTCAATTTTGTCACGCAGTAGCGTCACTTCTTCTTCCATTGCACCAATAATGCCGACTTTCATAAGAGTACCTGCTGATTTTAAAGGATGGATTAATCTGTCATTAACGGCATACAGTTTATCAGCTAAGTGCGATATTCGGGTAGTTCAGCCAAGATAATGCGTAATGTGCCGCAGTTCATACGTTATCAATTGCATCTATGGTCAAGAGTGAGTATCACTATTTGTAATGAAATATCAGGGGGAAATATGTCTGGGATCGACTTTAAGCAGAAAATTAGTTTCCAGCGGCCGTTCGGTAAACCCAGTTCGGCGGAAGACGAATATGAGATTATCCGAGTATTCGAAAGCGATCGTGGGCGTATTGTCAACTCTGCGGCAATAAGGCGTTTACAGCAAAAAACACAGGTATTTCCGCTAGAGCGTAATGCGGCGGTACGCAGTCGCCTGACGCATTCGTTGGAAGTCCAGCAGGTGGGGCGATATATTGCCAAAGAGATCCTAAATCGATTTAAGCAAGATAAAAAGATCACGGCTTATGGTTTGGATAAGCTGCTAGATCCTTTTGAAAGTATTGTGGAAATGGCTTGTTTGATGCATGACATCGGCAACCCGCCTTTTGGCCATTTTGGCGAGTCAGCTATCAATAATTGGTTTTCCAAACAGATGGATCCAAACGGTGGTGGAGTAGAACCGCGGGGTAAGGATCAATGCTTGGTGAACGCGCTTAGGCTGCGAGAAGGCGAAGCTGAACTGAATATCCTACGCAGCAAAATACGCCATGATCTCAGCCAGTTTGAAGGTAACGCACAAGCCATAAGGTTAGTTTACAGCTTATTAAAACTGAATCTGACTTATGCGCAAGTGGGCTGTATTCTTAAATATACAAAACCGGCTTATTGGTCTGGCGATATTCCTAATTCCCATCATTACTTGATGAAGAAGCCAGGTTTTTATCTTGCCGAAGAAAACTATGTGAAAGATTTACGCCGTGAACTCAATATGGGGGAGTTTAATCGTTTCCCGCTCACCTATATTATGGAAGCCGCCGATGATATTTCTTATTGCATCGCTGATTTAGAAGATGCGGTAGAAAAAAGTATTTTTAGCGTTGAGCAACTTTATGACCATATGATGAAAGAGTGGGGCGATGTCACGCATGGTGATTTGTTTGATAAAGTAGTCGGAAGTGCATTTAGACAATTGGGGCGTGAACAAGGTCGGCGCAGTACTGAAGATCAATTCTTTATGTATTTACGAGTCAATACGGTAGGAAAATTGGTTCCCCATGCCGCACAACGTTTTATTGAAAACCTACCGGCTGTCTTTTCTGGTTCTTTTAATCAAGCATTATTAGAAGATTCCAGTGCAGCATGTAAATTATTGCAAATTTTTAAAAAGGTTGCGGTAAAACACGTCTTTAATCATCCAGAAGTAGAACAGCTTGAATTACAAGGATATAGAGTAATTAGTGGGTTGCTCGACATTTATAGCCCGCTATTAGCGATGCCACAGGCCGCTTTCACGCAATTAGTCGCCCAAGATAGTCACCGCCAGTATCCCATTGAGACAAGGCTATTTCATAAATTGTCGACAAAACATCGTTTATCTTATGCTGAATCAGTCGAGAGGCTACGTAATTTACCATCAGAACATTATGAGATATATGAATATTATTATCGTGCTCGTCTCATTCAAGATTATATCAGTGGCATGACAGACCTTTATGCTTACGATGAATATCGGCGCTTAATGGCTGCGGAATAGTATGCAAACAAATTAATTTTCCCTTTTAATTAACTGTAGTTTTGTAAAGACGGACAATATTTTTTACTTTTCTGATTCTTGGGTCTATGAACTTCAACCCCCATATTCAATCTTACAAGCAAGACGACATTGGTCTGCCACTCATTTATTGAATCATTATTAATTGTATATCGGGAATCAGAATACATGAAAAAAACAGCTTTAGTGTTAAGTGCATTGGCATTGAGCGTTGGCTTAGCCATGGGGCCAGTTTCTACTGCCATTTCGGCAGAAACGGCTGCTTCCAGCAGCCAGCAACTCCCAAGCCTAGCGCCAATGCTAGAGAAAGTGATGCCTTCCGTTGTGAGTATCAACGTGGAAGGTAGCGCTCAGGTAAGCAATGCCGGTGCGGGTGGTATGCCACCACAATTCCAGCAGTTCTTTGGCGATGATTCACCATTCTGCCAGGATGGCTCTCCATTCCAAGGTTCTCCAATGTGTCAGGGCGGCCAAGGTGGTAAAGGTGGCATGCCAAGTAAGCAAGAGTTCCGTGCGTTGGGGTCTGGGGTCATTATTGATGCCGCCAAAGGCTACGTTGTGACCAATAACCACGTGGTGGATAATGCGACCAAAATCAATGTCAAATTGAGCGATGGCCGCAGCTATGAAGCGAAAGTTATCGGTAAAGATCCGCGTACTGATATTGCTTTGTTGCAGTTGAAAGATTTTAAAAACCTGACCGCCATTAAAATGGCTGATTCGGATCAACTGCGCGTCGGTGATTATACCGTCGCCATCGGTAACCCTTATGGGCTAGGTGAAACCGTCACTTCCGGTATCGTATCCGCCTTGGGCCGCAGTGGCTTGAACGTAGAAAACTACGAAAACTTTATCCAGACAGATGCCGCGATTAACCGGGGTAACTCAGGTGGCGCGTTGATCAACCTCAATGGTGAGCTGATCGGCATTAACACGGCTATTTTGGCTCCAGATGGCGGTAATATTGGTATCGGTTTTGCCATCCCAAGTAACATGGTGAAAAACTTGACAGCTCAGATGGTTGAGTTTGGTCAGGTGAAACGTGGTGAGCTGGGTATCATGGGGACTGAGCTGAATTCTGAACTGGCAAAAGCCATGAATGTTGATGCTCAGAAAGGGGCCTTTATCAGCCAAGTCGTGCCGAAATCTGCTGCTGCGAAAGCTGGGATCAAAGCAGGTGATGTGATTGTTAGCATGAATGGCAAAGCAATCAACAGCTTCGCTGGCTTCCGTGCTGAAATTGGTACGATGCCTGTTGGCAGCAAAATGACCTTAGGTCTGCTGCGTGATGGTAAGCCTATCAATGTAGACGTGACCTTAGAGCAGAGCAGTCAATCTCAAGTTGACTCAGGCAATCTCTATACCGGTATTGAGGGGGCTGAACTGAGCAACTCTGATGTTAACGGTAAAAAAGGCGTGAAAGTCGACAACGTGAAAAGCGGCACTGCTGCAGCGCGTATCGGTCTGAAGAAAGGCGATATTATTATCGGGATTAACCAGCAGCCAGTCCAAAATCTGGGTGAACTGCGTAAGATTCTTGATTCTAAGCCATCAGTATTAGCATTGAATATTCAGCGTGGTGACACATCACTCTATTTGTTGATGCAGTAACGAATGCTGATGCAAAAAAGATTGCTGATGCATAAGCCAGTGTTTGTGCTGGATTGAGCATCAAGTCAGTCGAATCACAAAGGGCACAGTCGTTTTATCGCTGTGCCCTTTTTATATCTGTTGATCGGCCTCATCAGCTTGAGATTACGCAGCCCCTAAGTAACTCTTGGCGGCATGGCGAACATTTTCTATCTCATCGATCAATTCAAGCCATTCCGGTTGCAGATCCTGTAGGTCGGTTTGTTGGCGCAACTGCTGCTCAATTGTCATGCAAAGCTGCCTGAGCCGTGGCACACCACTACAGGCGCAGCTGCCATGGAACTTATGAATCAGATTCAGGATATCCTCATCATTCGCCCCCGCTAAAATAGCCTGTACACGCTCAGTGACTTGCGGCATAAAATCTAACAACATCGTGAGCAGATCTTTAGCGAGCACTTCTTTATTTGCTGCTTGCCTCACGGCCAAAGGCCAATCTATTGCCCCTGCATACTCATGCGGTGCGAGTGGGCGCATATCGTTTTCTATTGTCAGCGGTGGGGTGCTAGGGTGCAGAAAGCGAGAAAGTGCTTGTAACAGCCGAGCTTCATCAATCGGTTTTGCCAAATAATCAGCCATGCCTAATTTTAGCAATTGCTCTTGTTGCCCTCTCACCGCATGTGCAGTGACGGCAATGATCGGTGTGTCCAGATGGTGGGACATTTGATGAATGATTTCACTGGCACGGATGCCATCAATTTCTGGCATTTGAATATCCATTAAGATGATATCCAAGGTATTTTCTCTTGCGTAGGCAATGGCTTTCGCACCGCTGTCACAGAGCACTGTTTCTGTGACTTGCTCTTCTAGCAGCGTGCCAATTAATTTCAAATTTGCTGGATTGTCATCAACAGCCATCACTTTAAAGGGGAGTTTTAGTGGTTTCTCTGCTTGATCGACGGCGGGTGACTCGCTAACTGATTCTTCCAATAATAATAAAGGAATCAACCGATTAGATGACATTGGCTTGATGAGGCATGCTTTAGCGCCTATCAACTTGAGTTGCTCGGCCTCCACTTGCGACTGACTCGGTAGCGCCAGAATTACGCGTTCTGAGATTTTCAACGCTGCAATTAATTTATCCTGATGGACTGCCATATTATTGCGGAACGGAATAGGGACGCCGACAAGCAGGAAATCATAATGCTGAACGGGTAATTGCGCTAAGGTCAGGCTATGAGTGACCTGCAAAGGCGTGATGCTGAGAATATCCAGTGTAGCTCTTGCTGCAGTGCTATTGCGCTCAATATAGGCTAATGTTTTCCCTTCCAAAAATGACATGTCAGGAAGACGATAAGAGATAGTTTCGTTCAGATCCAGAGGGATCTGGAACCTAAACGTTGACCCCTTATCCACCTGACTATAGAAGCTGATGTCACCCCCCATCTCTTTGACCAGCCTTTCGGTAATGACCAAACCAAGGCCGGTACCACCATGGCGACGTGAAATGCTGGCATCTGCTTGGCGAAATGCTTGGAATAACTGAGCTTGCTGCGATTCAGAAATACCGATGCCAGTATCGTGAATCTCTACCACTAGCGTGACTTGCTGTGCGGTTTTTGCCTTCACGGCAACCAAAATATCAATGTTGCCCTGTTCGGTGAATTTAATCGCATTTCCAAGCAAGTTAGTGACAATTTGCTGCAAACGCATTGCGTCCCCGACCACTTGCTCAGGCACATCATTATTAATGTGTAGCGTCAGCTCCAAACCTTTCTCATGCGCCGTGTGCGTCAGCAAAATGATGACTTCGTCTATTGTGCCGCGCAGTGAGAAGGGGATGTGTTCCAGAATTAATTTCTCAGCTTCCAGTTTGGAGAAGTCCAGCACGTCATTAATGATGCATAACAGGTTATTGGCTGAGCGTTGGATCGTCTGTAAATAGTCGGTTTGCGTAGGCGTGAGTGAAGTTTTCAGTGTTTGGCGGGTAAAGCCAATCACCCCATTGAGTGGCGTGCGCAGCTCATGGGACATGTTGGCGAGAAACTCAGATTTAATCCGCGCGGCTTCTTGAGCACGCTTATTCGCCAATCCCAATTCGACGTTTTGTATCTCCATCTGCTCCAGTGTTTCGCGCAGATCGGATGTGGCTTGATCGATATTTTGCTGCATCTCTTCGTGATAGGCCGCCAATGACATCGCCATCGAATTGATACCATTTTTCAGAATATTCAGCTCACCCAACATATGCCCTTCAACTCGGCTATCTAATTGACCGCGACGAATACGGTCAACGGCATTTACCATGTTGCGAATTGGGCCAGTGACATCGCGCATTAGACGATAGGCAAACAGGATGGCGACACACATGCAGAACAGCAATAGCAGGGTCGAAACAAAGATCTCTTTATATTGCTGCAAACGGACAGATTGCAGATCCAGATCGATGGCGATATAGCCTAGTGGCCGACTGGTGATGTCTGAATCTGATTCTCTATCACTGGATAAGTTGGCTTCAGAAACAATGGGCATACGCATAAGAAGCGAGTCACCATGGTAGGAAAGCATCAGTGAACGGGGGATGGACTCGCCTTGAGATAATCTTAATTGTGAGGAATTGTAATTATAGTTAGATGTGACAAAAAGATTATTATCTGCGTCGAAAACGGAAATTGACCGAACAATATTAGAATGACGGCGATGGAATAGATTAATTAACTGACGAATAGTGTCACGGTTACGGAAGGCCATTCCGTATTCACTGGCGACTGCCAGTGGCTCTATAATATTTGTGCCAGCGTTAACTATTTGGTTTTGCAGCTCATTATAGCGGTTTACCATAAACGATGTACTGAGTAACAGCCCAAGAAGCAGCGTGGGGGCTAAGATTAAAATCATCATGCGCGCGCGGAGACTGTATTTGGTCATGGTATTCCAATGTGGGAGAATTAGCAGCTGACGAAACTGACGCTCAATCAATCATTATGGCGCAATTCTACTCTCCAAACCGACGTGTGACGACCCGACAAACAATAACTGTGACAGTAAACTCGCTCGATCCCTTTGGTCAGGGTGTTGCGCGCCACCAAGGCAAAGCTATTTTTATCCCAGGTGCATTACCGGGGGAACAAGCCGAAATTGAGCTATTCGAGCAGAAACGCCAGTATAGCCGCGGCAAACTTAAACGCTTGCTGAACCAAAGCAGCGAAAGGGTCACGCCTCCTTGCCCTCACTTTGCAATTTGTGGAGGCTGTCAGCAGCAACACGCCAGTTGCCAACTACAACAAAGTAGCAAAGCAGACTCCCTAAAACGTCTGATGATGCAAGTCACGCATATCAATCTTGTGCTCGATCCAGTGATCTGCGGACCTGACTACGGCTATCGGCGGCGGGCGAGGTTAGGACTCGTCTATCAGCCAAAACAGCAGCGATTGCAAATGGGATTTCGTCAAACGGAATCTCATGATTTGGTTAATATTACGCGCTGTCCCGTTCTACGACCGGAATTGGAGCGACTGCTACAGCCCCTTCATCAGTGTTTGTCAGCTTTGCAGGCAGTGCAGCGATTAGGGCATGTGGAACTGGTTTTGGCGGATAATGGTCCATTGCTGGTTCTACGTCACCTTGATACCCTTCAAGAGGTAGATCGCATCGCGTTAGCCGACTTTGCCCAACGAGAACGGGTGACGCTGTATTTGGCTGGCGACAGTGAGAATGTCGATAAACTCTTTGGTGAGGAACCCTATTACCGAATCGACGGTCTACGCTTAGCATTCCATCCGCGAGATTTTATCCAGGTCAATGATGCGGTCAACCAGCAAATGGTGGCTCAGGCTATTGCATGGCTTGATGTGCAGCCAGATGAACGAGTGCTGGATTTGTTTTGCGGTATGGGTAATTTTACGTTGCCGCTGGCAAAACGCGCACGTGAAGTGGTTGGGGTGGAAGGAGTTGCGGCGTTAGTGGCGAATGGGCAGTATAATGCGCGATATAATGTTTTGCCCAATGTGTCATTTTTCCATGAAAATCTCGAATCTGATATTCGTTGCCAGCCTTGGGCGGCACAAGGGTTCGATAAAGTATTATTAGACCCTGCACGTGCTGGTGCTGCTGGGGTCATGTCACATATAGTTAAACTGGCGCCAAAGCGAGTGGTGTATGTTTCGTGTAATCCCACTACGCTGGCACGGGATAGTCAGGTGTTATTAGCCGCCGGTTACCGTCTTGCCCAGGTGCGAATGTTAGATATGTTTCCCCACACCGGGCATCTTGAATCTATGGCGCTGTTCATACAGGCGTCAGGGGTCGCAAAGTAGGGAGAAGTTATGGTTGCGGTACGCAGTGCACATTTGAATCCCGCGGGCGAGTTTGCGCTCGACGATTGGATCGCCAGTTTGGGGCTTCCCAATCCGCAGTCATGTGAGCGATTAGCCGAAACCTGGCGTTACTGTGAACAACAGACGCAAAACCATCCCAATGCCTCGCTATTGCTGTGGCGTGGCCTTGAAATGGTTGAAATTCTATCCACGCTGAGCATGGATAATGACAGCATGCGCGCAGCGTTGCTGTTCCCGCTGGTGGATGCCAATGTGGTTGATGAAGCCACATTGACCGAACAGTTCGGTAAAGGTATTACCTATCTGGTGCATGGTGTGCGTGATATGGACGCCATTCGTCAGTTAAAAGCCACCCATAATGATTCCATGAGCTCTGAGCAAGTCGATAACGTGCGCCGCATGTTACTGGCGATGGTGGAGGATTTTCGCTGTGTGGTCATCAAATTGGCAGAACGTATCGCGCATCTGCGTGAAGTCAAAGATGCACCTGAAGATGAACGGGTGTTGGCGGCTAAAGAGTGTTCCAACATTTATGCGCCGTTAGCAAACCGCTTGGGGATTGGCCAGATTAAATGGGAGTTAGAAGACTTCTGTTTCCGTTATCTGCACCCCGATGAATATAAGCAAATCGCTAAATTACTTCACGAGCGCCGTATCGACCGTGAACAATTTATTGATGATTTCGTCGCGTCATTGCGCAAAGCGATGGCGGATGAAGGCATCAAAGCTGAGATTTATGGCCGTCCTAAGCACATCTACAGCATTTGGCGCAAAATGCAGAAAAAATCGCTCGCGTTTGATGAGTTGTTTGATGTGCGTGCCGTGCGAGTGGTCGTCGAGCGTTTACAGGATTGTTATGCCGCGTTGGGGATTGTGCATACCCATTTTCGTCATTTGCCAGATGAATTTGATGATTATGTCGCTAACCCTAAACCTAATGGCTATCAGTCGATTCATACGGTAGTGCTCGGGCCACGCGGTAAAACGCTTGAAATTCAGATTCGTACCCGCCAGATGCATGAAGATGCCGAGCTGGGGGTCGCTGCACACTGGAAATATAAAGAAGGCGCTGTTGCGGCAGGCCGCTCTGGTTATGAAGGGCGCATTGCTTGGTTACGTAAGCTGATTGCTTGGCAAGAAGAGATGGCCGATTCCGGCGAAATGCTGGATGAAGTACGCAGTCAGGTCTTCGACGATCGCGTCTATGTGTTTACCCCGAAAGGTGATGTCATTGATTTGCCAGCCGGTTCAACACCGCTGGACTTTGCCTACCATATCCACAGTGATGTGGGGCATCGGTGTATCGGCGCGAAAATCAGTGGGCGCATCGTTCCCTTTACCTACCAGTTGCAGATGGGTGATCAAATTGAAATCATCACTCAGAAACAGCCAAACCCAAGTCGTGATTGGTTGAATCCGAATCTTGGTTACGTCACCACTAGCCGTGGGCGTTCCAAGATACATAACTGGTTCCGAAAACAAGACCGAGATAAGAATATCCTTGCTGGCCGGCAGATGCTGGATGACGAACTCGAGCATATGGATATCAGCCTAAAAGAGGCTGAGAAGCTACTGGTACCGCGCTATAACATGAATTCTATGGATGAAGTGTTAGCGGCTATTGGTGTCGGTGATATTCGCCTGAATCAGATGGTGAACTTCCTGCAAGGGAAACTGAATAAGCCGACAGCGGAAGAGGCTGATTTAGAAGCGTTACGCCATCTGAACAATAAAACGCCGCCGCCGCCGCGTAATGCCAGTAAAGACAGCGGGCGGATTGTGGTTGAAGGTGTCGGCAACCTGATGCACCACATCGCTCGTTGCTGCCAGCCAATCCCCGGTGATGAGATTGTCGGCTTTATCACGCAGGGAAGGGGGATATCTATCCACCGCGCAGACTGCGAACAGTTGGCTGAATTACAATCTCATGCGCCTGAGCGGATTGTCGATGCGGTTTGGGGGGAGAGTTATTCTAGTGGCTATTCACTTGTCGTGCGTGTAACCGCCAATGACCGCAGCGGCTTGCTCCGCGATATCACCACGATTTTGGCGAATGAAAAAGTCAATGTGTTGGGGGTTGCCAGCCGTAGCGATACCAAAAAGATGGTGGCAACCATTGATATGGATATCGAGATCTATAACTTGCAAGTGCTCGGGCGAGTATTGGCGAAGCTGAATCAACTGCCTGATGTGATAGATGCCCGCCGTCTTCACGGCAACTAGTAATCCTTAAACTGCGACTGTGCCTCGCTATTTTAGCTTGGTGCAGTTCGCACTTAGGCGGGCAGTGCTCGCTGTGTCTTGACTTATATAGTGAAATTGATGAATACGAATCAGCCTGCAACTGACACCACCGCACTCGCCTTGCAACGTTTGTTGGATATTATGCGCACCTTGCGTGACCCAGAACAAGGTTGTCCGTGGGACCGTAAACAGACGTTTGATACGATCGCCCCTTATACGTTGGAAGAAACTTACGAAGTGCTTGACGCGATTCAGCGCAAGGATTTTGATGATTTACGTGATGAACTGGGCGATTTGCTGTTCCAAGTGGTGTTTTATGCCCAAATGGGGCAGGAACAAGGGCTGTTTGCCTTTGATGATGTCTGCCATGCCATTAGCGATAAATTAGTGCGTCGCCATCCCCATGTGTTCCCCAATGAACCGCAGCACGCATCAGAAGCAAACATGGGCAGTGAGGCCGCGCTGGCAGGTTGGGAATCCCGTAAAGCGGAAGAACGAGCGGAGAAAGCGTTGTATTCGGCTTTGGATGATATTCCTGATGCGCTGCCGGCTTTAATGAAAGCACATAAAATTCAGAAACGCTGTGCGTCGGTGGGTTTTGATTGGGATACATTGGGGCCGGTGCTAGACAAAGTTTACGAAGAGATTGATGAAGTGATGTTCGAGGCGCGTCAAGTCGTGGTCGATGAAGATAAACTGGGTGAAGAAATCGGTGATTTACTGTTTGCCACGGTGAATCTGTCTCGCCATTTAGGCCACAAAGCTGAAAATGCCTTGCAAGCCGCTAATCGAAAGTTTGAACGGCGTTTTCGTCAAGTAGAACAGATCGTTACCGCATCAGGTCGGACCATGGAAACGGCCACACTTGATGAAATGGAAGCCGCTTGGCAGCAAGTTAAAAAGCAAGAAACTGAAATGTAAGGTGTTTTAATTCATTTCATGGATGATTACGGAATTTGAATTACGTTAATTAATTGAATTATAACGAATAATAAGATGATGTTACGAGCAGTTTTAGCTGCTTAAACTGCCAGGGTAGCGGAGATCATTTGTAGCGAAACCAAGGTTCCGGTATACTACTTTCCCGTCCTGGTACTTCCATCGTCTTTAAACCTAAACTCTCAGGTTCAGCATGACAACTAATTATATTTTTGTGACCGGCGGGGTTGTATCCTCTCTGGGTAAAGGCATTGCCGCAGCCTCTCTGGCGGCTATACTTGAAGCCCGTGGCCTCAACGTAACCATCATGAAACTGGACCCGTATATTAACGTGGATCCAGGTACCATGAGCCCGACACAACACGGGGAAGTTTTTGTCACCGAAGATGGTGCTGAGACCGATCTGGATTTAGGGCACTATGAGCGCTTCATTCGTACCAAAATGACCCGTCGTAATAACTTCACCACGGGCCGTATCTATTCCGAAGTCCTGCGTAAAGAACGTCGTGGCGACTACCTCGGCGCAACCATTCAAGTTATCCCGCATATCACCAATGCTATCAAAGAGCGCATCATCGAAGGCGGCGAAGGCCATGATGTTGTCTTAGTTGAAATTGGCGGTACGGTTGGGGATATCGAGTCTCTGCCATTCTTGGAAGCGATTCGTCAGATGGCGGTTGATGTTGGCCGCGAGCACACACTTTACATGCACCTGACGTTAGTTCCTTATCTGGCTGCGGCCGGTGAAGTGAAAACTAAGCCGACTCAACATTCGGTAAAAGAACTGCTTTCGATTGGTATTCAGCCAGATGTGCTGATTTGCCGTTCTGATCGCGCAGTTCCTGCTAATGAACGCGCTAAAATTGCGCTGTTCTGTAATGTGCCAGAGAAAGCCGTTATCTCACTAAAAGATGTTGATTCCATTTATAAAATCCCAGGGCTATTGAAATCACAGGGCCTTGACGATTATATTTGTAAACGATTCAGCTTAACTTGTCCTGAAGCAAATCTTGCTGAGTGGGAACAGGTATTATACGAAGAATCAAATCCAGGTGGGGAAGTCACCATCGGGATGATCGGCAAATATGTAGAACTGCCGGATGCCTATAAATCTGTGATTGAAGCCTTGAAGCACGGCGGGCTGAAAAATCGCCTCACAGTGAACATTAAGCTGATTGATTCGCAGGATGTTGAGACACGCGGCGAAGAGATGCTGAAAGGGCTGGATGCTATCCTCATTCCGGGTGGTTTTGGCTACCGCGGTGTGGAAGGCAAAGTGCTGGCAGCACGTTATGCCCGCGAACACAATATTCCTTACCTAGGCATTTGCTTGGGGATGCAAGTTGCACTGATGGAGTTTGCCCGCAATGTTGCGGGGATGGAAAACGCGAACTCCACAGAATTTGTGCCAGACTGTAAGTACCCGGTGGTTGCGTTAATCACCGAATGGCGTGATGAAGACGGCAACGTTGAAGTCCGTACGGAAGAAAGCGATTTGGGCGGTACTATGCGTGTGGGTGGGCAGCAATGCCACCTGACCGAAGGTAGCTTGGTACGTCAGATGTATGGCGAACCGACCATCGTTGAGCGCCATCGTCACCGCTATGAAGTCAACAACATGTTGTTGAAGCAGATTGAAGCTGCCGGCTTGCGTGTTGCCGGGCGTTCTGCGGATAACAAACTGGTGGAGATTATCGAGTTGCCAAACCATCCGTGGTTTGTCGCTTGCCAGTTCCATCCAGAATTTACTTCGACGCCACGTGATGGTCACCCGTTGTTCGCCGGCTTTGTGAAAGCGGCTGGTGAGTATCAGAAGCGCCAGGTGAAATAAAATATTTGGTAGAAGGGGCGGCAGCGATGTCGCCCCCTCTGTCTGGAGTTTTAGTTTAACTTGTACTGAGGAAAATCTAATGTCCAAAATCGTTAAAGTCATCGGTCGCGAAATCATCGACTCCCGTGGTAACCCAACTGTAGAAGCTGAAGTTCATTTGGAAGGCGGTTTCGTTGGTTTGGCTGCGGCACCATCAGGTGCTTCTACTGGTTCCCGTGAAGCACTGGAACTGCGTGACGGTGACAAATCCCGTTTCCTGGGCAAAGGCGTTCTGAAAGCCGTTGCAGCAGTAAATGGTCCAATTGCTCAGGCAGTTTTGGGTAAAGATGCCAAAGACCAGGCTAACATCGATAAAATCATGATCGATCTGGACGGTACTGAGAACAAATCCCAGTTTGGTGCTAACGCCATCTTGGCCGTTTCTCTGGCAGCAGCGAAAGCAGCCGCAGCGTCTAAAGGCATGCCTTTGTATGAGCACATTGCTGAACTGAACGGCACTCCAGGCAAATTCTCTATGCCATTGCCTATGATGAACATCATCAACGGTGGCGAGCACGCTGATAACAACGTTGATATTCAAGAGTTCATGATCCAGCCTGTTGGCGCTAAAACCCTGAAAGAAGCTGTACGTATGGGTTCTGAAGTGTTCCATCACCTGGCTAAAGTATTGAAGTCTAAAGGTATGAACACGGCTGTTGGTGACGAAGGTGGCTATGCGCCAAACCTGGGTTCTAACGCTGAAGCACTGGCTGTTATCGCAGAAGCGGTAAAAGCAGCAGGTTACGAGCTAGGTAAAGACATTACTCTGGCGATGGACTGTGCAGCATCTGAGTTCTACAAAGACGGTAAATATGTTCTGGCTGGCGAAGGCAACAAAGCTTTCACTTCTGAAGAGTTCACTCACTTCTTGGAAGACCTGACCAAACAATATCCAATCGTTTCCATCGAAGATGGCTTGGACGAATCTGACTGGGCTGGCTTCAAATACCAGACCGAAGTTCTGGGTGACAAAATCCAGTTGGTGGGCGATGACTTGTTCGTGACCAATACCAAGATCCTGAAAGAAGGTATCGAGAAAGGTATTGCTAACTCTATCCTGATTAAATTCAACCAGATCGGTTCTTTGACTGAAACTCTGGCTGCTATCAAGATGGCGAAAGATGCAGGTTACACCGCGGTTATCTCTCACCGTTCAGGCGAAACCGAAGATGCGACCATTGCTGATCTGGCAGTAGGTACTGCAGCTGGCCAAATCAAAACAGGTTCTATGAGCCGTTCTGACCGTGTCGCTAAATACAACCAACTGATCCGTATCGAAGAAGCGCTGGGCGACCGCGCACCATTCAACGGTCTGAAAGAAGTGAAAGGCCAGTAATTACTGCGCTTGATCATCTTTAAAGTTGATTGATAAAACCCGCTTCGGCGGGTTTTTTTATGAAGTAAATCCTACCCTAAACTTATCCAATTTTTTTTTTATCGTTTGGTTCTCTTGTGCAAGATTCTTCTGAAACTGGCGCATAACCCTCTCCAGACTCACATCTATTACACAGGTTACCGTGTAGATAATTTATAAGCCGTTATCATTATTAATGATCAAATTGATTTAATCACAATGCATAACGGAAGATAACTAATGAAACTGAAATACTTACTGTTACCGGCAATATTGTTCTCCAGCAGCTTATTTGCCGCGGAAGTGACTGTCACCATGAATGAAGCGTTGCCAGAAGGTAATGGCAAAGCGCTGGGCACGGTTACGGTAACTGAAACGGCTTATGGCTTATTGTTTACCCCTAATCTGACAGGGCTGACCACCGGTATTCATGGTTTCCATTTGCATGAAAACCCAAGTTGCGCAGCAGGCCAGAAAGAGGGCAAATCCGTGCCAGCGCTAGCGGCTGGCGGTCATTTTGACCCGCAAAAAACGGGTACACATCTTGGCCCTTACACAGATAAAGGGCATTTGGGTGACCTACCGGGACTGGTCGTCAATGCCGATGGTACTGCCAACTATCCCGTACTGGCTCCACGCCTAAAGTCGTTAACTGAGCTGAAACAGCATGCGTTGATGATCCATGAGGGTGGCGATAACTATGCTGACCATCCAATGGCACTTGGCGGCGGCGGTGCACGGATGGTCTGTGGCGTTATCGAGTAACGGATGACGAGTCGGATAACCCAATAGGCCACATGAAAGCGGCCTATTTGGTCACAGCCACGGAATCTGCGATAATCGCCCATTGGCCTGAATCACGATATAGAGAAACTGATGCTGTACCCGATTAATGAAATGTTCCAGACCTTGCAGGGCGAGGGTTACTTCACCGGCGTTCCGGCGATTTTTGTACGCTTGCAAGGCTGCCCAGTGGGCTGTAGTTGGTGTGATACCAAGCATACTTGGGAGAAAGAGGCGGATCGGGAAGTTGATATGCAGCGCATTATGGTGAAAACCGCCGAAAGTGATGCTTGGGGTTCCGCCACTGAGCAGCAGCTACTCGATATCTTTGCTCAACAAGGATATACCGCCCGTCACGTTGTGATCACGGGGGGCGAGCCATCTATTTACGATCTGCTCCCCCTCACTTCTGCGCTTGAGCAAGCCGGTTATAGCTGCCAAATTGAAACCAGTGGGACTCACGAAGTACGGTGCTCGGCCGAGACTTGGGTGACAGTATCGCCGAAAGTAAATATGCGTGGTGGCTTGAAAATACTCCCCCAAGCGTTGCAACGCGCAGATGAAATTAAGCATCCGGTCGCGCGTTTGCGGGATATTGAAGCATTGGAAGTGTTGTTGGCGACGCTACATGACGATAAGAAACGGGTCGTTGCGTTGCAGCCAATCAGCCAGAAGGATGAGGCGACTAAACTTTGTATTGAAACTTGCATCGCCAAGAACTGGCGGCTATCGATGCAGACGCATAAGTATCTCAATATAGCTTGAGATGTAGGGCGTGGACGCGCCCTAACAAACTATTTATCCGCGATAGACGCAGCCCGCAGAGCAGGTTTCTTTCACCATCACGGCGCTTAATTCCGGTAATTGCGGCTTAAGCTGCTGCCAAATCCAACTTGCCAACACTTCACTGGTCGGGTTTTCCAAACCAGGGATATCGTTGAGATAGTGGTGATCCAACCGCGCCCAAATGGGGTTAAAGGCCGCTTTCAGATCAGCAAAATCCATCACCCAGCCTGAATGAGCGTCAACTTCACCAGTCACCTCGATACGAACCATAAATGAATGGCCGTGCAGGCGACCACATTTGTGCCCTTCTGGCACATGTGGCAACAGGTGAGCGGCTTCAAACTGAAAATCTTTAAATAGGGTAGTGCTCATCATTCTGACCTTTTTGACTCGAAAAACTGCCGCATAGTACCGGAAAGTAGCGATTCTGGCTATGAAAGCACAGCTTCACGAACCCAGTTTAGCCCACGTCGCCACCATCATCGTTACGTAGCTCTCTGATTTATATGCAGACATACTAAACCGCAGCTTGATCTCTACCGGCGAGAAATTTCCTAATGAGTTGAACACTTTAACTCATATTAGTTACCTGAAAAACCGCTTAGTCGTTTTAGTTATTTATTATTTCCATCGCTTCTTTAATTGTTATGATCGGGATGGTTAACCTTACAAACCATATACCCTTGGTACGTGAAGTTTCAGAGGCGAGAGCCGCGTTCATTCGCAGGCTACCAATCAGCAACACTTAGGGTGTCAACTTTTGGCGTAAACTCTTCTCGCTGACGATCATGTGCATTAACCATGGCTAAAGCATAAAGGAATTCCTACAGCAATGACGACTCAGGCTCCTCCTACTTCTTTACTTCCGCTGTCGCCGGAACAGTTGGCCCGCTTACAAACAGCGGTTGGTGATTTATCGTCAACCCAAATGGCATGGCTGTCCGGTTACTTCTGGGGCATGGTTAACCAGCAACCCGGCGTGGTGGCATCTCCCGCCGCGATAGCGCCACCGGCGGTCACAATCACCCTGATTTCAGCGTCTCAAACCGGTAATGCAAGGCGTTTGGCCGAACAGTTACGTGATGACCTCGTTGCCGCTAAGCTCAGCGTGAATTTGGTTAATGCGGGTGATTATAAGTTTAAGCAAATTGCGCAGGAACGCCTGTTAGTTGTTGTCGCTTCTACTCAGGGTGAAGGTGAGCCAGCGGAAGAAGCTGTTGCATTGCACAAATTCCTATTCTCTAAAAAGGCCCCCAAGTTAGCTGAAACCGCTTTTGCGGTGTTCGGTCTGGGTGACACCTCTTACGAACATTTCTGTCAGGCAGGCAAAGATTTTGACAGCAAACTGGCGGAGCTAGGTGCTGAACGGTTATTAGATCGTGTCGATGCTGATGTGGAATATCAAGAATCAGCCCAACAATGGCGTCAGCAAGTTGTTGCAGCGTTGCAGGCCAGAGTTCCCGCTCAATCTACGGCGGCAGTAGTCGCAACGCAAAGTGGCGCAGTTGATGAAATCACGTCTAGCCCCTACAGCAAAACAGCACCCTTGACTGCGCAACTGTCAGTTCAGCAAAAAGTGACTGGCCGTAATTCAGAAAAAGATGTGCGCCACATTGAAATTGATTTAGGTGATTCTGGACTGCGTTACCAACCGGGTGATGCACTGGGTGTCTGGTTTGACAATGACCCGACTCTGGTCGAAGAATTACTCGCGCTTCTGTGGTTGAAAGGTGATGAGTTAGTGAGTATTGATGGGCAAAACATGCCGCTGCAACAAGCGCTGATCAGCCATCTTGAGCTAACACAAAACACCACCGTGATTGTCGATAAATACGCAGCACTGTCTCGTGATGAAGCCCTGATTGCATTATTGGCCGATAAATCGGCGTTGCAGCAGTATGCGAAAAACACCCCAATCGTCGATATGGTGCGTCAAGCCCCCTCTGATTTGAACGCTGACCAACTCGTCGCGTTATTACGACCACTGACACCGCGCCTTTACTCCATTGCTTCATCACAAGCTGAAACGGAAACTGAAGTGCATATCACCGTGGGCGTGGTGCGTTATGAGATTGATGGCCGCCCGCGCACTGGTGGGGCATCGGGCTATCTGGCTGATCGACTGGCGGTTGATGGCGATATCCGTATCTTCATCGAACATAACGATAACTTCCGTTTACCGGCGAACCCAGAAACGCCGGTTATCATGATTGGCCCTGGTACGGGTATCGCGCCTTTCCGCGCCTTTATGCAACAGCGTGAAGCGATTGGTGCTACGGGTAAGAACTGGCTGCTTTTTGGAAATCCGCATTTCACCGAGGACTTCCTCTATCAGGTTGAATGGCAGCGTTATGTCAAAGACGGTTTACTGACTCGCATTGATCTGGCTTGGTCGCGCGATCAGGCCCATAAAATATACGTACAAGACAAACTGCGCGAACAGGGCGCAGAGCTGTGGCGCTGGATTCAAGACGGCGCCCACATTTACGTCTGTGGCGATGCTAACCGCATGGCAAAAGACGTCGAGCAGGTTTTACTGGACGTGGTGGCTGAGCACGGTGCAATGGATACCGAGCAGGCTGATGAATATTTAAGTGAGCTGCGCTTGGCGCGCCGTTATCAGCGGGATGTGTACTGATGAAAGAAAAACACCCAGGACCACTGGTTGTCACCGGAAAACTCTCCGATGGCGAACGCATGAAGTCGGAAAGCCATTTCCTGCGCGGGACGATTGCCGAAGATCTGAATGACGGTCTGACCGGTGGTTTCAACGGCGATAACTTCCTGTTGATTCGCTTCCACGGCATGTATCAGCAAGATGACCGCGATATCCGTGCAGAACGTGCCGAGCAGAAGTTGGAACCTCGCCATGCCATGATGCTGCGTTGCCGCTTACCGGGCGGTATTATCACTCCGCAGCAGTGGCTGGGGATTGATAAGTTCGCAGCAGATAACACGTTATACGGCAGCATTCGTATTACCAACCGCCAGACATTCCAGTTTCATGGCATCCTGAAGGGCAACGTAAAACCGGCTCATCAGTTGCTCAATGAACTGGGGCTAGATGCCTTGGCGACCGCCAATGACGTTAACCGTAACGTGCTCTGTACATCGAACCCCGTCGAGTCGGTGCTGCATCAGGAAGCTTACGAATGGGCGAAAAAGATATCTGAACACTTGTTGCCGCGTACCCGAGCTTATGCCGAAATTTGGCTGGATGCAGAAAAAGTGGCGACCACGGATGAAGAGCCTATTCTCGGCGCGACCTATTTACCGCGTAAATTTAAAACCACAGTGGTTATTCCGCCGCAAAATGATGTCGATCTCCATGCTAATGACCTCAACTTTGTTGCTGTCGCGGAAAAAGGAAAATTGGTCGGCTTTAACGTGTTGGTAGGCGGTGGGCTTTCCATTGCTCACGGCGATAAAAATACCTATCCACGTAAAGCCAGTGAATTCGGCTATATCCCGCTGCAACATACATTGGCTATCGCTGAAGCGGTGGTGACGACCCAACGCGACTGGGGTAACCGTACTGATCGTAAAAATGCCAAAACCAAGTACACGCTTGAGCGTGTGGGTGTTGAGACCTTCAAAGCGGAAGTTGAAAAACGTGCTGGCGTGAGTTTTGGTGCCATCAAACCTTATCAATTTACTGGCCGCGGCGATCGTATTGGTTGGGTGAAGGGCGTCGATAAAAAATGGCATCTTACCCTCTTTATTGAGAATGGGCGTTTGCTGGATTACCCCGACCGTAGCCTGAAAACCGGTGTGGCTAAGATAGCTAAAATCCATCAGGGCGATTTCCGTTTGACCGCGAACCAGAACCTGATTGTGGCGGGCGTGCCGGAAAAAGAGAAATCGCGTATTGAGGCATTAGCCCGTGAGCATGGTTTGATGGACGATAATGTCAGCTCGCAGCGTGAAAACTCGATGGCTTGCGTGTCATTCCCCACTTGCCCACTGGCGATGGCGGAGGCTGAGCGTTTCTTGCCTGAATTCGTGACCCGCATTGAAGGTATTTTGCAGCAACATGGCCTGCCCGATGAACATATTGTCATGCGGGTGACTGGTTGTCCGAACGGTTGTGGTCGTGCATTGTTGGCTGAAATGGGGCTAGTGGGGAAAGCGGTTGGCCGCTATAACCTACATCTGGGCGGCAATCGGGAAGGCACTCGCATCCCTCGTATGTATCGCGAAAATATTACCGAAGATGAAATTTTGGCGATTACCGATCAATTAGTGGGGCGCTGGGCTAAAGAGCGTCATACCGATGAAGGCTTCGGGGACTTTGTGATTCGTGCGGGTGTGATTGCGCCAGTGATTGATTCAGCCCGTGACTTTTATGAAGTGCAGGAGGCCGTGTGAGCCGAATCAACCTGAGTGAGTTGAATTCATTACCGAAAGTCGAGCAGGTACTGGCATTGGCGGCGGTTAACAATGAACTTGAGGCATTATCCGCACAGGCGCGGGTTAGCTGGGCGTTGGATAATCTCCCTGGCGAGTTCGTGCTTTCGTCCAGCTTTGGTATTCAGGCGGCGGTCTGCTTGCATCTGGTCACCCGCCAGCGGCCGGATATTCCGGTGATCCTCACCGATACCGGTTATCTATTCCCTGAGACCTATCAGTTTATCGATGCGTTGACCGAGCAACTGCAACTTAACTTGCAGGTGTTTCGTGCACCGCAAAGCCCTGCGTGGCAGGAAGCCCGTTACGGCAAGTTATGGGAGCAGGGTGTCGAGGGTATCGAGCGCTACAATGAGCTGAATAAAGTGGAGCCAATGAATCGTGCGTTAGAGACATTGGGCGCGCAAACGTGGTTTGCTGGTTTACGCCGCGAGCAATCGGGTAGCCGTGCACAGTTACCGGTGTTGGCTATTCAGCGGGGGGTATTTAAGCTATTACCGATCATTGATTGGGATAATCGGCAGGTTTATCAGTATTTGACCCAAAATGGCCTGAGCTATCATCCGTTATGGGAGCAAGGTTATTTATCTGTCGGTGATACCCATACGACACGTAAATGGGAACCCGGGATGAGCGAAGAAGAGACTCGGTTCTTCGGCCTGAAACGTGAATGCGGTCTGCATGAAGGCTGATGCGGTAGATCAGCTGTTGATGCATCAACCATATACATATAAAGGGCGCAGGTTGCGGGTGAAGTCATTGAGCGAGTACCTGTTGCACTGATGACAGGCAGATCGTAAAGACGCCGTGAATCCGTCCTTGGAGGCTTGAGCCACGCCATCCTTGGTGCGGACGCTTTACTCTTCTACCTGTTATCACCGTTGTCAGCAGTCTAGGGCGCAGATAGCGCCCTTTTTCTCACGATATGGCGACTAACTGTTAATTCGCTCTCGGGCTAATTCGGCGAGAAACTGGCTTCGATTCTTATAACCACGATTTGTCGCAATAAACTTATCAATGGCTGTCAGCAGGTTTTGTGACATGGTCAGATTGAATTTAACCGCCTTGCTTTCATATTTGGCCGGATCAATTTCAACAAATCCCAATATCCCACCATCATTTTTTAAGCGAGGGTCACCAATGTAGTGTTGTGGATCTCTCGCGGGGGCCGGTAAAGGAAATCCTTCATCCATGAGTGCTTCAATGTGAACAGCAAAAGCGTCTTCCGCATTTTTACTGATATCGGTAAATGTATTGCCTGCAAAGAAGCAACCATCAATATCAGGAAAGTAGCCGTCGAATCCTTCATCGGTACTGAAGATAAAAATAGGGTAGATCATGGTTTACTCTCTCAGCATTTTTGCTTTGGTTAAATCAGTTAAGTCCGGCCGTTCGCATCGCTTGTCTTTGTACACCTATGGAGACATCCTTGCGTGGATGGGGTAGCGTGATAATTTTATAAACCCCTGGTTTGCATAGGGTAATATGGCTACCACCGTTCGTTTTCTTACCGCCCCTGATGTGCCAGCCTGTATTTTCTAATCGTTTTATTAATTCGCCACTCTCCATGTGATCTCCTGGTGAGTTACTGGTGGTTATTATACCTACCAGCAAGGTTGAGTCAATTAGTTGTAGGTATCATACCCACCGAGAGTTATACGCGAAAAAGATGAGAAAGGGCGGCCAATATGACCACCCTAGCGTTGATTTCATTGAGTTTCTGCTTGTTTTGCGCAGTATTTCGCAGGTTGAGATTACTTCTTAGCGGCAGCTAACGCTTCTATCAGCGGTTGCAATATCTTGACGGTATCGTGGGTACGTTTGGTGATTCGCCCTGGCAAGAACTTATCCAGATAATTTAAGTTATCGAGTTGGCTCTGGTGGCGGGTCGTGCCCTGTGGGAAGTGGGTGCTGATGGCGCGTTGCTGGCAACCGTCTTTCTTGCCCAAACTGGCGTTACTGGCCTCGACAGATAACAGCGGCAAGCCGGCTGCCTCAAAGAGGTTTTTATCAGCCCGACACGGCGATACGGCCTGATATTGCAGGGGAGCCGCAGAGATGCCATAACGCCGCGCCAGCTTCAATGCTTGCGTTTGCGCTGCAATGGCTGACGGTTGTTGATTGGCGCTAAAATAAAGGCGATCTCCGGTGATCAGGCTATCCAAATTAATGATCAGTAAGGTGTTCGCCTTCTCTGTTTGACTCATGCGCTCCAAATAGCTCTCGGTGCCTTGCGCCCCAATCTCTTCTGCACTGAGGGCGACAAAGCGCAAATCATAGCGCAACGGAACCGCTTTTAGGCGCTCTGCCAGTTCTAGCATAACACCCACCCCAGCAGCATTATCATCAACGCCTTGCAGCGTCAGGCCGCCAAGGTTGTTATCTAAATCCATATCGCTTTGCGGCGTGTAGGTATCAAAGTGCGCCATGATAACAATCTGTTTCTGCTCATCCGCTTTAGCCGCAGCATTGGACTGAGTCATGGTCGCATTACGGGCGGCAATCACCGAGGTTGCACTCAGTGTCCGCCAGCTTTGTTTGCCATTTTTACTGGTATAAAGATAGCGCGTATTAAAGCCGCGTAGGTTGCTTTGATAACCCATCTGTTGGAAACGATGATTGATGTACTCGGCAGCCAACAGCTCTGCTGGACTGCCCGCCATTCGGCCGGGGAAGTAAGTGCTAATATGGCGAGTTTGCTGTTCCGCAATTTTACCGACGGCTTGGTCGTTGGCGGCCTGTAAGGGCAGAGCGGTAGTGAAACACAGTGTGAATAATGCCCACTTTAGGCGACGGCGGGAAAACATACCGAAATATCCTTGTCATAGTTTGGGCCATGTCTGTTGGCATGGTTAACGCAGTGCTAAGCGGCACTTAGTATGAAACTGTCCGCACAAATTAACAATTTGTATGATTCTTAAATTGCAGAAAGATGAACCCAAAAAGCGTTTCAATGATAACGAGCAAACATAGCTGCAAGCTATACCATTACGGCTATATATCATTATGGAACTTGTAATTACTTTTAGTCATTTCATAAGGCCATGCCCCCCCCCTATAGTCACCCTACGCTTTATCATGTAATTGAAGGCCGTTGTGGATTATCTACCTCTATTTGCCGACTTAAAACAGCGCCCCGTATTGGTCGTTGGCGGCGGTGAAGTTGCTGCGCGAAAAATTGACTTGTTGCACCGCGCTGGCGCTCAGGTGCGGGTAGTGGCGCAGACGCTTTCATCTGAACTTGAACAACAGCATCAGGATGGCCGTATTCACTGGTTGGCGAAGGTTTTCTTGCCGGAGCAGCTAGATGAGGTGTTTCTGGTGATTGCAGCCACTAACGATACCGCACTCAATGCGGCTGTTTTTACCGCCGCAGATCAACGTCGTATTTTGGCCAACGTGGTGGATGATCAACCTCGCTGCTCATTTATCTTCCCGTCGATCGTCGATCGTTCACCCTTAGTGGTGGCGATCTCCTCTGCCGGTCAAGCGCCGGTGCTGGCGAGGATCCTGCGTGAAAAACTGGAAGCGTTGTTACCCGCCAGTCTGGGGGAAATGGCTGCGGTCGCGGGGCGCTGGCGTGGCCGTGTTAAGCAACACATTCAAACCATGGGTGCACGTCGTCGTTTTTGGGAAAACGCCTTCAGTGGCCGTTTTGCCAGTTTGATCAGTCGTGGTCAGTTAGCACAAGCAGAAGACGAATTGCAGCAATCGCTGGACGGGCAGGGGAGCACACTGGGTGAGATTGCCTTGGTGGGAGCTGGCCCCGGAGACTCTGGTTTGCTGACGCTACGTGGCTTACAAGTGATTCAGCAGGCTGATGTGGTGCTCTATGACCATTTAGTCAGTCCAGAAGTATTGGATTTAGTCCGCCGCGATGCTGAGCGCATTTGTGTCGGTAAACGGGCAGGCGCACATTCAGTCGCGCAGGAAGAAACGAATCAATTACTGGTGACTCTCGCACAGCAAGGCAAGCGAGTGGTGCGGTTGAAAGGGGGCGATCCCTTTATCTTTGGCCGAGGTGGCGAAGAGTTACAGGTTGCCGCGCAAGCCGGTATTACGTTTCAAGTGGTACCTGGGGTGACAGCGGCTGCGGGGGCGACGGCCTACGCGGGTATCCCTCTGACTCACCGTGATCATGCACAGAGCGTGACTTTTATCACCGGTCATTGTCGCGGTGATGGCGATGACTTGGATTGGCAAGCATTGGCACGTGGTCGCCAAACGTTGGCGATTTACATGGGCACGGTGAAAGCGGCTGAAATTAGCCAGCATTTAATGACACATGGCCGAGCGAGTACGACGCCAGTGGCGGTTATTAGTCGGGGCACTCGCGCAGACCAACAAGTCCGTATCGGTACATTAGCTGAGCTTGAATCGCTCGCGCATCAGGCCCCCACACCCGCCTTGCTGGTTATCGGTGAAGTGGTGGATTTGCATCACCAAATCGCTTGGTTTGGGCAACAACGACAGACTGAACAGGCCATTAGCCCGTCAGTCGTGAATTTGGCATAAAGGATCTGTTATGGACGAAAAACGACTCACTCATTTGCGGCAATTGGAGGCGGAGAGTATCCATATCATCCGTGAAGTGGCCGCCGAATTCGGTAACCCGGTGATGCTCTATTCCATCGGCAAAGACTCCTCTGTGATGCTGCATTTGGCGCGCAAAGCCTTCTTCCCCGGTAACTTACCTTTCCCGTTATTGCATGTGGATACCGGTTGGAAATTCCGTGAAATGTACGAATTTCGTGACCGCATAGCCAAAGATTTTGGCTGTGAGTTGCTGGTACACCGCAATCCAGAAGGTGTGGCCATGGGGATTAATCCCTTTGTGCATGGCAGTGCCAAACATACCGATATCATGAAAACCGAGGGCCTTAAGCAAGCCTTGAACAAATATGGTTTTGATGCCGCTTTCGGTGGCGCACGGCGTGACGAAGAGAAATCACGTGCTAAAGAGCGTATTTACTCTTTCCGTGACCGTTTCCACCGCTGGGACCCAAAAAATCAGCGTCCTGAGCTGTGGCACAACTACAACGGTCAGATTAACAAAGGCGAAAGTATTCGCGTCTTCCCGCTGTCCAACTGGACGGAGCTGGATATCTGGCAATACATCTTCTTGGAAAAAATCGACATTGTGCCGCTGTATTTGGCGAAACCACGGCCGGTGGTGGAACGTGATGGGATGTTAATGATGGTGGATGATGATCGCATCGATTTACAGCCGGGTGAGGTGATCACTCAGAAGATGGTGCGTTTTCGCACCTTGGGCTGCTGGCCACTCACCGGTGCGGTGGAGTCTGAGGCTGAAACCTTACCCGCCATTATCGAAGAGATGCTTATCTCGACCACCAGTGAACGTCAGGGTCGAATGATCGACCGCGATCAATCCGGCTCCATGGAGCTTAAAAAGCGTCAGGGATATTTCTGAGGAGCGCCCGATGAACACCAAATTACACATTAAACCTGTTGCGGTAGATCAATCAGCGCCCGATAGCCGGTCGATGATTTTACAAAGCAGCTCCATCGCCGAGCAAATTGCCAACGAAGGCGGCGTTGAGGCTTATCTGCATGCACAACAACACAAAACTCTGTTGCGCTTTTTAACCTGCGGGAGTGTCGATGACGGTAAAAGTACCTTGATAGGGCGTTTACTGCATGATACCCGCCAAATCTACGAAGATCAGCTAACAACGCTGCATACTGACAGCAAGCGATTGGGTACGCAGGGCGAAAAACTGGATCTGGCGTTACTGGTGGATGGGTTACAAGCTGAGCGTGAGCAGGGCATCACCATTGATGTGGCTTATCGCTATTTCTCGACAGAGAAGCGCAAATTTATCATCGCCGATACCCCAGGACATGAGCAGTACACCCGTAATATGGCCACGGGCGCATCGACTTGCGATTTGGCGATTTTGTTGATTGATGCCCGAAAAGGGGTGTTAGACCAAACTCGTCGCCATAGCTTTATTGCGACCTTGCTGGGGATCCGCCATTTAGTGGTGGCAGTGAACAAAATGGATTTGGTGGATTATCAGGAAAGTGTCTTCGAGCAATTTAAAGAAGACTACCTGAGTTTTGCCGAACAGTTACCGGCCGATCTGGATATTAAGTTTGTGCCACTGTCTGCGCTGGATGGCGATAATGTGGCCTCTCCTAGCGAGCGAATGAATTGGTATTCTGGCCCAACACTGCTTGAAGTGCTGGAAAGCGTTGATGTGGTGAATGCTCGTCGCCAACAACCGTTACGCTTCCCAGTCCAGTACGTCAACCGCCCTAATTTAGATTTCCGTGGTTATGCTGGCACCCTATCTGCTGGCGTGGTGCGTGTTGGGCAAAAAATCAAAGTCCTGCCTTCTGGTGTGGAATCGACGATTGCCCGTATCGTGACCTTTGATGGTGATTTGACTGAAGCTGTCCCCGGAGAAGCGATTACGTTGGTACTGACCGATGAAGTGGATATCAGCCGTGGTGACTTGCTGGTGGATGCCAGCGATACACTAAAAGCAGCGCAAAATGCGTTGGTGGATATTGTGTGGATGGCTGAGCAGCCGCTGGTGGTTGGTCAAAGCTATGACATCAAAGTCGCGGGTAAAAAGACCCGTGCGCGGGTGGAAAAAATCCAATATCAGGTTGAGGTCAACTCACTGACCCAGCGGGTGGTGGAAAGTTTGCCGCTTAATGGTATCGGATTGGTTGAATTGGCGTTCGATGAGCCACTGGTGCTAGATAGCTACCAGAGTAACCACGAGACTGGTGGCATGATCTTTATTGACCGGTTGAGTAATGTGACGGTGGGTGCGGGTCTGATTCGCGAAACACTGGAATCGGTCTACCAAGAAAGCACCGAGTTTAGTGCCTTTGAGCTGGAACTGAATGCACTGGTTCGTCGCCACTTCCCGCACTGGGGTGCGCGTGATTTATTGGGGGGGAAATAGCGTGTCAGTCGAACATGCCACGCCAGCCGATGAGAATATCGTCTGGCACCCTCATGCTGTCACTCGGCAGGATCGAGAACAGCAGCATGGACATCAGGGCGTCGTGCTCTGGTTTACCGGCTTATCTGGCTCCGGTAAATCGACCGTGGCCGGTGCGCTGGAACAGGCCCTGTTCGCTCGCGGTGTTAGCACTTACTTGCTGGATGGCGACAATGTTCGTCATGGCTTGTGCCGCGACTTGGGGTTTTCTGATGATGATCGCCGCGAAAATATCCGTCGGGTTGGCGAGGTCGCCAAATTAATGGTGGATGCCGGTCTGGTGGTGCTCACGGCGTTTATCTCTCCGCATCGTGCGGAGCGCCAAATGGTGCGCGATATGCTGGCACCAGGTCAGTTTATCGAGGTGTTTGTCGACACGCCTTTAGCCATTTGTGAGGCCCGGGACCCTAAGGGTTTGTACAAAAAAGCCCGCGCTGGCGAGCTCAAAAACTTCACAGGCATCGATGCCGTTTACGAATCGCCGGAAGACGCAGACATTCATTTGCAGGGTGAACAATTAGTAACAAATTTGATTGAACAATTGTTAGACGTACTACGCGATAGCGCTATTATCAAATCCTAAACCTATAACCTACGTCAATACAGCCGCAGGGCCATCAATTAACGTTAGTGTCGTACACTCGCCCGACTCTCTTACTGATGTAAGCATATCGGGCTGAGTCTGCGAGCTGGCGTTGATGAAAACTGCCGAGTTGTCATGCCAAAGACGTTGGTATTTAGGGACTTATTGTCACGGGCAAAACGTCTTTAGAACGTGCCGGTAAACTGTACCTACAGGATTTGTATGCTGAATGTCACCCAAATTATGATCGACGAACAACGAGAGCGAGATGAACCTTCATACTCCTTCCTCGGTGGCGTTACTGGTTTTGTGTTCTATTGGTTGGCATTTGCGATCCCTTTCTTTATCTATGGCCCCAATACCCTCTTTTTCCTGTTGTACACTTGGCCGTTCTTTCTGGCACTCATGCCGCTTTCGGTGTTGATTGGGATCATGCTCAGTGTGCTATCGCGCGGTAATTTACTGATAACCATCGGTGGAGCGGGGATTGCGGTGCTGTGTTTGTTCTGGATGTTATTCTCATTTCTCACCGGTTGGTGAGCAGCAATCTGCGGGCCATTGGGTTACCCCAGTAACAGCCCGCCAGTCGACTTTTTACCTGTTATCTTTGAGCTGAGAGCACCTTACTCAGGAATGCTTGTGTGCGCTGATTGCTTGGCGCAGTAAAGATCTCCTCTGGTTTACCCTCTTCTTGAATCACGCCTTGGTCAATAAACAGCACGCGGTCAGCGACATCACGGGCAAAGCCCATTTCGTGGGTGACGACGACCATGGTCATGCCTTCTAGTGCCAATGCTTTCATCACAGATAACACTTCCTCCACCAACTCAGGATCGAGTGCTGACGTTGGCTCGTCAAACAACATGATAGTAGGTTCCATCGCCAGTGCTCTGGCAATCGCGACACGCTGCTGTTGCCCGCCAGAGAGGCTACTCGGATAAGCATCAATCTTATCCAGCAAACCCACTTTGCGCAGTAACAACTCAGCGCGTTCGATAGCCTGTGAACGCGGCAGTTTTTTGACATCCATCGGGGCCATAATCAGATTTTCCAGCACGGTCATATGCGGAAACAGATTAAAGCGTTGGAATACCATACCGACACTTTCGCGCATACGATTGAGATCCGTCTTTGGATTGTGGATCTCAAAGCCGTTCACTGTAATTTCGCCACCGGACAAGGTTTCCAACGCATTTATGCAGCGTAAAAAAGTACTTTTCCCAGAACCGGATGGGCCAATGATGCAGACCACTTCTTTTGGCTGAATGTCACATGAAATGCCACGCAACACATGGGTTTCACCAAATTGTTTTTGCAGGTTATGTACGTGAATCACTTTTACCGAACCTCTTTTCCATATGTCGCACTAACAGCGAAAGTAAAAACGTAATGACCCAATAAACCACTGAAATAACCAAATAGGGTTCCCAATACGTGGCATAGGCACCGGAGACGGTTCGTGCGGCATAGGCTAAGTCAGCCAGCCCAATGGCTGATGCCAACGATGAGTCTTTCACAATCGCAATGGCGTTGTTCCCCAAGGGGGGCAACATACGGCGGAAAGCCTGCGGCAGAATCACCTTACGCATGGTTTTACCGTAGCTCATCCCCAGCGAGCGAGAGGCTTCCATCTGACCACGATCGATTGATTGAATACCCGCACGGAATATCTCAGAGACATAAGCCCCGGCATTGAGAGTGATCGCCACGATACAAGATAAAAAAGCACCATAATCAGAGCGCAGCATGCGGGCAAAATCAGAAGACATAATGCCATTGGTGACGAGAATGCCATCCCGCGGATTGATAAACAGCGGCACCAGCGCAAAGTGCACCACCATTATTTGCACAAACAGCGGTGTTCCTCGAATCGCACTGATATAGACACGTACTGGCCATTGAACACAGTAATGCAGTATGGGCTTCCAAATACCATGAGGTGCCTGCGCCAACCGCCCCAGTCCCAGCGTTAGCCCCCAAGTTGTCCCCAAAATCACACAGATAATGGTGCACTTAATCGTCATCCAAGCGCCATCCATAAACAGCGGGGCGTATTCTTGAATGATTTCCCAACGAAATCCTGACATATGAAATCCAAATACCCGAGGATCTTGACGCGAACACCAAGATCCTGAGGGCTAAAAGTGTATTAAAGAATTATTTGGTCGGCAGTGTTGGCACTTGTGCATCAAACCATTTTTCGTAGATTTTAGCGTAAGTCCCGTCAGCCACGATTTTTTGCAGGCCACTGTTGATTTTGCTGCGTAATTCTTCGTTACCTTTTGCAACCGCGATACCGAAATATTGGCGTTCAAACTTATCATCAGAAACCAGCTCAAACGCTTTTTCTGGATGTGTTTTCAGATAGAATTTGGCAACACCCACATCACCCACTGCGGCAGCGATACCATCTTCATATAACTCTTGCAGCATCAGCGGCGTATTATCGAAACGCTTAATAGCGGTGCTATTTTTACCGAGCACATCAGAGACCACGATATCGCCAGTGCTGGAGTTCACGACGCCAACGTTTAAGTTTTTCAGTGCCGCAATAGAATCCACTTTAGAGCCTTTAGGCACCACGATGGTTTGTTCTGCTGGGAAGTAAGGGTCAGAGAAATCCACCATTTGCTTACGTTTATCGGTGATGGTGATGCCAGAAATAATAATGTCGCGATCACCTGAACCTAAAGTGGCAAAAATCCCTTCCCAAGGTGTATTCACCAGTTTGATCTGAAAACCTTCCGCTTGGGCAACAGCTTTGATGATATCGATATCAAAACCTTCTAATTGCTTTTGGCTGTTTTCATACTCGAATGGGCGGTAGGTACCACCGGAGCCGACCACATAAGTGGGTTCAGCGGCAATAGCAGTACCTGCTGACAACACGGCGGCCAGACAAGTCCCGACCAACATTAAACGTTTAAACATGCGAATCTCCCGGTTAAAAGATAAAGATGAGTGAGAATACGATTTTTTTATTTATGCAGTTTGAGTGCATAAAAATATACGCTTATAAATGTAAACTCAACCGCGATAGGGACTATTTATTTATGGCGACATTAAATATGCAAAATTATTTTATTGGCTGGCATAAGGTAATGGAAAAATTCCATTTTCCAGTGTTTACTTCTGAATGATTGGGGCGTTTTTTTCATCGGTAGCAGCGGGGAAAGAGTGCTGAAAATTAGCATTTAATGACAATTTGTTGGTTGGCGTGCTATTTTTGCCGCAAATCGTCCTTAATCTGAGCGTTGTGGCCTATTTCCGTCACACAGTGGAGTCCGACGAAAAGTTGTGGGATGATTAGGCAGTTTTCGGGGGGCGGGAATGGGAAAACTTACATTACTTTTGCTGATAATACTTGGCTGGCTCCAGTATTCACTGTGGTTGGGTAAGAATGGTGTTCATGATTTTGTTCGGGTTAAGGATGACGTGGCTCTGCAAGAGACCAACAACGGTAAACTTAAAGCCCGAAACGACCAGCTATTTGCTGAAATCGATGATTTAAACGGTGGTCAAGAAGCGATCGAAGAACGCGCACGTAACGAACTGGGTATGATTAAACCCGGCGAAAGTTTCTATCGTCTGGTTCCTGACCAATCCAGACGCAATGCGAGTCCTCCTTCGACGCAAAATAACGCACAATAATAAATAATGAGTAATTTTGCAGTTTCCCTTCCTGAAGTGATTGCTGTCTTACCGGCGGCGGGTATTGGCAGCCGTATGCAGGCTGATTGCCCTAAGCAGTATTTAACGGCGGGCGGTAAGACGATCATTGAACATGCTATTTCTTCTTTGCTGGATCACCCGCAGATCCAGCAAATTATTGTCGTCATACACCCGCAGGATACGCAATTTTCTACGTTACCCATTGCGCAGGATAGCCGTATTCGCGTCGTTCACGGTGGTGAACAACGGGCCGATTCGGTGATGGCTGGTTTACAAGCTGCGGGGCAGGCGGGGTGGGTGCTGGTCCATGATGCGGCACGGCCTTGTTTACACCGAGACGATCTCGACCAGTTATTATCGATCATGCGTCATAGCAAGGTGGGCGGCATTCTGGCGGCTCCGGTGCGTGACACCATGAAGCGCAGTGAAGCAGGCGTACAAGCCATTGCTCATACTGTCGATCGTCAAGCACTGTGGCATGCCCTGACACCTCAACTTTTCCCGTTAGAATTATTAAAATTATGCTTATTCCGCGCGCTACAAGAAGGGGCGGTTGTCACTGATGAAGCTTCAGCGCTAGAGCATTGCGGTTATCACCCGCTATTAGTTTCTGGCCGTTCGGACAATATTAAAGTGACGCGACCAGAGGATCTGGCGCTAGCAGAGTTTTATTTAACGCGATCACATCATCTGGAGAAAAACTAATGCGGATCGGTCACGGTTTTGATGTTCATAAATTTGGCGAGGACGGTAGTGGTCCATTAATCATTGGTGGTGTACGTATCCCTTATGAAAAAGGCTTACTGGCGCACTCTGATGGTGATGTGGCATTGCATGCTGCCACCGATGCCCTGCTGGGCGCTGCCGCATTAGGTGATATCGGCAAGTTATTCCCCGACACCGATCCCGCCTTTAAAGGCGCTGATAGCCGCGGACTACTGCGCGAAGCTTACCGCCGTATTTTGGCGAAGGGATATAAACTTGGGAATTTGGATATTACGATTATTGCCCAAGCCCCTAAAATGCTCCCTCATATCCCGCAAATGCGCGTTCATTTAGCGGAAGACCTACAATGTCATATGGATGATATTAACGTCAAAGCCACCACCACGGAAAAGCTGGGTTTTACTGGCCGTGGCGAAGGCATTGCCTGTGAGGCTGTCGCCTTATTGGTTAAGGCATAAAGATTAGGTAACGCATAAAAATGGATATGGAAAATCTCACTTGGCTGCACGGTAAACCTCGCGCGAGCGGTATCTTAAAAGCTAATCCAGAAGATTTTGTGGTGGTTGAGGATCTGGGCTTTGAACCAGATGGCGAAGGCGAGCATCTTTTAGTTCGTATCCGCAAGAACGGCTGCAATACCCAATTTGTCGCTGATTATTTGGCTCGTTTCGCCAAGATTCACCCTCGTCTGGTGAGCTATGCGGGCTTGAAAGATCGCCACGCCGTGACCGAACAGTGGTTCTGCTTACATCTGCCAGGTAAAGAAGGCCCCGACCTTTCCACTTTCGAACTGGAAGGTTGTGAAGTGCTTGAGTCCGTGCGCCAAAAAAGAAAGCTGCGTATTGGTTCACTGAAGGGTAACGCTTTTACCTTGATATTACGTCACATTACGGATAATCAAGATGTAGAGCAGCGCTTGCAGAAGATAGCTGCTCAAGGCGTACCTAACTATTTTGGCAGTCAGCGCTTTGGTCGTGGCGGCAACAATCTAGTACAGGCGCGTTTGTGGGCGAATAACGATATTCGAGTTAAAGAACGCAGTAAGCGCAGCTTTTACCTGTCGGCCAGTCGCAGTGCCATGTTCAACTTGGTCAGCAGCGAACGTTTGGCGCAGCAACAGGCCACAACGGTACTTGAAGGCGATGCTATGCAACTTTCTGGCCGTGGTAGTTGGTTTGTTGCGGGGGCCGATGAGTTGATTTCACTACAGCAGCGTGTCGATGCTGGTGAACTGAATATCACCGCCCCATTACCGGGAGACGGTGAATTGGGTACCCAAGGCGAAGCATTGGCTTTCGAATTAGCCTGCTTGGCAGAACAGAGCGAATTACTGGCACTGGTGAAACGCGAACGTGTCGAGGGCGCGCGCCGTGCAATATTACTAAAACCACAGAATATGACGTGGAATTGGTGGGATGAGGTCACGCTGGAATTGAGCTTTTGGTTACCCGCAGGCAGTTTTGCGACCAGTGTGGTGCGAGAAATCATGAACTTGGATAATCTTGATGCTACGGATATTGCTGAGTAACGATGACGGGATTTCCGCACCGGGTATCCAAACGCTCGCCACGGCTTTGCGTGAGTTTGCTCAGGTGCAAATTGTTGCTCCCGATCGTAATCGCAGTGGTTCATCTAATGCGTTGACGCTTGATAGCGCATTGCGCATCACCACTTTATCGAGCGGTGATATCGCCGTTCAGCAAGGAACACCGACTGATTGTGTCTATCTGGGCGTGAATACATTAATGCGCCCTCGGCCCGATATTGTGATTTCTGGTATCAATGCTGGCCCAAATCTGGGGGATGACGTCATTTATTCGGGGACGGTTGCAGCGGCAATGGAAGGGCGACATTTGGGGCTGCCAGCTTTGGCCATCTCACTTAATGGCCATCAGCATTATGAGACTGCAGCGTCGATCACTTGCCGCATATTGCGCGCGTTACAACATAAACCATTGCGTACCGGCAAAATACTGAATATTAATGTACCTGATTTACCCTTATCTGAGATAAAAGGTATTCGTGTCACTCGCTGTGGTAGCCGCCATCCAGCAGAGCAGGTATTTTGTCAGCAAGATCCGCGCGGGCAAGATCTTTATTGGATAGGGCCGCCAGGTGAAAAATTTGATGTGGCACCGGATACGGATTTCGCGGCGATTGAACAAGGTTATGTTTCTATCACGCCACTTCAGGTTGATTTAACGGCCTATGCGGCACAAGACGTGGTTGAAAACTGGTTAGCCAGTATTTCTGGTTAACCGACAAGAGGTTGACGGTGAATGGTAAATAAACGCATGCAAACATTGTTGATGCAGTTACGTCAGCAAGGCATTCAGGACGAGCGCTTATTACAAGCGATCGAAGCGGTGCCGCGCGAGCGTTTTGTTGATGAAGCCTTCGCGCATAAGGCGTATGAGAACACGGCTCTACCCATTGGTTCTGGGCAAACGATTTCTCAGCCTTATATGGTGGCGCGGATGACAGAATTGCTGCAATTAACCCCTAAGTCGCGGGTTTTGGAAATTGGCACGGGTTCAGGTTATCAGACCGCAATTTTGGCGCATTTAGTTGAGCATGTCTGTTCAGTCGAACGAATCAAAGGGTTACAGTGGCAGGCAAAACGTCGCCTGAAACAGTTGGATCTGCATAATGTCTCCACCCGCCATGGTGATGGCTGGTTAGGTTGGGCATCACGCGGGCCATTTGATGCGATCATTGTGACAGCGGCGCCGCCAGAAATTCCGCAGGCATTACTTGAGCAGTTGGATGATGGGGGAATATTGGTCCTTCCCGTCGGTGAGCAGGCTCAAACATTGAAATATGTCCAGCGCCGTCATAATGAATTCCAGATTGAGACGGTAGAAGCAGTACGTTTTGTCCCCTTGGTGAAGGGAGAGTTGGCCTGACTTGAATGTTTTTATTTCAACCCTAACTCGTTCATCTCATCCAAGAAGTCTATTTATGCAAAAATCGATTGATATAAAAAAATCGGTTTACGTGAAAGAACGGCCAAAAATCAGTAACATAAATTTTATGGTATGGCAGGCGTGGTATTGATAGCATGCGCGCTTCTGTATTTGATACATCGCTAATTATTGCTGTCATGGGGGAAGCATGAGCATGGGAAGCCCAATGATTACATTACGCCGGGTCGCGGCATGTACGGTTATGAGTTTATGGTTAGTCGGGTGTAGCAATGAGAACACCACTTCTGCACCGATCAGTAGTGTCGGTGGTGATCGTTCAGGGACAATGCTAAGTGGCTCCAGCACGGATGCGAATACGTCGGGTGAACGTATCGTTTATAACCGTAGCTACGGCACTATCCCCAAAGGAAGTTACAGCGGTGATACCTATACCGTGAAGCGTGGTGACACGCTATTTTATATCGCATGGATAACGGGGAATGATTTCCGAGATCTGGCGGCAAAAAATAATATTGCTGAACCCTATAGCCTAAATGTGGGGCAATCCATTCAATTGGGGAATGGCTCAGGCGGTGGAATGCTCGCCGCGACTGATGCCACATCAGGCGGAATAGCAAAACCACCGGCAAATATTCAGGACACAACTAATATTCAGAACACAACTACAACGGTTGATTCTCAATCAACTAGCGGGTATTCTGGAAATTCGGGTAAACAGAATGTTGGTAAAATGTTGCCATCATCAGGGGCGGTTGTCGCAACAACAGCACCTGTTACTGCACCTAGCAGTGCCATCAGTGATCCAACCAGTAATGGTGGTCCAGTCAGTAGCTGGAAATGGCCAACTGAAGGTAAAACGATCGATAGTTTCTCCGCTTCAGAGGGGGGAAACAAAGGGATTGATATCGCCGGTTCTCGTGGGCAACCAATTTTCGCTACAGCAAATGGGCGAGTTGTGTATGCGGGGAACGCACTGCGGGGTTACGGTAATCTAATTATCATCAAACACAACGATGATTACCTGAGCGCCTACGCTCACAACGATACAATGCTGGTCCGGGAACAAGAAGAAGTGAAGGCGGGTCAAAAAATAGCAACCATGGGTAGCACCGGAACCAGTTCAGTAAGATTGCACTTTGAAATTCGTTACAAGGGGAAATCCGTAAACCCGCTGCGTTACCTTCCGCAGCGATAGATTGGGCAGAATACGCTGTATTCTGCTCGCCGGATTCACGGGTAGGAGCAGCATATGAGCCAAAATACGCTGAAAGTTAACGAGTTGCATGAAGATGCTGATTTTGATGAAAACAGTACGGAAACTGAAATTTTCGATGAAAAAGCATTAGTAGAAGATGAACCTACTGAAAGCGAGTTAGCGGAAGATGAGCTGTTGGCGCAAGGCGTTACCCAGCGAGTGCTGGATGCGACACAGCTCTACCTTGGTGAGATTGGTTATTCGCCGCTGTTAACGGCAGAAGAAGAGGTTTATTTTGCCCGGCGTGCATTGCGCGGAGATGTGCCTTCACGTCGGCGTATGATTGAAAGTAACTTACGGCTAGTGGTGAAAATCGCTCGTCGTTACAGTAATCGCGGCTTAGCGCTGCTGGATCTAATTGAAGAGGGTAACCTCGGGTTGATCCGTGCGGTCGAAAAGTTTGATCCTGAACGCGGTTTCCGTTTCTCCACTTATGCCACATGGTGGATTCGTCAAACGATTGAACGGGCCATTATGAACCAAACCCGAACCATTCGTTTACCTATCCATATCGTCAAAGAATTAAACGTTTATTTGCGTACCGCACGAGAACTTTCTCATAAATTGGATCATGAACCGAGTGCTGAAGAGATTGCTGAGCAACTCGACAAACCGGTCGATGATGTGAGCCGTATGTTACGCCTCAACGAACGTATCACTTCTGTTGATACGCCTTTGGGCGGCGACTCAGAGAAAGCCTTGTTGGATATTCTGTCTGACGAAAATGAAAACGGTCCGGAAGATACAACGCAAGATGATGATATGAAACAAAGTATCGTCAAATGGCTGTTTGAATTGAATGCAAAACAGCGCGAAGTATTGGCCCGTCGTTTTGGTCTGTTGGGGTATGAAGCTGCAACGTTAGAAGACGTTGGCCGTGAGATTGGCTTAACACGTGAACGTGTTCGCCAGATTCAGGTAGAAGGCTTACGCCGCCTGCGGGAAATTTTGCAGACTCAAGGTTTGAGCATTGAGGCATTATTCCGCGAATAAACCGACCCACCTTATTTCAGGTTGCCGGCGCATTATTTGTGTCACAGCAAAATGGATGAGTGAGGGTACAGAGTGATTCTGATAAAACACAAAAACGGTGAACAGATGTTCACCGTTTTTTTATGGGCGCTATACCATGTTTTTCAGGCGGTAAATCCACTCCAATGCCTGACGTGGTGATAGAGAATCTGGATCCAATGATTCTAATGCTTCAACCGCCGGAGGTGTTTCTTCATTAAGCAGTGTCAGTTGCGAGCCATCAATGTTGCTGGCAGCAGCATGATTGGAAAGTGACTCCAACTCTTTAAGTTTCTGCCGCGCTCGCTTAATCACATCTCGCGGTACGCCAGCCAAGGCCGCAACAGCCAAACCATAACTTTTACTGGCTGCGCCATCTTGCACGCTGTGCATAAAGGCGATCGTTTCCCCGTGCTCCAGCGCATCCAAGTGCACATTGACCACACCTTCCATTTTTTCCGGGAGGGTTGTCAGCTCAAAGTAATGGGTAGCAAACAGCGTCATCGCCTTAATGCGACTGGCCAGATTCTCTGCGCAAGCCCAAGCGAGTGATAAGCCATCATAGGTCGACGTACCGCGACCAATTTCATCCATCAGCACTAAACTTTGCTCGGTCGCGTTATGCAGGATATTGGCGGTTTCGGTCATTTCGACCATGAAGGTCGAGCGGCCCGATGCCAGATCGTCTGCTGCACCCACGCGGGTAAAGATACGGTCGACTGGACCGATAATCGCCTGATCCGCAGGGACAAAGCTCCCCATGTGTGCTAACAGCACAATCAGGGCAGTTTGGCGCATATAGGTACTTTTACCGCCCATATTAGGCCCAGTAATGATGAGCATGCGCCGTTGCGGTGATAAGGTCAGCGGGTTAGCAATAAAAGGTTCACTCAGCACCTGCTCAACGACTGGATGACGGCCAGCGGTAATTTTAATCCCCGGTTTATCGCTCAGGCTTGGGCAACTGTAGTTGAGTGTTTCTGCTCTTTCCGCCAGATTAGACAGCACATCCAATTCAGCCAATGCATTGGCGCTGATTTGTAATTCAGACAGATGCGGTAGCAACAGATCGAAAATCTCTTCGTAGAGTCCTTTTTCTATCGCCAGCGCTTTGCCTTTCGAGGTCAGAACTTTGTCTTCATACTCTTTAAGTTCCGGAATAATGTAGCGTTCAGCATTCTTTAGCGTTTGTCTGCGGACATAATGAATGGGAACCAGATGGCTCTGGCCACGGCTAACTTGGATGTAATAACCATGGACCCCATTAAAGCCGACTTTTAGCGTATCCAACCCCAACTTTTCGCGTTCGCGAATTTCCAGTCGATCCAGATAATCGGTCGCACCATCGGCCAACGCTCGCCATTCGTCCAACTCGGCATTGTAGCCAGGGGCAATAACGCCGCCATCGCGGACTAATACCGGCGGCGTTTCCACAATCGCGCGTTCCAGCAGGTCTTGTAATTCGTCAAACTGACCGACTTGTGAGAGCAGGTTTTGCACGTGAGGGACATTGACCGGTTGCAGTAAACGATGGATCTCAGGTAATTGTTGGAAAGCGTGGCGCATACGGGCCAAGTCCCTTGGGCGGGCAGTACGCAAGGCTAAACGTGCCAGAATACGCTCTAAGTCGCCGACTTGGCGCAACGGAGTTTGTAGCTCATCGGTCAGTTCTTGCAAGCCACCAATGGCCTGCTGACGATTGTTCAGTACCTTGATATCGCGGATGGGCATATGCAGCCAGCGTTTCAGCATCCGGCTCCCCATGGCCGTCACGCTGCAATCAAGAATTGCCGCCAGCGTATTTTCGGTGCCACCGGATAAATTGAGTGTCAGTTCGAGATTACGACGAGTGGCGGCATCCATCACGATGCCATCTTGCTGGCGCTCCATGGTCAAACCACGGATATGCGGCAGGGAGGTACGCTGCGTATCTTTGACATATTGCAGCAGGCAGCCAGCGGCGCGTAATGCCTGATGGGCTTGCTCAACACCGAAACCAATTAAGTCGCGAGTGCCAAATTGCAGGTTAAGCTGCTGCTTAGCCGTTTCCAGCTCAAATTCCCACATGGGGCGACGACGTAAGCCATGTCGATGCTCTATCAACGACATTTGCTCGAAATTTTCTGGGTATAAAAGCTCGGCAGGATTGGTGCGTTGTAGCTCGGCGGCCATCGTTTCCATATCGGCAGGTTCTGCCACGCGAAAGCGACCAGAGCTAATATCTAAGGTTGCGTAACCAAAACCGCGGGCATCCTGCCAAATTGCGGCAAGCAGATTATCTTGGCGTTCTTGCAGTAAAGCCTCATCACTGACTGTACCGGGTGTCACGATCCGCACGACTTTACGCTCAACCGGCCCTTTGCTGGTAGCTGGATCACCTATTTGTTCGCAAATAGCCGCTGATTCACCTAACTGGACCAATTTCGCCAGATAGTTTTCAATCGAATGATAAGGAACACCGGCCATCGGAATAGGTTCACCGGCGGATGCACCCCGTTTGGTCAGTGAGATCTCCAACAATTGTGATGCACGCTTTGCATCGCTGTAAAACAGCTCATAAAAATCCCCCATCCGGTAGAACAGCAGTATGTCAGGATGCTGGGCTTTAAGCCGAAGGTACTGCTGCATCATTGGGGTGTGGGAATCTACATTTACATTGTCAGTCATAGACTTAATCTTTTATTCCATTGAATTTAAAGTAAATTGTGATTTTCGAGGTTCTCGTTAGATATCACTTGTCATCCAAAGACATAAGATGAGGAAGTCGACAGACAAGAATAAGGCTGCTATCGATGAAAATCGAGGCTTACATGTTAAGGGGGATGCTAAGGGGATCAAGCTCTTTTTCCAGCCTGTTAATAAAAACGTCATCAAAAGCTGTTACTACATTACCTTGCTAATTTATAGGGTTATTAGGGATGATCCAAAATGCTAGGAAAAACAGCAGTATCTGCGCTGTGTAGCGCAGTCATTTTTTATCTGGGATCGGCCAATGCGGCTGAGACAAGAATTATCAACGCAACAGAGCTTATCTCCGGATTCAGCCAGCTTAACAGTCATACCGCGGGGCAACAGGCTCTGGCTGAAAACCTCAACACTTCAATCGCTATCAACAACAATGCCTCTGAGGCTCAACGCGCCAGAGCCATTGCAGACAATACGATCTCGGCGCTTATCGGTTCAATGAGTAATGGCCTGCTGGTGGCTGACGCACTAGGGCCAAAGATGAGTGAAATCTTCTCCACGCACAACGCTGTTAACGCGGCAACCTATACTGCGACGACGTTTTCTCAAAATTTCGTCGCCCTGTTCTCACAGGTTAATGCGCTGATTCAGGCTGATTCCAGCTTCGCCAAAAACTATTATGCGAATGGCAGCGCCAACGGAAACCCTGCGCTACCCGCAACTGGGATCGCGCTACCCGCAGACGGCGTCTATAACGTCTACGATCTGGCTTATAACCCGCTAGAAGAAAACCGCAATGCCGTCGGCAACTCGCGCCCCGTTCAGGTTGCGCCTGACAGGATCATCAGTTTCAGTGCTCCCGACTTTTTTGGAGTAGAGACTGACAGCGCGGTGGCCATCCTACCAACCGTGAAAGGTAATGCATCTTTCCCTAGCGGCCACTCGGCTTTCGGCTTTGCCAGCACCCTGTTGTTTGCAGAAATGGTGCCAGAGCGTTTCCAAGAGTTTCTGTTGCGGGGCTCTGAATATGGCAATAGCCGTATCACGTTGGGCGTCCACTATGCGTTAGACGTTATCGGCGCACGTATCATGACCACCTACGCTCTGGCGCAGATACTTAACAATAACCCCGATTATCTGGGGCAAAACATTTCAAGCATGCTGGGCTCGCCGATGGTTACGACCAACGACTTTCAGGCGTTGACGTTGGCCGCGCAGACGGATCTGCGCACCATGCTGGAGCAAGGATGCCAGACGACCATTGCCGAATGCGCAGCAATAGACAAAGCGGCACGTTTAAGTGAAGCGGCGAGCAACAAAGCCGATTACCTCTACAGGCTGACTTACGGCTTGTCTCCCGTTGGTCCGACGGATCTCGCCCCGGTAGTACCGGTAGGTGCCGAGGTGCTGATTGCCACCCGTTTCCCGTACCTGAACGCAGAGCAACGGCGTGAAGTTCTCGCGACCACGGAAATAGAATCTGGGCATGCGCTCGACAACGGTTCAGGCTGGGCACGTCTCAATCTCTATGCCGCTGCCGACGGTTATGGCGCGTTTAACGGCAATGTCTCGGTTACGATGGAGGCCAGCCAAGGTGGTTTCAGTGCCTATGACACCTGGGGCAATGATATCGCTGGGAACGGTGATTTCGTCAAAAAGGGGTCAGGCATCCTTGAGCTGACGGGTAACAATAGCTTCTCTGGTACAACGACGGTTGCCGGTGGAGCCTTAATCATCAACGGTTATCACGGGTATTCTTCCGTGATGGTCGATGAAGGGGCCATGTTGGGTGGTTCCGGCACGGTTGGCACATTGACCGCACGCTCCGGTGCCGTGATCGCTCCTGGCAACTCGATAGGTATCTTGCATGTCGCGAATGACGTTACCTTTCAACCTGGGGCTCTCTATAGGGTGGAAATCGCCGCAGATGGCCGCAGCGATCTTATTCAGAGCGCAGGGGCCGCAGTGTTAAACGGCGGTGAGGTGGCTATCTCATTGGAGAATAGCGGTAACCTGCTTAGCCAGAACGAAGTACCGAGTTTATTGGGCAAACAGTACACCATTCTGACGGCGCAACAGGGCATCCACGGGGATTTTGATAGCGTACAGTCTGATTATCTGTTCTTGGGCACCGGTTTATCCTATCAACCCAACCAGATCGTCCTGAATGTGGGGCGCAACGCGACGGCCTTCAGCGATATTGCACAAACGCCAAACGAGCAGGCACTCGCAGCGGCGGCAGATACTCTGAGCGCTGGCAACCCAGTCTACGAAAGCATCCTGACCAGCAGCACTCCTTGGGAAGCCCGACAGGCGTTTCGGCAATTATCAGGGCAAATTCATGCTGATATCGCCTCTGCTCAGATCAACGAAAGCCGTTATCTACGTGACACGTTGAACGAACGTCTGCGCCAAGAAGAAGGGCTGACTCGTTCATCCGGCATCAAGGCAAACGAAGGCGGAGCTTGGGCACAACTGTTAGGCGCATGGGATCGTGCCGCTGGGGATATCAACGCCACGGGCTATCAGGCATCAACTTACGGGATCCTGCTAGGGCTGGACTCAACGCTCGCCGAAAACGGGCAGCTCGGTATCTCCACCGGCTATACCCGCACGTCGCTGGACGGGGGATATGGCTCCAACGCCGACAGCGATAATTACCACCTAGGGATCTATGGCGGCAAGCAGTTTGGCAATCTGGCGCTACGTGCTGGCAGTGCTTACACCTGGCACCGTATTGATACCTCTCGCAGCGTCAACTATGGTGCGCAATCCGATAGCCTTGTCGCCAAATACAGCGCCCGCACCCAGCAAGTGTTTGCCGAAGTTGGCTATGGTTTAAAAGCGGCGGAAGTCAATCTCGAGCCCTTCGCTAATCTGACCTATGTCAATTTCCAAAATAACGGTCTTGCTGAAAATGGCGGTGCGGCGGCGTTACGGGGAGATAGGCAGCATACCGACGCCACGCTCTCAACGCTGGGGCTGCGTGCCGACACCCAATGGCAGGCGGTAACGCTGCGTGGCGAACTGGGCTGGCAGCACCAATATGGGGAGCTGGCGCGAGATACCGGTTTGATGTTCAGCGGCAGCCACTCGACATTTGTGGTCAACAGCGTACCGGCATCACGCGATGGTGCCGTATTGAAAGCCAGCATGGAAGTTGCAGTTAGTAAGGATGCTGTGCTGTCGTTAGGCTATGGCGGATTAGTCTCGCAAAACCATCAGGATAACCGCGTCAACGCGGGCTTTACCTGGCACTTCTGATCGTGCTGGCTTTTCCCTCTCCTCAACCGGAGGGGGAAAAGGTGACTCCCAAAATCACACGGCTGAGTGAATCAATACGGCTTTTATCAACGTTGATAGGGAGGGGGGCCCGTTACAGGTTGTCTCGCTTTTAAATCTACCCAATATTAATATTTAATTTCCTGCTAAAAGCTATTTTTCTAGGCGAGTATATTTCTACATAATGGCGCGCTAAATTTTATTTTTTCTCATGTGAATTATCGATTTAACTAAATAATCCATACGAATTTACGCCACGTCCTACACGTGTAGTCCAATTCTCTCGTGAAAATAATCCTTAGCCTATATTTAATTTATCTGAGGGTAAGTATTATTTATTCATCAGCTAATACCTGATGGTTAAATATAATCTCAATCGTATTAATATATATTAATGAAGGATTTTTTAATGAAAAGAATTATCGCCCTTGCGCCTGTTGCTTTAATTATGGGTCTTACTGGTAACGTCCAAGCTGCAACTCAGGCTGACGTCCAACTGCAAGGGACTATTGTAGACACGACTTGCGAAGTGACTGCAAATAATGGTGCTGCAACTCTAAACGTGGGTTCGTTCTCTAAAACAGCATTTGACGCAGCTAAAAAACAAATCGGTCAAGAACCCCTGACCGTTAGTCTGACAAACTGCAGCGAAGAAGAAGCGGGTGCTCTGCAGGTGACTGGCGTTGTGGGTACTGAAAACAACATGTTCTTGAGCGATACCGCTAAGAGCGCTGGTTTCATGCTGAAGCAGTCAGACAATACCACTCAGGTAACGAATAACACTAGCATTCCAGTTGTTGCTGATGAAAACGGCGCGCTGACCTATACCTTCACTGCGGGTATGGCTGTAATGGATACAGCAAACATCGAACCAGGTGCCTACACTGCGCCAATCAAGATCTCTTACGTTAATAACTAATCGTAAGATATTCTTAGTTCGACATTAATAGTCAGAAATGAATAGTCAGAAAAGAGAGGGGCTTTTCCACCTCTCTTTTTCATTAAGCAGATAGAGAATATTATGAAGTGTTATTGCAAGTTAGGCATTATTTTAAGCCTGAGTTTGTTTTTAATCCAACCGGCAATGGCCAGTATTGGCATTGGCGCATCACGTATTATTTTTGCCGAAAGCGACAGCAGTCAAAGTATTAACATTAATAACCGTTCGCAGAATCAACCTTATCTTATTAATGTTGGTATTTCAGAAAGTCTATCAGCGAAACCAACGAACAGCGTTTTTATGTCGACACCTGCGTTATTTCGTATTGAACCTGATTCGATGAATAAAGTTCGAATTTTGAAAAAATCAAATGCTTTGCCTAAAGATAAAGAGTCGGTCTTTTATTTGAATATTATGGCAATTCCAACCGGTAAAACGGGCCATGACAGTAATGACGACAAGGTTGGTGGCACTCTCCAAGTCGCGACGGGGAACACGTTAAAACTATTCTATCGCCCAGATGGTTTAGCCATCACTCACAAAGAGGCGATGGGGAAATTACAGTTTTCCAAAGAAGGTCAGGGCATTAAGGTTTCGAACCCAACGCCTTATTTTATTTCACTGAACAAACTGCAGATTGATGGCAGTAAAGTCAAACTCGATGTCATTAAAGGCACCAGTATGATTGCGCCTTTTGCCTCCAATACCTATCCGGTTTCTGCTGGAAAGGGAAAAGCCGAATGGGCAGCCATTAATGATTATGGTGGGGTAGAGAAATTCAGTGGCACCGTAAATTAGAGAGATTGAATCAAGTAACTAACTGATTTTATTTTGAGTAAAAGCCATTTTGGCCGTGCTGCTGCACTGCCGTGATGATCCATTGCTCACGATAGAAACGGCCAGCGCAAAAAGCACGTTCGCCTTTATTTTTCCCTAACGCTTTCAACAGACAGACACGATGAAAAATCACAACACTTTATCAGGGCAAACCCTTGCCTTGAGGGCTTCGCTTTGCCTGTGCCTGCTGGCGATGGCAACCCAAGTAACAGCAACGGATGTGCAGTTTACCGCGACGTTTCAGGCACCAACCTGTCAGGTCTCAGCACCTCCGGTTATTGATTTCGGCACTGTGCAGTCATCTGACATCAAAAATGGAGGCAGCGAGGAAAAGCCGCTGACGATCACCCTCTCGCAATGTGCTGGGTTTATTGGCGCAGTACAGAAACCAGGTGTGAAAGTTTCAGGTGCGGGAAACACGGCGAGCGGCGACTTTTTATTCCTGCAACCCGCCTCTTCTCAGGTGGTGAATTACGGCGTGCGCATTGTGACCTCTCAGGGTGACGTGGTGGATAACAACACCTTCCTGCCAGCAGTGATTGACGGCTCCGGCTTTGACGGGGGCAGCGCCAGTATTCCCCTGCAAGCTGCACTTTCTTGTGGCAACAAATGCAAGGATGCCGCCACCAAAGGCGGAAAGCTGAATGCCAGTATCACCTTCGATTTTGCTTATCAGTAAGAGGTTTCCTTTGCGTTCTATTCAACTATTTTTACGCTGGGGCCTGTTTGTCAGCGGGATCATGATGGTGCTCATTCAAGGCGCGGCCGCCGCTGACGGCGGGGTCAGTCTGAGCCGCACACGTGTCATTTTCCAGTCAACAGACAGCGTGCAAACGCTGACGATACAAAATCACGGCTCGCGACCTTATTTGGTGCAGTCTGCGGTGGTGGTTTCGCCGCAAGGGCGTGAAGCAGCCCCGTTTCTTACCACGCCCCCTCTGTTCCGGCTGGAAGAAAACAGCAAAAACACCCTGCGCATTCTGCATAAGGACGATGCTGCCCTGCCTGCTGATCGTGAGTCAGTATTTTATTTTACCGCGATCGCCGTGCCCGCCATGACGCAACCGAAAGAGTCGGAAGACGCCTCGCTATCGGCACGTATTGCCGTGGGTATTCAGAACACGATCAAGCTGTTTTATCGCCCTGTAGGGCTATCGATGAAGGTGGAAGAAGCACAAGGGCGCTTAACGTTTCATCTTCAGGACGGAAAGGTTCAAGTACAAAACCCGACGCCTTATTACCTGACGTTCTCGCGTCTTGCATTTGATGGCAATGAAGTTGCGGTGCGTGATATCGCGCCGATGATTGCGCCTTTTTCGCAGGTCAGCTATCCGGTAACGGGCCACGTTAAGCAGGCACAGTGGACGGTGATTAATGATTATGGCGGCAACAGTCCGTTGTTCATATCAGACGTGCTGAACGGGGGGAAATCATGAGGTTTTCTCTGAAGCTGCCTTTACTTATCGCCGCGCTCACGTTGCCGTGTTTTGCCGCCGCAGAGCAACCGTCGGGCCTTTCGATCAATCAGTTTCGGGTTGTGTATCCGGCCTCGCAAACCAAGGGCATAACGTGGTCACTGACGAATAACACCGATCGGGCGTATCTGATGCAGTCATGGGTACGGCCGATGGACTTCGCGACCGGCCTGCCCGCAGCAGAAGCCGATAATAAAGGGCCAACGGATGCGATTCCGCTGCTGGTCACGCCGCCATTAAAGCGAGTGGATCCAGGTGAACAATTCACACTGCTGATTCGCCTCACAAAAATGTCATTGCCGCAGGACCGAGAGTCCGTCTTTTACCTTTCGGTAAAAGGGATCCCCTCCACGCCGGATAAAGCCAGCCAGACCGGCGGGCAACTGGTGCTCGCGGTGGTGAACAACATGAAGTTGTTTTATCGCCCTGAAGGATTACCTGAGGGCGGTGTGGCAACAGCATCTAAGCAGCTCCGTTTCAGCTTACAAAACAATGAGCTAGTGGCCGAAAACCCGACGCCTTTTTATATCAATTTTAGCCAGCTGTCTGTGGGGGGAAAAGCACTCCCTGCTGGTGCCTTGCGCAGACTTGTTCCGCCTAAAGGTCAACAGCGTTATCCCCTCGTGAGTGATATGCGAGGGGAAGTGGAATGGCAAGTTATCGCCGAAAATAGTCAGTTGATGCCGTTACAACGTCAGGCGCTGTAGGGCTCGGGAAAGAGAATAATGAATCGTAGAGTAGGGATGATCTTGAGTCAGAAATTGACTTCCTGTTTAAGAACAAATGACCGCGCCTTACCGCGCAACACACTGGCGTTACTGGTCTTAATGAGTTGCCAGAACACTTGGGCTGAGGATTACTTCGAGCCTGAATTACTTTCGCTGGGGGCGGGGGGAACTGAAGTCGATCTCTCTGCATTTTCCCATGCTGGTGGGGTGGGGGAAGGTCGCTATCTGGTCACCATATTTGTGAACCAGCACGAAGCAGTATCCCGTGACCTGATGTTTGGCAAAAATACACACGGCAACATTGCGCCAGAGCTGACGCCAGAATTACTCAACGCACTCGGCGTTAACGTTGACCAGTTGCCCGCGTTTAAGGATTTACCGAAAGATAAGCCAGTGGATGATTTGCCCGCCCTTATCCCAGAATCCACGGTGAAATTCGACTTATCGCGCTTGCGTCTGGATATCAGTATTCCGCAGGTGGCGATGCAGCCAGGCAGAGACAGCCAGTTTGATCCTACTCAGTGGGACGATGGGATCCCTGCAATGTTGTTTAACTACAACCTGAGTGCCGGACGTAACGAACAGACAATCAATAGCGAACAAAATACGACTAATAACGTTTTTGCCAACGTACAAGCGGGGGCGAATGCGGGGGCGTGGCGTCTGCGCAGTACCATGACGCACAGCCATTCTGATTCCAATAATAATGGCAGTAGCGACAGTACGAATTTCTCCAGTACCTACTTGTCGCGCGATATCCGCAGTTGGCGTTCGCGCCTGACGATGGGCGAAGCCAATACCGGAAGCGACGTGCTGGACGGTGTGCCGTTCCTCGGTGTGCAGTTGAGTTCGTCAGAACAAATGATGCCGGCACGTTTGCGCGGTTTTGCCCCGCAGATCAATGGCGTGGCTAACAGTAATGCGCGTGTCACTGTGCGCCAGAATGGCTATGTGGTGTATGAGACTTACGTGGCGCCTGGCCCATTTGAAATCAAAGATCTCTTTCAGGCAGGCATGTCCGGTGACCTCGATGTGTCGGTCACAGAAGCTGATGGCAGTGTCCGTACTTTTGTGGTGCCCTATTCCTCCCTGCCAGTGATGCTGCGTCCGGGGGCCATGAAATATGAGGTCACGGCGGGCCGCTATGACGGCGGGACCACGCAAGGCTCGCGCGAGTCTGAATTTGTGCTGGCCACGCTGATTTATGGCTTACCGAAAAACCTGACACTGTATGGCGGCGCATTGGCTTCACAAAACTACAGTGCGTTGAGTATGGGTTCCGGTATTTCAATGGGTGATTTTGGCGCCATGTCCGTTGATGGAACCTTCTCCAGCACGAAGTTTGAAGATGAAGAACGTCAGGCTGGCGGTTCATGGCGCATGCGTTATTCCAAAAGTATGTTGACGACAGGAACGTCAATGGATCTGACTGCGCTGCGTTATTCCACCCGAAATTATTACAGTTTTGCGGAATACAACAGTATGGGTTATGCCCAGCGGGAAGATGTTTCACCTTGGACGTTGAGCCGCCGCCGCAGTAGTTTCCAGACTCAGGTCACCCAACAATTGGGTGGCTATGGTTCGGTGAGTCTGCGTGCCAACCGTGATAATTATTGGGGGTCAACGAAAACCCTGACCAGCCTTTCGGCAGGTTATAACGGCAGCTATCACAGTGTGAGTTATGGGCTTTACTACACAATTGATCGGATGAAAGACAATGGTAACTGGCCGGAAAATCGCCAGATTTCATTCAACCTAAACGTGCCGTTCAGCATATTTAGTCACTCGTCTGCGTTGCAAAATACTTTCGCGAGCAGCCAGGTTACCCATAACAACCAAGGACGAACCCAGAACCAAGCGGGTATTTCTGGTAGCGACCGAGACGGTGCGCTTTCTTACCGCGTGATGCAAGGGTGGGGCAACCAAGGACAGGCCAGTAACAGCAACCTCAATCTGGGCTATCAAGGCAGTAAAGGCAATATTGCTGCGGGTTACGGCTACTCGAATGACATGCGTTCGATGAACGTCAACATGAGCGGTGGGGCGGTTGTCCATGCTGAAGGCATAACGCTGTCACGCACATTAGGCAGTTCAGTGGCGCTGGTGAGTGCGCCGGGAGCCGGAGGTGTCAGCCTTTCCAACGGCGGTGGGAAGATTGATTCGCGCGGTTTCGGTGTGGTGCCTTACCTGTCGGATTACACACGTAACAGCATTGGCCTTGACCCTAGCACATTGCCGGACGGTGTCGATTTGCCGCAGAACCAGCAGACAGTCTACCCGACCAATGGCGCAGTGGTGAAAACGAAATTCGCGACGCGTATTGGTTATCAAGTATTGATTAATTTGACTCGTGCGGGTGGGACCGGTGTGGTGCCGTTCGGGGCGACTGCCTCATTACTGGATAACGCCAGCGGTGAAGAAATCAGCAGTATTGTCGGTGATGACGGACAGGTTTATCTGACCGGTTTGCCGCAAAAGAGCCAACTGTCTGTGTCGTGGGGTAAGGGCGAGGATAAACAGTGTCACGTCAATTACAACCTTAACGGGCTAGAACCAACGCCGCAGATGCCGGTTATCCAGTTGAATGGCGAATGTCGCTGATAAAAGGTCGCTTAACGCTGCGCGGCTTTGCTTAAGAATAGTGTTTTCATAGGAATCAATATGTCTGATTTAAACCACATCATCACGCAGCCTGATACTGGCAATGTGATTGGACGCACCTCTCAATTGCTGTCTCATTTTTTCGTGAAAGCCACTCGCAGGCACTGGCTCAAGTGGGTTGTTGCTTTCGTATTGATGCCGTGGCATATGGCCTCAGCGCTGGTTATCACGGATGGTTATAACAGACTGGGGACTTGGACACCGTCTATCGTTGGAACGGCGTATGGTCCTTATAATGGCAACACAGCGTTAAGTTATAGCTGGGGCTGGAAATTATCAGCTTGGCAGACAACACCTACTGACGCAAATGGTGCAACGTGCGGCATTGCTGGTCTGCCATATACCACGATAGACGGATGGTCCGGATACCAGATTCAGCCGGGCGTACTCATCATCCTGACGGGAAGCCTGAGCGCAACGGCAATCACAGGTACGCCGAGCCCTACCGCGAATGTTATCACCGATAACTATTCCGCAACTTGGAACAATAAAGGGGCAATAGCAGCTAGCTGGTTGACGCCTGGATCACCGACACATTGTGCTGCCATTCAGCGCCCGATAAGCGGTAACTTCTACAGTTTGGATGGTTCAATGACCTCGATGAATGTGACCTACGGGGTATATGTCTCCCCATCGGCTGCCGCGGGGGCGCTTCCCATAACGTATCTCCAACTTCATAAAACCAGCGGCGCCAACAAGCAGTCACTACTGTCTTTCAGCGGTCTGACGATCGCCAGAACGGAATGTTCGATGAATACAGCCAACCTCGTTCCATTTGGTGACGTGACACCCGCTCAGGCAACAGATGGGAAGGGGATTGCCGTGCAGTCTTCGCTGAGTGTGAGCTGTACTAATGAAGGCGGTGCTACCTCGGCTATCACTTATTCAGTCACGCCGAAAACGCAGGCTGGAAGTCAATACACTCTGCCGCTGTTGTCGACAGTAGGGGGAAGTATTGCAGGGGATATTCGTGGCTTTATTGGCGCAAATGCCACTACTGACGCAGGATGCACAGACAAGGCGTCCTCTTTACGCATGGATAAAACGAAAGTTGCCCTCCGAACAGTGACGTCAACACAGTCATGGTCTGATCCGCTGGTATGGGTCTTGTGCCCGCGTGAAACCGCTGAACCCGGCCCCGCCACCGCAACAGCCACCCTTGATGTGAATTGGTAATAAAAAAGGCGGGCTGCATAATAGCAACCCGCCTTTTTCGATGGCAATACTGCCCGCTCGTCGCAATATAAAGACTCTGCTAATCAGCTTAAATCGACATTCTTACTGCCAAACAGCCAAGTCAGAACGAACCCAGCAATATAAGAGATAATAATACCGGCGACATAAACCAGCATGCCCGCAAAGATGCCTTTCGCCGATGTCATCAGAGGAATCGAGACCAAACCAGAAGGGCCGAAAACCGTATTAAGCCCTATTGGTAACCCCATCCAAGCCACCAGACCGATAAAGAATCCCCCGACTGCGCCACCCAAGCAGGCAGTTACAAACGGCTTCAAGCGTGGCAACGTCACCCCATAAATCAGTGGCTCGCCGATCCCCAGTAGACCTGGGAAAATGGCCCCTTTGATCTGAGTACGCAACAGCGAACCTTTGGGCGAGCGAGCGAACAGCGCCAGCGATGCCCCGACTTGGCCAGCACCTGCCATCGCCAAAATCGGGAACAGCGAGTTAAAGCCTTGCGCATCCATTAACGCGAAATACACCGGTACAAACCCCTGATGAATACCGAAAACCACGCTAATCAGGAATAACCCAGCCAGTATGGCGGTACCGAACGGGTTGCCATTAAGGTGCATAAATAGCCATGACATTCCCTTAAACAGCTCGCCACCCACCGGCATAATCACCACAAAAGTAATCGCACCGGTGATCAGCAGGGTAATCGTCGACGTTAGGATCATATCCAAGTTATCAGGGATCACCCGACGCACCTGCCGTTCAATCCATGCGCCCAGAATACAGGCCAGCAGCACGCCAATAATGTTGCCACGTGGATCGATAACCATGCCAAAGAAGTCGCTCATCCCAGCGTAATAGCCAACAGTGCCTTCTGGCACATAGCGTAAAATAAACAGCGACGCGATAATGGCGCCATTCACGCCAGTCCCGCCAAAGGCTTTCTGAGTGTTATAACCAATCAGAATGCTCAGGAAGGTAAACAAGCCGATGCTGAATACTTTCATGTAAGCGATCAGGCTTTTCAACCAAACGGCTGGCGTCACGCCATCAACGACCAGCGTTTGCTGCATTAGCGTCGCAAACCCGAGTAATAGCCCTGCGGCAATAAAACCGGGGATCAGCGGAGTGAAAATAGTGGCGAACTTGGTGAGAAAATTATGCACCGCACTATTTTGTTTGGCTTTCATCTGCTGCTTGTTTTGGCTAGCTAACGATTGCAAATCCGCTTGCTGGTGGTTGCCCTGCGTTTGACGTGGTTGCGCGTTTAGCAGCGTGTTCATCATTTCACTGGCCGTCTGGGCTTTACCCGGGCCGAGGATGATCTGTAACTGATCGTCGCCGTTAACGACCCCTAACACGCCCGGTATTTTCTTCAGATCATCGAGCTGGATTTGCTCGCGGTCGCGCAACGTCAGCCGCAAACGGGTCATACAGTTACCACAGATAATGATATTTTCACTACCGCCGGTGAGCTGTAAAATCTGCTCTATCATGGAAACGGTTATTTTCGCCATGGCTATGCCTGTATCCCCTCTAACGCCTTACGAATAAAGCCTTTATTTTTACTCAACACCACGGCCGCCTGTTGTGCTGTCAGGCCACCGAGGATCATGACAATGGCGGTTTTACAGTGGCGTTGGCATTCATTGAGCGCGCTTTCTGCTTCTTCTGGGCTGCATTCTGTGGCTTCAACCACGATATTGACTTGGCGTTGCACCAGTTTGGCGTTGGTGGCTTCAACATCCACCATCAGATTGCTGTACACCTTGCCGCTGCGGATCATGGCACCCGTGGTGATCATATTAAGGATCAGTTTTTGCGCCGTCCCTGCTTTCATGCGTGATGAACCAGTGACGACTTCAGGACCCACCACGGGCTCAATGGCAATATCGGCGGCCTTGCTCATTTCGCTGTTCTGATTACAAGAGATAGCGGCGACCGTTGCACCGACACTGCGTGCGTAAGCCATTGCGCCTAAAACATAAGGTGTGCGGCCGCTCGCGGCGATCCCCACCAATACGTCACGGGAGTTGAATTCGAGATTACGTAAATCTTGTTTCCCCATTTCAGGGTTGTCTTCTGCGTTCTCAACCGCCAGCAGAATCGCGGTATGTCCACCCGCAATCAGGCCGATAACCTGCTCACGAGGCGTGCCGTAGGTTGGTGGGCACTCGCTTGCATCCAGAATGCCCAGCCGCCCAGACGTACCAGCACCGCAATAAATTAATCTGCCGCCGTTGGCGAAAGCCTCAACGACCAAATCCACTAATTTGGCGACCTCTGGCAGTGTGGCCTCCACCGCTAAGGGGACTTTTTTATCCTCCGCGTTGATCACCGCAAGCATTTCCAGTGTTGGCAGCATATCAATCTGAGAACTGGCCGGATTGCGGCTTTCGGTCACCATCTTGCTTAAATTAATCTTCATTGGGGCTTCCATTTGATTAGGTTTTCGGCGATGTTAAGGAATTATTTATTCTTAAAGTGTGATTATTATCACAGCAAATCTATTCTGATTCTCTGTTTGATGAGGAATAAACATCGAATAAAAAGATAAAATAAAAAAATATTTTCAATACTTTCATGCAAATAGGTTAATGGAATGAAAGGCGTCATGAGTGGAATAATCTATTACAAATAACGGAGGTATTTTTGATGTCAGTGTTAAATGAGATCGCTTGGTTGCTACCTGAACTCGCTGAAAGCCAGCAAAAAATTGCTAAATTCATTCTGGATAATCCTGAGGCTATTCTAAGCATGTCCTCTTCCCGCTTTGCTGAAGACGCTGGGGTGAGTCAATCTGCTGTTATCAAGTTTAGCCAGAAGATTGGTATGAAGGGCTTCCCCGCGCTCAAGATTGTCATCAGTGAAGAACTGGGCAGAAACAACCAATTTAAAACCTACCCGCACAAGGCGTTGCATAACGCTATCTCATCTGAAGATTCGCTGATGGTGATGGCGCAAAAGCTGGCACATGAAAAAACGGCCGCGATCATTGATACCACCAAAAAAATAAACTTCGCAGTATTTCAGCAGGTTGTGGATATTATCAATCATGCTCAACGGGTACAGATTGTCGGCATTTGGGGGTCTGGATTAACAGCAAAAGACCTGAGTTACAAACTGCAAAAGATAGGTATTCTCTGCTTAGCGGAAGCCGACCTTCATGTTCAGTTAGCCACTGCTCAAGCCCTGACGCCGAAAGATGTGCAGATCGTGTTGTCGTTCAGCGGCAAGCGCAAAGAAATGCGGATGGCCAGTACCATGGCAAAAGCGCAGGGAGCGACGGTCATCGCCATCACGGGTAACAAGGAAACACCTTTGGCTAAACTTGCTGATTTTGTGCTGGAAAGTATTTCTGATGAAAATGAATGGCGTAGCTCTTCGATATCATCACGAACGGCGCAGAATACCCTGACTGATCTCATTTTCTTAGCGCTATTGCAACGACGAAAAGAAATCGCCAAACCACTGGTCCTTAACGCCAGTATGACCATCAACAATCTGGACGATTAACTCAAACCGAGGCTGGTTCTCGCAAAAAAACGCAAACAAACCGTATGCGGGTGCCCACATTATTGCCGTAAATTCCTCTTCTTCGGCCACGATGCGACGCTTTTTTACGGGGCCAGTGACCTGAGCAGTCAAATTAATATTCCATGATAAACGCCCTAAAAGCTAAAGGGGCAATATTGTTATTGATTATATAATAGGACTATTCTTGCAAATTGAAATGCCACAAAAATAATTAAAGAAATATATTCCAAAAATTAATTCGCTATTCCTGATGAATCCCCTTGAAGTAACCAGTTTGCAGCCAAAAAATCTTGAATGGAAAATAAACATTATTCCATTGATAACCAAAAACACGAATCGACCACCTGTGATAATTGTCACTTTATTACTCATTTTGGAATGTACAATCGCTGGGAAATTGACACCATGGAGCTATTCATGAAAAAAATAATATCTGCCGTTTTTTTATTCAGTACTGGAAGTTATGCTGCCACTATTTCAGATTCACAATTGAAGGAAATGTGGCAGTCGCCAAAAACCGCCGCCGAAACATTAATAAATCAAATGAGTTTTGAGGAAAAACTCGGACAGATGTTGATGGTCGATATTCGCTCTTGGGATGAAAGTAACACTGAAAATAAGACGCCATTTATCACGATAAATGACAACGTCAGTAAAATGATTAAAGATTACTCTCTGGGTTCGGTGATTCTGTTTCGTGAAAATTTAATTGATACGCCGCAGACAGTGGAATTAATTAATCATATTCAGAATGCACGCAATAATTTACCATTATTTATTAGTACCGATCAGGAAGGGGGATATGTCACCCGTTTACGTGTCGGGACTGAAATGCCGGGGAATATGGCCTTAGGGGCGACAGGATCGCCGGAGTTGGCTAAACAAGCTGGGACAATTCATGGCTATGAATTAACGAGTCTTGGTTTTAACTTTAACTTTGGCCCCGTGGTGGATGTTAACAATAACCAAAACAACCCTGTTATCGGTGTTCGTTCTTATTCCGATGATCCGATTTTGGTCGGTAAATTGGCTCGTAGCTACATTGAGGGTATTCAGCAATATCCGGTACTGACCTCGTTAAAACATTTTCCTGGGCATGGCAACGTGAGTTCAGATACCCATTTTGCGCTGCCTAGCATCAATATTGACAAGGCAGCCTGGTCGCAGATTGAGCTTAAACCCTTCCTTGAAGTGATGCCGGATAGCGATGCCATCATGACTGCTCATGTGGTCGTTCCCGCGCTTGATGATGCTAAGTTGACCAACACGAAAGGAGAGCAAATCGGTACTCCGGCCACGTTATCGAAGCCTATTCTGACGGACCTTTTGCGCCACCAGTTAAAGTTTGAGGGCCTCATCCTGACTGATGCCATGGACATGGGGGCCATCACCGGTAATTTTGATCGCCAGTGGTCTATCAAACAAGCGATCCTCGCCGGTAATGATATTGTCTTGATGCCATTGGCGATTAAGGACAAGGGCAGTATCGAGCAACTCGGCGAACTGTATCGCTATCTGAAAACTGAAGCAGGCAAAGATGCGGTGCTTAAGCAACGTATTGAGGAGTCAGCACAACGCGTTATCTATACCAAACTGAATAAACAGCTTTCTCCAGCACCGCATGATGCCGCCAAGGCACAAACTATCGTCGCATCTAAGGCACATAAAGATTTGGAAAATGCGATTTCCGAGCAGGCCATTACGCTGATTAAAAACGATCAAGTACTGCCTTATCGTCTTAAACAACAGAATGAGATGATAGTATTTTCCGATGAAGGACCACGTAACGAGCTTATTAGTAAGCATTTGAATGATATTGCCAACGAGCTAAAGGTTTCATTAAACGTTAAGCATCAGATAATCAAGTTAGGTCTGGATACGCTAACGACAGAAGAGATTGAAAAACAAATTGAAGGTCAGCAATTCATTATTCTTGCAACTTATAATCTCAAAGAAAATCCAATGAATGCTCAGCGGATTATAGATGTTGCTAATAATAAAAAGATTCCGCTAGTGGTCATATCCACGCGCAACCCCTATGACATCGCTTATTTATCTGGCGTGAAAGCAAATATCGCTATTTATGGTATTACGGGTTTTGATGTGACGAATAATGTCCGCAATAGTCTGGAAACTAATATTCGTAGTGGCTTAAGAACGCTATTCCAAGGGCCAGCAGGTAAACAAGATATTCTCGCTAAACCTCAAGGGAAACTCCCCGTCGATATTAAAACACCTGATGCTAATAAAGTGCTTTATCCGCGCGGTTATGGATTAACAATATTATAAAATAATGGAAAATAAAAAATGAATCGTTTGACAGGGTTAGTGATCCTCAGTGCTATAGCGATGTCTGCGCCTGTAATGGCAGATGAGTCTTCAACCGATTACGATCAGGAAATCTTAAAACTGAACCAACGTATTTTAGCGATGGAAAAAGAAAAAAAGAAGCTCAGGCAAAGCTCGAGAAAAAAGTCTGGAACTTTGATACTTATATTGGCGTTGAGCAAGAAATAGACAGTGATGATAACTGGAAATTTATGAAAGGGAGCATGGCGACTTCGCCTTATCTCGGTGCTTTTATTTATCAGAATGATTCGCTGTGGCTCTATGATGTGCAATTTTTGAAAACCTATTTGGACAATATGCAAGAGTACGATCGTACTCGCTGGCAGGCGGGGGTCACGAGAACATTCCCCTTCACGCTGGATGGGAAAAGCGGCAATACGAAATTGCGCATAGGCTATCGTAATGACAACTGGCATTATCCGTCGATAAACAACCCCGCGCTGGCTGTTCCAGAATATCAAGGTGATGTGCGCAAAGGCGAAGAGCGGCACGAATTCTGGATCCGTCCACAGGCTTACTATAAGTATTCCGACAGTGTGAGCTTTAATGCCAGTCTCTCTTTCCGCTTGATCGACCGTAAACTGGATTACGCGCGGGCAAAAGGAGAATATGGCGTCTACAAGCGTGACTGGAGCCAAATCAACGAGCATTTTGCGGGTGCCAACTTCACGTTTGATAAAAAGAATTCGTTGTGGCTGAACTACTTGTATATCGACGAGCAACTGGTCAATACGCTTTATAACAAGGAACATTTCCTGTGGGGGATCTACCGCTACAAGTTCGATAATGGTGTCATGCTCATGCCGTACACCCGTCTGGCGTTGACCAAAGGAACACAAAGTTTCCGCGACTCGCGTAACAATGAAACCCTGTTTAAGGAGAAGAATCGTAGCCGCTACGGATTCCAGGCGATCTATCCCTTTACCAAACAAACGTCGTTATTCGTCGATACCTATTATCGGCCAGAGCAGACTTGGATAAATGGGCATAAAACCAGCAACAACTTCTGGTTCTGGGCAGCGGAGTTGCGGCATAACTTCTAAGGCCTCTTCCCACGGGCAAATTCATCCATGATAAGAGAGAAACAAGGCATGAGACACTTCCTGCTGACTTTACTATTTTTGTGTTCTGCGTGTGTTATCAGCATTGGTTCTGCCAATGCGGTACAAAGTATGGTTTTGGGCGTTGATCGGGAAGATATTTACGGACCGCTGCTCAAAAACAAGCGTGTTGGCTTGATGGTCAATCAAAGTTCTATCAATAAAGATGGCCGTCACACCATTGATAAATTGCTTTCTGAGCAAGACAAGTTTGGCTTTACCGTCACGACATTATTTTCGGTTGAACATGGGATCCGCGGTAAGGCCGATGCGGGCTTGGGCGATGATAACCACCTTGATAAGCAAAGTGGCTTGCCGATCATCTCTCTCTATGGGCGAGATGAAGATGGTCGGGCGCGCGCTCATCCCACTGAAGCGCAGTTAGCCAATGTCGATGTGGTGATCTATGACTTGCAGGATGTTGGTGTACGTTATTTTACCTATACCCTCTCCCTGCACCACATGCTGGAAAGCCTGCAAGCCAGCCAGAAGAAGTTGATGGTGTTCGATCGGCCTAACCCGTTGGGGAATCATGTCTATGGGCCAATACTGGAAGAAAAGAACATGTCGGGAATCGGCATGCATCCTATTCCGATGGTTCATGGCCTGACTTCGGGCGAGTTCGCTCGCATGATCGTGGGTGAGGGCTGGTTGACACATTTTGATGACAGCAGTTGGCAGGCATTTGGTATCCCCGCCTACCAGTTACCGCCACAAGACTTAGTGGTTATCAGCATGGCAAATTATACCCATGATATGCCTTATTCGCTGCCGGTTCGGCCGTCACCAAACCTGCGCAGTGATCTGGCGATCCAACTCTATCCTTCTCTGGGGTTGTTTGAAGCCACTAGTGTCAATATGGGCAGAGGTTCAGATCACCCGTTTGAGCAATTAGGTTTTCCTTCGCGCCAGTTCTATGTCAATACCTGCTATCAGGTCGACATTAATCAGCAGAAAACCGGTTGGCCTCATGCGGGCAAACAGGTTTGCGGCGAAAATCTTTCTGAGACCGATATCAGTCAGATTAAGCCAACGGTGCGTTACTTTGTCGATTGGTGGTTCAAGTTTAAGGCTGCGGGCTACCCGATGGTGATCCCTGCTGCACAAGAAGCGAAATATCTGGACTATCAGGAAGCCTTCTTTTTGCTACGCCCGCTCTGGTTAGCCAAACTCACTGGTGCGAGCAATCTCGTGACATTGATGAATGAAGCAAGCGAGAGAAAACTTTCCGTTGATGAAACCGTCAGTTTCCTTGAATCTCACTGGCAACCTGATGTGGAGCGTTACTTACAACTCCATGAGAAGTACAAAATTTACCCATAAGAAAATGCAGTCTCTTTGACTTTTGAGGTGATCGCCTAGGCTTTCACCTCTTTTTTTGCTTGTTAAAGCGCAGGAAAGGCCATTAGGCCCAAAAAAGCGCTCGCCTAAAAGTGGGGAGCGCTGCTTAGAGAGGGTTATTTGAAGCTGGGATTATCAGGGAATAAAGCCCGCGCAGTTAGGCGCAGGTGATTCGCTTGCTCAACATCGCCCTGATAATGAGTAATCATGATAAGGCTTTGATAAACATTCGGATCATTGTGCAGTTGAATGTACTGTTTTGCCCATGCCTTAAATTGCGTCAGTAACTCAGGGTCTTGGCGCTGGTTGAATTGCAGTAACAGATTGATATGCCGTATGTACTGATATCTTTCCCATTGTATGTAAGGATTTATCAGGTCATCTAATGGTCGCATATCCACTAAGCCACTTCTTTCTGTCATGGTCAGTACGCGACCCGTTTTTAATCCCGTCACCATAAAGATCAATGTGCATAGCGCCGCGAAAATGATCGCACCGTTCAACCCACGTTGCCATAGTGTTGATGCTGATGCTGATGCTGATGCTGATGCTGATGCTGATGCTGTCAGTAGCGTTTCCGGCATCATCAGCCGGCCAAGGAGAATAAGGACCAACCAATGGGCCGCAGATTGGTAAAGAGGATATTCGGTCATCAGATGCAACGCGATCGGCAACGTGAGGACCCAGATTGGAAACACGGTTTTGGGCTGCATCAATAAGGGTTTTACATAGCCGATAGCGAGTAACAACATCCCAATCAGTGCTGCGATACCCCCTTCCACCCAGCCAAACAGGACTTCATTATGGGGATGTGAAGGATAAATAAAGTTGTCGGGTACTTGCCCTGCTTGCGCAAGCGTGCGAGCAAAAGCAAACTCAAACTGACCGTAGCCCCAACCTAGCCACGGGTGTTGCGATATCATGTGCCAAGTGTAATGCAGTAACAGCCTGCGCTCTCGGTTGCTGCCTTCTTTGAGGACGAGTGCACTGTCACTCCACTGGCTCAACACATAAACAGCGGCCAGCACGCTCGCGAGACTGAATAACCATAACCCAAGGATTTGCCGCTGACGCCAGTAATAGAAAGAAAGTAGTAGTAAGGTTGAAATCCCCCCAACCCAGCCGATCCGTGATTGGAGCAGCACCAATAAACCAGGGAACACTAAAAGCGTCAGGGTACTGATACCGCGGACCACTCGCTTATTTGAAACCATGAACAGGTAAACTGCGCAGGCATAACCCGTTGCCAGATAACTGGCCAGCACATTCACTTGTTGAAAAATGCCATAAGGGCGTTGTGTAGGATCGAACTCCATCCAGTTGTCAGCAGTAAAAACAAACCATTGCAGTAGGGTCAATACGGCCTGTCCCCAAGTGGATAAGAGGATCAGCATTAGCCACATTTGTCGTGTTTCTGCGTTCAGCCTCAGCCTACATAGCCCAAAGAACAGGATTATCCCGCCCCATAGACCCAGAATACGCGGCAACCAAGCACCAATATGCCGTAATGACTCAGGCCAGAGTCCAGGGATACTGATCATCAGTGCACCCGATAGCAGCCATAAACTACTGGGTGAGCTGAAGGTATGGTTTGCCTCAGACTGAGGCCAATAGAGTGTCATCGTAAGGATCGCCATCATCGCCCAGATGAGGATATTGGCTGGCAGATGAAGTCCGGCTCCGCCTCGATTGATTTCATAGTGCATCATAGCCAGAAAGGTAACGGCAATCATCGCCATTATCATTGCGTTCATTTTTTGCGCAGGCAAATTGAATCTTATCATGGTGGTTGACTTAAATTTCATATATATCAGATGGTTGGGTTCTATTTGTATACGCGATTTTTGGATTAATGGTGATGAGCCAGAAACGAGTCACATCGCTGGAACTTAATCGCCGTCCTCATATTTATTTGTCTGCTGGGTGAGCAATAAACCAGCGTAATGAATTTAGGACCTTAGTTTCTGACATCTTTGCTCTGTCCTCATCAACCAATTTCATCAGGACTAGCCTTGCAGTATAAATATCCAATTCAGCTTTATCAGCCAACTCTCTGGTTTTTGGCCAACTGTCCACAGGGGGGATTGACTCGCTAAACTGTTTTTTTAAGAAAAGACATCTTTCTTCCAAAATACTCATGACTTCTTCTTTGCGTTGATTTTTAGCTTTCATCTTTTTTCCTCATATAATCTAAATTAAGAATGTCTCATTTTTTATTTCTAATATTCCCTTGTTTGCTTGTGTATTTCCCACCTTGGTGTAGGTCATTTCCTACAAACTAAAAAGATGTTTCCTACGGTAAGCATAATGGCATCTGATTTATTTTATATTTTTTTTGTTATTCTTTTTTTAATAGGCTAAATGGCACTATTAAAATAATGGTTTTACAAGATTTAAAACCAGATAAATAGCATTATCTCTAACATCGGTAAATATGGTGATTTATTTCACATTAAATTAATAACGGATGTTTATTTATATTTTTATGATTAAAATCAACTAGTTATACTGCTTTATTTGTATGATTAATTAATGGTTTTAGCGCTGCCTAATAGGCTTTTGGGACGTAATTATGTTACCAATCAGTTTTTTATTCCTTTAGCGCGCGCCGCGCGAGGATTTAATCTCGATTATAATTTCACTTATGGAATAAGCAATCGTTAATTTTGGAAAATCGCGTTTTAACGATCAAATGTGTCGGTATGTTCTTTTTGATAGAGATAAGTGTCGAGGGTGTGGGGTTTATCGATCAATCTTGTCGATATTATTTGGTAAGCGTAAACAATAGAGCTAAAGACTCTGAATTTTGATTTTTTGAATTAATTAGCTATGAAGAACATACTGAAGTTTGTATTATCTGCGGCGAACAAAGAATGCCTTAAACGTTATTTGAAGTTTTTTTAAAATGTAGATGCTTCTTAATGTCTACATGTTGAATTTATCGAACTCCATTTTTATCGGTTTATCATTTCGTATTATTACGAAAACAAGCCGTACGAGCTCATATTTTTCAACTACTTCGATGCACTATATACCTTGATCGGATTAAGGTATTTCAGCTTGCTAAACTTAAAATTGTCTATAAAGGAATGATGTAATGAATCTGAATAAAACTATCTTGGCAGCAGCATTGGTATTAGGTTTCGCTTCTGTTGCTAACGCAGCTGATCAGGGCCAAGGTACTGTAACTTTCAACGGTTCTATCATTGATGCACCATGCTCAATCGCATCTGGTTCTGATTCTCAAACTGTTGAACTGGGTCAGGTTTCTAACGTAGCTCTGATGAACGGCGGCAAGTCTCAGCCAAAACCTTTCAACATCAAATTGGAAAACTGTGACATCACTACTCTGAAAACAGTAACGACTACTTTCGGCGGCGGTGAATCATCTGCAGTCCCAGGCCTGCTGGGTATCCAAGGCATCGGTCAAGGTGCTGGCATCGCAATCGTTGATGGTACTGGTACTGTTGTTACTCTGGGTACACCAAATGCAGAACAAACTCTGGTTACTGGCAACAACACGTTGGCTTTCTCTGCTTACCTGCAGGGCAGCACAACTTCTGGCGCAATCATCCCAGGCAGCTTCACCAGCGTAGCTAACTTCACACTGGCTTACCAATAAGCACCCCTTTATTGATGGGACATGCGGATTTATCCGCATGTCTTTTTATCTTGCAAAAGATACGTGTTGGATGAGCCAGGTGATTTATGTTCCGGTCATTATTTTTGATAGTACCTCCTTCCTTACTGATGGTGTCATTGATGAGTTTTACCACAATGGCGGACCCCATGAAGACAGACTTGGGCTTCGTAAGTATGGAAGGAAGTATTACTGATACATCTTGCGCGATAGATCCTGGCAGTCAGGAACAGACCATTGATATGGCCATTATGCCTATTGCTCAATTGGCTGAGAGCGGCGTAGGGGATGAGCATCCGTTTGCTATTCGTTTACTCGATTGCACGATAACCCATGCAGACCCAGATAAATCTAACCGACAGCATTTTACGGTGACATTTGACGGTGCAGCGGACGGTAATAATTTCGCGGTTAATGGCGGGGCCGAGGGTGTTGCGATGCAAATCATTGATGATAAAGGATATGCATCTATCCCTGGCGTGGCATCACCGGAAATTAACATTACTCCTACCGATGAGATGAGACTCAATTATGCCCTGCGATTAGTGGGCAATGGCAAGATGCTGCGTGCTGGACCTTACTATTCCAGCGTTCGTTTCAAATTGGATTATTACTGATTTCAATGAGTAAGGTGACATATTCCATGCTATTCGATCGTCCCATCACTCACGGTATTGCCCGCAGTGGTCTGTTACGCCTTTTGATTGCAGTTGCATTAAGTGGCAGTGCTTATGGCGTGTCAGCCAATGATGATATTCAGTTTAATACCGATGTATTGGATACCAATGATCGCGCCAATATCGATCTGAGCCAATTTTCCCAACGTGGTTACATTATGCCTGGGAGTTACAACTTATTGGTTCATATGAATAAACAAGAACTCAATGAACAACCAGTGATGTTCTACGCCTCTGAAAAAGATCCAAAAATAAGTGAGGCGTGTATATCACCTAAGTTGGTTGAGTTGATGGCGTTGAAAGAAGGCAGCCTGAACAAGCTGACTTGGTGGCGCAATGGGGAATGCCTAGATATCAGCAGTTTGCCCGGTTTGACCGTGCAAGGGGATCTGGCAACGTCTTCACTTTTTCTGAGTGTGCCACAAGCTTGGTTGGAATACAGCGAACCCGATTGGGATCCACCTTCTCGTTGGGAAGATGGGATTTCAGGGGTGCTGTTCGACTATAACATGCTGGGGCAATTGAACCGTCAGCAGTCAAATAACACCAACAACAACAGTTTGAGCGGTAACGGAACCACAGGGGCCAACCTAGGTGCTTGGCGTTTTCGTGCCGATTGGCAAACACGTGTTGATCAGGTATCCGGTTCGCCGACTGATCGCCAATGGGACTGGAGCCGTTATTACGCTTACCGCGCGATACCGAGTCTGGGTGCCAAGTTGACGTTGGGTGAAGATTTCCTGAACTCAAAAATTTTCGACAACTTCCGCTTCAGCGGTGCCAGTTTAGCGACTGATGACAACATGCTGCCACCCAATTTACGTGGTTATGCCCCTGAAATCATGGGGGTTGCTCGTACTAACGCCCGTGTTGTCGTGAGTCAACAAGGCCGTGTTCTGAGTGAAACCTTGGTTGCAGCCGGTCCTTTCCGTATTCAAAACCTCAACAGTTTTGTCTCAGGGACGTTGGATGTACGAGTCGAAGAACTGGATGGTCAAGTTCAGCAATTTCAGGTCAATACCGCCAGTATTCCTTATCTAACCCGTCCCGGTATGGTGCGATATCGCGTTGCGGCCGGTAGACCGTCAGAAATTGGCCACAGTGCCCAAGGGCCCGCATTTGGTACAGGGGAATTCTCTTGGGGGATCAACAACGGTTGGTCACTGTTCGGTGGTGGGATCAGCGGTGAAAACGAATATCAAGCCGCATCCATCGGGGTAGGGCGTGATTTGATGGAATTTGGCGCTTTGTCGGTGGATATGACGCAATCGTGGGCCAACTTACCGGACCAAGGTAACTTGAGTGGTGGTTCATACCGCGTCAACTATTCGAAAAACTTCCAAGAAACAGGCAGCCAGGTGACGTTTGCGGGTTATCGCTTCTCCGAACGTAACTTTATGACCATGACCGACTATCTTAATGCGCGTTATCGCGGCGATACCGTCGGTGGCAATAAAGAGATGTATACCGTCAGTTTTAGCCAACAATTCAGTGATCTGGGGTTGAGCGCCTATCTGAATTATTCCCATCAGACCTATTGGGATCGCTCAGCGAATGACCGCTATAACCTGTCCGTCGCGCGTTACTTTGATATAGGCAAATTTAAGAACGTTAGCCTGACATTGTCTGCTTTCAGCAACCGGTATAACGAGAACAATGATGATGGGATGTACTTATCCTTATCCATGCCGTTCGGTAACAACGCGACGTTGAGTTATAGCGCGTCAGTAAGCAATGGCGAAAATACCCATCGGGTCGGGTACGCAAACCGCCCAGATGCCCACAATAACTATCAGGTTACAACCGGTGTTGCCCGTAGCGGCGCATTGGTGAGTGGTAACTATAACCACATGGGTAATAGTGCGGATATCAACGCCAACGCCAGTTACCAAGAAGGGCAATACACTTCTGTTGGTTTAGGTGTTCAAGGTGGTGCCACTGTCACGGCTGAAGGTGCGGCATTCCATCGGGCTAATGTCATCGGCGGGACTCGATTACTGCTTGATACCCAAGGTGTGAGCAACGTACCGGTTCAGGGTTATGGCTCAACGGTACGGACTAACTACTTCGGTAAAGCCGTGGTCAGTGATGTGAACAGTTATTACCGTAACCGAGCCAGTATCGATATCGACAACTTAGACGATAACGTTGAAGCCAGAGCCACGGTGGCGCAAGTCACACTGACCGAAGGCGCGATTGGCTACCGCCGCTTTAATGTGATTTCGGGCGATAAAGCGATGGCGATGCTACGCATGGCCGATGGCTCAGCCCCGCCATTTGGCGCGACGGTTTTAAATAAGAATCAGCAAGAAACCGGCATTGTTAATGATGATGGTTCTACGTATCTCAGTGGAATTAATGCCGGCGAAACCATGTCAGTACACTGGAACGGGCAAGCGCAATGTAGCGTAACGATCCCAACAACGCTGTCTCCAGCGGTACTGACGAATTTACTGTTGCCTTGTCAGCCGATAACGGAAGGGGATAAACCCCCGGTATCACAGTAAAAAGGTTTAGCAATGGACCTGCGGATAACAGCCCGTTTAGTAAACAGAAAACGTTAGGCACCATAGGGTTCTGACTTGATTAATTTGAAGGATAAGGTAATGAAATTGAATAAAAAACTGCGTATCACTGCCATTTTGGTGACGGCATTGATGGCCCAGCAGGCAAGCGCGGCGATTGCGCTGGACAGAACTCGGGTGATCCTCAACGGTGGCGATAAGTCCATGAGCCTGAACATCAGTAACCAGAATAAGCAGTTGCCTTATCTGGCGCAGGGATGGATTGAAGATGAGCAGGGGAACAAAATTAATACGCCGCTGACGGTGGTTCCCCCTGTTCAGCGTGTAGAACCAGGTGCACTCAGCCAGTTAAAAGTACAGACGTTGCCTGCGATAAGCCAATTGGCACAAGACCGTGAAACACTGTACTACTTTAACCTGCGCGAGATCCCGCCACGTTCAGATAAAGCCAATACATTGCAGATTGCACTGCAAACCCGCATCAAACTTTTTTATCGGCCAGAAAGTATCGTGCCGCAGAAAACCGATTTATCGACACCTTGGCAAGAAAAGCTCCAGCTGACCCGTCAAGGTGATCGCTATCAGGTGAATAACCCGACGCCGTATTACGTCACGCTGGTGGACGCCACTGACAAAAAAGATGGCAAAACGGCAGCCGGTTTTGAGCCGCTGATGATCGCACCAAAATCGCAGAGCATGTTGTCTGTCAGCGCAGCGGCATTAGGCAGTAAACCTGTCCTGACTTACGTCAATGACTTTGGTGGCCGACCAAAATTGATCTTTGGTTGTACCGGCAGCACCTGCTCAGTGGTTGAAAGCATCAAATAACCGTGCTGCTCGGCACGGTTTTCGCCGAGTACATGAGACGACAGGCGAATGTCAGACTGAATGATAAAAAAGGAATATGGGATGACTTTTGTTTGTAGTGGCTCTGTGAGTCGTAATGTTGCTAACCGATGGGTGCCGATGGTCATGATGACCTTTATCGGGGCGGCGACATTGCTAAGCAGTTCTGCCTGGGCGCTGAATAAAGTTGCTGCGGTCAATGTTTCGGTCACTATTTTTGCTGCGCCGCCTTGTGTGATCAACAGCAACAACACCATTAATGTCAATTTTGGCGATGACCTTCTGACGTCAAATATTAACGGTGTTAATTACAAACAGCCGGTGAACTACACATTGAACTGTAATTCAGCAGCCTCAAATGCATTGAAAATGAGCATCATCGGTAATGGTGCAACGTTTGATACCAGCAAGTTGAGAACGAGTAATTCACAGTTGGGGATCCAACTGATACGTAATGGGCAGCCATTAACATTGAACAGCACATTCAACTTTACCTATCCGACGCTTCCGGTATTAGAAGCCGTGCTGGTTAAACAAACCAATAGCACCTTGAGCACAGGATACTTTTCCGGCACTGCGACCTTAGTTGTGGAGTACCAGTAATGAACATTCACTCACTGATGTTGCGCTGTTCCGTTGCAATGGTACTGGCGCTGGGCAGTACGTTGGCCTATGCAGATAATATGATGTTTTCCGGCACGTTGAATGATTCACCGCCTTGTATCATCAACAACAGCGGTACCATCCTTGTCAATTTTGGCAATGATGTTCTGACTTCTCGTGTTGATGGCACAGAGTACATGCAGACCGTGACTTATACATTGAACTGTAATGCGGCTGTCAATAATGCGTTGAAAATGACGATCAAAGGTAATGGTGCGGGTTTTGATAACAATGTGTTGAGTACCAATAATTCATCATTGGGCATCAAACTGTTACGCAATGATCAAGCATTAGCACTCAATAGCACATTCAACTTTTCTTATCCAACCATCCCCGTGTTAAAGGCGGTGCCTGTCAAAGCAACCGGTACAACCTTGAGTCCTGGGGCGTTTTACGGTACTGCGACCATGGTTGTGGAGTATCAGTAATGAAAAACAGATTATGGTTATCGAGTTGTTTTATCGCAATGCTTCTCGCATTGAGCAGTACGCTGACCTATGCGGATGACATGTTGTTCATGGGGACATTAATTACCCCTGCACCCTGTGTCATTAGTGGGGGGGATACCCTTGATGTTCCTTTTGGGGAAAATCTTGGGGTGAATAAAATTGATGGCATCAATTATACCCGGGCTGTGCCTTACACTGCGGTCTGTAGCTCACCCGTTGGCAGCGCAGAATTGGGCATCACGATCGTGAGTGGTGCGGTGACAACCTTTGATACCGCCGCTATCCAAACGAATACGCCAAATTTGGGTATTCGTATACTGAAGAATGGTAGCGCTTTTACCCTCAATACGCGTATTCCCTATGACCAAAGTAATCCACCTGTACTTCAAGCGGTGCCGGTTCAAGCCCCAGGGGCGACCTTAGCTGAAGGGAGCTTTGAGGCGACCGCTACACTACTCGTGGATTATCAATAGGATCACATGATGAAAAAATTAAATCTGCTGATGCGCCCTAGCCGAATTTTATTTAGCTTTTTGATGCTGAATCTCTTTTTTGCGATGCCGACATGGGGAGCAGACAATATGCGTTTCCATGGCGCATTAGTGGCTGAACCCTGCACCATTCGTCCTGGTGATGAAGCTATTACCATGAGTTTTGACCCCGTGGTCGATAAATTAATCTATTCGAGACAGCGTACTTTAGGTAAGCAATTCGACATTCATCTGGTGGATTGTGATATCACCTTGGGGAATATCGTCACAATTAAGTTTACCGGCAATAATAACCCTAAATTACCGGGGTTATTGGCGGTGTCAGATCCTAATATGGGTGTGGGTATTGGTATTGAAACTCTCGCAGGGAATTTATTGCCCTTAGATCAGTTGAGTGACGAAATGATTCTGACCAATAACAGTAATACGATTAGCCTGAAAGCCTATGTTCAAGGTGAACCTGATGCCATTAGTCAACGCACAATTAAGCGCGGTGAGTTTAATGCCGTGGCGACCTTTAATTTGCAATATTATTGAGCGGCGTTTATCCCCGCTTGATGCTACATCAACATTAATGTGTTGCCGCTAAAATTTATTATCAACAGCCCCCGTGCTGAAAGAAAAATGGAACTTAAACAAATGGAACAGCCTAATATGCGATTAAATCATGGATATTTCTGGCTAATAGCTTGCGTGCTGTTCTTATTGCCGCTCTATAGTCAAGCCAGTGCTTGGGTTTCGACACAAGTGCGTGTTGGAACACAATATCAAGGAACATTCTCTTGGCCGAGCGAAGAAACTTCGGGCGTACTTTGTACCTCATCATCTTGTTCTGTCGCAATATGCCATTACTCAAATGCAGCCAATGCTGAAATATGTGGTAACCCATCAAATGCATTGACGCGCGTATTAGTTCCCAATGGGGCAACTGCGCAAGATATGAGAGCTGCTTTTGTGCAAAAAAATGGTGTGTCGGGGAGCTGGGGAACAGTGACGCCGGATCCATTGCGTGCGGTGGGGAGTTGTTTTGGTGTGATGTATTGGCAGGGAGCGAATGACGGTAACTTAAGTGGTCGCGTGATTCCAGGCTCATATTGTGGTGCGGTTCCGCCGACACCTGAAACCTGTGAAGTGACTGGAGATGTTTACATCAATCATGGTCTTTTGAATCAGCAAGCCATTGATGGATCGACAAAAACTGAGCCGTTAATCATCAATTGTACCGTCAGAACATCGGTGATATTAACGCTGGTCGGTGGCAAAAGTATCGACTTAGGGCAAAGCGGTAACCTCACGTCAACCTTGAAAACATCAGGGCAAGACTTATCCAACGGTGTCACGGTGACGGCAGGTGTAGGGAATACTTCATTCCAAATTGAATCAACGCTTCATACGATAGGTTTACCAAGTACCGGCACATTCGGTGGTAGCGGAGTTGTGATTATGTCATATCTATAAATAAGAATTACATGCACTCTTTATTTGAGTGCATGATAACTATGAATATAAAATAGTGAATTAAGATACTGTTTTAATATTCATGAAGTGAGATGTTTTACTGTCATTTAAATATGGCAGGGAACGCTCACGGCATTTATTTGTTGTTATTATAAAAATAAATAAATGTTATTTTTGGTTGTAATTTGTTGTGCTTGTATAGTATAAAATTGTTGTGTTTTTAGGTTGATTGTTAAGATTTAAATTATAACTAAAAGCACACAACTCACTGGGCTATTAAATAATAGGCTGTAAATAATTTTATTTTTTCTTTAAGGATTCTTTCATGAAAAAGATGAACATGGCTGATGCCAATACAATCGTTGGCGGTACTGGTGTAACTTGTAAAGATACTTATCAGTGGCTGACCGGTAGCACCACTTTAACTTGCCAAGCAGTGACAACTTGTACTGATAAACACGGTAAAGTGACTAGCACTTCAACTGCACCAGCTAACGTTGCTAACTGCAAATAAGCTATTGCGTTAAGTTATCGTTAATCTGTGTTGATATTTAACGATACCTTGGGTAAGCACAGGGCAGCTAACTGTGCTTACCTAATTTATTTTCATTAGTGCGAGACTGATTTTCAAATTCAAGAATTTTCGCATTATTTTAATGTTAATAAATACAATATTTAACCGACATGAATGTGATTTCACCGCCATTTATGTCTTTATTTAACCTTGGAAGTGAATACACCTTTATGTCTATAAATAACGAATTGTCGATAAAAAACAGCATAATTAGAAATAAGGGATTCTTTATCGGCTATACACTGGTGGTTATCATTATTTCTGCTTTGATAACAACAGCTTATTACCAATACTTTGTGTTTGCTCAAGATGAACAAGAAACTCTGTTTTCTCTTAGCGACAGTGAAGTTGCTAACAGCCCGATTAAAGACGACAAAACGATTATCGAAATTTTCTCCTATGGCTGCCATTACTGCTCCATCAATGAAGAGAATATCGCCAATTTAGAAAAGCGCATGCCAGAGGGCAGCCGCTTCGTTCGCTTGCATATTAGCAGTGATAAAACTTCCGGATTGGGCCGCTTCGCCCCGATGTTTGCCACCTTATCGGTGATGGGCATTGAATCACAGCACCGCCAAAGTGCCTACAAAGCGGTGCTCGAAGAAAACATTGACCTGAGTGATAAGGCCCAGCTTGAGACTTGGTTAAAAGCCAACGGCATTGATGTTGCGAAATATCAGCAGGTTAGCCAATCAGAAGAAGTGAAAGAGCTGCTCGCGTATATGAAAGCAGTGACGGCGCATTACAAAGTGGATGCCACCCCGACCTTTATCGTCGGCAAGAAATGGATTGCTTTGCAGGACCGTGAATTCTCAGCGTTCTCTGATCATCTGCTGTCGTTACTTGAGCACGATAAGGCGCTGGATAAGTAATGAGACTGCTAGCGGTATGGGGCTATTTTGCTTGGAAAAACCAGTTGGATAAGCTGGCTTTTCGTGGGCGAGTGTTCGCTCGCTGGCAGGCTCAACTGGCTATCTGGTTATTACGTCACGGTGATTACCGCTTTCTCTTGATGCTCGGTGCCTTGCGCCGAGCTTTCGGCTTAACGGCGCGGCAGCAGAAAAATCTGGCGCGTGTGGCCGCCGCGAATAGCCAGTGTTTGCTAGTTGGGCATAAAAGTTTGCTAGCCGGACAGAAAAGCCCTTCGGCTCGGGATTTCATTCGTACCGCTCAACGGCGTCAAATCTTGGAGTTGGCCGCCACTTATGGGCAAAACAAGCAGGTTTTAGCGCAGTTAGCGAGTTGCACTCAGCAGTTAGATAGCCACGTCAAAGCATTGCATGATGCCGGATCCCCCGTCATTTTGGCCCCGCTGCATATGGTGTCTGATGTGCTTGCTGGCATGGTGGGGGCAGGGGTTTATCCGGGGCAGGCGACGGTGGTGGTCTCGGCCAGTGCTGAAGTCTATGAAGAACAGGCGCGCCAAATGGGTGGTGTGAATATCTCTTATTGCTCTATTCATGCCGATAGCCGCGCAATCGCCGGTAACCTGATGGATGCCATTATGGAAACGGCTGACCATAAGCGAAACATGATGGTTTTTCCGGACATTACGCCGGATTACACCGTCAATAACCGGATGGCCGAAACTGCCAAAATGTCCTGTCAGTTGTTTAACCGTCCCGCCAATTTGCACAGCGGCATTATCCGCATGGCCAGAGCGCTGTCAGCTCAGGTGGTTTTTTATTACCTGTATTACGACAAAGAAATAAAAATTCATATCTACCCAGCGATTAGCGCACGGGAAGTGAAAAAGAAATTACCTGAATTGATCGAAACGTCAATGACGCAGCACCCACAAGATTGGCTGTTATGGCACTCACATTCATTGTTTTTTATTAATGAATAATGTCACTCATAAAGAAGTGTAGAAAATGGAAACGATAATCCCAACCCAAGTTTTTCAAAGCGAAACCAATGAGTGCGGCTTGGCCTGCATTTCGATGCTGGCACAAACGCAAGGCATCAACGCGCCGTTGGAAAGCTTGCGGGAGCGTTATCCTGCCTCACAACATGGCACTTCACTGGCGACGCTGTGCACTATTCTCTCCGAGTTAGCGATCCCCGCTTATCCGGTGGTTTTTGAGCACCAAGAGCTGTCGGCGATTCCGCTGCCTGCCATCTTGCATTATGGCGCCAGCCACTATGTGCTGCTGGCTTATCGCCAGGGTAACTACGTTTGCGTGATGAATCCTGCTATCGGGCAGCAGCTATTACCGATGGATGCCTTAAAAGCGGATATCAGCGGCTATGCACTGGTACTGGACGCTGAAACGCCCGCAGATCCTGAAGCGGTCAAAAAGATGGAACGCAGCAAACGGCACAGCGCGCTCGACTGCATGAGTCTGAAAGAGACGGCAAGTGTTCGTGGCATTTACTGGTTGATGACGCTGGCGTTCTTAATCTCGCTAACGCTGTTTATTATGCCAACCATGGTCAGCAGCGCCATTAATGATGTGTTTTCGTCGGCGGGCGATAAAGACTTCCCCTACTTCTATTTCTTGTTGGCCTTTGTGGTGTCGACGTCATTAGCGTTTTGCGTACGCTATATCACCGAGCGCTATATCAAACACTTTGTGGTGCTCAAGAGTGTGGCGGGTTTCTCCCGTTTGCTCAGTCATTCGCTCAATTTCTTCGACAAACGCGCGCCTGGCGACATCTTCAGCCGTTTCTCTAACTGGCAGATGGCAGCAACACAAAAAATTGAATTGGATAACGGCCTACGCACCGACTGGATCATCGGCGCTATTGCGTTGTCGGTGATGTGCTATATGAGCCCGTTGCTGGCGATGGTGTCGGCCATTGGCGTGATGTTGATGGGCCTGATCAGCATTTGGGCCATCTATCGCGACCGTTATTACACCCAGCAGTTGCAGGTTAAAGGTGCTGAGCAAAGTGATTTTATTTTGGAAACCATTCAGGGTTTCTCGACCATTAAATCTGCCGGTTTAGCCAGCCAACGCCAAGGGGTCTTTGCCGCATTAGCGCTGTCCTTGTTCAGCGTGTTACAGAAGAAAAAGATCTACGATCAGGTCAAAAACAGCCTCTACCAACTGATCGGCAGCTTGGAAATGGTGTTCTTTATGCTGTTGGCGTTGCCACTGCTTAAACAAGGCACACAGGGAGCTTGGGCGAGTTTTTCGCTTACAGCTTTGTGCGCGAAATTTTCACCTCGTACATCACCAAGATTTTCTTTGCGATCATCCAAAAAAACCAGCTACACGTGATTGATATCCGCGCCCGTGATTTGTTCCCCGCGGAGCAACCTACGCCGCCTGAAAACGCCTCGTCGATACCGCCCAAAGTACCGGCGTTTACGCGCCAGTTGGACTATCGGCACATCCGCTTTGCTTATGATGCCAACCAGCCGGTATTACGGGACTTATCGCTATCGCTGATACGCGGTCAGAGTGTGGCGATCATGGGGGAATCGGGTGCGGGGAAAAGTACGTTGCTCAAAGTGATAGCAGGCTTGATGCCACCTCAGGAAGGGCAAATATTGGTTGATGGCGAGCCGGTTGATTTTCAGCAGGCCCATGCGCTGTTCTTCCTACAAAGTCAGGAAGATATTCTGTTCAACGCCTCCGTCTTGAACAATATCACGCTGTTTGATGGGCATATGGATGCGGATAAACGCCTGCGTATTGAACGCTCACTGCAAGGGCTGCAATTAGCTTCTGTCATCGATAAGTTACCAGGTGGCCTCAGTGCACTGGTGCGTGAAAGCCACGCGGCGCTCTCTTTAGGTCAGCGCCAACGGCTATTACTGGCGCGCGCGATGTACAGCGATTGTCCGGTATTGGTGTTGGATGAACCCACGGCCAATCTGGATGAAGACACTGCCCATCAGGTGATGCAGACCATCGTGTCCCATTGCCGCGAACACCACAAAACGTTGATCACCGTGACGCACAGTGAAACGGTATTGTCGATGTTTGACCGTGTTTTCCGCTTGAACGACGACGGCCAAATAGTACGTTTTGCTCACCCCTTGGTCGCAAACCACCTGACACCCGTGGCGGTGAACTGATGCGTATCAACATGACGAAAAAAACGCGCCGTATCTCGCTGTTTCTGCTGCTTGCCCTGCTCATTGTGGCGGGTATTGGTGTGGCATGGTGGCTATCGGATAGCCAACAAGACGCGCCACCGTTAACGGAAACCATCGGTCGTGGTGATATCGAAAGAACGGTCATGGCGACTGGCAGCTTAAAACCGTCATTGCAGGTCAATGTCGGTGCGCAGGTCAACGGGCAGCTCACCAAGCTATACGTCAAGCAAGGTGATCGGGTGACCCGAGGCCAATTGCTGGCAGAAATTGATCCCACGTTACAACAAACCGAATTACGTAAAACCGAAGCGGAGCTAGAGAGTGCGCAGGCGCAGAAACAAGCCGCGCAGGCATTGCTACGCCAATATTTACTGGAGCTGCGTCGTCAGCAAACCTTAGCCAAAGAACGCTCAGGTGTGCAGAGCACGTTAGAAAAAGCGCAAGCTCAATACGACAGCCAAGTCGCGCAGTTGCGGGTTAATGAAGCCTTAATCGTGCAGAGCCAGATGGCATTAGAGACGGCAAAAGCCAATCTGGGCTTTACCCGCATCATGGCACCGATTGACGGTGAAGTACTGGGCATCGTGACCAAAGAGGGGCAAACCATTGTTTCCTCGCAGACTGCGCCGACCATTTTGGTCTTGGCCAATGTTGATACCATGACGGTGCACACGCGTATTTCTGAAACCGATATTCTCAAAGTCAACGTGGGTCAACCGTTATGGTTCTACGTGGTGGCCGATCCTGAACGTCGCTACGAAAGCCAAATGGATGCCATCCAAGAAGCGTCAGCCGAGAGCTTGCGCGAAGAGACTAGTGGGCAGCAGGCTAACCAACAATCCTCCGCTGTCTATTACAACGGCATGTTCAACATCGCTAACCGCGAGCGGCTATTACGTACCTCGATGACCGCGCAAGTGTTTATCATCACCGCACAGGCCAAAAATGTGTTGCGAGTCCCGTTGTCTGCGCTGGGGAGGCAACAGCCGGATCAACGCTATCAGGTACAGGTGATCAACGGCAATCAGACCGCCACGCGCTGGGTATTGCTTGGTCTGCGCAATGGGCAATATGCCGAAGTCAAAGCGGGGCTGGATCAAGGCGATCAGGTGGTGCTCATGGGCGCACCATCGGGAGTGAAGCATGAGCCATAATGCGCTTCATGCCGATTCGCCTCCGCTGATCGAGCTGAAAGGAATATATCGCCATTTTGCCTCTGGTACGCAGTCGGTCGCGGTACTGAAGAACATTTCACTGTCGATTCGCAGCGGTGAGATGGTGGCGATTATCGGGGCATCAGGTTCCGGTAAATCGACACTCATGAACATCATTGGCTGTTTGGATAAACCAACGCAAGGTGAGATGTCGATTCATCACATCCCCACGCGCGAAGCCAATAGCGAACAACTGGCGCAATTAAGAAGCCAGTACATCGGTTTTATTTTTCAGCGCTACCATTTGATGCCGTACTTATCTGCCACCGAAAATGTGGTGATCCCGGCACTCTATACCGCTATGAGCGCCACCGAACGCCAAGAACGCGCGACTTACCTGTTGCGCCGTTTGGGGCTGGGTCAGCATTTGTTGCACCGACCGGCGCAGTTATCCGGTGGGCAACAACAGCGGGTGAGTATCGCTCGTGCCCTGATGAATGGCGCAGGCATTATTTTGGCCGACGAACCGACCGGTGCTTTGGATAGCGCCAGCGGGCAAGAGCTGATGGGGATCTTGCATGGTCTGCATCAGTCCGGTCACACCATTATCATCGTCACTCATGACCGCAAAATCGCCAATCAGGCACAACGTATTATCGAAATCAGTGACGGTGAGATAGTCGCTGATCGTCATAACGACATCGCTGACGTGGCTGCGGTACATGCCGCATTACCGGCCACCGTGGCGACTGGCCGCCCCCACTGGTGGTTGAGTGTCAAAGAAGCCATCAAAATGGCTTGGCGCTCACTGCTCGGGCACCGTATTCGTGCATTTCTCTCCATGCTCGGCATTATTATCGGCATCTCTTCGGTGGTGTCATCCATGGCGGTAGGCGAGGGCGCGCGCCAACAAATCCTCAGTGAAATCAGTCAGCTTGGCACCAGCACGCTGGATATTCGCCCTGGGTTGGGCTGGGATAAACCGCGCCCTGATTTTGACCGCTCCCTCACGCAGGCCGATGTGGCGCTGCTGAACCAGCAACCTTATACCGACAGCCTGTCGCCAGTGATCAGCAGAATGGTGACCGCAGTACGCGGTGATAAGAAAGTGATGGTCAATCTGGCGGGGGTCAGCAGTGGTTATTTCCGTGCGCAAGGGCTGAATTTTATCAATGGTGAGGGATTAACCCCAAACCATGTGAGCAACAATGAGCCGGTGATTATTCTACAGCCTGAACTCAGTAGCACGCTGTTTGCTTCTGGAGAAAACCCGATTGGCGAGATTGTGCAGCTCGATGGCATCCCATTACGCGTTATTGGCATCGCCAAACGATCAGGCATGCAATTTGGTGGCTTGCTGAATGCATGGATGCCTTATACCTCATTGACGGCACGTATTTCCGGTGAAACTCCGCTGGAATCGATCACCGTGCGTGTCAGTGACGGTTACGAACTGAATGCAGTCCAGCGCGAGGTTGAGGCGCTATTGGATCAATCCCATGGTCAGCGTGACTTCTTTATTCTGAGCAATGACGAGATGAGCAAAGCGATTCAAAAAACCTCTGATTCGATGACGTTGCTGATCACGGCGATCGCCGCCATATCACTGCTGGTTGGCGGAGTAGGGGTGATGAATATCATGCTGGTTTCGGTGACTGAACGTACCCATGAAATCGGGATCCGGCTGTCGGTCGGCGCGCGCCAGAGCGACATCATGCTGCAATTTCTGATTGAAGCGGTGGTGATTTGTACCCTCGGCGGGTTGATCGGTATTGCCGGATCAGCACTGGCAGGGGTGGTTTTCTCGTGGGTAACCCAGACGTTCACCATGATTTTCACTTGGCAGCCGTTAGTGTTGGCTTGCAGTTTCTCTGCGCTTATCGGATTGGGATTTGGCTTTTTCCCTGCTCGCAATGCCGCACGTTTGCACCCAACAGAGGCATTGGCTCGAGAATGAATAAACGGATCCATGCAGGGCCTACCACTCTGCTCTTTATTGCACTGCTGCTAACCGGTTGCGGTTCGCTGCTGAAAAGTGATTATCAGCGGCCGATGTTGTCGGTGCCTGATGAGTGGCGGGTTAAGGACAGCGGCGCAGGCTATCTGCATCACAGCACGCATTGGTGGGAAAATTTCGATGACCCGCAATTGTCTGACAGCATTAATCGTATGCTGGTGAGCAACAATGACTTGGTGACCGCTGGGCTGACGCTACAAAAAGCCCGCTTAACGGCGGGGCTGACCAATACCAATTTAACCCCTGATATCACCTTGACCGGTGCAGGCAGTAATACGCGTTCGCTGAATGAAAATACGCAGCCGCGCGAGAGTTACAGCACCTCACTTGCACTGAGCTATGAATTGGATCTGTGGGGCAAACTGGCCCGCGCCCGTGAGCAATCAGCTTGGGAAGTGAATGCCACCGAACAAGATCGCCAAGAAACGGCGCTCTCGCTGATTGGTACGACGGCTGATCTCTACTGGCAGATCGCCAAATTTAATCAGCAATTGAGCTATCAACAAGCGGCATTGGTCATCTCGCAAGATACGCTCAAGATTTTGCAATCACGGTATGCCGCTGGGGATGCCAGTGAAATTGAACTGTTGCAAGGGCAGCAGTCATTGCTGGAACGTCAAAACCAATACCAAAATCTCGAACAGCAACGGGAAGCAGCACGTAATGCCATGGCATTGCTGTTTAACCGTGCGCCTGATTATCGCCGTGCAGAACGCCAGTCTCTGGATTTGCAGCAACAGGTGCCGATCGCCCAAAGTTTGCCGCTACAAGTGATTGCGCAGCGGCCAGATGTGCAGGCCGCTGAGTGGCGGTTACGTGCAGCATTGGCGGGTTCAGATGTCGCCAAACTCAATTTCTACCCGACGCTGTCGCTGGGCGCCTCGTTGGATGCCGGAAGCGCGGTGTTCTCACAATGGTTTAGTAACCCCAGTCGCACCTTGAGCATCAACAGTGCATTGCCTTTCTTACAGTGGAATACCGTGCAGCTCACCATCGACCAATCAAAGGTAGATGTGCAATTAGCCGCCGTCGATTTTCGCCGCAAAGTCTATAGCGCGCTCAAAGATGTGGATGACGCAATGACACAGCGGCTGAGTTACCAGCAGCAAAAACAGAATCAATGGCAGAACCTGCAACTGAGCCAACGCCGGCTGAGTTTGGCTAACAGCCAATATCAAGCGGGTTCCGTCTCATTTCAAACGTTGCTGGATGCGCAGGATGCCTTGCTAACCAGCGAAACCAGCTTACTCGAACTTCAATATAACTACCTGAATGCCACCATGAAATTATGGCTAGCTCTCGGCGGCGGGGTGGCTAACGCTGACGTGGATAACAGTAAGGACAGTCAAGGAATCAAATCATGACCAATACAGATAAACAGCGCCGGGTTGTCGTCACCGGTTACGGTAGTGTGACCCCGATGGGCATGACAGCGGATGAGAGTTGGGCTGCCATTATGGATTACCAATTGGGTTACCGTTATTACGATAAGTCTGAGCAAGGCGTTAAGTCGCGCTTTTTTGGCTTGCTTGATGCTGAACCCAATCTGAAATCGGTCCCTGCGGCGATCCGTCGCCGTTTACCGCGCTATGCACGACTGGCCTTGGCGGCTGCTCGTGAAGCGATGGGGATGGCGTTCGGTGAACAATCGCCAGAAGATTATTATGATTTGCTCGATTGCGGCACCATCATCGGTAGCGGCTGGGCGGGTCAGGATGAAACCCACGATAACTACGAAGGTTATTTAGAAACAGGGCTAGGCACACCTTTTGGTTGTTTCCTGTCGATGCCAAACGCGGGGACTGCCGCATGCAGCTTGTACTGGGGATTACGAGGTTACCAAAACTCACCGATTGCGGCTTGCGCCACCGGTACCATTGCCATTGGTGATGCCTTCGAAATTATCCGCAGTGGCCGCGCCGCGATGATGCTGGCCGGTGCCGGTGAATCATTGCGCAGCGATGCGGCGATATGGAATATCGATATTTTAGGGGCATTGGCGCGTGAGCAAGATGATGTCACCAAAGCCAGTTGCCCGTTTAGTTTGGATCGTAACGGTTTTGTGTTGTCTGAGGGCGCGGCTGTGTTGTGCCTCGAAGAGCGCGAAGGTGCCATTGCGCGCGGTGCTAACATCCTCGGCGAGATCAAAGGCTACGGTAATTATTCCGATGCGTTTGATTTTACTGCGCCAGCAGAAGACAAAGTGGCACGAGTGAAAACCATTCGTCACGCCTTGCTGCAGGCGGGGTTGAGTGCCGATGATATCGACTACGTCAACTTGCACGGCACCTCGACTCAACTTAACGATCTCAATGAAACGCAATCGATCAAGCTCGCATTTGGTGATGCAGCCTATTCCACACCCCTGTCGAGCACGAAATCTTACTCGGGTCATTTGATTGCGGCGGCGGGCAGTTTTGAATCGATTATCTGTCTACAAGCATTGAAGCATCAGATTATGCCGGCGACCTGTAACCTGAAAAACGCTGATCCAGAGTGCGATCTGGATTACATCAGCGAAGGGCATCGCCCCAAAGCGCTGCGCAATACGCTCAACCTTAGCTTCGGTTTTGGTGGGGCCAATGCGGCATTGGTTATCGGGCTGGATTGAGCATGATATTCAACTACACCGTTAACGATGCGGAACGTTGGGCGAAGTTTTCCGGCGACTACAACCCGATTCATTTTGATTTGCGCCATGCGCAACATCTGGGTCAGGAACAACTGACTGTTCACGGTATGCGGGCGATGCTGGATATTAAATATCAGCTCAGTGCGGCACTTTTATCCGCGATGCCCCAAGCCGATTTTCTGCGCTTTAACGTGCGTTTGCGCCAGCCGGTGTTGTGCCACACCGCCTATCAGTTACAGCTTAACCAAGCGGTGGGATTGGTCAGCGGTGAATTGCGGGATATGGCCAACGGTGAAAGCTGCTTTAACAGCAAACTACGCAGCGGGCCGACGCTAGAACCGGTTGAGAGTAGGAAATGGGTGACGCTATCGGCAGCAGAGGTTTATCAGTCTAGTCAGCAATTCCCCGGCAATGCCGCTGAACCCACTGAGTGCTGGGGGTTTTTCGACGCGTTACTGTTCAAGCAGCTCGTGGCTGCGCCTGAAACCTTGGCATCGGCCAAGCAAGTGTTACCGGGTATTCAAGCGGACTCTTTGATTGATATTTTCAAGCACGTGCCCGTTATTCAAACCCATCACGACGTGCATTTTAGTGCGGATTTACTGCGCACTGACGCGCATTTATTTATCCGTCGTGGGCTGCAATACACCATCGAACCGACATTAATCGTCGGCAATGCCGAAGACGGCTGGGTATTGCGTGCCGCTATTCAGGCTCGGTCAGACGCTGGGCCATTAATCACCACCGCCGTAACATTAAAAACGTGGCCGTTAGCCACGCACTAACTAAGGATTTGACCATGGAAAAGTATCAACACGTTTATGACACCGTTTGCGAAATGCTGTGTGACGCCAAAGATTTGGAAATGTCAGCATTATCGCCTGAGATGCCACTACATCAGCTAAAACTCGATAGCTTGGATTACGTCGAACTGATGGTGCTGGCAAAACGCGAGTTTGGTGCCACGATGAATGCCGAAATGTTTATGGAAAACCCCGATATGACCTTAGGCGAGTTATGTCAGAAACTGGCTGAACAGAAGAAGTAATATGATGAGCAGGAAGTGGGTATTAATTACCGGCGGTAGTCGCGGCATTGGCCGCGCATTGGTCGAAGAACTCGCTAAAGAGTGGGATGTGGTCTTTACCTGGCGCAGTGGCGAGCAACAGAGCAACGAGGTTATCAAAAGTTGCGAAGGGCTGGCCGGTTCGGTCACTGGCTACCGTTGTGATGGCAGTAATGAAGCGGATGTTGACCAACTGGCACCGCTGCTGCTGGAGAAGTACGGCCCACCAGGGGCGGTTATCCATAACGCGGGCATAACTGGTGATAGCTTACACATTCAGCAGAATGGCGATAACTGGCGCAATGTGCTGGAGACCAATCTGAATGCGGTTTTCTACTGGAATAAGCATGTGCTGCCGTCAATGATGATGCAGGGTGAGGGCGCAGTGCTACTGATGTCGTCGGTCACTGCCATCAAAGGCAACATTGGGCAGAGTGCCTATGGTGCCAGTAAAGCCGCCATGATTGGCCTTGGCCGTTCGCTATCGCTAGAGATGGGGCGTTTTGGCATTCGGGTGAACTGCCTATTGCCGGGGATCATCGACAGCGACATGACGCGTGCAATGCCTACCGACGCCTTAAAAGCACTGCGTAAACAGATCCCGTTACGTCGCTTAGGGGATGCACAAGAAGTGGCGCGCGTGAGTGCCTTTATGATTGGCGATGACAGCCGTTATATGACCGGCCAGACACTGGTGCTAGACGGTGGGTTAACGGCTTAAGTGAGATGCCAATCAATCACGGTTTTTTCATTCAATAGAAAAATCGGTTATGGGGAGTTCATCGGCAACAGACGGATCTTTGAGATAGCGATCTGAAATCCCCTTTTTTTACTTGGTCGAGACCCACTAAAAAAGGCAGTATATATTATACGTAAAAACGTATAATATGGACAAGGAATGACCAAGCCGATCAGTTTTGTTGAAAATAGTCTGGATGATTTACGTCAGTTTCCTGACGATGCCAGAAAGGAAGCTGGTTACCAGCTCGATAAAGTGCAGCATGGACTGGAGCCTAATGATTGGAAGCCTTTTACGTCGATCGGTTTCGGGGTGAAAGAAATTCGAATCAGGGATAAAAACGGTATTTATCGTGTGATGTATGTTGCCAGATTTGAAGAAGCGGTTTATGTGCTTCATTGCTTTCAGAAGAAAACGGAAACGACCAGTAAGAAAGACGTGGATCTAGCCAAGGTGAGGTTCAAAACACTTATTCAGGAGAGGAATAAATGAACATTCAGACTTTTGACAGTGTATGGGATGCCATCAGTGAAACCCCTGAGCAAGCTGAAAATATGAAGGTGCGCTCATTACTAATTCAGGCATTGAATGCTTGGATTGAGCGGAAAGGGTTAACCCCAACAGAAGCGGCTGACGCACTCGGGCTGACCCAGCCCCGAGTGTCTGAACTTATGCACGGCAAAATACAGCTTTTCAGTATCGATAAGTTGATTTCTATTATGGCAAGGGCCGGCCTACATATTGGTCGTATCGAGATCAACGAGTCTGCTGCCGCTTGATTTAACTCGTGATACTTTTCTCTCGCACTACTTTTATCTCGTGCTACTCAGAGATCTGCCACTGATGGGCGAGGGTAGATTTTGTCTCCCCACTTAGCCACTGGTTCACTTGCTCTAACAGTGGCTGGTTATCTTTCGCCATCATATAAACTTTGTAGCTGCCCGTGCCGGGTAAAATTTCCGGTGTCGCTACGCAAAATACACCGGGCTCTTTGCTCTGGTAATAATCCCCTTCAATCAAATCGGTGAACATAATATCTGCGCTTTGATCTCGGACACCCTGCAAGTTCGCGACGTTATCTTTGGTGCGGATAATTTGCGCTTTTTTGATATTGGCATCGACAAATGATTGGTTGGTGCCACCAGGGTTGACAATGACTTTGACGGTTTCACGGTCAATGGCATCCAGCGTGGGGAATTTTTTGGCTTGCTGGCAGTTGGCTAAAGCAATTTTGCCGTTCTTAACCACGGGGCTGGATAACGCAAACTGCGCCGCACGTCCCGCCGTCTCGGTCACTCCACCCATAGCGATATCAAACTTATCAGCCACTAAATCTTCCGATAGCGTCGGCCAACTGGTTGCCACGAAGGTGACGTTAAGTTTCAAACTATCCGCCAGCGATTTTGCCATATCAACGTCATAGCCCACCAATTGGCCCTGTTTATCGTGGAAGGCTAAAGGTGCGTAATCCCCCGGAACGCCGATACGTAGCTCTCCGCTTTGTTTAATGTCTTGCCAGCTTTTAGCGAAGGCGTGCTGACTGCTGATTAATGCCAATGCCATGATACCCAGTGATAATTTCTTCATAGCCATTCCTATTATTGTTATTAACCTATGCGTAGGGCGCGTAGGGCCATTTGGGAGGAGATTACCCCTCCCACTCACTTATTTTTCGACTTTATCAATCAAATGCCACCACGGCAGGCGCTTACACCCAGCCTTTGCTGCGGAACATTTTTAACACGGTGACAAAGGCGGTCATCTCTTCTGGCGTACCCAACGTTAGGCGGTTCCAACCGACAGCAGGTGGGAACTCACGGCCAACAAACACGTGATATTGCTTCATCCGGTTTTGGTAGGTTTTCACATCGCCAGTCACTTGGTGGAAGACAAAGTTTGCCTGAGACGGCACATAAGCCAATTGCAGTTGATCCAGTGCTTCGGTCACGATACGGCGTGCATGATCGGTAGACTGGCGGCTGTAATGCACAAAAGGTTTATCTTGTAATGAGGCCAATGCGGCCACTGCCCCAGCAGTATTGGTGTTATCCAGTGAGACAAAGTTTTCGACTTGGGCGATCAGGGCCGGATGAGCGATACCATAGCCCACTCTCAGCCCTGCCAGTGCGAATATTTTCGAGAAAGTACGGGTCACCAACAGATTTTTATGGCCCGCCTGAACCAGTTCAATCGCGCTGCGGAACGCAGGATCACTGACAAACTCCGCGTAGGCTTCATCAATAATAAACAGCGTATCCGGTGAGGCACTTTTAACCCATGCATCAATAAGATTGGCGGGGGTGATGGTCGCCGTTGGGTTATTGGGATTGCACAGATAGACGATCGACCGCCCGTTAAAATTCGCCACTTTCTGCTTCATGGCTGGCAGATCGAACGTCATTTCTGGGGTGAGAACCACTTTCTCAATGGGGATACCAAAGGGCTTGGCATACAGTTCGGCATAGTTAAATGTCGGGTCCGGTACCACCAGTTGAATCGGCGTATGGTCTTGTTCAGCTTGGCGAATCACCGCTTGGATCACCGCCTGAATGGTCTCAGATGACCCATTCCCCAGAGAAACATTTTCGGCTTTGAGTTGATACTCGGCGGCGATATCGTTAATCAACTGTTCACGAGCGGCATCAGGGTAGCGAAAGGCGGTAGGCAGGGCATCAATAATGGCTTGATGGGCTTTCGGCGACATCCCTAACGAGTTTTCATTAAAATTGAGGAGCAAAGGTTGTTGCTCACTCGGTGTCATTTTTGGGGGGATAATCTCAATACTTTTTGCTTGAGCCCGAGAAACCAAGCCACCAAAAGTTAAACCACCCAGTAATAACCCTGACGATTTTAAAAGTGTACGACGATCCATGCTCATTTCCTCGGTCTCTCCCGCCGATTCAAGGGATGAAACGGCGAGAGAAACCTATTCGCTGCCGTCCAATGGCTTGAAATCTGTGGGGGGAGAGAACCTCTGTTACATTTTGTTATAAGTGAGATTGAGCATAGCCCGAGGTCTTATTTGTAATCAATATCTTTTAGCCTAAATCCATTCTTTTCCAGTGACTTACAAGATAATTCTTATCTGCCTGATATCCGCGCAGTGCGGTTTTATCCTTTGACGGATCACTGCACTCATACCGCCTTGTGTGATGGCAAAGCCTAGTTTTAAACCACCGTTGAGGTACTCGCGGCGCGGCCGTGTTTTGTGACGTCCGACACTCTCCGCCAAATTCATCGTGATACTGCTCACAATAAACTGGGCGTTTGCCTAAAAAAGTGCGTCTTTATTACTGCTTTTGCAGCGATTCTCCTAATGACTATTAGATGGTTATCTTCAATACTGAGTAAGTGAAATAACATTCCATTTTAAAAGATCCGACGTTCTAGTATTTGAAGTGGATAAATCATTAATAAAAATAAGGGATTAGTCTTTCTTGTGCCGAATGAAAAAAAACCTGGCATCAGAATAGGCTAACGATTGACCCCGTTTCGATTGCAAACGAGATGAACCATAAAGGCAGGTAATCAGGTGAAAATAATTTCAGTAGAGGTAACCGTTTTTTCTCATCCCACTCGGCGCGTGTCTGATACCGCAGGGCACTCGCATCCCGGTGAGGAATCGCAGGCCAAAATGGCCATGCTGACCTTGACCACCGACGAAGGTGATTGCGGTTATGCTTTCGCGCCCCCTGAAGTGATCCGTCCGCACATTATTAATAGCTTCTTTAAAAAAGTCCTGATTGGGCAGAATCCTTTTGATCGCGAGCGGCTGTGGAATGATTTAGTGCATTGGCAACGGGGCAGTGCGAATCAACTCACTGACCGAGCACTGGCCATTGCAGAACAAGCTATCTGGGATCTGCTGGGGCGCAAGTTAGGTCAGCCAGTCTATAAATTACTCGGTGGCTACCGCGATAAAGTATTGGCCTACGGCAGCACCATGTGTGGGGACGAATTGGCTGGTGGTTTATCCACGCCAGATGAATACGCCCGCTTTGCCGAGCAGCTGGTCGCCAGAGGCTATAAGGGGATTAAGCTGCATACTTGGATGCCACCGGTGTCCTTCGCACCTAGTCCACAGATGGATGTCCGTGCTTGCGCTGCCGTCCGTGAAGCGGTAGGGCCAGATGTCGCGTTGATGCTTGATGGCTACCACTGGTATAGCCGCAGTGACGCACTCTATATTGGCCGCGAGCTACAAAAACTGAACTTCAGTTGGTTTGAAGAGCCGATGGAAGAGCAGAGCATGGCCTCTTATTGCTGGCTGCGTGAAAACCTACAGATTGACATCATCGGGCCTGAAAGTTTGGCGGGTAAATACTTTAGCCGTGCCGACTGGGTGAAAGCCGGTGCCTGCGATATTTTACGCGCTGGTGTGCAAGGGGTGGGCGGCATTACACCTTGCCTGAAAGTGGCTCATTTGGCGGAATCTTTCGGCATGGACTGCGAGATTCATGGCAATGGCGCGCCTAACTTGGCGGTGGTCGGTGCTATCCGCAACTGCCGCTGGTATGAACGCGGGTTGCTGCATCCGTTCCTTGATTACGATGAACCTGCTGCCTACCTCAACAGCATTATCGACCCGATGGACAGTGAAGGTTATGTCTCACTGCCGACTCGCCCAGGTTTAGGTGAGGATATTAATTTCGATTATATCCAAGCACATACCTTACGCGCTGAATAACGTTTAGCTTGCTTGCTAACTGACAACACCAATGTCTTTGGGTCATGATAACCCGTTGTATCGACTATAAAAACAAGCATTCAGATCTAGCCTTTTCTTACCGGAGATGGTCCATGAACGCGATAATAATAGTTAGAACACTCCTCCTTACCCTTATGGTCACCCTGACGTCAGCTGGCGTCAGTGTGGCTAAAACACCCGATGACCAACTGATTGTTGGCATGAACATGAATAACCTGCTGTCCCTCGATCCTGCCGCCATGACCGGCAATGATGCGGTGGCTATCATCGTTAACCTGTATGACTCCTTGGTCGAACTGGACCCGCATACTCCGAGTAAAGTGCTGCCCGGCGCAGCCACGGAATGGAAAATCAGCGATGACGGCAAATTAATTACTTTCACCTTGCGTGATGGCATGAAATTCCACTCCGGTAATCCGGTGACGGCCGCCGACTTTGCTTGGTCGATGAATCGCCTGATGAACCTCAATCTGGCGCAAGCCACGACATGGAAATCCTACGGTTTCACCGCTGATAACGTGGCGCAACTGATTCGTGCCAAAGACCCCTTAACGGTGGAAATTGAACTGCCAAAACCGACCGACCCCAAACTGGTGATCTACTCACTGGGCACCTTGGGCAGTGGTTCGATTTTGGACCAAGCCACCGTGATGCAACATGAGAAAAATGGCGACTGGGGTAACGGTTGGCTAACCACCAACGAAGCGGGTTCTGGCCCCTTCAAACTTGATGTCTGGCAGGCAAAAGATGTCTTGCGGATGAGCCGAGTCGAGAATTACTGGCAAGGCGATGCCAAAATTAAGCGGGCGATATTCCGCCATATGACAGAGTCGCAAGCACTGCGCTTAATGATCGAAAAAGGGGATATTGATATTGCCAGTGGCATGTCAGTGCCAGATATCAATGCGCTGAAAAACAACCCTGATATCAAGGTCGATGAAGTTCAGCGTGGCACCATTTACTATGTTGCTATGAGCCTGAAAGAGCCGCATTTTGCTCATCCAAAAGTGCGCGAAGCGGTGCGTTATCTGATTGATTATGCTGGTATCAATAACACCATCATGCCGGGCTATGGCATTTTCCATCAGCGCCCGATTCAGAAAGGCATGGATGTCACGCTACCTGATCCCGGCTATCAGCTGGATGTGGCGAAAGCCAAGGCGCTGTTAGCCGAGGCTGGCTATCCAGACGGTTTCACTACCACATTGCGTGTTCTGTCTGATCCTCCGTTCATCAATGTAGCCACATCGGTGCAATCCACACTGGCACAGGCAGGAATACAAGCCAAGATTCTGACCGGTACAGGGAATCAGGTTTATGGCGCGATGCGTGACCGCCAATTCGACATGTTGGTTGGCCGTGGTGGTGGTGGTGTCGACCCGCACCCACACTCTAGCCTGCGTTCGGTAGCCTACAACCCTGATAACAGTGATGCCGCCAAACTGACCAACTTCCAAGGCTGGCGCACCTCTTTCTACGATAAAGAACTTAACGATCTGATTGATAATGCATTAATCGAAAAAGATCCGGTTAAGCAAAAGCAAATGTACGTGGCCGTTCAGGAACGCTACGACGCGCTTTACCCGGCCATTTTACCTATCTCACAAATGGTTGACTCCGTTGTGGTGCGCAAGGACGTCATGGATTACGTGCCGCATCCGTCCACCACCACCCGCCTGCTACAGGTGTATAAGCAGCGATAAATTCACTGCACGCAACCTAACGGGCGGGGCATGAGCATGCCTTGCCCATGACGGGAGGATAGCATGAAGGTTTCAGACTGGTTTGCCCCCCATGGCATTGCACGGCGCTTATCCAAGCGCCTGCTGCAAGTGGCGGTGACGTTATTCGGCTTATTGATTCTGACGTTCATAATTGGGCGAGTGATGCCCATCGACCCTGTTTTGGCGATAGTGGGCCAAGATGCGGACCAAAGCACCTATCAGCAGGTTTACTTGCAATTGGGGCTGGATAAGCCGTTATGGACACAATTTTTTATCTATTTCAACTCGCTCATTCACGGTGATCTCGGCAATGCCTTGCTCACTGGACGGCCGGTAGTGGATGACATCATTCGCGTCTTCCCTGCCACTATTGAGCTTGCCACCATGGCCATTTTGGTCGGGGCCGGTTTGGGTATCCCACTGGGGGTGATGGCGGCGGCCCGCCGTGGCAAATTTGCTGACTATATAGTGCGTTTCATTAGCTTGGCAGGCTACTCAACCCCGATCTTCTGGGTCGGCATGATGGGGCTGCTGGTGTTCTACGCTTGGTTAAACTGGGTTGGCGGCGCAGGTCGAGTGGATATGGCCTATGACGGTTTGGTTGATCGCCGCACGGGCTTATTGCTGATTGACTCCGCACTGGCCGGTGAGTGGGAAGTGTTCCGCAGTGCGGTTAATCACTTGCTGCTACCGGCGACGATCCTCGGCTTCCATTCGCTGGCGTACATCAGTCGTATGACCCGCAGCTTTATGCTGGCGCAACTGTCGCAGGAATACATTATCACCGCCAAAGTGAAGGGATTATCCGAGTTTCAGGTGCTATGGGGACATGCATTCCGCAATATTCTGGTGCAATTACTGACGGTGGTCGCACTGGCCTACGGCTCACTACTTGAAGGGGCGGTATTGATTGAAACCGTCTTCTCATGGCCGGGGTTTGGCTCCTATCTCACCGGCAGCTTATTACTCGGTGATATGAATGCGGTGATGGGGTGCGTGTTGCTGGTGGGGCTGATCTTCGTTTCACTGAATTTACTGTCTGACATGCTGTATCAGATCTTTGACCCGAGGACGAATCAATGATGCTTTCCTCTGAACCTGATAACACCGTGGCACGCCCTGAGCGCAACAGTCAGGGCTGGAAACGCGGCCTACGGCGGGTGCTGAACTTTATGCGCACCTTAATGAAAAACCCGCTGACGGCGATCGGCGTCGCGATTATTGGCTTGCTACTGGTGGTGGCTTTCTTTGCCCCTTGGTTAGCCACGCACAACCCATTGACGCAAGATCTGGGCAATGCTTTACAGGCACCGAGCAGCCAACACTGGTTTGGTACCGATGAATTCGGCCGCGACCAATATAGCCGGTTAATTTATGGCGCGCGCACCACCTTATACATCGTGGCACTGGTATCGGTGACGGTGGGGCCAATCGGGCTGTTACTGGGCGTGGTCGCGGGCTATTTCGGCGGCAAAGTCGATAGCGTGCTGATGCGCATCACCGATATTTTCATCTCCTTCCCCAGCTTAGTTCTGGCGCTGGCGTTCGTGGCAGCTTTAGGCCCCGGTTTAGAGCATGTGGTTATCGCGATCACCTTGACGGCGTGGCCGCCCATTGCCCGTTTAGCAAGGGCTGAAACCCTTTCATTACGCAACGCCGATTTTGTCTCAGCGGTGAAATTACAAGGTGCCTCGCCACTGCGTATTTTGTCACGTCACATCGTGCCGCTGTGCCTGCCCTCGGTGATCATCCGTATCACTATGAATATGGCCGGTATCATTTTGACTGCGGCGGGGTTGGGTTTCCTCGGTTTAGGTTCTCAGCCACCGGACCCAGAATGGGGAGCGATGATCTCCAGTGGCCGACGTTACATGATGGAGTGCTGGTGGCTGGTGACTATCCCCGGTTTGGCGATTTTGCTCAACAGTCTGGCGTTTAACTTCCTAGGAGATGGCCTACGTGACATCCTCGATCCCAGAACAGAATAAAGCAGTGCCCTTGCTGGAAGTGGACGACCTGCGGGTCAGCTTCGTCAATGGTAAACAGGTGACGGATGCGGTGCGCGGTGTCTCCTTTGCACTGGGCAAAGAGAAGCTCGCCATCGTCGGTGAATCCGGCTCAGGTAAATCCACCGTCGGCAGAGCGTTACTCAAACTACATCCAAACAGCGCGCAAATACATGCCAACACGCTACGTTTTGCTGAAGTGGACTTGTTGCGCGCCAGCGAAGCCAAAATGCGCGAGGTACGCGGCAAACGGATGTCGATGATTATGCAGGATCCGAAATACTCATTGAATCCGGTGGTGTGTGTCGGTGATCAGGTAGCGGAAGCCTATTTGGCCCACCATAAAGTCTCACGCCAAGAGGCAAGGGAGCGAGTGTTATCCATGTTTGAGGTGGTGCGTATCCGCCAGCCGCAACGGGTCTATCATCTCTATCCCCATGAAGTCTCTGGCGGCCAAGGGCAGCGCATCATGATCGCCATGATGTTGATCACCGGCCCAGAAATGGTGATTGCCGATGAGCCAACGTCTGCGCTGGATGTTTCGGTACGCTTACAGGTGTTGGCGATGCTGGATGATTTGGTGCAGGAGCGCGGTCTGGGGCTGATTTTTATCAGCCATGATATCAACCTCGTACGCAGCTTCTGCGATCGGGTGCTGGTGATGTATGCCGGACGTGTGGTGGAGTCCATTGCGGCTTGCGACCTCGACCATGCGCAGCACCCCTATACCCGTGGCTTGCTCAACGCATTGCCTGATCTGAATAATCGCCGAGATCGCTTGCCCGTCATGGTGCGTGATCCCGCTTGGATGAATGGTTAAGGAGCCTGCTATGTCTGCAAATGCGATGATTGAAATCAACAACCTTAACCTGATCTTTGGCGAGGGTAGCCAGCAAAACCAGGTGCTATTTGATGTCAATCTGGCGGTCAACGATGGCGAAATATTCGGTTTAGTGGGGGAGTCGGGTTCTGGTAAAACCACCGTATTGAAATGCCTTGCGGGGCTGTTTAACCACTGGACGGGGCAGCTCACGCTCAATCAAATTCCATTGGCACACCGCATTGAGCGCGATCGTTGCCGCCACGTTCAAATGGTCTTCCAAGACCCCTATGGCTCGCTGCATCCGCGCCACACCATCGAATATATTCTTTCGGAACCCTTGAGTATTCATGGCATCGGGGATCGCGATCAACGGATTGACAGTATTTTGGAAAAGGTGGGCCTCAACAATCAGTTTCGTCAGCGTTATCCGCATCAACTTTCTGGTGGTCAGCGCCAACGCGTGGCGATAGCTCGGGCGCTCATTTTAGAGCCGCGTGTTTTACTGCTGGATGAACCCACGTCGGCGCTGGATGTGTCGGTACAGGCTGAAATTCTGAATCTGTTGGCAGAGCTGCAACAGCGGGAGAAGCTCACCTATCTGATGGTGACCCATGATTTAGGCGTGATTGCGCATCTTTGCCATCGTGTGGCGGTGATGCAACATGGCCGAATTCTGGAAACGCTGAACACCGCAGACCTCACCACTGACTGCGAGAAAACTGCCTATACCCACATGCTGGTGGATGCCAGCCGCCAATACAGCCGTGATTTAGCCCAAAAAGCGGCGCAAATGGCGTGATGCTCGGGCGCGTCTAACAGGAAGTGCTTGAGATAGCTGACAAGGTGCTCATTGCGGAGAGGACAAGCAGATCGTAAAGACGCCGTGAATCCATCCATGGAGGCTCGAGCCGCGCCATCCTTGGCGCGGACGCTTTACTCTTCTGCCTGTCCTCACCGTTTCCGATCGAGTCATCGGTGTTTGTTGGCCGTCAGGGCAATTCGACAGAAAGCGCTTCTTACTCAGTTCTCCTGCGCCATCTTCTTGAGCCACTGGATAAACGCATTTATTTTCGGCCATTGCCGGTCAGACAGAGTGGAGATGTAATAACGCTGCTCACATCTGATTTCCATTCCGGGGAACGGCATAATCAACTCCTGATTCTCCAGCCGTTTGGTCACCAACCTCTTACGTCCCATGGCGACGCCAACATGATTAATGGCTGCAATGATCGCCAAGTCGGAGCGATCAAACCCCATACTGCGCTGCAAAGGGTCGATATCAAAACCCACTTGCTGGCTCCATGTATTCCACTCACTGCTATCGGAATCATAGCTCCAAGCTTGGCGGTCATGCAGCAAGGTGCATTGCCGTAGATTGATCAAGTTGCCATGAAGCTGATGTTTTTCTGCATATTCTGGGCTACAGACCGGCACCATCGATTCATCCATTAGATGTTGATAGGACAATTTCTCCGGTGTTTTATCGTCAAAATAGATCGCTAAATCAATGCCGCCGCCTTGGAAGTTGACGTTCTCATTGCCGGTGAGAATATTCAAACTGATGGCAGGGTAGTGATGGGCGAAATCGGCCAATTTGGGCACCAGCCAGCACTGGGCAATGGAGGGGCGAGAATAGACGGTCAGGGTGCCCGACAGCTCCTGATTCTTGATCTCCAATATTTCCTGATTCAGGTATTCCAGTGAGGATTTCAATACCCAAAATACCCGCTCCCCTTCGCTGGTTAGCGTCACCTTACGATGAAATCGCTGGAACAGCTTGAAGCCTAATTCTTCTTCGAGGCTATTGATGCGGTGGCTAACGGCACTGGGACTGATCGATAACTCGTCGGCAGCCAGTGCAAATGAGCGATGCCGTGCCGCAATTTCAAAGGTATACAGCTTAGAAAGTTGATAGCCATTCAACAATTTATTGCGGGTGATATAGCTTTTTTCAGGGTACATGGCGCTCACTCAGGCAATCGATACAATGCCAATAGCATACCGCAGCCACCCATAAAATCTGTCATTAGGGTGAATCAGTGTGATGCAAATCAGACTCAATAATAAAACTATGACGAATATTACCTATTTGGTTCAATCTGGTTCATCTAACGGGCGTTTTTTATCATTTGTCAGCATCGGCCAATTCTTATTCAATATGAACAGAACTTATTATTAGAAGAGGTTGGCTATGGACTCACAAATATGGGTAGTGGGGACGTTATTAACGAGCATCATTATTATTATTTTCACCATCGTAAAACTGAAAATACATCCTTTCCTCGCACTGTTATTAGCCAGTTTTTACGTCGGGCTATTGATGGGAATGAATCCGTTGGAAATGGTGAATGCCATTGAAGGTGGCATAGGCGGCACATTAGGTTTCTTAGCCGCAGTCATTGGACTGGGGACGATTTTAGGGAAAATGATGGAGGTCTCCGGCGCGGCAGAACGCATCGGTATCACCTTACAGCGTTGTCGCTGGCTATCACCTGATGTCACCATGGTGCTGGTCGGATTAATCTGCGGTATTACCCTTTTTGTCGAAGTGGGCGTGGTCTTATTGATTCCATTAGCCTTCTCCATCGCCAGAAAAACCAATACCTCGTTGCTGAAATTGGCTATCCCGCTGTGTACCGCGTTGATGGCTGTTCATTGCGTGGTGCCGCCTCATCCGGCAGCCATGTATGTCACTAATACACTTGGGGCTGATGTTGGTACCGTTATTGTGTATGGGTTGGTGGTGGGATTAGCCGCTTCATTAATCGGTGGGCCGTTGTTCCTGCGTATTGTCGGTAAACGCTTGCCCTTTAAAGTGGTGCCGCCCGCTTTTTCTGAACTGAAAGTGCGTCATGAAGACGAATTACCGTCCCTCAAAGCCACCCTATTCACGATATTGCTGCCGATTATTTTGATGTTAATGAAGACCGCCGCAGAGCTGAATATGACTAAAGGCACGACGCTTTATTCATTCTTCGAGTTTATCGGCAATCCGATTACGGCCATGTTTATCGCGGTGTTTGTGGCTTATTACACCTTGGGTATTCGGCAGAATATGGGCATGGGGACACTGCTGGCGAAAACGGAAGAAGGCTTTTCCTCTATCGCCAATATTCTGTTAATCATCGGTGCCGGTGGGGCCTTTAACGGCATCTTAAAAGCCAGCGGCTTGGCGGATTCACTGGCCGTCATTTTGTCTAACTTGGATATGCACCCGATTTTACTGGCATGGCTGGTGGCACTGATACTCCATGCTGCGGTGGGGTCGGCGACGGTGGCGATGATGGGCGCAACCGCCATTGTTTCACCGATATTACCGATGTACCCCAACGTCAGCCCTGAAATTATTACGCTGGCGATTGGCTCTGGCGCCATTGGTTTCACCATTGTCACTGACTCACTATTTTGGCTGGTTAAGCAATACTGTGGTGCGACGTTGAGTGAAACATTCAAATATTATACGACCGCGACCTTTATCGCGTCGGTGATTGCCTTAGGGACGACTTTCCTACTTTCTTACATCATATGATTGAAAAGAGACATTCTATGAAAAGCACTGAAATTGATAAATTAATTACCGATTATCCTTTGGTCAAAAAGCTTATCAATTTAGAAGAGGTATCCTGGTTTAACCCGCAAGCCACCACCGTTGAAGTCGGCTTACCTTACGTCGGATTATTGCGACAGGATGTTGACGATGCCGAGGCTCGGTTACAGCGCTTTGCCCCTTACTTATGCCAAGCCTTTGTCGAGACACAAAAGACCCAAGGCATTATCGAGTCTGATATTGTCGCGATACCGGCTATGCAGCAAGCGCTGCAACAGCGCTACGGGGTGGCTATCACCGGCCGCTTGCTGTTAAAGCTAGACAGTCATTTGCCCATTTCTGGCTCGATTAAAGCTCGTGGCGGCATTTATGAAGTCTTAACGCATGCTGAAAAACTGGCGATACAGGCCGGTTTATTGGCGGAAACCGATGACTACAGCAAGCTGTTTTCAGATGATTTCCGCCAGTTCTTTAGCCAGTACAGCATTGCCGTCGGCTCTACCGGTAACTTGGGCATGTCGATTGGCATCATGAGTGCCAAATTGGGGTTCAGTGTCAGCGTGCATATGTCAGCGGATGCCCGAGAGTGGAAAAAACGTAAACTGCGCGAACACGGCGTGAAGGTGGTGGAGTATGCGCAGGACTATGGCGTCGCCGTGGCACAAGGGCGCAAGCAGGCAGAATCTGACCCGAAATGCTTCTTTATCGACGATGAAAACTCGCACACCTTATTCTTGGGGTATTCAGTAGCCGGCAATCGCTTGAAAAAGCAGTTTGCCGAACAACGAATCTTGGTTGATGAAAATCATCCTTTATTTGTCTACCTTCCTTGTGGGGTTGGGGGCGGCCCTGGCGGTGTTGCTTTCGGGTTGAAGCTGGCCTTTGGTGACCATGTACATTGTATTTTTGCTGAGCCGACACACTCGCCGTGCATGTTATTGGGGGTCTATACCGGCCTGCATGATGAAATTTCTGTACAAGATATCGGGATTGATAATATTACCGCCGCTGATGGTCTGGCTGTTGGCCGCGCATCGGGCTTTGTTGGCCGTGCAATGGCACGTTTGCTGGACGGTTTCTACACCTTAAGTGATGCCGAAATGTATGACTTACTCGGGTTGCTTAACCGGCACGAGGGTATCCAATTGGAGCCATCGGCATTAGCCGGTATGCCTGGCCCCGCAAGAGTCAGCGCCAATGCGGATTATTTGGGCCGTCATCACCTGAGCGCCGAGAAGATGCAAAATGCGACCCATCTGGTTTGGGCGACCGGCGGTGGAATGGTGCCTGCTGAAGAGATGGCGAAATATCTCGCTGCCGCCAAGATCTGATTTTTTGCGGATATCAATCGCGTGGCTGCCGGTCAACCTTGACTGGCGGCTTCATTTAAAATCAAAGTGTGCTGTCATTAAAATCAACCTGTGCTGCTTTTTCCTTCCCTGTATTACCCCAAGATTAATGACCTCTTTAATGATGACGCTGCACAGTAAGCGCGCAATTTTGCACTTTTACTGTGCGTGAAGCCGATAAGCAGGCATCACATTGAATGACTTTCCTGTCATCCCCTTGCTTCTCTCATTGTTGCCATCACACCATTCATCATAAATAGCGCAGCGATAACAGTGTGTTATCCACGTTCATTTTATTTTGCTGTTCACTTTTTTGCGAATGGCACAGTTCATGCTTATGTCATTACATTCAAGTCACTTGAATACACTTCACACCACTTTAAATAGGGCGGCAATCATGACACGACATAAACAGGCGATACCTCTGTGCTGGGCAATGCTTTGTGTTGCCAGCATTTTCTCTGCCAGTGCGCATAGCGCGGATTTATTGGAACGCATTAAAGCGGATAAGGCGATAACGATCGCCACTGAAGCGCGTTATGCACCCTTTGAATCGGTAGAGAATGGCAAGATAGTGGGTTATGACGTTGATTTAATGAATCATATCTTGAGCAAGAATCTGCCGGGTGTGGAGGTCAAACAGCTCGACCTGCCTTTCCAAGGCATCTTGCCCGGTTTGGATGCCAAAAAATTCGATTTTGTGGTGACGGCGGTCACCGTGAATAAGCAGCGCATGGACCACTTTGCTTTTACGGTGCCGATCGCCGAATCAACGGTCGCGCTGCTTAAACGTGATAACGATAGCACGATCAACACCCTCGAAGATCTGAGTGGCAAAGTGGTGGGCTCGCAAGCAGGTTCCGGCCAACTCCAAGTGCTACAAGCATTCGATGAAAAACTGAAAGCCAGCGGTAAGCCCGGAATCAAAGAGATCAAACAGTACGTCTCTTTCGATGAGGCTTATGCCGATTTAGCCAACAAACGCTTGGATGGCGTCGCTCAATCACTTGCCAACCTTGGCCCCTTAATCAAAACCCGTCCGGGTGTCTTTACCACCTTGAAACCGATGTTAGGGCCAACCACCTATTTTGGCTGGGTCGGCCGTCAAGGTGATGACAGCGCCACGTTAGTCAAACTGTTCAGCGACGGTATCAGTGAGGCCAACCGTGACGGCACCATGAAAGCGTTACAGCAGAAATGGTTTGGGTTCGTGATGGATGTGCCTGCTGATCAGATGCCAGCACCTAGCTTGTAAGAGGTAAGACGATGGGGGATTTCTTTCAATTGCTGATGGGCTGGCTGCCGATGTTGATAGACGGCGCGGTAACGACTGCCTCGCTGTGCGCCGTTGCCATTGTGGCTGGCTTTTTTATCGGTGTCGTGATTGACCGGATGGAAAGTGGCCGCTCACGCTTTAGCAGAGGATTCGCCCGTGTCTATATCAGCTTATTTCGTGGTACCCCCGTGCTGGCTCAGGTGTTGTTGTGCTACTACCTGCCCGGCGAATTGGGGTTGTCATTGCCGGGTTATGTTGCCGCGGTATTGGCGCTGACGCTCAATACCGCCGCCTATCAATCACAAATTTTACGCAGCGGCTTTGCGGCAATCTCCGCAGGGCAGCTAGAAGCCGCGGCCATGTGCGGATTAAGTGCGCGCCAGACGCTATGGCATATCCAGATCCCACAAGTGCTGCGGTTAACGTTGCCGTCATTGATTTCAGAATTAATTGACGTGATTAAAGCCTCCGCCGTGGTGTCGGTGATAGCCATAACCGATCTGATGCGAGTCGGACAGCAATTAGCCTCGGCGACCTATCGACCATTAGAGGTGTATATCGCCATTGCACTGTCGTATTTGGTGCTGACCAGCTTATTGGCACTGCTCGGTAGCTATGTTGAACGGCGCTGGCATAAGGAGAGCCGATGAACGATTTTTTCCTTTATTTGCCGGATTATGCCCGAGCTTTAGGCGTCACGCTGGGTATCAGCATGAGTGCCGCCGTCGTTGGGGCCATCGCTGGGTTTATTTTGCAGGCGCTATGTCGACATTACCTTTGGTTGTATTGGCCGTGGCGAACTTACGTGTGGATTATCCGAGGCACGCCTTATCTGGCGCAACTGGCAGTGTTCTACTTTGGTCTGCCGGCGATTGGCGTGACGTTAACCGCCATTGAAGCCACGGTGTTATCACTGGCTATCTACAGCTCTGCCTATTTTGGCGAGATCTTCCGTACCGCTTGGAAAAGCATCGGGCAAGGGCAGTTAGAAGCGGCGCAAGTACATGATATCTCAGCGTGGAAATGCTTTTGGCACATTCAAACGCCACAAGCCCTGCGCTTTAGCCTACCGCTACTGGGCAACCAATTTATTTTGACCATTAAAGAGAGTGCGGTGGCATCCATTATCACCGTGCCTGAACTGACCATGACCACTGGGCAGATAGTGGCGAATACCTATACCTACATCGTGCCTTATACCTTGTTGATCCTCAGTTATTGGCTGTTGGCGCAGGGTATCAGTGTGAGTGTGCGTTTACTCAGCCGTCAGGCCATAGAGGGATAACATGATGAATACCGGACCCATTATTGAATTACGCAACGTCGGCAAATCTTTTGCCCATCATCGGGTACTGGCAGGGATTAATTTGACGGTGAATGCCGGTGAAATTGTCACCTTAATTGGCCCATCCGGATCAGGAAAAACCACCGCGTTACGCTGCATGAATTTCCTCGAAGCCTATGACGAAGGGGAAGTCTTGATCAAAGGGCAACTACTGGGCTACAGCGGGGCAGGGCGTGAGGTAAAACATCGTGATAGCGCCGCCTTGATTGCTGAGGTGCGCCGCCCACTGGCGATGGTATTCCAGCAATTTAACCTGTGGCCGCACATGACCGTGCTGGAAAATGTTTGTGCGCCCTTGGTATTAGGGAAAAAGTGGTCACGAGATCAGGCGCACCAAAAAGCGCAAGCGGTGCTGGCGCAAGTTGGGATGTCAGACAAAGCACAAGCGCGTCCATCCCGCCTCTCTGGCGGGCAGCAACAACGGGTTGGGATCGCCAGAGCATTAGCGCTTGAGCCGGAACTCCTGTTGCTCGATGAGCCGACTTCCGCACTTGATCCTGAGCGCGTAGAAGAGGTGCTCGACGTCATAAAAGCCTTGGCTAACGAGGGAATGACCATGGTGATGGTGACCCATGAGATGTCATTTGCCGCCAAAATTTCGTCCCGAGTGGTGTTTATGGCAGACGGCGGCATCGTAGAAAGTGGTGCCCCCGCCACGATGTTCCGCCAGCCGCAGACTGCTCGCCTGCAAGCATTTTTAGCGCCGTGGTTTAAACGCCCGCTGCAATTGGATGAGTCGGAGGTCGGGCATGCTTAAGGGCGTAGGCGTACAGGTCGCCGACTATATCAGCCAGCCACGCTTAATGGCGCGACTGGCACAACTGGCCGAATTTGGTGCATTACCTCACGGGGGTGTCAATCGTCAGGCCTTGTCAGGCGAAGAGTTAGCCGCCAGAGCCTGGTTGATTGATTGGGCTTTCGCATTAGGTTGCGAAGTGATCACCGATGATTGCGCCAACCTGTTTATCCGCCGTGCTGGCCGCGAAGATTTACCACCGGTTGTCACCGGCAGCCATATTGATACGCAACCCTGCGGTGGCAATCTTGATGGTTGTTATGGCGTGATTGCCGGTATGGAATGTTTAAGTGCCTTAGCTCATGCCGAGATCACTACGCTGCGCCCCATTGAAGTGGCTATCTGGATGAATGAAGAGGGCAGCCGTTTTTCACCCGGCGCGATGGGGTCGAGTGCCTTTGTTCAGCCGCAGCGCTTGGCTGATTATCGGCATCATCAGGATGCGCAGGGGGTTACGCTCCAGCAAGCGTTAGCGCGCTGTCACCAGCGCTTCCCGCATCTGCCTCGGCGCGGAACAGTGCCGATGGCCGCTTTTGTCGAGTTACATATTGAGCAAGGGCCAGTGCTCGAGAAAGCGAATCAACCCTTGGCCGTGGTGCAGGGCATTCAGGGCGTTCGCTGGTATCAAGTGAGCTGCTTGGGGCAGTCTGCCCATGCTGGCACCACGCCAATGGGCGATCGTAAAGATGCGATGTCACTGGCTCGCCAGATGGCTCAACAGTTAGAAGAACAGGCGGCAACGCTGCCCGCTGACCAATTAAGGTTGACCTTTGGCCGCTGGGAAGTGGAGCCGAATGCCATCAATACGATTGCCAGTCGTGCCACTTTTACACTGGATTTTCGCCACGAAGATCCTGCGGTTTTAGCGCAGTTTGATGACTGGATGCAGCAAATTGCCGCTGACAATGTGTTGGTCGAGTGCGTTTTTAGCCACCCGCCGGTGGCGTTCAATGCTCAATTACTGGCGCAGCAATATGCCTGTACGCAGGCGCTACAAATCGATACCACCACCCTGACCTCTGGGGCATTCCATGATGCGATGCATCTGGCCAGCCATTGCCCCACCAGTATGTTTTTTGTTCCTAGCCATAACGGCATCAGCCATAACCCGGCTGAATACACCGACCCTCAGTATCTGTACCTCGGCGCGAAGGCATTAGCCTGCTGCCTGACAGAACTGGCAAACCAACCCATAGGAGTTCCTCATGAGCATCCACACTTATCCTGCTTGCTGTGACAAAGACAATGGTAGCGCGCTGGGCACGAATGCCACGTTATCTTCCCCCATCTCTGCCGACGGTACGCCGGTATTCGGTGAGGTGTATACCGTGCCTGCCCGCTGTGGTCGGGCGGTGAAGCTGAGTCAAGGACAGGTTATCCGCATTACCAACACCCCAGGCAGTCAGGTGTGTGACACATGGCTGTTTAATAGCGCAGATCTCAGTGAGTTCTCATCAATGGAACACACGCGCGCATTTATTGATAAAATCATTCCGCAACCGGGAGATGCATTAGTCACCAACCAGCGTCGTGCGATTGGGACACTGATAACGGATACTTCACCGGGCGTACACGATACGCTGATTGCCGCCTGTGACCTTTATCGCTATAGCAATATGGGGATCACTGAATACCACGACAGTTGCGCCGATAATATGCGGTTGGCGCTCAATGCGATCGGGTTACGGGCGCGTGAAGTTCCGCAACCGTTGAATTTGTGGATGAATACGCCGGTTAATCCGGATTACACCATCTCGTGGTTACCGACGGTGAGCAAAGCGGGGGATTACGTTGAGATCCGCGCCGAGCTGGATTGTATTGTCGTCATGTCAGCTTGCCCACAAGACATTGTGCCTATTAATGGCTGTAACCCGCAGGATGTGCATTTTAGTGTGACGGCATAAGCGGCTATTTTGGCGGCCAGTACCGATGTGATAAATATTGCCCGGCACGGACACGCTGGGCGTTTGAGCCTCTTTCAGTAGCAGATACCAACTTATGAAAAAAAACGGTGATAACGGCGGTTTTGTTTTGTCTGATTTAGGGATGCGTTTACGTCATGCTCGTTTGGCGCAGGACATCACGCTCAAACAGTTGGCGCAGAAAGTCGGGTGCTCTGAGAGTTTGCTGTCCAAACTGGAGAACGAAGTCGCGTCACCCTCCTTGGCGATGTTGCACAGGTTAGCGAGCGCGCTGGAAACCAATATTTCAGATTTGATGGCCGAGAGCTGGGTGGCTGATTCACCGGTCCTGAAGCCAGAACAACGCGTTCGTAAGCGTTTTGTTCACCGCAGTAAAAAGGGCGGTATTGAGCTGGAGAATCTCACCCATCATCACAAAGGTGGGCTGCTACAAGGAAACATTCATATCATCGAACCTGGCGTCGCCAGTGATGGGCAAATCGAACATCATGGTGAGGAGATGGGCTATGTGCTTGAGGGGGAAATTGCGCTGTATTTAGGTGAGGAGACTTATCTGCTCAATGTGGGGGATTCTTTTTATTTCCCCAGCCATGTACCCCATGGTTACCGTAATATTGGCGAGTCCACCGCGAGGGTGTTATGGGTCAATACGCCAGTGACTTTTTAGCCGGTTTAGCTGAGGTTTTTTTCAAATCATCGCTAGCGCTTTTACAGTCAGTGATGAATTTGGGCAAAATGCCATGTCATGTGAAACCGAATAAAACAATAGTTGAATTGTAGCTACGTCGTGGCTACACTGTGGCTACAGTAATTGTAATCTATTGGAGGTCAATATGACGGATACTGTCGTTCGTGCCAGAGTTTCACCCGCATCAAAAGCCGCTGCCATGGCGAATGCTAAAGCCCTCGGACTTGATCTGTCTACCGTGATCCGCATGGTCGTCAATCGCTTAGCTGTTAATGCTGAGTTACCGATCGATTTGCTGCAACCCAATCAGGAAACCTTGCAGGCTATCCGTGACCTAGAAAACGGGGTGGAAGTTTACCGTGCTGATACAGTCGATGCGCTTAAACGTGACCTTGGTTGGTAACAATGTTAACCATTGTTTATCAGAGCCGAACATCCATTGATAGGGAACTATATCGGTTACCTTGAATGTCATGGTATGCCAGATTTATTGTTAATTTATCAACGTACTAAAGAAGAGATTAAGCTGTACCGTGTCGGCAGTCATTCTGATTTATTTTGATCCCATAAAAACGATCTATTCCTTACAAACTCTCTACCCCAGATAAACCATCTAGCCCATAAAAAAACCGCCGGTCAATATCTACCGGCGGTCTTGTGTGATGAAGCTAACTGTGTGATGAAGTTAACTGTTTGATGAAGCTAACTGCGGGCTAAAGCGAATTAACCTTTATTACCGCGAGCGGCAATAATCGCATCAGCAACATTGCGCGGTGCTTCGGCGTAATGTTTGAACTCCATGGTGTAGGTTGCTCGGCCTTGGGACATCGAGCGCAGCGTGGTGGAGTAACCGAACATTTCGGATAACGGCACTTCTGCGCGGATAATCTTCCCGCCACCAATCATCTCTTCCATTCCTTGCACCATGCCACGGCGAGACGAGAGATCCCCCATCACGTTACCGGCGTACTCTTCTGGTGTTTCCACCTCAACGCTCATGACAGGCTCCAAAATCACCGGTGATGCACGCTTAACCGCTTCTTTGAAACCAAAGATGGCGGCCATTTTAAACGCCAGCTCAGAGGAGTCGACCTCGTGATAGGAACCGAACGTCAGCGTCACTTTCACATCCACCACCGGATAACCGGCCAGCACACCGGTGTTGGTGGCTTCAAGCACCCCTTTTTCAACTGCGCCGATAAACTCACGGGGGACCACGCCGCCTTTTGTCGCATCGACAAAGGCAAAGCCGCTGCCTGCTTCCTGTGGTTCAAGAGTAAAGACCACATGGCCGTATTGCCCTTTACCGCCGGATTGGCGAACAAATTTACCTTCCACATCCGTCACGGTTTTGCGCACAGTTTCACGGTAGGTCACTTGCGGCTTACCGATATTGGCTTCGACGCCAAACTCACGCTTCATGCGGTCGACAATGATCTCCAGATGCAACTCACCCATACCGGAAATAATGGTCTGACCGGATTCTTCGTCCGTGCGAATTCGGAATGAGGGATCTTCCGAAGCCAGTCGTTGCAGCGCGAGGCTCATTTTCTCCTGATCCGCTTTCGTTTTAGGCTCAATGGCTTGCGAAATCACCGGCTCAGGGAATTCCATGCGCACCAGCGTAATTACCGCGTCTGGATCACACAGCGTTTCCCCCGTCGTGACATCTTTCAAACCGACGCAAGCGGCGATATCACCGGCGCGTATTTCGTCCACTTCAATGCGGTTATTGGCATGCATCTGGACAATACGACCAATGCGCTCTTTCTTGCCGCGAATCGGGTTATACACGCTGTCGCCTTTACGCAGAACGCCCGAATAGACGCGCACGAAAGTCAGTTGGCCGACGTAGGGGTCGGTCATCAGTTTGAACGCCAGCGCCGAGAATTTTTCATTATCATCGGCCTGACGACTGACTTCGTTGCCGTCTTCATCGGTGCCACTGACCGGCGGAATATCGACCGGTGATGGCATCAGCTCTACGACGGCGTCCAACATGCGTTGCACCCCTTTGTTTTTAAAGGCGCTACCGCACATCATCGGCTGGATTTCACCGGCAATGGTGCGGATACGCAGACCTTCAGTGATCTCCTCTACCGTCAGATCGCCCGTTTCCAGATATTCTGTCATCAACGCTTCAGAGGCTTCAGCCGCCTCGGACACCATCTTCTCGCGCCACTCATTGGCGGTCGCCAGCAGGTTTTCTGGAATCGGCGCATAGCTGAACGTCATGCCCTGAGAGGCTTCATCCCAGATAATGGCGCGCATTAACCGCAGATCCACCACGCCGGTGAAACTATCTTCACTGCCAATCGGGATCACGATCGGCACCGGATTCGCTTTCAAACGGTCGATCATCATCTGCCGCACGCGGAAGAAATCAGCACCCGGGCGGTCCATCTTGTTAACGAATGCCAAGCGCGGCACACGATATTTATTGGCCTGACGCCACACCGTTTCAGACTGTGGCTGTACGCCACCCACTGCGTCGTACACCATGACTGCACCGTCGAGTACCCGCATAGAACGTTCCACCTCAATGGTGAAATCCACATGCCCAGGGGTATCGATAATATTAATACGGTGCTCCGGCAAGGTATGATCCATACCTTTCCAGAAACAGGTCACGGCAGCCGATGTAATGGTAATGCCACGTTCCTGCTCCTGAGCCATCCAGTCAGTTGTCGCGCCGCCATCATGCACTTCACCCAGCTTATGACTAACGCCGGTGTAGAACAAAATACGCTCAGTAGTGGTAGTTTTACCGGCGTCGATGTGGGCGGAGATACCGATGTTGCGATAGCGCTCGATAGGAGTTTTACGTGCCATATGAAGTCCTTAGTAGATAATGGCAATTTCGGGGCGGGCGATTTGACGCGCCACCGGGAAGTTGTTTGGTTAAATGTCCTGTGACCTCGAATGGTCACCTGATCGCGATCAGTATAGGCTTATTGTACGAATATACACGTACAATTTAATTATTTGTTCTTAAACTATGCAATAATGGCGATGAATCGGGTTTGAGGGGGGGCTGTTCAACACGTACTCGCTTAACAGCATTGCACTAGAATGAGAGTAGACTCGGAATTTAGTCGTAGGGTCGAGATGAAGTATAGGCTATATTGCCGCCCGCGAAGGATCAGTTGAGATGGCTCGATCAGGTAGTTTGTCGGGCAATTGGCACGGGAACGGCTGTTTATTGATAGGAACGCTATGATTGCAAATCACCCCGAACGTGAGCAGATCAGGTTGGAAAATGTGCTGACGGCGCTAGGAAACCCGCTGCGATTAGCGGTGGTTCGTCGATTGGCGGCAGGGGGGGAACATGCCTGCGGCACCTTGGTGCACGGGTTATCTAAGTCAACCCTGACCCATCATTGGCGCGTATTACGTGAAAGTGGGGTTATCTGGCAGCGGCCCTGCGGGCGCGAAAGCCTATTATCGCTGCGGCGCGAGGATATTGATGCCCGCTTCCCCGGCTTGCTGGATGTGTTGCTCAGTGCTGTCGAGAACGATGCCACCACTGATGAGTCAACGGCGAAGCATTTGCCGGAAGATAAAGAAGATAAAGAGATCGCGTGAAGGGCGCAGGGGAAGCGCGATAACCGTTGGTTTCCCCTGCGTTTTTGATGCGGAAAAATTAAATCTCGGGGGCGTAAGCCAACACGAAATCTTCAGCCTCTTTCGACCACAACCCCTCCGTTTTACGCAAAATAGTCTGTAACTCCTGCAATAATGGCAAAGTTTGTGGCTGGCTCATTAACTCACTCAATGACGTCAGCGGGATATTTTTGCCGGTATACACCAGTTTTTTACCGCCGATAATTTTGGGTAAATTCAGTGTGGTGTCTGCGGCATCATTGAGCCCCAAAATATGGGACACCACTTTGCCCGCATTCACTTTCTTCGCTTCAATCAAACTCACCGCTTCGCGCATATCGTCAGTATTACCGCCGGAGGTACCGACATAGTGGGTAAATGAATAATGAATATCGTAGAAATTAACTGACGCCATAAAATGCTTATCCTGCGGACCGGCAAAGAAATTAAAGCAGCCATCCGGTGCCAGCAGACTTGATGCCAACGTCACCAATTCCGCTGACGGCACGAAAACAAAAATATCGTCGTAACCTTTGCCATCAGTCAGCGCCATTAAGCGCTCAAATTGGTCCTCGGTGTGCTGCGTATTGAGGTAATGCACTTGCGTTTGCGGCTCACTCGGGTAGAGGCGAGCGGCATAATCGAGTTTTTGCTGGTGGCGGTCAGTGATGACCAATAAAGCCGGATTCACTGGCCCATGCAAGGCATAATCGATGGCCAATAACCCCATCGGGCCTGTACCGCCTAGAATCAACACATGGCCGTTGGGCTTGATGCCCATTTTATGTTGGTAAGTACCGGGAACCAGATGGTAATTGGCGTTAAATGCGCCGATAACGCAAGAAAGTGGCTCCACCAGTGACCCTTCGAAATAGCTCTCGCCTTCATAAGGCAGCAGGCAATCTTGCGCCATCACCTCATTGGGGATCACCACGTGAGTGGCTTCACCACCGATATAAGGGAATGAGTACCCAGGGCAATCGGGGCGGTCAGGTAACTGCAAATTGGCCTGAATCACATAACGGCTGCCAGGCTTAAATTTGTGCTGCCAGTGCTTGCCGACTTGCAAAATATCGCCGCAAAACTCATGGCCGATAATAATCGGGTTTTCTGCCACATCATCGGGCACCTTTTTATGGTCCGCGCCCAAATTGGCCTCCTTCCATGACGAGAGGCAAATACTGTCGGTCACCACGGTCGCCAAAATCTCATCATCGCCGATTTCCGGTAAAGTAAAACTCTCCAGACGTAAGTCATTTTTGCCATATAAACGTAACGCTTTCGTTTTCATGCGGAACCACCTCAATCATCATGAATAATTAAAACAACAGTGCGAATAAAAAAACTCCCCGGCATTAATTAGGAAAGAATGCCAAGCCATGAGCCTACAATTCCGAGGCCAAACAGGGAGAAAATAAGCCAAATAGGGTTAACTTTGCGTTTGAGTAAACGCATCATTAACAGGGTGAGCGCCAGTGCCAGCAAGCCGGGGCAGAGTTGATCCAGAATGTTCTGCACGGTCATGGTCACGGTGGTGCCGTCCTGTGCTGGCGTTTTCGAAATCACCAGCGGCACATTGATACTGGTCCATTTGGTGACCAATACCCCCATGATAAACAGGCCCAGAATAGACGCCCCTTCGGTCAGTTTTTGCAGCAGGTTACCGCCGAGGTCTTTCACGATATTGACCCCTTTGGCGAAACCGTATTGCAAGCCAAACCATTTCAGCGCCAGACGGACAGAGTTGAACGACAGGAAGAACAGAATCGGCCCCAATACATTGCCATTCAGCGCTAATGAAGCCCCTAATGCCGCAGTGATGGGGCGTAATGTCCCCCAAATTAATGGGTCACCCACACCTGCCAAAGGCCCCATCAGCCCCACTTTCAGGCTATTAATCGCGCCTTCATCAATGTCGGCACCATTGGCACGCGCTTCTTCCATCGCGGCGGTCACACCAATCACTGGGCCGCAGACGGCAGGTGTGGTGTTGAAGAACACTAAGTGACGTTTTAACGCGGCAATCTGGTCTTCTTTCAGCGGATACAAGCGCTTAATCGCGGGCACCATGTCATAGCAGAAGCCCAGACCATGGATACGCTCATAGTTAAAAGAGGCTTGTTGCAAGTTGCTGCGTAAAAACATTTTAAACAGGTCAGAGCGGGTGATTTGTTTGCTTGGTGTGCTCATGTCGGCGTCTCCTAGTCTTCTAATTCATCGAGTTTGGCGTGATTGCCTTGGGCTGCTGGGGCCGCCGGTTTCTGATAAAGAGGATTTAACTGGATATACAGCAGGGCGATAATCAGGCCGATACCACCGAACGCGAGCAGGCTGAAACCGAGGTAGCTGCCGACAATAAAACCGAGGAAGAAGAAGGGCATCAGGTACTTCACGCCCATCATGTTGAGCACCATGGCGTAACCAACCACCACGATAAACCCGCCCGCGATTTGTAGCCCGTGAGTGACCACGGTTGGAATGGCATTGAGCATGTGAGTGACGGTGTCAGCACTGACAAAAATAGAGACGATCAGCACAGGTATGGCGACGCGCAACGCCTGAACCAGCAGGGCGGAGACATGCATTAAATCAATCATCGCAAAATTGGCACTTTCTGCCGCGCGGTCTGCCGCATGTTGGAAAGCCACGGTGATGGTGCGCGCAAAGACAGTGAGAACCTGACCGGCTACCGCCACTGGCAAGGCGATAGCAATCCCTGTGGCAATATTTTGGTGAGCAACAATGACTAAGATGGTGGAAATGATACTGGCCAGCGCAGAATCGGGGGATTGTGCCGCGCCCACGTTCATCCAGCCCAAGGCGATGAGCTCCAGCGTCCCGCCGAGGATCACGCCAGTCGTCATATCACCGAGGATCAGGCCGGTAATGGTACAAGCGATTAATGGCCGATGCGTTTGGAATTCATCCAGCACACTGCCGATACCGGCGATGCAGGCGAAAATAAATATTAAGATAATCTGTAGTAAACTGATTTCCATGGTGGACCCCTTTCGGCAATATGCCCCTATTTCCCCTTGGCTGAGATGGCCATGGAGTCATATTAAATAGTGTCATTGCCCAGGTTAAGTAATCGGATTTAAATGTTTATTAAGACCTGAGTGATTAATATTTGCTGATACTTATTTTTGATATTTAGTTTCGCTCTTTAGACTCCAGTTCTTTTAATTTTTTAATCACATCCACTTGTGGATCGGAAGTGACTACCCGCAAATCTAAATGAACACCGCGTTCACCTAAGGCATAAAAAGCATTAATATCATTTTGATCAACAGAAACGGCTTTTGTTAATTGCCGTTTTCCCTGTTTAAACGCCATACCACCAATATTAATGACATTAATTTTCACCCCTTCATCCACTAACCGTAAAACATCGGTTGGATTGGTGAATAAATAGAAAACGGTGTCATTGCTATAATTGGGGTTGTGATAAACAGCGACGGCTTTTTCAATATTGACCACATTCACTTTGATGCCCGGAGGCGCGGCTTGCTTTAATAGCGTCTTACGGATGTCATCGTTATAGACTTCATCACTACAGATAATAATGCGCTCGGCCTTGGCCTCTTTCGCCCAGACGGTGGTGACCTGGCCATGAATCAGCCGGTCGTCAATTCTTGCCAGATTGATTTTCATATAAAGTCTGCCTCTTCTTCTGCAATATTCTGTTGATGGCGGAATGACTGCACGCATTGCGCGCCGATTTCCAGTAAATAATCCGTCAGTTCTTCTGCGGCCATGCTGTGTTGGTTATCGGCAATTTCCAGCGCCAGCGGCAGTGATAAGCCACTGACGACCTGAATGCGGCTGTCACCAAAGGCTAGCCGAGCGGCGGCGTTATAGGGGCTGCCACCTTGCAAATCGACTGCAATCAGCCACGCGTTTTCTTCACTCTTCGCCATGACATCCTGCATTCTCATGACCAAATCCTCAGCATTCTCACCACGGTTAAACAGCAGCGGAGTAATATTCTGTGTCTCGCCATACACCATATTGACGGAATTTAGCATTGAAACGGCTAAATCACCGTGAGCACAAAAAATGACATTTACCATGTTATTTCCCCCGCATTAACGTGACCGTTAAAATTAAGCCAATCATTCATTCGATACTCTTTTTTATTCAAATTTCGTTTGTGGTTAGCCACACGCCAATCGGCGTGATTAATACTATTTTCATCATGCTTATGCCGTGAGCTTGAGTATCTCCTCGGCGGTTTCTTTCGTCGTCACCAAGCTATTAATGTATTTTCCTTTGATGGCACCAATAATTCCGCTAATTTTGTCATGTGAGTGGGCAATACCAATGGAATAACGGGCTTTTTTAATTTTATCTAACTCGATAGTAATAGTTTTATCGGAAATATAGGTTTCAACAGGATTACCCTGTAAATCATAAAAGCGTGAACAGATATCCCCAGCAACCTGCCTTTCATTAAAGTGGTCAATCACATCACTGCCATAAAATGCACGCCAAGTAGAATTACCGGAAATATTCGGGGAACCAATACCGAATATAGCAATATCTAATCGCTGCCAATAATCGGCGATCGCCTGATAATGCTGAGATTGCACGATACCGTCACGAATAACACTTTTCTCCAGAATCGCGGGGAAATCAATCAGCAGTGATTCACCTTTTAATTTCATGGCGGCGCTGTAAACCAAGGTATTCACATGGTAGCGACTCTCTAATTTACCTGACGGGCCACCGACCATCGGGATACAGGTTAATTGGCGTGATACCGCTGACATGTCCATTTGCTCAACTAAGGTGGCAATCGCACTGCCCCAAGAGAAGCCCAGAATATCGCCATTCTCAATAATACGGTTCAGCAGTGCGCAGCAATGTTTTGCCATTAATTGGAGTTGATGTTCTGGCGACTGATCTTCTTCTGAAGAAACCACAATCGCCTCGCGTAATTTAAAGCGCGATTTCAATTGCTGTTCCAGCAACAAATTCTCGTTATAGTTGTAATTAATTGAAATCGTCACGATGCCTTGTTCGCGGACTTTTTTTAGCATTCGGCTGATGCTGGTACGGTAAATCCCCAGCGCCCGCGCTATCTCAGCTTGCGTGAAATCTTGCTCGTAATACATTTGTGCAATTTTCACCATCAGGCGTAGATCATCGCTCTTTTCCATTTCAGCCTCTTGCACATTTGTGCAAATGTCATTAGGTTATCTATGACTTGATATAATCACTTTCCATTTTTTAAGTCAAAAGCATGAAATAACGCATCCTGCCTTTATCTCGCCTAATTAATCTAAAACAAACGCCCTAATACAGAATGGATATTGCACAGATGTGCCAAAATACTTAATGGGTTGATTTATATTAAATAAATGAAAATCGGTATTTTGTGTTGGCGAGGATTATTCCGAACAAATTTTGGATTGTGATCACATTTTTATTTTGCGTAATGTGGTGGGTTTTGCACATATGTGCAGATGAGGTGGTGTTTTCGCCTCAACCCCAGCCAACATCACTGGGATTGAGTGCGTTTTGGGCCTTCACTTAGTAGCAATTTAAGTCAGTAGCAACTTAACTCAGTAGCAACTTATAGTGATGCGGCTGGCGCATGGCAACGAGGTCTTTGCGGCGCACCACATTGGTGGGATAGGCGCTACCCACCAGAGAACGGGTATCAATGGTTTGAGTGACCGCTTGTGATGTCTGCCACAGCACTTGTTCTTGCCGTGGGAAAGTGAAGGTTTCAGGCCCAAAGATACCGCTAAACCCACCTTGCTCATGAGTTTCATCAACCGCATTTGCAAAGGCAAAATACAGATTATTTTCCCCCGCTCGGGTTCGGAATAAGTGCCAGTGCAGCGGATCGGCCCCTGTCGGGATAGGGTAATTTTGCTGGACAGTACTGCCGGCATGGGCGGCGGTAAAACCGGCGGGTAGGGCGGCAGAACAGGCAATGATATCGCAGCCCATCAATGCCAAAATACGGCCCGATTCCGGTAATAAGGCATCATGGCCTAACAGTAATCCCACTCTGCCCAGTGCGGTATCGAAGACACTCCACTGCTCGCCAGCGCTGGCCCACTGTTGATGCGCCTGAGAAAGTTGCATTTGCCGGTAAGTGCCGACAATCCCTTCGGGGCCAAACAGCACTTGCGTGTTGTAGTCTCTATCCTGCTGCTGTTCGGCCATCCCCACCACCAGATAGACCCGCAATCTCATGGCGAGGCGAGTCAGCGCTTGCACGGCGGGGCTGTCGAGTGTTTGAGCCTGAGCCGCGCCCGCGAGATAACCCGTTAAGGCTAATTCAGGGAACACAATCAGTTCACTGCCTTGCTGCAACACCGCATCTTCGGCCATGGCGGTTATCGCCGCCAGATTGGCTTCCACTTGCTCAACGGAGGGGAACTGCGCTACCGTCAGGCGGCTTTGCTTACCCGCAGGTAACGGTTTTTGCCCGTAAAGACCAAAGAAATCTTGTGGATTCCACAGGAAACTGTCGCAGAGTAGCGCGTGATAATCGGCAGGGCGGCGCTGATCAAAAACCGGTTCCCCCAAGACTTGGCGCTGGCGGCTGCGGCGAATGTCGACTTCGGCGTAGGCAATACCGTCCCCGCCATCGACCACGGCGGCAATAGATCCATCAGGTTCAATGATGCAACTGCCCCCGCTAAATTGGACACCACGCTCCAGCCCCCAGCGATTGCTTTCAATCAAATAACAACTATTCTCCATGGCGCGGCTGATCCAATAGGGGGCAGGCGTGCGTTCTGCCAGCCAATTGCTGATATGGCAGATGATATCGGCTCCCTCCAGTGCCAGTAAACGGGCAGTTTCTGGGAAATGGATATCCATACACACCAGCATTCCGATGCGCCCCAGTGGGGTTTCAAACACTTGATGCCCAACGTCACCCGCGGCCGCCCACTTAGGTTCAGAAATATAGGGGTGGCTTTTGCGATGGCAACCGATCACGCCTTGCGGCCCAATCAACACGGCGCTGTTGTAATAGAGCGAAGTGGCAGGGTCTACTTCCGGCATACCCAAGACGATATGGCATTGATAACGTTGTGCTAATTCAGTAAAACGGGCTGTGCTTTCACCGGGAACGGTTTCGACCATCGGCGCAACTTCCTGTCGATCAAACCAACAGTAGCCGGTGGTTGCCATTTCTGGCGTGGTAATCAGGCGTGCACCTTGTTGCGCCGCCTGCTCGACCAGTGCCAGTAATTGACGGACATTTGCCTCTTTGGCAAACATTAAGGGTTCAAACTGAATGGCGGCCGCAGTAAAAGGGGCTATCGACATGATTATCCTCGCAATTAGGCAATGTTAGGCTCGAAAAAGTCATATTAGGCTCGGCGCTTGACCGAGCGATCCGTGTTCAGTTCTTTCGGTTATGGGGGGCGGTGGGTGTCGTCCAAGAGAAAATGTCATTGGCCTGAATTAATGCGCATGAGATCTCCTCAACGGTGATGCGCTTGTCCATGGCTTGATGACGTAAGATCTCGTAGGCTTGCTCTTCGCCAATACTGTGCATCCGCATCAAGATGGCTTTGGCTTCACTGACTTGGCGGACCCCCAGCACCTTTTTTTCTAGCCGTTCTATTTGATCGCGCATTTGCCGTTGCTGTTGGGCATGGTGTAAGGCAAAGACCATGGCCGAGAGCAGTCCTGAGGCACGAAGCGGGGTGGTTATCGTGGCCCCCGCCCCCATGCTGAGCGCTTGGTCAATAAACGTCGGGTTCTCATACGCGATAACCGCAATCAGGGCGTGTTTGTGGGGGTTAAGCCATGACACATCCGGTTCGGGGTTATCAGACTGTAATGCATAGAAAATCAGGTCCGTATCCGCGGGGAGTTGCTCAGGGATGGGCCAGAAGGCTTGTACCTTAAACCCCATACGGCGTAAATGATTGGTGAGCGTTTCACCGTCCTCGTCGTCGGGGTGCAAGACCACGCAACGAATCCCTCGGCTGAGTAATAACGCGGTGGCGCTGATTCTGCTGTCGCTAGGTCGCATGGGGATACCCCACTGTCGTGAGTTTCGTGACCCAATCTCCCTGAATCTGGTTCGTCATATACGGGTCGGGTTCGACAATCCGGCGTGACTCCTGCACCACGGTAAATTGCCCCTGTTCATTCGCCATCCCAATCCGAGGGTAGAGTCCGGTGTGCTGATTCAGAGGATCAATTCGAATACGGCCTTGTGGCGCATCAAATTGGCTTCCTCGCAGGGCGGCAGACAATGGATAGATATGGTCACTGCCACATTCGGCCATGGCCTTGGCAAACAAATGCACTTGGCTGTAAGTGGCTTCCCAATTCATGTCCGTGGTGAGTTCCGGCCCGAATTGCTGATGGAACTGTTTCAGTGCCGCTTGATTCGCCTTGGTGCTGACACTTTGGAAATAGGGGGCGGAGCTGAAATGCCCTTGCGCCACTTCTGCCCCCATAATGGCAATCTCAGTTTCTGATGTATTCAGGCTGCCAATGGGCATACGGGCGGGATCTAAACCTGCCGCCTGATAAGCCTGATACAAGAACGGAACGGTTTGTCCCACCACGGTACTGAAAATGAAGTCCGGCTGCTTTTTGGCGATCTCCTCGATGATGGGCAAAAACGCTTCATAGGGCGCATTCAGGTCAAGGTAGCGCTCGCCAATCACCGCGCCGTCATGGCGTTGCAGGATAAGTTCCTGCATGTTGCGATTACATTCATACGGGTAGATATAACGCGAGCCAATTAAATACACTCGTGCGCCAAATTGCCCCGTCAGGTAATCCGCCAACTGGACACAATTTTGGTTGGGCGCGGCCCCGCCATAGAAAATATTTTCTGAAAACTCAAAGCCTTCATACAGTTGCGAATAGAACAGTAACCGCCGATATTTCTCCACCACCGGCGACATGGCTTTACGGCTACTGGAGGTGTAACCGCCAAAGATCACATTCACGTCGTGCTCGACGATTAACTGCTCTGCCAATGCACGGAACTGCACATCATCAGATTGTGGATCAAAATGAATGGCATGCAGTGGCCTGCCGTTGATACCGCCATTTTGGTTTATTTCGGCAATAGCTTGCATCGCGCCACGCCATTGTGATCGCTCTTGTGCCGCTGTCACTCCACTGAAGGAGTACAGTAAGCCAATATTGACTGGGGTATCGGATCCCATATGCACCTGCTTATGCGTCTGAATTGGGTGAAAAAGCGTGATAATCAGTACTCAGTTCCTCCCCCGACCGAGATCAGGGGAGAATAACGACGTGCGCCGTGGTTATTGGGCAAACAGTGTTTTGTTTAACATGGCACCGACGGTGTATTTAGGGTCGACCATGTTGCCTAAGCGCACCTTGCCGCATTGGCTCAGGAGCATATAAGCGTCCCATTGCTCGAAGCCAAAATCGGCCACCAACCAATAAATAAGGTCACGGTAGGCAATGCGGGTCGCATCCTCTAACGGCCGTGCGCTGCCGATACTCATGATGTTTTCGGCGTTTTCCATCCTCGGCCAAGCGAGCTGCCAGTTTTTGATTAAATCCACTTTGATGGTGGTGATTGAGGCAAATTCCACGGCGGTGCCGCAAATCTCCCCATCGCCCTGACAAGCATGCGCATCGCCGATAAACAAACGGCCACCGGGCGCGCGCACCGGCAGATAAGTGATGCTGCCTGGCCCGATATCCGGCACGTCCATATTCCCGCCGTGATTATCCGGTGTCAGTGAATTGATCGAGTCAATCTCTGGCGACACGCTCAACGTGCCAATATGGGGTTTGTAGGGCAGGGTATGGCGCTTGCTCCAGTAGACCTTTTCGCTGTCGAGCTTAATCATGCGCACTTTCTCAGGCAGCGGGTCATTGAGCATGGCGGTCAAGTCGGTACCGGTCAGTCCACCAAAATGCGGGATCATGGCGCAGATACCGTGGGGGTTAGCGCCGCGCGGCAACATGGACTCGATATAAACCGCAATCACATCGCCTTTCTCGGCACCGTTGACCATGATGGGGCCGTTTTGCGGGTTGAGAAACGGCATTTTGAGCAGTTGGCTTGGAATGTCTTGCTCTGAATTGATCGCCCCTTCAAAGGCATCCCGCGTATCGACAATCACCCGATCGCCCGGTTCAATGGTCAGCACCGGCGTCGAGTAGGGGCCGATGGTGTAGTGAAACTCTTTTTGCATCTCTTCCGTCAGATGGTGGGTCACCGGTTTACGCCCAGCACCCACACCGCGTTTGACCATGATTGATTCTTCGAGCCATTTCATTAGCAATTCTCCACGTATTAAGGGCATCCGGTCACAGAGCCAGATGACGGCGCATTAAAAGATCATCGGAAAGTTGTTGTTGTGTCAGGGTTTCCACCACTTGGCCTTTATCCATCACGGCGCAACGTTGTGCGGCGCGCTGGATCATGGCGATATCCTGCTCGACCAGAATCACGGCAACATGCAGTTCGCGAGCAATGCGCACCAAGGTATCGGCAATGATGTTGACGATAGAGGGTTGAACGCCTTCAGAGGGTTCATCCAGCAGTAAGACTTTGGGCGAACCGACTAATGCGCGGGCAATCGCCAATTGCTGTTGTTCGCCGCCACTCATGGTGCCGGCTTTTTGTTTGAGCCGTTGGCGCAAAATCGGAAAGTAATCCAGTACGCGCTCCAGCAAGTCTTTGGCGAATTCGCGATGTTCACGGACAAATTGCATCCCGACTTGCAGATTCTCAGCCACGGTTAAACCGGCAAACACTTCACGCCCTTGCGGAACGTAACCGACGCCTAAGCGGGCGCGGCGCTGCGGTGAAGCTTGTGTGATGTCGATTTCCCCTAATAAAATGCTGCCGTGTTTGCTCGGTACGGCCCCAATCAAGGTACGCATCAGCGTGGTTTTCCCCACGCCATTACGGCCAATTAAGCCCAGCACTTCCGCTGCATGCAGTTGCAGCGTGACGCCATTGAGTACTTGGCCGCCGCCATAACCCCCTGTCAGCTCTTCTATTTGCAACACCACGCTATTCATACTGATTTCCCCAAATAGATATCGGCCACATCCTCACGGGCGAGCACCTCGGCGGCATTGCCATCGGCGAACACTTTCCCTCCATGTAGCACTGTGACTTGCGAGGCAATTTGGCGCACAAATGTCATGTCGTGCTCCACCACCATGAGCGTCAGGCCGTCGTCTTGCATCTGCTTAATCAGTTCACCGGTGAGGTAGGTTTCATCGATAGATAAGCCCGCAACCGGTTCGTCCAGCATCAATAAAGTCGGTTGTAGCGACACCGCCATGGCAATTTCTAGCCACTGCTTTTTGCCGTGAGATAAATTGCCGGCCAACTGATGGTATTCCGTGGTGAGCTTAAAGCGCTCTAACAGGGCATCGACGCTCATGGCCTGCGAACGCACTTCTGGGCGCAAGTGACTGAGCGACAATTGCAAATGCTGCTCAACGGTCAGCTCAGGGAAGATGCCGGGGATCTGGAACTTAATGCTCATCCCCATCCGAATGCGCTGAAAGGGAGCCAAGGTATTTAACCGCCGATCAAAGAAACGGATATCGCCATCGCTCGGGGCATGCTCGCCAGTGAGTAACTTGAAAAAGGTACTTTTACCGGCCCCATTGGGGCCAATGACGCAGCGCACTTCACCGCGACGAATTTGCATATCGACTTGATTGATCACCTGAATGCCGCCAAAGCGTTTGCTCAGTCCACGGGTTTCAAGGATCAGTTCTTGCGATGCCTGACTCATAGTGATGCCCCTTTTTTCTGGCGCGCGGCAGATAAGCGGGTGAATTTCTCCGCTAACCAAGGTAGTAAGCCATTAGGCGCGGCAAGCACCACAAACAGCAGAATGGCACCAAGCAGGATCATGGCGTATTCACTGCCATAAATAGCCAACCATTGGGATAACCAGACCAATAAGGCAGTGATGACCACGGTGCCAAAGATATTCTTACGCCCAGCGGTGGCGACCCAGATAACCGGCATGGCGGCGGCGGTCAGCCCCATCGAAGATGGCGTGATGTAAGAGCCCCACAGGGTATAAAGTGCGCCAGATAAACCGGAGAGCACCCCCCCCAACACAAACACCAACAGTTGGTAGCGGCGAATATCAATTCCCAGCATTTCTGCCCGACGTGGATTCTCACGGATGGAAGCCAATGTGAGGCCAAAATCAGAGCGTAATAACCGCCGAACGCCCCAATACACACCGGCCAGCAGCACAATAATCAGGTAGTAGAAGCTATTGCCTTCGAGTGTCAGTAACTGGCCATCAAACCACGGCAAAGAGAGCGGCGGCATGCCGGACATCCCATTAAAACCATTCAATCGCGCACTGCCGATAGCCCATTGCGGCCCCGCGGTTTGCGACATAAAGGTTTCTAATACCAGCGTGAACGATAAAGTCACAATGCCGATAAAAATGCCGGTCACCCCACCGTAGAACATCAGATAGCCCAGTGCTGCCGCCACGGCTGCGGCCACCAGCAATGCCATCACTAAGCCGGACCACGTGGAGAGCACGCCGTCGCCAAAATTGAGCGTCATCACGCCGTAGGTATAACCGGCAAGGCCAAAGAACGCGGTCTGCCCGAATGATAAAATGCCGCCATGGCCCCACATGGCCGCTAACCCAATGGCGCAGAATGTCCACAGTAGGAAGTAGGAGAGGTCACCGACCATGGCGCTGTCTATCACCAGTGGCAGAGCTAGGGCTACCGCCAGCACCAACAGGGCTATTAGTCGAGTCTGGGATAGCGAGCGTTTCTTCGCGCTATCCGCCGATACATTAAGAGAGGTCGTTGTCACATGCGGCTCCTAGCGGTTACGGGTAAACAGGCTGCCAACACCGTTTGGCAGTAAGCGGATAACCAGTACAGCGGTGACCAGTAAGCCAATTTGACCCGCCAGTTGCCCATACCAAGAATTCAGCCCCGTTTGTATTGCGCCTAACGCCACTGCTGCAGGAATGGTGCCAACCAGAACATTTGCGCCACCAACAACTACCGAAACAAAGGCTTGCACAATAAAACTGCTGCCCATGGTGGGGACGGCGGTCAATGTTGGGGCATAAATGGCCCCTGCTAATCCGGCCAAGCCTGCGCCGAGTGCAAATGTCAGGGTATAAATTCGGTCGGTTTCCAACCCCAGACAGGATGCCATGCGCGCATTCTGGATAGTGGCTCGGGCGCAGACGCCGTAATTGGTGTGGAAGAACAACCAATAGAGCACCATTAGGATGGCGATCGCAAAGAAGGGCAGTAAGGCGCGATACGTGGCAAACGAGTATTCACCGAGGGTGAAAGAACCGAAGGGGGTCGACAGACCTTCCAGTGAGGGGCCAGCGATCAGCAGCATACTTTGCTGTACAATCAAACTGATTGCCCAGGTTGCGACCACCGAATCATATAAGCGGCCATAGAGATGGCGCACGACAAGACGCTCAACCACACCGCCGAAAAATGCCGCCGCTAAAGTACCCGCCAACATGGCAAAAGGCAGTGGTAAGCCTGCTTTATTCATTAAAATGGTGACGTAAGCGCCACACATAATGAATTCGCCATGTGCCAGATTAATCACGCCCATCATGCCAAAGATAACCGCCAGCCCCAGCGCTGCCAGCACCAGATAGGCGAAGTTATCGCCAAACTGGTAAATCACCGAATAGAGAAAGGAGAGCGTTAACATCGTTTGGCAATCCTCGGTGTCCTGATGGACACCCTTGAAAGGGGATAACACAGGGAAGCGTGCCAGCGGCGGTCACTTCCCTCCAAGGTCGCCAAAGTTAAGCTTTTTTAGGCGGAGATGACGGCGTGTACTGGCTGTTATCCGGTTTTACCGGCAAGTTACAACCGGCTTCACCTAACCAATAGGGTTTAATGTCCGTCCACACTTTCGGGATCTCGATGGAGTGGTCATCCTTCACATGAGCCAGATAGATGGTGTGGCTCAAATGGTGGCTCTTCGGATCGATACAGACTTTGCCGGAAGGACCATCGGTACAGATATCACCGCTTTCCAGTGATTTACGCACGGCCTCCATATCGGTGCTGCCGGCTTTCTCGACGGCCGCTTTGTACAGATAAACTGCATCGTAAGCATTCGCGGCTTCCTGATTGATATAAGGCTCATCCGGGAATTTGGCGTGGAAACGCTGTTTGAAGTCGTTACTGGCTGGGGTATCCACCTCTTCAATGTAGTTAGCGGTGATATACATATCTTTCAGTGCAGGCGCTTTAAAGCGTTTGTGCTCATAGGCTTGACCCACGTTGACGGAGCTACCCATCGGTAAATTGAGTTTTGCAGCGGCTTGTTGCTCGTAATAAGACGATTGGTTTGCACCCACCAGCAGCGTCATCACGAAGTCTGGTTTGGCTTTTTGGATGTTCTGAATGGTTTGACCGAATTGCGAGACACTCAGCGGAATAAACTCTTCACCCACCATGGTGCCGCCATTCTCTTCCACAATTTTGCGCACCCATTCAGCCGAGATTTGACCAAAGTTATAGTCGGCGGCAATGGTGTAAACTTTTTTGCCGTACTTCTCCATCATCCAAGGAATCAAGGTTGAGAACTGTTGTTCTGGCACTGCGCCAGTGACGAACACATTGGAGTCACATACGCCGCCTTCATATTGGTTGTTGTACCAATAGAGCTGTTTTTCGCGATCCATAATCGGGCGAATAGCTTCGCGTGAGGCACTGGAGAACGCGCCGAATATCACATCCACTTTGTCGTTTTTAATTAAGCGGCGTGCCATTTGTTGGAAACGGGTGTTATCGGATTGCGTATCGTATTTGACTAACTCGATTTGGCGTCCGAGTATGCCGCCTTTGGCATTTATCTCTTCAACAGCCAGCTCTGTGGCATGAATTTTGGGGATAACGGGCAGGGCAAAGTTGCCTGATGCATCTTCCAGCAAACCAATTTTGACCGGATTTTCTGCCGCTATCGACATCCCCGAGTAGGTGACGGCAAAGGCAGCGGCCAGCGCGATAGGGAGCGTGGCGTAATGACATTTAATTTTGGACCATTTCATTCTGGACATAAGTACCCCTGGCATTGGTTAAAAGGTGGGTCTGAAAAAAAGCCAAAAAAAAAGCCCAGCAAAGTCTGAAAGACATTGCGAGGGCTCTATTGCCATAACCACAAGCCGACAACGTTGGCGTTCTTGCGGAGAAGTCAGGGTCACTATAAAAAGCAATTCGCGTTGTTGTCAACGAAGAATTTTCAATAAAAATCAAATAGTAAAATTGAAAATCGTTGCACTAAATCGGGGCTTTCGGTTGCACAAAAATAGCTCATTAACTCGGCGGCTGGCGATCGGCGCTCACGGCGGGCGAAAAAAGGGGAGAGGATAAAATCATCGGCAAAGGCATGACGGAAGTGGGCATGAGAGGTTAATGAATTGCACCAACGGAGTGCTTAAAAAATATTCAAAATTTTAGCGGAAATAACCCTCCGGTGAGGACACCGGAGGGTGACTGAGATTAACCGCAGCGATTACATTTTGCCGCTTGAATCTGCTGGAAGAAATCATTGCCTTTATCATCAACCAAAATAAAGGCGGGGAAGTCCTCCACTTCAATCTTCCAGATGGCTTCCATACCCAACTCTGGATACTCGATGCACTCCAGGCTCTTAATACTGTTTTGTGCCAATACCGCCGCAGGGCCACCGATGCTGCCCAGATAGAAGCCGCCGTGTTTGTGGCAGGCGTCGGTCACCTGCTGGCTGCGGTTGCCTTTCGCCAGCATGATCATGCTGCCACCGTGGGATTGCAGCAGATCGACGTAAGAGTCCATGCGGCCCGCCGTGGTGGGACCCAGTGATCCTGACGCATAACCTTCTGGTGTTTTGGCGGGGCCAGCGTAGTAGATCGGATGATCTTTAATGTATTGCGGCAAGCCTTCGCCATTATCCAGCCGCTCTTTTAATTTGGCATGGGCAATGTCACGGCCAACAATAATGGTGCCGGTCAGCGACAGACGAGTTGATACCGGATATTGCGACAGCTCTTTTAATATCTCCGGCATTGGGCGGTTAAGGTCAATATGAACCACTTTGCCTTCTGTGCTCTGGCGCAGGTGCTCTGGGATATATTTGCCCGGATTTTGCTCCAGTTTCTCGAGCCAAATGCCTTTGCGGTTAATCTTGCCCTTGATATTACGGTCAGCGGAGCAAGACACGCCCATCCCCACTGGGCAGGATGCACCGTGGCGGGGGAGACGAACGACACGCACATCATGAGCAAAGTATTTGCCGCCAAATTGCGCGCCCAGACCTAAGTCTTGTGCAGCTTCCAACAGCTCTTGTTCCAGCGCGATATCGCGGAAAGCTTGCCCGTGCTCATTCCCTTGCGTCGGCAGGCCATCATAATATTTGGTGGAGGCCAGTTTGACGGTTTTTAGGGTGCTTTCGGCAGAGGTGCCACCGATAACAAACGCAATATGATAAGGCGGGCAAGCGGCTGTGCCCAAGGTGCGCATTTTCTCAACCAAATAGTCTTTCAGTTTACCCGGCGTGAGCAGTGCCTTGGTTTCTTGATACAGATAGGTTTTGTTCGCAGAGCCGCCACCTTTAGTGACGAACAGGAATTTATAATCTTCCCCTTCGGTGCTGTAGAGGTCGATTTGCGCCGGTAAGTTTGTGCCGGTATTCACTTCTTTGTACATATCCAGCGCCGCATTTTGCGAGTAGCGCAGATTATCTTCGATAAAGGTGTTGTACACGCCACGGGATAGCGCTTCGGCATCATTACCGCCCGTCCAAACACGCTGACCTTTTTTCCCCACGATAATGGCCGTGCCGGTATCCTGACAGGTCGGTAAAATCCCTTTCGCAGAGATTTCTGAATTGCGCAGGAATTGCAGTGCTACGTATTTATCGTTCTCGCTGGCTTCTGGGTCATCCAAAATGGCAGCAACTTGTTTTTGGTGCGCGGGGCGAAGTAAAAATGAGGCGTCGTGGAAAGCGTGTTGGGCGAGGAGGGTCAAGGCTTCAGGCTCGACTTTCAGTATGTCGTGGCCTTCAAACTGCGTCACCGAGACGTGATGATCACTGACAAGGTAATACTCAGTATCGTCTTCCTTTAGCGGAAAGGGATCCTGATAGTGGAACGGTTTATTTGACATATTTTTCTCACATTCAACATCAGTTAGCGAAAGCGTTCGATAACAGAAACAATCATTAGCAAAACCAAGTCGGTCTATTTTTAGCAATGCCCCAAAAAGCGGGGTCAATGACTTTGGTCATGATCTTACTATAAATTGTCCGGGCTAAGCGACGGCTCCACCCTCTTTATAAAGGGTGGATCTCATTTTCCGCACTTATCGATGGCTCTAGCAGCATTGCGGTGGGAGACTGTCCGACCGCCCAATATATTTCACTGCGATCTGCCTGCTTATCACGGCTAAATGCTGAATGTTGTGTAACTACATGACCGCGCTGAGCGCGTCGGCGATGTGTTTAAACTGGTCAAAACGTGCTCGTAGAATCTGATGTTTTTCGGCATTGGGTAGCAGGCGCGTGATGGGTGGCTCAGAGGCGAGGATAGCCTCTTCGAAACCGGCGTAATAGCCGCTACCGACCGCGGCGCACAGTGCGGCAGCACGGCAGCCCGATTGCTGAATATCGACGATATCCAAAGGTAGATTGCTGGCATCGCAAAACATCTGCATCCAGATAGCTGAATGCGTGGGGCCACCGGTAAAGCGGATACTGTCAGTACCGCCACCCAGCGCCAGAATTTTGTCCTGATGCAACAGATGGGAAAACACGATCCCCTGATACACCGCGTAAACAATATCCTCGATGCGATGATGGCCACTCAACCCCAGCAGGCCGCCGCTAAGATTGGCGCTGTAATTTGAGCCATACAACCACGGGAAGAACAGAATACTGTCTGACTTTTCATAGCCAAGCGCGGCCCATTGATTGAGTGTTTGATAGCTGTCTGGCAAATCCGGCAAGAATTGCTTCACAAACCAAGCCAAATTGCTGGCAGAGGTGGGGCTACCTTCGTGGACAAAATAGCGGTTGGGGATGCAATATTTCCCCCACACATAGGGGTAGTCAGAGGCTCGGACCTCATCGAATACGCGCGTGGCAATTGACCAAGTGCCCGCCACGGCACTGAGCTGGTGGCTGTCATGTAAACCTGAGGTTAAGGCCGCACCCACGACATCAAACATCCCGCCGAATACCGGTAGACCGGCCTTTAAGCCGCAAGCTGTCGCCGCTTGTTCGCTGACATAACCGGCCAAATCAGCCGACCCAATGATCGGCGCGGTTTTATCCGCCACTTCCTCAATGGCAAAAATCTTCATCAACTGTGCGTCAAAATCCCCGCTGTACTGGTTATAAAGATTGCTACCCGAGATATTGGTTGCCTCAATAGTGAACTCACCCGTTAAGCGGTAGCGAATATAGTCATGGACCATGAGGACATAACCGCTCCGGTGATAATTTTCGGGTTCGTGCTCTTTTAGCCAACGCAACAGGGCCGCTGGGTGAGAAGGCCACAATTGTTGCAAGCTGCGTGCATAGGCTTGCTGAGCTTTCCCCTCTTTTTGCCAGCGGCTCACCAGTGCTTGAGCGCGGGAGTCAGAGGAGACAATTCCGTGCCGGACCGGCTGGCCCTGTTTATCCACCAAATACAGTCCTTTGCCGTGAGCCGAAAAGCTGATGCCTCGCAGTTGGTCTGCTGACATCTTAGCCACGTCATGGGCATGCTGGAGCGTTTGGCGAATAACCTGACAAGTTGCCGCCCACAACGCCTCCATATCGCGCTCACAAAATCCCGCCTGTGGGCATAGCACCGGCAATGCCTGTTCGGTGACCGCAATCTCGCGGCCATCGGCGGTGTAAATACCGGCTTTGGTCACGGTGCCGCCCAGATCAATGCCGAGGAAATAGTGGCTCATGATGGCTCCTTAACGTGCCGCCGGTAAGACGTCTTGACCCCAACCCGCCAGCCGCATTTTGTCTTCGATCCAGTGACGGGCCTGAATAATTTCTAACAAGGGTTCCGCTGATTTTTCCGTCCACATTTCAATCAGGAAGGTGCCCCGATAATTCAGGCGGCGCAGGGTTTTAAACAGACTCACAAAGTCGACGCAACCCTCACCAAAAGGCACATCGCGAAATTGCCCCGGGCAATCAGCAGTGACCGCGAAGGTATCTTTCAGGTGAATCGCCGCAATACGATCAATACCGCTTGCCAGCTCAGCATCGACCTCATTGCCCCACGCCGTGAGGTTGCCAATGTCGGGATACAAGGTAAACCACGGTGAACCAATCTTGCGGTCTAACGCCTTCCATTTGCTGATGGAATTCATAAATTGGGTATCCATGATTTCCACCGCGCACATCACTTGTGCCGCCGCCGCTTGCTGCACTGCCCAGGCCATGCCTTCTTCGAAACGGGCGATGGTTTCGCTGTCTTGCGGCTCATAGTAGACATCGTATCCGGCCAATTGAATGGTGCGGATCCCGAGGTCTTGCGCCAATCGAATCGCTTGCAACATGATCGTGCGTGCGTGCTCACGGATAGCGGGATCACGGCTGCCAAACGGGTAACGCCGGTGTGCTGACAGGCAAAGAGTCGGAATTCTCACGCCGGTTTGCTGGATGGCATCAATCACACTCATGCGCACTTCACGCGACCACGCCAAGCGGGCTAACCGCTCGTCACTCTCATCAACTGACATTTCGACAAAGTCGAAACCACAGGATTTTGCTATTGCCAGCTTTTCAACCCAACTGGTGCCTGCTGGCAGCGCTTTTTCATAAATTCCCAAGGGGTGAATTCGCATTATTTGGCTCTCCCTGTTTCCCTGACGACTTGACGTTTTAGCGGTGCTCTCGCACCTGATTCACTCACGGTGACGCCAATTACTTTGGGTAACATTTATTTAGATGTTTTAATCGATTCTGTTTCATGGCGCGTTTGGCTTTCCATTTCTCTTTGAAGAACTTAAAGGCCAGCGCGAAGATGAGCGTGATCCCCCAAACCGCGAGATTAAAGTGCAAGCTGACACCCAATAGGCTCAGGCCTGTGGCGATCACTTGCAAAACCAGCAAGGCACAGAACACATGACTGACTTTACCCACGCCACCGAAGGGGTTGGTGCCACCGAGCACGATAGCCAACACCGTCAACAGCAAGTAAGAGTCGCCATAACCCATTCGTGCTGAGTTAAAGCGCGACATCATGATCAGTCCTGCCAACACACACAGCAGGCTGGAGATGGAGTAAATAGCCATCATCACGCGATCGGTGCGAATGCCGCTAAACCAGGTGGCGTTGATGTTGCTGCCACACATATAAATGGTTTTCCCCAGCCGAGTTCTCCCTAACAGCAGGGCGAGCAGCAGTGAAGCAACGATAAAAATGATCATCGGAATGGGGATACCCATCACCACCTCGGAACCGATGCTGCGCACAATGGGCGGCATGCCACTGAGCGCCGCCCCTTTGGTCAGATAAACACCGATACCGCTAATAATGGTCATACTGCCCAGCGTCACCAAAATAGGGTGAGCACCGATGCGAGAGATCATCAACCCCGTCAACGTGCCGATGATGACGGCAATCACCGCCGCGCCAAGTAGGGCAAGCACCAGCCACAGCAGTTGCGTGGCGGTGCTGGCATCTGCCGGCACATATTGGATAAGCAGCCAAGCCATAAACAGGCCGGTGAGGTTAGCGGTGCCGATAATCGACAGATTTAACCCGCCACTGAGCATGGGGACGAACATGGCAAAGGTCAGCAGCCCGAGCTCTGGCAATTGGAAGGCGATGCTCAGAAAGGTGTTCTCGGTTAAAAAGCGGCCGGGCATCGCCAAACTGAACGCCAGTGTGGCAAGAATGCAAATGCCCAATAAGCCAGAGATGGTGCCGTCGAAATGGAAGAACGCGTTCTTTTTCATAAAATGCCCCTGTCAGACAAAGCCAACATCAGTTTCTTTGCGTTTTTTGTAATGGGTGACGCAAATGGCGGCGACGATCACCATGCCAATCACAATGTTGACGAAGTAACTGGACACGCCGATCAAGTTGAGGCCATTTTTCAGGATGCCGATCAGGAAAACGCCCATCAAGGTGCCCACCACCGAGCCACGCCCACCGGACAAACTTGCGCCCCCTAACACGGCGGCGGCCAGCACATCTAACTCGCCCCCCACTAAGGCACTCGGCACCACTTCACTCATGCGATAGGTCTGCAACATGCCACCAATGGCCGCGGCTGCGCCTAAATAGCCGTAAGCGAACAGATAGATAAGCGAGACACGAATACCGATGCGGCGGGCAGATTCAGGGCTACCTCCAACGGCATATAATTGGCGGCCAATATGGGTTTTATTCAGCAATAGCCATGTCAGTAGCGCGATAGCGAGCATCACCACCAATGGCAAGCCAATCTGGTAACTCTCGCCATTAAAGGTAAAAGGCAGAATGGAGCGTTGGGTTATCCACCAGTCCGGCAAGTCATAAATGCTGTGGCCGTTAGTTATCCACATCAACATGCCGAATAGCAGTGACTGCATACTGATGGTGATAATGATGGAAACAATATTCAGATAGTAAATCAGTACCGCATTGACGAAACCGAGTAGCACCCCAATGGAGATGGCGATGACCAGACACAATATCGGGCTGGCAATCACCTCATTGAGTAGCAGCGAAGCCACCACGTATTGCACCACGGAAGCCACGGCGGCAAAGGAGATATCAATACCGCCCGTCACCAAAACCACAAACAGCCCGAGTGCAAACACCCCGGTGACGGCATAGCTTTCCGTCAGGTCCAGCAGGTTTTGGATGGAGAGAAACTCACTGCTCAGCAGCGAGAACAGGGCCAACATCATGACGATAACCCACGCCAGCCACCCTTCAACGGATTGCGGTTTGAGTCTGCTTAGATTAGCCATTGATGACCTCCGCAAGCTGTTGTTCAGTCATTTGATTTGGGATCAGTTCGTTGACGATGCGGCCCTGTTTCATGTGCAGGATGCGATCGCAGTTGTAATAGGCTTCAGGCACTTCATCGGAGATAAGCAAGACAGAGATGCCGACACCAGACAGGCGGTGGATCAGCTTATAAATGCTGTCTTTCGCGCCGATATCGACCCCGACGGTTGGCGAGTCAAGGATCAGGACTTTCGGTTTGGTGAGGATCCATTTTGCCAGCACCACTTTTTGCTGATTACCGCCGGATAAGGTCGACAGCGGGTTATCGGGATCGGTGACTTTGATGTCTAAATCCTTCACCCACTCTTGCACCAACGCTGCTTGTTTGGCTTCATCAATCAGGTAAAGCGGTGTGCGGATCCGTTGCAGAATCGACAGCATCATGTTGTCGCCCACCGATTGCGGTAACACCGCACCCAGCGTCAAACGGTCCTCAGAGACATAGCCAATGCCCAAATCAATCGCATGGGTGTTGTTTTTTATGTGCACGGTATTGCCATCGATGGCCATCTCGCCACGATCAGGATGCGTGATGCCAAACAGACTCAAGGCCAACTCAGTACGCCCTGAACCCAGTAGGCCGCATAACCCCAACACTTCACCGCGATGCAAACTAAAGGAGATATTCTCAAATTGACCCTTACGGCTCAGATTATCGAGTTGCAGTACCACTTTACCCAGCTCGGCATTGGGTAATTTCTGTTCGTGGGTGATGGTGAGGCCGGTCATTAATTCGGTAATTTTACCCACTGAAAGGGTGTCGGCAGGCCAAGTCCCCACTTTCTCACCATCACGGATTACGGTGATACGATCTGAGATTTCTTTCACCTCATCGAGCCGATGGCTAACAAACACTACGGTGATATTTTTATCGCGCAGATAAGTGACGGTACGCAGCAGTTGGTTCACTTCGGTGCGGGTCAGCGAAGCGGTCGGCTCATCCATGATCACCAGCCGTGCATCCGCCACCAAGGCACGGCAAATAGCGACCTGTTGACGTTGAGCTATCGGGAGGTTTTGTACCAGTGCGTCGGGATCGAGGGTAAAAGCCAACTCTTGTAATATCTGATTCGCTTTCTGTTTGATTTTGCGTTGACTAAACCAGCCGAAATAGCCTTTCAGGTTGTATTCGAAGGCGATGTTTTCTGCCACGGTCAGGTTAGGGAACAGCGACAAATCTTGATAGATCACTTGTACCCCTAAATCGCGAGCGCGATCGGGTGTCAAACGGGTGTGTGATTTGCCATCGATAATAATTTCACTGCCATCATCAGGGGCATAAACACCACTGATGGTTTTAATGAGCGTACTCTTGCCGCAGCCATTGGCACCGGCCAGACAGTGCACTTCGCCTTTATTCAACGTCAGAGTGATATTTTTGAGTGCCTGATGTCCGCCAAAGCTTTTCGAAAGCGTATTCAGCGTGATGAGCGGCACGTCTCTATCAGCATCAGAAATATAAGTCATCGTGCAGTTCCCCGGAAAACGGCCTCACATTGCGGGCCGAAATAAGTGCCGGGCAGGTCATGACCCGGCTTATTCCTTGCTTTTTATCGCTGGGCTTGGCTTACAGGCCGAGCTTGACTAGACGCTTGGTATTTTCGACGTCCAGTTTTTCTGGGTTATCACTGAGAATGGTATTGCCTTTGGTTTTGATCTCACCCATATCGCCCAGTTTCACGCCGTCTTTAATCGGCTCGCCATTCATCATGGCGGTTGCGACTTGCACAAAGACCTTACCGGCCACCATTGGGTTGGAAATATAGCCGCCGTCAATGGCCCCTTTTTCCAGCAGTTTGATGCCTTGGCCCGGTGTGAAAGTACCGAATACGCAGGTGGTATCGTTTTTCTTACGTTTATCAATGGCGCGACCAGCACCAATCGGACCTTGCGAACCGAACGACATAATGCCTTTCAGATCTTTATGTTTAGAGAGCAAGTCGTTGGCGGTACGCATGGAGTCATCCACGGATTCCGCGACGCCGAAACGATCTTCAACCAGCACCATTTTCGGGTAATTGGCTTTCTGGTAGGCAATGGCGGCATCCGCCCACTCATTGACTAATGGTACGGTGAGGCTGCCGACGAACATGGCGTATTTGCCTTCTTCGCCCATGCATTGCGCCATATCTTTCATGTGGTTGGCACCCATGCTTTGGGTATCGAGCAATTCAAAGTCCCAGTCAGCATTGGTTTGGCCTGGTGATTCATGGGTAATGACTTTAATGCCCGCTTCCTGCGCCCGTTTCAGCACCGGCTCCAGCACTTTGGCATCATTCGGGACGACCCCAATCACATCGACTTTCTTGGCAATCAAGTCTTCGATGGCACGAACTTGCTCAGCAGGGTCTGCGGTGGTTGGGCCGACTTGCCACGCATTGACGCCCAGCGCTTGGCCTTCTTCTTTAATGCCTTGTTCCATCACGTTGAACCAAGGAATACCGCCCACTTTCACCACCACCCCCATCGTGAAAGGTTTATTGGCTTTTTGTGGGACTTTGCTGTCATCAGCCCAAGCGGCATGAGAAGCAATTAATGTCGTGATTAAACAGGGTAAGATTAACTTTTTCATTATTAGGTCCTCAGAAAAAACGATTAGCAAGCAGCACCCGTTATCTTTCAAATAACAGGGGTATTGGCTATTCGCCGCTTTCCTGTTCTCGGAAATAGATAGGGGTGGATACATTTATTGTTATTGTGTGGCTCTTTCTCTGGTATTGGCGCTATTATTCAGATGAATAATTCTGTTATTTGTCCGATTCAATAATGCTTAATTTAGGATTATCACTGCGATAATTTTGTGACACTAATCTATTTGTAATCAGAATATCCACTTCATCCAACATGCATATTTTGCAAAATGCATATTGGTCAAATTTACTGGAGTCCGCTAAAAGTATTTTTTGCCCCGAGACTTGTAACATCACTTGTTTTAATTTCGCATTAATATCATTGCCATCGCGAACACCACTTTCCTGATTAATCCCCTGACAGGAGAAGAAAAAGGTATTTATTTGGAAATTACGAATGGCATTTTCCGCGACCGGGCCATGAAAATCATCGTGACGCGCTGAGTATTCTCCCCCGATACCGATAATCCGAACCTTATCGCGACAGGCCAGTGCTTGAATGATCTTGACCGAATTGGTCACAACGGTTATCTCAATATCGGGGATTTGCCGTGCCAAAAACCAACAAGAACTGCTGTTATCCATCAATATACAGTCGCCCGGATGAATAAATTGTAAGGCAGCTTTAGCGATTTTCATTTTCGTATCAGGGTGTTCCTCCGTCCGCTTACGGAAAGACTCGGCACGGTCAATGGCATTCAAACTGTAGTGGGTTTCTTTGATGTCGATGACGGACAAGTCTGGGCCATCCAGTGCGACGGCACCGCCAAAACTGCGAATCAGCTTTTGCTTTTTCTCCAGTACGGTCAGGTCACGGCGAATGGTCTCTTGCGAGACTTGGCATAAGACCGAGAGCTCAGTCACCAGCGCCGATCCTTGCTGCTGTACATGGCTACAAATGATTTTATAGCGTTCGGCTTGTAACATGCTGACCTCAATCTTCGTCTTCGCGTTTATCGTAAAACGCACCCATACCATTCATGCTGCTATATTGGTATTTATCTGCTGTTTATACAGTGATTGAATTCAAGTATTACTTTAAGGCCCGTTTCACCCTAAATTAATGTGACTCTAATCACTTTAATGAGCGATTACTGGTGGTTGATTTCATTTGATATGTGCGCTTAATCTCATATAAAAGGCTTATTGGCCGGTAAATAGGTCAACTCTGGTAATAAAAAGTCATGATCGGGCATTAACTCGATGACCGAATATGCCCGAGTTAGACTGAATGGGTTTGTTTGATGCGTTGCCTCTCTTCGGCGGCTTTAATTTAGCCCTAAATAGGGTTAGGTTAGTTTGCAAGCGGGCAAGCTCTTTTATTGATTAATCGCTATTTAAAATATGCCCTAATGAAATATTGCCTTTTTATTAGTCTCACTGTTTATCAGCAGGATTTATAAGCTGAAAGTTATTAACCAAAAGTTATCAACAGACGTTATTAACAGCATGGGTAAAGTGAAATCATAAATTAATTTTATCCATCACCGTTTTTATAACCCATAGTGATTTTTATTCATTGCCCGTACTGAATATCACTTCATGAGGTGGCATCATGTTAGAACAGTTAAAACAGCAGGTGTTTGAGGCTAATTTAGCCTTACCTAAATATAAATTAGTGACGTTCACGTGGGGGAATGTCAGCGGTATTGATCGCGAACAAGGCTTGGTGGTCATTAAACCTTCCGGTGTTGAATATGATGGCATGACAGTAGACGACATGGTGGTGGTGGATTTGGTGACGGGCAACGTGGTGGAAGGGAATAAAAAGCCCTCTTCTGATACCGACACTCATTTGGTGCTATATCGTGCATTTGCTGAGATAGGCGGCATTGTGCACACCCATTCGCGCCATGCCACGATTTGGGCGCAAGCCGGTCAGCCGCTCTCGGCCCTCGGTACCACCCATGCTGACTATTTCTATGGCCCGATCCCTTGCACCCGTTTGATGACCGATATTGAGATTGCTGGTGATTATGAACGAGAAACCGGTCATGTCATCGTCGAGACGTTTACCCAAAAAGCGCTCGATGCTGCGCAAGTCCCCGCAGTGCTCGTGAATGGTCATGGCCCCTTTGCTTGGGGCAGCAATGCCAATAATGCGGTACACAATGCTGTGGTATTAGAAGAAATCGCCTATATGAATCTTTTCACTCACCAACTCCAACCCGCAGTGGGCGAAATGCAGCAAACTTTATTGGATAAACATTATCTGCGTAAACACGGCGCAAAAGCCTATTACGGCCAGTAATGGCCGTTGGGAGGCGTAAAGAGGCTATTTACGCCTCCCAGCGGTTTATCTGTTCATCTATTTGAGGGTATTTATTCATTGCTCGCATTCGAGATAACTTGCTCTACATCTTCCAGTGAGCCTATTTTGACTTCCCCCGTTCTGCACATTTTACTTTTATCAATCAACAGAATGGATTGCGTCGCGCGCTTAAGTAGCATGGTTTTGAATTCAGCATTAAACGGGTTCGAATCCCATAAAATGCCATCGGTATCAATGCCCTCACAGGAAAAAATAAACAGATCGATCTCGATGGTTTTCAGCAGCGAGAAAAGTGCCGGATTGACATAGCAGGCATATTTGCGTTGTAAGTGGCCGCCAGCGCTGATCAGTTCGATATTTTGATGCTTCGCCAGCTCCTGACAAATCCGCACGCTATTGGTAAACACCGTGATATCGATATCAGGCAGTTTTTTCGCTAAATACCAGCAGGTTGAGCTGGCATCCAGTGCAATCACCATCCCGCTTTCAATCAGTGACAGCGCATGATCCGCGATACTGGCTTTGCTGGAGAGATGGCTTTTCAGCCGCGTAGTGAAAGGATCGCCGCTATCTTTGGTCGCGCGTTTGATACTTTTAGCCCGCCCGTGTTGGCGGATGATCAATCCTTGCGCCTGTAACTCATTCAGATCACGGCGAATAGTTTCCTGACTGACACCCAGTAAGCGGGCCAGATCAGCCGTCGTCAGTGTTTCTTGCTGCTTAATCTGTTGCAGAATTTCCTGGTGACGAGACGCTTTCATGATCCTCTCCGTCAGCAAAGCCCCGTGTTTCATGCCAGATGAATACCGACATTAAATACAGGGCTAAAAGGGTGAGGTTACGTGATCACTTCTTTAAAAAACAGGCGTCACCCCCTTCTTTAACAGAATATTGCCGTACTTGGCTGTTTCACCTGTGATGACGATCGCAAATGCCTGCTGCGCACGTTGGTAAAACGCGTAACGTTCAATGCGCTCCACCGGTACGGCTTTTTGCGTGCCAAACAGCGCGCGTAAATAACGTTCCTCAACGCTAGCATCGAGAGTGTCACCTTCAACGGCGGCCATCATCACCAGCGGTGGTGCGTAACTGTCCAGTTCGAATAAGGGAATGACCGCGGCTAGCAAGGCACTGACGGATAACCCATCAGCACGGATCACTTGTGGCCCACCATTTTTACCCAAGGTGTGGGCGGGGAAATGGGCGTCTGAGAAGATGATTTCATCACCGTGTCCCATTTCCGCTAATGTTTTTAGCAGTTGTGGCGACAGCAACGGCGAGAGGGTTTTAAGCATGACATTCTCCTTCCAAGGGCTGAGTTTCGGTTATCTGGGTGGGGCTGGCGGTGAGTGCCTGATAAAGAGGCTGCTGCTGGCCCGGCTGATAATATTGGTAGCGATAATTCACCTGCGATCGGGCTTCTTCTGCGCTGGCGTAGTAGCCTGCGGCATGCCAAGCAAACAGTGCTGCACCCAACACCGTGGTTTCCGACTCATCAATGACTTTTATCGGCAAGTTGAGCACGTCAGCTTTGATTTGATTCCATAACCCATTGCGGCTACCCCCGCCAACCAGCAGTAACTCTCGGGTACGAAACTCGCCAATCTTTTCCAGCACAGCTAAATTACGTTTTAATTGCCACGCCAGTGCTTCCAGTGCCGCACGATAAAAATGCCCGCGCCCACTCAACAGTGAGACGCCTTGCCAGCCCCCCGATAAATGATGGCGCGTGTTACCCAGCAAATTGCAATCCATACGGACACCCTCGGCACCCGGTGCGATAAGTTCTGCCTCGGCAATCATTTGCTGATAGACGTCAGTGCAGGCGGCATCGTGCCAATACAACTGCCGAACCCACTCTAAGACGCCTGAGGCGAGCCATTGCAAACCGGGGTTAAAAAGCCGCTGGCAACTGTCTAATTCACAGGTGGAACCGGCAAATTTCGACAGCAGGGCGGTGTTAACCTGCGGCGTGCGGACCATCAAAATTTCCCAAGTCCCCGATGACAGCACAGGTTGATCACTCTCGGCACCGGAACCGAACAACGCGAACTGGGTGTCGTGACCAGCCGAGATCACTGGGATACCCGCCGATAACCCCAATTTAGCGGCACTGTCGGGTAGCAGCGGGCCGATGATGTCACCGGCGGCTACCATCGGTGGGAATAAATCGGCGTGAATCCCTATTTTTTGTAAAATTTCACGGCTGAATTGTTCGCGTTTCACATCCAACAACTGACTGGTGCCCGCCATCGTGCGGTCGGTGGTGAATTCCCCCGTGAGGCGCTGGTTGATTAAAGACGAAATAAAAAGCCAAGCATGGGCTTGCGCCACTAAATCTGGGCGGTTTTCTTGCAGCCAAATCAGTTTGTACAAGGTGTTAAAGCTAAACTGACCGATGCCGGAAATTTGTTGTAGCTTTTCGGCGGGCATATAGCGGGCGATATCGTCCATGATGGCCACCGTTCTTGGGCACTTCCAACTGATTATCGGGTACAGCATGTTGCCCTTGGCATCGACTAACGCACCATCAACACCGAAGGTGGTGACCGTGACGGCATGAATCTTATCCTGATGAATTTGTGGCAATAATTGACGGCAACATTGGGCGAAACTGTCCAAAATACCGTCCAATGGCCAGAGTTGCCAATGGGGATTAGCCGGATCGGGTAGACTCTGGTTGGGCAAAACAGCTTTGGCGATGACGACGCCTTGAGGATCGACCGCAATCGCCCGGATATTGGTTGCGCCGCAATCCAAAACAATGACCACATCGCGCTTCATAAATGCTCCTGCTAACCGCAAGGATGATGAGCTGACTCAGGTGCACCTTAGCGACACCTGAGTCAGGTTATTTCACTGATTTTTATTTATTGCACTGACTTCTATTCGCGCGACACATTATTTTTTGTATAACGGGCCGTAGTTCTGGCAAGCGCGATAATCCTGTCCTTCGATATCCATGCCGTGTGCGCCCCAAGCCGTTGGTCGATAGACGCTTTCTTCTTCCACGTTGTGCATACAGACCGGAATACGCAGCATCGAAGCCAAGGTAATTAAGTCCGCGCCCACATGGCCGATGGTCAATACACCGTGGTTTGCTCCCCAGTTTGCCATCACGGAATACACATCACTGAAAGGCCCTTTACCGGTCAGACGTGGCGCAAACCAAGTTGTCGGCCAGCTTGAGTCGGTACGTTTATCCAAGGTGTCATGGACCGATTTCGGCAATTCAACACTCCAACCTTCGGCAATTTGCAGCACGGGGCCGACGCCCTTAATCAGGTTGATACGGCTCATGGTGAATGGCACGCCGCCACGGGTCAGGAAGCGAGAAGAGAAGCCGCCGCCCCGGAAGTATTCATGGATCGCTGGGCACCATTCGGTCGCCGCTAAACAGGCATCGGCTTCTTGTTGGCTGACTTGCCAGTGGGGCTTAATGGTCGGTTTGCCCTGAGCGTCGTTTTGGCGGCAAGTCCCGTCCAGCGCAGCGGAACCCGAGTTGATCAAGTGAATGATGCCGTGCTGAGCTTCACCTTCCAGTTGATGCCCTGTGACCCGTTGTACTGCTTCGGGTGACCAGTAAGTGCGAACGTCGGCAAAGATCTGCGCAGTGCCGGTCAAGGTATGACCAAATAGCATCGCGACGCCATTGAGACTGTCATTTTCAGTGGCGATCACCATTGGCTCGCGCACCCCGTTCCAGTCAAATGAACTGTTGAGCAACGCTTCTGCGGTATCGCCGTTTGGATATTGATCCGTCCAGTGGCGTTGTCCTTGGAAACCCGCAGCAATGGCGTTATAGCCGAGCGCTTCTTCACCAAAACCTTTGGCCGCCAGTGAGGGATTACCCTGCATCATGTCGCGGATACAGATGGCCATTTGCAGACTTTCACGCAGCACTGCTCGGCTACTTTCCGCTGAACGACGGTACTGTTCAGCGTTTTTATCCGGCCCGTATTTGAAGTTGCTATCCGCCCATGACAGCGCCAGTTCTAACTCTTTTTCATCATAAATTTTGTTATCAATGCGGCGACGCAATTCAGTCATGTCAACCGCTTGTACTTTCATCCCTAACCAAGACTCAAAGAAGTTATGGTCGACAATTGAACCGGCGATCCCCATTGAAACCCCACCGAGGGAGAGATAACTTTTGCCTTTTAAGCTGGCAACCGCTAAACCTGCACGGGTAAAGCGCAACAGTTTCTCCTGCACATCGGCTGGGATCCGCGTGTCATTGGCATCTTGAACGTCATGGCCGTAGATAGAAAAAGCAGGTAAGCCTTTTTGATTATGCGCCGCCAGTGCTGCCGCCAAATACACTGCGCCCGGACGTTCAGTACCATTGAAGCCCCAAATGGCTTTTGGACGGAACGGGTCCATATCAATAGTTTCACTGCCGTAGCACCAACAAGGTGTCACGGTGATGGTCAGCCCGATATTTTGCGCGCTGAACTTATCGTCGCAAGCGGCAGCCTCGGCCATTCCGGCGATACAGGTATCGGCAATGACACATTCCACCGGTGTCCCGCAGGGGTGGCGCACAACTTCTTGCAGAAATTCAGCCGTGGCGCGGGCCATTTTCATCGTTTGTTCTTCTAGTGATTCTCGCACCCCCATTCTGCGTCCATCAATTACAGGGCGAATACCAATTTTGGGTAATTTAGTGGTCGTTTTCATCATTGATCCTTGTGTTCTTTAGCGAAATTTAATTTTTCAGTAACCGATGGTCTTAATTTATCGGCGCAGTTTTGAATTTGGCGAAAATAAAGATAATGGCGAAGCACAGTGCCGGAATAAGTTCAGCGGTTGGAATATTCCCCGCAGCATCACTGACCAGCCCCATAATCGGAGTGACAATACCGCCACCGACAATGGTCATGACAATAATTGATGCGCCATATTTGGTATCTTGATTCAGGTTCTTAATGCCTAATGAGAAAATAGTCGGATATTGTATTGACATAAACATGCTGCATAGTGTGAGCGCCAATAATCCGATGTGACCGCCAAATGCGGCAGAGACAATACATAACAACATGGAAATAAACGCATATGCCGCTAATACTTTTTCTGGTGCGAATCGAGTAATTAACCAAGTGCCGCTAAATCTACCGATAAAGAAACACACCATGGTTGCCGTGAGATAATTAGCAGCATAGCCTGGGGTGATATTCGGTAATTCTTCAATGGCATAACGAATTAAATAACTCCAGCAGGCGGTTTGAGCACCAACATAACAGAATTGTGCTAATACGGCCCAACGCCAATGACTTATTTTTAATAACCGCGGTAATGAAGAAAAGAAGGAACCATTATGAGTATCGTCAGATTCACTTTTTATCGTTGGGAAGCGGGTAATAAGAATTAATAGGGCAACAAAAATTACCACCGCCACAATAATCAGATAAGGTAATTGAACCGCTTTCACCAAGCTATGATGGTAGCTATTTAAATCCTCGGCAGAGAGTTTATCTAAGACTTCCTGCGTTTGATGAGGAACATTAGACAGGATTAAACTTTGCCCGAATACCACGGCAATAATGGCACCGAAAGAGTTAAACGTTTGGGCCAGGTTGATACGGAAATGACCGGTTTTCTCTGGCCCCAACACGGTAACAAAGGGGTTAGCCGCCGTTTCAAGGCAGCCTAATCCCGCTGCGATGATAAATAAACCGATTAAAAACAACGTGTAGTTCATGGTTTCAGCAGCGGGCCAGAATAGCGCGGCACCAAAAGCATAAAACAGCAAGCCGGTGATGATCCCTGCTTTGTAGCTGAATCTTTTCATCAAGATCCCCGCAGGAATCGGAATCAAAAAGTAGCCAAAATAGAAGGAAGATTGAATCAAACCGGCCTGAAAGTTCGTTAAAGTAAATGCCTGTTGAAACTGGGGGAGTAAGATATCGTTCAAATTATTTGCGACTGCCCAAAGGAAGAACAGTGAGCAAAGCAATGCAAAAGGAATCAGATACCTTTTTTTGTTGGCCGACTCGTCACTTACCGAGGCGGAAATTTTGGCACTATCTGTTTGTATGAGTATGTTTGCCATGATGCCCTCGTCAGATGTTTCACTATACCTTTCGTACTTGACGTGTTTTTTGCTGCCCACCCGTCACGTCAATGTTTCTGGGTATAATTCGAAAATACTTAATGTTCGACAGAAGTTTTTTATTTAATGAATGATATTTCTGTTTCTCTGACGAATGGATATCGTCTGAATGACAACATTGAAAATATCCTCATTGCGTTAAGTCCCGTTCTTTATAAGGTAAAAATCGTTAAAAAGTATGAGCTGAATCACATAGGTAACTCAATGCTGATATTTTGTGATGATAGTCACTTTAAATAAAAACAATTCATGACCGTTTGAAATAAATTATGTTTCAAACACACAATGAGAATGACCGATTTATCTATTTCCATCACAAACGGTCAACAAGTCTAAATAACAATTATTTAACCCGTAAACTGGGTGTTGACCGTTTAAATATATTGTTTTTTCAAACGGACATTTTATAAAAATAAATCATCATGAGTTTTTATTGGAATGCTGAATAGTCATGACATGGCTCACATTTTTATGTGATTTAGTTTTCACCTGAATTAAATAGGCGAAAGATAACGCCCATACTCACCATCATTAATGATCCTGAGCTCATATCCATTATTGAATTTATTTTATATTTCGGTATCTGCATCCAAAGAGAGGAACAAATGAAGAGAGAAGCACTGGCGCGCGATATTATTAATACTTGTCTGGAAATGACCCGCTTGGGTCTGAATCAAGGAACCGCCGGCAATGTTAGTGTGCGTTATCAAGATGGGTTTCTCATTACGCCGTCCGGAATTGCTTACGACAAGCTCACCGAGTCACACATCGTTTATATCGATGCGGACGGTCATCATGAGGAGGGTAAGGTTCCTTCCAGTGAATGGCGTTTTCATCAGGTGGTCTATCAGACTCGGCCTGATGCTAATGCGGTGGTCCACAACCATTCCGTACATTGCACCGCTGTGTCGATTCTTAACCGCCCCATCCCCGCGATTCATTACATGATTGCCGCCGCTGGGGGCAACGATATTCCCTGTGCCCCTTATGCCACATTTGGCACCAAAGCGCTGTCGGAACATGTTGCTGTGGCAATGAAGCACCGCAAGGCGACGTTACTGCAACACCACGGGCTGATTGCCTGCGAGGAGAATTTGGCGAAAGCGTTGTGGCTGGCCCATGAGGTTGAAGTGCTGGCGACACTGCTACTGGCCATCTTGCCGATTGTTGATGAGGTGCCGGTGCTATCCAAAGAAGAGATCAGCGTGGTGCTGGAGAAATTTAAAACCTACGGCTTGCGCGTCGAAGAGTAAATTTTGGGCTAAACGTGTAAGCCATAGATTAGCTTAGGGTTAAAAATACCGAGGAATCAATCATGAACAGAATGATTTTAAATGAAATGTCGTGGTTTGGTCGGGGGTCATTGGCGGCACTGACCGATGAAGTTGAACGGCGCGGCTATCAAAAAGCGTTAGTGGTGACAGACAAAATGCTGCTCGAGTGTGGCGTTGCGAATCGCCTGCTCGACAGGTTGACGCAAGCGGGCTTGGATTTTGCAGTGTTTGATGCGGTGAAACCCAATCCGACTATCAGCATTGTGCAACAAGGTGTCGCGGCCTTTCGCCACAGTGGGGCTGATTATCTGATAGCGCTGGGTGGCGGCTCACCGCAAGATACCTGTAAAGCGATCGGTATCATCATTAACAACCCTGAATTTGCCGATGTACGCAGTCTGGAAGGGGTCGCTGATACCCGTCAACCTTGCGTGCCGATTCTGGCGATTCCGACTACCGCAGGCACTGCGGCAGAAGTCACCATTAACTATGTGATTACTGACGAAGCGCGGCGGCGTAAGTTTGTTTGCGTCGATCCTCACGCCATTCCCGCCGTCGCGTTTATCGATGCCGACATGATGGACAGCATGCCGCCTGCCCTGAAAGCCGCGACGGGTGTCGATGCGTTGACCCACGCCATTGAAGGTTATCTGACAAAAGGCGCGTGGGAGCTGACAGATGCGTTGCATCTTAAAGCCATCGAAGTGATCAGCCGTTCATTGCGCGCCTCGGTAAAAGGGGAGGCTGCTGCGACAGAAGATATGGCGCTTGGGCAATATATCGCGGGTATGGGTTTTTCCAATGTGGGATTGGGGCTGGTGCATGGTATGGCGCATCCACTGGGGGCGTTTTATAACATGCCTCATGGCGTCGCCAATGCCATTTTATTGCCTTATATCATGCGTTATAACGCGGCCTTTACCGGTGAGCGTTTCCGCTATATCGCCATGGCAATGGGGGTCGAGAATGCCTTGAACTCACCATTGGAACAAATCCGAGAAAACACCATTGAGGCCGTCATCGCCTTAAATCGTGATATCGGCATTCCGTCCTCGTTGAGCGCGGTGGGGATGGTGGCGGATGATATACCGGCACTGGCAGAAGCGGCATTTGCTGATGTTTGTACCGGAGGCAACCCGCGTGATGCAACGGTAGATGACATTAAGGCGCTATATCATCAAGCTTGTTGACTAGAACGGTTATTCATCACAAATCCAGCATAAAGCAGTGAGATAAGGACAATCCTCATTGCTTTATTGATGCCAAACAACACCCACTCCACCCAAAAGGGTTAGGTTCGAATGAGCGGGTGGTATTGTTCATAAATCCTAAATATAACAACTGCTCTAGTGGCACTCTGGCGAAGATGCTCCCCCTCCCGCTGAATTACTCATTTTTTTGAATTAATCGGTGTTTACCCCTGACGGGGAAGCGCCTTTTCTGGAATGCAACCAAGTGGGAATCATTATGAATGAGACCAACGAATCCCGGCTGTTAACGGCAGAAGTCACTCGCCGAAAACTGGTCCAAACAACACTGGTCGGCGGCCTTGCCATGGCAACGGGGGCGTTTTCGCTCCCCTTTAGCCGCACCGCGCAGGCTGTTCAATCCGCCATTAATCCAAACAATGCCAACGATGGCAAAGTGATCTGGAGTGCTTGTACCGTCAACTGTGGTAGCCGTTGTCCGCTGCGCATGCATGTGGTTGATGGCGAAATAAAATACGTCGAAACCGATAATACCGGCGATGATGATTTCGACGGATTGCATCAGGTGCGCGCCTGTTTGCGTGGGCGTTCTATGCGCCGCCGAGTCTATAATCCCGACCGATTGAAATACCCGATGAAACGCATTGGTGCGCGTGGCGAGGGCAAGTTCAAACGAATTTCGTGGGAAGAGGCTTACGACACGCTAGCCGCCAGCATGCAGCACATCATCAAAGAGTATGGTAACGAGGCTATCTATCTGAACTATGGCACGGGGACCTTGGGCGGCACCATGACCCGTTCTTGGCCACCGGGTTCAACGTTAATTGCACGGTTGATGAACTGTTGCGGTGGTTATCTGAATCACTATGGTGATTACAGTACCGCGCAGATTGCCGCCGGTCTGAATTACACCTATGGCGGTTGGGCGGACGGTAATAGCCCGTCCGACATTGAAAACAGCAAGCTGGTGGTGTTGTTCGGTAACAACCCCGGCGAGACGCGTATGAGTGGCGGTGGGGTCACTTATTATCTTGAACAGGCGCGGGAAAAATCCAACGCCAAGATGATTGTGATTGATCCCCGTTATACCGATACCGCCGCAGGCCGTGAAGATGAGTGGATCCCATTGCGGCCCGGTACCGATGCTGCGCTTGCCTCGGCTCTCGCCCATGTGTTGATCAGTGAAAACTTGGTGGATCAACCCTTCCTCGACACTTACTGCGTGGGCTATGACGAGAAAACGTTACCGGAAGGTGTGCCGGCCAATAGCCATTACAAAGCTTATATCTTGGGGCAAGGTGCCGATAAAACGGCCAAGACCCCGCAGTGGGCAGCCAGTATTACCGGTATTCCAGCGGCAAAAATCATTCAGTTGGCGCGGGAAATCGGTTCGGTCAAACCGGCTTATATCGCGCAGGGATGGGGGCCACAGCGCCATTCTAACGGTGAAAATACCAGCCGTGCCATTGCGATGTTGGCTATCTTAACCGGTAACGTAGGGATTAATGGCGGCAACTCCGGTGCCCGTGAAGGCTCTTATGGTTTGCCGTTTGTCCGCATGCCAACATTAGAAAACCCCATCAAAACCAGCATTTCCATGTTCTTGTGGACGGATGCTATCGAACGTGGCCCAGAAATGACGGCGCTACGTGATGGCGTGCAGGGGAAAGATAAGCTGGATGTGCCGATCAAGTTTATCTGGAACTACGCCAGTAACTGCCTGATTAATCAGCATGCTGAAATCAATCGTACCCATGACATTCTGCAAGACGATAAGAAATGCGAAATGATTGTGGTTATTGATAATCATATGACGTCATCGGCCAAATACGCCGATATCATTTTGCCCGATTGTACCGCTTCAGAGCAGATGGATTTTTGCCTTGATGCCTCTAGCGGCAATATGGCGTATGTCATTTTTGCCGATCAGGTGATCGCGCCACGCTTTGAATGTAAAAACATTTATGAAATGACCTCTGAGCTGGCGAAACGCATGGGGGTTGAGCAACAGTTCACCGAAGGGCGCACGCAAGAAGGCTGGTTGCGTCATCTCTATCAGCAGTCGCAGCAAGCCATTCCTGAGTTGCCCTCTTTCGAAGCATTCCGCGAACAAGGTATTTTCAAAAAACGCGATCCGGCAGGGCACCATGTGGCCTATCAAGCCTTCCGCGCCGATCCTATCGCCAATCCGTTAACAACCCCGTCGGGTAAAATCGAGATTTATTCCGCTGCGTTGGCGCAAATTGCCGCGACTTGGGAATTGCCTCCAGACGACGTTATCGATCCGCTGCCAGTGTATGCCGCCGGTTTTGAGAGCTTTGACGATCCCCTTAATCAGCAATATCCATTACAGCTCACCGGCTTCCATTACAAAGCCAGAACCCATTCTACTTACGGCAATGTTGACGTGCTAAAAGCATCCTGCCGGCAAGAAATGTGGATTAACCCGATAGATGCGAGAGAACGTGAGATCAAAAACGGCGATATCGTGCGCATCTTCAATGGGCGTGGTGAAGTGCAGATTAACGCCAAAGTGACGCCCCGCATGATGCCAGGGGTTGTCGCGCTGGGTGAGGGGGCGTGGTACAGCCCCGATGAGAAGCGCATTGATCGGGCGGGCAGCATTAACGTCCTGACCACGCAGCGTCCTTCTCCGTTGGCGAAAGGGAATCCATCCCACACCAACCTCGTTCAAGTTACCAAGGCATAAGGAGCTAACTGATGACGCAATATGGTTTTTACATCGACTCCAGCCGTTGTACAGGGTGCAAAACTTGCGAGCTGGCGTGCAAGGATTTCAAAAACTTATCTACCGATGTCAGTTTCCGGCGTATCTACGAATATGCCGGCGGTGACTGGCAACAGGATAACGGCACATGGCATCAAAATGTGTTCGCTTACTACCTCTCAATTGCTTGCAATCACTGTAGTGATCCGGCCTGCACCAAAGTCTGCCCCAGTGGTGCCATGCATAAACGGGACGATGGATTTGTGGTGGTGAGTGAAGATATTTGCATTGGCTGCCGATACTGTCATATGGCCTGTCCATATGGTGCACCGCAGTATGACGAAACAAAAGGGCATATGACCAAGTGTGACGGCTGCTACGAGCGTGTCGCCGCCGGTAAGAAGCCTATTTGTGTCGATTCATGCCCACTGCGAGCGCTGGATATGGCCCCGATTGATGAGCTGCGAGAAAAATATGGCGAGTTGGCTGAAATTGCACCACTGCCTGCCGCCCATTTTACGCTGCCAAATATCGTCGTGAAACCGAATGCCAATAGCCGCCCGGTGCGTGATACCACCGGTCATTTAGCCAATCCGGAGGAGGTATAACATGGGTATGGGATGGCATGAGTGGCCACTGATGGTCTTTACCGTTTTGGGGCAGTGCGTAGTGGGGGGCTTTATTGTTCTCGGCTTGGCATTGATATTGGGGGATTTGAATCGCGGGCAACAACAGCGATTACATCGCAGTATGTTCGTGTTGTGGGTGCTGATGGCGCTGGCCTTTATTGCCTCGACGCTGCATTTAGGCTCCCCGATGCGCGCGTTCAACTCACTGAATCAAGTGGGGGAATCGGCACTCAGCAATGAGATCGCTGCGGGGTCAGCCTTTTTCGCCATGGCGGGGATTTACTGGTTGTTGGCGGTATTTGGTAAAATGCCCGTCGTGCTCGGCAAGATATGGCTGGTGATCGCGATGATCTTGGGCGTGGTATTTGTTTATGCCATGTGTCGTGTCTATTCCATAGATACGGTGCCAACTTGGGACAATCTCTATACGCCGCTGGGCTTCGCATTAACCACGCTGATTATTGGGCCGATGTTGGGGTATTTACTGCTGCAATGGTCGGGGATTCATGGCTACATGATGCAGCAACTGCCGCTGATCAGTGTATTGGCGGTGATTATCAGTATTGCCAGTGTCATCATGCAGGCAGCAAGTTTGCCGTTGATTTACAGCTCAGTCCAGCAGGCAAGTGAGCTGATCCCCCTGTACGGAACGCTGATGGTTTGGCGATTGGTGTTGTTGGTCTTGGGGCTCGGGTGCTGGATTTGTCCGCTGATCAGAGGGCGCGCGCCAATGACTCTCGGTATGGTCTTTGCCGTGCTGTTGATGATAGCCGGTGAGCTGATTGGTCGTGGTGTGTTTTATGGGCTACATATGACGGTCGGTTTGGCCGTAGGTGGGTAAGTACTCACTGGGGGAATATTTTCCATTCTGGGTTGCATGCTGTGCGCCCAGAATGGTTTTACTGGTGATGGGCTGAATAGGGCATGTTTATCAATCATTTCATTCAAGGTGGTCGTGAGTCATGGGAACGGATTTCAATTACCAACAGATTGCGCTGACGGGGCGGGTACTGGGTGCGCTGTTCTATTGTGAACCCGATAGCCCAGCATGCAGCGAGATTGTAGCGCAGTTACAAGCGGGAGCATGGGTGAGCGAGTGGCCCTATGGCCTCGAAACCGAACTGATGCCTATTGCGGCGCGTTTAGCGCAACTCCTGCCAGAAGAGACATTAGAAGCAGCATGGCAGCGTTTGTTTATCGGCCCCTATGCACTGCCCGCGCCACCTTGGGGGTCGGTCTATCTGGATAAAGAAAATGTGCTGTTTGGTGATTCCACGGTAAAACTGCGCGATTGGATGGCGCAGCAGCAAGTGGAGGTGACTTTGGCGCAGCAAGAACCAGAGGATCATATCGGCTTATTGTTGATGATGGCCGCTTGGCTGGCCGAGCATCAGCCCGCAGATTTGCCCGTTTTACTGGCTGATCACTTGCTCCCTTGGGGGTATCGTTATTTGGCTTTATTGCAAGCCGATGCCAACCACCCGTTTTATCAAGGGCTGGCAGCATTGACGACGTTGACGCTGACGCATTGGCAGCATCAGTTGCAGGTCACGCCAACGGTGGTTGAGTTATATCGGTAGTGCTTTCTTTATTCTTTAAAATCATCTTATTGCTTTATTCGACGGTGATTGACCTAGTGCCAGCAGCGGAGAGAACAAGCGGATCGTAAAGACGCCGTGAATCCGTCCCTGGAGGCTCGAGCCGCGCCATCCTTGGCGCGGACGCTTTACTCTTCCACTTGTCCTCACTGGTCAAGATCCTCATTGGCATTGGTCAGCAGTCTGAGCCAGCTAAGCGTTTTTTCCATCTCAAACTCCCCCATGCTGCCCATCCTCTATTCTCGTTTTTCTTAGACTTCCCCACTCATAGTTGACCAATTTGTGACCGGCTTCTACTTTCCTTGCTCTCAGATTGGACAAGCAGAGCGGGGTTTGTATTATTAGATTGAATATAAATTTAATAGTGAATATATATTCAATGCGGAGAAAAATAATGAAAAATACCCTACTGAAATCCTGTCTTACCGCAGCATTGATCTCAATGGCGGGTGTTGCTGGTGCCGCCAGCAACGGTCTGATCGCCATCATCACCCCCTCACACGATAACCCTTTCTTTAAAGCTGAAGCGGAAGGTGCCAAAGCCAAAGCGACAGAGCTGGGATACACCGTACTGGTGGCTTCTCATGATGACGATGTGAACAAACAGAACCAATTGTTGGAAACGGCTATCGCGCGCAAAGCGAAGGCCATCATTCTCGATAACGCGGGATCTGATGCCACCATCGGGCCATTGAAAAAAGCGAAGGCAGCAGGGATTCCGACTTTCCTGATTGATCGCGAGATCAATGAAACAGGGATTGCGGTTTCACAGATCGTGTCCAACAACTATCAAGGCGCGCAATTGGGCGCAGAGAAATTTGTCACCTTGATGGGCGGCAAAGGCAAATATGTTGAATTGCTGGGTCGTGAATCTGATACCAACGCCCATGTTCGCTCGCAGGGTTATCACGATGTGATTGACGAACATAGCGACATGAAAATGGTCGCCCAACAGACAGCAAACTGGAGCCAAACGGAAGCCTTCAACCGTATGGAGTCCATTTTGCAGGCTAACCCAGATATTACTGGGGTCATTTCCGGCAACGACACCATGGCATTAGGCGCTGAAGCCGCATTAAAAGCTGCGGGCCGTAATGATGTCATCGTGGTCGGTTTTGACGGCAGCGATTATGTCCGTGACTCCATCATCAACAAGGGCAACATCAAAGCGACGGTACTTCAACCAGGTTGGGCACAAGCCCAGATGGCGGTGGTTCAGGCGGATAAATACCTGAAAACCGGTTCAACGGGTCAGGAAGAAAAACAACTGATGGACTGCGTATTGATTGATGAAAACAATGCCAAGAACCTGAATGTCTTTGCGCTGAAAGAGTAATCCTCTGATCGGGTTGACTAAACGCGCGATGTAAAGGCTATGAGGGGCGTCACAGCCCCTCCTGACAGGAGGCAGTATGTGGTTCAGTACCCTATCGAAAGCAGGCGGTTTGTTGGTGATTAGTGCCGCGCTGGTGGCTTGTACTGTGGTGGATTTGGATGAAAACGGCAAACCTATCTTGCCGGTTGATCCCAATGCCGTCGTCAGTGACTACAACCAGCCCTCAGACAAAGTCGCCTCCACTATTTGGGTCAGCAAAGTCATGCCGTTTGCCAACAGCAATGCGCTCAGTTGGCAACAAGTGAAGCAACAAAGCCAGCCAGCAACAGGGAAAAATAGCCAAAGTCATTTTGTTCGCTTCAGCGGGAAAGTGATGGCGGTAGACACAGAAGGGCGGGAAGGAACGATTAAAATCGCGGTTGAAGGCGATGAACAAGCGCTGCAATTGGGGCCAATCGTCAAAGGCAATGCTATCCGCGATGCCTCCACCTTTATCCGCTTCGAAGATTTTAAAAATCAAGTGCAGTACGCGCAGCTTTCCAAGGCGCTCAGTAAGCGCGCTTTGCAGGATGTGCCAAAACCAGATGGCAGTTGGGTGGGCCAGCAAGTTGAGGTCTTGGCGGCGGTAACATTAACCCCTACCGGCCTGAGCAATGCGGTGCCGCTCAGTTTGAATAAGGAGAACCCCTAATGGACCACAGACCTGACATCGTCATGCGTGCTGAGGACATTTCGATGCGTTTTCCCGGCACATTGGCACTCGATTCCGTGAGTTACAACGTTTATCGCGGCAAAGTGAATGTCATCATCGGTGAGAATGGTGCCGGCAAATCGACGCTTATGAAGATCCTCGCAGGGGTGCAGCAACAGACTTCTGGGCAAATCTACCTGAACGGGCAATTAGTGACGATTGCCAATACCCGCGAGGCGGCAGCACTGGGTATCGGTATGGTGCATCAGGAATTAAATTTATCGGAAAACCTGAACGTCGCAGAAAACATCTTTCTAGGGCGCGAGATCCAGCAAGGGCTTAAACCGATTAATCAGGCTGCGCAGGAGTTGATCGCCGAACAATTGATGGTGCGTTTGGATCAGGCCATTTCCCCGAAAGAGATGGTGTCCAACCTGAAGGTGGGCCAGCAGCAATTGATTGAGATTGCCAAGGCGCTGGCAGAGCAAGCGGATATTTTGATTCTGGATGAACCGACCTCTGCGTTGAGTAAAACCGAAGTCGATATTCTGTTTCGGGTGATCCGTGAACTGACTCGGCAAGGGGTTTCCATCGTCTACATTTCGCATCGACTGGAAGAGTTAATGGCGATCGGCGACTACATCACCATCTTACGTGATGGTCGTTTTCAGGCTGAAGCAGCCGTCAAAGACATCGATGTGCCGTGGATTGTGCGCGAAATGTTAGGTAGCGATCCGATATCGAGCTTCCTTCATCCAGACCGGACTTTTGGCGCACCCATGATGGAAGTAGATAACGTCACATTGATCAATGAGTCCGGTAACACGGTGGTGAATCAAGTTTCACTGCAAGTGCGGGCGGGGGAGATTGTCGGTATTTACGGTCTGATGGGGGCGGGGCGCACGGAATTATTTGAATGCTTGCTCGGTACTCAGCAGAACTATCTCGGCACGATCCGGCTCAATGGGACGGCGATTAATGGCAAAACCTCCACCGCAGAGCGTATTCGCTTGGGCATGAGTTTGGTGCCAGAAGACCGCAAAAAAACCGGGATTTTCCCCGTTTCTTCGGTGGCGAATAACCTCACTATTTCCAGCTTGTGGCGTCGGTTAAAGAACCGCTTCGCGATCTGGCAGGAAAGTGAATCGCAAGTGGTGGCGACGGTGATCGGTGACCTCTCAATCAAAGTCTCTTCGCCGGAGGTGGAGATTCAGGCACTCAGTGGCGGCAATCAACAGAAAGTGGTGATTGGCCGTTCGTTACTCACCAGCCCCAATATCTTGCTGCTGGATGAGCCGACGCGAGGGATTGATGTTGGTGCGAAAGCCGATGTGTTTGAAATGATGGTGAAACTCTCTGAGCAGGGGATTGGCATTCTCTTTTCCACCTCAGATCTGAAAGAAATCATGGCGGTATCTGACCGCATTTTGGTGATGTCGAACGGCAAACTGACGGCAAATGTCTCTCGTCAGTTAGCGAATGAATCGGCATTGGTTACGGCAAGCGCACAAGGGTTTGAATGATGAAAGCAACAACTGGTAATGCGTTGGCGAGTCACCAGCCCGGTGGAGCGTCGTGGTCACGGGAAAATATGCTGCTGCTTCTGCTTAAGATGCGCACCTTTATTGCCCTGTTCCTGATTCTTGGTTTCTTCTCGGTGATGGTGCCCGGCTTCTTGGCAACCGGTAGTTTGATCATCATGGTGAAGCATATTGCGATTAATGCCTTCCTCGCGTTGGGCATCACCTTTGTCATTATCACCGCCGGCATCGATCTGTCTATCGGTGCGACCTTGGGGCTATGCGGCATGATTGCTGGCTGGATGATCACCCAAGGCATTGTATTACCGATGTTTGGCATTGCCATCTTCCCCAGTGTTTGGGTCGTGGTACCGGTTGTTTTGGTTATCGGCGCGCTGATTGGCGCGGTCAATGGCTGGATCATCACGCGCTATAACGTTGCCCCGTTTATCTGCACCCTCGGCACCATGTACGTGGTACGCGGCGCGGCGATGTTGATTTCCGGTGGCGAAACCTTCCCCGGTTTACAAGGGAATCCGCAACTGGGAAATACGGGATTTGACTGGCTGGGTTCAGGCACGTTGCTGGGGTTGCCCATTGCCATCTGGATCATGTTCGTGTTGGCACTGGTGATTGCTTATGTGGCACGCCGCCTGCCTTTTGGCCGCCACGTTTATGCCATTGGTGATAACGAACGCGCCGCAGAGCTTTCTGGCGTCAAAGTTCGGCAGGTCAAAGTCTGGGTTTACACCATCTCTGGTTTTTGTGCTGCTATCGCCGGAATCATCGTTTCTGCGCAACTGGTGGCGAGCCATCCCGCCAATGGCAGTGGCTTTGAAATGAACGCCATCGCCGCCGTTGTTCTCGGTGGGACCTCACTCGCAGGGGGCCGTGGCACCATTCTCGGCACGCTGATTGGCGCATTTGTTATCGGTATCTTGGCTGACGGTCTGGTCATGATGGGCGTCAGTGAATTCTGGCAAATGGTCATCAAAGGTATCGTCATCATTGTGGCGGTCATCATCGACCAAATGCAAAACCGCATGCAGCACAAAGCGGCGATCGTCTCACAAAAATCAACCGCAGTGCCGCCCGTGGGTAAGGGGGAGCAGCTAAAAAGTGAATAGGCGGGTCACACATCGGCAGCCATAACGAAAAAGCACAGCAGCAGAAAGTGTACGAACAGCCAGAAATGAACAAATAGCAGCAATGAACAAATAGCAGCAATGAACAAAAAGTAGAACGCATAACGGGCAGACGGGTGATGCCGTGACCTGTAAGGCCACAGAACACTGAAGATGTCATGCCGGAGGGCGTTTCCGGACAGGCTTGATGAAAGCTATTTTTTAGTGCCATCAGGAATAAATATTCGGTAATGAGTAAAAATTCATTGTCGGATGAAAATTAAAGAGAGGTAATGTCATGAATCCGTATTCACTGTCAGTCGATGAGCTGGTGAGAAAGGCGCGCGCTATCCGTCGCCGGATCGTCCTGCTTAATGCGAACAGCCCCGCAGGGGGGCATACCGGTGCTGATCTTTCGCAGGTAGAGATTCTGACCGCACTCTATTTTCGCCTCCTCAATTGCGCCCCTGATCGTCTTGCCGATCCTGAGCGCGATATCTATGTGCAATCTAAAGGCCACGCGGTGGGCGGCTATTACTGCTGTCTGGCTGAAGCAGGCTATTTCCCTGAAGAATGGTTGGCGACTTATCAACACGCCAACTCTCATCTGCCGGGTCATCCGGTCAAACACAAAACGCCGGGCATTGAGCTTAATACCGGTGCATTGGGTCATGGTTTGCCAGTTGCGGTGGGGATTGCGCTGGCGGCCAAGCGTGCCAATAGCAAACGCCGGGTCTTTGTCCTGACCGGTGATGGCGAATTGGCCGAAGGGAGCAACTGGGAGGCCGCGTTAGTCGCTGCTCACTACCAGTTAGATAACCTGATAATCATTAACGATAAAAACAAACTCCAGCTTGCGGGCACCACAAAATCAATCATGAACACCGATCCGCTGGCAGATAAGTGGCAGGCATTTGGCCTACAAGTCACTGAATGTCAGGGCAATGACATGCAATCAGTGGTGGACACGCTGGAAGGGCTACAACAAAACGGTAAACCCAATGTGGTGATTGCTAACACCGAAAAAGGTGCAGGTATCTCCTTTATTCAAGGGCGTGTGGAGTGGCACCACCGGGTGCCAAAAGGTGCTGAAATTGATCTGGCACTGGAGGAATTAAATGATGAGTAACGCAGAACATTTGGCTTCAGTGATGGTGGAGCAGTTTATTAAAGCGGTGGATAACGGTGTCGATCTGGTGCCGGTGGTGGCTGACTCTACCTCGACGGCCAAAATCGGGCCGTTTATCACTCGCTTCCCTGACCGGTTAGTGAACGTGGGTATTGCCGAGCAGGCGATGGTGGGAACGGCAGTGGGGTTATCGATGGGCGGCAAAGTGGCCGTGACCTGTAATGCAGCGCCATTCTTGATTTCACGCGCCAACGAGCAGCTCAAAATTGATGTTTGCTACAACAACAGCAACGTAAAACTGTTTGGCCTTAACTCAGGGGCCAGTTATGGGCCGCTGGCCAGTACTCACCACTGTATCGATGACATTTCTATCTTGCGCGGCTTTGGCAATATCGAAATCTATGCACCTTCTGATCCACAAGAATGTCGCCAGATCATTGATTACGCCATTGCGCATCAGGGGCCGGTCTACATCCGTCTGGACGGTAAAGCACTGCCATCGCTGCATGATGAACACTACCAATTCACACCCGGTCAAATTGATGTTTTACAGCAAGGACAGGATATTGCTCTGGTGGCGATGGGTTCAACAGTGCATGAGGCTGTAAGCGCGGCGGCAGTGCTGGCGGACAACAACGTTTCTGCTGCGGTGGTCAATGTTTCTTCGATTAGGCCGTGTGATACTCAACAGCTATTAGCCATCCTCCAAAACAGCCAGCGGGTGATAACCATCGAAGAGCACAATATCAATGGCGGTGTGGGGAGTCTGGTGGCTGAAGTTCTGGCCGAAGCGGGCTGTGGCATTCCGCTGGTCAGACTCGGTATTCCTGATGGCAGTTATGCAATAGCGGCCGATAGAGCCGATATGCGTGCCTATCATGGTTTTGATACGGCAGGCATTGTCGCGCGTGCTCTGCGGTTTTGCCGAGGAGAGTAATGATGTCGATGCCGATTATTCTGGCGATTGATGAAGGCACCACCAATGCGAAAGCCATCGCGGTAGATACGGCTGGGCAAATTCTGGCGAAATCATCGGTGCCATTACAGTTGGACCATCCCAAACCCGGCTGGGCAGAGCAGGATCCGTTGGCTATCTGGCATGCGGTTGCGCAAGCAATAGAAGGCTGCCTGAGTCAATTAGCGGGGGCGCGGATTGCCGGTGTGGCTATCAGCAATCAGCGCGAATCGGTGCTGATTTGGGAACGTGAAACGGGGATCCCATTAACGCAGGTCGTGAGTTGGCAATGTCGCCGCTCTGAGGCGTTCTGTCAGGCGTTAAGTCAGTTACCTGAAGCGGCCATTATCGCCGAGCGTACTGGCTTGCAGATTGATCCCTTGTTCCCTGCCGCCAAAATCCACGGCCTGCTTGCTGACATCCCACGGGGTGTTGAGCGGGCGGCTCACGGCGAATTGTGCGTCGGGACCATTGATTGCTGGCTGACTTGGCAACTCACGGGGGGGCAAAGTTTCTCTACCGACTTTTCCAATGCGGCGCGTACTCAACTGTTTAATATTCATTTGGGGCAATGGGATCCTGATCTGTTGGCGTTATTTGGTATTCCGAGTCTTTGCTTGCCAGCAGTGTTGCCCTCGGCGGCGATTCACGGACACACCGGAAATACCGGTATTTTCGGTTTACCTCAGGGCGTCCCGATTGTGGCACAAATTGGCGATTCACATGCGGCGCTGTATGGGCAAGGTGGCGACCGCGCCGGTGAAATCAAAGCCACTTATGGCACCGGTTCTTCCTTGATGACGACAATCAAACAAGCCGTCACACAGAATCATGGTCTGAGTACCACCATTGCGTGGCATGACGGTGAGTTACGTTATGCCCTCGAAGGCAATATCACGCATACCGGCTCCGGTGTGGCATGGGTTTCACGCATGCTGGGCATCACCGATTTTGCTCGTCTCACCGACATGGCGCAAAGCCAATCGGGTAATCAAGGGGTTTACTTCGTCCCAGCGTTATCGGGGCTAGGTGCACCTTATTGGGACAGTCAAGCGCGGGGAATGTTTTGTGGCCTGACCGATGCGACGACACCGGCAGTGCTCGCGCGCGCAGGATTAGAATCCATCGCTTATCAAATCGCGGATGTCTTTTTTGCCATGGAGCGGGCAGGGAATCATCGCCTTGAGCGACTGCGAGTCGATGGTGGTGCTACCAGCAACCACTGGCTGATGCAATTTCAAGCCGACTTATTGCAGCGCACATTAATACGCAATCACACCGCAGAAGTGTCCGCGCTGGGAGCGGCTTATTTAGGCGGGAAAACCCTTGGCTGGTGGCAAGACAGCCAGCAACTCGCGGCGCTCCCCCGCGAAGTGGAATACATCGAACCGCGCGCTCAAAGTGCGGAGATGCAAGATAACTATAGCCTCTGGCAAACGGCCATCGCGCGTGCGCGTTTTCAGCCGAAATAACCCACACTAGGAGTCAGCATATGTCAGCAATACCTCGTCAGTTAACTTTCGCGGTGATTATCGGCAACCGGGGTTTCTTTCCAAGCTATCTGGTCGCCGATGCGCGCCGTGATGCACAGGCGCTGTTTGAAAGATTAGGTATCAACATCATTATGCTCAATGAAGAGCAAACACCGCTGGGTGGCGTCGAAAACTGGCGGGACGCTAAAGTTTGTGCTGATTTGTTCCGCCAGCACAGTGAAGAGATCCACGGAGTGGTCGTGATTCTGCCTAACTTTGGCGATGAAAAAAGTGTCTCTGATGCTATCCGCCTGTCTGGCCTGAAAGTCCCCGTCTTGGTACAAGCAGAAGAAGATGCCCTAGACAAAATGGGATTGGCAACTCGCCGTGATAGTTTCTGCGGTAAAATTTCTCTGTGTAATAACCTGCGCCAATATGGCATTCCGTTCACCTTGACTAAGCAGCATGTTTGTAGCCTGAACAGTGAAGTGTTCAGTCAGGATGTCGAGCAATTCGTGCAGTTGTGCCGTGTGGTTCACGCCATGAAACGGGTGCGTGTTGGGGCTATCGGTGCGCGTCCGACGAACTTTAATACGGTGCGCTACAGCGAAAAATTATTAGAGAATTTGGGGATTACGGTTGAAACCCTCGATTTATCTGAAGTGTTCTTCCGCGTTGCTAACCTCAGTGATGACGATATCCGCGTCGGGGAAAAATTGGCGCTATTAAAAGCCAATGGCGACACCCGCGCGATCCCACAAGATAAGCTGCACACCATGGCGAAGCTGTTCGTGGTCATCAGCGAATGGATTATCGCCAATGATATCGATACGACCGCGATGCAGTGTTGGACCTCGCTACAACAGAATCTAGGGATCAACGTCTGCTCAATCATGAGCGTGATGTCGGGGCAGTTGATGCCAAGTGCTTGTGAGGTTGATGTGATGGGGGCGCTGTCGATGTACGCGCTAGCCAGTAGTTCGCTGGCACCGGCATCTATTGCTGACTGGAATAACAATTTTGGCGCTGAACGCGATAAATGCGTGCTTTTCCACTGTGGTAACTTTGCCAGCGAAAGCTTGGAAAGCTCAACCATGGGGACGGCCGATATTATTGGGACAACGGTGGGATGCGAGAATACCTGTGGGGCCGTCCATGGCCGCATGAAATCGGGTCCATTGACCTATTTCCGTCTCTCGTCTGATGATTTTACGGGACAGGTACGGGCCTATGTGGGTGAGGGCCGTTCTGTCAGTGATGAGCTGGATACTGTGGGTTGCCGTGCCGTGGTGGAAGTGCCGCAACTGGAAAGTTTACTCACGCATATCTGTAACAACGGTTTTGAGCACCACGTGGCAATGAATCATTCAGCGACAGCTCAAGTGCTCCAAGAAGCCTTTAGCAAGTATTTGGGCATTGATTGCTACTGGCATGGTAAGTAAGGGTGCGAAACTGAAAGGTTAGTTTGCAGGGATTACCCGATAGCGCACCAAGGAGGGTGCGGCTATTCAGTGGGCTGCTCTTGTGTGGGCGCTCTTGATTGGACTACAGCAAACTCTCGGCCGTGACGCGATCGGTAATCAAAACATCAATATAATGACCGGTGAGTGCGCCGCGAATGGCCGCGCTTTTCCCTATCCCTCCGGCGAGTGCCACGACGCGTGGGCAAGCACGTAGTTGCGGTAGAGACATGCCAATCACCGGATCTTCTTCGTCACTGAGAACAGCATTGCCTGCGGCATCAAAATAATGCAGACATAAATCCCCCACTGCGCCCCGTTCTGCCAGTAATTTAAGCATCTCTTCATGGTAATAGTTGCCTGAGTTTTTCAGCAATTGTGATGGCTCCAAATCACCAATCCCCACCAATGCCAGATCAACCTCAGCAAATTTATTAACCACGTCAGCAACTTCGCCGCTGGAGATAAGGCGTGCGCGATCTTCGGTTGAGCGTTCAATGCTTTGTGCGGGGAGCAAGTAGGCTGGGCAATTTAAGATATTGGCTAAGGCTTGCGTTAATAAGGTGGCCTGCACGTTACCGTTCGGGCCTACGCCACCTAACAATTGAATCACACCGCTGGTTTTAATGTTAAGGGGGTGCAGATTATCGACCATCGCCCGAATAGTGCTGCTCCATGAGGAAATACCCACCATGTCATTGGGTCGAATACTGGTTTGCATGTAGTGGGCAGCCGCAGAGCCAATAGCCTGTTTTAACTGGGCGGGGCTGGCATCATCAGCGACATCGACCACGATAGCTTGGTCTATGCCGTAACGTTTTTGAATCTGCGATTCGATGCCAATAAACATGTTGGCGGGCTGAATGACGCTGATTTTCACGACGCCTTCTTTGACGCAGCGAGTTATCGCGCGGGAGACGAAAGATTGAGACAAATGCAGGCTATCGGCAATCTCAGATTGCTTCATGCCTTCGGTGTAATACAGCGTCGCTATTTTCACCAATAACCGTTGTTCATCTTGTCTCGACATGGTTCCATCCCGCTAAATACCTGAGTCGGTATTTTTATTCAAAGCCGAATAAATAACAAGCAGTACCGAATTGTCACTCGCCAATGAAGACCATTACATCTCATCAATAGCGATCATTACAGCCCTATCATGGCTCAAGGTCTTGCGCTTTATTCGCCCCAGCAACGGGATTGTTTTCCGATTCGTCAGTGATATCAGGTTGATCGAGCGGCGGCATGACATCGTGAATCATCTGTTCGTCAAAGCTGGGGTTCAATGCGGGCGACAGCGGCGAACTGACGAGGCTATCAGGTATGGCCATGTGTGGCAGTGGCGCATCGTTAACAAACTCATCTTGATCTTGCTTCACGGTTCGGCTGAGCGCGATTAAGCCCAAACCACACAGAGCAAAGAATGCGTAGAGAATATTGCCCCCTAGTGGCGCAATCAGGGCACCAACAGCAAGTGGGCCGATACTGGCACCGACACCGAATGACATCAGTAAACATGCTGCCAATGACACGCGCCGCTCTGGTGCAATAAGGTCATTCGCCAACGCGACGACCAGTGGATACAGCGTAAACTGCAGCATACTGACGATAAAACCCAGCACGAGCAGGAAATGGAACGCTATATGTGGCACCAGCGCTAAGGGGAGGGCAGTTAACGCTAATAATAACGCGTTAATTCTGATCAATAACGTCCGGTTATAGCGATCTGATAGCCAACTGAGTGGCAGTTGAGCCACTAAACCGGCAAAAATAGATAACGCCATAAACAGCCCAGTCTCTTGTGTTGATAGCGATTGCAGACTGGCGTAGACCGGAGCTAACCCATAAAACGAACCGACAATCATGCCCACCACTAAGGTTGACGCCAGTATTTTAGGAATTGAATGAATAAAGAATCTCAACTCCATGGGGGCAGGAGACATCTGCTGGGCATTACTGCGAGTGGTGAGTGCGACAGGGACCAAACAAAGGGCAAAAAACAGCGCGATAATCATTAATGTGCTCAACCCTAACTCAGGCTGAAGCATTAAGACCACCTGCCCTAATGCCATACCGGCGTAGGTCGCAGCCATATAAAAACCAAATACTTTTCCGCGCTGACTAGATTCCGCCTGATCGTTGAGCCAGCTTTCCAGCACCATAAACTGGCACATCATACACAGGCCAATAATCAACCGTAGAACGACCCATGCAGGGATATATTCGGTCAACCCGTGAATCAGCACAGCAGCAGTGATAATACCGGCACAAGCCACATAAGCACGGATATGGCCCACCCGAGCTATCAAGAAGTGGCCGACTTTGCCGCCGATCACCAAACCAATATAGTTTGCGGCGATGATTGCTCCGATCAATGCCCCTGAGACATGGATAGCCGTCAAACGCAGCGAGATATACGTCGTCAGCAAACCAGAACCAAGCAACATCAATACGGTCGCGCTATAGAGAGGGAAGAAGGCGTTAAGAATTTTTTTCACTGTTACGTCCTTAGTTCATCATCCCGAAAAAGTTCATCATCCCGAAAAAGTTCATCAGCCCGGAAAAATGACCGGCACCACAGATGTCGCCAACGGAGACCCTTTGTTTCGATACTAGCAGTTGAGTCCCTGAGGTAAAGCTTTGTCCCGAAAAGTACTTTTTTTCTTTGTCTCCTGCGAAGTGTTTCGCATATCTGACAGCAGTTGTCGTTTGGGGCTAAAGAAGTGCTACTATCGGCTGCGATAGATTTAATGACAGCGGGGGCAACAATGAGCGAAACACAACTACGTCAACTCAGTATTGCAGTCGGTGATAAGTTGAAAGCGCGTGGCGCGTGCGTGACTTGTGCTGAGTCTTGTACCGGCGGCTGGGTGGCTAAGGCGCTGACGGATATAGCAGGCAGCTCAGCATACTTTGACCGTGGCTTTGTCACTTACAGCAATGCGGCAAAACATGATTTGCTCGGCGTCGATGAAACCACGTTAGCAAATTATGGTGCGGTGAGTGAACCCGTGGTGCGAGAGATGGCGCAAGGCGCATTAAGTGCTGCCAATGCCGATTTTTCGGTATCGATCAGTGGTATTGCAGGGCCAGAGGGTGGCAGCGCAGATAAACCGGTGGGCACAGTCTGGTTTGCTTTTGCCACGCGTGAAGGGCAGATTGTCGCGCATAAACAGGTTTTTTCTGGCGATCGTGATGCCGTGAGACTGCAAGCGACTGTTTTTGCACTACAAACACTGCTTAATGATTTTCTGTAAAAATAGGCTTGATACTGTATGATTGTACAGTATAATTAGCGTTAATTTCCTGTACAAAACAATATTCAGTGGTGATGGTTGGGGCAACCCTAGCATCCCAGAGAGGGAGTAAAAATGGCTATTGATGAGAATAAACAAAAGGCGTTAGCAGCAGCACTGGGCCAAATTGAAAAACAATTCGGCAAAGGCTCTATTATGCGTCTTGGCGAAGACCGCTCAATGGATGTTGAAACCATTTCTACTGGTTCACTTTCTCTTGATATCGCATTGGGGGCGGGTGGCCTACCAATGGGGCGTATTGTTGAGATTTACGGGCCTGAATCTTCAGGTAAAACGACGCTGACATTGCAGGTTATCGCTGCTGCACAGCGTGAAGGCAAAACCTGTGCATTTATCGATGCAGAGCATGCACTTGATCCTATTTATGCCAAGAAATTGGGCGTCGATATCGATAACCTGTTGTGTTCTCAGCCAGATACCGGCGAGCAAGCATTGGAAATCTGTGATGCGTTGACCCGCTCAGGTGCCGTTGACGTTATCATCGTTGACTCCGTGGCCGCACTGACGCCAAAAGCTGAAATTGAAGGCGAAATTGGTGATTCTCACATGGGCCTCGCTGCGCGCATGATGAGCCAGGCGATGCGTAAATTGGCCGGTAACCTGAAGAACGCCAATACATTACTGATCTTCATTAACCAGATTCGTATGAAAATCGGCGTGATGTTTGGTAACCCTGAAACCACAACCGGTGGTAACGCGCTTAAATTTTACGCCTCTGTCCGTTTGGATATCCGCCGCATTGGTGCCGTCAAAGACGGTGACGTGGTAGTGGGTAGTGAGACGCGCGTTAAAGTGGTGAAGAACAAAATTGCTGCGCCATTTAAGCAAGCTGAATTCCAGATCCTGTACGGCGAAGGCATCAACATTAACGGCGAGCTGGTTGATTTGGGCGTTAAGCACAAACTGATCGAGAAAGCGGGCGCATGGTATAGCTATAACGGTGACAAGATTGGTCAGGGTAAAGCGAATGCCAGCAACTATCTAAAAGAAAACCCAGCGGTTGCTGCGGAGTTAGATAAAAAGCTGCGTGAGCTGCTGCTCAACGGCGGTAACGGTGAACAATCTGTTGCCACCGCAACGATTTCTGACGAGACGGATGAAACCAGCGAAGAGTTTTAATTCGTAGGTTTAACGGCATCAGTAAGTTGAATCGTTAATAATTGGCCCAGAGATTGGGCCATTTCAGTTTCTAGTGATATAAAGCAGTCTTCCCCATCCCCGCATTCACACTCAAGACAACAAACCACCGCTATTTCAATCAGTCAGTGATTAGGGTAAATGAGAGTTACTAACACAGCTGCCACTTCAAGTAAGAAGGGTATTACCCAAAGTAATTGGAGTGACAGCAAGGCAGCAAACGAATAAATCCCGATGAGCTGACACCCATCAGTGATTCGGGTAAATGAGAGTTACTAACACCGCTGCCACTTCAAGCAAGAAGGGTATTACCCAAAGTAATTGGAGTGACAGCAAGGCAGCAAACGAATAAATCCCGATGAGCTGACACCCGTCAGTGATTCGGGTGAATGAGTGTAGCTAACACCGCTGCCACTTCAAGTAAGAAGGGTATATGAATGACCAACTAAATCGTGCCATGAGACTCCTCTCCTTGCGCGATCACAGCGAAGCCGAACTAAGACGAAAACTTGCGGCACAACCATTTTCAGCAAAAGGAAATTGGGGTAACCGCACAACCAGTGACAACGCCAAACTCACTGACGAAATTGACCCAAAAGTGATCGACCAAGTTATTGCCTATTGCTACCAACATGATTGGCTAGACGATGCGCGATTTGCGACCCAGTATATTAATAGCCGCAGTCGCAAAGGATATGGCCCACAACGTATTCGCTCAGAATTGATGCAAAAAGGGGTCGATAAAGATAAAATTCAGGCCGCTTTTGAAATCAGTGAAATCGACTGGTGTATCCTCGCAAAAGAAGTCGCACAACGTAAATTTAGTGAAACTTTACCGGTTGAATGGAAAGAAAAGGCCAAAGTTCAGCGTTATCTTCTCTATCGCGGCTTCTTCCAAGAAGAAATTCAGTCGATTTACAATGATTTTGGCGAATGAATGCACGCGGGATTTTACTTCCCCTCGAAGAAAATTTATCTTATTCCCACTTTTTGTTCGTGAGCTTACCCATCGTGTTGTCCATAATCGGCATGCGATAGCACTCACGGACTATTCTTTTAGCTTGTTTCCGGGACAATTATGAGCAAGAGCACCGCTGAGATTCGTCAAGCGTTTCTCGATTTCTTCCATAGCAAGGGACATCAGGTTGTATCAAGCAGCTCTTTGGTCCCTAATAATGACCCTACGCTGTTGTTTACCAATGCCGGGATGAACCAGTTTAAGGATGTATTCCTAGGTTTGGATAAACGGGCCTATTCCCGTGCGACGACATCTCAGCGCTGCGTGCGAGCGGGTGGTAAGCATAACGACCTAGAAAACGTCGGTTACACCGCGCGTCATCACACTTTCTTCGAAATGTTAGGTAATTTCAGCTTTGGTGATTACTTCAAGCATGACGCTATCAGTTTTGCTTGGGAGTTATTAACCGGTGAGCAGTGGTTTAATTTACCTAAAGAGAAACTTTGGGTCACTGTTTATGAAACTGACGATGAAGCTCACGAAATTTGGGCTAACGACGTAGGAATACCTCGCGAACGTATCATCCGTATCGGTGACAACAAAGGCGGCGCTTTTGCCTCAGATAACTTCTGGCAAATGGGTGATACCGGCCCTTGTGGCCCATGTACAGAGATTTTCTTTGACCATGGCGATCACATTTGGGGTGGCCCTCCAGGCTCAGCAGAAGAAGACGGCGACCGTTACATTGAGATCTGGAACATCGTCTTCATGCAGTTCAACCGGCAGTCTGATGGCACCATGTTGCCATTACCGAAACCGTCAGTTGATACCGGCATGGGGCTTGAGCGTATTGCCGCGGTATTGCAGCATGTTAACTCTAACTACGATATTGACCTGTTCCGTGATTTGATTGCTGCGGTAGCTGAAGTTACTGGTGCTACCGACCTTTCAAACAAGTCATTGCGTGTTATTGCAGACCATATCCGTTCTTGTGCCTTCTTGATTTCCGATGGTGTGATCCCATCAAATGAGAACCGTGGCTATGTCTTACGCCGCATCATTCGCCGTGCCATTCGTCATGGCAATATGCTGGGCGCAAAAGAGACGTTCTTCTATAAATTGGTTGCGCCACTGATTGCCGTAATGGGATCTGCTGCGGATGAATTAAAGCAGCAACAGGCGATGGTTGAGCAAGTTCTGAAAACCGAAGAAGAGCAGTTTGCACGGACATTAGAACGTGGTTTGACGCTGCTGGATGAAGAGCTCAGCAAATTAACCGGTGACACCCTCGATGGTGAAACCGCCTTCCGCTTGTATGACACCTATGGCTTCCCAGTTGATTTAACCGCAGATGTCTGCCGTGAACGTAATCTTAAAGTGGATGAAGCCGGCTTTGAACAAGCAATGGAAGCTCAGCGCCGTCGCGCGCGTGAGTCTAGTGGTTTTGGCGCAGATTATAACAGCTTGATTCGTGTCGATAGCGCGAGCCAATTCTCCGGTTATGATCATGTTAATCAGCAAGCAACGGTCACTGCTTTGTTCCGCAATGGTGAGTCAGTCGATGAAATCCATGAAGGCGAAGAAGCGGTTGTCGTATTGAACCAAACACCATTCTACGGTGAATCTGGTGGGCAGGTGGGTGATACTGGTGAGCTGAAAAATTCGACCGCCACCTTTGCCGTCGCTGACACTCAGAAATATGGTCAAGCCATTGGGCATTTGGGGAAATTAACTCAAGGTACATTACGGGTTAACCACAGTATTGATGCTCAGGTTGATGCCACCCGCCGTAACCGTATTCGTCTGAACCACTCAGCAACGCATTTACTGCATGCAGCATTACGCAAAACGCTCGGTGAGCATGTTGCGCAGAAAGGCTCTTTAGTGAATGACAAGTATCTGCGTTTCGACTTCTCGCATTTTGAAGCGATGAAGCCAGAACAAATTCGCTTGGTTGAGGATTTGGTTAACGAACAAATTCGCCGTAACTTGCCAATTCAAACCGAAGTGATGGAACTGGATGCGGCAAAAGAAAAAGGTGCGATGGCCTTGTTTGGCGAGAAGTATGATGATCAAGTACGAGTCTTGAGCATGGGTGACTTCTCAACTGAACTTTGTGGTGGTATCCACGCCAGTCGTACCGGTGATATTGGCTTGTTCCGCATATTGTCAGAGTCTGGCACGGCAGCGGGTATTCGCCGTATTGAAGCTGTCACGGGGGAAGGCGCAATCGCACTGTTGCATCAGCAAAGTGACTTGCTTGAGGATGTTGCTCATCTGGTTAAGGGTGATGCTCATAACCTGGCCGATAAAGTCCGTGCGGTGCTCGACCGCAGCAAAATGCTTGAGCGCGAGCTACAGCAACTCAAAGATCAGCAGGCGGCTCAGGAGAGTGCATCACTGTCATCCAGTGCAAAACTGGTTAATGGTGTGAAACTTCTGGTTAGCCAGTTGGATAACGTTGAGCCAAAAATGCTGCGTACTATGGTTGATGACCTTAAGAATCAGCTAGGTTCGGCTATTATCGTGCTGGCAACAATAGCAGATGATAAGGTCAGCCTGATTGTTGGCGTCACCAAAGACCTAACGGGTAAAGTGAAAGCGGGTGAGTTAATCGCGGATATCGCCCAACAGGTCGGTGGTAAAGGCGGTGGCCGCCCTGATATGGCTCAAGCAGGCGGTACTGATGTGCAAGCATTGCCATCAGCATTAGCCAGTGTAGAGGCATGGGTAGCGTCTCGCTTATAAGCAAAATAATGATCGACTAAATCAATACGCCATATCACTGTGTTGAATATGGCGTTTTTCAATTTTCCTGTCATAGTTCGATAACAAAGTTAAACGCAAAGTTGTTTGCTTCAGCTAAACTTGCATTAGGTATTAGTTAAAGACTCGACCAAGCTACTTACATTTTATGTGAATGTGATGGCTTACGTTTTCACGGTGTATGATGGATAATGGCGGGGAAACTGAGAGACCCGACTCTTTTAATTTTTCAAGGAGCAAAGAATGCTTATTCTGACTCGTCGAGTTGGTGAAACACTCATGATTGGCGATGAGGTTACGGTTACTGTATTAGGGGTTAAAGGCAACCAAGTTCGAATTGGTGTAAATGCTCCGAAAGAGGTTTCTGTTCACCGTGAAGAAATCTACCAGCGTATCCAAGCAGAAAAGTCTCAACCGACGACTTACTGATTTTGAAGCAGCGTCTCGTGTTTCACGAGGCGCTACTGCTGTTTACTCTCCCCGTTCTGATGCTTTATTCCCTTTTCGTGTTTATCTTCTCGTTATCGTTCCTCTTCTCGCTTCATTTAGTGAGCAATACGGATAATTTTATTTTTTACCCCTGCCGCATGCATTTCAACAAACGCTATCTTGTCTGTTGATAAAACACTCTTTTAGCCGTCAAACTAGTCATGTTGCGTGCGAATTGTGCAAATGGACGTGAGTTGGGAAAAATTGTTTGACTTATAAGTGCGGGAAAGTAATATGTGCGCCACGCAGTGCCGATGAGCTTCTTCAAAAGCAAGTTAGGCACAATTCGAAAGAAGCGTATGGTGAGGTGGCCGAGAGGCTGAAGGCGCTCCCCTGCTAAGGGAGTATACGGTCAAAAGCTGTATCGAGGGTTCGAATCCCTCCCTCACCGCCATTTACTATGCACCCATAGCTCAGCTGGATAGAGTACTCGGCTACGAACCGAGCGGTCGGAAGTTCGAATCTTCCTGGGTGCACCATATTTTGCAGTATGGTGAAATAGTCAAATGAACATCAGGTAGTGTCAAAGAATTAATTGCACCCATAGCTCAGCTGGATAGAGTACTCGGCTACGAACCGAGCGGTCGGAAGTTCGAATCTTCCTGGGTGCACCATATTAAGAAACCTCGCTACGGCGGGGTTTTCTGCTTTCTGGGCCTTAAACAAAATTCGATAACTCAGTCGACAATGGTGATGGCAGGCAGAAGAGTAAAGCGTCCGTGCCAAGGATGGCACGGCTCGAGCCTCCAGGGATGGATTGACGGCGTCTTTACGATCTGCCTGTCCTCACCACCACTGACACTTTGCCATATATGCTAACCACGCTATTGTGTGAGGAGTTTTCTGGGCTTCGCATCGCTCAACTGTTTGAAATCTTTTAACTCTCCTATCCTGCTACCTACAATCAAACTCACTGTTTTACCTAGAAAAAATACGGTAACCCTACAATGAAAATGACTTTTTCTTCATAAAATTCATGTGATTATACAGTGAGCGACAATTTAGTTAGTTTGCGATAAAGTAGCTTTTCATTTTCTCCTTGGTCGTGGGGTCACGATGTACGATCATTATGATGGCCTGATTTTTGATATGGATGGCACCATACTGGATACAGAGTCCACGCATCGTCAGGCATGGCGTCAGGTGTTATCACCCTATGGGATGCATTTTGACGAACAAGCCATGGTCGCTTTAAATGGCTCGCCTACTTGGCAGATTGCTCGTGTCATTATCGCGAACCATCAGTCAGATCTGGATCCCCATGCACTGGCGGCAGAGAAAACTGCGCTGGTAAGAACGATGCTTTTGGATAATGTGAAGCCTCTACCGCTCATAGACGTGGTTAAAGCCTATCATGGGCGTAAACCTATGGCTGTGGGGACAGGAAGCGAACACGCGATGGCTGAGATGCTTTTACGGCATCTGGGGCTACGTGACTATTTCGATGTGATTGTTGGTGCAGATGATGTTACCCAACATAAACCAGAGCCTGAGACATTCTTGCGTTGCGCACAATTGCTTGGCGTACGTCCGGAACAATGTGTGGTCTTTGAAGATGCTGACTTCGGCGTCGAAGCAGCGAAAAGGGCGAAGATGGCAATAGTTGATGTGCGCCTACTGTGAGTAGTACGCTAGCGATTGCTTCATTGTTTGGGAGTAGTTTTCTCAGCGCGACGCTCTTACCCGGAAATTCTGAAATTCTGTTAGTCACCCTATTAACTGCGGGCAGTGCACCCGCCATGATGCTGGTGTTATCCGCCACCGTCGGGAACACTTTAGGGGGGCTAACAAATGTTGTTATAGGCCGTTTATTACCGGAATTAAAGCCACAACGTGGGATGAGCACAGCACTTGGCTGGCTTCAACGTTTTGGCCCAGCAGCTTTGCTGCTGAGTTGGCTACCGATAGTGGGCGATTTGATGTGTGTGTTGGCAGGCTGGTTGCGTATGCCCTGGGGTCTTGTGGCTTTTTTCCTGTGTTTGGGAAAAGCATTGCGTTATATCGTGTTAACGATAGTGACGTTGCAAGGAATTGCTTGGTGGCAGTAAAGAGTATGACAAACGTACATAGTCATCTCTATGCAGCTTCAGTATGCTGGCGAGTTATGGTTTTCAAGAGCGGGAGGTCGATTTGATCCCGGATGTATCAAACGCGCTAACTTGGTTGGAAGCGCACCCTAAAGCCCTGAAAGGGATCCGTCGCGGTATCGAGCGGGAAACATTGAGAGTGACTGCCGATGGCCAATTAGCCTCGACGGGCCATCCAGAATCTTTGGGTGCCGCACTAACACATCAATGGATTACCACTGATTTTGCTGAGGCATTGCTGGAATTCATCACACCGGTCGATGGTGATATTGACCATCTACTGACGTTTTTACGTGATATACACCGTTATACGGCACGTAAATTGGGTGATGAGCGTATGTGGCCACTCAGCATGCCTTGCTTTATCGGCGCTGAGCAAGATATTGAACTCGCTAAATATGGCTCTTCTAATATTGGTCGCTTTAAAACGCTTTACCGTGAGGGTTTAAAAAACCGGTACGGTGCGTTGATGCAAACGATTTCAGGTGTGCATTATAACTTTTCCTTGCCGCTGGAGTTCTGGCAGGCATGGGCGGGTATCACCGATGAAAAAAGCGGTAAAGAAGAAATTTCAGCGGGTTATTTCCGCCTAATTCGAAACTACTATCGCTTTGGTTGGGTCATTCCTTATCTCTTTGGCGCATCACCCGCTATTTGCTCATCATTCCTGCAAGGGCGTGAAACCGCGTTGCCATTTGAACGTAACGATAAAGGGATGTGCTATCTACCTTACGCCACCTCATTGCGGTTGAGTGATTTGGGGTATACCAATAAATCGCAAAGCAACTTGGGGATTACATTTAATGATCTTAATACCTATGTTGCTGCGCTGAAACGTGCGATTAAAACACCTTCAGAAGAGTATGCAGCGCTAGGGCTGAAAGATGGTGATCGTCATCTACAACTCAACACCAATGTATTGCAGATTGAAAATGAGCTGTATGCCCCTATCCGACCTAAGCGGGTCACTCGCGCGGACGAGTCACCTTCTGATGCGCTATTGCGTGGTGGTATTGAATATATCGAAGTGCGTTCACTCGATATCAATCCATTCTCACCGATTGGTGTGGATGCGGTTCAAGCGCGTTTCCTCGATCTATTCCTGATTTGGTGTGTGCTGGCAGATGCGCCTGAAATGAGCAGTGATGAGTTGCTGTGTACTCGCAAAAACTGGAATCGAGTCATTTTAGAAGGGCGTAAGCCTGGGCAAACGATCGGTATGGGATGTAACGATACCCGTGAACCACTGGAAAAAGTTGGCAAAGATCTGTTTGCAGATTTACGTCGCGTTGCAGAAGTATTGGATGGTAAAGAGAGCACTCAGTATCAACAGGTTTGTGACGAATTAGTCGCATTCTTTGATGACCCGAGCCTGACATTCTCTGCACGTATTTTGCAAGCGATGAAAGACGGTGGAATTGGTGGTGTTGGCCTTGATTTAGCTGAGCACTATAGAACAATGCTGCAAAGTGAGCCTTTAGAATTGCTGACAGAAGAGCAGTTGGTCGAAGAAGGTGAAGCATCATGGCAACGCCAACGTGAGCTGGAACTGAAAGATAAGCTAAGCTTTGAAGAGTATTTGGTGTTGCACGGCGGCCAGTAAAAAGAAAAGGCCACATAACTTCTGTGGCCAAATTAACATCTCTGGTAAAACAGGGATGATGATAACAAATGCGCGTCTTTCACCTATTAAGACGCGAGGGATAGAAAAAAGTTTCACTGGTTGCGAAAAAAGATCGAATAAAAATTACTTTTTTTATGAGGAGGTGACTAAATGCCATTATTGGATAGCTTTACCGTAGATCATACCATTATGAAAGCACCGGCAGTGCGTGTTGCTAAGACGATGAAAACCCCTCATGGCGACGAGATAACGGTATTTGATTTACGCTTCTGTGTGCCAAACAAGGAAGTCATGCCAGAGCGTGGGATTCATACGCTGGAACATCTGTTCGCTGGTTTCATGCGTAACCACCTTAATGGTAACGGTGTTGAGATTATCGATATCTCCCCGATGGGATGCCGCACCGGTTTTTATATGAGCCTGATTGGTACGCCGGATGAGCAACGAGTCGCTGATGCTTGGAAAGCGGCGATGGCCGATGTGCTGAAAGTAACCGATCAACGGAAGATCCCTGAACTGAATGAATATCAGTGCGGGACTTATCATATGCACTCGTTGGAAGAAGCGCAGGAAATTGCCAAAGGTATTATTGACCGTGGTGTCCGTATTAATCACAACGAAGAGTTGGCATTGCCGAAAGAAAAACTGACCGAATTGCATATCTAGTCTTCAGTCAATGTGGGTTGGATCGTGAGTTGAACAAAGTGAAAAGACGCTGAAAAGCGTCTTTTTTATATTTATAAAACCGCGTGTTGCGCGTTTACTCCGAGCGGTTTATAGGTCCGAATGCTCCTGATGAGCAATTGGTATGACCCTGACACGCTTAATCATATTTTCTTGCACATCCAACACATCAATTAAATAACGGCCAATACGCACTTGAGTGCCAACCTGCGGAATCTCTTCCAGTGCTTCCAATATCATGCCATTGATTGTGCGAGCATCGATGGGCAATGCCCAGTTAAACGCTTTATTGAGTTCCCGTACGCTGGCACTACCATCTATTAATACTGAACCATCACTTTGTGGGTTAACTTCTTCGGCAAGTGTCGGAGACATTGATGTCGTGAAGTCACCGACAATCTCTTCCAAAATATCTTCAACGGTAACCAGCCCTTGAATATCGCCATACTCATCGACAATCATGCCGACTTTCTCTTTATTCCGTTGGAACTTCACCAATTGCACATTCAACGGTGTCCCTTCAGGAATAAAGTAAATTTCATCCGCTGCGCGCAGCAGATTTTCTTTGTTGAATTCTTTCTTTTCAGTCATGAGCCGGTAGGCTTCTCGTACTCGCAGCATGCCAATCGCATCATCTAACGATTGACGATATAACACGATACGCCCATGGGGAGAGTGGGTGAGCTGACGCATGATTGATTTCCAGTCATCATTGATATCAATACCAACCACTTCATTACGGGGAACCATAATGTCACCCACTGTGACTTTTTCCAGATCAAGTACGGATATCAACATATCTTGATTACGGCGAGAGATTTGGGATTGGGATTCATTCACGATGCTGCGTAATTCATCTTTGCTGACCGCATCACTGCTGTGCACATTTCCACGTATGCCACACAAGCGCATCAGCCCACGAGTGATGGTATTGAGCAACCATACCAGTGGCAGCATGATTTTCTGGAGAGGGGCTAGCAGAACGCTACTGGGGAACGCAACGCGTTCAGGATAAAGCGCTGCAATGGTCTTTGGCATCACTTCAGCGAAAATGAGTACCACAAAGGTCAATATCCCTGTCGCGATGGCAACCCCAGCATTTCCGTATAATCGGATACCGACAATTGTTGCCAGTGCTGAGGCCAGAATATTGACCAGATTATTACCAATCAACACTAAGCTAATTAAGCGGTCAGGACGGCGCAGTAGTTTCTCAACTCGGCGAGCGGCGCGGTTACCTTGCTTAGACAAGTGGCGCAGACGATAACGATTAAGGGTCATCATGCCGGTTTCGGAGGCAGAAAAATATGCCGAAACCACGACCATGACGACAAGAATAATGATCAGCGTGCTAGTTGAAACATGATCCAACACAGTGTTCCTTTATTACGATAGGGACCCTGCCGGTCAAACAGGGTCATTAAAGACGGGTTAAGATAATAATTAAGGAACCATGATTTCCTGAACTAGGCGGCTGCCGAAATAAGCGAGTGTCAGGAGGAATGCACCTGCAAAACTAAACCAAATCACCCTACGCCCACGCCAGCCTTCATGGTAATGGCCCCACAATAAAACAATATAGACAAACCAAGCCATGATCGATAACACCGCTTTATGAACGTTTTCTTTGCTGAATATGTCGTCCATGTAAAGCAAGCCAGTGCATAGCGTTAAAGTGAGCAACACGACGCCAATCTGAGTAATGTGGAACATTTTACGCTCAATACTCATTAATGGTGGCATATCGCCATTAAAGGTCACTTTCTTATTTTTTAACTGATAATCAAGCCAAGCCAATTGCAGTGCGTAAAGTGCAGCAATGATCAGTGTTGCGTAAGCAAAAAGTGCCAGCCCAATATGGATAAATATTGTTGGGCTCGTTTCGAGGTGGGTAATAAACTCACCAGGCAGTAAGCTGGCGAGCGCCAGATTGATCATGGCAAAGCTATAAACAATTGGCAGCAGGAACCAACCCCGCCCCTGCGAGGCGACGATGGTCATGATTGAACAGATCATCAACCCGACGATGGAGCCGATATTTAATAAAGTGAGGTTTTGACCACCACCAACATCAAATATCTGATGCTTCAGTGCAATAGCGTGGCACACTAACGCGACGACAGCAGAAATCAGTGCTAACCGACGGTAAGCACTGTTTTTTTGCACCAGACTTGGGACAATCAAGCCCAAACTGAGTGAATAAGCGATCAAAGCCAAAATAGAGAACACGGGCATAGCGTTATATGAACATCGGCTAAGTGAATAATATTGTCAGTATAGCGTTGAGCGCGTCTCGCTCCAACCGTTCTCCGACGAGAGGGCAGAGATCGTTTAAGCTTCGTGTTATAATCCCCCCATTGTGTCGCCCGAGCGGCCTGTTTCCACGTTGAGTATGAGCCAATGTTTGAGAACTTAACTGATCGATTGTCGCGCACATTGCGCAATATCAGCGGCCGTGGCCGGCTGACAGAAGAAAATATTAAAGAAACGCTACGTGAAGTGCGCATGGCGTTACTGGAAGCTGACGTTGCTCTACCGGTTGTTCGTGATTTTATCAACCGGGTAAAAGAGCGCGCTGTTGGTCACGAGGTGAATAAAAGCCTTACGCCAGGGCAGGAATTCGTCAAAATAGTTAAAAATGAACTTATTGCCGCGATGGGCGAGGTCAATAACGAACTGAATCTGGCTGCGCAACCGCCAGCAGTGGTGTTAATGGCGGGTCTGCAAGGTGCGGGTAAAACCACCAGTGTGGCCAAGCTCGGTAAGTTACTGAAAGAAAAGCATAAGAAGAAAGTACTCGTGGTGTCTGCCGACGTTTATCGCCCTGCGGCGATCAAACAGTTGGAAACCTTGGCACAACAGGTTGACATTGATTTCTTCCCGTCTGATGTAAAAGAAAAGCCGATTGAAATTGTTAATCGTGCTCTCCAGCAAGCGAAGCTTAAGTTCTATGATGTCCTGATTGTCGATACCGCCGGCCGTTTACACGTCGATGAAGCGATGATGGACGAAATCAAACAAGTTCATGCCGCGATTAATCCGGTTGAAACCTTGTTTGTCGTCGATGCCATGACTGGTCAAGATGCTGCCAATACGGCAAAAGCTTTCAATGAAGCATTGCCCCTCACTGGTGTGGTACTGACCAAAGTTGATGGTGATGCCCGTGGTGGTGCTGCTTTATCCATTCGTCATATTACCGGCAAGCCGATTAAATTCCTTGGCGTCGGTGAGAAAACTGAAGCGTTAGAGGCGTTTCACCCTGATCGCGTGGCTTCCCGTATTCTGGGGATGGGCGATGTTATCTCCCTGATTGAAGATATTGAAAGCAAAGTTGACCGCGCTCAGGCGGAAAAACTGGCGACCAAGCTTAAGAAAGGCGACGGCTTCGATCTCAATGACTTCCTCGACCAACTCAAGCAAATGCGTAACATGGGCGGTATGGCTAGTATGTTAAGTAAAATGCCGGGCGCAGGTCAGTTGCCAGATAACGTAAAATCACAAATGGATGACAAAGTGACCGTGCGCATGGAGGCCATCATCAATTCGATGACGCTGAAAGAGCGCGCTAAGCCAGAAATCATCAAGGGTTCACGTAAGCGCCGTATTGCCACGGGGTCGGGGGTGCAGGTGCAGGACGTGAACCGCCTGCTTAAGCAATTCGATGAAATGCAGCGCATGATGAAGAAAATGAAAAATGGCGGGTTGGCCAAGATGATGCGTGGCATGAAAGGTATGATGCCACCGGGCTTCCCAGGCCGCTAAGCGTTATGTCACTCTGTGGGTCCACCAGAGTGACATGAGTAAAGATTTCCCGCTGAAAACAGCGGTAAACGAAGAAAATAGTACTCATTACAAAACTAGCGCGCAGGAATCTACGCTTTAGATTGCTTTTTGCGCCAAAATGAGTAAAATTTTCGGGCTTTTTATATTGCAACTGGACCCCGTTCCCCGATGGGGTCCAGTTGTTTTATTAACTAAAGAGGATGTTATGGTAACAATTCGTTTGGCTCGTGGCGGCGCTAAAAAGCGTCCGTTCTATCAAGTAGTAGTGACCGACAGCCGTAATGCTCGTGACGGTCGTTTTATCGAACGTGTAGGCTTCTTTAACCCGATCGCATCTGGTCAGGCTGAAGCTCTGCGTTTAGACCTGGACCGTATCGAACATTGGGTCGGCCTGGGTGCTACCGTTTCTGATCGCGTATCTGCGCTGATCAAAGACGCTAAGAAAGCAGCTTAATCTGTCGCGGTGGTGGTTATTATGAGCAAGCAACTCAATCCAGTGGTTCCCGATGAGCCGATTGTACTCGGTAAAATGGGTTCGACTTACGGCATTCGCGGTTGGCTCAGAGTATTTTCATCCACCGAGAACGCCGAAAGCATTTTCGATTACCAGCCGTGGTTTATCCAGCAGGCCGGTAAGTGGCAGCATGTCGAGTTGGAAGACTGGAAGCGCCACAGCCAGGATCTGATCATCAAAGTTAAAGGTGTTGATGATCGTGATGCCGCGAATCTACTGACTAATTGCGAAATTATCGTAGATTCAAAACAACTGCCCGCATTAGATGGGGATGATTACTACTGGAAAGACCTTATGGGCTGTCAGGTAGTAACAACCGCAGGTTACGAACTGGGGAAAATCATCGATATGATGGAAACCGGTTCTAACGATGTGATGGTCGTGAAGGCAAACCTGAAAGATGCATTCGGTATGAAGGAGCGGTTGGTCCCGTTTCTTCATGGGCAGGTTATCAAGAATGTCGATCTCACTGCTCAACGTGTTGAAGTAGATTGGGATCCTGGTTTTTGACCTCCGAATTAAACGGCAAAGATGAGTGGAACAAAACAATGTGGATCGGTGTTATTAGCCTATTTCCAGAGATGTTCCGCGCAATAACCGATTACGGGGTGACTGGCCGGGCAGTAAAAAATGGCCTGCTGAGCGTACAGTGTTGGAGTCCGCGTGACTTCACCTACGATCGGCATCGTACCGTGGATGACCGCCCTTATGGTGGTGGCCCGGGAATGTTGATGATGGTGCAACCGCTAAGGGAAGCCATTCATGCAGCAAAAGCAGCGGCAGGCGAGGGAGCAAAGGTGATTTATCTGTCACCTCAAGGGCGCAAACTGGACCAACAGGGCGTTTGCGAACTGGCGATGAACCCGAAAATGATTCTGGTTTGTGGCCGGTACGAAGGAGTGGATGAGCGCGTAATCAAAACCGAAATTGATGAAGAGTGGTCAATCGGTGATTACGTTCTCAGCGGTGGTGAGCTACCAGCAATGACGTTGATCGATTCAGTCTCCCGATTTATTCCGGGCGTTCTGGGTCATCAAGCCTCAGCAGAGGAAGATTCTTTTTCTGATGGATTGCTGGATTGCCCGCACTACACTCGGCCTGAGGTGTTAGAAGGAATGGAAGTGCCGCCAGTATTACTGTCGGGCAACCATGCCGAGATTCGTCGCTGGCGCTTAAAGCAGTCGCTGGGCCGTACCTGGCTTAGAAGACCTGAACTTCTAGAAAGCCTAGCTCTGACTGACGAGCAAATGGTGTTGCTGGCTGAGTTCCAACGGGAACATAAGCCCTGAGCAACAGAACTATGAAAGGAACATTGCACTCAGTGCCAATTTTCCTGATATATCAGTTTACCTAGGGTAAGAGACTTATTATGAGCAATATTATCAAGCAAATCGAACAAGAGCAGATGAAACAGGACGTACCTGCGTTCCGTCCGGGTGATTCCGTGGAAGTTAAGGTATGGGTTGTTGAAGGTGCTAAAAAGCGTCTGCAGGCATTCGAGGGCGTGGTTATCGCTATTCGTAACCGCGGTCTGCATTCTGCGTTCACCGTTCGTAAAATTTCCAACGGCGAAGGTGTTGAGCGTGTATTCCAAACTCACTCCCCAGTAATCGACAGCATTACTGTGAAACGTCGTGGTGCCGTTCGTCAAGCGAAACTGTACTATCTGCGTGAGCGTACTGGTAAGTCTGCTCGTATCAAAGAGCGTCTTAACCGCGTTAACTAAGGTATAGCTCAGGCTTCATCCAAAAGTTAATAGTGATAAAGGGGTTAGCCATATGCTAACCCCTTTTTTATTGACGTTTTGGTACAAAGCGGCGAGTGTGCTCGCGCAAAAAATAGTTGTGGGAATAGGGAAGAAACGAGAGGGAACTAGCGTGGCATAACACCACGCTAAAATAGATTTTGAGTAATATGGGTTTTGAGTAATATAGTTTTTTGAGCTAATTACAGGCCGTAGACCAATGTGACAGACGTTGTGGTGTCAGTATTTTTTGGCGCACTGGCAGGGGGTTTGGTGTTGTAGGTCACGATATAAGCTAAGCGCAGCGCGAAGCTTTTATTGATGGCGACATTCAACGCAGTCTCTGAGTTTAGCGTCGTTTCTTCGTTCGCTAATGCTGAAACCCCTTCACTGAATACCGTGTTATCCGTTAACTGATAAGTATAGTTTGCACCGCCATAAGCCAATGCTTTAGTCGCACGTCCACCTTCGTAAAATTCATCATGGCGAACACCCGGACCAAATTCCACCCGCAGGTTATGCAGTGGGGTGGTCATAATCTGGCGACCATAACCTGTGGTTAATACAGAGCGGGAATCAAAACCGTTATAACGATCATTTAACCAACTCGCTTGGCCAAACAAATAATTGCTATCAGTCAGATTATAACGAGTACGTGCACCTAGCTGATAACGTTCTGAGGAACGCTGATCATTCGCACTGGTGTTACGTGCTGCTCCCCATAAGCTATAGGCCGTATTGGGCTGGAACCACGTTAATGTTGAGTTAGCGGTCAGGGTTGAGTTAGTCGTATTTCCTGACTGAGCGGTATAACCTGCCTCAACCGTCCCATCGAAGCTCTTTTTGGCTGTAGCTGGATCGTCTAAGGCAGTGAAGACAGTAGCGTCAGCAAGTACAGAAAGGCTGACGAGAGATAAAGCGAGTGTGCTGATATGGAACGGCAACGCCCTGGTATGACGCGAAGAAAACATAATAAGTCCATGGTGAAAAAAATGATGTTTGTGATGCGGCCCGCATTGTAGCAGTTGTGATCCAACTTATTCAGAAGATATTTCAGATTGAATAATTAATTATAATAAGGTGGTTTTAATGACGAGTTCATTCTTAAAATTTAGTCAAAAGTACAATGTAGAGTTTTGAATGGGCGTATTGACACTATAAAAATTGACGCAAAAAAATAGCGCTTCTGCTGATTGGGATTTTTCTACCATATAAATAAAGAGACCAGGAATATTAACTGGTCTCTTTGCACATCATCAGTAAAAACGTTAAGTCTAGATTACATAAAAGTCGTGACTAACAAGTAACCGGTGATACAAGAGCAGATAACACCGATAAGCCCTGGAATGATAAAGCTATGGTTAATAATGAACTTACCAATTTTAGTCGTACCGGAGCGGTCAAAACCGATACAAGCCAGATCACTTGGGTAGGTTGGAAGTACAAAGTACCCGTATGCGGCAGGGAAGAATGCGATCAGCATTTTAGGTTCCACACCGAGTTGCAAGCCCATTGGTGCAATTGCTGCTAGCGCTGCTGCTTGGCTATTCACGAGTTTGGAAACGAGGAAGAGAACAATGGCGTAGGTCCATGGTTGGCTTTTTACCACATCTTCCAATACTACCTTCAAATCTCCCATATGAGCTTGGAAGAAGGTATCACTCATCCAGGCAACACCGAATACTGAGAAGATGGCAACCATGCCGGCTTTGAACACTGCACCGTTAGAAATATCGCTAGGTTTTACTTTACAACCAATAAGAATCACTGCACCGGCAATCAGCATCATCATCTGAATAACTAGATTCATCGACAGTGCTTGCATCTTACCTTTCACTTCAAAGGCAGGACGTAGGTCAGCAAAGGCACCTAGCATCACCACGATGGCAATCGCGACGAAGAATATCCAAGTAGACCAATAAGCTTGCTTCGGAAAAACTTGGTTTAAAAGTGTATCTGTGGAACCGTAAATAAAGGCGCGTTGCTCTGGATCTTTGATTTTCTCTTGAAAATCGGGGTCTTTATCCAGATCTTTACCGCGGCGTAAGCTCCACAGTGCCGCCATCAATACACCGACTAATGAAGCAGGGACTGATACTGCCAGAATCTCCAAAATGCTATACGCATGACCGATACCGTGATTGGCACCTATAATTGATACCAATGACACCACTGCGACCGAAACGGGAGAAGCCGTAATGGCCATTTGTGACGCAACAGAGGCTACAGCCATTGGTCGCTCTGGCCGAATACCTTTCTTAATAGCAATATCTGAAATAATAGGGAACATGGTATAAACAACATGCCCTGTTCCGCATAAGAAGGTTAATGACCACGTTGTGAATGGAGCTAACAGCGTAATATGCTGAGGATGACGACGTAATAATCGCTCAGCAAATTGCATCATGACATTTAATCCACCCGCAGTTTGTAATACAGACGCACAGCCAATGACAGCTAATATTGTCAGCATCACATCAACAGGAGGTTTACCGGGTTCGAGGCCGAAAATAAAGGTTAGAATAAATAAGCCGATGCCGCTTATTAACCCCAATCCCATACCGCCATAGCGTGTACCCACTAATAAGCATAGAATTATAATTATAAATTGTAGTGTTATCATAATATTACCTTGCTTCCAACATGAATAGAATTCGGTTGTGTATTCACTGGTTTTAAGCAATGAGTAAGGCTCTTACTTCATTTTCTCTATCAGAGCACAGATCGCATTGATTAAAACTTGGTTAATATCAAGGGAGTATTGTTTAGTTATGTAATTAATTAAATCTGCGACCTGCCTCTATTTTTATGTCAGACCAGACTTTTCTAATTAATTAAAGTGGCACTAATTGTGTGGATTAGAATATAAAGATGGGTTGTGAAAATAATGTATTAATATTGTTTTAAATTAATGAATGAAATAATTATCTGATAACGCCTACTGACTTTACTTTCTCTGTTCTCACTTTTATGCACCACTCATTCATCTTATCTAAATTGATGACGCTCTATTTCAGCCTTCTTCCCTAGACAGGCCGATGTGATGATCAATTAAGAGACTCATGAAGCAGGATTGAGTTTTTTTGGGTGTAGTGAGTTTTTTTGAGTGTAGAAAGTTATTCAGCTAATCCCTAATTTTTCCTTCAGGGATTTCAAGTAGCGGCGGCTGACAGGAATGTGTCTACCGCTGCGGGTAATGACTTCGGCAGCGCCATTGTCCATAAGTTGAATTTCCCCCAATTGCTCGGTATTGACCATATATTGCCGATGACAGCGGATAAACGGGGTTTTCTCTTCCAACGTTTTCAGTGATAGCTGGGTATAGCCTGATTGTATCGTCCCAACAACATGTACCCCACTAAGCTCAGAGCTGAGATATTCTACTTCTTCAATCTTCAGCAAAAAAATACGGTTATGCCCAGAGCAGGGAATATGTCGAAGCATGGGCTCGGTGATTTTGTGTAAATTATTATTTACACTTATGCCGCGTCTCAAACGATTCAACGTTTTTGCTAGCCGTTGATGATCGAGTGGTTTTAGCAGATAGTCAAAAGCATGCTCTTCGAAAGCGCGGATAGCATATTCATCATAAGCGGTCACGAAAACGATGTGGGGCATACTTTCAGGATTCAACATTGAGGCCAGTTCCAAACCATTAATTCTAGGCATTTGGATGTCGAGAAACACGACGTCAGGCTGTAAGCGCTGGATGGCTGGGATAGCTTCTAATGCGTTGCTACATTCGGCGACGATCTCAATATCTTGTTCTTCATTTAGTCTTTCGTGTAAATCTTCACGCGCGGGTTGTTCATCGTCGACGATGATGACTCTTAACATACAGCCTCCACAAATTTCCCGCATCTTATCATGGTGTCAAAAGGACAATGAGACCATCTGCAGAAACTGCGACTCACCGCAAAAGTCTCGTTAAAAGAGTCTGTAAAATGAGTGGTAATTATTTATTTACACATATGGATTGAAAACTTTACACGTCATGGTATTGTGGTGACCTTAAACCGATATACACGCTAAAATAGCATCCGCTAAACAGAGACAGGTAAAGAATATGATCATGCAAAAAGATGCGCTCAATAATGTCCATATCAGTGCCGAACAAATACTGATAACTCCGGAAGAACTGAAAAATCAGTTCCCTTTGAGCGACGATGATCAGTATGCGATTGCCAACGCCCGCAAAACCATTGCTGATATTGTTCAGGGTAAAGATCCACGCTTATTAGTCGTGTGTGGCCCGTGTTCGATCCACGATGTGGATGCTGCTTTGGATTATGCGCGTAGCTTGAAAAAACTCTCTGCCGAATTGAGTGATAGTCTGTATATCGTCATGCGCGTTTATTTCGAAAAACCAAGAACGACAGTCGGCTGGAAAGGGTTAATTAACGATCCTGCTATGGATGGTTCTTTCGATGTAGAAGCTGGGTTACATATCGCTCGCCGGTTATTGCTTGATTTAGTGGGAATGGGGCTACCATTGGCAACTGAGGCATTGGACCCGAATAGCCCGCAATACTTAGGTGACTTGTTCAGTTGGTCTGCAATTGGTGCCCGTACTACTGAGTCACAAACCCACCGTGAAATGGCTTCAGGTTTGTCCATGCCTGTTGGTTTTAAAAACGGGACTGACGGTAGCTTAGGCACAGCAATCAATGCAATGCGTGCAGCAGCTATGCCACATCGCTTTATGGGGATTAACCAATCAGGGCAGGTTTGCCTATTGCAAACTCAGGGCAACCCGCACGGACATGTCATTTTACGTGGCGGCAAAACACCTAACTACAGTGCGCAAGATGTCGCTCAGTGTGAAAAACAGATGCAGGATGCGGGACTCATTCCATCCTTAATGATAGATTGCAGCCATGGTAATTCGAATAAAGACTATCGCCGCCAGGTTGCGGTCGCTGAATCTGTTGTTGAGCAGATCAAAGCGGGCAATCGTTCTATCACGGGTGTGATGCTGGAAAGTAACATCCATGAAGGTAATCAATCTTCTGAGCAACCTCGTGCTGCGATGCACTACGGTGTTTCAGTGACCGATGCTTGTATTAACTGGGAAAGCACCGAAACGCTGTTACGGGGCATGCACCAGGAATTACGTTCAGCGCTGGCGGCCCGGACTGTAGAGGAAAAGTAAGTATGGTGGCTGAACTGACCGCTTTGCGCGATCAAATTGATGAAGTGGATAAAGCACTGCTGGATTTGCTGGCTAAGCGCCTGCATTTGGTGGCTGAAGTCGGTGAAGTTAAGAGCCGTTATGGCTTGCCTATATATGTGCCAGACCGTGAGGCAGCAATGCTGACCTCACGTCGACAGGAAGCAGAGGCTTTAGGTGTACCACCTGATTTGATTGAAGACGTATTGCGTCGGATAATGCGAGAGTCTTATACCAGCGAAAATGATAAAGGTTTTAAAACCTTATGCCCTAATTTGCGGCCTGTGGTCATTATTGGTGGGCAAGGGCAGATGGGGCGCTTGTTCGCACGGATGCTGAATCTGTCAGGCTATCAGGTGAAGACGCTGGAACAGCAAGATTGGCCACAGGCTGAGTCCATTCTGGCAGATGCCGGGATGGTGATTGTCAGTGTGCCCATTCATACCACTGAAGAAGTGATTAGACGATTACCTAAATTGCCATCAGATTGTATTTTGTTGGATCTGGCTTCCGTGAAAAATAAGCCACTGCAAGCCATGTTGGCGGCCCATGATGGGCCTGTTGTGGGTTTGCATCCGATGTTTGGCCCTGATGTTGGCAGTCTGGCGAAGCAAGTCGTGGTCTATTGCGATGGTCGTGATCCACAAGCTTATCAATGGTTGCTGGAGCAATTGCAGGTCTGGGGTGCGAGATTACACCGCATTAGTGCCGTCGAACATGACCAGAACATGGCATTTATTCAGGCGTTGCGCCACTTTGCGACCTTTGCATATGGTCTGCATCTGGCAGAAGAAAACGTGCAGTTAGAGCAGTTGCTGGCTCTGTCTTCACCAATCTATCGTTTGGAGCTGGCGATGGTAGGGCGGTTGTTTGCGCAGGATCCGCAGCTTTATGCCGACATTATCATGTCGTCAGAAGATAATTTGGCGTTGATTAAGCGTTACTATAAGCGCTTTGGTGAAGCAATTACCTTGCTGGAACAAAGCGATAAAAAAGCCTTTGTCAAAAGCTTCCAAAAAGTCGAACACTGGTTTGGTGACTATGCAGAAAGCTTCTTAGTCGAGAGCCGTTCATTGCTACGTCAAGCGAACGATAACCGTCAGTAGTCGATAATCAGTTATTTTTCAGGTGTGCTAAATAAGTCATCCCAATGATGTTGGGATGACTTATTGCGTTTTAGTTTGGATTAACCGGTACGACGTTTTCGCTTGGGTAGCAGCCTAATACTTTTAGTGAGCGAGTCATAGGCGTCAGATTAGCCAATGCTTTTTGCATGGCGTCGGAACGTAAATTAGCCTGCACATCGATATAAAACATCTCTTCCCACGGATTGCCATTGATTGGCCGAGACTCCAATTTCGTCATAATGATGCCATGGTCCCTCAGCACCAATAGCGCTTCAACCAATGCACCTGACTGCTGTCCTGTGGCCATAATTAAGGTGGTTTTGGCTGGGATCTGCTCAGAGACATCAATGGATTTACGAGCAAGAACAATGAAGCGGGTGATGTTTTGTTGCTGATTTGCCAGATTATGTTCCAGTACTTGCAAGTCATAAAGTGCTCCGCCAGCCTCACTACCCAATGCCGCCGCTGTCGGTGAATTCAGTTGTGCCACCTTTTCCATCGCTGCTGCACTGCTCTCGCAATACTCAATTTTCCAATGAGGGAAGCGATTGATAAATTGGCTACATTGCTGGAAGGGTTGTGGATGACTGTAAACAGTTTCGATTTTGTCTAGGTCGGTATCGGTTGCTACCAGTACGCAGTGGTCAATAGGAATAGTGATTTCACCGACGATGGACAGGCTAGTGTGTTGCAGTAAATCATATACGTCATTAATCGAACCGGAACTGGTGTTCTCTATCGGCAAAACAGCGTAATCAGCTTGCCCAGTCTCAACGTGGGTAAAAATATCTTGGAATTTATGGCAACCGCACTCAATCAACTGCTCGAAATGCCGTGCTGCATACTGGCGAGCCGCTAGATGGGAATAAGAGCCTTTTGGGCCAAGAAAAGCGATGCGGGCAGAATGCAGTGTGGTTTGATTAAGTTGATGTTGCAACAATGCCTGCTGAGTCAAAACAGAGTCTTCAATAATCAGTTGGAACAAGCGTGTGACATAGAATCCATCTAGATCATATGGTTTTGCTGCCTTTACCAGCGCCTCTAGCAAGTCACGTTCACGCTCTTTATCACGAATCGGACGATGATGAAGTTGCTTCGCTTTAGCAACATCTACGGCCAATTCGCGCCGTTCAGCCAGCAATGCCAGCAATTTTAAATCGAGTGCGCTGATGCGTTCACGTAGCACCAGTAACGGATTATCGCTCATAGGGTTTGCCTTCTATCATCCTGAAAGTTATTTGCAAAATCGGTATAAAAAAAGCCCCCCGTTTTGGGAGGCTTTGTTGTTCGTCTTCGCATTCTTTATCACACGACGAAACGCCTCCCAATCAGGGGAAGGTAAAAAAGAATGCGAAGAAAAACACTTTATTGATCATCGTTATTGGCGACCTGTTTTGATATGGGTAGTTAATACTTTACCTCTAAACTAACCGCGAGCCTGAATTGCTGTCAATAAAAAACGCGCCCGAAAGCGCGTTAGATCCGAAATAAGATGGAATGGCTGGACTATTGCTCTTGTTCCGATTCTTCTTCCTCTGCATCGACTGACGCCAGATTAGTCTCTTTAACACTGTTTGCCGCGCGACGAGCTTCACCTTTGTGTTGAACTTTATTTAATTGACGTTCTAGTTTAGTGATCAGTTCGTTAATTGCAGCATACATATCATCATGCTTGGCACTGGCAACCAAGGGGCCCATCGGTGTACTGATAGTTGCATCGGCAACAAATCCCTGTGGATCTTTGGACAGTACAATATGCGGGTTTATCAACTGGGCCTGCCATTTATCCAGTTTGGTGAGACGGTCTTCAACATGTTTACGAATTGCTGGGGTGATATCCATTTGCTTACTGGTAATGTTGACTGTCATATGGCTTACCTCTCTGTCTACTCCGTCTTGGATAACTTCAGCATACCCCGCTTTTTCCTAAAATGTATGATCAAGGTCACTTTTTTTTGTCACTTTTTGCAAAGGTCATGGGAACTGTGAGTTAGCGTCAGAAATAGGGGGGAGGGGCTTGAATCATTGATTACAATGTCGCATTATCGATAAGTTATATTGCCTGAATATAGATAAAAAAGACGCTATTTTTCTGTTTTGGCTATGGTGTCAGTGTATCCGTTTGATGTCTCCCATCCCCTTATCTTCTACTCGCAATAGCTCAAATTGAAAACGGCAGCCTAGGCTGCCGTTTGGTATTTTAACTATCCAAATCATAAGTCATTCAAATGGTTTGTGATTTAGATAAGTTGTGATCTAGATAATATCAAGCTGGGTTCGCTGCAATTATCTTGGCCACTTTGTCGGCTTCAGCATTGAGCTGTAGCTGCTTATAAGCATTTTCCATCAATGGCAACGCATCACGTGTTGCTTGAGTATCAGGATAATCTCTCAACATTTGCTCTACGCGATTAACTACCGCGACGTAAGCGCCTCGTTTAGTGTAATATTGCGCCACGGCCAGTTCATGCTTGGCCAGACGATTTTTCAGGAACACCAAGCGTTTTTGCGCATCGGTTGCGTACTGACTGTTCGGATAGCTTTGAATCAACTGGTTAAAATCGCGGAATGCGGCTTTAGCATGTTGTGGATCGCGATCTGAACGGTCAATCCCGAAGAAGCCTTGTAATGCGCTGTCATCCAGAGCCATGTCAGTCAAACCACGCATATATAATACGTAATCGATGTTAGGATGTGTGGGATTCAGGCGCATAAAGCGATCAATTGAGGCTTGAGCCAACGGCAGATCAGCAGATTTATAATAAGCATAAATTAAATCAAGCTGAACCTGTTGGGAGTAAGGCCCGAAAGGATAGCGGTTATCTAACGCTTCTAGTTGCGTAATGGCTCCCTTAAAGTTACCGTCCTGCAGTTTTTGCTGAGCGGTAGCATAGAGCTCAGAAGGTGGGTTATCGGGAACCACATCCTTGTTACTGGAGCAACCGGTCAGCACCAGGCTCAACGTGGCGGCAGCCACCAGATATTTCATACGCGTCATGACGTTTTGATTATCCTCGAAGTGTTATTCCGGGAGACTGTCCGTTAAGCTCCCGACAAAGATCTAGTTACAATAGCACATTATATTAAACGGCATCGCCGTCAAAACCCAACGTTAACGAACAAGAAGCTGCATATGGCACAACAAGTACAACTCAGCGCAACGGTGGCCGAATCACAACTCGGTCAACGGTTAGATCAGGCTTTGGCCGAATTGTTCCCTGATTATTCAAGATCTCGCATAAAAGAGTGGATTTTGGAAAACAAGGTCACAGTCGACGGTAAAACAATTAACAAGCCTAAAGAAAAAGTGTTGGGTGGTGAGCTCGTCGCAATTGACGCGCAAATTGAGGAAGATGCCCGCTGGGCGCCCCAAGAAATCCCACTGGATATTGTCTATGAAGATAGCGATATTTTGGTGATTAATAAACCCCGCGGTTTAGTGGTTCATCCTGGTGCAGGTAATCCGGATGGAACTGTCTTGAATGCGTTGCTCTATTATTACCCAGAAATCGTTGATGTCCCTCGGGCGGGTATCGTACATCGTCTGGATAAAGATACGACTGGCTTGATGGTGGTAGCGAAAACAGTTCCTGCGCAAACTCGTTTGGTTGAAGCGTTGCAAGCACGCGAAATCACGCGTGAATATGAAGCTGTGGCTATCGGTAATATGACAGCAGGCGGGCGAGTTGACGAGCCTATTTCACGTCACTCCACCAAACGAACTCATATGGCTGTGCATCCAATGGGGAAGCCAGCGACGACCCATTATCGCATCATGGAGCATTTCCGTGCCCATACCCGTTTACGCCTGCGCTTAGAAACGGGCCGTACGCACCAGATTCGCGTTCATATGTCCCATATAAACCATCCGCTAGTCGGTGATCAGCTATACGGTGGCCGCCCTCGTCCGCCAAGAGGGGCTTCTGACGACTTTATCGCGATTTTACGCGGTTTTGATCGCCAAGCTCTGCATGCAACCATGCTGCGTTTGTATCATCCAATCAGTGGCATTCAAATGGAATGGCATGCTGCATTACCAGACGATATGGTTGAGCTGATTAACGCGCTGAAAGCCGATACCCTGGAATTTAAAGATCAAATGGATTGGTAATGAACGAGCTGATACTTCCCAATTGGCCGGTGCCTGCAGGCGTGAAGGCATGTAGCACGACACGTCATGGTGGTATCAGCACCCCGCCTTATGATTCATTAAATCTCGGCACTCATGTGGGCGATGTCACTGCAAGTGTCATCGCCAATCGCCAGCGTTTAGTTACGCTGGCGGGCTTGCCGCAAATGCCCGTGTGGCTAGAGCAGGTACATGGCACTAGTGTCTTGCATCTAGACGGCGAAGTTACCCCTAATGTACAGGCTGATGCGGTTTATAGCCGTGTCGCTGGGCAAGTATGTGCCGTCATGACAGCCGATTGTCTGCCGGTGCTATTTTGCTCTGTAAAGGGTGATGAAGTTGCGGCTGCCCATGCGGGGTGGCGTGGTCTATGTGCTGGCGTCCTTGAACAGACGCTTGCGCAGTTTAATGCCGCACCTGCTTCTATTATGGCCTGGTTAGGCCCAGCTATTGGCCCACAACAGTTCGAAGTGGGTGAAGACGTAAAACAAGCATTTAGTGATATCGATACTCAAGCCGCTTCAGCTTTTATTCCCTCTGGTTCCAAATATCTTGCGGATATCTATTCATTGGCTCGCATGCGCCTACAGGCTGCGGGTGTCCATGCTATTTATGGTGGTGATCACTGTACCGTGACTGAAAAACAGCAATTTTTCTCTTATCGGCGCGATGGGATGACTGGACGTATGGCAAGTTTAGTCTGGCTGATATAACCTACTGAATTAGGACGATCCGCAGGCGCATAACGAATTACTTTAAATATAGTGTCAGAATAACCTTGAAAATTTGAGGTATGACCTCATCTAATCTCCAGTAGCAATTTTGACCAATATTGGAGGTGTTATGCGTCTGGATCGTCTTACCAGTAAATTCCAGCTTGCCCTCGCCGATGCACAGTCTTTAGCGCTTGGGCGCGATAATCAATTCATTGAACCATTACATTTGATGAGCGCATTGCTCAATCAGGATGGGGGTACGGTTCGCCCATTACTGGCCTCGGCGGGGATTAATGTTGCTAATTTACGTAGCGATATTGAGCAAGCCTTAGGTCGTCTTCCACAAGTTGAGGGGACCGGCGGTGATGTTCAACCATCAAACGAGCTGGTACGAGTACTCAACCTTTGTGACAAATTAGCGCAAAAACGCGCAGATAAATTTATCTCTTCAGAGCTGTTTGTTCTGGCAGTGCTGGAAGATCGTGGCACTTTAACTGATATGTTAAAGGCTGCGGGGGCAACAACTAATAATATAGATAAGGCAATTGAAAATATGCGTGGTGGTGACAAAGTCGATGACCAAGGGGCTGAAGATCAGCGTCAGGCATTGAAAAAATTCACTATCGACCTAACTGAGCGTGCGGAGCAAGGCAAGCTCGATCCGGTCATTGGGCGTGATGAAGAAATTCGTCGTACTATTCAAGTCCTACAGCGCCGTACCAAAAATAACCCCGTACTCATCGGTGAGCCCGGTGTTGGTAAAACGGCTATCGTTGAAGGTCTGGCGCAACGTATCGTTAATGGTGAAGTGCCTGAAGGCTTGAAACATAAACGTGTCCTTTCCCTGGATATGGGCGCACTGATCGCCGGTGCGAAATATCGTGGTGAATTTGAAGAGCGTTTGAAAGGTGTGCTGAACGATTTATCGAAACAAGAAGGCAGCGTCATCTTGTTCATTGATGAGTTGCATACCATGGTCGGCGCTGGGAAAGGTGACGGGGCAATGGATGCCGGTAATATGCTCAAACCTGCGTTAGCGCGCGGTGAACTGCATTGCGTGGGGGCAACAACACTCGACGAATATCGTCAGTATATAGAAAAGGATGCGGCGCTTGAGCGGCGTTTCCAGAAAGTTTACGTTGCAGAACCTAGTGTAGAAGACACGATTGCTATTTTGCGTGGGTTGAAAGAGCGATATGAACTGCATCACCATGTGCAGATCACTGACCCAGCAATTGTTGCCGCGGCAACATTGTCACACCGCTATATTGCGGATCGTCAGTTGCCGGATAAAGCTATCGACCTTATTGATGAAGCGGGTTCTAGCATCCGCATGCAGATGGATTCAAAACCAGAATCCTTGGACAGATTAGAACGCCGGATTATCCAGTTGAAACTGGAGCAGCAGGCGCTGAAGAAAGAGTCCGATGATGCCAGTAAAAAACGTCTGGAAATGCTCAATACGGAATTAGAGCAGAAAGAGCGTGAATATTCTGAGTTAGAAGAAGAGTGGAAAGCAGAAAAGGCTTCACTCACTGGGACCCAGAATATCAAAACAGAGCTAGAACAAGCCAAAATCACATTAGAACAGGCGCGTCGTGTCGGTGATTTGGCGCAAATGTCAGAGCTTCAGTACGGTAAAATTCCTGAGTTGGAAAAACAGCTTGCAGCGGCAACTGCGCTGGAAGGGAAAACCATGAAGCTGTTGCGTAATCGCGTCACTGAGGTGGAGATTGCGGATGTTCTGGCGCGCTGGACCGGTATTCCTGTGTCTCGCATGTTGGAAAGTGAGCGGGATAAGTTGCTGCGTATGGAACAAGATCTCCATAAGCGAGTCATCGGGCAGGATGAAGCGGTTGAAGCAGTATCCAATGCTATCCGCCGTAGTCGTGCTGGTTTGTCAGATCCGAACCGCCCAATTGGTTCCTTCTTATTCTTAGGGCCGACTGGGGTAGGTAAAACTGAACTGTGTAAAGCGCTGGCCACATTCTTGTTCGACAGCGACGATGCCATGGTGCGTATTGATATGTCCGAGTTTATGGAGAAACACTCTGTCTCTCGGCTGGTGGGTGCACCTCCAGGCTATGTTGGCTATGAAGAAGGTGGGTATCTGACAGAAGCAGTACGTCGTCGCCCTTATTCTGTGATTTTGTTAGATGAAGTGGAAAAAGCGCATCCAGATGTTTTCAACATACTTTTGCAGGTGTTGGATGATGGGCGTTTGACTGACGGGCAGGGTAGAACAGTCGACTTCCGCAATACGGTTGTCATCATGACGTCTAACCTAGGGTCAGATTTGATTCAGGAACGTTTCGGTGAAAGAAATTATACTGAAATGAAAGATATGGTGATGGACGTTGTCAGTCATCATTTCCGTCCTGAATTCATTAACCGTATTGATGAGGTTGTTGTATTCCATCCGTTAGGTCGAGCACATTTGGCGGCTATCGCCAGTATCCAACTGGAGCGGCTGTATAAACGGTTGGAGGAGCGTGGCTACCAAGTCACTATTACTCAGCCTGCATTAGAGTTCTTGGGCGAAGCTGGTTTCGACCCTGTGTATGGTGCGCGGCCATTGAAACGTGCTATCCAGCAGGAAATCGAGAACCCGCTGTCACAACAGATACTTTCTGGCAAGTTGATACCAGGTGTACCTGTGATTCTGGATGTAGAGAATGGGCATATTACTGCCAAACAGTAATGGTCAATCCCAAAAGGGGCGAGAAATCGCCCCTTTTTGCTTTATTTCTCACCATTAATGAGATTTTTGTCGTATTAATGAGCAGTTGAAAAGTTTTTTGAAATTAGGGGTTGCAGCCTGTCAGGAACTCCCTATAATGCGCCTCCACTGACTGGGAACAACGAAATAGACTTCGCCGGGTTAGGAAGAGAAAAGAATCAGTTTGAGTTCGAAAGAAAGCAAATAGAACCTTGACT
>NZ_HE997643.1:1865126-1955540 GCF_000312485.1 Yersinia massiliensis CCUG 53443 | reverse complement strand
GGCGCGTTTCGTCACGTATTTCATCGCATTCAATGACAAAACGGCGAAGTTCGGCCTCAATGATTTTCGGTTGCTCTTTTAGGTGGCGAAGATACTCACGGCCCGGCTTTTCGATTGCTGTCTTGCTGCGTGATGCGCTGGCTGCAAGTGATGCTATCCGTGCTCGGCCCTTTGCAGTCGACACATCAGGAACTTCATTAACTGCCCGACGAATCTGCTTGAGGTATTTATCAAGGCCGTTCGTGACGTACAGTGTTGGGTAGGATTCAGGCTTAATGTCGATTACCACCAAGCCGGTGTTTTCGTCTGCCATGCTCATTTCCTTGTGTTTGGCCCACAGCAAAACACCGACTATGGTCAGTTATTTAGTAGTGGGAGCGGGGAGTTAGTGGGGGATGGTTATTCGGTTTCTGTTACGGTATAGCCTTGATTTTCAAGCCAAGAGATAACGTCGGTTTCATTGATTTCATCGAGTAACTCGCTAGCGCCATATTCTTTAACTATCGTTTCAATATCCACGGCATCAACTAAATCAGCGCCAGTTATCTCAATCTCAATTTCACCCATACGAGTAACTGATATCTCGTCAATTTTTTTACATTCGATAATTATATCTAAGCTCATATCTCACCTATTTAGTTGGAGGGGTTATTTACTGCGAGCTGCTAGCATTTCATTGGCTATCCAATAAGCCTTATTGGCAATCTCTGGAACAGAAAGCCCCCATGTGTCTGTATGTGAGCAAATTCCTTGCATAGCCTTAGCTGCAAAATAGTCACGTAATGACATGCCCTCATAAAAATAATTTGAATCAGTTGCAGGCACTGGAAATGCCATACCGCCATCTTTCTCTGCCATCGCCTTACCCTCTATCAATGAACCTAATTAAGCTGCTTCTTCTTCATTTGGCTCGTTAAGCCATTCTGGACGCTCACCCTTTCCGAGATAGAAGTCGATGATATCTAACAGGCGAGGGTAGAACTTAAGCACCGTCTTGCCGTCCATGTCCGCAATTTCACGCTTGCTAAACTTGCGCCATTCGTCTGCTGTATGGTTTTGGCAGCCAACACGAACACTCTCGCCGTTACTAATCTGCAGATAATATTTTTCACCCATAATCACATAAGTGCGATCAGGCAGGTTGGCACTGCGCAGGTTGGCACCGTACAGGTCGGCACCGTACAGGTTGGCACTGCGCAGGTTGGCACCGTACAGGTTGGCACCGCTCAGGTTGGCACCGCTCAGGTTGGCACCGTACAGGTCGGCACCGTACAGGTTGGCACGAGATCCTTTATCTCTATACGACTCAACCCATATTTTATGTTCAGCGAGAATCTTGTTTAAATCGGTAAGGTTCATTGTTACCTCGATTTTCAGACATTAAAAAAGCCGCATAAGCAGCTCGTTGTTTGTTTCAGTGGTCTTATTGCTGCCACCGGTTAAGTGGCAGGGGTAAGGTCACTGTGGGTTGATTCCCATCAGACTATTTGCCTTTTCGATTACAGAAACTGGCACGATATTGCAGGTTGGAGTCTTGTCTTCTTCTGGATAAAACTTATCTGTCCAAGGCAGTGCAGCAATCATCTTTTCGCCTGATTTGAAGTGCGCCATTGCGGATAGCAAATCACTTCTGAATTGGGTTATTGTTTTTACTGTGGACATCAATTTTTTAAGCGCCGCCTTATCAGATAAGTCGCTGGCGTCACATGCATAACTTTTTCCGTATACGCTATGGCCGATACCAAAACGCTCTAACTCGCCTGAGCGAAGCTGCATCGCTGTTGATATAGCGCTAACGTCGATTCTGTCGTTGTATAAATCGATTTGGTCAGTTTTATCGCAGGCTTTCAAAACAATCGGGTCAACACCCTCAAACAATTCATTCTGATATTTCTTATAAAGCTGCTGATATGCATCTTCTTTGAAAGCTGAAAATGCTTTATCGAAGGTTGCTTTATGTTTATTTCGAGTTGCCATATCGGCAATGTGAGTTTTGATTTTTTGATTTAACTTGTACGCCATCATTCATTCCTCAGTTACGCCAATTTAGGCAATAAAAAAGGCCACCTAAGTGACCTCCTATAATTTGTGCTGGGATTTTTAGCCACGCCCAGCCGTGGTTTCCCTACTTTCCACAGTCAAGGAAAATTGATATGTTGGTTATTCCACAGTCAATATAGGGATTTAATTACCATGAGCACTAAAACTTTGAAGGTTGCCTGCCCTGATTGCGGCAGCGAGCTTGTCAGTCGGCCCGACGACTTTGATTTTGACAACAATTTCGTTGATGTCAGTTGCGCCGACTGCGGCCGCGCTATCACTAAAGACGATGTAATCGAACAAGCCACTGCCTCTGTTAAGAAGCAGGTTGATGATATGCTCAGAGACACTCTCAAAGGATTTAAGTTTAAGTGATTCAAGAAGCTCGCTAATCTGATTAACCGCTTCGCTGGCGTCTATGGCTATGGACGACTTTTTAATAGAGGCTTCATCAGGAGAGTAAAGCTCAGTAAATGCTGCTTTAACATCTCGGGCCAGCGCTGTTGCTGGTTCGAAGCCATTACTTTTTGACGAACCACACAAAGGGAATCTATCCGAGAGTGTGTTCGCCGCTATCACCTGTACTTCATATGGTAGTTCTTCAAATCTCATTCTCTTACCCCTTAACTATGTGGTGGGCCTACTTAATAACGTGATAGCAATCTTCACGAACTTTACGGAAGCCTGCTGAAAACTTAGCCACTTCAGGCAGACATATGTTGTCTGCGCTTGGCTGCTCACTGCTGCGAACCGGTACAGGCATCGTTGCTTTGTATACCCTCGCCGTGCAGCCCTCAGAGAGCTTTGTGAACGCTGCTTCAATGCGACTTGCCAGCACTCGGTTGGCATCCTTAGCCGCGAAGAATTCACCTGTACGCTTAAACTTGCGTGTCTTTGAATTCTCTTTAGCTGGCTTGACTGTGATCGTTACCATGATTACCTCCGGTGATTGGCTTTGGTGATGTGGTGGGCTGACTAACTTTCCAGCCTCGTACTGTCATGGTCAGCTTTGCTTGCATCCGTAAGCCGTTGTGGCTGCGCAGACTTGTACTGCTCATCGGTGGCGTTGCTTGCGTCTCGTTTCGTTACGCTTCCACCACATCCCAAAGCCAACTTCACTTTGGTCTCCCAGACTATCCGGGAGAAATCCGTCACGAGGATTGATTAGCATCTCTGCTTTCGTTCCCCGCTTTGTTAATGAGCAACCTGTCGTCCTGACTGGCGCGGCGAGTGATTCCTGTCTGCCGCATCGATGTTTCGTTTCGATGGATAGAGAATACAAGAAACCTTGTATGGCTGTAAACAAGATATATTGTTTATTTGGTTGTGATTACAATATTTCTTTGATTTATAAGTGAATTTATTTTGAAAATAATTCAGATGTGACCCATCGCACCGGCTAACAGGCGTGAAAAGTGTGAAGTGAGTAGTGTTTAATGCGGGTAGGGTGGTGAGATTGTCAGATTACAGGCATAAAAAAGCCCACGTGAGGCTATGTGGGCTAAAGGATCAATGTTGAGCGAAGTAATATCTGGTGTTGCAATTTGATTATGATAACAACTTCATAACATAGCAAGATTACAGGCACAAAAAACCCGGCAGCGGGGCCGGGTTAGTGGATTTATTATGCTGCTAACCTATGGATCCATGACTCTCTCTTGGAGAATGGGAGCACATGGCTTGTTTCATTGAACAAAAGGCTTAGCTGGTGCATTTGTTCGCCGATTGAATCACTATCAACAACGACATACCTATTGTTAAAATCATCGCCAGAATTTTTCAAGTCAATTAATTTACCAAGCAAAGAGTAGGCGCTATTCCAGCTACCTCCACTTTTTACGCTGGATGTAAATATCAGTTTTGGAGATGGTGTTTTCACGGTGATCGGCACTGTAATGTGATGCCCACTCATTCCTAACACAGAATCCCTCAAAGAGATAATGCTTTTAATTTCTGAGTGATACATGAACTCAATCACCTGACTTTCAAATTTCTCCACATGAACAGGCTGATACCAATCTGTAGATAAGCTTGAAGCAAGTATTCCAGCCCTTATTACACCTGAAGTTACAGAGCCAATGTTATTTTCAGTCGCCCACCCAATGATTTCACCGCGGTCATTGAGTTCAGCGCCCTCACGAAGTAATAGTGAACGGATATCTTCAATTCTCTTCTTGGTTAAAGATATCCCTCTTGACTCCATATTCATAAGAGCATCACAACGGTCGCTGACAAGATACTTACCATTGATCTCTCTGACAAAGGCACCAACATGCTCCCCATCATCACAATAAGTGAATGGGCTAATAATTCGTAAGGTTCCGCTACCTATTGGGTGGCATTCGAAACCTAAGTTAGAGATAACGGTTGAGCACATCATAAATTAAATCCCATCTGTCCGGATTCATCTTCAAGTGGAAGTTGTATTTTGCCTTTACAGGTTACATTAAGCTTTGTACAAAAATAATTCCAATAACCAATAAAGTCATCTGGTTTAATGTTTTCAGTTATTGGAAAACCTATCTTCTCACTATAGTGCCCAGCCATCTCATAGTACAGATGGTAATGGGGGCCATTGATGCTATCCTGAAAATCAGGATGTTCAATTTTAAAGCTATTCTTGTGCTTATCAAAAGGATAGGTGTCTACTGCAAAGATTCTCTTTTGATGGTATAGGGCTACCAAATTCATTTTTGGATATGATTCATCGGGGTTTTCGAATGAGTCATGGTCTGGCTTCCAGAGTAAAATAAAACTCAGTCCATATATGGGGATCCCGTCCTCATCCATAGGAACTAATTGCATTTTAAGTCTGTTGGGAGGTGGCTTTGTCTGCCACTTCAGTGGTGAAAAGTCGACAAATTTTTTGCAAAAAAGAACCCTGTCAACTTCGACCTGCGTTGGCAGGTAGTCATCTATTTTTGCCACTGTTTAAATATCCATTTATCCCATAACATGAAAATTATCATCCGTTCACCAGAACGTCTCTTTGGGTAATAAATCAACCCACCCCTCTATGGGCTAGCAGTGGGTTATGGTATTAGACCAACCGCAACTTTGTTTCGACAGCAACACCAATGATTTTGCAATTCCCATTGATTGGCACAAGAGGCCATGCTGGGTTTAACCCTTTCAGGTAGCGTAACCCGCCATCAATAACCAGCTTCTTAAAAGTAACTTCGTTAGAATCTGTTAGCTTAGCAATGACAAGGTTGCCGTTAACTGGTTCGCGCCCAGTATCAAACAAAACAAACGTTCCTTCTGGTACGCTTAGCCCAACTGGAGCAGTCATTGAATCCCCATCGACCTCAAGCCAAAATGCCTCGCCTTGAACGTGTGCATCAGACTCAAGCCACAATTCAATATCTCTGATCGTGTAAACCTCAACGGCCTCAGCCCAAGCACCAGCTTGTACCTTACTTATCACTGGATACCGCACACCAGGGGTGTGAACGCCAGCAAATGAAACATTGCCGACACCTTTGCCAAACATTAAGTAGTCAGGATCAGTATTTAAAGCCTTAGATATTTCTAGAAGATTTCTGGGGCGCTTTGTTGTGCCATTTTCTAAATTAACAATAGACTGCTGAGTTGTCCCTGCCTTAAGCGCCAACTCACTTTGCGTCATACCTAATTCATCGCGCCTAGCCTTAACTCTTTCTGCAATACCCATAAATCACCTCATAAATTTCCTCCCAATAGTCACAAGAAAAGCTGTAATTGACAAACAAGGTTTCTTGTCTGTAAAATACAAGAAACTTTGTCAAGGAGGCAATATGGAAACTATATCGGAACGCCTCAAGCAAAAGCGCTCAGAGCTGAATCTTACGCAGGCTGAACTGGCGGAAAAAGCCGGAATCAAGCAGCAATCAATTCAGCAAATTGAGTCGGGTGCAACCAAACGACCTCGCTTTTTGTTTGAAATCGCAAGCGCACTTCAATGTGAACCATCTTGGTTGTTGTACGGAAAACCAACAACTAAAGCAGCTTAAGCACTACCGCTCTTTAACACTACTGGCCTCACCCCGGAAAGTCTGGGGCAACAAAAGTGACAAGCTCACAGCTTTGTCACGTAACAACATCTAACAAGGGAAGAGTACGCAATGGAACGTGCAAGTAACAGCAAGAGAATTATGGAAGTTGAATCTGAGCTACGAAGCCGAATGGCTATCAAGGGTCAGAGCAAGTTTGCGCGGGAGGCTGGCTGGGCCGAATCAAAGGTCAGCCGGTTAAACGTACATGACATGGCAGTGACGTTTGTTCTTCTGGAGAAGATATGGGAGACGAGCGTGATAAGGGAAATCGCAAGGCAGGCTGTGATTGCGGTGACCGGAAAGCAAAAAGCCCCTGCGCGAACAGGAGAGGCTTCTCAAATAACGCTCAATTTCTGAGGTAACTATACATGAGTTTATCTACGGTAGTAAACCCGACTATGACCAGTCATGAGATAGCTGATCTCGTTGAGTCTCGGCATGACAAAGTTAAGCAATCAATCGAAAGACTGGCACTTCGTGGAACAATTCAACTCCCCCCATTGGGGGAAGTTAAGAATCACCTTGGTCAATCGGTGGCTGTGTACCAAGTTGGCAAGCGAGATAGCTACATCGTCGTTGCGCAGCTTTCCCCTGAGTTCACAGCTCGTCTAGTAGACCGCTGGCAGGAACTAGAAAGTCAGGCGCGAATCCCTCAAAACTTGCCAGATGCTTTACGACTGGCAGCAGACCTCGCAGAAGAAAAGCAGAAACTAGAAAATCAACTTGCCATTGCAGCCCCGAAAGCTCAGTTCGTTGACAGCTACGTAAATGCAACCGGATCTCTTGGTTTTCGCGAAACGTGCAAGCTTCTACACATCAAAGAAAACGCCTTCCGTAAGTTTCTGATTGATAGCGAAATTATGTATTTGCTAGCTGGGAAGCTAACGCCTTACGCTCAACACATCGATGCGGATCGCTTCACTGTTAAAACAGGCGAAAACCTAACAAACGGTCACGCTTTCATTCAAAACAAGTTCACCCCTAAAGGCATCCAATGGATCGCCGGATTACTGGCTGCTCATCAAATCAAGGATATTGCCGCATGAGTACAGCCAAACTATTTGATATCAGCGCCGAACGTGAGCGCAGGAGCAACAGGATGGAGAACCAGAAGCTTGGTTATGTCCCGTTGTACCGAAGCATCAAGAAGAAACCTTGGCACAAAGATGTTTTCCTGCGGACTCTATGGGAGGACCTGTTATTGGGTGCTCAAAGAAAGCCCCGCACGGTTAATTTCAAAGGCAACCAATGGAACCTTCAAGCCGGTCAACTGGTCACGACAGCGGCTGATTTAGGGCTATCTCTGTGCGACAGAGAAGGTAAGCCAACAAGCCGTGATGCGGTGGGCAGGATGCTCTCCTTTTTCGTTAAAGAAGGGATGATTTCAACGGGTGGCGAGAAGCGAAAAGGGACGGTAATCACCATCCTAAATTACGCTGAATATGCCGAAAAAATAGACAATTTACCCGCACATAACGCCGCACTTAAACCCGCACATAGCGAAGCCAGTAACGGCGAGGCTTTGGATGGTGGTGCCGCACATAACGCCGCACTTAAACCCGCACATCATGAACAAGAAGGTAATAACAATAATATAAAACCCTTTACGTCAGAGAATTCTAACGAATCCCCTGACACCTCACCTAAGAAGCTTCCTGTAGTTCGTCCTGATGCTGCAATCCAAAGCGGTAAAAATTGGGGAACGGCTGATGACCTTCGGGCAGCGGAGTGGATGTTTAGCGCTGTGCTGATGATTGCCCCTGACGCTAAAAAGCCGTCTTTTGCTGGCTGGGCCAATAGCATCCGGCTGATGAGGGAAAGGGATGGCAGGAATCACCGAGATATGTGTGTGCTCTTCAAGTGGGCCACTCAGGATAGCTTCTGGTGTGGCAATGTGCTTTGCCCGTCAACGCTCCGCGAGAAATGGGACAAGCTGGACATCAAGCGCAAGAAGCAGCAATCAGGCACCACCACTGGTAAGCCTGTTATTGATTTTGATAACACTGACTGGATAAACGGGGTATCGGTATGAGAAATGTCGTCACAGTCATCCAGAACCGTGATGGTCAATCATTGCAGCAGATTTATGGCACTGAAAAGCCAAAGCAGCAGGTGCCAGAGCAGGCCGCGCAGATATTCAACGAGCTATTTCGCCAGTTGAAAGCTGCATTTCCAGCGCTAATGACCAGCATCAAAGACCAAAGCGACCTGAACGAACTACGCCGGCAGTGGGTGTTGGCTTTTGTCGAAAACGGCATTACCAGCATCGACCAAGTTAACGCAGGGATGAAGATCGCCCGTCAGCAAGCTACGCCGTTCCTCCCGTCGCCGGGACAATTCATCGCATGGTGCAAGCAGGGTGCTACCCGCGCCGCTGGGCTGCCTGATGCTGATGAGCTTTACGACATGGTGATGGACTACGCCAAGCGCCGTGACATGTTCAGCAGCGCCGAAGCGTTCCCGTGGGCTAGCAATGCGGCTTATTGGATGGTTACCAAGCTTTACTCGCAAGAGCGAGTGCAAGGGCTATCTGAGCAGGATTTACGGAAGCGTTGCGGCAAAGAGTTGGCTGACATGTCGAAACGCATTGAGTCTGGAGAGCTGATCCCCGCGCCAGTGGTGCAAATTCCCAAACTTCACATTCCGGTTAGCAATGCGAAAGCGCTCGACCACATCGCAGAGCTACGCGCCAAGCTGAACATGCCGAGGAAATCATGATGGACATAACTAAATCGCGTGAAGAGTTTGAAGCTGAATTCCGCAAGCAACACGCCGGCAATGCATATATTGAAATGCTGCTTAAGATGTACAACCATGGCACTGATGAAGATCCTGAAATTGATTACTACTCACTTGCTGCCCGCGACGCATGGAAGTGGTGGAAAGCGTCGCGAGAGAGTCTTGTGGTGGAGTTGCCGGAAATTTACGGCAATGGAGTGCCAAAGTGTGATGAATATGACCGTGCCATTAACGAGTGCGCTGAGGCCCTCCGCACTGCTGGCATTCGAATCAAAGGAGAGAGTGAATGAGCAGATCAATCGAAACACTAATCACCAATCTTAAAGCCGTAGCTCATGAAGAAATCATGTTCCGCGAATCCAGTGACACATCAGACAAATGGCAAGACGAGTTAACGCCTGAAAATGTGCTTTTGCTGGTAGCTGAAATTGAGAAGGGGAGGGCGACATGAGTATCAGTAGCCCAAAAATAGGTGAATTAGTAACTTTAAAATCCGGTGGCCCGGTGATGACGATAAAAGTTATAGGCTACACAAAACAAGGCGGCAGTGAACTAACCTGCGTCTGGTTCACAAAAGACGAGCAATTAAATGAGGCTGTATTCAGAGCTGAAATAATCGAAAGGGGGACGTCATGAAAGAATTAGATAGTTTCACTGTAGAGAGACTGGGCGAAATAAAAAATGCATTTCTTGATTGTCACAAAGAAACCGCGCCAAGCATCGGAGAGATTTTCGCTCTAATTGACATCGCGTTAGCTGCAAAGAGGGCTGAGCCTATTGGTTATTTAGAGCAAAACCATTTGGATTATCTTCAATCCGGTTCTGATGCTGATATTTGGCCTGAGGGCGGTGCAGGTGATATCCCTGTCTATCTCGCCCCACAGTTGAACTCTCCGGAGATACCGGAAGGTTGGATCAGCTGCAGTGACCGGATGCCAGAAAATGACATGCGAAAGCCAGTAGCAGTTTACACAGGCAATTACTTAGGTCAGGGAATGTTTGTGGCTAGCTATGACGATAACGAGTTTTCCGATTATTGGGAAGGAACTGAGATTGATGGTGTAACTCACTGGATGCCACTACCCACAGCTCCGGAGAAGCCATGAAAGCACACATCCGAATAAACCGTAACGAGATACTTTGCTGGAACACCTTGCCGAGACATCTGCGTTATTTCGGTTATAGAAAAGACTGGATGGACGGGCCGATACCTTGCTTCGGTTTCTGGTTCTTTCACTTTTATATTTGGTGGCGGGAGAAGGAAAATGGATAAACAAATAACCCTATCCAAGAAGCAATATAACCAACTCTGCGACGCCTACGCCAACACAGTAAACATGATGCCCCAACTTCTGATGATTACACCCAATGAAGATGGCCGGTCACCAGATGCTTTGTACAGGCTTCAAACGGCATTGCAGATTGTTCGGCAGCAACTGAAAGGAGTAGTTGATGGTTAATCAAAAATATTTACTTCTAAACGAAAACATCAGACAAAACGCAATAGCAGCCATCAGAAACACACCGCTCGATTTCAAATCCCCCAAAGAAGTCATCATCCAAGAACCTAAGCGAAGCCTCCCACAGAATAACAAAATGTGGCCGCTGCTTACTGACATTGCCGAACAAGTTTTCTGGCATGGCGTGAAGTACAGCAAAGAGGACTGGAAGGATTTAATCACTGACCTTGTAGCAGAAACCAAGAAGCAGGAACGCAGACAGGCACCGGGCATTACTGGTGGCTATGTTCGCTTTGGTCATCGCACAAGCCAGATGAGAAAGAGCGAGATGGTAGAGATTATCGAGGCCGCATACTGGTTCGGCACTGAGCATAACGTGAAGTTTAGCGATGATGCCAAGCGAGAAGTGGAGTGGGCCAATCGATGGGGAGCGACACCATGCGACAAAGGCAAAGCAGCATAGTTGCAGTAATGGAAAACTCAATCTTCAAAGTATCCCGCCGAACCAAGCCTAAACCCCAAATCCCCGCAAGCCAGATAAAGACATTTGATTATGTCCATGGGCTGTTGCAAGCAAAATTCGACAGAGTAAGGAGAACGCGATGAGTGACTATTCAGCGATGAGTGATTTTGAAATTAATCATGCCGTAGCAAAACTAATTAGCTTGAAGTTGCAAAGTGTTTCATCACTTTTATACAACAAAACAGGCAATTGGGAAATCTTCGACCCCTGCAACAACCCCGCTGATGCATGGCCCATAATCATGGCAAATAAAATAAGCCTGATGTTCGACAGAAGCTTGGAGGATGGATGTAATGCTGAGTGGTGTCTAGCTTCATCGCCGTGCGACCAGATAATTGTGGACCACGTTATACCGGACAAAATTCTCCGCGCCGCCATGATTGTATTCCTGATGATGAAGGAGAGCAGCCATGCCTGAACTCCCCCAATCAATATGTATCTTCTGCTTCCTGATGCTTAACAAGGGTGAAACCTACGCTCATCAGAAATGCATTGATAAAGCAGCTAAGGAGGACGCCGATGATAACCGGCAAGCCGAAGAATAAGCCGCCCAAGCAAAAGAAGTGCAAAGTCTGCCCCACCAAGTTCACCCCTAGAAACTCCCTCCAAATAGTCTGCTGTGGTCACTGTGCTTACCTTTACCAAAAGCGGCAATCTGAAAAGAAAGCAGCTGAAAAGGCATTGGAAGAAAGAAAAGCATGGAGAGAGCGCAAGGCTAAGTTGAAGCCATTGAAGCACTGGGAGGATATGACGCAGCGTGCAGTGAATGACTACATCACCAAATGTCGCGATGTTGATGAGCCCTGTATCAGTTGCGGAACTTATCAGGCATTTGAATGGCATGCAGGTCATTTCAGAACGATAGCTAAAGCATCCCAAATTCGATATGTGGAGGACAACATAAATAAACAATGCAGTGAGTGTAATACCCACCAGTCAGGAAACCTCACACCGTACCGCATCAATCTTGTAAAGAAAATCGGCACTCAGCGCGTTGAGGCGCTCGAAAACAACAACACCCCTCACCGATACAACCGCGAAGAACTCGAAACCATCAGAAAGCTATACAGAGCGAAATTACGTGAGTTTAAAAAACTTCAGGAGGCCGCATGAAAGCAGATGTGAAAACTATTCCCGAGTTACTAATTGCCGCTTATGGAAACCAATCAACTGTAGCGGCCCAGCTAAATACTCAACGTGCAACGGTAAAGAAATACGCCAATGACTCGAAGGGTGAGCGTCACGCCATTGTTAACGGGCGGCTGATGGTGGGGACGACTAGCAGGAAGAGGTTGCTATGAATATAACTCAATTAAAACTCACCAAGGATCAGCATGATTGGGTTAATGGCTGGCTTGAACTATGGGGGGCATGGGTTTACTCAGGGAGATTAGAAAAGCGCATGAGCAGCGTTATAGCTCAGTACATGGCTACAGTACAGCCGCAGGGAAGCCCATCAAGGCCGATGTGCAATGATGATGACGGAATGTTGATTTCTCAGGTCGTAGATTCCGTTATGCGTATTGACACAAAAGCCTTGGGGATACTGATTAGCTATTACTCTCATGGGGCTTCCAAACGATCAATTGCATCGTACTACTTCGCGACTGCAAAACCCCGCAAGATGTCAACGAGAGGTGGGGATCGGATGAAGAAACCTTCATTGGGTACTTGCCGCAATGAAGTAGATCAAATCCTCGAAGCTGCTGTTTGGTTGTTGTACCAACCGCTGCAAAAAGCATTCATCTCCCGCAAACGTGTAGCTAAAATAAAGAAAGTTGCATAAACGTGTTGACATCTTGTAGCCAATTAGCCACTATTAGAAGGTAAGGTGCCGTATCTGTCTTAAGTCGGTGCCGAAAGCACAAAGAAGGCTCAGTTAATCACTGGGCCTTTTTGCTTTTCTGCATTCACAAATAACCATTTCGTTGACGTTACCGATATGGTGCCCTCATCAGTGAGGGTACCAATGTGGTGAAGCGGTTAAATCCAATACCCGCCAAGGCGGCCACCACATCCTAATTAAAAGCCCACACATCACTAGCCGCTGGCAATCGTTAATACCTGCATGCTGGTCATGTGTGGCAAATCTATTTCAAGGCTGCGCTATTGCGTGGCCTTTTTGCATTTAGCTCACCGCCTACACCAATCAACCGCAAACACCCTTTAGCGCACAGTGGAAAGGCGGCTGGGCTATTCCCTACACAAGACTAGGAGAATCCTTGTGAAATTACCTGACTTTATAAAAACGGGATTCGTGAGTTCTTCGCCTTGGTTGCTGGCGATAATCCTAGCTTCGTATATCGCAACGGAAATTAACTCACGTATTAACGCTGCTGCTTACGCATTCCCTAGGGAAGTCGTTGCTTATGGATTGGCTAATTCAAAAACTGATGATGAGCTGATATCAACAGTAGAAATATGGAAGCGTGATTCTTGGGGAGCACAAATCGGGGCGTTACGAGTTCTGTGTGAAAACGACCGGAACTATATAGATGCCCTTGGTGGGGTAGATGTAGGGGCTAGAGTATGCAGGATCGTAAAATGAATGAAAAAGACCCTGGGTTTTGGTCAGAGATTCTTAACGGGGTAAAAGCCTCATGGCCTCAAATATCAGGCGCTGGATTGGCAGCATTAATTTGCTATGGGCGTTTGATTTATGACGGAACTGACCGAAAGAATAAATGGATTGAGGGCGTCTTATGTGGCGCTCTTTCTTTGTGTATTTCAAGTGCTCTCGATGTTGTTGGTATTCCAATAAGCGCCTCGCCATTCATTGGCGGGATGGTTGGCTTCATTGGTGTCGAAAAGCTACGTGGTATCGCTATTCGCGCAATTAGCCGCAAGGTTGGGGGCGATGATGCAAATCAGTGATAACGGAATTAGTAAGCTGAAAGGCGAAGAGGGCGAGCGACTTACCGGCTACAAAGATTCTCGCGGCATTCCGACCGTTGGAGTTGGTCACACTGGCATCGTTGATGGAAAGCCAGTTGCTGTCGGTATGGTCATCACAAAAGACAAATCATCCGAGTTGCTACGTTCTGATCTAGCTTGGGTTGAAAAGTCCATCGCCACTAACGTGAAAGTGCCACTCACTCAGAATCAGTACGATGCACTGTGCAGCTTGGTATTCAACATCGGGCCGACCGCATTCGCTAATTCTACCGTATTGAAACGCCTTAACTCCGGTGACTACAAAGGGGCCGCTGATGCATTCCTGATGTGGAAGAAAGCCGGTAATGACTTAGATATTTTGCTTCCACGCCGCCAGCGAGAAAGGGCGCTGTTTCTATCATGAACCGAGTAACGGCAATACTCATTGCAGTAGCGGTGGCCCTGTTATTTGGCGTGACCTATTACCAAGGGAGAGTGGCTACTCTTCAGCGTGATGTGGCAGAAATAACTGCAGTAGCCAATCAGCAGAAGAAAGACCTGCAGGTCATAGAAACCCAACGCCAAGCAGTAGCCGCTATCGATATCAAATACACCAAGGAACTAGCAGATGCCAAATCTGAAAACGAGCGCCTTCGTGCTGATATCGCTTCTGGCACTAAGCGGTTGCAGCTCAACGCGACTTGTACAAAGCCAGTGTCCAAAACCGCCGGCACCGCCAGCGTGGATGATGTTTCCAGCGCCAGACTTGCTGAGTCCGCTGAACGGGATTATATCGATCTCCGCGAACGAATCGGAATTGCCACTAAGCAAATAGAAGGCTTGCAGGCATATATCAATAACGTGTGCCTGAAGTAACTCAACAGGATAAATCATGACTCAGAAAACAGCAGAACAAGTAAAGAGCGAGGCATTAGCCGCTATGCAGGAATACTTCCCGAACGGCGGTCGAGATTGGGATAACGTCAGCGCGCTATTTGATGCAATTCGTGATGGCAAGATTGCGGGGTTGGGTGTGAAGGATAAAATTCACGATCACGCTTGCGTGAATTGCTTTACCGATACAGGCCCATGCCTTGGTGAGTGCCACATAACCGACAGCAACAAAAAGTTAGCAAGCTTTGAAGAAGCCACCAAGCCATTAATTAAGTGGCTGGCTGAAAATGTTCACCCACATCACACAGTAATTGTTACCGGCACTGGCGCTGAGCTAAATGATGGGTGAGATGTCATTCCCCACTGAAGAATTTCTGAAAGATTAAGCGAATCAGATTGTGCAGCCCTAAAGAGGTGATCCACATCTTGCTGACGGGTAAGCCGTGAGTGGTCAAGCAACGTAGATATACATGGCGAAGACTGCGAACAAAGAACATGAAGGCTCAGTTTAACGACTGGGCCTTTTTTTGTACCTGCAATATCTCCGCGCATTCACCGCGCATTTCAAACGAGAGTCTTTCAGAAAGCTGAGCCTGAGAATTGCCGCTATAAGGTGGCGACCTTCTCTCGGGCGGCATTCTGGTGAACAGGCTCATCTTTCTAAAAGGTAATCGCTATGAAACACCTGATTAAAATCATCAAAGGCATTCCGGTAGTTAGCACTGATGTAATCGCAATAGAGTTTGGTCGCCGGCACGATAACGTAATGCAAAACATTCGCTCCTTGATTGATTCTGAACATTTAGATGCCCTTGATTTCAAGGAGACCTCATACGTAGATAAAATGAACAGAGCGCAGCCATGCTACGAACTTACTGAGCGTGGTTTCCTGATCGCAATGCCATTCATTGGCGGTGAGAAAGCAAGGGATGGTCAGGTTCGCTTGGTTGATAGTTTTATCGCTTACCGTGAAAAGGCCAAGCGAGAAGCTGCTATTCAAGCAGAACGCGATTTAGCTAGGGTTGAATACCGGCCGATGACCAATGCGATCAAGGTCAGCAAAGAAGCGGAAGGGAAAGAGGCTGAGCATTATCACTTCAGCAATGAGGCCAACCTGATAAACCGCATCGTGCTTGGTGCAACTTCAGCGAAGTTCAGGAAAGAAAATGAAATCGGAAAGGCTGAGGCGATTCGGGACTATCTGACCGCTGAGCAAATCCGAGCCATTACAGAGCTTCAACGGGCTGACACAGTATTCATCAATATGGGCTGGGACTTCGAAAAGCGCAAGACTGAGTTAACTAGGATGTTTGAGCGAAACCACAAGGCTCCGCTCATTGAAGAGCAGCACCGGTTGGCGGCATGATACCCCAAAGTGTTAAATCACACTTTGAATATAAATCAATTGTTTACAGATTGAGAGCCACTTTCACAACGGCTCTCAATCATTACAGACATAAATAACTTAAGGTTCTTGTCTTTTTCTTGATTGGAGGAGATATTTCCAAATCAATTTGCAATCAAGGAATGGTAATGAGCAAGAATTTAGATGGGCTTGATGGATGGCTTGGTATAGACACTTGGCATACTTCACATCCACGTGATGAAAGCCGGTTCTATCAGGCTATTTATAAAGTGATAAAAGCAAATAACTCCAATTCAATAAACCCTGATGATATAAGAAGCTACATTACTTCAAGGTTTGATGGGAAATTGGATGGTGTTCTTCTCAAATCAAGAGCAGAGGAAGCCGCTGAAAGGTTCGAAATTATAAATGAGTTCGTTGATGCTAATGAGCTTTAACTAAAAGTAATCAAGCCGCCTCTGGGCGGTTTTTTATTTGGCGCTATATATAAAACTCTGCAAAAGGTGCTAACAAGCGCCTTTGACAGAATCTTATAGAGGTTTTCACACGTCAAGGTATTGGCCAATCAGCGGCTGAGACTTTATCAACCAGCGGAATATTCTGTTATGGCTAATTCAGACATACAAATGAAGCGGCCATATCCACCACTATCATTCGTTAATGAGTTCAAACCATACATTGAATTGGTTCCAGCCACTGAAGTGCTTGAATGGGTTAACAGTCAAATACTCAGTGACGATGGCGAACTACACAATCCTGACCACAGTCACTTAATCGACGCTGACATAAAAATTATGTGGGCATCCTCTGCGTTTGAAAAGCAGGGTCGCACTGTTCTTGGTCAAGCTGAGCAAGTAGCAATGAGAGCCGGTGGCTGGCAAAAGGCCCGAATGGAACAACAGATGTATGAATGGTTCGGCGATGTGCCGACATTCATCATCACTCTGGCTGCTGATTATTGTGCTCAATGTAATGACCTTGAGTTCTGTGCTCTGATAGAACACGAGCTATACCATATTTGCCACGCAAAGGACGAATTCGGCGCGCCCAAGTTTAACAAAGAAGGGCAACCAGTATTGAAACTGCGCGGCCATGATGTCGAAGAGTTTGTTGGTGTGGTTCGTCGCTACGGCGCAAGCGTTGAAGTCCAAGAGATGATTGACGCAGCGAATAACAAACCCGAGGTAGGCAATCTCAATATCGCAAGAGCGTGCGGGACGTGCCTGCTTAAATTAGCTTGATTAGTTACATTACGTTAGTCATGGAGGATACCAATGGCTGCATTAAAACCAGAGGTCAAAGCCTTCATCGTCCAGTCATTGGCCTGCTATGACACACCGTCGCAAGTAGTCGCCTTGGTGAAACAAGAATTCAGCCTTACGTTAACGCTTCAGCAGGTGTCGTCATACGACCCGACAAAGGCCATTGCGAAGAATCTCGGACAGAAATGGATAGACCTCTTCAACTCAACTCGCTCCCGCTTTCAAACTGAAATATCCGACATCCCAATCGCCAATCGCGCTTATCGACTTAGAGCGCTCGACCGCATGGCGACGAAGGCTGAGAGCATGAAGAACTTTGCGATGACCGCTCAGCTAATGGAACAGGCCGCAAAAGAGGTTGGTGACGCTTATAGCAATAAGCAAAAGGTCGAGCACTCAGGGCCGAATGGCGGGGTAATTCAAACTGCAACTCTCAATGCAAAAGAGTTCGAAGAAATCGCGAGGAAGCTAAACGACGAGGTGTAAATGGACGTGAAAGAAAAACTAGCTGCCATTAACCTTGCCAGAGTTGATTTCTACTTTTTCGTAAGATGGATGTTTCTCCAGCGCCGCAAGTTTAAATGGCTACGCGGGAAGCATCACAAACACGTCTGCGATGAACTGATGAAAGTGTATCGTGGCGAAGAAAAACGGCTGATCATCAATATTCCGCCGCGTTATTCTAAAACCGAACTTGCGGTCGTTATGTTCATCGCCTGGACTATGGGAAAGAACCCAGATTCAGAATTTATTCACGCTTGTTACTCATCAACGCTCGCCACAAAGAATAGCGCCGAGATACGAGAAATACTCCGATCATCTGAATATCAGGAAATTTTCCCTGAGGTTCATCTGCGTGACGATTCTCAGGCCAAGAATGAGTGGAGAACAGTTGAAGGTGGCTGTATGTACGCAACAGGTACAGGCGGCACAATCACTGGTTACGGTGCTGGGAAAGTTAGAGAAGGATTTGGTGGGGCAATTATCTGTGATGACCTCCACAAGGCGGATGAGGCGCGATCTGACGTTATCCGCGAAGGCGTTATTGAATGGTTCCAGAACACGCTCGAATCTCGCTGCAACTCACCCAACACTCCGATTATTGTCATCATGCAGCGCCTCCATGAAAAAGATATCGCCGGATGGCTTGAAGGTGGTGCGAACGGTGAGCAGTGGCGAGTTATCAGAATGAAAGCGCTGGATGAATCAGGTGAAGCTTTGTGGCCGGAGAAGCACTCTGTCGAAAAGCTTCAACAGATGATGAAGGCGAGCCCCTATGTATTTGCTGGGCAATATCAGCAGGAACCGTATGCGGGCGAGGGTAACACTTTCCAGCCAGACACTATGCCCATTGTTGAGGCGATCCCTGAAGGAACGCGCTTTGTTCGTGGTTGGGACTTTGCAGCCTCAGTTCCTAAAGCGGGCAGAGACCCAGACTATACGGCAGGTGGAAAGATTGGGAAGTTGCCAGATGGGCGGTTCATTATTGCCGACATGGTTCGTCTGCAAGGGCTCCCTCATGATGTCAGGGCTGCTGTGCTAAATACCGCTGACCGAGATGGCAAGCGCGTGAAGATAAGCATCCCGCAAGATCCAGGGCAAGCTGGTAAAGCTCAGGTGGCGTCATTCATTCAAATGCTCGCAGGGCATCGCGTGATATCCAGCACGGAAAGCGGTGATAAGGTAACGCGTGCCGAGCCATTTGCTGCTCAGGTTAACGTGGGTAATGTCGTATTGCTTCGGGCCCCTTGGAATGATGCTTTAATTTCAGAGTTGCGCATGTTCCCTAACGGATCTCATGACGACCAAGTCGATTGCCTTTCGAGAGCATTCAACGAAATCTCATCAGGAGGGTCTGGACTCAATATGAATCCAGACCTCGTAAATAAAGCTCAGTCCAGAAACCTCACTCCAATGCGCCGGTAATCTATGAATAAAACACAACGTCGTAACACTCGGCGCAAGGCAACACGTCCTGAGCGCAAGAAATTTGCTGTATCTCAGTCATTGAGAGACAAGATAGACCAGCAGGGTTACATTCCGACCTACGGCGAAATTAAAGAGCTTTATGGACCAGCTAAAACACTGGGTGCCCCTAAAGAGGCCGTGTTGGCAATGGATCATTCACTTGATAGTGGTGGATCCTACACTCTTCTTCAGCACGCTTTCGAACACGGTCAGTTCCCCGCGCTTGGCCCATCATTCATGGGTTATGCTGCATTGTCATCGCTAATGCAGAACGGACTCATCCGTGCATGTATCGAAACGCTTGCTGATGATATGACGCGAGAATGGATAGAGATTGATGCGGTTGATCAGAATAACGACGGCGATGACACGGATGAAAAGAAGAAATTGCAGGATGCGATGATTGACTATCGCATTCGTGATATATGCCATGCAGCGGCTGAGTTTGATGGCTATTTCGGTGGTTGCTTGATTTTCATTGATACCGGCGCTAAAGATGAGCAGTTACTTACCCCGCTGGATATCTCTGATAAATCGGCAGAACTGAGGGACTTTAAGCGCTTCACTCTGATAGAGCCGATCAATATCTTCCCTGGCACCTACGAGTCAATAGACCCACTAAGCCCAATGTACTACAAACCGCAAACATGGTGGGTGCTTGGTAAACAGGTTCACTCAAGCCGCATGATTCGAGTGTGCGGTAACGAAGTGCCAGTCATTTTGAAGCCAACCTATAACTTCCTCGGGTTGCCTCAGGCACAAATTCTTTACGATTACGTCATCCACTTCCAAGATGCGCGGCAGGCAGAAGCAAGACTTTTGGAAAAGTTTTCTTTAACCGTGCTGAAAACTGACATGCAGGACATCCTGACTAATCCTAGCGCAACAAGCTCACTCGATCCTCGCCTTCAATACATGGCGTCTTACCGGTCGAATGACGGAGTTCTCGCTATCGACAAAGAGATGGAGGATATCGTCAACATCGTTACCCCTATGAATGGTGTTACCGACATCGTCCGGCAACAGCTTGAGTTCGTAGTGATGATAAACCGCACCAACGTGGTTAAAACGCTCGGTCTGTCTCCATCAGGCTTCAACACTGGTAATGCTGATATCAAGAACAACAACGATCATATTTCCTCTCAGCAGGAGAAAGTTTTGCGCGGTCCGATACAGAAGATGCTGGACGTGCTGCAAATTGTCACCCTCGGAAGTTATGATAAATCAGTGCAATTCAAGTTCGTTGGATTGAACGAAGAAGACGATAAGGCAATCGCTGAGACGCAGCTAATTAAGGCTCAGGCGCGATCAATCTACAAGGAAGGAGGGGACGTAAGCTCAATGGAGGTGCGTAAGGCGCTTTCAGAAGACCCTCACAGCGGTTTCACTGGTATTGATGTGGACGAGCTACCGGAGTCTGGAAATGGCGAAGAAAACCAAAACGGCGAAGGCGATCAGTCCGAACGCTGGTCTCCAAATGGAATATCAAAGGAAACTTCAATCGCTAGTTGATGACATGAGCACCTCGGTAAACTACTGGATCTCTGCTGAATATAGAAAGCAGGAACCGAAGATTGTCGGGGATGCTTCACCAGCAAAGCTGATGAATAAGAAGCTTCTCTCTGTCATGGCTCGTTGGCGGGGAACCTTCAACAAGAAAGCAGAAGATATTGCGATCTGGTTTGTGCGACGGTCTGATGCTTACGCCTCGACGTCAGTAAAGAATAAGCTCCGTGCTGAAGGTATGACCACTAACATGCGCATCACTCCAGAGGTAAGGAACGTTCTCGACAGCATCTACGAAACACAGGTCAACTTGATAAAATCGATCCCTGAGCAATACCTTACACAGGTCAGCACCTTGGTTCAGGAAAGCGTAATCCGCGGTCGAGATATTGGATATCTAAAGGAAGAGCTGAAACATCGTTATGGCATTACAGAGCGCAGGGCAAAATTTATCGCATCAGACCAGAACAATAAGGCTTCAAATGAAATATCACGCCAGCGGTTAATGGATTCAGGAATAAAGCGTGGAATTCTCAAGCATCGATCTGGTGGTAGTAAATCATACCGGCACTCTCACGTTCTGGCTGACGGTCAAGAATATGACCTCGCAGTGGGATTCTGGGATTCTCATCTCAAGCGATATGTACAACCAGGAGAGCTTCCCGGCTGTAAGTGTGATTGCAGGCCAATCATTGAGTAGGAGTAATGCCAAGTATGTGTAAAGCACCAACGCCATACAAACAAGGCGACACAGTGAAAAGGCCACCGCCTTCACCACCAAAACCGAAAAGCAATAGGATCGCTATAGCGGTCTTTTTTATTTTCTGAAGAAAGGTGAATAAATGGAAGAGATGCGAATATTAGCATTAGCCCTATTCCTGTGCGGGCTTGTGTTCGGCTTCACTTTTGGAATGTTGTGCTGTCTGGATGAAGATAGAGGCTATGAATTTTTACCCATCCCATCCCATCACCTCCAGTTGGTAGGCCTTGTGAGCCAGCAGCACCACTAAAAACAAGAGTGGCACATGACGACCACCACCTAGCTAAAACGGTGCGAGCTAAATTAAAGGCGCAGAAAGAGAGAAACAACAATGCCAATCCGAGAAGTAACACTTAAAAGCGGCAGGAAAGGCTATCGATGGGGCGCACACGGAAAGATTTATCCGACACGTGAGCAAGCCGAGAAGCAGGGAGCTGCTGCATCTTCAAATGGCTATGCCGGTGATGCCGCTCTCGCCCTTGATAAAGCCAGTAGTCGCGAATACGACCGTAATGGATACCTGCGAATCGCACAAAATCACATTACGAAAGAGCAGGTCGCACCGTATTACGGAAGAGAAATACCGGGTTTCGAAGCTTTAGGTTTGGATCCCGAGAAGATTTACTACGGGTATCGTCCGTGGGAAGAAATAGTTAAAGCCGTCGATACTTTCAATGGCGTTCCGATACTGATCGTTCATAAGTTGGATAGCGCTGATAACCCGCTTAAAGAAGAGCGCATAGGTTCGGTAGGCACCACCCCAGTTCTTAACAGACCATATCTCGATAACGCATTCACTTTCACTGATAAGTCAGGGATTGCGGTAATAGAAGATGGCTCTCAAAAAGAAGTGAGCGCCGGATATTTCTTCACTCCAGATTTTTCAAAGCCCGGAGAGTTCGAAGGAGTTCATTACGACTTCATTTTCACGGATCTCACCGGAAATCATGTAACCGTGGTGCCAGAGGGACGATGTGGTCCCGATGTTCACGTCCAAGACGCAATGCCGTCAAAACCAATAAAGGTGCAAAAAATAATGCAACTTACCCGCAAACAGGTGGCGGTGCGTGCAACGCTGGCTGCCTACTTAAAGCCGCGTCTTACCATGGATGCTGCTCCCGCAGATCTGACCAAGTTGGTTGGATCATATAAAAAACCTTCAACCCTAGCTAAAGCAGTCGTTCGCCAATACGGCAACAAGATTGCTCAAGACATGGAAATCGAACCTGAAGAACTGGCTGAACTGATGGAAGCGGCTGAAGAAGTCGTTGAGCCTGAAGAAAAGAAACCAGTTGAGACTGAAGAAACTATCTTTGATGAAGACAACGTTTCTGAAAGCTTGAAAGCAATTCTGGAAGGTAAAATTCCCGATGAAGTGCTGGCTAAAATTCTCGCATGCGTCATTGAACCAGTTGTTGGTGATGAACTCACCGAAGAAGAGAAAGCAGCTAAAGCACAGGCCGATAAAGACGCGGCTGACGCTGAAGCAGCCAGGAAGAAAAAAGAAGGCGAACCAGCGATGGATGCTAATACTATTAAATTGCAGGCACGCACGGAGGCTCAGTCTCATTTCCGCAATCTGAACGAAGCTGGGCGTAAAGTTCGTGATTTGGTTGGCGAAGTGGATGTCATGGCGTTTGACAGCGCCGAAGATATTTACGGGCACGCACTGAAAGCTAAAGGCGTGAAAATCGGTCAATACGAAAAGTCCGCATACAAAGGCATGGTTGATATGTTGGCGGCGAATAAGCCATCACAGCAGACCATTACTCAGGACTCATCTCTAGATACTTTCGAAGGCCAGTTTGCAGGTCTCGGCAATATCAAAATTAATTAAGGGGCAATGCAATGGGCCTTCAAAAACAAGTAAATCTTTATTATTCCGGTGCTGTAGCCGGTGACCGAGCATCGCATAACCCAGTAGTCTACTTACCTCGAAATCCTCTGGCTGAGGGTGTGGTGTATGTCGGTCGATTCGTGTTTAGGGGAACGGACCCAGAAAACCAAGTCAAAACATCTGGGTCTGTCGTGGCGGGTTTCGTAGAGCGCCTTCTCAATTACTATAATTTCACACTGACATCTGGCGGCACGCTAGCTATCCCAGATAAAACGCCTGTTACCGTAGCGAGTATTGGCGAGTTCTATGCCGTTTATACATCAACCGCACCAACAATTGGACAGAAAGCATTCGCCAATACCACGACCGGCATTATTTCTTATGCTGCGGCTGGAGCTACCGTTGCTGGTTCTGTTGAGACCGGTTTTGTTGTTAGAGAAGTTCGGGAAGAAGATGGTTTAGTCTTCATTTCCAACTGGACCCCCGCCGCCTAAACACTGAAATAATCCGCTCGTAACTAACACTGAAATAACTCGGTGGGCATCGTCACGTGCGGATGGAGATAATAATGAATATTACGTTCGAACAAGCCAAGCGATACGGCTTCGATTTTGGTCGCAACGCTCGCGAGTGGATCACGAAAGACAACATGCCTCGCCTGATTCAGGATGCTGCTCTTATCACCCAAGCAAACACAACTATTCCAGCAGAATTGCTGGCTTACATTGACCCGACTGTCATTGAGATTATGACAGCCCCACGCAATGCCCGCGAACTGTATAGCGAAGAGAAGCGTGGCGACTGGACTACGCCTTATTTCAAATGGCGTGCCGATGAAGTGACCGGCAGTACCGCCGCATATTCTGACTTTGGTCAGTTTGGCGTAGCTGGCGTTAACTCAGAATGGTTTACACGTGAACAATATCGCTTCCAGACAATCATTCAGTATGGCGATTTGGAGCAAGATATGGCGGCGCAAGCCAAAATCAATCTTGCAGCAGCGAAGCAGCGCTCAGCAGCTACTACCATCGACATCGATTCAAATAGGTTTTACTTATTGGGCGTTGCTGGTAAAGAAATCTATGGTGTCCTGAACGATCCAAACCTACCAGCAGCAACTACCCCGATCTCCGTTGGCGGTGTGACTGCGTGGTCAGGTAAGGACGCAATTGCTCGCTACAATGACGTGATCAAACTCTTCACTCAGTTAGTGAATCAGTTGCAGGGTTTGGTAGACGAGAAGTCACACCTTAAGCTAGCAAGCTCTCCTGCGTTGCGTGCACTTCTGGCTGAGCCTACCCAGCTCGGTATCACAGTTATGTCGATGCTGAAAGAGTATTTCCCTAATATGGAATTTGTATCTCTTCCACAGTTGGGCGCAGCGGTTGCGCCAGCGGCTGCTGAAACTATGATGCTGATCGCCCCTGAGATATTGGGTAATCAAACGGGCCTATTGGGGTTCGGTGAGAAAATCCGTATGGGTCGCATCGTCCCATCACTGTCATCATTCGCTCAAAAAGTTACCGGGACTACCTATGGTGGCGTTATTAAGGTGCCTGTGGCGGTTGCCCAAATGACGGGAATGTAAATTATGGCGCGTCAACGCAAAATCACAGCCTCTGAGGAGGCTGTTTCTTTATCTCAAGGAAATAATATGTCTAATTCAGTTCACGTTCGCTTAAAGCACCCACACGGCATCGTGTTTGATATTTCTAATGGTCGCAAGGTTGCATTATTTGGCAGCGACTTCCATCTGCGCGGGCTGGAGAAAGGCACACTGACATGCGGATTTGGTAAGACCATCGTTCCGTCTGCTGATTGGGAAGAAGTGTTGGCTACGTATCCTTCAATGGTGGACGATTTAGTCCGAAAAGGGACTCTTATTCATCAACCAGATTCTGCTAGTGCAGATGAAAACGCCGATGATAATCGAGGCGTTAAGCATGGACGTGAGCCTGTCGATACGAAAAACGACAAGACAATTAAAACCGAAGAAGTACCGGCGGGAGAGGCTGCATAATGGCTGTGGTCACTTTTGACAGTGACGAATTTCTCGGAATCTACCCTCGATTTACTGGTGTCTTAACGCCCATTCAATTACAGAATGCTTTCGACACCGCTTGCTTGATGCTGGACAACACTGACGGATCTATTGTTCCTTATGACCCTGACAACGGCATTAAAAATCGCAAGACGCTTCTCTACATGCTGACTTGCCATCTAGCCTCTGTCGCTCTATGGGGGGATGGACAGTCTGGTCCAGTATCAGGAGCTTCAGAGGGTTCTGTGAGTGTGTCGTTCGCTGTCCCCGATGTAACAACTGCTTCATGGTACAAGCTAACACCTTGTGGTCAGGCTTACTTTCAGGCGATCAAGAAATACATCGTTGGTGGACGCTACATTGCGCAGCGCTACTATCATCCATGGGGGTAATTTATGGCTGGAATATCAGGTGGTGACAAATTAGAAGCCGCGCTTGCTGCTATTTCTGAGAATATTAAGCTGCAAATGAATGTTGGCATATTAGCGGGGGCAACCAATAGGGATACGGGCGATCCTATTGCCCCATATGCGGCGGCAAACGAATTCGGAACCCTTAATATTCCGGCGCGTCCATTCATGCGAAACACCGTTGCTGAGAAGTCTGGCGATTGGGGGCGAACTCTTGGCAGATTGGTCATTGGAAAGGCTCATGAGCCCGGAGGCATAAAAAAAGCATTCAATATTCTCGGTGCTGTTATGGTTCAAGATATTAGAGATTCCATTGAGAACTCAATCCCACCACCCAATACACAGTCCACAATTAACAATAAACGCAGGAAAGGTCGTGCTAGTCCAGATAAGACATTGGTCGATTCAGGAAGCATGCAGAGTGCTGTTGACTTTGAAATCATCACTGGAGAATCAGAATGAATTTACATCAGATTGCTTCAGGGTTGATTGGACAAGTGAATCCGTTCATTGATGGCACCATAAAAGTATATTCGGGTGAAAATGAGGATGCTGCTGGCAAGGTTAGCCCAAATTATGTTGAAAAACAGGTTACCGGACAACTCCAACCTCTGGCATGGAAAGACCTTAAGCACCTTGACGGAATGAACATCACTGGAGTTGAAAAAAAATTCTATGTGAATGGTAATTTCAGCGCTATTAGCCGCCCGGGAATTTCTGGCGGTGACCTTCTGGTTATTGGCCCTCAGGTTTGGATGATTCGCACTGTGATAGAGCTTTGGCCTGACTGGTGCTCTCTTGGATTAACACTACAGGTAACATAATGGCAGCAACCATCACCCCGCTGATGGATGGGTTATTCACTTCTCTTCGCTCGTTTCTTATCGCTCACGTGACCGTTACTTCCTGTCGACAAGCACAGCTAAATAGAACAGCTATGCCAACGGGGGATTTCATTGTCATGACGCCTTTGGGCGTGGATGGCCTATCCACAAATGCGGTGTCTTATCAGTTTGACCCAGATAACGACATCAACACAGAAACTCATAAACGAACAACGGTGTGGCGATGTCAGCTAGATTTCTACGGCGATTCAGCTCAGGAGTTTGCAAATACTATCGCGATGATAATTCGCACTGATTACTCATGTGAATGGTTTCGGCATAATTCTGCTGAAACTGGCAGCTCGTTAATCACTCCGCTGTTCTGCACCGACCCAAAACAAACCGCAATGATAAATGGCGAAGACCAGTGGGAGAACCGATGGACTTGTGATTTGCACGCCCAAATCCCCGCTAGTGTCGTTGTACTTCAGCAGTTTATGGAAAGCGTTAGCATCGGTCTTGTAGAAATCGACGCAAAATTCCCACCGGAGAATGAATAAATGACAATCCCAGCTAAGAATATCGTACAAGTTAATCCCGGTGTTTTATCTGCCGGTGGATCTGCCGTTGATTTGAACGGACTGATCTTAACTACTAACACAGTAATCCCGATCGGCTCAACGCTACAGTTTGCCAGTGCTGATGCTGTATCTAAGTATTTCGGAGCAACCTCAACAGAGGCTGAAATGGCTGGCATTTACTTTGGCGGCTATTTGAATGCCACCAAGATGCCGGGCCTGCTCAATTTAACTCAGTATCCCGCGGCTGATGTATCGGCGTATTTGCGAAGTGGCTCTATGGCTACAATGAAATTGGATGAGCTGAAGTTACTTACCGGCTCGCTTACCATTACGGTTGACGGCACAGCAGTGACAGCAGCTAGCATTAGCCTAGCAGCAGCAACGAGCTTTAGTTCAGCGGCTACCATTCTGGCAACGGCGCTAAGTCTGCCGGTAACGTTCGATTCAATTCAGTCAGCATTCACGATTAGATCGACAACTTCTGGCGCGACCTCGACAATTAGTTATGCCACGGGAACGCTATCAACTAGCCTAAAAATGACTAATGCAACCAGTGCTGTAACGTCGCAAGGTGCAGACGAAACAAACCCAGTTGATTTCATGACTGCATTAGTGCTGCGTACACAGAACTTTGGCGCATTTACCACAGCTTTCGAACCTGACCTTGAAAACAAAATTGCATTCTCTCAGTGGACGAATGGCACCAACAAACGTTATGCGTATGTGGGTTTTGATACAGATGCCAATGCCATTGCTGCTGACAGCACAACTACATGGGCGTATGCAGTCAAACAGGCTGAATATGAAGGGAGTTGCTTGCTATATGGTGACATAACTCTCGCTGCGTTTGTATTAGGCGTCACGGCGGCAATTGATTTCACTCGAACAAATGGCCGGATTACCTACGCATTCAAGCGACAAGGTGGCTTGCTGCCATCAACGACTGATGAAACAGAAGCAACCAATCTGATTGCCAACGGTTATAACTTCTACGGTCGTTATGCAACATCCTCTGATGAGTGGAATTTCCTCTACGATGGATCAGTAAGTGGCTCATTCAAATGGATGGATGCTTACGTTAATCAGATTTGGCTCAACGCCAGCTTGCAATCAGCAATGTTGAATCTGTTACTAAGCGTTGGCTCGATTCCTTATAACAACGCTGGTTATGCATTGGTCGAAACTGCATGTCTTGATCCTCTGAATGCCGCTATCAACTTCGGTGCGATTCGTACTGGGACCACGCTGTCAGAGACTCAGATTGCGCAGATCCAGTTTGCTATCGGCTCTGATGTGTCTCAGGCAATTATTGCGAAAGGTTATTACTTGCAGATTGTCCCAGCGACAGCACAAATCCGGTCAGCGCGAACCAGTCCAAGCATGACGCTTTATTATGCTGATGGCGGTGCTATTCAGAAACTGACCCTCGCATCTATCGAAATCCAATAGCGGAGCGCTAACCATGTCAACAATCACTTCTGCTAACTCCGTATTTTCGTTAGCGATCACCAATTTATATGCTACCCCGCAGATCCTTGAAGGATATAGCTCTGACGATGCTTTCTCTACTGACGCTCTGGATATCACTGAAACGGTAATGGGCATTGATGGCAAGCTATCTGGTGGTTTCGTGTTTAACCCAACCAACCAGACAATCACCATCATGCCTGACTCCCCATCGCTGGTTATCTTTGAAACGTGGGTCACTGCGATGAAAACCATGCGCGAAACATTAACGGCTAACGCAACCATTCAGCTACCAGCGCTGGGGCGAAAATACACTTTAACCAAAGGTTTTTTGGTGAGTGCAAAAACAATCCCTGATGTGAAAAAAACACTTCAACCAACGCCGTTCGTTATTCGTTGGGAAAGAGTCACAGGAGAAACAATCTAATGGCGCGCAAAAAGGCGATGTACGAGGTTAAGGACGAAGGCCGAGACAAAGGAAAGGTGTTTATCCTGACTGAGATGTCAGCGTCTCAGGCAGAGTTGTGGGCGGCACGTGCACTGTTAGCTATCGGTCGAGAAGGAATTAATATTCCTGAAGGAATTGATAAAATGGGCTTCTCTGCAATTGCCACCTTTGGCCTGAATATGGTTATGAAATTGCCATTCGACACTGCCGAATTTCTACTTGGCGAGATGTTCAAATGCGTTCAAATCATCCCGAATCCAGCGAACAAAGAGTTCTCTCGCGACCTAGTCGAAGATGATATCGAAGAAATCACTACGCGGGTTAAATTGCGCAAGGCTGTCTTTGATCTGCATGCGGATTTTTTAATGGCCGCCGCGCAATTGACTTCGGCCCCCAATTCATAGGGGACATGCCAAGCGGCCTAGTAGAATACCTCAATATCCCCGCACCAATAGCAACCGTAATTTCAGCAGGTAAAGCATCCCTTCATGAGTTGGACACCGTTTATGGTGTGGCTGACCTATGGATGATGCTGGAGGTTATTACGGTTGATAACCATAACGCCAGAATCATGAACCAGCCTAAGGAATAATGATGCCAACTATTGTCGATGCTCTTGTCATCACGCTTGGGCTGGAATCATCCGGCTTTAAAAAGGGCGGTAAAGAAATAACCGAGGAGATGAAGAAGCAAAAAAAGGAGGCGGAAAAGCTTGCCAAGGACATGGCAGAACAGGGTAAAAAGGCTGGTGCATTTTTTGGCAGTATCAGAAATGAGTTGTTAGCACTGGTCGGGATATCTCTTTCCATTAAGGGATTTAAAGACCTGATCATTGGCACTGCCAATAGCATGGCTACGCTAGGACGTTCAGCGGCACCCCTAAATATGTCAGCTCGTCAATTGGATGCGTGGCAACATGTCGCCCAAGCAACGGGTGGAACTGCTGAAGGGCTTACTGGCTCAATGCAGTCGCTCAGCGATAGCATTCATGCATTCTCTATGGGTAAGGGGGGCGAACAAGCAATCGCAACGCTTGGTTCACTTGGTATATCAGCAAGAGATGCCCAAGGTAAAATGAAGGGGGTAGGTGATCTCTATATAGAAATCGCCCAAAAATTCAAAGATAAAAATCTTTCCATTGGTGCAGCAAGGCAGTTTGGCTCTGGGCTAGGAATGGACTCGTCCACCATCAACATGCTGATGGAGGGGCCAGAGAAAGTTCAAAAACTTTATCAGGATATGTATAAAAACTCTGGCGTGACTGATGCTGCCGTTGAGAGGTCTAAGCGGTTCCAAGAGCAGTGGGCAAAGATAGATCAAACTTTCCAAAGTGTAAGGGAAAAGCTATTTACAGCGCTAATCCCATACATTGATAAGCTATTAGTCTTGTTGGATAGATTTGCTAGCTGGGTAAGTTCACATCAAGAAGAAATAAATTCCTTTTTTACTAATTCGGCAGCAGAAATCGGAAAGGTTGTTGATGCTGTTGGTGGCTTGCAGAATGCCTTCGAAATATTACTCGCTTTTATGGTTGGCAAGTGGGCGCTTGGAATGCTTGGAACCCTCGGTAAAGTATCCGGTGCTCTTGGGCCAATAGTTGCTGCGATAGCGACAATAAACGCCTACAACAAAGTAAACAGCATTCAAGAAGAAGCTAAGGCTTCTAAAATGTCTGTCGGTGATTACTTAATTAAAAAGAATAAAGATTTTGAATCCTCGGAGGTAGGGAATACACCTGGAGACAAGATCATTAGGTGGTGGGATTCAGTTACTGGAGGTTACAGCGCTGGAGAATACTCGGCCTATGGAACTAAATCACCACGTGACCCAGAACAGCACGCTCAAGCGGCAAGAGCGACAGGAAAAGGTAAGGCTTTGCTTGACTGGATGAGTGGTCAGTTTGGAAAGCTGGAAGCGCAATACGGGCTACCTACAGGATTACTCCGAAGCGTGGCGACCACTGAATCAGGTGGCAATCAATATGCGATCTCTGGTGCTGGAGCTAAGGGTTTGTTCCAGTTTATGGACCCGACAGCCAGAGACATGGGGCTTAAAGGTAACGATGTATATGACCCGGAAAAATCAGCGAATGCGGCAGCTAAATATTTAAGCCAGTTGCTCAAAGCTACCGGTGGAGACCTAAATAAAGCATTGGCAGCTTATAACTGGGGAATTGGAAATGTTCAGAAAAAAGGGCTTGGAAACGCCCCGCTAGAAACATTGAATTACATACCAAAGGTTTTAAATGGAATGCCGATGGGTGCACAGGTGAGCGCTCAGCGCTTTGCTAACAACACCAATAACAACCAAACATCAAGCACCTCAAGCACTGAGATTAGCATTGGTAAAATCGATGTTCTAACTCAGGCAACAGACGCCACAGGTATCGCTAGAGATCTGGGCGGTCAAATTAGGCGCAATGGTCTAGTTGCCGCGGCTAACGGAGGAATAAGTTGATGCCATTAATCAATTTCCCAAACGTCCCTAATGTTCTTGGTGTGCCTAATGTGGCGCGTTCTGGTCTGAGCATCGATCAGGACGCGATCATGAGCGCCATATACAGTGGCGACATCCTGTCAATTCTTGATTCGGTAATCACCCCCAAGTGGGGGATTTACGCACAAGATGGCACTCAGGCAATACTCCCTGACTCTGTACTTGATATCGAATATAAAGGCGAATCGAGAATATTGGACTATCCGATTGAGGCGGGTGGTTTTTCTTCATTTAACAAGGTTGCGACCCCCTTTGATATTCGTATGAAAATGGCATGCAGTGGCAATTTGTCAGCGGCTAGAATGACAAGGGAATCCTTCCTTGCGCGGCTGGATGAAATGCAAGCTTCGCTTGACCTATACAACATCGTTACCCCTGATTATGTGTACAACAATGTTGATTTGGTCGGATATGACTATCGCCGAACCAATGAGAACGGGGTGACCCTGCTGATCGTCGAAGCAAGGTTTAACGAGATTCGCGTCACTGGAGATGCTCAATACAAATCAGTTAAAAGTGATAGCGCTGCCGACCCGGTAAATCAGGGGCAAGTCTACGCAAACAAGCCGACTGCGGAACAATTCTCAGCGGCCCCAAAAACTGCCGAGGAACTATTCTAATGCAAGTCATTCCCATTGCTGCGGTTCCGTCTCAAACGTTAAACGTTATCCTTGCTGGGCAGAGTTGCACTATAAGCCTGAGTCAGAAAAGCGGAGTCATGTATTGCACTTTAATGGTTGGTACGGAAAACATCCTTTCATCTGTCGTATGCCGAGACCGAGTAAGAATAGTACGTCTTACCTATCTTGGATTCATTGGTGACCTTGTGTTTGCTGATAATTCTGGTACTGATGATCCTGTCTATGCCGGCCTTGGTAGTCGCTTTGTATTTTACTATTTGGAGGCGGCTGATTTATGAGTTATCAAAAGCGAAAGATAACAGTAAATTTCACCCTGAGTGATGATGATTTCGGTGACGGCAATGACAGTCTGACAGTTTCAGGATTAAGGGTTGAAGCCCAAATAGATAATGCTGGCGGCGTATCAGGAAGCACCCTGTATGCCAAGATCTACGGCATGAAAGAATCAGATATGAACAAGTGCTGCACGTATGCACAAGTCTACGGAGTTATTAAAAACATTGCGATAACAATGACAGCCGGGGACGAAGCAAGCGGAATGTCGCAAGTTTTCCAAGGGACAATTTTTAACGGTATGATTGACTACAATGAAACGCCAAACGTCCCATTGGTCATTCAGGCCAAAAGCGGATTTGTTGAGCAGATCCTTCCAGCCGCTTCAAATAGCTCACCAGGAAGCACTAATGTTGCATCTATGATTGAAGCTATAGCCAAATCTATAGACTTCGGATTTACAAATAATGGCGTTAATACATCATTATCGAATCATTATTCTTGGGGGTCTCCAGTTGAGCAAATAAGAGATATAGCGAGAGCTGCTGGGATTGATTTAGCGATTGAAAATCGCATTGTCTCGATATGGCCGACTGGTGGCGTTAAAGATAACCAAATGGTGCATCTATCACCATCAGAGGGGCTCATTGGTTATCCTAACTATCTTGGATATGGATACGCAGTAACGGCGATATTCACTCCTGATATTGTTCGTGGAAGGCGACTTAGATTGCTTAGTGCTTCACCTCGGGCTAATGGAGATCTTTATATCCAAGCAGTCAGTCATTTGATATCGAGTGAAATGCCTGGAGGTCCGTGGTTCACGATGTCTACATTAACTAGCACCTCTTCTGGTGGGGAATTTTAATCATGTCATCTGCGATTCAAAGTACTCCGTTATCTTCATCTTCAGATCCAAATTCTTTAGAGTTTTTCATTAGTCAGTTCATGAATAAGATATGGACATCAACAATAGTTGTAGTTAAGGCATCATCTAATGATGGCGGCGTGTCACCAGTGGGTAAAGTAACCATACAGCCAATGGTTACCATGACAGATAGCAAAGGAAGAGTTGTCGATCATAGTGATATTTATGAGGTTCCATACATGAGGCTGCAAGGTGGTAGTGATGCGATCATCATCGACCCAAAGGTTGGTGATATCGGAATAGCTATGTTTGCCAGTAGGGATATCTCAGCAGTAAAATCCTCAAGGAGAATATCCCCTCCGGGATCGGGAAGAAAATTTCACGCATCGGATGCTTTCTATATGGGCGGCATTCTAAATGGTATCCCAACTCAGTTTTTGCGATACTTTTCTGGTGGTATTGAAATAGTATCCCCTCATAAAGTTACAATTATTGCTCCTGAAATTGAACATAATGCTGCAACATCATTTACCGTTAACTCTCCAGTCATCACACTTAATGGCAATCTTTCTCAAGGTGAGGGAAGTAACACAGGTGATGCAACCTTTGGTGGAACGATTACAGCTATTGGCGAGATAAAAGGAAATGGAATTAACTTATCAACACATAAGCATGGTGGCGTTCAGATAGGTGGTAGTGATACAGGATTGCCGGTTTAATGATAGAATGATGACATGTTTGATTTATTCCAAGAGTGACATAAAAATGAGAAAAATCATTATTGGCATGCTGTTATCTATTATGTCATTTTCAAGTATTGCTGACATGAACGCCATGGGCGAGTGCATGCAGCGTGCTGGGATACTAAAAACATCCATCCAACTAATAAATTCTGATTTCACAAGAAAAGATGCTGAAGTTCAGATTATGTCGAAGATAACCCCTAAGCAGTTCTATTATGATCGGACGGCTAAGTGGGTTAATAAGCTACTTGACTCAGTCTACGCCGACCCTGAATCCCCATTTGCAGACCCTCAATATAATTACGATGTGTTTTACCGGCACTGTGTGAATAACTTTAATAAATACAGCGGAAACAACGCCCTGTTGAGGTAGCGAAAGCCGCACTGAACAGCCCACCAAGTGGGCTTTTTTAGCCAAATCTATCTTTGAATTTCTGGTCACTTTTTCTACGACTCATTTTGCCATTGCAATATGGGCATAGGTGCTGTTTTTTACCTTCAATTTCCCACGTGAAGTATTTTTTCTTAAAGTCAGCACCGCAAATGTCGCAGCTTCTTGGTTTGAATAGGCTTGCGAAAAAAACCAGCACGACAATACCGATAATCCATTCCATCTATATCTCCAGTTTAGGTGGGTGTTGGAAGATAGCATACTGCTTCATCATCCATATGGGCAACTTAGCCAGCGAGTGCCATACGGTGGCTATTGGCAGGATAGGACAGTGAAGGTGGTGAGGTATAAAGATTTATAAATAAAGAGCATCTTATTGGTGCTCTTGATGATGGTTTTGATTTTTGACGCGTCCTTGAGTAGATTTAAGGCGTTAGTAGAAAGTCAAACTTGGTCAGGACTGTGCAACCATCCAGTTGTTTCAAGCGAGATCGCGTAAGTTCGAGTTAAATTCGTGAACTGGGTAGAAAATAAATCACTCGATTAACCAATGGTTTATCTATTTGATAAACAACTGCGGTTGTATGTTGGCGAGTTCGTCAAGTAGAATTCTATGCAAGTTACCTTAAGGTAACTATTACATGAGGGTGTAATTATGAAAAAATTTGATGAGTTTGATGGCTTCTAACCAATAAACCACATACGAACCTGCGATCGGAGGCTGAAACCCTCCGATTTTTTGTTTAAGGCTGGCAATAATGGAATTGCTCAAATCTATTCTTTCTTCCGAGATAACTAGAAATATCGGTGTCTTTATTGGGATATTAGTTGCGGTGGTGTCAGTTTGGAGTGCCAAGGTAACGGCAAGGAAAAAACAAACTGCTGATTTTTTATTTGCCAGTCGGACGGACAGTAAGTTAATTGATGGTAATAAGTGTCTATCTGAACTTCATGTATCTGATGATAAGAATATGAGATCCTTCGCCAATCGAGCGAAGTTCGACACAGAAGAAAACATTAATATTAGATATGTTCTTAACCACTATGAACGAATAGCAGTTGGTATTCAGGCTGGGATATACGATGAAGGAATGTTGAAAAAAACATCCTGCAATAGCGTTTTACGTCTATATAAGCAAGCCAAGCCATTTATAGATGGGGTTAGGGATAGTGAAGGGGTGTTAACCTACTATCAGGAATTCGAATGGTTAGCCAAAAAATGGGAAAGGTCACCCCTTAAGACAAAAAGATGAGAAAGAACAATCGACTAAACCCGCTCCGGCGGGTTTTTGCATTTACGCAGTAGGCAGCTAATTAAAGATCGTCCGCTTCCCTGCTTATTGACGCAGCAACATTGATAGCGAGAAGGTATGCGTCGTCTACTACACCATAAGTCTTTGGAGTAATGGCGTTTGCATGCCGACAGAAAGCATTTTCCATATATTCCAGTAACTCTTTGTTATGCGTATCTTTACTAGGGTCTAGGACGTGCAGCCCGCGAATAAACTCCCAATAATTTTCGAACAACTCATGGATGAAAATTTCATTTTCGGAGAATTGGTAGAACTCATCCAGAGTAAGGGGCCGATTCAATTGACTTAATCTTGTTAGCTCTCTAATTAACCACTGGCTTGCGTCACGTAATTGTTCAGCATTTATACTCATAGTGATATGTTTCCTTAGATTAATTTTCCACTTTGACGATTACAAATTGCCAAGGATCTGGCGCGTCCGTGCGCCGGCGTTATCAATAGTTTTGTAAATTTATCTCTTTTCTACGATTGATTACGATTGAGCGATTTTTGGGCTATTTACCACCTCAAAGCACTGTGCTTTACTCTACATCGAAGCGCTGTTGGGTGTGGTGCGAAGCTGCTCAGGTAGGTTTTTTATTGGCGTATTTTTGTTTTGCCTTAAGCAACACTCTAACGTTAGCGCTTTCGTTATCAATTTTTTCCATAAGCTTATCTATCAACCAATCTACCTTTTCATTAACAGCATCGAATTCTTCTATTGTTTCATGCTGTGCGTGTGTGACTTGATTAAAAACAGAAACAAACTCGGCATCCATATTTATAGCGCCCCCAGATAGTGCGTCTTGCAGTATCTGAACAATTTCAGAATTCATGGATCTGCCATTTTGCTTGGCACGTTCAGCTATGGCATCACGCATTCCGTCAGGCATCCTGACCGTAAATCGCTCTATAAAATTTGGGTCATCTTTTTCAGTCATTTTTAGGGTCCATAATTATTTATATAAAACACGGTAGCATCATATTGACATTACTCACAATGACATCATAATGGTGTCAGGCATCAAAATGATGCTATCTGAAACAGGAGAAAGTAAATGCAAGATGTTCTTTATACCGGACGTAAGAACGATAGCTTTCAGCTTCGCATGCCGGAGCGCATGAAAGAAGATATCCGCCGCATGGCTGAAATGGATGGAATTTCTATCAATTCTGCGATTGTGCAGCGTTTGGCGCGGTGCTTGAGAGAAGAGCGTTCTAATGCAGCTTAGAAACAACGAAACCCCATTGGTTGCAGCCGCAGGGGTTTCTAATTTGTCAGTATCTACCAAGGAACTAACAATGAATAGTTTAGCAAAGTCAAATGCAAATAACACGCAAACTTCCGCAATATCACAGTTCCATTTTGATACTCATGCTGTTCGGGTGTTAAGTATCCATAATGAGCCATGGTTCGTTGCTGCTGATTTATGCCGCGTGCTCGAACTATCGAACCCAACCAAAGCCATCATGAATTTAGATGATGATGAGAAAGCCCTAACTTCAATTCAGGGCTTAAGTCGTGGTAATGAAGAGGCCAATATCGTAAGCGAGTCAGGAATGTATACACTGATACTCCGCTGCCGTGATGCTGTAAAGCCGGGAACCATACCTCACCGAGTACGCAAGTGGGTCACTGCCGAAGTTCTTCCCGCAATTCGTAAAACAGGAAGCTATGAAAGTCCACGTAAGTCCACCAAGAAAGCATTGCCCGGTAAAATCACCATCGAACAGCAGGAAGCGGTCAAACAGTTAGTAATGAATCGCGGCAAGGCTTTGCCAAAAGAAAACCAAGCCAAAGCCATAATCACCATGTGGTCAGCGTTGAAAACTCACTTTGGTTGCAGCTACAAAGAAATCAGTGAAGACCAGTTCACGGAAGCTCTCTCACTGGCTGCGCGAGTTCCTATTGAGGGTGAGTTCCTCGGCAAACAGGAAGCGCTACCAGCCCCGAAAATATCTTACCCAATGGAATACTTCGAACAGTTCAAATGGATTATTGGTGAAAAGGCATTGAGTTCACCTTGGGCGTATCCAGCCAGAATGTTAACTCCCGATGCTGATTACCCTAATCCATGTGGTCGTTTATTGTTTGATTTGAAAAATGCCGGATATGAAGTGGAGGCCGCATTATTCCAGTTACTTTCGCTGCAACACCATATTCAAGTGCTGCGTAGCAAGGTCAGCGCAGTAGAGCGAGTATTAGGGGTTAACTAATTTTGCCAAAACACAGGCAATAAAAAACCGCCAGTTAGAGCTGGCGGCTCAATAAACTAAACCGTGTGAGGTTTTATGTCTGCATTAACTTTAGCAAATGGTAGATCTGATGTCACGAAAATGTCTAGCCGAGAGATTGCGACTCTGACAGGTAAGCAGCACAAAAACGTTAAGCGTGACGTTGAAGTTATGCTGGAAGATCTGAAAGAAGATAAGCTCAAATTTGAGCACATCTATTTAGATACCATGAATCGCAAACAGAGTGAGTACCTACTGGACCGAGAACATGTTGAATGCCTGCTGACTGGTTATAGCGCACAACTCCGAATGAAGGTCATTCGCCGTCTTCGTCAAATTGAGGATGGAAGCAAGAAAGAGAAATCATCATCAGGACTGCCAGAGTATCGTCGGGCAAGAACACTTAAAATGTCAGTAGATGCAGTCCATCAGCTTTTCGACATGATGCCCAACCTTAGTGAGCTGTCTAAACAGTGCGCCGCGGCTAATATTATTAACCCAGTCGCTGGTTTTGAAGCCATCCCTTTGCCAAAGCTGGAAGAACATTTCTACACAGCCGGTCAGGTTGGTGAGATGCTTGGTATTTCTGCTCAAAAAATCGGCCGCATATCTAACGCCAATAACCTCAAGACTGACCAGTACGGCATTTATGTAATGGATAAGTCTGCGTATAGCAGCAAGCAAGTTGAGGCGTTCCGCTACAACGCTAACGGGGTAGAAGCGTTGCGCCACCTGATCCACGGAGCTGATGTAGCTTAATTAGTTAGGTCTAATCACCAAAACCTAACCCACTTAACTGTGGGTTTTTTATTACCTAAATTCCGGAGAGTCAATGCAAAACACGCTGCTTCTAGATCGCACTGCATGGGATTTAGTTCTTGATGCAAATGGAGATATTGCCATGGCTAGTTTGCCTTACTCAATAGCTCAGGACGTCGCCAGCGCCATTAAAACATTTATCGGTGAGTGCTGGTATGACACGTCTCAGGGGCTGCCTTACTGGCAGCAAATACTAGGAGAGTGGCCTCCAATATCTTTGGTTAAATCTCACTTGGTATCTGCTGCCCTTTCAGTACCGAACGTTGCGGATGCTAAGTGTGTGATCGTCAGCTTCAAGGGCCGAGAATTAACCGGACAGGTGCAAATTACTGATAGCGATGGCGTGGTGTCGCTAGTCTCATTTTAAGGAATCATCATGACTACAAATGTACCCGCCATTGTCTTTACTGATAAGGGACTGACGCTTCCAGATGAGACAGCAATACTTGCAGGGAGAATGGCTGATATCAACACGGCATTTGGGGGAGGTGTTAATCAGCAATTAAGCACTCCGCAGGGCCAAATAGCGCAAAGCGACACAGCCATTATTGGTGATAAGAATAATCAGATTGCATTACTTGTAAACCAAGTTAACCCGGATTACGCATCAGGGCGCATGCAGGACGCTATAGGGCGCATTTATTTTCTGAATCGCATATCAGCGTATGGGACTGTAGTCACTGGGCGCTGTACTGGATTGGTTGGAACTGTAATACCGATAGGAGCTATGGCGCAAGATAATAGCGGATTCCTATATTCAGCCATCACCACTGGTGTGATACCAGACGCAGGGTATATCGATGTAGATTTTCAATGTACCACAACAGGTCCGATTGCATGTCCAGCAAACACTTTATCAAGAATTTATAACGCAATAATTGGCTGGGACACTATTGATAATGAGTTGTCTGGAACGCCAGGTGTTGATGTTGAAAGCAGAGCTGATTTTGAATCGAGGCGACGGAATTCTGTAGCCGCCAATGCTGTTAATTCACCTCAGTCAATATTTGCTAGGGTATTGTCAGTACCTGACGTTATCGATGCATACGTGATTGATAACCCAACAGGGGAAACAGTTAATATTGGTTCAACTAATTATTCAGTTGTCGCGCATTCTGTTTATGTTGCTTGCGCTGGCGGCGCGGCGGCTGATATTGCAGCTGCAATATGGAATAAAAAATCACTGGGTTGTGATTATAATGGCGATACAACCTACACCATTGAAGACATGAACTATCAGCCTCCGCGCCCACAATATTTGGTTAAGTGGGTAACACCTACGGCGGTCCCTGTTTATTTTGATATTCAGATAGCAATGAACTCCGCATTGCCGTCAAATATTGTCGAATTAATACAGGACTCGATTATTAATTCATTTAATGGTTCGGATGGTGGATCACGCGCTCGTATAGGGGCGACCATTTACGCATCTCGTTATTATTCAGGAATAGCATCAGTAAGTAATAACGTAAATATTCAATCAGTGTTGCTTGGGGTGGTGTCACCTGGCATATCAACTTCAGCAACGATTGGAATAGATCAGCGTCCAACTCTTGATGCAACCAACATTACAGTAACGTTGGTGTAGATATGGAAAATTACAAAGACACACTTCTCAGTCAATATGCCAATAGTCCAACAATTACATCAATAATCAGCACATTTAATGATGCAATAGATCCGGAGGTTGATTTAGATAACTTCTATAACTTTATCTGGAACGTCGAAACGGCGGTGGGGTTCGGGTTAGACATCTGGGGGGCTATCGTTGATATTCCTAGATTATTGCAGGTTGAAACTACGCAGTTAAATTTGGGGTTTGTAGAATCTGAAGGGATTGGGTCGGATTTAACAAGCCCTCAACCATTCGGGCAAGCCCCATTCTACGAAGGCCCATTAGCAACAACAACAGTATCTTTGACTGATGATGCATATCGCCTTTTAATAATGGTGAAAGCACTTGCAAATATTACTGATTGCACTGCAATGAATTTAAATAAATTGCTCAGATATCTTTTTACAGATAGAGGAATTGTTTTTGTTGCAGATACGGGAGGAATGACAATCAGATATGTATTTGGATTTGATTTAACCCCTGTCGAACGTTCAATTGTTCTTAATTCTACAGCCATTCCAAGATCTGCTGGCGTCCTCGCGCAGATGATGATTACCAATTTTGACTATACATTCGGCTTTGCTGAAGCAGAGCTGGCCCCCTTTGACCAAGGGACATTCTTCCCAGACTCAGGACTTCAAGATGCAAAATAGCTCTATACCAACAAGAATGCCGGTACCATTTGCAAATAGTGGTGTTAAGCAAACAATTCCTATCGATTCTCAAATAGGTATTGAGGGCGGCAGGGCTTCTTTCACTGATGGGTTTCCACCTCTAACACGCATTCCATTAACGGCAGGAGGCATCCCTCCATATGGCACAGATTTTAATGGAGTGCTGAACGCGATTACTGATTCTATTCGATGGGCTAATGCAGGGGGAGGGTATTTATATGATTCTGCATTTTCATCACTCGTAAGCGGTTATCCGAAAGGAGCAAGATTAATAAACTCAACCTATACTGGGTATTGGCTAAATACAACAGAGGGTAATACTATTGCCCCTGAATCTGGTATCACTACAGGCTGGGTGCCAGATAAAAATCATGGCGTAACATCCATTACCGGACTTGCAGGCGCTAACGTCACTTTGACCGCTCTGCAAGCATCGAATGACCGCATTACCTTATCTGGAACGTTAACAGCGAATATCAACTTGGTATTCCCGAGCTGGTTATCAAAGTGGATCGTAACCAACAACTGTACTGGGAATTTCACCGTAACCTGTAAAACCGCATCAGGGAGTGGCGTTGCTATTCCTGTTGGCACTACAGCAGTAGTATTCAGTGATGGAACGAATATCACATTGAATGGCCCGCTGATGGTGCAGGCAGCAACGAACAACAATCACGCCGTAAACTTAGGGCAAGGTAACGCTCAGTGGTCACCGGTTGTTGGTGCTTCTCGCAATGCGAAAATGTCCGTAACGGCTGCCTCTGCTACTGCAACATTTACCGCAGATCAGCTTACGGTTACTACTGGACTGAGTGGGCAGCCGTATCTGTTAACTAGCTTCAGCAAGACAATTAACCTTGCGACCACCGGCGCTGGCGGGATGGACACTGGCACCGTTCCGGCCGCGGGATTTGTCGCGCTGTATGCGATATATAATCCCACAACTCAAGTATCTGCATTGCTGGCTGTTAATGCTACGTCAGTGCTGGCTCCTGAGGTATATGGCGGGGCAAATATGCCATCTGGTTATACGGCGTCAGCGTTGGTTAGTGTGTGGCGAACTGCAAGCAGTCAATTCACTATTGGTTACCAGTTAGATAGGAATGTTTCATTCCCTAGGGTAACTATTTTAAGTGTTACCACTGGAACGACTCCGCTTTTGGCGATAAATATGCCCAATTACTTACCCATAAATGCTAAGTATTGCAGCGTAGATGGTTCAGCAGGAACATCAAACAACGGTGTTGTTGGTTTGGCGTTTGCTTCATCGCTCTCAGGCATCGCTTGGCGGGCAAGTGCAATGGCAACAACTGCAAGTTATGGTGTCACATATACAGCCATGAACATTCCGATAACTACCACACAAACCGTTTATTACTCAGCGAATGCAACGGTTGGTACTTTTACCAATTTCGCATCTTCGTTGGTTGACTATTCATTTTAACGGGGAATTACATGGATATTTTATATGTGCAGTTTTCCGACGAAACGGAAACAGTAATAATATCTTGGTTTTGCTGCCCTCAGTCACCATCTGTTTATGATAATTTAGGGGAGGTTTATGCTGATGACCCAAGATACATTGCATACTATGAATCTCTCCCAGAATGGTTAAAGCCATTCTTACCTCAACCGATATATCCATAAAATACGCACCATTGGCAAGGACGCCATCATTGTTGGCCTGTTAAATCATAATCATGTATTTTTAATTTGGTAAGCATAGTAGTATAGTGAGAGAGGAAATTTCCCCCTATGCTATGAAAATAAAATCGCGGAATCGAGGAGTATGAATGCGCGTTCAATTTGCAAACCAATTGAGGGGCGTGGCTGCGATGATAGTAATCATATCGCACTATCTTGGATCTTATTTCTATCAAAAGAAATATATCTCTTCTGTAATAGGTAGTAACATAGAAGAGCACCAACCAAATGATTTTATTATTGTTTCTTTCTTATCTAAACATTTCGCCAATGTATATTTAGGCCCACTTGGTGTGTCAATATTTTTTTTAATAAGTGGATTTGTTATTATGTTTTCATTAGGGAAAATGACAAGTTCGAAATTCATATTCCAAAGAATATTCCGTATCTTTCCTACGTACTGGGCTGCATTGATTATAAGTGCATTTTTTTTATTGTTTTCATTCATCTACTGGAAGCCAATTAATTTTATCGAGAGATTTAGCCCCGCAAGAATTTTAAGCAATATATTTTTATATCATGATATGGCTGGTGAATCTTCTATTAATTTTGTTAACTGGACATTAACTATTGAATTGCTTTTTTACTTTGTATTTGCTTTGGTTTTTTTAATTACAAAAAAAGAAAAATTTATCGCTAATGTTCTTTTTGTTTTACTTTCACTGGTGTTATTACTGTTTTTTTCTCTGAGGTTTTTCAATGTTGAAATTCCTTATTATTTACTTACTTTACTATTAAGATTCAAGTATATACCTTATATGTGTGTTGGCTATTGTATTTATATGCACTTTAAGGGAGTTGTGACATTAATGCGGTGCTTCATTTATTCTGTGATGTTTTTATTTTTATCCTATCTGTATCTTTTGTTGGAGGGCGATAATAACCAACTATCAGTTCTTGGTTTTAATTATATTTATGGTTTGGTGGTGTTTTTAACTTGTTATTTTTTTAGAAGTAAATTTAACGATAATAAAATTATGGATTACTTTGCCGATATTAGCTATCCGGTTTATTTATTACACGCCACTTGCGGGTATGTAATCATATCAATAATGCTTGATAATAATATCAGTATATATACATCATCATTAGTATCCTTGCTGGTGGTAATTTTTATAAGTCACTTAACACATTCATACATTGAGATACCATCAAATAAGCTTGGGAAGTACGCTACATCGATAAAGCAACATGCGCCTATGCATGGGGAGAGAGGATAGTCTATGTGGGCTGGCATGGACGCCCATGAGGTTGGTGGCGTCGAAATGACGCCAGTTAATCTACTTTCTGACCATTGAATCAAGATAGTCCGCATACCATTGCATCATGCGCTTTCTGTCATCGATATATTGGGCGTGGTTATAAACGCCTCTTATTTTACTTTTATCTAAGTGCGCCAGTTGTCTCTCTACCCAATCGCCCTCGAAACCATGCTCATTGAGTATTGAACTCATTTGATGTCTGAAGCCATGGCCGCATGTTCTCCCCTCATAACCAACTCTGCGGATCACCCCTAAGACAGTATTCTCACTAATAGGCTTGGTTCGGTCATTACGCCCAGGGAAGACCAATTCAAAGTGTCCGGTTATTGGTTGTAGCTGTTTGAACAAGTTAATGACTTGGCTGGATAGCGGGACAATATGCAACCGGCGTTTCTTCATCACTTCAATTGGGATGGTCCATATAGCAGCATCCAGATCAACATCACTCCACTTAGCATGGCGCAGCTCTTTAGTTCGCAATCCTGTCAGCATTAATATCTGGGTTGCGGCCTTAGCTATGACACTGCCAAAGTATGAGTTAAGCGCAATAATGAAATCTGGAACTTCAGCCTCGGTGAGGAATGGATAGTGGGTGCTATTTGGTGGCGTCATTGCTACCGTCAAATCTGGGGCAGGGTTATATTCCGCTCGGCCAGTAACAATTGCGTATTTAAAAACCTCCCCGCACCGCCGCCTTGTTTTCCTCGCCATCTCCATAGCTCCGCGCCCTTCAATTTTTCTGAGTACATCCAAAAGCATTAAAGGTTTTACGTCTTTTATTGGCATATGTCCGATGAAAGGGAAAACGTCACGCACGAACATAGACATAACTAGGTCACTGTAGTCGGGTGTCCATACTTTCCTTTTTGAACCGTGCCACTCTCTTGCAATAGCTTCGAAAGTGTTTTCCGCTGATATGCGCTGAGAGACTTTTTTTGCTTTCTTGTCTTGAGATGGATCCACACCATCAGCAAGTAGTGATTTCGCTTCATCTCTCTTTTGACGTGCGTCAGCTAGCGTTGTGGCTGGAAACAACCCAATGGTCAGTAGTTTCTCTTTCCCGTTAATTCTGTACTTGAGCCGCCATGACTTAGCGCCAGTGGTAGAGACATACAAAAATAAACCTCCACCATCAGAAAGCTTATAGGCCTTTTCCTGTGGTTTAGCTGTTTCTACCTGCCTAGCTGATAGTGGCATTTCGGGGGTATCCTATGTGGAGGTCGTTTCAGTACCCCTGATACTACCCCCACTTTATACTTTATTCACGGTTATTTGTGGTAATGTGTGGTTACATCGATTGTCTGAGAGCGTTGCTGTAAAAGGGTTTTTGGTGTGACGTGGTAACGTGGGGTGATTTTGTCGTGGTGTCCCCGACTGGAATCGAACCAGTAACTAGCCCTTAGGAGGGGCTTGTTATATCCGTTTAACTACGGGGACGCTATCATCAACTGGGTGTTGGCGATGTGTGGTGCCGGAGCATTATACGCATTTTGACCCAGATAATAAGCAGTTAGACGTCTGTTTGGTTACTCTGTCGCCAATTTAGAGTGAATAAGTGTTATCGACAATCACAACGTTACCGTTATCTGCCATGCTCTTCGTGCCGTTATTGGCGGGATGATGATGTTTTTTTGTCTACTTTGTCACCTATTTTAGGTCGATGGGTCATATCACTGCGAATCTGAGCATGGCTTATCAGAGCAAAAATAAAGGTACCGCCGATAATGTTGCCCGCCAGTGTGGGGAGGGCGAAGGGGTAAATAAATTGCTGCCAGGGGATAGAACCGTTAAACACCAGATAGAAGATTTCCACGGAGCCGACCACAATATGAGTCAAATCACATAACGCGACTAAATAGGTCATCAGGAAAATCACCCAAATTTTAGCACCGCCCGCCGAAGGCATCATCCAAACCATAGTGGCAATGATCCAGCCGGAGAATATCCCTTTAGCAAACATCTCCCCCGCAGTACTTTCCATTACACCTTGTGCAATGCTGACAAAAGCCGTGCGAGTGGCATCATCGAACACTGGCATATAAATAAAGGAATAGGCGGCCAGCCCAGTGCCAATCAAGTTGCCCAATAATACCAGCCCCCAAAGGCGAAATAGCAGAATGAAATTTTGGCGGCTGGGTTTTTGCATAATGGGCAGCACAGGGGTGACGGTATTCTCGGTGAACAACTGTTGACGAGCCATAATCACAATAATAAATCCGAAGGTATACCCGATGTTTTCCAGTAAAAAACTGGCAGGCGTATCAGGCAATTTTGCGTGAAAAATTCCTTTGCCAAGCAACGATGCCCCGATAGAAAGGCCTGCCGCAATGGCCGACCACAGTAAAGCGAAACTGTCGCGCTCTAACTCTTTTTCGCCATCCATCCGAATAAGTTCATGGATGGCTGCTGCCTTGGAGGGCAAGTTCTTCTCATTAACTTCGATGTCTTTCTCCTGCTGTTGCTCATTGCTTTCCACTTTTAGCTCATTCTCATCCAGAGAGTCTTTTTCATCGCTCATAAGAGGTTTCCTGAAAGGTAGAGAAAGTCACGGTTATCGGGAGGGTAAGTAAGGAAAAGCAACAGTGATAAGCATAGTCGCTAATGATGATTCAAGAAGTTTTACCGGCGAGAATGAGAGGATTCTGCGTCGAGATTTATTGTGATTTTGATAAAAAAAAGTAACCAAACTTTAACGCTGTTGGTTTTTTCTACAGAAATTTGATCTTATACCGAATAATACCTCTATAAGGGTAGGGATAGCGTTAGACCCAAGCTACGTAAGGATTAAGCCTTATGTTATCATTCGGTTTTCCTGAGCGAACAATCCTACGGTGGAAGAAAATTCGTCATGCTGGAAGCAAAAAATCTGACCTGCATTCGAGATGAACGTCGCTTATTCCACAGGTTAAGTTTTTGTGTGGCGGCGGGCGAAATTGTGCAGGTTGAGGGGCAGAACGGGGCGGGTAAAACCAGTTTGCTGCGTATCTTAGCCGGGCTTGCGGATGCGGATGAAGGGCAAGTGAATTGGCTGGGGGAAAATATCCGCCGTGATCGCGCCCGATATCACCAAGATTTACTGTTTCTAGGTCACCAACCGGGTATTAAAACGGTTCTGACACCTTTTGAAAACTTGGCATTTTATCAGTCGGTGTTTCAAAAGGTGGATAGCGCCGCAATCTGGCAGGCATTGGCTCAGGTGGGGCTGGTGGGATACGAAGATTTACCTGTCTCACAGTTATCCGCAGGGCAGCAACGGCGGGTCGCACTCGCGCGTTTATGGCTGAGTCAGTCGCCGTTATGGATTTTGGATGAACCCTTGACCGCCATCGACAAGCAAGGGGTGAGTACATTGTTAGCCCTGTTTGTCGCCCATGCCGCTAAAGGGGGCATGGTACTGCTGACCACGCATCAGGATTTGGATACCGTCGGCCAACAGGTGCGTAAAATCCGCCTCATCAACACGCAGGAGAGTTAATGTTTATCAGCGTGTTGCGCCGTGAACTAAAAATAGCCTTCCGGAAAGGTGGGGAAATCGTTAACCCACTCTGGTTTTTTCTGATTGTCATCACCTTGTTTCCGTTGGGTATTGGCCCTGAACCACAATTATTAGCGCGTATGGCCCCTGGTATTGTTTGGGTCGCCGCCTTGTTAGCCTCGTTATTATCGCTGGAACGATTATTCCGTGATGATTTCCTCGATGGGTCGCTTGAGCAACTGCTGCTATTGCCAACACCACTAGCGCTCACGGTATTAGGCAAAGTGTGTGCTCACTGGGTTGTCACTGGGTTGCCGTTACTAATTTTATCGCCGCTGGTGGCGTTGTTGCTTTCCCTCGATAGCAATACCGCGATTGCCATGGCGTTAACGTTATTGTTGGGGACGCCGACCTTAAGTTTTATTGGCGCCATTGGCGTCGCGCTGACCGTGGGGTTGCGTAAAGGCGGGGTCTTGCTGAGCTTATTAGTGCTGCCGTTGTATATCCCAGTGTTGATATTTGCTACGGCGGCCATTGATGCAGCATCTATGTCTCTGCCGATTGATGGTTATCTGGCCATTCTCGGGGCGATGCTAGCAGGCAGTGCAACACTTGCCCCTTTTGCTACCGCTGCCGCATTGAGAGTGAGTGTGCACTAGTGGCTCATCCTTGGCAGCTAACAGGCTGCCCATTAGAAGAATAGGTGCAGTAAAAAACAGCAATAAAATAAGTACCGATTTTCAGACGCTTAAACGCGGTAGCCAACGCGAATCAGAGCAGATTGTGCGCCGTACCCTGCATGGGATTGCCAATGTGGCGATATCCATCCAATTTCAATGTGAGCAATGAAAAATGTGGAAATGGTTTCATCAATTGGCAAAACCCGAACGGCTATATCAGTTGTGTGGCCGATTTATTCCGTGGCTGGGCATTGGCGCTGCCATCTGCTTGATCGTCGGTTGGGTGTGGGGATTTGGTTTCGCCCCTTCGGATTACCAGCAAGGTGACAGCTTCCGTATCATCTATATACATGTTCCGGCGGCCATCTGGTCGATGGGCATCTATATGTCGATGGCTATTGCGGCGTTTGTTGGCTTGGTCTGGCAAATGAAAATGTCCGAAAACGTGCTCGCCGCCATGGCACCCGTTGGCGCGGTATTTACCTTTATCGCGTTAGCGACCGGTTCCACCTGGGGTAAACCGATGTGGGGAACTTGGTGGGTCTGGGATGCGCGATTGACTTCTGAGTTGGTGCTGTTGTTCCTCTATCTCGGGGTGATCGCCCTGTATAACGCCTTTGAAGATCGCAAATTGGCCGGGCGTGCCGCCGGTATTTTGGTCTTAGTGGGCGTGGTGAATATTCCTATCATTCATTATTCCGTTGTTTGGTGGAACACCTTGCATCAAGGTTCAACCAACATGCAGCAAAGTATTGATTCGAGCATGCGTTCACCGCTGCGCTGGGCAATATTCGGGTATTTATTGTGCTTTATCACCCTCACTTTAATGCGCTTGCGCAATCTGATTTTGCAGCAAGAACGTCATCGCCCTTGGGTCAGTGCCTTATTGCGTAAGGAGCCTCGTGTATGAAACCGGCTTTTGATTCTTGGACGGCATTTTTTGCCATGGGCGGCTACGCCTTTTATGTCTGGTTGGCCGTCGCGATCACCTTAGTCTCGATGCTGGGCCTCTACCTACATACCCTGTGGCAGCATAAACAATTAATCGCGGATATCCAGCGCCGCCAAGCCAGAGAGCAGCGTATTCGCGAGCATGTAGCTCATTCGCAGGAGGGACACCAGTGAACCCACGCAGAAAAAGCCGGCTCTATCTGGCGTTAGCGGTGCTCATCGGTCTTGGTTTGACCACCACACTGGTGCTCTATGCATTACGCGCCAATATTGATTTGTTTTATACGCCGGGCGAGATCATCGAGGGCAAAGGCGAACGTCATGAGATGCCAGAAATTGGCCAACGTTTGCGCATCGGCGGCATGGTCATGCCGGGTTCCGTCAAGCGGGATGATAAAACGCTGGAAATGAGTTTTAAGGTTTACGATGCGCGAGGTGTCGTCACCGTCACTTATACCGGCATTCTGCCTGATCTGTTCCGCGAAGGGCAGGGTGTGGTCGCTCAAGGCGTGTTCGCCGAAGGCAATACCATTAACGCCAAAGAAGTGCTGGCAAAGCATGATGAGAAATACACCCCACCAGAAGTTAAAGAAGCGATGAAAGAAAACCATACGCGTCCTGCTGAGGTTTACAACAATGCCAACAGCGGGGGCAATGCCTCATGATGCCTGAAATTGGCAGTTTTCTGTTATGTCTGGCCCTCGCCATTTCGCTGCTACTGAGCTTTTATCCACAATGGGGGTCGGCACGTCAAGATGCCCGCATGATGGCAACCGGCAGGCCACTGACTTATGGCATGTTCGCGACGATCGCGCTTTCATTTATATGCCTGATTTATGCCTTTGTGGTGAATGATTTCACTGTCTCTTATGTGGCGGCCAACTCGAATTCGCACCTGCCGGTGTATTACCGGATCGCGGCGAGCTGGGGCGCGCATGAAGGTTCGTTGCTGCTGTGGGTGTTGCTACTCAGTTGTTGGTCGTTAGCCGTGGCGCTGTTTAGCCGTTCAATGCCTGAAGATGCGGTGGCAAGAGTGCTCTCAGTGTTGGGGATGATTACGGCAGGCTTCCTGCTGTTTATTATCCTGACCTCGAATCCATTTACTCGCACCTTGCCGGACTTCCCCATTGATGGCAACGATCTGAACCCTTTGTTGCAGGATATCGGGCTGATATTCCACCCGCCATTGCTGTATATGGGTTACGTCGGTTTCTCCGTGGCTTTTGCATTCGCCATTGCTTCATTAATGGCCGGTCGACTCGACAGTGCTTGGGCGCGCTGGTCACGGCCTTGGACTCAGGCCGCATGGGTGTTCCTGACCTTGGGGATCGTGCTGGGTTCCGCGTGGGCTTACTATGAACTTGGCTGGGGCGGTTGGTGGTTCTGGGATCCGGTCGAAAATGCCTCCTTTATGCCTTGGTTAGCCGGTACCGCGCTGATTCACTCGCTGGCTGTCACGGAAAAACGCGGTACTTTCAAAGCTTGGACGGTACTGTTGGCTATCAGCGCATTTTCACTGTGCCTGATGGGGACATTCTTGGTGCGTTCCGGTGTGCTGGTGTCGGTGCATTCATTTGCCTCTGATCCGGCGCGCGGCATGTTTATTCTGGCCTACTTGGTGATCGTCATTGGCGGATCGCTGCTGCTTTACGCAGTCAAAGGCGCACAAGTGCGCAGCCGGACTCAGCATGAAGTGTTCTCGCGTGAGACATTCTTGCTCGGCAATAATGTGTTGTTGATTGCTGCCACACTGGTGGTGCTGCTTGGAACATTACTGCCGTTGGTGCATAAACAGCTCGGGCTGGGCAGCATCTCTATCGGTGAGCCTTTCTTTAATACCATGTTTACTTGGCTGATGGCGCCCATGGCGCTGTTGATGGGGATTGGGCCGCTGATCCGTTGGCGTCGTGATGAACCGAGTAAGCTGTGGCGACGCTTGAGTGTGGCCTTGGTCGTCACCTTGCTATTGTCGATTTCGTTGCCATGGTTGCTGCAAGACACTATCGTCGGAATGACCGTGGTCGGATTAATGATGGCGATTTGGGTGATTATTCTGACATTAATGGAGTTGCATGAGCGCGCGACGCACCGCCACGGTTTTTGGCGAGGTCTACGCCATCTCTCTCGCAGTCATTGGGGTATGGTGCTGGGCCACTTAGGCGTCGCGGTAACAGTGATTGGGATTGCATTCAGCCAGAATTACAGTGTCGAGCGTGATGTGCGCATGAAAGCAGGTGATAGCATTGATATTCACGATTATCACTTTGTTTTCCGCGATGTTCATGACATTAAAGGGCCAAACTATACCGGTGGTGTTGGGATCATTGATGTGACCCGTCATGGCAAACCGGAAGCGACCTTACATGCAGAAAAACGCTATTACAGTGTGGCCCGTTCGATGATGACGGAAGCGGCCATTGATGGTGGTTTGACTCGGGATTTATACGCCGCATTGGGTGAAGAACTGGATGACGGTTCGTGGGCGGTGCGCCTGTATTACAAACCTTTTGTGCGTTGGATCTGGTACGGCGGGGTGTTTATGGCTATCGGCGGCATCTTCTGCATGTTCGATCCGCGCTATCGGATGAGTAAAAAATTAAAATCTGGGGCTGAACAATGAAATCTGGAACTTCATTTAATAAGCTGATGTTTATTCCGTTGATACTATTTTTGCTGCTGGTGGTGGCCTTTTTAGTGCAACTGACCCGCAATGCAAATGGCGACGATCCTACGATGCTAGAGTCTGCGCTGATTGGTAAACCGGTCCCCATGTTCAAATTAGAGTCGCTCGATCAACCGGGGAAAACCTTTGATCAAGCGGTGTTGCACGATGGCAAACCGATGCTACTGAATGTTTGGGCGACGTGGTGCCCGACTTGCAGAGCTGAGCATGAGTATCTGAATAAGTTGGCCGCGCAAGGTATTCGCGTAGTCGGGCTGAACTATAAAGACGACCGCGCTAAAGCGGTGCAGTGGCTCAATTCACTGGGCAATCCTTATGCGCTGAGTTTGTACGACGGTAATGGCATGCTAGGGCTAGATTTGGGGGTTTATGGTGCGCCGGAAACGTTCTTGATCGATGGCCAAGGTATTATTCGTTATCGCCATGCCGGTGACCTTAATGATCGCGTCTGGCTGCAAGAAATTCTACCGCTTTATAAGAAGTATCAGGGGGGCGCATGAAATTACTGAGCCTGATGTTTGGCCTGATGCTGAGTTGGAGTGTCTTTGCGGCCATCGATACCTACACCTTTAAATCTGAGGCGCAGGAGCAGCAGTATCGCGAGCTGACCGAGCAGTTACGTTGCCCTAAATGCCAGAACAACAGCATTGCTGATTCCAATGCCATCATTGCCGCGGATATGCGTGGAAAGGTGTACGAACTCCAGCAGCAGGGGAACTCCAAACAGCAAATCATTGATTATATGGTGGCCCGTTACGGCAACTTCGTGACTTATGAGCCCCCCGTGACAGCCGCGACAATCATCTTATGGGTTGGGCCCGCGCTGTTTGTGCTTATCGGTGCAACAGTGGTTGTTTTACGCGCCCGTCGGCGGGTGGAGAAAGACGTGCCACTTTCTGAGCAGGAGCAGCAGCGATTACAAAAACTGTTAACCGAACATTCGACCCAATCAGAACAGACTGACAGGAAAAAACCATAATGGCTTTTTGGCTGATAGTGATTATTTTACTGGCGGTTGCGGGTGCCTTATTGGTCATTCCGGCCATGCGACAGAATAACCCTTCCGGGGTGACGACCCGAGATGCGCTCAACAAGGCTATTTATCAAGACCGATTATCTGAACTGGCCGAAGATGAAGCACAAGGTGTCGTTGAGCAGCGGCCTGAATTGATTCAAGAGCTGCAACAAAATCTACTGACAGATATTCCCCAGCAAGCAGAAGAAGCCACACGCCTAATCAACCGCTGGGCGCTAGTGCCTGGCGTCATTATTATGGTGCTGCTTTCTGTGGGCCTATACCTAAAAACGGGTGGTTTAACACAGGTGCAAGCATGGCATCAGGTCGACGCGCAAATGCCAGAGTTACGTGCCAGAGTGGCCAATGAACGAGCTGAACCCCTCACCATGGAAGAGATCGCGCGTTTAGGGCTGGGGTTGCGGACGTCTTTGCAGCATGATTCAGGTAATGTTGACGATTGGATGATGCTGGGTCGAGTCGGGATGGCGCTCAATAACGCCACGACCGCGACTCAAGCTTTTGCCAAAGCCTACCAACTCGCACCGACGAATGATGATGTCAGATTCGGTTATGCAGAAGTGCTGACACGTTCCAACGATCCACAAGATAATCAGTTAGCCACTCAGATGCTGCGGAGCATGGTGGGGCAGGATCACAACAATCTGCGAGCCATGAGCTTATTAGCTTTTAATGCTTTTGAGCAAGGCGATTTCAAACAAGCCATTGGCGCATGGGAAGTTATGCTAAAATTGCTGCCGGCTGGCGATTCACGCGTAGAAGTGATAAAACGCAGTATTGCACAAGCCAAATTACAGGCTGGGCAGGAAACAGCTACACTGGGAATAGAGGTTTCACTATCATCTGAAGCTACCCGACAGCTACCCCAACAGGGAACACTGATTTTATCGGTAACCGATGGCACAAATCCGGTGCCGGTTGCCGTAAAGCAATTACCGTTGAGTCGATTCCCGCTATCTATCGCGCTGGATGACAGCAATGCAATGATGCCTGAGCGCTTGCTTTCATCGTTGCAGCAGGTAAAAGTGCGTGCGCGTATTTCGCGAGATGGCACGGTCAATCCTCAGTCGGGTGACTGGTATGGCGAAAGCAATGTGCAGGATTTCAGTGGAAAAGGGCAGCCTCAGACGATAAATGTTGAGATAAATAAGCAGACCCCTTAAGTGTAAGGGGCTAGCAAGAATTTCATGGAGAAACATATGAACTACCGCCTGATTGGGCTGGCTTTTGCAACCGTACTATTAGTCGGGTGTGCCAGTAGCTCGCCGGATCACAGTGAGCAAGGCCGCTCGGATCCGCTAGAAGGTTTTAACCGGGCAATGTTCAATTTCAACTATGAAGTTCTTGATCCTTATGTCGTGCGCCCAGTTGCCGTTGTCTGGCGTGATTATGTACCGCAACCGGCGCGTAATGGCATGAGTAACTTCTTGGGGAACCTTGAAGAGCCTGCGAGCATGGTCAACAGCTTCTTGGTGGGTGACCCCTATAACGCTATGAAGCACTTTAACCGCTTCTTCCTGAACACTATTTTAGGTATGGGTGGCTTGATTGATGTTGCTGGCATGGCGAACCCTAAACTGGCGAAGGAAGTTCCGCATCGCTTTGGTAGCACGCTGGGCCATTATAATGTCGGTTATGGGCCCTATGTGGTACTTCCAGGGTACGGCAGTTTCACGATCCGTGAGGATGGCGGGGACGCAGTCGATTTCGTCTATCCGGTGTTAAGCTATCTCACCTTCTGGATGTCAGCCGGTAAATGGATGGTTGAAGGGATAGAGACGCGTGCACAACTGCTAGATTCAGATGGCTTGCTGCGTAACTCCTCAGACCCATATTTGATGGTGCGTGAAGCGTACTTCCAGCGCTATGATTTCTTAGCGAGTGGCGGGCAGTTGAAACCGGAAGTCAACTCAAATGCTCAGGCCATTGAGGGCGATTTGGACAGCATCGACTCAGCAAACTGATCGATTCAGTCAGCCAACAGTGATGAAAGCAGAATGTAAAAAAAGCGCCGAAAGGCGCTTTTTTGTATCTACGATGTATCTACGTGGAATCGTTGTGTATACTCATCGTAGATGACACAAAGTGCAGGAGGTTTTCATGCGTGCCCAAGCTACATTGTTAAAGTGGGGTAATAGCGTTGCATTACGTTTATCCGGTAATCTAAAAACCATCCCAAATTTTGAAGTCGGTGATACCGTCGATATTGATATTAGTGAACAGGGATTAGTCATTCAAAAAGTGGTTAAAAAACCGCTTACCGAAGAGAGTTTACTGGCCGGTCTGACCGCTTACACAGCTCATGCGGATGAACGGAGCGATCCCACGGAAAGGGAGTTTGATTATTAATGTATATACCAAAGCGTGGTGATATTTGTTGGTTGGATTTTGAGCCAACGAAAGGAAAAGAAATTGGTAAATATCGTCCCGCGTTAATTCTTTCGCATGAAACTTATAACCGGCTTACGGGGCTGGTGATGTGTTGCCCAGTCAGTAGTAGCGTCCGTGGTTCACCGACAGAAGTCTCGGTCACCAACTTGGATACGCCCTGCGTAGTGGCAACGACATTAATACAAACTTTTGACTGGCGTCAGCGCAAAGCCAAATTTGTCATTGAGTCCGAAGCTGGCTTATATGATGAGGTATTAGCGAGGCTTATTCCTCTAATCGGTGGCGAGCACTTGATTGCTTAACTAACTGTTAATAAAAAGTAATATATAAAAAAAGCGCCGAAAGGCGCTTTTTTGTGGGCATAGAGATGCGAATATCAACTGATTAGAAGGAGTAGTTAAAGTTAACGCCGTACAGCAGTGCAGTACCTTTTGAGTCGAATTGGTACTCAACATTACCCAACGCTGGCGGTGTTCTTTCAGTGATACGCACGTTCTGGCCGTGCATATAGGAGATACCGACGTCAACAGATGCATCTTTGTTGAAGGCGTAAGTGGTACCAGCACTTATCCAGAAACGGTCTTGGTCTGGAATAGAGATAGTACGGTTATTGGCTGGAACTGGGCTATCATCAAACGCGATACCAGTACGGAAGGTCCAATTATCATCGTAGTAATAGGTGGTACCTAACGCGATACGGTAAGCATCTTTGAACCCTTCATCCTTCTCAAACAGTACCTGGCCGTTGGTTCCGGTTGCTTTCAACTCTTTGAATTGGCTCCAACTGGTGTAGGCCAAGCTATAGTGAATTGCCCATTGCGGCGCGACTCTGTTGTAGCCGGACACTTCCCAAACTTCTGGCAGGTTCAGGGTTAACGCGCCAGGGATGATGGCACCGCCAGTGCCTCTAGGTGGTGGTAACTGGCTGCTGAAATCGCCATCAAAATCAATTTTAACTTTTGAACGGTAAGTGAAGCTGTAACGGTTTTCTTTATCCACTTCATACAGGATACCGGCGTTCCAGCCATAGCCCCACTCTTTACCTTCCATACGGGTGACTTCTGTTCTTGCTGGAATGGTTGGGCCACCCAGCTCACCAATATGACGTACGATCTTCGCATCGGCATAAACCGCGTTAAAGCCCAGACCGAAACTGAAGTTTTCATTTAGACGATAAGCTGCTGCCAAGTTCAGGTTAGCGGTTTTAAGGTCGGTCTGCCCACCCAGCGAACCGACAATATAATCATCGTTGAATTCAGTTGCCAATCCGTAGTTTGAGGTACCGGAGGCACCAATTGCCCATTGTTCGTTCAGCGGCATAATAAAGTGAATGTTTGGAATCCACTCTGATGGCGCAATGTTATTGGCGTCAGTGCTACGACGACTAACAGGTGACGTACCACTGATATTGACGTCAGGATCGACATAGACCAAACCGCCAGAGAATGAAGGACGGTCAAACATAGTCATTGCGGCGGGGTTGCGGCTACCAACGGATGCGTTGTCGGCAACTGCGCCTTCACCAGAGAAAGAGCGGCCCAATGCAGCGGCTGAATATTCATTCAGTTGGAAACCCGCCGCAGATACGTTTGAAGAGATAATTGCTACTGCAGCTGCCAGAGCTGATCGGGTAAACAGGTTTTTCTGGTTCATGACCAAAACCTCATTGTTTTAATTAATGTTACATACCGTAACAAGAGAATGCGGGATTGTAGGGTCCGTTATCTGTCAGACAAAGCAGACCAGTGGCTGAAGTATAGGTCCGACCTGTATGAGTGTTGCAAGTATGTTTTAAGATTTGTTCAAATTTGATCGCAAAAAATAGACGAAGTTAACAAAAAACTTACATTTGCATATCAATTAATGCGCTATTGATGAGCAAAGTAACAAAATGACTGTGATATCCATCACTTAATAAGCCTATAAACAGTAAGTTCTAGTGCCTTCGTGTTTGCGGGAGTAAAATAACAGCAGAGAAAAATTTTTCTACGCCAAATTGACTTTTTTTTGTATTAATTACTATTTGCGCTCGCTGCTAGGCAATTTTCACCTATTTTGAAATGTCCGTTGAGGAGAATTGAAGATGTCAGATACAACCGATCGTCCAATCAAAAACCGTTGTAGTGCTGAGGAAACGGCAGCATGTTGCTGCGTAGATGTTGGCACTGTCATGGACAATACTGACTGTACTGCATCCTATAGCTGCGTGTTTGACAACCGCGCTGACGCAGAAGCTATGCTGAAATCGCTGACCGAGAAAGCCCGCGCCGTTGAGTCAGAGCCTTGCCTGATTGAGCATAAACTGGAAGACGTTGAGGGGGGCGTACGCTTAACGATAGATTTCACTTTCTCCTGCCAAGCAGAAACCATGATTTTCCAGTTGGGCTTGCGTTAATATTCACGCTGATATCTAAACTGGCTATCATCTAACGCGGAGCTTTAGGCTTCGCGTTTTTTTATCTTTCTTTAATGAATTTATTGCGTTAAATGCATTGTTTCCGCTGAGACAATTCTACTTTCGTTTCTTCTCCCCGTTCCCGTAGTTTTTACACCAAGCAGTTTTTACATCAAAAAGTTGCTCCTGCTCTCACTTTCCCGTTCTATAGGTTTACCGAATGTAAATATTTGGTTAACAATCATTAGATCAGGTCAGACCTGTTCTTTATTACTTTGCTATATTCACAACAGCCATCTTTATTTATCGGGAGCGTTTATGAGTAAGCCATTACCGCTAGTGACGCGTCAGGGCGATCGTATTGCCATCGTCAGCGGCCTGCGGACCCCTTTTGCCAAGCAGGCAACTGCTTACCATGGCGTGCCCGCCGTCGATTTGGGCAAAATGGTGGTCAGCGAATTGCTGGCTCGCAGTGGTGTCGCTCCTGAATTCATCGATCAATTGGTGTTCGGCCAAGTCGTGCAAATGCCGGAAGCGCCCAATATCGCTCGCGAAATTGTCTTGGGCACGGGCATGAGTGTGCATACCGATGCCTACAGTGTCTCACGTGCCTGCGCCACCAGCTTTCAGGCGGTGGCTAATGTTGCGGAAAGTATTATTGCGGGCTCAGTGACGGTGGGGATTGCTGGGGGGGCCGATTCCTCTTCCGTGTTGCCAATCGGTGTCAGCAAAGCGCTGGCGCGCACCTTGGTTGACGTCAACAAAGCGCGCACTTTATCTCAGCGCCTCAAATTGTTCAGCCGATTAAAATTACGTGACCTCCTACCCGTAGCCCCCGCAGTGGCAGAGTATTCCACGGGTTTACGTATGGGAGATACGGCTGAGCAGATGGCAAAAACCTATGGTATTAGCCGTGAAGATCAGGATGCATTAGCGTTGCGCTCGCATCAAATGGCGGCACAAGCTTGGCAGCAGGGGCTCTTGCAGGATGAAGTCATGACGGCCTATATCCCGCCTTATCGTGATGCGATTGCCGAAGATAACAATATCCGCAAAGATTCCACGTTGGCGCAATACGCTAAACTGCGCCCAGCGTTTGATCGCAAGCACGGCAGTGTCACGGCAGCCAATAGTACGCCACTGACTGACGGTGCAGCGGCAGTGATGATGATGAGCGAATCAAAAGCGAAAGCGCTCGGTCTGCAGCCATTAGGTTACCTGCGCAGTTTTGCTTTTTCTGCCATTGATGTTTGGCAAGACATGCTGTTAGGCCCCTCTTATGCAACGCCACTGGCACTTGAACGTGCGGGTATCACACTGGCAGATTTAACCTTGATTGATATGCATGAGGCCTTTGCGGCACAAACACTGGCGAACTTGAAAATGTTTGCCAGCGAGACTTTTGCGCGTGAAAAATTGGGGCGTAGCCAAGCTATCGGTGAAGTTGATATGAGCAAGTTCAACGTGTTGGGTGGCTCAATTGCTTATGGTCACCCCTTTGCGGCCACTGGCGCACGTATGATTACCCAAACATTGAATGAATTGCGTCGCCGTGGCGGCGGGTTAGGGTTAACCACCGCCTGTGCTGCCGGTGGATTAGGTGCCGCGATGATTTTGGAGGTGGAGTAATGAATCAGGTAAACGGACTTAATACCCGTGATGAGCCGAAGGTCGTAAACGTAGAGGCCGCAGCAGTGACTCCCTCTGTATTTAGCCTCAGTCTTCGGCCTGACAATATCGGGGTGATCACTATCGATGTTGTTGGCGATAAAGTGAATACCTTAAAGGCTGAATTTGCAGCACAAATCGCCGAAATACTGCAACAAGCGCAGGCTTTGCCGCAATTACAGGGTCTGGTGGTGATTTCAGGTAAACCAGATTCATTTATTGCGGGGGCTGATATCACCATGATTGCAGCTTGCCGTAGCGCGCAAGATGCGCGGAAATTAGCCCAAAAAGGGCAATCAATCTTGGCTCAAATCGCTGCATTCCCGGTGCCAGTGGTCGCGGCTATCCATGGGGCTTGTCTCGGCGGAGGCTTAGAGCTGGCGCTGGCGTGCCACAGTCGTATCTGTTCATTGGACGATAAAACAGTACTGGGGCTGCCTGAAGTACAACTGGGTTTACTGCCCGGTTCTGGCGGTACACAACGCTTACCGCGCCTAGTGGGCGTTAGCAAGGCGTTGGATATGATTCTGACAGGCAGGCAGGTTCGTGCTCGCCAGGCGCTTAAAATGGGGCTGGTGGACGATGCTGTACCACGAGATATTTTGCTGGAAGTGGCTATCGAACGAGCCAAAGCCGGTTGGCTCGATAAGCCCGTATTGCCTTGGCAAGAGCGTTTGCTCAGTGGGCCGTTAGGTAAAGCACTCCTCTTTAGCCTTGTGCGCAAGAAAACGCTGGCGAAGACCAAAGGCCATTATCCGGCGGCTGAACGTATTATTGACGTGGTGCGTAAGGGGCTGGATCACGGCAGTGCCAGTGGTTATGAGGCTGAAGCGACCGCATTTGGTGAATTAGCCATGACTCCGCAATCTGCGGCATTGCGCAGCTTGTTTTTTGCCACTACATCACTGAAAAAAGAAACCGGCGGGGATGCACAACCTCGTGTTATTCACCGTGTTGGGGTGCTTGGTGGCGGCCTGATGGGCGGCGGCATTGCGAATGTCACCGCAACCCGCGCTGAGTTACCGGTGCGCATCAAAGATATTAATCCGCAAGGGATCAATCAGGCACTCAAATATACATGGGACGCTCTAGGTAAACGCGTGCGTAGTAAACGGATGCGCCCCGCTGAGCGGCAACGACAGATGATGCTGATTTCCGGTAGCACGGATTACCATGGTTTTGACACCATCGATATCGTGGTTGAAGCGGTATTTGAAGATTTATCTTTGAAGCAACAAATGGTCGCAGATATTGAGCGTTTTGGCGCGGCGCATACCATTTTTGCCTCCAATACATCGTCATTGCCTATCAGCCAAATTGCAGCTCAGGCGCAGCGACCCGAGCAAGTCATCGGGCTGCATTACTTTAGTCCCGTCGATAAAATGCCGTTGGTTGAAGTTATCCCCCATGTAAAAACCAGCGAAGAAACTATCGCTACAACAGTGGCTTTAGCCCGCAAACAGGGGAAAACAGCCATTGTGGTGGCTGATCGCGCCGGCTTCTATGTCAATCGCATTTTGACTCCTTATATCAATGAGGCTGCCCGCTGCTTGCTAGACGGTGAACCTATCGAGTCTATCGACAGCGCCTTGGTCGATTTTGGTTTCCCAGTGGGGCCGATCACATTACTGGATGAAGTCGGTATTGATGTGGGAACTAAAATTATGCCAATTCTGGTTGAACAATTAGGGCCACGTTTTGCAGCGCCGCCGTCGTTTGATGTCATTTTGCAAGATGGCCGTAAAGGGCGTAAAAACGGCCGTGGATTTTATTTATATCCTGCCAAAAAAAGCAGTGGCTTTAAGTGGAGACGAAACACGGCAAAACAAGTGGATCCTAGTGTTTATGTGTTACTTGGCGTCACTCCTAAAGCCCACCTTGGCGCGGCTGTGATAGCGCAGCGATGCACGATGATGATGCTGAACGAGGCTGCTCGCTGCTTAGATGAGTCTATCATTCGCAATGCACGTGATGGTGACATTGGCGCCGTGTTTGGCATTGGCTTCCCGCCGTTCCTTGGTGGGCCATTCCGATATATGGACAGTTTGGGTGTCGATACCGTCGTGAAAACGCTTAAATTATTGGCGCAACAGTACGGTGATCGTTTTGAGCCTTGCCCGTTACTGGTCACCATGGCTGAACATCAGCAGCGCTTTTATCCAGAGGAAAGTAGCGATAATACGGCGTCTGTAAACCCTGTTGTTTAGAGTGTGAGCAGGATCACTGCCTGCAATTCTTGCGGTTAAGGTGGCTGTACACAGGGGACAACCCGCGCTACCTTAAGCCGGAATCACGTGAAGTGACTATTCGTGCCAAAATGAATTAATCGCTATTTATTGGCAGGTAGTAGAGTTTGGATTAAGCTATTGATATGGTTATTATGTAACCAATTAGGGGTGGCTGCCGGAGTAACCGGTGTGAAAACAGCCATTTTATTTACTTTAAGTTTCAGGCAAAATGCCCGGCCGCCATAGAGAGACGGCGCGTTATCGTTATGAAGTTTCTTTATCTTCGGGTAAAGGTTTCGGCGGTACAGCACGCAAAGCGTTTCTGTATAGCGTTATTTTGTTAACAAAAACGGTGCAATATGCAAGTTTTCATTATGCGTCACGGTGACGCGGCGCTTGACGCAGCAAGTGATGCGTTAAGGCCTCTAACTCTGTGTGGTCAGGATGAATCACGTCAGATAGCAAGTTGGCTTAACGAGCAATCGGTCGATGTCGATCAGATTCTGGTGAGTCCTTATTTGCGTGCTGAACAGACTTTGGAAGTTGTGCGTGGCGTCATGACGCTACCGGCAGAGCAGGAAGTGATGCCCGAATTAACGCCAGGTGGGGATGCCGCTTTTATCTGCTGCTATCTGCAAGCGCTCGCGAAAGAAGACCACGAGGCAGTGTTGATTATTTCGCATTTACCGCTGGTGGGCTATTTGGTGGCTGAACTTTGTCCAGGGCAGTGCCCGCCGATGTTCGCCACATCTGCCATCGCGTGTGTCACGCTAAATAGCGAAACGGGCAAAGGGACTTTTGACTGGCAAGTCAGCCCAACACAGTTAATGGCGAAAGCCTGCCACGGCTAAAATAGCGGCGGTGTTGGGGGTATTTCGAGACGGTTTTCGAGATATTGCTTTTGAAATATTGTTCTTGAGAGAAAAAAGGCGCGATATGAAAATATTGCGCCTTTCGTCATTTTACAGCGTGGTCATCAAGAATCGAAAAGCGTGAGGGGTAGAGATGCCTCTGAAGATATTTGAAGCAACATCACTGATGACATCCTTGCTAAATGAAACTAAACCGTTTTCGCCAAATGAAGCCATAGCATTAGTCAACATCTGTATTTCTGCCGGGCTACCATAGGTTGTTTGTAAGGTGTCGGCCGTAATTTTTTCAACGACGGGAACAACTTTATTATCCAAAACTGGAGGCGTTTCTTTTGCTAACCAGACTGGTTGCTCATTTTTACGCAGTGCAGTTCGTATGGTTTCCATCGGTAGGGTTTGGCCGTCAACCGAAATGTCTTTGAATCGGCTTGAGAGAGCGAAGCGGTCATTCAAACTCTCACTAATAATGACACTATCATCGGATTGACTACCAAGCACACTGATTGTGAACTTAGGAAACAATGGAGTGAAATGCGGAGATTTTTCAAAATGCAGCATATCAGGGGTAATCCCGCTGCCAAATTCGAGGGTGTTGTCGCTTGAACCCTCCATGAGATTAATTTCTCTGCAGCCACCTCCTAGTTTAACTTTGTAGATATTATTATTCCCAATAGTCTCATCAGGCTTTGTGATTTCTCTGTTTGGACGATTATGCACATGCGGAAGTTTGGATGAAGTAGGATTCTTTGCTAAGTGCACCTGAGGCTTGTAATACCTGAATGGCATCAGGTCAGAAACTCTCGGTATACTTTCTACCCGTGTTGTTGCTGACAGCGTGCTTTCCTGACTATGCGTGTTCATATTTAACCTCTGTTTGTGGATGAAAAACAAACCAAGGTTATCGCTTGATACCTAAACGCCAACACGCGAGTCAGGTGATGTAAGTAGATGGCGAGGTAAATCGAGCACCTTTTTTTGGTACTCCTATATTCACTTCCTGCGCGGTCAAATTACTCAGCTAGCTCTATCAAAACCAATAATGCCGCAGTTCCTCCCCATTCCTTAGGGGCTTGATGGAATGCCAGCACATCTGGGTGCTGAGCTAACCACAGTGGCGTTTGCTGCTTCAAAACATGTTTGCCATGACCATGCATGACACAAGCACAATGGACATGTTCGCGTTTGCAGGCAGCAATCAATGCGCCCAATTCTTGCTTCGCCTGTTTTTGCGTTAATCCATGCAAATCTAAAAACATATCGGGTGAATAATCACCGCGCCGCAACTTTTTAACTTCAAAATGATCAACGCCTGGCCGTACATAACGTGTCGGGCCATCCATATCCAACTGTGGCTGGAATTCATCAGAGAAATAATAGCTGGCATCAACTTGCTCTTGGATTAATCGTTCAGGCGCAATTTTTTGGCCCAATTTAGGCGGCGAACGGTGGAGGATCGTGTCTTGCTTGAGCTTTTTTGCGCCCGCAATCGACTCTTTAAAGAGTTGTAACTCATCCGCTGTCAGGTGATATTTTTTTTTCATTATCGGTTCATTAGCCTGTTTCAATTGCCTTCAGTTTACCTGTTGATGGTCATCCGCCTAAATAAAAATTGGGTTAAGACCGCGACTTTAATGCGCCTATCATTATTGGGTTATCATTCAACTGATGTATTGCTGCTGATTTGTCGCGGGCTTCATGGCAAACTAGGGGCATAGAGAATGATTTTACGCACCTGTTGGAGATAACCTTGGACAAGATTTTCGTCGATGAAGCAGTCAGTGAGCTGCACACCATTCAAGATATGCTGCGTTGGGCAGTCAGCCGGTTTAATGCAGCCAATATTTTTTATGGTCACGGAACGGATAATCCGTGGGACGAAGCGGTGCAACTGGTTTTCCCCAGCCTGTTTTTACCGATTGATATTCCAGAGGATATGCGCAATGCGCGTCTGACCTCCAGCGAGCGTCATCGCATTGTTGAGCGAGTTATCCGCCGCGTTAACGAACGTATTCCAGTGGCCTACTTGACCAATAAGGCTTGGTTCTGTGGCATGGAATATTATGTGGATGAACGTGTGTTGGTGCCGCGCTCGCCGATTGGTGAATTGATCAATAACCGCTTTGATGGGCTGATTCGTCATCAACCCAATCATATTTTAGATATGTGTACGGGCAGCGGCTGTATTGCTATTGCCTGCGCATATGCTTTCCCTGAAGCCGAAGTGGACGCCGTTGATATCTCCAACGATGTTTTGGCGGTGACTGAGCACAATATCGAGCAGCACGGAATGATTCATCAAGTTACGCCGATCCGCTCCGATCTGTTCCGCGATTTGCCACCGATCAAATACGATTTAATTGTCACTAACCCACCGTATGTCGATGCTGAAGATATGGCTGACTTGCCGCAAGAGTTCCGCTTTGAGCCTGAATTAGGCTTGGCGGCGGGCAGCGATGGTCTGAAATTGACGCGTCGAATTCTGGCCTGTGCGCCGGACTTTTTACAAGATGGCGGCGTGTTGATTTGCGAAGTAGGGAACAGCATGGTCCATTTGATGGATCAATATCCTGATGTCCCGTTCACTTGGCTTGAGTTTGACAATGGCGGCGACGGCGTCTTTATGCTGACTAAACAGCAATTGATTGATTGCAAGCCACATTTTAGTATGTATCGCGATTAAGTCATCGATACTTAAACGAAACTATCGCTATCGAACAATCTGTCAGGTCGATGAATATCGGGCTGGCGGACGGATGGCGAGTTATTTATTTGTCACTACAGGGTAAGGAGCCGTGATGGCTGGGAACAGTATTGGGCAGTTTTTCCGCGTCACCACATTTGGTGAGTCTCACGGTATCGCCTTGGGGTGCATTATCGATGGGGTTCCGCCGGGTATTCCCATCACCGAGGCTGACATTCAGTTGGATCTCGATAGGCGTCGCCCAGGCACATCACGTTATACCACTCAACGCCGCGAAGCAGATGAAGTGCGTATTTTATCTGGCGTGTTTGAGGGGGTAACCACTGGGACAAGTATCGGGTTGATGATCGAAAATACCGATCAACGTTCGCAGGATTACAGCGCGATCAAAGATGTGTTCCGCCCTGGTCATGCTGACTATACCTACGAACAAAAATACGGTACGCGCGATTATCGTGGTGGTGGCCGTTCATCGGCCCGTGAAACCGCCATGCGTGTCGCCGCCGGTGCTATCGCCAAAAAATATCTGGCGCAGAAATTCGGTGTGCAGGTGCGAGGCTATCTGGCCCAAATGGGCGATATTAACTGCGATTTAATTGACTGGGATCTGGTTGAGCAAAACCCATTCTTCTGCCCAGATGCGAGCAAATTAGAACCTCTGGACGCATTGATGCGTGAGCTGAAAAAGGCTGGCGATTCTATTGGTGCCAAAATTACGGTTGTTGCTGAACATGTTCCGGTCGGGTTAGGCGAACCCGTATTTGACCGGTTGGATGCAGACTTAGCCCATGCGCTGATGAGCATCAATGCGGTGAAAGGGGTAGAAATCGGTGATGGTTTTGCCGTGGTCACCAAACGTGGCAGCGAAAACCGCGATGAAATCACCCCAGAAGGTTTTCAGAGCAACCACGCGGGTGGCATTTTGGGGGGCATTAGTAGCGGCCAACCTGTCGTAGCGCATATCGCGCTGAAGCCAACCTCCAGTATTATGGTGCCAGGGCAAACCATTAATCGGCAAGGTGAAGCGGTTGAAATGGTCACCCGTGGCCGCCATGACCCTTGCGTCGGTATCCGTGCGGTGCCGATTGCAGAAGCGATGATGGCTATCGTGTTAATGGATCACTTACTGCGTCAACGTGCGCAGTGCGGTGATGTGGTTTCAAACGTTCCACGCTGGTAGGCACGATGAAAAAATGGATTGCGGGTCTTTTGACATTGACCCTTGCGGCCCCCGTCCTTGCTGCGACACCGTGGCAGCAAATTGCGAACCCAGTGGCAGGATCGCCGCAAGCGATCGGCGGTTTCGCTAACGGTTGTGTGATTGGGGCCATGCCTTTGCCGCTTCAGTCAGCGCAATATCAGGTGATGCGACCGGATCAACGCCGCTATTTTGGTCACCCTGATTTGCTGAACTTTATTCACCGTCTGAGCGAGAAAGCAGAGAAAAATCAGCTGGGTACAGTTCTGATTGGTGATATGGCGATGCCAGCGGGTGGGCGTTTTAGCAGTGGTCATGCTAGCCATCAATCAGGTCTGGATGTGGATATCTGGTTACAGTTGCCCAAACAGCGCTGGAGCCAACAGCAATTACTTAAGCCACAACCCATTGATTTGGTTGCCGTTGACGGTAAACGTGTGGTGCCTGCATTATGGCAACCGCAGATTGAAAGTCTGATTAAGTTAGCGGCTCAAGATAGTGAAGTGACGCGTATCTTCGTCAATCCAGCCATCAAAAAACAACTTTGTCTGGATGCAGGTACGGATCGCAATTGGCTGCATAAAGTGCGCCCATGGTTTGCTCACCGCGCTCATATGCATGTCCGCTTACGCTGCCCCGCTGATAGCTTGGAATGCTTGGATCAAGATTCACCGCCACCAGGTGATGGTTGTGGTGCGGAGCTGGAGAGCTGGTTCCAGCCTCATCAGCCAAGTGCTAAGCCGGGTAAAACCTTACCACCACCATTGCCGCCTTCCTGTCAGGCGCTATTGGATAACCATTTCGCTGCGGAATAAACTTTGATGTTTAATAGAATCCGTTAACATCGAATAAATCTCTCAAGGCCTCGCTATTGCAGGGCTTTGTGTTTATTGGCATCTAACAACATTGATTGACAGCGAATAATAAACCGGACAAGCTACCGGACAAATAAACGGTTATCCGGTGGCCCTATGAAGTTAACTGATACCAAAGCCCGCAACGCTAAACCTCAAGAAAAAGCCTATCAATTGCAGGATGGTAACGGCCTGTACTTGGATGTTCGCCCCTCGGGTGTAAAGACATGGCGTTATCGCTACTGGATCACGCCTACAAAGGACGGACGCTACACTATCGGGAGTTACCCTGCCGTATCGTTGGCCGAAGCTCGTCGATTGCGTGAGTGGGCTAGGGAGCAGGTAAAAAACGGCATCGCCCCCAAGGAAGCCAAAGCAGTTGAGCGGGATATCGCAAAAGCTGAGAACGCCAATACATTCGAAATAGTGGCAAAAGAATGGCTGGATAAAAAAGGGGAGCATTGGGCAAAAAATTCAAAAAATCAGATCACTGGTTTTATGTATAACGATATTTTCCCCGCTATTGGCGCTATGCCTATGCGGGAAATTAACGCCTCTCATATATTAAAAATAATTAGAGACCTTGAGAGTCGGGGCGCTAAATCCGTAGCGGTTAAAGTACGGCAGTGGTGCTCTGCTGTTTTTTGCTATGGCGTAGCGACATTACGCGCAGACTCCGATCCGGCCGCGGCATTAAGGGGGGCTATTATAGTCCCTAAAACCGAACATTCTAGACCGCTCACTGGTGATGAGTTACGTGATTATTATTTGCGTCTTGATAGCTCCACCGGTAACCAAGCGACTATTATAGCGCTAAGAATCTTGCCGCTAGTATTTGTTAGACAAGCTGAATTACGTTCGGCTGAATGGTCACATATTGATTTTGATAATGCGGAATGGGTTATTCCCCCGGAACTAATGAAAATGGGGCGAATGCATAGAGTGCCATTGTCTGCCCCAGTAATATCCCTGCTAAATGAATTGAAGAAAATTACGGGTAATAGGCGTTGGTTATTCCCCAATACCAGACTAAACAACACTTACATGGGAGCATCCACTTTAAATAGGGCTATTGTGCAGTTGGGATACGCTCGTACGGTGATAACAACTCACGATTTCCGCGCTACAGCTTCAACCAGGTTGCATGAAATGGGATATCGGCATGAAGTTATCGAGCGGCAGCTAGCACACGTTGAAAAAAACCGTGTGTCAGCCGCATACAATCACGCCGAGTACATGCCAGAGAGACGGCAGTTAATGGAAGAGTGGGGCCAGTGGGTTACTGGCCTGATTGCTTCTGATTCTCCACAATAAGGTTATCAATCCATTCCTGAATCACCGTTGACGGCCAACGAGAGTTGCGCCCGTCTTTAACTGGTTTTGGGAATGTCCCTTCTTTGATGCGCAGGTAGATGGTTGTGCGGTCATACCCTACAGCCTTTTCTACCCGTTCAATTGTCAATAATTCACATGTGATCATAATTAGCCGCCTTGCTTATCTGTAGGGTAAAACATTGGTGAACACTCGCTTGAGTAACCCGCCTTCCGGATCGCTATAGAGCACATAGCAATGGCAGCGTTGAAATGGTTCGCGGAGTTTAGGTCTTCACCCTCCAGACCAGTGATATCAATCATTGGGGGGGAGCATTACCGGTGTTTTGATTGCCGCTTGCCACCATGTCCAGCCTAAATCCGTTCTGTAGCTAGCGTAGCCGTTGCCATGGCGAGTTAAATCAAAGCCGCCTACGTAGTGACAACGTTTTTCAAACTGCTGACGGTTGCTCATCTGCGCATACCTCCATGACAAAATCAGTAATAGTGGCTTCACCCATCGAGGCCCACCAGTGCCAATGCCCGTAGCAATCGGCCTCGTCTTCTGCTTCGGTAACGCGCTCGAATGGTTCACCGTTCCACTTGCCTGTACATTTGAATTTCACTGTTTCGCCTCCACAATTAGCTCTTCGTATAGCGGCTCTGGGGTTCCTCGAAAACCGGGCTTAAGTGCATCCTCTCGCGTTGAAAATAGGATTCCGGCAATCTCCCAATAAACCGGTTCAGCCATTAGCGCAGATAGGGCAACTCGGTAGCTAGAGAGAACAAACTCAGCGTGTAGCGCGGCGCATGGATTGCTTGATGCTGTCTGTTTTTCCAACAACTCAATCTCAAACTGAAGCATTTTTATATGGTCTTGTTTATTCATCACACCGCCCCTATCGCTTTCTGAACCACCTTATAACCCCGTTTCCGGGGCTGTTTAATCGGCGTTATTGTCACTGGTGCTACCTTCGGTCTGGCTGGTGGTGCTTCATTTATCCCATTCCGCATGCGGTACTTTTCACGCATTTTCCAGTTAAGCCATTTCGTCCAGTCGCGACCATCATCTATCCGAACCGTGGCCCGTACTTGGGTGTCGTTGATATCAGCCTGTTTACCCATTGGTACCCACCTTGCTGTATCCGGCGTCGATAATCGCCCTTGCAACACTGACGGAGTTCGAGTTATCTAGATATACAGCCTCGAAAACAATCAGGTTCAGTTCGCCAGATAGCACGTGGTCATAAGTTGTGGGCCAATACTCGAAAGGGATATCATTTCCGTAATAATCATTCGTAATCAGATCCAAAGTCAGTAGAGCGGCTTCCTCGGCTGATTTCTCTGGCTTACGGTAACCAGCCGCCCATACAGCGCCTGTGATATCGCCGGGGTTACCCCACGCTAATCTGATGATGTACGCCAGTGGTAATATGCTTTGCTGACCAGATTGGCCGATAGCCTTGCTATTAGCGGGAACGGGTGCGACAACCCCCTTATCTTTGCCACCAATTAGCTCAAGTGATTTCTTCATCGCGACACCCCCCGAGCCACAAGTTTATAAGCCCTGAGCACCGCCGCAGAGCGACCGGAAAGCACGGTTTTCATGAAGAATGATCCGGTTCGGTGTGGGCTAACATCTACCAGAAGCAACACCTTATCAACCACACGGTTATGTTTACGGAATTCAAATATCGTGCTGGTGATCGTGATGCTGGCCACCGCGCCGCTGTCTTGATAATCGAATTTCATGCCAACACCTCCCGCAACCAAATGACCCAGCCAAGCCAAGCATAGAAGCCAGAAGTAAGCCCAACGCCGACAAGGGTAGAAAAGAACAGCGTCCACATAATCTCAAATACCTTCTTCATTCAGCACCCCCTGGCAGAGTTCAAAGGCGTTTGAATGTAGCGGCATAATTACCAGAAATGGGTTTCCGTACAGGTGATTAGTGGCTGGGTCGAGCAGTAACTGGCACGGTGCTTCTTTCCCGTAAGGCTTGAATTTCACCGGGCCAAAACCATGACGAAACATCAGGTAAGGCAATGCCAGTAGTCGGGCATTGAACATGGGAAATTCTTCGCATGGTTCCAGTTCAGCGGGTAATAGCTTGCTAAAATCGGGGTATTTGCAATCGAGTAGTTCCAGCATGTTTGAACAAATTGGCTTCTCGTTTTCATCGTAATGGACTGCATACCAGTTGCTGCCGTCAGCAACAATCGCGGTTAATTCGGCATCGGCGGCTTCGTCAGGAATGTCACCATCAAAGACAAACACGCCATCAATATCATTACCGACCTCACAGCCATGCTCCATCATCACCAGCGCACGGCCATCAGTAGCCTTGATATGGGTTGGGGTGATGTACACCCCTTTCAGGTATTCGCGGGTTTCGCTCTCTCCAGCGACACAGAGCAGAGCGGCGCGAAGAATATCGGTTGGAATAAACATTATTTTGTCTCCCCTGTGTGGTTTTCGGATTTCAGACGTAAAGTGAAGCCGCCGAACTCTGGATGCTGCCAGCGCTTAAGTTTGCCGGTGGGTGGTGTGGACTCATCAAGCAAGGTTTGAGCTGCCGACATAAACGAATCACGGTGAATCAGTAAATGGCCTCGCTCACCATTGGTCAGGCGGGTAGGTAGCTTCGAGAACGTAGTCAATCGGCGGCAGGCATCATCTGATAACCCACAAGCCCACGACAGATCAGACACAAGGGCATATTCAGATTGTCCGCTATCTGGCGTGTGGTGGCTGACCTGCAAGGCTTCTGGTGCTGGTGGCGCGATAGCTACAACTGGTTCAACTACGGGTTGGTACTTCTGAATGCCAACAATATCAATTACCGCTTTCATGGTTGCCGATGCGGTTGCCTCAGCTACAACACGCGCCAGAGAAAGAATGTCATTATTCATGTGGGTTTCCTGTGGTGCTGGCGGTGAGAGGAGAGGCTGGGATTCGCCCGTTTCAAGTGCGTGCCAACGATCAATGATTGCAGCGCGACGTTTAACGTCGTAACCAGAAACCAAAATTTCCGAATGTCGGCGATCGAGGAGGAACTCAGAGACAAAGCCACGATTATCGATGCAGGCAATAACGCCAGAAACCAACGTAACCTGTTGATTTTTATAATTACGCAAATTTGCGTTATCTTTGCTGATACCATAAAGAGATTCCAGCATCACCCACACGTCGCGGATCACGTCTGCTGGGCGTTTTTCAGTCATCTTTGCAATTTCTTTGGTACCCATCATTGGCGCACCATTGACTACTAGTTCAGTTTTATTCGTCATTTCACTTCACCTCTTTGATGTTGATGCCAATGTGTTTTGCGTACCGGCGCATGCTTCGGTTTAATGGCATTTCAACTACGCCGTCGTCTGTTCGGTATTTCGCTACTGATTCCTGCACGTTGACGTATTCCCTTGCTGGCGCTCGGTCTAGTCGGTGTCCTTGCGCCAAGGTCACACCACAAAGGCCCTGACGAGTTTTGCTATTGCGTTTTTTAGTCATACTTCTGGTTTTCCTTTGTATTTCGCCTGGTCAGAGCAACGCTGCGCATTGCTGGCACATATTCCCTGAACCTCTATTGATGGGGCGTGAGGTAATGCGTCACGCCAAGCACATGCAGCACGGCGATATAGCCCTTTAGCTTCAAGCTCGGTTGCTTGTTCGGCTCTTTGGGCGTAATTGCTCATTTCACTTCCCGTGTGTCGCTGGTGGCTGGTTCGTCAGATGCTGTAACAAACCCATCAATTAACCGATCAACAAGGGCGTGACCGCTTTGGGTAAGTCCACCAAACTTTTTGACGCAATCCTTATAGGTTTCAACAATCGACTCACGAGCCTTGGCCTTTCCTAATGATTCAATAATTACCAGCTCAAACATTTCTAATGCGCGTGTTAATACCTCAGCCGTTAATTCAATGGAGATAATCTCCCCGCTGGCTGATTCTTTAATTACGCAGGTGCTGCCTGTTTTCCGCTGCAATGAATCCAGTTTTGCAGCCACTATGCGATTACGATATCTTCCGATTAATTCAAGATTGCTCATATTTGGGTTGCCTCATTTACGGCCTTTAGGTATGGGGAGTCCTAACCCGAAGGCCATAGTTAATATTTTGTTTAGTTAGTAATTAAGACTTACAATCTCTTTCTTTAATTCGGCAACCTTATCTATTGCCTTTTTATATTTATCGATAAGAGAGTCAGTTTGCTTTTTCTTTTTGGCTTCCTGTCTTAATATTTCGCGTCGCTTGGCTAACAGGCGGCGAATACGGCGCATACAGCGCGAGTGGGCAATAATATAATCTATAGTGTGTTCACCGCGATTATGTGCAATCCTGCCATCTTCAAGTGTTGTGTAGGTTTCGCCTACGCGAGACTTAACACCCGCCCGTTTAAATACTTTTTCAGTCATAAAGTGAGCTAGACGATTAATTGCAGTTTCACGGCTAAAGCATTTCTTACGGCGACCGTGACGCATAACAAAATAAACAGGTTCCGGCCTTAATTGGAATGCAACCTCGACACCACCATCATCAATTAAATCAAATTCCCACTCTTCGAATCTGGATGGGTCAACTTTTTCAATTTTCATTATTTTCATCCATTAATTTTTTAGCATTTCTGGATGATTGTGTTGTCATTATTACCAACTCTTCTGTAAGGCTCCATAGCCTCGCTGCAACATCTTCATCAACCTTTCGAATTGCGTCATCAATGAGCGTTGTATATAAATATCTTAATTGCTTTGCATAACGATCAGCATTACTAGCCGTGTAGGCAAGGTATTCTATTTGCCCTTTCGGAGGGAAAATACCAAAATTTAATGGTGTAAAATTATCAGGTTCTTTGTACAAGATATCTTTCTTGTCTTGTATGTATACACCTTCGGAAGAGCCACCGGAGACAGAGATGATACCTGGTGTGATTTGGTTTGATGTCGATAAATTACGCATAGATTCCAGCTCCTTTATTCATTTGTAAATAGCGCGTCTGAGTCTTAATAACACAGCCGGTTTCTTTGCAAGCATGCGTGATAGTATAATTACCCAATACATCACCGACGCTAGGGAACGGTTCTTCAATATATATCCCGTAAGCCTCTCTCAACTTCCAATTGGCTAATAACCAACCGTATTCAGTTTTATAGTCACTTGCCAATTTTTGGGCTACATGCCGAGCGTCTTTATCAACTAGAATAACTTTCTCAGATGATGGGTTTGTAGTTGCATTTTTAATTATGATACTATTTGACTTAACCATATAACTAACCTCTCAGGTATGTGTATTTGGCTAGGCTCATGTATTCGATTGGCGTCAGTACATGAGTCGTTAAACTAAGCATTCAAGTTTCTTTCTTTATAATTAGAATAACCAATAATTGAATTTTTAAACTTTTCGCATTCATCAATTATTTTTCGAGCTTGTTCATTTGCTGATTCGTAACTGTTAAAAAAATCCACAAGAACAAAGTAATTTTCAATCCGTTCATAAATGGCGTATTCAACTTCACCAACAAAACAAGTTTGAAGTTGGTAAGTTGATTTAGGGTTAAAATGTTTAGCATCAAACAAATACGACCAGTGGGATTTACTCTCACGTAATTTTTTATGAATATCCTGATGGTTAACCTCTGAGTGTTTCATCTTATCCTCAACGCAATTATGTGTGGCGGTGAGGTAATAATACTAAAAGTTTTAATATCTGCAATACTAAAAGTATATAAAATATTATCATAAGTATTAACTTTTTGAATTTTAATGGTATTTATTTTTATTTTGGCGATAAAAAAGGCCCGAGGTTAACCGTGGGCCTTTTGTTGGGGGTGTGGGTAGGTGGTTTTTAAGAGAACATAATTTTAGCTTCTACCACAACGCCAATGATTTTACAGTTTCCATTAATGGGGATTAATGGGTACTGAGGGTTTAGGGGCTTAAGGTAGGATGATCCTCCGTCTGTCACTAATTTTTTGAATGTGGCTTCGTTGGCATCAGTTAATTTAGCGATAACAAGGCTGCCATTTTTTGCTTCTCGCCCAGTATCTACCAGAACAATCATTCCCTCTGGAATGCTGACACCTACAGGGGATGTCATTGAGTCACCTTGGACTCTCAACCAAAAGCCATCACCTTCAATGTGAGCTGAAGTATCATACCACTCATCGATATCTTTCAGGGTATAGGGTTCTATAGCCTCACACCATGAGCCTGCACTGACCCAGCTAATTAATGGATAACTCCCCTTGGGAGTATTTTGCTCTACAAATGACACGTTGGAGACTTGTGATAAGCGGGATGCCTCTTTTGCAAGAGATGGACTAAATTCTGATATAGGAACCTGTAGAAAACTTGCAAAAACAGCGGCAACATTTAGGTTGAGAGGGTTTCGCCCATTCAGATAATGACCTACAGCCCCCTGAGAAATATCAAGTTCGTTGGCAATTACCTGCTGAGTAATCCCTAAAGATTTTTTCTTTGACTCATACAAAGCCTTCAGACGCATCGCATCTTCCAACTGTTCTGTCGTCAGGACTCTTTTGTTTTCCATATCTTATTTTAATACCTTTAGTTTGATAATGTCTCCTACTTGTAGTAGCATTTATATTAATACTTTTAGTATTATAAATGCAACAGATAGGACATTTATGACTAATATGACGTTGAGAGAGTATGTGGATATGCATGGGCAAGTCCGTACTGGGAAGGCTCTTGGCTTAACCCAGATGGCAATCAGCAAGGCGCTTATATCTGGGCGAAACATCAAGGTTTCTGTTCAGGAAGGAGGAGCTCTTGAGGCATTCGAGACAAAACCCTTCCCGAGTAAGAAAAAAGTAACCAAGCGGAATTAACCCATGACTCCCGATGCATTTACCCAAGTAATCATGCCAACGGTGTTTTGCCCCGAGGATGGGAAGTGGATTCAGGAGCAGTTACAGCAATTGGCACCCTCGTTGCGCAGAAAGGTTGTCGTTAAGTATGCAGAGGCTTATCAGGTCGCGTTTTACACGGAGTCTGTTTCATACCGTCAAGAGAACAAAGCAAGGCATGAAGCTAATACGCGATTGAGATTGTTTGTGAACAGCCACGGAAAAGCACTACAGGGTTACACGGTCAGTCCGCCGTTGGTAGCACAACGGTAAACAACCTGCGGATAACCAGACTTAAAGGTGTTTGGTTGCATTACAGCATCAAGGTGCTGGCAGGTTACTAAATCTACATATCAAGATGCGTAATTTTTAGGTGGCTAGATGTGCGGATATCTAAGCGCTTAAGTGTCTGGATGTATAGATGCTCACCTCAAAAAATGAGGGGGGTAAGGGGGGAGTTGGGTTTAAGTGCGAAGCACTGGAACAGGCTTTTCCAACAGACAACTCCATAGGTTAGGTAGATCTCGATCTAAGGGGTAGCCCTTAAAAATGCGATGTACCACCAATCTAGTACGTTAAGTAATTATGAGGAGACTCTATGAGCAAAGAACTGAAACAGAAATTAATCGCCCTTCTGGAAGAGCAATTCATTCGGTCTGACGACAAGGTCACTTTTGACTACGTCATGCAAAGGAAAATCAAATCTCAAGGTTATTACCTGCAACGCAACTTTGCTATCAGCGTGGCCAGTGGTCGCAAAGGGTTTATTGATTGCCTAGTTACATCGCCTGACGGGCAGCAATGCGCCATTGAAATTGACAAAAAATCTCCTCGTTGTCGCTCACTGATGAAGTTGAACGTATTACCTGACGGTATGTCTGGTTTCGTCCTGCTCATGGATGGTAGGCACCCACTGCGTTATATCGCTGATGGCGTCGAGGTTATCCGAGCCACCAGATTCAAGTAAACGCTTTGTACTAGCTAGATGATATGGGGTCACACAATGCTGAACATCACACCGAACTTTGCACAGGAACGCGCCCTGAACATGCTGCGCAGTGACTGGAAGTCATTCGGCTCTTTCATGGTCTATGCACCGACAGGCAGCGGCAAAACCGGCTTAGCGGCATTTATCGCTGATGGGTTTGTTAGTCGCGGTATGCGTGTGCTCTTCATTGCCCCGTACACAATTTTAATTAACCAGACTGCGCAGCGCTTTATCGAATACGGACTCCCTGAAGATGAGATTAGTTTCATCTGGCAGAAACATCCGAGCTATGACCCAGCGTTAAAAATTCAGATTGCCAGTGCCGCCACGCTGATCCGCCGTCAGTTCCCGGACAATATTGATCTGCTGATCGTTGACGAGGCTCACCTCCGGCAGAAACAAATTCTGATTGAGATTGAGCGCCTGACACGTGAAACACAGGTGAAAGTGATTGGTTTATCCGGTACGCCTTTCTCACCGTTCTTGGGTAATTACTACCAGCAACTGGTTAAGCCGACCACCATCGGGGAGTTAATCCAGCGTGGCGACCTGAGCGGTTACGAGTTCTATGCGCCGAGCAAGCCAGACCTGAAAGGCGTGAAAACAACCAACACCATTGATTGCGGACGAGACTACAACGAAAACCAACTCGCAGAAATCATGTGTGGTGCTGACCTTGTTGGCGACATCGTTGATAACTGGCTACAGAACGGGCGGGACCTGCCCACGGTGGCATTCTGCGTAAATGTAGATCACGCCAATTACGTCACCATACAATTCAATAAGGTGGGGATTAACGCTGAGGTGATGGTAGCTGAAACCCCGCATGAAGAGCGTCAACTCATTATTCATCGCTTCGAAATGGGCGCCACAAAAATTATCGTCAGTGTGGGCGTGTTGGTAGCTGGTTTTGATAGTGATGTTCGCTGCGTTATCTACGCCCGACCCACAAAAAGCGAAATCCGTTGGTTGCAGGCGCTTGGGCGTGGCTTGCGTACTGCGCCGGGTAAAGAGTCTTGCCTTGTTTTCGATCACAGTGGCACTGTTCACCGCTTGGGCTTCCCTGACTCCATCGAGTACAACGAACTGCCCTCCAAAAGCGACGGAATGAAAGACAGCGCCAGTCGTGAGACTGAGGAACGCACTGAAAAACTCCCCAAAGAATGCACCGAGTGTCATTTCATGAAGCCTGCGGGTGTATATGTCTGCCCGAAATGTGGATTTAAGCCACTGGCAGGGCAGGACGTGGAGACCGACACCCAGCGCGGACTGAAAAAGTTAGGTAAGGGTAAGCGGGGGTTCACCCAATCTGACAAGCAAGCGTGGTGGAGTCAGATCAAGTTCTATCAGCGTCAGCGTACATCAATGGGTAAGCCTGTCAGCGATGGCTGGTGCTCACACACCTTCCACGACAAGTTTAGCGAATGGCCTAATGGCTTGAGTGATTTCCCGATGGAGATAACCCCCGAGGTCAGCAACTTCATTAAACATAAGCGCATCGCTTTTGCTAAAGGCAGAGAGAAATCTCAGCCACCCCCTCAACAGCGTCATGACGTCAATGCCGACACCACCATGTCGTTGATTAATGCCAAAAATCAGCTTGAAGATATACGTCAAAGTTTAAGGAAAGCAGTATGAAAACAACAGAAGCGTCAAGAGGCCGGTGGGCTGAAATTTTTGAGTATTTTGGCTTACCACCCATCACAGGCAAAAACCATTTTAAGGGAGAGTGTCCGGTATGCGGTGCTCGTGGCAAGTTCCGCATTGATGACCGCGACGGGGTGGGAACATGGATTTGTATCTGTGACAGTGGCGACGGTATGAAGCTGCTTAATCTGACGCAGGGTAAATCATTTTCAGCACTGTGTGCCGAAGTGGATCAGTTGATTGGCAATAACTACCGTCATGTCAGCATCCCCGTCACCAGTTCAGCAGCGAAACAGCGGCAGCGAGTCATTAGTAAGTTTTCAAAGCTGGTGGGCTTACGTGGCACGACGGGGGCAGATTATTTGCGTCAGCGTGGTATTAGCCGTCTTCCGGTTGAAGCTGTCAGGTTTTGCGATAAACAGCGACATGCAGGGCGGGTATATCAGGCGCTTTATTCTTTGGCTACAGATGATAAGGGTGAACTCTGTTACCTACATCAGACCCTGCTTGATGGAGATAAAAAAGCCAATATCGGTGATAGCGCCAAGCGACTTAAGTCACTTCAGGAACAGAACTACCTCGATCACACCCGCTCAGTAGCGATACGTATGTTTCCAGTCGCTTCCACATTGGGGATTGCAGAAGGGATAGAAACAGCTCTGTCCTGCTATCAAGTTTACGGGGTCAATACATGGTCAGTCATGAATGCTGGATTCATGGAGAAATTCAGGGTGCCGGCAGGCGTCAAACACCTCATTATTTTTGCTGATATGGATAAACATTCAGCCACCGGACAGGCAGCGGCCTTTAATTGCGCCACCGCCAATCTCAGAGCAAAAAATGACCTGATATCTGTTAGCGTACGCTGGCCCGATAATGATGATTTCAATGACATGTTAATGAATGGTGATCAAGTTCGTGAGCAGATCTACACAAAGAGGGCGGCATAGTGAAACTAGAATCAGCAATGAAACAGTTCAGCGCCAAGAGCCAGATGATTACCGATTCTTCCCGCGCGACCTCTTCCGATTCGCTTAAGGGACCGGATTTAGCCGCTGCAATGGGAATGGTTGAGGCTCGTGCCAGTTTCGGCATGGCTGCATATCTTGGCAAGGTGGGTATCAGCAAAGAGGATAAGGTAAGAACCGTTGAGCAGCTTACACAGTTCGCCATGAAGAACGCCCCGAAACATGTCGGTAAAGCATCAGGCCGCCGAATGGCTCAATGCATGGTTATTCTGGCTAAATTTGCCTATGAGGAATACAGCAGTTCAGCAGCGACCACTACTACATGTAAACACTGTAAGGGGAGGAGGCTGATTTACAGCATTCAAAAAGTGACTAAACACCCCGGATGCGGTGAGAAAACAGAGGCATGGATAGAAGAAGAACTGGTGGGCGAATTGTGCAATCCCTGTAACGGAAAGGGCAAAATCTCCCATCGTTGCCGCTGCAATGGAACGGGTAAGGTGCGTGACCTTAAAAAATCCAAGCGGCTTGGCGTGCCAGTTGAAAAAGAGTGTGAACGTTGTTCAGGAATTGGATACAAACGGACACCCTCAACAACAGCATACAGAGCGATTACAGCGTTGCTTCCTGAACTAACCCAATCGTCTTGGTCACGTAACTGGAAGCCGTTCTATGAGTCGCTGGTGGCTAAATGCGACATTGAAGAGAGTTATGCAGAAGATGAGTTCCAGCGGATTACACGATAACGACATGATTGTGACTAATGGCGACAAGTTTTTAATATATCGCTTGCATTTTGCATAAAGTTGGCGTAATTTCTCTAAATCATGGGCGTTTCTGTAGATGAGCGCCAAGGAAAATTATCAAGACCTCGCTTCGGCGGGGTTTTTTGTTTCAGTCTTCACTGCTAATTGGGTATACTAATTGCGAGGTATGCTCAGGTTGATACGCACTATCGACTTTCCAAAAGAAACTGAGCATATTTCACTTGTACGCAGTGACGGCCGGGAAAGACCGGCAACCCCCTAAAAATTATTAATCTTGGTATCAATTTGTATTGGAGCATTTCCACAAGACATATATATACTCCTAGTAATGATGGTAGATACTAGGAGATGAAGCATGTCAGACGTTACATCACATATAACGCTTGAAATATTGGCGCTAAAAAAGATAGTTTCAGCGTTTTATTGCACGCTAGGTCCTTCAGAACGAGCGAGACTTGATGTCATGCTAATGGACAAAAGCTCTCTAGATGGGGAGATTAAGTCGCCGTCATTGCAGCTAGAAATTCAAGATAAAATTAATAAAATCCTGCTGTAGAGTGACTTAGTTGTGATGTCACTGTCGAGATAGTTCGATTAATTATAAAGCCCTGGTATTTACTGGGGCTTTTTGCATTTTAGAGGTATGCGGTCAGCACATTGGTAGGTGTTGACGCCGGAACCGTAACCGGCTTCAAAGAGTCCTCGCCATCGTGCGGTTTTTTGTTTATGTATCTACCTCTAATTGGGTATACTGATTTTGAAGTATGCTCAGGCTGACATCCAGGGTCATCTGTCCAAAAGAAGCTGAGCATATTTCATCTACAATGAAAACTGACAGCCGGGAAAGACCGGCAACTATTCAAGCCCTTGAGTTAATTGCTCACGGATTTATGGTTTTGTGAGTCATGCCCACTGTAAAGGTAGTTATGTTTAAGGTTTGTTTATAATTGCAATGTAAATTATTCAGTGCTGTGATAGCTACCTTGGTGCAAGGATTGCATTATCATTGATACGGTTGCAGGGTTAACTATCACAGCCCCGAATTTTAAAGCCTCGGTTAATCGCCGGGGCTTTTTGCATTCTACATTCGCATGGGTACTGGATTGGTTAATCCAATCGTTGTGAAACAGTATCCAGCCGAATGTGGTGAATGCGCATGCTAAAGCGCCGCAATACTGGAGATGAAGTGACCGTGCAGGCTGGCAAAACTCCAGCAGACGGCCTGCAAGGGAGAGTGTAAAACCATTCCCTGATACACGGAGTAGCGCAGTGAGAGTCTGACATATCCGAGATTAGCGCCGGACACCACATACCAACTTTTAAGGCTCACTTCGGTGGGCCTTTCTCGTTTTAGCCCATCAGTCACCCAATCAACTCCACACACATTACTCCGCATGAGTGGCTGCACTGGTGGGCTAAATTCCTTAACTACGCGCCCAACCCGCAGAACGGGAGGGGGAGATATGAAGATGAACGATACTGGTCAAGTGCCTTATTGGTGGACAGCTTCACTTGCTTTGTTTTCCGCTCTCAGTTTGCAGGAATACATTTTTATTATCGGCGCTTTGGTTAGTGCGTGGTTCACCATCAAAACGTATTACGCCAATCGAAGAGAAAAGGCGGCTCAAATTAAAGAGCAGCAAGAGCGTACGCAGATATTAAAAGACTATTTGCACGGCAAACCTATTGATAGCCATCCGGCTGCAATTCAAGTGGTAAATGAAGTTTTGCAGCAAATGGAGAGTGAGTGATGACGACATTAAAGCGTGTTGCCATCGGTACCGCCTGCGCAGTGTCAGCCATTATTGCTATCGTCGTATCTAACGGAACGGTGAGAACAAGCGAGAAAGGATTAGAGCTTATTGGTAATGCTGAATCATGCCGCCGTGACCCATACGTATGTCCGGCTGGAGTGTTGACCGATGGCATTGGCAATACTCACGGCGTCAAGGCTGGGGTGATTAAGACTGACGCTCAAATAGCCGCTGATTGGGAAAAGAATATTCTTGATGCTGAACGTTGCGTAAACAAATTTGGCAATGGAAAGGAGCTGAATCAAGGCCAGTTTGATGCTGTTACGTCGATCACATTTAACGCTGGTTGTGCGCAGATGCAGAAATCTACGATGTATCGAATGTTGCGCGATAGCAAATTCACCGAAGCCTGCTATCAATTCCCCCGATGGACTTACGGTGGTGGAAAACAACTCCCCGGACTGGTTACTCTTCGTGAAAAAGAAAAGTCTCTCTGCCTGACAGGTGATTTCAAATGAGTGCTATCTGCTTTATCGCCGCTGCTGTGTTGGTATTTTATGGCATTCCGCAATGGTGGTGGTTTTTTGTGGTCGGGATACTCACATCATGAATAAGGTAACGGCAATACTGATCGCAGTGCTGGTAATCGCTGCTATTTGCATCGCTGGTGGCCATAAGTGGGGCAGCGATAGTAAAGATTCGGAATGGTCACTTGAATGGGCTAGGCGTGATAAGTCAGACCTAGAAGCAGAAAAAGCCGCTAAAAAGAGTGCTGACGAGAAAGAGGCTCAACTTCAAGCCGCGCAATCAGCCGGATTAAAAGCATATCAACAAGGGGTAGCAGATGCTGAGAACAAAGCAAAAGGCACTATTGCTGCTTATCGCGCTGGCAATATCAGGCTGCAAAAGCGCTTCGAGTGTCTCTCCGCTTCAGTTGGGGATATGTCCGTTACTCCCGCCAGTGGACAGCTCACTGATGCAGCCAGAGATTGCGGATTTTCAGACGCAGATGTCGGATTTCTTATTTCAATCGCTGAACGAGCCGATAAGCTAGTCGAGAAGGTCACCGCGCTGCAAAAGGTTGTCACTGACGACCGGCGAATCATTAACAGCACCAAGCTTCAATATAATTAATGATATTGATCAAATAACTTTCATCTGATTGTCTCTTGTATCAACCCATCTGGCAGTATTGAAACTGCTGAATAGTCAGCATACCTGATGGGAATTAATAATAATGACTAAGTATTATGTGAACAAAAATAAGCAAGACAATGGCGATAATGAAGTACATACAGAGACATGTAATTATTTACCTACGATTTTAAATAGAGTGTATTTGGGTTCATTTGATACTTGCACGTCCGCTGTAAGTGAAGCAAAGCGTCAGGGGTATAAGGCAAATGGCTGCTATTACTGCAGTAGGTTTTGCCACACATCGTAAAAAGATTAAATCTTAATCCTAAAGGTCACTTCGGTGGCCTTTTTTATTACCAGAAGCAGGAGAATAAGTATGCTTACAGTAAAAGTAATGTCACCCAATGGCGGTGAAGAGATTCATTGTGGTTTAAGTGTTGGGTTTAACCCTAATCAACAATCAATATCGGTTGCCGGGTTGGAGAGAAATATCGTTCTGCATCCTAATGATGTTGCATACGTTATGAATAGTAACGGCAAGACAGTATCTCAGTACCGGCATATGACCCGCAGTCAATAGCATTACAGATGGCATTTATTGAGTGCCATCGATAATGCACGATAAGCAATGCTATCACCTGTTTCCCACCGCTCACCCTGAGCATTAACAGGCTGGTGGCATTTTATTTAATTCTGAAATCGGCGATTGGCCAGCGAGAAAAACAGCACAAACACGCTGGATGAAATTTCTCTGGTGTCAAAAATCACCAGGTTTTAATCAAAAACCCACAAACCAACCAGCAGGAAACTCTAAATGAATACGATTGAGATTAAAGTTAACGTTGATACAGCACCAATAGATAGCTTGATTACTAAGTTGGAGCGAGCTGTTGATCTACAAAAGCAGTTAACGCCGAAGAGCAAGCCCAGATCACTCATATCCATTAGTGTTGAGCCTGCGCCGTTTGGTGTTGTTGTTAGCTGGAGTGAGTGGTGGGTTGGGGCTGCAAGGGTTCGCGTATACAGTAAATGCCGCCGTGGTGATGAAACAGTGGAGACGTGCAGCTGGCCTGTATCGAGCTCACAGCAGAGCTATTTAATTAATGGGTTAGCGGCCGGTCAAAGTATTGAATGCCATGTGCGCTTCTATGATAACGATGGTAAGGAAATCTTCCGCAGCGACACAGTAACGGGCAAGGCTAGCTCTGATGCTAGTGAAATCCTTAATGCAGTTCCCACTGGCGGCTATGTCGGTAACAGCAAAACATACTCGCTCCGTGCTGGCATTCATATTGATAGCTTCATATTGGGTGGAACTGTTACAGCCTCAAAGGTTGAACCCTCGCTGGCTTCCATCAAGGAGCTTCAGGATAAGGTTGCTGCCATCATCACTAATGCCACTGATACTCGGCATCTGGTTGAGCAGGTTAACTATCAGCGTGAACAAGACTTTGCTGTTTTGTATAAGAATATTCGGGCATTAGAGGAAAGTATCAGCCGACTCAGCTCACGCGACTCATTCATCAGGTAACCCATGAAAGAGCCAAGGGTATACGGTAGCCGATGGGCTAAGGCTCGGGCCTCTTTCCTACGTGTTAATCCCCTGTGTGTGATGTGCCAACAACAGGGACGGATAGAAGCCGCAACAGTCGTTGACCACATCGAACCGCATCGACTCAAAGAAGCCTTGATGTCAGGTAACACAGTGCAGATAGCCAAGGCTCAGAAACTATTCTGGGATAGAAAGAACTGGCAATCATTATGCACCCCACACCATAGCTCAACGAAGCAACGGCAAGAGAAAAGCGGCCATGTAACGGGTTGTACCGATGATGGCATGCCGATTGATCCTAACTCACACTGGAAAAAATGATAATGAATCCCATCACCTCAAATGAGAATGACTCTCAAGGGGGAGGGTGGGGTGAAAGTTCAGGGCTTTGATCCCCAAAGACCTATCATCGTCATTTCTGTGCACAACCGCGAATTGAAAACTTTTTTTGGGAGGTTTTCCATGGCTGGACGCCGACCAAAACCGACCCACTTGAAGGTGGTCACCGGTAATCCGGGCAAGCGCCCACTGAATAAGAATGAACCTCAACCAGCTCGAGAAATTCCAAGCCCTCCCTCTCATTTAACTGATTGGGGCAAGGCGGCTTGGGGGCGGCTGACTTTACTCCTGGATCAGATGGGTGTGTTGACCGTTGCCGATACCATGGCACTGGAACGCCTTTGTGATCTGTATGCGGAAATACTTCGGTTGCGCCAGCAAGTTCTTGATGAGGGTAATACCTACACAACCAAAACCCAGATGGGGGATTTTCTTATTAAAGGACATCCCGCCGTAGGGCAGCTTGCCGATGCGGATCGCCGCTTCAAAGGTTACTTAATTGAATTCGGACTTACCCCAGCCGCGAGATCAAAGGTGAATGTTAATGGCGGAGAAAAAGAAGAAGACCCGCTCGCCCAGTTCTTCGGTTGACCCTGCAACGCAATATGCAATGGATGTAACAGCAGGAACCATTCTTGCTGGCCCCGATATTCGTCACTCTTGCGCCCGGCATTTGCGTGATCTGGAGTTTGGCCCAGCAAGAGGGTTGGTGTGGGATGTGGAGTCAGCAAGTCGAGCGATGGACTTTTTCGCCAAAATATTGAAGTTGAACGGCGGTGAGCATGAGGGTAAACCCTTTATTTTGCTGTCCTGGCAATGCTTTGTTGTTGGTTCGATATTCGGCTGGAAATCCAGTGATGGCACCCGCCGCTTTCGCATGGTGTACGTTGAATCTGGTAAGGGTTCTGGAAAATCACCCTTGGCGGGCGGTGTCGGGTTGTACTGCATGGTTGCAGACAAAGAGCCTCGCGCAGAGGTCTATGCAGCGGCGACTAAAAAAGACCAGGCTATGATCCTGTTTCGTGATGCGGTAGCGATGGTTAAACAGTCACCGGCGCTATCTCAACGAATAGAGCCGTCAGGTGGAGCAGGGAAAGAGTGGAATCTGGCTTTTTTGCAAAACGGCTCATTCTTCCGGCCTATCAGTTCTGATGATGGACAATCAGGTCCACGTCCCCACTGTGCGCTAATTGACGAAGTGCACGAACACAAGAACAACACCGTCGTTGAAATGATGCGGGCCGGGACAAAAGGGCGGCGTCAGGCTCTGATATTTCTGATCACCAACAGCGGCCATGATAAGACCAGCGTTTGCTATGACTATCACGAATATGGCAGAAAAGTTGCTAACGGTGATTTGGAAGATGACAGCTTCTTTAGTTTCATCTGTTCACTGGATGAGGGCGACGACCCATTTAAAGACGAATCTTGCTGGGGCAAAGCTAACCCCTCGCTGGGCCAGACCTTTGAACTTAAATACCTACGCGAACAGGTTACCGCTGCCCGAGGTATGCCAGCAAAAGAAAGCATCGTGCGTCGCCTCAACTTTTGCGAATGGGTGGAATCAGCTACGCCGTGGATCGGCGGTGATACCTGGATGGACTGTGAAGACGAATTCGATATTGAGGAACTGGCGGGAGAGGAATGCTATGGCGGACTCGATTTGTCTGGCTCCCGCGACTTAACCTCGCTGGCGCTCTTTTTCCCCAAGCATAACAAGTTGTTTGTCGAGTTCTGGACACCTAAAGACAGTTTGCTCGAGCGGGCCAAAACCGACCGAGTGCCTTACGATAAATGGTTAAAGGCTGGCTTTATCCACGCGCCTCCAGGTAAGGCTGTGAATTATGGTTTTGTTGCCCACAGAATCGGTGAGCTAACAGCCATGTTTGATATCAAATGCATCGCTTTTGACCAATACCGCATCAAATACCTTGAGCCTGAACTGGAAAGCAACTCGGTCAGTGTCGTTTTGGTACCCCATGGGCAGGGCTATTACAAAGCACAGGAATCCGGCTTATGGATGCCGCGCTCAATTGAACTGTTTGAGGAAAAACTCAATAACAAAGAGTTGATTATCAAGCGTAACCCTTGTCTGCGCTGGAATGCAGCCTCGGCGGTACTCGAAGCAGACCAGAAAGATAACCGTATCTTTGCCAAGAAGAAAAGCACCGGCCGCATTGATGGCGTGGTTGCTTCTGCAATGGCAATCGGCGCTGCTGAAGATGCCGATATTGAGGAGGAGGGCGATCTGGATGGTTTCTTTGATAACCCAATCATAGTAGGTATCTAATGGCACGAAATAAACATCCGGGGCGCGTTAAAAGCGCGCTCCTTAACTGGCTTGGTGTGCCAATTAGCCTCACTACTGGCACTTTCTTTCAGGAGTGGTTTGGCACCAGCAGCAGCGGTAAGGTGGTCACGGCGGATAAAGTGATTCAGTTGGCCGCAGCCTGGGCATGTGTCCGACTTATCAGTGAGTCAGTTTCGACTCTTCCTCTGAAATTGTATAAGCGGATGCCGGACGGCTCCCGAGGCACAGCAACCGATCACCCACTTTATCCGGTGCTATGCCGTAGCCCCAACTCAGAAATGACCCCCTCGCGCTTTATGTTGATGCTGGTGGCCAGTATCTGTTTGCGGGGAAATGCGTTCATAGAAAAGAGAATGATTGGTAATCGCGTAGTTTCTCTTATTCCGTTACTGCCACAGAATATGGTGGTTAAGCGCCTTGATAACGGCCAACTCGAGTACACCTATACCGAGAACGGTAAGAAGCGGGTGATACCGGTCAAAACCATGATGCACATTCGGGGATTTGGTCTGGATGGTATGTGTGGGTTAATGCCGATGAATACCGGTCGAGACGTGTTTGGTTCAGCCATGGCGATCGAAGAGTCGGCAGCGAAAGTATTTGAAAATGGTATGCAAAACTCGGGTTTTTTGACCAGTAAAACCGCGCTAACAACAGCCCAGAGAGAAAAACTGCGTAGCAGCATGACGGCATTCACCGGCTCAAAAAATGCCGGTAAAACCATGGTACTTGAAGCCGATCTCACGTACCACAGCGTGACCATGAATCCAGAAGACGCTCAGATGCTGGAGAGTCGGGCATTCAGTATCGAAGAGATTTGCCGCTGGTTCAGGGTGCCGCCATTTATGGTGGGCCATATGACCAAGCAAAGCAGTTGGGCTTCTAGCGTTGAGGGAATGAACCTCCTTTTCCTGAGCAATACGCTTCGTCCACTACTGGTTAATATTGAGCAAGAGATTGCGCGCTGCCTGCTGGCGGGTGATGAGGATTACTTTGCGGAGTTTTCTGTTGAAGGTCTATTGCGTGCCGACAGTGCAGGACGCTCTGCATACTACACCACAGCATTGCAAAATGGCTGGATGAACCGCAACGATGTTCGCCGCCTTGAAAATCTGCCTCCGATACCGGGCGGCGATATCTATACCGTGCAACTTAACCTTGTTGCACTTGAAGACCTGAAATCACATAACGCTGTTGTTAAAGCGAAAGCCATTACTGAGCTTCACGGATATCTGTTCCCTGACATCCCGCTTGAACAGTCACCGCTAAAACAAGCCGCCTAGGAGTAAAGCCTAATGACAATTAAAAGCCTTCCGGCAGCGCCGGTGGGACGCCCGTGCGCGGGTGTTTCCTGTGAGGTTTCGCCAAGTGCGGTAGAGCGCTGGAACGGTGGGTTAAAAGCCGCTGCGACAGGCGAGAACAGCATTTCAATCTTTGACGTGATCGGACAGGACTACTGGGGCGAGGGGGTTAGCACCAAACGCATTGCCGCCGCATTGCGGTCGATGGGCGGCGAGGATGTGACGGTTAACATTAACTCGCCTGGTGGTGACATGTTCGAGGGACTGGCTATCTATAACCTGCTGCGCGAATACAGCGGCAAAGTCACGGTAAAAGTGCTGGGGATTGCCGCCTCAGCAGCTTCTATTATTGCCATGGCTGGTGATGAGATTCAGGTCGGGCGCGGCGCGTTTCTGATGATCCACAACTGTTGGATTGTCATGATGGGCAACCGCCACGATCTGGCGAAAGCAGCCATCGATATAGAGCCTTTTGATCGGGCGATGGGTGATATCTATTCAGCTCGTACCGGCCTCCCAGCGGTTGATATTGCGGCCATGATGGACAATGAAACCTACATTGCGGGTAGTGATGCCGTCGAAAAAGGTTTCGCGGATAGTTTGTTATCTGCTGACGAAATTGCGAATGACGACCAAAGCCCGTCAGCAGCGATTCGCAAACTCGATGCGCTGCTGGCGAAAGCCAATACCCCGCGCTCCGAGCGCCGAAAGTTACTTAAAGCCCTAACCGACAGCATGCCGGGCGCTGCTGTTACTCCTTCCGGTACGCCAAGCGCTACCACTGAAATCAATACTGAAACTTTAGCTAGCTTCGAGTCTGCATTAAGCGGACTGAAAGCGGCGTGCCAATAATCTGGAGAATATATGTCTGATGTAAATGATGTACTGAAAAAGGTATCCGCAGCGCTGGAAGAGGCCACTGGCAAGTTTAACGCCAAGGCAGAAGAAGCGCTGACAGAAGCTAAAAACGCGGGTCAGCTCTCCGCCTCGACTAAAGAAGCTGTAGACAAAATGGCGTTAGAATTTAACGCGCTGACCGCCGCAGAGAAAACCCTCAAAGTGGCCTTGGGCGAACTCGAGCAGCATGTCGCCCAAATGCCATTGAATAATGCCGTACAGACTGTTGAGACGATTGGTCAGCAAGTTGTATCAGCCGAGGCGTTAAAAGGTTTTGTCTCAGGTCTAGCCGCCAGCCAGCGGATCAGTATACCGGTGAAAGCGGCACTCTTGTCAGTCGATGTGCCGGGGCAAATTGTGGCCCCGCATCGTTTGCCGGGTATCGATGTTGCACCTAAACAGCGCCTGTTTATTCGTGATTTACTTGCACCGGGTCGTACTCAATCCAGCACCATTTATTGGGTTCAGCAGACCGGATTCACCAATAATGCACGGGTCGTCGCTGAAGGTACGCAAAAGCCTTACAGCGAGATTCAGTTCGGTGAAAAAATCACGCCTGTTCGCACGATTGCCCACTTGTTCAAAGCCGCGAAACAGATCCTTGATGATTTCTCACAGTTACAATCAACGATTGATACTGAAATGCGCTTTGGCCTGAAATATGCCGAAGAGCAAGAAATCTTGTTTGGTGATGGTACCGGTGTTCATCTTGAAGGGATTATGCCGCAGGCATCAGTATTCGATCCGTCATTTGAAGTTGCTCAACAGAACGGCATTGATGACTTGCGTCTGGCTATGCTGCAGTCTCAGTTGGCTCGTTTCTCTGCTTCCGGTCATGTGTTGCACTTTATTGATTGGGCCAAGATCGAACTGACCAAAGACACATTGGGCCGTTACATCTTGGGTAATCCGTCAGCATTGACTACACCGACCTTATGGGGCTTGCCAGTTGTGGAAACTCAAGCTGCAGCTTTCTTAGGTAAGTTCCTGACCGGCGCATTTAATGCGGGTGCTCAAATCTTCGACCGTGAAGATGCCAATGTGGTGATCAGTACTGAGAACTCCGACGACTTCGAGAAAAACATGATCACTATCCGTTGCGAAGAACGTCTCGCACTCGCGGTGTATCGTCCTGAAGCGTTTGTTACTGGTGCGTTTACGGTCCCTGCACCTGTCGGCGGCTAATGACTCCCTTCACTGAGCGGCCTACGGGCCGCTTTATCAGAGATAACATCATGAAACTGATAGCACTAAAGCAGATTTATTTCGGCTATAGCGTTCTTGATCACGGTCAGGAATTTGAAACGGGTGAGCAGCATGGACGGGAACTCCTGAAAAAAGGCTATGCAAAGCGGCTGGATGAATCACAACCTGCGGAGCCAACGGAGCCAACGG
>NZ_HE997643.1:1852506-1864655 GCF_000312485.1 Yersinia massiliensis CCUG 53443 | reverse complement strand
ACGGAGCCAACGGAGCCAACGGAGCCAACGGAGCCAACGGAGCCAACGGAGCCAACGGAGCCAACGGAGCCAACGCCAGAAGCTAACGCTGGTGGTAAGAAAACTAAAGCTAAATAAGGCGAACCCATGCTGGAACTGGATCAGGTGAAGCATCACTGCAACATTGAACCGGAGTTCACAGAGGATGATGATTGGCTAGAAGCCAGAATCAAAGCCAGTAAACGCTTTGTCGAGAACTACACCCGCCGCATGTTGTTCGATCAAGCCAGCGATGAGGGGTATTCAGAAGAGGATGGGTTGCTTTATGGCGAAGATATTGAAACCGCCATGCTGCTACTGATCGGACACTGGTACACCAACCGAGAGGCCACGGTCATTGGTGTTACATCAAAGCAGCTTGAGTTTACGGTCGATTCTCTGTTGCAGCCTTATAGGATTTACGGCGTATGAAAGCAGGCAAACTTCGATACCGTGTGACTATTCAAAAACGAGCATCAGGTACACTTCCCTCTGGTCAACCGGTGACTGACTGGGAGACATTATTGTCTGTCAGAGCGGATATTACTGATATCTCGGGTCGGGAGCTTGTGTCCTCCGGCGCTGAACTGTCGGAAACCACCGTCAGGATCTGGATGCGCCGTTATCCCGCCTTTCCTGTGACGTCAGCTAATCGAATCTTGCATGAGCCACCGACCGGAACCGGTGAAATTTATGACATTGTATCGGTGATTGGCGGCGAAAATAACACACGACTTGAACTGCTATGCAAAAGAGGGGTGAAAACGTGATTGATGCCCATCTCGACTTCTCCGGCATGCTGGATCTGGATAGAGAGCTGGAGTTGCTCAGTAAGGCCGAGAGTCGCACGGTTTTGCGGCAGGCTGTTCGGGCCGGTGCGGCTGTTATTCAGGCTGAAGCACGAAACCGTGCACCAGAGCGTACCGGCAAACTGAAACGCAACATCATTATCGCCAATGGTAAAGGGGATGCGACACAGGCCAGTGCCGGTATCCGCGTCAGGGGAACTAACCCATCCGGTACCAACAGTGACAACACCAAGAAAGCGATCCGCAGTAATAACTCGTTTTATTGGCGCTTTGTGGAGTTGGGCACCTCTAATATGGCCGCTATTCCGTTTATGCGTCCGGCTTTTGATGCCAAAACCGATGAGGCGGCACGGGTTACGATTGACCGAGCAATTCAGGCCATTGATGAGGTATTGGCAAAATGACCGAAGCTGATGTTTACCCCTTAATCAAGCACTTGGCAGGTGGGCAGGTATACCCCTATATTGCCCCTCAGAAACCTGATGGCAGCGGTCCGGCCATATTACCGCCTTGGGTGGTGTTTTCGCTTCCATCAGATGTGACTGATGATGTGATAGACGGACAATCAGCCACCGCATCGATGCTTCAAATTGATGTCTACGCCAGAACCATTGACGAGGCTCGCGCCATTCGTCACGAAGTGAGGGCGCTTATTAGGCCACTTTCACCGGTTCAGATGAATGAAATCACCCACTTTGAATCAGACACCTCCCTTTTCCGCGCCCTGCTTGAAGTTCAGGTGTGGGAATAACCCCCAAGAAAGTCACCAGCCGCCTACGGGCGGTTTTTTTATGTCTGGAGAAAAATATGACCAGTATTTATGAAAAAACGCAGGGCACGAAAATTTATGTTTCGGCTGGCGTGACGACTCAGCCTTTACCAACAGGATCTGTTGTGTGGTTGTCTGCGGCTTGTGCTACCAAAGAGATCAGTTTCACTGGTGGACAAAAAGCGGATATCGACGTCACCACGCTGTGTTCTGAAGAACAGGAAATGACGAATGGTTTACCTGCACCATCAGAAATGACCATTTCGCGCAACTGGAGTCCGGACGAAGAGGCCCAATATTCGCTCTATGAAGCCTACGAAACCGACACACTTCGCTCTATCAAGGTCGTCTTCCCCAGCGGCAATGGTTATGCCTATCTTGCCGAAGTGCGTCAGAACAGTTGGAGTGCTGGCACATCCGGCGTGGTGTCTGCGTCATTCACCCTGCGCATTAAAGGTAAACCGGTTCGCATTGCTGCCACTGAGGTTCCTGTGACCAGCGTCACCTTAAACAAATCGACCGCCGCTGTTGAGGTGGGTGATACCGGCGTGTTAATCCCGACATTCTTACCGGCTAATGCCACCAACAAAACCGGCACCTTTATTTCATCTGCGCCTGCGATTGTGAGCGTTGATCCGGTAACGGGTCAGTATGAAGGGCTGGATGATGGCGCGGCCATTGTCACCTTTACCACTGCGGATGGCGGCTTTACTGCAACCTGTAACTTTACTGTGACTGAGGCCGGATAATCATGGCTAAAAAGGATTTACGAGCGCTGGCTATTGCGCCCCGCGCAGGGTTTCGACATAAAACGGTGGTCGTTCCTGAATGGGATGGCACCACGGTGATACTGCGAGAACCCTCTTCGGGTGCTTGGCTACGTTGGCGAGAGGTGGCGGTAAAAGGCGAGGCGAACCCAGATGAAGCGGTAAAAGCCTCGATTGAGGACCAGATCACCAACAATATTCTCTCAGATGTCACATTGTTTGTTGATGTGTTGCTTGATGAGAGTGGTCTTCAGGCGTTTTCTAATGAAGATATTCCCCTTGTCGCTGAAAGTTATGGGCCGGTGCATGCTCGCTTGCTTAAAGAAGCGCTCAGCCTCAGTAAGCAGGATATTGAAACTGCCGAAAAAAAGTAAATGCGCCGGGTATGTCTTTTCTCATGTCGTTGGCATTGCGGCTGGGGCGAACCCTGCATGAACTTGAAACCACCATGACCGCGCGTGAGTTGGCGCTGTGGATTGAGTTTGATGCGGGTAGCCCAATTGGGGATCGGCGTGGGGATATCCATGCCGCACAAATAGCCAGTGCGGTATATCGGTCGCAGGGCAGTAATGTCGGCCTTGAAGATTTATTGCTGCAATGGAAAGAACCGGAAGAGACAGAAGAAGATACCGCTGCTTTGGAATCTTTCTTTGAATCCCTCATGACATAACCCGCTTCGGCGGGTTTTTTATTGGTACTGATATGGCAACCTTACGTGAACTCATCGTCAAAATCACGGCTAACTCGTCCTCTTATCAAACGGAGATGGCCCGAGCCTCACGTATGGGGGCTGAATATTATAAAACCATGGAGGGCGGTTCGCGTAAGGCAGAAGCGGCGACACGCCAGAGCAAACGTGCATTAGCAGAACTGAATAACGAATTGGTCACGGTGAAAGAGTCGGCCAGTGGCATGGTGGGCATGTTTGCCGGGGCATTTGCGGTGGGTAGCCTGATCAGCACGGCTGACCAATACGGGCAAATATCATCCCGTATCAAAATGGCAACCGGCTCACAAGAGGAATATAACAGCGTTCAGCAACGCCTGATGGAGATCAGCGACCGCACTTATAAAAGCATTGAGGAACAATCCGAGCTGTATATTCGCAGCGCCAACTCGATGAAAGAGCTGGGTTTCTCCACGGCCAGTACGATTGATTTTATCGATTCAATTTCCAGCGCATTAACCATTAACGCCGCCAGCGCTGAAAAGGGCGAAAGCGCGATTAATGCACTGTCTAAATCCATGGTAAATGGCAAGGTGGCAGGTGATCAGTGGCATGCCGTCATGGAGATTATGCCGACCGTTATTGGTGATATTGCCCGTTATTTGGGGACCACTGAGCTTGAAGTGAAAAAACTTGGCGCGGCTGGAAAGTTATCAATGGATACCTTTTCCAAGGCAGTGATCGCTGCAAAAGACCGTAATGCCGAACTTGCCGAGGCTATGCCGACCACGGTCGGGGATGCCATCACTAAGCTGTCAAACCATTGGAAAGCCTATATTGGTGATGCCAATAGTGCAATGGGTGTGACGGCGGCGATCTCCGGCGTGATTGGTACCGCTGCGGATAATATCGATGTGCTTGTTGCAGCCGGTACCGGCTTAGTGGGACTTGGATTAGCGCGTTATTTTGGTGGATTGGCCAGTAGCGTTACCAGCGCAACCGGTAATCTCATTACCGCAACACGCTCACAACTTGCTTTGGCTGCGGCGCAGGTTGAAGGTGTTCAGGCGTCATTGTTACAGATCCGGACAGAGCGAGAATCGGCGGTTGCCGCACAGCGTTCGTTGGTCGCTCAGTTACAGTTGGCGCAAACCGAAAAGGCCCGAGCAACCATTCGTGCACAACTGGCGGTTAACTCTGCTGCAGTAGCCGCCGCATCCCGCGCAGAAGCGGCAGCAACGGATGCCCTTACCGAAGCACAAAAACGGTTGAATGTTGCCTCCGGACTGGCGAGTAAGGCGCTGGGCTTAATTGGTGGTCCCGTTGGGGCCGCAATGTTGGCAGCCGGCGCAGTTTATTATTTCTATGAGAAATCAGAACAAGCCAAACGTTCAGCGACAGAGTTAGCGGGGGGCGTGGGTGGACTGATTGATAAAATGCGGGAAATGGGGAATGTTCAGTTAGCGGCAGAGATCGGCAAGCTGAACAACTCATTACCGGCACTTTCTTCTGTTGTTGCTGACGCGCAAAAGAATTACGACAAAGCGACAGAAGCCGTTGAGCGAAATCGCCGACAGGTTTATTTATGGGGAGAAGGTTCAACCATTGGGAAGCAAGCCAATGAAGAACTGAATATCTCTCTGAATAATCAGGCGATAGCGCTCAAAGAGTTGACGGATGCGCAGGACAATAAAAGTCGTGCGGTCAATGGGGCTAATGTTCTGAGTGCTCAGTTAAATGATACGCTTAAACAGGGTGTCGGCATCCTCAAGGTGGAGCAGCTAGAGTTGGGTGTGGCTGCTGGAATAATGGCTCACTTTTCCAACTCTATCAATGTCGCTACCCAAGCCAAAACCGCCTTTAACTCAACTAGTCTGATTCTTCCTGTTAGCGAAGAGCTTAAAAACGCGCAAAAGGTGCAGGACGATAAACTTAGAATATTAAAGTTATCTGGGCGTGAGCAAGCGACAGAAATCGCCAGACAAGAAGCTGAACGGCTCAAAATTACTGATCCGAAAGAGGTATCGAAATTCGTCAGCGGCGAACTCAGAAACTACGATCAGTCTGAGCAGAACAAAGCGAATGAGCAGGCGAAAAGCAAAGCGGCCAGTGCGACAAAAACGGCTGAAAGCGCAACCAAAGCCTATGAACAAGCCATTGCCAATCTGAATAAAGAAATTCAGGTTGAGTCAGTTCGACTCAAACAAGGTGAAGCTGCCGCGTCATTATTTGCTGCATCCATTGAAACCGGGGCGAAATATACCGATGGCCAACGCGCTGAACTGGAACGGCTGAATAAAACCCTCGCAGAGTCAAAGCAGCGCTGGGAAGATCATAATGCAGCGATTGCGTCAGACCCTTACCGCAGCGCCGCTGAGTCACAACGTCAGGCACAGGAGCAGCTACAACGGCAGATTGCCGGGGGTGAGATACAAAGCGCCGAGGAACTTTCCCGCCGTAAACAACAGATCCACACGGACTATCTGACGGCGCTGGTCGACGCTAACCAACGTTACGCCGTCAGTGCCAATGATGAGTTAGCCGGTAACGTCGATCCGGTGCAAAACCTCAGTAACCAACTGGCAAAGCGTCAGGCACTTATCGAGACTTATGCGGCGGCAGGCGTTATCACTGAACAGCGAAAAAACCAGCTTATTCTTGCTTCCGAGACGGAAACCCGCGAACAGCAGTATCAGGCATCATTGCAATTATTCGCCTCGCAAGGCGATATGCAACGCATGGCTGTTGATCTGTTTCAGGACTCACAAGACCGACTCTCTAATATGCTGACGGGGCTAGTAAATGGCACGCAGTCCACGAAAGAGGCGATGTCTAATTTATTTGCCTCACTGTCTCAATCGATTATCAAAAACCTTATTGATATGGCAGCGCAAGCCCTGATCACCAGTACGATCATGCAGACGATTACGGGTGTCTCTGGCGGGTTGTTAGGTGGATTCATGGGCGGCGCAAGTGGCGCGGCAGGGTCTGCCAGTAATGCATTCTCGGGCGGCGCTTATAGCGGGTTGTCATTTAATGCCAAGGGTGGTGTTTATGATTCACCCAGCTTAAGCGCCTATAGCGGTCAGGTTGTTAGTTCACCGACCTTTTTTGCTTTTGCAAAAGGGGCTGGCGTCATGGGCGAGGCGGGGCCAGAGGCGATTATGCCGCTCACCCGCTCTGCAGATGGTTCGTTGGGTGTCAGGGCGGTCAGTAGCAATATGCCGACTAGTTCTGCTGGTTCAGCAGCGCCACAGGTTTATATCACCATCGATGGCAACGGCAACACCTCCACACAAAGCAGCCAAGGCATGGAGCAGTTTGGCGCGGAGATCGGCGCATTTGTTGATAGTCGCTACAAAGTGCTGATGGCTAAAGATTTGGGACCAAATGGCACACTAACAAATCGAATCAGGGGGCGCAGATGATCAGGGAGTTTGAATATTGTCCGCGCATAAATCCGGTCGGAGACATCACAACCCGAACTCGAGAGTTGCAGCTAGGGGATGGGTATACACAGCGGTCCGGCGATGGACTCAATGAAGAGGATCAAAGCTGGCCGCTTTCGTTCGTGGGTGAACTCGACTACATCACACAGATACGGCAATTTTTGCGAGAACATAAAGGCTACAAGGCTTTTCAGTGGCGAAACCCCATGGGGGAGTTGGGTCTGTATTGTTGCCAAAAGCAGCAGGTGAAAGCCTCGGGGAAAAACGCAGCCGGAAAGCCCATGTTTGAACTCTCCGCAACATTCATTATTGCTTACCATCCATAGGAATTCATCGTGTTAAACACTGACTTACAGATGTTGGAACCGGGCAGTAAAGTATTGCTGTTCGAAGTGGACTGCACCGAGTTTGACGGCCCACAGCTTTATTTCCATAACCATTCCATCCCTTATAGCGAGGCCGATCTGGAGGCCGCAGGCGGCAACCCTGATTTATTGCCAGTGAAGTCAATCTGGTGGCAGGGGCGCGAATATAAGCCGTGGCCGACTGCGATAGAGGGAATGGAAGTGACCAGTGACGGCAACGCATCAACACCAACACTGACGGTCGGTAATCTGGATGGAACGATTACGGCGTTATGTCTGGCTTATCAAAATCTGGTATTAGCGCAGGTAAAAGTACACACCACGTTTTCTCATTACCTCGATGCCAGAAACTTTCCGGAAGGAAACCCAGAAGCGAATCCAGATGAAGAGAAACTCGAAGTTTGGTATATCGACAGCAAGAGCTATGAGGATAACGAGCAGATCCAATTTGCGTTATCCAGTCCTGCAGACTTGCAGGGCATTATGCTACCCACTCGTCAGATCCACTCTCTTTGTACTTGGTGCATGCGCAATCAATATCGTGGGGCGTCATGCGGATATACCGGTACCGCTTATTTTGATGAAGACGGCAACCCAACGGACGACCCCAGTAAAGATAAATGCTCTGGGCTTCTTTCAACGGGCTGTGAAACACGCTTCGGAAAAGGTAAGCCGCTCCCGTTCGGTGGCTTTCCCGGCTCTGCGTTGATAAAGAGGTAGTCATGCGTAAACATATTATTACTGCGTTGCTGGCTCACGCCAAAGACGCTTATCCCGCCGAATGCTGTGGGCTGGTGGTACAAATCGACCGCAAGCAGGTTTACGTACGTTGTGCCAACACCGCGCCAGAGTCGGGTGAGCAGTTTCGTATTGATCCGGCTGAATATGTAGCAGCGGAGGAAAGCGGGACGATTATTGCCATTGCTCATAGCCATCCAGACGCCACAACTCAACCCTCGCAGTTAGATATTGCGCAGTGTGACGTGTCACAAATGCCGTGGATAATTGCCAGTTGGCCAGAGGGGGATATTCGCCAGATTATGCCGAGCGAGGGAATAAAACCCCTCAAGGGGAGGCCGTTTGTCCATGGGATATGGGATTGTTATGCCATCGTGCGGGACTGGTACCGGCTTGAACGTGATATTACCTTGCCTAATTTTGAGCGGTCCGATGGCTGGTGGGATCGCGGTGAAAACCTGTATATGAAGCATTATGCTGATGCTGGTTTTTATGCCCACACAGAGCCATTAGAGGTGGGGGATGTCATACTGATGCAGTACAAAGCGAATGAACCGAATCATGCGGGTGTTTATCTTGGCGATGGCAAAATGATACACCATCGCTATGGTTCACTGAGTGAAATTGTCCCTTATGGTGGTTACTGGCTTGATCGCACTATTAAGGTGTTGCGGTACCAAATACCAGAGTAAATGCTATCATTCGGTTTTCTGCATGGAGACGCACGGATGAAAAAATTGTTCCTTTTGGTAACTATGGCTACGTTTTTGACAGGTTGTGAAACAACACCACAGCAATTAAGAAGTGGTAAGCCAGCTGCAACATTCGAATCAAATAAACATGCTGATATATTAGCCCCATGCTTTATTAAAAACTTTGAAGAAAGAACTTATGCAGGCGCACCAGTTGTAACGTCAGTAAAACCTTTAACAAATGGGTTAACTATATCTATAGTAGATAATTATGAGTTTATTGATGTTGTAAATAGTAACTCAATGACTAAAGTCACTTTATATTCTGCGATTTTTAATAAACCAACTGCATGGCGATCGCAATCTAGAACTAATGAAGTCATTAGTGACATAAAAAGTTGCCTATGACTCCAACTATAATAAGAACCCGCTTCGGCGGGTTTTTTATTGGAGGTAACATGTCAGAAGTAAAAACAATTCGTTTATATGGTCAACTAAAACAATTTACAGAAAATAAAGATGGAATATTTCGTTTTGCCGCCAGTTCAACACAGGAAGCGATTAAAGCCTGCTGTATATTATTGCCGGGATTTGAGCGATTTCTTAACGAAGCAAAGGACAAGGGGCTTACTTTCGCCATTTTCAAAGGTAAGCGAAATATAACTAAAGACGAACTGGAATTTAATATAGGTGATGAGGAAATAAAAATAGCCCCAATAATTATTGGTAGTAAAAAGGCTGGGTTATTTCAAACTATACTAGGCGCTGTTTTGATAGCTGCTGCTGTATTTGCTGGACCCGGTGGGATTGGGGCAGCATTTGCGGCAAAAGGATTAGTCGGCATGACAGCGATGATGGGAGCATCCTTGGCTCTAGGTGGAATGGTTCAAATGCTCTCACCTCAGCAAGGTGGGCTGGCAATGCGCGAATCACCTGATAATAAACCGTCTTACGCATTTGGTGGGCCGGTTAACTCTATTGCTCAGGGTAATCCAGTGCCACTGGGGTACGGTAAGCGCCGGATAGGTGGCGCGTTAATATCCGCAGGCATCCACGCCGAAGACCAACAATGATAATTAGCTTATTCACATAACCCGCTTCGGCGGGTTTTTTTATGCCCGGAGAAAAGATAATGTCTAAAGGCGGATCGTCTAACACCCGCACACCGGTAGAATCTCCAGATTCACTGCAATCCACATCCTATGCAAAATTACTCTTTGCGCTTGGCGAGGGAGAGTGGGAAGGTGGGCTAGATGGTACAAATATTTTCCTTGATGGTACCCCCATCAAAAACCCAGACGGCTCTATTAACTTCCCCGGCGTTCAGTATGAATTCCGTTCCGGTACCCCAGATCAAACTCACATTCCCGGCATTCCAGATATTGAGAATGAAACAGCGATCGGCCTCGAGCTGACTAGTCAAACACCGTTTGTTCGTGCTGTTACCAATACTCAATTATCAGCGGTCAGGTTTAGATTCTCATGGTCTGCGCTACAGCGTCAGTTAGATGATGGTGATGTTGTTGGTTATCGAATTGAATATGCAGTTGATGTGGCAACAGATGGCGGCGCTTATCAGCAAGTATTGACCTCTGCAGTGGACGGCAAGACGACAACAAAATATGAGCGCAGCCACCGCATTGATTTACCCGATGCCACTACTGGCTGGCAGATCCGTATTCGCCGTATTACCGCCAATTCAACGAGCAATATGATTGCGGATAAAATGGTGATCGATGCCATTACTGAAGTTATTGACGCAAAGTTGCGCTACCCCGAAACCGCTTTATTGTTCATTCAGTTTGATGCTAGCCAGTTCCAAAATATCCCAGTGGTTTCCTCTGAACCAAAGATGAGGATCGTCCGTATTCCATCTAACTATGACCCTGCCACTCGGAGTTATTCAGGCATATGGGATGGCTCTTTTAAGTGGGCTTGGACGGATAACCCTGCATGGATTTACTACGATGTTTTAGTGAGTGATCGGTTTGGTTTAGGTCAGCGTATAAAAGCGGCCAATCTTTATTATACAAAATTAGATTTATATCAGATTGCTCAATATTGTGATCAGCTTGTTCCTGATGGGCGGGGCGGTAACGGCACTGAACCTCGATTCACTTGTAATATCTATATCCAAGCTCAGGCCGAAGCATGGACGCTTATTAATGACATGGGGGCTATATTCCGTGGCATGACCTTCTGGGCCAATAATCAGATGAACGTTCTGGCCGATATGCCCCGTGATATGGATTATGCAATCACCCGCGCTAATGTGAAGGATGGAAAATTTACCTACAGCAGCGCCAGTGAAAAAACACATTATAGCCATGCGTTCGTGTCGTGGTCTGATCCAGCCAATGGTTATCAAGATGCGATTGAGCCTGTATCTGAGATTGCGCTAGTTCGCCGGTTTGGTGTGAAACAGGCCGATGTTACTGCTATCGGTTGCACTCGACAAACTGAGGCGATTCGGCGCGGAAAGTGGGTTCTACACACCAATGATGCGGATCGGTCTGTATCGTTCACTGTTGGTCTGGATGGGAAAATACCTCTGCCCGGCTATATTGTGGGAATTGCCGATGAAATGGTTGCCGGTCGTCCTCTTGGGGGACGGATAAGCAAGGTTAACGGTCGCAACATTACACTCGATAGAGTTTCTTCCGCTGCAGTGGGCGAACGACTCATTGTGAATCTTCCTACCGGAAAGAGCGAGGGGAGAACGATTCAAACTGTTGCGGGGAAAGTTATTACTGTCACAACGGCATTTAGCGTAACACCTGTTCCCCAATCGGTTTGGGCCATTGATGCTAGTGATCTAGCTTTACAGCTTTTTCGTGTTACGGGCATTACAGAGGGGAGCGATGGGGTATCTTACGACATCACGGCTATTGAGTATGACCCGAATAAATTTGCCCGTATCGATACCGGGGCCAGAATTGAAGATCGGCCAATCAGCGTCATTCCTCCTGGTGTTCAGCCGCCACCAACAAATGTTGTTATTGATAGTTTCTCTGCTCTTTCTCAAGGGCTGGCCATAACTACCTTGCGTGTTACATGGGAACCAGCAGCCAGCGCAATAGCGTACGAGGCCGAGTGGCGACGTGATAACGGAAACTGGATATCAGCCCCGCGCACATCAGCTCAAGGATTTCAAGTTGAAGGGATTTATGCGGGACAATATCAGGCTCGTGTTCGTGCTATTAACCCCTCTGAGATATCCAGTATCTGGGCGAACGCGCAGGAAACCACATTAAACGGCAAAGAGGGGAATCCTCCTATGCCTGTGGGCTTTTCGGCTACCGGCATTCTCTTTGGTATAACCCTTAACTGGGGTTATCCGGAAGGGGCCGAAGATGCGTTAAAAACTGAGATTGAATATAGCCTGTCTGCTGATGGCACCGATGCTATGTTGCTGAGTGATGTGCCGCACCCGCAACGGAACTACACGATGCAGGGCTTAAGGGCGGGGCAAGTGTTCTGGTTCCGTGCTCGAATTGTAGATAAATCCGGTAATCAGTCACCCTGGATTGATTGGGTCCGTGGCATGTCCAGCACTGATACGAGTGTGATCCTTGAGTTTGTGGGTAATGATTTCATCACAAACACCGTGGCAGGACAGCAACTGCTTAACGATGACTTTATGAATGCCGAGGCCATTCTCGAAACAGCAAACGCCAATAACGCCAGTATTCGGCAGCAGTGGGCGCAGTATGGTGAGAATAAAGCGGGGATTATTGAGTTGTGGACGACTCAGGCTGATGCGGCCAGAGCATTTGCAGAATATCAGTTGGTAGTGACCGCGACTTTTGAAGATCAGACAGCGGCTATTGGTCAAAAAATGACGGCAGTTGTTGATGCTGATGGCGCAAGTGCTA
>NZ_HE997643.1:1826422-1851456 GCF_000312485.1 Yersinia massiliensis CCUG 53443 | reverse complement strand
ACAATTACAGCTCCATCCGGTCAGAATGTTATTACTGGCTCTGGAACGCAATGGGCTAACAATGTTATGGGTGTTGCGATTGGACAGGCATTGTATGTCACCAGAGCTGATGGAAACACATTGGTTTATGAAATATTGGCTGTAGACAGTGATACGAAAATTAGAATTAATGGAAATATTGTTGATTCTTTGGCTAATTCAAATTATGCAATTCATACCACTATTTCTAATTCATACTCTGCATTAGCGCGTGAGTCATCAGCTCAATTAGGATTTTATCAGCAGTTATTTAAAGATTGGCAAAATATAACAACAGGTACTGGCGATATCACTATTATCGCGCCAGACGGTTCAACGGTTGTTATTCCCTCACTAACTAAAATGTCGCAAGATATAAATGGTAAAGTTAGTCAGCAACAATTATCTAGCCTTGGGGTTGGACTGCCAACGCTGGTCGGTTTGACTGCTCTAGATTGGCAACAGCAAGATTTCCTAACGGGAGCTAACTATATTGGTTCAAATAATATTTGGACCAATGCGCCAGCAGATATTATCTATAATGCAGGTACAGGGGTCAGTATCACAGTCGATTATATCTCCAGTAATTCAACTCGCATTGGATTAACGCTTATTCCAGATACAACATCACAATCAAATTATAAAATATATAAAGTCATATCGGTAGGAGCGAAAGGTTCACGAGTATTTACTGTGCGCCGAGTTCAGAATTCCGCAATACCCGTCTCAATTGCTGATGGTGGGACGGGAGCTATTACTGCACCGTTGGCCCGAACCGCCTTAGGGCTGGGTTCTGCTGCGGTAGCTGATGTTGTTGCAAATAGCGCAGACCAGACAGCAGGCCGCGCTATGACGACAGGCTCAAATGGCATTGGCGGCCCGTCAGTAAATATGACATCAGTGAATAATGCGTGGTTAAACCCGCTGGGAATGATGAGCCTTACGACAATGGCTAACTGGGGCGGAACAACTCCTACAGACGTGTCAGGTAGTTTACCCGCACATTGGAATATCATTTCCCTCGGGGTAGGGACGGGCCAAGTTGCTGCGGGGTCCCGAAAGGCTGTAATCGCTATACAAAGTTTTAATGTCGGTTCCGGTGCCCCGCAATGTTATGTCCGCACAATTCACGACACCGCATTAAGCCCTGCGGTCATGCTTTATCACACAAACAACACTACCGTGGACTCAAATGGTTTCCTGAAAAAAGCTTCGCCGGTTGTGAAGCTGTATGGTGATGGGAGTTCTGAAACAAATCATGAGTCTGACGGTGCTGCTTCTGAACGCATCAGCGAAGGGGTCTATAAAATATCTGGAGTGCTGGGATTTAACTCAGATGATGCATGGGGTGGGGTAGATGGGGGGATTGAAATACCAACCGACAAGAATAAACAGCCTTTAATATGGGTTGATTACTTACTTGAAGAAGATGGTGATTTAATCATTAAGACCTATCATCGGACGCATCCTACTTCCCCAGTATTTGCACAGAACAATATCAATGGCTATGAAGATGGCCAGTCAATTGATATTCCAGCGGGGAGATTCGTCGATCTGCGCGTGCAGATGCCAGAAAGGGAAGAAACAGAGTTACCACTGGACGAGGAGTAAGCACAATCCGGGCTTATTTGGCCCGGAAATTAAACTTTAGGCACTAACCTTCGTTCTGCAATTAACCGATAGTTATCTTCAAATCGATCGGAGAGTATGAATTCATTACCATCGATCGGTTTGAATTTTCTCATCCCGTCCCACTACAAAATTCTTCCATCGCTATTGATTAAACGCTTGGCCCATTGTGGTGCGAGACTAAAATCACTTTCAGTTCCGGTCATTAATTTCCATTCCATCACAACGAATTTCCTTACGGTATGACCATGATTTATTGGATCAATAAGGATAAGGGCATTCGTTCGAGGCTTTCAAATTGGTTAGGCAGATCAATAATGAGAGATTGATCGTTTAAAACGATAATTGTGTTTTTTCCAGCCTATAAAACAAAAACCGGGCTTAATCGCCCGGTCTGATTTTTTTAATTCTACAGTTAGTATTAGAAGTTATATTTAATTCCTAACATCACTGCCGTGTCGCTGTAACCTTTATTGCCTACTTGCTGTCCAACATTACCCCAGACATTCAATTTCTTATTAATCTGGCCTTCCACACCCACTTTCAGCTCACCAATATTGGCCGCACCGTCTTGCTTAACCGTCATACCGTCCATCGTAGTGCCGAAATCATTAGTATTGTGGATCCAGTTGGCTTCCACAAACGGTTGGAATACACGATCTTTACCTTTATCCTGATCGGCGTAGCCATTCATAAAGGCTTTCACCCCCATACGGGTCTGGATGTTTCCATCACCTTCACCGGATATATTTGTCCCATTGGCTTCTTTATGGTCGTCCGCTTTAACACCCATCCATGTCACCTGCGCTTTCGGCTGGATAAAGTAACTGGCGTTTTTCGACGCATTCTCACCGATTTTAAAGGTATAGCCACTTTCGACTGAGGCGCTTACGCCCTTAGACTTGTACTCTTCAGAAGCTAAATCCTGACCATTGACCGTGTTGTTGAACCAGCTGTATTGCGCCCAGCTATCTACGTATAATCCGGACTTGTCTTCGCTATTCGCGTACCAGGTACCGTATACACCGGCGCTGTAGCCGTCGATTGAGCCTTTAGAGCTATAGCCAGACACTTGTGAAACAGTCGTACTCTTGCTATTGCCATATCCAGCCATAATACCTAGATGGAAACGGTCCGTGTTGTTATTACTCCACTGAGCAATATCACCGCCCAGTTGCAGGACATAACGATTAGCTTGTGTATTCAATTGCCCCGATGCATCACGTGAACGGTTATGCCCACCTTCGTTACGCAACCACAGGCTGGTCACTTTATGTTCACCGGTCAATGCATCAATATACTGGGTTTCACCCATGCGGTCATTGAGACTCGTTATAAACATGCTATTGGCAGTTGCCAGGTTAGCAGTGTAACTGCCAGCTTCTGGCCGGTTGACCATCACTGGTGGTTCAGCAGGTTCAGCAGGTTCAGCAGGTGGAACCGATGTTGCTGTGCTGGTCAGATACCAGTTGCTGGCATTTATCCCTACACCACGCGCCAGAGAGTAATCATAGACACCGGCAACAATACGCCCCTGCTTAACAAACTCACCGCTTGACAGCCCATTAACCTCAATCAGTTCGATACCATTCAATGTTGTTGCGCCACTACCACCCAAGTTAGTCACGCCCACACGAGTTGTGCCAGAAGTATTGCCATTAACGACCAATTTATCAGTAGCTGAAGTGTCATTATTTAATAGAGAATTAAAATTGAGCAAGCCATCGTTGCCGATGTAATTACCGGATACCGTCAGAATCGTACCTGGTACACCGTTAAGGCTCACAGTACCGCTATTACTTAGACTGTTCAGTGTCTGGTCGAAACCGGCTAAATCCAGTTCCCCCGCAGTCTCGACAATATATTCGGAAGCTGTACTGAAGCTGCTTGCAGCACCAGCCTTTAAGATGCCAGAATTAACTGTTGTCGTACCACTATAGGTATTTACGCCATTTAATACCGTCATACCACTGTAAACGGCCACTTTACCACTGCCAGCAATGGCAGAATTAAACTGATAATCAGTATCAATATGGTTAAAGACAATTGAGCTATCACCGCTCCCTAAGGTAATAAGTGGTGTATTAATATAACCGGCTAATGACGCAGTATAATTAGCTGCGCTACCAATATTCAGTACTCCGATTGAAGTTGCATCTTTAGCAATGGTTAAATTATCGGTTTGAACAGTCCCACTGTTATTAATAGTCAGTGAGGCGTTACCGCCAAACTCCCCAAAACGAATATCACCTGTATTAACCCAATTGGAGTTAACACCAGTGACCAAAACGTCACCTTTTGAGCCAGCGGTATAGCCGACATAGCTACCAGAACTACTGAGACTCCCGCCATCGGAGACGACGACAGAGCCATTCCCACTGTTACCAATAACCAAGCTGTTAGCGTTGTGCCAAGAAGAATCTGTACCTGAGATATTTACTCGGCCAGTGGCATCTTTCCCTGCACCAACATAACCAAAACTATCAGTTACAACGCCACCATTAGTGATATTTAGAGTACTATTAGAACCTACTGATGCGTAAAACGAACCAATTTGCAGGGTCTCGGCATTATCCCAACGAGAGTCGGTGCCGGTAATTTCTACCACTCCGATAGAGTCGTTAATATTCCCGCTTTGACTGGTTACTACACCACCATCAGAAACTACCATGGTGGCAGGGCCATTTGTTCCTATATCAAGTAAAGTACCCACTTGCCAGCGGGAACCTGCACCGTTCACTTCTACATAACCGGTTGAAGTCGTTCCTGCCGCAACGCTTGCTTTCGTTGCCGTGGTAACAACGCCGCCATTGGTGATTTTAAGACTGCCATCACCTTCATGGCCGATGAACATACGATTACCGGCATTCCAGATTGAGCCTAGACCTGTGACTTCAACGCTACCGGTTGAACCTGGGCGATACGCAATATCAGCATCATTTTGGTTAGTGACTACAGCACCATCGGTAATTCGCATCATGCCATTACTGTCATTTTCGCCACCAATGCGTAACTCACCGCCGTTGATTAATTGTGAATCAGTTCCACTGACTTCAAGATAACCAACAGCCCCAACACCAAAACCAACATGTGTCGCGTTAACAGGGTTATTTACAACTCCTCCATCCGCTATCAGTAATGTGCCGTTACCGTTATAACCAACAAAGAGCACCCCGTTATTTATCCACTTAGAGTCAGAGCCAGTAATAACTACCTCACCGGTAGCTGTAGAACTATAACCAATATAGCTCCATAGCCCAGCGGCTACATTTCCGCTGGTTAACGTTCCACCACTTCCGCTGTTCAACGGTCCACCATTGAAAATATCCATAGCACCAAATGACGTATTACCAATTATTATTACCCCTGGAATATCCCAGTCAGGTAAGTCGGGTATTACATCACCTGTAAAACCGATGTCAGCATAAGAAGTTGTAGTACTAATCGCAGATATAATAGTTAAGGCGATACAAGATAATTTGTAGTTAAATTTTTTCATTTTAAGTAATGGCCCAGATATAAAATATGATAAAAAGAATAAGTTTATTAATATGAATTCTCGTTTACTTTTTAAAATACACATGAGCATCAAATTTATTACTGCAACGATAATTCATGAACTCACGATAACGTGATTTAGGTCAAAAAATAATCAGATACTAGGGTTGGTTTTGTAGGAATATTCCTGTTTTTCGTTTAAGTATCTAAATTTCCGTATCCAAATAATCAGTTTAAAATAATATTAATAATTGTATTAAGTTTTCATCAATGTGGTTGGCATCATAGAACAGATTCATTGCTCCACAAATACTGGGGGGATATCGGGGAGGGAGTAGCCGGTAGGTAACCGGTCAGATAGAAGGTGTTAAGCCTGAAACCAGTCATCAGCGCTTTCCCACGTCTCCTGCAAAATCTCCTGAATCACTTCTTTGTCGTCAGGCGACCCACCGAATACAGTTAACCCGTCCATACCTGCCAATCTTATTGTAGCCTCAGCCTCTGGATAGCGACGCTTTACGCGATCATTAAACTCGATAGCTAGAGCGGATAGAGCGCCGGCGGGTAATTTCTTGGTTTTATCAACGGTCACTTCGATACGTAGCATGATTTTTACTCCCACATTAATGCACTGGTTTTTTATACAGCACTTTGAGTGGGGAGTTCAATCTGTTTTTACGAACACCAGCCGATAAGATACTAAATATTTACTTCTTCATTTCGCCACTCATCCTTTTATAATGCCCACGCTGACAGGTATACTCAACTTTTAGCAGTGAACAATAAACCGGATAATGAGCCGGATAAAACAAATGGGATTTAAAATGAAAAAACATTTAAATCAATCATTTATGATGTTTAATGCGTATTTCGCTGCGGAATAAATCATGGATTGGTTTACCCTTGGTCCTGCGCTTCTGGGGATACTGTTTGTCGTTGCACTGTTGGCCGGATTTATCGACTCTATCGCGGGGGGCGGCGGTTTGCTTACCGTCCCCGCACTGCTTGCTGTTGGCTTACCGCCAGCACAAGTATTAGCGACCAATAAACTGCAATCTGTTGGCGGGTCGCTCTCCGCCAGCCTCTATTTTATTCGCCGTGGTGCGGTGAATCTTAAAGATCAAAAGCTCACCATTGCGCTAACCGTCGTCGGTTCGATGCTGGGTGCCATTTTGGTCCAGTATATGCGGGCCGATATTTTGCGGCAGATCTTGCCGCTACTGGTGATCGGGATTGGCGTGTACTTTTTGGTCACGCCAAAATTAGGTGAAATCGACCAACAGCGCCGCTTGTCGCCAGTGCCTTTTGCCTTCATTGCGGGTGGTGGCGTCGGTTTTTATGATGGATTTTTTGGTCCCGGTGCAGGTTCTTTCTATGCACTCGCCTTTGTTACCCTGTGCGGCTTTAATCTGGCTAAATCAACCGCCCATGCCAAAGTCCTTAATTTCACCTCTAATTTGGGCAGCCTGATCTTCTTTATCGTTGGCGGCAAAGTGGTATGGAGTATCGGGCTAGTGATGCTGGTTGGCCAAGTGCTAGGCGCGCGGCTAGGGGCGCATATGGTATTAACCAAGGGGCAGAAATTAATTCGTCCCATGATAGTGGTGGTGTCATTCGTCATGAGCTGCAAATTGCTGTACGACAGCCACGGTGCCGAGATCTCCTCCTGGCTGGGATTACACGTTTTCGCATAACTTTAGGTGTCAAAAGGCGTAGAGGAATCTCTATGCTGCTAGCGATACCGCTCTTACGGACTCAAGCATGACGCATCATTATCAGCAGTTGATCGACGTTTTTAATGCCAGTTTTAGCGACCCATTCAATACACAATTGGTCAAAGGTGACGATGAACCTATCTACCTGCCAGCCGACCATGAGTTTCCTTACCATAGGGTCATTTTCGCCCACGGCTATTACGCCAGTGCGATGCATGAAATTTCACATTGGTGTATCGCCGGTGAAGAGCGCCGCAAGCTAGTCGATTTTGGCTATTGGTACTGTCCAGATGGGCGTGATGCATTAACCCAAAGCCAGTTTGAAGCGGTAGAGATTAAGCCACAGGCGTTGGAGTGGATGTTTTGTGTGGCAGCGGGTTTTCCGTTCAACGTCAGTTGCGACAATTTGGAAGGGGATTGCGAGCCGGATCGAATCACGTTCCAGCGTAAAGTGCGTGAGCAAGTACTTTGGCATCTGGAAAACGGAATATCCCCACGACCTGCGGGCTTTATTCAGGCACTACAATCGTTCTACAATACGCCGCCGCTGGCCCCAGAACATTTCCCTTATCCGGAAGACTTCGTTTAGCGTCTGGTCACGATTGGGCTGCCAGACCCCATCTTGGGGTACAGCGAAAATACATTTTATATTGAGGACCGGTAATGATCGCAGAGTTTGAAACACATATCTTGGCGCAAATAGATGACATGGTAGAGCACGCCAGTGATGATGATTTATTTGCCGGTGGTTATCTGCGTGGTCATCTGACGTTAGCCGTCGCTGAGTCAGAAGCAAACGGTGAACACACGGCGGAGCAATTGCATGCCCGTGTTCAAGCCAGCCTAGACAAAGCGATTAAGGCCGGTGAGCTTTCCCCGCCGGATCAGGTTTTGGTGTTAGGGGTTTGGGATCGTTTGCTTGATAAAGCCATTAACTGATCGTCCTTGAAGCCGCTGGGGTGTTAGCGGCGTTCACTTACCCGAATCACTTACTGGTGTAAGCTCATCGGGATGCGTTCACTTGCTGCCTACCTGCGACTCCAATGACTTCCAGTTAACATTTTCACCTTGAAGCCGCATGGTTGTTAGCGGCGTTCACCTCGATTAATCCGGTGTGCGTTGTTGCACCGGTCTGCCTTTCAATAATTTTCGAATCCAGAACCGATTAGGATTTAACGCTGCCAAAGTAGACGCATCCAAGGGGAGCGGCTCGCCAAACATTTGCGCTGCCAGAATTTCTGCCGCCAATGGCGCACTGCACAAACCTCGTGACCCCAAAGCGCCGACCATAAATAACTCTGGGTACACTGGCGCAAGGGCTATCTCTTCACCACGTTGTCTCTGGCGTGGAAGATCCTGATACTGAGCCAACGTGGCCGCATAATCGGGTACTGCACCGACCATCGGTAAATGATCACGGATAGCACAACGTACTCCACACCGCGCTTGATTATCACTGATATCCACTTGCTGTGGCCAACTCACCTGTGGCAAACAACGCAATAATCGATCCCGATTCTCTTGCTGCTCATCAACCCGAAAATCAGTGGTGACATCATTGCGCTGATAACTGGCCCCGATACAGTGGTATTGATTGGCTGGATTCACGGGGGTCAGATAACCGTCATAGCACAAGACTTGTCGCAACTGACTGAGCACTGGCGTAGTCGGAATATGCGAGACCTGCCCACGCACGGCTGACAGCGGGAGATGGCGAGTTTGCGCCCACTCGGGTAAGCGGTGGCCCGTGGCAAGGATCACGCTGGCATGTTGCTTAGCAGCCTGTGGTTCAACAAAAGTCAGATGCCATTGCCCTTCAATACGCTCTAACTGATGCAATTCATGTTGATAGTGGCAGGTCATGCCGTTTTGTTGCGCGAGCGCCATCAGTGCAAGGGTCAGGTCAGAGGGGCAAAGCCAGCCACCGGCTGGATAGTGGATACCATCATGGGCGCAATCTAACCCTGCCAGCGTACTGAGTTGTTCACGACTCATTGCTTGGGCGAGAGGGGTGGGCCAATCTGTTTGCAGCATTTTGTCAATTTTGCCGCGACTTTTTTCGTCATAAGCTAATTGACTGACGCCGCACCACTGGTGATCAAAACAAATACCTTGCGCTATAAGCTGGTCATATTGGCGGCGCGCAAAGGTAAACGCGCTGGTGAAAAAGGTTTCTAATGCGTCATTTTTACCATTCAAAAGCGGGTAGAGTGCACCTTGTCGGTTACCGGATGCCCCTTGTGCGGGCTGCGCATCAGCACAATAAAAAGTGACCTTCGCTCCACGGCGCTGCAATGCCAATGCTGTCAATGCACTGACAATGCCACCACCGATAATGGCGATATCATCGCAATGGGCCGAGGCAGGGCGGTGATACCAAGGATCAGGATGAGTGTCGGAATGAGAATGGATATCGGGATCAGATGGCGTATCAAGACGGGGTGGCAAAGTGCCAGTCAGCATTTCACGTTTTTGCCCGAAACCTTTGACCTTAGCGACGTCAAACCCCGCGAGTTGCAACCCTCGGCGCACAAATCCGGCCGCCGTAAAGGTGGCAAAAGTGCCCCCCGGTCTGGCCATACGTGCCATGGCACTAAACAACGTGTCATTCCACATATCGGGGTTTTTAGCGGGGGCGAAGCCATCGAGGAACCAAGCATCTACCTGATCATTTAGGCTGGCATCTAACTGTGGTAGCAGCGTGTTGACATCGCCAAACCATAAATCCAACGTGATGGCACCCTGCGCCAGCACAATACGGTGGCAACCCCCCAAGGGCAGAGGCCATTGTGCCCGTAATTCCTCGGCGAAGACTGCCAGTTCAGGCCAACGGGCATGGGCGGCGGCTAAATCAGCGACCTGAAGGGGGTATTTCTCGAAGCTGATATAGTGCAATCGCTGGAGTGTTGCCGTGGGATCTTGCTGCTTAAATTGGGCAAAGTCGCGCCACAAGGTGAGAAAATTCAACCCAGTACCAAAACCCGTTTCGGCGAAAATGCAGTTATCACGCAGGTGTTGGGTAAAGCGTTCGGGGAAACCATTTCCCTTGAGGAAAACGTAGTGCGTCTCCTCCAGCCCATCCTCATTGGAAAAATAGATGTCATCAAACTGTTCCGATACAGGTGTACCCTGTTCATTCCAGCTCAAGGTCGCAGTTTGAATTGGCGCTTGGCTCACGTTAAAAGACTCGTATCTCAAGGGGTGGGCCGATTCTAACTATGTGACCCGCCACGTGCAAATTGTAAAATTATCTGGCTATATTACGCTGATCGGACTTGTTCGGCGTACAACTGTACGCTAAAGTGCGTTGCAAAATCCCGAATGTAAAATTAGTGGAAGAGGTATTGAATGAAGCGTGCAGTCATTACTGGCTTGGGGATTGTCTCCAGCATTGGTAATAACCAGCAGGAAGTTCTGGCGTCTTTGCAGGAAGGCCGCTCTGGCATTACTTTCTCGCAAGAATTTAAAGATGTTGGAATGCGCAGCCATGTATGGGGTGACGTTAAACTCGCCTCTGAGCCAAAGGATCTCATTGATCGCAAAGTGCTGCGTTTCATGAGCGACGCCTCAATTTATGCTTACCTTGCCATGCAAGAAGCAATTACAGACGCCGGTTTGTCTGAAGAGCAGGTTTCTAATTTCCGCAGCGGGCTGGTGGTAGGTTCTGGCGGTGGTTCACCCCGCAATCAGGTTGCCGGCTCTGATGCCATGCGTACACCACGCGGTCTGAAGGGTGTTGGCCCTTACATGGTGACTAAAGCCATGGCATCTGGTGTTTCTGCTTGTCTAGCAACACCTTTTAAAATTAAAGGCGTGAACTACTCTATCAGTTCTGCTTGTGCGACATCTGCGCACTGTATTGGTCATGCATTGGAATTGATCCAACTGGGCAAACAGGACGTGGTCTTTGCCGGTGGTGGCGAAGAGCTGTGCTGGGAAATGGCCTGTGAGTTCGATGCGATGGGCGCATTGTCAACCAAGTACAATGAAACCCCCGCTAAAGCTTCCCGTACTTATGACCAAGACCGTGATGGTTTCGTCATTGCTGGCGGTGGCGGTATGGTCGTTGTTGAAGAGCTGGAACATGCTCTGGCACGCGGCGCACATATCTATGCTGAAATTGTGGGTTACGGTGCGACTTCTGACGGTGCAGACATGGTTGCTCCATCAGGTGAAGGCGCTGTTCGCTGCATGCAGATGGCCATGCAGGGTGTTGACACCCCAATTGACTACATGAACGTACACGGCACTTCTACCCCAGTTGGTGATGTGAAAGAGCTGGGTGCAATTCGTGAAGTGTTTGGTGATAACACGCCAGCGATTTCTTCAACCAAAGCGATGACCGGCCACTCACTGGGTGCGGCGGGCGTACATGAAGCTATCTTTAGCTTATTGATGGTTGAGCATGGCTTTATTGCACCGAGCATCAATATTGAAAATCTGGATGAGCAAGCTGCGGGGATGAATATCATCACTGAGCCAACTCAACGTGAACTGACAACCGTGATGTCTAACAGCTTCGGTTTCGGTGGCACTAACGCCACGTTAGTGATGCGTAAATACCAGAAGTAAGCCTAACGGCAGATATTTCTGCTAGTTATTGCTTAATAATGAGGCCCACGAGTGATCGTGGGCTTTTTTATTCGCTATAATATAAACACTATTCAAGAAAAATAGTGTAATCGTCAGATAATCGTATCTTTTTTGTTAATTCCATCTTTTTATGTAAAAGAATGAGTGCAGATCACTTGTTATTCATAAAAACATCTTATACTAAATAACTAAAGTGAATAGTAGTATAAAAAGTAGGTGATTGAATGCTAACGTATTAGCTAAGCCGTTATCTATTTATATTCTTATAACGTCAAATTTAGCGTTAAAAAAAACCTTGCCTGCCTAAAAACGTTAATTCACAATCTTAAAACAATAATTAAACAAATTGATTTTTCCTTTTTAATTTACCAACACAGCAGGGTAGTTCAATGAGCCATAATCAAAGTGATCAGAAGTTGAAGATTGCCGATTTAAACGAGCGCGTTGTTCACGAAATACTGGAAGTGATAAGTGATGGTATTTGGGATTGGAACGCTAACAGCGGATTCGTTTATCGTAACTCTGGCTGGTATGAAATGCTGGGTTATCCGGCCCATGCATTTGAAAATACAGTGCATACGTGGGAAAAAATCATCCATCCAGATGACTTTGACCGTGTCATGTTTCAGTTTGATGCCTATATCAATAATCAGGCTGACAGGTACCAGATTGAGTACCGCTGCCGGACTCATGATGGTGGTTATATCTGGATTGAGGACCGTGGCAAGGTAATTGAACGTAATCACGATGGCTCGGTCTCTAGGATGATTGGCGCACATCGGAATATTCATGACCGAAAACATCGTCTTGAAAAGTTAGAGCTAAAGAATAAAACGTTGGAAGCATTAGTTGAGGAGCGAACAGCAGAGTTACGTGAAACCAATGACCAATTGCAGCAGCAATTAAATATTAAAAAGAGTCTCTCTGAAACCGATGTATTAACGTCGGCGGCGAATCGCTATTTATTAGAGAAAGTTTTGAAGCATGAATATAATCGTGCTAAGCGATTTTCTCAGCCACTCTCATTGCTTTCGCTGGACCTCGATAATTTTAAATTTATTAATGACAAATATGGTCATTCTGTCGGGGATTTAACCTTGACTCATATCGTTGATGTAGTGAGAAATAATATCAGAGAGATTGACGTTTTGGGCCGTTGGGGAGGCGATGAGTTTATGATTGTCTTGCCGAGCACGCAGTTAAGCGAAGCGAAAATCCTTGCTGAGAAAATTAGGCATCTCATTGCGACTATGCCAGTCGACGACAATATCAGCGTCACCATGAGTTTAGGCGTGGTCGAGTTGGAACCGAATGAGAGTCAAGAACAGTTATTAATTCGTGCGGACAAAATGCTGTATAACGCTAAGGCTGCGGGGAAAAATGTCATTAAAGGCTGATTTATCGTATTTGCCGTTGCTGCAATGGCAACGGCATTTTTATTGGGGATAACATTTTATTTTGAGCTAAACGGTTAAGGCTCTAGCGCATACTCTGCTGCCGCTTTGGCGTGTATGGCGGTCGTATCGAACACTGGCACGGTGGCATCCTGTGCATTAACCAGTAAGGTAATCTCAGTACAACCGAAGATAATCCCCTGCGCGCCTTTTTGTTCTAACGTTTTCATAATCCGGCGATACTCTTGGCGAGAGTGCTCATTGATAACCCCCAAACACAGCTCTTCATAAATAATACGATTAATGATTTCGCGGTCAGCGCTGTCTGGCGTAATCACCTCAATATCGTGTTTTTCCGTTAAACGACCACGATAGAAGTCTTGCTCCATGGTATAGCGAGTACCCAATAAACCTATTTTCCTGATCCCTTGGTGCTTAATTTGCGCCGCAGTGGCATCGGCAATATGCAGCAGCGGCAGCCCACTGGCGGCTTCAATGTCGTCCGCGACTTTATGCATCGTGTTCGTGCAAACCACCACGACCTCCGCTCCAGCACGTTTTAATGACACGGCTGCATCAGAGAGCACTTGTGCAGCAGTTTGCCAATCACCTTTGGCCTGTAGCTGCTCAATTTCGTGGAAATCGACACTGTAGAGAATAATTTTGGCGCTATGTAACCCACCTAATTGTTCTTTAACCTGTTGATTAATCATCCGGTAATAAGGAATGGTCGATTCCCAACTCATACCACCAATAAGACCCAAAATTTTCATCATTATTTTCCCGTCAGCACCGGTAGAGAGCAATTGGCAAAACTGTGATATGACTCCGCCATTGCTGGTTATCTATGACTATTATCATTTGTGTAACAAATTTCGTGTCACAAAACTGTAGTAATAGGAACACGCTATCTACTTTTATACCATCAACTGGATGACGGAGCTTGGGATGATAAAGATAAAGACGGCCTATACCCTGACCTTATTAGCGATACTTCTACCGACTTCAACCCATGTCGTGGCTCAGGATAAGAGCGACAATTATAAACTTGAGCAGGTATTAGTGATGAGTCGCCATGGTATTCGTGCGCCGTTGGTAAATTATGGCGATATGCTTTCGAGTGCGACACCGGATAAATGGCCGCAATGGAATACGCCAGGAGGATACCTGACACCGAAAGGGGCTGAAATCGAGGCAATATTTGGCGGTTATTTCCGCTTATGGTTGGCAGAGACTAAGTTATTGAAAGCTACAGGTTGCCCCGCAGACAAGACGGTATTTACCTATGCCAACAGTTTGCCAAGAACCATTGGCACCGCGCAGCATTTCTTATTTGGTGCATTCCCAGGCTGTAATGTCCCCGTTGTTCACCAAAAAGATATTGGCAAGATGGACCCTGTTTTTAACCCGATAATTACGTTGGATGTCACGCCCGAATTTAAAGAAAAAGCGCTGGCTTCGATTAATCAACATGCGGGGCCAGGTGGGGTTGAGGGGCTAAATCAGCGATTACAACCGAACTATGCCTTACTCTCACAAGTGCTGGACTATAAAAATTCACCTGCCTGCTTGGTGGATAAAAAATGCGATTGGAGCACCCAGCCAACCAGTATTGTGTTAGTGCAAAATAAAGAGCCGGGCATTACTGGGCCATTGAAATTAGGGACCGGTGCTTCCGATGCCTTTATGCTGCAATATTACGAAGGTTTTCCGGCGCAAGATGTCGCTTGGGGGCGAATTAAGTCCTCGGAAGAGTGGCGTAAATTAATCGATATAAAAAATCTGTACCATGAAACATTATTCGGCTCACCCGCGATTGCCGATAATGCCGCCGAGAAATTAGTGAGCTTTATCAGCGCCGCATTGGATCCTGTTGGTGAGAAAACGCCAAATGAATTAGCCGCGCAACAAGCCAAATTGGCTGTGTTAGTCGGGCATGATTCCAACATTGCCTCGTTGCTGGCGGCACTTAAAACCAAAGAGTATCAGTTGCCAGACCAATATGAGAAAACGCCGATCAGCGGCAAAGTGGTCTTTGAGCGCTGGAAAGATATCAAGCAAAACAAAGATATGATGAAGATTGAATATATCTATCTGTCGACCGAACAAATCCGTCATAAAACACCATTAACCCTGCAAGCACCGCCAAAACGTGTCACATTGGAAATTGAAGGCTGCCCGATTGACGCCAAAGGGTTCTGTTCAATGGACGATTTTAGAAAAGCGATAAAGCACAACGCGCAGATCTAATTGAGCGTTGGAGAGCTGAGGAATAACAGTAATAAAAGGATGGGGGCTGGCATTAAAGGATGGGCTGCGTTAACGTGGCCTTTCTTTGTCAGCCCTTGGTTATTATCGATTTCCCGATGACGCAACTCACGACGACCTACCGCGCGATTAATACGATTTTCAGACCCTTTTTGAAAGATCGTCTGCTACATATTTTATTGGTTTTAGGCATTGGGTTAACCGTGCTCATGCCTGCCAAAATCACGGCCTTCCCGCAATTTATTGATTGGACAACTATTGTCACGCTGCTGGGATTAATGCTACTGACGAAAGGGGTTGAGGTCAGCGGCTATTTTGATTTTATTGGTCGGAAGATTATTAATACATTACACACCGAGCGGCATTTAGCCCTGTTTTTGGTGTTATCCGCTGCGGTGCTGTCTTCTTTCCTGACCAATGATGTGGCGCTGTTTATCATTGTTCCACTGATTTTGACGCTGAAAAAAATCTCGTCGTTACCGGTTTCTCGCCTAATTATTTTCTCTGCGCTGGCGGTCAATGCCGGTTCGCTATTAACGCCAATCGGCAATCCGCAAAATATTCTGTTATGGAGCCGTTCCGACCTCTCCTTCATGGGCTTTACCCGCCAGATGGCCCCTTTGGCGGCGGTGATTCTACTCACGTTACTGGCAGTCACTTGGTGGCGCTTTCCTGCGCGGACCATTAAGAAACAGGCTTCCAGCCCCATTTATCCCTACCAATTCCGCTTGCTGCTGAGTTGTGTGGCGCTGTACGTGATTTTTATTATTTGCGTGGATTTGGGTTTGGCAAATTATGGGCTGCTCATTGTTTTCGTGGGATTACTTCTCATGGCACGGCGAGTTTTACTGGCGATCGATTGGAGCCTAATCGTGGTCTTTATGGCGATGTTTATCGATGTGCGCCTACTGACCGAATTACCTGCGTTACAAGCGTTGTTTGGTGAAATTAAAACGCTCTCTCACGCTGCGGCTTATATTCTTGGGATCGGATTATCCCAATTGATCAGTAATGTCCCTGCCACGATTTTATTGCTAAATTACTTACCCTCCAGTGCCCTAGTGGCCTATGCCGTGAATATTGGTGGCTTTGGTTTTGCGTTAGGCTCAATGGCTAATTTAATCGCGCTTAGAATGGCAGGTGAGCCAGCTATTTGGCTGAAATTCCATGCCTACTCACTGCCTTTCTTATTATGGAGCGCGATGGTTGGCTGGTATTTATTAGCGTGGTGAGAGGGGTGTGAATGGCTCAGAGGCTAAGTACCTGAGCCATTATTTTGCGGCTAAAGGAATATTGCCAGTATAAAGGCGATAATCAGCGCCACGGTAATAATCACCAGTGACGGTTTTTGCAGTGCATCTTGTAATGATTGTGGCAGTGCAATAATCATCGGATTGATGGTGGGCTGAAGCGTTGTTTGGTCTTCAGCTAAATGTTGCGCCGCGTTGGCACGGTCTAATCTGGCGGCAAACAGCACATTGATGATGTCATTCAATTGCGCCTGCGTCAGTGGCGTCGTCGGGCTTGCCTGAAAGCGATTCTGGCTGTAATCAATCAACAATTGCTGTTCTTGTGCATTGGCAGGTTGCTTAAGTGCAGTTTGCAGGTTGATTAACGTAGGCGCTGTTTGCTGACTGAGCGCCACTTTGGTTTGCAGCAACTGGCTGAGTAACTGGAAATGCCGCGCAGGCAGCGGATCACTGCTTTTCACCCCCACCATATCAAACAGCGCCTGCCATATTTTTGCCGGTTGTTCACCGGTGGCAGCACTCAGTTTCACCACCAGCGATTGGAGACTTTGCTGTTCTGCGGGCAATAGCGGTCTATCCATTATCGTTGCCAACTGTGGCGGCGGAATATTCAGCGTACCGGATTGCAGAAGGACAAACACTTGCTGTAACTCAGCATGGCTCAATTGACTTAATACGGTGTGACCAAAGTTCTGGCGGATAAAATCACTGACGGCCTGCCGATTATTACCTTGGGGCAGTAGTTCGGTCAGTTGTTGACGTAATTGATGACTCGCGTGATTTTCCTGCGCCTGTAACAAACGCGTTTGCAGCAATTGTTCCGCGGGTTGGAAGTGGCGAGCAAGGAGCTCACTACTGCTGCTAAGGGATAAATCGTGACGCAGCGTGGCCCAAATCTCAGCTGACTTGACCGGGCTAAGCGCAATAATCCGCATAATCAGTTTTTCTAGCGTCGTGCGTTGAATCGGCGTCAACGCCTGATTGTCCAGTTTGCCCTGAGAGGGAAGTTTGGTCGGCGCGATATTGCGGTCACTGGCAAGAGGCACACTTGGGCCATTCAAAGGTTGCATATCACCAGTCCTTCGCTGTGGAGACGATACTGCGGAAAGTAATGAGATTAGCCCACGATAGTCGTAAGCAGGCAATATGATACCTGTAAATGTGTCGGCGACATTACATTTTTTAACTCAGTACTATTGTCAATAATTGTAACCTTGAGTGATTGTTTAGGTTTGGACATTGATAATCTTTATTATGCCGTTAAGATGGGCCGTCAGATTAATGATAACGATGAAGAACAGGGATTAGGTTTAAAGACGAATAATGGTTAAACGACAACGCGCCGCTCAATGGTTTCTCTGTCTGGCTTGCTTGGTCATACTGGTTTGTATGACGCAACGCATCGCCAGCCTGCACGCGTTGGAAAAAAGCCTCTTGCCGACGACATCCGTGTCACAGACTTTTGTTGACTCAGATGAAGATACCACTCCCTGTGAACTCAGTGCCAAATCCCTCTTAGCGTCACCTCCCGTTCTGTTCGAAGTAGCGATTTTCTCTCTGGGTCTATTGTTGCTACTTTTGCTGCCGACCGTACCGGCCAGCATGCGATTCCCGCCGCCCAGAGTCATATCACCCAGTGGTCTAAGGGTGCATCTGCAACTCTGCATTTTCCGAGAATAGAGACGCTTTTAGCGTCGTGACGGCAACTCAAGCGTTGCTGTGATTAATCTATTTTTTGGAGAAAGATAATGCTCAATTTATTCAAGACAGGCTTGTTCTGTCTGTTGCTGCTATGGATGCCTACGCTTTGGGCTGCTGATAGTGGCTGGCTGGTTAGCCCACAAAATGACCACGCCAAAGTCAGACTACGTACTGAACCCTCTGCAGGCGGGGAAACTCGCATGTTACTTTCCGTTCAATTGGAAAAGGGCTGGAAAACCTACTGGCGTTCACCCGGTGAAGGCGGTATTGCGCCGACTATCGTCTGGACACCACCACTTGAGAAAGTGAAGTGGTTTTGGCCAGTACCACAACGCTTTGATGTATCAGGTATTTCAACGCAGGGATACCATGAGCAGGTGATGTTGCCGATAGTGATTTCTGGCCCGTTGCCCAAAACGTTAAGCGGAACACTCACCTTATCGACCTGTAGTAATGTTTGCATTTTGACCGATTACCCCTTTAGCCTCGATCTCACTTCCCCGATAAATGCGGCAAATCAGCAGCAGTTTGAACACGATTTTGCCCAAGCGATGGGACAAGTACCGATTGCTAATGCTTTAACCAAACAGATTCAGGCCGGTTATGGCAATGGGGAAGTACAAATCCATGCCATCCGTGAAGAAGGCTGGCAACAACCCGCATTGTTCTTCGATACGTTGGAAGATGCCGATCTGGGTAAGCCTATTGTTAGCGTGCAAGGCAAACAGCTATCTGTGCGGGTGCCGGCCACCGATGGTTGGGGTGAGGGCTCCGCAGATCTGCAGGGCAAACAACTGACGATGGTGATTACCGATGGGGGGGTAGCGCAAGAAGCGAGCGTGATGATTGGGCCGGCAATCACGCTACCGACTTCATCCACTGCTTTTTGGTCTTGGATATTGATGGCATTAACGGGGGGATTGATTCTCAATCTGATGCCCTGCGTGTTACCTGTTTTGGCGATGAAATTGGGTTCGATTCTGCACACCGAGCACCAAACTCGTCGTCAGGTCCGTTGGCAGTTTCTGGCTTCCTCCGCGGGAATTATTACCTCATTTTGGCTGCTGGCCCTGCTGATGACTGCCTTGCGTTTAGGTAATCATGCACTCGGCTGGGGAATTCAATTCCAGAATCCATGGTTTATCGGCTTTATGGTATTGGTCACCGCACTTTTCACCGCCAATTTGTTCGGCCTGTTCGAGATCCAACTCTCCTCATCCCTGAACACCCGTATCGCCGCCCCCCGTATTGAGAAATCAGGTGTGCGAGGTATGGCAGGCCACTTTGGTCAGGGAGCATTAGCCACTTTACTGGCAACCCCTTGTTCCGCCCCTTTCCTCGGGACGGCGGTGGCGTTTGCACTGGCCGCGCCGTTGCCTGCACTGTGGGGAATATTCACTGCGCTCGGCGTCGGGATGAGCTTGCCGTGGCTGGCGGTGGCGGCGTGGCCCAAATTGGCACTCTGCTTACCGAAACCTGGCCGCTGGATGAACCATTTGCGTATCGCGATGGGCGTCTTGATGTTGGCCTCTAGCCTGTGGCTGCTCAGCCTGATGGCGAGCCATATTGGCTTACAAGCCGTCATGGTGATGACAGGTGTGCTGCTACTGGCGCTGATATTCGCCATTGGCTGGCGTTATGGTGCTCGCATAGCCACTATTGTCTCTTTGATCAGTGTGTTGCTGGTGGGTTCGCTGCTTCTGGCCGGTTCGCTGACCGCTAATCTATGGCGGAAACCGCTGCATGACAATGTCGCGTGGCAGCCATTAACAGAGTCAGCCATTAAACAGGCTCTGCATGAGAATAAGCGAGTGTTTGTCGATGTCACTGCCGATTGGTGTGTGACCTGTAAAGTTAACAAGCTACATGTGCTGATGCGTGATGATGTGCAAAAGGCGTTGCAAGAGCCGGATGTCGTGGCGCTACGGGGTGACTGGACGCGACCTTCGGCGTCGATCACCCAATTTTTACGTGAGCGCGGCAGTGTCGCTATCCCATTCAATCAGATCTATGGCCCACAACTCTCTGGCTCACAACAACAACAGCAGCAGGGCGTGGTGCTGTCCCCTCTGTTGGATCGTGACGTGTTATTGAAAGAACTGGCCGCTGCAAAAGGAGATCAAAAATGAGAATACTACTGGTTTTGTTATTCACGCTGACAGCGACGCCACTTTGGGCAGCACAACCCTTCACCCCCGAACAAGAAGTGCGGATAAAGGCATTGATCCGAGAAACCTTGATAGCCAACCCAGATATTTTGGAACAATCTATTAATGCATGGCAGCAACAAGCCAATGAAGCGCAGGGCAAGCAGCTCAATCAATTTATCGCTGCCAATAAGAAAATCCTCTACGAGGACCCCGGTAGCCCGCGATTTGGTGCGGCAAAACCGGTTCTCACCATTGTGTTATTTACCGACTACAATTGCCCATTCTGCAAAATATTTGATCCGCTGTTGGAAAAGCTCGTGCAGGAATACCCGCAAGTCGCGGTGGTGTTAAAACCGTTACCGTTCAAGGGGGAAAGCTCAGTGACGAGCGCCAGAGTGGCGTTAACGCTATGGCAGCAACATCCTGATCAATTTATGGCATTTCATCAGCGGCTCATGGCTAAAAAAGGGTTTCATGATGCCAGCAGTATTGCGTCTGCGCAGAAAACAACCGGTGTCACGCCCGTTGAATCGAGCGAACAAAGCCTCAATGTGCTGCGCAGTAACCTGAAATTGGCTGAGCAATTGGGCGTTCAAGGGACGCCTGCGACTTTGATTGGCGACCAAATGGTGCCGGGGGCGATCTCCTATGAACAGTTGGAGGCGATCGTTAAGCAGCAACTGGCACAGGCGGAAAAATGAGCCGATTAAAACGTTGGGGGAAAGAGCTCGTCGTGTTGGTCCTACTAGTGGCGGTTGTCTCGCTAGGGATGGATTGGCTGCGTAGCCCGCAAGCACCCTCAGATTGGTCCAGTACGCCATTGCAAACGCTGACGGGGGAGACGGTTTCTTTGCAGGCGATGAGCCAAGACAAGCCCTTGCTGATCTATTTTTGGGCGACATGGTGCGCGATATGCAAATTCACCAGCCCTAGCGTCAATCAATTGGTTCAGGAGGGGGAGAATGTCATGACGGTGGCGTTACGTTCCGGCGACGGGCCGCAGGTGGAGCACTGGCTGAGGAAAAAAGGCTACCAGATGCCGGTGATTAATGACGCGACTGGCCAGCTATCTTCTCAATGGCAAGTCAGTGTCACGCCAACGCTGGTGGTGCTCTATCGCGGGAAAATGGTGCAACACACCAGCGGCTGGACCAGTTACTGGGGGATGAAAGCACGTCTATGGTTGGCGGCGTTTTGACGTTAAGCCACTAAATTAAAGGTTAAGCCACTAAAATTGATTGCCCGGCGTATTTATGTCGGGCTTTTTTAGTTTATCGACTCTCTACAGGTGCTGGTCTGGAATAACGTCTTACCCAGCGACCCGTAACCAGGCAAACAGCAAGGCGACGACAATCACAATAACGGCGGTCGCAAGGGTCAGTCGATCAGCAAATAAACGTCGCATTCGTATACTCCTTAAACAAAACTGTAGCGCTCAGAATGGTATTTAGACATCGGAACTCCGATCTCATCCAGCGCTTTTTCAATCGCATCCATCATGATATTTGGGCCACAGATAAAATACTCATGACTGGCATAAGGAGGAGGCAAGTACCGCTTGAAGACCTCGGCATTAATGAACCCTTTTTCGCCAGTCCAGTCTGGTGATGGATTAGATAATACGTGGACCACTTTCAAATTCAGCCGTGATTGTAAGGCTTCTAATTCCTCACGAAACGTAATTGATTCCCAATCTTTACTGCCATAAAGCAGTAGGGCAGGGCGCTGGTCGCCGCTATCGGCGAGAGTACGCAACATACTCATCATCGGGGTTATCCCAACGCCACCAGCGACTAAAACATGCATATCTGCCGGATTACCCAAGGTAAAGGCGCCATAGGGACCATCCAAATAGACTCGTTGACCAACCGGTATCTGAGCAACACTACGAGTGAAATCGCCCAAGTTGCGGATCGACATTTCGACGCGACCATCGCTCACCGCAGCGCTGGACGAAAAGGAAAAAGGATGCCCAGTGATGTTAAATGGACTGCCCCAAACGGTGAGCCAGCCAAATTGACCAGGGGTAAAGCGAAAACCGCTATGACCTTCAGGGGCCATCACCAGTGTCGTCGTGTCTCCACGTTCTTTAACCACATCGACCACTCGGTAGGGGCGGCGCAGAATAAAAAGCGGCTTGACGATACGCACATAGAGCAGCAGTCCAAACCAAAAAAGAATCAGGCCAACCCACAGCGCTTTTTTCAGTGGATCGTCGAGATAGAAGCCCCAACCCACCATATGAGCTATCCCAGCGATGACCGCAACGACAGCCAGAATAATGTGAGATAAATGCCAGATTTCATAACGGATCCTCAACTGTACTCGCCACAATGCGGTGATCACCAAGGCAATCAGTGAATAGGTTGATATCGCAGCAAATCGGGCGCGCCATGGGGCGTCGATGAAGTTGAGTAATGCCAGTAGCTCAGGGCGAACAACAAACAGGATGATGGGATGAGCGATAACCAAGCCAACAGCAATAAGCGAAATGCGCCGATGGAAGTGATAAATAATATCTTCTCCCCACGGCTCGGTGACATAACGAAAACGCGCCGTCAGACCAAATTGCAGCCCCATGATGGCTAATCCAGCATAACCGAGAGCAATGGAAAACTCAGTCCAGAAATCTCGGGCGGGGGGTAATGTACCGGTCAATAATGCCAACAATGGCGCTAAAATAAAAAATAGGTATATCGCAATCCAAACAGTACTGCGCCAAGCATAAGTTGACATCGTTTCACCCAACATAATGAATTACATGCCGATAAGTATACTAAGCGAAAGAAATAATAACCATTGATTAACATTTAACTAATGATATCTATCATATATTTCGGTGAAGCCGTCTGCCGCCTATTCTGCGTAACGGGATACGCAATCGTTGGGCCAAAATGACCCCTGCCAGCGTAATTCCCCCGCCAATTAGGTGATAGCTATGTAATTGTTCATGAAGGAAAGTCACGGCTATCATGGCGGTAAACACCGGTGTCAAATTCATAAAAATTGAGGCGGTATTTGCGCCCAATCGCATCACGCCTTGAATCCATAAATAGGGCGCAATAATCGAAGCAGGGATACCGGCAAATAATACCAGCGGGATATTCTGTGCCGTTAATTGAACATCCTGTGCCAGCAGGAAATTCGGGATTAATAGCACCACACCAAAGGCAATCTGCATATAAAGAGATTGCCAATTTGGCAGTTGAATGGCCCAGCGTTTGGTTAACACGCCATAGAGGGCATAGGAGGCTGAAGCGCCCAGCATCATCAATTCACCTTTGCCGATGCCATGTTGCAGTAGTTCTGCGGGGCTGCCCGCACTGACTAACCACACCAATCCACCCAGTGAAAGCACGCTCCCGAGGGCAATCCCAACCGTCGGAGCCACACGTAGCAAAACAATACTGATCAGCACAGTTAACAGTGGTATTAACGAGCTGAGTATCCCCATAAATAGGGCGCTAACGCTGTGGGCCGCGTAATAAGCCAGACTTTGGTACAGCACCATGCCGAGCAGCCCCAAAATCATCAATTTCCACCAATAGACCCGAATGGCCGACCAGTTGCGGATAACGCCAGTTAATACAAAGGGGGTTAAGGTGAGTAACGCGAGTACCCAGCGGTAGAATGAGATCGCGGCTGGATCGATTGCGGTGGCAGACACTTTGCTGACCACGGCATTGATTGACCAAATAATCACCGCGAACAGAGGGAATAACACATTCATACTAATAATTCTCATTGATACACTTATACGGTGCAGTTTACCTCTGTCTGATTTATTCTATATAGCGATAATCAGACAATCCTCACGGAGATTAGGACAATTTTAGCCTTAGCAATGGGGCATGTTGGAGCCGATGTAATATGACCAAACCCTCTTATCCTGTTGTTGCCCCCACTGCGCCGCAAAGTTTGTCTTTCCGCTGCGAGATATACAATGCCAATACTGAATTCCTACCGCACGCCCATTCTTACGGACAACTGATCTGTGTGAAAGCGGGCGTATTGGCGATGAATATTGGTGGCCAGCGCTTTTTAGCGCCCCCCGAATTCAGCGTTTGGGTGCCTGCGGGAGTAGAACATTCCAGTTTTAATCGTAAGTCGATGCACTTTCGCGCCATTGATATCGCCCTCGAACTTTGCGATGAGTTACCCACATCGGCGTGCCTGATCAATATCAGTCCAATCTTTCGTGTCATTGTGGAAGACTGCTTTTCTCGTGGCTTACTGATGCCTGAGAATGAGCAAGATATGCGTTTAGCAAGAGTGTTAATTGATCAGCTCAAGATATCGCCAGTGCAACGCACCTATCTGCCCACCTCGCAAGATAAACTCTTATCACCCATCCTCGCGGCGCTGGAACGTTGCCCATCAGATAACACCTCGTTAGCGCTCTGGGCTAAACAGGTCTACACCACCGAGCGGACGTTATCGCGCCGTTGCCAGCAAGAGCTGGGTATGGCCTTCAGTGAATGGCGGCAGCGGCTGCGCTTCTTACACGCCATCTCGTTGTTAGAGCAGGGAAAAACCGTGCAAAATGTGGCGCTAGATGTCGGCTACAGTTCAGCCTCTGCTTTTATTGCGATGTTTCAGCAGGTGGCAGGGACTTCACCTGAGCGTTTTCGGCGCGCCAATCCTCTTCGTCCTTGACGCCGCAGGGTTGTTAGCTGCGCTCACTTACCCGAATCACTGACGAGTGTCAGCTCATCGGGATGCGTTTGCTTGCTGCCTACCTGCAACGCCAATGACTTTGAGGATTCCGGTGGTGTGCTTGACGTTGCAGGGGTGTTAGCTGCACTCACTTACCCGAAT
>NZ_HE997643.1:1502380-1826400 GCF_000312485.1 Yersinia massiliensis CCUG 53443 | reverse complement strand
TGTGCTTGACGTTGCAGGGGTGTTAGCTGCACTCACTTACCCGAATCACTGACGAGTGTCAGCTCATCGGGATGCGTTTGCTTGCTGCCTACCTGCAACGCCAATGACTTTGAGGATTCCGGTGGTGTGCTTGACGTTGAAGATTTCGTTGTCTGCGTGGTGCTATAGAAAGGCATCTGCAACGCTGTGTTTTTTGGGTATATACTAAGCCCCCTGTTTTTCATCTGTAGGGCAGAGAGCTGCCGGAGAACAACGTGAAAATTCTGGTTGATGAGAATATGCCGTACGCGGACGAACTATTCCGGCGTTTAGGCGATGTGCAAGCGGTGCCGGGGCGGCCCATTCCTCGTGAAGCGTTGGCTGATGCTGATGCGCTGATGGTGCGCTCCGTGACCAAAGTCAATGAAGCACTGCTGCAAGGCACGTCTATTGGTTTCGTCGGGACCGCGACGGCCGGCACAGACCATGTTGATGACAACTGGTTACGCCAACAGGGAATTGGCTTCTCCGCTGCGCCAGGCTGTAATGCTATCGCGGTGGTCGAATACGTTTTCTCTGCGCTGATGATGATGGCCGAACGCGATGGTTTCCAACTGCGCGATAAAACGGTGGGCATCGTGGGGGTAGGCAATGTCGGCTCACGGCTCAATGATCGCCTAAAAGCCCTTGGTGTCCGTACCTTGCTCTGCGATCCACCGCGAGCAGACCGGGGCGATAACGAAATATTTTGGCCCTTAGAAAAATTGGTCCGCGAAGCAGATGTCCTCACCTTCCATACGCCATTGAACAAAACCGGTGCTTATCAAAGCCTGCATATGGCTGATGATGAGTTACTGGCGGCGCTGCCCGATGGCCGCATACTGATCAATGCTTGTCGTGGCGCGGTGGTGGACAATGCCGCCTTACTCCGCACATTGGAAAAAGGGAAAAAACTGAGTGTGGTATTGGATGTGTGGGAGCCCGAGCCAGAGCTTTCTCTACCGCTGCTGGCGCGTGTCGATATCGGCACGCCGCACATTGCTGGATACACACTCGAAGGTAAAGCGCGTGGCACGACCCAAGTGTTCGAGGCATTCAGCCAGCATTTAGGGCAGCCCCAATCGGTCGCCTTAGCGACACTGCTACCGCAACCTGAATTCAGCCATTTACAGCTCAATGGCGAGCTGGATGAAGGCAAATTAAAACGATTGATGCACTTAGTGTATGATGTGCGCCGCGATGATGCGCCGTTGCGCCGCGTTGCTGGCTTGCCGGGAGAGTTTGACCGCTTGCGTAAGCACTATCAAGAACGGCGCGAATGGTCATCACTGTGTGTACAGTGTGACAATGCCGCGAGTGCGGCGCTATTGCAGAAATTAGGATTCGGTACTGAATTAAAGTAACCCGATGACGAGATCTCAGGCGGTGTCATCCCGCTCAAAACAGGATTTTACCGCCTTTTGTATTGGTATGCCTTATTTGCCATTTAATGAATATCGTGGAGAAAACCAACATGTCTGACGGCTGGAATATTGCTCTGTTAGGAGCGACGGGCGCAGTAGGTGAAGCTTTGCTGGAGTTGCTCAATGAACGCCAGTTCCCCGTTGGTGAATTGTATCCGCTGGCCAGCGAGCGCAGTGCTGGCGCGACCGTGCGTTTTAACGGTAAAAGTTTGCTGGTTGAAAACGCCGCTGAATTTGACTGGTCTCAAGCCCAATTAGCTTTCTTTGTTGCTGGCCCTGAAGCCTCACAACAGTATGCGGAAGAAGCAGGGAACGCCGGTTGTTTGGTTATCGACAGCAGTGGCTTGTTCGCGATGGAGCAAGATATACCGCTGGTGGTGCCGAGTGTGAACCCTCAAGTGCTGGCCGATTACCGTAATCGTAATATCGTCGCGGTGGCTGATAGCCTGACCAGCCAATTGCTGACGGCGGTTAAACCGCTGACCGAGCAGGCAGGTTTGTCCCGTCTACATGTTACCGCGCTGATTTCTGCCTCCGCCCACGGCAAAGCCGCTGTGGATGATCTCGCGGGCCAAAGTGCTAAGTTACTTAACGGTATTCCTGCCGAACCGGGTATTTTCGCTAAACAGTTGGCCTTTAACGTCTTACCACTGCTGGCAGATGAAGAGGGCAGTGTGCGCGAAGAGCGCCGTTTGGTGGATCAAGTGCGCAAAGTGTTGCAAGACGAAGGTTTGCCTATCTCGGTGACCTGCATTCAGTCACCGGTATTTTACGGGCAAGCACAAGTGGTTCATCTGGAAACACTACGCCCTATCGCCGCTGAAGAAGCGCGCGAAGAACTGGAAAATTGCGAAGATATTCAATTATCCGAAGAAGACGATTACCCCACGCAGGTCAGTGATGCGTCAGGCAGTGATGTCCTGAGTATTGGCTGTGTGCGCAACGATTACGGTATTCCTGAAGTCTTGCAGTTCTGGTCGGTGGCCGACAACATTCGTTTTGGTGGCGCATTAATGGCCATTGAAACGGCGGAGCGCCTGTTGCAGGAGCAGCTATACTGATGTCCGAACTTGAGTTGGCTCAGCAAGGTGCTGTTGTTCAGCAAGACAATGCTGTTCAGAAAGACACCACAGTGGCAGAGACTGCCACTCTAAAGATTGCGCTGGGGATCGAGTATAACGGTAGCCGCTATTTTGGCTGGCAACGTCAGCAAGAAGTCACCAGTGTGCAAGCTTGCCTCGAGGCGGCGGTTTCGAAAGTCGCCAATGAGCCTATCGGCGTATTTTGTGCTGGGCGAACGGATGCGGGTGTCCATGCCACTGGGCAAGTCGTGCATTTTGTTACCACCGCTGTGCGCAAAGATGCCGCTTGGACCATGGGGGTCAATAGCCATTTGCCGCCAGATATTGCAGTGCGCTGGGTAAAAACGGTTGATGAAGATTTCCATGCCCGTTTCAGTGCCACGGCTCGTCGCTATCGCTACATTATTTTTAACCATCGCTATCGCCCCGCAGTATTAGCGCAAGGAGTGACCCATTGCCACATGCCGTTGGATGCCGAAAAAATGGAACAGGCCGCGCAGTGTCTGCTTGGTGAGAATGATTTTACGTCATTTCGTGCCGTGCAGTGTCAGTCTCGTACACCATGGCGAAATGTAAAACATATCAAAGTTACCCGACACGGCGCGTATATCGTGGTAGATATCAAGGCCAACGCTTTTGTCCACCATATGGTGCGCAATATCGTTGGTAGCCTGATAGAAATTGGCGCTGGGAATCAGGACATTAACTGGATGGCTGAGTTACTCGCGCTAAAAGATCGTTCTCGCGCTGCGGCAACGGCGAAAGCGGAAGGGTTGTATTTGGTGTCAGTTGATTACCCCGAACATTTTGCTTTGCCCTCTGCGCCGATGGGACCACTTTTCTTAGCAGATGATTGATGGCAATAAATCAACGGTTATTGGCTGACTTGTCTCTTAGTCTAAGGAATATTTAAGGTACATCAGCTAGTCTCAATCACCGTTTAAGCTCGCTTACCATTCGAGAGTAATTATGGATTTTATACGTTTCATTATTGATTTTATCTTGCATATTGATGTTCATCTGGCTGAGCTGGTGGCGCAGTATGGGATCTGGGTTTATGCCATTTTATTCCTGATTTTGTTCTGTGAAACCGGGTTAGTTGTCACCCCGTTCTTACCGGGCGACTCTTTGCTCTTTGTGGCTGGGGCGCTGGCATCATTGCCATCAAATGATCTCAATGTGCATATCATGGTTGCGCTAATGGTGACCGCGGCAATTATTGGGGATGCGGTTAATTACACCATTGGCAGAGTGTTTGGTGAAAAGCTTTTCAGTGATCCAGACTCCAAGATTTTCCGTCGCAGCTATCTGGATAAAACTCACCAGTTTTACGAGAAACATGGTGGGAAGGCGATTATTCTGGCACGCTTCGTCCCCATCATTCGTACTTTTGCGCCATTCGTTGCTGGGATGGGGAAAATGTCCTATCGTCATTTTGCAGCGTATAACGTGATTGGGGCATTGGTATGGGTACTGCTATTCACCTATGCTGGTTATCTGTTTGGTAACGTGCCTTTCGTGCAGAACAATCTGAAATTGCTAATTGTCGCCATCATTGTGGTGTCAATTTTACCCGGTGTCTTTGAGGTTTGGCGGCATCGGCGCGCAGCGGCACGTCAAAAAAATCAGTAAAAACGTTACCTAAGCCAAGGGTTCGACCAGTTTTTTATCCACACTGTCGAGCCAATATGGTTTAATGAGTGACATTTATGGTCTGTTCCTGCGGATAGCTCTAATTTCGATGCCTTAGCCACGCTGTACTGGCGTGTATCTCAGGCATTTTTTATTGGGGTGATTTCAGGAAGATGGTTAAAGCATGAACAGCGGACTGGCTTCGGCCAGGTTCAAACAGAAAGGTCATCGATGAGCTGGATTGAACGAATTCTTAACAAAAGCAATATCACACCAACCCGTAAAGCGAGTATTCCTGAAGGGGTGTGGACGAAATGTGACAGCTGTGGTCAGGTGCTTTACCGTGCCGAACTAGAGCGTAATCTAGAAGTTTGTCCTAAGTGTGATCACCATATGCGTATGTCAGCCCGAGCACGGTTGCATATGCTGTTGGATGCAGGCAGTGAAGTTGAATTGGGTAGCGAGCTGGAACCGAAGGATATCCTGAAATTCAGGGATTCCAAAAAGTATAAAGATCGTCTTTCTGCCGCTCAAAAAGAGACTGGCGAGAAAGATGCTTTGGTTTCCATGAAAGGCACTCTGCATGGTATGCCGATTGTTGCCGCTTCATTCGAATTTGCCTTTATGGGCGGTTCGATGGCATCAGTTGTGGGTGCGCGGTTTGTGCGCGCAGTAGAGCAGGCACTGGAAGATAGTTGTCCCTTAGTCTGTTTCTCATCCAGTGGCGGTGCTCGAATGCAGGAAGCATTGATGTCACTGATGCAGATGGCGAAAACCAGTGCTGCGCTGGCAAAAATGCAAGAGCGTGGTTTGCCTTACATCTCGGTGCTGACGGACCCTACCATGGGGGGCGTTTCCGCCAGTTTGGCGATGCTCGGGGATATTAATATCGGTGAGCCTAAAGCCTTGATCGGTTTTGCTGGCCCACGGGTTATCGAGCAAACGGTGCGAGAGAAACTGCCACCTGGCTTCCAGCGCAGTGAATTCTTGATTGAAAAAGGCGCTATCGACATGATTGTGCGTCGTCCAGTGATGCGTGAGACGATTGCCAGCATCTTGTCTAAGTTGACTCATCAGCCACAGCCAAGCGTGGATGACGTCAAAAGCGATATGACGGCGACGGATACTCAGGCAGAAGCCTGATTATCTCTACGGGCACCCCCTTGATAAGGTGGTGCCCAGTTATTCAGCATTGTCGCCGCTTGAGCCTTGTTATCATACATAAGACTAGGTTCTCTTACATAAGACAGGGTTCTCTTACAGAAGACATTGTCGCTTTACACAAGAATAGAATTACCCTAAGTCATGACGTTGCAGGTAGGCAGCAAGTGAAATAACGTCGCTAATACCTCCTGTCATCTCAACTACAAAGGGTATAAAGGCCAGTGACGGGACTCATGAACAATCATCAAATTCCCCAAGCCACGTCGCCTTTGGCCGCGTGGCTTGACTATCTTGAGCACTTGCATTCTCAGCCGATTGAGCTGGGTTTGGAGCGCGTTAAACAGGTTGCTGAGCGTCTTGATCTGCTTAAACCTGCCCCGACCGTATTCACCATTGCCGGTACAAATGGCAAAGGCACCACTTGCTGTACCCTTGAATCAATTCTGCTGGCAGCCGGTCTGCGAGTAGGGGTGTATAGCTCGCCACATCTTTTGCGTTACACCGAGCGCGTTCGCATTCAGGGGCAAGAGCTATCTGAAGCCGAACATAGCCACGCTTTTGCCCATGTTGAAGCTGGGCGCGAAGGTATCTCGCTGACTTACTTCGAATTTGGCACGTTAGCAGCACTGCAACTCTTTAAGCAGGCTAAGCTTGATGTGGTGATTCTTGAAGTGGGGCTAGGTGGGCGATTGGATGCAACCAACATTGTTGATTCTGATGTGGCTGCCGTCACCAGCATTGCGATAGACCACACCGACTGGTTGGGCTTTGATCGTGAGAGTATTGGGCGCGAAAAAGCAGGGGTATTCCGTGCAGGAAAACCGGCTATCGTGGGCGAACCTGATATGCCGCAGTCTATTGCTGATGTCGCTGAAAAACTCGGTGCTCAACTGTATCAGCGCAATAAAGCGTGGCAATTTAGCCAGCAAGAAAAACATTGGAACTGGCAGTGCGGCGATCATCAATGGGCTGATTTACCGTTACCCAATGTGCCGTTGGCGAATGCGGCTACGGCATTGGCTGTATTGCACTACTCCGGTCTGCCATTGAGTGAAACTACGGTGCATCAAGGTTTACTGGCTGCCCGTTTACCGGGGCGTTTCCAGATAGTCAGTGAGCAACCCTTGCTGATTTTGGATGTGGCTCATAACCCGCACGCTGCACGTTATTTGACTGATAGGCTGGCCCAATTGCCGAAAAAAGGTCAAGTACGGGCAGTGGTTGGGATGCTATCAGATAAAGATATTGGCGGGACGTTGGCGTGTTTATCTGAACAGGTCGACGAATGGTATTGTGCGCCCTTAGAAGGCCCGCGTGGGGCCACGGCTGAGCAATTAGCTGAACACCTTAGCCGTTCCCGCACCTTTAATGATGTTGAGACGGCTTGGAGACAGGCCATGCAGGATGCAGCACCACAGGATGTGGTCATTGTCTGTGGCTCTTTCCATACAGTCGCCCATGTGATGGCTGCATTGAGTCTGTAATGGTGTCGATTTTATAACCGATTGAATATAGACCTAAAATAGTGGGTGCTACACAGCGGTAGTCAGCGAACGTAGCTGTCGCATCCAGTATCACAGGCAAAGTTTGGGGAGTGCGAGTGGCAAGTAAGTTCCAGAACCGTTTAGTCGGGACCATCATTCTAGTCGCGTTAGGCGTAATTGTGCTGCCGGGGCTGCTGGATGGCAAAAAGAAGCATTATGAGGATGAGTTCGCCGCCATTCCATTAGTGCCAAAACCCGGTGATAGCCAAGAGATTGATGCGGTTCCACCGGTCAGTCAGCCTTTGCCTATCGCGCCGCCGGAAGGCGCGGCACAAGCGGTGGAAGTCCCGAAAGATGATTCCGTCTCTCAGGCCGCGAACGATGCCGGTCACCGGCCAACTGAACCCCTTATTGTCTCACCACCACCGATGCAAAATAAGCCGGTTGAGGTGAAACCTGTGGAGAAGAAACCGGTTGAGATCAAGCCAACGCCGGTAGAGAAAAAACCGCAGGAAGTGAAACCTAAACCAGAGGTTAAGCCTGAAGTGCAGCCGGAGAGTAAACCCGTCACTGAAGAGAAAGCACCGGTCGGGCAGGCTTATGTTGTCCAACTGGGGGCGTTGAAAAATGCCGCTAAAGTGAATGAGGTTGTTGCCACATTACGTCTGTCTGGTCATCGGGCTTATACCGTACCTGCGACCCCTGTTCAGGGTCAGATAACCCGTATTTTTGTCGGGCCGGATGCGTCAAAACAAAAACTGCAATCAGCGTTGCCTGAGCTTAATTCATTAAGCGGCCTAAATGGACAGGTTAAGTCCTACAGCACGGGGCGTTAGGGTATCGCGTAGCATGACGATGTCAGGTCTCGCGGGGTTGTAAATGAAGTATGTGAGCTAAGTTTGTGCGACGATTGTTGTTTTTAAAATCGTCGCACTTTAATTTGTCATGGGGTCAGAAACCCCTACGCAAACGTTTTCTTTTTCTGTTAGAATTCGCCGCGAACAGGATGCAGCGGTGATTTCGTCATTGGAATAGCCATGGTCTGGATTGATTACGTCATTATAGGGATTATCGGATTTTCTGCTTTGGTCAGCTTAATCCGAGGGTTTGTCCGTGAAGCATTGTCACTTGTAACATGGGGATGTGCGTTTTTCGTTGCCAGCCATTTTTACAGTTACCTTGCTGTCTACTTCACTCGTTTTGAGGATGAAGTCGTCCGTAACGGAATTGCTATCGGCATTTTGTTCATCGCGACATTGATCGTCGGGGCTATTGTTAACTATGTGATTGGTTCACTGGTTGAGCGTACTGGGTTATCAGGAACAGACAGGGTATTAGGGATCTGTTTTGGGGCGCTGAGAGGTGTTCTGATTGTCTCTGCCATGTTGTTCTTCCTTGATACGTTTACCGGCTTCTCACAAAGTGAAGACTGGAAACAGTCGCAATTAATCCCGCAGTTCAGTTATATCATCAGGTGGTTCTTTGACTACCTGCAGAGCACGTCGAGTTTCTTGCCGGATCAACTACCGATTCGGAGCGGCTTATGAGGAAAAGACAACATGTGCGGTATTGTCGGTATCGCCGGTTTTGCACCGGTAAACCAGTCGATTTATGATGCGCTGACGGTGCTTCAGCACCGAGGCCAGGATGCTGCGGGCATCGTCACCATTGATGCCCATAACGGGTTCCGGCTGCGTAAAGCAAACGGCTTGGTGAAGGATGTATTTGAAACCCGGCATATGCTGCGCTTACAGGGGAATATGGGTATTGGCCATGTTCGTTACCCGACAGCAGGCAGTTCCAGTGCTTCCGAGGCTCAGCCTTTCTACGTTAATTCACCGTTTGGCATTACCTTGGCACATAACGGTAATCTGACTAACGCTCACCAGCTAAGAAAGAAATTATTCGAAGTTTCTCGCCGTCATGTGAATACCACGTCTGACTCAGAAATTTTGCTGAATATTTTTGCCAGTGAATTGGACCGCTTCCAACATTATCCGTTGGAGTCTGACAACATTTTTGCCGCTGTTGCCGCTACGCATCAGCTCATTCGCGGTGCATATGCGTGCGTCGCGATGATTATCGGTCATGGCATGGTCGCCTTCCGTGATCCGAATGGGATTCGCCCGCTGGTGATTGGTAAACGCACGTTGGTTGATGGCCGCAATGAGTATATGGTCGCTTCTGAAAGTGTGGCACTCGATACCCTCGGTTTCGAATTCCTGCGTGATGTTGCGCCGGGTGAAGCGGTGTATATCACCGAAAAAGGCCAGTTGTTCACTCGCCAATGCGCTGAAAATCCAAAATACAACCCATGCCTGTTTGAGTATGTCTACTTTGCTCGCCCTGATTCCTTTATGGACAAAATTTCTGTTTACAGTGCACGTGTGCGCATGGGCCAGAAGTTGGGCGCGAAAATTGCTAAACAGTGGGAAGATTTAGATATCGATGTGGTTATCCCTATCCCTGAAACCTCTTGCGATATTGCGCTGGAGATTGCTCGAATTCTGGATAAACCTTACCGCCAAGGTTTTGTGAAAAACCGCTATGTTGGCCGTACCTTCATTATGCCGGGTCAGCAAGAGCGCCGTAAATCTGTGCGCCGTAAACTGAATGCTAACCGTGCAGAATTCCGCGATAAGAACGTGTTATTGGTGGATGATTCGATTGTGCGGGGCACCACCTCAGAGCAGATCGTTGAGATGGCACGTGAAGCGGGGGCGAAAAAAGTCTATTTTGCCTCAGCCGCACCTGAAATCCGTTTCCCTAACGTGTATGGGATCGATATGCCGAGCGCCAATGAGTTAATCGCTCATGGTCGTGAAGTGGATGAGATTCGCCAGTTAATTGGTGCCGACGCGCTGATTTTCCAAGATCTTACTGACCTTATCGAAGCCGTACGCGAAGATAACCCCGATATCACTCAGTTTGAATGTTCCGTCTTTAATGGCGTTTACGTCACTAAAGACGTGGATCAGAGCTATCTAGAGTATCTGGAGTCGTTACGTAACGATGATGCGCAAGCATTACGTAATCATAACGAAGCGGAAAATCTTGAGATGCATAACGAAGGTTGATACCCGCAACGGATGAAGTTGCAGGTATATCGGCTGATTTACGATTGCGACCGGCAAGACGTACTTTAGTGACAAAAATAGATGAATCAAAAAGGTGCAATTTGCGTTCAGGCGCGGTGCACCTTTTTTGTTTTAAGATACTGGGGGCATGACTTGCTTATCTGTGTCTGATACGGCAAAGTTTGCCCCTATTTCTTTGTGTTATGCTTATTTTTGAAGGCATAACATCAGTACGAGGCATTTTCCATGAAGCGACTTATTATCGGTATCAGCGGGGCTAGCGGAGCCATTTATGGCGTGCGGCTGTTACAGGTGCTGCAACAGGTTGAGGGCGTGGAAACTCATTTAATTATCAGCAATGCGGCACGTCAAACGTTAGCACTTGAAACCGAGTTCAGTGTAAAGGAAGTTCAAGCATTGGCCGATGTGGTACATGACTCACGGGACATTGCAGCATGCATTTCCTCTGGTTCATTTAAGACCCATGGAATGGTTATTTTACCTTGTTCAATCAAAACCTTATCTGGAATTGTCCATAGCTATACGGATGGTTTACTGACGCGCGCTGCCGATGTGATTTTAAAAGAGCGTCGCCCATTACTGCTCTGTGTTCGCGAAAGCCCATTACATTTGGGGCACTTACGGCTATTGGTGCAAGCGGCTGAATTAGGTGCAGTTATTATGCCACCAATGCCAGCGTTCTATCATCGCCCACAAACCCTGCAAGAGATTGTTGATCAGACCGTTAATCGAGTTATCGATCAATTTGATATCGAATTACCTGAAGATCTCTTTGTCCGTTGGCAAGGTGCGAATTAACGTTTCTGATTGATTCGCACGGACCCCTCCCGATTAAATTCATATATTTCTCACTTTATTGATACATTTGTGCAACATCGCACTGAAATGAGGCAGGTTATGCACCACAATGATCCTGCCACACGGTTGCACTGTGGCACGAATATGGTGTTCGGTTTCTGTCGATGGCTTGATGCCTTGATTTGGTGGTGATCGTGCTCAGAAAGCAGGCGTGGAATTTCCTTTCCTCCCAGATGATTACTGGCACGATTACTGCAAATTGATTTATGAAAGCTATTATCTATTTATGAAATCTATTATCTATTGATGAAAGATCTGGGCTGTACCGAGCAAGTCTATATTTAGCAAACAAATGAGTACCTAGCGGGATTGAACGGAGCGAGATGGTACAGAAATCTAACGCGCTTTAATGGCATCGAAAATCAATTTGAGGGTTATGTATGAAGAAGACGATTCTGGTTCTACCTTTAGTTTTAGCCTTGGCTGCCGCGAGCAGTGCTTTTGCTGCCATTCCTAAAGATATCAAGATCGGTACCGATCCAACTTATGAACCTTTTGAATCTAAAAACGCCAGTGGTGAGCTGGTTGGTTTTGATATCGATATAGCAAAAGAGCTCTGTAACCGTATTGATACCAAATGTACTTTCGTTGAAAGTGACTTTGATGCATTAATTCCATCGCTCAAAGCTAAAAAAATCGATGCCATTATCTCCTCGCTTTCCATCACCGAAAAACGCCAAAAAGAGATTGCTTTCACTGACAAACTCTACGCAGCGAACGCGCGTCTAATTGCGCCGAAAGACAGCAAAATTGAACCAACATTGGTAGCCTTGAAAGGCAAACGTGTTGGGGTGTTGCAAGGTTCAACACAAGAGGCTTTCGCCAATGCTGAGTGGCAACCAAAAGGCATTGATGTTGTTGCCTATCAAAATCAGGATTTGATCTACGCTGACTTAGCTTCTGGCCGTATTGATGCGACGTTCCAAGATGAAGTCGCTGGCAGCGAAGGCTTCCTGAAACAAGCTATCGGTAAAGATTATGCGTTTGCAGGGCCATCCGTGAAAAATGACCAGTTCTTTGGCGTGGGTACCGGAATGGGCTTACGTAAAGATGATGCAGAACTGAAAGCGGCGTTAGATAAAGCCTTTGCAGAAATGCGTAAAGACGGCACTTACGACAAGCTAGCGAAAAAGTATTTCGACTTTGATGTCTACGGCGGTTAATTCTCTTGCCGTGAAGGCCTCTGCTGACGCCAGCAGGGGCCGCTATAGGGTAATTAACACGCGTCATTTACCAGACTCCTTACTCAGTAAGACAGGATAACCCAGATGCTGGATGGATATTCGAAACTGATATTTGAAGGTGCCCTGGTAACGCTGGAGTTAGCATTATGTTCAGTGCTGCTATCGGTGATTATCGGCTTGATTGGTGCCGGTGGAAAGTTATCCTCAAATCGGCTGTTATCGGGCTTATTTGAGTGCTACACCACGCTTATTCGCGGTGTACCGGATTTAGTTTTAATGTTGCTTATCTTTTACGGTTTGCAGATCACCCTAAACAGCATTACCGAATCTCTCGGTTTTGAACAAATTAATATTGACCCTCTCTCTGCTGGGATAATCACCCTCGGTTTTATTTATGGGGCCTATTTCACCGAAACCTTTCGTGGCGCGTATATGGCTGTTCCTGCGGGCCAAATTGAAGCAGCTACCGCTTTTGGTTTCTCCTCAAGTCAGATTTTCCGCAGAATTATGTTTCCTGCCATGATGCGTTATGCATTACCGGGCATTGGTAATAACTGGCAGGTGATTCTAAAGGCAACGGCATTAGTCTCTATTCTGGGGCTGAATGATGTCGTAAAAGCCACGCAGTTAGCGGGAAAGGGCACTTATCAACCCTTCTTCTTTGCTTTAGTCGCCGGTGCGGTTTATCTGATCTTTACCACGGTATCGAATGGTGTCTTGCTGTGGTTAGAGCGGCGCTATTCCCATGGGGTGAAGAGGGCTGAGCTATGATCGAGATTCTGCATCAATATTGGCAAGCACTGCTCTGGAGTGATGGTTACCGGTTTACCGGCATGGCCGTCACCTTGTGGTTATTAATTTCCTCGGTCGTCATGGGCGGGCTGTTGGCTATTCCGCTAGCGGTTGCTCGGGTGGCAGAACGGCGCTGGATCCGCTTACCCGTCTGGATTTTCACTTATATTTTCCGCGGCACGCCGTTATATGTCCAATTGCTGGTGTTCTATTCTGGCATGTACAGTTTAGAGATTGTCCGAGGCAATGATCTGCTGAATGCCTTCTTTCGCAGCGGCTTGAATTGTACTATTTTGGCGCTGACGTTAAATACCTGTGCATACACAACAGAGATATTTGCCGGTGCGATTCGTTCAGTACCACACGGCGAAATTGAAGCGGCTAGAGCTTATGGCTTCTCGCGCTTTAAAATGTATCGGTGTATTATTTTGCCTTCAGCACTGCGCATTGCTTTACCTGCGTATAGTAATGAAGTGATTTTAATGCTGCATTCAACGGCATTGGCTTTTACGGCCACCGTGCCGGATATACTGAAAATCGCGCGAGATATTAACGCGGCGACTTATCAGCCGTTTTATGCTTTTGGTATTGCTGCCGTACTTTATCTGATTATCTCCTTCACGCTAATTAGCCTGTTCCGCCAGGCAGAGAGACGTTGGCTGGCTCATATAAAACCGCAGGCATCGCATTAAGTACGGAGAAACCATGATGGACATAATTGAAACTATGAATAGCGCATCAGAAACGATGACTGACACATCAGAAACGAAAATAGCTGAAACCAAGCTGTCGGTAACGGAATTACATAAGCATTATGGTGAGCATGAGGTTTTAAAAGGCGTTTCACTTTCTGCTAAAGCGGGAGATGTGATTTCCATTATTGGCTCTTCGGGCTCGGGGAAAAGTACCTTTTTACGCTGTATTAATTTTTTGGAAAAACCAAGCGAAGGTTCGATTAGCGTTAATAACCAAGATATTCGCTTAGTGCGAGATAAAGATGGGCAATTAAAAGTTTTCGATAAAAAAGAACTGCAATTATTGCGCACGCGATTAACGATGGTCTTCCAACATTTTAATTTATGGAGCCATATGACGGTGCTGGAAAACGTCATGGAAGCGCCTATTCAAGTATTAGGGCTAAGTAAATCGATAGCGAAAGAGCGAGCTATCCGCTATTTGGATAAAGTCGGTATTGATGAACGAGCGCGGGCTAAATACCCGGTGCATCTTTCTGGCGGCCAGCAACAGCGCGTTTCAATTGCTCGGGCATTGGCCATGGAGCCGGATGTATTACTGTTTGATGAGCCCACCTCGGCATTGGACCCTGAACTGGTTGGCGAAGTTTTGCGTATTATGCAAAAACTGGCAGAAGAGGGGAAAACCATGGTGGTGGTGACCCATGAAATGGAGTTCGCTCGGCATGTTTCTAGCCATGTCATCTTCTTGCACAAAGGGGTGATAGAAGAAGAAGGCCCTCCGGCAGAGCTTTTTGGCAACCCGAAAAGTCTTCGTTTGCAGCAGTTCCTTTCAGGGGCATTGAAGTAACATATTGTTCAGCGGGATAGCGATGAATGAGTCTATCCCGCTGCGATATATCTCAGGTATTTAGCGTTTGTTGCTATCGGCAGTTGTTGGTTTTTTCAATACAGCCCGCAGCGCCTCTTCCAGATCGAAATAACGAAAACCAAAGCCCGCCTCTTCCAATCGTTTTGGTACGGCCCGTTGCCCCCCCAGCACCAACGCTGCTGATTCACCCAGTAATAAACGCATTGCCGCCGCAGGCGTTCGAATGACAGCAGGGCGGTCTAATACCTCTGCTAGCGTGGCAATAAATTGCTCGTTATGTACAGGATACGGGGAAACCATATTGAAGGGGCCATTAAGGCCATCGGTCGTCAATAAGAAATAGATGCCATGCACCATGTCGTCGATATGAATCCACGGTAAATATTGGCGACCATCACCGATTGGGCCGCCCAAACCAAGGCGCAACAGCGGCACCATTTTGGCTAACGCTCCGCCGTGAGGGGCTAACACGATACCCGTACGCAATAAACAGACTCGCGTCTGCTGACTTTCGGCGGCGAGTGCCAGACTTTCCCAGCGTTCACAAAGCTGATGGGTAAACTCATCGTGTGGCGTTTCTTCTTCGGTGACCAAAGCTTGCCCTTGGTCGCCATAGAACCCCACCGCAGAACCGGATATGAACACCGCAGGTGGCTCACTACTGGCATTAATTAGCGCAGTCAGTTTTTCGGTTATTTGCCAGCGGCTTTGACACAAAATCTCTTTTTGCTGTGGGGTCCAACGTTTTTCTGCAATAGGTTCGCCAGCGAGGTTAATCACGGCATCAAAGCCATTCAGATCATGCTGATCATCTAGCGTAGACCAGCAGGTAACTTGTGGACCGAGCACTTCTTTTGCACGTTGTAGATCACGTGTCAGCGCAGTAATTTGATGAGCTTGTGACAACAGGAAGGCGGTCAGACTGCGTCCGATTAGCCCTGTCGCGCCAGTGATTAAAATACGCATAGCCAATCTCCATTGATGCCCTTTAACATGAACTCTGAAGGGTAAATAACCCACCCCATCGGGTCACGCACTCATTATTATTTGTTTCACTTTCAGCATAGATGATTCCAAGCGCTTATCCTACGATACTGAGCACATCCTGAGATAAATCTAAAGAGAAAACCCTCCTAAAGCCTCGTTTGAAAAATAATTAAATAATCATTAAACAAATCCGACATTCTGACCGATTAATACAAGAGTAGGCTTTCAGGTACTACCAGTTCGTCCTTAGGTGGTATCGGTATACCTCATTGTTTTTAAATGTTAAAGATATGTATAAGCCATGCCCAAACGACGTTAAAACATGCTAAAGGTGAATTTCTGCTAAAGTGAATATGAGTATTTAAATTAAAGGAAGCCATCCGCCTTCCATCACTTTGCGAAATTGGATGTTTTATCAATGTCGGGTATTTTATAAAAGTTAACGCAGGCTTATAAATCGTCCCGCTGAGGTCAGGTTGTGATCTCATTATTGCTTATAAACTTTTCAGGTGCGCATGAAGCTAAACATCGAAGTTAATTGTTCTTACATATGTGAACCCATACATAAGCAGGATGGTAGTTTATTAGCCGTCGAGCTATTAAGCCGATTCTCAGCCAAATCGGTCGATTTATCCATGGACGTCGAACAGTTTATTCGAGAGTTAGGCGTTGAAGGGAAAACGAAATTATTTCATGATCAATTGCGCGCAGTAAAAACCTACAGTGAATGGTTTATTGCTAACAATGTTCTGCTATCGATTAATATCGATTTTGACTTGGCAAGCGTGATCGTTTCCGATGATTCAACCCGCTGTATGATTGATGAAATGCCGTTCCTTAGGCTGGAAATCATGGAAACTTTCTCTAATTTATCCGATGGTATGAATAACCCGCTATTACGTGAATTAGCTGGGCGATATCCGCTCTGGCTAGATGATTTAGGCAGTGGGGGCTCGACTTTAAATGCAGTGACGGCCAATATTTTTGAATATGTGAAGATCGATAAGCATTTCTTCTGGCAGCACAATAAACATACCTTCCCAATTCTGATCAATAACATCAAGAAATATTGCCTCGGTGTTATTGTTGTTGGCGTCGAAAATCAGGATGAATCGGCACAACTCAAGGGGAGCAATATTGACGCGATGCAGGGGTATTTATTCCATCCTCTGACATTAGATGAGCTGGTATCGCAACCTTCATGATATCCGTTCCTCCCTTGCTATTTCGACATGCGCTGGCATAGCTAACATGGCGGCGCTGTTTCGATAGAAAAAGAATTTCTCGCAATTGATGGCTCTTTTTATCGGATAAATCCGACGGATTGGGTGATAGAATAACGCCTCTTTTAGCTCCCATCAGTCATGCGACGATCTATATCGCCAGAATGACTGAGATTATGATCAGGGAAGATGATGTCATGAAGTTAATGTTTGCTTCTGATCTGCATGGTTCACTGCCCGCGACTGAAAAGGTGCTGGCAATTTTCGACCAAAATGAAGCGCAATGGCTGGTGCTATTAGGCGATTTACTCAACCATGGCCCGCGTAACGCGTTGCCGGCGGGCTATCAACCCGCAGCCGTTGCTGAGTGTCTTAATCCCTACAAAGATAAGATCATTGCTGTGCGTGGAAACTGCGACAGCGAAGTCGATCAAATGCTCTTACAGTTCCCTATCATGGCCGGTTGGCAGCAGATAATTATGCCAGAAACGCGTTTATTTTTGACGCATGGTCACCTTTATCATCCAGAGTCACTTCCTCCGTTGCGTAAAGGGGATGTCTTAGTTTATGGTCATACTCACCTTCCGCAAGCAGAGTGGCAGGAGGATGTGATTTGCTTCAATCCGGGTTCTGTCAGCATCCCTAAAGGGGGATTTCCTGCGAGCTATGGCATGCTAAACAAGGGTGTTTTACAGGTTTTGACCCTACAAAATGATGAACTTGTCGCCCAGTTGGCATTGAAAAAATAGTCGGCATTGAAAAAACAGTTAGCATTTACAAAACAGTTAGTATTTACAAAACAATAAGATAAATCGTTATTTACCCTAGAGAGGCGGGCGCTTACCAGACTGCGGCCACTCGAGAAGGTCATTTCTTGATTAACAATTGCGCGCGTTTCATCGCGCCTAGATAGAAGGTTTTAGAGGATGGTGGAGCAAAATCCAGCAGCAGTCATCGAGTGGGTTGATATTGTTGATGAGCAAAACGAGGTTATTGCTCAATCCAGTCGTCAACAAATGAGAGCTCAGCGACTACGCCACCGTGCTACCTATATTGTGGTGCATGATGGAATGGGCAAAATTCTGGTACAACGCCGTACTGAGATCAAAGATTTCTATCCCGGCAAACTGGATGCCACCGCGGGCGGCGTCGTGCAAAGTGGTGAAAATTATCTCGACTCAGCTCGGCGTGAAGCAGAAGAAGAGTTAGGCATCGCAGGTGTCCCCTTTGCTGAACATGGGCTGTTTTACTTTGAGGAGGATTGCTGCCGTGTTTGGGGGGCATTATTCAGTTGTGTGTCTCACGGCCCATTTGCGCTACAAGCTGAAGAGATAGATGAAGTCCGTTGGATGCTGCCGGAAGAGATCACTGCGCGTTGTGACGAATTTACACCGGATTCCCTGAAAGCCTTGTCACTGTGGCTGACCCGTAACAACGAACAAGACTACGGTAAAATCACCCCACGCGAAGATTGATTTTAACGTGATGCGAACCTCCCAACCTGCCTAGTTTAGGAGGTCGATTTAGACCTGATGAGGTGATTCATTCACCTCAATATCAGGCTAGAACATGCTGGCGAATAGCGGCAGCAATGCCCGGTTGTTCATTATCGGCAATAACTAAATCGGCTCGTTCTTTGATAGCATCAGCGCTGTTACCCATCGCTACGCCCAGACCGGCACTTTCCAGCATACTCAGGTCGTTAAAGTTGTCACCGAAGGCGATGACGTCGTTCATGCTCATGCCCTGAGATTCAACCCACCGTTGTAAACGCATCCCTTTGCTGTTGCCCGCTTGCGCAATATCCACCTGATCATGCCATGACCATTCACAGGCTAACCCCAATTCACCCTCAACCATGGTCGCGAATGCATTAAGCTGCTCGAGATTGGCGTGAGACGTGGCGAATTTCCAGATGTCGGTGGCGCGGTGAGCGGCGTCTAACAAGCTGTTGACATGGAGCAATGTCGGGCGTTGCGAGGCAGGCAAAGACTCAGCCCAACTCAGTGAACGAATGACATGGCCGCTGGTTTGCTGATAGAGCATCGCATCATCCACATACATCAGACCGTGAATCTGAGTTTGCTCTAACAACTGAAGCACTTGCACCGCTTGATTAGGGGCTAGCGGGTTAGACTCCAGCACTTTTTTGGCATGATAATCATAAAGATAAGTGCCGTTGCAGCAAATAGCGGGCGTATCCAGTTCTAGCGCCTGATAAAATGGATGGATAGCGACATGATGTCGCCCGGTGACCACCACGACTTTAATGCCTTCAGCACGTGCCTGTGCCAGTGCAGATAAAGATTCAGGCAGAATACGTTTTTTGTGATCCAGTAGTGTTCCATCCAGATCCAGTGCAATTACGCGATATTTCATAGCAGTCCAGACTCATTGAAAGGGCGAGTGAGATAGTCAGTATCAAAATGATTTTCTGTATCCTATTAATGGATAGTACACCGGATAAGCAACTGATTAAACCAGACTGTTTATTCGCTAAGAATAAGCAGGGTAAGTTTTATGTGTGCGACGCGAGAGTGTTGTTATGCCCAGCCAGTCAGGTAAGCTAGGCTAAAATAAGGTGTTAAAATCGATATTGGGTTAAGGCCGGCTTTGCTGAATCAGATAAAGACGGCCAAACAGTATTGCTCAACAGGTTCGACTAAGGAGTAGAGATGAAGCAAGTGGTTTACGTGGCAAGCCCAGACAGTCAGCAAATTCATGTCTGGCAATTAGATTCCGCTGGCGCATTAACGTTATTGCAAACAGTGGACGTTCCGGGCCAAGTGCAGCCGATGGTCATCAACCCGAATCAACGCCATTTGTATGTTGGGGTTCGCCCTGATTTTGGTATTGTCAGCTACGACATCGTTGATGACGGCACGCTGATCGCCGCGGGTATGGCACCTCTGCCAGGTAGCCCGACTCACATCGGTACCGATTTACAGGGGCGTTTCCTGTTCTCTGCTTCTTATAGCTTCAACTGTGTCAGCGTCAGCCCTATTGATGAGCATGGCGTGGTACAAGCTCCTATTCAGCAGCTAGATGATTTGCCAGCACCGCACTCGGCGAACATTGATCCAACCAATCAGATCCTGCTCGTCCCTTGCTTGAAAGAGGATAAAGTCCGGCTATTTGACTTGAGCGAGGATGGTAAGCTAACGCCTCATGCTCAGGCGAACATTCAGGTAGCCGCTGGCGCGGGGCCGCGTCATATGGCGTTCCATCCCAACCAGCAAGTCGCTTATTGCGTCAACGAACTCAATAGCTCCGTCGATGTATACCAAATCAGTGATAACGGTCAGGAATACCAACTGATTCAAACACTGAATGCCATGCCGGCTGATTTTACTGAGACCTGCTGGGCAGCAGATATCCATATCACGCCAAATGGTCGCCATCTTTATATCAGCGATCGTACGGCTAGCCTGCTGAGTATTTTCAGCGTATCGGAAGACGGGCGTAAGATTTCATTGGTTGGCCATCATCCGACCGAAGCACAACCGCGTGGCTTTAATATCGATCACAGCGGCCAGTTCCTGATTTCTTCTGGCCAAAAATCTGATCATATCGCCGTTTATCGCATTGATCAGAACAGCGGTGAACTGACAACATTGAGCCGCTATCCTGTGGGTAAAGGCCCAATGTGGGTCAGTATCTTGGCGCAATAAGTCATTTTATCGGCCGCGCTGCATACGGGCAGTGTGCATTATCCTCATGTATGACGTGAGGGTGACTGTGCACTGACCGTTTGCCGATGGGATTACAGCGATACTCTAGATTCCGTTCAACGACTCCATGACTGCGCTGGCGACAGCATCAGCCAGTTTTGTTAGCGCCTCAGGCGAAATAACATAAGGCGGCATCAAGTAAATCAGCCGACCAAAAGGCCGGATCCACACGCCTAGCTCAACAAATCTGCGCTGTAAACGGGCAACGTTAACCGGTGCTTTCATTTCGACCACCCCAATAGCCCCCAACACCCTGACATCCGCGACGTTAGCCTGTTTTGCCAGTGGCAATAACCCCTGCTTGAGCTGAATCTCGATGGCGCTCACTTGCTGTTGCCAGCGATTCTCTGCCAGCAGCGCCAGACTGGCGCAGGCGACAGCACAGGCGAGCGGATTCGCCATAAAAGTCGGCCCATGCATAAAGCAGCCAGCATCACCATGACTGATGGTTTCCGCCACCTGACGAGTGCTTAACGTGGCGGATAAAGTGAGATAGCCGCCCGTCAGTGCCTTACCTAAGCAGAGAATATCGGGCACGATCTGCGCATGTTCGCAGGCAAAGAGTTTGCCAGTGCGGCCAAAACCCGTGGCAATTTCATCTGCAATCAACAAAATCTGATGTTTATCGCACAGCGCTCTCACCTCACGTAAATAAGCGGGGTGATAAATTCGCATCCCACCCGCGCCTTGCACGATAGGCTCCAGAATGACTGCGGCAATCTCGTGGGCATGCTGCGCTATCGTTGCGGCGAAATCGGTGATGTCCTCAGGGTTCCATGTGTCATCGAAACGGCATTGTGGTGAGGTCACGAACAGATTTTCCGCTAAATAACCCTGATACAAACTGTGCATTGAATTTTGCGGATCACACACTGACATCGCGCCGAACGTGTCGCCATGATAGCCATGGCGCAGCGTCAGAAATCGCTGTCGCCGTTCTCCTTTTGCCTGCCAGTATTGCAAGGCCATTTTCAGTGCGACTTCGACCGCCACTGAACCCGAATCGGCTAAAAATACGCACTCCAGCTCAGCGGGCGTCATGGCGACTAACTGTCTGCAAAGTGCAACCGCAGGTGGATGGGTAATGCCGCCAAACATCACGTGTGACATTTTATCTAACTGCTGATGCGCGGCTTGATTGAGGGCGGGATGATTGTAACCATGAATGGCTGACCACCAAGATGACATACCATCAATCAATCGCCGACCATCCGCTAATTGCAGCTCCACACCTTCGGCGGCAACCACCGGATAGCAAGGGAGTGGGTCGGTCATTGAGGTGTAGGGGTGCCAGATATGGCGTTGATCAAAAGCCAAGTCAGAAGGTGTCATGAGAATTTGTTGTAAACCAAATTGCAGTAAGAATGGTTGACAGTATAGCGAGTTTATTTACACTGACGACACTTTTTTCTCTTCTTTGGAGAAGTCGTAATGGCAAATTATACTCGCTGGACAGTGGGGCAAGCCCAAGCCCTGTTTGAAAAACCGTTATTAGATTTATTGTTCGAAGCACAATGTATCCACCGCCAACATTTTGATCCCCGCCAAGTACAAGTCAGTACTCTGCTATCGATTAAAACCGGTGCTTGCCCAGAAGATTGCAAGTATTGCCCCCAAAGTTCACGCTACAAAACGGGTCTGGAAAGCGAACGCCTCATGCAAGTCGAGCAAGTCCTCGAATCAGCGAAAAAAGCCAAGGCCGCAGGTTCTACTCGCTTCTGTATGGGGGCGGCTTGGAAAAATCCTCATGAGCGAGATATGCCTTATTTGGAGAAAATGGTCGAAGGTGTCAAAGCGATGGGGATGGAAACCTGCATGACACTCGGGACGTTGGATAAGCAACAAGCGCACCGGCTCGCAGACGCTGGCTTGGATTACTACAACCACAATCTGGATACCTCGCCTGAGTTTTACGGCAGCATCATTACCACCCGCAGCTATCAAGAACGATTGGATACCCTCAGCGAAGTGCGTGATGCCGGCATCAAAGTCTGCTCTGGTGGCATCGTGGGACTCGGGGAAACAGTCCGTGATCGCGCCGGACTGTTGGTACAACTGGCGAATCTACCGAAGCCTCCTGAAAGTGTGCCCATCAATATGCTGGTCAAAGTGAAAGGGACCCCCCTTGAGAACAATGACGACGTAGATGCTTTTGAATTTATCCGTGCCATTGCGGTGGCGCGCATCATGATGCCGACTTCTTACGTCCGCCTATCTGCTGGACGCGAACAAATGAATGAGCAAACACAAGCCATGTGTTTTATGGCCGGTGCTAACTCCATTTTCTACGGCTGCAAACTGCTCACCACGCCGAATCCTGAAGAAGATAAAGACCTGCAACTGTTCCGTAAGTTGGGGCTGAATCCACAACAAACCGCCACCGAACAGGGGGATCGCGAGCAGCAGCAAGCGCTGACTCAGCAACTTTCCCATGGTGATTCATCCCCTGAGGACCGCGTCCAATTCTATAACGCGGCGGTATGATGAGCTGGCAAAGCAAGATAGAACAGGGGCTGCAACAGCGGCGCGATGCTGCCGCCTATCGGACTCGTCAGGTTAACTCGGGGGCGAATGGCCGTTGGTTACAGTGTGGCGAACAGCGCTATCTCAACTTCGCGGGCAATGATTATTTGGGGTTAAGCCAAGATGCGGCGGTGATAGCAGCATGGCAGCAGGGCGCGCAGCGCTACGGTGTCGGCAGCGGCGGTTCAGGTCATGTGACCGGTTATAGCCAGCCTCATGCTCAATTAGAACAACAGTTGGCCGATTGGCTCGGCTACCCACGAGCACTGCTATTTATTGCCGGTTACGCCGCGAATCAGGCGGTGTTAGCTGCGCTGATGGGGGCCGATGACCGCATATTGGCTGACAAACTCAGCCATGCGTCCTTATTGGAGGCGGCGGCACACTCTCCGGCTCAACTGCGGCGCTTTGCACATAATCAACCGGATTCACTGCAAAAGTTGCTGAATAAGCCCTGTGTCGGTCAAACCTTGGTGGTCACGGAAGGCGTTTTTAGTATGGATGGCGACAGTGCGCCGCTGACCGCTTTGCAGCAACAGACCACCGCTGTTGGGGGCTGGCTGATGGTCGATGATGCGCACGGCATCGGTGTACAGGGCGACGGCGGTCGTGGCAGTTGCTGGTCACAAGGGGTAAAACCCGATCTACTCGTGGTCACTTTCGGCAAGGCATTTGGCCTCAGTGGCGCGGCGGTTTTGTGCCAAGAACCCGTGGCTGAATATCTGCTGCAATATGCTCGCCACCTCATTTATAGCACCGCGATGCCACCTGCACAGGCCGTTGCGTTGCAGGCTGCACTCTTGCGCATTCAACAAGGCGATGACCTACGCCAACAACTTCAGCAACGTATTGCTCAATTTCGGCGTGGTGCGGTGGATTTACCGTGGCAATTAGGGGCTTCAGAAACCGCCATCCAGCCGCTGTTGGTGGGGGATAACCCACAGACATTAGTGCTGGCAGAAAGGCTACGCGCCGCAGGGCTATGGGTGACGGCCATCCGTCCACCCACAGTCCCGCCGGGGGGAGCCAGATTGCGAATTACCCTGAGTGCTGCGCATCAGCCGGAAGATATTGACCGATTACTGGAGGGGCTGTATGGCGCTAGTCACTGAAAACCCGCGGGCATTTGTTGCTCAGCATACCGACGTAGATCCGCAAACCGAAAGCCTTGATAAAGCTGCGCCTACAGATAAAACCGTCGTTGCCAGAAAAGCTGTCGCAGTCGAAAAAACGGTCGCAGTCGAAAAAACGGTCGCAGTCGAAAAAACGGTCGCAGTCGAAAAAACGGTCACAGTCGAAAAAACGGTAACGGTAGACAAAACCGCGATAGCGGCGGCTTTTAGCCGCGCCGCGGGCAGCTATGACACAGCGGCAGATTTACAGCGCAAAACAGGCGAGACATTGTTGGGGCTAGGCCAACAGCACGCGGGGGTATCGGTGCTGGATGCAGGATGCGGCACGGGGCACTTTAGCCGTCGCTGGCGTGAACTCGGCAAGCGGGTGATTGCATTCGATCTCGCGGCGGGCATGTTGGATCATGCACGACAGCAGCAGGCCGCTGACGACTATTTGCTGGGGGATATCGAACATATCCCGCTGCCGGATCACGCTATTGATATCTGTTTCAGTAATCTGGCGGTGCAGTGGTGCGCTGATTTACCTGCGGCATTGGCCGAACTCTATCGCGTCACGCGCCGTGGCGGCATCATCCTTTTCTCTACGCTGGCAGCAGGTTCGCTCGATGAACTGGGGCAGGCGTGGCAACAAGTTGATGGCAGACGTCACGTCAATGATTTCTTATCCCTCCAGCAAATCGGTGCGGCTTGTCAGGGCTATCGTCATCAGCTAACACCACAACGCTATCAACAACAATTTCCAGATGTGATAGCGCTTATGCGCTCGCTACAAGGTGTTGGTGCCACGCATTTGCATCAAGGGCGTGAGGCTGGGCTAAGCGGCCGCCAGCGCTTGGTGGCCTTGCAGCAGGCTTATACCACACAAGCGGGACAGTATCCGTTAAGTTACCATTTAGTTTATGGGGTTATCTATCGTGATTAAACGCTGGTTCATTACGGGTACTGATACCGATGTCGGTAAAACAATCGCCAGTTGCGCATTATTGCAAGCCGCTGCCAGTGAAGGTTACCGGGCTGTCGGTTATAAGCCGGTTGCCTCCGGCAGCCAAATAACGGTCGACGGATTACGTAATAGTGATGCCTTGGCACTGCAAGCGAACAGCAGTGAAAGATTGCCTTACTCGCAGATAAACCCCCTGACACTGTTGGAAGCGACGTCGCCGCATATTGCCAGCGAAAGTGAAGGGTGCGAGATCCATCTGTCAGCCTTATCACAAGGCTTACGCCAACTTGAACAACAGGCAGAATGGATTTTGATTGAAGGGGCGGGAGGCTGGTTTACGCCACTTTCTCCGCAAGCGACCTTTGCCGATTGGGTACAGCAGGAACAATTGCCGGTCATTATGGTTGTTGGGGTCAAGTTGGGGTGCATCAACCATGCATTGTTGACGGCCTTGGCTATTCAACAAGCGGGTTTGACCTTGGTCGGTTGGGTTGCCAATGAGGTGATTCCGGCGGGGACGCGGCAAGCGGAATATCTGGCAACATTAGTGAGGATGATCGACGCACCACTATTAGGCGTGATTCCACATCTGGCTGATCTTGGCGCATTCCCTGCCACTGAACGCCGCGATCTGGGGACCTACCTAGATTTGAGTTTATTACCACCGCCAACCCGTTAGCCGCTCATAAGGGCTCGCTTGTTTTCAGGGCTAATCGCACGTCTTAGCCCTGAAAATAGTGAGTTCTGAATATCAACTGGCTAAATGCTCAATAATCATTCCTTCATCCAATTGATCCACGGTTCCTTGTGCCACATTTCTCCCTCCTGCCATCAAACAGAATCTATCTGCAACATGACGAATGAGCGGTATTCGATGCTCAACTAATAACACGGTCAGGCCCAGACTGCGGCTAAGCTGATGCAGAATATTGCCCATATCTTCACTCAATGGCGGCAATGTATCGCTACCGGGTTCATCAAGGATGAGCAACTCTGGTTCAGCGACCAAAGCTCTGGCAATCGCTAGTTGCTGTTGTTGATAGCGAGTGAGCTCTCCACCACGCTGGCTGCGTCTGTCATACAGTTGGGGGAATAAGTCAAACACCCAGCTTGGGATATGGCGTGATTTATGGCGGCCAGCTAACACTGCGATCAACATATTCTCTTCGACACTTAATTGAGAAAAGATCTGCTGTCCTTGCGGAACATAGCCAATGCCCAGCGCGGTACGCCCTTCAACAGGTTGCTGCAGTAAGTTTTGTGGCGGTTCATGATGGGGTTGCCATGTCATAGTGCCACTCTTGATCGGCAAATGCCCCATGATGCAATTAATTAACGTCGTTTTCCCTACGCCGTTGCGTCCAATAAGGCAGGTACATTGGCCGCGAGGAAGTTCTAGGTTGATATCCCAAAGGATATGGTTCTGACCATAGTATTGATTTACTGCGGTTAAACTCAGCATCAGTGCTTCTCCTCAGTCGATCTCAGTAGTTCACAGGTGACCCGGTGTTCTGTAACGGCTAGTGAAGAATTAACCAGCAAATCTGCATACTAAAAAGCGGCAGTACAGCATAAAACACCGCGCTTATGTCGCGTGGTTGTCAGTGTAAATTGAGGTAAATTCATTAAGTAGCGGTATAAAAGTCCCTCAATGCGTTATTTTGACTCATTATCACTCTGCTAATCGGATCATTCGCAGCCAATTGACCGTCACAAAAGTTGAGATCATTTCGCCTCTCATCTATCCGTTGAGTAGAGATCCTCTGCTTCATCATAAAGTAAGCAACTCTTGGGCCAAGTTGAACGTCTGCACAATAAAACCCGTATGTTAATAAGCTGTAAATGATTTTGACGTAAGACTCTCGTGTAAAGAGCCTGGGTCTGTGGGGCAGAAGGCGCTAAAGGGTGAATTGGTTGCACCTAAGCGGTGCTTTGGTGGAGATAATGGTGCAGAAAAAGTAGAAAGGCGCGAACGGCTATTTTTGAGACTTACAGGATTAAACATTTAGAATTAGCAAGCTGAGTATTTAGTACTAATTGAAATATGTGTTGAAATAAAAATGTAAAAAAAACACTAAAAAAGCTAATTAATCCCTATTTCATCTCGAAGCTTTGCTTTTCGCCAACTCCCAGCCCCTATGGGGTTGAATGAGTTATCCACCATTCCTGTGGATAACCTTGTGCATTAGCCATAGAAAACTGAAGGCAAGCGAGAGCGGACGCGGCTTACGACTCAGTTGTCCGGATTCTCTACTTTTCTAAAATGATATTTATTTTCAATACGTTAATTAAAATCAAGCGTCCAGAAATTATCACTAAGGCTGATGGTTGAACTTTAATCAATTAGCTATCGCTAATGTGTTTATGTTAACAGTTGGGGATAAAAACACTTTTACAGTGCAACTTGCGTCAATATGCCACTGTAACGAAGCAACTCATCGCACGATTAAAGAAATTCCCACATATTGGTGCTTGAAGCTGGTTTTATATCCAGTATCATAGGGGTGGCAAAATTTTATGGGGCTTTCATAATTAGCCTCCTGACAGTGTATGTTTCTCCGGCGGGTAACAAATTCATGAGTAAATCATTCAAACTACATTCTGAGTTTAAGCCAGCAGGCGATCAGCCTGAAGCCATCCGTAAACTGGAGGAGGGGCTGGAAAATGGTCTTGCCCACCAGACGCTGTTAGGGGTCACGGGATCAGGTAAAACCTTTACGGTTGCCAATGTGATTGCGGATTTGAATCGGCCGACGATGGTACTGGCACCCAATAAAACGTTGGCCGCCCAGTTGTATGGTGAGATGAAAGAGTTCTTCCCTGATAATGCGGTAGAGTATTTCGTCTCCTACTATGATTACTACCAGCCTGAAGCCTACGTCCCTAGCTCTGATACCTTTATCGAAAAAGACGCCTCGGTAAACGAACATATCGAACAGATGCGGTTATCTGCGACTAAAGCATTGTTAGAACGGCGAGATGTGGTCGTCGTGGCCTCTGTTTCAGCCATTTATGGTTTGGGTGACCCCGACCTTTACCTGAAAATGATGCTGCATCTGACGAAGGGCATGATCATCGATCAGCGCTCAATATTGCGCCGCTTGTCAGAATTACAATACAGCCGCAATGACCAAGTTTTTCAGCGGGGTACTTTCCGCGTTCGTGGTGAAGTTATCGATATCTTCCCAGCAGAATCAGATGAATGGGCGCTGCGGGTAGAATTGTTCGATGAGGAAGTGGAACGGCTCTCGATATTTGATCCCCTCACCGGCCAATTGCAACAGGAAGTCCCGCGCTTTACGGTCTACCCCAAAACGCACTACGTCACCCCACGTGAGCGTATTTTGCAGGCAATGGAAGAGATCAAAGTCGAGTTGGCGGAACGGCGTAAGGTGCTGCTGGAGAACAATAAACTCATCGAAGAACAGCGCATTACTCAACGTACTCAGTTTGATCTCGAAATGATGAATGAATTGGGTTACTGCTCAGGCATCGAAAACTATTCCCGCTATCTCTCGGGGCGTGGGCCCGGTGAGCCGCCACCAACGCTATTCGATTATCTGCCCGCTGATGGTTTGTTGATCGTCGATGAATCCCACGTCACGATCCCGCAAATTGGTGCCATGTACAAAGGTGACCGTTCACGTAAAGAGACATTGGTGGAATATGGCTTCCGGTTACCCTCTGCGCTCGATAACCGGCCGATGCGTTTTGAAGAGTTTGAGGCTTTAGCGCCGCAAACCATCTATGTCTCGGCAACACCGGGTAAATATGAACTGGAGAAATCCGGTGGTGACGTGATTGATCAAGTGGTGCGGCCAACGGGGCTGCTTGATCCGATCATTGAAGTGCGACCTGTCGCGACACAGGTCGATGACTTGTTATCAGAGATTCGCATCCGTGCTGCGATTAACGAGCGGGTGCTGGTGACCACGTTGACCAAACGTATGGCCGAGGACTTGACCGAGTATCTGGTAGAGCATGGTGCACGTGTACGTTACCTGCATTCAGATATTGATACTGTTGAACGGGTTGAAATTATCCGTGATTTACGTTTGGGTGAGTTTGATGTGCTTGTGGGTATCAACTTGCTGCGTGAAGGTTTGGATATGCCTGAAGTGTCATTGGTCGCGATATTGGATGCCGATAAAGAAGGTTTCCTGCGCTCTGAACGCTCCCTAATCCAGACCATTGGCCGCGCGGCACGTAACCTCAACGGAAAAGCTATTCTCTACGGTGACCGCATCACGGCATCAATGGAAAAAGCTATTGGTGAAACAGAACGTCGGCGCGCTAAACAACAAGCATACAACGAAGACCGTGGCATTATTCCGCAAGGGCTCAACAAGAAAATTGGCGACATTCTTCAGCTCGGTCAACCTTCTACCCGTGGCAAAGGGAAAGGGCGCAGTAACAAAGTGGTTGATACCCATGATTATCAATCCTTGGCACCGAAAGCGCTGGATCAGAAAATCCGTGAGCTGGAAGCAAAAATGTATACCCATGCGCAGAATCTGGAGTTTGAACAGGCCGCAGAATTACGTGATCAGGTCCATCAGTTGCGCCAGCAGTTTATTGCCATTTCCTGATAACCGCCTATTTATCGCTTGTTATTGCTTGAACTGACAACGCGGGCGGCAATTGATTTGGAAAAGGTCAATTGGCAAAGGAAAGATAAATTGGCATTTACTGCTTGTCGCACCCACCAATCCTGATTAAGGTGTGCGGCTGATAAAATTGTCACCGAATAACGCGTGAGATAAAAAATGAGTGATCACTTGTCCAAAGATCCATTGCACGGCATTACGCTGGAGCAATTGCTGACCAAGTTGGTGGAACATTACGGCTGGGAAGAGCTGGGATACCGTATCCAGATCAACTGTTTCACCAGCGATCCCAGCATTAAATCGAGTTTGAAGTTCTTGCGGCGCACGCCTTGGGCTCGGGCTAAAGTCGAAGCGCTCTATATCCATATGATTGAAAATGCAGCTTTACGCGCTAAATCTCAGCAGTAACGATTTCTTCGCATTAACATTTTCAAGCTGTTACACGTCGGGCCAAGCTGTAACACCTCGGACATAGTTATGCGGATCCTGCGCCACCTAACTGCTGCAAAGTCGCTTCCAGTGCTTGACGCAATAACTCGCGATCATGGCGGTAAGGGATATCTTTGGCTTCCAAGGGTTGCTGGATAATAATTCTGTCAGTGACCCCACTAATATCAATCCTTGGGCTAACGATGGCGGCATCAATTATCTTGCGGCCAATCTTGCTTTCCATGATGGCCAGCTTTTCTTGTAGTGATAATTCCGCCGCCGCCACACTGAGTTCACGACCTAAATTACCAATATAAATCATGCTGGCAGAGCTGCGGCGCAAAGCCTGCGTCAAATCATCTAACAGCAAGAGCGGCATCAAACTTGTCAGAAAACTACCTGGGCCAATTAAAATCACATCTGCCTGACCGATGGCTTCAATGGCTTCTCGAGTGGCATGGACATGAGGTGAGAGCAACATTTCTTGTGGCATGTGCGCCAATTGGTCGATATTCACTTCCCCATAGACCGGATGCCCTTCGCTATCGATAGCCAGTAAATCGACGGGATGCTCGGACATAGGAATTAGCCAAGCATCTACCTTCAGCAAGCTGCGCACGAGATTGATGGCTTCAATGGGACGAATGCTAAGGTGATCCAGCGCCTTAAGCATCAAATTCCCCAGATTATGGCCTGCTAATTCACCGTTACCGGTAAAACGATACTCAAACATTGCGGAAGCCACACTGGGCTCCGTAATCAATTGGTTAAGGCAGTTTCGGGTATCGCCCCAAGCAATGCCGCCTTCTGAGCGGCGTATACGCCCTGTTGAACCGCCATTATCCGTTGTAGTGACAATGCCCGTTAGGCGTGAGCCTAAAGAGGAGAGGGCTGACATTACTCGACCCAAGCCATGACCGCCGCCAAGTGCAACCACCCGATCGAGATCCGCTAATGTGCGATTTCGCATATTTTCCTGCCTAAAAAGTGTTACTTAGCTTTAATAGCATATACCCATCATTTTCAATCAGTCGCTGTTTCAAATTGTCGAAAGACTGTCTTCTTAGCTAAGCCTTGAATCTTTTGGATAACGCAAATGGTGCAATTGCTGCATAAGTTAACGGATTTACCGTTAAAACGCGATAAAAGCCATGATTTACGTGATTTTAAACAAGGTATTAGCGGGCAATTAATTTACTGTTAATAACACGGCATTGTGCTTCCTAAGTCGTTGTATATAAAAATATATAGCAAAAAACTGAGGTTGGCTATCCTGCCGTTTTAGCGTTAGAATCTCTGTGAAAAGTAGGGTTTTTAGCGTTTAGTCGTCTTGATGTCGGCACGTGCCTGACTTTTTTAAACCATGGTTCAGCAACAGTCACTGATTGTCTCTGAACATAAACTCCTAGCCTTGGTGTCTAAGTTGTCTCGTTGGATGAATAGCGAACAATATGATGCGTTGGCCGTGGCTTTAAGCCACCAGGGTGCGAGGTAGAAATGCCTGCATCTCCCGTATTTGGAAAGGTGTTATGGTACAACTTACTGACGCATTTGCGCGCAAGTTCTATTATTTGCGCCTATCAATCACCGACGTGTGCAATTTTCGCTGTACCTATTGCCTGCCGGATGGTTATCGCCCTGACGGGCAAAAAAGTTTTCTGAGCCTTGATGAAATAAGCCGCGTCAGTCGCGCCTTTGCTTTGTTAGGGACGGAAAAAATCCGCCTGACGGGCGGTGAACCCTCTATGCGGCGTGATTTCACCGATATCATTGCGACAATCCGCCAAAATCCTGCGATACGCACTATTGCTGTGACCACTAATGGTTATCGCTTAGCCCGTGACGCCATGCAATGGCGAGAGGCAGGGCTAACCGCTATTAACGTGAGCGTCGACAGCCTCGACCCACGGCAATTTCATGCCATTACTGGGCAGGATAAATTCCATCAAGTCATGCAAGGCATTGATGCCGCCTTTGAGGCTGGTTTTGACAAAATCAAAATCAATGCTGTGCTGATGCGGGATGTTAATGATCGCCAATTAAGCGCCTTCCTTTACTGGATTAAATCCCGACCGATCCAACTGCGATTCATCGAGTTGATGGAAACGGGAGAGGGCGGCAATCTATTTCGCAAACACCATGTTTCCGGTGGCGTTATCCGCCAGCAATTACTCCAGCAAGGTTGGCAACAGCAAGAGCGTGCTCGCAGTGATGGCCCCGCTCAGGTATTCCATCACCCTGATTACTTAGGGGAAGTGGGGCTTATCATGCCATATGAGAAGGATTTCTGTGCCAGTTGTAACCGCTTGCGTGTCTCCGCGCTGGGGAATTTGCACTTATGCTTATTTGGCGAACAAGGCATTACGCTGCGTGACCTGCTGGGTAGTGATGATCAGCAAGATGAATTGATGATGAGAATTCAGCGTGCCCTGCAAACTAAGAAGCAGACCCATTTCTTGCATGAAGGCAACAGCGGTATCACGCAGAATTTATCGTTTATTGGCGGCTAACGCCTTTTAACATCAATATTGGCGACTGATGTCTTCCAACATCAATAACGAAAATAATGAAAATAATGACAAAACTCACCCACATCAACGCCGCCGGCGAAGCCCACATGGTCGATGTATCTGCCAAAGCAGATACCGTACGCGAAGCGCGAGCCGAGGCCTTTGTTGAAATGCACGCCGCGACACTGGCAATGATCATTGACGGCAGCCATCACAAAGGCGACGTTTTTGCCACTGCGCGTATTGCGGGCATTCAAGCGGCAAAACGAACTTGGGAATTGATCCCATTATGCCACCCACTGCTACTGACCAAAGTGGAAGTGCAGTTGGAAGCTCAACCTGAACACAATCGGGTACGTATTGAGTCCTGCTGCCGTCTGACCGGTAAAACCGGCGTAGAAATGGAAGCCCTAACCGCAGCGTCGGTCGCGGCACTCACCATCTACGATATGTGCAAAGCGGTGCAAAAAGACATGATTATTGGCCCAGTACGCCTGCTAGCAAAAAGCGGTGGGAAGTCTGGTGATTTTAAGGTGAACCCATGATTCAGATTCTATTTTTCGCTCAGGTTCGTGAACTGGTGGGAACCGATAGCCTGCAACTGGCGGCGGAGTTCCCCACCGTCGAGGCATTGCGACAAGCGCTGTGCCAACGAGGTGATCGCTGGCAGTTGGCCCTCGAAGAGGGCAAGTTACTCACCGCGGTCAACCAATCATTGGTGAGCGGGCAACATCCGCTGGTGGCTGGTGATGAAGTGGCCTTCTTTCCACCGGTGACGGGGGGATAATGATGGAACACACTCGTATTCACGTTGGACCTGAAGCCTTCAATGTCGGTGATGAATATCAGTGGTTATCGCAGTGTGATGAAGACGGCGCAGTCGTGACATTTACCGGTAAAGTTCGCAACCACAATCTGGGCGAGAGCGTCAGCGCACTGACACTGGAACATTACCCCGGTATGACGGAGAAAGCGCTTGGCGACATTATCGCTGAAGCGCGCAGCCGTTGGCCCCTACAGCGAGTGACGGTTATCCACCGTGTCGGGCCGCTGTTCCCCGGCGATGAAATCGTCTTTGTTGGTGTCACCAGTGCGCATCGTGGCATGGCATTTGATGCTGCTGAATTCATTATGGATTACTTAAAAACGAAGGCACCTTTCTGGAAACGGGAAGCCACTGCTGAGGGCGAACGTTGGGTTGAATCACGCGATAGCGACCATGCTGCCGCCAATCGCTGGTAAATCATACGTAAACCCATGTAAAGATTAGCGCTAAATACCGATTTTTACTCCCGTATTGAGGGTGTTTCTGTGTTAGTCTAAAAGAGTCGGTGGGCTGTCAGTCGATAGCCTGTTTCATTATTTATATGCATAAGGTAACTACCATGGATCGCTATCCACGCTCTAATGGTTCTATTGTCGAACGTGCCAACTCTGGCATTCAGGCATATATGGCGCAGGTATACGGCTGGATGACCTGTGGTCTGTTATTAACGGCGGTTGTCGCTTGGTACGCAGCGAATACACCTGCGATACTTAATTTTATTTTCTCCAGCCAGATTACATTTTTCGGGCTAATCATTGTTCAGTTGGGCTTGGTATTTGTTATTTCAGGCATGGTTAATCGCCTGAGTGGTTCGATGGCAACCAGCTTGTTCATGCTCTATTCCGCGTTAACGGGTCTGACGTTATCCAGCATTTTGATCATGTATACCGGCGCGTCAATTGCTAGCACCTTTATCATCTGTGCGGGTATGTTTGGTGCGATGAGCTTCTACGGCTATACCACCAAACGCGATTTGAGCGGTATGGGCAGTATGCTGTTTATGGGCCTGATCGGGATCGTATTAGCCTCGATTGTGAATATCTGGCTAAAAAGCCCTGCGTTAATGTGGGCAGTGACTTATATCGGTGTGCTCGTGTTCGTTGGTTTGACTGCATACGATACCCAGAAGCTGAAGAATATGGGTGCGCAGTTGGATCCTAACGACAGAGATAGCTTCCGTAAGTATTCCATCGTTGGCGCATTGACGTTGTACCTTGATTTCATCAACCTGTTCTTGATGCTGTTGCGGATTTTCGGCAACCGTCGTTAACAAGGGTTGGCCAGTTGATGCTGGTGAAGTGAAGTTCTGATGAAGGGCACCTGCGGGTGCCCTTTTTGTTTTTGTGTCAGGGAGCAATCAGCACGTAGATTGAGAACCCGTACCGGCATAGCTCAACCGGCACGGGGTAGAACTATCAGAGAACTTACCAGGAATAGCTGACCGTTGCGGTGGCAACACGGCCACTGCCATAGAAACAAGCGGCCATTTGTGCGCAACTGGCGACATATTCTTTGTTGAAAACGTTGTTGACGTTGACTTGCAAACTGGTGCCTTTCAGAGAAGGGACTGCTTGCCCAAGTTCATAACGCATCATCCAGTCATACAGGGTCACTGCCGGGACTTTAAAGCTGTTCTTCGCATCTCCCCAACTGGTGCCGATATATCGCACACCCATACCGGTGGATAAACCCTCTACCACACCTTTATCAAAGGTATACATTCCCCAGAGTGAAGCAGAATGACTCGGTGTACGGGCTGGCATTTTATCTAATTCAGCCAGTGTTTTGGTCTCACGCACTTTCCCTTTGGTGTAGGTATAAGCGGCAATCAGGTTGATATTATCGTTAATCTCACTGTTTAACTGGGTTTCGATACCCTGAGATTGCACTTCGCCAATCGGGACGTTATAGGCTAGCGCCTGATCGTATTGGCTGATGTTTTTCTGGCGCAAATCATACAGCGCGGTGGTCAGCATCGTGCTGCTACCCGGTGGCTGATATTTGATGCCGATTTCAACCTGACGTGCGGTCACTGGGTCCAATGCCCCCGTCCCTGGTGCGCCTTTGGCGGTACTAGGTTCAAATGAAGTACTGTAACTGGCGTAAGGAGAAATACCGGAATCGAAGGCATACAGTACGCCAGCACGGCCAGTGAAAGCATGGTCGTCTTGCTGATCATGAGTGGCGGTCTTACGGTACTGGTTTTTTAGCTGTGACCAGTCATAGCGTCCAGACAGCAGGAAGTTCCACTTATCCAGCTCAATCTGATCTTGTAAATAAACCCCGACTTGATCGAGTTTGGTCAGGTCGCTGCTATTGAGTGACAAATCACTGTCCTGAATATTCAGGCCATAACTCGGCGATACCCAATCCAGATTGTATTTTGGCTGTACCGTTCCCATAAAGAATTGGCTATCGATACGGGTGCGTTTGTAATCTAATCCAGTCAGCACGGTATGGTTCAATTGACCGGTCCAGAAATCAGCTTGCAACTGGTTATCAACGGCAAATTCACCGGTTGTCTGTCGCTCGATTTGCGGGCGACGGGTCATGGTGCGGTTATCGGCGAGTAAATCCATAAAGACCAGATATTTATAGTCTTGTTTGTTATAGCTGTAGCGCAGATTCTGGCGGAATTTTAAGGTGTCATTGATGTAATGCTCAAGCGAATAACCAACAGAAGTTTGTTCACGCTCAGACTGATCAAATGAGGGGTCACTGACATTAAAATCATAGGGAATTTTGCCGTAGGCAGTGCCAAACACTGTGCCCGTTGCGGGTAAGAAGTTACGCGAACCGGCTTTTGGCTCTTTCTGATAACTGGTCAGTAAAGTAAAGGTGGTGTCTTCGTTCGGGATAAAGGTTAACGCAGGCGCAATCGCAAAACGTTCCTGTTTAAAGGAATTAACCGCATCATCCTGAGTTCTGCCAATGCCATTCAGGCGATAAAGCACTTTGCCTTCATCATCCACTGCACCGCCAAAGTCGAAAGCGGCTTCTGCCAAGCTGTTATTACCCGCACCGACCTGAACTTTATGAATGCTTTCTGCGGTCGGGCGCTTGCTAACCATATTGATTAAACCGCCTGGGTTGACCTGACCGTACAGCACGGAGGCAGGGCCACGTACCACCTCAATCCGTTCCAACAACCAAGGGTCAATTTGCCCCCCACGACGTGCGCCACCCAATGAGTTATAGCTCAAACCATCAAGAAAACGCGGTGCGTAACCAAAACCACGAATGATAACTTCATCATTCATATTAGAGCCGCCCCGATACTCGGGTACGACGCCTGCGGTGTAGCGCAGAGCTTGTGCGACAGAGGTTGCACCTTGGTCTTGTATTTGCTGAGCGGTAATAACAGAAACTGACTGTGGTGTGCGGATTAGCGGGGTATCGGTCTTGGTGCCGGTGGAGCTATTTTTAGCAACGAAACCATCATCTTGTTGCCCGCTGCCCGTTTGGGCAACCACCACCAGCTTATCTTCTTTCGACGCAGTGGCTTCTTTAGCGGTGGTCGCTGCGGAAGCTTGAAGGGAAGGCAATAATATTAATGCTGAGGTGAATAATAAGGTCTTTGATTTGCAGCTTGCCCGAAATGGCAATTTTGTTGATCTCTTCTTGCCAGAAGTTTCAAACATGATTTATCCCTATCTAGAAACACAAAAATATACCCTCGGAAACTATTGGGTATAGGTCTGATTTAATGAGTTATATAAAAGATTTCTAGCCATTCAATCATTAGCCGCACCACACCGCGCCCATGCCAAATGCGACAAGAGAGTGACACCCCAGAAAGAATGCGCACTATGTTATTGCAAATAATAATTGTTCTCAATAGAATTCGTATTCTCATAAGAATCGCGTATGTATTAGCTTTCTTTTTAGTCGTTACGGGACAGGTATTCGCGCGAATAGCCGCGAATAGACTTGGGCAGTAAAATTAAGAGGGTTGAGTGTGGGCACGACAAATGAATATCCGGCGAGCCAGCGTCTGCTAGCGGATCCTTTAGCCGGTAGTGACTCATGGTGGCAGCAGGTCGCGCAGTGGGGGACACCGTTGGTGGAGCCGCTCGCGGCTGGCAATGTAAAACTGACTTTCCTTTGGCGCGACCGACAGGGAAAGGCGCACGACTCTGTTTACCGTCGGGTCTATATCGACGTCAATGGACTGACAGATCACCACAGCCCGAATCCTGAAACTCTCCAGCGCTTGGGCCAAACAGATGTTTGGTATTGGCAGGCGGAAGTGGAATCTGATTTTCGTGCCAGTTATTGCTTTATTCCCGCTACCGCAGCGCAATGCTTAAATTTGCCCGAAGGTAGTGCACCAGAGCGGCGTCAGGCGCAGCGCGATTGGTGGATATCAATGTTGGATCTGGCAGAAAACGATCCATTAAATCTCACCGCGGCTCATTGCAGTTATCGTGGCATGCCGCTTTCTGCGGTACATCTCGCCGATGCATTGCCACAGACGGCTTGGCAACAGGTTGATACGGGCAAAATGCTGCCTACCGACTCAAAACGGCTACAACGCATCACTTGGAACAGCCCGCGATTAGGTAACAGCCGCAATGTGTGGATTTATCACACTGTGGGTGATGAAAGTCTTGGCAATGCCCGTTTTGATGCGGACGCGGTAGCAGAAAGGCCGTTGGCTATTTTGCTCGATGGTCAGTATTGGGCGCAGGGGCAGACGGTGTTTGGCGTGTTGGATAAAGAAACGACCGCTGGCCGCTTACCCCCGAGTGTATATGTGTTGATTGATATCATTGATCAGCCCCATCGCTCGGCAGAATTGCCCTGCAATCAAGAATTTTGGCTCGCGCTGCAAACAGAATTACTGCCACAAGTTGCCTTGTTGCAACCCTTCACTGAAAAAGCCTCTCGCACGGTTGTTGCTGGGCAAAGCTATGGTGGTCTGGCTTCGTTATATGCCGGATTACATTGGCCTGCGCGTTTTGGCTGTGTATTAAGCCAATCCGGTTCTTTCTGGTGGCCAGACGTCGATAATTTCACCGCATTGTCGGCGGGGACGGCTGAACATCAGGGGTGGCTGACAGAGCAGGTATACCAAGGTTTGGGAGCGGGTCATCCATTGGCTATTTTTATGGAGGCCGGCCGCCGTGAAGATGTGATTTATCAAGTCAATGAAACCATGAGTGAGGCGCTGCGTCAGGCTGGGCATCGGTTGCACTATCGTATTTATTCCGGTGGTCACGATGCACTGTGTTGGCGTGGTGGATTGATTGATGGATTGCACTGTTTATTAGGTTCCACTCACTAAATACAAGGACGTCATCGCATGAGTCATGAAGCGCAAGTTAACCCCCTTTGATAACGAAGAATTACCCTTCTTAGTGCTGATCAACGAACAGCAGCAATACAGTTTGTGGCCACAAATTACGGCGATCCCAGCCGGGTGGACGAGTGTCTATGGCCCACAAAGCAGGGCGGACTGTGTGAAATATCTTGAGGCCAATTGGACCGATATGCGTCCGGCCAGCTTGATTCGCGCAGAGGCTGCCCTGCGATAACGCAGGTCATCGGCGAAAGGAATTATCGGAATATTGCGGCCCTACCGGTTGCGATAAGTCGTTTGTTGCCAAAAAAAGGAATACCCATCGTGTCAGAGGATTCAACCCCCATTTTTGCAGATGCCGCTATTATCGAGTTACCACTGGTTGCTGCACAACCCGGTATTTGGTTTGCCGACCAGCTCAGCCAGCAAAAGACCTTGTATACCGTGGCTCATTACATTGAACTGGCCGGTTCGTTGGACCGAATGCTCTTTAGCCGCGCCGTCAGCCAAGGGTTATCTGAGGCTGATACCTTGCATGCTCGCTTTTTCCACGGCGTTGATGGCCCGATGCAGCGTATTCCTCTCCAGTGTAAAGCAACTGACATTCCCAAGCTGGTTTGGCTCGATCTCAGTTCTCGTGCCGATGGTCGTCAGGCGGCACTGGCATTAATGCAAGATGATATTGATGCGGATTTACTGGCCGATGGTGACGAACCCCTTTATCGCCACTGGGTGATTCGTGTACCGGATGAACAAGGTAAACCGGTCTGGCTCTGGTATCAGCGTTATCATCATCTGGTGATCGATGGCTTTAGTTTCACCGCCATTACCCGCCGTATCGCTGATATTTACACTGCTCTCCAGCAGAATAAACCCATTGGCGAATCGCCCTTTACCCCTTTCAGTGATGTAGTCAGTGAATATTTAGCGTATGCCGGTTCTGAAACCGAGCAACGTGATAAGCAATTCTGGCTGCAACATACCGCGGATTTATCCGCAGCGATTTCTCTTTCAGCCATAAACTCGCCCGTTAGGGCAGAACACGCTGCGAGTCGCGTGTTGCGCCAGCGCATTGATATCGACTCAGCCTTGTTTAGCTGTTTGACACAACAGGGTGCAGAGCAACGTCTGACTGCCGCCGATATGGCGATGGCACTGCTGATGACATATTTTGCCCGAATGAGTGGTGAAATGGGTCTATCGGTAGGATGCCCGTTTATGCGCCGCTTAGGATCGGCCGCTTTATCGGCCACTGGGCCGGTGGTGAATGTTCTGCCATTGCAGGTGAATTTACAACCTGAAATGAACCTGCTGGATGTTGCTCGAGCGGTGGCGGGCGAGTTGAAAAGGGTACGGAAATATCAGCGCTATGAAGCGGATCAATTACGGCGCGATCTGGGGATGGTCGGTTCCCAACGGGCACTTTATGGCCCCGTGCTGAATTTCAAACTGTTTGATTTTGCGCTGAATCTAGGGGAAATCACGGGCGTCACTCACACGCTCGCCTCTGGCCCAGTAGATGATTTAGAAATTGATCTCTATCTCGAAAACGGCGAGCTAATGCTGGAAATCTTGGCGAATGCGGAGCGTTATGATCACGCCAGCCTCCGAGGGCACGGTGAACGGATATCGTATTTGTTGCAACAACTGGCGACTCAGGCCGCCATCCCGATTGGCAACCTCATACTGACCCCCGCGCAAGAATTGCAATCCATTGATAGCTGGGCGAAAGGCCCACAATTCAGTCTGCCTGCCGGCGTCGTTTCAGTGCTGGATATTTTCCAGCAACAAGTCAATGCACAACCGGATGCCATTGCGGTGAGATGTGGCGATCAAAGCCTCAGTTATCATCAGCTTTCTGCTCGTGTCGCTCAATTGGGGCGTGCGTTAATTGCCCGAGGTATTGGGGCCGAAGATGTGATTGCGATTGGTCTTCCCCGAACGGTGGATTCGCTAGTGGCGATTTTGGGGGTGTTATCCAGTGGTGCTGCCTATATGCCGCTGGATCTCGATTATCCGATGGAACGGCTGGCGTTAATGTGTGAAGACGCCACTCCGCGCATCCTGTTGGCCCACCAATCGACAGAAAGTGTGTTATCTCCGTTGAATGCGACGGGTGAGATGCCGATAGTCTGTCTGGATGACGCTCACTTCCAGCGTGAATGTGCGGCTTATGCTATCCAACCCATCAACAATATTGAACGTCGGCAGCCAATGCACGGCGACCATTTGGCTTACATGATTTACACCTCCGGCTCGACTGGGCGGCCCAAAGGGGTCATGAGCACCCATGGCGGGTTAGTGAACTTGTTGCTGGCGCATCGTACCTATCTGTATGGTCCGGCGATGGCGGCCTTCAAGCAACAAAATACGCGTCGAATGCGTGCTGGACACACCGCATCATTTTCCTTTGATTCCTCTTGGGAACCTCTGTTTTGGATGATGATGGGCTGTGAGATGGTGATTTTTGATGAGGAAATGCGCCGTGATGCTTATGCGCTGGTGCAGTTGATGGATCAGACACCCATCGACACGATGGATATTACGCCGTCTTTCTTCACTCAAATGATCGATAGCGGCTTATTGGAGCCTGGTCGCCATCGGCCTGCTTTCATTATGATTGGCGGAGAAGCGGCGACCCCGCGGTTATGGGATCTGCTGAAGCAGCATCCTGAGCTGAATGTGGTTAACTTCTATGGCCCTTCGGAATACACCATCGATACCCTTGGCGCACATACCGCGGTGTCGTCACAACCGGTGGTGGGCCGCCCAGTGGCTAACACCGAAGTTTATTTGCTGGATAGCCAACTGGCAAAAGTCCCGGTGGGGTCGGTCGGGGAGCTCTATATTGCTGGCCTAGGATTGGCGCGTGGTTATTTGAATCGACCTGACTTAACGGCCGCCCGTTTTGTCGCCAACCCATTCCGTCACGGCGAAGTGATGTACCGCAGTGGCGATTTGATGCGCTGGACAGCACAGGGGCAGTTAGATTTTGTTGGCCGAATTGACCATCAGATAAAAGTGCGTGGTTTTCGCGTCGAATTGGGCGAAGTAGAAAATGCGCTGGTGGCTTTACCCGAAGTCAGCAGTGCCGTGGTGATTGCACAAGCCATCGGCGCGACACACCGGCTGATTGGTTACTGCTCAGTGCCTGATGCACAACTGCGTGACAGCGAAGATCTCAATGCACGATTAATGCGTCAACTGGCGGTCACTTTACCGGATTATATGGTGCCCGCGCTGCTGATGGTGCTGGATGAAATGCCATTGACCGTGAATGGCAAAATAGATCGTCAGGCACTGCCCGCCCCACAACATCGGCAGCAGTCCACCCGTCTTGAACAGTCAACCCATCTTGAACAGCAAACCCCGCAGGAAACGCTCCTGTGCACGGCGATTGCCAGCTTGCTGCGTTTAGATTTCATCGGGGCAGAAGATGATTTCTTCCAACTGGGTGGCGACAGTATTTTAGCCATGGCGCTGGGGAGTGCTTTGCGCCGCGCGGGTTACCGCTTAACCCCGCGTGAAATTTTTGCTTTGCGTACACCGGCACGAATGGCGCAAGCATTACAGCCATTGATTGAGAAGGGGGCAGAGCCCGCGCTAGCGATGCCAACAGCCCATATTTTACCGGAAAAACTGTGGCAAGCCGCCAGTGAAAAATATGGTCCGATAGCGGATATTTTACCGGTTTTACCGCTGCAACAAGGGCTATTGTTCCATGCTCAGCTAGGGCAAGAAGCCAACAATTACAATGCGATTAGCCGTTTTGATCTTCAGGGTGAGCTTGATATCGAACGCTTACGTGATGCGCTGGAAAGCTTGCTACAACGCTATCCGCAATTGGGCGCTATTTTTGACAGTGAGCTACACCCTGAATCTTTGCAAATCCTGCCGCAAATTCATGGCAATGCCCGTCGCTGGCCTTGGCAGCAGCATGATCTCAGTGCACTGACGCCGCATCAGCAAATGGCCGAAACCAAGCGATTAGAGCGCGAAGGGCTGGCACGCGATCTGATGCGCGACACGGCGGGGACGCTGCAACCTTTGCTGGTGGCGACGTTGATCCGCTACAGCAGCGAGCGCCATTCCTTAGTGATCATAGCGCATCATTTGGTGGGTGATGGCTGGTCGTCGGCCATCTTGTTACATGACTTACTGCACCTGTATGGCAAGAGTGAAAAATCGGGTAATAGTGAAAAGTCGGGTAATAGTGAGAAATCTGGTAATAGTGAAAAACTGCCGCCGCTGAGTGTGAGCTATGGTGATTTAATTCGCCGCATGACAGCGCGGGACTTACGGCAAGAGCGCACGGTTTGGCAGCAAGCGCTGCAAGGGGCGACGCCGACAATTTTGTACCCCGAATCCAATGCCGCCGGTCCAGTATCCGAATGGGTGATTGAGCTGGACAGCAAACTGGAAAACGCATTGACCGCCTTGCAGCGGCGTGAAGGCATCACGCTGAATACCTTATTGCAAGGCGTTTGGGCGACCTTGTTGGGGGTACTCAGTGGCCGTGATGATGTGGTCTTCGGCTCGCCGGTTTCGGGTCGTTTTAGTGAGATAGAAGGCATCGAGCAGCATGTTGGCTTGTTCAGTAATACCCTCCCAGTGCGGGTAAAACTGCAACCTCAATTGCCACTGTTAACGCAACTGGCGGCCTTGCAGCAACAGCAAATCCAGCTATTGGAGCATGATGGCCTTGGCTTGGGCGAGATCCAGCGTCTGGCCGGCGCGAGCACCTTATTTGATACCTTATTGGTGGTCGAGAATTATCCAGAAAACAACCAATTACATCAGCAATCATTCAATGGCCTACGCTGTGATGCACTGAATAATCGCGGCTATACCCATTATCCACTGACGTTATTGGTGCTACCGGGTGAGAGGCTGCACCTGCAACTGGAATACCGTGATGCCGTCACCGATCCGCAGCAGTTAGCCCAGCGTTTGGTGATGTTGCTCGAGCACTTGGTTTGGCAGCCAGAGCTGCCTTTATCCGCACTGGATTTGCTGACTCGTGACGAAAAGGCCCTGATAGCGTCAGTCAATGACACCGCCATCGCTCTACCTAAACTCACGTTATGTGACTTGATGAACCAGCAGGCACAATCCACCCCGCAAGCGGTCGCGTTACTGGATATCGATGAAACGCTGACTTACCAACAAGTTAATCAACGGGTCAACACACTGGCGGCTATTTTACGCCAACAAGGTGTGCAACCGGGAGATCGGGTCGCTGTGGCACTGCCGCGCTCGGTCAATCTCAGTCTGGCTTTGATGGCTATTTTGTCGGCTGGCGCTGCTTATTTACCGCTAGATACCGGTTATCCTGCGGACCGTCTGGCTTATATGATAGGTGATGCCAAGCCACGGTTAATTATTACCGTTAGTGCATTGGCAGAGCGCTTTGTTGGTCAGGCCCCCTTATTGCTGCTCGATCAACAGGATTTACAGGTGACGGCGACATTGCCCGACGTCGTGATCGCGCCAGAGAGTCCGGCTTATCTCATCTATACCTCAGGCTCCACTGGCCGACCAAAAGGGGTGGTGATCTCGCACGGTGCCATCGTTAACCGCTTGTTGTGGATGCAAAATGAGTACCCATTGGGCGGTGATGATGTGGTATTACAAAAAACGCCGTGCAGTTTTGATGTTTCGGTGTGGGAGTTCTTCTGGCCGATGATAACCGGGGCTAGATTGGTCATGGCACCACCGGAGGCGCACCGTGATCCCGATGCATTACGCACCCTGATTGAAGATTATGGGGTGACCACCGCCCACTTTGTCCCCTCAATGCTGGCGGCTTTTGTCAGTGCCATGACTGCGCAAGATAAGCCCTGCCAGAGTTTGCGCCGAGTATTCTGTAGTGGTGAGGCATTGTCACGCGAGCTCTCGGTTCTCTATCAGGCGATTTTCTCTGCGCCATTACATAACTTATATGGCCCGACTGAGGCGGCGGTTGATGTGACTTATCAGCCAGCCTATGGCGATGCACTGGCGCAGGTGGTGGGCAACAGTGTGCCCATTGGTAAACCGGTCTGGAATACCCAACTGCGAATTCTCGACAGTATGCTGCGTCAAGTCCCCGTTGGTGTTGCGGGCGATCTGTATCTGTGTGGCGTGCAACTGGCGCAAGGCTACTATGGTCGTCCTGATCTCACGGCCAGCCGTTTTGTGGCTGATCCTTACGATCATGGCCAGCGAATGTATCTTACTGGCGATATTGCCCGCTGGCTGCCGGACGGCTCAGTCGAGTATCTGGGGCGCAGCGATTTTCAATTGAAGATCCGTGGACAGCGCATTGAATTGGGCGAGATAGAGTCTGCTTTGCTGGCACTGCCTCAGGTTCAACAAGCCGTTGTTCATGCTCGCACATTAGTCGGTGTCGAGGGGGCTTTGGCCGGTGCCGATAGCCGTCAATTAGTGGGTTATATCGTGCCGACTAACGGGGCTGAAAATAGCGACATGGAACTCTTGCGCCAGCAACTCAGTGAACAGTTGCCCGCGCATATGGTGCCGGCAGTTATCGTCAGTCTGAATGCATTTCCGCTGAGCGCCAATGGCAAACTGGATCGCAAAGCGTTACCCGCTCCAATCAATCAAGCAGGTCACGGTGGACGTGCGCCACACGCCGGTCTGGAAAGTGTGATCGCGGGGTTATTTGCCAACTTGCTGGGGGTTGAGTCGGTCAATGCTGACGATGATTTCTTTGCCTTAGGCGGGCACTCTTTGCTGGCAATGAGACTGGCGGCGGATTTACGTCGTGAGCTGCAACAACCGGTTGCGGTTGGGCAAGTGATGGTGGCCTCAACAGTGGCAACATTGGCAGCGGCATTGAGTCAGCCGCAATCAGAAATGTCTGCCGGAAAAGCGGGCTTCAGTGAAGTATTACCCTTGCGAAGTGGCCACGGTCATCCGCTATTTTGTCTCCATCCGGCCTCGGGTTTTGCTTGGCAATTCAGCCTATTACCCCGCTATTTGCCGGGCAACTGGCCAGTGTTAGGGATCCAGTCACCTCGCCCTGATGGGGCAATCGCCACCTGTCAGGATATGGATAGCCTCTGTGATCATCATCTGGCAACGCTACGTCAGGTTCAACCACAGGGGCCATATCATCTGATGGGTTATTCACTGGGCGGCACCGTGGCGCAGGCCATGGCGGTAAAATTGCGAGCACAGGGTGAGGAAGTCGCTTTCTTAGGGTTGTTGGATACCTATCCACCGGAAACTCAGGATTGGAATGCACCGATTGAGGCTGAGGCACTCGAAGAAGTCGAACGTGAGCGGGCATTATTTATGGCGGCGGCAGGTGACGAGCAAGAAGAGAAACGCGAGATGTTTGCACAGATTCAAGCCAACTACGACGATGCGGTTGGTTTGCTATCAGGGGCTAAAACGCCGATTTATGAGGGTGAAACCACGTTGTTTGTTGCCACTCAGACCTTGCCTGACGGTGAATCGCCAGAAGAAATTTGGCGACCTTATGCGAAACAATTGCAAACTTACAGTCTAGATTGTTCCCATATCACGATGATGTCACCGGAGACTTTAAAAGTGTTGGGGCCAATTTTGCAACGCGTGTTTAAGGGGATTCGATCGTTATCCTAGTAGTGGCAAGCGGTTGATGGTTGACGACTGATGTTGACGATTGATGTTGGCTAGGTGCGAGGTCAAACCCTCGCAGCGAGCCAACTTCAACCGAATCTATCTACTCTCTTAAGACATGGTGGGTCATGGTGACCCACATTAACGGATTAAATGAACATGGCAAAATCGCCTATTCTTCTAGATTTCAGCTTGTTAAAGAATAACGCCAACTTTCGCGCAGTATTTTTTGCTCGCCTGATTTCGATATTAGGGCTGGGAATGCTCACGGTCGCGGTACCGGTACAGATTCAACAGATGACGGGATCAACCTTACAAGTCGGATTGGCCGTCACCTTGGATGGGGCAGGGATGTTTATCGGCCTGCTACTGGGGGGCGTACTGGCAGACAGATTTGATCGGCGCACACTGATCTTATTTGCGCGTTTTACCTGTGGTTTAGGCTTTATTGGCTTAAGTTTCAATGCATTCTCGGCGACGCCCTCCTTATGGGTACTGTATGTCTTAGCCGCGTGGGATGGGTTCTTCGGGGCGCTGGGGATGACGGCATTGATGGCGGCAACACCGTCATTGGTTGGGCGCGAGAATTTGGCCGCTGCCGGTGGGTTAAGCATGCTCACTGTCCGTTTTGGCTCGGTCATCTCTCCCGCGATCGGGGGCTTGGTCATTGTGTACGGCGGGTTAGGCTGGAACTACGGCATTGCTGCGGTGGGGACCATGCTCACCTTATTACCGCTGCTGCGACTACCTGCCATGAAACCGGCGATAAGCCAGCATGAGCACCCGCTGCGGGCGCTTGCCACCGGGATTTCGTTCGTCTTTAGCCACAAAATTGTGGGGGCTGTGGTGTTGCTGGGGACGTTGGTCAGCATGATTGGCGCCATTCGTATTTTGTTTCCGGCGCTGGCGGAAAATACCTATCATGTCGGCGCCTCGCAGATTGGTTTGATGTATTCAATCGTGCCATTGGGAGCGACCATCGGGGCGTTTACCAGTGGATGGGTCAGTCAGGTCCGACGGCCTGGCGTGGTACTGATGTACAGCTCGATTGCCGCTTTTTTAGCCATCGGGACACTCGGCTTAACCCATAATGTCTATTTGGCGCTACCGGGCTTGTTGATGTACGGCTATCTGGGGTCGATTAGCGGCTTGCTGCAATATACATTGGTACAAACTCATACACCGGATGCGTTATTGGGGCGGGTGAACAGTCTGTGGAATGTCCAGTTTGTCGCGGGTGAATCATTCGGGGCATTGGGGCTAGGGGTATTAGCGAAAGTGATGGCTCCAGCACTCAGCGCCCTGACATTTGGCGTGGCAGCCGCGGCACTGGGGAGCCTCATTGCGCTCTTTGGTGGGACACTGCGTGAGGCCACCATGGCGGGCGATCAGCGTGGTTCAGAAGAGGATGAGGCGGTCGTTGAGTAATTTGATGGCTTTCTTGCCAGATGACGGTTAAGGCGGTGAAGATCAACTGGGTTGTGACACTTTATCAACCCAATTGATCACTTAGCCGAATATCCACCAAAACAACATTCGCCGCTAAGGCTTCGCCTTAAACATGCCCTCAATTCGGGTTAACAAATTACTCGCACTGTAATAATCCAACCGAAAGGTATCGTACCCTGCGGCATAAACTCGATTGTGTTCAATTGCCGGAATATGGGCTAAAAATTGATTACTTTTCAGTGCATCAATCGCCGGTTGGTCACCGGAAAAGAGCAAAATAGTTTCGCCATTCAAGCCTTCGGCCAACTTCTCACCACCCAGTTGGATGATATCTTTGCGATTCCCCATACTGGTGTTGCCCTTCACTGAATTCGGGATCTCCGCCAGCGTAAAGCCCAGTTCCTGCAATAATTTCCCCTGCGCTGAATTCTCTGTCCATAAATTCGCGGTGCTACTGGCGGCCTGATAGACGAATGCAGAAATGGGTTGCGGCGGCAGAGTAATATTCTGTCTTACCTCATTGAGCCGATTGGAGAATTCATCAATCACTCGTTTAGCGTCGCTTTCGTGTCCTGTCGCTTGCCCTAATACAAGGGCTAATTCTTGCCAGCTCTTATCATCGTAATTAATCACTAACGTTGGGGCGATGGCTGACAATTGCTCATATAACTTCAGCGCTGAATCACCGCCAGTGGCGGCAATGATAATTAAATCTGGATTCATGCCCGCAACGGCTTCGGCGTTGGGCTCGGTCTGGTACATCGGTGCCAATTTTCTCGATTGCGCAACATCTGACCATTGCGTAAAGAATCCTTGATGATCAGCCACTGTGGTATCGGGTACGGTCACGCCTGTGGCAATCACTGGTGCATTGATCGCCAGCAAGGTGCCGGTCATGGTGATACTGGTAGAGACAATCCGTGTTGGCTGATGTGTCAGTGTGACCGAACCTTTAGCCGTTTCCACTGTACGCGACCATGTAGTTGGGCTTTCACTGGCTGCTGAAGGGGTAGACTCACCTGTTGTTTCTTCGGCAGGTTTACAGCCTGATAAGCACAAAACAAGGCTCAAAAAACCAAAGCCAATCAAGCGTGAAAACCCTGTTTTATGCTGAATACCAAGGGACATAACGACGTTTTCTCTTCTTGTGAGTAGGCGCTAAGTTAGCGGGTTTATATTAGCAACGGTTAATAATAATATTTTTACATTTATTGACAATGCGAATACTTAGTCGTAATTTACCACGCATTAAAGGAAATGATAGTCATTATTATTATCATTAGTATTTACATCGCAATGGAGGTCTCTGTGCGATACAGCAACTCTGACGAACATGGTAGCTCTGAAGAAATGCCCGTTAATTCGCCGTTTTCAACCATACCCTCAACATTCTTATTCACCTCAGGACACCAGAGTATTAAAACTCGCGGTATCTTCGAGCGAATAAATCAAGCCGCGCAAAGTCGTACTGGAAGCAATGATTCACTGCAAAGTGCAATAAAACTGGCTTTCCAACGTGCGCATAAAGCGGGGCAACAAAAGCCTATCATTGTTGGCGCAATACCTTTTGATGTGAGTCACGCCTCCTGCTTATTTGTACCGGAGCATTATCAGGTTTGTGACCGACAAACGTTGGTCAATGCGGCAAAAATAGCGAATCGCAGCCCTGTCAGCGCGGGTTGTGTGCGTAGCTTGCCAGATGAAAATCAATTCAAACAATCCGTGACTGAGGCTATTTCTGCCTGTCAACGCGGAACCATTCATAAAGTTGTTCTGTCACGTGTTCTAGAAATTGAAACTGATAGCCCGCTTGATAGTGACCAAGTAATGAATCATTTGCTGGTGCAAAACAGCACTGCCTATCACTTTAGGGTGCCTTTGGCCGATGGAGGAGTCTTACTCGGTGCCAGCCCTGAATTATTGGTGCGTAAGCATTTATCTCAGGTTTATACCAATCCACTGGCAGGGTCGGCAAAACGTCAGGCGAATCAACAGGACGATCTGGATATCAGCCAAGCGCTACTGGATTCAGAAAAAGATCAATATGAGCATCGCTTAGTGGTTGATGAGATCCGCCGGTTACTGACACCCCATTGCCGCAGTCTGAATATCCCCTCACAGCCTTCATTGATTAGCACGGCGGCTTTATGGCACTTATCTTCTGCTATCCATGGTGAACTGGAAGACCCGGCGATGTCGGTACTGGAACTGGCTAATATATTGCACCCGACACCGGCTTTGTGTGGCTTACCGACAGCAAAAGCTCGGCAACTGATTAACCACTTGGAGCCTTTTGATCGCGGCTTATTCAGTGGGATTGTTGGCTGGTGTGATGAGCAGGGTAATGGTGAGTGGGCGGTCATTATCCGCTGCGCCACCTTGCATCCCACTCAAGTGCGATTATTTGCCGGTGCGGGCATTGTTGCCGCCTCACAACCGGCATTGGAATGGTTAGAAACCGAAGCCAAATTGGGCACCATGCTCAATGCGCTGGCAATTACCCCTTCAGGAGAGCAGCCATGAGCATCGAGTTCACTCGCTGGCCAGAGGAATTTGCACGTCGCTACCGCGAAAAAGGCTATTGGACCGATCAGCCGATGACAGAGATGTTATCTCGCCAGTGTCAGATTCGACCCGAAGCCACGGCCATCATTTGTGGTGAGCGCCATATTAGCTATCTTCAGTTTGATCAGGCCGCGCAGCGACTCGCCATTCACTTGACTCGGCAGGGCTTGGGTTGCGGTGATACGGCATTGGTCCAACTCCCTAATTGCGCCGAATTCTATCTCGTTTATTTCGCACTATTAAAAATCGGTGTCGCGCCAGTCAATGCATTATTTAGCCATAACCGGCTGGAATTAAATGCCTATATTGAACAGATTCAACCACGTTTATTGATCGCCCATGCCGGTCACAACCTGTTTGCTGATGGCCGTTATTGCGCCCAATTGCAGCAAAGAGTGCCGATGTTGGACGTGGTGCTGGTGGCGGGAGAGACGGATTATGCTCCATTGCTGGAAGCGGTGCTCTATGGATCAGAGTTGGAGGGTGACCTAGGCAATCAAACCGAGGAATTTCATCCTTCTGCCGCCGATGAAGTCGCCTTTTTTCAACTCTCCGGCGGCAGCACCGGTATGCCAAAACTGATCCCCCGTACCCACAATGACTATTACTACAGTGTGCGTGCCAGTGCGGAGATCTGTCAGCTTGACGAACACACGCGCTACTTATGTGCCTTACCCGCCGCCCATAATTACCCGCTAAGTTCACCGGGGGCATTAGGCGTCTTTTACGCTGGCGGCTGCGTCGTGCTGGCACCCGATCCCAGTGCCATGAGCTGTTTCCCACTCATTAAGCGCCATCAGATCACATTGACTTCCTTAGTTCCCCCCGCAGTAGCCCTATGGTTACAAGCCGCGGAACATTTTGCTGATGACCTGACCAGTTTGCAGGTATTACAAGTCGGTGGCGCGAAACTCAGTGAATCTCTGGCGCGACGTATACCGCAGGTATTGGGCTGTCAATTGCAGCAGGTATTGGGTATGGCGGAAGGACTGGTGAATTACACCCGCTTTGATGACAGTGACCATTTGGTGTTTACCACTCAAGGGCGACCCATCAGCGAAGACGATGAAATCAAGGTGGTTGATAGTGACGGGGTTCCCGTCGCGCAGGGGGAAGTTGGTGCGCTGGTAACCCGTGGCCCTTATACCTTCCGCGGCTATTACCGCAGCCCAACGCATAATGCCAATACCTTTGATAATGAAGGTTTTTACCATTCCGGTGATTTGGTCCAGATGACCGAAGAGGGCTATTTACGCGTCGTTGGGCGGGAAAAAGATCAGATTAATCGTGGCGGGGAAAAGATCGCCGCAGAAGAGATTGAAAACCTGCTGGTGTCCCATGACAACATTATTCATGCGGCGTTGGTCTCAATGCCCGACGAGATAATGGGGGAGAAAAGCTGCGCCTTTATTGTGAGTAATGACGCCAGTTTGCGGCCAGTCACTTTACGTAAATATCTGCGTGAGCAAGGGGTGGCTGACTTCAAATTACCCGATCGTTTTGAAATGGTGACCCATTTACCGGTTACGCCAGTCGGCAAAATAGATAAAAAGCGGTTACGTCAGGATATACAAGACCGCCTCAGTACGCTTAGCAAATAAGGATTTTATCATGGCTATCCCTGTTCTTTCTGCTTACGACCTCCCCAAACTTGGGCAATTTCCCGCGAATAAAGTGAATTGGCAGTTTAATCCGGCGCGTGCGGTATTGCTGATCCATGATATGCAGGACTATTTCGTCAGTTTTTATGGTGAAGATAACCCCTTGATACAGCAGGTTATCGCCAATATCGCCGCCCTACGACAGTACTGCAAACAGCAGGGCGTGCCGGTTATCTACACCGCGCAACCTAATCATCAAAGTGCAGAAGATAGGGCGCTGCTTAATGATATGTGGGGCGCAGGTTTAAATAATCATCCAGCCAAACAGCGAGTGGTATCAGAACTGACTCCGGATGCGGAAGATGAAGTCTTGGTCAAATGGCGATACAGCGCATTTTACCGTTCGCCTTTACGCCAAATCATGACGGATAAGGGCCGCGATCAACTGGTGATCTGCGGTATTTATGGGCACATCGGGTGTTTGACCACAGCAACAGATGCTTTTATGCAAGACATTCAGCCGTTTATGGTTGCTGATGCCATTGCCGATTTCTCGTTGGATGAGCATTTGATGGCACTTAAGTATGTGGCAACGCGGAGTGGACGCGTCATTTTTACCGAGGAAATTGTGACGAACGGAAATACAGCAAATTTCAGCAAAGATGAGCTTAAACAGCAATTATTGGCTCTGGTTGATGAAAGTGCCGAAGATTTCGATGAGAACGAAAATCTGATCAATTATGGCCTGAGCTCGGTGCATATCATGGCACTGGCAACCCAGTGGCGTCAGCAAGGCATTGAGCTGAACTTTGTTGATTTAGCGAAGAGTCCCAGCCTCAATAATTGGTGGATACTGCTGGAGCAACAGCTAGCCAATCAGACTGACCGTTCGGCTTTGGCAGGAGCAGAATAATGGCAGCTATGCAGATGGATTTTACCGGTAAACAAGTTTGGGTCACCGGTGCTGGGCAGGGAATTGGCTATCAGGTTGCCTGTCAATTGGCGGCATTGGGCGCTGATGTGGTGGGGCTGGATAAGGCATTTTCAACTGATAATACTTCGGCTACGCGAGACTATCCCTTCGCGACCGAATTTCTCGATATCAGCCATCCACAGCAAGTGGAAGGGGTGTGTCAGCGTTTATTGCGCCAAGTTCCGCGTATTGATGTTTTGGTGAATGGTGCTGGCATTCTGCGTATGGCCGACACGGAGGAACTCAGTTTGGAAGATTGGAAACAATGCTTTGATGTGAATGTTTCCGGCGCGTTTTACCTTCTGCGTCAATTAATCCCACAATTTAAGCAGCAGCGTTTTGGTGCAGTGGTCACCATTAGCTCCAATGCGGCCCATGTGCCGCGAATGCAAATGTCAGCTTATTGCGCGTCTAAAGCTGCATTAACCAGCTTTAGCCATTGTGTTGGATTGGAGTTGGCAGCTTACGGCGTGCGCTGCAATGTGGTCTCACCGGGTTCTACCGATACCCCGATGCAACGCAGTATGTGGCACAGTGAAGACGCGCAGCAGCAGACCATTGCCGGTTTTCCGCAACAATATAAGTTGGGAATTCCACTGGGGAAAATTGCGACGCCATCGGAAATAGCCAACACCGTAGCGTTTCTGGCCTCCGATTTGGCGAGCCATATTACCCTACAAGATATTGTGGTGGATGGCGGAGCAACGTTGTCGGCTTGATGCCGTATTGCCCGCCTGAATATGATTTCCGCTTAAGCTATTTTCCGCCTAAACATCCCATACGCCACACTCCCCGTTGTGGCGGTAATCACCAACAGCGGCCATAAACTGTGCCAAATAATATCGAAGCTCGCATCCTTGAGGTAAATCTGTTTGGTGATATCCGTAAAGTGGCGAATAGGGTTGATCCAAGTGATATTTTGCAACCAGACCGGCATGTTCTCGACCGGTGAAACATAGCCGGATAGCAAAATCGCGGGCATCATAAACACAAATACCCCGATAAACGCCTGTTGTTGCGTAGAGCATAATGACGAAATCAACAACCCAAACCCCACTAGCGACAAACCATAGAGCAGCATAGTGCCGTAAAACAGGGCTAACGAACCGGCAAACGGAATCTGATAGAAAAAGATACCGATAAACAACACGATACTGGCTTGGAAGGTGGCTACAATCAACGCTGGAACCGCTTTGCCGATAAAAATCTGCCAAGTGGTCAGCGGGGAAACCAGTAATTGCTCCAATGTGCCTTGCTCGCGCTCCCGCGCCACGGAAAGTGAGGTCACAATCAACACACCAATGGTCGTGATCATCGCGATCAATGATGGCACCACAAACCATTTATAGTCCAAATTGGGGTTATACCAATTTCGAATGACTAACTCGCTGTTATTGGGCTTAACTTGGCCTTGAGTTAACTCTAATTGGTAATTTTGCACAATTTGCTGAATGTAGTTCGCGGCAATCTGGGCGCTGTTAGAGTTGCGGCCATCCAGCACTAACTGGAGCTGAGTGGTTTTACCGTTAGCCAAATCGGCACTGAATTGTTCTGGAAAACGGATCAGCAGCAGCGCTTTCTGGTTATCAATCACCGGTTGGATCTCATGAGGGCTATGCAGCAATAGCACATGAGAAAACGCTTCTGCTTTCGCAAAACGCTGGGTGAGCTCAACAGAGGCTTTGCCGCTGTCCTCGCTGTAAATGGCGATAGTGGCGTTCGTCACTTCTAAGGTCGCGGCAAAGGGGAATAAAATCACCTGCAAAATAACGGGCATGATTAATATCGCACGGGTTTGCGGTTCGCGGAGTAGCGACTGCAACTCTTTGATAATCAATGTGTAGAGACGATGAAACATAGTTTGCTTCCTTGGGTTAATCTCATCGGGGTCAATCTAATCTGCGCTGTGTTTTCCATGCCGTGAGGCCGATAAATACCGCGGCGGAAGCCACCAGGAATAACAAATTAACCACTAATACGGTGCCAATATTCCCTGCGAGGAACAGCGTTTGTAAGCTGCTGACAAAGTAGCGGGCAGGAATGATATAGGTCACGGCACGTACGATGGCGGGCATGCTATCAATTTGGAAAATAAAGCCCGAGAGCATTACCGCAGGTAAAAAGGCGGCGTTTAATGCCACCATCGCGGCATTGAATTGATTTCGCGTGATGGTCGAAATTAATAGCCCCATCCCCAGCGTGCTGGCTAAGAAGAGGCTGGTCATGATGAACAGTATCCACAGCGATCCACGGAAGGGGACGCCCAGAACAAACACCGCCACCACCATACAGAGTGTCATGGCCACCATGCCGAGGACGTAATAAGGGATCAGCTTCGAGAGCAATAACTCACTGCGTGTCACCTGCGTCGACAGCAAGGCCTCCATGGTGCCGCGCTCCCATTCACGGGCGATGACCAGCGACGTCAGAATGGCACCAATCACCGTCATAATAATGGTTATCGCACCGGGAATAATAAAGTGCCGGCTGATGGCGGCGGGGTTAAACCAATAGCGCACCTGCACTTCAATCAGCGGGTCATTTTTTTGCCCCAGATTTTGCGCCTGTTGCTGTTGCCAGATTTGCCAGACGCCTTGCGCGTAACCTTGCACAAAGTTGGCGGTATTCGGCTCACTGCCATCCGTAATCACCTGAATCGGGGCTTTGCTTTCTGGTCGAGCAAGTTGTTCGGCGAAATCATTCGGAATAACGATTAAGCCACGAATTTTGCCTGCTTGCATGGCTTGAATCAGCGCCTGACGATTATCACTGATTTGCGGCATGATATAGGGCGAACTGGCAAACGCGTTCGCCAAATCTTGCGCAGGTTTACTCTGTTGCTCCATAAGAATACCAACATGTAGCTTGCTGGAATCCAGATTGATGCCGTAGCCAAAAATAAACAGCAGCAACAAGGGGATGACGAAGGCTATCAAGCCGCTGCTTGGATCACGCAGAATCTGCCGTGTCTCTTTACGGCATAAAGCCCGTAGGCGACGCCAAGAAAAACCGGTGTCCTGATAAGTTTCGTCCTCATTTACTGGCGTAGGATGTGCTGGCATAGCATGTGGATCAGTCATGACTGTTGCCCCTTATCATGTTGCTGGTCATAGCGCTGAACTAACCCGATAAAGGCTTCTTCCATGGAGGGGTTGAGCATTTCATCAGTGGCGACTTGCTGTTTGAGTTCATCCGGTGTGCCAGCAGCAATAATCTTGCCACGATAAACCAAGCCGATACGGTCGCAGTATTCGGCTTCATCCATAAAGTGTGTGGTCACCATCACCGTGACGCCTTTATCGACCATGCCATTGATATGTAGCCAGAACTCACGGCGGGTTAGCGGGTCGACGCCAGAGGTTGGCTCATCAAGAAATAAAATATCGGGTTCATGCATCAAAGCACAGGCCAGTGCTAGCCGCTGTTTAAAACCGAGTGGTAATGAATCAGGTGTCTGCTTGAGGATCGGCGTGAAATTAAATGCTGAGGTCATATCGGCGATTTTGTCACGCTGCGTTTTACCCCGCAGACCATAAACGCCAGAGAAAAACTTCAGGTTTTGTTCAACCGTTAAATTGCCATACAGCGAGAATTTCTGCGCCATATAGCCTAAATGCTGCCTCGCTTTGCCGGAGCTGGTTTTCAGATCCATCCCCAAAACCAATGCATTACCGGAACTGGGGACTAACAAGCCGCACATCATTTTAAAAGTGGTGGATTTACCGGCCCCATTTGGTCCCAGTAGGCCAAATATCTCGCCGCGTTTTACTTGGAAATTGACGTGGTCCGTGGCGGCAAAATCACCAAATTTTTTCGTTAACTCTTGCGCTTCAATCACCGTATCTTCATGACTACCAGCGACTTTAGGCATGATTTTCGCTAACGCGGATTCACTGGCAGGGCCGCCGCCCAACAAATCAATAAAAGCATCTTCAAAGCGCGGTTCCGCTTCGATGATTTCTGCGTTGGGCTGATTGAGCAGGGGTAATATTTGGCTGTGGTCAACATCTTGTTTCAGGATGAGCCGGACATATTTTCCCTGAATAACCCCGTCACTGACCTGCGGTAATGTCAGGGCATGCTGTAACAGTTTGCGGTGCGCGCCACTTTGGGCGGCAACCAGAATCGTGCGTCCACTCATGCGCTGGGTGAGATCTTGCGGCGCACCGCTGTACAGCAACTTACCTTCATTCAATAGCAACACTTCACGGCATTGCTCAGCTTCATCAAGATAGGAAGTGCTCCACAAAATGAGCATGCCATCGTTCGCCAACTCATGCACCATGCGCCATAACTCGCGGCGTGAGATAGGGTCAACCCCGACACCGGGCTCATCAAGTAATAGCACTTTGGGTTGGCCGACCAAGGTACAAGCCAAGCCCAGTTTTTGTTTCATCCCGCCAGACAGTTTCCCTGCTAAGCGTTCGGTAAAGCGGGTCAAATCGGTAAACGTCAGCAGGCGCTCAAAGGTCTGGCGGCGCTCTTCACCGATGACGCCACGTAGATCGGCATACAGCGTCAAATTCTCCATCACCGTCAGATCTTCATATAAACCAAACTTTTGTGGCATATATCCGAGGATGGAATGAAGCTGGCGATCGTTTTCCAGCGGATCAAGACCGACGACCTCTATTTTGCCTTGGCTGGGTTTGAGTAACCCAGCCAACATCCGTAGCAACGTGGTTTTACCGGCGCCATCCGGCCCCACTAAGCCGGTCACGGCACCACTGCGGATCTCGGTCGTCAGGCTGGCGACAGCGGGGTGATCCAGTTCAGGGAAGCGTTTCTCAACGCCATCCAGAGTAATGAGATGCTGGATTCCATTCATAACGTTGGCCGCCTTAAGGTTGGGCAAAACGAACGGTAACCGGCATGCCTTGTCGCAGTGATTCATCAGCATCTGTGATGATGATTCTCAAGCGATAAACTAAATCGGTCCGCAAGTCCGGCGTCTCAACACTCTTAGGCGTAAATTCGGCGGTCGGTGACACAAAACCAATTTTGCCGTGATAAGGCTTGTTAGGCCTGCCATCGGTGAAAACTTCAACTTGTGTACCCGGGATGGCCTTATCTAAATTGCGCTCACTGACATAAGCCCGTACCCAAACCGGATCTGTCAATGAAAGGGTAAAGACGGTATTGCTGGCGGATAAGATGGTGCCCGGTTCCACGGCGCGAGTGAGCACCGTTCCACTTGAGGGCGAAAGGAGCGTCGCGTCTTGCAGATTAAGCTGGGCTTGGGCGAGTTCTGCTTCCGCTTGGGCCAGATTTGCCTCTGCCTGCGCGATTTCTTGCGGACGGTTACCACTTAAATATTGCGCGAGCTTATCTTTAGATGCTTGCAGATTGGCCTGTGCTTGATTACGCGCGGTACGGGCATTTTCCAGTTCGTTAGCCGAGGTCGCCTTGCTAGCCCATAATCCTTGCTGCCGTTTGAGGAAGCTATCGGCATAACTAAATGCGGCTTCACGTTGGGAAACCTCTGATTTGACCTGTGCTATCTCTTCATCTCGGTATCCCGCTTTCAGTAGTGCGAGCTGTGCTTGCGCACTTTGCACATTGGCCTGCGCCTGTTTGAGCGCATTGATATAAGGGCCATCATCCAGTTTACCGAGCAGTTGCCCCGGCTTGATATCATCTCCTTCATCGACCGCTAATGATGCCAAGCGTCCACCGACTCGGAAGCCTAGATTGACCGTGCGGATATCCACATTACCGTATAGCGTCAATGTCGAGTCGTGCTGCTGCCGGTAATAGCTCCATCCATAACCTATCGCCGCCAACAGCGCGACAATAACGACGGCCACTACAATCTTTTTGCGATTCATAATGCTCCCTATCTGTTACTGGTATGTATCACCACAGTCATGATCTTTATGGAGATGGCTCGTATTTCGTCTTTCTAATTTCTTATTTCACATCTCACGCTGAAACTTGGCGCGTAGTCCGTAGAGAAGCAGATCAATATGCTCAACTAGCACTTCATTGATCATTTCACTTTCGGCCTGACCAATGTCTAGCCAACCGGCTTGTCGGCGAATCGTCTCGCGCCCCATTCGAAAAGCCAGAACCTCGCCAATCAATGCGTGGGTATGAAGAATCGTTTTTGTCGCGCTGGCATCCGCGCCAATAAACGCGGCCAGTAGCACATTCAACTTTTGATGCAAAGGTGCAATCGCTTGGGCGTGAATCAGCGGATAGGCATCGGTGGGCGAGAGCTGCTCACGCGCCATGATTTTGCTCATGTTCAGGGTTTCTGGCTGGGTCATCAAATGACTGAATTCCAGTAAGCCACGGCGAATGTAGTGCAACTGTTGTTCGGCCGTTTGGGCATGAAGGGGTTGCTGGAGGAAATGGTTAATTTCTTGCGCCAAGGGTGAAAACGCTTGCTGGATAAAGTCAGCAATTTGCTGAGCGACTGCCAAATACAACCCCTCTTTGGAGTTGAAATAGTAAGTAATGGCCGCAATATTTTGGCCCGCACGCTGCGCAATATCTCGGGTGGTCGCGCCTTTTAACCCCAACTCCCCGAAGAGTTCGGTCGCTGCCTGAATCAGTTGCTGACGCGCAAGTTCACCTCGGCTAGTGACCGGGGCTGATGTTGTTGAGCTATGAGGGTTGGAATGGGGCATGAGCTTCCTATTCGGTCAACAGAGTTTGCATTAACTTCATTTATGCCGATTTTAATAGATAGCTAAATAATAAATCAATCGTATGATTAACTTTAGGCGCCTGTGGTGGATCTGTAAAGTGATGGGGCAAATAAGCCCTATTTTTGTGAGCTGGGTTGGATGACAGGAGAGAAATTAATCAATTTTTTTCATGTTTTTCGCCATAAAAAATCGAATAAAAACGTAAAAATCCCTTTTCTTGCTAAACATCTGTTATAATCCGCCGCAATGGTGCACTGCAGTTTGTGCCAATCCTCGTGGTAATGCCTCAATTCATGCCTCGTCTGATAATCTTCCCTTGAAACTGCACCTGACGATATCGTTGGGATTGGGAAGGTCTGGAGCTTCTCGTAATATGTCATTTGATTCTCTCGGCTTAAATGCCGATATCCTGCGCGCTGTTGAAGAGCAGGGCTACCTTGTGCCGACACCGATTCAAAGTCAGGCAATCCCTGTTGTATTGGCAGGCCGTGATTTAATGGCCAGTGCACAAACTGGTACGGGCAAAACGGCCGGTTTTACCTTGCCGTTGTTGCAGTTGCTTAGCCAGAACCAAGCGCCGATTAAAGGCCGTCGTCCAGTGCGCGCGTTGATTCTAACGCCGACCCGTGAACTGGCCGCGCAGATTGATGAAAACGTACAGAGTTACAGTAAATATTTGAAGTTGCGTTCGCTGGTGGTATTTGGTGGCGTTAGCATCAATCCACAGATGATGAAATTACGCGGTGGCGTCGATATTTTGGTCGCGACCCCAGGTCGTTTACTGGATCTGGAACATCAGAACGCCGTTGACCTCTCCAAGATTGAGATTTTGGTGTTGGACGAAGCTGACCGCATGCTGGATATGGGCTTTATTCACGATATCCGCCGCGTGTTGGCGAAACTGCCTGCTAAGCGCCAGAACCTGCTGTTCTCCGCGACGTTCTCGGATGAGATTAAAGGTTTGGCCAGCAAGCTGTTGCATAATCCGGCATCGGTTGAAGTCGCTCGTCGCAATACTGCTTCGGAACAAATCGCTCAAAGCGTTCATTTTGTCGATAAAAATCGCAAACGCGAATTGTTGTCTCAGATGATCGGCGAAGGTGATTGGCAGCAAGTGTTAGTGTTTACCCGCACTAAACACGGTGCGAACCATTTGGCTGAACAGCTAAATAAAGACGGTATTACCGCGGCTGCCATTCACGGTAACAAGAGTCAGGGCGCGCGTACTCGTGCATTAGCTGATTTTAAAGACGGTAAAATTCGCGTATTGGTGGCGACGGATATCGCGGCTCGTGGCCTAGATATCGATCAGCTGCCGCATGTGGTTAACTATGAGTTGCCAAATGTGCCTGAAGATTACGTCCACCGCATTGGTCGTACTGGCCGTGCAGAACGCACAGGTGAAGCGATTTCACTGGTTTGCGTTGATGAGCATAAACTGCTGCGTGATATTGAGCGTTTGTTGAAGCGTGAAATTCCGCGTATTGCGTTGGAAGGCTATGAACCGGACCCAAGCATTAAAGCGGATCCGATTCAAAATGGTCGCCAAGGCCGTGGCGCACAACGTCCAGGTATGGGCCGTGGCAGCAATGCAGGGCGTTCACAAAATGGCGGTGGTGCAGCAGGTCGAGGCGATAGCCGTAACAGCCGCCCACGTAGCCAAGCAGATGGTCAACGTCGTCCAGCAGGTCCGTCTTCTCGCGGGCGCAGCCGTAATCCAGGCGAATAAGCTGTAAAGGCTATTTGCTTATGAAACCGAGATAGCTGACAACGTGCCGATGGTGGAGAGGACAAGCAGATCGTAAAGACGCCGTAAAATCATCCCTGATGGCGCGGACGCTTTACTCTTCTGCCTGTCCTCACCGTTCTAGATCGAATCATCGGTGTTTGTCAGCAGTCTGAAACCGCTTCTCTGGAGCGGTTTTTTTTCACCTGTTTTATCGGTACAAGGGGGAATCTCTTGTTTAACGCGGCTATTCCCCCGTATGATTGCCGGTCTTTTTGATGGCGATATTGGTTGTATTGACACTGGCGAGTGGCTGGGGACAGCCAAGCATCGATGAACCTGATGACGTGGATGATAAATGAGGCGGGATAAGTAGCATGCGGGTAATACTGGCACCGATGGAAGGTGTATTAGATTCACTGGTACGCGAATTACTCAGCGAAGTGAATGACTATGATCTTTGTATCACCGAGTTTCTCAGGGTGGTCGATCAGCTATTGCCTGCAAAGTCCTTCTATCGCCTATGCCCTGAATTGCACAATCAAAGTCGAACTCAGTCAGGCACCTTAGTGCGGATTCAACTGTTAGGCCAATACCCACAGTGGTTGGCAGAAAATGCTGCCCGTGCGATAGAACTGGGCTCATATGGTGTCGATCTCAATTGTGGTTGCCCTTCAAAGCTCGTCAATGGGAGTGGCGGTGGGGCCACATTGCTCAAAGATCCTGAGCTGATTTATCAGGGCGCTAAAGCAATGCGTGAAGCTGTACCTGCTCACCTGCCGGTCACGGTAAAAATACGTTTAGGCTGGGATTCTAGTGATCGCCAGTTTGAAATCGCTGATGCTGTGCAGCAGGCCGGTGCAACTGAGCTCGCGGTGCATGGCCGCACGAAAGAAGATGGCTATCAGGCCGAGCGCATTAACTGGCAGGCAATCGGTGAAATTCGCCAGCGTCTAACAATACCAGTGATCGCCAACGGTGAAATCTGGGATTATCAGAGCGCGCAAGCGTGCATGAATATGACTGGCTGTGATGCCGTGATGCTAGGGCGTGGCGCGCTGAATGTGCCAAATCTCAGCCGTGTGGTGAAATATAACGAACCGCGTGTGCCATGGTCGGAAGTGGTCAAACTCCTGAAGAAATATGTGCAGTTGGAAAAACAGGGCGATACAGGTTTGTACCATGTTGCGCGTATCAAACAGTGGTTGGGTTATCTGCGTAAGGAATATACTGAAGCAACAGATTTATTCAGCCAAATACGTGCGTTAAAAACCTCAAAAGATATCGCGCTGGCTATTCAACAAATCGCTGTCTATGTTGATGAAGAATAGGTTGAATGCTAAAGAGTATAAAGGCGTGTTTTACGCCTTTAGTTATCAATACGTTATGATTACTTCTTTTTGCGGCCAATAAATTTAGCGACCCCGAGTAGGAATATCGCACCAACAAAAATCAGCAACGCATCAACCCAAAATGTTAATGATGCAAGATTCTCATCATGAATATCAGCTAACCCTGCGGCTATCAAAAATACACCGAAAATAATTCCAACGATTGTTGTACCCATATTAATACCTATCAATCTGATTTAATAAAAATTATGCCGCTAATTATAGGTTAATAATGTAGCGAGTTGGTGATTTTTTACTATTATTGAGTATCTGTATAGGTTTTTAGGACTGATGCTTAATGCACGTCGCCGATATGAATTCACTCAATATGTTTACCGGTGAGCGGCAATTAGCCAGTTTTTAATCTTTGTAACAATCATTTAAGTAATGACTGATGCGCAGTGCATTACTGTAATTTATAATGCGGCGGAACAACTATCATCACTCCCAACAACCATCACTCCCAACAACCTATTTAAGCTGACGAACATGCATGTGAAAATCCGTTCTGCACTATTAAGTTTATTGCTTTTATCCACTGGTTTTAGTGTCGCACCTTTGGTTTTCGCCAAGGGGGGAGCGGCTGAAATAAAAGGGACGTCTCCGCTGGAATTAGCATCAGGGAGTGCAATGGTGGTTGATTTACAAACCAATAAAGTTGTTTACGCCAACAATGCAGATCACGTTGTACCCATTGCTTCGATTACTAAGCTGATGACCGCGATGGTGGTATTGGATGCAAAATTACCGCTAGATGAGATTATCTCCGTCGATATTCATCAAACTAAAGAAATGAAAGGTGTATTCTCGCGGGTCCGTGTCAACAGTGAAATTAGCCGTAAAGATATGCTACTGCTGGCGCTGATGTCTTCAGAAAACCGCGCAGCGGCTAGTTTGGCGCATCACTACCCAGGCGGATATAACGCCTTTATTAAGGCAATGAATGCCAAAGCTAAAGCATTGGGGATGACAAAAACGCGCTATGTCGAACCAACAGGTCTGTCGATTGATAATGTCTCGACAGCCCGTGACCTGACCAAGCTGCTAATCGCGACTAAGCAGTACCCGCTGATTGGGCAACTGAGTACCACGACAGAGAAAATGGCGACGTTCCGCGATCCTAACTATACGATTCCGTTCCGTAATACTAACCATTTGGTTTATAACGATAAGTGGAATATTCAATTGACCAAAACTGGTTTCACTAATCAGGCAGGGCATTGCTTGGCGATGCGTACCGTGATTGGTAATCGTCCTGTTGCGCTAGTGGTATTAGATGCTTTTGGTAAATATACCCATTTTGCCGATGCAAACCGTCTACGCAGTTGGATGGAAACCGGTAAAGCGACGCCAATTCCAGGCGCGGCGAAAAGTTATCGTCTGCAAAAAGATACGCAGGCACGTATCGCTCAGGTTTCAGAATAAAATCGGATGAATATCTGCGACAGAATTTGCAGCTAAGCCTGCAAATTCTGTCGGTGGCGAGCCTATCACTTCAGTAATATTATTATTCCTGCCAGAACTTAAGTTTTGACGTTTTACCTATCCCAGGATTAAAACTATTCGTTGGGTCTATCTGCCGATAAAACGCTTTCAATGCCGGTTTGGCGAAATAAAGATGCCCGACATTGTGTTCTGCTGGATACTCTGCCCCTTTATCGTTCAATAGTGCCAGCATTTTTTGTTTTAACGCTTGGGTATCCACGCCTTTCTTCACAATATAATCTTGATGGAAAACGTGGCACAAAAAATGGCCGTAATAGAGTTTGGCGACCAAACATTGATCTATTTCGGGTGGCAGAGTTTCAAACCAATTTTCTTCATTTCTTGGTAGGGCAATGTCTAACGGCAGAATATCCTCTACTTTGTCGGCATGCATGGCGTGATAGCGTACCGCTGCACCTGCGGCGGCAAAGCGGTGTAAAAAGGCTTTTTTACCTTCATCCGCAGTACAGGTTATAAAGTTCCCTTCCGCCGTCGCAAAGAAATCTTTCAAAAATTGCTGCGCCTCAGCAATACCTTCTCCTGACATTTTAAGTAATAAATGATGCTCATATTTATTCCGATACATTTTAAGGCGTTTCGGCAAATGATTAGGCAGTATTCGGCTAAAACCTTGCATTACCCGATCAGATAAATGATCGATTAGAAAAGGGACTTTGTTAAGACGAGCATCAATCTTGCCTTTCAATGTGAAGAAACGAGGCATGTTATTAGTGCCCATACTATTAATCATCACAAAAGTATCTTTCCCGTAAATCTCGGCGATATCAAAAATATCGCGGTGCATATATTCACCGGCGATCGGTAAATGCTTAAAATCACGTAAAATAGCGCGGCGCAACTCAGTCAATACTTGAGTTTGATTGGTGCCAATATAAAAAACTTGCTGCTTTTTCTCGCAGGGAAAGGTATCCAAGCGTACGGCAAATACCGCTAATTTACCTGCGCAGCCTGAAGCCTCAAATAAACGCCTCGGATCGGCATTAAAGCGAGACGGCGTGGGAGCATCAATATCTCTTACTCGAGTGGCATATTCGTGGTCTGAGGCTTGTTGCCCACCTTGCTCAACATCACTGGCTTGATAATTACCCTGTTCTAAGCGTCGTAAAATCTCTTCCGGAGTGTTGCCTAAATTAATGCCTAAATGATTTATTAACTGCAATTCACCTTGAGCATCAATTTGTGCATACAGTGCCATTTCAGTGTAGGCAGGCCCGCGTTGAACCAAGGATCCGCCCGAATTATTACAAATACCGCCCACGACTGAAGCACCAATACATGAGGAACCAATAACGGAATGGGGTTCACGATCATAAGGTTTCAGCATTTTTTCTAACTGATTTAAGGTACTGCCAGGGAAGCCAATGATTTGTTTGCCATCATTCAACAACTGAATCTTATTGAGGCGCAAAGTACTCAGTATCACAATCGGTCTGTCGTAATCATGGCCGCTAGGAGTAGACCCCTCTGTGAGTCCGGTATTGGCCGCCTGCATGATGACAATGGTATCGGCCGCGACACAGGCTTGTAGCAATTGCCATTGTTGCAATAACGTTGAAGGGAAGACCACCGCAAGCGCTGCGCCGCCGCCCGATCGAAAACCTGTACGATATCGCTCGGTTTGCCGCTCGCCAGTGAGTAGGCCACGAGCGCCCACAATCTGCTGCAATTTATTTAGCAAGATTTGCGTTTTATCATCATTGGATTGATTCATTCGTGCCGCTTCCCGTCATTGAATTGACTTTTTATCTCATCGAGCATGACACCCGAGTTCAGATCCCTATGAAACAGTCAAACTAGAGCTATGAAGTAAACATGAGGGAGAGAAGGCTTTCCTGTTAAAACCTATCTTTTGTGATGTATGTCACATTATTTGCGTTTGAGTTGCATTTTATCCCGTGACTATTCATGAAAAAATATTATGAATATTAATGAGTTGAAGTAAGAAATATCCGAATAATAAATGTCGAGAAAACTATTCGTTATCGCGATCATGATTGTGATTCATCTGACGATAAAGTATATGATCGAGCCCAATTTTTACATGGATTAGTAGGACATAGGATGAGCGAGCATTTTGTTGGTCAATTTGAAGTTGAGCTTAAGTTTAGGTTATCGGATATTGCACAGTTGCATGAACAATTGAAGCAACATGAAGCCATACCTTTTACATTGGATAATCATGAAAAAGACATCTATCTGGAAGCCAATGGCGAGGATTTAGCCAATCAAAAGATCAGCATGGTGCTGCGAGAGATGAACCCATCAGGCATTCGGTTATGGATAGTTAAAGGACCGGGAACCGAGCGTTGTGAAGCCTGCAATATTGAAGATATCGACAAAGTAAAAAGCATGTTAGGAACATTAGGATATCAACCTGCTTTTATACTAGAAAAAAGGCGCAGCATTTATTTTGTTGGTAAATTTCACGTCACTATCGATAGCTTAATTGGGCTGGGTGATTTTGCTGAAATAGCCATTATGACGGATGACGCCGCCGCAACTAGTGAGTTAGAGATAGAATGCTGGCAGTTAGCGAATAAATTGGGATTATTGCCAGAAAAACAAGAACATCGCTCATATCGGCAATTATTGGGATTTTAGTCACTTGAACGCGATAAAGCATCTGGCCGCTCTCAGGTAAGCGACCAGATTGATTTACTTCTTCATCATGGACTTTAGATTAGCGAATGGATTATGAGTTGCCACGCCCTGATCATTTTGAGCATCGTCACCCGCAATCACGGTTGAGCCATATTGATCCGCTTCGGTGTATTTAGAGTGTTCATGATCATGGCAAAACAGGCACAACATCTCCCAATTACTGCCATCTTCTGGATTATTGCTGTGGTCATGATCAATATGATGAACCGTCAGTTCTCGTAGGTTGGAATAAACAAACTCGCGTGAACATCTACCACAGACCCATGGGTAAATCTTTAATGCTTTCTCCCGATAACCACTTTCCAGACGGGTATAATTCTTAGGTATATATGCCATATGAACCTTCGGTGCTACGAAAATATTATCGCTATTTTAGCGTGAATCATGCTTATAAACTATCACCGATTGGCGATAGATCTCTCAATAATAGCCTATCATTATCACTGAATTTGTTAGTAACATATTGAATTAATGCGATAAGTTATCTTTATAAATTATTCATCTTAAGCAGCCGTTTTTTGAGACTTTTGCTGATGATTTATAGGAGTAGGGTGTTTTACACTACCTGTCGATTTTTAGTATGTCATGTTGATATCATCCACATGTTTTACATTATCAATACCAAGTTGTTAGCTTAAGAATATCAGCATAACGCTAATAGACTGATGTTACGGCAGGCATGCAAGATGTTTTGCCTGAAATCCTTTGCCGATACTGTTGAGGCGATATGAAAGAATCTGAAGTACTGGCTGAAGTCAGTAATGAAAACCAAACATTAGTCGCCGTGGTGCAGCAAGACCAGCGGGTCGTTTACTTTTATATTTATCCGCAGGAGGCATTTGAAGAGCGTTTTCCTGTTCGTGCCTGCTGGGTACGGAATTTGGTTGCAGCACCACAATCGGCAGATAATGCGGCTCTTGAACAAGGGCTTGCCCCCCGATTAGCCGCCGAATTCTGCCGTAATGTTGCTGGTGAGGAACAGTTGGATGCCCAATATATTACGGTCGTCTGGTCAGAAAGTGATGATGGTGCTGCTTTGTGGTATCAAGGGCAATTGTTAGCGATTATCCCTGGTTGGAGTTTATATATTGATCACTCCATTTGTTATTCTGCCAGTTGTATTAAAGATAATCCGTTGACGATGCCGCTTGGCTCAGCTTCAACCAATACTCAATATGCTAATGCACAAAATACGCGCCAATTTTGGCGAACTTGGCAACAGGAAGAAGGGAATCCGTGGCCAGCATTACAGGCCGAATATATTCAAAGCTACGAACAGCACTTTGGCCCGTCATTAAAATATTATGCTATCGACCAAGATACGTGGCCGCCGATGGCAATTTCGCAGCATGAGAAAGACGGCATATATTACTTCTTGACCTTAGGGGTCAGTATTCGCCCGCAACCCTGGGTCGAAATTCTCTTTAATGACGATGCGGCTAAATACCGCCGCTTGGAAATGGCTATCGCGATCGATGGTCAATATATGACTGAAGACAATGCAATTCAAATGGCCAGTGCTTTAGCCGGATTTGCTCATGTCCCTTGGCGTAAATTAACGTGGTTTGGGGAAGGGCATACATTAGCGTCGTCAGTCGCCCCTCAAGGCTACGAAGGCTATATTCTTTCGTCCGCGCTGTATGCTGACGCTGATAGCCTTACATTGCCTCTCCAGCAAGGTGACCCAGTTAATATCTATTGGGTCAGCCCCATCTTTACCAGTGAAAGTGAGTTTGCGCAAAGTGTGCCAAATGGCGGTACAGATTTACTGAAAAAATTGCAGGCGCAGGGTGTTAACCAGATTTTCATACCGCGCCAACCTGTTATTTGATTCGTGCTGATAATAGCTGGTCTGATTTGCGAATTTTGTTTTTTGGGTCTTAACTTAATATTGATGATGATGGTTGATTAGTAGATGGGTGGCTACATAGCCCAATCAACTATCAGCCAACTATCAGCGAAGATTAATTTAATGGAGGCGTTTATGGGCATACTATCTTGGATTATTTTTGGCCTTATTGCCGGTATCTTGGCTAAATGGATTATGCCCGGAGAGGATGGCGGCGGTTTTATTATGACCATCATTCTAGGTGTCGTCGGTGCGCTGGTCGGGGGATATATTAGTACCTTCTTTGGTATGGGCAGAGTAGACGGGTTCAATATTGGTAGCTTCGTTGTTGCTGTTATTGGTTCGTTGGTCGTCCTGTTTGTCTACCGAAAACTAAGAAGCTAGCACGGCTTAATCGCCAATAGTATGGCGTCAGAATATTAATATTCTCTTAAACTATTAAGAAAGGTGGCTATTTTTTTGTCACCTTTCTCTCATAAAACTATCATCAATATGCAATAGAAATATCCGTTAATGGCTCATGACGACAGGCAATCTGAGAGACATGATATGGGCCAGGCATTACGTAAATTCACTGTGGCTGATTATCCGGCTATGGTGCCAGAAGCGCGTAAGAAGGTACTTGCCGTTAAGGGATTAGTTAAAACCTATAAATCGCAGCATCGCGTTTTAGATGATATTAATTTTGAACTCTATGCAGGGGAATTCGTCGCCATTATTGGCCGTTCAGGTGCCGGTAAATCCACATTACTGCATGTATTAAATGGCACTATTCCCAGTAGCGCAGGCGAAATTATTAATTACCATGACAATGGTGATACGCAGAATATAGCGGCATTAACGGCGAAACAGATGCGTCAATGGCGTGCTAAATGCGGCATGATTTTCCAAGACTTTTGTTTAGTTCCCCGCCTTGATGTTATGACCAACGTTTTATTAGGCCGCCTCAGTTATACCTCAACACTAAAATCATTTTTCAAAATATTCGCCGAGCAAGATAGAGCTAGGGCGATTGAGTTATTACAATGGCTTAATATGTTGCCTCATGCTTTACAGCGGGCAGAAAACCTCTCTGGTGGACAAATGCAGCGAGTGGCTATTTGTCGTGCCATGATGCAAAACCCTAGCATATTATTGGCCGATGAACCGGTTGCCTCTTTAGATCCAAAAAATACAACGCGCATCATGAATACATTACAGAAAATAAGTGAAAACGATATTGCTGTCGTCGTGAATTTGCATTCTGTTGATTTAGTGAAAGATTACTGTACACGCGTTATTGGTATTGCACATGGACGAATTGTTTATGACGGGCCACCATCGCAACTGAATGACGCCATTATTCAAGATATATATAGCGATGAATCAACTGATCTTTTGCATTAATCCCTACTTATCCCTTTATCAGAATAGGTTATTTTAATGAAAAAAGTACTTTGTCTTACCTCAATTTTGGCCAGCATGATGATCTTTAATGCGACCGCAGCGGATGCACCAAAGGAAATTAATCTGGGTATACTTGGTGGGCAAAACGCCACGCAGCAAATTGGTGATAATATGTGCGTCAAAGAGTTCTTGGAAAAAGAACTCAATGTAAAAACAAATTTGCACAATGCATCTGATTATTCTGGTGTCATTCAAGGTTTATTGGGCGGCAAAATTGATTTGGTATTAAGTATGTCTCCCTCATCGTTCGCTTCTGTTTATATCAAAGACCCAAAGGCGGTTGATATTGTCGGCATCGCTATCGATGACACGGATAAATCACGGGGTTATCACTCCGTTGTTGTTGTGAAGGCAGATAGCCCTTATCAGAAAATTGAAGATTTGAAGGGGAAAGCATTTGGCTTTGCTGACCCAGATTCAACGTCAGGCTTCCTCATCCCTAATCAAAGCTTTAAACAGAAGTTTGGCGGGACGGTTGATAATAAATATAACGACTTCTTTTCTAGCGTGACTTTCTCCGGTGGTCATGAACAAGATATTCTTGGTGTTATTAATGGCCAGTTTGATGGTGCTGTGACTTGGGCTTCCATGATTGGTGATTATAATACGGGTTATACTAGTGGCGCATTTACTCGCATGATCCGTATGGACCATCCTGATTTAATGAAACAGATCCGTATTATCTGGGAATCTCCGCTGATTCCTAATGGCCCGATTTTAGTTCGTAATGGGTTACCACCTGAGTTTAAAGCGCAATTAGTGGCAGCGGTTAAAAAATTAGATAAAGAAGATCACAGTTGCTTTATTAAGGCAATGGGTGGGAAACAGCATATTGGCGAAACATCGCTTAGCGAGTATCAGAATATTATTGATATGAAGCGAGAGTTAACCAAAGGCGATCGTTAATTCGAACAATGGGTAATGAATATGACCCAACGTATTTGGTGTTGCAGGCGAGTGAGTGGATAACCTCTCTGGAACGTCAAGATATAGGGTATAGCTCTGGCTTGCCAGAGCTATTGCTTTTAGGTGGTAGCTCATTTTGAATACAGACTTTAACCGCTACTATCAGCAGATACGCGGTAAACAAAAACGTGAAACGTTAATATGGTCACTCGCCTTGGCGATAATCTACCTTGGCGCAGGCAGTATTGCAGAATTTAACCTGCATACTGTTTTTATTTCCATTCCCCATTTCTTCGATTATTTAGCCGAAACCATACCGGTACTCCATTTAAACTCATTATTTGCAGATGGTCGTACGGAAGGTTCTTTCGCTTATTGGGGCTATCGATTACACATCCAATTACCGCTGATTTGGGAAACGTTACAGCTAGCCATCGCTTCAACCATTTTATCCGTCATCGTCGCCACTGTTCTGGCGTTTATGGCCGCGAATAATACCCAAAGCCCAGCTTGGCTGCGTTTAATGATTCGAACTTTCGTTGCCTTTTTACGGACTATGCCGGAATTAGCGTGGGCGGTGATGTTTGTTATGGCCTTTGGCATCGGTGCGATACCCGGCTTTTTGGCATTGGCACTGCACACCATCGGTAGCTTAACCAAATTGTTCTATGAATCATTAGAAACGGCATCTGATAAGCCGGTTCGCGGTTTGGCTGCTTGTGGTGCCGGTAAATTGCAACGTATGCGTTTTGCGCTGTGGCCACAAGTCAAACCTATCTTCCTTTCTTACAGTTTTATGCGATTGGAAATTAATTTCCGGCAATCAACAATCTTAGGATTAGTGGGAGCGGGCGGGATAGGGCAGGAATTGATGACCTCAATCAAGCTGGATCGTTATGATCAAGTCAGCATGACATTATTACTCATCATCATCGTGGTTTCGTTACTGGATTATGCATCCGGTCAATTACGCAAACGAGTTGTGGAAGGGGCATCATAATGTTGACTTATCATCTCACCACAGAGCAAATATCGCTCCTCAAACAACAGCATCCTCAGCTTTTCACACAACAAAAACGTTATGTCAGGCTGATTACCGCCATTGCTGTTGGGATCATTTTATATTACCTTTTTTTCTTTAAATTTTTTGGTATCCCTTGGCAAACACTCGCTCATGGTAGCCAGCAAATAAGTCGCTACTTTTTACGTATGTTTGTTTGGCATGACTTCATTAACTGGCCATTTAAATACTATTTTAGTCAGATATTTATTACGTTAGCCATTGTCTTTGCTGGGACACTAACGGCAACACTGATTGCTTTGCCTTTATCATTTCTTGCCGCACGTAATGTTATGTCTACACCAGGCTTACGTATTATCTCCTTTATGATTCGCCGCTTCTTAGATATTTTCCGAGGGATTGATATGGCGATATGGGGGCTGATTTTTGTTCGAGCCGTAGGTATGGGGCCTCTGGCCGGCGTGCTGGCCATTATCATGCAAGATATGGGATTACTGGGAAAACTCTATGCCGAAGGCCATGAGGCAGTCGATAAATCCCCTAACCGTGGACTGACAGCCATGGGCGCTAACGCCTTACAAAAACATCGCTTTGGCATATTCACTCAATCCTTTCCGACTTTTTTGGCATTAAGCCTTTATCAAATAGAATCTAACACTCGTTCGGCAGCGGTATTAGGTTTTGTTGGCGCTGGCGGTATCGGCTTGGTTTATGCCGAGAATATGCGTTTATGGAACTGGGATGTCGTGATGTTTATCACGCTAATTATGGTCGTTATTGTCATGATAATGGATAAAATATCGGCAACGCTAAGGAGAAAATATATTCTTGGCGAAGAGATTTCTCTTTACCAACCTGAAAATAACAAAGTGACTAATTAATATCATTATGGCAATAAAAGATTAAGATAGGGAATTATTGATATGTTGTCTTAATCTTTTTATTGCCGCTTATATATAACAGTGATCTTATATGTATATGATGGCTAACCTTAATGCAGCCCCTATTTGAGGTGCTCTGGTTAATCAGATTTGCATTGAGAAGATCGACGTTGATCGATACAATACTGCCCGCTAGACGTTAAAGAAATGTTTCGTTTTCTTGCGATATTCGCTACGTCTAAACTAAATAATAGGAATAGGGCAGTAATATGATGAACAACGATGTACTCCGTAGTGTTCGCTACATGCTTAACGTGAATGATACTAAGATAACTGAAATCATTAAGTTGGCTGATTTTGATGTGAACAATGCGGATGTCGTTAATTTTCTTAAGAAAGAAGATGAAGCTGGTTATCAGGATTGTCCTGATCTGGTGATGGCGCATTTCCTGAATGGCCTTATCTTCTTTCGACGTGGCAAAGATGACAAATTCCCCGCACCTGCGATAGAAGCTGTTATTACCAACAATATCGTGTTGAAAAAACTGCGTGTTGCATTTGAGTTGAAAGATACTGACATGCACGATGTGTTTAATGCCGTTGACTTCCCAGTGTCAAAACCTGAGTTGAATGCCTTGTTCCGTAAAGAAGGCAGTAAAAACTTCCGTCCTTGTGGCGATCAAGTTCTGCGTTATTTCCTGAAAGGTTTGACGTTACGTGTACGTGGCCCGAAAAAGTAATATCAATAATATTGGGCAGCAGTTGCCGTCGCGGTAAAACACGTTTTATTCGTCATCACTTCTTCCTTCATCACAATACAGCAGGAATGGTCACTAACCATTCCTGCTTGTCGCTGAAATATTCGACCTTAGTTTGCCGTCAATTCATATCCGTTTTTATTCCGAATGTTTATTTATCACTTCCTATTCCCCTCTTGGTATTTTGCACTATCTAGGCTCATTCTTTGCGCATTAATGGTGCAGTCTATTTACTCCTAACCCCGAATAGTTGTCTGAAATAACTCTTTTTCTCAATGAAATTATCAAGATGTAAAATTGGCATGGCGATTGCGCAGAGTAATTCAATCTTGTGTGTTTAACTCAACGACCAGAGGTTAATACTATGCAACATCGTCAGTTAATTAAGGTTTTTGCACTGTCAGCTTCAGTTATTAGCATGGGTGTGGCTTTTGGTACACTGGCCGCCGACACGATTAAAGTGGGTATTTTGCACTCTTTGTCCGGCACTATGGCTATCTCTGAAACACCATTGAAAGATATGGCCTTAATGAGTATTGATGATATCAATGCCCATGGTGGTGTATTGGGTAAACAACTCGAGCCGGTTATTGTGGATCCTGCCTCTAACTGGCCATTATTTGCTGAAAAAGCACGGCAATTATTAACACAAGATAAAGTCGCGGTGGTATTTGGTGCCTGGACTTCTGTTTCCAGAAAATCTGTATTACCGGTATTTGAGGAATTAAATGGTTTACTGTTTTACCCCGTGCAATACGAAGGTGAGGAAATGTCACCGAATGTTTTCTATACCGGTGCTGCGCCTAACCAACAAGCTATCCCAGCAGTAGAATATTTATTAAGTGAAGATGGTGGTGGGGCAAAACGCTTTATTTTGTTGGGCACTGATTATGTCTATCCACGCACCACGAATAAAATACTGCGTGCCTTCCTGCACACAAAAGGTATTCAAGACAAAGATATTGAGGAAATTTATACCCCGTTTGGCTACAGCGATTATCAAACCATTGTGAGCAATATTAAGAAGTTCTCTGCTGATGGCAAAACGGCTGTTATCTCCACCATTAATGGCGATTCAAATGTCCCTTTCTATAAAGAACTCGCCAACCAAGGCATCAAAGCGACTGATGTCCCTGTTATTGCTTTCTCCGTCGGAGAGGAAGAATTGCGTGGCATCGATACGAAACCATTGGTCGGGAATCTGGCCGCCTGGAACTACTTCCAATCGGTAGAGAATCCAACTAACAAGCAGTTTGTCGAACAATGGAAAGCCTACGCTAAAGCGCACAAATTACCGAATGCAGATACTGCCGTCACCAATGATCCTATGGAGGCCACTTGGGTCGGTATGCATATGTGGGCGCAAGCCGTTGAAAAAGCCAAATCAACGGATGTGGATAAAGTACGCGAAGCCATGGCAGGACAGACTTACCCCGCGCCTTCTGGTTTTACCCTGACGATGGACAAAACGAATCATCATCTGCATAAACCGGTGATGATTGGTGAAATTGAGCCGAATGGGCAGTTCAATGTGGTTTGGCAGACTGATGCCCCCATTCGGGCACAGCCATGGAGCCCATTTATCGCCGGCAATGATAAAAAACCGGATCACCCCGTAAAAAGTACTCAATAGCCGTGACTTTCTGGAGTGAGTTCTGTTGATGTTAACAAACTGACTCCAGATATCTTTTGCAAAATCAGCAATGAGTGAGTGTATGAAATCATTAACTCCTGTGTGGGATAAAACGGCCAATCTTTTGCTCAGGCTGATGATAGGGCTAGTGTTGGGGATTTCGACATTCGCCGTCGCGGGGCCAGCCCATGATTTCGCTACAGCCAATCGTTCACAACAAGCCACGTTATTACAGCAATGGGCGACGGAACCTGATGCCAGTCGCTTGCCTTTATTGCAGGCACTGAAACAAGAAACATTGATGATTGACAGTGCGGGGCAAGCGTTCATTCAAAGTAACCAAGGTTTCACCCCATTAGAAGGGCAAGCACAACCTACCGGTATGCCTAAGAAAGTTTGGCTCAACAATCGGTTACGCATATTAATCGCCAATGCGTTAGCGGCCCAACGGCTGGTGAGTGACGATGAGTCTGTGCGGTTACAAGCTGCGTTGGCATTACAGCAACAGGCAAATAGTGACCAATTACCGCTCCTCAACCAACGCCTGAAATTAGAAACTGACAGTAAGGTCAAAGAAGCATTAGAGATTGCTCTAGCTAATTTACAACTGGCTGATAGCAACCCACAGGTACGCCTGAATGCCGTACAGCTATTAGGACAATCTGGTTCACCGCAAACCGTGTCACGGCTACAAGGCTTAACCGACCCCAATATCGAGCAAGATGCACAAGTCCGTGCGGCTGCGGCCAGTAGCTTAAAGCAAGTACAAAACCGATTATGGGTGGGGGATATTATCGGGCAAGTCTTCAGTGGATTATCACTGGGTTCTATCCTGCTGTTAGCCGCATTGGGATTGGCTATTACTTATGGTTTATTGGGCGTCATCAATATGGCTCATGGCGAAATGTTGATGCTGGGAGCCTATTCCGCTTATCTGGTACAAACCGCATTTCAGCAATTTGCGCCGCACTGGCTGGCTTTATATCCCTTGGTCGCCTTACCGATTGCTTTCTTTATCACCGCCGGTATAGGCATGGCATTGGAGCGTACAGTCATTCGGCACCTGTATGGACGCCCATTAGAAACTCTGCTGGCGACATGGGGGATCAGCCTAATGCTGATTCAGGGCGTCCGCATGATCTTTGGGGCGCAAAATTTAGAAGTAGCGAACCCTGCGTGGCTTTCTGGTGGGCTACAGGTGCTACCGAATTTGGTTTTACCTTGGAACCGTATTGCTGTGATTGTTTTCGTCATCATTGTTCTGCTGCTCACTTGGTTACTGCTGAATAAAACCCGCCTTGGGCTGCAAGTTCGGGCTGTGACGCAAAACCGTGCGATGGCTGCGTGTTGCGGTGTCGCGACAGGACGGGTGGATATGCTGGCCTTTGGACTTGGTTCGGGGATTGCCGGATTGGGCGGTGTTGCCCTATCACAATTGGGCAATGTCGGCCCAGAGTTAGGGCAGGGCTACATCATCGACTCCTTCCTCGTGGTGGTACTGGGCGGCGTTGGGCAATTAGCGGGGAGCGTTGTTGCCGCACTCGGACTGGGTATGCTGAACAAAATTTTGGAACCGCAGATTGGCGCAGTACTAGGCAAGATTTTGATTTTAGTGCTGATCATTTTGTTTATTCAGAAACGACCACAAGGTCTGTTTGCCCTCAAGGGCAGGGTGAGTGACTAATGAATCAACCTTTGGCAATTACCTTGACGCAAAAAGCCCCGACAATCAGCCTATCTCTGGGGGCTGTGGTGGTTGTAGCGCTGATTATTCTACCCTTTTTGGCTTTGCTGCCTGCGGATAATCCACTGGCAATTTCGACCTACACCTTAACGCTGGTCGGCAAGATTCTCTGTTATGCGATAGTCGCTATCGCACTGGATTTAGTCTGGGGATATGCCGGATTACTGTCACTTGGGCATGGTCTGTTTTTTGCTCTTGGTGGCTATGGGATGGGGATGTACCTGATGCGGCAAGCGGCAGGTGATGGACTGCCGGCGTTTATGTCTTTTCTGTCATGGTCGGAATTACCGTGGTTTTGGAGCGGCAGCCAATACTTTGTCTGGGCATTGTGCTTGATCGTGCTGGTACCTGGGCTCTTAGCCTTTATTTTTGGTTACTTTGCTTTTCGCTCCAAAATAAAAGGGGTCTACTTCTCTATTATGACCCAAGCGCTCACCTACGCTGGGATGCTGTTATTCTTTCGTAATGAGACCGGTTTTGGTGGCAACAACGGTTTTACGGGATTCACCACCATGCTGGGGTTTTCAGTTTCGGCAACCTCAACGCGCATTGCGTTATTCCTCGCAACACTCACCTTATTAATTGCCAGCCTAGCGATGGGATTTGCGCTGGCACGTACTAAGTTTGGCCGAGTTTTGACCGCTGTGCGCGATGCTGAGAATCGCCTGACATTTTGGGTTATGATCCGAAAGGCTTTAAGTATTTGTTTGGACACTTTCGGCCGTGCTGTGTGCCTTGGCTGGGGCGCTATATGTTCCTCAAGTCGGCATCATTAATCCCAGCGAAATGTCCCCGACCAACTCCATAGAAGCGGCAATTTGGGTCGCCCTTGGTGGCCGAGGAACCCTTATCGGCCCCGTCATTGGGGCGGGGATCGTCAACGGTGCAAAAAGCTGGTTCACCATGGCGATGCCGGAATATTGGCAATTCTTCCTCGGGCTAATATTTATTTTGGTGACGTTGTTCTTACCAAAAGGCGTGATTGGTTTGTTGAAACGAGGAAAAGATAAATGAGCCGATTTCAAATTACAGAGCAACTCATCTATCCCGAAATCCTGACTCAAGAACCGGGTGCGATTGAATATGCTGCTGACAAATATCGGCAGCAACGCGATCCGGTGCTGACGTTAGAAAATATCAATGTCAGTTTTGACGGTTTTCATGCGTTACGTGACCTTTCCTTGCAAATCGGCGTCGGGGAATTGCGTTGTGTTATTGGTCCGAATGGCGCAGGAAAAACAACGTTGATGGATGTGATCACGGGAAAAACACGGCCACAGACTGGCAAGATGATGTATGACCAACGCCATGACCTCTCCATGATGAATACCATTGAGATTGCTCAAGCGGGGATCGGGCGGAAGTTTCAGAAGCCGACCGTATTTGAAGCGTTGAGTGTGTTTGAAAATTTGGAACTGGCGCAAAAAAGCACTAAAACAGTTTGGGCTAGCTTACGTGCCAAATTAAACAGCGAACAGCGCGATCAAATTGATGAAACACTGGCGATGTTACGCCTCAGTGATATGCGGCAGCGGCAGGCTGGCTTGTTATCTCATGGGCAAAAGCAGTTTCTTGAAATTGGGATGTTATTGGTGCAAGACCCGCATTTGCTCTTGTTAGATGAACCTGCCGCAGGGATGACCGATGCCGAAACAGCCTATACCGCGGAATTGTTTAATCAATTGGCGGGAAAGCATTCACTGATGGTCGTCGAGCATGACATGGGGTTTGTCGAAACCATTGCTGATCATGTCACTGTGTTGCATCAAGGCCAGGTCTTGGCAGAAGGTTCCTTAGCTGAGGTGCAAGCCAATGAACAGGTGATAGAGGTCTATCTTGGCCGTTAGGCTGCTGTGACGCTGTTTAGGCTGTGCTTTTTAGGCGACGAAACGCGGTGTGGCGTAAGGGGTATATCGCTTTTAATGGGCAATGACGGTCGGATTATTTGAGGGTGAAAAATGCTGCAAGTAAATGAACTTGAACAATATTATGGCGGTAGTCATATCTTGCGTAGTTTATCATTTGAGGCCGAGGTGGGAGAGGTGACGTGTTTATTGGGCCGCAATGGCGTTGGTAAAACCACCTTGCTCAAGTGCCTGATGGGATTAGTCCCCCTTAAAAATGGCAGCATCACTTGGGAAGGTAAAAATATTAGCCATCAATCACCGCATCAACGGGTAAAAGGCGGGATCGCTTATGTACCACAGGGGCGAGAAATATTTCCTCGATTAACGGTAGAAGAAAACATTTTAATCGGGCTTTCTCGTTTCCCTAGCTCGCAGAGCAAGGCTGTACCGGAAAATATTTACCAACTCTTTCCTGTCTTGCAAGAAATGCAGCATCGCCGTGGTGGGGACTTATCCGGTGGGCAACAGCAACAATTGGCGATTGGTCGTGCATTGGCTTGCCAGCCTCGATTATTGATTCTGGATGAGCCTACCGAGGGAATTCAGCCTTCAGTTATCAAGGAGATCGGTGTCGTGATAAAAAAACTGGCAGCCCAAGGTGATATTGCTATTTTGTTGGTTGAGCAATTTTACGATTTTGCCGCAGAGCTGGCCGATAACTATTTAGTGATGTCTCGTGGCAAAATTGTTCAGCGAGGGCGTGGGGTTGATATGGAGCGAGATGGCGTCCGTGGATTGGTCGCCATCTGAGCTACGACTACGGGAGATGGGTATCATCAATTGGTAGAGCGTCCGATGCCCCCCATTCCGCCCAGGAGCCATCATAAAGTGAAACGGATGACGCATTCACTGCCGCTAAACCGAGCGCAACCACCGCGGCTGTTACGCCGGAGCCACAGCTAGTGATAATGGGCTTGGTCAAATCCACTCCTTGATCGGCAAAAATAGCGGCGAGTGCCTGTGGCGATTTCAAATTGCCATTTTCGACCATACTACCCCAAGGAATGTTGATGCTGCCGGGAATACGCCCGAGGCGTAAACCGGGGCGAGGCTCGGGTTCTTGCGCTTTATACCGTCCTGCAGGGCGAGCATCTAAAATCTGTATCTCATTATCGCCAAGTGCGGCGACAACCTCATCAACGTGTTTGACGGCGGTGTGATTAAAGTGAGCATTGAACGTCTGGCGGGCAGGCGCAGTCTGGCCGCTTTCTAATGCATAACCTGCCTGCTGCCATCCGCTAATCCCGCCTGCCAGAATATGCACGTTTTTGGCACCAAATATCCGGAACGTCCACCAAACTCGTGGGGCGGAAAAGAGATTACCATCATCGTAAATAACTAAAGTATGTTGCTCACTGATCCCCAACTGGCCGACCATTTCACTGAACTGTTGGGGGGAGGGCACCATATGAGGCAAGTTGGTGCTGTGATCGGCTATGGCATCTATATCAAAGTAAACAGCGCCAGGAATATGCCCCTGTTCAAACTCAGCCTGAATATCCCTTTTAGGTACCAATCCTGGCGGTGACATTCTGGCATCCAGAATAGCGATCTTTGCATCGTGCTTATGTTCTGCCAGCCATTGCGGCGTAACCATAAAAGGTGAGTTCATAGCGGTTTACCTATCAAAATGATCAAGAGGCGAATGTGTGATCGCATCAGCGTGTTGCCCACTATATAACGAAACTATGTGATTGAAACCCCGACTTATCAGTGATGCGTAACCTATCGCATTTTTTGGAATTTTATTTTCATCGATACCTTTAACCGAATTATTCGACCTTTAATTCATACTGAATGGCTGTTTTTGCGAGCTGAGTACAGAGTTTAAGTCCTTCCTAATGCAAATTTCATGGGAGATAAATTAAATCTAGTCGCACTTCGCAAAATGAGTTTTCTATTCCATTTCCATCTTGATGGTGAAATTTAAATTTCGTATAAACAGTGGCAAGTAAAACGCTTTATTAGGGCCATTATCTATAAACAGGCTGGAGGAGATAGGATGCAAAAGGTTCGAATTGGCCTCATTGGTACAGGGTATATTGGTCGCTGCCATGCCATTGCTTACGCACAGGTTGCGACTGTTTTCCCATTAAAAGGGCTGCCAGTATTGGAAATGCTAGCAGAGGTCACACCTGAATTGGCTCAACAGCGCGCCACAGAATTTGGGTTTTCCCGCTCTACCGCTAATTGGCGCGAACTCGTGGCTGATCCAAATATCGATGTGGTGGATATCTGCGCACCTAACTTCTTACATAAAGAAATGGCGTTGGCGGCGATCAGTCACGGCAAACATGTTTATTCTGAGAAGCCGCTGGCACTAAATGCCTCAGACGCCAAAGAAATGGTCGATGCCGCCCATGCGAAAGGGATAAAAACGCTGGTGGGATTTAATTATATGAAAAACCCGACCAGCCAATTAGCCAAAGAGATTATTGCCAACGGTGAAATTGGTGAGGTAGTGCATTTCTACGGTACACATAATGAAGATTATCTGGCTGACCCCCTCACACCTTTAGACTGGCACTGCACCAAAGCGCAGGCGGGACTTGGGGCGTTGGGCGATTTAGCGGCACACATTGTTAATATGGCCCACTATTTGGTCGGTGATATCACGAGCGTTTCGGGTGATATGCAAACCATCATAAAGGCGCGGCCCGATCCGAATAATCTATCATCACGCAGAGCGGTGGAAAATGAAGATCAAGCCAGTGCGTTGGTACGCTTCGCCAATGGCGCGATGGGGACTATCGAGACCTCACGAATCGCTTGTGGACGTAAAATGGGGCTGACCTATGTTGTCACTGGCACCAAAGGGACTATCAGCTACTCACAAGAACGTATGGCCGAGTTGCAGCTCTATCGCCATGATGATCCGCAAGCAAGGCAAGGGTTCAAAACAATACTCACTGGACCACAGCATCCAGATTATGCGGCATTTTGTGTCAGTGCAGGACATGGGATTGGCTTTAACGATCAAAAAACGGTCGAGATCCGCGATTTGATTAATGGTATTGCCGCTGGGGATCGTATGTGGCCTGATTTTGAAGAGGGTTGGAAAGTCTCTACAGTACTGGATGCTATTGCTGTCTCAGCACACGAAAAGCGCTGGAGAGAAGTTTAAATAGACATTTTTTAGCTATAGAAAGTGTTTTAAGTTGGTTAGCCATGGGCATAATTCAATGAATACTGGCGCTCATTATGCCATGTATGAGCTCAAAATATGCCAACTGTGGACCACCAATCTGACTATCGTTCTGCAAGCGTTGCTCACTACCTGAGTGAGCAACAGCGGGCACGAATACTGACATTATCGCGCTCTTGGGTATGGCGATTGGAGTTGCCGACTTGGTTACTCATCGGTGTCATTTACACTGGGTGGTTTAGCACCGTGATTCATTGGCAACAATTGGGTACGGTGATGGGGAGCGTGCTACTCATCTTGCTGAGTGCATGGTATATGTCATTGCAACATGAGTTGATCCATGGGCATCCCACGCCTTGGCGGCGCGTTAATCAACTCTTTGGGACGTTACCTCTCGCTGTCTGGTATCCCTATGGTCTCTATCGTGATTCACATATTCAGCACCACCGCGATGACGATTTGACTCATCCAGAAAAGGATCCTGAGAGTTACTATTATTCAACATCGCAGTGGAATCATTTTTCTTCATTTTTCAAACATATAGTGCGGATTAACAATACTTTCCTTGGCAGATTAATGCTCGGACCTGCATTGGATATCATTGGCACAATCCGTAGTGCTGGCCGTGCCTGCTATTCAGGTGATCGCCAAACCATCATCATGTGGGTGATCCATTTAGCATTACTTTTGTGCTTGTTTCAGTGGATGGCAAGCTATGGTATTTCGACGCTTTTTTATCTTCTGGTCGTGAGTTATCCCGCGCTAAGCTTAACCAAAATTAGGTCTTTTTTTGAACATCGCGCTGTTAAAAACAGTGCCGCACGCTCAACATTGAATGAGGCTGCATGGCCTTGGCGTCTGCTATTTCTCAACCTCAATTACCATCTCGTCCACCATGATTTACCCTCCTTGCCTTGGTATGGGCTGAGACAGATTTATCTCGAAAATCGTATTGAATACCAGCATCGCAGCGAGCAATTTGTTGTTCACGGCTATGCTCAGTGGCTTGAAGACTATGCGGTTACCGCGTTGGAAATCCAAGTACATCCATTTTACGCCAGCGTAGAGAATGCGCCGATAGAGCGAGAGCAGCCCAGAGGAATTGAAAGTGGTGCCCACCGCTCGCCTTCAATTGAAAACAGCTAATCAATGAGTTGTTTTGACTGCGATGCTTATCCCAATCTTGCTATTTATTTTAAATAAACTGTTGTTATATACAGTGTTTGGTGTCATCTTAACATGAACTTTATGATGATGAGTTACAGCTTAACTAATTAATAATTATAGTTTTATTTGTATTTTGGCTCGTGGTGGTGAGCCCATCTTGTACGAATAATATAATTGATATCAATTGGTTATTTGGTTTGTTTTAGACTAAATCTATTATGGTTACTGACATGTTAATGGTGGCTGTTCTCTTCAAATCGGGTAGATACCCACATTCGATAGACGCTAACAATTCAATTTTTACTCACCCTTGAGCATATAGAGGTAAACATGGCAAAGACCCTACCCCGTAGCGGGATTTTTGCGCTGCTTGCAGTGATGATAGCGGCATTTAGTGGCGTATCTCAGGCAGCGGACACGGTCCGTGTCGGTTCAAAAATTGATACTGAAGGCTCATTATTGGGCAATATTATTGTGCAGGTTCTCGATGCTAATGGGATAAAAACCACTAACAAATCACAGTTGGGCACGACTAAAGTTGTACGCAGCGCTATCACTGCGGGTGAGGTTGATATTTACCCTGAATACACTGGCAATGGTGCATTTTTCTTCTCTGATGAAAACGATCCCGCTTGGAAAGATAGCAAAGCCGGATACGAAAAAGTCAAAGCGCTCGATTACGAGAAAAATAAGTTGGTCTGGCTCCAGCCTGCACCAGCGAACAACACTTGGACCATTGCCGTGCGCCAAGATTTAGCCCAAGCAAACAATTTGAAAACGCTTGAAGATTTGGGTAAATGGATTAATGCAGGTGGGAAATTTAAGTTGGCAGCCTCGGCAGAATTTATCGAACGCCCTGATGCTTTACCTGCCTTCCAGCAAGCCTATAGTTTTAAATTGAACCAAGACCAACTGCTTTCATTGGCTGGCGGCGATACGGCTGTGACGATTAAAGCCGCTGCCGAGCAAACCTCTGGTGTGAATGCGGCCATGGCTTATGGCACCGATGGCCCTGTCGCGGCTTTGGGCTTACAAACACTGGAAGACACCAAAGGTGTGCAACCTATTTATGCACCTACCCCTATCATCCGCGAAGCTACATTAAAAGCGCATCCAACAATACCCGCTTTACTCAATCCGGTATTTGCCACTCTTGACGGGCCAACGCTACAAAAATTGAATGCTCGTATTGCGGTTGAAGGCCAAGATGCAAAAAAAGTTGCTGCTAATTATCTGAAAGAAAAAGGGTTCGTTAAAGGATAACGGTGGAAATTAAGGGATGGTGCTGTCGCAAGCAACGCGATAGCGCCATTAAATACACAGGTAATACTTTTCGACGATACTGATTACCTGTCATGGAGATGGATTTTTATGGCTGTTAAAAACCGAGTCCTGCTAACAATGGTGGTGATGTTGGTCCTGTCAGGAGGAGGACTTTCTTTTGTCAGTCACGCTCCAAATCGGTTGATTTCTGGGCAAGGAATTTCATTTACGTCGTTGCTAACGGGGCAAGTGTGGTGGTTGTTAATTCCGATAGTGATACTGTTCGCCTTCTCTTTCGTTAAACAAACTCTTTTGCTGCATTGGTCAACGGTTCTCGTTGCTGAAATGCTGTTATTTGGCCTATTGCTGCTGGCGGGACGTACTGCTCTTCAACTAACGGGAGGGGAAGAGAGCCTTGCTCGCACTTCACTCGGCGGTGGATTCTGGCTGATGAGCGGGTTTGGCCTATTGATTGCGGTCGATAGTTTGTCCCGTGCCATTGTTAACCCCGTTTGGCGGAGTCTGGCGAATGTCATGTTGGTATTGCCGGTTGTTGTCTTGTTAGCCACGGGGCAACTTGATCAACTGTCTTTAATGAAAGAGTACGTTAATCGACAAGATGTGTTTGATGATGCCCTATGGCAACACCTCCAGATTCTATTCGCTACGCTAGTCCCCGCCGTACTGATAGGCATTCCTTTGGGGTTACTCTGCTATCGCTCTGTTCGCTTTCAAAGTGCCATTTTTTCAACGTTGAATATTATTCAAACCATTCCCTCTATCGCTCTGTTTGGCTTGCTCATTGCACCTCTAGCAGGGCTAGCTGCCGCTATCCCATGGCTGGCAGAACAGGGTGTGAGTGGCATTGGTCTGGCTCCTGCTATTGTCGCACTGGTGCTTTATGCGCTCTTGCCATTAGTTCGCAGTGTGGTCGCAGGTCTAGAGTCTGTCCCTGACAGTGTGGTTGAATCAGCTCAAGGGATGGGGATGACCCGTAGCCAGCTTTTTTTTCGGGTACAAGTCCCTATCGCGATGCCACTTATTTTATCTGGCATTCGCATTATTGCTGTGCAAACGGTGGGCCTTGCTGTCGTGGCGGCACTGATTGGGGCGGGCGGTTTAGGTGCGATTATGTTTCAAGGGTTACTCAGCAGCGCATTGGATTTAGTGCTATTGGGCGTTATCCCCGTGATAGTGATGGCGGTCATGGTTGACTCACTGTTTAAATTCATTGTTATTTTTATGGATACTTCACATCGATGATTCATTTCCATCAGGTAAGCAAATATTTTGCCGGTAAGCGGGCGGTAGACAACCTGACGTTGCAGATTGCGAAGGGCGAGTTCACCGTACTGATTGGAACTTCAGGCTCCGGAAAGTCGACCACGCTGAAAATGATTAACCGGTTGATTGAACATGATGAAGGAGAAATCCATTTTGCCGGTGAAGAGATTCGTCGCTATAAACCAGAAGATATCCGGCGGCGGATGGGCTATGCCATTCAGTCAATAGGTCTGTTTCCGCACTGGACGGTAGAGCGTAACATCGCGACTGTCCCCCAGTTACTGAAGTGGCCACAAGACCGTATCCGCCACCGTGTTACCGAATTACTCGAGCTATTGCAGTTGGATCCGGAACAATTTCTTCATCGCTATCCTCATCAACTCTCTGGCGGTCAGCAACAGCGTGTCGGTGTTGCTCGAGCCTTGGCGGCTGATCCTGAAGTGCTATTAATGGACGAACCTTTTGGGGCGCTAGACCCAGTGACTCGTTCCGCCCTACAGTTCGAAATAACCCGCATCCATCAACTATCCGGTCGAACTATCGTTTTGGTCACCCATGATATTGATGAAGCGTTGAGCTTGGCTGATCGCATTGTTTTGATGGATGAAGGACGAGTGGTTCAACAAGGAACGCCGCTTGAAATGCTAACGAAGCCCGCCAATGATTTCGTTCGTGATTTTTTTGGCCGCAGCGATCTCGGTATTAAGTTGTTATCGCTTGGGCGGGCTGAACATCGGGTCAGACGCGGTGAAACCCTGATGGGCCAGCCGATATTGGGGACAACCAGCCTACGTGAAGCGCTCTCCCTGTTTGTGTCACGCCAGACCGATAAATTGCCTGTCGCTGACGAGCATGGGCAGCCATTGGGCGTGCTTTATTTTGCCGATTTGGTGGCTGATAACTTGGTGGCAGATAAGGAGAAGCTGTGAAATTGGGACCGACTAAAGTCAGCGACATAAAAAAGTCTGCCTCTAAACGCGAAATATCCAGGTTCGTGGGTTGGCTAACCGACCCTCTGTGCTGGGCAGTACTTTTGCTTGGGTGCTTGGTCTTTGGGATGACGTCGTTACACGGCTTTTTTGCCGCTTTATTCCCTGAACTCGATAGACCGATTTATGTACAAGACACATTTTGGTCACTGGTCGTTGCCCACATCTTGTTAGTGCTTATCTCAAGCATAATTGCCGTGTTAATCGGTGTCAGCGCGGGTATTGCAGTGACACGACCCGCAGGGAAAGAGTTTCGTTCTGTTGTCGAAACCGTTGTCGCGATGGGGCAGACTTTTCCCCCTGTTGCTGTTCTCGCCATTGCCGTTCCCGTGATGGGGTTTAGCGAGAAACCCGCCATTATTGCTTTAGTACTCTATGGTTTATTGCCTATCTTGCAGGGAACCATCACGGGTATTGAGTCTGTTTCCAGAGATATCCGAGAAGTCGCGCAAGGGGTCGGCATGAGTGCTCGGCAAATTTTGTGGCGAGTCGAATTACCACTGGCTGCACCTGTTATTGTGGCGGGCATCCGAACGTCGGTCATTATCAATATTGGAACAGCCGCAATCGCCTCAACGGTTGGAACGAAAACCTTGGGGTCTCCTATCATTATCGGTTTGAGTGGCTTTAATACCGCCTACGTTATTCAGGGTGCGGTTGTTGTGGCATTGCTAGCGATTATTACGGATATGATCCTTTCGCGTTTGAGCCGTCGATTATCACGTTGGCGAGAATTACAAATGCTCTCTGTAATAACGCGTAACTGACAGCCTTATTTTTATCACTCAGATAATTTTTTTCATTCAGATAAGTAGAGAGTGCCAATGTTGATCTCGCTTCCTATGTATGGTGTCCAACCACAGGACGTGCTGCCTTTTGGGCAACAGTTGCTGTACCAATTGCGCCGTGATGGTGTCGCGAAAACGGATGAACAATTAGTCTGGCCTTCAGATTTACTGCAACACTGGCGTGACCCTAAATTGCTTTTGAGCCAGACGTGTGGCTTCCCGCTGGTAACATTATTGCAGCAACATGTGCAGCTAGTGGGTGTATTTAGCTATCAATCACCTTATTGCTCAGGCGCCTATTATCGAAGTTTAGTTGTGGTGCGAGACGATGAAGCTGGGCAGGAATTGGCTGATTTTCGCCATCGGCGAGTGGCCTATAACAGCATAGATTCGCAGTCTGGTTACAATGCACTGCGGGCATTAATTACGCCGCTGGCTATCAATGGGCACTTTTTTTCCCAAAGTTTTGCTTCTGGGAGCCATAGCCAATCAATTGAAATGATTCGGCGACATCAAGCCGATATCGCTGCGATAGACTGTGTTAGCTTTGCGCTATTACAACGAGAGAACCCCTCAGCCGTAACGGGTTTAAAGATAATAGCGCAAACGCAGGCCGTGCCAGGGTTACCTCTCATTACCTCATTGTTGACATCTGAAGAGCAACTTATCCGATTACGGCAGGCTATTCGCGCCACAGTTGAGGCACCAGAGGCTAGGTCAGCCAAGGATAGGTTATTGATCAATTCATTTAGCGAAATACCGTGGTCAGCTTATGACGCTATTCGGCAGATGCAAGCAACTGCTTTTACATCAGGGGTAATAACACTTTAGAGTACATATTAACATTGCACTTATAATTCTATTGGATAATTATTTTTCATTTTAATTACTATCAATATTTTTAATTTATTAATTAATGTTATTGGATTAAATAAAAATACCTCAATAAAAAATAGAATTATTTATATCTTTACGTTGCTTTATTTATAGCTTATATCAGCTACCTTTATAGGTGCGGGAAATACTCATCATTATTTTTTATTCTTTTATAGACGTTTGTAAGGATTACCTATGTCTACAGATGATCAAAAAGTGGGCCTTATTCCTGTCACCTTAATGGTTGCAGGAAATATAATGGGCTCAGGTGTATTTTTGTTACCGGCAAATTTAGCCTCAACGGGGGGGATTGCAATATGGGGGTGGCTGGTCACCATTATAGGCGCATTAGCACTATCAATGGTTTATGCCAAGATGTCATCTCTAGATGATAGCCCTGGGGGATCTTATGCTTATGCACGGCGTGCGTTTGGTCCATTTTTAGGTTATCAAACTAACGTTCTTTACTGGCTAGCATGTTGGATTGGCAATATTGCGATGGTTGTTATTGGCGTGGGGTACCTCAGCTATTTCTTCCCAATATTGAAAGAGCCTATGGTATTAACGATTACCTGTATTGTTATTCTATGGATATTTGTTGGGCTTAATATTATCGGGCCTAAAATGATTACTCGCGTGCAGGCGGTCGCCACGTCACTGGCACTAATACCGATTGTAGGCGTTGCTTTATTTGGTTGGTTTTGGTTCAAAGGCGAAACCTATATGGCAGCATGGAATGTCAGCGGTTTGGGGTCGTTAGGGGCGATTCAAAGTACCTTAAACGTGACATTGTGGTCGTTTATCGGGGTAGAAACGGCTTCGGTGGCTGCTGGTGTCGTGAAAAATCCAAAGCGTAACGTGCCAATTGCCACTATTGGTGGCGTGTTGATTGCTGCCGTGTCCTACGTCCTTTCGAGCACCGTCATCATGGGTATGATCCCCAATGCGCAGTTGCGTGTTTCAGCATCGCCTTTTGGTGATGCTGCTCGCCTGGCTTTGGGCGACACTGCGGGGGCAATTGTTTCACTCTGCGCGGCGTTAGGGTGTTTAGGGTCGCTGGGTGGTTGGACATTAGTGGCAGGTCAAACCGCTAAAGCCGCTGCTGATGATAAATTGTTCCCGCCGATTTTCGGTAAGGTCAATAAGGCAGGGACACCTGTTGCTGGATTATTGATCATCGGCGTCCTGATGACAATTTTCCAAATTTGCAGTATTTCACCGAATGCCGCCAAAGAGTTTGGCCTTGTATCATCTGTTTCGGTTATTTTCACGTTGGTTCCCTATCTTTATACCTGCGCCGCTTTGCTGCTGGTTGGTCATGGTCATTTAGGAACACAATCAAGAACATATCTCTGCATTACACTGATCGCTTTTATCTATTGTATTTGGGCTGTGGTCGGTTCAGGAGCCGAACAGGTGATGTGGTCATTCGTTACTCTAATGATTATCACGGCTCTCTATACCTTCAATTATAACCGTACTCATAAAAACCCATTCCCGCTCGATTCATCTGCTAAAAATGCTCAGTAATTTCGGAACGGACCGATTACCAGTAGGTGATAAGTCATAGCGAATAAGGACAAAGACGATGATTGATTTAAGTAGTCACAGAAAGCGTAATATTTTGGTCGTCGACAGTAATATTTGTGATTTTAATACTGCCAATGGTCGCGCGGTTAATGAACTCATTATTGCATTAGATGATATCAATTTTAATGTCATTGCTGCCTCATCATTTGAAGACGGTAGGGCCACGGTGGCCTCTGATGCTTCACTGTGCTGTATTTTTGTCGATTGGACGGCTGGAGGAAATGATGATGAATCCCACAGTCAAGCATTTGCTCTGCTGCAAGATATTCGTCGCCGCAATAAATCTATCCCAGTGTTATTGATGGCAGAGCATTCCTGCATTGATAGCTTGAATTTAGATACCATGAAGCTGGTCAATGAGTTTGTGTGGATGCATGAAGATACGTCGGAGTTTATTGCTGCTCGAGCGAAAGCACTCATAAACAAATATTACCAACAGCTATTACCTCCCTTCACCAAAGCCCTATTGCAGTATACGGAAGACAACCCTGAATACTCGTGGGCAGCACCGGGGCATCAGGGGGGCGTAGCATTTAGCAAAAGTGCCGTGGGGCGAGAGTTTTTGGATTTCTTTGGCGAAAATTTATTTCGCTCAGATACCGGCATTGAGCGTGCGGCATTGGGATCGTTACTTGATCACAGTGGGCCAATAAAAGAGTCAGAGTCTTACGTGGCGCAAATTTTTGGCGCACACATCAGTTACTCAATGCTAAATGGGACTTCGGGTTCAAATCGCGCCATTATGACGGCGGTAGTGGGTGATAGACAGATTGCGCTGTGTGATCGAAATTGTCATAAATCCATCGAGCAGGGCTTGGTATTAACCGGTGCATTGCCGGTATTCTTTATCCCAACACGCAACCGCTACGGGATAATCGGTCCTATTCCCAAAGCACAATTTCAACCTGCCGCCATTACCAAGAAAATCACTCAAAATCCGTTAAGTGGGATGGCTTCGGGTCAAAAGCCTGTCTATGCGGTGATCACCAATTGTACCTATGACGGCATGTGTTACAACGCGAAGCAGGCTGAGGAACTGCTGGCGAAAAGTGTCGATCAAATCCATTTTGATGAGGCATGGTATGCCTATGCGCGCTTCAATCCTCTTTACCGCGATCGCTTTGCTATGCGTGGGTCGGCGGCTGACCATAGCCCGAAAGGGCCGACTGTCTTTGCCTCGCAATCGACACATAAATTGCTCGCAGCATTATCTCAGGCTTCCTATATCCATGTGAGGAATGGCAAGAAACCGATTGAACACTCACGCTTTAATGAGTCCTATATGCTGCAATCCACTACCTCGCCACTCTATGCCATTATCGCTGCCAATGAAGTCGGTGCGGCGATGATGGAGGGCGAACAAGGTGAGATGCTCACACAAGAGGTCATTGAAGAGGCGGTTGATTTCCGTTTAGCACTGGCGCGTGCACATGATGTTTTTGCTAAACAAGGTGAGTGGTTCTTTAAGCCTTGGAATCCGCCGGAAATCACTGAAAGTAAGAGCGGTAAAAAAATTCCTTTTGCGCAAGCGTCTAGAGAACAGCTTGCTACCGATCCAAGCTGTTGGGTGCTCAAACCGGGTGAGTTGTGGCATGGTTTTGATCAACTGGAGGATGACTGGTGCATGTTGGACCCTATCAAAGCCGGCATTATGGTCCCGGGAATGGGAGATGATGGCTCTTTAATGGATAAGGGGATTCCTGCCGCTATTGTGACTGAATTCCTCGGACAGAGAGGGATAGTTCCTTCACGAACGACTGATTTTATGGTGTTGTGCCTATTTTCAGTCGGGGTGACTAAAGGGAAGTGGGGGACGTTAATCAACGTGTTATTGGAGTTCAAGCAGCATTATGACAGCAATACACCCCTGTCAATTTGTCTGCCTAATCTCGCAAAAAATTATCCGCAACAATACGGACACTTGGGTCTGAAAACATTGTGTGACAGCATGTTTTCTTACATGAAAGTCAGTGAAATGGATAAGTTACAGGCGACAGCATTTAGTCAGTTACCCTCGCCAGAAACCTTGCCTCGACACGCTTTTCAAGCCCAAATGGCGGGGCGCTGTGAACTGCTGCCTCTGGATAAATTAGCAGGGCGTATTTCTGCTGTTGGGGTGATTCCCTACCCACCGGGTATTCCGATTGTGATGCCGGGAGAGAGCTTTGGCCGTGATGATGAGCCGTGGTTGTGTTATATCCGCAGCTTAGCTGATTGGGGACAGCACTTCCCAGGATTCGAAAAAATTCTGGAAGGTTCGGAACAGAAAGACGGGCAATACTATATATGGGTACTGAAGGAATAGATTTGGGTACTGAAAAAGTAGATTTGAATACTGAAGAAGTTGTCGCAGCGACCGTTTTACCATTAATCACACGGAGTAGACATTACTCCGTGTGATGGAATGGAGGTCTAAGGAGACTCGTGGCCATTGTTGGATAAGCCTTCAGGGCCAACATCAGGCACTGGGGAGGATTCTACGTTTTCAGTTTCCTGCGGGGTGGTTGAACGAGTGTAGATGTTCAGCCCAGCCAGAAAAACGCCACCTAATGAACTCAGAGCCATGACTGCAATCAGGATAATGAGTGCTTTTCTCAGCATAATTATTTTCACTTTTTATCTAACCAGCGGGAATTATAGCCTGTTCACTCAATGAAACAACTGTGTTGCATTCTTGATGCGAAAAGATTAACGCGGCTTAAACAGAAATTTCCCCAGCGTCACTAAGACGACGGCAGAGACAATCACGGCCAATGCACACCATTCGGTCACCGACAAGCTTTCGCCAGCAAAACCAATGCCTAGCAACACTGCAACGACGGGGTTCACATAGGCATAACTGGTGGCGACCGCTGGGCGAACATTTTTCAACAAAAACATATAAGCGCTGATTGCCAGCATCGAACCGAAAACAATCAAGTAAAGTAACGCGAGAATGCCACCCGTCGAGGGCATTTGTTCTAACTCTTCGCCACTAAAGGTACTGGCCAATAACAGTACAACCCCAGCAACTAACATCTGCGCTGCGCCTGACATGGCACCCGTTGGCAATGCTAGGCGTGAACTCCAAACGGAGCCAAAGGCCCAACTGGCGGAAGCGAGTAATATCAGCACGGCTCCCATAGGGTTACCCAATAAATTGCTACCTGTATTCAGTAATATGATGCCGACCAAACCGAGGGCAATCCCTGCCCATTCTAGTTTTGTATTGCGCATCCCCCACAACATGCTAAAGCAGAGTGTGAATAGTGGTACGGTGGCGACCATGACAGCAGCAATACCCGATGGGACATGCTGGTGCTCGGCGATGGTGACAAGCCCATTACCGATTGCCAATAATAAAATGCCAATTGCACTGGCTCCCATCCATTGGCGCAAAGTCGGCAGGGCATGGCCTCGGATGGCAAGGAAACTGAACAGCAGGACCCCTGCAATCAGATAGCGTAAGCCTGCCATCATCAACGGCGGCCAACTCTCCACACCGATACGAATGACCAGATAAGTTGAACCCCAAACGAAATATAAGGTGAACAGTGAACCGATCAGCAACCACAAATTACGGCTATTTTGCTTTAACATAGTTCTTCAACAAAGAAAGGGCGGTAAAACACAGAGGCATCAGTAAACATGAGAATAGCGATGGTTAGCAAAGGTTTTTATCATTTTTTTTTGTTTTAGTTTTTCGTCTAAATTTTGCACTAAAACAGAGGGTTATTCTTAAATATAAGCACCTAAAGGTACATGACCAGTGACATAATCTGTACTACATATGAAGCAAAAAAACACTTTAGGCATGATGTATCAAGCGCTGTCCAAGCTGGGTCCAGCAGGCAGATTTTTCATTCACGGATGGAAAACAAGAAGCGAAACGAAAAGGTGCGGTTGTTGAGGCATTACGTGATACGACGTTATTGGCGGTGACGGCTGCTCAATAGCTCGCCTATCGTGCTCTACGGTGAGTGCTTTTGGGTTATGTATCATAAAAAAAGCCGGGAAATATCCCGGCATAATGAAAGATAACTCATTAAATTCACAGATCACATTGAAGCATTTAAACAGTAAGACAATGAGGATAATACCGATATAACGTGATTAGAACTGATAAACCAAACCGACAGCAATAACGTTGTCTGTATTCAATTTCAGTTTGTTATCATCATTCAGTTGGTTGATTTTATAATCAACGTAAGTGGACATGTTCTTATTGAAGTAATAAGAAGCGCCGATATCAACATATTTAACTAAATCTGCATCACCGATACCTTCGATATCTTTGCCTTTAGATTGAATATAGGCCAATGAAGGTTTTAAGCCGAAATCGAACAGGTATTGTGCAACGATTTCTACGTTCTGTGTTTTATTAGCAAAACCACTGACGCTGGTTGATACGTTATTAATTACCGCAGTACCAGAAATCGGCGTCATATTACGGGTTTCAGCATACATTGCGGCCAGATAAACACCGTTATCATCATATTTCAGGCCAGTGGTCCAAGCGTCAGCTTTATCACCTTTACCGAAGTTACCGTTCTTTTGCGCGGTGGTACGGTTAGATGAAGCAAAGGCAGCGCCTACGCTCACACCTGCGCCAATCTCGTAACTGGAAGACATGCCGAAGCCGTCGCCATTTTGTTTGGTCATGTCAGCACGGCCGTTGTTGCTATCCGCCTCGCTGCCATTTTTACCTTGATATTGCAGGGAGAACTTCAGGCCATCAACCAAACCGAAGAAGTCGGTGTTGCGATACGTTGCCACGCCTGTTGTACGGCCAGTCATAAAGTTATCAGTTCGGGTGTAGCTGTCGTTACCGAACTCAGGCAGCATATCGGTCCAAGCGGCGACGTCATATAACACGCCGTAGTTACGACCATAGTCAATAGAGCCTAAATTACCGTAACGTAAACCAGCAAATGCTAAACGTGTTTTATTATCTTTTGTTTCTTGGCTTTCAGCGTAGTTAGCTGCAATGTTATATTCCCACTGGCCGTAACCGGTCAGTTGGTCAGTAATTTTTGTGGCACCTTTAAATCCAAAACGGACGTAAGATTTATCACCATCACTTTTATTATTGTCTGAGAAGTAATGCAGTGCTTTTACTTTTCCGTATAAATCAAGTTTGTTACCATCTTTATTATAAATTTCTGCTGCATGTGAAGTGGTGGCAACTAATAAAGCCGGTACTAGGATTGCCAGAATATTACGTTTCATATTTTGCCCTGTTTCTCTTATTTGAAAAAACGCGAATGGTAGAATTTTTTGCTGTATTCAATATCTGTCTGAATTCGTCCAGCGCAGAATTTTTACCGCATCTGTGTGATAGATTTATGACAAATCATAAATAACGGCAACATTCCGTAAATTTCATCTTACTGTCATTTGCGCAAGCAGCAGATTTCAGCTACAACGCTGCAAAATTCAACGGCGAACAAGCCGCCTTTCAGGCTGACGTAAGCCTTGTGGTATGGGACAATAGGGCAACATTCAGTTTAGATAAGATATGCATGGCGTTATCCCCAGCAGTAAAAGAACAAATAAGTCAGTGGTATAAGGCGCTTTCGCAGCAGATCCCCGATTTTATTTCTCGCGCACCACAGCGCCAGATGATAGCCGAAGTGGCAAAAACACTGGCGGGAGATGCTGGCCGCCATTTAGCCATTGAGGCGCCGACGGGCGTTGGCAAAACGTTGTCCTATCTGATTCCCGGTATTGCGGTTGGGCGAGCCGAAAGTAAGCCGTTGGTGGTCAGTACCGCGAACGTGGCATTACAGGACCAGATTTACAGCAAAGATCTGCCACTGCTAAAGAAGATTATTCCCGACCTTAAGTTCACCGGAGCCTTTGGGCGCGGGCGGTATGTCTGTCCGCGTAATTTGGCTGCGATGTGCACGGATGTTTCTGGGCAGGGTGACCTATCGTTGTTTCTCGGTGATGAACTTGCACCCGCTAATGGCGAAGAGCAAGCAACCTGCTTGGCACTCACTAAGTCATTGAACAGCCATGTTTGGGATGGGTTACGCGACCATCATCAGTTATCACTTAGTGATAGCTTGTGGGCAAAACTGAGTACCGATAAGGCCAACTGCCTCGGGCGTAATTGTCACTATTTTCGTGAATGCCCATTTTTTATTGCCCGTAAAGAGATTGAAAGTGCTGATGTTGTGGTCGCAAACCACGCTTTAGTGATGGCGGCATTGGAAACGGAATCTGTGTTGCCCAATCCCAAAGAGCTCTTGTTGGTGTTGGATGAAGGCCACCACTTGCCTGATGTGGCACGCGATGCTCTTGAAATCGAAGGTGAGATCACCGCTGTTTTCGCCAATATGCAGTTGGATATGATTGTACGGTTGGTGGATCAATGCATGGTGCAGTATCGGCCGAAGAATCCTCCCAGCTTATCGAATCCGGAGCGCTTGAAAGATCATTGCGAGCAACTACGCGAACTGATGTTGAGTGTGGAGCAGCAAGTGAGTCAACTGTTGCCTGCTGAAGGCAACCCCGCAGTGTACCGTTTCGAAATGGGTGAACTGCCCGATAGTTTGACGGAAGACTGCGCCAAGTTATTCAAGTTAACCGATGCGTTACGGGGCTTGGCTGAGTTTGTCCTCAATGATTTGAGTGAACAAACGGGTAAGCACGACATTGTCCGATTACACCGCGCGATTATCCAAATGAGTCGGACGCTGGGCTATCTTGAGGCGATGAGCAAACTGTGGCGTTTGGCCGCGATGGCTAAAGCGTCGAACGCCCCGATTTCAAAGTGGGTCACCCGCGAATATCGCGAGAATCAAACGCATCTCTATTTTCACTGTGTGGGCATCCGCGTCAGTGATCAGCTTGATAAAATGCTTTGGCGTAAAGTCCCCCATGTGATTGTGACTTCAGCGACGTTACGTTCACTGAACAGTTTTGGTCGCCTACAGGAACTCAGTGGTTTGAGCGAAAAGGGCGGCGACCGATTTGAAGCGCTATCGTCGCCATTCAATCATATTGATCAAGGGAAACTGGTCATCCCCAAAATGCGTTTTGAGCCAACCATGGCCAATGAAGCTGAGCATCTAACTGAGATGGCGTATTTCTTCCGCGCGCAGCAAGCCAGCGGGCGGCATAAGGGAATGCTGATTCTGTTCAGCAGCCACAGAGCGATGCAAACCTTCCTTAGCCATGTCACCGATTTACGGTTGATGCTGTTGGTGCAGGGGGATCAACCACGATATCGGCTGGTCGAAGAGCACCGAAAACGGGTGAAAAGTGGCACGGCTAGCGTATTGATTGGCCTGCAATCCTTCGCTGAAGGGTTGGATTTAAAAGGTGAATTACTGACTCAAGTCCATATTCACAAAATATCATTCCCACCGATTGATAGCCCAGTGATTCTTACGGAAGGCGAATGGTTAAAATCATTGAAACGCTACCCATTCGAAGTGCAAAGCTTGCCGAGCGCCTCGTTTAACTTGATCCAGCAAGTTGGACGGTTGATCCGAAGCCATAAATGCCATGGTGAAATTGTTATCTATGACCGACGATTAATAACCAAGGGTTATGGTTCGAGATTGTTGGCCGCATTGCCCATTTTCCCGATTGAGCAGCCGGATATGCCGGAGGGGGAAATACCCTCTACATCATTGAATTTAAAAGTAGTTAAGACCGTGGTGAAGAAAGGGCGTAAAAAGCGGGGGTAACATTAGGCAATGTTAATTTAGGTATCTATTCGGTCCAATAATTGCTCTGGTAAACCATTTAAGCTGAAATATATCCGAATATGATTAATTGTGACTAAAATTTAATCAGCCGCTGGGGAGCTGACCCTAACAAGTCGAGCCTGATCGTACCGTCGGTGTAAATTGCTGGTGATGAGTGAGTGAAGACGCTAGCGATTATCAACCTATTTATCGGGTAGGGGTGAGGCAGAATGAAACAGCTAATGGCAGAGTTTATTGGCACTTTCTGGTTGGTACTCGGCGGTTGTGGCAGTGCAGTATTAGCCGCTATGTTCCCTGTGGCGGGGATTGGCTTTCTTGGCGTGGCATTGGCATTTGGCCTGACGGTGGTCACGATGGCTTATGCATTAGGGCATATCTCCGGCGCACATTTTAATCCGGCGATATCGCTGGGTTTATGGGTCGGTGGCCGCTTTTCAGGGGCGCAACTTGTGCCCTATATTGTGGCGCAGGTGCTGGGTGGCTTGGTGGGGGCGGCCATTTTGTACATGATTGCTAGCGGTAAAGCGGGCTTTGATGTGAGTGCTGGATTCGCCACTAATGGTTTCGGTGTTCGTTCGCCAGGCGGCTATAGCTTACAAGCCGTATTGGTGGCTGAGGTCGTGTTAACCATGGGGTTTGTGATGGTGGTGATGGGGGCAACAGATAGCCGTTCTCATGCTGCGGCAGCACCTCTGGCCATCGGTTTATGTCTCACGCTGATTCATTTAATCAGTATCCCAGTGGATAATACCTCGGTAAATCCTGCACGGAGTACCGGTGTGGCTATTTTTTCCGGAGGTATTGCATTGCAACAATTGTGGGTGTTCTGGCTGGCGCCTTTGGTGGGTGGGGCTTTAGGTGGAGCAATCTACCGCGTGCTGTTTAGTCCACCAGAAGAGACAAAATAACGACCATCATCGACAGGCTGCAACGAGGTTGTATCTCAGCAGCCTGTTTCATGGCCCGTTCACGCCCAAGCGCCTATTCTGGCTTCGAATCGCTATTAATGATGATGACTGACTTCGTATTATCTAACCTTGATAACCATATTCTATTGTCCAAAGTATTCCTCTGTTAACTGCATTCTCCTCTTAGCCCCTCCCTAGGTGACAACATTTCATCTAACGCAACAATTTCGGGTATATCAATTACTATCAGTGATAAAGTTTCAGCAATATTTAGCCTGATGATAACCAACACGATGACAGGGGAAGCGGCGCACCATGGATTACAGCAAGATTATTAAAGAGATTGGGCGCGGTAAGAACCATGCCCGTGATTTGGATCAGCCGACGGCGTATGAGTTGTACAAGGCGATGCTGGCTGAGCAAGTACCGGCGCTCGAGTTAGGGGGCATCTTAATCGCCTTTCGCATCAAAGGTGAGTCTGAGCAGGAGATTTTAGGCTTCTATCAGGCGATGCAAGAGCAAGTGATGCCACTGCGCGCGCCTGCTGGCCGCTCATTACCGGTGGTGATCCCCAGTTATAACGGCGCGCGTAAACAGGCTAATCTCACGCCATTACTGGCATTGTTACTCTCACGGATGGGTCTGCCGGTCGTGGTACACGGTGTGACGCAAGACAGCAGCCGAGTGACCAGCGCTGAGATTTTCCAGCAGCTCAATATCCCATGGTCACTCACCGCCGACGAGGCGCAACAAAGACTGGATAACGGATTACCGGTGTTTATTCCCGTGTCCGCACTTTCCGCGCCATTGGATAATCAATTACAGTTGCGTTGGCGTATGGGGGTCAGAAATAGCAGCCATACATTGGCAAAACTGGCCACTCCCTTTACTCAAGATAAAGCGCTGCGACTTGCCAGTGTTTCTCACCCAGAATATATGCAAAAAGTCGGGGGATTCTTCCAAGCGATTAATGCGCCAGCACTGTTGCAGCAAGGTACTGAAGGGGAGGTTTATGCTAACCCATTGCGCTGTCCACCGATTCATTACATCAATGCTGGCGAGCAGCAAATTTTACATGATCGCCAGCCAGAGCCAGCAGCGCCGGAACTGCCTACTTCGAAAGAAGCCACAATAACGGCAGGTTGGATTGAGCGTTGCTTGGCAGGTGAAATCCCTATTCCTGATGCCATCGAAAAACAGCTCGCCTGTTGTTTAGTCGCCGTTGGGCGTGCTGATTCCATCGAACAGGCGCTAGAGCAGATTAGGGCTACAACAAATTAAGGCTACGACAAATTAAGGCTACGACAGAGTAAAGCTGCTACAACAGATTAACGCTACAGCAGACCCAAATAGTGTCACTTTTGTCGTTACTTATTGATTGGTCTCATGGTGCTAGGTTGAAGAGAATCCGTTGATTTTCTTCATTTCATCTTGCGGAGAAGGAATGTTATGCAACAGGCTTTGAGTTACTTTACCGAGCTGAATCGGGATTATCTGGCCGTCCATCAGACCAAAGAAGATCTTTTCTGGCAGAACTATATGGGGCTGGGCGGTGACGATATTGCGCAGCAATTTTCAGCGGCGCAAACGGCTTATAAGCGTTTTACTTCGCAAAGTCGCCGGTTAAAAGAACTCCGTGATCTGGTGGCCGGTCTTGAAAGTCAGCCTGTGACCGCAGAGCGTGATGCATTGCTGCATGGGTTACAGGGGTGGTATCGCTTTTTTGAATGCAATGCCATTGAAGATCCCAAGGCGCAAGCCTTGCTTGATGAGATTATTGCCGCTGAGTCGTCACTGTATCAGCAACGCATGGCTTTTACGTTGACCCATTTAGATGCAACAGGTGAGCGTGTTCCCGCCTCATTGGGGGAGTTGTTGACGAACCAAGGCACCAATGAAAACGAGAAGTACCGCCATAGCTCGCAGCTTGCTTTGCGTGAACTGGAGCAATGGTTGCTGCATAACGGCTTGCCAGAGTTGATTAATTTACGTAACCGATTTGCACGCCAAATGGGCTATCGCAATTATTTTGACTACAAAGTCAATCAAACCGAACGTATGACGCCAGAACAGCTTTTCGCGATTTTGGACCGCTTTGAAGCGCAAACCAGAGAGGCGAATCAGCGCAGTTTGCAGCAACTCGCCGCGCAAAAAGGTTCAGCAGCGCTGGAGCCTTGGAATATCCGTTTTGCCAGCGCGGGGGATGTTACCCGCCAACTCGATCCTTATTTCCCCTTTGCGGAATCACTCGATCGCTGGGTCAATAGCTTTAAGCGGTTGCATATCGACTTTCGTGGCGCGCAGATGAATCTCGACCTGCTGGTTCGGCAGGGCAAGTATGAGAATGGTTTTATGCATGGACCCGTGCCACCCTTTGTTGATCAAGGAAAATGGCGGCCCGCTCGGATCAACTTTACCAGTTTGGCAAAACCGGATCAGGTCGGCAGTGGTGCGTCGGGGCTAAACACCTTATTCCATGAAGGCGGGCATGCAGCTCACTTCTCCAATATCGTGCAAAATGCGCCCTGTTTCTCGCAAGAATTCCCGCCGACATCGATGGCGTATGCTGAAACTCAATCCATGTTTTGCGATAGCCTGCTAGATGATGCCGATTGGCTCAAGCGCTACGCGAAAAATAGCAAAGGTGAATCCCTGCCCGATACGCTGATTCAAGAGAGCATTCAGGCGCGTCAACCAATGCGGGCTTTTAATGAGCGACATATCTTGCTAGTGCCCTATTTTGAGTGGCAACTTTACCAGTGGGATGATGCACAGCGCACGCCACAGGCCATTACTCAATTGGCCAGAGACATCGAGTTGAAGATCCTCGGTATCACGGGGAGCCCGCGGCCAACATTGGCTATTCCTCACTTGTTATCGATGGAGTCAGCGTGCTCATACCAAGGCTATTTACTGGCGCTGATGGCCGTCGAGCAAACTCGAGCATTCTTCCTGCAACGAGATGGTTATCTCACGGATAATCCGGCTATCGGACCGGATCTTGCTGAACATTATTGGCGGCCTGGCAACAGTGTTAGCCATGATGAAACACTACGTAGCCTGACAGGCGAAGGGTTCAACCCCGATTATTTGGCTGCGGTCTGCAACCAAACGGTGGCAGAAGCGTGGCATGATGCGCAGAAAACGATGGTAGAAGCTGCCGCGCGAGAGCAACCGGCGGCTGATTTTGATTTAAACGTTAGCATACGGGTCGTGGATGGTGACCAGCTCTTGGCTGATAATCAGCAAGGGGATGAGGCAATGTGCCGTGCTTTTGCCCGAGCAATAAATGCGCTTTTACATTAGCGTTAACATTAGTGTTTGATGATCAAAACAAAGCCCATCAGTTTGGCTGATGGGCTTTGTCGGGAAGAATAAATCGCTTTATAACCTAGCAATGAGGTGCTGATTAGTTATAAATAACCGCAGAACCGTGCATCAAGTTATTACCTGTTACTGAAGTAATGGTGAAAGACTTAGCGCCAGCCGCATCTGCTTTCTCTGCTAGTTTCGCTTTCAGGCTACTCAGGTCAGTGGCACCACTGACGGTGATAACGCCAGCTTGTTCTAATTTAGCCGCATCTTGGCTGCTTACATATTCAGCGGCGAAGCTACCAAAAGATAAAGTAGACAGGGCGATAACTGCAACGAAATTTTTGATGCTTTTCATGATGTATTCCTATTCGGTTTTAAGGTTGAAAGGGCGTTCCCTTTCGATAGAAGCTATGTTACGCCCTTGTTGAATTTTTAAAACCGGATAACATTGAGTAATACATTCAAAATATTTGAATTAATCCCGGCGAGGATTGACATGAGCGGGCCTGAATAAATCAAAGCTTAAATCATCTGAGATTTGGTAATAAGTGCTAGGACCACCACCGCGCAAAATGGGCTGTGCGGCGGTTGTTTGATAAATCCCCTCAGCATTGATGAGGTCGCGATGAATATGGACGGCGATAACTTCCCCAAGTACCAGCCAGTTATCAATCAATGCCCCATCAGCATTTTTTAGCTGGATACATTGCGTCAGTTTACATTCAAAATTAACCGGGCTTTCGGCCACATAATCGACATTAACTCGCCGCCCTCGCTTAGGCGTCAATCCGGCAAACTGAAATTCATCTTGGTCCGCAGGTAGAGAGGCTGAGCTGTTATTCATCGCAGCGGCCAATTCATGGGTCGCCAGATTCCATGCAAACTCACCCGTTTCGGCGATATTAGCGACACTATCCTTCCAACCACTGCTAGAAAAACCAATAATCGGTGGCCGATCGCTGAAGCAGTTAAAGAAGCTATAAGGTGCAAGGTTACGTTGGCCGCTACTGCTGACGGAGGAGATCCAACCGATAGGGCGTGGGCTGATAATAGATTTCAGCGGATCATGCGCCAAGCCATGACCGGTTGCAGGTTCATAGTAATAATCGTTTTCAGTATGCATATATTCCTACGCTGCATAAAAGTGACATAAGGACAGAATGTCATTATTCAACTGGCATCATTGCCATAAATAAATTGGGTGACGAATTAGCGGGCTAAAAAATGAACTGCTCATGAGCCATCTCGTACTTGGCTGACCTGTTTAACATGAATTTATGCTATCTTACGCGCCAGAAAATGCCTATCAGAGAGTCTGTACGATGGAAAACAAAAAAATATTTCCCAAAGAAAAAAGCGGATTGCATCCCCGAAACCGTCATCGCTCGCGTTATGATTTTGATGCGCTTTCAGTGAGTTGCCCAGAATTAATCCCTTTTTTGGCACCAAATGCCTATGGTGATATTTCTGTCGACTTTGCTGACCCCTCGGCGGTAAAAATGCTGAATCGGGCATTACTGAAACATTTCTACGGCATTGAATATTGGGATATTCCCGCTGATTTTCTCTGCCCACCGATCCCCGGTCGTGCTGATTATATTCATCATTTGGCCGATTTATTGGCCAGTTGCAATGATGGGGTTATCCCAGAAGGGAAAAGTATTGCGTTACTGGATATTGGTGTCGGCGCGAATTGTATTTATCCAATCATTGGTCAGCGTGAATACGGCTGGCGTTTCACCGGTACTGACATTGACCCGCAAGCCTTGAGCGCGGCAAAAATGGTGGTATCCATGAACCCGACGCTGAGAAATACCCTGCGGTTAAAGCAGCAAAAAGATCCACAGGCTATTTTCGACGGGATTTTGGCAGTGAATGAGCGTTACGATGCCACGCTGTGTAACCCGCCGTTCCACGGCTCGGCAGAAGAAGCGGCAGCAACCACACGCCGTAAACTGCACAAGTTAGGGAAAGGTGAAGTTGCCACTAAACCGGTGCAAAATTTTGGCGGAAAAAATAGTGAGCTGTGGTGTGAAGGGGGCGAAGAAGGGTTTGTCAGCCGCATGGTGGCCGAAAGCGCAACCAAAGCAAAAAGTTGTTTTTGGTTTACCTCATTAGTTTCTAAGAAAACGACATTACCGGCTATCTACCATGCATTGCGTTACGCCAAGGCTGTAGAGGTACGTACCATCGACATGGCGCAAGGCCAGAAAGTCAGCCGGTTTGTGGCATGGACTTTCTTGACGCCGGAAGAGCAAGCGCGTTGGAAAGCGGAACGCTGGTCATCGACCCCTCAGGATTTGAAGCCGTAAGGAATGACCTTCCCGTTATCTTCTCGCTTCTTACTTCGCAGTATTTAAGCTATTCAACTGTTAAATACTGCGATAAACCTATTTCCCTCGGTTTTCATTAGACATTACCGAGCAACCTGCAAATCTCATTTCTATAGTCTAAGCTGATTAAGATAATTCTTAGCTTGGCAATATAGCCAGCAATGAAAAGTATTATTTTGATTTTTTGTCGTGTTTAGAACTCATCAGTTCAATGACCTCATCGTCCAGGGTGAAGAATAAAATCTCAAGAGAAGCCTAATCGATTCTCTGGGTTTTACCGTGCATGCACGTTGAAAGGCACATGATTCATTTGCTGCTCAATCATTCACCAGAAGGACTCAACTTATGTTGTTCAACTTCAGCTCATCTCATGCGTCTCCACGGGCAGAGCTAGCATCGATTGATAATGCTGTTCCAATGATAATCTTTAAGCCAGATGGCACGGTGAAACACGCTAATACACTCTTTTTACAGGCAATGGGTTATCAACAAAATGAGGTGATCGGCAAGCATCATAAATTATTTTGTGATCCACAATATGTACTCAGTGACGCTTATCGCCGCCATTGGAAATTGCTCAATGAGGGGCGTCCCATCACCGATAATATTAAGCGGATACGTAAAGACGGCAGCATTATTTGGTTGCAGGGGACGTATACACCGGTATTAGATAGCCAAGGGCGCGTCGTCGAAATAATTAAAATTGCCCATGACGTAACTGAACGAATACTGCAATCTCAAGAGCACCAAAGTTTATTGGAGGCGCTTAACCGTTCGATGGGGATGATTACGTTCTCCCCACAAGGGATTATTTTAGAGGCAAACGATAATCTGCTGCGTGTTATTGGTTATTCACTCTCAGATATTCAGCATAAATCCCATCAGATGTTATGTACGCCTGAATTTGCCCACTCGGATGATTATTATCAGCATTGGCAACGTCTGGCGCGCGGTGAATTTATTATTGGGCGCTTTGAACGTGTAAACAGTCGCGGCCAACGTGTCTGGCTGGAGGCCAGTTATAACCCGATTATGGATAATGAAGGGCAGGTGTTTAAAGTGGTGAAAATTGCTCAGGACATTACACAACTGATGTTGCAACAAGAGCATGAAGAAAACCTGATCCGTAATGTACACCACCTCTCACTCTCGACGGACCGTTCTGCCTCGCAAGGCGCTGAGATTGTTCAGCAAGCCGTTCGTGGCATGCAAGAAGTCGAGTCAATAGCGCGTGAAACGTCAGATGTGGTCAGCGATTTAGGTCGATGCTCGCAAGAGATCGGTACGATTGTCGAAGCTATCCGTAAAATCTCTTCACAAACGAATCTACTGGCCATCAATGCCTCGATTGAAGCGGCTCATGCGGGTGAGCATGGAAAGGGCTTTTCTGTCGTCGCCAGCGAGGTGCGCTTGCTGGCAGAGCATTCACGTAAGGCGGCGACCGAGATAGAGCAGATGACGAAGACCATTCAGCACGGCGTAATGGCGGCTATCAAAGGGATGGGAACCTGTGTTGAGCAAGCGGGTGGCGGGGTGACACTGACACAAGATGCGGGTGAGGTGATCAATCAGGTCAACATTGGTATGCAGGATGTGGTGAAACTGATGACAGCCTTTGCTCAGGTTAAAAATCAGCAAACACCTCTGTAAGCTATTCTGCATAAAAAACGGGCGGGGATCTAAGATACCCGCCCGTTTTGTTTTAGGCTAACGTTAAACCGCGTATTAGGAAACGTGTTGCAAGAATTCCCGTAAACGTTCACTTGGCGGGTTAGTGATTAAACTATCTGGCTCACCATCTTGCGCCACTCGGCCTTTATCGATAAAGATCAGGCGCGATGCCACTTTTTGGGCAAAGCCCACTTCGTGGGTGACGATAACCATGGTCATGCCTTCTTCGGCCAGATCTTTCATTACGGTCAATACTTCATGGCGTAATTCAGGGTCCAGCGCAGAGGTTGGCTCATCAAACAGCATTAGTTTTGGTTTAACGGCCAGCGCGCGGGCGATCGCCACACGTTGCTGTTGACCACCGGATAATTCTGCTGGGAAATGATGAGCGCGATCGGCTAGGCCAACTTTGGTCAATAACTCCATCGCGAGCTTATTGGCAGCATCTTTAGACGCCCCACGAACGCGGATAGGGCCAAAAGCCACGTTTTCCAGCGCAGTAAGATGTGGGAACAGATAAAATTGCTGGAACACCATTCCCGCTTCTTGGCGAATGAGACGTTCGTCAACTTTAGGGTCATTCACATCCAGACCATCGACGATTAATTGCCCACTGGTAATGACTTCCAGCTTATTGATACAACGCAGCAGAGTCGATTTACCTGAGCCGGAAGGACCAATAATCACCACCACTTCTCCCTTGGTGATGTTCAGATTGATGTCATGGAGCACCTGGGTTTTGCCAAAGTGTTTGGAGACGTTTTTAAATTCAATCATATTATTTTCAGCTTTCTTTCTAACCGGCGCAGAACAAAGCTCAGAGCCAAGGTGATTATCAGGTAGATCACCGCGACCGCACTCCATATTTCCATGGCGCGGAAGTTACCGGCGATAATTTCCTGACCCTGACGAGTCAGTTCTGCCACACCAATCACGATAAACAGTGAGGTATCTTTGATACTGACAATCCACTGGTTACCTAATGGTGGCAGCATGCGGCGCAAGGCGAGCGGGGCAATCACATAACGTAAGGTGTCACGTTTGGATAACCCCAGCGCCAGACCGGCTTCACGGAACCCGTTGTGGATTGACAGCACGGCACCGCGGGTGATTTCCGCGATATAAGCGCCTGAGTTAATGATGATCGTCACAACGGCGGCTGAGAAAGGATCGATGCGCACAGGCATCATCATCGGCAAGGCGAAGTAGATAAACATCACCTGTACCACAATCGGCGTACCACGGATCAGCTCAATAAAGACTAATGCGATATTCCGGCTTAACCAACCACCATAGGCACGGGCAAAACCGGCTATAACCCCAATTATCAGGCCGCCAAGCAACCCTAGGACCGAAATCCATAGGGTTAACTTGGCGCCTTCAAGCAGGATTGGGATGGCGGGCCAAATAGCGCTCCATTCAAACTGCATGGATATTCTCCTGGTCTAAAAACGGCAAAAATGAATTACTTAGGTTCTACGCCGAACCATTTTTTATAAATTGCAGCGTAAGTGCCGTCTTCTTTCAGAGATTTCAGAGCTACGTTAACTTTGTCACGCAGTTCGCTGCCTTGTGGGAAAGCAACACCGTACTGTTGTGCTTTGATAGAATCACCCACTGCTTTGAACTGGCCATTACCGGCAGTTTTGATGAAGTACAGGATGTTTGGCGTATCATGCAAAACAGCATCAGCACGGCCAGTGCCTAACTCCAAATAGGCGTTATCGATATTCGGGAATTGACGCAGGTCTTTGGTTTTGATGTTGGCTTTAGCGTAATCGACAGAGCCAGTACCGCTTTTAACGGCGACCACTTTGTCTTTCAGGTCAGCTTCGCTTTTGATGTCGTTGTTGTCTGCTTTCACCATGACCAACAGGCCACTGTTGTAATAGCCGTCAGAGAAATCGACCGCTTTTTTACGTTCATCGGTGATAGTGATACCCGCCAGTGCCAGATCAACGTTTTTGGTTTGCAACGCAGGAATGATGCCACTGAAATCCATCGGTTTCAGGGTATATTTCAGATCTAGTTTTTTCGCGATGGCATCCCATAAATCGATATCAAAACCTACGTATTTATCCCCTTGTTTGAATTCAAATGGGACGAAAGCGGTGTCTGTAGCAACAATCAATTCTTTTTCTGCGGCGTGGGAGCTAACGGCAAAGGCCAGCGCAAGTGCGGCCAATGAAACTTTGACAAGTGACTTCATAAGTGGGAGTTCCTTTGTGCTTTTGTGGACGTACCTTTTGCATCGACGCTGCAGTTAAACTGCAACACCAATTACTTGGGGCAAAGAGATCCATTTTTATATTTCAGGGAGCAATATGAAAAGATCGTGCCAGAAATGCAAGTTATTTAAAAATATGGCTTTTACCCTAAGTACTTAGCCTGAAACTAATTAGTTAGCGTTGATTGCACCATGCTGGCCCACCAAAATGGTGCGATAATCTCATTATGGTGCAATGGGCTATATATTTACTTATTATTAACTCTGCAATCAAGAATAAACAATCGATAAACAACATCAATGTAACAATATTGTTAACTGCATCGAGTTTTTGCATGAAAAAAGTGCAGGGTAGGGATGTGGACTGCGGGGGTTATCTGAGTTGACTATCTTTACTGCCGCGGCGGTTATAGCCAGCATGGTTGGCTTGATGCTTATCTAATTCGGTTTGGCAGGCGAGACAATACTTAACACCCGCCAATGCGTTACGGCGCGCTTCGGGGATTTCTTGCCCGCATTCGAGACAATAATTTTCACTCTTACCTTTGCCGAGTGCCTGTCTGGCACGTTGCACTGCGTCTTCAAGGGTCGAGTCAATTTGATCTTGTACTGCGCCGTCTCCGGCCCATCCACTTGCCATATAACCTCCGTTCAGAGGGCCGTTTGACCGACCCTCTCTGACGTTATTATTTAAATTGCAGGTGCATTTAATCAAATACGACGATTACTCAATATTGGCTTCGAGGAACCACAAGAATTTATCCAAATCGCGAGAAGCAGCAGTGAACATATCTGCGCTGGCTTCATCGTCAACTTCTGTAATCGCTTTGCGAATAAAGTTAGCGACGACGCCGTAACGGTCGGCCAACTCTTTGAGGTGTTCTTGTACACTATGGATATTCGTGGGGTAGCTTTTCAGTGGTGTTTTATCCGTCACCAACTGTGCAGTACCCAGTGCTACGCCACCTAATTGTACCGCGCGCTCTGCAAAGGTATCCAAGTGGTCGTTAATGGCGGTGCGGAAGCCATCAAGCATTTCATGGACTGCGATAAAATTACCGCCGCGCATATTCCAGTGAGCCTGTTTGGTGATCAGCGACAGATCGATAAACTGAATAACCAATTGGTTTAAGAGCTTAATCGTCAGTGCTTTTGCATGTTCATCAACATCATTACGTGTATAGATAAGTTCGGAAGATTTTGCTTTGACCAGTTTTGCTGTACTCATAATAGGTATCCCTTTATTGAGTTGATTACCAATTTCTTCACCGCAATAAGTATAACAAAGATATTTAATTTTGCAGTTTAGATATTGCCTATCAATTAAATAGCTGAAGGTTAAAAGTGTTTTGAAGTGTAATTTTATGTTTCGTATATAAAATAATTTCAATTGAATGTTATGGCTAATTGATAATGACTATCGCTGTGATTTATATCTATTTTTTATTTTAGCTGTTGGCAAGATACCTAAGTAGATATTTCACGGAAACCAAAGGTTGAAATATTGTTAACGTATAAATTGATTAGGTTGAAAGTCAGTTTTTAATAAAAATGAATAACAAATAAATAGTTCTTACGCAGGACTATTTATTTGTTGTTTTATCAATGCGATATACCGACCCTATTTATTGGCCGGTATATATTGCGGGATTATGCTCGGGCGTGAGCGATGATAAATAAGCGTGGAAATGCCAGCAAGCGCTGGCCATCGATGAGGGCTGGATAGGCAGCATCAATGATGGACAGATAATCTTGCAGGAAATCCACTTGCATCGCTTCTGGAAGTGGATCCAAAAATGGGCGTAAGCCGGTAGCACGTAACCAGTCAACAATCGCTTGGGCGGAGGCCATCGGATGATAGTAGGTCGTGCGCCATATATTCACCCGTTCCCCATGAGGCGCTAACAAATCATAGTATTGAGTCGCGCTGAGTACTTTTGCCCGTACCGCCCCAGCCTCTTGCAAGGTCTGCTGCCAGGGCCCATTTTCTGCGACTTTTCGCATGGCGCGATGACTGGGTTCATCCAAGTTATCCGGCATCTGAACAGCCAGTACGCCGTTGGGCGCGAGTTGAGAAAGCAAATGCGGAAACAGTTGTGAATGATCTGTCAGCCACTGCAATGAAGCATTGGCGTAGATAATATCCTGTGGTTCAGAAGGCTGCCATTGGCAAATATCTGCCTCAATAAAGTGGCAATCAGGGAGGCGTTTTTGCGCACTGGCTAACATGGTGGCCGAGTTATCAACCCCAACCAGTTGAGCGTCAGGAAAGCGCTGATAAAGCAATTCGGTGGAGTTGCCTGGCCCGCATCCTAAGTCACTAATGTAACGTGGTGCGGCGAGATCAATCTGAGCTAACAGATCCTGAGCAGGGCGAGTACGTTCTGCTTCAAATTGACGATATAAGTCAGGATTCCAGTCTTTCATGCAGGGCCTCCGAGGCAAAAACTCAGAAATACAACGGGATGGCGCGGCTTACACCGCGACCGCACCCAATAACATTAGCCTGTTACAAATTCTGTAGCCTATTACAAATTCTGTATTGGGCCGCTAAATAGCACTGATCCTGTTGGCTGTCCCGTTGGAGAGCCGCCGTGCGGTTCAAGGCTAATGGCTAGCAGCGAATGACCATCGAGTTGATTTTCAGCTAACTGCAATTGGGTGGGGCCACTGGCATTGAGTAGCCCAAGAGATTGCGGCTTTTTACCGTCAGGAATGCGCCATAATTCGAGGCTATTAGCGTTACTGACCTCAATGGGATTCAGTGGTGTTAGGGTCAAGTTACGGGTTGATTTTTCTAGGCTAACAACCCATTGGCTACTTTGCTGGCTATTGGACAGCACCGCAACTGGGATGGCGCTTGGCGGTTCTACCAATAGACGTGGCACGATTAAAACAGCCGCTAAACAAGCGGCTATCGCCCAACCTGCATACAGCCAACGATGACGATTGATATGGCGCACGTTAATCGGCGGTAATTCCAACACTAAGCGTTTCCAGACACGTTCTGGTGGGGCCAAGGGGGCCAACCGATTATCGAGTTGAGTGAACAAGCTCTGCCAGCTGGCAACATCTGCCGCCAGCCGAGGATCACGGCGAACCCTGCGTTCAAAACGCATTCGGGCCAATCCGCGCAGGGTGCCGAGTGCATACTCTGCGGCTAATGCTGAGTCATATTCACGTCTGTTTTTCATAAGCCTACACAGTCCTTTAGGTGGTCCAGTGCACGACGAATCCAGCTTTTTATCGTACCAAGGGGTTGTTGTAAATGAACCGATATTTCCCCATGAGAAAGCCCTTGATAATAGGCCAGCATAATACTTTGGCGTTGATCCGCAGGGAGATGTGTTAAACAGTCTGCCAGTTGTTTTGCCTCGCTGTCTTGCTGCAATTGCGCCAACGGCGTTAGCCTGTTGTCAGTCAGCATTTCGGTTTCATCGTCATCGAGTGCTTGCAAGCGATTATCGCTGCCGCGCATCAAATCTATTGCTCGATTACGAACAATGTGTGTCAACCAAGTCAGTGGCGCACTGAGTTGCGCGTTGTAATTATCAGCCCGATTCCAGACAGTGAGAAAGCTGTCATGTAAAACTTCTTCTGCACGGGCGTGGCTACGTAGCATTCGCACAGCAACGGCGAATAATCGGGGGGAGGTTAGACGGTAAAGCTGTTCAAACGCGGACTGATCGCCTTTAGCAATAGCCTCGATCAGTCCGACTTGTTGTTCCAAAGAACATTCATTCATGCGCCAATCCCTAAAAAATCCGTCAGGTGCAGTAAGACACTGCACCCAGTATAGACGGGATTTATTTAGGCATCAGGACAGTATCGATCACATCGATCACACCATTTTTCTGTTGTACATCATAGGTGCTGATGTTGGCGACGTTTCCTTTACCATCTTTCAACTGAATATTGTGCGGGCCATTATTCATAATCCAGAGTGATTGACCGTTAACAGTTTTCAGTTCCGCAGTTCCGCCACCGGCTTTGATTTTACTTTCTAGCTGTTTCATATCGTACTTACCCGGGACGACGTGATAGGTCAGGATCTGGGTGAGCATGGCTTTATTTTCTGGTTTGACCAAACTTTCAACCGTACCGGCGGGCAATTTTGCGAAGGCGGCATCGGTGGGCGCGAACACGGTAAAGGGCCCTGGACCTTGTAGGGTATCAACCAACCCCGCAGCTTTGACGGCTGCCACTAATGTGGTGTGATCTTTTGAATTCACCGCATTCTCAATAATGTTTTTGCTTGGGAACATGGATGCGCCACCGACCATGACGGTTTCGGACATCATCGCGGCCATAGAAACACTGCTGAATACCAAGGAAGCACAGATAGCGGTACGAATAAGCGTTTTCATAATGTATTCCTTTTGGGCTAGTTGAGGTGAAGTCTTGCCTCACATCTACCTATACGAACCAACCTGCGGTTTTGGATGCACAGAAAACGAAAAATAATGATAAAAAACGCCAACCCGCGAAATAGCTGGGCTGGCGTGCAATAAATTCAATCAAAATATTCTGTTTTGAGCGGGATCATCGGACGTTAGTTGAGCTAGCGGCCCTAAATAGAGGCGTTAGTCCGTACTTGGTACCAATACCCGATGCATGACGTAAGCATCGACATAACCTAATTGGCGGTGATTAAACGCGGCAGGTAGCGTGGCGATGATCTTGAAACCGAGCTTTTGCCATAACGCCACCGCCAGCGTATTGGTGCTGACCACAAAGTTAAACTGCATGGCTCGGTAGCCCAATGCGGTGGCCTGCTCAATGCAATGCAGGCCGAGTGCTTTACCAATCCCCAAACCTCGCGCTTGCCCATCCACCATAAAGGAAGCATTAGCCACATGAGCGCCAAGGTCACGCTGGTTATTGATGAGTTTATACATGCCCACAATACGTTGTTGGTGCACGGCGACAAAACAACGTACACCCGCACCAAACCAGTAATCATAAGCATCTTGCTTGGGCGTATCAGGGCTGAACACATAGGTATCGCCGCCACTGACGACAGCCTGAAATAGTGGCCATATCTCAGTAAAGTCTGCCGGTGTTGCCGCTCTAATTTCCACTCAATGCTCCCATTTTAAGTAATGCTATCAAGCTTTGGCTTAGGTCTGATGGTCAAGGTTGCACCGATAGAGGCGCAAATGATTGACGCCAATGCCAGCCATTGAATCAACGTTAAATGCTCATTCAAAAACACTAATCCCGAGATTGCTGCCAATGCAGGCTCTAGACTCATTAATGTGCCGAATGTCCGCGTAGGCAGATTGGTTAATGCCACCATTTCAAGTGAATAGGGCAAGGCCGTCGACAAAATCGCGACAGCCAGAGCGACCGGTAATATAGCGGGGGAGAACAGCGCCATACCGTTATAAGCCACCCCAATCGGGCAGAACACCAGGGCGGCAATCAGTGAGCCAACCGCAACTGTTCCCGGCCCGTGGTCACCACCGGCTTTTTGCCCAGAAACGATATAAAGCGCCCAGCAGACACCTGCACCCAATGCACAAACCGCGCCGAATAAATCGATGGTGCCAATGTTATGCCCCAATGGCAGTAGGAACCACAGCCCTAGAACGGCTAACCCGACCCAAATAAAGTCGACAGGGCGGCGGGATGACAGCATTGCCAAGGCCAGTGGGCCTGTGAACTCCAACGCAACAGCAATGCCTAGCGGCACCGTTTTCAGCGACAGGTAAAAGAGAAAGTTCATTCCACCGAGCGTTACCCCATAGATAAGCAGAGGCAAACGGCTACCCGCTTCAAATTTCATCCGCCAAGGCTTAAAAATGACAAACAGAATGAGCGTACCGATACCCAGTCGCAAAGAGGTTATCCCCTGTGCGCCAACCAGCGGGAACAAGCTTTTTGCCAATGATGCACCACTTTGGATGGAGATCATGGCGACTATCAACAGCAAAATAGGGACTAACGGAATTGAATGTTTGGATGGGGGAGACAAAGACATCCTTTTGAGCCTCAAGAATAAGTATTAGGTTTTCGTCTTTGCCAGTGTAAATGAAATGTCAGGGGAGTGTTTAAAAATCGCCAAACTGCTATCAAAAATAAAAAACCAGAGGATTTCTCTCGTGACGCTGTTTTTTAACGCTATTTCTGATGCTTATTTGAGCTTGAAAATTAAGAATAGTCTGGAATGGATTTTAGTGATGGGTATCACAATAAGGTGTAGGATAGCCGGAAATCGTAAGCGTATTAGTGAGATAGAAGATACTTGAAATTCTTTGTTACACCAAATAAATGATTAGACAATCATTAGTAGGCAGAGTTTCAAACTGTTTATTGTTATAATTTCATGGTGTTTTTGTTTCATCTATATTTTGCGTCTTTCGAGGTGGTTATGAATAAAATGACATGTCTTTCAGCGGTAGCAGCTTGTGTATTAGCAGTGACTGCAGGTTCAGCATTTGCAGGTCAAAGCACCGTTTCTGGTGGTTATGCCCAGAGCGATTACCAAGGTGTTGCGAACAAATCTTCAGGCTTCAACCTGAAATACCGTTACGAGTGGAGCGATTCCCAACTGGGCTACATCACTTCTTTCACTCACACTGAGAAAAGCAGCTTTGGTGACAGCGCATCTGTTTACAACAAAGCGCAGTACAACGCGATCACCGCAGGTCCTGCATACCGTATCAACGATTGGGCAAGCGTTTATGGCTTAGTCGGTGTGGGTTATGGCCGCTTCACCCAGAACTTCCCAACAGCTAACTCAGACAAAAACAGCACCAGCGATTACGGCTTCACCTATGGCGCAGGTATGCAGTTTAACCCCATGCAAAACGTTGCTTTGGACGTCTCTTACGAGCAGAGCCGTATCCGCAATGTTGACATCGGTACTTGGGTTGCTGGCGTAGGTTACACTTTCTAAGTTTTACTTAGGATGATCAGCATTCATCTTTAATGATGAATGACTGAATTGCATAAAATCCGCTCTCGGGCGGATTTTTTTCGTTTGTGGGTAAGAGAACCTTGTAAGGGCTTTGAGCTCTGCCGCAACTTCATTGAGTTGAGGGGTAACCGCGCTGATTATTTGACCGTGTTTGCGGCATCGGCAATCAAGGCAATGATCTGCTGTGGATGCGATAGAGGCGAGATATGACTGGCAGGTAACTCAATCACTTTTTGGGCCTGAATTCGCTCGGCAAACCCACGTTGTGTTTCAGCAGGCAACATTCTGTCTTCCATTGAAATTTGATACCAACAAGGCTTCACTCGCCAAGCTGGTTGGGCTGATCTATCCGTATAAGCCCGTGCCGCTAATGGTTTTTGCGATAACGCCAACACTAATGCTTCATTTTCATCGATGTCTTGGCACATATTCTCGTGGAATTTATCGGTATCGATCCACAAAAAGCCATTATCATCTGGGCGAATGTATGGTGCACCAATGGGGGATGGACGGAATGCGCCAGAAAGGCTTGATAGACTTTCACCTGCATCCGGTGCGAACGCGGCAAGATACACCATACCGACCACATTTTGCAGGTGCCCGACCTGAGTAATGACCATACCACCATATGCATGACCCACTAGTAGGGTAGGACCATATAGCGCAGTCGTGAGTTTGATTGTACGTTCTACATCATCCGCGAGTGATGTCAGTGGATTTTGGGTAGCAATAACTCGGTGACCCATCGCATGTAACGCGGGGATAATATGTCGCCATTGTGAACCATCAGCCCACGCGCCATGCACTAATAAGATATTAAGCTTAGCCGCCATATTCCCCCCTAAACAGGTATTACCCAAACACTGGATAATATCGTTCTGTAGAAAATGCATTCTTGACGAATAACAACTTCTACTCATTTACGATGTCGATTCTTTTTTCTAATCTCACTCGTTTGTTATGAGAATAAATAAAGTCTGTTATGAAGTATCAGTATAAAATTTTGCTGGTGGATGGCTTTAGGATAAAGATGAAAATAAAACATGTATTAATGCTATAAAGCGGTAAGTTAGCGATATAAAATATCCCATAACATAAGTGGTAAAACTTAAAACAAGTAAAAACAATAGATTAACAAGCATTCCTATTGACGGTAAAAGCGCAATTTACTGGTAAAAATTGAATAATATGACAAACTACTTTTAACGCTGATTGAGTCTCACACGCCTTGTTGTGATTTCTATCTGAAGCCGAATATTAAATAACAAATAATAGGTTGTAATAAAAACAGTTGCTTGCATTAGAAACACACAATGATAACCAAAATAATAGGGTGTAATCATGACGACACAGAGTGCAGCGGCTCCACTTATGCTACATGACACCAAGCTTGAACAGCAGATTTTACGGCGATCGATTTTTTTCACTTTATTTATCGCCACCATGGGGATCGTTTTCGGTATTGTTTGTGGTTCGATGTCGATCATCTTTGATGGCATGTTCTCCGCGTTAGATGCGGGCATGTGCAGTTTATCCTTGTTGGTTTCGCGATTGTTAGGTCAACCGAATAGCCGCCGCTTCCAATATGGCTTTTGGCATGTTGAACCGCTGGTTCTGGCATTTAATGGCAGTTTATTGGCTTTTCTCTGTTTGTATGCATTTGTTAATGCTATCAAAGGTATTATCGATGGCGGTCGTGAATTAGAACTTGGCTGGGCAATTGTTTATGCTCTGGTCGTCAGTATTTTCTGTTTTACAGTATTTTTAAAACAGCGCCGCTTAAATAAACGTGTTAAGTCTGAACTTATTGCACTAGATACCAAAAGCTGGTTGATGTCAGCCTGTATTAGTTCTGCTTTATTGGTGGCATTTTTGCTTTCTTGGAGCATGGAAGGCACGCGCTATGAGCATTTGATTGTCTATACTGACCCTAGCGTATTAGCTCTGTTAACACTGATATTGATACCAGTTCCAATAAAAACGGTCATTTCTGCTGTGCGTGAAGTATTGCAAATGACGCCAGATACGTTAGATACCTCCATGGAAAATTTGATGGATAGGCTAATGGAAAAATATCAATTTGTTGATTACTCGCATTACGCTACTCGCATTGGTCGAGGCTTATTTGTTGAAATTCATGTTGTTATTCCACCTGAAATGGAAAACAACGGGGTTCTTTATTTTGACAAGATACGTGATGAGATCTCCCATGCAATTGGTGATTCAGGTCCCCATCGCTGGTTAACTATCTCCTTTACCCGTGATGCTAAATGGTTATAACTCAATAGAAATAACCTAATAGAAATAACGGGATGCACACACTTAAATTAAATAATGGGGGTCGTGATTGTTATGGATAAGAACGTGGCTATGAATAAATCAGTGGCTAAGCGCCAAGTCAAGCTGGCCCCGATTGAGGCACCCGCACGATTTGAAGCCGTATCTAAGGTCGCCATTAGCGATAGCACTATTGCTGCTCGCCAAGCCAAACTCATTAACAATATGTCCCAAGCAGGCATCGACTATTTATTTGTGTATGCCGATAAAGAACATGGCGGCAATTTTGAATATTTAGCGGGGTTTATTCCTCGTTTTGAAGAAGCAGCGATGGTGTTACAGGCTACAGGTGAAATTTATCTGTTGCTGGGTAATGAAAACTTAAAATTATCGCAATATGCGCGAGTGAAAAATACGGGGATACATGTCCCCTATTTTTCACTGCCGAATCAGCCGATGGGAAACAGTAAAACCTTGGCTGAATTGTTGGCAGAAACGGGTATTCAACAATCGACAAAGGTCGGGGTAGCGGGGTGGAAACTCTTCACCAGTAAGCTGGATGATAATAGCCAGTTATTTGATATTCCCCATTTTGTGCTAGATGCCATAAAACAATCTGTTTCATCCACCACAGAGGTCATTAATGCCACGGCGCTATTTATAGGGAGTGAGACTGCGGCCAGAGTGACCAATAATGCAAATGAATTGGCGCACTATGAATATGGCGCAAATCTCGCATCGAATTGTATTCTTAATGCGCTAGCAGCTGTAGAAGTGGGTAAAACGGAAAAACAACTTGGCAGTTATCTGGCTGATGAAGGTCAACCGAATACGGTTGTCATGATTGCCGCAACCGGCCCCCGTTTTGAACAGGCGAATCTGTATCCCAGTGATAAAACAGTACAACTTGGCGATAAGCTCTCATTGACCACAGGGTTTAAAGGCGGCTTGAGCAGCCGAACGGGTTATGTTGTTCACCAAGCTGATGAATTGCCTGCGGCGGAAAGAGATTATCTCGACAAAGTGGCGATTCCTTATTACACCACGGTGGTCGCTTGGTTGGAAAACATCCGCATTGGGATGTCAGGCCAAGAGATGTATGCATTGGTTGAAAGGGTATTCCCTCAATCGCAATATCATTGGTCCTTAAATCCGGGCCACTTAGTCGCCGATGAAGAGTGGCTATGTTCGCCGATTTATCATGGCTCTAATGAGAAAATCAGCAGCGGCATGTTATTCCAAATTGACATTATTCCTTCGGTGAAAGGTTACGCTGGGGTAAGTGCAGAAGAGTGTATTGCACTCGCTGATGAGCCGCTACGCCAAGAACTTGCGGCGCATTATCCTGAGGTGTGGCAACGAATAATGCATCGCCGGCATTATATTTCTAATGTGCTGAATATTCGTCTTAGCGAAGAAGTGTTACCGATGTCTAATACCGTGGGTTATCTACGGCCTTACTTGTTGGATAAATACAGCGCATTACAGTGCGTAGCTGAGGTATAGCACTGATAGCTTAGGCGTTAATCAGGATGACTCTAGGGGCGATTTCGCCCCTTTTAACGTCCCAGAACAGGGTTGTTATCCTCGTGTATTTTCAGATTTAAGCCCCTGCTGAGATTTCGTGCAAAACTGGAGGCGATACTCTTGCCATCTTGTGGCATAATGCGCGCCGAATCACATTTTCTATCATTCTTGAATATCCCTATTCAGTAATACAATCGAGAGCGAGCTCTGTGCTAAGTACTAACAATATCACCATGCAATTCGGCAGCAAGCCGCTGTTTGAAAACATTTCAGTCAAATTTGGCGGCGGTAATCGCTACGGTCTGATTGGCGCAAATGGTTGTGGTAAATCCACATTCATGAAAATCCTTGGTGGCGATTTGGCACCAAGTGGTGGCAACGTCTTCCTTGATCCAAATGAGCGCTTGGGTAAATTGCGTCAGGATCAATTCGCCTTTGAAAACAACACTGTGCTGGACACCGTTATTATGGGGCACGGCGAGTTGTGGGAAGTCAAAGAAGAGCGTGACCGTATTTACGGCTTGCCTGAGATGAGCGAAGAAGACGGCTACAAAGTGGCTGATCTGGAAGTTGCCTATGGTGAGATGGATGGCTACAGCGCAGAAGCCCGTGCGGGTGAATTGCTGCTCGGTGTGGGTATTCCGGTTGAGCAACATTATGGTTTGATGAGCGAAATCGCCCCTGGCTTTAAATTGCGTGTATTGCTGGCACAGGCGTTGTTCTCAGACCCGGAAATTTTGTTACTCGACGAACCGACCAACAACTTGGATATCGATACAATCCGTTGGTTGGAGCAAGTTCTGAATGAACGTAGCAGCACCATGATCATCATTTCCCATGACCGTCACTTCCTGAATATGGTGTGCACACACATGGCAGATTTGGATTACGGTGAATTGCGTGTTTATCCGGGTAACTATGATGAGTACATGACGGCTGCGACTCAAGCTCGTGAGCGTCTGTTGTCCGATAATGCGAAGAAAAAAGCCCAGATCTCTGAGCTACAATCTTTCGTTAGCCGCTTTAGCGCCAACGCCTCTAAATCAAAACAGGCCACGTCGCGCGCCCGTCAAATTGATAAAATTCAGCTTGATGAAGTTAAAGCTTCTAGCCGCCAGAACCCGTTTATCCGCTTTGATCAGGATAAAAAGTTGTTCCGTAATGCGCTGGAAGTGGAATTACTGACCAAAGGTTTTGAAGACGGCCCATTGTTTAAAAAACTGAATCTGCGCTTAGAAGTTGGCGAGAAAGTGGCGATTCTTGGGCCGAACGGTATCGGTAAATCGACACTGCTGAAAACGCTGGTCGGGGACTACGAAGCAGACTCTGGTACGGTGAAATGGTCTGAAAACAGCAAAGTGGGTTACTACGCACAGGATCACGCCAGTGATTTTGAAATTGACCTGACTGTTTTCGACTGGATGAGCCAGTGGAAACAAGAAAAAGACGACGAGCAGGCTGTGCGCAGTGTGTTGGGTCGTTTGCTGTTTAGCCAAGACGATATCAAGAAAAAAGTTCAGGTCTTGTCGGGTGGTGAAAAAGGGCGGATGTTGTTTGGTAAGCTGATGATGCAGCGTCCTAACATTTTGGTCATGGATGAACCAACCAACCACTTGGACATGGAATCCATTGAAGCTCTTAACATGGCATTGGAAATGTACGAAGGGACATTGATCTTCGTTTCTCATGACCGTGAGTTCGTCAGTTCATTGGCGAGCCGAGTACTTGAAATGACCCCAACTAAGGTGATCGACTTCACCGGTAACTACGAAGATTATCTGCGTAGCCAAGGTATTCAGTCCTGATTATCTGATGGTGTCAAAATAAGAAAGCTGATGCATGGCATCAGCTTTTTTTTCGCCCCAAATTCGGCTAATCCTTGCTGCAAGCCTTTTAAGCCCTTTTAAACATGACTGCAAACCTCGCAGTGGGCGTCTTTTGCCAGTTTTAAACTGCGAAACTCTGCCGTCATAGCGTCATACATCAATATTCGCCCTGAAATAACCTGACCATAATGAGCCAATAATTTGATGGCTTCCATTGCTTGTAAATTACCAATAATCCCAACCAACGGGGCCATTACTCCAGCTTCGACGCAGGTCAGGGCATTTTCACCAAACAACCGACTAAGGCAGCGATAACAGGGTTGATTCTCCTGATAGGTAAAGACACTGACTTGCCCCTCCATGCGAATCGCAGCACCTGATACCAGTGGTTTGCGTTGTGCATAGCACAAGCGGTTCAACTGCTCACGGCTGACAACATTATCGGTGCAATCCAGCACGAGATTATGTTCCGTGATGGTGGCGGCGAGTTGTTCATCCTCTAGCTGAGCATCGATGGTGGTTAGCGCCAGATGGGGATTCAAATCTGACAATGCTAACGCCGCAGAGGTGACTTTAGACATCCCAATCCGACTATCACGGTGCAAAATTTGCCGTTGCAAGTTAGAGAGAGAAACCGTATCAAAATCCAGTAGGGTGAGATGCCCCACGCCCGCCACGGCCAGATATTGTGCGGCGGCGCAGCCAAGGCCGCCTAAGCCCACGATCAATACTTTCGCCGCGTTAAGCTTTTCCTGCCCGTCAAAATCAAACCCCCGCAGGACGATTTGCCGGTTGTACCGCAGAGCCTGTGCATCGGAAAGTTCAGGCAACATTTAGCCCCCTAGCAACGCATTAAATAACTCTATCTCAACAGTTTCACCGACCTCTACCGAACCGCGTTCACGCTCAAGTACGATGAAACAATTGCCTTGGCTAAATGAGCTGAAAATATGGGACCCTTGATGGCCGGTGGTGCGGACTTCCAGCTCGCCTTTGGCGTTGGACGCGAAAATGCCACGTTGGAAATCCAAACGGCCAGGGGATTTTTTCAATTTCGTCATGGCCGTGGCTTTGAGGCGTAACGGTGGTTGCCATTGAGAATGGCCCGACAGCTTGGCAATCAGAGGTTGTACGAGCTGATAGAAGGTGAGGGCAGCAGAGACTGGATTACCGGGTAAGCCACAGAACCAAGCGTGGGCCAATTTACCAAAAGCGAAAGGTTTGCCGGGTTTAATGGCTAATTTCCAGAAGCCGATATCGCCGAGTTCCTCTAGCATTTGTTTGGTGTAATCCGCTTCACCAACAGAGACGCCGCCGCTACTTATCACGAGATCTGCCACACTATCCGCTTGCTCAAAGGCTGTGCGCAAAGCTTGTTGATCATCGGGGATAACACCCAGATCGATGATTTGGCAGCCCAGTTGTTGCAGCATTAAGCGCACGGCAAAACGGTTAGTATCGTAAATCTGACCTTCGCCCAATGGCTGACCGATGGCCTGTAATTCATCACCGGTTGAGAAAATAGCGACTTTCAACGCACGAAAAACAGTCACGTCGGCAATCCCCAAGGATGCCAACAAGGGAAGCTGTGCCGCACCGAGTTTTACGCCAGCAGGGAACACCGCTGCACCTTGTTGAATATCTTCTCCGGCAAAACGGATGTTTTGCCTGATACGCACGCTGCCATTAAATGTGACACCCTGTTCACTGACTACAGCCTGTTCTTGCATGATGACAGCATCAGCGCCAGTCGGGATCGGGGCTCCGGTCATGATTCGAATACAAGTATTGGCAGGCCAAATATCATTAAAGGGGGCACCGGCAAAAGACTTACCAGCCACCGGTAAAGGCAGTCCACTGCTAAGCTCATTACTGCGCACCGCATAACCGTCCATGGCCGAATTGGCGAAAGGGGGAACAGCAATGGGGGACGTAATAGCACTGGCAGTGATACGTCCGGCAGCATCAGTTAACGGGATGAATTCTGTTGCTTGTAATGGGGTGACCTGCGACAGCATTGTAGTCAGTGCTTGTTCCAGAGAGATTAAATCCGAGGTATTACAGTGATCCATGCTGAACTCCGTGGTCTGTGTGCACCCCAACAAAGAAGTATTGTGGATGCAGAACTACCTATCAAGTAAGGTGGCTATTATGGCAGAGATTGCAAGGTGGGTGAATGGATGAAGGCCACAGACTGAGACTGTATTGGTCGGGGGCTAGGCTTTTTTATGAGTGTTTATTGTTGGCTGACGAAATAGGGGAAAAATATGGACTATCAAAAAATTCTTAATTTTTGGTTTAGCGAAATGGACTCAGCATTGTGGTTCAAAAAGGATGACGATTTTGATGCCTATTTGCGCCAGCATTTTGGCTCAGTCTGGCAGGCTGCATCCAAGGGAGAACTGGCAAATTGGCGGCAAAAGATCGAAGGGCGCTTAGCGGAAATATTGGTGCTCGATCAGTTCAGCCGGAATATGTTCCGTGATCTTCCCGCTTCCTTTTCCTGCGATGGTATGGCATTGGTGCTGGCTCAAGAGGCTATCAGCAGCGGTCAGACGGGACAGCTAACAGACACACAACGTGGTTTTCTCTATATGCCATTTATGCACTCGGAATCCCCATTCATTCATCAACAAGCACTGGTGCTTTATACCGAGCTAGGCAATGAGCTTCAACTCGATTATGAGTTGCGCCATAAAGCGATTATTGATCGTTTCGGCCGTTATCCGCACCGCAATCATATTCTTGGTCGGGTATCCAGCGCTGAAGAACAGGCATTTCTATTACAACCGGGTTCAGCATTTTAGGGCTAAGTCATAAACGCAATAATTGACCAGTGAAGCTCAAACACTGGTCAATTATTATCGATGCATTATTGTCTCTGATTGTTTTATCTGCGTTCTACTTCACGGAAATACATCTGCTATACATCGGTGCTACAAAATTATCTCGTTGAGATCACAAGGAAATATAAGTTTTTTCCTAAACTTCCAAACCAGAGATAACGTCAATTGAAACAATATTACTACCAATATATAACAATCTTACAATACATAAAGAGCGTTCATGCGGGTGTGAACATTCAACAAGGTGATGGATACATCAATATGACAGAAACAACATCAATCGAAGCAGTTTCGACAGAAAATTCAACACAATCAGCGCGTTTAACAGAGAGCGCAGATACTCGGCAGAGAATTCGCGCTATTGTTGGGGCTTCTTCTGGTAACTTAGTTGAATGGTTTGATTTTTATATTTATTCATTCTGCGCCCTCTATTTCGCCCCACTATTTTTCCCCAGTGATAATCCCACCACGCAATTAGTGCAAACCGCAGGTGTTTTTGCCGCCGGTTTTTTAATGCGACCAATAGGGGGTTGGCTATTTGGGTATATTGCGGATAAACATGGCCGTAAACTCTCCATGTTGATTTCCGTCTATATGATGTGCGCAGGCTCATTAATGATTGCTTGCCTGCCAACCTATGCTTCCATCGGCAATCTGGCCCCTATTTTGCTGTTAGTGGCTCGCTTATTCCAAGGGTTGTCTGTTGGGGGGGAATACGGCACCAGTGCAACCTATATGAGTGAAGTGGCAGTGAAAGGGCGGAAGGGTTTTTATGCCTCATTCCAGTACGTCACATTGATTGGGGGGCAATTACTGGCTTTATTAGTACTGGTTATTTTACAGCAAACTCTGCCATCAGATGTTCTGCATAGTTGGGGTTGGCGTATTCCGTTTGTACTGGGCGCATTATTGGCGGTGGTGGCACTTTATTTGCGCCGTTCGCTGAATGAAACCTCAGATGAAAAGACGCGTAATAAGAAAGATGCCGGTAGCTTAAAAGGACTGTGGAAGAATCGCCGCGCATTTATAATGGTGCTAGGTTTTACTGCGGGTGGGTCACTCTCTTTTTATACCTACACCACTTATATGCAAAAGTATTTGGTCAATACTGCCGGAATGGATGTGAAAACAGCCAGTTTAGTGATGACGGCCGCGCTCTTTATTTTCATGATTATGCAGCCATTATTTGGTGCATTGTCCGACCGAATTAGCCGCCGCACTTCCATGCTTATTTTTGGTCTATTATCGATGCTGCTAACGGTGCCTATCTTGCATGCATTAAAAGGGGTGACTAGCCCTTATATTGCTTTTGCGTTGATTGTGACGGCACTGATTATACTCAGTTTCTACACCTCAATTGGTGGGTTACTTAAAGCTGAAATGTTCCCGCCGGAAGTGAGAGCGTTAGGGGTCGGCTTATCCTATGCCGTCGCAAATGCCATGTTTGGTGGCAGCGCTGAATATGTGGCACTGTCTCTCAAGTCGTTTGATCTGGAAAATAGCTTCTTTTGGTATGTCTCAGCCATGTGTTTCCTCACCTTCTTAGTATCCTTACGGTTGCATCGTAAAGGGCAAGAGGTTGATTTATAGCTCGAGAAGCTAATAGCTGAAGCCGTTTCTATATGGCTTCAGTTGAAGCTAGCTAAGTAATGACGGATTGTTGAAAGTAATTTTCCTGTACCGCAACAAGTATCATCATAGCCTTCGGTATGTCGGCGATTGATGACTCTATCGTGAGGGCAACCGCCGTGGCAGATGGAAAACCATTCACAGTGGCTCATTTTTTCTGTCGCGGTTATTTCCTCATCAATAGCTTGTCGATTGTGAGAGGAAAAGGCCAACAAATCAGCTAAGTCATCGTACAACAGGGAACCGTAGATACTGTTGGCATCACCGACATATTTATCACAAGGAGATACATCACCGTTAGGTTCCAAAGTAATAATCTCTTGTGAACAATTACCAGACCAATAACATGCAGAAAGTTCTTTATCTGGATTCTTCAGTACTCGGATGAAATCCTCAAAAACAGAGATGCGTATCTTTTCCCTATAGCCAGTTATCCAAACATTAAAAAGGGAGGATAGAAAATAAATAAATTCATCATAGCTAATAAAATCATTCCCAATGTCCTGTCCGGAAACTAGTCTATTATCAGGAACGATATTCAAGAATTCAATATTTGTTAATTCGATTGAAATAAAATAGTCTAGCATTTCTGTTTTGTCAGTCTGATAGACTTCGCGATCAACAACAATGAGTGCACCATATAGTATTTGATATTTTAGAAGTTTTTTTATGCCTTTTGCTACCCGCTCAGATGTCCCTCTTCCTCGATAATCGATACGCCTCTTATCATTTATAGTTGGAATGCCATCAAGGCTAATGCCGACATTCATGCCAATCCCCTTAATAAATGTTAACCATTCATCCGATATATTGACTAAGTTCGATTGCATCGTGTTTGTAATATATTGTTCTGGCCGTTTGAATTGTTGCTGTAACCAAATTAGCTTCTTGAAAAAAAGTGGTTTTAACAGAGTTATTTCTCCGCCATGCCAAACAAATTCAAATCTACTAATATTCGGAATTGCAAGGATTTTCCGTACAACGCGGACAAGTGTATCAAATGAAACCGTTTGATTCGGACCTTCAGCCCATGAGTGACAGTAAGTGCAACGAAGATTGCATAGGCGGGTCGCTTTCAGGACAATAACTAATTTTTCTGCATTAATTTCTTTTACTAACAGTTCACGGTCAATCTCTTGATTATAAGTATCGAGTTCATCACTTGTTAATAAGTCTTCAGCAGGTATTCTGCCAATTAAATACGCGGATAATGATTTATACTCACACGCATCTATCTCTTTCAGTTCTTGTATATCAATATTATTTATTTTGGCACAATCAATGTACTTAACTGGTATTATATTATCCATAATATGTCCTAATATCCCTTAAATAAAACTACCGTCTTTCATTGTGATTATTCTACTACCATATTTTGAGGCTTCTTCTGAGTGAGTGACCATGATAATAGTTGTACCTTTCTTATTGATATAATTTAGTTGTTGAAGCACGCCTCGGCTATTTTTGCTATCCAGATTACCAGTAGGTTCATCGGCGAGCAGTAACACAGGTTCAGAAACCATGGCCCTAGCAATAGCGACGCGCTGTTGCTGGCCACCAGATAGCTGCATTGGCTTATGATCTCTTCTGTTATCAATACCAAAGAGATTTAATACTTGATTAACTCGCTCTGCACGCTCATTTTTGGCCACGCCACGATACTTTAAAGGTAAGGCGACATTATCGAAAATAGATAAATGAGGGATAAGATTAAATGATTGAAATATATATCCTATAAGTTCTCGACGTAGCGAGATTTTTTGTGAATAGCTTAGATTTGTTACCTCTCTTCCGGCCAAGTTCAGTGAACCACTATCAAGGGAATCAAACATACCGATAATATTCAGTAGTGTTGATTTGCCTGATCCAGATGGCCCCATGATTGAAACAAAATCCCCTTTGTTGACTGAAAAATTCAGATGACTAATCGCCTTGGTTTTAACGGTTTTGGTTATGTGAAACTTCTCTGCATTCAGCATGGTTAACATATTATTTGAATCCGATGATTGTGTGTTCAGTGTTTTTGATTTCGGGGAGTATAACAATACGATCCCCGACAGTGAGCCCTGATATGATCTCTGCTTTTATTGTATTCTTGCGTTTCACTTCAACCTTTGTCTTAATTGCATGGTCAGATTTTTCTTGGTAGATATATAAAAAACTATTCCCATATTTGTCCTTAACAATACTATCAATAGGAACTGTCAGTACAGGGGTGTTACTTTCTTGTAACGGGATCTTTATTTCAATAGATTGCCCTCTTTTTAGTGGCTCAACACTATATTCAATCGGAATGAGTTTTGCTTTGAATTTTCCATTTTCAACGAGTGTCGAAACTGATTCAATCAATAAACGTGTATCCTTTCCATTTATATTTGAGTAAATGTGACTTTTTGGTTTTATTTTATCAAGATAATATTCACTGAAGTCGACATTGAAATAATATGATTTAAGATTATCTATCGTTGCAATATTTGCTCCAGGTTTTAATTGCTGGCCTAATTCAATGTCTAACATCGATATCGTTCCATCAATAGGTGCAGTTATTACAAGTTGTCCCGTACCACTATCAATAAAACTCAATAGCTCTTCAAGTCGAGTAATGGTGTTTTCTATACTTTTAAATTGAGAGGGGGCAGAAATGTCGTTATTATTGTTATAATTATTAAATATCTCTTGCTTAACTTTCCAGTGCTTTAACAGATCCAATTGGGTTTCTACTTCTGATCTTGCGATCAGTGATTTTTTATCAAGAGACTGATATCTGGCAAGATTCTTAGTAATAATATCTATATTATGCTGTGCTTCTTGTAAGCTTATTTTCGCATCTCGATTATTCTGTTCTATATGCATTCTCATGTTGCGTAAATTGTTTATTTGTTCTGTAATTTCAGCTATTCGCGATGTTTTTTTTAGCATCAAATCGTAGTTTGATAATCGGGCAATAACATCCCCTTTTAATACTTGTTCAAAAACTGGCTTAACGATTTCAATGACTTTCCCTCCATACTCACTCGATACTATAATGCTTTCTTGGGGAACGGAAACGGCTCGAGTAAATAGTGTGTCCTGATAAATTTCTGGTTCTATAACATAAAAGGTAACATTGTTTCGTGAAACCAATAAGGATGTCTCCGTTGTGGATAATCGATATATAAAAAGTAGACATGTTGTGAGAATACATAGCACACAAAATATAATTACTTTAGTATGATTTCTAATAACTGGCTTGTTCTCTATTTTAATATCCATAATGGCTATTTTTTATTTCCGATAATAATTGAGTGTTGATTAATGATTAACGTAATGCTCATGACAAAAATTAAACTCATGAATAAGATCAAAAGTGCTGCCGTAGCATAGATATAGGATAGACTGTTGATCATATCATATTGATTTAACCATAAGTCTAATAGTAAAAATCCGATAGGAATGGCTATCACTGTAGCGATAGCAATAGGTAAGATGTTTTGTTGTATGAAATATAGGATGTGAGTGTAAATTGATCCACCAATGGCGTCCATTATCATTAATGTTTTCTTTATTCTTCTTGTCTCTGATATGCCAATAATTATTGTGCTTATTGTTATCAATAAAATTGCAATAAAAGTTACCGTATTGACGGTTTTATTTATTAATTGACTATTGCTGAAATAGTCTTCATGTAAATGTTCAACTGTTTTTATTTTTTCTGGAGCAACATGATGCCGCTCTAGTAGGCTTTTTACTATAGTCATGTCTGTTATCTGGTTAACTTTCAAAGCACCGTATTTTTGCACTTTATTTTCAATGAGTATGAGAAGTGGAGCAAAATCTTCATTTGGTTCTGAGAGATAAAAATCATTTATGACTCGGAGAAGGCGTACTTTTTTATCCATACCATGATGATTAATATAAAAATCAGTATTGAGGATTTTATCGAAAGACGAAAACCCCATAGTAGCCATAAAGGATTTTGTCACTATGGCATGACCAACATCATCGTCATCACTAGCCAAAATGAGATTTTCACGCCCCGCGATTGTTTTTAATCCCCATGTTTCAATGAAATTTTTATTTGCCTGAATAATATTAACCGAGGCTAGTTTATCTTTCTCTTGCTGATTATGATGAAATATTGAGATGCTATGTTTCGAATGGTCAAAAGGCAGCCAACTACTGAGCGAAAGAGTTCCACCTCCAGTACTGTTTTTCATTTCATCTTGCAGGTTATTTAATGATGCGGGCTGTTTCAATTGTTCACTTAGAGGAAATGTTATTACATTTGCTTTTTCATAGCCAAAATGATGATGTTGCATAAAGTCATTCTGTGTCATGATGCCAGCCCATAAAAAAATGATGACACTGGCAACGATTATCTGTAGGCATAATAAAGACTGATGCAGGTTACGTGACAAAGATTGTTCATTATACGTATTACTGTGGTTAGTATGATTGGGGAAAACCACAGTACTGAGATAAATTAGATGAGAGAGTAATACTGCTAGATAGATAAAGGTGAGAACAGTAATGAACGAAGAGTATATCTGGCTTATCTCTGTCATTAGTATTAGCTCTTTGAAGCCAACAGAGAAATACATCAAGGCTGCCAAAAATATTATTGCCAACCCAAAAACAAGAATTAACTGAACCGTTGCAATAGTTAGTGATTCAACTAACAGTTGAATGTGTGATGCACCTATCGATTTCTTTATCTGAAAGCTACTTTTTTTATGACTATTAATGACATTATTTAAATTAAAAAAATTCATGATGGTCACTAGAGAAATAAAGATTCCTGCAGCATATACAGTATATATATATGCTTTTGATATTACTTTGCTCATTTCATCCGGCAATTCATGATCATAATGGATGTCTGTGATAGGACGAGCAGATAACTGTATGAATTCTTCGGGGCTAAAAGGGGCACCTGGAAGTTGAGGTGCATATTGGGTAACGAGTGCATTCAGCCGATCATTGCTTGGCTTCCCGCTGGGTTTCATTGTGATATAAGCGTAGGCATGCATATCGTACCAATCATGCCGCTTATCATGATAATCCTCGATTAACTCTGGAGAGAAAGCGATAACAGCCTGTACATTTAATCGGTTGGTGTTAACGAATTCGACGACCTCTTTTATAACGTATTGGCCTTTGTCTCCCAATGTAATGATATGCCCTCTAGGGTTATCTAATTGAAGATACTGGTCATTAAACTCTGGCGTGATGATGATTTCATTTTGGGTCAGATTGGGGATTTTCCCTTTGTAAGGTGTGATGACATTGAAGAAGTTTGGACTCACTACGAAGATATCGACTTGAGTATGCGTCTGTCCTTTGGCATGTAAATTCATGAATAAGCGCAGCGCAAAAGCCGTCTCCTTAATATCATTTTCATTTTGTAATACAGAAAGGAGCGGTAAGGGGACTTGAGCTGATTTAACGCTATCACCGCTCGGTAAATTGAATTGAGTTTCTATACGATAAGTTTGCTCGTAATTAACATGATGCTTTTCAATTCCGCTATCTGTCACATAAAGTAGAACGACTAAAAATGATGAAACCATCCCCAGCGCAGTTATTGCGAGGGCCAATATAGTTGTCATTGGACTTAACTTTACATCATTTAGAAATTCACTCATAAACATGCAGTATATCTCGTGTTTTAATTATTTTAGCGCGGATGAGATAGTGAGTTAAAATTAGACCACAATGACTTGTTGGCCTAATTGGTTTTTTAACCGTTTTTATCACTTAGTTTTCGGTGAAACTCTTTGACCAGTTCCATGCTGTTATTTTTGTCTTTGCAAGACTATTTCTTATTTTATCTAATTCGCTATTGCTAATATATAATGAGTGATGACTGAATGACTCTCCTAACGATTGCAGTTTACTTTTTAATGCCAACAAATTTTGATCATTGTTCTTTCTTTGATGCTGAAATGAAATAGACATATAAAGCTCCATTGTATTGATGAAATTAATAGCTTGTCCATAATGAGTGTTCTCGGTGCCATTTATTTGTAATTCTTTTTGACTTGATTATCAAATTTTTTAAGCTTAATTTAAGCTAATTTTTATAATATTCAATTGTGTTAATTATTATTGAATTCTGTAGTCGCTATTTATTAATTATTAATGTAACAGCTATCACTCATTATATAACGCATAAAAAAAGCCCCCGTAGGAGCTTGAGATGACATTAATTGAGAGCGACATTATTAATTAGCGTTACGCGTGCAAATACTCAGCATGGAAACGTAAATGATCTTCAATAAAGGTCGCTATGGTGAAATAGCTATGGTCATAACCGGGTTGAATCCGAAGCGTCAGTGGCCAATCACGCTGACGCGCCAATTCGGCTAATTTTGCTGGCTGCAACTGCTCCGCGAGGAACTGATCACCATCACCTTGATCGACCAACATTGGTAGCGGAACTTGTGCATGAGTCAATAAATGGCAACTATCATATTGCAGCCATTGGCTTTCGTCATTGCCCAAATAGGCCGTAAAAGCTTTGCGGCCCCAAGGCACTTGGCATGGATTAACGATTGGTGCGAAGGCAGATGCTGATTGATATTGCTGAGGGTTACGCAATGCCAACATCAATGCACCATGACCGCCCATTGAATGCCCGCAGATAGATTGACGACCACTGACACTAAAATGCTCGCGGATTAAGGCGGGCAATTCTTGGCTGATATAGTCGTACATCCGAAAATGCGTCGACCAAGGCGCTTGCGTTGCATTCAGATAGAACCCCGCGCCTTGACCCAAATCATAGCCTTCATCGTTCGGTACATCCTCTCCGCGCGGGCTGGTATCAGGCATCACTAGCACAATACCCAGTTCAGCAGCAATCCGCTGCGCGCCCGCTTTTAACGTAAAGTTTTCATCATTACATGTCAGCCCTGACAGCCAATACAGTACCGGTGGCGGGTTATCATCCCGTGGTGGTGGCAGATAGATGCTGAACGTCATATTGCAATTCAGGCTGCTAGCGGCATGGCGATAGCGTTGCTGCCATCCACCAAACATCCGGTGCTCTTCGAGAAGTTCAAGTGACATATTCATGCGGCGTCTGCCTCCTTGGTCGACTTATTTTATGAAGTACGATTTTATAAAGTCCGATTTTATGAATGACGATCTTGTGAAGATTGATCGAAATGAATCACGGTACGAATAGATTTACCTTCATGCATCAAGTCAAAAGCTTCATTGATTTGATCCAAGCCCATTGTGTGGGTGATGAAATCGTTCAATGCGAATTTGCCATCCAGATATTGCTGCACAATACCCGGCAATTCTGAGCGGCCTTTGACGCCACCGAAGGCAGAACCACGCCAAACTCGGCCTGTCACCAGTTGGAATGGGCGTGTCGAGATCTCTTCACCGGCACCGGCAACACCAATGATCACGGATTCGCCCCAGCCTTTGTGGCAACACTCAAGCGCAGAGCGCATGACATTGACGTTACCAATGCATTCGAAGGAGAAATCAACCCCGCCATCGGTCAGCTCGACAATCACATCTTGGATAGGTTTATCATAGTCTTTCGGGTTGATCAGGTCAGTCGCGCCGAGTTTGCGGGCCAGCTCGAATTTACTGGTATTCAGATCGATGCCGATAATACGGCTCGCGCCGGCCATTTGTGCGCCAATCACCGCGGAAAGACCGATGCCACCCAAACCGAAGATAGCGACAGTGTCACCAGGCTTCACTTTGGCGGTATTGATCACAGCACCCATACCGGTCGTGACGCCGCAACCGAGCAAACAAACTTCTTCTAATGGCGCTTCTTTATTGATTTTTGCCAGTGATATCTCTGGCACGACGGTCAGCTCAGAGAACGTAGAGGTACCCATATAATGGAAGATGGGTTGGCCATTTTTTGAGAAGCGAGTCGTGCCATCTGGCATCAAGCCTTTGCCTTGTGTGCTCCGGATCGCCTGACATAAATTGGTTTTACCTGAACGACAGAATTTACACTCGCCGCATTCAGGTGTGTACAGAGGGATCACGTGATCACCTACTCCCACGCTGGTAACGCCTTCGCCAACCGCTTCGACAATCCCGCCGCCTTCATGGCCCAGAATGGCTGGGAATACTCCCTCAGGATCTTTACCCGATAGGGTGTAAGCGTCAGTGTGGCAAACCCCACTGGCGACAATCCGTACAAGCACTTCGCCTTTCTGTGGTGGCATCAAATCCACTTCTTCGACGGATAGTGGCTGGTTTGGCCCCCATGCGACAGCGGCGCGGGTTTTAATCATCTCCATGGTGTTGCTCCTATAGCTTCTTTGTGATGAGTGTTATATAAATATATTCTTTATGTATCATATATGTTGCATTGGGTTTTTGACTGAGTCGCAACATTTTCTTGTATAGATTATGACCGGAAAATGCAGTGCCGTTCGCTTAATCATCAATATCAAATTGCTCGATGATCAACTCTTTTAGCGCGCGGACATTGGGACTAAAGGCGTCTTTACGCCAGATGAGCCAAGTGGCTGTATCGGCAATCTCGCTGGGTAATAGATGGACTAGCACCCGTTCATGGCCGGGCAATAGCGCTAATACGGAATGTGGGATCAGTGCTAATCCGGCTCCGCTGGCGACACACGCCAGCATGGCATGATAGGACTGAATCTCCATGATAGGCCCCGGTAAGATACCTGCTTGATGGAACCAACCTTCTAAGCGTAGCCGGTATGAACAACTGGTGCGAAAGGCAAACAATGTCTCATCGACGGCATCGCGGGCTTGCCGAATGGGCGGATGGTCCAAACATGAAATCAGCACCAGTTGCTCTTCGAAAGAGCGACAGCCGTGCAGTTCATCGTGTTGGACTGGGCCATCAACCAGCGCCGTTGCCAATGTCCCCGCACGGACTTGTTCAATGATTTCGCCTGACGTGCCGGTGGTGAGTGACAGCGTGACGTTGGGAAAGCGTTGATGATAAGCCGCCAGCAAGCTAGGCAAGCGGGTAGCGGCCGTGCTTTCCATCGATCCGATGGGGAAGTTACCGGCAGGTTCGCCTGCATGGGTAATGCGCATCGCTTCATCGCTCAATGCCAGAATTCGGTGGGCATAACACAAAAAGTTATGTCCCATTGGAGAAAGGCGTAGGCGCTGCTTTTCACGGATAAACAGATCCGCACCTAACTCAATTTCGAGTTGGCGTAGGCGAGTGGTGAGATTTGAAGGTACGCGGTGCATCTGCTCCGCTGCTCGAGCAACGGAACCGGTTTCTGCCACGCAACAAAACATGCGTAGCTGGGTCAGATCCATAAGTGTTCTCTTTTCGTGATGAACTTGGTAATTATTATTCATTTTTTGTGATTCTAATGCTCAGGCATGATATTGGCAACTTTCTTTTAACCCACTGGCAGATTTCTCAACTGACAGCGCAACAAATAGGTGAGATGAATGGCTTTAAGAATTGCACTAAGTGGCTTTCTAGCCTTAGTGGTCGCCATGGGCATTGGACGCTTTGCTTTTACGCCGCAAGTGCCATTGATGATTGCAGAACATCAATTCACATTGACCGGTGCGGGGTTGGTTGCCGCCTTTAATTATCTGGGCTACTTATTTGGTGCCTTTGACGCCATGCGTGCCAGTCGTCATGTGGAACGGCGCTTATGGCTGGGGCTCTGGGGAGCAGTGGCACTCACACTGCTCTCGGCAGTCGTTGAAGGCGCATGGTGGCATGGCACTGTGCGCTTTGCGATTGGTTGGGCCAGTGGTTGGTCAATGGTGCTGATCGCGGCGTGGACCAATGAACGCTTGGCGCATTATGGCCGTCCGGCACTCAGCGCTGCGGTCTTTGCTGGGCCAGGGGCCGGTATCTTCATCAGCGGTATGCTTGCGGTGCTGATTCATAGCTATGGGTTATCTGCAGCGCAAGCGTGGACAGTGTATGGCACATTGGCGCTGATTATTATTGCCGCGATAAGCATCAATCTGCCACGTGGCGGTGAATTACATCGCCCACACATTGCAGCAGTGCCATTGACCTTAACACCGGCGCTAAAACGCTTGGTGTGGAGCTATAGTTTGGCGGGGTTTGGCTATATTCTACCGGCGACTTTTCTGTCACAAATGGCCACTGCTCGTTTCCCTGATAGTCTGTTTGCTCAATTTGTTTGGCCGGTATTCGGTGGGGCTGCGGTCATCGGCATCACCATTGGCATTTTGACTCGTCATTGCCTAACCTCGCAGACGCGTCTAGCGTTGACGTTGTGGATTCAGGCGCTTGGCGTGCTTTGTGCTGAGTTAGTCCCCGGTGTTAGCGGGCTGGCATTGGGGGCATTATTGACCGGCGGCGGGTTCCTCAGTGTGGTGCAGCTTTCATTGCAGCATGGCCGTGAACTCGCGCCCGATCATACGCGCTATATGGCGGGGTTACTCACCACGGGGTATGCCATCGGGCAGTTAGTTGGCCCGATATTATCGGCGATTTCGACGACGCTCACCCATCGGTTGGAACCCGCACTTTATGTGGCGGTTGTCGCGCTGATCGTTGCAGGCGCGCTGGTGATTAAAACGCCAGCCCGCGCTCGAGAAGGGGTGGTGGAGCAATCAGTTTAAAGGCGTGAGCTGAAGCTCTATATCCATCATGATAGATAGAACAATTGGATATGAATAACAATCACTGGATAATCATTTTGCTCTCAACTACAGTGGGGAGCAAAATCCGGGTGTGATCTGCATCATGTTTATTTCGTCCGGACGCGTAGCCTGTTGGAGAAAAGAATGTCATCGCTAAGTAAAGAAGCTGAGCTCGTTCATGAAGCGCTGCTGGCTCGTGGGCTCGAAACCCCGTTGCGTAAGCAAGAGTTAGATGCCAAAACGCGCAAGACCCAGATTGAAGCGCATATGACGCAAGTCATGCAGTTATTGAATCTTGATTTAACGGACGATAGTTTGGCGGATACGCCAAGACGTATTGCCAAGATGTATGTTGATGAGATTTTCTCCGGACTGGATTACGAAAATTTCCCTAAAATTACCTTGATTGAAAACAAAATGAAGGTCGATGAAATGGTCACGGTACGGGATATCACCCTGACCAGCACTTGCGAGCACCATTTTGTGACGATCGATGGTAAAGCCACCGTGGCGTATATTCCTAAAGAGAGCGTGATTGGGTTGTCCAAAATCAACCGCATCGTGCAGTTCTTTGCTCAGCGCCCGCAAGTGCAAGAGCGCTTAACCCAGCAAATATTGTTGGCGTTACAGACGTTACTGGGTACTAATAATGTCGCGGTTTCGATTGATGCGGTGCATTATTGCGTCAAAGCACGCGGTATCCGTGATGCAACCAGTGCGACCACCACCACGTCATTGGGTGGGTTATTCAAATCCAGCCAGAATACCCGTCAGGAATTCCTGCGCGCGGTACGTCATCACGGCTAAATAGCCTTTTGCCAGAAGAGGGCACCAATGGGTGCCCGTACACAGGATGTCGGGTATGCGTCAACGCATCGCAACGTTAGACAGTGCGCGAGGGCTGGCCATTCTTGGCATTCTGCTGCTCAATATCAGCGCATTTGGCCTGCCAAAGGCTGCTTACCTAAACCCCGCCTATATGGGGCTTCCCTCGCTGTCAGATAGCTGGACTTGGGCCATACTCGATATCGTGGCGCAAGCGAAGTTTCTCTTCATCTTTGCCATCCTGTTTGGTGCAGGGCTTGAACTGCTGCTTAAGCGGGGCAAAAGCTGGATACGGGCGCGTTTATCCCTCTTGCTTTTGCTTGGATTGATTCATGGCATCTTTTTCTGGGATGGGGACATTCTATTTGCTTATGGTCTGATTGGTCTGGTGTGTTGGCGAATGATCCGTGATGCCAAAGATGCCGCCAGTTTAATGCGCACTGGTGTGGTGCTGTATCTGATTGGGGTCGCTGTGTTGTTGCTACTGGGGTTTATTACCCAGGGGGAACCGGGCCGTTTTTGGCTGCCGGGTTTGGCTGACCTGCAATATGAACAATTCTGGAAGTTACAAGGTGGCATGGAAGCATGGAAAAACCGGCTGGATCTGTTTTCATCCAATTTGATTGCGATCGGTGCCCAGTACGGGTGGGAACTGGCGGGCTCCATGCTCTTTGGTGCAGGTTTAATGCGTTGTGGCTGGTTGCGCGGCGAGTTTAGTTTGCGCCATTATCGGTTGATGGCGGCCTGTTTGATACCGCTTTCATTGGTGATCCAAATTCCAGGCGTGGCACTGCAATGGGCAGTGGGCTGGGATTACCGTTGGACAGGCTTTTTACTGCAAGTTCCCCGCGAGTTAGGCGCGCCGTTACAGGCGGTGGGGTATCTGGCGCTACTCTATGGCTATTGGCCTACGTTATCTGGCTGGCGTGCGAGTCATTGGCTGGCAAAAGTGGGCAGAATGGCGCTCAGTAATTATTTGCTACAAACATTGCTGTGCACATTAATCTTCTATCACTTTGGTCTCTATCAACAGTTGGACCGCTTACAATTGCTCGCGGTGGTGCCTTTTATCTGGCTCTGTAACATCCTTTTCTCGCTGTTTTGGCTACGTTATTTTGCTCAAGGTCCCGTCGAATGGCTCTGGCGTAAATTAACGGCATATGCCTGCGGCCAATCGTTACAACCTCGCAACACCAAGCCCTGAATCCGCCCAACAGAGGAAAATGTTTGAGCGGGTTGCAAATTTGTATGTAAACGTTTTCTTTCTTGTGACGTATTTCACGTGGCAAACTCAACAAACTGGGTAGGATAGGCCACCTGCCATGCCCAGTTGATTCCAATGTGCGCATGGTGACTTATTGATGAAGTAATATTCACAGGATAAGGCCATGACCGCACTGCATTCATCTGGTCACAATATTACGATCCGCGATGTGGCCTCACGGGCTGGCGTTTCGCTGGCGACCGTCTCTCGCGTCCTTAACAACAGCGCTGCCATCCGGCCGGAAACCCGTGCTGCGGTCCTTAAAGCGGTATCAGAGCTGGGCTATCGCCCGAATGCCAATGCCCAAGCACTGGCGACACAAAGCAGTGACACTGTGGGTGTAGTGGTGATGGATGTCTCTGATCCCTTTTTTGGTGCCTTAGTGAAAGCGGTAGACACTGTGGCGCAACGGCATAAAAAATACGTCCTGATTGGCAATAGTTATCATCAGGCAGACAAAGAACGCCATGCTATTGAGGTGCTGTTGCGCCAGCGCTGTAATTCATTGGTTGTACACGCTAAGGCATTGAGTGATAGAGAGTTAATTGGATTTTTAGAGCAAGTTCCTGGCATGGTGCTCATTAATCGAATTATTCCTGGATTTGAGCATCGCTGCGTAGGATTAGACAATGTTAGCGGTGCGCAAATGGCATGTCGTTTGCTGCTCAAGCAAGGTCACCAACGCATTGGCTTTCTCGGATCAAATCACCCCATTGATGATGTGATGCAGCGCCAGACGGGTTACCTCAATGCACTTGAGGCCGCTGGTATCACTGCTCTCGACAGTTGGCGAGCATTTGGCACCCCAGACTTGGCAGGGGGAGAGCGTGCCATGATTGACTTGCTGGGGCGTAATTTACAGCTTAGTGCGGTGTTCGCCTACAATGATTCAATGGCAGCGGGTGCATTAGCGGCACTGAAAGAGAACGGTATCAGTGTGCCTGAACAGTTCTCGGTCGTCGGCTTTGATGATATCCCCATTGCTCGTTACACCAGCCCTAAATTGAGCACTATCCGCTATCCGATTGTTTCTATGGCAACTTTAGCCACCGAGCTAGCACTTGATGGGGCGTTGCGTGCACCTGATCCTCAAGCGACCTATTGTTTTAAACCTACCTTAGTGCCGCGGCACTCTGTCGCAATTTGTGGGGTTGCTCACTAGTTACGAATTTATTCTTGTGTAACCGTTTTCAATCTGTGAGAAAATTCACAGATTCTTAACAACGAGCCGTCTATGCTCTAGCTGTTTTCTACCTGAATGTATCAATATGTCATCGGCTACCGGATAAAAAATAAGCGGTAGCAGGTTTTTAAAATAGCGATTTATCAACGTGTGTTCCGCAAACAATACGTTGGTAAATGACATGGTTTATGACGACTCAGGCGGCCTTTTCGGAGTGGAGTGCGGTCAAGGACGATAAATTTAAGTGTCAGCCGCTTTACGATGGTTTTTTTCTCGTTAGGCGATGGTGTTATCACCCTGTACTACCCTACATAAACCCGGAGATACAAATGAATAAGAAGGTTTTCACATTAGCGGCTCTGGCTGCCAGCATGATGTTTGGCGCAGCTGCTCAAGCTGATACCCGTATTGGTGTCACCATCTATAAGTATGATGACAACTTTATGTCCGTGGTCCGTAAAGCTATCGAGAAAGATGCCAAAGCATCTCCTGACGTTACCTTACTGATGAATGACTCCCAGAACGACCAGTCCAAGCAAAACGATCAAATTGACGTGTTGCTGGCTAAGGGTGTCAAAGCACTGGCGATTAACTTGGTTGACCCAGCAGCAGCACCGGTGGTTATCGATAAAGCTCGCGCCAACGATGTGCCGGTTGTGTTCTATAACAAAGAGCCTTCACGTAAAGCCTTGGACAGCTATGACAAAGCTTACTATGTCGGGACTGACTCTAAAGAGTCTGGTGTGATTCAGGGTGAGCTGATAGCGAAACACTGGCAAGCGAATCCAGCATGGGATCTGAATAAAGACGGCAAAATTCAATTTGTATTGCTCAAAGGCGAACCGGGTCATCCAGATGCGGAAGCACGTACCACTTACGTGATTAAGACGCTGAATGAAAAAGGCATTCCAACGCAACAATTGCAGTTAGATACCGCAATGTGGGATACCGCACAGGCTAAAGATAAAATGGATGCGTGGTTATCCGGTCCTAACGCCAACAAGATCGAAGTGGTTATTGCCAACAACGATGCGATGGCGATGGGTGCAGTAGAAGCGCTGAAAGCACACAACAAAACCAGCATTCCTGTGTTCGGTGTTGATGCCTTGCCAGAAGCGTTAGCGATGGTGAAATCAGGTCAAATGGCCGGTACGGTGTTGAACGATGCGAACAATCAGGCCAAAGCGACGTTCGATCTGGCGAAAAACTTGGCTGATGGTAAACCTGCGGCTGAAGGGACAACCTGGAAAATCGACAACAAAATCGTACGTATTCCGTATGTAGGCGTCGATAAAGATAACTTGGCTGAATTTACTAAGTAACAGTCGAAGACGTTTTACACCCAAGCACGACGGGTAGAAAGTCATTAACCTTCTGGCCTCGGTACTGATTATTCGGTATAGGGAGTCGGGCACTGAGGCTGAAGGTTTTTTGTTGCATTGATCCTTATTTTAGAGTGCGCACTTAATGGCGGATATTAATATATCCAACAATAAGTGGCGGTTCTTAGCCAGGTACAACTATGGCCGATATTAATACAGCACAACCCCGCGAGTGGTTGCTGGAAATGAGCAATATCAATAAATCATTTCCGGGTGTAAAGGCGTTAGATAATGTTAATCTTAAAGTGCGGCCTAATTCTATCCATGCATTAATGGGCGAGAATGGTGCAGGTAAGTCAACGCTATTAAAATGCCTTTTCGGTATCTATAAAAAAGACTCCGGGAGTATCATCTTTCAGGGGCAAGAAATAGAGTTTAAAAGCTCAAAAGAAGCATTAGAGCATGGTGTTTCTATGGTGCATCAAGAATTAAACTTGGTGCTACAGCGTACAGTGATGGACAATATGTGGCTGGGTCGTTACCCAACTAAAGGCTTTTTTGTCGATCAAGATAAAATGTACAACGATACCAAAGCTATTTTCGATGAGTTGGATATTGATATTGACCCACGCGATAAAGTCGCCACGTTATCCGTATCCCAAATGCAGATGATCGAAATAGCCAAAGCATTCTCTTATAACGCCAAAATCGTCATTATGGACGAGCCAACATCGTCATTAACAGAGAAAGAAGTTAATCATCTCTTTACCATCATCCGAAAATTAAAAGATCGTGGCTGCGGAATTGTTTATATCTCCCATAAAATGGAAGAGATATTCCAACTGTGTGATGAAATCACGATATTACGTGATGGCCAATGGATCGCCACCCAACCGCTGGAAGGGCTGACCATGGACCAGATTATCTCCATGATGGTCGGGCGCTCACTGAGCCAGCGTTTCCCTGATCGCCTGAATACGCCGGGTGAAGTCATTTTAGAGGTGAAGAATTTAACCTCACTACGCCAACCATCAATCCGTGACATTTCCTTTGATTTGCATAAAGGCGAGATTTTGGGGATTGCCGGTTTGGTCGGGGCTAAGCGTACCGATATCGTGGAAACCTTATTTGGTATTCGCGAAAAAGTGGCTGGCACCATTAAATTACACGGCAAAATAATTAATAATCACAGCGCGAATGAAGCCATTAATCATGGGTTCGCACTGGTGACTGAAGAGCGCCGCTCAACCGGGATTTACGCTTATCTTGATGTTGGTTTTAATTCCCTGATCTCTAATATCCGTAATTATAAAAATAAGCTTGGGCTGCTGGATAATACCCGCATGAAGAGCGATACCCAATGGGTTATCGATGCGATGCGAGTTAAAACACCGGGTCACCGTACCAGTATTGGTTCATTATCAGGTGGTAATCAGCAGAAAGTCATTATTGGCCGTTGGCTACTCACTCAGCCAGAAATATTAATGTTGGATGAACCGACTCGGGGTATTGATGTCGGTGCTAAGTTTGAAATCTATCAGTTAATGACTGAACTAGCGAAGAAAGACAAAGGAATTATTATTATTTCCTCTGAAATGCCTGAGCTATTAGGGATCACTGACAGAATTTTGGTAATGAGTAATGGTCAGGTTGCGGGAATTGTTGAAACCAAACATACCACGCAAAATGAAATATTACGTCTTGCATCCTTGCATCTCTAATCTAGTCGAAGGTTCTTATTATGAATGCGTTAAATAAGAAAAGTATGCTCACTTACCTTAAAGAGGGCGGGATTTATGTCGTATTATTCGTATTGCTGGCCATTATTATCGTCAAGGACCCGACATTTTTAAGTCTGATGAACTTAAGTAACATTCTGACCCAATCGTCGGTGCGTATTATTATCGCGCTCGGTGTGGCGGGCCTGATTGTCACTCAAGGGACTGACTTGTCAGCCGGTCGTCAGGTGGGCTTAGCTGCGGTCGTGGCCGCGACCATGCTGCAATCTATGGATAACGTGAATAAAGTTTTCCCTGATTTGCAGACTGTCCCTATCCCTGTCGTTATCTTAACGGTTTGCCTGATTGGTGCAGTTATTGGTTTGGTCAACGGTATTATCATTGCTTATCTGAATGTGACGCCTTTTATTACCACATTGGGTACGATGATTATCGTTTACGGTATTAACTCACTGTATTACGACTATGTTGGTGCATCACCGATTGCCGGCTTTGACCCTGCATTCTCCACCTTTGCGCAAGGGTTCTTAAGGTTTGGTGATTTCAAACTCTCTTACATTACCTTCTATGCGTTAATTGCGATCGGCTTTGTCTGGGTGCTGTGGAACAAAACACGCTTCGGTAAAAATATCTTTGCCATCGGTGGTAACCCAGAAGCAGCAAAAGTTTCTGGTGTGAACGTGCCACTGAACCTGATCATGATCTATGCGCTGTCTGGCGTGTTCTATGCCTTCGGCGGGATGTTAGAAGCGGGCCGTATCGGCAGCGCCACCAACAACCTCGGGTTTATGTATGAGTTAGATGCTATCGCAGCCTGTGTGGTGGGCGGCGTGTCCTTCAGTGGCGGGGTCGGTACGGTTATCGGCGTTGTCACTGGGGTTATCATCTTTACCGTCATTAACTACGGGCTGACGTATATCGGTGTGAACCCTTACTGGCAGTACATTATTAAGGGCGCGATCATTATCTTTGCGGTTGCTTTGGACTCACTGAAATACGCGAAGAAAAAATAATCGAATATTGGTCATGACGTTGCCATAAATAAAAGCCAGTTAGGATCCTTCTGACTGGCTTTGTGCATTTTTACGTCACTTCGTCATAATTGACGACATTACCAGACGTTCATTGCCATCAATCATTCCGCACATTCGCGCTAATGAGCTGGGTTGCGCAGATAGATAATCCAATAGGTCAACCCGACCAATAATCCGCCACCAATAATATTGCCAATAGTGACTGGAATAAGATTATCGATAATAAAGTTAGACATCGTCAGGGCAGGGAATTGATCCGGTGTGGCATTAATGGCATGCCAGAATTCAGGCGAGGCAAAATCTCGAATCACAATGGCTAAAGGAATCAAAAACATATTGGCGATGCTGTGTTCAAAGCCGCTGGCGACAAACATGCCAATAGGCAATAGCATGACCACGATTTTATCGGTCAAAGTATGGCCGGAATAGCTCATCCACACCGCGAGGCAGACCATCAAATTTGCCAAAATCCCCAAACAGACAGCCTCGACAAAAGTGTGATGCAACTTGTGATCGGCTGTTTGTAGCACATTTAAGCCCCATAGCCCGTTTGCTGCTGTATGTTGGCTGGCAAACCAAATCAAGCCGACAAAAAATAATGCGCCAATCAAATTACCGAAATACACGTTGATCCAATTACAAATTAATTGCCGCCAACTGATCTTGCCGCTGGCTTTTGCCACCACAATTAACACCGTAGAAGTAAATAAATCAGCACCACAGATAATCACTAAGATGAGGCCGAGAGAAAAACAGAGGCCACCCACCAACTTAGCTAATCCGAATGCGACACCTGCCGTGCCGGTTGTGGCGGTAATGTAAAAAACAAAAGCAATTGAGATAAATACGCCAGCCGTCATGGCTAAATAAAAAGTTGTTGCTGGATTTTTGGTGGCTTTATATATGCCGACTTGCTCGGCAAGTTTCGCCATATCAACCGGTAAGCGTAGGTCAAAGGGATTTTCAATACTCATTGTTAACTCCTATTGCTTATTTTAATGCTGAAGGGAGTGATAAGATGAAAATTAAATCGTTCTTGTTTTGGCATAACATTATTGCTCTGGCATCGTATTCATGCATTTTTCATACCATGCGTTATGTTGAGAATATTCTTTACTTTTTAGGCTTGATGTCGATATATCTTCAAGAATCGATATGCATTGAATTATATAGCGATGAGTGAAATGAACGGAAAAACACTAAGATGTAACGGCATGTAACTTGATGTTTTTTTTGATTTTTGATGTAAATGAGACTTGATTTCAACCGAGGGGGTAATTTATTAATCCAGATGAAATTGTTTATTAACCCAGATCAAGCTTATCGCGGGTTAATATATATTTGTTTATTTCAATACTTTAAAGTAGTCATCATCCATTTTTGGGCTTAATTACGTTGGGCTTAATGACATTGGGAATATGATGGATAGCACAAAAAAACTACCCCGTCCCACTTTGGCTCAGGTTTGGCAAGATACGTTGTTCAGGGTATCGAAAGAGTTATTATTGATTCGGGATATCCCTGAATTGGTTAATCAACTCAGAAAGATTTCTTTTTCTTTAGTCCGTTTTCAACGTGTTAATTTATTGCTGCTCAACCCGCTGTATAACCAAATCACGCTATATACCCATGATGATGCCACTAGCACCGTCTTGGGCACGCAAAATATTCTGTTTGCCGAAGGCCCCGGCGGTTTGGCCTGGCAGCAACAAACGCTGTTGCAGACTGACCACCCGCGTATGCAACGGGAGTTTTCCGCGGTGTGTGATTTGGCACCTTATCAGGCACTGGATGCTGGCTGCCATTTCCCCTTGGGCCATGATAACCATTGGCCGGGGTGTGTTGAGTTTATTAAAACCGATGGCAGTGACTTTGATGAGCAAGCGATCACTTTTTTGGGATTGCTGGCTGACGTTGTGGCTATCGCGGTCGATAATATCTCTCATATTCATCGTGCTGAAACTGAGCGTGAAAAACTCCGTTTCGAACGCGATCACTACCGCATACTCGTGGACGTCACCAATACGGTTATCTCTAAGCTGGAGCTAGATGTCTTAGCGGCAGAAGTGTCGAAAGAGATACACCGCTTTTTCAATATTGATTACATCAGTTTGGCGCTGTGTGGTTCTCAAGACGATAAAGATAAACTGCATGTTTTTTCAACGCGCTATCAAACCGGTAAAGCGGTACAGCACCAGCAAACGTGGGTCGATATCGCGGGGACTTTAGCTGGGCAGGTTTTACACAGCCGAGAATTATTGCTGGTTGACCTGGCTGATATTGCCCTCTTGGCACCTGAAGATAAACAACTGGCCAATATGCTGGATGAGGGATTACAGGTGGTTTGCCTGCTACCGCTCTTTTTCGGCCATAAGATGTTGGGCGTATTAAAACTGGCGCAATGTCAGCGCGACCTTTTTACGGACAGCAACCTCAAATTATTGCGACAAATCGCGGCCCGTATTGCCATCGCAGTGGATAATGCCTTAGCTTACGCGGAAATTACCCGCCTCAAAGATTCATTGGTGAATGAAAATCTGTATCTGACGGATCAGATTATTCATAACGAGGAATTTGGCGAAATAATTGGTCATAGTGCCGGTATTAAAGCGGTATTAGAACAAGTCGAAATGGTCGCGGCCAGCGACTGTACCGTTTTGATCCTCGGCGAAACGGGAACCGGTAAAGAGTTAATTGCCCGCGCTATCCATAATTTAAGCCTGCGTAAGAAAAAGCGCATGGTGAAAATGAACTGTGCTGCCATCCCTTCGGGCTTAATGGAAAGTGATCTGTTTGGTCATGAAAAGGGTGCTTATACCGGTGCGGCCACCCAGCGGATTGGCCGATTTGAAATGGCCGATGGTGGAACACTCTTTCTTGATGAGGTGGGGGATATTCCCCTTGAACTGCAACCCAAACTATTACGGGTATTACAAGAACGAGAAATAGAACGCTTGGGCGGCAGTAAAATTATTCCGGTCGATGTTCGCCTTATTGCGGCCACGAACCGCGATTTAAAATTAATGATGGTTAACCGCGAATACCGCAGCGATCTTTATTATCGACTCAATGTTTTTCCTATTGTCATTCCGCCATTACGGGAACGCCCCGAAGATATTCCCTTATTGGTGAAATTCTTCACTCAGAAAATAGCCAAACGTATGAACCGCATTATCGATACCATCCCCAGCGAAACATTGCGTTTGCTCAGTCGCTTACCTTGGCCGGGAAATATTCGCGAACTGGAAAATGTGATTGAGCGAGCGGTGATCCTCAGCCGAGGCACCACGTTGAATTTGCAGTTACAAGAGTTGGAATATCACTTATCGCCCCTTGAGGCGGCCAAACCGACACCGGAAAAACCGGTCCGCAAACCCTTGTTACCGGAAAGTGAAGAGCCAGAGTTTTCAGAATCTGAACGTGCGCGCATTATTCGTGTATTACGTGAAACGAATGGCGTAGTCGCTGGGGCAAAAGGGGCCGCTATCAAACTGGGGCTAAAACGCACCACTTTGCTATCCCGCATGCAACGATTAGGAATATCAGTAAAAAGTATCGAAGAAGAAGAGAGTTTGGATTAGATGATGGTTTGTATTAGGTGAGAACTTGGATTAGATGACGGTTTGGCTACTGAACACAATAAGGCGTCCAGTAGCCATTGATTCGACTAAACCACTTCAGCCTCTCTACGTAACCGCGCCTTCAACTGACTATATTCCTGCTGCACATAATTCTCTGCCCAAATCTGATCAGGAATAGCCTCCAGCTTAACCGCGCAATACTTATACTCTGGCGTTTTGGAAATCGGATCCAGATGGTCAAGTGTCAGCTCATTACAGGCCCCAATCCACCATTGGTAGGTCATATACACCGCACCGACATTGATACGCTCACTGACGGAAACGCGAGTAATCACCTTGCCGCGCCGTGATGCCACCCAAACCAACTGTTGATCCCGCAACTGCATTTTATCGGCATCTTGTGGGCTGATCTGCACGTAACCTGGTTCATCGGCCAATGTTTGCAACGCTGAACAGTTACCCGTCATCGAACGGCAAGAATAGTGACCTACTTCGCGCACCGTACAGAGCACTAACGGATAATCCGCATCGACCTGCTCCATTGGCGCACGCCATTCACTGGCAAACAGCAATCCTTTACCACCAGGGCGGTCAAATTTATTACCGGCATACAACCACGGCGTACCGGGGCTGTCTTCTGTAGTACAGGGCCATGGTACATAACCCAACCCCGCCATTTTCTCGTAGGTCGCACCGTAGTACAGCGGGCACAGCTCGCGCAGCTCATCCCAAATCTCTTTGGTATTGTGATACTTCATCGGATAACCGAGAGCAGTTGCCATCAGACTGATGATTTCCCAATCCGGCTTCACATCACCTTGTGCATCAACGGCTTTTTCGAAACGCTGGAAACCTCGGTCAGCGGCAGAATAAACCCCTTCATGCTCACCCCAAGAGGTGGCAGGGAAAATCACATCCGCTTCGGCAGCGGTTTTGGTCATGAAAATATCCTGCACAATCAGCAGTTCTAACTCACTGAACGCTTCCCGCATCATCGAAAGATCGGGTTCTGTTTGCAGCGGATCTTCGCCCATCACGTAGTTGGCTTTGATTTTGCCTTCTTTCACTTTGTGTGGGACGTCGGTCAGGGAGTAGCCAATTTTGTTGGATAACGAAGGCACACCCCATGCTTTAGCAAATTTTTCCAGCGTCGCGGGATCGACCACCGGCTGGTAGCCGGGATACATATTAGGCAAAGCTCCCATATCGCAAGCGCCTTGCACGTTGTTTTGCCCACGAACCGGACCGACACCGACATTCGGGCGACCAAGATTACCGGTCAACAAGGCTAAGCCGGATAACCCTTTCACGACATCCACACCTTGGCCCCACTGGGTGACGCCCATGCCCCACAAAATTGTGGCAGAAGGGGCGGCGGCATAGATACGCATGGCTTCACGGATAGTTTGCGCGGGCAAGCCAGTGATATCTTCGACATACTCCGGCGTGTACTTGGCGACGATGGCACGATACTCATCGAAACCTTCGGTATAGCGTGAAACATAGTCTTTATCGTAGAGTTCTTCGGTGATCAACACGTTAGCAAAAGCATTGACCAACGCCATATTCGAACCATTTTTCAGTGGCAACCACAGGTCTGAAATACGGGCTGTTTCAATATGGCGCGGATCGCAGACAATCACTTTTGCGCCTTTTTCTTTGGCTTTCAGGATACGGCGGGCCACGATCGGGTGTGAATCGGCGGCGTTGTAGCCAAATACCAAAATACATTTGGTGTCTTCAATCTCGCAGATTGAGTTGCTCATGGCGCCATTGCCCAGCGTCACTTGCAGACCGGCCACAGATGGGCCGTGGCAAACACGGGCGCAGCAGTCAATATTGTTGCTACCGGTGACGGCGCGGGCAAATTTTTGCATCACATAATTGGTTTCATTGCCTGGTCCACGGGAAGAGCCGGTGTGCATAATGGCTTCGGGGCCATATTTTTCTTTGATTGCCCGTAATTTGCTACTGGCAAACTCGATAGCTTCATCCCAAGACACCGCTTCCAGCTTGCCGCCTTTTTGCCGACGGATCATGGGCTGTTTCAGGCGCGGCGTGAGCAGCTTGGTATCGTTAAGGAAATCCCAGCCGTAATAGCCTTTCAGGCAAAGTTCACCCTGATTAGTGACACCATTAGCGCCTTCTGCGCCAACAACTTTGCCGTTTTCAACCAGCAAATTAATTTTGCAGCCAGAGCCGCAGTAGGGACAAACCGTGAGTGCTTTATGCATGATTATTATCCTTCGTTCTTGCAGCCGTTTCGGCTTAGAAATTCATCTCGTTGGCTTCATCTAATGCCGCACGCATTTGTTTTTTACGCAGCATGGCTTGCATGGTGTCGCGTCCAATCATATGCAGTGCATGTGTTGGGCAAACGGCAATACAGGCTGGGCCAGCCGCGCGCCCGATACACAGGTCGCATTTTTGCGCTTCAGCTTTGAGACAAAAACCCTGCGAGAGGCCGTTAAACATCACTTCGACCTGTTTAGTCACCACGTTCATGGCACCGTATGGGCAAGCAACGACACAGGTTTTGCAGCCAATGCATTTCTCTTGCAACACTTGAATGCTGTCGGCCGCGCGAACAATGGCCCCGTTCGGGCAGACATTGGCACAAGGTGCGTCTTCACAGTGACGGCACATAATGGTGGTGCTGACATTCAACCCTTTGACGACTTGCAATCGCGGGGCGAAATTAGCCTTATTCACGGCATCCAACCTGCCACCATTGTGTGCCAGCACGCAGGCAACCTCGCAGGTGCGGCAGCCAATACATTTCTTTGGATCTGCAATAATGAACCGGTTCATTGCTTAATCTCCTTACGGTCCTGTCCCCGTCGTCTCTCAACTTGCAAGGGACGGCTGTTCTGATGTCCCCATGATTCAACTCATCGGGATTCATTTATTCACCTACACATCTATTCACCTACACATCTATTCACCCACATATTGCATGGTTTATGCCAACTTGAATAAGTGAAGTTAAGTGGAGTTAATCTCATTGTTTTAACAGGGTTTTATGGTTTTTTTCTGCGATGGGTAGGGCGGGGGAATACTGTCGGTAGCGGTGACGTCGGCAAATTTGACGACGCCACACCGTCACTCAGTCACAGATGCGCAAAGCCGCCGTCACCCTGCCACTGGGGCAACTGCTGATACAGTGTTTCTACTGCGTGTTTCACGATATCGGTCATGGGGAAGTAGAACGCCACAAGGGTGGGTTGGATACCCACGAAAACCACCTCGGGGATATCCTCTTTTAGCTGATCAATCAGAAAATTGAGCGGCATATTATGGGTGCTCATGATGAACATCTCAGCAATCCGATCAGGGTCAATGATTCGAATCTCCCCCGGCGCGAGTTCCATGTCGGCCGCATCAACAATAATCAGCCGAGAAGGTTGCATGGCACGAATGCGATGCACCACGTTTTCTGGCGCAGAGCCGCCATCAATCACCTGCCAATCCGCTAAGGGTTGCTCCGTCATGCGCTCAGCCAACAATGGCCCTGCGCCGTCATCGCCCATCATGCTATTGCCCACGGTTAAAACTAAATTTGTCACGGTATTGGGCTGATTCATAGGCGGTTTTCACTATTTTCTTTTTTAGCCATAACGCGTTTAACCATTAAATAAATGGCGGGTTCTTGCTCGATATCGTACAGCGTTTGCAGTAACTGCTGGCTCCAAGGCCGATGCAGTGACGCAGGATCTTCAGCCAGTGGTGCAAAGGCTTTTGCCAGCAACTGGGTGTGGGTGCTGTCGATGGTGATTTCACCAAATTTCAACAGGCCAGCCATTTTGCGGTGAGCCTCGCCTGCGGGTAACTGACTGAACCATTGCTCATATTCGGCCAATGGGCATGTCATGATGGCTTTCAGGCAGTCAATCACCCCGACATGGTGGCCAATGGCTAAGGAGTAATACATCACCTGTTGCGCCTGTGCGGGCATGTCGTCATCACTGTCGAGGAACTTTTGGTTTAGTGCGTAAAAAACGACGTTAGCGCCCATCAACATGTCCTCCCGCTAACTGCATTAACGTTATCTGCTGCAAGCAAGCAAAAATCTCGCTCAAGCGTGGATCATCTTGCTGATTGAGGTAAATCTGGCAGCGCTGCTCCAGTCCCTGTAAGGGCTGATTGACCAGCAGTGACAAAAAGCGATCAGTAATTTCTCGTCCTTGCCGATAACCGGCCATGCGGCGAGCTTCACGCTCCAATAACACCCGCAGCGTTAAAGGGGCATCAGGATGGATCAGCGCCACTCGTTCGTCAGCGGCCTCTTGGTGGTCTTGGCCTTTCAGCTTCTGCTCCAGCAGGCCAAGCGCCACCGCAAAACCATAAATGGTGGCCGCAGGGGTCGGTGGGCAGCCAGGAATGTAGACGTCAATCGGCACAATGGTGTCGCTGCCTCCCCAGACACAATACAGGTCGTGGAAGATGCCACCGCCGCAACCGCAGGCACCGTAAGAGACACAGATTTTCGGATCTGGTGCCGATTCATAGGCGCGTAGGGCTGGGCTACGCATGGCACGGGTCACCGCGCCAGTGAACAGCAGAATGTCAGCGTGGCGCGGCGAGGCCACCACTTTTATGCCAAAACGTTCGGTGTCGAATAGCGGGGTGATCGAGGAGAAAATCTCAATTTCACAGCCGTTACAGCCGCCGCAATCCACCCGATAGACATAGGCAGAACGTTTGATGTCTTTTAGCAATGTGCTTTTTAACTTCGCAACGGCGGGGTCCAGTGGTACCGGCTGGCTAACATGATGCCCCCAAGCTGATTTTGCTGAATCTGACTGGCTCATGAATGGGTTCCCTCATCAGGATGCTGATTGTTGATGGTCTGCTGGGTCATCGAGATATTGCTATTGCCGACGATATTCTGTTTACGCTTACAATCAGGGCAGGTTTCAAAATGGGGCCGTTGCAGCTCGATATCCTCCGCGCTCATGCCGGAGTGAATCAGCAGCGCCATCACGTAATCGACCTCTTTTTTCGGCGCAAAAGGTTTCTGGCACTGTTGGCAGTGGGTGAGAGTAAAGCTGGCACGTTGAAATAAATCCGCTTTATTGAATACCGCCAGCTCAAACTCCTGCGACAGAACAATGGCGCGGGTCGGGCAAACTTCTTCACAGCGCCCGCAGAAGATGCAGCGACCTAGGAACAACTGCCACTGACGTGTCCCGCTGACGATATCCGTTTCCATGGTCAGCGCATTGGCAGGGCAGGCCATGGTGCAAGCGCCGCAAGCAATGCACTGCTCGGCATCATACTGTGGCTTACCACGAAACCCCTGACTGACTTCGAGCGGCTTAAACGGGTATTTCACCGTGGTATCGCCCACTTTCAGGATGGTTTTAAACAGTTTTAACATTCTTCATCCCTCTATTTGAGCGGCGAATGGGTGCGCTCGATGCCATAACGTTCAATCTCTTTGTACGGCACCGTGACGGATTTTTGCTTACGCACATCCACCAAGGTGACTCGGTCAGTACAGGAATAGCAGGGATCGAGGCTGCCGATAATCAGGGGCGCATCGGAAACGGTATTGCCCCGTAGCATGTAGCGCAGCACTGGCCAGTTGGCATAAGTGGCCGCGCGACAACGCCAGCGGAACAGTTTTTGATTGTCGCCGGTCATGCTCCAGTGAACATCTTCACCCCGTGGCGCTTCTGAGAAACCGAGAGCAAACTTGTAGGGTTGATAGTGGACTTTCTCCTCCAGCAACGGGCCGCTCGGCATGTGGTTCAGGCCATACTCAATCATCACCAATGAGTCAAAGAATTCACGGACTCGCACCAACAAGCGAGAGTTCACATCGCAGCCCTCTAAGCTAAACAGTTCTTTGGGCACATTGGCGTAATTAGCGTAGCTGTGGTCGTGGCGCATATCGCGGGCAAAACCGCTGGCGCGGATCATCGGGCCGACAGGGCTAAAATCGCGGGCGATTTTACGGTCCAGCAGGCCAACACCAACCGTGCGTTGTTCAATATTGGCGGTGCTCATCAGCATATCCACCAGTTGGCCGATATCAGCGCGCATCTCCGCCACTAATTGCAAGGTTTTGAGGCGATCGGCTTTGAGGATATCGCGACGCACGCCACCAATCAGATTCAAACCGTAGGTTTTACGCGCCCCAGTGAGCATCTCAGCGATGGTCATGGCTTTTTCACGCACGCGGAAGAACTGCATGAAACCGGTATCGAAGCCCACGAAGTGACAGGACAGCCCGATATTGAGCAGATGGCTATGCAGCCGCTCGACTTCCAGCAAAATGGTACGGATCATCTGCGCCCGCGGTGGCACGATAATACCCAAGGCATTTTCAATCGATGAAGTGTAAGCCACGCTATGAGTAAAACCACAAATGCCGCAAATACGGTCTGACAAGAAGGTCACATCGTTGTAGCCCATGCGGGTTTCAGCCAGTTTTTCCATGCCGCGATGAACATAGAACAAGCGGTAATCCGCATCGATAATGTCTTCGCCATCCACGAACAAACGGAAGTGACCCGGTTCATCGGAGGTAATATGCATTGGGCCGATGGGGACGACACGGCTGCTGCTGCCTGCTTCATTCTCAAACTGATAGGTTTCCGTATCGCCGGTCGGGGTGGGGCGTTGGCGGTAATCCATGGTGTCTTTACGCAGCGGATACAGATCGTCTGGCCAATCATCGGGCAATACTAAACGGCGCTCATCCGGCAGACCCACTGGTTGTAAACCGTACATATCACGCACTTCGCGCTCACCCCAAACGGCGGCGGGAACGCGTGGTGTCACTGCGGGGAACTCAGGCCGTTCGGGGCTAATGAGCGCTTTGACGATAACCCAACACTTATCGCCATAATGTTTACCGGTATCTGCGCCGTATTGTTCGCGGCCTTCCATCGACAGCACATAATAAATCGCGAAATAGCCATTTAGGCTGCGTTCATCGTTACCGAACAATACCGATAACCAACCGCCTTGCTGATAGTAAAGGTGTTCTACCACATCCGGCAGGCTGTTCAGCTTGATGGTAATGGTCAGTTGATCGTGGGTTTGCCACGCTTCATCGAGGATAGCCGACGGAAATTGTTCACGCAGGCGAGCCACATAAGCGGCACCGAGTTTTTCACCGCCCTGTGGTTGGCCTGAAACTGAAGTGGCTGAAATAGGCGTTTCGTGAGTCACGTTACATCTCCTGACGTGTCGGGGTAAGTTGCAGGGCGGTATGCGTATCTGCGACGGAAGGGGCCGTTGGCGCTGGCGAAATGGCTTTCATGGGGGACAGATGTTCCCACGGCAACATAAAGGGTTGTTCAATGGGGCTGTCGTTCTTGAGCACAATCTGCGCCGCATCAGTCAGCAAACGGGTCACGGGAGTGGGGATATGCACGCCGAGTAGCAACATCAGCAGTAATAGCAGTGCCATGGGCGCGGTGGTGAGGATGCCTAATTCACCTTTACTGACCGCTTCGGGTGGCGTCCCTAATACCGTGCTGGCAATCATGCGTACCAGCCCCGCTAAAACCAATGTCAGCAGCAGGAGCAGCACAATCACCAGCCCGATATGGCCCGCTTTGATGGCCGCAGCCACCACCATAAATTCGCTGATAAACACGTTAAACGGTGGCATCCCCGCCAGTGCCAGCGCGCCTCCTGCCAATAGCACGGCGGTGAGGGGCGCGACACGAATAATGCCTTTGATTGCCCCCATATCCCGTGTGCCATATTTCAGCAATACGTTACCGGAGCCGCAGAACAGCAAGGTCTTTGCCAAGCTGTGATTCAGGGTGTGGAACAGCGCGGCTAGCACACCCAGTGGGCCACCAATGCCCAGTGCGACAGCAATTAACCCCATGTTCTCGACGCTGGAATAAGCCAGCAAGCGCTTCATATCGCGCTGCGCCAGAATAAAGAACGCTGAGACAGCGACGGACATCATGCCAAACACCAACAGCAACATTTGCGGGAAATATGGCCCGATGGCGGTGCTGATAATGATGTAATAACGGATGATCACCAGCAGGGCGCAATTGAGTAGCACGGCAGATAATAAGGCGCTGGTGGGGCTAGGGGCTTCACTGTGGGCGTCGGGTAGCCATGAGTGCATGGGGAACAGGCCCGTTTTGGTGCCAAAGCCAATCAGGATAAAGACAAACGCCAGATGCATCAGGCTAGGATCAAGCTCTTTGGCGTGCTCTGCGACCACCGTCCAGAAGATAGCACTGCCCGGATCGGCCAACACATTGGCGGCGTTGGCATACACCAACACGGTGCCATACAAGCCGAATGCCACGCCAACCGTACAGATAATGATGTACTTCCACGCCGCTTCCAGCGAGGAGCGCTGACCGTATAATCCCACCAAGAAAGCTGAACTGAGGGTGGTGGCTTCGATACCAACCCACATCAGAATCAGGTTGTTACTGGTGACCACCAGTAACATGGTGAACAGAAACAGATGGAAGAAGCCATAATAGTTGCACAGTGTACCGACCGTGATTTCACCGTTATTCACTTCATGGCGCATATAGCCGAGGGAATAAACGCCGGTGATAAAGCCGATAATGGCCAAAATGGCTAAGAAGAGTGCGCTGAGGCTGTCAATATGCAACCAGTGGTGCGCCGCGAGAATCTCCCCGTCGAGCGCCACTCGACACACCACCGTCAATGCCACCACCAACAATAAACTGATCCCGACGACATGCACCCAAGTGGTTGCCGCGCGGGCTGCATTGCCCAAGGCACGTGAAGCAAAAGCCAGCAGTGAGGCTATCAGAGGTATCGCCAGCAGTAACAACAGCAGGTCCGTATTACTCATTTCATTACCCCTTGAGCGCCGTCAGTTGTTTAACATCCAGCGTGTGCAGCGTGCGGTAAATCTTGCGCGCCATGAACGTCATCACAATCACCGCGAAGATGGCATCGGTGGCGATACCAATCTCCACCAACTCCGGTGCGCGAAAAGCGAGTAGTGCCAGCATCAAGTGCGCGCCGTTCTCCATCAGGCAGTAGCCAAAAATATTTTTCAGAATATTGCGCTGGGTGACGATGCACAGCAGACCAATCAGGAAATGCCCTAAGGACACCGCCAGTGCGGGTTTGAGGGCGCTCACCATCGGCAATTGCACCGGTTCAACCACAAAATAACTGAGCAAAATAATGATGGCGGCGATAAAAATCAGGCTAGCCGTGCCTATCACACCGCCGTTGGCTTTGGGATCTTCCATCTGGCGAAACGCGCGATACATAATCCACGGCACCAGAACCACTTTGGTGATAAATGCCGTTAACGACCACATGTACAACTCGTGGGCGTGCAGCGTTTCAGCCAGCACCAGAAAAATCAGCACCAAGACCAGTGACTGCAAGGCATAAAACAGCGCCGAGGTCGCGGGTTTCTTCACGATGATGACCAGCAGCGAGGTAATGATCAGCAGCCCTGCGAGATTGTTGACGAGTAATGTTCCGGTCATTTTCTACTCCCTTATCCGAGCCAAGCGACGGCAATAAAGCTTGAGCACACTGACATGATCACCAGAATCACCAGCACCCCCTGCATCGCCAATGGCAGCGGTTTAGCACTGGCGACTTCTTCTGATGGCTTACCGGGTACGGTTTGCCCGAACCAGTACAAGAACCAGCCGAAGCTCGCCACCGATTCAATCAGCGCCAAGACCAGCAGCGGGATCAGGAGCCAATGTTCGTGAGAGAGCGAGAAGCCAGCAGCAAAAATGGGGAATTTACTGAAGAAGCCGTTGAAAGGCGGTACACCGGTGATGGCCAGTGCTGCGACACAGAACCCCACGCCCAACAGCGGCATTTTGCCCATGATGCCTTTGAGTTTTGGCAGCATGCGGGTGCCACAGCTATAGCTCAGCGCACCGGCGACTAAGAAGAACAAACTCTTGGCAAACGCATGGTTGAAGATGTAAGCAATGCCGCCTTCAAAGGCCAAGTTGGAGCCGTAGATAGCCAGTGACAATGCGAAGAAGATATAAGACAACTGAGTGATGGTGGAGTAAGCCAGCAGCCGCTTCATATCTTTTTGCGGCAGGTACATGAAGAAGCCATAAATCAGCGTAATTACCGCCATCACCATCCCCACAGTGCCGATAATCTGCGGCACATCTCCTGCTGAGTAGATGGCGCGGGCGAAGATGTAGACGCCCACTTTGACCATCGAGGCAGCATGCAGATAGGAACTGACCGGTGTCGGCGCTTCCATCGCATCGGGTAACCAGATATGCAGCGGCAACTGGGCCGATTTCCCCCAAGCCGCAAACAGGATGCCGCCGAACACGATGATTTTGGTGGTGTTATCCAGTTGCGCCAGCGCCGTAAGCGCAAAGGTGCCGGTGTTGACCAGCAGCACCGCTGCCGCCAGATACAGGCCAATGGCGGCTACGTGGGTCACCAACAAGGCTTTGAGCGCGGAACGTAAGGAGCGTTGACTCTGATAGTAACCAATCAAGCCCCACGAGCAGCCGCCGGTAATTTCAAAGAAGAACAGTTGGCCCAGTAAGGTGGAGGAGAGAACCAGCCCCGCCATGGCACCGATAAACACCAACAGCAACGCGTAGTAGCGGTTTGTGCCTTCGTGTGGATGCTCCCGATTGCCCAACGTGAGATAGCCGGTGGAATAGATACTGACCAGCAGCCCAAGAAACACCACGGCAAAAGCAATCAAGGTACTGATGCGGTCGATGGTCAGGCCAAACAGCGCCATTTCGCCGTAATGAATCAGATTAAAGGTGACATCTACCTTTCCACCGCCTAAGTAGGCGTAGGCCAAAAGTACCGTCCCCAAGGTGGCTAGCAGGGCAAAAAAGGTACAGGACCATTTCGCCATGCGCTGGGGTAGACAGGCGGTGAGGATAGCCCCCGCAAACGGGATCAAAATAGTCGCAAGGGCTACATGTTCCATGAGGGCTATGTTTTCCATAATGGCTAAGTTCATAAGACCAATGTTCATAAGAGCCATGTTCTCCATGATGGGGTGATTAGCGCCTTAAAGACCCGTGAGATAGAAAACGAGGGATAGGGCAGCGACGCCAAACCCCAACCAAGTAACATGAGAGGTCAACAAGAAACGCCCTCGGGCAATACTGTTTTCCACCACAGAGGCGAGGGTAAACACCACCACTAACTTGACCACGCAGGCGACCAGCGCCCATAGCATGCCGGTTCCGCTCAGCACCGCCAGTTTGCCAAACGGGATAAACACGCCGAGGAACAGTTGCGCGACAACCACTTGTTTCAGGCTGATGCCCCATTTGACCAGCCCCAGCGAAGCACCGGAATATTCGGTTAATGGCCCTTCTTGTAACTCTTGTTCAGCCTCGGCGACATCGAACGGGATTTTGCCCATTTCGATAAATACCGCGAAGCCGCAGGCCAGCAGCGCCAATGCAGTGGCGGTTGGTGATTGCCAGTGGCCTTCAGATAGCGCAGTGCTAATGGTGCCGATATTGGTGGAACCGGCGATCAGCCCCACGACCAGCAGCGAGAGGATCAGCGTGGGTTCGACGAGCACACCCAGCGTTAACTCACGACTCGCGCCGATACCCGCGAAGATGCTGCCGCTATCCAAACCGGCTAACGAGAAGAAGAAGCGGAACAGCGCAAACAGATAAAGCAGAGCGATCAGATCCCCTGCCACACCAAAGGGTGACGCCAAGGTGAAAATCGGCAGCGCCATCGCGATCAGCAGCATGCTACCCAACAGCACATAGGGCATCAGGCGGAAGATGACGCCAGCATTCGCCGGTGCCACATCTTGCCGCTTCAGCAGCTTGGCTAAGTCGCGGTACTCTTGCAGCACACCCGGCCCACGGCGAGAGTGCATTCGGGCTTTTACCATGCGGGAAATACCGGACATTAGCGGTGCCAGCGCCAGCATGAAAAGCGCCTGCCCGAAGGCGAAGGCAATCATAGAGACTGCAGGCATATCAGTAGTTGGCATTGCTCGTCTCCTTAAATAGCCGCGACAATCAGCAGGACCACCAGTGCGGCGACCACATACAGACAGTAGAGGCGGAAATCACCCTGTTGCAGCCACTGAATACGCTGGCTGAGCCATTGGATAGCGCGGATAAGCGGGGCCACAACGTGGTCGTCCCATACCGGCTCCACTCTGGTGGCACCATTAACGGAATGTTCCAAAGCCGTTTTCATCATCGGCGCGGGGTCCAGTTTTTTACGCATACGGTAGAGTGGGGCAAACATCACCCGCAGCGGTTGGGTAAAGCCCCCAGCCGAAACCGTCATGTCTTGTTCGTAGGCATAGCCACAGGCCCAAGGATCTCCGCCATGACGAAAGGTCAAGCGGCTGCCTTTGTAGAGGTGGGTGACCAGTAAAATCACCAGCGGCAAGAGAAGTAAGCCGAAGAAGATATAGAGAGTGGACAGCATCGCCTGCGTGCTGTGTTGCGGGAACAGTACGGCTCCTTGCGCCACCTGCAACGTCGGCGCGGGTGAGGTGGTAATCAGACTAGAGGCGATGCGGGCGATGACGGGCGCGACATGGGAAGCTCCCACGCCCAGTGCGAGGCAAAGTAACGCCAGCAGCAACATGGAAGCGGTCATCGGCCACGGCACTTCTCGCGCTTGTGCCGCTTTTTCTGTGCGCGGCAAGCCACAGAAGCTAATGCCATACACTTTCACAAAGCACATCGCGGCCAACGCACCGGTGATGGCGAGCATCACAATGGCAATCGGCCCTGCGAGGCGAATAATAAAGCCGCCGTCTTTGGTCATGGTAAACAGGGATTGGTAGGTGAACCATTCACTGACAAAACCGTTAAACGGCGGCAGGGCCGAGATCGCCATACAGCCCACCAAAAAGGCCAGCGCGGTATAAGGCATCATTCTGGCCAGCCCGCCCATTTTCTCCATGTCTTTGGTGTGGATGCGATAAATGACGGCACCGGCACCGAGGAACAGTAGCCCTTTGAAGACGGCGTGGTTAAGCAGATGGTAGAGCGCGCCGAGCAGGCCAAGGGCCGCCAATACCGGTTGCTGGCTGGCGATGCCTATCATGCCAACACCGACCCCCATTAAGATGATGCCGATGTTTTCAACCGTGTGATAAGCCAAGAGCCGTTTGATATCGTGCTCTGCTAGTGCATACAGCACCCCTAATACGGAAGACACTGCGCCGAACGCCAGCACGACCAGGCCCCACCACAGTTGGCTGGCGCCGAGTAAATCAATGCCCACCTTGATGATGCCGAAGATGCCGATTTTGACCATGACACCGGACATCAAGGCTGAGGCATGGGATGGTGCCGCTGGATGCGCCCGTGGCAGCCAGCCGTGCAGGGGGAGCATCCCCGCTTTTGCACCAAAACCAAAGAAGGCCAGCAAGAAGATAATCGAGGCCATGATGGGTTGTGGATTGGCTTGCCGGAAGGCGGCGAATTCTAGACTACCGCTGAGGCGATAGAGCAAGAAGAAGGCAATCATGATGAGTACGGAACCGGCGTGGGCAATGAGAAAATAGAGCAGGCCCGCGTCGATGGCATCGTCATCTTGATCTGAAATCACCAAGAAGTAAGAGGCCAGTGACATCATTTCGAAGAACACGATGAAATAGAAGGCGTTATCGACGACCACCAAGGCCACCATCGAGGCGATGAACAGGTTCATAAACACCCCCATTCCCCACGCCCCGCGCCCTTTGTATTCCTGTACATAGGCCAGTGAATAGAGTGCGGTTATCACGACCAACAATGAAATCACCAGCAGCATAAAGGCCGCCAGTGGATCAAGGCGCAAACTGAAGGCGGCGAAGGGGAATGGCCCGGCTGTCACGAAGGTAATGATGCCGCCGCCCAGTAATGTGGGGGCAGCAGCCAATAAACCCGCGATACCGCCGAGCAATGAGGCCAGCCCAGAGGCATAAATCGCCAGTGTTTCGCGCCGCGCCAAGAGCAGGGAAAGTAATGCACCCGCGAGATAGAGCAATAAAGAGAGCGACAATAGCTCAAGTGAATTCATCATCTTTTTTGCTCCTCGTGAGAGATGGCGGGCGAGGTGTCCACGGTTATAAAGGGCAGGTCATTAGCAAACCAACTGGCCGCGGCCATGCGCTTAGCCTGACTCGCTTGTTCAATGCTCTGCTCATCAACCAGCATTAAGGCGTTGGTTGGACAGACCCGCACGCATTCCGGCCCTTGGGGTTGGAAGCTGCACAGGTCGCATTTCACGGCCACAGCGCGCACACCCGCCGTCCAAGCCAAGAAAGGATTCATATTCGCTGGGCTGAAAGGGACATCGGACAGTTCGGTCATGGGGATGTATTCCGGGAAGGTTTCCGGTACGGCTAAGGGCTTACTGCCTGACGGTGTGATCGCGCCAAATGGGCAGGCGATACCACATAGTTTGCAGCCGATGCAGGTGGTTTCATCCAATTCAACTGCGTTATTAGTCAGGGTGATGGCATTAACAGGGCACACACGCGCACACCACGCATCTTCACAGTGACGACAGAGAATCGGTGCCGTAACCGTGGCGTTACGCATTACGGTCAATCTGGGATGCTCTTGTAAACCTTCGGCTTTATGTACTTGGCTGCAAGCAGCCATGCAGGTATTGCATCCAATACAAAGCCTCGGCTCCGCAATCACAAAGCGGTTCATAGCCATACCCTCCGGGACAAAAATCTGGTGACAGTCAGGCAGATAGAAATCATTTCTCAGCCCTGAAGCATATTTTGTGCCAGCCCGATGAAGATAAAAGAAAAAGCCACGTGAAAGCCCGTCTGCTGTGCGTTAGCGAGGTGACAGATAAATTGCGGTGACGTAAAAGGCAGGAAATACAGGATGATTGCGGCGGTGACGTGTCGACATTAGTGACGAAAACTAAGCTGGTGGGTGACACTTCGACAGTGATTATTCATTCAGTGAGTTTGATGCAGATAATCTCTAATTAACTTCTCTATTTATCATCGAGTTAGGTTATATAACACAGTACTAAAAAACGGGGTATTGCTGGCATCTTCTTTGCATTGCTTTGACAGAGCAATGATCACCGGAGCAAAACAGTTATGCATGAGATCACTTTGTGCCAAAACGCGATAGCGATGATGGAGCAACAGGCTAGGCAACATGGCGCGCAGCGGATTACGGGGGTGTGGTTGGAAACCGGTGCATTTTCCTGTGTCGAACCGCAGGCGTTGGCGTTCTGTTTTGAGTTGGTGTGTCGCGGTACGTTGGCGGAAGGCTGTGTCTTGCATCTTAGCCAGCAGCAGTCGCAAGTGTGGTGTCATGACTGTCAGCAGAACGTGAATTTGTTGAGCAGTAAAGTGACCCGTTGTCCGTTGTGTGCGGGGAGTCATTTGCGTATAGGCGCGGCAGACGATGGTGTGATGATTAAGCGGTTGGAGGTGGAATGACGCTGTTTTTTGTGGTGAGCGTAATGCGATTGGGCGGCTTAGAGGGCAGATTATGTGTATAGGCATCCCTGGGCAAATTGTGGCATTGGATGGCGCGCAGGCGGGAACGGCTTGGGTGGATGTCTGTGGTGTGCGGCGTAGCGTTAATATCATGTTGGTGGCCGAGAATGAGGAGGCGGGTACGGCCTTGATAGGGCATTGGGTGTTGGTGCACGTGGGGTTTGCCATGAGCCGGTTGGATGAGGATGAGGCGTTGGAGACGTTGCAGTTGTTGCAGGAGATGGGGGAGGTTGAGGCGGATGTGAGGGGGTTTTTGGGGGGCTAGGGGGTTTTGAACTGGGTGGTTTTGGGCTAGGTGGTTTGTTCGGTTGTTAGAGGTTTGTGGTTTGTTTGGCTTTTGGTGGCACAACCGCCAAAGGGGGCGGCGGCCCCCTTGTGGAGTCCCACGGTGGTGGGAGTGTTAGCGGTGGTTGAGAGATTAGGTGGTTTTGGGCTAGGTGGTTTGTTCGGTTGTTAGAGGTTTGTGGTTTGTTTGGTTTTTGGTGGCACAACCGCCAAAGGGGGCAGCGGCCCCCTTGTGGAATCCCGCGCTGTGCGCGAAATATTACTGCTGTCGCAGTGCCCTCCTGCAGTTTGCAGGCTGTTCGAATCGGTGCTGACTCGCTCCCAGCTCGACAGCCCCTTTCGCCGCGTCCATGCGGCTCATTCGGCCTGCAATCTTTGTCGGTAATAGTTTCTGATTGCGCTTGAGGTCAATGGCAAGGGCGAGGGCAAGGTATGGGGTGAAGGCTAGATTGGAAGTGTGGCATAACCCAAAACTTATGGTGTGAGTTCTGGGTTATGGGGTGGCGGTTTTCTGTTTTTCTTCTGCCAGTCGGTGTTCTAGCTCGACGAGTTGTTCGGGCGAGACGGCGGGGTAGCCTTGGGCGTCGTCCGGTATGACGTGTACGGCCGGAATGGGGATTAATGGGCCGAGGAAGCGGGGTTCGCGTTTTAGGAAATAGAGGTCGGTTAGTGCGCCAAGGCGGGCGAAGATTTCGCGCACTCGGACATTGAGCATATCTTTTGGCGATGGCACCGCGAAGCATTGAGCTTGTATTCCCATGTGTAGGGCGATAAACAGTGCTCGTTCGCAGTGGAAACGTTGGGTGATGATAATAAAATCATTGGTATCAAAGACTTTACGGGTGCGGACGATTGAGTCTAAGGTGCGAAAGCCAGCGTAGTCCAGCACGATATCAGCCGGTGCGACACCTGCGGCGATTAAGTCTCGACGCATGGTCATGGGTTCGTTATAGCTTTGTAGGGCGTTGTCGCCACTGAGGAGTAGGTAGCTGACTTTTCCGCTGTTGTAAGCGTTGATCGCGCCTTGAATGCGGTATTGATAGAACTGATTAATCCCACCAGTACGATAATATTTGGCTGTGCCCAATACCACGCCAACTTGGCGGTGGGGCAAATCTTGTAGCTCATCGTAGATGAATGGGGCTGTTTTCCAACTGATCCAGCGATCGAGCGCAATAGCTGTGACCATCAGCAACCCTGCGATGGTAATTAAGCTAATAATCAAGCGTTTCCACATGCTTTTGCCTTTGATGCATTCAACTCACTGGTGATAATGATTAGGCTACTTTACCTGTCGATGTGGTGCAAGCCATTCTCTACCCTTCGGCCTTGCCGTTACAGGGGTGTTAGCTGCTCGCCCTCACCCGAATCACTTACTTGTGTAAGCTCATCGGGATTCGTTTGTTTGCTGCCTACCTGTAACAGCAATGACTCGGGTATTACCCTCGGCATTGTCGTTACAGGGGTGTTAGCTGCTCGCCCTCACCCGAATCACTTACTTGTGTAAGCTCATCAGGATTCACAATGTGCCTATTGCGGTGAGAACAAGCAGATCGTAAAGACGCCGTGAAATCATCCCTGATGGCTCGAGCCGCGCCATCCTTGGCGCGGACGCTTTACTCTTCCGCTTGTTCTCACCGTTCGTGATCGAGTCATTGGTGTTGGTCAGCAATCTGTGGGTATCACCTTGAGATTGCTGACAATGTGCCTGTTACGGTGCGAGCAAGCAGATCGTAAAGACGCCGTGAAATCATCCCTGATGGCTCGAGCCGCGCCATTCCTTGGCGCGGACGCTTTACTCTTCTGCTTATTCTCACCATTCCCGATCGAGTTATTGGTGTTTGCTAGCAGTCTGCGGGTATCACTTTGCAGATAAACTTAGAACGATGTGCGCTTATAGCTGCGGTACTGCGGCTGCCAATAGTTATGCTCAATGGATTTTGCGAGTGCTTCCTCTGAGGTCACAATGGCGACACCTTGTAGCTGTGCGGCTTTACCGACTTGCATGGCGATCGTCTTGGAAACAGCCTGAATATCATCGATATTGGGCAGCAATGCCCCTTCACCATTCAGCGCCAGCGGCGAACAATCCGCTAATGCGCGGCTGGCCGCCATCAACATACCATCGGTAACGCGTTTGGCACCGGATGCCAGTACGCCGAGGCCAATACCTGGGAAGATATAGGAGTTGTTACATTGAGCGATCGGATAGACTTTTTCTTTGTAGCTGACCGGTGAGAATGGACTACCTGTAGCAACTAACGCTGCGCCATCGGTCCAGTTAATAATATCTTCTGGTCGTGCTTCAACCCGTGAGGTTGGGTTCGACAGTGGCATCACAATGGGGCGTGGGCAATGTTTGTGCATTTCGCGGATCAATTCTTCCGTAAACAGCCCCGGTTGGCCTGACACGCCAATTAATACCGTTGGTTTGGCATTACGCACAACGTCGAGCAGTGAGATTGAATCGCTGGTCAGATTCCATTGCTGCAATGCATCGCTTTTCTGCACCAATTTACTTTGGAAATCCAACAAGTTTGGCAGCTTATCCGTTAACAGGCCGAAACGGTCAACCATAAAGACGCGCTCACGGGCTTGCTCTTCACTTAAACCTTCCGAAATCATTTGCGCGATAATTTGCTCTGCAATCCCACAACCCGCAGAACCCGCACCGAGGAAGGTCACAGTTTGATCGCGTAACTGGCTGCCCGCGGCATGGCTGGCGGCAATCAAACTGCCCAGTGTCACGGCTGCGGTACCTTGGATATCATCGTTAAAACAGCACAGCTCATCACGGTAGCGGTTTAGCAGTGGCGTGGCATTATTCTGAGCGAAATCTTCAAACTGCAATAATACATTTGGCCAGCGGCGTTTTACCGCCTGAATGAATTCATCCACGAAGGCATAATATTCATCACCAGAGATACGTGGGTGACGCCAGCCCATATACAGTGGGTCATTCAGGCGCTGCGGGTTATTGGTACCGACATCTAATACGACTGGCAAGGTATAAGCTGGGCTGATACCACCGCATGCGGTATACAGCGACAGTTTACCGATAGGAATACCCATGCCACCAATGCCCTGGTCGCCAAGGCCGAGAATACGTTCACCGTCAGTCACCACGATCACTTTTACATTCTGCTTGGTGGCGTTTTGCAGCATATCGTCGATGTGATCACGATTTGGATAAGAGATGAATAACCCGCGCGCACGGCGGTAGATGTCTGAAAAGTGTTCGCAGGCTTCGCCAACCGTTGGCGTGTAGATAATGGGCATCATCTCGCTCAGATGCGCTTCTAGCAGGCGATAAAACAGGGTTTCGTTGGTGTCTTGGATGTTGCGCAGATAAATATGTTTATCGTCGTCGTTTTTGAAATCCTGATACTGGCGGTAAGCACGCTCAGCTTGTTCTTCAATGGTTTCAACCGTTTCTGGCAATAATCCATGCAAGTTGAACTGGTTGCGCTCTTCATCGGTAAAGGCGCTGCCTTTGTTCAGGAGAGGAAATTCTAACAAGATAGGGCCGGCGTAGGGGATGTACAGGGGACGCTTACTTTCGTATTCAAGTTCCATGAGTTTTACTCTTAGACGTTATCAGGTAGTTGCCCCGATCCTAAAAGATAAGAGAAATATGTACAGCTTTTGTTAGTTAAATATGTCTGTCACCGATAGAAATGCGAGTTATCTAGCAGATTTAGAGAGTTAAGCTGAGAATGTAATGTTTGATGGGTCTGGGAATATCATGTTTGATGAATCTGGGGTTAACGATATAACCCCAGAAAATTGGCTTTTATTTGCTTAAAAAAGTGACGCGATCAACATCCGTGCAGCTTAATGCCGCCAGTGTTGCATTCGTGGCATCCCACTGACTTAAAATCGCCTGATTGCCTTCAACCAGTACCGCGCGGCGGATGGTCCAACAATCTTTGCCGGAAAGATTCGCCAGAATTAATGCTGCTTGCAGCGGCGGTAAACTGGGGTTAAACGCGGCATTCTCGGCATAGCGACCAACGTAAATCGAACCGTCTGCCAACTCCACCGCTACACCGCTGTGTGCCAGGCTGTATGGCGCGTGGCTGTGGTTTGCGCCATCAAGTGCCGCTTGCGTCAGTGGGTCCGTCTCTGCCAACGAGTAACCGTGGTCCACCGCATCCATTAACAGGGTAGTGATCGCCAGATCTTTGGGGCCGAAGGCATCGGGTAGATATTGGCCTAGCGTCGACACGGGGCGGCCTGGCAAATGAATGTGCAAGTCAGTGCCGCTGTTTAGCTCATTCATAAACTGGCGGCAATGACCGCAAGGAGTGTAATTCACTGTGATGGAAACCAGACTGGCTTCACCGCGTAGCCACGCATGGGTGACCGCACATTGCTCAGCGTGAATAGTTTGCTGCAAAGGCGCGCTGGTGAATTCCATATTGGCACCGAAATAGAGATTACCGCTTTCTCCGCGAGCAATGGCACCGACCATAAAATGTGAGATTGGCGTTAATGCGCAAGCCGCCGCGAGGGGTAATAACGCAAATGCTAATGCATCGTCATCTAACCCACTGATGTCCTTGACCGTTTTCACTTGTTCGGCAGTCAGCATGGCAGGGAAATCGTTTGCACTCAGAATAGGTTCGAGTGCGGATTGCAGTGCCGTGGGCAACTCAGCCCAAGGGGCATGAAAACGTGCTTGCATGGGTTTTCTCCAATTGTAACGGGACGCTATTTTAGGCAGCTTAGAGCACTATTAGTGTGATTTAAGTCTCGTTATATATGAAATTTATGCAAGTTAAATGACTAATGAGAGATGTATCTCAAATTTATAGCCGCGGCAGAGGGGTTATTCGGTGCCGATGGCATTCGATCAACCGAATAAATGCAACAGCACAGGGAATAAGAATGGGGCGATCAATGATGTGATGATCCCGCAGATAACCAGTGCCAATGAGCTGAAAGCCCCTTCTTGGTAATCCAATTCAGCACAGCGAGCCGTACCGAGTGCATGAGAAGCGGTTCCCATTGCCAAGCCTCGTGAAGCTTTGGTACTGATTTTGAGTGCATTCAGCAGGGTATGACCAAACACGGCACCCAAAATACCGACAAAAATCACGCATACCGCACTAATGGCGGGCAAGCCGTGGAGGGATTCAGCCACGGCCATCGCGATCGGTGTGGTGACCGATTTAGGTAATACGGATGCGGCAATTTCAGGTGTGGCACCCATCCACAAGGCAATGGCTGTACCGCTGACCATGGCGGTGATGCTGCCGATAAAGCAGATGGTGATGATGGATTTCCATCGTGCGCGAATTTGATGTAATTGCTCATATAGCGGGAAAGCCAAAGCGACGACCGCCGGTTGCAATAGGTCATTTAGGATCTTGCTGCCAGCAAAATAGTTGGCGTAGGGCATATGCGTCACTAACAACAATGGAATGATGACAACCATTGATATAAGTAATGGATTTAACAGCGGCATTTTAAGCCAACGCGCCAGATAGCGAGCGGCAAAGAACACGATCAGAGTGAGTGGCAGCGACCACCATAAATTGTTGATCATTTATCGTCCTCCTCATTGGTTGGAGAACCGATCACTTTGTGTTCACGGTGAACGAAATGTGAGCTATAAGCCACCACCAGCATCACAATCAGGGTACTGACAAAGCAGGACACCACGATAGGCCCGAATTGTTTTGTGAGTTGATCGTAATATTGCATCACGCCGACCCCAATAGGCACAAATAGCAGTGCCATATAGCGGATCAGAATACGGCAACCGGGTTTTACCCAGGTCGAAGGCAAGATTTGTGATGAGAGCAGGGTAAACAAAATCAGCATGCCAATGATGCTGCCGGGGATCGTGATGGGTAGCAGTAAGGCCACGAATTTACCGATCCACAGACACAGGTAAATAATGGAGAAAGCTCGCAGATACTGTAAGCAAAGTGAAGTCACATTGCGCATAGAAAGGATCCTGAATAACGGAATGTATTCATCATACAATTAACTGTGATTATGTGCTAGCAATCACATTATGAATAATATACTCATCATCTTGCACATCCAGCATCTTGGCAGCGATGAGATAGGCTCAGATGCCCGATGCGCTTGAGAGGCTTATGTTTTAACCAATAGACGTTTTAACCAGCAGACGTTTTAGCCAATTGATAGCCGCGATAGAAAAAGGTCAACCCTAAAATAGCGGCCACAATCAGCATATAGAACATCATCTGTGGTGCGGCATAGGCTAGCAAGAAACCACAAAGTACCGGATTGATGGCCCCGCCCAGTTGACCGAGGTTCTGTGCCCCATAGTAACTGCCTTTGAGATTCGCGGGTGCAATAAAATCGATAAACAGATATTCGACTGGAATAACAATAATCTCACCTAATGAGAAAATCGCCATGGCCAGCATCCACAAAGGAATTGAATCTTGGGCTGCCATAAAACCGACCAAACCGATGATAAAGAACAGGGTGCCGAGCATCAACCAACGCATTAAATTTTGCTGATTCATGTTACGGCTCAATAGGTATTGCAAGGTAATCACAATGACGGCGTTCACTGTCATCACCGCGCCAATCACTTTATAAGCGAATTGAGCATCAGAAACAGTAATCAAATATTGCGATAAATAGCCGGAGAACTGACCAAAGACAATTGCGCTAAACATGCCGCCAACAGTGAAGTAAATCAGGCGTTTATCGTGACGCAATATACGGAATGTTTGGCGAAAATCAGGTGCCGGTTCGGTCAGCATGGGTTTTGTGACTGACATATCGGTGTGGCTGATTCTGAATTTCAGGACGAGAGCAACTAGCAATGCCAGTGCGCCTGAAATGAGAAAAGGCACTTGTGGCCCGAAATTGACCACCAATACGCCTAGCGCTGGGCCGACCACCCAACCCACGTTCACCAGTGTGTAGTTGGCTGAAAAGGCTTTAATGCGTTCGTTAACCGGCAGCCAGTCGGCAAAGCAGGCTTTAATGGCGATACCATAGACTGAGTAAGCCGAATGGAGCAGGGCGAGAATCAAGATGATCCAAGCAGGACGCTCAATCCAAGGTAGCGTGAAGAAGGTGGCGGAAAACAGGGTGATGGCCAATAAGATCAGCTGTTTTTTGTTGAATTTATCCACCAGATAGCCGCCATACAGGCTGGTGACAATACCCAAGGTTAAACTGGCCCCAAGCACAAGCCCCACCTTGTCGGGTGCTAGCTGAAAATGCTCCGCGAGATAAATCGTAATAAAGGGCAATGTCACGGCTCTGCCAATGGTTAACACCAGCGAAGCAATCAGTAGATTGGTAACACGCGATGGAAATCCTTTCATGACATTTTCTTATTTTTAATATTGGATGATTAGACTATTTTGGCGGGGTATTTTAATAAAAAATGACACGCACACAGTCAGCCGACAGCAGCTCAGTCACTTACATTAGACCATTGTGGCAAGAAGAGAAGAGGCAACGAGAATTTTTTTTGTAAACAGCAGGTTGGCCTGAGTCAACCTGCAACATAAGGCGATTAAATAACGAGTCACTTAGGCACTCAATAATTAACCTAAGTACTCAATAATTGAAAGCCCACCATTATAATCTGTGCTGTAGATAATCCCTTGATCATCCACAAAGACATCACACGACTGAATGACTTGCGGTCGACCGGGCCGCTTATCCATCATTTTTTCGGGTGCAGCGGGGACCAATGCACCGGTTTCCTTTGGTTGGTAGGGGTTGCTGATGTCATAGGCGCGGACCCCGGCATTTTGATAGGTAGCAAAAATCAGTGTTGAGCTGATGAAACTGCCCGGACGGTTTTCATGCAGGTTATGGGGACCAAAATGTGCGCCTTTCTTCACGTAATCCCGTTCATTGGGGACAGGGAAAGTTGAAATACTGACTGGATTGCTTGGCTCGCGGATGTCGAATAGCCAAATATGTTTCTCGCCATCTTCCTGATTATCGAGAACCGCTTCATCCAGTACCACGAGTAAATCGCGGTCCGGTAGCGGCAGTGCGGTATGGGTACCGCCACCAAAAGGTGGGCTCCAATTGCGATGACTAATCAGTTGAGGCGCATGTCGGTCACTGACATCCAAGAGGGTTAAGCCACCGTCGCGCCAACTGCCATAGGCGGTGTCACCACTGATAATGGCATGATGCAGCGCGTAGCGTTTCCCCTCTGGCCAGTGGGCTTGTTCACCCGCTGCGGTATGCATACCGGGGAGCGCATAACGGCCGGCCACTTGCGGATTTTGCGGATCAACCAGATCGATCGTCAGGAAAATATAGTCACTGTAGCCATCAAGCAGCGCGGAAACATAGGCCCAACGCCCACCGACGTACCAAATACGGTGAATGCCGATACCCTCTAGGGGCAGAAAACTGATTTCGCGCGGCTTGTCTGGTGTCGAAATATCAAAAATACGTAAACCAGCACTCCAACTGCGCCCGTCCTGACGCGTGCTGACGGTCTGTGCCACCGAGCGAGTGTAATACACTTTTTCTTCGGCAAAACTGGCATCGGCAAATAAGTCGCGGGCATTAATCACCAAGAGCAGATCATCGTGGGCCTGTAAATGCACATTCCAAGTATTGGTGGGGGCGGCGATAAAACCGGCTGGACGCGGATTTTTTGCGTCTCTAACATCAATAATAGATACCCCTTGTGACACCATATGGCCGACATAGGCGTAACCACGGTGCACCATCACCTGCACACCGTCTGGTTTGCCTCCTTGATCGCTATGACCAATCAGCCGCATATTGCGGCTGTATTCCGGTGTCGGCAAAACGCCTTGCGTTGCCATCTATTTCACTCCATATCCATCGGCCGTCTTGGCCCTTGTCATTCATTGCATGCTTGATGACGATGATTGGCTACCGCAACAGATGACGGTAGCCACCAGTCATTACTGCGCGTTTTTGGCCGCGAGGGTGGCAAACCAAGGCGAATTAAAATCGTCCGACTGACCCCAGCCTGGAATAATTTTACTCAAACCTGCCACGTTGACGGGGCCGGGTTGGCTGGCGAGTAATGCCTGTGGAATAGATGCTGCGCGGAACTCATAGCTAGCAGGTGTTTCTTCCCCAGCAATTTTCTTCGCCACCAAACGCAAATTCACGGCACCGATCAGTTTAGGGTCAACGGCGACACTGACTTTCCATGGACTATTCGCTTCACGCATCAGTTGCAGATCCTGATTCGAGATATCAATGCTGTAGAGCTTAATTTCGGTACGGCCATTCTCCTGTAAGGCTTTATATGCGCCTTGTGAGAAGGCATCCCAAGTGCCCCAAATCGCATCAATTTTGCCTTTCGGGTATTTCGCCAAGACTGCGCCGACTTTATTGGCGGTATCACCCTGAACATCCGATGAGACGGCACCGATAGATTCTAGCTCGTTTATGCCAGGATTCTGTTTGAGCAGCGCTTGATAGGCGGCTTGGCGACGTTCCATTGGTGGGAAACCAGCCACCCATAGCTTGATGATATTGGCTTTGCCGTCAAAGTCTTTGATCAATTGACCGAAAGATTCATTGGTGAGGGAAGCATCATCTTGCTGAGTCACGGTCAAGCCCGGGATCTCGCCTTGAATTGCAGTGTCAAACACTGAGACGGCAATGCCGCTGGCCGCAATGCGTTTGACCAACTCTGTTGAGTAAGGATCGCGGCCCTGAGACAGGATAATGCCGTCGTATTTTTGGCTGATGGCCTGATTAACGAAGTCCTGAAAACGTGCATCATCACCGTTGCTCAAGAAAGTATCAATTTTGAACCCGAGCTTTTTGCCTTCTTTCAACACGCCAGAGAGAAATTGGGTCGTGTTGTCGTCAGAACCTAAATTACGAATGACGGCGATTTTGATCTGCCCTTGATGCTTAGCAATCGCATCGGGGATGGGGGCTAGCGTGGCGGTGTCCGCAGCGAATACCGGCAGTGCCGTCAGCAGGCTCAAGGCCAGTATAGGGGAAGCAATCTTTTTCATCCGGAACTCCGTCATGGTGTCGATAAGTTATGCAATGTGTGTGTTGCTGCTGTTGTGGCTGTTTTTGTTATAGCTATAGCTATCTTTGTGTCTAGACGTCTATCTGTCTATGTACAGCATCATAACCATAACTTTTTTGATAAGGAATTAACTTTGTTATGAATTTTTCGATCGTGTTATATCTTTTAGTTTGGATGGCTTAACGGCAGGGTGCAGAAAGGGATGAGGGGCGTTGAGCGAGAGACAGGATACGGCTAAACAAAGGTGACAGCAGTGCAATAAAATGCCGATGAGGTTTCCCCCATCGGCATTGTGATCAATCACGTTATTCTATTACTTCACTTGCATGCCTGGCTGAGCACCGCTATCTGGGCTGAGCAAGAAGATATCCTTGCCGCCAGGGCCAGCAGCCATCACCATACCTTCAGAGATGCCAAAGCGCATTTTACGCGGCGCAAGGTTGGCAACCATCATGGTCAAACGGCCTTCCAACACTTTCGGGTCTGGATACGCGGAACGAATGCCAGAGAAGACTTGGCGGGTTTCGCCACCAATATCCAGTGTCAGTTTCAGTAGCTTATCTGAGCCTTCGATGAACTCTGCTTGCTGAATCAGCGCGATACGCATATCCACTTTTGCAAAATCATCAAAACTGATCACGTCCTGAATCGGATCATCAGCTAATGGCCCTGTTGCCACGACGGTGGCAGCAACCATATCTTCTTTAGAAGAGGCGACCATATCGTTCACTTTGTCTAAATCGATGCGGTTAAACAGCGCTTTAAAGGCATTCACTTGATGGCCGAGCAGCGGCTGCTCAATACCATCCCATGTCAATTCGGTATTGAGGAATGCCTCAGTACGTTCATTCAGGGCTGGCAATACCGGCTTCAAGTAAGTCATTAACACGCGGAACAAGTTGATACCCATCGAGCAGATCGCTTGTAACTCGTCATCACGACCTTCTTCTTTCGCCACGACCCACGGTGCTTGCTCATCAATGTAGCGGTTGGCAACGTCAGCCAGCGCCATGATCTCACGGATCGCTTTGCTTGATTCTCGGCTGTTATAGGCATCCGCAATGCTGCTGGCTGCATCGGTAAAGGTTTTATACAGCGCAGGATCGGCCAGTTGATCGGCTAACTTGCCCCCAAACCGCTTATTGATAAAGCCCGCATTACGTGAGGCTAAATTCACCACTTTATTCACGATATCGGCGTTAACACGCTGGACAAAATCTTCCAGATTTAAATCGATATCATCAATGCGTGAAGAGAGCTTCGCGGCATAGTAATAACGCAGACAATCCGCATCTAGATGCTTCAGATACGTCCCTGCTTTGATGAACGTACCACGGGATTTCGACATTTTTGCGCCGTTGACCGTGACATAACCATGCACAAACAGGTTAGTTGGCTTGCGGAAGTTACTGCCTTCTAACATGGCTGGCCAGAACAGGCTATGGAAGTAAACGATGTCTTTGCCGATGAAGTGGTAAAGGTCTGTTTCAGAGCCTTCACGCCAGAATTCATCAAAATCCAAATCGCCCCGTTTGTCGCACAGATTTTTAAATGCACCCATGTAACCGATAGGGGCATCTAGCCAAACGTAGAAATATTTGCCCGGTGCATCAGGAACTTCAAATCCGAAATAAGGCGCATCGCGGGTGATGTCCCACTGTTGCAGACCTGATTCAAACCACTCCTGCATTTTGTTGGCAACTTGCTCTTGCAGTGCGCCGGAGCGGGTCCATGCTTGCAGCATTTCGCTGAAGGCAGGCAGATCAAAGAAGAAGTGTTCTGATTCACGCATCACTGGCGTTGCACCGGAAACCGCAGACTTCGGATCGATAAGCTCCGTCGGGCTGTAGGTTGCGCCGCAAACTTCACAGTTATCGCCGTATTGATCTGGCGATTTACATTTTGGGCAGGTGCCTTTGACAAAACGATCGGGCAGGAACATGCCTTTCTCAGGATCATAGAGTTGAGAAATCGTGCGATTCTTGATATAGCCATTCGCCTTCAAGCGGTTGTATATCAGGCTCGACAGTTCACGGTTTTCATCACTGTGGGTGGAGTGATAGTTATCATAACTGATAGCGAAACCGGCGAAATCCTGTTGGTGCTCTTGGCTCATTTCGGCGATCATTTGCTCCGGTTCGATACCCAGTTGCTGAGCTTTCAGCATGATAGGGGTGCCGTGGGCATCATCTGCACAGATAAAATGAACCTGATTGCCGCGCATTCGCTGGAAACGGACCCAGATATCTGCCTGGATGTGCTCGAGCATATGACCGAGATGAATAGAACCGTTAGCGTATGGTAGCGCGCACGTCACCAATATTTTTTTCGCGACTTGAGCCATAATGGGAAATTGCTTTCTTTATGTCGATTAAAGGGTCTTTGATGTTAACCGATATGCTGGTTTGTCGCTAGGGTAAGGCAGCAGGCATCTTGTCTTAAGTCATAATGGGTACGATTTCGCCTGTTTTCAGTTTATTTGGTTATTAACCTTGGTCGTTATGTGGTCTGAACCCGTTTTCTCTCTATTCGGCCAACACAGGCATGGCTGAGTTCTGGTACACTATTGATATTATCCATAGGTTAATAACGATAAATTCAAGGAGTCGGGATGAGCCCTAAATCCCCTGAACAGACCACTGCGGATCAGCTGCAATCTCAAATTTCTAAGGTGCTTACTGCCTTTACTCACCCAACTTTGCAAAAGGATCTGAGTGCTCTGCGCGCTATCCATCATTGCGCGTTATTGGACAATGTGCTTCACATCGAACTGGTGATGCCTTTTGCTTGGCAGTATGGTTTTGACGTATTGAAAGAGACGGTCAGTGGAGAACTGCTGGCACTGACGGGTGCTAAAGCGATTGACTGGAAGTTGTCTCACAATATCACCACGCTGAAACGCGCCAATGACCAACCGGGTATCAAAGGCGTACGTAATATCCTCGCGGTGAGCTCGGGTAAAGGAGGCGTTGGGAAATCCAGCACGGCAGTGAATCTGGCGTTGGCATTGGCAGAAGAGGGAGCCAAAGTCGGTATTTTGGATGCTGATATTTATGGTCCATCCATCCCGAACATGCTGGGGACCATGAACCAGCGGCCAACATCACCCGATGGCAAGCATATGGCGCCTATCATGGCTCATGGCTTAGCGACTAACTCCATTGGCTATTTGGTGACTGATGAGAACGCGATGGTGTGGCGCGGGCCGATGGCCAGTAAAGCATTGATGCAGATGCTACAAGATACGTTATGGCCTGATTTGGATTATCTGGTGATTGATATGCCACCAGGCACGGGTGATATCCAACTGACGCTGTCACAAAATATTCCCGTCACTGGCGCGCTGGTGGTCACTACGCCACAAGACATCGCGTTGATTGATGCGATGAAAGGTATTGTGATGTTCGAGAAGGTGCATGTGCCGGTATTGGGTATTGTTGAGAATATGAGTATGCATATTTGCAGCAATTGCGGTCATTTGGAGCCTATTTTCGGCACGGGGGGCGCAGAGAAATTGGCGCATAAATACCATTGCAAACTGTTGGGTCAAATCCCACTGCATATTTCGCTTCGTGAAGATCTCGATCGCGGTGAACCGACAGTTGTCAGCCATCCAGACAGCGAGTTTGCGGATATCTATCGCCAACTGGCCTCTAATGTGGCTGCTGAAATGTATTGGCAAGGTGAAGCCATCCCAACGGAAATTTCATTCCGCGCGGTGTAAGGCGGCCAGTGAATAAGTCCCGATGAGCTGACACAGGTCAGTGATTCGGGCGAATGAGTACAGCCAACACCGCTGTCATTTCAAGTACAAAGAGTCTACCCAAAGTAATTGGAATGACAGGTAGGCGGCCAGTGAATAAGTCCCGATGAGCTGACACAGGTCAGTGATTCGGGCGAATGAATGCAGCCAACACCGCTGTCATTTCAAGTACGCAGGGTATGGGGCTGGCATCATGCCGCCGAACTCCCTATAATTAGCCCGCCCGAAGCACCTCGCGTGCTTTGTCCCCCCTCACACTTCGTAATCAGGTCTTTAATTTTATGACTGACAAAGCACACCAGTGCGTCATTATTGGGATAGCCGGTGCCTCAGCCTCCGGAAAAAGTCTTATCGCCAGCACCTTGTATCGTGAATTACGTGATCAGGTCGGTGACCAACATATTGGTGTTATCCCAGAAGATGGTTATTACAAAGACCAAAGCCATTTGTCCATGGAAGAGCGGATCAAAACAAACTATGACCACCCTAGCGCCATGGATCACAACTTATTGCTGGAACATCTGCAAGCGTTGAAAGCCGGCAAGTCGGTCGAGCTGCCACTGTACAGTTATACTGAGCACACCCGTAAAAAAGAAACCGTCCATTTAGAACCGAAAAAAGTCATTATTCTGGAAGGGATCTTGCTGTTAACCGATATTCGCCTGCGCCAAGAGATGAACTTCTCAATCTTTGTCGATACCCCCTTGGATATCTGCCTGATGCGCCGTATGAAGCGTGATGTTAATGAACGAGGCCGCTCTATGGACTCAGTGATGGCTCAATACCAGAAAACAGTCCGCCCAATGTTCCTGCAATTTATAGAACCATCCAAACAATATGCTGACATTATTGTTCCTCGCGGCGGCAAGAATCGAATTGCGATCGATATTCTAAAAGCGAAAATCAGCCAGTTCTTTGAGTAACGTTCGTCTGGACCTTTGCTTATTTATATGGCAGCTTTCCTGATATGCAGCCGTAACACATGAATTTTGATGGAGATTTTAGCAATGAGACTGTGCGATCGTGACATAGAAGCTTGGCTGGACAGCGGTAAATTAGGCATTGACCCTCGTCCACCGGTAGAACGTATCAATGGAGCCACGGTCGATGTTCGCTTAGGGAATCAATTCCGTGTTTTCACTGGGCATACGGCAGCATTTATCGATTTAAGTGGCCCGAAAGATGAAGTCAGCGCGGCGTTAGAGCGGGTGATGAGCGACGAAATCAATTTGCCGGAGGGGGAAGCGTTCTTCCTGCATCCGGGGGAATTGGCGCTGGCGGTGACGTTTGAATCTGTCACTATTCCTGATGATTTAGTGGGCTGGCTGGATGGGCGTTCCTCTCTGGCTCGCCTGGGTTTGATGGTCCATGTGACGGCGCATCGTATCGATCCTGGTTGGCAGGGCAAAATTGTGTTGGAGTTCTATAATTCAGGTAAGCTGCCGTTGGCGCTGCGCCCTGGAATGCTGATTGGCGCGCTGAGTTTTGAACCACTGTCTGGCCCCGCAGCCCGTCCCTACAATAGCCGCCAGGACGCAAAATATCGTGGTCAACAAGGTGCTGTCGCCAGCCGAATAGATAAAGACTAGCCATTTTACTTGCTAATATTTTAGCTTGTTTTGACTTTTAGCTTGTATGGACAAGAGGACGTCATGAGACGATTGCTGACAACGTTAATTATCCTGCTGGTGGTCATCGTGGCAGGAATGAGCGCATTGGTATTGTTGGTCAATCCTAATGATTTTCGCGCTTACATGGTCAAACAAGTTGAGAGGAAAAGTGGTTATCACCTGCAATTAGACGGTGATTTACGGTGGCATGTTTGGCCGCAACTTAGCATCATTGTTGGCAGAACTGCACTGACGGCACCTGGGGCGACATCTCCTGTCGTCAGCGCTGAAAACATGCGCCTTGATGTCAAACTGTGGCCGTTGTTATCACATCAACTCGATGTGAAACAGGTCATGCTGAAAGGGGCGGTTATTCGCCTCACCCCTGACAGTGAGCCTCAGCAGCAGCCCAATGCACCTGTTGCCCCTTCTGGTAGCCCGCCTGTCAATGAGCATCGTGCATGGAAGCTTGATATCAATAAAGTCCAGGTTGCCGATAGCTTGCTCATTTGGCAACGCACAGATAACGACCAAGTTAATGTGCGCGATCTGAATCTCGAACTTAACCAAAACGATCAACGCCAAATCAATGTCACCTTGTCCAGCCGTGTTAACCGCAATCAGCGGGATGTCACGTTCTCCATGACGGCCGACGCCGATATGCGCCACTACCCGCAGCAATTCAGCGCCAATATCAGCCAATTTAGCTATAAACTGGAAGGTGCGGATATTCCTGCCGGTGGTGTGAGTGGTGAAGGGACATTGCAGGCCAGCTATCAAAGCGACATTCAGCAGGTGTTGCTCAGTAAACTCAGTTTCTCAGCAAACAACAATCAGCTAACAGGGAGTGCGAAAGCAACGTTGGGTGATGTGCCCGATTATGCTGTCAATCTCGCGGCCGATAATCTCAACCTCGACACTATCTTTGGCTGGGAACCGAAAAGCGCCACTGCCAGCAAAGATGCTGCCGCCAAACCCTCTACAGTGGCAGCACCGGTTATCGCGACTCAGGCAGAAGATGATGTTGGGCAAGATTTGCAAGCATTACGCGACTTTAGCGCGCAAATTTCACTCACGGCCAATAACTTGGTTTATCGTGCAATCACCGTTAATCAATTAAACCTGCAAGTATCAAACCAGCGCGGGGACGTGCAAATTAATCGCTTAACGGGCAGCGGGTTAAGCGGCGATTTTTCGTTACCAGGATCACTGGATGTGACGGGCAAGAAAGTGTTAGCTAGCGTCAATCCCGTCATTAATCACATGGAACTGGGGCCAGTATTACAGGCGGCAGGGTTGCCCACCCTCATGACCGGTAAATTCACGCTGAAAGCACAACTGTCAGGGGATGGCCTCAATGTTGAGTCATTCAACCGCCGCTGGAAAGGGGATGCGCAATTCAGTATGAATAATGCTCGGCTAGAGGGGCTGAATATCCAGCAGCTCATTCAGCAAGCCGTGACGCGTAGCTCTAGTGATGTCCAAGGTCAGGATCGTTATGAGCGCTACACCGAAGTTAAACAGCTACGTGCTGATCTGGCGCTGAACCGAGGCGCGATGAAAGTCAGTAATCTTTTTGCTGACTCAGAACTGATTTCCATTAAAGGCAGTGGCACACTTAATTTACCGGCGCAGCAGTGTGATATGAATCTGGCTGTACGGGTGATGCAAGGCTGGAGTGGGCAAGATAGCTTGGTTAAGATGCTGCAAAATACCGATATCCCACTGCGTATTTATGGCCCATGGACTCAACTCAGTTACCAATTGAATGTCGAGCAACTACTGCGTAATGAGTTACAACAACGCGCTAAAAGAGCACTCAATGATTGGGTCGATCGCAATCAGCAAAATCGTGGTCGTCAGGACCTGAAAAAACTTATCGATAAGCTTTAATGAACCAATGACCTCCGATAAACACAAAATCTATCGGAGGTCATGGTCCCCTCTTGTTATCACTCTGTTGTATTTTTGTTTGTCATTGTCGTTGTTTTAAACATAAAATTCTCCCGGCTGCTCACAATCTGATATTTGTTTCTAAAATCCCTGCGAATAATTGATAGATGTCATAAACTCGCCGATGGACTTTGGGCAGAGTGCAGAGCGATTTCTGCATTTAAAGAATATTGACTTTATTAACAATAAAAATGACTTACACCTGATGTTATTGGTGTGCTGCGAACCATGGCCGCGCTACTAAAACTCAGGCTATACACAACTCAGGCTATACATAACAACAAGCGAATTTTCGGTGAGAGAGGGGATATGTTGGATCTATTAATTGGGATTATCGTGGCCATCGGTGTCGGCCGCTATATCATTAAGGGCTATTCAGCAACAGGCGTGCTGATGGTCGGTGGTTTACTGCTATTAATTATCAGCGCCTTGATGGGCAAAAACATTTTGCCAGCCAGTGCGACGTCGACGGGCTGGCGCGCCACCGATATCGTTGAGTATGTCAAAATCCTGCTGATGAGTCGTGGCGGCGATCTTGGCATGATGATCATGATGTTATGTGGCTTCGCGGCTTACATGACCCATATCGGCGCAAATGATGTGGTGGTTAAGATTGCATCCAAACCACTGCAAATGATCAACTCTCCATATTTATTGATGGTTGCGGCTTATATTGTGGCCTGCTTAATGTCACTGGCGGTGTCATCTGCCACAGGGCTGGGTGTACTATTGATGGCCACGCTATTCCCTATCATGGTCAATGTGGGAATAAGCCGTGGGGCGGCAGCAGCGATTTGCGCCTCACCGGCAGCAATCATTCTGGCACCAACCTCAGGTGATGTGGTGTTGGCAGCGAAAGCCTCTGAAATGCCGCTGGTCGATTTCGCCTTTAAAACCACATTACCTATTTCTATTGCCGCCATTGTTTGTATGGCGATTGCGCACTTCTTCTGGCAGCGTTATCTGGATAATAAAAGCCAAGAGAAGCACGAGATGATGGATGTCAACGACATCACCACTAATGCGCCTGCTTTTTATGCCATCTTACCGTTCACGCCGATTATTGGGGTGCTGATCTTTGATGGTAAGTGGGGGCCGGAACTGCATATCATCAGTGTATTGGTGATTTGTATGATGCTCGCGGCAGTGATTGAGTTTATCCGCAGCTTCAGTGCGAAAACGGTGTTTGCGGGTCTTGAGGTTGCTTATCGAGGAATGGCTGATGCGTTCGCAACGGTTGTCATGTTGTTAGTGGCGGCGGGGGTATTCGCGCAAGGATTGAGTACGGTTGGCTTTATCAGTGGCTTGATTGGGTTGGCTCAATCCTTTGGTACGGGTGGCATTGTTATGATGCTGGTACTGGTGGTGATCACCATGCTGGCGGCAATGACGACAGGTTCAGGTAATGCGCCGTTTTATGCGTTTGTGGAATTGATCCCAAAACTGGCGGCTCAAATGGGTATCAATCCGGCCTATCTGGTTATCCCAATGCTACAAGCCTCAAACTTGGGGCGCACATTGTCGCCGGTTTCTGGCGTCGTCGTTGCGGTCGCGGGGATGGCAAAAATCTCACCGTTCGAAGTGGTGAAACGTACCTCTGTCCCTGTACTCGTCGGGTTGGTCGTGGTGATTGTAGCAACGGAAATTCTGGTGCCAGTACACCTGTAACGTCTTAGATAAATCGATAAATAAAAAGCCGAGTTGCGATATGGACTAATGCCATAAAGTAACTCGGCTTTATTTTTCCGCGTGATGGGCGTTTCCCATCACTAAAAAATTACACTTCGTAATCTGGGTCCGGCACTTTTAACGGGGTTATTTTCACCTTCAAGATGCGGTGGCTGCTCACCTCTAGCGGTTCAAACAGATAATCCCCTATCTTCAATTGTTCACCCACCTGTGGTATCCGCTGGGTGTACTCCATCAACAGTCCGGCCAAGGTGTGATACTCGCGTTTATCATCAATGGGCAGTGGCAGATAAAGCACTAAATCTTCCAGTGGCATATAACCATTGGCAATCCAGCAACCATCTTCCGTTTGCTGAATATCATGGCGAGCATCCAACTCTTCACCGGCGACCGGCAGATTACCGGCAATCGTTTCCATCACATCAGTCAGGGTAACCACACCTTCGATGGAACCGAACTCATCGACGACAAAAGCAAAATGGGTTTGCGCTTGGCGGAATTGTTCCAATGCCATCAACAGCGAGACTTGTTCAGGGAAAATCAATGGCTGACGAATCAGCGCCCGTAAATCAAGTTTTTCGCCCGAGAGCTGCTGTTTCAACAAATCAATGACGTGAATGACACCCAAAGGTTCATCTGTAGAACTGTCTTCCGTCACCACGATTCGGGTATGCAGATTTTTGGTTAACAACTGAGTGAGTTTTTCCGGCGGATCGTTAAGGTCTAGATACTCCACATCATGGCGCGAGGTCATGATGCTACTCACCGTACGCTGGGCCAGCCCTAAAACACGCTCAATCATCCGGCGTTCTTGATCATTGAAGACCTCTTGGCCACCACTGCTACCATCGGCTATTAGGTTGGCAGTGTGGTTATCCAGCTCAGCTTCTTCGTGTTTACCACTGAGCATGCGCAGCACTGCCTCTGCGGTTCTTTCTCGTAGGGGACGAACCGTTGATAAGAAGCGGCGGCGGTTGAATTGAGCGAATTGATTGAGCGATTCAATAATGACGGAGAAACCAATCGCGGCGTACAGGTATCCCTTCGGAATGTGGTAGCCAAAACCTTCGGCCACTAAACTGAAACCGATCATCAGCAAGAAACTCAAACACAGGATGACAATCGTCGGGTGAGCATTCACGAAGCGGGTTAATGGCTTGCTGGCTAACAGCATCAAACCAATCGCGATACAAACAGCCGCCATCATTACGGCAAGGTGATCCACCATACCAACAGCGGTAATCACCGAGTCGAGCGAGAAGATGGCATCGAGCACCACAATCTGCGCCACTACAGGCCAGAAGCGTGCACCTTTGCGTTGCTGGTTTTGCTGGTGGTCCTTGCCCTCAAGCCGCTCATTGAGCTCCATGGTGGCTTTGAATAGCAGGAATATCCCCCCAACCAGCATAATCAAGTCACGGGCACTGAATGGATGTCCGGAAAGGCTCACTAATGGGGCAGTTAATGTGGCTAACCACGAGATACTGGCTAATAGCACCAAACGCATTAACAATGCGCACAGTAAACCGGTAACTCGGGCTTTATCTCGCTGATGACGAGGCAATTTTTCGGCCAAAATGGCAATAAATATCAGGTTATCGATACCCAACACAATTTCGAGCACAACCAGCGTCGCCAGTCCTGCCCAAATAGTAGGATCTGCGATCCATTCCATATTTCTAATTACACCTTATCTTTGTGGCTTCTGCTATAAGAGAGAATAATGAGCCTATAACATCAATTTTTCAAATTTATATATAGGAAATGGATGATATTATTGATAAGGACAATAAATGTAAAAAGAAGAACTATTGCTTTGCAACGCTTTGAAATAACTATGTAAATTTTGAAATGAAGAAGCTCAATGGTTAAATTAAACTAACAGACATTTCTTAGTTAAAGTTAATATTATATAATGGATAATAAGTATAAATAACGACAAGAGCAAATTTTGCTCAATAGAGATATGTATCAATTTTTAGCTATACTTATAAATGCTGAAAATATGCTCAATTAGCTATTGGTAGCTGTAAAGCCAAGGGCGGTAGCGTTGTTAAATTGGATGAATTCAATATAAATTATTTCGCATGGAATGATTTTTATTCTCATTTGTAACTTTGTACGTAGGGTTTAGTACATTCAAAATGCAACATTATCGTTATTAAGGATAAATGATGTTACTTCCAGTGATTATGGCGGGCGGAACAGGAAGTCGTCTGTGGCCGATGTCAAGAGAACTTTACCCAAAACAATTTTTACGTTTACATGGGGTAAGTTCAATGCTGCAGGAAACAGTGAACCGTCTAGAAGGGATTTCAGCCAGAGAACCTGTTGTCATTTGTAATGAGGAACATCGATTCTTGGTCGCGGAACAATTGCGTCAAATTAATAAGCTATCTCATAATATAATATTGGAACCAGTTGGTCGTAATACAGCCCCTGCTATTGCGTTGGCTGCACTAAATGCTATTTCCCAAGGTGATGACCCAATTATGTTGGTGTTAGCAGCCGACCACATCATCAATGACAATGATGCTTTCCACCAAGCGGTTAGAGATGCACTTCCGTTTGCCGAAAAAGACAGTCTAGTGACCTTTGGCATTGTACCAACCGGCCCTGAAACTGGTTATGGTTATATACATCGTGGTGAAGTAACGGTTAGTGATCTTTCTGAGGCATTCACAGTTAAACGTTTTGTTGAAAAACCAGATATCGAAACAGCAGAGCAATATATTCGTACGGGTGAGTATTATTGGAATAGTGGCATGTTTATGTTCCGCGCCAAACGTTATATTGAGGAACTACAGAGATTCAGGCCGGATATACTTGAAGCCTGCAAGGCTGCAATGAAAGATACGGACTCAGATAATGATTTTATCACCATCGATCGGGATAAATTTAGCGTTTGTCCGGATGAATCTATCGACTATGCCGTTATGGAAAAAACGAGCAGTGCTGTTGTCGTGTCTCTTGATGCCGGTTGGAGTGATGTAGGGTCCTGGTCCGCGCTGTGGGATGTTAGTCATAAGGATGAATTTGGGAATGCCATTACAGGCGATGCATTCCTGCATGACACACAGAATTGTTATATCAATACTGATGAGAAATTAATTGCGGCGGTGGGTGTCGATAATTTGGTGATCGTGAGTACTAAAGATGCCGTTTTAGTGGTGGACAAATCTAAAGTACAAGATGTTAAAAAAGTTGTTGAACACCTGAAAAAAACGAAGCGTAGTGAATATCGGCGCCATAGAGAAACCTATCGACCATGGGGGCGCAGCGATATCGTGGTTAATGAGCAGCGCTTTAATGTTAACCGTATCACAGTGAAACCTGGCGGTGCATTCTCTATGCAAATGCATCATCACCGAGCAGAACATTGGATTGTTTTATCGGGTACGGCAAAAGTCACTATTGGGGATAGAACATTCTTAATCACTGAAAATCAATCGACTTTTATTCCTATTGGCTCGCTTCATATGCTTGAGAATCCGGGGAAAATCCCACTTGAATTGATTGAAGTTCAGTCAGGTTCTTATTTGGAAGATGACGATATCATCAGAATTAAAGACCACTATGGTCGCTGCTGATTTAGAGGAAAGAATGAATACCCTAACTTGTTTTAAAGCCTATGACATTCGTGGTCAATTGGGCTCAGAATTAAATGAAGATATTGCTTACCGTATTGGTCGAGCCTTCGGTGAATATTTAAAGCCTAAAACAGTTGTTGTCGGTGGTGATGTTCGTTTGACAAGTGAATCATTAAAAATGGCCTTGGCTGAAGGACTGATGGATGCCGGGAGTGATGTTTTGGATATTGGACTAAGTGGTACGGAGGAGATTTATTTCGCTACTTTTTTTTTAGGAGTCGATGGCGGAATAGAAGTGACTGCTAGTCATAATCCAATCAATTATAACGGTATGAAGTTAGTTAGAGATAATGCTAAGCCAATAAGTGGTGATACTGGCTTACGTGATATACAAGAGTTGGCTGAAAAAAATAACTTTAAGTCGGTCGATAAAAATAAAAGAGGTAGCTATAAAACAATCTCGATACTTAAAGAGTATGTTGACCACTTAATGAGCTATATCGATTTTAAAAACTTCACTCGCCCACTAAAATTAGTCATTAACTCTGGTAATGGTGCTGCAGGGCATGTTATTGATGAAATAGAAAAACGTTTTATTGCTGCGCATCTACCCATCGAATTTGTAAAACTTCACCATCATCCTGATGGTACATTCCCCAATGGTATTCCCAATCCGCTATTACCTGAATGCCGTGCTGATACTGAAAAGTCAGTCATTGACTCTCATGCTGATATGGGGATTGCATTTGATGGCGATTTTGATCGTTGTTTCCTGTTTGATGAAAATGGAAAGTTCATTGAAGGTTACTATATTGTAGGGTTGCTGGCTGAGGCCTTCTTAAAGAAAGAAGCCGGTGCCAAGATAATTCATGACCCTCGGTTAACCTGGAATACAATTGATATCGTTGAAAATGCAGGCGGTATTCCAGTCATGTCGAAAACGGGACATGCTTTTATCAAAGAGCGTATGCGCAAAGAAGATGCCGTGTATGGTGGTGAAATGAGTGCACACCATTATTTCAGAGACTTCGCATATTGTGACAGCGGAATGATTCCATGGCTGCTGGTTGCTGAGTTATTATGCGTGAAGCATAAATCCTTGAGTCAATTAGTTGGTGATCGTATTCGAGAGTTTCCTGCATCAGGTGAAATTAACCTCAAACTAAAAGATGCTAAAGACAGTATTACTAAAATTAGAACTATTTACGAGCTCGACGCTGTTGCTATTGATTTAACGGATGGAATTAGTATCGAGTATAGTGATTGGCGGTTTAATTTAAGAGTGTCTAATACAGAACCAGTGGTCCGCTTAAATGTTGAGTCTGTGGGGAGTATGGTACTAATGCAGAGTAAGACAAAAGAAATATTAGCACTGCTAGGTGGAAAATAATCGTGAAAGAGATGTTATTGGCAATTTATCGATACCGAGGCTTCATTTTTGGCAGCGTGAAGCGAGATTTTCAGTCACGCTACCAAATGAGTATGTTAGGTGTCTCTTGGTTAGTATTACAACCTTTATCTATGATAGTTGTATATACGGTTATTTTTTCTCAATTGATGCAAGCACGCTTGCCGCAAACATCAGGATCATTCTCTTACAGCATATATTTATGTGCAGGCATATTAACATGGGGACTGTTTGCCGAAATTCTATCTAGAAGCCAAAATGTATTTACAGATAATGCTAACTTATTAAAGAAACTTAATTTCCCAAGAATTTGTTTGCCATTAATTGTTGCTTTATCGTCATTGTTGAATTTTTTAATAATATTTACTCTTTTCATTTTATTCCTATTAATAAGTGGGAATTTCCCCGGCCTGGTTATTCTTGGTATTATACCTCTTATAATATTACAGATTATTTTTGCAATTGGGCTGGGAATAACTCTAGGCGTAGTTAACGTGTTCTTTCGTGATGTCGGGCAATTTGTCAATATATTGCTTCAATTCTGGTTCTGGTTCACCCCCATAGTTTATATGATTGGAACATTACCTGAGTGGGCTCAAGGCTTGATCAGGTGGAATCCAATGGCTGGCTTAATAGGTTCATATCAAAATATCTTTGTTCATGGACAGTGGCCAACGCTGGCACCATTGAAATTTGTAATATTTTTATCCGTCATTTTTTGTATTTTAGGCTTAAAACTTTTCAAGAAGCATTCTGCAGATATGGTGGATGAATTATAATGAGCAGTATTATTGTTAATAATGTTGGAAAGGCATATAAGCAGTATCCGACCAAATTCAGTCGTTTTGTTGAATGGATTTCTATTCCATATAAAAAAAGACATACGGAAAAATGGATATTAAAGAATATAACTTTTTCTATAAGTCCAGGTGAGTCTGTTGGTATTATCGGTGTCAATGGTGCAGGTAAAAGTACTCTCCTCAAAATGATTACAGGTACTACCGCACCAACGACAGGTTCAATATATAAAGAAGGCCGTGTAGCAGCGTTGCTTGAGCTTGGTATGGGGTTTCATCCTGATTTCACTGGGCGCCAGAATGCTTATATGGCGGGCCAGCTTTTAGGGTTCAGCGAAGAGGAGATTTCTAGCATTATGCCTGAAATTGAAAGCTTTGCGGCCGTTGGTGATTATTTTGATAAACCAGTAAGGACATATTCAAGTGGCATGCAAGCACGAGTGGCATTTTCGGTAGCGACTGCTGTAAAACCAGATATTCTAATTGTCGATGAAGCGCTCAGTGTTGGTGATTTAGCATTTCAAGCAAAATGTATGCAACGGATGAACTCGTTACTTGCAGATAAAGTAACTATTCTTTTTGTGAGCCATTCTCTTGCACAAGTAAGACAGTTTTGCAACAGAGCAATATATATAGCTGATGGTGAGATTAGATCTATTGGTGATGCAGCAACAGTTTGTGATTTTTATCAAAATGACTTAGTTGAAAAAAAATCCAGTAGCGGAAATAAGAATGTAAAGATAGAACATTCTGAAGTGTCAAATGACGAAATTAAAGTCGATCCAAACCTAAGAGCAAACTCACTACTTGTAGATACTGGTAGTAAGAATCTTGAATTTATTAGTTTTGAAATCCTAAATTCTGATGGTGAAGAGAGTAATTCCTTTTATGCAGAAGATGAAGTTATATTTAAAGCCACTATTCGCTGCAACGAAGATACACCATCAGGAGCTGTTATCGGTTTATTAATAGGTGATAAGGCAGGTTTCCCTCTACTGAGTATGAACTCTAATTATTATAATAAAAAGCTTTCCAATATGGAAAAGGATAATGTTGCAATTGTTTCATGGAAGTTCAAAATTCCGTTTTTCATGGGAGATTACAGAATAGATATCGGTATTAAGGATGATCCATATTCTGCTGATTTTTATGATCGAGTTTTCTGTGCTAAGGTATTTACGGTCAATACGCCAAGTAATCTTTTGAAAAATAATTTTGGAGGGATATTGTATGTTAAAGCAGATGTTGAAATTACTAAAAAATGATAAAAATAATCAGGGGATTAATAATCCAGTGAGCGATAATATCAGCAATATTGAGCAGGAAATTGTTGATAAACCGATTAGTGATATAAAAGATTATTCTCTGTATAGTGGTGAACGACAAACAGCTAATACTGTAGAGGGTATTCGGCGTGATCATACCTCTCGATACGAATTAGCAATAGATATTATGCTGAAAAAAGAAGAACCCATATTGAATGGTGCGGATATTTTTTGTGGTAATGGATATGGCACTTATATGCTGTCCTCAAATTTTTCTAATGTTAATTTCATTGGAATTGATGGTTCATCAGAAGCTATTAATGAAGCCAACATTAACTTTACTAGAGAAAATAACATATTCTCAAATAAACTTTATCCGTTCACATTACCAGTAAATACCTTTGATATAATTACATGTTTTGAATCTCTAGAACATGTTGATAAAGATGGACTTTTGTTTGATGAAATAAAAAAATCTTGTAAATCTAATGGATTGATTATTGTTTCTGTTCCTAATGAAGAAATACACAGTTTAGTTTTAAATCCACACAAATTTCACTTTAGACATTATACACATAGTGATTTTTTAGATAAATTTGGAACTGACTTAGAACTAATCACCTGGTATGGCCAAAATGTTTATAAGTTTGATGAATCTGGAGTTAATACTCATCAATTATTAAATGAGGTAGATATGTATCCTATTGAACACGTTCAAGGTCAGGTGAATATATATGTTTTCAAAAAAAGATAATAAATTTGTTTTTTTTTGGTTACCTTATGATGTGAAATATACACACACAACTTTTTTAACGAGTTTCTATCTTTCATTAGATAGATTTCCTCTTGAGTCATCTATACATATAGGGCAAGAAAAAATCTTTGATGTACCTCATCAAGATATACCTAAAAATTGGTTAGCATCATATAATGCAAATATCCCAACATTAGATATTTTGAATAGTGTAGAAAAGGTTTTTATTGACACTAAGATATTTCAAGACTTAGAGGATAAATATAAATCTAAGAACATTGTTTGGAGTAAATTACTGACAGAACGATATCTGCCTCTAGAAGCATTAATAATTGATATCTTTAATGATTTGAAATCAAATTGTGATATTTCTGCAGTTGTTCTATGGTGTAATATACCAAGTGTTAAGTTTGTTGCTGAAAAATTAGGATTACGTGTAATACATAATGAAATGGGGCCATTGCGAGCACCTGATTATATAGGTACATGTTATTTTGACTTTCAAGGTGTAAATGGAAATACCGAACTTAAGCAGAGGTTTGATACTTTAAATGTAACAAGTATGGAGCCAGTTAATAATAACTTTGATCGTGATTATCTGTTACGGCTGTTTAGGGTAAATGAGCCACCGGAACCGGCTAATCTCGAAGAGATTTTTGATATAGGTGTTCCGCTCCAAGTCGAAGATGACTCTAATATTCTTGCTTTTTCAAATGGCTTTTCAAATTATGAACTCATAAGATACTGTAGAAGTTTATCTAATAATGTTTTAATAAGAAAACATCCTTCAGGATATGTTGACTATTCTGAAATAACTCCAAGTAGTGAAAAGTTAAGCCCACAAGAGTTTATTATTAAGTCTAAAGAAATAGTAACCATCAATTCTAGTATTGGAATTGAAGCAATTTTATATGGAAAAAAAGTTGTTATTTTAGGTGACTCCCCGTTTAAGTTGTTCAGTGAATGTGCTGATCAAGAATACACTATAAAAGCACTCAATTTTTCTCTTCTCAATTATATTGTGCCATTAGAATTCTTATATAATAAAGAATATTATGATTGGAGATTAAATAATCCAAGTGAGAATGATATATATGACTGTCATCTGAAATATTATTTAGTACAGTTAGCGGAGAGAGAAATGTTAAATAATGAAATTAAAGAGATGATTAATGAATCCAACCGTAAAATAGACGAGCTTGCTAGAACAGTAGATGACTTAAAGTTAGAAGTGCAGAAACTTAACAAGTTTATTGATGAGGCTGATTTGAAAATAAAAAATAAGAGTTTCGGCCTGAATATTAAAAATCTTAAAGCTCTTATTAATAAAAAAATGCCGTAGGATAATGTAATTGTTCACCATGGAAATTAGATTCTTAATTACTAATAATTCAATGGCTAATATTATTATGAATATTAAAACTGAAGGTAAATATGTCAATTAAGGTACTGTTGTTAAGTACGTATCCAATACTGAACCCTAGGCATGGGGGGCAGGTAAGAGTTTCAAATATAAAGAAAGTATACGAGAATAATGGATTTCAAGTTATTAATTTTGCTCTATATGAACCAGAAAGTTATTCTAAAGGTGATGTAGAATCACTTGATATGCCATTTGAAATTAACTCACCGTACAGAAAATTCGAAGGTAAATTGATACCGCTAATTACTGATCTCCAAAGCGGTGAATATGTTTCAAAGGATGATGCTTTTTTTCAAGATTTTGTACAAAGAATTCCTAATGACATAGATGTGATTCATATTGAGCAACCGTGGCTATGGCCATTAGTAAATCGGTTACAGAATGATTTTTTGACTAAAAAACCCATACTAATTTATGGTTCCCAAAATATTGAATGGTTACTTAAAAAAGATATTTTAGATAGCTATTCTATTAGTGATTCTGAATTAGTGGTCGAAAAAATTAAGCAATTAGAAATAACTGCAGCATTAGAAGCTGATATTACTTGTGCAGTCACGGAAAACGATGTTGAGATATTATCCGGTTTTGGAGCGAGAAATGTTACTCTAGCTAGAAATGGTATTGCTAAATGGAAAGCTTCGGCTGAAAAATTAAAATATTGGAAAGAGCGATTACCTAAATCCCCTTGGATTTTATACGTTGCAAGCGGACACCCTCCTAACTTTAAAGGTTTTAAAGCTTGTGTTGGTGATTCACTAGCTTGTATACCTCCAGACTCAAAACTTGTAGTTGTTGGTAGCGTTTGTGAGAGCCTTTATAACCAGTTGATTGATTCTGATTATAGTAGTATTAATCAAGACAGGTTGCAGCTACTTTATATGCTTTCAGATGAAGATTTGGCTGCAGTAAAAGAATTAGCAACTGCCTTTCTGTTGCCAATTCCTCATGGCGGAGGTTCTAATATTAAAACTGCCGAAGCCTTGTATTCAAATAAATATGTGATTGCTACTGAAACTGCATTGAGAGGGTATGAGCGCTACGCAAACTCAAATAAATTAATTGTATGCTCGAGCACCAGCGAATTTATGTCATCAATTCGTTGTGTTTTAAGTGAAATTGAAATCAATGCTGAGATGCAAGATCAAGATGATAAGCAAGACTTATTATGGGATAATTGCCTTCAAATAATCCCTGTTACTGTCAAGAAATTAATTAAGGAAAAATAAATGTCATTTGTTTGGATGGATGTAACAACTATCAGCAAATGGAACCGACCTGCGGTTGGTATAATAAGGGTTGAAGCGGAATGTGCTAAATATGCTATTGAAAAATTGGATAAAGATATAAAATTTTGTATCTATGATTCCCATAAAGGTTATCAGGAAGTTAACAAGGAAACTGTTACTTCGTACTTCTCAAATTTCCACAAATCATCTGAAAGCAAAAAAATAATAAGTAATGCTCATGCTAAAAATGATATTACTTTAGAACAAAGGCTTAAAGGTTTATTTCTAAAATATAACTCAAAATTGCCACGTCGTATTTCTAGTTCATTTCATTCATTCTTAATTCGGAACAAAGGTGCCTTCACATACTTTCTCGCTAGTGCGAGGAATTTAAAGGCAGGATTCAGTGAGTTGTTAAAAACTTCTAAAAATAAAACTTCAAGCATAAAATCACAATCAAGAGATATAAAAAGAACTTCACCTTTTTCAAAGAATGATACATACCTATCTTTAGGATTAGATTGGGATCAAAAAGATTTAACTTATCTATATAGTTTAAAAAAAGAATTATCCCTAAAAATAATACTATTTTGTTATGATATTATCCCAGTAAAATTACCACACTTATGTGTTGGTAATGTATCTGTTGCTTTCAGGCATTACTTTTCAAACGTTGCTTGGTGTGCTGATAAAATACTTTGCATTTCTGTCTGTTCAAAGAATGACTTGCATCAACTTTTGCTTGAAATGGGTACACCTTTACCTGAATTGGATGTTATTCAACTTGGTTGTGATTTTCCAAATTTAGCCGATGATAATAAAAGTGTGCTACCGATTGAGCTAGAAAATGAAAAGTTTATTCTTTATGTCTCTACGATTGAAAGACGCAAAAATCATGAAACGCTTTATCGCGCATATGTAAAGCTCTTGGATGATGGCTGTGAGAATCTTCCATTGCTTGTTTTTGTTGGCATGCCCGGATGGGGTGTCAATGATTTTCTACAAGATATAGTGCTGGATCCGAGAGTTAAAGGTAGAATCAGAATTTATAATAATATAGATGATAGTATGCTTTCTTTATTATATAAGGAGTGTTTATTCACTGTTTATCCATCTGTGTATGAAGGGTGGGGGCTGCCGATATCTGAAAGTCTTGCTTACAATAAATTCTGCTTGGCGTCAGATGCTGCTTCGATACCTGAGGCAGGCGGTGATTTTATAGATTATGTATATCCATGGGATGTTCCAGGATGGGCTGCAGCATTAAAAAAATACATCTATAATGAGAGTTTACTTAGTGCAAAAGAAAAGGACATTCAACATAATTATAAAATAAATTCTTGGGATTCGTCTGCTAGATCTATTTTTGAAAAAGTTATCAACATAGCTAAATAAATCAGAGGTTGTAATGAAAAGTGCAGTAATAACTGGTATCACAGGTCAAGACGGTGCATATCTTGCTGAATTATTACTTGAGAAAGGATATGTAGTTTATGGTACTTACCGTCGTACAAGTTCTGTTAATTTTTGGCGAATTGAAGAATTAGGCATAGATAAGCATCCAAATTTACATCTGGTGGAGTACGATCTTACCGATCTTTCTGCCAGTATTCGCTTGTTACAAACCACGCAAGCTACTGAGGTATATAATCTTGCCGCTCAAAGTTTTGTTGGTGTTTCATTTGACCAACCAGCAACAACCGCAGAAATCACCGGTATTGGTCCGCTGAATCTATTAGAAGCCATTCGTATTGTTAATACCAAAATTCGCTTTTACCAAGCTTCTACATCTGAAATGTTTGGAAAAGTTCAGGCAATACCTCAAGTAGAAGAAACTCCATTTTATCCTCGCAGCCCTTATGGTGTTGCTAAGCTATATGCTCACTGGATGACGATAAACTATCGTGAAAGTTATGGTATTTTTGGTTGCAGCGGTATTCTCTTCAATCATGAGTCTCCATTACGTGGTCGCGAATTTGTTACTCGTAAAATTACAGATTCAGTCGCAAAAATTAAATTGGGTAAGCTAGATATTCTAGAGTTGGGTAATATGGACGCTAAACGCGACTGGGGTTTTGCCAAAGAATATGTAGAAGGTATGTGGCGTATGCTGCAAGCAGATATTCCTGATACTTTCGTTTTAGCAACGAATCGTACAGAAACAGTGCGTGATTTTGTTTCTATGGCATGCAAAGCTGCAGGTTTCAATTTGCGTTTTGAGGGTAATGATGAGCATGAAGTTGGGATTGATATAGCAACAGGAAGGACTTTAGTTAAAGTTAATCCTAAGTTCTATCGCCCGGCTGAAGTTGAATTGCTAATCGGTAATCCTCAAAAAGCTAAAGATGTTCTGGGTTGGGAGCCCAAGACAAGCTTAGAGGAACTTTGCCAGATGATGGTTGAAGAAGATCTTCGCCGTAATCAACAAGGTTTTTCATTCTGATGGAATTCAATGGCAAACGTGCCCTGATCACCGGTATTCAAGGGTTCACGGGCCATTACATGGCAGCGGAGTTATCCGCTGCTGGTTACCGGGTTTTTGGTTTAGGATCACAGCCATCAACTAAATCTGATTATTTTCAAGTCGATTTACTTGATGCGAAAAGGCTCAACGCTATTGTTGAGCAGGTGAAACCTCATCTTGTTGTACATCTAGCAGCAATCGCTTTTATTGGCCACGGAGATCCTGCGGCTTTTTACAATGTAAATGTTGTGGGCACCAGGAATTTATTGGTTGCTCTGAACACCGTTGCCGATAATATCGAGGCAGTTTTACTTGCTAGCAGTGCTAATGTCTATGGAAATACACAAGAAGGTGTATTGAGTGAGGCATCGGCGGTAAATCCAGCCAATGATTATGCGGTGAGTAAGTTGGCTATGGAATATATGGCCAACTTATGGACAGAAAAATTACCGATTATTATTGCACGGCCATTTAATTATACCGGTGTTGGGCAATCAGAAGACTTTTTACTGCCTAAAATTGTTTCTCATTTTAGGCATAAAGCAAGCGAGATAGAGTTAGGTAATCTAGACGTCTGGCGGGATTTTACAGATGTTAGAGCACTTGTTAAAGCTTATCTAGGTCTATTAATAGCCAAACCTATAGGCGAGACAGTCAATGTTTGTACTGGCAAGACCTACTCATTACGTGAGGTCATTGCATTGTGCGAGGCGATAACATTACACAATATCTCTATTCGTGTTAATCCAGCCTTTATTCGTGCTAATGAAGTAAAAATGTTATGCGGGAATGCGAGTAAATTACGAAGTATTGTCAAAGGTTGGAATGCTCCGCCATTAGAGAAGACACTTCAATGGATGTTGGAAGATAAATAATGAGAGTAGTTTTTGGTGCTGACGCTATTAAATATCCATTAACGGGCATTGGTCGCTATGCATATGAGTTAGCTAGGGAATTGCAAAATAGTGATGAGATATCGGAGCTTCTGTTTCTTCAAGGCCAAAAGATATCTAATCATTTACCGACGCCAACTCTTAGTTCAAATGCTACATTAGGGCTTAAAAAAGTTGTAATGAATAGCGCTTTTGCTAGTGAGGTATATCGGCTTACTGCACCTTGGTTGAAGAGCTTTGCACTAAAACCTTATGCACAATCTATTTATCATAGTACGAACTTTTATTTACCTCCTTACGTGAAACATTCAGTCGCGACTTTCCATGATCTTTCTATTTTTAAATGGCCAGCATGCCATCCGGAGAATCGTGTTCGCTATATGCAAAAAGAGTTATTGTTAACTTTAAAACGTGCAAATGTTTTAATTACTGACTCAGAATTTACCCGTAAAGAACTCGCTGAGTATTTTGATTATCCTATCGATAAAATAGTATCCGCACCTTTAGCGAGCAGTGGTGATTTCTATCCTAGGAACTATACTTCTTTGCATAGTTTAATGACTAATCTAGGGCTGACCGCTGGGCAATATACCTTATTTACCGGGACTATCGAGCCAAGGAAGAACATTGCAACGCTACTGGATGCTTACGAGCGGTTACCCATTGAGCTTCGCTCTCAATTTCCATTAGTTATTTGCGGTTTTTCTGGATGGAGTAGCGAAGGACTACATCGTCGCTTTGAGCTTGCTGCACAGGAAGGTTGGTTGTTTTATCTTGGTTATTTGAACTCAGATGACTTGCCTTTACTTTTTGCGGGCGCAAGGACATTCTTGTTCCCATCGCTTTACGAAGGCTTTGGTTTGCCTGTGCTTGAAGCAATGGCATCTGGTGTACCAGTTGTTTGTTCCAATGCTGCTTCATTGCCTGAAGTCTTAGGCGATGCTGGCTTAATGTGCGATGCGATGGATGTAGAAGGGCTAACAACTGCAATTATTAGTAGTCTTGTAGATGATGACTGGCGGGTTAAATCAATAGCCAAAGGCTTGATAAAAGCTGAAACGTTTTCATGGGGTCAATGCGCCCAAGATACAATAAGAGCCTATAAGCAGGTATAAAATTATAATGCTAAAAGTATTGCATTTTTATAAGACATATTATCCAGATTCTTTTGGCGGTATTGAGCAAGTCATTTTTCAGTTATGTGAAGGAGGGGCAAATAGGGGAATTGATTCAACGGTACTTTCTTTAAGCCGTCGCGGCACAGTCACAAATCAGAAGATAGGTTCACATTCTGTTTATTGTTCGCCAATAAATCTAGAGGTGGCTTCAACACCTTTTTCCTTTCAAGCCTTACAAGACTTTAAAAAACTTGCTCAGCAAGCGGATATTATCCATTACCACTTTCCATTCCCATTTATGGATATGGTTCATTTCGTAGCGAGCTTAAATAAGCCAACAGTAGTTAGTTATCATTCTGATATCGTAAAACAAAAGAATATACTGAAACTGTATTCCCCGTTGATGAACCGATTTTTAGGTGATGTCTCTAAAATTGTTGCTGCTTCGCCAAACTATGTTGCCACAAGTGAAACGCTGAAAAAATTTGCCGATAAAGTGTGTGTTATTCCTTACGGTTTGGATGAGAAGTCATACCCAGTTTCAAATCCTGAACGTATAGCATTTTGGCGTAATAAGTTTGGACCGCGTTTTTTCTTGTTTGTTGGTGCCTTCCGCTATTATAAAGGCCTACATATCCTAATTGAAGCTGCTAAAAACTCTTCTTATCCCATAGTGATTGTAGGTGCTGGTCCGATCGAATCCGAGCTTAAAAGGCAAGTATCAGCACTCAATATAAGTAATATATCCTTTTTAGGGGCCGTGTCCGACGAGGATAAGGCCGCGTTGTTATCCCTCTGCTATGCGGTAGTGTTCCCCTCTCACTTACGTTCTGAAGCTTTTGGTATCACTTTATTGGAAGGCGCGATGTATGGAAAGCCTTTAATCTCTAGTGAGATAGGAACAGGTACAACCTTTATTAATATTGATCAGAAAACGGGGTTAGTCATACCGCCATCAGATCCGGTCGCGCTGCGAACGGCGATGGATCAGCTTTGGAATAATGTAGAATTGGCTGAGAAATTTGGTGAAAACGCTAGAATTCGATATTTAGAGCATTTTACCTCGGAGAAAATGGTTTCAAGTTATATAAGACTCTATAATGATATTATCAGTATCTGATAGCTTAACTATTAAATTTTATTTATCTTTATGAAGATTTGTATTAAGTATCATCACATTTTCATTAATCAGTGCGGATAATTTCATAAAGCATTCCCTCTCTTTTATAAATGTATTCAGGTACATTTTGTTGTAAGCTTTGATCCCAATAGATGAGGATTTGGAAATACTCGCCTATTTTCTAAGGATGCTGAATTACACTAAGCAGTTTCACTGCTTAAATTTGGAGAATTATAGCAATGAAGTCTTTGAAAGCAGTCATTCCTGTCGCTGGACTTGGGACGCGTATGTTGCCAGCGACCAAGGCGATTCCAAAGGAAATGCTACCGGTGGTCGATAAGCCGCTTATCCAATATATCGTGAAAGAATGTGTTGCTGCTGGTGTAAAAGAGATTGTTCTAGTCAGTCACTCTTCCAAAAATGCGATAGAAAATCATTTTGATACCTCATTTGAATTGGAAGCTGCGCTGGAGTCGCGCGTTAAGCGGCAGCTTTTGAAAGAAATTAAAAATATCTGCCCACCTGATGTGACCATCATGCAAGTGCGTCAAGGCCACGCCAAAGGGCTAGGGCATGCCGTGCTTTGCGCCCAGCCGATGGTGGGTGATAATCCGTTTATTGTTTTGTTGCCAGACGTCTTGCTTGATGATTCAACGGCCGACTTATCTAAAGAAAACCTGGCCAGTATGATCAAACGTTTCGAAGACACTGGGCGCAGCCAAATTATGGTTGAGCCAGTGCCTAGAGAAGATGTCTCTAAATACGGGATTGCTGATTGCGGACACGTCGATTTAGCTCCGGGTGAAAGCACCCTGATGACGGCAGTGGTTGAGAAACCGTCAGTGGAAGATGCGCCATCAAACCTTGCGGTAGTGGGGCGGTATGTGTTTTCGAAAGACATCTGGCCATTGCTGAAGAAAACCCCACGTGGTGCGGGCGATGAAATTCAGCTAACTGATGCCATTGCGATGCTGATGGAGCAAGAGCCTGTTGAAGCTTTTCATATGACGGGTAAATCTCACGATTGCGGTGACAAGTTGGGTTATATGAAGGCCTTTGTCACTTATGGTGTGCGTCATACTACCGAAGGTGAGAATTTTGCAGCTTGGCTAAAACAGCAAGTCATCTAGCGTCAGCTTCACGGCTGAATCGGGAAAAATTGTAAATTCGCTCAAGAGATTAGTAGGTTAATGATGACCAAATTGAAAGCAGTGATCCCAGTTGCAGGCTTGGGCATGAGAATGCTCCCAGCTACTAAAGCCATTCCAAAAGAAATGCTGCCTATTGTCGATAAGCCATTGATCCAATATGTCGTTAATGAATGCGTCGCTGCGGGCATTAAAGAAATTATTTTAATCACCCATTCATCTAAGAATGCGGTAGAAAACCATTTCGATACTTCTTATGAATTAGAAGCCATGCTGGAAGCGCGTGTTAAGCGTCAGCTATTGGACGAAGTACAATCTATCTGCCCACCGGGCGTGACCATCATGCACATTCGCCAAGGCCACGCAGAGGGTCTGGGTCATGCGGTATTATGTGCCAAACCGCTTGTAGGGGATGCACCGTTTGCTGTCTTGCTCCCGGATGTGCTGATTGATGATGCGAAGTCAGATTTAATGCGAGATAACCTTGCTCAGTTGGTCAAACGCTTCGAAGAAACTGGAACAAGCCAAGTGCTAGTGCATGCAGTCGAACCTGATGCGTTATCAAACTACTCCGTCATTTCATGTGAAAAATCCGTTTTGGCCCCTGGAGAGAGCAGTCGTATCAAAGCCATGGTGGAGAAACCACAAAGCCCAGCCGATTTAAAATCTAATTTATCGGCTGTTGGGCGCTATGTGCTGTCTGCCAGTATTTGGCCGCTATTGGAAAAAACCAAACCGGGCGCTTGGGGCCGTATCCAACTGACTGATGCCATTGATGCTTTGGCAGAGGAAGAGCCTGTTGATGCTGTTGCCTTGACGGGAGAGTCATATAACTGCGGTGAAAAACTCGGTTATATGCAAGCCTATGTTGCTTATGGTTTGCGTCATCCGCAGCAAGGTGCTGAGTTTAAGGCGTGGCTGAAAGAGTTTGTATTATAAACTTAGTTTCGTCTAACTTTCGATAGTAACCTTATAAATCTCGATAATAATATATTCATGAACATCAATTAATTTATGTATTGATTGATGTTCATGTTGTTATTTATAGCATTTAGTTTTATCACATATAGCCTTTCTTGATTTTTAGTCAGGGGGTGGCGATGATTTCCTTTATATAGTTCACCATTATCTGATTGATGATTCTTTCGATAAATAATAAATTATCAAAATGATTCGTAGTTTTACTTTTTTAATTTCCTTATAAGAAGTTCATGAATGATTTTATCTAGGCAATTCTTAATTTACCTATTAATAGGTATAATCTCTGCTGTTGTTGATATAATAGCATTGAAAATTTCAATGTTTCATTATAACGAAGTAATGTTGTCAACACTCATCGGTTATATTTCTGGTCTAGTGATTAACTACATATTACATAGTATGTTTACATTTAAGACATCAATAGCCATTGGTAAGATCTTGAAATATCTTGCGGTGGTTTTCATTAACTATTGGATAACTGTAATTATTATATTTATTTCATTTTATTTTTTCAAAGATGTTATTTATGGAAAGATAGTTTCTTTACCAATAATTGCAGTTTTGGGCTATATCGCAAGCAAAAAATGGATTTATGTGTAGTCATCAGGAGTTGGGTCTAATTTTATTTTTGGGATGGGCTAATTAATGTATTATGGTAAGAATAAAACATTTGGTGCTTTGTTTTTTATTGTTTTTGTAATGACTATATCGGTTATATATAGAGGGCAAATACTAAATGGATTTACTTTTATTTCAGGAGACTCATATGATTATGTGATATCCTCATCAATACTTGAACATTGGTATAATGTTTTCAAAGGACTTTCTCATTGGTCAGAGACAAATTATTATTATCCATATAAAAATACTATAGCTCAGACGGATGCTTATTTTATTGTGGCGATTTTTTATTCCGTATTTAGATTTTTTGGTGTGGAGCCGTTCCTAGCTTCAGTATTAGCTGGGATTACATTGAAGTTTGTTGGTTTTATATCAATTTTTCTCCTTCTGAAAAAGATATTTCAAGTTCCTGTTGGTTGGGCACTATTTGGTTCTATCTTATTTACGATCAATAATGCTATGGTGAGCCATAATTCACGCCTTCAATTAGCCGCTGTAGCTATAGCACCATTAGCCACGTATCTTTTCTATAAGACAATAAATAATTTTTTGGTGAATAATAATCAACGGCTTCGATGGTATGGTATTTCTTTTAGTGTTGTCTATGGAGCATGGTGCTTAACATGCTTTTATATGGCATGGTTTTGGACTTACTTTGTTTTGGTGTTTTTATTTTTATTCATTATTATAAACTATAAAGATGTAATGCTTTATCGTTCAAAGGTTAGTTTTGATAAAAATAAATTAATGTCAATTGTAATTGTAGGTGTCGCATTTATTTTATCACTTCTTCCATTTTTACGTGTTTTTTATCCAAAATCTCGAGAGGTGACATTACGAACTTATGATATGGTCTTAAATAATACAATCTCCCCCTATGATGCGTTACAGTTGGGGACGGATAATTATTTGTTTGGGACTCTATATAATAAAATATTGCTATATATTAACCCTGAGTATATTATTTCCAGTGAATACTATAATACAGGAGCAAGCCCTGTATTGTTTCTAATATTCGCTCTTTCATCGGTGTATATATTCAAAAATAGAAAAAAACAATAATAGGGAATGTTGTTTTTATAACATATTTAACCAGTATTGTGACATGGTTATCTGTTATGAATTTTTACGGGCACAGCCTTTGGTTCTTTGTATATAATATTTTCCCTGGAGCAAAAGCTTTTAATGCAGTATCCACTTATCAAATTTTTTTAGCTTTTCCATTAGTCGTAACTTCAGTAGTATTTTTATCAGTTTTAAAAATTAAAAGAACTTACTTGTTTTTAATCGCATCTCTTGCAATAGCCTCGGAGCTTAGTTCTCAGCATCTTAGATTTAATCGTCAAGACGAGATTGAAAAAGTTAGTGTCACATCTCTGCCGCCTTCTGAATGCAAAGCTTTTTATATATTAGCTTGGAATGCTGATAGAATTAATCAGTCATTTCCCGATTGGGTTAACAATATGTATTCACATAATGTAACTGCAATGATGATTGCTGAGTTGATTAATTTACCCACTGTAAATGGTATAGCATCTTTCAATATGCCTGATTGGAATTTTGCTAGCCCTGAATTTCCAAATTATCCAGAAAGAATTCAAGAATATGCCAATAATCATAAGATAAAAAATTTATGTTCATATAACCCTAATACCAAACAATGGAAGTTAAATTAAATCCTATGATTCTATTTTTTTATAAATTGGAGAGTATATGATACATACTACCAAAGTGGCAGTAGTACTACCTTGCTATAAAGTAAAACAGCATATTCTATCAGTTCTGAATGAAATTGATAATTTAGTGGATAAGATCTATGTTGTAGATGATCTTTGTCCAGATGGTTCCGGTAAATATGTAGAAGAGAATTCAAATGACTCTAGAGTATCCGTTATATATAACTCTGTAAATATGGGAGTCGGTGGCGCAGTGATTTCTGGTTATTCCGCTGCTATCAGGGATGGTATGGATATTGTTGTTAAAGTAGATGGCGACGGCCAAATGGATCCATCACTTATTAAATATTTTATTAATCCAATATGTAAAGGAGATGCGGACTATACAAAAGGAAATCGTTTTTATGAAATAGATACTCTAAAGTCAATGCCGAAAGTCAGATTGTTTGGGAACGCAATTCTTTCTTTTCTTACTAAATTCTCTTCAGGCTATTACACTCTATTTGATCCCACAAATGGATATACCGCTATTTCGACAGTTGCATTAAAGCGTTTGCCATTAGATAAGATAAGCAAGAGGTATTTTTTTGAGTCGGATATTCTTTTTAGACTAAATATTATAAGAGCAAAAGTAATTGATATTCCTATGGATGCAGTATATGGGGATGAAACATCTAACTTAAATATTAAAAAAATAATGTTTCCGTTCCTTAGAGGGCATGTTAACAATGTGATTAAAAGAATTTTCTATAATTATTTTTTAAGAGGGTTTTCGATAGCATCATTGGAATTAATTATTGGACTTATATTCTTCTTTTTTGGTGCAATAAATGGAGTTTTCTCTTGGCATAGTTCTGTAATAACAGGGCAACCAGCTACAAGTGGTACTGTGATGTTAGCTGCATTACCTGTAATGTTGGGAGTTCAATTATTATTGTCTTTTATTCAGGCTGATGTTGAAAATCAACCTCAAATAGCATTGACTAAGTTATTGAAGGATGAAAATCTAAATTAGCTTATTGTTACCTACGGTAATGTAAGTTTTTTAGCACCAAAAGAGAATTACCTTTTGGGTCAGTATAACTTGCAGTATAGACCTAGATAACTCACCAGTAGTCTTCATATAATATGGACCACGGTTTTAATTTCGATATAAGCAAGAATTATGCTAAAGGCTTGCTATGAGCTTTACTAGTCAATATGCGGATCTCTAAATCTTACTTAATTATTTTGGTGATTGGATTATGGGACATTTAACTCACTCTAGGTCTGAGTAAAGTATGAATATAATATTCTACAAAAATTAAATTGTGGCTAAGCCATGAGCAACTACTCAGTTGTGCTATCTATCGCACCAATCACTACCCAGTGGACATAATCCTGAGTTAACATGTTTCCCACATCAAAAACCTGTTGGCCTCAAGGCCGGTAACAGGTGTCATCCTTCAGACAGGAGTTTTTTTAATGTCCAAACAACAGATTGGCGTTGTTGGTATGGCGGTGATGGGCCGTAACCTCGCGCTCAACATCGAAAGCCGTGGTTATTCCGTCTCTATCTTTAACCGCTCATCAGACAAAACTGACGAAGTCGTTGCTGAAAATCCAGGTAAAAATCTGGTGCCGAGCTATACCGTTGAAGAGTTTGTTGATTCGCTGGAAAAACCGCGCCGCATCCTGCTGATGGTGAAAGCGGGTGAAGCGACGGATAAAACTATCGCCTCACTGACGCCGCATCTTGATAAAGGTGACATTCTTATTGATGGTGGTAATACCTATTACAAAGACACCATCCGCCGTAATCGCGAACTTTCTGCACAAGGCTTTAACTTTATCGGCACGGGTGTTTCAGGTGGCGAAGAGGGTGCATTAAAAGGCCCTTCAATTATGCCTGGTGGTCAGAAAGAAGCTTACGAGCTGGTTGCCCCCATTCTTGAGAAGATTGCCGCGCGTGCAGACGACGGTGAAGCTTGTGTGGCTTATATCGGTGCTGACGGTGCGGGTCATTACGTTAAAATGGTTCACAACGGCATCGAATACGGCGACATGCAGTTGATCGCAGAAGCCTACTCGTTACTGAAACAGTCACTGGGTTTGAGCAACGAAGAACTGGCAAGCACCTTTGCTGAGTGGAACAAAGGCGAGCTAAATAGCTACCTGATTGATATCACGAAAGATATCTTCACCAAGAAAGACGACGCCGGTATTTATCTGGTGGATGTTATTCTGGATGAAGCTGCCAACAAAGGCACCGGTAAATGGACGAGCCAAAGCTCTCTGGACTTAGGCGAGCCACTGACTCTGATTACCGAATCTGTTTTTGCCCGCTATTTGTCTTCCCTGAAAGATCAGCGCGTTGCGGCATCTAAAGTGCTGACTGGCCCTAAAGTACAGCCTTTCGCCGGTGATAAATCGGAATTTATCGAGAAAATTCGTCGTGCTTTGTATCTGGGTAAAATCGTTTCTTATGCCCAAGGCTTCTCTCAGCTGAAAGCAGCGTCTGACGAAAATAACTGGGATCTGCATTACGGTGAAATTGCCAAGATCTTCCGCGCAGGTTGCATTATCCGCGCGCAGTTCTTGCAAAAAATCACGGATGCATACGCAGAAAATCCGAAAATAGCTAACTTGCTACTGGCTCCTTACTTCAAGCAGATTGCTGATGAATACCAGCAAGCACTGCGTGATGTTGTGTCTTATGCGGTACAAAACGGTATCCCAACGCCAACGTTCTCTGCTGCAATTAATTACTACGATAGCTACCGTTCAGCGGTGCTGCCTGCCAACCTGATTCAGGCGCAGCGTGATTACTTCGGCGCGCATACATATAAGCGTACGGATAAAGACGGTGTGTTCCACACTGAGTGGTTGGATTAACAGCGTCTTTGCGATCTGAATATTCCCTGCTTTCGCCACTGATAACGAAAGCAGTATTATTTTGAACAAGCAATATCGTTTTGATGTTCGCCCAATAAAAAACGCCTTCGGTGATAAACCGGAGGCGTTTTTATTTGCCAGCAAGAAAGCCTGCGACGATTACTTCTCGTGGCGCTCTCGCAGGCGACCAATGACTTTGCTCATATCCAAGTCCTGATCCTGCAACAGTACTAACAGGTGATACATCAAATCTGATGCTTCGTTAGTCAACTCTTCGCGGTCATTCACGGTGGCGGCGAGGGCCGTTTCGACACCTTCTTCCCCCACTTTCTGGGCAATGCGCTTAGTGCCACTGGCATAGAGTTTGGCAGTATAAGAACTGGCCGGATCGGCTGACTTACGTGATGCTAGCAATTGCTCTAACTGATACAGGAAACTCCAGTCACTGGCCGCAGGCGCGAAGCAACTGTTATTGCCTAAATGGCAAGTTGGGCCGATAGGATTAACCAGAATCAGCAGGGTATCATTGTCACAATCAGGGTAGATATTGACTACATTGAGAAAGTGACCCGAGCTTTCGCCTTTGGTCCATAAACGCTGTTTGGTGCGAGAGAAAAAGGTCACTTTACCGGTTTCTTCTGTCACTGCGAGCGCTTCGCGATTCATATACCCCATCATCAGAACTTCACCGGATACGGCATGTTGAACGATGGCTGGCATTAGATTGTCGACTTTTTCCCAATCCAATTGATTCATTTGTTGTTCTGTTAACACACTCTTATCTCCACGCCTTGTTCTGACAAATACGTTTTCAATTCGCTGATATTAATGATTTGCTTATGGAATACAGAGGCTGCCAGCGCACCGTCAACATCCGCATCACGGAAAGCGTCGAGGAAGTGCTCTGGTGTGCCAGCGCCACCTGAGGCGATCAGCGGAACATGGCAAATCGCCCGCATCTGCTTCAACTGACGCAAATCATAGCCGTTACGCACGCCATCCTGATTCATCATATTCAGCACAATCTCACCGGCACCACGTAACTGGACTTCTTTAATCCAATCCTCGGTTTGCCACGTAGTGGCTTTGGTCCGCTTTTCATCACCGGTAAATTGATAAACCTGATAACTGTTACTTTCTGCGTCATGCCAGGTATCAATACCCACCACGATGCATTGTACGCCATAGCGATCAGCCAGTCGGGTGATTAACGTGGGATCGGCAAGGGCGGGTGAGTTGATGGAGATTTTATCTGCGCCAAAGGTCAATATCTGACCCGCGTCTTCCACACTTTTAATGCCCCCTGCGACACAGAAAGGGATATCAATCACTTCCGCGACGCGTGATACCCAGCTTTTATCCACCACTCGGCCATCGGAGGAGGCGGTGATATCGTAAAATACCAGCTCATCAGCGCCTTCCTGCGCGTAGCGCTGCGCCAATGGCACGATATCGCCAATAATTTCGTGGTTACGGAACTGGACGCCCTTGACCACTTGGCCGTCTTTCACATCCAGACAAGGAATTATACGTTTTGCCAGCATGCGATCGCCTCCTTCACGTTAAATTTGCCGTCCAGAAGTGCCCGACCCACAATCACGCCTTGTACACCGCTGCCACGTAAACGAGCGATATCATCCAAGCAACCAATCCCGCCGGAGGCTTGGAACGCCACTTGTGGGTAACGCTGGCAAACTTCCTGATACAGCTCAACATTGGAGCCACTCAAGGTGCCATCGCGGGAGATATCGGTACAGAGCACGTGTTTTAGGCCGAAAGGCAAATATTGCTCGACGATCTGCTCCAAGGTGGCATCGGAGTTCTCCTGCCAACCACTGATAGCCACTTGCTTACGACCCGCATCGTTAATCCGCACATCCAGCGCCAACACAATGGCTTCGGGACCATAACGTTCAAACCACTGTTGCACCATTTCAGGTTGCTTAACGGCAGTAGAACCAACCACCACCCGTGTTGCACCTGCTTCTAATAGCGCGACCACGTCTTGTTCATTACGGATACCACCACCGACTTGCACCGGAACATCTATGCCCGCGAGCAATTCACGTAATAGCGGGATCTGGCGGGCTGCTGGGTCTTTGGCACCGGTCAGGTCAACCAAGTGTAATACTTGAGCGCCTTGTTGTTGGTAGTCCTGCAAGCGCGGTAGCGGGTGATTGCCATAATCACGTTGCTGACCGTAATCGCCCTGATGCAAACGCACCACTTTGCCTTCGATGAGATCCAAAGCGGGAATAATCATGGTGTTTACATCTCCAAAAAGTTTTTCAGCAATTGAGCACCCGCTGCGCCGGAACGTTCCGGATGAAATTGCACACCAAAGAAGTTGTCTTTTTCGACTGCGGCGGTAAACGGCTCGCCGTAATTGGCTTGGGCGATGGTATTTGGGCATATTGGCATTGCGTATCCGTGCACAAAGTAGAAATAGGTCCCGTCTGGGATACCACGGAACAGATGATTCCCCGCTTGCGCGGTAATCTGATTCCAACCCATATGCGGCAGCGGTAAACCAAAGTCGGTCATCTGTTTTACTGGAGCATCGATGATACCAAGGGTGTTGATGCCACCACTTTCCTCGCTGCGGGTCGCCAGCAACTGCATCCCAAGGCAGATCCCTAATACCGGCTGGGTACAGCTCTTAATCAGCTCAATCAGATCGCGTTCTTTTAACTGGTCCATGGCCGCATGTGCCGTCCCCACTCCCGGTAGAAACAGCTTATCAGCACGCAACACGATTTCTGGGTCACGGCTGATAACCGGCGCATAACCTAACCGCTGCACTGCATAAGTGACAGAGGAGAGGTTGGCGCAACCGGTATCCAGAATCACCACATTCATCACAACACTCCTTTGGAGCTTGGCAGCGTATTGCCCTCAACACGGATCGCTTGACGTAACGTTCGGCCAAAGACCTTAAACAGGCTTTCTACCCGATGATGATCGTTACGACCTTTGGTTTTCAGGTGTAAGGTGCAGGCCATGGCATAAGAGAGGGAACGGAAGAAGTGTTCGACCATCTCGGTACTCAAATCCCCAACACGTTGGTAGTTAAACTCGGCTTTGTATTCCAGATGCGGGCGGCCGGAAATATCCAGCGCGCAACGTGCCAAGCACTCATCCATTGGCAGCACAAAGCCAAAACGACCAATCCCGCGCTTATCCCCCAACGCATTGTTGATAGCCTCGCCTAATGCCAGCGCAGTATCTTCCACCGTGTGATGGTCATCAATATACAAGTCACCACTGACCTGAATATCCATCCGGAAACCCCCGTGAGTGGCGATTTGATCCAACATATGGTCGAAGAAGCCGACACCGGTTTTGATCTTGCTGCCGCCTTCACGGTCTAACCAAACATTCACGTCAATCGCGGTTTCTTTGGTGACGCGATTCACGTGAGCATGGCGATCACGTTCGGTCAGTTGCTTGGCGATTTGTGACCAGTTAAGGCCGTCACGCTGATAACGCAAGCCACTGATGCCCATGTTTTGTGCCAATTGCAGATCTGTTTCACGGTCACCTATCACATAACTGTTGGCACTGTTCATCACGCCTTCTGCGAGATAGCGCTCAACCAACGCCGTTTTAGGTTTACGGCAGGCACAATGGTCTGCGGGTAAATGTGGGCAAATCAAAACCTGCTCAAAATGAATCCCCTGAGAGCTGAAAATCTGCATCATCAGGTCATGAGGTGGATCGAACGTTTCCTGTGGGAAGCTGCTCGTGCCCAAGCCATCTTGGTTGGTGATCATCACTAAACGGTATTCTGCTTTTTGCAGTGCCAGTAATGCAGGGATCACGTCTGGCTCTAATGCCAGTTTGTCCAACCGGTCAACTTGATAGTCTTCTGGTGGTTCGGCAATTAAGGTGCCGTCGCGATCAATAAATAGAAATTTCTGGCTCATATCGTTTCCTTACGCAGGCTGGCAATATTGGTATTGTTCGGGCTATCAACACCGGGCAGGGGAGCAAGGGCAGTAATCACTCGCTCACACTCCTGACGGGTGCCGATGGTAATGCGCAGGCAGTTGGATAACCCCGGCTGCTTATTTTGGTCACGCAGAATGATGCCCTGATCCCACAACGCTTTGAACACGCTGCTAGAGGCGGTCATACGCACCAATAAATAGTTACTCTCGCTGATAAACACCTCTTCAACGCAAGCGCAGTCTTGCAGCGCATTTTGCAGCCATTCGCGGTTAGCTTTCACTTCGTTCACCCGCTGGCGCATTTGCTCTAAACCTTGAGGGCTGAGCGCTTGTGCCGCGATATCGGCCACGGGGGTGGATAACGGGTAAGGGGCAATCACTTTGAGCAGCAGTTGGATAATATCGCTATTTGCCAAGGTAAAGCCACAGCGTAAGCCAGCCAATGCAAAGGCTTTCGATAAGGTGCGCAAAATGACTAAATTCGGATAATCTTTTAGCCAACTGCTCACAGAGGCTTGCGGGCAGAACTCAATATAAGCTTCATCGATAGCCACAATCGCGCGGCCTTGCGACAATTCCAATACTTCACGTAGGTCGGCTGGGTTGATTAGATTGCCCGTCGGGTTATTGGGGCTACAAATGTAAATCAGCTTGACCCGATCGAGACTGTCTTTAATCGCCGGTAAGTCGAGTTGCCAATCTTCTTTGGCTTGCACGGTACGTCGTTCTACACCGAAGGTTTCGGCGCTCACGGCATACATGCCATAAGTGGGCGGGCAGAACAGAATGGCATCTTGGCCCGGCTCACAAAACGCGCGGATCAGTAGCTCAATCCCTTCGTCAGCACCACGGCTCACCAATACCTGCTCAGGTTCTAAACCGGCGTAAGCCGCGTAACGCTCAATCACTAACTTGGGCTGGCACTCAGGGTAACGGTTGAAGGTTTGTGCCGTTAATTGATATTCAGTGGCCAGCGGATACTCGTTGGCGTTAAGCCACACGTCGCCATTGCCACCTAAACGGCGGGCTGACATATAAGGGGTCAACGCGCGGACATTGGCGCGGGCCAAATCAGTGATGTTGGCAGATTTGCTCATGCTTGATCCTTATTGGTGGCTGTCAGGGCAGAGACGCGTAGGGTAACGGCGTTTTTGTGGGCGGTCAGTTGCTCGGCCTGTGCCAGTGTTTCGATAGTTGGTGCCAGACCCAGTAAGCCCTGCGGGGTTAACTGTTGCACGGTCATGCGTTTAACAAAATCGGCTAGACCCAAGCTGGAATAGGTTGAGGTATAACCATACGTCGGTAATACGTGGTTGGTCCCTGAAGCATAATCACCGGCGGATTCCGGAGACCAATCACCCATAAAGACCGAACCAGCATTATCGATTTGGTCGATAATCGCTTCTGGCTGACGTATTTGCAGAATCAAGTGTTCTGGGCCGTACTCATTACTGATATCGATGCATTGCTGCAAATCTTTGGTGATGATCAAACGGCTGCTTTCCAGTGCTTGGCGTGCAATATCTGCCCGCGATAACACCGCCAGTTGCTGTTCAACTTCCACAGCGACAGCTTGCGCAATAGCGGCATCTGGCGTTAACAATACCACTTGTGAATCAGGCCCATGTTCGGCCTGAGACAATAGATCAGAAGCAATAAATGCCGGTGTGGCACCGCTGTCGGCAATAACTAACACTTCTGATGGACCCGCAGGCATATCGATTGCCGCGCCATCAAGGCGTTGGCTAACTTGGCGTTTCGCTTCGGTGACATACGCGTTGCCCGGCCCAAAGATTTTATTCACTTTCGGTACGGTTTCGCTGCCAAAGGCCATCGCAGCAATAGCTTGTGCGCCACCAATCTGGAACACTTCTTGAATCCTACATAACTGCGCTGCATACAAAATTTCATCAGCAATCGGTGGCGGTGAACATAAAATGACACGCTGGCAGCCGGCAATACGCGCGGGGGTACCGAGCATCAGCACGGTAGACAACAGCGGTGCAGAGCCACCGGGGATATATAAGCCGACGGAGGCTATCGGGCGGGTGATTTGCTGGCAACGCACGCCCGGTTGAGTCTCAACATCCACCACCGGCATTTTCTGCGCGTTGTGGAAGATTTCAATGTTGCGTACCGCTTGCGCCATTGCTTGCTTGATATCATCGTTCAAACGCGCAGCAGCAGCGGTTATCTCTTCGGCACTGACGCGAATATCGGCAACTTGCACCGCATCAAAACGCTGACTGAAATCACGCAGGGCGCTGTCACCCTCGTTTTTGACCCGATCCAGTATCTCGCTGACCGCGCTGGTAATCCGGTCTGATGCATTAATGGCTGGGCGGCTCAGCAGCGCTTTTTGCTGCTCTTTACTGCATTGCTGCCAGTCAATTAGGGTATTGAAATTCGTCGGCTGCATCGGTTACTCCATCATTTTTTCAATCGGTAACACCAGAATGGAGCTGGCACCCAGCGCCTTCAGTTTCTCCATGGTTTCCCAGAATAGCGTTTCGCTACTCACCATGTGCATGGCAACGCGACTTTTATCACCCGCCAGTGGCAGAATCGTTGGGCGCTCGGCACCCGGTAACAGGGTGATGATTTCGTCCAAACGCTCGCTTGGTGCGTGCATCATGATGTACTTGGATTCACGCGCCTGAATAACCCCTTGAATACGGGTCATCATGCGATCAATCAGGGCTTGTTTCTCGGCAGGCATTTCGCCATCACGCTGGATCAAACAAGCCTTAGAGCGGTAAATGACTTCGACTTCACGCAGGCCATTTGCTTCTAGGGTGGCACCGGTTGAAACCAAGTCACAGATGACATCGGCCAAACCGGCACGGGGGGCAACTTCAACTGAACCGTTCAGTAAACAAGACTTAAAGCTCACGCCTTTTTTATCCAGATACTGTTTTAAGATGTGCGGGTAAGAGGTGGCAATACGTTTGTTTTGCAGGCATTCCGGCCCGGTGTATTCGGTATCCAGTGAGGCAGCCAATGACAGCCGGCAGCCACCGAAATCCAGACGGCGTAATGTGAAGTAACGCGGGTCTTCGCCTTGAGCACGGCGGCTGAGTAACTCTTCTTCCAGTACGTTTTCACCGATAATGCCCAGATCAACCACGCCATCCATTACCAACCCTGGGATATCGTCATCACGGACACGCAGGATATCGATAGGCATGTTTTCCGCGAAAGCAATCAGGCGCTGCTGCTGTAAATTGATTTTAATCCCGCAGCGTGACAGCAACTCGTGGCAATCGTCACTCAGGCGGCCTGATTTCTGCATCGCGATGCGTAAACGTGTTTTATCCAACATGATAATCCTCTTAATTTATTAATTTTCCCCTGCGAACGTAATGCCGTAGGGTGATTAAATCTGAATAACAAAAAAGCCCTCGGAAGATAATCTTCCGAGGGCTTTCTCTATTGCGTTCTACCGCCACCTGGAAGATTCGTTAACCGTCTTCCAGCACACATCGGCCTGCAAGACTAGTCAGGATGATGGTGATGATGGTGATTAAATTGAACGCGATTCATGATAATTTCTCTATTTGGGCTTTTTGAGCAAATCAAAATAGCCATATTTGGAACGTGCCATAATTTCTGTCAATCAACGTAAACCATCAGACGGTGGCGACGCAACCTTTTTTTCGTCTGATGAGTTTATTTCACCGAGGCGGGCTGCGGCTTATCTGTGGGGAATCATTTTATTTATGGCGATTTTCACTCTATTTAATGTCAGTTTAAGCACAAAACTGTTACGTATTGGCATTATCCCGATGAATGAAATGAAAGGCATAATGTCATCATACTTAGGGTATAACGCTGCTAACCTCATTGTGAGCGGGGGTTATCGGGCGTAGATTACCTGTAGGGTCTTATGTTTGTGGTATCAGTTATCGATATGAGTTATTGATAAAAATGGTTGAAGAGCAATATGGCTGGAGAGCAATCGAGATGAAAAAAGTCGCCATTATTGGATTGGGCTGGTTGGGTATGCCGTTAGCACAATCATTAATTCGTCGTGGAATACAGGTGGTTGGCAGCAAAACCACATTGGATGGTGTCGACGCTGCCAGAATGAGTGGCATTGATTGTTACCTGTTACAACTGACACCTGAGCTGATTTGCGATCCCGATGATTTAGCCCAGTTGATGGCAGTTGATGCGCTCATTATTACTTTACCCGCTAGCCGGACGACTGAAGGTGGCAGAGACTATTTTCAGGCAGTACGACAAGTGGTCGACAGTGCGCTCGCTTTTGGCGTCCCGCGCATTATTTTTACCAGTTCGACCTCCGTGTATGGGGAAACCCGTGGGCGCATTAAAGAAAACTCCCCTCTGCAACCGGTCACGACGGCGGGGAAAACACTCATGGAGCTCGAACTTTGGTTGCATGATTTGCCTAATACGTCAGTGGATATTTTGCGCTTAGCGGGTTTGGTGGGCGGCGATCGCCATCCTGGTCGTTTCCTGGTGGGTAAAACAGACGTTAAAGGCGGTTCACTGGGAGTCAATCTGGTACATCAGGAGGATGTTATTGCGGCCATTGAATTGCTGCTTCGTTTACCTAAAGGCGGGCATATTTATAATCTGTGCGCGCCGATGCACCCGAGCAAACGTGACTTCTATCCTGCCAGCGCGAGGGCGTTAAATCTCACGCCACCGGTATTTGCACCGGAAGATATCGAGGAGCCAGCACGGGAGATTGACGGCAGCAAGATTTGCAGTGAGTTAGGTTTCGAATACCTCTATCCCGATCCCAACCGTATGCCGTTAAATTAAGCCAACCAAAGGGGACGCCCCAGTCTAGGGCTTTCCCTTTGATTGGCGGCATGTCACCGTTTTTGATGAATATAAGTCAGTGCCAATGCCATCGCCAGTACCAGCCCTTTGATGATATCCATCGCATAGTAGGGCACTGACAACATCACCAGCCCGTTTTGCAACACACCGAGGATCACCGCACCAATCAAGGTGCCGAAGGCATTGGGTTTACCGGAGCCGGCCAGTGAAAAACCGATATAAGCGGCGGCCACCGCATCCATCAAATAACCGCCGCCGGCGTTGACTTGTGATGAGCCAATGCGAGACGCCAATAAAATCCCACCCAATGCCGCCAACAGTGAGGAAAGCATATACGCCAACACTCGATAGCGTACCGTGCGGATACCCGCGAGCCGTGCAGCTTCAGGGTTGCCACCAATGGCATACATGCGCCGACCATGTTTGGTCAGGGACAAGTAGAGCTGCACCACGATGGTGACCACCAACATAATCAGCACAATCACCGGCACTTGCCCTAATGCTGAGAACATCTCAGGAATGACGCCTTCCGCCATGTCACCGCTAGGCAGCAACATATTTTGCGTGATAGAGCCGCCGTGGCTGTAAGTCATCGCCACGCCTTGGATAACAAACAGGCTGGCGAGGGTCGCTAGCATGTCTGGGATCTTCAGCACCACAATCAAAAACGCATTGAACAGACCGACCAGAGTACAAATCAGCAACGTCAGGACTATCGCGCCCGTAGTGCCAAAACCGTACCAAACAAACAGCGAGACCACGATGGCATTCGCCAGAGAAGCGGTCGACCCCACGGATAAGTCAAAACCACCAATGGAGAGTGAAATCGATACCCCGATAGCAATCACAGTCACGATCGCAATGGAGCGCAAAATATTGATGATATTATTGGGATCGAGAAAGTTATCGGTGGCCAAACCAAATAACGCGATCAGCGCCACAACGGTGAGTAACATCCCCCATTTGTAGAGAAAATCAAACAGTTGGTGACGCCAAGGTTGTGCGTCTGGTAGGGGTAGTTCTTTGCTCACTGAGGGACTCCTCCCGTTGAATAAAGTAATAATGTTTCTTCATCGACCTCTGCGGCGTGCAGTTCAGCGACGACGCGCCCGTCCCACAGCACACAGATACGATCACATAAACCGACCAACTCGGAGAATTCGCCGGAAGCATAAATAATGCCTTTGCCTTGTTGAGCCAAGCCATCAATCAAATGGAACAAATCCTGCTTGGCTTTGATGTCCACGCCTTTCGTCGGCTCATCAAAAATCAGCACGTTGGAATCCCCCCGCAACCACTTGCCAATCGCCACTTTCTGCTGATTTCCCCCTGAAAGACGGGCCAGTTTTTGTTGTGGTGAGGAGGTGCGTACCCCAAGGCGCTGAATCAGTGTTTTGGCCCAATTTAACTCTTGGCGACGGCTAAAAATGCTCCAGCGAGAAAAACTGTCATCGGCGGCGACACTGAGGTTCATCGGGATACCTTCGTGGATAAAGATACCTTCTTTACGCCGCTCTTCTGGCACCAAGGCTAACCCTTGAGCCACTGATTGGTCTGGTGAGCGCGGTTTCCAAGGTTTACCTTGTAATTCACCGTGATCGACACGGCTGGTGGTCGCGCCAAACAACGCTTTGCACAATTCGGTTTTACCGGCACCGGCTAAGCCTGCAATGCCTAAAATCTCGCCTTCGTGCAACGTCAGTGAGATATCACGCAGTTTATGTTGGTCGTGTAACCCGCTGACAGATAAGAGAGTTTTATCGCTGACCACTGCCCGCCGTGGCGGAAAAATGTCATCCAAGGTATGGCCGAGCATTTTCTCCACGATCTGCTCACCGCTGAGATCGCCCATTACATCATGGCTGACACGGCGGCCATCCCGTAAGACGGTTAATTGATCGCAGATCTCGCGCAGTTCATGGATGCGATGCGAAATGAAAACGATCGCCATCCCTTCAGACTGCAAGCGGCGCACCACACGGAATAACCGTGCGCTTTCTGCTTGATCCAGTGGTGCTGTCGGTTCATCCAAAATCAGGAAACGGCATTGATGGGAAAGGGCGCGCGCCAGTAACACCTGCTGTTTCTCGGCTAACGTGCAGAGCTCTAAGCGTTGGCGCACATTCAATTTGAGATCGAGCTGCTCGAGCAGGGCTTCTGCCTGACGGTAAAGTTGTGGCCAGTTCAACAGATGGCCCCGTTCAGCGAGGGTATCCAGCATAATATTTTCCGCCACTGACAACGTGGGGATCAGCGCCACATCCACCTCTTGTTGCACCACGTGGATACCATGCTCTTTTGCCTGTCGCGGTGAGTGAATATCGATCACTTGACCATCAATCGCAATTTCGCCGCGATAGTGACTATGCGCGCCGGAAAGAATCGCCATCAGAGTTGATTTACCCGCGCCATTAGCGCCGACCAATGCATGAGTCGAACCGCCTTCTAAGGTGAAGTCAACGTGCTGTAAGGCGTGAAATCCAGAAAACGAGATAGAGATATCGCGCATCTCAAGGCGAGAGGGAGTGTTGCTGGACATAAATTTCGATGGCTGCCCTATACAGTGTTTAGCGAGGTAGGCAGTCAATAATGCTGCTCAGATCATTCTTTTTTAACACAGTTTCTATTATTCGCAACAAACTAAAATAGTTAAGGTATATCAAAAAATTATTAAACATTGCGGGTATAGCCCTTAAGATGAGAAAAACTTCGCTCAGACTTTCATTAATTTTGCTGAGACTTTCATTAATAAGGAACGCGCCATGAGCACGACTGCCATCCGAGTGCAGGTGGGGCCTGCTAACTATTTCTCTTTTCCAGGGGCTATCGACAAGCTGAGCGAGTTTTATCCTCAGTCGGCACTGGAACATGCATTGTGGATTTACGGTGAGCGCGCACGGGTGGCAGCCAGCGATTATTTACCGGCAGCATTCCACGAGGAAAGCGCCGTCCGTGCGGCGTTCACCACGCATTGCAGCGAGTCTACCGTCAATGATTTGGTCCAAAAAGGCGGCAACGATCGGCAGGTAGTGATTGGTATTGGCGGCGGTGCCGTTTTGGATACCGCGAAAGTGGTGGCGCGCAAATTGGGCGTGCCTTTGGTGGCTATCCCGACCATCGCTGCCACTTGCGCCGCTTGGACGCCACTGTCGGTTTGGTATAACGATGCAGGGCAGGCACTGAATTTTGAGATTTTCAAAGACGCTAACCACTTGGTGTTAGTTGAACCGCGCATCATTTTACAAGCACCCGTCGAATATCTGTTGGCCGGTATCGGCGATACCTTGGCGAAATGGTACGAAGCCGTGGTGCTTAGCCCGCAACCCGAAACCTTATCGTTAACGGTGCGTTTGGGGCTACAGGCGGCCTTGGATATCCGTAATGTGCTGCTGCAACAAAGTGAGGCAGCTTTGCAGGCGGTTAAGCAAGGCGAATTGACGCAAGATTTTCTCGATGTGGTCGACGCCATTATTGCCGGTGGTGGCATGGTCGGAGGGCTGGGTGAGCGATATACCCGCGTCGCGGCAGCTCATGCGGTCCACAACGGTTTAACACTGCTTCCGCAAACGGAACATTTCCTGCACGGCACCAAAGTGGCATACGGGATATTGGTGCAAACTGCACTGTTGGATCAGGAAGAGGCGCTCCAATCGCTGGTAGTTGCCTTCAATAAACTCGGCCTGCCCACGCATCTCGCTGCTTTGGATGTGGATATCAATGACCGCGAAAGTATTGAGCGAGTGATTGGCCGAATTTTAAAACCCAGCGAATCAATCCATTACTTACCGATAACCCTAAATTCAGACAAATTATGGGCGGCGATTGAACGGGTTGAAACAGCCGCTCAGCGTGGGCATAGCGTAGGAATAGGTGTTTAGATCAACGTGCAATAAGAATATTGTTTCTAATGGTTTAACACCTTGTTTTTTACCCCCGAGTTAGGGCAAAATACGCGCCATGCAATAACCGACGTTTAAACGCGTCGGTTATTTTTTTGCATTCATGTTTTCACAAATAAAGAGGCCGGACATCGATCCGGATAGATAAATAGGTCCGCGAGCGATTATTCACATACGAAAGTCGCCGTTATGAGGAAAGAACGATGGGGCAATTATTTTCATTGGCACCGGTGCCCACCGGTATGCGCTGCACATGCAGCGATTATGGCGCAGCAGGTATGTTCAATACCCGTTACTCCGCTTTAGTTTCCCCACTTACGTATCCCAGGCAGATACGAAGTTTCCCCGTCACCTCTGGCCGTTGCTCTACACTTGCAACACGGGTCAAAGGTATGGGGAGGCTGAATCATGACGCATAATGCTGCTGTTGAAGTCGGCACCAACCAAACTGGCACCAATAACCGCGTACAACTCAGAAAAACACTCACGTTAGTCCAAGTGGTGATGATGGGTTTGGCGTATTTGCAGCCAATGACTATCTTCGATACTTTCGGCATTGTTTCCGGTCTGACTGATGGTCATGTCGCGACCTCTTACGCCATTGCATTGATTGCCGTGCTCTTTACCGCAATCAGTTATGGCAAACTGGTTAAGCGTTTCCCGTCTGCGGGTTCGGCTTATACCTACGCCCAAAAATCCATTAGCCCGAACGTCGGCTTTATGGTGGGTTGGTCATCCCTGCTGGACTACCTGTTCATGCCGATGATCAACATTTTGTTGGCAAAAATTTATCTCGAAGCGATTTTCCCAGGTGTGCCGTCGTGGATTTTTGTTGGCGCACTGGTGAGCTTGATGACGCTGTTCAACCTGCGTGGCATCAACGTGGTTGCTAACCTGAATACCGTGATTGTAGTGGTTCAGGTCGCTATCATGGTGGTCTTTATGGGCCTGCTGATCCACGGCGTTTATCAAGGTGAAGGGGCGGGTACGCTGGTTAGCCCACGTCCGTTCTATTCAGAAAATGCCCATTTGGTGCCGATGATAACGGGGGCCACGATACTGTGCTTCTCATTCCTTGGCTTCGACGGCATCAGTTCGCTGTCTGAAGAAACCCCTGATGCCGGTAAGGTGATCCCGAAAGCGATTTTCCTGACCGCATTAATTGGCGGCGTGATCTTTATTGTCGTCTCTTACTTCTTGCAGCTCTATTTCCCGGATATCACGCGCTTCACCGATCCTGATGCGTCACAGCCGGAAATCATGCTGTTTGTGGCAGGCAAGTTCTTCCAGTCAGTGATCCTATGCTTCTCCTGTGTCACGGTGTTGGCGTCCGGTATGGCCGCACACGCTGGGGTTTCACGTTTGCTGTATGTGATGGGCCGCGATGGTGTATTCCCAGAGAAAATCTTTGGTTACGTGCATCCAAAATGGCGTACACCGGCCATCAACGTTCTGTTAGTGGGTGGCGTGGCATTGTCTGCTATCTCCTTTGATTTGGTGACAGCAACGGCATTGATTAACTTTGGTGCGCTGGTGGCGTTTACCTTCGTTAACCTGTCAGTGATTTCGCAGTTCTATATCCGTGAGCGCCGTAACCGCACGTTTAGGGATCACTTCAGCTACTTGATCCTGCCAATGATTGGCGCGGGAACCGTGGGTGTACTGTGGATGAATCTGGAAAGCAGCTCAATGACGTTGGGACTGGTATGGGGTGCTATCGGTCTGCTGTACATGATCTGGAAAACCCGTGCTTTCCGCCAAGCGTTACCGCAATTCACCGGTGAATTGGCACAATAACGCGCACTGATAGTGCGATATCGAATCGCGGTATTACGCATCTAGAACGGAGCCTGATGGCTCCGTTTTTTTATGGCTGATTTTATGGCTGATAAATCCCCATAACTTGAGGGTGAGAAGTGAGGATCGGCGGAAGAGTAAAGCGTCCGCGCCAGGGATGGCGCGGCTCGAGCCTCCAAGGATGGATTTACGGCGTCTTTACGATCGGCCTGTTCTCACTTCGAATCGGGCAGCGTTTTTCACCGTGACGGAGGGTATCGGGTTAGCTGACTAAGCCTCGCGCATAATCAAACAGCGCCTTCAGCAAGGCTAATTTCTCTTTATCGCTTTCGTACTGGTTATAGAACTGCTCCAGTTGCATCACATAGTCTTGCACGCGTTCTGGACTAAGCGCTTCACGACGATGCTCTAGCCAGCGTTTTTGCTCGCTGTCTGTCAGGGTGTTAGGATAATTGCGCGCGCGGAAACGGAACAGCAGCGCTTCCAAGCGTGGGTCTTGGAAGGTCAAGTCCAGTGCGGGCAGATTTTGCGGCTCAGTTTGCAAAATGATCTTCATGGTGGCGCGGTCAGCATCACTGAAAAAACCGTTATATAGCTGTGCATCCACATCATCAGATACCGCGAAAGGCTCCGCTTCTGCAAAGAGTGCGACCACTTTCTCGCGAACTTGCGGGTTCTGCCGCAACAGTTGCAAGTTTTGCAAGCAGCGCTGGCGGTCTATTCCGAGCCGTTCGGCATTCTCTGGCAGCAGGGTTTTGGCTGGCGCCAATACGGGGCATTTATTAATATGCACCAACTTCAGTGGCACGGCGGCATCTTGAGCATTGAGCTTATCGCGGCGCGTATACAACCGCTCACGTAATGTATCGCTGTCGAGCTCAAGCAATGGCGACATATCTCCCGCCAAGTCGCACATAATCACCGCGTTTTTATTGTCAGGATGCCAAGCTAACGGCGCAACCCAACTGGTATTGCCCCGAGCCGCACCAAACATGCCTGACACATGAACCAGCGGTGTCATTTCGGCGATATCAATCAAGGCATTGATTTTATGCTTACTGCGATGCTGGTAGAGATAATCAAACAGTCGCGGCTGCGCTTGCTTGACCAGCTTTGCCATAGCGATGGTCGCGTGCACGTCAGACATCGCATCATGGGCCTGTAAATGTTCAACGCCGTTGGCTTTGGTGAGATGTTCCAATTTAAAACTGGGTAAGCCATCCTCATTCTCTGGCCAAACAATGCCATCAGGGCGCAGAGCATAACAGGCACGCATCACATCCAATAAGTCCCAGCGGGAATTCCCCCCTTGCCAGCTATAGGCATAGGGATCATAAAAGTTGCGATAGAAAATATTACGGCTAACTTCATCATCGAATCGAATATTGTTGTAGCCAAGGATACAGGTGCCGGGGACATTAAATGCCTGATGGATCTGACGAGCAAACTCGGCTTCATTGACCCCGTTGGCGAGGGCATGTTGCGGGGTGATACCGGTGATCATCACCGCTTCTGGTTGCGGCAGGTAGTCATCTGCTGGTTTGCAGTAAATCACCAGTGGTGTTTCGATAATATTAAAATCGAGATCGGTACGGACACCGGCAAACTGTGCCGGTCTGTCCAGTGCGGGGCGCTGACCGAAGGTTTCATAATCGTGAACGTAGAACGTTGGTTGCTTATTTTTATCTGACATTAATCGGTTTAACCCTTAATCCACTATGGTCATGCCTCAGCAATGACCCGTTTGAACCCGTCCCCCTATTGGCGGAGGATCGCTAGCGCCCCATGACGTGGGGCGTAGAATAGCATTTCAAACGCCACGAAACGCGTACTTTGTCATAAGAGCTGAGCAATCAATAGGGTATCCAATCACTCGGCGGTTAATCACTCGCTACAAATGTTTGAACCATCAATAAAGGAGAGATATTTTCTTTATCAACGGAATCATTATGAAATAATTATGTTTCTACCAAAATGTGTCGATCTCACTAATATTTATCTGTCGTTTACTTAGTGATTTATACAATTATCCTACTAAATATTATGGTAGGACGCATAGTGAAAACACTTTTGTTAACCGGCGCCACAGGTTTTTTGGGCGGAGCGGTGCTTGAAAAATTATTGTTGGAAAATTCAGATTTTAATTATTTATTATTAGTTCGGGCCAATACACCTGAGCAGGGGCTAACCCGTATTCGCGAAAATTTGGCAAAGTTTTATTTGCCGGAAGGGCGGCTAAATAAAATAATGACGCGTCATATTTTATTAGGTGACTTGGCGGAGCCAGAAGGTTTTCTTGATGATCCGCGTCTTAATGATGTCACTCATGTTATTAATTGCGCCGCTGTCGCGTCATTCGGGAATAACCCTTTAATTTGGAAAGTGAATGTCGAAGGGACATTAGCCTTTGGGAAAAGAATGTCTGAGGTGGCGGGGTTACAGCGGTTTATCCACGTTGGGACGGCCATGTCTTGCACCCCTGATGCTGATACAGTCGTGAGCGAACAGACATTATTAGCCGAAGATGATGCGCACTTCGTAGAATACACTAAATCGAAATCGGCTATTGAGCGCCAATTAGCGGAACAATGCCCAAATATGCCGTTGGTATTTGCGCGACCCTCTATTGTGGTAGGACATACTCGTTTGGGATGCCAGCCATCCAGCAGTATTTTCTGGGTATTCCGTATGGCATTAATGCTGCGTAAATTTATGTGTTCGTTGGATGACTATATTGATGTTATTCCTGCTGATTACTGCGCCGATGCTTTATTGTGTATTTTACTGCATCCCGACTTGCCCGAAAATATTTATCATATTTCAGCGGGTGAAAAACAGAGCGTCAGTTTTGCCGAAATAGATCAGGCGATGTCATTAGCCACCAGTCAAAACCCTGTGGGCAAGGATTATCGGCAGGTAGAATATGGCGTATTGGTGCAGATGCGAAATCAACTAAAAGGAATCTTCGGCCCCTGCAATGAGCGGCTCATGCTAAAAGCCATGCGCTTATATGGTGCTTTTGCCATGCTCAATGTGCGTTTTAGCAATGAACGGTTATTAAGTTTGGGGATGCCTCAATCACCGCGTTTCACTGATTATATTGCCTGCTGTGTGGAGTCCAGTGTCGGCATGACCATTCAGCAGCAAATGGCTGTTGATTTTAAGTAAGCCAAATTCCCCACCTGATCGCCTAGGGTGGGGGGTATTCTTTACCCCGCAGGCTCATGATGGATGGTTCATTCGTCACTTCTGATAACGGTAAATCCAGTGCCAGCCAGTGATATCTCAGCTAGACTTAGCCTTTGGTATCTTACTGTATGTAGGTACATTGTGCGCCTGAATAAAAAGATCTCGCCACTGGATAACCTGATTTATACCCATTACCGCATTACTCACGCTCTGCGCATTACGCTGGCCGTGGTCTGTGGCTCTGCACCGGGGGATATGAACACGGCACTGTGGCGCAGCGGCGATGTGATTTTCGGCTCCTTACTGGCGCTGATTTTTACCAGCGTTTATCCGCAGCGTGCTTTTACCCACTGGCGAATGCAAATGAGCGATAACCTGCGCGCCATCAGCCAAATTTACGCCGCCTATCTGTCACCCAATGTTATTGAACGTCCACGCTTAGAGCCTAAATTAAAAACAGCGTTGAGCCATTCGGTGAAGATGCGCACCTTTATCGCGCCCGCCAGCAAAGAATCCCATATCAACAAAGACGTATTTGAGGCCATCCAGACATTAAGCCGCAATCTGATCTGCACGTTGGAATTGCTGGTGGATGCGTATTGGTCTTCACGTGAAAGCCATTTCATCATGCTCAATGCCAAAGGTCTGCGTAATACACAGCTAATGACCATCCGCACTCTCAATACGTTGAGTGACAGCCTGCGCGATGGGTCGCCTGCGCGTGAACGGGAAGTCACGCAAGAGTTGGGTGATATTGCCAGCGAATTAAAATCACTGATGTTCGCTGTCACACAGGAACAACAGGTCGAAACGCCGATTTACGGCTATGTTTGGTTAAGTCTGGAACTGACCAAACAGCTTGAGGAATTAGACGATCTGATTAATATGACCTTGCGCAGATGATCATTCGTGGCGAATCAGGCAGATGATATTTCTGTCTGGCGGGTAAAGCAGGTAAGATAAGCCAAGCCAATGAATCTTGTCATCAGGCATAGCAAAGCGGTATGGTTCAGATAGCCTGGTCACCAGCAATTGAATTTGTGTAAAACTTAAGTGAAGGTGTAAAAATGGATAATGCAATTAAGCCAACTTTCCAGGACGTTTTGGAGTTTGTGCGTATGTTTCGTCGCAAAAACAAGTTGCAGCGTGAAATCGTTGATAACGAAAAGAAAATCCGTGATAACCAAAAACGCGTGCTGCTGCTCGATAACCTGAGTGATTACATCAAACCGGGGATGAGCATCGAGGAAATTCAGGCCATCATCGCTGATATGCGTACTGCTTACGAAGATCGTGTTGATGAATACACCATCAAAAACGCAGATCTATCCAAAGAACGTCGCGAACTGTCGAAAAAACTGAAAGCGATGGGCGAAGTTAAGTAATTAGGGCCAGCTTCAGACCGCTAACAACTTTTTGACTCGATCTGAAGCGGTGAGGGTAGGTGGAAGAGTAAAGCGTCCGCGCCAAGGATGGCGCGGCTCGAGCCATCAGGGATGATTTTACGGCGTCTTTACGATCTGCCTGCTTTTTCCGTTGTAGGGATTTCGTCTATAAGAAAAGGCTGGCAATCACTGCCAGCCTTTTCTTTGGGCCGCAATACGCGTTTAGCGTAAGAACCGAAACGCGGGAAGATTGACTCCTTTAATAAAGATAAACGCCAGCAGCAACGAACCCCACAGTGCCATCGTGATGTAGCTACTCACACCCATAATGTTCAGCCCGCTTTCCAGCATTTGAAGCAAGAACAGCGCTAGCGCAATGCCGACAATCTTGCCGAAACCGCCATCGGGATTCACGCCACCCAGTACCGTCGCCAAAATGGTGATCAACAACAGCGATTCGCCGTAGGATGCTTTAGCTGAGTTCAGTTTTGACATCATCAACAACGCCGCCACTGCGCAGAGAAGTGATGAAATGATGTAGACCCAAATCAGCGTGCGGCGGGTATTAATGCCAGAGAAAAAGGTCGCTTTTTCATTGGAGCCAGACAGATAAATTTGGCGGCCCAGCGGCGTCTTAGCCAAAATCACCCAGATAACCAATGCCACCGCAATGAACAGATACAGCGGTAATGGCACACCGAGAAAATGGCTGCGATCCAATGCCAACACATAGTTCGGGAAGTTAGAGATAGCGGAACCTTTGGAAATCAGCACGTTCACGCCTTTTAGTAGCGTCATAATGCCCAAGGTCGCCAAAATCGGGGAGACGCGCACCACCGAGATAAGCACCCCATTAATCAGCCCGACCACTAACGCGACCGAGGCACCGGCTAACAGCATCAGCATCATCGAACTGAACGTCGGGTCCAGATGCGTACAAACCCACGCCATCACCAATGCACTGGCATTGGCGGTCGCAATAATCGATAAGTTAATCCCGCCGGTCAGCATCGTAATGGCCATCGCGAACGTGAGTACCCCCGCGACAGGGATTTGTGAAGCGATAGACTGGAAGTTGGCCGCAGACCAAAATACCTGTGGGATCAGCAAACTGAACACCACACTGACCAACACCAGCAGAGCAATTAACCAGCGTTCGGTATGATCACGTTGCGTTGTTTTCGACATGATTATATCCCTACCTTATGACGTTGGCCCCAAGCGGTCACACTGATACTGATGACAATCACCAGACCGATAACCACGGTATGCCAGTACGACGAAATACCGAGTAAATTCAAACCGTTTTGCAATATCGCCAGCAAAATCACCCCTAGCAATGTGCCGGTCAGCGTACCGCGACCACCGACAATACTGGTGCCACCGAGCACCACCGCGGCTAACACTGTCAGCTCGTAACCCAGTAAAGAGTCAGGTGCGACGGTTAACACGGTATAGGACTGCACGACGCCCGCAATGCCCGATAAAAAGCCCATGTATCCATAGACAAAAAGTTGCAGTTTCAGAATGCTAAACCCCATACGGGATGCCGCTTCCTGATTGCCTCCTAATGCATAGATTTGGCGGCCAATACTGGTACGCGTCATCAACAATGCCGTGACGATAATGGTGGCGAGCAGTGTCAGAATCGGCAACGAAAGGCCGTAGTCATAGCCGTCGGCGGCGGTAAAGGAGAACAGCATTGGCCCATGTTCGAACCATTCTGGGTAGGTATACAGCCAGACACCGCGGCTAAGATACAACAGTAAGCCGTAGAAAATATTCAACGTAGAAATGGTGATAATGATCGACGGGACGCGTAGGCGATTAACCAATAACGCGTTAATCAACCCCAACAACAAGCCTATTCCCCCTGCAAGCGCGAAAGCGACCGGGAAATTACCCCCAAATTTCACAATCAGCGTCACCATGACATACTGCGAAATAATGGTCATGGCAGGGAATGAAATATCAATACCGCCAGAAATCAGCACGATAAACAATCCACACGCCAATATTGTCAGCATGGCGTAGTTATTGATCAGATCGTAAATATTAGCGAGCGTCAGAAAATCGGGGCTGGTGAATGAAAGATACGTCGAAATAATCAAAATAGTGAAGGCCAGCATCACTTCATGGCGCTTCAGATTTTCTTTATTAAATAAGCCGGTGTGACCGTGATTGGATTTATTAGGCACCGATTTATTGACCGCATGGGGATTAGCCATTTACTACCTCCGCAATGGCGGCTTCGCTGCTGTTGCTTGGCAAGAATTCTTGCACCAGTGTCCCAGCCCGCATCACTAAAATACGGTGACTGTTAAAGTACGCTTCGTCTATCTCATCACAGACCATCAAGACGGCAATGCCTCGCGCGGCTAATGCATTGATGATGTTGTAGATGCCGGCTTTGTTAGCAATGTCGACCCCGACCGTTGGCGAATCGAGGATCAATATTTGCGGGTCCGTCGCTAACCATTTTGCAATGGCAATTCGCTGCGCATTACCGCCGGATAAGGTATTAACGGGCAAATCGCTGTTACCGATTTTAATCGACAGGTGTTTCACCATGTCTTCTACCAACGTATCCACCCGCTCTGTGCGCATCAGATGAAAGGCATTCTTAAGCCGATGCAATACGGTGGCGCTGATATTATCGCGAATCGATTGCGCCATAATCAGCCCCGTGCTCATCCTGTCTTCCGAAACATAACCAATACCGGCGGCAATCGCATCACGGTTACTGGCGAAGTACATCGGCTTATCATTGACACGAATGGTGCCCGACTCAGGCGTGGTTAAACCGAATAAGCTGAGGCACAGTTCGGTACGCCCTGCGCCGAGTAACCCCACAAGCGAAACAATTTCACCGGGATGTAAGGTCAGAGAGATATTGTGATATTCATTGCTGCGAGAAAGCTCTTCTACGGCGAGCACCGGTGGGCGAGTGGCGACAAACGGCGGCAGCACTTTGAAATCAAACTTCATGCCGGTCATCAGCCAAGCCAAACGCTGGTCATCCACTTCGGCGGCAGGATAAGTCCCGACCCAATCACCGTCCTTCAACACCGTGATCCGGTCTGATATTTCCAGTACTTCACTGAGTCGGTGGCTAACAAAAACGACGCAGATGTTGCGCGATTTCAGCTCATGTACCACGCGCAGTAAGCCATTCACTTCTTGGCGGGTCAGGGATGCCGTTGGCTCATCCATGACAATCAGGCGGGCATCTTGTGCCAATGCACGGCAAATGGCGACCAACTGTTTCTGAGCAATCGGCAAATCTTCGACTAAATCGTCCAGATCTAAGTGAGCGTTAATACTATTCATTACCCGTTCTGCGGTGGCACGCATTTGGCGTTTATCCACCCACAGATGATGGTGATAATGGTTCATGGCGATATTCTCAGCCACGGTTAAATTTGGGAACAGTGACAAATCTTGGTAGATAACCTGAATCCCCAACCGGACAGATTCAATAGGGGTCAGGGTAGAGTAGGTTTTGCCATCAATGGTCATGGCGGCATCAGCATCGGGTTGGTAGACGCCGGAGATAATCTTGATCAGCGTCGATTTGCCACAACCGTTCTGCCCCGCGAGACAATGAACCTCACCCGGTAGCAGGGTCATCGCCACCTTATTGAGCGCCTTGACGCCATAAAAGGTTTTACTGATATTTTCCAAGGTAATGAATGGCTGCATAAATCCTCTAACACCAAATGTCATGAGTAGCAGAGCCGAATAACCGCTCCGGCTCTGCGATTTTTCAGTGAATCAATACAGAGAATCCACGTTATCTTTGGTGACACGCAACACATTATGGAACTGGATCAAACGTTTATCTTGATCAACTTCCGCTTTACCTACCCCTGGGACATCCATACCGGTTTCGATTTTCTCGCCTTTCAGCACTTTATCGGCTACCGCAGTCAGCGCATAACCGGCAGAACCTGGGTCATAAGTCACGCCCATCGCGATATCACCACTTTTCACCAGCGAAGCGGCTTGAGAAGGGATCATCATACCAAAGACATGCACTTTATCTTTCGCGCGTTTTTCTTTCACCGCACGGCCAGCACCGATTGGGCCTTGTGAACCAAAAGCAACAATCCCTTTCAGGTCACTGTGGGCTTTCATCAAATCCAGTGTGGTACGGCGTGAATCGTCAATGCTCTCAGCAACAGGCATACGGCTAGTCACTTCGAACATATCCGGATAATGTTCTTTCTGGTATTTCACAAACAGATCGGCCCATAAGTTATGTTGTGGCACGGTCAGGCTGCCGACATAAATCACATAACCGCCTTTACCGCCCATGGCTTTCGCCATTTCTTCCACGTTATCGGCGGCGAATTTTGCGTTATCAATGATTTCGATATCCCAGTTAGCACTTGGCTGTCCTGGGGATTCATTGGTTAATACCACGATACCGGCGTCACGGGCTTTCTTAAAGACAGGCTCCAGTACATCGGCATCGTTAGGCACGATACTAATGGCACTCACTTTCTTGGCGATTAAATCTTCGATAATTTTAACTTGTTGCGGGGCATCGGTACTGGATGGGCCGACCTGATAGGCTTTGATACCCAGATCTTTACCGGCACGTTCTACACCTTCACCCATGCGGTTAAACCACGGCATACCAGCAATTTTCGAAATGTTAACCACTTCGATTTCTTGTGCCAGCGCGCTGCCCGAGCATACCATCATGCTAAACAGACTGGCTGCCAGTAGGGTTTTTACACTCAGTTTTTTCATCTAATAAGGCTCCCGGAGCTATGTAGGTTGCGGTTATCGTTGTTCGGTATTGGTGCAATATTATGATGCTGGATACATGTGTTTTATTTATGTTTTTAAAAAAATGAAGATTTAACAGGGCTCAGATTTTACATCTGCACTACATTTCCTGTTGCTTGACTCTAATCCTTCGGCAGCTATTTTCCCCATATCACTGAATGCTATTTATATGGATTAAATGGCTGCTTTCCCTGTTTGTGATTGAGGTCAACATTTTGAGGCGAAATTCAAAGTGCGTTGCATCAAAATGGTGGGTGGAAGGGGAATAACAATGCTAGAAACATGGACAATTTGGTTCGGATGTTTCTTAATTAGTCTGCTAACTTTTTGTGCTCACCAGCGATAACGGAGATTAACGTACTCCCCCTGGTACCATGGTTAACAGGTGTTGGTGCGGGTAGTTTTCGGTGATGTGGTGTCGCTGTAACTGCCAGTATAGCTTTTCGACGTCATGGCGTTGCCTGTCTAGCAATAAACCGACGACACTGCCGCTGTGAGCAACATTCAGCCCGTATAAATCCAATGCTTCGACTAACGCCATCAGCGCGGCAAAATCGGGTTTCACCAGTAAACGCTGGCTGGCTTGTGCACTTAGCGTGGTGGCTTGGCCCAGTAGTGAACAATCGCGCCGTTCGGCTGCTTGGGTAAAGAGTTGCCATGCCTGCGCCAATGACGCGGCGCTTGCCAGTAAAGCCGGTTGGCGATCTCGGCGGTGGTAATCTTCAGTATTCAGGATCTGCGGGCTTTCCAGCAGCAAGATATCCACAGCAGGCTGCCAATCATAGGATATTTGCGTCGCGGCAGTTTGGTGGTCAAACAGCGTTAATTGCTGAAATAGCGTGCTGTCGGTTGGCTCCAAGCTCACACACAGGGCCGCGAGGGCTGCCTCATCCAGCGTTTTCCCCAAATGACGGGCGGTGGCCATTGCGGTGGCGGCGATATCGGCGGTGCTACTGGCTAGCCCTTTTGCCACCGGAATGGTGGAATCAAAACAGATATTCAAGCCGCGCGCCATCTCAGCAGGGTGATCGAAGTAAGCCAAGACTGCCGCCAGCATTTGTCGCATCCGTGGCCGCTCATGCCCGCTAGGCACACCCTCGCTCACCGACACGGTACTAAACCAATTGACGGGGCAGGAAATTAGCTTCTCGCCACCCAGAATCCAGCCTTGGATTAACTCGCCACAGGACGCGGGGCAACGGGCTTCAGCCATGGCCGAGAACCTGCTGTAACGCGGTGATCAGCCGCTGATTATCGGCAGCACTCTTAACCGCCACACGATAATGGTCACGGGTTAATGCGGGGTAGTTGGCACAATGGCGAATCAAAATATGATGCTGTAATAACGCCTGTTGCAGATCGATTTCTGGTTTCAGGCAGCGCAAGAAAATATAGTTGGCCGCCCCTTGCCAGACCCGCAAAGCAGGCAGAGAGCACAGTTGTTGGTATAACCAGCGCTGTTGCTGCGCTAACCACTGATGTGTGGCTTGAATATACGCATGATCATCGAGAATGATTTCACCGGCCAGCGCTGCAAAGGCATTGATGGTCCAAGGTTCGCGAAGCTGTTTCATCTGCGCGATAGCGGCACGGTCACCGCTGAGCAGATAACCGAGGCGCAACCCAGGGATGGCGAAAAATTTGGTCAGTGAGCGCAGCACGTATAAACGCGGGAACGCCGCTAATTGCGGGGTTAGCCCTGTTGCCTCAGGCAGAAAATCGATAAAAGCTTCATCGACAATCAACGCAATTTGGTATTGATGGCAGCACTGCACAATAGCTTGCAGCAGCGTGGTATCCGGCATCAGCCCTGTGGGGTTATTCGGTGTTGCCAAGAACAAGCAATCAGGGCGCGATTGAGCCAGAACATCCAGCAAGCACTCATCAGGCTGGAAGCCATCGGCTTCACTCATCGCATAATCACTGATCTGGCAGCCGACCCGTTGCAGGGCGCGGCGATATTCAGCAAAACCCGGCGTGAGCAACAGTGCGGTGCGCGGTTGCAAGTGGTGAACTATCGCGTAAATCAGTTCGGTGGCACCATTGCCCGCCATGATGTTTTCTGGCTGGCAATGATGGACACGGGCTAACGCGCTATGGAGTTGGCGATATTCAACATCGGGGTAGCGTTCCGCGCGGTTAAGCTGCGCCACAATGGCTGTTTTCAGGGATTCAGGCATCCCCAAAGGATTAATGTTGGCACTGAAATCAATGATATTCTCTGCATCTGTCCCGATTTTCAATGCCATTTCCAGCACATTACCGCCATGCTCACTCATTGCTGCGTTATCCCCTCGTTAACTCATGTGCGCAGAATATCATACCCATCGCTGCGAACTACAACGCCAACGACAGAGGGTAGATCAACGAGGGAATTGAGCTGAGTGATAACGCTTCTGGTGTGAATGCTAAGATTTCACGCAATCGGACCACATCACCAATCACAATCAGTGCGGGAGCCGACAAGCCCTGCGCTGTGGCTTGATCGGCTAAAGTGGTCAGTGTGCCACTGGCGACTTGTTGCTGTTGGTGGCTGGCGTACATCACCACGGCAGCCGGTGTGGTTGGCGCTTTACCGGCGGCAATCAACTGCTGGCAAATCGTCGCCAATTGCGTCATTCCCATCAGGATAACCAGCGTGCCTTCCAGCTTCGCTAACGTGGCCCAGTCTTGCGGTTCGTTACCTTGGCGTAGATGGCCGGTGATGACATGGAAACCGGAGGCATAATCACGGTGCGTCACCGGTATCCCTGCATAGGCTAATCCACCAATGGCGGAGCTGATCCCCGGCACCACTTCGAACGGGATTTCTGCCAACGCCAGTGCTTCAGCTTCTTCTCCGCCGCGCCCGAACACGTAAGGATCGCCGCCTTTGAGCCGCACCACATTCAGGCCACGCAGGGCGCAATCTACCAAGATCTGATTGATTTCAGGTTGCGGCACCAAATGGTGATTGGGGTTCTTGCCCACATTGATCATTTCGCAGCCGTCAGGGGCTTCAGCCAGCAGTTCAGCGCAGACTAACCGGTCATAGACCAGTGCTTCTGCCTGACGAATGGCATGCAATCCTTTTACCGTAATCAGCGCCGCATCCCCCGGCCCCGCGCCCACCAGCCAAACTTTTCCACTTTTCATCTTGCTTCTCACTGTATGGCGAGGGCCGGTTGTACCGGCAGGGTTTGTGCCACGCGCATGACATCACGGGCAATCATCAATTCTTCATTGGTGTTAACGATGGCAATTTGTACCGGCCCCGTTTCTTTTTGGATAAAGAATTGGTTCTTCTGATTTTTCTCTTCGTCCAACTCGATACCGAGAAACGCCAGATCGCGGCAAATCTGTTGGCGCGCATGGCGGGCATTTTCGCCAATACCGCCGGTGAAAATCAGTGCATCAATGCCACCCAGTTGCACGATATAGCTGCCAATGACGGCGCGAATACGTTCAGCAAACAGTTCAAGCGCCACTTGCGCGCGAGTGTCGCCGTTGTTGGCCGCCTGTTCCACATCACGGTAATCATGCGAAATGCCGGAAACCCCCAGCAAGCCTGACTGGTTATTGATCAGTTGATTGATTTCGGTGGCACTCTTGCCTTCCGTTTGCTGAATAAACGGCAAGATGGACGGATCGATATCGCCGCTGCGGGTGCCCATCATGATCCCAGCCTGTGGGGTAAAGCCCATGGAGGTATTGACGGAGCGCCCGTTGCCGATCGCGCACAGGCTGGAGCCATTGCCCAAGTGACAAGAAACAATGCGTAGCGATTCGAGTGGTCGCCCCATGCGCTCGGCGCAGACGCCACTGACATATTTATGGCTGGTGCCGTGGAAACCGTAACGGCGAATGCCCAGCTCTTCATAGTAACGCCACGGCAAAGCATACAGATACGAGGTCTGGCTCAGGGTTTGGTGAAATGCGGTATCAAACACCGCCACAGCGCTGGCATGGGGCAAGGCCTGTTGGAACACGCGGATCCCCAAGGCGTTAACCGGATTGTGTAACGGAGCCAGCACCCCCAACTGTTCAATTTGAGCTAGCACATCAGGGGTGATGAGCTCAGAATCGGCAAAGGCTTCGCCGCCATGGGCCACGCGGTGACCGACACCGGTGATTTCCGCTAGCGAATCGATAATATTGTGCTCGATAAGTGCGTGCAGCAAATGTTCTGCGCCTTGGCGGCAATCGGCAATGGGTAGCGTTTCCCGCCATTTCACATCACCGGCACGCAGGTTAAACACCGCATCATCCATCCCGATACGCTCAATTAATCCTTGGCATAACACCTGCTCATCCGCTTGACCGGTTTGCGCATTGAACATGGAAAACAACTGAAACTTCAACGAAGAACTGCCGGCGTTTATCGCCATAATCTTACCGGACATGCGACTCTCCAGAATGATTCAAATAAGTCATAAGGTCAGTTAACCCCTCGCCGGTTTGCGCCGAGGTGATAAAGATATTTTGTGCGCCTGCTTGCTGTAGCCCCTCTGCCGCCCAATTCAGTTGGTCGGGGTGGCTCACGGTGTCCGCCTTGCTGATGATGCCAATCACCGGTTTGTTGAAAACTTGTGCCAACATCGGGGCAAACCAGCTCTGCGTGGCATCGGCGTTTTGCACCAAACCCACCACATCGGCTTCACAAGCGCTCGCCAGTAACGCACTGTACAAACAGCGGTTTTCCAGATATTCGCCCGGCGTATCAATGGCATTGTCTTGCCAGATAATGGACTGAGTTTTCTGGTAATTGAGCGTCTCGCCGCGTAAACGCTGGATCAGCGACGTTTTACCGCACTGGCTAGGGCCAATTAACATGATGCGTTGCATGGCATCAGGTCCGCGTCATCGGGCAAGCGGTAAATTTCATCATGTCGCCTAAGGTATGAATCACCTGTTTCAGCGCAGACTCCACCGCAGAAACATCGCCGGTAAACACCACGGCACCGGTAAATCGGTCGATAAAACCAATCTCTACGGCACCTGATTTGGTGGCGATATCACTGGCAATAATCGAGGCTTCACTGGGGGTGATGGTCAGAATGCCAATGGCGCTGCTGACATCGTTTAGCCCCAGCTTTTTATAAAGCGCCTTATTGGGGTTGGCGATAAGGTGCGCGAGGGTGATCTGTTTACCAGGAACATATTCCTGAATGACGCGCTCGGGTGTGCTGCTGTTTTCCATCATGCCTCCTGAACTAACTGACGCCACAGCGCCTCATGGGGACGGGAGATCACGGTGCTGTAAACCAGTAATCCCTTCTCACCGGCACACTGGCTGGCAACGTCAACGGCGGTTTGCACATCGGCAATATCGCCACTGAGGACCTGATAGCACTTGCCGCCGATACCGAACGCCATATGGATGCGCACCAGCGTGACATTGGCGGCTTTCACCGCGCGGTCTGCCGCGGTAATACAGGCTGCGACACTCCATGTTTCCACCACGCCTGCCGCCTGACGGTTTTGAACCGTATTGAGGCCGCTGATTGCCGGTAACACTGAGGGGTGAAGATTCGGTAAGACGATGCTATCGACCAATAAATGGCCGCTGTGTTTTTCACCATTTTGCACGGACTGGCTAACGGCCCCGATATCGCCGCCGACCATCAACAAATACTTGCCGGGGCAGAGGGTTTTACTGACCAACAGGCTGACGTTGGCGCTTTTCAGCATCAGGTCGCAAACCTCCATCCCTTTGGCGATACTGCTTAATTCAACAATTCCAATGGCTTGAGACATGCTCATTCCTCTTCATGGTCGCAACGCAGGGTAATAGCGTGGGCGCTGATATCCGTGACGACGCCGCGAATACTGGCATGCACTGGCGCACCCAACGCGTTAGGGGGGATCTGCCCAATCAGTTGGCCGCGTTGGACCTGTTCGCCGACCGCTACGACAGGCTCGGCGGCGGCACCAATGTGCTGGCGCAGCGGGATAACCACGTGTTGCGGCGCAACGTCTAAATCGATAAAGGGAGCGGGTTGATACCAGTCGGTCAAATCCAGCCGCGCAATCAGCCGTGATATCGGCACCATGCGGTAATTGGCCATCGGATCGGCCTCACGCAATTCCCCTTGATAACGTGCTCCCTGTGCGCGCAACTGTGTTTTAAGCAGCCGATTAATGCGCATTGGCGAGATATCCACCGGACAGGCATAGCTTTCGCATAAGCCGCATTCCGAGCAGGTGAGGGCGCTCAGCAAGATATCGGGCGTCGCCACCTGTTGATAAATAATCGCCCGCACCAGTAAATGCGGCGGCAATTCATGACCAATAAGGTGACGGGGGCAAAGTTCGGTACACATCCGGCACTGCTCGCACACCGCGCGGGCAATGGCGAGTACATCCTGATCACTGCGTGCGCGGCGGGTGATCAACAAGTGATCCGCGGGCAGCACCAATAAGCCACCGGTGGTTTTTGTCACCGGTTGATCGAGATCATGCAGGGCATGGCCCATCATCGGCCCGCCATTGATATAGGCCGGATTGTCGACAGTCGCGCCGCCCGCTAACGCCAGTACTTCACGTAACGAAGTCCCTAGCGGCACGGTCAACGTTAAAGGCCGTGCCACCGCACCGTTGACGGTCAGTGTGCGGCGGGTAACAGGCCATTGCTGTTCCACGGCACGCGCCACATTGAGCAAGGTTTGGACGTTATTGACCACCACGCCGATGCTCACTGGCAGCGCCGCAGGCGGCACACGGCGACCCGTTGCCAGCCAAATGGTGATCACTTCATCACCGGCGGGGTACACATCAGGCAAAATATGCAGCCGAATTTGCGGCGGCAGCAACGGCGTGAGCGCTGCAATGGCTGCGTCATATTTGGCTTTGAGCGCAATAATGCCTTCGCGTGCGCCGGTGGCGACCATGCCATAAATCACGCCCCGCACCAGCCGCGCGGCTTCCCGCGGTATCAATTGCTGATCCACTTTCAGCATCGGTTCACATTCGGCGGCATTAACCAGAAAGATTTCAGCTTGCGCTTGCAATTTTACCGCGGTGGGGAATCCCGCGCCGCCGGCACCCACCACCCCAGCATCGCGTACCCGCTGCTGAATAGTTGCGGCATCGCACTGCGCTAATTCACCGCAGGCGAGGGGGGCGCTCAGTAACGGGGCCAGTGGCATTTGCAGATCATTCATAAAGCGCCTCGACGATGCCACGAATCGCTTTGTCATCTGCCGCACGCGGATTGGTGCGCAGAGTGACATCCGCCAGCGCGGCGGTGATGATGTCAGGGATCCGCTGCGTTAACTCGCGTTCGGTGACTTTCATCGCCGCCAACGGCTGAGGTAGACTGCATTGGCGTTTGAGCTGCTCAATCTGATGAATCAATTGATTCACCGCGCTGCGATCATCCGCATTTGCCGGGCTGAAATGGCACAATTTCGCCAATCGTGCATAACGTTTCTGCGCCCGTGTATCGATGGCGTTAAAGCGAATCACCGGCACCAGCAGCAAGGCATTGGCTAACCCGTGGGCGATATGGAACTGACCGCCCAATTGGTGTGCAATGGCGTGATTGATGCCGAGCCCTGCCTGACTAAATGCCATGCCCGCCAGTGTTGAGGCGTTATGCATCTTGCCGCGAGTGATCAGGCAATCACCTTTTTTGCAGGCCGTCGCCAAATGGCGAAACACCAGTTGCACCGCTTTTTCGGCCAGTGCATCGGTGAAATCACTCGCACGCGGTGAAACATAGGCCTCCAGCGCATGCGTCAGCACATCTAATCCGGTATTGGCGGTGATAACCGGTGGCACAGTGACCACCAGTGCCGGATCTAAAATGGCGATATCGGGATATATTTCATCGTCAAACAGCGGATATTTAATGCTTTTCTCTGGATCGCTGATCACGCAAGCGCTAGTGACTTCGGAACCGGTGCCGCTGGTGGTCGGGATCGCGATACAGGTTTCAATCTCCAGCCCTTGCTGACGGCTAAACCAGACAATGGCTTTCGCCGCGTCCAATGCCGAACCGCCACCAAACCCGATCACTACATCGGGGTGCAGGGCTTGCATCTGCTCAATCCCTTTCACCACGGTGCTGATATTCGGGTCCGGCGTAATGTCGCTGAACAGGCTGATCTGGTTATCCGCAGGCAGCGCTTGTTTTAAGCGATCTAACAGCGGCGAGGTGGCCAGAAAGCCATCGCAAATGATCCAGATTTTGCGCTGATGGAAGCGTTGCAGCACCTTGAGGCTGCCTTCCCCGCTATAAATGCGTGTTTGCAGGAAAAAAGTCTTCATACGTCCTCGCTCAGCGAATGGAGAAGCCGTTAGTCAGCACACAGCGACGTTGGCGCGCAAAGGTGCGGGCAGACGTGGTGCCTTCACCGGTTGGTGTGGCGATAGTAAAGGTGGTAAAGCCTTCGCCACCGACACCGATACCGGCATAAGATGGGCCGTTTTTAACAAAAATGGAGGTCTGCAACAGGCGAGCCGCCAGATTCAGGCGCGAGACATTTTGCGAGTGCATGGTCGCGGTATGATGCAGGCCGCCTTCCACTTGCAGTGCCAGCGTCAGCGCGGCATCAAAATCCTTTACGCGCACCACCGGTAACAGCGGCATCAATTGTTCAGTGGTCACCAAGGGATCGTCACCGGCGACTTCAACCAGCAACAGGCGTGGGGCTTTGGCTGGGCAAGCCAAACCGGCGGCTTTCAGCAGCTCATTTGGGCTTTTCCCCACCAGATTTTTATTGGCGTGGCCTTGAGGTGTCAGGCAAGCTTTACGCAGGCTGTCGACATCTTGCGGGTTACTGATCAGTAACGCATCGAAGGCTTGCATCTGCTGTAATAAACGGTCGGCGACACTCTCCACCACAATCAGGCTTTTCTCTGCGATGCACGGCAGGTTGTAGTCGAAGGATGCGCCAGAGACGATATCTTGCGCCGCTTTTGCCAACTCGGCGGTTTCATCCACCAGACAAGGTGGGTTACCGGCACCAGCACCAATCACTTTTTTGCCGCTCTTCATGCCCATCGCCACAATGGCGGGCCCGCCGGTGATCGCCAACAACGGGATTTTGTCGTGGGCCATCATCTGTTGGGTCGCTTCAAAGCTAGGTTCTTGCACGGTCACCACTAAATTGCGGATGCCACAACTGTTGAAAATGATGGCTTCAATTTGGGCAATTAAATCCAGTGATACGGCTTTCGCGCCAGGATGCGGGCTGAAATAAACCGCATTACCGGCAGCCAACATGCTGATGCTGTTATTGATGATGGTTTCAGTCGGGTTAGTGCTCGGAGCCACGGAGCCAATCACACCGAACGGTGAATATTCGAATAACACCATGCCGCCGTCGCCGGTCAGGGCAGTGGTGGACAAGTCTTCAATACCGGGGGTGTTTTCCAGTGCGGCTTTGTTTTTGAGGTATTTATCTTCTTTATTGCCCATGCCCGTTTCGCTGGCACCGCGTTCTGACAGTGAGGCTAACTGGGGTTTGAGTTGTTCACGCAGGGCGCTAATAATGGCGCTGCGGGTTTTCATCGGGCTTTGCTGATAGCGCAAAAAGGCGCTGTGAGCGGCATTGACTGCTTCATCCACGCTGGCAAAAATAGCGCTGGAGGCAGACGCAGTAGCTGGCGTCAGTTGCTCGGTGAGGATAGTGCGAATGAGAGTTTCAAGATCATTGGTATTCATTATTCATTCCTCAGGTGTAAAGCCGATATGGCCGCTTCTGCTATGTGCATATCTTGTTCGACGCTACCGCCGCTGATGCCTAAACCGCCCACCAATTGGCCATCACGCCACAGGGGGTAACCGCCACCAAAACTCACCACTTTGCCGCCGGTGCTGGCTTCCAGTTGGAACAAGTCAGCCCCCGGTTGAACGGCGCTGCTGAGTTGATGAGTGGCTGCTTTGAGGGCAACGGCGGTCCACGCTTTTTTCGGGGCCAACTCGCTGCTGACCAGCAAGGTATCGGGCATACGGTAGGTCATGATGAGATTGCCGTGGCGGTCAGTCAGGGCGACAACCACCGCAATACCTAATGTCATGGCGGCTTCAACCGCCAACTTAACTAACTGATGAACATCGGAAAATCCCAGCCCCGTCGCGCTAGGTCGCGTTTTTGTGGCGGGCTGAGTCTCCTGGGTGGCAGCCAAATAACGGGCCAGCACGGTCTGCGCGGTTTGTTGCAACTGTTGGCGCTGGTCTTCGTCGCGGGCCAATGCATACAGGCAATCAGATAACCGGTTGAGATACTGCAACAGCACCGAGCGCACGGGGACTTGTTCGGCCAGTTCAATCAAACGTCGTTCACAGCGCCGCGCTAATGTGCGGGCAAAATGTAAACGGCTACCGGCTTCGGTATCGCCGGGCAGAATAAATCCTTTGACCGGTGGCAACTGCGCCATGCAGCGGTCTACCGCTTGTTCGAGTGCGTGGATGTCCTGCTCGCTGATGCTTTTACGCCCAACGGGAGGAACTTCAATGCCTTCGCTGGCTAATTCGGCGCTGAAATAAAACAGTTGATGCTGTACCGCATCAATTAATTGACGGTTCTCTTCACCTTGCATCACTCGGGCGCACAAACTCAGTGCGGCATTGAGTTCATCTAACGTGCCGTAAGTTTCCACCCGTGGGTGACTCTTTTTTACCCGTTGTCCGGTGAACAGGGCAGTAGTGCCCGCGTCGCCCGTCTTGGTATAGATGCTCATAAAATCACCGTTCTATCTGTCAGGTTATTCAAGGTCAGAAAGCGCACTCATCACGACGCGCGCTCATCATCAGTAAGCGCATTCATCAACGATGGCGACAATCGCCAGATCGATGGCATCATTCGGCTCAGCAAACACACGTCTGGCACTGGAGCCGCCCGCCAGTAGCACCAGTTCTCCCTGACCCGCGCCGACAGAATCGACCGCCACTTCATCCGGCGTTTTGCTGTCTGGCGGCAGTGAGCCATCACCGGCGACACGGCGCACCAGCAGCAACTTTTTCCCAATCAGCGTTGGTGACTTTTGCGTTGAGACGACGGAACCTACCACTCTGGCCAGTTGCATGATTTACTCCTGCCTTAACAGTTGAATATGACGGGCTGATACGGTGTCTTGTGCCAGCGGTGTAACCAGCGTATGAGCATCAATCAGCAGCCAGCCGGAAGAGAGAGTGGCGATATCGCGATAACCCAGCACACGACCCGCGTGCAAGCGCACCGCGACACCTTGGTTGTCACTCAAACTCAGCGGCATACGGCGCAGTGCCGCCGCGGGTAAAGCTGCCAATAGTTGGCGATGCAAACTGATATGCACTTTCATGCCCCAAGACCACGCCTCATTGAGGGCATTGACCGCCGGACATTGACTATCGGACTGCGCCAGCCGATGCATAAACGCCAGATCCGGCAACATCAGATGCAGCGTGGCATGGCGCACGAATACCCAGGGTTCCAGACCCGCGCGCAACTGAGGCAGCAGCAAGGCGTGAACCCTACGTTCGCGCTCGGTCAACCGCGTAACAATCTGGCTGACCAGTTGTTCGGTTTGGGCCTGAGTCAGTGTCATGATTGCGCTGTCCGTGATGGCATCAAAAGCGTGGCAAACGCGGCGGGATCATCTGCGCCTGCTGCATTGGCCTCGTCGGTATCGATGTGCATTTCCAGTTTCATTTGGGGTGAAACGCGAATGGCCACATCATCCATAATCAGGCGGCGACCACTGCCTTGAATCGCCACTTGTACTCGGTCACCGTGCTTCACTCGGTAGATCAAAGCATCCAGCGGCGACATATGAATGTGCCGCAGCGCCACAATCACGCCATGAGGCAATTCCACTTCGCCGTAGGGGCTGACAAGACGAATAGCCGGTGTCCCTTCCAAGTTGCCGGACATGCGCAGGGGCGCATTGATCCCCAGCGTGCGCGCGTCGGTACGAGAGATTTCTACCTGACTTTGGCTACGCAATGGCCCAAGGATACGCACGTTTTTCAGGCTGCCTTTTGGCCCAACCAACGTGACCGTCTGTTCGGCGGCATATTGGCCCGGTTGCAGCAGCGCCTTTTTCTCCAGCAGTGGCTGCTCAGGGAACAGCCGTTGGTAATCTTGCGCCGAGAGATGCAGGTGTCGATTGGAAACCCCAAGCGGGATCGGACGAAGACGCATTTCGTCGAGGATCTTACTGACAACGGGTTCCAGTAACGCTTTTTCCATCAGACTTTTCCTCGTTTACCCAAGTGGATACAACGAAAGCGAGGTTCACCTTTATGGCGTCGGCAAGCGGGATCGAGGCAAAGATTGCAACTCACACGAGGCGCTTGCAGAGCCTCACTTTCTATCCGTTTTTTTTCGATACTCACCACCGTATCCGGCGCATCATCGGTCGCCGTCTCAGCCGGTTTGGGAGCATCGACTTCTTCGGTTTGCGCCTCATCAATGGCAGGCGCTTCTGCTTTTTTTACTTCTACTACTTCTACTTCGACTGCTAACTCACTGACCCCTTCACTCACCGGCTCATTCACAGGGTCGAGGGTCACTTGCACCTCGACAGTGATCGCCTCGGTGGGGGCTTGCCAATAAGCCATCAAGCTATCTGCCGGACGGGCTAACACCGCACGGGAAACCAGCCCATGATGCTGTTCGGCAAAGGCGGCACCGGTACTGATTGCCGCCTGTACTGAAGCCACATCACCGGTTAGGCGGATTAACATCCAGCCGGAGCCGTTGGTTTTTTCTATTCCGATCAGGTTGACGGATGCGGCTTTCGCCATGGCATCCGCCGCGCCGATAGCCAGCGCTAGACCGCTAACTTCAAGTAAACCCAGTGACGTTTTCACGCTGTGCTCCTCGTCTTACCCTTAGGCGGAGGTCGGTAAAATAGCTTCTACATCGCTGTGTGGGCGCGGGATGACATGGCAGGACATCACTTCACCCACCGCACTGGCGGCAACAGAACCGGCATCGACTGCGGCTTTGACGGCACCAACATCCCCGCGCACCATGACAGTGACCAAACCGGAACCGATTTTTTCGTAGCCCACCAGTTGGACGTTGGCAGACTTGACCATGGCATCAGCCGCTTCGATAGCAGCGACCAGACCTTTGGTTTCGACTAAACCTAATGCGTTGTTCATGAGTTCATTTATCCTTTTTGGGGTTATGGAGATGACTTAAACGGTAAACCTTTAACCAGTCGGGCGGCGTTGTTACCAAGCTGCCGTAATTGGTCATCGTTTTGCGCCCATGCCAACCGGAACAGCGGGTTGGTGGGCGGTAAATGACGAAAATGCACCACCACTTCGTCAGCAGAACAGGCGAGACCCACCAATAACGGCGAGCGGGTGGCGGCCTGCCATGCACGGAGAATGGCATCGCCTTCTTCGTCTTGTTGCCATTGCCAAGGAATGCCTTCTTCCTCAATGCCCAGCAATACCTGATGCCAAACCTCAGGCGGCGTTGGCGTGGTGAGACTGATCACGATAGCGGGAGCGTCATTGGCGAAATTCATACATTACGCTCCCGTTGAAAAGCCAAAATCAGACCCGTTGCCACGGCATTACGTGGGCCTTCAACGGCGCGAATGTTGCCGCGACCCGCCACTAGCTTGAAGTGGGAGAGGGCATCGGTGACCAATTGCGGAACCTCGAAATCCAGTGACGAGCCGCCCACCAGCACCACGAAGGGGATATCGCGGATATTGCCGGTTGGGCTAACTTGGCGCAGGGCTCGCAGCGCATTGGTCACAAACACCCGCTCTTTTGCGGAGCGGCGAATATTGCGAACTTTTTCCAGTGCGTAATCACCCGGTAGTGGCACCAGTCCTTCCGGTTTCACCACCACCAGCCGCGCAAAAACTTCAGGGGCGAGGGGGTGTGGGAAGAACTGAACGCTGCCGTCTTCATGGCGCAGGTGGAATAAACTTTCCACTTTGGCGAGCGGATACTTTTTGATGTCTTCCGCCAGATAGCGGTCTTGGAGATCCAGTTCTGAGGCGATGATCATCGTCACCATATCGCCCGCACCTGCCAGATGTGTGGCAACGATTTGACCTTGGGCATTGATGATGGAGGCATCGGTCGAGCCTGCCCCTAAATCGAGGATGGCGAGTGGCCGTCGCGTCCCTGGTGTGGTCAGCGCGCCGAGTATCGCCGCTTCGGCTTCCGCCCCCCCGACCTGAACATCAATACCTAATGTCTTTTCGATTTCACTGGCGATATGCGCCATTTGCAGGCGATCAGATTTCACCATGGAGGCGATACCCACCGCTTGCTCAAGAGAGAACTCGCCCGCCAAACCCCCAATGACATTGACCGGCACTGCCGTGTCGACAGCCAGCAAGTCTTGAATGAAGATTTCATTGGTCGGTTTGTTGGTCAGTTCTGCCATGGTTTGGCGCACGTGTTCGAGCATGCCACCAATATTGGTGCCCGCTTCACCGCTCACATTGTCCAAATGCCGGAAGCTGTTCACTGCCGTCATAATGGCTTCACTGCCCGTCGCAACATCGACCTGCACGGTGCGGCCATCGGCAAAGAGCACCAAATGACCAGCCGGAATGGATCGTGCTTTAACGTCCCCTTCCGGTGTTTTCACCACCACTGCAGAACGTGTGCCAATCAAGGCGCGCGCCACCGGAACGATGTTTTTGGTTTCTTCGGCATTAAGTTCAAAAACAGTGGCAATACCATAAGGGTTAGAGAGGGTTTCAATCACTTGGCCCGGCATCGCCACTTCAACTGCGGCCAACATGCCCATGGGGATGCGGTCGATATACAGCACTTCATCGACGATCGGCAGTGGGTGAGTGAGGCGGTTGCTGACCAAGACACCATCATCCCGCTGTAAAATAATCGCCGTGATGCGGTATCCAGCACCCTTTGCCGCATTGACGATTGCCGCCACATCGGCAAAATCAACCGTGGCAGGCACCACTAAAATGTAAGGTTGGGTCGGATCGCGGGTGACCAGTTCATCAATGGTGATAGTGAGCCCCACCCCTAATCCCAGCCCACCGGGGGTTTTAGGGTTGTGGCCGATCATGGTGGATTCCGTGATGATGGTTTCAGTAATGGTTTCCATCGCCACATCGCCAATCACCGGCGTTGCCTCGTTAATACGAATCAGACTGATATCGCTCAGTGCGATACCGGCCTTTTCCGTCAACAAGGCCAGCGCTTTGTTGATGCCGAAAATGTTACGTTGCGTCCCTTTGATACCGGTGGTTTCGGTGAGGGCGCTGGTGACAAACTGCAACTGACCATCAACTGCGCAAGTAGCCAATGCCACTTCCGTTGATGAGTTTCCGATGTCGACGCCGACGATGTAGCGGCCCATATTCTTCCCCTTCACCTTTCAATTTGCAGCGGTGTTGGCTGCACTCACTCACCCCAGTCACTGACTTGAGTCAGCTCCTGGGGATCACCTACCTGCAACTTGAAACCAAGTGGCTATAACAATTAATTGATGAACTAATCGTCGCCTTTGAGCTTCTTACGCTGAACATACAAAACGGCCGCTTCGCGCACGAAGGTGGCGCAAATCGTCGCTTTGTAGTTCTGCTCCAAATCATCAGCGATGGCGTTCAGTTCTTCTTTGCTTGAACGGTACGGACGCAGGGCGTTATAGATATCCAACACCTTGTCATCCGGTACAGCAGTCAGCTCAGCGGCACGTTCAAAGTTCATGGCCAACAGCGGACGGCCCGCGTCTTTGGCGATAGAGGCTTGAATGCGCAGGATTTCAGGCGTGATACGCAAATCCTGTGAGGTGACACTGCCGTTCAACACGTTCGCCAACGTCAGATCATCCAGTGTTTTGTTGGTGGCGGTTTTTACCCATTCAGGGTGTTTATTCGCCAACGGATAATCAGCGACTTTGGCATCACTGCGCGTACTGGCCGCCGGTGCTGGACAGGCTGCTGCCGGTGTTTGGCCTTGCAAGCTGTTCATCTTGTTCAGCACATCGCGAACCATGGATTCAATAGCTTCGGAATTCATTGTGTTTTCCTTTGTTAAAGCGCCACCCGGAGTTCCTGAGGATTCTTGCCGGTCACCACATATTTGGTTTCTTTAATGTGCAGAATCGCTGATTTAGCCTGATATTTTGGCCGCGCCATTTGGTCATTCAGGGTCGGAACCGGTTGTGGTGATTCCCGTTTGGCATAACGCGCCGCGTTTTTGCCAATCTGGCGGTAGGTTTCCAGCGTCAACAGTGGCGCTTGTGGGAACAACTCCAAATTGGACAGTGGCGGCAAACCTTGCTGATGAATGACCGTTGTGCCTTTAGATTGAATACCGATAGAGATACCGGAACCGCTCAAGCGGTTACCTTCAACCGCCACAAAGGCCACGTCGGAGGATTTAAAGCAGCGGATAACCCGCGCCTTAATCCCTTCTTCTTCGATACCGGCAATCACTTCACGCAAGATATTTTTGTGCGGTATCCCAACGATGTTGGCGGTTTGCGACAGACCAAATGCTGGCCCCACCGCAATGATCACTTCATCCTGATTATTGCCAGGGCGGGCTTCACCCACTTCAGTGAGGAAATCGCCAGAGGCCACGGCGGTTGATGCGGCCGCAGGCTGGGACGGTTGCTTAAAGGAGACGGTATTGTTGTCTCCTTGCATTTCCTGCAATACGCCTTCGATAATTTGGCGTAACAGTTTTTCGTTAATATCCACCATCTCGTGAACCCCTTAGCCAAGCTCATTCGGATCAAGCGCGTTTGGAATGTTTTTGATCTCTTCCCAACGTGCACCTTCCAGCCGATAACCCGTCGCTGGACCCGCGTAGTCATTGACGTCATTCACCGCTGACAGGACTTGATTGTCACCTTTGATGATCGCCGAGGTGTGCAGGTAGTCACCGGCAATTTTGGCTTTCTGGATGTTGAGCATGTCTTGCGCCACATCTTCGAAACCGCCTTGTGCCAACGCTTTAACCACTTCCAGACCGGTGCGGTTTTTGTTGATGATTTCCTGAGCGAACTTGATGTCTTCGACGATGTTACGTTCCGGCATATCTTTCGAGCCGTGCGCATAGGTCGCCGCAATCACTTCTTCGTCAGTGATTGGCGGCAAGCCCATACCGGCAAAGACAGCTTGTAAGGCACGCGCGGCTTTATTACGAATTGCCACGACGTCAGCTTCCAACACCGGACGCAGACCGCCATCGACTTTCAGGTCGCGCTGCATCACGTTGTAGTCGTCAAAATCTTCGGCATCTTCGTTAGAACCCGCGAACATGTTGTCGTAGTTCGGCACGGCGGAATAACCGGAGGAGATAAAGTCAGTACCCGGCAGGAACTGCATCAGCAGGCGAGCGGTACGACGCATATCAGAGTGGGTAAAGGTTTGGTCGTTACTGGACGCACATTCCAAGTCCAACGCCGAGCAAATCAGGTTTTCTGCCAAAATGGCGCGAATGCCTGATGGCACAGCAGAAGGCACACCGACGCAACTTACAGAACCGTTTTGCAGCCCTTGAACGCCCGCCGCTTTGGTGATGTAAATACAGCGCGCTTCCAGATACAGCATGGATTTGCCTTCGGCGTAGCCCATTTGCACTTCAGAGCCAGAACCTGAGGTAAAGCGCATTTTCAAACCGCGTGATGCATAGGACGAGGCGAGGAAGCCTTTCGACCATGGCGTGTCATCGCCGTCGGTAAATACCGGCTCAGTCCCGTAAACCGAAATGGTTTCGGCATAACAGGTATGGCCCAGCATCCCCAGTTTCAGCTCAGTGGCTTCTTCCAGTGAACATTGTGTCAACACGCCGGGGCGGCCAACTTGCGAACCCACTAACAGTGCAATGGCGTTAAACGGCGCATAACGGGCCACGGCCACGGTCGTTTCTTGCTCATCGAAGCCACGGAACGCGCCTTCTGCGGCATCGGCAGCAATCTGCACGGGGTTATCTTTCACGTTGGTGACGTGAGCTTGTTGTGATGGGGTACGACGTGCGCGCATTTTCTGCATCGACATCATCATTTCCACCACGTTCATATGGGAAACCACTTCGACGATTTTGGCCGGTGTCATGGCGGTCGTCAGTGGCACAATGGTGCGGCGTGACACATTCGGATCACACAGCATATTGGCCAGTTTGATGGAGTCCATTTTCATCACTTCTTCCGCGTGCGCGAGGTTGATACCGTAGCGGGCGATAAAGTGATCGATCAGGTCGAAACTGCTTTGTGGCTTGCCATCTAGCTCAGTCACCACGCCGTTTTCGATCTTGATGGAGGGTTTGGGATCGTTCGGGCTTTCCATGGCAATAAAGCCTTCTTCGATCCACTCTTTGACAAAGCCGTCCTGATTAACCGGGCGTTTCGCCAACGCTTCAAATCTTTTCGATTTCATGAAACAGCCTCACTGTGGCGTCAGATATAAGAAGGGCGGTCGTTTTTCGGTTCAGCGCCTAAGGTGCCTAATACCGTTTTGCCAATCTCACGGGCAGAAATCACTGCCTGACGAACTGCGCCAGAATCGCCGGAGATAACCAGAATGACTTCGTTACTGAAGCTGGTGCCTTGTGCCGGTGAGCTGTAAGCCACCACGTCAACGTTGGCAGATTTCACAGCGGTATCGGCCATCAACACGCCAATCGATGCAGGCGCGCCAACAATCACGCCGCAAGAACGGCCCAGCGGTGCACCAAAGGCTTTTTCTAACGCATGGCTCGCACGGGCGCTGTATTGCAGTTCAATGTGGCCGGCTTCATTGGCGTAAACATCGCCGAAAGTCCTGTCCAACTCTTTCAGAGCTACTTCCACGGCACGTTTCACATCAGACACATCGTCACCACCGAAGATAATCAGCGAGCCATGACCTGCGCCGCCTTTGGTATCACGGGGTAATTCGATGCTGACCACTTCGGTATTGGTGGCTTTAACGGCTTCATCAGCCGCCATGATGTGCGGGCCTGCGCCAGTACGTGCGCCCAAAATGCCAATGGAGCGATAGCGTTTTTCCAGCTTCATTGCGTCCAGTAGGGCAGTATCCACGTTGGCGATAACCAGTCCGACGGTGTCACCAATCGCGGTACCAACAAATTCCGTTAAACTGCAAGTTTTCTCAGCCATAGCCGTATCTCGTTGTTGATGAGCGGGTTGCGTAGAAGACGCCGGAGCGTGTTCACTGACTTTAGCGATTACCTGCGCCATGATTTGGTCGACCAGGTCATTGCTCTTCATTCGTTATGTCCCTTTGGTGAGCGGCTTTTCGGTAAAAAAGCCTCGACATCGGTGTGTGGGCGCGGGATCACATGGGTGGATTTCACTTCACCCACTTTGGCGGCTGCACTTGCACCGGCATCGGTGGCTGCTTTTACCGCCCCAACATCACCGCGTACGATGACGGTGACGAGGCCAGAGCCGATTTTTTCGTAGCCGACTAAGGTCACATTGGCTGATTTCACCATGGTGTCCGCGGCCTCAATGGCGGCGGTCAACCCTTTGGTTTCCACCATTCCTAGTGCTTCTTGTTGCATAAATACCTCGACGAAATATCAGTTGCCTTGTTTAGGCTTGAATAGACATGTTCGGAATAGGTGCTGCTGTGTTTAGCGTTTAGTTCGTCATGCTTAAATATTGAATTGTCAGGTTCGTGCTGAGGACGAATATACAAACAAGTGATGAAAAAGAATGGCTGTATTGAATTTACTGGCGGGAATGGTTAGTGACTAAATAACAAATTATTGTCATCGAAATAGGATAATTGAGTGTTTTATCAGAAGATTTTACTGTTCTGCCATGACAATAACTGGTGATTGGATATTCAGAATTGAAATTTAGTGAGTGACAGATAACATTGATTTTGATAAACGCGCGCCTGCCCGGTAAATAGAATACGGTTTGATTTTTATTTAAAAAAAGGAAGATCATTTTTAATGAAAGGGAAAGTTTAAGAGGTCTTTGGCGCAAAAATGCGAGCCTGATAACAATAACGGAAAGAATAAAAAGCAATAAAGTCATATACGCCAACAAAGTATAAAAGTGCCTATTAACAGGGTATTGCTGGGTATTTTTACTGTCATGATGACAATAATTTGCTATCAAAAGTCTAGTTTTTGTTTAATGAATGCTAAATCACGACAACACTTTTATTTTGTGTCTCTTTATAGTGGTTCAGTCAAGGGCCGTGCACTTATTCATCTATGTGAAGTCAGTGAACATATTTAAGCCGCTCATTAACCTTAAGTTGTTCATTGATGGAAAATAGATTGATCATAATAATCACAAGCAGGGTAACTCTATGAATGACTCACTCAAGGCTCAGTGTATTGCAGAATTTCTCGGTACTGGGCTATTTTTGTTTTTTGGTATTAGCTGTCTGGCAGCACTGAAGGTGGCCGGAGCCAGCTTCGGCTTGTGGGAAATTTGCATCGTGTGGGGGCTGGGGATTTCATTGGCCGTCTATCTGACGGCTGGCATTTCCGGCGCGCATCTCAACCCCGCCATTACCATCGCTTTATGGCTGTTTGCGTGCTTCCCAGGCCGTAAAGTGATTCCTTATTCTATCGCGCAGATTGCCGGTGCATTTGGTGGGGCGGCATTGTCTTATCTGCTGTACCACAACTTATTCACTGATTTTGAAACGGCACATCAGATGGTTCGCGGCAGTGTCGAAAGCCTACAGTTAGCCAGTATTTTCAGTACCTTCCCATCACCAGCAATCAGTGTATGGCAGGCTGCCTTCGTTGAAATCGTCATTACCTCGATTCTTATGGGATTGATCATGGCGCTGACAGATGATGGTAATGGCGTACCTCGCGGCGCGTTAGGGCCATTGTTAATTGGTATTTTGGTGGCGGTGATCGGGGCATCGACTGGCCCATTAACTGGGTTTGCCATGAATCCGGCTCGTGATTTTGGCCCTAAAATTTTCACCTTCCTCGCCGGTTGGGGGAAAATCTCAATGACCGGTGGCCGCGAAATTCCTTATTTCATCGTACCTATCATCGCGCCGATTATTGGTGCTTGTTTAGGGGCGGCGGTCTATCGTGTTTTCATCGGCAAAAATCTGGCGTGCAATGCCTGCAAATTAGAAGATGAAGAAGCCACCCATTAGTGACTGAGCGCCATGTTAATAACCTAACGTTATTTACGTCGCATTAAGTTATCGCCGAGAGGCGAGCAAGAGATAAGCCAGCGTGTTTCCTCATCTTACGATGACGACCCTAAAGTAGGGTGAGGAAATTTAAACTAGGATGAAGAAACTGAAAGTAGGATGAGGAAATTTCGTGATCTATTTCGGTTAATGAACGTATTGTCGTCCCCTATTGATGGTGATTCTGATAAAGTGAATTGTTATTTTTTCATTTTTCTTCAGGGTTAACCTTCACGGGGAAATAGATTTTTGGCCTTAGCGAATGGGAATGAAAATACAACAATGCATTAACATATTAAATAAAACAGGGATGATTTATCGCAACAAAAAACTTCATAACAATAAATTAAAATTCACTGAGAGGTTTTATCATGATTTCTGCCAGTTCTCTAAACTCAGAGCTCATAAATAAAATCGCGCAGGATTTTGCTCAGGCAACGGGTCTCGCCGTCGTTGTGGTCAATATTCACGGTGAAGAGATTTCCGACTTATTCAATTTCACACCATTTTGCCAATTGATGCGCCAAGATCCGGTTAATCATCTTCGCTGTCGAATGAGTGACCGTTGTGGTGGCCTTGAAGCCTCTAAATCCAATGAGCCTTGTATCTACCGTTGCCATGCTGGGCTAACGGATTTTTCTATTCCACTGGTGATTGCCGGCCATCTGGTCGGGTTTGTGTTGTGCGGGCAAGTGCGGTTGCACTCGGATGTCTATCTGATTGATATCCTCAATGTGGATAACCACTGGCAGCAGAATCCCGCGTTGATGGATGAGTTCCACAATGTGCCCATCATGGATTTCTCGCGGGTGATTGCCTCTGCGGACTTACTGAAATTGATCGTTGAAAACTGCCTAAAAAAACACCTTAACTTTGTGGTGATCAATGACAACATGGGCAGTAAAGATCCCGGTAGAGCGCGGCCTGTGCATCCTCACGACAGCAAAATGAAAAAAGTCTTACGCTACATTGATACCCATTTGTCGGAAGAATTGCGGTTGGAAGATGTGGCGAGCAAGGTCTATCTCAGCCCCTATTATTTCAGCAAGCTATTCAAAAAATATCAGGGTATCGGCTTTAATGCGTGGGTGAACCAACAGCGAATGGCCAATGCCAGAGAGATGCTACAACACAGCGATTGGAGCATTGCCAGTATTGCCAAAAATCTGGGTTTTTCGCAAACCAGCTATTTCTGCAAGGTGTTTCGACAAACTTATAATGTGACGCCGCAGGTATTTCGTTCGCTCTCTTCTGACCGTAACGAAATGGAATAGGAAATATTGATTTAATATTATTCAATTATGCCCTTAGTTTTGATTTTCTATTTTAAATTGTCATCGAAAAAATTAAGTCTCTAAAAATTTAATGACAATAATTTGTTATTCGAGTAAATGAGGATTTAAGTGTAGTTGTCTGTTTTTAAATGATGTTTTTGATGTTGATGACAATAATTTCATATGCAGATGCAAAAAAATCATCATCAAAAAATGAAATTCACCATTTTTTATGAACAGAAAGGCGTATATTAATTTTATGGCACGCTAATAAGATACTCATTCATAAATGCACTGTTATAACAGTGTAAATAAAGAGATAAAATAAATAACGAAATAAGAAATTTTATATACCGAAATGGTCATGTTATGCGCTAAAGCATAACTGGGAAGGGGGTGACAATCCCCCGCAGCCCCCGCTGCTGTGATGCTGACGACCCCGCTGTAACCACTGATCCACCGGATTGGGAAGGTGCGGGAGAGGATGACGCTAAGCCAGAAGACCAGCCAGATCGGTAAACGATATTCAACTCCTTCGGTGGGAAGCGGGTTGTCATCAGATGCGCGCAGCGGCGACGATGCGTTGGCGCACCTTTTTGACACTGCAGATCCCGCTTGAAATGGCGGGATTTTTTTATGCAACGGTCTGGCAAACAAGCCTTTATCATCGCAGGAACCGGTAGCGGATGCGGTAAAACCACCGTGACGCTCGGTCTGCTGCGCGCGTTGATGGCGCGCGGGCGGTCGGTACAGCCGTTCAAGGTGGGGCCGGATTACCTCGACACCGGTTGGCATAGCGCAGTGAGCGGTGTGATGTCCCGCAATCTTGATGCTTTTATGCTGCCGGTTGAAACCTTAAATGGGCTGTATAACCAGCATATGCGCCATGCCGATGTGGCGGTGATTGAAGGTGTCATGGGGCTGTATGACGGTTACGGCACCGATCCCAACTATTGCAGCAGTGCCGCGATGGCGAAGCAATTGGGTTGTCCGGTTATCTTACTGGTGGACGGCAAAGCGGTATCAACCTCGGTGGCGGCTACTGTGATGGGTTTCTGCCAGTTTGACCCTGACTTGGTGATTGCTGGGGTGATCGTCAACCGCGTTAATTCTGATAGTCATTACCAACTGCTGCGCCACGCTATCGAACACTATTGCGGTATCCCTGTGTTGGGCCGTGTGCCGGTGATGGATGATGTCGCCTTGCCATCACGCCATCTCGGGCTGATCCCTGCGCAAGAGCGCGGTAGTTCGAGACCAAATCAACGTCTGCAACCTGACAGCGATCCCCGCTGGCAACGGCTGGCGCAACAAATCGAGGAAACAATTGATCTCGACCGGCTATTAGCACTGACCCAGTGCGCGACGTTGCCAGCAGGAACGCCGCCAACATTGCCGCCCCAAGCACTGGCTGAGGGCTTGACACTGGCGCTGGCCGATGATGAAGCCTTCAATTTCTATTACCCCGATAACCTTGATTTACTCGAGCAAGCTGGGGTGCGCATCCAACGATTCAGTCCACTTCATGACCGCCAATTGCCTGATTGCCAAATGATCTACCTCGGTGGCGGCTATCCGGAAGTGCACGCCGCCAAACTGGCTGCTAACACCGCCATGCACAGCGCGTTACGGCAAGCCCATCACCAACAAATCCCCCTGTATGCCGAATGTGGTGGCTTGATGTATCTGGGCGAAGGGCTAACGGATGCGCAGGCGCAACACCATAGGATGGTCGGCATTCTGGCCGGTGAAAGCCATATGGGTAAACGCCTGACTCGCTTTGGTTACTGCCAGGCACAGGCGCGCACTGACACCCTCTTAGCCGCGCAAGGCGAGACGTTACGCGGCCATGAATTCCATTACTCCGATTTCACCAGCACCTTGACACCGGTCTTTGACAGCAGCAAGTGGCGTGATGGTGTTGCCATTCAACGTTGGCACAGCGGTTATCAAGTGCAACGCACCCAAGCCAGCTACCTGCATATTCACTTCGCCCAACGTTCCGGTTTGCTCAACGGTTGGCTGAGTGCCGCTCGGAGTCTGCTATGACACTCGCGGCGTGGTTTGTGGCTTTTCTACTCGATAGCTGGCTCGGCGACCCGCCGCACTGGCCGCATCCGGTGCGCTGGATTGGCAACATGATCACGGTATTGCAACGGGCGATTCGATCGGTTTGCCGCAGCGAGCGCGCGCTGAAATGGGGCGGTGCATTGTTATGGCTGGTGGTGGTGGGCGTGACTTGGGGCGTGAGCTGGGGATTTTTATGGCTGATGACCCAGATTCACCCTTGGCTCGGTTGGGTCGCGCAAGTATGGATGATTTACACCTTACTGGCTGGGCGCTGCCTGAGTGAAGCGGCGCTGTTGGTCTATGACGCGCTGCAACACGGTTCACTGGCGCAAAGCCGCGAGAAACTGTCATGGATTGTGGGGCGTGATACCTCCCAACTGGAGAAACCGCAAATGACGCGTGCCGTCGTCGAAACGGTGGCAGAGAACAGTGTCGATGGCGTCATTGCGCCACTGTTTTTCCTGCTGCTAGGCGGCGCACCGCTGGCGATGGCTTACAAAGCGGTCAACACCCTTGACTCGATGGTGGGCTACAAAACGCCAAAATATCGTGCGATCGGTTATGTGTCAGCTCGTATGGATGATCTGGCGAACTGGTTACCTGCTCGCTTGAGCTGGCTGTTGCTCAGTGCCGCAGCATGGTTCATTCAAGCCGATTATCGGCAAGCGTTGCGCATTGGTTGGCGTGACCGCTATCAACATTCCAGCCCCAATTGCGCGTGGTCTGAAGCCACCGTGGCGGGGGCGCTGGGGGTGCGTTTGGGTGGCCCCAATGATTATTTTGGCGAGCGAGTAGAGAAACCCTGGATCGGTGATGCGCAGCGTGAAGTGGCGTTGAATGATATTCCGCGCAGCATCCATTTAATGCTGATGGCATCACTGTTGGCCCTATTGCTGTTTGCCCTGATTCATCTGCTGCTGGTCGGCATTTAACAAGGATAACCTGATGAACTATATACAGAACCCGCAGCAAATCGAACAAAACAGTTTTGTGATTATCGGCGATATCATTGCCGAACAGCGGCCAGAGTATCGTTTTGCCAGCGCGATGCACGAAGCGGTGATCAAGCGTGCTATTCACACCACCGCCGATTTTGACTGGCTGGATATTCTGCATTTTTCGCCGCAGGTATTGACTCACATTACCGAGGGCCTCAAACGAGGTTGTACCCTGTACACCGACACCACCATGGCGATGTCTGGCATCAATAAAACGCTGCTCAAGCAGATGGGCTGTGAATGCCGCTGCTATATCAGTGACCCTCGAGTGGTCGAGAGTGCGCCACAACAGGGGATCACTCGCTCCATGGCGGCGGTTGATGTGGCGCTGGCTGAACCGGGTGAAAAACTGTTTGTATTTGGCAATGCGCCTACCGCGTTGTTCCGCCTGCTCGAGCGGCAAGCGACGCCTGTCGCGGTCATTGGCGTGCCGGTGGGGTTTGTCGGGGCAGCAGAATCCAAAGAGGCGTTAGCTCAAAGTGACCTGCCTTGTATCGCCGCACTGGGGCGTAAAGGTGGGAGCAATGTCGCCGCAGCCATCATTAACGCCATCCTCTACCAATTACGGGGGGCGCTATGAGTGACACTGTGGTGAGTCATGAGCAAGCCAATGATGTTGAACAACAACAGTTGTCATTAGACAGCATTTGGCACAACGGCAAGCAATACCGCAAAGGCTACACCACCGGTTCCTGCGCCACGGCGGCGGCAAAAGTGGCAGCATTGATGGTATTGCGCCAGCAAGTGATTGATCAGATTTCCATCGTCACGCCTTCCGGTATCACCTTGAACCTGAACGTTGAGCAGCCGTTGATTGAGGGCCGGCAAGCCACGGCCGCCATCCGTAAAGATGGTGGTGATGATGTGGATGCCACCCACGGCATGCTGATTTTTGCCCGCGTCACGGTTTTTGAATCGACTGATGACCTACCCCAACAAACTGACATTACTTTGCGCGGTGGCGAAGGGGTCGGCACGGTCACTCGCAAAGGCATTGGCTTACCCGTGGGCAGTAGCGCCATTAATCGCACCCCACAGCAAACCATTGAAGCCGCAGTGCGTGAAGTTATTGGCCCGTTACGTGGGGCGAGCGTTGAAATCTTTGCGCCGGAAGGCGAAGAACGGGCCAAGAAAACCTACAACGGGCGGCTGGGTATTCTCGGTGGTATCTCCATCATTGGCACGACAGGGATTGTGACGCCAATGTCAGAGGAGAGCTGGAAACGCTCACTGGCACTGGAGTTGGAGATGAAACGGGCGGCAGGGGAAGACCGCGTGATTCTGGTGCCGGGTAATCATGGCGAGCGCTTTGTCCGTGACCATCTGGGCCTTGATAGCCAGCGGGTGGTGACCATGAGTAATTTCGTCGGCTACATGTTGCAGGAAACCGTGCGGCTGGGTTTTCGCCGCGTGTTATTGGTCGGGCATCCCGGCAAATTGGTCAAAGTGGCTGCCGGTATCTTCCACACCCACAGCCATATTGCTGATGGGCGCATGGAAACGCTGGTGGCGAATCTGGCGTTAATGGGTGCGCCTCATGCGCTGTTACTTGAAGTGAATCAGTGTGATACCACCGAAGCCGCAATGGAGCTGATTGCCGAGCAAGGCTGGCAGCAGGTCTACACCCGTATTGCAGAGCGTATTTGTGAACGCATCAACGAGATGATGCGCTTCTCGGTGAATCCGCCGCAGTGTGACGCCATTTTATTCTCTTTCGACAATCAAGTGCTGGGGAGCAGTCGACCGCTGGATGAGATTCTGGAGGCGCTACGATGATCACCGTCGTGGGCATCGGCCCAGGAGATACCCAATACCTTACCCCTCGTGCGCAGCAGGCGATTTCACTGGCCGAAGTGTTGGTCGGGGGCAAGCGCCATCTGGCGACGTTTGGCGGGCATGGCCGTGAAACACGCTTGTTAGATGCAGATTTACTGGGGCTATTGGAATGGCTTGATAGCCAAAAAAACCGAGACATCGTGGTGCTGGCCTCAGGCGACCCGCTGTTGTATGGCATCGGCAAACTGCTGGCGGCGAATTTTAGCCCCGACCAATTACAGATAATCCCCGGTATTAGTGCGATTCAATACCTGTGCGCCAAAGTGGCGTTAGACATGAACGACCTGTTTCTTACCAGCAGCCACGGTCGCGAACCGGATTTTGACTGGATTTTCCAGCACGACAAAGTCGCTATGGTCACCGACGGAATTATCGGCCCACGCGCCATTGCGAATGCCCTCTGGCAACGTGGTCTTGAACGCACCTTGATCATCGGTGAAAACCTCTCCCAGCCCAACGAACGTATTCACCGCTTATCGGTGGATCAAGTGGCGGCCCGTTATGACATGAATGTGGTGGTGATCCTCAATGAGAGATGAGTTCTTTATTCGCGGACAAAATGCGCGCGGGCAAAAAGTCCCGATGACGAAAGAAGCGGTGCGCGTGTTAGCTCTGGCACGGCTGGAACTGAATGATGCCCGCCACCTGATTGATGTCGGCGCGGGAACGGGGAGTGTGGCACTGGAAGCGGCCTTGCAATTCCCCCATTTGCGGGTGACGGCCATTGAGCGCAATCCGGCGGCGCTGGAATTAATTCACGAGAATCGCCAGCGGTTGGCGTGTCACAACGTGGACATTATCGCCGGTGTGGCCCCGCTTCCTGTAGCAGATCACGCTGATGCCATTTTTATTGGCGGTAGCGGTGGTCAATTGACCGAACTGATTGATTGGGCACTGATGATGCTCAATCCCAATGGGCGATTGGTGCTGACCTTTATTTTGCTCGACAACCTCAATGACGCTCTGAGCCACTTACAGACCTGCGCGGTTAGCCAGCTCGATTGTGTGCAATTGCAACTTTCCAGCCTCACGCCACTGGGCAGCGGACACTACTTTAAACCGAATAATCCTACTTATCTTATTTCCTGCCACAAGGAGGCGCGCCATGTTTGAGCAGCCAAAGAACGTTCCCGCCGATAACGCCAAAACACCCGTCTCCCCTGCATGGGATAACCAAAAAGTCTGGTTTGTCGGGGCAGGGCCGGGTGACAAAGAGCTGATCACCTTAAAGGGCTACCGCTTGTTGCAACAGGCGCAGGTGGTTATCTATGCCGGTTCGCTGATCAATACCGAATTGCTGGAGTACTGCTCGCCAGAGGCCGAGTGCCACGACAGTGCGGGGCTGAACCTCGAACAGATCATCAGGTTAATGGTGGACGGTGTCCGTGCAGGCAAATTGGTGGTTCGGCTGCAAACCGGTGACCTTTCGTTGTACGGCTCTATTCGTGAGCAAGGCGAAGTCTTGGGTGAGCATGGCATCGGCTTTGTTTCTGTGCCGGGGGTCAGCGCATTCTTGGGGGCGGCGGCACAACTGGGTGTGGAATATACCGTACCTGAAGTGGCGCAAAGCCTGATTATCACTCGTATTGAGGGGCGCACGCCGATGCCACCTCGTGAGCAGTTGGAAGCCTTTGCTGCGCATCAAACTTCGATGGCCATTTTCCTCTCCGTGCAGGAAGTGGATCGCGTCGCCGAGCGCTTAATTGCCGGCGGTTATCCAGCCGATACACCGGTGGCGGTGGTGTACAAAGCGACGTGGGCAGAAAGCCGCACGGTGCGCGGCACCTTAACCGACATTGCTGAGTTGGTTCGAGCCGCTGCGATAAATAAAACAGCGCTGATTCTGGTGGGGGCCTTCTTAGGCGATGAGTACCACTACTCCAAACTTTATGATGCGGGGTTTAGCCATGAATATCGTCAAGCCTGAGTCGATCGCGGTCTTTTGCCTCACCCCCGGCGCGGTACGTTTGGCGCGGCGGTTGCAAACCCATTTGCCGCTCACCTGTTTTACCAGTGAAAAACTGCTGGAGACAGGGTTTCAGCCCTTTAACGGCACTTTTGGCGAGACGATCCGCGAGGCATTTAAGCAGTATTCCGCCTTGGTTGTGGTGGGGGCGATCGGCCTCACCGTGCGGGTGCTTGCCCCGTTGGTGAACGACAAAATGACCGATCCGGCCGTGGTGGTGATCGATGAACGTGGGCAGCATGTCATCAGTTTGCTCTCCGGCCATGTCGGCGGTGCCAACACCCTGACTCGTTATTTGGCGGGGATTCTAGGGGCAGATCCGGTGATTACCACTGCCACCGACGTCAATGAAATGGCGGCATTGGACACCTTGGCAAACCAATTGGATGCCGAAATGCAAGATTTCCGCCATGCGGTCAAAGTGGTTAATCAAATGCTGGTCAGCAACCAAAAAGTGGGGTTGTGGTGGGACACGCCGATGCTAGCGGAGCGTGAGCGCTGCGATACCCGAGGCTTTATCCCCGTTGATTCGCTGGACGATTTACCGCCGCTGGACGCCTTAGTCTGCATTTCACTGCGCGATAGCTTGCCTTTGTCTGACGATAAACAACACGCGATGCCGGTCTACAAACTGGTGCCGCGCCGCGTGGTGGCGGGGATTGGTTGCCGCCGAGCCACCTCACTGCAAACACTGGTCGAACTGCTGCAACAGCAAATGGCCGAAAATCACTTCGATATCATGGCACTACGGGCCATCGGTAGCGTCACCATCAAAAAAGACGAACCCGCACTCCACCAATTGGCTCAGTGCTGGCGCGTGCCATTCGAATTGTTCAGCGTGGGCGAATTAAGCCGCCATGAACAACGTTTCCCTGCTTCTGATTTTGTCCGCCAAACGGTGGGTGTCGGTAGCGTTTCACAACCGGTCGCTTGGCTGATGAGCGACGGTAAATTGGTTGGCAATACTCTGCGTCAGCAGGGCGTCACCATCACTCTGGGAGTATCGCATTAATGTTAACCGTGATTGGCATTGGGCCGGGCAGTGAATCGATGATGACACAGGATGCCATTGCGGCGATCCAAGAGGCGGACATTATCGTCGGTTATAAGACCTACACCCATTTGGTCAAGTCGATGACCATGGATAAGCAGGTAATCAAAACCGGCATGTGCAAAGAGATTGAACGCTGTCAGGCGGCCATCGATTTGGCGTTGGCGGGCCACAACGTGGCGCTGATCAGCAGTGGCGATGCCGGTATTTATGGCATGGCGGGGTTGGTGCTGGAGTTGGTCACGCAGCAAGCATTAGCGCTAGAAGTGCGCTTAGTGGCGGGGATCACCGCCAGTATTGCAGCCGCGTCCTTACTGGGTGCGCCGTTGATGCATGACTTCTGTCATATCAGCCTGAGTGATTTGATGACGCCGTGGGAAGTGATTGAAAAACGCATTGTTGCCGCTGCGCAGGCCGATTTTGTTATCTGCTTCTACAACCCCCGTAGCCGTGGCCGTGAAGGGCATTTAGCGCGTGCGTTTGAATTAATGCAGCCGTGGAAAAAAGCGACCACACCGGTTGGCGTTGTGAAAGCGGCGGGGCGTAAAAAGCAGGAAAAATGGATCACCACTTTAGGTGAGATGGATTTTGAGCCGGTGGACATGACCAGTTTGGTGATTGTGGGTAATCAAGCTACTTATTGCCGCAATGGGCTGATGATCACACCTCGTGGCTATTCACTTTAATCGGGCAGTCGCTTTAACAAGACAGTCACTTTAACAGGGCATCCATTATGACAGGGCAATCATTATGACGAGCGACCATCCATCCGTCCATGTATTCGGCGGCACCAGCGATGCGCGATTGATTTGCCAACAGCTCGATGCGGCTGGCGAGCGCTATAGCTTGTCGGTGGCGAGCGATGCCGGTCGGCAACTGGCCGGTGATATTGGCGGTGAAATTTTGGTTGGGCGGATGGATGCAGCGGCGATGACAGATTTTCTGTTCACGAGACAGGTGCGTTGGGTGATTGATGCCTCACACCCCTATGCCAGCTTGCTCACTGACAATGTGATCACCGCTTGCGAACAGGCTCAAGTGCCGATGACCCGCTATCAGCGACCGAGTGAAATTGACGCATTGCAGCATCCGTTATTGCACAAAGTCGATAGCCTGACGGCGGCCTGTGCGGTGGCACTCAGCTTAGGGCCACGCGTCCTGCTCACCACGGGCAGCAAGCAATTGGCTGATTACCAGCGCGGATTAACCGGAAAAACACTGCTGGTGCGCGTGTTGCCGACCGCCGATGTGCTGAATCAATGCGAGGCGTTGGGGTTGGGGGTGGACAACATTATCGCGCTGCGTGGGCCATTTAGCGCTGAGTTCAATCATGCGCTGTATGTGTTTTGTCAGCCAGATGTGGTTATCACCAAAGAGTCGGGGGCGCAGGGCGGTTATCAGGAAAAAGTGGCCCCCTGTTTGGCGCTGAATATCCCCTGCATTGTGGTGCGCCGCCCCGATGCCGTGGTGTTGGGGCCGAACGGGCAGCAAGTCACGTCACTAGCCGAATTTAGCCAACACCTGACGCACTGGCAGCAACAACGAGGACAATAAAATGAAAAAAGCACTGTTGGTGATCAGTTTTGGCACCAGTTATGAACAGACCCGCCAGAAGAATATTGATGCCTGCGAGCAGCAATTGGCCGCTGCCTACAGCGATCGTGATGTGTTCCGCGCTTTCACCTCGGAAATGATTATCCGCAAGCTGCGCAAACGCGACGGGTTGCTGATCAATAACCCCGCCGAAGCCCTTAAGCAACTGGCGGAATTGGGGTATCAGGATGTTGCCATTCAATCGCTGCATGTCATTAACGGTGATGAATACGAAAAAGTCGCCAATGAAGTGCGCGCGTTTGCTGAGCATTTCCACCATTTGGTCCTTGGCACACCGCTCCTGAGCAGTTTTGCGGATTACCAGCAATTGCTGGTCGCGCTGCAAGCGCAAATGCCGCCCCTCGCCGCTGATGAACGTGTGGTGTTTATGGGCCATGGGGCGAGTCATTATGCCTTCTCGGCCTATGCCTGTCTGGATCACTTAATGGCCTCGCTGAATTTCCCTGCTTTGGTGGGCGCGGTCGAAAGCTATCCGGAAATCGGCCATATCATCACTCGCTTGCAACAGCAGGGGGTGCGCAAAGTGCATTTGATGCCGTTGATGCTGGTGGCTGGGGATCACGCCATTAATGATATGGCTTCTGACGAGCCAGACTCATGGCGTTCACAGTTGGAAGCCGCAGGTATCAGCGCCCAATCATGGCTGCAAGGGTTAGGAGAAAACCCCTTGATTCGCCAAATGTTTGTGGAACATCTGGATCACGCCTTACAGCAAAAACAACAGGAGGCAGCGTAATGAGCGGCAGACTTTATGCCTTGGGCGTTGGCCCCGGCGCCAGTGATTTGATAACGGTACGCGCCGCGCGGTTGATCGCCAAATTGGATGTGCTGTATGCCCCCGCAGGGCGCAAAGGCGGTGATAGCCTCGCGCTCTCTATTGTGCGCGAATACTTATCGCCCACCACAGAAATCCGCACTTGCCACTTCCCTATGAGTGCCGATGACAGCGAAAAACAAGCGGTTTGGGATGACGTGGCGCAGCAGCTACAAGCTGAAGTCGCCAAAGGGCATCAAGTGGGCTTTATCACCCTCGGCGATGCGATGTTATTTAGCACGTGGGTGTTTTTACTCGAACGTATTGGCCGCCCAGATTGGCTGGAGATCGTCCCTGGTGTCACCTCCTTTGCTGCCATCGCTTCGCGCGCGGCGTTGCCGTTAGCCATGGAGCAACAGTCGCTGGCGATTATGTCTTGCACCGCACCCGAGGCGGAGTTAGAGCGGGCGCTACGGGATCATGATTGCGTGGTGCTGATGAAAGTCTATGGCCGCTTCGCCCGTATTCAGGCGCTGCTGGCCCGTTTGGAGCTCTTCCCCCATGCGCTATTGATGTCGGAAGCCTCATTGCCGGGGGAGGTGTGCTGGCGACAGTTGGACAGCATCGCCGCTGATCAGTCTTTGCCCTATTTTTCGACCATTTTAGTGAATAAGCAGCAACGCGTTAATGAATAACCGGCGAGTGAAATTGACCGCTAATTAACTTAAAAATACTTCCCCCATTTTCTTGCCATGCCGCAGGATTAGCCGCGGTGTCTAGGTGATGCGGGGATGAGGAGTCATTCGTGGAAAAACAGCTTAAGAAACTCTCGTTCACAGGACTTGCCATGGCAATCCTGCTGACCATTGCCCCCAATGATGTTTTTGCGATGCATATCATGGAAGGCTTTTTACCGCCGATGTGGGCGCTGGCGTGGTGGGTGTTGTTCCTGCCCTGCCTGTTTATGGGCTTGGTACGCTTAAAGCAGATTGTCTCTGAAGACAGCAACCAAAAAGTGTTACTGGCGCTTTGCGGTGCCTTCATTTTCGTGCTGTCAGCCCTGAAAATTCCGTCCGTGACCGGCAGTTGCTCGCACCCCACCGGTGTTGGGCTGGCGGTCATTCTGTTCGGGCCAGTGGTCGTGGCCGTATTAGGGGCGATTGTCTTGCTGTTCCAAGCACTGTTATTGGCCCATGGCGGGTTGACAACACTCGGCGCGAACGGCATGTCAATGGCGGTCATCGGGCCGGTGGTGGGTTATCTGGTTTGGAAGTTGGCCTGTAAAGCGGGGCTGCGCCGTGATGTCGGGGTGTTCCTGTGCGCCATGCTCGCGGACTTAACCACTTACTTTGTGACTTCGGTCCAACTGGGGCTAGCTTTCCCCGATCCGCAATTTGGTGTCAGCGGTTCGATTATCAAATTTATGGGCGTGTTCTGCCTGACTCAAATCCCGATTGCCATTGCTGAAGGTTTGCTGACAGTGATGATTTATGACCAATTAACCAAGCGCAAACTTGTCCACGCGGAGGCGCACTAACATGAAAAAGACTCTTATCTTGCTGGCGATGGTGATCGCACTGGTGATATTGCCGTTCTTTATCAATCATGGCGGCGAATATGGCGGTTCGGATGGTGAGGCTGAAACTTTGATTCAAACCACGGCACCGCACTATACACCGTGGTTCCAGCCGTTGTATGAACCGGCCAGCGGTGAAATTGAAAGTTTACTGTTCACCTTGCAGGGTTCCATTGGTGCGGCAGTGATTTTCTATATCTTGGGCTACTACCGGGGGAAACGCAGTGAGCATGCTGGGGATTGATAAACTCAGTTACCAAAGCCGCTGGCGGCAGGTTGATCCCATGGGAAAGTTGGTGCTGTATGGGGTTTTCCTGCTGTTAGCGATGCTGAGCCCGCCCATGTACCAAGCACTGTTGTTGGTGTTTATCGCGGGGCTGACCTGCTATTTGCTGCGGGTTGGCCTGCGCCGTTACCTGCGCTGGCTCGCCATACCGCTCTCTTTCCTGTTAGTCGGGTTGGTGACGATTGTATTGTCACTTTCCCGTCAGCCAGACAGTTTGTGGTGGGGCATGCAAATCGGTCATTGGTGGTTGGGTATCGATAAAGTCGGTTTAACCACGGCCAATCAAACGCTGTGGCGCAGTTTGGCGGCGCTGGCAGCGACATTTTGGTTTGTGCTCAACACGCCCTTCCCGCAGTTGATTCAACTGTTGAAACGTTGCCATGCACCCCGTTTGCTGACGGAACAAATTCTACTGACTTGGCGTTTTATCTTTATTTTGATCGAGGAGGCGGCGGCTATCCATCAGGCGCAGTCACTGCGGTTTGGTTATATCTCACTGCCAACCGGTTATCGCTCGCTGGCCATGCTGGTGGGGATGTTGTTTACCCGCGTAATGATCCGTTATCAACAGATGGTCATTTCGCTGGATATGAAACTTTATCAGGGTGATTTTCACCTGTAAGGCAGGATTGGATGTTAGCCACCCAGCAGTTAGGTTTCAGCTATCAAGATGAACCGGTATTGCACGATCTGACCTTGGATTTTAGTCAGCACGCGGTCACCGGCGTCTTGGGGGCCAATGGTTGCGGCAAATCCACGCTGTTTATGAATCTGACCGGTATTTTACAACCACAGCAAGGGGCGGTGTTATGGCAAGGCGAACCGCTCAGTTATCAGAAAGCCAGCCTACGGGCGTTGCGCCAACGCGTGACGACCGTGTTCCAAGATCCGGAACAACAGATCTTTTACACCGATATCGACAGCGATATTGCCTTTAGTTTGCGCAATCTTGGCATGCGAGAGGCGGTTATCGCTGAGCGGGTGGAACGGGCGCTAACCTTGGTGGATGCGCAGAGTTTTCGCCATAAATCTATCCAGCATCTAAGCCACGGCCAGAAAAAGCGGGTGGCGATTGCCGGTGCATTGGTGATGGAAGCGGAATACCTGCTGTTGGATGAACCCACCGCTGGACTCGATCCGGCGGGCCGCCAGCATATGATTACGATCATTGAACGCATTGTGGCAGAAGGAAAACGGGTTATCCTATCCAGCCACGATATCGATCTGATTTATCAGGTTTGTGATTATCTTTATGTTCTCTCTCAGGGTCACCTGATGATTGCGGGTGACACCACTGACGTCTTCATGCAACAAGATAAACTGCGTGCCGCTGGGCTGGTTCAGCCTTGGTTGGTCAAAATGCACACTGAGTTGGGGTTGCCTTTGTGCAAAACCGAAGAACAACTTTTTGCGTTGATGCGTCAACGTGAAGCGGAGGAAGCGCGATGAGCGAATCGCCATCTGGTCTATCCATCATGGTGCAAGGCACGGCATCTGATGTCGGCAAAAGCGTATTAGTGGCGGGGTTATGTCGTATTTTTAGGCAGGATGGCTATCGCAGCGCCCCCTTTAAATCGCAAAACATGGCGCTGAATTCAGGCATTACGCCGCAAGGTGATGAGATGGGCCGCGCGCAGATTTTTCAGGCCGAAGCGGCGGGTATTGCCCCAGATGTCCGCATGAATCCGGTGTTGCTCAAACCGACCAGTGACCGCAAAGCGCAAGTGGTACTGATGGGGAAAGTCGCCTGCAATATGGATGCGGTTGAATACCATCAATACAAACCACAATTGCAGCAGCAAATCAGCGAGGTTTACCACAGCTTAGCCCGCGAGTATGACGTGATGGTGCTAGAAGGGGCGGGCAGTCCGGCAGAAATCAACCTGCGCGATCGCGATATCGTCAATATGGGCATGGCCGCGATGGCAGATGCGCCCGTTTTGTTAGTGGCGGATATCGATCGCGGCGGCGTATTTGCGTCTATTTATGGCACGCTGGCGTTGTTGCATCCCCATGAAAAAGCGCGAGTTAAAGGGGTGATCATCAATAAGTTCCGTGGTGATATTGCGCTGCTCAAGCCCGGATTAGAACAGATTGAAGCCCTGACCGATGTCCCCGTGTTGGGCGTAATGCCGTGGTTAGACATTGATTTGGAAGATGAAGACGGTGTGGCGCTGCAAAATGGTAAATATAACGATGCCACAGAAAAGGCGCTGGATATCGTGGTGATTCGGCTGCCGCACATTGCCAATTTTACCGATTTCAATGCGTTGGCCGCCCAGCCAGATGTGCGCTTACGCTATGTTTCACAGGTCTCCGCTTTGGGTCAGCCGGACTTGATTATCTTGCCCGGCAGCAAAAATACCCTCGGTGATTTGCAATGGCTGCATGAAAGCGGACTGGCGGCGGCTTTACTGGCGCAGCACCAAGCTAAATCGATACCTCAACATTCACAGCCGGTGCCCGTGATCGGCATTTGTGGCGGTTATCAGATGTTGGGTCGACGCATTATTGATGGCGTGGAGTCGGGCCTCGAACAGATGGAGGGGCTGGGTTTGCTGGATGTGGAAACCCAGTTTGCGCAGGATAAAGTCACCACGCGGGTCAGCGGGCATTGCCGCGTGGCGCTATCAGGGATCTTGGCAAATTGTGATTCGCTCCCGCTAGAGGGCTATGAGATCCACATGGGCGTTTCTCAGTTGGGGGCCGATGCCACGCCGTTTGCTTGCCTGACTTTGCGCAATGGGCAAGCTGAGCAGTGGGTGGATGGTGCGGTGAATAAAGACGGCAGCGTGTTAGGCAGCTATATTCATGGCCTGTTTGACAGCCCCGATTTTACCCGTGCGTTGCTCAATAACTTACGTCAGCGCAAAGGGCTAGCGGCGTTCGATGGCGTGACCGTCGATTACGCACAACATAAGCAGCAACAGTTTGATCTTCTGGCGGCACAAATGCGTCAGCACATTGATATAGAACGTATTTACCAGCTCATGAAAACGCATTTACAGGAGAGCGCGCAGTGATTTTGATTACCGGAGGGGCGCGTAGCGGGAAAAGTTCGCTGGCTGAACGCTTGGCGGCACAGGCCTGTGACCGCGTGTTTTATATCGCGACCTCGGTGGTGACCGATGGGGAAATGGCTGAACGAGTGGCGCTACACCGCGCGACCCGCCCGCCACACTGGCGCACGTGGGAAGGGTATCGGGATCTCGGTGCGGTGGTGGAGCAACAGGTTGCACCCGGTGAAGCCGTGATGCTCGAATGCATCACCACACTGATCACCAATTTGCTGTTTGAACAGGCCGGTGATACGCCCCCTGAGCAGATGGACTTTACGCAGCTCGAAATCGGTATTCAGCAACAAATAACCGATCTGCTGGCCGCTTGCGCCCGCAGTTCAGCGCCCATTTTCCTCGTCACCAATGAGTTGGGAATGGGGATCGTGCCGGAAAATCGGTTAGCTCGGCATTTTCGCGATATCGCCGGCCGCGTTAATCAGCGATTGGCGGCAGCCGCAGATGAGGTGTTTTTAGTGGTTTCGGGTATTGAGGTAAAGATTAAATGAGCCTGCGGTTATTTCTCGCCACCTTACAGTTTATGACCCGCATTCCTGTGCCTGAGCGCTGGACACAAGGGCTGGCGATGGATCAATACGAGCGCGGTATTGTCGGCTTCCCTTTAATTGGCCTGATTGTGGGGCTGATCGGCGGTGTGGTCTTTACGCTGTTGGCCCCTTGGTGCGGTGTACCGCTGGCGGCGCTGGGCTATGTGTTGGTGTTGGCGCTGGTGACCGGTGCTTTTCATCTCGATGGGCTGGCCGATACCTGTGATGGGGTGTTTTCCGCGCGTAAGCGTGAACAGATGCTAGAGATCATGCGCGATAGCCGCCTCGGCACCAACGGCGGATTGGCGTTGATCTTTATTGTGGTGGCAAAACTGCTGGTGGTAAGTGAACTGGCGCTACGTGATATGCCGATGTTGGCCACACTCACGGCGGCCTCGGTCGCGGGCCGCACGATCATTGTGTTGCTGATGTATCGCCAGCGTTATGCCCGAGAAGGCAATGGGCTGGGCAATATCTATATCGGTAAAGTCACGGGTAAACAAACCGCCGTCACCTTGGCGGGAGGCGCGATATTGACGCTGTTACTCGGTAAAGGGGCGGCCGTACTGGCCTTGGTGATTACCATGGCGGTGGTCTGGTTGTTGGCGACTTATCTGCGCCGCCGTTTAGGGGGCCAAACCGGTGACACGCTGGGTGCGGCTGCTGAAGTGGGTGAACTGGTGTTTTTGCTGGCGCTGCTGTGATAGCGCAGCGCGCTGAATCCTCTCAATCTAGGGCTAACTTATGCGACTTTTTCTGGTACGTCATGGGCAGACAGACGCCAATTTGCGGGGCGTTTTTTGTGGCCTGACCGATTTGCCACTGACCTCGCTGGGCGTACAGCAGGCCGGTCAAGTCGCGCAATGGTTAGCGGATGTCGATTTCTCTCATGCTGTGAGCAGCCAATTGCTACGTGCGCGCCATACCGCCGATATCGTGCTGGCGGGACAGGGCGGCCTGAGTGCCGGTATCGACGCACAACTGAACGAAATGAATTTTGGTGAGTGGGAAATGCGCCATCATCAGGATTTGCAACGGGAAGACCCCGATGCTTGGGCCGCTTGGGTTGCCGACTGGCAGCAGGCTAGTCCTACCGGTGGCGAGTCTTTTCCGCAGTTTTCTGCCCGCGTTGAAGGGGCGGTTGAGCAGCTCAAATCAGTAAAAAATAATGATAATAATCACCTCTTGGTCGCCCATCAGGGCGTATTAAGCCTGATGTTGGCTCGCTTGCTGGAGATGCCTGCAGCGGCCATGTGGCACTTTCATTTTGAACAGGGTGCATACAGTGTGTTGACGATCCGTGATGGGTTTACCACGCTGCGTGCGTTTAACAGTCAGGCTGTTTGGCAGCCTGCGACACGAGATTAACCACATGCAAAAACTTTCATCGATTCTGGCGAGAATTCCCCCTTTAGACAGCAAAGCTATGGAGCGTGCTCAAGTGCGGCTAGACGGCTTGCTTAAGCCCCCCGGCAGTCTGGGGCGTTTAGAAAAACTGGCGGTCCAACTGGCGGGGATGCGCGGGTTATACGGGCATCAGGTCGATCGCAAACAAATTATGGTGATGGCTGCTGACCACGGCGTTTACGATGAAGGCGTGGCGATTTCACCCCGAGTGGTCACCATGGTGCAGGCGCTCAATATGGTCAAAGGGGTCACCGGCGTTTGTGTGCTGGCCGCCAATGCGGGTGTAGAAGTACAAATTGTTGATGTGGGTATCGACAGCGATACCTTGGCGGGCGTGTTGGACATGAAAGTGGCCCGTGGTAGCGGCAATATCGCCCGTGAAGCCGCGATGACACGCCAGCAAGCAGAAGACCTGCTTTTCGCCACAGCCAGACTGACCTTGCAACAAGCGGCAGAGGGCGTGAAAGTGTTTGGTGTCGGTGAACTGGGTATGGCAAACACCACGCCCGCGGCGGCGATGGTCAGCGTGTTGACTGACAGTGACCCCGAGCAGGTGGTGGGTATCGGGGCCAATTTCCCCAGCGAACAACTGCACCATAAAGTGGCGGTTGTGCGCCGCGCCATTGAAACCAATCAACCGGATGCCAGCGATGGTATCGATGTATTGGCAAAAGTCGGCGGCTTTGATTTGGTTGGTATGACCGGTGTGATGCTCGGCGCGGCGGCGGCTGGGTTACCGGTGGTGCTGGATGGTTTTCTCTCTTATGCCTCGGCGCTGGCAGCCTGCCGTATCGCCCCCGGTGTACACGCCTATCTGATTCCGTCACATCTATCGGCAGAGAAAGGTGCCGTTATCGCCCTTCAGCACCTGCAACTCGAGCCTTATTTGCAAATGGGGATGCGGTTAGGTGAGGGCAGTGGTGCCGCGATTGCTATGCATTTGGTCGATGCAGCCTGTGCGATGTACAACAATATGGGCTTGTTAGCCGAGAGTAATATTGAGTTACCGACGTCTGGTGCTTGATGGTTGGTTCTCTTTCGAACTCGCGTTGCAAAGGGGGCGAGACGTCTCTTTGCAACGTTGGCGATACACCTGATTTTTTACGCGATGAACGATCAGATAATGTTATTATCCCCATGCGCATTTAAATAACAAATTCAAATGATTGGGTAAATGGCATGCAAAAGCTTCTCTTTTCTGGTCGTATTAATCTGAAGATGATTCGCTATTTCCTTGCCGTATCAGAAGAGTTGCACTTCGGAAAAGCCGCTGAACGCCTTCATATATCGCAGCCCCCTTTAAGTTTGCAAATCAAAGAGCTGGAAGAAGCGTTAGGATTCCCTTTATTTATACGCGATAGCCGGAATGTGGTGCTCACCTTGGCTGGTGAAATGATGCAAGCCGAAATGAAAGAGGTGTTTGAAAACATCGAAAACTCATTAAGCCGTGTCTCCTATATTGCGCGCCACGAACAAAGCCATTTGAATATCGGCATTATTGGATCCGCACTGTGGCATCAGCTATTGGAGAAATTTAAGCATTTTAAAACGCTAAATCCTCATACGACTTGGTCATTACATGAATTTCCCCCCAGTAAGCAATTTGACGCGCTATTAAATAAAAAACTTGATATTGGGTTCTGGCGTTGTGCGGATTTGGAGCAGAACCCCGCACTGATTTACCAGCGAGTGGAAAAACAGCGTGTCAGTGTCGCGGTATCATATGAGAGTGAGCTAGCCGAGTACGATGTGCTCTCGCTGAAAGACCTCTCCGGTCAGACCCTTATCTTTCTCACTTTTACGCATTCAGGCTATTCGAAAAATCTTTACAACTGTTGCCTAAGCGCAGGTTGTCAGCCGCAGGGTATTTATCAATTCGATGAGCCACAAACTCAGTTGGCATTTGTAAATAGTAACTTGGGGATCGCGTTAGTCCCTGAAAGCATGCAGGAGATACCCTGGCCGAATATTAAGTTTATTCCGCTGCAAGAGTACCTTTCTGCTGACTTGTTTGCGGTTTATCCCCCAGATAATGCCTCTCCCGCGCTGGAGCGATTACTCGAATTATTCTAACTCATCCGAATCATGAGTTAGCATGACTTCGCTTTCACTAAAATCACCATGGCGATAATCACTAATATTGCGCCGCTGGCGATTTCTCGCCATTGGATAACCTGCCCCAGCAGCATATTAGTGGCAATGACTGAAAGCGGAATGAGGTAAACATATCCTGATACTTTGGCCGGTGACAGCACAACACAGGCTTTTTGAAACAGGAAAAAACTCAGCGCAGTGGCGAAGGTCGCCAGATAGAGAATACCACTCCAAGTGATGATGCTGATATGCCGCCACTCAACCTCGGGCAACTGAAAGGCAACAAAGGCGGTCAGTAAAACCGTGGCGCAAATTAAACTCCATCCCGTCAGCACTAATGCTTGTTCACCACGATGCAATTTTTTGACCACGATGGGATTCAATGCCATACCTAAACAGCCAAATAGAAATAAATAATCAGAAGGGATTAGCGATAATTGTAAAACCTGCGATAAGTCACCTTTAAAAATAATTAATAGCGCGCCTAAAATCCCCATTAATAAAGCAATCAAGACTGGCCACGTCGATTTAGCTTTGATTAACACCATACTCATGATTAGGCTCATCAATGGAACGGTGGTATATAAGGCGCTGGAATTTAATGCACTCGTGGTTTGCAGTGAAATTATCATGCAAGCGAAATAGAGCAGAGGTGGCAGGCTAATTAATGTATAGCGGCCTAAATCACGATAAGTTGGTCGTTGTAATCGCCTTTGTACCACCATTAATACGATAAAGAGTAGGCTAGCGATGGCATATCTCATCCATGTGATCACCATGGGGGGTAATGTCGTGCTGATGGTAGCGCTGGCAATAAAGGATCCGCCAAGCAGGGCGGTAAACCCGAGCATCTGCAAATGTGCTTTAAGTATTTTCGTTGTCATGTGCGCCCCGATTATCCTCTTGTGATCAACGATAATTGCGTGGAAACACAGGTCAAACCATTACCTTTTCAGTATGGATAATCGGAATTTTAGTATTGGTCGTGCCATAACCCACTCCCTATGATGGGTATTGATTATCTCAGTTTCTACCTATTTGTTATTTAACCAGCTTATTTGCTCAGTATTAAATAAAAAATTAAGGGTTATTATTATGACAAACGTAAATAAAACGATAGATACGGATTTCAGTGAGTTACCCTTTCAGGCCGTCGATTATATTCAGAAAATAAAGCCCGGATTTAAACCTCAGATCGCATTTATATTAGGCTCAGGTTTGGGTGAGCTGGTGGATCAAATCACAAATGACACCACAATCAGTTATGCCGATATTCCTGGGTTCCCAGTGAGTTCAGTGCATGGTCATGCGGGTGAGCTTGTTTTAGGTCATCTATTTGGTGTTCCTGTGATGTGTATGAAAGGCCGTGGGCATTTCTACGAAGGGAAAGGCATGAGCATCATGACCAATCCCGTGCGTACCTTTAAATTAATGGGTTGCGAGTTTTTATTCTGCACCAATGCGGCCGGTTCATTACGCCCAGAAGTCTTACCAGGTTCGGTTGTTATGCTAAAGGATCACATTAACACCATGCCGGGAACGCCATTAGTTGGTCCGAATGATGATCGCTTTGGTCCACGCTTCTTTAGTCTCGCCAATGCCTATGATAAAGACTTACGTGCGGACATGGCGGATATTGCCCAACAACTTGATATTCCTCTGACTGAAGGCGTTTTTGTCTCTTATCCGGGGCCTTGTTTTGAAACACCGGCAGAAATCCGCATGATGCAAATTATCGGTGGTGATGTTGTCGGGATGTCTGTCGTACCTGAAGTTCTGTCTGCGGCACATTGTGGCTTAAAAGTCATTGCATTAACCGCGATTACGAATTTGGCTGAAGGGCTATCTGATGTGGTTCTTTCCCACGAGCAAACCTTAAAATGCGCCAAATTAGCTTCCGTTAATTTCACCAAACTGATTGAAGCGTTCTTAAAGAGCAAAGCGACTGCCTGATTCAGATTATCTCTATCCGCTGTACTTGGCTCCCCATTATGCCCAGTACAGCGGAAACTCGTTAAAGAGGGAAACCCTACAAATTTAATTCGCTAAAAATATTCCCTCGACGCATTCGTATCATGGAGAATAAAAATGATAATAAAAAAACGGCTTAAAGTGATGTTCTTCCTACAGTTCTTTATCTGGGGTGCCTGGCTGGTGACATTGGGTGCCTACATGATGAATACACTGAATTTCACCGGTGCGCAGGTGGGGTTAGTCTATGGCGCGAAAGGGATTGCCTGTATTTTAATGCCAAGTATCGTTGGCATCATTGCTGACCGATGGGTTAAGGCCAATATTCTCTATGCCTGTTGCCACTTATTAGGGGCGGGTGCATTATTTGTCGCGGCTCAAATCTCAAATCCTCATTTCATGTTTTTTGTGATGCTATTTAATGCGATGGTTTATATGCCAACAATCGCGCTAGCGAATACCATCTCATATATCTGTTTAGAAAAAGCGGGGCTAGATACCATCAAGGATTTCCCGCCTGTCCGTGTTTTTGGCACCGTGGGGTTTATTTTTGCCATGTGGGCCATTAGCTTATCGGGATTCGAATTAAGCAATATTCAACTTTATATTGCCTCTGGTGCGGCACTGGTTTTGGCGATGTATGCATTTTCATTACCCAGTTGCCCGACCTCAAATGTGAAGAAGGACGGTTCGTGGGTCACTCTTTTAGGGCTGGATGCTTTCGTTTTATTTAAACAAAAGAAAATGGCCATTTTCTTTTTATTTGCCATGTTATTAGGGGCATCACTGCAAATTAGCCATACTTTCAGCAGCCCGTTTTTACATGATTTTGCCAAAAATCCGGTTTTTCACGATAGCTTAGTGGTGCAGTATCCATCCATATTATTGTCAATGGCACAATTTGCAGAAGTCTTTTTCATTCTGACGATCCCCTTCTTTTTATCCCGCTTTGGTATTAAACGCGTGATGATGATCAGTATGGTGGCATGGACATTGCGCTTTACTTTGTTCGCCTACGGGGACCCTTCCGCATCGGGAATTGTATTATTGCTATTATCCATGCTGGTTTATGGCTGTGCTTTTGACTTCTTTAATATTTCCGGCGCAATTTATGTCGAAAAGGAAGTAGACCGTAATATCCGAGGTAGTGCACAAGGCTTATTTATGACGATGGTTAATGGCGTTGGCGCTTATGTTGGGGCGATATCCAGCGGACATGTCGTGGATTACTTTACAGTCGAGGGAGTGAAGGACTGGCACAGTATTTGGTTATCTTTCGCCGCTTATACCCTGGCGCTACTCGTGATTTTTGTGTTTGTCTTCCAATATAAGCATGACCCTTCTGAAATACAGGACCGCCAATTGTCACATTAGTGGTGTGACTGATAATTTCGGTGGCACTCAGAGAGAGTGCCACCTTGAAGTCATGATGATTTATGAGCCGTTAGTCATTAAAAAATGAATAATGGTTAACTACGACTAACGCTTATTCTGAATACCTTTCACGCTCAGATTATTATTATCGACTTGCGGCAAACCGGTGGTCGCAGAAGTGGATAACAGCCCTGTCTCGGCGTAGCTGAACAGCTTCTCACGGGTATCGGTGATATCCAGATTACGCATTGTCAGTTGGCCGATACGGTCATCTGGGGAGAAGACTGAATCGCCTTTTTCCATGGTCAGGCGCTCTGGTTTGTACGTCAGATTGTCAGATACGGTATTGAGGATGGAGTAGTCATTACCGCGACGCAATTCCAGCGTGACTTCACCGGTGATTTCGCTCGCGACCCAACGCTGGGCGGAATCACGCAACATCAGTGCTTGTGGGTCGAACCAACGGCCTTGATATAACAGGCGGCCCAACACGCGGCCATTAGCATGATATTGCTCGATGGTATCTTCGTTGTGAATACCGGTCAGCAGGCGCTCGTAAGCAATATGCAGCAGCGCCATTCCTGGGGCTTCATAGATGCCACGGCTCTTCGCTTCAATAATCCGGTTTTCAATCTGGTCACTCATGCCCAGACCATGACGGCCACCGATGCGGTTAGCTTCCATCATCAGCTCAACGCTGTCATCGATGGTCACGCCATTCAGTGCCACCGGATAGCCGCGCTCAAAACGAACCGTCACTTCTTCCGCTTTGACCACCACATTTTCGTCCCAGAATTTTACGCCCATAATCGGATTCACGATTTTGACGCTAGAGTTCAGGAATTCCAGATCTTTAGCTTCATGCGTCGCACCCAACATGTTTGAGTCAGTTGAGTAGGCTTTTTCTGTCGACATTTTGTAATCGAAGCCCGATTGAATCATAAACTCAGACATTTCATGGCGGCCACCCAATTCATCGATGAAATCAGTGTCCAGCCACGGCTTATAAATTTTCAACTCAGCGTTGGTTAGCAGACCGTAACGATAAAAACGTTCGATATCGTTACCTTTATAGGTGCTGCCATCACCCCAGATGTTCACGCCATCTTCTTTCATGGCGGCGACCAACATCGTACCTGTAACGGCACGGCCCAGAGGGGTGGTGTTGAAGTAGGTCACACCGGCGGTGGTGTTGTGGAAGGCACCACATTGGATAGCGGCGATCCCTTCAGCGACGAGCTGTTTACGGCAATCGATCAAACGGGCTTTCTCTGCACCGTACTCCATCGCTTTACGCGGAATGGCATCGTAATCCTCTTCATCAGGCTGACCCAGATTGGCCGTGTAAGCGTAAGGGATCGCCCCTTTTTTCTGCATCCACAACAGCGCTGCACTGGTGTCTAAACCACCGGAGAAAGCAATACCAACACGCTGATTAATAGGAAGGTGTTTGAGAATAGTTGTCATCAATTAAATCCTGTATGAATTAGGTCAGTCTGGCAAAGGTTTCAATGCCTACATTGATAGCGCAAAACCGGTATTCGAGTCAAAGACATTCTGCATATTTATGTGTATTTATATGCATAAGTATTTATTTTGTACTTTGGTAGAATTGCGTTTCATTTAAATTAATTTGACGTTCTGTTATGATACCGGCGTCGATTTTTTATCGCAGGTAACACGTTAAAATTTAAAGCGGAAACCCGCCTTTGTAAACCGGCGTATCAGGATATTTCACCCGTGTGGTGAAAAGCGCGATGGGAGGCAAATGGACGGGGTTTCAGGGACTGTAAAGTTGAAAATCTTGCGCGAAAGTGCGTGGTACAAAAAGCGTAAATCCTACCGAGTGTTATTCTGGCGTGAGATAACGCCGTTAGCGATCCCGCTGTTTATTGAAGGGCTGTGCGTCTTATTGATGGGGGTGTTCAGCACGCTGCTGGTCAGTTGGCTCGGTAAAGAAGCCATGGCGGCGGTGGGCTTGGCAGACAGCTTCAATATGCTGATTGCCGCTTTTTTTGCCTCAGTGGCGCTGGGGACATCAGTGGTGGTGTCGTTCAGCCTTGGCCAACGTAAGCGCAAACAAGCACAAACTGCCGCTCGTGAGTCCATCTCTCTGCTGGTCTTAATCTCCCTGCTTTTAGTGCTATTAGTGCATTTTGCCGGTGAGGGTATTATCAATCTGATGGCCAGTCAGGCCGATCCTGCCGTAAAAGATATGGCACTGACCTATCTCAACTTGACGGTCTGGAATTACCCTGCCATGGCGATAACACTGGTGGGATGCGGTGCCATGCGCGGCGCAGGTAATACGCGCTTGCCGATGTTTATCAATATCGCGATGAATATCCTCAATATCGCCATCAGTAGTTTGCTGATCTATGGCCTATTCAGTTGGGATGGATTGGGATTTATCGGTGCCGGTATCGGTATCACGATTTCTCGCTACCTTGGCGCGATAGTGGTGGTACTGATGCTGATTTCGGGTGCCAATAATACGCTGCGTATTCCGTTCAAAGCCTATTTTATGCCTTTTACCTCCGCCATCATGTTAGAGGTTTTGAGCATCGGTATTCCGGCCAGTGTTGAATCGGTGATGTTCAGCGTGGGTAAACTGATTACCCAACGCTTTGTGGCGGGAATGGGCACTGAAGTGATTGCCGGTAACTTTATTGCCTTTTCGATTGTGGGGCTCATTAACCTACCCGGGAATGCGCTGGGGTACAGTTCAACCATTATCATTGGCACGCGGTTGGGCAAAGGTCAGATTTTGCAGCCGATCCGCCAGATTAAGCATATTTTCTGGCTATCCACGCTAGGGGTGTGTTTTATCGCACTGCTATCCATTCCCAGTGCCGGATATCTGGCCTCGTTGTATACCGATGAACCAGGCGTGATCAACGTAGTGAAACATCTGATTTGGATAAATGCGCTATTTATGCCGATTTGGGCGGCGGCTTGGGTGTTGCCATCAGGCCTGAAAGGGGCGAAAGATGCCCGTTATACCATGTGGGTCGCGTTGGCGGGGATGTGGGGATGCCGCATTATTGCTGGCTACATCTTGGGAATAACACTGGGTTTCGGTGTCACAGGTGTGTGGATGGGGATGTTCCTAGACTGGATAGTGCGCGGTGTGTTGTTTTATCGGCGTATGTCGACAGGCCGCTGGCTGTGGCGTTATCGTTCCATGGATTGATGTATTCGAGTCCTTACAACGTTTTTTTCTCATTTCTCTTCAGCGAATGATTAAGCATTTTCCACCAATTGCCGATAAATATATAAGCAGAATGTTATTCCTTATTTTCCGAATGACTTAATTCGCCTTGTTATCATTTATCAATCTTCATTCGCGTTGGGGAAAGTATGGATAATTTTCAAAAAGAGATAGAGGAGAGAACCAATCTCACCTCATCAAACCGGTTTGAGCTGTTGCTGTTCCGCTTGGGTGAGTCGCAAGACGAAGGTAAATCCGAGCTGTATGGCATCAACGTGTTTAAACTGCGTGAAATTGTGCCGATGCCAACGCTGACCAAAGCGGCAGGTATGGCTTCCCCTATGATGGGTGTGGCGAATATTCGCGGAGAGATTATTCCCGTGATTGATCTCCCTGCCATTGTCGGCTGTGAACCAAAAACTGGATTAAATATCCTGTTAGTGACTGAGTATGCCCGTAGCACTCAGGCATTTGCGGTGGAATCGGTTGATGACATCGTCCGCCTTGAATGGAGCCAAGTATTGGCTGCTGATGCCGGTGTTAAGAGCCGTAATATCACCAGTATCGCTCGGTTAGATAACGATACGGCCAGCAATCGTCTGGCGTTGGTACTGGATGTTGAGCAGATTTTGTATGACATCATGCCCTCCCATCGTAATGTGCAAATCGACAGCGAAAAAACCAAGGCGTTTGATCTGAAACCGGGGGCTGTCGCTATCGTGGCGGAAGATTCTAAAGTGGCGCGTTCGATGTTGGAACAAGGGCTGAAGATGATGGATATTCCCGCCGTGATGCATATCACCGGTCTCGAGGCGTGGAATAAGATACGCAAGATGGCCGAAGAGGCGAGGGCAGAAGGTCGACCTATCTCGGATAAAATTTCGTTTGTGTTAACCGATTTGGAAATGCCCGAGATGGACGGTTTTACGCTGACGCTGAATATTAAGCGCGATGAGTTCCTGAAAAATATCCCGGTGATTATTCATTCATCACTATCGGGCAGTGCGAATGAGGATCATGTGCGTAAAGTCGGCGCGGATGCTTATGTCGCAAAATTTGAAGTGAATGAATTGGAAGCGGCAATCCACAGCGCGTTGGATTCTAAAAAAGCGATCAATTCATAATAGCCATCCCTCTGTTAACTCTAGGCCATTGACGTAAAATCAATGGCCTAGATACCTCACTTCACGACCTTTCTTACGCCATAACCTAGTACCCGTTCACCTGCATATCACTCAATCTCATGGCTTATATTCAATTGTTCTGTCAGCGTTGTTGACTCTTAAATGTCAGTCATCATATATTATTAATAGATGACGCGTGTCATTTATTAATCCCACACAAGAGAGCACATTTATGAGTACGAATCCCTCAGTTCTTATTACTGGCGCATCATCAGGCATTGGTGCTACCTATGCTGAACGCTTTGCATGTCGTGGGCACGATCTGGTCTTAGTGGCCCGAGATGGTGCGCGAATGGCGACTTTGGCGGCCCATCTTCGGCAGGAATATGGCATTGCCGTGGATGTTTTACCGGCGGATCTGACCCAGCCGGCAGAACTTGCCACGGTAGAGGCGCGACTGCGTGATGACCACCATATTGGGATTTTGGTGAATAATGCTGGCATGAGTATTGCGGGGCATTTTATCGAGCAGAATACCGACGATATTGAGCGTTTAGTTGCCCTGAACACCACAGCTCTTGTTCGGCTAGCCAGTGCGGTCGCCCCCCGTTTTGCGGCGGCGGGTGAGGGAGCCATCATTAACATTGGTTCAGTGGTGGGTTTGGCACCTGAGCTAGGTTTGAGTGTTTATGGTGCCACCAAGGCATTTGTGCTGTTTCTTTCCCAAGGGCTTAGCCTTGAGCTGGCAGAGAAAGGGGTTTACGTTCAGGCGGTGCTGCCAGCAGCCACGCGAACGGAGATTTGGGAACGCTCAGGTTCTGATATCAGTGCCCATGCGGCGGTGATGGAGGTAGGCGAGTTGGTCGATGCTGCGCTAGTCGGTTTTGATCGCCGTGAATCAGTGACGATCCCTCCGCTGCATAACGTTGAACAGTGGGAGGCGCATCAAAGCACACGGCAAGCGATGTTGCCCGGTTTTGCACAAGAACACCCTGCCGAACGTTATTTATCATCATCATGCGTATAGACTGAATGGCTGATAAATCATTAGTCGCTTTAGGCAAATCGGTTTTGAAAGCGCTTGAAAAAATAAAATAAACGTACATCGAATTTGTAAAGAATGTAGGGAAAAGCTGGGGACGGAAAAAAAGCAGAGATGAGAAAAAATCTACAGAAATATATAGAAGAATATGAAAACTATGAACCACAACCGTTCGTTCATTGTAATGCAGGAGTTGGGCGGACTGGTGCACTCCTTGTTGTTCTACAACTATTGAAAGAGAACAATAAACTTACTGTCGATGAAATCATTATGGAGATAAGGAAAACAGGCAGCCAACGAATGGTGCAAACACAAAAACAATACGATTTGCTGTTGGGGGCCGCAGCACTGATTAATGCAACGAAGGTTGAGAATGCTAAGAAGCTGTCAGTTTGATCTATACAAAAAAAAGCAAAAAAAACCGCTTAGTTTCCTAAGCAGGCTTCTTTAATTTGGCTCCTCTGACTGGACTCGAACCAGTGACATACGGATTAACAGTCCGCCGTTCTACCGACTGAACTACAGAGGAATCGTGTGAACGAGGCGAATAATAGCGGGGGTCATGGTGTTTGTCAAAGTAGAAAAACGTTAAAAATGCGCGTTTGCTGAGAGAATGAGCTTATTGGCTTGTTTTTCAGCAAACTCACGCCTTTTTAAGCGAGTTATTCCTCTTGTTAAGCGGCTCACATTATTCAGTCTGCTCAAGCTTCGCATCCTCGTCGGGATAAGGTATAGTTCCGCTTTTTGCGAGGTATCAATGCTGACTCATTCATCCATTCGACTGAATAAATACATTAGCGAGAGCGGTATCTGTTCTCGCCGCGATGCCGATCGTTACATCGAACAAGGAAATGTTTTTATTAACGGCAAGCGTGCCACGGTAGGTGTTCAGGTATTTGCTGGGGATGTGGTGAAAGTTAACGGTCAGACTATCGAGCCGCGTAATGAAGAAGACTTGGTGTTGATCGCGCTCAATAAGCCGGTTGGCATTATTAGCACCACGGAAGATGGCGAGCAGAATAACATCGTTGATTTTGTTAACCACAGTAAACGTGTTTTCCCTATTGGGCGTCTGGATAAAGACTCGCAGGGGTTGATTTTGCTGACGAATCACGGGGATTTGGTCAATAAAATCCTACGTGCGGGCAACGATCATGAAAAAGAATACATTGTCACCGTCAACAAACCCATAACCGATGAGTTTATTGTCGGCTTGGGGGCGGGCGTTCCTATGCTGGGCACGGTGACCAAGAAATGCAAAGTGAAGAAAGAAGCCGCCTTTGTGTTTCGTATCACTTTGGTACAGGGACTTAATCGCCAAATTCGTCGCATGTGTAAGCATTTTGGCTATGAAGTCACCAAACTCGAACGTGTTCGCATCATGAATATTAACCTGAAAGGGTTGCCGCAAGGCGAATGGCGAGACTTAACCGATGATGAACTTATTGAGTTATTTAAACTGATTGAAAATTCATCGTCTGATGAGAAGCCGGCAAAAAAACCACAAGCTAAGCCAGCAGCCGCGAAAAAAGTGAGTGCGAGCGGGCCGAAGAAAGTTGAAAAACCTGAGGGTAACGCCGCTTCGCGTAAGCGTTTTGCCCAACCAGGGCGCAAAAAGAAAGGGCGTTAAATCTGTATTTTTGCCATCAATCGCTGAAAGTCACTACGTGATTGGCGAAATCCTTTAAGTATCGACCGTGGCGAGAGGATGCCATCGCGTAGCTCGCCACGGTAAGTGGGTTATTGGACGAATATATTTCGTCCTTTAACCGCAGTAAGAAATGACAAGTTACGGTGTCACCTTCAATAACTGACTGTTTTTAACCTCATTCCCCGCATCATTGAAATAGATATAGTCCAAGGCCATGTTACCGCTGAGTGAGGTTGGTGGGTGCTCAAACTGGTATTGGCGATCGGCAAATGGCACGACCATCATGTCCATTTCTTGGGCGACCAAATAGCTTCTATTCTTGTCATGCAACTGAATCTGGCCGAAAGAGACGTGATAGGGCGTAGGGTTATGAACCGTCACCACGTATTGATTATTTTGTTTTTTGAGGCTGAAACTGACTTTCTTCATCGCTTCCGGCAGTGTTGGTGTGAGTCCATCAGGGCGATAGAAAATCTTCATTTGGGTGTTCATCGCCATAGCAACCTGAGCGTGAGCATCGCTATCACGCCGAGTTTTGGGGGGGATCTCATACAGATTCAGCCAGTAAACTGACTCTCTGTCCTTGGGAAGGCTTTCCCCCTTATTGATAATGCGTAATCCCTGTGCCCCACCCGGTTGCATTTTGAAAACAGCAGGTAGCACCATAAAGGGAGCTTGGGTCTGATCTGGGGTGCTGTCCACATCCCCATCATCAATCCACGTTTGTACCACGACGGGATAATCATTAGTATTGGCCAGCATCAAGGTGTGTTCACGCGATTCAGGCAGATAAATCATGCGTGTCGCGCCAGCGATTAATCCGGCTATCGCCTGCTGATTGAGGCTGAATATCAGTAAAATTAGGCAGCAGTATCTCATTGTATTTTCACCAAAACGTATGCAGTTGCATCGATTTTACCGGCTGTCGGGGTACCATTCGGTAATTTTTTCAGGGTCGCGATGAAGTGATGAGAGTAATCGTTGAAACCGGCAGCACTACTGCCGTTGTCGCTGGCACCGGTTAAGACCGGATACCAACCGGCTGCGGTGGAACCGGCGACACAATTATTGACGCAGCCCCCCCAACCGACAAAATTCATGGCTGCGCCAGTACTATCACTCAAACTGATACCAACGCCAGTGGCAATACTGTTATCAGTACCGTAATTATCGGACAGCAGATAACTCACGCCACCCGCCGAATTCACTAGCCCTAACCCCTGCGCCTTAAGGTAACCGGGTAAAGAAGTTTGGATGCCCATTGCAGTTTGCCCGCTATTAATGCCTGATTCGGTACCAGACTGGCATTCAATATCGACAGTAATATCGGCGCTGCGTGTTTGGTTATCGTTGAGTTCATTGACGGTGATGATCGGGAAAACGACATAAGGGGTCACGTTACGCACCACACAGGTATTTTTACGTGTCAGGATAGCGTTCGGTGAGGTGTTCATGCCAAATGCCATATAGCGGCCAGTTCCCCAAGTTTGATAATTAGTCGCTGAGTCATAACCCGCTTCCGGTACGGGCATGCCGGGGCCTTTGAATACCACATAACCATTAGGCTGATTACAGGTGTAGCTGCCAGAATAATTATCCGTTGCTGGCCCAGGGCATCCCCAAGAAGCGGGGCCAGGGGTGCGGTCTACTAAGCCGACTTTTTTTAGCTCTGCGCGGATTTGGCTGAAATGCTTGCCTTTGATCTGAATTTTATTGCCCACCACATCGTATTTTCTAAGGGGGACTTGCTGCCAGATGCGGGTGAATTCAATGCCTGAATCGACATGGATCAGTTTCAATGCGGTATAAGGGAAGAACGTCTGGAAATAGTTACTTCCCATATTGGTGTAACCCCCCACATTACTGTCGCCATTAGTGGCGAAGACTTCGAAAAGGCTATCTTTATCTGCAAGGTCGCATTCATAAATAACGGCTTCAGGGTCTGGCCAGAACCGTGCTGGGACTAAGCTAATAATGCTAGAAGCCAGAATTGAACCGACGGGCTGAATGTGATTGCTCGTCATATTGATATTGCCAAGCTGTAATGAGGCACCGTAGTTATCGCCGCCGATGTTAGCGCCTTTCCAAACACATTGCGCGTAGCTGGGCAGCGCCATGCACAGTAAAGTGAATGCTAAAAGTAATCCCATTTTCTGTAAGCCAAGTAGGCATCGTCGGTATAGTAAGGCAAAAAGGTTGGTCATAAGATTCATGCTATTTCTCTAATTTAATGCGAAGTCGCGACGCACAAGGCATCAAGCTTATAAAGTTGTTTATCATTCTTGGGTGTACCTATATCGAAATCTAATTGGCAACGCTCATTTTTGTTATCGCCCCATACCAGAATAAGTTCTCCTTGAGGGGTTTCGGCCCTTAAATACGCTTGGCTAGCTTGTCCGACCATACCCACCTCATGTAGCGAGCTAGAATCATCGTGGTTTTTATCGTCATGATGGGTGTTGTTATCGTCATTATGGGTGCTATAAACCACCGCCCCCATGGGCACTTGGCTGCCGTCTGCGAGCTTGACGGTCATCAGTACGGGATATCCACGTAATGTGCGAAACGCCACTTTCACCGTCGAACCAGCATAAGGCGCAATTTGCCTTTCGCCGTCACGCAGTTCGGTATTGAAATCCATACCTTCAGGATCGAGCGTAATCGTGTTGTAGCGATAGGGGGTTAAGGTCGGCACTAAGGCATAACCTAGGCTGTCAATACGCGCGCCTTGCCCATACATGACTTTGGCCCCACTGGCGCCTTTAGCTTCGATTAAGGCAAAGGTGTCGCTTAGGTATGGCCCGAGCGTGACGCCCCCGCTGTGTACAGCCACTGAGCCTCGTGCACTGGCAGAGCCTTGCCAATAACCTGGGCTACTGGAGGCGCTGCCGCTTAAACTGGTCACCGGTAGGCGTTTTTGTAAACTACCGCTGAAGGTATTGGCTTTGCTTTGTTCACTGCGGGCAAAGTCCACACTGTAACTGGCCGATTGATCCTCACCCATCACACCTGATAATGAAGTCTGATAGCTTGCACCGCTGGTTTTGCTGTTCACCGCACCGGCAGAAATATAAGGTGCGCGAGGGCTACCACCCAACGGAAATGAGATAGACATCTGCACCACGGTTTCACTCGTTCCCAGAGTCATCGCGCCATTGGCCGCGGGTAGGCCACTTCCTGGATCGACAAAATAGGTTTCATTGCTGCCACCGCCCGTTTTTTGTTTTGAGACCGCAATATTGAAACTGGTATTCCGCCATAGGGTATTGGCATAACCTAACTGCAACTGGTTATCTCGCTTGCGGTCGCTTCGGTAATCTAGTGAGGAAGCGGTTAAATAGAGTGAGCCATAGCTATCTAAACTCTGATTAAGCGAAATCTCAGTTCGACTACGCTGCCGGTAAGTATCCGAGTTCCATGCCTTACCATAACTGGCGGCTCGAACACCTAGCACATCGCTCAAATCTCGATAGCCTTCGGTTGAATAACGATAACCTGCTACCGAGAGAGTGGTGTTGGTCGCGGCAAAAGTTCGGCTGAACGCCGCGCGGGCCATCCAACCGCTTTGTTGCTCATCATTGGGTAAACTGGCTTTTGAAAAAGTGGTATCTAGCCCCAAGGCTCCAATATAGTGGGTAAAAACGCCACCTAGCATGATGGCTTGATAGCCTGATGCCAGACGTAGACCGGTGTTCGCCGTAATGGCATTACTGACACCACGTTGATAGGTCAGCTCACCGAATACCTCGTGATCGCCCACATCACGAACTTGGCCCGCCGCAAAACCGTAGCGCGAATAGCCAGGGCGCAATGACTCAGGTACTGAGGAGAACGGCACTTGAAAAGTACTCAAGCTGCCATCGGCCTCTTGAATTTCTACGGTCAGGTCACCACCAAAATTGGTGGCGGACAGGTCATCAAATTCAAATGGCCCCGCCGAGACGGTACTTTGATAGATGGGCCGACTATTTTGATAAACCGTCACCTTGGCGTTGGTTCGGGCGATACCGCGCACAATGGGCGCATAGCCACGCTGCGATTCAGGCAGCATGCGATCATCCGTTGAGAGCGCAATGCCGGTGAACCCCATGCTAGAGAAGAACTGACCGCTACTGAATGTCTGGCCAATAGTAGCTTCACTGCCAATAGCGGGAAGTGCACGTTGGCTGTACAGTCGATTTGAGGTCCAGTCGGCTCCTCGATTCTGGTCATAACGCAGAGAACCTTGCTGGCGAAAACGCCACATACCGGCATTGAGGCCATTGGTTAAGCTGAGGTAACTTGAATCTGTGGCGCGCTTTATACCATCTTTATTATAGCCCACGTGATATTGGTTGAAGTTGTAATTACTGAAACCAATGGTATCGCCGTAAGTGAGATTGCGTGGGTCGACATAGCCACGTGGCATTTTTTTCACGAATAATTGCGGAACCGAGAGATCAAAACGTAATTTGGCGTAATCAAATTGATAATTGCTGGCAGGCAGAATCGCTTTGAAATCGATGCAGTTGTCTTCCATATCGGCTTTTTTTAATGCCGTCTCTTCCACACCCGCTTGGAGTAACTGTGCACCGGACAAGCAAGGAACAACATCGTCACCTTTCTCGATAAACATAATCTCGATACGATCAACAAATTTGTTGTTCATATAAAGATCGACCTGATAATTGCCAGCTTCAAAACTATTTTTTTTGTTAAACCGAGCGATCGAACCTAAACCGAGCGATGAACCACGTAATAGCGCATCCTCAAACACGTATTCGTCTTGATTATGCTCATCTGCGGCTGACAAACTATGACTGACTAACAAGCCATGCGCTAGCAAGCAGGGAAGCCAGGGGGAAAACCTCACGGATTATCCCTGGGCCTTAGGGGGGGGCTGGCTTATCATTCTCGGGCCAATTACAAAAGATAATGGCTTGGGATATTCGTGCCATAATCATTAACCACATTGAATGTCAGTTGCTCACCTTTCTTGGCTTTGACCCCATCAGGGAGCGCTAAATCAGTGGTCGAGTTAGGCGGGAACATTTCACTTGTGGCAAACGAAATGGTTTTTCCCTCGCTCACCAGTTTGGCATCACGAAGACTGATATAATAAGCCGTTGGGTTCTGTACTTTAATTTTATTACCGTCAGTGCTATCCAATGTCACTTGGACTTTTTCACCCAATGTATCGACATTTTCTTTTAAAGCCGCAGGGCGATAAAATACTTTGAGCCGGTTATTCACGATCAAAACCAGCTTATTATCAGTTTGGGTATCGGCTTTTAACGCAGGGATCTGCAAAAAGTTAAGATAGAACACGGATTCACGATCTTTAGGTAAATTACGCTCAATGTATGACAGTCGGACGACTTGCCCACTTTGAGGTTCCATACGAAATATCTGTGGTGTCAACGTGAAGGGAACATCGCTTTTTGATGGTGAAGATTGATTGCTTCCATCATCCATCCATAATTGAACTAAATTAGGATGGCTATCTTTATTACTCAGTTGTAATACTTTTTCCCGAGTGCCTTCAGGATAAATGATACGAGTCCCTGTCATGACAACACTGGCTTTGGTCCATAAGGGTACGCCGCTAAGCAGCAACAACGAGCAGGCGATTATTTTGTGGGCAGTCAGTGTCATAATGCTTATATATCCTTGCTTTGCTCTGGTTTATTTAGGCTCCGTTACCGGTTGGCCAACATACTCATGAAATAAACTCATTTCATGAGTAGTCAGGGGTAGGTGATGGCATATTGAGCTGAAGCAATGACACTCCCTGCCGTCGCACGACCTTCTTCCGTAATGTATTGTGCTGCTAAATCTTGTGATGCGGATGTTGCACCTGCGACCAGCGTAATGCCGGGGACTTCAACGCTGCCCCCAGACATACGAATCGGTGCGCCATTAGTATCAAGCAATTGAATTGCAACATTGAGTGCTGTACCGACGTTCCCCAAGTTGCCACCACTTGTCACGTTCATTCCTTGAAAAACCGAACTGATTTTGGTGTCTTGGATGGCAATATTGCAGCCGGTGAGGTTAATCGTGAAATTGGTTTTACCCGCCACAGCATTCACTTGATTTAGGTTGCTTGTGGAGACTGTGGGTAACAGAACAACGGGAGTGTTAGCGGTGCCGTTAATATCAACCATGCAAGTTTGTTCAGCGACTTCACCTTGAAACTTAATGGTATTATTAGAGGTCGCAGCTAACGCCATACTCGGTAGGGTAAGTAGCGCCAATGTGACTAGAGTTTTTCCCATGTAATACCTACTTAGATTTATCATTTATATTTTTAGTGAACGAAAATCTTTAGCATTCAGCAGAATGAGCGATCATTAAGTTGAATAAGATGATTCATTTTTCAGATTTTGTTATTCAATTTCTGTGCCGGCCCAGTGTAGAGGGAAATGAAGTTCAGTAGAATGAGAGACGTCCTTGTTTTGCATCTGAAATATCCTACAAAACATGTAGGAAGAGATCTGGTTAAAATTAGAATAATAATTAAGTCTTTAAATATCAACTTACTATAATGAGTGGTTTTTGCGACGATATCATTATTATTCTATCGAAAACTTGATTATTAGCGGGGATGGAATAAAAAACCCGCCAGCGGTTTTGACGGGTTTTTTAGTCGCGAGTGATTTTTAATTTCTATTTTACAGTATTGTCACTACCTATTTCTGTGTAGTAGGAAACTAACTGGGTTAATAGCAGATTAGCCTCGTTTAACAATCTCAGATAATTGGCTTTATGAGTAATAACCTTAGCCTTATCATGAGCCAGTAGCAGCGGCTCAAGCTCAATACAACTCTCTACCAGAGTATGCGCGTCGATCAGTTGCACACTGCCCTTAATCCTGTGCACCAAACGGGCCATCTCTTCATAAATATCTGCGGGGGCTGAAGTGCTATCACTTGCGACCAACTTGTTGTAGTGCTGTGTCATTGCTTCCGTATCTTGTAAATGACTTTCTAGCAACGATTGTACTAACTGCAACCCTACCTCAGTATTTCCACCCGAGAGCGAATTTAATTTTTCTCTCGCTGCCCCAACAGGGGATTGTGACAATCTCGGTGTTGCGCTGTTTTTCAATTTCACGTTCTGAGCATTCGCGATAGGGCGGCCACTTTCGCCACTGTCAGAGATAATCTCTTGACGCAGCAGAACCGTCCGTAAGGTATCGATGGTGATCGGTTTAGTCATGCAATCATTCATGCCAGAATCAGCACAGCGGCCAGCGCTCTCTTCACGAGCATCTGCTGTGCAGCCAATGATGACCATATCTTTGATGGTGGGGCTATTACGAATATGCGAAGCCAGTTCGTAGCCATTCATCAGTGGCATATTGTAATCGGTGATGACCAAGTCAAAACTATAATGCTGCAATATTTGCCAAGCTTCCGCACCATTCTCTGCGCTCATGATCTGCTCGATACCGATAAAGGCGAGCTGTTGCTGGAGCAATTGACGATTAGCTGGCAAATCATCCACCACCAAAACACGTAAGTTCTTTAGCTGCGTGAGCTGTTTTTCATCAGCATGCAGAATATTCGTATCTTGTGGTAAGTCATCCTCAGTGGCAATTTCCAGCGGCAAGGTAATAAATAGGCTCGTGCCTTTACCTAACTGACTTTCTAAAATAATTTGTCCACCCATCTTATGGATCAACTGGTGGCATATCCAAAGCCCCAATCCTGATCCACCGAAGCGCGGTGATTTACCTTCGTTCGCCTGACTAAACGGCTGGAACAGGTTTGCCTGTGCAGCCAAAGAAATGCCGATACCCGTATCCGTAATATCGATATTCATGACGCCCTGTTTACCGTCCGTCGGCTCCCAAGTGACATCGACAGAGACACCGCCTTGTTCAGTAAACTTCAGCGCGTTGCCCAGTAAATTACCCATCACCTGTCGGACTCTCAACATATCAACCATCAGCAGTGGCGGGATTTGTTCATCCACCCAAGCAGAGAATCGTAGCCCACGTTGATCGGCGATAGGCTGATAGAGTGTGAACATCCGTTCTATTTCTTGACGGAAATCAACCACTGCGGGATGAACGCTCAGTTGGCCGGCTTCAATTTTGGCTGAGTCAATAATGTCATCTAATAGCAGCATCAATGATTGCGCAGTCTTAGATACGGTGACCAATGTATCTTTTTCGACCGGTTTCTCACTGCGAATTTCTAACTCCAGTAAGCCCATAATGGCATACATTGGCGTGCGCAATTCATGGCTGATGGTTGCCAGAAAAGTACTCTTGGTTCGATTAGCACTGTCGGCTTCGACGCGCGCGGCTTCCAACTCACGTTCTACCGTTTTACGCTGACTAATGTCTAACCAGCCACCCAGCAAACTACGTTCCGCGTTATCCAGCGGAATAATCCACAGGAAGATATCCCGTAGTTCTTCATTAATTTCCAAGGATAAATCGACCATTTCTGGTCTTCTATCCAACAAAACATTTTGGCAGTATTTATCTATCTCGCGATCGAGTTGGTTCGTCATCGGCCAGTGGGCTTGCTCATTGTTCTGATTGAGCATGTCATTGAGCTTATCTTGATGCGCAGCCGCAAAGTGGCTGTTATGTACGGCGAGTTCCCCTTGGGCCGTGCGAATAAATACGGCGAAGGGCAAGGCATTAATGATAGATTCTTGTTGCAGTAAACGGGTGTGTAACAGCTTAGCTTGACGGCGCTTATTGAACACCAAATAGCAAAGATATAAACCAAAGATAAGTAACAGCCCTGAGCTAATTTTCAGTGCTAGCATCAGTAATTCGTTATCTAAGTTATCGTTATCAAAACTCACCGGGTTAGGTTTGAATGTGCTCCATTCGCTGAGCAGATTGTCGAGTTCTTCAGGCGGAATAGACTCAATGACTTTATCAACGATGGCTTTTAATTCGGGTAATTTGGGATTGATACCAAATGCCATCATCAGTGGTTCTTCACCGGCCACTGCAACGGTTTTGATTTTAGGGTTAAAATTTTGTGCTGATAAATAGTTAGCTGTCATCATATTTTTGACGATAGCGTCTACTTTTCCCTGCTGTAACCAACGTACCAAGGTCATCGTATCGGGAGCTTCGACAAAGGTTATCTTCTGGGCTAAAAGAGGATTACCCACAATACTGTTGGAGGCACTTCCTGATTGTATGCCAACCCGCTTCCCAGCCAGGTCTGCCACATTATTGATGTCAATGCGGTCTTCACGGGTCAGTATGCCCCATAGGGACTGGGCGACAGGTGATGAATAAAGATTATTGCCATATTGGCCGTTGCGTACGGCGACAATCGGCAACATATCGATTTTACCGGCGATAAAATCACGAACACCTTCAGCCGAATCTTTGGTGTAAATTGGCTCAAATTTAAGGCCGGTTCGACGTGCAATAATATCGATTAAATCAATGGAGAAACCCGCCATTAATCCTGTTTGACGGTCACGGAAGATCAGTGGTGCGAGATCAAGTGGGGCAACGTAAGTGACGACTGGGTGGCTCTGAATCCAGCTCACCTCTTGCTCAGTCAACAGCAACTGAGCGTCAATGTTGTAATGGGGCTTGCTGCCAAACCAACGCTGCTGAATATCACCGGTCGCTCGAGTCGGTAACAGTTCGATAATCTGATTAATATATTCAATCAGTTTTTTATTACTTTCCCGCGCGAGAAAAGTATAGGGGGCAGGGTGGTAAGGGGCAAAGTTGCGAATCTGCAACGTTAGCAACTGTAATTGGTCAATCAAATAGTTGGCAGATGTGGCATTCGAGACGAAGACGTCGGCATTACCATAAGCGACAGCGAGCAGCCCTTGTAATTGGTTAGGATAGGCGACAATTTTGTCAGCATGGTAATTAAATAAAAATTCAGGTGAAAGGGGTTCATTATTAACGATAGCCACCGTTTCTGGATGGGTACGCTTGGTTGGATCCCAATTCTTACTGCGAACTTCGACATGCCGGTTAGTAAAGAAAGCATGGGAAGCGATCAGCCCAGGTTGAGCAGGCATGGGGGTCCCAGCCATTAAATCAATCTGACCATTCTCGAGAGCATTCAAAACTAATCCGTAATCACAATAGCCAATCATCTCAAACGATAGCTGGCTCGCATCGCTCATGATTTTCAGATAGTCGGCAACAATTCCTTCAATGGAATTATCATCGCGGTTAACGACGAAGGGGGTGTTGGCATCAACGACGACACCCACTTTCACTGTGCGGCGACTTGACTGGCGTGGATCGGTAGAAGGGGTCAGTAATAAGTCTTCACTATAACTATTGGCGATGCTATGTATCGTTAGGGGCTGGCCTGTGTCACATCCTTGTCGCCCAGCCGTTACAGCCGCATGAAGCTGCCCGCTAAGGAATAGCAGACAGCACAATAAAATACGTAAGGAAAACCAACTACGCAGAAATAACTTGATTCGCCGCAGGCCAAACCAAGCTGAGCTACACCAAGTTATGGGTATGTGCATAATCAGCGAGCTCAATGACAGAACTTAGCCCTAACTTGGTCAGGATTCGTGTCTTATAGGTGCTGACAGTTTTGTTACTGATAAACATTTCGTCGGCAATTTGTTTATTAGATAGGCCATTCACCAGATAACGTAAAACATTAATTTCGCGTTCTGATAACAAACGAGCCCGATTGACAGGATCATGGCTAGAAGGCTGGCCTGCTAATTGGGTTAATGCTTCAGATGGAAAGAATGAATACCCACGTAATACGTTCTGTGCCGCAAAAAGAATTTCGCTAATATCTTTATTTTTACTGATAAATCCGTTGGCACCCGCCTGTAATGCGCGCACGGCAAAAACTTGCTCATTTTTGGCTGACAAAAATAAGGACTTACCCGTAAAACCACGTTGTTGCAGTTTTTTTAGTAATGAAAAACCATCGAAATTGGGTAATTCAATATCAATGATAACTAAATCAACGGGGTTGTTTTTTAATAGTTCAAGAGCTTCACTACCATCGACTGATTCATAAATTGTTGAAAATTCATTGCTTTGTGATAGCAGTGCGCGAATGGCTACACGAATAGCTGGGTGATCATCAACTATCATCACTGATTTTGTCATGTTTTCTCCGTACACCGTTATATCTTGGGATTAGCAGGGGTATTTCACTACTTTTCACTTGCACCGAATGACTTCAAATGATTACCCAAGATGAGATAAACATGAACCACTATTGTCGATGCCCAAAGTACTATTTCGGTGATTTTAATCTGTAATTATAGATTATCAAGAAAAGATTCTTGCTCATGCATAGGTTACTGGCTCTAATCAGCCCAATAGCGTATGGCTATGTAGTAAATTGATTATAAACGAATTGGGATTTTTTTTAATGTAATAAAAATGGGCCACTCAGTAAATTAGACAGTGAACAGTTAATTTATAATTCTAAATGTAAATATAAACGATTTTTTAAGCCGAGGTGCAGGAAATCTCTATAGACTCACCTCTTTCATATTCGGGCATAAATATCATAGAGATAGGCGTCGACTTGGTTGCGATGTTACAGATTCAACACATTGGAATTGAGAATAATAAAGTTGCGGCCTAATCGCGGTATTTCGGTAACTATCACTCTTGCTGACCATTTTTAGTGGTTGACGTCTACTTTTCGTTGCCTTTCAGGCCATCGACAAAGCAAAAATCCCGCTTAAGTTTCCTTAAGCGGGATTCTCTAATTTGGCTCCTCTGACTGGACTCGAACCAGTGACATACGGATTAACAGTCCGCCGTTCTACCGACTGAACTACAGAGGAATCGTGTGAACGGGGCGAATAATAGCGAGGTATCTGGGACATGTCAAAGGGGAAACAGCAAAATCGGATCGTTTGCTTAGAGTTTGTGCAACTTATTGAGATTTTTAGTTTTTAGCACAGAATTTGCTCAGTAAAGGGTGAGCTGATATCCGGTAAAAAGGCGGGCAGCCCTATTTTAAGCTGCCGGCATAAGCGTTTACTCGGGGTATCGGCCAATACAAACATGCCATAAGGGTAGATTTGCAGATAAATGTTGGAGGCGTAACAGGTGCGAGAAAAATCTGATGAGGATATCGTCAGTTATTGTTGAAAAATGATGCGCCACCGGTGAAGAGGCGCATGACGGAGATTAACAGACTGCTGACGAACACCGATGACGCGATCGGCTTGCCCTCCCCGCAACGGGCACATTGTCAGCTATCTCAAATTAAGCTTGTTTTCGGCTACGATAAATCCGTTGAGGGCGGCCGACCTTGCCATAAATGATTTCTGCTTGCAGCGCTTGATTAGCGGCGCAGAACTCTAAGTAACGCCGAGCCGTAGTACGGCTTAGCCCGAGCGCTTGAGCAACATTTTCAGCGGTATACTCGGCAGCACTATCACTGAATAACGTTTGAATTTTATCCAGCGTCAGTTGATCGATCCCCAATGGCAGCGCCACTTTTTGCTCACCACGAGCATAAGTGTTGTACATCTCATCTATCTGGCGCTGATTAACCTTGGTGCCATCCTGCAAAACCTGATGGCGATGGCTGTAGCGTGCTAATGATTGCTCCAGCCGTTCGTAGGCCACCGGCTTAATCAGATAATCAAACACCCCGTAACGAATCGCTTCAGAAACGGTTTCACTGTCGCTGGCTGCGGTGACAAAAATAATCCCCCCCGTGAAACCCTGTAAGGTCATTTCACGTAACAGCTCTAATCCATTGCCATCAGGCAGATAGTTATCGAGCAGAATTAAATCAGGCTTAAAGCGAGCCACCATACTGCGGGCTTGCTGCAAGTTACCGGCGAGCCAGACTTCATGGCAATAGCTGCTTTGTTTGATAAATTCTGCATGCATCTCTGCCAGTGGTGTTTCGTCTTCTACCACTAAAATATTAAGCCATTCCATGGGATCTCCCCGTCTTTGAGATCAATGCGTCTTTGGAATAAAGACTGTAAATAAGGTGCCGCATGGCGGATTTTCTTCTATCGTGATGGTGCCGCCACTTTGTTGAACATAGGTCGCGACGAGATACAGGCCGATACCGTGTTCATCTGAGTTTTTCGAGCTAACACCCCGTTCAAACAGGCTATCTTGCAATTGTGGGTCAATGCCACAGCCATGGTCAGCCACTTCTAAAATCAAATCATGACCTTCATCAGACAGGTAAATGTCCACCTGCTTATCACTGTTCGGATTTTTCAAACTGGCTTCAAAGGCGTTATCCAATAAATTCCCCATAATCGCGGCCAGTTCATTCTCACCCACGTTGGCTGGCAGAGTGCCTAATTGACAACCGGTAACAAAGTTCAAACTCAGCCCTAACTCCTTAGCACGGTGGTATTTGCCAAAGAGTAGCGCGGCAATTTGCCGGTTATCGAAGGCGGTACGTAACATATCAATTAAGGCTTGATGAGATGACGATTCGGTTTTCACCATCTCCAACGCCCGATCAAATTCTTTCATCTGTAGCAGTCCGCTCATGGTTGACATCCAATTCAGATGCTCATGGCGCACGGTGCGCAGATTCTCAACATACTGCTGAATCTGGCTGAGTTGAGCACTGAGCGTATGAATATCATCCTGACTACGGAAACTTACCACCCAACCTTGAAACACCCCCTCTTCAGACCAAATACCGGCGCGGTTGGCAATCGTATTCAAGCCATTGAAGGTACAAAGCTCATCCTGACGGTTATCACCGGTGTGATCGAGGAAGAAATGGTCAGGAGAGACAACCTCGCTGACGGAACAACCAATCAATTGCTGTGGCGTGGCGGAGATCCCTAACATCTTACGCGCATTTTGATTGATTGCAGTGATCTTCCCCGCAGGATCAACCGCCAGCAGTCCTTCAAAGACAGCACCGAATAATGCTTCTTGTTGGCGCAACACGCGGGCAATTTCTTTGGGTTCCATCCCCATCATTTGGCGACGAATATGATGGGCAAAAAGCCATGACAACAGCAGCAAGACAATGAGCACGAGAATAAATGAGTGGGTGAGGGGGAGCAGGTAAATTAACCGCCAATGATCAATTTTACTGATCAAATAGCCGAGAGAAACCACCCCGATGATTTTCCCTTGCTCATCACGGATAGGGGTTTTCGCCCGCATGGCTTCGCCCATCGAGCCCTTACCAAAAATAATGTAACTCTCGCCCCTTTCTAACGCACCAGGCTTGGTCCATTGCATCGGGTAGCCAATCATCTTGGGATTTGGATGATAAAGGCGAATGGATTGGGTATCACCAATGACCAGATAATCCAGATCGGAAGTACTGCCCAGCCGGCCAACAATTTGTGCCAATTGATCTTTATCGCGATGTTTAACGGCATTCACCACTGAGTCCATTGAGGCAATAATTTTGGCCTGATTCATCGCTGTCTTACTGACTTGATCCAACAGATATTGCTCAAAGTTGTGACTGAGAAAACGATCTAATGCACCGATAAGCAGAATCGAGACGGTTAATAGCAGGAGAAAAATACGCAGCGGGAAGGCCATATTTTTCAACCGGCTCCATATTTGGTCGCGCCAACTTAAATTATCTGCTGGGGAATGACTCGACACATTACTCACCTTAATTAACATAGTGACCATAGGGACTGGCGCTAACATAAGTCAATTTAGCTAATAATTAAATAGCTAAGAGAAATAAAAATATATATAAATAATTAAGATAATTAAAACCATTAAATAACTTTTATTTACTCTCTTATATGTGAAATAGGTCAATTAATCCGGCTATTTTTATGTTTAGCATGTGTTCGTCAATTAATCTCAATTAAAAATAAATGGCGAAAAGATATTTTATCATGTTGATCTTATGTGAAATATTTATTTTCGTCCTGTAGCGACTCGTTATTTATTTTCCGATTTTTACTTGTTTTTTATTTGTTATGTAAACGTTAGAGCAGAGAGCTAATTATGGATGCGGTATTCAGTCGAATTAATCGTTCAGACCATCAACAGATTGCAGAAATAACACGTTTCTTACGGGCTAATGATCTGAATATAGATACCACTGTTGATGTGTTTATTACCGTAAGCCGAAATGAAAAGCTGGTGGCCTGTGGTGGTATTGCGGGCAACATTATCAAGTGCGTTGCCATCAGCGAGGAGGTCAGGGGCGAAGGCTTAGCGCTGACACTGGCAACGGAGTTAGTCAACTTGGCGTATGAACGGCACCATAGCCATCTTTTATCTATACCAAAACTAAAAACGGAAGTTTATTTAAAAACTGTGGCTTTTATCCTATCGCGGATGTGCCCGGTATTGTGGTGCTAATGGAAAATAGCGCCTGCCGTTTGCAGCGCTATGCGAAACAGTTAAGCCAGCTACGCCAGCCTGGGCAGAAAATTGGCAGCATTGTGATGAATGCCAACCCCTTCACCCGTGGACATCAATATTTAGTCCGTCAGGCGGCAGCGCAATGTGATTGGTTACACCTATTTTTGGTGAAAGAAGATAATTCCCGTTTTCCTTATGAAGACAGGCTGCAATTAGTGCTCAGCGGCACTCAAGATATCGCCAATCTTACGGTGCACCCCGGTTCGGAATATATGATCTCCCGAGCCACATTCCCGTGTTATTTCATTAAAGATCAAGGTGTCGCCGATGACTGTTACACCGAGATCGACCTGAAAATATTCCGCCAATATTTAGCACCTGCGTTAGGCGTGACTCACCGGTTTGTCGGCACAGAGCCATTTTGTACCGTGACCGCCAAATATAACCATGACATGGGCTACTGGCTGGAAATGCCGTCATTACCATCCCCCCCAATTTCCTTGGTGGAAATTGAGCGCCTTAAATATCACAACACCGCTATTTCCGCCTCTTGGGTGCGCAAGCTCTTAGCGCAGGGGGATGCGGACACCATTCGCAAATTAGTCCCACCGGCGACCTGCCACTACTTGCAGCGATTGTTGGCGCAACGGGCGCAAAAAACCGCTAGCGCAGAAAAAAAAGCCCCATCCGCAAAGAATGCCCCGCCGGAAAAGAATCCAGCCCTGTTTTAGTCGACTGACAAAAGCCGATAAAGCAGGGCGAAAAGATAGGGACTGATTCGTCAGTCCGCCGTCACTGAATTTGAAGACAAGTTAATCAGGTGAAACATGAAAATTATCAGAGAGGCCGTCGCCGGAACACTGGAGTCGAGCGACGTTATGGTGCGCATTGCACCGCTAAATCCGCCCGAAATAGACCTGCAAATTCACAGCAGTGTGGATAAGCAATTTGGTGAAGCCATTCGCTATAGCGTACTGGCGTTGCTGGAACAGCATCAGGTGACTGGGGGGCAACTGATTATTGATGATAAAGGCGCACTGGATTGCGTTTTGCAGGCACGTCTTGAAACCGCCTTGCTCAGAGCCTGCGATGAAAAAATTCTGCCATGGAGAGCGCAGTCATGAAAATTGAAATGAAAAATAGAATGCGCCGCAGCATGTTGTTCGTCCCCGGTGCTAACGCGGCGATGGTGAGTAACGCCTTTATTTATCAGGCGGATGCGTTGATGTTTGACTTGGAAGACTCGGTTATTCTGCGCGAAAAAGATGCTGCTCGTCGTTTGGTTTATCACGCCTTACAACACCCGCTTTACCAAGATGTAGAAACCATTGTGCGCGTCAATGCGTTGGACTCAGCTTATGGTCTGGCAGATTTGGAAGCGGTGGTGCGCGGTGGCGCAGATATCGTTCGCTTACCCAAAACCGATAACGCGAAAGATGTTGAGGATATGGCACGAGAAATCAGCCGTATCGAGTCTGAATGTGGCCGCGAAGTGGGGAGCACAGGTCTACTGGCAGCGATTGAATCCGCGCAAGGGATCACGCAAGCACTGGCGATTGCACAAGCCTCTGAACGCCTGATGGGGATTGCATTGGGGGCTGAGGACTATGTGCGCAATTTGCGTACTGAGCGCTCACCAGAAGGGATTGAACTGCTGTTTGCCCGTTGTTCTATTTTGCAGGCTGCCCGCGCCGTCGGTATTCAAGCCTTCGACACCGTTTATTCCGATGCCAACAACGAAGCCGGTTTCTTGCGCGAAGCCGCACTGATCAAACAACTGGGATTCGATGGCAAGTCGCTGATTAATCCACGTCAAATCGAACTGTTACACAACCTCTATGCCCCGACCGAAAAAGAAGTTCGCCATGCTCAGGCGGTGGTGGATGCCGCCGCGGCTGCGGAAGCCGAAGGGCGCGGAGTCGTCTCTTTGAACGGCAAGATGGTAGATAGCCCCGTGATTGAACGGGCGCGGTTGGTTTTGCAACGTGCGGTTAGCGGTTTGCGTGAGGAATAAAAAATGAATAGGCAACAACGAGTAGAAAACTTCAGTCACCGTCAAGACAACGGCCCTGCGTATCAGGCGTACCAAAATGCCTCGAAAGCCAATTTGCAGGCGCAAAAGCCCCGTGACATTAAAATTTGCGATTCATTAGAAAAAGCGATTCGTCGTTCAGGCTTGCAAGATGGCATGACCATCTCTTTCCACCATGCATTCCGCGCCGGTGATTTAACGCTGAACTTGGTGATGGCAACCATCGCCGCCATGGGATTCAAAAATCTTCGCTTGGCTTCTAGCTCTTTGAGCGATTGCCATTCGCCGCTAGTCGAGCATATCCGCAATGGCGTGGTGAGCGAGATCTACACCTCAGGGATGCGTGGCCCGCTAGCAGAAGAAGTTTCACGCGGATTATTGGGCAAACCGGTACAAGTTCACTCTCACGGTGGGCGGGTTAACCTGATTGAATCCGGTGAACTGACCATTGATGTGGCGTTTATCGGGGTACCTGCCTGCGATGAGTTCGGCAATACCAACGGTTTTAGCGGCAATGCCTGCTGTGGTTCGCTGGGCTACGCCAGAGTGGATGCCGAATATGCCGATTGTGTGGTGTTGTTGACCGAAGCGCTGGTGGCTTACCCCCATCACCCCGCCAGTATTACGCAGGATCAAGTCGATCTGATTGTGCAGGTTGAAAAGGTCGGGGATGCCGACAAGATTGGCGCTGATACCACCCGAATGACCTCAAACCCTCGTGAGTTACTGATTGCTCGCCGTGCGGCGGAAGTCATCGCTGGCTCAGGGTATTTCGTTGATGGATTCTCGCTGCAAACCGGCACCGGTGGCGCTTCGCTGGCCGTCACACGTTTTCTGGAAGACAAAATGTTGCGGCGCAATATCACCGCTGCATTTGCGCTGGGTGGCATCACTTCCACGATGGTGGAACTGCACGAAAAAGGGCTGATCACTAAGCTGCTGGATGTGCAAAGTTTTGACCGGCAGGCCGCGTCTTCACTGGCGCGAAACCCCAATCATATTGAAATCAGTGCTAACCAATACGCCAATTTCAGCTCAAAAGGGGCATCCGTCGACAGGCTCGATGTGGTGGTCCTCAGTGCGTTGGAAATCGACACCCGTTTTAACGTCAATGTGCTGACCGGATCGGATGGTGTTTTACGCGGTGCATCCGGCGGCCACTGTGATACGGCGGTGGCGGCACGTCTGTCTATCATTGTCGCCCCGTTGGTTCGCGGGCGTATTCCAACATTAGTGAGCCAAGTGACCACCTGTGTCACCCCTGGTTCCAGTGTCGATATTTTAGTGACCGATCATGGTATTGCCGTCAATCCGGCTCGGCCTGAATTGGCTGAACGCTTGCAGCAAGCCGGTTTGCCGGTTGTGACTATCGAATGGCTCTATGAGCGCGCGCTTGTTTTAACCGGCGTGCCGCAGCCAATCCAATTTACTGATCGCGTGGTCGCGGTGGTGCGTTACCGCGACGGTTCCGTGATTGATGTTGTGCATCAGATACAGGAATAAGCCATGAACATACTTTCTCCTGCATTAGCGGCTAATCGGCCGATCAGTTTGCCGGAATTGCTCACCAGTCGAGAGTCACGCCAGCATCGGCAACAAGCTTGGTTGGCGCGCCATCAAGTGAGCTTGATTTCGCTCACTTTAGTGGCCCCCGGCGCGGTGAAAGATAACCCCTTGACGCGCAAACTGTTTGCGTTGGCATGGCAAGCCATTATGACGCTAAGCCAACAGCAGCACTGGCCGGTATTGCAGCAAGAAGTGTTCCCACTGCCGACCGGTTGCGAAGGTTTGATTGCGGTTGATCTACCGGCGGAACAGGTGAAAGACGCGGCGCTGTTACTGGAGTTAAAGCACCCGCAAGGTCGGTTATGGGATATCGATGTGCTGGATGCCTCCGGTCAGATCCTATCGCGCAGTGACGTGGGTTTACCACCTCGCCGCTGCTTGCTGTGCCACCGTCCCGCCAATGTTTGCGGGCGGGCGCAAACTCACAGCATTGATGAATTATTGGCTCAGATGGAGTTGATGCTCAATGCCACAACTGCAACGCACTGATGAGTGGCTCTCCTTCACGGCGTTGCCGGTGGGGGAGGCAAATAGCGCGGCCGATTTTGCCAGACACTGGGGCGGTCTGGCTTATCGAGCCATGTTGACCGAGGTGAATCTGACGCCGAAACCCGGGTTGGTCGATCGCAACAACTGCGGCGCACATCAGGATATGGCACTGATCGATTTCTATTACAGCGCCGATGCAATAGCGCCGTGGCTACCGCGTTTTATCGAACAAGGTATCAATCATCACCATTTGTGCGGGCAGGCAGCACTGAACAACTTAAGGCCACTGGGGTTGGCATGTGAAAACAGCATGTTTCGTGCCACTGGCGGCGTGAATACCCATAAGGGCAGTGTTTTCTCATTGGGATTGATCTGCTGTGCACTGGGGCGGCTGAAAGCCCGCGCTGAACAGATTGATGCTGAGGCTGTTTGTCAGGAAGTGGCGCATTTGTGTAGTGGGTTAACGCAACGCGAACTGTGCCAAACCAACCCGCAGCAAACGGCAGGCCAACGTCTGTTCTATCAGCATGGACTAACGGGTGCCCGTGGCGAGGCAGAATCAGGTTTCGCCACCGTATTGACCCATGCCTTACCGGTGTACCGGCGGTTAATCGCTGAAGGTACGCAACCTGAACACGCCTTATTGCACACCTTGCTGGTTTTGATGTCGGTCAACCGCGATACCAATGTGGTTTCGCGTGGCGGTATCGCGGGGCTGCAATGGCTACAACAACAGGCGACAGACATTCTGACTTCACACTCATCGGCAGGGATGGGTTGCCCACTCAGCCAGAGGCGAGTGCGGGAGTTTGACGCCCAATGTATCGCTCGCAACCTGAGCCCCGGCGGCAGTGCTGATCTGCTGATCTTGACCTGGTTGCTGGCGCAGTTCCCTCACCATCCCTCACACAAAAAATAATAACGGTGTTATAGGAGTCTCTTTATGTCGAAGTCGCAAGAGAAATTATGGAAAGCGCTCGCGCCCTTTGTGGTGTTGGCCGTTCTGCTACTTATCCCGACCCCAGAAGGTATGCCGCCTCAAGCTTGGCGCTATTTCGCGATTTTTGTTGCCATGATTGTGGGTATGATTTTAGAACCCATCCCTGCCACCGCGATAAGTTTTATTGCCGTGACAATTTGCGTGCTCAGTTCTGACTGGGTGCTGTTCAGTGCTGCTGAAGTGGCCGATGCGAGCTTTAATGGCGGCAAAGAGTCACTGAAATGGGGGTTGGCAGGGTTCTCGAGTACCACTGTCTGGCTGGTATTCGGCGCGTTCATTTTTGCTCTCGGCTACGAAGCCACAGGACTGGGCCGCCGTATCGCCTTGTTCATGGTGAAGTTTATGGGCAAACGCACGCTGACGCTGGGCTACGCGATTGTCATCATCGATATTCTGTTGGCACCCTTTACGCCATCGAATACCGCCCGTACCGGTGGCACTGTGTTCCCTGTGGTTAAAAACTTGCCGCCGCTGTTTGATTCATTCCCTAATGACCCTTCATCACGACGCATCGGGGGCTATTTGATGTGGATGATGGTGATCGGGACCAGTATTAGTTCTTCCATGTTTGTCACCGGCGCCGCTCCTAACGTGCTGGGGATTGAGTTTGTCAGCAAAATTGCCGGTGTGCATATCGGTTGGATGCAGTGGTTCTTGGCCTTCCTGCCGGTGGGCTTAATTTTGCTGATCGTTGCACCTTGGCTCTCTTATGTACTGTATAAGCCTGGCGTGACCAAAAGTAATGAAGTGGCGGCTTGGGCGCAAACAGCATTGGCAGAAATGGGGCCACTGACGCGCCAAGAGATGACGCTGATCGGTTTGGTGTTGCTGAGCCTGAGCTTATGGGTGTTTGGCGGTAAGTTTATTGATGCCACCACGGTTGGCTTATTGGCCGTTTCTCTGATGTTAGCCTTGCATGTCGTGTCATGGAAAGACATCACCAAATACTCCAGTGCGTGGAACACCTTGGTGAATTTGGCCACCTTGGTAGTGATGGCGAATGGCCTGACCCGCTCTGGTTTCATTGATTGGTTTGCTAACACCATGAGTACCCATTTGGATGGTTTCTCACCCAATATGACCGTGGTGGCATTGGTGCTGGTGTTCTACTTCTCCCACTATATGTTTGCCAGTTTATCGGCTCATACCGCGACTATGCTGCCAGTGATTTTGGCGGTCGGTAAAGGCTTGACCGGTGTACCGATGGAGCATTTATCGATGCTGCTGGTATTGTCTATCGGGATCATGGGCGTGCTAACGCCGTACGCAACCGGCCCTGGTGTGATTATCTATGGCTGCGGTTACGTGAAATCGAAAGATTACTGGCGGTTGGGCGGGATCATGGGGGTGTTCTATATCACCATGCTGTTGCTCGTCGGTTGGCCAATCATGAGCCTGTGGTATTAATGTGTTCTGAGCACTGACAGGGCTTCACGCTAGTGGGTAGGCGTCTAATATTGTGGTCGCGAAGGTTAGCAGCTACTATAAGAGCCGATGAATCAACAAGATTAGGATGATGTGTGACCTCGGTATTTATTCGTAACTTTACCTTTGCCGCACTACCCGCTAGCGGTTTGAATGGTCAGCCACAGTTCCACGGACTGTTGGCGAAATGCGATTTTGATGTCAATGAGTATCGGGATGAGCTGTTTGCCGTTTATGGCATCGCTTTTCCCGGTAACTTGCACAAGGCCGTGACGAAACGGCGTGCGGAATATCTGGCGGGTCGTTTTGTGGCTCGCCAAGTTCTGAATATGCTGGAAATTCGTGATTATCCGCTCACAAACGGAGCCGGTCGCGCTCCACAATGGCCAACCGGCCTCATCGGCAGTATCAGCCACAATAGCCAACGTGCATTATGCGCCGCGCAGGTGATCACTCCCGCTGTCGGGCCGTTAACGGAAAACCGTATCACTCATGGTATTGGGTTGGATATTGAAGGACTTATTCCGGTTGAAAGGGCGGCAGACTTGTGGCCCGGCATCCTCAGTGAAGAAGAGTATCGCCAATTTCAGCAAGGCCCGTTGCCGTTCAACCATTTACTGACATTGGCTTTTTCCGCGAAAGAGAGCTTATTTAAAGCGGTTTATCCGCAACTGGGTCGTTATTTTGATTTCCTTGAAGCGCACCTCACCGATTATTCGTTAGACTCGGGGCGTTTTGAATTGCAGCTCTTGCGCGGTTTGAGTGATGAGTTTCCGGCAGGCCGTTGTTTTGATGGCAGTTTTACGATAACTGACAACGATATTCAAACCTTTATCGCGTATTAATTTTATTGCTTAGGCGTTTTACCCTCAATTTTCATGATTAAAAATTGGATATTTCAAAATAGATCAGCTAAATATTTTGCTACCCGCCATATTTATTTGATAGGAAATCATGAAATATATTGTGCTCACTATTTTTATCCTCTGTGTTGCCTATGTCCATTTTCGAGGGAAAGTTCGGTATAAATTTTGGCGGCAACTTTCAGATCATTCGACATTTGTCTCTCCTCTTAATGTGTTTATGTACTTATTCTCTCGCGTTCCTACGACGCCCTATTTAAAACAAGACCTTTTCCCTGAACTGACCATTCTGCGTGATAACTGGCAGAAAATCAGGGAGGAGGGCAAAGCCTTGATGGCGATCCAGCAAATAAAAGCATCGGATAAGTATAATGATGCGGGTTTTAATTCTTTCTTTAAAACGGGCTGGAAGCGTTTTTACCTAAAATGGTATGAAGACAGCCATCCTTCGGCGATGACACTCTGCCCACATACCACCTCATTGTTGCGTGAGCTACCGTCCATCAAAGCAGCCATGTTTGCTGAATTACCCGATGGTAGCCGTTTACCTAGGCATCGTGACCCCTATGCTGGCTCCTTACGTTACCATCTGGGCTTAATCACCCCGAACGATGATCGCTGTTTTATCGATGTTGATGGCACCACTTACAGTTGGCGAGACGGCGAGGGGGTGTTGTTTGATGAAACTTATATTCACTATGCTGAAAACCAAAGTGGCCAAAATAGACTGATTCTGTTTTGCGATATTGAGCGGCCGATGCGCTACCGCTGGGCGCAATGGGTGAATCATTGGTTAGGGCGCAATTTAATGAGTGCTGCCGCGGCACCGAATGATGAGGGCGATCGTACCGGTGGCGTGAACCGGATATTTAAATATATCTATGCAGTGCGCAAGGTGGGTAAACGCTTAAAAGCGTGGAATCGCCGAATTTACTATTTGATAAAATGGATCCTCTTTGGTGGCATTGCCGCGCTGATATTTTATGCGCTGTAGCTTCTCAGTTGCAGGGTGAGAGGATTAAGTCATCAAACTGATGACTAGGTTGATAAGTTGATAAGTTGATAAGTTGATAAGTTGATAAGCGGGGAAATGTGCCGAATGGGCCGTAACGGCGTGAGCCGTCGGAGCGCCCATCGGTGCAGTCGATCCGCTAATCTGGGGGGGGGAGGGTGGATATATGGATATATCGATAGAGGGGCATCAGCCTATGCTTCACGGCTGATGCCCATAAAATTACAACATAGAAATGATGCGGCGCAGCAGCCGGATACGCGGCAGAATAGAATCAATTTGCAGATATTCTGCTGTGCTGTGGAACCCCGCCCCGATAGGGCCAAGACCATCTAGCGTTGGGATACCCAGCGCGGCGGTATGATTGGCATCGCTGCCACCCCCGACAGCCTGCCAGGTAATCGGGATACCCTCGGCTTTACCCGCGTCCTCAACCAACGACATCAGTGATGATGTGTCATCACTCGCGGCCATCGCGGGCTTATGAGTGACTTGCTCTAATGTGGTGGTCACGCCATCGAGAAAACCCTTCGCGCACAATTTATTCATGCTCTCGTTAATGCGGTCATACTCTTCGTTTTCCCAGAAACGAACATCCAACTCGGCAATGGCTCGGTCAGCCACCACGTTTGCGGCGCTTCCCCCTTGGACGACGCCAACATTCAATGTCGTACCACGGCTGAGGTCCGTCAGCCCATTAATGGCGATGATAGCGTTTGCCAGCGCGGTGACGGCGGAACGTCCTTTTTCAGGGTCATTACCGGCATGGGCGGCAACACCGTCGAAGGTAAGGTGGTAGCCCACCATGCCTTTACGGGCTTTGACCAGTGAACCATCTGCACGTGCCGCTTCACAAACCAGCACCACACGGGAGCGTTTTGCCAGTTCACCAATCCACTCATGGGAGTAGACCGAGCCGGTTTCTTCATCTGGGTTCATGGCGATGGCGATAGAAAGACGTGACTTGTCCGCAGTATCAAGCTCGCGAATGGCCCATAAGATGTTGAGCAATCCACTTTTCATGTCGGCGACACCCGGCCCATAAAGGCGTTCGGTATCTCGACTCATCGGGCGCTCAGCGACGGTTCCTGCTGGAAATACCGTATCAAGATGACCCACGAGCAGAACATCAAAATGGGTTGCCTGTGGTTTATTCGTGACCAACAGCCCTGGCCCCACTTTATCGCCCAGAGAAACCTGTTCTGTATTCCAGCCTTCTTGTTTCCACAATGCCTGCATGCGTTCAGCAACGGTTTTGACGCCTGCTAGCGTCTGCGTTCCACAGTCGACATTCACCAGTGTTGCCAATTCTTCGATATAGCGCTCAATATTCATATGACATCCTGTTCTAGACAATAATTCGCATCAGCAACATGGCTAAAAATGCATTAAGTACGGAAATACCAATCATGAGAGGGATACGCTTGCCACTGGTCCCGATCACACCCAAAATACGACCGAGATATTGCACTTGTGAACCCATCAGATAAATGGCAGGTGCGAGGATAGCCAAGTGTTCGCCGGTAATAATGCCTTTATCAAACAAGCCGATGGCAACACCAATGCCACCTCCCATCGACATCCAACTGCCAATTAATACCGCAGCCGCTTCACCGGGTAACCCAAATAATCCCATTATCGGGGAGAAAATCAGGCCTAGCCCTTTTAACGCCCCCGTGATTTCCAGCGCTTTAATAATGATAAACGCCATAACGACATTTGGCAGGGTACTCGACGTGGCAATATTCCAGCCTTTACGGGCACCGGCAACAAACACATCGGTGATAACGGGATTGGAATTCGGAGTGCTCATCACGCTTCCCCTTTCGCATCGGTTTTAACGGATACGTCTTTGTCGATAAATTTCAGAATGAGACGCAAGATATTGGCCCCAACGATTTTCATGGTAAACATCACCACAATGCAGGCACCGATTGAGGTCGGTACGGCGGCAGTGCCGTCAACGGCAATTAGCGTAAAGAGAATGGCACCGGAGGAGAAAAAGTTAGTGATCATCGCGCCCGCTGAAAACTGAAACATGGCGAAAACATCTTTCTCTTTTTCGGTTATCTGGCCTTCATCCGCTAAGTTGCGGGTGAGTGATGCACCGACATCGGTACTTTGCAGGCTGCCGATCATGGCAAGGCCAGTATTGCCAGGGAGGCCTAACAGCGGGCGCAGCATCGGTGTCAGTAACTTACGTGCCGCGCGTAATGCGCCATAATGCTCCAGCACATTGATCATGCCTAGGGCGAACATCACCGCAGGAATTAGCCCCAATGCGAATAGGAAACCATCCATTGCACCATTACCGCCGGTACCGCGAAAAGCACTGGTTGCGGTGACCAGTGTGTCACCCTCGAGACTGGCTCGACTGACGACTTTACCGAATGCACCATTCAACGTGGTGAAATCAAATACGCCATACCACTCTTGCCCTCCGAGTAATCCTGAAAAAAAGACCGCTGCGAAGGCCAGCGCAAAATAGGCGCCCGGGCCGACTTTATTTTCCTCTTTGTTTACATCCATTTATTTCTCCTTGATCACTAATGGCTTTAAGTCTGAGGAAAATATAGGGGGTAAGTTATCGTAAGAATATGACCCTAACCATTGAATTATAAGGGGAGCTACTAACATGTGTTAAAATGTGACATGAAATACACTCCCTATTGCCACCGTAATAATTAGATATTTAATTTTTAACGAAGGCTAAACAATTAATACCCAATTATTTTAAGTAATAAAAAGAGAAGTCGGTGAGGGGAGAATTATCTTATTAATCGGATGATGAAATAAGATAATTCTTGTGGTGTATGTTGTGTTGAATCATCCTCTTTCGCACTATTCACTTGGCGTCATGCCATGTTGAATTTTGATGTCATCGGCTTCAGGGGAAACTAAAAATTGTAGCAGTGCTTTTGCAGCGGTAGCATCCTCGGAATATTCGGGTATGGCACCGGCAAAACAGGTCGTCAATTGAACTTCCGGCGGTAAGTTTTCAAGTATTTTTATACCAAGTAGAGGAAGCAGTTCGCTCAGTTGTTGAAAGCCGATATCTACTTTTCCACTGGCAATCAGCGAACCCACGGAAATTCCTGGGGGAGCAACAACTAATTTTTGACCTAGTTGCGTTTCTTGCCCCCAACGAGTCAATATCTGTTTCAGATGATCGCCACTCGGGCCCGTTGAGCAGCCGATGGATTTTGCCCCTAGCAATACTGTTCTCAATGCCTCCTCGTTATTGATATCCAGCGTGGGGTGGTCTTCATGAACAGCCAGCGCCATTTTACTCAAGGCGATGTTAGCCGGCGGGCTAAATTGTACTGAGGTTGCCAATCGCGTAATAGCAGGTAAGGCGAGTATCACGATATCGAACTTTTCACCTGCTGCGACTCGCTGTACGGCAGTAACACCGCCTGTGCTTTCAAGCCTCACTTGGGTGCCCGTCAGCTTGGTATAAGCTAATATAAGTTCTTGGAGAAGACGAGATGTGGCCATTGAGCAAATAACCTTTAAGACTTTAACTGCGGCTTGCCCAGAATTATCCATATCACTATTCATCATTTCATTTTTCCTATTAGGAATACTATACCTTCAATGACATGTCACTTATTAACATGACTTTTGTTAATATAGTATTCCAGTCAATAAAATTCCCCAGCGTTGCTATTAATAACAAAGCCTGTGCCTATTGCGAAAAGCAATATTCAAATATGTTAATAATGAAGTTGTTAATATAATAATATTATTCAGTACGTGCTATTTTAAACTAGCCCGATAAATGACCACCAAGCATAACCAATGGTTATTGTGATAATGAAGCAGACCATGGCAATGACGGCACCTGATATCCACCATTGTTTAACATCGCTGTATCCCGCGCCAAAAATAATGGGTGCTGCACCGCCTCCGTAATGTGTTAATGATCCACCGTAAGAGTTAGTGGCTGCCAGTAATAACGCCAGTGCCATAGGGTCGGCGCCAGCTACTTTACCGACGGTGAAAAATACGGGCAGCATGGCAATGGTAAAGGAACTCGCGGAAGCAAAGAAATAACGAATAGCGATACTCACAAAGCCAATAACCGTTAGAACAATAAAAGGGTAATGACCAAAATCAATTTTGTCTTGTATCAACTCCGCTAACCAGTCAAATACTTTTGCTTTATTCAGTGCGCTGGCAAGCCCAATGATCCCACCGAACCATAATAATGTATTCCATGCGCCTTTCGTATTGAGGAAGTCATCCCATTTAATCACGCCACTTAGCACACATAGAATCATGGCAACAATGGCAATTGCCGTCGCCTCAATTTTAAATGTGATGCCAAATACCTGTGACAGAATTGAGGGAAGTGCCCAGCCTAGCAGTGCGGTAACAAAGATCCCGACCAGAATCTTCTCTTTCCTTGTCATCCTCCCCAGTTCTTTGAGCCCTTCAGAGGCAATTCTTTCATTATCGACCTTGGTTATCTCCGGTTTATCAAGCCAGTAGCCAACCGCAGGGACGATAAGTAAGAGTAAAACGCCGGGTACAATCATGGCCAATGCCCAAACACCCCAATCGAGATGAACATCCAAAATACTGTTGGCAAATTCTGCCACGAGCAAATTCGGTGCCATCGCCGTGATGAAGATAAAGCTACTGACTTTCATCACGAAGTAGATATTCGACATTAAGTATGAACCGGCTTTTTTGGCTGTTTCGCCGGGTTCTGAACCAAGGGCTTTCACCACGGAAAGAATAATGGGGAAGACAATTCCGCCACTCCGCGCAGTATTTGATGGCGTGACGGGAGCAATCACAAACTCAAGAAAAGCCGTGACGTAGCCTAAACGCAGTGTCGTGCCGCCAAAAAGCCTGATCATATGAAAGGCGATACGCTTACCCAGGCCTGTTTTGACGAACGCGACGCTAATACCGAAAGCCGCGAAGACTAACCAAACCGTCGTTGTTGCGTAGCCCACCAGAATCTGGCTGGTGTTATTTAGAAATAATCCTGACAGACCTACAACTGACAGGAGAATAACCGGTTCAGGGAAGGGCCTTAAAATAAGCCCAATAATAGCGGTAATGTAGAAACCAAATAATCGCCATGCATCAACCTCAAGACCCGCTGGAGGCGGGATGAACCACATCACCAGCGGGACTGCGATTAGTATGCCTGTTTTCCATAATTTCTCATTCATAACAGTATCCTTTCGGGTGCAATCAGCAAATTATCTTGCCGCGAATACGCCACGGTCAGTCATTGAGGTCAGTCAATGAATGGATGTACTGCAATCCTTTTGCTGAGAGTTTGTCCCGCATGTGATAAATGTCTAAACCCAGTTCGCCGCGAGATAAACGTTGGCGTTTACTCTCTTCTTGGATGAGGCGTTGTTGCGCGGCATCGGCAACCCATGTGCCTTTTTGACGAGGAACAATGACCACGCCGTCATCATCAGCGACCACGATATCGCCCGGATGCACTAACTGCCCCGCACAGATAATAGGCACGTTGACTGAGCCAATGGTCTCTTTCACGGTACCTTGCGCGAAAACTAAACTTGACCAGACAGGGAAGGACATTTCCCTGAGCGTTTGGCTATCGCGTATACCAATATCCCCAACCAGCGCAACCACGCCACGCGCCTGTAATGACGTTGCGAGTAAGTCACCAAAAAAACCGTCATAGCAGGGGGAGGTGGGCGTAACCAGTAGCACATCACCGGGTTGACACTGTTCTACAGCAACGTGGAACATCCAATTGTCACCGGGAGAAACCAAGACAGTGATCGCATTTCCCGCAATGGTAACGCCTTGTTGGATGGGGCGAACGCGATGTTCAAGCAACCCCATGCGACCCTGTGCTTCATGTGTGGTTGCGACGCCAAAGGTCTGGAAACGTGCGAGCAACGCTGGATCGCTACGCTCAATGTGGGTGACCACAATCCCTTTTCTATTGATGTCACTCATGAGAGAACCTCCGTCACGCGAGGGAAAATGCTCTGATACCCTTCTGCGTGAACTAATGCTCTTTGGGACGTTATGCCGACGTTGCGCTTAGCTTGAACACCTCGCTGTAAGGCGACGCGAGTGTAGTATTCCCACAGATGTTCTTGCCCAGCCATGCATTGGATTGCGGCGTACTTTTTATCCCATACAGAGGTGATATCGAGCAGGACATCCGGTTTCCAGCCGCATTGCTCGGGTTGGTGCGGTTCGAAACAATACACTGGGGGAGCCCCAATGATATTTTCGCCGGGCCGATAACCTTCTGCTTGGGCAATGATTCTTGCCTCTTGGGTCAGGCTGGCGGCAAGAGGATGATCATAATTATAGGGGTCAGCGAGAGAGTGCGTCAGTACGAAGTGAGGCTGAATTCTGCGATACACATCGGCTAATTTGAATAACGCCTGTTTGTCGGCCCGCAATGGATAGTCGCCAAGATCAAAATACTCGATACTGGCACCTAAAATATCGGCCGCAGCTTGAGCTTCTTCTTGTCGCTGCTCTTTAACCGAGGCTTCAGTCATTTGCCCTTTACGCCAGAGTTTTGCCGACTCGCCGCGCTCACCATAAGAAAGGCAAACAATATGAACTTGGTAACCTTGCTCAACGTGAAGGGCTATCGCTCCGCCTGCTCGCCAAACAAAATCTGCTGAATGTGCACTGACTACTAGGGCACTTTTAGGGGTAGGACTCGTCATAAACTTCTCCTTTTATCCTGCTTATTCGTCAACGTTATTCTTCCATGATGATGTCAAGGCGGGATAATGCGTTTAGTTGCCATCGCTATGAGTTTTATTTAATGTGGTGAAAGAGGCGATATTGGGGGGACAGTCAAATTGAAAAATAAGCAGGAAAATAAATTATTTAATATCATGCAGATAAGGGCATTCCTGCGAGTTGCACAAACCGGAAGTATCTCTCAGGCGGCACATAATTTATTTCGCACTCAATCTGCGATAACGCGTTCTATTCGTGAGCTTGAACACATTTTAGGCGAGTCGCTATTTGAACGGCATTCAGCAGGAATGTTATTGACTGAGCAGGGAAAATCTATTTTACCGCGAGCGATACAGATACTTGATGAACTCCAGCAAGTCCCGCCATTGATAGATGACACAGGCTCCGATTTTTCAGAACCGCTTTGGCTGTATAACGTGATGCGGTTGAAGATTTTTCTGGCCTTGTATCAGCTGCATTCCACCCGCAACGTCGCCAATTCGTTAGATATCACCTCATCTGCTGTCAGTGCAGCGATAAAAACCATGGAGCAAGGTTGTGGGGCCGTACTGTTTCGTCGAACAGCACAAGGTATGATGCCGACCAAAATGAGCAGAAAAATAGCTCCATCAATAAGCCGCGCATTAAACGAGATACGCCGTATTCCAGAAGAGATTGCGGCGATGAAAGGCATCGTCACCGGAACCGTGCATGTCGGTGCGCTGCCGTTGAGCCGTGCTGGGCTGTTACCCAAAGCGATAATTAACGCCATTCATGCTCATGAGACGATAAAAGTCGCTACCGATGAAAGTGCATTCGATAGACTTGTGAGTGAGTTACGCGGGGGAAATATCGATCTGATTATTGGCGCATTACGCCATGATTCGAGTGTTGATGACCTCGATAAAATCAAACTCTTTACCGAAGAGCTGATTCTGCTCACTCGTCCAGCCCATTTCCTGACGGGCCGAGATTTAATCGCGGCAGATTTTGACAATATTAAGTGGGTATTACCGCGAGAGAATGCGCCGTCAAGGCATTCGTTACTCAAGGCATTTCGCCGTCTCGGCATGGATGCGCCGCAACCAGTGGTGGAAACTGGTGACCCCACCGTGGTGAGGGAGCTGCTGTTGAGGTCTGATATGGTGGCGGTTGTGTCATCTCACCAACTGGAATATGAGATATCAATCGGGGTGCTAACGCCATTACGAATTCATCTGAATGACACTCATCGCGATATTGGCATCATGAGCCGTAAGGGTGCGCTGCATTCCCCCGCAACCCGTGCATTCATTCGCAGCTTGAAAGAAACTATTCCAGGTGGCCCATCTGGAACGCTTGAATCGCCCTTTTATTTGTAGCAATACTGGGCGAGAAATAGTGCATATTTGGGGATGAATATGACACCTAGTACTGCCTCAAAAATTATAGGTATAATCTCGTAAATTACTTAATTGGTTTAGAAACGAAAATGACAAAACTCACTTTACAAGAGCAGATGTTAAAAGCTGGGTTAGTGACCAGTAAAAAGATCGCTAAAGTCCAAAGAACGGCTAAAAAATCACGCGTTCAGGCCCGTGAGGCAAGAGAGGCGGTGGAAGAAAATAAAAAGACTCAACTTGAACGTGACAAGCAGATAAGTGAGGAACAAAACAAAGCGGCTTTATCCAAAGAGCATAAAGCTCAGGTTAAGCAACTGATTGAAATGAACAAAATCGACGTTTTAAAAGGCAATATTGATTTTAACTTCACCGATAATAATTTAATTAAAAAAGTCGTCGTGGATAAGCCTACTCAAACTCAATTGATTAATGGTCGCCTTGCCATTGCTCGTTTGGCTATTAATAACAGTGGTGAGAGTGAATACGCAATTATTCCCGCGAGCGTGGCCGATAAAATTGCCCAGCGAGATGCTAGCAGTATTGTCTTAAACAGTGCGCTTAGTCAGGAAGAGCAAGATGAAGAAGATCCGTATGCTGATTTTAAAGTGCCCGATGATTTAATGTGGTAATGAGCGCGCTTAGAACGGGCTCGCATGCCGGGCGTTGATCCGCTCTTCGCTGATGGGATGAACAAAATGCAATTCACTGGCGTGCAACATCAGCCGCGGAACCTGTTCGGTTCCTGATATCAAGCGGCCGCCATACAGGTCGCAGCCCAAAATAGGGTGGCCCAACTGCTGGCAGTGGATGCGTAGTTGATGGGTGCGCCCGGTCTCAGGGGTTAGCTGTACCCGCGTTAACGGCAACAACGACCTGTCTTCCAACTCGTGATAAATACGCTCAATGACCCGAAAGTGGGAGCGGGCGGGCTTACCGTGAATTGCGCAAATCGACATCAGAGGGAATAGTGCCGGATCCTTAGCAATCGCAGCGTCTATCACCCCTTCGTTATCGTCCAAATGTCCACAAAGCAGTGCACTGTACTTCTTGGTCACCGTGCGTTGACTGAACTGCTGGCAGAGAGCAGCATTAATCGCCTTATTGCGGGCAATCACCATCAGCCCAGAAGTACCAAAATCAAGGCGATGGACGAGGGTGCAGCCGGGGAATATCTGTACCAGTCGATGATGCACCGAATCGAGATTTTGCGGATTTTTCCCTGAGAGGCTGAGCAGCCCAGCGGGTTTATTGATAAGAACCAGATGATCGTCCTGATAGAGCGTTTCTATTTGCTCATGGCACGGCGGGGCGATAAACGTATCGAAAATCGTAGACATCAGACTGCTCGGATGGAGAGTGGCAGCGGATAATAACGAATTTTAAGCCAACTGGCGAATCTGGCTGTTTGTTTATGAGAGCGACTGTAGATGGCATTCCATTTTTATGCCGGTGTAACCAGTACACTATCAAACTTAATGCGGGCCGTAGTCTGTACTGAGGCACCTGCCGGACACGCACGTTGGCTCACACATTTTCTTGCTCTCCTTCATGAACGTTATCAAAAGATGCCTACCCAGTTACGTCACACGTGTATTATGATCATTAATCCACTATGCTCCATTGTGTACACTTATGCAATGTCATGTTTATTTTGAGAGTGCAGAATGATTGATTATGACGCCTTGCCTGAACAGAGACAGGAAGTGATTTACCAGATGCTACAGCAGACCGGCCGAGTTATAGGCGCTGATATTGCCTGCCAGCTGGGCGTATCTGAACACACGATACGCAGGGATTTGCAGGCGATGGTCCGCAAAGGGATGTGTAAAAAGGTCTATGGTGGGGCTGTCAGCCAGTTCAAACGATCAGCAAGCTTTGAAACGCGGGTTATGCACAGCATTGAAGAAAAGTCAGGTGTGGCCAGACGTTGCGCGGAACTCATCAGAACCGGAACCTGTATCTTTATAGACGGGGGGTCTACTTATCTTGCTATGGTGAGCTTCATTCCTCAGGATTACGATCTCACCATTGTGACAAATTCCCCACAAATAGCAGCAGCCCTGAGCGGACGTCAGCAGGGAGAAGTTATTATGCTTGGTGGAAAGCTGAATCCACAGACTGGAAGTATTCTGGGGTCAGAGCCTCTTAAGAATGTCAGGGAGATGTTGTTTGACCAGATGTTTATCGGCGTCTGCGGATTAGACCTTCAGGCCGGACTAACGGCTGTTTACTATGAGGATGCCTGCTTTAAAAAAGAAGTGATGCGGCAGAGCAATGAGATTATCGCAGCAGTCATTGCGGATAAAATGCCCCAAGTCGCACGGTATAAAGTCGCTTCATGTGAGGATATTGATGTTGTCGTGGCAAGCAGTCTGACGGATACAGGCTTTCTGGCACACACAAATATACGGTTGGAAATTGCTGACTAATATGTCCCCCGTCCTTGGGAAGGCGTATGTCTTAAGCCTTCCCGCCCATCCCCGTCAGGATTGCAACACAAGCAGCCGGTTGATAGTGTCCATGACTGCACTTTCATCATTGGTTCCGGTGATAAAACGTGCCGCATGCTTAACCTCATCAAAGGCGTTTCGCATCGCAAAGCTATACTCAGCCTGAGCCAGAAGCTCGAGATCGTTGTATCCGTCACCAAAGGCCATTGTTTCTTCCGGACTGACATTCAGAATTTCCTGAAGTTTTTGGACGGTGCTCCCCTTATGTACGCCATATCCGGCAATATCTATCCATGAGGCTTCAGAAACCACGATGTACACATCTTCCTCAAACGGGCTTAAGTGCGGACGAGTCTGCGGGCAGTTTCCCTCCTCATCAAAAACAGTGATTTTGACAAAATCACTGTCGACCCTGCCGAAGTCCACAGTCTCTATCATGCGTGCATAGGAACGTCTGACCTTATCCTTCAGATGTTGCGGAACATCGGACCGCACGATCGCGCCTTCCGGAGTACACGCAATGATGACATGCGAGGAACTCACTTCCTCAAGCGTGTTAATGATTGCCCTGCCTGTCGCATTATCAATCAGGGACTGAAAGGCAAAGTTACCGTTATGTTTGATGCGCGTGGCACTGTCACCCACTATCCAAATATCTTTACTGAATTCCCCGAAAAGTTCTTCCACCCGCTCACATTGCTTGCCGGTACATGCAGCAAAATGCACCCCGCGGGACAACATATTTGCCCATGTCTTGGCAAATAACGCCCGATCATAGTCGCCCTGGCTGTTTAAAAATGTGCCATCAAGATCCGTAATAATCAGCTTTATCATGCTTCCTCCTGACTGTTTGGTCATCAATATTAGTATTTGGCGAATAGATCCGAGCATTGACACGTTACGCAAATCAAAGTATCACCACATGCTAGATCATGCAAAGTTATGTTTGATTGTGTTCATTTCATGAGGGGCAGAAATAGCTAATGGCTATTCTCTGCAACGTAACGAAGGACGCGATACCAAGATTGTGAAAGCCAAAAAGCAGGGCCTTTTAGTCATGTAATGCGTCTATATTACTGGACATTATTGCAGTATGGTTCTGAGTAATCTTTTCTATGGGTCAATCCCACCACGCCAGTTTTTCTAGCGTTGCTATCGTTTCATCAGTAAATCGTTTCTTAATCACTTTGGCTGGATTGCCACCTACATTTTGAAGGCTAACACATCGTAATGTCAGTAGCCCTGTCCATTACTCTATTTCTTTAGGCCCAGTTTGACTGCCAGTCGATGAAGATTACCCGGATCTAGTTCAAGCTTTCTTGCCGCTTTAGCCCACACCTGATCACAGTCTACATAGACCTGTTGGATATAATTGTATTGAAATTTACGCGTCGCCTCGCTGAGATTCATCGCGGGCATTGCTTCCAACGTTTTGGTTGGTTCTGCATGAACAGCCCTCTCATTTTCAAACTGGAAATGTTGCGAAAGCAAAATAACTTTACCGTTGCGTGATTCGGCTTGCGCGATGATAACGGCACGATATATGGCATGTTCAAGCTCGCGCACATTTCCCGGCCAACTGGCGGCTTGCAGCATAGCGCGGCAGTCAGAACTCAGCGCAATGCTTATCAGACTGAATTTGACCCGACACTTTTCACAGAAATAGCCAGCCAGCAGCACAATATCCTCCCGACGCTCATTCAGCGATGGGACGAACAACGGGAAGACACTAAGGCGATGATAAAGATCAGCCCTGAATTTGCCATCGGTCACCGCTTTACGCATATCAAGGTTGGTTGCGGCGATAATGCGTACATCAACGGTAAGCGGCTTATCTTCCCCCACCCGCTGCAGATCGCCATACTGCAACACACGTAAAAGCTTAGCCTGCAGCGAAAGCGGCAATTCTCCGATCTCGTCAAGAAACAGCGTTCCTTTATCCGCCAACTCGAATTTTCCTCGCCGATCGTGAATGGCACCGGTGAACGCGCCTTTGACATGGCCAAATAGCTCGCTTTCCGCCACGCTTTCCGGCAGGGCTGCACAGTTCAGATAAATCAGCGGTCGCGCTGAGCGATGCGATTGTCGGTGAATAGCCAGAGCAATAAGCTCTTTACCGGTGCCGGTTTCTCCCATTATCAAAACGCTGAGATCGCAGGGCGCAACAACACCAATCTCTTTTTTGAGGTGCGCTAACGCTGCTGAATCACCAATAATTTCAACCTCTTCATTCTCTTCCGGTCGGCGAGGTGACGGTATAAAAGATGAGGCGGGTTTCTCTAAGCGCTCCATCAGCAAGGCATTATTCAATGCACCCGCAGTCAGGCTCGCCAGCACCCGTAATTCTTCATCACTGTACTCATCAAACTGAGTGGCATTAATGCCATCCAGCGTCAGAGCGCCGATCAGCGTTTGCCCGACAAAAAGGGGGATGCCGACGCAGGCGTGAACGTGCAAATCGCCTTGATCGGGAATCAATCCATCATAGGGATCCGGTAAATCGCTGTCGGCAGGAAAGCGCACCACATCACCAGCGCGCGCGATGGCTTCAAGCCGTGGATGAACATCAAGATTGAATCGGCGCCCCATCACATCCGGCGCCAAGCCAGCGGTGGCCAGTGGCCGAAATTGCAGATTTTCGTAGCGTAACAGTGCGGTGGCATCGCAGTTTAGCGCGCTGTGGATGCTGTTAATCATCCGCATAAAACGATCGCGTCCGTTCACACCATTCTGAATATCGACGGCAAGTGCCGCCAGCGTTTCAACAGAAAGAGCCATATTGTCACCCGCACATGAATTGTCTTAATGACAAAGGTAGGTATTGTGCTTAACACAATAGAGAATTTTCTGCTAGATGCAAATCAACGCGTTAACAAATGGCACGGAATATGCCAAATCTGGTTAGATAATTTTGCGAAGGAGTATGACGATGCCAGATAGATTCAAGCAAACCAATGTTAACTTATCTCTTGATAGTCAAAAAAACAATCGCGTTGTCAAAAACACATTTAACTAAATAGTCAAAATGACAATTTTATTTCATCAATATTAATAAAAACCTTTAGAATCAATTAATTGAAAAGTTGGCATGCCATTTGTATTAACCCTAGCATGAGCATTATTTTTTTAATTCTTTTCTGAGGTATAAGAATGGCTATTTTAGTAAAAAACAACATTCATTGGGTTGGCCAACGTGATTGGGAAGTGCGTGACTTCCACGGCACCGAATACAAAACACTGCGTGGCAGCAGTTACAATAGCTATCTCATCCGTGAAGAGAAAAATGTCCTGATAGACACCGTTGATCATAAGTTCAGCCGCGAGTTTGTGCAGAACTTGCGTAGCGAAATAAACCTGGCCGATATTGATTACATCATTATTAATCATGCGGAAGAAGACCATGCAGGCGCACTGACTGAGCTGATGTCCTGCATCCCGGACACACCAATTTACTGTACCGCTAACGCCATCGATTCCATCACCGGCCACCATCATCACCCTGAGTGGAACTTCAACGTGGTGAAAACCGGTGACAGTTTGGACATTGGTAACGGGAAACAACTGATCTTCGTTGAAACCCCAATGCTGCACTGGCCGGACAGTATGATGACCTATATGACTGGCGATGCCGTGCTGTTCAGTAACGATGCCTTCGGTCAGCACTATTGCGATGAACGCCTGTTCAATGATGAAGTAGATCAAACCGAGCTGTTCGAACAATGTCAGCGCTACTACGCCAACATCCTGACTCCGTTCAGCCGCCTGGTAACACCGAAAATCACCGAGATCCTCGGCTTCAACCTGCCAGTGGATATGATTGCCACCTCACACGGTGTGGTATGGCGTGATAACCCGACTCAGATTGTCGAAATGTATCTGAAATGGGCGGCAGACTATCAGGAAGACCGCATCACTATTTTCTACGACACCATGTCAAACAACACCCGGATGATGGCAGACGCCATTGGCCAGGGGATTAACGAAGTTGACCCAAGTATGGCGGTAAAAATCTTTAACGTCGCCCGTAGTGACAAAAATGACATTCTGACTAACGTCTTCCGTTCTAAAGGCGTACTGGTCGGCACATCCACCATGAACAATGTGATGATGCCAAAAATTGCCGGTCTGGTTGAAGAGATGACCGGCATGCGTTTCCGTAATAAACGCGCCAGCGCATTTGGTTCCCACGGCTGGAGCGGCGGTGCGGTAGACCGCCTTTCTACCCGCTTGCAGGATGCTGGTTTTGAAATGTCGCTGAGCCTGAAAGCTAAATGGCGCCCAGATCTCGATGCGTTGGAAATCTGTCGTCAGCATGGCCGTGAAATCGCACGCCAGTGGGCGTTGACGCCATTGGTTTCAGCGACTGCCACCGCACCACAGACAGCAAATGTTGAAGAAATGAAAACCTGTGTGGACTTAGGCCCATCTATGCAATGCAGCGTTTGCCAGTGGATTTATGATCCGCAAACCGGTGAACCAATGCAGGAAGTTGCACCTGGCACCCCTTGGAGTGAAGTACCAGAAACCTTCCTATGTCCGGAATGCTCTCTCGGTAAAGATGTGTTTGACGTGCTGGTAACGGAGGCAAAATGAGCCACGGTATTGTCATTATCGGTTCTGGTTTTGCGGCCCGCCAACTGGTAAAAAATATCCGTAAACATGACGCACAGGTTCCTGTGCGTATGATTGCCGCCGATAGCATGGATGAATACAACAAGCCCGAACTCAGCCATGTTATTAGCCTGAATCAGTGTGCAGACGACCTCACCCGTCAGCGTGCTGGGATGTTTGCCGAGCAGTTCAATTTAACGCTCAATGCCAATAGCTGGGTGTCGGATATTGATACTCGCGAGCGCTTGGTTAAATGTGGCAACCAGCAATGGCAGTACGACAAACTGGTTCTGGCAACCGGATCAAGTGCACTGCTGCCTCCGATTCCTGGAAAAGAACTGATGCTGACGCTCAACAGCCAGCAAGAGTATCAGACCTGTGAATCGTCGCTGCGTGACGCCCACCGAGTGATGATTTTAGGTGGTGGCTTGATTGGTACTGAGCTTGCGATGGATTTTTGCCGCGCGGGTAAACAGGTCATTTTGGTCGATAACGCTTCCAGCCTGCTTGCTTCGCTGATGCCTGTAGAAGTCAGCAGCCGTCTTCAGCATCGCCTGAATCAAATGGGTGTCGAGTTGCTGCTTAATCAACATCTTGAATCACTGTCTAAAACGCCGCAGTGCATTAATGCCGCACTTAGTAACGGGCGAGTGGTTGGTGTTGATGCAGTTGTCGCGGCTATCGGCCTGCGTCCTAATGTTGGGCTTGCACAACACGCCGGGCTAGAAGTGAATCGCGGTATTCAGGTCAATCACCAGTTGCAAACATCAAACGCAAATATTTATGCGCTGGGGGACTGTGCTGAAATTGACGGTAAGGTGCTGCCGTTCCTGCAACCTATTCAGTTTAGCGCCATGACGCTGGCTAAAAATCTGTTGGGTGCAACCGATGATATTGTGCTTCCCGCCATGTTGGTGAAAGTGAAAACACCTGAGCTGCCATTGCATCTCGCGGGTGAAACCCAGCGCGGTGATTTGAGCTGGCAAATCTTTGCCGAACCGCAGGGTTTGATTGCCAAAGGGTATGATGAGGCGCAGCAGTTGAGGGCATTCATTGTCAGTGAAGCGCATATGAAACTGGCATTTGGATTGTTGCGGGAGTTGCAGCTCTTCTGAGTCATCACAATACGAAAGCTGGTGTTTACGGCCGCCTGTCTGTCATGCAAGGTGCGGTTAAGTATTTTGGCTTCTCTGATGCTGAAAGTACGACAGCAGATCTGGAACTGGTTATTGAGGCGGGTCACTTTGGTATCAGCCCTCCGGAAAAATGGCATCGAATCGGCGTGGCTGCTGTACCACAATGAATCTGTTTGACGCTCACCTTATTTATTAATGGAATGAGATGCTAGCGACATCAGTTCAGCGTAAGTTTCCCTGCAATCCGAGCCATTTACTTATAGAGGTCACCCGAGATACTAATGGTGTATGTGTGAGGCTAACTACCGCTTTTCACTCGAAGCGGGCCTTCAGCTCAGCCGGATGGTTCGCTTTATATCAGAAGCGGAACTTGATAAGAGCCGTAGAAGGTTAAACACCACGTTGTTTCTCTAATCGAATATAAGCACCATTTAATTGTGTCTTATTACCCCAGCCGAGTTGCATGTAGAATTTGGCCGCACGACTGTTTTTATCTGTTTCCAGCCAGGCAACTTTGTGTTGTTTGAACAACTCCTGTTCCGCAATCCTTGTAAGCCTGCGACCGATGCCTCTGCCTTCATATGCAGGAAGAACAAAAAGACCAAAAAGAGAGCCTTTCTCCCTTAAAATCATCGAAAAGCCCACAACTTCATCATCATCTGTTGCAACCCATGCGCAAAGATTCTCTTCGATCATATTGCACACGGTAGTTTCGCTGATGCCCATCACCAGCATCTCTTCACGGGTCAGATGATTTTCGGTGACTGATGTTCTGACAGTGAAAATACTTTCAACATCAGATGCTTGAGCTGGTCTTATATTGATAGTCATAAGTCTTAATCCATTTATGACAAAGATAAATTTTGAGAGTGATGTAATCATATCCTTTACAGAATGATTGAGTTTTGAGCTAAATCACTACTGCATATCATGTCTGCTTATCGCTCACAGCAGATCTTCATCTCCAAAATCTTGTTCGCCTCGTACCAGAAGGGGATGTTACGGATAGTTCAATTTAGATAAGTTTACCCGCTCGTATATCGATCCCTATATTCAATTTCACTTTCAGTACTAAGTGAGCTTTTATCGTTCGCGAAAGTTTTGTTTTCATGAAACTTACATATTTCGGTGCAGACCGAAGTATCAGACTTTCGTTGGTAATAAACTCATTAGAAATTAACGAAGGAGCCGATCAATGATTGCAGTTATTTTCGAGGCAGAAGCATTACCCGAAGCGCAGGAGCGATATTTTCAGCTTGCTTCTGAACTCAAGCCACTATTGTTAGGCACTCCGGGATTTATTTCTATTGAGCGATTCCAGAGTCTGAGTACACCGGGGAAATTACTTTCTTTGTCATGGTGGGAGGATGAGAACTCTGTGGCTGGATGGAAGCAGAATGTTATGCATCTGGCTGCGCAAAAAGAAGGTAAACAGTCGATTTTTTCTTTTTACAGAATCCGTGTTGCAAGCGTATTTCGTGACTACTCTTCTGATAAGGAAGCACATCATCATGTTTAATATTCACGTCATTCTCAGTAATACCCCAGGGGCACTTGGATCACTTGGCAGCGTGTTGGGTAAAAATGGTGTCGGTCTTGAAGGGGGCGGTGTATTTTCAACATCCGAAACAGGACACGCGAATTTTCTGGTTCAGGACGGCGAAAAAGCCCGCAAGGTTCTTACTGAAGCTGGTTTTGACGTCCATAAAGTGTGCCGCCCTGTGATAAGAAAGTTACCTCAGGAACGTCCGGGAGAATTAGGGGAGATAGCTGAAACAATTGCCAGGAATGGTATCAACATTCTGGTACAGTACAGCGACCACAGTAACCGACTCATTCTGCTGACGGATGATGATACTCATGCAGCTGAAGTGACGCGAAAATGGGCATTACCCTCTGAATGAACTTTCTGAAAACCGAATATGACAGTGAGTCGGATGACTCTCTCGAAAAATCGATGTCTTTGATTGCTTCTGCCATAGCTGATCCGTCAAGGGTCAGTATTCTGTGCGCCCTGATGGATGGACGCGCGTGGACAGCAACTGAACTCAGTGCGGTTGCAGACATTGCCCCATCCACGACCAGCGGGCACCTATCCCGACTTCTGAACAACGGGCTGGTTGTGTGCCTGACTCAGGGACGCCACCGCTATTACAGCCTCGCAGGTCATCATATTGCCGCATTACTGGAAAACCTGATGGGGGTTTCCATGCATACCTTCAAATCCCCTGCGACCCGAACGCCGACACATTTACGATTCGCTCGCACTTGTTATGACCATCTGGCAGGAGAACTTGCTATCAGTATTTACGCGTTTATGTTGCAGGAACGATGGCTTGAGGCTGGGGGCAGTGCACTGACGCAAGCCGGAAAATCCCATTTTCAGCGCATCGGAGTAGTTCTTAACCCGCGACCACGACGCAAATCCTGTTGTGCCTGCCTCGACTGGAGCGAAAGACGTTTCCATCTGGGGGGAGAAGCAGGCTCAGCGCTGATGACGTTTTTTTTACAAAATAAATGGATAACCTGCACACAGGGATATCGCGAAGTGAACCTAACCTCGAGTGGCAAAATTGCCATATATCGCCTGTTCGATCTGAATATGGACTGAACTCAGATGTTTTAGCATTAATTTTTTAGAATTTCAGTGAGACCTAATGCTCTCTGCATACCTGATGGCAATAAGTCCGTTTCTCGCACTAAGCTGCCCGAGGTATTTGCGGAACGGGCAGTTTCGTGCCGAAAACAGACATCATAGATACCACGAATGTGAAAGCCAAAAAGCAGGGCCTTTTAGTCATGTAATGCGTCTATATTACTGGACATTATTGCAGTAAGGTTCTGAGTAATCTTTTCTATGGGCCAATCCCACCACGCCAGTTTTTCTAGCGTTGCTATCGTTTCATCGGTAAATCGTTTCTTAATCACTTTGGCAGGATTGCCACCTACAATGGCATAGGCAGGTACATCAGAAGTCACCACCGCACGTGAAGAGATTATCGCCCCATTACCGATCTTTACGCCGGGCATAATCAGCGCTTTATACCCGATCCACACATCATTGCCGATTATAGTATCGCCTTTGTAGGGCAAATCACCGGCTTGGGGCATGGACTTTTCCCATCCATTCCCGAAAATATAAAACGGGAAAGTAGAGAAGCCAGAAAGTTTATGGTTTGCCCCGTTCATAATGAACTGGACGCCTCTTGCGATGGCGCAAAACTTACCGATAATCAGCTTGTCACCAATAAAAGGGAAATGATAGAGAACGTTGCGCTCGAAGTTTTCTGAGTCCTCTGGGTCGTCGTAATAAGTAAAATCACCCACGATGATGTTTGGATTTGTCACCGTATTTTTGACAAAACAAACCTGAGGAAATCCCTTCATTGGATGTTTATTGGATGGATCTGGTCCGTACATACTCCCTCCCGCTATGATTGATTCTAATTTTTTGAAGGCTAACACATCGTAATGTCAGCAGCCCTGTCCATTACTCTACTACATTAGTAACGGCTTCTTTACGTGCCTCGGTTGGTCAAATTATGCATTTAAC
>NZ_HE997643.1:548805-1500961 GCF_000312485.1 Yersinia massiliensis CCUG 53443 | reverse complement strand
GTACAATAATTTCCGATCTCTAAACTCACCCTAGTGGCGAATAATACTGCATAGCTATCATGGCGATACGATATCAATTAGCGGGTTAGAAAATCATGATAAATCTAGAAGTGGGTACGCAAATTCATTACCCGATATTACTGAAGGTTTGGGAGTCATCCGTACGTGCTACGCATGATTTTTTACAGGAACAGGATATTCAGGCGCTACGTCCTCTATTGCATACGTATTTTCCTGACCTGAATATTACGTTCGCTCGTCTTTGCTGTGACAGTTCAATCGTGGGCTTTACAGGGGTAAGCGAAAACCGCATTGAAATGCTCTTTGTGGATGCAGCTCAACGCGGAAAAGGCGTTGGGAAGCGACTCCTGAGGCATGCTATCGACGTCCAGAGGGCTGATGAACTCGACGTAAATGAACAGAATCCCCAAGCGATTACCTTTTATAAAAAGCATGGTTTTGAAACTGTGGGTCGTTCTGAAGTTGACGGTCAGGGTAGACCATACCCTTTGTTGCATATGAAGCTACGGGAAACATCACAGGTCATAACCTATGAATAACGACCATAAGCGGCTGCGATGAACGAATAGGAGGCGCTATTTATACTAAGGAAGTAAGATGCTTTTGCCAGATTCAAGCTTTACAAAAACCGTCGTTCAATCGTCATTTGAGCAATGAGTCGTCATCTGTTTGTTTCTCTGGATGGGCCGAAGGGAGCGGGCAAAACCACACTGTTGGAGGCCATGACGAAAGTACTCAGGGCGGACAACAAGAAAGTGATCCGACTTTGCGAGAAAAAAAGCGATCCCTACAGGGGGGAAACAATGGCCCTTGTTAACAGGCTCGCCAGAAATCCTAGCCTAGATTTGGAATGGGAGGTTTGTCAGCGCTTTGCTGATAGCCGTACCTGGATTTCCCAGCACGTGCTGACTAAACAGCCATCGGACAGCATTATCTTGATGGATCGCTGGTACCCGTCGGATGCCGCGTTTCGCCGGATGGTTCCATTTGCAGAGATTTTACAGCTTAACATTGAGCGAAACGTGCGAACGCCAGACCTGCATGTCGGGGTTGTTACTGCGCCTGATATTTCATGGGCGAGGGCAGCGGCCCGACCGCGTGGGTTAAGTAGTTCCGTGATTCATAAGCTGGAAGAGCATATCGCTTGTACCAAGGCGTTTGAGCGAGAAATAGCAAATCACGACTGGGTTTTATGCCGTAATGAAGGGACTATCGAAGCGGCAACGATGCAGGTGGTTTCTGAAATTTACAGAGTGCTGGGATGTCCGATAGACATTGGCTTTGCGGGAAGAGCCTCCGGCACATGTCGCCAGTAATTACGGCAACCTATTTCCCCAAACAACAAAACGCCCGCTTAAGTTTCCTTAAGCAGGCGTCTTTAATTTGGCTCCTCTGACTGGACTCGAACCAGTGACATACGGATTAACAGTCCGCCGTTCTACCGACTGAACTACAGAGGAATCGTGTGAACGGGGCGCATGATATCTAGCATGCCTGATCCTGTCAACGCTAAATTAGTAGATTTGAATTGAATGCTCAGCATATGAGCAGTCGGCGGTCATCGTTGCTTCTTGTTTTCGCCAGCGTAACTGTTTTCTCCAGCGTTACTGTTTTCCGCAGCGCTATTGTTTTTCCCAGCGTTTTAGTCGAGCCAGTGGATCTTGACGATAAAAAGCACAGAAATGTTGATACACAGTGGGAAAACGGCCTTCTAACAATTCCGGCGCACTGAAAAAATATTCAGATAACACAGCAAAACATTCGGCTGGGTCACTGGCGGCATAGGCATCCATACTGGCAGCTTCAACGCCGACCATATCGATTTCATCTTGAATATTATCCATGGCCTGATGCAGATCATACTCCCACGAGGCAACATCACGCATCGCAATTGGGGGAACACCGTTTGAATTGCCGCCATTGCGCATATCCAATTTATGAGCGGCTTCGTGAATAACCAAATTAAAACCTGATAAATCAAATGAATCTTGAATATCTTGCCAATTAAGAACAATCGGCCCTTGTTCCCAGCTCTGGCCAGATTGCACCGTTTGACCTGAATGGACTAAGCCGAGATCGTCTTGCCATTCATCCTCTACCACGAAAGGTGAGGGGTAAATAAGCACCTCATGAAAGCCATCTAGCCATTTGGCACCGAGTTCCATGACGGGAAGCGCAAAAAGCAGCGTCAGCCGAGCTTGCATCAATGGTGTGAGTACCAAACCCTGTAACGGTACCAGCCGTTTTTGTTGCAGCAGTTGGCTCGCCACAGAAACCAGGCGCTCTTGTTCTTGCTCGTTCAAAGGCGCTAACAAGGGGATATCTAGGGCTTCACGCCACTGTGCGAGTATCTCCGCTTGCGGTTGATTTGCTTTCCACAGCCACTTAATCATCAGGTTGCTCACAAAGTGATAATTCGAACGTCTAAAGCAGGGAGGTGTTGTTGTAAACATGCCGCAAAAGGGGCCATGTTCGCAACCATTTCATTGAGAGATTCATGAGTGGTTGAAAAGGCCGCCTCGAAAACACCCGAGGAGAGATTCTTTTAGAGGGAAAATCCCTCGCACACTGACATTATTCAAGCACTTATAGAAAAAAAATTCAGCGATCCTTATCACACTAAGTCTTCATGTTCTTATTAGGCATTCAGGTCAATACAGAGTTTCATTTAGGCAATGTCGGGATCGTATTACATGCGCTGGCCAGCCAATTTTTAGAGCGGGGCCAATAAGGTTACTGGCTTTTTTTCTTACCGAAAATCTTCATTAAAGCACCAATAGCGCAGCCGATGACCACGCCTAAAATAACCCATTCAGTAAATGACATAATTATACCTTTTCATTTGTTTTGCCTGATTATATGAATTATTCCCTATTTGTCCATGTCGGGGCTGCGCTGTATCTACTGCTCAATAAAGTTCAACATTGTGAGGACACCAATCGTCGACCATACTCGTTGTGGCAAAAATATTCGTAGTTTTAATAAGGATATAAATGATGACAAGAACAATAAAGAATCTGCGATTAATAGCCCTGTTGTTGATGCTCGGTAGCTTTGCAAATCATGCCGCGCCGATTATTGCACCTCCAACAGGCTACACCTTGGAACGAGTCGTTATTTTGAGTCGCCATGGTGTGCGTTCTCCGACCAAACAAACACAGTTAATGAATGATGTCACCCCAGATAAATGGCCACAATGGCCGGTTCAAGCAGGGTACTTAACACCTCGAGGGGCGCAATTAGTGACTTTAATGGGCGCTTTTTATGGTGACTACTTTCGCCTCCGAGGCTTAATTCCAGAGGGCTGTCCACCTAATGGGACCCTATATGCTCAGGCCGATGTCGATCAGCGCACTCGTTTAACAGGGCAAGCATTTTTAGAGGGTATCGCACCGGGTTGTGGTCTGAAAGTGCACTATCAGGCTGATTTGAAAAAGGTTGACCCGCTGTTTCACCCCGTTGACGCCGGTGTGTGTAAGTTAGATGCCGATCAAACTCATCAGGCCATTGAAGCACGATTGGGGGGACCATTGAGTGAGCTGAGCCAGCGCTATGCCAAGCCATTTGCTCAGATGGGTGAGGTCTTAAACTTCGCTGGGTCACCTTATTGCCAATCACTGCAACAGCAGGGAAAAACCTGTGATTTTGCGACCTTCGCAGCGAATAAAGTTGAGGTGAATCAAGCGGGGACTAAAGTCTCACTCAGTGGTCCCTTGGTATTATCTTCGACGCTGGGTGAAATTTTTTTATTACAAAATTCGCAAGGTATGACGGATGTCGCTTGGCATCGGTTAACGGGTGAAGACAATTGGCGTTCCTTGTTGTCACTGCATAATGCGCAGTTTGATTTGATGGCCAAAACACCTTATATCGCTCGCCACAAGGGAACCCCGCTGTTACAACAAATTGACACTGCACTGGTGCTTGAGCGTAAGGGGCAAGGGCAAACCTTGCCGTTAGTTGCACAAACTAAAATCCTTTTCCTCGGGGGTCATGATACCAATATCGCTAATATTGGCGGTATGCTCGGGGCTGACTGGCAACTTCCTCAGCAACCTGATAATACCCCACCAGGTGGCGGACTTGTTTTTGAGCTGTGGCAAGATCCAATGAATCATCAGCGCTATGTGGCGGTCAAAATGTTTTATCAAACAATGGATCAGTTACGGAATACCGAAAAGCTGGATTTAAATAATAACCCAGCAGGTGTTGTTCCTATTGAAATCGATGGTTGCGAGAACATCGGCGCTAATAAGCTCTGTCAACTGACCACTTTCCAAAATAAAGTGGCGCAAGCGATTGAGCCTGCATGTCATATTTAAATGTTGCTATCCGGCTGGCTTTAAGGCGAGCCGGATACGACTCTTTTAATGTTGGACGACGATTATTATTTTTTTAAACGTTATTTTTAATATAAATAGCAAGGCCGGAGCAACTCAACTCATAAAAAGTTGCTCCGGAGCGTTAGCGGCTAACAAATATGCTCTGTGAGACTAAACCTAACTTGAAATAGTACTCTTTACAACGTGATGCTATTTAGGGTCATTAACCCAGTCGAACTAAATCAAAAGGAACGTAACGCGCGCCGGTATGTTGCAGTTCCACAACAGGCTCACGCTCAGCCTGTACTGGGGCCAACCCTTCAGCATGAATCGCTTTTGCTACGTCAATCTCCCCTGTTTGCGCGACCATAACACGTTTGCCTGGGATGATTGGGTTTCTGTTTCTGTCATAGACCTTAACCATACTAACCTCCAATATTCATTTGAGTTGATTTGTATTTTCTAGGCAAATGAAAACAAACTAATGTTTAAGTCAACGTAAGCATGAGCAAGGTTATAATATGTTGGTTTCGATAAGGAAAAATAGAGCCATTCAATCTACAATATTGCGATGCCGTTCTATCCGACCCGAAAAATTATATTTATTTTTTATCGGGGATCAAGTTGTGAACCCATTTTTTTTTGAAAAAATTTCGATGCGAATAATACCGTGTTATCACTATGCTTTATATGGAATCCACACAACTGCAGATTCCATAATAGATGAAGTCACTGGACAGTGAATGAGCTATATCAGCGTCTTCTGCGTCAGAGATTCGAGTATCTTTAACGGGGATTGCTGCGGGTTTTTCATCCCACTGACCGGCAACAAGAAAGTCTGCTCCAACATATATTGTCCCCCATGGCTGCGTGAGGTGTTTGATCTGAAAAACAGATCCAACTGCTGCCTGATGGGAAATCAATCGCTTCCTGTCGGCCATTTTGTTGATAATCCAGATCCGATTTCATTTTATCGTGTAGCTGAAGCATCAGGTGGTCGTAATGGCTACGGCGGCGTTTAGTAATGCCTACTTTATGTTGCAACCAACTACTGACGGGCGAATAACGATCCAATTGAGGCAAGTAACGGCTCGCAAGCTGTGTAAAGTCTTCGCCCACACGCCAGGAACGAGGTTCCCCCTGCGGGTTGATATTGGAAAAAATGCGAATAATACGTTCGCCGTAATTAGGACGAGAGGGGAAAGCGTCAACATGTAAGCGGCTATCATCTTTACGCCAAGATGTCTTATCACGCCAAGCCGTCACTGGGTGTAAGCGCAGACTATTCGTTGGGCTTTGCAGGACGGAGGTGTATTCCGGCAGTAATTGATTCACTAGACTAAGACAATGTTGGTAATAACGTTCAAGTAACTGGCGAACTAACTCAACTTTACTTTCGTCGGTAACCCCTGTGAGCACGCCTTCTAGGGGTTTAAGGCTGATATTCTTACGTTTAGCGTCAACAAGTGCAGGGTTTAACAGTTGTTTTTCCTGCTCACTCAATTCAAAAGCAAGGTGAGGTAAAAACAAAACCTTACCTTGCTCCAGTGCCTCAACAGCGCTGAAGTATTCTGTACCTTGTTGATCCCAATGGTTATTGGGAAGCGTCAGAATCAATGAATCTGACGCCTGATTTACATTATCATTACTCATCAGTTATCCGCTGTAAGATATTCATTCAGTGATTGGAATCATAACGCTTTATGATAGATAAAGTGAGGTTTGTAACACAACTTTCAGAATTTTATGCCTTTCACTAAGGGGACTAATGGCGGTAACCGTCTCAGGACAGGGGAAGACTTTACAATTGATGTTTGAATTTCAGCATGTTGTGACCAACGGTCGGTGATGGTATCTAATTGCTCCATCGATTGAATGTGTAACCGACTAATAAAGCAATCGTCACCGGCCACTTTGTCGCACTCAACACATTCTGGTGTTTCTTGAATGCTTTGTTGGGCCACTTGTCGCATGCCAACAAAGGGCTTAACACGCACAATTGCTTGCAGGGCATAGCCGAATGCGCGTTGGTCTAAGTCCAAAGTGTAGCTGCGGATTATTTTACGTTCTTCAAAGCGCCGCAGACGTTCTGATGTGCTGGGGGAGGAGAGGTTGACCTGTTGAGATAAATCTTTTAATGAGATCCGAGCGTTCTCTGCCAAAATAGTAATCAATTGCTCGTCAATCTTATCCATATTTTACGCTGGCCTCTTATTATTAGGTACATTTGCTTGATTATAGGCGATTTTTTAATGTATTACTTATCTACGCCTAATAAATCGAATGTATCTTAAAAAAATAAAAGGCCAATCTGTGTTGGCCGGTTTAACACCTAATGGACAAGCGTGTGTATCAGTGCTTAACGCCCTAATGCTGATGTGCTAGCTAATGTAGCCATAGTGCTAAGATCATTGGACTGACTTGACTTTTTTTGCAAATAGGCCAAATCATAGACATCATAAAAATCGATTTCACCTTTATTGCTAATAATATGTTTGAAGCGCAGCTTAAATTCATCACTGATATTCTTACTATTTAATATTTCTTCAATTGCTTGTGCCGATAAGGCACGACTAAAGAACCACTCTCCGTTGTAACAAACGCGTAAATCAAGAACACCAATATCCTCAAACCTAAATATCGGTTTGATTTCCATCATAAGAATGGCCGACATCAGCACAAAGAATACGGTAAAAGCGATCATATATCCGCTGCCGAAGTAGGGGGTTAAGTACATCAAAATTAAAACAAAAAAATAGGAAACTAACATTGCCAAGCAAAGGTAAGGATGCTTGTAGACAAAATCGCTATTAAATTTTAATCGACCATCTCTTTTTTCTTTTTGATTTATTCTTGCAATATCATCGATTAATATCTTTTTAATGATGTCCATAATTATAACCTTGTGTTTAATGACTAATTGAATTAAACCATACCGCTTATTATAGGTTAGCATGGAATATTCATTATAAAGCATAGCAGTTGACGCATTTTGGCCGCTAAACTGTTATAGGTAAGGGAAAGCGAATAGAGAGATATATTATTTATTTATCAGGTGAAAGCAACTACTTAACTGTTGAATTCACCTGATGGTCAACTACTGTATCGTAGACAGACAACGCCACAAATAGCGCTAAACAGTTAGGACGATTTTACCAATATGCGTACTGCTTTCCATCAATTCATGCGCTTTTGAGGCCTCTGCCAATGGGTATGACTGGAAGATTTGCGGCTTTATTTTACCTACGCCTAGCAAAGGCCAAACTTGTTGTTCCAATTCTTTGGCGATCAGTGCTTTTTCTGCCACGCTGCGTGAGCGTAATGTCGAACCGGTATGTGTTAGGCGTTTTAGCAGCATTAACATTAAGTTAAGCTCTTTGACGATGCCGTTTTGCGTCCCAACTTGAATAATACGCCCATTCATCGCGGCTGCTTCGTAGTTACGCGCAACATAATCACCCGCGATGAGATCAACAATGATATCAACCCCCTTACCTGATGTGGCCCGCTTGGTTTCTTCAACAAAATCTTGAGTGCGGTAGTTAATGGCGATATCTGCGCCTAATGCGAGGCAAGCCTGTTGTTTTTCTTCTGATCCGACGGTGACGATCACCGTTTTTGCCCCAAATGCTTTGCTGAGCATAATGGCCGTCGTTCCTATACCGGATGTTCCACCGTGAATTAAGACAGTTTCACCCGCAGTAAAGCGACCGCGTTGGAAGAGATTGGTCCATACAGTAAAGAACGTTTCTGGTAACGCTGCTGCTTCGATATCCGTCAGGCCATCGGGAATCGGCAAGGAATTAGTCTCGTGTATCACGCAGTACTGGGCATATCCCCCACCTGCAATTAATCCGCACACTTTGTCCCCAATTTTGAAACGAGTTACGTCTGCGGCAATCGCAATAACCTCACCTGCAACCTCTAATCCTGGAATATCAGATGCTCCTGGAGGTGGCGCATAATGACCTCTACGCTGTAACACGTCTGGGCGGTTAACACCTGTGGCTGATACTTTAACTAGAATTTCACCCGCAGCAGGCATAGGAATAGGCCGTTTTACAGGAACTAACACTTCTGGCCCACCGGACTGTGAGATTTCAATCGCCAGCATGTTTTCCGGAAGTTGAGTTAATAGTTTCATATAAGTCCTCTGTTGCGTGAAGGTGCAAGATCAGATGCAATGTCAGTAGTGAGGTGACTATCTTATTCCTGTTCTAGTCATCATACATAACTTGAATGTGTTTAAGTCATGGCTCAATTGCCAGTGTGTTGCAAAGTAGAAGGCAAAAAAAGCGCCCAATAGGGTGGGCGCATAAAAAGGAGTCGATCATGTAAGGACAGACTTGCATGGTGACAAAGAAGGCAGGGCAAATATCAAGACTAAGAGATGTTTGAACGCCATGATTGTATGAGTGTTACGCCTATGCCGATATAGGTATTAATCTGAAATTAAGCGCGACCTAAAGAAGAAAAAGCACCGCTCGTTTCACGGTTAATCTAAACGTTATATTGCCAGCAGACCCGATATTGATAGTGTTGGCCCGTAAGCAAATCATCGATATGAACACTAGGACTCCAGGAGTCATCACCACCCACCCCCATATGGAAACCATCAATATTGAGCCAAGTGCCTTGCTCCGTTTTGAGTCGATGCTGGTGGCTGGTGCTCATCAGTTGCTCTGTACTGTAGCGGCTTATGCCGAAATGGAATTGCCCAGTGACCTGCCAATGGCCGTAATTCAAGCGGTTAGTATTGCAGCGTAACCCATTCTCGCTGGGGAAAATGTAAGGTGTATGCATCTGTTCAAGAGGCTGTGACCAGTAGCTATATTGTGCTGACAGTTTGCGGTCAGGGTAGTTTTCATGTGGCCCTAAACCTATCCATTCGACATTTTCTGCAATGTCAGATAATTGGCAGTGCATACCAATTCTTGCTGGGGCAGGGAGTGCCGTTGCCAATTGGGCACGCACATCAATCGTCATTCGCCCTTGTTGATCAAAACGGTATAGCCAATGTGAATGTATTAGCCGTCGACCTTCAAATTCGTAGCTGTACTGCGCACTGATTTGTATTGAATCAGACAGGCTGTCGGCTTGTAATGATAAACAACGGGATTCCAACTGATACATCCCAGCTTTCTTCCAGCGCTCGACCCAAGCATTGGGGTCGATACGTGTGGTTTCACTGATACCGATATCGTTATCTAGCGGGGCTCGCACAAATTGATCGCGCAATGGGTTGAGTAATAAAGGCCTCTCATCTGCCCACCATTGTGTGAGCAACCCAGATTCACGGCAGAACTGCCAGCGTTGTTGCTGATGTTCCACGGTAATATGGTGAGTATCTTGATGGAGTTGAAGCACACTTAGCAGGTTAGCGTCATGTTGCGGCGTCGACTCAACGGGGAGTGCCTGCGGTAGGTGCCATTGGTGCCATGCGCTACGGTGGCCGCTAGGTGACCAAGGTGTCTCTACTCTCTGACGCACTTCAACGTTCAACCATAAATCGTCAGGGTTATTGAGTGTCGGTAACTGTTCCTGAAGTTTGTAGTGGCGGGTACTTTCAGGAGGTAAATCCAATAGAAGATTCCCCTCAAGTATCGTTTCCCCTGCCAATTCAATCCGCCAAAACAGTTGTTCGTTATCACTAGTTCTGAACAGAAACTCGCTGGTAACACTGATGATCAGTGGAGTGGTACTGACCAGTGAAAATTGAAAGAACTGTTGCGCACATTGTGCTTCGTACAAGCTAGGATGTGGGCTGCGGTCAGGGAAAACCAATCCGTTCATACAGAATTGACGGTCATTGGGTTTATCTCCAAAGTCACCACCGTAGGCCCAATAAGGTTGGCCATGCTCGTCATGGTGGGTAAGACTCTGATCAACCCAATCCCAAACAAACCCTCCTTGCAGCCGTGGATACTGGCGAAATGCTTGCCAATAGCGAGCAAAACCACCGAAGCTGTTGCCCATCGCATGAGCATACTCGCATAGAATCAGCGGACGGGATTCATCTGGTAAGCCAATCCATTTTTTAATGGCCCACTTGGGGACGGCGGGGAAGGGTTGATCTTCATCCACTCGTGCATACATGGGGCAGACAATATCTGTTGCGGCAGTATTTGCACCGCCACCTTCATACTGCACAGGGCGAGTGGGGTCATTGGTTTTAATCCAGCGATAAAGGGCATCATGGCTGGCACCATGACCCGATTCATTACCCAATGACCAGATGATGATACAAGGGTGATTACGGTCTCGTTGAATCATCCGAGTCACGCGTTCACTAAAGGCTGAAAACCATTGTGGGTCGTCCGCCAAGCGGCTCATGGGCTGCATGCCATGTGTTTCGATATTGGCCTCGTCAACGACATACAAGCCGTAGCGATCACATAGCCGATACCACAACGGATGGTTTGGATAGTGGGAACAACGGACGGCGTTAAAGTTATGCTGCTTCATCAGAATGATGTCTTGCAGCATACTGGCCTCATCTATTGCTTGGCCGGTTTGTGGATGGTGTTCATGGCGATTTACCCCGCGAATCAGCACTGCTTTGCCATTAACTTTCAGCAGCCCCTGATGAATGGCGACTTGCCTGAATCCAACATCATAGGCTTCTGCCTCAATCAACTCATCTTGGTCATTGAGTAGGGAAACCACCGCACGATACAGGGTTGGTTCCTCTGCACTCCACAATAAGGGGCGTTCAACCCGCATACTCAAACGAGTGCGATCAGAATAATGACCTCGTTCGTCAATCGCTTCAGTGCCTAAGGGTTGCTTCTTGCTTGTGATCAGTTGATCGGCTAACCAAAGCTGTATGCGGATTTGAAAGGCACCGGTCACTAAAGGGTTGTTCATTTGAAGTGGTGGGATGTTAACAGCGGCCATCACCTCTAAATTGGCTGAACTGAATTCTGGCGATAAATGGGTGGCGATATGAATATCGCGCAAATGGATGTCAGGTTTATGGAGCAAACTCACATCGCGGAAGATACCACTCATGCGCCACATGTCCTGATCTTCCAGATAGGTGCCATCACTCCAGCGTAAAACTAGGACGGCAATACGATTATTGCCTGCTTGTAAATACGGCGTGAGATCGAATTCGGCAGGGAGGCGACTGTCTTGGGAGTAACCGACCCATGACCCATTACACCAGAGGTAAAATGCGGAGTTGACGCCATCAAAAATAATGCGTGTTTGACCCGATGCGAGCCAATCCGGTGCTAACGTGAACTCACGTGAATAGCAGCCTGTCGGATTCTCCTCTGGCACTCGAGGAGGATCAACAGGAATAGGATATTGCACGTTAGTATAAATGGGTGTGTCATAGCCATGGCGTTGCCAATTTGCGGGAACCGGTATTGTCGCCACTCCGGCTAAATCATGTTCAACCCAAGCGTCGGGAACGTCTTCTGGCTGAGGGAAATAGCTAAATGACCACAATCCATTCAGTAACTGTCGCTGTGATGATATAGCGTCGTTTTGTGCGGAATCGACATCACGCCAACTATGAAAAGGAGGATGCGCCTCAAGGCGGTGATACTGCGTCACTTGCGGGTTCTCCCAATCCCTGCGAGATAAAATCTGCGAGAGGGTGGGCTTGACCTGCTGTTGAACCCTTTGCGGTGACGTCATGATATCAGCCTCTTAGTTTGCGAATGTATTCTTGTTTTTGCCCGCAACAACCATAAATGTTATGCGCTCACAATTTGATGCAACCAAGATGAATTCAGTGGCAGATAAAGTAAATAGTCGTGGGTTAAATAGTCGAGAATGATCGCAATTATTCGTTCTTGGGTGTGAATAACGCAGTTGTCTGGCGGATTGTGAGTTTGGTCGCTAATAACAAGGTTTCAGAAGGTGGCTCAATGTTATGGTGCAATCTGACTATCAGGCGGGAAACGCTTTCTTCACCCAATAGTTTGAAATTCTGCCGCACCGTCGTCAGTGGCGGCTGGAAATAGGCACTGTCTGCGGTGTCATCGTAACCGACGACAGAAACCTGACCCGGTACATCAATATCATGCTCATGGAGTGCCCGTAATACGCCCAATGCCATTTGATCGTTAGCAACTAAAATGGCGCTAAATTGAATGTGGCTGCTCAGGAGTTTCTGCGTGGCCTGATAACCACTACGCGCATCCCATTCACCATAGTAAACGGCCTGAGGCGTGAGTGAGGCACTGTTCAGCGCCTGTTGCCAGCCTTGATAGCGCAATTGCGCCGAAATGGCGTCTTTCGGCCCACAAATCAAGGCAATTTGCTGGTGGCCTAATGAAAGTAAATGCTTAGCCCCCTGAATGGCCCCCACTTTTGGGTCAAACAACACACTGAAAGCGGCAGATTGTGGGTCAACATCCAGAAACAACACGGGTGTGCCTGCACATTGCTGGACGACTTTTTGGCTACGGGTTGGTTTCAACGGAACATTCACTAAAATGCCATCAACGCGCTGTGCAAGTAGCTCATTTATCGCTTGCTGGCAGGCAAGGTCACTGTGGTCATCTACCATTGCAATGACAATGGAATACCCCAACTCACGCGCTTTGCTTTTTATGGCGGCTGCAATTTGCGAAGGCGCATGTAAAGAGAGGTCAGTGGTGGCTAGCCCGAGCGTCAGACTGTGTTTACCCGCTAACTGCTGTGCTACCCGATTAGGGACATAGTTAAGATCCGCCATCGCTTGTTCAACTTTAGTGCGGGTTTTCGGCGAAACATGAACCGCCTGATTTAAAACGCGCGATACAGTTTGATACGAAACCCCCGCTTGATGGGCGACATCATCCAAAGTGATAGATTTTGGTTTCATCTCTCGTTCTCGCATCTCTTTCGGATAGGTGATTGCTTATTCTAGCAAAACTATAAGGTAAACTTTTAGTCCCGACGGTTAAACGTGATAATCAGCAGGCGCATTTAGCGAATTTTATTATTATTTTTCTGAATATTTCCGATTGCATGGATGTGAGAAGAAAATAATGTGGTGATTATTTCGTGTAATAACGCGCATCCAGCGCATAATAAGTGGCTTTTTTGGCTTTATTTTAGCCAAGCGAACAAGAATCTTTAGTTTACACGCTAAAAAGAGTTGCTATTAAAAGCCGGTCATGAGTTAATGCGTCTCGGCCTGTGGTACAGACCTATTTATGCACGACATCTTGAGTAAAGTGGTTCATATTTAAAGCGTTATCGTTGATAGCTCTTCACTGACGAATTTCCTTCATAGTGCCTCCATAAGTAACGACTGATAACCGGCTATAACACGCCCATGGTGGCAAAAATTTTTTAATAAAGGAAATAAACATGTCTAACATGATGAAAGGTCAAGTAAAGTGGTTCAACGAGTCTAAAGGCTTCGGCTTCATCACTCCAGCTGATGGCAGCAAAGACGTGTTCGTTCACTTCTCTGCTATCCAAGATCAAGGCTTCAAGACCCTGGCTGAAGGCCAGAACGTACAGTTCTCTATCGAGAACGGTGCTAAAGGTCCGTCTGCAGCAAACGTAACTGCAATCTAATTGGCCTTTGGCTGATTACAAAAAACCCGCTAAGGCGGGTTTTTTTACGTCCTAACGCAGCACAAAACCACCTATATCCCACAATAGCAGCCTGACTGACGAGATATTTCTATCTTTGTTGACTGGGTGGCCCCATTTTAATCGTGGCACGATCATCCCTCATTTTTTTCGCGCAAATAAATTCGGTCAAAGCATACCGTTATCTGCGCGTAAGCCTTATCATTCTCATCTGATTTCGCACTATACCCTTTATACTTGAAGGTGCAGTGTGTTGGCTGCAACTCTCATTAGTTAGCGTATACACTAATAGCATTGATTAAATTGAAGGTAACATCATGAAAGTGAATGATCGGGTGACAGTAAAAACTGATGGCGGCCCACGACGTGAAGGGGTTGTTTTAGAGGTTGAGCAGTTTAGTGAAGGTGTCATGTACCTGGTTTCACTGGAAGATTACCCAGCAGGCGTTTGGTTCTTCAATGAAATTGATAGCCACGATGGGACGTTTGTGGAACCACTACACAAATAGTTTTGGCCGTATTGTGACTGCTCAATACCATACGTATTGCAATAAAAACCGGAGGAAGGTACGCACCTTGCCTCCGGTTTTGCTATTTAATTTTATCCGTCCTCAAATGACGCTATTGTAGCGATCAATTCGTCAGAAAGTTTCCCAATTAAGCGAGTCATCGCCTGATTTCTTATTTACAGGAGCCTGATTTTTGGTTGCGGACGTTGGCGTTGCAGTTTTAAGTTGAGGGGCAGGGCTGCGGCCATTTAAGTGAAACACGGCCACTGCTTGCGTCAAGACTTCAGCTTGTTGCTCAAGAGAAGCAGCAGCGGCAGAAGCCTCTTGAACCAAAGAGGCATTTTGCTGCGTCACATTGTCCATTTCTGAAACGGCTTGCGCCACTTGGCTGATACCTCTGCTTTGTTCATCGGAAGCAGAGGCAATTTCACCCATGATATCGGTGACATGAGTGACAGCAGTGACGATTTCACTCATCGCTTTCCCCGCATCTGATACCAAGATGGAGCCATCGCCAATCAAATCAACCGAGGCTTCAATCAATGACTCGATCTCTTTTGCGGCATCGGCACTGCGCTGGGCCAGATTTCGGACTTCACTGGCGACCACAGCAAAACCGCGGCCTTGTTCACCCGCACGAGCAGCTTCAACGGCCGCGTTGAGTGCCAGAATATTAGTTTGAAAAGCAATGCTATTAATGACATTGGTAATTTCCGCAATCCTCATTGAACTGAGAGATATTTTGTCCATCGTGGTGACAACATCATCAACAATATCGCCACCTTGAGCGGCTTTAGCAGAGGCGTTCGCGGCCAGTTGGCTGGCATGATGAGCATTCTCGGCATTTTGTTTTACGGTTGCAGTGAGTTGCTCCATGCTAGCGGCAGTTTGCTCAAGAGAGGCCGCTTGCTGCTCAGTACGGGCAGAAAGGTCAGTGTTGCCCAATGCAATTTCACTGGAGCCTTGGTAAATAGAGTCGGCACTGCTGCGCACGGCTTCAACTGTAGTGGAGAGCGAATCCTGCATTTGCTGAATGTTGTTGCCTAACACGCCAATCTCATTACGGCCGAAGGCGGCGGGGGTTTGTGTCAAGTCGCCTTGGGCAATACGTTGGATGCGTTCTACCAGCCAATTAATCGGCTTGATGATGACTTTGCTGATCACTAAAAAAGCGATCAATGTCAGTAAAATCGCGAGGATAAAGGCTCCTCCCATCAATAAGTAACCTAGGCGAGCTTCTTGCTGTGCGGTGAGATTAATTTGTGTGGCTTGCTCTGTCCGGTATTTAAACGCTTTGAGTAAGGGTTCATTGTAAGCCGTATCCAATGGGCTCAGTTTTTCTGCTTCCAAGGAAATAACTTCTTCAAAATGTCCCTCTTTGGTCGCGTCGAGCATGGGTTTCATCCCAGTGTCGCGATACTCTTCATAGGCTTTTTTCAGTGGTCCATCTAGCGCCGTGTCGGTGGCAGATTTCACCGGACGGTTATAGTAAAGATTGAACATCTGCTGCGACTGCGCCATCCAACTTTCAGCGTTTTTTAGGCCTTGTTGGTAGCCTTGAGCATCACCAATACGCGCTGATGAGGCCGCCTGAATCAGAATAAGCCGCGCTGTGCGCAAGTAATTTGAGCTATTGGACAGACCCAAGCGGATATCTAGCTCTTGTGTTGCTTCTGCCAGTGATTGGTTGCTCTGTTTTAAAAAGTAACCGGATGTGCCAATTGCCGCTGCAAATAAGAGCAGTATCCCCGCCAAAATGGCGATAAACAAAGAGACCAGACGCATATTATTAACAAAAAATACTTTCGTATTTTGAGTCTGTTCTGGTGCTATTTTTCGATTCAATGGCTGATGCGTACTTCCACGTTTCATTATCGGTTCCGTTTCTATAGTCGCTCGAGGAAAGGTTTTTGCCTGATGTCCTGTTTAGGTGAAGTGGCAACCTTGCGTTGTCGCTTCGATTACGGCAGGCGTAGGCATCGCTGCTTAAAGCTAGTCACCCCTATATCAAAAAATCCCAACTATCCTTTAGAACCTATCGGCAACGGCCCTAAAATCGTTAGGGCTATAAATGAGATCATGATCGCAATTTAGATTAAAGGTTGCGTAGATTTCTGTATTTGAGTCAATGACTTGGTGGCATATTTTCCCATTCAGAATGGGCGGCTGGGTAACAGCGATAATGAAGGTTAAAGTGCACACCTTTTTCATAACGCCAACGTGGTAGAAAGAGAATAATCCATAGCGTAAAGATGTTAATTGATGCTCGATATTACGAGTATTAATGACGCTATTTCATTCGCTAGAATTGGTTTAGAGTTTGTTTAGGAATATAATCTTTACTTAATTATCATCGGCAACTATAATCTTGAAAAAATTAAGTGGAGAAACTCATGGATACGCAAAGTAGTAGTCAAATAAGCAAGGCAAGCTAACCAATCTCCCTATTGATTTGTTGCTTGCCGAAAAATGGCGGGCAGCACCCTCTCTGTATTTCCCGAGCTGTGCATACCCAATAATGTTTTAACTCGATGATAAATCATCGAGGGTATTAATTTGGGTTATTATTATGTTGTTTAACAACCACGCATTATTTCCTCCAGGCGCAATCTGGTTTTTTGCTGAGTAATACGCTAAGTCTATCGCTCGGCACAATTACCTGTGTGCTAAATAGCACATGATTATTCTACCAATGATTAATTCATGGAGAGAATCATGGCATTAACTCCTTTTGTCATAAATTTATTATTAGCGATGTGCCTCGGTGCGTTAATTGGTGCTGAAAGACAATGGCGTCAACGTATGGCTGGCTTACGTACTAATGCATTAGTTGCCACTGGTGCCGCAGTATTTATTCTTAGTTCCTATGCGACTTCGCCTGACAGCCCTGGTCGTATTGCTGCACAAGTTGTTTCAGGAATCGGCTTCCTTGGCGCGGGTGTTATTATGCGTGAAGGCATGAATATTCGAGGCTTGAATACAGCCGCGACACTGTGGTGTTCGGCGGGGATTGGCGTGCTATGTGGCCTAGGGCAGTATTGGAACGCAGTGATCGCCACGGCGGTTATTCTATGCGCCAATATACTGTTACGCGAAGCCGCACAACGGATTAACTTACAACCTCAACAACAAGCAGTTGATTTACAAGTACGTTATCGTATTCAGGTGACTTGCGGCGCTGAGGAAGAAATACTGGTTCGCACCCTTATTTTACAAGCATTAAATGGGGTGGCATTACGTCTGCAATCACTGTGTAGTGCAGATATCGCTAAGCCTGGGCAGTTAGAAGTCTGCGCTGAAATAATTGCAACACCTGCAGAACAAAAAGAAATTGAAGGTATTGTTTGCCGCGTGAGTTTAGAACGTAGTGTCAGTTCTATTCACTGGCGTATTGCATCCGAATTACCTGTTTAATTATTAGCGCTACCCCTTGTGGGAGTAAGGAGTTGTTATGGAAGAGCACCCCAGAGTTAATATCATTAGCTGCTAATTAAATCTAAAATTGGCAGCGCAATAAATAATAGTTCAGCACAAATACTTCTCAATATTTGAGTAGGGTAGCCCTGTGCGTTTAGAATTAAAAGAGAAGCGTTATGACCAAATTTAAAAAGACAGGTACAGCCAAAAGCAATAATAAACCTTTTGCTATTGCGCTAGAGGCTAAGAATAGCTTGGATCAAACATTATCTAAGTTAAATGCGAACCTAAATGGCCTGACAGAGGAAGATGCCAAAGAGCGATTGGAATTATATGGGATCAATCAAGTTGCCCATGAGAAAGCGCCTCCAGCATTAACCCAATTACTGAGTGCATTTAATAATCCCTTTATTTTTGTACTGATGATTTTGGCAATAATCAGTTTCTTCACTGATTATTGGTTGCCATTACAAAGTGGTGAAGAAACCGATTTGGTTGGCGTCATCATTATTGTCACGATGGTTCTGATCAGTGGGCTATTACGTTTCTGGCAAGAGTTTCGCACTAATAAAGCCGCTGAAGCGCTGAAGTCCATGGTCCGTACCACGGCAACTGTGTTACGCCGCAGTAGCCACAGCGCTCAGCCCGCTAAACAGGAAATCGCCATAAAGCAGTTAGTCCCGGGCGATATCATTCTTTTATCCGCTGGCGACATGATCCCTGCCGATTTGCGGTTAATAAAATCCAGAGACCTGTTTATTAGCCAAGCTATTCTGACTGGCGAAGCGATACCCATTGAAAAGTACGATGCGATGGGAAATGTCAGCTCAAAATCAGTTGATGCAGACGGCAGCAGTGAAAGTGAACTGCTTGAGTTGTCCAATATCTGTTTGATGGGAACCAACGTGGCAAGCGGCACGGCAGTGGCGGTGGTGGTTGCCACGGGGGGGCATACTTACTTTGGATCGCTGGCCAAATCGATTGTCGGAAGCCGCGCCCAAACAGCTTTTGACCGTGGTGTTAACAGTGTCAGTTGGCTATTGATTCGCTTTATGTTGGTCATGGTCCCCATCGTATTGCTGATTAATGGCTTTACAAAAGGGGATTGGAGCGAGGCGGCGCTATTTGCATTGGCTGTTGCGGTGGGATTAACCCCTGAAATGTTGCCGATGATCGTTAGCTCTAACTTGGCCAAAGGCGCGATTGCGATGTCGCGGCGTAAAGTTGTGGTTAAACGACTGAATGCTATTCAGAACTTTGGTGCGATGGATGTCTTGTGTACCGATAAAACAGGCACATTAACGCAAGACCGCATTATTCTGGAACACCATTTAGATGCTAATGGCAGTAATGATCAAAAAGTATTGCAACTGGCTTGGTTAAACAGTTACCACCAAAGTGGTATGCGCAATCTCATGGATCAGGCGATTATCAAATTTAGCCGAGGCAAACCTGAGATAGACGCACTGCGCGGTTTCAATAAAGTGGATGAGTTGCCCTTTGATTTCGTTCGTCGTCGCTTGTCGATCGTGGTGAAAGATGAGCAGCAAAATCAGCGCTTGATCTGTAAAGGTGCCGTGGAGGAGATGCTTAGCATCTGTACTCAAGTCCGTGAGGGGAATGAAATATTTCCGTTGGATGATACTCGGCGTGCACAATTATTGGCGTTAGCGACACAGTATAACGAAGACGGTTTTCGTGTCTTGCTGTTGGCAACTCGAGAGTTAGGCACGCAGGCCAGCGAATTGCCGCTGAATATTGCGGATGAGCGTGATCTGGTTGTTCAAGGGCTGCTGACTTTCCTCGATCCACCGAAAGAAAGTGCCGAAGCTGCGATTACCGCATTGCGTGAAAATGGTGTCGCAGTCAAAGTGTTGACGGGTGATAACCCGATTATTACCGCCAAAATTTGCCGTGATGTGGGATTAGAACCCGGTGAGCCGCTGAGTGGACGTGAAATTGAAGGCATGGATGATGAAACGCTGGCGCGAGAAGTTGAATTGCGCACCGTGTTTACCAAACTGACACCTTTACAAAAATCGCGAGTGCTCAAAATGCTGCAAAGTAATGGGCACACGGTGGGGTTCTTGGGCGATGGCATTAATGATGCACCAGCGTTACGCGATGCTGATGTGGGGATCTCGGTTGATACCGGCACCGATATCGCCAAAGAATCGGCAGATATCATTCTGCTAGAAAAGAATCTGATGGTGCTTGAAGAGGGCGTGATCATTGGGCGTGAAACCTTCGGTAATATCATCAAATACCTGAATATGACGGCCAGTTCTAATTTCGGTAATGTGTTCTCGGTTCTCGTTGCCAGCGCATTCATTCCATTCCTGCCGATGTTAGCTATCCACCTCCTGTTACAAAACCTGATGTATGACATTTCCCAGCTTTCATTACCTTGGGACAAAATGGACAAAGAGTTTTTACGTAAACCACGCAAGTGGGATGCTAAAAATATTGGCCGCTTTATGATCTGGATTGGGCCAACATCATCCATTTTTGATATCACCACTTTTGCGCTGATGTGGTTTGTTTTTGCAGCGAACAGTGTCGAACATCAGGCTTTGTTCCAGTCTGGCTGGTTTATTGAAGGGTTGTTATCGCAGACGCTGGTTGTCCATATGTTGCGTACACAAAAGATTCCGTTTATTCAAAGCACCGCTGCATTGCCTGTGTTGCTGACGACAGGGCTCATCATGGCAATCGGTATCTATATACCGTTCTCACCACTGGGCGCATTGGTTGGTTTAGTTCCACTCCCGTGGGAATATTTCCCTTGGTTAGCAGGGACACTGATCAGTTACTGCGTAGTGGCACAACTGATGAAACAATTCTACATCCGCCGTTTCGGTAAGTGGTTCTAATGGTTTGATGAATACGTAATATGAGTCGATAAAAAATCCGGGGCCGATTGGCCCCGGACTGATGATGGCTTGAATACCTATCACTATTCGTTACTGACGCGAATGACTAATTTGCCAAAGTTTTTACCTTCAAGCAGGCCAATAAAGGCTTGTGGGGCGTTCTCTAATCCATCGACCAAATCTTCGCGGAACTTGATTTTTCCCTGATCGACCCATTGCGTCATCTGCTGCAAAAAGTCATCGAAGAGGTGGCCATAATCATCGAAAATGATGAAACCTTGCATCCTAATTCGCTTGCGCAAAATAATACTTTGCAACAATGGCAAACGATCGGGGCCATCGGGTAACTCCGTATCGTTATAGCGAGCAATCAATCCACACACTGGAATGCGTGCACGGGCATTCAACAACGGCAATACTGCGTCAAATACCGCACCACCTACGTTTTCGTAGTAAATATCAATACCTTCCGCGCACGCATTCTTCAACTGTTGCGCAAAATCGGTTGCTCGGTGATCAATACAGGCATCGAAACCTAACTCTTCGACCACATAGCGGCATTTTTCAGCCCCTCCAGCAATCCCAACGACTTTACAGCCTTTCAATTTGCCGATTTGTCCCACGACAGACCCGACGGCTCCACTGGCTGCGGCCACCACCAACGTTTCCCCCGCTTTTGGTTGACCAATGTCCAATAGCCCCATATAGGCAGTGAAGCCGGGCATCCCTAAAACCCCTAACGCGCGTGAAGGATGAGAAAGTTGCGCGCCTAAATGACGGATATCAGAACCATCGGATATCGCATAGTCTTGCCAACCGCTTCGCGCCAGCACCCAATCACCCACCTGAAAATCAGGGTGATTTGATACCTCAACGCGTGACACGGCACCGCCGACCATCACATCGCCAATCTGAACTGGGGCAGCATAGGAAGGGGCGTCGCTCATCCTGCCGCGCATATAGGGATCAAGAGACAAATAACGGGTACGGAGTAATACCTCGCCCGCCTTCGGTTGCACAATAGGTTGAATATCTAACGTGAAGTTCTCGTTGGTTGGCGTTCCGTGAGGACGTGAAGCCAACAGAATACGGCGATTATTCATTTTATCTTGAGGCATCAGATTCCCTTACTGTGAGAGAGCAAAATAGGGGCGCTAAAAAAGTGATTGGAGAAAAGGATAGTTGAACTTCTTAAACTGATATCAGCTAATAGTGCGGTAATGGCGAGATAAAACGATGCTGTCATTGAGACAAGTAATGCCGCGATGTTGAAAGGATGCAGAGGTGAATTAAAGTGGGACGATCAAGACGTCCACTGCGCTGGTGTTAATCAATCGAGATGCTGAACACGTGAATTTGTTTATCAGTTTGGCATTGTGGTTACCACAGATAACTAAATCAATGTGCTGTTGTTGGCAACGGTAAGCCAAGCTCTCGGCAAGCTCACCGTGAATCACGGTTTTACTTTCAATAGGGTAATCAGCATTAACAGCTAACTCCCCCATAAATAACTGCGCTTCTTCTTGTAACACAGACCGCAAGTCACCCAGCATGGGCGCGGCATAGCTACTGTACATTTCTGGTTCGGTGGTGAGCGTGATTAACGAAATATTACCTTGATAGGGGCGGACAATAGAAACCGCTTTATTTACCAATTTTTGGCTATCAGGTGACAACGCGACGGCAACTAATACATTTCGGTATCCCATTTTTTGAATTCTCATTAGCTGTGCTACAGATTAAAGATTAGGGGATCGCACCTTTTAGAAATGGGAGGTTAATCACAATTGCCTGTTACTGACAAAAATACCTTTCATTGCATTGGGTTAAATAATGTACGGGAAGATAAAACAGATTGGAAACTTATGTTTTAAACATTATTTATTAAAATATCTTACATTTTGTTCACAAATCCCTTGCAAAAATGCGGATATGAACCAAAGTTGAAAATGTGCTTGATGAAAATGTATCCGGTTACGTAAAAGTGAAACATGTAGTTACCTTTGTTGCCTTTATCAAGACGAGATATCGAACTTCTTAACGGCAAAATCGTAATTGGTTAATAAATGTTCGGTGAATGATTTTGTCAGCAAGCGCATAAATATTCGTTAAAACAAAATAGTTTCTGAGGTGACTAATAGTCTTACCGAGTAATCTCAGGCGTTTTCAGCGTGTGATGCTAATAATTTCGGGTTATGACAGATTTATGTTCTGCTATTTTGCTTTAGGAATGCATTTGTTCGAATTGATCTAAAAACACTGGGAATTGGGCCTATATCCTTAGTTTTTTAGCTCTTTTCTGACTTCTGGCTATTTTTCGATCATCATGACGGTCAAAAAATGAACAATTTAAATGCAAGGTAGCAGCTTTTTATTTTATTTTTGTGACCTTTGTCACATTACATTTAAAATGAATCACTAGTCACATTGTATGTGCTAATGATTCGGGAGTAGAGTTGGGCCTCTTTAGGAATATTCCTATTATTTTGTAAAAAAAGTTTCATGGCGTGAGGGCATTATTAGAGCAGCGCAAAGTTCAGCTGCCAAACCGACGACATGCTGTTTCAGACCCAAAGCGTATTTTTTTGCAACTTAGCACCAGTAGATTTCAATTACTTTTAGTTTTATGGGTTTTAATTAACTGTATAACGGGAAGGATCCCAGGTCTTGGGTGAAGAATACTATCATCCAACTTATGTGTTAAAACATAATCTGTCGGGATGTATAAAATGAGTACGTCTGAATTACTCAAACATATTTATGATATTAATTTGTCATATTTGCTCTTAGCGCAGCGATTAATTAACGATGAGAAAGCCTCAGCAATGTTTCGCTTAGGTATTACTGACGCCATGGCGGATGCATTATCACAGTTAACATTACCGCAAATGGTTAAATTGGCTGAAACTAACCAATTGGTCTGTCATTTCCGTTTCGGTGATCACAACACTATTCATCATCTGACGAAAGAATCTCGTGTGGATGACTTGCAGCAAATCCACACCGGAATTCTATTGTCTAGCCACTTACTCCACGAACTATCGTCAAAAGACGGTGGCGTGCCTAAGAAAAGAGCATGACAGATGGTTGAGAAAAGTATTGTCCAAGAAGCCAAAGATATTCATTTGGCAATGGAATTAATCACTTTGGGTGCGCGTTTACAGATGCTTGAAAGCGAAACGCAACTCAGTCGGGGTCGCCTAATTAAGCTTTACAAAGAGCTGAGAGGTAGCCCGCCACCGAAAGGTATGCTCCCATTTTCAACTGATTGGTTTATGACTTGGGAACAAAATATTCACTCATCGATGTTTTATAACGCGTACAGCTTCTTGCTAAAAAGCGGGCAATGCACCGGTGTCGAAGCTGTTATTAAGGCCTATCGCCTTTACCTCGAACAGTGTCCTGATCAGGCAGGGATCCCGCCACTACTGGCGTTAACCCGTGCTTGGACTTTAGTTCGATTCGTTGACAGTGGTATGTTGCAGCTCTCGGGTTGCAATTGCTGTGGTGGTGCTTTTATCACCCATGCGCACCAGCCACGAAACAGTTTTGTTTGCAGTCTCTGCCAACCACCTTCCCGCGCAGTAAAAAAACGTAAACTTTCTCCGCAACCTGCCGATATAACTTCACAACTGCTGGATGAGCAGGTTAGACGCGCCGTTTGAGTTTTTTTGATTTGCCTGAATTTTTGGTTACAGCAGCGATATGGATATCGTTCCTGTAGCCAGTTAATGGCAACTCATTGCCCTCAAAAGGTGCAAACACCTCACCTTCCGCCCACACACTTTGCTAAGGATGTCGCGTGTTAGTTATTTTGGGTTATCTCGTGGTCTTGGGTGCGGTTTTCGGTGGCTACATGATTGTTGGTGGTCACCTTGGCGCACTTTATCAGCCAGCCGAGTTTTTAATTATCGGCGGGGCAGGTATTGGCGCATTTATTGTGGGCAACAATGGTAAAGCAATTAAAGCCACAATGAAGGCAATGCCAAAATTGATGCGCCGCTCTAAATATAACAAAGTCCTGTATATGGATTTAATGGCGCTGCTGTATCGCCTATTAGCAAAATCCCGTCAGCAGGGAATGTTGTCGCTGGAGCGGGATATAGAAAATCCACTTGAAAGTGAAATTTTCTCTAATTATCCAAGAATTTTGGCCGATAAGTTATTAGTCGAATTTATTACTGACTATTTGCGGTTAATTGTCAGCGGAAATATGAACGCTTTTGAAATCGAAGCCTTGATGGATGAAGAGATAGAAACCCACGAACAAGAATGCGAAGTGCCCGCGGGTAGCTTGGCGATGGTGGGGGATTCACTTCCGGCCTTCGGTATTGTTGCCGCAGTCATGGGGGTGGTACACGCCTTGGCCTCTGCAGACCGGCCAGCCGCAGAACTTGGGGCGTTAATTGCCCATGCGATGGTAGGGACGTTTTTGGGTATTTTGCTGGCCTATGGCTTTATTTCACCTTTGGCGACCTTATTGCGCCAACAGAGTGCGGAAACCACCAAAATGATGCAGTGCATCAAGGTGACACTGCTTTCCAGCCTGAACGGATATGCACCGCAAATTGCCGTCGAATTTGGTCGTAAAACACTCTACACCACGGAACGTCCATCGTTCATTGAGTTAGAAGAGCATGTGCGCAGAGTGAAAGCGCCAGCACCGCAAGCGACAGAAGAGGACGCATGAAGCATCAGAACCATCCCGTTATTCTGGTCAAAAAGCGTAAAGCCAAACATGGTGGTGGTCATCATGGCGGGTCATGGAAAATCGCTTACGCTGACTTTATGACCGCGATGATGGCCTTCTTTCTGGTGATGTGGTTGCTCTCCGTTTCCAGCCCGCAAGAGCTGACACAAATTGCAGAATACTTTCGCACGCCATTGAAAGTTGCGCTGACCAGCGGCGATAAAAGCAGTTCCAGTACGAGCCCCATTCCGGGTGGGGGCGATGACCCAACCCAACAAGTCGGTGAAGTGCGCAAACACATTGATTCTGAAGAGCGCCGCAAAGAGGAATATCGCCTTAATAAGCTACGGGAAAAGTTGGATCAACTCATCGAGTCTGATCCTCGACTGAGAGCATTACGGCCACATCTGTTGATTAACATGATGGAAGAGGGGCTGAGAATACAGATTATCGATAGCCAAAATCGGCCGATGTTCAAAATGGGGAGCGCACAGGTTGAACCCTATATGCGCGATATTTTACGTGCCATTGCGCCGATCCTAAATGACATCCCGAACAAAATCAGTTTGTCCGGTCATACCGATGACCTGCCTTATGCCAGCGGTGAGCGCGGATACAGTAACTGGGAGTTATCCGCTGATCGTGCCAATGCTTCACGGCGTGAGTTGCTGGCAGGGGGACTGGATGAAGGCAAGGTATTACGTGTGGTCGGCATGGCTTCGACGATGCGCCTCAAGGAACAAGCATCGGATGATCCGGTCAACCGCCGTATCAGTATCTTGGTGCTGAACAAGCAGACTCAACACGATATTGAGCACGAGAATTTGGATAACAAAGCGCTGGATATCGAGAAAGCAGAAAGTTTGAAGCAGGTCGAAACCAGTGGCGTTGTACCCGTCGCACCGGCAGCCGCTGCTGCACCAGCGGCAAAATTGACGGGGCAACCGGCCGCAGCAGGTTCGGCAGTGGCTGGGGCAAGTGTGGCACCGCCATCAGCGACGACAACATCTGCTACGACAGGGCTTGCAACGACAACACCTGATGTACCTGTGAATGCACCGGCTGCGCCAACGGCATCACCAACAGCGTCAGCATCGTCAACGGCAGTCTTGCCAACGACGACACCACAAACACAACAATCGAGTACGGGGAACATTACCCCAGTGGCTACTGGACCAACGACTGCGTTGCCAGCGGCACCTGCAAGTAATGTACCGGTCTCTCCGACAAGCCGCGACGCACAGTAGAGGTGACACCGTGAGCATGGATATTACCGCGTTTTATCAGACGTTTTTTGATGAAGCAGATGAACTACTGGCGGATATGGAACAGCATTTGCTTCTGCTGGATCCATTGGCACCAGACAATGAACAACTCAATGCCATTTTCCGCGCGGCTCATTCCATCAAAGGTGGGGCAGCGACGTTTGGCTTTACGGTATTGCAAGAGACAACCCATCTGTTGGAAAACCTGTTGGACGGTGCCCGCCGCGATGAAATGCGTCTGAGCACTGATATCATCAACCTGTTTTTGGAAACGAAAGATATTATGCAGGAACAGTTGGACGCCTATAAAACCTCGCAAGAACCCAATGCGGAAAGCTTTGAGTATATTTGCCACGCCTTGCGCCAGTTGGCACTTGAAGCATTAGACCAACCTGCCACCGCGAATACGCCTTCAGCGACATCCAGCAGTGAAAGTGCCGCTGTTGTGGAAACCAAGGCCAGTGGTAAATCGCCAGCTTTAGTTCAGGGCGGTATGCGCATTCGCTTATCAGGCTTAAAAGAGCAAGAAGTTCCATTGATGCTCGAAGAGCTGGGCAATCTTGGGGAAGTCCAAGATCCGCATCAAACAATAGATAGCCTTGAAGCCACCTTAATTACTTCCGTCAATGAAGATGATATCAGCGCTGTACTCTGTTTTGTCTTGGAACCTGAGCAGATCAGTTTTGTGCAGGCCGAGTCATCACCAGTGACTGATGATGTTGTTGAGGTGGATGTTGCAGAAGTGGGTGCTGTAGAAGTAAACGTACCTCAAGCTGCCGTTGCACCAATAGTTGAAGTCAAAGCTACACCGAAGGTTGCTGGTGCAGTTACCGCACCGACCAGCTCTGAACACGTGAAGCCGAAAGCGAAAGCCAGTGAATCGACCAGCATTCGCGTCGCCGTTGAAAAGGTTGATCAACTGATTAATTTGGTGGGTGAACTGGTTATTACTCAATCCATGCTTGCACAGCGATCCAGCATCCTCGACCCCGTGATTAACGGTGATTTGCTCAATAGCATGGGGCAGTTGGAACGTAACGCGCGAGACTTGCAAGAGTCGGTCATGTCTATCCGCATGATGCCGATGGAGTATGTCTTCAGCCGTTTCCCGCGCTTGGTTCGTGACTTGGCCAGCAAACTGAATAAGCAGGTTGAACTGACGTTACTGGGCAGCTCGACCGAACTGGATAAAAGCCTGATCGAGCGCATTATCGACCCATTAACGCACTTGGTGCGTAACAGTCTCGATCACGGCATTGAAGATGCGCAAACCCGTGTCGCGGCAGGGAAACAACCGGTTGGTAATCTGACGCTGTCAGCAGAACATCAGGGCGGCAATATTTGCATCGAAGTGCTCGATGATGGCGCGGGTCTGAATCGGCAGAAGATCTTGGCGAAAGCGCAGTCGCAAGGAATGGCCGTTAACGAACACATGAGCGATGAAGATGTCGGGATGCTGATTTTTGCACCGGGTTTTTCCACCGCTGAGCAAGTGACGGATGTCTCTGGGCGTGGCGTTGGCATGGACGTGGTGAAGCGAAATATTCAGGAAATGGGCGGCCATGTGCAAGTCAGTTTCCAGGCGGGTAAAGGGACATCAATCCGTATTTTGCTGCCATTGACGTTGGCTATTCTTGATGGCATGTCCGTCAAAGTCAGTGATGAAGTCTTTATTTTGCCGCTCAATGCGGTGATGGAGTCACTGCAACCGTTGGCAGAAGATTTACACCCACTGGCGGGTGGAGAACGTGTGTTACAAGTGCGCGGTGAGTATCTACCGTTGGTGGAACTGTATCGGGTATTTGATGTTGAAAATGCAAAAACCGAAGCCACTCAAGGCATTGTTGTGATTCTGCAAAGTGCTGGTCGTCGTTATGCACTGTTGGTCGATCAACTGATTGGTCAGCATCAAGTGGTGGTGAAAAATCTAGAAAGTAACTATCGCAAGGTGCCCGGCATTTCAGCCGCGACCATTTTGGGTGATGGTAGCGTCGCATTAATTGTTGATGTATCTGCTTTGCAGGCCCTAAATCGGGAAAAGCGCGTGACGGTTGAAAGTACTGTTGCTGCTTAATGGATGTCCCGATAGGACGCCTGTATTAAATCCGTATGAAAACAGGTGCAGGGCTGTGAAGGAAGTTTCCAGCCCTGAAAAAAAACATAAATTCAACCTACTGATTAAAGGGTAAAAAACATGGCAGGACTAGCAACCGTCACGAAGCTGGCTGGCGAAACGGTAGGACAAGAGTTCCTGATTTTTACGCTGGGCGATGAAGAGTACGGCATTGATATTTTGAAAGTGCAAGAGATCCGGGGTTACGACCAGGTGACTCGTATTGCGAACACGCCTGCATTTATTAAAGGTGTGACTAACTTGCGTGGCGTGATTGTGCCGATTATTGACCTGCGGGTTAAATTTGCGCAGAAGGGCGTAAGTTATAACGAAAATACCGTGGTGATCGTGTTGAATCTGGATCATCGCGTCGTGGGTATTGTGGTTGATGGCGTGTCTGATGTGTTGTCATTGACCAATGAGCAAATCCGTCCAGCACCTGAGTTTGCGGTGACGTTAGCGACGGAGTATCTCACTGGGTTAGGTTCTTTGGGTGAGAGAATGTTGATTTTGGTTGATATTGAGAAGTTGTTGAGTAGTGAGGAGATGTCGTTGATTGATGCGGTGGTTAAGGGGTAAAGTTTTGGGTTGGTGATCGGTTCGGTTGCTATCACTTCAGTGTTCACCCTGGCTCTGATGCCTCAACCGCCAATGGGGTCACAAGCGCGTGACCCCATTGGAGCCCCTGCGCTTGCGCACGTATCGCTTGCCTGCTTCGCAGGTGATTCTGGTTGTTTTGTTTGGTGTTTAGTGTTTGGTGTTTGGTGTTTGGTGTTTGGTTCGGTTGACATGAGTTAGGCGTTCACTTTGGCTCTGATGCCTCAACCGCCAATGGGGTCACAAGCGCGTGACCCCCTTGGAGCCCCCGCGCTTGCGCACGTATCGCTTGCCTGCTTCGCAGGTTCCCTCACTCATCGTTTCGGCTGACGGACCGCCGTGATTCGCTCCTGCTCAAGCACGGCTCGCTCGGCATCCATGCCTCGCGTCCTACCTTCTCTCTTCATTCGGCAGCTCAAATGTGCTTTAAACATCAAGGTCAAAACCAAGGGTCTTGACGTTGAGCGCAATCAGGAATATTGCCGACAAAGATTGCAGGCCGAATGAGCCGCATGGACGCGGCGAAAGGGGCTGTCGAGCTGGGAGCGAGTCAGCGCCGGTTCGATAAGCCGGCAAGCTGTAGGAGGTTTACCCGCAGGGCAATATTTCGCGCAAAGGCGCGGGTGTTGGGCCGCCGCCCTGCGGCCCGACTCGGTTGAGGCTACAAGGGTAAAGTAGCCACAGAACGCCTATCAACCGAAACCAGATCCGATTCTCAACCGAAACCAGACCCAATCCTCATCCGTGCGAAAAAAAATAATCCCCCCTCTCCAGTAAAGTTCCCCCCCTTAATGCCGATAACACATTTAATTAGGCGTCTTGTGATTTGGCGTACCCGTATTTTGACATACCTATGTTTTGACGTACTTATGAAGGGACAACATGTTTAAGCGTATGAAAGTGGTCACCAGCCTGCTGCTGGTGTTAGTGCTATTTGGTGCCTTACAGCTGGTTTCCAGCGGGCTTTTCTTCAACTCCCTGAAAAATGACAAAGAAAACTTCGAAGTTTTGCAAGTTATCCGTCAGCAACAATCAGTGTTGAACGAGAGCTGGGTAAATCTGCTGCAAACACGTAATACACTGAACCGCGCCGGCATCCGCTACATGATGGATGTTAACCACACCGGCAGTGGTCCAACGGTCAATGATCTGTTGGCTTCCGCAAAAGGGACTCTGGGTGTGGCAGCCGACCGTTTTAAAAACTATGAGCAAATTCCGCAAGATAGCCAACAAAGTGCAGAATCGGCGAAAAAATTAAAACAAACCTATGACCAATATTTTGGTGCGTTGACTGAGCTTATCCAATTGATGGAAGCCGGCAAAATCAATGAATTCTTCGATCAGCCGACCTCAAGCTTCCAAAATGCGTTCGAGCAAGATTACAACACCTACCTGACACAGAATGACCGTTTGTATGCCTCCGCAGTGGAAGATAGCAACCAGTCCTTCAGTTTTGCGATGGGTGTGATTGTGACGGTGCTGATTGCCGTGTTAGCCGTCATTATCATTGTGTGGCTGGGGATGCAGCACATCTTAATTAACCCGCTGAAACATTTGATTGAGCACATCAAACATATCGCCAACGGGGATTTAACTCAGACCATTGAGGTGCATAGCCGCAATGAAATGGGCACCTTGGCCGCCAGTTTGAAACACATGCAAACTGAGTTGGCGACGACCGTCAATGACGTCCGTTTAGGGGCTGATGCCATTTACAGCGGCGCTTCTGAAATCGCTGCGGGTAACAATGATCTGTCTGCTCGTACCGAAGAGCAAGCGGCATCGCTGGAAGAGACCGCAGCTAGCATGGAACAGCTAACGGCGACCGTGAAACAGAATGCGGAAAATGCCCGTCAGGCTAGCCAATTGGCATTGAGTGCCTCAGAAACTGCACAAAAAGGCGGGAAAGTCGTCGCGAATGTGGTGCAAACCATGCATGAGATCGCCGGTAGTTCGCAGAAAATTGCAGACATTACCAGTGTTATCGACGGCATTGCCTTCCAAACCAATATTCTGGCATTGAATGCTGCTGTTGAAGCAGCCCGTGCGGGTGAGCAAGGTCGCGGTTTTGCCGTAGTCGCCGGTGAAGTGCGTAACTTGGCACAACGCAGTGCGCAAGCCGCAAAAGAAATTAAAGGCTTAATTGAAGACTCCGTTAGCCGTGTCGATATGGGTTCAGTACTGGTCGAAAGCGCCGGTGAAACCATGGGCGATATCGTTAATGCGGTCACTCGCGTCACCGACATCATGGGCGAAATCGCTTCCGCCTCGGATGAACAAAGTCGCGGCATTGATCAAGTGGGTCAGGCGGTTACTGAAATGGACCGTGTGACGCAACAAAACGCCTCTTTGGTGGAAGAGTCAGCCTCTGCCGCCGCCGCACTGGAAGAGCAAGCCAGCATGTTAACCCAATCCATGTCGGTATTTGTTCTCCGTATGGAGAGTGCAAGTAACACCAAAAATGTCAAAAAAACCAAGCAACCGACGCAGGAATTGAGCGGCTCTGCGAAAAAAACACTGGGAAGTGACCTGCAAGATAACTGGGAAACTTTCTAGATAAAACCCTACAACCCTTCATCGCTGAAATGGACGGGCTGTGACCTGCTAATTCAATGATGCTGGGTAGATAAAATAAATAAAGCCGGCCAACGAGCCGGCTGAGAAGAGGTTACGATGTTTAGCCGAATCCGGATTTCTACCAGCTTTTTCCTGTTATTGATCTTAATTTGCACGATCCAATTAATTTCGAGTGGTCTGTCATTCACGGCTTTTCGCTCAGATTACCAAAACTTAAATCGTGTGGATCTCAGTAGTCAGCAACGGGATGCGTTAAGCCTCAGTTGGGTATCCTTACTTCAAGCGCGTAATACCTTAAACCGAGCGGGGACTCGTTCGGCTCTCAAAGTTCCTCAGGAGCAAGTTAATGCATTAATGGGCAATGCACGTAGCTCATTGCAGAAAGCGGATCTTTATTTCAATCAATTTTTGGCAGTACCACGGCTGGATGAAAGTGATACCGGCGGTGAATTACTGGAAGCGACCAAAAACAGTTATCAGAATCTACGCGTCTCGCTACGGCAGTTAATCGATTTTCTGGAGGCCGGTAATTTACAAGCGTTTATGGACCAGCCAACACAGAAAACACAAGATTTATTCGAAGCGGATTTCTTGCAGTACTTGCAATACGCCAATGAAGTGATTGCAGAAGCGGGCACGGAGAATCAGCAGGCTTATCATCTCTCGATGTGGATATTTGGTGGCGCAATTTTGATGGTGATCGCGATGGCGATTTCGTCACTTATCTGGCTGCGAACCATGTTTGTTAACCCACTGAAGATCATGCGCTCTCACTTTGACCGCATCGCACAGGGCGATTTATCGGGTCAAATTGATGTGTCTGGCCGCAACGAAATTAGTCAGATGTTTGCCAGTTTACGCACCATGCAGCACTCACTTATCACCACGGTGAGCCACGTTCGTGACGGTACGCAATCCATGTTGACGGGCATTCAAGAAATTTCGGCTGGCAACAATGATTTGTCGGCGAGAACTGAACAGCAAGCCGCTTCATTGGAGCAAACGGCCGCCAGTATGGAGCAACTGACCGCGACGGTGAAACAGAACGCGGATAACGCGCGTCAAGCCACGCAACTGGCGCAAAATGCCTCGGGTACGGCGGCAAAAGGGGGCGAGTTAGCGGGCAGTGTTGTCACCACCATGCATGCTATCGAAACCAGTTCGAAGAAGATTGGTGCCATCATCAGTGTGATTGATGGTATTGCCTTCCAGACCAACATACTGGCACTAAATGCCGCGGTTGAAGCGGCACGAGCGGGCGAACAGGGGCGTGGTTTTGCCGTTGTTGCGGGTGAAGTTCGCAATTTAGCCCAGCGCAGTGCGCAAGCAGCAAAAGAAATTAAAGTGTTGATCGAAGAATCGGTCAGCCGTGTGAGCCAGGGGTCCACTCTGGTCGAAAATGCGGGGACTACCATGGAAGAGATCGTTCGCTCAGTGACTCGGGTTACCGACATTATGGGTGAAATCGCTTCCGCTTCGGATGAACAGAGCCGAGGAATTGAGCAGGTTTCACTCGCGGTAACACAAATGGATCAGGTCACTCAGCAAAACGCCGCATTAGTGGAAGAGGCTGCGGCTGCGGCTAACGCATTGGAAGAGCAGGCAAGTTTGCTCTCCCATGCAGTGTCTGTTTTTCGTTTGGAGCAGGATAGCGACGACGGGGAGGGGCACGCAGCAGTGAGCAGTGGTAAGCAACCAGTTGTGAAGGAAATCCCAGATTGTCAAACGGCGTAACGAAGACGGTATTGTGGGGTGAAACTGGATGAAACCTTCACCCCAAGAATCTGGATCGATTCTGACCCAGATGATTCAGCGGCTCCCGCTGTCGGATGTCCACTTCCGGCGCATTTGCCAACTTATTTATCAACGGGCCGGTATTGTACTGGCCGATCATAAACGAGAAATGGTCTATAACCGCTTAGTTAGGCGGTTGAGATTGCTGGATATTAACGATTTTGGTCAATATTTAGCGTTGTTAGAAAGTGATCCGAACAGTGCAGAGTGGCAGGCGTTTGTTAATGCGCTGACCACTAACCTGACGGCCTTTTTCCGTGAGGCGCACCATTTTCCGATTCTGGCTGAACATGCACGCCAGCGGTCGGGAACTTATTCGGTCTGGAGCACGGCGGCATCGACGGGTGAAGAACCTTATTCTATTGCCATGACATTAAGTGATGCACTAGGAAATCGTTCGGGCGCTTGCCAAGTCATTGCCAGTGACATCGATACGCAAGTTTTAGATAAAGCAGTGAGCGGCGTCTATCGGCAAGATGAGTTGCGTTCATTGTCGGCGCAACAGATGCAACGCTACTTCTTGCGTGGCACTGGCCCGCATCAGGGCATGGTGCGGGTGCGGCCAGATCTGGCCAATATGATTCAGTTCCAGCAGCTAAATCTGTTGGCACCGGATTGGGCATTGCCAGGCCAGTTTGATGCAATCTTTTGTCGTAACGTGATGATTTATTTTGATAAAGAAACGCAGGAGCGCATTCTGCGTCGCTTTGTCCCTTTGCTAAAACCCGGCGGCCTGATGTTTGCAGGTCATTCGGAGAATTTCAGTCAAATTAGTCGGGAATTCTATTTGCGCGGGCAGACCGTTTATGGGCTGACCAAGGAGAGGTGATGAGTAAAATCAGAGTATTGTGCGTTGATGATTCTGCATTGATGCGTCAGTTGATGACAGAGATTATTAACAGTCACCCAGATATGGAAATGGTTGCTGCTGCACCCGATCCTTTGGTCGCCCGCGATTTGATCAAAAAATTCAATCCACAGGTTTTGACGCTCGACGTTGAAATGCCACGTATGGATGGGTTGGATTTCCTTGAGAAACTGATGCGTTTGCGGCCAATGCCGGTGGTGATGGTGTCATCATTAACCGGTAAAAATTCTGAGATAACCATGCGAGCGCTGGAATTGGGGGCCATCGATTTTGTCACCAAACCGCAATTGGGGATCAGAGAGGGGATGCTGGCATACAGCGAGTTGATTGCGGAGAAAATCCGCACAGCAGCGAAAGCCCGTTTACCACAGCGAGGCCCAGAACACGCGCCAGTGATGCTAACGCATACCCCGCTGCTCAGTAGCGAAAAGTTGATCGCTATCGGGGCTTCGACTGGGGGAACCGAAGCCATTCGTACCGTGTTACAGCCATTACCGCCGACCAGCCCAGCACTGTTGATCACTCAGCATATGCCACCGGGTTTTACCCGTTCATTTGCCGAGCGGCTCAATAAGTTATGCCAGATTACGGTGAAAGAAGCAGAAGACGGTGAACGGGTATTGCCCGGACACGCCTATATTGCACCCGGTGATCGGCACATGGAACTGGCACGTAGTGGGGCAAACTATCAAGTACGCATCCATGACGGGCCTGCTGTGAATCGCCATCGTCCTTCGGTCGATGTGCTATTTCGATCCGTGGCGCAGTATGCGGGGCGAAATGCGGTTGGCGTGATCCTGACGGGGATGGGAAATGACGGTGCCGCCGGTTTATTGGAAATGCATCGGGCAGGGGCTTATACCATCGCGCAAAACGAAGCCAGTTGTGTGGTCTTCGGCATGCCGCGTGAAGCCATCGGCATGGGCGGTGTCAATGAAATACTGGATTTGAACCAAATAAGCCAACGTATGTTGGCGCAGATTAGTAGTGGTCAAGCCCTACGTATATAAAGCGACTTTGGGCATTCATTTTCTTCCGATGAAAATCGGGTGTAGATATTAATCGCTCAGCGTTGGGCAACAAACTTTAGGAGTCGGTATGGCGGATAAGAATCTCAGATTTTTGGTGGTAGACGATTTTTCGACCATGCGTCGTATTGTCCGAAACCTGCTAAAAGAGTTGGGTTTTAATAATGTGGAAGAAGCGGAAGATGGCGTCGACGCATTGAATAAATTACGCGCGGGTGGTTTTGATTTTGTGGTTTCTGACTGGAACATGCCGAACATGGACGGCTTGGATCTGCTGAAAACGATTCGTGCTGATGGTGCTCTGGGCGCTTTGCCGGTTTTGATGGTCACCGCTGAAGCGAAAAAAGAGAACATCATTGCAGCAGCACAAGCGGGTGCCAGTGGTTATGTAGTGAAACCTTTCACTGCCGCGACCTTGGAAGAGAAGCTCAATAAGATTTTTGAAAAGTTGGGTATGTAAGGAGGCGGAATGAATAACCATCAAATGCCTGCATCAGATGCGGCATCAGCCAGTGATATTATTAGCCGTATCGGTAGCCTCACACGGATGCTACGGGACAGCTTACGTGAATTAGGTCTGGATCAAGCCATTGCTCAGGCGGCGGAAGCAATTCCTGACGCGCGTGATCGCTTGGACTACGTGGTCCATATGACGGCGCAAGCCGCTGAAAGAGCGCTGAACTGCGTTGAAGCAGCGCAGCCACGCCAGAATGAATTGGAGTCATCAGCGAAAGCGCTTAAAGTTCGTTGGGATGAATGGTTTGCTAATCCAATCGAGCTTTCTGATGCACGTTCTTTGGTCACGGATACCCGTGATTATCTGGATGTCGTGCCACAACATACTGCTTTTACCAACGCACAATTGTTGGAAATCATGATGGCGCAGGATTTCCAAGACCTCACCGGTCAGGTCATTAAGCGCATGATGGATGTGGTGCAAGAAATTGAGAAGCAACTGTTGATGGTGCTGATGGAAAATATTCCCGATATGCCGTCAAAACCGCAGAAATCCACTGATAGCCTACTCAATGGGCCGCAGATGGATAAAAACGGTGCCGGTGTCATTGCCAGCCAAGATCAAGTTGACGATCTGTTGGACAGCTTAGGTTTCTAAGTCGACTAAAGATAATAGAGGCATACAGATGAGAGGAGACTCTCATCTGTATGCTTTCTTATTTCATCAATCGCCCGCCAAATGTCTCACACCAGCCCATGACCTGCTAATGAACGCGGGTAAGTATTGCTCATCCACGAAATAACCCACTAATTACAGCGTTGTTCCATCCATAGGCTTATGGAATGTTTGGCATGCTTAGCATCAATTTTTGTCTCTTATCCATTTCCCTGATACGGAACGCTCACAGAACAGGACCCATTATGCTGAATAGGAATAGTGGCGGTGTCTGAAGATAGCGATCTGGAAAAAAGCGAGGAACCCACAGCCCACAAGCTGGAGAAGGCTCGCGAAAAAGGCCAGATCCCGCGCTCGCGCGAACTGACCTCGATGCTGATGCTCGGGGCCGGTTTGGCGATCCTGTGGGTTTCAGGGGAATCCATGGCGCGACAACTGGCGGCCATGATTGCCCAAGGCCTGCATTTTGATCATGGCGTGGTCACGAATGACAAACAGATGTTGCGGCAAATTGGCATGTTGCTGCGCCAAACGTTAATCGCACTGCTACCGATATTTGCTGGTTTGGTGATAGTGGCCATTTCGGTGCCGATGCTGTTGGGCGGCGTGCTGTTTAGCGGTGAATCAATCAAGTTTGACCTGAAACGGATGAGCCTTATTTCAGGCTTAAAAAGGATGTTTTCAAGCCAAGCGTTGGCTGAGTTACTCAAAGCAATATTGAAGGCGACGTTAGTCGGCTGGGTGACCGGTATTTTCCTCTGGCACAACTGGCCAGACATTATGCGTTTGATGGCGGCGCCACCGGTGGCGGCATTAGGGGATGCCCTGCACCTGATTATTCTCTGCGGGCTGGTGGTGGTACTCGGCCTGACGCCGATGGTCGGCTTTGACGTGTTTTACCAAATCACCAGCAATATCAAAAAATTGCGTATGACCAAGCAAGAGATACGTGATGAGTTTAAAGATCAAGAAGGTGACCCCCATGTGAAAGGGCGCATTCGTCAGCAACAACGGGCGATGGCCCGTCGGCGCATGATGGCGGATGTCCCGAAAGCCGATGTGATTGTCACCAACCCGACGCATTACGCCGTGGCGCTGCAATACAACGAGGCAAAAATGAGTGCGCCGAAAGTGTTGGCGAAAGGGGCGGGCGCGGTGGCACTGCGTATTCGTGAGTTAGGCGCAGAAAACCGCATTCCTTTATTAGAAGCGCCACCGTTGGCGAGGGCATTATTCCGCCACAGCGAAGTCGGTCAACATATTCCCGCCACCCTTTATGCGGCGGTCGCGGAAGTGCTTGCTTGGGTCTATCAACTGAAACGTTGGAAGCGAGAAGGTGGGCTAATCCCGAAAAAACCTGAACATCTGCCAGTGCCGGAAGCACTGGATTTTGCAACAGAGAGTGAGACTGACTAATGGCAAATTTGGCCGCCCTGCTTCGTTTACCGAGCAATTTTAAAGATACGCAGTGGCAAATCCTTGCGGGCCCGATACTGATCTTACTGATCTTGTCGATGATGGTATTGCCGCTGCCTCCCTTCGTGCTTGATTTGCTGTTTACCTTCAATATTGCGCTGTCCATCATGGTATTGCTGGTGGCGATGTTTACCCAGCGCACGCTTGATTTTGCCGCATTCCCGACCATTTTGCTGTTCTCAACTTTACTCCGTTTATCCCTGAACGTGGCCTCGACGCGTATCATTCTGATGGATGGTCATACGGGGGCCGGCGCAGCAGGTCGTGTGGTTGAGGCCTTTGGTCACTTCTTGGTTGGCGGTAATTTTGCCATCGGTATTGTCGTTTTCATCATCTTGGTCATCATCAACTTTATGGTTATTACCAAGGGGGCGGGGCGTATTGCCGAAGTGGGCGCACGCTTTGTCCTTGATGGAATGCCCGGCAAGCAGATGGCAATCGATGCGGACTTAAATGCTGGCTTGATTGGTGAAGATGAAGCGAAAAAGCGCCGTTCTGATGTGACGCAAGAGGCCGATTTCTACGGCTCGATGGACGGGGCCAGTAAATTTGTCCGCGGGGATGCGATTGCGGGCTTAATGATCATGGTCATTAACGTGGTCGGTGGCCTATTGGTGGGGGTGCTTCAGCACAACATGGCTGTCGGTCACGCCGCAGAAACCTATACGTTATTGACCATCGGTGATGGTCTGGTGGCGCAAATTCCGGCCTTGGTTATTTCAACCGCAGCCGGTGTTATCGTCACCCGCGTGAGTACCGATCAGGACGTTGGCCAGCAAATGGTCACCCAGCTATTCAATAACCCACGGGTGATGGTATTGAGTGCCAGCGTATTGGGTTTACTGGGCTTAGTCCCCGGAATGCCAAACTTTGTCTTCCTGCTGTTCACCGCGGCATTGCTGGCATTAGCTTGGCGGCTGCGTGGCAATCAAGAAAAACCGGCCGCGACGGCAGACTCGCCGGTGGTACAGGATCAGCAACAAGCGACGGAAGCCACTTGGTCAGATGTTCAGTTGGAAGACCCACTGGGGATGGAAGTGGGCTATCGCCTGATCCCGATGGTGGATTTCCAGCAAAATGGCGAACTCTTGGGGCGCATCCGCAGTATCCGTAAAAAGTTTGCCCAAGAGATGGGGTATCTGCCTCCGGTGGTGCATATCCGCGATAATCTGGAACTGCCACCCGCCAGCTATCGGATATTAATGAAAGGGGTGGAGATTGGCAGCGGCGAAGCCCATCCTGGCCGTTGGCTGGCGATCAACCCAGGCAATGCGGTGGGGACGTTACCGGGTGAGGCCACCCATGATCCCGCTTTCGGTTTGGCTGCGGTATGGATCGAGAGTGCATTGCGTGAACAGGCGCAAATTCAAGGCTTTACGGTGGTGGAAGCCAGTACAGTGGTGGCAACACACCTGAATCATTTGATTAGCCAATATGCCAGCGAATTGTTTGGCCGTCAGGAAACGCAGCAATTGCTGGATCGCGTCGCCCAAGATATGCCGAAACTGACGGAAGATTTCATTCCCGGTGTTGTGACACTCACCACGTTGCACAAAGTGCTGCAAAACCTGCTGATGGAGCGAGTGTCCATTCGCGATATGCGCACCATTATTGAGACATTGGCAGAGCATGCGCCAAATCAAACAGACCCTTACGAATTAACGGCGGTGGTCCGTGTGGCTTTAGGCCGTTCTATCGCGCAGCAGTGGTTCCCAGGGACTGGCGAAATTCAGGTTATTGGCTTGGACGCGGCATTAGAGCGTTTGTTGTTACAAGCACTGCAAGGTGGCAGCGGTTTAGAACCGGGTTTGGCTGATCGATTGCTCGAACAATCTAAACAAGCCCTGCAACGCCAAGAAATGCTGGGTGCGCCGCCGGTGCTGCTGGTGAACCACGCACTGCGTGCATTATTGGCCCGTTTCCTGCGTCGTAGCCTGCCGCAAATGGTGGTGCTGTCTAATCTGGAAATTGGCGATAATCGCCAAATTCGTATGACTTCAACCATAGGAGCGGCTTAATGCTAATTCGCCTCTCGCGCATTATCGTCGGCGGGGTATTGACGGTTTGCTTATTACCGCTCAATGCCGCGGCTTCAGGAACATGGGTGGCAGATGATATCGGGGTGACGCAAAGTTCGCGCGGTGTGGCGACCTCGGCTAAACCGCTACACTCACCCGTGGCGCTGGCTCAAGAGAATGCGCGTATCGTCTCGGTGGGCTGGCGCTACCAATTGATGTCAGCAGCGCCAGATGGCTTGCAGGTTAAATTATGCACCCCAACCCGTTGTATGCCACTCGAGGGGGGGAGTGGGCAAAGCCGAGGGCTTGCCGGTGAACCCGCGGCGACGCAACTGACTTTTGTCTACTTTATCGCGGGCAAAGGTCGGGTTAATCCGCCGCTGCAAGTGATCAGTAACCAAGTTCTGGTTAATTATCGATAAAACCATAAAGGGTGAAAGCAAGTCATACAATAGTTGTAGGGATAATGATCCCATCCCATTTCAGCGGCTCGTACGGTCTGCGTCATGGACAGCGCGAGTGCGCCACCGACCAGCAACCCCCACAATACATTCATTTTCCGGTTTTTCATCTGAGTTTTCTCCGTCTGGATACTGAGCACAGTTGCTCAGTCACAGCAGAGTAACGCGCTGTCCATCAAGAGAAAAAACTCATTTTTGAGACGAGGGGGAGTTAACGTGATAAAGGCGTGTAGCGAAAGAGGTGGTTTAGCCGACACAGAGACTAATCCCGCGATGCGGCAATCAATCTCAGTGAGCAATAACTCTATTTTATAAATCAAAATCTTACGGCAGGGAATTAAACGCCGATTTTACGACCCAGTAGACTGGCGCCTTTCGCCTGGCCATCAGGGCCATACAATGACTGGCCATGACGCGTATTGAGGATAGCCAGCGCCTGCGTATTATGCTCAATGTGTTGCTGTAGTAATAACCCGTTGTGCAGATTGCTGTACTGCAGACCCTCCGCTAACTGCAACATACGCTGCCATCTTTCAGCGAGCGCCGGATGACGAGGGTAGGGTGCATGCACCTTAACGTCAGTTTCAGTCGTGAGACGGGTTTGATCCAGATAAGCGAGTGTGGCTAAGATTGAACTTTTTTGTTCAGTCACCCCTTGCAGCACGATACCCTGAATCCGACCGGCGCACAGTAATTGTTGCTCTTGCGCGACAACAGCCGTCAGTGATTCTAGCAGTTCCAATTGCTGGTCTAGGTTGATCTGTAATCTTTCCACCACCACGTATCCTTTTACGATTAAGACGGTTTTTGACGACTAGCTATTTTTAAGGTCATCGGCGACATTTTTTAGCAGGGCATCAGCAATTTTACCGGTATCCATGGTCAGTTGGCCGGTACGGATGGCCTCTTTCAATGTTTCTACACGTTCAACATTGATATCCTGACCCGCCGGTTGCATCAGTTTTGCCTGCGCATCACTCAATTTAACCTCTGTACCACTCACTGCTGTTTTTGTCTGGGCAGAAGGCTTACGCGTTTGCTGCGCAATGTCACTGATTTCCCGTGCTTGCACTTTAGTTGCTGGTGATAGCGGTTGAGTGCGTTCAATACTCATTTTATGTTGCTCCCTTTCGAGCGGGATTGGCGTTTGTTGGCCCGCGAAACTTTTATTTTTCAGCCACTATTTTCAGCCGTTATCTTTCAGCGAAAAATGGCGGGATTATCACGGTTTACGGTGCCTGTAATAGGGTCTGGCATAGCCGTAAATAGCTGCATACTAGGGTTATCGGCAAAGGTTAAAAAAACTTTAATCACGATAGCTAAACAGGTTCACATTGAGCGTCTTCAACGTGCGGTTAAACTCAGCAAGCTTACCTGAGTCAATGATTCAGGTGACTATACGCGGCAAAAACGACGCCGCAAACAAGGCTACAAGTTTTAATTCGAACCGTCATAAGATAATGCGAACCGTCATAACATAATACGAATAGTGCCATCCTCGCCCACCACGCCATTCACGATCTGGCCTGATGGCATGCGCACGCGAACATTATCTTTAATGGCCGCATTATTCATCGCCTTACCATTACTGTTGACGTTGAAACCATCACCTTGCGCAAGCACCTGCACGTCTTGCCCCGATTTGATGATCCATAAACGGCGCAGCATATTACGGGTGATGGGTTGGCCCGCATTAACATGCCGCAAGCTCACCGCACCTTGTGCAAACTGCGGCTCCAGTAAGGCACCGGGCGGCAAGGTATCTAATCGACCTTGTTTCATTTCAATATCTTGCGGGGTAATTTTAGCCCCTGCCGCCAATGGGCGGCTTGCCACCGCATAGCGCCCACTGACTTGCACTTGTGTTTGGATAAAGCGCCGTACGCCATCGCAACGGACCGACAGACTGATATTGCCCCATGGCCGAGCATTGGTTGGCAGCGTGATTTCAGGCATTTCACACTGTGGCCATTGGCTCTGCGGCGTTTTGATGATGACTTTCACCTGGCTGTCTTTGTCAGGGTATTGCTGCTGGAAGAACTGATTGACCTGCACAGATAGGTCAGCCGCCATCGCGACCTGCGCGAATGCCGGACTCACCAGCAGTAGCCCCCACATAAATGTTTTGGCGTACTTGCTTGTTATCACCATCACTTTCTTCCCCGCCATTGCCATCGAGTCAAATCACGCTCTGCCTTTTTCCACGTAATCGTTCTTTTGATCGCCTGTTCGTACTTTTGATCACTAGTGTACCCGTACCTTCATCAGGTTAAGGGGATAAATAGCGACGCATTTTGCTCTTATTCTGGCGATAGGCTTCCCTGTACGGCGTTTATGCTGTCGACTCCAAATTTTAACCTTGCGGGGGGACTATGCTCGACAAACTGGACGGTGCTCTACGTTTTCAACAAGAGGCGCTGAACTTGCGCGCTCAACGGCAGGAGATCCTGTCGTCCAACATTGCGAACGCGGATACACCCGGCTTTCAGGCACGTGATATCGATTTCTCCAGCCAACTGAAAAAGGTGATGGAGCAAGGACGTGTTAGCGGAACAGGGGTGTCGCTCAGTTTAACGTCAGCCCGTCATATCCCAGCAAGTACGGTCCAACCGCCCGACTTGGATCTGCTATTCCGTGTGCCGGATCAACCATCAATGGATGGCAACACCGTCGATATGGACCGCGAACGTACTAATTTTGCCGATAACAGCCTGAAATATCAGACTGATTTGACTGTCATTAGCAGCCAAATCAAAGGGATGTTGTCAGTGTTACAACAAGGATAAGACGGATGTCTTTACTGAATATTTTTGATATTGCCGGTTCAGCATTATCCGCGCAATCGCAACGATTGAACGTTAGCGCCAGCAACATGGCAAACGCCGACAGTGTGACTGGCCCAGATGGTCAGCCTTACCGCGCTAAGCAAGTGGTGTTTCAGGTCGCCGCGCAACCGGGGCAAGAAACCGGTGGTGTGCGCGTGTCGCAAGTCATTGATGACCCCGCACCGGATCGTTTGGTGTTTCAACCCGGTAACCCATTGGCTGATGCCAAGGGTTATGTGCGTATGCCAAACGTGGATGTGACTGGCGAGATGGTCAACACCATTTCCGCTTCACGCAGCTATCAGGCCAACGTTGAAGTCCTGAATACCACCAAATCTCTGATGCTAAAGACGCTGACACTGGGTCAATAACAGGAGCCTATATAGATGGCCATTACCAATTCTTTGACCGAAAGCGATTACGGTGTTAACAGCGCCAATAGTGCTAATGCCAACTCGCCGAGTGGCAGCACCAGTCAGGATCTGCAAAACAGTTTCCTTACGCTGTTGGTGGCACAGTTAAAAAATCAGGACCCGACCAACCCAATGCAAAACAACGAGTTGACGACGCAGCTTGCGCAGATCAACACCGTCAGTGGCATTGAAAAGTTGAATACCACTCTGGGCTCTATTTCCGGCCAAATTGACAACAGCCAGTCCTTGCAGGCCAGCAGCCTGATTGGTCACGGCGTCATGATCCCGGGCAACACCATTTTAACGGGGAGTAAAGATGACGTGGTGACCACGACGCCATTTGGTGTCGAGCTGGATCGTGCGGCCGACAAAGTGACGGCGACCATCAGCGACAAAAATGGTCAGGTGGTTCGTACCATTGAGATCGGCAAGCTAACAGCGGGTGTCCATGCCTTTACTTGGGATGGCTCATTGGATGCGGGTGGTAATGCACCCGATGGTGCCTACACCGTGGCGATTACCGCCAGCAATGGCAATGAATCACTGGTGACGACACCCCTGAGTTATGCCGTGGTCAATGGCGTCACTCGTGGTAGTGACGGTGCCAAGTTGGACCTCGGTATGGCAGGCACCATCACCATGGATAAAGTCCGGCAGATTCTGTAAGTCAGTTATTCATCTTTAGCAGCAGTAAAACCAACACGATGGTGAGACAAGGATTTGTACCGACTTGCCCTCAATTTTAAAAGCAGCATTTGATATGTCATCAATGCTCAAGGTCTTTAACGGACCCCAAATCTAACGGAGAAGAAAATGGGCTTTTCTCAAGCAGTCAGCGGTTTGAACGCAGCATCCAGTAACTTGGATGTGATCGGTAACAATATCGCCAACTCGGCAACGGCAGGTTTTAAAGCCGGCTCAGTTTCTTTTGCCGATATGTTTGCCGGTTCTCAGACGGGGATGGGCGTAAAAGTGGCGGGGATCACCCAAGACTTTAACGACGGTACTGCCACCACCACTAACCGTCGTTTGGACTTGGCCATCAGCCAAAACGGTTTCTTCCGGATGCAAGACAGCAGCGGCGGTGTGTTCTTTGCCCGTAACGGTCAGTTTAAACTGGATGCGAATCGCAACATCATCAATATGCAAGGTCTGAGCCTGACCGGCTACCCAGCAACCGGTACACCGCCAACGATACAACAGGGCGCGAACCCAGTTCCGCTGTCTATCCCGCAGGACATGATCCCAGCGAAAGCCACCACTTCCGGCAATATGGTGGCGAACCTAACGTCAACCCACGATATTGTGCCAACCACCCCAGCATTTGATCCCGATAAGCCGGATACCTATAGCTTTGTGAACAACATGACCACCTACGATACCTTGGGTAACCGCCATGAGATCAATGTGTTCTATGTGAAGCGTACGGAAAGCTCCACCACCGGTAACTCTTGGGATGTTTATACCCGTGATAGCAGCGCAAATCCGGCGCAAGTGGCAGCACTACGTGGCTCCATGCAGTTTGACACCAATGGCGCGCTGCAAAGTGTGACCAACGGGGCGAACCCACCGAGCACCACGGACTTCACTTTCACAATCCCTATCGGCGTGGTCAATGGCGCAACAGCCCCAGCGTTTACACTGAGCGTGGCGGGGACTAAGCAGCAAAATACCGGTACCGATAGCATTGTGACGCAAAACCAGACCGGCTATGCGGCGGGTGAATTCACGGGCTTCCAAATCAACAATGATGGTTCGGTGGTCGGCACCTATTCAAACCAGCAGACCCAATTGTTGGGCCAAATCGTGATGGCTAACTTTGCTAACCCTGAAGGGCTGTCATCAGAAGGCGACAACGTGTGGCGCGAAACGCTGGCTTCCGGTAACCCCATGCTGGGCACCGCGGGCGGCGGCGGTTTCGGTACCTTGACCAGTGGCGCACTGGAATCCTCTAACGTGGATTTGAGTAAAGAACTGGTGAATATGATTGTGGCGCAACGTAACTATCAGTCCAACGCGCAGACCATCAAAACCCAAGATCAGATCTTACAAACTCTGGTTAACCTGCGTTAATCGTACTGACGGGATAAGTTCATGGATCACGCAATCTATACCGCGATGGGCGCGGCGCGGCAGTCGCTGGATCAGCAGGCGGTGACGGCAAACAATTTGGCTAACGCCGCTACGCCGGGTTTCCGTGCGCAGTTGTCCGCCATGCGCGCTGTGCCTATCGACGGGCCGAGTATGGCGACCCGCACCATGGTGGTGGCATCCACCCCCGGCGTGGATATCAGCCAAGGGACGATTAATTTTAGTGGTCGCCCGCTAGATGTGGCGTTGCAGCAAGATGGCTATCTGGCGGTGCAACTGCCGGATGGCACGGAAGCCTATACCCGCAACGGGAACATTCAAATTTCGCCTGAAGGGCAGATGACGGTGCAGGGTTACCCGCTGATGGGCGACAACGGCCCGATCGACGTGCCACCGCAAGCGGCGGTCACCATTGCGGCAGATGGCACCATCTCAGCACTGAACGCCGGTGATTCACCCAATACCATTGCGCAATTGGGGCAGATCAAACGGGTTCGGGCATCGGCGGGTGAAGTGATGCATGGCGATGATGGCTTATTTCATCTGACACCCGAAACACAGCAGGCGCGTGGTGCACAGTTAGCGAATGACCCGCTGATTAAAATCATGCCGGGTGTGCTAGAAGGCAGCAACGTGAAAGCGGTTGAAGCCATGGCAGACATGATTGCCAATGCCCGCAGTTTCGAAATGCAGATGAAAGTGATCCACAGCGTGGATGAAAACGAACAGCGCGCTAATCAACTGTTAGCAATGGGCTAAGCGCGCAGGCGCAGAGGAATAAACTGATGATCCGATCATTATGGATTGCCAAAACCGGCTTGGATGCACAGCAAACCAACATGGATGTTATCGCCAACAACTTGGCAAACGTCAGCACCAATGGTTTTAAACGCCAGCGTGCGGTATTTGAAGATTTGCTGTACCAAACGATGCGCCAACCGGGAGCACAATCCTCCGAACAGACCACCTTGCCATCGGGTTTACAGATTGGTACGGGGGTTCGTCCGGTGGCGACAGAGCGTTTGCACAGCCAAGGCAACCTGTCCAAGACCGATAACACCAAAGATATTGCTATCAAAGGTGAGGGGTTCTTTCAGGTGCAGATGCCTGATGGCACCAATGCTTATACCCGCGACGGCTCATTCCAAGTTGACCAAAATGGTCAGTTGGTAACCGCCGGCGGCTTCCAAGTGCAACCCGCCATTACCATTCCGGCGAATGCCTTGAGCATGACGGTAGGCCGTGACGGGATAGTGAGTGTCACCTTGCAAGGGCAGACTGCCACGCAGCAAGTGGGGCAACTGACCCTGACCACGTTCATCAACAACAGTGGTCTGGAAAGCATCGGTGAAAACCTGTACCAAGAAACCGCCAGTTCCGGTGCACCAAATGAAACTACGCCGGGCTTGAATGGCGGCGGGTTGCTGTATCAGGGCTATGTTGAAACCTCTAACGTCAATGTGGCGGAAGAGTTGGTCAATATGATCCAGACCCAACGTGCCTATGAAATCAACAGTAAGGCGGTTTCAACTTCCGACCAGATGTTGCAAAAACTGACCCAGTTGTAAATCCGCTTTCGGGGGGCCAGCACGCCCCCTGATTGCTGTAGAACAATGAGTATTCGAGGCTAAGCTCGTTCGCCTCCAACCGGTTACAGGACTGAAAATCAGAGATGGACAGAAAGCCGCTGCGCAAATCAGGTGGATTGAAATGGGTCTGCATGCCATTAACGGCCATGCTACTCAATGGCTGCGCGTATATTCCGCATAAACCACTGGTGGATGGCACAACGTCTGCACAGCCGGCACCGGCCAGTGCGCCATTACCCAATGGCTCTATTTTTCAGGCTGCTCAGCCGATGAACTATGGCTATCAGCCGCTGTTCGAAGACCGCCGACCACGTAATGTCGGTGACACGCTGACCATTACCTTGCAAGAAAATGTCAGTGCCAGTAAGAGTTCGTCGGCCAATGCGAGCCGCAATGGCTCCAGTTCATTTGCGGTCGCCACCGCCCCGCGTTATTTGCAGGGCTTATTGGGTAATGCCCGCGCCGACATGGATATTGCCGGTGATAACACCTTTGGCGGCAAAGGTGGCGCAAACGCCAATAACACCTTCAATGGCACCATCACCGTCACCGTCAATCAAGTGCTGGCGAACGGCAACTTGCATGTCGTCGGTGAAAAACAGATCGCGATTAATCAGGGCACCGAATTTATCCGCTTCTCTGGGGTCGTTAACCCACGCACCATCAGCGGTAGCAATACAGTGACCTCCACACAGGTCGCTGATGCACGCATCGAGTATGTGGGCAATGGTTATATCAATGAAGCGCAAACCATGGGCTGGTTGCAGCGGTTCTTCCTTAATATCTCGCCGTACTAAGAGGTCCATCCATGCGTAAACCGTCACTTGTCACATTCTTTATTACGCTGCTCTCGCTGGTGTGGATGCCCGCGCAAGCCGAGCGTATTCGCGATTTGGTGACCGTTCAGGGAGTGCGTGATAACGCGTTGATCGGTTATGGCTTGGTGGTGGGTTTAGATGGCTCCGGTGACCAAACCATGCAGACGCCATTTACCACGCAAAGCCTCAGCAATATGTTGTCGCAACTGGGGATTACCGTGCCGCCTGGCACCAACATGCAGCTTAAAAACGTGGCTGCGGTGATGGTCACGGCGAAGTTACCGGCCTTTTCTCGGGCAGGGCAAACCATCGATGTGGTGGTGTCCTCCATGGGGAACGCCAAAAGCATCCGTGGCGGCACATTGCTGATGACGCCATTGAAAGGGGTGGATAATCAGGTTTATGCCTTGGCGCAAGGTAACGTCTTGGTCGGTGGTGCTGGCGCATCATCGGGCGGCAGCAGCGTGCAAGTCAACCAATTGACCGGCGGGCGCATCAGTAACGGTGCCACTATCGAGCGAGAACTGCCGACGACCTTTGGCACTGATGGCGTGATTAATCTTCAACTGAACACCGAAGATTTCACCATGGCGCAGCAGGTGAGTGATGCCATCAACCGCCAACGTGGTTTCGGCTCTGCCACGGCGATTGATGCGCGTACCATTCAGGTACTCGTGCCGCGTGGCAACAGTTCGCAAGTGCGCTTCTTGGCTGATATCCAAAATATACCGGTGAATGTGGATGCCGGAGACGCCAAAGTGATCATCAACTCCCGTACCGGTTCTGTCGTCATGAACCGCAATGTGGTGTTGGACTCCTGCGCGGTGGCGCAAGGGAACTTGTCGGTGGTGGTGGATAAACAAAATATCGTCAGCCAGCCGGATACACCTTTCGGCGGCGGCCAGACCGTAGTAACGCCGAACACCCAAATTTCTGTTCAGCAGCAAGGTGGCGTGTTGCAGCGTGTGAATGCCAGCCCGAATCTGAATAACGTGGTTCGTGCCTTGAATTCACTTGGGGCGACACCTATCGATTTAATGTCCATCTTGCAGGCGATGCAAAGCGCTGGCTGCTTACGGGCTAAATTGGAAATTATCTGATGAGCGATTTGATGGCGATGTCTGGGGCGGCTTATGACGCCCAATCACTGAATGCGTTGAAGCGTGATGCGGCCAAAGATCCCGAGGGCAACCTGAAAAAGGTGGCTCAGCAGGTGGAGGGGATGTTTGTGCAGATGATGCTGAAAAGCATGCGCGCCGCTTTGCCGCAAGATGGCGTGATGAACAGTGATCAGACTCGGCTTTATACCTCCCTTTATGACCAGCAGATAGCACAACAAATGTCGGTTAAGGGGTTAGGGTTAGCCGACATGATGGTGGAGCAGCTTTCAGGTACCACGTCGCCAAGTGAAACCGCAGGCACCGTGCCAATGGTGCTGGATAACGAAGTCTTGCAAACCTTACCGGCGCAGGCGTTGGAACAAATGGTCAGGCGGGCCATACCGACTCCGCCGGCCAGCGGTGGGATGTCCTTACCGCAAGGCCCCGGTAATTTCGTGGCACGGTTGTCGATTCCCGCCCAAATTGCCAGTCAGCAAAGTGGCATACCTCATCAACTGATTATGGCGCAGGCGGCACTCGAATCCGGTTGGGGCCAACGTGAAATCCCGACCGCTGATGGCAAATCCAGCTACAACGTCTTTGGCATCAAAGCAGGTAGTAACTGGGATGGGCCAGTGAGTGAAATTACCACCACTGAATATGAGCAAGGCGTGGCGACAAAAACCAAGGCGCGTTTCCGTGTTTATGGTTCTTACGTCGAGGCGGTCAGCGATTATGTCAAATTGCTGACCCAGAACCCGCGCTACGCCCATGTGGCAGCAGCACAAAGCCCTGAGCAGGGCGCACATGCACTGCAAAAAGCGGGCTATGCGACCGATCCACAATATGCGCAAAAATTGGTCAGCGTGATTCAGCAGATGAAGAATGCGGGCGATCAAGCAGTGAAAGCCTACAGCAGCGATTTAACCAATCTCTTCTAATGGGCTAGGTGACGGGCCATTTTGGATTGGGCCGTGCTCGGCCCCCATCATAACGGCGGCGAGTACGACTTTACTCATTGGATTGATTGACAATAACACCCATATTTTTATTCAAGTTTCTCTCTAACCGGTCGATAACTAATACAGGCTGTGCGGGGGCTTAGGTTTCCTCAGGCAGTATCCCAATATTAATCATTGCAGGTACGCGACATCAATCGCCTGCGGTAAAAGGATTTCTTCATGTCCAATAGTTTAATGAATACTGCGATGAGTGGTCTGAGCGCAGCGCAATATGCCCTGAGCACCGTCAGTAATAACATTACCAATTTCCAAGTGGCGGGCTATAACCGCCAAAACGCCATTTTTGCGCAAAATGGTGGGACGCTCAGCGCCGCCGGTTTTGTCGGCAACGGCGTCACCGTAACCGGTGTGAACCGCGAATATAATGCCTTCATTACCAACCAATTACGTTCTTCTCAGACGCAAAGCAGTGGGTTAACGACTTATTATCAGCAAATTTCGCAAATCGATAACTTGCTGTCGAACTCCTCCAATAACCTCTCTGTCACCATGCAGGACTTCTTTAGTAATCTGCAAAATCTGGTGAGTAACGCGGGCGACGATGCGGCGCGTAAAACGGTATTGGGTAAGGCTGAAGGGTTGGTGAACCAGTTCCAGAATGCGGATAAATATCTGCGCGATATGGACACTGGCGTGAATCAAAAAATCACCGAAAGTGTCACCAAAATTAATAACTACGCCGAGCAAATTGCGAAGTTAAATGACCAAATTACTCGTTTGCGCGGTAGCAGTGGCAGTGAGCCGAATGCTTTGCTTGACCAACGTGACCAATTGGTGACTGAGTTAAACCAGATTGTCGGTGTCACCGTGACCCAACAAGACGGCGATGCTTACAACGTCTCCTTTGCCAACGGTTTGCCTTTGGTGCAAGGCCAGACTTCGCACAAAATTGAAGCGATTCCCTCTAGCAGTGATGCTACGCGGCTAACGATTGGCTATAAGTACGGCAGCGGTGAACTGATGGAAGTAGATGAAAGCCGCTTGGCAACAGGGAGCCTTGGCGGGACGTTGAAATTCCGTAGTGAAGCGCTGGATAGCGCGCGCAATCAGTTAGGTCAATTGGCTTTGGCCATGGCCGATAGCTTCAACACGCAACATAAAGCCGGTTTTGATATCAATGGCGATCCCGGTGAAAACTTCTTCAGTTTTGCCGAGCCAAACGTGTTGAAAAACACGAAAAATCAGGGTGATGCCAACCTGACCGTGGCCTATACCGATACCTCGAAAGTCAAAGCCAGTGATTACAGTGTTGAGTTTGACGGCACCAACTGGCAGGTGACTCGCTTGTCTGATAACACCAAAGTGCCGGCTAATCCCGTGGTGGATGGCAGTGGTAACACCACCGGTTTGAGTTTCGATGGTCTAAACGTCAGCATTGATAACGGTGTTAATGGCCCACAAGCCAAAGATAAGTTTTTGGTGAAAACCGTGTCGAATGTCGCAGCTAACTTGCAGGTTGATATTACCGATTCCAGCAAGATAGCGGCAGCAGGCACGGCCGATGGCGGTGAAAGTGACAACGTGAATGCGAAAGCGTTATTGAATCTGCAAACGTTGAAGCTGGTTGATGGCAAAGCCACGCTATCGGGCGCGTATGCAGGTCTTGTCAGTAATGTGGGTAACCAAACGAATACGGCGAAAACCAACAGTGCGGCGCAAGCCAATATTGTGACCCAGTTGACGGCTGAACAGCAGTCTATCTCGGGCGTGAACTTGGATGAAGAGTACGGCGATCTTCAGCGTTTCCAACAATATTATTTGGCGAATGCGCAAGTGATTCAAACGGCGTCAACGCTGTTTAATGCCTTACTGGATCTACGTTAAGTTTTTGCCTGCGGTGCATTCATTGTGCCGCGACTTATTTTATTTTAGTTGAGTCAGCATGAGTCTTGGGGCCATTCAATTGATGAGGCAGCCCCATGAACTGACTGAACGGTGACGACAAGGAACTGACATTGTGCGCTTAAGTACTAGCATGATTTATCAGCAAAATATGCAGGGCGTCACGAATGCCCAATCACTCTGGATGCAATCCGGCCAGCAGCTTTCCACCGGTAAGCGTGTGGTTAACCCATCAGATGATCCGATGGCAGCTTCACAAGCGGTGATGGTGTCGCAAGCGCAATCGGAAAATAACCAATACACGTTGGCGCGTAGTTTTGCTCGTAATGAACTGTCACAGGAAACCAAAACGCTGGAGCAGGTGACCAGTACCATTCAGTCAATCCAAAGCATCATTATCAGCGCGAAAACCGATATCTTGAGTGATGATGACCGAGCCTCTTATGCCACTCAGTTACAGGGTTTAAAAGACCAGTTGCTGAATCAGGCTAACTCCACTAATGGCAACGGTCGCTACACTTTCGCTGCCTTTAAAAGTGACAAGCCGCCATTCGTGGTTAGCGCCACAGGTGAGGTCACTTATCAAGGCGGAGACGTCACGATTGAGCAAAAGGTTGATGCGAGCCGTTCGATGACAGTTGGGCATACAGGCACCAGTGTGTTTATGGCGCTGACCAGCAATGCTAAACCCGAACCTGATGATGCTGGTGGTAATCCGGTTGCGTCTGAAGCCAATATTTTCAATACCATTGATACCGTCTTAAAATCACTGAAAGTGCCTCTCGAGGGCGCAACCGACGCCGTGAAAGAGCAGGCGCAAGCGGATATGGACAAAGGTATTCGCGGCATGGCTAACTCGTTGAACAATGTGTTGTCTGTTCAGGCTGAAGTGGGGACTCAACTGCAAGAGTTGGACAATCTTGATAGCTTGGGCAATGACCGTACTTTGAGCAACAAACAGCGGTTAAGTGACTTGGTGGATGTGGATTGGACGTCAGCCATTTCTTCTTACGTGATGCAGCAGGCGGCATTGCAGGCGTCTTACACCACCTTTACCAATATGCAGGGTATGTCGTTGTTCCAACTGAATAAATAACCTGTCTTTCACCTGTGGCCCGGTCTTTCACCTGTGGGCCACAGGTGCTCTCCTCGCCGTTCTCATCTTAATCAAACGTCAATAGGCAGTCATAATCGATTCGTCGATGGGAATTCGTTGACGGGATTTAGTGCGCCATTCCGCTTAATACCCCTGCCAGCCGGTCAAAGAATTGAGCAAAGAGGTTCTCGGAAAATGGCGCGAGTAGCGGCATGGTTAACCCTAATGTCAGAATGCCGACGGTGAGGGTCAACGGGAAACCGATCACGAACACCGACAGTTGTGGCGTCATGCGGTTGAGCATCCCTAAGGCTAAGTTCAGGGTTAACAGCAGGGTAATGAGCGGCAAAGCCAGCATCATGCCACTCATAAAGATTAACGATCCCGCTTGGGTTAAGGCCAGGAAACCGTTGCCGTTGAGCGGTTCGAATTGAATCGGCAAGGTATGGAAGCTGTCAGCCAGTAATGAAATCAGCCACAAGTGACCATCGAAGGTCAGAAATAGCAGCATCGCTAAGAGGTTAAGTAGCCGAGCCAAAACTGGCATATTTGGCCCGCCAGAGGGGTCGAAGAAGGTGGCGAATGATAGCCCCATCTGTAAACCAATCACTTCGCCCGCCAGACGAATGGCCGCAAAGGCAAATTGCATGGTCAACCCAATCGCGACACCAATCAGGACTTGCTGAATGGCGACCCAAACTGCGCCACTGGACACCAACGGGATATTCACCGGCGGCAGGGCGGGTGCAATGAGAAAGGTGATTAATACCGCCAAGCCAACTTTCACTTTGCGGTTGATCTGCTTTTCGCTGAGCACGGGCGCGGTGGTGATCAGCGCCAGCACGCGAATCAGAGGCCAGAAATACTGACTGACTAAAACACTGAGCTGGGTGGTGTCGAGGGAGAGCATCTTGAAAATGCTAGCCTATCAACGTGGGCAGGCTGGTGAACAGGTTACGCATATAGTCCAGTATCAAGCTCAGCATCCACGGGCCCGCGATCACCATTGTGGTGAAAACCGCCAAGATTTTCGGGATGAAAGACAGTGTCATCTCGTTAATCTGTGTTGCCGCCTGCAATAGACTGACAATCAAACCGCTTATCAGGGCAGCGAGCAATAATGGCGCGGCCAATGCTAGGGCTATCTTCATTGCCTCGACGCCGAGGGCCATTACCGATTCAGGTGTCATAGTGTTTCTGCCTTTCGCCTAACAAGATGAATAAAAAGTCAAAATAGCGTCAATACTTCGCGTGGCAGGAAGGCAGTCCACGCAGCGGTCATGTGAAATCTAGCGGCTCATTTCCGGCTGGAAGCCGTTTAGCGCTTAGGTATAGAAACTTTGCGCCAGTGACCCCAGTAACAGTTGCCAGCCATCGACCAAGACAAAGAGCATGAGCTTGAACGGCAATGAAATACTGGCCGGTGGCACCATCATCATCCCCAGTGCCATCAGCACACTGGCGACCACGAGGTCGATAATGAGGAAAGGGATAAAAACGGTAAAACCGATCTGGAAGGCGGTTTTCAACTCACTGGTGACATAGGCGGGCAGTAAAATGCGCATCGGCACCACTTCTGGCCCTTCCAACGGCGGCAAATTGGCTAAACGGGCATACAGCGCCAAGTCTGACTCGCGGGTTTGGCGCAACATAAATTCACGCAGCGGTTGCGAGCCTTTATCCATCGCCACTTCCATACTGATCTTGTCCTGACTGAAGGGCAGATAAGCATCCTGATACACCTTATCGAACACCGGCGACATAATAAAAAAGGTCAGAAACAGCGCCAGCCCGAGCATCACCTGATTGGGTGGCGCGGAAGGGGTGCCTAATGCGTTACGCAACAAACCCAGCACAATGATGATGCGGGTGAAACTGGTCATCATCAGTAAGGCAGCTGGCAGGAAACTTAACGTGGTAATAAAAACCAGTGTCTGGACGGGCAACGACCAGCTTTGCCCACCATTGGCCAATGGCTGGCTGATGATCCCAGGAAGCTGCGCAAAGACGGCTGGAGAGCAGAGTAAGGTTAGCAGCAGCAGGGGGAGTTTATTGATGAGCAGGCGGAGTAACGTCATGCCGATTTTTCCGGATGTTTCAATTTCTTGCCAAAGAGATGGCTGTTCAGGAGCTGGCGAAAGTCCGCAGGTTTGGTGCTGTGAGTGGACGATGGATCGCTGGCAGACGTTATCTGTGATTCGTCCACCGGTGGGCGAGCCAATGTATGCAATGGTGTGACTTGTTGCGCGGTAACGCCCAAGACCAGCCACGTGTTATCCACTTCGACGATCACCACCCGTTCCCGTTGTCCAACCTGACAACTGGCTTTCACATTTAATAACTTATTATTGCGCGCTTGCGGCGCAAAACCGAGACGCCGCACCAGCCAAGCGGCGCACAAGATCAGCAACAAAATGCCGCCTAACACACTGCCGACTTGCGTCAATATCGAGCCGGGGGGCAGTGCGGGGGCAGTTTGCTGCACCGCAACACCTGGATGGCTGGCCGCAAAACCGGTTGCTGGCACTTGTGGTGACGTGACCGGCGCATCGGCCGTCTGCGCGGCAGTCATTAGCGGCTCAGGCGACGCATACGCTCAGATGGCGTAATGATATCGGTAATACGGACGCCGTATTTATCCTGCACCACCACGACTTCACCCTGAGCAATCAGATAGCCGTTAATTAAGATATCCAGCGGTTCACCGGCCAAACCATCGAGCGATACCACTGAGCCTTGTGACAAGCGCAGCAGTTCTTTGATGGTCATTTTGGTGCGGCCCAGCTCAACCGTCAGCTTAACGGGGATATCCAAAATCAAATCGATATCTTGCAGGTTGCCCAAGGCGTCCGGCGCGTCCAGTGATTTAAATACGCCTTCGGTGGTGGCGGCGGGTTTCTCCATCGCCTGCTGCTCATTAAACGCATCAGCCCACAGATCGTCCACGGATTCCTTTCCATCGTCAGACGGAAGCTTAGGGTCACTCATTGGGCTGTTCCTCATCTAGAGCATTCAAAATAGGGTTAATCAAATGTTCAACACGCAGGGCATATTGCCCGTTTAATGTCCCGTACTGACTGGTCAGTACCGGTACGCCGTCGACATGGCCAATCAGTCTGTCTGGTTTATCGATGGGTAATACATCGCCGGGCTGTAGCTTGAGTATCTGCGACAGTCTCAGCGGGATATCAACAAAATTAGCCACCAATTCCAGCTCAGAATGTTGCACTTGCTTGACCAGCGTTTCACGCCAATGGGAGTCTTCCTGACGGGAGTTTTCCAGTGGCGGATTGGTCAGCAGTTCACGCAACGGTTCGATCATGGCAAAGGGGATACAGATATTAAATTCACCGCTCAACGCACCAATCTCGACATGGAAAGGGGTCGAAACCACAATGTCGTTCGGGGAGGTGGTGATATTGGTAAATTTGACCTGAATTTCTGAACGGACGTATTCCACATCGATCTTGTAGATAGGTGCCCAAGCATCACGGTAAGCATCCAGCGCCAGCCGTAACATGCGATTAATCACCCGTTGCTCGGTATGGGTGAATTCACGACCTTCCACTTTCGTCGGGAAACGGCCATCACCACCAAATAAGTTATCCACCGCAATAAACACCAAACTCGGGGCGAACACGAATAACGCCGTACCGCGCAAAGGTTTGAGGTGGATCAAGTTGAGATTGGTGGGCACCGGCAGGTTACGGGCAAAATCATGGTAGGGCTGAATTTTAATCGGGCCGACCGTGATATCTGGGCTGCGGCGTAACAGGTTAAATAACCCCATCCGGAACTGGCGAGCAAATCGCTCATTGATGATCTCCAGCGCATGCAGTCGCTCACGCACCACACGTCGCTGGGTTGTCGGATCATAAGGTTTGACGTCGGTGTCATTACCGGTCACTGCCGTCGGTTCTTCACCGCCGCTGTCACCGTTTAACAGTGCGTCAATCTCTGCTTGTGAAAGAATGCTATCGCCCATAATGATTATCGCAGTATAAATGCGGTAAACAGCACATCGCTGACTACCTGATTAGGTTGGCCTTTAACCATTGGCGGGCTAAGTACGTTTTTGATTTCACCGACTAAACGCTGTTTACCTTCTTCATTAGACAGGCTGTCAGCAGACTGGCGAGAGAGCAACAACAGCAAGCGGCTGCGCACTTCCGGCAGATAGTCATTGAGTTTGGCGCGAGTGGTATCGTCGGGCAGTCTTAGCGTCAATCCGATATACAGCACACGATCCAGATTGTTATCTGGCGTGATGAGATTGACCGTAAAAGTCTCTAGCGGCATGAATACCGGGATAACAGGCGCCGCTTTAGCGGTGGTAGGTTTGCTTTTATTGAGCAACCACCAGCTATAACCGCCGCCCGCAGAGGCTGCCACAGCAATCAGCACCAGCAGGATGACCCAGATCGAACTCTTACGCTTAGCCGGGAAAGTATTTTCAGACATGGAGAAGACAAATTCCTGTTTCGGTATCAAACCGGTGGATCACGATAATAGCGAGGCGCAAATCACGCCTCGCTATCCGAATTATTACTGATGATTATCCCGCGTATCCTTTCTGCCAATAGGCTGAATAGGTGGCGAAAAACGGCCTAACTTGCCCGTTTGTCACTATTTGGCGAAACTCCCATCCCTTTTAGGCGAAAATATCAACACCGCCCGAGCCGTTAGCCAACGCTTGCAAGGATGCAGGGGTGACTAATGGTGTGCTGGCAAGGGCATCGGTCGAGGCGGTCTCACCGTATGCAGGTTGATTGCGTGAAGCGAAACTTTGCTGATTTTGTTGGCTCTGCTGCTGAGCCTGTTGCCACTGTCCTTCACTGCCGACACTGCTCTGGCCCAGTTGAATACCGCTTTCAGCCAAAGCACTGCGTAAGCTCGGCATGGCGGCTTCAAGGGCGGCGCGAACTTGGCTATGAGCAGAGGCAAAGTGGAGCTGAGCTTGGTTATCTTCCATTTTCAAACTGATCTGCAATGCACCCAACTCCTGCGGATTTAAGCGCAGCTCGGCGCTCTGTTGGCCATTACGGCTAAACATTACCACCTGTTGCCCCAGCGATTGTTGCCACTCTTGGCTACCCAGTTGAGCACTTAAATGGCCGCTAACTGGCGCATTCACTAACGTGCTGGTGGGGGTCGCAATCACTGGGCTGGAGACGGGCGGTAACACTGCTGTGGTCGCGGAGGCGCTGACAAAGGTTTTCTCCAGCGTAGAGGTGGCGGTGACGGCGGTGTCAACCTGCGCGGCGAGCGGCGCGACTTTAGCGGTTTGCGCGCTATCGCCATTTTGCGCGGTCAAACGTGCCAACTTATCTTGTGCCGTTTTGGTTTTTGCCGTGCTGGCTAACAGCGGATCGCTGCTGGCTGTTTTATCACTTTTCACATTACCGGCCGTGGCGATGGTACTGCCGATCAGTGCGGCTAAGCCTTTATCTTGTGATGTCAAACTGGTGAGCGCAGCCAACTCTTGTTTAGTGCTGGTTTTACTGCCGCTCAGGCCGTTGCCCTCAGTGAGTGCTGCTTTTTGCCCCTGATTGGCAGAACCTAGCGTGGTGGCGACCTGATGGGGCAGCATCGCGAGCAAGGTTTGCAGTGCGCTCAGATCGCCTTTATCCGCGGTTTTATCCTGCGCGCTATCATCGGCAAGCGTGGTCGCTTTGGTATTTGCCGCGTCACCAGTTTGCCCTGCATGGGTTAATCCTGCTGGCAGAGTGGCGCTAATGTCGCCCAAGGCAGCTAACAATTGATTCAGTTTGCTGTTACCGGTGCTGGATTTTCCACCGTCAACATCTGCGATGAGATCGGTCTTGGCGGCCAGAGATGATTTCAAGGCTGAGGCATCAAGGGCGGTCAGTTCTTTACCCAGTTGATCGCCTAACAGTTTGGCAAAATCAGCCGGCAGCCCGGCGTCAGTAAAGAGCGCCGCAATTGAGGAAGACGCTGCGGCACCTTCCGTTTCACTGGTTGTCGCAGCGGCAGGCAGTAGGGACAGATTCATGAATTAAGACTCCTTTGTGAGGCGCGCTGGGCGAACTCATCCATCAGTTTTTGATCTAAACGGTTTTCCTGTAGGCGCTGAGTGGTTTCAGCACGCTCTTGCAAGGTTTCAAACGCGTTTAGCCGTTGCTGCTTTTCTTGCCAATGTTTCACTGCCTGTTCCACTTTGACGTTCCACTGGGCTAACTGGTGGCGATGCTGCTCAATGGCCTGTTCAAGTGTCTGAATAAATTGCTGATAATTTTGCCAACTGGAGGAGGCCATCCCGTTACACAGCGTGTCATTCAATTTCACGCGATACTCATCCTGATAAGACAGCAACATCGTGAGTTGCTGCTCAGCATTATGGTAAGACAAGCGAACCTGCCCTAGCTGAGTGGTGGCCTGCTCGACGGCCTTTTGAGCCAGATCGCGCAGGGTAACGAGAGGTGATTGACTTTTCATCGTGTTCCTCATTTATCCCCATCGTATTTGACACCACGGGGCTGTTGACGATATTCACTGCCCCCCTGCCTGCGCCGCTAATATCTTGGGGCATACAGCAGGGGGCTACGGCTCGAATCACGAGCGATTAGCCGGGAAACAAGCTCTTAAGGTGCTGGCAGGCATCTTCGTAACTGCTACGTTCATACATCCCTTGCTGCAAGAAGATTTCCATTTGCGGATAGAGCGCAATGGCTTTATCCAGTAATGGATCACTCCCGGCGGCATAAGCGCCAACACTGACTAAATCACGGTTACGCTGATAACTGGCGAGTAACTGTTTGAACTGGCGAACTTGGCTGTAGTGGTTCTCATCGATCAGAGCGGTCATGGCACGGCTGATTGAGGCTTCAATGTCGATGGCCGGATAATGGCCGGACTCAGCCAAACGGCGTGATAACACCACGTGCCCATCAAGAATGGCGCGCGCGGAATCAGCAATCGGATCTTGTTGGTCATCGCCTTCGGTTAACACGGTATAAAATGCGGTGATAGAACCGCCGCCACTGACACCGTTACCGGCTCGTTCTACCAGCGCGGGTAATTTGGCGAAGACAGACGGTGGATACCCTTTGGTGGCCGGCGGTTCACCGATAGCCAGCGCGATTTCACGTTGCGCCATGGCGTAGCGGGTCAAGGAATCCATAATCAGCAAAACATGCTGGCCGCGATCGCGGAAATCTTCGGCGATGCGGGTGGCATAGGCGGCACCTTGCATCCGTAGCAAGGGCGAAACATCGGCAGGGGCGGCAATCACCACTGAACGAGCGCGGCCTTCTGTGCCTAAGATGTTCTCGATAAAATCTTTAACTTCGCGGCCACGTTCACCAATCAAGCCCACCACAATCACATCGGCTTGGGTATAGCGAGCCATCATGCCTAACAACACACTTTTACCGACGCCAGAACCGGCGAACAAACCCATGCGCTGCCCACGACCCACGGTCAATAACGCATTAATGGTGCGCACGCCGACATCCAAAACTTGCTCAATGGCGGTACGTTGCAAAGGGTTAATTGGTGGGGTGATCAGCGGGGCGCGATAGCCGGTTTCCGGTGCGGGCAAACCATCGAGGGGTTTTGCGCTACCATCCAGCACCCGACCGAGCAATTCAGGGCCAAGGGGTAATTGTTTACTGGCAGAGGCTCCGCTGGTGGTGATGCGCGCATAGACTCTGGCGCCGGGCACAATGCCCTCGACCTCTTCCAGTGGCATCAAAAACAGGTGTTGGCCGTTAAAGCCGACGACTTCGCTCTCCACTTCCTGCACTTCACCGTTATCGTGGCGTTCAATCAGACAGGTTGCCCCCAAGGGCAGTTGCAATCCCGTGGCCTCAAGCACCAAACCGGTTGCACGCGTTAACCGCCCGTAGCGGCGAATCGTGGTTGATTGACCGATGCGCTCTTCAAATTTATCCAAAGAGGCTAACCAACGACCTAAACGGGCGGTCATCATAATTCTCCCGGCGCAGCCAGACGGCACAATTCATGCCAGCGGGTGGCGAGGCTAGCATCCAAATCACCTTCTTCGGCGCTGACTTTACAGCCGCCCGGATGAATTTGGCTGTCACCGAGTAAACGCCAGCCGTTAAGGCTCAGAGTGGAGCCTAAACGTTGCTCCACCACGGCCAAATCTTGCGGATTGACCCGCAGTTGCGGTTTACCGGCAAACATCGGTTCTTGCTGAATCAATTGCTGGATTTGAGCCAGTAACGCCGTGCCATCACAAATGGCCGGTTGCCCCAAGATTTGTTTCGCGGCAGCCAACGCCATCTGCATTAACCGTGAGGCGATAACACTGTCCAGTGCATCAAGGGTGCTTTGGAAGTCGTTCACCAGCATTTGCCAATGTTCGGTCATCGGGGCCAGTTCTTTCTGCGCATCGGCCAGCGCCTGCTGACGACCTTCCTCCAGACCGGTTTGATAGCCTTTATCCAGCCCCTCTTGCAACCCTTTAGCAAACCCTTGTTGCCGACCTTGTTTCTCGGCTTCGAGTTGCAGATTCATCAGCTTCTGTTGCTCATCCACCTCGGAAGAGGCGGGGACATCGGTACTTGGCTCATCGGTAAAGAGCATGCTGATATCCGGCGCTTGAACCGCCGGAGGGGTTTCTGATTGGCTAGCAAAGTCGTTGAGCGACCAAGGTTGCCAAGGCAGGGAATTAATCCGATCAGACATAGATATCCTCGCCACCGCCAATGACTATCTCGCCGCTCTCCGCAAGACGACGGACGATAAGCAAGATGGCTTTTTGTTCGTTCTCGACCAGCGACATCCGGACTGGCCCACGGGTGGCCAAATCGTCGCGCAGGATTTCGGCCGCACGTAGTGACATGTTGCTGAGGAAACGTTCGCGCAGCGCCTGATCGGCCCCTTTCAATGCGACCAACAGCGATTCGTTGTCGATTTCTTGCAGCAAACGCTGAATGCTGCGGTCGTCGACACTGACCAAGTTCTCGAACAGGAACATTTCGTCGATAATCTTCTGTGCCAGCTCGCCGTCGTATTCGCGCACGGCTTCCATAACCGTTTCTTCCTGCTGCGTTTTCATCAGGTTGATAATCTCTGCCGCGGTGCGGATACCGCCCATTTTGCTGCGTTTGAGATTTTGACCATCCAGCAGGTTGTTCAGCACTTCCGTCAACTCAGCCAAGGCGGTAGGTTGAACACCACCAAAGGTAGCGATACGGAGCATGACATCGTTGCGCAGACGTTCGTCAAACAGGGCCAAGATATCGGCGGCCTGAGCACGTTTTAGATGAACCAAGATGGTGGCGATGATCTGCGGATGTTCGTCGCGGATCAGGTCGGCGGCCATCTGTGGTTCCATAAAGTTGAGCGTTTCCATGCCGCTGGTGGTTTCGCGCGACTCCAGAATATCTTCCAACAAGCTGGAAGCCCGTTCTTCGCCCAAGGCTTTGATCAGCACGGTGCGTAGGTAGTCGCTGGCGTTAACACTCAATGCCGCATATTGTTCGGCGTCATCCTCAAACTCAGCCAAGACATCAACCAATTGCTGATGAGAAACCTGACGCATACTGGCCATGGTGGTACTGAGTTGCTGTACTTCGCGCGAGGAAAGATGCTTAAACACCTCGGCGGCATGGTCTTCACCCAGTGTCATCAGCATGATGGCGCTTTTTTCAGTTCCGGTCAGGCTCATTGGTCATTACTCATCCATTGACGGATAACCAACGCGACAATACGTGGGTCTTTATCCGCAAGTTCGCGTATACGCTGGGCCTGAACCTCAGCACTGACTCGCTGTTGATTCTTCTTACGTAGGGCCAGCTCTTCTTTGGTTTGTTTCACATTTTCCGCAGTCTGAGCGGTTTGAACGATGTTATTGACCGACGCCGCTGCTTTATCCGCCAGTTGTTTCTTGGTGAGCATTGGGCGCACCAATTTGCGCCACAGGATCCATGCCACCAGTAAAATCAGCAGATAGCGACCGGCATTGAGTAATTGATCAAAGAATGACTGCTGCTGCCAGAAGGGCAGTGAACTGCCGCTCATATCGTCGGTGGCGTTAAATGGTGTGTTGACCACATTGAGCGTGTCACCACGGTCAGTGGAGTAACCCATCGCCTCACGCGTCAGTGATTCCACCTGCGCCAATTGATCTTTTGTCAATGGAACGGGTTTGCCCGCTTTATCACTGCCGTAATTGACGACAACCGCGACAGATAAACGCTGCACCATGCCCGCTTGCTGTTGGGTATGGCGGATGGTACGGTCAACTTCGAAGTTAGTCGTTTGGTCGTGACGGCTATTGCTCGAGGTCGCGGTCGAACGTGCTGCGGTGGTCGCAGGGCGATTTGCTGCATTGTTCGCTGCGGCACCTGCGCCAGCAGCACCGGCGGCAGGGGCGGCTTGAGGCACTTCAATCGGTGCCACTGGCGTCGCCGAGGGTTGATTCGATAAGGCACCCGGCACACCACCGACATTGGTACCGCCGAGTTGCTCGCTGCTGCTCACTTGCTGCGAACGCACTGCCCCTTGGTTAGCGGCCTGATTCGGTTTGTACTCTTCGTCGGTCTGTTCGCGGCTAGCAAAATCAACTTGGGCAGTGACCTGCGCATGGACATTGCCATTGCCAACCATCGGCGCAAGGATAGTTTCGATGCGGCGTTGGAAACGGTTTTCGACTTCATTGGTAAATTTGAGCTGAGCGGCATTTAAATCACGCCCAGCACTGTCGGATTGCGTGAGCAAACGACCTGTTTGGTCCACAACCGTCACATTCGCGGGAGGTAAACCGGCCACACTGCTCGACACCATATAAACGATAGCGTTGATCTGGCCATCATCGAGTGCTCGGCCTGGCTGTAATGCAAGGGTGACGGACGCCGTCGGGGATTTTTGTTCACGGACAAACAGTGATGGTTTTGGCATCGCCAAATGAACGCGTACATTCATCACTGGCCCAAGCGTGCCGATGGTGCGGCTAAGTTCACCTTCCAATGCCCGTTGGTAGTTAACCTGCTCACTGAATTGGCTAATGCCGAATTTTTCTTGGTCCAGCAATTCAAATCCGACCGCACCACCTTTCGGTAGACCTTGCTGCGCGAGACGCAGACGAGTTTCATGGACCTTTTCTGCGGGGATCAGTAATGCTCCGCCATTATCAGCGAAGCGATAAGGGATATTTAATTGCGTGAGTTGCGTAACGATATCGCCACCGTCACGATCACTGAGATTACTATAAAGGACGCGGTAATCAGGGCTTTTCGCCCATAACATCAGCGCGACAATAATCGCGACAGCCGCCGCTGCTGCAATCAGCAGTGGAATTTTTGGATTCGCGCGTAGGCGTGCCAGCGTTGTCGTAAAAGCATTATCACGATTTTCACCGCCAGTTATTGAGGCATTCATACACGTCCTTGGCCAAGCTGAACAACGTTTGAGTTAGTATTTTTTATATAATCAGTGTGTTGGAACAAAACAGACTCCCAATTGCTGTGAGCAATAAAGCATCAATAGCTGTTCTCCCCCTTTTATGGGCATGCCATTATTTGCTGTAAGCCATCAATTCGATGGGCCAATAAGCCGATACTTTTGGGTCTATTTAGCCGCTTTAGCGCAAAAATGATGTGTTAGGGTGTCATCCTGAAAATAGTGATATGCAACAGGTCGTGCGTAGCGGCACTTGCTCACTCACTTGCCACGTTTTCATTTGTCTTATCGGGATATCTGCCTGATCAGGCGATTGACCAGCTATCTATCGGGGATGAACATGTCTGTTCAAGGTATTGAAGGGGTGTTACAGCAGTTGCAGGTCACGGCATTACAGGCTTCAGGTTCGGCAAAAACATTGCCAGCAGAAGCGGGATTTGCCAGTGAATTAAAAGCAGCCATCGGTAAAATCAGTGAAACCCAGCAGCATGCCCGCACGCAGGCCCAGAATTTTGAATTGGGTGTACCGGGTGTGGGTTTGAATGATGTGATGGTGGATATGCAAAAGTCATCGGTCTCTTTGCAACTGGGTATTCAGGTGCGCAATAAGCTGGTTGCCGCTTATCAAGATGTGATGAATATGGGCGTGTAAGACAGCACTTTTCCCTGAGATTATTCGGTTTCGTTTGATAACGCCCATAAATAGAGCGATGCGGTTGTGCCATAGGGCGCATAGCGGCGGCGGTATCTTTCGAAACGTTCCCGTGGCAGCGTTTTATGGCGATATAAGTTCATCATGCCACGGCGGATGGCTAGGTCGCCCCAACTGAGTACGTCCGGGCGGCAAAGCGAGGATATCAATAGCATTTCTGCGGTCCAAACACCCACGCCATTGAGGCTCGATAACTGGGCAATCACGTCATTATCGGGTAACTGCGCAATGGCGGATAAATCCAGCGACCCATTCAGTGCCGCTTCCGCTGCGCCCTTAATGTATCCGGCCTTCCTCATCGTCATACCACACCCTTGAATGGCTTCTGCGGATGCTGCTGCCACTGTCATCGGGGTCACGGTTCCCAGTAATGCCACCAAACGCGCATTGACAGTGAGCGCCGCTTTAACCGAGATCTGTTGGTCAACGATATTGCGGATCAATGCCGCAAATAAATCAGGGGACAGCGGGCGGGCTAGCATACCCAAACGGTCAATCGCGGCGGCCATCTTTTTATCGCGCCGCTTGAGATGATTAATTTCTGTTTCACCGTAGCTGTAGAACACGTATTCACTCCAGTCAGTGCCTGCGGAAAACTCAATGCGATCCAAAAAATAAAGAGGGCGCTATCAAATATAGCGCCACTTTATCACACTAACTCTCCGTTTCTTGCTTTCTAGGCTGTCGCGGCCAGTTTGATATCCTGATGACCTATTCTTTGCAGTAAAACTGAGACATCAATATTATCTATTTTATCCGCTTGGAGATGGGCAAGGGCATATTCGTGCCAAATGCCCGATTGCAGGAACAAAATAAACAGCTCACGATCGAGATGATTTTCATTCACCATGTTAACCATGATATTCAATGCTTCAGATAATAGCTTCCCTGGCTTATAAGGCCGATCGGCTGCCGTGAGTGCTTCAAATACATCAGCGATGGCCATCATCCGAACGGGAATACTCATTTGTTTATACGTGAGCTGGTAAGGGTAACCTTTTCCATCCATACGTTCATGATGCCCACCCGCGATAATGGGCACATTGGACATGGTACGCGGGAACGGTAATTTGTTTAGCATCACTATGGTCTGCATGATGTGTTCGTTAATTTTATAACGATCTTCATCCGTCAGTGTTCCACGGCGAATGCTGAGGTTATATATCTCCCCACGGTTATAAAGGAACGTCGGTTCCTGAACTTTGAAACCATCATATTCTGGACGCTTATTTTTATCGTCGCGGTAAATAATATGCTCTTCTTTATCGGCCAACATCGGTTCTTGTACCGGTAAGGGAGAGGTGCTCTGCCGTGCTTTACGAACACGTTCTTCATGGGCGATGCCAGCGTTATCATCTAATGTGCGCGTCCAATGGTAACCCGCAATTTGCTGAATGCGTGCAATGGCCTCATCAGACATAAATTCGCCGCCAATATTACAATGGGCGATAAAGTAAAAATCGTCATCCAACTGGCGTAATTCGTCAGCCAGTCTTTGTTGCTCAGTTTCACTGGCCTCTGCGGTGGTATGACTGCGCAAGAAGGCGATTTCTTTCTCGCGTTTTAAGACTTCAAAGCGCATCCGTACCTCATGGATGCGATCATAAATTAACTCCAGTTTTGTGGATTTATCGACCACAAATTCAGGCGTCGTTATCTTGCCGCAATCATGTAACCAGCAAGCGGTATGCAGTTCTTCCCACTCATCTTCTGAGAGATTAAATTGGGCGAATGGCCCTTCTTTGATATTAATTGCGGCGCGAGCCAGCATTTTGGTGATTTCAGGTACACGCTGGCAATGCCCGCCGGTATAAGCACTCTTGGCGTCTATTGCACCCGCAATCAGTTCAATGAACGCGTTAAGTAAGTTTTTCTGTTCCTGCAACAGACGCTGAGTTTCTACTGATACCGACAAACTACCGACGAGTGCATTAACCAATTGAATTTTTGAACGCTCACGATCCGCATTTAAGACATAAGGATTAAATAATAGTAAGAAGCCTAATAGTTGGTCATCATGCGTTTTCATCGGCACAGCGACAAAGCGTAACGGTAAATAGGGTTGCAGGAAATCTTGTAGCTGGTTAAAAATATTATCTTTGTTGAGGGTGCCAGTGATGGTCTTTCCATCCAATACTGGCTTGAAAGCGGCGAAGTTATCTTTTTCGACTTGTAATGAAGACATTTCAGCAACCGGAATATTATCACCATTCCAGCGAAATGCTGTCGGCGTAAAGGTATCGGCTTTTTTATCCGCGAGGAAAATAATCCCGCCGGTCATACCTGCTATTTCGGTTGTTTCACTTAATAATCCCTGCATTTGACGATAGAAATTGCTTTCTGATGTCAGCATGTTGCCCATAGAAATAAACTGTTTCAGGGTCGACTTCATTTTTGACATGGATTTGTGTAATTCATCGACTTCTTCAATGGCCGATTGCTCACGTTCATGCTCTTCGAAATATAAGTTACTGATGGCATCGGCATCTTGACGCAACCGAATAAGAGGTTTGGATATTTTCCTTGAGAAATACCAAACGATCGGCAAACTGAGCAGTAATAGTATAAAAGCGATAAAAGTGGCATGGTTACGAATTGAATTCGCATCGGCCGTCAAATAGCTGGCGGGGGTGGCAATCACTAGCTGGTAAGCATTGCCGTTGTTATTAATGTCGACAATAGAACCAAACCATTGCTGATTTTTCGCTTCAAACATAATACTGCCGGTATTGCTATTCTTTGGCGTACTCGTGCCTGTTTGTGTGTCTAGCAATACTTGTAATACTGGGGGTTGATTATCTGCATGGGCCGTTTCAGCGGGATTCCCCTTGGGTTTTGGCAAGCTAGCAATGACTTCGCCGCGGGAGTTAATAATAATCGCTTGGCTGCTCGGCGGCAGATTTTGTTTGATTAAAAACTGAGACAATGACGCGAGAGAAACATCTAATCCAATAATCGATTGCTTATTTTCAGCTTGGCGACTATAGGTAAAACCGGCCTCGCCTGTACCTTTAAAAATATAAATAGGGGAGGTGATGAGCGTGGGACTTTCGGAGGCCATAATAAACCAATCACGCCGCCGAGGGTCATAGTTATCATTATCTCTTGGCATAACGGCAATAACTTGCTGTTGTTTATTCAGATAAATAAATCGTTTTTCCGGCATGCTATCCAGAAAACGATTACTTTGAATCATCCATTCGGCTTCTTCAGGGGCGTGAAATAATAAGCGGTTGGCTTCAGTCAAGCGCCTAAGCATAAACAGATCGCCATTAGGATAAGCACTGTAAACGGCGCTGGCATAATCATTCTGTTGCAGCACTTCGATAAACTTACTGACAAAAGCCATTCTCTGTTCCAGTGTGGATAATTCTGTAATCTGCATACTGGCGAGAAGGTTAACTGACATCATCATGGGACGAGTAACCGCATCTAATTCAGCCGCAATGGCTGTTCCCGTTTTTTGATACTGACGGTTAGTGCTGACCTCAGTTAACTTAGTCAACTGACTATGGTTAAAGGCAATAATCACAGTACCAATTGAAACAATCAATAGTGTAAATAGCGCCGCAATTTGGATGTGCAAAGGATAGCGATTTTTTATTCCAGACAGTTTGGTTAGCATCATAGCCATCCCGACGTTTATTTTTTCATCAATAGTAATCATAGAATGAGCGGACATAATCATCATTTTGTTGATGTATTCAGTATAATTAATCTAATTGTATGATTTAAAAGTCTTTGTTAAAGGCTAAGACTAAATTTCTGGATGAAAATACTAACCATACTCTGAAAAAAGAATGATTTAACGTGCGGAATATCTAAAAGCAGTATTTAGCAGTACAGATAGGAAGGTGAAAGGGATTCTAAACAGCTCAGTTGAGGGGGATATAGCGATATTATTGAGTAGGTTAAATATTTTTATAAGGTGTTAAATGCTTGAGTGTCGTGACTCATGCCGACCCTAAGTTAGGCGCGTGTAAATTTAGATATTCATGATAATCATCTGAGGGAGAATCATTATCTGCCGTCAGTATGCGGTGATGCCCGCGAATCGCTGTTGGTGCAAAACCAAAACGTTTGCGAAAACGCTCGGCAAAGCGTGATGCACTTTCATATCCCACTTGGCTGGCAATTAAAGAAATTGGCCAATCTGTGCCTTGTAACAAACGCAGGGCGCTAGTCATACGGACATCAATCATTAAATCACGTAACAGTATATTTTCCGCCGCGAGCTTTCGCCGTAACACCACCTCACTCATTGCCATATGATTTGCCACTTCAGATGCAGACCATATTTTGTGCGGATCAATCGCCAAACAACGGCGCACCTTTTCACTGAGTGTATTGCCATCATTCAGTTTAAATTTCACGCCACGTTCGGCTAACCACAGCAGTAATTCAAGCATCCTGTGCCTGACAATAGTGGGGGGGATATCTCCAATATCTGAGATAGCCTTAAAGGTATTACTGAAAGTATTGACAAATTCGGGGGCTAAATTTCGCATAGCTAACACCCCTGGAACGCGCTTAAGCCCAGCAGAAAGGGGGTGATTAGCAAAGGTGGCTATCAAACGTGGGTCACAACGAAGTTGGTGACTGAAAAATAGACCGTCATCAGATAAACCATTAATTACATCAATCGTTTGTCCGCTACTGACTGCGACAACTTCACCCGCTTGGACAATACACTCCTGATTATCCCAGCGGATTATCTTATGCCCACGGTTAACCATAATGAGAAGTGGCATCTCAATATAGACTGAAGTAAGTAGTAGTTCCGTGTGTTGAATAACATGTGCTGAGCTACCCACACCCGGACAAAAATTAATCGTACGTTCCATCGATATTCATTTCACAATATTGTCCTGAGAATATCTTTACGCTTTGAATGGCAGACTGGCAACTCATTTTAATAGAAAATTTATAGTAACTGACTACTTAGCGAAAAGATTTAAGGCTAATGATAATAGCCAGTTCGACATGATGAGTACGATTATCAATACGCTGTCATGCTAAATTAATCCTATACTAAAAACAGCTCTATACTAAAAGCAATCTCATACTAAAGACAGTATTATGCTCAAATCAGCACATGTTAATAGAATGACAAAGAAAATTAATTGCCATGTTAATAATTGCAATTGCATATGGTGTTAAGCAAAGAATCAATATTTAAGATTCAGTGACCCACCGATTACTGTGTTTCACCCAATAGCAAAGCATGGTCAGGGAACTGGCCATAAGTATTATTAACCACTTGTTGTCGGGTAGATTGCCCCACTAATTCACTCAACGCATCAAGCCGTTGTTGTAATAAACGCTTAATCTCGACTTCATTATCTAAAATAGCCTTTAACTTATCTCGCAATAAATCTTGTAATACCTGAGATGTGCATGAGGATATGGTGATATTAGCGGTACTTTCAACCGCTTTAAGATAAGTCATTTCCAGATCAACCAGCGCATCCCAGTTACCCTCGGTCGCCAGCATTAACATTTGCTCACTGAGGGTTAGGATTTGTTGATATTCGGACAAAAGATGCTGGTGACGTTCCATTCAATGGGGTCCTAGTTGGGTTGATAATTGGGGCCAATCTGCCGCCAAGCATCCGCAATATTCTCGAGTAAGGCAGCGACTTCATTAATTGCCTGTTCGTCATTATGCAAATTAGCGTACAGTAAACGGCGTGACATATAGTCGTATAGGGCGGATAAATTCTGCGCTAGTTCACCCCCTTTCTCCATATCTAGCCCTGCACTTAGTCCATTATCAATGATGTTAATTGCTTTAGAAAGGGCAGCTCCTTTGGCCGGAATATCGCCTTGATTCATCAAGATACGCGCTCGAACCAGGGCGCTTTGCGCCCCGTCGAAGAGCATCACGATCAGTTGATGAGGACTGGCGCTCATGACACCACTTTCCATTCCTACCTGGGCATAAGCTTGAACCCCTGAGCGACTGTACATGCTCTATCCTTTATGAAGAAAATTGCTGCGTTAAGAAGTTACCGGTATTGGTTAATGAACTGACCAATTTATCTAATTGGGTAAATTGCGCTTTATAGCGTTCAATCGTGGCATTAATGCTGTCAGTGGTTGATTCAACCTGTTTTTCTAATGATTTTAATGACTTATTAATGCCGTCTGTGGCTGTTTTCAATGTGCCTTTGGTGCTATCTAACGCCGTATTTAGCAGGTTATCCATCTGAGTGGCGAAACCCGTGGTTTTACCGTCGCCGACAAAAAAGGCTGTTACGTTGTTAGGCTGGTCAGTTAACGCCTTATCCAGTTTTTTCGAGTCGATAACTAATTTGCCATCAAGATCTTGAGTAATACCCATTGCAGCTAAGGTTTTCACATCACCTGATTGGGCTGAAGCTAATTGGCTTTTTAATTGCGTTTGAATGTTGCGCAATGTGCCATCACCCACCAATGCACCGTTACTGGTGGATTGATCTTTGCCCGCCTCTACAGCCGTATATTTAGTTAAAGAGGCAAATGTTGTCTGCAATGAGTTATAAGCATCGACAAATGTTTGAATGGCTGCTTTGGTTGCGGTGGAGTCACGCGTCACCGTCAGCTGTTCTGGTTCATCTTTTTTAGTGAGCGCTTTGAGTGTCAGGGTCACACCTTGTGGCGCATCGGTAATCGTATTGCTTTGGCGAGTGATGGCGACCCCATTAACGGTCAGTGTTGCATCTTCCGCTTTGACTTTTTGGGTTAACGCACCGCTGCCGCCGCTTGTACTTGGCGTGTAATTTAGGAAATTATTTAAGGTATCGTCACCCGAAACACTGACGGTCATTTCAGATTTCGTCCCTGTCTCCTTGGATGTCAACGCCAGATAATAGGTATTATCATCTGCTTTCATGATACTGGCAGTGACGCTACCTTCTTGCTTATTGATCGCATCGCGAATACCGGTCAATGAGGTCTGTTCGCTGGTCAATTTAACTTCCAGCGGTTCTTTCTGACCCGGTTGAGTAATAGTGATCGTCCGGTTGTCATTACTATTACCCAACTTATCTGTTGTGTTTGGCACATCAGAAGAGAGTAAGGATTGTGCTTTAGCCAGATTGGTCACTTCAATCGTGTAATTGCCTGCTGTTGCGCCACTGGTGGTGGTTGCAGCAAAAGCAGTATTAGTGCTGCTGATCGAGGTCGTGGCCAGAGTATCGGCTTTTCTTAGTGCTGCAGAGGCAGTTTCGACTTTAGCTAACGCGCTTTGTAACACACCATAGGCTGTGAGCTTACCTTTATAACTGGTCTGCTGGTTAGTTAATGGTGTCAAACGAGTCTGCTCTGAGGCACTTAATTGATCGAGTAACGTGCCCAAGTTCATGTTTGAACCGATACCCACCGAACTAATACTTGCCATGTCTAATCCTTAATATTCAAGTGTCGTTACAGGGGTTATCGGCCAAGAAGTGGAAAAGTTTACACATAAAATAGAATTTATGATGGCTGGAATAACGGGGGATAACAGGGGGCTATTTAGGCTATTGAATAGAGCAATAATTAAAGAAGAGATAAAGAATAATTTGAGCGAAATTTAAAATTATTTCAAAGAATGGCTAAAGGTTCCTTAAAGAGCGCCGATACAAGTTGTGACGGTGATGAAGCCGTGGGCAGTAAGCCCAAACCATAACCCAACAGCATTTAAGGAATAATATTATGGCGGTAATTAACACTAATATTCTGTCTCTGACGACTCAGAACAATATGAACAAATCTCAGTCTGCCTTAGGCTCCGCCATTGAGCGTTTGTCTTCAGGTCAGCGTATTAACAGTGCGAAAGATGATGCAGCGGGTCAAGCCATCGCTAACCGTTTCACTTCTAACATCAAGGGCCTGACTCAGGCTTCTCGTAACGCTAACGACGGCATCTCTCTGGCACAAACCACTGAAGGTGCGTTGGGTGAAATAAACAACAACTTGCAACGTGTACGTGAACTGAGCGTTCAGGCTGCAACTGGCTCTAACTCATCTTCTGACCTGAAATCAATCCAAGACGAAATCCAACAACGTCTGGACGAAATCGACCGTGTATCTGACCAAACTCAGTTCAACGGCGTGAAAGTTCTGGCTGGCAACAGCAGCATGAAAGTTCAAGTTGGTGCTAACGATGGCGAAACTATCAGCATCAATCTGGAAAAAATTGACTCAAAAAGCTTGGGCATGCAAGGCTTCAACGTTGATGGCGCTAAACAAGCCTCTGTTGATGATCTGACTTCTCAGTTTAAAGCGACCGGTACTAACAACTTTGATGTTGGCGGTGTAGCTTATGCTACCGATATCAACAGCGGCGCAGTAACCAAAGCGGGTGCAGCACAATATATTGATGCAGGTACCGGTGCATTCTCTGGCACAGCGACTGCAGCTAACACAGCTTCAACAGTCTACACCACTACCGCCACTGCGGGTGCTGAAGCAACTTCTATTGCTGCCGCTTCTGTCGGTAAAGCTGTTGGTGATAAATTCACTGCACAAGGCATGGAATTTACTGTTAAAACTGCTGCTGATGCTAATGGTAACGGTGTTTTCAGTGCGACTGTCGATGGTAAAAGCGTTGACTTCACAACGACTGCAAGTACTGCACCTGGCGGTACTGCTGCCGAAGTGAAAACTTCAAGTGCATTGTTCACTTCAGTTGTTGGTGGCGGTTTAACCACTAAAGCAGCTGAAAGCAACCGTGCTGCAACCTTAGCGGACTTGGATTTACAAGGCGCGACCAAAACAGGCAGTACTTTGACTGTTAACGGTACCGTGTATACCGCTAACGCTAAAGGTGATGAAATCACCAATGCTGCTGGCAAAGTAATGTACATGTCTCGTACTGCTAATGGCAACACAACGCTGATCAACGAAGATGCTGCTGCATCTCAGAAATCAACTGAAAACCAACTGGCGACCGTTGATAAAGCGTTGGCACAAGTTGATGCTCTGCGTAGTGGTCTGGGTGCGGTACAAAACCGCTTTGATTCAGCGATTACCAACCTGGGTAATACCATCAACAACCTGACTTCAGCACGTAGCCGCATCCAAGATGCTGATTACTCAACTGAAGTGTCTAACATGAGCCGTGCACAGATTCTGCAACAAGCAGGTACTTCTGTATTGGCACAGGCTAATCAGGTTCCACAGACTGTACTATCTCTGCTGCGTTAATTAGTTTATCGCGCTATATCAATGAGGCGGCATCTACTGCCGCCTCATTATTCTAAATAAATTATTGTGACAGATTAATTTATTTAGCATAAAAGCATTCGATCTAGGGTTAATACTGAGGCTTGCTGGTGAAAGAACTTAGCGTAGTACGACCTGTCTATGTCGAAAATTTCAGCTGCATAGGTGCATCTTGTCGTGATCACTGTTGTAAACGCTGGATAATCACGCTGGATAAAAATACGTACCGTAAGTACGCTAAAAGCCAAAATCCGGATATTAAAAGAATTGCTGTTACTAATATTGCGGTCAACAGAACGAGTGTTGCTAATTGGGCCACAATAAAACTCAATGATCAAGGGAACTGCCCTTATTTGGATGTAGACCAACTCTGCGGTATTTATAAACGCTTAGGTAAAGATGCACTCAGTGATACTTGTACTGTATATCCTAGAACGGAAAATATTTATAAACAGGAAAAACGGCAAAGTTTGAACATCTCTTGCCCTGAAGCTGCATCTCAGGTGTTACTGAATCCAAATAGTTTAAAGATGGATGTTCTGATTGAGGAAAATAAAGCTTTTTTTCAAGCATCGGAACTTAATGCAGAAGGCAATTTGATTAACCTTTTCTGCGCTAATCTATTCATGCAAGATCAGGTTTGTATAGAAGAAAGTTTATACAGCATGGCCTCTTTTCTGCTTTTTTATCAAAAGTTAGAGGGCGATATCAATCATAAGCTGCCTTATATGGAATCAGGTTATGAAGGGTTACTGCAAAAACTTGAATCCGGTGAGATTATCGGGTGTTTAGAACATCTGCCTTTTAATGGGGAGCTGCAGTGGCAGCTTTTAATCAGGTTACAAAATTTCATCACCAAAACGCCGGGTTATCGAGGTCGGGAAACGATGTCGCGGTATTTAAATAATCTGATTGCTTACCTTGTTGTTGATTTCAACGCTGAGGGGGCTAGCGATAAAATGAAAGAGTTAAGTCGCATTTGGCAAGATGATGCGAGCCTGTTTTTTGCTGAACATCCGCATATTCTGCGTAACTACTTTCTCTATGTATTACATCATGACCAATTTGCAATAAATGATAATATTCCTTTATTGAAGCATTTTTATTTAATTATGGTTGATTTTTTCTTTATTCGTTCATTGATCAGTATCTATGTGAAAGAGAATAAAATGTTAACCGAAGATGTCATTGTGGATATCTTCTATTCTTACCATGCATTTAGCCAGCATAGTACCGGTGTTAAGAATCAATTTATTGAAGAAATTGATAAAGTGAAAGTGAATGACGACCTTTCTTCGTTGCAATTATTGATATAGCGCGTAAAGCAAGAAACGCAAAATTTATACGAATAAAGGCAGAATTAAGTCGATAAAAAAGAGGTTCCAAAGCCGATTACGCGGGGCATAAGCCAAATAGCCGCCTTTTTATAGGTCTATTCAGCCGATTGCCCGACAGACCTGACAGGATAATGGTACGACTCTCTTACCCTTAGGTGCCTGTCTAGTGAGCGATTTGTATACCGCCGAAGGCGTGATCGACAAAAATTCCCTCTGGCAACGCTATGTTCCGCTGGTTCGCCATGAAGCATTGCGTTTGCAGGTACGCCTGCCAGCCAGTGTGGAATTGGATGACTTGTTGCAGGCTGGGGGTATTGGTCTGCTAAATGCTGTCGAGCGTTATGACGCTTTGCAAGGAACTGCGTTTACCACATATGCGGTGCAGCGTATCCGTGGCGCGATGTTGGATGAATTGCGTAGCCGAGATTGGGCACCGCGCAGTGTACGGCGTAATGCCCGCGAAGTTGCCAGCGCGATGCAACAAGTTGAACAGCGTGTTGGGCGCCCAGCCACAGAGCAAGAAGTGGCAAAAACGCTTGATATTGATTTGGCGGAGTATCGTCAGATCTTGTTGGACACCAATAATAGCCAGCTTTTTTCCTACGATGAATGGCGAGAAGAGCATGGTGAAAGTGTCGAGCCGATGTTGGAAGGGCATGAAGATGCCAATCCGTTACAACATTTATTGGAAGGAAATCTGCGCCAGCGCGTTATTGAAGCGATCGAGGCCTTGCCGGAACGTGAAAAAATGGTGTTGACGCTGTATTACCAAGAAGAGCTGAACCTGAAAGAAATAGGAGCAGTGCTTGAAGTTGGGGAATCCCGCGTCAGCCAACTGCATAGTCAGGCGATAAAACGTTTACGCGCCCGCCTGAATAACGATTCTTAATTCACTTTGGTTCAGCGATATCACAGTGATTAACTTTATTAATGCAGGTCTTCTCATGCCAGGACTTCAGCTTAAAAAGCGGCCACTGAGCCGTTATTTAAAAGATTATAAGCACGGCCAAACTCATTGCTCACATTGCAACAAACAACTAGACCGTATGGCACTGGTTTTTCGCGGACAAATTATTAATAAAGAAGCGATTGCCGGCATGGACCAACCGATCGATGATCAAGTGTGGTCAAAACTTCAGCATGAATTAACTGCATTGTGCCGTTTTTGCAGTGAAATATATTGCAATAGCACACCTGGCTATTTTGATATTATGGCGTTCAAGCAGTACTTATTTGAGCAAACAGAGATGAGTCATAGCACTGTTCGCGAATATGTTGTGCGTTTACGACGTTTAGATGAAATGTTGGTTGCAACTAACTATCCAGCAGAAAAATTTGCTGCAGAAACCATGCACCAGCGTATTATTGATGAGTTGCCGAATGCCGCACATAATAATTATCGTATTGCTTTGCGTAAATATGATCAGTATTTAGCATGGCAAAAAAATTACTAATTTCTGGCATAACAGCACATTGTGAGTTGAGAAAACTCTGTATTTTAACGAGTGAAACTCATGATATAAAAAGTCATTGTTGATTTATTGATTTTAATGATACGGCGCTCAGTAAAGTCCATCTTTACTGGGCATTTTAATGCCCAATTTTTGTTGCCCCCCAAACCGCAAGCGCAGTGATTATCGTTATTCCCGCCTATATCCTGTCAGTGTTCGTTTGCTGAAAATGACTTCTTGTTGCTTTATGACACCTTGAATTTTATTGAGTATCGGTTATTTATCCTACGATTTATCTCATCTCCCTGTGTTATTTGCGACTAACATCTATAATAAAATCAGTGATTATTGGAGTGACATCTGATAAATCTATGTGATTACAATTGTTCATTAATTCTCAGGGGGGCTCGTGACGCTTCAACATAAACTGGCGCAATTTCCGCGACTGGATCTGGTCGGCAATGTTACGCCATTAGAAAAACTCTCCCGTTTGTCCGATTACCTTGGCCGTGAGATTTATATCAAGCGTGATGATGTGACGCCGCTCGCTTTAGGCGGTAACAAACTGCGGAAGTTGGAGTTTTTGGCCGCAGATGCATTGAGTCAGGGGGCAGACACACTGGTGACGGCGGGAGCGATTCAGTCTAATCATGTGCGGCAAACAGCAGCAGTGGCGGCTAAACTCGGGCTACATTGTGTCGCATTACTTGAGAATCCGATTGGCACCTCAGCGGAAAATTATCTCACCAACGGCAATCGATTGCTGTTGGACTTGTTCAATGTTGAGGTGGTGATGTGTGATGCATTGCATTCACCTAACCAACAATTAGCCGAAGTGGCAACACGACTAGAAGCTCAAGGTTTCCGCCCTTACGTGGTACCGGTTGGCGGTTCTAATGCCTTAGGTGCGCTGGGGTATGTGCAGTGTGCGCTCGAGATAGCAGACCAATCTGCCGGAAATGTTGCTTTTAGCACCGTTGTTGTGGCCTCGGGTAGTGCAGGTACTCATGCTGGGCTAGCGGTCGGTTTACAACAGCTTTTACCCGATGCTGAATTAATTGGTGTTACGGTTTCGCGCAAAGCTGATGAGCAACGACCGAAGGTGACGCAAATCCAGCAAGAATTGGCGACATCTTTAGGATTAACAGGTCCGCAAGCAAAGATAACTTTGTGGGATGATTATTTTGGCCCGAAATATGGCATGCCAAATGAAGAAGGATTGGCAGCAATTGCACTATTAGCTCGCTTAGAAGGAATATTGTTGGATCCGGTTTATACCGGTAAAGCGATGGCGGGATTACTGGATGGCCTGACACTGAATAAGTTTCGTGGTAATGGCCCGATTCTGTTTATTCACACCGGTGGGGCGCCGGCACTCTTTGCTTATCACCCGCAAGTGTAGCCATTCGCTATGGCTTATTCCATTTGTGGCTATGCATATTAGTTTATAATTCTTTATTTCATTAATAGCACTGTTAAAGTGCTGATTATCAAAAATAAACGTGACAGTCGGGGTATTTATGGGTTTTTCAATTGTACGTCGTCGAGTGGTTCTGGGGATGGTGGCGGTTGCACTCGCAACAGGCCTGAATGTGCAGTCTTATGCAGCGGAAAATCTGTTGAATCAGGTTAAAGAACGAGGCACGTTGGTTGTTGGGCTTGAGGGGACTTACCCGCCATTCAGCTTCCAAGGGGAAGATGGCAAACTCACCGGTTTTGAAGTGGATTTTGCTAATGCATTGGCAGAACACATGGGCGTTAAAGCCAAGATCACCCCAACAAAATGGGATGGGATGCTAGCGTCACTGGAGTCAAAACGCATTGATGTGGCCATCAACCAGGTCACTATTTCAGATGAACGTAAGAAAAAATACGATTTCTCAACCCCTTATACCATTTCGGGTATTCAGGTGTTGACCAAAAAAGGGAACGAAGGCCGTTTCAATAAGCCTGAAGATCTGGAAGGTAAAAAAGTCGGTGTCGGTTTGGGCAGTAACTACGAACAGTGGTTACGCGACAACCTGAAAGGCGTTGATATTCGCACTTATGATGATGACCCAACTAAGTATCAAGATCTGCGTGTAGGCCGTACGGATGCAATTTTGGTTGACCGTTTGGCCGCATTGGATTTGGTGAAGAAAACCAACGATACATTGGCCGTTGCTGGCCCAGCATTTGCTCGTCAGGAATCAGGGGTTGCTTTGCGTAAAGATAATCCTGAATTGTTAGCGGCAATCAACAAGGCCATCGCTGAGATGCAAACCGACGGGACATTGGCCAAGATTTCTGAGAAGTATTTTGGTGCGGATGTAACTAAATAATGTCTGACAGTATTCAATTGGTGCTGGATTCAGCACCATTTTTATTGAAAGGTGCGTGGCTCACCCTCCAGCTTAGTCTGGGGGGGATGTTTTTTGGCCTGGCACTGGGTTTTATGTTGGCAATGATGCGGCTGTCGAGTTTCTTGCCGTTCTCACTGTTATCCCGCTTTTATGTTTCGATCTTTCGCGGCACCCCCTTAATTGCTCAGTTGTTCATGATTTATTATGGGTTGCCGCAGTTTGGTATTGAATTAGACCCGATGCCGGCGGCCTTGATCGGTCTATCACTGAATACCGCAGCCTATACGTCAGAAACATTAAGGGCCGCGATTTCATCAATTGAAAAAGGGCAATGGGAAGCGGCTGCAAGTATCGGGATGACACGCTGGCAAACACTTTATCGTGTGATATTGCCGCAAGCAGGGCGCACTGCGTTACCGCCATTGGGAAACAGTTTTATTGGTTTGGTCAAAGACACGTCTTTGGCGGCCACCATTCAAGTTCCCGAACTTTTCCGCCAAGCGCAGTTAGTTACTTCCCGCACACTGGAAGTTTTCACCATGTATTTGGCAGCATCATTGATTTACTGGATTATGGCGACGTTGCTGTCAGCATTACAAAACCGGCTGGAAGCCCATGTTAATCGTCAGGATCAGGAGTAGCCATGAGTACCATCGACGTTAAAAAACTGACCAAACAGTTTAAAGGTCAACAGGTGCTGCACGGTATCGATCTTGAAGTGAATAGCGGTGAAGTGGTTGCCATCATCGGGCCGAGTGGTTCGGGCAAAACCACCTTATTGCGCAGTATTAATCTGCTGGAGATCCCTGATTCAGGGATTATTCGGGTCGGTGATATTGAGATTGATGGCAGCATTCCTATCAGCAAACAACAACGCCAAGTGCGTGCGCTGCGTCAGCAGGTTGGGTTTGTATTCCAGAGCTTCAATTTGTTTCCACACCGTTCGGTGCTGGAGAACATTATTGAAGGGCCAGTCATTGTGAAAGGCGAAAAACGAGAGTCGGCTGAAAAGCGTGCTCGTGAGTTATTGGCCAAGGTGGGATTAAGTGGTAAGGAAGAGGCTTATCCGCGCCGTTTATCCGGTGGGCAGCAGCAACGAGTCGCGATAGCGCGGGCGTTGGCAATGCAGCCTCAGGTGATTTTGTTTGATGAGCCAACATCTGCGTTGGATCCTGAGTTAGTGGGGGAGGTATTAAATACTATCCGCGCACTGGCAGAGGAAAAACGCACCATGGTTATTGTGACCCATGAAATGAGTTTTGCCCGCGATGTGGCTGATAGGGCAATTTTTATGGATCATGGGCGTATCGTTGAACAAGGCCCGGCGAAAACGTTGTTTGCCCATCCGCAACACGAACGAACTCGTCAATTTCTTGATAAATTCTTGAATAATCACTAGTTAATCGTGTTTTCATCGAACGAATCTTAGTGATAAAAGGGGGCATTTTTGCCCCCTTTTTACCCTCTTAACGAAGCCCGTTAGTGCTTATATGAAGGCTTCGAGTTTCAGACGATGAGCAGTGGTTTTAACTTCTTTCATGCGCCCATGACCGGGTAAAACTTTTTGTTCAACAGTCACTAATCCGGCTTTTTTTAGTATAGCCACATCGCGGGTGACGGCACTGCGATCTCTCTTTAAACGTGTTGAGAGGGAGGTAATAGAGCCTGGGTACATTTTTACCATCCGCAGCAGGACGATACGTGCGGCGCTTAACACTCGCACCATCTCTAAGGGATCTTCGAAGGTAATCGTGTGTTCTGCCGGTAGTGCTTTTCCTGCATCTGCCAAGGCGGCGAGTTGTTTACCTCGCGTGAAAAAATCAGCTTCCGTTGCCGTTTTGATGACGAGCTTATCCATTAACTTCTCCTTAATGAAGTCCAATCCTTTTGAAAGCAATCCTCTATCTGGTCAAAGCTAATAAAATCAACTGGTTCAATGCCACCCAAGTAGTGGCGGTGATGAAAACCATGAGCATTGTCATAGCCGATGACACGGCCATTATCACCCTGTGATAAACGATGATTGATATACGCTAAATTATAACGAGTGATCTCACCGTATTGATCCGCCCATATCTCACGACGCAATTGACCGTTGCCACGTCGATTCGCAATTTTATGGATTTCATCGATAATTTTCTTATCAGCCATGAGTATAATAATCACCTCTGTGGGTTGTTGTACACAATATCTTCACTCAGAAGAAAGCTAGGGTCGTTAACATTTCGGATTTTTTCTTGAATTAATAATGGGTTAATTGCATCAGCATACGCAAGAGGGCCTGATGAACGATGCGCAGCGTTCCCAAAAGAAAAAGACTGCGTTGCGGTGTTACAAGGACGTCATGCGATCTATCTCGGGGAATAAATTGCAAAGAGGGGAGCATTGCTGGGAATCATGGCAGAAACAAAAGGCCCTAATGGGCCTTCATACTACTGAAAAACACCGATGACTCGATCTGGTACGGTGAGGACAGGTAGAGGAGTAAAGCGTCCGCGCCAAGGATGGCGCGGCTCGAGCCATCAGGGATGATTTTACGGCGTCTTTACGAACTGCTTGTCCTCTCCGCAATAGGCACTCTGTTAGCTATCTCAAGGCCCTGACGGGCCTTTTATTTATAAATGCGGGCAAAGAAGAACGTTAACCGATAGTCATTAGGCTGGCATTCCCCCCAGCCGCAGCGGTATTCACGCTCAATGAGTGTTCAATTAGCAGGCGTTCCAGCATGATGTTTGTTTCGCCACGAGCAAAGCCTTGTACCGAGACAATCGGCCCATCGATTTGTGCAATCTGCTCACACAGAATGCGTAACTGATCAGCATCACCATGGTAAATAACAGCGTCGAAGGCGATATTCGCGGTTTGCCAGTTTTGGGTGAGCGTAATACGTGATTGCACCACCGCGGGTAATTGGCGTAACAGATCTTTTTGTACACCATCCCCTGACCACAAAACCTCACTCCCGACAGCCAATACGGCGGCCAATTGTACCAAGGTATCCGCTTCGTTATCTGCCAGACACAAAACACGCTCACGGGGCAGCAGTGCATAGGTGTTGCGTTCACCGGTTGGTCCCGGTAGCAGCCGAACAGTGCCCCCTTGCGCCAATTCGCCAAGTCGCTGTATCAACAGGGCTGACTCATGCTTCTGCTCACTCATCCATTGTTGCAGTGCATGATGGGCGGTTTGCAGTGTCTCGCGACCGGTGACATTCGCCGTCTGTTCAATGTCCTGACGTGCCAATGTATTCGTCACCGCATCGTCTGGGCGATGAGACAGTAAGCGATACAGATAGAGTGGGCCACCGGCTTTCGGCCCTGTCCCTGATAAGCCTTCGCCACCGAAAGGTTGCACGCCAACCACGGCCCCCACCATATTTCGGTTAACGTAGAGGTTACCCACCTTGGCTTTTTCAGTCACATGGGCAATGGTTTCATCAATACGGGTGTGAATACCTAAGGTCAAACCATAACCTGACGCATTGATTTGATCGACCAACGCGCCGAGATTCTGACGTTGGAAACGCACGACATGCAGCACCGGCCCGAAGATCTCTTTTTGCAGCTCATCAAAGCTGTCCAATTCAATCAATGTCGGCTTGATGAAGGTCCCACGTTGCCATTCTTGCTCATCTTGCGTATCTGGTCTGGCAGCCTGATAAACTGTGCGCCCCTTGGCACGCATCGCTTGAATATGGCGCTCAATACCTGTTTTCGCTTCGGCATCGATCACTGGCCCGATATCGGTCGACAGACGCTCTGGATTACCCATCCGGCATTCCGCCATCGCGCCGCGTAACATCTTTAAGGTGTGATCGGCGACATCATCTTGTAGGCAGAGAATACGTAGAGCGGAGCAACGTTGGCCCGCGCTGTCGAAGGCCGATGCAACAACATCGGTCACCACTTGTTCGGTCAGTGCTGATGAGTCGACGATCATGGCATTTAAACCACCGGTTTCAGCAATGAGTGGCGTCGGTCGGCCTTGTGGATCAAGTCTGCCTGCGATACTACGTTGCAAAATGGCGGCGACTTCAGTCGAGCCCGTGAACATCACGCCACGAACACGATTATCGTTGACTAGTGTTGCCCCGACGCTATCACCTTGGCCTGGTAGCAGTTGCAAGACGCCTTGTGGAATACCGGCTTCCAGCAAGATACGCACCGCTTGAGCCGCTATCAGCGGAGTCTGTTCTGCCGGTTTTGCTAGCACACTATTGCCGGCGGCCAGTGCGGCGGCGATTTGACCGGTAAAGATAGCCAGCGGGAAGTTCCATGGGCTGATACAAACCACAGGACCCAGTGGGCGGTGGCTGTCGTTAGCGAAATTGTCGCGCACTAAGCCAGCGTAGTAATGAAGGAAATCGACCGCCTCACGAACTTCGGCAATGGCATTACTGAAGGTTTTGCCTGCTTCGCGCACCAATATCCCCATCAGGGTTTGCATCTGCGTTTCCATCAACTCAGCGGCACGGACCAAAATGGCGGCGCGCTCAGCCGGTGGAGTTGCAAACCAAATTGCCCCGGCACTGGCGGCAGCATCTAAGGCGCGGCTAGCCTCAGCTTCCGTTGCTTCGCGAACATAGCCGACAATATCTTTCGGTTCTGCTGGGTTGATGACCGGCTGTTCCGGTGAGTTTTCAAGTTCAGAGCCGCCATCAAGCTCAGCATCAATGATGGGTTCTGCTCGCCACACTTGGCTGGCACTGGTCAACAACGCGCTGGAGAGTGAGGCTAGACGGTGCTCGTTAGCCAAATCTAAGCCGCTGGAGTTGGCCCTTTCTTGACCATATAGCTCACGCGGCAAAGGAATACGTGGATGAGGTAAACCGAGCTGCCCCTCATTTGCTGCAATGCTTTCTACGGCGCCGACAGGGTCCGCGACAAGTTCATCCAGTGGCAATGTGGCATCTGCAATACGATTGACAAATGAGGTATTCGCGCCGTTTTCCAGCAGGCGACGAACCAAATAGGCCAGCAAGGTTTCGTGGGTACCTACTGGCGCATAAATACGGCATGGACGGTTAAGTTTGCCCTCGGCAACTTTCCCGACAACTTGCTCATATAAGGGCTCACCCATCCCATGTAGGCATTGGAACTCATACTGACCAGGATAGTAATTTTGCCCAGCAAGATGGTAGATGGCCGATAAGGTATGCGCGTTATGTGTCGCAAATTGTGGATAAATTAGGCTAGGGACGGCGAGCAGTTTGCGGGCACAGGCCAGATAGGAGATATCGGTATACACTTTGCGGGTATACACCGGATAACCTTCTAAACCGTCCACTTGAGCGCGTTTAATTTCACTGTCCCAATAAGCACCTTTAACCAAACGGATCATCAGGCGACGGCGGCTACGCTGAGCCATATCAATCACGGCATCAATGGTTGCCGGACAACGCTTTTGGTAGGCTTGAATCACGAAACCAATGCCATTCCAACCGGCCAGTTTCGGCTCAAAGCAGAGTTTTTCCAGCAGGTCGAGTGAAATTTCCAGACGATCGGCTTCTTCCGCATCAATATTAATCCCAATGTCATACTGACGCGCTTGCAAGGTGAGTGACAGTAATCGAGGATAAAGCTCGTCCATCACCCGTTGATATTGGGCGCGGCTATAGCGAGGGTGAAGGGCGGAGAGTTTGATTGAGATCCCCGGCCCTTCATAGATTCCTCGGCCATTTGAGGCTTTACCAATGGCATGGATGGCTTGCTGATACGAGAGTAAATACGCCTGTGCATCCGCTTCAGTGAGCGCAGCCTCACCCAACATATCGTAGGAGTAGCGGAACCCTTTATCTTCCAGCTTTCGGGCATTTGCCAATGCTTCCGCGATAGTTTCACCGGTGACGAATTGTTCGCCCATCAGGCGCATTGCCATATCCACGCCTTTGCGGATCAGCGGTTCGCCCCCTTTCCCAATAATGCGGTTCAATGAACTGGATAGTTTCACCTCATTGTGGGTAGAAACCAGACGGCCGGTGAACAGTAAACCCCATGTGGCGGCATTGACGAACATTGATGGGCTACGACCCAGATGAGAGTGCCAGTTGCCGTTGCTAATTTTATCGCGGATCAAGGCGTCACGAGTTGGTTTGTCGGGGATACGCAGCAAGGCTTCAGCAAGGCACATCAGCGCCACGCCTTCTTGTGAAGAGAGCGAAAATTCTTGCAGCAAGCCTTGCACGATACCGGCGCGGCCATTGGCACTTTTTTGGTTACGCAGCTTTTCAGCAATGGAATAGGCGAGTGAATGGGTTGCCTGTGCTAAATCGGCCGGTAAACGTGCTTGCTCCAACAACATGGGGATCGCTTCAGTTTCTGGGCGACGATAGGCTGCTGTGATCGCGGCGCGGGTGACCGATTGCGGTAAAACTTGTTCGGCAAAATCTAAAAATGGCTGGTGGGCGCTATCAACGACTTGCGGCATAATGTCGTCCGTTTCAAGTAACGCAGTCACCTGTGTTGAGGGAAGCTCCGGTAATTCACTGCCACTCTCCAGCCGTTCTAAATAGTTAAAAATGGCTTGCTTGATCAGCCAGTGCGGTGTGCGGTCAATATGCTGTGCTGCCGCCTTAATTCGGTCGCGTGTGGCTTCATCCAGTTTCACGCCCATTGTGGTGCTCGCCATGCTGTCTGGCTCCTTATATAAGGGATTATGATTTTATTGCAGACAATATCAGGCATGTTGCAACTTTGTGCAACCGTGTTAAATCGGTTGTGTGAATGAACTGTGAATTTAGTCTTGTTTTTAACAATTAGTATGAAGGGGAAATAATTAAAATATTACGCATCAGGCTTACGGATGCTCATAATAATAGGCTTTGTAGGGGATTAACCTTGGGTATCACTCATTTTTATCGGATGAGTGTAACTTCCGACATCGCTTAATGTGATGTGGAGTGAATTTATTGTAAAAAAAATGTTTATTTTGTTGTGGGCGAAGAAAGTCCTCCACTAGGATAGCAACCCTAAGATAGCCATTCGCTTGCAAATAGTTGTGCTGATAGCTTATCTGAGAATCAACGCTTGTCCTTGGTGCAACTTAGTGTCACGTTCCGACCGCCAGAGATAAACAAGACGCCGCACTCAGAAAGCAGAACGAAAAACTGCGGGACATATTAAAACGATAATACGCACTATGGAGACGTTGCATGACCATGAATACACCGATGTTGGTGACTTTTTTAGTTTACATTTTTGGGATGATATTGATTGGCTTAATTGCTTACCGGGCGACCAATAACTTTGATGATTATATTTTAGGTGGACGAAGTTTAGGCAGTGTCGTCACGGCATTATCTGCTGGCGCATCTGATATGAGTGGCTGGTTATTGATGGGATTACCAGGCGCGATTTTCCTGTCAGGTATTTCGGAGAGTTGGATAGCCATTGGTCTGACGATCGGCGCTTATCTTAACTGGAAGCTGGTCGCAGGGCGGTTACGGGTACATACCGAAGTCAATAACAATGCACTGACATTGCCGGATTACTTCACTAGCCGCTTTGAAGATAAGAGTAAATTACTGCGGGTGATATCCGCCGTGGTTATCTTGGTCTTCTTCACGATTTATTGTGCTTCAGGGATTGTGGCCGGCGCGCGCTTATTTGAAAGCACCTTCGATATGAGCTACGGCACGGCATTGTGGGCAGGCGCTGCGGCAACCATCATTTACACCTTCATCGGCGGGTTCTTGGCGGTCAGTTGGACGGATACGGTCCAAGCGACGTTGATGATTTTCGCACTGATACTCACCCCCGTTATTGTGATTCTGGCGGTAGGGGGCATTGATACCTCGGTTATGGTGATTGCGGCGAAAAATCCAGCCAATATCGATATGTTTAAAGGGCTGAATCTGGTGGCCATTCTCTCATTGCTCGGTTGGGGCTTGGGTTATTTTGGTCAGCCACATATTTTAGCGCGCTTTATGGCGGCAGACTCACATCGCACCATTCGTAGTGCACGCCGCATCAGTATGACTTGGATGGTTCTGTGTTTGGCAGGGACTATTGCCGTGGGTTTCTTTGGTATCGCTTATTTTGAAAACAATCCGCAACAAGCGGGGAATGTGACGCAAAATAGTGAGCGTGTCTTCATTGAATTAGCCAAACTGCTGTTCAACCCATGGATTGCCGGTATTTTGCTATCAGCCATTCTGGCGGCGGTGATGAGTACGTTAAGTTGCCAACTGTTGGTGTGTTCAAGCGCATTAACTGAGGATTTGTATAAGCCATTCCTGCGTAAAAAAGCCAGCCAGAAAGAATTGGTCTGGGTAGGCCGTGCCATGGTGCTGTTGGTGGCATTAATTGCGATTGCGTTAGCCGCAAATCCTGAAAACCGAGTGTTGGGATTGGTTAGCTATGCATGGGCAGGCTTTGGCGCGGCATTTGGTCCAGTGGTGCTCATCTCCGTAACCTGGTCACGCATGACCCGTAATGGCGCGTTGGCTGGCATGCTGGTCGGGGCTATCACGGTGATTGTCTGGAAACAGTACGCTTGGTTGGGCCTGTACGAAATTATCCCTGGTTTCATCTTGGCGTGTATCGCGATTGTGGTGGTGAGTTTGATGGGCAAAACACCGAACAATACGATCACTGACCGTTTCAACAGTGCAGAGGCAGAGTTTAAGACCGTTTAATTATTGGCCTTCACGTTGACTTAATCAGCCCTCTGCTTAGTTAGCAGAGGGCTTTTTTTTGCAAAAAATCTCACCTTAATCGATGACAAGGCAAATGGGTATCTTGATGAATTTACGTGGTAACTACCGCGATGAAACAATTTGCCACACTTTGATTAACAATATTCTTACTCGTTCTATTGAATTTCTTTTTGACAGAATGATAATCACTATCGTTTTCAGTTTTACTTTTCTTTACGTTAATTGACATTCATTGTCATCGCTGATTGATCTCCATACCTATCGCAGGGGTTTCTGGCATGTTCGTCCCATTTCTTATTATGTTTCGCGAAGGGCTAGAGGCGGCACTGATTGTTAGCCTGATCGCCAGCTACCTTAAACGTACTCAGCGTGGCCAATGGATGGGGGCCGTTTGGATTGGCGTCATCACCGCTGCGGCACTCTGTCTTGCTATCGGTATTTTTATTAATGAAACCACGGGCGAGTTCCCACAAAAACAGCAAGAACTGTTTGAAGGGATTATCGCGGTGGTGGCAGTTTGCATATTAACCTATATGGTTTTTTGGATGCGTAAGGTCTCCAAATCGGTAAAGACGCATTTAGAAGGTGCCATCGACAGTGCGCTCAACTCTGGCCGTCGTCAGGGATGGGCCTTGGTGGCAATGGTGTTCTTTGCCGTCGCCCGTGAAGGACTTGAATCGGTGTTCTTCTTACTGGCGGCTTTCCAGCAAGATGTCGGAATAGGTGCACCTATCGGCGCCATTCTAGGATTGGCCTGCGCCATTTTGGTGGGTATGGCTATCTACTGGGGCGGGATTAAGTTGCATCTGGCCAGTTTCTTCAAATGGACCAGCCTATTTATTCTGTTTGTCGCCGCAGGGCTTGCAGCCGGTGCCATTAGAGCCTTCCATGAAGCGGGTTTGTGGAACCACTTCCAAGATATCGCTTTTGATCTGACTAATGTGCTCTCTACGCACACATTACTCGGCACCTTCCTCGAAGGTATGTTCGGCTATCAAGAAGCCCCAACAGTCAGTGAAGTCGCCGTTTACTTTATCTATCTGATTCCGGCATTGATCTTATTTTTCCTTCCACCACGCGCCACGACGGCTTCAGCCGCATCTGCTGCGCGGAAAATTAACCAATAATTCAGGGATTCATCACATGTCTAACCGGTTCTTCCGTCGCACCGCCATGCAAGCTGCGTTACTGGCACTGCCTGTTTTTGCTATCAGCGCACAGGCTGCTGATATCCCACAAGTTAAAATCACGGTCAATGATAAGCAGTGTGAGCCAATGGCACTGACTATCCCTGCCGGTAAAACGCAATTTATTGTTCATAATGTTAGCCAGAAAGGGTTGGAGTGGGAGATCCTTAAAGGGGTGATGGTGGTTGAAGAGCGTGAAAATATCGCCCCTGGTTTCACGCAAAAAATGACGGCTAACTTGGAGCCGGGCGAATATGACATGACCTGCGGTTTGCTGAGCAATCCGAAAGGCAAATTAACTGTGACCGCCGCCGCGGGTGCTGACACAGCGGTAAAACCGGATGCAATGGCATTAGTCGGGCCAATTGCAGAGTACAAAGTGTATGTCACTCAAGAAGTGGCCCAATTAGTTACTCAAACTAAAGCCTTCACCGATGCAGTGAAAAAAGGTGATCTGGCGTTGGCCCGTCAACTGTATGCGCCAACGCGCCAACATTACGAGCGTATCGAACCCATTGCTGAACTGTTCTCTGATTTAGATGGCAGCATTGATGCCCGTGAAGATGATTTTGAGCAAAAAGCAGCTGACCCGAAATTTACCGGTTTCCATCGTTTAGAAAAAATCTTGTTTGGCGACAACACCACCAAGGGCGCGGATAAATTTGCTGATCAGCTCTATCAAGACACCTTAGAACTGCAAAAACGCATTACCGGTCTGACGTTCGCACCGAATAAAGTGGTGGGCGGGGCTGCGGGGCTAATCGAAGAGGTTGCGGCCAGTAAAATCAGTGGTGAAGAAGACCGTTACAGCCGGACGGATTTGTGGGATTTCCAAGCTAACGTTGATGGCGCACAGAAGATTGTCAATCTGCTGCGGCCGCTGCTAGAAAAAGCGGATAAGCCTTTGCTGGAAAAAATTGATGCCAATTTCAAAACCGTTGATAGCGTGTTGGCAAAATATCGCACCAAAGAGGGCTATGAGTCCTACGAGAAGTTAACGGATGCCGATCGCAACGCAATGAAAGGGCCGATTACCGCACTGGCGGAAGACCTTGCTCAACTGCGCGGCGTATTAGGTTTGGATTGAGGCGTCAACGATGAGTAAGAAAACCGGCCCAGAACAGGGGCCGTATCCACAGGATAGCGGGGCGGCGCTTCCGTCCCGTCGGCGTTTATTGTTGGGTATGGGCGTGATGAGTGGCGCGTTGGCGCTCGGTGGCGCTAAAGTGGCGCGGGCCGCTGATTGCCCTGCGCCTGAGGCACAGCCTGCTCAAGATGAACGTTGGCAGAAACAACCTTTCTACGGTCAGCATCAATCCGGTGTGTTAACCCCTCAGCAGGCAGCAATGATGCTGGTGGCCTTTGATGTCTTAGCGACAGACAAAGCCGGGCTGACTCGCTTATTCAAGCTGCTAACAGAACGCATCGCCTTTTTAACCGCAGGCGGACATGCGCCATCGGTGAATGCCAAGTTGCCGCCGTTAGACTCGGGCATTATGGGGCCAGAAATTTATCCCGATAACCTGACGATGACGGTGTCAGTGGGTGACTCACTGTTTGATGAGCGCTTTGGCTTGCAAGGGCAGAAACCGCAGCGTTTGCAGCGAATGACGCGTTTTCCAAATGATTCACTGGATGCCGCCTTGTGCCATGGTGATGTCCTGCTGCAAATTTGCGCCAACACCAATGAAACGGTGATTCATGCGCTGCGCGATATCATTAAGCACACGCCAGATCTGCTCAGTGTCCGCTGGAAGCGTGAAGGCTTTATTTCTGCTCATGCGGCGCGCAGTAAAGGAAAAGAAACACCCATCAATTTATTAGGCTTTAAAGATGGGACTGCAAACCCGAAAACCAGTGATAAGCCGTTAATCAATCAGGTGGTTTGGGTGCAGGATAATGCGGGTGAACCGGCTTGGGCGATCGGGGGAAGCTATCAGGCGGCACGTATTATCCGCTTCAAAGTCGAGTTTTGGGATCGCACACCATTACAGGAACAACAAACCATTTTTGGTCGCGATAAGCACAGTGGTGCGCCGTTGGGAATGGTACATGAGCATGATGAGCCCGATTACACTCAAGACCCTAATGGCGAGACCATCAAACTGGATGCGCATATTCGTCTGGCAAATCCTCGAACCGCAGAAACCCAGAATAACCTGATGTTACGCCGTGGCTACAGCTATTCTTTGGGCGTGTCCAATTCGGGGCAACTGGACATGGGGCTATTGTTTGTTTGCTACCAGTCTGATTTGGAAAAAGCGTTCCTGACGGTACAAAAACGGCTGAATGGAGAGGCGCTGGAAGAGTATGTGAAACCGATTGGTGGGGGGTATTTCTTCGTCTTACCCGGTGTAGTAGATGCCAATCACTATCTGGCCCAAGGCTTGCTCAGCGCTTAAACCTGCTCCGCGACTAGTATATTGCCATCACATCAGCACCGCACTCACGCGGTGCTTTTTCATCAAATCAACAGATTAACTCTTCAGTTTGGCCGTAATTTTTGCCACATGCTCACCTTGGAAACGGGCGATAGCCAACTCTTCCGCGCTAGGATGACGAGAGCCATCTCCACCCGCAATCGTGGTTGCCCCATAAGGTGTACCACCCCGGGTCTGTGAAACATCAAATAACTCTTTAGCACCGTAACCGATAGGCACAATGATAAAACCGTGATGGGCCAGCGTCGTCCACGTAGACGTAATCGTATGTTCTTGACCGCCACCGGTACCGGTTGAGGAGAATACACTCGCGACTTTACCGTACAGTGCGCCGGACGCCCACAAGCCGCCGGTTTGATCGAGGAATGTGCGCATTTGCCCTGCCATGTTACCAAAGCGAGTTGGCGTACCAAAAATGATGCCATCGTAGTCAGCTAATTCTTGCGGGGTCGCAACCGGAGCTTGCTGGTTGGTTTTACCGCCAGCATTGGCAAACGCATCGGCAGGCATGGTTTCTGGCACGCGCTTTATCGTTACGTCAACACCACTGACTTTTTTTGCCCCTTCGGCTATCGCACCGGCAAGTGTCTCGATATGTCCATACATGGAATAATAAAGTACTAAAATTTTCGCCATCTCGTTTTACTCCAATCAAATATATTGAATAACGCTGATGATGTAATCATAGTCGCTGCTAATGACACCTAATAACCATACGCCAATATAGGCAGGCTGCAACTTTGCACCCTAAGGATTTTAAATCATGGGGGAATATAGATAGGGCATATTGATATTATTGGGGGAAACATCTTGACTCACGCTATTGCGCTTCAATAGGGGGCATTCATTAAGGGCAGTGTTTGAGCCGCCCTTAATATTGGGTTGCTATCACAGATTACGTAACTTCTTTTGCAGGCGTTTTTGCTGCCAGCGCTCTACCCAATTCCCCAGCAAGAACGTATTTATCGCCCTTAATCCTAATGGGATGCCTAGCCCAAGAACGACCCACCATGCCCACATATAACTCGGAGAGGTGAACCAGTTAATGGTAAATAAAACCGCACACAAAATAACAGCACGCAGTAATTGACGGAAGAAAGCCATTTCATTTTCAACAGCATCACGTGCATCAAGCACGCGCTGGTCAACGGCATCAGCCGGTGACTCTTGCTGCTGGCTAACACCAGGCGTATACAACTCACTCACTTTCAGATCTAACACCGCGGCAATAGCACTTAACGTTTCAAGACTCGCTTGCTCGCCATTTTCAATCCGTTGAATTGTGCGCACACTGAGACTACAAAGTTCAGCTAACTGCTCTTGCGACCAAGCTCGTGCCTGCCGTAACTCACGAATACGATAAAGATTCATATAAAGCTCCCATGGGGGTTATTGGCGTCCCCCAAACCTACGCTCAAGCATTCGACACTACCACGACAGCAACCCGACAATAACGTGACATCTTTCTGACACCAGACGTACTAGGGGTTAACGATGTTTGTACGTCGTTCCTGCGCTAGATTTACCCCACCCGTTATGGCTTTTATCACAGTTGCGAGGGCGAAATATTGACAAAACTCAGAGCGGTCAATATCTTAAATTAAAGTAAAACTCCATTTTTATTATTTATTTGGAGTTTTATTTTCACCTAAAAACCCCATATGCCTTTGTCTGAATGATTGATTAATAGGGAATGCAGAAAATGACCCAGATATACCGTCAATATAAGAAAAAGTGGCGAACAAAAGTAGCTCTGTTTAGCGCACTGACTCTATTGGTGAGTTTATCCTTGCCACATGCGAGTGCACAAAGCTACCCAGATGTTCCAGTTCCCTTTAAAAATGGCACAGGCGCGCGGGTCGATAACAGTCTGTACGTTGGCCTAGGCAGTGCGGGCCAAGCATGGTTTCGCCTTGATACCAACAACATTGGCCAAGGCTGGCAGAAAATAGCTGACTTTCCTGGGCAACCACGTGAACAGGCCGTCACCGTGACGCTTGGGGGGAAATTGTATGTTTTTGGTGGTGTCGGTAAAAGCAGCGCTAATGACACACAGGTGCGTGCGCTGAATGATGTTTACCAATTCGACCCACAGACGAATCATTGGCAGTCATTAGCAACTCGAGCGCCTCGGGGGCTAGTGGGAGCCGCGGCTACCACGCTGGACGGGACGCAGGCGATACTGTTGGGGGGCGTCAATAAAGCGATATTTGACGGTTATTTCGCAGATCTGGCGGGCGCTGGAGATAACGAAGCCCAGAAAAAAGCGGTCATTAATGCGTATTTTGATCAGGCACCGGCTGATTATTTCTACAGCCACGATGTGCTTATTTATGAACCGCAAAAGAATCAGTGGAAAAATGGAGGGCAGGTGCCCTTTTTAGGCACGGCAGGGTCCGCTCTCACTAATAGGGATAACCGTTTGATACTGATTAACGGTGAAATAAAACCGGGATTACGGACATCAGCGGTGTGGCAGGGTGAAAAACAGGGAACAACATTCGCGTGGCGGTCACTCGTAGATTTGGTGGGGCCACAAAAAGGCAGCATACAAGAAGGGTTAGCGGGAGCATTTTCTGGCACCAGTCATGACGCCGTCTTGGTCGCCGGTGGGGCTAACTTCCCTGGCGCTAAAAAACAGTTCGATGCGGGTCAACTCTACGCACACCAAGGATTGAAAAAACAGTGGCAACAAGCCGTGTACGCGCTGGTGGATAACCAGTGGCAGCGGGTTGGCGAATTGCCCCAGCCTCTTGGTTACGGTGTCTCTATTCAGGGAAATGATAAAGTGATCCTTATCGGCGGAGAAACCACGGATGGCGTTGCGACGTCTGCGGTGACTCAAATGACTTGGCAAGGCAACAAACTGCACATGGAGTCACTGCCCTAGGTGGCAGGATCATCGCAAGATATTAGTGATGGCTGAATAGGAAGGGAGCGGCGTCAGAGTGACCTGACGCCGGATACAATTAACGATTATGCGTGTCGTACAGATGGCTTTTACGCTTCTTCAACGTGATATATCCGATGGTCAGAATCACAAACCATAATGGTGTGACTATCAGCGCCTGACGGGTATCGCTTTCCAAGGTTAGCAGCACTAAGACAAAGGCGAAGAACGCCATGCAGATCCAGGACATAACAATACCGGCTGGCATTTTATAGATAGATTTCTTATGCAAGGCTGGACGTCTTTTGCGATAAACCAGATAAGAGCAAAGGATAATGGTCCAAACGAACATAAAGAGAATGGCTGAAACGGTGGTTACTAACGTAAAGACCGTCATGACATTTGGGATCAAATAAATCAGCACTACACCGCCCAATAGGCAGATGCATGAGAAGGTCAGGCCGGAAGCAGGTACGGATCGACGAGATAATTTACCAAATTGTTTTGGCGCATCACCTTCTTTCGCTAACCCAAACAGCATACGGCTGGTGGAGAATACACCGCTGTTGGCTGAAGAGGCTGCAGAGGTTAACACCACAAAGTTGATCACGCTGGCCGCAGCGGGAAGCCCGACGAGGACAAATAACTCAACAAACGGGCTTTTATCGGCGACGACTGAACTCCAAGGGGTCACGGACATAATCATAATCAATGAGAATACGTAGAACATGATTATGCGGATAGGAATGGAGTTGATGGCGCGTGGTAAAACCACTTCAGGATCTTTAGTTTCTGCGGCAGTTGTCCCGACAAGCTCAATACCCACAAAGGCAAAAACAGCTATCTGGAAGCCAGCAAAGAAGCCACTAATCCCTTTCGGGAACATCCCACCATCATTCCATAAATGCGTAAATGACGCTGTCACGCCTGACGGAGATTGATAGCTCATTAACACCATGGTCAAGCCAGCGAAGATTAGCGCCACAATGGCCACAATCTTAATCATGGCGAACCAGAACTCCATCTCACCGAACATTTTTACCGTGGCTAAATTCAGTGATAGCAGCAGTAAAACTACTAATAGAGAGGCGACCCATTGGGAGAAACCAGGGAACCAGAATTGAGCATACGCGGTTATGGCGACGACATCGGCAATACCGGTGATTACCCAGCAAAACCAGTAGGTCCAGCCAGTGAAAAAACCAGCCCACGGCCCGAGCAAGTCTGCGGCAAAGTCACTGAATGACTTATATTTTAGATTCGATAGCAACAGTTCGCCCATTGCTCGCATCACGAAAAACAGCATAAAACCGATTATCATATAAACGAATATGATCGACGGCCCGGCAAGGCTGATGGTTTTACCCGATCCCATAAACAACCCAGTACCTATGGCACCGCCGATAGCAATCAGTTGAATATGGCGGTTGGAGAGATTCCTTTGAAGGTGCTCTTCAGGTTCTGGCAAAGGTTCTGCCACTATCTTGGATTGGTCTACCATCTTTCCCATTCCCTCTTCCTGTATTTGTGAAGTTGTTGAGCTCTATGTTGGCTCTTAGGTTTATTTGTCTGTCTGTCTGTCTGTCTGTCTGTCTGTCTGTCTGTCTGATTTTTTCTTGTTTTACAGTATAATTTGCGAATTATTTAATGTATTCGCAACAATAATTACACAATACTCATCATTTTCCAGTGTTTATATTTTGCACACTGAAATTTGTTAAGTTCATCACAGCGGATGGAATTACAACATGAACTTACTCAACTAACAATAATCGTCAGTAAGAGATGAATAATTAATCTGAAGAAAAGGAAGTCATGTAGGATAAAAAGAAAAATACGACGAAGTGTTTGACAGCTAAGGTTAACAGGAGAATAATTATCGCCGTTGGGTCGTTAGCTCAGTTGGTAGAGCAGTTGACTCTTAATCAATTGGTCGCAGGTTCGAACCCTGCACGACCCACCAACGAAATCAATGAGTTAGATTTGATTTTTGACTTAAAGTAGATTTAGGCGACATATTAGATATCTCTCCCATTTGTTGACTTAAATTCGCCTATAAATATTTACTCTCTCTGAATTCACCTTTCTTTAATTATCTTTTTAATAAATCTCCGGTTCTGGAAAAATAGTTATTGGGATATCTGTCATTATTCTATTTCGGAAAAATCAAATAATGAAAAACTATCGAGATAATACCGTTTATAAAATTGCCACGAATTGAATAGCAAAGGCCCGCATCATCGGGCCTTCTAGTTGGCATTTTGCTATTGAAAAATGAAATGAATGAAACCGATAACCAGCAGTAGAAACGCAGTATATTGTAAGTAGTAAGCAGACATTGTTCTCATATTGACCCCCTTGACGTGATTACATTTAAACAAGCAATATCTGCGCCATTATCTAATCCTCTGATAAATGGTGTTTTTTGTTTTTGTGTCAATGTATCCATGCCCTGAATAAGGGCGAGGGCACCATTAAGGGGCGCTATTGTGAGTAAAGGTCGCATGAGATATCCGGGGAGTTAGCCTCCCCAAGAATGGATATACAAATTGAAATTATGACGTGGAGATAAAGCGAGGTTTATTCTGGTTTTTTAGCGGACAGCAAGAATATCATTGGACGTTCTTTCTCTTCATCTAATGCAGGGCAATCAGCAATTTGTTTTGCTGTCGGTCCCCATTCTTCTAGATGCGTGATAACAAAACCTTGTTTGACCAAAAGATTAATATAAGTCCCTAACGTTCGGTGTTGTTTGATAACACCTTCTGCCAACCAGTTTGTGACTCTTTCACCTTCAGCCTGATAGCTATTAACAGGCCATGATTGTTGTTCATCATCAGTCATTAGCCAATCTGGACGCTTGGGGGCAGTGTAGATAGGATGTTCTGCGGAAAAAACAAAACTGCCGCCTGGTAATAGCGCATCGTAAATCTTAGCGAACAGAGCAGGTAGTGCTTTTATATAGTGCAAAGTCAGGGAGCTATAGGCTAAGTGGTACACTTGTTGCGGTAGATTCACATTTTCCAAATCTTCTTGCCGATAGGTAATGTTTTCATCTGTGGCCATTTCTTTAGCGCGGTTTAACATTTTTTCGGAGACATCTAGCCCTAAAATTTCTGTTGCGCCTTGCGTATGCGCATATCGGCAAAACCAGCCGTAGCCACAACCTAAATCAACGACTTTTCTTCCTGACAGTGGCGGTAGGATTTTACAGATTGCGGGCCATTCAGGTGCGCCTTCTAATCCATCGACTGAACGCCTCAATTTGGCATAGCCTGAAAAAAAAGCCTGATTATCATAAATATTCTGAGTCATATATCTTCCTCGTGACATGAGTCTTTATTTACTTATTAAAAAGCGGAGATAGTTTAGCATTTACCCAACCAGATTAAATGAGCCAAGTTAAACGATAAATGCTATTTCACTTCTAATACTGAGTTGTTAGCGCAAGTTAAAATAGTTGTTAACATTAACGTCTGACTCTTCAAATTCATTAATACGAATTCTGGACAAGATTAATATTAATCCTATTATGTTATTTATCTTGAAATAGGCTAAACTTTGTACAGTGCGATTAGCGTGTTGTTAACCGTTCTGGTTTTTCAAAGACTGATAAAGCATGCATGTTTTGCTAGTGCAAATAGTCATTCCCATAGATGAAGGTGCTTTATCCCTGACTAGATGCTTCTCTTGAAGGAGATAGCGATGACTCCCGTACAAATACTGATTATTCTGGTACTAACAATTTTTGCATTGTACCGTCAGTCGGTCAGCCACGAGGTGTTGTTAGGTCCAGCTCGCTTTAAATGGGCTTGGGTTTATGGGATGGTCGGGTTGGTAGTGGGTGGCACATATATGCCAGCTACCATGACTTCCTGGTTAGTCTTAGGTAGCGGTGTATTATTTAGTATTGTCATTGGTATTTTACAAGGCCGCCTTATTGAGATCTGGCGCGAACCGGATGGACGTATTTTTTGTAAAGGAACACCACTGACGATCACTTTGTTTATGCTGCTTGTTGGATCTAAATGGATTATTGGTACATTGCAATACCTTTATAATCGGCCAACTGAACAAGGTGGTTTTGGCGAAATTTTGATTATGATTGCGGTAATGGCCGCATTTCAGGTTGAAATTATCAGACGCCGCAGCCGAGCTTTATATCCAGATAATCCGATTGACTCATTGCCGGAAGGACGTTAAAAAACGAACTCTTAGCTAACAGTCTAGTGGGGACTGTTAGCTAATCTCAGGAGTGTGTTGATTTTGAAGTGTTAATCGACAATAAAAAGTTTAGCGCCTGATACTGTGGAGGAGCGGTGCGCTTCTGCGTTATCTGCAACCTGATAGCTCATACCCGCTTTTAAAATAAAAGTCCGACCATCATCCAATTCAGTGCTCATTTCGCCGTCAAGACACAATAAAATATGCCCTTTAGAGCACCAATGGTCAGCCACGTATCCTGCGCTGTATTCCACCATGCGTACTCTTATATTGCCAAAGTGCTGTGTTTGCCAGTAGGCAACGCCATGATCCCCGTCATGTTTGGTTTTCGCAATTGTTGACCAATCAGTGATACCAAACGGAATGTCCACTATATTCATTTAAGCCTCATTATCGATACGGATCTATCAGCACCCTATTTGCGCAGCGTTAAAAGTAATACACAGTGTATTAGCTTATTGCCAGCCCAACTTTTTTAAAGTAAGTCATACTATGGGTTGTAAGGTAAAAATGGAGATTACAATAATATGAAAAACCTAACTATTTTCCAGTTTTTTCATTGGTACTATCCTGATGGCGGCAATTTATGGCAGGAGGTCTCTGACCGCGCGGAACATCTTAGTCAGCTTGGCATTAATTTTGTTTGGCTTCCTCCTGCCTATAAAGGTGCTTCAGGAGGTTATTCCGTTGGGTATGATACCTATGATTTGTTTGATTTAGGCGAGTTTGACCAGAAGGGAACTCGGGCGACAAAATATGGCGATAAAGAAGGCCTGCTTCATGCGATTGACCGGCTAAAAGAAATGGAGATAAAAGTCCTTTTTGATGTGGTGTTTAACCATAAAATGGGTGCAGATGAAAAAGAGGATGTCAGTGTTCATAGAGTTAACCCTGAAAACCGCACTGAAATTGACGAAGAAATTATAGATGCACAGGCTTACACGCGTTTTACATTTCCTGGACGCCAACAAACTTACTCATCCTTTATTTGGGATAAACAGTGCTTTACTGGTGTTGATTATATTGAAGAGCCATCAGATGAGGGGATTTTTAAAATCATAAATGATTATAGTGATGAGGGTTGGAATACCGAGGTTGATGATGAATTAGGTAACTTTGATTATCTGATGGGAGCCGATATTGAATTTCGTAATCCTGCGGTAAAGGAGGAACTAAAGTATTGGGGCGAGTGGTTGCTTAACACATTACCTATTGATGGTTTTCGCTTAGATGCCGTAAAACATATTCCCGCATGGTTCTATAAAGAGTGGATTGAGCATGTACGAAATCAATCAGAACGAGACTTAATGGTTATTGCCGAATATTGGTCACCTGATATCGAAAAGTTACAGCAATATATTGCTCAGACCGAGGGTAATGCCATGTTATTTGATGTGGCTTTGCATCACAATTTTCATGATGCGTCTAAACAAAGTGAAGAGTATGACCTGACCCAAATATTCAGTGGAACTTTAATCGAAGTTGATCCATTTCATACCATCACATTAGTCGCGAATCATGATACTCAACCCCTCCAATCACTCGAAGCGCCAGTAGAACCGTGGTTCAAACCACTAGCCTATGCATTGATTCTCATGCGTGAGCAAGGCATTCCCTGCGTTTTCTACCCAGATCTCTTCGGTGCGAGTTATGAGGATAATGGTGATGATGGTGGTACATATCAAATAGAAATGCCGATTGTTGGTGAACTGGAAAAGTTAATTCAAGCTAGGCAACGTTTTGCCCATGGAGCACAAACAGATTATTTTGATGATAAGAACTGTATCGCGTTTGTTCGCACTGGTACGGAGGAAGACCCCGGTTGTGTCGTTATTCTTTCTAATGGTGCGGAAAATGAAAAGGAAATTACTCTTGGAGAAGGGTTCCCTAATAAAGAATTTGCTGATTATTTAGGGCGTCATACCGCTATTATTACGACTGATGAAGCTGGGGTAGCAGTATTTCCAGTCAATGGTGGGAGTGTGAGTCTTTGGGTACTCAAAGAGTATTTGCAATAAATAGTTTCAATCAACTTTTTAGACCCTGTGATAAGATTACACACTCTAAAACTGTAGGTATTCAATCATGGTCTTTGTCATTCTTTGGTTTGCTATTGCAGCGCTCAGCGAATATTTAGTATGGGGATACCCGTTGTTGGCGGTATCTTTAGCACTATTATTTGTGATTGTGGGTGGATATTGGGTCTACAGAATTAGGAAAATTCAGGTCAGTGACGAACCTTCCGATGAACGAAGGTCCAAGGCTATCAGCAATCTCAATCTCACCTTTTCAGTGGTCATGTTAGCGATTCACGCACTCGTATTATTGTTGTTGCGTTGAGCCATCTTGTTTTTATGGCGTAGCTTGCTTGCCATCAACTATGCCATAGATTCCAAGTAGATATGAGTATCCAGGCAGCCACAATCCAACATACAACAGCAGCGCTCAAAGCGAACGATAAGCGCAAATGGTCAATAAAAAAATAAAGTGATATCAAATAGATAAAGTAAGGGATGATGGCCCACAGACCAAAAATGATCGTCATCCGCAATGCTTCAATACTTCGCTCATTCCCAACAATATAGTGTGCGATGAGGGCGAAGGTAGGAAACAACGGAATTAGCCCGGCAATATAGTAATTACGCGTCTTCGATAATATTCCGATCAGTACCACAACACAGGCACCAATCACTGCTTTTAGCAATAATCCCATCGCACTCTCGAACAATGAAAAAGAAACTGCCGATTGAATATACTTCCATGAAATTTATGAAGTTTATTGATTCGGCAGCACAGTGATTTTGGGTGTCACATGATATGTATAAGCTATTGACGATAGCCGTTTTTGATTTGAGCAACTGTATTCGTAAAAACTTCAGCTTGAGCAGCGTCTTCAATACCGGCAATAGAACGTTCGATATTTAAGATGACTTTCCCAGCATCGGCTTGGCCGATTGCTTTTAACAGCAAGGTCAATGTTGCTTTCAAGCAGGCTACTTCGTTCGCTAAAGTTTCTGGATCTGCAGAAGTGGTATAGTCTGGATTACTCATTTTTTTTCCTGAAGTGACAACATGTAATGCACATTTAGCCGCATTATTAAACAATCCTCGGATTATACCATAAACTGATAGTTTGCTTTGATAACAAGTGCGCAATCTTTTATTGATAGCTCAGATTCTGACCGACTCTATGACTTGACAAGGTGATGCTCGCCGGTAGTCGTCTCTTCATCTAAGTTATTATCTTAATAAAGTTAGTTATGTTCATAAAAACCATGTCGTTTTGCACAAATAAAACTAACGAAAGACCCAAAGACTAAAAGTGAATGAGTGATAAACAATAAATAAGTAAAACTAAGACTAATCCCTAGCAGTCATTTCACATGATCACGAGTTGTATCAATATGTTGTGTATTTTAAATGTAAGTTTAACGCTTTCAATGAAAACAATTATTTTTTGCTTGAATAGTTTGTCGCGGCAAGAAAAATCTTAAAAAAACTATTTTTTGAGTCAGGTGGGTAATTGATATGTCTGCAAATTTATGTACATAGTTAAAATGTTGATGAAATTAATATATGTCAAACAATATAGATAGGAATTTGCAATTTTTCTGTATTCATTATTTGTTCGAAAACAAGTAATATCATTCCAGTAAACGAAACTTGATTAGGTTACTCCCTTATTTTGGAGAATTTTCTTTGATTAGCGTTCTTCTTGTTGATGACCACGAACTGGTGCGCGCAGGGATACGACGCATTCTAGAAGATATCAAGGGTATCAAGGTGGCGGGTGAAATGCAGTGTGGTGAAGATGCGGTGAAATGGTGCCGTAGCCATGTTGTTGATATTGTGTTGATGGACATGAACATGCCCGGCATTGGAGGGTTGGAAGCAACACGTAAAATTTTACGTTTCTCTCCGGATACTAAAGTTATCATGCTAACCATTCATACGGAAAATCCGTTGCCAGCGAAAGTGATGCAAGCAGGCGCTGGTGGGTATTTAAGTAAAGGGGCAGCCCCCCAAGATGTTGTTAACGCTATTCGTGCGGTTCATTCAGGACAACGCTATATTGCCTCGGATATCGCCCAGCAGATGGCTTTGAGTCAATTAGAGCCCCCCGCTGAAACACCGTTTAGTTGTTTGTCAGAGCGTGAGTTGCAAATTATGCTAATGATAACGAAAGGCCAGAAGGTTAATGAGATTTCTGAGCAACTTCATCTGAGTCCAAAGACAGTAAATAGCTATCGTTATCGGATGTTTAGTAAGCTAAATATCAGTGGTGATGTTGAATTGACACATTTGGCTATCCGCCATGGTCTTTTTAACGCGGAGATGTTATCTAATAGTGACTGATTGTTTTGATTCTAAAGAGTTTTTAAAAACTGTCACCAGCCAGCCTGGCGTTTATCGTATGTATGATAAAACGGGGACAGTCATTTATGTTGGTAAAGCCAAAGACCTCAAAAAGCGTCTAACGAGTTATTTTCGCGCTCAAGTAGCGAGTCGTAAAACAGAGACTTTGGTCAAGAATATTGCTCAAATAGACGTGACTGTGACTCATACGGAAACAGAAGCGCTCCTGCTTGAGCATAATTACATCAAGCTTTATCAGCCTCGCTACAATGTTTTGTTGCGGGACGATAAGTCGTACCCACTTATTTTTTTGAGTGCAGATACGCACCCACGTCTGGCTATCCATCGCGGAGCGAAGCATGAAAAAGGGGAGTACTTCGGGCCATTTCCGAACTCCTATGCTGTGCGTGAAACATTGGCATTACTACAAAAACTATTTCCTGTCAGGCAATGTGAGAACAGTGTTTATCGAAATCGCTCTCGGCCATGTTTGCAATACCAAATAGGGCGTTGTTCTGGGCCGTGTGTCACTGGGTTGGTAAGTGATGAGGAATATCAGCGTCAGGTCAATTATGTGCGCTTGTTCCTATCAGGCAAAGATCAGCAAGTTTTAACCCAACTGATTTCTCGCATGGAAGAGGCCAGCAAATCACTACAATTTGAAGATGCTGCACGTATTCGTGACCAGATACAAGCTGTACGGCGTGTGACTGAGCAGCAGTTTGTTTCCGGTGATAGTGAGGACCTTGATGTTATTGGGGTTGCGTTTGATGCCGGATTAGCCTGTGTTCACGTACTATTTATTCGACAAGGAAAAGTGCTGGGCAGTCGAAGCTACTTTCCAAAAGTCCCCGCTGGGACAGAACTTAATGAAGTCGTTCAGACATTCGTGGGCCAGTTCTACTTACAAGGAAGCCAAGGACGTACCTTGCCGGGGGAGATCTTGCTGGACTTTACTCTTGCGGATAAGGATTTGTTGGCATCATCTCTTTCTGAGTTGGCCGGTAGAAAGATTCAGATCCAAAATCGTCCCCGAGGGGATCGAGCTCGCTATCTGAAACTTGCTCGCACAAATGCTTCTACGGCATTGATTACCCGTTTGTCACAGCAGTCAACTATTCATCAACGAATGAAAGAGTTAGCCAAAATTCTTAATCTCGATGAAATCAATCGTATGGAGTGTTTTGACATTAGTCATACGATGGGAGAGCAAACGGTCGCATCTTGCGTTGTATTTGATGCAAATGGGCCTGTACGTTCAGAATATAGGCGCTACAATATTAGTGGTATTACGCCTGGTGATGATTATGCAGCAATGTCTCAGGTACTTAAGCGTCGATATGGCAAGGCATTAGATGAGAAAAAAATTCCTGACGTTATTTTTATTGATGGTGGGAAAGGTCAGTTATCTCAGGCTTTTGATGTTTTTGCCGAGCTTAATGTACCGTGGGATAAGCAAAAACCATTATTGGTTGGAGTTGCAAAGGGGAGCGATCGGAAAGCGGGATTGGAAACATTATTTTTGGAAGCAGAGGGGGAGGGTTTTTCATTACCACCAGACTCGCCTGCGTTGCATCTTATCCAACATATCCGCGATGACTCTCACAACCACGCAATAACCGGACACAGGCAGCGTCGTTCTAAAGTAAAAAATACCAGTGCGTTAGAAATGATAGAGGGGATCGGTCCAAAAAGACGGCAAATATTGCTGAAATATATGGGCGGGTTACAGCCTTTACTCAACGCAAGCGTCGAGGAAATTGCAAAAGTGCCGAGTATTTCACAAGCATTGGCAGAAAAAATCTACAATGCATTGAAACACTGAGGCTAATGTTGCACCATACTCATAATGTCCACACCAGCCAGATAGTTATCGTAGCATTATGCAATTGAATATACCGACTTGGCTTACCCTGTTTCGTGTAGTACTCATCCCATTTTTCGTATTGGCGTTTTATCTGCCATTCGTATGGGCTCCGATGGTTTGTGCCATTATTTTTGTTATTGCTGCGGCAACCGATTGGTTTGATGGATTTTTAGCGCGCCGTTGGAAGCAAACAACCCGCTTTGGGGCTTTCCTTGATCCTGTTGCGGATAAGGTTATGGTTGCAATTGCGCTAGTATTAGTCGCTGAGCATTATCATGTTTGGTGGATTACATTACCGGCTGCAACCATGATAGCGCGTGAGATTATCATTTCGTCTCTCCGTGAATGGATGGCTGAACTCGGTAAACGTAGTAGCGTCGCGGTTTCATGGATTGGTAAAGTTAAAACAACGGCTCAAATGGGGTCACTTGTTGGTTTGCTTTGGCGGCCAGACTATAATATTGAGCTCGCCAGTTTTGTGCTTCTTTACATCGCTGCGGTACTGACTTTCTGGTCTATGTTCCAATATTTAAACGCGGCGTGGAAAGATTTGGTCGAACCTTGATCGAAGCGCCGTAAAAAGCAGCAAACGAACGCATTACTCTGATAATTTTATTGACTCAGTGCGTCAGGTAAGTAGAATGCATCGCATCAGACGGCAGCAACAAATTGTCGAAAGATAGCAAAAGAATCAGTAAGTTCTGATGTTGCGGGAATAGCTCAGTTGGTAGAGCACGACCTTGCCAAGGTCGGGGTCGCGAGTTCGAGTCTCGTTTCCCGCTCCAAATTAATAGGTTGGCTTTATGCGAACCTAAGCTGTAAAGGCAAAGAAGAATAAGGCGCGTTGGCAGAGTGGCCATGCTACGGATTGCAAATCCGTCTACCTCGGTTCGACTCCGGGACGCGCCTCCAGTTTTCCAGAGCCCGGGTGGTGAAATCGGTAGACACAAGGGATTTAAAATCCCTCGGCTTATGGCTGTGCGGGTTCAAGTCCCGCCCCGGGCACCATGGAAAATATTCTAAGTAAAACAAAGTAGTATGAGTATGTCGTTAACCGCCGAGAGGCGGTTTTTTTGTGCCTGAAATCACATTCCTAAGATGTTCCTAACATCATTTCCTAACATGATTTTGGCAATCTGAATAAAAACTCATTTTTTCTGACCGCCCACCACTGGCACGATTTCTGTTTTTCTGTCATATCGCGCCGTTTGTCCCATGTTTTTATGCCCTGATATTGCCTATTTCTCACTGAGCGAACCCTCAAGCTCAGAAACACCTTTAGCTTTCAGGTCATGGAATGTGAAATTAAAATCCAATTCCGGATGAGTCTCTTTTGCTGCTTCTCTGGCTTTGCGCATCGGCTATTAAAATCGATGCGTATATATCGCAGTCCTGTTCTTTGGCGAATGAGGTAGACACTGCTGATACCTGTCTGTAAGGGCAGGGACTCTGCCTGCGTGATAGCATCGCGTAATCGTACTCAGGACATTATTGCAACAATAGTTGATGCTCCTCCGAACGCTGTGGAACGTATCTATGTTATTGAGAAAATTCCTACACAAGCCCACCTTGCCTCTGATGTTCATAAATCAAACAAAAGTGAATAATAAGTACATTAGATTTGAGTGACTTTTTCGAAGCAAGTGTTTGAAAAATGAATTTGTCATTAAAGTCCCTAATTCATTATTGGCTTAACTTCGTATCTGCGATACATAGGAATCTTAGATGAAAAAGCAATTAGCCTGGCTAGCTGTATTGTCTTCTTTAATTGTGGGAACTACTGCAGTACAGGCTACAGTCCCAACAGCAGAATTAAAAGTAACCGGCTCACTAAGCGTACCATCTTGCACAATTAATGTGCCAGACAGCGGTGTCTATGATCTTGGTGCTATAGGCCCATCTCAGATTAAGTCAGGCACAGCAACTACTGCCTTGCCAGCAATAAGTAAAAACTGGGTGATAAACTGTGACGGTATGACCTACTTGAATGTAAAACCAGTAGATAATCGGGTAGGAACGGCAAGTGTTGTGGATAGCGCATACTTTGGCTTAGGTAATGTTAATGGTGATGGTAAAATTGGTTATTACAGTTTAGCGATGTCTAATGGCATGGTTGACGGTAAGGCATCCAATTTATTCATTACCGATACTGGTAATTTCACTGCAAGCAACGCTTCAGTAGGCTTGAATAGCGATAACTCTGTTTCTGCTGGTTGGGCTGCGAGCAGCAGCACTCAGGCTGCAGGTAAAGTTTTTAGTGCTGACTTTATGGTTATACCAGTATTAGCTGGCACTGCCCATATGAAAGGCACAATCACTGAAGAGACTAAGATTGACGGTTCTACGACGATGAATTTTGCCTTTGGTATCTAGCATCGCAATATAGTTAGTGATTATCGCTACGCAATACAGTCTTATCTGTATGTACTGAGCCATATTCTTATGTGTTATCAATTTCACTATCCGTTATGAAATCATCACGGATAACCATTTAAAGGCTCATTTTGGTGGGCCTTTTCTGTTTTAGCCCACCAGTCTCCAATCAACGCCACACACATTACTCCGCATGAGTGGCTGCATTGGTGGGCAAAATTCAGTAAACCACTTCACGTCCTTATTGATGCGAACTATCTGCGCATCATTCGTTAGCCCCAGATCTATCGAATCACTAGGGTTACTGCCTTTTAAAATGTGATAAGCGCTTCGACATAAAAATTTTAGATCTTTATCATTATGAAGAATATTTTCGAGTGTTATGTTTTATTACCTCGATACATTTATCGCTTTGAACCATTGTTTCGTTTTAAATTAAGTTAAATTCAATGCTCACATATATCATCTAATTAATATTAAATATCAAGTTAAATAAGATAATTAAATCATACTCATAATTAAAAATGTGTTTTTAATTCAACTCATAAATATTTAATTTACACAAATATTAAGTTAAATCATTAAGTATCCAACCATTCTTTGTAGTTGATGAGTAATAATCAATCTAGAATATGTGTAATGTATATTTTTATAGCTAATATACTAATCCTACGTATTGTTTCTTGCGTAAGATATTTTTCTTCTTTTACACGGTTCCTTAATAATTACTTGCATGGGGTTTAATATGATTTGCAATAATAAGTTTAGTAAAGTATTTAAAATGCCTTTATTCGATTCCGAAATGAAATATCATATATCAAAACGTGGTTATATAGATTTGACTATAAAAAGAATGAGAGTGATTTTTCAGGAGAAATTAATTCACAATGACATGTGGCTTGGCCAGAGAAATGAATATGAATTCAATAGTTTGTGTGAAAATATAGGCTTGATCGGTGCTTTTGATCATTCATTAGCAATATCGATATCTTCCCATATGATTTGTGGGAATGTTATGTTCACGCAGTCTGATAATATTCAGATGGATAAGTATCATGATGAAGTAAATAATTTGAATTGCATATATTCTATGTGCTGTTCAGAAATTGCCAATGGCACTAACGTAAAGAATTTGGAAACTACGGTAACTTATGATCATAAACAAAAAAATTTGTTGCTCCACTCTCCTAGCCCTGGTTCATGTAAGTTTTGGATAGGGAATGCCCTATATACGGCATCTGTGGGAATGGTATTAGCAAGACTTATCGTTAATGGTATCGATCATGGACCTCATTGGTTTCGAGTTCCATTAAGAGATAAGGACGATGGGGTATTATTCCCTGGTATAAATATAATTTCCGTAGGCCCCGAGGGCGGAATGCACGGAATACAGATGGCTGCAATCCGATTTAATCAAGTCAGTATACCTCTCGATGCTATGTTGCAACGCTATTCGAGTATATGTGAGGAAGGGAAATATCATTGTGAAATGGAGGAACCACAGCGCTATATAAATTTATTTGAGACTTTTTTACAAGAAAGGCTTATTCCTTTATATATGTTAATTAAATCGTCAGCAACTGCACTTAATATCACATTTAGATACGCTCAAAATAGGATTATATCCCATGAGCCAATATGTAAAAAATTAATTATGGAGCCACTTTTCTGTCAACGACTTTATCCTGAGTTATTAAAGTCAGCAATGATTATGATCTTAGGTAAAATAATTATCAGAGGGTTTGAAAATTCTTGGGGGAATAAAAGCACGTATAAAGATCTGCAAATTTTAGCTTCAGCCGGGAAATATATTGGTACATCACTAGGTTTAGATGTTCTACGTGAGTGCCGCTTAATGTGCGGAGCATTAGGATTTCATCATTATAATAAAATTATTACATTACAGGTCGATGCAGAAGCTGCATTAACTTATGCGGGTGAAAACTCAGTAATGTCATACCAGATTGCAAAGCATATGGTTAGAAAAAAACGATTTAATAATTCTATGGTTGTTCCTGTCAATCTTGCTCAAGAGGTCGAAAAGAAAGTCGTCGCTGATTGCCAACAAAACCCATTATCACATGCTGCTGCGCAAGTATTATCATACTCTTATGGATTGGATTTGGTTATTCAGGAAGTGCAAAGTTCTGGCGTATTAGAGAATGAGCTATTATTAGACTTAATTGATGTATTATCTCCGTATCTATCTGAGACTTCAAATCCTCCTGTTCCTACAGTAAAGAAAATAACCGATTTAGTTAATCTTATTTCACCGCCATCTGAGCTAGTAACAGCACCAATAGTTAGAGCAGACTACGCAGATACATTTACTTCTGAACTATATATTGAATGATATAACGTCATATTTATTCGACTCGTATTTACTAATTCCTGTAGGAGTTACACTATGAATGTAAATAATTCAAATGCAAATATGCTTGATGATAAAGTTAAATCGCAAAAAGTGAGGAGAGCGATAGCTAACCACTGCAAAAAATTGGAGGAGCGGTACAGTATATTAAAACACCAGAGTGCTCTTGGGGTTGGTATTTTATCTTTTGTTATTGGAGTCCTTGTTGTCAGTTCATTATGTTATCTTAATGGATACATTGCATGGTGGGCTTGTATTATAATTAATGCTCTTTGCCTTTCTGTAGCACATGAACTTGAACATGACTTAATTCATAATCTATATTTTAAAAAGAATCGTGTTATGCAGAATGCAATGATGTTCTTAGTTTGGATAGTTCGTCCTAGTACTGCAAACCCTTGGGTTAGGCGAAAAATTCATTTAAGGCATCACCAAATGCCAGGAACTTATGAAGATTTAGAAGAGCGGTTACTGTCTAATGGTCAGCGCTGGGGGTTGCTAAGATTATGGATGATTAGTGATTTTATTGTTGCAGTCGGTGTGTTGATAATACAGGCTAAATCGTGGAAAGAAAGGAGGGAGTTATTTAAGAAGGCATGCAAAGCCTTTTTCCCCCTCGCGCTTCTACATTCATTAATTGTATATTCATTTATTTTATTTCACTTGATAAACTTCGCATCGTCCTTGTTCGGTGTGACAATTATGTGGTCTGAGTTGACGTTAAAAATATTCAATATTATCGATATAATGATGGTGGTAATTATCGCACCCAATATCCTATGGGCGTTTTGTTTACATTTCGTAAGTTCAAACATGCATTATTATGGTGATAATGAAAGTGGTAATGTTATTCAGGAAACTCAGGTTCTAAACCATTGGTGGTTTTGGCCGTTTAACCTATTTTGTTTTAACTTTGGAAGTACCCATGCAATACATCATTTTGTGGTAAATGAGCCTTTCTATATCCGACAACTATCAGCACCATTTGCACATAAAGTGATGAAAGATAAAGGAGTGAGATTTAATGATGTTAAAACATTTAACCGGTCAAATAGATGGGGCAATAAGCCATTAAGTAATGAACTGGATTCATATTAAGCTAATAGTTTTACTTCAAGTCCGGAGCCCACTCCTCTTATTTAGAAGGGGAGTGGGCATCAGTAATGTTCTGTATTCAGATATCGTAGGTATCTTCACCTTTTTCATTAAAGATAATAACTAATAGAATGTTATTGCGGTAATGAAATTATTCGCGATTAAAATAGCAGGAAATTTGCCAGCATCATAGTGAGGATACCTCCAATAGCCGGAATTAATGTTCGTCTCACTATCATAAACGGCGAACATTCACCTGCTTTGCTGACGGCTATGATGATACCTGCTACCGGAGAAATTGAGCGGCCCATACCTGCCATTAATTGCATAGGAAGAATCATGCTAACAGCTTCTTGACCGAATTTACTCGCGATTGATGGAGCCATTCCCGAGAAGGAGAAAAAGGCAGCGACACCAGAGCCGGTTAATACTGCCGTGACACCAACCAGTAGTGTCATTAGAACGGTCATGCTGGCGAAACCAAAACCTGCGTTTTGCACTGATACCAGTAAATAGTCGATAGCACCAATTTTTTGCATCCCTTGAGCATAGATGTCAGCACAAACCAGTAAGGAGACAATACTGGTAAACATGCTCCCCATACCTTTGAAGAAGACTTGCACCCCTTTACAACATTCTCGGAAATCACGTTTGACTAAAAGATCACAGATAAACGCCGTCAATGTACCGATGATCATCGCGGTGACCACATCTATTTTTATGCTATCAATAAATAGCGGACTGAATATTAATACCAGTGCAACTGGGAATATAGGTAACAACGCGTAGAAAGTCGGTACACGAATTTCGTCTTTACTTTCGTCACTGATCGTCTCTCGAATGACGACGATGTGACCATCCTTTTTATCGTAATATTTAGCGGTAAAGAAAACCAATACGGAAACCACCAACATCACAGCAATTGCAACTGGCATTTGGTAATGGACAAAATAAATTGCGGTTTCCATTCCTGCATGTTTTGCCGCGAGGTTAGCTGTCCCCACAGCAGGGCCAAGATCCATGAATGCACAAAGTCCAATCATTGATGCTGCTGCGGCTTTACTGACACCAAGACGAACTAATACTGGGAAGAAAGTGACCAACAGCAACATCGCTAATCCAGCAGCGCTAGAAATTGCAACATGTAACAACTGAGCACAAATATAACCAATGGCTAAAATAAGATAGGGTGCTTTGATGAGCTGGAGAGGACGAATGCATGCATTAACCATGGCATTTGACGCTTTAATATGGTCCATATAGCTTGCAAAGCCGCCTGCCGCCATAATGATCAAGCCGATGCCTGCCACTTGAGTCGATAGCGAGTTTTTAGCAAAAGCGAAGATATCAACCCAAACTGAACCCGTTGATTTTGCTTTATCATATAAGATGCTGTTCTCTGGATAAAAAATAGCAGTGATAGTCAGTAAAGAAATACCGGCTAACAGCAATACTGTTTGAGGTTGGTAGTTTTTGATAATTAACCATGCAGCAATGATAGTTATCACTATTGCGACTATAAATGCAATCATGAGATTAGCCCTTTTATTTATTTTATTCGGGTGAAAAAACACGGTTAAATAAAATGTTACAGATAGCTCCCAAGTGAATTGATCAATCTGATTGTCCTTATGTAATGCAGTCATAGTAGAAGTAAGGAATCAGTGAAAGAATGAGAAAATAGTTTTCTCACCGTAAATTGTGCGCAGCGTCTCATTCTTTGAAATTTATAGTTACACCAAATAATATTATCATTGAAGCAGTGCATTGCTTGATCGTTAACAAGGCGTCATACCGAGAATATATTTATTATTTTAGTCATAAAATCAGTGTTAAAAGGAGTAACTAATGAAAATTAATAATTTATTGACACTTGAGAAATATATTTTACAAACTACCCAACTAGATTCATTAACAGATTCTGAGTGTCGTTTAGATGCCTATATACAGATTCATTTCAATGAGTTGCCTTTTCATGGCATTATCGACCTTGCACGTAATGCGATGGTAAGCAAAGCCACTGTTGGCCGATTTCTGAATAAATTAGGGTTTACAGGTTATTCGGCTTTTAAACGTGAGCTTGAAAAAACATTGTCACAACAAAAATTAGTACCGCCATTCGAACTAGTATCTCGAGCCAATGAGAGAGCGAAGGTTACTACAGAGGAAATTGTTTCTGATTTTAATAAAAATGTGACAATGTTGTTTGAGAATTTTAAAAATAATATTGATATCGAGAGTTTGGATGAATTTATTAGCCTCATTCTAGATACAGATAGGCATCTCTATGTCATAGGCCCTTCTTCATCTCATGCGATGGCTAAACACTTCACGACTTTGGTTAAATATTTTAGAGACAGTGTGACACTTCTCTCAGTGGATGTTGGCGATTTACCTAAGGATTTACTGAATTTATCCAGTAGAGATGTTCTGATCACTTTTTCATATTATCGTTTTAACCGAGTCGTCATTCGAGTGACAGAATGGTTCCGTAGAAAGGATGCAGTCGTAGTACTGATAACCAATTCTGAATCGAATCCCTATGGCAAATTTTGTAATCTACAATTTGTATTACCAAGTGATGTCCAATCAGTTTTTAAAAGCAGGATAATTAGCTTCTTTTTTATCGAATTAGTCCTGCATTTGGCCTATGAAAAAGGCGAAGGAGAAGGGAATTTTGAGCAATTGGAAGAGCTATTTGTATTTTTCGAACTCTTCTCGCCACTACCGAAATAAAGGGACTAAACACCCCCAAGCGATGCTTAGGGGATACTTATCTTTTCAATCAGATAGATAACGTATTGACTTTAGCTGTGGAATCAAAGAATGCTACAGTTTCATCCACTAATGCGTCGTTACACCCTAGATAAGAAGATGGGTCGCAAGCAGCAATAAGTTCCTCCTCAGTTAGAAACTCACGAATCTGAGTATTATTTAATACTAACTGCTCTAAGTTTTGGGTTCCGTCAGCCGTATTTAATAATTTTTTCATTAAATTATAACCCTGATCTCGACCAATTTTGTCAGCCAGTTTCATTGCTACTGATTCTGACATAATAAAATATTTAGAGGTGCTGAAGTTGTCATTCATTCTTTCTTTATCAACGACTAAATGAGTGATGAGGCGGCAGGCGCGATCGAGACTGGTGGAGAGACTTAACGCTGATTCAGGCAGTAGTGTCCAGTTGAGTACACGCATCGATGCTGCACGTACATCCTGTTGGTCGAGTAGATTGGTTGCACCAGAGGCATACATCCAGCCCATACGGGATAGTGTTTGAATCATATTACTGGCACGAGGATTCGTTTTGTGCGGCATTGTACTGGAACCACCGCCGCCTTCTCCTTCCCTAAGTTCGCCCAAGGATGGTCTTCCCATGGTTTCAACATCATTCGCTATCCGACAAAGAGTACCGTGTACTAAAGCAAAAAACTGGACGACTTGTACGACATTATCCTGACTGGCATTCATCATCCCAATGGGAGCAGATAAGCCTAATGCTTTCATTAGGTTATTTCTAGTTTCTATGCCGTTATGACCAACGGAAGCGAGGTTACCGACTGCGCCACCAAATAAGCCTGTGATAGCTGTGGGATAGAGATTATCAAGACGATGAATATTACGAGTTATCTCATTAAGATAACTGCTGACCTGCAATCCCCAAGTGGTTGCAGAGGCATCTACAGAATTGGTTCTGGCAACCATGACGGTGGCTTTATGAGCAAGAGCCATGGTTTTAAGACTTGCACCCAACTCAATCAATTGGCCTCGCACTAACAGCAACGTCTGTTTTATTCTCATCGCAAGCGCAGAGTCTAATAAGTCCTGAGTAGTACAACCCCAATGTAGATATTTTTTTACCAGAGGTGTACCCGCATCGGTTATTTGGTCGACTAATGGTTTTATCGCCATTCCAACTGAACGTGTTTCTGTTGCTAGACGCTGCCAATCAACATCTAACGATTGACAGGTTGTGACAATATCTTTTGCAGCCTGAGCTGGGATGATATCTAATTCGGCTTGCACGCAGGCTACTGCCATTTCAAACTCCAACCAGCAGCGAATCAAATTTTCATCGGACCATACTTGTTTCATTTCAGGTTGAGTGAACAAGGATGAATACAGTTCTGAATCAAATACCGAACTAAGGCTACCCCGCATTATGGACTCCAAAATTAGTAGATGAACAATATCAGTGAGTTATTTCAACTTATATCCGTTTGATAATGGAAATTCTGGTCTAGTTTTCTAGATATAAAAATGAGAATATGTATTTCCCTTGTGTTAACTCTACCTAATGGTTAAAAATGTGATGAGCTTAACATAAAGCACTTACTTTAATATTTTCAAATGAATGATGAAAGATAATTACTTAATTTTTATTTATTGGTTGCTTTTATAATTTCAAATATTCTGAGGTGAAACTAATTTAGCTTGGTATTTTTGTGTATATTGTCACATTTTAAAATGAGAAATTATTATTCCCATATATCGCTTTTCTTATTGCTATTAACAATGTCCAGGATAAATGTATTTTTATCAACTTATCAGTTTGGAGTTTCTAACTGGGGCGATTTATACGATTTTAATTATAGGTAAATTATGAAAATTAAAACAATACCGATTATTATTTTAACTTGTATGAGCTCATCAGCATTAGCGATGAATGTATATAAAGATGATAAAACGACACTGGATATTTATGGCCGTTTAGAATATCAGTTTGCGCATGGAGATTCTTCATTTGCTGGAGATGATGTTCGAAATCAGTTAGGTGGGCGTTTAGGGATTTATGTCACGAGAGATCTTTCATTACTTGAAGATACTAAAATTATTGGTCGTCTAGAATGGCAACTACGTACTGAGAAAAATGATAATAAGACAAAAGATAGAGATCTAGATGCTCGTTATGCATGGCTCGGTATATCCCATGCTCGCTATGGTGACTTAATTGGTGGTCGTACTCAAAATCCGTTATACCAGGTGATGAGAATGACTGATAAATATAAGAATTTTACGCCAAATGTTTATAACTACGGTATTAGCTCAATTGACACATCATATCAATATAACCGTCAGGATGGCACTCTCCAATGGAATGGCCAATTTGACGGGCATCAGATTCAAATAGCCTATGTTGCCGGTAATGCTAACAGTGATAATGAAGGGCTTGATAATGGTGTGATGCTTAGCTATCGAAAAATGTTCAAGTTAGGTGATCTTAAAATAACCCCAGCCCTTGCTGCCAGCGAGTTTAAACGTAAAGACAACCCGCAAAAAATACCCACCGATGGTCGCAAGAAACATCAGCAGGTGATGGGTGGGGTGCAGCTTGATTATAATGCTATGTCTCTTGCGGTAACCGCGGGAAAAATGTCTATTGAACGTGACAATAAGCCTGACAATGATTATATCAGCTTTGATTCAGTAGTTTCGTATCAGTTTAATCATATTAAAGTTTTAGGCGGATATAGTTTCCTAGATGAAGATGGAAAGGATATATATGAAAAAGAGGGATGGCGGGCTGAAGCCCAATTAGCGGTGGCCAAAAATGCATATCTATCGCTGACCTATGACAAAGTGCTTGCGAACAATAATCTGAAAATTAATGATGATGCGATTGTTCTTGGGCTAAGGTACGACTTCTGAGGATAAAGAAAATGAATAAATTAATCATGTTGTTCGCGTGCAGCTTAATCACAATAGCGAGTGCTCAGGCTGACTCTATTACATCATCTGCGCCTCAAGCCAAATTAGAAGGTGAAAGGAAGACTTTTGCGCTCTATGGCAATTCGTACATGCATTACAACAACCATGTGAATACCCGACTTCGGGACCTAAGCCGTTCGTTGCTACCCGATAAGGCTAAAGGGTATATGTTTCGGGGTGTCACTATTTCTAGCGGCCAATTAGGCTGGCACATTCCCAATCTAAGTTTCCAAAATTCGCTTCAAAAATGGGATGTTGTTATATTGCAGGGCAACTCTATGGAACCCATCTCGGCCAAAACAGAGGTGCGCCAATACTTCGTTGATTCTGCCAGTCTTATGGCGGATACCGCGCACAAAGCGGGCTCTAAAGTTGTGTATTTTATGACTTGGGCGAATAAAGATAAAAAAGAGCAAACTGATAAATTGGCCAAAGCCTATATTGATATAGCCAGTAAAACAGGTGGATATGTTGCGCCTGTTGGTTTAGCTTTTAGCCGTACGGTCGAGACTCATCCAGAAATAGAGTTATATCATAGCGATGGCAGCCATCCTTCTTTAGCAGGGACTTATCTGGCATCTTGTGTGCTGTTTGCGACCATTTATGATCAATCACCCGTTGGTGGCGGATTACCGGTAGATAGCAATATGACAGAAGAAACCGCGCGTGCTTTACAGCAGATTGCTTGGGAGACGGTAACCTCGTTCCGTCAACAAGGAAAATAGTTCTAACAACCCAGCGTCTTCTTAAAAGATATCCTCCTTATCAATATCAGTTAAGGGGGATTTTTTACGTATAAACCTCATGCATATTTTAGTTCAATGTTACGCTCCCTCATATAAGGACTGTTCGTTTTTTTAGATGCCAGTAATAACATCTTCGCTACATTTCTTTCGTTATGGCTTAATACGATTAGAAATTAGGCAAAGACTAATTATTTGAGGTCATGTTGCTGAACAGCACCGATATCGTTGATGTTGCCGCATGCACGACGAGAGTTAGAGTAGAGAGTATGGTCTTTTTTAGTGATAATCTCTACAAAAATTGAGTTATATTGTAATAATATTCTGCTGAAGAGTTAAAGTGGAGATAATTATTTCTTCTTGTCAGCAACGAACCTAAATTGTATAAGAATTATCAATTAGCCGATCCGGTACACTATGTCATATGGATTGTAGAGGCGATGACATCTAACACTAAAATATTATTTGTTTTCTATTTATTCTTCATTAATATTCAACCGGTCAATTAAGAAGTATTTTATACAATATGCATAATTTTTTTATTTCTCTATTAAAGCAGAGGTTTTTCAATGGAGAGGGATCTAGGAATAGTTAAAGCTCGGCATTCTTTAGATAAGCAGCACATCAAGTTAACTTATGTCACTCATTTCTATTGTAATCAAGGGAATATGGGGTCTGTAGAGTCATTGTTGAATGAGTATGAGTCTTATCCAGATGATATTAAAGATGCCGTAGAGTTCGTCATTGTGGATGATTGTTCGCCACTAGACTACGACATCAAAGATTATGACCTCAATTTTACCTGGCTTAGGATAACAAGTGACATTCAATGGAACCAAGCGGGAGCCAGAAATCTGGGTGTTTTGTATGCTAAATCAGACAAAATTATTATCACCGATTTAGATTGCTTACTACCTGAAGATACTATGCGCTATCTGGTTAATGCTCGTAATCCGAGGCGTTCGTTATTCCGCATTTATCGGACAGATGACAAAACGGGTAAAGCTTATCGCGGCCATCCTAATTTGTTCTTTATGTCCAGAGCTCGATTTTTTAGGCTGTATGGATACGATGAGGAATTCGCGGGGCATTATGGATCCGAAGATTATCGATTTGTGAAGTTCCATAAAGACCACGGCACAACGCCGCGATACTTGCCAAAAAAATACCGTTGCATTGAACGTAATGTCGATAGGAAGAATAGCTATCACTCCCTGACACGCGATTTGACGCATAATGCACCGATTGATGATCGTAAAAAAAATGAAATAGCACGATTTGGTGCGGAACATGGTCACAGCAGAATCTTTCTTAACTTTAATTGGGAAATCAAAAAAGTGCATTCCCGCCTTTTGAGCATCCCTGAGCGGAAGATATGGTGGCGACCACTGTGGTGGTTCCGTTATTTGTTCAGATCGCTGGCGGCATAGCTTTAATTGTCGACTATATGGGTAGGATTCTCGATGAGAATATATTGGTTATTCCCCACAGGCTATTAATCTTCAGTGAGTAATTTATGAATTCAGTTGCCTCAAGACCTGGTTTACCCACGATGCATCGTCATGTGGCTGGCTTGTCGTGTGCCACCGCATTTTTGCTCGGTATTGGGTTACCGACGTCGAATTTCCTCATGAATCTCTCTTTGGTGTTGGCACTCATCTGCGTGTTGCTTAATCGCGATACGCGTTATGTGAAAACATTAGCGAAAAACCCGTTGATATGGTTGCCTGCGGTAACCTTCCTACTACTTGCGATATCTCTGCTCTGGCATCACAATTTGTACGGTAATGTGATGGTGAGTAAGTATCTTAAATTATTATATATATTGCCGTTAGCACTGTTCTTTTTACTTTCTCGTTCATTGGTCGGTTATTTTGTAAAAGGATTCTTACTGGCAAATGCCGTTATTCTCGCGGCAAGCCTATGGGTAGGGCTTCTTCATCTACCGCTAGGTGAAATTAACCCACTGAATCCTCATGTGTTTAAGTTGCAAATCACTCATAATTTCTTTATGGCCTTAGCGGCAGTGATGTGGCTTTCTCTTGCATTTAAGCATCAAGGAATCAAGCGCGGCTGTTATGGTCTTCTGGTTGTACTGGCTATCTATAATGTCGTGTTTATGGTGCAAGGTAGAACGGGTTATGTGGCGCTGGCCGCGGCTTTTGGTGTGTGGGGGATATTGTCACTATCAGTCCGTCAGCGTTTAGGGATGGTGGTTTGTGTCCTGATGATCGGTGCCATTATTGTCTTTGTCCCAAACCGAGCTGTTGAGCGGGTGGAACGCGGGATGGCAGAGGTTAAGGTCTGTTTAGCTGCCTCGCAGGGTAATGCCGATCTTTCGTGCGATAGCTCAATGGGGCTACGGACTCAATTTATCATTGAGTCAGTGAAACTCATTAAGGAAGCGCCCTTATTGGGGCATGGAGCGGGGGGCTTTTGGTTCCCGAACCCACAAATTGGCTATAGCATCAATCCGCATAATGAATATCTGATGCAAACTGTTCAATTAGGTGTCGTGGGACTTGCGCTATTCTTGGGATGGATGTGGTGTTATTTCCGTGCTGCTTGGCGTTTACCGCAAGAAACGAGAAGCATATTTATCGCGTTACTTGCCAGTTATATGATCAGCCATCTGTTTAATTCATTTTTACTCGATTCTTCGGAAGGGCATCTATTCGTCATTCTGACGGCAATCTTATGCCGCTACTCCGTGTTATCACTGCAAAGTGATCCAATAAAACAAGAGTAACAAACAATAAAAAGCCCTCAATTCTGAGGGCTAAACATTAGCGGTTGGCTTTATCATCCGCCTCATCGATTAAACCATTGGCTATCTTGCTAGCCTTAAGATAACGAGAAGTGCCTAAAATTTCGTTAAGTGTGTCTCGCACACTGGAGAGAAATTGATCGTTATCGGACTCATTCGCGCATTCAACCATTAGTGCGACAAGCAAAGCTTCATGGGCGATCAGATGATCTTCACCAGGTAAGTTTGCATCGGATTCACCTTGCTGAGCGCGAACAGATGTTTGATTAAGTGATGACATAAAACTCCTTATTTAATAATTGAATAACCACCTATCACTATAGCGATGTTTGCATTTATTGCTATGACAGATGAGATTTCTGCCATAGCAGCCATAACAAATAATGTGATAGTTATGCTTAATCCCTTATTCCATCGATGCTATTTTACCCTCACTTCATCTAAATACGCGTTCACTGCACCGGCCGATAAATACGGACTGCCGCTGTTAGGCGTAAAGTTCGCTGTGCCAACTCTTCCGCCGCGCCTGCATATTGTTCAACCATCGCCGCATTTTGATGCGTCATTTGGTCTAACTGACCAATTGATTGGCTAATTTGGCCAAGTGCTTGTGTCTGTTCATGCGTCGAGGTGCTAATTTCACTGATTAGAGTGGAAACTTGGCCTGCTTGTTTAACGATATTGTCCATCGTAGCACCTGCATTTTGTACCAAGGCACTACCATCGCGAACCCGTTCCACACTGGTTTCAATTAAGTGTTTGATCTCTTTCGCCGCTGTTGACGATCGCTGCGCTAAATGGCGAACTTCACTCGCCACTACGGCAAAGCCTCGGCCTTGCTCACCCGCGCGGGCAGCTTCAACGGCAGCATTAAGTGCCAGAATATTGGTCTGGAAGGCGATACCCTCTATCACACTGATGATATCGACAATACGATGGCTTGAGTCATTGATAGTCCCCATGGTTTCAATCACTTGATGCATCAACTCGCTGCCTTTTTCCGCTGCGTGGCTGCTCATTGCCGCTAATGAGGTTGTTTCATTTGCGCTATTAGCACTGTTTTGTACTGTTACAACGAGTTGCTCTGTCGCACTAACAATATGTTGCAAGTTCGCTGTCGCTTGCTCCGTTCGGACTTTAAGCTCTCGGTTTCCTGCGGCAATTTCACTACTAGCGGTATTGATACCATCGACTTGACCACTGACATCGTCGGTCAATGAGCGAAGATTAAGGCCTAATTGATTCACGCTACGCATCAAATAGCCAATTTCATCGACACGGTTAAGCTGCACATAATCACCAGCCTGCCCGGAAGAGACATCTTGAGCTTGTTGTAAAATTGCGGCGATAGGCTGTGCAACCTGCCGCTCCAACCAAAATGACGTGATGATGCTGCTAGCAACCGTCACTACCCCTAGCGTCAACAAGGGGATCCCTGTTATGCCCATCGCGCCTGCAGTGATTGTGGGAAGGAGGGCTGCGACCAATAATGCTCCGCGCAACCGCCAGCGTAGCGGCAGCGTTTGGAACAGCGACATCCACGAGAGCCAACCCGTGCGAACAATCAATCCACGATATAAACCGATACGGCGCTGTTTTGCCTTGCCAGAGTTAAAATCGGCATATAGCGCATCAGCTTGCTTAACTTCGTCACGGGTTGGTGCAATACGTACTGATATATAACCGTTTAATCGGCCGTTATGGCGCAAAGGGGTGGCATTGGCTCGCACCCAATAATAGTCGCCATTTCGACGACGGTTCTTCACCAGAGATGACCAAGACAGGCCCGCATTCAAAGTCTGCCACATATCAGCAAAAGCGCCGGGCGGCATATCGGGGTGGCGCACGATATTGTGCGGCTGCCCTTGCAAGTCCTGATATTCAAAACCACTTGCACGAACAAACGCGGCGTTCGCATAGACGATATTTCCGCGAGTATCGGTGGTGGATTGCAGGGTGGTATCGCGATCAATGGGATACTCCTGCCGAGTGACAGGTTTGTTTACTCTCATAAAAACCTCAGAATATTGGGGGAGTTCCCGAATAACAGGTGAATACAATAATTGCTTAGGGTAATCGGCCTCGTAAGTTAAAACTTTATACTTAGATTAAATAAATTATTGGTGCGCTATAAATGTGATTAATATTAGTGCTGCTGCACTTTTTTGGGGCATTTTGATTATTCTGTTTATTAATGTCCATATGAATATAATTATTGTTTTTAGTTATTAATTATAGTTGGGTGAAATAAAGTTAATCAATAAATTGCTTAAATAACATGTGGTTAGTTTTTTTCATCTTAGTGTGATACATTGTGGAATGATGAGATTGATGAATGAGTTTTATAACATGGTGAAATTCTCATCTCTAATGAGAAATAGATGAATAGCTTTTGCCAAGAAGTTGCATAACATGAGGTAAGTGGTTTTTTTATTTATCACTTTTGTTAATGATGAATATTGTATTAACTATTTATTACAGCGGTATTGGCGTCAGTCTAATCAGCATAGGAAAAGTAATCCCCATTTTTGTGGGGATTAAAATAATAAAAAATATAAATGTTATTTTTATATGAGTTTGTAACAGTTATTCCTTTCTGTATCCACCCATAAGCCCCTTGTGCTACGACACAACGCTATTATGGTTTTTTTTCAATCCTTCAATTTTCATCAAAAAATCATAGATTGGCGACAAACGTCTAAAATCTTTGCTTAAGATATCAACCAGTTGATTTGAAAATAGCGGCTCCATATCGTGATGATGGCTGATGAGTGCCCATGACTTTTTGTTGTACCACGTCGCCAGTTCTTGAGGTTGATCCTTGATAAGCGGGCGCTTATAGCTTTCACCTTCGATTAAAAAGTTCGGATGGATACATTCAGCAATCTTAAGAAAATCTGCAGGAGCACGTATCAACTGTTGCCTAAACAGGTCCATCGTCGCGCGTGAGGCGCTGTAATAGCCCAGTCCATAGCGCCACCAATCGGGGCCAAATTCAAAAAAATAAGTGGGTGCATCCGTCCAGTTCTTACGCGATCGTTTAAATGTCAGCCAAATGTTGCTGCGATAGAGTGATTTGTCATGAGAGAAGCGAGTATCCCGATTCATACGGGAAATGGTTTTGCCAATCGCTGGCCGAATCTCAAAAAGCTCATCAATCGCCATCATATCGGTACCCAAATCAGTCACCAGTTTTCGCATCGGTAGCAACAGATGTTGCTCATAAATATCACGATGTTCCTCGAACCACTCCTTGGTGTTGTTTTGCGCTATTTGCTGTAAGAACGTCAGCCCCTGCTGAGTAAAACCGGTGAATCCAGCCATGATGTCCCTTCCTGTATATAAATAAATTATGATTTGCTGTATATGCATACAGTTTAGGCTGTAAAAGGGTGACTGAAAAGTACTCTGTTGGTTTTTGGGCTAGTATCTTGTTTACGATGGTGTGAAATGGGACGCCAAGGCGATTGTCTGTGGGGTCAGTATGGGACGATGCCATTTAATTATAATTAATAGCTAAATATTTATATTGAATTATAGGTATTACTTATTAATTCCTCTATTGTTGGTTTTTACGGCGATTTCTCGCTATACGGCCTGCTGCCTGAGTTCAGTCTGCTTCGCGCAGCACTATTTAGGGCCCAACTCGCGTTCATTGGCATCGTCATCAATAAAAAGGATTAAGAATGAAATTAGAAACATTGTCTATTCATGCCGGTTATTCGCCAGATCCCACGACTAAAGCTGTTGCAGTGCCTATCTATCAGACTTCTTCATTCGCCTTTGATGATACCCAGCATGGTGCTGATTTATTTGATTTAAAAGTTGCGGGTAATATTTACTCGCGAATTATGAACCCGACGAATGACGTGTTGGAGCAAAGAGTCGCGGCTCTGGAGGGGGGGATTGCAGCGTTAGCCGTGGCCTCCGGTATGGCCGCGATCACTTATGCGATTCAAACCATTGCAGAGGTCGGCGATAATATCGTCTCGGTGGCAAAATTATATGGTGGCACATACAACCTACTCGCCCATACCTTGCCTCGTTATGGGATTGAAACTCGTTTTGCCGATCATGACGATATTGATGCATTGGAGGCATTGATTGATGACCGAACAAAAGCGGTATTCTGTGAATCGATTGGAAACCCTGCGGGCAACATTGTCGATTTACAAAAATTAGCGGATGCCGCGCATCGTCATGGCGTCCCGCTGATTGTCGATAATACCGTCGCGACCCCCATTTTGTGCCGACCTTTCGAACATGGCGCTGATATTGTCGTTCATTCATTGACCAAATATATTGGCGGCCATGGCTCCAGCATTGGCGGTATTGTGGTGGATTCCGGTAAATTCCCTTGGGCTCAATATCCCGAGCGTTTCGCTCAATTAAATACACCTGATTTGTCTTATCACGGTGTCACCTATACCGAGCAATTTGGTGCGGCTGCCTATATTGGCCGCTGCCGAGTGGTCCCTTTACGAAATACCGGTGCTGCGCTATCACCGTTTAATGCATTTTTGATTTTGCAGGGACTTGAAACGTTGGCATTGCGTATGGCACGTCATACTGAAAATGCGCTTAAAGTTGCCGAGTATTTACGTGCCCATCCACAAGTCAGTTGGGTGAAATATGCAGGGCTACCCGATCATCCTGAGCATGATTTGGCGCAGCGTTATTTCGGCGGGAAGCCCGCGTCCATTTTGTCATTCGGTATCCATGGGGGCCAAGCTGCGGGTAGCAAGTTTATCGATGCGCTGAATTTGATCGTGCGATTGGTGAATATTGGCGATGCTAAATCGTTGGCATGCCATCCTGCCTCAACAACGCATCGTCAGCTCAATGATGAAGAGTTAGTTAAAGCCGGCGTGCCAAGAGATATGGTGCGGTTGTCGATCGGAATCGAGCATATTGACGACATTATTGATGATCTTGCTCAGGCATTAGCAAAAGCAAAATAACGTTATTATCGATAAAAAGGCCGGTAACTTGCGAGATACCGGCCATGTTGAACATGGAAATAGGATTATTGTGCAGCCAAGGTTGCCGCAATCACTTTCGCGTAAGGCGTGGTAGGGCGACCAATGAGTTTGCTCAAGGTATGGCTGTCATCGAATAAGCCACCTTTGGCCGCGCCAGCATCCGAATCTGCCAGCAAGCTGGCGAAAACATCGGGTAATCCAGCACCAATCAATGCTTGTCGGAAGTCAGCTTCTGACAAATCTTGATAGATGACGGGTTTGCCTGATTGACGAGCAATTTCCGCTGAGAACTCAGCTAACGTATAGCTGTCATCCCCGGCTAATTCATAAACTTTGCCGGCCTGGTTATCCTTTGTCAGTACGGCGGCGGCGGCTTGCGCATAGTCTTCACGTGTGGCCGAAGCAATACGTCCATTCCCTACAGCGCCAATAAATGCACCGTGAGCCAAGGCGGGCGCAATACTGGCAGCATAGTTTTCGGTATACCAGCCGTTACGTAACAGCACGACGGGTAGGCCAGAATCTTGAAGCAATGCTTCTGTTGCGCGGTGCTCTTCACCTAACCCTAACGTCGATTTATCGGCATGAAGTAAGCTGGTATAAGCCAATAATTTAACCTTTGCCCGTTTGGCCGCTTCGATTACCGCTGTGTGTTGTGCTACACGCTGACCTACTTCACTGGATGAGATTAGCAGCAGTTTATCCACACCTTGAAACGCGCTATCCAACGTAGACGGTTGGCTATAATCCGCTTTGCGTACTTGAACACCTAACGCGGCTAAATCACGGGCTTTTTCAGGGCTACGGACTGCTGCAATGATTTCACTGGCGGGTACTTTTTGGAGTAATGCATTGATAACAAGGCGACCCAATTGGCCAGTGGCTCCGGTGACTGCGATCATAATAAGACTCCTGATTGATGTTATGGAATAGATGACAGATTTTTTGTGTTGGCAGGTCATTCAGTGCTGACATCGCGCTCACCAAAAAATCGCCCTTAAGATCATCATATGCGATATACTAACTATAAGTAAGTACTCACCTAAAGGTTAGTATAAAATAATGAGACCACAAGATTTGAACAACAATCTTTCATTTCCAGAACAAGTTCGCCGCGGTGAGTTGCTCAATGCTGACTGCCCATCAAGAGAGGTTCTCAAACGCGTCACAAGCCGTTGGGGGGTATTGGTGCTGATTGCTTTGAGCAATGAAACCCTGCGTTTTAGTGCGTTAAGGCGAAAGATTGGGGGCGTCAGTGAGAAAATGTTGGCGCAAACACTGCAAAATCTTGAAGAGGACGGTTTTGTCGAACGTATCGCTTATCCGGTGGTGCCGCCGCATGTGGAATATAAATTGACGCAACTAGGTAAAGAAATCCAAGTGCAAATCGAGGGGTTGACGGTTTGGCTTGAAGATAACCTGCATCGCATTATGGAACAGAGACAGCAGCGGTCAGAAATGCCTTCAACCGCTGCCGGTTCCCGATAGCCATGTGATCACGCATGGCGAGTCTTTGGGATGCGCGCCCTACAAGGTTTTCAATGCTTCGACCGATTCTATCGCCATGGAAGGGATAAACTCAGTAACGCTGTACTCGGCAACGGCGTTAAAGGGATCTTCTGCCAATACCTTATCCAGTTGGTCGTGCTCAATGCTTTTTACTAAAATGATGCCACCGGTGCGGGGCACTTTACGACCCGAGGCGATAAACACACCTTGTGCATAGTATTTTTTTAACCAGTCTTTATGGCTTTCGGCCAGTGCTTCCACCACATCGATGGGTTTATGGTAAGTCAAGCTAACAACAAACATGTGAAACTCCTCAGAGTGAATGTCGCTTTAAGATAGCGCCTTGCCCCTTAGGCAGCATCAATAAAATGCTAAATTCTTAAGCATTATCTCAAGTCATTTTGCGATAGCTAAATTCTGTCTATGGAAAGCAATATTGCTTCGTTCGTTTTTTGTACTATTTATCGTCTACTCTTATATAACCTGCTCTGTCCATTTGATTGAATCGTCGAGGTGACAATGGTTAAGATATTGGCATGGCTTAACGTGCTTCCCCTAGGTCCATTAGGGCGTGTAGAAGAGAGTGACGCTCCAGTGGCTGAGGCCGATGGTGCACATTTACTTGAAACGATAAATGCCATTGGTGGGATATATGGCATTGAATTTATTCATCATTGAGGCTATTCACTGCTCGCTAATGGGGGAACTCCGTGCTGCGGTGGCTACCCTGATGATAATCAAGATCTAAGCAACAGGTTACGGGCAGATAAGCGGCTGGCCGTAACCTGTTATTCGATCGACGTATCGTCCTTAACGATAGGCAGATAGGGCATCCCGTATGCCAATGCGTTGGATAGTCTGTAATTGTTCGGTCATTTGATCCGCCAGTTGCGGAATTTGATTAAGGTCCTGTCCCCAATGATGGTTATCCGCTAAGACCTGTTGCACCAGATCTTGTATGGGCAATAAACCAGCATCGACGTCTCGCCATAGCGAGGCAAAGCAAGTCAGCCAGTATTCATCATCCTGCAATGGGAAATCCTCATTCCCACGTTTACCGCGATAGAACATCAGCAACGCAGCGAAAGCAAATGTTAGCCGTGGTGGTAATGTCCCATTCACCTGCTGGCTGGTCAGTAATTGGGGCAAAATGCGCGTACGGAATTTTGTCATGCTATTGAGGGCAATCGAGAGCAACTGGTGTTGGATAAAGGGATTGCGAAAACGGCTCTGTACCGCTTGGGCAAAGGTCTGTAGTTCATTGCGAGGCAAATCCAATACTGGAATGATTTCTTCACTCATCAGTTGCGCGACAAATTGACTGATTTGCTCATCGGCCATCGCTTCGCCAACTGTGTTTAACCCCGCTAGATAAGCAATAGGCACCAAGGCCGTATGTGCACCATTAAGGATGGCGACCTTGCGTTCCTTGTAAGGCTTTATATCATCGACGATACGAATATTTAACGGGTATTTATCCAGTTTTAATGTTTGTGCTAATGACTGTGGTCCCTGAATGACAAAAAGATAAAAGTGTTCGGCGGTGGCTAAAAATGCGTCGTGATAACCTAATTGCGTTTCCAATGTTTTCGCTTCGTCGCGGGGATAACCGGTGACGATGCGGTCCACTAATGTGGAACAAAAAGTATTGTGCTGTACTAACCATTGGCTGAAAGCATCACCTAACTGCCATTGTTCGGCGTAACGCAGTACCAATTTCTGTAGTGCCTCACCGTTATAATCGATTAACTCACAAGGCAACAGCACCCAACCTTTATCTGCCGCGCCAGAAAAATGCTGGAAACGTTCGTACAGTAATCGGGTCAATTTTGCCGGATAACTGGCAGGTGGCGCATCACTGAAGTTATCCTCGGCCAAATAACTGATGCCGGCTTCAGTGGTATTGGAGAAAACCCAGCGAATGTTTTCATCGTGAGCGAGGGCCAGATAGTGCTCGAAATCCTCATAAAGATTAATTTCGCGGTTAACCGATCGAATGATACGCGCGTCACTGACCTTCTCACCTTGTTCGTCCAAGCCTCGAATAACCGTGGTGTATAAACCATCCTGAGTATCGAGTGATGGCGGAAAGCCACTGTTAATTGGACGGACAATAACAATACCGGCATCGAGGTCGGTATGCTCATTCAAGAGATCAATTTGCCAGTCAACAAAGGCGCGTAGGAAGTTCCCTTCACCAAATTGAATGATTTTATCGGGATGATGGCGGCCCGGAAAGTCATGGCGATTTAACGTTAGCATGGTGCATATCCTCAGGAGTAGGGTGGTCAGAACTGAATGACGCCTTTGATAAGATCTTTGTTTTTCACCACTTGTTGCTCATAAATATCGGCCAGCGTATTGAATTCAAAGCGGTGTGTGAGGATCATATCGGCCGACAATTTGCCTGCTGCCATTAGTTTCCCGACTTTGGCGAAGTCTTCGAAGGTGGCATTGCGACTGCCCATCATGGTGGTTTCTTTTTTGTGGAAATCAGGATCAGGGAAACTGAGATCACCTTTGAACAAACCAACAAAAACGATGCTACCGCCGTGGCGAATAAAGTTGACGGTGTTATTCATGGCACGTTGATTACCGGTGGCATCAATCACTTTTAGTGGCAGCATGCCGGAGAATTGTTGGCGTAAATGTTGTTCAAATTCAGCATCGCTGGGATCTAATGCGCGGATATCCAACAGATTTTCGACATGCTCACGGCGCTGAGCGCTAGTGTCGGCCATCACGACATGTGCGCCATCAGCTTGCGCTATTGCGGCAACACCCAGACCAATTGGCCCTGCACCGACGACCAAAACATGTTCGTCAGGGCGAACATCAGCACGGCGCACTGCATGGGCACTAATGGCGAAAGGCTCAATCAGTGCGGCTGAAATAGGGTCAACATCGTCAACCACTAATAAATTACTGACCGGCACACACAAATATTCGCTAAATCCGCCATCTTGATGGACGCCAATCACAGAGATATTTTCGCAGCAATTTGTCTTCCCACTGAGACATGAATTGCAGTGATGGCAAGCAACGTAAGGAATAACAGCGACCCGTTGTCCAGCGTGCATATTATGAACATTTTCACCCAACCCTATTATTTCGCCACAGATTTCATGACCTAATATGCGAGGGTAACTAAAAAAGGGTTGATTACCTGCCCAGGCATGTATATCTGTGCCACAAATACCCACATTTAAAACTTTAATTAATGCTTCATTAATTTTTGGTAAAGGTCGAGTCCGTGGTTGGTAAATTAACTTAGTTGGTTCAAGGCAAACTAATGTATTCATTGTTGTCATGATTATTCCTCCGAAAGGTGAGGCTTGATATTCAATAAAAATCAGAAATAGATTTAAAGCGGATGTGATAATTGTGAGGGATCACGAATTATTCTGTTTTAAATTGGTTTTAAATGAATAAAAAACAGATGAGGCCACCATGAGCAGAACACAAGATCTTCGCCATAATGTGATTAATCAGATGATAGATGGCATTGCCAAAGGACATATTACATCGCCACTGCCATCACAGGCTTCATTGGCAGAAATGTATAGCATCAGTCGCACGACAGTACGTAATACATTAAGTCATTTACATCAATGTGGCGTGTTGGAAAAAGTGGGTGATTATTACATTATTGTGAGAACACCTCAGATTGAAGATGGTTTCGACTGCGTTAGCCAATCCTCTGATGCGCAGGCTGAAATATTCGAACACGCTTTCTTCCAAATGATAAATCAGCGGCAACTTCGTGCGGGAGATTCTTTTTCAGAGCTACAATTGGCCCGTGCCGCGAATGTCAGCGCTGTCGTTGTCCGGGAATTTTTACTGCGTTTTTGCCGCTATAACCTCATTGTGAATATCCGTCGCGGTCAGTGGAGTATGAATAAGTTTGACCAAAACTATGCTGAAAAACTCTTTGAATTGCGTGAGATGTTAGAGACGCATGCATTAAATCGCTTTTTAAATCTGGCACATAGCGATGAGCGTTGGCTACAAGCCAAAGAGCTCTTGGCGCGCCATAGACAATTGCGCGATACCATCGGTAATAGCTATCGTATGTTTTCACAATTGGATCGAGATTTTCACACACTCATTCTCTCTGCCGCTAACAATCCCTTTTTTAATCAGTCGTTGGAAATTATTTCAGTGATTTTCCACTTCCACTATCAATGGGACGAGAGCGATTTAAAACAACGAAATATTGTGGCGATAGAAGAGCACATGGCTATTTTAAGTGCGCTTATCTTTCGTAATGACTTGGATGCGGTGCGCGAGTTACGGCGTCACTTAGATACAGCCAAACAATCGATGATTCGTTCAATAGCGCAGTACAGTGATTAGCTCATCAGTATGGAAAGATAAAAAACCAAATTAAATACCGGTTAAAAAACCATTAAGGACAGATAAAATCCAGCAAACTATTAGTTGTCTCACGTATTTATTACAAAAATATGCGGTATATAGAATGTCCACACTAACCTAAATTCCAGTTGGCTTATCTTTCTGCACCTTACGCAGTAATAAGCCTCTTTCCTTGCGGTATTTATTTCTTGCTCGATTGAAGGTGACTTAGCTTTCACTATCAATCGCTATGTGAATATATTATAAATTCCAGGAGCTGGGTGTGGATAAAAACAATGTCGTCATCAGTCATGATGCAGGGGTATTAAATCCTGTATCAGATGAAATTCCAGAAATTTCACCAAATACAGAACGTTCTGCCCGCATTAAACGAATTCAAACCGTTGCCATGATTTTATTATTCTTAGCAGCAGTAATTAACTTTCTTGACCGCAGTTCTTTATCTGTCGCGAATCTGACTATTCGCGAGGAATTAGGGCTCAGTGCGACAGAAATTGGATTCCTGCTTTCTGCGTTTTCATTAGCCTACGGCATTGCTCAGCTACCTTGTGGCCCATTGTTGGATCGTAAAGGTCCGCGCATTATGCTTGGGCTGGGGATGTTTATCTGGTCATTTTTCCAAGCGCTATCAGGCGCAGTACATACTTTTACGCAATTTATTCTAGTGCGTATTGGATTAGGTATTGGTGAAGCGCCGATGAACCCCTGTGGCGTAAAGGTCATCAATGATTGGTTTAACATTAAAGAGCGCGGTTTACCGATGGGGATATTTAACTCCGCGTCCACGATCGGTCTTGCCATCAGTCCACCTATTTTAGCGGCAATGATGATGGTGATTGGCTGGCGTGGGATGTTTATTACCATCGGTATTTTAGGGATTGTGCTCTCTATCGGTTGGTACATGCTTTATCGGAATCGGGAAAGTATTAACCTCACTGAAGCAGAGCAGAAATATCTTGATGCAGGCAGTGTCAATGCCAGCCGTAAACCAATGAATTTTAAAGAATGGCGAGGCTTATTTAGAAACCGCACTATGTGGGGGATGATGTTGGGCTTTAGTGGCGTTAACTACACCGCTTGGTTGTACCTAGCCTGGTTACCGGGTTATTTACAGACGACCTATCATTTGAATCTGACCAGTACAGGGATGTTTGCTTCCATTCCCTTTATTTTTGGTGCTGCGGGGATGTTATGTAATGGCTTCGTGACTGACTTCTTGGTGCGTAAAGGGATGGCACCCTTGAAAAGCCGTAAGGTCTGTATTGCTACCGGTATGTTATTGTCAGCGGCGTTCACCTCCGTCGTGGTACGTGCTGATACGACAGGAAGTGCGGTGGTATTAATCGGCATGGCGCTATTTTGTATTCACTTTGCTGGGACTTCATGTTGGGGCCTGATCCATGTGGCGGTATCTTCCCGTATGACGGCTTCGGTCGGGAGTATCCAGAATTTTGCTAGCTTTATATTTGCTTCATTTGCTCCCGTGATCACGGGTTGGATAGTCGATACCACGCATTCATTTAGTTTGGCATTAACCATTTGTGCATGTGTCACTGTTTTGGGGGCGCTGTCTTACATCTTTATTGTGCGTGAGCCAATTTTGGATACTTCGAAATAATAAGCGTTAGGCCGGTAGGGTAATGTTCTACCGGCCAGCGAATTATCGTTGTGATTGCAAATCGTGACGGCGCTTAAACCATGATTGGATCATCCTCGGACGAGAGAACATCACCAAGTTACCTAGTAGGATTAAGAGTAAGCCCATAATGGCATTGAGGTGCCAATGATAACCTTCATAGAAGGTCGAAATGGTCAGCGCAACCAATGGAAATAACAATGTGCTGTACGCTGCACCACTGGCTCCAATACGACCAATCAGGCTGAAATAGGCCGCAAATGCAATGACGGATCCGAATATCGCGAGATACAGTAATGAGCCTAAATAGCGCGATGTGAACTCGAGAGTGAATGAGTGATGCTGAATTAAGCTGAAAACGCCCATCAATATCGCGCCATACGTCATGGCATAAGCGTTAGTGGAAAGAATGTCTAGACCTTGGCGCTGGTGGCGGCTACTGATCATATTCCCTAAAGAAAAGCCATAGGTGCCGAGTAGACTTAAACCAACCCCTTTTAATAATTCTGGCGCTATTTGCGCCGCAGTTAAATCTTGCCAAAACAGTGCCACTATCCCAGTTAAACCAAGAATACTAGCAGGCAGAAAATTAGGGCTGAGGCGTTGGCGAAAGAAGATCACGCCATTGACGGCGTTAAAGAGAACCGCCATCGAGAAAATAACGGATTCCAGACCGCTGCTAATATAGGCCGCAGCATGATAGAAACAGTAAAAATTAAAAGCAAAAACACAAAAGCCTTGTGCCACACAGAAAAGGTGGTCACGCAGATTGAGGTGTCGTAAACGACGGGCTAACAATAAAGCAATGACCATGACTCCTGCCGCTAGGGCAAATCGATAAAATATAGAGACGGTAATGGCTACATTGCCTTGTTGCTGCAGGGTGATAGCAATCCACGTTGTCCCCCAAATGATAACAACCAGAAAATAAAGCAGCACATTCATGTTTTTTCTCATCACTTTTCTAAAACATCAGTATCTGACACCCCGATAAATTCGGCTTTCAGTGGCTTGCTGACAATTGCAAAATCTTGCGCATTTTTGAGATAAATAGTGGGCAAAGATGGTTTGGCGTATAACAAGTCATTAAACTGAAGTCATCGGCGTTATTATGGATGTCAGTGTGATGGTTGAACGATATCAAGCTTTTGAAACCTTACGAGAACATAAAGCTCGGTTGCATGATTGCGTGCAACTTGGCTCGGGTATTCAACTGGCTGCGTGGTCTAATCGCGATGATTGCATCACACAAGAAAGCCCTGATCATCACACCTTGAGCTTGTATGTTGCTGATGGTTATGAGTGTTACCACAAAACCCGAGCAGGGTGGAAAAATGGTGGGGGGCCGGATCGTTTTTGTATTATGCCAAAAGGCAGCCTATCTAGCTGGGATGTCCGCGACGATTTATCCTTCGTGCATTTGTATTGTACCGACCAACATTTGCGCCACTTAGCGGAGCAAATTTGGCAGCGGAGCCCTCAGTCGATTCAAGTTGATGAACGTGTCTTCGCCGAAGATCAGCAAATAACCCTGCTGTATCGCCAATTTTTACTCAATTGCGATTGGCAAGAGCAAGCGAATCATCTAGCACTGAGCAGTGCATCTACCTTACTGATGACACATTTGCTGAAAAACTACACGCAGTTACAATGGGCTTTACCTGCTATTCGCGGTGGGTTAGCACCGGCGGTCTTAAAAAGAGTCAAAGAGTATATCGATGGGTATATCTCAGAGCCGCTGCTCCTGTCAGATCTGGCTGAACAAGCGGGATTAAGTGAGTTTCACTTTGCACGAATGTTTAAGCAAAGTACTGGGCTGGCTCCCCATCAATTTGTGCTAAAAGTGCGTTTGCATCATGCCGAGCAATTATTAAAACACAGCATGATGCCGCTGATTCAAATTGCCTTGGCATGTGGTTTTAGTTCAGCCAGCCACTTTAGTAATTGTTTTAAAGTGGCGTACGGATTCACACCATCGTCAATGCGACAGAGTAAATGACTACAGGTAAATAACTACAGTGGGCAACTTAAATCACCTTCAGGGCAATTGAGGTACGATTTGAGTTGTGCTGTTCGTTCTTCCGTTTTATGCGTCAGGCAAGCAGAGATTATCATGGGGTGGACTGAGCCACCTTCAGTGGCTGATGATTGAAAGGTACAATCGGCGTCGCGGTATTTTATCCAAGTCAATTGCGCGCTTTTTAGTAATGCTCTTTGTTCGATAGATGTTTTAGCAAGCACTTGTTTGTAGGTGCGATTAAGTTCAGTATCGGCTTGCTTATAATCAGAGCTCGCGCACTGATTCATATCCAATTGTGTCACCGCGTTCTTACAGTCATTGGCTAATACTTGGCTGATAGGGAATATCAGTAAAGATATCAGCATCATTTTTTTAAACATAATTACGTCCTACAAATAATGATTTCCAAACAATAATGTTAGCCCCACTAACGCCAGTGTGGGGCCAAGTTTAATATTACATGGCTTTTTTGTTAGTCGCCTCCTCAATTTCTTTTTTTATCTCGGACACTTTTTTATCAGGTGATTTCTTACAAATATCAATCACCTTAGGTGTATAAAGTGTATCTACTTCTTGAAAGTCGACGGTATCTCCTTTTTTATATTGGGTATCTTGATTAATGATCCAGAAGGCAACAGGTGTCATACTTTTTGGATTAAGATCAATGAATTCTTTACACGTCATATCGGCGGGTGTAGTGGGGGATGATGCTGCATGGGCAGTACTAAAGGCGGTAAACGAGAGTGTAGCAATGGTAATACTAATCAGTGATTTATAAAGCATGATTACTTCCTTATCTATCCGTTATATTTCAACTGGTATTATTAACTCGCGGATGAGAATTTATATTCTCACTGTATATCATAGGATATAAAGTTATACTTTCCAGTGTAATATCTGATTTTTCGATTGGATTGTTTTCTTGGTGGTGCATTTACACTAATGAACTGATTTATGCGCTTGATTTATATGCGGGATATACTGTGTTAGGTATTGATGATTAATATATTAAGGTTATTTAGATGAAGTTTAATTTTATTATACGGTGGCTTTTTATTAGTGTAATAATAAAAAGCAGATATAAAGAAAAGTGACTTTCAATTTATCTGCTGCGGTACTCGCATTTGCTATGGGGTAAATTATTGAATTACTTTTTGATTTTTTTCTCTGATGGTGGTGGGCAGTCATGCTTTCCATCATGTGGCGGTTGGCCTTTAGCTAAGTGGCCATCTTTATGATCCTTAGGCGGGGGTAATGGGTGACCATTTTTATCTTTTGGTGGCTCCGGCGGGCGTTTGCAGGTCACTCCTGCTTTCTCTTTTTCATTTTTATTTGCCGTTTGAGCAGCTAAACTTAGGGTTGCATTAAGCAATAAAACAGTGCTCATACACAGTATTAGAATTTGCTTCATTCTGACTCCAATCATTCAACATAAACAGACCCTCAGAATAGCGGATTGTAACTTCAGTTTTCTCGGCAGAATCTGTAATGATTTTATCAAGTTGAATGTCAGTTCTTATCAAATAACCTGTTACACCACCGTGCTCTACACTGAGTCATAACTGTATGTTATAATTTAGTGTGCTACTGCTTGTGTATTAACTTGATTAATTATTTCTGGTTTTTTTTATATTTTTGAAATATAGGTGATTTTTCTCTATGTCTTTATTTTCTTTTTATCATAGCCACTTGAGTGCATTAGCCAAGAAAATTTTTGGCCGGCAGCTAAAAGGTGATCTGTTGAAGAAAGAGAATGGGAATAATGAATTATCTGACCTTCAACTGGATGTCTTACTCAATGCCGAGAAACAGGTTGCAATCATTACAACCAACTTAAGTAACTGCATAACAATATTTAATGTTGGTGCGGAACGAATGTTTGGCTATTCCCGGTATGAAGTATTAGGGAAGCCAATTCAGGATATTTTGCATATTCCTGAAAATGGCGATGCTCAAGCCGAATTGGACTCCTTGTTACTCAATCGGCGTGAAAGCAGTGAATGGCGTTATCAACGTAAAGATGGTAAACGTTTCTGGGGCGCATTAAGTGTCCATGAAATAATGTCCGATAATGGTAGTACGGTCGGTTATATCAGTGTCATTGCCGATGTTTCTGAAAGAAAATCGTTGCTGATGGCATTGGAAGAAAGCAAGCAAATGATGGACCGATTAACAAAAAATCTACCGGCGATGATTTATGCTTACTATTTAAATACTGATGGCGACTCCCATTTTAAATATTGCAGTGAAGGCGTAAGGAAAATATTTGATCTTTCGCCAGCAGAGGTTTTGTTTATCCCTAAAGCAGAAAATCCACTTTTTAGCCGAGTTCACCCTGACGATATGCCGATGATGGTACAAGCTGTTGCTACGTCGCGGCAAAATCTATCCATGTGGTCTTGTGATTTCCGGGTAAACTTGCCGGGGAAAGGGACGCATTGGCTTCATGGCGAGTCTTTTCCAACTCAGCAGGATGATGGCTCGGTAATGTGGTATGGCTCATTTTTTGATATTACCGAGTTTAAACAATCTGAGTCGATCCTCAAGGCGTTATCCCAAACGGATGTGTTGACCGGCGTGGCTAATCGTCGCCATTTTGATGATCTCTACCGGCATATTTGGCAGAAAAACCGAATTGAAGGGGGGGCTCTCTCGGTATTAATGATTGATTTCGATAATTTCAAAAGTTTTAACGATCTCTATGGTCATGCGCTGGGTGATGTTTGTCTGAAATCGATTGTTGAAACCTTGTCTAAATCCATTCGCGGTGGCTCTGATATTTTAGCCCGTTATGGTGGCGAGGAGTTTATTGTCTTACTGGCACCGAGTTCGCCAACAGACGCGAAAGCCATTGCAGAGCGTATGCGTCTTTCTATTGAAGAATTAGATATTCCCCATGGGATGTCACCGCAAGGGCGAGTGACCATCAGTATCGGTGTGGCTTCAGTCTCTGCGCCGAGCGAGTCATTGACAGCGGCGGCGTTGTCGTTGGCGGCTGACAAAGCACTTTATCGCGCAAAAACTGCGGGGAAAAACCGTGTTGAGACAGTCATACTGAACTGATCGGTCACACACGGCTTAATGTTGAATCAATGAGGGTAGGGAGAAAACGTAGTCAGCGGTATTTTACTTACCCTCACTTTATGTTTTGCCAACACTCGCTAAGGCAAAAATTAATACGGATCCTGTGCTTCACGCAGGCGTTCTTGTTCTTCCGCAATCACGGCTTTAATCTCTTCTAACACGCCTTCAACGTCAGCAGCGGCAGTACTTTCTGCAAATTCACCCGTGAGTTGGGTTTCTGGATGCAATTTACCGTCTTCATAGAGCGCCCACATTTCTTTGGCATATTTCCGGCCAAGCAGCTCAGGGGCGTATTGACCATAATAGTGGGTCATATTGGCGACATCACGCTCCAACATTGCTTTCGCGTGGTTGTTTGCTGCCGCATTGACCGCTTGCGGTAAGTCGATAATGACGGGCCCATCTTTATCAATTAAGACATTGAACTCTGATAAGTCGCCATGAACGAGGCCGGCACAGAGCATCCGCACCACATATTGGATCATCACAGCATGGTCAATTAACGCTTGTTCTTTGGTAAATGGCACGTCACTGAGGCGAGGGGCGGCAAGACCGTCTTCATCCGTCACCAGTTCCATGAGCAAAACACCATCAAGGCAGGCATAGGGCTGTGGTACGCGGACACCCGCATTGGCGAGTAGATACAACGCGTCAACTTCGGCAGTTTGCCAAGTATCTTCTTGTTGTTTACGGCCAAATTTAGAACCTTTAGCCATTGCACGGGCATCACGGCTATTACGGACCTTACGGCCCTCTTGATATTGGACCGCTTGTTTAAAGCTGCGATTTTCTGCTTCTTTATAAACCTTCGCGCAGCGAATATCCGATCCACAACGGACAACATAGACATCAGCTTCTTTGCCACTTTTCAAACGACGGATGACTTCGTCAACCAAGCCGTCATCAACCAGCGGTTGGATTCGTTTTGGAATTTTCATGGCGTCCTTGTACCCTATTTATGCCCGCGATGGAATGGCTTAGGTCGAATTTTCCTCCAGTTTACCATTCGCGTTCATCTGCGGGGGGGTTTTTACATGTATTAAACGAAGTTAAACAGATTAAGCGGCGCTAAACTGGGCGTCATGTAACTTAGCATAAACGCCTTTACGGGCGAGGAGTTCGTGATGATCCCCTTGCTCAACAATCCCTTCTTTATCGACCACAATGATGCGGTCGGCATTTTGAATGGTGGCTAAGCGGTGAGCAATAACCAACGTCGTTCGGCCTTGTGACAATGCGGTGAGTGCGAGTTGAATCGCTTGCTCCGTGGCAGTGTCAAGGGCAGATGTCGCCTCATCCAGAATCAAGATTGGCGGATTTTTCAAGAAAATACGGGCTATTGATAGCCGCTGTTTCTGACCGCCGGATAATTTCACGCCACGCTCACCGACAACGGTATCCAAGCCTTCAGGCAGACTATCAATCAATTCATCTAGCCGCGCTTGCCGCGCAGCAATCATGATCTCGTCATCACTGGCATCTAGCTTACCGTAGGCGATATTTTCACGAATAGAACCGCCAAATAAGAAGACATCTTGTTGCACGATCCCAATATTATTACGCAGTGATTGCTGAGTCATATCACGAATATTAATACCGTCGATAGTGATGGCCCCGCTATCGAGTTCATAGAAACGAGGCAGTAAGGAGCAGAGTGTGGTTTTACCAGCGCCTGACGGTCCAACAAATGCGACTGTTTCACCCGCGTGGATTTGCAGATTCAAATGAGTGAAAATTTGATTCTGCGGTGAATAAGCAAAGCAGACATTTTGATAACAAATATCGCCATGCAAATGACCGACAGGGCGCGCATTAGGTTGGTCAACAATATCAGGCAAGGTATCAATGAGCTGAGTGAAGCGCTTAAATCCTGCGATACCTTTAGGATAACTTTCAAGTACTGAGGTTATTTTCGCCACTGGGCGGAAAAAAACCTCAACCAACAGAAGGAAGCCGACAAATCCGCCATAACTGAGTTGGTCATTAACCACGTACCATGTACCGACGACCATGACAATTAATTGCACCAAACGAGTACTTAAATAACTCATGGTCATGCTGGTGGTCATAATGCGATAAGCACGTAGTTTAGTGGTGCGGTAGTTTTCATTATCTTTGGCGAACAGTTTCTTTTCGTGCGATTCGTTGGCAAAGGCTTTTACGACACGAATTCCTCCAATGCTCTCTTCAATTCGGGCATTAAAGTTACCGACTTGGCCAAATAATTTACGCCAAGTTTCTGTCATTTGTGAACCATATCGACTAACCAGATAAGTCATGCAGGGCACAATAATAATGGTGAGCATAGCGAGAGGGAGATGGACTGACGCCATCAGAATAAATGCACCAATAAATGTCATGACAGCAATGAAAAGGTCTTCTGGGCCGTGATGGGCAATTTCACCGACCTCTTCGAGGTCTTTTGTTACATGGGTAATGATATGACCAGTCTTCACATTATCGTAATAACTAAAAGACAGTTTTTGCAGGTGGCTAAATGCCTGACGACGCATATCCGTTTCAATACCGACCCCCAACGCATGGCCCCAATAGTTAACAATCGCCATTAGTGCGGTGTTCAGGAGATAGATCATTAATAAGCCCACTGCAGCCCAGATAATCAGCACCCAATCCTGATTTGGGAGCAATTTATCGATGAACAGCTTAACGGCCATCGGGAAGCTGAGTTCTAACAACCCCGCAAGAATTGCACAGCCAAAATCTAGATAGAAAAGCCCTTTGTACGGGGTGTAATAAGAAAAAAAGCGGCGGAGCATGAAGTCGTCCTTACAATTACAGAGGTAAATTAGTTCAACTGCAAAAAAACAGTTCTGGCATTATAAATGCAAATGCGAATTAATAGCATCCATTTTGCTGATTATTCACTGCCGTTGGTGAAGTGAGTGAGTAAGAGGCTATTGCATTTAATTAGGCACTATTAAAGTCTGCTATAATTTATCTATCATTATTTGTGCTTTGCTAAGGTGGATACGCCATAAATATACGCTCTTTCATTAAAATTACAGAACTATAGTCATCGTTCATCCACAAAAATGATTTGGTACTGTTAATGTCTTAGGAATTTTCTGCTATCCAGCAGAGTGCATTTTGAAATTTATTCGATATTTCAACTATAGGACTTGGCATTCTATTAGGTTATTCTCTTTTGAATTGGATTAACTAATGTCAATGGGAATGAATATGGCAGCCTCATCAAATAAAAAACTTTCACTCTGGTCATTAACGTCACTTGTTGTGGGTTCGATGATCGGTGCTGGCATTTTCTCTTTACCTGCTACATTCGGCCGCGCCACGGGGGGCTTCGGTGCGCTTATCGCCTGGATTATTGCCGGCGGCGGGATGTTGACTTTGGCTTTTGTCTTTCAAACATTGGCACAACGCAAACCTGATTTAGATTCCGGTGTTTATATTTATGCTAAAACAGGATTCGGTGACTATGCTGGGTTTGCTTCAGCTATTGGTTTCTGGTCCGGTGCTTGTATTGGCAGTGTATCTTATTTTGTTTTGATTAAGTCTACACTGGGGGCATTCTTCCCATTATTTGGTGATGGCAATACGCTTCCCGCTGTTTTAATTGCGTCATTAATTCTGTGGAGCTTCCATTTTATGGTTCTGCGCGGCATCAAAGAGGCCGCAGCGATTAATACCATTGCCACTTTCGCGAAAGTTATACCCATATTTATTTTCGTTATCGTACTGGCTTTTGCATTTCATACGGATACTTTCGCCTTAAATTTCTGGGGTACCCAGCCGCTGGGCAGTATTGGTGACCTTTCTCATCTTGATGATTATGGCTATACGGGTCATGCCGCATTAGAAATAACAGCCGGTTCGGCGTCTTTATTTTCTCAAGTGCGAAGCACCATGTTGGTGACAGTATTTGTTTTTGTTGGTATTGAAGGCGCGAGTGTCTACTCTCGTTATGCCAAAGAAAGAAAACATGTTGGTATTGCGACGGTTTTAGGCTTCATTGGTGTGTTATGCCTGCTAGTTTTAGTCACAATGCTTTCCTACGGTGTACTGCTTCGCCCGGATCTTGCCGCGTTGCGCCAGCCGTCGATGGCGGGTGTACTGGAGCATATTGTTGGCCGATGGGGGGCCATTTTTATCAGTATTGGGCTGATTATTTCAGTCATGGGCGCTTATTTGTCTTGGACGCTGCTGGCGGCTGAAGCTCTCTATTCTGCTGCGAAAAGCAATATCATGCCGCAACTCTTCGCAACTGAAAATAAGCGAGGGGTACCCTCAGCAGCGGTCTGGATGTCGAATATTTTTATCCAGTTATTCTTAATTGTTACGCTTTTCACTGAATATGCTTTCCAACTTGCACTTGAATTAACTAGTTCGTTGGTTTTGATTCCGTATCTGCTGGTCGCTGCTTATGCCTTGAAGCTGGCTTGGACCCGAGAAACATACCCAGTTGGCTCAGATGACCATAGGAAAGATATCATCTTCGCATCGATAGCAACGTTGTATGCCATATTGATGGTTTACGCGGGGGGCTTGAAATATATATTGTTATCTGCGGTGATCTACGGTCCTGGCACTGTGTTGTTCATTATCGCGAAACGTGAACAAAATAAGCCCATATTCACTTCAATCGAGAAGTGTCTTTTTGCCGTCGCCATTATTGCTGCAATTGTGGCGCTCTATAGTTTGGCTGTGGGTATAATTTCAGTGTGATAAGTCATGCGGTCTGGTTCAAGTGTTGGGGCATTAATCTATAATGATATCTAATGTTTCTGGTCAATACCCCTATTTTTTACAATGCATGGGCTTGATCTATACTCCAGACTACGACAGGATCGCCTTGTAATGGTTCGCGATTAAGTCAGCGCTGGGTGGGAAGTGGAAACGGCCAATAAAAAGCGCGATTTTAATGCAAGGTCATGTCTGGTGTGAATGACCAGTAGGTATTAATTTGAAAAAACAAAAAAATATCACTCAACAGAGTGATTATTCAGCAGGAATTGGCGACGCGCACTTTGCGCTCGTGGTTTTATTTACAACATCATGTTTGCTGATCGCAACGACATTCATTGCGATCCTATGGTTAATCTGATCTGCCATAGACGTTAGGGAGAAATTATGGACAAGAGCTTGTTCGACGACAATAAAGTCATTGCACTGATTGGGTTGCTACTGGCAGCACTCATTGTGGTGAGTACCATGTTTGTTATGACCTATATGACTGATAGTTCGCGTAACGACGCACAGCCTATTGATGTGCAGAATTGCTACAAAAAATAACGAATATTCGCCGAATGCTATTTTAAGAATTCAGGCGAATAACGAGAGATAAGGGTAGTTACGCCTGCTTTTGATGAACCGCATGCAGTGGCAATGCGATATTAAGGTCAATATCTGTATTTTGCCTGAAATCATAAGGCGTTATGCCGTAACGTTTTCTGAACATATAAGTAAAATGTGACTGCGAGCCAAAACCAAAATCCAATGCAATATCAAAAATCGTACTATTGCTGCTTCTAAGTTGATAAACAGCACCTGCTAAACGTCTTTCTCGGATGTACTTCCCTAACGATGTGCCTGTTACTTCTTTAAAAATTTTTTGCATGTGCCAAAGTGAGTAGCCTGAATATGTGGCCAACTCTTCGAGATAGATGACTCGCCCTAAGTGGGTTTCGACCCATTTACTGAGGGCGCAGACTAACGTGAGATGATTTTCTTGTGACATTATTTAGTCTGTTTTTTCAAGTTAGGAGTAGTGCAGTATACACAACTTGAATCGAACAACACAAAACACCAAATTAGCTACCATGATGGTGGAGCCGTTATAAAGAGTTTTCAACGGGTATTTGCAAAAGCGTTTTCTGGTGCCATAGTAAAAGGGTAGTGTTATTTGGAAGGGCCTTCCCTGAGGTTGAAGGTTAAATTTGGAAAAATAGAAGTTAAAAATGATGAGGTGATCGCATGTTGATAACAGTGATTATGACTCTGATAGCGGTTGTTGGTGTGACCGTTTTTCTAAAGATGCCAGTAATGGTCCTGCATAAAGGTAAAAGCGCAGGAGGTGATAAACTGTGAGATTAGGAATATTGTGACTGGTATATATTCAATAAGTTACCCTTAGAACCAGGTTTTTGATGACAATCATACCTGGTTTTTTTATATCCTATTTTTAGCACCGAAACTATCAACGATAGGCTTCACCGTGACCTTTCTACGTATCGATTAATATTTTTGGCTCACGCATCCTTCGCGGCTTACCTGAACGATTGACTACCCACAAGAACCTCGCCCTCAAACCACAACCTACCGATGGATAACCAGATGAGCATGGCACAGGTGGTTAAAGAGTTGTTGTGGCCAGCGTGATATCCTTACGTGATATTACTTTAAAGGAATTATTCATGTCAGATATGTTTACTAATGACCAAGAAATGGTCTCTGATTTGGTTGCTTGCCAACTAGTGATTAAGCAAATTCTTGATGTGATTGATATTATTGCACCAGCAGAGGTGCGAGATAAAATGTCACATCAACTTAAATCTATTGATTTTAGCGCACATCCAGCGGGTGCTGACCCAGTGACTAAGCGGGCCATAGAGAAGGCCATCGCACTGATCGATATGAAGTTTACGCAAAAATGACAGCTTTATTTTTAAGAGTGACATTCAAAATCGTAGGCATAAACCAACACTGCTACAGATAGTCACTTAGAGAAATAAAAAAATAACCAGCGGGCTTATTGCAAACCCGCTGGTGGGTTATTCAAATATATTGTTACCTATTTTTTTCACTAAAGGACAGTTGCTGACGCCAATGATACCATTTTCACCGTTTATAAATTGAGCGGTTGATATAGTTCTAGCTGTTAGGTATTTACATTGTAATCCCAATCCAGCAGCATTTTTATCACTACCGATCAGTACGCCATAACCTGAAAACAGTAAACCAAGGTATATAATAGCCACGATCAAGAATAATCTGAATAAACTCATGTAGTTACTCCGTGTAATTAGTTTTACTTATTGTCTTGCTGAAATATTTAATAATTTAACTACTAATGATGTGATAATTAATAATAAAAATCCTAAATTATATTGATTTATAAGACGAAACAGTAAAAAATCTATGCTTAGTTAGGTCATATGACAATTTTGACATCACTAAATACATATTGGCTATAAATGGTTGATGTTTGATCCAGTATAATTTAAAAAACGTTGAAGGTTGAAGAAGGTGCCCGATTTGAACATAAAGAAACTTGTTGCGACGGTGGGAATTATTGCCGTTTGTTGCTTGTTTTATCTATTAGCCCTTGACAGCTATTGTGATCAAGGAGGGACGTTCTCAACGGGCCTATGTACCATAACTTCGATTATTCCGTGGTAACGTATTTTATTTTAAATACAAATAATAACCATTCTCAGTAATTATGATGCTAATTGCCATTCCTTTCTTATTCAGCCGCTAATTTCACCCTTCTGATGGGCTGAGTGGTAAGATAACGACTTCGTCATGCATGTAATAGGGTTGTCAATGTTAGAAACAAATATGAGCGGGTTGGGTGTGTTCCCTATTGCGCTGTCACTATTTACTGTCATTTTTTTCTTGATAGTTTGGTTCTTCTTGAGCCGAGCCAGTGTACGAGCAAATGAACAAATCCATTTGCTACAAGAGATTGCCGAGCAGCAAAAACTGCAAACTGAATTGCTCAAAGCGCTAGTTGCCAATGCCACTGGCGTCAGTGATGGGCAAAGTGATAGTGACATCGTTTCTCCTCTCGATTTTAAAGGCTTCATTCCTGAGAGATAAGCTATCCCGATTCTGGCGCTGTCGAAAGGCTGTGCCAGAGTGATTGTTAGTTTAGTTAGCAATCGCTTCAGACTGAGCTGTGATACCTCTCTCCACTTTCCCCTTTATTCACTTTTAACGTCCTGTTTATCCGTCTGAAATAAAGCATGCAAGCTGTCATAAATTTGTCTTATTTTCACCGTAATGTAGCCAGAACTTTTAAAAAGAACGGTGATTCGGATGATCAAATGGTATGAAGAGAGTGACAGTGAAGTGAACAGAAGTATTGCGCTATTGAACGGTGAAGATCCTGATAAGTGGTATCCGTACGGAGGTATTAAGGGCAAGGATTACTGTAAAAATCCATCCGATGCATGGCCTATCATTTATGCCAATAAAATTGGCCTTTATTCCCCTGAAGTTAATGATAATAATCAGTGGAACGCCCGAATCACTAACTCCCTTGGTGAATGGCAAGCTTACAGTCAAAGCCCGTTACGCGCGGCCATGATCTGCTACTTGTTGAGTCGGGAAGCTTAATAATAACGATCCGAAATTTTCATCAAGTGTCATTATTCCGTCAGTATTAAGTGGCGGGACGAATAAACGATAAGAAGTCTGTAACGACTTTCGTGGAGCTGATGATGAAACGTATTATTAAAGGGGATTCAAATTTATCTCATTTGGTGATTGCTCACGCAGCAATTGATCATCACCAAAAATCTTACGGTGTACGACGCCAAGGTTGGCCTTCAACTTATCTTATCCGCTACAAAAATAATCGCGTTGCTGTAGAAGTGGTCACACGACGTCAATCGTATGTGGCCACTTTGATGATTGGTGCCCGTAATTTAAGTAAGTTATGTGGTATGTCAAATCGGCATGTTTCAATGTGAATCGCCATCTTGGACAGATATAGCCAATAGTACAGAGACACAAAGCTATTGGTGCATTTTCGTAACGTGCCAACTACCTTTATCCTTGATGCAATCTGTTTTAAGTGTTAAAAACGCCGCAAATTTATTTATAAAATACTGTTTACGACTACTGGTTAAGAACAGATGCGGCAGAGGATAGGATGGAACAGCAGTTACAAGAATCAACGCTCAAACGCGGTTTAAAAAATCGACATATTCAACTGATTGCGCTGGGTGGCGCAATTGGTACTGGTCTATTTCTAGGGATTGCCCAGACTATCAAAATGGCCGGCCCCTCAGTCATCTTGGGATATGCCATCGGCGGTTTTATTGCATTCCTTATCATGCGCCAACTGGGTGAGATGGTCGTTGAGGAACCCGTGGCCGGTTCATTTAGCCATTTTGCTTATAAATATTGGGGCGATTTTGCCGGGTTTTTATCTGGCTGGAACTACTGGGCGATGTTTATTCTCGTCGGTATGGCTGAACTAACTGCTGTAGGTATCTATATCCAATATTGGTGGCCTGAAATACCCACATGGGTTTCTGCCGCCGTCTTTTTTGTCTTGATCAATGCCATTAACCTTATCAATGTCCGTATGTACGGTGAAACTGAATTTTGGTTTGCGATCATCAAGGTTGTTGCCATTATCGGGATGATAGTCTTTGGCGCATACCTTTTGGCATCAGGAACCGGCGGCCCAGGTGCCTCTATCACAAATCTCTGGGCCCAAGGTGGTTTTATGCCTCACGGATTAAGTGGCTTAGTGATGGCGATGGCCGTGATTATGTTTTCTTTCGGTGGGCTAGAGATGGTGGGGATCACTGCGGCTGAAGCGGAAGATCCACAAAACAGTATTCCTAAAGCAACCAATCAAGTCGTCTATCGTATTCTCATCTTTTATATTGGCTCACTGGGTGTTCTGCTCTCTCTTTATCCGTGGGGTAAGGTTGTTGAAGGCGGCAGCCCCTTTGTGATGATTTTCCATGCATTAGACAGTAACTTGGTAGCGACCATCTTGAATGTGGTGGTTTTGACTGCAGCATTATCGGTCTATAACAGTGGAGTATATTGTAATAGCCGTATGCTATTTGGTTTGGCATCACAAGGAAATGCCCCTAAGTTATTGACTAAGGTGAATAAACGTGGGGTGCCTATACTGTCAATTGCACTCTCAGCATTGGCAACCTCGGCGGGTGTCGTGATTAACTATGTGATGCCGGGCAAAGCCTTTGAGCTCCTGATGGCACTTGTCGTCTCAACGCTGGTCATTAACTGGGTCATGATTTGTCTCGCGCATTTAAAATTCCGTGCTGCAAAAACGCGAGAGGGCGTAGAACCACGATTTAAGGCGTTATGGTATCCCTACGGTAATTACCTGTGTCTGGTCTTCTTATCGCTGATTCTGGTCATCATGTACCTCACTGATGGCATTCAAATCTCCGTCTTGATGATGCCCGTTTGGGTGGCATTGTTGTGGTGTGGTTTCATGCTGACTCGCCGTCAAAAACGAGGCAAGATACAGACTAAGAACTCAAATATAGCCTGATAGGCTCGTTGTATTTGTTAAATAAAAAAACGGATATAACCATTTGGGGTTATATCCGCGTTTTGAAAATAATGTCTTGGTGAGTATGTTTAAATCAGCTGCAATCAAATAGAGTTGATATCATGGGATATTTACCAGCACAAATGAATGCATCCTAATGGTGCACTAAAAGTTAATTGAGATTAATTCTTAACTGCACAATATAACCACTTTTAATTCATGGTCTAATTAGCTTAATAAAGTATCTTATTAAAATTGCCAACGCATCCAAGTAAACAATACATTCCCATTGTTATAAGTGCCGGGAATATAGGTAGTTTGTAGTGAAAACTTATTATACTCAATGGATACGAGCGGTAAAGGTAAGGGTATTGGGATGTAATGATATTCGTGGCGAGCGGTAATACTTGCCGTAAAGCCTACACCAAATCGCCATCCATCCATTCTTCCCGGTATCCACATTTTTTGGTAACCATAACCTATAATGGGTTCAACTTCGTTGTGTGAGTCCATAAACGCCATCGCATACACAGAGTGCCAATTGTTATTCTCATCATAGCGATATCTGCCATAACCGATGCCCCATGGCCTTTCATTGTAGGACGCTATCTTATCCGCATCGTAAGTTCTACGGTTGTGCCACGTATTCAGCGGGATATACAGCTCTTGCTCCGGTGAATCCCAAGCGAGGGTGATATTGTTGACCAGACGCTGCCACAGGCTGTTACTGCCCGCATGTGGCTCAATTTTCTGCTCTGTGGGCACCTTGCCAGATTGATTGATATCTTCCGCAAGAGCAGTTGAAACATGGCCCCACCACAAACTACTCAGCAAGCAGGCGCTGATAATATACTTATGAATCATGATTTAAATCTCTGGTGCTGATAAGCCTAAATAAATTATCCAAGCATCAGATAATCTATATGCCTATCAAAAGTAATGATTGGTAATAAGCTAGTTATAATTAGGTAGAGGTTATCGTCTAAATCCTAAACAGTTCTTTAACGAAAAGGTAAAACCTTAATTTAAGCTTTTCTCAGAATGGCTAAGATATAATAGAAAATCACTTGGATATATCTTAAATTTTCTTTTTTACATAGAATTGACAATAATACACAGAATGAAATGACTTCCGTGACTGACTAATATCTCCATTTTCTTATATATTTATACAATTTACAAAAAGAGAAAATGCACCTTTCTGGTGCGGGTTGGTTGATTTTGATGCATCCTAGTATTCAATAAGCTCAATAATAGAGCGCTTAATAAATTAATAACCTCAGAGTTGAGGGTGTATTTCCCTGAGTATTAGTGGGAGAGCGGTTTATTTTTTCACTAGTGTTCTTGGTTTTGAATTGTCATTTCAGATGAGATTGGCGAATAAGATATTTATGTCTTTTAGATGTTTCGGGGCTCAGAGGTATAACCTGAGGTTAAGTAAGGGGTTACTCCCCCAGTCTGGGGTCTGGAAATTGTGTGATACTCCGGTGTCAGCATCTATGACAGGGGCGTGATATATTCAATTATTATATATTTAATGCTAATAAATTTTATACCCATACGTTTTTTGTGACGTTTAAAACATGCCAATCATGAGGTGGTGACGTAAGAAATATTATAAAAAGAGTTAGCCTAAATGTTAAAAACCAGTAAGAAAGCGGGGCAGAGCAGTATAAAAAAATAGAGCAGAAAATACGATGACCTTCAACAGGTTTTGGCATATTTAAGCATTCTTTATGTGCAACCGATTCAAATATGTGCGACAGGTTCACCCTTGATTAAAAATGGCTTGCCATCGAATTCAGAGTATGTGATAACGCATATGGGTAAAACGAGGTACAGTTCTGTATATGTGTGGCATTTTCAGTAAAGAAGTTCTGAGTAAAGACGTTAGCGTTGAATACCGCTTCTCTGCCGATCCTTATCTTAGTGCCTCAAGCAGTAACGACTCTAGTTTGTCTATGTAAACGCCTACGGGCGAGTTAAACAATCCAAAGGAAATACTCAAGATGGCAAAGATCAAAGGTCAAGTTAAGTGGTTCAACGAGTCTAAAGGTTTCGGTTTCATCACTCCAGCTGACGGCAGCAAAGATGTGTTCGTACACTTCTCTGCAATCCAAGGTAATGGCTTCAAAACCTTGGCTGAAGGCCAGAACGTAGAGTTCGAAATCCAAGACGGTCAGAAAGGTCCGTCTGCAGTAAACGTTACTGCAATCTAATCAGCACTTTTGCTGTAATAAAACCCGCCATTGTGCGGGTTTTTCGTTTCTGAAATCATTACGCGGTGAGTTCATTAAGGCAGGATGATCAAGCCAGAATACTGGTTGCGGCCTTTAATGCTTGGGTGCGTAGGATCAATTGCTTGTTGCTGGCTGGTACGACGATAGCTGGTGTACTTAAACTGAACTTTATTCGCATCATCTTTATCCGGTACGGTGGTACATATAGTACAACCGCCTATTCGCTCAACTTGATAGATACCTGCTCCGCGTAATTGATGCTCAGCAATCACCGCCAAGTTGAGGTGACGAAAACGGGGAGTAATAATGTTTCTAGCCAACGGCAATTGGTGAACAAACTGCTCAACTAACTCTTCATTAACCTCATAACAGCAAGATCTTGCTGCTGGCCCAATAGCGGCAACCCAATTCGCGGGATCGTCGTCGCGTGAGATACGTTTCACCATATTCAAAATAATGCCATCAAGCAATCCGCGCCAACCCGCGTGGACAACCGCAATACCTTTGCCTTGTCGATGACTGAAAATGACCGGAAGGCAATCGGCCGTCAACACCGTTAACAATATTCCGGCTTGGGTGGTATAGAGGCCATCCGCTTCACCACATTCTTGCCGAGGCTGCGTAACATCGACAATTCTGGTGCCATGTACTTGCTTCTTATTGGCTTGCGATTCCCGAAAAGGTTGGAGATCGTCAGGTAGAAGAGACGATTTGTCACCAAAACCGTGGCGGATAGCGGCAATTTTGCTCAATTGTGGTGAAAGGTCGGTCATCAGGTTTACCTACTGAGGGAAAAATACGCCATTCAGTGTAAGCCGTTTTTGAATCGATTGACCAGTCGCCTTTTCGATTAAATGCGCGTTAGCGAATTGTTGCAATATAACGCACCTTGTATCACTGTTTTAGCCCTCTCACGCCGTTGGATAGGGTTTAATGGCAGCTAAATTCCAAGCAGGCAGTCAGGGTTGATCTCAATGATTTCTAAACCAAAAAATGACAGTAATAACTTTATTCGATGGCGGTTTGGTTTGCTGTGTGGCTGCATTTTACTGTCATTCTTAGGTCTGACTGCTCGGGTCGCCTGGCTGCAAATTATTGAGCCAGACAGCTTGGTTAAGGAAGAGGACATGCGTTCCGTGCGCGTGGAAGAAACGCTTAATACACGCGGCATGATTACTGATCGTAATGCCCACCCCTTGGCTGTCAGTGTCCCCGTCGCTGCTGTTTGGGCTGACCCCAAAACAGTGATAGAGAAGGGCGGTGTTGTTGCAAATGAGCGTTGGCATGCATTGGCTCAAGCACTGAACCTGCCACTCGAGCAGGTGAATAGCCGCATATCGCTGGCCCCTAATGCGCGTTTTATCTATCTCGCCCGCCAAGTTGAACCTAATGTTGCTGACTATGTTCGGCGCCTGAAATTACCCGGTATTGAAACGAAAGTGGAGTCACGGCGTTTTTACCCCACAGGGGATGTGGCTGCAAATCTCATCGGTTTTACCAATATTGATGATCAAGGCATCGAAGGGGTAGAGAAAAGTTTTAACTCGCTACTGAGTGGTACGGCAGGCAGTCGGGTTGTGCGAAAAGATCGTTTTGGTCGAGTGATTGAGGATATTGCTTCGACAGACAGCCAGCCTGGGCAAAATGTACAACTCAGCATTGATGAACGGCTGCAGGCAGAAACCTCGCATGCATTGTCCAATGCCGTCATGTTCAATAAAGCAGACTCAGGCTCCGCGGTGGTTATTGATGTCAACACAGGAGAGGTTTTGGCTATGGCGAACTACCCGACGTTTAACCCCAATAATCGTGCTGCAACGCCGGAAGAAAATTTCCGCAATCGCGCCATTAGCGATATTTTTGAACCGGGTTCTACCGTCAAACCGATGGTCGTGATGACGGCATTACAACGGCGTTTAGTTAAGCCGGACACTGTTTTGGATACTCGCCCTTATATCCTGAGCGGTCATCAAATCAAAGATGTGGGCTATTATCCGGCATTATCATTGACTGGCGTATTGCAAAAATCGAGTGATGTGGGGGTTTCTCGGTTGGCGTTAGCCATGCCCGCTGCTGCATTAACGGAAACCTACAGCTTATTTGGTCTGGGAAAGCCAACTGAATTAGGCTTAACCGGTGAAAGCAGTGGGTTGATGCCGCATCGAAAACGCTGGAGTGATCTCGATCGCGCGACGTTTTCCTTTGGCTATGGCTTGATGGTGACACCACTGCAGTTGGCACGTGTGTATGCCACGATTGGCAGCTTTGGCATTTATCGGCCCTTGTCGATTACCAAAGTGGATCCCCCGATAGTTGGGCGACGAGTTTTCCCAGAAAATGAAGTGCGGCAGGTTGAGCATATGATGGAAAGTGTCGCATTGCCGGGTGGCGGCGGGATTAAAGCGGCGGTAAGAGGATACCGTGTTGCCATTAAGACGGGAACAGCGAAGAAGATTGGTCCAAATGGCCAATATATTGATAAGTATGTGGCGTACACCGCAGGCGTTGCACCGGCAAGTCAACCTCGCTTCGCGTTAGTCGTGGTCATTAACAATCCGCAAGGCGGAAAATACTACGGCGGTGCTGTTTCTGCGCCGGTTTTCAGCGATATTATGGGGCAAATTTTGCGCACGATGAATGTGGAACCTGATGCGATTTCCATTGAGGCCATCCGGCACAGCTAAGCGCTGAGATTTACGGATATAACAGTGGCTTGCAACCTCATAAACGCTTCTTTAGACTAACGCCGTGTCTGCCTACGATTGGGCGGTTAATTATCTGTTATTTTGGAACTCAACCATGTCTTATCAGTGCCCCCTTTGCCATCAAGCCTTGCTAAAAAGCTCGCAGCAGTGGCGTTGCAGCAATAATCATCAGTTTGATTGCGCCAAAGAGGGTTACGTTAATTTGATGCCAGTGCAGCATAAAGGCTCCAAACAACCGGGCGATAGCCCTGAGATGATGCAAGCACGGCGGGCGTTTCTGGATGCGGGCTATTATCAGCCTTTGCAGCAGCGAATTTGTGGGCTGCTTGATTCGGCGTTACCGTTAGATGCCGCCACGTTATTGGATATTGGTTGTGGAGAAGGTTATTACACGGCTGCAGTCGCTGATCAACTAAATCGGCAGCGACAAATGTCCATTTTTGGTTTAGATGTGGCAAAAGTCGCCGTTCGATATGGTGCTAAACGCTACCACCAGGTGAATTTCTGCGTAGCTTCCAGCCACAGATTACCCTTTGCTAATCATTCACTTGATGCCGTCTTACGTATTTATGCGCCATGTAAAGCAGCCGAGCTAGCTCGCACGGTGAAGCCCGGTGGGATTGTGGTCACGGTTGCGCCGGGGCCGCGTCACCTCTATCAATTAAAAGCGCTAATTTACGCGCAAGTGCAACTTCATGATGACACGGAAGAATCTCTGGAAGGGTTTGAACTCGTTAGCCGTGAAACACTGGCCTATGAAATGGTGCTCAGTGGCAAACAAGGTTTTAACTTATTGCAAATGACGCCTTTTGCATGGCGCGCCAGCGTAGAAACAGGGCAAGAATTAGCCGCCTCTCAGACATTCACTTGCGAAACTGATTTTGTTATTGCTCTGCATCGCCGTAAAGCTGAAGCGTCCGCTGCTGAAATTCATGAACCTGCGGTTGAATGTTGCGATGCGGTTGAACGTTGCGATGTAGTTGAATGCCACGAAAAGTAGAAGCGCCTTAGCATGCAAGCCTGAAAGGATTCGGGCTGTAAGATACTCTAGTTTTAACTTGAATAATAAAGCATGAGATATAATTTAATGGGAGTGAACCCCCTGAGATTAATATTATTCTAGTGGTAATAGCGTGTAAATATGCCCTGGTGTGGCATTGAGTATTAACTTAAGTCAAATTTATCGTGCTTTATTATTATAATATACTGACGTTACTTTAGATCTAGATTCCGCCAAGTTCGTCCGCCGGACTCAGTGACCAATATTGAAGGGATGAATCTGATTTGTTCAGCAACTTTCAATGCTAAATCAGCAACTTCTTGCTTATTCAATGTACCGCTACCGTAATTGAATTCTCCTTCTGGTAATTTGTAGACTTTATCTCTGCCAATGAGGCGGGTAAATCCCGCATCAGTCATTTTCTTATTAAGTGTTTCGTAATCGCCTTCTACTGCATTATGCAAAACAACACTGACCGTGAAATACGGCATATTTATCTTTCCAATTTAACAGACAATATTGTTTATATATCACACTGCGGGAAAGTATATTTTGACCGGTGTCTAATTGCTGACAGTACAACGCAATTAACCTTGCATTTTATGTGTGTTTATCACTGAAACAGGATTGAGGGGCAATCATTGCCCCAAGTGAAGAGGGCAGCTAGAGGGCGAAGGATAACCGGTTACGCCCAGCGTGTTTTGCTGCATAACACGCAATATCTGCCTGACGCATCGCTTGCGCGGCGGTTTCTGATTGACGATTTAAGGTGACGGCTCCAAGACTTGCCGTGAAGGTGTACGATTGACCGTGCCAATGGAATTGGATAGCGGAAATATCGGTAACTACCTGTTCAAGGATGTCAGTCGCTGGCTTATTTTTACAATTAAATAGCACGATTGCGAATTCATCTCCGCCTAAACGAGCAACAATATCATTTTCTCGCACGGCTTGTTGCATGGTCTGTGCCACCATTCGTAGCACCATATCGCCAGCTTCATGGCCAGCGGTATCATTAACATCCTTGAAGAAATCTAAATCCACGTAACAGAGAATATGCTGCTCATTGTCGCTCAATTCACTCAGGCTATCTGCTAGCCGTTCTTCTAACCGTCGCCGATTAATCAGGCCTGTGAGCATGTCATGATTCGCCTGATACTGCAGTTCACGCTGTTCATGGCGCGCGCGAGTCACGTCTTGGAACACCACGACAGCTCCGGTGAGTTGGTTGTCACGATCGTGAATGGGTGAGGCTGAACAACGAATTTCTTGGCGCTCACCTTGGCTTGATAATAGCTGGCTACCTTCTGGCAATAGCGTATGACGCCCTTCACTTAAACACTGGTTGAAAGCGTCGAGTCGGTTTTTATCCTGTAATGGGGACCACAAAATAAAGACGTCTTCAATGGGCAGGCCGCAGGATTCATTCTGGCTACGACCTGTCATTTCTTCGGCTTTGGGGTTCATTAATACAACGCGGCCCTCACAATCGAGAGAGATAATCCCTTCCTGAATAGAGGACAGCACGCGATGAAGCTGTTCGCGTTCCTCATAACGAGCGACTTCACTGGCCCTAAGCGCATCTTCACGTTGCTTACGTTCACTCATATCACGGATTATTTTGGCGTAACCCAGTAGTTTGCCATTGTGATCGTGAACCACAGTGATGATAGTGACCGCCCAAAAACGGGTCATATCTTTGCGAACTAGCCAGCCTTCACGCTCTATGCGGCCAGCAGATGCCGCGGTTTTCAGTAACTTTTCCGGCAGCCCCGCCGCGATATCTTCTGGCAAGAAGAAACAGCCAAAGTGTTGAGCGATGATCTCATTACTGGCATAGCCGATATTACGTTCTGCCCCATGGTTCCAGGTATTGACCCGCCCCCAAGGATCAAGCATCAAAATGGCGTAATCTTCCACGGTATCGACCATCAAGCGAAAGCGCTCTTCACTGATGCGCAATGCTTCTTCACGCTGACGGCGTTCCGTGAGGTCGCGGACAATTTTGGTAAAGCCCAACAGCTTTCCGTTGTCATCATGCATCGGGTTAATGGCAACACTAGCCCAATAGCGGATACCATTTTTACGCACATGCCAGCCTTCCGTCTGGAAATTACCTTCAGCAATGGCTTTGGCGAGGGACTTTTCTGGCAGACCAGCAGAGATATCCTCCTGAGTGAATAAGAGGGCAAAATGTTCACCAATAATTTCGTCGCTGGTGTAACCCTCATTGCGCTCTCCGCCTTTGTTCCACGTCAGAATGCGCCCATGGGTATCAATCATATAGATGGCGTAATCTTCGACTTCGCTGATTAAATGGCGAAACTGTTCTTCACTTTTCCGTAGCGCATTTTCTCGCTGCCATTTATCGGTCAGGTCACGGGTGACGTGAACAAATCCTTGTAAATTGTTATCTGCGTCATGCAAAGCATTGAGGGTGAGATTACCCCAAAAACGCTTGCCATTTTTTCGCACTCGCCAGCCTTGGGTTTCATAATGACCAAACTGGTTGGCGTGCTGTAGCCCTTTGGTTGGCAGCTTTCCTGCCAAATCTTCTGGTGTATAAAACAGCTCGAAGGATTGGCCAATGATCTCTTCCGCAGCATAACCGGTGTTGCGTTCGGCACCGCTGTTCCACGTCAGGATATGTCCTTGGGCATCAATGATGTAGATGGCGTAGTCATCAACGGCTTCAATTAATAGCCGGAAAATGTGATCGTCAAATGATGCCGGATGCAGAGCCATTCCTGTATTTCCTTGAATTTTTAATCAACATACTATGGCAAAGCAAAAGAGTCGCCATAAGGTTAAGCGGTGATTGCGATAAAAGATATGAATCAGTTTATCGCTAACATGAGAAAGTGGGTAATAAGATTTTTATTAATCTGAAAAAGGAATATAGCCAATAGTCGAAGGAGAATATCGCCAAAGATTGGGTGCTTAAGTGTCAAGCCTGTACTGGCAAGGCTTCTGGCTCTACGACATTAAGTCGATACTGTGCTAAGACTCTATTTTTCACCCTGTAAATATTAGGGGTAAATATCCATTGAAAGTATAAAAATAATGACTTAAGTCGGAATAACCCATTATATCCAATCTATATAAATTCAATTTCCATACTGATTCTACTTTAATGACTTCACATTTCATCGGGTAATAAACTGACCAATAGTGATCAGGTCATTCACACAATGACTCTAATTTTTTTACGCACTAAAAAATATTCCCCGTGAAGTACAGAAATGCTTGCATCAGCAAGTGTTATCAGGATAATTCTGAATCCTTATAATAAGCATTCTCATTACTTGCAGATTTACGAACTTCAGGGGCATCAAATCAATGAATCAACAAATTTCCACTACGGTGCATCAGAAACGACTGGCGCCTCGAATTCTATGCGTCATGATCGGTGCTGCACTTGGCACACTATCGGCATCTGCATGGGCTGCAACCGCATCTGACAGTACGGCCGAAAACGTTAAAAAAACCAGTGCCACAGCGGATGCGGCCAAAAGTGATGAGAGTAAAAAAACGGATACTATCACTGTCGTCGGAACGCAAGAGACATTCCGCGCAGGTGGTAACGATTTAATCCCAACCTATCTAGATGGTCAGGTTGCGAATGGTGGCCGTATCGGTTTCCTTGGGCAGCAAGATGCCCGGAATGTGCCCTTCAATGTCATTGGCTACACCTCGAAACTGGTAGAAGACCAACAAGCACGGACACTGGCCGATGTCGTGCGAAATGATGCGTCTGTGCAGAACGTTCGTGGTTACGGTAACGCTTCGCAGAACTTCCGTATTCGTGGTTTTAACCTCGACGGTGATGATATTTCATTCGGTGGTCTGTTCGGCGTGTTGCCACGTCAGGTCATCGATACCAGCATGGTTGAGCGGGTTGAAGTGTTTAAAGGCCCTAACGTTTTTGTTAACGGTATATCACCGAGTGGTAGTGGTGTGGGTGGGATGATTAACCTAGAGCCAAAACGTGCTGGTGATACACCATTAACGCGCGTTAGCCTAGATTATACCTCGGCTTCACAAGTGGGTGGAGCCGTAGATGTTGGCCGCCGCTTTGGTGATAATGACCAGTTTGGTGTGCGCGTTAATGCGTTGCATCGTGAAGGTGAAACGGCTGTTCATGACCAGAAAAATCGGACTACCGCCGTATCTACTGGTTTAGATTACCGTGGTGAACGTGCACGTACTTCTTTAGATATCGGCTATCAAAAACAGACCGTTCACGGCATGCGTACGGATGTTGCCATTGGTAGCGCGACTGAAATCCCAGAACCGCCAGCGGCGACCTTAAACTATGGTCAGCAGTGGGTTTATACCGATATGGCGACCACTTTCGGTATGTTGCGCAGCGAATATGATGTTAGCCAGAACTGGACGGTGTACGGCACCATCGGTGCTAGCCATAATGATGAAACAGGCCAATATGGCTCGCCAACATTGGTGGGCAATAGCGGGGCTGCCACCATTAGCCGCCTATACGTGCCGTACGTTTCTGATTCTATCGCCGGTTTAGGTGGCGTTCGTGGTCATTTCGAAACGGGCCCGATATTGCATAAAGTGAATATTGGTTATGCCGCTAACTACCGCACAGCCAAATCAGCTTGGAACATGTCAGCGCCGGTGGATACCAATATTTATAATCCGGGTGTTATCCCGTTCCCGCCAACCACGTCGGGTAGCGTTAATCAGGATCCAACGCTTAATAGCCAAGTACGTGCGAGCAGTATTTCCGTATCGGATACCTTATCGGCGCTAGATGATAAAGTGCAGTTGATGCTGGGCTTGCGTCGCCAAGATTTGGTTATCCGTAACTTTAACAGTGGCGTACCGGATAGTACTAACGTGCAAGATGCCATGAAAGTGACACCGGTATATGGCCTGTTGGTTAAGCCGTGGGAAAATGTGTCCCTGTATGCTAACCATATCGAAGCGTTATCACCGGGTCGCGTTGCACCGTGGTATACCGCCAATGCGGGTAATGTGACCGGTATTGTTCATGCCAAACAGGACGAAGTGGGTGTGAAGTTTGATAACAAACGCTATGGCGGTACGTTGGCGCTGTTTGAAATCACCCGACCTGCCGGTTCAATTGATGCCACAACCAATATGTACACCTTGGGTGGCGAGCAACGTAACCGTGGTGTTGAGTTGAACGTATTCGGTGAACCTGTATTTGGTACGCGCTTGTTAGGGAGCGCCGTGTGGTTGGACCCCGTGCTGACTGAAGCGCAAAACAGCAATAACAACGGTAACTATGCGGTAGGTGTGGCTCGTTATCAGTTAGTGTTTGGCGGTGAGTACGATATTAAAGCGGTCGAAGGTTTAACTGCGACAGGTACGGTTACTCGTTCTGGTTCTCAGTATGCTAACCAAGAAAACACGTTAAAACTGAAACCATGGACCCGTTTGGATCTTGGCGTGCGTTACACTATGCCGCTGAAAGAAACCAATCTTATCTGGCGTGCAAACGTGGTGAACGTGACCAACGAACGTTATTGGGAATCAGTTGAAGACACGGGGACTTACATATATCAAGGTAATCCACGTGAGCTGAAACTGTCCGTCTCAATGGACTTCTGATGAACGTTGGGGTTAGTGACGAGCGTTAACTGGTCCCTGATAAAGAAAAACCCCGCATCTCTTTTTGAGTGCGGGGTTTCTTTTTGAATCGGTTTTATTTTATGGCGGCAATAAAGGGTATCGTGTTATCAGGCCAGACCATAAATATGCTCATACAAGATATTAAAACCGATGCCAATTAGAACGATACCACCAATAATTTCAGCACGTTTCCCCAAGAGGGGGCCAATATAGCGGCCAATCAGCATGCCGAGAGTCGCCATGATCATCGTGGCTAAACCAATTGCCATCGCGGTATGAACAATATTGACTTGTAAGAAGGCTAAACCGACGCCAATGGCCATCGCATCAAGGCTGGTGGCAATGGCAGTCATGACCAATACACCAAAACTGTGGCTACGCATTTTTTCAGTTTCTTCGACTTTCTGTTTCACACCTTCGAAAATCATGCGAGAACCCAAAATAAACAGCAAGCTGAAGGCAATCCAGTGATCCCATTCCAGAATATACTGACTGGCGAACAGGCCAATACACCAACCGATAAGTGGGGTGATCGCTTCAATCACGCCAAAGATTAAGCCGGTACGGATTGCTTCTCGAAAACGGGGTTTATGCAGACTAGCGCCTTTGCCGATCGATGCAGCAAAAGCATCCATAGACATCGCAAAAGCAAGAATAAGTGTTGCAGATAGATTCATAGTAATAGACTCGGCCGGGCGGCTCCATATACACGTAACCCACCCCCAACCTAACGACGGAGCTACGTGTCTATGGTCTCGCCAACCTTACCTGGCTGCCCGTACCACGTTTCATTAGATGAAACGAGTATGTTGATACGGGCGTTTCTATTGCTCGCGCTATAAAAAATAGAACGAATAGAAACCGGCTACTCCCCATGAACGGCGCAACCTTAACATATAAATTAATATATCGACAACCCCAAAAATATTATGGCGAACGAAATGAGTTGATAATGATTTTCATTATCGGATTTGTCTTGGTAAATAGCGCATATAAGCATCAGTAATGGTGTGGAAATAAACCAAGGGAAGGGCGGCGGTGCTGGGAAATTAATCTTTTAAGAAAAATATAAAAGATCCCTCTCCCAGACATTTTTATTTTATGATTGATTTTCAAGGAAAAAATTATAAATTTTCTCTAAATCATCTAATTGGTTCACTTGAATTAATAATCTGCGCTGCTCTAATTGAATAACTAAGATCCCATCTTCAGACAAATTCATACTTTTAATCCGGCTATATTCAATAAAAGTATTAGCATAGAAGAAACCCGTATTTTTAAACAACAGCTTAGGCCAGCGGATATAAGAGATATAAACGGCAATTAAGGCTAGTCCCACTAACAAATAAGTGGTTAATGGTGCGCCATTTGACATGACATTATTGTAAATAAGGATAGCAATCAGCCCGACAAAGATGGCGCAGTCGATTCTGCTTTTACGTTTCAGGTGGACTTGTAGCCGAGTTTTACCTTTCATCATATTCATGATGAATTCATCATAGATAGCATAAGCAAGCAGCAGGGCAATAAATACAACTAGAATGACATCGGTAACCGACATGCAATGACTCCCTAACAGAAAACCAGTCCCAAATTGAAAACCAGCCTCAAATAAAAAAACGGCCCTGAAATAAAAAACCGAGAGTTACCCCCCGGTTTTAGTCCAATCTAACGGCTTAATTATGGTGCCAAGAAGCCAATCCAGTAACCGAAGATACCGATGGCAAAGAAGCCCATGATGATCCACAGTGCGTTAACTTTACGACGTAATAGCCACATACACCCAAACGTTAACAGCAGTGGGACTAAGCCCGGCATCAACTGGTCTAGAATAGTCTGTACCGTGGTGACCGTCGTCTCACCGGCTTGGTTGGTGACTCGAGACACCACCACCGGTATATTGACGTGCGTCCACTTGTTAACCAAGGCCCCCATAACAAATAGGCCGAGGATAGACGCCCCTTCCGTCAGTTTTTGCAGAACACCGCCGCCCATATCGCTAACGATATCGACACCCTTTTTATAGCCGTAAGCAACACCGTAATAACGGGTTAACAAACGCACGATGTTAAACAGCACGAAGAACAGCAACGGCCCCAGTAAGCTACCGCTCATGGCGATACCCGCACCGAGAGCAGCAAACACCGGACGCACGGTTCCCCAGAAGATAGGGTCACCCACACCGGCCAACGGCCCCATCAGACCCACTTTGATGCCGTTAATGGCAGCGTCGTCGATTTCAGCACCGTTAGCTTTCTGCTCTTCCATCGCCAGCGTTACGCCCAGAATCGGCGCAGCCACAAACGGTTGGGTGTTGAAGAATTCCAGATGACGTTTGATGGCTTGCTTACGTTCTTCTGAGTTCTCTGGATACAGGCGACGGATCGCTGGCACCATTGAGAAGCAGAAGCCCAACGCCTGCATACGTTCGAAGTTCCATGACCCTTGGAAGAGGTTAGAGCGGATAAACACCCCGCGGATGTCGGCGGGCGTGAGTTTCTTTTCACCAGTCGTTGTTTTATCAACACCGGCTTTATCAAGCACAGTTGTGGTATCAACCATTTCTCTCACCTTTTCCTAGTCTAATTCGTTATCAAGATCGTTATTGGCCGGACCCGCCTGTACAACCTGAGACTTGTTGTATTTCGGGCTAAGTTGGATATAAAGCAAGGCCATAACCACACCAATAACACCCAGAGCTACCAGGTTGAAGTTGGTAAATGCGGCGGTAACGAAACCTAAGTAGAAGAATGGCATCAGGTAGCCAGCACGCATCATGTTGATAACCATGGCGTAACCAACCACGACGATCATACCACCCGCGATATTCAGGCCATTGGTAACGACTTCAGGAATCGAGCTCAGCATCATCTGAACTTCAGATGTCCCAACAGACAAGGCAACGATTAACGCTGGGATAGCGATACGCATTGCTTGCAAGAACAGGGCAGAGATATGAATCCAAGTGATTGCGCGTAGGCTGCCACGTTCGGCTGCACCATCAGCGGCGTGTTGGAAAGCAACGGTAATGGTACGTACGATGATGGTTAGCACCTGACCGGCGGCGGCTAATGGGATAGCCAGTGCGATACCCGCACCAATGCTTTGACCACCAGCGATAACCAAGATGGTAGAAATAATCGATGCCAGAGCGGCATCAGGTGCCACGGCGGCCCCGATGTTCATCCAACCCAGAGCGATCATTTCCAATGTACCACCGACGATAATACCGGTTTTCATATCACCCAGAACCAGACCAACTAAGGTACAGGCGACTAACGGGCGGTGAAATTGGAACTCATCCAGAATGGAACCCATCCCGGCAATACAGGCAACTATGAATATCAGCACAATCTGAAGAGTTGTGATCTCCATTGTACTTCTCCTATGACCAAAAAAGCTGAGTAAAAATAACCGTGTTCCAAAACAGAACAGGGCATAACCTTTCTACGTAGTTTTTAGTAAAGCTATTTATCAAGTTTGCTAATTAAATCCATCATTTTGAGCCGCGTATCCGAGGAGACTTTCCGGACTTCCAGCTCAATACCGCGTGCATTTAACTTATTAAAAGCTTCAACATCTTTCTCATCAACGGAGACAGCATTGTTCACCTGGGTTTTTCCCTGACGGAATGCCATACCACCGATATTCACTGATTTAATATCGACACCACCCTCAACCAAACGCACGACGTCTGTTGGGTTGGTAAAGAGCAACATGACGCGATCTTTAGCATATTGCGGGTTGTTGTAGACACGAATCGCTTTTTCGACATCAACTACGTGGGCAGTTACACCTGGAGGGGCAACCTGTTTGAGCAAGGTACTGCGCATTTTGTCGGCAGCAACGTCGTCACTGACAACAATAATACGGTTTACGTTAGTTTCTTTGGTCCAACGCGTGGCGACCTGACCGTGTATCAAGCGGTCATCAATACGCGCCAGCCCGATCTTCATATGATCGTTCGGACCTAAAGCAACGGCCGGAGCCTTGGCTTTTGGCGCAGGAGCAGTTTGTTGCGTATCGGGCTTATCACTCTTCACTTCAGGCGCTTTCAGTGCTTTAACGCCTTCACGACCGGTTTCTACTGCGACCTTGACCAATTCAGCAAATGACGGGTTATCATCACGTGCCATAAAGGTCTCAGCCAGCATCGGAATGTTAACCCCGGTGACGACCTCATAGTTCTCTTTATCGACGGCAATACGGCTGGCAGCGTTAAACGGGCTACCACCCCATGTATCAACAAGGAATAGAACGCCTTGACTGGTTTCTAATCCTGTTAATTTGCCGTTGTATTTTTCAATCAACGTTTCGGCATTTTCACCTGGGACGAAATCGATATAAGCGACGTTATCTTGCTCGCCTAAAATCATTTCGGCTGTTTTCAGCAGTTGTTCTGCTGCAGCCCCATGTGTGCCAATGATAATAGCTATACTCACTCGCTACCCCCTCTGTTAACTCAAAATTGAGTTCTCGCACTTAACAGAAAAATCTGTATTCACCCACAACACTTCGGTACACATTGAATCTATTATGATAGTCACAATATTCACTCACTGCTGGCGATTTACACGTGACAGTAATGAATCGATTCAGGTTGATGCCGTAATGTTGTTGGATGTGATTTATTTTAGTCAGTGAAAAAATAAATTATGTGACGGTGCTCATTTATTGGGACATGTTATAGATGATTTGGCTTATTTGGATAATTATTCGACAATCACATGAGTGGTATTGATGTGTTTGATCTCTAAAACAAACATCACAGTAGGTTTTGCATGTTTAAGATTGATGTGATTTGTATGAACATTGGCAGATGACGCGAGCGAATGAGATTAAATTATCGGTGTGAAATTAAAGAATCGTGAGATGTAAATAGACATGGGTACATGAAAACGATAATAAATCTGACTATGCTGATAAAAAAAATCCTGATAGAGTTAACGGCTCTATTAATTGTCAGGAGTTAAGGGCCTCAGCTCTCCCTATGGACTGTCACCGAAGTTACTGTTTCTCAAGTGTTAACACCCAACCAGTGGGTTTAAATCTGGTTATCCTATCACGCACTTTTGCTGCGTATAATTTCACCCGATCATTCTGCGTATCTATACTGACAACCGTACTGCGGCAATTTGTTGCGTCAGTTGCAGGGCGCACATCATTTGAATCGTGTTCTCATTATCGGAGTCTGACATGGAATTTCTAATGGACCCCTCAATCTGGGCAGGGTTACTGACGCTGGTGGTGCTGGAAATTGTTCTGGGTATTGATAACCTGGTATTTATTGCCATCCTTGCTGATAAACTTCCGCCTAAACAAAGGGATAAAGCTAGAATTATCGGTTTATCTCTTGCGCTGATTATGCGTTTGGGACTGTTATCGGTCATTTCTTGGATGGTCACACTGACAACGCCATTATTCAGTGTCGGCAGTTTTAACTTTTCAGGGCGAGACCTGATTTTGCTGGTGGGGGGGCTGTTCCTGCTATTTAAAGCCACCACGGAGCTACATGAACGGCTGGAAGGTAATCAACACGATAGCAGCGCGAATCGCGGTTATGCCAGCTTCTGGGCCGTTGTCGCGCAAATAGTCGTACTCGATGCCGTCTTCTCACTGGATGCCGTGATCACCGCTGTGGGGATGGTCAACGATCTGGCCATCATGATGACGGCGGTCGTGATTGCAATGGGCGTGATGCTACTGGCATCGAAAACACTGACCCAATTCGTGAATGCGCATCCGACAGTCGTAGTGCTATGCCTAAGTTTCTTGCTGATGATTGGTCTGAGCCTGATTGCTGAAGGCTTTGGTTTCCATATTCCGAAAGGCTACCTGTACGCTGCCATTGGCTTCTCTATCCTGATTGAACTGTTTAATCAGATTGCGCGTCGCAACTTTATTAAGCATGAATCTCGCTTGCCAAGACGTCAGCGCACAGCTGAAGCCATCATCCGCTTAATGGGGGGGCGTCAGCAGCAGGAACCGCAAACGGGCGATCCGCAAGTCGTCATCCCTACTGAGGCATTTGCGGAAGAAGAACGTTATATGATTAGCGGCGTATTGACGCTGGCATCCCGTTCGATGCGTAGCGTGATGACACCTCGTACTGAAATCTCTTGGGTGGATTGTAATCGTACGCAAGAGGAGATCCGCGAGCAGCTATTAGATACGCCGCACAGTCTGTTCCCAGTCTGCCGTGACTCTCTTGATGAGATCATCGGCGTAGTACGTGCTAAAGATCTATTAGTTGCCATTGAGCGGGGTGATTCGATCAGTGAGTTTGCTGCCGCCACGCCGCCGATTGTGGTGCCTGATACCATGGATGTGATTAATCTGCTGGGTGTTTTGCGTAAAGCTAAAGGTCGTTTAGTGGTGGTTAATGACGAATTTGGTGTCGTTCAGGGCTTGGTGACACCGTTAGATGTGCTAGAAGCCATTGCCGGTGAATTCCCTGATGAAGATGAAACACCAGATATCATCGAGGATGGCGATAGTTGGTTAGTGAAGGGGGGGGCAGATTTGCACTCTCTGGAACAAGCGTTGGATTGCCAGGAGTTAGTCAGCCCAACCGCTGATTATGCCTCGCTGGCCGGTATGCTGCTCTCTTACTCAGGTCATATGCCAACGGTGGGTGATGTGGTTGAACTTCATAATCTTCGTTTTGAGATTATGGAAGTTTCGGAATACCGCATTGAGCTGGTTCGCATTACCAAGCTGCATAACGAGCTTGAAGAGTAACGTGTAAAGCACTTACAGGATTTTAGTTAATGCGGGTCATCTCATGATGGCTCGCATTTTTTTATGGATATTCTCGCGCTTTCTATTTTGTTCAATTCTCGATTTATCACAATGTTCTTTAAATTATTAGCCCAACCACTCTATTAATTCTGAGCTTTAAGTAATAGAAGAATGAAGAAATACTTTAGGTGCTAGTTATTGCTTATTTATACATTTCAGAATATATGTAATTTAAATTATTTTTTTGAAGTGTCATTGGTTCTAATAAATAGAATGTAAGAAATAATGTAATCGACGATGATGATCTATCGAGAATCCTTGATTTAATCTGAATTTAATTATTTTAAATCAGTGTGTTACTTGTTTTTTGTGACTGATTTTAAGTTTGGGAATTATTGTTTTAACTAAAATTACAGAATCAATAAATATATACTATCATTAAGCTCTCTTAAGAGAATTAATACATTGGGCGGTTGTTTTAGTATTTAAATGGAAATTTAAATAGGTCGTAAATCCGTTAAAAACATGGGTTTTGATCTATTTTGACAGTCAGATATTCCTTTCTACTCAGGCATCGCACAATCTCAATGACTGTACCATTCGACAAGTTAGTGACGGAGGTTCTATGAAAAAGATCGTTTTTGTTCTGACGTTAATGCTGTTTTCATTCGGAACGCTAGGTCAGGAGACAGCTTCAGGGCAGGTTGGTGATGTATCATCGTCAACAATAGCCACTGAGGTAAGTGAGGCAGAGTGCGGTACTCAGTCAGCAACAACCCAAGGCGAAAATGATTGGGATTGGTGCTGTGAGTTATGTTGCAATCCTGCGTGTTATGGTTGCTAAACAGATGAGCCACCAATAATTATTTGCTGCGCAGTAAGGGGAGCGTTGGCTCCCCTTGTGAACACAATATGCTAATGCAATTCAATGCACGAAATTAATTGCACTGCACTTTAATGGCTAGTCCACCACGGGATGTTTCGCGGTATTTAGCATTCATGTCTTTGCCCGTCTCAAACATGGTTTCGATGACTTTATCCAATGACACTCTTGGCTCGCTGGTACGGCGCATCGCCATGCGTGCAGAGTTAATCGCTTTTACTGATGCAATCGCATTACGCTCAATACAAGGTACTTGCACTTGACCAGCAACAGGGTCGCAAGTCAGGCCTAGATTGTGCTCCATGCCAATCTCAGCCGCGATGCAGACTTGAATTGGGCTGGCGCCGAGTAATTCAGCTAAACCGGCTGCTGCCATGGAACAGGCAACACCGACTTCACCTTGGCAACCCACTTCTGCACCAGAAATAGAAGCGTTCATCTTATAGAGAATACCGATAGCCCCAGACGACAGGAAATAGCGGATAAAAATCTCAGGGGTGACCGGCTCGATGAAGTGATCGTAATAAGCCAGTACCGCAGGAACGATGCCGCAAGCCCCGTTAGTGGGGGCCGTCACCACTCGCCCACCTGCCGCATTTTCTTCGTTAACGGCCAAGGCGAACATATTAACCCAATCAATGACGTTCATTGGGTCATGGGACAGCTTATCGGAGGAAACCAGCAAACGGCGCAAGGCAGAAGCACGGCGAGGTACACGTAGCGGGCCAGGTAATACCCCTTCGGTATTTAAGCCACGATCGATACAGGCTCGCATGGTCTGCCAGATGGCGGTGAAGTAGGCATCAATCTCTTCTTTGCTGTGCATCGCCAACTCATTTTGCATCACCATGCCGGAGACTGACATACCGGTTTGCTCGCAGTTTGCCAAGATTTCCGCTGCTGAGTTAAATGGATAAGGCACGCTGACGGCATTGACGGCGGCTTTGCCGAAATGCTCTTCATCAACGATGAAACCCCCACCGATAGAATAATAGGTTTTGCTCAGGATTTTTTCATCACCGGCGAAAGCATGAATCTGCATGCCATTTTCGTGCAGTGGCAGATTATCACTGCGAAACACCATGCCACCTTCACGAGGGAAGTCCACCTCATGAAGCCCGTTGGCTAGCATCAATTTTTGCCGTAGCTCCACATCACGAATAAAGGCTGGAATACTATCGATATCTACGGTGTCAGGCATATTGCCTGCTAACCCCATAATAATGGCGATATCGGTGTGGTGGCCTTTACCCGTCAATGATAATGAGCCGTAAACATCCACGGCAACACGCGTGACAGATGGCATCAGTCCTTGAGTCACCAGCAAGTCAGCAAACTCTTTGCCTGCTTTCATTGGCCCAACAGTATGAGAACTGGAGGGACCGATACCAATCTTGAACATATCAAAAACGCTAATCACGCTAAAAACTCCTTCACAACGCAATCTTTCTTCTTAATGCCAATAAGGCAGCTAAGAATGTTTGTATTAAGTATAAGTGTTCTATGAATCGCAGCAGGGGATTTCGCATCAAATGCCTACGTGAAACCAAGCCATCACAGAACGCTGTTTATGGGGTGCTATTGGTGCCGGCCGTATCAACTTGATACCGCATAATTGTTTATCGCCATCCGCAGTTGTGTATGGCGAAATCAGTGTTATTTTTTGTCGGGTTTTAACCTTATAGATTTAGAGGTTTATTTTGACGAAAGATATTTTACAGATATTTCATAACGCTGACATGTCAGTTTACAGTTTTTTTAAAAACTCTGTGCGGGAAAAATAGAGTAAAAATCGAGATGGTGCGGTGATAGGGATCGCTTTATGCTGAAATGACCCTTTTTAAAGGACAGTGCTGTGAAGCTGATCACCCAGTAACCATGTCAATAGTGCGGGTTAGCTTAATTTAAAGACTGACTTGTTGCGCTAGCCGCCGAATGATAGCGGCTGTCAGCCCCCATACAAACTGCCGCTCATACCAAGAAAGATACACGCGGTGATGAGTTCCCCCACGGTGGATATCCAGCGAATAGTAGCGTGAAAGACTCAGCGCTTCGTAAAGCGGCATTTCAAATAGCCCTGCAACTTCATCCTCATTGCCATGAAAAGCGACGGTGTCAGGGACCAAACCGACAATAGGGGTGACCTGATAGCCACTGGAACTGTCCAAAGGTGCCAATTGCCCCAATACATGGACGGCAGACGCGGGAATAGCGACTTCTTCTTCGGCTTCACGCAGCGCCGTCGCAATTAATGAGTGGTCATCTGGATCAGCTTTACCTCCGGGGAACGCGACCTGACCAGCATGTTTCCGCAAATGATTGGAACGCCGTGTTAGCAGTAATGTCGGTTCTGGTCGACAAATAATTGGGATCAATACCGCGGCATGTCGGCTATTGGCCAAAAAACAACCGGGTTGCGGCAACTGTAATTGGAAGCGGCTGATAAATTCAGGCAATGTTTTCCCGATTAAAGATTCACTCACAGGGTGTCTCGTACATAAATTATTCATTCTCAATCGTGATAAATTTTAAAAAGTCGCACACGGCTAACATTCTGACCTTTTTGACGATGACTCTTTTTCGAGTTGCGGCAAAATCCGGGCAATTTTATCAAAAGTTTCCTGATATTCAGCCTGTTCCTGACTGTCAGCCACAATTCCCCCGCCAGCGGAGCAATATATTTTCCCGTTTTCAGTCAATAGGGTGCGGATCGTAATATTGGTATCCATTGTCCCGCAGCAACTAATATAGCCAATGTTACCGCAGTAGGCATTACGCCGATGCGGCTCCAGCTGTTCAATAATTTCCATTGCACGAATTTTAGGGGCACCCGTGATGGAACCTCCGGGGAAACAAGCACGCAGAAGTGCGGTCGCAGGGCAATTATCAGGCAGTGTGGCAGTAATGGTACTGACCAAATGGTGCACTGCAGGGAAGGGCTCAACGACGAATAATTCTGGCACCCGTACGCTACCTGGCTGAGCCACTCGTCCGATATCATTGCGTAGCAAATCAACTATCATCAGGTTTTCTGCTCGGTCTTTACTGGCGTTTGCCAATCGTGCTGCTTGCAGACGATCCTGCTCAGGGTTTGGTAGCCGTGGCAATGTCCCTTTAATTGGGCGAGTCTGAATCTGATGGTTTTCCAACCAGAGAAAACGCTCTGGCGATACGCTGAGTACGCTGTTGTGAGGCAATCGAATAAAGGCAGAAAAAGGGGCACGATTACTGCGGCTCAAAGAGAGGAAGGCTTGCCATTCATCTCCTTGATATTCAGCACTGAATCTCTGTGCCAAATTAATTTGGTAGCAATCCCCGCTATGAAGATAGGCCTGAATTTGGCGGAATTTTTCGCCATATTGCTCACGCGACATATTGGCTTGCCATGGGCTCGTCAACCTAAAAGGTGCGGCAGCTTCTGTCGCTTTCAACTGACACAACCAGTCTAGTCGTTGCTCGGCATCACCGTGACATACCAAGGTCAGTTTTTGCAGATGGTGATCAGCAATGAGTGCCCAGTCATACAACCCAATGGCCATATCGGGTAGGGCAATATCTTGTTCAGCCAACGCAGGGACCTTTTCAATCCGCCGGCCAAGATCATAACCAAATAGTCCCAATGCGCCCCCTAAGAAGGGTAAGTCTGGATACGTTGGGATGGATGGTAAGAATTTATCCAATTCTTGCTGTAATAGCATAAAGGGATCTTCGCGGGATAACGTCGTTCCTTGAGTCCCGACTATCTCGGTTTGTTCCCCTCTGGTCGTGAGTGTGACCACGGGGTCAGCAACCAAAATATCAAAACGATTATGAGCATGCTCGGCGAATCCAGAGTGCAATAACATCGCCCACGCCTGATTGGCGAGTGGTGTAAATTGCTGGATCAGAGCATCAGGCTGATAAGGCAAAGTTTTGAAGGTCAGGGATTTTATACTCATGAGTCGTTATTCTTTTCTTACGGGTGAAGAGGGGGGAACATCAGGCCGCCGAGAAGATTAGCATAAAACACGCATCGGTTTCTGCCCGTTCTATCGGGGAGGGCCAATTCGACTCGGATATAGCCAATTCAGTATGGAATAGCCAATTCACCGCTGATGAGAATAAACAGGTATACTTGAGCAATTATAGGTAGGAGATAAATCAATGCTAGCGGGTATGCCTTCACTTTCCCATGAGGAACAGCAAGAAGCGGTTGAACGTATTCACAAATTCATGTCGGAAGGAATGAGCAGTGGTGAGGCGATCGCATTGGTTGCCGAAGAGATTCGTGAGCGGCACCAAAACGATCCTCAAGCGATGCCTATTTTTGAAGATACCGACTTTGAGGATCACGAAGAGTCTGATTATCGTCGTGATGATGAACAAGATGCAGATGAAATTGAAGACCAATATGAAGGTTGATTTTCGCACCGCAACTTAAACGAAAAAACCCGCCGAGAATGGCGGGTTTTTTGATCAGAGCAAAAGTGTTATTTCCCACTTACCACGACAGCACTCGCAGCGCGCTTCGCCACTTCAATGGCAGCACTCACATCATCTGCAACGGCTAAAGCAACGCCCAGACGCCGTTTACCGGCAATTTCCGGCTTACCAAATAAGCGAATCTGCGTATCCCCCGCTAGCGCTGTTTCTAGCCCATGATAATGGATATTTTGGCTAGTCAATTCAGGCAAAATAACGGCTGATGCTGCCGCGCCATATTGCCGAATGGTGCCAATCGGCAACCCCAAAAAGGCACGAACATGTAGCGCAAACTCGGACATATTCTGCGAAATTAAGGTCACCATCCCTGTATCATGCGGGCGCGGTGAGACTTCACTAAAGATCACTTCATCGCCGCAGACAAACAGCTCGACGCCAAATAATCCGTAGCCACCTAATGCTGTCACCACCTGAGAGGCTATCGCTTTAGCGCGTTTTAACGCAACATCACTCATTGCTTGCGGCTGCCAAGATTCGCGGTAATCACCTTCTTCCTGACGGTGACCAATCGGCGCGCAGAAATGGATACCATCAACAGCGCTGATCGTCAGCAAGGTTATTTCAAAATCAAAGCGCACCAGTCCTTCGACGATCACGCGTCCACCACCCGCACGGCCACCCAATTGCGCATAGTCCCACGCGGTTTTGAGTTGATCTTCACTGCGAATCAAACTCTGTCCTTTACCTGAAGAACTCATCACAGGCTTGACGATACATGGGTAGCCAATCTCACTCACGGCAGCGTGAAAAGCACTTTCGGTATCGGCGAAACGGTAGCTAGAGGTGGGAATTTGCAGGGTTTCAGCGGCCAGACGGCGAATACCTTCACGATTCATCGTCAAACGGGTAGCCTCGGCACAAGGGACAACACGTTGCCCCATGTTTTCTAATTCAACCAGCATATCAGTGGCGATGGCTTCAATTTCTGGCACGATATAATGTGGTTTCTCTTGTTCAACTAACTGCTTCAACGCAGCACCATCCAACATGTTAATCACATGGTTGCGATGGGCGACATGCATAGCGGGAGCATCCGCATAGCGATCGACAGCAATAACTTCCAACCCGAGTCTCTGGCATTCTATTGCCACTTCTTTGCCCAACTCGCCTGAGCCTAGCAGCATGACACGAGTGGCGCCTGGGCGCAGAGCGGTTCCAATTGTTAGCATAGTGAGATACCTACATCAGTGGGAAAATGACATATTTACTCGGCGCGCGAGTGATTTTAATGGGCGATAGTATAAAGTAAAACAGAAACGAAAACGATTGCGTATCTAACCGAGCGCAGTCAAATAGGGGCATTTATTGGGTGAAAATTTTAATTCTGAGCGTATGAAGAACGAATTGAGAGGCGTCGGCCAAGTCTAATTTGTGTGGTTTTTGCAGTATTCTACCGGCGAGAGGCCCACTTCTGGTATTATCGCGCCAAAATATTGCGCTTGCCTTCAGGCCATCGCTGCCATTCCATCCTGTTATAAGAGTCTTTGCCGTGAGCACAACCTCCTTTGCGACCTTGACGCTGCCTGCTGAGCAGTTGTCCAATCTTAATGAACTTGGCTATACCGAAATGACACCGGTACAGGCTGCAGCGCTACCGGCAATCCTCAACGGGCAGGATGTTCGGGCGAAGGCCAAAACGGGCAGTGGTAAAACCGCTGCATTTGGTATCGGTTTGCTAGACAAAATTGCGGTAGGTGAGTTTGTCACTCAGGCATTAGTGCTGTGTCCGACCCGTGAATTGGCAGACCAAGTCAGTAAAGAGCTACGCCGCTTGGCCCGTTTCACTCAGAACATCAAAATTTTGACCTTATGCGGCGGCCAGCCGATGGGCCACCAGTTGGACTCTCTGGTACATGCGCCCCATATTGTTGTCGGTACACCAGGGCGCATCCAAGAACATTTACGCAAAAAAACGCTGGTGCTGGATGATCTCAAGGTGCTGGTCTTGGATGAAGCCGATCGCATGTTAGATATGGGTTTCGCCGATGCCATCGATGATGTGATTTCTTACACCCCACCAACGCGTCAAACTTTGTTGTTCTCCGCCACTTATCCGTTTGGCATTGAACGCATCAGTGCGCGGGTGCAGCGTGATCCGCTCAATGTTGAAGTGGATGATGGCGAAGAAGCGCCCGCCATTGAGCAGGTGTTCTTTGAAACCACGCGCGAAAAACGCTTACCGCTGCTGATTGCCATTCTCAGCCACTATCAACCCGCATCTTGCGTCGTGTTCTGTAATACCAAAAAAGATTGCCAGAGTGTTTACGACGCACTGGAATCCCGTGGCATTAGTGTGCTGGCTTTACACGGTGACTTAGAACAACGTGACCGTGATCAGGTGCTGGTCCGTTTTTCCAACCGCAGTTGTCGTGTGTTAGTGGCAACCGATGTTGCCGCTCGTGGTCTGGACATCAAAGATTTAGAGTTAGTGGTTAACTTTGAACTGGCATTTGATCCTGAAGTACACGTGCACCGCATTGGGCGTACTGGCCGAGCAGGGATGAGTGGGCTGGCTGTTAGCTTGTGTACACCACAAGAAATGACTCGCGCCCATGCAATTGAAGATTATCTGCAAATAAAGTTGAAATGGACACCCACTGATCAAGTGAGCCGCAGCACTAGCCCTCTGCTGGAACCCGAAATGGTGACGCTATGCATTGACGGTGGCCGTAAAGCAAAAATTCGCCCAGGCGATATCTTGGGTGCACTCACCGGTGATGCGGGTTTGACTGCGGCGGATGTGGGTAAAATCGACATGTTCCCGGTGCATGCCTATGTGGCTATCCGTAAGGCCAGCGCCAAGCGCGCTTTACAACAGTTGCAACAAGGTAAAATCAAAGGCAAAAACTGCAAAGCCCGTCTATTAAAATAATCACAGTGGGGGGATGGTGATTGCATCCTCCCAATAAATCATCTTATACTGTGTTTATGTACAGTAACCTATAAGCAAATAGGACGTTTATTCATGGCCGTTGAAATAAAATTCGTCGTGGTAAGACAGGGTGAGGAAAAAATGACTTTCACAACCAAAAAAGAAGCCGATGCCTACGATAAAATGCTGGATTTGGCTGACAATTTGTCTGAATGGTTGTCGCAAGCTCCCTTAACTCTTGAAGAAGAACAGCGTGAAGCGCTGAGTTTCTTCTTGGCAGAAAATAAAGATGCATTAGGGCAAATTCTTCGTGGCGCAAGTCCGACAGCCCCTGTAGATGGGCAATCAAAAGTGAAGTCTGAGAAAAACGCGCCAGAGAAAAAGACCAAACCTGAAGAAAATCAAGCGGCTTAATCTGTCCACTTTCGGCAGAAAGTCAAAAAGGGATCTAAAATGAATCGTGAAATCACCTTCTTTCGCCGCTTTGAGGCGGATATTTTGGCTGATCGTAAAACGATCACGATCCGAGATAGCAGTGAATCCGACTTTCGCCCAGAAGAAATTCTGCGCGTGTGTCGAAATGAAGACGGCGTATTTTTCTGCCACATCAAGGTCACGTCAGTTACGCCAGTGACATTGGATGCGCTAACTGAACGCCATGCTGAGCAAGAAAATATGTCCTTGGATGAACTCAGAAAGGTGATTAAGGCGATCTATCCCGGCTTGGAACAGTTCTACGTGATTGAGTTTACTCGGTGTTAATTCAGCAGCGCTGATTCGCAGACGCGACAGCGTTGTTCACTCTGTAACCTACCTCTCAATCATCGTTCCTGCCGCTGGATGGTAATAATAAAAAGTGGAGGAAGGATGAGAAAGACAGGACTCGCCTTGGTATTTGCTGCCGTATCGGCAGCCATCACAGGCAATGTGCAAGCGCAAGAGCCACGGGTAGCGAAAGTGCCTACTTGTACCGGCTTAAATCAATCTCAGGTTGCCACTCAGGTCAAACGTGATTTTCTACAAAATAGAATCACGCGCTGGGAAAATGACAAAAAACGACTCGGAACAGATAAGCCCGTGGTTTGGATTAGTGAGGTTGATATCACCGGCAAAGATGACATCTGGCAGGTTCCATTGGTTGTTCGAGGTAATAAGGGCGATGAAACCTATGAGGTGGTGTTAGATTGTCAGGCTGGTTCGATGACGTATACCCTTCGTCCTTGAAGCCACAGGGGTGTTGGCTGCTTTCACTCACCCGAATCACATACTCATGTATGCTCATCGGGATGAGTTCAATTGCCGCCTACCTGTGACTCCAATGACTTTGGGTATATTTTTTTCTTGAAGCCGCAGGGTTGTTAGCTGCATGCACTCGCTCGAATTACGTCTAAACAGGTGCTGGGGCGAAGAACCCCAGTATCTGTTTCTCACTCCATTTATCACTTATTTAGAAGCATATTGATTCATCATCATTAAATGTTGGTGCTTGGCATCACCAAATAATCGTGTCACCCTCGCGATAACGAACACAGATGGATAACTCACCCATGACCACACCTCCAAAGGCAGAAAAACGCCCTTATCCGATAACCATGCACGGCGATACCCGTGTAGATGACTATTATTGGTTACGTGATGATGAACGTACCAACACGGATGTTTTGAATTATTTGCATGCCGAGAACGAATACACTGAAGCCGTCATGAAGCCACTGCAACCCTTGCGTGAAACCTTATACCAAGAGATGGTGTCCCGTATTCCACCGCAAGAAGAATCTGTCCCTTATATCCGCAATGGCTATCGCTATCAGACTCGCTATGAACCGGGCAACGAATATGCGATTTATGTCCGTCAACCTGTTTGGGCGGATAGTAGTTGGGAAACGTTATTGGATGGTAATCAGCGTGCCGCAGACAGTGACTTTTATACCTTAGGTGGGTTAGATGTCAGCCCAGATAACCAACTTTTGGCTGTGGCTGAAGATTTCTTATCGCGTCGCCAATATGATATTCGGGTAAAGTATTTAAAAACCGATACTTGGCAAGAAGATGTCATTACCAATACGTCAGGCAATTTTGAATGGGCAAATGACTCGAAAACCCTGTACTACGTGCGTAAACATGAAAAAACCTTATTGCCTTATCAAGTCTATCGCCACATCGTTGGGACGGATCCAAAACAAGACCAACTGATCTATCAGGAAACTGACGACACTTTCTATGTTGGTTTAGAAAAAACCACATCAGAGCGTTATATCGTTATCCATCTCAGCAGCACCACCACCTCTGAAATTCTCCTACTAGATGCCGATCAGCATAACCCTGTGCCGCAGTTGTTTGCGCCACGGCGTAAAGACCATGAATATGGTTTGGACCACTACAAGCAGCATTTCTATATTCGTTCCAATAAAAACAGATGCACATCTGAAGACGGCAAGAATTTTGGTCTGTACAAAATAGCGGAAGAAGGTAAAACGCTCAGTGATTTTGCCGATGAGTCCCAGTGGCAGCCCATCATTGCGCCAAGAATAGACGTGATGTTGGAAGGGTTCAGTTTGTTCCGTGACTGGCTGGTGGTCGAAGAGCGCAGCGAAGGGCTGACCCATTTGCGGCAAATTCACTGGAACACAGGTGAAGAAAAGTCGATTACGTTCGATGATCCTACCTATGTGACTTGGCTCGCGTATAACCCCGAGCCAGAAACTGAACTGCTGCGCTATGGCTACTCATCCATGACCACGCCCAGCTCTATGTTTGAGCTGAATATGGACACTGGCGCGCGCCAGTTACTTAAACAACAGGAAGTGAAGAACTTCTCACCTGAAAAATACCGTAGCGAACGGATTTGGGTGACGGCAACTGATGGCGTAAAAATACCCGTCTCGCTGGTTTATCACCGCGACCAATTTGTTTCAGGTGCTAACCCCTTGTTGGTGTATGGCTACGGTTCTTACGGTAGCAGTATGGATCCCGCGTTTAGCGGCAGCCGCTTAAGTTTGCTGGACCGTGGCTTTGTCTTTGCACTGGCGCATATTCGAGGTGGTGGTGAACTGGGCCAACGCTGGTATGAAGATGGGAAGTTATTCAATAAATTAAATACCTTTAATGACTTTATTGATGTTACTAAGGCATTGATAGAAAAAGGTTACGGTGATGCCAAGCGTGTCTTTGCTATGGGGGGGAGTGCTGGTGGCTTACTGATGGGAACCGTCATTAACCAAGCCCCTGAACTGTATAAAGGTGTTGTCGCACAAGTGCCATTTGTTGATGTGGTCACCACGATGCTGGATGAATCTATCCCGCTAACCACTGGTGAATATGATGAGTGGGGCAATCCAAACGAAAAGGCGTATTACGACTATATTAAGCAATACAGCCCCTATGATCAGGTTAAAGCCCAAAACTACCCGCACATGCTGGTCACGACCGGTTTACACGATTCCCAGGTTCAATATTGGGAACCGGCAAAATGGGTCGCAAAATTGCGTGAAATGAAAACCGATGACCACCAACTGCTGCTCCATACCGATATGGACTCTGGCCATGGCGGTAAGTCGGGGCGTTTCAAAGCCTATGAAGATATCGCTTTGGAATACGCATTTATTCTTGGTCTCGCTTGATATCAACGATCAAATTACGACAGATAATGGTTCAGTGTATGGCGCATATCTGGCGTCAGATCAGTGATTGAAGCTAACATCCAACGCAGGTAGTCCGGATCCTGTCGGGCTATCTGCTCAATACTTTTCCCGCGATACTTGCCGAATTTAAAGGTCTGCAACAACAAGGGTTGCTGCGTTATCTCGACCATTTGCTCAGCGTTCCAACCTGAGTCCAGCATTATACGCTGCAACAATGCCGCCGTGACGTAGCAGTCATACAACGCGCGATGAGGGTACAGTCCATCAGGCGGTGAAACATTCAGGCGTAAGGCATAACGTAGATATTGATTACTGTACTTAATATCAGGGTAAAGCATACGTGCCAGCTTGAACGTGCAAATCCATTGGCCACCCATCTCAGGCAGAACACCTCGGTCAAAAGGGGCGTTATGCGCAACATAATAAGGACTACCCTGATATTTTCGAATGGCAACAGCGATTCTTGGTTTACCCTCGACCATTTCTTCGGTGATATGGTGAATTACCATGGCGTCAATACTGATTGGCCTATCCGGGCTGACCAGATCACTCATCGGGTTACTCAGTTGTCCATCCACTAAATCTATTGAAGCAACCTCGACAATCCCACCGTCTAAACCACAAGTTTCAGTATCGATGACACGAAAATACATCCTTAATCTCCTTCGTTTCCATGATAATAACCAACAAAAAACCCGCCTTTCGGGGCGGGTTGGCTAACGAGACGAAAATACCATTATTCTGCGCTGGATGCTGATGACTTCTTAGCGCGTTTCTCAGCTTTTTTCTCAGCCGGTGTTTTTAGTGGCTTTTTCTTCGCGTTCTTTTTGCTGTCCATTCCCTTACTCATGGCTGCCTCTCTTTACCTTCGGTTAGGTTGGTACGCATGCCTATTAACCACCTAATGGTGGGGAGTTGCAAGTAGATAAACCATCACTACGATTAATAGATTGTTTAACAAGAGTATTATTAAATCATCATCCCTCTTGATACCGCTTAATTCACATGCTGTATTGAACTATCGCCAAACTATTTATTGAGATCCGATGCAATTATCAGCAATTGATAGAATTAATGAGCTGATTGGCGTAAATGTGATGTTTTATCGTTGACCCTGCGTGCGGTATAAGCTTTGATAACATCCATGTCTAATAAGAAACAGGGAAAAATAATGGAGCAGTTACGTGGACTTTATCCAGCGTATGAACCCTACGACAGTGGTTTATTAGACACCGGCGATGGGCATCAGATTTACTGGGAGCTCTGTGGTAACCCTGAGGGCAAACCAGCGGTATTTATTCATGGTGGTCCAGGCGGGGGAATAGCACCTTATCATCGGCAATTGTTTAATCCGACAAAATATAAAGTATTGCTGTTTGATCAACGTGGGTGCGGGCGCTCGAAACCCCACGCCAGCCTAGACAACAACACCACGTGGCATTTAGTCGAAGATATCGAGCGGCTGCGTAAAATGGCTGGTGTAGATAAATGGCTGCTATTTGGTGGTTCATGGGGTTCCACACTGGCGCTGGCCTATGGAGAAACACACCCAGAGCGAGTCAGTGAAATGGTGTTGCGGGGTATCTTCACCCTGCGTAAAACAGAGCTGCATTGGTACTATCAAGAGGGTGCTTCGCGTTTCTTCCCCGATAAATGGCAACGTATTTTATCCATTTTGTCGCCAGAAGAGCAGGGGGATGTTATCGCGGCTTACCGCAAACGACTGACATCACCAGATAAGGCGGTGCAGTTGGAGGCAGCTAAAATCTGGAGTCTGTGGGAGGGGGAAACCGTCACTTTATTGCCGACCAAAAGTTCAGCGTCATTCGGTGAAGATGATTTTGCATTGGCTTTTGCGCGCATTGAGAATCACTATTTTACCCATTTAGGTTTTTTAGATGATGATAATCAACTGCTCGATAACGTTACGCGTATTCGCCACATACCTGCCGTGATCATTCATGGCCGATACGATATGGCTTGCCAGCCACAAAATGCGTGGGACTTAGCACAAGTTTGGCCAGAGGCTGAATTGCACCTTGTTGAAGGGGCAGGGCATTCATTCGATGAGCCAGGGATTTTGCATCAGTTAATTCTTGCTACGGACAAGTTTGCTCGTAAATCCTAACCGCATATTAGTTTACGCCTGTAGTTTTACCTAACAGGCGTTTTATCATGATTTCATTTTAGGTTCATACGGCAAACGCGAGAACTTATTCGACTCGATTCGGTAATGTGCAAGCCGTTGTGAAAAGTACTCACGCAATTCTTCTGGTTGTTCTCGTGCGACCATTTCTGGAATAACAGGCATGTTGTAGCGTTCTTTAAATGCGACACCTGACGCCGCCAGATCAACATTCATCTTGGCCATTTCTTCACTAGAGAGCTCTGCCAGATTGTATCCCATCGTATTCTCCTGCTTTCTTGTATCGACTATGGCGCAAAAGGTAATGCAGTCGGCGGGTGTTGGCAAGTAGCGAATATAACGAAGTGAAATGTGATAATGGTATTCAACTCAGCGAGAATAATAATCATCTAACTTTTATTATTATTATTTAATAAAAACCCCACTTAAACAAGAATCATTCTTTTTACTATTTCAGTGGTAATGTGAATGATTCTTATAACAGTTCACTTTATGCGAGTGATTTATTAATTTTGAACTAAAACAATTAGTTATATTATTTTTTTCTTTTCGATAATAATAATGTGAATAGGGTGTTCTTATTTTGTTTTTATCTTGGCATAATACGAGCATCAATCGTTGCTTACCTGCATTATAAAAAGAGAAGGGAATTATTATGTTGAAAACAGAAATGGCACAAAAGCTCAATGAGCAGCTGAATCTGGAATTTTACTCTGCGAATCTATATCTACAAATGAGTGCTTGGTGCAGCGATAAAGGCTTTGAAGGCGCGGCAGCATTTCTAAAAGAGCATTCTCAGGAAGAGATGCAGCACATGCAGCGTCTATTTGAGTACCTCAGCGGAACCGGCTCTATGCCTGTTTTAGGTACCATCAGTGCGCCACCAATTGATTTTGCCTCATTGGCTGATGTCTTTAAATTGACCTACGAACATGAGCAATTGATCACCACTCAAATCAATGAGCTTGCCCATGTTGCAATGACCACTCATGACTATTCTACTTTCAACTTCCTACAATGGTATGTTGCTGAACAGCATGAAGAAGAAAAACTGTTCAAATCAATCTTGGATAAATTGGCTCTGGTTGGTAATAGTGGCAATTCATTGTTCTTCGTCGATAAAGACTTAAAAACAATGGCCGCTCAAAGCCATCCACAGGCTTAATTTCACCGATTAGTGTAGATTTGTGAGACATTCGCTGCAGCAATGAGTGCCTTGAGGAACAGGTTGCTGCAGTGTTTTGTTTTAGCTCCGCAATGCTAGCTGTAATGGCCCCCCATCATATTGTTTTCTCACCATTTACATATTGTTTACCTTTGGTTTCTCGACTTGCAATAACTAAATCGTTATCATTTGCATTAACGTCAAACTGGTAAGTTTAGTTATCGTTCAACTATTGGTGATATTTCAATCATCAATCAGAAACTGGCGTTTTCTTTTGTGTCCTACCTCACAGGTAGTGCAATTGACTGGATTTGATAGGGGTTTGCTCTGCCAATATAGGATATGGTTGGTAGCAGACTGATTATTCTCCCCATCGATAAAGGGATACCATGTTTATTCGTAAAGTACGTTCTTCATGCCGCATGCTTTCGGCACTTATCGTGTTATTTGTTGGGCTATCTAGTCAGCAAGCTCTTGCTCATGCACATTTAAAGATTGAGTCTCCTGCTGCGGATACGACCATCGGGTCAGCACCAGAAGCCCTGACATTGGGGTTCTCGGAAGGAATTGAGTTGAATTTCAGCGGCGTAAAAGTCACAGGTCCAGATAACAGCGTCGTGAAAACGGGTGTTCTGAAATTGGATCCAGCTAACAACACACAATTGATACTGCCCATCGATCACGCATTGACTGCGGGTAAATACAATGTTTCATGGCATGTAGTTTCGGTTGACGGTCATAAAACCAAAGGCACCTACAGTTTCACAGTGAAATAATATGTCTTTAGCGGCGCTATTTATTCTTTGTCGCTTCCTGCATTTTTTAGCGGTGATGCTGATGTTTGGCATCAGTCTATTCACCGCTGTTCTCGCATCAGGTCCATTTTCCTCGATACTCGCAAAACGCCTATCACTTCTGCTGATTATCAGTACAACGCTTGCCTTTATCTCTGCAGTGAGTCTGCTCGCCATTCAAGCTGGCATAATGGGGGATGGCTGGTCTGATACCTATCGATTGTCTGTTTGGTGGTCGGTGCTGGGGACTCGTTTTGGCCAAGTGTGGCAGTGGCATCTAGCGTTATCGGTTCTGAGCATGGGGATAATCTTCCTCGGGCCAACCCGCACTGCAGTACGGATGATGGTTGTCTGCGCAACCCTGCTATTAGCCAGTTTGGCATTCACAGGGCATGCCGCAATGCACGACGGTCTATTGGGCTGGATTCATCAGACCAATCAAGTCATACATCTAATCAGTGCGGGTTACTGGGTCGGATGCCTTCCTCCATTGCTTATCTGCCTGGCTTATACCCGCAATCAGACGGTTAAACGTGAAGCCACCACGGTCTTAATCCGGTTTTCAAGTTGGGGGCATTTGTCTGTTGCGTTGGTATTGGCGACGGGCGTTATTAATAGCTTAATTATGTTGCGCGATACTCAACTTGAACTGACATCCCGCTATCAGATGCTGTTGTTCAGCAAAGTTGTATTGGTCATGCTGATGATTGCCATTGCGTTGATTAACCGCTATCGCATTGTCCCTATGCTCAGAAGACTTCCTGCGAAAGCGAACTATTGGCTGGTGGTAAATAGCTGTACTGAAATCTTGCTTGGTGCAGCAGTGTTACTGTTGGTCAGCTTGTTTGCGACCATGGCACCTGTCTAGTATGAGATATAGAGGCGGTATATCTCGTACTCTGCTTGCATCTACGCCTGCGTATGCGAGAAAATCAACACTATGAATAGCTTGAGGATAATTAAAATGAAGGGTTCTGTGTTGGCGTTAACCTTACTGGTGCTATCAGTTAATGCTTTTGCTGCGGGGAAAATCATCACTGTCAGTAAGTTTGAGTTTGGCAAGAAATGGGCGTTTACTCGGGAAGAAGTCATGCTGGAATGCCGAGCAGGTGATGCATTATTTGTGATTAACCCGAGTACATTAGCGCAATATCCGCTAAATGATATCGCGACTGAGCAGATGAAAGCAGGGCATGTGTTGGCAAAACCATTAGATGTTTTGCTACTTGATGACAGTGCAAATCCAAGTCAAAAGATGAGTTTAGAGCCCTTTGTTCAGCGCGCTATGACGTTATGCCAAAAGTAATGTGACCATTTTTATTGGCATTGGTGAGCATCAGCTCTGAATTAACAAATGGTTACCTATTACCTCTCCAGTGCAGATGCTTATTATGCAAATTAATTTACAACCGTAATTAATTACTTTTGCAATCAACTTGGCGAAAAGCATGCTCTCGACTACGCTTAAAGGGTACGGCTGAGTAAGCCTACGTTAATGCCAACTTTTAGCGCACGGCTCTCTCCCAAGAGCCATTTCCCTAGACCGAATATAGGAATCGTATTCGGTCTTTTTTAATTTGTTGATTTTATTGGTATTTTTATTTTTCTCCCGAAATCCCCCGAAATTTCCCCGAAATCCTATACTCGGCCTAAATCTCAACCCACTCATTTTTACGTGAATCCAGGTATACATTCGTCATTTTCATCGATTTATGTCCAAGCAATTTCTGTGCAAATTCCTTACTGTATTCTGCTTTATAAAGTCGTGATGCTAGGCTATCTATTGTCACACCTTCCAGCGTCTACCTATCCTCCAACTGAATCATGGGCGTGCAGAATACGACCGAAGAGATTGGCGCGTTACATTAACAAATGATGCAGACTATTCGAGGACAGACAGATCCGATTCCCTTAGAATAAATCATCGAACAGACTGAGGGTTCTATTGTGTCCGTAATTTATCATTACTGTAATCCTGAGGCTTTTTTACAGATTATTGAGAAAAAGAAACTCTGGCTCTCTGCCACTAACAATATGAATGATTCCACTGAGGATCGTTGGGTTGAAAATTCTCTTGGGAATGTATTACGAAGCATAATAAATGAGACTAATAATGATTGGTGTAATCAGGTATGGTCTTCTTTTACTGTAAGTAATTTGCCGAAGTATGTGGCTTGTTTCTCTACAGATGACGATTCACTTAGCCAGTGGCGGGCGTATGCACTGGATGGTGAAGGAGTGGCAATTGGGTTTGATGAATCCCGTTTTGGCTTGGGCGATTCACTACGCTTGCACGGTGAAACAAGAATTAAACTGAGTAAAATTGACTATTTAGATACACATGAATTAGAGCGAGAGATTAGGCTTTTACTGAATAAATATTACGCCACGCCGGGTAATCCTGAAGAATCCCAGCTCATTCTCACCGATAAACTTAATGAGTTGGGTATGCAGATCAAAAATCCTGCATTTGAAGAAGAGAAAGAAAAGCGAATCATTTATTGGCCAACTTCATCCTTAAGTTACGATGTACCCAGACTTGATAAGCCTGAACAGGTTGGCGAGTTAAGATATCGCATTGCCTCTGGTTATCTGACTTCTTACTATGAGTTTGATTTTTCAGCACAAGATGCAATAGTTGATGTGGTATTAGGTCCGAAAAATAAATTCACGGAATATGATATATATGCATTTCTTAGTCTTAATGATGTGTATGCAAAGCCTCGCCGTTCCGCTGCCACATACCGATAAATTATTAAACTTATTGAATTGACCCCAGATACTCGCTGGATTTCCGAAAGATGTACTACATTGCGCTGAATTCAGCCTCGGCTAATCGCGGGGCTTTTTGCCTCGATTCAGATAGGGGGGATACATCACCTTTCTCCTGAATAAGTCCGCTTTTAGTTCATAGCGCACAGTGAGACTTAGTCGTAACTTTCTGAAGAATACAACCCTAACGTATTAAACGTATCGTAATTTTTACGAATGGCTCCGAACTAACGGTTAACTATATGAAGTTAAAGTCCATGGAAGTATGGGGATATCATAAAGTCTTTATGCCAGGCTGCGGATCTCGTGAAAAATGGGAGGGGATATGTCATAAACCAGATCTGTTACTTTCAATGTTTTGGCGGAGGGGAGATTACTGTTAGATACTATAATTCAAATTATCCATAATCCCCCGACCGCTTATTAAGGGCGGGCAGTTACAATTCTTCAGTTCTGCGTGTTCTGGTAGAGATCCCAACGGTTACCGTAAAGGTCTTCAAACACAACCACTGTTCCGTAGTCCTCCTCGCGAGGCTCTTCGCAGAAATTAACTCCTTTTGTCTTCATTGAATTGTAATCGCGCCAGAAATCATCTGTCTGCAGGAATAGGAACACCCTACCGCCGCACTGGTCGCCAATAAAGTTTTCCTGTCTCTCGTTTGAGGCGCGTGCGAGTAGAATGTTACAGTCGCTTTCCGGATTCGGTGTAACCACCACCCAACGTTTCCCTGGCTGTGGCGCATCCTCGACAAGAGTAAAGCCCAGCTTGTCCGTGTAATACTCAATAGCGCAGTCGTAGTCGTCAACAACTACAGCCACATATCCCAGACACCGCTTCTGCGTTCTCATTTTCTGCTCCGTTAGGTTTAAGGTGTAGCTGACCGGATACTCTTTTATCATAAAAGAGTTTCTATTTACTGTTTTATGGGGGGAATAAAGTACCGAAATCCGCGGTTGGCTCGGAGCTAACTTCGCATGGATACTGGAAGAACCTGACTCTAGCCACCCTCTGATGGCTTGGATGAGGCAGTATCTATATCTTTTTTATCAGTTGATAAAAATCAACAAGTTCATCATGCTCACGCTTTTTTGTTTTCATGTGTCTGCTCCCTATGAATTGGAATCCATTTTTTATTAAAACCTTACCTGAAGCTGGATTGCGATGAAGATGACGACCGCTGATTGCTGATAGATTTAATGTGTTGAAACCAAAAAGAGAAATAGCAACACAGGCTTCACTACAATATCCCTGATTCCAATACGCCTGACCAAGCCAGTAACCGACCTCTGCTTTTTCGCAATTAATATCCATAAGAGAGATGGCGCCAATAAGGCCTTGATCATCTTTTCTGATGATCGCAAATGCAGCCAGTGTGCTCTCTTCCCAATTAGAGCTATGGGATGCAATCCATTCTTTCGCAAGCACTAATGAATAAGGGTGAGGTATATTCGCGGTCACATCAGAAATTAAAGGATCATTTACCAGTTCATAAACTCGATCAGCGTCATCAAATTGAAATGGTCTGAGAATAAGCCGTGGTGTCTCTAAGTGTGGTTGCAACATGATTCCCTCCAAGATAGTAGCTGCACTATTTGCTTGCACATTTACAAAGCGCTTTATTGTTTTGCAGTAAAATTTCAAGAAAATCAATAGTTATATGGATATTCTATACTGCGGAATCAGTTGGCATTAAAGCTATCTGTTATGAAGGTATCGCGGATAATCCTCTATGTTTCTGTATTACTGTGTTGGCAACGTGATAGCAGCCTGCGAACAATTTCCACGCTGGGTATATGACGGTGGCAAGAAATTGTCTGGCTTGATGACTCGCCGTGAGAAGGAATAAGCACTTTGCCTAACTAACTGCATGTAAGGTACCGGAGTTCGTCGTTACAACTTGGGGCGATAGTAGGATGTAAGCATTAGCCTTGAAACGTGAACTGCGGGTCTGTAAAGGACGGCTCGATAAGGTTTTTAATTGGCGGCAGAACGCTGGGGGAAAAAATAATTGTAAATTGATAGCCGTTTTCACAACGGCTCCTTAGGGATATAAAAACTTAAGAATGCTAACCGATATTTATACGCACTGGAAAGTCAGGCGCGCAACGCCATTAACGAGTAAATGAGTATCTATGTCAGTTTTCACTTCTTTCATGGCTTTATTTTGTACCCTACAAAAGTCTGACGCTTTTTTGCTGGCTGTGCCAGTAGCGCCATGAATTCGACCTGCTGCAGGTGCGGCTTCAACTTCGGTAAAGTAGTTCCCGTTATCTAGTCTTTTGATATCCGACTGATATGTCAAACCCAAACCTTGAAACTGTGTTTTGTCATTTTTTACTGCGCACCCACTTAAAATAGTACTCAATATAACTGTTGCTGCAATGATTGAAATTTTCAAATGAAAGTAATCCTTTATATGTTTAGTTGGCCTGTATTTTACAAGGAGTGATGAAACGGTAATTAAACAATGATAATTTTCTGATTGTATTAATTTTATCTCATTGAGTTTTATTGTTTTTTACATATTAAGGTTTTGCTAATCACTCCATTGAGCTGTAATTTATCTACAACAATTTCAGAGCCAAGATAAAGTAATACATCGAGTTCATCAAAGAGTCATGGTCGCATCAGATCACTTTTTACGACAAGTGAAGGTAGTCGTGGAAACGGATGCATATCACGCAGGAGGCCATTTTGAATTGGGGGATGTCGCTACGATCAACGCCGCCATAATCTGAGAGTCACGCCGTTCATGGCAGGTTAATGGGTGACTATCTTAATAATCATCCTTAGTATCTTTCGCAGCTGAGTGAATTACGAACCAAGCTAACAGGGCTATAATCGCCGAAATCGAGACTATAATTAGTAGAACTTTCAATTATCGTACCGCCTTAGTTGGAGTGTTATCAATGTTCGCCCGAGATTAGATTTCAATCAAATAGTCTATAACGATCAATTTATCGAATTTGATCGTTATAGCCGATCAATGTTAAGGAAAAATTATTGGGGGAATTTGTTGGCAAATAATAAAGCTGGGCTTAAATTCCCAGCGTCCAATCGTAATAACCGGTAGTTTTATTCGAAGAGGCAGCTAAAGTGGGGTTATGGTTTCAACCTCATGCTGGAAAACGTAAGGATCGGAAAGTAATTCAAATTCCTCGTCATCCGGATATGTCACTGCCACATGATAGTTTTCACCCGCGAAAGTCTTTACCGCCTCCAGATCCTGCCAGTAAGTGGCAAGAAAAAAATGCTCCCAGCCGTCCCGTGCTTCCCGCCTCACAAATGCGCCTTTGTTTCCTTGTATGCTTCTTGAATGAAATACACCTGTTTTTTCAAGATGTTTCGCAAAACCCTCGGCGTATTTCTCTGGAACGCAGCCATGCCATGTTCTGACAATCATTTCCTTTCTCCCTTTTTGATTAGATGAAGATAACCATATCACGGAAAAATTTGGATACCGAGCATCTAGGATGGCTTATAAGGTGAGTGATATGATTTGTTCAGGGATAGGCGTTAACCCGCTAATTTTAAGTAGGAATATTATATTTAATCGAAATAAGGAATCTTGCTCGGTTTTTTAACTATTAATGAGAGCCACTATCGTAATGGCTCTCTGAGTATTTACATCATAGTGCTAATAATAAGTGTCACTGAAGTCTGCAAAAGAAAACGTTAACCCAAGCACCAGGGGTTGTTAGCATATATTTAGCCTTTGCTTGATTGACAGCGTCAGCTTCGCTGTTAGCTGTAAAGGTCCAGTCCCATAGCCCAGAGTCAGTTGCATCGCCATGAGCACCACTGCATATATATGTCTGGGACTCCGATGGGGCTGCATGTGAAGGTAATGCAGCGAATACAGATAAGAAACAGATTGCTGGAACGATAATTTTTCGAATTGCAGTCAATATATTCATCTTTGATTCTCCCGTAAATTGTAATGAGAAATAGAAGTGCTGAGAATAAATCAGCGGGTGTACAATATCATCGTGAATGGCTAGTTATTTAAACTTTGAATAAACAATTTATAAGTTAATAAGTTAGCGTGTGAAGTGGTATTCTGCTAATAATTAATCTGGTGTCATTTGTTTAAGTGCTAGGTGATTATATGCAAGTAAATGGCTGTTAATGAATATTGTGTATTTTGCCATGAAATACTCACCTACAAATAAAGTCATTATTAATATGGGTATTGAATGGTGAACAGTGGCTTTTAAAAAATCATGCGGAAAAACAATGGCCAGATGATACAATCGCCTTGAGACAAATTAAAAAGTGGTACTTATGAATGTGAATTTTTTCTGCTGTCCGTTGATGCTCCATCCTCGAATAGCGAAAAGCAGTGGTTATCTGAACGTATAATCACTGCCGCGAAACCAAAACGTTCCGTGGCTTTCTTAAAATGGAAGGAAAAAGTCATGAATAATAAACACTGGTCAAAAGTGGAATATCTGCACAGTTCTGTCAAAAACCCGAATATTCTGATCAAAGGCCAACATAGTTACTACAGTGACTGTTGGGATGATGGGTTTGAAAATTCGGTTGTCCGTTATCTACACGGAGACAGCGTTAGTCAACAATGGGAACCGCTTGGCCATATTGACCAACTTATTATCGGCGATTATGTCTGTATCGCCGCAGAAGCTGTGATATTGATGGGGGGGAATCACAATCATCGGATTGACTTTATTAGTCTTTATCCCTTTATGAGTATGATTAGAGACTCTTATCAGCCAAAAGGGGATACGGTATTAAACGATGGTTGTTGGCTGGGTATGCGTTGTATGATTTTGCCTGGTGTTACCGTGGGTGAGGGGGCTGTTATTGCTGCTGGGAGTATTGTCACAAAAGATATCCCTCCTTATGCCATTGTTGGTGGAAATCCAGCTCGGCTCCTAAAGTATCGTTTCTCTGACGAGACTATCGCGAAGATTTTAAGTCTGCAAATTTACAATCGCTCCGACGATGAAATAGAAAGACTTATCCCATTACTCAGTTCCGAAGATATATCTGCTTTGGAATTAGCGCTCACTGAGTTAGATGCGTAAAATCAGCCCCACTTCGGTGGGGCTTTTTGTCCTGCATCAGGAAGGCGATGATTTTGGGGTTATTCAAAGAATCAGTAAAGTTGATACTGTTGAATTTAATCGGTCAACAGCGGAGTCATCTTTTTCATTTAAATGCATGCTGTTATATCGGAAGTGTCTCAGTTTGCTTCATCACTGCCCGCGTTACGGTACACTTCACCGCAGATTAATACGACATCAGGCCTTCTTTCATGGAGACGTAACGCCACGGCCATGCACTCATGACGAGTCGAATAGATGTCATCGGTCACAGGCAAAGCCTCACAAGCATCCATCCCGCAAGTGCTAACCAATAAAACAAATCCTATGAGCATATATTCTCCTTATTTATAGGATTTATATGAGTATAGCGCGTTTATCGATAAGATTGTCTGCTCGTTTTATATTGAACATCAGTGGCCATATAAACGGGTTGGAACTCAGTTAAACTTGACGATGAGGATGGTCACTGCTTTATAAAATAGCGGTTAATTGGCATGATAGGCAGACGCACTACTTTTTTAGGATGAGTGATGAAGCAATTTCCTTTTGATAAGCGTTACGAGATTGAAGATGCTAGCGGTGTTATTGGGTACTACATTGATGGTGATGAGTATATCCGTACACAAGATGGTATCCCAGGCTACCGAATTGATGGTTATGAAGTGTATGAACACGATGCACCAACAAAGCTTGCCGGTTTTCTGGAAGGGAAACATATCACAACACCGGATGCCGATATTCTACTCACGATTCTAGATGATCAGCAGCCTACAGAATAATCTTCATTTTTTAGTTTTAAGTCTTGGAAAGCTGTGTTTTGGAAAGGGCGCAGCTTGTCATCTGAACCACGCCGGAGTCTCAATGAATCAGCAAACGATAACGCTATACAGCGATGCAGATTTTTTCAGTCCCTATGTGATGTCTGCATTTGTTGCACTAACAGAAAAAGCACTTCCTTTCACTTTAAGCACTATTAATTTGTCCACAGGGGAGCATATGCAGCCAGCTTATGCTCGGTTGTCCACGACGCAACGTGTGCCGACATTGGTCATTGATGATTTTCAACTGTCAGAATCTTCGGCAATCGCTGAGTACTTAGAAGACCGTTTCCCCTCGCCGGATTACGCCAGTATTTATCCGCAAGATAGACAGGAACGAGCTCGGGCGCGGGAGATACAAGCGTGGTTGCGCAGTGATTTTATGCCCATTCGAACTGAGCGCCCAACAGAAGTCGTTTTTGCTGGATTGAAGTTACCCCCTTTATCTGAGAGTGGCTTACAAGCTGCCAGTAAGTTGATTTCGGGGCTAGAACCCTTATTGTCAGATGGCAGAAAATATCTGTTTAATGAGTGGTGCATTGCTGATACTGATCTTGCTCTGATGCTTAACCGATTAGTCTTGAATGGCGATCCACTGCCTGATTATCTTCAGCAGTATGCAAGTTATCAGTGGCGGCGGCCATCAGTGCAACAGTGGCGAGCGTTATCGCAGAAGTAGGCCAAGCATCACATGTGGGGAAGGACCCCCAATGGCGAAATGATGTTGTGAAATAGCGCGGGAATGTTGTGAGCAAGACAGATATTAATCGTGTAGAAATGAATAGGAGATAGAAGTAGACGTGAAATGAAGGGAAATACGTTGAATGAGTTTTACTGAATTTGATGTTTTATCAATCGGTTAGATGGAAATGAAAACAATTTAAGCAGCATATGAGCAGTGAGGTGGTGATTGTGCTACACTATGCGGCCGATAATCAAGGATAAAACATGAAAAAAGTCTCAATCATTGCTCAGTGCTTAATAAACGCTAAGAGTTTCAGTGAGATGTCTGAAGCTGAATCCTCGATAAAAAAGGTCTTCAACGATAGTTATGCCGATCACTCTTTTGATGAATGGAATACTGATGTTTCAACGTTGAGTGCTAACCGTATTATCAGCTTGGTCGCGGGAGCTTCCAAGGTTCGCGTCAGAGGGTTGATCCAAGAGTTATGGAACCACTGATCCCCGCTGAACAGTTATCTATGATCGACTTACCACTTCACTACGCCAAGCATGCACGCCATGCTGCGTGGTGAATGTGTTCTCTCTCACTAATTCTACAACTGCCTGTTTCTCTCCTGACATTTATTTCACCAACCAATACTCTCTTGCCTAATAATACGCCCTAGTGAAAATCAGCCATAAAATGGCACGCTTGGTATAGCTAATGTGAGTAAACGATGACTCCCCCACGGTTTATTACCGTGAGTTAACCTAAACTAGCAAGGTTACACAACGGAGAGGTGAACAAATGTCATTGTTTGATAGCATCAAAAGGCTGGTCAGCAGCAGTAATGTGAAAATTAAATGCCCTGACTGCAACAACGCTTCTGAGCAAAGCTCAGAAAAGGTGCAGAAAAATACGGCATTAGTCTGCCCGAGGTGTGGCTGTTTATTTTTACCTAAAGATAAGCATAACTGACGGTCATCAGCCAAAGATCATCGATGCCCACCGCAGTAACATGAGTGCGCCACAGATACATAATAAAACCACAAACATTTTCCAATGTTTAGCATGAAAGCGCTTAGTCACTCTCGGGTCCTTATTTGATCTCAGAATGATGGTTTGGTAAAACCCCTTTCTGCGGGATTTATTTGTCTACCGCAACTCAGTTATAGTAGCGAAAATTTATGCTGATGCGAGCGATAGTTCGCATTGATAAGTGTAAAATGCGTTGCGTCAAAAAGATAACGAATAGGAACAATGAAACTATGGCGACAATCCCACAAAAATATCAAGATGCTGAACGTTGGGCTTTTGGTGATACCGAGCAAGTGGCTGATGATGTATTAGCATTAGTGTTGGACGGTACTAAGACCGCGACTTGCGCGTCTTTAGACGACGAAGGTGTTCCACAGGTGGGCGATGTCTTTGTGGTGGTTAATGGTCGAAATGAACCGGTCTGTGCTGTCGAACTTACCGACGTAGAACTGAAAACGTTCGATCAGGTGGATGAAGCACATGCTTTGGCTGAAGGAGAGGGCGATCGAACGCTAACTTACTGGCGTAAAACACAGCAGCGTTTCTTTGAGGAATACGATATGTTCTCACCAGATATGATGCTGATTTGCATGCGGTTTAAGTTGCTAGAGAAATTCTAACGGGTGCGTTTGACTCATGAGTCATTGGCCTGCTAGCCCTGTCAATTGGCAAAGGAAGATTCCGTCTCTCATTAGTTTGCGCTATAGGTTGACGGATCTTCTTATTGTTATCATTAAGTTACCTTCATGATCCAAGCATCCTGATTTTGATCATAATGCTGCTTATAAAGTAGCCTATCATTGCCATCTAATGTTGCGGGAATACTGGTATGCTCATCCCACCCGTCAAGCTGCATGCACAAGTCAGGATCCGATTTGCAGGGAATACTCAGTATATTCTCGCTTTTCTCCAGCGGTGCAGCTAAGACAGCGTCATCAACTTCGAAACTTCTGATTTTCACCACAGTTTTTACCATAACAGTTCCTTTTTTATTGAGTGGTCTGAGGTATGACCAGATTGGCACTTTATTGAGAATAGCTGAGCTAAAGAAAAGTGCCATCAGGAACGGCTAAAAAATGCAGCAATTTGTTAACACGGAAGTTGGGCCAGATTAAATTGGTTACGACCATTCTTTTTCGAGTAATAGAGCGCTTGATCCGCGGCTAGCATTAAATCTGCCTGATCTACGATGCTAGCGTGTTGGTGAGCACGATAGATGGTCACACCAAGGCTGATGGTGACTTTTCGAAATTTACTGTCGCTATGTTTAATGCCCATCGCTCGGATGGATTGCAAAATATGCTCAGCGACCAAAATAGCCCCTTCTTGATCCGTGTCAGGCAAAATCGCGGCGAACTCTTCGCCACCGTAGCGAGCAACGATATCTGTGGTGCGCTTTAATGATTTTCGTAATGTACGAGCGACTAATCTTAGGCAAGCATCGCCGGAGATATGGCCATAACAGTCATTGAAATTCTTGAAATAATCGATATCAATCATAAGAATCGACAAAGGAGAATTAGAACGTTTAGCGCGCATAAATTCATGGGCTAAAACTTTCTTGAATTCACGACGATTCGGTAGCTTGGTAAGTGAATCGGTTCTGGCTTGAATTTCCAGTCGGCGATTAGCCTTAACCAGTTTCAGTTCCAGTAACTTTCGTTCATGGATATCTTCCGCTGTGCCGTACCAGCACATCACATTGCCATCCTCATCTACGCTAGGGAAGGCGCGGATACGCATCCAGTTCCAGCCTTTCTCAACATGACAAAAGCGAATTTCAACATCTAGCGGTGTTTTCGTTTGGAGTGAATGTTCCCAGCTAACCAGTGTCGGGTGGCGATCTTCGGCATGAATAGTTCGCAGCCACTTATCAGCCAGTGCTTCATCTCGGGTTAAACCGGTGATTTTTTCAAAGCGGGAACTGACATCGGTGATCATCCCATCAGGAGATGCGGTCCAAGGAATCTGTGGGTTCAGTTCGACCATGTTGCGATAATGCTGCTTACTTTTGCGCAGTTTCTCTTCCATTTCTTTCAACGGAGAAATGTCGATCATCGCAACGGACAGACCACTGACTTGACCGCTCGGGTAGCGGGCAGCATTGATCCGCATGAAAAAGGTTCGCTGCTTATCGGGCATTTGAAATTCAGCATCGGGAATGCTTTCGTTGCAATACGCTTTGAGTAGAGCACTTTGCAGTATTGGCGTAATACTCGGTAAGAAGTCCGCGACTTTGCGGCCATTAACCTCGACGGTATTTTTACCCAATAACGTCGCAAGGTAATCGTTTACTGTCAGATAACGCAGGGCTGTATCGATAAAGCACAGGCCTGCGGGGGCATTGGAATAAATAGACTCCAACTCAGACAAACGCTTATCGGCGTCATAAGGCAAATTACTCAGATTACGATCGATGCCGCGATAGCCTTTGAACTCGCCATTGTCACCAAACAGTGGGATGCCACTGGTTTCCAATAAAACTTCACTGCCGTCGGCGCGGATATTACGATTCTGTAGGCCGGCAAATGGGATCCGAGCTGCTGCGATCTCAGCAAATATTTTGCCTACCCGATTTGCTTCATCCTGTGGCATGAAATCAAAAGGCGTTTTACCAATGACTTCATCAGGGTGGCGGCCAAGGAGCTCGATGGATTTTGCGGATGAAAACGTATAACGGCCGGTCGCATCAACTTCCCAGAACCAGTCTGAGTTGTTTTCGATGATATCCCGTAAGCTGTTCATTTCATTTAACAGACTAATGTCTGCTGAATTATCCCGATTATTGTAATCAGTCATGAGGTCCACTCCTGTTAATCGCGGATTTCCTTTACGAGAAATATGTCGGCTACTATTTAAGCCCGCAGATTGTATAACAGGGACAGATTTAGTACAGCTCAATCGGAATATTCTTATCTACAAATTATTTTTGTCTTTAAATACATAAATTAGCGCATAGATGGTAACGGCAACAAATTGATAAATAGGTTATCTGGCCATTTCGAATCATTAATAGACAAGTACCAGACTGACGTCATCTTTGTAGTCTCCTGGTGTGCGTTGATTCTGATTGGGGTTGATAACCGCATGAAAGGGGACTTGCTGCTGAGCACCGGTGCCGGTTCCCGGCTGCATCGAAGTTGAATTCCAAAGTGTAGAGCCTGAAGCGCCTTGATACAGTTGATACTGTAAATAGTCGGTGGCCGTTGATGAGGTCAGTTTCATTTGCTGCCAATTGGTGACCGGATTATTCCCCGTGGTGACGTAGGTATTGAATGTAGAACCTTTGGTGCAGGTGAGGGTAATGTTTTGGCTGATAGCGTTAAATTGGCCGACTAAGGCGAAACTGCCAAAATTGACATCTTGAGCACTGTTGATGGCGCAATCTTTACTGACCACTAACGTGACGGTCACCGTGGATACGTCAGTGCCTGTTCCGGTGCCAGTCCAATAGCCACCAACACAAGCCCCTAGAGCAGCGACCTTACAAATATTGTAGGTCCACGCCAGATTGATGACATCAGTATAAGTGCCAGCGCTGATATTGACATTTATTGCACCATTGGTGCCGGTACGGATATAGATGGGTAGATTTGCCGTGATGCCTGTTAGGCCAATCACCAACAAATTTGCGCTGCTGTAGTCCAATATGCCATTGATCCCCAGCGCGGGGCTAAAGGTACCGTTGCGATAAATAGAGTAGGGGATCAGGTCTCCTGCCGCATTTTTCAGATTGAGATTATTCGTCGTGCTACTTATTTTGGCGGAGAGAGAGTAGGTCGATAATAAGCTGACACCAAGGCCAGAACATGCCATCGGGGTATTTCCCTGAGCATTGACTGTCGTGGTATTCGTCGCCACCGAGGAACTGGGTGGGAGTGTGACAGCGGCTGGAGTGAAAGTACAAGAATCTGCCCATGCTGAAGAGGCCAACAAACCATAGAGTAATCCCACTGCGAGTAATAATCGCGACAGTAAGTTCAGTATCGTGACGATATTACCCAGTGGCTGGGAATGGGCTTTATTGATCTTACCGTGCGTCATGTTCTCTCCATGTATTCCACTATCGGCAGATTAAGGTACCGATATTTTGTATGCCTTTGCTGTTCTTCAGCGTGAATTGCACTGAACAATGAGCCCCGTCGTCTGCCCGTATTATTTCCAGCGTATTTTGCGGCTGTACCTGTTCGATATAAGCGATCCCATCCCAGCCAACATAGCTAATGGTTTTATGAGCAGAGGACAGTATTGGGCTACCTTTAGGTAAATCTTTACCTGATGAATCGATAATATGCAGTGTTGCGGCGGTAATTTGTTCGAGCGGGAAGTCAATTAAATAACCACTGCGCTCGCTGATCGCCAGGCGGCGTTCAACTTCTGGCATGGATATGTCTGCGGGTAAACTCATCGGGTCAATTTGGAACTTCGCCTGATAATAGGACGTCACATTGGGAATAAGTAAATAGCCATCGTTATTCGTTGACCCGATAAGCTGATTTTCATAACTGACTGGGATTTGACCAAAACCGTGGGTAGAGACTAAAGCGAACGCATCATTGATGGTATTACTGGCATAAATTCCGCGATTCATCATCACCAATGAACCGCTGACTTCACCCCAAGTCCGATAATCACCTTCGCCGCCATAAACCCCCACTCGGCTTTCCATGGCTCGGGTACGCCAAATCAAATCAGCTTGCTGGTAGCTGCTATTCGTTCCTGAACCATTGGCATACGCCATGTTCCAACCAAATCCGCCATCAGTCGGTGTGGCGCGGCTGTAGTTGACCCTTTGGCTCCAGTTATTATCCGTATCACGTACGCTACTGACACTGCCCGCACCCCATTCACCCAGTGGAATACTAAAGACCATCTGGGCGTTATAACCGTTGCTGCCAAGTTCACGATTGACCGAAAGATAAAAGCTGGTATTCCCCCATAACGAGGTGTTATAGCTGACGTTGACTAAGCGAGTTCGTTCCCCAAATGCGTCCCGAACATCAAAATAGCCTGTTCCGATGGAACCATAAGTCCCCAATCCGACACTGGCGGTAATTTGATCAGTACGGAGACTCTGACGATATTCACTTTTGTAATTTGCCAAATCGCCATAATTACTGCTGCGCATGATGCGTTGGGCATTCAGACTGAAAATATTATTACTGTAAGTGTAGCCAATTGACTTCTGATTACCGTGCCCGCCATAACGGGTTGTCGTGGTCGATTGTGTGATATCCGTGTTGAATTCAGTCGGTGCGATCCCACTGCCAAAAACCTCATCACCTGCCTGACTCAGGGTATACGCGCCGTTTAGCACACCGTAATTTCCAACGCGCAAGCCCATCCCGCCACCCGCAACATGCAGTTGTTTGGCGATATCTGCTCGGCCCTCTAGCGTCAACCAAGGCGTGGCACCATATCGAACCACACCACTGGCAACTGCATCACCATAGTCGCTAGAACGAATGCCATAGTTTTGGCGAAGCACGCCACTTGAAATACTGAAATCCCATAGGCCGGGTTTTAACAACTCACTGGCAACATAGAATGGAACTGAGGTACTCACTTGCCGACCTAAGGCATCAGTAGTGACCACTGTGGCTTGTCCTGCCCCATTAATTCTGGGGCCATTATCAATCACAAAAGGGCCGGGATTCACTGTCGCGGATTGCGTGCGAAAGTTATCAATATAGAGGTCAACGGTGCTGGGAATAGCCGCTTGACCCGCGAACTGGGGTAGTGGATAAGTCACCAAGTCTGGACGAATGGTAAAGTTGCGCGATAGCTGTAAACCGCCAATACGTACTGAGCTGCTCCATGCGAGGGAACCGGTGATCAAATCTCCAGCCATATAGCTCAGTAGGTGGTTTTCATCGTTAAAGCGCCACTGAGTGTCATAGCGGACATAACCTTTTTCAACAGTAATGTCATTGGTATCGGTCAAACTGGAGCGATAAACACCGGTATTACTGAACACGCCGAAACGGTCAAATAGACGTTGTTCTGTCCAGGCGGAAACGTTACTGGGTGAATTGCTGTTGTTACCTTGACTGGCGTAGACATCGTAGTTGAATAACAGTCCGAGGCTGCTTTTCGCCAAATTATAATCATCTGTTGCGGCAGCGCTAATCTGCTGCTGAGGAAGCCATTCACTCGGGACATCTATGAGTAATCTCTGGCTATTACCTTGATAGGTGACCTTCACTTTATCCATCCCATCGACAGCGATTTCAGATCTATTGGTATCTGGTGCATTGACGACGCCTTCCGGAATAGGTAAACCAACGGCTTTAAGCTGTTCTGGGGTAAGGTAATAATGTCCACCACGAAACACCACGGGCACCGCTTCACCGAAGTGACGACCATTGACCACGAGCTCAAGATAAAGTGTGGTGTCGGGCATCACGGCTGCTGAGGGCGGTGGCGGTAAATCATCCCCTCTTACCATTAATGGTATAAAAACAGGGAATATCATTGAGCCATACATCAATGCCAATAATGGCGAAAGCCTCAATTTGATCATCATCCCAAACCCTAACGTATTTGCTGTTATGCCTGTCTCTCAATGCCACCTCGGCGCATAAATCCCTTGCCTCCTGATATTCAGATGCATTTACTGACGTGGGATAACGATGGGCTTGGTATTACTGTTCACCAGAGCGGTTAATTGCCCCTCATTAGCTGTTTTCGGTACAGAGAAACGCATTTCATTGCCGGGTAATACATATCCCATCAAGCCATTATTGATCGCCTTATTTTGTAAGCTGACTTGAGAAATTCGGGCATGGGTATGACCCTGATTACGAATCGATAGCCATTGTTCACCGCTATCTTTGATAAGCCGGTAGCTCAGATTCAGTGGGAAAAACGTTTCTGGGTTATTGGCATTTTCAGGCTTCAAGCCTGCGCCATAGATAAACAGTGGGATGGAATAACGCATCTGGAATTTCAACCCCATATTCAACGACGGTGTCGGGGCGTCTTCGTTAGGATCTTTACGTGGGATTTCATCAATCAATATCCGGAAGGCCTGCTCTTGCCCCGCAGGCACCTGAGTATTTTTAATCAAGCGGATGAGTTGGCGTTTACCCGGCAAAATCGTCGCGACCGGTGGGCTGGCAAGGATACTTGTTTGGCTGTTGTAATCGTCTTTTCCTGCTTTTTGCTGCCATTCGAGTACTCTGACTTGTAAGTAAACTGGTTGGCTATCTTTGTTTTCCAACCAGAGTGCGGTGGCTTTTTCATCACTGCCTATCACCGGATCAATCGGCCAGATCAGCACAGAGGCTGCCGCATAAAGTGGCTGAGAAACAAGCGCACTGGCTAATGCAAACACCGATGAGAGTAACGTTAATTTTGTCATGGTGACTCCTTGGCATCGTGCCATTTTAAGAAAAGGTCATGACCGCCTAATAAGTGGCGGTAACTAATAATGTATCTGTATAAGTTCCCGCTGTAGGCAGCGTGCTACTGGCAAAAAGCTGTGCATATAAAATAATTTGTTGCAGTTGGCTATTGCCCGTAATGATCTTTGTCGTGCCGCCATTACTGCCATTTCCCCAAATGATGCTGCGAGCGCTGTCCTGAAAAATCTGATACAGCAGGTACTCACCGGTGGTGCTGTTGAGTAGCCGCCTACCGGATGAAATACTGCCTGTGACATTAGCGCCACTATTGAGGGCTAGCGTAATGTTAGGCGTGCCGCTGCATTGAATGACAATGGAGCCAGCATTCTGACTGGAGGCGACGTTAATGGCCGTTGCCAATGAAGAGACGTTGCCGAAGTTGAGCGAACCAAAGTTTGTGGTGTCGGTTGTCCCGCTGCCGAGAATGCAACCCGACAAAATGGTGGCTCTAACGGCAAAAGGACTATTAAGGGTTTCGCTGTGGCTACTCGCAATAGACAGGCTGATTAAGATAAGCGCCAGAATCTTCGCGATGGTGGGGAGGAAACATTTGTATGTCATATCTTTACCTCCCTACCAATTAATGGTGACTTGAACGGTATCGGTATAAACACCTGCCGCGGGTGTGCTTTGCGCCGGTATCAGTCCATAGACAATGAGAGATACAGGTAGACCCGTGGCAATTTGTGAAACGCCCACAGTGTTATTCCAAACTTGGCTATGAGCTGCATCGGTATACAGGTTGTAATTCACATGCTGGTTACTTGGCCCGCCCATCAGGTAGCGGCTACTGACATTGCCGCTTTGCCCGCCATTGAGTAACACGGAAAAGCTGGTTTTATTGCTGCATTGAACAGAAATGGCCCCATTATTGGTTTGTCCGGTCACTGAAATTGGAAGATTGAGAACACTAACGGAGCCAAAACTCAAATTGCCAAAGCTAGTGACACCCCCAACCAGCGTGCCAGCAATGCAGGTTGGCACTAAAGTGGCGGTGACCGTGATATTGGCGGTTTTGGATACGGCATGAACCGGATATACCCGCAGCAATAACAAACTGAAGGCTAGCCCTAAAAATGCCATTCTTTTGCAAATTGGCAGCGAGTTATCCGGATTGCGACTTGGTGTCATTCTCCTTTACCAAGTGACAGTCACATTGACTGTGTCGGTATAGGTACTAACACTCGGCGTTGTCTGTGCGGGAACCTCGGTATAAATAGCCAGTGGAATAGGGGTGGCTATTGCGGTTGCCGTACCTGTCAGCAGGCCAGCCCCGGATGTTCCCCAAGGTACGGTATAAGCGCTGTCATTAAACAGGTTGTAATTAACAAACTCTGATGTTCCACCCGCCATGCGACGTTGGCCACTAGAAACATGAGTTCCGTTATCTATACCAATACTGTAGGCCGTACCCGCACTACAGTATAAGTTCAGTGTGCCACTGGCCGTATTGGTATAAGGGGCTCGGATGCGAACATTTAGGCTGGGCACTGAACCGAAGTTAACTGTGCCGAGATTCGTTAACCCACCTGGCGCAGTCCCATCATTGATATAACATCCAGTAATGATGGTAAGAGACACCCCTAAGGTGCCTGTTATCGTACCTGCACTCTCTGCTGGTGGAGCTGACTGTAAAACGACCATCGCACCAATAATAAGTAAGGGTTTCTTCATTGTTTCTTCCTTAATCATATAATTTACAGCCAGACTATCTAGAAGAAGTGTTGAGCCAATAACGTAGCACAACTGATGTATGCTTATTAAACATGACGAACTCTAGACATTTAATTAATAGCAGTAAGATTCGGAAAGTGTTTAAAATTAATCAAAAAAGGGCTTGTCAATCTCATTTTTATCATTTATTTCCTATTGGGCTGGAAATAATGCAGAAATCCTTTACTGCTTATAGAGAAGATAAATTGATGTTTTTGGCGGTAATATAAACGCTTGAATCAATTCAGCTGAATAATAATTACTGGGGTTAAGTTTTGGATCTTCGCTTAATGGTTAAATTTGCTTTTTGAATATCTGATGGCAATCCACAGGGCGGCAACCCCCAATAACATGACGATGGTATAAGTAGCTTGCATACCGCCACTGATGGCACTGGCGGTCGCCTGCTGAATGTTCCGAGATGAGCTGGTAAACGCGAAAATAGCGCCCATGACAGCTGCGCCCGTAATCAAACCAAGGTTACGCGCAAGGTTTAGCATGCCGGAAACGACGCCTCGTTGATCGGCTCGGACCTCGGTCATCATCAGTGTATTGTTTGCTGTTTGGAAAATAGCGTAGCCTGCGGTCATCAGACTGACTGGCGCGACGTAGGCCAAGACCCCCGCAGTCGTTGATACTAATGTCAAAATACCCGCCCCAAGCGTGAGCGCAGATAATCCCGCGATGACCATGACTCTCGCCCCCCATTTATCTACCAGATAGCCAGCGGGCACACCGCAAAATGCCGCGACCGCAGGGCCAACTGACATGGCCAACCCAACCCATTGAGCCAGCAAATTCAACGCTTGCGAAAGGTAGAATGGACCAACGACCAAGGTGGCCATCATCATTGTGGCGACCAACGTACTCATGATCAGCCCACCACGTAAGCCAGAATGGCGTAACAATGGAAGTTGAATTATCGGATATGCCACGTTTTTTTCAGCCCAGACAAATAAGGCGGTGCCGATGACCGAACCGAATAAGAGCATCCCATTGAGCGCGCTGAACGTGCCGTGCCCGAGTGTCATGGCAAGTGCATAAAGGGCCAATGTCAGTCCTAATAACAGCATGCCGAGTGGGTCGAAACCGCCAGAGGGCAGACGGTTTTTAGGTTCCGAGACAGGGAGGGGGAGATGGTGGGAAACTAGCAACCACGCCATTAGCCCAAATGGGATCATGATCAAGAACATGGCGGGCCAGCCAAATCCGGCAATGAGCAAGCCGCCGAGTGATGGCCCCAGAGCCGTGCCGATAGCCGAAAGGGTACCGAGCATCCCCATCGCGCGCCCTGTTTTCGCCTGACTGATGGTTTCTCCAACTAATGCCAGCGAGAGCGTCATCATGGTGGCGGCCCCTAACCCTTGTAACACGCGGGCAGCAATTAACACTTCGATACAGGGGGCCAGCGCACACCCTAGCGAGGCGAGCGTAAATAACCCGATCCCGGCTTTCAGCAAGAAGCGCTTATCGATGAGATCGCCCATTCGCCCAATGCTGATGGCCGAAGTGGTAATGGCCAGCAAATAGGCCAAAACCACCCATTGTGCTGATTGAAATGAAGCATTGAATACCCGCGTTAGCGTCGGTAATCCCACATTGGCAATGCTGGTCGCTAGTGACGAAAGTAGCATCGGTAGTGAGAGGCTGAGCATGACTTTTCGTGATTGGATGTTATCGATAATGGTTATATCAATGCTGTTGGTATCATTTTTCATTTGGGTATTTGTACCTGAAGGAAGAAACCAAAAGCGTATTTCATTGTGTAATACGGCGGAAGACGCATGAGATACAGCTTATTAGTGCATTTGACGCTATGTCATACGTCGTTGTGCTAGAGTGAATGAATGACAAAACCTGATCTGAATTTATTAATGACACTGAATGTGTTGCTTGCAGAAGGCAGCGTGGCCCGTGCGGCTCACCGATTGGGGCTAAGCCCTTCGGCGATGAGTCGATCATTGGCTCGATTGCGCCAAACGACGGGTGACCCCTTGCTGGTCAGGGCGGGGCGATCCTTAGTCCCCACCCCAAGAGCGCTTGAATTGCGTGAACAAGTGAGCCAATTGGTTCAGGATGCAACATCCGTTTTGCGTCCCGCCGAGAAATTGAATCTGGCGCAGTTAGACCGTGTGTTTACGCTGCGCACCAGTGATGGCTTTGTTGAAAATTTCGGTGCGGCCTTGCTTAAGCGGATACACCTAGAAGCCCCTAGTGTGCAGTTGCGATTTATTCAAAAACTGAATAAAGACAGTACATTACTTCGCGATGGTGTGGTGGATTTGGAGACCGGTGTGGTGGGGGAATCGGCCAGCCCTGAATTACGCAGTCGGGCATTATTTAGCGACCATTTTATTGGTGTTGTGCGGGCTGGACATCATTTGAGTGACGGAGAAATAACGGCTGATCGTTACGCTACTCAGGGCCATATTATGATTTCGCGGCGTCAGGGCCACAAAGGCGGAGTTGATAACGCGTTGCAGTTACTGGCATTGGCGCGCAAGGTGGTGGCCTCGGTTGATGGGATATCGGCGGCATTGGCATTGGCGAAAGGTTCAGATTGGGTCGCGACAGTACCTGAACGCCACAGCTTGAATTTACGTCAAGGAATGTACAGCTTCCCATTACCGATAGCTGTACCGAAAATTACTGTGTCAATGTTATGGCATCCGCGAATGGATGCCGATCTGGCGCATCGCTGGTTGCGGCAATGCGTGCTAGAGGTCTGCGACAAAAACGTTCAGGGCAGTTAAACGCCAACTGCCCTGAATTCGCTTTAATAACGTGGGATTGCGGTGCCCCAATTTCGCCAATCTTTCGGCTCTTCGGGGTTAAGCAAGAAGTGTTGATTGACGTTGGCTTTCGGTGCCAGAGGCGTGGTAGGTGGCGTTGCGAAGGCAATACCGCCTCGAATGAATTGCTGGAAGGTGCCACTTTTCACGACACCACCCGTTAAGCCAAATTCAAGGTTATAGCCTGATGCCAGCCAGAAGACCGTATTTTGGCGCACCAACTGCTGGAACTTCTGGCTAATGCGCAGAGAAACTTGCACCCGATCAGACATCGCCCCTAAATTGAACCCTGTCACTGTGCCGACTTCCAACCCACGGAATAACACTGGTGTGCCAACCTGCAACGATCCCGCTTCTGCCGTATCAAGAATAATGCTCAAGCCATCGAGATAACGCGAATCGGTGATGGTCGCGGTTTGTAGCTCAAAGGTACGCAAAGTGTTGCCTTTACCCGGTTCCACATTGATGTAGGGCTGGAACAGGGTATCGAGATTATTCACCCCTGCGGCGGAGATCTCCGGCGAGACAATGGCGAAGCGACTACCGGCACGGGCGAAGTTCTGCACATATTCAGGATAGAGCACGGCTTTTGCCAAGACCTCATTGCGTTCCGGTATCAGTTTGAGCGACTCAACCTGACCTATATTGATACCCAGATAACGAATAGGCATGCCCGCAGCCAGTTTGCTTGCATCAAAGGTACGTAATGTAATCTGGCTACCGACGGCTCGCGCGGCGGTTTCGTTACTATAAAGGGTGCGTTTAGCCCCTTTATCCAACGTGACCCCCTCGAGATTATCAAAGCTGATGGCACCCTTGAGTGCTCTATTGAGTGGCGATGCTTGTACAGTCAAACCGCTGCCGTTCAGTTGCACTTTTGCCCCCCCTTCAGCCCAGAAGATACTCTTATCAGTGAGTAGCTTGCGATACGCGGGCTGAATGTAAACATCTACTTCAAACTCATTGGCTTTTGGTCTGATATCGGTAATCTCGCCCACCTGAAACTTGCGATACAGCACGACGGAACCGGTCTGGACATCAGGCAAACTGTTAGCTGTTAATGTCAGGGTGGTGGCAGGGGCGTTACCCAAAATGCCGTCAGTCGCCTTAGCAATGCTGCTATACAGGGGATACTTATTCAGCGGCTCGCCTTTTCCTCCTGGAAGTATCAGGATGCCGCCATCAATCCACTCTTGCGCGCTGGCGCCTTGAATGTCGATGCCATCAATGCCGAATTTCACATCAAGGCGGCTGTTCACCACAAATTTCGTGTCTTTATGCACAAGATCTCGGTATTTCGCTTCAATCGCGGCAGTGAAATCAACGCCCGTAGCCGATAGCTCGCGCGTCAGAATTTGACCAATTTTAATGCCATGCAGTGAAATGGGTTGCCCGACATCAATGCCATAACTTTGTGGCGCAGTGAGTTGCAGCTCTAGCACATTGGGTTGCTGTAAAAGGCTTTTACTGCTCGGCAGCACGGTAAAGTGTTTTTGCGGCTCACCTTCACCGGGAATAAGTTCGAGAGTATTACCGGTCAACAACTCACTGAGTTTGGCATCATTCAGACTAATCCGCGGGCTGTTCATTTCGATGCGGCTACCGGTTCGCATCAAATCGACCACGGAAGGGTCAATGGTCAGCTCACCGGTGACTTTGCTGTCCGGTTGAAGCGTCATTTTAGTTAACGTACCCACTTGTAAGCCTTGATAAATCAGCGGTGTTCGCCCCTCACTTAGACTGTTTCCACTGGGAAGGTCTAAGGTAACTGCCACGCCACGTTGGCTGTGTGCTAAATCAGGATAAAGCTGGAATGGCTGGTCTGGTTTTGCATCTTGGCTGTTTTGCGGTGAGTCAAAGGCAATCGCACCATTGACCAGTGCCGCCAGACTTTCCATTTGAACCGATGCGCCACTGAGGCTGAAATCACCTTTAAAGCCGGAGACATTCCAGAAGCGCGTATCGTTTTTGACCAACTTGGCGAAGCGACGATCGATCAGGACATCAATCACTACGCCGTTGTTATCGGGGGCAATATTGTAATCGTAAACCTTACCCACCGGAATTTTACGGTAATAAACCAGTGAGCCGTTATTGAGTGAACCTAAATCAGGGGCATGGAGATGAACCATCAACTCACCGGTATTCATGCGGAATTTAGGTTGGGTATCCAGTGCTGTAAAGTGGCTTTGCGGTTTACCTTCGCCCGGCATCATCCCGATATAATTCCCACCGACTAACGCATCTAAGCCAGAAACACCGGCCAAAGAGGCTTTCGGTGTGACAAGCCAAAACTGCGTACCTTCGCGCAGCGAGTCTTCCATATCATTCTTGATGCTGGCGGTGACTTTAATATTGCGTAGGTCATCATCGAGACTAATGGATTGCACCATCCCTACCTCGACACCTTGATAACGAATGGGAGTGCGACCCGCCACAATGCCAGCAGCAGATTGGAAATCAATGGTGACTTCTGTGCCACGCTCTTGCCAGTTGTTATAAACCAGCCAACCCGCAATCAGTAGGGCAATAAAGGGCAGCAACCAGAAAGGCGATATCCGGCGTTTATGTTTAACTTGTGCCTCAGTCGGTGTACTCGGCGTTTCCTGTTGCATGTGCATCCCAAATCAATCGGCTATCTAGCCATTCGACAGCAAGAATAGTCAAAATGACCGCAGACCCAAAATAAAAGGCTGCTGGCCCCATAGTGAAGGAAAGGAGCTGATCGCGATTAATCAGCGACATCATTAACGCAATAACAAAGAGATCCAGCATCGACCATCGGCCAATCCAAGTAATCAGCCGTAGCAAGCGCATACGGGTTTTTAAACTGTGCTGTGTCTTGAAATGAATACTCAGCAGTAATGTGATGAGAACAATGATTTTGGTAAATGGCACCAGCACACTGGCAATAAAGACCACAGCGGCGATGGGCAGATTGCCCGATGAAGCCAAAGAAACGACGCCGGAGAAAATAGTATCTTCCATGCGCGTACCGTTGGCATAAACAATTGATATAGGTAATAGGTTAGCAGGCAACAGCAGCACTATCGAGGCGATTAGCGCCGCCCAAGTTTTTTGAATGCTGTGGCGTCGGCGATGGCGTAACGGGGTATGGCAACGTGGGCAACGGCCTTGTTCGTCAGGATGACCGGTGTAATGGCATGATAAGCAGATGCGTAATGTTTCTCGTGGGCCTGGGGGCTGCTCTTGTGGATAGAACCGCTCCCATAGCTGTTCCAGATTCAGGTGCACCAGTGTCAAAATACTCAGCAAGGTGAGTGCTAAATACGCTATCAATCCACCACCAGGCATCACATCAGCGTATTCCTTGACCTTGATACAGGCTACGGCCATCCCGATGAGATAAATGTCCAGCATGACCCACTCTTTGAGTCGTTCTAGCATCAGCAAGACAGGGCGTAGATTCATGCCAATCCGGCTGCCGATGCGCAGATAGAGAATGGATGCAGTGAGGGTGATGGGTGCGCCGAGAATGCAGAAGGCCACCATGCTGGCGGTAATCGGGTCGCCCTGACGACTCATTTGCCAGATACCCTCTAGCAGACTGGCATCAATTCGTGTACCCAGCAGGCGAATAGAAATCAATGGCGCGGTGAACGCGAATGGCATGAGCAAAAGCATGGCGACAGCCATAGCCGTGAGACGTGTCAGTGACCAATCGCGGCCGCTGGCAATCTTTGCACTGCAACGCGGACAATACGCTGTTTGCAGGCCATTAAGTGGCGGCAACGTAAACAGTGCATCGCATTCGCAGCATCGCTGTACCCGAGCGGTGGAGAGCGGCCGTTGAATGGCATGTACCTTCATATATAAGACCCTAACACCGACACCGGTTTATAAAGAATAGCGCGGATGTTAGCAGAGCAATGAGTCAAAACAAGGGGCAAAACGGGCCAAATCATCAATATTGATAACTCATTTTCTTTGTTAATGCTGAATAACCTTGTGGCAAAGGGCATTTAGTGATTATTTTATATAAGCCAAGCATAATCATTTCCGCTGGCTATTCTTAGGTTTCTAACGGTCATTAAATGAAAAAAGCAGAATTCTACGCGGAATTAAAACGTGACATGAGTTCCCTGATTGCAGGTGAAACCCATTTTATTGCAACCTTGGCGAACGTCAGTGCTTTACTGTATGAGCGCTTAGAAGGGCTAAATTGGGCCGGTTTTTACTTGATTGATGGCAAAGAGTTAGTTCTTGGGCCATTTCAGGGGAAAATCGCCTGTGTGCGTATTCCAATCGGTAAAGGTGTATGTGGAACGGCTGTGGCAGAAAATCGCGTTCAGCGAGTCGCAGATGTGCATGCATTTCCTGGCCATATCGCTTGTGACGCTGCAAGTAATGCTGAAATTGTGCTCCCCATTGTGGTAAAGGGCGAAATTATCGGCGTTTTGGATATCGACAGCATTGTTTATGATCGTTTTGATGAAGATGACGAATTGGGCTTAACCTCAGTTGTGGCGCGGCTTTGTGAGCATCTTGAACTCTGCGACAGTGCGAAATATGTCACACAGACTGCAAGTTGATATACGGATAACGTGGCAATTGCTGATGGCGTCATTATAATGACGCCTGTTCATGCCTGCGCTGGTTGGCAAACCCGTTGTAATCAGGAAATTTCATGGAAAATCAACCTAAGTTGAACAGTAGTAAAGAAGTCATAGCCTTTTTGGCTGAGCGGTTCCCGCTTTGCTTCACCGCCGAAGGCGAAGCACGTCCACTTAAGATCGGTATTTTTCAAGATCTGGTCGAACGTGTTCAGGGGGAAGAGAATTTAAGCAAAACGCAATTGCGTTCTGCGCTGCGTCTCTACACCTCAAGCTGGCGTTATCTTTATGGGGTCAAAGTCGGTGCTGAACGTGTTGATCTGGACGGCAACCCTTGTGGTGTGCTGGAAGAGCAACATGTCGAACATGCCCGCAAACAGCTCGAAGAGGCGAAAGCCCGTGTTCAGGCACAACGTGCTGAACAACAAGCTAAAAAGCGCGAAGCTGCCATTGCTGCGGGTGAAACTCCAGAGCCGCCACGTCGCCCACGTCCGGCAGGTAAAAAACCTGCGCCGCGTCGTGAAGCGGGTGCTGCTGTGGAAAACCGCAAGCCTCGTCAGTCACCTCGCCCACAACAGGCTCGGCCACCTCGTCAACAGGCCGAGGAAAACCAGCCACGCCCTGTGCCGGTCACAGATATCTCTAAACTGCAAATTGGTCAAGAAATCAAAGTCAGAGCAGGTAAGAGCGCGATGGATGCAACCGTATTAGAAATCGCTAAAGATGGCGTACGGGTGCAGCTATCTTCCGGTCTGGCGATGATTGTACGCGCAGAACACTTGCAGTTCTGATACGGAGGCCAACCTAGGCATGAACAAATTTGTCAGACTAACAGCAATCGCAGGCTTGTTACTGGCGGGGGCGAGTTACGCGGCCGATACGACAACGTATCGTATCGACCAAATTCCTCAACTGCGTCAGGAACCTGAGCATGCAACCGTGAGTGAGCGCGTAACATCGCGCTTCACTCGCTCTCACTATCGCCAGTTTGCGCTAGACGATCAGTTTTCAGCCAAAATATTTGATCGCTTTCTCAACATGTTGGATTACAGCCACAACGTGTTGTTAGCATCAGATGTAGCCCAGTTCGCGGATAAAAAAAATTCGCTGGACGATGAGTTAAAATCCGGCCAGTTAGACACGCCTTTCGCGTTATTCAATTTGGCGCAAAAACGTCGCTTTGAACGCTATCAATATGCATTATCAGTATTAGACCGTCCTATGGTCTTTACTGGCAATGACACGATTGATATTGATCGTGGTAAAGCGCCTTGGCCAACCAGCGAAGCGGAGCTGAATAAGCTTTGGGACGCAAAAGTTAAGTACGATCAGCTTAATTTGAAGCTTACCGGTAAAACGGATAAAGAAATCAAAGAAACGCTGACTAAACGCTATCAAGCAGCGATTAAGCGTTTGACGCAAAGTAACAGCGAAGATGTCTTCCAACTGATTATGAATGCGTTTGCTCACGAGATTGACCCTCATACTAACTACCTGTCTCCTCGTAATACCGAACAGTTCAATACCGAAATGAGCCTGTCACTAGAAGGTATCGGTGCTGTTCTGCAAATGGATGATGATTACACTTTAATCAACTCCATGGTACCGGGTGGCCCTGCAGCGAAAAGTAAGACTATCGCCGTCGGTGATCGGGTGATTGGTGTGGGTCAAGCGGGCAAACCAATGGTCGATGTGATTGGTTGGCGTCTAGATGATGTTGTCGCGCTAATCAAAGGGCCAAAAGGCAGTAAAGTGCGGTTGGAGATTTTACCTGCGGGTAAAGGGACCAAACCGCGTACAGTCACACTGACCCGTGAGCGAATTCGTCTGGAAGACCGTGCGGTGAAAATGTCGGTGAAAACCATCGGCAAAGAGCGTGTCGGCGTTCTGGACATTCCCGGCTTCTATGTTGGCTTGACTGAAGACGTTAAGGTGCAGCTACAGAAGTTGGAAAAAGAGAATGTCAGTAGCATTATCATTGACTTGCGTAGCAATGGCGGTGGGGCGTTAACCGAAGCTGTGTCGCTTTCCGGTCTATTCATCCCAAGTGGCCCTGTCGTTCAGGTTCGGGATAATAACGGCAAAGTGCGTGAAGACAGTGATACTGACGGCATTGTTTACTACAAAGGTCCGCTGGTGGTCTTGGTTGACCGCTATAGTGCTTCGGCTTCTGAAATCTTCGCGGCTGCCATGCAAGACTATGGTCGCGCGCTGATTGTCGGTGAACCGACCTTTGGTAAAGGTACCGTTCAGCAGTATCGCTCGCTGAATCGTATTTACGATCAGATGCTGCGCCCTGAATGGCCCGCACTGGGGTCACTGCAATACACTATCCAGAAATTCTATCGGGTAGATGGGGGCAGTACTCAGCGTAAAGGGGTTACTCCTGACATCGTGATGCCAACGGGTGTCGATCCGGCTGAAACCGGCGAAAGCTTCGAAGATAACGCTTTGCCTTGGGATAGCATTAATGCTGCCAGCTACATCAAGACGGGCGATTTGAAACCGTTTGAGCCTGAATTGCTAAAAAATCATACGGCACGTATCGCTGCCGACCCTGAATTCCAGCATATTCAGCAAGATATTGAACGTTATAAAGCGCTGAAAGAGAAGCGCAACATTGTCTCTCTCAATTACGCTCAACGTGAAAAAGAGAACCATGATGACGATGCAAGACGCTTAGAACGCTTAAACGAGCGCTTTAAACGTGAAGGTAAAAAGCCACTGAAGTCATTGGATGATTTGCCAAAAGACTATCAAGAGCCAGACCCTTATCTTGATGAAACGGTCCATATTGCCTTGGATCTTGCCCATACAGAGAAAGCGCAACCGCAGACTCAACCGGCAACACCGGCGGCGAAAGCAACCGCGGCAAAGTAATTTTGTGATGGTTCTGATGAGTCCGGGTTCGAGAGAGCCCGGATTTTTTTTATTTCTTTTCGGCGCGTGATCTACCGATTGTCGAAAAAGTAGCAAAATATGTAATGAAAAGTATCCAAATTTGTAAAGTTGTGTTGATTTACTCTCTTAGAACTTAACAAACCTTGAAAATTTATCAGATGCCCATACGATCAGCGTATCTCAGTGATTAATTGCTGAGTCATCATTCAAGTCTATGGCAATTTGATTCATGACCAAGTTGACCAATACTGATGTGGCTCAACACAGTGTCGATTGATTAAAATTATCGATTCAACATAAATAAGGAAATAAATTTTTATGATGCGTATCGCTCTGTTCCTTCTCACCAACTTGGCCGTTATGTTGGTGTTCGGGTTGGTGCTAAGCCTGACAGGTATTCAGTCCAGCAGCGTGCAGGGGCTGATGATCATGGCCGGCCTATTTGGTTTCGGCGGCGCATTCGTTTCGTTGCTGATGTCCAAATGGATGGCATTGCGTTCAGTCGGTGGTGAAGTTATTGAACAGCCACGTAATGAAACAGAACGTTGGTTGCTAGAAACTGTTCGTCGGCAATCTCAGCAGGCAGGTATTGCCATGCCGCAAGTTGCCATTTATCAAGCGCCAGACATCAACGCCTTTGCAACGGGTGCACGTCGTGATGCATCCCTGGTGGCTGTGAGTACTGGCCTATTGCAGAATATGAGTCGTGATGAGGCTGAGGCCGTTATTGCGCATGAAATTAGCCACGTGGCAAATGGTGACATGGTCACCATGACGTTGATCCAAGGGATTGTGAATACATTTGTGATCTTCATTTCACGTTTGATTGCGCAAGTCGCAGCCGGATTCCTCTCAGGTGATCGTGATAATGAAGGGAGCAGCGCGGGTAACCCAATGGTTTACTTTGCCGTTTCAATGGTATTGGAACTTGTGTTTGGTATTCTCGCCAGCATTATCACCATGTGGTTCTCACGTCATCGTGAATTCCATGCTGATGCGGGCTCCGCAAAACTGGTTGGGCGTGAAAAGATGATCGCGGCATTACAGCGGTTGAAAACCAGCTATGAGCCACAAGAAGCGGGCAACCTAATGGCATTTTGTATCAATGGGAAGTCTAAAACCTTCAGCGAATTGTTTATGTCGCATCCGCCATTGGATAAGCGTATTGAAGCGTTGCGTTCTGGTCAGTACCTGAAGTAACTGTCAGCACCTGAATTGCCTAAAAAACCCCGCTAACATTTGCGGGGTTTTTTATTATCGAAGCCACCAAAACAGTGTTAACTCCGCTTTTGACTGACGCGTAATAGACTGACTAATGCGGCGATACTGGCGAAACAGCCTGCCAAAATGAGTGATGCATGCGTCCCATTTGTTGAGAAGAGATTAAACATTAATGCGACCAATGCGGCTCCAGAGGTTTGCCCCAGTAAGCGGGCAGTGCCTAACATGCCGCTGGCACCACCACTACGGTTTTGTGGCGCGGCAGAGATTATCGTGTGGTTGTTTGGCGACTGGAACAATCCAAATCCGGCACCGCACAGCATCATGCGCCAGATAATGTCCAAATCAGTCGGATTTTGAGGCAAGAGGGCCAACAGGAATAGACCGCTGGCGAAAACGGCCAAACCAATCCCACCCAATAACCCTGCGTGATACCGTTCAACCAATCGCCCAGCGATAGGTGCGACAACCATCGTCGCTAAGGGCCAAGGGGTCAGCAATAAACCTGTTGCGACTTCATCACGTCCTAGCACGCTTTGTAAGAAGAAAGGGAGCGCCACCATCGCCAACATTTGGGCAGCAAAAGAACAAATCGAGGTGCCTATCGAAAGCGCGAAAATAGGAATGCGCAATAAATCAACTGGCAACAGCGGAAACGGTTGGCTGAGCTGGCGGCGAACAAAGAAGAAGCCAATGACCAGTAGTGCGATAATTTCAGCCGCAATCACAGTTGCACTTTGGCCTTGAGCAAAGCCACTAATGGCAATGATCAGCAAACCAAATGTCAGGGCATTCATAATAGAGCTATTGAAATCGAAGCGGTTACCATTGCTCTTCGTATTATTTGCCGGTAGGTATTTCATCCCCAGCCCCCACGCCAGCAGCCCAATGGGAACGTTAATGGCGAATAACCACTGCCAGGAGGCAACGGCTAACACCGCAGAAGCAATAGTAGGGCCTGCAGCGGCAGAGACAGCCACAATGACCGAATTAATACCAATACCTCGCCCGAGCTGCGCGCGTGGATAAATGATGCGAATCAACGCGGTATTGACGCTCATTAACGCAGCCGCACCGAATCCTTGCAGCACGCGGGCAAATGTCAGCGTCCATAATGAGTCGGAAAGGGCGCAGAACAGAGACGTAATACTGAATACCAGCAAACCGGCTTGATAGACACGACGGTAGCCAATAATGTCACCCAGCGAGGCCATTGATAGCAAAGATATAGTGATGGCTAGTTGATAGGCATTGACGACCCATATGGATGTAGCGGGGCTGGCGTTGAGATCGCGGGCTATGGTCGGCAAAGCGACGTTGGCGATAGTACCATCGAGAACCGCAATGGTGATGCCCAAAGCGATAACGGCTATCGCGGCGTAGCGCTGAGGAACCGGCAAGCCGTCGGCGACAGGAGCAGTCATAAGAATTCGTCTATAAAATAGCCTTAAGTGAAGTATTCATATGCTAACTAGTATTGCGAATGAATGCATCCTCGCCAGAGAGCTATTTTCAAATATCAATGTTATATTTTGTCTCTCTTAGCAAATTAACAGCATGATAACACCTGTAATTTGCAATAATCAGTAAAAATAGAACTGCGATCACGGAAAAATGAAACATCGTTTCTATAATATGAGATAGTATTAGCCGAACAGGTTAGCCTGCGGGCAAAATTTTAATTCTCTGACGATTTAAGGACTTTCCGGATGGCCAAAGGTAAACAAATCCCCCTGACATTTGAAACTTATCAGGATGCCTCTACCGGTGCACAAGTGACACGTCTGACGCCTCCTGATGTGACTTGCCACCGTAACTATTTCTATCAAAAGTGTTTCACCCGTGATGGCAGCAAGTTGTTGTTCGGTGGCGCTTTTGATGGCCCATGGAACTACTATTTGCTGGATCTGAACACGCAGGTGGCAACGCAGTTGACTGAAGGGCGTGGCGACAATACCTTTGGTGGTTTCCTGTCACCTGAAGATGATGCACTGTTTTATGTGAAAGATGGCCGCAATCTAATGCGTGTATCTCTTGATACGTTGGAAGAGCGTGCCGTTTATCAAGTACCAGAAGAATGGGTCGGTTACGGTACTTGGGTCGCCAACTCTGATTGCACGAAGTTAGTGGGTATTGAGATAAAACGTGAAGATTGGCAGCCACTGACTGACTGGAAAAAATTCCACGAGTTCTACTTCACTAAGCCGTGTTGCCGACTCATGCGTGTTGATCTGAAAACCGGTGAATCAACCGTGATTTTGCAGGAAAATCAATGGTTAGGTCACCCAATTTATCGTCCTTACGACGATAATACCGTTGCATTCTGCCATGAAGGGCCGCACGATTTGGTTGACGCCCGTATGTGGTTGATCAACGAAGACGGCAGCAACATGCGTAAAGTGAAGACTCATGCGGAAGGCGAAAGCTGCACCCACGAATTCTGGGTACCAGATGGTTCTGCCTTAGTGTATGTTTCTTACCTGAAAAGCAGCCCAGATCGCTTTATCTACAGCGTAGACCCTGAAACACTGGAGAATCGTCAATTAACCAAGATGCCAGCTTGTTCTCATTTGATGAGCAACTACGACGGTACTTTGTTGGTTGGTGATGGTTCAGATGCGCCAGTCGACGTCCAGGACGACAGTGGATACAAGATTGAAAACGATCCGTTCTTGTATGTTTTCAACATGAAAAATGGTACTCAGCATCGTGTGGCTCGCCACGATACTTCGTGGAAAGTCTTTGAAGGTGATCGCCAAGTCACGCATCCACATCCTTCATTTACACCTGATGATAAACAAATTCTGTTTACCTCGGATGTCCACGGCAAACCAGCACTATATTTGGCCACTTTGCCTGAATCTGTCTGGCAATAGTTAAATTATGCACTAGCCTCTTTCATGGAAAGAGGCTAATTTGCTGTCTGCAAGGCTTTTATCCGATTATTCACATTGGTTTATTGCACACTCTTGTGACTTCCCTTTATAATAAAACCACTGTTCTATTTTTTTTAAAACATATCGTTTTACGAAACGCAGAATATTGAGTAGGGTAACTAAAAAATGGCTATTGCAGATCTAGATAAACAGCCCGACTCTGTGTCGTCGGTTCTGAAAGTTTTTGGCATCTTACAAGCTTTGGGTGAAGAGCGGGAAATAGGTATTACCGAACTTTCTCAGCGTGTAATGATGCCTAAGAGTACAGTTTACCGATTTCTCCAGACCATGAAATCTCTGGGGTATGTTGCACAGGAAGGCGAATCAGAGAAGTATTCCCTGACATTGAAGTTATTTGAGTTAGGGGCTAAAGCGTTACAGAATGTTGATTTGATTCGTAGCGCGGATATACAAATGCGTGAACTCTCTAATGAAACTCGTGAAACTATTCACTTGGGTGCATTGGATGAAGATAGCATTGTTTATATCCATAAAATTGATTCTATGTATAACCTACGGATGCATTCGCGCATTGGTCGCCGTAATCCGTTGCACAGCACAGCTATCGGCAAAGTACTTTTGGCGTGGCGCGATCGTGGTGAAGTAGAAGAAATCTTATCTCATATCGAATTCACGCGTAGCACTAAATACACACTTGATGGCCCAGCAGCATTGCTACCAGTGTTAGATCGCGTGCGTGAGCAAGGTTTCGGCGAAGATATCGAAGAACAAGAAGAAGGTTTGCGGTGTATCGCTGTGCCTGTGTTCGACCGTTTCGGTGTTGTGATTGCGGGGTTAAGTATTTCATACCCAACGCTGCGTTTCTCGGAAGAGAACAAGGCTCATATTGTTAAGTTATTGCATCGTGCAGCGCGTAATATTTCCGAACAGATGGGCTATCGCGATTATCCTTTCTGATTGAATCGATAAATAGGGTAAATACCGTATAATTATTGGATGTTTTAATTAGCTGTTAATTATAACTATTTATCCCTTTCATACTAGACGGCTCCTTTAATTTGGGGCCGTTTTTATTGATACTGGCCCAGTGATAGACACGAGTGAAGTAAAAAACGAAGACAATCATATGGATACGTAAGATATGAGCAGGTAGTAGGTAGATGTTGCCCCGCACCAGCAGCCCATCTAGATAGCCTGTGAAACCATTGATGATCCTGATAGTCATTTTTTGTGTACATATTTATGACTAAAACACTAATATTAGTGCTAAGTATTATTGGAGATTACTCATCATTATTTAATTATATTGTTTAGCGGTCATTTAATTTAGTTGGGTCACTATAGCCGTGCTTAATCATATTTTAGGGAGAAGAATAGTGACGGAGTTATTAAGCATGAGAATGGTATTTGGTGCGGGTCTGTTACTACTATTGGCCGGGTGTAGCAGCACGCAAACTCACCAGCCACATAAATTGATCGACCGTGGTGATTATAAGATTGATACCAACCATCCTTCGGTGGCTCAAAATGAGCGAGTGCGTTTTTTGGTCCTACACTATACCGCCATGGATGACGCGGGATCGCTAAAAGTGCTGACCGAGGGAAATGTCAGTGCGCATTATTTAGTAAAAACACACCCTGATAATGTCGATGGGAAACCAGTGGTACTGCAATTGGTTCCTGAAGAAAAAAGAGCTTGGCATGCAGGCGTGAGCGATTGGCAAGGGCGTAATAGCCTCAATGATACTTCGATAGGTATCGAAATCGTCAATAAGGGCTTCACTGAGAAGATGTTAGGGCGTACCTGGTACCCTTATAACGAATCACAGATTGAATTGATTGAGCACCTCACTAAGGACATCGTAGAGCGCTATGACATTGCACCGACAGCTGTTGTTGCTCATAGCGATATCGCCCCCCTCAGAAAATCCGATCCTGGTCCATTATTTCCTTGGAAACGGTTGGCGGAAAAAGGTGTTGGTGCTTGGCCAGATGATGTAACTGTCAGTCAATATCTTAATGGCAGAAATAAAAGCGATTTGGGTTCGGTACCCATTATTCAGAAAGCACTGGCCAAGTATGGCTATAAAATTCCACAGAGTGGCATATTGGATGAAGAGACCCGCCAGGTTATCATTGCCTTCCAAATGCATTTCAGAGCACAAGATTTCAGTGGCACTCCGGACGCTGAAACGGAAGCTATCGCTCAGGCACTGGTCGAGAAATATCGTTCCTAAGCGTGATTGGTTATCCAAGCAAAAACGTTGCTATAACGTGAGCTCAATAGATTGGGTGAACGGCCCAAATTAACGTTAAAAAGCCAGTCATAGATGACTGGCTTTATTTTTATCAGGGTGTACATCACCTTTTATTGATGAGCTAAATCACTGTCATCGTCACTGTTCAGGATGTCTTTATTGGTTTGTTTCATCAGTTGGCTGGTCACAGTACCTGCCGTCATTGAACCACTCACGTTCAACGCAGTTCGGCCCATATCAATCAATGGCTCAACAGAAATCAGCAAGGCAACCAATGTGACAGGTAAGCCCATTGCTGGCAGGACAATCAATGCAGCAAAAGTCGCACCGCCGCCCACACCGGCAACACCGGCTGAACTGATGGTGACGATACCGACTAAGGTTGCAATCCATATTGGATCCAGCGGGTTGATCCCAACGGTCGGCGCTACCATCACCGCCAACATCGCGGGGTAGAGACCCGCACAGCCATTTTGTCCAATGGTGGCACCAAAGGAAGCTGAGAAGCTGGCAATGGAGTCAGGGACACCTAAGCGGCGGGTTTGTGCTTCAACATTTAATGGGATACTGGCGGCGCTTGAACGGCTGGTAAAGGCAAAGGTCAACACCGGCCAGACTTTACGGAAGAATTTCAACGGATTGATACCGGTGAAAGACAACAATACGCCATGGACCACAAACATAATGGCCAACCCCAGATAAGAGGCTACGACAAAACTACCCAACTTGATAATGTCTTGGATGTTTGAACCAGCAACCACTTTGGTCATTAATGCCAACACACCGTAGGGGGTCAGTTTCATCACCAAGCGCACTAATTTCATGACCCAAGCTTGCAGGGTATCGATAGCCGCCAAGACTCGCTGACCTTTCGCCACATCATCTTTAAGCAACTGCAATGATGCGATACCCAGTAAGGTCGCAAAAATAACAACACTGATGATTGAGGTTGGGTTTGCACCGGTCAAATCAGCAAACGGATTTTTTGGGATAAAGGACAGAATTAACTGAGGTACGGTTAAGTCAGTGACTTTGCCCAAATAGTTGCTTTCGATGGCACTTTAAACGCGCTGTCTCCTGTGTGCCTTGAATGAGACCATCAGCGGTTAAACCAAACAGATTGGTGACGAACACACCAACCAGCGCGGCAATTAATGTTGTGAAAAGCAATGTGCCAATCGTTAGCACACTGATTTTGCCCAATGAAGAGGCGTTATGCAGTTTAGCGACCGCACTCAGAATCGAGGCGAAGACCAGCGGCATGACGATCATTTGCAGTAACTGCACATAACCATTACCGACGATATTAAACCAAGTAATGGACTCTTTAAGCACCGGATTATCTGCGCCATAGACCCATTGTAAGCCCAGACCAAATAGCACACCCAATGCTAAACCAACCAAGACCTTCTTAGACAGGCTCCATTGTTTATGGCGGCTTTGTGCCAAGAGTAATAGCAGTGCGACAAATACCAGCACATTAATCACAAGCGGTAGGTTCATCCCCAAATCTCCAGATTATTATTATGAATGCAAACTTCGTTATTCATTTCTACTTCCGATAGAATCTCGCCAACACAATTAATTTCATCAACAAAAGCAATCTCATCAATAAAAGCAATCAAGCAATCTCACCAAGTAGAATCAATTGAGTCATCAGCCGCATATGGTAGCAGCCTCATAATCACTCACTTATATCCAAAAAGAATTTTATATAAGTTTTTGCCATTATTTGTATGCAATGCATTCAGATTGGTGATTGTTTGTGCATTAAAGTGTGATCACAATCGAAAATTTTTCAATTGCTCCATATAGGATAGCAGTGGAATGGTGGTGTCAGTTTGCCAATAGACGGAAAAGCAAACGAATAGCACACAGAGTACCCGCTCTAATTGATTCCCTTTTTGTGGGCGCAGTAGCGGAATACAGAAACGCCAACGGCAAGGCCAAAGTAACGGTACCCCGGCGGGGGTGATCATATCTGCCACTATATGACTGAAGTAACCAATAATCATGGCATGAAATGCATCTGCGGGAATAATCCAATCTCGCGATATATCCATTTGGAATAGCGCAATCCCCCCAATAACAGCCAACAGACTATGGGTGAATCCACGATGGCCAAAGGCCCTCGCAATGGGCGTTGAGATCCATTTTAACCGTTGACCAAGGATAGACTTAGGATGGTCAATATCGGGCAGCAGGGAAGTTAGCAGGGCACCGGGTATCAGGTGCCACCAATCGCCATGTGCCAGTTCCGGTGTAAGACCGACTTTTTTGGCTAAAATAACGCAGGCGACAGAAAAAATAAGGTGTCCTTCCCCTGTCATACATGAATTCCGAGTTTGTAGCTGTTGATTTATCCAGTATATGAGATTTGCTTTGGTAAGGATAGCCGTGACGCTGTAACTAAATGTCTCTTTTTTCAGTTTGAGGACGGGAGTCTAGCGCATGTATCCAAGTAAGAGATATTCGGTGATGAACTGAAACAAGGAACTATAAGTAAAAAAAAGGGAAAAATGACCGGGTGTCATTTTTCCCTAAGTAATACGGTATAGGCATAATTAACAAATAATGATGAGGGCACTCATAACGATACAACTACTTATTACATAGACAACTTACACGCACAATTAGAAGCTGTACTGCACACCAACACGGAAACGAGTTTGACGTTCGTCCGTAGTTTTGCTGCCAGCGACGTTACCGATAGCAACATATGGCTTCCAGTTTTTATCCCATTTGTAGGCAACTTTCACATCATGACTCCATTCGTCTTTTTTCTTATTAGACAGAATTTCATCTTCAGACTTCTTGTAGTTCAACTCGTATTCAGCGGAATAACTTTTCAAGAAGTTGTAAGCAAACAGCATGGTGAACTCGTGGCCTTTCTCATCAGATTTAGTCTGAGAAGGTTGGTTACGCTTGTAATACGGGCGATAACGCAGTGATGTTGAGAAGTCATCGTTGAAGGACACTTTACCGCGCAGGTAAGGGCGGTAGTTGTTTGAATCGGAAGATGACTCTAATGAGAAACCAGGCTCAAGTTGGAACATCTTATTAAACTGATAAACATAGCTGGCAACAACTTCGGTGCCATTACTGACTTGCTCGTTAAACGGTTTGTTTGGTGTAGTGTCAGAGCTGTGCTGGCCCCATTTTCCTTCTAAAGATAAGCCGAAGCCATTGGCAAAACGGTTGGAGATCAGTAAGCGGTCTTTATGATCAGACTTACTGGTGTCTTTCATTTCGTGCCGATAGTCAATTGTTGTTGCAACAGAACTAAAGCTGATAACAGATGCCACTGCTAATGTAATGAGTTTAAATTTCATTTTTTTATATAATCCCAGGGTTATGGTTATTTAAAACAACAATTATTAACAAACTTATAAAGCTCAACATACGATTAAAAAACAATTCCACAATCAAAGAAACAACGTTTCACTTATTGTGGATACACATTCTATTTATATTTGTAATTAATTGTGTGATCTAGATCTTTGTTGATGATTAATTTTATAATCAGGTATTAATTTGTGATGCTGATCTAATTGACTGATATTTTATGGTTTATAAACAAAACAACCCCGCCAAATTAATGGCAGGGCTTAAGTTTACTTGAGTTAAATAACTTTAATGATTACCGCATAGCGCGTTTTAAAATACGGTCGCCTTGCTTATTAAAGTATTCTGCAGATTCCTGAACTGATTTCTGACCATAATCGATATATTGAATCGCATCGCGGAACAGAGAAACAATTTGTGGATCATCAAAGTATGGTGATGTTTTCATTTCATGTGGAAGTTCCAACGCCATATTCAAACCAGCAACAGATGGATCTTCATCTTTAATAACACCGCTGGCACGAAGTTGAGTCACCGCCGCTGCGCTCAGCGGTACACCACGTTCCAGACCCATCGCCTCAATCCCTTCTTTGCTGTTTAGCAGGAAGTTAATCAGGATGGCGCTTTCCTCTGGATGTTTAGTTGATTTACCGATAGAAAGCATTTGAGCAGGTTTAAAGAACAGACCGGCATCTTTCGCATCTGGCAACATCGGATAAGGGCCAAGGACCAATTTTGCTGGTTTAGTCAGGTTATCGGAATATTTAGTAATGGTGGAGTTCCACATATAAGTGCCACCCCATTCACCGTTAATCCACGGCTTCATTTCGTACATATTACTTTTGCCGAATGAAGCATAGTATTTGGTTGATGGCATAACATGGCTATCGACCATTTTCTTATACATTGTAAAGAACTCAACCCACTGTTCTGGTGTATAAGCAAATTTCTTATTAGCTTCGTCGATCGTAGGAATATTGTATTTTTGTGTCATATAAGAGCGAATCAATGCCAGTGTATCCTGATGCTCTAATACGACAGGGTAATATTGGTCACCCAGTTTTTCTTGGAATACTTTACCTGCGTTCAGCAATTCGTCCCAAGTTTTCGGATATTCCAAACCTGATTTAGCCCATGTCGCGTCGTTGAAGTAGAAAATACGCGCAGTGACTGAAATTGGAATACCATTCAATTTGCCATTAACGGTGGTCTGTTGCAGTTCTTTAGGATCAAATTGAGTCAAATCTAATTGTTTTGATACTTTATTCAAATCAAAAAAGCCAGTGCCGTCTTTAGAGAAGATTGGCAACCAGTTCCAGTTGGTTTGCATAACATCAGGTTCAGTCCCACCGGCGATTTGAGTCGTCAGACGAGAAAGGTGACCATCCCAACCGGTGTATTCAGCTTTTACATTAATATTTGGGTGCAGTTTGTGGAATTCTTCCAGAGCTTTAAGCGTCATTTGATGACGACCATTGCCCCCCCACCATGACATACGCAAGTTAACGTCATCCTGTGCAAAAGCCTGGTGTGACAATAAAGCCAGAGTGGATGCTATTAGCGTGTGTAGGATCGCTTTTTTCATTAGGTACTGCTCCTGTTAAAGAGAGATATTTTTTTCTGTTTTTGCATCAAAGATATGGCATTTATCCATATCAAACTGGAAGTACACGGTGCGATGCAGGCCGTTTTCAATAATTGGCCGTGCTTCATCAGACGGTAAGCGACAAGTCAATTCGAAGTCGTCGACTTTGATATACATGAAGAATTCATGGCCCATGTTTTCCATGCGGACTAATTCGCCTTGAGAATGGTTATTAGCCATTGGCTCAGTTGACATGCGAATGAATTCTGGACGGACACCAAAGAACACTTTTTCACCAGCAAAGGCAGCGACTTTAGCTTGTTGTTTCTCATTCAGAGCCAGTGTGTATTGGCCGACGGTTAGGCCAATTTGGCCATCTTTTTCTACCAACGTGCTCGGTTTGATATTCATTTCCGGCGCGCCGATAAAACCGGCAACAAACATATTGGTTGGGTAGTGATAAAGATTATCTGGGGTATCCACTTGCATGATATGGCCCAGCTTCATGACGCAGATTCGATCGCCCATGGTCATGGCTTCCGTCTGGTCATGCGTAACGTAAACAGTAGTTGCCGCTTTTCCGCTCTTTTTCAGTTGCTTATGCAAATCAGAGATACGGATACGCATTGACGCACGCAGCTTGGCATCCAAGTTTGATAAAGGCTCGTCGAACAAAAACACATCTGGTTTTTTCACAATCGCACGGCCTACGGCGACACGCTGTGCTTGACCACCGGACAACTGACGCGGCAGACGGTCCAACAAATCTTCCAGTTCTAGAATTTTTGCTGCTTCGGCAACTTGTGTTTCAATTTGATCTTTTGGCAACTTGCTCAGCTTAAGACCAAAGGCCAAGTTTTCTTTAACAGTCATATGCGGGTATAACGCATAGTTTTGGAACACCATGGCAATGCCACGTGATTTCGGAGCCAGATTATTGACGACGCGGTCACCAATTCGGACTTCACCATCACTGATGGTTTCCAAACCTGCCAACATACGCAGGGTAGTGGATTTAGCACAGCCAGATGGACCAACAATCACCATAAACTCGCCATCATGGATCTTCAGATCAATGCCATGAACCGCGCGGAAACCGTTGGAGTAAACTTTGCCTAATTTGTTGAAAATGACTTCAGCCATGATAAATCCTCTATTAACCTTTAATTCCGCTGCTGGTTACGCCTTGAACGAAGTAGCGTTGTGCCAGGAAGAAAACAATGATGGACGGCAGAATGGAGATACTTGCCATTGCCAGAATTTCGTTCCACGGTGCGCCTTCGGTGACGTCAATTGACATCTTAAGAGCCAGCGCTATCGGGTATTTATCTACGCTGTAGACATAAATCAATGGACCGATAAAGTCGTTCATTGACCACATGAACTGGAACAGTGCGACGGAAATAATGGCCGGTTTCAGAATTGGCACGACCACATACCACAACACCTGAAGGGAGTTACAACCGTCGATTTGTGCGGCTTCTTCCATATCACGCGGTACACCACGCAGGAACTGAACCAGCATGAAGACGAAGAACCCTTGGGTCGCGAAGGCCGTCGGCAAATAAAGTGGTAAGTAACTATTCAGCATGCCCATTTCGCGGAACATGATGTATTGAGGAATCAACAACACAGTACTTGGCAGCAACATGGTGGTAATCAATGTTGCGAACCAGAATTTCTTCCATGGAATCTCAAAGCGTGCGAAACCATAAGCCACGATAGTGGAAGAGATAATGGTCAAAATGACTTTCGGGATAACAAACTTAAAGGTGTTAAGCATGTAATGACCGAAATTATATTCAGTACCGGTTTTCCAACCATTAACGAAACCATCACGGGTTGCGTTTTCTGGCCATAATCCTAATGTGGTGAAAATCTCATTATTAGGTTTAAATGCTGCAGAGAACATCCACAACAATGGATAAAGCATCATCAGGCCGACAATAATCAAGATGATATAACGGAAAGCTGCACTGACTTTTGCTTTGCGTAGTGTGCGGTTAATTTCCGCATCAGCAAGTTCCTGCGCCAGAGCTAATTTCTTCTGGTTGGAATTATGTTGTACGTCAGTCATTTTTTCCTCCTTTATCGGCGGAGTAGAAGACCCAATATTTAGATGATTTAAATGCAATTGAAGCGAAGAGGGCAACGACTAGGAATAATACCCAAGCCAGCGCAGCACCGTATCCCATATCAAAGTATTTAAACGCTGTATCGTAGATATAGAGCGAGAATAAATAGGTGTAATGAGTCGGTCCACCGTCTGTAATAACGTATGGCGCGGTAAATTCTTGGAATGCCTGCGTCGTTTGCATAATAAAGTTAAAGAAAATAACCGGCGTGATCAGAGGCACGGTAACTTTCATGAACATTTGCCACTTAGAGGCACCATCAATCATGGCTGCTTCATATTGTGATTGCGGTACGTTCTGCAGTGCAGCCAGGAAGATAACCATGGCAGAACCAAACTGCCAAACACGCAGTAAAGTCACGGATGTCAGCGCCAGTGCTGGTTCCCCCAGCCAGTTAATGGCGTCAAATCCAAACACGCCGATAAAGCTGTTTAGCAGGCCATCAATGGCAAAGAGAGCACGCCATAATACGGCAATTGCAACGCTACTGCCGAGGATCGATGGAATATAGAAAGCAGTACGGAAAAGACCAATACCACGTAATTTAAAGTTCAGTACAAAAGCAATCCCCAGAGCAAATGCAAGTTTTAAAGGAATAGTCAGAAAAACATAGGCGAATGTCACGCCCATGGATTTCCAGAATAAATCATCTTCAAGAAACATATGACGATAATTCTCAATCCCGTTAAATACAGGAGGATTCATTAAGTCATACTCAGTAAAACTGAGAAAGAAAGATGATACAAAGGGGAAAGCCGTAAATATTATCAACCCGAGTATATAAGGTGATAAATAGGCTAACCCCAGCATTCTGTTTTCATTCATAATGCTTACCTATTTTTAATAACATGAAAGATAAATAAAATTACTGATTCAAAAGCGTCGGATAAATAAAGTCGATATCGTACAAGGTGCGGCTTTCCCCGTTCACCCGATAATCTCCATGGATGTAACCACCGTTGGTAATAAATTGAGGCATTGCCGTAGACTTATTTTGTTTTGCGGCAATTAAGGTTAATAATGCTAATGCAATCGGATTGTCGATTCGTAGATAACGGTGTTGAGCCGATTCGACAAACAGGCCGCGGTGGTAATGTTGCGTAAATAGGTTGTCGCCAATTTGCCATGCTAACTCGAATAAATGAGGACATTGGCAATATTCTGCCAGCTCGGTTAAGGCGATCAGCAAATAGGGTGTAGCTTTAGGTTTTTGGCCATTCATTAATGCCGCTTGGCGTTTTGGTTTATTCAATTCTGCCAGTTGCCAGCGGTGCAGTAACACGCCAATCAGATCCAGTAATTCTTCATCTTCACTCAAACGCCAAGCTCGTACCAAAGGCAACAGATAATCGACCTCTAATGGGAATGGCGAAATAACAGTCCCTTTTGCGCCGTAGTAACCATCACGTTGCAGGACATAACCGCTCATGTCTTGCCCATCATTCCAGAACGGGCGCAATGTGTTGGTCTCAACGTCATAAGCAAAGCGATAGTAATTTTTCAGGCCGTCAATCACCCATTCGAGCACTTCTGCATCAGGCTGTTGTTGCAGAATATCAAGCATGGCCAGGGGGTTATCAATTAGCAGTGGCCGCATGTCTCTGAATAGCACGTTGGCTTCACGAGCTATTTCACCAAATTCAGGGCCAAACTGACGCTTAGCACGGTCGCCATACCAAGATTGAGTCTGGTTATCATCGTCAGGTATCGGCCGACGCTGTTGCGGGGAACTAAACTGATAAACGGGCAAGCCTGTTTCAGGATTGCGGGCTAAAACATATTGGCGATAAAGATGTTTACCCCATGCGGCTGCGGCAATATCACCGGTGTACTGAGCATATTTATAGGCTGCATAAATCAGGTCAGTGCCAGCGTTTACAAAGGTTAATCCTTTGGTTTCGGGTAGGCGAGGTAAGTCGGCAGGGTGGACCACGTCGTGACGTGCATGGGTGAACACATGTGGGTCACGTTGTTTGTCATAACTGCCATGACGGCCCAGATCCAGAGATTGCCAATCTTCTACGTGTGCATGCCAAAAACCCTGCAAGAAGTTGAGTGTTTTTTCACGATCAATGGAAACCAACAAGTCATAATAAGGCAAATGGTGCTTTAGCTCGTGGACCTGCGCTTTTGATTCTGGCCCTTCGGTTTTCAACGAATCCAAATTCAGGAAACGATGCCCACCCCAATAAAATAATCCGCTCTGCTCATGCACACCACGTTGCATGAAATAGTGACTTTGTGCCCGCGCTTGTTGCTGATATTGCGGATCCTGAGTGACTAGGCTGAGCGCATCTAAGGTTCGCAACCAGTTTTGCTGACTGGCAAAATTAGATATTGGCGTATTCTGTCCATCAGGGAACGCCCAAACGACAGGTTGATGTGTTAGAACATCAAAACCATCAGCCATTAATGGAGTTGGATTTTGAGTGCTGTGGCCAACAGACTGCACTAAATCAACATGGCTGCGGATAGCGCTAAGCCAGTTAATCATCATTGCGTCGCTGTTTTTTGTGTTGCCTGCAAACTTCATCACCTTAACCCCATCGTAGAGACATCTGAGCGGAACCGGTTTTAGGTTCCTTATAAAAAGAAACATCGTTTCAATCCATTATATTTGTATTTTCTGGCGAGTCATTGGGCGAATGACAAAAGTGTGATCGAAGTCGGAACGTTGTTTTGAATTTTTTATGTTTGTACTTTTGGCAGGATGTACTGAATGATCTTATTTGTTAACTAGTTGATAAATAAGTAATAAAAAAGGCACAACAGGAGTTGTGCCTTTTAGTCATGTTGAGTCAAGATGTCAGTACTACCAAAGAAAATCACCTTTAACTCAAATTAGCCATGATTGACAAATTAGCGAGCTAACCAGCCACCATCAACTGCGATAGTGTAGCCGCTGATATAGTCAGAAGCTTTAGATGCCAAGAAGACCACTGGGCCTTTCAAGTCATCAGGTAAGCCCCAACGGCCAGCAGGGATACGGTCAAGGATCTCTTTGCTACGCTCTTCATCTTTACGTAACTGCTGAGTATTGTTTGTCGCCATATAACCAGGGGCAACAGCGTTCACGTTGATACCATGTTTTGCCCACTCGTTAGCTAACAGACGGGTGACACCCATCACTGCGCTTTTCGATGCGGTATAAGATGGAACACGGATGCCACCTTGATAAGACAACATAGATGCAACGTTGATGATTTTGCCGCCATGACCCTGTTTGATGAATTGCTTGGCAACAGCCTGAGACATGAAGAACACCGTTTTAATATTAACGTTCATCACATCATCCCAGTCTTTTTCGCTGAAGTTGATCGCATCTTCGCGGCGGATGATGCCGGCGTTATTGACCAAAATATCGATTTGGCCAAATTCAGCGACAGCGCGCTCTAACAGAGCAGGGATGCCATCAATCTTGCTCAAGTCAGCCGTTAGGCTTAAAAAGCGGCGGCCCAATGCGGTTACTTTCTCAATGGTATCTTTTGGTTCAACAATGTTGATACCCACGATATCACAGCCAGCTTCGGCTAAACCGATCGCCATACCTTGGCCCAAACCTGTGTCACAGCCAGTAACCAGTGCAATTTTACCTTTCAATTCAAAGGAATCTAAAATCATAGCTAACGTCTCTCTCAAAGCGGGCAATGGTTTCCGCGATTTTTATATTAGGGAGAAAACCGCCCAAAGGACGGCTTTGGTTGGTAAAGCCTTTCTTTCAGAACAGCATCTTTAATGGGCAATAACCCAAGCCAGATAACGCGGCAGAATGAGAGATTGCACATGAAGTTGAAAATGTAGGCTGACAACCTGCGCAGGGTCTGACTTCTGACCGAGTGTTTCTTTTGATGTGATGATGATAGTGTTTGCGGGAAGTTAATTCAATAAAAATGAAATGATGTTTTATTATTTTTTGAGTGATGTCATGATTTTTGGATTAATAATGGCAAAACGGTGAAGATTACCCGTAGAATGAGCAGAATCCAGCTAAAAACTGTGACGAAGCTGCATCGAATCTATTTTGCATAATAATGAGGAGAAACAATGAAGATGTTCTTTATTAATGACGAAACGCCTTGGGAAGAGTTAGGCAATGGCATTAAGCGCAAAGTTATGACCTGGAGCGATGAGCTGATGATGGTCTGCGTTCACTTTGATAAAGGGGCCATTGGCACCGCGCACAAACATGATATTCATGACCAAATCGCTTATGTCGCCGCCGGTAGTTTTGAAGTCGAAATTGAAGGGCAGAAACGCATATTAAAAGCTGGGGATGCGTACCGAGCTGTGAAAAATGAGATGCACGGCGCTGTGTCACTGGAAGATAACAGTATTTTAATCGATACCTTTACGCCTAAACGGGATGATTTCCTCTAAAATCGATTCGGGCGGCTGTGTCGTTGGCGTAACCGCCCCTTATCGTTTAGACAGTATCAATACTGGGTTACGAAATATCTTCCTTTCTCAATTGCTCTAATGACTCTAATTGAATATCGGCCAATACCCAGCGCGGATCCGAGCGGTATTCTAGTGATGGAATCACAATTGAGCGCATACGTGCGGCTTTCGTCGCAATCATGCCATTGACTGAATCCTCTAGTGTGACGCATTGCATTGGGTCAACACCCAGATCGGAGGCCGCATTCAGATACACTTCTGGATGGGGTTTGCTGTAGGGCAGGTATTCAGCAGAGACTAAACAGTCGAAATAGTGCTCTACACCTAACATCGCCAAAACGCGTTTTTGCATATGTAATGGCGATGCTGATGCCAAACCAATTTTTAGCCCTTGCTGGCGGCAAAGGTCTAAAGCATATTCCACGCCTGGTAACACGGGATGCGTTTCTTCCACCAAATCAATGGCGCGCGCAATAATACGTTTACAGACTTCAGCCTGACTTGGCCCTTGCCAAGGCATGGTTTGGAACCAGAGTTTCACCACTAAATCGATACGTAAACCAAGCGTGTCGGGTAATGTATCCCGAGAAGACGTATCCAGCCCCAGCGCAGTGAAAACGTCAAGTTCAGCTTGTAGCCATAAAGGTTCCGAATCAATCAATAAGCCGTCCATATCGAAAATTGCGGCCTTAATTGGATGAGGGGTCGCCATTAGTCATCACTCCTGTTGGTTATTGTCTACTTGCTGAATACCTTATCATTAACAACATCATCTTGCGCCTACTGAACCTTGCATGAATTTGAATTAACCTAGCAGGTCACAACAAAAATTTTGCACAAAGAGTGAATGTAGCAGGTAAACTAAGACAACATAAGTTGTGGTATTTGCAAGGAGAAGTCATGACCTATCAACAGGCTGGGCGTGTCGCTGTGATCAAACGGATTGCGGGGTGGCTCGTTTTTATACCAGCACTGCTGTCAACATTGATATCCATTATCAATTTTGCCTATCAATTTAGCCAAAAGAGCACTGGCATTAATGCCGTCATGATGGATTTTATCCACGTAATGACTGACATGATTCGCTTTAATACCACTTTTTTGGATATTTTTTGGTTCAACTCACCTGTACCTGACTTCGAACAAGGCCTTTCCGCTGCTAACATCATGTTCTTTATCATTTATATGCTGATCTTTGTCGGGTTATCGTTACAGGCATCAGGTGCCCGGATGTCGCGACAAGTACGGCATATCCGAGAAGGCATTGAAGACCAGATGATTTTAGAGCAGGCCAAAGGCAGTGAAGGGCGTAGTCGCGAGCAATTAGAAGAGAAAATCGTGCTACCGCATCACACCATTTTCTTGCAGTTCTTTACGCTCTATATCCTACCGATTGTTATCGGTGTCGTGGCTTATTTTGTTGTCAAATTACTGGGATTGATGGCTCAAGGCTAAAGTTGAGTCCTCTTACTCTGACAGATGCTTGGTCTGACGAAATAAACTTGGTCTGACGAAATAAAATAAGAAAAACACCCCGACTCGTTGAATTGCCAACTTTTGGGGTGTTTTGTTTTTTGCTTGAATCAGTCACTGCCGTATCGGTGGTTTGCAACGCTAGAACCGCTCTGGATGCAGCAATTGCTCTACGGCTTTTTGCGCGCTCAGCCAGTGTTGACCGCCAAATAGATTGCTACGATTCAATAAGTAATAGAGTTGATAAATGGGCTGCCGCTCAATAAAGTCGGTCGGCAGTGGCCAAATACTCTGGTAGCCATCATAAATCTGAGCGGGTAGGTTAGGGCAGAGCGGCAACATGGCAAGGTCACACTCTCTATCACCCCAATAACAGGCGGGATCAAAAATGACAGGCCCATTAGCACTGGCCGCACAATTGGCGGGCCATAAATCGCCATGTAGCAACGAAGGTTGCGGTTGATGCCCCAGTAAACGTTCCTGCACAAGTGCTGTTATCTGATCAATATCGCCAAAAGACATGCCCTTCTCAGCGGCTAATTGCAGTTGCCAACCGATACGCTGTTCAGAAAAGAATTGCGCCCAACGTCGTTGCCAACTATTAGGTTGCGGTGTGGTGGCTAAATCATTATCAAAATCTAGCCCAAATTGCAGTTGTTCACTCCATTGATGCAAATGTGCTAATTGTTGACCAAGACAATAAGCATTATGGGCATCGAGGGGTTTCAGGGGAATATATTCGAGTAGCAGGAAGCTGTAATCACGATCGCTACCCACACCATAAACTTCAGGTACTTGGACCGTTTTACTGCGCGCTAATAATGAGAGTTGATCAGCCTCAGCAGTAAATATAGGCAGCATCTCACGGGCATTGCATTTCACGAAAACCTCGGTTTCGCCATAACTGAGGCGCCACGCTTCATGAATATCTCCGCCCGGTAATTCGGTTCTTTCCCGAATTTCAGCCGGGCCTAGGTATTCACCTAACAGACGCTTGACTGCTTGCCACATGATTCACCCCCTACAGCTTGCCAGTTATATCCTTTCGAACTGAATTACAGGCCGTTAGCAGCGTTAAATTTCCGCTGACCTGCAACGCACATGACTTTGGGTAGATATGATTAGGTTAGCTTTTTTTCTGTGTAAAAAACAAGCGCTAACACACAGCAATATCTACGTCGGATCAAACAAAAGACTGATTCTGGCCGATAAGTGACATATTATTTTTCGAGTTGATAAATGCCACGTTAACGACAAAAGGATCACGGCAAAAATAGGCGAGACAGATCGCGACAACTAACAAATAAGCCGTAAATATTACGGCTTAACGGTAAAGACTTAATTGATTATAGCAGGTTGCCTTATGGCGCGTTTTCGGCACTATTTGGCTTATTCTGCTGTGGTATTTGACGGCCTTGCACGGGTTTGACATGGCTGTATATGAGTGCAACCACAAAGAATAATGCTTGAATAATGACAATACAGGGGCCAGTTGCCCCATCAATATGGAAACTGATCAGCGTTCCTAATACGCAGGAGACAACAGACACTAATGTTGCGACAATCAACATCCTGTCAAAACTGCGACAAATCATAAAGGCGATAATACCTGGGGCGATTAGCATAGCGATCACCAAAATAACCCCGACAGCCTGCAACGACGCCACAATTGTTAATGCCAGCAAGCAAAGTAACCCATAGTGCAGAAACTTGACGGGTAGCCCAATAACTCGCGCATGATTTGGGTCAAAACAGTAAAGCATGAAGTCTTTACGTTTTAGTAGCACCACGAGGAGGGTGAAACCAGCAATCCACAAGGTCTGCTTCAATTCTGCCAATGAAATACCGAGCATATTACCGAATAAAATATGGCTGAGGTGCTGGTCTGTATCCATGCGAGAGAACAGCACTATGCCAAAGGCAAACATACCTGAGAAGACAATACCCATGACGGTATCTTCTTTGACTCGGCTATTTTCTTTTAAATAACCTGTCGCGACAGCACAAAAAATGCCTGAGACAAATGCGCCGATAACGAGCGGAATACCAAGCCAAAAGGCCAGTACGATCCCCGGTAATACGGCGTGGGAGATGGCATCGCCCATCAATGACCAGCCTTTTAGTACCAGATAGCATGACAAGACCGCACATACGACACCAGTAATAATCGCGGCGACGATCGCTCGCTGCATAAATGGATACGCGAATGGATCACTGATCAGACTGAACAATGTATTCATACATTATCCTCCGGCCGCTGTTGTAGCGAATGACGACGTTTTTGGCGAGTCCGGAAGCGGGTTGCTACCAACCCATGTTTAGGAGCAAAGACAAAGGCAAACAAGAATACCAATGTTTGCAAGGTCACAATGACCCCACCGGTAGCGCCATCCAGATAGAAACTAAGATAGGCACCCAAGGCGCTGGTGATGGAACCAATGGCGATTGCGATGATCAGTAAGCGACCAAAGCGGTCAGTCAGTAAATAGGCGGTGGCTCCCGGCGTGACAACCATGGCGATAACTAGAATTGCGCCAACGGTCTGTAATGCCGCGACTGTGCAGGCACTGAGCAGGGTAAAAAACAGAATCTTCAAGCGCAGAGGTGATAACCCGATGGATAGCGCATGGCTTTCATCGAAAAATACCGCCAGTAAGTCCTTCCAGATCAGGCATAAAATCACGAAGGACACCAAGATAATGATTTCAACCTGCAAGACATCTTCGTCAGCTATTCCCAAAATATTACCGAAAATAATTGACTGCACATTGACTGAGGTCGGGTTGAGCGAAACGATTAATAGCCCCACGGCAAAGAACGTTGAGAAGATAAAACCGATGATCGCGTCTTCACGTAGGCGGGTGATGTGCCGCACCAATGTCATCGCCAATGCTGCAAGCATGCCAGTAAAGAATGCGCCAGCAGCATAAGGCAACCCGAGAGCATAAGCTCCCGCCACACCAGGAACGACAGAGTGTGAGAGGGCATCACCCATCAGTGACCAGCCTTTCAGCATCAGATAAGCCGACAAGAATGCGCATACCGCGCCGACAATCGCACTGACCCAGATCGCCTTCACCATATAGTTATAGTTAAAAGGTTGCAGTAAAAGTTCCAGCATTAGGGGTTATCCTCTTTCGACTGACTCTGCGCAGGAGGATCATTTTTGGTATGGCCATAAAACACGGCAGGGCGTTCATCATCGGTGATTACGGTGACGGTACGAGGGTCATTGTCATCATGCAATGTACTGCCTGACAGGTTGATATGACGCAAGACACCACCAAATGTCATTTCGAGATTTTTCTGCGTGAAGGTCGTTTCTGTCGGGCCAGCCGCCAGCACAGTCTGGTTTATCAATATCACATGGTCACAAAACTCTGGCACGCTGCCGAGGTTATGGGTAGACACCAAAATCAAGTGGCCTTCATCACGCAGTGCACGTAACAAATCAATGATGGCATTTTCTGTTTTGACGTCAACACCCGTAAAAGGCTCATCCAGCAGCAATACTGAACCTTGCTGGGCCAATGCTCGAGCCAAGAACACCCGTTTTTTTTGCCCGCCAGAAAGCTCGCCAATTTGCCGTGACCGTAACGCTGTTAATCCCACTCGTTCAATGGCTTTATCAACAATAGACTTATCTTCACGACTCGGAATGCGCAGAAAATTCATTTTGCCATAGCGGCCCATCATGACGACATCTTCCACTAATACTGGGAAGTTCCAATCCACATCTTCGGTTTGCGGTACATAGGCGATGGTATTTTGCTTCAACGCATGGCTGACGGGTTTGTTACTCAGTTCTACTTTACCAACACTAGGTTTAACGAGCCCCATAATGCTTTTGAACAGAGTCGATTTACCACTGCCATTGACGCCAACTAACGCACAGATCGTCCCGCCAGTCAGGGAAAAACTGGCGTCATAAATGGCAGTATGCCCATTGTTATAGGTGACAGTGACATCATCTACTATTAGCTCAGGGCGGACAAAAACAGCTTGATTCATTGACCAAATCCTTTCGCGATAGTTTGTACTGTGGTGTTAATCAGGTCGATATACGTCGGGACCGGACCTTTCTCATTGGAGAGAGAATCAACATATAACACCCCACCATATTGCGCACCGGTTTCTTTGCTCACTTGTTTAGCCGGCTTATCTGAAATAGTACTTTCGCTAAATATCACGGGGATTTTATCTGCGCGCATAGTATCAATGACTCGACGCACTTGCTGTGGGGATCCCTGTTCTTCAGCGTTAATTGGCCATAAGTACACTTCTTTAAAACCGTAATCTTTGGCTAAATAGCTAAATGCTCCTTCACTGGTGACCAACCAACGTTGTTCAGCAGGGATGCGAGCAAGGCGTTCACGTAATGGTGCGTCCAGCGCGGCAATTTTTTCTGCGTAGGCTTTAGCGTTGCGATTGTAGGTTTCTGCATGGGCTGGATCGTGTTCAACCAGCGCTTTACGGATATTCTCAATATAAATGAGTGCATTTGAGGGAGACATCCAAGCATGTGGATTAGGGATACCTTTATATGGCCCCTCACGGATAGGTAACGGCGTAATGCCATCTGTGACGACAACGGATGGGACATCTTTGATGTTCTCGAAGAAGCGTTCAAACCATCGCTCCAGATTCATGCCATTCCATAAAATCAAATCTGCGGATTGCGCTTTAACGATATCCCGCGGCGTAGGCTGATAATCATGAATCTCTGCCCCAGGTTTAGTGATCGATTCAACCACGGCGGCATCACCGGCGACATTTTGCGCGATATCCTGAATGATTGTGAAGGTCGTCACAATTTTGAATTTTTTATCAGGGTCACTGGACTTATTTTCTGCTAAGGCCGAGGTACTGATCAGCGATGAAAATGCAACAAGAACAAATAAGGTCATAGCACGTAAAAAACGTGGTGTGGCAGTGTCGATGGAGTGCAGGTAGGGCATTTTTTTCTTAGTAAACATGGCGATGTTCCCTTTCTTTAAATGAAAATGATTATCAATATCATTGACGATCAAGTCAAGCCTTGCCATACAATAAACTAAAACTTACGGATAGTTACCGAATATAGCCTGATCATTATGTTGATAATGGTCAAACTAGCCCAAAAATCTATTTGGAGGCGATGACAACTTGTATATGCTACAAAACGGCTTATCAGCACGGGGAATACTGTGAATCCAAAAGTCGGTTGCCTAATGGCAATTTTATTGCTGGCAGGGTGTGCGAAACAAACCCCGCCACCGCAAGCAAGTAACGGGTGGCTCAAGAAAGCACCCCAGAGTGGTTTTCTTAACGCACCAAAAAGCAGCACCGGTTCAACGACAGTTGCCTACAGCGATGTCATTAAACAAGCTGCCAGCCATTATGGCGTTGATGAAACCTTAATTAAGGCCATTATTCAGGTGGAGTCTGGTTACAACCCAGATGTCGTGAGTACGTCTAATGCTGTGGGTTTGATGCAAATTAAAGCATCGACTGCGGGTCGTGATGCGTACCGGATGAAAGGGCGCAATGGGCAGCCAAGCTCAGGCGAATTAAAAGATCCAGTGAAGAATATTGATATCGGTGCAGCTTATATCAATATTTTGCAAAACCAACAGTTGGCGGGGATAAATGATCCACAAACGTTGCGTTACGCCACGATCGTTTCTTATGCCAATGGTGCAGGTGCTATGCTGCGGACTTTCTCATCAGATAAACGTCTGGCAGTGAATAAAATTAATAGTCTTAGTCCCAACGAATTTTATCAACATATACAAAAGAAGCATCCGGCCGCACAAGCACCACGTTATTTGTGGAAAGTCGATACCGCTTACCGGGCGATGTCAGAATAATATTAAAACGCTAACCGATGTCGTTTATGGATGCTGTTACTCATATCCTTCTCAACATCTCGCAGTATCAACATCGGCTAGCGTTTCACTTTAACGGTTCAATCTTTCTATTCGTTATGCAATGACTGGATGGTAGTTGGCAATAATATCCAGTACGCCATTGATAATAAATTGTACCCCCATGCACACCAGTAAGAACCCCATCAGGCGTGAAATGGCCTCAATGCCTCCTTTGCCAACCCAGCGCATGATAGCGCCTGAGCTGAGCAATGAACCCCAGAGGATTAAGGATACAGCGAGGAATATCAGCACTGGCGCGACCGTGACTACCCATGGGCTAAACTGGGTATGACCCTGAACTGAGGCGGCAGAGCTGATGATCATCGCAATCGTCCCTGGCCCAGCGGTACTCGGCATAGCCAATGGTACAAAGGCAATATTGATGGATTTCCGTTTCTTTAAATCCTGTGATTTGGCTTCTAACTGCGTGTCTTCAGTCGATTGTTGCGGGAACAGCATGCGAAAGCCAATAAATGCCACGATCAACCCACCCGCAATACGCAGACCGGGAATCGAAATACCAAAGGTATTCATCACGACCTGACCCGCGTAGTAGGCAATGGTCATAATAAAGAAGACATAAATTGATGCCATCTTCGATTGTTGATTACGTTCCTCACGGGTCATATTGCCAGATAAACCGAGCAGCAGAGCGACAGTTGTCAATGGGTTTGCCAATGGCAACAGTAATACCAAGCCTAAGCCGATGGCCTTAAATAATTCGAGAATACTCTGCATTAGTCTTGCTCCGAAAATAACACATCTTAATTACTTGCCTAACCACTCTACGCGATACGTTAGGTAAATGGCTAGACCAGATTAATTTGAATGGATAAGTGGGATTGAACGTGTCTTGATATCAGGCAAGTCGGGGATATGTGATGTAGATCAAATCTCCTGTGGGCAACAGTTGGTTCAATATGACAGATCGAGAATAATCACGTCGGCATCAATTTTCGTAAGGAATAGGGTTTTGTGCATTTGTGATATTAGCGTTGAAGATGAATATACTCGCCAGCCTTTGTCAGCTTCGGCAGCATGGGTGCTCGATACACAAGCCGCCCGTGTTCGTGGACGTCTACGTTTTTTAAAACCAAAGCGCCAAGCTCGCCCGCGTTGGCGTTTAGCGCCGTTGAAAGATGCCTACGAAATTCGCTTTTATCCAAACCGGTTACCCGAACTGTGGTTTTTCAGTGCGGAAAGTGCGGCCAGAAAGCGGCTGTAATGCTTATTATTTGCCCGAGCATGGGCGCAGTAAGTCATCCAATATCTGCATTCTTTCCTCCACTGGAATATACAACCAGCGGGTAAACCAAGGTGTTTTCGGCGTGCATTTTTGGTCTGTTTGGCGGAAATAGCGTTCGAGATCTGACAGGTCGCGTTTAACTTTTTGCATCCTCTTTCTCCCCTTGTTAAGCACTGAACAAATCATAATCAACAAAATGCGGAAGAAAAACGGATGTAAAATAATTTATTGTTCAGGATTTAGCGATGATGACTTTTGCATGAGAATTAATTCACGCGAGAGTGAAAGAAGTACGGGGCAAATTGAGCTGATGTTGCGTAATAAATACGGTGTATTGACCAAATAAAACGCCCCGATCGTGTGAACAATCGGGGCGGCGTTCCAGTAACCATTGCTACACGGAAACGGAAATTGATTATGGGCACTTCCTGTAGAAATAGCAATACACCCAGCGCAACTCAAAAGCAATAGATCATAATGTAAATCATTGTTGGTGATAATAAACATCTTTACATCGTGATAGTGGTTGCTGTAGCAAGATTATGTCGTGAGTCCGGCTTGCTGCATTTTTTGCTCCATCCATCGGCGGGCCTGAACAATTTCTGCGACGGGCTCATCCGCTTTCTCTGTCCACATTTCTATCAGAAAAGCGCCGCGATAATTGAGCTGCTTTAGCGTTTTAAATACATTGATAAAATCAACGCATCCTTCACCAAAAGGGACATCACGGAATTGCCCTGGTGAATGGTGGGTCACCGGATAAGTATCTTTCAAATGGATTGCTGCAATACGATCAATACCCAGCGATAGCTCGTGACTGACATCATTGCCCCAAGCACTCAGGTTGCCCACATCGGGATAAACCGTAAACCAAGGTGAGGCAAGGCAACTGTCCCACACTTTCCATTTGCTGATTGAGTTAATAAAGGGCGTGTCCATTATCTCTACCGACAGCATGACTTGCGCTGCGGCCGCTTGCTGTACTGCCCATTGTAGCCCTTCGGTAAAACGACCTACGGTGCCTGCATCTTGCTCTTCATAATAGACATCGTAACCCGCTAATTGGATGGTACGAATCCCCACATCTTTCGCCAATTGGATAGCTTGCGTCATCAACTGGTAAGCTTGTTTTCTCAGGCCCTCATCATGGCTGCCAAAGGGGAAGCGGCGATGCGCTGAAAGACACATGGAGGGAATGGTAATGCCGGTTTCCAACATAGCATCCACCAACGATAGACGTTGCTCTTTACTCCAGTTAAGGCGCGAGAGTCTTTCGTCTGTTTCATCAATAGACATTTCAACAAAATCGAAGCCGCAGGCTTTCGCTAAGGCTAAGCGCTCCGGCCAACTGAGCTGCTTAGGTAAGGCTTTTTCATAAATGCCTAATGGATGTTGGCGCATATTATTTCCCCCAAGTAGCATCAATGGCGTGATGGAACGCCGTCGCAACAGCAACCGGTTGTTCGGCTTCAGACAAAGCACGGCCGACGATGAAAGCGCGCACCGCGATGGAATGGAATAGCGGTAAATCAGCCGGTGTGATCCCCCCAGTGACGGATAATTCAATCCCTAAGTCAGACAAGGCTTGCATACGTTCTAAGTCGGCCTGACCCCAGTTTTGACCGCTGGCTTGCGCATCACGACCTCGATGATAAATCGCTTGTTTAAGGCCCAAGTCGCGCCAGTTCTTTGCATCTTGTAGCGTCCAGTGACCGAAGAGTTCTATCTGGATATCGCCACCGTATTGCTTGGCAACATCCAGTGCGGTGTCCATGGTAGCGAGCGGGGCAGCGCAGATAACCGTCATCCAGTTTGCGCCAGCAGAGAAGGCCTGCTGGGCCAATGTGGCACCGGCATCAGCGACTTTCAGATCGGCAACCAATGTGTGTTGCGGGTAAAGTTTACGCAGTGCTCTGACGGCCTGAATCCCTTCGCTGATACATAAAATGGTTCCTGCCTCGATAATATCGACGTGAGGATGCAGTTGTGCGGTGGTCGCTAATGCAGCGTCAAGGCTTGTGTGGTCTAGTGCGAGTTGCAATTGAGGTCTGGCGTGCGGAGTTTTCATGATCCCTTTATCCTGAATAATGTTAACGCTGGCGCTTTGTCTGAGTCGTAAAACGCTAATGCAAGGTGCCAAGTGCAGCGACTAGAGCTTGGTAGCGCAGATATTTTTCGTGGTAAGCCTGCGTGACCAGAGGGTCAGGTTGCATGACGGTGAGTTTTGGCGTGATGGCCTGTTGAGCTTCTCTGAAATCAGCGAAGCGCCCTGTACCCACCATGGCGGCCAGTGATGCGCCCAAGCAGCCGGTTTCTTCCACCTGCGGGAGTTCCACCGCTAATCCACTAATATCGGCGAACATCTGCATCCATTGCGGTGATTGAGCGGGTCCGCCGGTGATACGTAATGCACACACTTCTGGGAAGCGTTTTCGCATTCGATTGAGATGGGTCATATGGCTAAACACCACGCCTTCATAGATGGCCTGTGCCAGATGGGGGCGCTGGTGGAAGGACTGCATGCCATAAAATCCGGCGCACATGCCTAACTTGGCATTCGAGCCATATAAAAACGGCACAAATAATAGTGAGCTACTGACCTTGGGTAACGCGGCGACCCATTGGTTAATTTGTCGGTAGTCTGCTGTCCCGGCCTCAGTGCCTAACCATTGTTGGATAAACCAATCCAGATTAGCGGCGGATGTTGGGCTCGCTTCATGCACGATATATTGACCGGTTTCGGCATAACGTCCATAAACAAAGGGGTATTCGAGGTCAGATTGAAGCTGGTCGGCAATCCCAGAGGTCACCGCCCAAGTGCCCATCACTGCATTTAAGCGGCTTTGATCTTTGAGCCCTGTACACAAAGCGGTGGAGACGATATCAAACAGGCCACCGACCACGGGCAAACCGACCGGCAGACCCGTCGCATCGGATGCCGCCTGTGTTAGGGTGCCCACGATATCTGCAGCGCCCACAATTGGGGGGAGTGCACTGACTATTTCTTCGATACCCAGTAATTGGGCTAACGCAGGTTGGTAATCACCCTCAGCCATCGAATAGAGATTGGACTCTGAAATATTGGTTTCTTCGCAACCTAACTGGTCAGTCAGGCGATAACGGAGATAGTCGTGGGCCATCAAGACACTGCCAATTTGCTGATATCGGGCAGCTTGGTTTACTTTCAACCAACGTAATAATGAGACAGGATGCCCAGTCCACAATGTCTGGCGAGTCGTTGGATAGAGCGTCTGAGGTATGCCATCTTGTTGCCACTGTTTAACGATGGCCAGCGCACGCTGATCGGAAGACAGTATGGCGTTTCCGAGGGGGTTACCTTGCTTATTCAGCAGAAATAAACCCTTACCTTGCGCGGAAATACCCAGACCTTGAATACGACTGGGAGGCGTTATCTGACGGGCAAGTAATTGGCGGATGACGTCGATCATGGCATGCCATAGCACGTTCATATCCCGCTCTGCCCAGCCCGGTTGTGGGCTAATAATGGCTAGATTTTGCCGAGCGATACCGCATTCATTGCCATCTCTGTCATATAAGCCAGCTTTAATAAATGTGCCGCCACAATCGATGCCTAACCAATATTCCATTTCAGCCTCCGGCGATCATCGTTAATATATTGAGCCGTTTTTTAGCCAATAGGGGGCTGTAGCCAGATATATCGAAATATCTGGACGCCGTAACTTTCTTGCCTGTTCTTGACGCTAATGGCGAAGAATTAAACTTAACGATTAAAGCGCTAAGATTTTTGCCCAAACAGTGTCATTCACCGGAATACCATCGCGCTGATTTTCTGCTTTGATACGCGGGAATTTGTGGCCCGGTAGGCGAATAGCCACGTCTGGATTATCGCGCTCAGCTTGGGTGACATAATCACAAATGCGTTTTAGCTTTTCATCGCGTGTTTTGCCGTCAATCAATCGATCAACATCAATGGCCATAAACACTTGTGAAATGCAGAATTCATCTGACTTATCTTCGCTGACCTCCGCGACTGATAGGCCACCAGAGAGTAGGGTCGCCATCATATCTAACACGATGGATAAGCCTGACCCTTTCCAATAGCCCATGGGTAGAATACGGCGATTCTCTTCAATAATGGCGGGGTCGCGGGTCAAATTGCCGTCATTATCGAAGCCACCATCAACGGGGAGGGTATTGCCTGCTAGCCGGTTAACTTCCAGCATGCCGTAGGAGAACATTGACATCGACATATCCACCATAGTGATGGTTTCACCGGGTATCGCGATGATCAATGGATTCGTCCCGATGCGGCACTCTTTTGCCCCCCAAGGTGGCATAACCGCAATAGAGTTTGTCCAGCAGATACCGATATAACCTTTCTCTGCCGCTTGCCAGCCATAGGCTCCCCCCCGCATCCAATGGTTGGCATTTCGTAAAGCCACTACGCCAATCCCTTGCTTGTCGGCCAAGGCCATGGCTCTGTCCATCATCTGCCGAGCGGTGAGGTTACCGATGGCCTGATGAGCATTCCATTGCTCAATCGCACCAAACGCAGATGCTCTGGTGGGTATGGCATCGGGAACGATGTCACCCGCTTCTAATTGTTGAATGAAACGCGGGAATCGATTGACTCCATGTGAATAAACACCATATTCAGTGGTTTGCGCGAACATCTCAGCGCAGGCATCGGCGGTTGCTTCATTCACTTTTCGCGCCAAAAGCACTCGCTTAAATTCGGCCTTTAACTGCTGATAGCTCACTCTCATGACACACTCCCTAGCGGTATTTGATAAGTACCGGACGGATCCGGCACCGTAGAAAATAATTAGTGGCTTCTATTAGCTATAGGTCTTTAGCCACAGGTATTTAGCCGGATACGATAGAGCGACTTCCCCGCGGTGATATAGAGTTCATCGCCGTTAGGTCCGCCAAAGGTGCAGTTTGAAACTTGCTCTGGAACAGGAATTTTGCCTAACAACACTGCCTGTGGGGTAAAGACCAAAATGCCATCGGCGCAACTGCAAAATACATTGCCGGCATGATCGACGCAGAAACCATCCGGAAAACCCGGTGCAACCTCAGCAAAAAAGCGCCCCTCGCCCAGTTGCCGATCCTTGACGGGATAAACCCGTAATTGCCGCCGCCCCTGTGTTGGGAAATCGACGATAGACATATCTGCCACATACAAAAGTTGTTCATCAGGCGAAAATGCTAACCCGTTGGGCCGCTGCAAGTCGCAGGCCGCGATGTTCAGTGAATTATCTTTTGGATCAAAACAGTAGAGATAACAACCAATCACCTGACTTTCCGATTTATACCCCTCATCATCGCCGGTAATGCCATAAGGAGGATCGGTAAACCATAACGTGCCGTCAGATTTCACCACGATATCGTTGGGTGAATTAAATCGTTTGCCGTCAATACGATCGACCAATAGCGTGATATTTCCCTGTGGGTCAGTCCGGCTAATGGCGCGTCGGCCGTGTTCACAACTGACTATCGAGCCATCAGCCATACGAGCATTGCCATTAGCAAAATTAGCCGATGAACGATAAAGACTGAGCTCACCACTGCGGTGCCAGCGGAACATGCGATTGCCTTTTACATCGCTGAAAACGACAGCATTTTCTTGTGGTAACCAAACGGGCCCCTCAGCCCAAATCGCTGGCGAACATAAGCACGCCAGTTGGCTATCGGCGGCCAACACCGCCGATAATTCCCTGATATCCGTTTCAGCCAGCATCAAACTTGTCATCGTTGTTGCCTCCGACCTAAGATTTATGCTCGGCCTACTTGATGCCCCAGATAGCTTTATAGTGGCCCTGATAATCATTCTGTGGGTCAAACATCTGCTTATCGCCACCGTCACTGCTGATATTGTCACGGGTGACGAGATGAGCTGGCGTTACATAACCTGATGGTGGTTGTTTGGCGAAAGCACGGTTAAATTCATCCAGTAACTGCCAGCCATGGAGTTTTAGCGGTTCTGGCACGGTGGCAGATTGGCTATCACCAGAGCGGATACGCTGATAGGCCGAAATCGAACCATCACCCGCTGAAATGTTGTATGGCGCATTTTTGCCTCCTTTACCTGCGGTCTTAAGTGCAGGTGCCATAAAGTCAAAATAGAGGTCGTTAATGGCCAAAGCATATTGGAAGTTATCACCATGCTTTTGCAGCAAGCTGAAGGTCATCGCCGGCATACGGTTAGCCGTGTCTGCCAGCGGGGTATCGATAAACTCGACAACCTGACATCCGGTACATTTTTCAATGGTCTGCTTCATCACATTGGCTTTATCTAAGGCGATTTGATAAAGCGAATCAGTGAAAATCAGTACCTTAGCTTGGCCTTCCGATTTCGCTACGGCATACAGTGCTGCGATACGGGCCACATCATTTGAGTCGGATGTGACGTTGTAAAAAATATTGTAGTTCGGTACTGGGCCCGGTTCGGGAACGGCATGCCAAGCTGTTAGCACAATGCCTTGTGCAATCGCTTTTTTGAGCGGGATTTTAGCAACGTTCGGGTTCCAGCCACCGATAACAATGCCATCTGGTTTTTGTGCAATAGCTTGATTTAACGACGATAGCTGATCTTTTACCGAGCCGCCGCCATCGAGGGTTTCTAGTTTCCAGCCCGCGGCTTTAGCGGCTTGTGATAATCCCTCTTGCACCCCTTGTACGCCGCCATTCTTCATGTCAGAAGCGATAAAGATAATGTGCTTGTTCGGTTGCAATGCTGGACCGGTGGTGGGGCCATCCCATTCGGTGACACTCGATGTTGCTTTGCTCACGGCAGCTTTAGCCTCATCAAGATAACTATCTGCCCAACTGGGTAATGTGGTGGCAAGTACACCGGTAATAAGTAAACCCTGTAAGATCAAATTACGTTTCATATTCTGTTCCTTGGTGAGGTTAAGAATTGATGACATTTTTAGTATTACCCTGCACTTGGCTGGGTTTGATGGCTTTTTGATTTAATAATCTGCGCCGTTGGGCGTAACCGGCTAATGTAATAGAAAGCAGCAGTGTGGCACCGTTGAACAGCGGCTCTACCCAGAACTCGCCGCCAAATTGTTGAATGCCCGCAATACCAATTGCCAGAATCGCGATCCCCACGACCGTTCCCCAGACATTCACTCTGCCTGGACGAATAGTGGTACTACCAAGAAAAGCCCCTACCAGTGCGGGCAGCAGATAGTCCATTCCGACACTGGCCTGACCAACCCCTTGTTCAGAAGCAATCAGTACACCACTGAAACCGGTTAATACACTCGAAGCGACAAAGGCACCGATAGTAAAACGATTGACTGAAATCCCATTGAGCCTTGCGGCAGCCGGATTGCCACCCACCGCATACATGCAGCGGCCTAGCGGCGTGTGTTCGGTGATAAGCCATAGCACCACAGCAATAATCAAGACATAAAAAGCCACGATGGGAATACCAAATATTTCGGTGTGATGCAGCGCAATAAAGGCATCTGGCAAGTCCCCAACGATTTGGCGACCACCTGAGTGCCAGAGGGCGAGGGCATAGAGCACCGTGCCTGAACCTAATGTGGCAACAAAGCTGTCAATATCGGCTAACGCCACTAAAATTCCGTTTAACAGCCCATAAAGTGCAGAAAGAATCAGCACAGTCAGCACGGCGAATTGCCATGAGAAGCCATATTGCACTTGCAGGGTGATCGCTAAGATGTGCCAGAGCACGATACCAAAACCGACGTTTAAATCGATTTTGCCAACAATCATGGGAATGGTGGCGGCCAGCGCCAGCAACGCAATTTTTGATTTACTGGATAAAATAGCCTGCAATGTGAGCATTGAGGCGAACGACGGCGTGGTCAGTGAGAAAACCAAAACTAAGATGAAGCACAGCAACAGTAGACCGTAGCGGGTCATACCTTGCATGGCCCAAGCACCGAAACCGTGCTCACTCAGGCTGACGCGTTGTTCAAGCGCTGTCGATTTTATCGATGTTTTAGACATAACACTCTCCGGAATCTGGGTATCACAATGCCATCACATTTATGAGGCCATTACTCGCTCAGATATCTGTTTTAAACAGGTGTAGCTTCCCCGGTGCTGGCAGATGCCAACTCCAATAAATTCGCGAACGAGACCTGCTCATTGCGCAGTTCGCCGACAACTTCGCCACGATTAAAGACCAACGCTCGGTTACAGATATGCGCGATTTCCTCTAGGTCATTGGAAATCACCAAAACAGCGACACCTTCTGCTAAGGATTTGTTGAGTAGATGATAAATCTCGGCCCGAGCGCCAACATCCACGCCTGCGGTTGGGTCTTCAAGGATCAGTAGGGGCGCGCCAAGGTGCATCCAGCGGGCCATCACTACTTTTTGTTGATTACCGCCGGAAAGGGCGCTGATATCAATGTTGACGTCTTTGGGACGAACATCGAATAACTGTACTTTCCACCAACTTTCACCGACCTCGCGGCGAGTGCTATAACGAGAAAGGAGTTTGTGGCCGCTTGCGATTGGATTAATGAATAAGTTTTCACGCACCGACATCGACATCACCAAGCTTTCGCCCGTGCGATCGCCTGCTACCAATGAGACACCCGCGGCCATCGCTTCCTGCGGTGAAGACGCCGTGTAGGGATGGTCACGAAAGATTATTTCACCGTGATCACAATGGCGTAAGCCAAATAATAGGCGGCCCAACTCTTCTTGACCGGCTCCCCGCAACCCAGCCAACGCCAGCATCTCTCCCGGTTGCAGGTTGAACGTGACGGGGCCAATCTCGCCCACAACGACATCCTTGAGTTGTAATACGGGTTTATTAACCACCGGTAAGGGTTCACGCTGAGAATCGCCCATCGCTTCACCCACAATCATCTGGACCAAGTCTCGCAATGTATAATCTGCAGTATTTCCCCCTGCAACGTAGCGCCCATCGCGCATCACACAAACGCGATCGGCAATTTCAATCACTTCATCTAAACGGTGGGTAACGTAAATCATGCCGACTTGCTTTGCCCGTAAGCGATTAATGACTTCAAATAAATGGCGAACATCATTGGCTGGGAGCGAGGCTGTAGGTTCATCCAACACTAACACTTCAGCATTGACGGCCACGGCGCGGGCAATGGCTAACAATGACTTTTCTGTCCGAGAGAGTTCGAAAACACGGGCATCGGGTGAAAGTTCGATGCCGATATCCTGTAATGCGCGACTGGCTTGCTGGCGAATCGCCGACCAATTAATTAAACCTAATCGGCGTGGAAAACCCATCACAAGCGCCATATTTTCGGCAACAGTCATCCAGTCAATCAACCCCAGATCTTGATGAATAAAAGCGATAGGCTGATGAGTATCACTTTTAATTTCAGCGGCAGAACGGATGTTATTTCCTTGAAATAAGATCTCGCCGCTGTCACGTGGGTAGACGCCTGCGAGGACCTTGATTAAGGTGGATTTGCCTGCACCGTTTTCACCGAGTAAAGCCAACACTTCGCCAGGCATGACGTCAAGGCTGACATCGTTAACTGCGATATTACCGCCAAATCCTTTGATGATATGGCGCATCGAGAGAATGGGGTGGCCCTGTTCGGTGGTATTCATCAATGTGAAGCCCCTTATCCAGCGAAAACCTTGGTTAACAGTCATCGCGATTTAATTGTGTCGAGTGTAAACTAGACTCTATATTTCAATATGCGAAATCTGATTTCAAAAATAATATGCCGTTATGTTAGCGAAAGCAAAAGAAGTGAATAATTAATTATTCACTTAAAACAATGAGTTAATTATTACTTTACGGAAGTGTGACGAACTACGCACTTCTAATGTTGGGTAAATGTTGCGAAATTACGTACTTGAGATGATAACGAAACACTGTTTCGTGCTTCACACATGCCACAGCTTTGGAGTACCATTTCACGCTAAACAATAAGGATATCGTCCATGGCCCTTACACTCTCCGATGATAAGAAAGATAAGCCCTTAGGTAGTCAAAGCCTGTTTCGCGGGTTGCAACTGATTGAGATTCTAAGTAATTACCCTAACGGTTGTCCATTGGCGCATTTATCTGAGCTCGCTGGGATGAACAAAAGCACCGTTCACCGCTTATTACAGGGGTTACATACCAGTGGTTATGTGACCCAAGCCCCTTCACCGGGGAGCTATCGGTTAACCACTAAATTCATCTCCGTGGGGCAAAAGGCTTTATCATCACTGAATATTATTCATGTTGCGGCTCCGCATTTAGAACAACTCAACCTTGAATTAGGCGAGACAGTCAATTTCTCCACTCGGGAAGATGACCACGTTATCCTGATCTACAAACTAGAACCCACAACTGGAATGATGCGTACCCGTGCTTATATCGGGCAGCATATGCCGTTGTATTGTTCAGCGATGGGCAAGATTTTTATGGCCTACGGTAAAAGTGACTATCCCGATGAGTACTGGCAAAGCCATCAGCATGAGATCCAAGCGTTGACCCATAACACGATTACCGAGCTGCCTAAAATGTATGAGGAACTGGCGAATATCCGTACAGCAGGCATCGCCATGGATCGTGAAGAGAATGAATTGGGGGTGTCTTGTTTCGCGGCTCCAGTATTTGATATCCAGCAACGCGTGCCTTATTCCGTCTCTGTCTCGCTACCGACAGCAAAACTCCAACAGGTTGGCGTTAAAAATCTGATTAAGCCTATTCTGGCGACGGCGCAACGTATTTCACAAGAACTGGGATTCGTGACAACGTAACCTTTAATGCAGGATACAAGGACGTTATAGATATGACGCTATCGATATGACGTTATAGAGATGACGTTATAGATATAGTAAAGGGCGTTCGCATGGATAGAATTGCTCTCATTCCGCTGTTTGTCTTTAGCTATTATCGTCAATCCCTAATTCTAAAACAGACATATCATCCATAAACAAACGTGTTTTAGACATTAGGAGTAAGGTATGGTTGGCCCATTTATTAACAGTGCCGGTATTATTCTGGGCGGTATTGTGGGCGTTTTACTTGCCCGACATATTCCAAAACGCTTACAAGAAGGTTTACCGTCCACATTTGCGCTAGCCTCTATCGCCATCGGTATTGTGATGGTGGTGAAAGTGCATTTTATGCCTGCTGTTGTTTTGGCACTCATTATCGGAACGGCCGTGGGGGAATTATTCTCTCTGGAGCAAGGCGTGAAATGGGGGGCAAATAAGACACGAGGTTTGTTGGAGCGAATTATTCCCTCACGCAGTACGCTGCCCCCTCAGGAATTTGCGCAAAGCTTCACAGCCATGATCGTCTTGTTTTGTGTGAGTGGTTTAGGGATTGTGGGTTCTTTGACCGAAGGGATAACGGGTGATTTTCAGTTGTTATTTGTCAAAGCGCTGATGGACTTTTTCACCGCATTAATATTTTCTATCTCACTGGGTATTGCGTTGATCGCTATTGCCATTCCGCAATTACTGATTCAGATCGCACTGGTTTTGCTTGCTAAACTCATCATGCCGTATATGGATGATATCGCCTTTGCTGATTTTTCGGCCTGCGGTGGGATTATTATGATTGCGGTAGGGTTGCGTATCGCCCAAATCAAAATATTTGCAGTGGTCAATCTTTTACCCGCCTTGTTGCTGGTGGTGCCGATATCCTATTTATGGCGATATTTCATGGTCTAATAGCGAGAAGGGAGTATAGACAGGTTTCTGAAACGGCTGGCTTCTTTGCCCATACTTATCATCGAAGTGACCGTTTCAGGAAGATGTTGTGACTTGTTTTAATGGATTATTTTTTATCTAGCCAATCTTCCGGCATAAAAATTTGCCTTTTATGACGCCATCAAAAAAACGACCTTTCGATACCACAGATATGAAATTCTGATAAACGCGCTCGGGGACACCCAAATACTGGTAAGTCCCTTGTTCACGGAACTGTATTTCCAGCATGCGATTTTCAGGATCATACCCAATCGACAAAATTCTGGAAGATGTAACAGGTTGTCGCTGCAATAGTTGACCCTCAGTTTACGGTGTGGCTCTTGTGGTGATCGTAGAGCAGTTTAAGCATGATAACTTTGTCGGCGATCATTATCACTGTTTGACTTGAGTATTAATCAATTTTTTCCTCGCAACATTGCCACTGCATCACATGATGAATAAATGGCTCATCAGTGGAACAGCAACTCGACGAACGAAGTCCTTTTTGTGTTGGTTTAGAGCCAGGAGTTTCATAAATGCTGCATAGCAAAATTTGAAGTTTTGGACTGTCAGGTACTAGCAGGAGGGCGTTGAATTCGTCTTTAACAAATGAATAGAGTGACTTAAGCGTGAGCGATTATTACTTTCATTCACTCATAACGCTTAAATTATGTCTTATCGTCACCCTTAAAATAAGGTTTTAACACGATAAAAATAAAATAACAGTTGTATAAGCTGGGGGATTACACTCCAGCATAAGGCTGATAATCATGACAAATAATGTTTCAAGTAGCAGTACTTTAAATATAGGTTACGCAGCAGGCATAGGTTCATTTGATGCCATAAAAGAAGCAGCCTCACCAAAAGGTATCCTAGAACACATCATTAATATTCTCACTTTCGGCGGTGTACGGCGGGGTAATGAAAGTCTTTATAGGGAAGTGATGGAAAAGATGGTTGAGGCTTTAAAAATTGCAGATATAGAAAAGCTAGCAAACATCACAATTAACGATATTAATGGATGCGAAGTGTCATTCATCATGCCAGAAAGAGATTCAGATAATGTCAAAGTGGAAGTCAGAAAAGGTAATTACACCGAGAGCTCTGAAATTAATCTCCAGACCTACAAAGATGTTTGCCGAACATTAAAGCTAAGAGATGAATTACAACTGCCCCAAAACCCTGTGATATTGACAGAGGATGGAAAAATGAACTTGGCTGGAGCTGACCTTTCGAATAAAAAACTCGACAAATTAGACTTGTCCCGAGCAAATTTAGTCGGTGCTGACCTGAGTGGTGCCAAATTAGCTAGTGCTAACTTGAATCAGACTAATTTATCTCAAGCTAACCTAAACGGTGCGGATTTAGCAGATTCAGATCTGAAAGGTGCTGATTTGTTCCAAGCAACATTATTTCGAGCAGACTTGGCAGGTGCAAATCTGCGAGGAGCTAACTTGTCCCAAGCGACATTATTTCGTGCCAACTTAGTTGATGCTGATCTGTCGAAAGCAAACCTAACTTCTGCTGAGTTAGGCAATGCTAATCTTAAAGACGCCGACCTTATAGGGGCTGACTTGAGTTGTGCTAATCTGACTAGCGCAAATCTCATAAATGCAGATCTCAGTAGTGCTGACCTCACTTGTGCAAATTTCACTAGCGCTAACCTGACCGATGCTGAACTAGCTAAAGCTAATCTAACTTGTTCAACATTTGCCAATGCCACAATAATAAAAACAGGTATGAATGGCGTTAAAATGCCAGGGGCTAATCTAACTGGTGCGATAACATCGGGACCCATATGATCGTAATATATAAAGCATAACCCTTCTAATACAGCGTTAGCTCGTTACATCTTCTAGCGCTGCAATTTCTATTTGCGGTGTCGCTACATGGTTTTCTTATGTGGGAGTGATGCTCAATAAAGACACCATTCTGGGTGGATAAATCAATAATGGGAATGGTAGTATGGCGAGTCCGTTATAGCGTCACACCCTATGCACAAAGCAAATTGTCTATATGAGTGTACATATCAGGCAAAGTAAAGCCGGATAGCGTTTATAACATATTGATTTTAAATAGTATTGAATTTTGCATGTGATCTGTCGTGTGGGTCACCACTGTAGATAAGGAATTAGAATGCCTGTTATTACCCTTCCTGACGGCAGTCAGCGTCATTACGATCATGCTGTTTCTGCGCTCGATGTTGCTTTAGATATCGGCCCAGGTCTAGCAAAAGCCTGTATCGCTGGCCGTGTCAATGGCGAGCTGGTGGATGCCAGCGACCTGATCGAATCTGATGCTCAACTGGCCATTATCACCACCAAAGATGCTGAAGGGCTGGAAATACTCCGCCACTCTTGTGCCCATTTGTTAGGGCACGCCATCAAGCAACTTTGGCCAGATACCAAAATGGCAATCGGCCCAGTTATCGACAACGGTTTCTATTACGATGTCGATATTGACCGTACCTTGACGCAGGAAGACTTGGATCTGCTAGAAAAGCGGATGCATGAACTTGCCGATAAAGATTACGACGTCATTAAGAAAAAGGTCAGTTGGCAAGAAGCCCGTGACACTTTTGCTGCTCGTGGTGAAGATTATAAAGTGGCTATTCTCGATGAGAATATCAGCCGCGATGATCGCCCTGGTTTATATCACCATGAAGAATACGTTGATATGTGTCGTGGCCCACACGTACCGAACATGCGTTTCTGCCATCATTTTAAATTGCAGAAAACTTCCGGTGCTTACTGGCGTGGCGATAGCAATAATAAAATGTTGCAACGTATCTATGGCACGGCTTGGGGTGATAAGAAGCAACTGAATGCTTATCTGCAACGTCTGGAAGAAGCGGCCAAACGCGACCATCGTAAGATTGGTAAGCAACTGGACCTTTACCACATGCAAGAAGAAGCACCGGGCATGGTGTTCTGGCATAACGACGGCTGGACTATCTTCCGTGAACTGGAAACCTTTGTGCGCACGAAGCTGAAAGAGTACCAGTATCAGGAAGTGAAAGGGCCGTTTATGATGGACCGCGTACTGTGGGAAAAAACGGGGCATTGGGAAAACTATGGCGAACATATGTTTACCACATCCTCAGAAAACCGTGAGTACTGCATCAAGCCAATGAACTGTCCTGGTCACGTTCAGATTTTCAACCAAGGGTTAAAATCATACCGTGACTTGCCATTGCGTATGGCCGAGTTCGGTAGCTGCCACCGTAATGAGCCATCGGGCGCTCTTCACGGCCTCATGCGTGTTCGTGGCTTTACTCAGGATGATGCGCACATTTTCTGTACCGAAGAGCAAGTTCGCGATGAAGTGAACAGTTGCATTAAGATGGTGTACGACATGTACAGCACCTTTGGCTTCGAGAAAATTGTGGTTAAGCTGTCTACTCGCCCTGAAAAACGTATCGGCAGTGATGAGCAATGGACCCGAGCCGAAACCGATTTGGCCGCTGCACTGACTGAAAACGGCATTCCATTCGATTATCAGCCGGGTGAAGGGGCGTTCTACGGGCCTAAAATTGAATTTACCTTGCATGATTGTTTGGATCGTGCGTGGCAGTGTGGTACCGTACAGCTCGATTTCTCATTACCGGGCCGCTTAAGTGCGTCTTACATCGGCGAAAACAACGATCGTCAGGTGCCGGTAATGATTCACCGGGCCATTTTGGGGTCGATAGAGCGTTTCATCGGTATCTTAACCGAAGAGTACGCGGGCTTCTTCCCAACGTGGTTAGCTCCGGTACAAGTCGTGGTGATGAATATCACCGATAGCCAGTCTGATTATGTCCAACAAGTGACCAAAAAACTGCAAGATGCAGGGATTAGGGCAAAAGCGGACTTGAGAAATGAGAAGATTGGCTTTAAAATTCGAGAACATACGTTGCGTCGAGTTCCTTATATGTTGGTCTGTGGTGATAAAGAGGTCGAGTCAGGCAAGATTGCCGTTCGTACCCGCCGCGGTAAAGACTTGGGAAGCTTAGATGTCAACGTGGTCGTAGACCAGCTGCTAACAGAAATTCGCAGCCGTAGTCTTCATCAACTGGAGGAATAAAGTATTAAAGGCGGAAAACGAGTTCAACCGGCGCGTCCTAATCGCATCAACAAAGAGATTCGCGCCACAGAAGTTCGCTTAACAGGCGTCGATGGTGAACAGATTGGTATTGTCAGTCTGAATGAAGCTCTTGAAAAAGCTGAGGAAGCTGGTGTTGATTTAGTAGAAATCAGTCCGAATGCCGAGCCGCCGGTTTGCCGTATTATGGATTACGGCAAATTCCTCTATGAGAAGAGCAAGTCGACAAAAGAACAGAAGAAGAAGCAAAAAGTCATTCAGGTCAAGGAAATCAAATTCCGTCCTGGTACCGATGATGGCGACTATCAGGTCAAACTACGCAACCTGATTCGCTTTCTGGAAGATGGCGATAAAGCCAAAATCACCCTACGTTTCCGTGGGCGTGAAATGGCGCACCAGCAGATCGGCATGGAAGTGCTTAACCGCGTCCGTAAAGACCTGTGTGAAGACATTGATTTGGCCGTTGTGGAGTCCTTCCCGACTCGTATCGAAGGCCGTCAAATGATCATGGTGCTCGCACCTAAGAAGAGACAGTAAGGCATTCAAGTAACAGGCTTCTCTGCGCTTGCGTAGTCGGAGTCTGTTCGCCTAGCTAGCTCGTTGTAATTAACAATGCGAAGTGGATATATTCAATGCCAAAAATTAAGACAGTACGCGGCGCCGCTAAGCGCTTCAAAAAGACCGCCAATGGTGGTTTTAAGCGTAAGCATGCTAACCTGCGTCATATTTTGACCAAAAAAGCTACTAAGCGTAAACGTCATTTACGTCCAAAAGGCCTTGTATCTAAGAATGATCTGGGTCTGGTCGTGGCATGTCTGCCGTACGCATAAGTAATTTTGGTTTGAATTAAGACGATAGGAGAAGTACATGGCTCGCGTAAAACGTGGTGTGGTAGCACGTGCACGTCACAAAAAGATTTTAAAGCAGGCGAAAGGTTACTACGGTGCCCGTTCGCGCGTTTATCGTGTTGCATTCCAGGCAGTAATCAAGGCAGGCCAATACGCCTACCGTGACCGCCGCCAACGGAAGCGTCAATTCCGCCAACTGTGGATTGCACGTATTAACGCAGCTGCTCGTCAGAATGGCTTGTCTTACAGCCGTTTCATCAATGGTCTGAAAAAGGCTTCTGTTGAAATCGACCGTAAGATCTTGGCTGACATCGCAGTATTCGATAAAGTGGCATTCTCTGCACTGGTCGAAAAAGCGAAAGTAGCTCTGGCGTAAGTCAGAATGGAAGAGGGAGCTTGTCTCCCTCTTTTAATCTTTGAGTTTCTTGGCAATTAAGGCCATCGTTATGATGCATGTAGTTACTTTTCGTTTCTTTTTTTACTTTAGCGCCTGATTTCAGGAGGCTGGTGCGTAAGAATAGAAACGAAAAATAACGCCAAAGCCTCCCATAGTGGAGGCTTTTTTGTTTGTGATCTAAGCCACTTCAGGTGATGATAGAAGCAATATAAATAATAGATATCTTGCTGATTTTGTGTGAAAAATATTTTACTCATCGGTTTTTAACTCATGATATACCTGAAGTAATTGAAGTTGCAGTGAACGTCCTGCAACGGCAGATACGAAGGATATAACTACAAGCGGGCCATACCGGCCAGAGGAAGAGGAAACAATGCCACATCTCGCAGAGCTGGTTGCCAAAGCGAAAGCAGCCATAGAAGATGCCCAAGATGTTGCCGCGTTGGATTTGGTACGCGTCGAATATCTAGGCAAGAAAGGCCATTTGACCCTTCAGATGACATCGCTACGCGAATTGCCAGCAGAAGATCGCCCAGCAGCAGGTGCAGTCATCAATCAGGCCAAGCAGGAAGTACAAGAAGCACTTAATGCCCGTAAAGACTCGCTGGAATCGGCGGTCATGAACGCTCGGTTAGCAGCTGAAACCATTGATGTCTCTTTGCCAGGACGTCGTATGGAAAATGGTGGGCTGCATCCGGTGACGAGAACAATTGATCGTATTGAAACTTTCTTTGGTGAGTTGGGCTTTTCTGTTGAATCAGGCCCAGAAATCGAAGATGACTATCATAACTTCGACGCACTGAATATTCCGGCGCATCACCCAGCTCGTGCTGACCATGATACCTTCTGGTTTGACGCCACTCGCCTATTGCGTACTCAGACTTCAGGTGTACAAATTCGTACTATGCAAGGCCAGCAGCCTCCGATTCGGATTATCGTGCCAGGCCGCGTTTATCGTAATGACTACGACCAAACTCACACCCCGATGTTCCATCAGATGGAAGGGCTTATCGTTGATCGCGATATTAGCTTTACCAACCTGAAGGGCACTTTGCATGATTTCTTGCGTAACTTCTTCGAAGAAGATCTGCAAATTCGCTTCCGACCTTCTTATTTCCCATTCACTGAGCCATCTGCTGAAGTGGATGTTATGGGCAAAAATGGGAAATGGCTTGAAGTACTAGGCTGCGGCATGGTGCACCCAAATGTATTACGAAACGTAGGTATTGATCCTGAAGTCTATTCAGGTTTTGCATTTGGCATGGGGATGGAGCGTTTAACGATGTTACGTTACGGTGTCACTGATTTGCGGGCCTTCTTCGAAAATGATCTGCGTTTCCTCAAACAGTTTAAGTAAGGCGGGAATATCTCATGAAATTCAGTGAACTTTGGTTACGCGAATGGGTGAACCCAGCCATTAGCAGTGACGAATTAACCCATCAAATTACGATGGCAGGTTTAGAAGTTGATGGTGTTGAGCCTGTTGCGGGTGAATTTAATGGTGTTGTTGTCGGCCACGTCGTTGAATGTGGTCAGCATCCAAATGCAGATAAACTGCGAGTCACCAAGATTGATGTGGGTGGCGATCGTCTGTTGGACATCGTTTGTGGCGCACCAAACTGTCGCCAAGGTCTGAAAGTTGCGGTTGCGACAGTGGGCGCTGTTTTACCTGGAGACTTTAAGATTAAGGCTGCCAAGTTACGTGGTGAGCCATCAGAAGGCATGTTGTGCTCTTTCTCTGAGTTAGCCATTTCAGAAGATCACGATGGTATTATCGAGCTACCAGCAGATGCACCAATCGGTGTTGATGTACGTGAGTACCTGAAGTTAGATGATAAAACCATTGAAATCAGCGTGACACCAAACCGCGCGGATTGCTTAGGCATTATCGGTGTTGCACGTGATGTCGCTGTTGTTAACCAACTGGCATTAACTGAGCCGGATATGAGCCCAGTTGTCGCCTCTATTAATGACACTTTCCCTATCCGCGTAGATGCGCCACAAGCTTGCCCACGTTATTTGGGCCGCGTAGTGAAGGGCATTAACGTTAAAGCCGCCACGCCTTTGTGGATGCGTGAGAAATTGCGCCGCTGCGGTATTCGTTCGATTGATCCTGTTGTAGACGTCACTAACTTTGTCTTACTTGAGTTAGGTCAGCCGATGCATGCGTTTGATCTGGACCGCATCGAAGGTGGCATTATTGTCCGTCTGGCAGCCGAAGGCGAAGAATTGACCCTTTTGGATGGAACAAAAGCTAAACTGAATGCTGACACATTGGTTATTGCCGACCAGCAAAAACCGCTGGCAATGGCCGGGATTTTTGGTGGTGAGCATTCTGGTGTTAATGAAGAAACCCGTAATGTCCTGTTGGAATCGGCATTCTTCAATCCACTGTCAATTACAGGACGAGCGCGTCGCCATGGTCTGCATACTGATGCCTCTCATCGTTATGAGCGTGGCGTTGATCCAGCATTGCAGCATAAGGCGATAGAACGTGCGACTCACTTGTTAATTGATATCTGTGGTGGTGAAGCCGGCCCAGTTATCGACGTCACAGCAGCGCAAGACTTGCCAAAGCGGGCCACTATCACGCTACGCCGTGAAAAACTGGATCGCTTAATTGGTCACCATGTGCCTTCTGAGCAGGTGAGTGACATCCTTCGCCGCCTAGGCTGTCAGGTAACTGAGCTAGGTACTGACTGGCAAGCTGTCGCACCAAGTTGGCGTTTCGATATGGAAATCGAAGAAGACTTAGTCGAAGAAGTTGCCCGTATTTATGGTTATAACAATATTCCAGATGTGCCTATCAAAGCAGATTTGGTGATGACAAAACACCGTGAGGCGGATTTATCACTGAAGCGAGTCAAAACAACATTAGTGGATCGTGGCTATCAGGAAGCAATTACTTACAGTTTTGTTGACCCAAAAGTGCAAGCATTACTGCACCCGCAACAAGAAGCATTAATTCTACCTAGCCCTATCTCTGTTGATATGTCTGCCATGCGTTTGTCATTGTTGACCGGTTTACTGTCTGCGGTAGTTTATAACCAGAATCGCCAGCAATCTCGTTTACGCTTATTCGAAAGTGGCTTACGCTTTGTACCTGATAACACAGCCGATCTTGGGGTTAGACAGGATGTCATGCTGGCTGGCGTCATTGCTGGGCATCGTTACGAAGAACATTGGGATCTGGTGCGTCAGCCAATCGACTTCTATGATTTGAAGGGTGATCTGGAAGCAATTCTGGAACTTACTGGCAAATTATCTGATGTTCAGTTCCGTGCAGAATCCCATTCGGCACTTCATCCGGGGCAGAGTGCGGCAATATATTTATCGGGCGAACACATTGGTTTCATTGGTGTAGTTCATCCTGAGCTGGAACGTAAGCTGGATCTAAATGGTCGAACTGTGGTGTTTGAATTGTTATGGAACAAGCTCGCAGACCGCGCCGTGCCTCAAGCCAGCGAGATTTCTCGCTTCCCTGCAAACCGTCGTGATATCGCTGTTGTGGTAGCTGAAAACGTTCCCGCAGAAGATATTTTGGCAGAGTGTAAGAAAGTTGGCGCAAATCAGGTAGTTGGCGTAAACTTGTTTGATGTGTACCGTGGCAAGGGCGTAGCAGAAGGTTATAAGAGTCTGGCTATTAGTCTGGTGTTGCAGGATACCGCCCGTACACTGGAAGAAGAGGAGATCGCCGCTACCGTTGCAAGATGTGTAGAGGCGTTAAAACAGCGATTCCAAGCATCCTTGAGGGATTGAACCTATGGCGCTTACTAAAGCTGAAATGTCAGAACATCTGTTTGAAAAGCTTGGGCTTAGCAAACGAGATGCAAAAGATCTGGTCGAGCTATTCTTTGAGGAAGTACGTCGTGCTCTCGAGAATGGTGAACAGGTTAAACTCTCTGGCTTTGGCAATTTTGATCTGCGAGACAAGAACCAACGTCCGGGCCGTAATCCGAAGACGGGTGAGGACATCCCTATTACGGCGCGCCGTGTGGTGACTTTCCGTCCAGGGCAAAAGCTAAAAAGTCGAGTAGAGGGTGCCACTCCAAAAGAGTGAATCTTTCTCGAAACAAAAGGCCGCGCAAGCGGCCTTTTTCTTTGGTGACGTGTTTTAAATAGCTGACCCGTCCTAAATAGCTAAAGTTTATTCGCCCTAGGCGGCACGCTGTCCAATAGCTCAATACTCCCGTCTTCATTCAGTTGTTCCATATGAATATCAAATCCCCAAAGACGATGAATATGTTTCATCACTTGTTGGCGACTCTTATCCAGCGGTGCTCTGTCATGAGGGATATAACGCAGGGTGAGAGAACGGTCCCCGCGTAAATCGACATTCCATACCTGAATATTGGGTTCATGATTGCTCAGGTTATATTGTGCGGATAATTCATTGCGGATAGCACGATAGCCTTCTTCATTATGAATGGCTGAAATCTCCAGATAATTATTCTTATCATCATCCAGCACAGTGAAGAGACGAAAGTCTCGCATAACTTTTGGTGATAGGAATTGGCTGATAAAGCTCTCATCCTTAAAGTCACGCATCGCGAAATGAAGCGTATCCAACCAATCTTTGCCCGCAATATCAGGGAACCAATAGTAATCCTCTTCGGTCGGTGATTGGCAGATGCGCTTAATGTCTTGGAACATAGCGAAACCCAGTGCGTACGGGTTTATGCCATTATAATAAGGGCTGTTATAAGGCGGTTGATAGACAACGTTAGTATGGCTATGCAAAAACTCCATCATAAACCGTTCCGTGACCTGACCTTCATCATAGAGATGATTGAGAATGGTGTAGTGCCAGAAGGTTGCCCAACCTTCGTTCATGACCTGAGTCTGTTTTTGCGGGTAAAAATATTGGCTAACTTTACGGACGATCCGCAGTACTTCTCGCTGCCAAGATTCCAGCAGAGGGGCATTTTTTTCCATAAAGTAGAGCAGGTTTTCTTGAGGCTCGCTGGGGTAACGTTGGGCTTGTGCTTGTATTTCACCACGGTCTTTACGTGGCAGCGTTTTCCATAATGAATTAACCTGACTTTGCAGGTATTCCTCGCGACTTTTTTGACGAGCTGTCTCTTCAACTAACGAGATTTTTTGCGGACGTTTATAGCGATCCACCCCGTAATTCATCAGCGCATGGCAAGAGTCGAGTAGTCGCTCAACTTCTTCCACACCATAACGTTCCTCGCATTCACTGATGTAGTGGCGAGCAAACAGCAGGTAATCCACGATGGAACTGGCATCTGTCCAAGCACGGAACAGATAGTTATTCTTGAAGAAGGAGTTATGGCCATAGCAGGCGTGAGCCATCACCAACGCCTGCATTGTGATGGTGTTTTCTTCCATCAAATAAGCGATACAGGGATTGGAGTTAATGACAATTTCGTAGGCTAGGCCTTGCTGACCTTGTTTATATTTTTGCTCAGTTTCGATGAATTTCTTACCGAATGACCAATGAGTATAGTTAATGGGCATGCCAATGCTTGAGTAGGCATCCATCATTTGTTCTGAGGTAATAACCTCAATCTGATGAGGGTAAGTTTCAAGCCGGTAATGTTTTGCTACCTTGTCAATCTGATCCAGATAGACCTGCAACAATTCAAATGTCCAGTCCGGGCCGTCAGTCAGGCGCTTGTCTTGTGCAGTCTGTTTCGGTGTTGAAGTCGTCATTAGCGCATCCTCACGGTTATATAACCCTGCAAAATACCGGTACTTCAATAATCCTAGCTCATTATGAACAAATTGAGGCATGGCAAGGCCTTATGTCAATATAGATTATTTATTTATCGACAGACTAGATAAACTAAAATGGCGTTTATCAGGATTATTATTCCGAAATAATAGTGATTATGAAGAATATAAAACTAATAAATGTGGCTTGTGCAAGATGCTAATTAATCATTCTGTAAGTAGGGATAAATTTGACATTTTTTAGCCTTTCTAACGCATAACGACATAAAAATAGAATCTTATCGCTATTTCCTAGCGGCTATTGAACTGAAAACTCATTGCAGAGTAAATTAATTGTGAATCAAGTCACAGGTTATAATTAATATGTTGGATAGTTTTTTCTGCTAGGTTAATTTTCTGTCAACAGAACATTATGCTTTTGCTGTCGTTAGGGAGGGTGATATGCGTATCGTCATTTTAGGCAGTGGCGTCGTTGGTGTTGCGAGTGCATGGTATCTGGCCAAAGATGGTCATGATGTCACGGTCATTGATCGTCAGGATGGGCCAGCGCAGGAAACCAGCGCGGCTAATGCAGGGCAGATCTCCCCCGGGTACGCCGCTCCATGGGCAGCACCTGGTGTGCCACTCAAGGCAATAAAATGGATGTTCCAGCGTCATGCTCCGCTCGCTATACACCTTGATGGCAGTAGTTTCCAACTGCGTTGGATGTGGCAAATGCTCAGAAACTGCGACACCTCCCATTACATGCTCAACAAAAGTCGCATGGTGCGTTTGGCCGAATATAGCCGTGACTGCTTAAAAGAATTGCGGGAAGACACCGGTATTGAGTATGAAGGTCGACAGGGCGGAACCCTCCAATTGTTCCGTACCGAACAGCAGTTTGATAACGCCGCTAAGGATATCGCCGTGTTGGATGATGCGGGTGTGCCTTATTCGTTGCTGACAGCGGATCAATTGGCCACTGTCGAGCCCGCTTTGGCGAAAGTCGCACATAAGCTCACTGGCGGTTTACGGCTACCGAATGATGAAACCGGCGATTGTAAACTGTTTACTGAACGTCTGGCTAAGATGGCAGAACAGGCTGGCGTCAAATTCCGATTTAATCAATCAGTCGATAAATTATTGGTGGACGGTGATCAAATCGCAGGGGTGCTATGTGGCGACGATATTATTAAAGCGGATGCCTATGTGGTGGCCTTTGGGGCTTACTCGACGGCCTTGTTGGCGGGGTTAGTTTCTATTCCGGTTTACCCGCTGAAAGGGTATTCACTGACCATTCCCATTACCGATCCTGCTTCATCCCCCGTTTCTACCGTGCTGGACGAAACCTACAAAATTGCGATCACGCGTTTTGATGACCGTATTCGGGTAGGAGGCATGGCTGAAATTGTTGGCTTTAATACCCAGTTGGCGCAAGCACGGCGTGAAACGCTGGAAATGGTCGTCGGCGATTTATATCCCCATGGCGGTAATATCAGTCAGGCTACGTTCTGGACGGGGTTGCGCCCAATGACACCAGATGGTACGCCAATTATCGGGCGCACATCGCTTAAGAATCTCTATTTGAACACGGGGCATGGCACACTGGGTTGGACCATGGCGTGCGGTTCAGGCCAGCTATTGGCTGATATTATGTATGGGCGTCGCCCTGCAATTTTGGCTGATGACTTAGCGGTTGCGCGATATAGCTCTGGCTTTCGGCCAGTGAATTTTACGCCGTTACATGATGTGCATCCTGTTCGTTAATTTGCGTGATCCATAATGACCGCCTTGCAGCATATGACTAATGGGCGGTAGACCTTCACATTTTGTTCTGAAAGGAATAAACATGCCTCGCCCGATCGCCGCTACGCTGCACTTGTCTGCTTTACGCCATAACTTGAGTCTTGTTCGCCGCCATGCAGGTACAGCCAATATATGGTCTGTAGTGAAGGCCAATGCCTATGGCCACGGTTTGGCTCGTATCTGGCAGGGGCTGGATGCAACGGATGGTTTTGCATTGCTGGACCTCAATGAAGCGGTATTATTGCGTGAGCAGGGCTGGCAAGGCCCCATTTTGCTACTCGAGGGGTTCTTCCAGCCGCAAGATCTCGCACTGTTGGATCACTACCGACTCACCACCACGGTACACAGCGACTGGCAGCTTGAGGCGATCAATGCGGCGCGCTTAACAGCACCGCTGAATATCTATTTAAAGCTGAACAGCGGTATGAACCGTTTAGGTTTCCCCATTGGGCAAGCTGAAGCGGTATGGCAATGGGCGAAAAGCCTGAGCAATGTCGGTGATGTGACACTCATGAGCCATTTTGCCAATGCTGATAATGCTATTGGTGCGGGGGAGCAATTCGCGCGCATTCAGCAAGCAAGCGGGCACATTCCGGCAGCCCGCAGTTTTGCTAATTCAGCGGCCATTTTGCGTCACCCCGAGACTCACTACGATTGGGTTCGGCCCGGTATTATCCTGTATGGCGCTTCTCCAAGCGGAGATGTTGCTGATATCGCCGATATGGGGCTGCGCCCAGTCATGCATTTACACAGTGAAATTATCGCGATACAGGCACTATCAGCGGGCCATCACGTCGGTTATGGCAGTCGTTACAGCGCCAGCAGTGCGCATCGGATTGGGGTGGTGGCCTGCGGCTATGCTGACGGTTATCCACGCTTAGCACCCAGCGGCACCCCCATCATGGTCGATGGCATCATGACGCACACAGTGGGGTCGATTTCCATGGATATGCTAACGGTAGACTTAACACCTTGCCCACAGGCACAGCTTGGCAGCAAAGTTGAGATATGGGGAGAAAATCTGCCTATTGATAATGTGGCCGCAGCAGCAGGAACAGTAGGCTATGAGCTGATGTGTGCGCTGGCGAGCAGAGTGCCGGTCAACGTTTGTGCTTGAAATCGTCATCGTCGCGGCCCACGAGAGAAACTCGCGGGCCAGTATTAATCGCATGGGTTCATTAGCGTCAATTTAGGGGCGCGGTGACCATCTCATTTCGGCCCGAAACCCGCCGTTCTTTCCTTCGCTAAAATGCGCTGTCATACCGTGCAGTGCAGCAATACGTTGTACGATGGATAATCCTAAGCCACTGCCGGTTTGCGCTTGACCAGGGGGGCGGAAGAAACGCTCTCCCAGCCGTTGTAGATACTCAGCGCTAACACCGGGGCCATCATCTTCGATACTAAAATAGTGTGCATCTAGTGTGATTTTTACCGTACTGCCCTGTGGACTGTAACGGATGGCATTATCGAGCAAATTTCTGACTAGCAGCGCCAACAGTAAAGGTTGAGCACGGCGTGGTGGCGGTGTCTGGCGGATATCTAACATCAGCTCCACACCACTGGCTCGCGCTTTGTGGTATTTATCCATCACGCCAGTTTGTAATACATCTTGTAGTGCAATGTCTTGTACATCGTCCAAGCCAGACAGTGAGTCCAAACGAGAAAGGGTGAGGAGTTGATCAACTAAGCGAGTGGCGCGGTCAATGCCTTCGGTGAGGTTGGATAACGCATGTTCCCGCACTTCAGTATCATCTTGCGCGAGTAGCGCGACGTCAGTTTGCACTTTCAGTGCTGCGAGTGGGCTGCGTAACTCATGGGCAGCATCTGAGGTAAAGCGACGCTCTCGTACCAACATATCACCCGTACGGGCGAACAAGCTGTTAAGTGCCTCAACCAAGGGTTTGACTTCACTCGGGATATCATCCAGCGGCAATGGTGTTTCGTCTTCTGGTTGGCGTTGATGCAGACGTTTTGCCAATCGCTTAAGGGGGGCCAGTTCACGCGTGACCAGCCAAATCAACAACAACACCATTATCGGCAACGCAATGACCCAAGGTAAAAGCTGCGCTTTGATGATATCAATCGCCATATCACGGCGATAATCCCATTCTTGCCCTACCACTACGCGATATTGACCATCAGGCGTAGTGAGCCATACTAAGCGCCACGCGTCTTTATCGCCTTGCAAAGTGCCATTACTGAAGCCATCTTGCTGGTAGTCATATTGCAAGTCTGGGCCATTATCACCGTCGTTCAATACCATTTTCCCCTCGGCGGTGAAAATAGCAAAGGCGAGTGCATCATCATCCACGTCACCGCGGCGATGGTGGCCCATTTTTTTGCTGCGTGGCAATTGGGGATGTTTAACCGTGAGGTCGCTGATATTAAGGGCAGTCAGGCGCTTAGCGAAAAGCATTTGCTGAGTATCGAATAGCTCATCAACATTTTTACGGGTCTGATGTAAAGCTAAAAGGCTGGCAAACATCCACGTCAGGGCGATAAGGAGAATGAAGCCTAAAATCAGCCGGAGTCTTAAGCTCCGTGTCAGTGATTTCATGCGCTATCTCCAAGCGTATAGCCGATCCCATGGACAGTACGAATAAAGTGGCTGCCAAACTTTTTGCGCAGATGGTGAATATGGACTTCTATCGCGTTGCTAGACACATCGTCATCCCAGTTATAAATTTTTTCTTCAATCAATGAGCGAGGCAATACACGGCCTTCATTCCGTAACAGCAACTCGAGTAGCGCGAACTCTTTGGGCTTCAAATAGAGAGGTTCACCCTTATGTGTCACAGTTAGGTTGATGGGGTCGAGTGATACCGGGCCATGGGTTAAGGCCGTTTGTACTTGCCCATGGCGGCGGCGGATCAGCACTTGCAGGCGAGCTGCAACTTCAATCAGGGCGAAAGGTTTGCACAAGTAGTCGTCTGCTCCCTGTTGCAGCCCCGCAACGCGCTGCTCAATGGCATCGCGGGCAGTGAGGATCAACACGGGTTCATCACGGCCATTTTGTCGCCAGCTACGCAAAATATCGAGACCATCCATGCCCGGTAGGCTTAGGTCTAATATCACCGCGTCATAGGGGGCCGCCCCCAATGCATTTAGCCCTTGCTTGCCTTCGATAAACCAATCCACGCTGAATCCCATTTTCATCAAACCGGCTTTAATCCCATCACCAATCAATTTGTCGTCTTCAATGAGTAATACCCGCATGATCTTTGTCTCTTATGGTGCGCGAAGGAATGTATCTAACTGTTGGTCTGTATCTAATTGTCTGTATCTAACTATCTGGCTGCGACGTTGTACAGCGATAAGCCGTGTTAATCCAGCTTTGCGGGCAGTTTTGAAAAATAAAAGTGGGTATACCGTGTCCTTAAGATTTTGTTAAGAACTCTTTGGTGTAATGCCTTCCGAAGAGCAACAACAGCCTTTGTTAATGCTGAACTAAATCTGAAGAGAGAGAAAAATAATGAAAAAAACAGCTGCTTTATTTGCCATCCTCGCGATATGCAGTGCACCGGTTTTGGCGCAAAAGGGCGGTTTTATCGACCCCAATACGCCAGTGACTCAGACAACAACTAATGGTGGATTTAGTGGCCCAAATGTCGGGGCGGTAACGGTTGAAAAAGTCAAAACGATGAGTGATGACACTTGGGTGACCTTACGCGGGAACATTGAACAGCGCATCGGTGGCGAGCACTATATTTTCCGGGATGCGACAGGAACTATCAATGTCGATATCGATCACAAACGTTGGAATGGGCTGACGATTACGCCGAAGGATACGGTGGAATTGTATGGGGAAATTGATAAAGACTGGAATTCAGTTGAACTGGATGTTAAGCAAGTGACTAAAGTTAAGTAGTTTGTGCCTTGGTGGTGATGCGTCGTCATCCTCTAACACGAGAGGATGACGACAAAAGACGTGTTGCCTTAATGGCTGATTTTTCGGGGTGTTCGCCACCGAGTTGGACTGTTAGTTTATTTTCTGTAATGAGCCACGAACATGTTTACTGGCGCGGCGTGCCCGCCATGCCAGTAAGCAACCGACTAACATGACGATCGCGAGTGACAATTTAGGTTCAATCGGCAATGCCATTGCTAACAGACCCAATCCCGCTCCCCCAGCCATCTGAACAAACCCGACTAAAGCGGAGGCCACACCGGCTTCATTAGCATAAGGTTCTAGTGCATAGCTTGTCGCTGGCCCCATCATAAAGGCTAAACCTGCGCAGGCACTGGCCACTGGTAACATATAGACCAACCAGTGACCTTGTGTTTCAGGTGAGAGCTGAGTCAGACCAAATAATAGACCCACTGCGCCCAATGCCATCAGTAAACTCCCCGTCATCAGGCAGGTAGGGCGGCCCACTTTTTGGATAATCCGATTAGCGAAAAAGCTGACAGCCATGATCCAAAAACCATTAGCCCCGAAAGCGAGTGAAAATTGCAGCGGACTTAGCCCAGCACCGACCATCAAGACATTGGGTGCCAATGAAACGTAGGTTAATGCCATGCCCATCGCGCCAGCATTGACCAGCGCGAAGGTCAGGAAACGGTCATCGCGTAAAATGCGCAGATAGTTTTTTATCGGTAAGCCATTTGAAGGCTGGGTATCCGCTGGGCGTGTTTCTGGTAAAAAGAGAATTACGAGGATTAAGACCAATAAAGCGTACAGCGCGAGGAACCAGAAGGGGGCACGCCAACCGAAGGCTTCGGCCAGTAAACCGCCCAACAGCGGTGCTAAGGCTGGGACGATATTTAATGTTCCATTCAGGAAGCCAAAGGCGCGTGCGGCCTCGTTGCCATTTAGCCGATCACGAACACCACTGAATGCCACGACGGCTGTGCAGCAAACGGCAACCCCTTGCACTAAACGGGAAGTGACAAACATGAACGGGCTGACTGCCAACGCGGCCATCGCAGCACCTAGCATATAGAGGATGATACCCATGATGGCGACAGGTTTTCGCCCATACTTATCGACCATCGGCCCTGCAATGAGTTGGCCAAGACCAAGCACTAGAATGAACAAAGCGATAGTGGATTGAATCAGTGACTCACTACTGTTCAACCCTGCGGCAATGGCAGGAATCGTTGGTAAGTAAAGATCGATGCCCAGAGGGCCAAGTAAAATCAGGCTTAACAGTAGAAATAGGAATTTTTGCATGACAACAGAACAACATCCAGATGACAAAGCAGCACAGATAGACGATAGGCTGGCAATTGAAAAAGGTTAATAAAACCCATTCAAATCGGTGACAATGTCACTTTTTTGAGGTTTAAGATAAGTGAATAGGTTACTACAACTAATAATTTATCGCTTGTTATTCATCGGCTAACTTGTTGCGTGATGAGTATGCAGCTCTATTAGCTTGTCGTGCGATGTTCTAGCCAGTGCTCAAGTTTGGCGGCTGGTAGTGCTTCAGAGAAAAGGAACCCCTGACCAATCAGATAACCTTGTCGGCCCAACAATGCGCGCTGGGCTTCATTTTCGACCCCTTCCACAATCACGGACAGCTGTAAGCTCTCGCCAATACGTATCACGGCTTCGCTCAAGGTCCGGCTCGTTTCGTCATATTCCAGGTCATGCACAAAGCTTTTATCCAGCTTAATTTCATCCAGGTTTAAGCGGCGCAGATAGCTCAGACTGGAATACCCCGTGCCGAAATCATCCATCGAAATACGTACGCCCAAGAGATGAATCTTTTCAATGGTGGCGAATACTGCCGGATTATTTTCAATCAGAATATCTTCAGTGATTTCTAGTGTGAGATCTTCGGGAGGTAAATGATATTGCTGCAAGATATGGAGAATCATGTCTGGCAGGCCAAGATTGTAGAAGTTGGTGGGGGACAGATTGACGGAAACTGAAGGAATATCAACCCCGCGCAAACGCCAGTCGGCTAACTGTTTACAGGCGGTTTCAATGACCCACAAAGCCAGTTCATTGATCAGCCCACTTTCTTCAGCGATAGGAATAAAACGCTGTGGGGGGATATTCCCCAGTATTGGATGATTCCAGCGGCTCAGTGCCTCAACACCATACAGAAGCCCATCTTTCAGCATCACTTGCGGTTGATAAAACAGCTCAAGTGAACCGATATGGAAGGCATGACGCAGAGCATCTTCCATATCTTGACGTTGTTGATTGAGGTTATTCATTTCGACACTGAAGAAATTGAAATGCCCGCGGCCCATATTTTTCGCTTTATGCAGGGCGATATCAGCATGATTCATCAATGTATCCATATCCAGGCCATTTTCAGGGTACAAACTGATCCCGATGCTGGCGGAAGGAATGATGTTCACATTAGCGATTTGGCAGGGTTGAGAGAGCAGGCTGAGTACTTTTTCAACGGTAACGGTTGCTTGCTGCATCGTGCAAGGCGCCAAAATAATAATAAATTCATCACCAGACAAGCGGCCGATAATGTCACCTCTGGACAGATCGTTGCGTAAGCGTTGGGCAACCGAGGCGAGCAGCTCATCACCTGCGGCTTGGCCAAGTGAATCATTAACTTGTTTGAAGCGATCGAGATTAATCACCACGACGGCAAGTTTGTGACCAATCTCCCCAGCCAGTGCGATAGCTTGCTTAGCATAAGCCATAAATTGGCTACGATTTGGCAGGCCAGTCAATGAATCATAGAACGCTAAATGTTGAATTTGCTTACGTGATTGTTCCCGTTCCATCGCCAGAGAGCACAAACTCGTAATGAGTTTGACTAATTGGCAGTGAAACTCACTGGGGCCACGCTTTTCTTTGTAGTAAAAAGCAAAAGTCCCCAGCACTTGCCCTTGGCTAGACAGGATAGGCGTTGACCAACATGCCAAAAACCCATGAGGTAAAATCAGGTGACGATAGTTCTCCCATAAGGGGTCGGTGGCAATATCCTGCACTTCAACCGGTATTTTTCGAAATGCAGCGGTTCCGCATGAACCGGCGATCGGGCCAATGGGCACACATGAAAGTGCGGCAGTGTATATCAACGGTAAACTTGGGGCGGCAAGGTGGCTAAGGTAATTCTGACTGCTAGCTTGTAAAATACTCGCGGTGACCTCTGGCGCAATGCGCTCCACTTCATGGCACAGCAACGCCATCACTTCATCGAGTGGACGTTCTCGAACCAACGCCTCGAGCACTTTATATTGCAGTACTTCATACATTTTTGTCAGGGTGATATCGGTAAGTACACCAATACTATAATTCGACTTACCTTGCTCATCGACTAACGAGTTGATTACCGCTGAACACCAATGAGGTTGGCGATCTTTGCTATAGAAAAGCTCTTGAGGCAGCAATTGCTGTTGTGCTTCAGGAGAAGTTGAATCCATCATAACGAGCTGCTCGGGATGCTCGCTTTGCAGTAAATCGACCATGTTCTGCCCCAGTGCCTGTTCTGGGGTATAACCGAAAAGTTTGGTAAAGCCCTGATTGATATAAACGGCACGCTGCCCAAACTCACTATTCGCTGCGATAAACATCGCACTGTCACTACGATCAGTTAATTGTGTTAAGAGTTGTACCCACTCTTGTGTCGCTTTTTGTTGTTCAATTAAAAAAGTGATGTCTTTGGCAATTTTCACCATCCGAGTCACGGTACCGTCGGGGCCGGGGACAGGCTGATAAATCGCGGCTAACCAGACAGTTGAACCGTCTTTGTGTAATCGTTCAAAGTGACCTTCCAGAGATTCCCCCGCCAGCAAACATTTTTTTAGCATTTGGTATTCTTCGCTGGTGGCGTAATTGGGATGGCAAAACATCAAATGATACTGACCAATTACTTCATTACGTTCATAGCCAAAATAATCAAGATAGTTTTGGTTAACCGCAATAATACGGCTGGAAAGGTCAAACTCAATAATGGCTAATGAACTGTCTAGCGCGCTTAATAGCGCGTCGTTGTCATTGTATTCAGACTGCGAAGCTTCCTGCACTACTGATGTTTTTATGGGCTTCATGGTGAATTCCTATGCGAAAGAAGCGCTTGGCAGTCAATTATTTAAATATGCTCACCTTGGTAGCCATTGAGATAACACCATTCTTTGATAAATGACATAGGATAAAGCTAAATTTACAACAAAAAATAATAAGTCAGACATGAAAGATACGACAGTCTTATTGATTGACTCTTTATCTCTCTCCTGCCGCAGGTTATTGGCAACATTAATAATTAAGTTTAGCCCATAAACAAATGGGTAAATAGGGATTTTGACGCTGGCTCGTGACAGCAATCGATCTATTTATCGCTGAATGAGAAGGGAGAATTAATCATATTTTTGAAAATAAGATGAATGCCATTACCCAACAAAACAACAGTCAGATAATGGCAATATTGGTCGATATTATGACGGGCTATCCATTGAACCGAAACGGCCATTGTTAAAATCTGCAATAGCTTCATTTATTTGCTGTTGCGAGTTCATGACAAATGGCCCGTAGCCGATAATCGGCTCATCAATGGGCTCACCACTGAGGATCAACAGTAGGGCATCATTATTGGCTTCAATGGTGACGTTGCTGCCCGCCGCATCCAGCAGCACCATCTCAGCATCACGCGCAATCGCATCGCCATTCACTAATACACTGCCCCGAAGCACGATTAACGCGGTATTCCAACCAACGGGCAGAGAAAACTCAGCCACTTTCCCCGGATTCAACCGGATATCCCAAACGTTAAGGGGAGAGAACGTATGGGCTGGTCCCCGTGCATTAGCGTAATCACCTGCGATCACCCGCAGGCTACCTGCATCGTCTGGTAACGCAACCTGCGGAATACTTTCACTGCGAATTGCCTGATAACCAGGAGCGGCCATTTTATCCTTTGCCGGCAAGTTGACCCACAACTGCACCATTTCAAAGGCCCCACCTCGTTGGGCAAAAGTATCAGCATGAAATTCTTCATGCAAAATACCGCCGCCTGCGGTCATCCATTGCACATCACCAGGGCCGATAACACCGCCTTTACCGGTTGAATCGCGGTGCTCAACTTCACCATGATAAACGATGGTGACGGTTTCAAAGCCACGATGTGGATGCTGCCCAACCCCTCGACGGTGTGTTGTTGGGGTAAAGTCTGTGGGCCCTGCATAGTCTAAAAGCAAGAACGGACTGAGCTGTTTGCCGTGGCTTTGATATGAAAACAGTGAACGCACCGGGAAACCATCACCGACCCAATGTTGGCGAGGTGCGCGATAAATACCTTGGACTTTTTTCATCTTAATCTCCTCACATCGTCGTTTTTGTCCCAGATAGCGTTGATGACAGCGTAATGCGATATCGCCATCTTGCTGTAAAACCCGCCTGCGACAAGTTGGATAAAGTATATATTTAGGATAATTTAGGCGCTAGATAACAAAATTAATCATCAGTGTCCTATTATTGGAACAGTTGAGAGATGATGACAGCGAGGCAAACATGCAAGATCTCAATGATCTTTACTACTACGCTGAAGTGGTGGAGCACGGCGGTTTCAGTGCCGCAGCACGGGTATTGGGCTTGCCAAAATCAAAGTTAAGTCGGCGGTTGGCGTTGCTAGAGGAACGGTTAGGTGTACGGTTAATCCAACGTTCAACACGGCGCTTTGCAGTCACAGATGTTGGCCGTACCTATTACGAACATTGCAAAGCGATGTTGGAAGAGGCGCGCGCGGCTCAGGAGTCGATTGATTTAACGCGGGCTGAACCACGCGGCGTGGTGCGCATTACTTGCCCTGTCGCGTTGTTGCAGACCACGGTCAGTAGCATGTTGGCCGATTTTATGGCCAGTTGCCCCTTGGTCACTATTCATCTCGAATCAACGAATCGGCAGGTCGATCCGGTGGCAGAAGCCATTGATATCGCTATCCGTGTTCGGCCACCGCCATTGCAAGACAGCGACTTAGTACTGAAAATCTTGGGTAATCGTTGCCAATGTTTAGTTGCCAGCCCTGAATTGATTGCACGGCAAGGTGAAGTCAATATGCCCGCTGATTTGAGCGGTTGGCCGAGTCTTGGTTTAGGGCAACCTCAGCAAGAGTTTATTTGGCGTTTAGATGGGCCAGACGGTGCACACGCGGCTGTATATCATCAGCCTAGATTGGTGACGGCTGATATGACCACATTACGCAGTGCGGCGCAACGTGGCGTTGGAGCGGTACAACTTCCCGTCATGATGGTGGCAGAACAACTGACGCAAGGGTCATTAATTCGGCTACTGCCAACGTGGTCACTGCGTCATGAGATAATTCACGCGGTCTTTCCTTCACGACGAGGCCTGCTTCCCTCCGTGCGTAGTGTGCTGGATTATTTGGCGTTGCGGTTTAGCCAACTCGATGACAGGTAGTGGGGGGGCTGATCCGCTACCTGTGGCAAATATTGTCTGCGGCCAATACCGGCTTAATGTTTGTGGCGGTGATGTGAGTCGGGAAAATGCGGATGAGTATGTGTCATTGGATGATGTTGATGACGATGCTTATGGGGTACTCCCATATCGATGGGGCCATTGTGAGTATGATGATGATGTTCATCATGGCTATGTAAGTGCTCGTGTTCTAACTCATCGTGGATGTGTGGATGTTCATGCCGTTCAGTCAGATGCAACCAAATCCCTATCGCCATCAGTAGGCCAGCCAAGATCAATGGCATCGTGACAGTGTCACCTATTATAACCGCTAATACAGCACCCAAGAATGGCGCAATAGAGAAATAAGCGCCAGTGCGCGCAGTGCCAAGATGGCGTAAGCCAATCACAAACAACGCTAAACTGACACCATAGGCAAAGAACCCAACCAATAACGCACCGGCCAAATTAAGTAATGGCGGTAAGGTTGCGCCGAGTACGAAAGCAAGGCTGAGATTGACGATACCCGCCACCAGTCCTTTGACACTGGCAATCCAAGTTGCATCTGTTAACGACACTTTTCGGGTCAGATTATTGTCAATACCCCATGCGAAACAGGCACCTAAGATAGCCAACGTCGGCCACAAACCCGCAAAATGTGCCTCGCCGGGCCAACTGAGAATGGCGGCACCCGCTACAATCACGATCATGCCTAGCGCAATACGGCGATCAAAATTCTCTTTAAAGGCGAACCACGCTAGCAGCGCGGTAAAAACCCCCTCGGCGTTGAGCAATAATGAAGCCCCTGATGCAGGCATTCCGGTCAGGCCTATCATCAGCAACACGGGGGCAATAACGCCACCAGACGTAATTGCGCCGATAAACCACAATAATTCGTTTCGCGGTAGGCTAACAGAAGGTGAGCGGATGACCAGTCGATAGAGTGCCAGACCCGCGCCTGAGCCAAAGTACAGCAAACCGGCAAGTAGCCACGGGCTAACAGTATTGAGTAATAGTTTTGCTAGCGGGGTTCCAGCACCAAATAACAGCGCAGCAGTCAGTGCTGCCAATACGCCAGGTTGCCGCAGTCCATCATGCCATTTCATGGAATAACTCTAAAAATAACGAGGAGTGATAATTTTAGCTCAAGAAAAAGCCGGAAAACCACTCCTGCATTAGAGATTTCTCAGTAGGAGGATTTTCCGGCAATTTAATATCAATTATCAACAGTTTGTCGATGGAACAATTCGCGGAACACGGGATAAATGTCTTCAGGTTCACGAATGTGCTGCATGGCAAAATTCTCAAAATTGGCCTGTAAATCTTCATATTCACGCCACAACGTTTGATGCGCGCGGCGGGTAATTTCAATGTAACTGTAGTAACGCACCATCGGCAGGAGCTTTTTCGCCAGCAACTCATGACACAGCGGTGAGTCGTCAGCCCAGTTATCGCCATCAGAGGCTTGGGCTGCATAGATATTCCACTGTGCGGGGTCATAACGCTCCTGCACGACTTCATCCATCAATTTTAGTGCGCTGGAGACGATAGTGCCGCCAGTTTCTTGCGAATAGAAGAACTCTTGCTCATCCACTTCTTTGGCTTGGGTATGGTGGCGGATATACACTACATCCACATTTTTATAGGTCCGGCTTAGGAACAGGTAAAGCAAGATATAAAAACGTTTTGCCATATCTTTTGTGGCTTGATCCATCGATCCTGATACGTCCATCAAACAGAACATCACCGCTTGGCTGGACGGTTCGGGCCGGCGCTCATAGTTTTTATAGCGCAAATCAAACGTATCAATAAATGGGACACGGGCGATTTTTTGCTTTAACTCAGCAATGGCTTTACGTACGCGCTCTTCTTCCAGCAGTTGTGCTGGTTCCGAGTTTTCCAACACACTGAGGGTTTCTTCCAACTCGCGTAACTCACGGCGTTTACTGGCTGTCATGGCAGTACGCCGAGCCAGTGAGTTTTGCAGCGATCGCACCACGCTGATATTGGCAGGTACCCCATTAGAGGTGTAACCCGCACGATGGGTTTTAAATTCGGTCAACTGCTTGTACTGATTTTTCTTCAGGTTGGGCAGGGCGAGATCTTCAAACAGCAAGTCGAGATACTCATCTTTGGAAATCTGAAAGACGAATTCATCCTCACCTTCACCGTCCTGACCCGCATTCCCTTGACCACTACCGCTGCCGCCACCGCCGCCTTGAGGGCGCTCGACCCGATCATTGGTGACAAAATGGTCATTGCCGGGATGCACCCGATGGCGTAATCCCCCTCGGCCCTGATGAAACATTGGCTCATTGATATCATCAATAGGTATCGAGACCGACTCTCCGCTCTCAATATCAGTAACGGATCTTTTATTGATGGCATCGGAAATAGACTGTTTAATTTGCGACTTATAGCGGCGTAAAAAGCGTTGGCGATTGACCATGCTTTTGTTTTTGCCGTTAAGTCGTCTGTCAATGAAGTAGCCCATATGTCCCCCAAACGACTTTGCCACCATCCCCTGCATCTTTCGCGCTGTTGCTGTGTTGGCTGCCTTTACTCACCCTAGTCACTTAGCGGACTAAGCTCCTAGGGCCTCGTTCAGTTGCCGCCTTGCTACAACACGAAAGCTTTGGGGCTATCCCCTGTATTTATCGCGCTGTTGCTGTGTTGGCTGCCTTTACTCACCCTAGTCACTTAGCGGACTAAGCTCCTAGGGCTGCCTTCACTCACTCCAGCCACTTAACTGTCTAAGTGGCTGGGGCTTTATTCTGCGTCCACAACACGAAAGTTTTTGGGGCTATACCTGATACCGAAATATATCGGTATCAGGGTTATGATGATTTTCTTACCCGCAGATACCATTCACACAGCAAGCGAACTTGCTTACGGGTATAACCTTTTTCCATCATCCGATCGACAAAGTCATCATGTTTCTTCTGCTCATCCGTCGAGGTCTTAGCATTAAAGGAAATCACTGGCAGCAATTCTTCCGTGTTCGAGAACATTTTCTTCTCGATCACTGTGCGCAGCTTCTCGTAACTGGTCCAGTTTGGATTACGGCCATTGTTATTCGCTCTGGCGCGCAACACAAAATTGACTATTTCATTACGGAAATCTTTCGGGTTGCTGATACCCGCAGGTTTTTCAATTTTCTCCAATTCCGCATTCAGCGACTCACGGTCGAATAACTGCCCAGTATCTGGGTCGCGGTACTCCTGATCCTGAATCCAGAAATCGGCATAGATAACATAACGGTCAAAAATGTTCTGTCCATACTCGGAGTACGACTCCAGATAAGCGGTCTGAATCTCTTTACCGATAAATTCGGCGTATTTCGGGATCAGATAACCTTTCAGGTGTTCGAGGTATTTCTCCGCAACATCTTGCTGGAATTGCTCACGCTCAATCTGTTGTTCCAACACATAGAACAGGTGTACAGGGTTGGCAGCAACTTCAGCATGGTCAAAGTTAAACACTCTCGACAGGATTTTAAAGGCAAAGCGAGTCGAAAGACCGTTCATCCCTTCATCCACGCCAGCGTAGTCCCGATATTCCTGATAAGACTTAGCTTTCGGGTCCGTATCTTTCAGACTTTCCCCGTCATACACCCGCATTTTGGAGTAAATACTGGAGTTTTCCGGTTCCTTCATTCGAGACAGAATCGAGAAACGAGCCAGTGTTTCTAACGTGCCAGGCGCGCAAGGGGCATGGGTCAACTCACTGTGATTTAACAGCTTATCGTAGATCTTGATCTCTTCCGATACACGTAGGCAATAAGGCACCTTGACGATATAAACACGGTCAAGGAACGCTTCGTTGTTTTTGTTATTACGGAAGGTGACCCATTCTGATTCATTCGAGTGAGCAAGAATAATGCCACTAAATGGCAGGGCGGATATCCCCTCAGTCCCGTTATAGTTGCCTTCCTGTGTTGCGGTTAGCAGCGGGTGCAGCACCTTAATTGGCGCTTTAAACATCTCGACGAATTCCATAATCCCTTGGTTTGCACGGCATAAAGCACCGGAATAGCCATAGGCATCAGGGTCGTTTTGGGCATGATTTTCCAACTTACGGATATCCACCTTACCGACTAACGCAGAGATATCCTGATTGTTTTCATCACCGGGTTCTGTTTTTGCAATCGCAATCTGTTCAAGAATCGAAGGCCAGACTTTGATGACTTTGAACTTAGTGATGTCTCCACCAAATTCATGCAGGCGCTTGGCGGCCCATGGTGACATGATCGTGCCAAGATAACGGCTAGGAATGCTGTATTCCTTGGCCAGAATCGATGCATCCTCTTGCGGGTTGAACAAACACAGTGGGTGGTCATTGACCGGGCTGCGCTCACCATTGGCACTTAATATGTAGATAGGGACTCGTTGCATCAGCGCTTTCAGACGTTCAGCTAGTGAGGATTTACCCCCACCAACCGGGCCCAGCAGATACAGAATTTGTTTCTTCTCTTCCAACCCTTGAGCGGCGTGTTTGAGATAAGACACGATCTGTTCTATGGCTTCTTCCATACCATAAAACTCTTCAAAAGCAGGGTAACGCGCGATGACACGGTTAGAAAACAGCCGAGACATGCGGGACTCAAGTGCGGTATCGACCATGACTGGTTCACCGATAGCCATTAGCAAACGCTCAGCCGCATTGGCATAAGCACTGCGATCTTGCTGGCAGATGGTGAGGAACTCCTGCAGTGTGAACTCTTCGTCCTTGGCCGCCTCATAGCGTTGGCGATAGTGATCAAATATGTTCATAGCGATGCCCGTCCTGTTTGAATGGTTGGGAACTAAAAATAGTAGTAGCGCTTTATTGGGTTAAAATTTTGAAACTACTACCTTATTGTTATGGTCGCGTCTCCTCTAAAGGTCAAGTAACCCTTGACTAACAATTTTCCACCCTAAGAACAATAAATAACCATTAATCGGTAACTAAAGCTATTTTTTATTTAGTTTCTAGTTTTTTATATAATATTCACCGTGGTTATCTATTTGAATATCTCGTTATTTTATTGTAATCAAATCTACGTAAATTTTTAGGTTATGATTCTGTCTATTACTGGTGATAAGTTGCAAAAACAATAGGGATATCAGGCTAACCTGTGTAAAGATTTCGCTACTAGCAACCGATTGATTTACACTAAGTTAACTATTTATTTTGTTATCAATGGGATTTCATCTGTGAAAAAGAACGATACAAAAATGAAGCAAATAAAAACACTAGCGGCATTGGCTGTAGCAACAGCTGTCTGCATGCCGACCGCAATGGCAGGAACTTGGTCTCTGGGGGCCTCTGCATTAGTCAGCCCAGATCCCTATCGTGGAAAGAATGACCGCGTCTATCCAGTCCCAATCGTCTCTTATGAGAGTGATAATTTCTACTTCCGCACTTTGGCTGCAGGTTATTACCTCTGGAAAGACGACAGTAACCGCTTATCAATCGATGCTTATTATTTACCGCTGCACTTTACGCCAGGTGACAGTGATGACTACCAGATGAAGCAGCTAGATAAGCGTCGCAGCACCATGATGGCAGGGATGTCATATTCTCATATTGAGGATTGGGGGACGTTGCGAGCGATGTTCTCAGGCGATGTGCTTGATAACAGCGGTGGCTTTATCGGTGATCTTGCTTATCTTTATCGCTATAACGTCGATAGCTGGACATTGACGCCGGGTGTCGGTGTTAGTTGGAACAGCGGCGATCAAAATAGCTATTATTATGGTGTAAGCCGCGAGGAGTCAGCACGCAGTGGATTAGCCCAATATAACCCAAGCGACAGTTGGGCGCCGTATGTTGAGTTAACCGCGAACTATAACATCAATCCAAATTGGAACGCGTTCTTCACTGGTCGTTATATTCGTTTAGCGAGTGATGTGAAAAATAGCCCGATGGTTGATGCGTCATATACCGGCATATTGTGGACGGGTGTGACCTATACTTTCCGCTAATGTAGCGTGCATTATTTTTCGCATGCTATTTCAGCAATAAAAAATGGGGCGTAAAAGCCCCATTTTTGTGTCCATCGCGGATGCTGCTATCAGGCGTTTTTGCGGCTACGAATCGTCATCGCTAAACGGGCAGGCGAATCAGGTGTCGCGACCAACGGTTTATTCACACGCGCTGTTTCTACACAAACCATCGTTTTATAGCCATCATTGGGCATGTCCACCATGCTACTGGCCAGTTCAGCACCTGGATTCCAAGCGACAACATCACTTTGGTGGTGATGATGTACTTCAATCGTGCGTTTCAGCGCAGCATCTTTAATCAGGCTATAGGCTTCAGGCTGCGTATAGATTCGGTCAGTTTGACCATCAAAGACTAAATCGCCTTGCTGTTTTGCATCAGTAATTTTCAGCACTTTATCGAGATATGTCTCACCCAGTCCGCTGATCTTAATCTGATTGATATCACCAATCTGGAAGTAAGTATGCAGTGCAGCAACGGCTTGATAATCACCGTGTGATTCCAACTCCATTTCGCATTCTTCACCCAATTTAAAGCGTGCGATTAATGTGAATGGATGAGGCCAGAACTTGCGTGAAGCATCACTGTCTTCCAAGGTAAAGGTCAGAATCACCCCATTTTCATTCTCATCGTGGGCGCTAAGTGTCCAAGGAAGAAGACGCGCAAAACCGTGTGACGGTTGTGCAGATGGACCAAACCAAGGCCAACAAATGGGTACACCACCACGAATAGCGACACCGTCTTTAAATGGCGTGTTGTTGCTAAGCCAAATAATCGGTTGTTCACCGCTAGGTTGGTAAGCTAATAAGTGTGCACCTTGCAAACTTACAGCAGCACGCACCTTCGGATGGGATACCACCACGATAGGTAAATCATCCAATTGACGTTGGCTGATGTAGGGTGAAATTTGTTCAACAACTGGAAGGGTGAATACTTTCTCGTTCATTCGTTTAGCCTTATGGGAAGGGGAGCTTGAGATCAATTGAACTTCAGTTATTCGATAATATCACAGGCGTTAAGACTTGCAGCAAACGCAGCGGATAGTTGTGGTGAATCATTGATATTGCGCAATTTATTCCTGTTGCGGTTGAAGCTACAGGCCTGCTTAATCTCACCGTTAATGACAGTTTTGGTTGGGGAGTAGGCGATTGAGGGCCAATAAAAAAGCCACCCGAAGGTGGCTTTTGGCAGAACTCGACATCAATCCATTATTTGGAGATGTGGGAGATCAGATCCAGAACTTTGTTTGAGTAGCCAGTTTCGTTATCGTACCAAGAAACCAGTTTCACGAAGTTGTCGTTCAGTGCGATACCTGCTTTAGCGTCGAAGACTGAAGTCAGTTTTTCGCCGTTGAAGTCGGTAGAAACAACGTCATCTTCGGTGTAACCCAGAACGCCTTTCAGCTCGCCTTCTGAAGCTGCTTTGATTGCAGCACAAATTTCTTTGTAAGAAGCTGGTTTTTCCAGACGTGCAGTCAGGTCAACAACAGAAACGTTAGGGGTAGGAACGCGGAACGCCATACCAGTCAGTTTGCCGTTCAGTTCTGGGATAACTTTACCTACAGCTTTAGCTGCGCCAGTAGATGAAGGGATGATGTTCTGGGATGCGCCGCGGCCGCCGCGCCAGTCTTTGTGAGACGGGCCATCAACAGTTTTCTGAGTTGCGGTAGTCGCATGCACAGTGGTCATCAGTGCTTCAACGATACCGAATTTGTCGTTGATAACTTTAGCCAGTGGAGCCAAGCAGTTAGTGGTGCAAGAAGCGTTAGAAACGATTTCTTGGCCAGCATAGGCTTTGTGGTTAACGCCCATAACAAACATAGGGGTGTCGTCTTTAGAAGGACCAGTCAGAACAACTTTCTTCGCGCCAGCAGCGATGTGCTTACGTGCAGTTTCGTCGGTCAGGAACAGGCCAGTTGCTTCAGCAACTACGTCAACGTTAACTTCGTTCCACTTCAGGTTAGCCGGATCTCTCTCTGCGGTAACACGGATGGTTTTACCGTTAACAACCAGATGGCCGTCTTTTACTTCGACAGTACCGTTGAAACGACCGTGTGTTGAGTCGTATTTCAGCATGTATGCCATGTAGTCAGCATCCAACAGATCGTTGATTGCAACGATTTCGATGTCAGAACGTTCCTGAGCAGCACGGAAAACAATGCGACCGATACGGCCAAAACCGTTGATACCTACTTTGATAGTCATATATTCCACCAGCTATTTGTTAGTGAATAAAAGGTTGGTTGTAAAATTACAAAAACCTTACCGAGCGTCAAGCGGAATCGTGTCAATTATTGCTACAAATCAAACCAAGCAGGGTAGATTGAACATTAATCACGCGTTTCCAGATACGATTAGCCTCTTTTTTATATTGGGGCGAATTATTCAGTTTAAAGTGAGAACGCGTAATATTTGAGATTTTTATCACAATTATTCCGTCTGCACTTCGATGGCATACAGTTTAGGACAATTTTAAATGCTTTGTTGTTAATTTTTTGTTATTATTAGACGTTGTTTTCGTTGACTTTATTCCCTGCCAGAGAATCGCACAAATGGCTAAAGAACTGAACCCTACAGAAAATATTGAGAAACTGTCTGACATTCAACGGCATGTCACCCAACAACATGGGACTGAAGCTCCCTTCAGCGGCAAATTGCTGCACAACAAGCGTGAGGGTGTCTATCAATGCTTATGTTGCCATCAACCCCTTTTTATCTCTGAATCAAAATTTGATTCAGGTTGTGGTTGGCCGAGTTTCTACCAACCTATTGATGTGGAATCTATTCGCTATATTGATGATTATTCACATAATATGCATCGAGTTGAGATTCGCTGCGGCAACTGTGATGCACACTTGGGGCATGTTTTCCCAGATGGCCCGCAGCCTACAGGTGAGCGCTATTGTGTTAATTCTGCCTCGCTGAATTTTGTTGATGATCAAAATGGTGAACAAACGGCCGGCTAAGCAAGTGTCGATGCAACATTTTGATACATGAAAAATCGATTCAGCTTGTTATTCATTTCGCTAAGGATGCTCTGATGGAGCTTGAAGACCTGATTTCAGTGATGAACCCTGAAATATACCAACGTTTAGTGCAGGCAGTTGAACTGGGTAAATGGCCGGATGGTGTGGCGCTGACACCAGAGCAAAAAGAGAATAGCCTGCAAATGGTGATGTTGTGGCAGGCGCGCCACAACAAGGATGCTCAACATATGAGTATTGGCACTGATGGCCAAATAGTGATGAAAACCAAGCAAGAGCTGAAGCAGCAATTCAGCCAGCCGACATTGGTGAAATTAAAGCCAGAGTAGGATAGTTACAGCGAATTAATATTACAGTGTGAACAACGGAGCCAATTGGCTCCGTTAAAGTTTATATCGAATCGGGAGTTATTTTTGGTTCGTGTTAACGCGGTCCAACAATTGCGCCAAAGTCAGTAATTCTGCGCCTGCATCACGCATGGCATCAAATGCTTGCTGGCTATCCTGCGGTTGTATATTTACACCACGGCAGCCGTCGACGATGACAGTGGTTTGATACCCAAGCGCTAATGCGTCCAACACGCTGTATTTCACGCAGTAATCCGTCGCCAGTCCCATTATAAGCAGGTGGTTGATGTCTTGTTGTTTCAGCCAATCATCAAGCGGTGTTTTAGCCCGCCGATCGTTGTCAAAGAAAGCACTGTAGCTATCAATCTCGGGATTTTGTCCTTTGCGAAAGGTCGCCACGATCGCCTCATGTTGTAACTGCGGATGCCATGCCGACCCATGAGTATCTTGTACACAATGCACTGGCCACCATACTTGCGCCAAACCATTTAAGTCTCCAATAGTCCATGGCTCTGCATTTGAGTTAACCGCAAAGCTGCGATGTTCTGCAGGGTGCCAATCTTGACTGGCGATAACGTGTATCTTGAGATTGATGCAGGCATTGATGGCGTGATTCGCAACAGCAATGACGCTATCACCTTCCGATACTGGCAGCGCGCCGCCGGGGCAAAAATCATTTTGTAAATCAACTAAGAGTAGCGCCGTGTTCATTGATGCTCCGCAGGATCAGTGAATATTCGTTAACTCGCCGCGTAGGTTTTGTTGCATTAACCGGCGGATGTCTTCAGGGGCTAGCGATTGGCTCAACAAATAATGCAGCTTTGTCAGTGCGGCTTCAACCGTCATATCAAAGCCGCTGATTACGCCAGCATGCGCTAAGGCATTGCCGGTTGCATAACCTTCCATATTGACGCTGCCAGAAATACATTGCGTAAGATTTATCACCACGATACCGCGCTCGCTGGCATTTTTTAGCTCATCCAATAATTCTGCTTTTTGCGGGGCATTCCCCACGCCATAAGACCGCAAAATCAAAGCTTTTACCGGTTGGAGTAAAAAGTTACGCACAACTGCACCGGATATACCAGGGTAGATAGTGACTACGCCGATGGGTTGCGGTGTGATGTTATGAACGGTGAGGGGGCCGTTATTTACCGGTGACTCAACGGATGCAATGCGACGAATGTGGATACCCGCTTCGAGCAAGACAGATAGATTCGGTGAGGCAAAGGCATCGAAGCCATCAGCATGGGCTTTAGTGGTGCGATTACCCCGAAATAGTTTGTTGTTAAAGAACAAGCTGACTTCATTGACGGGATGATTAGCGGCGAGATAAAGGGCATTGAGCAAGTTGGTTTGGCCGTCGGAACGCAGTTCTGCTAAGGGAATTTGTGAACCGGTAACAATCACTGGTTTGGACAAATTCTCGAGCATGAAGGAGAGGGCTGAGGCGGTAAAAGCCATGGTATCGGTACCATGCAAAATGACAAATCCATCGTACAAGTCGTAATTCTGTTGGATGTCATTAGCGATATGCTGCCAGTCTTCAGGCGTCATATCTGAAGAATCAATCAATGGTGCATATTCGTGGATAGTGAAATCTGGCATTTCAGGCCGATGGAACTCTGGCATCAGGGCAAGCTGGCGTTGCAAATGGCCGGACACAGGAATGTATCCATTTTCCGAACGTTGCATGCCAATAGTACCGCCTGTATAGGCGACATAAATAGATTTTTTCTGCATGAGCACTGGGACCTGAAAAACGCTGAATGATATAGATGAATTATAGGGAGACTGGAGAGGAAAAAAAGCCCGGCATAGGCCGGGCGGAGTCGTTTGCTGTTTTTACTAGCAAATATCACGAAGGTACTAGCGAACATCACCACAAGTTAGACACAACGCATAACGGTTCTGCGGGTCATTCAGCGTATTAAGCAAGTTAGGTTGGTCTTTAACCATCTGTGCTACCGCTGAAATCGGTGCGGGTAACCATGCCTGAATGGCTGCTGGCAACATCGCCTGCACTGAAGCACTCATTTGACCGAAAATCAAATCAGCCAGACTAGGTTCATCCACAAACCAATTCAATTGCCACGTCTTCAGTTGGGCTAATTCTGCCACTTTCTTCACAGCATCATCAAAATCACCCAATTGATCGACTAAGCCGTTATTTTTCGCATCTAATCCAATCCACACGTGACCTTGAGCGATTTGATCCACCTGTTCTGGTGTTTTGTGGCGAGAAGTTGCAACCAAATCAATAAAGGTCTTATAGCCATTTTCGATATTAATTTGCATCATCTGAGAGAACTCAGGCGGCAAGTTTTTAGTTATCGCAATATCAGCTAAAGGTGAAGTGGCCACGCCGTCCGTGTGTACGCCAATACTTTCGAGTGAATTTTGGAAAGTGTTAATCACCCCGAAAATACCAATCGACCCGGTTAAGGTACTCGGGCTGGCAACAATATAGTTAGCTGGTGTGGAGATCCAATAACCTCCAGATGCAGCCATACCGCCCATTGACACCACTAATGGCTTATTTGCGGCTCGTAATGCAGAGAGTTCAGAACGAATCAACTCAGAAGCACTCACACTGCCACCTGGGCTGTTAACGCGCAAGATAACGGCTTTGATTTTCGGGTCTAAACGTGCCTGACGAATTTGCGCTGCTAAAGTTTCGCCGCCGACATTTCCCGGTGTCTGCGGGCCGTCAATAATGGCACCATTTGCGAAGATAACGGCTATCTGCTCACTCTGTTGTGGTGGTGGCGTTGGCTGATAGTCATAAATACTGACGAAGTTAAAGTCGTTGTTCTTTTTATCCCAACCAAAGGTCTGGACCAAAAAAGTGTCCATATCGGGACGTGAAGCTAGCTGATCGACCAGCTTATTATCCAACGCATATTTCGCGGGTGAGCCACCTGCAGCTTGCAATCCACTGATAACGCCTGCTGCGCCAGGGAACAGTTGCTCCGGCGTTAGCTGCCTATTGGCGGCCACAGCGGTAAGATAATTATCCCATAGCCCACCAATCCAACGGCTATCAGCTTCACGTGCGGCCGGTGACATATCATCGCGAATCATAGGTTCAACGGCAGATTTATAGGTTCCTACGCGGAAGATATTGGTGGTGACTTTCAGTTTTTCGAGCAACGACTTGTAATAGAGGTTATTGCTCGCAAAACCATGCAAGTCGACAGCACCTTGTGGTGACAGATAGATTTTATTAGCGAAGCTAGCTAAATAGTATTGGGTCTGATTGTAACTATCACCAACCGCATATATGGGCTTGCCGCTGTCACGGAATTCTCGCAGTGCTTTGCCGATATACTGCAACGAAGGCTGGTCAGCGCCGGTGAAATCGCTCAGAGACAGCACCATGCCATTAATATTATTATCGGTTTTAGCAAGACGAATGGTTTCGACGACATCAAACAGGGAGTTTTCTTGTAACCGATTACTGGATGCCCCCAATAATTCACGTCCTAATTGACGCAGCTTATTGTTGACGGCAGGTTGATCAACGACCACACCACTCAAATTAACTAATAATGCACCTTTTACCGGTTCTACCGGCTTAGATTGAAACTGTAAATAAACACCTACACCGATCAAAATGAGCAGTATAAGGAAAAGATTAAGGATAAATTCTCTGACAAAATTCAATAGCCGCCAGGTCCACTTGAAAAAACCAGAAAAGATTCGCCACAAAGTGTGCATGTTATCTCCAACAAAACCGCGCAAGTATGGCTATCCTAATGACCTGAAGTATAAAAGTCAGCTTTAAATCGCAGAGTAACCTCGCTATTTGGCCAACACTGGTAACAAAACGACAACTTATGTTACCGTGCTGAAAATAAAAATTGTTATCAGGAGAAAGTGATGGATGCGTTGGAATTGCTACTTAACCGTCGTTCGGCGTCCCGTCTGACGACTCCCGCCCCGACGGGGGAGGTATTGGACCATATCATTCACGCGGGTATGCGCGCGCCAGATCACGGTACATTGCAGCCGTGGCGCTTTGTATTAATCGAAAACGACGGTTTAGAACGTTTCAGTCAATTACTACAAAAAGCAGTTCAACACGATGGTGCAGACGAGGCAGTGTTAGAGAAGGCAAAGCAGGCACCTTTTCGGGCACCTTTAATTATCACTGTCATTGCCCATGTCACCGAGAATCCCAAAGTTCCTAACTGGGAACAGGTCGTTTCTGCTGGCTGTGCGGTTCAAGCAATGCAGATGGCTGCCTTGGCGCAGGGATACAATGGGATTTGGCGCACGGGATCTTGGACTCACCATCCGGTAGTTCGTCAAGGTTTTGCTTGTCGTGATCAAGATGAAATTGTTGGGTTCCTCTACTTGGGTACACCACAACTAAAATCTGCAACGAAAGTCACGCCACCGGATTACTCAACTTTTGTTCGTTATTTTTAAGAGCTATCAGTGCTATTTAGCTCGTTTATTAGCGCAGCTTCGATGACATGCTGCGTTATCGCCTGCTTTGTGACCAACCTATCTACCCGACAGCGGGTCCCTACTTACCAATCCACGCCTTAGGCGCTACCATAGACATCCTGGATACTTGCCCTATACGCAGCATTCCTGACTAAATAGTTTAACCTTGGGTTAAGCCACTGATTACTGACCACCAGACGGGAGAGTGTTATGACATCGCCAGCGATACGTCTTACTCAATACAGCCACGGAGCGGGCTGCGGTTGCAAAATTTCACCAAAAGTATTGGATAAAATTTTGCATTCTGAGCAACAGAAATTTATCGATCCCCGTCTGCTGGTGGGTAACGAAACACGTGACGATGCTGCGGTTTATGACATTGGTAGCGGTGTTGGCATTATTAGCACCACTGATTTTTTTATGCCGATCGTTGACGATCCTTTTGATTTCGGCCGTATAGCCGCCACCAATGCTATCAGTGATATTTATGCCATGGGGGGAAAACCTATTATGGCCATTGCGATCCTCGGCTGGCCGATAGATAAATTGGCACCGGAAATCGCACAACAGGTCATCGAAGGTGGAAGACATGTTTGTCAGCAGGCTGGGATTTCGTTAGCAGGCGGCCATTCCATTGATGCACCAGAACCGATTTTCGGTTTGGCGGTTACGGGCATTGTCAGTACAGAACAAGTGAAGAAAAACAGCGCCGCTAAGGCGGGTTGTAAGCTGTTTCTGACTAAACCGCTGGGTATTGGCATTCTGACCACAGCAGAAAAGAAAAGTAAATTGCGGCCAGAACATCAGGGAGTCGCGACTGAAACTATGTGCCAGTTGAATAAGTCTGGTGCTGACTTCGCTCACATCGCCGGTGTAACGGCAATGACGGATGTGACCGGTTTTGGTCTGCTGGGGCATTTAAGTGAAATCTGCCAAGGCTCCGGTGTTCAGGCAACGCTTCATTTCTCTGCGATCCCTCGTTTACCTGCCGTTGAAGAGTATATTGCTGAGGGCTGCGTACCGGGTGGCACAGAACGTAACTTTGACAGCTATGGCCATCTGATAGGTGAAATGACCGATCTCCAGAAAAAACTATTATGTGACCCGCAAACTTCCGGTGGCTTGCTATTAGCCGTATTGCCCGAAGCTGAAGACGAGGTACAAGCAGTCGCGGCGCAACATGGCTTGACGCTCAGTCCTATTGGTGAATTAAGCGCAGTTGATCATCATCGGGCGCTAATAGAGATTGCAGAATGATCTTTTCTTTGACGTATTTATGCGGTGAATGATGCGACTTTTTATTGCCGAAAAACCTAGCTTGGCACGAGCAATAGCAGATATTTTGCCAAAGCCGCATCGTCGAGGTGATGGATTCATTGCCTGTGGTAATGATCAAATGGTGACATGGTGTGTGGGTCACTTATTGGAGCAAGCTCAACCTGATGCCTACGATAGCCGCTATGCGCGCTGGTCACTGGCTGATTTACCGATCATTCCGGAAAAATGGCAACTTCAACCGCGTCCGTCTGTCAGCAAACAACTGAATGTGATCAAACAGTTATTGCTACAGGCTGATGAAGTCGTTCATGCCGGTGACCCCGATCGTGAAGGGCAGTTACTCGTCGATGAAGTCTTGGATTACCTCGATTTGATGGCTGAGAAACGACAAAATGTTCGCCGTTGTCTGATTAATGATTTAAACCCACAAGCTGTCGAACGTGCGGTCGAGCGATTACGCGATAATCGGGAATTTATCCCGTTATGCGTCTCTGCCTTAGCACGTGCTCGCGCAGACTGGCTCTACGGCATCAATATGACTCGGGCTTATACCATTCTTGGGCGAAATGCGGGTTATGACGGTGTGTTGTCCGTCGGTCGCGTGCAAACGCCGGTCTTGGGACTGGTGGTACGCCGCGATGAAGAAATTGAAGATTTTGTCTCCAAAGATTTTTTCGAAGTGAAAGCGCATATCGTCACACCCGCCGATGAGCGTTTTGTTGCGCAGTGGCAGCCGAGTGATTCCTGTGAATCCTATCAAGATGAAGAAGGGCGGTTACTGCATCGGCCCTTGGCAGAACATGTTGTCAACCGAATTACAGGCCAACCTGCGTTTGTCACATCCTATAATGATAAACGGGAATCAGAAATCGCACCCTTGCCATTCTCGTTATCGACATTACAGATTGAAGCTGCGAAAAGATTTGGGCTAAGTGCACAGCAAGTGCTGGATATTTGCCAGCGTTTGTACGAAACGCACAAATTGATTACCTATCCTCGTTCAGATTGCCGATACCTACCAGAAGAGCATTTTGCTGGGCGTCATTCGGTACTTAATGCAATTAGCATTCATCAATCAGATTTGTTGCCGCTTGAGGTGATGGATAGCGATCGCCGCAATCGTTGTTGGGACGATAAAAAAGTCGACGCTCACCACGCGATTATCCCGACAGCACGAGCGAGTCACGTGAACCTGACAATTGATGAGGGAAAAGTATACCGTTTAGTCGCGCAACAATATCTGATGCAGTTTTGTCCTGATGCGCAGTTTAGAAAGTGCGTCATTGAATTGGATATTGCTGGCGGGAAGTTTATCGCGAAAGCCCGTTTTCTGGCAGAAGCGGGGTGGCGTACTTTGCTAGGGAGCAAAGAGCGTGATGAAGAGAATGAAGGCGCACCTTTACCTGTCGTTGAAAAAGGCGCTGAGTTATTGTGTGAGCGTGGTGAAGTGGTTGAACGGCAAACACAGCCGCCAAGGCCATTCACAGATGCCAGCTTATTATCAGCGATGACAGGTATTGCTCGTTTTGTTCAGGATAAAGAGTTGAAAAAAGTGTTGCGCGCAACGGATGGGCTGGGCACTGAGGCGACGCGTGCAGGGATCATTGAGCTACTATTTAAGCGTACATTTTTATTTAAAAAAGGGCGTTATATCCATGCAAGTCCTGCCGGTAGAGCATTGATTCACGCTCTACCAGATATTGCAGCACGACCTGATATGACAGCGCATTGGGAGTCGACGCTCACACAAATTAGTGAAAAAAACTGTCGGTATCAGGATTTTATGCAACCGTTAGAGGCCACGTTGCAGGATTTAATTAGTCAGGCAAAACAAAATCAGAATCGCTCATCGCAGGTGTTTCGTGGGTTGCCAGCAGCGCCGTCAGGGGCGACAAAGAAACGAAAGAAATCACCGACCAAGGCTAAGGAGAATGAATCATGAGAACATGGGTACTGCTAGGTTGTATGGGTTTTGTCTCGCTGATGTCCAGTGCTGCAATGGCTAATCGTAACAATGTTGATGTTGTTGTCCCATTGCCACCTGAGGTTTGGAATAACTCCTCAAATCGCAACACCAACAATAATTCTTGTACCCGCTGCTGTGTTTATCAAAACCAGAATTATTCGGAAGGTGCGGTGTTACGAATTGAAGGTGAAGTTTTGCAGTGTGTGCGTGATTCCAGTGTGATCGGTACCAATCCATTGATATGGAAAAGATTAACTCGATAGCTTGATGGTGTGCTTACCCAAACTCAATACCGTGCAAATGACGGTTTTTGGATAATAAAAGCATCTAATAATGGAATGTCTGCAGGCGCCAGTGGATAGGCATAAGCATCCCGTGGTGGCAACCAAACAAAAGCCGAATGGCAATGCAGTTCCGGTTCTCCACTGAAAGATTTAATGTGCCAGGCATGGAGCCGGATAATATTCTTACCCGAATCCCATTGGTTGGTGGCGATATAACCGGCGACAGTTGCGGCAATATTGAGTTCTTCGCTAAGTTCTCGAATCAATGCTTGAGGCTGGCTTTCGCCAGCCTCAATTTTTCCGCCAGGAAATTCCCATAAACCATCTTGATCACTGGAGGCGTTTCGCTGAGCAAGCAAAATTTTATCGTTGCGTTCGATAATTGCGGCGACAACTTCGATCATTTGAATTTATCCATATTGCTCAGTGACAATAAAACAGTACTGCCAGTATTTAGTCCACGCTATTAATTAGAACTGAAATTCAGACCAAACAGGGGCATGATCTGATGGTTTTTCCATTCCACGGATCCCATAATCAATCCCTGTGGCAATACAACGAGCGGCTAATGGGGGGCTTGCCAACAGTAAGTCAATGCGTAGGCCTCTATTCTCGTCAAAGCCTCGTGAGCGATAATCAAACCACGAAAATTGATCGTTACAATCCGGATTCGCAGCTCGGAAAGTATCGACTAAACCCCAATTTTGTAATTGTGCCAGCCACTCACGCTCTTCAGGTAAGAATGAACACTTTCCAGTACGTAACCAGCGCTTACGACTATCTTCTCCAATACCAATATCTAAGTCCGTCGGGCTAATATTAATATCACCCATAACCAATACTTGGGCGTCGGTTGAAAATTGTTGCTCGAGATACTGTTGTAAGTCTGCGTAAAAACGCGCTTTTGCTGGGAATTTTGTTGGGTGGTCGCGACTTTCGCCTTGCGGGAAATAACCATTGATGACGGTTAAAGGACCTTGCGGCGTTGAAATATCGGCCATGATAATGCGACGCTGCGCATCTTCCTCATCTGTTGGGAAGCCTCGACGAACCGCTAAAGGTTTTTCTTTCGTTAACAGTGCAACACCGTAATGGCCTTTCTGCCCATGATAAAATACGTGATAACCGTATTGGCTGACATCCTCCAGAGGAAACATGTCGTCATGCACTTTTGTTTCCTGAAGGCCGATAACATCAGGCTGATGTTGCTCAATTATTGCGGCGAGCTGGTGTGGTCTTGCTCGCAATCCATTGATATTAAAAGAGACAAACTTCATGGTCAACACCGTTGATTCGTAAAGAAATAGTTTTGAATACTAGCAGATACAGAATCAAAATGTAATCCACAAACAAGATACAGCGAGTGATCGAAAATGATATTTACTGTTTTAGCCATGGAGTTCTTATTACGTAATATGAATTATAAAAATAATTTTAAGTAGTCAATATACTGACTCAGAGGTGATATTTTTATTTAAAACTAAAAACAACTCTATTTCTATAGGTCTGTTTATTTTTAATTGTATTAATGTAATTTGAATGTAATTAGAAAGGAAGTGAATGGCATAATGGGTGGCGATATTAAGCTGTTTATTTAAATGATGACTTATATATCTATTTGTTAATTAATTTTGTACGATTTCATAAATTGATATGAATTGTTATCTATCTTTTATGATGATGATAATTAATGCTTTATAGTGTGATGTATGTATCTTTCCAAGGCGTCTTTTAAAATTGTACATTCAGTCGTACCAATTGATTTTATAACATGACAAACAAAATATAATGATTATAAATCATGGAACTACGCTCATTTGTCTGTTAGAAATAGAGGTAATACTAAGGTGTCAATATATAAAGAATCACCAATATATATCGCTGTGAAGTATGTTCGCATGGTTAGTTTCTATGCAGTAAACATTTATATTGTAGTTATTAAATATAAAACTCATATATAAAATTCATTCAATGCCTAATTATGTTTATGACTAATAGCAAGAATGTAGCAATGCATATTTATTTCTGTGGATTTTTACTCAAAGGACTAGTGAATTATGTTTCTATCTAGAAAGCTAGAAGCCTTTATGGCGGTGGTTGAAAATGGCTCGTTGAGTAAGGCTGCCAGGGTGATGAATAGAACAACACCGCCTGTGGCAAAATCAATCAAAGACTTTGAATATATTATCGGGAAAAAGTTATTTAAGCGGGAGAAGTTTGGTATGAGTTTAACTAGGGATGGCGAGGTTTTATATAATGATCTAAAAGATCTGTATCAGCAGGAGAAAGAGATAACCAAAAAACATCTTACTGGCCATGTATCCAATATTATTAATATTTATTACGACTGGGGTAAAAGTGAAAGTTTGACAAAGATATATTTAATGGCAGAAAAAAACAACATTCAAGCCAATATAATTAAATTCTATTATGAAAGCATAGATGATATAGGCGATTATGATGGAAATTCATTGATTTTATCATCGGAAATTATATCTAGCGATAGGTTTGTATTGCTGAATGAGGTTCCCGATAGTGGGTTTGGCATTTATGGCAGGAAAGGGATTTCGAATGAAAGCCAAGATGTATTAAATATTCTACACAATAATATTTGGCTGTGTAATCCTATCGTCTATAGAAGCCAATTCGTTAAAAATCTTGAAGAATCCGTTAAAAAACAACATGGTAAAGTTAGCGTTAGGTTGGTGGATAATTTAGCATGTTGTTTGAGCTTTATCTATTCTGGACGATATATCTGTATTACCGATTCCATAATGGATAATTTTACTGGTAAGTCTGAACTGGAATTTATAAATTTTTCGAGTTTAAATCATGGGAGTAAGCTATATTTTTATAAGTCACGTTCGCATTCTAGTGTATTGAATAGACTAATTGATTACATCCAAACGTTGGACTAAACTTATCTGGTTTTCTATGGTGCGACGTTGTTTAGTATAAAGCTATTTAGCGGTAGCTATATTTTTCTGAGTATTACCTTAATTTAACCGTCAAGCGTAAAAGTATATGGATAAATAAATCCATACTGAGGTGCTACGCTCGGCTCGAACCTTGTCGAAGGTTCTTACCTTCCCCAGAACGAAGCTATTTTTGAGTTAAATGTTTGCTGATTGCATGAGGAATTTGTAGAGATGGTGGTGGGGGAAGGATTCGAACCTTCGAAGTCGATGACGGCAGATTTACAGTCTGCTCCCTTTGGCCGCTCGGGAACCCCACCACTGATTTTGTGGTTTTTACTAAAAATGGCCTAACCTAATGCTGAAACACTAATATGTAATAAATGGTGGTGGGGAAAGGATAATTCGTCACTCCGTTCCTCACCCTTCGGGCCAACGCGATGCGTTGTTGTCTCGTTGCACTCGGCTCGAACCTTGTCGAAGGTTTTCACCTTCCCCTCAAGTGCTTATATCAAATCCCGATATTCAGTCAGCTGCGTACTCGAGGTTAAATATGGTGGTGGGGGAAGGATTCGAACCTTCGAAGTCGATGACGGCAGATTTACAGTCTGCTCCCTTTGGCCGCTCGGGAACCCCACCACTGGCCTAACACACTTAACAATGCTCTCTTGGTAAGCGGGGCGCATCATATCAAATGAAGCGCCCCTGTAAAGACTTGAAATGAAAAAAATAATTCATTAGATGTTTTTTTGTCCTTGTAGATGGATATCTGGACAAAAAAATCTTATTTGCCACTACTTACAAAATCACAGTGCGGTTACCGTACACAAAAACGCGTTGCGCTAAAACACGATACAAAGCGCGACTAAGCACATTTTTTTCAACATCTCGGCCCGCTCGCATCATATCTTCAGCAGTATACGAGTGATCAACATGAATCACGTCCTGCATGATGATTGGACCTTCATCTAAACTATCATTGACATAGTGCGCAGTGGCGCCAATGATCTTTACGCCCCGCTCATAGGCTTGATGGTAAGGTCGTGCGCCAATAAATGCAGGCAAGAATGAGTGATGGATATTAATAATCTGATACGGGAAACGTTGCACAAAGGCTGGCGTGAGCACACGCATATATTTAGCGAGAACCACGTAGTCTGGCTGATATTGTTCAATTTTTTCAATTAAGCGTTGATCATGTTGATCGCGAGTTAAGCCTTCATGACTGATTAAGTGGAAGGGGATATCAAAACGTTCAACTAAGTTCTGCAGAGCATCGTGGTTTCCAATTACTGCTGCAATTTCAACATCCAAGCCGCCATAGGCACTTTTCATCAATAGGTCGCCGAGACAATGCGCTTCCTTTGTCACCATGATGACAATCCGACGCCGCCCTGCAGTATGCAACTCACGGTTAGTGCCTTCTGGTAACGCATCATCCAAATCTGCCAGCAGCGTGGTATCGTTAAAAATACCTTCTAATTCTGTCCGCATGAAAAAACGGCCCGTCAAATGATCAACGAATTCGTTATTCTGAACAATATTCAGTTGGTGCTTGTAACAAATATTGGTGATTTTAGCGATTAAGCCTTTGGCATCAGGGCAAATAGTGCGTAACACTTTCTTTTGTACGTTCTGGTGTGGCATAAGGTGCTAAATCCTGTCTTAACATTACTTGATGTTGTGTAAGTTTAGTTTTTGAAATTGCGGAAGTCATAAAGCAAAATTATTAATTCTGTCCGCAGCATTTCTTATATTTTGTCCCTGAACCGCAAGGGCATGTATCGTTTCTTCCCACGGAAGGCCGCACGCCGTCGACATAATACCAGTTTTTTTCAATTCGAAGAAAGCGAGAACGTTCATGCATCACGCTGCGTTGAGTTTTATTGTCATCGGTAAAATGGGCAATAAACTCGACAAAGCCTTCATCTTGATGACTACCAGTGGTTTCGGTAATGACGATCAATCGGTGCCATAACGTATTGGCAAAGCTTTGCTCAATTCCCGCACGCCATGCTTGCGCATTACAATCCGGATGCCATGTTTTAATCAGATAATCCACATTCTTTTTGGCATAGGCACTATAACGTGAACGCATAAGAATCGCAGGGGAAGCCGCGACCTGCGTAGCTAAATGATAGGGCTCACAGCATTTTGTGTATTCAATGGTGCTACCGCATGGACACTGTTCTGACAAAATTTCTCCGAAACTATTAATCATGTCGCCTCTTGGTTGAACAGCAAATACGTTCAAACGTCGATTGACAAAAAACTATGTAGATTTGGGGGGTATCTTACCTAATCGTGCGATGGGGTTCAAAGTTGATCATTTTTGTTGTCTTGCGATGCCAATAAGTTTTGTGACTCGCATCACAAAAATACTTGACCGTTGTTTCATTATGGCGTAACTTAATAACCGTGATGTATATCACATAAAAATAATGATATTTACTGGAGCTACCCATGAAATTGATCAATAAAGTCATCGCAATGTTTGAAAAAATGAGTGTTTCATTTGGCACTATCAACGGGTAATTATTTTATTAATCACCTGTAAGTCATCATAATGTTCTGTCGCTATTTTCATTTATCGCAGATGGTACTATAGCGACTTAGAACGAACTATGAAATTCGATAGAAATGAGCAATTCAATTTATCGGATTTCATATTATTTTCTACAATGCATATTTTTAGGATTAGTCTCAATTGTTATTCTGATTAAGTAGATTTTTAAGCACTACTTATATTAAATCCTCGAATAATAAATTCAAACAACTTATGTTAAAATAACGTCTGTTCTTCATTTCACCATTCTATCAACTCACCTCTCCCAAAGACTTCATCATATAAATACTTGAGGCGTCATGCTGGTAGTCCCCAAATGCAGATGTAACCTCGAATCCCAAACGCCGGTACGATCGTATTGCATCAGGTTGGTAAGCTCCTGTTTCTAAAAATATTTAACTGATGTCCAGTACATTGGATCTATTGATAATCGAGGTTATTAGTATTGTTGCTATTCCATAACCTCGATGTTCAGGAGAAACAAAAACGCGCTTAATCTCGGGGAATAGAGTATTAGGCAAAAAAAGAATCGCGCAGCCAACGGCCTTTCCCTCTAATTTAGCAATGTAAGCAAATGTTCTTACTAAACGCATACTCTCAATCGATACAGCATGATTACTTTCAACCGGATAGAGTACATCTTGGTACGCATCTAATTGAGCAATGAGTGCAATAACTTCAGGATTAAACAGATCGGTTTGGCATATTTCAACATTCACGGTATGTCCAACTGTTTTTAAGCTATATGTTAGTAATGAAGTGTAAACTATTTGTTTCAATCTTCCAGAGCGATAAATATTCACTATAGTTCTATAACAAATACGATCACTTAGATTGAGAAATATACACTTTTCATCTGAGTGACAACTAGGTCACTGCTTACTAATTTGTAGGCTCTGTCGTTTTGTTAGCGAGGTTCCTAATACCCGATTGTTTAAGCTAATAAATAAAGTGCCAAACTGATTAAAATGGACGAAATAAAATGAGAAAAATCAAGGTTGGACTGGCACTAGGGGCTGGCGCTGCAAAAGGTTGGGCGCACATAGGCGTGATCAACGCGCTTAATGATATGGGCGTCAAGATTGATATTGTCGCGGGTTGTTCTGTGGGGGCGCTAGTCGGTGCCGCTTATGCTACAGACCACTTGGACGATATTGAACGTTGGGTCCGTTCATTTAAATATTGGGATGTCATTCGGTTGATGGATTTTTCCTGGCGCCGCGGAGGATTACTTCGCGGAGAACGAGTGTTCAATGCTGTAAACGAAATCATCAATACCCAAGCCATCGCTGAGTGTAAGTTGCCATTTGGTTCGGTTGTTACAAATTTAACAACGGGTCGCGAATTATGGCTTACAGAAGGGGACATCAAGCAAGCCATTAGAGCATCTTGCAGCATGCCGGGGTTATTTGCTCCGGTGCAGTTTGGTGGTTATTGGTTAGTCGATGGCGCGGTCGTTAATCCTGTTCCTATTTCTTTAGCTAGGGCTTTGGGCGCAGACATCGTGATTGCCGTCGATTTACAACATGATGCACATCTTGTTCAACAAGACTTATTCACTTCGCAATCTTCCGCTGAAAATAAGCCTTTGGATATACCAGTAAACTGGCAGCAACGCCTGAAAACACACATCGCCAATTTCTCGATCAACACGCCTAAGACCATTCCTAGCGCCATGGAAATCATGTCTACATCTATTCAGGTTTTGGAAAACAGGCTAAAACGCAATCGTATGGCAGGGGACCCTCCTGATGTGCTGATCCAACCTTATTGCCCGCAGATTTCAATGCTAGATTTCCATCGCGCAGATGAGGCGATTTCAGCGGGTAAAACGGCCGCGGAGAACAAGTTTGAGCAGCTACGCCATTTAGTCCGGTAGTGCAGGCATCGATATGTAGCAGCATACACATACTAGAAAAGCGAAGTAGGCGTGACAATTTCTGACAAGCGCAAATAGCTATTTTGAGCCACTATTACACATAAGATTAGCAAGAGAAGCAGTACATGGAAAAACCACTAGCAGGTAAAACTATTCTAGTTGTCGAAGATGAAACGGTTTTCCGTTCTGTCATCGCAGGATTCCTCTGTTCACTGGGGGCGACCGTTTATCAGGCGGAAAATGGGCTAAAGGCATTAGAGCAACTTAAAGTCCAGTCTCCGGATCTGATACTTTGCGATCTTGCTATGCCTAAAATGGGGGGGATCGAGTTTGTTGAACGACTACTCATTCAAGGGATAAAGATCCCAGTATTGGTAATATCCGCCACCGATAAAATGACTGATATCGCAACAGTTTTACGTCTTGGCGTAAAAGACGTCCTTTTGAAGCCAATCGTCGATTTGAATCGACTACGTGAGGCTGTTTTGGCCTGTCTTTATCCCGTGCTATTCACCTCTCATGCTATTGAAGAGACAGAACTTATCCAGGACTGGGAAGCTCTGCGCAAAAATCCTTATGATGCAGCGCAGTTACTAAAACAATTACAGCCACCCGCTCAACAGACTATCGCCAATTGCCGTATAAATTATCGTCAACTGACAATGGTTGAACAGCCAGGGCTTGTACTCGATATCGCTGCTCTTTCAGATAAAGATTTGGCATTTTATTGTCTTGATGTGACCCGAGCTGGAGATAACGGTGTTTTGGCTGCTTTGCTACTGCGGGTGTTGTTTAACGGAATACTACAGGAACATTTGTCGCATCAACAGCAACGCCTACCGCAAATGTCATCCTTGCTCAAACAGGTTAATCAACTGCTGAGACGTACCCATCTGGATGGGCAATTTCCATTACTTGTTGGCTACTACCATGTGGAATACAAAAATTTAATTTTGGTATCAGCTGGTCTGCATGCAAACGTGAGTGCGGGGAAAAATCAGGTTCAACTCAGTAATGGCGTACCACTAGGGACGCTAAAAACGGCACACTTAAACCAAATAAGTCAGCGCTGTGACGCATGGCAGTGTCAAGTATGGGGGGGCGGGAGCCGTTTAAGGTTGATGCTTTCAGCAGATGAGTAGTTCAAATGCTATATTTGTTACGCGATAACTAATTCCTACATTTAATTTATTCCGTCCATGCGTTGAATTTCCTCTCTGAATATAAATGGTTGTATAACGAAATTCCGAAAATAGCCTAATTTGTATCAATCAATGTGTACGGTCGAGATGCGTTAAATATCGATTGATATACTTCCTTCCTTACTTATGTCTGAAAATTTCCACCCAGATTTTATTATTCTCTACCAATAAGGTTATGTCGCCTCAGGTTAACTTAAGGTTAGTTCCTGATAATGGCTGCATGTATGCCCTTATTGAATTGCAATGGAAGGATTGAACGAATGAAAGTGACGGTTTTTGGTATTGGCTATGTAGGACTTGTTCAGGCTGCAGTGCTTGCGGAAGTTGGTCACGATGTCCTTTGCATTGATGTTGATGAAAACAAGGTTGCTGACTTGCAAAAAGGCCGTATTGCTATATTTGAGCCTGGTCTTGCACCTTTGGTAAAAGAAAATTATGAGGAAGGGAGACTTCGATTTTCAACCGATGCGCAGGCGGGTGTTGCACATGGTTGCATTCAATTTATTGCTGTTGGTACACCTCCTGATGAGGATGGTGCCGCTGATCTTAAATATGTGCTGGAAGTTGCTGACACCATAGCGAAATATATGGATGCACCTAAAGTGATCATTGATAAGTCTACGGTCCCTGTAGGGACGGCGGATAGAGTGCAACAAAAGATAAAAACTGTTCTGCAGCAGCGAGGTTTAGATATAGCATTTAATGTGGTTTCAAACCCAGAATTTCTAAAAGAGGGTGCTGCAGTTGCTGATTGCAAACGGCCTGAACGTATTGTTATTGGCATTGATACTCATGACAACGGTGTAATTGACTTAATTAGTGAGCTATACGAGCCTTTTAACCGAAATCATGATCGCATGCTTATCATGGATATTCGCAGTGCAGAACTGACCAAATATGCAGCGAACGCGATGTTGGCGACAAAAATTAGTTTTATGAATGAGATCGCTAATATTGCGGAAAGACTCGGAGCTGATGTTGAAAAAGTACGACAAGGTATTGGTTCTGATTCGCGCATTGGTTATCACTTCATTTATTCAGGTTGCGGCTATGGTGGTTCCTGTTTTCCGAAAGACATCCAGGCATTAATTAGATCGGCCGAAAGCTGCGATTATCAGCCGCAACTCTTGCAGGCAGTCGAGAAAATCAATAACGAACAGAAGTATAAGTTAACAGAATTTATTCAACACCATTTTCATTCACAGATTACAGGCAAAACATTCGCACTTTGGGGACTAGCATTCAAACCCAATACAGACGATATGCGAGAGGCGCCTAGTCGAATTTTAATGGAAGCATTATGGCGCGGTGGTGCGATTATTCAGGCTTATGATCCCGAAGCAATGGATGAAGCTCAGCGTATTTATGGCGCGAGGGATGACCTAAAATTAATGGGGACAAAGGAGTCGGCACTACAAGGGGCTGATGCATTGATAATTTGCACTGAATGGCAAAATTTTAGAGCACCTGACTTTGATGTTATCAAATCTAGATTAAAACAACCGGTTATATTTGATGGACGTAATTTGTACGATCCTGAGCGTTTAAATACTCGAGGCTTCACTTATTACGGCATTGGACGCGGTGATTCGATTAATCAAGTGAAGTAATTGTTAGAGGGTGATGTGTTGGGTACAAGATAAAATGTATTTTTTGTACTCAACGCTGACATACGCGACTTACTCGCGACAAACAATATTGCTTTATATCGTAAGATGACGGGGGGTCTTCTTACCATGATCACACTGATTATTGTGATACTTAGAATTAACAGAGTATTCTTATAGCGTTATAAACGGAATGATAACATAGAGTTATTTATCAGTATCAATAGGTTTGTGGCACCAGTGACTTATCGAATGTATGTAAATTCATCTTTGACATCACGAGTGTTAAACAATGCGAGGTGATATATACATGAACGATAAAAAAAACCCTCCGTATTATCAGAGGGTTTTTTTATCGCAATAGTCGATAAACGAATACTATTACAGCAGGAAATCATCCAGTGATTTACCTTCTTCTTCAATGGCTTTCTTAATCACAGCTGGAGTACGGCCTTGGCCTGTCCAGGTTTTCGTTTCGCCATTTTCATCTACATACTTATATTTAGCAGGGCGTGCAGCACGCTTAGCTTTAGTAGTAGCTTTAGTTGCACTCATAGTTTGCAGCAGTTCATTTGGGTCAATGCCGTCAGCAATAAGCATTTCACGGTATTGGCTCAATTTACGTTCGCGTTCTTCAATCTCAGCTTGTACTTGAGAATCTTCTTCGCGGCGTTCATTAACGACCACTTCAAGTTTCTCCAGCATTTCTTCTAAAGTTTCAAGAGTGCATTCGCGTGCTTGAGCACGTAGAGTACGGATGTTGTTAAGAATCTTTAACGCTTCGCTCATTGTCCTGGTCTCAAATTATAATTGGTGGGGGGGCGTCTGGATAATAATAGAGTGCTATTTTAATTTCTGCAATAGCCAATTTGATTCGCATCCTAGAATTTACGTATTTTATTCACGAAAAGTTGCTGCTTGCTACTAATAAGCGATGGCGTTTTGTTATTTGCCGTGTTTTTTTAAGGCAAAAGTTCATTCTGTTCGATAATGACCCTACACGAGAACATGATTTTCTCACTAAGTTATAAGTTTGCTTTATATCAATAAAGCAAGAATGCCCTGTATCTATGCAGGTATGTACAATAATGGTTCGCGCAGAAAAACGGGATATTGATATAGGGTGCAACAAAAGATTCAGTAAGAAAAAAGCAAGCCGTGTTGGATTTGTCAGATTCTGAGAATATTTGTTATCACTATTTTACGAATTAATGAGGGGAGCACATTACTTGTATCATTAATGAACCAATCGTGCGGTCTGCATATCCAGCTTAACGGATTCTTACCTTCACTAATCTGGTTAATGCTCACTCAGCATACTTTTTCTACATCAATATTGTGAAATTGCTCATGTAATCTACCTAATAATAGCGATTAGCTTCAAATGAAAGTGTTACCGATTTCATTAACGTTATCATTACTTAATAAAGAAAACAGTAATATAGCGTAAGATAGCCAACACCGCATAAAGTCAGAATTTATGATAAACTGCATGCATGTTGTCATTCTGACTATTTATTAAACCACTGGAGCGACGAGCCCATGGCTCAACTTTATTTTTATTACTCTGCAATGAATGCAGGAAAGTCTACGGCGCTGTTACAGTCTTCTTATAACTACCAAGAACGAGGTATGCGTACCTTAGTATTTACGGCTGAGATAGATAGCCGCTTCGGTGTTGGGACCGTCAGTTCACGTATAGGACTATCCTCGCAGGCTTTGCTCTATAATCACAGTACATCTTTATTCTCTATTATCGCTACTGAGCACCAGGAAAAACCTGTTCACTGTATTTTACTTGATGAATGCCAATTCCTGACCAAAGAACAAGTCCAAGAATTGTGCCAAGTGGTGGATGATTTACACATTCCTGTTCTGTGTTATGGACTACGTACTGATTTTCTCGGTGAGCTATTTCCTGGCAGCAAGTATTTGCTATCGTGGGCCGACAAATTGGTTGAGTTAAAAACTATTTGTCACTGCGGTCGCAAAGCAAACATGGTGCTGCGGTTGGATGAACAGGGCAGAGCAGTGCATGACGGTGAGCAAATTGTTATTGGTGGCAATGAAAGTTATGTCTCAGTTTGCCGGCGGCATTATAAAGAAGCCATTAAAGCAGCTTGCCTCTAGCATTATCGCTAAGCGCTAAATCATTGCTATAAGATGCCTCACAGGATTCATCTTTGAAATTGTGGGGTAACTTAGCTTCTATCGTATTCGTGTCATATCAGGCAATACAACGCCAACCAAGATATGGCGCTGGGTGATAACGCTCCATCCTAGTTTTATTCTTCGATTGTCATAGTCACTCTCGTTTTTTTGCATATCACTCAATCTTTAAATCTTTCTCTTGTTCAATAGCTACGCCTAAATATAAGGCCTGTCAGGCTCGCTTAGACGCGCGTTATCGTCACGATATAAACCACGTTGAGTTACCTATAAGGCCGAGTGAAATTAGCTCTGTGAGCCTTGCTTCGTGGGCTTATAGCGAAGACTAAAGGAGTAGGAGGAAGAGTTCAGCTTGAGACTATCACAAACATTTTTTAAAAAGAAACCCCCACAAGGCAATAGCCTGTGGGGGTGATATCTTCGCGACTCACCCCATCCGGAAATAGGGTTCGTTCATTAAGATAATTATTTCTTGGCTTTTTTCTCAGCTTTAGCTGCAGGTGCTGCTACAACTGCAACTTCTTCACGGTCAAGTTCTTCGCTGAACTCACGGCCGTAATAAGTATCCATCAAGATCTGTTTCAGCTCAGAGATCAGTGGGTAACGTGGGTTAGCACCGGTACACTGGTCATCAAACGCATCTTCAGACAGTTTGTCTACTTTGGCTAAGAAATCGGCTTCCTGAACGCCCGCTTCACGAATTGAAACAGGAATACCTAATTCAGCTTTGATTTCATCTAACCACGTCAACAGCTTCTGAATTTTTTGTGCGGTACGGTCGCCCTGTGCACTCAGACCCAGATGATCTGCAATTTCAGCATAACGACGACGCGCTTGTGGGCGGTCATACTGGCTGAAAGCAGTCTGCTTAGTTGGGTTATCATTCGCGTTATAGCGGATAACGTTAGAAATCAACATGGCGTTTGCCAAGCCATGCGGAATGTGGAACTCAGAACCCAGTTTGTGGGCCATTGAGTGACAGACACCCAAGAAGGCGTTAGCAAATGCGATACCTGCAATGGTCGCGGCATTGTGAACACGTTCACGGGCAACTGGGTTTTTAGCCCCTTCGTTGTAACTGGCAGGCAAGAATTCTTTCAACAGTTTCAGTGCTTGCAGCGCCTGACCGTCAGAGTATTCGTTCGCCAACACAGAAACATAAGCTTCCAGTGCATGGGTTACCGCATCAAGGCCACCAAAGGCACACAGTGACTTAGGCATATTCATAACTAGATTGGCATCAACAATTGCCATATCTGGAGTCAATGCGTAGTCAGCCAATGGATATTTCTGACCTGTTGCATCGTCTGTCACTACCGCAAACGGTGTCACTTCTGAACCCGTACCTGATGTGGTGGTGACCGCGATCATTTTCGCTTTCACGCCCATTTTCGGGAACTTGTAAATACGTTTACGGATATCCATAAAGCGCAGTGCCAGTTCTTCAAAGTGGGTTTCTGGATGCTCGTACATGACCCACATGATTTTTGCAGCATCCATCGGTGAACCACCACCCAGCGCGATAATCACGTCTGGTTTGAAGGAGTTCATCTGCTCTGCACCTTTACGCACGATGCTCAGGGTAGGGTCTGCTTCTACTTCAAAGAAGACTTCAGTTTCGATACCGTGAGATTTCAATACGCCAGTGATTTGGTCAGCATATCCGTTGTTAAACAGATAGCGGTCAGTCACGATGAAGGCACGTTTTGCACCGTCAGTTGCCACTTCTTCCAGTGCAATAGGCAGGGACCCACGGCGGAAGTAAATAGATTTCGGGAGTTTATGCCACAACATGTTTTCTGCTCGCTTAGCCACAGTTTTCTTGTTGATCAAGTGTTTCGGACCGACGTTTTCAGAGATGGAGTTACCACCCCAAGAACCGCAACCCAGCGTCAGAGATGGCGCTACTTTGAAGTTATACAGGTCACCGATACCACCATGAGAGGCAGGGGTGTTGATCAGAATTCGGGCGGTTTTCATTTTGTCGCCGAAATACTTAACGCGAGCAGGTTGGTTATCTTGATCTGTATACAGGCAAGATGTATGGCCGATACCGCCCATTTCTACCAGTTTCTCTGCTTTTTCAACAGCGTCTTCGAAGCTCTTCGCACGATACATTGCCAAAGTAGGTGACAGTTTTTCGTGAGCGAAAGGTTCGGATTCATCAACAACTTTAACTTCACCGATAAGAATTTTGGTGTTGGCTGGTACTTTAATACCTGCCATTTCAGCAATTTTAGGGGCCGGTTGACCAACGATAGCCGCATTCAGGCCACCATTTTTCAGAATAATATCTTGAACAGCTTTCAGTTCTTTACCTTGTAACAGGTAACCACCGTGAGACGCGAAACGCTCACGAACGGCATCATAAACCGAATCAACAACGATGATGGACTGCTCTGAAGCACAAATCACACCGTTATCAAAGGTTTTAGACATCAGAATAGAAGCAACAACACGTTTAATATCCGCTGTTTCGTCAACAACAACTGGGGTGTTACCCGCACCCACACCGATAGCCGGTTTACCAGAGCTATACGCTGCTTTGACCATGCCTGGGCCACCTGTGGCCAGAATCAGGTTAATGTCTGGGTGGTGCATAAGTTGATTAGATAACTCAACCGTTGGTGCATCAATCCAACCAATAATATCTGCTGGCGCACCTGCGGCGATAGCGGCTTGAAGCACGATATCTGCGGCTTTATTGGTTGCGTCTTTAGCACGTGGATGTGGAGAGAACACGATACCGTTACGGGTTTTCAGGCTAATTAACGCCTTGAAGATAGCGGTAGAAGTTGGGTTAGTTGTTGGTACGATACCGCAGATCAAACCGATAGGTTCAGCGATAGTGATAGTACCGAAGGTTTTATCTTCTTCTAAAATGCCACAAGTTTTTTCATCTTTGTAAGCATTGTAGATATATTCAGAAGCAAAGTGGTTCTTGATCACTTTATCTTCCACAATACCCATGCCTGACTCCTCAACCGCCAATTTGGCTAAAGGAATACGGGCATCTGCTGCAGCCAAAGCTGCGGCACGGAAGATTTTATCAACCTGCTCTTGAGTGAAGTTGGCATACTCGCGCTGGGCTTTCTTGACGCGTGCTACTAGCTCGTTAAGTTCAGCGACATTCGTTACAGCCATAATGCTCTCCTGATAATGTTAAACTCTTTTAGTAAATGAGCTGTTGAAGCAACTAGTATAGTCAGGCTCTAGCAAGCTGTATGAGCAAATAGACACAGTTTTATTATCTTACTTTCTCATTCTTACCGCTGATTTACTGAAAGAGCTTTTATTCACGAGTAATAAAGGTGAGGGGATAAACGACTTTTTTCAACCTTTAGCCCTAATTAACTTGTGATGTTCTTCTGTACCACTGCCCAGAGCTTAACTATTCTTAGGTATGTTTTTCGTGATTTAAATCACAAAAACGTGAAGCTGACACCATTCAGCTATTATTTGTTGAGAGTAATTATCATTTGCGGGGAATTAACTGATAATTAGTGACCTTTAAATATCACTAACACCACAGAAAATTAACAATACATATCAATTAAGATGGTGTTTGGATTTCAAGTATAAATGCTGGTTTATTCCATAGATTCCTACGGCTAATTCTATTACATTAGCGCGCATATTGAGCGTGGTGTCGTCATAACGGTTATTTTCAGTAGAAAGAACTGCAGTTGAACACTGGGTTTATACGAGGCAGCTTATGCGCATTGTCAGTCTCTTTTTCGACGCAGGATGACGACGAACGGGCATTAAGGTGTGTTGTTTGGGGCATTCGTTATAATGGTTTTTCATCTGTGAAGCATTTATTAGCAATTGCGTGGAGTAATATGTGAGTCAATCATTGTTGGACCTTTCAGGTTACATCAAGTTTTTTGTTGGCTTATTTGCACTGGTAAACCCCGTCGGGATTTTGCCGGTATTTATCAGTATGACCAGCTATCAAGCACCGGCGGGCCGGGATAAAACTAACTTAACGGCTAACCTTTCTGTTGCCATTATTTTGTGGATCTCCCTGTTCTTGGGTGATGCAATTCTAACTGTATTTGGTATTTCTATTGATTCATTCCGCATTGCGGGCGGGATTCTGGTTGTCAGCATTGCAATGTCAATGATCAGCGGTAAGCTCGGCGAGGATAAGCAGAATAAGCAGGAAAAAACAGAAACAGCGGTGCGAGAGAGTATTGGTGTTGTCCCATTAGCATTGCCGTTAATGGCAGGCCCAGGTGCGATAAGCTCAACGATTGTCTGGAGTTCCCGCTATCATAATTGGCAAAATTTACTAGGATTAACGGTCGCTGTTGCCTTGTTTGCATTTTGCTGTTGGCTGTTATTCCGTGCCGCGCCGCTATTGGTTCGATTGCTAGGGCAAACGGGCATCAACGTAATAACACGTATCATGGGTTTGCTGTTGATGGCATTAGGTATTGAGTTTATTGTCACTGGAATCAAAGCACTTTTCCCCGGGTTACTTTAGAACATTCCCACGCATTATGATGAAAGGCCGCAGGTTATTTACCTGCGGCCTTTTTGTTTATCTCATCTCAATCCTGATATAAATAAGCGCTTTTTTGGTGCAAATAGTGTATTAATTTTAATCTATTGCACTTAAATATTGCAGGAATAACCTTTAGGCTAAAATAATTTAGCTTAATGCATATTTGTTTGTCTTTAATAATCGTCATACCAACCTTACGCTGAAAACAAACAGACAATTTGTTGTTAAAATGCTCACATCATTCTGTGGGGCTTGTGCTGAATTTATCTAGATGTTATTAGTGATTACACTCCAATGAGTAGGTGTTTATTCTGGCTAAGGCCAAAATGTTAATTTTATGTGTCTTTAACGATTTTCAAGACTTCTTTTTTATCTGAAAACTAATGTCTTTATGACTTATCATCATGATAACAAACATTTTAATTATGAGTGACTGCGTAAATACAGAGAGTAACTATCGTTATACAGCCCTTAGAAAAGAGAATTACTTAACATTTCTGTAAAAATTATTGGCGTCAAATTTAGGCATCTGTTAGTTTCCGGACAACATGGTAATGAGAGATTTCTTGCTTATTCAATGAAACCGAGCCTCAAATTTTTATTTTTGGAATAGTTATTGCTAGTCGTTGTGTGCAGCAGATTAATACAAACCTTGAGAAAAACATCACAAATCTCGTAAAAGGGCAGTTAGACATGCAAATAAAGTTTAAGCAGCGACCACTGGCGATAATAAGTACTATTCTAAGTTTGTCTTTTTCAACTATTTCATCAGCAGCTAGCGTGCCTTCTGGTGAAGTTTTAGCGATAGATCAAAGTATTACTATCAATAATGGGACTGAAGTTGCTTCTTTAGATCCGCACAAAGTTGAGGGTAACCCTGAAACAAATATTATTCTCAATCTATTAGAAGGGCTGGTGAGTAATGATGCCAATGGTCATCTTATTCCGGCAGTTGCCACCCACTGGGATAATGATGGATATAAAGTTTGGACATTCCACCTACGTGATGACGCAGTTTGGAGTGATGGCACGCCAGTCACAGCACAAGATTTTGTTTATAGCTGGCAACGTTTGGCAGACCCTAAAATAGGGTCACCTTACGCCAGTTACTTACAATATGCCCAAATAGAAAATGTTGATGATGTCCTAAAGGGCACCAAAAAACCCGAGCAGTTAGGTGTTAAGGCACTAGACGCGAAAACATTGCAAGTGACGTTGACCGAGCCGGTGCCTTATTTCATTAGCATGTTATCTCATACTTCGATGAAACCGGTTAAGCGCGACGTTATTGAAAAGTATGGAGATAAATGGACTCTACCAAAGAATTTTGTTGGCAACGGTGCTTATAAACTAAAAGACTGGGTAGTTAATGAGCGGGTTGTGCTCGAACGCAGCCCTACGTATTGGAATAACAGTGCGACGGTTATTAATAAAGCGACTTTCTTACCGATAACTTCTGAGGTGAGTGATATTAACCGCTATCGTAGCGGTGAAATTGATATCACCAATAGCGCCATTCCCCCCAATCTGTTTGCCAAAATGAAAAAAGACCTGCCATCGCAGGTTCACGTTAGCCCGTATCTTTGTACTTTTTATTACGAAATTAATAACGAAAGAGCGCCATTTACAGACGCGAGAGTGAGGGCGGCCATTAAATTAACGTTGGATCGTGACATCATCGCCACCAAAATTATGGGGCAAGGGCAGATCCCTGCTTATGGCTTCACCCCAACCTTCACTGATGGCGGTAATTTTGCTTTACCAGAATGGGCAAGTTGGCCACAAGAAAAACGCAATGTTGAAGCCAGAAAGCTACTTGCTGAAGCCGGTTTCGATGAAAAAAATCCACTAAAATTTAATTTGCTCTACAACACATCTGATCAAAATAAACAGCAAGCCATCGCTGCTGCCTCTATGTGGCAAAAAAATCTGGGTGCTACCGTCACCTTGCAAAACCAAGAATGGAAAACCTCACTAGAAAGTCGTCACCAAGGCCAGTTTGATGTTGCCAGAGCGACTTGGTGTGGTGACTACAATGAGCCAACCGCTTTCCTTAATATGCTGTTATCAGATAGCAGCAATAATACGTTCTTCTATAAGAGTCCTGAATTTGATGCAATTTTAGCGAAAGCGCTGGTGGTTAAAGATACCCAAGAGCGTACCGCACTGTATCAACAAGCTGAGAATTTGCTGGATAAAGATTCTGCCATGGTACCGGTTTATTACCGTGTTAGTGTCCGGCTGATTCGCCCCACAGTGGGTGGTTTTACCGGCAAAGATCCGCAAGATTTAACGGATTTAAAAAATCTTTATATCCGTAAGTTGTAGTCGTCAGAAATTGGGCAGTGTAAGCGTATCGCTCAATAGATAGACAGAGTAATAGGGATGTATAGCACAGTATATATTTTGACCTGATGCTAATACATATGGGGTCTTACATTACCGGATTCGTTCCCCGGACGATGTAATTAAAAAATACCTTTCAAGGTGAGGCTTGCCCATTGACTGGGTGAAGCAAAAATAAAAACTGGAGTGGATATAAGCATGACCAACATCACGAAGAAAAATCTCCTAGCCGCAGGTATTGTCACTGCTTTAGGTATGATGGCTGTAGGAAATACGTTCGCAGCTAATGTACCAGCAGGCGTACAACTGGCTGAGAAACAAGTATTAGTCCGTAATAATGGTTCTGAGCCTCAATCATTGGACCCGCATAAAATTGAAGGTGTACCAGAATCAAATATCTCACGCGATCTGTTAGAAGGGTTGGTGATTAACGATCCTAATGGCAAGATTCTGCCGGGTGTTGCAGAAAGCTGGGATAATAAAGACTTTAAGGTCTGGACTTTCCATCTTCGTAAAGATGCTAAATGGTCAAATGGTGACCCTGTAACGGCACAGGATTTTGTTTATAGCTGGCAACGCTTGGCAGACCCTAAAACGGTATCTCCTTATGCAAGTTATGTCCAATATGCACATATCGCGAATATCGACGACATCATTACGGGTAAACAGTCCCCAGAGACTTTAGGTGTCAAAGCGTTAGACGATCATACGTTGGAAGTAACACTGAGCGAACCCGTCCCGTATTTGGACAAACTATTAGCTCACCCATCGATGTCACCAGTCAATAAAACTGTCGTTGAGAAGTTTGGGGACAAATGGACTCAACCACAAAACTTTGTTGGCAATGGCGCATACAAGTTGAAAGATTGGGTGGTTAACGAGCGTATCGTGTTAGAACGTAGCCCAACTTATTGGGACAACGCGAAAACAGTTATCAACCAAGTGACCTATCTACCTATTTCTTCAGAAGTGACCGACGTTAACCGCTACCGCAGCGGTGAAATCGACATGACGTATAACAACATGCCGATCGAATTGTTCCAGAAGTTGAAAAAAGAGATCCCACAAGAAGTTCATGTTGACCCATACCTGTGCACCTATTACTACGAAATCAATAACCAAAAAGCACCATTTACAGATGCTCGTGTACGTGAAGCACTGAAATTGGGTATGGATCGCGATATCATCGTGAACAAAGTGAAAAACCAAGGTGACTTACCGGCCTATGGTTTCACTCCTCCTTACACCAGTGGCGCTGAACTGGCACCACCAGAATGGTTTAGCTGGTCACAAGAGAAACGTAACGAAGTCGCTAAGAAGTTACTGGCTGAAGCCGGTTATACCAAAGACAAGCCGTTAACATTCAACCTGCTATACAACACCTCTGATTTGCATAAAAAACTGGCCATTGCTGCCGCGTCTATCTGGAAGAAAAACCTGGGTGTTGATGTTAAGTTGGAAAATCAGGAATGGAAAACCTTCCTGGATACTCGCCATCAAGGGAATTTCGATGTGGCCCGCGCTGGCTGGTGTGCTGACTACAATGAACCTTCTTCATTCCTGAATATGATGCTTTCTGACAGCAGCAACAACACTGTGCATTATAAGAGTCCTGCGTTTGATAAGCTGATGCAAGACACGCTGAAAGTGAAAACTGAGAAAGAGCGTGCTGATTTGTACCAACAAGCTGAAGTCTTGCTGGATAAAGACTCAGCAATTGTCCCACTGTTCTATTACGTGAATGCCCGTTTAGTGAAGCCTTATGTCGGTGGTTACACCGGTAAAGATCCACTGGATAATATGCACGTTAAAGATCTTTATATTATCAAGCAATAATTGATTTAGGGCAGCCGCTTTACTCGCGTGCTGCCCTTATTGCATTGAAATATAAAGTCGCAGTAAGAGGCTAAAGGTACAGGCAATGTTAAAATTTATTCTACGCCGCTGTTTGGAAGCGATCCCGACACTATTCATTTTGATAACGATTTCATTCTTTATGATGCGTCTCGCCCCCGGAAGCCCGTTTACCGGTGAGCGTAATCTTCCACCCGAAGTGATGGCGAATATTGAGGCGAAATATCACCTCAACGACCCAGTTTATAAGCAGTATTTCAATTATTTGGGGCAGTTGGCGCAAGGCGACCTCGGGCCTTCATTTAAATATAAAGATTATACCGTTAACGAGTTAGTCTCAGCCTCGTTTCCTGTTTCAGCCAAACTCGGATTTGCTGCATTTCTACTCGCTGTTGTGCTGGGAGTCAGTGCCGGTGTTATTGCCGCTTTGAACCAAAATACTAAGTGGGACTATACCGTTATGGGCTTTGCCATGACGGGAGTGGTGATCCCAAGTTTTGTTGTCGCTCCGTTATTAGTCTTGGTTTTCGCCATTATATTGAAATGGTTGCCAGGTGGGGGATGGAACGGCGGAGCCCCGAAATTCATTATTTTACCGATGGTGGCGTTGTCATTGGCTTATATCGCCAGTATTGCGCGTATCACCCGTGGTTCCATGATTGAAGTGCTCCATTCCAACTTTATTCGCACGGCGCGCGCAAAAGGTTTACCACTGCGCACGATTGTTCTACGCCATGCATTAAAACCGGCATTGCTCCCCGTGTTGTCTTATATGGGGCCTGCGTTTGTCGGTATTATTACCGGTTCAATGGTTATCGAAACCATTTTCGGCTTACCAGGAATAGGCCAGTTGTTTGTCAACGGAGCGTTAAATCGCGATTACTCATTGGTCCTGAGTTTGACCATACTGGTCGGCGCGTTAACCATTTTATTCAATGCGATTGTTGACGTGCTTTATGCCGTTATCGATCCGAAAATCCGTTACTAGCACTGGAGCACGCCAATTATGTTGAGCAAAAAAAATAGCGAAGCTCTGGAAGTTTTCAGTGAAAAACTGGAAGTTGAAGGACGTAGCCTATGGCAGGATGCCCGCCGCCGTTTTATACACAACCGCGCGGCGATCACCAGTTTGGTGATCCTAATGTTTATTACCCTATTTGTTATTTTCGCGCCAATGATAGCGCAGTTTAGCTATTCAGATACTGACTGGGGCATGATGTCCGCGGCACCCGATATGGAATCTGGACACTATTTTGGTACAGATTCATCTGGTCGTGATTTGTTGGTCCGTGTCGCTATTGGTGGTCGCATTTCATTAATGGTCGGTGTTGCCGCTGCACTGGTTGCAGTGGTCGTTGGCACATTATATGGCTCTTTGTCGGGCTATTTGGGTGGGAAAGTCGACTCACTGATGATGCGCCTGCTGGAAATTCTTAACTCATTTCCATTCATGTTCTTCGTTATTCTGCTGGTGACCTTTTTTGGCCAAAATATCTTGCTGATATTCGTGGCCATCGGCATGGTGTCTTGGCTTGATATGGCCCGTATTGTTCGCGGGCAGACGTTAAGTTTGAAACGAAAAGAGTTTATTGAAGCGGCATTGGTTGGCGGTGTTTCAACACGGAATATCGTTTTGCGCCATATCGTCCCGAACGTACTCGGTGTGGTGGTGGTGTACGCTTCTTTGCTGGTTCCCAGCATGATTTTATTCGAGTCTTTCCTCAGCTTCCTTGGTCTAGGAACGCAAGAGCCATTGAGTAGTTGGGGGGCATTACTCAGTGATGGGGCTAACTCAATGGAAGTCTCGCCATGGTTACTGATGTTTCCTGCCGGATTCTTGGTCGTAACCTTGTTTTGTTTTAACTTTATCGGCGATGGCTTGCGTGATGCCCTCGACCCGAAAGATCGCTGAGGAGTAGCGCCATGACGACTATTGATAAACAGTCTGCTGTTCAGCAATCTGCATTGTTGGAACAAAATGTATCGTTGGAACAAAATGCGCAACCAGAGCAAAAAGTCCTGCTGGATGTAAAAGATCTCACCGTGACTTTCGGCACACCAGACGGAGATGTGACAGCGGTCAATGCCCTCAATTTTGATCTGCGTGCCGGTGAAACATTAGGCATTGTGGGCGAATCTGGTTCGGGTAAATCACAAACGGCTTTTGCTTTGATGGGACTGCTCGCCAGTAATGGACGGATAGGGGGCTCGGCGAAGTTTAATGGCCGAGAGATCCTGAATCTCCCCGAAAAACAGCTAAACCGTCTGCGGGCCGAAGAGATCTCAATGATTTTCCAAGATCCAATGACTTCGCTAAACCCTTATATGCGAGTGGGTGAGCAGTTGATGGAAGTGCTACAACTGCATAAGAAGTTAAGTAAAAGCGAAGCGTTCGAAGAGTCAATTCGCATGCTTGATGCGGTAAAAATGCCAGAGGCACGTAAGCGCATGCGCATGTACCCACATGAGTTTTCGGGGGGGATGCGCCAACGAGTCATGATCGCGATGGCGTTGCTGTGCCGCCCTAAACTATTGATTGCAGATGAACCGACCACCGCATTGGATGTGACTGTTCAGGCTCAAATTATGACGCTGTTGAATGAGCTAAAACGTGAATTTAATACTGCGATAATTATGATCACTCATGACTTGGGGGTAGTAGCGGGTATCTGTAACAAAGTTTTGGTGATGTACGCTGGGCGAACCATGGAATATGGTCAGGCTCGCGATGTGTTTTATCACCCAAGTCACCCTTATTCTATTGGTTTGTTGAATGCCGTCCCTCGCCTTGATACTGAAGGCGACGCTCTGATGACAATACCGGGCAACCCACCCAATTTACTGCGCTTGCCGAAAGGCTGTCCGTTCCAACCTCGTTGCCAATATGCCATGGATCGCTGTAGCACAGCACCTGCATTAGAAAGTTTCGGTGAAGGGCGTTTGCGCGCTTGCTACAAGCCAGTAGGGGAATTGGTATGAATGCCATGACAGAGAAAAAAGTCTTGTTGGAAGTGGCTGACCTGAAAGTTCATTTTGATATTCAGGATGGCAAACAGTGGTTCTGGCAACCCTCCAAAACATTGAAAGCTGTTGATGGGGTGACACTTCGCTTATATGAAGGTGAAACCTTGGGCGTGGTTGGGGAGTCAGGTTGCGGTAAATCCACTTTTGCTCGTGCCATCATTGGCTTGGTGAAAGCAACGGGTGGCAGCGTGGCCTGGTTAGGAAAAGACCTGCTCAATATGAACCCTAATGAGTGGCGCGATATCCGCAGTGATATTCAGATGATATTTCAGGATCCCCTTGCATCGTTGAACCCGCGAATGACGATTGGTGAAATCATTGCTGAACCGCTGCGGACTTATCATCCTAAAATGCCACGTCAAGAAGCCAGAGACAAAGTCAAAGCAATGATGCTTAAAGTGGGGTTATTGCCCAATTTAATCAACCGCTATCCCCATGAGTTTTCGGGGGGGCAGTGCCAACGTATTGGTATTGCTCGAGCATTGATTCTTGAGCCAAAGCTGGTGATTTGCGATGAACCTGTTTCCGCACTGGATGTGTCAATTCAGGCGCAAGTGGTGAACTTATTGCAGCAATTGCAGCGTGAAATGGGGTTGTCGCTGATTTTTATTGCTCACGACTTGGCCGTGGTCAAGCATATCTCTGACCGAGTATTAGTGATGTATTTGGGGCATGCGGTCGAACTGGGGACCTATGATGAGGTTTATAATAACCCGCAGCATCCTTATACCAAGGCGCTGATGTCTGCAGTGCCTATCCCTGATCCAGACAAAGAAAAGGCGAAAGTTATTCAATTATTAGAAGGGGAATTACCATCGCCGATTAACCCACCATCGGGTTGCGTATTTCGTACTCGTTGCCCAATTGCAGGGCCAGAATGTGCGAAAACACGTCCATTGATGGAAGGGAGCTTCCGTCATGCGGTTTCTTGTTTGAAAGTGGATCCGCTATAGCGTTGTGATTTGGCTATGATTGCCGACTAAAAATTCCCGCCATATTTCTCTGGCGGGGATTTTTATGATGACTGACAAAGCGCACTCATTATGACGAAATAAAATCGACGGACTGAGTTGAGTCGCAGGCAATGAGATTATTCTTTCCACAATATATGGCAAAGTTTATGGTCTTTCTCGCGGCATAACAGCACACGAGCAAAAACATCGTTAATCTCTTCGCCATCACTTTCTGCTAGGCCAATAACAACCTCCGCGAAAAAGTCTGGGTTGACGTCAAAATCAACATGGTCCTGCCAATCTTCCGCGGGGTCAAACAACTCTGCGCCGCCACGTTCTTCAAACTGAAGATTAAATAATAAGATATCTGCCGGATCTAAGTTATCACCCGCCAGTTCGAGAAAAATATCGTAGGCCTGTTCCAGCGTTTCGTCTTCTGTCAGGCGGTTATTGAGGTCCATTGAGCTTGGCTCTTGTGCATTCTGGTCCATTTTGCAGATTCCCATTTATTATTTGCGGATTGCGCTCATTAAAACATTCTCTTTAGCGTTTATACAATGGTTATGCAGCTTAGCGCTGAAACTCAGAGCATCTACAAAAAAGGGCCGAATGGCCCTTTGCATTATAATAATGGGCTGAAGAAGTAGAATAATCGTTCAGTAACGCGATGCCAGACAGGGCGCTTATTCCACTGCTCAGCATCTAATAATACTGAGCGAGCAATGTAGTCATCCTGCACTTGTGCTAAGTCGGCGCCAAAACCATCATCATCAATCACCAAAGTGACTTCAAAATTGAGCCATAAGCTGCGCATATCAAGATTAACGGTTCCCACCAAGCTGAGTTGCCCGTCAACTAATACACTCTTGCTATGTAATAACCCACCTTCAAATTGGTAGATTTTGACTCCTGCATCAAGTAACTCTGAGAAGAAAGCTTTACTTGCCCAGCGGACCATCATTGAATCATTGTTTCGAGGAACAATAATGCTGACATCGACACCACGCTGTGCGGCAGTACAGATAGCATGTAATAAGTCATCGCTCGGAACGAAATAGGGCGTCGTCATGACTAACTGCTCGCGCGCAGCATAAACGGCAGTAAGTAACGCCTGATGGATCATTTCTTCTGGGAAACCTGGCCCAGATGCAATCACCTGAATCGTATGGCCGCTTTCTTCTTCGAACGGCATGATATGGTTGTCTGGCGGTGGGGGCAGAATACGTTTACCGGTTTCAATCTCCCAATCACAGGCATAGACGATACCCATTGTTGTCGCCACTGGCCCTTCCATTCGCGCCATCATATCAATCCACTGGCCCACCCCCGCATCTTGTTTGAAGAAGCGCGGATCAACCATATTCATGCTACCGGTATAGGCAACATAGTTATCAATCAATACGATCTTACGATGTTGGCGTAAATCCATGCGGCGCAGGAATACGCGGAAAACATTGACTTTGAGTGCTTCGACCACTTCTATCCCAGCATTACGCATCATGGCAGGATACGGGGTACGGAAGAATTGTTGGCTACCTGCAGAGTCCAGCATGAGCCTGCAATGAACACCACGGCGTGCGGCAGACATTAAGGACTCCGCAACCTGATCAACCAGACCGCCAGGTTGCCAAATATAAAACACCATCTCTATATTATGGCGGGCTAATTCAATGTCTCGCACCAAGGCTTTTAATGTGTCATCGGTAGTGGTCAATAGCTGTAATTGATTACCTTTAACGCCGCTGATGCCTTGGCGACGCTCACATAATTGAAACAATGGGGTAGCGACCTCACTGTTTGAATTGGCAAAAATGTGTTGGCAATCTTTCAATTCACTCAACCAGCGCGCCGTGGACGGCCACATGGCTTTTGCGCGTTCTGCTCGGCGCTTACCAAGATGAAGCTCACCAAATGAGAGGTACGCAATGATGCCGACTAACGGAAGAATATAAATGACGAGTAGCCATGCCATAGCCGAAGGAACGGTTCTGCGTTTCATCAGAATACGCAATGTTACCCCGGCAATAAGCAACCAATAGCCAAAAACTGAAAGCCAACTGATTACGGTATAAAATGTTGTCATGAGGGCGGAAATCCTGTTCACAAACGGTCAGTAATGAGTGTACGCACAGTCTGGCAAAGACGAAACCTTTAAGCAGAGATAATGTTAGATAAAATCTTTTAGCTTAAAGGACTTGCAATGAAACATTCAGCAGTTCGCATGTGCTTTGGGGTTTCTAGAGTGTGTTGAGTGATGCATATAGTTTGTGTGACATATCGCAGTGCGACATATATAGAAAGATAGTGCATTTTTTGTAAAATACAGAATTTTGCCCAACAGCGACTTGGCTGAGGAGATGAAAGGTTTATACTAGCCCAGTTCTCAGCTGTGGAAGACTTGTTTCATGAGACGGAGTAAAAATGAGGTAGGCCGTTGGCGTATGCTACGGCAAAATCAGCGGCGAAGAAGTCGCTGGCTTGAAGGTCAATCACGACGTTACCGTCATATCTATAGCATCAGACAGCACAATGAGCACCAGCATCGCAGGTCAATATTGTTTACTGTTGCTTATGAATGGTGATTCACTGAATGAGCGATAAAAACAGTCTCTTTATGAGGCTGTTTTTGTTTTGTGTATAATAAATATGATAGTGTAAATCGTTTTTTCACGCAAAATAGCCTTCATTGTGATTCACAATTCTGGATTGGGTAGGGCTTTTTTGACAATGATTTGTGGTCATCGTTGAAGACGAGTATGATATTTTCCACCCTAAATGTCGCCTTTTTTCGCAGAAAAAAAACACCTATCCTAAATTATTGAAATGCGACAATTCCTATTTCACTATTAATAATAAAAAGTGCAACATAATGGATGGTGAGTTTATTTCACATGAGAATGACAAGGCGCTATTCTATATATTAGGCCGCTTCGTTCAAATCGTTCAGTTTCAGGGGTGTTACTGTTGAGTTGTTCGAAGCGGCCATCCTTCTGGTAAAATATGTGATTATGAAATAATAATCATGTTAATCATCGTATTTAAGTAATACTTCCTATCTATCAACGGGTTGATTTTCTCCCTTGTCTTTGTTGGCGTTTTTAATCATCGATTTTATTGATCGATAATAAAAAATTGATCAATTTTATCAATTGATCAATACTGCATTTCTTATTAAATAAAAGGATTTTTCAGTGGATAGCAGGCTAAACATTGCGGTTGATTGCACTTTTATCTGTGAACCCGTTTATCGTAAAAACGGTGAGTTATTTGCTGTGGAGCTATTGAGTCGTTTTACAACTGACTCTTTCAAGATGCCCATTAATACTGAACGTTTCTTGCATCAACTTAATGCTAAAATGAAGGCTAAATTGTTATATGACCAATTATTTGCTGTGGCAATTCACCAGCAATGGTTTATTGATTATCAAATCATACTCTCGATAAATATAGATTTTGATATGGCGCAAGCCGTGTTGTATGACAAGGTCATCATCTCGTTGCTGGAATCCATGCCCTTTATCCGACTGGAGGTGATGGAGAGTTTCCCCAATCTTAATGATGGGCCGGAAAACACCTTATTAAGTAAACTCGCTGAACGATACACGCTATGGTTAGATGATTTTGGTAGTGGTAATTCGCACCTTGCCGCCGCCGCCAGTGGTTTTTTTGAATGCGTCAAAGTAGACAAGCAGTTTTATTGGCAGTGGGCAGAGAGTGTCACGTTCGATAATCTTGTCATGCGATTACGTGATCATTGCCAGTGTATCATCGTGGAGGGAGTGGAAACGCGCCAACAGTTTATTCAATTATCAAATATCGGTGTTGATGCTATGCAAGGCTACTTATTTAATGCGTTGCCACTGAATGACGCTAAACGGTTCCCTGTGAGCATAGAGACAAATTTTGCACGTAAGACTTGAATTTTGCACGTAAGATACGAAGTTAGGCGGTTTTTGTCGAGAATATCACAGTTAATAAGTGTGGTTCGGTGGATGATATTATCCCTATTACAGCAAAGGCTTATCATTCATGTCTCAATATAAATTAGCGAAAACCGTGTTTTTTGGTGATTTGAAAGTTAGCACTGCGCTTTATAAGTACGAAATCTATTGTGAAGAATCAGAGCTGATTTATCACGCTGCTATTTATGTTGAGCAAGTCATTGCTGCAGGTAAACACACTTATCCTGTCTGGGTAAGAAAAGACCACATGATATTGAAATCGCCAGCGCATATGTTGGATAAAGCCGTTGATGCGTGTGAAGAACATTGGATGAAACACTACAAAGCTTAGCTAACCACTGGTTGAGGTTTGCTGGACGTAACATCTATTTGTGCTGATGTGCTGAGTTAACGTCATACCTATATAAAGAATACGAAATAGGGGCCGCTGATGATATTTGCGGCCTTTACATTAGATAGTTAACTCAGAAGACGCGCTTGTAGGGTTTTACGATGACAGATTGGTAGACGCCCGCAGCAACATAGGGGTCTTGTTTAGCCCAGACCTCGGCATCGTGCTGTGACGCAAATTCAGCTATCACGGTTGAACCAGTAAATCCGACCGCACCGGGATCTGCACTGTCGATGGCTGGATTCGGGCCAGCGGTCAGTAAGCGACCTTGGTCTTGCAATTCTTGCAGGCGCGCTAAATGTGCAGGACGCACAGATAAACGTTTGTCGAGTGAGTCGGGGACATCGGTAGCAAAAATGACATACAGCATGTTTCACCTTTAAGATTTGTTTTGTCAGACTTCATGTGAGCGAGAGATTGGCAATACTGCATTGATCCGCCACTGCCTCAGTTCGTCATATCAGCATGTTCATTCCATAAATTCAATCCACTGAGAAAATAGGCTCATCCTCGGCTATCACCTGTATACACTTATCGTTAATGATGAAATAAAATGATCACTCAGGGTAAATAAAAAGTGTCATTTCACCGATGTCGTCGTTTAAAACAACATTTGAAGGATGAATGATACGATTGTTTGCAGTTGCGTATTGAACATGATTGCTATTTGCATTTAAACTTAGCTGCATTAGAGGACACTGAATTATTATGCAGCTAAATAAATTATTCTTGGGTCGACGGCTAACGTGGCCATTCGTATTTTCAGTCGGGTTACATGGCAGCGTGGTTGCGGCGTTACTGTATGTTTCCGTAGAGCAAATGAGCATTCAACCTGAAGTCGAGGATGCACCGATTGCTGTCACGATGGTGAATGTTGCTGATTTTGCTGCGCCACAACCTGCTGCTGCGGAGCCACCACAGGCTGAACCGGAACCAGAACCAGAACCGGTTGAAGAGGCACCACCTGAACCTGAAGTATTGCCAGAACCCGTTCCAGTGCCTATCCCTGAGCCGGTAAAACCAAAGCCGAAACCTAAACCTAAGCCGGTTAAAAAAGAAGTCAAAAAGCCGGAAGTGAAGAAAACAGAAGCGCCACCGGATGATAGGCCGTTTAAATCTGATGAGCCTGCTCTGACGGCGAATAACGCACCGGTAAAATCAGCCCCCAAAGCTGCTGCACCAGGCGCTTCTACTACATCCGGCCCAAGAGCATTAAGCAAGGCGAAACCAACCTATCCAGCGAGAGCGTTGGCATTAGGGGTTGAAGGGCAGGTTAAAGTTCAATATGACATTGATAGCGATGGTCGAGTTACCAATGTCCGAATTTTAGATGCCAAACCGCGTAATACCTTTGAACGCGAAGTGAAACAGGTGATGCGTAAATGGCGCTTTGAAGCCGTAGCAGCCAAAGATTATGTGACTACTATCGTCTTTAAGATCGGCGGCACGATGGAGATGGATTAGCATCTCGCAAGATTGTCTATCCCAACATTAGATTTGTTGTCTTAGTAAACGAAAAAGGGTCGCTTTTGGGCGACCCTTTTGACCATCTATCACATTGGGCCAGCCGCTATTGCGTCGCACCCACTTCGAAATTCCCACGGCCATCAGGTAGCCCGCGTGCTTTACCGGCATCATCAACAGCCACATAGGTAAATACGGCTTCAGTGGCACGATAACGCTGGCCAATTGGCTCGGAAGAGACCTTTTTTACCCAGACTTCAATATTGATGGTAATAGAGCTGCGGCCGGTTTTAATGCAGCGAGCATAACAACAGACCACATCACCCACCGCAACGGGTTTGAGGAACGTCATTCCATCAACTCTGACAGTCACAACACGGCCCTGCGCGATTTCTTTCGCCTGAATAGCGCCGCCAATATCCATTTGTGACATTAACCAGCCACCGAAAATATCGCCATTAGCGTTGGTATCGGCGGGCATTGCAAGAGTACGAAGTACTAACTCACCGTTAGGTAATGATTGCTCACCGCGAGGTGATTGTTGTTCCTGGGTCATCTCTGCCTGCTTCTAAACTTGAATATTTGACGCTGCCGCCATTTGCATGCCGTGCAACGTCAATAAGTTGAGTTGTTTGTTATTTGAAATTATGACTTTTTCTGTTCTTCTGGCATATGGCGATAAATATACACGCCACTGATCAGTGTAAATACTAATGTCAGCGCGGTTAAACCAAAGACTTTGAAGTTTACCCAAATTTCCTGCGGTAACCAAAATGCCACATAGATATTCAGCAGACCACAAGCCAAGAAGAACAGTGCCCATGCCATATTTAAGTTGGACCAAACGGCATCTGGCAGCGTGAGTTCTTTACCGAGCATGCGCTGAATTAATGGCTTTTTCATAAACCATTGGCTTACCAGCAATGCGACCGCAAACAGGGCATAAAGTACGGTGACTTTCCATTTAATGAATAAGTCACTGTGGAATGCCAGTGTCAACGTGCCGAAAACTAACACCATGGCTGCGGTGATCAGCGTCATTTTCTCGACCTTACGGAATTTCAGCCAAGTAAAGGCTAATGCCAATAAGGTCGCGACAATCAATGCCCCTGATGCGACAAAAATGTCATACATCTTGTAGAAAACGAAAAATACGACCAAAGGGAGAAAATCTAAAAGTTGCTTCATGAATCAATCCATCATTTGTACACTGGCCGACTATACCGGATTCAGTGAGGTGAGGGTACTAGCGGTAAAAGACTATTATCCTTAATTATCTGTTGGAATGCGCGTACTGCCAGTGGAATTTGCAGAAACTTACGATAAATAAGGAACAGATTTTATCTGCATATTGCTAGTGATGCATTAACCCAGCATGATGCATACTGAAAATTGGGTTGAGAATTTATGGAGTAAATATGCAGATAAAACGACTTCGGCAATGGATGCCAGGTTTGACCCAATTAATGGCTTATGAGCGTGACTGGCTCAAACCAGATTTTAGGGCGGGGTTATCAGTAGCTGCAGTGGCACTGCCTATTGCCATTGCCTATGCCGAGTTGACGGGGGTTAGCGCTGCTGTTGGTTTGTATTCATGTATTTTACCAATGATTGCGTATGCCTTGTTTGGATCATCGCGGCAATTAATTGTCGGACCTGATGCTGCCACCTGTGCGGTGATTGCCGCTGTAGTTGCACCGCTGGCGGCAGGTAACAGTGAAGTTCACTGGCAGTTAACCATTATGATGACGCTCATGATGGGGACTTGGTGCTTAGTAGCCAGTCGTTTTAAGCTTGGCGCATTAGCTGATTTGCTATCACGCCCGATATTAACGGGCTTACTCAATGGTGTGGCGATTACCATTATTGTCGATCAGTTGGGCAAGGTATTCGGCTTTATGACTCGTCCCCCGCAATTGATTGAGCGGGTCTTAGCGCTGCCCCATAATTTAATTAACAGCCATCTACCGACGGTGGCGATTTCCTTGCTGACTTTTGTGGTGTTATATGGCGTGAAATGGTTACGGCCTAATTGGCCAGCGCCGTTGTTAGCCATTGTCCTTGCGACCTTTGTCTCTTGGGCGGCCAATTTAGAACAATTTGGTGTTTTAGTCGTGGGTGGATTTAGTGGTGGCTTACCCATGGTGCATTGGCCTGATTTTCAACCTGGCTTGCTACGTGACATGGTGATTCCGGCGTTGAACCTTGCCGTCGTCAGTTTTGTCAGCATGATGCTCACTGCGCGTAGTTTTGCCGCCAAAAATGGCTATGAAGTTGATGCCGATGTTGAATTACGTGCACTGGGTATCACCAACATTGTCTCTGCATTGTCGCAAGGTTTTGCTATTAGTGGTGCCAGTACTCGTACCGCAGTGAATGATGCCAATAACGGCAAGAGCCAATTGGTTTCCATTATTGCTGCACTGGTCATTGCCATGGTGCTGCTATTTTTAACTCGCCCACTGCAATATATTCCCATTGCAGCCTTGGGCGTTGTGCTGATATATGCCGCCTGGTCATTGTTGGGGTTCAGGAGTCTTTGGCAGTTACGCAAGCGGAATACGCAGGCATTTTACTTGGCGATATTTACTTTCGTCAGTGTGGTATTAGTTGGGGTCATCAGCGGCATTGGTTTGGCCGTTTTGTTGGGCTTATTGCAATTTTTACGGACAGTATTCCGTCCCACAGAGCAGCTATTAGGGGTTAATGCCGATGGCATGATCCATTCAATGCGCAGTGGTAATGGTATCAAACCGGTTCCGGGCGTGATGATCTACCGTTTTAATTCGCCTTTGACTTACTTCAATGTGGCCTATTTTAAGCGGCGTATTCTAAATTTGGTTGATAGCACGCCGCATCAGGCCGATTGGGTTGTGATTGATGCGGTCGCCAGTTTTACTTATGCCGATATTAGTGTGTTGGCCGCTATCGATGAACTTAAGCGTGATTTGAAGCAGCGCAATATTAAGTTGATATTAGCGGGACGGCGCACTGAGCTGACACGTTGGTTCCGTATAAATAGACTGAAAAGCCACGATGATGACTTAATCTTGGTGCCGGATCTGTATCTGGCGCTGAAGTTGGTTCAGAGTAAACAGCGGGTCGCTGAAAAGAACGAGCAAGATAATGAAGGGCCAGAAGCCAAGCCTAAGCCAGAAGCAGACGTTGAGCCTGAAATAAGCTGACCGGTTTTCATCACTCATGGCTTATACGAGCATGACTTGTTCGTAGAAAAACAAAAAGGGCCGAAATGGCCCTTTTGTCGTGTTATCGAACCTGATACTTAGGCAGTCACATCAGTAGGGCGCAACAACATATATAAGCGGAACAGATATACCAGTAATAACGCAGAAACCAGATTACTGAGCGCGCTTAAAACAACGGTTGCAATCGGTGTTGGCAGAACCGTGAGGTGGCTGACCAAATACAGCAAAATCAATTTAGCCGCTATCCATAACATCATGGCAGGGATAACTAATCGCACATTGGCGAATGCCAATTTGGTACTGGCTTTGATCGAGGCAAAAACGCCCATTTTTTCAGTTGTCACGATGATGGGCGATAGCGACAGTGCAACGGCAATCACGATACCCGGTACGATAAACATCGTAATCCCTAACTGAATTAATAAGGTACCGATAAACATCAACAGTAATAACCGCGGCAACATCGGTAGTGAAAGCCCAATTGCCTGTAATGCGCTAACACGACGGCCTTGGGAAGCCAGCGAAATTAGCGTTAGCATTCCACCCACCAACAACACATTCCCAATTAACGCAGAAAAGGTGGCAGCAGCGGAGACTTTAAGCAAGACAACTTGCTGCTCTGGCGTCATCTGCGACACGAGTTCACTGATGCTCACATTTGCTGATGATGCGATATCACTTTGCGCGGCACTTAAAATACTCAGTTGTTCAGTATCAGGCGTAAAAGCCTGATTTAGCATGACGGTAATGAACGCAGTCAGTAAAGCCATCAACGCGATGGCAGGTAGCTGATTACGTAAAAAATTAAAACTGTCACGGTATAAAGTGTTTGCCGTGATAGGCATGAAAGCTCCTTGGGATCGAAAACTAATACTTAGCCGATGATTATACCTTGTTATGGGTGTTGTGGGACACTGACGTTAGCGGATAAATCATTTCTTCCGACCTCATTACCTCAACGTTATCCATCGGTCGCCACCAGTAAACCTTCAACCGGTCGCCCTCCGGCGCAAATAACACCCAAGCTTAGCAGCATCCTACTTTTTCATTATTCATTAACCAAAACGGTGTGATTTGTCGTAAATCCTGATTTATGATCCAGATCAATTTCAATGTTATTAAGGAATTAAATAACCTTACTCAAAATAGGATTTATTTAAATTGTTTCCAAAGATGTGATCACGAGTGGATCATAAATAATCATTTGTAGGTATATTCAGTCCGCGAATATACCTACAAATGGAATGGATAATGAAAAAAATCACGTTGGCATTGTTAGCTGTAGCCGCTTTGGCACCCACTGCAGCAAGTGCGCACCAAGCGGGCGATTATATTTTCCGGGCAGGGACGGCAACGGTCAGACCGACAACAGGATCTGATGACGTTTTAGGTTATGGTTCCTTCAAAGCGGACAATAATACCCAGTTGGGCATGACCTTTAGTTATCTGATTACGGATAATATCGGGGTAGAACTGTTGGCGGCGACACCGTTCCGCCACAAGATTGGTCTTGGTCCTACTGGTGATATCGCTGAAGTTAAGCAATTACCCCCTACGTTGATGGCGCAATATTATTTCCGCGATAAACAAGACAAATTGCGTCCTTATCTGGGTATCGGCTTGAACTACACCACTTTCTTTGATGAGAAATTTAACAACACGGGCAGTACTGCTGGCCTGACAGATTTGAGTGTGAAGGATTCATGGGGTATCGCAGGCCAGGCAGGTATGGACTACATGGTCAGTGAAAATTGGATGCTAAACATGTCTGTTTGGTGGATGAACATCGAATCTGACGTGAAATTTAAGGCTGGTGGTGTCGAGCAAACAATTAATACTCGTTTAGACCCATGGGTCTTCATGTTCGGCGCGGGCTATCGTTTCTAGCATTAAATAGGCGGGGAAATTTACCGATTCTCATGGTGTGAGTCATTGACTTACCCCTCGGTGAAACCTCCCCGCCAATCGTCAGACTATAAAGTCAGGCAATTCATACGGTTCATTCTATCAATACAATGCATGCTACAAATACAATACATACGTATTGATTACCTAATCAGCATCTGATTACTGACTGACTTCACGCCTGGTACGGTGCGAGTGACTTCTACTGCACGGTCTGCATCATGGCGTGAGCTCACAAAACCACTCAACTGAACGCGTCCTTTAAATGTCTCAACACTGATTTGAGTCGATTTTATATCTTTTGCTGCCAGCAGCGCTGATTTCACTTTAGTGGTAATCACGGTGTCATCGATATAGCCGCCAGTGCCTTCTGACGTTTTTGTTGGCGCACAAGCGGAAATAGCCATCGCCATAATTACCGCAACGCATAAAGCAGAAAATGTTTTAAAAAGCTTCATAGATGACTCTCCATGTTATTGATGTCACAAGGGGACGGGTAACTCTTTGAAAGTGTTATTAACGCATACATTACACATCACTACAGCGCACGCAGAGCATTCAATATGTAAACAAATACTGGGTGTGTTACACAATTATTAGTGATGAACGCCGTTAATTCAAATTTTGAATGAATGTGTCTTCAGGAAGCACTTGAAAAGAAGGGAATAAAGCGCCTGATGGGAACCTGCTATCAGACGCTTTTCTAAAAATTAACAGCGAGTCGCTGCTTTCATCTCAGCCACAAAACGAGCCAACTGCGCCAACATCTCAGCGGGATTCGAGACATTATTTTCAATGATTTTTACAATCGCGGAGCCTGAAATAGCCCCCGCAGCTCCTGCCGCCAAACTGGTTTTGACTTGCTCTGGTTCTGAAATGCCAAAACCTTGCAGAGCGGGCGCAGCATGATATTCCCGTAATTTATCAATCAAATGATTCAGCGGGAGATGGCCGTGATTCTCAGCCCCAGTCACACCTGCTCGAGAAAGCAGATAGGTATAGCCACGGCCATGAGAAGCAATCTCACGCAGTAAATCGTCATCTGCATTCGGTGGGCAGATAAATATTGGCGCAATACCGTGGCGTAATGCAGAAGCACGGAAAGGCGCTGATTCTTCGAAAGGGACGTCAGCGATCAGCACAGAATCGACGCCCACATCGGCACAACGTTGATAGAAATTATCTATGCCGTTGTGGAAGACTAAATTGGCATACATCAATAGACCAATTGGGATAGTCGGATGTTTCTTGCGAATTTCTGCCAACATCTCAAAACAGATGCTTGGTGTCACGCCAGCAGCAAAGGCACGAAGAGCAGCGTTTTGAATTGTCGGGCCATCGGCTAATGGATCAGAGAACGGGATACCCAATTCCAACGCATCGGCACCTGCTGCAATCAGCGTATCAATAATCTCTAAAGACAACGCTGGTGATGGGTCGCCTAATTGCACGAATGGGACAAAAGCACCTTCATTCTTGGCGGCTAACTGTTTAAACAGTTGTTGATAACGCTCCATTAAATCTCTCCCCGAGCTTTCAAAATATCGTGAACGGTGAAAATATCTTTATCGCCTCGCCCAGACAGATTCACGACCAGAATCTGCTCTTTCTCCGGTGACGCTTTAATCATTTTCAAGGCATGAGCCAGCGCATGAGAGGATTCCAAGGCAGGGATAATCCCTTCTTTACAGGACAGCGCTTTAAAGGCTTCCAGCGCTTCGTTATCGGTCACTGACACATAATCTGCACGGCCGATGCTGTTCAGATAGGCATGTTGTGGCCCAACAGATGGGAAGTCTAGGCCTGCAGAGATGGAGTAAGATTCTTCAATTTGGCCATCACTGGTTTGCATCATTGGCGATTTCATACCGAAGTAGATACCGACTTTACCGTGTTTAAGCGGTGCGCCATGTTGACCTGTTTCGATACCATGTCCTGCCGGCTCAACACCAATCAGCCCCACATTTGCTTCATCGATAAAATCAGCGAACATACCAATGGCGTTTGAGCCGCCGCCAATACAGGCTAATACAGCATCGGGCAGACGGCCTTCTTTCGCGAGGATCTGCGCTTTGGTTTCTTCGCCAATCATACGTTGGAATTCACGCACAATGGTCGGATAAGGGTGCGGGCCTGCGGCGGTTCCTAGCATATAGTGTGCAGTTTCGTAGCTACCAGACCAGTCACGTAATGCTTCATTACAAGCATCTTTCAACGTTGAAGAACCGCTGTGAACAGGGATCACTTCTGCACCCATTAGGCGCATACGGAAGACGTTTGGTGATTGGCGCTCAATGTCTTTCGCCCCCATATAGATGCGGCACTTTAAGCCCAGTAGGGCGCAAGCCAATGCGGATGCTACGCCATGTTGACCAGCACCTGTTTCCGCAATGATCTCAGTTTTACCCATGCGTTTTGCTAATAATGCTTGCCCCAAAACCTGATTGGTTTTATGCGCGCCGCCGTGCAGCAAATCTTCGCGTTTCAGATATAGCTTGGTTTTTGTGCCTTCAGTCAAGTTTTGACACAAAGTCAGTGCCGTCGGGCGACCAGCATAGTTCTTCAGTAAGTCTTGAAACGCGGCCTGAAACTCAGGGTCCATTTGCGCACTGACAAATGCTTCTTCCAGTTGCTTCAATGCTGGCATCAGTATCTGCGGCACATACATGCCACCGAACTCGCCAAAATAAGGATTTAGTGTGGTCATTTTTTGTCCTTTACCGGATTAACCAAGTTCTGTTTTTCGATTTAATTCAATTAATAGTCGCGCAGTGTCTTGAACACGGTGGCAATCAATTGGGGATCTTTGACGCCAGGAGCACTTTCGACGCCGGAATTAAAGTCCAAACCGGCGCAGCCTAACTGTGCAGCACAGCCACTGTTGTCGGCATTTAATCCACCGGCCAGCAGGACGTTGTCCAGCGACTCGCCGGCCAATAATGACCAGTCAAAAGTTTGGCCGGTGCCACCTTTGCCATTGTCCAATACATAACGCTCAACATGTTGTAAGTGACGCGCTGGCAGGGTGTCACTGACACTCAACGCCTTCCAAATTTGGCAACTCGCGGGTAAAACATCACGCAGTTGGTTGATATAGGTTTGATCTTCATGCCCATGTAATTGCACTGCCGCCAGTGACAAGCGCACGGCGATATTTTGAATTGTTTCCGGTTGGGCATCTCGGAAGACCCCAACGTACTTCAGTGGCGCGCCACTGATCACCGCACGGGCTTGGGCGATATCGACATGACGAGGCGAGCTATCAACAAAAATCAACCCACCATACACCGCACCAGCGTGATAGGCAGTAGCAGCGTCTTGCGCTCGGGTCAGGCCACAGACCTTATTTTCACCTAACAAAACACGACGCACGGCGGCATTGAGGTCAGGTTCAGACATCAACGCGCTGCCAATCAGAAAACCGTTAGCGATATGGCCTAATTCGCGGACTTGGCGGTAATGATTAATGCCCGACTCGCTGATAACGGTCACGCCAGCAGGGAGGCGGGGAGCCAGTTCGCGGGTACGATTTAAGTCGATAGACAAATCACGTAAATCACGATTATTGATCCCGACGACTTTCGCACCTAAGGCAATGGCGCGATCCAGTTCTTCGGCGTTACTGGCTTCAGTTAACACGCCCATATTGAGGCTGTGGGCCACGGCTGCAAGCTGTAGATAGCTTTCGTCATCAAGCACAGAAAGCATCAGCAAAATAGCGTCGGCCTGATAAAAACGCGCTAACTGAATCTGGTAAGCATCGATAATAAAGTCTTTACACAAAACAGGCTGAGTGACGACGGCACTGACTTGGGGCAAGAAATCAAAGCTGCCCTGGAAATATTTTTCGTCGGTTAATACTGAAATTGCCGAAGCATAATTCTTATAAACCGCAGCAATCTCAGCAGGATTAAAGTTATCGCGAATGACGCCCTTAGAAGGGGATGCTTTCTTGCATTCCAGAATGAAAACTGTTTTATCACCTTGTAGCGCTTGATAAAAATCGCGTTGACTCAGGGTAATGTCGTTTTGAAAACCGGCCAATGGTTGTTGTAATTTCCGCGCGGCAACCCAGATTTCCTTATCGCGCACTATTTTGTGAAGTACGGTTTCCTGCATGATCTATCCTCTTGCTGCCAGAGCGGTAACACGATCAAAAGCTTGACCGCTATGAATCATTTCTAATGCTTGTTGCGCGTTATGACGCAAATTTTCTTGGCCGTGCAATTTCAGCAATAACGCCACGTTAGCAGCAACGGCTGCGGCATGCGCCGGTTCACCTTTACCTTGTAACAAGCGTGCTAAAATGTCACGGTTTTCTTCCGGTGCGCCACCTTGTAGCGAACCCAGCGAGTAACGGTTCAGACCAAAGTCTTCTGGCGCTAATTCATAGTTTTCGATACTGCCGTTATTCAGCTCGGCGACTTGTGTCGGTGCATGAATGGCCACCTCATCCATACCGCCGCCATGAACCACGGCTGCACGCTGGTAACCCAGAACTTTTAGTGTCTGTGCGATGGGCAAAACTAATTCAGGACTATAAACACCGATCAGCGCCAATGGGGGGCGGGCGGGGTTAATGAGTGGCCCTAATACGTTAAACAGCGTGCGGGTTTTTAACTGTTGGCGCACCGGCATCGCATGACGGAAGCCAGTGTGATACTGCGGTGCAAACAGGAAACACACACCCAATTCATCCAATGCTAAACGTGATTCTTCAGCACTCATATCCAGGCGAATACCAAAAGCGGCCAGCAGGTCTGATGAACCCGAACGGCTGGAAACACTGCGATTGCCGTGTTTAGCCACTTTGACCCCACAACTGGCGGCGACAAATGCGCTGGCAGTGGAGATATTAATGCTGTTGGTGCCATCGCCACCGGTGCCGACAATATCAGCGAATAAATAGTCAGGACGTGGGAACGGCTGCGCATCGGCCAACAGGGCTTGTGCTGCACCCGCTATCTCAGCCGGTGTTTCGCGGCGAACTTTCATGCTGATCAATGCGGCGGCTAATTGGCTCGCTTCTAACTCACCGCGCACGATGGCGGCGAACAACAGTTGGCTTTCTTCTTGGCTCAGTGACTCAGCGCGGAATAATTTTTCTAATAATGTTTGCATCATAAATTCCTTCAATATTCTATTCACCAAGAACGTCACTACGATTTAAGGCCTAAAGGGGATAAGGCCCAAGCCAATGTCTGCTCGAGTAAACGAGCACCCTGAGTGGTTAAAATCGATTCTGGATGGAATTGATAGCCACAAACACGGTGAGCATCATGGCGAACCGCCATGACCATTTCACCAAAGCGGGCGTTAACGGTTAATTCTGCTGGGATATTGCTGCCGACTAAGGAGTGATAGCGCGCCACCGGTAATGGGTTTGGCATACCCGCAAACATACCTTGTCCGTCGTGTTCAATGGCGGAGGCTTTGCCATGTAATATCTCGCCAGCATGACCGACATGGCCACCATAGGCTTCAACAATGGCTTGATGACCAAGACAAATGCCGATAATCGGTAATTGTCCGCGCAGGCGCTGCAATAATTCAGGCATGCAACCGGCCTGAGCAGGCGTCCCTGGGCCAGGTGACAGCATCAGCACGGGCTGTTCCATTTGTTGTAAGCGCTCAATAATGGTTTTAGCCGCAATTTGGTTGCGATAAATCACGACGCGATGGCCGCTAGCACGCAGTTGATCCACCAAGTTGTAAGTAAATGAATCGATATTATCGATCAGTAAGATATCGGCCATTAGAAAATCTCCTTGGCATGGTGTGCTGTCGCAATCGCCCGTAACACGGCACGTGCTTTGTTGCGAGTTTCGTCGGCCTCTGCCTGCGGTATTGAGTCAAGAACCACGCCTGCACCGGCTTGAACCGTGGCGATACCGTCTTCAACATAAGCAGAGCGAATCACAATGCAGGTATCCAAATCACCCTGTGCGGTAAAATAGCCTACCGCGCCACCGTAACTGCCACGACGGGAACCTTCACGTTCAGCAATCAATTGCATCGCACGGACTTTTGGCGCACCGCTCAAGGTGCCCATATTCATGCAAGCCTGATAGGCATGCAGCACATCTAAGTCATGACGTAGTGTGCCGACAACGCGAGATACCAAATGCATCACAAAGGAGTAGCGGTCAACTTTGGTCAAATCGGCCACATAGCGGCTACCCGGTTCACAAATGCGGGCCAAGTCGTTGCGGGCCAAATCCACTAACATCAAATGTTCGGCCAGTTCTTTATGGTCAGTGCGCATTTCCAGCTCAATGCGGCTATCTAAATCGCGGTCTAGTTCACCGTTGGCACGACGTCCACGTGGGCGAGTTCCGGCAATAGGGTAAATCTCAATCTGGCGATTAGTTGCATCGTACTTCAGTGCGCTTTCAGGTGACGCGCCAAATAAAGAGAATTCATTGTCTTGCATAAAGAACATATACGGGCTGGGATTATGATCTTTCAGGGTTTGGTAAGCGGCCAGTGGTGATGGACAAGGCAGAGAGAAGCGGCGAGAAGGAACCACTTGGAAAATCTCACCTTCGCGAATGGCTTGCTGCAATTCACTGACTACCGCACCATATTCTTCATCTGACTGGTTACACTGTAACTTCATTTCCGGCACTGATGTAGCGGGGATCGGTTGGGCAGCCTGCTGTAGCTGGTGGCTAAGTTGTTCTAATCGGGCGCTTAAACGCTGGTGTTCGCTGGTATCTGGCGTGAACAGGCTTGACTGTAACTGTGTTGAGCGATGTTGATGGTCCAAAACGAGTAACGTTTCTGCAAGATAGAAACAGAAATCAGGGCAACGCTGGTCATGGCGTAACGGGGGTAAATTTTCAAATCCAGCGACCAAATCGTAAGCGAATAAACCACCGATAAACATCGCTTCTCTCTCTGTCGCAGGCGTATTTACCAACTGCAACAACAGGCGCAAGGCATCAAATACAGATAATGACTGTAAACGTGAGTCTTCGTCCTGAACTTCATTCACGACGGGGAAAGTGAGTTCACGGCCATTCGGGCGCACCTGAATCTCAACTTGCGGTGGCAGTGCAGCATCCAACAGAGGCAATAGCGATGCGCCATTGCGTGTCAGCGCTTCAATAGTGACTGTTTGCGCCAAAGCAGTAATTCGCAGTGCGCTGTCAATAATGAGCAGGCTTTTCAGATTTTGTTTGCTCGTGACCTCAGCGGATTCAAGCAGCAAAGTTGCTGGACGAGCGCCACACAATTGGTGGAATAACGCGGTAGGGTCATCGCGGTAACACGCCGTGGTCGTTAATAACTGTAAGGTAGGGCGCGAAGTCTGCATCATTTATTTATCTCGAAAAAGTGATTCTGAAAAAGCGGCTATGCCAATATTTATCCATAAAAAAACCCGCTATTAGCGGGCTGAAGCAATCTGCACTGTCTGATGACTGGTATGCGTGATTACACCGCCCGTGAGAGGGATATGTGCCACCAACGCAGTAAAGAAATCAGGGTCGTTTTCATCATCAGTCCTATCATTGCTTTTTCAAGGGGTGGGTGTGCTACCCAATATTCGTGACATCACGTTCATGCCTTGCGAACTTGCGTACTAGTAAACTAGTTCGAGGGGGGAATGTCAACACCTCAATGATTGTTTTTTAACATACTTTGCGTAGGGTGCTTATCCAAGTTGAGCAGCATGACAACTCAAGATTGATTAACCAAACAGGCTTATTAGCGAGTATGATAGGCAGCCACGCTTTCTCCGGATTTTTGTTTTGGTTAATAAGACCCTTTTGATAAATAAACCTGCATTAACAGATAACGCCACCTTGCCTGATACGGTATCAACGGCTTTCACACTCTATGATCTGCACAGCCATACTACTGCGTCAGACGGCTCACTCACGCCTGCGGCACTGGTGTTAAGAGCGGCGCAGATGCGTGTTGGTGTCTTGGCGATCACCGATCATGACACCACTGCGGGGTTGGCAGAAGCCGCCGCCACCATAGAGCAGGAAAAATTAGTATTACGGCTTATCTCTGGCGTAGAAATTTCCACTCTGTGGGAAAACCACGAGATCCATATTGTGGGACTGGGCATTGATGAGCATCACCCTAGCATGTGCAAGTTATTGCGCGAACAGTCTGATCACCGCTATGTACGTGCGCAGGAGATCAGTGCTCGCTTAGCAAAATCGCGTATTCCTGATGCTTGGGAAGGTGCTAATCGATTGGCGCAGGGGGGGCAGGTTACCCGTGGGCATTTTGCTCGTTATTTGGTGGAATTGGGACTGGCGAGCAATGTCGGGCAGGTTTTTAAAAAGTATTTGGCCAAAGGCAAGACCGGTTATGTCCCTGCACAATGGTGTACAATAGAACAAGCTATTGATGCTATTACGCAATCTGGTGGTCAAGCTGTGTTGGCGCACCCAGGTCGTTATGACTTAACGGCAAAATGGTTGAAACGTTTGTTAGCGCATTTTTCAGCACAGGGTGGTCACGCGATGGAAGTTGCCCAATGCCAGCAAGCGCCTCATGAAAGAGCGCAGCTCGCGCAGTATGCACGCGACTATAATTTACTTGCATCCCAAGGGTCTGATTTCCATCAACCTTGCTCTTGGATTGAGTTGGGCCGCAAATTGTGGCTGCCCGCAGGGGTGGAACCGGTGTGGCGTGATTGGCCTACAGAGCCAGCCAATACCGATCGTACGTTGAATGATGAGGTAGAGTCATGAGTCAGTTTTTTTATATTCACCCAGAAAACCCGCAACCACGGTTGATCAACCAAAGTGTTGATGTCTTGCGTAAAGGCGGCGTGGTCGTTTACCCGACAGATTCTGGTTATGCCCTTGGCTGCCGGTTAGAAGATAAAACGGCAATGGAACGCATATGTCGTATTCGTCAGTTAGATGGTAATCATAATTTCACATTGATGTGCCGCGATCTTTCCGAGTTATCCACCTATGCGTATGTCGATAACTCCGCATTTCGTTTGATCAAAAATAACACCCCAGGCAACTACACCTTTATTTTAAAGGCAACCAAAGAAGTGCCTCGGCGCTTGATGAATGATAAACGTAAAACCATTGGGTTACGTGTACCATCCAACCCAATAGCACTGGCTTTGCTGGATGTGTTGGGTGAGCCATTAATGTCGACAACATTGATGTTGCCAGGTAATGATTTTGCAGAGTCTGATCCGGATGAAATCAAAGACAATTTGGGCAAACAGGTAGATTTAATCATTCATGGGGGGTCATTAGGTCAACAACCTACCACCGTGATTGACCTGACTGATTCATCCCCAGAAGTTATCCGTGAAGGCGCAGGGGACGCTACTCCCTTCCGCTAAGTGTCGTTAGTCATACTGCTACATAGACATATTGCTATATAAACATATTGTTGGATAAGGCATCGTCGTTGAACACGGTGGTCATACGCAGAGAGTGATTCTCTCGCTGCCTTATCCAACTGTTACCCGTTCGGGCTTTCCTTTCTGTGCTTAAAACGCGCTCATTTCAATTGAGTAGATTGTGCATACCTATTATTTGTCTAAAAAGGGTCTCATCTAAAAAGCATCCATCCTACAAAATCCCCTGAGTCTCTTAGCAAATCTTATGCTTAGTCAATCATAAATAGTGCATGTCTATGACGATAAAAAATCAATCAGATGGGATAAGCATATTATTATCATTTCATTTCAACTCGGAAAATGAGTTAGTGCGATGAATAGAAAATAAAATGGCAGTCCGTAACCAACTAAAATTAAAGCAGTAATAAAATCGTTTTATATTAATTGTTTTTTAAATATGAATAAAAAGTTAGACTAATTTTCTAGTGAGAATTATCTTCGTGTTTAATTTATTATTCAACTGCATCTCTAGAATGTATTTTTAAGACAAATCCAATAAGATTTTAATTGTGAGTGTCGCTGATTAGATTTCAATTTAATTAGACGATCTTTTATTCTAGGAATCATTCCAATGAAAGGTGTAAAATCCTGTTAAAATTAGATTATTCATTTGTTATGAAGTTATGTGCTGTTTTAATGTAAATTATGAATTAAAAATCCAATAATTGTTTTTTTTATGTATACTTGCCGCGTTTAATGGTCAATAAACTCATAACACGTAAATGCTGCAATATTTTGATGTTTACATTTCTTTTCATTTGAAAAAAATTGATTGGTAGTGATTGCTTTTAATAAACATTTTCCATGGTGGGAATAAAGAATTTTCTTATGCTCCGGTGTATTTTGTTAGGATTTTTCTTGTATTATTTTATAATTTAACTTTATGATTTTGTTGTATAAATTTATTTATCTTCGTTTTGGGTGGGATGTTTCCTACAAATTAAGTCGCTTGCTCCTATATATTTAACTAACAGCTAAAGTTTATTATCGATATAGGTAAGAAGCTATAGATATTAAAATACCCCTTAACGGAAGCTAACTGTCTTAATTACATGCTAATTAAGTGAATGTGTTGCCCGTTATATGTAACCCACAAATATAGAGAGAAAATCGAGAGTTCTATGAATCGAGTATTTAAAGTCATTTGGAATAGTGCATTAGGCCGCTACGATGTTGCATCGGAGTTTTCCAAGTCGAGCAAAAAAAACAAATCATTCAGCACCGGAACTGTCGATACCTCTATAGGGTTAGCAAATCATTCCCGGTTGAGTCAAATAGCATTGATGGTGATAGGTACTTTATCTGTCGGCACTGTTTTTGCCGCTGATATAAGTGTGCCGGTCTTTTCACCTGAAGTGGATTTTGAGCAATCTATCTCTGGTACAGGTAATACACTATCTGGCAGTTTTAGTAACATTGCTCGCGGTGATGCGGGCTATAAAAACAGTAAGCTAGGTGATATTCCTGCAGCGAATTTCCTTAACGGCGCAGAGAACCTACTTGGTAAAAATATTTTCAACTTGGGTGACATGGTCACTGAGACTTTCCTTGATCCGAAGGGTACTGGCGCATTAATTACGATTAATGTGTATAGCAGTACTGCGATGTCCATTAAGCCGCTGGCTGATTTTACGGTGCCTGTGTCATATGCGGTCGGTGAGAATGGTCAGTATGTGAATCGTAACTTATTCCATGTGCAAGATAGCAGTGACTTGACAGTCAATGTGGGCAGTACGGCTGCAGGTTGGGTGAATGATAGTACGAACTACTTTAGTGCTATTTTGAAAGGTGGTTTGAAAGGTAGTGCAGAAGCCACCACCTCGTCAGGATTCTATGTCGATTCCAATAATGCATCATCACAGAATACGGTCATCAATTATAATGCCAAAACTGTGGTTAACCTCGGTAACAACAGTAATAACATCCGTGATAGCGGAACCTCCGTCGCCAATGCGGTACTTGATGACTTTGTCGGTGCATTCACCAGCACCTATTTAGGTGCGCAAAATGTTCAAAATTTTGCGGATTTCCAGAAATACAATAACGATTTGATCGCTGGGATCAAAAGTGGTGCGATTGTTCTGGACAGCAAAGGCTATCAGGCTGAACTGGCGCGGGCCTATTTTACGAACGGCTCCAATACGTCACCTAAAGTGACCCCGATCTATCTTGATATGGGCATTGATGCCAATGATGCTGTAAATCACTTAGTCGATTCTAGCCGCGTTGCCTTTATACATGGTGATGGTCAGCATGCCATCGTGAATATAGGAACTGATGCCAATATTCAGGCTTTCAATACTGATATTACTGTGGTGCGCTTAAACGACGGCGCGACATTAAATAATGCGGGGATTTTAGGCTCAGCCGCCGGCACTGTTCGTGGGACCAATATTGTTTTCGCTACCGACAGTACGGTCATTAATGACGCCTCTGGGGTTCTGGATGCAGGGACTAACCCGGACATGCTGGATTTCAAATCCACACCGACTGCCACGTTACCGCTGAATGTGGCTAGCGGCAGTCATACGGCGATTTTGGCTAATGGCGCCTCTTCCGTGACGAACAATGGTGTGATCAATACGGCGTCGCGCGGGACCAGTGTTTATACCCGCGCAGCGATCATTGATGGTACTTCGACGTTCGTGAATAACGGCGCTATCAACATTGCTGCAACCGTTGATTTATCGCCAGCCACAGGGTATTTGAATGAAGGCGTGAGTGTTCAAAAAGGCTCTACTTTTGAAAATAATGGCTCTGTTTATATTGGCCGCCAAGCTCAGCGTTCATTAACCGATGTTGTTGCCGACCTAGCAATAAAGACAGAGTCTTACGCGGTTAAATTAGTTCAAGATACGGTCAATCTGAGCAATATCGCCACTTTTATCAATAATATTGGCGGTAAAATCGTTATTGGCAGCAAGACTGAGAACTCCACTGCGATTATCGCTCAGGGTGCCAGAACAGCCGTCAACCAGAACGGGACTATTGAGCTAAATGGTGCGGGTGCAGTCACTGGGGAAAAAGCGGCGCAAAATGTGGGTATTTCCTCCAGTTTGAATGCGACCAATGTTGTCAATAATGGCGATATCATTATCAATGGTATTAATACCGTTGGGATGAAAGTGCTGACTAACAGTGCCGCGACCAATGCCGGTCACATCTATGTTAATAAAGGGCTGGATGCAGCGACCAATTTGGCCAACTACGGTATTCAGGCGGTGGGTACAGGTGCGGTGGCCAACCTTTCCGGTCAAGTGAGTCTGGTTGGTGACGGGGCTATCGGCGTGGTTGCCGAAGATAAGGGCACGATTAACGTCACTGGTGCGGGTCAGGTTGAGTTTACCTCCGGTACCAAACAAGTGGGTTACCTGATTTACGGTACGGGCTCTAGCATCAATAACATTGCGACCGGCGATGAAACCGTTTCGACGGAAGGCTCTACTTTATATCGTGTTGATAAGGGTGCCTCTTTTGCCGGTACCACGGCTTCAACCATGAATGCGACGGGTAAAGACTCCTCCCTTATTCAAGTCACCGGTGCAGGCAGTAGCTTTAGCTCTGGCGCGTTAGATATGGTGCTTTCAGGTGAAGGTTCCACGGGCGTTAAAGTAGAAGGTGGTGCTACGGGTACCATCACCGCAGATGCCAGTTTGGAATTGAGCGGTAACGGCGCCACTGCCGGTATCGTTGATGGTAATTATTACGGTCTTGATGGTATTGCGACTGGCGTGACCGGTAAATCGGTGCTGATCAGTTCTGCCATTTTAAGCACAGGTAATACGGCGTCAGGTGCTTACGGCTATATCGCTCGTAATGGCGGTGAGCTGATCCACAAAGGGACTATCGATTTTACGCAAGCGGGCAGTACAGGTGTACTGGTCGATGGCGGTATTCTGACTAACGAAAATCTGATCTCTGTTAACGGGACTGCGGTAAACATTCAGGGCGCTAACTCAACAGTCAATAACACTGGTATTGTTAATGCCACCGACGGCACTGCGGCCTTCCTATTAGGTTCCGGCGCAAGTTTGACCCTGTCCGGCAGTGGTGAAACTCAAGCGGGCGGCACTGCACATGGCGTACTGCTGGATACCGGTGCAACAGCACTGACTGTTGACGGTGCCACCATCACTATGATGGCAGGCGGTAGCGGTAATGCGATTGAAAACAAAGCGGAAATTACTGGGATTCAGCTCAACGATACCACATTGACAGTCGGAAACGGTGCTGGCGTTCGTACTGGCGCTTCAATGGCGGCGACTAACTCAGGCACGATTAATGTCAATGGCAGTGGCACAGGTATTCTGTTTGCCAATACGGGCGATACGATAACCAATAATACGTTGGATATGTCTGATTCTTCGGAACTGGTGATTAATGTTAATTCTGCCGCTGGTAAAGGGATTGTCACCCATTCGAGTCAGGATCTGAAAACCGGCGCTAGCGTTAATGTGAATGATGCCGCAGGCGGTGCAGCACTGATTGTGAATGGAACGACTGCGCAAGTCGAACAATCCGGTCGCTTGATCTCTAAGTCACTGAATAACCCAGTTGTCGATATTGATAATGGCAATGTTACCAGCTTCATCAATAGCGGCACCATTGAAGCTAACAGCGCAGATCAACAAGCTGTTATCACCACAACGGGCACTGGTGTGGCATTTACTAATGCCACCGGCGGTACAATCGTTGGACATGTAGACCTGTTGGCGGGTAATAACACTGTTACCCTGATGCAAGGCAGTAAAGGTACTGACTTCACCACCGGCAGCGGTGACGACTTGTTTATTTTGAAAGATTTGCTTGCCACCGATACTGGTGTCTTCAGTTCACTGAATGGCGGAACCGGCACTGATACGCTGACATTTGATCATTCGGTATATACCTTGAGTGATGTTGATGCTGTCCAGAATATGGATTACGTCAATTTGATTAATGACTCGACACTGACATTAGACAACATGCTATTGGCGCTGGGCAATGCGCAGGATGACAACGCCAACACGGGCTTTAATCTCGGTGACGGTAGCCTATTGCAGATCAAAAATCTGAATGCTGTGAACTTTAACAGTAAGTTAAATGGTCTCGGGACAGTGGGTGTAGATACAGCCGGTAACGCGTTTAACTTTACCGCCAATGCAGCACAAAATGCTTTTAACGGTGTACTGGCATTGGGCCATGCCACTTTTGAGCTCGCGGCTGAAAACACCACGGCGCTGATCAATGCGACGTTGAAGTTGGGCGCGGACAGCATCACGACAGTGGCTGATGGCGTTCAAACGATCGCTGGGCTTACCTTCGACGGCGGTACCGTGAAATTTAACACCGGTACACCTGGTGAGACGGTGGCGAAAAGTACTATCCATACCACTAAAGAGATGAATCTGCTTGGTACGGGTACGGTGGAAGTGAATATTGAGAGTGTTGATAACAGCCAGACACCGGTCAATCCTACACTGCCAATCATGGAACAGGATGATGCTAACACCTTGTTGCAATTGGCGACTAGCGATGTGACGGTGCAGGGCAATGGCAGCAATTTGGTACTCAAAGACCAGCATGGCAATGTGATCACTGATGCCACTACCGCTGATATCGCGCAGAATGGCAACACCGTTGCTAAAGGGACATACGATTACCGCCTGACGAGTAGTTTGAGCAACGATGGTCTGTACGTCAGCTATGGTCTGACAGAGATTGAATTGCTGGGTAGCAATGCAGATGCCTTATCGTTGTATGCCACCAACAAAACCGGTCCAGCAGCGGACATGAGTGCCAAAATTACTGGTAGCGGCGACTTGGCCATTGATACCGGTACAGGAAATACTGTCACGCTGTCTAATTTGGACAATAACTACACCGGCATGACCGATGTGCGCAGTGGCAGCTTACAGATGCTGAACGATAACGTGTTAGGGAATACCTCACTGTTATCACTGGCTGCTGATACTGCCTTTGATATGAATGGTCACAGCCAGATCGTGGGTGAATTGAGTGGCACGGCGGGTTCATCACTCAATCTTAATGGCGGCAACCTGACGTTAACTCAGGGCGGTGTGTCTGATGGGGAACTCACGGGCAGTGGCGAATTAACCATTGCCAGTGACATATTGACGGTAAACGGCGCGAATAATACGTTGACCGCAACGACTAACATTGCCAGCGGCGCACAAGCCTTGCTGAACAATGCAGTGGGTCTGGGCAGTGGCAACATTGTCAACGCCGGTCTATTGACACTGAAAAGTGCGGCAGGTCAGTTGGCTAACGCCATCAGTGATGCCGGTAGTGTGGTGCTGGAAGACAGCAGTGACATCACATTAACGGGTAATAACAGTCTGTTTAGCGGCCTGTTTGATATCACGAACGGCAGCCAGTTAACCGCTTCTCAAGCAGAACATTTAGGGACGGCTGCGGTCACTAACGACGGTTCATTGGTGCTCAATAGTGCGAGTGATTGGTTGTTGGCAAACAGCATTACTGGCAGTGGTAGCCTGACTAAAAACGGCAACGGTACCCTGTCATTGACCCAAGCCGCGGCCTATACCGGGCAGACGGATATCAATGCGGGTGGTCTGATCTTAGGCAGCAGTGCTGACCCAATGACGCTGGCCAGCCAGCAAGTCAATATCGCTGGTGGTGCCTTTATGGGCGGCTTCGGTGGGGTGGCTGGTGCTATTGATAACAAGGGCGTGTTGTTTGTTGGTAACCCAACGGCATCTACCTCGCCGATTATGGGCCGTCTGGCTCCGGCCAGTAACATCTTTACTGTGGGTACTGACTTAACCAACAGCGGCACAGTCTTTATCGGCAACAAAACCAGTGATGGTACAGGCACCACGGGTAATCAATTGGTGGTGAACGGTAACTATATTGGTAACAACGGTCTACTGCATTTTAACACGGCGTTGGGTGATGATATTTCTGCGACCGACAGCATGATTGTGAACGGTAATACCAGTGGCACGACCAACGTCAGTGTTGATAATGCGGGTGGTACGGGCGCTAAGACCTTAAACGGTATTGAGCTCATTCAGGTGAATGGTCAATCCGACGGTGAGTTTGTGCAAAATGGCCGTATCGTAGCGGGTGCATATGATTATTCACTCGCACGTGGAGTAGGTTCAAATGCCAGTAACTGGTATTTGACCAGCCTGAGCAATGTGCCAATTGACCCAGAGAACCCGGTTGATCCAGAAAATCCGGTGGGCCCAGGCGAAGAAACTAAACGTCCAGAAGCGGGTAGCTACACGGCTAACTTAGCCTCGGCTAACAATATGTTTGTGACCCGTTTGCACGATCGCTTAGGTGAAACGCAGTACATCGACGTACTGACAGGCGAGCAGAAAGTGACCAGCATGTGGTTGCGTAACGAAGGCGGTCATAACCGTTCTCGTGATACCAGTGGTCAGTTGAAAACCCAAAGTAACCGCTATGTGATGCAACTGGGTGGCGACATTGCCCAGTGGAGCAACGATGGCTTGGACCGCTTACATCTGGGTGTGATGGCTGGCTACGGTAATAGCAAGAGCAACACCAATGCGAAGTCTGGCTATAAGTCTAGCGGTTCGGTCGATGGTTACAGCACGGGTGTTTACAGCACGTGGTATGCCAATGACGAAGATAAGTCTGGCTTGTATGTCGACGGTTGGGCGCAGTATAGCTGGTTTAACAATAGCGTGCAGGGTGAAGGTCTCGCGACGGAAGAGTATAAATCGAAAGGGTTTACAGCCTCGGTAGAAAGTGGTTATACCTTCAAGGTTGGTGAAAATAAATCGAAGAATGAGACTTATTTTATCCAGCCGAAAGCCCAAATCACTTGGATGGGTGTGAAAGCTGACGAGCACCGTGAAGCAAATGGGACTCAAGTTAGCGGACAAGGCGATGGCAATATCCAAACTCGTCTGGGGTTGCGTTCATATATGAAAGGCCACCACGAAAGTGATAACGGTAAAGATCGTGAGTTCCAACCGTTTGTAGAAGCCAACTGGATCCACAATACCAAAGATTTTGGCACCAATATGAACTCGATTGAAGTTAAGCAGGCGGGTGCTAAAAATATCGGCGAACTGAAAGTGGGCGTTGAAGGGCAATTGAATAAGCAACTGAATGTCTGGGGTAACGTAGGGCAACAACTCGGTGATAAAGGTTACAGTGATACCCAAGTTATGTTAGGTGTTAAATACAACTTCTAATCTCCGTAATATCATAAAAGACGGTACTTCGGTGCCGTCTTTATATGGACTCAATATATATTGTTTATCGTTAATAAACTCGATTAAAGGGTGATGTGACACATGAGAGTCATGGTGGTTAGTTATTGCAATTTAACGCTATTATCATTCGATATAATCATCAGAGAAATTAATATGGTCCATAATGAGGCCATGGGTGTGAATGTTGAACAATACTATTCCATTGACGATGAGAGAATATACAGTGAATCAAACGAGCGTAGTGTTGTTATTCTCGACGTTGACGATATTAATCCTTCCAAGGTATTTAATACCATTAGTCAAATAAGAGCGTCAAACCCACTATCTTTCGTTATGGTTTTTTGCAGAAAGCATGCTGGCACTGAGGATTTCACCTATCTCTCCATTCTATCTGATGGAATACTGTGTAAAACATCATCAGTAAAAAACATTAAGCTAATGATAACCAAGGCATTAAGATCACGAAAAACGCCAAAAAACTTTAATCGACTTGATTTGAAAAATAAAATCAAATCGCAACTCACTGAAAGAGAGAATGAGGTTTTTGAATGTATATTAATTGGGTTAAGAAATCCTGACATATCAGTACGATTAAATATGAAAAGTAAAACAGCCAGTGCCCATCGGCGAAATATTTATAATAAACTAGGTGTAAAAACAGTTAATGAAATACTCAGGACACTACTAACATCGCAATAGGTTAATGGCTGGTTCCTTATTTATATTAAACTAATTGCTAGTTAATCATAATCAGTCGTATTAGGGCATTCTTTGCACGTTAAAAGCTATTGCGCAATATATCACACCGCAATGTGTAACTAATAACGCTAAGTGTCTGCGACCGATGGAAAGTTTGTTAACAATAAAGCCCCTAAGCGGGGCTTCAGACGTGTATTTATAGGGGATAACGTAATATCGCGTTGAGGTCGGCACCGGATGGCAGGTCTTCGCTGCGTACAGCCAATACTCTTGCTCCGGTTGCAATCGCTCGTTTGGCAATCTCATCGATAATCCCGTAACTCACTTCATTACCACTGCCGCTGAAGGAGATTAAGCCTTCATCATCAATGGTCCCATTTACGCTGCTGTCGATATTAATCAGCAGTAATTCAATGGCGCCAAAAGTTGCTGCGCGGGCCGTATCGGATAGATCCTGCGTCACCCGTCGCTTACCTGAGCGGGCCTCGAATTGTGATTTCAGCACATTTAACTGCGTTTGATAATAGTTCTCTAACAATGGACGAACCTGAGTCACCAGCTCAGATGCTCCCAAATGCTCGGCATTACAGAAAAGTGTTTCGTCGGTAAGATTCGGTAACGAGTTGGTTGCACGATAAATAGCAGCTAAAGGCTCGGTTGTAACCAAAATAAGCGGGTAGTTATGTCTCGCAAAGATTGGGCGCAAGGCTTGGTCTATTTTTCGGGTGTATTGCGCTAAGCGTATCTTATGGTGAACCGCGCCATGCTGATGGTCGTTTAATGCAGCGTCGCCCATTGCATCACGTTTGCGAGATGGCATATTCGGCACGATAACTTCCACTGGCGGTGCATCGGCAAAAAATTCAATCAGGCGCGTCTGATTCTCTGATAAAGCCAGAACATAGGCTGAGTGAGGGAAGGTGAGTGCTCGCAGTAAAGGTTTAAGGTAGAAACGCTCGCCTATTTCAAGCTGGTTGGGTAGTTTGTTTGCTAAACGGTAAGTTGTAATACTGTCCGGCGTGGCCAGAATGGCTAGACTGTGGGCATGTAGATCCCAAAAATCCTCATCTTCCAACACCGAATAAAGTTCTTCTTCCAACAGAACTAAACGGCGTTTATCCAAACCTTTTTCCGCAACCTGCTGCAATGCTTCTTTAATGAAGTTGCTCAATTGAATTTTGCTTGCTTCTAATTTTTGGTGCAACGGAGAAGTTTCAAGGTAGATGGAAATACAGGCATCAGAGCGGACATCAGATAAACGAGAGAATTCTGCATGGCTTGGAATATCAACGTATAACATAGGCCACCTCGCGAGTTTACAGTTTAGTTGTATGAGGTTATTCAGTTGGAACAGCTATCATATTATCGACTAGAACTATGCCACATAGGCTGTGTCAGCATTTAGTATAGTCGCATAGAGGATCTTATCACCGGTCACATTCACCAATTGGAGGGGCTGAAATTAATATAAAAAAATCCATTGCGCTCTGTGGTAAACTTAAACCCGTTGTTTACCCATTTGTTATTCATGTTGTGTACCTTAATGTTATAACTCATTGATATTTAATGAGGCGTTAAGCTAACGCATTGATTTTGTAGTTAAAACTGACGCCTGTGAAGGCGACATTAGAGGTTGCTCAATGAGCGAGAAGTCAGAAGACCAAAAGTTACCAAATTCAAAGCCGCAGAGCCCTAAATCACAGGGCGATAAAATCGTGGGCGAAAAATTACAGAAAGTCTTGGCCAGAGCCGGTCATGGTTCTCGTCGGGAAATCGAAGCAATTATTCAGCAGGGCCGTGTTAGCGTAGATGGCAAAATTTCTACGTTAGGTGATCGTGTTGAAGTGACTCAAGCCACTAAAATTCGTCTTGATGGCCATCTTCTTTCTATAACTGAGTCTGAAGAAGTCGTGTGCCGTGTTCTGGCCTATTACAAACCAGAAGGCGAACTTTGTACCCGTAATGATCCTGAAGGTCGCCCAACGGTATTTGATCGTTTACCTAAATTGCGTGGTTCGCGTTGGGTTGCGGTAGGCCGCTTGGACGTGAATACCTCAGGTTTATTACTGTTCACCACAGATGGTGAGTTGGCTAATCGCCTGATGCACCCAAGCCGCGAAGTTGAGCGTGAGTACGCAGTACGCGTGTTTGGTCAAATCGATGATGAAAAGATCAAACAGCTCAGTAATGGCGTGCAATTGGAAGATGGTCCAGCGGCATTCCGCACCATCACTTTCCAAGGTGGAGAAGGGATTAACCAGTGGTATAACGTCACCTTGACCGAAGGGCGCAACCGTGAGGTTCGTCGCCTGTGGGAAGCGGTTGGCGTGCAGGTGAGTCGCTTGATTCGTGTACGTTACGGTGATATCAATCTCCCGAAAGGTCTGCCTCGTGGTGGCTGGACTGAATTAGATTTGAAAGCCACTAACTACCTACGTGAGTTAGTAGAACTCGATTCTGAAACGGTGAGTAAGTTGTCCGTTGAGAAAGATCGTCGCCGAGTTAAAGCGAATCAAATTCGTCGGGCGGTTAAACGCCATACTGAAGTTGCGGGCCGCCAAGTTGCTGGTCGTCAAGCTTCAGCGCGTAAAGGTTCGACTCGTCAAAATGTCGGTAGTGCTGTACCAGTAACAAATACCGGTCGTCGCGGATCGAATAAGCGCGGGTAAAGAGTACGTGTAGGAAAGTGATATTATGGGGAAGGGATAAGTGATCCCCATTTAATCAGATCAAAAAAAATGCCGCAGAGTTATCACTGCGGCATTTTTTTTGCAGATGACTTTGTCAAATTACCAATCAATACCTTGCTGAGCTTTAACACCGGCATCAAAAGCATGTTTCACCGGTCGCAATTCACTGACAGTATCGGCCATTTCCAGTAAATCACGATGGCATCCACGACCGGTAATAATGACTGTTTGATGAGCTGGGCGCTGTTTAAGGGCATTAACGACTTCATCGAGTGCTAAATAGTCGTAAGCAACCATATAAGTCAGCTCATCAAGTACAACCAAATCCAGGGTTGGATCAGCCAACATACGTAACGCGTGCTGCCACACACCCTGACAAGCTTCGGTATCGGTTTCTCTGTTCTGAGTATTCCAAGTAAAGCCAGTTGCCATTACTTGAAATTCAACACCATGTTGTTGCAGTAAATTTTTCTCGCCATTGGGCCATTCCCCTTTAATGAATTGAATGACGCCGGCTTTTAAGCCATGACCCACTGCTCGGGTGACAGTACCAAACGCCGCAGTGGTTTTGCCTTTGCCGTTACCGGTAAAAACGATCATGATGCCGCGAATTTCCTGTGCGGCGGCAACCCGTGATTCAACCTTTTCTTTTATTTTTTGTTGGCGTTGTTGATGGCGTTCTTCGGACATTGAATATTCCTTTTATTACTCAGCAGGGCCGGGTTTACGACCTGGTTGTGCATCAAAGCTGATACCCGTCTTTCTTCGGCTATCATCGCCCATGAGGTAAAGATATAACGGCATAATATCGGCCGGTGTTTTTAATTTAGATTTGTCTTCATCAGGGAATGCACTTGCACGCATTGGGGTTCTTGTCCCCCCAGGGTTAATGCAGTTCACTCGCAGATTAGTCTGTTTATATTCTTCTGCAAGAACTTGCATCATGCCCTCTGTTGCAAATTTGGAAACTGAATAGGCTCCCCATCCCGCACGACCTTGGCGGCCTACGCTAGAACTGGTGAATACCAGTGAGGCACTAGGGGCTTTCAGCAGCACAGGGAGTAGTGCTTGCGTAAGCATAAATGTCGCATTGACATTCACTTGCATGACATCTTGCCACGTGGCGATATCCTGCTCAGACATGGGCGCGATATCACCCAGTAAACCTGCGTTATGCAACACCCCATCCAGATGGGTAATTTGGTCGCCTAGTTTATCCGCTAATTCCTGACAATCGTGTTGAGTGGCCTTTAACAGATCGAGCGTTATCACTACCGCAGGTAAGCCACTCTCCGTAGCAATCTGTTGTTGAACGGCGATCAGTTTGCTCTCGGTACGGCCAACTAAAATTAAACGTGCACCAAAACGCGCATAAGTCAGCGCGGCTTCACGACCAATACCATCACCTGCACCCGTGACTAAAATATAATGATTATTGAGCAGGTCATGTTTAGGTTGATAATGCATAATTATTCCTCTTGATGGCGGTGGGCATTTTGCCCAAGCGTGCCGCGATATCACTTATATTCTTATATTTAAGCGAAACCAATGCAATTCTTCATTTGCGCAAGACGCCGAGGCGTGGGTTCGCTAGAATGCCAATATCTCTCTAATAGCAAATGAATAAGGCGGTATTTGTGGAGTTGATTTCTCTGTACGGACTGTTTCTGGCGAAAGTGGTGACCATCGTGATTGCGATAGGTGCCATCGTGTTATTGATTGTCAGCCAAGGAATGAGGAAACAAGGGCAACGGGGAGAACTGAGTCTGGTTGATCTGGGTGAGCAATATAAGGAAATGCAGCGAGAAATGCGGCTGGGTCGCATGAGCCATGGGGAACAAAAAGCCTGGAGTAAAGCGTTTAAAAAACAGCAAAAAGCCGATCAGAAACTGAAAACACAACGTGCCAAAGCAGGTGCGGTCGCAGCCGTAAAACCCTGTTTATATGTTATTGATTTTAAAGGTAGCATTGATGCACACGAAGTCACTTCATTGCGTGAAGAAATTTCAGCAGTATTGGCCGTCGCTACAGCTCAAGACGAAGTGCTGCTCAGACTGGAAAGTCCCGGCGGTGTGGTTCACGGCTATGGCTTAGCTGCTTCGCAACTCGAACGTTTGCGTCACAAAGGTATCCGCTTGACGGTAGCGGTCGATAAAGTTGCCGCGAGTGGGGGTTATATGATGGCCTGTGTGGCTGATCGTATCATCAGCGCACCCTTTGCTATTATCGGTTCCATCGGTGTTGTGGCGCAAATTCCCAACTTCCACCGTTTGCTGAAAAAGAACGATATCGATGTAGAACTGCATACCGCGGGTGAGTTTAAGCGCACTCTGACATTGTTTGGTGAGAACACCGAACAAGGGCGTGAGAAATTCCGCGAAGATTTGAATGAAACGCACCTGTTATTTAAGCAGTTCGTTCAGCAGCAGCGACCATCGTTGGATATTGATGCTGTCGCCACCGGTGAACATTGGTTTGGTACGCAAGCGAAAGAGAAAGGGTTGGTCGATGCCATTGGGACCAGCGATGATTTACTGATTGCTGAAATGGATAATCACGAAGTTATTGGTGTACGTTATTCACGCCGCAAACGCCTAATGGATCGCTTTACCGGGAGCGCGGCTGAAAGTGCTGACCGCCTATTATTGCGCTGGTGGCAGCGTGGCGAGAAACCCCTGTTATAAACGTTAATCCTATTTCTCACTCAGAATAACAGGGGTTTTGTCCCCTGTTATTTTTTGCGCTATTGGACGGTATTTCAAGTTCAACAGAACGCTAATCAATTAAATGATATTTAGCTGACAAAACGTGAGCTAAGTGCTTAAACATATTAAATACAGCCGTTGTTTTTGCCGTTGGCAACCCGTCAGCATCAAGGAAAAACTCTCCGCGGAAGACTAATACAGGCCCTTTTTGCTCAACTTCCGTCGCCTGCATACCCTGGATATAATCTTCATGTTGACGAATAATCTCATTGGCTTCTGCCAATAATTGATTTCGTGTAATGGGTGTGGTGTTACCGAGCATTATTTCCCCTCATTATCAGGCAATTTATCTCAGCATTGTACTGCGGGTTAGCATTTGTTCGCAAACCGGCTAAGGTTTACTCGAGCCGTTGATGGTTTTATCACCGTGATTGGATAAATACAGATTACAGGCTAATTTGGTTGCGTAGCGCTTTTTATCAGGTAAAGTGTGGGATTTTATACTATTAGGTGGAAGGTTTTGTTCGCACCAAGAGTCAGAATTAACGGATATCTCTCTAGGTGCAGGCGAAAATTTTTGAGCGGTAGCCCGCTAAGACTCGGAGCGATATTTTATCGTCCGATCAAAAAAACAGGTTGATCTCCTGAGAAAGTACCGCAATATAAAAAAGAGATACAGAATGCCGCGGTACGGCAAGATAAAAACCTTCTTTTAGAAGAAATAATTTAGGTAAAGGTAATTATGGGTAAAGCTCTTGTAATAGTTGAGTCCCCGGCAAAAGCCAAAACTATTAATAAATACTTAGGGAATAACTACGTGGTTAAGTCCAGTGTCGGTCACATTCGTGATTTGCCGACCAGTGGCTCAGCCAGTAAGAAGAGCGCGAACTCAACTGAAGATAAAGCCAAGAAAGCAGCGGATAAACCCAAAACCAAAGTAAAGAAAGACGAAAAGGTTGCCTTGGTCAATCGTATGGGGGTGGATCCTTATCATGGCTGGAAAGCGCAGTATGAAATTTTGCCCGGTAAAGAAAAAGTGGTTGCCGAGCTGAAAGCATTAGCTGAAAACGCTGACCATATCTACCTCGCAACCGACCTTGACCGCGAAGGAGAGGCGATTGCCTGGCATTTGCGGGAAGTAATTGGTGGTGACGATAAGCGTTTTAGTCGTGTGGTATTTAACGAAATTACCAAAAACGCCATTCAGCAAGCGTTTAATCAACCCGGTGAACTGAATATCGATCGGGTCAATGCCCAGCAAGCTCGCCGTTTTATGGATCGGGTTGTGGGGTATATGGTTTCGCCGTTGCTTTGGAAAAAGATAGCTCGTGGCTTATCTGCTGGCCGCGTTCAGTCTGTTGCGGTGCGTTTGGTGGTGGAGCGCGAACGTGACATCAAAGCATTCGTTCCTGAAGAGTACTGGGAACTGCATGCTGATTTGCTCGCGAAAGGTGAAGTTCCGATCCAGATGGAAGTCACCCATGCGCACAATAAGCCGTTTAAACCGGTTAATCGTGAACAAACGCATGCGGCACTGAATTTACTGGAGAAGGCCAGCTACAAAGTACTGGATCGTGAAGATAAACCGACCAGTAGCAAACCCGGCGCGCCTTTTATCACGTCCACCTTGCAGCAGGCAGCCAGTACTCGTCTGAGCTTTGGGGTGAAGAAAACGATGATGATGGCGCAACGCTTGTATGAAGCGGGCCACATCACCTATATGCGTACTGACTCAACCAATTTGAGCCAAGATGCACTCACCATGGTGCGTGGTTATATCGGTGATAATTTTGGTGATAAATATTTGCCATCTGCACCGAATCAGTACAGCAGCAAAGAAAATTCGCAAGAAGCGCATGAAGCTATTCGTCCATCAGATGTGAATGTACTTGCTGAACAGTTAAAAGATATGGAACCCGACGCACAGAAGCTGTACCAGTTGATCTGGCGCCAGTTCGTCGCTTGTCAGATGACACCGGCTAAGTATGACTCCACCACATTAACTGTGCAGGCAGGGGATTTCCAACTGCGGGCCAAAGGCCGTACTTTACGCTTTGATGGTTGGACCAAAGTGATGCCAGCTTTACGCAAAGGTGATGAAGATAGAACCTTGCCAGTGATTGAGGTTGGTAGTGAGCTTGATTTGCAGAAACTTATTCCAAGCCAACACTTCACTAAGCCACCGGCACGTTACAGCGAAGCTTCTCTGGTAAAAGAGTTAGAAAAACGCGGCATTGGCCGACCATCTACCTACGCGTCAATTATTTCCACTATTCAGGATCGTGGTTATGTTCGGGTAGAAAACCGCCGTTTTTATGCGGAGAAAATGGGTGAAATCGTCACTGATCGGTTGGAAGAAAATTTCCGTGAATTGATGAATTATGATTTTACTGCACGCATGGAAAGTGGCCTGGATCAGGTCGCTAACAATCAGGCTGAATGGAAAGCGGTATTGGATGGCTTTTTCGCGGAATTTAGCGAACAGTTAGAAAAAGCTGAGAAAGATCCTGAAGAGGGCGGCATGCGCCCAAATCAAATGGTCATGACCAGTATCGACTGCCCAACCTGTGGTCGTCAGATGGGGATTCGTACTGCTAGTACTGGGGTATTCCTAGGTTGTTCTGGCTATGCATTGCCACCGAAAGAACGCTGCAAAACCACCATTAATCTGGTGCCGGAAGCAGAGATTCTGAATATTCTGGAAGGTGATGATGCGGAAACTAACGCCTTGCGCGCCCGCCGCCGTTGCCAGAAATGTGGCACAGCGATGGACAGCTACTTAATCGATAACCAACGTAAATTGCATGTCTGTGGTAATAACCCCGCATGTGATGGTTATGAGATCGAGCAGGGTGAATTCCGCATTAAAGGGTACGAAGGTCCTATTGTTGAGTGCGAGAAATGTGGCTCCGAAATGCACCTGAAAATGGGGCGTTTTGGTAAGTACATGGGTTGCACGAACGACGAGTGCAAGAACACTCGTAAAATTTTGCGTAGCGGTGAAGTAGCGCCACCGAAAGAAGACCCTGTTCCACTGCCAGAGTTGCCTTGCGAGAAATCTGATGCCTATTTCGTATTACGAGATGGCGCAGCAGGTGTATTCTTGGCTGCCAATACCTTCCCTAAATCGCGTGAAACTCGTGCGCCGTTGGTTGAAGAGTTGGTCCGCTTTAAGGATAGGTTACCGGAGAAATTGCGCTATCTGGCTGATGCGCCGGTCACGGATAAAGAGGGGAACAAAACCATGGTCCGCTTTAGCCGTAAAACTAAGCAACAGTATGTTTCATCAGAAAAAGAGGGCAAAGCCACAGGATGGTCTGCTTTCTATATTGATGGAAAATGGGTTGAAGCAAAAAAATAATGACCCCGTGAGGACGGTGGTTTTTCAGCAGAGAAATCATTGCAGAAGAAATACACCGCGACACAATTAAAAACCAGCCTTTATGGCTGGTTTTTTTATTGGGCTAATCTTGCCAAGTGCTTTATAGTCTTAGTTAATCCATCGAAGTTATCCGTCTTTGGCTAACGTCTGCATGATCCCAAATACCATTTTTATGCTGATGCTCTTTATGAGTCACAAGGGTCTATACAGCTACGGATGAAGTGATATAGTAATCTAGTTATATAAAATATTTTCTTATCACCTAAGGTTATTATAAGGTCAATACTGACCAACACAGCATTATGCAGTTACGGGTTTTAGTTAATAACTTCTCGGCGTACCGGGTGATACCGATATACCAAACCGTGGGTTTTCCACGGTGTTCAACCTAGGATGGTCTAGCTATGAAATTGCAGCAGCTCCGTTATATTGTTGAGGTGGTCAATCATAACCTTAATGTATCGTCCACCGCTGAAGGGCTGTACACCTCGCAACCGGGGATCAGTAAACAGGTCAGGATGCTAGAGGATGAACTGGGTATTCAAATTTTTGCCCGTAGTGGCAAACATCTCACGCAGGTCACCCCAGCAGGGCTAGAAATCATTCGTATCGCCCGCGAAGTATTATCAAAAGTGGACGCTATTAAAGCTGTTGCTGGAGAACATACCTATCCAGATAAAGGATCACTGTATGTGGCCACAACACATACTCAGGCTCGCTATGCGTTACCGAATGTCATTAAAGGTTTTATTGAACGTTATCCGCGAGTGTCCTTGCACATGCATCAAGGCTCGCCGACACAGATCGCTGAAGCCGTTTCGAAGGGCAGTGCGGATTTTGCCATAGCCACTGAAGCGCTACATTTATACGACGATCTGATTATGTTGCCGTGCTATCACTGGAATCGAGCGGTTGTTGTCAAGCCTGACCACCCGTTAGCAGGTAAAGCTCATGTCAGCATTGAAGAATTAGCGGCTTATCCGATTGTGACCTACACCTTCGGTTTTACAGGGCGTTCAGAGCTGGATACGGCATTTAACCGAGCTGGCCTGACGCCTCGTATTGTTTTTACAGCGACAGATGCAGATGTCATTAAGACCTACGTACGCTTAGGATTAGGCGTTGGGGTGATTGCCAGCATGGCAGTTGACCCGATACAAGACCCAGACTTAGTGACAGTTGATGCTCGGGATATATTTACCTATAGCACCACCAAAATTGGTTTCCGCCGTAGCACATTTTTACGTAGCTATATGTATGACTTTATTCTACGTTTTGCTCCTCATCTTACTCGTGACGTCGTGGATAAAGCGGTGGCACTGCGTTCTAATGAAGATATCGAGGCGATGTTTAAAGATATTAAGCTGCCGACGAAGTAATAACTAAATCAACAGCTTACATCTGCCTCTAAAAATCGTGGTCGCTCACATGTGTAAGTTATGTGTGAGTTATGTGTAACTTTCCGCCGTGAGCTTAGACTCAACAGAGGAGGGGATCAACCCCCTCTGTTTCACATTTCATTAGAACGCAGGTTTATCCACCACATTGGAGAAACAATGGAGCTTTTAGAAGAGTGCAAATTGTGTGGTAAAAGTGCTGTATTGCAGAACTCGCATATAATCCCACGCAGTTACTATAAGCGTCTTAAAAGAGAATCAAACCAATTAGTTGTCATTGTTGATAGTGATGAGATAGAACCTCGACTCAGTAATTCAGACCCAAAAGAAAAACTACTTTGCACCGAATGTGAACAGTTCCTTAGTGTAAAATATGAATCTTATGGGACTAAAATATTTAGAACTTCGAAGAATGTTATTAAGCAGGACGATCGGATTACAATAAATGGCTTCGATTACAAGAGATTTTATCTATATTTCATAAGCATATTATGGAGAGCATCACTAACTAGTAATGATAATTTTAAAAGTATCGCTTTAGGTGGTGAGTTTGAAGATCTTTTAAAGTTTTGCATTATAAATAACAGAATGAAACTTGGACGAGGCAATAGCTTAAGAATTGACCATTTTTTAAGATTATCAGTGGCTAGAGTGGTTGATAGTTCAAATAATATCTCTGACGATATGATTAAGAACGTAATGATGAACTTCAGAATGGATAAAAGTAATATTGAGAAGGTTGCTATATTTTACCTTATGCTTGAGGGTTTTTTAATCGTTTACTATCTTAGTCCAGGGAAAGATATACATGATGTTAGAGCCAGAAGAATACAATATCAAATAGTGAATGGTAGTAGTGCTAATATTATGAAGATTGAGATTGGCGAACTCAAAGTAATAAGAGAAATGTTTAATTTAGCTATTAATAAAAGTAAAAAACACCACCAATAACCCCCTCCCATTTTGGCCTCTTTTAAAAAAAGGGGCTACTCTCCTATCTTTCTTGCCTTAAAAATATCCGTCTCAGTGTCCTACCTTCTAAGCACTTCACCACAGGCGAGAATCATTCGCATTATAATCCTAAAATATCGTTAGCTGTTTAAGCGCATAGGAAGCCCGTACAGAAGGGTTGGTGTATAGCTGTGGGTATGTATGACTAAGGCCCGTAAAGGGGCTAAATGCAAGGGTTATCAAGGCGCTAGCATGGTGTGATTAGATGATGAAGGTAGTGTAAGTATTATCAACTGTCTGTTGGTCTAAACCGATATAGCGCATAGTGATAGCTGGGGTGCTGTGATTTAGCACCTTTGCAATTGTTTCTATGTTTATCCCTGAGTTGTACATTACCCATCCTCTCGTTTTCCTCATGCTGTGAGTGCCTAAAGCAATACCTATAATCTCACCTATCTCTTTGAACTTTCTAGATACGTTCTCCCTACTTATAGGCTTCCCTTTGGCTCTATTAGTAGACACTTCAAATAGGTATACATGAGTAGGGTTGGCAGCTTTGCGACGCTCTACAATGGCTTTAGCCTTGCCGTTTAGCAGGATGTGACGAGGCTTGCTGGTCTTTCCTTCAATGATAGTCAACCTGTCCCCTTGTACGTCTGCATAAGTCAGAGATAGCAGGTCAGATATGCGTAAGGCTACCTGTAGGCCAAAGTTCCAGATATCAGCATAGGTTTGATTGCCATGCTTTAGGAGTAGTTCGCCTACCTGCTCGGCTTGTTCACTTGTCTTGACTGCATCAACGAGGTTCATCTAGCCACTTCCCTTTGTTTACTGGGTTTTCTAAGTCACAGAATGTTTAGTATGAAGTCAGTTTAATCTAAAAGATGGAATAGTCAATGATTACGAGTGTTTTCTATATCACAGAATACCAATGTGTGACTTAGGCATAACATCTAAACACCTCTTTGTTATGTGTTAAACATGAGAATGCATATCAACAACAAACAATAATAAAATTTTCATTTGTAGTTCATTTTTGCATGGTTTTGAGGATGGAAAGAGATATTCGCTTAGTATCTTTTTACCTCCATTTTATTGTGGATTCAGGTAGGGCGGGGCTTCTAAGCTCATATAGATGTATATGCACTGTTGTAATCACTGCCTAACCAGACAAATCATTACACCATCATTACCGGTTATTTAAAGGTTATATAAACCCTATATTAACTGTTGTTTTTGATCAGTATAAACAATCAAATAAGGAAATGTGATAGGTATAAGCGATAGATTTAACCGATCGATTAAGAGAGTTCGATCGCCACAACCAGTTTTCAAAATGACTAATAGTTGTTTACCCTATATGAAAGACGTATTTATTTTCAACTTATTGATTTAGATCATTTTTGTTAGGGGTGATAATGCACTGGATACTGTTAAGTGGTGTAGATGGTGACTTCATGAATGGTATACTCATAGAACGGGGCTTATTGTTGAATCTGTTGATCCTATTATAACAAAGATAATAGGCGTTTCTAACTAAAAATAAAACGACATACTTATAGTAGTTATCGGTGTGTCGTTACTCACTCCTTAAGCATCCCATTCTTACACCGATAAAACGATCTACTATAGACTCTGTAAGAGTCAGGAATAAAAGCCACTACTATAAGAGTAATGGCTGAAAGAGTGATACTCACTCGGTTAGAGTGTTCACAGCCATAATAGATAATGTGTTCCAGTAACGCTGTACCAGCTACACACACCCAATCTAACTGGAAAGTATGTAATAGGCTTTTAGAAGAACGTTTTTAATAAACAGAGAAAGAAAAGAATAATCTTAAGCCTATAAGGGCTGAAAGAACTAAAGAACAAGGTCAACACAGCAAACCATGCAAGATTTTAATAATATATACATTGTGCAAGCTGTTAGCTAACAGCTTGCACAAGTAGATAGAAGAGACACGAGACCAAGAATATTGCATAGTGTAATATCTTTATCATTACATATGTGATGGTTTGGTTATCGAGTGTTACGTATCATTAAAAGAGTAAGGGACATGGGTTTATCGTGTTCATTAATCATTTAATTATACGGTTACAGTTAGTAGGGGGGTCGGTGTGAGCGTAGCGAAAGAAGACCCTATTATATAGTAATGCGTTTTATAACATGAGTCTGAGGTTTAGCATGAGAAGCGATAGCTTAGAGTGATTAACTCAGTAAACGAATGTTAGAAGTAATCGATAGTCAGAGTGTCAGAAAGACAGTCGGGATGTCGATTTATTCTTATCTCTTATAGTAGTGGCTTTTATAAATGACAGACAGGCTACAACCTTATAGATAACCTTACAGACAGTCTTACAGATGGTTTATCTAATATGCAAGGATAGAGGCACGATTCAGAAGGGATTATGCCTTGTAGAAGACGAGTTCTATTAAAACCTAAGCTACCCTATGCCTATCAGCATGAAGGGCTAAAACAAGGGGGAATCAACAAGAGATATATAGAGAAAATAAGCCGTACAAGGTTTTATCTATTAATCAATCAGACTGCTTGTAAAACGATTTTATTTCTGTTATTGTAATATTGGATATACATAACAAAAATAATATTACTTATATATTGACATTATTCCAAATCTGATGTATTATAAATAGTAGGAGTAAGAGAGTTTGTTTCTAAGCTAGAAAGATAGTTAAAATAAATTAATCGTCTGAGGTCACCCAATAGAGGTGGCCTTTTTGCATTGAACAAAAGGAAAAAAAGAATGAAGAAAACTAAACAAACAGTTCGTAATACAGCAGAAGAAACATTAGCGGATATCCTTTCAGGGAAACTCGCATACTCAGCACTTCGAACTTACATTCAGCCTAGATCTGGTCTTAGTGCTTCGCGTAGGAACATGTACTCACAGGCCATCGTACTTTATAAAATGCACGTGTTAGAACAAAAGTTAAAAGAATTGCAAGAAGAGGCTAAACAATAACAATAACTAGGAGGAAGATTGGCAAGAACTAAGGGTAGCGTTATTACTGTCTGCAATAAAGAAACAAAACATTATTTAAATGATTATTGGGATTATGAAGAACTACCTGATTGGGTTGATAGCTGCATATGCGGCGCATTAGGTCAGGCGGGTAAAGATACCAGATTATCACCTTATCGATTCTTTCGTGCCTTACAAGCACTTGAAACACTATCTACTATTACGGTGAAAAGTTACTTTGATAGAAAAAAGGTAATCTTTGATGAAGACGAGAAAGGTTATTGTGATACAACGGTAAAGAACTATACAAATGTGCTCAAGGTTGCATCCAAGGCTATTGCTCATCATAGACTAAATCCAATTAATAATAAATTTCGTGGTAGTCGCGGCTCTATTCTGGAGCAACAAGCTATTACACCACCAGATATTACTATGCAACAGTCAGTAAGTTCTGCCATCAAAGCCTCTGATGATGAAATGCATAAGCTACATATTTTGAGTCTCCACGGTAGCCTGCCAGATGTTTTAAAATTTTACGATGAAGTACATTATAAAAATGAAAGTATAGCAGCGTAGAGTCTAAATCTTATTCTAAATAGGGGGTGTTATTCGTACATGCAATATTGAACGTAAACAGAAGTATAACGATTGTGTAAACAGCCAAATTAAACATCCTAATGATTTGTACTATGCCCTGACAGCAGCAGAGATAGAACACCTCAAGAAGAAAAGAAAGAAACCTCTTAAGGTCACTGAAGATGGTGTGGATTATTTAGATGGCGGTGTTTATCAAAAAGACTATGCAAAAATCCCCCATATGGGCTGGTTGTACTTTAACCGTCGCGACCAGTACGAGTTAAACGAGCATCAGGCTGGTATGTGGGTTCCAGTTCACGAATAGAGGATCATAAAATGAAGAAGAAATTAATTATAGAATTGGAAAGCTACCAGTACCAACTGCTACTAAAAGAGTGCAATGCTCGTGGGTGGAGTATTAGCGGTTATTTGGTGTGGATAGCCCAACAGGAATCAAAGAGAATTGAACAGGAGGTGAATTGAGAATACTAATTTTACTATTTCTGGTGACTTTGACCGTGGCGGCTTTGCCAATAGTAGCACCAGGATTAATTATTTCACAGCTACCAGCCGCAACGATGGTAATAACCGCAGTAGCGTTACTATAAGATTCAGAAGCGATTGTGCCTTGTAGGAATAGAGTTCTCTATAAACCCAAGCTACCCTATGCCTTATGGTGTACTCGATTAAAATACCGTGTTCGCTCCGTCAGAATGCGGTGATATATAAAAGCCAAACAATAATAATAAAAAACAAGGAAACCAAAATTATGTTTTATTTTCTACAGAGAAGAGCCGAAAAGAAGATTATCAAAAAAGTCGGTAAGGCAATTACTGAATTAGAATCTGTCTACCTTGATTTAGATTACTTTACCAGAGATGACATTAATCTAATCGAACTTATGCAGTGGACTGAAGATAAACTAGACGCTATGGCAGCGGTTATTGAACCGAATGAAGATTTTATTATAGAGAACCACCCTGAATTAATTACGAGAGCTAACGTAGTAAGTCGTATCGCTCTCCGATGCGCAGAAGCAGCCATGAAAGAGTTCCAAGATGAGTTAGCAGGAATGGGTAATATCCTTGCGTGAGATTCATTTAAAATAAATAATAAATAGTCAAGGAAAACCACCACAATATATTGTAGTCAATACCGAATTATGGTATAATAGATTATAGAGGGATGATTTGAAACTTATTACCACGAATAATAGCCATAAGAATTCCTCTCCTTAAAATTTAACGAAAGTTCTGTGCCAACTTAATTTTTCGTAATATAATGTTTATCTGTGGGACAATTCCTTTGTGTTTCTGGCACAACTGCTACAGATGCATTTCTTAAGGTCTTTACTTTAGAGACTTTAATAAATGATACGCTCTTCACGTTCATTTCTCTGATAATCTTATTTCTTCATTGTTACTTCCTTGTTGTTTGTTTGCATAAAGATAAGGGTTCTATCACTGGGTGTGGTAGAGCCCATTATTTTAACTTTAAACTGCATTTTTTCGTAGTTCAATTAATTCATATACTTATCTTCTAATAGTAACAATCAAAGTAACAATTTAACTTTAAAATACTTTCAAAAGTCTCTTGCTGTTGATTTTGATTATTTCTTGTTTATTTATTTATTCTCTAAAATTAAAAATATTCGATTCAAGTCAACTCAAGAGGCTTTTCAAAGTGAACAATAATAACATTAAATAATATGAGGTTAGATGAAACCAAAAAAACTACTAAAAGACGTCACCTTTGATTGGGAGGCTGATAAAAAAGCTCCACTGGGGCCACACCTCGCCTATACACTATCTATTCAAGGTGGTGCAGCATCCGGTTATAACAAAGCGTTAGTTTTTAAAGCTCGAGGAACTAATATTACAGAGGAATTACTTAAAGCTCTAGAAATTGCAGGTATTACCCTTGAAGAAGTAGATATCAAAGAAGAAGAAAATAATAACGATATTCTAAAATCTTTCGAAGACTCTTTATCTAATAAATACAAACAATAATAACAACAAAAGGAAATAATAATATGTCACTACAACAATACGGTAAAACTGGCACATCGCCACTGGGCCAGAATGATATAATCGCATATGCGGCTGATCACATTTTCTGTCAAAAGCTTGTAACTATTACGCTCCCAGCTATTACCTATGCAGGTTCAGTTATTGATACCACATCAGGTGCATTAGCAACCTCATCAAGTACAAAGGTCTACGTAGTCTTGGAGGATTACCCAGCAGGTGCATCACAAACAATCCGTGTAGCAAATCCTTTTGGAGTAGTGTTGCGCGAGGCAGTCTTGCAGGCAGCGGATACCGCAGGTCTAACTAAATCAAGAACACTATTGATTGCTGACGGTTTCCGTCTTCAGTAACAGACTAAAAAGATAACAATAATAATCTAATTTTAATTCTAAACAATAAAATAATAAAAACACTTGCATGAGTAAGTGAAAATAAAATAATAATAAGGAAGATATATAATATGGCTTTTAATCGTGCCCCAAGTAATCCAAGTGACCAAATCGTTTCCCTTGGTGAATTGTATAAAAAAATTAAAGTCCCAAACCGACTATTTAACGCATTGAATTTATTTAGTGTAGAAACCCACGATACATTAAACGTTAGCCTCGATCGCTTATTAGACCGTGCAGAACAGGTGTTTAATGAGAACGTTCCATATGGCCCAGATTTCAACACGATTCTCCGTCCCCAGTTCTCTAACTATTTATATCAGCTCCCGTATTTCAGCAGCGTTGATGAACTTACGAGCCGTGACCTAGAACGCTTCCGTCGTGCTGGCTCTGATAATGATCAATCATTACAGCAAGCTAAATTAGAATTGGTAGAAAAACAAGCTATTCAATTTTATAATACTAAAGATAAGATTCTGGCGGGTTCAGTATTACGTGGGGTTTCTAAATCTCAATATGCTGGGCAAGGTGATTTGAACTATTTCGACGAATTTTCAGGAACCACTCAAACTAATATTGAATTTGATTTTGCTGTAGGTAAATCTGTCCCTCAACAATTAGACAGTTTGATTCAACAATCCCAGATTGAATGCCAAGGTAAGAATGGTGATGTTGAGCAACGCTTTATTATTTGTTCAGGTGAATTAGCTAACCAATTGCGCTATCATCCAAGCGTTGCCGAGACAATGATTTATAATTTATCGAGTCTGTCAGCTGATAACTTTTTATCACAATATACTGAATTGCTTCCTGCATACCAGATGTGGGTTTACAAGGGAATTGTGTTTATTGACGTGACGGGACAAAACGCCCAATATAGCATCCCTGATAATGGCGGTTATATGGTTACGAAATTCAACAAGAATAGTCGTGTCCACGTTCACCATGCTGGGCCTGCGGTTAAATCAGCCTTTATGGTAGGTGAGCAAGGCTCGTTCTTGCAGTATATGCTTCCTGTAAATGAATGGGGCTTCCCAACTGTTGTGAGTGAATTCAGCATGCTGGCTGTGAATAACTTACCGCAATCTACGTTCAGTCTGTCTATCAAAGCTTAAGTTAGGTGTGAGGGTATTTATTAATATAATGCTTACCCTCTTTACATGCCTACTTATTCTATTTTTGAACGGGGTTTATATTAGCCCCGTTCTTATTTATCTATCATTTATATTATATAGAGGTATTGTATTATGGTTATTTGCCTAGAAGAGGGTAGCTCACACCGTGTAATTCGACGTATATCTGGCAATGATGTATTGAATGTCTTGAACATTAGACAACTTGCAAAGCTATTCAATATTTCGGAATCAACGGTACATTGGCGGATGAAACAACAGAATATGTCACTCGAGGATGCGCTGACATTACCACTTCAATCTAAAAAATAAGCTCAGCCTAAATAGCTGGGCTATTTTTTTTATCTAAATAGAGCGAACGGAAATAATAACAACAAGAGGAAGATAAATAATGAATATAACAGCAGCCAAGTTAACAAACATTGTTAAGTATCAAACAGATACCCAAAGCCTAAAGAAAATCAAAGACGACATGAAAAAGCTGAAGAAAGAAGCAGCTGGAATTCTAGATAATAGCATTACTCCCAAGTCGGCAGCTAATAGTGTCAAGATAGCGAAACAGTCAGCACAGGCTCAAGTAAGCGCGATGAAGAAGGTATATGGCAGTGCAGGTGCAAAGGGTGGCCTAACAGGTATGCTAGGAAAACCCCATAAAGACTGGCTACAGACAAGCTTATTGCAGTCAAAGCAGATGGAACAGACAGGGAAAGCTCAACAAGCCCAAACTAAAGCAACTAAAGAGGCTGCACAGGCTGAGAAGCGCCGTTTACAGTTAAAGAAACAATCAGAATTAGCACTGAAACGGGAAATTAACGGGACAATGAAACTCCGTGATACAACGTTTACTATCAGTAGAATGGAGAATCTGGGGGTCGGGCAACGTTATAAAGCAATCCAGCAAGCAAAGCTCCTGAGCCAAGAGTACAAAAAAGGTAACTTAGACCTCAGTGAGATGAATCAACAAATGCGTTTCTTAGTGGCAAATACCCGTAGAGCTGAGGCACAGGCTCGTAGACTTAAACGAGAGACAGCCAAAACAAGAGCAGCAGAAGGCCGGAACGGTGGTGGTGCTTTGTTAGGTGTGGGTTTGGGGGGAATGATGGCAGCTGGTGCTGTAGGCGGGGCTTACGCCGCGTATAGCAGTGCCAGTTCATCTGTAGACCGTGCTAAAAGTATCAATAAGTTAACTAAAGCTGGTGCTGATAGTTACGAAGCACAGGCGCTTCAAAAATTGGTACGGACCAAAGGGATTGATGCAAATTTAGATAATGTTTTCCAAGACTTACAAGAAAAGATTGGTGAACTTACCAGCCAAGGAACTTTTGACAAGAAGACCGGCAAGCTGAAAGGTGGTGGTGAGCTGACCGATGTTTATAACGATTTGTTTAAGCCGTTGGGCTATTCCATCAAAGATATCGGTAAAATGACCTCTGGTGAGTTCGTTGTAAATATGGTGGCCAATGGTAAGCAGCTTAAAAAGAGTGCATCCGAGATGCGTTATTATACCGAGACCGTGAATGACCTATCGAGAGTAAGTGGGCTCTTTGCTGACAATGGCAAGCAAGTAATTGATACCCTTCAAGATATGAAGAAAAAAGGTCAGCTGTTGACTGATGAACAGTTAGCGAGTCTTACCCGTTTGAGAGAGTGGGGAATAGCTGTTAAAGATGCATCACAAACATTAAGCGATAAGTTCTCAATCAGTCTTAGTAACGCGATGGGTGGAACGGATGGCCTAGCCGAAGCTATGCGTCAGTTAACACCTCTTGTCGAGGGATTGGGCAAAATCATTGCAAATATAATCAAGCTTACTGGATTCTCTGTTAACCAACTAGCCGAACCAAAGACAAAAGCACAATTATTTGAAAGTGTTAAAGAACCTCAAAGGAGATTGAATTCCAACTCTAGTTTAATCATGGGGTTGAGTGCTTGGGAGCTATTGAAGAATCAGTTTAAAGATAGCAAATCAGCGATGGTGCCTACACCGCAAGCAATGTTATCTCCTACACCGTACCAAGGCGGTAGTCAGTACCAAGCACCAGTAAATCATATAACTGTGAAACCTGCGGATGTGAAATTGAACATAGATTCGGGAAAGCTCGAAGGTGTATTTAATTTAATAAGTGAAAATAATATCAATAGTTACAACGACAACATCTTAAATGATATTAATAGTTCATATCTAAACCGCTAGGATTTCATGACAACAGCCCAATTGCGAGGCTGTTGTCATTACTCACTAACGACTTTTGTTTGCTTGAGAGAGCACTGATCCAGCAAGCGTCTTAGTCTGTTCGCTGTATTTAGGACTTGTCAGAACTTTTGATGCTACTTCCTCCATATGAGCACCTGTTTGGTTGCTGGTGCCTGCTTGGGATAGTGCCGAACCAGCAAGCTGCTTTTGAATCACGGAAGCATTAGGATTTTTCAATATTTGTGCCGCCTGCGATGCTATTTGTGACGAGGTTTTCTTTGTGTTGGTCATATTTTTTTATCTCATGTTGTGTGTAGGGTTTACTCCATGTAGTGCCTTTTCGTGGTAAAATTCACTACATGTTGATTTTACTGTATGTAAAAACAGTTTCTTGGTCAAGTGGAATCTTTCACAACTACTGCTAATTTTTTACGTTAAATCTATAGCAGACTTTAATAATATAATTGCATCGTCTGATTTATAAATCCTATCGGTAGTTGTCTTGTGTGCATGCCCTAAGAGTTCAAATCTGACATAATCAGGAATGTTCAATTTTCTAAGTCTGTCACTCATACCATATCGATAGCTGTGTGCTGTAACGCCTACTCCCGTATAGATTGAAGAAACAAGCTGAGAAGCCCTATCTGGGGTATAAGTGAATGTTGGTTTATCAGTGAAAACACCGAGTTTTAGCAAGTCTTCATGAATAGGTATGGTTCGCGTAGAGGATTCATTCTTAAGGGTTTTATTCCCTTCATCGTTTATAGAAATACACTCAACTCCATCAATTACACGGTAGTCGGCTGGCTGTAGCTGTGTTATCTCGCTTATCCTGCATCCAGTGAACCAAAGCAACTGGAGTAACCACCAATTCTGTGAATGCTCAGGGAAGCCCTTAAGTGCTTGTTCATGCTCTAGATGGAGTATCCCTCTCTTATCAGTAACATTTGATACCTTCCTAAATCCCATCCCATCAAACGGACTTCTTGTAATGAAATCCCGTTGCTTACAGGCAAATGTGAACAACCCTGATGCCTTGATAAAATAATCATTGCATGTATTAGGACTGAATCCTTTATCGACTAAGTGCTGCTTAAAGTCAGAAATATCAGACTTACTCACTTCTGTTATCAATCTATTACCTAAAAAATCGATGAAGTAACGACAGCGTGATTCATTCACTTTAAGCGTCTTTTCCCTCCAATCGTTTTTATTACTTTTTAAGTAATCATCCAGAACAACTAACAGTGTTAAACGCTTCTCTCTGTTTTTCTTTGGTTTTGGTGCAACAGCCCTTATTGGTCTCTCTACAACTGGCATAGTTTGGGGTAGAGAAGGCGGCACGGCATAACCCACCAGAGCAGTTAATTGAAGCTGTTTTCTGCATGAATAGAGCATCTGACGTACTGTCTCAAGTGGTTCACAGGAATGCTGATGATAAACCATCAATAAACTACGAGACATTACCGCAGCCTCATAGGAATCTCTGGTGCCAAGGGTTATGTGAATGGCTGTCCCATGATGATGCTTGCAAAATGTATACAATCCAGATGGACGACGAAAAACCTGTGTGATTCCTGTGTAATTCCGTTGGTACATACTTTCAATACTCCGCTAAGCCTTGTGCGGAGCGACTCAAAGATATCGAGGCGATGTTTAAAGATATTAAGCTGCCGACGAAGTAAATTTTGCACATCAAGGTAAGTCCATCACTTTTGAGTGATGGATTTACCTTATCAGAGAGAATAAGTAAAAATATAAAAGAAAGTAGAATATTCATTTGATATTTTAATTCATGTCAATTCCCAGAATGCTATTAAAAGGAATGCATATGGATAGAATATCCTACCCAATATCAAATATAGATATTAGCCATACAGTTCAAGCCTTAGAAACAAAGGGCGCTATACACGATAAAGCCCATTTCTATATTGATGGTTATAATATTGCAGATCATGACAATATCAGTAAGGTGTTAGAGCAGTTAGTTCATAAAGGTTGGCTAAATTCACCTAGCGATTTTAATGAATGTGAAAGACGAGTCAATTTGCTTAGTTTAATAAGTGAGTTTTCTATGGCAGATGTCGTCCTTGAATATAGTGATAAAACCTACCTCCACTTAGATCATGATCCTCATATATCAATGGAATTTAAGCGTAATGATGATTCAGCGCTTGAAATGGTCTACTCAGCGACTTATAGCGACGTAGAGGGGGAGGTTTTCACATTGAATTGTAAGATGTTATTAGGTGATGACTTCACGTTAAATGAAAATAAAGCACGTGTATATTTTGAATTTAACGATAACTGCCCGATTGAGCTAAGGAAGGATCTGGATTGTCGAACAGTTACTGAAAGAATTATTGATTGGTTTAAAAAAATATTCTCACCTAGTTCTTACATTGCTGCCAATACTGCTTCATTCACAGTTAATGATCGCGCAGAAATTAAAATCCCCCCTGACGATGATTATGATTGGGATGATATGGCTGATGTCGGAATAATACGTTCAGCGGAAAGTTCAGCTCTCGGGGAAATAGACTCTTTACTTGATGAAATAGATGAGTTATTTGATGGGACAGATCATTATTCTAATAAAATAGATAAGTCACCTAATGAAGGTTTCAAACAACTTACCGAAGAACTTGGGGCGGTGAAAGCTTGGGATCGTAACAATGGATACCAATACGTTACTGTACCAATAGCTGATATTGAAAATAGCGAATAGCCATTACCATCGTTTCCACCTATCACTGCGAATGATCGCCATTGTTGCCAAAATGTTAATGTTTCTTTGTGTTATATTTAGTCTAGACCACATTATTTCAAGGGAATACACCCTTGGCATTAATGCTGACTCAGAACACTTATAAGAAACAATGGAGGCACTATGTCGTTGGATCTGCGGAAAACGAGTATGGCCAAGTTGGTTGCCCTCAATCACGAATATCACTACTACAGCCTGCCGACGCTTGCGGCAGTGCTGGGGGATATCGACCGCTTACCTAAATCACTGAAAGTTCTGTTGGAAAACTTATTACGCCATCTAGATGGGGAACAAATAAAGGAAGAGGATTTAGCGGCAATTGTTGATTGGCAACAAACGGGCCATGCCGATAGAGAAATTGCTTATCGACCCGCTCGTGTACTAATGCAGGACTTCACTGGCGTTCCCGCCGTGGTGGATTTGGCTGCCATGCGTGAAGCGGTTACTCGATTGGGCGGCGATGTGGCGCAGGTTAATCCTTTATCGCCCGTCGATTTAGTCATTGACCATTCAGTGACTGTCGATGAGTTCGGTGATAAAGCCGCATTTGGTGAAAACGTTCGTTTAGAAATGGAACGTAACCACGAGCGTTATATTTTCTTACGTTGGGGGCAAAAAGCCTTTAGCCGCTTTCGGGTTGTGCCACCGGGAACAGGGATCTGCCATCAGGTCAATTTGGAATATCTGGGGCAAACTGTTTGGCATGAACAGCAGGGTGATAAACGTATTGCTTATCCGGATACGCTGGTGGGGACCGACTCCCATACCACCATGATCAATGGGTTGGGGATTCTTGGCTGGGGTGTCGGCGGGATAGAGGCAGAAGCGGCTATGTTGGGCCAGCCTGTTTCAATGCTTATCCCCGATGTTGTCGGTTTCAAAATGACCGGCAAAATGCGCGAAGGGATCACCGCTACTGACTTGGTGCTGACGGTGACCCAAATGCTACGCAAACACGGTGTCGTAGGTAAGTTTGTCGAGTTTTATGGTGATGGATTGGCCGATTTACCTCTCGCTGACCGCGCAACTATCGCCAACATGTCACCCGAATTCGGCGCAACCTGCGGATTCTTCCCTGTTGATGACGTCACGCTGGGTTATATGCGTTTAAGTGGTCGCAGCGATGAGCAAATCGCGCTGGTAGAAGCTTACAGCAAAGCGCAAGGATTATGGCGCAATCCCGGTGATGAACCGGTGTTTACTAGCCAGTTATCACTGGATTTAAGTACGGTCGAAGTCAGTCTTGCCGGACCGAAACGCCCTCAGGACCGTGTCGTGCTACCCAAGGTACCTCTCGCGTTTAAAGCATTTGAAGAGCTGGAATTCAATAGCAAAAAAGATAAAGTCGAGCAGGTCGACTTTACTCTTGAGGGGCAAACCCATCAATTGACTCATGGCGCGGTGGTCATTGCGGCCATCACTTCATGTACCAATACCTCTAATCCTAGTGTGTTGATGGCGGCGGGCCTGCTTGCCAAAAAAGCCTCAGAAAGGGGATTAAAAACCAAACCTTGGGTGAAAACTTCGCTCGCACCCGGCTCCAAAGTGGTCACTGAGTATCTTAATTCGGCAGGCTTAACGCCTTATCTGGATCATTTAGGTTTTAATTTGGTGGGCTACGGATGTACGACTTGTATCGGTAACTCAGGCCCATTACCGGAACCAATAGAGAAAGCCATCAAAGCAGGGGATTTAACGGTGGGTGCGGTACTCTCGGGTAACCGTAACTTCGAAGGGCGCATTCATCCTTTGGTGAAAACGAACTGGCTCGCTTCGCCCCCCTTAGTGGTTGCCTATGCATTGGCAGGGAATATGAATATTAACCTGACTCAGGACTCTCTGGGTAACGACCCTGAGGGTAACCCTGTCTATCTGAAAGACATTTGGCCCAGCGGACTCGAAATCGCTAAAGCGGTGGAAGAAGTCAAAACCGATATGTTCCGTAAGGAATATGCTGCTGTGTTTGATGGCGATAAAGATTGGCAGGCGATTCAAGTTGAAAGTACCCCAACTTACGATTGGCAAAATGACTCGACTTATATTCGTTTACCGCCTTTCTTTAAAGATATGAAAGCATTACCGGATCCCGTTCAGGATATCCACCAAGCCCGTATTTTGGCAATATTAGCCGATTCAGTGACTACTGATCACATTTCACCTGCGGGGAATATCAAGTCAGATAGTCCTGCGGGCCGTTATTTGCGTGATCGTGGGGTAGAGATCGGTGAATTTAACTCCTATGGCTCTCGTCGTGGTAACCATGAAGTGATGATGCGCGGCACATTCGCCAATATTCGTATTCGCAATGAGATGGTTCCGGGGACCGAAGGCGGTATGACACGTCACATTCCATCTCAAAATGAAATGTCTATCTACGATGCAGCAATGCGCTATCAACAGGAAAATGTGCCTCTTGCAGTCATTGCAGGTAAAGAGTACGGATCGGGGTCCAGCCGCGATTGGGCAGCCAAAGGGCCACGATTATTGGGTGTTAGAGTTGTGATCGCAGAGTCATTTGAACGTATTCACCGCTCTAATTTAATTGGAATGGGAATTTTACCACTCGAATTCCCGCAAGGCGTCAACCGTAAAACACTGGGTTTAACGGGGGATGAGTCGATTAGCGTTTCCGGATTGCAAAACCTGTCTCCAGGGCAGGTGGTGCCGATAATGGTCACCTATGCTGATGGAAGGCAACAAACAGTGAATACTCGCTGCCGTATCGATACGGGCAATGAGCTGGTTTATTTTGAGAATGACGGCATTTTGCATTATGTGATACGCAAAATGTTGTAGTAGATAGTGACGCTGTCACTAATGAAGTTGAACGACAAAAAGGGTGATTGAGAGATCACCCTTTTTGTCATAACACGATCTTTAACTCATAAGAGTAACGGGTTTATGGCAGGTCGTTAGCGTCTTACTTTGTCAGTAAATGGCCCATTTTGGCTGCTTTTGTCGCCATGTACTGCTCATTCTTCGGGTTACGGCCAACGATTAATGGCACACGCTCGACAATGTTAATGCCCGCCTCGGTGAGGATCTCAACCTTTTTCGGGTTGTTCGTCAGCAAACGTATCGCTTTGACGCCCAATAATTTATACATGTCTGAACACAAGGTAAAATCACGTTCGTCAGTCGCAAAACCGAGCTGGTGATTGGCTTCGACAGTGTCCGCGCCAAGATCTTGCAGCGCATACGCGCGGATTTTATTCAATAGACCGATATTGCGGCCTTCTTGACGATGGTAGATCAGTACACCGCGACCTTCTTCAGCAATATGGGCCAAAGCTGCTTCTAGTTGAAAACCGCAATCACAACGCAGGCTGAACAACGCATCACCCGTTAAACACTCAGAGTGAACACGGGAAAGTACAGGCTCATCACCGCTGATATCACCAAAGATTAAAGCCAGATGATCATGCCCAGTGGCCAGTTCTTCAAAACCAACCATCAAAAAGTCACCCCATGGAGTGGGTAGTTTGGCTTCTGCTACACGTTTTAACTGCATCTTACTGTTCATATTATAACGTCAGACCCTTAGGGAGGTTGTTGCTATCCTACTGTGGATATCCGCATTAATCAGCGATCTACCCTATACATATTCATTTTAGGGATAGGATTAAATAAAAAGTTTCGCCGCGATTATTATTAGCTATATTGCCATAACTTGATGCGGACTGCTGTTCAACAAAGCAGCAGTAAGTCAATAGTCCATACCTGTTGGTAACTTATATCAATAATATAAAAAATTTGTTTATGTTATCAATGGGTAGCGGCACTTATACTCTATTGCTATAGCACTGGCAAAAATTGTGCTATCAACCGGTACTTGCGGTGAGATAGCGATGGATAGAGATATGATCAAAAAGGGTTTTAGATGGGGAAAATAGCAAAACGTATTAGTGTAGGAACCCTTATTTTACTGCTGCCGACGCTGATTATCTGGCTATACGGTTGGCACTGGCAGCCTGGTGGTAATGAAAACTGGCTTAAGGGACTTTTCTGGGTGACAGAAACCGTCACTGCGCCATGGGGAATACTGACCAGTGTGCTGCTCGGTGGTTGGTTCCTGTGGTGTTTACGCTTTCGGATAAAACCTGCCATCGGTTTGTTGGTCATCTTGGGGGCCGTCATCATCGTCGGGCAAGGCGTTAAGTCACTGATTAAAGAGCAGGTGCAAGCGCCTCGTCCGTTCGTCGTATGGCTGGAGGCGGAACATCATATTGATAATCACTATTTCTATTCCTTACCTCGCGCTGGGCGCAGCGAACTGGTTAAGCAGCAGTTGGAAAATCAAGTTCTCATTCCATCTTGGCTAAGCAGTCATTGGCAGTTTGAAACTGGCTTTGCTTTTCCATCGGGTCATACGGTTTTTGCAGCCACTTGGGCGCTGCTAGCGGTGGGGTTATTATGGCCTCGGCGGCATTATAAAACGGTCATCATACTGATGTTATGGGCACAAGGCGTCATGATGAGCCGTCTGGCTTTAGGCATGCATTGGCCACGAGACCTGGTTGTTGCAACGCTTATCAGTGGATTATTGGTCGCGATTGTTTGCGGGCTAGTGCAACGTTGGTTCGGTTCGTTAACGATTGCACCGACTGAACAACATGAAATTGAGCAGCGGGAGCACAAGGAGAATTAAGTCCTTGATGATAATTCTTCATTCTAACGCTTAAAATTCTATCGATTAGATGCTGAAACGTCGCTTTATCTTGGTGTAGGGTTCTTTGCTGCGTGAGGAAGTGCTAATTTATCAAGTAACGACGCCACATTTTTGGCATAATTCATCAGGTTGATTCGGCCTTTAGGAAAAAACGTGAAATATTTGCTGATTTTTTTGTTAGTGCTGGTGATTTTCGTGATTTCAGTCACATTAGGGGCGAATAACGATCAGGTCGTAACCTTCAATTATTTATTAGCTCAGGGCGAATATCGAGTATCAACTTTATTGGCAACGCTTTTCGCTGCGGGCTTGGTGCTTGGCTGGATTATTTGTGGGCTTTTTTATCTGCGGATCCGTATTTTACTGGGCCGAGCAGAGCGGAAAATTAAACGTCTTGAATCACAGCAAGAGGTGCCTGTCGACACTGGTGCGACTGTCACGACATCTGCTGTCAGCAAGGAATAATTTTCTATGTTAGAAATGCTGTTTCTGCTGTTACCCGTCGCGGCTGCCTATGGCTGGTACATGGGGCGTAGAAGCGCTCAGCAGGATAAACAGCAGGATGCAAACCGCCTGTCACGAGAATACGTGGCAGGGGTTAACTTCCTTCTCTCCAATCAACAGGACAAAGCGGTTGACCTGTTTCTTGAAATGTTAAAAGAAGACAGTTCGACGGTGGAAGCACATCTCACACTTGGTAATTTGTTTCGTTCACGTGGCGAAGTCGATCGAGCAATCCGCATCCATCAGGCATTGATGGAAAGCGCTTCTCTGACTTTTGAACAACGCTTGTTAGCCATTCAACAACTCGGCCGTGATTATATGGCAGCCGGATTCTATGATCGTGCCGAAGACATGTTTAACCAATTGGTTGAAGAACAAGATTTCCGGCTCGGCGCATTACAACAACTCTTAGTGATTCATCAGGCGACCAGTGATTGGAATAACGCAATCGAAGTTGCGGAAAAACTGGTCAAGATGGGCAAAGATAATCAGCGTTTAGAGATTGCCCATTTTTATTGTGAACTTGCTCTGCAAGCGATGGGCATCGATGATCTCGATAAGGCGATGGGGCTATTAAAAAAAGCGGCTTCTGCTGACAAGCAATGCGCTCGCGTCTCCATCATGCAGGGCCGAGTCCATATCGCCAGAGGTGAGTACGCTAAAGGGGTTGAAGCGCTGGAACGCGTCTTGGAGCAAGATAAAGAAATGGTCAGCGAGGCTTTGCCTATGCTGAGCGATTGCTACCAACATTTGAAACAGCCCGAGGCTTGGGCTAATTTCCTTAAACGCTGTGTAGAAGATAATACCGGCGCGACAGCTGAATTGATGCTGGCAGAAATTTTGGAGCAACACGAAGGCCGCGATGTGGCGCAAACTTATATCAACCGCCAATTGCAACGCCATCCTACTATGCGAGTTTTCTATCGATTGATGGATTACCACTTAGCTGATGCGGAAGAAGGGCGAGCGAAAGAGAGCTTGCTGTTACTGCGGGATATGGTTGGCGAACAAATTCGGACTAAGCCTCGTTATCGTTGCCATAAGTGTGGTTTCACTGCTCACTCGTTGTATTGGCACTGTCCGTCATGCCGCGCTTGGGCATCGGTTAAACCTATCCGCGGACTAGATGGCCAATAAGCCAATATTTGTGATGGAATGTGTAGCTGAAGGTGTGATCAGATAGTGATTGATCGGGTGAACTGAATCACCCGATGTTTCGATAAAGCGTTGTATGGCACAATTAGGACGAGTTACTTTTTCTTCTGCGGTGCTTTAACGCCATCTTTCAGTAATTGGCGTAGTTTCTTCAACTCTTTTTGGCTAAGTGGTTGCTCTGAGATCTCTTCTACACCTTGGTTATCAATCTCACCGTGATGCAATTTGCTGTCTTTACGACTGCCCTTCGTATTTTTAACATCAACCTCAAAACTTTTTTCTAATCTCTCGCAGACTTCGGTACTGAGGGAAAATTGTTTCTCTAAGGCGGCAGCCTTAATTTTTTCTTTTAATTCCAGAGGGATTTTAATGGTTAACGTCGATGTTTCGCTCATTATGTAACCTTCAACTTAGGGGAAAATACCAAGCTAAGCGAGGTAAGGAGAACTGTCTAGGGGATAACACGATTGTCACAAAAAATTCACATTAAAAAATCGCAAAAGTGTGAAATGACACTTATTTCAGACCATTAACCGGGGAAATATCTAAATGGAATGGTCAAAAACAAAAAAGAGCGCTGTACGCTCTTTTTTGTTTGGACACAGACTTAATCGAGGGAGGGATGAAGTCTTAACGGTATATTACTGCGGTGCCATGCAGCTTATTGTTACCGGTCGCAGAAGTAATCATGAAGCTTTTTGCACCTGCAGCTTCTGCTTTTTGTGCCAATGCATTTTCTAAATCGGTTAATGTGCTGGCATTGCTAGCAACAACCACGCCAATTTCATTCAATTCAGTTGATTGAGCATGCTGGATTTGCGTAGCGGCAACGCTGGCAAATGAAGCAAGAGAAAGGACCAATGCTGGAACGATGTATTTGATACTCTTCATGTGGAACTCCATTTATCACTGTTATATGTATAGTTAAGGTTTGATTCTTTGTTTGCTAGACAATCAATACCTTGCGATGGAGTGTATGATATAGGTTTGGTATTGAATGAAAATCACAAAGCACTGAAGGTATCATTCAAATTATTTGATTGATAATTTACGCTTCTTGAAACTATTTTACTTAACTGCAGCTATGCTGCTGCCAATTGCTTGACATAACTTTAATTAATCAATCAAAGTCTGACACAGTCACTGTATATACCGTGCTGTGCGATGGCTGTAATTTAAGTGGCGCACCCTGTAGAATGACCGCGTTAATATTCTCTTTTGACTAAAAAAGGCTTAAAAATGACGTCTGCAACGAACACGAATAACAGTGGCCCGTTCTCTTCTCCCATCGTTGTCGCGTTGGACTATGCCAACAAAGACGCTGCATTAGCCTTTGCGGATCGTGTCAATCCACGTGACTGCCGATTAAAAGTGGGCAAAGAGATGTTTACTTTATATGGCCCACAATTGGTTCGTGATCTTCAGCAGCGTGGTTTTGACGTATTCCTCGATTTGAAATTCCACGATATTCCTAATACGACAGCCCACGCAGTTGCTGCTGCGGCTGAACTAGGCGTTTGGATGGTCAATGTCCATGCTAGCGGTGGTGCTCGGATGATGACTGCTGCCAAAGAAGCCTTATTACCCTTTGGCGCACAGGCACCGCTGTTGATTGCTGTCACCGTATTAACCAGTATGGACGGTGAAGATTTACGTGACATTGGCATCAATATCAGCCCAGCAGAACAGGCCGAGCGGTTAGCAAAACTCACTTGGGACTGCGGCTTGGATGGCGTCGTCTGTTCTGCCCATGAAGCGGTTCGCTTAAAACAGGTGTGTGGAACTGACTTCAAGCTGGTGACTCCTGGCATTCGTCCGCAGGGCAGTGACGCAGGCGATCAGCGCCGCATCATGACACCAGAACAAGCTGTCGACGCGGGTGTGGATTACATGGTAATAGGGCGTCCGATCACCCAATCTCCTGACCCAGAAAAAACGTTGACTGAAATTCTGGCTTCGCTAAAAAAGGGCGCATAATGAGCAATGATAATAGCCGCTTAGTTTATTCAACGGATACGGGTCGTATCAGTGAGCCAGAAGTAAAAGCAGAACGTCCTAAAGGCGATGGTATTGTCCGTATTCAGCGTCAAACTAGCGGCCGCAAGGGAAAGGGCGTAAGCCTGATTACCGGTATTGACGGCAGTGATGATGTAATCGAAAAATTGGCCGCTGAATTAAAGAAGAAGTGTGGTTGTGGCGGTTCAGTTAAAGACGGCATTATTGAGATTCAAGGCGATAAACGCGACTTGCTAAAACAACTTTTAGAAGCCAAAGGAATGAAAGTCAAACTGGCGGGCGGTTGAGGTAATTCTGTAGAGAATAAATAGACGGTCTTTATTATGTAAACGCGGTATGTCAGCGACTTTTACGTTTATCCAAAGTTTTTTCCGTTTACCCAAAGTAATTGGCGTTGCAGGTAGGCAGCAAGTGAACTCATCCCGGTGAGCTTACATCAGTAAGTGATTCGGGTGAGTAAACGCCGCGAACACCCCTGCAACGTCAAGTACGAAGGATAAGGTTATTTACTGACCTGATGGCCAATCACCCCACCAATAGCAGCTCCCCCTAACGTCCCTAACGTACTCCCCGTCAGCACGGCACCACCTACAGCACCGGCACCAGCACCAATGGCGGTATTACGATCACGTTTTGACATGTTAGAACAAGCGGACAGTGAAAAAGCGAGGGTTAGCGCTAATGCCGCAGTGGCAAATCGTTTGTTGATCATCATAGCTATTCTCCTGACTGTTAGCTTGGTATGGATAGATCAGGCAATACACTTTGAATGTATATATCCTCATCTAGCTGTATCAAATTGAACTTACCTAACTAAGTATAGGCATTATATCAATTCTAGCTGCAGTCCTAATTTTTGAGTATTTAGAATAAAAAACGCCATATAGGCATTAATTCGGGATTAATGCTGAAAAGTCCTTTTGTCACCAATAGAAACTAGTATAAATGCCCTGAAATCATTTAAAAGGTAAATAGTCTTAATTTGGCTAGCTGAGGGGAATGACTTAAGGGTTTTCTGAGGCGAAAGGCACAATTAACCCATTGTCTGCCTTGAATAAAATATTACCGTCAGACATGCGTAGTTCGCAGACTGCGCTTTCCAGCCGATCCTTACGCAGTTTATAGCGATTTCGCCCATACCGGTTCTGACCTGTGACGCTGAAAATGAATCAAATTCAGTTAATCAGGATATGACGATGCTCAACGAACTGAAGCAGCAAGTTCTTGCCGCTAACTTGGCGCTCCCGCGCCATAATCTGGTGACATTCACTTGGGGTAATGTCAGCGCCGTTGATCGGCAAAGTGGTCTGCTGATCATCAAGCCTTCAGGCGTGGAATATGATGTCATGACGCTGGACGATATGGTGGTGGTTGAGTTGGAAACCGGTAAAGTAGTCGAGGGCAATAAAAAACCCTCGTCAGATACCGACACTCACCGAGTGCTCTACCAGCGTTTTCCGCAAATTGGCGGCATTGTTCATACCCATTCTCGCCATGCCACCATTTGGTCGCAAGCCGGGCTGGATTTGCCTGCATGGGGTACGACGCACGCTGATTATTTTTATGGCACCATTCCGTGTACCCGCCAGATGACCCCCGAAGAGATAGCGGGTCGCTACGAGTGGGAAACCGGCAATGTGATCGTCGAAACGTTTCATGAGCGAGGCATTAAGCCAGAAGATGTGCCTGCGGTTTTAGTCAATTCTCACGGGCCCTTTGCTTGGGGAACCAGTGCAGATAACGCGGTACATAATGCGGTGGTGCTAGAAGAATTGGCCTATATGGGGATCTTCTCACGCCAATTGAACCCACAATTAGGCGATATGCAACCGCAGTTGCTCGATAAGCATTACCTGCGTAAACATGGGAAAAACGCCTATTACGGGCAGTGATGACGTGAACTTTATTCGACCCGTGCTCAGTCTTGCACGGGTTTTTCCAGCCATAACACTGAATCTGTGATGTCTAACATTTTGGCTTCGACTTGGGCAATAGCATCATTGATGCCTTGATTGTAATAGTGCGCACCCAACTCGCGGCTAATAAACTCCAGTAAAAACTCCGCATCAAAATCTTCCAGTTCAATACTGTGCTCTTGTTCCAAATAATGCTGGATCTTTCGCGCCATGCGCTGTGTTTGTTCACGCGTGAACGTAATGTCTGCCACTGTGTGACCCCGTTAATCGTTAAATATTATGGCGAAGTGATGAATTCAACCCACTTATTCACTAATGATATCGACTTGAATATCTTGTGCGACGAGCTGTTGTTGATAATTTGTCGGTAGGCGGCTATCAGTGATCACTCGGCTGATTGAGGATAATGGTGATAGTGAGTTCTGGTGCACGAGACCAAATTTTGATGCATCAGCCAAAATAATATTTTCAGCGCCTTTCGCTAACACGGCATTGATAACGTCTGCCCGAAGCATGTCGCGCCCCGTAAAACCTGCATCTATCTGGTAACCATCAATGCCAATAAATGCTTTACTGAAATTGACATGGCGCAGGCAAAGTTGAGTGAGTGGACCCACCATACTGTCGCTTTTCTTCTGATAAATCCCCCCCAGTAGGATGACCTCGCAGGCAGAATCTTTTAATTGGCGCGCAATGTAGCCGCTTACCGTGACCAAGGTAATCCCGGGGCGTTGGGCTAAATGATGGGCCAGTAGGGCATTGCTGCTCCCACTTTCAATAAACACCGTCTCACCGTCATTTACTAATGAAGCGGCATAATGAGCCATTTTTTGCTTCGTGGCGAAATGGGTCATCATGCGGACATCCACGTCATCACTTTCAAGTGCCGCAGCAGAACCGTGCACGCGCTTGAGCAAACCTCTTTTCTCCAGCACGTTGAGATCTTGGCGAATGGTGACCTCGGAGACATGGGTAGCTTGGGCTAACTCATTGACGCTAATACGTTGGCGGTCATTGACCAATTGTAAAATTGTCTGTTGTCTTGGGTTCATGGCATTCCAGAGGGATAAATGTACTCAATAGGGACGCTGTCAATCATAGTGACAAGTTATCGTCGAACAATAATACCTTAAATAGCATGGTCAATGCGCTGTCGTCATAAGGTAAAAGTGATATTGAATCACATTGTAGTAGTGAATGGTTCTTCGTTTGAAATTAACTTAACTTTCGAATGAAGGTAAATTGATAGAGATCACGTTATTCATTGGCGATTAGTTTATGATTACTGTCAATGAATCTTGACCAATCTATTTGCTCAGATGGGTTCTCAGACTCACTTGAACGCTAAATTTATCCCAATCGGAGGTTTTATGGAGCTTTATCTCGACACCGCAGATGTGGCCGCAGTAAAACGGCTGGCACGCGTATTACCATTGCAAGGTGTGACCACAAATCCCAGCATTTTAGCCAAAGCGGGCAAACCTATCTGGGAAGTATTACCTGCACTGCGTGACGCATTGGGTGGCACGGGCAAGCTTTTCGCCCAAGTCTTAGCCAGCGACAGTGAGCTGATGGTCTCTGAAGCGGTATTATTGTCGCAGCGCGTCCCTGGTTTAGTGATTAAAGTCCCCGCCACTGCTGAAGGGCTCGCTGCGATTAAGAAGTTGAAAGCGATGTCAATCCCGACGCTGGGCACGGCAGTTTATGGTGCAGGGCAAGGGCTATTGTCCGCATTAGCGGGGGCTGAGTATGTTGCGCCTTACGTTAACCGCTTAGATGCGCAAGGGGGAGATGGCATTGCGATGGTACGTGAGTTACAGCAATTGCTGACCCTGCATGCACCCAATGCAAAAGTGCTGGCCGCCAGTTTCCGGACACCACGCCAAGTTTTAGATTGCCTGTTAGCGGGTTGCCAGTCAGTCACTATTCCTGTGGATGTGGCTGAGCAGTTTATCAGCACGCCAGCAGTGAAAGCAGCAGTAGAGCAGTTTGAACATGACTGGCAAGGCGCGTTTGGTTCAGCCATTCTGAGCTAACAATAAAAACGCCCTGCGGAGTATCAACAGGGCGTTACGGTGTCACTGATTTGCAAATTCGGTCAAATCATCAATCGATGAAATTAACCTCCCTTTGGCATTAACAGGGGCATTTCCCCAATTTACCTGCTTTGCTCGGGAAACGAGCGTCAAGACAATAGCGGTGAAAATCCCGTTCACTCATCGGGGGTGTTTCAGGGTGGTGACGGCGCATATGGTTCACATAATTGCCGTAATCCTGAACGCCGACCATCAGGCGAAAGCTCTGCGCTATACGCTGGGCAATCAGTCGCACCCAACCCCAAAAATGGGTTGGATGAGCAACGACAGGCACCAGTGGTATGCAGCGCGTAATGATACGCGGTGCAGTGGTCGGTTGTGGGCGAAAAGGTAAACCAACATTAGCCACGGGCAGTCTCCTCACGGAATACGATTTCAGTTTCATGAGTGGTCGGTTTGCTGGATTTCAACGCGCGACGCACCACAAAGAAGGATGAAATCAACATGGTTACCGCCACCAGCATGAAGAATGCACATAAAGCGGCGTTAATTTGGTTGTTAAACACGATAGTTTCCATGTCCTTAATGCTCTTGGCGGGCGCGATTAATACCCCTTGCTCCACACCGGCAGAGAATTTCCGAGCTTGAGCCAAGAAGCCAATGCTTGGTTTTTCATGGAAAATCTTTTGCCAGCCAGCGGTCATCGAGGTAATAAACAGCCCGACAGTTGGCACAATCGTTACCCAAGCATAGCGTTGCTTCTTCATTTTAAACAGGACGACAGTCCCTAAAATCAGCGCCATTGATGCTAGCATCTGGTTACCAATACCAAACAGTGGCCACAAGGTATTGATCCCACCTAATGGGTCAACCACACCTTGATAAACGAAGAAGCCCCAGCAGGCGACGGCGACCGTGGTGCCTGATAAGTTACCCAACCAAGAGCGGTTATTTGCCATGCTTGGTACGACGACCCCGACCAAATCCTGCACCATAAAGCGGCAGGCGCGGGTCCCAGCATCGACGGCAGTCAGAATAAACATCGCTTCAAACAGAATGGCGAAGTGATACCAGAAGGCCATCATGTGGCGGCTATTAAACACTTCGCTGATGATATGGGCCATCCCGACGGCGAAGGTCGGTGCACCACCTGCACGAGACAGAATCGACTTCTCACCAACATCTTGGGCGATCATCGTTAAGGTTTCAGGTGTGACCACAAATCCCCAACTATTAATCGCTAACGCGGCACTTTCTACCGTGCTACCAATTAATGCCGCCGGTGAGTTCATGGCGAAATAGACACCTGGGTCGATAACAGACGCACAGATGAGCGCCATAATGGCGACAAAGGATTCCATCAGCATTGCGCCGTAACCGATAAAGCGAATATGACTTTCGCGCTCAATCAATTTCGGGGTTGTGCCACTGGCCACCAACGCATGGAAACCTGAGATTGCGCCACAGGCAATGGTGATAAACAGGAACGGGAACAAGCTGCCGGAGAATACTGGCCCGCTACCATCAATAAAGCGTGAAACGGCGGGCATCTTCATTTCAGGCATGGCAAAGACAATGCCCACGGCTAAACCAATGATGACCCCAATTTTTAGGAAGGTGGATAAATAATCTCGTGGAGCCAGCAACAACCACACCGGCAGCACGGACGCGATGAATCCATAGATAATCAGCACCCATGTCAAGGTGGTGCCGTGTAAGGTGAAGAACGGTCCCCAGTAAGGGTCTGCTGCGATATTCCCGCCATAAATAATAGCGGTCATCATCAGTACGAAACCGATGATAGACACTTCGGCAATTTTACCGGGGCGAATAAAGCGCATATAGACGCCCATAAACAGGGCTATGGGGATGGTAGCGGCAATACTAAACAGACCCCATGGGCTATCAGCTAAGGCTTTTACGACCACCAAGGCCAATGCGGATAAGATGATAATCATCACACCCAATGCGCCCAACATGGTAATCACGCCAGCAAAAGCACCCAGTTCTTGTTTCGCCATTTCCCCCAGAGAACGGCCATCGCGGCGGGTGGAGATAAACAGGATCAGGAAGTCCTGTACCGCACCGGCCATCATCACCCCAACCAGAATCCAGATAGTCCCGGGTAAGAACCCCATCTGCGCCGCTAAAATAGGGCCAACGAGTGGTCCTGCACCCGCAATAGCAGCAAAATGGTGACCAAATAGCACCCATTTATTGGTCGGGACATAATCCAAACCATCATTACGGCGCTCAGCCGGCGTTAGACGCCGATCATCGAGCTCAAAAACATTCTTGGCAATAAATAGGCTATAAAAGCGGTAGGCGATGCTGTAACAAGCTACCGCTGCAATCACTAGCCAGATAGCGTTGACATGCTCGCCTCGACTCAGCGCTAGCATGGCAAAGGCAAATGCACCTATTAACGCCACGGTCAGCCAAATGACGACAGTCTTGACGTTCTTCATGGGTAACGACTCCTTCGTTTGTAGGGGGTGATCTCACGATCACTTAACATAGGAGCTTTAATGTGAAAGAAAAGTAGCGGAAGTAAAAAATGTGATGCGTAAATGTTTTTACGTAATAATTGGTAGTACTTTTTTACATATTGCTATGCGGGTAGGAATAAGACGATGGGTAGGTTAGGCAGAGATAAATGAGCGAAATAAGTTGTGATCTGAAAGAGTGGGATCAAAAAAACCGTGGCATGTTTTGCATCACCACGGCTTGTGTTGACTTTTACGACATGACTATTTGTCGCGGGCAAGGCTAGACAACAGGGCGGGCAACCACATTGCGGGTTTCCATGCGTACTTCAGCAATGCGAACCTCAATCTTGTCATTCTGGCTGTAAACCGTCTCGCCGTTAATCTGTACAGTCCCAGTTTCCTGACTGCACACCATCTCATCACGCACGGCGTGAATAAAGGGTGCAGGAATAAAGGCCACCGCGCCGTTATCCAGCAATCGCACTCGTAGGCCGCCACGGGTAACATCAATGATTTCAGCAGGGAAACGCGTATCCGTGCCTGCCTGAGGTTGCAGATAGCGGGCATATAGCCAATCACCGACATCGCGCTCAGCCATACGATTCAGGCGACGGCGCTCAGCCAATTGAACGGTGATTTCATCTTGCGGTTTCTCTGCTTGCTGCCCAGTAATAATGGCTTTTAGCAGACGATGATTGACCATATCACCGTACTTACGGATAGGTGAGGTCCAAGTGGCGTAAGCCTCAAGACCCAATCCAAAGTGTGGACCCGGAACCGTGCTGATTTCAGCAAAAGTCTGGAAGCGGCGGATACGGCTATCAAGGAACTGAGTCGGCAACGCATCCAAGTGGCGACGTAATTCGCAGAAACCTGGCAGGGTGAGCAGCGCCTGTGGATCAGCTTCAACCCCATTGGCTTGCAATACGGTCGCGGCTTGGTCAACCAATGCCGGATCGAATCCGGTATGGACGTTATAAATACCAAAACCAAGGTTATCTCGCAGTGCTAGGGCCGCGCAGACGTTGGCGGCAATCATACACTCTTCAACAATACGGTTCGCAATGCGACGATGCTCAACAATAATATCCAGCACTTCGCCTTTTTCACCCAGCAGGAAACGGTAGTCTGGACGGTCTTTAAAGACTAACGCATTAGCCTGACGCCATTGGCTACGGGCTTCACAAACTTGCTTCAGCAAAGTGATTTGCTGTGCTATCTCAGGGGTTTTCGGCTGCCATTCGCCTTGCCCATCCAGCCAGTCAGACACTTCGTCATAAACCAGTTTGGCTTTAGACTCGACCCACGCCGCTGAGAAACGAATGTCGTGACCCAAAGCGCCATCAGCAGCGATGGTGACACGACAGACCAATACGGGACGGCGTTCATTAGGTCGCAATGAACAGAGGTCATCGGATAAATTGCGTGGCAACATCGGGATGTTAAAGCCCGGTAGGTAGTTGGTAAATGCACGTTTGCGCGCGATTAAATCCAACTCACTGTTTTCATCGACGTAGGCAGTCGGATCGGCAATAGCGATAGTTAATAGCAGGGAACCATCACCGTTGTCTTCCACATACAATGCGTCATCCATATCTTCAGTGCTGGCGCTATCGATAGTCACAAAATTCAGGGCGGTGAGATCTTCACGCTGCAGGTCAGTATCATGCAGAGGGGATTCAACCATCGCTGGGGCTTCACGCTCCAGATTATGGCGCGCTAAGGTGACCCACCAAGGCACGAAATGATCTTCGCCATTAGTGATGAATGCGGTGAGGTCAGCGTGGAAGGTCCGATCCCCTTTTAAGGGATGGCGGCGCATTTCGGCCACTGCCCAGTCACCATTTTGGAAGTCATGTGGCAATTCAGTCACTGGACGGCATTGGATGGCATCACGTAGCAGCGGGTGGTCAGGGACAATAGACAGGCGATCATCTTTACGTTGAACGCGACCGACAAAACGGGCTAAAAATGGCTCAACCAGTGTTTCTGGCTCAACAATTTCACGATCTTTATCCGTGTGCAGTGTGGCAATGATCCTATCGCCATGCATCACTTTCTTCATTTGTGGCGGGGGAATAAAATAACTTTTCTGCCCGTCTACCTCAAGAAAGCCAAAGCCTTTCTCAGTCCCTTTTACCACGCCTTCGACGCGTGGGGTCTGAGTGTGAAGTTGCTGTTTTAGCTGCGCCAGCAGCGGGTTATCTTGAAACATAGCGTCCAGTGAATGGTCAAGTGAGTGGGTTTAATCCGGCTGACAGTTTTACGCGAATCAGCCCCGTCGGGCAAGCGGCATATCATGCTGAGAGAAAATTCCCATCTGAATTTATCAGCCTAACTGCGGCCTTCCTTCTGACCCCATTTGGGGCCAGAAGAGGGTAATAAATTCAGGCAATACGGGGTGATTGTGGTGGTTGCCAGCGCCGGACGGTAACCGGTACGGATTTAGAGGTCGGAGTATGGGTGCCATCGCCAAAACTGGATAAGGGTACCAGCGGGTTGGTTTCAGGGTAATAGGCGGCCAGATTGCCACGGGGAATATCATAGCTAACCAGCTTGAACCCACTGACTTTGCGGGTGATGCCATCATTCCACAGGGTTTCAATTTCAACCAAACTACCATCTTCTAATGCCAATTCGGCCAAATCCTCAGGGTTGATAAACAAAACTTCCCGTTGCCCGTAGACCCCACGATAGCGATCGTCGAGGCCATAAATCGTCGTATTGTATTGGTCGTGTGAGCGTAATGTTTGCAGTACAAAGGGGGCTGCTATTGGGCCATTCGTTTGTGGGAACAAACTATCGGGTAGGGCGGCGGCGCAAAATTCCGCTTTACCACTGGGGGTTGCAAAACGCATTTCAGCGGCGGCACTGCCCAAATAAAAGCCCCCCGGTTGTTCACAACGGGCGTTGAAGTCATCGAAACCAGGCAATGTGGCGGCAATATGGTCACGGATCAAATTGTAATCATCCGCCAGTGCCAGCCAGTCAAGACGTTGGTTTTCTATGGGTTGATGGGCAAAAACGGCATTCGCGATGCCACAAACAATGGCTGTTTCTGAATGCTGTGTTTCTGCCAGCGGTTTACCCACACCTTCAGAAGCGTGCACCATACTGAACGAATCTTCGACAGTGATAAACTGCGAGCCAGTGGCTTGCATATCACGCTCAGTACGTCCTAATGTCGGCAGAATTAAAGCGTCGGCACCCGTGATGAGGTGGCTACGATTGAGTTTAGTGCTGATATGCACCGTCAGATCGCAATTACGCAACGCTTGCGCTGTGCGCTCAGTATCAGGCGCTGCTGCCGCCAGATTCCCGCCAAGGGCAATCAGTACTCTCACTTCCCCACGCAGCATGGCTTCCAATGCTTCGACCGTATTATGACCGGCAGCTTGCGGCGGGGTGAAACCAAAGTGTTGGCCTAAACGATTTAGCATCGCGGCCGAGGGCTTCTCATCAATCCCCATCGTGCGGTTACCTTGCACATTACTGTGCCCACGAACAGGGCATAACCCCGCACCAGCTTTACCTAACTGACCAAACAGTAATTGCAGGTTGGCGAGCTCCCGTACGGTTATCACTGAATGTTTATGCTGTGTAATTCCCATGGCCCAAGTCAGGATAACGCGTTCAGCGTGCTGATAAATACCAGCAGCATGGCGGATTTGCTCTTCACTCAGGCCCGATTGCTGGATGATCTGCGCCCATGACGTGTTATCAACAGCAGCCAAATAATCATCAATTCCCTGAGTGTGCGCGGCAATAAACGCCTGATCGAATAAGCCAGAATCGCCCTGCAGCAACTGCTGACGATGAGTTTCCAGCAACGCTTTGACCATACCTCGCACTGCGGCCATATCCCCGCCAAGGTTAGGTTGAAAATAGGCTGAACTGATCGGTGAAGATTTTGGTGTCAACATCTCAATGGGGTTTTGCGGATCGGCAAACCGCTCTAAACCACGTTCATGTAAGGTATTGAAGCTGACAATCCGTGCGCCGTGATCTTTAGCGTGGCGTAAGCTGTGTAACATCCGTGGATGGTTGGTTCCCGGATTCTGCCCGAAGACAAAAATGGCATCTGCCTGCTCAAAATCTTGCATCCGGATGGTGCCTTTACCGACACCAATACTTTGTTTCAACCCGGTTCCGCTGGCTTCATGGCACATATTTGAGCAGTCAGGGAAGTTATTGGTCCCGAGCATGCGACCAAACAACTGATAAAGGTAAGAGGCTTCGTTACTGGCACGACCGGAGGTGTATAGCTCTATTTGATTTGGGTTATCTAACCCATTAATGTGCTTGGCAATTAACTCCAGCGCACTTTCCCAACTGATCGGCTGATAGCGGTCAGTTTGCGGGTTATAGCGCATTGGATGAGTAATGCGGCCTTGATATTCCAGAAAGTAGTCACTCTGTTGGCGTAGCGTCGTCAGGCTATGCTCAGCAAAAAACTCAGGTTCTACCGCCTTGCGAGTCGCTTCCCAACTTACGGCCTTGGCACCATTTTCACAAAAGCTGAAGGTGCTGTGGTTATCATCACCCCAAGCACAACCAGGGCAGTCAAACCCCTTAACCTGATTAACACGCAACAAATTGCGAATGTTTTTCAGCGCTTGCTGACTATCCAAGACAAAACGGGTCGTTGCTTCAAGCGAACCCCAACCGCCCGCTGCGCCGGTATAAGGTTTTATGGCTGGTTTAAATTTCATGATGATGTGCCACAGATATGCTCTGTATTAAGTCGGTGTTAAGGCAGTGACAAAACAACACATGGCGTAAACCCGTTTTGTCACTCTTCTGGAGGGGAGTATTAACGCATCCAATCGAATCCCACTGTTAGCATTTAATGTGTCGGATAAACTTTATCTTTGAATTCACACAAATCCTCAATGATGCACGAGCCGCAGCGCGGTTTGCGAGCGATGCAGGTGTAGCGACCATGAAGTATTAACCAGTGGTGGCAATCGAGCTTAAATTCAGCGGGAACCACCTTGAGTAACTTAGCTTCAACTTGGTCAACATTACTGCCGGGGGCAAAACCGGTGCGATTACAGACACGAAAGATATGGGTATCTACCGCGATAGTCGGCCAACCAAATGCCGTGTTTAGTACCACATTGGCGGTTTTACGACCGACACCTGGCAAGGCTTCCAGCGCCGCGCGATCTTCTGGTACTTCGCCGTTGTGTTTATCCAGCAAAATACGGCAAGTTTTAATCACGTTCTCGGCCTTGGTATTAAACAGGCCTATCGTTTTAATGTATGACTTCAGGCCATCTACCCCAAGATCCAGTATAGCTTGTGGGGTGTTCGCCACCGGATAAAGCTTAGCCGTGGCTTTATTCACGCTGACGTCCGTGGCTTGTGCTGAAAGCAGCACAGAAATCAGTAACTCAAAGGGAGAGGTATACACCAACTCAGTGGTTGGATGCGGGTCGTTATCCCGCAGACGGGTCAAAATGGCGACGCGTTTTTCTTTGTTCATAAGGCTTTCCCTGCCGCAATATCTTGAGATTGTGGTGCCGTGACCTGCACATGGGCTTTGCGCGCTTTCATTTTTTCATCAATAACGTATTTACCGGCGAGCAACAGTCCCAAACCGATGAAAGCACCCGGTGGTAGCATCGCCAACAGGAATGGGCTATCCAGATGCATCACTTCAATGCGTAAAACTTTTGCCCAGTTACCTAATAACATGTCAGCGCCATCGAACAAGGTGCCGTTACCCAAAATTTCACGCAGCGAACCGAGAACAAATAGCGCGCAGGTTGCTCCCAGCCCCATCGCTAAACCATCCAGCGCTGATAAGCCAACAGGGTTCTTAGCTGCGTAGGCTTCCGCACGACCAATCACAATGCAGTTGGTGACAATCAATGGGATAAATATCCCTAGTGACTCATATAAACCAAAGGCATAGGCGTTAATCAGCATTTGGACGGTACTGACCACTGATGCGATGATCATCACGTAAATCGGGATGCGGATTTCATTGGGTACCCAGCGTCTCAGCGCCGATACCGCTGTATTGGTGCAAACCAGTACCAAGGTGGTAGCAAGCCCCAAACCGAGCGCATTGGTCGCCGTCGATGAAACGGCCAGCAGGGGGCAAAGCCCCAACAATTGCACCAACGCGGAGTTATTTTTCCATAGCCCTTGGGCTAGCAAATTTTTTGCTTCACTCATTGATTCTCTCCACAAACCGGCAAGCTATCGAGCTTGGCTGGCAGGGTTTCCAGATACAGCGCTGTATTTTTCACCGCCCGAACAACTGCCCTTGGTGTAATGGTGGCACCGGTGAATTGATCAAAGTCGCCGCCGTCCTTTTTGACCGCCCAGCGCTTATCTTGCTCGCCATCAACATGCTTACCGCTGAAGTGGGTTATCCAATCAGAAAGGCGTACTTCGATTTTGTCACCCAGCCCCGGTGTTTCATGATGTTCCACCACACGGCTGCCGAGCACATTGCCCTTAAAATCTGCGCCCACTAATAATTGGATTGCACCAGAATAACCATCTGGCGCGGTTGTCTCAATGGCCACGGCAACCGGTTTATTATCCTTACGGGCTAAGTAAAGACGATGGGGGGCCAGATTACCTAACGCAGAATCAGTGACAACGTAACACTCTGCTTGCATGTCATTATCGTAATACTCAGCCGGAACCACCTGATCGAGCAACGCTTTTTGTTGCAAAGCGGCTTGATGCGCGATAGTCGTTTCGGTTAAGGCATTCACTACCGCGGTCAAACCCGTGGCACCTGCAGCAAACAATGCCAGAGTAATGCCGTGACGTTTCATTGTGTTGAGCATAATGGCACCTTACTTATTTGCACGGCTGTTCTTATCCGAAGGCTTGCGCTGACTGGATTGATCATGGCCATAAACCCTTGGCTGGGTATAGTGGTCGATCAACGGAACGGTAATATTGGCGAGTAATACGGCAAAGGCGACGCCATCGGGGTAACCGCCGTAGACGCGAATTAACCACACCAAAACACCAATTAATGCCCCGAAAATCAGACGACCGCGGGGCGTGGTCGATGCGCTGACAGGGTCGGTGGCAATGAAGAAAGCGCCTAACATGGTCGCACCGGAAAACAGATGGAACATCGGCGAAGCAAAGCTCTGTGGCGCAATGAACCAACTGATAGCAGCACAACCCGCTAATGCCAGTAAGAAGCTCACGGGAATGTGCCAATGGATCGCTTTACGCCATAACAGCAACAGACCACCGGCAAGGAAGCCGATGTTAATCCATTGCCAACCGACGCCAGCCAAGGTTCCACCAAAGATAGGTTGTTGCAGTATTTGTTCGGCTGGTTGCGAACGCAATGCGGTTTTGAAGCCATCAAGTGGGGTAGCTTGGCTGATACCATCAAAGCCAATCTGTAGTTGATGCATACTTGCACCGCTGTGGGTGTAGCCAGTAAATATGGTTAATAAACTGTCATAAAGGCCCACTGGTGTGCCCTGTAATGGTAACGGGGGCAACCAACTGGTCATTTGCACCGGGAACGAAATCAGCAGGACGACATAGCCCACCATGGCAGGGTTAAACGGGTTTTGCCCCAAGCCGCCATAGAGCTGTTTAGCGATAACAATAGCGAACATCGTACCTAATACAATCATCCACCAAGGCGCTAAAGGCGGCAGACTTATCCCCAATAACAAGCCGGTCAGCAGGGCAGAGTTATCTCGCAGACGAGTCAACACGGGCTGTTTGCGTAGCTGTAAAACTGCTCCTTCGGCCAGCAGGGCAGTCACCATCGCCAAAGCCACTTGAATCAGGCTGCCATAACCAAAGAAATAGGTCTGGGCAATGATGCCCGGAATACAGGCTAAGATCACCAGTAGCATGATGTTACTGGTGCTCCGTTGATTATGTGTAAAAGGGGAGCTGGCTATCTGCAACCTAGGGTGCTGAGTGGGTGTTACTGGCCTAAATTTCATGAAATTACAACCATATGTCGAATGCTTAACTGGGCTATCAAACGCAAACACCGTGCGAGCAAGCTCATCTTGCTGGCGTCGATACACTTAGCCGTTATGGGGAATAATATTGCTGCGCATTCTACCCTATTCGAGCAGCGTGTAATACGCCTTAATCATAGGGTTATTATCGATTCTAAGCTGAAATATAAGGTTACGAATAGCTTGTGATTAATAGTTAAATTTATAAAAATTAACTTGCAATTTATATCATGATAGTAACAAGAGAATAGTTAAGGTTAATTGATAAAAGTCGCATTTATAATTAGGTGGAAGGTGTTTGGATTAACTTTATCTCTTTGTTTTATTGAGGATAACTACTGTGATTACACAGGGCAATCAACTGTAAATTAACGATTTATTAACGCATTGATTTCGTCAAAAGAAAAGCATTGGCATAATGATAGATTAATGTAGTATGCATTAGATTATATATTTAAAGAATAATGAAATGATGAACGAAGACATATTATTTATTGAAGAGTTAATTGAATGGATCGAAATCAATTTAGAGAAACGTCCGACATTGGACGATGTAGCTAAGATTTCTGGATATTCAAAATGGCATCTGCAACGCAAATTTAAAAGTATTGTGGGGTTACAATTAGCCTCCTATATACGTGGGCGGGTTTTAACTCGGGCCGCCGTTGCCTTGCGAATTTCACGCCGACCCATCATTGAGATCTCTGATGAGCTGGGTTTTGACTCGCAACAAACCTTTACCCGCACGTTTAAAAAGCGTTTCGGCACGACACCCAATAACTTTCGTCAGATGGAGCATTGGGATGTGCAGGGGATGATCCCTCGTTTTGGTTTCTATGAGCATTACACGCCGAAAATCAATAGGGTAACTCTGCCTGAGAAAGAATTAGTGGGTTTTACACGCCGGTTGGATTTTGATGAGCACAATCATTGTAGTGGTCAGCACTCTTCTTTTATGGCGATGAAAGATGAGATTCTGCTCGATTTCTTCAAGGAAATTAACTTCTCATGCCAGCGAGTGTATTCCTTGTTTAATGCTCAGTCGTGTCAGCAAGAGCAGAACAGCTTGGAGTATTCGACGGCAATTGATAAAGACAAGCGTCATGAAATTCAAGGGCACCGTGAAATCGATAATATCGCTATCCCTGCGGGTGAGTTTTTGTCGATATCTCATCAAGGCAGTGCCAAGGAATGCGTGAAGTTTTCGACGTATCTTTTTAACGCTGTTTTGCCCAAATTGCGTGAAGAGTTTGGCGGTGGAGTTGAAATGGAAGTGATTGAGATAGACAGTTGCCATGCCGAATCGAAAATGCGGGATATCGCGTGTAGTTATCGCTATCTCATGTCAGTGCGTTAATACGCTGCCGTTGGTGTACGGCAGCGCGCCATTTAGCCTGTATTAGTCTGGATTAACAGCTTGTGCCGCTTTTTTAGCTTTCACTCTAGCAATGGCCGCAGCAACCGCGGCTTTGCGCGGGTCTTCTTGTAACTCTTCAGCTTGCTGGTGCTCAACCACTGGCGCGGCTTCAGCTTGTGCTGCTTTTTTAGCTTTCACTCTGGCAATGGCCGCAGCAACCGCGGCTTTGCGCGGGTCTTCTTGTAACTCTTCAGCTTGTTGATGCTCGACCACTGGCGCGGCTCCAGTTTGCACGGCTTTTTTGGCTTTCACTCTGGCAATGGCCGCAGCAACCGCGGCTTGGCGTGGATCAACTGCCTCGGTGGGCGTTTCAACTGCGATAGCGTTTTGCTTTTCAGCCTGACGCGCTCTCGCTTGTGCTTTACGGGCCTCACGGGCTGCAATCACCGCGCTATTATCCGGTGTCTGCCCAGCCGTCACTGTGATGGCAGCATCTGTGTCGTTGGTTTGCCGTGCTAATCGGCTAACAGCAGCCTCTACTGTTTGCTGATCCGCATCCGTTAATTTCACAGCGGCTTGCTTGTGGCGCAACTCTCTGGCGAGTTTCTCTCGTGCCAGCCGTGCTTGTTTAGCCTCAAAACGTGCTTTAGCTTCAGCCGCGCGAGCACTCTCTTGGTCTAGCGCGCGTATCTCAGCTTTTTCCTGACGGTAGTACTGCACCAGCGGAATATTGCTTGGGCAAACATAGGCGCAGGCACCACATTCAATACAATCGAATAAATTATGGTTGCGGGCTTTTTCATGCTCTTCGCCGCGACTGAACCAATAGAGTTGTTGTGGCAGCAAACCCGCTGGGCAGGCATCCACGCACAAACCACAGCGAATACAGGATTGCTCTGGTTCTGATAACCCCATTTCGGCTTCTGCTGGCGCTAAAATGCAGTTACTGATTTTAACGATTGGCACATCTAAACTGGGCAGGGTAAAGCCCATGAGCGGGCCACCCATAACCACCATTGGCTGACTCTGTGGTTGGAATCCGGCTAGTTTCAGCAAATGCAGCACTGGTGTACCGATTCTGGCCCAGAAATTACCGGGTTTCGATAAGGCATCACCGGTTAGTGTCACCACCCGTTCAATTAAGGGCTCATCGTCGATAATAGCTCGTTTGATGGCGACGACTGTCCCCACGTTTTGCATTAACACGCCGATGGACGAAGAGTGTTGACCAAAGGGGACTTCTTTGCCGGTCAAAATCTTGGTGAGCTGTTTCGCGCCGCCAGAGGGGTATTTAGTCGGTACGACCCGCAACTGAATATCATCGTGATCGAGTAGCGCTTGTTGTAATGCTTTGATGGCTTCTGGCTTATTATCTTCAATGCCAATCAGCACTTGCTGTGGTTGCAGTAAGTGCATGAGAATTTTGGTTCCCGCAATCACTTCATCGGCATGGTCTTGCATTAATTTGTCATCAGCCGTGATATAAGGTTCACATTCGGCTGCGTTGATAATCAATGTAGTGACGCTATTCAAACCACTTTGTAATTTGCTCGCGGTAGGGAAACCTGCACCGCCTAGCCCCGCAATCCCAGCTTGATGAATACGGTCCAATAGGGTGACTTTGTCCCGCTGTAGGTAGTCAACCCAGGGTTGCTGTTTCCGCCAATTGTCCTCGCCATCGGGAGTGAGGTGCACGCAAAGTTCTGCCAGACCTGAGGGATGTGCAGTGATATGGGGTGCAATGGCGGTGATGGTACCTGATGTTGGCGCATGAACAGGGACTGTTCGGCCACGGCCAACGGTTAGCGGTTGCCCCTTTAAGACATGCTGACCTGCGCTAACGCACAATTCACCCTCAGGCCCAAGATGTTGTTGCAAAGGAATGATCATCTGCTCAGGCAAAGGCGCAATGCGCATCGGCACCGTGCTTGATTGCAACTTCATTTCAGGGGGATGAATACCGCCGTCAAAATCCCAAATGTTGTCGCGTTGGCGGGAAGTAAACAGCTTAAACATGTTGCTCCACATCTATCATTTTCACCGGAATCATCTGTGAGGCAACTAACTGAGGAGGCAAGTTGGTGACCGGAATGGTGCTCAGGTCCCATTTCCAGTTAGCTGTCGTTGCTGCTACAGGGATCATTTCAATGCAATCAGTTGGGCAAGGGGAGACGCATAGATCACAGCCGGTACAAAGATCGGGTAAGACGGTATGCATGGCGCGTGTAGCACCAACAATGGCATCAACGGGGCATGCTTGAATGCATTTGGTACAACCGATGCAGTTGGCCTCATCGATAAAGGCTACTTTCCGCTGCGGGTGGGCTGCGGCCTCATCGCCATCCAAAGGCTGTGGCTCGACGGCCAGTAATTCGGCCAGTTTGAGCATCACTTGCTCGCCACCCGGTGCGCATTTATTGATTTTTTCGCCGCCGCTGGAAACGGCTTCAGCGTAAGGACGACAACCAGGATAGCCGCATTGGCCGCACTGACTTTGGGGCAGAATGGCATCGACTTGTTCAACCACGGGGTCACTCTCGACCTGAAAACGGCGAGCAGCAAAGCCCAGTACAACGCCTGAAACCAGCGCCAATGTACTCAATGCACCAATGGCAATCCATAACGACATCATTAGAACTTCACCAATCCAGTGAAGCCCATAAAGGCTAGCGACATGAGTCCGGCGGTAATCAAGGCGATAGAAGAACCGCGAAAGGGCGCAGGAACGTCGGCCACGGCCAACCGTTCACGGATCGCGGCGAACAGCACCATGACCAGAGAGAAACCGGCAGCAGCACTGAAACCATAGACCGCCGATTGCATGAAATTATGAGATTGATTCACGTTGAGCAACGCCACACCTAATACCGCGCAGTTCGTGGTGATCAGCGGTAAAAAGATGCCCAGTAAGCGATAAAGCGCTGGGCTGGTTTTCCGCACCACCAGTTCAGTGAATTGCACCACAACTGCGATAACTAAAATGAATGCCAGCGTCCGCAAATAGACCAGCCCGAGGGGCAGCAAAATAAAACTGTTCACCATCCAAGCGCAAACCGAGGCTAATGTCAGCACAAAAGTGGTCGCCAGCCCCATACCAATAGCCGTCTCCAGTTTTTTGGAAACTCCCATAAATGGGCATAGGCCAAGAAATTTGACCAGAACGAAGTTGTTCACCAGCACGGTGCCGATAAACAGGAGCAGGTATTCAGTCATTGCGGAACCTAAAAAAATAAAAGCCGCCTATTATCCAAAATTGGCGGCCTGACGACAACAGATGAAGTGCAGGGTTATTACGATTTTCCCCACTTTTTAGGGGGAAAACGTGCGTTTCTCCCTTAATTTTCAGTGAAAGTCATTTTCACCCGTTGAGAACGCTTGATATAAGGGACAAATATCGCCGCGGCTAACAGAGGCCAACTGAGCGCGCGCAGGGCAATATCATCAGTGATTGGTGAGAAAGCGAAGGCTTTTAGCGCTAATAATACGGTGACGAGTAACCACAGAATAAACCATTTTACAAAGCGGCGAGAGCGACTGCAAAACAGCCAGATAACCCAGACCGTGTAGACCCACATCAGGAGCGTGGTGACGACGGAAAAATACCATTGCAGCGTAAACGCTTGCGAGTTGGTCACCAAGTATTCTCTCGATTCCGGCGAGAAGATCGCCATACCATAAAGTGCCAGCATTAACGTGGCACTGAGTAGCGTCACGATGAGATAAGCCAGCGGAGCCAATAACCAGCCCCCAATACGTTGATATTCCTGTGGTTGAGACATGGTGACCCTTTTGATCTATTTTGGTTAGGGATGATAGCTCGTGAGCTATCATCCCCTTTGAATAGCGCTAGCTTAACCCGCAAATATGCCCTTCGTCATCTATATCAATATGGGTATATCCTGGCTGAGCACCCAAACCAGGCATGGTCATAATGTTACCGGCATAGATACGGACAAAGCCCGCACCGGCCGATACCGCGCAGGCGGTGATGGGTAGCACAAAATCACGGGGGACATTTTTCAAATTGGCATCGGCACTTATCGACAACGGTGTTTTGGCCATGCACAGTGGTAAATGACCAAAACCGGCGGTGGTTATCTCATCAAGCTGTTGGCGGGCCTCAGGGGTAAAACGAATTTCTCGTGCGCCATAACGTTGCGCCAAAATTTCGATCTTTTGTTCTAATGTCGCGCTATCTGAATAAGGCAGCAGAGGGAATACTGATTGCTCGCAGGCATTGATCACCTGTTGAGCTAATGCGAGTGTTCCTGACCCGCCTTTGGCGAAAGCGTCGCTAAATTCGCAGGCATAAGCGCCAGCAGAGAGCGCAAAGTCGGCTAAGAATGTCAATTCTGCAGCACTGTCGTCAGGGAAACGGTTTACCGCTACCACAACCGGTAAGCCATAGCTTTTGGCGTGTTCAATGTGCCATTTCAGGTTGGCACAACCTTCATTGAGTAACGGAATGTTCTCTGTGAAGATCGCGACTGGCAGAGGTTGGCCCGGTTTGATATCAAAAGCACCACTGTTCGCTTTCAAGCTACGCAATGTTGCCACTAATACCACGCAAGCGGGGGCTAGACCTGATTGGCGATACTTGATGTTAAAGAATTTCTCCATCCCCATGTCAGAACCAAAACCCGCCTCGGTCACCACGTAATCGGCCAATTGCAATCCTAGCCGGTCTGCGAGCACGGAGGAGTTACCGTGCGCGATATTGGCAAATGGCCCTGCATGGATTAACACCGGTGTCTGTTCGCTCGTTTGCATGAGGGTTGGGTGAATGGCCTCTTTCATCAAGGCGGTCATGGCCCCCGCAACCCCCAAATCTTCGGCGGTAATCGCTTGACCCGTGATTGAGTGAGCCAAAATAATGCGACCAATACGTTGGCGCATATCTTGCAAACTTTCAGATAATGCCAAAATAGCCATCAACTCCGATGCTGCCGTTATTTCGACATGATCTTCGCGTTCGACTCCATTGATACTCCCCCCGATCCCCACACGAATATGGCGTAGCGCACGATCGTTATGATCAACGACTCGCGGCCACAGAATGTGTTTTGAATCAATCTCTAGTAAGGGTAAACCGGTATTTTGACTAAAGGATTGGCCCAATCGCTGCTCATGGTACATGCGAGCATCCAGTGCGGCGGCGGCCAGATTATGTGCCGCGCTGATGGCATGTATATCGCCCGTTAAATGCAGATTCAGTTTCTCCATCGGTACAACTTGTGCAGCACCACCACCTGCGGCCCCCCCTTTAACACCAAAAACAGGGCCGAGGCTAGGCTGGCGGATACACGCCACGCCACGATGGCCCAACAGATTAATGCCTTGGCTTAAACCAATCGTGGTGACGGTTTTGCCTTCACCAAAGGGGGTGGGCGTAATACTGGAAACCAAAATGAGCTTACCTTGTGGGGCATCCGCCCGTAAGGCTTTGATATCGACTTTTGCCATATGATGGCCATAAGGGATTAAGGCTTCTTCCGACAGGCCAAGTTGCTGCGCAATCTGTTGGATGGGTAATAGCGGAGTATCAGGGGTGCGAGCAGGGATAGGGCATCGGTCATCGGCAGTAGAGGATAGTGTCGGTGTCATGGCGAGAAAAAGTCCTGTTATCAGTGATAATACGGCAGGAGCCAACCTCAGTGGCAATTAATCACCGCGAAATTATCACACAAAGTGGTACATCATTGACGATATAAATCAATAAATGTGAAGTGACCCATGGCTATTAGTCCATTGGCTTAAAGACAGAGCGATTAATATACGTTTCCAATATTGTTACCTTGCTTATTCCTAGCGTGAATTTAATTCTTATCTAATAGTTCAATCAACATTTCTTTAATTATAAAGAATTACACACTCTTACCTGACGCTAGTCGTATAGAAAAAACCTTTTATGATATTGGCGCTATATATTATTCGGCGGGTCCGGTATTGATATTTTTGGTGACCGATATTCCTAATGCTTTAGGTGGTAATACAATTTATGGAAAACCATGTTCACTCTTCATTAGTTTGCGCTGCGCGATTACTCCGTTTAGCGGGGTTGAATTCGCAGACGGCTGATGAGTTTAGCCAAAATACGGTTATTGATCATACGACAATGGCCACGCGTGCTTCATTGCAGCAATATTTAACTCAATTTTCTCGTGTCACATCAGCACGTTTTAAAGTCAAAACACAGCAACTTAAAAATATTCAGCCTGAACAGTTGCCGCTAGCCTTTCGTGATATGCGAGGCAGATTCATTTTATTGGCACGGTTTAACGATAAACAAGTCTTATTACAGCACGCAGAGAGTAATAAACCTGAAATTATTACATATCAAGAGCTTGCTGATATGTGGAGTGGGGTGGTTATTTATTGTAGCCAGTCACGCTTTAATATCCGATGGTTTATTCCCGTTTTATGGCAACATCGAAAGTCGTTAACTCAAGTGCTGGCCTTATCCCTGCTGTTACAGTTTCTAGCATTGATCTCGCCACTTTTCTTTCAAGTTATCATGGATAAAGTGCTCGTCCACCATGCGCTGACTACACTGGATGTGTTAATTACGACCCTCATTGTCGTCGGGGTGTATGAAGTTATCTTGAAGTTTTTGCGAGAATATATTTTCGCTCATACCACTACGAGGGTTGATATTTTATTAGGGGGTAAGTTATTTAAGCATTTAATCAAATTACCTTTAAGCTATTTTAAGCAGCGTCATGTCGGGAATATTGTCGCTAGAGTACGAGAACTCGATAATATTCGTGAATTTATTACGGGTTCAGCGCTGACACTCTGTGTCGATGTTGCCTTTACCCTTATATTATTTATTGTAATGTGGTGTATTTCCCCGTTACTGACGTTGATCATATTGGGGGTTCTGCCCCTTTATTTTTTATTAGCGGTATTGACCACTCGGCCATTGCAAAAAAAAGTAGAAGTATTGTGCTGCTGCGCGGCACAAAACGGTGCCTTTTTAACCGAAACCGTGTCGGGTGTTGAGACAGTCAAAAGTTTAGCGCTCGAACCCCAAATGCAGCAACGCTGGGAAACACAGACTCGTGATTTTGCTGAAGCGAATTTTCAGGTGCAAAACCTGCAAAACCTCAGCAGCCAAACGGCGCAGTTACTGCAAAAAGTGGCCGGTGCGGTGGTCATTGTCGTGGGGGCGTATCAGGTGATGTCTGTCCAGCTCAGTATCGGGCAACTGATTGCCTTTAACATGTTGGCTGTCCAAGCCTTAATGCCAATGAGTAAATTAGTCGATTTATGGCAACAGAGCATACGAGCGCAAGTTGGCTTGATGCTGATATCCGACATTTTAAGTTTACCGGCTGAGCAAGCGGTGGATGCCACCCCTAGCGACAAACCCATCCGTGGTGATATCGCATTAAAAAATGTGCTTTTCCGCTATCGCCCTGATCTAGACCCCGTACTTCGTGACTTCTCACTTTCTCTGCGTGCAGGTGAGCATATTGGGTTGGTAGGGCCGTCAGGTTCGGGCAAGAGTACTGTGGCGCGGTTGTTGCAACGACTCTATGTCGCGGAGCAAGGGAACATTACTCTTGATGGCTATTCTTTAGGGAATTTCTCGCCTGAATATTTGCGACGCCAAGTGGGCGTTGTCATGCAAGAAAGCTATCTGTTCAACCGTACCGTGCGTGAAAATATTGCTCACTCGCGACCCACAGCCTCGCTCAGTGAGGTCGTCAATGTTGCATCACTGGCAGGGGCGCACGCCTTTATTCTGGCTTTGCCATTAGGCTACGACACCGTGCTGTCAGAAGGCGGTTCGTCCCTTTCAGGTGGTCAACGCCAGCGTATCGCGATTGCTCGCACCTTGATGGCCAATCCCCGCGTGTTAATTTTCGACGAAGCGACCAGCGCTTTGGATGATGAATCACAAGCTGAAGTATTGAAAAACATGGCCAGCATTATTGCTAATCGTACCGTTATCACCATTGCTCACCGGCTGTCGACCGTTCGGCATTGCCATCGTATTGGCGTCATGACCCAAGGGCGCATCACTGAGTTGGCTAATCATGATGAATTACTGGCGTTGAATGGCGTCTATGCCCAGCTTTGGCTGCAACAGGCTGATTTTAGCCATGAGGAATTAAAATGAAATTGATACAGTTTTTGGCTAACTCGCCGTTCATTAACGGATTAAAGCGCTACTGGCAGCGCCATTTCCCCGCTGATCGCCCCCGCGATGAATACGACTTTCTTCCTGCCTATCTAGATGTCGTGGAGCGACCTGTGGCCCCACTTGCACGGCGTACAGCATGGTTTTTGATGCTGACGTTGTTGCTGGTGTTGATATGGTCGGTTATTGGGAAGCTAGATATTCATGCTTCAGCAAATGGCAAAGCCATTGTCTCTGAGCATTCGAAAGTGATCCAACCGCTAGAACCCGGTGTCGTGACAGCCATTAATGTTCGCGATGGTGACAGGGTTGAAGCCGGTCAGATCTTGATTGAGTTGAACCCGATCGGTATTGATGCGGAGCTCAGTAATATCAATAAACAATTGATGCATCGCTTGCTAGAAGCCGCGCGTATGGTGGCACTGCTGACAGATGACCCGCTGGCGCACTTTATCTCCCCTGTAGAAGCACCTGAAGATTTGATTAAGATGTCAACGGCACTTTTGGCGAAAGAGCATGAGGAAGTGAATGCAGAGTTGTCCCGTATGGACAGTGAGCAGGTGGTTAATCAAGCCCATCTACAGGCCGCTATCGCCAATATCGCCAACCAAAAGACATTGATGAAAAACATTCATCAACGTCTACAAGCATTGCGAACGTTGGCCAAATCAAAATCGATTGCTGAAGTCGAATTGTTGGTGCAAGAACGTGAATGGCTAAACGCGACGGCAGAAGCAAGCCGTTTTCAAAGTGAGCAAGTCGTTTTAGAGGCGAAGAACCTCAACTTAACGCAGACACGTTTGCACTATTTGGCTGAAAAAAAACGCAGCTACCAAGAACGATTAAATAAAGCCCATGAAGTGATTAATCAATTGCAGCAGGAACAGATCAAGTTGAGTGAAAAGCAGCGCCAACAGACCTTGCGCGCACCAGTCTCAGGAGTGATACAGCAATTGGCCGTTCATACGCTCGGTGGTGTGGTGACGACCGCTCAGCCGCTGATGGTGTTGGTGCCCGAAGATCATCAGTTGGAACTGGATGTCATGGTACTCAATAAAGACGTGGGTTTTGTATTGCCGGGGCAGGCGGTAGAAGTGAAAGTCGACAGTTTCCCCTACACCCGATTTGGCACGCTATCGGGTGACGTCAAACATGTCTCCCGTGATGCCATGGAGGATCAACAGCTAGGGTTAGTCTTCCCAGCACGTATTCGGTTGCATAGCGATACGCTTATTGTGGAAGGGAAACCCGTACGGCTATCGGCAGGGATGGCCGTCAGTGTGGAGATCAAAACAGGCCAACGGCGGGTAATCGATTATTTGCTGAGCCCACTGCAACAATATCAATCCGAAGCCATGAGGGAGCGTTGATATGACGAGTTCAACGTCAACTCAGGCGATTCAACCCTTGGCGGCGTTAGCCCATGCCGCTGCGTGTTTTGATCTGGCTGTAGAACCCTCTCAATTGGCCCATCAGTTGGGGTTAACATCCGAAAAAATAGATAGCATTGCTGTCTGTCGCTGCGCAGGTTGGATTGGTTTGCGTGCGAGGAAGGTATACCAGCAATTTGAACGTTTGGGGAATTTAGCGCTACCGATACTCTTTAGGGATGGTGCGCAGTGGTACGTGCTGCTGGCATTCAATGAAGATGGGGCGGTCATTTACAATGCAGCTAGTCACCAGAAGCAATCCGTCAGCCAGCAGCAACTGGCTAGTCTGTGGTCAGGTGAGGCTATATTGCTGGCAAAAGCAGAACAACAAACGCAGAAGAAAACCGCGTTTGGCTTCAGTTGGTTCATTCCGGTGATCGCCAAGTATCGCCACCAACTCCGTAACATCATTTTAGTGTCGTTACTGCTGCAAGGCATTTTGCTGGTCACACCCATGCTATTTGAAACGGTAATCGACAAAGTGCTCGTCAGTCGGGGTGTCGGGAGTCTGATGGTACTTGGCAGTGCCATGATTGTATTGGCGATTGCTGAACCCTGTTACACCTTCTTACGAGGGTGGTTGTTCTCCCATCTATCCAGTCGTGTGGGGGCTGAGCTCAATACTCGCCTTTATCGTCATTTGCTAGGGCTACCACTAAGCTACTTTGGCGAGCAACAAACGGGGCAAACGATCGCCAAAGTCCGCGAAATGGAACAGATCCGCAGCTTCTTAACGGGATCCGCTTTAACGATGCTGCTAGACCTGATTTTTGTCGGCACTTTTATCGCGGTGATGTTTTGCTACAGCAGCCAATTGACGTGGATCGTACTGTTTTCTTTGCTGTGTTATCTGCTGTTTTGGTGGGCGGTGGGAGGCGTTTTACGCCAGCGTGTTGAGCGGCAATATGAAGCCAGCGCGCAGAATACTGCGTTTTTGACCGAAGCCATTAGCGGGTTGGAGACCATTAAAACGTCAGCAACGGAGCATCAATTTAATCGGGGCTGGCGGCAATCATTAGCGGGTTACGTTCGGGCTTCCTTTGCTTGTGCGCGAACAGCGAATACGGCTGAGCAAGGCATTACGCTGATCAATAAGGTGACGTCAGCTATCTTACTTTGGTATGGCGTGAATTTGGTTTTGGTCGGTGATTTGAGTCCAGGGCAATTCATCGCATTTACGATGTTTTCAGGTTATGTCACCCAACCCATCCTGCGTTTGGCGCAGATCTGGCAAGATTTCCAACATACACAAGTTGCTCTGAAACGCATCGGTACTATCTTGGATTGTCCGACCGAACCGGGCAGTGCGGGATTATCCTCCGGCAATGAGCGGACGGGAAGTTTGACCTTTAAACAGGTGCGTTTTCGCTATCGTCCCGATACGGCTGAGGTGTTGCAGAATCTTAATTTGGAGATTGTGGGCGGCGAATTTATCGGCATTACAGGACCGTCAGGCTGTGGAAAATCCACGCTGACCAAGTTGCTACAGCGTCTCTATATCCCGCAGCACGGGCAGATTCTGGTGGACGGGCAAGATTTAGCCATTACCGACGCCACGGCATTACGTTGCCAAATGAGTGTAGTCTTGCAAGATAGCGTACTGTTCTCAGGCACGTTGAGAGACAATATTTGCCAATGCCGCCCCAACGCTGATGACGCTCAGGTTGAACATGTCGCCCGCCAAGCGGGTGCGCATGATTTTATTATGTCACTGCCGCAAGGCTATCAAACGCAGGTTGGAGAAAAGGGCAGTTTACTTTCCGGCGGGCAACGACAGCGTGTCGCTCTCGCTAGAGCACTCATGGCAGACCCCAAAATCCTGATTCTTGATGAGGCCACCAGCGCTTTAGATTATGAGTCCGAGGCGGCCATTATGCGCCAATTGCCGGTCATCACCCGCAATCGCACGGTGATTTGTATCGCCCATCGGTTAAACACTTTACGTCAGTGTGACCGCATTTTGGTCTTAAAAGAGGGGCAAGTGCTAGAACAAGGCAGTCATCAGGCGCTGGTGGATCAAGAGGGTGTCTACGCGCGTTTATGGCAGTTACAAACGGGATAACATGTCGTGTCAGGCAATAAAGCGTCAGCAGCCCCTAAACATGAGATAGACAACGTACATGATGATTGAGTACTGTATATATCATCAGTTGTCGATTGTAACGGAATCTATCGTATTAAAAAGGGGACTTATGATTACTCGACTTGCCATCTCGGGTTACCGTTCTTTGCGTGACGTGGTACTGGAATTAGGGCAATTAAATGTAATTACCGGTGCTAATGGCAGCGGTAAATCTAGCCTTTATCGCGCACTAAGATTGCTGTCTGACATTGGTCAAGGGCAGGTGATTCAGTCGCTAGCGGCAGAGGGAGGGTTGCAATCCACGCTTTGGGCCGGGCCTGAGTCTTTTTCCAAGGCCATGAAATTGGGAGAGCAACCGATCCAAGGCACGGTCAGGCATCATCCTGTTAGTCTTAAATTGGGTTTCGCGGGTGACGATTACGGTTACGCCATTGATCTTGGGTTACCGCCCCCGCGTCGCTCCTATTTTGCCCGAGATCCAGAAATCAAAATTGAAAGTTTGTGGTGTGGCAATATTCTCACTCATAACACCCTTTTTGCTGAGCGTCGCGGCCCGCGTGTACGGGTTCGCGATGAACGCGGCAGTTGGCGTGAGGCTTACCATGGGTTAGCCGCTCATGACAGTATCATGACGCACAGTACCGACCCTCGAGATGCACCTGAGATCCTACTCATGCGCGAGCGGATGCGTGCATGGCGTTTCTACGACAATCTACGCACGGATCGACATGCCCCTGCACGTCAATTGCAGATAGGCACTTATACGCCGGTACTGGCCAGTGATGGTTCGGATCTGGCGGCGGCATTGCAAACCATCATAGAAATCGGGGATGCCGACGCCTTAAACCACACCATTGCAGATGCTTTCTCGGGGACAACATTAGAAATTCTGCCTAATTTTGAAATTCAACTGTCACAGCAAGGTTTACTACGGCCGCTTAAGGTGGCAGAGCTTTCTGATGGCACGTTGCGGTACCTATTATTGGTGGCGGCGCTATTATCACCCCGACCACCAGAGATGATGATACTGAATGAACCAGAAATCAGTCTGCATGTTGATTTACTCAAACCACTGGCTCGTTTAATTGGTCAGGCCGCACGACATACGCAAGTGATTGTGGTTTCACATGCCGCAGAACTGGTGGGGGCCTTGCAGGAAGAAGCGCACTGCAATCAAATCTTGTTGGATAAGCAATGGAGTGAAACACACGTGCAGCAAGAAAATATACCTGAATGGGAATGGCCGACGAGATAGAAAAAGAAAAGGGGCGGTTAAGCCCCTTGGTTATATCGAGAAAATTGGTTTAATCGAAAACAATAAGTTCACTCGTACAGGTTACATGTCGGTGCGCTTAACGATTGTTAAGATGGTAATACACTTCATTCCAACGGATTTCATTCTTGAATGCTGGCAGAGTGGTGTCGTTGTCGATCAGCAGGAACTCAATGCCATGCATTTCTGCATACAGGCGCAACTCGTCGACACCAATAGCTTGCGAGAAAACAGTATGGTGCGCGCCACCCGCGATGATCCAAGCTTCGGCGGCGGTGGCCAGTGAAGGCTGAGCTTGCCAAATAGCGCGTGCCACTGGGAGTTTAGGCAATGGATGTGGCTGCTCAACCGTCTCAACGATATTGACCAACAGCCGGAAACGATCGCCCATATCGATTAAGCTGGCATTCAGCGCAGGGCCAGCAGGGGTAGAGAAGATTAAACGAGCCGGATCAGCTTTCCCGCCGATACCCAAATGTTGCACGTCCAGCAGCGGTTTTTCTTCTTTGGCAATAGACGGGCAGACTTCCAGCATATGAGAGCCGACCACGAGATCATTACCCGGTTGGAAGTTATAAGTGTAATCCTCCATAAATGAGGTGCCGCCTTTCAGGCCCGTTCCCATCACTTTGAGGATGCGCAGTAATGCTGCGGTTTTCCAGTCACCTTCGCCGCCAAACCCATAACCTTGCTGCATTAAGCGCTGTACCGCTAATCCCGGTAACTGCTTCAGGCCGTAGAGGTTTTCAAAGTTAGTGGTGAAGGCTTTAAAACCACCTTGCTCTAGGAAACGCTTCATGCCTAGCTCAATTTTTGCAGCGTCCAACAAGTTTTCGCGTTTGTTACCGTTCAATTTTACGGCATCGGTCAAGCGATAAGTGGCTTCATACTCTTCCACCAGCGTATCAATATCAGCCTGACTAACGGCATCGACGACCGTGACTAAATCACCAATACCATAAGCATTAACGCTGTAGCCAAACTGGATTTGGGCGGCAACTTTGTCCCCATCCGTGACGGCAACTTCACGCATGTTATCGCCAAAGCGTGCCACTTTGAGTTGTTGGCTTTCTTGTTTAGCTGCCGCAACACGCATCCATTGCGCGATGCGTTGATGAGCTTCTTTATCCTGCCAGTGACCGGTGATCACGCTATGTTGCTTACGCATACGCGCGCCAATGAAACCAAACTCACGGCCGCCATGGGCGGTTTGGTTCAGGTTCATAAAGTCCATATCCATGGTTTCCCATGGGATCTGTGCATTAAACTGCGTGTGGAATTGCAACAAGGGCTTATTCAGAATCGACAGACCACCAATCCACATTTTGGCTGGGGAGAAAGTGTGTAGCCAAGTCATCACGCCGACGCAGGCGGTATTAAAGTTAGCTTCGCGGCACAGTGCTGTTATCTCATCGGGTGTGGTCACTAAAGGTTTCAGCACCAGTCTGAGGGGTAAGTCTGCTTCGCTGTTGAGGCTATTGACGACCTGATGGGCATGATCCATCACTTGTTGCAGTGTTTTAGGACCATAGAGGTTTTGGCTGCCGATGACGAACCACACTTCTGATTGTTTGAATATGTCCATCTGATACTCCAATTAAAAATAGATAAGGTTAACCATCAAGATCAGTTGATCGGTGCGTAATGGGGTTCGGCGGACAAACACCACTGCTGGTAACGTTGATAAAGCTGCTGATAACGGGCAACTTGCTCGGCATTTGGAGTCAGGGTACGTTCAATCTGACAAGCCATATGGCGCTGTGCTGTTGGCACATCATCAAACACGCCTGCGGCAACCGCGGCAAAAATAGCGGCACCAAGTGCACAGCATTGATCCGAGGCCACTATTTGCAGCGGGCGGTTCATCACATCGGCACAAACTTGCATGATAACCGGAGATTTACGCGCAATGCCGCCTAAGGCCAGCACGTTCTCGACGGGGATATCTTGTTGTTCAAAGCATTCCATAATGGCACGCGCCCCAAATGCTGTCGCGGCGATGAACCCGCCAAACAGAGTGGGGGCATCGGTACCCAAATTCAGATCGGTAATGACTCCTTTTAGGCGCTGATTTGCATTAGGGGTGCGGCGACCATTAAACCAATCCAGTACCACTGGGAGGTGATCAAGGGAGGGATTTTTCGCCCATTCAGCCGTCAGTGAGGCCAATAGAGTAGATTCAATTTGTTTTAGCTGTGGTTGCAATTCGGGCTGTGCCAAGGCGACTTGGTGTAATGGCCAACTCAGCAGACGACTGAACCAAGCATACATATCACCGAAGGCAGATTGACCAGCCTCCATACCTATCCAACCGGGCACGACGCTGCCTTCGACCTGCCCGCAGATGCCCGCAATAGCACGATCACCTACCAACTTTTCATCAGCAATCAAAATATCGCAGGTGGAGGTGCCGATGACTTTAACCAAGGTATAAGGCTGAGCACCCGCACCGACAGCGCCCATATGGCAATCAAATGCACCGCCAGAAATGATCACGGTGGCCCCGAGACGTTCAGCCCATTCAGCAGTAATTAACCCCACAGGACGTTCGGCAGTATAGGTATCGGTAAACATGGGGTATTCAAGGTCGTTCACCAGACTAGTGTCCAGTGCGGCTAAAAACTCCCGTGGCGGTAATCCTCCCCATGATGGGTGCCACAAACTTTTATGTCCCGCGCTACAACGGCCCCGTTGGATATCCTGTGGCGCCGTAGTGCCTGATAACAATGCTGGAACCCAATCACAGAGTTCAATCCAAGATACAGCCGCTTCACGCACCGCCGCATCAGCACGCGTGACATGCAGAATTTTTGCCCAGAACCATTCGGAAGAATAAACACCGCCGATATAGCGCGAATAATCCGCAAATTCACCACTGCGGCATAGACGGTTGATTTCTTCCGCTTCTTCAATTGCTGTGTGGTCTTTCCACAAGACAAACATCGCATTGGGGTTATCGGCAAAATCAGGGCGTAATGCTAAGACCCGACCTTGCGCATCAATCGGTGCCGGTGTTGAGCCGGTGGTATCCACCCCAATTCCTACAATCTGTTGACGCTGTTCTGCTGACAAGCGGCCGACCACCTGACGAATGGCTTGCTCCATGGCTTCTATGTAGTCAAGGGGATGATGGCGAAATTGGTTTTGAGCCGCCTGAGAATAGAGTCCTTGCTGCCAGCGTGGGTAGTAGACAACTTCGGTATCGATCTCGGTGCCATGTTGACAGTCTACCGCCAATACCCGGACGGAATCGCTGCCAAAATCTAGGCCGAGGGAGATAGCCTTATTTGCCGAAATGGCACTCTCTGCCGAGATAACGTCGCCTGTCATAAGTGGTTGCTCCTAATGATTGCAGAACACGAGGATTGATTGGCAATAGCCTATTGATTGCTATCAAAGATAGAAGTGTGTGCAAGCAAGCGGTGAGGAGTAGATAGCTGGAAGTATGCACTTTTCTGCTTCCTACAGCGTTTTTGTGATGTCAGTCAAAAGTTAGAGAGAGGTTAAATTTGCTGAATATATGGATAAATAAACTGTAATCTCCGGATGTGATAGCGCTCTACATTCCAAAGCATAAATCACGCTAAAACTGTCATCGTCTTACCGGGTATGGCGAGGTTATCTGGCTTTTAATAAAGCATTTAGCCTTGAGGAAACGAAAAAACATGATTGATAACGTTTCCACTAAAAATCGTCAGAATTGAATTCTTGACGAATAAATAAACAAAAAATGTCTCTTCCTACAAAAACAGTCCGGAGAACACTATGCATAAATTAACTAAGGCGCTGGCGGTAGTTGGGTTAGCGGCCGTTATGTCACATTCAGCTATTGCCGAGAGCATGAAGTTAGGCTTTCTGGTAAAGCAACCTGAAGAGCCCTGGTTCCAGACCGAATGGAAATTCGCGGATAAAGCCGGTAAGGACTTAGGTTTTGAAGTGATAAAGATTGCAGTGCCCGATGGTGAGAAGACGCTAAATGCAATTGATAGTCTGGCGGCCAGTGGCGCGAAAGGCTTCGTTATCTGTACACCAGACCCGAAATTAGGGCCAGCCATTGAAGCTAAGGCGCGCAGCTATAACTTGAAAGTCATCGCGGTTGACGATCAATTTGTGAATGCCAAAGGCAAACCGATGGAAAGCGTGCCGTTAGTGATGATGGCCGCGACCAAAATTGGTGAACGCCAAGGGCAAGAATTGTGGAAAGAAATGAATAATCGTGGTTGGCAGCCGGGTGAAACCGCTGTGATGGCCATTACCTCTGATGAGTTGGACACAGCACGCCGTCGCACTACGGGCTCAATGGATGCGCTGAAAGCGGCGGGCTTCCCAGAGAAACAGATCTATAAAGTTCCGACGAAATCCAATGATATCCCCGGCGCATTTGATGCCGCCAACTCCATGTTAGTACAGCATCCTGAAGTGAAAAACTGGCTGATCGTGGGTATGAACGACAACACCGTGTTGGGTGGTGTGCGAGCAACAGAAGGTCAGGGCTTTAAAGCACCGAATGTCATCGGTATTGGTATCAATGGTGTGGATGCCGTCAGCGAACTGTCCAAAGGCCAAGCGACCGGCTTCTACGGTTCCCTGTTACCTAGCCCAGATATCCATGGTTACAAAAGTATCCAGATGCTGCACGACTGGGTAACCAAAGATGTCGAACCGGCGAAATTTACCGAAGTCACCGATGTGGTGCTGATCACTCGGGATAATTTCAAAACTGAGTTAGAGAAGAAAGGCCTGATGTAATTCTGCTATGCGCAATGGCGCACTGGGGGTAGGCGTGGCTTACCCCCAGTGCAACCCCACTTTATAAGGAAGCCATCATGTCAGCACTCCATTCTGCGTTACAAGCCGAGCTGGAAGCCGAGCAGTCACCTTATTTGGCCTTTTGTGGCATCGGAAAAAGTTTCCCCGGTGTTCAAGCGCTGGATGATATTAGTTTCACGTGTCAGGCGGGCCAGATCCACGCACTGATGGGTGAGAATGGTGCGGGTAAATCCACCTTGCTGAAAATTCTCAGTGGCAATTACACGCCAACGCAAGGCGAGATCCGCATTAAAGGCAAAACGGTTAATTTTACCAATACCACTGAGGCGCTTGATGCCGGCGTCGCTATCATCTATCAGGAGCTGCATTTGGTTCCGGAAATGACGGTGGCTGAAAATATCTATTTGGGTCAATTGCCCACCAAAATGGGCATGGTTGATCGCAAATTGCTGCGTTATGAGTCCAGCATACAGTTGGCACATTTAGGATTGGATATTGATCCCGATACGCCACTGAAATATCTCTCTATTGGCCAATGGCAGATGGTAGAAATTGCCAAAGCGCTGGCCCGAAATGCCAAAATTATTGCTTTTGATGAACCGACCAGTTCGCTGTCGGCGCGTGAAATCGAACAATTGTTCAGAGTGATCCGCGAGCTACGCGCTGAAGGGCGGGTCATTTTATATGTATCCCACCGGATGGAAGAGATTTTTGCCTTAAGTGATGCCATTACCGTCTTCAAAGATGGCCGCTATGTACGCACTTTTGATGATATGGCTCAGGTCAATAATGATTCGCTGGTGCAAGCCATGGTCGGGCGTAATCTGGGCGATATCTACGGTTATCAGCCACGTGAGCGAGGTGCTGCGCGCCTGACATTACAAGACGTCAAAGCCATTGGCGTGAAATCCCCCATCAATCTGACGGTGCATCAAGGCGAGATTGTGGGTCTGTTTGGTTTGGTCGGTGCGGGTCGCAGTGAGTTACTGAAAGGGGTATTTGGCGGCACAAAATTGACCAGTGGGCAGGTATTACTGGATGGCAAACCCATCTCGATTCGATCGCCCATTGACGCTATCACGGCCGGTATCATGCTGTGCCCTGAAGATCGCAAAGCAGACGGCATCATTCCCGTCCATTCGGTGCAAGACAATATCAATATCAGTGCTCGACGCAAAACATTGACGGCGGGTTGTCTGATCAATAACCGCTGGGAGCGGGAGAATGCGGCATTACGTATTGAGTCACTGAATATCAAAACGCCAGGTGCTCATCAGTTGATTATGAATCTATCGGGGGGGAATCAGCAGAAAGCCATATTAGGCCGTTGGTTATCCGAAGATATGAAAGTGATCTTGTTGGATGAACCGACACGGGGCATCGACGTTGGGGCTAAGCACGAAATTTACAACGTTATTTATCAACTGGCGAAGCAAGGTATTGCCGTGTTGTTTGCCTCCAGTGATTTGCCCGAAGTGCTCGGGCTGGCTGACCGGATCGTGGTGATGCGTGAAGGGGCGATTTCCGGCGAGTTAGACCACGGTTATGCCACTGAAGAGCAAGCGCTAAGTTTAGCGATGCTCCGCACCCCGAATATTGCTACTGATGCCGCGCCTGCGGTTGCCTGATTAAGGAGTAAACCATGTCCAGCGTTACGTTGAATTCTGATAAGAAGAATCCGGCATCAAATTCGTCACCCTCACAACCGCCACAGGATGCGCCAGCTAAAGGCGGCTTAGGCTTATCTCGCATCTGGGACAGTTACGGCATGCTGGTGGTCTTTGCGGTGGTCTTTATTGGCTGCATCATCTTTGTGCCTAATTTTGGCTCCTTCATCAATATGAAAGGGTTAGGGCTGGCTATCTCGATGTCAGGGATGGTGGCTTGTGGGATGTTGTTCTGTCTGGCATCCGGTGACTTTGACTTATCCGTCGCCTCGGTCATTGCATGCGCCGGTGTCACTACCGCTGTCGTGATAAATATGAGTGAAAGCCTGTGGCTGGGTGTGGGCGCAGGTCTGTTACTGGGGGCCGCCTGTGGCTTGATTAACGGTTTTGTGATTGCGCGTTTGAAGATCAACGCCTTGATCACCACATTGGCTACCATGCAGATTGTCCGCGGCTTGGCCTACATCATTTCTGATGGTAAAGCCGTGGGTATCGAAGACGAACGTTTCTTTGCGCTAGGCTACACCAACTGGCTGGGTTTGCCTGCGCCCATTTGGATAACCATCGCTTGTCTGGCTCTCTTTGGTTTTCTGTTGAATAAAACGACTTTTGGCCGTAATACCTTGGCGATTGGTGGTAATGAAGATGCGGCACGTTTGGCTGGGGTACCGGTTGTGCGCACCAAAATTATTATCTTTGTCTTGTCAGGATTAGTCTCAGCCGCGGCAGGGATCATTTTGGCCTCGCGTATGACCAGTGGCCAGCCGATGACGTCGATTGGCTATGAACTGATTGTTATTTCAGCCTGTGTGCTGGGTGGGGTATCACTCAAAGGCGGTATCGGTAAGATTTCCTATGTGATTGCCGGTGTCTTGATTCTCGGTACAGTGGAAAATGCCATGAACCTGCTGAACATTTCACCGTTCTCCCAGTACGTTGTTCGTGGTTTGATTCTGCTGGCAGCAGTGATCTTCGACCGTTACAAACAGCTCGCTAAGCGGACGGTATAAACGCGCTGACGACAGAAAAATCCATAAAAAATACTCTCTGGCTCACAATTTTGTCACGACTATCGGGCGGCGTGAAATCTGCCCGATAAACTGAAACAAGCAGGATGAGTTTATAGACCAAAAACAGCGTAGGGCTCCAAGGAGGCTATATGTACCATCGAATGGTTCAGGAACCGCAACCCAATCCATTGTTGCCAGGCTATACGTTTAACGCCTACCTGGTCGCGGGATTAACCCCGATTCTGGCAGACGGACCACTCGATTTCTTTATCGACCGGCCGGGCGGCATGAAAGGCTACATTCTGAATCTGACCATTAAAGGTCAGGGTAAGATTTTTGATGGCGAAAACACGTTTTACAGCAATCCCGGCGATTTACTGCTTTTTCCCCCTAAAGCTCCGCACTATTATGGCCGCTCACCCAACAGCGATTGTTGGTATCACCGCTGGGTTTATTTCCGGCCACGGGCGTATTGGGCAGACTGGCTGGAATGGCACAGCAAAACACATGAAGTCGGCCGTTTATCCCTACCGAATAATAATTTGTTGCTGGAATTTGATCGCCTGTTTGCCAATATCGAACAGACACAAAAATCTGGCCGGCGCTTTGGCGAAGAGCTGGGAATGAATTTGCTCGAGCGTTTGCTGCTGCGTGCGATGGAAGAAGACCCCCTTAGCCCGCAACGTATCATGGACCCTCGCGTCATTGAGGCATGTCAGTTTATTACCGGTAATCTGGCGGGTGAGTTGCGTATTGATGAAGTTGCGCGGCATGTCTGTTTGTCGCCCTCGCGGCTGGCGCACCTGTTCCGCGAACAAGTAGGGATTAACATCCTGCGTTGGCGTGAAGATCAGCGCGTTATCCGTGCAAAGTTATTACTGCAAACGACCCAAGAACCCATTGCCACGATTGGCCGTGTCGTTGGATATGACGATCAACTCTATTTTTCCCGTGTTTTCCGCAAGCGTGTAGGGGTGAGCCCCAGTGATTTCAGGCGTCGCAGCATAGAAACGAACTACCCACAACGCAGCCTGCGCCAGCCCGAATGGCGGGATAATACCGAGGCGCTAGTGCGGGTTTAAGCCTGCGAGTCACACACAGTAAAAAATTACCTCTTGTCGCGGGAATCATCATGGTGTCAAATCGGTTAATCGAGAGATATCAGATAACAAAATAACCCCCATAAAATTCAAGGTGTAGGAAACATCACTACGCCTTGAAAGATAACGGGGATTCCGGGCAAGAGGAAATATAATGGCCGAAAAAATTAAAGTGGGTCTACTGGGCTACGGTTACGCCAGCAAAACCTTCCATGCGCCGCTGATTATGGGCACTCCGGGGCTGGAACTGGCAGGTGTTTCCAGCAGTGATGCCAGTAAAGTCCATGCTGACTGGCCAACGATGAATGTGGTTTCAGACCCACAAGCGTTATTTGACGATCCCTCTATCGACCTCATCGTGATCCCCACCCCCAATGACACTCATTTCCCGTTAGCACAAAAAGCACTGGCAGCGGGTAAACATGTGGTCGTTGATAAACCTTTTACCGTGACACTGTCACAAGCAAATGAACTGAAACGCCAAGCAGATGATGCGGGCTTATTGCTTTCCGTGTTCCACAATCGCCGCTGGGACAGTGATTTCCTAACGTTAAAAACGCTGCTGGCGGAAGGTGCGCTGGGGAAAGTGGTCTATTTTGAGTCTCACTTTGACCGCTATCGTCCGGAGATCCGCCAACGCTGGCGTGAACAAGCCGGTGCCGGTAGTGGCATCTGGTACGATTTAGGGCCGCATTTATTGGATCAAGCACTGCAACTGTTTGGTTTACCAGACACCTTAAATGTGGATTTAGGCATGCTCCGCCCCGGATCGCAGTCGGTTGATTATTTCCATGCGGTGCTGAGCTATCCTGAGCAACGGGTCGTGCTGCATGGGACGGTGCTCGCCGCAGCAGAAACCGCGCGCTATATCGTCCATGGTTTGCAGGGGAGCTATATCAAGTTCGGCTTAGACCCACAAGAAGATCGGCTGAAAGCGGGTGAACGCTTACCGCAAGCAGATTGGGGTTATGACATGCGCGATGGTATTGTGACACTGTCACATGATGGTGTGCTTGCCGAGAAACCATTATTGACCATTCCGGGTAATTATCCCGCTTATTACGCCGGTATCCGTGACGCTATTTTGGGCAATGCGGTTAACCCTGTTCCGGCCAGTGAAGCGATTAAAGTAATGGAGTTGATTGAGTTGGGTATCGCTTCTGATCAGCAGAAGAAAACGTTGCCCGTCACGTCAGCAAATTAAGGGCAGCTAAGCAGCTTGAGATAGTTGAAAAAGTGCCCGTTGCGGAGAAGACAAGCAGATCGTAAAGACGCCGTAAAATCATCCTTGATGGCGCGAACGCTTTACTCTTCTGCCTGTCCTCACCGTTCTAGACTGAGTCATCGGTGTTTGCCAGCAGTCTGAGCAGCTTGCTACTCGTTAAGTAAAAGAATGACAACTCCAGCTACGAAGGGAATGAGGAACACTTTGGCATGTCATGGTTACAACGTCTTAAGATAGATACGTTTTTATTAGTCCTGATTTGTGTGGTGATTATCGCGTCAATCTTCCCGTGCGAAGGGGAAGTTAAAGTGTGGTTTGAACACCTGACGACCGCGGCAATCGCATTATTGTTCTTTATGCACGGTGCTAAGTTATCTCGCGCAGCAATAGTTTCGGGGATGGGGCATTGGAAACTGCATTTAGTGGTCTTCCTCAGTACGTTTGCCTTATTCCCGCTGCTGGGTTTAGGGATGAACGCTTTGGTGCCCGGTGTGTTAACCCCAACCCTGTATCTGGGCTTTCTCTACTTGTGTGCTTTACCAGCCACCGTTCAATCCGCCATTGCTTATACCTCCGTGGCGGGGGGAAATGTGGCGGCGGCAATCTGTAGTGCATCAGCATCGAGCATCCTTGGTGTATTCCTGTCCCCGATTTTGGTGGGCATGTTGATGCAGACGCAAGGCGGGGAGACAGATACGTTGCATGCCATTGGTTCAATCGTCATGCAATTGATGGTGCCATTCATTGTCGGCCATCTATCACGCCCGTTGATTGCTAAATGGGTTGAACGCCATAAAAAACTGGTGAATATCACTGACCGGTCATCCATTCTTTTGGTGGTGTATGTTGCCTTCAGCGAAGCGGTGGTCCAAGGGATTTGGCACCAAATTGATGGTTGGTCGTTGTTGGCGATATTGGTTTGTTCGATGGTTTTACTCACCGTTGTATTGGTCGTCAATACGTTGGCCGCACGTTGGTTAGGCTTCAATACGGCAGATGAAATCACCATTGTGTTCTGTGGATCGAAGAAAAGTCTCGCTAACGGTATTCCGATGGCAAATGTATTGTTCCCCGCCTCTGTAGTCGGGGTAATGGTATTGCCATTGATGATATTCCATCAGGTTCAATTGATGGTTTGTGCGGTATTAGCACAACGTTACGCCAAAAGGGTGGCGCGCGAGAATTCCGAGCTGGCGCTGTCGACGGCACAGCAGGCTTCAAGGGATAGCGTCGAGACGAAGTAGACTCCGGTCATAGCCAATTGATTTAGTGTCAAAATATTGGATTCAAAATAGAAAATTAGGTTCAAAATAGGAAAACGCCCGTACCTGATTGAGATACGGGCGTTTTTATGTCGACTGTTGTGACTGACTATCCCAGGACTTTATCGCGCAGAGCCTGCTTTTCAGATTCGCTAAGGAAGGCCATAGTCAGACCATTTTCTTGCGCTTGACGAATTTCTGCTGGCGTTAGCCCCGCAGCAGGTGCAGCAACATGATATTCGTTTCCAATTTCAATGCCTTGAACCGCAGGATCATCGGTATTGATTGAGGCGATAACACCGTGGCGCAAGAACAGGGCCAGTGGATGTGTCGCTAATGAGGCGACCGTACTGGTTTGAATATTGGACGTCAGGCATGATTCGATACCGATACGGTGTTCAGCCAAATAATCCATCAGCTTAATATCTTCCACTGCTTTGACACCATGACCAATTCGTTCTGCGCCGAGCTCACGGATTGCCTGCCAGATACTTTCAGGGCCGGCGGCTTCACCCGCATGAACGGTGATACGTAAACCCGCATCCCGTGCACGATTAAAGTGGCTGAGGAACAGACCGCCGGGGAAACCCAGTTCATCACCGGCCAGATCTAGCGCAGTTATGCCGTCACGATGTGCCAGTAATCCATCAAGTTCTTGCAGGCAGGCTTGCTCTCCAAATGTGCGGCTGAGAATGCCGATCAAACGAATATCAATATCAAAATCACGACAACCGGCGGTAATACCGTCAATTACCGCTTCCACGACACCGGCAACGGGTAATTGGTGCTTCATGGCCATGTAAAAGGGTGAGAAGCGCAGTTCGGCATAATGCAGGCCCGCATTGGCAGCATCTTCGACATTCTCATAAGCTACACGGCGACAGGCTTCCAGCGAACCTAATACCGCGACACCCCAATCTAACTTTTGCAGGAAACTGATCAAATCGGGTTCAGTTTTGGTGATTTGCACATGTGGGCGCAGGGCGCTAAGTTCATTGGCAGGTAAGGGGAGATTAAATTGGCGACCCAAATCCAGAATGGTTTGCGCACGGATATTGCCATCAAGATGGCGATGAATGTCGGTCAAGGGCTGGCGGGGATCAATCATAATGTGCACTCACTTTTATCGGGAATCGATTCTAGTCGGTAAAGTGCGGAACATTATAAAAACAAATCAGTGAAAATATCCACCGAGTTGCATAGAAAGATGATTTTCATCACACATAATGATGAGTGACGAGGTGATAGCAAGATAGCGCACCATTCATCAACGGAATGGTGCGAGAAGAATCAGTGTGGCAGTGGTGAGTTTGAGTTAGTGACACGGACGACTTTCAGCGTGCCATTTTTTTCAGCAGCGACAAAAGCGGCTTTGGCACGTTTCATGCCCTCTATTTTTCGCTGAAGTATCATAAAATCGAGGTGTTTTGATGGCATATCCTCTTCCTCCTTCGCCAATATTTGTCTTGATTTCAACGGGTATATTGAAGTTTCTTTTTTCACACAGTCGGTCATAAAATAGTTTTAACCTAGTATTAACAGCAACAGATAAATAGACCTGAGGTATAAATTTATTATAATGATTACTAATTATAATATTTAATGCATCACCTAATCTCATTAGACTTTGATAATTAAGCTGACTATATTTTTCTGCGGGTAGTTCAAAGTAGTGTTCATTGTGAAAATTTTCTGCTCGGTCAAATTTTATTTCATAACTATTTTTTGGAATGATAAAACCCAGTTCGTCATTAGAAAAATTAGATGTTTCTCCATTTTCTAAGATGACCACTTCCGAGAAAATAATAATAAAATCATGGTCATCAATAGAAAAGTTCAAACGTTGAAATATGAAATCACCATAACTTGCAGTTATAAAATTCATGTTTTCAATTCTAGGCACAAATCCTTGTTCCTATATTTAAATGTAACCCATCCAAGAGAGGTTACATTTTAAATATATTCACTTGGTGCACAAACAGTTATTACCAACTGAATTCAGCTATTTTCCCTGTAAAAACTGGATGCCGTTAATGAGTTTATCCATGCCAGCTTCTACCTTACTACGTGCGCAGCCAACATTAAGCCGTAAGAAGCCTCGACCCTCTTCGCCATAGGTGAAACCCGGCATAATAGCCACTTTCTCTTTTTCGATGAGCACTTCTTGTAACTGATGATCGTCAAGATTCAGTGGACGTAAATCAATCCATGCCAGATAGGTCGCTTGCGGTGGTTGCCAATTCAATGTTGGGAAGGCTTCATTTAAGCGCTGTGCCACATAAACTAAGTTGGCTTGCAGGTAGCTGCGCAATTCGTCTAACCAATGAGCCCCTTGCTGATATGCGGCAATATGCGCCACGATAGCTAATACGGCGGGGGAAGAGAGGCCATCACGACCTTTCAACATTTGGCTATAGGTGTCGCGGGTTTCCGTATCACTGATAAAACCATAAGCGCCAGTTAATGCGGGAATATTAAATGTCTTGGACCCCGACGTTAGCAAGGCCCATGGTGTTTGTCCTACCTGACTCCATGGCGTATGCCGTTGATTACCCCACGTCATGTCCATGTGTATCTCATCACTGATCACTTTCACCTGATGGCGTTCACACAACTCTGACATATGAACCAACTCTTCAGGTGTCCACACTTTACCTGTGGGGTTGTGTGGGCTACACAGTAATAACACCTTGGTTTGAGGCCGCGCTAATAGAGCCTCCAAATGGGCCATGTCGCATTGCCATTGGTTATCCACTTTATGGAGTGGGCAACTGAGTAGTTGCCGCTGGTTACCGAGGATCACCTTATAAAAAGCATCATAAGCGGGGGTGTGGGTGACAATAAAATCACCAGGTGCTGACCAGCAGCGAATCAATTGGGCCACCATGTAAATCACTGATGGCCCATAGACCGCCATCGATGTATCAATATGGCAACCAAAGCGTTGCTGATACCAATGACGAATAGCCCCCAGAAAATCTTCATGCTGCCAACGGCTGTAGCCCAATACTCCGTGCTCAATACGTTGGTTGAGTGCTTGTAAAATCACAGGAGCGGTCGGGAAATCCATATCAGAAATAGTAAATGGCAGTAAGTCCGCCGCACCAAAACGGTCAGCAATATAGTCCCACTGGGTACACCAAGTACCATGACGGTCAACCGGCGTGGAGAAATCGAACATGAGTATCTCGCTTATGAAATATACCCTCGGTTTTTGAGGTGACAGGGCGAACCGCTATCACGTCAAGAACGTTGGGTATATCGGAATGTAAGTAACGGCGCTTACTGTGTGACAGCGCTAAGGTAGGGCAAATTGGCCATTGCTTATCAGTGAGTCTAATTCATCTTTCACTGATTGCACTTGTGGGCCGATAACGACTTGCAAATTATGGTCATTCAATTGAATCACACCGATGGCGCGGTTGGCCTTCAAGGCTTCTTTATCCACGAGGTTCATGTCTTTGACTGACATTCGCAAACGGGTAATACAATTATCCAGTGAGACAATATTATCCGCGCCGCCCAAGGCCTGAAGGATAGCAGGGGAGTTATAGCCAGATTTACCAGTGACGGTACCCGCAGCCGCTTTTTCAGCATTGCTGCTGGCGACGGTTTCATTTTCACGTCCCGGCGTTTTGATATTGAAGTGCTGTATGGCAAATCGGAAGATCATATAGTACGCAACGAACCATATCCCGGCGACAACCGGCACCCAATACCATTTAGTCGCGGTCCCATGCAGAATACCAAACACCACGAAGTCGATGATATTGCCGTCAGTGTTCCCAATGGTAACGCCCAACAACGCCATCACAGTAAAGCCTAAGCCTGTTAAGATCGCATGGATCAGATACAAGAACGGTGCAACAAACAAGAACAGGAATTCAATAGGTTCGGTTGTTCCGCCAATGACACAGGCAACCACACCCGAAATCAGCAATCCTTTAATTTTATGACGATTTTCTGGTTTTGCGCAGTGATACATCGCCAATGCAGCACCGGGCAGACCACCGAGAAATGCGGGCATTTTTCCCTGAGAGAGGAAGCGAGTGGCGCTTTCAGAAAAACCGGTGGTTGTCGGACAGGATAATTGTGCTTGGAAGATAGTCAGTGCGCCACTGACACTATGGCCGCACACATCCATCGTGCCACCCGCTTCTGTGAAACGAATCAACGCGACCAAAATATGGTGCAAGCCGAATGGGAGCAATAAGCGTTCGCCACTGCCAAAAATCATTGGTCCGAATATACCGGCCCCATTTATTAATCGACCCAAACCATTAATACCGGCAGCGAACCAAGGCCAGATCAATGGGATCAATAAGCCAATAAGACCAAGAACCACCGTGGTGACGATAGGGACAAAGCGTGTGCCACCAAAGAAAGCTAATGCATCAGGTAGACGAATGGTATTGAAACGTTCATGCAGCAAATAAACAATAACCCCAACAATGACCGCACCCAATATGCCCGTATCGATAGACTGAATCCCTAATATATTCTGAATGTTATGGGTTTTCAGTACTAAAGAGTCGGTGGTGGGTAACACGCCGCTGGTGGTGAGATAAAAGTTAGTGGCGAGGTTGAGTACGGCAAAGCCGACAAAACCAGAAAATGCTGCGACGCCTTTATTTTCGCGCGCCATACCCAAGGGGATAGCGATGGCAAACATGACCGGTAAGAAGCTAAAAGCAAAAGAACCGACCTTGCTCATCCAAGTGAATAATAGCTGGAAAGCTGGGTGACCGATGAAGGGCAAGAGGGTGATGACATCTTTACTGCTCAGTGAGCTGCCGATGCCTAACATGATCCCACAGAAGGAGAGCAAGGCGACCGGCAACATGAAGGTTTTCCCTAAACTCTGGAAAAATTCCCACAGCGTGATTTTTTGTTTTTTTACCGCTGACATAGTGGCTCCTGTTCTTAAAACACTCGATCGTGGTGATCTTTTCGTCTCCTTATCTGGAGGTAAAATAAGATAAAACGTTTAACCCAGATAATATGAGTGATAACTCACAATTATTGATCCTATTTTTGTATAACCTTCGCATTTATCACGCTAGGTAGAACTAAAGGCGCGTATTTTATCGAATCCACAGCTAATGTATGCAAATCGAGGATCCTTGCTGAGTATTGATCTGCAATGTCAGATCCGTTGATTGTGCTAGAGTCATTTCTGGGATTAAACGTTTAACTTGGCTTATTAGTTGGTATGACCATTAAAAAAATCACCATTACTGATGTGGCGAAATATGCGGGTGTTTCTGTAGCGACGGTTTCGTTAGCTATCAGTGGCAAAGGCCGCATTTCTCCCACCACCTCAGATCGCGTCAATCAGGCTATCGAACAGTTAGGCTATGTCCGCAACCGGCAGGCGGCGCAACTGCGTGGAGGGGAGTCGGGGGTGATCGGCTTGATAGTTCGCGACATAGGCGATCCTTTCTATGCTGCAATGACCGCCGGTTTAAGTGAGGCGATCGAGACAGAAGGTAAAGTTCTGTTTCTGACGCAAAGTGGCCGAGAAGGTAAGGGGCTATTGCGTTGTTTCGATACCCTAATTGATCAAGGGGTTGATGGATTAGTTCTGGGGGGCGGTGCCCGAGCAGAAATGGGGCTACAGCAAAAAGCCGCAGAACACGATATTCCCCTCATTTGTGCGGCCCGTGCGAATGTATTGGAAGGCGTCGATGTTGTACGGCCAGATAATATGCAAGCCGCCAAAATGGCGACTGAGTTTCTCATTGATCGTGGTCATCGGAAAATTGCCTACTTAGGGGGCCTCTCGCACTCATTAACTCGTGCTGAACGATTAGGGGGTTTTTGCGCCACATTGCTACAGTATGGCCTGCCGTTTCGATCAGAATGGGTGGTTGAAAGTGATGGTCAGCAGCAAGCCGCTGCCGATGCAGCTGAAACCTTATTACGGCATCATCCAAATGTGAGTGCCATAATTTGCCATCAAGCCTCGGTCGCGCTTGGGGCTTATTTCGGCATTTTGCGTACTGGTAGAACCATTGGCAGTGCGGGTGTCGATACTTACCTCGATCAACAAGTTGCACTGATAGGGTTTGGCGATGCACCAGAGGCCGAGCTGACTGAACCGCCATTAACTATTATCACCAGTTCAGCACGTGAGATTGGCTACAGTGCCGGACAACGTTTACTCCAGCGCATTGCAGGCGTCGATTTACAATTACAAGACGTTATATTACCGCCGGTGTTGATCCGCAGAGGATCAGCCTAAGAATAGAAGATGAGGTTCGAAGGCCAATGGAGTAAAAAACCACGTTATTAACGCAACTTATTGTTAAGGATAAGTTTTAAATGCCACAGTCGCTAATGGACTCACTGCCGATTTGTCTATTTCCTTATACTGCCCCGGAGTTTTCCCAAAATGTTCTCGGAATATCTCAATATAAGCACTGACGTTGTTATAGCCGCTCAGATGTGCCACTTCGTTTACGGATAATCCGGCGAGAATCCATTGAAGTGAAGAGAGTACTTTTACCTGTTGACGCCATCGGCTAAAAGTTAGACCGGTTTCCTGATGAAACAAGCGGCTAAGATTTCGTACACTAATCCCCCATTTATGGGCCAGTTGTGTCTGACTCAACACACATCCGGGGTTTTTTAATAATTCGTTTGCAACATTTCTCGCCCGACGATCTTCTGGCAGTGTGAGCTGAAGTGGCAATTCAGGTAGCTGATTCAGTTCACAGGTTAATACTTGCAGAAGTGCATCTCTGTAATCGACAGGCCTGTTCAGGCATAGCCGTTCAAGCAGCTCCAGGATGAAACTATCCACTCCGTAGACCCCAGAACTGAGGGGGAAATGAAGACAGTATGATGGTTTAAGGTAAAGACATTTGCCGCTTACGGCCCCCGCACTCCGAGCTTTGTGGTACAGATTCGCCGGAAACCACCCCACCGACCCTGGGGTGACAATCCATTGAATCAATTCCGTCTCAATTATCATAAGTCCCTGGCTAAGCCAGAATAACTGGCCTGATCTGTGCTTATGCCACTCCGTTGAATGCATACCGTCATATTCAATCCGAGATGTTTTTATCTGCATGGCCGATTAACCGTATATGTTGTCCTGATGTCGATAATATACCAGTCAGGTCCTGAAGTAGACTTTCTGTCATTACTCAGAATGGAGAATCAAAATGCAAAACATTAAGCAGACAGTCATTGCGGCACTACAGACGCTCATTACGGATCCATTGCATGACGAGAGTAAAATTGCAGCATTTTTTACTCCTGATTATCAACAGAGCGTGGATGGTAAGCAACTGGACTACCATGGGTTTATCGCACATATGAAGGCCATCAAATCGCATACAAAACGGATGAGCATTTTTATTAAAAGTGTCGTGGCTGAAAATGATACGGTGTTCACTCATCACTATGTGAATGTGGAAAAAAATCAGGGTGAGAAGAGCGAGTTTGAGATTTTTGCCTGCTTTACTTTGTCATCTGACAAAATTATCCGCTGTGAAGAACTCACAAGAATGATTAACGGGCTACCCGGAGACAGCGATCTGGGTAGCAGAAGTTAATTTTTTTCAGTCTATAGTGCGTGGCGCAGAAGTTTGCCCGTTATGGGTCCGCGCCACGGATTCGCTCACGCTCAACTACTGGGGCCAGAATACCTGCTTTTACTCTGCTTTTTACAGGTATCAAATATCATAATATGAGACTGTTAAGAATCGGTATTATCATTTCCTACCTCGACAGAATAATTATCTTAATGAGTTAACTTTTCATAATAACTAATGATATTTAATTTTCACTATCGATTGATATGTGGCTATTCTAATTAAGATACAATTAAACTATATTTAATTGGATTAATAATTTACGCAGATTATTATTAATTAGTTATATTGATACTTATAGGAATAATATATGAAGAAATTATTATTTGTTATTACTCTGTGCTCGATAGGAACGGCAGGTGCAACTTGCAACGTGCCAGAAAACATCGAGGGAAAAGATTTTATTATGGCAATATCAGCCAGTTACAGCCCGACAAACCCGATGGCTGGTAATGTTTACAAAATGCAATACCGTGGTGATAAAAAATACAATTACAAAGTACTTAATAACGGGAATGACTATTCTGGTCAATATCAATATAAGCGAATCGCAGATAACATCGGCATCATTAGCTCAGAGGAAATGTTTGGTGAAAAATTGGCAAAATATACTTTGACGTTAATATGTGACAATGAAAACTCAGGTGTTTATTTTTATCAACAAAGTGATGGTGTTGCAGGGAATAGATCGAATACATCACACTATTATTTATTAAACTAATGAGCTAAATTTAGCCAGCAATATATCTGATAAAAAAACGGAGCCATTCGGCTCCGTTTTATCACGGTACTGATACTGCTTATTGTGCTGGTGTGACTGACTCAGGCGCAGCACCAATAGCAGGTACATCTGCTGGTTCGTCGCCAGTATTTTCTTCAGCAGGTGCTCCGCCGAACATACCAAATAAGCCAACAAACTCTTGTACTGACATTTTCTGACCATTCAAATCGACTTTGTCATCAGCAAAGTGGATGCTACTGCTAATAACATTATCTTTAGTTGTGGTCAGCTTAAACATTTGGCCCATGGCAGCAATGCCTTGAACCTGTTGTTGTGCCAATTTTTGTGCTTCTTCTGGGCTGTAGCCCTGCAACTGAGCTGCCTGCGTGGTCAATTCCGTTGCCATCGGCATTGGAATGGTCAGCGTTGCATCGACTTTTTTCACTGCTTGTGTTAGCAGAGGTTCGCCGTTGGTTTTCGCTGTTGATGGATCAGTGAGATCAACATTCAGCGTAAAGGTACTTTCCCCTTTCGAATTTTTCCAACTCAATGGCGCAATGCTAAACGTTGGGCTGCCTTTCAGTAGTGCAGGGAGCTTAGCAATTAACATTTCTGTCATTTCTTGCTGATATGCTTCCGCATCTAGATTTTCGCCAGCCTGAACGGCTTTCAGCGCTTGTTGATTATAAGCGGCGGTAAACTGCTTGAGGCTTTGACCATCCAAACGATCAAAGGCAAACGCTAATTTGCCAGAGCCAAAATCACTGCCCTGAATTTTCAACGCATCCAATGTGTAAGTCAGCTTACCGTTCAAGTCTTTATCGGTTTCGCCTAATTGGGTATTCAGGTTGAAGCCAACCAATGTTGCAGTCTCTTTACCATCTAGACTGAAGCTCATCTGCTTAATGCCAAGCTGTTGATCGCCAATACTCAGGTCAAATTTACCCATCTGGCTATCGCTTTTCAGTACCAAACCTTGAAGAGTGAATTGCTCGATTTGATCCCACTGATTTTTAGTTGCGAAAACAATATTTTCGCTGTCACCGCTCATCTTCACATTACGGAGATCACGGGAAACATCAGCATCAATCTTGGCACCAGAGAATTTCACACTGGTGGTATTTTGCTTATAGTCGATTGGAATAAAGGTAATGGCAGAAGAAGTATCACCGCTGTAAGAAATGCGAGAGTCTGCTGTAAACGGCGACTGTCCTTTGGTGACCTCAAACAGTTTTTTCAACGCTGGAGTATTGGCAAGTTCGGTATGTACCGATGCCATGCTTGGGATTAGGTTGAATTTCTTTAATTGTGCTAATGGGAAAGGGCCGTGGTCGATAGTTTCGATGAAAGCGACTTCATCGCCATCTTTTAACGCTTTTTCACCAGCAACACTGCTATCTGCTTGCAGGACATAACGAACTTGGCTCGTAAACAAGCCGCGCTGGTAATCTGTATATGCGAGTTTCACACCGGCTTTTGGCAACAGTGTGCGGATCTGGTCATTCGCGTTATTAACCAACTCGCCCATACGTTGTTCAATCAGTTTACCTGTATACCATGAGGCCCCAGTCCATGCTGCGCCAAGAACGACTATGACGCTGACAGCCACTAACGATTTTTTCATTGTTCTGTTCATCCTTTATCTAATATACCAAATACACTGTGTTGATCACGGTACTGAGTTACTCGTTAAATATCACCAAAGAGAATTCTTAAAAAATCCTCAAATCAATATAGGCCAAACTGTTCACAAACAAATATTATTGATGCAATTACTCTTTATTGCGAGAAACGAAATCTAACTATCACAACGGCAAAAGGCCAGTCATTGACAACAAAATGAGTACCTTTGTTCATTCTGCGTTGTAAACACGGGCAATAGAGCCTGTTCCTTGTACAGTTACCGGCGATTCGTTGGCCGGTATAAAGCAGGACTCCCCCGGTTGCAGGGTGACTTTCTGTTGCTGTTTTTGTAATACAGCTTCGCCTTGAACGCAGAATACTATCGCAGCGCTATTTTGCGCTAATGTCTGGGGGGGAGAAGTTAGTGTATGCAACGAAAAGGCAAAATCTTCAACGGGGATAGGGAAGACCAACTCATTACCTTGCTGTTGTGGGCTGGTGAGTAAAGTGTCCGCGGGCTTAGGAATAAATTGTAAGTTAGCCATTAACTCAGGAATATCAATAAATTTTGGCGTTAAACCAGCCCGCAATACATTATCGGAGTTGGCCATCACTTCCAACGCCACTCCGTTTAGATAAGCGTGAGGAGTCTCGGCATAGAGGAACATGGCTTCACCTGGTTGTAACGTGACGACGTTTAATAGCAAAGGGGAGAACAAGCCGCTGTCATCAGGGTAGAAGCGAGAAATGCTGCGAATAGTATCCCAGGGTTCACCCAGTTGGTTATTAAGTGCCGATTTAAGGATGGCCAATGCACGTGTTTTAGGTTCGCCAGCCATACTGAGCAAACTGGCAAAAAGCGTGGCTAAATGTTCAGTATTCGGTTCGCGCAAAAATACGGCGATATCCGGATGAGCAGCCGCCAGCGGCTGAAGTAGCACTTGAATATCATTTAATGTGCGAAAGCCATTCATGGCCTGGAATGGGGTCAGGGCATAGACCAATTCAGGCTTATGGTTTGCATCTTTATAATTTCGCTCCGCAGCATCTAGTGGGATCCCTGCTTTATTCTCTTTAGCGAAGCCAATTTCGGCGGCAGCTTTGCTAGGATGAACCTGAATTGATAGCGGCTGAGCTGCGCAAAGTACTTTAAATAGGAAAGGCAATTCGCCAAAACGAGTGAAAACGTCGTGCCCAAGATTGGCTTCAGGGTCTTGCTCGATGACTTCACGCAATGAATGCCATTGACCGTTTGCATCCGCAACTTCAGAACTACTCTTAGGGTGAGCGCCCATCCACAACTCTGCCATCGGTTTGGCTTGCGGATTTGCAATACCATAAAGCTCGGTCAGTGCGGTAGTACTACCCCAAGCATAGTTTTGTACTGCATTTTTCATTTTTTGCATGTCGATGGTCTGCCGTTTGTTGAGGGCCAAAAGAGGGTAAGACGCCAGTCAGCGATGAGATATGGCCATCTGGTGAAAGCCCGAGCCCGATAAAAATAGTCCCTTAGTAAACAATGGGGGTCAAGGGGTTGCAAGTAGTAATGCTATTCGGTTCGCAGGTTGACATTATAAACGATAGAAATACGAATCAATCGCATCAAGGTGTCGATAAATATGCCATGATAGAGTTCGTGCTGCTGGAGAGCGGTATAGCAGACTTCAACTTTTCAGATCCAAATGTTAAGGAGATAAAGATGGCAGCGACTCGCAGTGAAAAAGACTCAATGGGGCCTATAGATGTACCCGCAAGCCAGCTATGGGGAGCGCAAACTCAACGTTCATTGGAACATTTTAGGATCTCACAAGAGAAAATGCCGACAGCGTTGATTCACGCTTTGGCACTGACTAAACGCGCGGCAGCGAAGGTTAATCAGGAACTTGGGCTGTTGTCAGCCGAGCGCGCAGACGCCATTATGCGCGCGGCCGATGAAGTGTTGGATGACTGCCATTCAAGTGAATTTCCGTTATCAATCTGGCAAACCGGTTCTGGTACTCAAACTAATATGAATATGAATGAGGTACTTGCGAATCGAGCCAGCGAATTGCTCGGCGGTGAACGAGGGAATGGTCGCTTAGTTCATCCCAATGACGACGTTAATAAAAGTCAAAGCTCGAATGATGTATTCCCAACAGCAATGCATGTTGCTGCGGTGATTGCATTAAAAGAAGATCTGCTGCCGGAATTGAAGATATTGCAGGAGACGTTAGCGGAAAAAGCAGAAGCGTTTCGCGATATTGTGAAAATTGGCCGGACACATTTACAAGATGCCACGCCATTAACATTGGGGCAGGAGATATCAGGCTGGGTGGCGATGCTATCTCATAGCCGGTTGCACATTGAGTCCGCTATTCCTCACCTCTGCGAATTGGCGCTTGGGGGAACCGCCGTCGGAACGGGGCTGAATACACATCCTGAATATGCTGTGCGCGTTGCCAACGAAATTGCCGCACTGACTCATCAACCCTTTATTACCGCCCCGAATAAATTTGAATCTTTAGCGACTTGTGATGCATTGGTTCATGGCCATGGCGCGTTGAAAGGTCTCGCCGCCTCATTGATGAAAATTGCCAATGATGTGCGTTGGTTATCTTCCGGTCCTCGCTGTGGTATTGGTGAAATCTCTATTCCTGAGAATGAGCCTGGTAGTTCCATCATGCCGGGTAAAGTGAATCCGACTCAATGTGAAGCGATGACCATGCTATGCGCTCAAGTGATGGGTAATGATGTCGCGGTGAATATAGGCGGGGCATCTGGTAATTTTGAGCTGAATGTATTCCGTCCGCTGGTTATTCATAACTTCCTACAATCAATCCGCTTATTAGCGGATGGTATGCGTGGATTTAATGAACACTGCGCTGTTGGGATTGAACCGAATCGCGATCGTATTACTCAGTTGCTAAATGAGTCATTGATGCTAGTCACGGCGCTGAATACCCATATTGGCTATGACAAAGCGGCTGAAATTGCTAAGAAGGCGCATAAAGAAGGGCTAACGCTAAAAGCGGCTGCCCTCAAGTTAGGCTATCTAACCAGTGAGCAATTTGATGAGTGGGTCCGACCGGAAGAGATGGTCGGAAGTATGAAGTGATTTTTCGTCGTATGATGTTTTAATGCCGGATGAGCTTCCGGCATTTTTCCGCTGGTTAAAAATTTTCGGAATAAAATCGCACGCTGTATAATTTTAATAACACCAGCGGCAATATTATTGACTTGGATGAGCAAGGTCGGCTCATTTGTTTTTAGCTTCTTAAGATTTATCTGCCTCAATATATAAATGTAACCTCGGGATCAGTAACTTCATCGGTTTAGCATCTGGCTTATATTTATGTTTGATATGGCGAACATCGTAATCTGTAAGTTCACCTAATTTAGGTAAATCAGCCTCAGATTGAACCTCGCAAAATGCAATCAATGGCATAGGGCAGGGGTGTTGCACCTGTTTTTGTTGTTCTTGATACCAAACTCGCGCAATGGGTTGCACTTTAACTGGGCGCTTTATTTTTAGTTTTGTTTTCTCGGGTAAACGCTTAATGTCCGTTATTTCTCGACTAATAGATTCTACCCATTGCTCACGTGTAAACGGCGGGACTGCTCGCCCTGAATTCAGACTTTTATCTAACTGAGCCAAAATCTCTTCACGGGTGACATTTTTGATTATATGTTTGTTTGCCCATCCAAAACGTACTGAGCTGGGATTCAGTAGTGGCGTTATTGTGCGATAGGTATTCAAAGTGATCAATCCGTGCAGGTGGGTATGGACAAACTCAAAACGCTGTTCACTAGGTAGTCCTGACTCAATGGTGATGATGCGTTCCAATTCAGTTTTTAACTGGTTAATTTCGCGAATAGTATTCTGACAATCATTTAATTGATGCGTTGTTACTGAAAAGCAGAGCACACCAGGCAAACGCAGAGCCGCTTTGCTACTGGCATTTTGGCCTTGATGATGAATAAACAGCCGCTGAAAATGTTGCAGTCCTAATTCTCTGGCTTGATTACCCACGGTTGCAGCTACTGTAATTTGATCAATAGGTTGATGCTCTGTTCCTTTTTCTATTTCAGGAAGAGTGAAAACCCGAGCCGCAAGCAGCGGTAAATCAATAAGTTGCTGGTGGAGATGTTGCAGCTCAACCTCTAACGAGTTAAACCTCTTATTGAGCCGATCAATCAAATCATATTTGTTCATTTTGTTTTCTAGTAAAGGTAATTTTAGTTACAACATACAGTATTTGATTTTCATAGAAAAGCGATCTATGAAAACATTGCATCGCCTTTAATTAAATTAAATATGAAACGAAGAAGAGGGTTCGACAGGGTAGAGTTGACAAATCGGTAAAACATTTGACCACAACACTAGGGGCTTTATTTAAATCAGACTGATTAAAGAAAACGAAATGAAAAAGGCTAGATGACAAAAAACGACATCTAGCCTTTCGGATGAATCAACGCTTAAGCTAATGCTTTTGCTTTAAGCTGCATGTACTCACTTTCAGTAATCACACCGTCATCCCATAATTTTTTAGCGTCTGCGATCTGTTCGGCGGGAGATTTACCGGCTACCTGACGAATATATTCATTGGTATCTGAAACATTCTTTTGTACTGATGCACGATAACGTTGTGCCATGCCTTTACCGCGAGTAACCAGATAGAGAAGAGAGGTAAGTAGCGGGATGAATAGCAAAAAGATAATCCAAATCGCTTTATAAAACCCACTCAACTCGTGGTCTCTGAACAGATCCGAAATCACCTGAAACAGAATCAGCAAATAAGCAATAAAAAAGAAAATCGAAAATGTAGTCGCCAGAATATCCCACAGCGTTAGAAAATGACTTGTCATATGCTCTCCTGCAATTATTAATAAATTAAGTTAATATTTACCGTAAAAAAGTCGCTATGTACATTATATACTTAATTTAAATTTCAACAGTCCTTGTCAGTAAAATTAAATTTTCGCCGTTTCTGGTAGTTTGCGTAAACGCTGACCAACAAAAAGTGCGACTAGCAGAAGTGCCGTGATAAAAGCGACAACGCCTGTCCAACCTAAATTGAGCCAGAAAATCCCGCCCAATGTTCCTGCCACACTCGATCCCGCATAATAGCAAAAAAGGTAAAGTGAGGATGCCTGCGCTTTTGCGCGACGGGCTCGGCGACCAATCCAACTGCTGGCAACAGAATGAGCGGCAAAAAAACCTGCCGTAAATATCATCATGCCGATAAAGATACTAATGACTGGCGGGAAACAGGTAATAAGAACGCCAACCAACATCATTCCAATGGATGCCAATAATATCGGCCCTCGACCATAACGGCCAGTCAGGGAACCCGCTTTTGGCGAACTATAAGACCCTGTCAGATAAACTATCGACAATAAGCCGACGACTGCCTGACTGAGATAATAAGGCTGAGCCAACAAGCGATACCCTATGTAATTAAATAGGGTCACAAAGCTCCCCATAATGAGAAATCCCTCAGCAAAGAGCAAAGGTAAACCAGGATCACGCCAGTGCAGTTTGAAATTAATAGCCAGTGTTCTTGGCCGTAATGAGGTTGGACGGAAGTGTTTTGATGCGGGAAGAATACGCCAAAACATACAAGCGGCCGCTAATGCAAATAAGCCGATCACCGCTAGTGCAATACGCCACGAGAAGAAATCACTGAGTACCCCAGTCACTAAACGACCACTCATTCCTCCAATAGAGTTACCGCTAATGTATAACCCCATAGACAATGCAACAAAGCTTGGGTGTATCTCCTCACTAAGGTAGGTCATGGCTACTGCTGCAACACCACTGAGGGCTAAACCAATTAATGCCCGCATGAGTAAGATGCCATGCCAACTGGTCATCAATGAGCAAATAATTGTACAGATCGCGGCGAGCATCAGCGCAACGACCATCACTGATTTACGCCCAACCGCATCTGAGAGAGGGCCGGTAAACATCAACCCAAAGGCAAGCATTCCCGTCGCAGCGGAAAGCGATAAGCTGCTTCCAGCGGGCGAGATATTGAAGTCTTGCGACAGTAACGGCAGGATCGGTTGCACACAATAGAGTAGGGCAAATGTCGCCAAGCCTGCTGAAAAGAAAGCCAAGGTTACGCGGATAAACTGTGGTGTGCCTCGTTGAATATAGGGGCGTTTAGACAAACGAGGAACATCGGGTGTTGGTGATAGTGAAGAGGCGTCATCATTAGCTGCGGGCGCGGGCTCTACGCTAGTCGTAGTGCGCAAAGAGGTGGTCACGGTATTTCCTTTTCGTTAATACAATCAAAAAACTCTTTTCACCAAAACTTGGTATAGCCGTTGAGCGGCTCAATGACAAGATCATAGAAATTGCTGAGTTTTTTGTCTAATATATTAATTATTCCGAATAAGACGCTTAACGTATCAATTCACATCAATGACTATTGAACTCAGACATTTACGTTATTTTATTGCTGTTGCAGAAGAACTGCACTTTGGCCGAGCGGCTGAACGACTACGTATTTCACAACCACCATTGAGCCAACAAATTCAAATTCTTGAAGAGCAAATTGGTGCACGATTGTTTGCACGTAACAATCGTAATGTCAGTCTGACGCAAGCTGGCGCATTGTTTTTAAAAGAATCCTACCAAATTTTGGCGCAGGTTAATTCTGCCTCGGAAAAAGCCGCACGCTTGCATCGAGGAGAATCAGGTGAGTTAACTATTGGTTTTACGTCCTCTGCGCCATTTATTAGCACTGTCTCTAAAAACTTGCGGGCATTTCGTCAATTACACCCGCAAGTCCATATTAAAATGCAAGAGGTCAACACAAAACAGCAAATTGAGCCGTTACTGGATGGGCGATTAGATATTGGTGTGATGAGAAATACGCGGCTGCCAGATGCTTTACAATATCGATTGCTATTACGGGAACCCCTAGTCGCAGTGGTTAATGAAGACCATCCGTTAGCTGCATTTCCCGCAGGCAGCGTTAAATTCAGTTCATTAGCCGAGCAGCCTTTTGTTTTCTTTTCTCGCGAAGTCGGAACAGCGCTGTACGATGAAATTCTTACGCTGCTAGCCCGTGCGGGCATTACACCCTATATAACTCAGGAAGTCGGGGAAGCAATGACTATTGTGGGTTTAGTCTCCTCTGGTTTAGGTGTTTCCATATTGCCCGCCTCATTTACTCGCGTAAAAGTAGATGGGGTGAAATATTTACCCTTGGCCGAAGCTAGCGCAACAACCGAAGTCTGGTTGGTTAACCATAAGCACCGTCCCGTAACGGCCCCAGCAGAAGCATTGATTCGCCTGATGGTGGCGGATATTAAGTGACAGTATTGGCTGTGGACCCTAAGAGATGAACATCTCCACCGTATAAATAACGACCATTTCCGCTATCATAAATCGATGATTATGTGCAGTAAATCACATAACTAATCAAATAGTTGACGCCTTATGCTAAAAGCCCCAACATAGCCGATAATCTTTATTTAGAAGCGCGAAAAATACTTGGTTGGCAGAGAAGGAGCCAGTTTAGTGATAACGGATGGACAGCCTGGGCATATTGATCAAATCAAGCAGACCAATGCAGGGGCCGTTTACCGGCTGATTGATTTGTTCGGCCCAATATCCCGTATTGAACTGTCTAAAAGGGCACAGTTGGCCCCTGCCAGTATCACGAAAATTGTGAGGGAATTGGTTGAAGCGCATCTGGTTAAAGAAACTGAATATCAGGATGTTGGCAGTCGCGGTCGCCCAGCGATAGGCTTAGTTCTTGATACTGAAGCTTGGCATTATGTTTCAGGGCGTATCAGCCGTGGTTCTATTACTCTCGCCTTACGTGACCTCAGTAGTAAATTGGTGGTCGAAGATCAAATTCCATTACCTGATAGCCACTCTGAGCCATTGCTTCAGCGTATTCTCAACGAAGTCGATCAATTCTTCATTCGGCATCAGGAAAAACTGGAAAGGCTAACCGCAATAGCGATCACCATGCCCGGCATCATTGATGCACCCGCAGGTATCGTACATAAAATGCCATTTTATGATGTCAATGAAATGCTGCTTGGTCCTGCATTAGAGCAAAGAACGGGGCTTCCTGTTTATCTACAACACGATATTTGTGCTTGGACTATGGCTGAAGCACTTTATGGTGCATCACGTGGTAGCCAAAATGTCATTCAAGTTGTGATCGATCACAACGTAGGGGCCGGTGTTATCACTGCGGGCAGAGTATTACATGCCGGCAGCCGTAGCGTGGTTGAGATTGGCCATACCCAAGTAGATCCCTACGGCAAACGCTGTTATTGCGGCAATCACGGTTGCCTTGAAACGGTTGCCAGTATTGAGAATATGCTGGAAATTGCCCAGCAACGTTTAAGCGGCTCAATGAGTTCGTTATTACACAGTACGCCATTAAGCGTGGAATCTTTATGCGATGCCGCCTTAGCCGGTGACCAACTGGCGAAAGATATTATTTTGGGGGTTGGTCATAGCGTTGGACGAATAGTTGCCATTATGGTTAATTTATTTAATCCCGAAAAAATCCTAGTAGGCTCCCCGCTAAATAAAGCCGCATCTATTTTGCATCCCGCTATTGCTGCTTGTATTCGCCAACAAGCGCTGCCGGCATACAGTGATAATATAGTTGTTGAACCGACTCTATTCTTTAATCAAGGCACAATGCCGGGTGCAGCATTAGTAAAAGAGGCGTTATATAACGGCTCATTATTGGTGAAATTACTGCAGGGCTAGCATATTGCCACTAATAAATAAGAGTTAATTATTAGTGGGTATATCTGAATTATTCGTTAAAAAACCCACTCAGTTCGTTAAAACATTGCGCTAACGCAAGCTGTCCACAGTCTGCATCGCCTAGACTTTTATTCATGTTGCCAATTTCGTGCATGTTAAGCGAAAAAACTTAAGTCGGCGTGGACAGATTTTGGAGTATTGTTATGTTAACGCGAGTATTTGTGACGGGAACCGACACTGCTGTCGGTAAAACCGTAGTGTCACGGGCCTTGCTTCAGGCCTTAAGCCAAAATGGCAGAACGACGGCTGGCTACAAACCTGTCGCAACCGAGAGCAAAGAAACACCCGATGGCTTACGCAATCAGGATGCCCTGATTTTACAAGCATCGTCATCGGTTAATCTAGATTATCAAGAGGTTAATCCATTTCCACTGCAAGCCGATGTTATTCATGCTTGTTCAGATACGCTGATTAACTACGGGGAGATGACACAAGGGCTGCAGCATTTATCCGTTAAAGCCGATACTGTTGTCGTTGAAGGTTGTGGTGGTTGGAAAGTCATGATGAATGATCAACGTTTCTATTCTGATTGGGTAATACAAGAGCAGTTACCTGTCATTTTAGTCGTTGGTATTAAAACAGGTTGTATCAACCATGCGTTATTAACGGCACAATCTATTCTTAATGATGGATTACCTTTATTAGGTTGGGTTGCGAATCGTATTAATCCTGGTTTAGCACACTATGCTGAAACAATAGCGATGTTACGCGAGCGGTTACCTGCGCCTCAGTTAGGGCAATTCCCTTATTTACCGCATCCAGAAGAAAAACCATTAGCAAAATATTTAGATTTATCCGTTATCAACCAATAATACATTTCTCTTGTTGTGTTATTAATTAATGTTCGTATTGCTAATAATGGTTGCGTTGTTAATGATGATCATGTGGTTAAAGGCGATTAAGAAGGGTAATTAACTGAATAATCATCATTAAGAACAATTTTCACTGACAGTATTATTTTAACGCGAATGGTAAACTGATGCTGGCCGCAACCAGCGAGCTATCGTTGTTGAAATCACACAAGAAACAAGCAGGCCGGGGAGAAGAGTATATTCACCGGTCATTTCGCACACCATTAATGCTGCCATTATCGGGGCATGAGTCGTTGCTGCGAGTAAAGTTGCCATCCCGGTCAGTGCCATCAATAAGGCGATGTTGTCACCGAGTGCTGGCCACCAAGCAAATACTTGTCCGCATACCATACCAAATGCAGCACCCACAAAAAGCGTCGGGGTAAATACACCACCCGGTGCACCGGACCCACTGCTCGATAATAGGGCCAATAGCTTACATATCAGTATTCCGCCCATCAATAAAATACCTGGCGGCGTTGTGAGTAACGACTGCACCACACTATAGCCATTCCCCCAAACCTCTGGGAAAATCAGCGAAAGTAATCCTACAATGAGCCCCCCTAACGCAAGTTGTAATGGGGGCAAAAGATTCAGTGAGCGAAAAGCATGCCCGCTTGCACTCATCGCTTTGAGGAATAGCGGTCCAAAAAAACCGGCTAACAATCCCATTAACGCCATGAGGAAATAGTGGATTGGCCAAGGAGAAGGGAGAGGATCCACGAGATAAAGTGTTTCCTGACCACCGTGCAATAAATTCGTGGTGAGCAAAGCACTCACTGCGGCGATAACAACAGGTCCAAGAGAGGCCAGCATCAAAGTGCCAAAGAGAATTTCTGCAATAAATAAACTCCCCGCCAGTGGAGCATGATATGCACTTGCCATGCCGGCTGCAGCGCCACAGGCTACCCAAAGTTTCCATTCACTCGGTTTTGCATAGCGTTGTGCAAATACAGAAGCAAATAGTGCAGCCAAAAGCACCATCGCACCTTCTCTACCAATCGCACTGCCGCTCGAAACAACCAGCAATGAGGCAAGGGATTTGACCAAACTGGCTGAAACATCTAACCGGCCATCCCCCGTTTCAATGGCTTCCATATAATCAGTTGGAGCACTGGGCTTTTGTTGTTGATAACGTTGATAAGCCCAAAGTAAAGAACCTGCCGCCAAACCGCCCAGCGCGGGAGTCAGTACACGTCGCCAACCCGTAATTGAGGATGCAGCGGCAACCAAACTTCCATCAGTTCGAGAAAAGAGTAACCATTCGAGCCCATACATGGACTGATGAAATAGCCAAACAATCAAGGCAGCCATTATGCCTAACATGATCGAAATTAGCAGGCGGCGCAGCATGATGCGGTAGTAATAGAGATGTGCTGGTCGTTTCATGTAACGCCATTACAAGATTGAAAGTCACAGGCTGACATATTGAAAAAAACTCTTATTTTTCGATACAGTAGATTGTTACTTGCCAATGAATAAATGGCCAGTGAATCTTCATCAAAACAAAAGGGCGCACCTAAAGGCACGCCCTGACGGAATACAGCGAGAGATTAGTTGCCGCTATTAATACGCGTATAAACAATCTTCTGGGTATCATTTTCGCAATGCCCAACGACTTGGCCGCCAGCTTGTTCCGCTTGATCGTTAGGGACGATATCCAGCTTAAATCCTGATTCAGGCACACCATTACTGATAATTTTCTGCGTAATATCGGCTTTTACACTTTCACAAGAAGCCAACGCCGCTAACGGTGCCAGAGAGAATAATAATGTGCTGATAATAATTGTTTTTTTCATCATAAAGTCCTTATGTGGATGAATAGCCTATCTAACGTATTGATTCCTAAACTTCTCTTAAGGATAGTTCAGATACCTATAACCTCAAGTAAATCTGAGCCATAGCCTCTATTTACGGATTAATCTGGCGACCGGATGAACGGTCTAGGCAACGTTCAGTATTCGGTTCCCAATAAGCGTTTAAGTTCTCACTACGGTCACAGCTATCTTTCGCATCTTCAGCACGATCGAATTTATCAAAATTCTTTTCGACACGATTGTTCACCTTATTACGTAGGCGATGGGTATCATCCCATTGCTGCTGGCTTTGGCGCGCTTGTTCTTTGGACATGGGATCATTATTCCCACCAACAGAAACACAAGTGCTGCCCTGGGTACAGTTTGCCGATTGTGCCAATGCGGGCATCTGCCAAGCCAGTGGTAATGCTAGCATTGCGACCGGTAAAAAAGCGCGTATAAAGCGTGGCAAGATATTTATTTTCATCGTCTTAAATCCTTTCTGAGTCAATGATGTTAAATCATCATGTAATTAACTGGCACGCTATCCGCGAACAAAAATTATATCATTGCTTGAGGGCGATAAACTAGTCAACGACAACTCGGCTACAAAATGAGTAAAGTAACCGAATGTTAATTGAGAATATTTGTTTTAATAGCAATATGTTAATTACGGTATACCGAGGCTAGGGAATGTTAAAGACATCGCTACTGTTTTTTGTCACTGCGTTAGCAGAAATTATCGGTTGTTTCTTGCCTTATTTATGGCTGCGCAAAGGGGGAACAATTTGGCTCTTACTACCAGCAGCGGTCAGTTTGGCGCTGTTTGTTTGGTTATTGACACTGCATCCTACCGCCAGCGGGCGAGTCTATGCCGCTTATGGTGGCGTATATGTTGCGACAGCATTAATTTGGTTACGCGTCGTCGATGGTGTAAAGCTTTCGATGTTTGATTGGGTTGGTGCGGGTGTTGCACTGGCGGGAATGCTGATTATTGTCGCCGGTTGGCGAGTAAATTAAGGGCGGGGCGCAGAACACCCCAACCACAATAATGTTTGATATTAAAATTGAGAGCTTGATAAATTGATAGCTTGATTTTAACTTTCGCGATGGATGCTTAACCCTGCAAAGGATTGGCTCACCGGCATCATTTCGATTGAGTTAATATTCACACGAGCAGGCAGGGTGGCAACCCAATATACCGCTTCTGCGATATCCTCAGGCGTCAGAGGGTTCGCACCATCATAGGTTTTGTTAACTTTATCGCCATCACCTTTAAAGCGCACTGATGAAAACTCAGTGCCACCCACCATGCCAGGTTCAATATCCGTGACGCGAACGCGAGTACCTTGCAGGTCAGCACGCAGACCCAAGCTAAACTGCTTAACAAATGCTTTCGTCGCGCCGTAGACATTCCCACCTGCATACGGCCAGTTCGCCGCTGTAGAACCAATATTGATAACATGACCGACATTGCGTTCAACCATGGCTGGCAGTAGAGCGCGAGTCATATTCACCAAACCCTTGGTATTGGTATCAATCATTGTATCCCAGTCGTCAGCATTGGCTTTATGCGCTGGTTCCAGTCCTAACGCTAAACCTGCGTTGTTAACCAGCAGGTCGATATTCTTCAATTCAGCCGGTAAGTCATCAATAACTTGTTGAATCGCCGCACGGTTTCGCACGTCTAGCTTCACGATATGCAGTTTATCACCAAGTTCATCCTTTAATTCTTCCAGACGCTCTTGACGGCGGCCTGTCGCAATAACCTGATGACCGTGACTAATAAATTTACGGGCGATAGCCTCACCAAAACCAGAGGTCGCACCTGTGACGAAAACGATCATATACATTCCTTATTTTCGTTGCTAAAAATATAATTGATATGATTAACATACTCTTAACGATAAGCAGAAGCTATTACGGTGAGTCATTTCTGTCTTTCAGCGTTTTGACGGCTTCTTACGGACCTCATCACCCGCATCGTGGTTAAGTGTCAGGGTATCGATTACCGATAATAATGCGACCATACCAATAACCACAAATGCTATCTGGAAATTTTCCAGCGGAATAATGCCGGCTCGATAGGGATGAAACCACTCAGCAATCCGCAGCGCCAGCGCACCTATCGCGATTCCCAAGCCCATCGACAACTGTTGAGCCATATTCGAAAAAGTATTGGCTCCGGACATTTTAGGTGCCGGTACTTCTGAATACGCTAAAGTATTTAGCGCAGTAAACTGCATAGACCGTGTCAATCCACTGATAAATAGCAGCACTATAATCAAAACATGAGGTGTGTCAGGGGTCATCAATGCATAAGCAAAGATAGTGACTGCATTCAGAAAACCATTCACAAGTAGGGTCGGACGAAAACCAAAGCGGTACAAGATCGCAGAGGTAAAAGGTTTCATGGTTAAGTTGCCGGCAAATACGGCCAAGACCAATAAACCCGCATCAAACGCACTCAAACCAAAACCAATCTGGAAGAGTAAAGGTAATAAAAAGGGGACTGCCCCGATAGCCATACGAAATACACTACCACTCCAAATGGTGACACTGTAACTTTTAATGCGCAAAGCCCAAAGGTCAACTAATGGGAAAGTCTGCCGTTTAGCATGATAAACCGCTAACAAGCCCAATATCAGACTGCCCGCAATACAGAATAGAGGGACAAAACGTGACAAAGTTTGATGGTTGAAGAGTTCCAGACCCAACATCAAACTAAAGCAGGCTGAACCAGTCAGTACAAAACCGAGCATATCGAAAGGCGTTTCTTTTTGCGGTAATTCTTGCGGGATAAGCCGCCATGCCAACCATAAACCAATGGCACCCAGCGGCACATTTAAAATAAATATCCAATGCCAAGAGGCATAAGTGGTAATAAAACCGCCGACCGGTGGACCGAGAATAGGAGCGACTAAGCCGGGCCAGGTAATTGTGGCAATCGCTTTTATGAGATCAGATTTAGCCGTATTACGCAGGACAATTAACCGACCTACTGGCACCATCATGGCTCCACCAAACCCTTGTAGAATTCGGGCCCCAGTGAAAGTCAGCAGATCAGTACTTAATGCACAAAATACTGATGCCAAAGTAAAAATTACCATGGCGGCGGCGAAGATATTACGCGCGCCGAAGCGATTAGCAATCCAGCCACTGGCAGGGATAAATACCGTCAAAGTAAGAATGTAAGCAGAAATCCCGATATTCATATCGATGGGATGTACAGAAAATGTTGAAGCCATCTGTGGCATCGCGGTAACAATGACCGTCGCATCAAGATTTTCCATAAAGAAAGCACCGGCAACAAGTAATGGCAATGCAGACCCACGCAGTGCAGTCGAGCGCATGATTTTTACCTTAGAGCTAACGGGCAGTAAATTGATTTGAATAGATATAATGACAGATAGTAAACACTGAAATCACGTTTCAAATCTGCAGACTTTTATGAGTTATTTTGAGCATACCGGAATCAGCGGGTAGAAAGAAGGGGACTTGCGGCAGATGAAAGTATTTTGGGAGAAGAACAAAAAAATTAAGCCGTCTAAACGACAGCTTAATTTATGTTGGAAATTGTTTCGTCATCACTATTTTTTCTTATACACATCAGCAGTCGCATGGATTTTGTCATTGGTCATGGCTGATGTCACAACAAAATAGTCACCGCCAAGCTCGTCCGCTTTTTTAGACAGCTCTTCCTTGGCGTCACTGGGGGCTAACTCGCCAGCGGTGACGATGTTACCAATTTTTTCATACTGATCAGGACTTTTATTAAGATCTTCTTTTGTTAGCAATTCGGCGGCGATAGCACCGGTAGAAAATGCACCCAAGAGAACTAACGTCGTGATAGTTTTTGATAAATTCATAATAATTCCTCTCATCAAATATTTTTACGCGTGAGTAAATCTATTTCTTTGGAAGGATAAGTATTGTTCTCATTACTCGTTTCATCCAGTAAATGACCTGTTTTTAAGAATCTTGTACATTCCATTGATAATCATGGACAGAGAAAGTGAAGCATGGATGAAGAAGATTGATGCGCTATGGAGGAAAGAAGTGGAGTAGGGGAAAGATAGATTAAATCCGCTGTAATAATCAGTCGGATGGACTATCCACCCGACTCGATGACGACATTACAGATAAGAAACCGCGTATTGTACAGAGGCAATGACAGACCCGGGTGTTGCTTGTCCTGTTGCGAAGTACTGAACCGCAAAATCATGCTCTGCTGAAGTTTGGCCTGCTTTCAAAACGATTCCATCTTGCGCCACACCACTGTTCAAATCGATACCGGTCGTTGTCGTGGCATCTTTCAGTAATTGCAGTTCAACATTGGTTGCTGTTCCGCTATTTTTTAAGTTACCTGATGCAGAAACTTGGTTGCCTACAAATACAGTTTTGATATCTACATCACTGGTATCAGCTGTGCAACCTGAAACGCCCAAAGTGAATGTCGTTTTACCCGCTTTTTTACCAGAGGCATCCAAGTCAGCACTTGATACTGTTGGTAATAAGACCAGTGGACTTGATTCAATACCATTTACAGTAACAGAACATGTTTGTGCCGTTACTTCGCCCTGGAAAGTAATCGTATTATTATTTGCTGCCATGGCGAAAGTAGTCGATGCTGTGAATAATGCCAGAGCCAAAGTAATCTTATTCATTTAAAACTCCAAAGCGTTAATTTAAATTTAGTTTGACTTTCATGCTTATATTGATGAAAGCTCAAGTTAATCTATTAATGATGAAGTGGATAATGACTACGACGGCCAAAGCCAATTAATTATTTTCGTCAGATTCCACAAGGGTGGTAATTAAAAGTAATTAGGCGACATTTATTATCTACACATGTCTTACTTGATGTGATGTATAATATATAAGATGTACTTTGCTGCACATAAGACAAACAAACCACTTTGTGTGGGAAATTTCCTAACATAGACTTTTTACGATTGATTAATTCATATCTATATGAATTTAAATGAATTCACTGATAAATAAAAATCAAAATAATAAGATACTTCTCGTTGATTTTAATGCAATTGCTGATTTATATTCTTTTCCCGTTATTTTCATATTGTTTGTTGGTTATTTTTATAATCACGCACTGAAATAATTAATCACACTGCGGAATTAGTTTTGCTATTGCGAACTAAGAATGTCACTAAAAATGGAAAAGTATAAACGTCAGTATGTAGTGAATACTTTAAAGTATTATTCAGAATGATGGTGTAAAGTAAAAATGAAAAGAAAGTTACTTCTTATGGCTATGTTAGCCGCTAGTTTTTCAAGTGTTGCAGCAGAACATGCTCCTCATTGGGGTTATGAGGGACAAGATGGTCCTGAAAATTGGAGTAAACTCTCGCCTGATTTTTCGTTATGCAGTACCGGCAAAAATCAATCTCCTATTAATATTCATGACTCACTCAAAACCCATCATAGCAATCTTCAATTGACTACTCAGCCAAGTAAACAGGAAATTGTCAATAACGGTCATACAATTCAGGTCAACGTTACAGACGGGAGCACTTTGGTATTGGATGAAGATACGTTCACACTGCAACAATTTCATTTCCATTCACCCAGCGAGAACCTGATCGATGGCAAACAATTCCCGCTGGAAGCTCACTTTGTATTTAAAGATAAAGATGGCGAATTAGCCGTATTAGCGCTCATGTTTAAAGAGGGTAAATCAAACCAACAGCTGACTGAAGCTTGGCAAAAAATGCCTGCGGAAGCGGGTCAGAGTGTCGTGCTAAACAAGCCAATCAATATCAAGACGCTTTCAGATAAACAGCAAAAGTTTTATCGCTTCAGCGCTTCGTTAACGACGCCACCATGTTCTGAAGGTGTTCGTTGGATCGTGTTTAAGGAACCGGTAAATATTTCCGCTGAGCAGGTCAGCCAATTTAGCTCTGCGATGAAACACCATGCCAACAATCGGCCAGTGCAGCCGCTAAATGGTCGTGTCATTATCAATTGATTTTGCCAGCGGGCAGCATAGTAGGACTTCAATGAATCTGGTCGCTGATGCATTTTTATGATCGTCTGGTGCTAATGGTAAACTTTACCAAGTAAACCGTCAGTGACAATGCAGCACAACAATGACAGCGGCAAAACCTCAGATTCTACGTACCCTTACCATGGTGCGCATAATGTATATTATGTTAAATTGCATTTGTGAGTTCCCATCGTCACAGATACATGCCCACCCTGAGTTATATCATGTCTCACGTTGCTGTTACCTCCCCTCTACTTATGTCCACGCTATGTAAATGTCATCGCCCAAGTAATCACACCCGCGACCACTGTGGTGAAAGTCAGTGCTAGCAAAAAGAGCACATCAATAACTTTTTCCAGCGCATGGTTACGACGCAATTTTCGGGTTCTCAGCGCCCAATATGATAGTACTGTCGTGATCAAATAAAGAATTGCATTAACTGCCAGTAAGTCATCGCCCAGTGTGTCTTCACGCCTTAATGCCGTGATCACCTGAAATATCCCAATAACCGTAATGCAAACACCGACCATGCCAGCCGATGCCGTGAATATATGAACGCAAATATCCTCGTCCAGTTCTAGGCTGTCTTTCTTGTGGACCATGGAATACCTCTTGAAAAAAGTCACCGTTAAGATGCCATCTGTATGACTTTCTTTAATATCGTTCTTGTATAGGTTTGTTTGATTCTTTTACTTAACTATAAGCAAAAAATCTAGATCTGCGATTTTACTCTGGGGAATTATCGAGTTTCCTAATCGATGGTATCAGGCCCGCGGCAATCGTCGCTATCACCACTGCGGCGGCTGAAACTAATAAAACCCCCGAAGTGCCGTAATGCATAGCAAGAGGACCGGCCGCGAGTTCCCCGACTGGAATCGCAATAAATGATCCCAATGCGTCATAGGCATAAACACGAGCAAGTTTCTCAGGGGGAATATGAGTTTGTAACGAATTCGCCCATACAACGCCGAATTGACCAAAACCAACACCGGCAATAAAAAATGCCCCCATAAGTACCGTTGTCGAAGGTGCGACACTCAAGAGAACAATCGGAACAGCGCACAGTGAAACGAGTAAGACGCCAACAAAAAGATCCCGCCTTGGACGCCACCGCAGGGCAATAAATGAACCGACGATCAAGCCGATACTCTGTGCCGCAACAATAATGCCCCAACCTACCCGCCCAAACGTTGCATCAGCCACAATGGGGCCGAGAATCATGACAACGCCACTAAAAGCAGCATTCACAATAGTAAATTGGGCTACGATGGACCAAACCCATGAGTGAGAGATGAATTCTTTCCACCCATCACGCAGATCCTGCAAGATATTCGTGTTTGACTCTTGGGACAGCGTTGGATTAACCCGAATGAAGTAATACAGTGGTGCGGCGGCGGCGAAACCCAAGGCATCGACTGCTAAGCCCCATCCTGGCCCAATTGCGCTCGTCAAAATTCCCCCTAAAGAGGCTCCGATCACCGTTCCCGCATAGATACCAACTTGGATAAAAGCATTTGCAGTTCTGAGGTGATATTTAGGGACTGTCTGCGGGACCATTGCCGAAGATGCCGGTAAAGCGATTCCTGCTGCTGCACCATTAATGGTACCGAGTAGTGCCAAACCGATAACCGTAGCTGTGCCATCCAACACTAACCAAGCCACCACTGCTTGAGATAAAGCAGCAATCGTTGAGGAAGAGAGTAAAACGAGACTTCGGGAATAGCGATCAGCTAGCACACCGCCAATTAACAAGAATGCGACATTAAAAATCGAACGTGCCGCCACAACCAGGCCGAGATCAGTTGCAGAACCACCGATATCCAACACAGCGAAAGCCAAGGCAATCGGGGCAATTCCATTACCTAATACGGTGAGAAGGCGGGCAAAAAATAAATTTCTAAAAGGGGTGTAGCGAAATAAATGTCGGGAATACGGGACGGGAGAACTTGCACTCACTGGCATGTCTCCGAACTGGCTTGAGTATTATTAACAAATTCTATTGCATTAATTGCTGCCTGACTGCCCTGCTCTTTTTGTTTATTTTGGCAACATCTAGTCACTTTTTACTCCGATAATAGGATGTGGTTAACACGTATAGTAAAAGGTGATGAACTTACCGTTTCCACCTTTTACTAATACGAGTGACAGCCACTAAAGCCCCCCATTAAAACGGTGAAACGACAGAGCCAATACGCTGACAAAAGTCATCGTATGCATCGCCCAGTTTTTCGAATAATTTGCCAATGTTATAGATGTTTTTCATTTGTTGTTCCTCTGCGTAATTGAAATATTTATTGTGTGATGTTCATCACAAAACGAAGCTTAACGCTTTCGGAACGGCATTTCAATATTTTTGTGATTAATGTCACAAAAAACCAATAGTATCTTCCCCTGAGCAATTCCCGAACTCAAGCCACTCAAATACCTTCTTTTTAAGCTGATTTGTCTGTTTGAACTCACGTTTAAAAACTTGTCATTTTAACTGTAACAAGCAAAAACGTGAGTTTGATCTCATTTTATCCACAATAACAAGACTATAAAGAAACGCAGTATTGATAAATATGAAACAAAGTTTTGATTAATGAAGGGATGCAAATGGAAAAGAAAATAACGATTCGTCACACAGTGGCCTACGGGAGTGCCAATCTGTTAGGCAGTGGCGCTTTGGCTATCAGTGGTGCCTGGTTGATGTACTTCTACACCACATTTTGTGGATTATCGGTGGTTGAGGCGGCAGCTATATTTTCTCTCGCCAGTATTCTTGATGCGATTAGTAACCCTATCATGGGTTACATTACCGATAACTTTTACAATACTCGTCTTGGCCGAATGTTTGGCCGCCGTCGCTTCTTTATTCTGATTGGTATTCCACTGGTCTTATTTTATCCCTTGCTTTGGGTGAGCGGTTTTGGGTTTTGGTATTACCTCGTCACCTACGCCATGTTTGAGCTAATTTACACCTCCATCATGGTGCCCTACGAAACCTTAGCGACAGAAATGACAACCGACTTTGCCAAACGCTCTAAGCTAACCGGTTCAAAAGCCATATTCGGAAAAATTGCAAATTTCATGGCAGCCTTTATCCCTGGCCAATTTATTGCCTTCTACGGTAAAGACTCGCCAATGCCCTTCTTGTATACCGGGATCGCATATGGGGTCATTATGTGTCTCGCCATGATCTTCCTGTACGTATCTTCTTGGGAACGCCCAGCCAGCGAAGTGGTAAAAGAAACGACGAGCAGTTTTGTTCAAGCAGTCAAAAAACTGTGCATCGATATGGCATCAACTTTCCGCTTGCGTATATTCCGCAAACATTTGGGGATGTATTTGTTTGGATTTGGTGCCGAATGGTTATTTGCCTCTTCATTTACCTATTTTATTATCTTCGGCTTGCGCCAAAGCGCGGTTTTGGTATCACAACTCAATAGTTTCAGCTCAATAATGCAACTCATCTCGACCGCATTCTTTATCGGTATCTGCGTAAAAATGGGTTTTGCTCGCCCTTTCCGTATTGCATTACAAGTGGTGATCGTCAGTGTTTTCGCTTATGCCGCGCTCTACTTCACCGGTTGGTCTGATACCAGCACGGTGATTGTATTGTTCGCCATTACAGTGGTATTCGGCCTGAGTACTGGGGGTATCTACTATATTCCATGGACCGTTTACACCTTCTTGGCCGATGTGGATGAAGTATTAACAGGGCGTCGTCGTGAGGGACTTTATGCTGGTGCAATGACCTTCGCAGGCAAAATGGTTCGTTCTGTCATTGTTTTTGCCATGGGCTGGACCCTGAGTAAATTTGGTTTTGTTTCGGGCCAATCAGTGCAACCAGAAACGGCTGTTCAAGCTATCGTAGGTGTCTTTGCTATTGGTGTGTCGGCTCTGGCCTTAGTCGCCATCTATTACACCACGCAAATGAAACTCGACCGCAAAAGTCATATGGTTCTGCTAGAAGAAATTGCTCGCATTAAGGCTGGCGGCGCGATTGCAGATATTGAACCACAACCACGCGCTATTATCGAGGAGCTAACCGGTTGGAAATATGAACAATGCTGGGGTAATAATCCACTCGGACAAAAAGTATCACCAGAAAAATTAAGCGAATTAACATCAGAGAAATAATCCAGAAAATAGCCCCTCGAATTTTTCGTGGGGTTATTTGCATGTGTCGTACTTGTTGCCAAATAGGACCAACTTAACTTATGTCCCTAAACAACAGAGTCGCTATCTTGTAATAATCAACATTCAATGAGTACTCGTCTTAATTCATCTGGAACTAATTGAAGTCCTTGTTTAGTATGTATGTATCCCGTCTTTGCCATTAGCCAAACAGATACTTATGAAAAAAATCATGAAGCGGCTGGAGATCATCAAAAGCGCTATCGAGCTTGAAGATGATGATATCGTTCGCCAACAACTTCCTTATCTAAAATGTGAAGCCGATGATGCGGTGCTCGTTTTTATCGTCGCAACGATTGAGCAAGGAAATTATTCCAATGCGCTTAAAGCCATTTCGACTTGGTTGAACAGCCATCATGGCGTTACGCAGTGGCAAGATCTTGAATTAGCTGCCTGTAAGTTAGAATTAAAAGCGTTGGAAGAACAGCTAAGTGAGTTAATCGATAAGCGTAATGAAAGAATTCAGCTATTGGACGATTTTAATGACCTTTACCATGTTCGGCTTGGCCCGATCACTCAACAGATCCTCAATTTACGCAAACAATTAGCAGAAAGCACCTTGCGCAAGGCCGAAGCAGAAGCCCGCCGCAAAGAACGTGATTATCACAACTGTCAGCTATATATTGCTCAGGCTATAGACGAACTAGCCAAACTCAAACAGCATTGGTTATCTCCTTCCACTATCGCCAGTGAAACCATCGAGTTACGCAAACAAATTCAGCAACAGACCGCGTTGGTCTCATCATTACTCATTGAAATTCAAGCGTTAGAAAACAACGTTTACTCACGTAATACTGAGTCAACCCGCAAAGCCCGCGAAGAAGCTAAAGAAAAATATGAGCGCTATCAAGAACAGCAATATGATGCGGAACAGCGGCATGGCAATCATCAAAAACTCTCGTCGGATCAACGTTTGGAGTTAAAAAAATTGTGGCGACAAGCCAGTCGATTATGTCATCCCGATCTCGTCGCCGATGAATTTAAAGAAAAAGCCCACCAACTCATGGTGCAACTGAATCAAGCTCGTCAGCGTGGTGACTTTACCGCCATTTACAGTTTGCTAGAGAACTTGAAACAAGGGCTTGAGCCATTGATGGCGAGTGATTGCATTGATGACCTTGAAAGACTGCGCAGAAAAATTACTGAAGTAAAAGATCAAATTGATGTGATGTTACGTGAACTGGATGAGTTAGAAGGCCAAGAATCATGGCGGCTGGTCACTTCTCATGTTGATAAAGATGACTGGTTCAAAACACAAGAAAACGTATTAGCTAAGATCCTCAACAGCCTAGAACAACAACTCGAAGAAGCTGCGTCAGAGGTATTACAAGAAAGTGCATAATCGGACGATATAGCCAATAGAGCAAAAACAATGGCTTCTTAATTGAATGAATGGGAGTGAAAATGATCAAACTCAGCGGGCGATTAATTTGTCAGAATCTAGATGAAGCCCGAATTGTCCAGCGCTTTCTCCCTGAGCACATTAGCTTAACCAGAAATGAATCCGGCTGCATCGCCTTTGATGTCGCTGTCACTGCTGATCCCCTTGTTTGGTCAGTTGAAGAGTTATTCACCAATGAAAACACCTTCACAGCACATCAAGAAAGAATTAAAACTTCCCAATGGGGCACTGAAACTCGCTTTATTCTGAGAGAGTACGAGATAACGGAGATTGTATAATTTCAGTGTCAATTATGCGTATTATTGAGTTCGTCTTTATTCTCAAAAAGGTCATCCATGATGAAAGATAACCAATACCAGCCCCCAAAGGTCTGGACTGAAAATAATGAAAGCGGCGGTGTGTGGTCCAAGATTAACCGGCCTACAGCGGGTGCTCGATTTGACGCTACCCTACCCGTCGGTAAACATCCGCTCCAGCTTTACTCCCTAGCAACACCTAATGGCCAGAAGGTTACAATCTTGCTGGAAGAGTTATTAGCTATTGGTGTGAAAGAAGCGGAATACGATGCGCATTTGATACGCATAAGTGAAGGCGATCAGTTCTCAAGTGGCTTTGTTGCCGTTAATCCAAATTCGAAAATCCCAGCATTGATGGACCACTCAACATCTACGCCGGTGAGAGTGTTTGAGTCAGGTGCCATCCTGCTGTATTTAGCAGACAAGTTTGGTCATTTCTTACCGAAATCCCACGAAGGTCGCACAGAAGCACTGAATTGGCTCTTCTGGCTACAAGGGGCTGCGCCTTATCTGGGCGGCGGTTTTGGTCATTTCTATCACTATGCGCCAGTTAAAATTGAATACGCGATTGACAGGTTCACAATGGAAGCCAAGCGTCAGCTTGATTTGCTCAACACACTGCTTAAAGATCGCGAATACATCGCAGGGGATGAATACTCCATTGCTGATATCGCTATCTGGCCGTGGTATGGCAACTTGGTACTGGGTCTGCAATACGAAGCTGGGGAGTTTTTGGATGTGAAATCCTATACCCATTTGCTGCGCTGGACAGAAAATATCGCCAAACGGCCAGCGGTACAACGCGGTAGGATTGTTAACCGCACATGGGGAGCCCCAGAGGAACAGTTGCCTGAACGCCATGATGCATCAGACTTTGAGCATTTAAAGTAATATTCTAACGTCTAGTATTATGCTTCACATAGCAATCTCGCCGCCCCCTTCATAGGGGGTTTTACCTGCAATTTTCATCACTTCTGCACCCATAGTCACAAAAGGCGCGCGCCGGCTGGCATAAATAATCCCGCCCGCTTGGGCTCGAACTGCTTGTACCGTATCGGTAATGGGATCGACGATTTCAGCCACCACTTCCCCCTGACTGACCCATTCGCCTGGCTGGCGCAACAACAGTAAGATACCACTGACTGGCGCGCTGACGATTTCACCGGCCGTAAAAGGCAACATTGTAATCTCACGCTGCGGTACTGCCGGTGCGCTCCCCGCGATGGCTCCTCGGTGCTGCAAGTAATGATAGATACGTTCTGCGTCGGCACTGGCTAATGCATGGCTGACATCTTGCTGCCCCCGCAATTCGACGGTAACCGCCATGCAAGCCGGTGCTAATTGACGAAGGTTCGGATGCTGCTCTGCCAGTCGATGCCACGGCAACCCGCAAGCTTCATCAAAAGACCCCCCGCCGCTGTCGTGTGACAGCAAAACGGTATCGATAGCTAAAAACTGCGCCAGTGTTTCTACCTGATCGCGCCAAGCTGGATCGGCGTATAAGTGCAAGATAGCGTGATCGTCACAATGAAGGTCTAGCACCAGATCAGCATCGCAAGCCAGCTCTAATAAATGTTGGCGTATGGCGGCGACTTCACTGAGCACGGGTAAGGTTTGCAGAGCATCAACCATGGCCGTCCGTATGTGTTGGCGTAAGCCTTTTACGTCGGTCAGGCTAGGATTATTGGTAGGTAGATTAGATATCAGGTGTGATGGAATCAATCGGGCCAGATCGGGGAAATCGCGATTGAAATTACGGCCACTGACTAAATCGAAACGGCCAATACCGCTGTTGAGCAACACTTGTGCAATACCCGCAGGATTTGCCATCGGCACAACAATTATTTCGCTTTGAATTTCACCACGCCGTTCCGCCTGACTCAGTAATCTTTTAAGATAATGTAATACCAACATGCCGGGCAGTTCATCGGCATGGAGCCCAGCTTGCAGGTAAATTTTTTCGCCTATGCCCGGCTGGCCAAAATAAAAATGGGTTAATTGACGCTGCCCACCGAGGGCATGTTCAGGTAACTTATGATGATTGATTTTCATTGGACGTCCTATCTGTGGAAAAGAAAGCCCGACTTGACCGAATTGACAAAAAAATCCTCGAAATCCTAAGCCAAGATGGTCGCATCTCTTATCAGAAGCTGTCTGAGCAGGTGAATCTGACTGCGCGCCCCTGCCTTGAGCGTGTCCGGTTATTGGAGCGCGCCGGTATCATCCGCGGCTACAGTGCAATTGTTGAGCTGCCTGAACCAGAGCATGCCTTCGTCATTCAGGCGCAAATCGCCTTGGCTGATCATGGTCAATCGCAAGCAGCATTCGAGCAAGAAGTCCGTAAAACGCCGGAAGTGCTGGATTGCTGGTTGGTCGGCGGCAGTTTTGATTTCTTGGTGCGCATTGGGTGCCGCAACATGGAACATTATCGCTTACTGGCGGATAACTGGCTGACCAGCAAAAAATTTCGGGTCGATAAAATCGTTACCTTGACGGAGTTACAGGTCATTAAGCGCACCTGAGAACTTAATCGTGGCGGGCAAAGGCGAGCCAACGCCGTTCTGCCTGCGAAAACAAAAAGATCAGCACAAAAGTACACAACAGGTACAACGCTGCTGCCATCAAAAAGGGAATAAACGGCGAATAGGTCGAGGCATAAAAAGCCCGCGCTACCCCAGTGATATCCAGTAACGTCACCGTGCTCGCAAGAGACGTGGCATGTAACAAAAATACCATTTCGTTATTGAGTGCCGGAATACCGCGCCGCAGTGTTGCGGGTAGCACTAAACGCCGAATAATCTGCCATTGGCTCATGCCAAACGCTTCACCTGCCACCCATTCTTGGCGCGGGAAAGTGATCATCATGCCCGCCAGTAACTCCGCGACGTATGCACTGGTATTGAGCACCAGTGCTAAAGTGGCACAAAAGGTGGCATCGCGGAACAATAGCCAGAAAGGTTGGTCGTCCTGCCAGCCCAATTGCACGATATCAAATTGGGATAGGCCATAATAAATCAGCATCAGTTGCAGGTAGAGCGGCGTACTGCGAAAGAAATAGGTGAAGCTGCGAATAAGCCATGCCAATGGCCGAGGACCAAACGCCTGCCCGACCGCCATCAGTAACGCAAGCAACATACCCGGTACCACTGACAGTAAAAACAGTTTGGCGGTCATCGCCAGACCCGTCGTCTCAGAACCATCGCTGTACAAAAAAGTCGGGACAGCTTCCAGTATGGTTTGCAGATTCATTAGCGCGCCCTCGCCGCAGTTGAGGTCGAAAGCGCATAGCGCCGCGCAAGGAGGCTAAAGCCCCAACTAGAAAGCGCAGTAATGACCATATAGATCAGCGCCACCAAGAAGTAGAACAAAAACGGTTTTTGTGTCGCTCGCCCCGCCTGCTCAGCCAACCACACCATATCTTCCAAACCGAGAATGGAGATCAATGCGGAAGCCTTCATTAATCCTAGCCAGTTATTATTGATACCCGGAATCGCAAAGCTGAGCATTTGCGGCAACATAATGCGCCTGAACACTTGCCCTGGGCGCATACCATACGCCACCGCAGCTTCAAGCTGTCCACGATCCACCGTTTGAAATGCCCCTCGGAAGGTTTCGGTGTAATACGCGCCGAACACAATACCAATCGCCAATACCCCAGAGATAAAAGTATTGAAGCGAACGGGTCCCAGCCCCAATAAGCTGAGGAACCCGTTCACCAACATTTCACCGCCAAAGAACAACAGCAGCATGATGACCAGTTCAGGAATACCCCGTACTAACGTGGTGTAACCAGTCGATATCCAACGCAACCAGCGCGAGCCAAAGAGCTTAATGACCGCATTAATCAACCCCAAGGTGAGCGCCACCAATAATGAAAGTAGCATCACACACAGCGATAATCCTGCCCCATGAGCCAGTAATGGCAAATACTCTACAACCATTATCGGCCTCCCGCCGCTGACAAGTTGCATCTGGACAAGTCATCACTCATCCACTGGTTTTGGTTAGCAATATTCTTCTGAATAACAATGCTGACTCTGACTAGCCATAAAGTTAGCAAGTTATCAAACTTAGTTGCCGTAAATGTCGAAGCTGAAATATTTCTTCTGAATGGCATCATAGGTGCCATCAGCGCGGATAGCCTTGATCGCACCATTCAACGCATCACGTAATGCAGGGTTATCTTTACCTACCGCGATTCCAACGTCAGAAGAGATGGTTTCGTCTTGGATAACGGGGCCAGCAAACGCAAATTTTTGCCCACGGGGTGTATCGATAAAGCTGCTGGCTGCTTGAATGTTATCTTGCAGCGATGCGTTAATACGCCCAGACAGGAGATCTAAGTAAACATTATCCTGATTGGCATAGGAGACAATTTTCACCCCTTGCCCACCCCAATGTTTTTTAGCATAAGTTTCGTGAATCGAACCTGTTTGCACACCGACAGTTTTGCCTTTCAAGCTCGCGGCGTCTGGCAACAACGGACTGCCTTTACGCGCGACTAATTGGGCTGAACTGCGATAATAGCGATCAGTGAAATCGACTTCTTTTTTACGTTCATCCGTGATGCTAAGAGACGCAATAATCGCATCGAACTTTTTAGCGTTAAGCGCGGCAATCATGCTTTCGAACGGTTGCTTCACAAACACACATTTAGCATGCAAATTGTCACACAATGCATTGGCGATATCGATATCAAAACCTGTTATTTCGCCGTTAGGTGAAAGCACGTCAAAAGGTGGATATCCGCCATCCACACCAAAACTGATCGTCTCAATCGTTTGAGCCGCAACTGGGGTAGAAAGCATCGGAGCAGAAAGTATCAGGCCAGTAAACAATGCAACTAATGTCTTTTTCATGATTAAAATCCCGGTGTTGGCAAGTCGTTATAAACGATAAGTCATTAGAAACGAAGTGAGAGGCAGGTCAAGCCGCCATCCATTTTTTTAAACTCACTGGTATTGAGCTGGATAATCGGCATCCCCAGTTTTTCAATTTGTGCCAAGGTGTAAGGATACCCCTGCGGGGTAATTAACGTATCGTTAATCCATAACGTATTTCCAGCATAGGACTCCGCTTCAGGGATAACAATGGTATTAAACGACGCGAATGCAGGATGATGCTGGTAATCCTCTGTCAGCAACAAAGTGTTGCGGCCCACGTAGTTAACAATCGATTTCAGGTGTAGCCCTGCGCTCACTTCAATAGCGGTGACACTGTAACCATATTGCTCAACTGCCCCCGTAAACTCAGTAATCCCGACCTGATCAGTCCGCGAGGTCAGCCCGATGAAGAATTGTTTACCCACTAACAAAACATCGCCGCCATCAAGATGCCCGTTATTGCTCATCCGAAAAACAGGTCGATCAGTAAAGAGTGGTTCGATGGTATCCACCTCCCCTTGGCGACTTGGCGCGCCTGGGTGTGTTATCACCGCCAACTCCGGCATCACTACCGCAGTGTCTTCGACAAAATGCGCATCAGGATAGGCCGGAGCCGCAGGCAAAATAGTCACTTTCAATCCCAGTCGCAGCAACGTATCCACATAGGCGAGAAACTGTTGTCCTGTGACCGCGACATCGGGGGCGCCCAATTTGGACGTTGTCTGGCCGTGGCCACAAGTGTCTGCTGGGAGTCTGGCGATGGCTTGAGTAAAGTGCATAGCGGATTCTCTTGATTAAATGGGAGCAAAGTCGTTGATCTGATTATTAAACAGATACTGTCTCCAATCAGGTTGAAACTAGCCATCACCGCTATACATTTGCGCTGTATATGAGTTTGATGGCGACCTATTCCGCTGTTGAGATATAATAAGTTATCTAATGTATGAGCCGCGAAGGACGCCCAATGAAGAATTTACTGGTAGTGATGATTGCACTGCTCTTAATCAGTTGTGCCAATACCGGTCATGTCGGCGTGAGTGGTGGCTCGGGAGGAATATCCTCGATCAGTATCGGTACTGGTGTTCGACGCTAAGACAAAGGGCGTCGATATGACACCCTATTCTCAGCATTAATGCTGAGTATCAGCGGTTACTTTAGTCTGTCGTAGATCGAGTTATTGACTAAAAAGTCGGAGGTTAACCCTGATGCTGGTGTATAGACGTCACCCTTAATTAATGAGAAACGGGTACCCATCTTTCCTTTAGAGACATAACGTTCACCCTCATCATTTTCAGTTATACCGGTATACGAAATACTCTGCATCTTTGTATAGAGTTCGGCATTCCTCTGCATTGCGATGTGGAGTTCGAACAATTGTTCTTCATCCAAATCAAGCTTTTTATCCTGATTGACACCCCACCTTGTTAGGCATGTCTCCGCAAAATGACGAACGACCATCCCTGGTTCAAACAAAATCTTACTCCCGGAAATACCATCACTGGATGCATTACCGACCAGCGTCGCATGCCGACCTGACATGGGGTAGATATGCACTGCCGTTGATTTATCCGTTTCGGGGATCACGCAAGAAAAACCTTTTGAACGCTCATCTCTGGCATAGAATGCCACGTATTCTTTGACGTTATGACCTAACGTCACTTTCTCACGTTGGAAATTCATTGGGCCGGGCACGGGGTCTACTGCAAAAATATTCACTGGGATTGTTTTTAAGGTTGGGTCCTCAAGCATTGCATTGGCGAGCATATGGCAACTGATCCCACCTCGGCTCCAACCAACAAGGTTAACTTGCGTTGGAATAACTCCGCCTTTCCGGAAAGATTGAATAATTTGCTGTTGAAGTTGCTGTTGGCTTATTTTCCGCTTGCCGTAGTCATAGTGCCGCCAGAAAAAAGAACCCGTGACTTCAACGTCTTTAATGGGAACGCCCGCTCTTTTTAGTTGAAGATATTGTTGTTCGGTCAACTTCTCTCGCCGCCAGTCGAAATTGCCTTTTATCATCTGGATGGCATGATTCACGTTTTCTTGCCAGCCGTAACCGAAAGCACTGCCCAACCAACCGTAATACTTACCACTTTCCACCCAGAGTTCATCATCCTGAATATTCCCGCTACCCGGGCCATCGATAATAATCCATTCGGCAAATTCTCGACCCAAATGATGAGACGCTAGGTTAGAAATCAACTCCCCATTCCAAAAATTAAGGTTGGAATCATCAAATTTGTTCGATCCTGTACCACAAAAATAAATTGTCAATACTGTCATAAATACCTCACTGAATATATTTACGTTAACCTCTGCGCAAAGAACCAATATGAATGAAACATCTAAATATCGCTAATTCATAGAGTTAGAATTAAACGCAAAGGGATTCGCTAGTGATTGTTATACAACTAAAAAAGGAAATAGTGTTGTATTGGCATATAAAAATATTGGGAATTAATATTGATAGAATAAATACAAGCACCCTCCATTTTATTAATTCGCCAATATTATCATTCACCACATAAACAGGCTGCATAGCTGTCATGCAACCATTTATTTATTAGTGCTATTTATTGGCCAATTATTAACAACCGCCGCAAATGATTCTCGCCTTGCCCATATAACGAGTCAATAGTCATTTTTTATTCGCTTCCCTCTTTATCACTATGTAGGAGGGAAGCTTCTAAAAGACCCGCTCATGGGTTATCGCCATTTATTGCGGCAATCAGTGCTTATTAACGGAATGGGGGTTCGTTAAAGGTCCGTAATTTACGTGAATGTAATTGATCACCTTCTGCACGCAATAAGTCTATGGCTCGAATACCAATCTGCAAGTGCTCAGAGATAGCACCCTCATAGAAATGATTAGCCTGACCCGGTAATTTAATTTCACCGTGTAAAGGTTTATCCGAAACACAAAGTAACGTGCCATAAGGCACTCGGAAGCGATAACCTTGCGCTGCAATAGTCGCACTTTCCATATCCACGGCCACTGCACGGCTTAGGCTGAAACGCAGCGCCGAAGCGGAAAAACGCAGTTCCCAGTTACGATCGTCTGAGGTCACCACTGTACCAGTACGTAACCGCTGTTTTACCTCAACACCCGGCATACCACTCACGGCTTTGGTGGCATCGTATAGTGCCCGCTGCACTTCAGCGATACTTGGAATTGGGATATCCGGCGGTAATACTGCATCGAGTACATGGTCGTCACGTAAATAGGCATGCGCCAGAACATAGTCACCAATCGCCTGACTTTCTCGCAAACCGCCGCAATGGCCGATCATCAACCACGCGTGTGGCCGTAATACCGCCAAATGATCACAAATAGTTTTGGCATTGGACGGGCCCACACCAATATTCACCAAGGTGATGCCATGCCCACTTTCAGCCACTAAGTGATAAGCAGGCATTTGATGTTTCTTCCAGGCCAAATCAGAAGTCGTTCTTTCCGGATCGGCCGTTTCCGCCGTAATGTAGTTGCCACCGGCACACGACAGCGCGATATAAGGGCTAGATGGGTCCAGAATTTGCTCACAAGCCCAACTGACAAACTCATCAACGTAGCGGCTGTAATTGGTAAAAAGAATATAGGGTTGAATATGTTCTGCCGGTGTACCGGTATAGTGTTTCAGGCGCGCCAGTGAAAAATCAGTGCGCAGCGCATCAAAATGCGATAACGGGAAATCCGCTGAGGCGGTATCAATTCCATCAGTGATGTCATCACCAATTTTTGCCAGATCAGTGGTCGGGAAATGCTGTGCGAGCCCCGCCGTCATTGAGCGATCCAGAATCAGATCGGAACCATCAATAACAAAAGGATATGGCATTTCTTGTTGTGACGGTGTCACTTCAAATACGGCACCATACTCAGTTTCTAGCAGAGACAACTGCTCAGTCAGGTATTCGCGGAACAGCGCTGGCCGCGTGACAGTGGTGCTGTATTGACCCGTACGCGAGAAACGCCCATAAGCACGAGTGCGTTGGTGATCACGGAACCGGCCATCCCAACTCACACTCAATTGCGGGTATGAGAATAAACCCTTAGCTCGCTCCCCCACATCCGGCAAAGCACCGTCGCGGATAAATGCACTGATCGCATCACGTAATGCTGCCAGTGCAGAGTCGTATAACGTCTCCAGCCGATCAATCGCCTCGGTTGCTGAGAGATGAGTTGTCGCTTGTGATTGATTCAAAATAACTCCTTTTATTACGCCAAAGCCGTGTGACTAAATTTCTCAATGGGTTGCCTCACCAGAATCATCATGCATTAAAAAGATGACAGTGCCACCGCGAATTGTTTTTTAAATTAACTGTTTTCGACAAACAAGGTGCCATTTTGCCACTTATTCCGGCGTTTGATTCCGCTTATCAACACTAAAGTATAGGTTGTCGCAGATAACACATTATTTTCTGCCTTGGGCTTCATTACAAAGGTCTTTTTTGCGTGGCGAAATCATTTTTACGCAGTGGTAGTTTGGACGATCTTCTCGCGTTGGGCGAAAACGGGCAACCGGTTTATGCCTCAGCACTTCAGATCAGAGAGGCATTGCGCCTTAAAAAACAGCAGCATATCGCTGATTGCTTAGCCATTCCTCAGGTCAATGAGCAAGGCGACCGAATTGATTGGTATGCCCCTGCGGAGGGTAAGGTCACCTCGTGGATGGCGGCCAGCCACGCTGAGCGTAAAGCGGCGATAAAGCAGCTATCTGTGTGTTTGTCGAGTATGAGTGACTTGTGTCAGCGCGCGCAAAAATCAGATAAGGCCGCTCAACGACTGTTTGGCGTCCTGCTCGCGAAAACCTTGCAATTTCCGGATCAAAGCTACGTCTATTTAGTGGCGGGTAAACCTGTCGTAACGTTCTGGGGCTTTATCAGCCAAGATAAAAAAATGCGCACTGACCCGCTTGATTGTCTCCGTCAGACCGCAGAAGTTACCGAGCCACCGATCACCACGCTAAGCGCCGCTTCACTTGCACCGATTGCCCCGCCGGTGGCACCTATCGTCGAATTACCGCCTGAGCCTGAAGCGCCACCTGCCCCGCAGCTCGAGGCTGCTGTGCCGCCAATACCGACCGTTGAACCGATCAAAAAAACCGTTAGTTGGTTGCGATTCAGTTGGGCGCTACCCGTGGTCGCGTTAATCATCGCACTGATCGTGCAGTTTAGTGGGGGAATGACCGATAAACCCTCTACTGTCCCAGAGGCTAATGCAGCGGTCATTGAGGATACCGTTGCTGAGGATAAAATAACTGAGGATAAACCGGCCGAAGATAAAACGGCCCCTGCCGTTTTGCAAACGCCTGCAACCCCGCAAATTAATCTGGCGCAACCGGAAACCAAGACTCCACCGCCTTCAGCGGAACCAACACTGCCAATGGGTCATGCCACTGTCATCCCTGCACCTATCGTTGCTGAACCCGCTAGCGCGCCGGTTGCCAACACCACTGAAAATAAAAATGAACTGATACTGCCTTTCGATGCAGTCAAAGTGGGATCGACTACGTTCCTTAACGGTAACTGGCGTGTCAGTCCAGAGATTAAAACCGCCCATACAGGGAAAGCGCCGAGTCTGAGATATCAGATTAAAAATGGCAAAGGCACGGTAAAAATCACCCACGGCGATAATGTCACCTGCCGTGCGAACATCACGACCGGATTGATGAAGTCCGGCAATTTGGTGATCAATAGCCGCTACAGGGCGCAGTGCAGCGATGGTTCTAAATATCAAATCCCCGAGATCGTCTGTAAACAAGGTGTCAGCGGCGTTGCCGATTGCAAAGGCAAATATGACGCTAATACGATTCTTCCAATGACGATGAAGCGTGAGACTAAATAATATTATGCTGGCTACGATCACCGACTATAAACAGAAAATCACGCTTATTCAGAATAGTGGTATCCAGTTTCTGGACTTCGCGTTTAAACCACAATTAGAGACTGAACAACAGAATAAATTTGTCCGTAAGAGTGCTAACGGCCCGTTGTTACGCCTTAATTACCATGAAGAAAATGGTAAGTATGCGTTGATAGTGCCAGGTGCAGCCCCTGAGATTGTGAAACCTGAATTTGGTTTTCCGTTGGCGCAATCACTCAAATTGTTGAATAAAATTTGGCTCCCGCTCCCCTTTTTACGCTTCAATCCGCCGCGTAATTTTATTGCTGGGCCTGATAACTGGGCCAGAGTACAAATTTTAGTCTTAGATACGCCGGATCAGGATGGCAATACATTACGCGTCACGTTGGCCTTTGACACTAAAACCTACCCTGAAGGCCACGCCAATGAACCCTTAGCCCCAAATGAAAACGACATCAAAACCGGTCTGAGTTTTGCGCTCGCCTACCAAAATGAAGAGCTAGCCGAGTTCCTCGATTTGACGTGGGTGGATGGTTGGCTAAGGGAAGTGTTCACACAGCAGGCGTCTGAACAAGAAGCGCGGACAGCCCGCCATATCAGCACTTCACTGCGTGAATTTGAATATCAAGCACATTATCTTAACTTGCTGGAATTACTGGGTAGCCAGATTGGAATACCTGAAATCAAAATCAATACCAGCACCTTGCAAGAGCCGGTGGTGAATGTCGATTTGATTCTAGATGTAGGCAACTCCCACACCTGTGGCATTTTGGTTGAAGACCATGCTGATGAAAGCAACGGGCTAAAACAGACTTACGAATTACAAATTCGAGATTTGAGTGAGCCTCATTTTCTGTATAACGAGCTGTTTGAAAGCCGCGTGGAATTTGCTCAAGCGAAATTTGGTAAACCAAATTACTCAGTCGAAAGTGGTCGCGATGAGGCTTTTGTGTGGCCATCGATCACTCGTGTCGGCCGTGAAGCTAGCCGTATGGCACTACACCGCTTAGGGACTGAAGGGTCCACTGGGATCTCCAGTCCTCGCCGTTACTTATGGGATGAAGAAACCTATGCGCCTGGTTGGCGCTTCAATGAAACACAAACTGCGCAAACACTGGAGCCGCCTGCGACCGCGCTTCCGCTCACCCATTTGGTGAATGATGATGGTCAACCGCTGTACAGTATGCCGGTGGACGAACGACTACCCGTATTTTCACCTCATTATAGCCGCAGCTCATTGATGACATTTATGTTGTCAGAGTTGTTGACGCAAGCACTGATGCAAATCAATAGCGCTGCGCAACGTTCGAAAATGACCCACGCCAATGCGCCGCGGCAATTACGCGCCATTATCCTGACACTCCCGTCTGCCATGCCCAAACCTGAGCGCGAGATTTTCAGACACCGGATGCATGAAGCCATCGCCTTAGTCTGGAAAGCCATGGGCTGGCATCCCGCAGATGATAATTTTATATCTGAAGCTGATCGCGCCAAAAGCCAGATACCAGTCCCAGATGTGCAAATGGAGTGGGACGAAGCCACTTGTGGCCAGATGGTCTATTTATACAACGAAACTCAGGTTAATTTTGGTGGCCGCACCGCCGCCTTTTTTGCCAGTATGGCACGACCGGATAAGCAGCTTGATGCCGGTGAGGTGGCGGGCAAAACGTTGCGTATCGCCTCAATTGATATTGGCGGCGGCACAACAGATCTCGCGATTACGCAATATTGGCTGGATGATGGCATGGGGAATAATGTCAAAATTAGCCCGCGATTGTTGTTCCGTGAGGGATTCAAAGTTGCGGGCGACGATATCTTGCTCGATGTCATCCAGCTTTACATCCTGCCAGCCCTTCAGGCACGGTTGAAGAAAGCCTCAGTCGCGGATAGCAATGGGCTAATGGATAAATTATTCGGCAATGACGGCAGAATGGACGGGCAATCAACGCTACGCCAGCAGGCAACATTACAAATATTTATGCCAGTTGGACGTGCGATTCTAGAAGCCTATGAAAAATTTGATCCGCTGGACACCAGTGCTGAAGTCGATGCCAGTTTTGGCGAGTTATTGGCGCAACGCCCAACACAGAAAGTGCTGGATTATATCAACAGTGAAGTTCAGCGAGAGTTGCCTGCCGAGGTTGGCGAATTTGATATTTTGCAGGTGCCATTGGTGCTGAAGCTGAGCAAATTGCATGGCGAATTTTTGTCTCACCGGATGAGCATCACACAAAACCTGCGGTCATTGTCTGAGGTTGTGTCACTTTATGCTTGCGATGTGTTGTTGCTGACCGGCCGCCCTTCGCGCTTCCCTGGAGTTCAGGCACTCTTTCGCCATCTGCAACCGTTGCCTAACAACCGTATCCTTTCGTTAGATGGCTATCACACTAATGACTGGTATCCATTCAACAAACATGGCCGTATTGATAACCCGAAATCCACAGCCGCAGTGGGTGCAATGCTCTGTTTACTGGCACTCGATTTGCGGTTAGCGGGATTTTACTTTAAAGCGGGCGATTTTCAGCCTTACTCCACCATTCGCTATTTGGGCATGATCGACAGTAGCCATACGCTGACAGAAGAAAATGTTTACTATCGTGATATCGATATGGATAGTCACAGCTTCGCTTTACCCACCGAGGTGCGTTTTCAATTGAGGGGTGCGGCATGCCTTGGCTTCCGCCAGTTGGATAATGACCGCTGGCCTGCTTCACCACTTTATACCCTATCCATCGTCGATCCGGAGTTAGCACGCAAAGTCGCAGGCGACAGTGTATTGCACATAAAGCTAAAACTGGTGAAAGGCGATAGCCATGTCGCGAACAAACACAGTGAGAATGGGCCAGAACGTTTCGAAATAGCCGATGCGGTACTGTTAGATGGCAGCCGTGTACCGCTGCATCATCTGCGCCTCAAGCTAAACACACTCGTCAGCAATGGCTCTGGATCAACCCATTATTGGATTGATAGTGGGAGCGTATTTAGAAAATGAAATCATTGACCAGCAAACAGCTTAATAGCCAGCTTCAGCAAATGGCGCAAGGTATTGATCAAACGATCGGATGGGTAAGCAACACGCGCCAACACAGTGTTCGACTGGATACCGAAGCCGACCTATTGACCATCAAACTTCAGCGTCATCGCAAAAAAACACGTCAGTTAGCAGACTCAGTTTTAACCGCCATGACCATTGGCTTCTTTGGCCAGTCGTCCGCAGGGAAGCAGTACCTTATTTCAGCACTAACAGCGGGTACTAATGGCCGCTTGGAAACCACGCTCGGGGGTAAAACACTCGACTTTTGGCAGCAAATCAAGCCCTCTTATCAGGCCAGTGGCATTGTTACTCGATTCAGTCATCAGACTGGCATCCTTCATGAAAGCCATCCAGTCCTGCTTTCCTTACTGACTGAAATAGATATAGCCAGAATTGTAGCGGGCGCTTATTTGTCAGAAAATCAACAGAATGAATTGGATCATTCCCTTGATGAACAGCATATCGCCGAGCATTTACAACAACTGGCTATGCGCCGACAACCTAGTGTCACCGCTGGGATGAACAGTGACGATGTCATTGGTTTATGGGACTCTCTGGCCCGCCATGATGCACTCCGTCAAAAGAAATTGGAGACCCATTTTTGGCCTGCCGCGGTTGAATTGGCTCCTTATCTGAACATCGATGATCGCGCCAATTTATTCTCCGTGCTTTGGGCCGAACGCCCCCCAATGACCGATGCATACCGTCATTTCGCCTACACGTTGCAACATCTAGAGGGAGCAACACAATTACTGGCACCACTGAGTGTGTTAGTCGATGATACCTTGCTACCTGCCAATGGCATCATGAATGTCGCCACCCTCAATGACTTGAACACCCCTGCTGACAGCCACATTCATGTACTGCCATGGATCAACAATGAAGCTCATCAATCAGTGACGTTGTCACTTGCTGAGTTAACCTTCTTGGCGACAGAATTGCAGATCCCATTACCTATGTCCGCCAATGAAAATGCTTTTGAATCGGTGGACTTAGTCGATTTCCCTGATTTTAGCGACACGCATAATACGCCAACGGCACTTGAATACACGGCTTATCCGCTGGCGACACGTTTATCACAAGCAAAAAATGACTTCCTGCTTGAACACTACACGGATAAACAGCAGGTCAACTTGCTATTAGTGTGTCATGCGGCAGCGACACGCGATGATGTGAAGACGGTAGGCAAAGCACTGGATTATTGGGTTAAGCAGACGCAAGGGGAAAATGCCCAAGTACGTGACCGGCGAAATCCTGGGCTTATCTGGGCGCTCACACCATTCGATCAACGGATGAGTACCGAACAACCCGAGAATGGCATGTCTCATCATGACGAAGCCGTGCAACGTTATGTCGGCAACCCCGGCGACAGTTGGGGTACGCTGCTGGCATTAGATGCGCGCGGTGTTGAACGAATGATGGCTTATCTGACACAAGAAATTCGTCGAGATATCAAGACTGAACGTATTATCGAACAATGCCAAGAACTGCAACGGGAACTGACTGACAATTTGCTCGCTGATTGGGCTCAGCCAATTACCAGCGAATCACAACAAAAACAGCAGGTCGCAGAAACTTTGCTCAAAGTATTGCAAACCCGAACTGGTTTACATGGTGAATTACTGGAACGGCTATTACCTTCGCGGGATGACCTACGCAGCCTTTATTTACAACAGCAAGCACCAAGGCAGCAGCAAAGTCGTGTGGCTGAATCCACCACATCAACACTCAACGCAGAGCCATTTAGCATCGGTATTGATATCGACTTATTTAGCGACCAGCCCCTATCATCTGATGTCCGGCCAACAATCAAGCCCAATGTCGAAAGTGATTATGAAACTGAATTTGCAGCAAGTGTGCATCGCTATTGGATCAATCATCTGCGGCGACTGCCGGATAATGGCCCGTTGATTGAATTATTAGGCATCAGGAAACCGATCATTGAGATGTTATCCGCTGAGCTCATTACCGCGAGTATCCGGTTAGATATTGCTGGGCAGTTGGTCACTATTCTTGCCGACAGCGAGCAAGTGGGATTACATCGTGAAACTAAAGCAGACCGTCAAGTTTCACGCGCTTTGACTGTCTTGGGTGATTTTGTTGCTTGGATAGGTTTTTTGCAAATCAGTGAAGAGCTACGCCCTAATAGCCGTATTAATCGGGGCGCTAAGATTTTTGCCAAACCTCCTCAGTCAGCCTCCCCGTTGGGTGTTTCGCAGCGATTAACAAAACTCGCACACACCCCAACCAATACCACTGCGTTTTATATTTATGATTGGTTGGTAGGTTTAGGTGAAATGATTATTCATAACGAAGGATTCTCAGCTCGCAGTGAAATAACAGCGCAGCATCGTGAGCAGTTAGCATCAATAGTTTTGTTGTTGAAAAATGATGGGCTGAAAAACGATAAAAGCTAATTGCCCCACTCCCAGTCGAAACGCAACAAAACGGCAAGATATTATGCTGCCTAAAAGTGCGTTAAAAACACTTCATTGGGGGAGAGATAGCCAGCGATTTTCACCCTCGCGTATTGAGCAAATGTTCAAGTGCAGCAATCTTGCGATGGGTGAATGGGGCAAGTCGCTTGCCATGCTTCGAATTTCTCGATATCTCCTATTGACGGACGTCGTAACAACCAACGTGCCAGCTTAGACTTGTTTTCTTTCTCAACGCTTTTGGAGACTACTGTGTTATCCGTTGGGATAGTGCGTTGTGGTTTAGGCGTTTGGGCAGCAACTGGAAAAATAGATTCAACGATAATGCACAAACGGAGATAACCATTAGTGGCGGAAAATTTGCGGGTGTGAAATACAATATTGCCTTGGGTATGGCGGTGGCAGATATAATGCAAAATATCGCTGGCTTGCCGCAATGTAATGTGAAAAGCCGCGCTAATTTCATCACGCCCTACTGGTTTATCTTCAAGTAAAGCCCAATGGGCGACAATAAAATACAATGGATTATTGCTCAGATGTTTTAAATTTTCAGGGATGTGATAATTAAAATTATGACTTTCTGTGTTATCAGATTTTAGCTGCTTCATACTATTTCTAAGGGTTATTTAGATATTCAAATTCGGCACTCCAGCTTTAAAAACCTTATCGGTATTGAGTGCAGAAAATGTGGGTTGTGCTTGATAAACAATAAAGTTAGTTACCAAAACAGTGTTTGAGGGTTTCCATAATCTACTCTTCAATGTCTGCTGTGGAAAATAACATCCTTATCTCTGCATTTGCACCATCAAAATGACCTGAACATCCATGCCATTCGCGCAAATAGTTACTGAAGCAGTTTTCTGAAATCCCAAGCCACATAGACCAGTGGTCATCATGAAGGATTTGACGATATTGCCATACTAGGGGTTGGCGTACGCACCGCCGGTAGTTAAGTAACTCTTTTGCAATGAGAACAAGTTCATCAGCAGAAATGCTTTTTGGCACACTTCCCGAGTTCCCGCAGGCTAGTGAAGATAATCGTTCGGTTGTAATTAACATGACTTACCACGTAAAAAGTTGAGTTGTTTACAATGTGAAGGAGCATTGATATTACCACTTGAGTAATTTTATGCTACGCAATTTCCTGACATGCGGATTAATCTAAACTTACATCAGACCAGCGAGAATATAGATATATAATAAATACGAGAACACCCTGTAGGCGTGTCTTTCCAATGTAATAAAAATTACTCTCCTGTTATGGATTTAAATAAATCTCGTTACCAGGTTACATTTATATACTTATTTCGATCTTATTAAATATCTATTGTTTGCAAAAAAATAAATATTGACATCGCTATATTGTCGTTCTTAGGGTTCGCTTATCATCAATAGAACAACGATATTGGAGTTATCAATATGAATATTTCTGACGGCCGTCAATTATGGCGCGGCCATGTTGTGGCCACCGATAAAATATCAATCGCCACCATGAACAGTAGAAACTTTAATTTAGCTGCCGCATTAACCATTGCCTTACTACCTGGTTTTCCTGTGTGTGCGGAAGACACCTTGCCCACTATATCAAGTACTGTATCTGGAGCAGTACAAATATCCCAGTCGGGAAAAAATATGCAAATTGATACATCCTCCGCGCGCACGGTTATTGACTGGAAAGATTTTAGCATCGGTGCAGATAATAAAGTCCATTTCCGTCAACCAGATGGTAGTTCAATAACGCTGAACCGTGTGGTGGGAAAAGATCCCAGCAAAATATTTGGTGTGCTTACTTCAAATGGCCAATTAGTCCTGCTCAACCCAAATGGTATTTGGGTTGGCCCAAATGCCAAAATTAATACTCAGTCGTTGGCCGCGGGAGCCGCCATGGTAACAGAGGAGCAACTCAAGAAATTTGAACAGTCGGGTAAATTAGATATAGCCATAACCGGCATGCTGAAAAACGAAGGTACTTTAACCAGTGCAGAGAGCGGCACGATTACGTTGTTGGGCGCTCAGGTTGAAAATAACGGAGTGATCAAGGCACATAAAGGCACGGTGAGATTAGCGACTGGGCCTGCGGCAACGCTTGATTTTCAGGGAGACGGTCTGATCAACCTTACCATTAATGGCGCTCCAGCGGAGAGTAATAGTGTCAACTCCGGGCTGACTGGTGGGGTGCATAATAGCGGGCAAATTGATGTGGGTAGCGGCGTTGTAGCAATGAGTGCACAGCGAGCGGCCAAACATCTGGACTCAGTTATCAACCTAGGTGGTGCAGTCATTGCTGACTCTGTCAGCGAGCAAGGTGGAAGCATCATTCTAGGAAATGCTGAGCAGAGCATAATATCAGGCAAATTGTCAGCTAAAGGAACCCAGGGCGGGAACATCACATTGTTCGGAAACAACGTGGTATTGACGTCTTCTGCCAATATTGACGCTTCGGGTACACAAACCGCGGGCGGAAAGATCTTAGTCGGCGGTGATTATCAGGGCAAAGGAACAATGTCCCGAGCTGATAAAACAATTGTAAATAAAGGTGCGGTGCTTAAAGCCGAGGGGAAAACAAATGGCGGTACAATCGTTGCATGGGGCGATAAGCAAACTCATTTTGCAGGGAGTGCTAGCGTAAAAGGGGATGTACGGGGTGGCTTAGTTGAAACTTCAGGGCAGCAACTAAATGTCACCAGTGATGCAAATATTGATGTATCAGGTGGAGAGATTGCAGGCAAATGGCTGCTTGATCCTAAAAATCTAACCGTGAGTGACACGGGCAGTATGGTTATTCCTGATGTCAATGATACGAACAACTGGACTGTATCCAATCAGGCCATTATTAATGCTCTGCAACAACGAGGCACCGTTGAAATCACAGCGACCGAAAGAATAGATATCAATGCTCCGATTGTTGTAAAGAATGTGTTCAAGGATGCCAATTCTAGCGCAACGCTATCGATTATTTCCAGCGGGAACCCGACTCAGGGAAAAAACTATGCAGGTACTGATCTAGAAGAGAAAAGTGGCAGTATTTATATTAATGCTCCAATTATATTGCAGGGGGGGAACTTATTTATTGCAGCGACTGGCGATGTCGTATTTAAAGATAATGCAGGTAGCGAAACAGGTGATGCGGCTTGGAATAAAAGAGCGATTGTTGATTTGGGCAGTGGTATCGCATGGATCAAAACATCTAACGCAGGTTCAATCAGACAAGATGCTAATACGGCATTAAAAGCAGCACAGGTTGCACTAGAAGGTGCCAGTGTCCGAATGGACAGTGAACTGAACTACGCCGGGAAACTTGCTGGACGTGCGAGTAATGGAATATTCACTTACTCACAAACGAATGCATCAGGTACCACTCTTTATGGCCCAGGCGTCACTATCAATTCACCCATCATTGGTAGTAATGAAAGTATGACAGGAATTACCAGCCAGCAGTTAATACTGGTGGGTGAACAAACTGTATCGGCAGTCAGCGGGAAAATGGATGCGAATGTCACACTTAAAAGTAATGAGCAATTTGATTATTTAGTGTTTACCGCAGTGGACTATAACGTTATTGATAAAAATGGGAATTCTGTCACCCTTTCCACGCAACAGCTAATAGATTTTTTAGATAGTTCGGATTATTTATTAGGTGGTCTGGAATTTACTGACTCTAATGGAGATAAATGGGTAATTAAACCTAATATATCGAATGCAAATCTTTCTGATGTAACTTTAAATGATGTTCCAGTGGCTTCACTACCGGTTGGTTTTTCATTTGGAGCCAATAATGGGAGCCATGTCGCTTTTGAATTTAATAATACAGCGAGTTGGGGCGTTATTCCTTACCAGGGGCAGGATATCCCTGGCGCTAAACTAAATCAGGAGATCCAGTATAACCCTATCGACCAACAAAGCCAGCAGCTCATTATTAACCTTGGAGTGAAGACGGATACAGTACGGGCTAATTTAGGTTTTCTAATGGATGACGTGCAATGGGTTAATGATGCCAATAAAAACCCTGATGGATATAGGAATTTATTTGAACAAGCGAAAGTCTATATGCTGTCTTCTACACAAAATCCGGAAGGGTCGATAAATATCGCCACTTATCAGGCAAAGGTTAAGGTAAACACGGAAGACACTACACGCGTTTATGGTGAGGCTAATCCCGGCGTGGTAGAGGTCAGAAGTAACAATGAACAGATGAATAAAATTATTGATGTCGATAATTTTATAGCCCGCCAACTGGATAATAGTGGACGCAATGAATTTACCATTCAGTACAGTCTGCCAGATATTAATGAGAATGTAGGAAAATATAATATATTTAATTTAGTGGAAGGAGGCAGTGAAGTTAATTCTCGCTTCAGCGTTGACGTCGATAAAACCGTGATGAGCATTACTCCCGCTGATTTGGTGGTGGTGGCCGACAGCGTGAAGAAGAACGTGGGTGATGCCGATCCAGCGCTTACCTATAGCATTGATAATAAATACTGGAAGTTTGCCGGAGATCAGAAAAATGTAACATTAGGCCGGGAAGCTGGAGAATCTGTTGGCAAATACAGCATCAACACACTAACCCATGAAATCAGCGCAAATTATCGGGTAGTGTTGGTCGATGGTGAGTTACGGATCGAAGGCCCTTTAGACTCCGAATTACCTCTGCCGCAGCTACCAGTACCGCCTAAAACCGATTCTGGTCACCCTGCTGTTTTACCAGGAACAAACCCGATCATTCTATCCGGTGGCTCGTCGGCTGAACGCTGTACAACAACGGAATCGCCCTCTTCTATTTTTGCCAGCGATACTGCGAGCGCTGCAATCGTACGTGCGTATTCTGTTCATCTGATTTGTAAACCACGCAGTTACGGCACAGAACAGGATTCATTCCCTACGCAAGAAGAAGTGATTGGCTACATAAAAAATCTGGTTATAGAAGGGAAATTAGACCTTCCTGACTGGAACCGTACGCTTATTCCGCGCGTCCACCAGGTTGAACAAAATAGTCGAGAGGATTAATCATGAGCAAATTTACAGATAGAGCTATTCCAAAAGAACAAATGCGCATGATGCTCGGCGCAACATTAATGATTCCCGTTATTCCATTTTCTTTTGCGGCTGACTTGCCATTATTTAAAACCATTGACCCCAGCAGAATAGAAATGCTGGATGCAAGAGGCGAGAAAAAGGATGCATATAGTATGTCAGGCGCATCCGAAGAGTTATCTGAGTTGAACCAACAGCAAAAGATTTTGGATATCCAACAACCAGAAAACGCACCCTCAAAAACGCCTTCCCGACCTTTTACTGTGAAGCATGTGGAATTATCAGGAGTTTCGGTTTATCCAGAAGAAAAATTCCGCCCTTTACTCGCCAAACTGGAAGGTAAATCGATAACATTACAGCAAGTTAATGCTGTCGCTCAGCTGATTACCCAGCAATATAGAAACGACGGTTATTTACTGGTGAGAACTTTTGTTCCTTATCAGCAGATTGTTGATGGACAAATACGTATTCAGGTCATTGAAGGGAAGATTAACCACGTAAATAATCAAGGCGACACAAATAAAGCCATGAAACGTTATGCGGATAATATTCTTCAGGACCAGCCGCTGACAAGCGCGCAACTGGAACGTAATTTATTATTGATGAACGACTTACCTGGAAATGTAGCACAGGGTACCCTAAGCCCCTCAACTGAATCTGCGGGTAGCGACTTGTTAATCACAAACGAATTACAGCGCTGGGATGGTTTTTTAGGCATTGATAATCGTGATAGCCGTTATTATGGTTCCTGGCAAGGCTATGGTGGTCTGAATCTTAATAATCCATTTGATTTAGGTGATCGCCTCTCGGCACGCTATGGGCACTCTTTTGAAAGCAATTTCATGGCCTTTTATGAGGGACAATATGAAGCACCAATAAATCGTTATGGCACGACAATGAGTGTGTTATATCAACATAGCGATGGGCACCCTGATATCTATAGTTTTCTTAATGCAAACAGCCACGGTGACAACATAATTGCACGTCTGAATCACCCTTGGGTGCGTTCAAGAATGAAAAATATAAACACCTCGATTGCCTTTACCTGGTACAACGGAACATCAGAATATCTTAATGACCCCGACTATGCGCCTTCGAGCGACGACAAAATTCGTGCTTTGCGTTTCGGTTCAAGTTGGGACTTTATCGATGTTTACCATGGTAGTAATCTTATTAAAATGGAGCTTAGCCAGGGACTTCATGTGATGAATGCCAGCCATGAAAGACGGCAAAACCCTTCACGAGAAAATGGCAAGACTAATTTCACCAAGCTTCAAATTGATATCCAGCGATTGCAAAACCTGGATCCGATCACCAGTGGATTAGGGCTATATATAGCAACCTCTGCTCAGACGGCATTTAATGACCCACTGTTAACACCTGAACAATTTGGTATTGGTGGTAGCCAGTTTGGCCGTGGATATGACCCTTCTGAAATTGCCGGTGATAGCGGTATCGCAGGGAAGACTGAATTACAATATTCAAAGCAACATGTTATTCAGGAAAAAACAATCCCTGTGCAATATTATAGTTTTTGGGATATTGGTAAAGTATGGAATAATAAGCCGCGATATGAAGTGACTCAAAGCTTGGCTTCTGTAGGTGCGGGGGCTCGTATTAATATTCTTACTGATTCATATATCACTGGGGAGGTTGCATTCCCACTTACGCGCCCTGTCGCAGCAGAAGAGTCTAAAGGTTACAATGGGAATAAAGCACGCTTTTACTTTAACTTCTTGAAAACTTTTTAGGTGAAATATAATGATATAATGCACGAGTCAATAATGTTCTAGGTCATAATGGTGGCTTAAGTTTTTATTTAAGTCGGTGTTATGACCTGTATTATCTCCCCAGAAAATCATTCATTAACAATCTAAAATTTTCTTGCTTATCCATTTCTTTACGATAGACAATGTAAGCCTCTATTTTTGGCGTGGCAAATGTATAATTTAATCGGCGAAGGTTGAATATTTCCCCAAAAGAATCGAAGGTGTTTTTTGATAGAAATGTAAAACACTGAGTGTTTGATACTGTTGATAAAAGAAATAATAATGAGTTGGTTTCGACAATAGAATTAACAGCTTTAATTTCAGAAGAAAAATTCTGTTTGTGAAAATTCATTATATCGTCAGAAGTCAAATATGTGATTAACTCAAACGTCGTAAAATCTTCCTCTGTTACCAGTTTATCCCCCCAAGTATTATTCTTACTGCATACTAACTCAAGCTCAATATCTTTAATTTTTATACAATTAAGTGTGGCTTGAGATACTGGCCCTGAAGAGAGTACTATGTCAGCTTTTCGATAGTTAAGAAGATCGACAGTAGAGGGGATATCGAAATTAGTCTCATAATATTTTATTTTGTATTTAAATTTTTGGCTGCTAATGTTTTTGAGCATATAATCGTAAGCAAAAACATAAAACGGAGAATATACTGACAGTGTTTCCTGATTATTAACAGAACTATCATTACAGAGGAAATCACTCATTGATTTTATACTGTTCTCTGTCTTTCTGTAAAGATCATCAGAAAAAACAGTTGGTGATAATGTATTACCATGACGGATAAAAAGCGGGTCTTCAAAGTGCAGACGTAATTTTCTTAATGATTGGCTAATGGCCGGGCGAGAAATATTAAGAATATTAGCCGCTTCCGTGACACTACGTGTTGTATAAATAAGACCGAAAATTGTCATCAAATTGAGATTGAATGAAGATAACTTAATTAACTCATCTGAGATGGGTTTTCTGGTCATTTGTTAACTTCCCCTCTAAAGATACAAGCCATGCTAGTTAATAAAATTAGGAATCATTTGTAATAACTTAATCAATATAAATAGTTTAATGAGAAAGTGTAGCAGCGGAGAGTGATTTTTCCAGCATCAGGTGCTCAAACAACTTAATGGGTAAGCAAACCCTACAACGAACGAACTCAACTCCAGTTTCAGGGTGTTGAGATTACAGATAACCGCAACTCTGCTGGGCCCCCATCCCCAATCGCAGCGGAAATATAATGAGTTACTCTTGGCAATGTACCAAGAGTAACTCACTGCCGCCATTTTTATTATGGTAATCATTAAGCATTAATTTTTATTGGCTAAATTTCTAATTCAGCCAGACGTTAATGCAATTAATTCACCATGAATATCTTACAATGCTCTAAGAACAATGATTCCGGGCGTATTTTTTACATATTGTAGAAAAGGCGAATCAACAACTTTCATGTTCTTCTTCAATGAGGAAGCATTACGCAGTACAGCGCCCTCTGGGGTCATGATAAAAATGCCGGTATGCGTGACATCTAGCCCTTTTATCTTGGTGTAGATACCAATGTAATCACCTGTTTTTAAATGATTAACGACTTCATCATTGATAAACTCCGCTGGAATATAGTTTATATTCCGCTTAACAACACCTAACGTCGGAATAAACTCATCACCATTTTCTCGTTGATTTAAGTATTTGGTGACAGTGACCGTATGAGGGCTAATTTGCGCGGTGATATCTTTTGCGTTTAATGGCTGTCTATTTGCCCAGTCAGTAAAGAAATGCTTGCGATGTGTATAACTAATGTCATTGTTAACGTAACGCGTGCTGATCAGTTTTTCAAAAAAATCAGACTGACTCGTGGAGTGGCGTAGTGAATTGACATAATCAAGATAAGTAAAACAATCCAATCCTCTGAAATCAATCACCAATCTCTCCGGATTGGTAGGCGAACCTACTAGCACGTTTGCTTTATAAGGTGTACCTAGAAATTCAGCTGATACCGCATCAATCATTTCACCAGTACGGGATGTTTCGATTTTTTTTGCATGTGTATTGATGATATTAACAATACGACTTTCAGTATAACTATCAATGTCTGTCATGCCTTCAGCGCTTGTGGCATTTTTCGCGCTACACCCCATCAATGGTGCGATTAAAATTAAAAGTGATAATTTATGCATAATTCCCTTCTGCAATAGATCAAACGACTTTAATTTTCACACTTTAAGACTTGGAAATTAAACCGGCCATCAACAAACCATGGATTCATTGAATCAGCGTGACATGATAATTTTGTTTAATTCCATCACTAAAAACAAACATTAACAAAATATAAACATCAAGGCGTATTTTCACCATTAATAAAAAACGCATCAATTAAAATAAGCAAACAACTGGCAATGTAATAAATTCAATTCCCCACAAACATATAACCCCATGAATAATAAAATCAAATAATAAACAAGCTAACTAAAATAATCATCACACTGCTTAATTTCACCTTGCGTCATATAATCTAGCCGTCTACGTTTAAAACTCCCATTCATACACGACGGTAATTACATCATGATTAGTAATACTACTAATAAATTGCAAGAAGAATTATTGGACTCAAGGTTTGGTTCACAGGCTATTCGCCATGTAGCTGAATCCACCCATTTCCCATTAAAAGAAATGCGTGATGATATTGCTTATCAAATTATTCATGATGAGCTCTATTTAGACGGTAATGCACGGCAAAATTTAGCGACATTTTGTCAAACTTGGGATGATGAGAACGTCCATAAACTCATGGATCTTTCCATTAATAAAAATTGGATTGATAAAGAAGAATATCCGCAGTCAGCCGCTATCGATTTACGCTGCGTTAATATGTTGGCTGACCTTTGGAATGCACCCAAACCCATCAATGGGCAAGCGACAGGAACGAATACTATCGGTTCATCCGAAGCCTGTATGTTAGGGGGGTTGGCGATGAAATGGCGCTGGCGTAAAAAGCAGTTAGCCGCCGGTAAGCCCATCGATAAACCTAACCTTGTCTGTGGACCCGTACAGGTGTGCTGGCACAAATTTGCGCGCTATTGGGATGTTGAGATTCGTGAAATTCCTATGGAACCGGGTAATTACTTTATGGATGCGAAGCGAATGATCGACGCCTGTGATGAGAATACCATCGGTGTTGTTCCCACGTTCGGCGTGACCTATACCGGCAATTATGAGTTCCCTGAACCTTTACACCAAGCCTTAGACAAGCTGCACAAAGAGAAAGGAATAGATATCGATATCCATGTGGACGCCGCGAGTGGTGGTTTCCTGGCTCCATTTGTCGCATCAGAGATAAAATGGGACTTTCGTCTGCCAAGAGTAAAATCAATCAGTACTTCAGGCCATAAGTATGGGCTTGCACCATTAGGATGCGGTTGGGTTATTTGGCGAGATCAGGATGCACTTCCTGAAGATTTGGTCTTTAAAGTCGATTACCTTGGTGGGCAAATCGGCACGTTTGCTATCAACTTCTCCCGCCCTGCAGGGCAAGTTATCTCCCAATATTATGAGTTTCTCCGATTAGGCCGTGAGGGATATACCAAAGTCCAACAGGCGGCCTATCAGGTTGCGCATTTCTTAAGTAAATCAATTGCACCATTGGGCCCGTATGAATTTATTTGTACAGGTGATCCCAAAGGTGGCCTACCCGCCGTTTGCTTCAAAATAAAAGACGGCGCCAAAACGGGCTACACCTTATATGACCTCTCTGAGCGGTTAAGGCTGCGAGGCTGGCAAGTACCCGCTTTTACGCTGACCGGTCATGCAACTGATATCGTCGTGATGCGAATAATGTGCCGTCGTGGGTTCGAAATGGACTTCGCCGCACTCTTACTTGAGGACATGAAATGTTCTCTCCACTATTTACATGAGCACCCTGAACTGCATGGTATTGCACACCAAAATAGCTTCAAACACACATAGAGATTGCCGGCTTAATTGCAAAAATTAAAGGATGGATGTCAATGACAAATAATCAGCCTAAGCCTGTGGCCATAAAGAAGCTCGGCATCGCCACATTGGCTATTATGAATATTGTCGCCGTTGTCAGTTTAAGAGGCTTACCTGCTGAGGCTGAATACGGATTAAGTTCTATATTTTATTATATTTTCGCTGCTATTTTTTTCCTTATTCCTGTTTCATTGGTGGCGGCTGAACTCGCAACGGGTTGGCCCGAGAAAGGCGGTGTTTTCCGTTGGGTCGGTGAGGCATTTGGCCCTCGCTGGGCATTTTTAGCCATGTTTATGCTCTGGATAGAAGTGACTGTTTGGTTCCCGACAGTATTAACTTTTGCTGCTGTCTCCCTCGCTTTTATTGGCCCCAATCAACGTTGGGATGAGGCGCTATCAGCCAATCGTTTTTTTGTCCTCAGTATTGTGTTAGTGGTTTATTGGCTCGCGACCTTTATTGCCTTTAAAGGTGTAGCCACCTTTTCCAGAGTCTCCAAATGGGGCGGCGTTATCGGTACAATCATTCCGGCTATTATTTTGATCATCTTTGGTTTCGCTTATTTGTTTGATGGCGGTACACCACAAATAGTACTTTCATGGGATGAAGTGATTCCCGACTTCTCCAATTTTAACAATATCGTTTTAGCTGCTAGTATTTTTCTGTTCTATGCAGGTATGGAAATGAATGCCATTCATGTTAAGGACGTCGACAATCCGAATCGTAATTATCCCATTGCCATTATGTTATCTGCACTGGGAACAGTCATTATTTTTGTTTTCGGCACCCTTGCCATCGCATTTGTTATTCCAAAAGCTGATATCAATCTGACGCAAAGTATTTTAGTGGCTTATGGTGATATGTTCAGGTGGGCAGGATTTAACTGGCTCAGCCCCGTTATTGCAATTGCCCTAGCGATCGGCGTATTAGCAGGAGTGGTCACTTGGGTTGGTGGGCCTTCGTCAGGGTTATTGATTGTGGCAAAAGCAGGTTATTTACCTCGTTGGTGGCAACACACTAATAAGAATGGTATGGCAACACACATTCTATTATTGCAAGCACTGATCGTTTCTCTGCTATCCATATTGTTCGTTATTTTACCTTCGGTACAGGCAGCATTTCAGATTCTCAGCCAATTAACCGTTCTTTTGTATCTCGTTATGTATATCCTGATGTTTAGTTCCGCCATTTATTTGCGCTATAGCCAACCGCAACGCCCTCGCCCCTACCGTATCCCCAGCGGCGATATTGGTATGTGGATCATTGGTGGCGCAGGCTGGATTGCATCCATCGTGGTCTTTTTACTCAGTTTTGTGCCACCGAGCCAAATTGCCATTGGCAGCCCAAAAACCTATGTTTGTATATTAATCATTGCAACCCTATTCTTCATTATATTGCCGCTTCTGATTTATGCGTTCCGTAAACCTCACTGGCGTGATGAAAAAGCCGATTTTGCACCCTTTACTTGGCAAGAGGCAAATAGTCATCCCGGTCTGCCCGCTGAATCAGGCAATATTGCCACGGAAGGTAAAACATCGCATTTGGTCTCAGGAAAAACAGATAAATAAGCTACTAATAACGGTAGCCACTGTGGAGTGGGATGATGAAACCAGACTTAAAAGTACTGCAACACTGTGTCAATAAAGCACATAAGCAATATTCAACCGCCGCCGGAGGGCACAACGCCAGTTATATTCCGTATCTGGCCAGTGTCCCTTCAACATTAGCCGGTCTGGCCGTGGTGACTGTTGACGGTGATATTATTGTGGCCGGAGATGCTGAATACCGTTTTGCCATCGAATCTATTTCTAAAGTCTGTACTCTCGCACTGGCATTAGAAGATGTTGGCCCGCAAAAAGTCCAAGAAAAAGTGGGTGCGGACCCCACTGGCTTGCCGTTTAATTCTGTTATGGCGCTCGAATTGCACAAAGGAAAACCGTTATCGCCTTTAGTGAACGCAGGCGCAATGTCTACTGTGAGCTTAATTCAAGCGAATGATCGTGAAACCCGCTGGCACAATATTCTGCAAATTCAGCAACAATTATGTGGTGCACAGATTAGCTTATCAGATGAAGTCAACCAATCAGAGCAAACGACAAATTTCCACAACCGCGCAATTGCTTGGTTACTTTATTCTGCAGGTGCCATGTATTGTGACCCAATGGAGGCTTGCGAAGTCTATACCCGCCAATGTTCAACGCTGCTCAATACCATCGAATTAGCGACAATTGGTGCAACTTTCGCGGCTGCTGGCATTAATCCCATTAGTAAGTTACGGGTCTTAACGGCCAATCATATTCCCCATCTTTTGGCCGAGATGACGATGGAAGGGTTATATGGCAGCTCTGGTGACTGGGCATATAATGTGGGGTTACCGGGGAAAAGTGGCGTTGGTGGTGGGATATTGGCCGTAGTACCTGGCGTGATGGCTATCGCTGGGTTTTCCCCACCTTTAGACGCAGTAGGAAATAGTGTCCGCGGCCAGAAAATGGTTGCCCATGTCGCAAAATCAATGGGTTATAATTTGTATAAAGTGTAAGAACAAAATAGCCGCTATCGGAAGCCTCCGCTAGCGGTTCTGTATTTTGGGAAGACGGTAATCACGCCAATAATAACTTCTGTAATTCAGCGAGTGAATTAACTTGGTAACGAGGTGAAATATGACTCTCGACTTCAGCACCATGCATATTGAGCCAACAAGTATCAATGCCGGCATTAATTCCACCCTGAATATCGGAATGAAGGTTATCCCCTACCATCAAGATCTGCTCTTTGGCCGGATTATTCATTAAATTGAAGGCGTGCTCGAATATTGCAACATCCGGTTTAGCCGCACCCACTTCTTCTGAAATAATGAGTGGCGAGAAGATATTCTTTAACCCAGTACGCTCCAGGCGAATGGTTTGTAACTCGGTAAACCCATTAGTAATGATGCCCATATTCACTTTACCGCTTAGCGCATCAATCAATTCACGTGCCCCAGGTAACAATGAACAAATATCTGCCATTGCCACTAAGAATTCACTGTTTAGACGCGTCGCAGCAACACCCAATTTCTCTGCCCACATTTCAAAACGCGTATTTTGCAATTGAGAAGCCGATATTTTACCGTCCTGATAATCAACCCACAGTGGTTTATTAACCAATTGATAATATTCGAAATCTTGTGTGGAAAAATTCACGCCAAAACGCGAGAACATCAACTTTAGCCCTTGATAAGCATCAAAGTGAAATAATGTTTCATCCGCATCAAACAATATCCATTGGTATTTCATTACGTTTATCTCTCTGACGTCATTAGGCGCGCTATGGTAGCGGTTAATGCCTTGTTGCTCAAGTTCAGGGTCTTTCACTATAAGAAGCCCGTCTAACGCGGCTCATCAAATATTCATCATCAAGCGTTAAGCATCAAACAAGCAATGCCGCCGATATATCACGGTCTATTGTGATGACTGCTTCACCTGTAATTAGCGGAGTGTTAAATGCCGCGAGCACTTTGCGGTTAATCTCAATCAGTGCATCATCAAGCTTAACCTCCATGTCTGATGCAATATCGAGCAATTTCTCGCGTTCCCAAGTATCACGGGAAATCAATAATCTTAAGAATGTTGCCGTACTGTCCGGTAAGTCAGTTGCGATGGCTGTCATTGACTGAGGATTGATCTCAGCAGGCGGCTGAATCGTAACGTTGTCGGAAACGAACAAACTTTCGAGCAATTTAACCAATGTCTGGCTTTCAGTTTTTAACAGATTGATACGGTCGGTGTTATTAATCACCTCAGCCGTTGGTGAAGGCAAACTTAATGTCATGGGGGTTGCCAAGCTATCAAGGTCGGTATAAACCAACTTACTGTCTAAGGCAAAACGCTTATACACACGCTCAAGGAATTTCACCTCTTGCGGCGTAATCGTCCCCTCAACTTGGATTAAATGGGCTAGAAAACGAGCAATGGCCCGGCGATTATCCAATGAAAGCGGCTCTAGATTATTTTTTAGCGCTAACAAGGTGTTGCTCTTTCTAATGCCCGGCTGAAGATAGGCTTTCAAACGCATACGTTGGCCTGGACTTAGATAACCCCAAGCATCGATGTGTCGTGTCAGAATATTTGACTCAGGTTCACCAATGCGGCCATCGATCATCACGGCAGCACAAGCCAATTCTACCGCCAACATCGTGACACGGTACGCGGCAAAAGTTGCCGACTCAGCCACCATCGATTCAATGGGAAACAGTGCTACTGTGTCTTGCAATACTGGAGTTCGATTATCGGCTCTAACATCAGGCTCGATGCCAACGTGCAAAGAGGCTAGAGCAAAAGTCAGTGCCATAACTTGGCTGCGGGAGAGACGCTCCAATGGTTTGGTCTCACAGGCAGTACTCAGGCAGAGAAAAAGCTCCTCTAATGTGACCATTAGCAACCCGTACCCGACTCTTGCCTTGATACTCTCTAGTTCAGTTTTTAATGCTTCAGACCATAATGTCATTGGCATTAATAACTGCCCTTCCAGTGACATTTTTTTCTTAGGGTTAACACTGGCAAAGCGGTTATAGATATCGAGGTCTTGCTGACAGGCTTCAAATATTGCACGAAGTTTATCTCGGTGCGCTTTACACACCGCAACATTGGGTAACTCACCCATATGCTGGAAAAACTCTTGCCCAATGAGGCCGGCAGAGGCTGGGCGATAAAATATCAGCAACTTAGTTTTATTAACGGGTAATAAAAATCCATCGCCATATTTTTCCTTATAGCGCTGCTGAAAAAGGGAAGAAAATATATCTGCGCAATGTGCCATCGAAATATTCTGGTTGATTGCAGGATCGGCTTCACCCCAGGCAAGAGCCCATGCAGCAGGCAATGGTTTTTGATCAATGGCTAATTGTCCCAAACCAACCAGTAGCGCTAATGGTAATTCCGTTGACGACTCACGCGTTGGTGGCGGGGGCGATAAATAGAGTTTCTCTTCGATGTTTACGCGGGAGAGATAGACCAATAAGTTCTGCGCATAATGATTAAATGCATTATTTTTTCCGTAAATTATCAACAGGCGGTTAATTTCTGCCTCAAGAAGAGGCAGTTCCCTTTTAGCCACGAAATCAATCGCGGCATCAATGAGTATCCGATGTTCCAACCCATAAAAGAATAAGAAAACATAACCAATATCTGCGGTAGGTGATTTACGGCCTTCTGATAACCATTGTAGATAACCTCGCCTCGCCTCAGGAGAGCAAGTTGAGTAATCTGGCGTGTTATCGATTAGGGGTAATGACGTGTCTACTTCCTCTTGCGCCACTTCCATTGAGGGGTTAATAAACGCGGGCTCTGCACCAGTACGATTGCTTTTATATTTATTACCAATATAAATCATGCCATCAGGCAAATTAATACCTGCGACAACCGCCAATTCACCTGGACGCAGCCACGACGCTCGGGCTAACGAACCGCGAGAAGGTTCAGCTTTCTTCTCATCAGGCTTTTTGACTTCTTCCACTGGCGGGGACTGATTCGTGTTGCTACTACTCACAGTAGGTTCGGGTTCCAACTGCGAAGGTAAAATCGGGTAATCGCCCATATCAGGAATTGTAGCGGTTTTTTGCATATCAGGGGCAATGACAGAACCGAGGCGGTGTTTTGCCCCTTTGAGATTTTGCCAAACAAAGAATAGGCACAAGATAGCCGCACTCAGTGCAATCCACGCTTCTCTTGGGATCCCAGTAATCAGCCCTAAACCGACTATCAAGAGAATAACCCAGCCAGTACCGTTAGATTTTTTCTTCGCCACGATGGTTTATCTGCCCCTATCTTAAAATAGTGATTTTTATACTGCCTTTAACAACCATTTTTAATAAAAAGTTCTTTTTACACATTATTATTTTATAATTTAATCGCCATAAAAACGTAGTGAAAACCTCTAATTTAGACTTAAGTCAAATTTATAGGTTAAATAATAACTCAGTATTTTATTTTGAATATCATCTGTACTACAAAACAGTAGGCTGCTGCCTGCATTAAAGCAATTATGCCAGTTGATTATGCATTCAGCTAGTAAAGACTATACTACGTTGGGTAAATTCTGACGTCGGCACTCGCCCTACGCGTATTAGGAATATAATCAAATATAAAGATTTATGACACACCGTGGTGTTGCGATCGCAAACAGAGCAATTTTTATCACTCTTGTGGGGATATATGCATAAATTAACTGAAATTCTTGATACCGTCGCCCATCCCATCAGCGATGTAGCGTTCGTTGCGAAGTGCAAACACACGCTCGAAACCTTCGGTGCGCTGGTATTGTCCGATTTCTTGTTACCCTCAGCTCTAGACAGCATTAAGCAAGAAGGGGTTGAGCATCAACATAAAGCTTATTATGCCGCAAACCAGCACAATGTTTATTTGACCCAACCTGACCCTGCATTTGAGGCTAATCACCCGCGAAACAGGTTAGTCACATCCTCAAAAGGTTGCATCACCGATGAGGAGATACCGGCTGACTCAGCGCTGCGAGCACTGTATAACGCCACTGACTTTCAAGATTTTCTGTGCGCCGTATTAGGCGAAAAAAAACTCTATTCATACGCTGATTCACTTTCATCAATTAACTTACATTATGCGAGTCAAGGCCAAGAGTTAGGATGGCATTTTGATAATTCATCGTTCGCCATAACACTATTGATACAAAAGCCTCGGTCGGGGGGTGTTTTTGAATATATTGAAGAAATGCGTGACGCTGATAAAGGTGAAATGAATTATTCCGGTGTGGAACAATTATTAAATCAGCATGTTGTTCCTAAAACGTTACAGATTGAACCGGGGGATTTAGTGTTATTCCGTGGCAGAAATGCCATTCATCGTGTGACGCCGACACAGGGAGATATTACAAGAATGCTGGTGGTGCTGGCGTATAATGCTCAACCTGACATTGCATTATCTGAAACCGCCAGAATGACTTTTTATGGTCGTATTTAGCTATGGCCGTATTTAGTTTTATCTTGCGGGCCATTTATGGCCCGCAAAGCCATAAACATAGTGTCTATCTAAAACAGACTATTTATCTAAAAACGCACTGCTTATCTAAAAACATACGGCTATCTATAAACAGGCTACTTAGCTAAACAATTCCCGTAGTAACACTGAAATGTCGGCTTTCACCTGCCGATAACATCACTAAAGTTCCTTTTTCTTTTGCCGCCAAAAAACCTTCAGGGCGACATGTTGCGGGTAGAATAAATGCAGCCACCTTTTGATCGCCATTATGCAATATCCAGCGCGTTGCATGATTAAATTGCGCGGTGGGAAAACGGGTGACAAAGCGATGCCCTTGTGGTGACAGCATAAAGAACTCTGCATGATCAACATATTGTGATAAATCATCCGCAAAGAAGACTATCTCAGGATCATAAAACTCTGGTTCATTTAAGTCAGATAAGCCCGCAGGACGATCCCGCAATTGTTGAGTGTAATCCAACCATTGTTGCGTTGGGTTCACATGGGCAGGTATTGTCTCACGTAGCTTTAATGCCGTCCCCGGCAAGTTTTGCCGAAAAGTTGCCCCGGGGATATAGGTGTAATTCATATGGCACATATATTGGAGAGGCATCGGCATGCTAGACAGGTTTGTCACACTCATTTCAATATCAAATTGCGTACTGTCGGCCCTCAATCTCACCAAGGGGCGAGCACTATAACGGTCACCGAACCCTTTAACGTATTCCACACTACCGGTTAGAGCGATTGTTGTGTCATCAATCAGCAACCAAGCATGGTCCATCTCTGCACAAGGCATTTCGCCATGTAATGCATGATCATCATCGGGTGTTGGGCAACCATTTCGGCGTAAACCTGAATGGAAAGCAAAACAGCCATAAGTATCGACAATATTCTCCCCCCTTTTCGGCTGAGAAAACATGCTCTCCATTTTTAGATTGTGGCCATCAAATTCTGCATCCCAAATCATCTGTCCATAATATGGCAAAAGTGTCACGTAACCACGTGAATTGGCTATCTTGAGCGCTTCAATACCTGAGGCATATTTAAAACTGGTCACAATAAAGTTGTCGCTGCTGTAAATTTCCTGCTCATAGCGACTGAATTGTTCGCGGAGTAGTGATATTTTAGCGGTCATTTTTCATGACTCCTAATTTGATGAAGATTACCTGCTAACGCCGATCGACTCTCTTGATTCCAGTAAAAATGATTAGCGATGCGGCTAATCCACAATCATGAGTTGGGATACTTCAATGTCTCTTAAATGACATTATCAGGAATTAAATGTTATTATTGTGACATTAATCTCAATGATTAAAGATATAAACGCCGTAAAATGAGGCCAGGACTCTCAATTAAATGTTATTATTATAACAAATGGTAAGCGGTAGTAATATGATTTGGGATGTTTATTGGTGGAATCAGGTATTAAAACAAGAAATCCCAGCCATCAGTATGGTCTGGAATTTCTTGTTTTATGTGAAGCGGAAAATAGATTATTTAATCGCCATAGCATCGCGCATGGTAAAGAACAAATCTGTTTGATCCGTTAGACCCACCACGTTTGCGGCATGTGGGCCATAAGCAGCAATACGTAATTGTGTACCCGTATGTCCCTGTGAGTCATCTTCAGAATTGCCGTAGCTTATCGCCATCACTGCACCATCTTTGGTAGTTAATGCTTGCGTTAAGCCAGGTGCTTTGGCATCTGCTTCGATAATTTGGCTTGAATGCGCATGGTCTGCCGTGACGATAACTAAGGTATTTCCATCTGCACGAGCAAATTCTAATGCTTTTTGTACTGCTTCATCTAAGTCAACGGTTTCACCAAACTGACCGCATGGGTTAGCTGCGTGATCTTGCTTATCAATTGACGCCCCTTCCACTTGCAAGAAGAAACCGTTCTCATTGGTTTTCAGTAGGTCAATTGCTTTTTCAGTCATGGCAGCCAATGTCGGAATATCTTTGGTTCGCTCGGCATTATTTTCACAAACGACGGGTGGTTTATCCAAATTGCCATGGTAGGAAGCCTTCGGCCCTTGCCAACGCACTGGCATATTACCTGGGCTGAATAATCCCAACAGCGGTTTTTGTTGGTCTGCCTGCTTGATGGCATTCAAGTCATCGAGGTTCTCGACAATGATGTAGCCTCGCGCCAAGGCTTGCTCACGCAAAGATTTATCTTTCCATTCACCCGCTTTGGCAACTTGGCTGAATGATTTAGCACCACCGCCTAATGTGACATCAGCACGTCCGTCGATCATCTGCTCGGTGATGGAACCACGCCCACCATTTTCCAGTGCATTGGTACCGCATTTCTCACTGGTTTCTTCTGGGCCATAGCATTTTCGCCCCGTGACATGCGCAAACTGAGCCGCAGGGGTGGCATCTTGTAATTCAGCCGTTGAAACGTTACCGGTCGCTTTACCCGACTTTTTTGCCAGTTCCAGCAGGGTAACGTGATCTTTACCGAACACATCGACACCCAGCGCACCATTATAGGTTTTCACGCCGGATGACCATGCCGTCGCTGATGCCGCTGAGTCAGTCACATAATCCGGTTTTTGTGTTTTCTTATCGAGTGAGTAATGCGTGTATTGCCCCGTCAGTGGCAGAGCATCAATCCCTTTAAAAAAGCCACCCGCGCCCATAGCATAGTTACGGGCCGAGGTAATTTCTGAATCTCCCATGCCATCGCCAATCAGCAAGATGACATTTTTGACTGTTTTATTGGACAGCGAATCACGCAACGCTTGAGTCTGATCACCCGTTAAGCGGCGAGCCCCACCAAATTGAGTGACATCACCTTGTGCACTGCGATCATATAAGCCCGCTTCGGCAGCAACGGCATTCGGGGTGAACAACGCGCTGCTTAACATCAGTGTGGACAATGCAATAGCGGACAATTGAGTACGGCCGATAAAAGGGGATACGCGGTTCTGCATCAGAATAATTCCTTGTTGTAAAACAGTAATACAGTTTGTATTAATTGGTTACAACGGATACTAGAACAAGCGAATGACGTTTTTATGACAATCACGTTTCTGGGGGGATTTCCTAACAACAGTTCCGTTAGGTTGCGCGATCTGAATGGACAGACCACATCGCCCTCCTTTCATACGGCCATTTACTATCAATGCGATAGAACCCGTAATATTGTCTCTGCAACAACTCCAAAGATGCATACTTACCACAAATAACTGGCCGAGCATTTGATGAAAGCAGCCTTCAGGCTGCTTTTTTGGATTATTCGCAATCGCCGGAGATTTTTACCAAAGCAGCTTTCAAGATATTATCATTATCGGAAGCAAATACAGCTATACCTTTTGCGATCTTACCTACTTTCAGATGACCAGAGCTTAAAACTTCATCAACTGTATCAAGCTTGAATGCTTCATTGGCAGGAGAGTAAGCCTTAAGACAAAGTTTCGATAAATCAATAGGCTCACCTGATAACATTGCCAGCGCAACCTCAAAGGTTTTCGTGTAGGCATTTTTATCTCCAATGGATATAGACCCTTGAGATTGTTCCGTAGCGTATACGGCAACATTACTAGGAGTAACGGCGTTTGCTGCAACGCTAAAACCAGCCACTGCCAGAGATGCAACAATAGTAAAAACTTTCATATTAATTCCTTTTTGTAGGATAATTATCTTGATTGCGGAACGTATGCAAGCGACAGCGTCCCGATAATAATAGGAGAATATAAAATTGTGCGGGTATTCCAAGAAAATTTACTCAATAAAATATCTTTACTATGGATCCCATCTACCATTGACCTTTTTCCCTGGAGCAACTTTCATAAGACGTTCATACTTAGTAGAATGGCTATTATTTCTATAATAATCATAATAATCGAGTTCATAATCACAATGCAAATTGAATATATAGTGATTATATTCCCCTCCTTTATCAGCGTAACGTTGTGCTGGGTTGTGATAGGGCGTAATGATATGTTTTGCTATTTTATCCCGTACAACTTTTTGACGGGGGTTGGGTATATTGCTCAAATTTAGCGAAATATTTTCTCGACTAGTAATCCCAATGTTAGGGAAATACCAATCCTCAGTCCATCCATCCACGACAACAGCTGTTTTACCAAATTCCTTTAACGATGTTGGTATAAAACCAACCGGATCTGAAATAATAATATAGACATGGTCATAGCCATAAAATTTCTTCATTATTCCATCATAATAAAAGGATTTACAAAAATTAATTTTATGGTCCGATCGCGATAAGCCCCCCTCTTCTTGTAGTTTCATTAATGCGACCAGACAAACCTTACCTTTTTCGTCACAGTTTCCAATACGCGTATCTCGAGTACGTTGTTCAACAGTATAAAGATCTTGAGGCCCATTATACCGGCCAAATTCAAATGCAAGAGCTTTCTTATTGGAAACGTGAACGAACGGATTATTCGTACTTCTCACTTTTAATGGGCGGAGCGTATTAATAGCAACCTTTGCGGCATTTTTACGTTGCAACAGTTTTTTTTCATCAGAATTCATATTGTTTTTTAACTATTCCCAGGGAAATTTGAAAGAAAAAACAATATCAGAATAAAATTATCAATTAAATAAATGAAGTCTATACAACTCAACAATAAATAAGTTATTTATAAACATTAGACTTTTATCGTCTCTGATACGCCCAATTCTGAGGTTCAAAACAAGTTGAATTTACGTGATAGCAACTATGGTAAGCAGCCGAACGGTCAAGCTCAGCTGCTGGCAAGAGTTAAGATGTTTTTTCTACCGATTGATAGATATCGATATCGAAGTAGCCATCAGTTCTACCGTCATTGAGATAGACCTCATAACATGCCCCTTCCACTGGCCGATATCCACTTTGCGGTATGTGCTGGTGATACAGTTCACCCCATGCTTTGGCGTAATCATCATCAGTGACACGGGTGTGATACACAGCATACAAACCGCCAGGGATGGTCTGTATTTGCATTTGATCACTAAGCTCTGTTGGCAGCACATAATCATCTGCGACAGACAAGGAAACATCGGCACGTAACTCAGCAGGTAAATTAGTTTCTGGGTTGTCCCAGTAGAGTGCGAGCCAGTCTTTGCCCGGAATTTGGTACTGGGCATATAGCGACGAAAGCTGGTCAAAGGCCCGAGGGATCGTTTCGTGATAGGGACCGACAGCCCGAATACCAACAATTTTTTGCGGTTCTTTTTCCACTATTTTAAATGTCATATCATTACCTCGACTTGATGATTTCAATAAAGACTCAGTGACTAAAATTGAGATCTAATATCAATACTGTCTATTTATACAGTATATCGGTATTTTATGACATTTGATGGGTTTTTAACCTAGATCTGCGAAGCACTTCGCAAAAAATCGTCCGCAAGTTCAAACTGATGATGGCTAAAAACTTTGATGCCATGCCGGCGCAATAACGCGGTAGTGACCCCCTGACCGGCACGCTGAGTACCATCAAAATGGCCATCGTAAATGCGACTACTGCCACACGATGGGCTACCTTCCGTCAAAATAGCCAATACGCAATGGCTTTTTTGCGCCAATTCTAATGCTTGATAAGCCCCTTGCAGAAATTCGCGACTGACATCATTGCCCCACTGTTCAATCACTCTCGCCTGCCCTTGCAATACCGCTTCGCCATTGCCTTGCTGAATCTCTGCTGGAGGACGAGGCACCGGCATCCCGGCAGCCATTTCAGGGCAAACAATAACCAAGCGCCCTTCCTTCTGCCAACGCTGAATGATTTCGTCACTGACTGACAGTGCACTGCCGTTATAGCGCACAGGTTTACCCATCAAACAGGCGCTGATCAGGATGCGTGCAGGCTTCGATTCCGATTCCATGGTGTTATAACCTTAATTGTTATTAATTTTGATTGTTATCAACATTAATATTGTGCTGCGAATAAAAATGATAATTAAGTCGATAATATCTAATTAACAGTTGTAGGTCATGAACACAGAGCACAACATTTCCATGCCAAATAACATGCATCACTCGTTATTTAGCCTTATTTATCACTTCTAGCACCTGGGGTAATAACTGCGCTAAGCGTTTCGCCCACTGTACTTGTCCTGTTTGATGAGTAATAAGATCTTGGCGAATCTCAATACCCACATAAGGTAACTGCCGCTGTTCAGCATGAAATGGTAAGGTAAAGTCAGTTGCATCCGTCATGGCATAAGGCTCGTTTATACCAACATGCAATTCACTGTCTTGCTGTAAAAACGCAACCAGTTGCAAAGCAAACACAGGATTGCGATTAAATAACGTGCCAATTTGCCACGGCCGCTCGATGTTTTTAAAAGACGGCGTAAAACTGTGCATTGAGATAATGATACTTGGCTGCCCATGGTCTCGACGCTGGTTGAGTGTTTGCGTGATCAAATCGTGATAGGGCTGGAACACCTCAATACGGCGCGCTTCAGCCTCTGCCACGGTAACCCCAATATTGCGTGGGATTCGTGTGTGCTCAGAAATTTCAGGTATAGAGCTGGCAATACCTGGGGTACGGTTACAATCAATGACTAAGCGAGAATATTGCTGATGAATCAGCGTGGCATCCAAATACTCACTCAGTAAACGGGCGGTAGCCAATGAGCCGATATCCCAGCCAATATGGCGGTCAATCTCACCAACTGCTAGGCCGAGATCACCTAATTGGCTAGGGATACGCTGTCCGGCATGGTCTGCCAGTAAAAGGAATGGTGACTGGCCCTGTGGGCGCTCAATAACAGCGGACGGGGGCTCACCAGCGCGCAATAAAGGAGACAAAGTGATATTTGACATGGCATTAATACCCAATTTAGAGATAGCGACGGTTACCGATAATATGTAACTATCCTAGCGGCTATTGCCCCATTCGCCCACCTCGAGCTTATAACTAAACTTTCTGGGTTATGCGATCCCCATCACGATAAATACAGGTATTTGACCTGGTGCCGTGATAGGTAACTAATGAAACGCCATTTCATGTCATAATTGCTACCGAGTTCCTTACCGGCAAACTCTTTATAGGCCCATTAAAATAATGTAGCGGAGATTTATGGAGACATTTTTTATTGATCGGATGGCAACCCCACAGGGTGAGCTGATACTGATCGCAGATGAAGAAAACCGGTTACGCGCCATTGATTGGACTGACCATTATGAACGTCTGATGAAGTTACTACGCAATCATTATCGCGCGGAGTCCTTCACGTTAGTGGAAAAACGCAACCCAGGCGGACTTAGTGAGAGTATGCAGCGCTATTTTGCCGGTGAGTTGGACATTATTGATCGTTTACCGGTGAAAACCGCGGGTACAGATTTTCAACGTCAAGTCTGGCACGAACTGCGGAAAATACCCTGTGGTGAAACTATCACTTATGGCGAATTGGCAAAAAGAATAAACCGCCCCACGGCTTCGCGAGCGGTCGGCATGGCGAATGGCCTCAACCCAATTTCGATTGTTGTCCCCTGCCATAGGGTGATCGGACAACAAGGAGCATTGACCGGCTACGCGGGGGGTGTCGAGCGAAAACGCTGGTTATTAATGCATGAGGGTTATCTTTTAGCACACTAACAATTCTTGCACTTATCAGAAGCAAGAAAAGATGTTAAAATTGACGCATATCAATATTAATGGGAATACCCTATGATCCCGGAAAAACGCGTAATCCGACGTATTCAGTCTGGTGGATGTGCAATTCATTGTCAGGATTGCAGTATTAGCCAGCTCTGTATACCGTTTACCTTAAATGAGAACGAGCTGGACCAGCTCGACAATATCATTGAAAGGAAAAAACCTATTCAGAAAGGACAGGCGCTGTTTAAAGCAGGTGATGAGCTCAAATCTCTGTATGCCATTCGTTCCGGGACCATTAAAAGTTATACCATTACCGAAGAAGGCGACGAGCAAATTACCGGCTTCCATCTGGCAGGTGATTTGGTCGGTTTCGATGCTATCAGCAATTTACAGCACCCAAGTTTCGCACAGGCGTTGGAAACTTCCATGGTCTGTGAAATCCCGTTCGATACGTTGGATGACTTATCCGGCAAAATGCCAAATCTGCGCCAACAGATGATGCGCCTGATGAGTGGTGAGATCAAAAGCGATCAAGACATGATTTTACTTCTCTCTAAAAAGAATGCTGAAGAACGTTTGGCTGCTTTTATCTATAATCTTGCTCGTCGGTTTGCTCAACGTGGTTTCTCACCGCGTGAATTCCGCCTCACGATGACTCGAGGTGATATCGGTAACTATTTAGGTCTGACGGTAGAAACGATCAGTCGTTTGCTGGGTCGTTTCCAGAAAAGCGAAATTTTGAGCGTGAAAGGTAAATATATCACCATCGAAAATACCGAAGCCTTAGCGAAATTAGCCGGCAATCCAAGACCTGGCCTGTAATGTCTCCGCAAACCAGATCAATTTAATTGTTCTGGTTTGTTCTCCCACCTATCCTCTTTCACTTTCATGGTTTACTCTTTAACTAACATACGGTTAATTCACTGTTGTAAGGAGACTCTATGGCAAAGTATCAGAATATTCTGGTTGCTATTGACCCAAATCAGGATGATCAGCCTGCATTAAGACGTGCTGTTTATCTTGTGCAGCGTAATGGCGGCACAATCAAAGCATTTTTACCTATTTATGATCTGTCATATGACATGACGACTTTGCTGTCACCTGATGAACGCACCGCAATGCGTAAAGGGGTTATCAGCCAACGGTCCGCTTGGATCAACGAACAGTGCCGTTTTTATCTTGATGCCGGTATTCCTATCGAAATCAAAGTGGTTTGGCATAACCGCCCCTATGAAGCCATTATTCAAGAAGTCCTGAAAGCCAAACATGACCTTTTGCTCAAAATGGCCCATCAGCATGACCGCCTTGAGTCCATTATCTTCACCCCAACTGACTGGCATTTATTGCGTAAATGTCCGTGCCCAGTTTGGATGGTAAAAGACCAACCTTGGCCGGAGGGTGGCACTGCACTGGTCGCCGTCAACCTTTCCAGCGAAGACCCGCTTCATGACCCGCTCAATCTGCGATTAGTCAAAGAAACCCTCGAACTTGCCGAGAATGTAAACCAAACTCAGGTTCATTTGATCAGCGCCTATCCAGTGACACCGATTAATATCGCCATTGAGTTGCCTGATTTTGACCCAAGTGTTTATAACGATGCGATCCGTGGTCAGCATCTAGTCGCCATGAAAGCCTTACGTCAGCAATTCGGGATTGATGAGAAATTCACTCACGTAGAAAAAGGGTTACCTGAAGAAGTTATTCCTGATCTGGCTGAGCATTTGCGAGCCGGTGTAGTGGTTCTGGGAACCTTGGGGCGCACAGGGTTATCCGCCGCATTTATTGGCAATACCACAGAACATGTGATCGACCATCTTAAATGTGACTTGTTGGCCATTAAGCCTGAAGGATTTACCTGCCCCGTAGAAGGTAATGAAGATCAGGATGATACCAAATAACTCCCTTCCCCATAACACGTCATTAAGCTAAAAAAAGGGCCACATTATGTGGCCCTTAATCGTCTAATCAAAACAATGGCATGATTACAACGCGCGTAAAATCGCTTCAACGCTGTCTTTGGCATCGCCAAACAACATCTGAGTATTGTCTTTAAAGAACAATGGGTTTTGTACGCCAGCATAGCCGGTGTTCATTGAACGTTTAAAGGCGATAACACTCTGCGCTTTCCACACTTCCAACACAGGCATACCCGCGATTGGACTACGTGGGTCTTCCAGCGCTGCTGGGTTAACGGTATCGTTGGCACCAATCACCAGCACGACATCTGTGCTTGGGAAATCATCATTGATTTCGTCCATTTCTAGCACCACGTCGTACGGCACTTTCGCTTCGGCCAGTAATACGTTCATGTGGCCTGGCAAACGCCCTGCAACAGGATGAATACCAAAGCGGACTTTCACACCACGAGCTTGCAGTTTTGCCGTGATTTCAGCCACAGGATATTGTGCCTGCGCGACCGCCATGCCATAGCCTGGAGTGATGATTACTGAACTCGAGTTTTTCAGCAGATCAGCCACTTCTTCCGCTGTCGTTTCACGGTATTCGCCCATCTCTTCAGCATCACCGGTAGAAGAACCATCAGTACCGAAGCCGCCAGCAATGACGCTGATAAATGAACGGTTCATTGCTTTACACATGATATACGACAGGATTGCACCTGAAGAACCCACCAAAGCACCGGTGACGATCAACAGATCATTGCTCAGCATGAAACCTGCCGCCGCTGCCGCCCAACCTGAATAGGAGTTCAGCATTGACACCACAACAGGCATGTCTGCGCCACCGATAGAGGCCACCAAGTGCCAGCCAAAGCCCAGCGCAATAATGGTCATCAATAACAACGCGACGACTTGTAGAGCAACGCTATCGGTTTTGACAAACATAATCATCAGCAAGAATGAAACAACCAACGCCACCAGATTCAGCTTATGACGTTGCGGCAGCATCAACGGTTTAGAAGAAATAATTCCGCGTAGCTTACCGAAAGCAACAATAGAACCAGTAAAGGTGACAGCACCGATAAAGATACCTAAGAACACTTCTGTCAGGTGGATGTTCACCATCACAGCGTCCATGACGGCTGGGCCGTGATCCAGATAGCTGTTAAAGCCAACCAGAACCGCCGCCAGACCCACGAAACTGTGCAGAATTGCCACCAATTCTGGCATTTCTGTCATTTCGACTTTCTTCGCCAGATAAATACCAATGGCACCACCGATGACCATCGCAATGATAATCCAGGCAACATTGCCGGAATCGGGGCCAAGAATGGTCGCGATAAGTGCAATCGCCATCCCTGTCACACCGAAGGTGTTACCTTGTTTGGATGTTTCGTGGCGCGACAACCCAGCCAAACTGAAAATAAATAAAATCGCAGCAACTATGTACGCAGCTGTAACGAGACCACTAGACATCAGTTACCCCTATATTTTTTGTGTCTACCCTTCCTACGTTGAACTGCACCTGTGTTCGATGGCGTTCAGTCATTCTCGGCCATTTGGATGCAACAACAACTCTCTGGGTATCACATTGTTTTTATCAAATAATTATGTTTATTAACTTGGTTTTTATATTAGCCTTGCGGGTATAAAAACCTAGTTTTTACGGAACATTTTCAGCATGCGCTGGGTGACAGTGAAGCCACCAAAAATGTTGATACTGGCGATCAGTACGGCAATAAAGGATAAGAAGCTTACCCAGCCGCCATGGCCAATCTGCAACAACGCACCCACAACAATAATGCCCGAGATAGCATTAGTGACCGACATCAGCGGTGTGTGTAGCGCATGGCTAACGTTCCATACCACGTAGTATCCAACCACACAGGCCAGTGCAAAGACCGTAAAGTGAGATAAGAACTCTTTCGGGGCCACATTCGCTAACCAACCAAACAGGATGACGACCAGTGCCATAATGATGTATTTGGGCCATGGCGAGGTGGGTTTAGCGTCTTCTTTCACAATGGGTGCAGCTTTCGCAGCTTGAGGCTGTGCTGACACTTGGATTGGTGGCGCAGGCCAGGTGATTTCACCCGTTTTAACCACGGTGACACCACGAATAACGGTATCTTCAAAATCGATGTCAATCTCACCGTTTTTCTCTTTACAGAGCAACTTCAGCAAGTTAACCAGGTTGGTACCGTACAATTGAGATGATTGTGTCGGTAAGCGGCTAGGCAAATCGGTATAACCGATGATCTTTACGCCATTCTCGGTGATGGTCACTTTATCGGCGACGGTCAACTCACAGTTACCCCCTGTTTGCGCCGCTAAATCGACAATCACGCTGCCCGATTTCATTGATGCCACCATCTCTTTGGTGATCAACCGTGGCGCTGGTTTGCCAGGAATCAATGCCGTCGTGACGATGATGTCAACTTCCGCCGCTTGCGCTGCAAACAGTTCCATTTCAGCTTTGATAAAGGCTTCAGACATCACTTTCGCGTAGCCATCACCACTGCCCGCTTCTTCTTCGAAATCCAGTTCGAGGAATTCAGCACCCATACTTTGAACTTGTTCTTTGACTTCAGGGCGGGTGTCAAATGCACGAACGATGGCCCCAAGACTACCTGCTGCACCTATCGCCGCTAATCCGGCAACACCAGCACCAATAATCACGACTTTAGCCGGTGGGACTTTACCTGCTGCGGTAATTTGCCCAGTGAAGAAGCGACCGAATTCATGGGCGGCTTCAACAATGGCACGGTAACCTGCAATGTTCGCCATGGAGCTGAGGGCATCCATAGATTGTGCGCGAGAGATACGCGGTACCGAATCCATCGCTAATACGGTCACTTGACGCTCTGCCAGCTTTTGCAGCAAATCTGGGTTCTGTGCTGGCCAGATAAAGCTGACCAGTGTGCTACCGGCACGCATCAGCGCAATTTCTTCCTCAAGGGGCGCATTCACTTTGAGGATAAGGTCGGATTGCCACACATCGGTGGTATCCGTAATGGTGGCACCCGCTTCTTGGTACGCTGCATCGTCAAAACTGGCTAAATGCCCAGCTCCGCTCTCAATCGCCACGGTGAAGCCTAATTTCAGCAGTTGTTCCACCGTTTTCGGCGTTGCTGCGACACGGGCTTCATTGGCCAACCGCTCTCTTGGTACACCAATACGCATAATGTTCCCTTTTACCTGTCTTTGATGATGAGTATTGCCCTATCCCTCTTGATTGACACCGCCGGTTCACATTCAACAACACCCTTGAGTCGAATTAACTCATCGGGCTTATTTTCATGCTACCTGCCTGCAACGCCAATTCATTAGGATCTGCTTCAGTTCTATTTGGTTACTGACAAACCTGCTAAGTTACCGCTCCCTATAACCTACTGAAAATGTGACCGATGATCCATATCTGTATGTGCTTCTGCGACAGTTTTTGCACTAAAACTGGCTGACTGAAAGAACTCTGTATAATTCACTATAAAAATAATATTTACTAGCCGCTTGTCCTGCAACTTTGCGCAACAATAATAAGTCACGCGATAATATGGCAGCCCAGTCATGGCGCGGCATCAGGTTAGAAAAATGTAAATAACTCACGCTTATGACGTTAAAGCCATTATTCGTAAAGCTTATCCAGATTCTTAATGTAGTGTACTAGTGGCGAAACTTCAGCATTCATTGACTAAGTCATATAAATTGCTGAGACACCCGCCATTATTACATGTAATAATCATCCGCTATTCTGTTACACATCAATTGTTCCGCACGTATAAACGTTAATGCGCAAGGCGAAAGGATTTTTTATGAAGCTGAAATACACGATCATCGCGTCGGCATTGCTATCACTCACTGCGTTTTCTGCTGCACATGCGGCAAAAGAACTCGCACCAGAGCAAGCAGCAGCCATTAAGCCATTTGATCGCATTACCATTACTGGCCGATTCAATGCAATCAATGAAGCAGCTGACGCGGTTTCACGTCGCGCTGACAAGTTGGGCGCAGACTCCTTCTATATTCAGGATATCAACAGCAACAACAATGGCGGCAACTGGCGTGTAACAGCCGATGTTTATCATAATGATGCACCGGAAGTGAGCAAAGAAACCCAGTATCGCGTGTTTAACGGTGTTAAAGAGCTGCCAAAAACAGAAGCTTACGCGTTGCAGCCTTATGACACTGTTTCAGTCAGCGGCTTCTTCCGCAGCCAGCCTGATATTAGTGATGCCATTTCGAAAGCAGCAAAAGAGAAAGGCGCTTACTCTTTCTATATCGTTCGCCAAGTTGACGCGAACCAAGGTGGCAACCAGTTTGTGACGGCTTATATCTACAAACAAGATGCCGCTAAGCGTGTGGTTCAAAGCCCAGATGTTATTCCTGCGGATTCCGATGCAGGCCGTGCTGCTCTTGCAGCCGGTGGGGCAGCCGCCGCGAATGTTGAAATTCCAGGCGTGGCTTCTTCAGGTACACCAAGTGCCGATGTGGGTCGTTTCTTTGAGACGCAATCTTCAACGGGCAAGCGTTACACTGTAACCTTACCAGATGGCACTCAAATTCAAGAGTTAAATAAAGTCACTGCCGCTCAAATGGCTCCGTTTGATAGTATTAGCTTTAACGGCCACTTTAACAGCATGACGGACGTTTCTCATGAAGTCGCAAAACGTGCAGCGGCAAAAGGTGCGAAGTACTACCATATCACTCGCCAATGGCAGAACCAGAGTGGTGGTAACCTGAGTGTTAGCGCTGACTTGTTTAAATAACACGATTCTATGACTACAGTTCACTTCGCATAGCGACGAGAAAGCTTAGTCAAGACAAGCTTAACCACGATTAAGAGGGCAACGCTATGTTGCCCTTTTTTATCTTTCCACTCTGGCGTACTCCCTATCGGAGTTAACTGAATAATTTTTTGTCTATATCGCATAACCAATCATTGCATGATGCCCCATCACTCCGTAAAATCCCCTTCCAAATTTGGCCTATTATCTGTTAATTATTGATAAATTCGCCTCACATAATGCTAGTAACAAGCCAGTAACCACTCATTAAAACTCTTATAATCAGGAAACCTCATTGGAAAGAAAACTTGGCCTGACCGCGCTTACTGCGCTGGTTCTCAGTTCTATGCTGGGCGCAGGTGTTTTTAGTCTGCCGCAAAATATGGCAGAAGTGGCCAGCCCAGCGGCATTGCTCATTGGTTGGAGTATTACAGGCGTCGGGATTATCTTTCTTGCTTTAGCAATGTTGCTTCTGACCCGTCTTCGTCCTGATCTAGACGGCGGAATATTTACCTATGCTAAAGAGGGATTTGGCGATCTTATCGGTTTCTTTTCGGCATGGGGTTACTGGTTATGTGCCGTGATTGCCAACGTATCCTATTTAGTGATCGTTTTTGCCGCATTGAGTTTTTTTACCGATAAGTCGGGTCATGTTATTTTTGGCGAAGGTAACACTTGGCAGGCATTGTTAGGGGCTTCATTTCTACTGTGGTTAGTTCATGCTTTGGTGCTGAGAGGCGTTCAAACGGCTGCCAGCATTAATTTGGCTGCAACACTGGCAAAGTTATTGCCCATCGGCGGCTTTATTATTTTAGCCGGCTTAGCATTTAGTCTCGATACGTTCAGTTTTGATTTTACCGGCATTGCCCTGCACACCCCCGTCTGGCAACAAGTGAAAGACACCATGCTGATTACGCTATGGGTGTTTATCGGCGTGGAAGGTGCCGTCGTAGTGTCGGCCAGAGCGCGCAATAAGAAAGATGTTGGGCGGGCAACCATGTTAGCGGTCATCTCCGCACTTTGCGTTTATTTGCTGATCACACTTTTGTCTCTCGGGGTAGTGCCTCGGGCAGAATTAGCAGGCATGCGCAACCCATCAATGGCAGGCATCATGGTCGAAATGATCGGTCCTTGGGGTGAAGTCATTATTGCCACTGGCCTGATCATTTCCGTGTGCGGCGCCTATCTGAGTTGGACCATTATGGCCGCTGAAGTGCCTATGATTGCCGCTAAAAATGGTGCTTTCCCCAAAATATTTAGCCAACAAAATCAGCACAACTCCCCTTCAAAATCACTGTGGTTAACTAACAGTGCCGTACAAGTGGCGTTGATTCTGATCTGGTGGACTGGCAGCAACTACAACACATTACTGACGATTGCATCAGAAATGATTCTGGTGCCCTATTTCTTGGTTGGCGCATTTTTATTCAAAGTCGCGTTAAAACGCCAAGATTGGCGATTAATCGTGGCCGCAAGTGGTGCATGTCTGTATGGGTTATGGCTGATTTATGCTGCTGGGCTAGTCTATTTGCTGTTATCAGCGCTACTCTATGCCCCTGGATTACTGGTGTTTATTTATGCACGTAAAGGTCACGAAGGCCTTAGGATATTAAACACCGTGGAACGTTTTGCTATTGGTGTGGTGCTGATGGCAACGATCCCAGCGACTTGGTTCATGATGCACTGAGTGAAATGCTAAAGTCTGATGACTCAAATGGGCAAGCTGTCTGACCTTACTGCCTGCCCTTTGGGTATCGAATATCAGTGATTCTCGACTTCAACTAGACTCACTGATAAACATTCGTCTTTCTGGCTGAGCCCCATTGATGGCGGGAATTTTTGCTTAATCATCCCCAACTGCATGGTTTCCAAAGGATAAGGCAGTTGGATATCGAGCAGAGTTATGCCTTGCTGTTCTGCTAATCGAATCAATCTAATGATGTTGGTTTCATCACTAAGCTGCGTAGACAGCACCTGCAATGCGAGAGCCGTAAGTCTCTCTTGCGGCGTTTTTTCTAACGCATCCTTCGATCTAACGACCATGCCAAAAATAGGCATAACACCATAGATAGCATCAATAAAACTCCATCGTTTTTTACACGATGCTGCTAGAAAATCCGTGTAATCGAAGCAGACTTTTTCACTGTGCACAGACGCACTGGTGTTTTCGCCACTCATCCTTCAATCCTTAGCTGAACGCTACAGCTATTCATTAATCATAGATATTGATATATAAACGATTGGCGCAACCAAATAGAGATGACGATATAATCACTTATATTAATATAATGAAATGATTAACCGGTTGTCTAGCAGTCAGTCATCGGCATTAATAACAACTTTAATAAATTACGTGCATAGTATTGCGTCCAACAGCGCGCTATGCTGAATTCCGGCAACTTTTATAAACTGAAAAACATGACTAAAATTGTTTTTGTGGAAGATGACCCGGAAGTCGGGAAACTGATTGCGGCCTACCTTGGCAAGCATGACATTGATGTATATGTAGAACCTCGCGGCGATACTGCACAAGCGGTCATTGAGCACCAACAACCTGACTTGGTGTTGCTCGATATTATGTTGCCGGGTAAAGATGGGATGACGCTCTGCCGTGACCTACGGCCAAACTATGATGGCCCAATTGTATTATTAACCTCGCTGGACAGTGATATGAACCATATCCTGTCCCTCGAGATGGGTGCTAATGACTACATTCTGAAAACTACCCCGCCAGCCGTCCTGCTGGCAAGGCTGCGTTCGCACTTACGCCAGCATAATCAACAACAGCCGAAGGACACCATTAGTCCACCACTGACTGGGCATAATGCTATTCATTTTGGCTTACTTTGTATTGACCCTGTCAATCGACAAGTCAATCTCAGTGACGAAGAAATTACTCTATCGACCTCTGATTTTGATTTGTTATGGGAGCTAGCAACCCATGCAGGCATAATTATGGATCGCGAAGCACTGCTGAAAAATTTGCGTGGGGTCAGTTATGACGGCATGGATCGTAGTATTGATGTCGCTATCTCACGTCTACGCCGCAAACTCTATGATAACGCTCTTGACCCCTTCAGAATAAAAACAGTACGTAATAAGGGCTATCTATTCGCCCCAAATGCTTGGGAGTCTGTGCAGCAATGAGAAAACTATTTATTCAGTTTTTCTTATTGCTATTCGTCTGTTTCATGGTCATGGCCATGCTGGTTGGGCTGGTTTATAAGGTCACGGCTGAACGCGCTGGACGGCAGTCATTGGATGACTTGATGAAAAGCTCCCTGTCATTAATGCGCAGCGAACTGCGGGAGATACCGCTCAAAGATTGGAACAAAACTATCGCAACATTGGATTTAAATCTTTCTTTTCAATTGCATATAGAACCTCTCGATAAGCGAGATTTAGGTGAACGATTAAATAAGCGCCTACGCGCGGGCGAAATTATTGCTTTAGATGATGAATATACCTTTCTACAACGCATTCCCCGCAGTCATTATGTTCTCGCCGTAGGGCCGGTTCCCTATTTGTTCTATCTGCATCAAATGCGATTGTTAGATTTAGCGCTACTTATCCTAATTGGCATGTCACTCGCTCTACCCGTCTTTTTATGGATGCGTCCCCACTGGAAAGATTTACTTAAATTGGAAAATGCGGCCCAACGCTTGGGCGCGGGTCACCTTGATGAACGTACTCATTTTGATCCCACATCCAGTTTAAATCGCTTAGGATTAGCGTTTAACCAAATGGCCGATAACATCAGCAAATTAATTGTCAGTAAAAAAATGCTGATTGATGGAATTGCCCACGAACTACGCACCCCACTGGTACGACTGCGTTATCGGTTAGCCATGAGTGATAACCTTACCGATAACGAGCAACAGGCGCTAAATCATGACATTGGCCAGTTGGAGGCGTTGATAGACGAGTTATTAACTTATGCCCGTCTAGATCGCCCACAGGTTACCCTCCACCTTGAACCTATTGATTTACCCGGCTGGCTAACGACAAAAGTCATGGATATGCGCTTAATTCATCGTGAACGAGAAATTGCTCTCGATATTCCGCATCGTGGCGATTTTGGGGTCGTTGATCTGCGCCTATTTGAACGGGTATTAGATAATTTAGTCAATAATGCACTGAGATACTCCAATCAGCGTTTGCGAATTGGCCTATGGTTTGATGGCGACAGTGCATGTCTGCAAGTTGAAGATGATGGCCCAGGTATCCCACTCGAAGAGCGCGCTCGCGTTTTCGAGCCTTTTGTTCGTCTAGACCCAAGTCGAGACCGTGCAACGGGGGGATGTGGATTAGGGCTGGCCATCGTTCACTCCATTGCGTTGGCTTATCAGGGGAGTATTTCAGTCGATGCCAGTTCATTAGGTGGAGCTAGTTTCCGCTTTTGCTGGCCAGTGAAAAATGTTCACTCGCTGCCGATACCCCACAGTGAATAAAGCGATTAACGCGGTAACCGCCAATGAGAACGCCATTCACATTAAAACGGTTATTCGCTATAAAGCTGTTATCAGCAATAAAACGGTTATCCACAACAAAACCGTTATCAACAATAAAACCCGTTCCGATTTATGGAGTTTTCTATGACCACTGCTTATCAGCATCTGTGTAAGACTTTCACTCGCCTTTCCCGTTTCGAACATTTGTCGGCTATTGCTGGATGGGATATGCAGACCATGATGCCAGCTAAAGGCAATGTGGCTCGCGCTGAAGCGATGGCGGAACTGAATGTGTTACAGCATCAGATTCTGACGGCCAAAGAAGTCGGTGAATGGTTAAAACAAGCAGAGCATGAAGCTCTAAATGACATTGAACAGGCGAATTTGCATGAAATGCAGCGCCATTACCGCAATGCTGCGTTGTTACCTGAAGTGTTGGTTGAGGCAAAATCATTGGCTGGTGCCAAATGTGAACATGCATGGCGTCAACAACGTATTGCGAACGACTGGGCGGGCTTTGCAGAAAATCTTCGTGAAGTGGTCAAACTGAGCCGTGAAGAAGCCACTATCCGTGCTCAAGCTGCTGGCACATCAGGTTATGATGCGCTACTCAATTTGTATGAGCCTGGGACAAACAGTGCCGATTTAGACCGTATATTTGGTGATCTTAAACAATGGTTACCTGCACTTTTGCAAAAAGTTAGCGCAAAGCAAGCCAATGAATCTTGCTTGGTCCCACAAGGGCCATTTGATCTGACGAAGCAGCGCCAATTAGGGCTGAGTGTCATGAAAGTGCTGGGTTTTGATTTTGAGGGCGGCCGAGTAGATGTCAGTGTTCACCCCTTCTGCGGTGGCGTACCTCAAGATGTTCGTATCACTACTCGCTATAATGAACAGGAATTTCTTAGTGCATTAATGGGGATCGTACACGAAACAGGCCATGCACGTTACGAGCAAAATCTACCACGTGAATGGTTAGGGCAACCCATCTCTCATGCCCGTTCAACTGCCATTCACGAATCCCAAAGCTTGCTGTTTGAGATGCAATTAGCGCGCAGCAACGAATTCCTGCAAGTCATTCGTCCACTCGTGATTCAACAATTTGGTGAGCAACCAGCCTTACAGGAACAGAACTTCATTGCCTTGAACCAGCGCGTCAAGACAGGGTTCATCCGTGTTGATGCCGACGAGGTAAGCTACCCTGCTCATGTGATCTTGCGCTATGAGATTGAAAAAGCGTTGATCGGTGGTGATATTGAAGTGGACGATATCCCTGCACTCTGGAATGAAAAGATGCAGCAATATCTCGGGATAAATACGGAAGGTAACTACCGTAATGGCTGTATGCAAGATATCCACTGGACAGACGGTGCGTTTGGTTATTTCCCAACTTATACCTTGGGAGCAATGTACGCAGCGCAGTTATTCCAATCAGCCCGTGATGCTATCCCAGGGCTAGATCAGCACATCTCTAATGGTGACCTCAGCCCCCTATTCAACTGGTTACAACAGAATATCTGGCAACATGGCAGCCGTTATTCAACAGCAGAGCTGATTACCAAAGCGACGGGGGAATCGCTTAATCCACGATTCTTCCGCCAGCATTTAGAACGTCGCTATTTGTAATCCTCACGATATAGATGCCTACCTACCCGACTTTGAGCTTAAGGTCGGGCCTTTTCACACTGCAAAGCTCATATTATGTGGTACATCCAAACAACATCATTGTTGCATAGAGCGTTTTTATTAAAAACATATTATGTATGTTGTAACTAAAGTGACAAAAAAAGTACCAGCAACGTAACTATCTTCTTCTGTACAATCGGTTACAAGCCGAAACCAATGACTCACGGAAGCTATCACTGAATTCCTCTACTCTTATTTCAACGACCCAACGGGGCCGATATACAAACAGAACACTGAGGATTAAATCATGAAAACAGTACTCGCTCTGATTGTTGCTGCATCTCTGGGTATGTCTTCTTTGGCATTCGCCGCTGATGCCGTTGCTCCACCTTCTGCGCCAATGGCGACAGCACCAGCAGCGCATAGCGCCCCAGTAAAAACAATGCATCACAAAAAAGCTAAAAAAACCGACTCGATGAAAAAAATGGACAAAGCTGCCCCTGCTCAAAAAGCACAGGCCACCCAAAAACATCATAAGAAAGCGGCGCACAGCAAGTCTGCTCCGGCCGTTGTACCTGCCGCAAAATAACAGCACTGAACTTGAGAAAGCCGACATTTGTTTCTCAAGTCACCCGCAACAGCTTATTCACACGACACCCGGTTTACCGGGTGTTTTTTATCAGGAGTGCTGATAATGCTGCGTCGTTATTTATTCGAAATCACATTGGCAACATTAGTGATGTGCGGTTTGGTCACATTGTTTTTTTATTTATAGACAGATGAGCTAATGTCGTTAAAAAATTATCGAAAAATCAATTGCTGACAACACACAGCATGGTTAATTATGTCTATAGTTAGCGGGAGCAAAACCTGTGATGACACGCATTAGCTGCAAGATAGCAGGCGTGTTACTGGATATCCTCTTAGTCAGAACATAAAGGCAAGGCTAATAATTTATGCGTTTAACTTCGTTGTTACTTTTGAGCCTATTACCTCTTTCTATCTCCACAGCTTATGCCCTCCCTTCTGCGGATAAATCAGACAATGACAATTCGATTGCTGATCAAACCACACTCTTCTTCGGTAAAGATGATCGAACAGCAATAACAAGTAGCGCTGAATGGCCGTGGCAGGCTATCGGACAAATCGAAACTGCCAGTGGTAACCTTTGCACTGCAACATTGATATCCCCTCGGTTGGCGCTCACCGCAGGACATTGTGTGTTAGCCCCGCCGGGTAAGATTGATCCCGCCATTGCCTTACGATTTATTTCCCATAATGGACAATGGAAGTATCAAATAACAAAACTAGAGACATTAGTTGATGCTAAGTTGGGAAAAAAGCTTAAACCTGATGGTGATGGTTGGATAGTCCCCCCTGCGGCTGCGGCTTATGATTTTGCGCTTATTCGTTTAACGGCAAAAAAACCGGTTCCGATTAAGCCATTGCCACTGTGGAACGGCACAGCTAATGAACTCACTCAGGCACTTAAACAAGTGAAACGTAAGATAACTCAGGCGGGTTACCCTCTCGACCATCTTGAAACACTCTATAGTCATGAGGATTGTTTAGTGACCGGCTGGGCTCAGCAAGGTGTGCTGTCACACCAATGTGATACATTGCCCGGTGATAGTGGCTCGCCACTAATACTAAAGAACGGCGAAGATTGGTCTTTGATCGCGATTCAAAGTTCCGCACCCGCCGCTAAAGACCGCTATCTAGCCGATAACCGAGCATTGGCCGTCACTGCCATCAAAGGCCGGTTAAAGACGGTAATCGACAAAGCAGCCAAGGCTGCAAAGTAAATATTGCTATCAATAGGGCTAAGATAGTGAGTTTTTAGTATTACCCTTTACTGACAGATTGGGACTCTTGATTGAATTTAAAAACGAAAGTCCCTCCTAATGCTGCGGCATATCGACTTAACGTCGTTAAATTTGGCGAAATAATGCCTTTTTCCATTCGGCTGATATTTTGCTTTTTAAGCCCCGCCCGTTGAGCAACCTCTTCTTGCGTGAGATTACATTGCTGACGAGCTGTTTTCAGCTCAGTCATCATGGCTTGTCGAATCTGCAAATCACTATAGGCCTCATTAACTTGAGGATGATTTAGCGCGACAGCTTTAACTTTTGAAAATGGAATAAGGTCAAAATCATCTTGCTTCTTCATGGCTGCAATCTCCGTTTGAGTTCCTTCATACGCTGATAGGCTAGTATCAGTGTCCTTCTTGGTGTTTTTTGCGTCTTCTTTTGTAAAAAATGAATGATATAAACCTGCCGACCCGCCTGATGAAAGAAAAATCCCCGACCGAGCACCTCACGTGCACTGACGCGCAGTTCTTTTAACCCCCGCCCAATATCCCGAATCGCCGGTTCTCTAAGCTCATGGCTATAAGCTTCAAGTTCATCCATAGCCTTAATCAAGGCTGCCTGTATGCCGACCGGCAATTTAACTAACTCTCTCTGTGCTAATCTCAACAAACTAATGTCATACATAAGCCATCCATGCTCCGGAAAAAACTCTACCAAACTCACCATGGGTAATCAAATATGGTGACCTAAAATCAGACAAACTTTGAACAAGCCGCAAATTTTCAAAGGCAGATATACCGGTAAATCACGAGGCTGAGCAATGAGACTTTGGCTGTCAAGGAAAGTAATGTTAGAACACTCGATATGCTGCGCATCAAGAATGGAAAATTGCATCAGTTACATATAATCTGGATATATAACCGATTGGATTTATTAAGTTAACTTGAGAATTTAGGGCGGGATTTAAAGCATAAAAAAACCCGTATTCAGCTCAATTAATGGCACAAATACGGGTTGATACTCATCATTTATCAGGCTGAAAGTTGCTCGATCGTTTGGAGGATCCGCTTATCAGAAATAGGATAAAGCGTCCCGAGCTGTTGGGCGAATAAGCTGACACGTAGCTCTTCAATCATCCAACGAACTTCTTTCACATCATCATCTTGCTGGCGTTTGGGTGGTAGTTTAGTGAGCCATTGCTGCCACATCTGTTGTACATGCTCTATGCGTTGCATTTGCGCTCGATCACGATGGGGGTCAATCGCCAATTTTTCCATACGACGTTCGATGGCTTGCAAGTAACGCAAGGTATCCGGTAAACGCTTCCAGCCATTATTGGTCACAAATCCACGATAAATCAGCCCACCTAGTTGTGCTTTGATATCAGAGAGTGCCAATGCCTGCGAGATATCTACCCGCCCCTTCAACCGCTTATTAATGCTGAATACGGTGGTCAGGATCTGTTCAACTTGTTTGGCAATTTCGACGACTGTTTCATTAAGCTCAGCGCGAACCTTTTCCTGTAACCGAGCAAAATCAGCTTCTTGCCACACTGGCCCGCCATACTGAGCGACCAATTTATCCACCCCGCAAGCAATGCAATCATCAATCAGATCCATCACTTTGCCATAAGTATTGAAATAAAGGCCGAGTTTGGATTTGTTCGGCAACTTTTCATGTAAATATTTAATTGGCGAGGGAATATTCAGTAACAATAACCGCCGAGTACCTTGCCACATGGCCTGTTGCTGTTGGGTTTCAGTATCAAATAAGCGGATCGCGACACTGTCTTTCTCATCCACCAGTGCCGGATAGGCTTTGACCTCATACCCACCACGGCGCTGTTGATAACATATGGGAAGATCGCCAAAACTCCAGATATGTAAGTCGTTTTGCTCGATACCGTCATCAGCAACCGCCGAAAGGGTTTCCTGCACTTTAGCTTGTAGCTGTATTTTCAAGGCGGCCAAATCTTTGCCTTCGCGTAGTGTGCGGTTCTTATCATCCAATACACGGAAAGTTATTTTTAGGTGATCAGGCACCTGATCCCATTGCCAACTATCACGTGACACCGTCACACCGGTCATTCGCCGCAACTCACGTTCTAATGCATCTAACAGATCCGTTTCCAGTGGTGTGACCCGTGCAAGGAACGCTTCTGCGTAGTTAGGGGCGGGAACAAAATTGCGCCGCACTGGCTTTGGTAATGATTTAATCAATGCAATGACTAATTCACGGCGTATGCCTGGAATCTGCCAATCAAAGCCCTGTTCTTGCACCTGATTTAGAATAGGCAACGGAATATGAACCGTTACCCCATCAGCATCCGTGCCCGGTTCAAATTGATAAGATAGTCGCAGCTTGAGATCACCTTGATACCAAAAGTTGGGATAGTCCAACGGATTAACTTTGTTCGCACCATCCTTAATCAGCATGGTTTTTTCAAAGTTCAGCAACTCCGGTTGCGTTTGGCTGGTTTTTTTCCACCAATTGTCAAAGTGACGAGCAGAAATAACCTCCCGACCAATTCGCTGATCATAGAAGTTAAACAATGTCTCATCATCGACCAGAATGTCACGCCGACGAGATTTATGTTCGAGTTCTTCAACCTCAGCCAGCAACTTGAGGTTGGCGCGGAAGAAGGCATGGCGCGTTTGCCAATCCCCCTCCACCAACCCGTGGCGGATGAATAACTCACGGCAAAGTGGCGGATCTATCGGGCCATAATTGATTTTACGCTCAGTGACTATAGGTAAACCAAATAAGGTGACCTTCTCACTCGCCATTACTGCGCCCTGCGCCTTCTCCCAATGGGGATCGCTATAATGGTGTTTCACTAAATGCTGAGCCAAAGGCTCTATCCATTCCGGCTCAATACGCGCTGCAATACGGCCCCATAATCGGCTGGTTTCAACCAATTCAGCCACCATGGACCATTTCGGCGGTTTTTTGAATAGGCCGGAACCTGGGAAGATAGCGAATCGCGCATTACGTGCACCGGTGTACTCTTGCTTATCGACATCTTTCTGGCCAATGTGAGATAGCAAACCCGTTAATATCGCGGTGTGCACGCTACGGTAATCCGCAGCAACACTGTTCACCGGGATCCCCAGTTCCTTCACCACCTGACGCAGTTGGGTGTAAATATCTTGCCACTCACGTACACGCAAATAGTTCAGGAAATCGCTGCGACATAATTTGCGAAACTGTGCTGAGGACAGCTCTTTTTGCTGCTCTTTCAGGTAATCCCACAGATTAACAAAGGCAAGGAAATCAGAGTCTTTATCTGCAAAACGACGGTGTTTCTCATCCGATGCCTGCTGTTTATCCATCGGGCGCTCGCGAGGATCTTGGATCGATAATGCCGATGTGATAATCATCAGTTCGCGCACACTGCCACTTCGCTGCGCTTCCAGCACCATCCTTGCCAAACGAGGGTCGACTGGTAATTGCGCGAGCTGGCGACCTAACGGAGTCAATTGTTGATGCCCGTTTTCGGCAGTTTTTATCGCACCTAACTCTTCTAACAGCCGGACACCATCCTGAATATTGCGCTTATCTGGGGCTTCCACAAACGGGAATGCCGCTATATCCCCTAGGCCCAGTGACGTCATTTGCAAAATAACGGATGCTAAGTTAGTACGCAGAATTTCCGGATCAGTAAATTCAGGACGTGAGAGGAAATCTTGTTCGGAATAGAGGCGTATACAGATGCCGTCTGAGACACGCCCGCAGCGGCCCTTACGCTGATTCGCTGACGCTTGAGAAACCGGCTCAATTGGCAATCGCTGCACTTTAGTACGGAAGCTGTATCGGCTAATGCGTGCGGTACCGGGATCGATAACATACTTGATACCTGGTACCGTCAGCGAGGTTTCTGCCACGTTGGTGGCCAGTACAATTCGCCGCCCATGGTGAGACTGAAACACCCTATTCTGCTCACTATTAGATAAGCGCGCATAGAGTGGCAGTACCTCGGTGTGAGGCAGATTTTGCTTCATCAGCGCATCAGCGGTATCACGAATCTCACGTTCACCGCTCATAAAGATCAATATATCGCCAGGACTTTCATGGCCCAGCTCATCGACCGCATCAAAAATGGCTTGTAACTGATCTCGCTCAACGTCATCGGCATCATCCACGATGGGCCGATAGCGAACTTCAACCGGATAGGTGCGACCAGAGACCTCAATAATCGGCGCATTATTGAAATGCTTAGAAAAACGCTGAGGATCGATAGTCGCTGAAGTAATAATAACTTTCAGATCTGGACGCTTAGGCAATAACTCACGTAAATAACCTAAGATAAAATCGATATTTAGGCTGCGCTCGTGAGCCTCATCAATGATCAAGGTGTCATACTGCATTAGTAGACGATCTTGTTGTATCTCGGCGAGCAAGATACCGTCGGTCATCAGCTTAACCAGCGTATTTTCACCGACCTGATCGTTGAAACGGACTTTATAGCCGACGCAGCCACCCAACGAAGTGCTCAATTCATCCGCAATACGATTCGCCACGGTTCGCGCAGCCAGTCGACGAGGTTGTGTGTGACCGATAATACCTTTAACGCCACGCCCTAGTTCCAGACAAATTTTGGGCAATTGCGTTGTTTTACCCGAGCCCGTTTCACCTGCGACAATCACCACTTGATGGTCACGAATGGCATTGAAAATGTCTTGTTTCTTCTGACTGACTGGCAAGCTTTCAGGATAGGTGATAGCCGGACAAGCTGCACGGCGGTGGGTAACCCGTTGCGTCGCGTTGGCGATTTCAGCCTCAATCTCGCGCGTAATGGCCTCAACAGCTTCTGGATTATTGACTTTTCGTGCGCCTTGCAGTCGACGCCGCAGGCGTTGTTGGTCACGGAGCATCAACTCCCCAAGTTGGGAGGATAATGCTGCGAGAGAAGATTTCACGTTCAGTATTCCTTGTTACGATGTAGCTGAAGCCTGAAGCGCCAGCCCAATGAATTTATGCTATGAATTTGATTAGCGGATATTTTTTATTAATCAGCACCAATTATCATCCGCCGAAACTCAGCCATAAACTATGCGTTTTGATTTCATATACCTTTGCTCAATATGGTAACACAGGCAAGGTTTGTGCTGTAACCCAGCCTCTGTTTGCTAATGGATTAACATCATTCAATAAAATCGAACAAAGAACGCAAAATATTGCGCTATCCATGATAGAAAAATATGAATAGAGTGTATTCCATTGAAAGGGCGAATCGCCTAAGTCTCTGTTACCTGTTAAGGAATTACGATGAGCAAAGTTCTGGTTCTGAAATCAAGCATTCTGGCAACCTATTCTCAGTCCAACCAGTTGGCTGACTTTTTTGTTGAACAATGGCAAGCTGCCCACCCTGGCGACGAAATTACCGTGCGCGACCTGGCTGCTCAACCGATTCCTGTGTTAGATGGTGAACTGGTTGGCGCTCTGCGCCCTTCAGATGCGGCGCTGACACCACGCCAACAAGAAGCTTTGGCGTTATCTGATGAGTTGATTGCAGAATTGCAAGCCAACGACGTCATCGTTATGGCAGTACCAATGTATAACTTCAACATCCCAACTCAGTTGAAAAACTATTTTGACCTGATTGCTCGTGCTGGCGTGACCTTCCGCTACACAGAGAAAGGTCCGGAAGGCTTAGTTACCGGTAAGCGTGCCATTATTCTAACCAGCCGTGGCGGCATCCATAAAGATACCCCAAGTGACTTGGTTGTCCCTTACCTGCGTCTGTTCCTAGGCTTTATTGGCATTACAGAAGTTGAGTTTGTGTTCGCTGAAGGGATTGCTTATGGCCCTGAAGTTGCCACTAAAGCACAAGCAGATGCTAAAGAGCTGCTCGCTCAGGTTGTTAGCGCTTAATCAGTGACTTTCACGCACCGATGGGTGTCTCCGTTGATGCGTGACTGGAAGTAACCTTGTATTACCCTCGTTTTACCCAATAGTGTGATTATGTTAATGCCAGTCCGTTACCTAACAGGCTGGCATTTTTTATGTTGATGTTAATCAGGTAGCAGTGCCATCGCGCTTTCTTCATCCGTCACCAAAGCATTCACCCAATGCCCGCTGAGCGCAGCTTTGATAGCTTGATGTTTCTCTTTTCCACCCGCAATCGCGATGACAGGTTTGACTGGTTCGATATGCAGGCTGGCACTGGTTAAACGCTGATCTAAGTTATAAGCAACACGTTGGCCATTGATATCAATAAAGTTGCCGAGCATTTCGGCCACCACATTTGAAGCCAACAATGCCTCAACATCTTGCGCGGTGATAAACCCATCTTTGTGCAATGGGCAGTCATAACCCATCGAACCAATCCCAATGAAAGTGACATCCGCTTGTGCCGCTTTTTCAGTCACCATGCGATAAATTCGGTGGTTACACCATAAATCACGATCTACAGCGCTATCAGCAAACAAAGGCGCTGGCAAAATAAAATATCGGCCCTGTGTCTTCTCTGCCATCCACAGCGGAACGTCGTAGCGCGTGCAAGACCCATCTGCGGCGATAGCCCCAATCAGCGAAACACAACTGTGTTGCGGACGCTCGAAATCAGGTAATTCATCAATGGCGGCTTTCAAACTGCGCCCAGAACCCACCCCTATCACCAGCGGTTGCTCTTGCCGGAGAAATTGCGCCATCACCTCCGCGCCGGCGACCGCGATCGCCCGCTGAATACCGGTACTGTCCATGCCCAAACTCGGCACCACTTGGCACTGCTGCAACCCATAATGTTGTTTTACCCGTTCAGCTAACGCCATACAGCGACCGACTGGATGCGCAATATTCACGCTGACCAGCCCATTATCAATCGCACATGCCACCAGCCGCTGTGCTACCTGCCGTGAAACACCCAGCGCATCTGCAATTTCATGTTGGGTCTGCCCGGCAACGTAATACATCCAGGCCGCTCTGGCCGCTTGGTCTAATTTCTTGTCACTCTTTTGCATGGGTTATCTGCATGAGGGAATTGGATTATCAATGTTACTGAGTTTACGCCGCTATCGAGCAGATTTTTATCTTCGCTGTCGTTTCTGTGAGCTAAAGCTCAACTAAAGGGCAAAAGTTACACTAACCTATCGACATTAGGGCAAATGCTCACCAAAAGGGCTTATGCTCAAGAATAATCTTAATGCCTACTGTGACTGCGGAGAACATATGAATACTGAGACGAAATCGACCCCTGCTGTATGGCTACATATTGGTGCCGGTTCTTTCCATCGCGCCCACCAAGCCTGGTATTTACATCGCTTATTAGCTGCTGGTGATGATCGATGGACTATCTCACTAGCAAATATTCGCGATGATGCCGCCCCCTTATTGGCCGCTCTTCAAGCACAAAACGGCGAATACGTTCTAGAGACCGTGACCCCAGCGGGCGAGCGCAAATATGAAAAAATCACGTCGCTACGCAAGATAGTTCCTTGGGACAAGGAGCTGAGTCAGTTGGTGGAACAAGGGAGTTTGCCAGAGACTCGTGTCATCTCCTTTACCGTCACCGAAGGTGGCTACTATCTCGATAACCAATTTAACCTACAACAAGACAACGCCGATATTCAGGCGGACCTTAAAGGTGGCTGCCGAACGATTTATGGCGCGATCAGCCGTATCTTGCAGGAACGCCAAGAAAAGCACAGCGGCCCAGTCACGTTGCTGAATTGCGATAACCTTCGCCATAACGGTGAACGTTTCCGCCATGGTCTGCTGGCGTTTCTCGCCTTACGTGATCAACAAAGCTTGTTGCGTTGGGCGACCGACCAGACTCGTAGCCCCAATACCATGGTTGATCGAATTACCCCACGCCCTGCAGATGACATTGCCCCACGGGTGCTGGCACAGACCGGATTTGCCGATAAGGTACCGGTCATGGGCGAGTCATTCATCCAATGGGTGATTGAAGATGATTTTATTGCCGGTCGCCCCGCGCTAGAGAATGTTGGCGTTGAAATGGTGGCGTCGGTGCTGCCGTATGAAGAAGCTAAGATTCGTATCCTCAATGCTAGCCACAGTTGTATTGCTTGGGCTGGGAGTCTAATTGGGCAGAGCTACATTCATGAGAGCACGAAAACGGCATCGATCCGCCAGATGGCTTATGACTATGTCACTCAAGATGTGATCCCGTCACTGTCACCTAGCCCACTGGATCTGGCCAATTATCGCGATGTCGTTTTAGACCGTTTCAGTAATCCCTATATTCGCGATACCAACCAGCGAGTAGCCGCTGATGGTTTCTCCAAAATCCCCGGATTTATTACCCCAACACTAATGGAATGCTATCAACGAGGCTGCACCCCAACTGCAACGGCCATGTTACCGGCACTGTTCTTTGTCTTTATGGCGCGTTGGCATCAAGGCACCTTGCCGTATGAATATCAGGATGGCGTTTTAGATGCCCCTGCCGTACATGCCATGTTCGAATCCGCCGATCCGGTCGGTTTATTTGCCCGTGATAGCCAACTTTTTGGCTTACTCGCCCGTGATAGTCAGTTTGAAGCGTTACTGCGCCAATCGATTGATCAAGTTAACACTTGGGTTGCCGCTAACCGCTAATCTTCAACAAGGAATGACTATGTATCTTGGACTTGATTTAGGCACATCAGAAATAAAAGCCATGGTGATTGATGAGCGCGGCCAAATTGTGGCGAGCGAAGGCGAACCACTGACGGTGCAACGTCCTCATCCACTGTGGTCTGAGCAAAATCCAACTGACTGGTGGCAAGCGACGCAAAGAGTGATTGGCCGGTTGCACCATAAAATTCCGCAACGCTGGGGGGAGATCCTCGCCATTGGTCTTTCCGGTCAAATGCATGGCGCAGTATTGCTAAATCGTGAAGATCGCATTTTACGCCCTGCCATTTTGTGGAACGATGCCCGCTGCGCCGATGAGTGTGAAACGCTGACCCGTAATGCACCGCAGTTGCACGACATTGCCGGCAATCTGGCTATGCCCGGCTTTACCGCGCCGAAACTGCTGTGGGTCGCCCGCCACGAACCGGACGTGTTCGCTCAATTATCAACGGTGCTATTACCCAAGGATTATCTACGTTGGATGATGAGCGGCGATAAAGTCAGTGATATGTCAGATGCCGCGGGCACACTCTGGCTGGATGTGGCAAAGCGGGACTGGTCAGATACCCTGCTTGCCGCTTGTGGGCTAACGCGCGATATGATGCCACGTTTGATCGAAGGCAGTGAACCCAGCGGGTATTTAAAAGCAGATATTGCTCGCGAATGGGGCTTGTCCAATAAAGTCGTGATTGCCGGAGGGGGTGGCGATAACGCCGCCAGTGCTGTCGGTATCGGCGCGATTAATCCTGGTGATGGTTTTATCTCATTAGGCACGTCCGGCGTATTGTTTGCCGTTAACGATAGCTATCGCCCTAATCCGCAATCAGCGGTACATGCCTTTTGTCATGCGCTCCCCAATCGCTGGCATCAGATGAGTGTCATGTTAACGGCAGCCAGTGCGCTACGTTGGTTATGCCAATTATTGGGGACCAATGAAACCACCCTTCTGTCTGAGGTGGCTCAACTCAGCCGATCTGATCAGCGGCTGGCCCCGATTTTCCTACCCTATCTTTCCGGCGAACGTACCCCACATAACGACCCACTGGCAACGGGGGCTTTTCACGGTATGACGCATGCCACTGACCGCGCTGCACTGGGCTACGCGGTACTAGAAGGCGTCACATTCGGGATTGCTGACGGCCTTGCGGTATTGCAAGCCGCGGGAACGGTGCTCACCCAGGCGTCATTGATTGGTGGTGGCGCGAGAAGCGCGTGGTGGGGGCAATTGATGGCTGACACCCTCAATTTACCGATTGTGACTCACAGTGGAGGGGAATCAGGAGGCGCCTTGGGTGCTGCGCGTTTAGGGTGGATGGCCGTGGGCGGCCACGAGCAAATTGTTTGTACTAAACCACCGATTGACCAGCGTTTTATCCCCGATGTGAATCGGCAGGATGCCTTGTTCTCTCGCCTTGAACGCTTCCGACTGCTTTATCAACAACAGCGGCAGTTACGTCAACGCTGACCCTGTGACCGACAGACCTCACGAACCTAAAAATACGCTCGGGCGAGCAAATCGCCCTTTACATTCGCTGTCCCTACGCTCAGTTGCCGCGGCCACTCATGCGACCAAAGCATTGCCTGCCGCTAGCAACTCAACCAACCGGCGCTCGATCGCCAGAGGAAATGACCATGCAAAAAAAACCTAGCCATTGGTTTGGTTTGCCGATGAATTTGTTTTGGGGTTACATTGCCATCGCCATCTTTATGAGTGGTGATGGTTTTGAAATGGCCTTCTTATCCAAGCACATTACGGATATGGGCTTTACCCCAGCGCAATCCGCTTTTGTGTTTACCTTGTATGGCTTAGCCGCTGCGATTGCCGCATGGAGCTCAGGCGTGGTCGCTGAAATCATCACGCCACAACGGGCAATGCGGATTGGTTTCATTCTGTGGGTGGTGATGCACTGCCTATTTATGCTGTTTGGTTTAGGCATGAAAAGTTATCCGCTGATGTTACTGTTCTACGGCATTCGTGGTCTGGCTTATCCACTGTTTATCTATTCCTTTGTCATGCTGATCGTGCAAAACGTGCCAAAACAGCAACTCTCTTCGGCAATGGGTTGGTTCTGGGCGATGTACTCCATCGGTATCGGTGTGGTGGGTAGCTATCTGCCCAGTTTTACCATTCCAATGATGGGCGAAACGGGCACATTATGGTTTGCGATTGTTTGGGTGACTGTCGGCGGCCTGATGGCGTTAATACTGTTGCGCAATGTCGGCACCGCTAGCCCGAAAGCCTCGCTCTCCAATAAAGAGAAAATGAAAGAACTGTCGCGGGCGGTTACCATCTTATTTACTAACAAGAACATCTTCTTGTGTTGCCTGATCCGCATCATCAACACCCTGTCACTGTTTGGTTTCGCCGTTATCATGCCGCTGCTCTTTGTGGGCCGGCTTGGCTTTAGCATGTCTGAATGGCTACAGATATGGGCCGTCTTCTTCTTCGTGACTATTTTCACCAATATCATGTGGGGGATTTTAGGCGAGAAAATTGGCTGGATGCGCCAAGTCCGCTGGTTTGGCTGCATCGGCTGCGCTCTTTCTAGCTTGGCGTTCTACTATATTCCGATGCATTTTGGTCATAATTTCTGGGCTGCGCTGATCCCTGCGGTGATGTTAGGTATCACCGTGGCAGCCTTCGTACCGATGACCGCCGTCTTCCCTGTTTTGGAACCCGAACACAAAGGGGCGGCGATCTCGATTTATAATTTGTCCGCGGGTCTCAGTAACTTTGCCGCACCTGCAATTGCCTCGCTGGTGCTGCCGTTCTTCGATATCGTGGGGGTGGTGTGGGTTTATACCGCACTGTATCTGTTCGCTGCCGTGTTGACATTAATTGTCAAAGTGGAACAACCCGGTCATGAAGATACTTATTACCGTCAGTCATCCCGCGACAGTCTCGGCGGGCAACCTGCTGCGGCTAATTTACAGGCTGAGCGTTAAGTTCGAGGCGCTTTAATCTGAGTCAAACGCCTGCGTCAAAAGCGGGCGTTTGACCTAATCGTTTGACCTAAACCCTGCGGATAAAAATCAGCGTTTCATCCACTGACCATTAATACCACGGACATATTCCCCTGTAGCTGCACGGTTAACGAGTTTCTGCCCCGCCAACTTGGCCACATCTTCAGTGGAAATATGGTTTTTTTGCGCGACTTCCTGATATTTTTCAGCGCGAGCAATATTGATTTGTTCCACCAGTGCCAAGGTCTCAGGATCCTTTTTCACCGGAGCTAAATAACCACTCAGCGTTTCACCCACTCGACCTTGCTGCTTGGCCTGTTCTAATGACAGTGCGAAAGCCATTGAGCTGAAAAGCAGGCTCACACTCAGTATCACACAGCCCAAAATCGCCCGAACTCGCCCTTGTTTACCACCAATCCAGCCTAATGTTTGCTTTGTCATCTTGGCTCCTTAGAACAAGTTGGATTGATTTTTGAGCAGGTTTTCCACATCTTTATCCACTCTAATCTGAATTTCATGCTCAATCTTGACGTTCATATTAATCGTGATGGGTTTTTCGGGAGTTGCTACCTCGAGGCGCACACAGCCACTGAGCAGTAGAATACCCAGAGCTATCGCCATACATTCCCCTGTCAAGATCTTCATTCCTTCGTCCTCGCCTGTGTTGCTGCTGATTGTATTGTTGCTGATTGTGTTGCAGATGGTTGTGTTGCAGATGATGGTATAGAAAGTGTTTGTTGTAACCACTCTTGTAAATTGTCACCAAAACGCAGGCTACGCCAGAGTTGGAACACATTTTCTTGATGTTGATAATTCAAAATAACGGCGCGTTTAGCATTTTTCTGCGTATTCACACCATGAATCTTTGAACTTAGCGTTAATTGCCCCAGATTATCAAGATCCACTTTCGCATAGGATTGATAAATCTCCATATAACGTAGCCAATCTATCGCCGCGCCCGCGACAATATTGCTCTCCGCGATTGAGTTCGCTAAATCTTGATCCAAGCGTAACGTCACCATACCGTCGTTAGCCATCCAGCCATTACGCACGAGCCATTGCGGATTATTGAGATAGAGCGGAAGCTCGCCATTCACTTTACCTGACATCGCCAACTGCTTCGGTTGCAGCACCGTAAAAAGTTCACTGAGATCAATCGCACTTAACTTCAGCACTGCGGCATCATGCTGAGGTAAACGTAACGCAGACAAACTCATATGGCCGTTAAGAATATCCATACCGACATTGCTAAGTGTTAGCGGCGCATCTTCTGAGTAGGGATAACTGCCCTGCAAATCAGCGGTGATATTCTGCATCTCAAACAAATTGGTGAGCGAAGCAATGCGCAGCATAACTGGCTCTTTAGCACCTAACTGCCAACGATGATTCTCCAAGCGGTAAGACATGACAAAATCAAGCCCGCTCAATTCGCCGTCTTTTAGCCACATGCCACCATTATTCACCACCCAATGACCACCCGCCGTAAAACCTTGCTGACGGGCTGCTGAGAAGGCCGCTTGTGCATAAAAATGTCCATCACGTAATTTAATGCCGAGTTCTTGCGATATCAGTGGTTGGAATACGGCTAATGATTGTTTCGGCCACCAGCCTTCACCTCTTAAACGTTCACCATCCCAACGACCACGCAGCGAAATTGGCCCGATAGCCTGTGCTTGTAGCTGCCCCTGCCATAAGAAACTGTCCGGCTCGCGGCCATTCAGTTGCAATGATAATAGTGCTGGAGGTAAGTAACCGCCGCCATCACTGAACGATACTTTTTTCGCGCCTAACTCAAAACCAGCAATAAAGGCGGGATGATGGTTATCTCGCTGCCAAGTAAGAGGTTTAACCAAGGTTAACCGAGGGGCTTCGACTTTCACCAAACCGTACTGTAGACGATCAAACCCAGTCGATAATTTATCGACGGTGATCAACGTCCCCTGCCAATTTCCTGTACCACTCATATCCCAACGGGCAGCCAACGGCGGCAATTGACCATTCCCCCAGTAACGCCATTGCCATTGACCTTTATCTGGCCAAAACTCTTGCGCCTGACCATCTAGATGCACGTTGAAACGCCCCCAGTAACTGTCTTGAGCATCAACAATGGCTTGTAAACGCCCTGTGACACCTGCGGCAGTCACTTTGACACCGGCTAACGGCCATCGCGCATCTCGAATGCGTAATTCCGGCGTGACATTACCGTGCGCACGTAGCAACGCACCAGAACGTAAAACCCACGTGGGGTTCAGGACTGAGCCACTAAGAATGCCCGGTATCGTGGCATTTAATACGATATTTTCCAGATTAGCTTGCCCACTGATCTGGAATGCTAAGTCACTGTTTATCAGGCTCAGATTGCCGGGGCCGAGCGTCAGTACTGCATTGCCTTTGCCGCTCTGACCAGAGGTAATCACATTGATTCGAGCATCAACCGACGTTTGTTCTAGCCCTTGATCCCAGTCATGCAACGTCAGGTTAATGCCACCACTGAGGGGTTGCTGTGCATAGGGCCACTGCCATTGACCATTCACGATTTGAATTTGATTTATGGATGCATTCCAAGGTAAACGGGCTAGCGGGACATCATCGCCGCGCTCAGTCAGTGTCAACACCCCTTGCTGCTGCTGCCAACTTAAGTTCAATAACAGGGGTTTAGAGAGATAGCCGGTTGTCAGCACACCATCAAGCGCGCCCTGCTCAGGCCAATTATCCAATGACAGCGGAATTTTGATTTTGCCGCTCAGTTCGAACGGCTGCGAGGTACCGGGAACAGCAATCGAGAATTGATGTAGGCTAAGTTGCTGGTTTTCATCCAGTGTCGCGGCAAAACTCAATTGTTGCCCCTGATAATGCAACTCTTGGCTAAACTTCTTAGGTGGATTATCGCTACCGATACTCTGTGATGTCAGGGTCAATTTACCGGCGTATTGCTGCCATGGCGTTATCTGCAAATTGTCGATATTTAGACTCAGCACGGATAGCTGTTGTTGCCAATAGGCTAAATCTTGCGGAGTGCTTTCACCTTCGGAAGGGAATTGGCTAAGGCAGGCGGTATCCAATGCGACACTACCTGCCCCCACTTGCCAGCGTTTTTGATGATAACCCACACTCAAGTTATCAATATTGGCGATTGCACAGTCTTTTATTCGATAGCGCAGATGTGAGATACGCAACGCGCCATCTCGCCAGACAGGCGGTTTTTCGAGTGTTAATTGGCTACCAGCAGGTAACCAATATTGGGCGACTGGGGGTAACCATTGCGGCAGGGTTTTCCATAACACCATCAGTGAAATTGCGCTGACCAATAACAGCAAACTCACTATTTTTACGCATTTAGCCATGACTTGCCTTGTTTTAACACCGATCCAGCTCGGTATGTATGCTTTGATTTCATTCATTTAGACTACTGCAAGATAGCACAATAGAATCTTATATCCATGTCATGTGAATTTGGTTGCCACCCATAAAAAAGGACATAAAAACCTTTATTTTTATGGCAGAAGAACGTGACAAGTATGGCATTAGAACGTGACAGGTTATTTAGCTAACTTATTCTTGTGGCAAATTGTATGATTTATACAAATCTGTTAGATTGATCACATTATTTTGACGGAGATATCACGATGAAATTAGCCGTTTACAGTACTAAACAGTATGACCGTAAATACCTCGAATTGGTCAACAAAGATTTTGGCTTTGAATTAGAGTTTTTCGATTTTCTGTTGTCGCCGAGAACAGCAAAAATGGCGGCGGGCTGTGATGCGGTCTGTATCTTCGTTAACGATGATGCTTGTCGTGCAACCTTAGAAGAGCTGAAGAGCGTCGGGGTTGAAATTCTCGCCTTACGTTGCGCAGGCTTTAATAACGTGGATCTTGAGGCTGCAAAAGAGTTGGGCATTCCAGTGGTTCGGGTTCCTGCTTATTCACCCGAAGCCGTGGCTGAACATACTGTCGGTATGATGATGAGCCTCAACCGGCGTATCCACCGTGCTTATCAACGTACCCGCGATGCCAACTTCTCGCTCGAAGGTTTGATTGGCTTCAATATGCATAATCGCACCGCTGGGATTATCGGCACCGGCAAGATTGGGGTTGCCACCATGCGTATCCTCAAAGGTTTTGGGATGCGTTTACTGGCCTTCGATCCCTACCCAAGTGCTCAGGCACTGGAATTAGGCGCTGAGTATGTGGATCTTAAAACCTTGTATGCAGAATCTGATGTTATTTCGCTGCACTGTCCAATGACGCCAGAAAATCATCATTTGCTGAATAAAGCCTCTTTTGATCAAATGAAAGATGGCGTGATGATCATCAATACCAGCCGTGGCGGTTTGATTGATTCAGCGGCCGCGATTGAAGCGTTGAAACAGCAGAAGATCGGTGCGCTCGGTATGGATGTTTATGAAAATGAACGTGACTTGTTCTTTGAAGACAAATCCAATGATGTGATTCAGGATGATGTTTTCCGCCGCCTGTCTTCATGTCATAACGTGTTGTTTACCGGTCATCAGGCATTTTTGACCGAAGAGGCACTGACAAGTATTTCTGCTACTACTATGCAGAATATTGCTCAGTTGAAGAATGGCGAACCTTGCCCGAACATTATTACTGTTTAATGAGCCATTCCCGCAGCGCCGATACCCAATAGCTTTACAACCTGATACCCAATAGATTTCGAGTCGCAGGAAGGCGGCAAATAAGTGAATCCCGATGAGCTGACACTAGTCAGTGATTCGGGTGAGCGAATGCAGCCAACACACCTGCGGCTTGAAAGATGAAGGGTATCAGGTTGCTGGGCAAGCACCACGCAACAACGCCCACTCCTCACAACGCTTACCATCTGGCAACTGACACATCCCGACACTACTGCCATTGAGCTGCTTGGCTAAGGTCAATACCCCTCCGGCATTAGCGCAATTGACAGACGCCGGATTCGCCATCGTGACTTTAGCGTGGGCACTGGTCGCTTGCTGTACAGGCTCATATGTTTCGTTATTATTTGATGCGGTATTCGCTGAATCATTGCTGCTGCAAGCGGCTAAAAAGAACATGGCACCGCCCACAAACCATGATGATACTTTCATTCTTTTACTCCGGCATGAGAAATATATAGCGCTATAATGGCGTTATATAATATCGGTTAGAATTAAATTACAACAGAAATAGTATAATGACGATAATTTAATTTAACCGCGGCAAAACTACCGGCCTAATTATTGGCGTGCCTTGCTACTTCAAGCCTAGGAAAATAATTAAATTGATATTAATTTGGCGGCGTTCCCCTGGCCGATACTGCTGGTCACGCTACCCGAAAGGTGTTAACACGAGTTTTACTGCACAGTGATGAAAATGCTTGAAGATCATCATTTTGATTGTCAATTATTAGGATAAAATAATGGCGATACGTGTTCCTCGTATCGCTTAGTTGTTATTAATGTTAGCGGTTATTAATGCTAGACGTTATTCATGCTAGACGTTATTCATGCTAGTCGTAATTAGTGCATCGGGGTTTTAGACAATAAGTTAATCACCAATACGCCCGCGACAATCAGCGTCATGCCAACGATTGCCGCCCAATCCAATTTTTGTTGATACAAAAAAGTGGCTGCCACTGACACGATAACAATCCCTAACCCTGACCAAATGGCATAAGCGATACCTAATGGCATGGTTTTCACCACCTGCGAAAGTCCCCAAAAAGCAATACAATACCCAATCACCACCACAATAGAGGGGACTAAGCGGGTAAAACCCTCAGAGGCTTTTAACATCGTGGTTGCGACGACCTCAGCCACTATTGCCATCATTAAGTACATGAAACCGCTCATCGTTATCCTCTCATTTTGTTATTAAGTGAGCATTATGCCCGCCCAATGTTAAATCTTCATTCATTCTCATTCCACGTCACAATTATTTCACAAATTAACTTAACCGATGCGCAATAAGCGTTCTGCCATCATGTCAGTGACGGCTTTTCGTTGTCACAAATAGTTTTCTAATTGTAATAATGATTATCTAAATTGACGGATTATCTCCCCAAGCCCCCTGCTCACGTCATTCAATGTCAGTGACCGCCACACAAATGCGATAACTGGCAAAAATGCGCTCTGCTAGAATTTCGTCATTAGTTCAAATAGCCAGTTCATCCCCTAAGGCTGTTCATTATCCTTTTTCTGTGCGTAACGCGCGTTTATGCATAATAAGCAATGTGAAGGTACAATTTAATGATTACTACTGACGGTAACAGTGCCGTTGCTTCTGTGGCCTATCGTGCTAGTGAAGTGATTGCAATCTACCCTATCACGCCGAGTTCGACCATGGCTGAACAAGCTGATGCTTGGTCTGGTGATGGCAAAGTGAATATCTGGGGTGATATCCCCCGCGTGGTGGAAATGCAGTCTGAAGGCGGCGCGATTGCGACCGTCCATGGCGCGCTACAGACTGGTGCGCTATCCACCTCATTTACCTCCTCGCAGGGATTGCTGTTGATGATCCCAACACTTTATAAGTTGGCTGGCGAGCTCACACCTTTTGTGCTCCATGTCGCCGCGCGGACCATCGCGACCCATGCGCTGTCTATCTTTGGTGATCATTCTGATGTCATGGCCGTGCGTCAAACCGGTTGTGCCATGTTGTGTGCCAGCAGCGTACAGGAAGCACAAGACTTTGCTCTGATCTCCCAAGTGGCAACGCTGAATAGCCGTATACCTTTTATTCATTTCTTTGATGGTTTCCGTACCTCGCACGAAATCAATAAAATTGTTCCGCTGAGTGATGACACGCTGCGCCAACTGTTACCGCAAAAAGGAATCGATGGTCATCGCAGCCGCGCACTTTCCCCTGATCATCCGGTGGTTCGAGGAACCTCAGCTAACCCTGATACCTATTTCCAGTCCCGCGAGGCAACGAATCCTTGGTACAACAGTACCTATCAGCATGTCGCTGATGCCATGCAAGCCTTTGCCGAAGCAACTGGGCGTGAATATAAGCCTTTTGAATACTACGGGCATCCACAAGCAGAGCGAGTAATCATTCTGATGGGCTCGGCTATTGGTACCTGCGAAGAAGTGATTGATAGCTTGCTGACACGTGGCGAAAAAGTCGGTGTGCTTAAAGTGCGCTTATTCCGCCCTTTCTCTGCTGAACATTTATTAAGCGTACTGCCGCAATCGGTGACCAAAGTGGCGGTCTTAGATCGCACCAAAGAACCCGGCGCTTTAGCTGAGCCCTTATACCTTGATGTGATGACCGCCTTGGCAGAAGCCTATAGCCGAGGTGAACGTGAGACATTACCGAAAGTCATCGGTGGCCGCTACGGCTTATCGTCTAAAGAATTTGGTCCTGATTGTGCGTTGGCCATTTTCAAAGAGCTGAGCTTGGAAAAACCTCGCCCACGCTTTACCGTCGGCATTTTCGATGACGTGACCGGTTTGTCATTACCGCTGACCGATGAGAAAATCGAGCAACGCGCTACGCTGGAAGCCCTGTTTTATGGCCTTGGCAGTGATGGTTCGGTCTCCGCAACGAAAAATAACATCAAGATTATCGGAAACAGCACCTCGCTCTATGCGCAGGGCTATTTTGTTTACGACTCAAAAAAGGCCGGTGGCCTGACCGTCTCGCATTTACGCGTCAGTGAAACGCCGATTAACTCGGCTTATCTGGTTAGCCACGCTGATTTTGTTGGTTGTCACCAATTGCAATTCATCGATACTTACCAAATGGCTGAACGGCTAAAACCAGGCGGCATTTTCCTGATTAATACCCCGTTTAGTGCCGATGAGATGTGGTCACGTCTGCCACAGGAAGTTCAGGCAGTACTGCACCAGCGCAATGCACGTCTGTTTGTGATTAATGCCGCCAAAATCGCCCGTGAATGTAAGCTCGGGGCGCGCATCAATACCGTGATGCAAATGGCGTTCTTCCACCTGACGCAAATATTGCCTACCGAGATGGCTCTCGAGCAGTTGCGTGCTGCCATTGATCGCAGCTACAGCAATAAAGGGCCAGAAATTGTCATCCGTAACTGGCAAGCACTGGATGCTACCCTCGAAGCGCTAGTGGAAATTCCGCTGCAACCCATCGATGAGCATAGTCCGATGCGCCCACCGATCGTCTCGGATCAAGCGCCCGATTTCGTCAAAACTGTCACGGCAACCATGCTGGCTGGCTTAGGTGATGCGCTACCTGTTTCAGCCTTCCCTCCAGACGGTACTTGGCCAGTGGGCACCACTCAGTGGGAAAAACGCAACATCGCCGAAGATATTCCAATTTGGCAGCCTGATTTATGTACCCAATGTAACCACTGCGTAGCCGCCTGCCCGCATTCGGCAATCCGTGCCAAAGTGGTACAGCCCGACGCGATGTCTGGCGCGCCTGATAGCTTGCAATCACTCGATGTCAAAGCGCGTGATATGCGTGGTCAGAAATATGTGTTGCAAGTCGCGCCGGAAGATTGCACCGGATGTAACCTGTGCTACGAAGTTTGTCCGGCGAAAGACCGCCAGAATCCTGAAATCAAAGCCATCAACATGAAGCCACGGTTGGAGCATCTGGTGGAAGAGAAAGCGCACTATGATTTCTTCCTCAAACTGCCTGAAATCGATAAAACAACGATGGAGCGTATCGATATCCGCACATCACAATTGATTTCGCCGCTGTTTGAATATTCCGGTGCGTGTTCCGGTTGTGGTGAAACACCGTACATTAAGTTGCTGACCCAGTTGTATGGCGATCGTTTATTAATCGCCAATGCTACCGGTTGTTCTTCTATCTATGGCGGCAACTTGCCGACGACGCCTTATACCACTAATGCCGATGGCCGCGGCCCTGCGTGGGCTAACTCACTGTTTGAAGATAACGCCGAGTTTGGTTTAGGCTTCCGTCTAACGGTTGATCAACATCGCCAGCGAGTTACTCGCCTAATCAATGAACTCGCACCGCAACTGCCATCCGATTTGGTTAGCCAACTGCTCACTGAAGAAGCCACACCGGAAGTTCGACGTGAGCAGGTAACGCAACTGCGCCAGCTATTGCTTGATATTCCCGGCAATGATGCGCAGCAGTTAGCTACCGATGCCGATTACTTGGTGGATAAATCCATCTGGCTTATTGGCGGCGACGGCTGGGCCTATGATATTGGTTTTGGCGGCCTTGACCACGTGCTGAGCCTGACAGAAAACGTCAATGTATTGGTGCTAGACACCCAGTGCTACTCTAATACCGGTGGTCAGCAATCTAAAGCTACACCACTTGGGGCCGTCACTAAATTTGGTGAGCATGGTAAACGTAAGGCGCGTAAAGATTTGGGTGTCAGCATGATGATGTACGGTCATGTTTATGTGGCGCAGATTTCATTGGGTGCGCAGCTCAATCAAACAGTGAAAGCCATTCAGGAAGCAGAAGCCTACCCAGGCCCGTCACTGATTATTGCTTATAGTCCTTGCGAAGAGCACGGTTACGATCTGGCCTACAGCCATGACCAAATGAAGCAATTAACCGCGACCGGTTTCTGGCCACTTTACCGCTTCGACCCACGCCGTACCGATGAGGGCAAAGCCGCCTTGGCGCTGGATTCTCGCCCACCGAGCAGTGACCTGACCACTACACTGCTTAATGAGCAACGTTTCCGCCGACTCAACACCCAAGAACCAGAAGTCGCCGCGCAGTTGTACGCTGCCGCGGAAAAAGATCTGCAAAAACGCTATGACTTCTTGAGTTTGTTGGCCGGAAAAGCCGAGAAAACGGCCGCGGAATAATAAGTTAACCCATAACGTTAAAAGCCAGTCAGCGGATACTGACTGGCTTTTTTTATGATGGGCTATTAGAGATTTTCACCATTAGTTTCAATGACATTTTGATACCAATAGAAACTTTTCTTACGAGAGCGTTCCAGAGTACCTTTACCGTCATTATCTTGATCAACATAAATGAAACCATAGCGCTTGTTCATTTCTGACGTTGAAGCACTGATCAGATCGATAGGTGCCCAAGAGGTATAACCCATCAATTCAACACCATCTTTCACCGCTTCTTTCATTTCTTTCAAATGAGAACGGAAGAACTCAATGCGATAATCATCATTGATTTGGCCATCGTCATCAATGTGATCGACCGCACCCATACCATTTTCTACTACAAATAATGGGATTTGATAGCGGTCATACATATCATTAAGCGCAATCCGCAAACCTACGGGGTCAATTTGCCAATCCCAATCAGTTGTTTTCAGATGTGGGTTTTTAACGCCACCAGCAATATTCCCGCCCACTTTATCCATTTTGTCGGCATTAACACTGGTCACCAGAGACATGTAGTAGCTGAACGACAGAAAATCAACGGTGTGTTGTTGTAGGATCTCCTCATCACCCGGCTGCATAACGACCTTAATGCCCTTCTCTGCAAAACGCCGCGTCATATGACGTGGATAGCGACCCCGAATTTGGACATCAGAGAAAAAGTAATTTAGCTGGTTTTCTTGGTGGGCCAGTAACACATCTTCTGGTGCACAACTTTCCGGATAGGTCAGCAAACGTGTCAACATGCAGCCAATTTTTGCATCTGGTGAAATGCGTTTACAGTGTTTGACGGCTAATGCACTGGCAATAAACTGATGGTGCAGTGCTTGATAAATCACTGATTCAACTTCATCAACGGGGAAACGTTCGGTGACAATCCCGCCCGACGTAAATGGATGACGAATTAAACTATCAATCTCATTAAACGTTAGCCAATATTTGACTTTTTCTTGATAACGCTCGAATACAGTGATGGCGAACTTCTCAAATAAATCAACCGTTTTACGATTACTCCAGCCACCATAGTTATTAACCAAGTAGATCGGCATTTCGTAATGAGAAAGCGTCACGAGCGGCTCTATGCCATTCTTATGCATTTCATCGAATAACTCATCGTAAAAACGCAAGCCAGCTTCATTGGGTTGTTCTTCAATACCATTTGGGTAAATTCGGGTCCAAGCAATAGATACGCGCAATACTTTGAAATTCATCTCGGCAAACAAAGCCATATCTTGTTTAAAACGATGATAAAAATCGATACCCCGACGCTTTGGATATTGACTGGCATCTTGGGTAACAATCGCTTCTTCTATTTGTTGATTAGTGATTTTATAATGTTTTTCGTATTCTTCACGCTTGAGATCTTTTTTATGAATCGCCATATCGGCTGTCGATAACCCTTTGCCACCGACATTCCAGCCGCCTTCAACCTGATTCGCTGCGACCGCTCCCCCCCATAAAAAACCCTTAGGGAAACCTTTAATTACTGAATCTGTCATTTTAACTCTCCAACGTGTATTTAAATTGAGGCAGGAATAACCGTTATTAATATATTGCCACGATCAACACTAACTTTTTCCGTCGCCAAGATATTGCTATAACTTTCAGTATTGGCAATGACTATCGGAGTTGTCATATCAAAGCCTCTGGCAACCAGTTCATCCAGATCGAAGGTCAATAATAATTGCCCTTGAGAGACAATATCGCCTTCTTTAATATGACTCGTAAATAACTCACCATTTAATTTAACCGTATCAATACCAACATGAATTAATATCTCCATTCCATTATCTGAAACGATACCTAAGGCATGATGGGTATGAAATAATTTTGATACGACGCCATCTACGGGGGAATACACCGCACCTTCCGTAGGATAAATAGCAATTCCCTTACCCATTATTTCACTGGCAAATACACCATCTTTTACTTCTGTCAGCGGGATGACTTTGCCATTAAGTGGTGCTGATAATAAAAGCTCGCTTACCCCTTGAGCTGATTTATCTCGCCTAACCGGGTTATTATTAAGTGGTGAAATTGAAACATCCGAGACGTTATTTTCATTTTTTTGCTCATCGAACCCGAGGAGATAGGTCAATATCGTAGACAGAGCAAATGACATCGAAATTCCAATCACATAATAAGCAAAAGTATTTGTCATAAAAGCAGGTAGTGTGGTCAATGCTGGGAAAACATAAGCCATCACGGTGGTACCCATCGCACCAACAAATCCCCCTGCAATGGTGCCGGCAATAAGAGATGCGATCAGCGGGCGTTTATACTTAATAGAGATACCGTAAACAATCGGTTCGGTCACGCCAGCAAAAAGGGCTGGAACCATGGTAGATAGCGCAAAGGATTTTAATTTCTTATCCTTGGTTTTCAGGAAGACACCAAATGCGGCACCGGCAGAGGCAAATGTAGCGGTGGCCGCCGCAGGCTTAATGGTATCGAAACCATGTAATGCCAGATTATTGAGCATCACTGGGACTAAGCCCCAATGCAAGCCGAACATGACTAACAATGTCCAACCGCCACCAATGATCGCCCCAGTCAACATACCGCTCACACTGTTCAGATAAGCGATGCCTGCCCCAATACCATCACCTAAATACACGCCAATTGGCCCAACGGCGATAACAATAACCGGTACCATGATGAGCAAGCCCAACATAGGGACTGCAATCATTTCAATACTTTGATGGATAAATCGTTTCAAAAATCGTTCGAGATAGGAATAGGCCCAAACAGCAAGTATCGCGGGAATGAGCGTGGATGAGTATTTCATCAGCACGACTGGAATACCCATAAACTCAACAATATCGCCTTGGTTCTGCATCAATCCAGTAAACGTGGGTTCGAGTAAGGCCCCCACAATGGCGACTGAGACAAAGGGATGGGCATTAAAAGATTTAGCACATGAAAATGCCAGTAAGAGAGGCAAAAAGTAGAAAACACTGTTACTGGCCGCAGCAAGAATTTTATACGTGCTACCGGTAGGATCGACAAATTGATAAGTGGTTAGGATAACCAGTAACGCTTTTAACATCCCAGCACCGGCAAGAGCGGGAACAATGGGGACCAAAATAGAGGACATTTTATTAAAGACACGACCGACTATATTGCCTTTCTTTTCTGCCGATTGATGCGTATCCGCTGAGGATGAGTCACCTTTAATGCCAAAATCGTCAATCATCACGTTATAGATTTTGGTGACATCATTACCTATCACAACTTGATATTGCCCATTACTTTCCACGGCTAAAATAACACCATCAAGCTTATCTAATATCGTTTTGTTAAATTTTTTTGAATCCCTGAGAGAAAATCTCAAACGTGTAATGCAATGAGTGAGTGATATAACATTCTCTTTCCCACCGACATGTTTGATTATTTCCCCTGCCAGCATGTGATATGCATTCATGGGCTAACCTCAATTTAAATAATAATCGATTGAATCCATTTATTTTTATGGATAAAGTATTTTATTGCTTAACAACAAACCAATTAGATTGGTTTCCTCACATGCTCAATATGAATGGAGAGAAACATCATTTCATCATCGGTTAACGAACGTCCATATTCATGCTTAATGAATTTATTTATTTTCTTCGCACACTCATAAGAAATAGCATACTTTTCTGCAACAATATCATGGAGAGAATTATCGTCGGTAGAAACATAGGTATTGCTTAATAACCGATGTGAAAAGAACTTCAAATGAGTCACAAAGCGCTGGAAATTAATCGACTCTTCTTCATACTCTATATTGAAGTGATACTTCACAATATTTAATATATCTTGAATCACTTTTGACACATTCTCAATATCAGGCATCGTGCCATCTTTTTGTGAATTCAACAGGTGTAACGCAATAAACCCCGCTTCATCTTCAGCAAGTTCAATATTGAGATTTTGTTTAATACTTTCTAGTGCAGCAACACCAATAATGAACTCATTTCGGTAAAGCCGCTTAATATCCCAAAGGAGCATATTTCTGACATGAACGCCCTGCTTTGCTCTTTCAATAGCAAAACTGATGTGATCAAGTAATGAGGCATACACACTTTTATGAATTTTTCTGTCTAATTGTGTCGTGGCTTGTTTAACAATCTCTAAAACAATATCAAATAGTGCCTCGGGCACATCCTGAAAAGCATCATTTGCTTTACCGAAACTGTTATCTTCATCAAGGCGGAATATTTTTTGAATGCAGGCGTCATCGACAAGATCACTGGCTTTTTTATTGAATCCGACTCCTTTTCCAATAACAACGCATTCTTTCCCACTAAAATCGTGGGCAACAACAACGTTATTATTCAGAACTCTCTGTATTCGCATATTCCACCCAAAAAAAAAGGCAAAACGTAAAAGAGTTCATTCTCTTTTAGGTTTTGCCTGTTATTACACAGTAACAATCCGATAGGCTCAATAAATCATAATGGCTGGGTTGTTGCAAGTGACCTTCATTATTCTTCCTTTTTTTGTGAGCTATTTCACAGCCCATAGTCAATATGTTTTCCCCACGTAAGGTGTATCCTGCCACTACGCCATAGATGAAAACACTAATATATATGCTTGTTGAATGATAAACTGACGCCATAGCAGCCATGCCCTGTCATGCCATAACTGGATATGAGTCACGTACAAATGCAAGAGAAACAAGTGGTTAATCAAAAGAAACAATATGATTTGAATAAATTGCAAAAACGCTTACGCCGCAATGTGGGTCAGGCGATTGCCGATTTTAATATGATTGAAGAAGGTGATCGGGTCATGGTGTGCCTGTCTGGCGGCAAAGACAGCTTTACCATGCTCGACATTTTGCAAAACCTGCAAAAAAGCGCACCGATTAGCTTCACTTTAATTGCCGTCAATTTGGATCAGAAACAACCTGGTTTCCCCGAAGACATTCTGCCTGCTTATCTCGATAAACAGGGCGTCGAATACAAAATTGTGGAAGAGAACACTTACGGGATAGTGAAAGAAATTATCCCTGAAGGCAAAACCACCTGCTCACTGTGCTCGCGCTTACGCCGCGGAATTCTGTACCGTACAGCCACAGAATTAGGGGCAACCAAAATAGCATTGGGTCATCATCGTGATGACATTCTGCAAACACTTTTCCTCAATATGTTCTACGGCGGCAAGCTAAAAGGCATGCCACCTAAATTGATGAGCGACGACGGTAAGCACATTGTCATTCGCCCATTAGCCTACTGCCGCGAAAAAGACATTGAACGGTTCGCTGAGGCCAGAGAGTATCCTATCATTCCTTGTAATTTGTGTGGCTCGCAGCCTAACCTGCAACGTCAGGTGATCAAGGACATGCTACGTGATTGGGATAAGCAGTATCCGGGACGCATTGAAACTATGTATAGCGCCATGCAGAATGTTGTGCCATCGCATCTGAATGACCACAATTTATTTGATTTTAAAGGTATCCAGCACGGTAGCGAGGTGGTTGACGGTGGTGATTTGGCTTTTGATCGCGAAGAATTGCCGCTGCAACCTGTCGGCTGGCAACCTGAAAGTGACGATGAGAACGAAAGTCAGCCGTTAGTACGTCTTGACGTGGTAGAGATTAAGTAAGCTTAGTCGAATCTTCCGCCTCACCCCATGTCACACTTGGGATGGGGCAAACCACTCGTCTTTGCGCCATCTATGGTGTTTCAAAAAAAGCAAAAAAAATGCCGATGTTGATATAACATCGGCATCGTAACAATTATGTGCTATGCAGTAATTCAAAAATAAAAGTATTACAAATATGGAGCGCAACGCCCATCGCTTGACGTTGCATTCACCTGCAAAGTGATAATGCCTGAGTCATTACTGCCAATACTTGATATCGCTCAATTTTGCAGTGATTAACCTGATCGCAGCCCGACACTTTTGCTCATCTATACGTTACCAACTAGAGCCATTTACTGTGTTTTAACCACCAAGCAACACCTAGCACCAAAGCCACTAACATCATGCAGAATGTCGCAAAACCAAAAGCGTCAGTATTGCCGGGAATGCCCCCTAAGTTGACACCAAATAAGCCCGTCAAAAAAGTGGTTGGTAAAAACACCATAGCCAATAGCGACATGGTGTACGTCCGCCGGTTCATTGCATCGGCCATCAATGAGCTAATCTCATCCGACAACACCGCAGTTCGTGCAATGCTAGAATCTAAATCTTCTAAACCACGGCCTAGGCGTTCTGAAATCTCCTGCATGCGCCGACGATCATCGTCGTTCATCCACGGCAACCGCTCGCTAGCCAGTCGCGAGAACACGTCCCGCTGAGGCGCCATATAGCGACGCAAGACAATCAATTGTTTACGCAGTAACGCCATTTGCCCACGTTGTGGGATCTTTTGCTCCAGCAGGTCGTCCTCAAGATCGATAATTTTATCGTGCAAATCCTCGATAAACTCACTGGTATGGTCGGTCAGGCCATCAACAATCTCCACCAGCCAATTACCGCTATTTGTTGGGCCAGTGCCACTTTGTAGATCATTCAGCACATCATCGATGGAATAGACTTTGCGATGGCGAGTGGAGACGATCAATTTGTCCGTCATAAAAACTCTAAAAGTGACTAATTGGTCTGGGCGGGCGTCGTTATTAAAATTAATCCCCCGCAAGGTAATCATTGTACCGTCTCCCAGTCGGGTGACTTTTGGCCGTACACTCTCACCTGCCAGCCCATCACGGACGACTTCGGGTAACAATGGGGTGTTTTGTAACCAAGCGGCGCTTTCTGGGTGAGTGTAATCCAGATGCAACCAACAAGGTTGCTCCGCAGTGGCGACCGCATCAGTACTGATTGATGTCACGCCACCCTTACCGTCCAACTGATAGGCATATACGGCATCAGAAACTTGAAGCGCTTTCCCTTCTACTGCATCCACAACACTGTCCTCAATTCGACTTTTATCATGCAATTAGCTCAGTGTAGCGCTAGCTACCTGATCTTTAAAGGCGATAGCTCGGATAAGCCGCTCTAAGGAAACATAATGTTAAAGGCTGCGAGAGAGTCGACAGTTTTAGGTACAAAAAAACCGCCGGTAAATATCGGCGGCATATTTGCTTTATCATCACCGTTATCAAAAGATAGATAAAGGTCAATGCTTGATAATATACATTGTATGACTGTAAGCGACGTCTTCAGGATTGGTTATTGGATAGCCTTTCACCCATGGTTTAATTAATCGCCCATTGGTAAATTGATATATTGGGGCGATTGGCACCTGTTCTGCAATAATTTGCTCGGCCTTATTGTAATCATCATTTAATAACTTAGGATTTGTTTGTCTGCTGGCTTCATTCAGCACGTGGTCGTAATTTTCGCTTTTAAATTTCGCGATATTCCCACTGTGGGTGGAGGTCAGTAGAGACAAGAAGGTCGATGGTTCATTGTAGTCACCCACCCATGACGCACGTACCACATCGAAATTGCCGGTGTTACGGCTATCAATATAAGTCTTCCACTCCTGGTTAATCATCTGAACATCCACACCCAATGTTTTCTTCCACATGGAAGCAATGGCGATGGCTAACTTCTGGTTGTTGTCAGAAGTGTTGTACAGCAAGGATAATTTGAGTGGCTTATCTGGGCCATAACCCGCAGCATGCAACAACGCTTTGGCTTGTGCATTCAGCTCATCTTGATCTTGTTGCTGCAATGCATTGGCTACTGGGTGGTAACCTGCGGTGACATCCGGCGTAAAGTGATAGGCTGGCTTTTCACCTGTACCCAATACTTTTTCAGCGATAATCTTGCGATCGATAGCATAAGATAACGCTTTGCGGACACGGACATCATTCGTAGGCGCACGTTGCGTATTAAAGGCATAATAATAAGTGCCGAGTTGATCTGGCGTATAAACTTGGTCAGGAATATCTTTTAATAGTTTCTGATATAAATTCTTCGGGAAGGATTCGGTAATATCGATATCGCCAGCCTGATAACGTTTAGTCGCATTCGCTTCCTGATTGATGGGGATAAACGTGACCTTAGTCAGTACAGTATTGGCATGATCCCAATAATGTTCGTTCGGTACCAATACTAATTTTTCATTGACCACTCGGTCTTGTAATTTAAATGCACCATTTCCAACCAAGTTACCGACTTTCGTCCAATCACTGCCGTGCTTTTCAACCACAGATTGCGGCACTGGGAATAAACTAAAGTTTGCAGTCAAACTAGGGAAATAAGGCACCGGTCTATTGAGCTTAACTTTTAGGGTATATTGGTCAACCGCACTCACCCCCAAAGTATCTGGCGACATCGTTCCCGCAATTATTTGTTGTGCATTCTCTACACCGGCCAATTCAGCAAACCAGGCAAATGGAGACAAACTTTTGGGGTCAACTAAGCGACGCCAGCTATAAACAAAGTCCTGCGCAGTGACTGGATCACCGTTTGACCATTTTGCATCTCGGCGTAACGTAAAAATATAAGTTTGATTATCAGCGGTTTGCCAATGAGAAGCGACACCGGGAATCACCTCCCCTTGCGCATTCTGGTTGACTAATCCTTCGAATAAATCTCGGTCAACCTGCGCCTCAATCAACCCGACAGCTTTTATAGGATCAAGGGAAGCTGGCTCATCTTTAATATGACGTACAATTTCTTGTTTCTCAGCCAGCACGGTACCCGCAGGAACTTGTGCGGCATTTGCCGTGCCTAACGCTGTGCCAACTAATGCGGCACACAATGCAAAACGGAAATAGCGCATAATTAATAACCTTTTCGTTGTTGTTCCATTTCAGCGAAAGTAAAAAAGTCGAATAAACATAAACTAGCAGATTAAATGCCATCGTGACGATGAGAAAATAAAAATACTGCCATCCATTGCTTTACGGTATATCAGCCTGAGTTAACACCCTAACCAGCAGACCGAATTTAGCTGTATTTCTCTACCAATGACGATTTTATCTAGCGAAAATAACTTATCTTATTGATTCAAGATAATAATATTAGATGATATGTTAACGACAGTAATTATTGTTCAGGATCACGAGAAACGTCATGAATCAACATCGGCCCCGCTCAGCGCGTGGGAACCTAACGACTTTAGGCCAGTCCTACGGCATATCGGCATTAGGCGCACCACTACTCTATTTCCCTGCCTCTCATCCTTGCGCGGATACTGGGCTAATCATTGCCGGTACGCACGGCGATGAAAGTGCAGCAATCGTTGCTCTATCATGTGCACTGCGCAGTATTTCGCCGCAACAACAACGCCACCATGTTGTGTTAGCGGTCAATCCTGATGGCTGCCAACTAGGGCTACGGGCGAATGCCAATGGTGTTGATCTTAATCGTAATTTCCCTGCACAAAATTGGCTAGCTGGGGAAACAGTGTATCGTTGGAACAGTGCTGCTGATGCACGAGATGTCGTGTTATCAACAGGTGAACAGGCTGGTTCTGAACCAGAAACGCAGGCTTTATGTGAACTTATCAACCAATTAGCACCCTGCTGGGTTGTGTCATTCCATGAGCCTCTAGCCTGCATTGAAGATCCCGATAGCTCAGTGTTAGGTGCTCGTTTGGCCACTCACTTTAACTTACCGTTGGTCACCAGTGTGGGTTACGCTACCCCCGGTTCCTTCGGCAGTTGGTGCGCTGATCGTCAGTTACCCTGCATCACCGCTGAATTACCGCCGATATCAGCAGATGCAGCCAGTGAATGTTATCTCGCTGCATTGATTGATTTATTAACGATGAGTGACTTATAGCACTAACGGATTAAGCCGATAAATCAATGGCCCCAATTGAAAAGTGCAATCCGCCCTCAACATCTTGCGCTAACCATGTCGGGCCATCCAAATCGACAAAGCGAGCCCCCGGCACTAAAGGCAATGCGGCTTGAATCGCACGGGAGGTACACAGCATACAACCGAGCATAATAGCGAATCCCATCGATTTAGCCTGCTCGGCCAATAATAGTGCTTCGGTTAACCCACCCGCTTTGTCCAACTTAATGTTGACCATATCATAGCGATCCACCAAACCTGCCAAATCATCTCTGGTGTGGCAGCTTTCATCAGCGCAAATCGGCAATGGATGGATGAAATTTTGTAACCCCTCATCCTGACCCGCAGGCAAGGGTTGCTCGAGCATCGCTACGCCGAGATCAGCCAGTAATTGGCAGCGAGCCGCCAAACCTTCCGTTTGCCAAGATTCATTGGCATCAACGATCAATGTCACTTCCGGTGCGGCACTGCGGATAGCCACTAAACGCTCAGCAATCAGGTGGTCATCAAGTTTTATCTTCAGCAAACTGGCACCTTGCTGCGCCAACGCTTTGGCACTGTAGGCCATCGCTTCAGGGGTACCAATGCTAACGGTCTGGGCCATGGCAATATTCGTGACGGCTGCTATCTCGCTTCTGTTCCATATACTTTGCTGATGCTGTAAGCATTCCAACTGCCACAATGCACTGTCTACTGCATTTCTCGCCGCACCTGCCGGCAATATCAGTTGCAGCTCATCCCGAGAAACACCGGACTCTATGGCACTCACCACTAAGCCTAGTTGGGCCATCACAGAAGATTCACTTTCACCATAATGCGGATATGGCGTACATTCACCAACAGCCAGAATGCCGTTTTCTTCAATCTCGACCACCACTACTTTTGCTTCTGTGCGGCTGCCTCGCGAAATGACAAACGCTGAATGTAAAGGCCAAGCCTCAGGGTAAAAACGCATTATTCTCAATTATGGCTCCTTGGCAGGAATCAAGCATTGGCGCTCGACGTGAGTTTCTAACCTAAACAAAATCTTCGGTATTTGGCAAATTTCTGATACCCAAGCTGCCATTGTTACCTTAAACTGAACTTCGTGTTACACATCTGTAAAAATGGAGAAAATAATGACACAGACCGTACATTTTCAAGGCAATCCTGTGACCGTCGCCGGTCAATTGCCACAAGTGGGCGATAAAGCGAAAGACTTTACTTTGGTAGCGAAAGATTTATCTGATGTTGCTTTGAGCAGCTTCGTTGGCAAACGTAAAGTCCTGAATATCTTCCCAAGCATTGATACCGGTGTTTGTGCTGCATCTGTCCGTAAATTCAATCAACTGGCTGGCGAACTTGAGAACACCGTTGTTCTTTGCATCTCTTCGGACCTGCCGTTTGCCCAATCACGTTTTTGCGGCGCTGAAGGTCTAAGCAATGTGGTCACTTTGTCTACATTGCGTGGAGCTGACTTCAAACAAGCTTACGGCGTCGATATTACTGATAGCCCATTGGCAGGTTTGACCGCTCGTGCTGTCGTGGTTCTGGATGGTCAGGACAATGTTATTCACAGTGAGTTAGTTAATGAAATCACCACTGAGCCTAACTATGACGCCGCTTTGGCAGCGCTGAAATAAGCCAATAATTTTGGGTTATTAGCAAGCAAGAACACAAAGCTAAACGGCTGTTCCTTCTGGGTTCAGCCGTTTTTTTACGTCTAATTTCAACGTCAGCAGCTTAGTGAATGTTAACCCATCATTCTCAAGCTAATTTGCTGATTACTCTTCTTCACCTTCATCATTTGCAGGCCGCTTACTGCTCAAGCCATATTCACGTAGCTTATTTGCGATCGCGGTATGGGAAACACCCAGCCGTTTGGCCAGTTTCCGGGTGCTTGGATAATTGCGATAAAGTCTTGTCAGAACGGAACGTTCGAATCGCTTGCTGATGTCATCGAGCGAGCCATCAAGTACCTCATCCCCTAGTGCAGCTTCAATCTCAAACTCAGGTAAGATGATATCTTGCGGTCTTAGCTCTGAACCTTCCAACTGAGTTAAAGCACGATAAATGGCATTTTTCAGTTGTCGCACATTACCCGGCCAACCATAGTGAGTCAGGAAATTACTGAGTTCAGGGGCCAGTTTTGGCCGAGGTACACCTTGTTCGTCAGAGAAACGCGCCACAAACAACGCAGTAAGCGGCATGATATCAGCCTGACGTTCACGTAACGGCGGCAAAGTGATAGTCAGTACATTGAGGCGATAATATAAATCCTCGCGGAATTCCCCACGCTGAACCAACTCCACTAGATTTTTCTGCGTCGCGCAGATGACCCGCACATCGACATGAACTTCATGTTCTTCACCCACTCGACGGAAAGTGCCATCATTGAGGAAACGGAGCAGCTTAATTTGCATGCGTGGTGACATTTCGCCGATTTCATCGAGCAATACCGAGCCACCGTTAGCCTGCTCAAAGAAGCCTTTTTTGCCTTCTACTGCATTAGGGTAAGCTCCTGCCGCATAGCCAAACAGCTCGCTTTCCACGACATCGTCTGGCAATGAAGCACAGTTAAGACCGAGAAAGGGCATTTTCCCGCGCGGGCTACGCAAGTGGCAGGCTCGCGCTAAAAGGTCTTTGCCTGTTCCTGTATCACCGACTAATAACAATGGTGCATCCAGCATGGCTAGCTTGCGCGCTTGTTCAAGTACTTGCCGCATTTTCGTGCTGGTGGCGACAATTTGCTTGAATTCACTGTCATCGGTAACCGACAAGAATTGAAGTTGTTGCCCCATGCGAGCAGTAGACTTGAGCATCACAACAGCGCCAACAGTCTGATTTTGTTGGTTTTCATCTTCTAGTTCGATAGGGGTGATCTCCATCAGATAATCCTGATTGTTGATCAACACACGCTCGGTATGAGGAGCTGTTCCCCCCTCTTCGAACCAGCGAGCAAAGTTGTAGCCGCCCAGTAAACCAGCCGCTGTTTTATGGCGGATCTTATCCTCATTCAGGGAAAATAGATCACGTGCTGCGGGGTTGGCTAACTCAAGATTGCCTTTTAAATCGATGGAAAAGACGGGTTCCGGCATGGATTCAAGCAACGCACGTAGAGAGCGATGCTCGCGTTCTGATGGCATAAAAGAGACTGTCCGGACATCTGTTACACCGTCAATACGACGTATGTCCATCATTAGTGCACTGAATACGCTGAAATCTAATTGTGAGAAATTCAGGTAAATGCGACCAATTGGATCAATTTCGATCCCCCGTAAATCAATGCTGCGTAAAACCAAGAGATCAAGTAATTCTCTTGTGAGACCGATTCGGTCTTCGCAAAAAACTTCCAAGCGCATCAGTATCGACCTTATATATGGCAGGTGCGGAATTCTGCCTAAGATAATACCCTGTCCCTTCTCACTGATGAAGCAGTCTGTCAGCAAAAGTTGACAGGAATCGGCTTTTTGCTATTTTTTTACCCCTTTGTTGGAATAAATAGGAAATTATCAACTAACCATGCCAGATTATTTAGTTGCATATTATTTTTTCAATGAATTATTTAGAATAAAATAATGCTCAGTCACGTCAACTTCTTGCGTCAAGGTCCAGTGACACTTTGCTTTGTTTCGGCCAACTGGCTATAGTATAGGTAGCCATATGACCGAGGAGGTTACATGAGAGCATATCACCCCACCCCAACAGCCAAGACGGGCGCGCTATGGCGTGAAATCGGCCTGCCCGCCAGCCGCGGCACCGTCTTGGTCGACAGCATAAAATTAGGCTTTTCTGTTGATGTTATCGATAGCATTCACCTTTGGGCTGCGATACCTAAGTCTGAGATTCTACGCGCAACAGGGATCCCCAGCCGTAGCCTAACCCGCCGGCGCACTCATGATGGCCGTTTCACGCCGGAAGAGAGTGAGCGCATTGCGCGTTTTGTACGTGTCATGGATGCTGCTGTTGATCTTTTTGGTGGCGATAAAGGCAAGGCTATCACTTGGATGTCAACGCCGATTAAAGGTTTGGGTCACCGCAGTCCCGACTCATTATTAGAGACAGAAACCGGCGCCTTAGAAGTTTCTGATTTAATTGGGCGGTTAGAACACGGCGTATTCTCTTAATCGCGCAATCTGCGGGAATAGAGCGTGGGGAAGCGAAATAAAGGGGTATGGATACAATGACAGACAACTCGATGGACCGACATTTATGATGCTTTACCGCATAGTGATGCGCCGTTATTTGGCGTCAACTTGGACTGGTTATGGCGCTGAAATCTATGGTGGCCGCTGGAACCATAAGGGCCACTCCGCGATTTATTTAGCCAGCAGCGTATCGTTAGCAATGTTAGAAACGTTGGCGCATATTCAAGACAGTTCAACTCTCAGTGAGTTTGAGCTATTTCAAATTGAGATTGATGACAACAATATTATGCTGTTGCATCCAACAGATTGGCCCATTGATTGGCGCAACGACCCCGCTCCCGCCACCACAATGGATGTCGGCACTGAGTGGTTAGAATCAGAATCCTCCGTTGGATTACTGGTACCCTCCACTCTGGTGCCTTCAGAAAATAATATGCTGGTCAATCCGCGCCACAAAGACTTTCAGATTTGCTTGAACAGTGTCAAACCGCTTCCGTTCTCTTTTGATCCACGGCTGAAATAACCATCGCGGTAACCCTGTTTCTCGCCATTCTGTATCTCACTACTATTGGCTCGACTTGTCTTTCTTCGGCAACGTATTTTTCAACTGGCTGACCAATTGGCGGCGGAAATCGCCTAACTTGGGTTTATCTCCCTCAAGCCAAGGCAATGGGCGGCATAGTTCCATCGCTTTGATCCCCAATCGCGCAGTGAGTAGCCCTGCTCCGATCCCTTGTGCTGCACGAGCAGATAAACGTGCAGCCAGATCCTGCGATAACCAGTCCATCCCAACTTCTCTGACCAATTCAGAAGCACCTGCAAAGGCAATATTCAGCAAGACTAAACGGAATAAACGAATACGGCTGAAATACCCTAATTCGATACCATAAAGAGCAGCAATACGGTTAATCAGTCGAATATTGCGCCAAGCAATAAATGCCATATCCACCAATGCCAACGGACTGACGGCGATCATTAAAGCGGATTCGGCTGCATATCGGCTAATTTCAGCTCTCGCCTGATTATCGAGCGCGGGTTGCACCAATTTCGCGTAAAGCTCGACCACTTCTCTATCATTATGCGTTTCATGAAGCGAGGCTTGCCAGCGCTGGAGTGCCGGGTGTCCTTGATCCAACCCTGCTTGGCGAGCTAATTTTTCACAAAAAACACGCCCCTGACCGATCCCGTGGCTGACTAACAATTCACGCGCAATATCTCGCTCTTCCGCCCGCTGCCGTAGGCGGTATAAACGTCGCCATTCCGTTAGCACCGATCCCACGCCTGCCAGTACAATCAGCCCACCAGCGGTCGTCGCACCCAATGCTATCCAGTCCTGTTGTTGCCAGGCCTGATTAACCCACTGCACAGACTGCGCAATTACACTGACGCCAAAGAGTGCCAGACCTGCGGTCACCATTTTGCGCCACAGGCTGCGCCTCGGTTTTAACGCGGCATTGACCAGCCCTTCCACTCGGCCATCTTCAGCTTCCGCGTCCAACTCGGGGGCTGCAGGATAAAAATTCTCCGCAGCTTGATGATCAAAAGCTTGCGCGGCTTTTAGGACCGGCTCATCCAACGGTTGCAAAGGCTGTTCAAAATCGATCCGTGGTTTCAATGGTTCGCTCATCGCAATTTATCTCCCAATAAAAACTCCATCACTGCATCCAGCCGGATATGGGGTAATGGGCTATCGACATTCACCGCTTGTGGGCGAAATTCATCAAAATGAAATCCCTGCTGTTGCCAGAATGCAGGCCCCGGCAAGCGGGCTGGTACATCACCAGGAAAGACGGTCAGCGGCGCACCATCAAGCAAGCGGTTCCCTCGTAGCGCGGGTATTTTTTGTCCTTGATGGTCGACTATGCCACTTTCCGTTGCCTGTACCGAAGCCAACCCAACACAATCCATGCTGATGCCTTCAAATGCGGCATTCTGCCAAGCCTCCTGCACGAGTTGCTGTAATAGCGAAACCAGATTTGCATGTTGGTCAGCAGTAACATGGTCCGCTTTGGTGGCTGCAAACATTAATTTATCAATACACGGCGAGAATAAGCGTCGGAATAAAGTGCGCTTACCGTAATGGAAGCTTTGCATCAGTTGTGTCAGTGCCAAACGCATGTCATTGAATGCTTGCGGTCCGCTATTCAAGGGTTGCAGGCAATCGACCAAAACGATTTGCCGGTCAAAACGTACAAAATGTTCTTTATAAAAGCCTTTGACGACCGCGTTGCAGTAATAATTAAAACGAGTGCGCAACATGCCTAAATTGGAGTGTTTATCCGCCTGTGCTAGTCGAGACTCGCCTAAGCCATTCACGTCTGGCCAAGGGAAAAACTGCAACGCAGGCGCACCCGCCATATCACCAGGCAATACAAAGCGACCTGGTTGTATGAAATGCAGCCCTTCATTTTTGCAGCGAACCAGATAATCGGTATAGGCCTGAGCAATGGCGGCCAACTGATTCTCATCTGCTGGGGCGAGAGGATCACACTGCTGGCATAGCGTTAGCCAAGGTTGAGCCCAAGTTTCGCGATCCCCTTGTAACAGACCAGCCATCTGGCGCGACCAGCTTAGGTAGTCTTGTTCCAACATGGGAAGGTCTAACAGCCATTCGCCCGGATAATCGACAATCTCTAAATATAATGTCGATGTTTCTTTAAAATGGCGTAGCAAAGAATCGCCGGATCGAAAACGCAGCGCTAAACGAATCTCGCTGACACCGCGTGTCGGCGTCGGCCAATTAGGTGGAGTGCCATACAGCGCCGCCAATCCTTCATCATAAGTAAATCGCTGAATACCGAGATCGCGCTGCGGTACGCGTTTAACGCCCAGTAACCGCTCCTCACGCGCAGCAGAAAACAGCGGCAAACGTGCGCCGCTGTGAATATGAAGTAATTGATTCACTAAAGAAGTGATGAATGCTGTTTTACCGCTACGACTCAGACCTGTTACTGCCAACCGGAGATGACGATCCATCCCACGGTTAACCAATGATGTGATCTCATTTTGCAGTCGTTTCATGCTTCTCCTTAGCAAATTTACCCGCCGTTGCCGCCATTGCACGTTTTAGCATCGGTTCCAGCATGATTAGCAGCAACCAGCGCAGAGGCTTACGGCTGACATTCTTAACAATAAAACCCGCGGCGCCTGCTGGGCCATAGGTCAATGCAACAGTAAAAATAATCTTCATCAATGTGGTTAATACTACACCTGCTCGAGTACGGGCGGGATTATTGTTCATCGATTGCCCTCCGGCAGGGGTGATTATATTGATTTTGTCAGCATGGTACTTTCAGCATTACAACTGACGAAAACGGCGTTCCACCACAAATGTATCTGAAGTGACATAGCGTTCAACTTGACGTAAACGCTGCTCCCCTGCACCTAACTCATACTCGAGTTGATCTAAAAGTTGCCGAGGTGTCGCTTCTCGATGCTCACTGAAACTGGCTGCGGGTGCAGGTTCTAGCATAAACGTCAGTACGATATAAGCCGCAATGGTGAAGACGAATAAACCGAAAAATAGCGATAACACCACCATCACTCGAATCAATCTTACTGGGATATCAAAATAGTGTGCCAACCCCGCGCACACCCCTTTGACCATGCCCTCTTCTGGCACCCGATACAGTTTCTTGCTGCTTAATACATTACTTTTAAAGTTATTACTCATTATGACTGCCTCCAGTTCGGATGCTGTGCATCAAGGATCTCTTCCAATGACTGGATTCGCTCACGCATCTGGCGCGCATCATCTGTCAACTGAGACAAACGTTGCATATCCTGATGGCTCAACTGAGCACCGCTTTGCTGGCGATTACTGTAGTGTAACCATAACCAGATGGGGGCCACAAAAAGCACAAAAATTGTCAGCGGTATGGCAAGAAACAGGATACTCATTCGTTCCCCTTAATCCTTTTGTTGCGGATATCTGCATTTTCATTATGGCAGGCCGTCATTTGGCGATGGCCTGCCTGTTTTTGTCACTGTGCTGAATTCATTTTCGCTTTCAGTGCAGCCAATTGGTTATTGATTTCATCATCAACTTTGAGTTCAGCAAATTGCTGATCCAATGACTTTTGTTTACCGACGCCCACGGTTTCCGCTTCGGCTTCCATATGATCAATACGGCGCTCAAATTGCTCGAAACGTGCCATCGCTTCATCCAGTTTGCCGCTGTCTAACTGGCGACGAACATCGCGGGATGATGCCGCAGCTTGATGACGTAAGGTCAGTGCTTGCTGGCGGGCTCGGGTTTCAGTTAATTTACTTTCCAGCTCTGTGATTTCATGCTTCATCCGGCTGAGCGTTTCATCCACAGTGGCGACTTCATGCGTTAATGTGTCGGTGAGTGCCGCCACTTTTTGCTTTTCAATCAGTGCTGCTCGCGCTAAGTCTTCCTTATCCTTACGCAAAGCCAGCTCGGCTTTTTCCTGCCACTCTTGCTGCTGGCTTTCGCTGTGATCAATGCGACGCAGCAGTTGTTTTTTCTCAGCCAAAGCACGGGCAGAGGTTGAGCGAATCTCAACCAGCGTATCTTCCATTTCTTGAATCATCAGCCGGACTAATTTTTGCGGGTCTTCCGCTTTGTCCAGTAATGTATTGATGTTAGCGTTCACGATATCGGCAAAGCGTGAAAAAATACCCATAATTAATATCCTCTTTGACGTGTTAACTCTCTGACGTAATAGTGCTTGCTGACGTAATAGCGTTCGGCGGTGTGACTCGTAGACGCTTAATCATGCTAAACGCTATCCGCAGAGAAATATTCATTCACGTAGACAATATCAAGAGTCGTGCCAACTTTTCATAAAACATAATTACATGAAAAATAACAGAAAAATATTTTTTGCCTATTTGGCATAAAAATGTAGAGTGATTATATTAACCAATAATTGGCGAATTTCATCATGATCGAGCAATTAGATAACCTCTTGGGCGAAGCAAACTCATTTGTCGAAGTGCTGGAACAAGTTTCAGGACTGGCGAAACTGAATAAGCCTGTATTAGTGATTGGCGAGCGCGGTACCGGCAAAGAACTGATTGCCCACCGCCTCCATTATTTATCCGAGCGCTGGCAAGGACCTTTCATCTCATTGAACTGCGCGGCTCTCAATGAAAATCTGCTCGACTCTGAACTCTTTGGCCATGAAGCGGGTGCCTTTACCGGCGCGCAAAAACGCCATCTAGGTCGCTTCGAACGCGCTGATGGCGGCACGCTATTTCTGGATGAGCTGGCAACGGCCCCGATGCTGGTGCAAGAAAAACTATTGCGGGTTATTGAATATGGTCATTTGGAACGTGTTGGCGGCAGCCAACCGCTGCAAGTCGATGTCCGGCTGGTTTGTGCGACCAATGACAATTTGCCAGCATTAGCCGCTGCCGGTAAATTCCGCGCCGACCTACTGGATCGCCTTGCCTTCGATGTGGTGCAATTACCGCCGTTACGTGAACGTCAGCAGGACATCATGTTATTGGCTGAACATTTTGCCATCCAGATGTGCCGTGAGTTAGGTCTACCTCTCTTCCCCGGTTTTACGCCATCGGCAAAAGCGCAATTATTGGCGTACCTCTGGCCGGGCAATGTTCGTGAGTTGAAAAATGTGGTTGAACGTTCTGTGTATCGTCATGGAGACAACCTTCAGCCGCTGGATAACATCATTATCAATCCTTTCGCCGCCCGCTCAAGCAATGAGCACTCGGCGATCGAACCGCAGGCTTTAGCGACCACAGCAGATGAATCTCCCGCACTTCCGGCACTGCCTATCGACCTGAAACATTGGCTGCATGATAGCGAGCAGCAGATGATCAAACATGCATTGGAGCAGGCGCGTTTCAATCAGCGCAAAGCTGCAAGTTTGCTAGGGCTAACGTACCATCAGTTGCGAGGCATGCTAAAAAAACATGCCATATTAACGGGCGAGTGATTCCGGAGTGCCGCTAACGCGGCTGCGGCTTCAAGGACGATAGAAAGTTTACCCAAAGTCATTGGAGTTGCAGCAAGGCAGCAAACGATTGAATCCCGATGAGCTTACTCAAGTAAGTGATTCGGGTGAACGAGTGCCGCTAACGCGGCAGCGGCTTCAAGGACGAAGGGTAAAAAAAAAGCCAGCACCCGAGCTGGCTAAATAATACTGGAAGCAATGTGAGCAATGTCGTGCTTTCCTATCAAAAGCCTGAAACCGTTGGCTTTATCCCGAAGAGCAAAGCAATGATAATAGTTATCAATAGCACTTGTAAATAGTTTTATTGAGAATTTTTCTCATTACCATATAAATAATGATGGAATTATCATCAACTGATGCAACAACCAGCAGACAGCGCAGTAGTTTTGCTCAATGGATTGGGGGCGCTGTCAGATTACGGTACACTGAGTGTATTGCTTACTGACTGCGAAGCGTTTATGCGTGTTTTACTCATTTGGATGCTGTCGCTGGCTTGCCTTGCGACCCCTGCGTTGGCGCAAACTGCCCCAGCGCCCTTACCTGACCAACCGCTGCCCGATATTCGCCAGCGTGGATTTGTCTATTGCGTTAGCGGGATACTGAATACTTTTAATCCGCAGATGGCCAGTAGCGGATTAACTATTGATACGTTGGCAGCACAATTGTATGACCGCCTGCTGGATGTTGATCCTTATACTTATCGACTCATCCCTGAATTAGCCGAGAGCTGGCAAGTGCTCGATAATGGGGCTACCTACCGTTTTCATTTACGTAAAGACGTCCCGTTTCAGACCACCGACTGGTTTACCCCTACGCGAATGATGAACGCCGATGATGTGATATTCAGTTTCCAGCGAGTCTTTGATCCGAAGCATCCTTATCACGACGTCAATGGTGGCGAGTACCCTTATTTTGACAGTTTACAATTTGCCGATGCAGTAGAAAGCGTCAAAAAGCTGGATGATTACACGGTCGAATTTAAGCTGAAAGCGCCCGATGCCTCGTTTCTCTGGCATTTAGCTACCCACTATGCCCCCGTGCTGTCTGCTGAATACGCCGGTGACTTAACAAAGAAAGGCCGCCAAGAGCAGATCGATCGCGAGCCTGTGGGAACCGGCCCTTTCTTATTAGATGAGTATCGCTCCGGGCAATATATCCGCTTGTTCCGTAATAGTGACTACTGGAAAGGTTTACCACGCATGCCTCAAGTCGTTATCGATTTGGGTGCAGGTGGGACGGGACGTTTATCCAAATTACTGACGGGCGAATGCGATGTGTTGGCTTACCCTGCTGCTAGCCAGTTGTCGATTTTACGTGATGACCCTCGCCTACGCCTAACACTGCGCCCTGGGATGAACGTCGCCTATTTAGCATTCAATACCCGTAAACCGCCGCTGAATGACCAGCGCGTGCGTCAAGCCATAGCGCTATCGATTAACAACCAACGATTGATGCAGTCAATTTATTACGGTACGGCTGAAACGGCCGCCTCTATCTTGCCGCGTGCGTCATGGGCTTACGACAATCAGGCTCAGGTTACCGAATATAATCCTGAAAAAGCCAAAGCCATCCTTAAAGAATTGGGGCTAACTAAATTACAGCTTAATTTATGGGTACCAACAGCATCGCAATCTTACAACCCTAGCCCACTAAAAACGGCGGAGTTGATTCAGGCAGATTTAGCTCAAGTCGGTATTACGGTCAATATCGTCCCGGTCGAAGGCCGTTTTCAAGAAGCCCGCCTGATGGAGATGAATCACGATTTAACCCTGTCGGGTTGGTCAACGGACAGTAACGACCCAGACAGTTTCTTCCGCCCACTTTTAAGCTGTGCAGCAATTCGTTCGCAAACAAACTATGCTCATTGGTGTGACCCTGAATTTGATGAACTGCTGCAAAAAGCACTACGTTCTCAGCAACTATCGGCGCGTATTGAATATTATCAGCAGGCTCAGCGTATTCTTGAACAGCAATTACCGCTGCTGCCATTAGCATCATCGTTACGGCTTCAGGCATACCGCTATGATATTAAAGGTTTGGTATTAAGCCCGTTTGGCAATTCATCTTTTGCTGGTGTATTCCGCGAAAGCGATGAGGGCAAAAAGCCATGATTATCTTCACATTGCGGCGCTTATTGCTGCTCGTGATAACACTATTTATGTTATCGCTGGTTAGTTTTAGCTTGAGCTACTTCACCCCTCACGCGCCTTTAAACGGTGTGGCGTTGCTGGATGCTTATCGTTTCTATTTCAGCAGCTTACTTCAGTGGGATTTCGGTGTATCCAGCATTAACGGCCAACCGATTAGCGAGCAACTGCGTGAAGCCTTCCCCGCCACGATGGAATTATGTGTTCTGGCCTTTTCATTGGCACTGTTTATCGGTATTCCCTTGGGGATTATTGCGGGCGTGATGCGCGGTAAATGGCCCGATATCGCTATCAGTTCCATTGCATTGGTCGGCTTTTCTGTCCCCGTTTTTTGGTTGGCATTGCTGCTTATGTTGTTCTTTTCTCTGCATTTAGGTTGGTTACCTGTTTCTGGTCGGTACGACTTGTTATATCAAGTCAAACCCGTCACCGGACTGGCTTTAGTGGATGCTTGGCTATCCCCTTCGCCGTACCGAGAAGAGATGATGCTCAGTGCAATTCAACATATGATCTTGCCTATCACGGCACTGGCTGTCGCCCCAACGACCGAAGTTATTCGCCTGATGCGTACCAGTACTGATGATGTCATCGGGCAGAACTACATTAAAGCGGCCGCAACACGGGGTTTATCGCGGTTCACTATTATCCGTCGCCACGTTCTTCATAATGCATTACCCCCGATTATTCCGAAGTTAGGCTTGCAGTTTTCCACCATGCTGACATTGGCGATGATAACCGAAGTGGTCTTTAACTGGCCGGGCCTGGGCCGCTGGCTGATAAACGCCATACGTCAACAAGATTACGCCGCTATTTCTGCTGGTGTGATGGTCGTCGGTTCATTGGTGATCGTTATTAACGTTTTGTCAGATATTGTGGGCGCAATGATGACGCCGTTAAAGCATAAGGAATGGTATGCCCTTCGATAATGTTTATCGCGAAAAGAAGATGCCAAGCCCACTGCTGTACACTTGGCGGCTTTTTTACACAGATACCTTAGCCATGGTCGGTTTCTATGGCGTCCTCGGCTTGCTACTATTGTGTTTGCTGGGGAGTACACTGGCCCCCTATGCCCTCGACCAACAGTTCCTCGGCTATCAACTGCTTCCGCCTTCTTGGTCACGCTACGGCAACGTTTCATTTTTCCTCGGCACAGATGATCTCGGCCGCGATATTTTAAGCCGCTTATTAGCTGGCGCCGCATCCACTTATGGCTCGGCATTGTTGGTGACTCTCGCGGCAGCACTGTGCGGCGTGATACTGGGTGTTTTCGCGGGTATCACCCACGGTTTTCGTTCGGCTATTCTCAATCACGTGCTGGATACATTGCTTTCTATCCCGTCGCTGCTGTTGGCCATTATCGTTGTCGCCTTTGTTGGCCCCAGTTTAGAACATGCGATGTTTGCGGTTTGGCTGGCTTTATTGCCGCGAATGGTTCGCACCATTTATAGCGCAGTACATGATGAGTTAGATAAAGAATATGTGGTTGCTGCTCGCCTAGATGGAGCCTCCACCCCACATATTTTGGCTTATGCCATTTTTCCCAATATTGCTGCGGTGTTAGTCACTGAGTTTACCCGTGCTTTATCGATGGCGATTTTAGATATTGCTGCATTAGGTTTTCTAGATTTAGGCGCACAGTTACCCTCACCAGAATGGGGGGCAATGCTGGGAGACTCGCTGGATCTCGTTTATGTTGCACCTTGGACGGTGATGCTACCGGGGGCGGCTATTTTAGTGAGTGTGTTGCTGGTAAATCTGTTAGGTGATGGCATGCGTCGCGCCATTAATGCAGGGGTGGAATAATGCCGCTACTTGATATTCGTAACCTCACCATAGAGTTTATGACCGCCGAAGGGATGGTCAAGGCCGTTGACCGCATCAGTATCACCCTGACGGAAGGTGAAGTCCGTGGCCTGGTTGGGGAGTCTGGCTCAGGTAAGAGTCTGATTGCCAAAGCCATTTGTGGCGTCAGTAAAGATAACTGGCGCATTACGGCTGACCGTTTCCGCTTTGATGATATTGATCTTCTGCAACTGACACCCCGCCAGCGGCGTAAAGTGATTGGCCACAATATTTCGATGATTTTCCAAGAGCCGCAATCTTGTCTGGACCCTTCCGAAAGTATCGGTCAGCAGTTGTTCCAAGCCATTCCGGGTTGGACATACAAAGGCCACTGGTGGCAACGTTTTCATTGGCGTAAACGGCGAGCAATAGAATTACTGCACCGTGTTGGCATCAAAGACCATAAGGATATCATGCGCAGCTATCCCTATGAGTTGACGGAAGGTGAATGCCAAAAGGTGATGATCGCTATCGCATTGGCTAACCAGCCAAGACTACTGATTGCCGATGAGCCGACGAATGCGATGGAACCCACCACACAGGCGCAGATTTTCCGCCTGTTGGCTCGGCTTAATCAGAATAACAACACCACCATTTTGCTGATCAGTCATGATTTGCAAATGATGAGTAAATGGGCTGATCGGGTGAACGTGCTTTACTGTGGCCAAACAGTAGAAAGTGCTGTTTGTGAGGATCTGCTGGCTGCGCCGCATCACCCGTATACCCAAGCGCTTATTCGCGCAATGCCGGATTTCGGCCGCTCTTTACCGCATAAAAGCCGCTTGAATACATTGCCAGGCGCAATTCCATCACTTGAGCATTTACCGATCGGCTGTCGGCTTGGGCCTCGTTGCCCCTATGCGCAGAAAACCTGTATTGAAACACCCCGTTTACGACTGGTCAAAAACCACGCCTTTGCCTGTCACTTCCCCTTAAATTTGGAGGAGCAATAATGGCCGAGACGCTGCTCGAAGTCCGTAATCTAAGCAAAACTTTCCGCTATCGCACTGGGCTGTTTCGTCGTCAGCATGTTGAAGCTGTCAAATCAGTGAGCTTCACGTTACGCGAAGGCCAAACATTGGCGGTGATTGGTGAGAACGGATCAGGAAAATCAACCTTGGCAAAAATGTTGTCAGGCATGATTGAACCCACAGAAGGCGAGCTATTGATTGACGATCATCGTTTGGTCTACGGCGATTATGGCTATCGTAGCCAACGTATTCGCATGATTTTTCAAGATCCCAGCACTTCGCTGAACCCGCGTCAGCGTGTCGGTCAATTGTTGGATGCGCCCTTGAAGTTGAATACCGATTTAGACGCCGCAGCGCGTGAACAGCGCATTTATCAAACGCTACGACAAGTAGGGCTGCTACCCGATCACGCTAACTATTATCCTCACATGCTTGCATCAGGCCAAAAACAACGCATCGCACTGGCACGAGCGCTTATCCTGCAACCTAAAGTGATTGTTGCCGATGAAGCACTCGCTGCGCTGGATATGTCTATGCGCTCGCAGATCATTAATCTGATGCTGGAATTACAAGAAAAACACGGCATCGCCTATATCTATGTCACCCAACACTTAGGCATGATGAAACATATCAGTGATCAAGTGATTGTGATGCATGAAGGCGAAGTGGTCGAACGTGGGAGTACAGCAGAAGTGTTGGCGTCCCCACTGCATGATTTAACTAAGCGCCTCATCTCTAGCCATTTTGGGGAAGCATTAACCGCAGATGCTTGGCGTCAAGACAGTGGCCATTTTTAGCGTATTCGCTTGGTTGGCTATTTTCATCCCCTGTGCAACCTGTATGAAAACGGAGGTGGATGGCAACTTTAACGTCGCCCATTCACCTCGTTAGCTAAATCTTGTCTAACGTAGCAACATTTTTGTTATATATAATAATATGTTATTACGTTTAGTTATGGATTATGGCTTAACATTATTTTATCTCGCCAACTCAATCAGCAATGATATCCACTGTGTACATTCCCTAAAACAACAGGATATCTTGCCGATGTTAAAACCTGCCTCTTTTCCATGCTTCCGGTCCGATAGCCCCATTGTCACCCTTCATTCGTTGCCAGAATTTCAACTAGCTATGCTTAACCCACATTTATCATTAACGCTCGCGCGTTGCTGTCCCTAACGGAGGTCATTATGGTGCAATTTCGACAGCAGGATAATGCCCATTGGTATCATGAGACTCAACGTAGCGGCAGCCTGGAGATTAATGCGGCGCAGGTCAATGATGAAGGTGACAGCGTCACAAAAAATACAGTCAGTTACCCACAAAATAGCGACCAAGGAAACTTTTTGCTGGGGCTAAACGAGGCTATTCCCGCCGCACTCTCAGATAATTTGCGGCAACACAGCACGGTCTTATCTGCCTCAGAAACACTGTATCAGACACTTTTCCCGCCGACAGTCGAACTCAGCAACGATAACCAATTTTCATTGTATGACCGCTTAAGTAGTGCGTTGACCGTCGCACAGGTAACCGGTGTGCAACGACTCTGTAGCCACTATGCGGCACGACTCACACCACTTTCCAGTCCTGATGCTTCACGGGAAAGTAATATGCGGCTTACCCAAATTACGCAATATGCTCGCCAACTCGCCAGTCAGCCAACGTTGATCGATAAACATGCGCTACAGCAGTTATCAGATGTGGGCTTAACCGAGGCTGATATCATTGTTTTAACACAGATTATCGGTTTTGTGGGCTATCAAGCCAGAGTGATTGCGGGGATTTCAGCATTAGCCGGTTATCCGACCGTCATACTTCCAGGGTTCCCGCGAATGGAAGACGCCAGCGCAAGTTTGTTATCGACAAAAGGGTTGCATTGGCAAGGTTGGCTACCCACATTGGCGGCAAATGATGGTACCGCCACTGAGCAGCAATCGGATGAAACGTTGCTAACCTTACACGGCTTACTGGCACGCCACCCTGCAAGTTTGTCGAGCTACACCTTAATCGCGCAACAGAAAATGCTTCAACAAACAGCAACAGAGTGGTTTGCACTAGTGTCATTAGTTTCATCACGCATCAATGGTAGCCCCTATTGCCAGGATCACTACAAACAGCAACTAAGCACCTCTTTAACAACAGATTACGCCGCAGTCACGGCAGCTATCGACACTGACATTGCAAGTGCGTTGACGATAAAATCAGGTGAACCCGTTACCCTGCCGCTTATTCATCTTGCGGCGGAATTGACCCGCGCGCCGGAACGTTTTAGCCACCAATACTTCACCCCACTCATACTCATTGGGTTCGGTGATCAGCAGTTACTGGGGATAATTATCAGTACCGCCGCTGCCGGATGGACCAATCGTTTAAGGCAAGCATTGGGAGAAGTGGTTTAAATCGTTTATCCGATGCGGCTATCAACGTGCTGCCCATTAGCAAAATATTTCTACTCATATCACCTCGGGATATCGATACGCAGTGATGTATTGGTATCCCTTAAACTTCCTTAGCGAGTATCAATCGGCCTAAACTTAGCTATCTCAATCTTTTTCGTGCAAAAAACTGACACAACACCCTTATCACTACCTCAGCTTGTCTAATGACCAATGTGTTTGACTGATTAACATTTAATCGATCTTTTGATAATTTCAGAATATTCACCATAAGCACAACATTGGTTTACTTATTCACTTACAATCAATCATATGCACCGAAAAATAACAAAATAGAAGAATATATCACTAAATAAAATCAGCTCAGCTTTTAATCAAAATAAAAGTTCGCCAAATTGCCAAAACATAAACGTTAATACTGCATAACATTTGTAACATGGCGAATTTGAACTGCATAAGTTATATGTAACAGATCATTACAAAACACTTGTCTCATTGACAAAGATAGTGAACATTAACCGCCGCTAAACATCTTATAACAACGCAAAGGGATGCCAGTTCAAGCATTCACTTTTGCCAATCCTGCCATTTATGGTAGGGCGTAAAATACAGAGGTCCCAGTGTCAACAGCAAACAACAGTCAACAACCACCAAGTAGCGAACAACCCGAAAACATCAGTATGAATGCTTTCAAACAACCGAAGGCATTTTACCTGATCTTCTCTATTGAGCTTTGGGAGCGCTTTGGTTATTACGGCCTGCAAGGGATCATGGCCGTTTATCTGGTCAAAATGCTCGGGATGAGCGAAGCAGATTCAATCACCTTATTCTCTTCCTTTAGTGCACTGGTCTACGGCTTTGTCGCTATTGGTGGTTGGTTAGGTGATAAAGTTCTCGGTGCGAAACGCGTGATCGTACTCGGCGCGCTGATTCTCGCTGTGGGCTATTCCATGATTGCCTATTCTGGGCATGATATTTTCTGGGTTTATCTGGGTATGGCGACCATTGCGGTCGGTAACGGTTTGTTTAAAGCGAACCCTTCCTCCCTGCTTTCAACCTGTTATAACAAAGACGACCCGCGTTTGGACGGTGCATTTACTATGTACTATATGTCCGTCAATATCGGTTCGTTCTTCTCTATGCTGGCAACGCCTTGGTTGGCAGCCAAATATGGTTGGAGCGTCGCGTTCTCACTCAGTGTTGTCGGGATGCTCATCACGCTGGTGAATTTCTGGTTCTGCCGTAAGTGGGTGAAAAACCAAGGCTCTAAACCTGACTTCGCGCCATTGCAGATCAAAAAATTACTGATGGTATTAGTCGGTGTTGTCGCGTTGATCACACTGTCGAGCTGGTTGCTGCACAACCAAGTTGTGGCACGCTGGGCCTTGGCGTTGGTCTCACTGGGTATCATCTTTATCTTTGCTAAAGAAACCTTCTCACTGCACGGCACGGCTCGTCGCAGAATGATCGTGGCGTTTCTGCTGATGTTAGAAGCCGTTGTGTTCTTCGTACTGTACAGCCAAATGCCAACGTCGCTGAATTTCTTTGCTATCCATAATGTTGAGCATTCCATCTTTGGCATCGCGTTTGAACCAGAACAATACCAAGCACTGAATCCATTCTGGATCATGGTGGCTAGCCCAATTTTGGCTGCTATCTATAACAAGATGGGTGACCGCCTCCCTATGCCGCATAAATTTGCTTTTGGTATGGTACTTTGCTCTGCTGCATTCTTGGTTTTACCATGGGGCGCAACAATGGCGAATGAGCACGGCATTGTATCCGTCAATTGGTTAATCCTGAGCTACGCGCTTCAAAGCATCGGCGAACTGATGATTTCCGGCTTAGGCTTGGCCATGGTTGCGCAGTTAGTCCCTCAACGTTTGATGGGCTTCATCATGGGTTCATGGTTCCTGACTACGGCTGCTGCTGCACTGATTGCGGGTAAAGTTGCGGCATTGACCGCGGTGCCAAGTGATATCACTGACGCCCATGCATCACTGGCAATCTATAGCCACGTGTTTATGCAGATTGGTATTGCTACCGCTATCATTGCAATCTTAATGATGCTGACCGCACCAAAGTTGTATCGTATGACATTAGCACCGACAGAGTCGAAAAAATCGGTCTCTGCCACGGCAGCTTAATGTGCTAGCCAGTGATAAAAAGAGCGCCTTACGGGGCGCTTTTTATTTTTCTCTCCGACACGAGTTAATTCTTAAATTTCCCCTCGCCTGAATCCTTTACAGACAATCAAACATTTAGAACGTACATTGGATAATCTTGCTTATTATTTTCATCGATATAGTTTGAGTATCATTCACAAGAACATGTTAAGGCTCGTTATTCACTTCTGGAGGGAATTTATGAAGGCGTTTCCACTGAAAAAGTTACAACTCCGTAAAGCATTACTGGCGCTGACGGTGGCGAGTGCCTGCGCTCTGCCCCTGAGCTTCTCGACGGTCAGTATGGCGGCTGCCCCCGCGCAGCAACAGACACAGGTTCCCGGTTACTACCGAATGGCGTTAGGTGATTTTGAAGTCACTGCTATCTACGACGGTTATGTCAAACTTGGTACCAATCTACTAAAAGATATCAATGAAAAAGATATCCAGACATTGTTGTCTAGTATGTTTATTGATAGCACCAATGGGGTACAAACTGCAGTCAATGCCTTCCTAATCAATACCGGAACTAACTTAGTCTTAGTTGATGCCGGCACAGCACAATGCTTTGGGCCAACACTGGGGGCGGTAGTCGATAATATTCGCGCGGCAGGCTACCAACCTGAGCAGATAGATACGGTTCTGTTGACCCATTTGCATCCAGATCATGCTTGCGGTATTAACGATCAAGGCAAAGCAGCATTCCCTAACGCTACCGTGTATGTCTCCAAAGGCGATGCTGATTTTTGGTTGAGTAAAGATATCGCCAGCAAAGCTGCGGCAGAACAGCGCCCGATGTTTGAAAAATCAATGGAAGCTGTCGCGCCTTATGTGGCAAACAATAAGTTAAAAATTTACGCGGCTGGTGAAACCTTACTACCGGGCGTGAAAGTGGTACCGACACCAGGCCATACGCCGGGGCACACCTCTTATCTCTTCACGTCAAAAGGTGACAACTTGCTGGTGTGGGGCGATATCGTACACAGCCATTCCATCCAATTCGCGCGACCAGATGTCTCTTTAGAGTTTGATACTGATAGCAAGCAAGCCATTGCTACACGCAAAGCCATTTTTGCTGAAGCGGCGAAAGACAAACTTTGGGTGGCCGGTGCTCACCTTCCGTTCCCAGGTCTGGGCCATGTTCGGGCAGATAAAGTGGGTTACACTTGGGTGCCAGCAGAATACAGTCCGTTGATTGAAAAGAAATAAGACTTCAGAACTAAATTGACCATAGTGAAAATCTATGGTCAATTCACAACGCATAAAACCATCCCTGTATATTTAACTATTTTATAAACTAAATATCAGTAGGCTCGTTATCTGACCATACCGCTAACTGGTAACCATCTGGATCGGTGAAATGAAAACGACGGCCACCGGGAAAAGGAAAAATAGGCAGCACGATAGTAGCCCCTGCCTCTTCCAAACGTTTTTGCGTCTGCTCAAGATTATCTGAATAAAGAATGACCAGCGGCCCGCCATTGGACTGAACCTCACTCAACGTGGTAAGCCCTCCTTCCAGCCGGCCATCAGTGAAGCTGCAATACCTCGGCCCGTAATCGGTAAACTGCCAATTGAAAACCTTGCCGTAGAAATCTTTCGAACGCTCAATATCACTAACAGCAAACTCTATGTAATCTATCCGATTATTATTTCCCTGAGTACTCATGGCTTGCTCCTGATTTAATGATTAACTGACTCATTTATAATAAACATTTCTAAATGTGATGGATAATGTGAGCCTAATCATTGATACCGCCGTCACACTATTTGTGTTCAGAAAATAAACTATACTGTATTAAGGCCGTACAGTATTCACAGCATCCAAATGATAAATGAGGATGAGACCCATCTGTTATCGGCGGCCAATAACAGGTACGGAGGTGATGTATGATCAACCATGTTTGGGGACTTCTGACTCATCCCAGTCAGGAACTACAACAAATCAAACGTGAGGGTGAGAGTGTCCAACACCTGTATGCACATCACGTCCTCCTAATGGCGGCCATTCCGGTGATTTGCGCGTTTATCGGCACCACACAAGTGGGTTGGAACTTTGGTGATGGTCAGGTCATAAAATTGACAGTCTTCACTGCTCTTTATTCCGCCGCTATTTTCTATGCTTTAATTCTGGCTGCCGTTGCACTGATGGGCCGCGTGATTTATTGGATGGCCCGCCGCTATGAAAACCGCCCCAGCTGGCAAAGTTGTACCCTATTCGCGGGTTATACCGCTACCCCCCTATTTTTAGCCGGAATGGTTGCTCTCTACCCTGCCATCTGGTTATGTCTGCTCGTCGGGATTATTGCCCTTTGTTATGCCGGCTATCTGATGTATATCGGGATCCCTAGCTTTTTGAATATTGACCGGCGAGAAGGGTTTATTTTCTCAGGCTCTACCTTTGCCATTGGTGTACTGGTTTTAGAGTTATTGCTGGGTCTGACAGTTTTGCTCTGGGGCTATGGTTCGCGATTACTGTGATTTTTGGGGATTAACAGGCTTTAATCGTGATTAATGTCGCCTAGATCGCAATCTCTTACATCCCCATGCAGAATAAGGTTGTACACTGAGTAGGAATGATGCAAACAGGGCGAAAAAATGAAAAAGCTGACATTAAAAGAAATGACTGAAAGTGAACAACGTGATGTCAAAACGCAACTCGACAGAGCCAGAATAAACTTAGGAAGAGCATTAACCAATTCAGAGCAAAATAAAGTTAAAGACGAAGCCATCGAAAAAATCATGCAAGCCCGAGAAAAAATCGCCAAGTTAACGCGCGTAGAAAGAAAAACCAAAAAAACCGCACCCAGTACAACCACTTTTAGCTGGTCATCCTCGATTAGCACTCGCCCACCACGGTAATAATGATCACTGCCAGAAAATACTGGCAGGAATAGGAATAACCTACAGCGGTGAGTATTCACCGCTGTAGCGCCATGATTCACATTTTGCGTAATAATTTACCCTTTAAGTAGCAATTCGTTTTTACACAATCGTTAGCTTCCTAGATTCTTATTCATTTCCCTTACAATTTTCTGATACTGCTTGCTGTATTTTTTACTCGTCTGCCTTAGGATAAGGAAGCTTAATTCTTTCAGTGCGTTATTAAGGAGTGTGTGATGAAATTGTTCTATAAACCCGGTGCCTGCTCTTTGTCTCCACATATTGTCTTACGTGAAGCGGGATTAGACTTCAGTATTGAAAGCGTCGATCTGGCAGCTAAAATCACTGAGACGGGCCAAGACTATTTAAGCATCAATCCAAAAGGACAAGTCCCTGCATTATTGCTAGATGATGGCAGTCTACTCACCGAAGGCGTTGCGATTGTGCAATATCTGGCAGATAAAGTGCCAGACCGTCATCTGATTGCCCCAGCGGGTACGCTCTCGCGTTATCATGCCATTGAGTGGTTAAACTTCGTAGCGACTGAATTGCATAAAGGCTTTAGCCCGTTGTTTAACCCCAAAACACCGGAAGAATATAAAGTGATCGCCCGCGAACGATTGGATAAGCAATTTAGTTATGTCGATTCAGTGTTAGCCGATCATGATTATCTTTTGGGCAAGAAATTCAGTGTAGCCGATGCCTATTTATTCACAGTTACCCGTTGGGCTAATGCACTGAATATTAAAATAACGCAACGTATCCATTTGGACACATATATGGCGCGAGTTGCAGAGCGCCCAGCGGTCAAAGCGGCATTGGCAGCGGAAGATATCAAGAAGTAAAAAATTGAGGCATTGATTGGTCGATTAGTTATTTAAAGTGCCCCGCTATTCAGGGGCACTTTACAATAAAAGTTATCGCTTGGGCGCAGTTAAAAATATAGTTTGGTCGCAGTTAAAACTTATAGCTTGATCGCATTAAATTGGCAGGTTGGATTAACAATTTCATCCTGCGCCGCTACGACCTGAAGCTCATATTCACCCATGGCTTGAGTTTTCAACATCACTTCATATACCGCAGCGGTAACGTGCTCTAATGCTTTATCCAGCGGCTCACCTTTTAGTAGATTCACCAACAACAAGCCGCTGGTTAAATCGCCCACACCGACGGGTTGGCGTGCGCCGAAATCCACCAGCGGGCGACTGATATGCCACGCATCTTCAGCCGTCACCAATAACATCTCAAAACAATCAGCGTGATAACCTGCACGGCTTAAATGTTTCACCAAGACGACTTTTGGCCCTTTGGCACACAGGTCGCGAGCAACGTTGACAGCTTGCTCAACATTTTCAACCCGTATGCCACTAAGTTGTTCTAGCTCCAACAGATTTGGGGCAATGATATCACTGGCTGGCAGGGCTTCTTTGCAGAAAAACTCGGCAACACCTGGGGCCACTATACAGCCTTTCTCAGGGTGGCCCATCACCGGATCACAAAAATACCACGCGGCGGGATTAGCTTGTTTTACCCGAGCAACTGCAGCCAGAATATGGCCACCCTGCTCCGGTGAACCGATATAGCCACTCAAAACCGCATCACAAGCTTTTAGCCGATCGATATCGGCAATGCCTTGAACAATCTCAGTCAAGTGACTAGCGGGCATTACACAACCGGTCCAGTGACCATATTGCGTATGATTCGAAAACTGGACAGTATTCAGTGGCCAGACATTCACGCCCATCCGGCGCATCGGAAATTCAGCTGCACTATTCCCAGCATGGCCAAAAACAACGTGTGACTGAATTGAAAGTATATTTTTCATTGGTACGGCCTAAAAGTGAGCGACTAATTTATAAGCAAACAATAAGCAGCAAGCAAAAAATAAGGGACATCTCTGCCCCTTATTTATTTCATTCTTATAGCCAGCTAATCAGGCAATAATGTTTTTTGCCGCGGCGCAGTAAAGTATAACGCCCAAACAAGCGGTCAGCGTCAGTAAAGACATATTCTGGATCTGCCTGTTTTTCGCCATTAAGGGCGACAGCGTTAGAGCTAATCATCGTGCGCGCCTGACCACGGGAAGGCACCAATTCAGCATTGACCAAAGCCTGCTGCAAATCGCTATCACGGGCGAGTTCAATTGTTGGCATACCATCTTGCGCTAATTGGGCAAAGTCCGCTTCGGTCATGTCATTTAAGTCGCCGGAGAACAAGCTGGCAGTAATACGTTTTGCGGCCGCCTGCCCCTCAGCACCATGTACCATACCGGTCACATTTTCCGCCAACACGTATTGCGCACGTGGCGCTTTGCCACTGTTTTTGTCTTCTTCTTCCAGTGCGTTTATCTCTTCCATACTCATGAAAGTAAAGAATTTCAGGAAACGATAAACATCAGCGTCAGCGGTATTAATCCAGAATTGGTAGAATTTGTAAGGGCTGGTTTTCTTCGGATCAAGCCACACCGCACCACCTTCGGTTTTACCGAACTTAGTGCCATCCGCTTTGGTGATTAAAGGCACCGTTAAGCCATAAGCTTGTTGCTGGTGTAGACGACGCGTTAAGTCGATGCCTGAGGTGATGTTACCCCATTGATCAGAACCGCCAATTTGTAGCACAACGCCGTGAGCCTTGTTCAAGCAAGCGAAATCATAAGCCTGCAACAAGTTATAGGAAAACTCAGTAAAGGAGATGCCGCTGTCATCACGATTCAGACGCTGCTTGACCGCTTCTTTGTTGATCATCTGATTCACAGAGAAGTGTTTACCGATGTCACGCAAGAAGGTCAGTACATTCATGCCGCCAAACCAATCGTAGTTATTGGCAGCAATAGCGCTATTTTCGCCACAATCAAAATCCAAGAATGGGGAAACCTGGCGGCGGATTTTCTCAACCCACTCATTGACCGTGTCTTCGGTATTCAGTTTACGCTCACTAGCCTTAAAGCTAGGGTCACCAATCATACCCGTTGCACCGCCAACCAATGCAACTGGGCGATGCCCTGCTAACTGAAAACGCTTCAGGCATAACAACGGAACCAGATGGCCCAAATGCAAGCTGTCTGCGGTAGGGTCGAAACCGCAATACAGTGAAATTGGCCCTTGCGCCAGTCTCTCTGCTAACGCGTCTTCATCCGTCACCTGGGCAACGAGGCCCCGCTCTTGCAATTGTTTAATCAGGTTGCTGCTGGTCATCAATGACTCCATTGTCTTTTACAAAAAAACTCGCCCATAGGGGTGTTCAAGGAGGGTATAGGATAAAGCGCCCGCTGCACGAGCGCTAGGTTTAACCTCAATTATTTCATCGTTCTCAAGGGGCTAAACGGTCAATTTTCCATCCATCTGCTTCCCGTTGATAAATAAAACGGTCATGCAGGCGATGTTCACCGCCCTGCCAAAACTCAACAGAATCAAATTTTACGCGGAACCCGCCCCAGAAGCTGGGTAATGGCACGTCACCTTGCTGGAATTTTTGCTTCAGTTCGAGGAACTTACTTTCCAACACGCCACGCGCTGAAATTCGGGAGGATTGCTGAGACACCCAGGCACCTATCTGGCTATCTTTGGGGCGGGAATGAAAATATTTGAGCACTTCCAGCGTCGACAATCGCTCAGCTTTACCGAGGAAAATGACTTGCCTGTCTAGCATGTGCCAAGGGAAGAGTAAGCTAATATGCGGGTTTTCAGCCAGTTGCTGCGCTTTTCGGCTACCCAAATTGGTATAAAACACCATACCTTGCTCATCATAATGCTTCAGCAATACAATGCGCTGGTAAGGTTGACCATGACCATCCACGGTTGCCACACACATTGCGGTTGGATCCGGTAATCGAGCGTCGCACGCCTGTTTCAGCCAACGTTCAAAAAGATCCAATGGCTGTTCAGTTAAGTCACTACGGCGTAGCCCGCCGCGAATATATTCACGACGTAAATCTGCAACATCAAAATTGTCAGTCATATACACTCTGTATCGCGCAGGAAAGCAGTGAGGATTATTCTGCCCTTGCCGCACCAGAATCACAATCACCCTGAGCGAGTAACGACCTGATTACTTGATCAAAGTAATCATTTTATTAAGACACTCACTTTATCAAGACACTCGCTTCATTAAGACAATGGCTTGATCAACACACAGTCATTGATGATGACTTTGTCATCACGCTCGACAAACGCCGTATTCCCTTTCGACCAGAAGGTATATCGGCCATCACTGTATTTAACACCCGAAGCCGCGCGCACCTGCGGTAATGTCAATTGTTCGCCATCTAGAATTAGACTGACTTTTTCGTGTTGATTATCCTGCATTACTGTCAGTTGAGTCGTCCCGCATTGATAATGCAACGTTTGGTTTTTCGGTTGCACTAAGCTGCATCCCGCCAGCACCAATACAGTGGTGGCAGATGCAATAGCGAATAAATATTTCATGATGTCGCCCTCTCTGATGGGCTAAGCTGCCCTGTTCAATGGAAGCTTAGCACCCTCATCGTGACGATACAGGATAGACTGCTCCTAAAATGGTCTCACAGCTAGCTCCCGTCACAGAGGGCAAATTACCGGATTTACCGGATAACGTGCGAAAGGCTAACCAAGCAAAAGCCAGTGCCTCCATATCGTCACCACTGACACCAAAATCATCCGTCACACAGACTTCAGTCCCCGGTAGTAATGCGGACATACGCGACATTACCAGTGGATTTCTCGCCCCGCCACCACACACGAGCAGCCGTTCACAGCCCCCTGCCAATTGCACCTGTTCGGCAATAGAGACGGCCGTTAATTCAGCTAACGTGGCTTGTACATCTTCAGGCTTGATTCCCGGTATTTGAGCCAATTGCCTGTCCAACCACCCTGCGTTGAAGTATTCACGCCCCGTACTTTTAGGTGCCGGCTTGGCGAAATAGGCGTCGCTGTACATCAATTCGAGTAATGGTTGATGAACCTCCCCCGATAATGCCCAAGCCGCATTTTTATCGTAAGGTTGGGTCCGGTTACGCCAAATCCAACTGTCCATCAACATATTACCCGGCCCTGTATCAAAACCACGCACAGGTAAATCAGGTAATAGCATGGATAAATTCGCAATACCGCCGATGTTTAACACCATGCGACGTTCGGTGGCATGGGCTAAAAGTGCATGATGAAATGCAGGAACCAGCGGTGCACCTTGCCCGCCAAACGCCATATCCCGGCGGCGGAAATCCCCCACAGTAGCTATTTGAGTCATCGCCGCGATGCGGTTGTTATCACCTAATTGCGTCGTAAAAGCAGGATCGCCTAGGGGTTCATGCCACACCGTTTGCCCATGACAGCCAATCGCCGTAATGTCCTGTGCGGTAAGCCCTTCTTGGTTCAATAAGCCCAACACGGCCTCGGCAAATAAAATCCCTAATTGAGCATCGAGCTTCCCCACCGCAGATAAAGTGGTTGACTGGCCCTGACACATTCCAAGGATATCTTTTTTCAACTGTTGCGGCATCGGATGAGAATAACTGGCCTGCTGCGCGACCATACGCTCATCAATGGCGGCCAACACGACATCAATCCCATCAAGACTGGTCCCAGACATCACCCCAATAAAACGGCCTGATTTCATAGCAATGACCTTATTTCCTCGTTGAGGAACAAAATAGCGATAAGGCTCTTCATAAGCCAGATCAGAATAATAAAATTAACACCATGAAAAGATATACTTTTTTAAGTGTATACCGCCATAAGGGTCTATCTTAAAGAATGCGTTCTATTTGCAAGAAAGGTCACATAAAAGTCACTACTGCTAACACTTTTGCTTATGGCGGCTAATTTTCTTACTTTAAGAAAACTAAACCACCGTTTAATATTGGTTGAAGTTTGAGGCGCTAAGCTGCGAGCCAATCAACGTTAGCCTAATTTTTCAGCTTATGACCGACACTCTGTATATAGGGATGTTACGAAGTAAGTAGTGAAATAAACATTTGAGTAAGCCATACTTTACGCAAAGACTGAACCGTCAATGGACTGAGTTTGGATGTCCTCGGCAGGCTAAACCGTAATGCGGTAATGTATTTTTAATAGGAGTTTTTATGATCAAGCCATTAATTGCCGTTGCTATTGTTGCGGTAACTTTAACCGGTTGTGCCAATAACAACACACTGTCTGGTGATGTTTTCACTGCATCGCAAGCTAAACAAGTACAAACCGTCACTTACGGCACATTGCTCTCTGTTCGTCCTGTCACCATTCAAGGTGGTGATGACAATAACGTGATGGGTGCTATTGGTGGTGCAGTACTGGGTGGCTTCCTCGGGAATACCGTCGGCGGCGGAACAGGCCGTAGCTTGGCAACAGCAGCCGGTGCAGTGGCTGGTGGTATGGCAGGTCAAGGTGTTCAAGGTGCAATGAACCGCACTGATGGTGTACAGCTTGAAGTCCGTAAAGACGATGGCACCACTATTCTGGTTGTTCAAAAACAAGGCCCAACCCGTTTTAGCGTTGGCCAACGTGTCATGCTCGCAACGAGCGGCAGTACTGTAACGGTTAGCCCACGTTAATAATCTGTTTTCCGTTAACGTAATATTTAAAAATGTCAGGGTTCATTACGAACCCTGACTTGTTATTACTGTGATACTTTTTCTTTCTGCTGTGAATTGAGTCTAAAACGTTCTAATTTACTTTGTTTGTAATTGAATAATATTTCTCTCAAGCTTATCTATCAAATCCGATAACATTTCAATCTCATCTGTAGAAATACCACCGAGAATTTCTTTACGAGTGGAACATATCACACCATCAACCTGCTCTATTATCGGTGAAGACTGTTCCGTCAGTTTTATCCTCTTTGCCCGACGATCATTTGCACAAATATGCCGTGTGATTAAACCTTTCTCCTCCAGTTGATCTAAGGTTCTAACCAATGATGGTTGTTCGATACCAATCGCCTTTGCCAATTGAATCTGTGACTGCTCAGGTGGTAAACGATTAATATTATGCAAGGTAACCCAATGTGTTTGAGTCAGTTCCAACGGCTTTAACCGATGGTCGATAAGTGCGCGCCAAACGCGAACTAATCGTGCTAAATCAGATCCTAATGTCGATTCCAATTGCCCCTCCTTTTATTTAGCGTGCTAGCATAACTCCCAGAGTCCTGTCTATTTTGGGTAATTAACATTAAAAACACAAATGTATATATACCGTTGATACTAGGGCAAAAGCAATAAATACGGGAAATACTTTAGAAAAAATTATGTTTTAACTAAAACTACCCCTTAAGGATTAACCTTATGTACGTAGCTATTTTACCCGTTGGTGCACCACTTACCGACTTGATATTAGGTGCCTCTATCTATTTTCCGCCAATGTTTAAGGCCGTCATGCTAGGTTTAGTGTTGTGGCTATTGATCCATCATATGCTACGGAATTGGATCTACTCTGGTGATATCTGGCATCCGATATTAATGGATCTCTCAATTTTTGTCATTGCAGTCAGTCTTTCTTTATGGGTCTTAGCCAGTTGGTAAATTGACATGAATCATAAATCTCTTAAGTATTTTGCCTCAGTCATCATCTTCTCCATTGCACTGTGTGCGGGTTGGTGGATGTGGAATTATTACATGCAATCGCCTTGGACTCGCGATGGTAAAGTCCGAGCAGAATTGGTCAGCATTACCCCGGAAGTTTCCGGCAGGCTGGTAAAGATATTAGTCCATGATAACCAATTGGTGAGCTCTGGTAGCCTTTTATTTGTCATTGACGCACAACCCTATCAATTGGCGCTAGATAATGCCCAAGCGGCTGTCACCCGCGCGCAGACTGACTTAGCCAAAGCAAATCACGAAGCTGAACGCCGCCGTAATTTACCTAAAAATATTATTTCGGGTGAAGATCTCGATATTGCTAATTTAACAGCCGATAGCATGAAAGCAGCCTATCAAGGCGCATTGGCAAACCTTGAACAAGCTAAATGGAATCTCAGTAAAACGCGTATTTATGCCCCAGCCAATGGCTATATCACCAACTTGAAAACACGAGTCGGTGACTATGCAACTACTGGTACTCCATTAGTCGCGCTTATTGATACCGATTCATTCTATGTCATGGGCTATTTCGAAGAAACCAAACTCAGACACATTAGAGAAGGTAATGACGCCAAAATAGTTTTGTACAATGGCAACATTCCATTACGTGGCGTCGTACAGAGCATTGGTCGCGCGATATATGATCAAAGTGTTGATACCGGTGATGATCTGTTAGTTGATGTGAAGCCTAATGTACCTTGGGTTCGTTTGGCACAACGGGTTCCTGTGCGAATTAAACTGCTGGATGTCCCGCCTGATGTCACGCTAATTGCGGGCACCACCTGTACTATTTCAGTGGCCCGTTAACATGCGCTTTTCTTTTCCCTTGTGGCACCAAACCCCATGGGGCAAGGCCAATGCTGGGCAGTGGCGTTATGCCCTGCGTAACTCTTTGGCCATGTGCTTATCATTGTGGATTGCTTTTGCACTAAATTTAGATGAACCCTACTGGGCGATGACGTCCGCTGCGGTGGTGAGTTTCCCCACCGTCGGCGGGGTCATCAGCAAAAGTATCGGTCGGGTTATCGGAAGTTTATTGGGCGCAGCGGCATCATTGATGATTGCAGGTCATTGTCTCAATGATCCTTGGCTATTCACTTTTGTCATCGCAACATGGATCGGCTTGTGTACTTTCATTTCTAATCATTATCAAAATAATGTTTCTTATGCATTTGCTCTGGCGGGCTACACCACAGCAATCATCGCATTTTCAACCGTGAACACCACTGACACCCAGCAGATTTTTGATATTGCCCAAGCCCGTGTCTGCGAAGTGATAACCGGTATTCTTTGCGGTGGCTTGATGATGATGCTGTTGCCCAGCACGTCAGACGGTGAAGCGCTCCTCACCTCTTTACGCCGGATGCAGTCTCGGTTACTGGAACATGCGGCGCTATTGTGGCAAACCGAACAAACCCCAGCGCTTCGCAGCTCGCATGAGGGATTGATTGGACAGATCCTCACCATGAATCTGTTGAGAATTCAGGCATTCTGGAGTCATTACCGCTTAAGACGGCAAAATAATGTCTTAAATTTTATCTTGCATCGTCAGTTACGGATTACCAGTGTAATAACCAGCTTACGCCGCATGCTAGTTAACTGGCCCACACCACCAGCAAAGCTGGCCGATGTGCTGTCAGAGCTACTGGCGGCATTGCAACAGCCTGATTGCGATAAATATCAGGTGGCTAAAATATTGCAGCAAATCGCCCCACAGCCAGATGCCGATTATCGCCATCAAGCCTTCTGGTTACGGTTGAAGCATTTTTGTTGGTTATATTTGCAGGTGAATAAATGGTTGGCGCGACTAGATAAAACCCAAGAAGACACAATGCAGTCACCGCCCTCAGTCGCATCATTAGCGCGTCATACTGATACCTATGAAGCTGCCTATAATGGGCTTCGTACTTTTGTTTGTATTGTCATCGGCTGCGCATTTTGGATAAACACGCAGTGGAGTTCAGGTAGCTCCGCCTTGGCATTGGCCGCCGTGAGTTGCGTACTCTACTCAGCCACGCCATCGCCAACAGACAGCATTGCTACGCTCTTAAAAGCTATCGTTTTACTCTCCATTGGCTGCTTCATTTTAAAATTTGGCGTGATGGTGCAAATCGATGATTTCTGGCAATTTGCCGTGCTGCTCATGCCCATTTTGATCACCATGCAAATGATGAAACTCCAACACCCTGCTTATGCGTCACTGTGGGGGCAATTAATTGTCTTTATGGGATCGTTTTTGAGTGTCACCAATCCTCCGAGTTATGATTATCAAGCGTTTCTGAACGACAACATTGGCAAGTTAGTGGGTGTTATGTTGGCCGGTGTCGCATTTCAGGTACTTCGGCCTAGTTCAGATAAACGTAAAAGTCGCCGTATTATCCGTATGTTGCGGCGCGATTTTATCGATCAACTCAGCAGCTTCCCAAGGCAAAACCAACACCAGTTTGAATCACTCATCTATCACCGCATCAATCAACTGAACCTCAGTAAAGATCAAACTGCGCGAGTATGGCTACTCCGCTGGGGGATGGTACTGCTTAATTGCAGCCACGTGGTCTGGCAGCTACGTGATTGGCAAACTACCTCCGCCCCCTTGTCTGCGGTACGGGATGTCTGTATTCACTGCCTTAAAGGCTGTATGACGGAGAAAGGTGTACAGCCCACATCACTACAGGCGACGCTACAAGAATTACAGAGAATGAGTACGATTTTAGGGCAATACCCTGATGCGTCTGGACGCGAACTAGCAGGATTAATCTGGCGGTTATATTGTTCACTCACTCAGCTTCAATTAGCGATACCGGATGCAGGAAGTCAAGCTGCGCCAGCATGATACTCGCTGGCGCATAAAAAACATTTAAGGCACATCATAGCCAAGGGCAGCGCGACGAATGCGGAACCATTGTTGACGAGTCATGGTGAGAGAAAGTGATGACCAAGCGGCCTTAACACGTTCTATCTTGCCAGAACCAATGATCGGTATGGGTGCTGAAGGTAAGCGTAGGATCCAGGCATAAACCACTTCGTCAATGCTTTCAGCGCCAATCTCCTCGGCAACGACCTGCAATTCATCACGCAGCGCTTGGAATTCCGGGTCGCTGAACAAACGCCCGCCCCCCAAACATGACCATGCCATTGGTTTAATACGTAACTGCTGGCAAGCATCAAGGGTGCCATCCACAATCGCCGGTTGGTGAAGCGGTGAGATTTCAACCTGATTTGTGACCAACGTGAAAGGCAAACGTGATTGCAGCAAACTGAATTGCGCCGGCGTAAAGTTCGATACGCCAAAATGTTTTACCTGTCCACTTTTATGCAATTGAGTGAATGCTTCAGCCACTTCATCTGCATCCATTAAAGGGTCGGGACGATGAATCAGCAGCAAATCAAGATAGTCAGTATGCAAATGCGTTAATGACTGTTCAGCGCTTTTAATGATATGGGTACGATCTGTAATGTAATGCCCCAGCGCATGCTCTGGTTTCGCCGTGGTGGCAATCCCGCACTTACTGACTAATTCAAGTTGATGACGTAATGACGGCTTCAAGCGCAATGCTTGCCCGAAAGTTTGCTCACATTGGTAACCACCGTAGATATCCGCATGATCCGTTGTGGTAATGCCCAATTCAACGTGTTGCTCAATGAACGCCAACAACTGTTTGGGCGTCATTTCCCACTCCATCAAACGCCAATAACCGCAAATCATGCGAGAAAATTCAGGCCCAAGCGGGGCAAGTTGGGTACGTGTATCCATTATTAGCTACCTCATTTATTAATATGCCCTAAGCATACACAACCAGCAGAAAGGTGAAATCCTCCCTGAGCAACGAATTTAGGGTCAATTGGGGGCTGAGGGGACAAATAGCCCAAAAGGCTAATTTTAGTCAATCGATACGTAGAACACGATAATCAAAATAGCGAGGGTTGATCTTGCAGGGGTTCATCCGGTTGTTTATTCGCGCGCTGCAATCGCAATAGGCGCTGGCGGCATAGGCGTAAGACATCCCGCTTTTGCGGGTCGCTCATTTTGATCCAATTAAATCGCTCATCGCGGCTGCGCATACATCCACGACAGAAGCCACGATCATCTGTTTGGCAGATACCTCGACATGGGCTGGGAATGTCAAAAAACTCAAGCTGCTGAGCCATACTGCCTCCCGCGGTTAGCATACCTAATTGGCGTTGTCACAAACACAACTCATACCCTGTATTGACTGAGAGGTTTACCTTAATTGAAGCCTGATTCGCCCTCGCTGGCAAGCCACTCTTGTTAGCGACAGAAAGCCTCCTGATACCACTAAGGTTATCTTAAGTTTCACTCGATATCATTCGGGCAATTAGTGAATTCTAGGATTTAATTTTCACAATGAATGTTCGAGATAAGTTACAGTGTAACAGTCTGAGTTTTATTTTGCTCTGCTCACTGTTTTTTACTGTCAGCCACAATGCCTTGTTTATCAGTAAAGCCTGGTCGCTGATTCGTTTTGATAATAGCGATAGCTACTTTTTTGCTGCCACCATTCCACTGGTCATTTTCTTCGCCCTCAATATTATCTTCAGTTTGCTCGCGGTGCCGGTATTGCGTAAGCCCATCATTATTTTATTTCTCTTAGGAGGTGCGGCGACCAACTACTTTATGTTCAGTTATGGTGCCGTTATTGACGGTAATATGATGCAAAATGCCTTCGAGACTAATTCCCAAGAAGCCGCCGCACTCTTCACGCCGCGTATGGCTATTTGGCTACTCGTATTGGGGATTATCCCTGCCATCATTATTTGCTTCGTCCGTATTCAGGTGACCCGACCTTGGTGGTATATGCTAGGGCTGCGTGCGGCTAATATTCTGGTGTCAGCGGTGATTATCATGCTCATCGCGACACTTTTTTATAAAGATTATGCTTCGCTAATTCGTAATAATAAAAGCATCGTTAAAATGCTCACACCCTCCAATTTTGTCAGCGGCAGCTTTCAATTTGCGAAACATAAGTATTTCGCCAGTAATATGTCTTTAGTGAAGATTGGTGAAGATGCCCATCTAGGGCCGTTAATCAATCGTCAACAGAAGAAAACGCTGGTCGTTTTAGTCGTCGGAGAAACCGCCCGCGCCGAGAACTTCTCTTTAGGCGGTTATCAACGCGAAACAAATCCTCGTCTGCAAAAACAAAATGTGACCTATTTTAAGAATGCCTCATCTTGTGGAACTGAAACCGCCGTTTCTGTGCCTTGCATGTTCTCAAATATGCCACGCAAAAATTATGATGCCACGTTAGCCAGCCATCAGGAGGGTTTGATGGATATTCTTGCCCGTGCCGGATTGAATGTTTTATGGCGAGAAAACGATGGTGGCTGTAAAGGGGCCTGCGACCGTATCCCTCATCAAGATGTGACGCAGTTAGAATTAACCGCCGATTGCCAAAATGGCGTCTGCTTAGACAATGCCTTGCTCTATAAACTAGATAATTATATCAATGGATTAAAAAGTGATGGCGTCATAGTGTTGCACCAAATGGGTAGCCATGGCCCCGCCTATTATCGCCGGTCAAATCCTGAGATAAGGCAATTCGCCCCAACCTGCGATAGCAATCAAATCCAAGATTGTACCTCCGAAGAACTGGTGAATACTTACGATAACTCGATTCTCTACACCGATGCGATGCTGGATAACACGATTAAACTGCTGCAACAACAGAGCAATAGATTTAATACTGCGATGGTTTATCTCTCAGATCACGGGGAGTCATTAGGTGAAAATGGCATTTATCTGCATGGCACACCTTACATATTCGCACCGACTCAGCAAACGCATATTCCATTTCTAATGTGGCTATCGCCCGAATACACAAGAAGTTATGGCATTGATAACCAATGCTTAGCCAAGAATGCAGAGCATGATGACGTTTCGCAGGATAACTTATTTCATACCCTACTGGGCATGATGAACGTGCAGACTTCTGAATATCAATCTGGCTTGGATTTACTGGATAAATGCCGTATTCAGGGCTAGGACACCCTTTCAAAAGGTCAATGCCGACATCACAATCTTATGATATTGGCATTAACCACTTGACCTAGACCAATCGGTCTATTAGTCTCTGCTACATGAACAAAATACAGCACCCACATGTCGATACTCGAGAACACCTGTTAGCTACAGGTGAGAGCCTTAGCCTGCATCTTGGTTTTAATGGGATGGGTCTGAGTCAATTACTCACAACCGCCGGTATTCCAAAAGGCTCGTTTTATCACTACTTTCGCTCAAAAGAAGCCTTTGGCGAGGCGATGTTACAGCGATACTTTGACCGTTATGAAGCAGCCATGGTCAATCTGCTGACGGGTTCACAAGGTGATAAACGTCACCAACTACTGCAATATTTTGCTCAATCAATTGCTAACTATTGTGGCAGTGAATGCCACAACGCTTGTCTATCGGTTAAACTTTCAGCGGAAGTCAGTGATTTATCCGAACCCATGCGCCATGCGCTGGATGCCGGAACTGCACGAGTGATTGGCCGTTTGCAAGATGCTATCGAAGCCGGTACTAAAGAAGGCTCGCTACGCATCACTCTCTCAGCCGCCGCCACTGCAGAAACACTATACACCTTGTGGCAGGGCGCCGCATTGCGGGCAAAAGTAAAACGCTCTGTAACACCGCTGACCTGTGCGCTAGAAAGTATCGAATTGATGTTACAACCGACCCAATAATTCCATGAACTTGATAGTCCATTTTTTGATGGCTACAGGTTTTACCCAGCGACTAGTCGACTGGTCTATTAATATAGGATGCACCATGAAAACTGCTAAACTGTTCTCCCCGTTGAAAGTTGGCGCACTCACTTTGCCAAACCGTGTATTTATGGCACCGCTCACTCGCTTGCGCAGCATTGAACCAGGTGATATCCCAACGCCATTAATGGCAGAATATTATCGCCAACGGGCCAGTGCTGGTTTAATCATCACTGAAGCCACTCAGATTTCTTTCCAAGCCAAGGGCTATGCCGGCGCACCAGGGTTACACACTCAGGAGCAACTCAATGCGTGGAAAAAAATCACTCAGGCGGTGCATGAAGAAGGTGGACATATCGCCGTTCAGCTCTGGCATGTAGGCCGTATTTCACACAGCAGTTTGCAACCAAATCAGCAAGCACCCGTCGCTCCTTCAGCCATTGCCGCTGATACCCGCACCACCGTACGTGATGAATCCGGTGCGTGGGTACGTGTTCCCTGCTCTACTCCACGAGCGCTGGAAACAGAAGAGATCCCTGGCATTATTAATGATTTCCGTCAGGCGACCGCTAATGCTCGTGAAGCCGGTTTTGATTACATTGAGCTGCACGCGGCCCATGGCTACTTACTGCATCAGTTCATGTCTCCCGCGTCCAATCAACGTACCGACCAATACGGTGGCAGTATTGAAAACCGTACTCGCCTAACACTGGAAGTGGTTGATGCAACCGTTGCAGAATGGGGCTCAGAACATATTGGCATCCGTATTTCACCTTTAGGGCCATTCAATGGCTTGGATAATGGTGAAGATCAGGAAGAAGCGGCGCTTTATCTGATTGATGAATTAAACAAACGTAAAATCGCCTACCTGCACATTTCCGAGCCAGATTGGGCGGGTGGTAAACCTTACTCAGAGGCATTCCGTGATGCTGTTCGCGCCCGTTTCAAAGGCGTCATTGTGGGTGCTGGTGCCTATACCGCAGAGAAAGCCGAAGACCTGATCGAAAAAGGGTTTATTGATGCCGTGGCATTTGGTCGCAGCTATATCTCTAATCCAGACCTAGTTGCTCGTCTCCAGCAACATGCCCCACTGAATGAGCCAGATGGCGAGACTTTCTACGGCGGCGGCGCGAAGGGTTATACTGACTACCCAACGCTATAACGCAGTCTTTCTCCATTTAACTATTGCCTCCCCAACATAAATAATACTGTTGGGGGGGTTATTTATTTTCGGGCTTAAATTACCACCGCAGCATATCATCTAATCCAATGCCACTATCGCCTATAAATCGAAATTACGCCCTCACCTAGACCGTAAAAATTGCCTTAAATATCAGGGCTGCAAAACTAGTGAGCGGCATGATATTGCGTTATGATGACGACTGTCTTTTGATTTATAATGACTTTTAACTTTTAATCTACTGATTATAAAGAGGTATTATGAAGCGCCTACTCCATACCATGATCCGTGTCGGTGACCTGCAACGTTCCATCGACTTCTACACCAAGGTATTAGGGATGCGTTTACTGCGTACCAGCGAAAATACCGAGTATAAATATTCGCTGGCTTTTGTCGGTTACAGCGATGAAAGCGAAGGCTCAGTGATTGAGTTGACTTATAACTGGGGCGTAGACAGCTACGAAATGGGAACGGCATTCGGCCATTTGGCACTGGGTGTGGACGATGTTGCTGCGACCTGCGACCAAATTCGTCAGGCGGGCGGTAAAGTGACCCGTGAAGCTGGCCCAGTTAAAGGCGGTAATACCATCATTGCCTTTGTTGAAGATCCTGATGGCTACAAAATTGAGTTAATCGAGAATAAAAGCGCCGGACATGGCCTTGGCAACTGATTAACTGAAAGGCACCGACAAGGTGCCTTTTTCTTATCATGATACCCTCCTGCATCCTGCGCCAAAATTTGGCATAATGCGTGCTGAATTCGATGAAGATAAGAAACTGATGGCAGATAAAAGTGATCTTAACGCCCTGAGTGGCCGTTTTCGGGGATATTACCCCGTCGTAATTGATGTTGAAACCGCCGGTTTTAATGCTAAGACTGATGCATTATTAGAAATTGCCGCTGTGACCTTGCAGATGAATAAAGACGGATGGCTGCTGCCAGATGAAACGCTGCATTTTCATGTTGAGCCATTCGAAGGTGCCAACCTACAGCCCGAAGCTTTGGCCTTTAATGGGATTGACCCGACTAACCCACTACGAGGTGCAGTGAGTGAACACGACGCTTTGCACGCCATTTTTAAAGCGGTACGTAAGGGGTTAAAAGAGCAAGGTTGTAACCGCGCGATTATTGTGGCGCACAACGCTAACTTTGATCACAGTTTCGTGATGGCTGCGGCTGAACGTGCTAGTTTGAAGCGTAACCCATTCCACCCATTTGCGACCTTTGATACAGCCGCTTTGAGCGGTCTGGTGCTCGGGCAAACCGTGTTGGCAAAAGCCTGTTTGACTGCAGGGATTCCGTTTGACAGTAGTCAAGCGCACTCAGCATTATACGACACGATGCAAACGGCAAAGCTGTTCTGTGAGTTAGTGAATCGTTGGAAAAAACTGGGGGGTTGGCCAGTACCGGCAGGTGAGTCCGAGTAACTTTATCCTCATGAATAAACTCACGCGCTCAATATAAAAAGAGGTGGCTAATAAGCCACCTCTCCGACTGCTGACACTTTGTTGTGCCAATGAGCGCTCAGGGCATTACTCTGCCGTTGGTTTATCTTCTTGTGAGCGGTATTTATCTGCCGTCTCTTTCAGTAACTGTTGCAGTTCGCCACGCTGATACATTTCCATCAGAATGTCACAACCGCCAACCAGTTCGCCATCTACCCAAAGTTGTGGGAATGTTGGCCAGTTAGCATATTTTGGCAACTCCGCACGGATATCAGGATTTTGCAGAATATCAACGTAAGCAAAGCGTTCGCCGCAAGCGGACAGTGCCTGCACAGCCTGAGCAGAAAAACCACAGTTTGGCAGTTTCGGTGAGCCCTTCATGTACAGCAGAATTGGGTTCTCTGCTATCTGGCGCTGAATTTTATCAATCGTCGTCATTTTTTTGCTTCCTCAAGCCATATTGTGGCTACAAACTTTTACTCAATATTATTATTGCGTCCGGTCTATTGTAGCGACTGTCACTGCTGGAATAAAACGCCATTTTTTGCAGGGATTTTACTGCTCTAGGCATGATGATAGATCGGCTACAAATATGTATCTTTAGAATAACATTTTTGACCCTATATCTTCACTATTATCTTCGTGATCAAATAATGGCAGCTTATCGCCGATCGCCTCTTGTGACTTCAAGAACAGAGAGATAACTCGTTGACGAATGATTGAATTAAGTCCATTGCCTGCATAAAAGATCAACAATTGTGAAGCCATTAACGTTTTCTCACAATATCGACTAAAATCCTGTCTGTCTTCGCTTTTTTATATTCTGAGTTTCGGCAATACTGTGACTCTTCTTATTCATATCAGGGCTAAGGTTGGTAGCGATATTATGCGTTTAATATTTACGCTGTTTGTGCTGCTGTTTACCCAACTATTTTTAAATTTGGCGCATGCTTCACCGCAGGCACACGTGTCGGCTGAGCAAAAGAAAGGTCAAGTCAGCCAAGGCAGCCCTGATGATCGGAAGAAACGCAAAGTCGATAAAAGCACCAAAAAAGCGAAAATAACCAGCGATAAAGCGAGCCCAACTAAAGTGACCGCCCGTAAAACCGCAGCCAACGCTGATAAAAAGAAGATGACCACCAGTACGGGCAAGAATATCAAAAAGAAAGCACAAGAAATCAGTAAAAAGACGACGACAAATACTCGTACGACTAAAAAGATAAATACTAATACGGCAACCAACAAAAATAGAGCTGGTGCTAAAAAAACAGAAAAAATCGCTTATGGTCGGCAGCGGATTAAAGCTCAAGGTAAAGCCGGCACAGAATTAATCGCGAATAATAAAATTAAACTCAGCCCCGCCCATAAAAAGCGCTATCAACATGCAAAGCAAACTGCAATGAGTAAGCTGATGAAACAAGTCGGTAAACCTTATCGTTGGGGGGGCACCTCTCCGAATACAGGTTTCGATTGTAGTGGGCTTATTTATTACGCATATAAAGATGTCATCAGAATAAAAATGCCACGTACTGCTAACGAAATGTTTCATTTACGTGATGCCGCGCCAGTGAAACGGGCAGAATTAGAGAGCGGTGACTTGGTGTTCTTCAATATTGCCAATCGCGGTGTTGCCGATCATGTCGGTGTTTATTTAGGTAACGGCAAGTTTATTCAGTCACCTCGTACCGGTGAAGAAATTCGTATTAGCATGATGGATAACGACTACTGGCAAGATCATTATGTGGGCGCGCGTCGCGTGGTCACACCAAAAACGATTCGCTAAATCTTCAATCTCCCAACACCCAGCAGCTTTTTGCTGGGTGAGTGACCGCCAATGCCCTCTCGATAATGATAATTATTTGCGGCTATTTCCCACCCAATAACCACTTTTATATTATGGTTATAACTGTCATTCCTGTTGAAAGTTGCTAAAATTAATACCCACAACAAAAATACAACAATTACGGTTTTATCCGCTCTTCGCCGCATCATAGCCAATAGTTTTTGATGAGATTTGAGGAGCAAACACCCTGAGTAATCCCGAAAGGAGCAAGCAATGTCATTTGAATTACCGGCATTACCTTATGCGCAAAATGCGCTGGAACCACACATTTCGGCTGAAACGCTGGAATACCATTATGGAAAACACCACAATACCTACGTGGTCAACCTCAATAATCTGATTAAAGACACCGAGTTTGCTAATAAAACGCTGGAAGAGATCGTGAAAACATCCAGTGGCGGTATCTTTAACAATGCGGCTCAAGTTTGGAACCATACCTTCTATTGGCATTGTCTATCGCCGAATGGTGGCGGTGAACCTCAGGGTAAAGTGGCTGACGCCATAAATCAGTCATTTGGGTCTTTCGCTGATTTTAAAACGCAATTTACCGATGCTGCGGTTAAAAACTTTGGTGCAGGTTGGACTTGGCTGGTCAAAAAAGCAGACGGTGCACTGGCCATTGTCAGCACATCGAATGCGGCTACCCCACTGACCACCAACGATAAACCGTTACTGACGGTGGATGTATGGGAACACGCCTATTATATCGATTACCGCAATGCGCGGCCTAAATACCTGGAAAACTTCTGGGCGTTGGTTAATTGGTCTTTTGTTGAGACGAATTTAGTCTGAGCAGGCCAATAAGAGAAAGAGTGAAGATCTGTTAATACATCGGTATCCATAAGATCGATAGCAATAAAATCGGTAGCGATAAAAAGGGCGGGTAAACCGCCCTACTTGTCACGCTATACCGGCAAGCGGTTGACTTAATTCATTACCGCCACGAAGCTAAAGGCAATAATCATCGCTAATGCACCAACAGTCGTAATCAGCGACATTTTCAGATTGGTATCCATAAAAACTCCTCAGCCGGTCAGTTTGTAGTAGGGAAAAGGCACATAGTTAGTGTGTTAAATTATCTTCCCACAATTCAGAAAAAAAATCTTGTGCTCATTACTCACTTTATAACTTTGATTACCTCTTCCACTTTTCCTCCAGATCAGCCAAAATTCGCAGTTCATAACTGCATACTGCCAATAACGTCCAACAATTACTCTCAGGCAGCCCGCTGATTCCATTTTCCAGCCTAATAACATGCTTCTGTCTGAATGGTTTCGAGTATGTAGGCAAACGATTAACAAAATACTTACCTGCTGTAACAGGTGAGCTTAGGAGTTATTTTTTATATGGCAACGATTAAAGATGTGGCCAAACACGCGGGTGTGTCCACCACCACCGTTTCGCACGTGATTAACAAAACTCGTTTCGTCGCCGAAAATACTAAGGCTGCCGTGTGGGCTGCCATTAAGGAACTGCATTATTCGCCCAGTGCTGTGGCCCGCAGTTTGAAAGTGAATCACACAAAATCCATTGGTTTGTTGGCAACTTCCAGCGAAGCACCCTATTTTGCCGAAGTGATCGAAGCGGTTGAAAACAGTTGTTATAGCAAAGGCTACACGCTGATTTTATGTAACTCCCATAATAATCTGGATAAGCAAAAAGCGTATTTGGCGATGTTGGCGCAAAAACGTGTCGATGGGCTATTAGTGATGTGTTCAGAATATCCAGAGCAACTTCTTGGGATGCTGGAAGATTATCGCAATATCCCGATGGTGGTGATGGATTGGGGTACAGCGCGGGGCGATTTTACTGACTCAATTATTGATAATGCCTTTGAAGGCGGTTATTTGGCCGGTCGATATCTTATTGAGCGCGGCCATCGTGATATTGGTGCTATTCCGGGGCAGTTATCTCGTAATACCGGCGGAGGTCGCCATCAAGGCTTCCTTAAAGCACTAGAAGAAGCGAATATCGAGCTGCGTGATGAATGGGTGGTTCAGGGCGATTTCGAGCCAGAGTCGGGCTATAAGGCCATGCATCAAATTCTGACACAAAAACATCGTCCAACAGCGGTGTTCTGCGGCGGTGATATTATGGCGATGGGCGCAATTTGTGCTGCTGATGAATTGGGCCTACGGGTGCCGCAAGATATTTCGGTGATCGGGTATGACAACGTGCGTAACGCGCGCTATTTCTCACCGGCACTGACCACCATTCATCAACCTAAAGAACGATTAGGTGAAACGGCCTTCGCCATGTTGCTCGATCGTATCGTCAGCAAGCGCGAAGACCCACAGACCATTGAGGTTCACCCGAAACTGGTTGAGCGACGTTCTGTTGCTGATGGTCCGTTCCGCGACTATCGCCGTTAATCAACTATCGCGGTTTATCAACTCTGCCGGCAATGGCTCATCTGCCGGCGCATAAACCATCTATATGGTAACCCCTACCGCCAGTAGCAAATTTCGCTACCGGCGGCGCTATTGGCGGTCAATCACAGCGCAATAACTCATTTTCGTCTTTCAGCCACTCGTCATTCAATGTGACACTGTCACCCAAATATTCAAGTAACCAGGCCAACGCGGGTGAATGGTTATTCTGCTCCCAAGTCATGCAACAAGGGCTATCTGGTAAGGGTTCAGTCAACGTCAAGACAGCCAACTTCCCTTGTGCAATCAGTGGTGAAACCATATGTGTCGGTACCATGCCTACGCATAAACCTGCACACAGACAATCAATCCCTGTCGCCCAGTCCGGTACCACCAGCCGCTGCTGATTATCAAGTGTCCAAGTGTCCCGCTTGGGGAGATTCCGCGCGGTATCCTCTAGACATAATGAGGGAAATGGCCGTAACTGGTCATCGGTCAATGGCCCAGTTAACTGGGCCAACGGATGTTCAACACTCACCACACACTGCCAGCTCAAAAAACCCATATCGCGAAAAACAAACCGCCCGCCAACAGGCACAGCGCGAGTCGCGCCAATGGCCATTTCTGCTTGCCCGTCGACTAACACATCCCATACACCATTGAACACTTCATAACGTACCCGCAATTCGATATCAGGAAAATGTCGATAGAAATCTGAGATTAAGCGGCGGCTGCGATCTGGCTTAACGATTTTATCTATCACGATGGTCAATTCCCCCCGCCAACCATTCGCGACTTGCTGGCACTGTCGACGTGTGCCATTCATTTTTTTGATAACATCACGCGCTTCTTTGATAAAAATTGCACCTGCGGCCGTTAATTCGACGTCCCGATGCCGCCGTTCAAACAGGGGGACTGCGAGCCACTCTTCAAGTTGGCGCACCGTATAACTTATCGCCGAGGGTACACGGTGCAATTCTTGTGCAGCCGCACTGAAACTTCCGGTACGCGCAACAGCATCCACTACATCCAATGAGTATTCAGACCACATGAACTCCGCCTCTGCTGCTTAGCCATTTAGATATCAAATTTATTGATAGCATGGTGCAAATATTACCGTTTCACAACAGATTATCTTGACGGATAGAATGCCCACCGCAATAAATTGCCTGCAACAAAACATTTACAACAGCATTAGTCACAAAAGAAATAACAACAACAGCCATTTTCTGTCGCGCCTGCAAAAATGTTCCCATCGAGATATCAAGAATGAAAACAACGTCTAGCTTTATGTTCTATCTGGCCGGTTTAAGCATGTTAGGTTACCTGGCTACCGATATGTATTTACCTGCTTTCGGCGCAATGCAACAAGAATTACAAACCTCAGCGGGGGCCATCAGTGCCAGTTTGAGTATTTTCTTGGCGGGTTTCGCGATAGCTCAGCTTATTTGGGGACCAGTATCGGATAAATTAGGCCGTAAACCGGTGCTGTTAGCGGGTTTAGGGCTGTTTGCCATTGGGTGCTTAGGGATTTTATGGGTTGAAACCGCCACACAACTATTGATCCTACGTTTCATTCAGGCAGTGGGAGTCTGTTCTGCAGCCGTAAGTTGGCAGGCTTTAGTGGTAGATCGTTATCGCGATGGTAAAGCCAACCGTGTGTTCGCGACCATTATGCCGTTGGTGGCGTTATCTCCGGCATTGGCCCCTCTTCTGGGCGCATGGCTGTTAAATCACTTCAGTTGGCGCTCTATTTTTGTAGTGCTGCTGGTCGTGACATTGTTGCTCTTGATCCCAACGGTACGCCTTAAAGAACGCAAGAAATCTGTCAACGACAAGAATCAACTATCTATCACGACAATCAGTTTCTGGCAGTTGCTGAAATCACCAGTATTTAGCGGTAACGTCATGATGTTCGCCGCCTGTAGTGCCGGTTTTTTTGCTTGGTTAACCGGTTCACCTTTTATTCTGGGTGACATGGGCTACGGCCCGAATACCATTGGTTTGAGCTATGTACCGCAAACATTAGCGTTCCTCTTGGGTGGGTTCAGTTGTCGTAGCGCACTCACACATATCAAGGGAAATACGTTATTACCTTGGTTATTGGCGGGATATAGTGTCAGCATGATCGCGCTGTATTTCATCGCGACTTTAACCACCCCCTCACTGCTTAGTTTACTTATTCCTTTCTGCATAATGGCGCTTGTCAATGGTGCCTGCTACCCTATTATCGTAGCAAATGCGTTAATGCCCTTTCCTTCGAATACTGGGAAAGCAGCCGCGCTACAAAACACGCTTCAGCTAGGTTTATGCTTTATTGCTAGTATGCTGGTTTCAGCCTTTGTCAGTCGCGCGTTATTGGCCACTGTCACTGTCATGCTGTCGACGGTGGTATTAGCACTATTGGGATATAGCATTCATTGCTACGCATTGCGAAAAGATAAAAAGATATTAATTACCAATAAAAATAGTCACTAAGCGGCATAAATGCCGAGTACGATTTAGTATTGAGAAAGCGACTCGGCAAGCCTATACTCGATTAAACCGAATACAATATCATTAAAAAAAAGCACTATCTTAAGTAGTTTCTGTGCGCGTGGATTGCGTCACATTTAACCTTATGGATGAGTCACCCTAAACCAAAACATAATTAGGGTTTCTTCGTAATCTTCCTCTTTACCCAACGTATTGGCGTTGCAGTGATTTTAGTTCGTACCGCGACACCGCTGCAGCATCAAGTACAAAGGGTATATCCGTAACGGATATCAGACACCAAGGTTCATCAGCCGAATTGGTATGTCCTCGCGCATATAGAAAATTATCGCGGGGCATAAGTCAGAAGAAAGTGATGGAGAAGCTATGAGTTCATCCTGTATAGAAGACCAGAGCATTCAAGAAAATCCGTGGTTTCGCATTGTGCAAGAAATGCTGAGCCAGGCTGATATTGAAATCAATGGCTCACGCCCTTTCGACATTAGAGTCAATAATCCAGACTTCTTTAAGCGAGTATTACAAGAAGGATCTTTGGCATTAGGTGAGAGTTATATGGATGGTTGGTGGGAATGCGATCGCTTGGATATCTTTTTCCAACGCGTTATCCGTGCTGGCCTAGAACATCAACTCCCACACCATCTCAAAGATACTTTACGTGTTGCTGCCGCTCGCGTGATCAATCTGCAATCAAAGAGACGTGCATGGATAGTGGGCAAAGAGCATTATGACTTAGGTAATGACCTCTTTAGCCTTATGCTTGATCCCAATATGCAATATTCCTGTGGCTATTGGAAAGACGCCACGACCCTAGAACAAGCACAAGAAAACAAGTTGCGGATGATCTGCGAGAAACTGCAATTAGCACCGGGTATGAAGTTGCTCGATATTGGTTGTGGTTGGGGGGGACTTGCCGCTTATGCTGCCCGTCACTACGGCGTGTCGGTCTCAGGCGTAACCATTTCAGCCGAACAACAAAAGCTGGCGCAAAGACGGTGCGAAGGATTGGATGTCACCATTTTGCTGCAAGACTATCGTGACTTGAATCAGCAGTTTGATCGTATTGTGTCCGTTGGGATGTTCGAGCATGTTGGGCCAAAGAATTATCACACCTACTTTGATGTGGTAAACCGCAACTTGAAACCTGATGGTTTATTTTTACTGCACACCATTGGCGCTAACCGGACTGACCTGAGCATTGATCCTTGGATTAATAAATATATCTTCCCTAATGGCTGCTTGCCGTCAGTAAAACATATCGCTCAAGCCAGCGAACCTTATTTCATTATGGAGGATTGGCATAATTTCGGTGCAGATTATGATCGAACTTTAATGGCTTGGTACGCCCGTTTTCAAGCTGCGTGGCCAAGTCTGGCAGAGAATTACTCAGCTCGATTTGAACGTATGTTTAGCTATTATCTAAATGCTTGCGCAGGGGCATTTCGAGCCAGAGATATTCAATTATGGCAAATTCTGTTTAGCCCCAATGGCATAGACGGTGGTATCCGAGTTCCCCGCTAAAACGACATGTCATATGAGGCAGGGGGAATTCCCCCTGCCTCAACGTTAACTTTTCTTCTATGCTGGCATTATTCTTAAGCTATTAATTCTTAAACTATTCGCGAACTGCTTTTTCTGCCAATTCAGTTGCCTGTGCGCTATCACGCTGCGCCAGTACCCGCTCAACGGTATCAACCACAGCTTGAGTTTGCGGGTCTATCTCGATATTGACTCGATTCCCTAACCGTTTCTTACCTAATGTCGTACGCGCCAAGGTTTCCGGTATCAAATGCACGCAAAAACGATTGTTCACGACTTCACCGATAGTCAGGCTGATGCCATCTATGCCAATAAAACCTTTGTGTAACACATACTTCATCAAATCATCGCTGGGCATGCGAAACCAAATCTGACGATTATTTTCTGATGTGTAGATTTTGGCGATTTCAGCGGTGCAAATAATATGGCCGGACATAAGATGTCCGCCAATTTCATCACTAAATTTAGCGGCGCGCTCCAGATTAACCTGATCACCCACCTTAATATCACCCAAATTAGTAATACGCAGTGTTTCCTTCATTAAATCAAAGCTAACATGATTCCCCTCAACAGCGGTGACGGTTAAGCAGCAACCATTGTGGGAAACCGAAGCGCCTAAGGCCAAACCAGGCAACATCTCTGTTGGCATTTCGACTACATGCGTGCGGAAATTAGATTTTTCCTCGATGGCTACCACTGGCGCGGTGCCTTGAACTATACCGGTAAACATACGCCATGCCTCTTAGTTAGTTTTCGGTAAAAAGAAATGCTCTCTGCGCTGATTTTGCCTCAGAAAATACGGAAAACCAAACCACTTAGGATAAAAACCTACTTACAGGGTATTTTGCTGATATTTAATGACAAGGATTGCTTAAGCTCAACGAGAAGGTACAATCTTTTATACCCTTATTTCTTGACGTTGTAGGGTTGCTAGCGACTCTCTCTCACCCGACTTACTGACCAGTGTCAGCCCAGCGGGATTTGCCTGCTACCTTCCTACAACCCCAAGCATGTAAGTTATAACCTGTGTGTAATAACTTGTAGGTCATAAATCAATTCCCGCTATTTTATTTAACGCTTCATTGCGATAAATAGCCTCAATCAATAAAAAGGTGCATACGTGCAGAAGTATATCGTCGAGGCGCGTAGCTTATTGGCTCTCGCTATTCCCGTCGTCATCGCGCAGTTGTCTCAAACCGCAATGGGCGTGGTCGATACCATCATGGCCGGTTCTGTCAGTGCCACTGATATGGCCGCTGTCGCGGTGGGGACATCTATTTGGCTGCCGGCAATCTTATTTGGCCATGGTTTACTGTTAGCGCTGACCCCAACGGTTGCTCAACTTAACGGCTCTGGGCGTCGAAGCCAGATCGCTCATCAAGTGAGACAAGGGTTTTGGCTGGCATTATGTGTTTCATTGCTCATTATGTTGGTTCTCTATAATAGCGACCACGTTATTAAGCAAATGCATAATATTGACCCGGTATTGGCTGATAAAGCCGTGGGATTCCTGCATGCCATTATGTGGGGCGCGCCGGGTTATCTGTTCTTCCAAGTACTCCGTAACCAGTGTGAGGGGTTATCCAAAACGAAACCGGGGATGGTGATAGGTTTTATCGGTTTGCTCGTTAATATTCCCATTAACTATATTTTTATTTACGGTAAGTTTGGCGCGCCAGCATTAGGCGGCGTCGGTTGTGGGGTTGCGACAGGCACTGTCTACTGGGTCATGTTCTTGATGATGCGTTGGTATGTTTCTCGCACCCGTTCTCAGCAGGATATTAAACTGGAAAAAGGCTTTGCAGCCCCCGACTGGCAGGTTATGAAGCGTTTGGGAGGGCTTGGGTTGCCTGTTGCTCTGGCACTGTTTTTCGAAGTAACACTCTTTGCTGTGGTGGCATTACTCGTTTCACCACTCGGCATCGTCGCTGTTGCTGGACATCAGATCGCGCTCAACTTCAGCTCATTAATGTTCATGTTACCCATGTCGCTCAGTGTAGCTGCCACGATTCGTGTCGGTTTCCGTCTTGGTCAAGGGTCAGTTGAGCAGGCGAGAGTCGCGGCTTATACCAGTATTGCCGTCGGTTTAATGCTGGCGTGCGTGACGGCTATATTCACCGTTATCTTCCGCGAACACATTGCCCTGCTGTATAACAAAAACCCTGAAGTGGTGATGATGGCCTCCCACTTAATGTTGCTGGCCGCGCTTTATCAGCTATCAGATGCTATCCAAGTCATTGGCAGCGGCGTATTACGTGGCTATAAAGATACACGTTCAATCTTCTTTATCACGTTTACCGCCTATTGGTTGCTAGGCCTGCCAAGTGGTTATCTCTTGGGGCTAACTGACTATTTCGTCCCGGCTATGGGACCAAGTGGCTTCTGGATAGGCTTTGTTATCGGCCTCACCGCAGCGGCGATATTAATGGCAGTACGCATTCGTTGGTTACAAAAGCAGCCACCCGCACTTATTCTGCAAAAAGCGGCGCACTAGTTTTAACAAAATTGGGCGTTAATCGCGGTGAATGAAGCTGGCGATTAACGCTGAGATAAGACAATCGCGAAAGAAAACAATAAAAGGTGGAGAAAAAAACAGCGCAATGGGTAAAAGCGCAGCAATTACGTGAGTTTGCGATAAATATTGTGTTTTTCTCCTTGCCAGCGGACGGGCAGCTCGTTAATATTCGTCCCCGCTGTCAGCGATGATTCTTGGTAATAAGATTGTTGTCGGTAATAAGATTAAGGTATTGCGTCCGTAGCTCAGTTGGTTAGAGCACCACCTTGACATGGTGGGGGTCGATGGTTCGAGTCCATTCGGACGCACCAATCTTATCACCTGTCGCGTTTGTATTATCATCGTTAGCTGCTTCAAATTTGAGTAATGTGCGTCCGTAGCTCAGTTGGTTAGAGCACCACCTTGACATGGTGGGGGTCGATGGTTCGAGTCCATTCGGACGCACCACTCTCTCTTCTGCTCCCTTCAACGTTAGTTCTTTCTTATTAATTCGTAATACTATTTATTGGCAAGACTATCCACTTACTGGACTACCAGATTATCGCGTCTATTCGATAACAAAATTGTTCACCTACCAGACCATCCACACCCTGATGATGTTATAGGGTTATTGATGCTAGATTTATGATCGAAGAATTTGTTAGAAAATGTTAAAAATAAAATTTGTTGCGCAACAAATAACGTTTTATGTTCCTCGTTTGCGCGACAAAAACTCCGTTTTTATAAAAAACGGCAATGAGTTCCTGTTTTCTATTTCATTTCCCGTTACTTACCGCTTATAATACGAACCGTCGTTTCAGTTGAATGGTTTCAGCATCTTGATCTGTGGATACGCTAAAAAAATACAACTCCCCTTTACGCCATCGTCTACCGATCATGCGTTTAGCCTTGTGCTAAAGTTTTCCGCTCAACTTCCACTGCTGTCATCTATTCTTAGTAATGTTTTGCTTCTTAGGCATGTTTCTTTACACCAGACACACATCAGATTCCACTCCGTTGAGAGACTTAACGGAACATTCGCTTTTTATCCATCACAACTTGTAGAAAAAATCCGTCATGAAAAAGACTAAAATTGTTTGTACCATCGGTCCAAAAACCGAATCCGAAGAAATGCTGACAAACCTGCTGAATGCAGGTATGAATGTTATGCGTTTGAACTTCTCCCACGGTGACTATGAAGAACACGGTCAGCGTATCAAGAATATTCGTGCAGTGATGGCAAAAACCGGCCTGAAAGCAGGCATTCTGCTGGATACCAAAGGCCCTGAAATCCGTACCATGAAACTGGAAGGCGGCAAAGATGCTGCTCTAGTTGCAGGCCAGACATTCACTTTCACGACTGACCAAAGCGTTATTGGTAACAACAGCATCGTTGCAGTGACCTACCCTGGTTTCGCCGCTGACCTGAAAATCGGCAACACGGTGCTGGTTGATGATGGTTTGATCGGCATGGAAGTGACTGAAGTCACCGAAAACACCGTTGTCTGTAAAGTGCTGAACAACGGTGATTTGGGCGAAAACAAAGGCGTTAACCTGCCAGGCGTGTCTATCCAATTGCCGGCATTGGCTGAAAAAGATAAAGCTGACCTGATCTTTGGTTGCGAGCAAGGCGTAGACTTCGTTGCAGCTTCCTTTATCCGTAAGCGCTCAGACGTACTGGAGATTCGCGAACATCTGAAAGCACACGGTGGCGAGCATATCCAAATCATCTCTAAAATCGAAAATCAGGAAGGTCTGAATAACTTCGACGAAATCCTGGAAGCATCCGACGGTATCATGGTTGCCCGTGGTGACTTGGGCGTTGAGATCCCAGTAGAAGAAGTTATCTTCGCGCAGAAGATGATGATTGAAAAATGTAATCGCGCACGCAAAGTTGTTATCACTGCAACTCAAATGCTCGATTCCATGATCAAAAACCCACGCCCTACCCGTGCAGAAGCTGGCGACGTTGCTAACGCCATTTTGGACGGTACAGATGCCGTGATGCTGTCTGGTGAAAGTGCTAAGGGTAAATACCCGTTAGAGTCTGTCACCATCATGGCAACCATCTGTGAGCGTACAGACCGTATCATGCCTAGCCGCATTGAATCACTGAACGACAACCGCAAAATGCGTATCACCGAAGCGGTTTGCCGTGGTGCTGTTGAAACCGCAGAAAAACTGGAAGCGAAAGTGATTGTTGTCGCCACTGGCGGTGGTAAATCTGCAAAATCCGTTCGTAAATACTTCCCAACAGCCACTATTCTGGCGTTGACCACGAATGAGACCACCGCTCGCCAGTTAATTCTGACAAAAGGTGTTATCACTCAATTGGTTAGCGAAATTGCTTCAACAGATGATTTCTATCGTATCGGTAAAGAAGCAGCACTGGCCAGCGGCTTGGCGCAAAAAGGTGACGTTGTGATCATGGTCTCTGGTGCGTTAGTACCAAGCGGCACCACCAATACTTCATCAGTCCACGTGTTATAATCCTGACTGGCGCGATTGAACGTTAATTAAAAAACACCGCTTCCAATAGCGGTGTTTTCTTTTTCTAAGGGTGCCAAATAAGCTTTCGGAAAAATCCAATTTATCCTAACCCCTCCATCGTCATTTTTTCAAATAAGACTTGTCCCATATAATCCGGCTGTTTTGCCTCGTTTTTTTAACTTTTTTTTAAAACAAGATGCTTCTTTGAGCGAACGATCAAAATAAACCCCTCTAATACTAAAAATTTATTCTCTTTCGAAAAAACTTTGTGTAATACTTGTAACGCTACATGGAGATTAACTTAATCTAGAGGGTGTTAATAATGAATCGTACTAAACTTGTACTGGGCGCGGTAATTCTGGCTTCTACTATGCTGGCTGGTTGTTCAAGCAATGCTAAAATCGATCAACTGTCTTCTGACGTTCAAACTCTGAACGCTAAAGTTGACCAACTGAGCAACGACGTGAACGCAATCCGTTCTGACGTTCAAGCAGCTAAAGACGATGCAGCACGTGCTAACCAACGTCTGGACAACCAAGCTCACGCTTACAAGAAGTAATATTACTTCCTGAATGAAAAATGGCGCACTTTGTGCGCCATTTTTTTTGCCCCTTAAAAGCGCCCCGCTCGTCTGTAAGATACTTATCCGACATAACCTTACCATTTAGCGGCTAAACGCCGTAGCAAGGCTGCCATGCGCCATATTGGGCACTCGTCGTGTTTGTCTTACATGATTGATTTAAATAATTCAGGCGGGAACTGAGAAAAAACAGACTTTACCATGACTGGCATGCAGCCATGGTAAAGGTAGGGCTGAAACTTAGTTGGCTGCGGAGTAAACCGGGCCTGGTTGAACAAGCTTAGGAATAGGCTGTTCAGACGGTTGTAGCTCTTCGACCTGCGGTTGACTCTGAGGTGCAACATCCGCTGGTGCTTGCTCTGGGGCTGTTTCGCCAACCGTCACAATCACAGGCATACCAGCACGACGTACCATCGCACTTTGAACGACTTGTGCATCAGTCTGGCTATCATCGATAAACTTCTGCAGGCTGCTGCTGATGGCAATTGGCATTGTTTGCGGGTCATCACTGTCTACGCGAGACAATGGCTGATGAACTTCCACATAACGTTTACCATCTGGCTCAACTGAGTATTTAACTGGTTCATTGATGATCTGTACGCGGGTGCCTTTAGGAACAGACTTGAACAGCGCTTCAATATCATCTGGGCGTAAACGAATACAACCGGAACTAACACGCATACCAATACCGAAGTTGGCGTTAGTCCCATGAATCAGATACTCACCCGCGCCGGCGGACAGACGCATGGCAAACAGACCCATAGGGTTTTCAGGACCCGCAGGAACAACACCTGGCAAGGTGACGCCTTGAGCCAAATAATGCTTACGGATGTTCGCTGTTGGTGTCCAAGTTGGATTCGGGATCTTTTGGCTGACAGAAGTTGTCATCGTTGGGGTATTACGCCCTAACTGGCCGATACCGATTGGGTACACGATGACTTTATTCTGGCCTTTCGGGTAATAATAAAGGCGCAGTTCAGCCAAGTTGATCACGATACCCTCACGTGGGGTATCAGGCAGCAACATCTGAGTTGGAATCGTTAATACTGAACCCGGCATTGGCAGATACGGATCAGCACCTGGGTTAGCTTCCAGCATCCCCAGCAAGCCGATCTTGTAGTCGGCAGCAATAGCCTCAAGCGGGCGGCCATCGTTTGGAACAACATAGGTCGTATTTTCGCCAATCAGACGGCTATTGGCTGGTGGTAGAGGATACTCAGTCGCATTGGCCGCGGTGATACTTCCCGCCAGACAAGTTGCGAATAACATACCAATCAAAGTTAATGCACGTTTCATGCTTAGTTCCTACATCACTTCTTCAAATTCGGTTTACACGGCGATACCCAATTAGCCTCAAGTTGCAGGAAAAGCGGCATTCCGCCTCACTTACGTCTGTAAGTGACTCGGTTACACAGATTCTGCCAACACACCTGCAGTTTGAAAGATGACGGGTATTTCTACGTTAATTTTAGCAGCCAATAATAAGGCCACCATATAGTAACAGTCCTTATTATAAAGGCAATTTATATCTCTACAAATCAAGGTGTTACAATGTAATTTATTGTGCTTTATCTGGTCTTGCTGACGATTTAACCTGCTGAAATATCACCATTTTAAGACTGTGACACATGACACAGAAATGTTCAGCTAACGATGAAAAAAGCACAAAATGTTGACGTGACTCATCGCATTGACAAAGCTTCTGCTTTCGCGCGGATAGCACGAATCATGGCTTCCAGACCTTGTGAGCGCGAAGGTGTCAAATGCTGGCTGAGGGCTAAGTCGGCAAAGAAAGGACGAACATCCAAGCTGACTATCTGTTGCGGGGTTAAACCTTGATAGAGGATAAATACAACGGCGACGAGACCTTTAACGATAGCCGCATCACTGTCACCAGCAAAAATCACTTGGCCATCGGCAGTGGTGGTCATCGCTATCCACACTTGACTTTGGCAGCCTGATATCAGGTTCTCTGGTTGACGCTGTTGTTCAGTTAACGGAGATAATTGTGCACCGAGCTCAATCACATACAGGTACTTCTCTTCCCAGTTCAAACAACGGGAAAAGTTACGAATCAACTTCTCTTTATCGGGTAGACCAGCCATAACATGCTTCCTAAATAGGTAAATATACCCTTTTGCATTGACGCGACAAGTTGAGTGACAACCGATTTGTAACGCCAATGAGATGAGGTATAACCCGTTAGATGCGACGCTGCCGCTAACGGTTGAATCTTAGCCCAGCAATTTTTCGATACGCTGTAGCCCTATCACTAGTCGGTCAACTTCTTCATGGGTGTTATACAGCGCCAATGATGCGCGGCACATACTCGGTACCTGATAAAACGCCATTAGTGGCATCGCACAATGGTGACCAGTACGAATTGCAATGCCATATTGGTCAAGAAAACTACCAACATCATAAGCGTGGTGCGGCCCCAAATTAAAAGCGATCACACCTGCTCGGTCGGTTGGGCCATAGAGTGTCAGGCTCGAAATTTTGCTCAATTGTGCTAATGCATACTGCATCAGCGAATGTTCATATTGCTGAATCTGCGCCAAACCCAGCTCATTCACATAGTCAATTGCCGCGCCAAGCCCCATAATCCCTGCCGTATTAGGGGAGCCGGCTTCAAACCGCCAAGGAGCATCAGCAAAGGTAGTACCTTGCGTTAAGCTCACGGTTTTGATCATCGAACCGCCCCCTTCCCATGGCGGCATCTGTTGTAACAATTCACGCTTGCCATACAAGACGCCAATGCCGGATGGGCCATACAGTTTATGTCCAGAGAAGGCATAAAAGTCGCAACCCAATGCCTGCACATCGACCCTTTGATGCATGACGGCCTGCGCGCCATCCACCAGCACCACTAAGCCAGCAGCCTTGGCTTGAGCAACAATCTGTTGGATAGGGTTTACCGTCCCTAGCACATTGGAGACCTGAGTGATCGCCAGCAATCGCGTCGTGTCATCAATCAAATTGTCCAGCGCATCTGGCACCAATTCACCTGTCTCGGTCAAGGGCCAGACGCGAATTTCAACACCGCGATCTTGCGCTACCATCTGCCACGGAACGATATTGGCGTGATGCTCCATTTCAGTAATGATAATACTGTCGCCAGCCTTTAAGAAATGGCGACCATAGCTGTTTGCAACGAGATTGATAGCCTCAGTGGTGCCTTTAACAAAGACAATTTCTTCAACTGACGCAGCATGAATGAAGTCAGCCACTTGGCTACGTACCGCTTCCATCTGCTGCGTCGCATCAGCACTCAGCGTATGGATACCACGATGAACAGCCGCGTAACCATCACGGTAGAAGTTAACTTCCCTATCGATAACCACTTGTGGTTTCTGCGCACTGGCTGCGCTATCCAGATAGGCTAACGGTTGCCCGTTAACCTGACGACTGAGTAAGGGAAAATCCGCTCTAACACGATCGATAGGAAAACTCATCGCGACTCCCCTGCTAACCTTTCAGCGATACGTGCTAGCACTACTTTACGGATAGTTTCGTTGTGAATGGCTTCCGTTAACTCTGCCGCAAACGCAAAAATAATCATCTGTTGTGCATCGTCTTGATGGATGCCACGCGATTGCAGATAAAACAGTTGCTCGGCATCGATACGCCCGACCGTTGCACCGTGGCTGCATTTCACATCATCGGCATAAATTTCCAACTGGGGCTTGGTATCCACCTCTGCTAATTGACTGAGTAGCAGATTATTGTTGGTCATCTGACCATCCGTTTTCAGCGCATGCTGGGCGACTTTTATCATGCCATTAAAAATAGCTTTACCCCGTTCGCGCACGATGGTTTTGTGCAATTGGCGACTTTCACAATACCCTTTGTTGTGCTCTAGATAAGTGCGGGTATCACAGATTTCACGCCCTATCGGTAGCAGCAGGCTATTGATAGATAGCGTTGCGCCTTCACCATTCAATTGAGCACTGGTGTTATGACGCGTCAAACCTGCGCCAAGTAAGAAACAGTCGCTGCGTACTCGCGCGTCACGGCTGAGCACTAAATCATTATGTGCAAAGTGGTAGCTTTGAGGTGTCTCAAACGCCAGTTTGTAATGACTCAACTGCGCATTATCACCCACGCTAATCGTGAGCCGAGCACCGGTATAATGTGGCTGTTCATTGAGGCTGACAAAATGCTCAATGACATCTGCCTGAGCATTAGTTTCAATGGACAAATGATGGCGATAATGACTGGTATTCACTTCATCGCCATCTTTACCTGAACTGATATGCAGCAGATACAGTGGCTTATCGCTCTGTTTCCCTGCGGGCAAGCGAATATGCAAACTTTCTTGCGCCAAACTCTCAGTCAGATGAAGAAAGACTTCTGATCGTATAGCGTCTGGGAATTGCGCGTCCTCTGTGACGTGAGTAAGCTGATAAGGGCCACAATCACCATCACTGAGTGAAGGGGTATATCGGCCATCAATGAAAACTAGCCGATGTGCATCTTGCACCAATGACAACGCATCTCGCTGAGCAGCAGTCACGTTTGGTGCATCCGCGAAACTAAAGCGATGAGCTAAGAGTGTTGCTAGCGGCGTATATTTCCAATCTTCATGTTTAACGCTCGGAAAACCTAATGCCAGCACTTGTTGCCAATGTGCCGATGCCTCTTCCCCCTGACCACTTTGGCGCTGCTTAAACAGCACACCAAACTGCTTCAGGGCATCAACACGTTGCTGTTCCAGGATACGTTGTTGTTCTGGAATAAATGGTTGTTCTGGAATAAATGGTTGCCCAGGAACAGATCGCTGCTTCGGCGAAGATTGCGGATCTAATGTTTTACTGTTGGTCGGTAAGCCAGCCATAGCCTTGCTCCTCCAACTGTTTTACTAGCGTGAAATCACCCGATTTAATGATTCGGCCTTGGTACAGCACATGCACGAAATCAGGTTTTACGTAGTCAAGGATGCGCTGATAGTGCGTCACAATAATAAATGCGCGATCTTCATTACGCAGTGAATTCACACCGTTTGCGACAATTTTCAGTGCATCGATATCCAGACCAGAATCTGTTTCATCCAGAATACATAAAGAGGGTTCTAGCGCAGCCATCTGCAAGATATCATTGCGTTTCTTCTCACCACCCGAAAAACCCACATTAACCGAGCGCGTCAGAAGATCTGCTGGCATTTTGAGTAACTCAATCTTCTCTTCGATAAAGTCAGAGAAATCAAAACGATCTAAAGGCTCTTGCTGGCGATATTTTCGCACTGCATTAACGGCGGTTTGCAGGAAGAAATGATTACTGACCCCAGGAATCTCTACCGGATATTGGAAGGCCAAAAATACGCCTTCGCCCGCACGGTCTTCCGGTGCCAACTCCAACAGATCTTTGCCATTAAAGGTGACACTCCCCTCGGTAACTTCATACTCTTCACGCCCAGCCAATGCCGCTGATAAGGTGCTTTTCCCCGAGCCATTTGGCCCCATGATGGCATGCACTTCACCGGGTTTGATCTCCAGATTCAAACCTTTCAGAATCTCGTTACCTTCAACACTGACTTTCAAATTCTTAATGCTTAACATAGGTTTCCTTGGTGCGCAAAACGCTGCAAGTACGTGTTCAACTCATGCTTAACCAACACTGTGTTCCAGACTTATCGCCAATAACTTCTGCGCTTCGACGGCAAACTCCAAGGGTAATTCAGAGAATACATCCTTACAGAAGCCATTAACGATCATGGAGATAGCGTCATCTTCGCTGATCCCCCGCTGCAAGCAATAAAACAGTTGGTCATCGCCAATTTTTGAGGTGGTCGCTTCATGTTCCAATTGTGCCGAATTATTGCGCACTTCGACGTACGGAAACGTATGTGCGCCGGAGTCAGGACCAATGAGCATCGAATCACATTGCGTGAAATTGCGGGCGTTATCCGCGCCGGGCAAAATTTTCACTAAACCACGATAGGTATTTTGGCTATGACCCGCTGAAATCCCTTTGGCAATAATGGTTGATTTGGTGTTTTTGCCAATGTGAATCATTTTGGTGCCCGTATCGGCTTGCTGATTGCCGTTGGTGAGCGCCACTGAGAAGAACTCGCCAATGGAGTTATCGCCCTGCAAAATGACACTCGGATATTTCCACGTAATCGCTGAGCCAGTCTCGGATTGAGTCCAAGACATCTTCGAACCCGCGCCTTCACAGAGCGCGCGCTTAGTAACGAAGTTCAAAATGCCACCCGTGCTTTCCGTACCAGCAAACCAGTTTTGGACGGTGGAGTATTTCACTTCAGCATTTTTATGCAAAATCACTTCTACCACGGCGGCATGCAACTGGTAAGTATCACGTACTGGCGCTGAACAGCCTTCGATGTAGCTGACATAACTGTCTTCGTCGGCGATTAAAATCGTGCGCTCAAACTGGCCTGTTTTAGCCGCGTTGATTCTAAAGTAAGTGGACAATTCCATTGGGCAACGCACCCCTTTGGGCACGTAAACAAAAGTGCCATCAGAAGCGACAGCGGCATTGAGTGCCGCAAAGAAATTATCTTTTGCTGGCACCACAGACCCCAGATACTTGCGCACTAAATCCGGATATTCCTGGATGGCTTCCCCGAATGAGCAGAAAATAATCCCTTGTTCGGCTAGTTTGCCGCGATAGGTCGTTGCGACTGATACGGAATCAAAAATGGCATCGACCGCCACCTCTGCCCCTTCACGTACTGGCACCCCAAGCTGAGCAAATGCAGACTCGACTTCTGCCGTCAGGTATTCATTCTCGCTGCTTTGAGGTTCGTTATGCGCGGCAACCCCCGATGACTGCTGCACTGCACCTGGTTGTGAATCACAGCTATCATCGCAACTGCCACAAGATGGCGCGGAGTAATAGCTATAATCTTGGTAATCCAAGCTCTTATAATGTGCTTTTAACCAGTGTGGCTCTTCCATCTCTAGCCAGCTACGATAGGCCCCGAGGCGAAATTCCAGCATCCATTCAGGTTCATTGCGCTTCGCAGAGATAGCACGGATCACATCTTCATTGATGCCTTTGGCCAGTTCATCTGTCGCTAACTGGGTAAAAAAGCCTTCTTTGTAACGACCATCGCTGACCCAAGCCTGCACATCATCAGGAACTTCAACATTGCTTCGTGTCATTTCGTTTACATCGCTCAAACGCCAAAACTCTCGCCACACCCACAGGAATGCTGAGCTTTAGGATTATTAAATTTGAAGATCTGGTTTAGCCCTTCGCGGACATAATCCACCTCGGTACCATCGATAAATGGCATCGCTTTGAGTGGCACATAAAGTCTGGCATTACCATGCTCAAAAACCAGGCAGTCATTGGCGGGTTCTTTCGCCATATCCATCACGTAGGCAAACCCTGCGCAACCTGATTGCTTGACCCCGAGTTGCAACCCCTTAACTTGAGGATCTTGCTGCATGAGCCGCGTAATTTGCGCCGCTGCGCTGTCCGTGATGGTGACGCCTTGCCAGACATTATCGTCGAGTGAAAAAGTGCCGACTGATTCCTGTTGCATATGCCCTACCTCATATTTCTCAATCACCCAATGATGTTGGATGCAGTCCATTTCAGGTTAAAGATTTGCTGGCTGATTATGAGTGAACCAACACAGAATGTTCACAATGGTAGTGATAATAATTATCACTTCAACCGTTTGTTTTGCAGGGATATTAAGAAAAGTGCCGTTTTAACCTTGAAAGAGGCGGCAACGAAAGGAACATGCTGCGATGGCCGAAGAGGTCTAGCGGAACAAGTGCACTTTTATCACGCTGAAATTAATCAATAAATTTCGCAGCGATGCTCATATCCCTTGCTATATCAAAGGCTAATCGCAGTCAGCCTTTGCGTTTTTAAACATTCATAGAAAATACCTATTTCTAAATTAATTTTAGCTGAAAACACCTCTGGGGGAAACCTATCAGAGTGATTCGATGTATTTATCGAATTGATATCCCCTCAAACGATCACCGGTCGAAGTATTAACAGTGCCGAATCGCCAAGCATTGAAAGCACAATGAACCTCAAAGCATTCAAGCGATAAGAACGGGATATTTTGAGTGGCTCAAGGCCATTATGGCCCTGAGCGAGGTCGCGGTAGAAATCGAGGAATGATGGATACTAAGGTTAGCGCGTCAGTACTGCGGTCGTTAAGCGAGAGGTACAACACAGGTAGTCCTGCTCATCGTAAATCTCTATTTGCCATACCTGATGGCTACGGCCCACATGGATCGCGCGGCAACAACCACGCACTTTGCCAGAACGCACCGCTTTCAAGTGGTTAGCGTTAATTTCTAACCCAACAATCTGCTGGCCCTCAATGGTGCACAAGTAGCCCGCCATCGAACCGAGCGATTCTGCCAGCACCACAGATGCCCCGCCATGTAAAAGACCAAAAGGCTGAGTCGTCCGGTGATCAACTGGCATCGTCGCCTCCAGTTCGTCATCGGAGAACCGAGTAAACTCAATACCCAGGTGCCCTAGCATACAGTCTTGGCTTTGTTGGTTGAGTTGTTCGAGTGTGGCCGTTCGTTTCCAAAGCATTCATCCTCCCCTTCCTAATTGAAGTTGCAGCGGTGTTAGCTACTTTCTCTCACCCGCATCACTGACCAGCGTCAGCTCAGCGGGATTCGTTCATTTGCTGCCTACCTGCAACTCCAATTAGTTTGGGGTATCCCTTCCTGTTGAAGTTGCAGCGGTGTTAGCTACTTTCTCTCACCCGCATCACTGACCAGCGTCAGCTCAGCGGGATTCGCGGCTTTATTACAGCGCGTTAAACTAATTCGAGTAAAGCCTGTAACGGATGCCGCAACCCATTACCCTCAATACGTTTGACCTGACTGCGGCACGAATACCCAGTAGCTAAACAACGTTTACCCGGCAGCTTTTGCAGTGCTTGCTGCCAAGACAATGCGTAGATACCCAGCGAGTTATCAATGTTCTTCGCTTCATGACCATAAGTGCCCGCCATGCCACAGCAACCCACACTGACATTTTCTAGCTTCGCACCATAGCGGGAAAAGATCGATGCCCAATGTTGGCTACTGGCTGGCAACGCGGTGCTTTCAGTGCAATGACCAAACAAGTACCAAGACTCACCACTCATCTGCTGTTCTGGTTGTTCGGCCAATGCCACCTGTAGCCATTCATGCACCAATTGCACATTAAAATTACCACGGGCATCGCCCAAAATTTCTTTATACTCATCGCGATAACAAAGCACCAGCGCGGGATCTACCCCGACCATTGGCATGCCCAATAACGCGACACGATTTAGAAAATCAGCCGTCTTACGCGCAGTTTTGGCAAAGCGTTGTAGGAAGCCTTTAATATGCTGTGCCTTGCCATTGGGCGAAAAAGGTAACAGCACAGGATTAAAGCCTAGCTTTTCTACCAGCCGAACAAAGTCGGCAACCACTTGCGCATCATAATAACTGGTGAAAGGATCTTGTACGATCAACACGTGCTGACGCCGTTCAGACTCAGGCAATTTTTCCAACTGTTCCAACGTCATGGTACTGGCATAGTGACCCGATAATGATTGCTTCAGTGAAGGGCTGGACAGCATGGGTAAATCTACCATCCCGATACTCTTGCGGCTTAACGCCCCCACCCACGGTTGTTTCAAGAAGAAATTAAAGACTTTCGGTGTCTTCGCCATTAATGGTGCGTAGCTCTCGACGCCAGCCACCACATAATCACGCAGCGGTCGATGATAACGAGTGTGATACAACTGAAGAAAACGCGAGCGGAACCCTGGTACATCAATTTTTATCGGGCACTGTGTCGAACAGGCTTTGCAGGCCAGACAGCCCGACATCGCCTCTTTAACTTCATGGGAAAAATCATAATCCCCTTTGCTGGCATGCCACGTATTACGGGTTTTATCAATTAGACCCCGCAAGCTAGGCCGTTTAGTAGCAAGGCCTTGCTCCAACGCCACGGGGTCAACCCCTTGTTCGGAAAGTAATCTTAACCACTCCCGAACCAGTGCGGCACGGCCTTTGGGGGAATGAATGCGATCACCGGTAATCTTCATTGACGGGCACATCGGGCTACGGGCGTCAAAGTTAAAACACAGCCCATTACCATTACATTCCATTGCGCCACGAAATGACGTTCTTATCTCTAACGGAATACGACGATCCAGCGTGCCACGCTTATCGGCGGTATCCACTTTCATCATCGGAGCATCACTGGCTAATGGTGAGCAAATTTTCCCAGGATTCAAACGATTATCGGGGTCAAAAGCAGACTTGATACGTCTTAATTCGCTATACAGCTCTTCGCCGAAGAAATCAGGGCTATATTCTGCGCGGAAGCCTTTACCGTGTTCCCCCCACAGCAAGCCACCATAACGCGCCGTCAGTTGCACCACTTCATCGGATATCTGTTTCATCAGCATTTCTTGCTGCGGATCGCACATATCTAACGCCGGACGCACATGCAATACACCTGCATCCACGTGTCCAAACATGCCATATGTCAGGTTATGGCTATCCAGCAATTGGCGAAACTCAACGATATAATCAGCTAAATGTTGCGGCGGTACACAGGTATCTTCCGCAAATGGGATCGGTTTGGCCTGCCCTTTGCTGTTTCCTAACAGACCTACCGCTTTTTTGCGCATCGCATAAATACGCTCAATCCCTGCCAACTCACTGCAAATCTGATAACCAATCACCCCACCTTCTTTAGCAGAGATCAAATCATCCAAACGCTGACAAAGTGATTCCATTTGTCCGTCGATCAGAGCCTTATCATCACCCGCGAACTCAACAATATTCAGCCCTAACATCTCTTGGTTCGGCACATCAGTAATCAACTCATTGACCGAGTGCCAAACAATGTCTTCTTTCGCCAGATTGAGAACTTTAGAGTCCACGGTTTCCACTGACAACGCTTTAGCTTCGACCATAAATGGCGCATTGCGTAGTGCAGAATCAAAAGAGTCATACTTCACATTGACCAAACGACGCACTTTAGGCAGTGGCGTAATGTCCAATATGGCTTCAGTAATAAAGGCCAATGTCCCTTCAGCACCCGTTAAGATGCGTGTTAAGTCAAAGGTTTGCAGATCATCACTGAACACATGACGCAAATCATAACCGGTTAGAAAACGGTTTAGTTTGGGGAATTTCTCCAGAATCAGTTCACGCTGATCACGACATCGATTGAGCACAGTCTGGTAGATTCTCCCCGCGACAGAATCCTCCTGAGCAATCGTTTCCGCTAATTCTGTCGGCATGGCGCGGGTGTCCAGCATCTCACCACCGAGTAAAATAGCCCGCAAGCCCAGCACGTGATCGGAAGTTTTGCCGTACACCAAAGACCCCTGCCCAGAGGCATCGGTATTAATCATGCCCCCCAAGGTGGCGCGATTACTGGTCGACAATTCTGGCGAGAAGAAATAGCCAAATGGCCGCAGATATTGATTGAGCTGATCTTTAATCACGCCAGCTTCAACCCGCACCCAGCCTTGCTCCACATTGATCTCGATAATACGATTCATATGGCGCGACATATCCACCACGATGCCGGTGTTCAACGCCTGACCATTAGTGCCAGTGCCACCACCGCGCGGTGTAAAGACCAACGACTTGAAACTTTCTTGCCCAGATAAGCGGCCAATCAAGGCCACATCTGCCGTCGAACGAGGGAAAACAACGGCATCGGGCAGCAGTTGATAAATGCTGTTATCCGTCGCCATCGTCAGGCGATCGGCATAATTCGTGGCAGTATCGCCGGTAAATCCGTTTTGCTTCAAAGCATCCAAAAAATCCAGCACCAACTGAACGACACCCGGCGCTTGAGAAATATGTGGGATCATTAGTGTGACCCTATCTATAGGTATGTGTGTTTGTTGTTCCGCTCAAAGATTATCTGTTCGTGATCACCTTTGTCGAATAATTTATGCCAATTCAGCATGATGGGAAAGTGATGACGAGAGGCCAAGGATAAATACGACAACAACCCATTGAGTTTCAAAATTTTATATTGCATCAATAATAGCCATACCTGATAGAAAGTGGATTTTTTCAGAGTGACCTCGACCTCCGGATATTGATGACTTTATGGATGCCATTTTTTTCCTAAAATCATAAGTAAAATTAAGTGGTGTCTGTTAAAAGTTGAAGAAATACACCATGATTAGGGCTGAAATAGTCTTTTCGATACAGAAATAAATCGTGCCATGGCCACCTTGCCATGACTTTCGAAGTGAGAACCCACTGATGAACTACCCGCAGCAACGTCGTTTCGATTTACCTAGACTGATGTTTGGGGTGATTTTCATTATGATAATGATCATCGCCAGTTTTTGGGTGGTACAGCCTTTTATTATGGGCTTTGCTTGGGCTGGCATGGTAGCGATTGCTACTTGGCCACTGTTGGTTCGGTTGCAAAAACTCCTCTGGGGTAAACGATGGCTCGCAGTGGTCATCATGAGTCTACTGCTGATTCTGCTCTTTGTTATTCCCCTCGCGCTATTGGTCAGTAGCTTGGTGGAAAATAGCGGTCCACTTATCCAATGGGCATCTAGCCCTTCTAATTTACGCATGCCGGATGTCACTTGGTTGCAGTCGGTCCCGATGGTGGGAGATAAACTGTACAGCACTTGGCATACACTCATTGCTGGCGGCGGCAATGTATTAATCGCCAAAGCTCAACCTTATATCGGTGCAGCCGCGACTTGGTTGGTGGCCCAAGCTGCTCATGTTGGTTATTTTTTAATTCATCTGGCATTAATGGTGCTGTTTAGCATTTTACTTTATATCCATGGTGAGCAAGTTGGTTTGGCTATCCGCCATTTCGCCGTTCGCGCCGCAGACAAACGAGGGGATGCCGTCGTGGTATTGGCCGCGAAAGCCATTCGAGCCGTCGCGTTAGGTGTGGTAGTTACGGCGCTAGTGCAAGCAATATTGGGAGGGATTGGTCTAGCCATTGCGGGTATTCAATACGCTACCCTCTTAACGGTGCTCATGTTTATCTGTTGTGTCGCGCAGCTTGGCCCCCTGTTGATACTGGTCCCCGCAATTATTTGGTTGTACTGGACCGGTGATACGACTTGGGGCACGGTATTGTTGGTATGGAGTTGTATCGTCGGGACCATGGATAACTTCTTGCGGCCATATCTTATCCGTATGGAAGCCGATATGCCGATGATCCTCATCCTCTCAGGTGTCATTGGCGGCTTACTTTCATTTGGTATGATCGGGTTATTTATCGGCCCCGTCGTATTGGCTATCTCTTACCGCCTCACGGCAGCTTGGGTCAGTGAAGCCCCTGAACCAGAAGAGAGCCTTAAAGAAGTTGCCAAGCATTTGGACGAACTTTAATTTTTATGGGGGCGTATTATGCTACTCCCCCTCTAATATCCAGCACCATTCGCTATTATATTAAGTCACCGCTTCGCTAATTCCCGCTTTCTTATTCCAAACCGCCAATAGCCATAATATTAAATAAGTTAATTATTAATAACACTCCGAAATCACTTCATCATGAAGTATTTGTTTTATCTATCTTATTCAGATGATTCTTAATGACTAATTCATGGGATTTTCATATTATTATTATGAGATATCGCTTTCCCCAAGGCGTTTAAATAAATCATAGCACGATGCTTTATTTAAATATCTGTAATCGAATATACGTATTGCTGTGTGTAGTCTTTGCCTGTCACCTAAGACGGGCTTTTTTTTTATTACAATGTTTTCAATTCTCATTATCGTTAATCCTACCAAGTTAATTATCCTACTAGCGTTATTTTCAATTGACTTGTATTAGATACAGATAAAAAATCCGCAGCTTGGACTGCGGATCATTAGTGTTAGATAACGGATAGCACAGTGATTAATCAGTGCTTCGTTTGTTGCGGCTTAGTTTGTTGCGCCAAACTCAACCACGTTTGCACGACGGTATCAGGGTTAAGGGATAAACTGTCAATCCCTTGCTCCATCAACCATAACGCAAAGTCTTCATGGTCCGACGGGCCTTGGCCGCAGATACCGACATATTTATCTTGTCGTTTTGCCGCCTGAATCGCCATTGATAACAGAGCCTTGACTGCCTCATTACGTTCATCAAACAACTCAGATACCACGCCTGAATCGCGATCTAGCCCCAACGTCAGTTGAGTCATATCGTTTGAGCCAATTGAAAAACCATCAAAATGCGCTAAGAACTGGTCGGCTAACAGCGCATTAGACGGAATTTCGCACATCATAATGAGCTTCAAACCATTTTCACCACGTTTCAGCCCTTGGCGCGCTAATTCAGCCACAACAGCCTCTGCCTGCGCCACAGTACGAACAAATGGCACCATCACTTCGACGTTGGTCAACCCCATCACATTGCGCACCCGTTTAACGGCTTCGCACTCCAGCGCGAAACAATCGCGGAAACTGTCTGCGACATAACGCCCTGCGCCACGGAAGCCCAACATCGGATTCTCTTCATGGGGTTCATAGGCTTCACCGCCCACGAGATTTGCGTACTCGTTAGACTTGAAATCTGACAAACGCACAATCACACGTTTAGGCCAGAATGCCGCCCCTAACGTTGAAATTCCTTCTGTCAGACGGCCCACATAAAACTCAACCGGATCGTCATAGCCATTCATTAACGTTTTGATTTCAGTCTGAATGGCTGGTTCTTGCTTGTCGAACTCAAGCAGCGCTTTCGGGTGCACACCAATCATACGGTTGATAATAAATTCCAAACGCGCCAAACCTACGCCCTCATTCGGCAAGCGGGCAAAGTCAAACGCGCGGTCTGGATTACCAACGTTCATCATTATTTTGAGGGGTAAATCTGGCAGCTCAGTGACCTGCGAGCTTTGAATTGAGAAGTCGAGTAACTCGTGATACACGTAGCCCGTATCCCCTTCAGCGCAGGAAACCGTGACATTCTGCCCCTCTTTCAGCAAGTCTGTGGCATTGCCACAACCCACAACAGCAGGAATGCCTAACTCACGGGCAATAATTGCCGCATGGCAGGTACGACCGCCACGGTTAGTAACAATGGCCGCTGCTTTTTTCATGATCGGTTCCCAATCAGGGTCAGTCATGTCCGTCACCAGCACATCACCAACCTGAATGCGATCCATCTCACTGATATCATGAATGACCTTAACTGGCCCAGCCCCAATACGGTGGCCTATTGCTCGCCCTTCGACCAACACATTGCTGTGATGATTCAACTGGTAACGTTCCATCACTTGCTCGTTGGAACGCACCGTTTCGGGACGCGCCTGCACAATATACAGTTTGCCATTATGACCATCTTTGGCCCACTCGATGTCCATCGGGCGACCATAATGCTCTTCGATCAACAATGCCTGCCGCGCCAGTGCTTCGACTTCATCGTCGCTAAGAGCGAAACGATTGCGTTGCGCCTCTGGTACGTCTTCTATCTGTACCTGCTTACCATGCTCCTGGCTATCGGCATAGACCATGCGAATCTTTTTCGATCCCATATTTCGGCGCACAATTGCAGGCTTATTATTGCGCAATGTCGGTTTGTGGACGTAGAACTCATCTGGGTTTACTGCCCCCTGCACCACCATTTCGCCTAAACCATGTGCCGCGGTGATAAATACCACCTGATCAAAACCTGACTCAGTATCAATGGTAAACATCACACCGGAAGAAGCGAGGTCTGAGCGCACCATGCGTTGTACACCCGCAGATAGCGCCACGCCACGGTGGTCGTAACCCTGATGCACACGATAAGAGATGGCACGGTCGTTAAACAGTGAAGCGAAAACATGCTTGATGGCAATCATCACCGCATCAATTCCCTGCACATTAAGGAAGGTTTCTTGCTGACCCGCAAAAGAAGCATCCGGCATATCTTCGGCGGTTGCCGATGAGCGCACAGCGAAAGACGCCTCTGGTTCACCGTCGGCTAACTGCTGATAGGCTTGATGTATGGATTGTTCGAATTCAGGATGGAATGGCGTCTCAATGACCCATTGACGAATCTGTGCGCCGGCTTTGGCTAATGCCGCGATATCATCAACGTCAGTTTGGTCCAACAGTTGATAGATACGTTGGTTAACACCGCTTTGCTCCAGAAAGTCATTAAACGCCTGAGCGGTTGTGGCAAAACCATTGGGTACCGAAACACCCAGTTCAGAAAGGTTGGTTATCATTTCACCCAGGGAGGCATTCTTGCCGCCAACCCGATCAACATCTTGCATGCCAAGCTGGTTGTACCAAAGCACATTACACAGGTTTAGGCCGTTGTTGGACATCGAAACAATCCTTTTTACATTGTTTATAGTGACGATACCGTCTGTAGGGGACAAATCGTGATTACCGCAGCTGATAAATCAGCAACACCCAATGTCATTGACGTGGCAGGTAGGCAGCAAACAAACGAATCCCGATGAACACCTATTCAATAGGGCCAACGGCAGTAAGTGATTCGGGTGAGTGCGTGCCGCTAACACCCCTGCAGCGTCAAGGACGAAGGATATGTTTTAGACTAGCATAATCATCCATACCCCATGGACAGGTGAATCGATCAAGCCAACAAGAAAAGTTATTTTTGGGTGATTTTGGCAGCAAACACTTTACCGTGTTGCCGAATAAGGCACACTGATTGCGCTAAACTTGCACAATGATGGTCTTTTAAGGAAGGTCATTTATCCCAACAGCAAAATATCGAGGAGTCCGCGTGGAGAGAAGTGTGTTTTATATTTCGGATGGGACAGCTATTACCGCAGAAGTTCTGGGGCATGCCGTTTTGTCACAATTTCCGGTTAAAGCCACCACCTTTACGTTGCCATTTGTTGAAAGTGCGGCCAGAGCACAAGAGGTTTGCCAAAAAATTAATGATATTTACCAACAAACCGGCGTCAGACCACTGGTGTTTTATTCGATAATCAGCCCTGATGTGCGGGAACTCATTCAGCGCAGTGAGGGGTTTTGCCAAGATATCGTGCAGGCCTTAGTTGCACCACTCCAGAGTGAACTCGGTGTCTCACCACAACCGGTACTTAATCGCACCCATGGTTTAACCGAAAGTAATCTCAGCAAATATGATGCCCGGATAGCCGCTATCGATTATGCCCTGGCCCACGATGATGGCATTTCTTTACGTAATCTCGACCAAGCACAGGTGATTTTATTGGGTGTTTCTCGCTGCGGTAAAACCCCCACCAGCCTCTATTTAGCCATGCAATTTGGTATTCGTGCCGCCAACTATCCATTTATCGCCGATGATATGGATAATTTGCAACTTCCTGCCGCACTAAAACCCTTTCAGCACAAATTATTTGGCCTGACGATTAACCCTGAGCGTCTGGCAGCTATTCGCGAAGAACGACGAGAAAATAGCCGTTACGCATCACTGCGCCAATGCCGGATGGAAGTGGGCGAAGTAGAGGCATTATTTCGCAAAAATCAGATTCGCTATCTGAATTCTACCAACTACTCTGTCGAAGAGATCTCTACCAAAATTTTGGATATTTTGGGGCTAAGCCGCCGGATGTTCTGATTGATTATTTGCCAAATTTATTATTTACGATTTATTTTATAAAAATTCGTATTAATAGCAGGAAGGCGGTTGAATTCATCGAGTTTTGGTTTATTGTGATCGCCATCACTTCCCGGTATTCCTGCCGCAGAGAAGAACAGATTTAGAGACTTTCCATGCACAAAACAGATGAACTGCGGACCGCGCGCATCGACAGCTTAGTTACGCCATTACAACTGGCGGAAAAGTTGCCGATCTCTGAGGCCATTGCAGATAACGTGACAGCGTCACGTAAACGGATCGAGAAAATACTCACCGGTGAAGATCCACGCCTGTTAGTCGTCGTTGGCCCTTGTTCGATTCATGACCTTGATGCTGCTATTGATTATGCTACTCGCTTGAATGTATTGCGTGAGCGTTATCAAGACAGCCTCGAAATCGTTATGCGCACCTACTTCGAGAAACCTCGCACCGTGGTGGGCTGGAAAGGACTGATTTCTGACCCTGCTCTTGATGGTTCTTGTCAGGTCAATCTTGGTATTGAGATGGCACGTCGCTTGTTGCTGGCAGTTAATGAAATTGGGCTACCGACCGCAACTGAATTCTTGGATATGGTGACCGGTCAGTACATCGCCGACCTGATCAGTTGGGGCGCAATTGGTGCGCGGACCACTGAAAGCCAAATTCACCGAGAAATGGCCTCTGCGCTCTCTTGCCCTGTCGGCTTCAAAAATGGCACTGACGGCAATACTCGCATTGCCATTGATGCTATCCGCGCCGCTCAAGCCAGCCATATGTTTTTATCGCCGGATAAAAATGGCCAAATGACAATTTACCAAACTAGCGGGAATCCTCACGGGCACATCATTATGCGTGGCGGTAAAACCCCTAACTATGGCGCATCAGATATCGCAGCCGCTTGTGACAGCTTACGTGAGTTTGATTTGCCAGAGCACTTGGTGGTGGATTTCAGCCACGGTAATTGCCAGAAAATGCACCGTCGCCAACTGGAAGTTGCTGCCGATGTCGGTCAGCAGATCCGCAACGGCTCAACCGCTATCGTCGGAGTGATGGCCGAAAGCTTCCTGATCGAAGGAACGCAGAAAATCATTGCCGGACAACCGCTGACCTATGGGCAATCTATCACTGACCCATGCCTGAATTGGGCCGATACCGAGCAACTATTGAGCTTACTGGCCGATGCTGTTAGTAGCCGATTTTAACTCGCGCAGTGATAGAGCAGAACAAAAGGCCCAATGGGTCCCTCAATAAGCTTCTGTTCTATCACTGTATTAAGTCATATCACTGCATTTAGTCATCTGAAGTGTGTAGCGTTAGCGAATATTAGCTTGAGCAAGAGATTTCCAGATGCTTTCCCCAATCGGGCGGTAAAGCAGCAAGGTCATCAAACTCAGGTTGATCTTTGAAAGGTTGCTGCAACGCCTGATGTAAACGCTGTAATGGCTGTATATCCTCTTTTTCAGCGTGCTCAATCGCGTGCTGAGCCAAATAATTGCGCAATATATACTTTGGATTCACGGCTTTCATGAGCAACTGACGCTGAGCATCCTCTGCCGATTCTTGTTTCAAACGTGAACGATAGCGTTTGTACCAACTGTCAAAGCTAGCTCTATCAACAAAATCATCCCGCAATGGCGATTGCGCCGAATTGACTTCAACCTCGCTCAACAACCGGAACGTGCGTGTATAATCGCGACCTTCTTTGATCATTAAACTCAATAATTCCGTCAACACATCATTATCTTGGTCGGTTTTTTCAGTAAAGCCCAACTTAGCACGCATCTGTTGACCATAAGCGGCCATAAGCTCCGGCTCATATGCCTCTAGTGCCAACTCTAATTGCTGTACTGACATCAAGCCAGACAGCGCTTGACCTAATCGATGCAAGTTCCATAGCGCAACAGCGGGTTGATTATCGAACGCATATCGACCTTGGTGATCGGAATGGTTGCAGATATAACCAGGGACATAGTCATCAAGAAAACCGAATGGGCCATAATCCATAGTGATACCCAGAATCGACATATTATCGGTATTCATCACACCATGGGCAAAACCGACGGTTTGCCAGTGGGCCATTAAACGCGCAGTGCGTTTGACGACGTCGGTAAACCACAATAGATAAACCTCTGATTGCCCTACCCACTGCGGCCAATGGCGAGCAATAACGTAGTCAGCAAGTTGCTTAACCTGCTCAGGTTGTTGCCGATAATAAAAATGCTCGAAATGGCCGAAACGCACATGGCTTTCAGCCACCCGCAATAGCATCGCACCGCGCTCTGGTTGCTCGCGATAAACAGGATGATTACTGGTGACGATGGTCAATGCTCGGGTGGTCGGTATCCCCAAATGGTGCAGGGCTTCTGAGGCCAAAAACTCTCTGACCACAGAACGCAACACGGCGCGGCCATCTCCCATTCGCGAATAGGGGGTTAGACCCGCACCTTTCAAATGCCAATCCATGCTGCGGCCATCACTGAGTTGCTGCTCCCCCAGCAAGATACCGCGTCCATCACCCAACTGGCCCGCCCACATACCAAATTGGTGACCACTGTAGACTTGCGCCAACGGGTCCATACCGGGTAAAACCGCATCGCCCGACCATATAGTCGCTTTGGGGCCACTAAACCAACTGGCATCTAACCCCAGTTCTTGCGCCAATGGCTCACTATGATAGAGCAACCGCGCGCCTTTTAATGGCGTGGGGGTTAGTGGCGTATAAAAACCCTGCAATTGATGTGCATAGCTGTTATTAAATTGTGGGGCATTATCGAACTCGGGCGTGTTATTCGAGCTAGAAATATTATCTGAGGCCATTACCGTAATACCTCCACCAACCAGTGGCGAACTTGCTGTAACTCAGATTGCGACTCAGGGAAATCATCGCTTAATTGTTCACATACAGCGTGAATGGCATCCGGCTGATATGCCACACCTTGCAAGCGTTCTGCCAATGCCTCCAATGGTGCTGGATTCAAACTGTCAGTAAAGATTTGACAGCGATCGATTGCGCCCTGTAATACATCAAAATGTAGCTCAATTCCGCCCCAAGCAAAGCGGGTATCGACCAAATGGCTAAAAGCTGGCGCCTGACCGAAATTCCATGCCCAACTGCTCTGTTTGGCAAATTGCTCAGTGAAACCTGGTAGGTCAGGCAAAGCTTGTGGCGAGATAATTTCTGCGGCGACTGTCTCATCGTAATAATCGAAGAATGACTGTTCAATGGCTGCACAAATTTGCTGGTGGTCGATCCCCGGTAACAGCTCCACTAAGTTGGTGACTCGAGAACGTACCGAGGTAATCCCTTTCGCCTGCAATTTTTTTGGATCGGGATTGAGGTAATCAGCCAAACGGTTGAGATCAGCACTCAGCAATAGTGTGCCATGATGGAAGCCTCGATCTTTGGTTTCTTTATAAGCTGAACCCGACACTTTACGCTCGCCATCTTCTTTGATCACCACGAGGTCATTACGGCCGGAAACCGTTGCTTGAATGCCCAATGAGGACAGTGCATTGAGAATAATTTGAGTGGATATGGTTTTATCGTATTCCGGTTTACCCGCCATAAAGGTAAAACAGGTATTGCCCAAGTCATGAAAGACGGCCCCGCCGCCACTGCTACGACGCGCCAACTTCACGCCATCTTGCTCCATACGCCGAGTATTGCACTCTTTCCACGGATTCTGGGCGCGTCCGATGACCACGGTATTCGCGTTTCTCCACAAAAAAAGTACCCGCTGATCTGGGGACATTTGGCGGAAAATACACTCTTCTACCGCTAAATTAAACCAAGGGTCATAAGAGTCAGAAATGAGTAAGCGAAGGGATGACATAAACGCGGCTCCGAACCAAAATAGGCAGCCACTAAGATAACATAACCCGTGCCGATATCTTCAGGTTCAGCCTATCGATTCAATATCCTACTTAGATACGGCGCGCTTGCCAGTAGACACGTTTCCAGTACACATTTTCTAGCGATGAGCGAATAACGCCTTTACTGGTTGAGGCGTGAATGAATTCATCATTGGTATCGTAAATACCGACATGTAAGCCATTCTGACCACTACCAGTTTTGAAAAAGACTAAATCGCCGGGCATCAACTCATCACGAGAGACTTTCGTCCCGAGTGTGGTTTGCGCCACTGTCGTGCGGGGTAATTGCATATCAAAACGATCGCGGAACGTACGGTAAACAAATCCAGAGCAATCAACGCCGCGCTGATCCAATCCACCATTACGATAAGGCGTGCCTTCCCATTGACGCAGTTGCTCGTTCAGTTTGGCAACCACTACAATAGAATCAGACAAATGACCACTTGGTGTCGGAGCATGGCTGCTACAACCGGCTAGAATCATGCTGACCAGAAAGATCCAGAAACGCATCCGCATCGATATTCCACCAAGGGTAAGGGCTCAGCCAATTCACCGGACAACGAGATATACGGCGGGACATCTGGCTAGCAACAGGCATCATTAGGGCTAATTTAGCTATCGAGTGCGGAAAAAACAAGTTATATGAATGAGATAATGGCTTTAATCGACTTTGAGCGGTTTTGAATTGACCAACCAGATGCCCAATAGAATGAAACCTGCCCCGATCGTTTTCAGTAGCGTTGCAGGCTCATTGAACCAAGGCAGTAACACCGCGGCCAAATAAACCAGTGCGTAGCTGAGACTGAGTAGCGGGTAAGCACGATTGAGAGGCAAGTATTTTAAGGCAAAAAACCAGCACATCATTGAGAAAGCATACCCTGTCAGCCCCAAGGTCACTGCGAATAATTGTGTAAGATGACGCGCTAAGAACTCCGCATTGATATCAGCCAAAGACATCAATGGTGTGTGCATCATGCCCCATTTCAGCATTAATTGGGCTACCGTCACCAATACCACACTGCCGATTCCCCACAGATAACCTTTCATCAATGCCAACTTATTAACAGAATGCCAAACATAATGGCAGCGATTCCCAACCAATGGCGAAGCGTTGCCTTTTCGCCATAAAAAAGCTGCGCAGCCAGTGTGACCAACACGAAGTTAAAACTGAGTAACGGATAAGCGACACTCAGCGGCAGATGTTGCAGTAAACGTAGCCACAGCAACATCCCCAAACCGAGTAATAACACGGCCAAAGCAAGCCAACGCAATGTCAGAGCCAGCCTCGTTTCATGAGACTGCTCCCAACATTGCGCAGCTTGTTTTTGACACAACTGGCCCGCACAGGTCAATAAGCTGACCATGACCAAAAGCAGGTAGCTTGTCATTGTGATTTTTTGTACCACAAAAGAGCCAACCGATTCATCAAGTTAACCTTATCTGCCGCAGGTAAATTAGCAGGAATTTCCCCCTCGCGAGACATTTGTACCACTAGCGATACGTCACCTTGTTGCCTTGCATGCGCCAGCCATTGGCTGAACTCTTCACCACTGACGAATTGATCTTGGCTGTCAGCGTAGTTCAACCCATACTTTAACTCGCCCTTCTCATTGAACATCAGGATATCGCTACGTTTCAGTTCCCATGCTAATCCTGCGGCAACACCCACACTATCAGTGAGAACATAGCGACTCCCCTTTAGCTCATCGATATTATTCTGAATAAAACTTTGTGGCTGTTTGCTATCAATCACCTGCTGCGGGATAAGGTAAGCAACCAGCAGAATGAACAGCAATGGACATGCCGCTGCCCAGCGCCAGTGACGGGCGTTATGGCGCAACGTAATGAACCCCACCAGCCCCCATCCAGCAAAGGAAAGCACACCTAGAGCCACTTTGAGGTTTTCTTGCGGCCCATAAGCCACCAAGTGATTGACTAGCCCTACGCCAATCACTAAGACGGCTAATGCACAGACCACCCCAAAGACGAGGTTTATCATGCCGTTTATTTTTAATGCTCGCATGCGCAGACTATTTGCGCAATCTGTCGCGTAGGCCGCCATTAGCAATGAAAGCGGTGCCATGCATGGCAAGATATAGGTCGGTAATTTACCTTTTGCCACACTAAAAAATAGAAATGGCATCAGTACCCAACTGAGTAAAAAGAACAATTCTGGTCGCGTAACGCGTTCACGCCACCCTTTGAGAAGCGCACCTGGCAATAATCCCAACCACGGTAAAACACCAAGACATAGAATCGGTAGGTAATACCAGATTGGCGCCTTATGTTGCGCATCTTGCTCGGCAAACCGTTGAATATGTTCAACCCAGAAGAAGTAATGCCAAAAATCGGGTTCGCGTTGGGCAATCGCCAAGGCCCATGGCAGGCTGAGTAGTACCGCACTCAGTATCGCCAGTGGGCCAAAAATAAGCAGTTCTTTGACTCGTTTTTGCTGTATGACAATCGGCAGCACAGAAATGACGGGAATGGCCAACGCCAGAAAGCCCTTGGTCATGAACCCCATCGCGCAGGCAAGGCCAAGCAACAAATAGGCCCCGACTTTCTGTGCTGAGGTTGTTGCTCTTAACGTGAGATAAAAGCAGACCATCGACGCGGTGAGCCACAATGAAATCATGGGGTCAAGAACTGCATAAGTCCCAATACTAAACACCAACAACATAGAGAGATAAATTAATGTTGCTAATACGGATGTCGAGCGATTACGCCATAACAAATTGGCTAACCAATAAACCAATATCGCACTTAGCGCAGTACTAAAAATTGAACCAAAACGAACGGCAAAATTGGTGTCACCGAATATCCACTGGCTAATATTATTAAACCAATATCCCGCAATCGGCTTTTCGAAATACCGAATACCCAGCAAATGCGGCACAATCCAATCGCCACGTTGCAACATTTCACGGCTTATTTCTGCATAGCGTGTTTCATCAGGTTGCCAAAATAAGCGACTATTGACGGGTAATAGATAAACCAGCACAAAAAATAGCGATAACAGTACTACCCCACTTCTTTTTAACACACTCATCCCACACCCTTTATCTCAGTCTGACATCCTAGCCAACCCTCTCGTCCAGGAAAGGCTGCACGTACAATTTTACCCACGGGTAATGAATCCAGATTCTCAGGTAAAAGTTCGTTGAGAGGACAAAACTGGATATTTTGTTTTTTTGCTCGCAGCAATAACTGCTCAAACATGTCGGCCTGAGACATACCTTCAACTTCTGCATGGATGGTATAAACCGGAACACCTTGATCACGCAAAATAGCAGCAATAATAAAATCATTAAAATCTTCGGCACGGACCTCGCTGCCGACAACTTCGTCATAGGTAGGTAACGTGACAGGGATTTGTACGCTGCCTAAGCTGCCATCCGGTAATTGTGGACGAAAAGGATGCGTGCCCCGGCAATCACTGTTATAGCGAAAAGAAAATGGCTGCTTTACCGCGAGCACACGATCATCTGCCCGCCACCCCGCAGAGGCAGAACAAGTCACCGGCTGTTGAATGCTGTGTTGTAAAGCATCTACACCTAATTGTACTTGTTCAGTCAGTTGCTGCATCGACCACGATGCAACACGCGCCTGCCAGCCTTGGTGGTCCCAGGCATGTAAACCGACCTCATGACCTGACTGCAGTGTCGCTTTCATGACCGGCCCCAGATCTTTTGCGATTTTTTTACCTGGCCAAGCCGTGCCCGCCAGCAAAATATCCCAACCATAAAGCGAGGCAGCATTTGAGCGCAGCATTTTCCACAGAAAGCGCGGTCGGAAAAGGCGCCATAAATGGCGCCCCATATTATCCGGCCCAACACTGAAGAAGAAACTGGCGCTAACCCCGTATTTTTCCAAAACAGTCAGTAATGACGGTACGCCTTCCTTGGTTCCACGGTAGGTATCAACATCAATCCTCAGGCCAACTTTCTTCATACGTGATAATCGTCCTTTTGAGTTTCGCTCTGTTCAAGTACCGCGCCACGCAAGAAGAAATCAAGAGTTTCAGCGACGGTCTGTTGCAAAGCGACCTCAGGTTGCCAATGTAAAATGCGGCGAGCATTACGAATACTCGGCGTACGATATTCCACATCTTGATAACCTTTCCCATAATAGGCGCTGCTTTCAATATCTTTAAAACCAGCAAATGGCGGGAAGTGACCACGTAATTCATGTTGTTCGAAACTGTTCAGTAGCATTTCAGCTAGCTCACGAATACTCGCTTCATTGGTTGGATTGCCGATATTAATTATCTGACCATCACAGCACCCGTCATGGTTCTCAATAATCCGGAACAACGCTTCGATACCATCATGAATATCGGTAAAGCAGCGTTTTTGCGCCCCACCATCAACCAGCTTAATCGGTGAGCCTTCGACCAAATTCAAAATTAGCTGTGTAATAGCGCGAGAGCTGCCAATACGTGCTGCATCCAGATTATCCAACCGTGGCCCCATCCAGTTGAAAGGACGGAACAAGGTGAATTTTAAGTTTTCTTTCGCGCCGTAGGCCCAAATAACACGATCTAATAGTTGTTTGGATACAGAATAAATCCAACGCTGTTTATTGATAGGGCCAACAATCAGCCGCGAAGTGTCCTCATCGAATTCTTTATCGTCACACATGCCATAAACTTCAGACGTGGACGGGAAGACAATACGCTTATTGTACTTAACGCAATCACGCACAATTTTCAGGTTTTCTTCAAAATCTAATTCAAACACACGCAATGGGTTACGGGTATATTCGATAGGCGTGGCGATTGCCACTAATGGCAAGATAACGTCACATTTTTTGATGTGGTACTCGATCCACTCAGAATGGATACTGATATCCCCTTCCACGAAATGGAAATAAGGGTTATTGAGGAAGCGGCTAATGGCATCCGAACCGATATCCAGCCCGTAAACTTCGTATTGGTCATCGCGTAATAAACGTTCGGTTAAGTGGTTACCAATAAAGCCGTTCACGCCAAGAATCAACACCCGCGTACGTCTTTTCAATGTTTTGCTGGGCTTATTCGCTAAACGCACATCAGCCACGATCCCCATCTCTAATGCGAGACGGTTGCCCTGAACATACAGACCACTTTCCCCCTGACCAGTGACAATCTCCAATGCACCTTCACCACAGGCAACAACAAGTGGTGATGTGGAGAGTACCGTGCCGGGGAGCTTTTCGTGTGCAATATCCAGCGGGCGGGCACGCCAAATAATCAATTTACGTTGCCCCAGATAGCTGAAAGCACCGGGATACGGTTCCGTCACAGCACGCACTAAATTATTGATAGCAAAAGCCGATTTATGCCACTGAATTTCACCATCAGCGGCAGTGCGACGCCCATAATAGCTGGCTTCAGCTTCATTCTGAGGAGTAAAGTGCAGTGATGTGCCTTTCATTTTTGGCAGCAAATCACGTAACAGCTCTTGGGATGCTTCACGCATTTTCTCGTGTAACGTTATTGCGGTATCTGTATCGCTAATAGTGACCTTATGTTGACCGACAATGGGGCCAGCATCCGCTTTTCTAACCATTTGATGCAGTGTCACACCGGTTTCAGTTTCTCCGTTGACCAACGCCCAGTTGATTGGCGCACGGCCGCGGTATTTCGGTAGGAGCGAACCATGTAAATTAAACGCGCCCCGTGGGGCAGACGACAAAATATCGTCACAAAGCATATTGCGATAATAGAAAGAGAAAATAATATCAGGCTGCAATTGCTGGATGCGTTCAATCCACAGCGGGTGATTAACATCCTCCGGTGCAAATACCGGTAAATCTAAATCAGCGGCGACTCGCGCGACTGACGAGAAAAAGCGATTCTCATTAGGATCATCAGTATGGGTAAATACCGCCTGAATATCATAACCCGCCTCAACGAGCGCTTTTAGTCCTACACAGCCAATATCATGATAGGCAAATACAATCGCTTTCATTTTTCTACTTCCTGATTATTTTCGGTCTGCTCACCGCCGACCACTTTCTGAATAAAGTAACGTGGGCGTGCACGTACATCGTTATAAATACGGCCGATATATTCGCCAAGTAACCCCATTCCGACGAATTGGGCACCAATGAACATGAACAGCACAGCAAACAGCGTGAAGACACCGCCGCCAGCCCACTCGGGGCCAAAGACCAAGCGTAAAACCACTAACAAGACGGCGAGTGTGAACCCCGAAAGAGCGATGACGCTGCCCACTAGGCTGAGCAAGCGCAAAGGCGTTGTCGTCAAGCAGGTGATCAGGTCATACATCAAATTGATCAGTTTCATCAGGCTGTATTTCGAGTCGCCAAACTCACGTTCAGCGTGATGGACAGTGATCTCAGTGGTACGGCGAGCAAAAGTATTTGCCAAGATAGGAATGAAGGTACTGCGTTCGTGACAGTGTAACATCGCTTCAACAATATGACGGCGATATGCCCGTAGCATGCAGCCATAGTCCCCCATCGACTTCCCTGTGGCGCGTTGAATCATCATGTTGATCATGCGGGAGGCCGTTTTACGGAACAGCGAGTCCTGACGGTTCGATCGAACCGTGCCAACCACGTCATAGCCTTCTTCCGCCACCGTCACTAGCCGGGGGATCTCTTCTGGTGGGTTTTGCAAATCAGCATCCAGTGTTATCACTAAATCGCCGCTGACTTGATTAAATCCAGCCATAATCGCCGAGTGCTGGCCGTAATTACGATTAAGTAAAACAGCAATAATGCAGCTATCAGGCTCATTCGCCGCGGCTGTCAGGATATCGCCAGAGCTATCACTGCTGCCATCATCAACCAAGATAATTTCGTAAGGTTGAGTCAGATGCTGGCAGGCAGCCGACGTTCTTTCGATTAACGCTGGCAAGCTCTCTTGTTCGTTATAAACAGGGATAACAATTGAGACTTTCTTGATTGCTTCATTTTGCGACACGGTATGGCCCCATAATCGTTGTGAGTGCATCAACCACCCGATCAACATCGCTGTCCTGCATGTCGGGGAAAAGGGGCAATGTGCATAATCTGGCCGAGTTCCATTCGGTATTCGGTAGGTGTAGATGTGGATAACGTTCGCGGTAATACTTTTGGGTATGTGCCGCGCGGAAATGGAGACCCGTCCCAATCCCACACTCTTTCAACTGGGCCATCAGTGAATCCCGGCTAATACCACAATGCTCTTTATCCACGCGAACCATGAAAAGATGCCAAGCGTGTTGGTGGGAATAATCAGGAACTGCCAGTGGTTGCAGAGGTGAACCCGCAAGTGCGGCATGATAACGAGCGACTAATGCCTGACGACGGGCATTGATTTCAGGTAAGCGTTGTAGCTGGACAACAGCAATAGCCGCGTGAATATCAGATAAATTGTACTTATAGCCTGGTTCAATGACCTCAGCTTGTGGGCTACGGCCTTGAATTTGGCGGTCAAAGGCATCGACGCCTAAGCCATGAAACTTCAGTTGACGAACCTTTGTGGCGAGTTCGTCATCATCGGTCGCAATTAAGCCCCCTTCCGCGCACGTCATATTTTTGATGGCATGAAAAGAGAAAATAGCCGTGCCCTTCTCGCCAATCCATTGATCCTTATACCTTGTACCAGCAGCGTGAGCCGCATCCTCAATGAGTGGAATTCCCCGTTGCAGAGCTATGGCGCGTAAAGGATCAAGATCACAAGGGGCACCCGCGTAATGTACCGGAATAATGGCTTTAGTTTTTGATGTAATGGCGGCTTCAACTTCAGCCGCATTGACCATTAATGTGTCGCGATCAACATCAATCATGACCGGTTCAGCGCCAAGCAGCACAATCATATTCAGCGTCGAAACCCACGTCTGAGAAGGCGTAATGACTTCATCACCAGGGCCTATCCCTAATGCCATCAGGGTGATGTGCATACCCGCAGTGGCAGAACATACCGCCACCGCATGTTTGCATCCAAATGCGGTACAAAAATCGGTTTCTAATTGCTGATTCTGTGGGCCTGTGGTGATCCACCCAGAACCGAGGACGCTGACAACAGCGTCAATTTCATCCGTACCAATTGCGGGACGAGAGAAAGGCAAAAAATTCTGCATTAATAAATCCCTAAGACACTTTAAGCTATCGGCAACTATAGGCCCGAATAAGTTAACGAAAACTAAACGTTGCTCAGATAGATTCGCGGCTGACTTGGGGAAAGTTTAGTGCATCAACCTTAGATAAACCTTAAGAACGGTTTATTTAGTCGATATATTTTTTGCCATAGACTTAATTCCAAAAAAGACAAATTAATATGTAAAATCATAGTGATAACTAAAGTAATTATATTATCTAACAAGGGATTTAATTGATTGTAGCGTGGCGGAAGTGTTGAAAAGGAAACTATTAGATTCATACGCGAAATTATCAATATATAATTTTTAATGCCTACTATTGATAAATTAACAAAAGTAACGATCAAACCTTATTTGTCATAATCCAATTCTGTTGATTAAAGCTGTGTATTTGAAAGTCCACCTCAAATACGCTTGATAATGTCTCTGCTTGCATAACATGCTGTGTGTCCCCATGTGCAAGCACCTTCCCTTGAGCCATTAGCCATACCTGATCGGCCTGTTGTAAAGTGTGGTTCAAATCATGTGCGCTAATGATTACGCTGCGACCTGTTGAACAAAATTCACTTAGCAATTTATCCAATGCGACTTTCTGCGCTACATCTAACCCAGTATAGGGTTCATCGAGCAGCAATAACTGACTGTCTGGATTGATATCTGGCCAGACTTGCAAAAATATAGCCGCTAAACGAACTCGCTGCCACTCACCACCAGAAAGTTGCGACACCATACGAGGTAATTTGTCAGTTAATCGTAGTTGGTTACAAAGATAGCCAATGGTTGTTGCGACAGACTCTGGCTCGGCACCAGCAGGTTGATACAGCGAAAGGTATTGAAAAACCGGCATCATCGTCAGTGCTGATTGCTGTTGACTCAAGTAGGCCCTTAACCGAGCTAATTCATGTCCGGAATAGCAAGATAGCGGTTTGCCTGCGATAAGAAGATCGCCGTGCGCGGGTAACAAACCCGCTAGCGCTGCCAGTAATGTGCTTTTCCCTGCCCCATTTGGGCCGATCAGATGAATTTGCAACCCAGCTGTTACCTGAGTAGAAAAAGGAGCAAGGCGGTGTTCTACATTGAGTTGGCTGAGTTGCAATAACATCAAAATAACATTTTCATCCGTAAATTAGTGGAGACCCAGTGCGCGTTTAATCGCATCAAGAATAATGGGATCTTCTGGTGTCATATCAGGGGCGAAGCGCTCGAGTACCACACCATCACGGCTAATCAGAAACTTTTCAAAATTCCACAAAATATCACCCGGCTGTTTTGGCTCGCGCCCCTTGCTCGCTAAACGCTGATAAAACTCACTGCCCTCGGGTTTGATAGCAACAGATTTGGCGGCGATTAATTGCTGATACAACGGATGCCGTTGCGGGCCATTCACTTCAATTTTGCTGAACATTGGGAATTCAACACCAAATGTGCCGCGACAAAAAGCGTTTATCTCTTCATCGCTCCCAGGTTCTTGACCTGCAAACTCATTGCTTGGGAAACCTAATACTTCAAAACCTTGTTGATGATAGGTTTTATACAGATTTTCCAACCCTTCATATTGCTTAGTCAGGCCACACTGAGAAGCCACATTCACCACTAATAGAACCGAACCTTTATATTTCTCTAGTTGAACAGATTGATGATCAATGGTTTTGACTGGGATGGAATAGATTGAATGACTCATCAAGATAACCTCTTATTCAGCAATGATACACCGGTGAATTCACCCTAAAGTGACGCAGTGACAGCAGCTCACTTTACACTTTTCACCCGTGTCAGCAACCAGATAAACAACGGCGAACCGAGCGTGGCGGTCACTACGCCAATGGGTAATTCCGCCGAGAATAAGGCAATGCGCGCGATAACATCAGCAAACAGCAGTATTCCTCCCCCCGCCAACGCACAACCCAATAATAGCCGACGTTGATCAGTTAAACCGCTCAATCGTAGGATATGGGGGATCACCAATCCAATAAAACTGATCACGCCCGCTAAGGCGACACTGATTCCCACCAGCAATCCAATGGCCAACACCAACAAATTACGCCATAAATGCAACGGAATACCCAGTTGATTAGCTTGCTGCTCACCTAAGGACATATAATTGAGCACTCGCCCTTGGCAACAAAGCCAGACCACGATAGGGAGTAACGCAAGCACCAAGCCCTGCTGCCGCCAATCAATGCCACTGAAGCCCCCCATCATCCAATACATCAGTTGACGTAAATCCAAACTGGTACTGAAATAGACAGCCCATGTCATGATGGCACTGCAAACGATCCCCAAAGCCACGCCGACCAGTAATAAGCGGGCATTGGTTAATAAGCGGCGACGAGCAAAACCAAGCAGCAGCACCGTCATCAATAAGGCACCCGCAATCGCACAAGCACTTAAAAACCAAATAGGTAGCAACCCGTGTCCGAGCAAAACAGCCATGACCAGCGCAACACCTGCGCCATTAGCAACCCCGAGTAAACCAGGCTCCGCTAATGGGTTTTCAAATAATGCCTGCATCACTGCACCAGAAACCGCGAGACTCGCACCAACCATCATCACTGCTAATGCTCGAGGCAAACGCAACTGCCAGACAAATAATTTCCCGCTATCACTGAGCCATTGAGTCGGCATAATCCAAACATCACCAGCGCACAAGCTGATGATTAACGCTAATAACAGCAGGGCCACTAAACCGAAAAGGTAGCGGTGATCGCGCTGACGTTGCCGTTGTTGGAGTGCGGAAAATAGCTGACTGGTCTTCATTATATCCTCGGGATGACCTCAGGATTGACCTGAAAATGTCTGATTTTCATGATTAGTCATAGATAGTAGGGGGTTAACGTGATGAGGGGAAGTTTTGCATCAAGATTAGGGCGTTTTATGATGTGAAAACGCTAATGTTGCCAGCTTATTTTAGTCGCAACATTAGCGCTTTTTTATTGGTTTCTTGCTATCAACATTGATTCACTATCAACGTTGTTCCTTGCTTTGCGGCGGATAAACCTGTTGCTCGCCGCCGCCATTGTTAGGGCCATTTTGATTCCTTTGACCGCTGTTACTTGCCCCACCTTGGCTGTGATTTGCGCCGCCTGGATTATTCGAACCACCATGCAGTCCCTGTCCACCCACATTATTCGGTTGGGCGCGCTCATTATCGCCGCCATGATGATTGTTGCGTGGAGATGGAGTATCCTGACCGCCGCGCTCATTTCGACCGGACTCCCCGCGCTGCTGTCCGCGGAATGGATTATGCCCCTCCTGAGCTGAAGGCGGCTGCCAACGTCCACCATCCCAGTAATAACCGCGTTCATTGCGATCACCAATGTGCCCACCTCGATGCTCATGCCACCACTGCGGTGGCCGCCAATCATAGCCATCCCAGAAATAGCCTCGGTTATCTTGGTCCCCTAAATGCAAACTAACCCCAGGTATATTGATATCAAGTGATACGCCAGCCTGCGCACCAAAAGGCATCAACGGTAGAAGACACAGTAGTAATAAATACTTTTTCATATAAATCCAAAAATAGCCTTTAAACGTTGATGGATTTATATCAGTGAAAATCAGAAGCCCCAATCAGATAACCTGCACTTTTCAATTCAATTTCACATCGCTTACAGATTTCATACAGTTATTTCTGAATGGATCATATACAGATCAGCGTATTACAGTGATCACACTTCTTAAGCGTTCAATTAAAAGCCAGTTATTGGTTTATTTTTGAGCGATTATGTGTAAAATGCTGCCTCCCAGAAGGATACTTAGGAACACATAAACCAAGGATAGCCATTCACTTGCTGTTTTAGACGTAGATATGCTTAAGATTTTTATTCATTCAATGGTGGTGTTAACCGCATTAATTACATTTTCAGCTTCAGCCTCGACGGATACTCAACGAAAATTCTTTCAGTCATCCACGATGACGCCAACGCCCAGCCAAGATTTTTCTGCGCATAATGACACTGAAAAACTTAAAAAAATCCTGACTCATTATGATAAATGGGAAGGTGTCAGCTATAAGCTCGGCGGTAATTCACGTAAAGGTATCGATTGCTCTGCTTATATGCAGCGCATTTTTGAAGACGAATTCGCTCATAGCTTGCCAAGAAATGCCCGAGAGCAGGCGAAACAAGGTGCGAAAATCAAGAAAGACTCTCTGCAAACGGGCGATTTGGTCTTTTTCAAAACTTCAAGGCGGACAAGCCATGTCGGTGTGTATATTGGGGAAGGAAAGTTTGTTCATGCATCCAGTAGCCTGGGGGTAACTATCTCGAATCTCGATAGTAAATACTGGGGTTCTCGGTACGAGCAAGCTCGTCGAATCAAGCACAGCGAAGTATAAATATCGCACCAATAATAAAGGGACAATGATTGTCCCTTTATCTTTTTATATCATTGTGCTGCACGTCTCATCTAACGGCGGGCATCAGCCAAATCGCTGGGCATAGTCCCCTGCATACTGTGCCAAATCGCCCCACTCTCTTTACCATAAGTACGCAGACAATCCAGCACTTGGTCATAGGCTTTTTCATCACAGAGTGTCGATAACTTGTGATAGAACGTCAGCGCCAATTTCCGCGCTTCTGGATTAGAGAAGTAGTAACGCCCAACTCGGGTATAAAGCCCTTTCAACCCATTCAGTATCAAACCATAAATCGGATTGCCTGAAGCGAAAGCTAACCCACGAAATATACCGTAATCCAACGCAGTGAACGCCTCTGAACTGTCATCAACGGTCAGTGCTTGCGCGAGAATTTCCTGCGATTTTTCTGGATGATTACGAATTGCCGTCCGAACAAAAATCGTCGCGATATTGGTTCGAACAGCCAGTAAGTTATCTATCAATTGGGGAACACTGTCATGGTCAAGCCGTGCGAGCGTTTCCAATATATTGAGGCCAGAAGTTTCCCAAAAATTGTTTACTTTCGTCGGTTTACCGTGCTGAATAGTGAGCCAGCCATCGCGGGCTAGGCGTTGCAACACTTCACGCAATGTTGTGCGAGTCACACCAATGAGCTCAGAAAGTTCACGCTCCGCGGGCAAAATGGTGCCTGGAGGGAAGCGATTATTCCAAATACTTTCGATAATATACTCTTCCGCGAAACCGGCAGGACTTTGCGCCTTTATAACCATATTGTTGACGTTCCGTAGCAATAAATATTTGCGATTTAATGCGCTCATCATACCAGACGACTTTAATACGATATAGCGCCTGAATCGAACAAATGGCAAAAGCTGCCATAAAGTTGCAAAAATTGTGTAGATGTAAAGATAGGCAGGCAATACATATCGCTTTTAGACGAAGAACGTAAAGTAAAAAGTAACTTTGCATATGAATAGCATCATAAAAAATTATTTATGGAGACCCTAACTCACAATGGATATGACAATAAGACAAGCTGCACTCAAGAATTTTCTTGGCGGCTCTCCAGATTGGTACAAATTGGCTATCGTCGGATTTCTCATTGTTAATCCGCTGGTATTTTTCTTTGTTAACCCCTTTATTGCGGGGTGGATGCTGGTAGTAGAATTTATCTTCACACTGGCAATGGCGCTTAAATGTTACCCATTACAACCGGGTGGTTTATTAGCCATTCAGGCCATCGCGATTGGTATGGCCAGCCCTCATCAAGTGGCTGACGAAATTGCCAATAATTTAGAGGTGCTGCTGCTCTTGGTCTTTATGGTGGCGGGCATCTATTTTATGAAGCAACTATTACTGTTTGTCTTCACTAAACTTTTACTCAATATCCGCTCAAAAATCGTTCTCTCATTGGCTTTCTGTGTCGCCTCCGCTTTTCTCTCAGCTTTCTTAGATGCCTTAACCGTTATCGCCGTTGTTATTAGCGTGTCTGTGGGGTTTTATACTATTTATCACCATGTTGCCTCGAATCATGCAGATCAAGATATTACTGATGATAGTTGGATAGACAATCAAGAGAACCGTAAAACGCTGGAACAATTCCGCGCATTTCTGCGTAGCCTGATGATGCATGCCGGCGTGGGGACGGCACTAGGCGGTGTGATGACCATGGTCGGCGAACCTCAGAACCTTATCATTGCCAAAAGTGCCGGTTGGCATTTTGCTGAGTTCTTCCTACGAATGTCACCTGTCACGTTACCGGTGCTGGTTTGCGGTTTGCTGGTGTGTGTATTGGTAGAACGGTTCAAACTATTTGGTTACGGGGTCGAACTTCCTGAACGTGTTCGTCAAGTACTCACCGATTATGATAAACAGAACAGTGCCAAACGTAGCCGACAGGAGAAAGTAAAACTTCTGACCCAAGCATTAATTGGTGTTTGGCTGGTACTGGCATTGGCATTTCATATTGCGGAAGTCGGCTTAGTCGGGCTCTCAGTGATTATCCTTGCGACCTCGCTATGCGGCGTCACAAATGAGCATGCACTGGGAAAGGCATTTCAGGAAGCGTTACCATTTACCGCTTTACTGACGGTATTTTTTGCCGTAGTCGCAGTCATCGTTGAGCAAAGCCTATTCACCCCCATCATTCAATTTGTCTTGCGGGCCTCACCATCAGCTCAGTTATCACTGTTTTATCTGTTTAACGGCTTGCTGTCCTCTGTCTCAGACAATGTCTTTGTCGGTACTGTTTATATTAATGAGGCTCGAACGGCATTTGAACATGGCGTTATTTCTCTTCAGCAGTTTGAATTATTGGCAGTGGCAATCAATACGGGGACTAACCTGCCATCAGTTGCCACACCAAATGGTCAAGCCGCTTTTTTGTTCTTGTTGACTTCCGCACTCGCGCCACTCATCCGCCTTTCGTATGGCCGAATGGTTTACATGGCTCTGCCTTATACTCTGGTGATGACTGGGGTGGGTCTATTGGGTGTGGAATACCTATTAGTGCCCGTCACCGAATGGATGACACAAAATGGTTGGATAAGTTTGCCTCAGATCTTGTCTAGGGTTAGCATCACAAACTAATTACGTGCATTATACTATCTGCCAGCTCTATACCCTCCTCGCTATAAGGAGGGATGCGCTGGCAAAACAATCCAATATGTTACCCAAAGTCCAATTCATGCCCGTGATAGGTTGCCACGCGCGAGAAATAGCTGATTTTTGGCTAATTTTATTCTTAGGTAGCTGGCAGCAAAGAGGAATTGGTTTACACTGCCGGTACAATTGCTTACTGCATGGAAAATAAAGATATGTTGCAATTCCTTAACCGCTGCTCTAAAGGGCGCGGTGCTTGGCTGTTAATGGCCCTGACTGCACTTGCATTAGAATTAGTTGCGCTCTATTTTCAACACGTGATGTTGCTACAGCCTTGCGTAATGTGTATTTACGAACGTGCCGCATTATTCGGTATTCTGGGTGCTTCGTTGTTAGGTGCTATCGCCCCTAAATCTCCCCTACGCTATTTAGCTATTTTGGTTTGGATCTACAGCGCATGGCGTGGGGTTCAGCTCGCTTGGGTGCATACAATGCTACAACTGCATCCTTCGCCATTCACGACCTGTGACTTCTTTGTGAGTTTCCCATCTTGGTTACCATTGGATAAATGGGTGCCTGCTGTCTTTGTCGCCAGTGGTGACTGTTCAGTAAAACAATGGGAATTTCTGTCCTTAGAAATGCCCCAATGGTTGGTCGGGATCTTTGCCGCCTATTTATTGGTTGGCGTACTCGTACTGATCAGCCAATTTGTGAAGCCGAAAAGACGCGATCTGTTTGGCCGATAATAGCTGTACATATTTTTATCGATTGTAGGCGCCTTTTTGGCGCCTTTTTTATTTCTATTTTATCGCGTGCTTATCTTGCGTGACACCTTGTATTCAACATTCGAACTCACCCACAAAAACAAAAAGGCCACCCTGAGGTAGCCTGATATTTATCTAACAGTAAGTAAATTACGCTTTCGTATGGGTACAAGTGTATTGATTAGCCTGCTCGCCATCAACAATAGCCAGACGAATGGGTAGCCCAGAGATATTAAGGGAAGCAATAACTTGCTCTTGGCTGTTCGCTTTCTGGAAGATAAGTGATTCCCCTTGGCCTTCCGGATTCACTTTAACAAACTGAAATACGGACTGATCAATGGTCAACTGCTGATTTGGGCCATCCAATACCGCAGTAATTTGGTTGCCGTCTTTCAACTGACAATCAAGATTGATTAATGAAGTTCCACCCGCCAGGGCCTGATGCGAAACGCTACCTAAAGTAGCGGAGATGCCGATGATAACAGCGGCTAACGTTGAATATTTCATTATATTAAGTTTCTTGGTTAAATTTTGGCGTTAGTATGCCATAGCAACCCAATGAAGAGGTACGGGTTATCTAGCCCACTGAGGTTTATTCAGGATGTGGTCCTGCCAGTCAACCACTTCACTCTCACGAACAGCAATATGACGCACAGAGATCCGTTCACCGTGCATAGCCGATTTTGAACCGGTTAATAACGGATGCCAATGAGGTAAGTCATGCCCTTCGCCAATAAGACGATATGCGCATGTAGGGGGTAACCATTCAAAGGTGACGAGATTTTCGCGGGTTAACTTGATGCAGTCTTCTTCCAATTCGAAACGACGATCATAGTGTCGACACTGGCAAGTTTTGATATTGAGCTGATCGCAGGCGACATTAGTGAAGTAGATTTCATCGGTGTCTTCATCGATCAGTTTGTTCAAACAGCATTGGCCGCAACCGTCGCACAGCGATTCCCATTCACTATCTGACATCTCAGCGAGTGTTTTTTGTTGCCAAAATGGACGTTGTGACATATCGGTATCCGGTGTGAATAAATGAGCGGGTCGTTATAGACGCTTTAGCGGTCAGATGCAAGTCTTGCCGCCTAGCCCAAAGGCATAAGCGGCAGTGGTGTTATTAGATGATGCGGGTGTTCAATGTCTTACCATTCAGCATTATTTTAAGCATATCACCCGATTTCATTGGGCCTACACCCTGCGGCGTTCCCGTCAGGACAATATCGCCTGCTCTTAATGTAAAGAAGCGACTGATGTAACTGATCAGCGGAATGATTGGGGTAATCATATCGCGAGTATTACCCTGCTGACGAATTTCATCGTTGATAGTTAGGGATAAATCCGCCTGTTGTGCATCACCAAATTCAGCCACAGGGATAAAACCGGAGATCGGGCATGAACCATCGAATGCCTTGGATTTCTCCCACGGCTGCCCCGCCTTCTTCAAGCCCGCCTGCAGTTCGCGTAGCGTAAGATCTAACGCAACACCGTAACCCGCAATCGCACGTGCGACTCTATCTTCGCTGGCTTGCTTTAGCGGTGTTCCGATCAAAACGGCCAACTCAACTTCGTGATGGACAGCGCCGAAGTCTTTGGGAATGGACACAGGTTGACGAATATCACATAAGGCCGTTTCAGGTTTAATAAACAAAACCGGCTCGACTGAGGCTGTGCTCCCCATTTCTTTAATATGCTCTGCGTAGTTACTGCCAACACAAACCACTTTACTCACTGGAAAATCCAGCAAAGCCCCTTGCCAGTCTCTATGTTGATACATACTGCCTCTCCTGAATTTACATCCTGATAGACGCGACACCACAATCGAACGACTATGGCATACAGATACTATCACGCCAACTCAATAATCAAGTCTATCCGTAATTTAACCTGTGATGCCGACAAGTATTTTAGCCAAACCCCGCAACCTGCAACAAATAACGGATAGATGAGAATGCTAGAAACCTAAACTAGGATTGCACGTTGTTTTCACCCAAATGCATTTTCAGCAAGCTCTCGGGTGGCGGTGGGACTTGCAGATAGAATCCCTGTTCAATCAATGCGCTTTTAACTTTATCAATATCGGCTGTCGCGAGTTTTTCACGGTTGTTTAGCGCAAGTTGCATCGCAAATTGGGGTTTGCCAAAACTAGCAAGTAGCTCTGCGGGCACCCTTGAGAAATCATCTTTCTTTTCGATATAAAGGTAGGTTTGATCCCGTTTCGGACTTCTGTAGATAGCACAAAGCATGTTCTGCACTCTATTGGATGTTTTTGATAATAGGATTGTACGGATGCCAAAAATTATAACACGCTCAACCAGACTACACTCTCATCACCTTGGGATTTGTCGACGACTCGGTGAGATTTCTCCGAAATAATACTGCCAAAGTTTTCATAGAACCGATAATAATCAGGTGTGGCGATCGTACTTATAAAAGACAATCGGTCACGATAATAAATCATGACGTTTGATAAAATGATGAATTTTACGAATACCGCCAGTTTAGTATTGAGAAAAATTAATTGTTGAAAAAATAAACAATCCAAACACGACAGTGATATCAACCAAATATAGGCCGTTCAGGGCTAGCGATTAAGTAGAAGTTATGCTGTAATTTCTTATCAGATTGGTGTCATTGTAGTCTATAGATTTCAATATATTGATACGGATAGATTTATCTTTATATTACCTATAACATGCTTAGGAACATCAGAATATTGTACCCCCGAATGATATTCTGGGGATTAAACGTAGCTGAAACTGAGTCAGGATAGATGTCACAAACGCCAATTGAGTTAAAAGGCAGTAGTTTTACCCTTTCGGTCATTCATTTACATGATTCGCGACCGGAGGTAATCCGTCAGGCATTGCAGGAAAAAGTGGATCAAGCACCCGCATTCCTGAAAAACGCCCCTGTTGTGATTAACGTTGCAACGTTACCTAACGGTGCTAACTGGAAAGATCTCCAACAGGCTGTCACCTCAGCAGGTCTGCGTATTGTTGGCATCAGTGGTTGTCAGGATGAGCGTCAAAAGAGAGCGATAGCACGTGCAGGTCTTCCGTTACTGAGTGAGGGGAAAGGCCAAAAAGTCGCACCGGAACCTGTTATCAACCCACCGGAAAACGCGCCGACCAAGACACGAATCATTAATACACCAGTCCGTTCCGGCCAACAGATTTATGCGCGTAATTGCGATTTGATTGTTATCAGCAGTGTCAGTGCTGGTGCTGAATTAATTGCCGATGGCAATATTCATATTTATGGAATGATGCGAGGCCGTGCGCTAGCAGGTGCATCCGGTGATGCCCAATGCCAGATTTTTTGCACACACCTAGGTGCTGAACTAGTCTCTATCGCAGGGCAGTACTGGTTGAGTGATCAGATCCCGCGCGACTATTTTGGTCAGGCCGCACGTCTACATCTGCTAGATAATGCACTAACTATACAACCTTTAAATTAAGCCCTTTTGACAAGGAATCCATTTCATGGCACGCATTATTGTTGTTACATCGGGTAAAGGGGGCGTTGGCAAGACCACATCAAGCGCGGCTATCGCAACCGGCTTGGCCCAAAAAGGTAAAAAAACCGTGGTTATCGATTTTGATATCGGCCTACGGAACCTAGATTTGATTATGGGATGTGAACGCCGGGTCGTTTATGATTTTGTTAATGTCATTCAAGGTGATGCCACTTTGAATCAGGCACTGATAAAAGATAAGCGTACAGATAATTTGTATATTCTGCCTGCTTCTCAGACCCGTGATAAAGACGCCCTGACTAAAGAGGGTGTTGAGAAGATTTTGAATGATCTTGGCGAAATGAATTTTGAGTTCGTTGTCTGTGACTCTCCAGCAGGTATCGAGAGCGGCGCTTTGATGGCACTGTACTTTGCTGACGAGGCCGTTATCACGACGAACCCAGAAGTTTCTTCAGTCCGTGACTCAGACCGCATCCTTGGGATACTGTCTTCTAAGTCTCGCCGGGCTGAAAATGGCCAAGACCCGATTAAAGAACACCTGCTGTTGACCCGCTATAATCCAGGGCGTGTTAATCGCGGCGATATGCTTAGCATGGAAGATGTCCTTGATATCCTGAGGATCCCATTGGTTGGCGTTATCCCAGAAGACCAGTCTGTACTGCGTGCCTCGAACCAAGGCGAGCCTGTGATTCTGGACAAAGAGTCAGATGCTGGTAAAGCTTATGACGATACCGTTGACCGTTTGCTAGGAGAAGAACGCCCCTTCCGCTTCATTGAAGAAGAGAAGAAGGGCTTCCTGAAACGCCTTTTTGGGGGATAAACCATGGCTTTGTTAGACTTTTTTCTGTCCCGCAAAAAACCGACAGCCAATATAGCCAAGGAACGGCTGCAAATTATCGTCGCTGAACGTCGTCGTGGGGATAGTGCTCCCCACTATCTACCTGACTTAAAACGCGATATTTTGGCGGTTATTTGTAAATATATCCAAATCGAACCTGAAATGCTGCATGTGCAATTTGAGCAAAAAGGGGATGATATTTCGGTGCTCGAACTTAATGTGACATTACCGGAAACGGAAGAAACACCTAAATGATGTCTTCGCAATAACTCACCCCTGTATTTATTTACAGGGGTGTTTGTTTTCTGCTGCTTATTTATTGCTAGTGCGAAGTTTCACAACTGGATATACGTCCAGTTTTATTATTGCTTTTATATATCGTTTCGACAAAAGAAGAGAATTCCTGGCCTATATTTTAGTTATTCACCAAATGTCGATGAATTAAGAATTGAGTTAATCAGAGTAGAGATAAGTCCCCCACCCTGAATATCAATTAATACTGCTGTAAGATCTCCATCAATTCTTCAGATAACAGATCACCCCGCCAGCCACTTAATAACTCAGGCTGAGAATCAGATAATTTGAGCTTCCAATGCCAGCTCAATAATTGGTTTATTTGACGACGTGATGCCAGTAATTCACTGCTCAGCCCTGAGCGGTCACTGACAGCCGATATTAATGCTTTAATATCCTTAAACACCTTCTTATAGCCAGGATGGTCGATCAAGTTAGCCACTGGTGGTGGAAGTTGGTCATCAGGTACTTCATTGCCCTCGGCAACCAGTGCAAGCAGAGTACGCCCATGATAGCGAATCTCCTGCCCGCTTAACCCCAGCGAATCCAACTCACCCAGCGAGGTTGGCTGGTAACGAGCCACCTGCCAGAGGTTTTCCTCTCGCACCACGAAATTCACCGCCAGATCACGTTCACGGGCCTGACGCAAGCGCCAAGATGCCAACTTCTGCAAGCACGCTAACTGGTGGCCTCGTAGCTGCCAAGCATTGGTGATTTCACGGTAGGCTAATTCAGGGTCCAGAGTCTCACTGCGACGGCGGCATAACAGCAGGCATTCATCTTTTGCGGCATCCATACGCCCTGCTGCTTCTGTTGCTTCCACTAATTTGGCGGCGAGTGGTAACAAGTAAAAAACGTCAGCGGCGGCGTAATCACACTGTTTTTCACTTAATGGACGAGCGATCCAATCAGTACGTGATTCACTTTTATCTAATTCAACACCTTCAAATTCGTTGACCAGCATCGCAAAACCGCAAGAAAGCGAGCGCCCAGTAAAAGCAGCTAATACCTGAGTATCGATCATCGGGGTTGGCATCCCGTCGAAGGCATTGAGAAACACCTCAAGATCTTCACTGCCAGCATGCAAATATTTCACTACATTCAAATCTTGCAGCAATTCGCGAAAAGGTTGCCATTCGGTAATTGGCAAAGGGTCAATCAGTGAAAGTTGTTCACCGTCATACAGTTGAATCAGGCCCAACTGAGGGTAGAAAGTGCGTGTTCTGACAAACTCTGTATCCAGCGCGATATGGGCATGTTTCCGGGCTTGTTCGCAGACTTGCTGCAACGCACTATTGGTCGTGATCAACTGATAATTCAAAACGTCATTCTCATGGTCGTTATACCCGCTCTTTTGCAAGTGCGGCTATATATGGCAAACACAACAACGCCGGTGATGACCGGCGTTGTGGATAATGATTGGGTGATGCTGTTACGTTAAGCTGCGTCTTGATCGCCAGACTTATTCATAACCAATTCGTCACGCAATTCCCTTCGTAAAATCTTGCCGACATTCGATTTCGGCAACTCATCACGGAATTCTACTATTTTCGGTACTTTATACCCAGTAAGGTAGCGACGGCAATGGGTTAGCAGTTCTTCCTGTGTCAGTGACGCATCTTTTTTCACGACAAACAGTTTCACTGCCTCACCGGAAACCTCATTAGGCACGCCAATGACCGCAGACTCCAGCACTTTTGAATGCAACGCGACGACATCTTCAATCTCATTGGGATAGACGTTAAAACCTGAAACCAAAATCATGTCTTTCTTACGATCGACAATGCGTAAGAAACCCTGTTCATCAAGTGTCGCGATATCACCTGTCGCTAGCCATCCGTCTTTTAGGACTTCATCTGTGGCGGCTGGCCGTTGCCAATAGCCTAACATAACTTGTGGGCCACGCACCCATAGTTCACCCGGCTCACCGAATGCCACTTCTTGGCCTTCATCATCGACCAATCGAACATCTGTTGAGGGGACTGGCAAACCAATACTGCCGCTGTAATGTTTCAAATCATAAGGGTTACCCGTCACTAATGGCGAACACTCGGTCAAGCCATAACCTTCGAGCAAATGCTTCCCAGTGAGCTTTTCCCACCGTTCAGCCACGGCTTGCTGGACTGGCATACCGCCACCTACCGATAACCGTAGTGTGGAAAAATCTAGCTTGTGAAATTCTTCGTTGTTTAACAACGCATTGAATAGCGTATTCACTCCCGTCATGGCGGTGAAGGGATAATGGCTTAGCTCTTTCACCAATCCGGGAATATCTCGCGGGTTGGTGATCAGTAAGCTACGTCCGCCTAATTCAATAAATAGCAGGCAATTCATTGTTAACGCAAAAATGTGGTAAAGCGGCAACGCAGTGACCACTAATTCATGACTAGGCTGGAGCAAGGGCGCATAAGCTGCTTTTGCCTGTTCCAAATTTGATTGCATATTGCGGTGAGTTAACATCGCCCCTTTCGCGACACCGGTCGTACCGCCGGTATACTGCAAAAATGCCAGATCAGTGTTGATGACATCCGGTTTAACGTATTGTAGACGTCGGCCTTTTTGCAACGCAGTACGGAAAGAAATGGCATCCGGTAAATAGTATTTGGGTACGAGCCGCTTAATGTATTTCACCACGAAATTCACTAGCGTCCCTTTCGCTGTGGACAATTGATCGCCCATACGCGTTAAAATAACGTGTTTAACTTGGGTGTTAAAAACCACTTTTTCTAGCGTATGAGCAAAGTTAGAGACGATAACGATTGCCGCAGCGCCGCTATCCGTCAACTGATGTTCCAACTCGCGTGGGGTGTAGAGCGGGTTAACGTTCACTACAACCATGCCTGCACGTAAAATACCAAACAGAGCAATAGGATATTGCAGCAGGTTAGGCATCATTAAAGCGACTCGGTCACCCTTTTGCAAACCCAAACCTTGCTGCAAATAAGCAGCGAAAGCACGACTACGTTCTTCCAATTTACGGAAAGTCATGACCTCGCCCATATTGATGAATGCAGGTTGGTCCGCATATCGCAACGCTGCGTTCTCAAACATTTCCACCAAAGAAGAATAGCGATCCGGGTCTATTTCTGCGGGAACATCTGCCGGATAACGCTTTAGCCATACTTTTTCCAAGGTAGTACTCCTGAAATTGTTATTGGTCGCTAAGAAAGACCCAAATTTACACCAGAACTTTAACAATATTTTAACTCAGCGTACCAGTTTGCTTTTAAACAATTTTAAGGTTGGGAGATACATCACTATTTTCTTGTGCCATAGTTCCAGATAAGACTAAGGTGGCGACAGTCACTCATTAATATCTAACAAAATCAACTGGTTAATATTTTACATTCATGTAATAAAACCTAACAGATTGATTTTATAATTATTTCAACTAAGTCCCGTACTCTGACACACATAAAAAAGGCGCTATATTCAGCGCCTTATCTTCTTCATATCACCATTTAAACAAATCGCGCTATTCAGTCACGATAGTTTGTATTGGCATTGGACCGGGACCGTACCATCCCCAGCCTGGTCCCCACATATCTGGATGACGGTAGCCCCATGGCCCCATAGTAGGTGGCATCATCACTTGCTGTTCAATATGCCAACGCTTATACCCTGTGGCATTCATCACGACGAACTTATAGGGCGTCTTGCCAATGCGACCTTCTTCAACACCGGTAATTGGCCCGACAACCGTGACGAGATGACCACGGAAATCGGCTGGCTCGAGGAAGCCATTCACATAGGCAATCACTCGCCCTTGCGAAGGTTCACCCAAAATAGGTCTGGCACCAGAATCTAACGGCACACTTGAAATCTCAAGGCGGGTACGGTGTACCTCGTTCGCTACACTGATGACCGTGCCACCAAAACGCGCTTCTTGACCGACAAAGACCGTTGGATCGGTTCGAACCAAATTAAGATTTTGCTGTGGCGTGGCTGTCGTACCCTGAATCGCAGGCGGGATCGTCACACAACCAGACAGTAATAGAGCCCCCAAGCCCAGAAAACCTCGTCTCCATTTACGGTTTTTATGATTTGTCGATTGAGTTATCGATGTTTTTATCATCATAGTCTGTACGCCCTATTATCATTAGCTATTCTGATATTTTAGACTCTAATTCCGATAACAAGTTGCTCAGCTCATTATTTTCAATCGGTAAATGTGGAACAACACACTTTTAACGGCCAGGCAATTTCTTCCAAGTCACTTCATTACGCAAATATACTGGTTCAGCATTTTCCACGCTGACGGCTTTTCCACTCGCCCATAATGACAGTGCCAAAGGCAGCATATCTTCGGCGTGAGGCAAAACCATTTGACCATCAGCCAACAACAAATGCTCACCGCTAATCAAATCTGGGTAAGTTTGCCAACCCGTGCCGACCGTTGCCCAATGACCACTCAACACTTCAGCGCGAACCTGCGCCTGTGCTGGCGTCATCACCGCTTCAGTCGTATCACCAAGCCACTGCCCTTCGGTATTTCGCTCAAACTCCCCCCAATAAACCTCACCCATTCGAGCATCTATCGCAGCCAACACTCGAGAAGCGCCAGCGAGACGAAATGCCCCTTGCGCCATAGTTTGTAAGGTGGATACCCCAATCATTGGCAAATCTGCACCCAGTGCCAGTCCCTGCCCAATGCCAATACCAATACGTACGCCGGTAAAACTACCAGGGCCACGACCAAAAGCGAGTGCATCAAGCTGGCCTAAAGCAATGCCCGATTCAGCTAAAATTTGCTGCACCATCGGTAAAATTCGTTGGGTGTGTTCCCGTGGACAAAGCTCGAACAACGCATGAACGTCGCCGTTATTCCAGAGTGCAACTGAACAAGCTTCTGTTGCGGTATCGATCGCTAAAATTCGCGTGGACATGCCAACCTCGGCAGGAAAAAATATGAATTCAACACAGGGCGCGCATGATAGCACACCCTTCCTCGCTTTGCCCTTGCTCGCTTAATCTGGCTTGCGCTGCTGGAGAAAAGCGATGGCTTTCGCCAAGTTACGCGTTCGGGGGGCGGGCGGCAGACTATTAAGGAACATTGCGCCATAAGGCCGCATCACTAGCCGATTATCACAAATGACCAATACCCCACGATCATCAATGTCACGAATCAGACGCCCCACCCCTTGTTTTAGCGTAATGACCGCATCAGGCAATTGCACATCGTTAAACGGGTCCCCCCCACGTAACCGGCAATCCTCAATTCGAGCTTTTAGTAAAGGATCATCTGGTGAGGTGAATGGTAGTTTATCGATGATAACGCAAGATAATGCATCCCCGCGCACATCCACCCCTTCCCAAAAACTGCTGGTGGCCACTAATAAAGCATTACCTGCCGCCACAAACTGCGCCAGTAACTGACCTTTGCTGGTTTCACCTTGAACCAATACCGGTAAGGTCATACTGGCGCGAAACTCCTCCGCCAGCCCTCGCATCATCTGATGAGAAGTACATAAGAAGAAACAACGTCCTTTATTCGCATCAATCAGCGGTTTGAGCATGACCGCCAATTTTCGTGCAGCACCTGGCTCATTAGCGGAAGGGAGATTACGCGGAACACAGAGCAAGGCTTGATTGGCATAGTCAAATGGACTGGGTAACAGCAAAGTTTTAGCGTTCGTCAGGCCTAATCGAGTGGTGAAATGCGACAATTGATCATTAACAGATAACGTCGCGGAGGTGAAAATCCAGGTTCCCGGTTTCTCTTCGATTAATTCGCGAAAACGGTCAGAGACAGAAAGCGGCGTCAGCGCTAAAACAAAATGGCGTGAATTGCACTCATACCAATAGCTGTAACCTGGCATTGTGACGTCTTTTAAACGTTTAAGGCGGTTACGGTAAACTGTGGCACGTTCAAAGGCCGCATCTAGCATGGCTGAGCGCCCCAATGACAATTTCATGACGTCGTAGCAGAGTTCTAGCGCATCATCGAGCAGCAACAACGCACGTTGAATAGCAGGTTGCTCCATGACATCACGTAAATTGCCACGATAACCGGGGTCGCCCAACACCAAACGGAAGTCTTGGGTGCTTTGCGACAACCGGTCAGCACTTTTCTGCAACTGTGCGGAATCCCGTACTTCTGTGCGATAAGCAATAATAATGTCTTTCGCCAGATCCATCAGTTGCCTGCTGGAGAGCTGCTGACCAAAGTATTGACTGGCAATATCAGGGATTTGATGAGCTTCATCGAAAATCATCACATCTGCGGTGGGAATTAGCTCAGCAAAACCACTCTCTTTGACCACCATATCGGCCAGAAATAAATGATGGTTAACCACGACAACATCAGCGTCCATCGCTTTACGCCGAGCTTTCACCACGAAACACTCTTTATACAACGGGCAGTCGCTGCCCAGACAGTTATCATTGGTGCTAGTGACCAATGGCCAGACGAAACTGTCCTCCGCGACTTGTCCACAAGTGCTGATATCGCCATCAACAGTTTCCGCCGACCACCCTCGCAAACGAACCAAATCGACCAATGTCTCACTGGCCAACTCGCCACCAGCTAATGATTGTTGCTCAAGACGTTCTAGACAAAGGTAGTTTGAGCGCCCTTTCAGTAAAGCCAACTTCCCTTTGTATTTTAACGCACTGGCAACTGTCGGCAGATCGCGAGAATAGAGTTGGTCCTGCAACGCTTTAGAGCCGGTAGAAATGATCACTTTGCAATCAGCCCGTAATGCCGGTGCCAAATAGGCAAATGTTTTACCCGTGCCGGTGCCCGCCTCTACGACCAATTGCTGCTTGGCATCAATAGATTCACTGATAGCCGCAGCCATCAGGCGTTGGGATTCTCGGGGATTAAAACCTGTAATGGCCTGCGCTAATACGCCATCTGTTGCAAAATCGTCTATCACTCTGTCTCTTCCGGGCGAAATCAGCGCTGATTATGCCAATCCTATCGCCCTACGACCACACATTCTCGCCACAAGCTATGCTACCCTTACGCCAACAACTGAGATTGACATTGATGCAAGGGAGCGAAAATGAGTATTGAGCGAATTAATCCAGAAAAACGTTGGTCTGATGCGGTAGTTCACAACGACACCATCTATTACACCAGCGTGCCGGAAAATTTGGACGCTGATGCCACTGCGCAAACGGCCAACACCTTGGCTGCTATCGATATGATATTGAACCAACTGGGTTCTGATAAAAGTCGGATTCTAGATGCCACCATTTTCTTGGCGGATAAGGCAGATTTCGCTGCGATGAATGCAGCTTGGGACGCTTGGGTCGTTGATGGCAATGCACCGGTACGTTGTACCGTCGAGGCCAAATTGATGAATCCGAACTATAAAGTTGAAATTAAGATCATTGCAGCAATCTAGTTTTCTGCCTCTTACGGGCAAAAGTCAAAAATTATTCTGTCGCCATGAGTGTTGCAGGGGCATTTCCCCTGCAACTGACTTTCCGATGTAACTTACAGTATACCGTCGATATCAAGACAGCTTGATCATGACCATTCCAGCCAGTAGCAACGCCAAGCCTATCCAGCCTTTATAGTTGAGCCTTTGGTTAAATAGAATCCAACCGGCAGCCACTGTTGCGGCAATACCAAAACCGCCCCACAAAGCATAAGCTACTGACAACTCAATGCCTTTTACCGCTTGTGCCAAAGCACTAAATGCCCCTAATACCGACAGTAACGATAAGATACCCAGCCACACGCGGCGAAAACCATCTGACATTTTCAGCAAGATATTCGCGATAATCTCCAGAATGACCGCCAAAATCAGAAAAGCAATATGGTACAACTCAAGCTGTTGCATGATGCTCACCTACACGCCTGTTTTGGTCGCTTGGCTTTTTCGGTTTACGTGTACCCGACTTCACTAACATGATGCCAGCCACTAAGGTCGCTAAACCCGCTATTTTCATTGCCGATAAACTTTCATCAAACCACAGCACGCTGAAAATAGTGATAATCAGGATCCCGATCCCTTCCCATAAAGCATAAGCCACACCCAAGGCGACTTTTTTTACCGCCAGCGCGAGCAAAATATAGGAGCCAGTTATCATAAAATACATCACGATATGCCCCATCATTTCACCGCTGACACTGGCGTATTTCATTGACAAAGTGCCAATAATTTCAGCGACAATCGCTAAACCTAAAAATATCCAATAAATCATTTTTCTTCTCCTAACATACAGATACCCGATAGATTTCAAGATGTAGGAAGCTGGTAAATCTGTTAATCCTGATAGGCTGACTCGAGCCGGACTTTTGGCTTAACAAAGGCAGCAAACGTACAACAATTTGAAATAACGGGTACAAACGCACGCTAAGGTCTATTTATTACGGTTATCCTTATTCGACGCCCTATAGTTCAGGAATAGGCGTGCATAGGCCGTAAGAAATAGAAACTCACTTGGCGTATAAATTTTGTCAAAAATTTACTGACGACTGAAGAAGAAAGACGCTACAGCTCGCTGCACCAGTGATGCTCACTGGCCAGAATGGCAGACAGGAAGAGTTGGCAGGTAGACGGTTTGAAAGTAATTCCATTAGTTTTAATCATAATATATCTCTTTTTTTTAGCTACACCTGTTAGTGCCACATACTTGTTAGCAAAAACCAGTGCGATACGCCTAAAACCCTCATCAAGTTGGAATAATTCACTGTTGTATTTTTACCACAGCCAATTTTATAAAGCAAACCATCAATTTGACAAATAGTTTAAAAAAGAGATTTAAAAATAATAAGTTAGTGATATGGAAAAATAAAATTCAGCCTTATCCTCCCACTTTTGGCCTGTGACGCCTGGTTGGTTTACTTTTCATTGAGCTAATGTGCTTGGGTCAGATATTAATTAGCAAACGTGTCTATCGACCGCTTTATTGCTGCTAAGTGTTTGTTAAATAGGCACACCATGTTGGATGACAAAGTTTTAAGGAGCCCAAGTTATCTCTTTCCCTTATAAAATAAGTTAAAAATCCCCCTTAAAATCATTATTTATCACTTATCTGCCTTAATAATTGTGACCTTTTTCGACTTATGTTGGTCCCGCCTTAGCCCTACAGCCCAATTAAGGATAGATGCGCTAGAGTGCCTCTCCCGTAAATTATCTTTTTAACTTAATTCAGCCTTCACTGTAATTCATTGGAGTTGAATGCTATCTGGAGATAGCTTTATGTTACCCCCTAAATTACGTACTACACCTATTGCCCTGAGCTTATTACTTGCTTTGGGGTTCTCATCCACGTTATCCGCGGCCGTTTCAGATGTTCGAGTCAACCCGTCAGTTCAACAAGCTGAAACAACTGGCAATCATCTTGAAGCCTCTCGACAAATTCGGGTAGTCCAGAACGGTTCTCCCACTTATTTTCTAGAGCAACAGAAGCGTAAGTTCTTATCTCATCCGACTCAATCCAGTGGCTTCTGGGCGAACAAAAGCGAGACGTTGAAGATTGAATATCAGCATCATGGCGAAGACATTAATCTGTTGCCTGAATTATGGATTGTGCCAATCAATAAGGGTAAAGATGAAAACCGTGATAAGCAGATTGTTAAACTGAAACCGGGTATTAATGAAATCGAAGTTAAGCATGCCGGTGCAATTTATTTTGCTGCAACGAATCAACCCGGCAGCAGCGAAATCATCATTAATTTGCTCGAAGGCGGAAAGCCAATGCCTCGCTTTATCCTAGGTGAGAATACCGCTGAAGATTGGCAGATAAGTTTGAAAAAGTATGGCGACTCACCTTTTGCTGAACTGGTTGGCAAGCGCATGATCCTCACCATGCCAATTAAAAATATGCGTAAGCAGGCAACCGACCCTGAGGGAGTACTCGTGTTATGGGACCGCATCGTTGATCTCGCCGAAGAACAATTTGGACTCAGTTCTAAAAGAGCCTTCCCCCATCGTGCAACCCCATTCCAATATCAGTTCACCAGTAAGTCTGACAGCACATCAGGTTACATGTCAGCGTCGAATTTCTGGTTAAAAACGAACATGCCGGGTATTCCAGAGGTGATAACGACTGAGCTATTAAAAAAAGCATGGGGACCATGGCATGAGTTAGGTCACCACTACCAAATGCGAGCGTGGACTTTTGATAACGACGGTGAAACAACTGTCAATCTGACTTCTTTGTATGTCCAACGTGCGTTAGGCGAAACATCTCGTCTTGAGGCAGAGTCGCGTTGGGATAGTGTTTACGCGTTAATGGAGTCAAAGGGCCATATTTATGAAGATGTAGACGTCTTTATCCGTTTGGCTATGTTTTGGCAGTTGGATCTGACTTTCGGGCAAGACTTCTACCAACGACTGGGCGATCGTTATCGCACGATGACACCCACTGAGCAGCCAAAAAACAACGATGAAAAAAAGCAGCGCTTTTTGATTGAAACGAGTCGAGTTGCGGGCGTAAACCTGACCTCGTTTTTCCATCGTTGGGGTCTGAAACCGACTAAGGATACAAGCGCTCAATTAGAAGCGATGAATTTACCTCAGTTAACGAAGCCGATTTGGTTGAATACCGACACTAATATTGCTCACACTTACTCACTGACTGAGCAGAATATGACTGGTGATGTCCGCCTCCCTGACACGGTCAATGCAGGGGATATATTCAGCGTATCTGTCGATGTGACTAACCGAGATGCTTCAGCGCTGACTTACCGCTGGGATATTCCGTCCGGCGTTCAAGTGATTACGGATAGAGGCCATGAGATCACCCTGCGTGCGCCTCATAACGTACTTCAAAATGCGATGTTATCAATTCCAGTTACAGTGACCGATAACAATAATATGGCAATGAGGCTAGCCAGCTCGACTCGATTGAAAACCACGGGTGACAATATATCGTTTCGTGACGCTTTTAACGATGTCATCAAGCAACGTTACCAAATAGAAGGAGACATTAATCTTTGGAACGATGCATCACCTAAAGGTGTTGTTGGCACTTATTATCAATCCGACAATACATTAACTCATACCCGTGACTATTACCGACTAAAAACGCGCTCATATTGGTATTTCCCTTCCAATCAGACCAGTAATGAATATTGGGAATATTTGGAGAGTTATGATGGTAGTCAATTTTTAAATGGTGAAGTAGGAGATGTGGACCAAACCATTGAAGCTGAGCAAGTTGTGGAAGAAATTAAGCCGGTAGCTCAATGCAATGTGCCCTCTTGGGAGGCAAAAGCTTACAGTGAGCCGACTACCATCAGCAAAAATGGCCGCATTTACACGAATAAATGGTGGGTATCCGCTACTGCTATGCCTGGTGATGTTGCTCAAACAGACACAACTGGCAACGGCACAGGATGGGGTAAAGTTTGGGAAGATAAGGGCCCATGCGATGTCGCCGTTAAAGACGAACTGCAATCTGTCATCGAATCCAACCCCATCACACCTCAACAATGTAGTGCGCCATCATGGGAACAGAAAGCCTATGGTGAACCGACAAAAGTGAGTAACAATGGGCGGATTTATATCAATAAGTGGTGGGTTGCTGCTGACAACATACCCGGTGATGATGCTGTGACTGACACTACCGGCAACGGTACGGGTTGGAGCAAGGTCTGGGAAGATAAAGGTGCTTGCTAAAACATAATGTATAAAAGGCAGGGGAAACCCTGCCTTTTACTGCTCACGTTGCTGGGATTAACTCTTCAACTTCGGGAGTGAGTCAATTATGCGGTAGCACCCGCAACAGCTTGTTTCGCTAATTCAGTGATACGCGCATAGTCACCATTTTCCAACGCATCCGCAGGAACCAACCAAGATCCGCCAATACACAGGACGCTTTTTAGCGCCAAATAGTCGCGGTAGTTATTCGGTGTAATGCCACCGGTTGGGCAGAAGCGCACTTGGGAGAACGGGCCGCCAATCGCTTGCAATGCTTTAACACCACCATTTGCTTCAGCCGGGAAAAATTTAAACTCACGCAGACCATAGCTCATACCAAGCATTAATTCTGAAACTGTACTGATCCCTGGGATTAGTGGGATATCACCTTCAGTGGCCGCTTTAAGCAATTCATCCGTCAACCCTGGGCTGATGGCAAACTGGGCACCAGCGTCAACGACGTCAGCTAACTGCTGCGGGTTAAGCACTGTGCCTGCACCCACAATCGCTTCTGGGACTTCTTTGGCGATGGCGCGGATGGCTTCAACAGCACAAGAGGTGCGCAGCGTCACTTCCAATACCCGAACGCCGCCTGCTACCAAAGCTTTTGCCAAAGGTACAGCTTGCTCAAGCTTGTTAATCACAATCACCGGGACAACGGGGCCTGCGGTCATGATCTGTTCTGCGCTCGTTTTCCAGCTTTTCATCAGTTGTTATCTCCACTTATGCCGATTGGCATGTACTCACCCGAAGGTGCCAGTTGAAATATGGCACGCAGAATATTCACAGATGCTTTCCGCCTGCCATAAAGAATCAGAGTGCGAGCCAGCTAACAGCTCTTTATTATTGCGCGGGCTTCCTGCCCCTAGCTGCCCGCCCTGCTTCCTTGGCGGTGGCACGCCACCTAAATTACGGGAGGTGGCGTAACTTGTTAGGACGAGTAGCCTACTCGAACTCGTTCCAAGAACGGCCATCACGGGTAATCATGGCAACGGATGCCACTGGCCCCCATGTGCCAGCTTGATACGGCTTAGGCGCTTCGTTATCAGCAGCCCATGCATCCATGATGGAGTCTACCCACTTCCAAGCCTCTTCGACTTCATCACGACGAACAAACAGTGCTTGGATCCCACGCATGGTTTCTAGCAACAGACGCTCGTAGGCATCTGCGAGATGCTGCTCGTTGAAAGTCTTAGAGAAGCTGAGGTCAAGTTTGGTGGTTTGCAGACGATGCTTATGTTCCAGACCCGGTACCTTATTCAGCACTTCGATTTCAATGCCTTCATCTGGCTGCAAACGGATGGTCAGCTTGTTTTGTGGCAGTTGTTGGTAGGACTCGCGGAATAAGTTCAGCGCAGGATTTTTGAAGTAGACCACGACTTCAGAGCATTTACTTGGCAAGCGCTTACCTGTTCTCAGATAGAACGGCACGCCAGCCCATCGCCAGTCATCGATGTCAACGCGAATAGACACAAACGTCTCAGTGTTGCTGCTCTTGTTGGCTCCTTCTTCTTCCAGATAGCCAGGCACTTTATTGCCTTGCACAAATCCTGCCGTGTATTGGCCACGTACAGTGGTTTCACGCACATTGGTGTGATCGATACGGCGCAGCGATCGCAGCACTTTCACTTTTTCGTCACGGATACGGTCGGTACTTAAATCCGCAGGCGGTGACATGGCGATCATGGTCAGAATTTGCAACAGATGGTTTTGGATCATGTCACGCATCTGGCCAGCTTGATCAAAATAGCCCCAGCGCCCTTCAATCCCAACTTCTTCTGCAACTGTAATCTGCACATGGTCGATGGTGCGATTATCCCAGTTGGAGGCAAACAATGAGTTAGCAAACCGCAGTGCCAACAGGTTCAATACCGTTTCTTTCCCCAAATAGTGGTCGATACGGTAGACCTGACACTCGTTGAAATATTCGGCGACCTGATCGTTAATCACCCGTGAAGACGCTAAATCCGTCCCCAGTGGTTTTTCCATGACGACTCGGCTTGGCTCTTTATTCAGCCCCGCTTCGCCCAACCCTTTGCAAACCGCACCAAAGGTGCTGGGTGGCATGGCGAAATAGTTAATAGTGGTACGATTTTTTTGGTCTAACATTTTGCCTAGCTTGGCAAAATGCTTGCTGTCGTTGACATCTAAATTACAGAAATCGAGGCGTGAACTGAGCTTTTGCCACAATTCATCATCCAATTTCTCTTTCATAAAGGTATCGAGGGCTTCCTTTACCACGGCTGTGTACGCGTCTTTATCCCATTCGGCACGGCCTACGCCGATGATCCGAGTATCAGGGTGGATGTGACCCGCTTTCTCTAATTGGTAAAGGGAAGGCAGCAGTTTGCGGCGAGCCAAGTCTCCCTTAGCGCCGAAAATCACCAGATCACACGCCTGGGCTGCTTGGGCTGTATTAATTACCGCCATGTTATTCTCCTCGTTGCAGGATATTTGTAATTTTCTTACATTACTAATGTACTCTCTTTGGCTATAGCCAGTAAACCCAGATAAAAGCAGGTCAAAAAAGGTTAAAAAACATCCATTCAGGCGCCAAGCCGCGTCAAATCAGGCGGCGCAACTTAAAAATGTAATTTTATGACGTTTTTGACTACGATTTACCATTATGAAAATTAGACACAGGTCATATTCTGGTGAAAAAGCCTCACATCCAACCAGATGCCACTGCCAACGGGTCCCAGCTCGTAGTATATTTTCATTAAACCGACATAGATTTCTCCTTTAAATGAAATCGGTAAAACCCATGGGTGACTCTCGTTATATGAATACGCTGGAAAATATCCAAAATAATCTGGACCTCCTGAGCAAATCAGAAAGGAAAGTCGCCGAGGTGATCCTCGCCTCCCCGCAAACCGCTATCCACTCTAGTATCGCCACTCTCGCCAAAATGGCGAACGTCAGCGAACCAACGGTAAACCGTTTTTGCCGTCGACTGGACACCAAAGGTTTCCCTGATTTTAAACTTCATTTGGCGCAAAGTCTGGCTAATGGCACACCTTATGTGAATCGAAATGTTGAAGAAGATGATAGTGTAGCCGCTTACACTGGCAAAATTTTCGAATCCACTATGGCTAGTCTGGATATGGTGAGAACCAATTTAGACATTACCGCCATTAATCGGGCCGTTGATTTGTTAACGCAAGCGAAGAAAATATCCTTCTTTGGCCTTGGTGCATCGGCTGCTGTAGCCCATGACGCGATGAACAAATTTTTCCGCTTCAATATTCCAGTAATTTATTTTGATGATATCGTGATGCAACGTATGAGTTGCATGAATTCCAGTGAAGGTGATGTGGTGGTATTAATCTCCCATACCGGCCGCACAAAAAGCTTGGTGGAGCTCGCTCACCTAGCCCGTGAAAACGATGCCACCGTGATAGCCATCACCTCACGCGATACTCCACTGGCACATGAGGCAACATTGTCGCTGCTGCTAGACGTACCAGAAGACACCGATGTGTATATGCCGATGGTGTCACGCATTGCTCAGCTCACCTTAATTGATGTCTTAGCGACGGGGTTTACTTTGCGCCGAGGGGCAAAGTTCAGAGATAACCTGAAACGAGTTAAAGACGCATTGAAAGAGTCACGTTTTGATAAAGGTTTACCGCGCGTCAACAGTGGCGAATAGCGGTAATGGCAAGAAAAGTATCTGGCAGAGAAGTCACTTTGTATTGTGTTAGCGCATCTTCTGCCGTAACAATTTGACGTATTATTGAAGAATAGTCGTCACTTTGGCTCAGGAAAATACGACCAGAGCCGGTATGCTTAACACTAGCTCACTGGGTAATTCGATTGTTTTTTGTGAATTAATCGTATTACATCTGCAAGCGGGTAACATGCATGACACTATTTTGTCGTATACATGACAAACTTTCGTCGTAAAACATGAATAGGTTTCGTCGTAAAATTTGTAACTGAATGACATTTTACTATCGGATTCATTATCCGCTGTTTTAACAACACCATGCTTCATCAGTCAACGGAGTAAGAGATGTCCAGACGGCTCAGAAGGACCAAGATTGTTACTACACTGGGGCCGGCTACGGACCGCGACAATAATCTGGAAAAGATTATTGCCGCTGGTGCAAACGTAGTCCGCCTGAATTTTTCCCATGGTAGTGCTGAAGATCATGAGTTGCGGGCCAATAAAGTCCGTGAAATTGCCGCTCGCTTAGGGCGTCATGTTGCTATTCTTGGCGATTTGCAAGGTCCTAAAATCCGTGTGTCTACGTTTAAGGAAGGAAAAGTTTTCCTGAATGTGCACGATAAATTCCTGCTCGATGCCAACATGGCAAAAGGCGAAGGCGATAAAGACAAGGTCGGTATCGATTATAAAGGCCTGCCTGCTGATGTAGTCCCTGGCGATATCTTGCTGCTTGATGATGGTCGGGTACAACTGAAAGTTGTTGAAGTTCAGGGCATGAAAGTCTTCACTGAAGTCACCGTGGGTGGCCCGCTGTCCAATAACAAGGGCATTAATAAACTCGGTGGTGGCCTGTCTGCAGAAGCGCTAACAGAAAAAGACAAAGCTGACATTATCACTGCCGCTAAAATTGGTGTCGATTTCTTGGCTGTGTCTTTCCCACGTACAGGCGAAGACTTGCACTATGCTCGTCGTCTGGCCCGTGATGCAGGTTGCAACGCGCAAATCGTGGCGAAAGTTGAACGTGCTGAGGCGGTAGCAACAGACGAAGCCATGGATGACATCATTCTAGCGTCTGATGTCGTGATGGTTGCTCGTGGTGACTTGGGTGTCGAAATTGGTGACCCAGAGCTAGTCGGTATCCAGAAAAAACTGATTCGCCGTGCGCGTCAGCTTAACCGTGCGGTGATCACCGCGACTCAAATGATGGAGTCGATGATTACCAACCCAATGCCAACACGTGCTGAAGTCATGGACGTGGCAAACGCCGTGTTAGATGGTACCGACGCCGTCATGCTCTCAGCAGAAACCGCAGCAGGTCAGTATCCTGCAGAGACAGTGGCCGCGATGGCACGCGTGTGTCTGGGCGCAGAAAAAATCCCGAGTATCAATGTGTCAAAACACCGCTTGGATGTGCAATTCGACAATGTCGAAGAAGCTATTGCGATGTCGACCATGTATGCAGCAAACCACCTCAAAGGCATCACCGCTATTCTCGCGATGACCGAATCGGGTCGTACTGCACTGATGATGTCCCGTATCAGCTCCGGTTTACCGATTTTTGCAATGTCTCGTCATGACCACACCTTAAATCTAACGGCCATCTACCGTGGTGTGACGCCGGTTTACTGCGATACCCACACTGATGGTGTTATGGCTGCGACTGAAGCGGTGAATCGCCTGAAAGATAAAGGCTTCCTGATTTCTGGTGATCTGGTTATCGTGACACAAGGTGATGTCATGGGGACGATTGGTACCACCAATACTAGCCGCATCATTCGCGTTGAATAATCAGTTTTAAGCCTTAATGAATAAAAAACCCGCTGATTAATGGCGGGTTTTTTTATGTTCAATTATCTCATTTAGGCTAAAGGGCCTTGCGGGCGCTTAACGAGATGGCATTAAAGATCCTTGCGAACATAAGGCTCAATCTCGCCTTCCTTACGGGTTTTCAGCAGTTTAAGAATCCAAGTGTATTGCTCTGGGTTCGGCTTAACCAAGATTTCAACTTCTTCATTCATCCGGCGAGCGATGTAGGCATCATCAGCGTCCGCCAAATCATCCATCGGGGGACGTATATAAATATCGAGGCGATGTTCACGATAATTATAAACGGGGAACATCGGGACAATTGCCGCTTTGCAGACTTTCATTAAACGCCCGACAGCAGGGAGTGTCGCTTTATAAGTAGCAAAAAAGTCAACAAATTCACTTTGTTCAGGACCATAGTCTTCATCTGGCAAATAGTAGCCCCAGAATCCCTGACGCACTGAGCTGATAAATGGCTTAATACCGCTTTCCCTTGCATGGATACGCCCACCAAACCGCAAGCGCGCACTATTCCACAAATAATCCACCAGCGGATTACGCTGATGGTGGAACATACCTGCAACCGGTTTACCTTGCTCGGCTAACAACATTGCTGGAATATCAATCGACCAGGCATGAGGTACCAGCAGAATAACATTACGTTCCTGCTGCTGTAGCCCATCCAAAATATCTAATCCGTGCCAATGGACGCGGGATAAGACTGTTTTAGGGTCACGAAAACAGAGTTCAGCCATCATCATTAGTGGTTGCGCAGCCGTCGCAAACATCTGATCAATAATATGCTCACGTTCAGCTTCTGGCAGATCCGGCATGCAATAAAGCAGATTAATACGGGCGCGACGACGGGCGCTTTTAGCGAACTTCCCCGCAAGGCGGCCAATGCCGGCCAACAAGGGATCACGAAATCTCGGCGGCACATACGCCATTCCCGCCATTAAGCCCGTCCCTAACCACACGCCCCAAAAACGTGGGTGCAGGAAAGACTTTTTAAATACCGGAATAAAACCAGCAGCGTCGTTTTTCTCTTTATGCATGGAAGAACTCTTGGAATTTTCGAGTGGACTAATAATAGATTTTATTTTTTGAGTCTACAGGGTGACTGGCATCAGATATAGACAATCCAGTAGCCTAACGGCTACTGGATCAACATTAATCTAATTGCAGTTGTGGAATAACCTGCTTAGCGATAGCCAGATAATCACTGCGGTCTTTACCACTTAACCCTTCCGAACGTGGCAATTTCGCAGTCAGTGGATTCACTGCTTGCTGGTTCATCCAGAATTCATAGTGCAGATGCGGGCCTGTAGAACGACCGGTATTACCTGACAACGCGATACGATCACCGCGTTTAACTTTCTGCCCAGGTTTCACCAGTAATTTCTTCAAATGCATATAGCGTGTGGTGTATTGGCGACCATGGCGAATCGCCACATAGTTCCCCGCCGCTCCACTGCGTTTTGCAATAACCACTTCACCGTCACCGACAGCAAGTACTGGTGTCCCTACCGGCATCGCAAAATCTACACCCTTATGGGGTGCGACACGCCCTGTTACTGGGTTAAGGCGACGAGGATTGAAGTTAGACGAGATCCGGAATTGCTTCAATGTGGGGAAACGCATAAAACCACGGGCCAAACCAGAACCTTGGCGATCATAGAACTTACCGTCATCGGCACGGATAGCATAGTAATCCTTGCCTCCGGAGCGCATACGCACCCCAACCAACTGACTTTGCTCACTACGACCATCTAGAATTTCGCGAGACATCAAGACCGAGAATTGATCGCCCTTGCGCAACTTCGCAAAATCGAGCTGCCACTGTAATGCTTTAGTCACTGCGCGAATCTCAGAATTGGTTAAACCTGCTTTCTTCGCACTGGTGACAAAACTGCCATCAAGGCTTCCCGTTAGAACTTTGTTGCTCCACTCACCTTTTTGTAGCTCTTTCGTCTCTTTAAAATTATTACCAACACGGTCATAAACACGTGTTTCACGGCGAGAGACTTCCCAGGTCAGACGTTGCAAATCACCGGCATCATTCACTGTCCAAGAGATTTGCTGCCCAATCTTCAAGTTACGCAGATCACGGTTTTGCGTCGCAAGCAAGGATACATCTGAAATATCAATACCATACTGAGTCAGAATGCTGCTCAACGTATCCCCTGTTGAGACAACATACTCATGGACACCCGTTTCACTGACATCTTTAGCATCTAATTCGTCTTGCGGGATTTCATCATCAGGTGTTGGTTGATCGATAGGTTCACTGGCTTCGGGCAATAAAATGCGGGGTTGGGCGGTATCCAGTACCACACTTTTAGCGATCGGCTCATGCTCTGGGTTATATACAAAAGGCCGCCAAACCGCGACGGCCAGTGTCATAACAGTCAACGACCCCAGCATAACGCGATGGGGCCGAGGGAGATTGCTATACGCAAGGGTGATAGTTCGGACTATCTGCTGCACTTATAAGTATCCTTTTAATCTTACTTCAGGCAGCTCACGTATTGGTTCGACAACTGAGACAAGAAGTTCACATAGCTGTCCTGACCTAATACTATACCGCTGCCCAACGGATCCAACGTTCCTGAACGAACGTCTGTTCCTTTGGCAACGGCATCAATGACGGCTGGCCTGAATTGTGGCTCAGCAAAAACGCATACCGCTTTATGCTCAACCAACTGTGTTCGAATTTGATGTAAACGCTGTGCACCAGGTTGTATTTCGGGGTTGACTGTAAAATGCCCTAACGGGCTCAAGCCAAAGTGTTTTTCAAAGTAGCCATAGGCATCATGAAAAACGAAGTATCCCTTACCTTGGGCAGGCTTTAGCATATTAGCAATATTTTTTTCATTTTGCGCTAATTGATCCTCGAATCGGCGCAGGTTAGCATCTAGTTTGTCCTTATTTTGCGGCATAAGTTCCAATAATCGGTCGTGAATCGCGATTGCAGATTGTTTTGCGATGGTTGGCGATAACCAAATATGCATATTATATTCGCCGTGGTGGTGCCCATCATCGTGACTATCTTTAGCATGATCATGGTCATGCCCTGCTTCTTCACCTTCATGCTCGTCATGTTCATCGCCTTTCATTAACAATGGCATAACCGAGGGAAGCTCAGATAGCGCAATCTGTTTATTATCAGCTAGTTGAGAAAGTGGTTTAGCTAAAAAGGCTTCCATTTCCGGTCCAACCCAAATAACCAGCTCAGCACTGCGTAACCGCTGGACATCCGATGGACGAAGCGCATAATCGTGCGGAGAAGCGCCATCAGGCAATAAAACCTCGGTCGGTAACACGCCTTCTGCGATGGCTGAAGCAATAAAACCTAATGGCCGTACTGATGTAACGACCGCTGCTGAGGCAATATTAAATGGATTTGCGATGATAATTGCACTGGCTAGCATGGCCCGCTTCAGCCACTTATTTTTATGTAACATAATACGAATTCTCGACGTTTAGTTGAGTAAAGCGTAATATTATAACATTCACTCGGTTCTGCAAACGTAATCATAATGTCCACTTTGGTAACTCTAAATAAAATATCCGTCACTTTTGGTAACCGGCGGGTACTGAATGATATTTCTCTTTCTCTGCGTCCTGGAAGGATACTGACCTTGCTTGGCCCGAATGGTGCCGGTAAATCGACACTGGTTCGCGTTGTGCTTGGTTTGATTGCCCCTACCAGCGGCAGTTTGATTCGTGAACCGGGTTTACGCATTGGTTATGTGCCGCAAAAACTCCATCTTGATGCGACATTGCCGCTCACCGTCAGCCGCTTTATGCGTTTGAAGCCCGGTGTCAAAAAAGCCGATATCCTGCCAGCGTTGAAACGTGTTCATGCCGCACATTTGTTGGACCAACCGATGCAGAAATTATCCGGTGGTGAAAACCAGCGAGTACTGCTCGCGCGCGCGTTACTCAATCGGCCACAGTTATTAGTGTTAGACGAACCAACGCAAGGTGTTGATGTTAATGGTCAACTGGCACTGTATGACTTAATAGAGCAATTGCGTAAAGAATTAGGCTGCGCTGTATTGATGGTGTCGCACGACTTGCATTTGGTGATGGCAAAAACCGATGAGGTATTGTGCCTTAACCAACATATCTGCTGCTCAGGCGCACCAGAGGTGGTTTCTACCCACCCAGAATTTATTGCTATGTTTGGTCATCGCGGTGCTGAACAGCTCGCCGTTTATCGCCATCACCATAACCATCGCCACGATTTGCACGGAAAGATTATTTTGAAAAGCAGTGGGAGCCGTGACGCATGATTGAGTTATTACTACCAGGTTGGTTAGCCGGTATTCTCTTGGCGACTGCCGCTGGCCCACTCGGTTCTTTTGTCGTCTGGCGGCGGATGTCCTATTTCGGCGATACATTAGCTCACGCTTCTTTATTGGGGGTCGCTTTTGGTTTACTGCTCAATGTGAACCCATTTTACGCCGTGATCGTTATGACGATGGTACTCGCACTCATTCTGGTGTGGCTCGAACGCCGTCCACAGCTTGCGGTTGATACCTTATTAGGGATCATGGCTCACAGTGCGTTATCACTGGGTTTAGTGGTCGTTAGCCTAATGCACAATGTCCGGGTCGATTTAATGGCCTACCTATTTGGCGACCTGCTTTCCGTCACACTAAGTGATATCTGGCTTATTGCAGCGGGTGTGATAGTGGTATTAGGGGTGCTTTGCTGGCAGTGGCGTGCTTTGTTGTCAATGACTGTCAGCCCTGAACTGGCTCATGTTGATGGGGTTAACTTGGAGCGAGTGCGGATGCTGCTGATGCTAGTCACCGCCCTGACGATAGGGCTGTCGATGAAGTTTGTTGGCGCTCTGATTATTACTTCATTACTGATCATTCCTGCTGCTGCAGCTCGTCGCTTTGCCCGCACACCTGAACAAATGGCGGGCATTGCAGTTGGTATCGGTATGATTGCGGTGACTGGCGGCTTAACTTTCTCTGCTTTATATGACACGCCAGCAGGGCCATCAGTGGTGCTTTGCGCTGCGGCGATGTTCGTACTGAGTCTGTCACAAAAAGCACGTGGATAATGATTTGATTAAACGGGGGCTATCACAATAGCCCCCGTTTTTAATGGTTCCCTTCCCACTTGAAACGAATCACACCCCACCTTTATCCGCTGTGTTTTATTCTTCCCGCGTAATACCGAAATGTTTGTAAGCGTGATTGGTGGCAATTCGCCCACGGGGTGTGCGCTGGATAAAGCCTTGTTGGATTAGATAAGGTTCCAATACGTCTTCGATGGTTTCCCGCTCTTCACCAATGGCAGCCGCAAGGTTATCTAAGCCCACAGGGCCGCCCATAAACTTATCAATCACGGCCAGCAAGAGCTTACGGTCCATAAAGTCAAAGCCTTCGGCATCCACATTCAGCATATCCAATGCTTGCATGGCAATATCACCATTAATGGCACCGTCTGCACGTACTTCAGCAAAATCGCGTACACGACGTAACAAACGGTTAGTAATTCGCGGAGTTCCTCGCGAACGACGCGCCAGTTGGTGCGCGCCTTCAGCAGTGAGATCCAATCCCAAACACTTAGCACTACGAGAGACGATATGTTCTAAATCAGCCACCTGATAAAACTCGAGGCGCTGCACGATACCAAAGCGATCACGCAGCGGTGACGTCAACGAACCCGCACGCGTTGTTGCGCCTATCAGGGTAAAAGGAGGTAAATCGATTTTGATTGAGCGTGCGGCTGGACCTTCACCAATCATAATGTCTAACTGGTAGTCTTCCATCGCAGGGTACAGAATTTCTTCTACGACGGGTGACAAACGGTGGATCTCATCGATGAACAATACATCGTGCGGCTCTAGGTTGGTCAACATCGCCGCCAAGTCGCCCGCTTTCTCCAACACAGGGCCGGAGGTGGTACGCAAACTCACGCCCATCTCATTAGCGACAATATTTGCCAATGTCGTTTTACCCAAGCCCGGAGGGCCAAAGATAAGCACGTGATCAAGTGCATCACCACGCTGTTTTGCCGCCTGAATGAAGATTTCCATTTGCTCACGAACATGGGGTTGCCCGACATATTCAGCCAACAATTTCGGGCGGATAGCGCGATCAAGGCTCTCTTCATCACTGATAACACCCGCTGAAATCAGACGGTCTGCTTCAATCATCATCTACCTCTTTATATCCATCGTGCTTGGTGCTACAGAGAAGTTCGCAGCCTTTTGTGGTTGTCTAGCCGCAACGCCAATGACTTTAGCCTATAAATTCATTATCTATAATGCTGCACGTAAGGCATCACGGATCAACGTTTCACAATCCGCACCCGGTTTGGCTATTTTGCTGACCAAACGGCTAGCTTCCTGAGGTTTATAACCTAAAGCAACCAACGCTGAAGCCGCTTCAGATTCGTTATCTGCATCAGAGACTTGCGCAGAAGTGGATACAGGTAAGGTAATATCACCGGTATTGTTGAACAAATCACCATTCAAGCCTTTGAAGCGATCTTTCATTTCAACAACCAAACGTTCTGCGGTTTTCTTGCCAACGCCGGGTAATTTCACCAATGTGGTAATATCTTCGCGCTCTACGGCTGAAACGAATTGCTGTGCTGACATGCCGGAAAGAATGGCTAGTGCCAATTTCGGCCCGACGCCGTTAACTTTGATCAATTCACGAAACAGCGCCCGCTCCTGCTTATTATTGAAGCCATACAAGAGTTGCGCGTCTTCGCGGACGATAAATTGGGTAAAGATGATGGCTTCTTGCCCCAGCTCGGGCAGCTCATAAAAACAGGTCATGGGCAGTTGGACTTCATAGCCAACACCGTTTGTTTCCAGCAGCACTAGCGGCGGCTGTTTTTCCAAAATGATACCTCTGAGGCGCCCTATCACGTGAATCTCTCCTTACCCAAAAACGTCGTCTTTAAAGCAACCGACAAATACGCAATTTTCACTGGCCCGAGGGCATGTTCATTTGCTGCTGTTCTGCCACTTTAATAACATTGTGTACAAACATAATTGGCTGTTTATAGCATAAAAAAGGCTGGATGAATATCCAGCCTGTCATAACAGTTAACTTGCTCGCATTAAAATACGGCTCAACGGATCCGGCCTCGTGCTAACGTCAGCTGATCATTGCCCATTCGTAGGGTATTTTGGCTGAGATGGCAGTGCGTGATAGCAATGGCTAATGCGTCAGCCGCATCGGCCTGAGGATTCGCAGCAAGTTTCAACAATGTGCGGACCATATGCTGAACTTGGCTTTTCTCAGCCGCTCCTGTTCCAACCACGGTTTGTTTGACTTGGCGAGCAGCGTACTCGGATACCGGTAAATCCAGATTAACCGCAGCAACAATCGCCGCGCCACGCGCTTGCCCCAGCTTTAAGGCTGAATCAGGATTTTTCGCCATAAACACTTGTTCGATGGCAAAAAAATCAGGATGAAATTGGGTAATGATCTCCGTCACGCCAGCATAAATCAACTTCAGACGAGTGGGCATATCATCAACAACGGTACGAATACAGCCACTCCCCAGATAAGTGAGTTGGCGACCTTGTTGGCTGATCACGCCATAACCGGTGACACGAGAACCGGGATCGATACCTAATACGATCGCCATACCAGTTTTTTACCTTGTTTGTGGCGCTACAAAAGCGCTGGCCACAGAGTGTGACCAGCGATACTGACAGATATTGCGAATGAGCAGAATGTGATAACGCTTTTTAGAGTGTTGCTGCAACTTCATCAGAGATTTCACCGTTGTGGTAAACCTCTTGCACATCATCAGAATCTTCCAGCATGTCGATCAAACGCAGCAGTTTTGGTGCAGTTTCTGCGTCTAAGTCTGCTTTGGTTGATGGGATCAAAGAGACTTCTGCGCCTTCTGCAACCAAGCCTGTCGCATCCAAGGCATCTTTCACCGCACCCAATGATTCCCAAGCCGTGAACACATCGATGGCACCATCGTCATACACCACGATATCATCTGCGCCAGCTTCCAACGCCGCATCCATCACTGCATCTTCTTCCAAACCTGGCGCGTAAGAGATGACGCCTTTTTTGGTGAACAGATAAGATACAGAACCATCCGTTCCCAAGTTGCCACCGGTTTTGGTGAAGGCATGGCGAACTTCAGATACGGTACGGTTACGGTTATCACTCAAACATTCAACCATCACGGCAGTGCCACCTGGGCCATAACCTTCGTAAATGATGGTTTCCATGTTGTTATCTTCGTCACCACCGACGCCACGTGCAATCGCACGGTTCAGGGTGTCGCGCGTCATATTATTGGACAGCGCTTTATCAATAGCTGCACGCAAACGTGGATTTGAACCAGGATCGCCCCCGCCCAAACGTGCCGCAGTCACTAATTCACGGATAATTTTAGTGAAAATCTTACCGCGTTTGGCATCCTGCGCCGCTTTGCGGTGTTTCGTGTTGGCCCATTTACTATGACCTGCCATAAGTATCTCCAAAATAGCCTAAAAGACGTACTCTTCAATCGCCTGCTGATTGCTCCAGGACTTTGTCAAGGCAGCGGCATCTGCTGCATTGAGCCACTGGTAGGCAAGATGTTCGGTGATAACCACATCTCGCTCCTCGGGTATTGCCACACAGAACCAATGTTCTTTATTCCGCGTGACACCCGGTGCATAGCGGCGGCGCAAATGCGCAAAGAGTTCAAATTCCACACAGCGATGGCAGTCTAGCAGCGCTAAGTTCTCACCCAGTATATCGATGCCGACTTCTTCCTTTACTTCGCGCTGTGCAGTTTGCAACGGCGTTTCCCCCTCTTCCAGACTGCCGGTGACAGACTGCCAGAAGTCAGGGTCATCTTTGCGTTGCAACATCAGCACCCGACCGCTGGATCTGGCGTAAATAACCACCAGAATCGATTCGGGGCGTTTATAATTCATTACTGGTTCTCTTCTTCCGCCGCACCTTTCTTCGCCACGACGCTGATAGACAACTCTTGCAACGAAGCAGGGTTGGCAAAACTTGGCGCGTCAGTCATCAGACAAGCCGCAGCCGTAGTTTTCGGGAAGGCGATAACATCACGGATATTATCCGTACCGGTCAACAGCATCACTAAACGGTCCAGACCAAAGGCCAAACCTGCATGCGGAGGTGTGCCGTATTTCAATGCGTCCAGCAAGAAGCCAAACTTCTCACGCTGTTCGTGCTCATTGATCCCCAGAATACCAAATACCTGCTGTTGCATTTCAGTGCGGTGGATACGAACAGAACCGCCACCCACTTCATACCCGTTGATCACCATATCGTACGCATTGGCGATAGCCGTGGTCGGTGCCGCAGCCAATTGTTCAGGGCTCATGTCTTTCGGCGCAGTAAACGGATGATGCATCGCCGTCAAGCCGCCTTCACTGTCATCCTCAAACATTGGGAAATCAACAACCCACAGCGGTGCCCAGACATCAAGTTGAGTTAATTGCAGGTCGCGCCCAACTTTCAAACGCAGTGCACCCATCGCATCAGTCACGATCTTATTGCTATCCGCGCCGAAGAACAGAATATCGCCACTTTCGGCCTGAGTGCGGGTCAGAATCGCCTCTAACACTTCAGCGCTGAGGAATTTAGCGATAGGACTTTGCACGCCGTCCATCCCAGCAGCACGGTCATTGACTTTCAACCAAGCCAAGCCTTTTGCACCGTAGATGCCGACGAACTGACCGTACTCATCAATTTGCTTACGCGTGACGTGAGCGCCGCCCGGTACGCGCAGTGCCGCAACACGGCCTTTAGCGTCATTTGCAGGGCCGGAGAAGACTTTAAACTCAACTTCTTTGACCAGATCGGCCACATCCACTAATTCCAATGGGTTGCGCAGGTCTGGCTTATCAGAACCGTAACGGCGCATGGCTTCCGCAAAAGTCATCACTGGGAAATCGCCCAGATCAACACCTTTGGTTTCCTGCCATAGTTCACGGACCAGCTTCTCCATCACCTCACGCACTTGGTCAGCGGTCATGAAAGAGGTTTCAACGTCTATCTGGGTAAATTCAGGCTGACGATCAGCGCGTAAGTCTTCGTCACGGAAGCATTTTACAATCTGATAGTAGCGGTCAAAACCAGACATCATCAGTAATTGTTTGAACAACTGTGGTGACTGAGGCAACGCGTAGAATTTGCCTTTATGTACACGGCTTGGTACCAGATAGTCACGCGCACCCTCAGGAGTCGCTTTGGTCAGCATTGGGGTTTCAATATCAAGGAAACCATGGCTGTCCATGAAGCGACGAACAAAACTGGTGATCTTAGCGCGATTTTTCAGGCGGTCAGCCATTTCTGGGCGACGTAAATCCAGATAGCGATATTTCAGGCGCTGTTCTTCACTGTTGGTCTGATTAGAGTCCAGTGGTAACGGCTCAGAGCGGTTAATGATATTCAGCGCGTTAGCGAAGATTTCTACTTCACCCGTCGACATATCTTTATTAATTTGGCTATCAGGACGTGCACGCACAGTACCAGTGATCTGGATGCAGAATTCGTTACGCAGCTCAGAAGCTTGCTCATAAGCGGCTTTATGGTCTGGATCGAAGAACACCTGAACGATGCCTTCGCGATCTCGCATATCAATAAAAATCAGGCCACCCAAGTCACGGCGACGATTAACCCAACCACAAAGAGTCACTTCTTGGCCAACATGGGACAGATTCAACTGCCCGCAATACTCAGTACGCATACAATATCCTTTTACTCAGCCGATGCCGCACGCGTTATGCACTGCCCGTGCAGCTGTTTTCTTAGGTATTCTGGAGTTAAGACTGTCGAAAAATGGGGGCTATTATAAAGGAAATTCGAGGCGTAGATAAGAGCGAACGCACAGCTCAGACACGACTTAATCTCTTTCGGCGGTGTTTTAACACATCATTTAACAAATTTTCCCCCTCACAGGGACGGGTCGATAACATATGCTGACATAAATGGGCTGCCAGTTTACCCCTTTTGTCCATCATCAAACGTTATGATATCGAGGCTAGACACAATGAAACTTGATGCTAAAACCACCGCATTGGTGTTGATCGACCTGCAACAGGGAATTTTACCCTACGCCAAAGGCCCGTACAGTGCTGAGCAGGTTATCGCGGTTAACGCCCGCTTGGCGGATAAATTCCGCCAACTCGGCGCTCCCGTCATTTTTGTGCGTGTAGGCTGGTCTGACTCATTCGCTGATGCACTTAAACAACCGGTCGATCAACCAAGCCCACCGCCTGAGGGTGGCTTGCCTGATTACTGGTGGAGCTTCCCTGAGGCACTTGCTGTCACACAGCATGATATTCAGGTGATTAAGCATCAATGGGGTGCGTTTTACGGTACCGATTTAGATTTACAATTGCGCCGTCGCGGCATAAAAACCATCGTGTTAGCTGGAATTGCCACCAATATTGGTGTGGAGTCGACCGCCCGTGCAGCTTGGGAACACGGTTATGAATTAGTGATTGCCGAAGATGGTTGCAGTACCGCAAGCACCGAGATGCAGCAATTTGCCGTCAATAATATCTTCCCGCGGATATCACGTGTGCGTAGCAGCGCTGAAGTGCTTGCAGCACTGGGCGCATAACGCTAAATTCGAGCGAAACAAAACCGAATCACTCATTCCAGTCAGTGATTCGGGCGAATGAACGCCGCTAACAACGCGGCAACGTCAAGTTAAGCTGGAATATCCAAACTAATTGGCGTTGCGGCTAGGCAGCAAGTGAGTGAATCCCGATGAACTGACTCCAGTCAGTGATTCGGGTGAATGAACGCCGCTAACAACGCGGCAACGTCAAGTTAAGCTGGAATATCCAAACTAATTGGCGTTGCGGCTAGGCAGCAAGTGAGTGAATCCCGATGAGCTGACTCCAGTCAGTGATTCGGGTGAATGAACGCCGCTAACAACGCGGCAACGTCAAGTAGGAAGGATATTTGTTTATAGGACTGCCGCAATGGCAACACCCCGCCTGGAACCGGCTGGGCATCAAGGATCTCGCTGATTACAGCCGCTATTTCAACTGCGTTGAAGGTAATACGACCTTTTATGCCCTGCCTCGATTAGAAATCGTGCAGCGTTGGCGTGATATGACCTCCGACAGTTTCCGTTTTTGCTTTAAATTCCCTTCGACTATCAGCCATCAGGCTGCTTTACGTGAATGCGAGCAAGAACTGCATGCTTTTTACCAATGCTTAGCGCCTTTGCATGCGCGTATTGGTCAGTTATGGCTACAGTTACCCGCCGCCTTTGGGCCTCAAGATTTAGGCCGCTTATGGCAATTTTTGGATAAATTGCCTCATAGTTTTCATTACGGGGTCGAAGTTCGCCACCCTGAGTTTTTCGCCAAAGGGGCTGCGGAACTGGCGCTGAATCAAGGCTTACACCAACGTTCCATCAATCGAGTCATCTTAGATAGCCGCCCCATTCATGCGGCAAAACCTTTAACGCCCGCCGTGCGAGATGCACAGAGTAAAAAGCCACGTTTACCCGTCCATGCCGTCGTCACCGGTGGGCAACCGTTGGTGCGTTTTATTGGTGGCGACCAGTTCGATGATAATTTGGCCCTATTTGCACCTTGGATGCAGAAACTCCCCCTCTGGGAACAGCAATATCAGCCTTATGTATTCATTCACACACCTGATAATGGCGACTCCCCACAACAGGCACAAAAGATTTGGCAACACTTGGCTGCAATGATCCCGATGCTAGCACCGGCACCCGATTGGCCTGAACAAGACACATTATTTTAAGTTCATCTTTCCAAACGGTTAACTTAACCCCATGAAATGACCTTCCCGTGATTTTTCTAGCGACAGTTACCCAGTAGGCGGTTATCATTATTCAGCCAGTCTATGGTTGGGCAATGGAGTTGAAAATGGTTAGCTCGCTTTATGTTGTGTTGGGCGCACTGTTATTGATCAAGCTTTCATTTGATGTCGTGAAGTTAAGAAACCAGTATCGGGTTGCTTACGGTGATGGTGGTTTTTATGAATTACAAACTGCCATCCGCGTACACGGTAATGCCGTAGAATATATTCCTATTGCTGTAATTTTACTCATCATGATGGAGATGAACGGTGCGTTGACGTGGATGATCCACCTCTGCGGATTGATGCTGATAGTTGGCCGCTTGCTACATTATTATGGTTTGCGTCATCGCGAAATTCGCTGGCGTCGCTCGGGGATGAGTGCCACTTATGTTTCTTTGGTATTAATGGTTATTGCCAATATTTACTACTTACCTTGGGATCAGATTTTCAGTCTAACCTGACCCCATTTTTACGTTCTCTGTGTCCTGCAACGCTAAGGCGGGAACACGATTAGCTCGGGCGGGTTCCCCCCGCCTTCATGCCTTGCCCCGCCGTTCTCTTACCTGCTCTCGGTTTATCGCGCTTATCTGTGCCTTTTTCTGTTATAATACGCGCCTTAAATTTCTTGTTAATGCCAATGACAGTCATGCCAAATCGCGATACTCAATCTCAAAACGACGCGCAACGCCATCCATCTGGGGCGGCAGAGCCACTGCGTGATAGCCTGTTCGCAGCCCCGATCGCCAAATTAGGCGACTGGACCTTCGACGAAAAAGTCGCTGAAGTGTTCCCCGATATGATCCAGCGATCAGTCCCCGGCTATTCCAATATTATTTCGATGATAGGCATGCTAGCGGAGCGCTTTGTACAACCGCACAGCCAGATATACGATCTTGGTTGTTCGCTTGGCGCGGCCACACTGTCAATGCGCCGCAACATCAAAGCCGAAGGCTGCAAAATCATTGCCGTAGATAACTCTCCCGCCATGGTTGAACGCTGCCGTCGTCATCTCGATGCTTTTCGGGCTGATACGCCTGTCGAAGTGGTGGAATCCGATATTCTGGATATTCAGCTAGAAAACGCCTCAATGGTCGTGCTTAATTTCACGCTGCAATTCCTCGAACCTGCGGATCGTCAACGGCTACTTAATCAGGTGTATCAAGGGCTTCGGCCGGGCGGTGCCTTAGTGTTATCCGAGAAATTCAATTTTGCAGATAGCGATATCGGCGAACTGTTGTTTAACATGCACCACGATTTTAAGCGCGCCAATGGCTACAGCGAGCTGGAAATCAGCCAAAAGCGCAGCATGCTTGAGAATGTCATGCTGACCGACTCCGTTGAAACCCATAAACAACGCCTACACCAAGCAGGTTTCGAACATGCAGAGGTGTGGTTCCAGTGTTTTAATTTTGGTTCGCTGATTGCCCTGAAAGCAGGAGACGCGCAATGATTGAATTTGGCGACTTTTACCGACTCATTGCCAAAGGTCCGTTAAGCCCGTGGCTTGATACCCTGCCCGCTCAACTCAGCGCTTGGCAACGTGAATCCTTGCACGGCAAGTTTAAAACGTGGTTTAACGCGGTCGAGCATTTACCGCTACTCACGCCAACCTCTTTAGATCTGCGTGAGGGTGTGCGGGCTGAAATGTCACCGCCGATTTCTGCGGGTCAGCGTGAAGGCATGGAAAATATGTTGCGCGCCTTAATGCCATGGCGCAAAGGCCCCTTCTCTTTATATGGGCTGGATATCGATACCGAATGGCGTTCTGATTGGAAATGGCAACGCGTGTTGCCGCATATCAGCCCACTGGCTGGGCGTACTATTTTGGACGTTGGCTGTGGCAGTGGTTATCACCTTTGGCGCATGATTGGTGAAGGGGCTCACCTGGCGGTGGGTATCGATCCGATGCAACTGTTTTTGTGCCAGTTCGAAGCCATTCGTAAGTTGCTAGGCGGCGATCAACGCGCACACTTACTGCCTCTGGGCATTGAGCAACTGCCTGAACTGGCAGCCTTTGATACCGTGTTTTCCATGGGCGTGCTCTATCACCGCCGCTCACCGCTGGATCACCTCTATCAGTTGAAAAATCAGTTGGTCAGTGAGGGTGAGTTAGTACTTGAAACGCTGGTGGTTGAGGGTGATAACCGCCAAGTATTGGTGCCCGGTGACCGTTATGCTCAAATGCGCAATGTCTATTTCATTCCTTCCGCACCGGCATTGAAAGAGTGGCTAGAAAAGTGTGGGTTTGTCGATGTCAGAATCGCGGATATGGCGGTGACCACCACTGATGAACAGCGCCGTACCGACTGGATGACCAGTGAGTCGTTAGCTGAGTTTCTTGATCCGCAAGACGCGAGCAAAACAATTGAAGGCTATCCTGCGCCGCTTCGTGCTGTACTGATCGCACGCAAACCATAACATCAGCTTATAAAAAACGGCCTCAGGTTGATCACCGAGGCCGCTAATATCGAGGTAGTTTCAAGTACGCAGGATCTAAGCACTCTGTGAAAGCGGTGCACCCATCACCAACAAACTCTTCATCGCCTCCACCACTTCGCCATCAACACAATAATGTGCAAACTCATCCACATCACTGTCGGCGCACATAGTCACACCGGCCTTGCGATACTTCATGCTAGATGGCATTGAACGGCCTGCCGAACTGTGCAACTCTTGAATGCCTGCATCAATAAACTTCTGCATATTGGTCAGGCGAACCCCCGCTCCTGCCATGATAACAGGCCCATGAGACTGAGTGGCGGTCACTAAATCTTTCAGCAAGGCCAGTCCCAACTCAGCATTTTGCTGCTGACCCGAAGTTAGAATTCGTGCCACATGCAAATCGGTGAGTTGCTGTAAGGCCACCATCGGATTCTGGCACATATCAAATGCGCGATGGAAGGTGACGGCTAAGTTACCACTGATAGACATGATTTCCCGCATTCGTGGCATATCAATATGTCCGTCAGTATCAAGCACCCCCACCACAACACCGGCGAAGCCCATATCGCGGATACGTGCAATATCATTTTTGATGATAGCGAAATCATTGTTGCTATAGCAGAAATCACCACCTCGAGGGCGTACGATCGGATGTACCGGGATCGTAACGGTTTCTCTGGCTTGCATTAATGCGCCAACACTCGGTGTTAACCCTCCCTCGGACTGACCGCAGCATAATTCAATCCGGTCGGCTCCTGCCTTTTCTGCTACTTGTGCGCAATCGACGCTATAGCAACAAATTTCCAATGTCGTCATTCTCTCCCCCGTTTGATGGATGCCACTGCGGCAGTTATTTTCACCCGTATTTTTGGGACATATATCGCTCACATAGATAGCGAGGCACAGCTATCACCGTAGAATTTAAAAATTCCATTATTCAATAATTGGGATGCTTAATATATCAATCACAGCAAAACAAAATCGAATCAGCGATACAATTCACTTACTATGGCACTCATTTTGAGTCCATGAGTAGATGTTAGTCACAGCGATAACCATAAGTGATCATCAAGGATGAAATAAATAACCTATTGACGTTAGTTGTTGTGCTCACTCTCTATTATTTGTCGCAAAGTATAAGGGTGAAATTTAATCGTTATCTCACCATCACTCACGGCGAGAGTGGGATTGGCTAAACGCTCATGCTCCCCTTGCGGCGAACTAAATTTTTCCGTCATCCCCACCGGTAACTCAGCAGGTAATAAAGCTCTGGCTCGCTGCCTCAGGGTTTGTGGGCCGCCAGGTATCACCAATTCGACATGCTCCCAGCCCTGATGGGGGTAATGGGTTTTCCCCGGATACGGCAGTTCAATGCAATCTATCTGCCATGGCCCAATGGATAAGGGATGGACTAAATCGAACAGGCAAATTGGCCGACCATTAATTTGCGTCTCGGACATTAAATAACCGCATTGCAATAGTCCACTGCGCCAGCGCTCAGCCGTTTCGGTTTGATAGCAGCGTAATGAAATATGATCAGCACTGAACTGTGTTAAATCCAAATTTAATTTGGCGGAGAAATTAGCGAGTTTTTGCTCAAAAATCGGTAAGTCGATAATTAAGTCCTGCAATTGAGCAATATCTTTCAGGCTGCGCATCTGGCTCTCCGTTTAAGCAATGATTTCAGTCAAGCGGCCATAATCTACCGTTATTAGTCCATAACAGCCATATTTTATCCGCTCAATTAATAATGTTTTTCTCATCATTGCTAATAAAATAATCAGTTGATCTATTTGTAGGTATTCTTCACCGCAACCGCCGCCCTGATGCTGACGTCGGAGGGCAAATATGATATAAATCCTGCCATCTTGCGACTAACTCGCTGTCAGCCCGCCTCACTACTGTTCATTTTTGTCGTGCTCGGCGCTGACCCCGTTTGAATTAACTGGCACAGAGATTCTTTTGTGCGTCATTAATGTCTCTTTCGTGCGTAATTAAGGTAACCCGGTGAATATTCAGGCTCTTCTCTCAGACAAAGTCAGCCAGGCGCTGATTGCAGCAGGTGCTCCAGCAGGTAGCGAAGCTCAAGTTCGCCAATCTGCTAAAGCGCAATTTGGCGATTATCAAGCGAATGGTGTTATGGCCGTCGCCAAAAAACTGGGCATGCAACCCCGACAACTGGCAGAAAAAGTCATTGAACTGCTCGATCTTGCAGGTATTGCCAGCAAAGTTGAAATTGCCGGCCCTGGGTTTATTAATATCTTCCTCGATCGTCAATGGGTGGCCAGTCAAGCGGAACACGCGCTCACTGCCCCTAAATTAGGTGTTTCACCGGTAGAACCGCAAACAATTGTGGTTGATTATTCTGCACCCAACGTGGCCAAGCAAATGCATGTCGGTCACTTACGCTCAACCATTATTGGTGATGCCGCAGTGCGAACATTGGAGTTCTTAGGACACAATGTTATTCGTGCCAACCACGTCGGTGACTGGGGTACGCAGTTCGGTATGCTGATCGCCTATCTAGAAAAAATGCAGAATGAAAGTGCCAGTGATATGGACTTATCGGATCTTGAGCTTTTCTATCAGCAAGCCAAGAAAACCTATGATGAAGATGAAGCCTTCGCCCTACGCGCTCGTGCTTACGTGGTTAAATTGCAAAGTGGCGACGAGTATTGCCGCCAAATGTGGCGCAAGTTGGTGGATATCACCATGGCGCAAAACCAAATTGCTTATGATCGCCTCAACGTCACGTTGACCAAAGACGATGTCATGGGTGAGAGCCTGTACAACGCCATGTTGCCCGGCATTGTGGCTGACCTGAAAGCCAAAGGTCTGGCAGTAGAAAGCGATGGCGCTACCGTGGTCTATCTGGATGAGTATAAAAATAAAGATGGCGAGCCCATGGGCGTCATTATCCAGAAAAAAGATGGTGGCTACCTCTACACCACCACAGACATTGCCTGTGCCAAGTATCGCTATGAGACGCTGGGTGCAGATCGCGTACTGTATTACATCGATACCCGCCAGCATCAACATCTGATGCAAGCTTGGACTATCGTGCGTAAAGCCGGTTATGTGCCAGAATCTGTGCCGCTAGAACACCATATGTTCGGCATGATGCTCGGCAAAGATGGTAAGCCATTTAAAACCCGCTCAGGTGGCACCGTTAAGCTCTCCGATTTGCTGGATGAAGCGATTGAACGCGCCGGTAAACTGATCGCCGAGAAAAATCCAGACATGCCTGCCGATGAACTGCAGCAAGTGGTGGAAGCCGTGGGTATTGGTGCGGTGAAATACGCTGACTTATCTAAGAGCCGCACTACTGACTATATCTTCGATTGGGATAACATGCTGGCACTGGATGGCAACACGGCACCTTATATGCAATATGCCTATACCCGCGTCGTTTCAGTGTTTAAACGTGCTGGTATAGATGAAGATAGCCTGACATTGCCGCTGGTGATCACTGAAGATCGCGAAGCTGCACTGGCCACGCGTCTGCTGCAATTTGAAGAAGTGATTACGATGGTCGCCCGTGAAGGAACGCCTCATGTGATGTGTTCTTATCTGTATGACGTAGCGGGCTTATTCTCCAGTTTCTACGAACATTGCCAGATATTGAATGCTGAAAGTGAAGAAATTCGTCAAAGTCGCCTGAAACTGGCGATGTTGACAGCAAAAACCCTCAAGCAAGGTTTAGATACTCTGGGTATCCGCACGGTAGAACGGATGTAATTGCTCTACCTGCTGTCGTGAACGGTGAGGAGGACAGGTAGAAGAGTAAAGCGTCCGCGCCAAGGATGGCGCGGCTCGAGCCATCAAGGATGATTTTACGGCGTCTTTACGATCTGCTTGTCCTCTCCGCAATGAGTACTTTGTCAGCTATCTCAACGGCCCTAATAGGGCCTTTTCTTTTTGCGCTGTCCAGCGCTGGTATAGCGTCATCAATTCGTTCGTCGAGCAAAATCCCGCACTCTGAATCCGAGTAACGCCAACGCAGCAAAGTAGGCAATAACCCCCGCCACCACCACCGCGGATAAGCGTAGTAACCGATATGCCATCCCACCGATATCCCATGCAGGCATCACCCACAACAGCCCCAGCAACACCCCTGACATGACGATGACGCCAACAACCAATTTAGTCAGAAAAATGGCCCAACCCGGCTGCGGATGGAAAATCTGCTGCTTGCGCAATTGCCAATAAAGCAAACTGGCATTCAGGCAAGCCCCTAGCCCAATCGACAACGACAGCCCTGCATGCTTAAGCGGCCCAATGAAAATCAGGTTCATCACCTGAGTCAATATCAAGGTGATAATGGCAATTTTCACTGGCGTTTTGATGTTCTGGCGTGAGTAAAACCCCGGCGCTAAAACTTTGACCACAATCAATCCCATCAAACCCACGGAGTAAGCCACCAATGCCCGTTGGGTCATGGCAGCATCAAAGGCGCTGAATTTACCGTATTGGAACAGTGATACCACCAGCGGTTTAGCTAAGATCCCCAATGCCACTGCGCTGGGTAATGCCAGTAAGAAACATAACCGCAGACCCCAATCCATCAGTTTCGAGTACTCGTCATGGTTGCCGCTGGAGAAGCTTTTTGCCAGTGAAGGCAACAAAATAGTGCCTAACGCCACACCCAAGACACCAGAGGGGAACTCCATCAAACGGTCAGCATAGTACATCCAAGAGACGGAGCCTGACACGAGGAAAGAAGCAAAAATGGTGTTGATAATCAGCGAAATTTGGCTAACTGACACCCCGAGGATCGCGGGCCCCATTAGTCGCATCACTCGCCAAACACCCGCGTCATGCAGCGATACGCGCGGCAGAACCAGCATTCCAATCTTTTTCAGATGAGGAAGCTGATACCCTAATTGCAGCACGCCCCCTACCACTACCGCCCACGCCAGCGCCATCACTGGCGGATTAAAGTAAGGGGCGGCAAAGAGCGCAAAACCAATCATGCTGATATTCAAGAAGGTCGGCGCAAAGGCAGGAATGGAAAAGCGGTTCCACGTATTGAGGATCGCCCCCACCAGCGAAGCCAATGAAATCAGTAAAATATAAGGGAATGTCACGCGCAGCAGTGCAGAGGTTAACGCAAACTTATCGGCGTTATCGGTAAAACCGGGGGCCGTCACAAAAATCACCCAAGGCGCGGCTAGCATACCCAGCACGGTAACAACCGCCAGTATCAGGGTTAACAGACCGGAGACATAAGCCACAAATGTGCGAGTTGCTTCTTCGCCCTGTTGGCTTTTATATTCCGCCAGAATCGGCACAAAAGCCTGTGAGAATGCACCCTCAGCAAAAATACGCCGTAGGAGGTTCGGTAATTTGAATGCCACAAAGAAGGCATCCGTCGCCATACCCGCACCAAAAACTCGCGCCACAATAGCATCGCGAGCGAAGCCCAATACGCGGGAAAACATGGTCATTGAACTGACGGCTGCCAGTGATTTCAGTAAATTCATAGGTTTTCTGATCTGGGGTTGTGATCTGTTTTCCGATCAATTTTTTGATCTGTTCTTCAAATACGCCGTAAAGAGTAACGCCTGCAATCCGCAGGCGCTGCTTCTACCCAATAGTGGCCATTAAATAACCGTGGCCTTAACACGATATAGAACAGCCGCTAGTCTACGTAACCGGCCGTGAATAGCCATCGTAAAGTGTAACAACTTACTGAAGCGGCTGAATATTTACTCATGTTCACCTCACCCGCCGCTTACCTTGCGGCTTGAGGCTGCAACATCGCTTCTATCATGCGTTGTGCATAAATCGCTTTTTCGCCCGAGACTTGGGGTGCCGTTTGGTTATTCACCGCCGTGATAAAGTGACGCACAGCACCGACGAACCCTCGTTGTTCCAGCGTAGTTTGCCAACTGGGCACCGGCAAACTGATAATCTGCCCCTCAGATTCCTGTTGCCACTGGTGCATATTGTTGATCTGGTAACAGCTGCCGGGGCTGATTGCTTGCACACTTTCGCGTTGAGTACCCGCATCACGGTGCATACTGGTGGTTATTGAACACTGCCCTGCCTCGAAATGATGCTCCGCGTACAGCATTTGACCTTGAGCATTCGTCTGTAACGTGCCAGTCGTTAATTTTGCCGGCTCGCCCCCGAGCCACAGTGCCGTATCCACCACATGAAGGTAATCATCAAGTAACGTGAAACGGGCATCATTGGGGCCGATACCGTTCTGGCGATGCTTTTCCATCCGCAACGAGACTGGAGAAGCCAGTTGTTGTTTTAACTGCTGATATAACGGTGCAAAACGGCGGTTAAATCCAACCATTAACGCTAAACGTTGTTTTGCTGCCAGCGCGATCAACTGTTCAGATTGCGCCAATGTTTCGGCCAATGGTTTATCAACATAAACATGGATGCCAGCCTGTAGCAACTCACTCACCACTTGAAAATGGCTGGCAGTACTGCTGTGGACAAAAATGGCATCGCATTGTTCGGCGAGTGAATCTAAACGCGAAAAATAGCGCATACGATAGCTGTCGCACACCGGTTGCGCCTTAATTTGATTGGGTGAAAATGCCCCTATCAACTGCCAGTCCAATGCTTGGGTCAAGATAGGTAAATAGGCTTTCTGGGCAATCCCCCCGAGTCCGACGATACCCACACGCAGTTTTTTCATATCATCCTTATCAATCATCTAACTGGATCAAAACTTCATCCAAACGACGCGTCAGCGCCATCACTTGTTGCTCCAACTGCGCAACTCGCGTTTCAAGGGCGCTGGTTCCACCAACGGTGGTGTCTTCATCTGGCGTTGCTGGCGCAATATCGCCACTGAACAAATGCATGTAGCGGCTCTCACGCTTACCCGGTTCACGAGCTAAACGCACCACAAATGGTCCGTCCTCACGTAGAGAGAGTTGATTCAGAATGTCTTCTGTCTCAGCCACATCAGCAAATTCATGCATCCGATTTGTGCGAGTGCGTAACTCACCGGGAGTTTGCGGGCCGCGTAATAATAGCGTGGTGATGACCGCCAATTCCGCAGGTGAAAATTTAAGATTACCAAACTCGGAATTACAAAAACGATGTTCGTACTTCATGACCCGGTTGCCACTTTGAGTCCGGATAAGATGTTTTTTTAGCAGAAAATCCAGCGTTTGCTGCACGTCGGAATCAGATAACTCCATCACCGGCTCACGATTGGTTTTTTGATTACAAGCAACCGTCACACCATTGAGCGACATCGGATACTGCTCAGGCGTCGTGACTTGTTTTTCCAGCAAACAGCCTATCACTCGGGCTTCGAGCGCATTTAGAGTGTGTTTCATCCTAACCTCAGCGAGTGGGTGTCCATTCTTTGTTAGTCAAGGCCGTCAGCACATGATCTCGCCACTGACCGTCGATCAATAAATAATCCTTCGCGTAGCCTTCACGCTCAAAACCTAGCCGTTCAAGTAAACTGCCGCTGCGATGATTATGCGGCATATAATTAGCCATAATACGGTGCATCCGCTCCTGCCGTTGCATGTAGCGAATCAACGGTTGCAACGCTTCAAACATTAACCCCTGCCCTTGCCAGCGCTCACCTAATGAATAGCCCAAAAAACAGGCATGAAATGAGCCGCGCAGAACATTGCTAAAGTTTGCGACACCGCGTACTTCTTTCTCTTCAGGGTCTAACAAAATGAAATAGTAGGCACTGCCTTGTTTTTGCAGCTCCATGATCATTCCTAACCGCGCCTGCCAGCCTGACGGCATGCAGTGGCTTTGATCGCGCACTGGCTCCCACGGCTTGAGAAATGTCTGATTTTCAGCGTAATACTCCGCCATGCGATAAGCATCACGCTCATGGACCAGCCGCAATGACATACGATCAGTGGTCAAGCGTATTTTAGGTGTTGCTGAATGATAGCCGAACATCTGCTCCCCTTGGCGGTATGCTGCACATTACGTAGCATTTAGCGGGTTCAATATACCTGTTACGTAGGCGCTGCGTAACACTACGCTCACGATCTTTTCCTACATCAATACAGTAAAATCACACTGCTGAAATGCTAATAATTCATTTTATTATGAATCTGTTGCTGAGGTAACGCATTGACGATAAAAAAATATTATCAATCTAACCCCTATCGTTTCTGATGATTTGGGTACAAACTGTATTCGCTACAAATCATATGCGTAGTTTCTATTCCCTCCTTAGATAATTTCTGACGGTGAAGCATGGCCTTGGTATCGCAAGCTCGGAGCTTGGGTAAGTATTTTTTATTGCTTGATAACTTATTAGTGGTGTTGGGCTTCTTCGTTGTATTCCCACTCATTTCTATCCGATTTGTCGATCAAATGGGTTGGGCAGCATTGATCGTGGGTCTTGCCTTGGGTTTAAGGCAACTGGTCCAGCAAGGACTCGGTATTTTCGGTGGAGCCATCGCTGACCGTTTTGGCGCGAAGCCCATGATTGTGACTGGCATGCTAATGCGCGCGGCAGGCTTTGCGCTAATGGCCATGGCCGATGAACCTTGGATACTCTGGCTCGCCTGTGCTTTATCCGGTTTAGGTGGCACCTTATTCGACCCACCCCGTACCGCATTGGTGATTAAGCTCACTCGCCCTCATGAACGCGGCCGTTTTTACTCGCTACTGATGATGCAAGACAGTGCTGGCGCTGTTATTGGCGCACTGATCGGGAGTTGGTTGCTGCAATACGATTTCCATTTTGTTTGCTGGACCGGTGCGGCAATCTTCGTCCTAGCCGCAGGCTGGAATTTGTGGTTGCTACCAGCTTATCGTATCTCTACCGTACGTGCCCCCATGAAAGAAGGGCTGATGCGGGTACTGCGTGATCGTCGCTTCGTCACCTATGTGCTGACACTAACCGGCTATTACATGCTCGCAGTACAAGTGATGCTCATGCTGCCAATCATGGTCAATGAAGTTGCCGGCTCACCCGCCGCAGTAAAATGGATGTATGCCATTGAGGCTGCGCTTTCCTTAACATTGCTCTACCCCATTGCCCGCTGGAGCGAAAAACGTTTTAGCCTCGAGCAGCGTTTAATGGCTGGATTGCTGATCATGACACTGAGCTTGTTCCCGATCGGCCTGATTAGCCATCTACAAACACTCTTTATGTTTATTTGCTTCTTCTATATCGGCTCGATTATTGCCGAACCGGCCCGTGAAACGCTGGGGGCATCACTGGCCGACTCACGCGCTCGCGGCAGCTATATGGGCTTTAGCCGTCTTGGATTGGCGCTGGGAGGGGCATTAGGTTATACCGGTGGTGGCTGGATGTACGATACCGGTCGAACGCTTGAAATGCCGGAATTGCCGTGGTTCATGTTGGGCGTGATTGGTTTAGTGACCTTATTCGGATTGTACTGGCAATTTAATCAACGCCGGATTGAATCCGCGATGTTGAGCGGCCAATGAACCACGTGAAAACTTATTCAGGGTTATCTGATTGGCAATAGGCCAACATTGCCGCACTATCGCGGCAATTTCACATTCGGGTTGCACCTTCGCGCCCAAACAAAACGTCAATTATGAATACAAAGCGATAGATGAACCGGTTATTATCGGGAAAATTCGTTTTTTATGATGTGATTGTGCATATTGCTATGAGGCTTTGATGAAGAAAATAATGTGGGGCGCGGCGGCGCTGCTGGCAACTGCAACACTGGTCGGCTGCAACCAACTGACGCAATACACCCTAACTGAGCAGGAAGTGAATGACTACCTGCAAAAGCATAATAACTACGAGAAACAGATTGGCATTCCGGGTCTGGCTGACGCCCATATCACCCTCACGCAGTTGCAGAGCCAGATTGGCCGTGCGGAACCAGGCAAAGTCACATTAACGGGTAATGCCAAAGTGGATATCACGTCTATCCTCGGTCCACAAAGTGCCGATTTGACGCTGACATTAAAAGCGCAGCCGACGTTTGATCGTGAAAAAGGCGCTATCTTCCTCAAAGATATGGAGTTAACGGATTACACCGTTAAACCGGAGAAGATGGACTCTGTGATGAAGATGCTCACGCCTTATTTGAATCAGTCACTGAAGTCATACTTTGATCAGCAACCTGCTTATGTATTAGATGGCGATAAGAGTAAAGCAGAAGCAATGGCGAAGAAATTGGCGAAAGGGTTAGAAGTGAAACCAGGCCAATTAGTCATCCCACTGACTGATTAACCAACCCTGTTCAAGCCTATCAACTCAACGTTATTGGCCTGACAATGTGTGAGCAAATTCCGTTGAGCCGCTATTCTGGTGAGGAATCATCGCCAGAATAGCGGTAGCGCCAATAACGGAGGCCATATTACTCTTCCGAACTGCCCATTTCTGATAACTCATCCCACAAGGCCTGCAACGCCTCACGGCTCAACTGCGCCAATGTGCGATAAAAGCCCGTGGTCGCATGCGCTTCTACTTTGCCAAGAAAACGGCCACACCATGGTAGTAGAAACTCATCAAATAGTTCAGTCTGTGCGGCAACTTCATCTTCCGCTGCCTGATCTTCCAACCAAGATGCCGCTAATAATAGCCCGCCAAAATGGTCTGTCGGGGCATCACCTAATGGCATACCGCGTTGTTGCAAAAAGGCTCTGACATCGGCTTCTGGGCGCGCATCATCATAATCAGAACCATAAGGCGAGACACTGCGGTCATCACCCACGAACATTGCCTGATAGTCTGCTGCCAGCACATCAGGTTGATATTCTTGCTGCAAACGGGCCAGTAGCTCACCTTGTTCCAGCGGCCAATGTTGTTCCAATTTGCCCTGACTGATCAGCGTAAACAGCGGTTCCAGTAGCGGGTCTTGTGGCTGGCGATAGAAGAGCGACCCAAGGATCCGGCATACCAGAGAGAAATCATTCATTTACATCTTCCTGTTTTTTATCAAGCTTGAAAATCAGCAGTGACAACGTCACTAAAATATTATAAATCGGCTAATTCAGGGATGGCGGGACGGCCTCGTTGCTCAAGAAAATTCAGCAAACGGCGCGGGCTGACATTTAAAATACGCGCTTCTGGGAAATTCACATCCGCAATAATGCGTTCGCAATGCTCGAAAATACCCAATGAATAAGCGATATGAGAGTCGGAACCTAAGGCCAACCAGCCACCAGCATCACGCACAGCTTCAGCGATCGCACGGCAATTCGGCTCACTGCCTTTGCGTGAATGGCTAAATGAAGAGTTATTCAGCTCTAAGGCTACATTGTATTTAGCCGCTGCTGCTGCGATGGCGGGAATATCAACCGGGTATTTAGGATTACCTGGGTGGCTAATAATATGCACATTGCCTTGCGCCATCGTGGCAATCATCGCTTGAGTATTGGCGGCCTTATCTTGTGGCGGGAAAACAGGCTCATGGAAGCCCGCAATCAGCAGGTCAATGGCATCAAGCATCGGGCCAGTACAATCGATGTCACCATCCAAATTCTTAATATTAGCCTCGATACCGCGTAAAATACCCACCCCATCGACCAAGCGCGGCCAAACTCGCATATTCATAAAATGCCAGTAATGTGGCGCATCCGCCATGTCAGGGCCATGGTCGGTGATGGCGAACAGCTTGATGTTTTTGAGCTTAGCCTCGGCGATGTAATCGTGCAACGTACTGTAAGCATGGGTGCTAGCAATGGTATGCATATGTAAATCAACAGGATACATGACTACTCCACAAAGTCTTTTAACGCGGGGAACATTTAATTGCAGGCAAAATATAGCCCGCTAATGATAGCAGGAATTCTTCTCATCAACAGTGCTAAAAACCTTGCTTGAGAAATACCTGTCCCCGCCCTACAAACCTCAGAAATCGCCATAGCGTGCTAAATCAATCATTTCACACTCAATTAGTAGCCCCGCGCGACATCAACCAACCCAACCGGCTCCCTACCCGCTTCGATGGCTCGGATATTGGCCACGACTTGATCCATTGCGGCCTCAGGCAGAGTGACGGCGGCAATGTGTGGTGTGATAGTGATACGTGGGTGGCTCCAGAAAGGGTGCATGGAAGGCAAGGGTTCCTCAGCAAACACATCCAAGGTCGCCGCAGCAATTTTCCCTGCATTCATGGCGGCTAATAAGTCACGCTCAAGCAAATGTGCTCCGCGAGCAATATTGATGATATAGGCATTGGCATTCAGTTGTGAAAAGAGCGAGTGATTCAAAATACCGACAGTTTCAGGGGTATTCGGGAGCAAATTAATCAATAGTTGCGTCCCTTGAAGGAAAGCAGGTAACTTTTCTTTGCCGGCAAAACTGGCCACGCCATCTATCTGTTTTGGCGTGCGGCTCCAGCAGCGTACCGTGAAACCAAACTCGGCGAGCTTGTGCGCCACGCTTTTGCCTAAGACTCCCGCGCCCAGTATCCCAACGATGAATTTGTCGTGCTGATGTGGTTCCAAGGGCTGCCAGATTTTCTGTTGCTGTAACAGATGATACTCATCCATTCGGCGAAAATAGCGTAAGACGCTGGAAACAACATACTCCTGCATCTGCAAGGACATCCCCGTATCTTCCAACCGAACTAACGGCACGCCCGCAGGCAATGTCCCAGGATGGCGGCGTTCTTGATCTAAAATGGCGTCAACACCGGCTCCCAGTGCGAAAACTCCTTTCAGCTCAGTGCGTTTAGCCAGCATCTCCTGTGGTGGCTGCCAAACCAGCGCATAATCCGCGGGTTGTGTATCTCCCCGTCGCCACTGCCTGATATTGGCGGTCGGTAAGCGGGACTTAATCCCTGACAACCACTGTTTTGCTTCAAAAAACGGGTGATAAAAAATAATATTCATTATTTGCCAGCTCCTTGCGAAAGTACCTGCTAGATTTCCGCGATTAACGGCCAGATGCAAGTGCTACCCGCAAGAAATGCCGATGAAATCAGCAAACTGATGTAACTTTAGCTGATCCGTAATAAAGGCAACATAAGAGGGTTGACGCTGAACACACTTTTGCCTACATTACGCCGGTCGAGCACGTTTAACGTGGTTGATAACCTACGGTGAGGTGTCTGAGTGGCTGAAGGAGCACGCCTGGAAAGTGTGTATACGCGTAAGCGTATCGAGGGTTCGAACCCCTCCCTCACCGCCATATTAAGTCGCTACAATGTATGCAGTAAAATTGAATAGCGGCAGCAAAATTAAACGGCAATTGACACAAATCAGGCGTATCTCCCTGCATTTGAAGTTCGATTGCCGTTTTTTTATTTCTTTTGGCTCCCTTTCTGACATCCGATATTGGCGGTACATCCCTTGATTTGCCTGCGTTTCACCCTATCTGAGTGCAGAATAAGCAGATGAATGGCAACGAATAAATTCTGCTTGACCATCAAGCCGCGTATCCCTATAGTACCGCCCCGTTGCAGTGCTTAGCGCAGCAACGTACGGTGAGGTGTCTGAGTGGCTGAAGGAGCACGCCTGGAAAGTGTGTATACGCGTAAGTGTATCGAGGGTTCGAACCCCTCTCTCACCGCCATATTTGAGCGAAAGGCTCTGACGAAAGTCAGGGCCTTTTTCTTTGATGCGATATTTGGTGCGATATATTGCTACATCCTAAATCATGCTGATTTGCGGCGACGCTTTTCTCGAGTCATACGATCTCCCAGCGGCGAGAATGGCATTAATCGGCTGTAAACCACCTGATTCCTGCCCTGTTTTTTTGCCTGATAAAGGGCATCGTCAGTCATTTTCATGGCTTTTAGCATCGACATCCCGGGTAAATACAGCGAAGCACCGATGGATATCGTGGCGCAGGTTGTGCGGCCATCAGATAATTCCACGCTTAATTTCTCAACCTGTTGGCGAATGCGCTCAGCGACCCCTTTAATATCGTCTGGGTCATGGCTGTGGGTAATGATAATAAATTCCTCGCCACCAAAACGCCCCACGAAATCCTCGTCGCGAACACTGGCCGTTAATAACTGTCCTATTGCCATCAATAATAAGTCTCCGCCTTCATGTCCGTAGGAGTCATTCACAGATTTGAAATGGTCAATATCCAGAATCATCAAGCCGCAAGCTTTTCGGCTGTTATGGATCGCGGCCAAGCGATAATCCACACTTGCCCGATTATTCAGTTGAGTCAGTTTGTCGATATTCGCCCGATTCTTCATCGTGAAATAAGCGTCAATATGGCGCTCTTTAAAATTGAGTGCATGATAACAAATCGCTAAACAAAGGGCGGAAATCAGTTGATACACCACTATCGGTGTCCAGAGTAATTTATCAGGCACGATGAGAACTGCGACCACCATTCGGTAAATAGCGATTAAGATAATGGTGGTGTAAAAGACACGATTATTCTTTTTCGTCCAAACTTTTGAGAGTAACAGTGAAACAAAAATGATAGTGATTAGGCCATTATCTAATGTCAGCCATCCAGTAAAGGCAATATTGATAATTAAGGCCGTCAAACCACTCAACCAACCGCCATAAAACGTGACCAACACAATTGGGATCATTTCAAAGCTGTAGAAAAACGAACCTGAAATAGTCCACTGATCCTGATTGAGATAAAGCGAAACCAGCCCCGCAACCAAACCAAAAACGACACGTTTCCACACCTCCCCGCGATAGGAGAAGGCACTGCTTTTACTTAAAACAAAATAACTAATTGAGAGCGTTGCATAGGTTACGCAAGTATCTCGGTACAATGTAGAGAGATATTCTAATTCGTTCATGGCGTATCGTCAGTCCTTTGAATTCTCACGGTTGTTTTTAACCAACGTTGGCGTGAACGATTGCCCATTGATGTTAAGTTATATTTTAGACTGATGCTTTTCATCGGAATCCCTAAACATTTAACGTGATTATTACCCTAGTTTCTAACTTAAATAGTAGCCATGGAATAGGCTTTATTGCGGAATAATTTCATTCTGAGATCTATCCATATTTTCGGAAAACGCACCGCCACTTAGAATCACAGTTTTCCTGCCAAATAACGGCCCGTTTCGTCGATAGATTAATGTTCCATTTCCAATGTTTAGTCCAAAAAATACTGGCTAACCCCGATAAATATCATTTTCTGTTTAACCATAAGTGAAATTCACACAGCCACCATGAAACTGTCTACTTAATACCCACTTTAAAAGGGACAGTTATCTCCATTCCGGTACAGATTGATATACATCTAGATCTCAGTCACCGATTTGGCGTATCGTAGTTATCTACCACTCGAGACGGACCCTTATTGGCCCGCCATTTATTTTGTCTTTTCTTTATTTGGTTTAGACCTTAGATGAAAACGCACGGAATTAACGGCATTAGGCCGTTCAGCGCGATAATTGACGCTTGCTGGCGAGAAACCTATACATTTCAACGACTTCTCAAAGATATAATTGCCGGTGTTACTGTCGGCATTATCGCCATCCCATTGGCGATGGCACTGGCAATTGCCAGTGGTGTCCCGCCGCAGTACGGCTTATATACTTCTGCTATCGCAGGGATTGTTATTGCCGTTAGCGGGGGCTCCCGTTATAGCGTCTCTGGCCCAACAGCGGCCTTTGTCGTTATTCTCTATCCGGTATCACAGCAATTCGGGCTGGCTGGGTTGTTAGTCGCAACCTTAATATCTGGCCTATTCTTGCTTTGTATGGGCTTAGGCCGACTTGGCCGCTTGATAGAATATATCCCGCTATCAGTCACCTTGGGGTTTACTTCAGGGATCGGTATTACCATTGCCACTATGCAGGTGAAAGATTTCTTTGGTTTACACCTAAGCGAAGTACCCGAAAATTATGTCGGTAAAGTCGGTGCTTTGGCACAAGCCCTACCTACCATCAATTTCAGCGATACGTTAATTGCCACCGTCACACTAATGGTATTGATCCTTTGGCCACGGTTGAAATTAAAGTTACCGGGTCACTTACCGGCATTGGTTGCGGGGACGGCGGTCATGGGTGTGCTATCGCTATTCGACCATCAGGTCGCCACTATCGGTTCACGTTTTGGTTATTTGCTGGCCGATGGCACTCAAGGGCATGGCATCCCACCTATCTTGCCGCAGTTTGTTTTACCTTGGCACCTACCGGCCGCAAATGATCAAGACTTTGTCTTAAACTGGGCAACCCTTTCTGCGCTACTGCCAGCCGCTTTTTCGATGGCGATGCTAGGGGCGATTGAATCACTTCTCTGCGCCGTCGTGCTTGATGGTATGACGGGGCAAAAACATCATTCAAACAGTGAATTAGTCGGTCAGGGTTTAGGGAATATGGTCGCGCCTTTCTTCGGTGGGATCACGGCGACAGCGGCAATTGCCCGCTCTGCTGCAAACGTCCGTGCTGGTGCGACCTCGCCAGTATCGGCCATTGTTCATGCCCTACTGGTGCTGCTGGCTTTGTTAGTGCTAGCGCCCATGCTGTCTTATCTGCCTTTAGCAGCCATGGCCTCGCTACTGTTGATTGTGGCTTGGAACATGAGTGAGGCACACAAAGTTGTCGATTTGCTGCGCCGTGGGCCTAAAGACGACATTATTGTGATGTTGCTGTGTATGAGTTTAACGGTGTTGTTCGACATGGTGATTGCCATTACGGTAGGGATTGTCTTGGCCTCGTTGCTCTTCATGCGGCGCATTGCCCGTATGACGCGGTTAAGTGAGATACCCGCGGCGGTCAATGCGCAAACGCTGATATTGCGTGTTAACGGGCCATTGTTCTTTGCCGCTGCTGAACGAATATTTAGCGAGTTGCTGGGCCGCAGTGAGCATTATCAGACTATCATTCTGCAATGGGATGCCGTGCCCGTTCTGGATGCCGGTGGCTTGAATGCGTTTCTGCGTTTCACTGAGGCGCTGAATGAAGATCAGCAACTCATCATTACCGATATTCCTTTCCAGCCATTGAAGACGCTGGCAAGAGCGAGAGTTAAGCCTATCGAAGGTAAGCTGAGTTTTTATACCAGCCTGCCGGAAGCCTTGGAGGCGCTGTATTCAAAATAGCGGCGCTGTATTTAAAACACAGATTTCAGCGTTCTAAAAAAGGCAGCCAACAAGGCTGCCTTTTACTTTTCATGCTCAAGTTACTTTTCATGCTCAGGATAAGCGCAATAGCTAACGCCACTAGCAATACCGCATGAAATTGGATTACTTGCTAGTATCCAGCTCAGGGAAACTCTTCACCAAATCGTCGATGGCTTTCATCTGCACCAAGAATGGCTCGAGTTTCGCCAATGGCAATGCTGATGGGCCGTCACACTTGGCACTGTTAGGTTCTGGATGCGCTTCGATAAACAGTCCTGCCAGGCCCACCGCCATACCCGCGCGGGCCAGTTCAGCCACTTGAGCACGGCGACCACCGGATGCGGCACCGAACGGATCACGGCATTGCAGCGCATGGGTCACGTCGAAAATAACCGGATGCCCACCAGTTGCTTGCACCATCACGTTGATGCCCAACATATCAACCACTAAATTGTCGTAACCAAAGTTGCTGCCGCGATCGCAAAGAATCACTTGGTCGTTACCCGCTTCTTTGAACTTCTCGACGATATTGCCCATTTGACCAGGGCTAACGAATTGCGGTTTTTTCACGTTGATCACAGCGCCAGTACGGGCCATGGCTTCAACGAGATCAGTTTGACGAGCCAAGAATGCGGGTAACTGGATAACATCAACCACTTCGGATACCGGTTGCGCCTGACTGGCTTCATGCACGTCAGTGATGATTTTTACACCAAACTGCTGTTTCAAATCTTGGAAAATTCGCATCCCTTCTTCCAAACCAGGACCACGGTAAGAATGAATGGAAGAACGGTTGGCTTTGTCGAACGAGGCTTTAAAAACGTAAGGGATGCCCAATTTTTGGGTCACGGTGACGTAATGCTCACAAATACGCATCGCCAGATCGCGAGATTCAAGCACATTCATGCCGCCGAACAGCACGAAAGGCAAGTCGTTCGCGACCTTGATGTCACCAATGTTAACCACTTTCTGTTTCATACAAATACCTTTATAAAGGGTAAACCGAGATTAGTTACAGCAAATTATGTCTACAGGCACTGGCCATACAGATAATCGTTATCTTGTTGTTGCGACACAACCTTGATAGTAAAACGATCAATGCAATGTCACCCGCTGCTGCTCAATGGAGTGGATCTGCATTTTTATCATTTCAGCAATCGGGTCTTCGGGGCACTGTTCGACAAAATAGCTTAAATCAGAAATAGCAATGTGATTGCAATCTAACTGAGCATATATCAAGCCGCGATCACGGATCTCATAGGGGTCATCGGGGTCAAACGCCAATACCGCCTCGCTAGCACGCAATGCCAGCTCCATCTGTTTCTCTTCCATTAATGCCGCTTTCAGGGTATCGAGCATTTTCCGGACAATAATGGTGTTTTCTGCTTCCTCTAAATCTTCGTCTTCCAGCTCAGCGCTCAACCCTAAATTACCTTTGATCCACACTTCGAGCATGTGCTCGTTTAGTGTTTCACCATTTAACGGGTTAATCAGCCACATCTCTTCATCAAGCCAATCGGCACGAAGAATCAATTGAGTGGGGAAGATGACGGGCATCAACGGTAAATCCAATTGATGGGCAATATAGAGGAAAATGACGCCTAACGACACGGGTGTCCCTTGCCGCTTAAGCAGAACTTTATCCAACCAAATGGCATCAGAGAGGCGATAAACACCACTTGCACCACCAAATTTCCATTGGCGGTAAAACAGATCAATAAGCACTTCTAATTGCTGATCTTGATTGAGATCGGCAGGCATAGCAGCCCGCGCATCATCGACTAGCTGTTGCAGTTGGTTGCGGACATCAGCTAGTGGAAAATCTTGTCGAATCTCCTGGGTCACCAGTAACACCCCATCACACAGGGACGCATTGTTAAATTCGAAATCAGCAATACTACTCATAAATATCCCATCAGCAGTGGTAACTTAGTTGTTGCCAGTTTGATAATTAAATACAGGCAACCCAATGCGAGTATAAATGCAAGCCAGCGACGACTCTGGCTGCGGGTTCGCTTACCTAATGCGACATAGCCAAGCAGGATATAGATAATAACGCCAAACAGCTTTTCAGTCAGCCATGTTCCTTGCGGACTGAAAGGATAAAATCCGGTAATAAAGATTAAAACGATACCACTAACAAACAACAGCGTATCGTTGATATGCGGCGTTATCTTTACCCAGCGTTTGTCCAACATCGCTGAGCCTCGACATTTCCAGAAGAAACGTAATACAAACAGCATAATACTGATGACCACAGTCAGTAAATGCAAATACTTCATGGCGATATAGTCAACCCACATGGCGCTTGCTTCCTTATTATATTTTTCTTCGTTTGCATGGCTGCATGAATTTCATGTACACCGCGAACATGCTTGATTAAACAGCCCATTGCCCCAAAGTCACACGCTCATTATTACCATAATCTTTATGGGTAATTACAGCACTAAAACCCGAATTTTTAAGGTGTTTTTGTACTGCCTGCGCCTGCTGCCATCCGTGTTCCAACATCAACCACCCTCCCGTCTCCAAATAAGCAGGTGCCTGACGGATGATGTCGGCCAAATCGGCCATCCCTTCATCTGAGGCGACCAGCGCACTCTGCGGCTCATAGCGAACATCGCCTTCATTAAGATGAGGGTCATTGGCATCAATGTAAGGAGGGTTACTGGCAATCAGCGTGAATTTACCGCTCACAGATTGAAACCAACTGCCTTGTTGAAAATGAACGTTTAACAGCGCGAGTTTCTCAGCATTGTGCCGTGCCAAGGCCACAGCATCACTTTTAATATCTACGCCGATAACTGTACAGTCGGGCCGTTCGCTAGCCAGAGCCAACGCAATTGCCCCCGTTCCTGTGCCTAAATCCAAAATACGACAAGGGGTGGATGGCAGATGCGCGAGCGCCTGCTCAACGAGGCATTCTGTGTCAGGGCGAGGGATCAATGTGGCGGAAGAAACACTCAACGGCAGCGACCAAAACTCTCGCTCGCCAACCAGATAAGCTATAGGTTCGCCCTGCTCACGACGCGCGAGCAGGGGTGCTAACGCGGCTAGCTCTTCGGGGGTCAATAGGGTTTCACCGAAAGCCAGTAGATAGGTCCGCGCCCGCCCTGTGACGTAGCTCAACAAGATTTCCGCATCACGCTTCGGGCTATCGCTTTGGTTAAAACGGGCTGCCGCAAGCGACAGCCACTGCTGGTAATCCATTAATCTTGCTCAGACAATGCAGAGAGTTGGTCCGCTTGGTATTCCTGCACAATCGGCTGGATCAGCATGTCTAACTTGCCTTCCATCACTTCATCCAAACGGTACAGCGTCAGATTGATACGATGATCAGTCACGCGCCCTTGTGGGAAGTTATAGGTACGATTGCGATCAGAACGGTCGCCGGTACCGAGCAAGTTGCGCCGCTCAGAGGCTTCTGCCAGCTGGCGTTTTTGCATTTCGGCAGCACGGATACGCGCACCCAATACCGACATCGCTTTTGCTTTGTTCTTATGCTGTGAACGCTCATCCTGACATTCCACCACAATCCCCGTTGGGATGTGGGTAATACGGATAGCGGAATCGGTGGTGTTTACGTGCTGACCACCCGCACCAGAGGAGCGGAAAGTATCAATACGCAAGTCACCAGCGTTGATTTCAGGCATTTCGGCTTCAGGCACCGCAGGCATCACCGCCACCGTACACGCGGAAGTATGAATACGCCCCTGTGATTCGGTTTCTGGCACACGTTGAACACGGTGACCACCGGACTCGAATTTTAGCTGCCCAAAAACACCGTCACCGGAGATTTTAGCGATCACTTCTTTATAGCCACCATGCTCGCCGTCGCTGGCACTCATGATTTCCACTTTCCAGCGGCGAGATTCAGCATAACGGCTGTACATACGGAACATATCACCCGCAAAAATAGCCGCCTCATCACCACCGGTCCCAGCACGGATTTCCAAGAAGCAATCACGCTCATCGTCAGGGTCTTTTGGCAGCAGCAACAGTTGCAACTGTTGTTCCAACTCTTCACTGCGTGTTTTGGCTTCTTTCAGCTCTTCCTGTGCCATTTCCCGCATTTCAGGATCTTCCAGCATCATTTCTGCCGCTTCGAGATCATCTTGCACGCTACGCCACTCTTTAAAACAGCGAGTGACGTCGGTTAATTGCGCATATTCACGAGATAACGCGCGGAAACGGTCTTGGTCGGCAATAACGCTGGCATCGCCAAGGTGCGCTAGGACTTCTTCATGGCGCTCTTGTAACGCTTCCAGTTTGGCAACAATAGAAGACTTCATCCGTGGTTTTAAACCCTGTAATTAGAGGAAACTAATGCTGATCCAGCCCAAGGCTGTCGCGTAATAATTGCAACCGCTCCATATCGCCATCGCTAGCGGCTTGCTGGAGGGATTTGGTGGGTGCATGAATCAAGCGGTTGGTGAGCTTATAGGCTAGTTCATTCACCACCTGCTCGACATCCGCCCCCTGCTCAATGGCGGCTAATGCTTTCGCGGTCATCTCGCTACGCATCTGTTCGGCCTGAGAACGGTAATCACGAATCGTTTCTACCGCCCCCTGCGCACGCAGCCAGGTCATAAAATTCATGCTTTCCTGTTGGACAATCGACTCGGCCTGAACAGCGGCAGCCTGACGTTGCGCCATGTTGTGCTGAATGATCGTTTGCAAATCATCAACACTGTACAAGTAGGCGTTGGACAGTTTACCGACTTCAGGCTCAATATCGCGAGGCACGGCAATATCCACAAACAGCATTGGCTGATTGCGGCGGCTTTTCAGCGCCCGCTCGACCATCCCTTTACCAATAATCGGCAACGGGCTGGCGGTTGAGCTAATGATGATGTCAGCATCGGCCAAACGCGCGTCGATTTCTGGCAAAGTAATGACTTCCGCCCCCACTTCGGTCGCCAGCGATTGCGCTCGTTCGCGAGTACGGTTAGCGATAATCATATGTTTGACTTGGTGCTCACGTAAATGCCGTGCCACCAGCTCAATAGTTTCACCCGCACCGACGAGCAACACATTGAGCTCAGACAGTGATTCAAATATCTGCCGCGCCAGTGTACAAGCAGCAAACGCGACCGAAACGGCACTGGCACCAATTTCTGTTTCAGTGCGGACTCGTTTGGCTACCGAAAATGATTTCTGGAACAACCGTTCTAATTCACCAGACAGTGATTGACCCCGCTGAGACTCAGCGAACGCTTTTTTCACCTGCCCTAGAATTTGCGGCTCACCGAGGACCAGAGAGTCCAGACCACTCGCGACGCGCATCAAATGACTGACTGCGTCATTGCCATGATGCCAGTACAGGCTTTTCCTGACTTCTTCCTGACTGAGCTTATGGTAGTTACACAACCAAGCAATGAGTTGTTCGTGCAGATTCTCTTGCTGTTCGACGCTGAGATACAACTCAGTTCGGTTACACGTAGACAATACAACACCGCCCTGCACCAACGGCTGTTGGAGCAAGCTAGCAAGTGCCTGATCGATCGATTCCGGTGAAAAAGTCACTCGTTCACGTAACGATACAGGCGCAGTTTTGTGGTTAATGCCTAATGCAAGCAGAGTCATGGGAACGGCTTCGAGTAATACTGGTGTTAGTATGGATTCTCTTCTGAACCGCATTCTACTTGATGCGCGGGTTCAATAAAAGTCACAGTGTCATATCCTAGGTATTATCATAAATTATGATCAGAAATTGCTTATCTGCTGTACAACAAAGTTACTTACTCTCATGACAAAACAGGGCAAAATCTTGACGCGCCAGCTTCAGCCCGTTAGCGTGAGCAGCAATAAAGCCCATTATTACTACGCATCCATGGGATTTGCTTTATCATAAAGCTGCTTTATAAAAATGTACCCTCAGTGCAAACCCTGCGACCGATAGGATTTATACCCATGCCTCAGCGCAAAATCAGTTTTTATCGCCTGCTTCCTTTAGCGACTTTGCTGCTGGCAGCTTGTAGCACCACGCCGCCACGTGGCCCTGCAACTAGCCCTACGTCGCCACAGTGGCGTCAGCATGAACAACAATTACAACAATTAAGCCAATTCCAGACTCGCGGTGCTTTTGCCTATATTTCTGAAAAACAGAAAGTTTATGCCCGTTTCTTCTGGCAACAAACCGCGCCAGAGCGCTATCGCCTGCTGCTAACCAATCCATTGGGCAGTACCGAACTTGAATTGCTTGTCCAACCGGGCGTCACTCAGTTGACTGACAATCAAGGTAAACGTTACGTCAGTGATAACCCGCAAGAAATGATTCAGAAACTGACCGGCATGGCGATTCCGTTAGATAGCTTACGTCAATGGATTCTGGGCTTACCTGGAGATACTACTGATTTCACTTTGGATGATAAGTACCGCCTGAAACAGCTAACTTACACGCAAGCAGGCGTCACCTGGAAAGTGGATTATCAAGAATACAATACTCAAGTCACGCCAGCATTACCTAGCCGAATGGAATTGAGCCAAGGTGAACAACGAATCAAACTGAAAATGGATAACTGGACGGTCAAATAACATGGCTACCCTCAATCAACATGTGTGGCCGTCACCGGCAAAACTGAATTTGTTTATGTATATCACAGGGCAGCGCGCGGATGGATATCATCAACTGCAGACGCTGTTCCAGTTTCTCGATTACGGTGATGAACTGACCATTGTGCCGCGTCACGATGACCAGATACATTTACTGACACCGATCGCGGGTGTGGCAAACGAAGATAATCTGATCATTCGTGCCGCACGCTTGCTACAAAAACAACCCTGTGCGGCAAATACACCACGGGGTGCCGATATCAGTATTAACAAAATTTTGCCCATGGGGGGGGGATTGGGGGGCGGTTCGTCCAATGCCGCCACGGTGTTAGTTGCCCTCAATTCGCTCTGGCAATGTGGCCTGTCTGATGAAAAATTAGCCGCCCTTGGGTTAACATTAGGGGCCGATGTACCGGTATTCGTTCGCGGACATGCGGCTTTTGCCGAAGGGGTTGGGGAGAAATTGCAGCCGGTCACTCCTGAAGAGAAGTGGTATTTGGTCGCCAATCCAGGCGTTAGCATCCCAACACCGATTATTTTTTCTGATCCTGAATTAAAAAGAAACACGCCCATTCGCCCGCTGGCGGCGCTTTTAAGCGCTCCTTACGCAAATGATTGCGAACCGATCGCAAGAAAACGTTTTCGCGAGGTTGAACAGGTTCTTTCATGGCTGTTAGAATACGCTCCGTCACGCCTGACCGGAACAGGTGCTTGTGTGTTTGCTGAATTCGACACTGAGTCATCCGCCCGGCAGGTGTTAAGTATTGCCCCTGAGTGGTTGCACGGTTTTGTTGCTCGTGGTGTGAACGTTTCACCACTGCACCGTGCCCGCGCAGGGATTGAAAGCAGTGAGCACAGATAACGATTTACAACGTTACGGAAGGTCGAAGTAATGGCCCCACTGACCTTGGGTTCTGAAAATACCTGTCTCACTTGATTGAAAGCCGGTACATAATGCTGTTTATACCGAATACAGTTCAAAATGCAGGAAGGCGGCAGGCGAGAGCAGTCATCACCCCCGCGATTTGAAAATGACGGTTATAGTTTAACTGTGTTTTGGCTTTAAATACCCGTATGTATATTGCAATCAGTATGATTAATCGCCCCTGATTACTGATATGACAATATCTTCTCTGGACGCATGCCTGAGGTTCTTCTCGTGCCTGATATGAAGCTTTTTGCTGGTAACGCCACCCCGGAACTAGCACAACGTATTGCCAACCGTTTGTACACCAGTCTTGGTGACGCCGCTGTAGGTCGTTTTAGCGACGGCGAAGTGAGCGTGCAAATCAACGAAAATGTACGCGGTGGTGATATTTTCATCATCCAGTCCACCTGCGCACCCACGAACGATAACCTGATGGAACTGGTTGTCATGGTTGATGCCCTGCGTCGCGCCTCCGCAGGACGAATTACTGCTGTTATTCCTTACTTCGGTTACGCTCGTCAGGATCGTCGTGTGCGTTCCGCCCGTGTGCCGATCACTGCCAAAGTTGTTGCCGATTTTCTCTCAAGTGTTGGGGTTGACCGCGTATTGACAGTGGACCTTCATGCTGAACAGATTCAAGGCTTCTTTGATGTTCCGGTTGATAACGTATTTGGTAGCCCAATCCTGCTGGAAGATATGTTGCAGCAGAATTTGGAAAACCCAATCGTTGTCTCACCAGACATTGGCGGCGTCGTCCGCGCCAGAGCCATCGCAAAACTGCTGAACGATACTGATATGGCGATTATCGATAAGCGTCGTCCACGCGCAAACGTTTCACAAGTGATGCATATCATTGGTGACGTTGCGGGTCGCGACTGTGTGTTAGTTGACGATATGATCGATACCGGTGGCACTTTGTGTAAAGCGGCTGAAGCATTGAAAGAACGTGGTGCGAAACGCGTGTTTGCTTACGCGACTCACCCGATCTTCTCTGGTAATGCGGTTGAGAACATCAAACACTCTGTCATCGACGAAGTGATTGTGTGTGACACCATCCCACTATCAGCAGAAATCAAAGCATTGAAAAATGTACGTACTCTGACGCTGTCTGGCATGCTGGCTGAAGCCATCCGCCGTATCAGCAATGAAGAGTCGATCTCTGCGATGTTTGAGCATTAATCAGTATCAGGCTATGACTATTCCTGCGGTGAATTTTAGCCGCAGTTAGCCATTCAGTTTTTGCGTGATGGACCACTCTGTGGGCATTGCGTAGGATATTTGTGGCCTGCTGATATGATGCAATAAGTGAACTGAAGCAGATAAAGAAAAACCCGTTGAAGCAGTTGCGACAACGGGTTTTCTACTCTTGGTCAATATTACCTAAATCAATGGATTTTTGAGCCGTCATTTCTCCCTCCTGTATATCAGCTCAATTTAACAACTGAGAAGACAGGTTTTATTTTGGCGACAACATCTATTGGCTACCTTTCCTCACTTCATAATGAATAGCCGTTAGAAACTAATAACTGTTATAGGTGAATCACTTAACGTCACTACTCGTTATGAATGACGCTGATTACGAGTACAACGTTTATCGAAGTGTTTGACCCACCAATAGCGGTCTGCCACTTCTTCTCGTCCACCGATACGAGCACCCACTAACCACAACAATGCTCCAACAAAAATACTCATTACCGCTCCATGGGCGAAAAATTGCGGTAAACCGAGTTGCGTGACTTCAGTCAGGATTGAGTAACCGACACCGACTACCATGGTCAGCAAACCTAACCCCATCAGCGCATTACCCAGTCTTGCAGCAGTTTTACGTTTCATATACCACCTCCACTTCGGTTTCCAATAAATAATCACCCAGCCGAACGATGAAACTGCTTGCTTAATGTGATTATCTGTGTCCACTTAATAACCTAGTATAGTCAGGCTAGCGAGGATGGTATTGCGCGTGTGATCACAACTGACAAATATAATCCAACAAATCTTTACACTTTCCAGACATTTAGCACCGTAATTGAATTATAAGCTGAAGCGATTATTCACTTTGTTAACCATTATGACTAAATTACGTTCTTAATATGTCGTCTGAATATTCTTATTCAGTCAATATAACCCCTCGCGATCCTTGTCGCCAAAAAACAAACTATCCCTATGGGTTCTCGTTTACAGAACCTAAACCTTGGTTTTGTCATTACGGGCCATGACAGGTAAACTGTGGCACCTAAATTCCTTTCGTAATAGCGAATGACGACGTGAGCAGTATTAAATTAATCGTTGGGCTGGCAAATCCAGGCGCTGAATATGCCCAAACTCGCCATAATGCGGGTGCTTGGTACGTAGATTTATTGGCCGAACGCCACAACCAATCACTTAAAGAAGAAGCGAAATTCTTCGGCTATACCGCACGATTGAATCTGGCAGGTCAGGATGTTCGCTTGCTAGTACCCGCTACATTTATGAATCTCAGCGGTAAAGCTGTGGTCGCAATGGCAGGATTTTACCGAATCTTACCAGAAGAGATTTTAGTCGCACATGATGAGCTGGATATCCCTCCCGGTGTGGCAAAATTGAAGCTAGGCGGCGGCAACGGCGGTCATAACGGGTTGAAAGACATCCAAAATAAACTCGGCAATAATCCTAATTTCTACCGTCTGCGTATTGGTATTGGACATCCGGGTGATAAAAGTAAAGTTGTCGGTTTTGTGCTGGGCAAGCCCCCTGCCAGCGAACAAACCCTGATCGATGATGCCATCGATGAATCTATCCGTTGCACCGAAGTATTGATGCAAGACGGCATTACCAAAGCGATGAATCGCCTGCATTCTTTCAAGGCGACGGTATAAGACCTTATCCCACTCGCCTGAGATAACACTCCCCTGCGAATAGCATCTGCTGGGGAGTTATCCTTATAGCTGACTCTCATTCATTTTTGTTGCACAGCGCATTAATCCCCTGCTGCCCTTCGTTGGTCAATACGACACCAGAAACAATTACCCTTACCTGCCCAAGAAAATTGTTACTCTCACCGTCATATTCATCAGCAATATCGCTCAGTTTGTCAGTACAAAAAAGCGTATCCCATGCCGAGGCTTTAGTTTTATTCTCTGACAACTCATGGCTACGCTCGAATTTGTCTGTTGTGGCCGTGAATGTCAGTTGAACGCTATCGAAATCCTCATAAAGAGTCTTTTTTTTGTAGCCCACATATCTGACACTTTTACCTGAATGGTTTTCTATTTCTATGCCATATTGATCAACTAATTGCGCGAAGGTAGGACCCGTTGGCTCAATATCTGCCGTTATAAAACGCATTCCCACAATACCGACTACCCCACCCAGCAAAATTACTATTAGCCATTTATAGACGCTCATTTCCATTGGGATAATCCAGACTAAAAATTAAGAATGTCATATTTAGTTATCGGACATTGACCGGAAAACTTCAGATAGCAGAAGCGTGAGCTCGCACACAGAGTTTGCAAAATCAATTACCTACCGTCCATGACAAAGAAATTACCCGACGTAGAGAAACTGCATGATCGAGATAAATCATCAATATGTGTATAATGGCGGCATAAATTTTGATTACATCAATTTGTTAACCCTAACGGATTGATTTTTAAGTTATTTAAGGTGATATAAAACATGGGATTCAAATGCGGTATTGTGGGCCTGCCTAACGTAGGTAAATCCACCCTGTTCAACGCGTTGACACAAGCGGGCATCGAAGCAGCTAACTTCCCGTTCTGTACCATTGAGCCCAATACGGGTGTGGTGCCAATGCCGGACCCGCGTCTGGACCAACTGGCAGAGATTGTTAAACCACAACGCATTTTGCCAACAACCATGGAATTCGTTGATATCGCAGGCTTGGTGAAAGGCGCGTCTAAAGGCGAAGGTCTAGGTAACCAATTCCTGACCAATATCCGTGAGACAGAAGCGATTGGTCATGTCGTGCGTTGTTTTGAAAACGACAATATTATCCACGTCGCAGGGAAAGTCGATCCGGCTGATGATATTGATACCATCAATACTGAACTGGCACTTTCTGATCTGGAAACCTGTGAACGCGCCATACACCGTGTGCAGAAGAAAGCCAAAGGCGGCGATAAAGACGCGAAAGCTGAACTGGAAGCACTGGAAAAATGTCTGCCACATTTAGAAAACGCAGGTATGTTGCGTTCGCTGAACCTGACCGATGAAGATAAAGCTGCGATCCGTTATCTGAGCTTCCTGACGCTGAAACCGACCATGTACATTGCTAACGTCAATGAAGATGGCTTCGAAAATAACCCGTATTTGGATCAAGTCCGCGCTATTGCCGCGGCAGAAGGTTCTGTGGTCGTTGCTGTTTGCGCTGCCGTTGAATCTGATATCGCTGAGTTGGAAGATGCCGACCGCGCTGAATTTATGGCCGAGCTGGGCATTGAAGAACCGGGTCTGAACCGTGTTATCCGCGCGGGTTATGAATTGCTGAACCTGCAAACGTATTTCACTGCCGGTGTTAAAGAAGTCAGAGCTTGGACCATTCCAGTTGGCGCAACCGCCCCACAAGCCGCCGGTAAAATTCATACTGACTTCGAAAAAGGCTTTATCCGCGCCCAGACTATCGCTTTTGATGACTTCATTACCTACAAAGGTGAGCAAGGTGCAAAAGAAGCCGGAAAAATGCGTTCAGAAGGCAAAGAATACATCGTAAAAGATGGCGACGTGATGAACTTCCTATTTAACGTCTGATTCGCTTCTGTTGTTTCGTGAGATTTCAGTAAGCCTCATGAAAGCTGGCAAACACTATAAGATCCACGCGCTTGCGTGGATTTTTCATTTTATAGCGTTTTTCCGAACCCGATCACACTTTCCCACCTCGTATATATCCCTATCAAAAGTATGTGTTATCATTCGCTCCGTAAATACCTTTCAACTCAACCCGAGGCTTTGATGCTGGAGAATGTAATCATCCGATAATCAGCTTATCGACCTTTTCAGGACGGACTGATTATCAATGCGCCGAAATCGAATGCGGACACCGCTGTGTGTTTGCACGTTTTGCACATGATGATTAAACAGGTTTTCCAGTATGAATTTATCCCGTCAGGAACAACGTACCTTACACGTTCTCGCTAAAGGTGGCCGTATTGCGCACGTCCGCGATTCGTCAGGCCGCGTTACCGCCGTTGAATGTTACAGCCGCGAAGGGCTGCTGCTCACCGACTGCACGCTCGCCATCTTCAAAAAACTCAAAACCAAAAAACTGATCAAGTCAGTCAACGGTCAACCCTATCGTATCAACACCACTGGGCTGAATAACGTTCGCGCTCAGCTCGATAATCGCTAAGGAATGCATGATGGATATCAGCACCATTATTTCAACATCTCGGCACATACAACTGTCAGCAGAAGAAAGCAAAATCCCTTGGGACGAACCGGCTTTTAGCCAGCGCATGCTGGAGAACCATTTGTCGCAGGATCACGACTGGGCCAGCCGTAGGCAGGACGTCATTGAGCAGCAGGTGGCGTGGATCGCCAGCCTGTTACCCGCTGGCGCACATATCCTCGATCTCGGCTGCGGTCCTGGTTTTTATACTCACCGGTTAGCGGAAAGAGGATTTCATTGCACGGGCGTGGATTTCTCACCAGCATCGGTGAGTTGGGCCCGCCAGCAGGCGCAGAATGCGGGTTTGAATATCGACTATATTCAGCAGGATATCCGTACCTATTGCCCAAGTAAGCCGTTCGATTTCATCATGATGACATTTGGGGAACTGAATGTGTTCAGCACAATGGACGCGCACTCACTCATCAGCCTCTGCGCGCAGTGGCTGGTACCGGGCGGCAAGCTGCTCACTGAAGTACATACCTTCGAAGAAGTTAAGCGTCAGGGAATGGCCGAAGCAAGCTGGCAACGCTGCCCAGACGGGCTGTTTCTTGGTGTCCCTCACCTGCTGCTGACGGAACACGGCTGGGATGAAGAAACCCAGATCAGCTCAACGCAGTTCTGGGCAATCGAGGCAAACGGAGACACCACCCGTTTCGGCAACCAGATGACGGCTTGGCGCGATGGAGAATACGCGAGCCTGCTCGGTAATGTCGGTTTTACCGTACTGCCCTCCCCGGAACGTCACCTCTGGCCGGTCAGCGAGACATTTGAGGGAAAGCTGTTTGTTCTGCTGGCGGAGAAAGCAAAAACCGCAGAGGAACTTCCCCTTAATACTCAACACATTCAAAGGAATTCAGCATTGGATATTCCACGTATTTTTAACATCACTGAAAGCGAACACCGCATCCATAACCCCTTCACGGCAGAAAAGTACGCCACACTGGGTCGTGTGCTACGCATGAAGCCGGATACCCGTATTCTTGATCTCGGCAGCGGCTCGGGCGAGATGCTCTGTACTTGGGCGCGAGATCACGCCATCACCGGTGTCGGTATCGATATGAGCCCACTGTTCAGCGAGCAGGCCAAACTGCGCGCTGAAGAGCTTGGCGTTAGCGATCAGGTACATTTCATTCATAACGACGCCGCTGGATATGTTGCAGAACAAAAATGCGATGTGGCCGCCTGCGTCGGTGCAACATGGATTGCAGGGGGTTTTATCGGAACTGTCGAGCTGCTGGCTAAGAGCCTTAAGCCGGGTGGGATCATGCTTATCGGCGAACCCTACTGGCGTCAATTACCCGCAACGGAAGAGATAGCCAAAGCATGTGGGGCCAATGCACTGGCCGATTTTCTGACGCTCCCTGAACTTGTCAGTGTTTTCGATGAACTCGGCTACGATGTGGTGGAAATGGTGCTGGCAGATCAGGAAGGCTGGGACAGGTATGAGGCCGCGAGATGGCTGACAATGCGCCGCTGGCTGGAAGCTAATCCTGACGATGACTTCGCAGAAGAAGTCAGAGCTTTGTTAACGGTATCACCGAAACGTCACGTGATGTACACGCGGGAATACCTAGGTTGGGGCGTGTTCGCACTCATCGCTAGGTAACATCAAGTTTTCCCGGCATTTCCGATAAAAGATGCCGGGAACGCGATGCGTACTTCTTGGTATGCCAACCCACGTTGAGCATAAGCGAGAGAGTGATATGGTTGTCACTTATTCCCTATCAAAAAGGCTATAAACATGAGTAGTGTGATTCGAAAAAATTATCCTGAGCTAGGTGAAGTAAAGGCTCCTTACGTCCATTCAGTAAAGCATGGCAACACGCTCTACATTTCCGGATTGACTGCATTTGGCACTGCCGCTCAACATGGTGGTATCACCGAGCAGGCTGAAGAAATATTCAGTCAAATCAGGAAAATCGTCAGTGTAGAAAATACTGATTTTTCAGCACTTATTAAAGTGACCATATTCATTACCTCATTTGAGGAAATCAACGAGTTACGCAAAGTGCTCTACCAAAATTACGGTGATCACTTGCCTGCTAGTTCACTTGTAGAAGTCAGCCGCCTTTTTTCGCCTGATCTCTACATAGAAATTGAGGCTGTATTTGGCCTTTAATTCTTTTTTCATAGCCGGATAGTAATAGCTATTCGGCCCTAAAAGACTTGCCGTAAATGGATAAAAGTTAGGATTGGTCACTTATCAACAAAGTCGCTTATATTTATCTGCAATACCGAAAAAATAGAGAAATATACAAAGCAGTACAAACCTCATGAAATATGAGAAACCCACCAACCATCGATTACTAATACTCAATAATTTTTTATTTGAAGTAATAGCCTCGCTTTAATCTTCAAATAAAAAACTAATTAGATGTCTTTAAATCGGATGTTTCTTACAAAAATCTTATCTTACGTATGACATATCCTACGGAATATGTGAGTTATTTCTTATATTTTCTTATATTATGAAAACACATTGAAAATAACTTTCATGTGGGCATAATGCGCCGAAATATTATTTTAGCCATTATTCCTGCCCCAGCCGGGCAATATTGTGGCCGATGCCGGTGCGCCCGCCGGTCAGCAGCCGACTATCATCAGCAGTGCCAACGGCACGCCGCAGGTCAATATTCAAACGCCCAGCATTACCTTGTTGTCGCGATAGGTATAATACCAGGTGTTGGCGATGCAGCGGGCAAAGCGATTAAAGCAGCGGAAGCGGCGCTGAAGAAAGGTGATGTTACAGAAGCATCTAAGCTGATTAACAAGGCCAGCGGTGAGATATCGGCACAGAACTCAGCCAACTACTCGAAGTTGAAAGATGATTTAAGGCAACAGAACCTCAATAATATTGCGAAGCAAGATCCTAGATTGGAGATTGCACTTAAGGGTGATGGCTCAGGGAAAGTTGATTTTGGCATGGGGCAGGATCACGAGCAGAAGCTGATAGACTCGGAATGATTTGGCTGGGTGATGGAGCAAAACAAACAAGCGATGGTGGATGGATCAGTGCTGATGGCACTCGTGGTTATCGGCCGCCATCAGCTAAAGACTCATCTTTTGCGACAACGGGGACACAAGCAAACTTTGAAACCTATGAAATCACTTCATCAGGAAAAGCTGTCAAAGTGGGAAATGGGCATCTAAATATTTCGGATTAAAAATGAAAGCAAGATTAAAAAGTATTGATTGTGTTCACCATGATCTTCACTCTTATACGCCCGATAATGATGAAACAGCATTAACATTAACATTAACTATCGGTTCTGCTGATTCAGTAAGAGGAGATAACTTTGATGTGTTTATTTGCACACCTGAGTGGCTCTGTAAACATCAGTGGGTGCCTGAGTTGATGCGCCATACTTTACTGGTTCGCAAGTATGATCTTGATGAGATCACCAAAACGATTACAGATTATATTGACCAGTGTGAAGGTAATAACTGGATGGAAATAGCACAAAAACTTTCGCGCGTTTTTGCCTGGGAGTTCGAAGATTATCAGCCTTAACCATAAACAGTTTCTCCTGCCAAGGTTGAGATGACTGTATTTAGACCCTAAATACCTCCATTTCCCTACCGCTGCAACCAGATAACACCGGACGCAGCGGCCACTTTCAATACAACTGAAGACACTCGAAAGACGCCAGACAACATTGCTGGCGTTAATTATTGTTGGTAATGAGCGACTGTGATTCTCATCGAGAAAATAATCACGCAGAACAGTTTAACGTATCCGCTATCCAATAAATCCCAGTTTAAACTGTGCCTTACCTGCCAGTGACATCAATTCAGGGTTCTCTGGATAGGAGGTTAATAGCGGGAAGAATACAGAACCGCCAATAATACTCCGGCTATTGGATCCTGCTGGTCGCAACCCCCATATATTCTGATAGGTCATCGGTACATTCTGCCCGTTAATCACCGTGTTACCGATATACAACATGATATGCCCCGGAATATAGACCAGCGTGGTGAATGGCTTACCGTGCTCCGTGAGATAACGGATCCTTGCGCTGGTATCTTCGTTACTGAGGTCAACAACACGGGTTGCAGCCTTTATCTGGTTAGCCGAGTTTCTGGGAAGAAATATACCGAAAGGCATCAGTAAGCTGCGTATTTCGGCAGAACAGTCGTTATAGAAATTATAATTTCCCCAACCATAGGGTCTGCCTTTCATCGACTTCATCAACGTTGCAATATTACTGGGCGTCATATTCCAAGGCATTGCAATGAACTCACTTTCTTTCAGGTTGACCCACCGAATTTTTGCGCGGCCGTCAACGTCACTTACTGGTATTGCGGTCAGAAAAAGGTCCGACTGTTTATGCCGAAATGGCAATATGGTGCCGGGACGAGCCGTGAAATAATACTTCCCGTTTTCATGGACGGAAACCGGCTCTTTAATGAACGCGCCCAAGTTTTCTCTCGCCAGCGTCAGCCATTCGGTGACAAATTGCTGATCCACCCCTGCGATATCTTCGCTGTGAACCCATCCAGTGACCGATGGGGATATGACGTATTTCCAACTCCCGTCGCGGCTATCGGCAAGGACGTACACGGGGGCACCGGGACGGATGGACGAGTCCTGTAAATTGTCAAATGGGTATCCCTGCCCTGCTTTGAGAGGATCGTCATAAGCCGGATCGACAGTCGGGAGAATCCTGACCAGTGCCTCCTTGACGGTAATACCTCGAGCATAGGGGCGATAAACCGAGTCAATGTTGGTATTCGCGTTATCTCTTATCGCCTGTTTCCAGTCATCAGAATGGACCCTAAAGTTTTCTCCCCAAGAAACACTGCTTTTACTGAGGTACTTATTAAGGTTGGCATCTCGGGTACTTTCAGCTTCATGACTCAGAATTGAACTGATGTGATGAGGGTTCCAAGGCGATTGTTCATCTTGCCCCATACCAAAATAGTGGGATTGTAGGGCAGAAAAATGCCGTTGCTGCGTGGCGGCATCGATGACTGGAACATGCATTTCAGGGCCAGGAGGGAGCCATTTATCGACAGACTGCGAATAATTATCCAGCGGGAAAAGCGATTTGGTCGGGTCAATGTTTTCTGCTGATACAGACATCGTGTTGTGCACTTGCGATTGGAATGGAGGGGTGTGGCATGCCGATAACAGCAGAGGAATCATCAAATAAAGGGGCTTCACGCCGTCAGACAGCTGAATTCTTTTCATACCGTCTCTCCGGTAATATCCTGCTCAGTCAGCCTGCGACACAGCAATGTCCGGTATCGAATGCATGTATTATCTATGCGACCAGCGTGCAGTTTTTCTGTCCATGCCTGTATTTTCATCTTCATCTCCGTGAAAGGTAAAATTCCTTTTTACTATTACCGATGATGTATGTGATGGATACAGAAAAGCCCCAGTGGTTAATTCCCGGTTTAAGAATTGGGACGCTTATAAGGAGGAATAAGAAGGTCATCACATGACCTTCTTATTGTTATTGCGCCACCTATTAGCGCCTAAAATATTTTTGCAGTTTGCTATTGAGTATTTCGCTTTACCCCAATGGTGTAAACATCGGCAATAATAACGAAAGTTTGATGACAATCGCGTTGGCTATATCCAAGAAGAATGCACCAACCATCGGGACAATCAGAAACGCCACATGTGAAGGGCCGAAACGCTCGGTAATCGCCTGCATATTAGCAATAGCGGTTGGTGTCGCCCCTAAACCTAACCCACAATGCCCTGCAGAAAGCACTGCCGCATCGTAATTTTTACCCATCACCCGATAAGTCACGAATATGGCATACAGCGCCATCGTCAGCGTCTGCACAATTAAAATCGCCAACATGGGCAATGCCAAAGAAGCCAACTCCCATAATTTTAGACTCATCAGTGCAATGGCAAGGAAAAGTGAAAGGCTGACGTTACCCACCACCGAAACCGCGCGATCAAATACCTGATAAAATCCAGTATAAAGAAGTAAGTTACTGAGGATAACCCCAATAAAGAGCACATATACGAATACCGGCAATGCGAAAATAGTCTCTGCCAATAATCCTGCAATATAGCGCCCCGCCATCAAACAAATGGTAATCATGGCGATAGTTTCGACCAAGACCAATGCAGTAATCACTCGCCCAGACTGAGGTTTTTCGAACGTCGTCGGTTGCAAGCTATCTTCCGCCCTCCCCTCTGGCGTAGCAGAGTGCTTGATAAGATAAAGTGCGACTGGGCCAGCAATCAATCCGCCCAAGACTAAACCGAATGTTGCGCAGGCCATAGCAACTTCGGTTGCGTTACTTAAACCGTAATCATCGGCAAAAACAGCACTCCACGCCGCACCGGTTCCATGCCCACCCGAGAGGGTGATGGTGCCGACCAGCAGCCCCATCAGCGGATCCAGTCCTAGCAAGGTCGCCATACCGATACCCACCATGTTTTGCAGCAACAATAGCCCTATCACGACGACAAAAAATCGAACCAAAACCTTACCGCCCGCCCGTAAACTGGCCAAATTTGCATTCAGCCCAATGGAGGCAAAAAACGTTAGCATTAATGGGTCACGCAGCGAGGTATCAAAGTTGGCTTCCCAACCTGTGGTCTGATGAATAAACAAAAAGAGTAATGCGAGTAATAATCCCCCCGCAATGGGTTCGGGAATGGCGTATTTTTGCAAGATAGAAATGTGCTTGACGCATTGCCGTCCAAGCAATAACACCAGCGAAGCGATAACGAGCGTGCCATTGGCATCAAATTGAAACATATCTAAGCCTCACCTATTTAAAATAATGATCTGTTATTTGAGTTTTTGGATAGGTTTAACAAGTTGATATAGGAGGAATCATCGTGAGGCTCCTGAAATCCTAGGGATAGGAAACATATTCATGGCATAGCTTTATCAATAAACATTATCGCGTTTAAACGTGACTCATTAATAATAAGCGTCGAGTTATTACACTCGACGCTGACAAACAATTACTTCACAAGCAATTATTTCACAAACAATCATCTCACAAGCAATTAGCTCACAAACTCAACCGCACCGCCATTGAGGTTGTACATAGCGCCAACGATTTTAATTTTCCCTTCTTTCTCTAATCCGCTAAGGATCTCACTTTGTTTGCGTATTTCATTGATGGTATGCAGCACATTGCTTTTAGCGACAGCATCAACAAACTCAGCGTTTTTGCCGGTTCTTTCACCGCTAAATTCAGTCTTAGCAATGGCAGGTTTAATTTGGTTCAACAGCCCAGTCAAATGACCAAGCTCTACACCATCGATAGCCCCACGTACTGCGCCACACGCAGTATGCCCCATCACCAGTACAACTTTTGCTCCCGCCGCGGCACAGGCGAACTCCATGCTACCGAGTAAATCATTATTGGAAACATTACCGGCAACGCGGGCATTAAATGTTTCACCAATCCCAGTATCAAAAATAATTTCAGCCGGTGCACGTGAATCAATACAACTTAAAATGACTGCAGCCGGAAATTGACCTTCAGCACTGGCACGTTTTTGCGCCAAATAGTCATGTTGTTGCATCTTGCCACTTCTAAAACGAACGTTACCTTCCTTCATTCCGGCAATAATTTGATCCGGCGTGAGTTTATCGCGTTCCTCACGCGTTAATGCTGCCGCATAAGATATCCCAGGCACGGCTAAAGTTAACCCGCTGGCGATACCCAGTACAGACATGCCGACTGCACCTTTTAATAAGGCACGACGTTGTTTGGAATGTTTGCTATCTGTTTGACTGATTGGGGATTCTGACATTCTTATCTCCTCAAATATTATTTTTGATACATCTTTGTGTAGACACTATAGCGAATAACGAAAAGTGACTATGAAAAGTAGTCGATTATTAAGTAACGCTTATTATTTTCAGATGTTTCTTGTCTATATTAATGAGAGATCCCGCGTGTGCGGCCTGGATAAAATTCACAGAATCAGTATGTTGTGGTTGAGATTATAGTTGATAGTTTTCTTATTATTTATTCTACAAAGTCTCGGGAAAGGCAAGATTAATCTTGTTAATAGGAGGGAGGTAAGCGCTAACTACATAATAATATTAATTAAAATATCCCAGCCGCAATATCTCACATAAAAATATTTGTGATAAATATCATTTTAATTAATCTGGTCAAGCTCTGTTTTCAATTAGTGTTTCGACATCTTTTTATTGTTCTTGATTAATTGACACAATATTCCACTATGATTGTATGGTTATACCTCGTCTACACGATTTTCTTTTATCAAAAACAGAAAAAGGCGCCTTTTATCTGATACTACTGTCATCTTCGTGGCATCAGGCCGTTACACCTAACACCACAATATTGTTGATAAAACTGAGTTGTTAATAGAGCCCAGTTGTTGATAAAACCTAGCTGTTGATAAAACCTAGGCCGTCATGCTTTGTATTAGGACCCAATCGTTTTTCCGAAGAACTGATCTAACTTACCCATAGCTTGATTGACGTATTCCGGTTTCCAATAGGTTTCAATGTGAGTTGCCCCCTCAATAAGGAATAACTCTTTGTCTTTCGCATTGGCTGCATTTTTAAAGGCTTTTTCGGTCATATAGAGGGAATCAGCTTTACTGCCGGCCATCATCAGTAGTGGCTTATCAATTAAGTCCATATTACTGGCCGCATCGAATCTCATTAAGTCGAGCAAACTACTGGCGGTATATCTGAAGGTTGAATTAGGATGGGCATGCGTTTTGCCGTAGTACTCAAAACCTTGGCGATACAAATCAAATGGTAATTTGGCAATTTGCTCATCGGTCAGTTTGGCATCGCCAATGTAGATGACTTCTCCGCCCGCCGCTTCTTGCGCTCGTGCATCAGAAGCCTGTTTTAAGCGCTCTTGAATGGTAGAAATCTGTGAGTCCTGATAGCCGTTACGTCTCACTAAACCAGAATCAAACATACTTAACGTGGCAATAGCGCTAAATCGCTTGTCGGTTTGCGCCGCTTTAAGTGAATAACCGCCACCGCCACAGATACCCAATAGACCTAGGCGGTCAGGATCAACACCGGGGTATTGGGTGATAAAGTCGGCCATGCCGTGAATATCCTCAATGCGATAAGAAGGTTTGTCTACATTACGGGGCTGCCCCCCACTCGCCCCTTGATATGCCGCATCCGCCGCGATGGTGATATACCCTTTTTCGGCTAAACGCTGGGCATATAGACCCGCAACCTGTTCTTTCACGCCACCATTAGGGTGCGCCACCACGACTGCTGGGTATTTTTTGGCTGGATCATAATTCGCTGGGGTATAGACGTTAGCTGAAATATCTAAACCATTTAGTTTATAAGTGACCGGATGAATATTCACTTTGCCTTTCACATTTTCAGTAATTGCGCCGTCATAAACCAACGTGAAGGGATTTAATGTGTAATCTGCTGCCATAACGCCTCCCGATGAAAGACTCATTATCGCTGCTAATAATGTCGACTTGAAAATAGTGCATTTCATTTAAGTAGCCCTCTAAATATTTAGAATAAACAGATAATTATCTAAACATTCCGCTTAATTATATTAAGGGAACTCAGACTTTCAAATAGTCTAAGGAGGATTGACTGACATCAGCATGACCAGCGGATAACATTTCTGTCAGTTAGCTAAATAGCTTTTGTCCGTTAGCTAAATAGCTTTTTGTCAGTCAGCTAAATAACTTTCCTGACAAAATTGTCAGGAAAATGTCAGCGAGCTGTTAGGCCTGTTCCGTTAGAATGAAGGTAATAAGACGTTTATGACCCATCGTGCTATTAAAGGAGTGACAAACATGCGACTGCTCTTGGTTGAAGATGAAGAAAAAACATCTTCCTATATCAATCGCGCACTCAGCGAACTGGGGTTTACTGTCGATGTTGCTGCTAATGGTATGGACGGATTATATCTGGCCCTCGAATACGAATATGATGCAATTGTATTGGATGTGATGCTGCCCAGCATGGATGGTTACGGCGTGCTTGAGGGACTTCGAGCCAGTAAACAAACCCCCGTGTTGATGTTATCTGCTCGCGGTTCTGTCGATGAGCGCGTCAAAGGATTGCGGCTTGGTGCAGATGATTATCTGCCAAAACCCTTTTCACTGATTGAGTTAGTTGCCCGTATACAAGCGTTGCTCCGTCGCCGCCCCAGCGATGGCGCGGATGTCACTCAGTTATCGATCAGCGATCTGCATCTCGACTTATTGGCAAGACGCGTCACACGAGCAGGTGAACGTCTTGAACTCACCGCAAAAGAATTTGCTCTGCTCAGCCTGTTAGCCCGACATCAGGGCGAGATCCTGTCAAAAATGATGATTGCGGAACAGGTCTGGGACATGAATTTTGACAGTGATGCTAATGTCGTCGAGGTGGCGATAAAACGCTTACGCGCCAAAATGGATACGCCCTACCCAGTCAAGTTGCTGCATACCGTACGAGGCATGGGATATGTCTTAGAAACCCGCCCTGAGCAGCAGATTAAAGGGAGGGCAACCCCATGATCAAACGCTCTATTTCAGTACGGTTGGCACTGATGTTCGCCCTTGCTTCTGTTCTGATCATTTCAGCCGTTGGTATTGTGCTAAGAAGTTCTCTGCATGATTCATTGCAAAAGCAAATGCATAACGAATTGCGGTTCAGGGAATCGCTCATGGCTCCGTGGATCCTTTCGCGCACCACCTTGGATGGCTGGCAAACACTGTCGAGCAAATTTACCGATTTGGCGACTGCGGAAGGGGGACGAGTGCAATACTGGCTACTCAGTGATAACCCCCAGCTTCAGATTGGGGGCCCTCCCCCCATTGGCGTTCAGTGGGGTTCACTGAAAAGTGGGTTTAGCAAAGTTCCCGGTGCAACAGAGGATTCATGTTCATTATTTATCTTTGTGGCAGAAATCCCTGCCGAAGGTGAACGCCCCGCACTGCGCTACGTCGTCGCGATCGATTCCACGCCCTATATGGGGACGCTGAATGAATTTACTCGCACGCTGGTGATTATTGCCATCATTGGTGTCTTTTTGATCGCGCTGTTGGGATTTGTCATTGCTCGAATCGGTATGCGTCCGGTTAACAAACTCAGCGAGCAAGCCCACCATCTCGCACCAGGGGATCACGGGCAACGCTTGGATACCGCAACACTGCCAGATGAGTTGCAAAAACTCGCTATCGCCTTCAACGGGGTACTTGAGCGGCAAGCGATCGCCTGGCAACAACTTGAGAGCTTTAATGCCGACGTTGCACATGAATTAAGAACGCCGCTAACGAATCTGATGGGACAAACACAACTGGGTTTATCGCGAACCCGCGAGATTAGCGAGCTTGAGGATTTGTTGGCCTCAAATTTGGAGGAACTCGAGCGGATGACGTCTATCGTCAACGATATGCTGTTTCTATCTCATGCTCAGGCGGGCGATCATGCGATCCAATTAACGGAAGTTTCACTTCGAGAAGAAAGCTATAAGACTACTGAATATGTCGAACCCTCATTTGCCGAGAAAAACCTCGTTATTCAGGTGAATGGGGATATTTCTGCTCAAATTGATCGCCGATTGTTCCACCGTTCACTGGCAAATCTACTGGAGAACAGTGCCCGTCATGCGATCGATGGCAGTACCGTCACCGTGACGCTCACCCGCGAAAATAATTTCGCGTCCATTGCTGTGACTAACGTAGGCGAACCTATTGCCGCAGAGCATCTCACACGTTTATTTGAGCGTTTTTATCGCGCGGATACTGCCCGCACACACAGTGCCACTCATCATGGATTAGGGCTTTCTATCGTCAGGGCCGTGGCAATAATGCATCGAGGTGATGTGTTTGCCAGCAGCAATAACGGGATTAATACCTTTGGCTTTACCCTTGCCCTGAGCAAGCCCACCGATAACGCGCCCAGTGATGAACCTAAATGTAGCCCTCATTCTGACAGTCATGTCAGTGAGCAGTCAGCATAGTGACATCAATCATCACGTAAACTTAAGGTGATCTTCACTTCATCTCATTGATTGAGCGTACTCACATTAACGGATTGATTGAATATGAAAACATTGCTTATCGCGCTGGCGACCCTGTTGTTGCCAACAACACAAGTCACTGCTGCGACTCAGGATGATATCACCGTCACACCGTCAGGCTCACCGCCCACGACCATCGGCGCACCCAAAAACTTTACCGGTACAGCAAAAGTTGACTCGCGGTTTCAACGCAGCGCACCGGCACGTGTTGGCGGCGGTATTGTTTCATTTGATGCGGGCGCTCGGACAGCATGGCATACCCATCCTCTTGGCCAGACACTCATCGTGACATCGGGTACAGGGTGGGTACAAAAATGGGATGGTGTGGCCCAACAAATCAAAACAGGTGACGTCGTATGGATCCCGCCTCAGGTAAAACACTGGCACGGCGCATCCGCGAATGAACCCATGACCCACATTGCCGTATCAGAATCGTTAGAAGGCAATACGGTGACCTGGATGGAACACGTCACCCAAGAACAGTACCCAGATTGAGCAAAAACAGGGCGATTGATTAAAATGAGTACCATAGCCAACACCTCTCTTTTGTCGATATCGCCATGCATGACTCATTTATTTTGCATAACTGCCCCGTATTTATAACAGGAGTAACCGTTGAAAACTTCACTTAAAACATTTACCACCTGTATGTTAACTGGAGGACTATTAGCAGGTGGATTGTTCATTCAGCCTGCTGTTGCTGCCTCAACAGAACCCTTAGTCATCCAATCGCAAGGAAGTTTTGCCGCAGGTGGAACGATGACGACAGCGCCAGGGCAATTTGATCCGAAGAAACCCCTAGACCCTGCTGGTCAGACTTATCACGGCGATCACGCCGCTGTGTTTTATCAAATACCTGAAAACCCGTATCAGTATCCCATTGTGATGCTCCATGGCGCAGGACAATCATCTCGTACATGGGAAAGCACCCCCGATGGCAGGGAGGGATTTCAGAATATTTTCCTGCGCCGCGGCTACTCGACTTATCTAGTCGATCAACCCCGTCGCGGTCAAGCGGGTCGCAGTATGGTAGAGGGCACAGTCAAACCGACGCCAGATGAACAATTATGGTTTAACCAGTTCCGTCTGGGGGTTTGGCCTGACTTCTTCGATGGCGTGCAATTCTCACACAACAAGGAAGCATTAGATCAGTATTATCGCCAAATGACACCCAATACTGGTCCCTATGATATTGGTGTCATTTCGGATGCTCTCTCTGCTGTCGTAGATAAAAGCGGCCCTGCTATCCTATTTACCCATTCTCAAGGTGGAGGCCCGGGTTGGTTCACGGCGATAAAAAACGCCAATGTAAAAGGGATTGTGGCGTTTGAACCCGGTAGCAGTTTTGTCTTCCCCGAAGGTGAAGTTCCGCCACCGATGAAAAATGCTTTCGACACTGTCACAGGGGAATCAGTCCCTTTAGAGCAATTCAAAGCGCTCACTAAAATCCCCATTCTGATTATTTACGGTGACAACATCCCAGATAAGCCTGCCGCCATGCCAGCACAAGATAGCTGGCGCGCCAGACTGGCTGTTGCCCGCCAATGGCGGGATGTCGTGAATAAGCATGGCGGCGATGTTACGGTTGTTCATTTGCCGGAAATTGGCATCAAAGGAAACACTCACTTCCCGTTCTCTGATTTGAATAACGTCGAAATTGCTGATCAGGTATCAAAATTCCTAAAAGAGAAAAATCTTCAGTAATCCCTCATGAATGGCGTAATTTTTACGCCATTCATGAATTCAACTAATAAAGTCATGCCGATTATTGTGCCTAATCATATGAGTCTGTGTGCGCTATTCTTTTCCTGCTAATCAAGGTAAATCGTTAATCACGCTAAATCTTAAATCAGAGAGCATCACATGCAAAAACGTATTCTTGGTCATTCGGGGCTTGAAGTCTCAGCATTAGGATTAGGCTGTATGGGACTGAGTTTTGGTTATGGTCCTGCGACTGATACCAAGCAAGCGATAGAATTAATTCGGGCTGCTGTAGACCGTGGTGTCACCTTTTTTGATACGGCAGAAGTGTACGGCCCCTACATCAACGAAGAGGTTGTCGGTGAAGCACTGCAACCCATGCGAGATAAGGTGGTTATCGCCACTAAATTTGGTTTTACCTTTGGCGATGACAACAAACAACAGATTCTAAACAGTCATCCGGCACATATTCGGCTCGCCGTTGAAGGTTCTCTCCGACGGCTGAAAACGGATGTTATCGACCTGCTGTATCAACACCGTGTCGATCCGGATGTCCCGATTGAAGATGTTGCTGGCACGGTAAAAGACCTTATCGCGGAAGGGAAAGTGAAGCATTTTGGCCTGTCAGAGGCGGGCGCGCAGACCATCCGCCGCGCTCATGCTATTCAGCCGGTGACTGCATTACAAAGTGAATATTCGCTATGGTGGCGTGAGCCGGAACAAGAGATCCTGCCAACGCTTGAGGAACTGGGTATCGGTTTTGTGCCTTTTAGTCCATTGGGTAAAGGGTTCCTGACCGGAACAATCAAAGCAGATACCACGTTTGGTCATGATGATTTCAGAAGCAAAGTACCCCGTTTTTCACCTGAAGCGCTGGATGCAAACCAACAGTTGGTGATGCTACTCAATGGTATTGCCAGCGAAAAAGGTGCCACTCCGGCGCAGATTGCGCTTGCTTGGTTATTGGCGCAGAAACCTTGGATAGTGCCCATCCCGGGTACAACGAAACTCTCGCGACTGGAGGAAAACCTCCATGCAACTCAGATAGTATTAAGTGAAAACGACTTGCAAAGTATTGCCGCTACATTGGAAACCGTTCGTATTCAAGGGGAACGTTATCCGGCTGCATTGCAGGCGCGAGTGGGTCGTTAAGTGATGAATGCTCGACGTTAATCGCTATTATCCCAACTCAACGTTGGGATAATATTTTGGTGCGGGTGAGCATTATTATTTAGTGCATAGCATCAGCAACCTGTTCTTCTTGCTGTAATTTTAGCAACAACAGCTCGCGTAACTGGAACTTTTTGATTTTACCCGATGCAGTACGCGGTAAACTATCCACCAGCTCTAGCCGCTCTGGGTATTTATATTTAGCGACTCGTTTACTGCGGAAAAAATCGAGCATCGCAGCAAACGTCAAAGGCTGCTGCTGGTCAGCCAGTACCACATACGCGCAAGCCCTTTCCCCCAGTCTGTCATCTGGCATGGCCACGACGCCGACATCCCGCACTAAAGGATGTGAAAGCAAGATCTCCTCCAACTCTCGGCTACTGATGTTCTCACCGCCACGCACAATAATGTCTTTCTTCCGGCCCGTTATTTTAATGTATCCCTCCTCATCCATCCGGCAGAGATCGCCGCTGTAATACCAGCCCTCTTCGTCCAGTGCGCGGGCGGTTAATTCCGGTTCGCCCAAATACCCGACAAACACATTTGGACCTCGGGATGCTTCTTCGCCCTCTTCACCATAAGGCACCGTTTGGCGGTCTTTATCGACGACTTTAATTTCCACGCCAGTGACCGCCGTGCCATCCGTATTGACCACACGAGATAAGGGATCATCGAGCTTCACCACCGCGTGTGGCGAACTCTCTGTCGCCCCATAAACGCTCATCAATTTGATGCCGACTTGTAAGCAATCGCGAGTAATTTGTTTAGGAATGGTGGTGCCGCCACATAAAAAGAATCGTAATGAAGAGAGGTCAAAAGGTTGCTGCTGCACGGTACACAATAGGTCATAAACGAACGGTGTTGCCCCCATTACACAGGTGCACTTTTCTCGTTCTAACAAGGTTAGGCAATCTAGCGGATTAAAAACATCTAACAGCACACTGCGCGCACCGATGATAAACGGAGCCGTCACGCCATGAAGAAAACCGGTCGCATGCCCTAATGGTGCGGGCATCAAAATGGTATCCATCCAATTCAGATTCAGCGTTGCACAATAGGCACGTTCACTCGACAGCACATTGTTATGGGCCAGCATGACGCCTTTCGGCACCCCCTCCGTACCCGATGTAAACAGCACCACCGCCAGTGCATCACCCTGCACCTTGACGCAATTTTCCAGCGGGGAATAGTCACGCAATAGTTGGCTCAGTGACGGTGATAACGTCGCAGGAGCCAATTTATCGACTGCCACCACCTGTTGTAGATGTGGAAGTTGGCTGCGCAACGGTGTCACCATCGCTTCCGGCGACGTATTTTTAAACAGGGTCGGGACAAATAAAATCCGCGCCTGACTCTTATTCAAAGTCCAAATAAGTTCAGTTTCACGATAAGCAGGAAGCAGCGGCACCGACACGGCCCCCGTTTTCAAACAGGCCAGATAAATCAGCGTAAATTCGCACCAACCGGGCAGTTGGAAGGCCACTCTATCACCGGGTTGAATACCACAGTCCACGAGATAAGCAGCAAGACATCCCGCAGCATGATCCATCGCAGCATAGGTGTAGGAAGTGCCTCGATTATCGAGCACAGCCATTTTATCCGGTGCCACTTGGACTGAATGATGCCAATAGTCAGCCAGTGAAGCATCTCCCCAATAGCCTTGTTGCCGATACGCATCCCTGCGTGCCTCGTTAATTTTAATCGTCATCGTCATTTGTGTTATCTCACTGATTAACCGCAACTGGCTGATTAACCAAAACGGAACTCAACACCAAACGTACCCTGAGGGTATTCCCACTTTTCAAGGATCGTATCGCCACACAGCACTCGACACGTGCCGCATTCCAGACATCCGGCATAGTCAAAATGAATATTTCCAGCGTCGTCTTGTTTGTAAAGGCCCGCAGGACAAGCGTTTATCAGCTTGCGAAACTGCTCACGGTCAGGGTTTTCAACCAAAACAATGTGCGGATTACCCTCATCCACATGGAATTTATTGATGCCTAATTTGACATCAACATTGACCTTATTTGGACTGTTCATAGCGCCGTTGCCCCCTTGATACCGTCCTTCAGCAAATTGATGATCCCCACCTTCTTCGCGCGATTAAAAATCTTCTTACGTATCGGTTTGCTCGGGCTACCATCGATAATGAACATATCCACCATGATGTCAGCGATCATGCGAGGGTACTGCGTAAACATCCGTGGGTTTTCCATCATTGCAGGCATCTTACGGAAATGATGCATCTCCTGTAGCACGAAGCCTTGCTCCAGTTTTTTCTTGTAGCTCATTAGCCCGCTAGCAGAAAAATCCTGCTGCTGTTTAGCCTCAATGGCGGTTAATGCAGCCGCTTCTGCGGAGGCAATCGCCATATCCATACCGCGCACGGTATAACCGAGATTCAGGCACAGCCCTGCGGCATCGCCAACAATCATCACACCGTCGCTCACCAATGGCGGCACCATCTCCAGCCCCCCTTCTGGTACGACATGTGCTGAGTATTCCAACAAGGTTCCGCCTTGGATCAGCGGTCGGATCGCAGGGTGCTGTTTGAAATCCTCCAACATTTGTGGAACGCTTTTCGTCGCATGTTCGATATCTGCCAACCCACACACCAACCCCAAAGAAACGGAATCCTGATTGGTATATAGGAACCCGCCCCCCATCAAACCGTTGGAGGGTGAACCCGCAAACAACCATGCCGCGCCTTCACCCGCCGAGAGATTAAAACGGTCTTCTATTTGTGTGGGTGACAGTGCAATAAGCTCCTTGACCCCGACGGCATAGTGATGAGGTGATGGCGGCGGCACCATGCCAATGGAGCGCCCGAGCAGCGAGTTAACACCATCGGCCAGAATAACAATGTTGGCTTCCAACGAGTCTTCACCCGCTTGTACCCCTGTGACGCGAGTGCCCTCCCTGAGCAATGCATCGACCCGAACGCCAGAGATAAATTGCACCCCAGCTTCTTCTGCCTTCTCCATCAGCCAAGGATCGAATCGATTACGCAGGACGGTGTAAGAGGCTTTGTGCGCAATGTCGGGCTGTTCGCTATGGAAATCTAAGGTCACGGCGCTTTCATCGGTAAGAAACGAAATCTTTTCCTTGGTGACTTTGCGCTCGACTGGAGCCTCTTGCGCAAAGCCAGGCATGATTTTCTCCAGACTGTGCGCGTAAAGACGGCCACCCGTCATATTCTTACTGCCTGCGGTATTACCACGTTCAATCACCAGCACATCTAGCCCCGCTTTCGCCATGACATAGCCAGCAATGCATCCCGCTACACCCGCCCCGACGACGATGGCATCAAACTTTTCATCTGACATTGTTTTGGCTCCTTACCCGCCGCAGCACCCATGATTGTCTGCGGCGAGGTGCTCTGGCGGTTAACGATTCAATTGTTCAATCAAGGCAGGAACCACTTTGTAGATGTCTCCCACTAAGCCGTAATCGGCATACTTGAAAATAGGCGCATTCTTGTCTTTATTGATGGCAACTATCGTTTTTGCACCATTACCGCCCACCATGTGCTGAATCTGCCCCGAAATACCCAACGTCAAATAGAGATCGGACTTCAACAGTACGCCGGACACCCCGATATAGCGCTCACGCTCCATCCAATGCTCCCCTTCGGCAATCGGTCGTGAACATCCCACTTCCGCGCCCAGCAGCGTCGCCAACTCTTGCACCATATCCAGATCAGATTGAGAGACCAAACCACGCCCGACACCAACCACACGTTTCGCTTTACTCAGGTCAACGCTGCTCAGCGATTTCGCACGACGTTCCTGACATAAAATTTCCTGACGTGGCGTCACATAGCTGGCCTGATAGACGGGGCAATCATGCGCTGGATTGGCCGCTATCGGCTCAACCGCACCCGGTGCCAAGGTCACAATGGCAATAGGTGTCAGCATTTTCTCCCGACCAAACGCTAGCCCCCCGTACATCCGATGCTCGGCAAAGGTGCCTTCATCACTGACGGATAAAGACGTGACATCATTCACAATCGATGCCCCTAGCAACACGCCCAATCTGGCGGCTAAGGCTTTCGCACGTTTAGTGGCCGGCAGCAAAATCAAGGTCGTTGGCGAGGACGAAGCCGAGGGTTTTTCTATCAAAGAAACCAGTGTTTCAGCATAATTTTCAATACGCTGCAGCGCAGATTTCTCTGCCAGAACATAGAGCGTATCAGCACCCAGTGGCTTTACGGCGGCGATCGCGTCATCACTCTGTACCACGGCGTTGACCTGCGCTCCCCACTGGCGCGCACCCGCTAGCAATTCGGTGTAGCGATCAAGATTGTCGCTGAACACCCAGACATTCGTTAATTTGCTCATTGTCATTTTTCTCCGTAACGGGTTAGTTCAGCGCTTTTTTCAAGTGTTCGGCTAATTCTGCAATGGTTTCTGGTGAGTCGTTTTCAAAAATAATGTGCTTGCGCTCAGCTTGTGGCGGTACACGAATTTGGCAGAGCTCGGTATATGGTTGCGCCAATGACCAACCAATATCGCTGGCCGTCCATTGCGTGACCGGTTTTTTCCCCGCGCCAAGAATGGCTTTCATTGAAGGCACTTTGGGAACATTTATATCTGAGGTGACGCACAGTACCGCCGGAAGGGGTAATACCAACACTTCTACTTCGTCTTCCAAGGTGCGTTCAATCAATACGCCACCGTCGACAACTTGGATGCTACTGACGGCATTAAGCGCGGGAACTTGCAACATCTCGCCCACTAATAGGCCAACTTGCTGCGCATATAAATCGCCTGAACCTTCGCCAAACAACATCAGATCAAAGCCAATTTTATTCGCCGCAGCGGCAATAACCTGAGCAGTATCATTGGGCAGCGCGCGTTCTAAAGCAGCATCTTGAACTAAATAGAGTTCATGGGGGCCACGTGATAAGACATCTTTCCGTACTTTCGTATTATCTAAGAATTTCCCCCCCACACTGAGTGCCATGACTTGACCATCTTCACCCGATAATTGCACCGCCGCCTCTATCCCATTGAGATCGAATTGACTTATTTTGGCATCGGCACGTTCAAAGTTGAGTGTCTGCTCGGCAGTGACGGCAATATCTTGTTCTTCTGGCACTAGCTTGAAGCAGGTGATAATTTTCATGAGATCTCCTATCGGCAATAACAAATATACAAGGCTGATGGAGATATATTGATATTTCAGGGGTAAAAAAACGACATGATAATATGTTTTAGTTACCAACTATCTTGCAAAAAAAACATGTTCTGCCTATCACTGTGAGCATCGCTAACTTTCCCGCTAACTGCATTGATAGATAATGAAGAAAAAATAAAATAAAAACGGCGTTCAGGTGAAAAGTTTCATAACAGCAATATTCTGTGATATCCATCATCATTATAAGGTGTGATTTTTTAACAGTGGCCTTCAAGAAACATGGTACAAATAAAATTGATTTTGCAATGTAAAAAACCTGTTTTCATTTTGTATATTATCAGTCAAATGAAATGATGAAATAACATGTGTAGACGTGACATTTGGATAGTGAGTGTGGCGTTTAAGCTGCTTTTCTGCCCACATATTATCTTGCACTGGAGGCAAACAATCTTGTTTTGGCTGGCTAAATTCATGGTATACATTAATGACTGCGGGGCATCTTAGGACTAAAGCGGGGGTCACCATGTATCAGCGTTGTTTGGACAATAATACCGATACCATTTTTGAGAATGGGTTAACACCGAAGCTCGCCAGATACGTTATTAGTGATGATCCCAACTGGGAATCAGGCCATCATATACATGAGGCCGAAACTGAGCTGATCTACGTGAAACAAGGCGTCGTCAAGCTGACCATTGACTCATCAAATTATGTTGCTCAGGCTGGCGATATTATTGTTATTGAACGTGGTTGTCTGCACGCTTTGGCCTCAGATATCAGTTCTCCCGCGACAACCTATGCTTGTGCTGTATATGGCTTCAAAATAAATGGGCTGGAAGAAAACCGGATTATGCAGCCTAACTCATACCCTATCGTCTCAGCGGTTAAAAATAAAAAAGAAATTCATGAAATCAGCCTATTATTGCCCCATAAAAAAGAGAACTTTTCATCTTCCATCTATGACGCCTTTGGTTATCTTTTGACAGTGATATTTTATGAAAATTTCAAGAATGCCTATCGAACCAATGCAGGGCATATCATTAAAGACGTTTTGGTAAAAGATATTCTGATTTATTTAAACAATAATTACCGTGAAAAAATCACTTTAAGCCAATTAGCAAAAAAATTCCGCGCCAGCGTCAGTTATATCTGCCATGAGTTTACGAAAGAATATCGAATCTCACCGATCAACTATGTGATTAAGCGGCGGATAACAGAAGCAAAATTTGCGTTGACCAATACTGAACGCTGTCTAAATGAAATCTCATTCCTCGTCGGCTATGAAAATGTCGATCACTTCACGAAACTGTTTATTCGGCACGTCGGCTGTTCCCCATCGGAATACCGTAAACAGTTTAAGAGTGATCTTAATCGCGTGGAGTCTCAACCTGAATTCAGCGCAAACGCTGAGATATTGAATTAAATAACGGGTAAAACTGACTTCCACGAATAAAAAATGCTGCTTATAAAATCCATCCGTTCACATTTAAGCCTGTGAACGGATGAGTCATGACGTTATTTATTCTGGTAATCTTTCAAGATCTGACGCCCCGCAATATAAATCATAATCTCGTCAGTACCACCGCCAATACGCTCGCAGCGCACATCACGCCAGAATCGAGAAACACGCGCATCATCGGTATAACCCAATCCGCCCATAATCTGTATAGCGTCATCAATCACTTCCAACGCAGTACGAGCACAATATAACTTGCACAATGCAGCACTGGTTCTGAGTGATTCATGCATATCAGCTTGCCAAGCCACTTTTAACACCATATTGCGCATGTTTTCAATTTTGATGGCCATCAGCGCCAGTTTTTCTTGGATCATTTGGTTATGCCCAATGGGCTTACCAAACTGAATCCGCTGGTTGGCATATTTCGCCGCATCCTCAAAAGCACACTCAGCAAAACCAGTGCTACGAGCAGCGTTAATTAACCGCTCCATCTCAAAGTTATACATGACATTGAGGAAGCCCATACCTTCCTCTCCGACCATGTCGCTTTCATCCACTTCGACATTATCGAGGTAGACTTCGCAAGTGCTCAGCATGTGCCAACCGATTTTACGCAATGGGTTAATCTTGATACCAGGGCTATTAGATTCAACCCACCAAAGCGTAAATGCCTTTTTCGGATCCTTCGGTTCAGGGTCACGAGCCAGTACCAACATATACGGATACTCTTTGGCGCCCGTGATGAAGGTCTTCTGGCCATTGAGGTACACTTTGCCGTTCTTGCGCGTGTAACTGGTGGTCGCACTATTATTGTCTGAACCTGCGCCAGGTTCGGTCAGGGCTAATGCGTAGGCAGGGTCACCAGTGGCAAGTGTACTTTCTGCCGTTTTCTTTAATTGTTCTGGCGAACCGAATCGCAGCATACTGTGAATACACTGCCCATTCGTTATCAAAAATGCCGGTGCACCGCATTTTGAAACTTCCATTAAGGCCAACATTTGCGTCACGTAATCTGCTGGGATGCCATTATATTCTTCAGGAACACCCAGTAAGGAAATACCACTGTCCGATAACGCCCTCATAAATTCTTTGGGATAAGTTCCGTTTTGGTCGCAGGTCCTGAAATACTCTTCCGGGAAATCACTGGTAATCAGTTCCCGAATACTCGCGAGCAATAACTCTTGCTCTTCGGTTAAGCTAAAGTCCATATTCTTTACTCCCCTTAATTATTTTCCTTCCGGCAAAATAAATCCCATGACATCATCGTAAAACATTCTTTCATCCATTAATTTCAAGTCACTCGAAATAATGGGCGTAAAGTCCATTTGAGAGAGAATGTCCCTTTCCAGATCCACGCCAGGGGCAATTTCCACCAGATGCAATCCATCTTCTTTTAATGTAAACACGGCACGCTCAGTGATATAGCGAACATCTAAACCTCGTTCTAATGCTATTTTCCCACTGAATGTTATCTCCGGAATTTCCTTAATGAATTTTTTAACTTTACCTTCCTGAATAATTTTCAACGCGCCATCGCCAACCGTGGTTTTCAAACCTGCAGCTGTTAATGTTCCGCAAAATATAATTTTCTTTGAGGTGGCACTGATATCAATAAAGCCCCCTGTCCCCATAATTTTGCCGTTAAACTTATGGACACCCACGTTGCCTTGCTGGTCTATTTCAGCAAAACTCAAATAGCAGACATCCAAACCGCCACCATGGTAAAAATCAAACTGCGAGGTCATATCAAGAATGGCTCGGGTATTCACGTTAGCCCCGAATGCAACGCCCTGTGTTGTAATCCCGCCAATCGGGCCCGTTTCCACGGTGAGGACAAACTCATCAGCACAGCCTTCTTCCCTAGCGACCAAGCCAATTCCATCGGCAATCCCGACACCTACGTTCCCGACAGCGCCTTTGCGCATTTCAAATAGTGCGCGGCGGGCGACGAGCTTGCGTTGGTTCAGCGGAATGTCCATTTTGGTACTGTCATCCAGCACAAAATCACCGGATATAAATCGGTTGACCGGTGCGCCGCCATAAAGTTGGGTTTGCGCGGGATCCACCACTACAATATCGACAAGATAACCGGGGATCCTGACTGCTTTGGGATGAAGGGTCGCTTTCTTGACCATCTTCTGCACCTGCATCATCACAATGCCGCCATTGTTATGTACAGCTTGGGCGATCACTAAAGCATCGAGATACATCACTTCATCTTCGAAAGAGGCATAACCTTCGCTATCGCAGGTTGTGGCGCGAATAAACGCCACGGTCGGAGCAATGGCTTTGTAGAAGAGATATTCCTGATTATCAATCTCGATTAATTTAATCAGCTCTTCTTTGGTCACTTCATTGAGTTTTCCGCCTTGTTGGCGCGGGTCAACAAAGGTGCCGATACCAATGTGACTCAAGATGCCGGGCTGATGTGCGGCTGATGCTCGAATGACTTGTGTCAACACACCTTGCGGATAGTTATAGGCACTTATTTTATTTTGTTCTGCTAGCTCTGAAATACGCGGGGATTGTCCCCAATGCCCGCAAAGTGCCCATTTAATTAAACCTTCTTGTGCCAATGGGCTAATACCTCTATCCGCTCTATCACCCAATCCTGTTGGACTAATGAGTGATAAATTTTTTGGAGAGTGGATATTTTTATATTGCTCAGCTAATGCAGTAATTAAGGTCGTCGCTTCAAGAATCCCACCGCCTGCACCTAATACACACAGCGTCGCTTCATCCGGGATATATTTTACTGCATCCTCAGCGGATAAAACGGGAACCCGACCATTAATACGTTTCGGTCTTTCCAGTTTCATAGGTACTCCTAATTATGACTGAATTTATTTATATTCATTCAATAGATAAAAGGCCTTAATAGCCATTAAGGAATGTCAAATAATAACTCGGTATATTGGCTCAGAAATCAATTTAATTTCTGAGCCATGGCTTAATCAATATTGGATTAGGACTGATGTATTATTGTTAAAGCAGATCTCAAATCTTTAATATCTATCTGCCCAGGAGCAGAAGCCTTTTTCAACGCGCCAAAAGTGGCCGCTGAACCGAAGACTTCGCCCGATAAGCGAGAAATAATACCCAGCTTGGACATCGACATCGTAATAATCGGCCGGTCAGCATATTTCTCATGCATTTCCAACGTGGCGGCCAGCAGTGTCAGCACATCACTTTTGTTTTGCGGCATTAACGCAATTTTTGGAATATCAGCGCCAAGTTCTTGCATTTTACGCAAGCGCTTAACGATCTCTTCTTTCGGCGGCGTTTTATGGAAGTCGTGATTCGACATGATCACTTTGACACCTTTGCTATGAGCATGTTCTATTATGTCGCTAACGGCTTGATCACCCGTAAAAAGCTCCAAGTCAATCATATCCACCTGGCCGCTATCGATGAGTGTTTTATTCAACGTAAGATAATCTTCAGTAGATATCGCTTTTTCGCCCCCTTCTTTCGCGGTGCGGAAGGTAAAAAGGATCGGCTTATCGTGAATAATACTTCTCAGTTGTTGGGCTGCATCAAGAATAGCCGCCATATTGTTCACATCATCAAAATGGTCGATACGCCACTCTAAAATATCAAAGTCGAACGCTTGGTAATATTGCGCTTCTGAATGGATGGAGGACACCTCTTTACCCATCAATGACACGATGATTTTGGGTGCGCCTTCACCTATTTCCAGACCTTTCACTGTTACGGTTTTCATTCTTTCCCTTCCATTCATACCTGATAACGGGTGACCGTCCGTCTGATCCCGCAGAGGATAATTACGCGTTGAACCCCATCACCTTTTTAACATGCTCCAGCGGGAATTCTTTACCGGTCCACAGTTTAAACTGCTCAGCCCCCTGCCATAACAACATTCCATACCCATCAACCGTTTTACATCCAGCATCCATGGCCATTTGTAATAACTTGGTGATGTGCGGGTTGTAGACACACTCAGAAACCAGCAGCTCTGGGCGTAGCATAGCAATATCACTGACAATACTTTCATTTTCCAGTGGTTTCATTCCCACTTTTGTTCCGTTGGTCAGAATATCTGCACCGGCAATCGCATTGGCAAAGGCTTTCTGGTTCGCTAAATCGTTAACGGTCACTGTGCAATCGGTATTGTCATTGACACGTTTAGCAAAGGCGAGTGCTTCTTCGTAAAACTCATCCCGCCGATTAAATAACATGATTTCTTTGATGCCTTCAATGGCGGCCTGAGCACCAATGGCTGTCGATGCCCCACCTGCACCCACCAGCACCATTTTTTTACCTTTGATATCAAAGCCCGTTTCTTTGATGGCCCGAATATGGCCCGTCCCATCCGTGTTGTATCCCCGCAGAAAACCGTTGTCGTTGACGATGGTATTAATGGCCCCAACCAATTTTGCCGCTGGTGTTAATTCGTCAACATATTGGCAGGCCAATTGTTTATTAGGCATAGAGACACCGGTGCCGCGCATTTTTAATGCTTTTAGACCTTCAATCGCTTTACCAAAAGTCGAATTATCAACCTCAAAAGCCATATAGGTATAAGGTAAACCGGCCTCTTCCAGCGCTTTATTCTGCATTTCAGGCGATAAACTGTGTCTGATCGGATAAGCCATTAAACCGATCAGTTCATATTTTGCGGTAACATCCATTTGCAACTCCTCACTCTATTGTTATGCCTGATTGATGCCCATTAATATTCTGTGGCAGAAACGCTATTCGATAAGTAGCCAACCCTACCGTATAAAATAATGGGCATTTTTATTGAATTAAAATATTGCGGTCAGTCTTATTCATGACTGCCGTGTCTCTAATTATTGAAAGAACCGCTCACCGAAACGAAAATCAGTTTTAGGGATCTTGAAGACTTTATAGTAGCGAACGAACACAACCAGTGCGGCGATTAAGGCGACTACCGCGAATACAATATCCAGCAATATGATATATTGCAGACCAATAGTGGATAAATAACCGGTTATGAGTGGAATAATGAAGTTGGCTAATCCTCCCATCATCATATAAACACTGGTGACTTTGGCTTTGCTCTTTGGGAAAAACTCTGACATGACAGAGACACCCAGTTGTAATATCCCACCGGCGGCAGAGAAACCAATCACAAATGCACCAACATTACAAACCAGTGGCGAGGGATACAGATAAATCACCGTGGCCGCAATAACCGCCAATCCCGTATTAAATACATTAGCCCAGACGGGGCGTACCATACTTTTAAGCAGAAATGCGAAGAGGAACACGCACACTAATGAACCCAAACTGTAGTAAGAGATGGTTTTTAGCGCTTCAGCTTCGGCCATTCCGGCAAAAGCCATAGCGTATTTCGGCATCCACACCACAATGACATAGAATGTTGAAAACGCAGCAACGCCAAAGATGACTGAGGCTACACCTTCCAGCCAAGCCAAGGGTTTACTACTCATCTGAGGTAAGTCTTTGGCGATGGCAGCATCGACAATCTGACTCGGGAATTGACTTCTCATGACCAATACGGTGACCAAAATAAACAGTAGACCGGGAATGACCATGGCATAGCCGAACCAGAGTTGGCTGACCAACAAATAGCTGACTAACATCGGATAGAACATCTGCCCAAATGAAATTGTCGCCTTAAGCAGGATGACAGCCGAACCTGACGTTTTGGGGTAGCACTCCATCAATGCAGGATAGCCACCGGTATCCAATGCCGCATTCGCAGCACCGACACAAAACGCCAGTATAAAAGCAACAATCAGATTAGGGCTGGCGAGAATACCAAAGAAGAACACGATATATAATGCGATACCCATCAAAATAACTGAGCGTCGACCGAACTTGTCAGAAATGACACCGAAAAATAGGATACAGACCAATCGGCCTAAGCCTATACCCGAGATCACATAGGCTATTCCGGCACTGTCAGTGTTAAATTTTTCTGCCAAGTGAGTCATATTCTGTGCCAATGTAATGACACTGATACCATGAAGAAAATAGCTCAGGTATATACTCAGCGCAGCTAATAAGAATGGCGAATTAAAGGCCTTACTCTGGCTCATGCTTCTCTCCGTTTATTGTTGATTTTTTTATTTTCATTCATTTTACTTATTTTAAAACCAGTGGAATCAAATCACTTACTGCATTTCCAATAAACCATCCGCTATCATTAATGTATATAACGGCAACAATGATTAATACGTAATATAACGTTTTCATTTTCAACTTTATTGCAGCGTAGGGTAAACACGTCAAGCATCTATTGTTGATGATTTGTTTTTTATTTTACAAAATGAATACTTTATTGTCGTTGGCAAAAAAACACCTCGACCAGCATTCTCATTTTTTCATTTTTTGTGAGGCAGTTAATATTTCTACTATTTCAAATGAAACTATGGCGCGAGAGATTTTAAAAAAAATGCCCAACTGATGATGACCTCACGATAATGGTGAACCTTCAGGCATTATCACAAAATAAGTTCACGTGAAGTAAGTCACACGAATAAGCTATGAGTATTGTTTCTTCGCATTATGACGAGAAACATTTAACAATCCGTTCACTCACGCTGTTCTTATCCACCAGAATAAATCCATGCTTTATTGCACTGCACCATAATAATTTTGCATACGCCATAAATGTCCCTTTGATCGTTTCCCTTACGCCTCTTAAAGTACGGCATAATCATTCATCGATACAATAAGGTAACTCGCCGATTTCATTCAATAAATCCAGTTCAACTAACAACGAACCACTACGTTATGTGACCAATACCCTAGTACAAACTGTGGGTTTATCGTATGTTCAACCATTCACTCAATCGATCAGGGTGCTCATCGAACAGCAATACCAAGAGCGCACAATATTCACAGGGCAAGTTACCGATACCGCCCTTCTGCTGACGTTAATGTCACGAGAAACAAAATGAATTTAAAACAATTACATTACTTTAAACGTTTGGCAGAAAAGCAGCATTATACGGAAGCCGCCACCAGCTTGTTCATTGCTCAACCTTCATTAAGCCATGCCATATCGGAACTTGAAAAAGAGTTAGGCGTGACCTTATTTGAAAAAACGGGCAGAAATGTGAGGATAACGCAGTGTGGAAAAATATTTTTACCCTATGTTGAGAATGCATTGCTTGAATTGGAAAATGGGCGTCTTGCATTACGGCAAATGAACGGTAACCAAAATAACACCATCAGGCTGGCATTTATTTACACCATGGGAGAAAGAGTTGTCCCTCAGTTAATCGACCAATTTATACAAATTCCCGACAATAAAAATAAGCGTTTTTGCTTTCATCAAGGCACCTCATCTTCCATTGTTGAAGATCTGAAAGCCGATAAATTCGATTTGGCTTTTTGTTCTCTTATGCCAGAGGAACCTGAAATAGAGTTTATTCCGTTAATTAGCCAAGAGTTGGTGTTGGTCACATCTCGTGACCATCCCTTGGCGCAACGTAATGAAAGTGAAATCGCTTTAGAGGATACCATCCCCTATCCGTATATCTTTTTTTCGCAAAAAAGCGGGCTACGTCAGTTTATTGACAAAATGTTTATGCAGAAACAACTGATCCCAGAAATTACCTGTTATGTCGAGGAAGATACGGCAATGGTTGGACTTGTGGGGATCAATTACGGTATTGCGATTATGCCGCGCATCAGCACACTTTCGCATTCCAACGTCCATGTTATGCATATAAAAGATCCCGGCCCAACACGTTATATCTATCTGGCGACCCGTAAAGATCAGGCGCTATCACCCGCGGCCTATGCATTTAAGAAGTTTGCCTTTAGTGCGTGCCAACGAATGACCTTCACATAGCCGGGTTATCAGAGCTAATTAACTGTCATGTAGACAAGTGCCGTGTAGACAAGTGCCGTGTAGACAACTGCCTTGTAGACAGAGAGGATAACATCCCAAATATCCTCTCTGCCTACATCTGATCATTCGCTGCCATACCTCAGTGTTTCATGCCTCAACTTGATTCATCTTAAGCCGATAGCCACGCTCTTTTCTGCTGCGATAACCAATGAATAACGCCGTGATAAAGCCTGCTGCCGCGAGGCCAACATCAAACCACATAATGCTGGCAATACTGGTTTGCGAAAGCTTGGCGGTAATTAATGGGATGGTGAATGTGGCTAAACTCCCCGCGCTATAAAAAATAGCCGTCGCCTTACCTTTGCCTTGCGGGAAACGCATAGCCATCAGTGTTAACCCTAGTTGCATGACGCCACCAGCAGCCGAGAACCCAATGACAAATGAAAAAATAAAGACCGTAATTACCGTGGTATGCAAACAAACTGCTAGCAACGCAATAAAGGAGATAAAGGTGTAAAGCATGAGCAGTGTGGTTGAACTTACCGTTTTCTTCACTAGCCCAGCAGTGATAAAGACACACAGTAGCGAGCCTAAGGTGTAGACGCTCAACAATTTAATCGACAGCGTATAAGACATCCCTGCCACAAACTGACCATACTGCGCTAACCACTGACTGATGAGATAAAACGTCGCCATAGCGATGTAGCCATATAATGTAAAGCTGGCGAGATCTACTATTGAGCAGGTATGACTTTGAGACGCAGTCACCTTAGCAACAGTAGGCTCGACCTCAGTACTGGGTAGTACATTATGCGAGGGGAATGGGCATTTGAACAAAAATAATGCATTCATGAACATGATGCTGGCCGCCACCAAAAATGACCAACCGAACCAAAGATCAAACCACACAAGAAGGCTTATCATAAACGGCAAAATAAACTGGCCGCCGGAAACAAACGCCTTGATGAGGATATTGGCTGTGCTCGGTGTCTTGGGGAAAGCCTCCATCAATGAGGGGTAGGTTCCCGAATCGAGGAAACTGTTTGCCATCCCTGCCAAGAAACCGAAACAGTAGGCGACGACGATACTTTGGGTACTGAGGACACCGAGGAAAAAACCGATGTAGCAAGCCATTCCCAAAAAGATAAAAGGTTTTCGACCAAAACGATCGGAGAGCATCCCCGCAATCAGCAGAATGCTGAGTCGCCCAATGCCCAATGAAGAAATCACAACCGAGACACCTGCCGCATCTGTTTGCCACTGTTGCTGTAGATGAGGCATATTCAAACTGATCAATATGACCCCCATGCCATGGACCAGATAATTGATATACAGGCCGATAGACGTGGGTATGTAATTTTGTTTCATATAAGCCTTTTTCAGCAAAGAAATTTTTTTATTTGGTCTAGGGATGCTTTACGTGCTTTGATAGAAAACTTTTTATGATTTTTAAAAAATGATGCCTGTGGGCATAATGGCCACTGGTGATTTCAATAGTAAAAGGTAGAAAATACTCATCATTAAATTTAATACGGCAGGTGAAACCTCACCTTATTTCCATACTAGCAATCCTATCCAGCAATAAATAATTCATTTTTTTAAAGCAATCCATAGATTATTTCTATTGCCAAAGAGTACTCATGCCTTTCGTTTTCTCTCGCCTTATCGCTGGGTTGATTTCAATGCTAATAGCTTATTATTAACTACATAATCGCAACATCCATGTTGGGTACTTAACAAATGCTCATTGTCATTTTTGTGGGTCACGTTCTGTTTAGCACAATCTTTCCAGATCATGAGAATAGAGCTCGGCCGCGACTGACTGATATATCTTCCATTCTAAAAAATCCCCATCAGGATAGATTGAATGGAATGCTTCATAATCAGGGAAAAAACGCATCGTATTATTCCCAATACGATTGTTTATCTTGTCGATAATGGCATTAATCCTTTTTCTTCTCTTTTCGTTCATCGATGTCAGTGTTTCTATCACCGCAACGGGGATCTCTTGTTCTCCATTCTCCCACTGCTGCCACATCTGCACTTTTTTAATTTCTTCGATATTATCGCCTAAAATAAACTGCGCTGATTCTTCGATACTCATAAAGAAAAGCTGACGTAACGCCTGTAATTCTAAATAGTTCATAATACGATAACTCCTTGAGTGATCAGAACAGATGATTAGATAACACTAATTAGCCTTGGGACGAAATGATCATTATCACAATAAGTTAAACCGGCTATTCCCCTGCCTGCGGAGCGAGTGCGGCTATCATCGGTTTCCGGCTTATATCTCGTCTCTATTATGAACAATGACAGTACAGTGTTTGGGTATTCGCGAATGAATAGGCAACGGCGCCATTATTAAGTCTCAACTTTTTTGCGTAGATTTTGACGCTTACCGCTCAAATGTTAATATAGCGCGCAAAAGGAACCAAAAAATACGATGAGAAAGGACATGTTTTGAACACTGAAGGCAAAATACGTTTGTGGCCAAGGTTCGCGTTATATGCACTAGTCATCTTCCTATTGGCGGGATGCTCAAGCAAAACAAGTCGCGACTACTCGACCCTACCTAAAGGCAGCTATAACGATAAAACCTATACTGTTCAGCGGGGTGATACGCTGTATTTTATTGCTTGGATCAGTGATTCAGAAGTCAGTGAACTTGCGCGTATCAACAAAATTCGTCCTCCTTATCAACTCGAAATAGGACAGAAACTTCATCTCAGCAGTTCCTCCGCCGCAACGCGTCAAACCGCCAGCAAACGTAAATCGTCCAGTACGGCGATAGCTAAGTCAACGCCACCGCCGGGAGCCAATCGCTGTTGGCGCTGGCCGACCAGTGGTCAGATAATCTCGAAGTACTCCACCGCCGATGGAGGGAACAAAGGCATTGATATCGCGGGTAAACGCGGTCAACCCATCTACGCCTCCGCTAAGGGGCGGGTTGTTTATGTCGGTAATCAGCTACGGGGTTATGGGAACTTAATTATGATTAAGCATGGCAATGACTTCATCACGGCTTATGCCCATAACGACACGATGCTGGTGAAGAATGGACAAGATGTCAGTGCTGGGCAAAAAATAAGCACTATGGGGAGTACAGGGACCGATAAACTGATGTTGCACTTCCAAATTCGTTATCGAGCCACCGCTCTTGATCCGCTTCGCTATTTACCCGCACAAGGGACATCGCCGAAATGTTAGTCTACCAAGAATGCATTAACGGCTCACATCATCACAGCTCATTTCCCCGCTTATTGCTGTTGCTATAAGTCAAAAGGCTCCTGAAAAGGAGCCTTTTGACAGCTGACAAAGTGCCGATTGCGGAGAAGACAAGCAGATCGTAAAGATGCCGTAAAATCATCCCTGATGGCTCGAGCCGCGCCATCCTTGGCGCGGACGCTTTACTCTTCTGCCTGTCCTCACCATTCCCGATCAAGTCATCGGTGTTTTTCAGTAGCCAAAAGGCTCCTGATGGGGAGCCTTTTGATATTGGGTATTCGATCTTCCTTAGCGCCTAATTGTCTTCAACGCTAAGACTGATTCGTTACGCCAGAATTTGTTTCACAAAAGTTTTGATTTCTTCAACCTGACAGTTATCAAAGAAGCACTGTTGGAAACGCTCACCGCTCACGGCAGTTTTTACCAGTTCTGGATCGATAGCACGCAGGGTATCCAGATAATTATCTTTCACCACTGCCGCTTTCACTTGATTCAAGATACCGGCATTACGCACTTGCGGCTCTTTACGATCCAATGGGTAGCCTTCACCTTTCACGCCAGTAAATGCTTTTTCAAAGATATAACGCACGTTCAGTTCAGCGCCCCAGCCAAAACCTTTGGCGTATGGCAGTGACAGTGCATTACCGTTATTGATTTGAGCAAACAGGAAAGCATCCGCTGGATCGATGCAGTAACCACACACCACACCTGGGTGAATGTTTAATGACATCATTGCGCCTTGACCTGTACCACAACCGGTGACCACAAAATCAACTGCTTTAGAGTTCAGCAAGATGCTGGCCATGATCCCCAAATGGATATAAGTCAGATGGTGATCGTTCTCATCACTCATACCAACGTTATAGACTGGGTACGCTTTTTCTGAGGCTACAGCATTCAGCTCTTTCAGAATTATCGCGTTTTTCGTTGCCTGACTGTTTTCCATCATCAGTGCAATTTTCATTATTTCATCTCCGATTGGTCAATGGCATGTGGTCCATTGAAGGTGTCATGTTGAATTTAATTGTATCGAAGATAGCACTACTAAAACAACATTTCAATTTTAATGAAAATAAGTTCTACGCAAATCACACATCGGAATGGATCTGGCTAGGAAGCACTCTTCACCCTTGAATTTTCTGTTTATGCGGCGTTATGCGACGGCGCTGATAAGCAAAGATATGGCGAGTTTATCGGATTAGCAGGCAAAATGGCCACAGCAGAGTTGCTCTTATAAATGAAGGCAAGCCGTGTCGCTACACGGCTTGGGTGACATCTAAAACCACGGCACATCGATTTTAGTGATGTAACATCTCATGGACGATGTCATCCTTATTCAAGGTTATCGGATAGAAAGTAGGCCAGTTATCCATTTCTTGAAGCAATTTTTCTTGCGATTCGTTGCCGGTATAGATATGAAAATGATGGGATTTTTGTGACTTAATAATGTGGTCGCTAAATTGAACATACTTAGGGGCTTTTGAATTGCTATCTTTGCATTCAAACAGATAACGTACACCCTTCTTCCCTGATTCATAGTGCATGATTTTAAAACCGGAATAGGTATATTTGCAGGAATTTACTGCTTTCGCAGTGTGAAAATCGATCGTACCATCTTCGATGCCGATCATATTGACATCAGTTGCGTAGCCTTTCTTGTAATACTCTCGGTATTTCTCAACGCTTTTGTCTTTGTTTTTCTTCGCCTTGCTCACCAATACTGCGTCCAAGTCCCCTTTCAATAAATAAGGATTAACGGATTGCCAGACACCATCCCAATCACTGAGTGTTCTATCTGTCACGTCTTTATCTTCAAATATACCTTCACTGGCTTTGCGCTCCGCTTCAGTTTGTTGATGCTCATGGGCATGACCATGATTACCGTGAGCTAATAAGTTAAAACTCATTAGTGAGGTACAGACACTAAGCGCGATAAGTGCTCGGCGGGCAAATTTTTGTGGCATGACAACTCCTCATTGAATGCTTGAAATGTAATGTTATACTATTACATAACCAGCAATCAATAGGCATGTTCGCTAAGGATAAAGAATCGCAGAACGTCAAAAACTAGCGCTTTTTACGATTACGATGCATATCAATGGCAACGGCACTGACGATAATGATCCCTTTGATAATGTCTTGGATGTAGGAGTCCACGCCGATAAAAGTGAAACCACTTTTGATCAATCCCAAAATCACCGCACCAATGACGGTTCCTGTTATTCTGCCGACGCCACCCATTAAGCTGCTTCCGCCAATCACTGCGGCTGCAATTGCATCCAATTCGTAGGATTGCCCCATGCTGGATTGCCCGCTACTCACCCGCGCAGCTAGAACCACACCGGCTAACCCCGCCAATCCTCCCGCAATGGTATAAACGGTCACCAAATACCGATTAACGTTAATTCCAGAAACTTTTGCAGAGATCATATTTCCACCGATGGCATAGACATATTTGCCATAACGGGTATGTCTAAGAGCAATATGGAAAATCACAGCAATAACCAAGAAAATAATCACCGGCATCGCGCCTTGGCCTATTGCAGTAAAATCATCTGATAGAAAACTGACTGGGTTTCCTTTTGTGTAATATTGAGCAAGCCCTCTGGCCGAAACCATCATACCCAACGTTGCAATAAAGGGGGGAATGCCGGTGCGGGTAATCAAGAAGCCATTAATAAAGCCACATATTATCCCAACCCCTATTCCTGCGGTAATAGGGATAGCAGCGGGTAAATCTAACAAGTGGGGATACATCGGGGAAATACTGTCAGAGGTTTGCGCTAAACTTGCAGCAACGACGGCAGTTAAAGCAATTAAAGAACCGGATGAAAGATCTATCCCCGTGGTGATAATCACTTGCGTCACCCCAACCGCAATAATACCGATAATCGAGACTTGCAAAATAATCAGTAGTAACCGGTTAGGATTTAATAAAAATGATTGATCGCGAATAAACCAACCCATAAATTCAAATATTAAAGCAATACCGACCATAACAATAAAAATACCGGTGTCTTTTGGTAATTTACCTTTTAGCCCTGACATAAAGGGTCGTGCTGTTGTTGAGTTAATCGTAGATGATTTATCAATTTTAGCATTACTCATTATCGTTACCTTTCTGCAATTATTCAGAGGCCAATGCCATTATTTTCTCTTGGTTGGCATCTTGTTTATCCAGTATTCCAGTAATATGGCCGCCGTGCATCACCATGACTCGATCGCTCATGCCGAGGATCTCCGGTAATTCAGATGAAACCAAAATAATGGCAACGCCACGGTTTGCCAATTCACTAATTAAGCGGTAAATTTCCGCCTTGGCACCGACATCAATTCCCCTTGTGGGCTCATCAAGAATCAGTATTTTAGGCTGAGCCAATAACCAGCGAGCGATCAGTACCTTTTGTTGGTTTCCGCCACTCAAATTATTAATGATTTGATCCATCGTTGGTGTTTTAATATTTAATCTTTTAATCTGCTCCAGACAGTCTTGAGCCATTTGTCCATGACTGACGAATCCGTTTTTATTGATATACTCTGAAAGGTTCACAATACTCATATTCTCAACGACGGATAGCACTAAGAATAAACCTGACTTTTTGCGATCTTCGGTAAGAAATGCTAATCCCTGTTCAATCGCTTTTGATGGCGAATGGATGTCGACCGGTACGCCCTCAATAAGAATCTCACCACCGTCAGCGGGATGCATACCAAATAAGCTTTCCATGACTTCACTACGCCCAGCCCCCACTAAGCCGGCAACACCCAGTATCTCACCCCGCTTAACGGCGAATGAAATATTGCGGAATAATCCTTCACGATGTAATCCATTGACCCTAAGCACTTCCTCCCCAATATTATTGTTAAATTTTGGGAACATATGAGTCAGCTCTCGGCCTACCATCATCGTGATAAGCGATTGTTTAGTGAGGTTTTCTGTTTTATCAGTGGCGACAAACATACCATCGCGAAAAATACTGACTTCATCCGTAATTTCAAAGATCTCATCCATTTTGTGGCTAATATAGATAATCCCTTTACCCTGTTCTTTTAGTTCATTAATAATCGTAAAAAGGTGAAAAACTTCCCCCTCTGTCAATGCCGAGGTAGGTTCATCCATAATTAATATATCTGCATCATAGGAAACTGCTTTCGCTATTTCGACCATTTGTTGGCTGGCGATATTTAATTCACCCACAATTCCATCTGGTTTTAGCTTTATATTTAAACGTTGTAGTAAATCCCGTGTCTTACTGTTCAACAAATCGTGACTGACCAAACCAAAATGGACAGGTTCACGCCCTAGCCAAATATTTTCCGCAACCGTCATGTGCGGGACTAAATTGAGTTCTTGATGAATCATAGCAATTCCGGCATGAAGTGCATCAAGCGTATCATCAAAAGTAATCTGTTCACCTCTTATCTTTATTGAACCTTCATCTGGCTGATATATTCCAATCAAACACTTCATCAACGTAGATTTTCCCGCACCATTCTCGCCCATTAATGCGTGAACACTTCCTGACCTTATTTTAATGCCCACTCTATTCAATGCTTTGACACCAGGAAATTGCTTACTGATACCTTCAGCTTCGAGAATGTAAGGGTACATATCATCATCTCCGGAATCATCACGATACCTTAGTTTTGATCATGCCGTACTCATTTATATTTAAAGATAATAAGTACGACATATTTTTCTGACTAAAATAGGCTTGATGAGATTTTTATATACAGTGATAAAAAGTAAGTAATAGCTAGCCTATCTCTTGTATTTATTAATGGTTAGATTTCTAATAACAGACTTCATTTTTACTTTTGATTTTTATTAGCGAAATCTTGATAGTTTTCTTTGGTAATTAACTGATAAGGGATCATTACACTGCTTTCAACTTTTTGACCAGTCGCTAACTTGATCGCAGTATCAACAGCCCCTTCCCCTTGACCTTTGGCATCTTGGAAAATGCTAATGCTCAAATCACCTTTTTTAATAAACTCGAGAGCATCTGGAGTACCGTCAATACCGCCAATGACGACGCCTTTTTTCTTCGCCTGTTTTAAGGCGAGGATCGCACCAATCGCCATTTCATCATTATTCGACGCAATGGCATCAATTTGTTGACCAGAAAGAATCCAATCGGTAGTGACATCAACGGCTTCTTTACGGAAGAATTTTGCTGTTTGCTTATCAATAATATGGATATCGGGATACTGGGCAGCAACTTTCTCAACGCCACGGGTTCTATCGCGAGTCGCTTCACTTGATAGTTCTCCCATCAAGATCATCACGTTCCCCTTGCCCCCCATCAATTTGGCCATCTCCTCCATCTGTAAGCGCCCTGCCAGTTCTGAATCAGAGCCTACATAGGCCATACCCGCCGGCAATGTGATTTCCGGACGACGATTGACAAAAACCAGCGGGATTTTGGCTTGCTCAGCTAATTTGATCATCGGCTTTACGCCTTGAGTATCAACTGGGTTAAGAATGATCGCGTCTACACCTTGGCTGACGAAATTTTCTACTTGTTGAATTTGTTGAGCAATATCACCTTTGGCATCTTCAAATTGCCCAGAAACATTCCCCTCTTCTTTCATTTTATTTTGCATTGACTGACGCAGTATTGTCAGGAAGTTATCATCGAAATACGCCATGGATACGCCGACTTTTAGGTCTTTAGCGTTAGTCACCAGCGGCAGCAGACAGACAGCGAGTGAGGCAATGATGATTTTTTTCAGCTTCATGAGTTATACCCTTCAATAGTGGAATGCATTAACATTTTTATACCTGCTGATTGAAAATAATTTTTTACAATCACATAACTTAATCTGTGACTATTTCCTCAATCTTCGGCATTTCAATGCGCTTTCCGTGAATGCAACCGCCCCATCCCCGGTCTCTAAATTATAAATATCTTAATTAAAAACAATAAATTGGTCTGGATTTCTTTTTTACCCGATATCTCCTTCACTCTTTATTAAATGTTTATTTCAAAATTAAGATTATTGAAATTTTTAACACCAAACAACCGAAATATGCATTTTGTATTGAGGAAATAACAAAACTATGACAGGGATCTAACAAATGCGGGTATTTTGAGCATGCTCGAGTGATTTAATGGGACGTTCTACGGCAAAAAAGTGACTCAAACCGATTATAAATTGGCGGGTCAGTAGCCCTAGATGTGTTAATGCGTGAAGCCCACAGGAATCTGCGGGCATTGTTCGAAACGGATTGAGTATATATATGTTATAAATCAACGTGTTAATAATTAAGCAACGATAATGCGCCAACGCCATGAATCACTTATCGTTCAGGAAATAAATCAACCCATAGTAAGCAACTGCCTTCAGCGAGTGGCTGTAATTGGCCGCTTTTGATTGTCGGTAGCCACCAGCAGCCCTGCGATGCAGTAAGCTGATGTGATTCAGTGTGGTTGATCAGCCATTTTCCTTTTACAACATAGGCCAGCCCCGCATGTGATGAGGGCAGCTCTCTTGCAGAATTTACCACCGTGACAGAGGATTGCCAGCAACCCCGCCGAGTCATGATGTTAAAATCTTGGCTAGCGCCGCCCAGTAGCTGGGCATGAATAGGGATATCACCAGGAAAAGCGAAAGGTTGCAGTGGTTGGGAAAGGGTATGATCTTCCCAATCAGGGCTAGAGAGTATGACGCCATCCCCAGAGAGTAGCGTAATCGAACGGTCAATATCGGCAAACACTGAAAATGGGCCGTCTTGCTCTATTGTCGCAATACTCGCACGCCAAGCAAAATCATCCCCCCCTACCGGCCAGCATGCGATCTCTCGGGTTTCACCTCCCCCATTTCGCCAACGGCTAACCGGTAAACTGGCAAAGTCAAAAACGGTAAAGCTCATCAGACCTCCTGTTGACAGGTTTTCAATACAGCCAGAAAAGCCTGTGCAGTTTGCTGTTGTAATGGATGATATCTATCCACGATTACCGCTTTACCTGCCACATAAACATCTCGAATTTGCGATTTGCCCCCCGCAAATAACCACCGATTCAACAATGAAGCAGATTCTGTACCTGCGATATAGGGGTCATCGCCATCCAAAACTAACCAATCAGCACGATAACCTTCAGCTAACTGACTAATTTTGCTGGCGCAAGCCTGCCGTCCCCCCGCAAGCGCTTGGCTATAAAGTAAATCAGCCACTGCGGGATATTGTTCATTTGTTAGGCGGTTACGCCGTTGGTCACGCAAGCGCTGACCATATTCCAACCAACGGAGTTCCTCTACAACATCCAATGAGACATGGCTGTCGGAGCCGATGCCCCAGTGCCCTTTGTGCTGTAAATAATCTACGCCGGGGAATATTCCATCGCCCAGATTCGCTTCCGTGGTAGGACACAATCCCGCCACTGCTTGACTATTTGCCAAGCGTACCAGTTCTGACTCATCGAGATGTGTGGCATGAACCAAGCACCAACGGCTATCAACCGGCACATGATCATACAGCCATGCCACCGGCCGTTGCCCACTCCACGCTAAACAATCATTAACTTCTTTTTGCTGCTCTGCGATATGAATATGTACCGGCAGTTGCTTATCAGAAGCATCGAGCACCGCCTGCATTTGACTTAATTCCACTGCACGCAGCGAATGGAAGCACAAGCCTTGATTTTGTAGGGGCTGGTTAGCCAGTTGTTTGCTGATGACCTGCTGCTGTTTGAGGTAGCTCTCGGTATCTTGAATAAACCGGCGCTGACCTGGTTGAGCGGGTTGGGCACCAAAACCGGCATAGCTGTACAAAACCGGTAACAGCGTCATTCCGATTCCGGCATCTTGCGCGGCTTGGCTTAACTGCGCCGTCATTTCGCCTCGATCACTGTACGGTTTACCGTCAGTATCATGATGTAAATAATGGAATTCCGCGACTTGGGTATAGCCACCTTTTAGCATTTCAATATATAACTGACGCGCAATCACACCGATATGCTCTGGGGTTAATTGTTGCACCAAACGGTACATTAGATCCCGCCAAGTCCAGAAGCTGTCTTGCGGATGACCGGCGATCTCAGCCAGCCCTGACATCATGCGCTGGAATGCATGTGAGTGAAGGTTTGGCATGCCTGGCACGATGGGCCCTGATAAAATGTGGCAACCAGCCTCACTGCTATCATTCTTACTGCTTTCATTCCCACGACTACCAGTAATAATGCGCTGAATAATGCCCTGTTCATCGACAGTAATCTGCACATCTGTTGCCCATCCATCGGATAAAAAAGCACGTTTGGTAAAATAAACTGGCATAGCGATATCCCAATATTTTGTTCAGAGTCAAACGCGCTAGCAACAGCGACGTCAATTAATTAAAACATCTACTTGTCTATACATATACATACGCTAAATTCAACCTTAGACTTAGCATACAACTTTTATATTCAACGAGGTCAGCGCCGTGGCGGAACAACAAACAGTCTTACAACTCAGTGCCGCAATGGACGATACGCCTGCGCCAATTTATCAACGGGTGAAATTGGCGATCATTCATCAAATCAGAACCGGTGTCTGGCAACCCCACCAGCGTATTCCCTCAGAAAGCGAACTTGTTAATGAGTTAGGCGTCAGTCGCATGACCATTAACCGAGCGCTTCGTGAACTCACCAGCGAGGGCTTTCTCATCCGCATGCAAGGTGTCGGCACCTTTGTCGCTGAAGCAAAGGCACACAGTGCTTTGCTCGCAGTCCATAATATTGCCGATGAAATTACGGCTCGTGGCCACCGCCACAGCAGTAAAATATTGCAACTCGAAACTCGCCCTGCTACCCCTGAAGAAGCCACGAGTTTAGGTATGCAGCCTAATCAGCAACTGTTCTACTCGCAAATTGTTCATTATGAGAATGACATTCCTATTCAGGTTGAAAACCGTTGTGTCAATCCCAACACTGCGCCTGACTATATGAAGCAGGATTTCAATGTGATCACGCCTTACAGCTACCTCACCCAAGTGGCCCCACTCACCGAAGGTGAACATATTGTTGAAGCAGTGATCCCCAGCTCAATCGAACGACAACTCTTGCAACTGGATGAACATGAACCCTGCCTGTTGATTCGACGCCGAACTTGGTACGGGAAAGCCATCGTGACTTCCGCCCAATTGCTCTATCCAGGTTCTCGTTATCAACTCTATGGTCGTTTTACCCCACAAGGTACGGTGACGTCCTGATCAATTTTTTTTCTCTGCGAGAACTGCGAAGTGTTACGCAATTGTTGAATTCCCTATCTTGCTGATAGTGAATTTATACGCTAGGTTGTCCATGATTGTATATACAACTTAAATTCGTAGACGTATTGGGGAGTGAGATCGTGTCAGAAATTCACTGTGATAGCCTGTGGTACGGTGCCGACATCGTGACCATGCGTGAAGGGAAATATCATCTGATTCAGCAAGGTGCGATGGCAGTGACGGGGGGCAAAATCGTTTGGATTGGGCCTTATCGCGAATTGCCGGCTATCAATGCCACTCGCGAGGTTGTCTATCAAGGCGGCTTGATCACTCCCGGATTCATTGATTGCCATACTCATTTGGTGTTTGGCGGCGATCGTAGTGCTGAATTTGAGCAACGCCTTAACGGTGTTAGCTATGCCGAAATTGCTGCTAAGGGTGGCGGTATCATCTCAACAGTTAATGCCACACGGAGCACCAGTGAACAGCTTCTATTAGAACAAGCGTTATTTCGCCTAAAGCCCCTGCTTGCCGAAGGGGTGACGTGTATTGAGATTAAATCGGGTTACGGTCTTGACCTTGAAAGTGAAATGAAAATGCTGCGGGTCGCGCGTAAATTGGGGGAGTTACTGCCTCTGACGGTGAAAACAACCTGTCTGGCTGCCCATGCTTTGCCACCAGAATTTGCCGGCCGCGCCGATGACTACATCGATTTCGTTTGTCATACCATCATTCCGCAAGTCGCCGCGGAAGGACTTGCTGATGCAATCGATGCTTTTTGCGAACACTTGGCATTTTCCCCCGCGCAAGTCGAACGTGTATTTTTAGCCGCGCAGCGAGTCGGTTTGCCGGTCAAACTTCATGCAGAGCAACTGTCATCACTGCATGGCAGCACTCTTGCTGCCAACTATCATGCTTTGTCTGCCGACCATCTCGAATATGCAACGGAGTCAGACGTTGAAGCAATGGGGAAAGCCGGTACTGTTGCCGTCATGTTGCCTGGTGCCTATTACCTTTTGCGTGAAACACAATGTCCTCCCATCGAATTATTCCGCCAATATAAGGTGCCTATGGCCTTAGCCAGCGATGCCAACCCTGGCACATCCCCAGCGCTCTCTTTACGTTTAATGCTAAACATGGCTTGTACATTATTCCGCATGACACCGGAAGAAGCATTGGCGGGTGTGACTTGCCATGCCGCTCAAGCACTTGGCTTACATGAAACTCAAGGCACGTTGGAAACCGGTAAATTAGCAAACTGGGTTCACTGGCCGTTATCCCGCCCTGCTGAATTGGCTTACTGGCTAGGGGGTCAGTTACCTGCAAGCGTCGTTTTCCAAGGAGAAATCCGATCATGAACATCACAGACCCATTGAGTTTCCATGCAGGTGAATTGCCATTATTAATCAGCATCCCTCATGCAGGCACGCGGCTAACACCTGCCGTTGAAGCGGGGCTATCCGATGCTGCTCGCCCTCTTTCAGATACCGATTGGCACATTCCTCGGCTCTATGATTTTGCCCAAAACATGGGTGCCAGCATTGTGATCGGCAACTACTCTCGCTTGGTGGTTGATTTGAATCGACCGGAAGATGATCAGCCACTGTATACGACGGCGACGACCGGTTTATTCCCTGACACACTGTTTGATGGCCGCCCTTGTTTTATGGCAGGTAAAACGCCCTCATCGCAGGAACGTCAATCCTATTTGCAGCACATCTGGCGTCCCTATCATCATCAACTACAGGCAGAGTTAGATCGTCTTAAAAAGCAGTTTGGTTATGTGTTGTTGTTAGATGCCCACTCAATTGCATCGGTCATTCCTAGATTGTTTGAGGGCCAGTTGCCTGATTTAAACTTTGGCACTAACAGTGGGGCCAGTTGCGCGCCATTATTGAGTCAACAATTGATCGATTGCTGCGAGCATCAATCCCTATTCAGCCATGTATTGAATGGCCGTTTTAAGGGAGGGCATATCACTCGTGCATATGGCTCACCTGAGAATAATCAACACGCAGTGCAGTTAGAGTTAGCGCAGCTCAACTATATGTCTGAAACTGAGCCTTATCACTATCTACCTGAGCGCGCAGCACATTTGCAGCAACTCTTAAAACAGTTGATTAAGACCATGTTGGTATGGGGCGAACAGCACTATCAGCATTAAAAGCGCGATCGGCATTAAAAGTACTATCGCCATTAAAAACACGAGCAGCATCATAAACACACATAGCACAGCACCATAAACACTTGCAGCACCGAGAGTTCATCAATAATCTGCCTACACATCGGGGGAGATTAAAGACAAAAAGGCGGGATTATTCCCGCCTTTTTTATTCACCAATTTCCGACACAGAAAAGGGTAATAATCACTGCTTAAATTAACTTAGAAACGGTAAGTCAAGTTAACCGCAACAATGTCATCAGTCCCCAGACCCAGCGGGTTGTTTTCATCCAGCAAGTTAATCTGGTAGTCAACATAGGTGAACATGTTTTTGTTGATGTAGTAAGTCACACCGATTTCAGCATATTTCAGCAAGTCAGCATCGCCAACAGCAGACAGGTCTTTACCTTTAGACTGAACATAGGCGATTGATGGGCGAATACCATTTTCGAACTGATACTGAGCAACCAATTCTACGTTCTGAGTTTTGTTCGCAATCAGAGCTTTATATGGTGTCATGTTCAGCGTTTCGCCGTACATAGCGGCAATGTAAACTTGGTTCGCATCATATTTCAGCGCGGTCGCCCAAGCCTGAGCTTTGTCACCAGTAGCGCTGTTTGCCAGGTTTTTCTGGCCCAGAGTACGGTTTGAAGAAGAGAATGCGGCGGCAAAACCAACACCACTGCCTTCGATGTCTTGGTAATCAACAGACAAACCAAAACCGTCACCGTTCGCTTTCTGGATAGCGCGTTCGTTCTTGGTGGTGTCGCCATCATCATTGCGGCCTTGGTACTGTGCTGCAATGTTCAGACCTTTGACCAGACCGAAGAAATCTGAGTTACGGTAAGTCGCCAGACCGGTTGAACGGCCGGTCATGTAGTTATCGGTGTATGCAATTGAATCACCACCAAACTCTGGCAGCATGTCAGTGTAAGCCAGTGCATCATAAACGACACCGTAGTTACGGCCGTAATCGAAAGAACCGAATTCAGCAAATTTCAAACCTGCAAAACCGAGACGGGTTTTATTCCCTTTATCGCCTTGAGATTCTGCATTTTTTGCTGCGACGTTATATTCCCACTGACCAAAACCGGTCAATTGGCTATTAATCTGTGTTTCGCCTTTAAAACCAAAACGAACATAAGTATCGTCGTGATTATCATGATTTGAGAAAAGGTATTTAGCGGCTACACGACCATAAAGGTCCAATTTATTGCCATCTTTATTATAAATCTCTGCTGCGTTTGACAGAGTAGGAACCATACTCAAAGTGACCGCTAAGGCCAGCACACTGCGCTTCATCATTATCTTTTCCTTTAAATTTTAATAATATTAACCCGCTGGGCTAAATTTAGGTTTAGCCTCATAAAAGTTAATTTTTAATTTTTTATAGTGACCTGTCTTGTAAAGCGAATAGACATTATCACTAAGCACAAAAAGTTAAAATGGTAAATTTGAAGATATATACGTATAAACAGGTAATCAATTGTAACCAAATGTGTTTACAGCAACTATCCATAACTTGTTGATTAACAGTGATTTTAAGTAATTACATATAACCAAAACAGTGCATTAGCACCATTTGGGTGCAAAGTCATTTCTATTTGTTTCTTTTTTGTTCTAATTCACAATAAGTTTTGTAAAATGGAGTGAATATCACACTTCCAATGCACTTTTTTATATATTCAATGCAATTTAATGGCTATTTAAGATACAGGAAATAGGTTTTTAATTGTCATTATTGGTGCAGAAAGATTGAGTGAAATAACGAGATTAACTAAAAGATTAGTGTGATGAATTATTAAATGGTGAGTTAATACATTACTGATAGGCGAGGAGGATAAAATACAGTTAGATAATTTTTTAGTTTTAAGAACAAAAAATGAGCTATTATCTTTTTTAGCTCATTTTCTAAATGAATAAGAAGATATATTGCTTTAAATTTAACTTAAGGAATACTTCCGATAGTGATATTACCCCACTTCATTATCCATCTTGAAGGCCGTCATTCCCCCTGACTTATGCTATTGGTAACTCAGTTTCATTCATTTGCACCAACATGATCCCTGCACGTAGCCCCATCGCAACTTGTGGATTGGGAAATAAAATCCATTCCATTTCATGTTGAACATGATAGCTGTCGTTAGGTTGCTCACTCAGCAACGTTCCTCGCTTGAAAGGCGTAAAGTTCAGCGTGTCATCTGCCACCAAAAGTTTAAAGTCTGAGTGCTGTTTAAGCAGCGATTTAACGACCCGATACATGAGTATCTTTCCTGTGGCCCGCGCAGGCAGTTGCCTACGGCTCACTAACGCTTCTAATCCCGCAATAATCCCCTTAAATTGGGCCAGTTGATTTTCACCAAATGGCCGTGCCTTCCCCAGTTCCAGCGTGCAACTGGCGGCCGAACAGAACTCACTACTGAAGTGAGCAAAAGTTCCTCCCGCTGAAGTATGCATGACCAACGCATCCAGCTCGATATCTTGCAGCCAGCGGAACATGTCCGCGCAATAGGGGACTGTTTGGTAAGGTAACAAACCAAAACGAGTATGATGGGAACCTCGAATCGCGGTGTGTAAATCAAAGTGCTGCCGCGTCGAATAGTTATCAGCATCAAAAAAATTGACGACGACCTGTTCGAGAAAGGCGGCCCTTTGGGTTTCATCACTTGATGAGGCATTTTGATGACGCCCGCCAAACATGCGGTTAATATCCGCCGTGAGATAGCGCTTCCCCGCTCTGATCGCAGGCGGATTGCCGAGTATGACGAGCAAACGCACGGCCAATGGCAATTTATCTGCCAGTAAATCAGAGACTAACTGGTTAACGATCTCGATCGGCGCGGTTTCATTCCCGTGGATACCAGCAGAAATCACTACCGATTGCGTGTACACATTATGAGGCGTCAGCATCAATATCCCTTCGCCGAGCCATTGCCATTTAAGGTTGCTGGTTTCGCCTTGGGGAGTTTGTGGTGAGCCGCCAGCGAGTGTGATCGACAAAAAATTGAGCATGATTAGCCTTCCCTTTGCTTTGTTTTTCTTTGCGCTTAATCTCGTTGGAACGGGTATACCGATCCAAGATTGAGTATTCGTGTTAACTCATCCAGTGCTTGCCGCCCCTCACGCAGTAACTGCGGGTCGGCTAAATCTTTAAATTGCAAATGGTCACGGTAATGCTGGTCAACCCAATTATTCAGTGCCACAAACAAGGCTGGCGTCATCATCACACGGCTATTAACGGCCTGTAGCTCAGTGTCATTTAATGCCACACGTAACCGCAAACAGGCAGGGCCGCCGCCATTGCGCATACTTTCACGCAAATCAAATACCTTTATTTCATCAACTGGGCCACCACTACTGATTAACTCAGATAAATAGCGCCATACGGTTGGGTTGTCTTGCGACTCCTGCGGGATAACCAGTAGCATTTTACCGTTGGGTTTACTGAGTAACTGGCTGTTAAACAAGTAGGTTGATACCGCATCAGCGACGGATACCGCAGCAGCAGGCACTTCAATCGTGAGTAGTTGCTGTTCAATGCCGTCCATTTTTCGACGTATCTCATCCATCACGCGAGTATCGGGTACAAACGCATGCTGGTGATGGAATAGCACATTCTGATTACTGACCGCGATGACGTCATTGTGAAAGACTCCTTGGTCGATAACCGCAGGATTTTGCTGCACAAAAACTGTTCGTTCAGGGGCCAATTGGTGTAGGCGAGCGACGGATTGACTGGCTTCGAGTGTTTGGCGAGCAGGATAACGACTTGGGCTGATGCCATTTTCTAGTCCTTTGCGTCCATACACAAACACCTGAACCGCTGGGCTGCCATAATCCCCTCCCAATCGATTGTGGTTTGCTGCCCCTTCATCGCCAAACAGCTCGACAGAAGGTAAAGCCTCATGATGAACGAAGTGACGATGATTATTAAAAACCGCCTTTAATAAGGCAGATGTGGTATCCGCCTCAATCGCCCGATGAAACTTATTATTCAAATTAGCGACGGTAAAATGAACTCGGCTATCTTGACTGTCAGCGGAAGGCGAAACCGTCGCGGCGTTTGCGGTCCACATCGAGGAGGCCGAGCTAACCGCAGACAACAAGCGCGGGGATTGACGAGCCACCTCACTCAACACTTGCTCATCTGAACCACTAAAACCTAGTTGGCGTAGCGCGCCGATTGAGGGGCGCTCTTGTGGCGGCAAAATACCTTGTTTGTAGCCTAAATCGGCCAACGCCTTCATCTTTAGTAACCCCTGCTTTGCTGCTAAACGGGGGTTAGAAATACTGTTTTGATGGGTCGTTGATGCCTCATTACCAAATGACAAGCCCGCATAGTGGTGCGTCAGCCCAACCAATCCATCAAAATTAACTTCATATCCTGCCATTATCTTCTTCCTTTATGGATCAGTGCCTGTCTGTCATTCAATCGCAGGTAAATCAAAAGAGATACCCGGTGACAGTGTGGCGGGCAGTGTCAAGCTATCACTTTCGAGTGACGCCATTGGCCAGGCACAATAATCAGCAGCATAAAATGCACTTGGCCGGTGGTTGCCAGATGCGCCAACCCCGCCAAACGGGGCTGCACTGGAGGCACCCGTTAAGGGTTTGTTCCAGTTAACAATTCCCGCTCGGGCTTCCAACAGCAATTGCTCAAATTGCTGGCGATCATCAGAAACCAAGCCGATAGCTAAGCCGAACCGAGTCTGATTGGCAATTTTCAGCGCCTGCGCAAAATCGTCATAGCGAATCACACTGACCAGTGGACCAAAATACTCTTCGTCAGGTACCGCACTGACGCCTGTAATATCAATGATTCCAGGCGTTAAAACAGCGCTTTGGCTATCGGGCCGCGTCATCGTTAATAACGGTTTTCCGCCTAGCGCTAGCAAGTGCTGTTGCGCTGCCAGCATTTTTTCGGCTGCTTGAGAGGAGATCACTGCACCCATAAAGGGTGCTGGTTGCATATCCCAACGGCCAATACGTAACGCTTTAGCCACGGCAACAAAGCGTTGTAAGAAGGCGTCACCTGCTGCACCCGATTTGACTAACAGGCGACGTGAACAGGTACAACGCTGGCCCGCAGAAATAAAGGCAGATTGGATCGCAAGATTGACGGCCGCATCGCAGTCCTTGAATTGTTCGACGATCAAGGCGTTGTTACCGCCCATTTCCAGCGCCAATATCTTTTCAGGTTGCCCGGCTAATTGCCGGTGTAAATGGTAGCCGGTGTTTGCACTGCCAGTGAACAATAAGCCATCAATATCAGGTTGCGCCGCCAGCGCCTCACCCGTTTCCCGCCCGCCCTGCACTAAATTAAGCACGCCGTCAGGTAGACCAGCCAACTGCCATAACTTGACTGTTTCTTCGGCGGTGACTGGGGTCAACTCACTGGGCTTAAATACCACGGTGTTACCGGCCAGTAATGCGGGAACAATATGCCCATTGGGTAAATGCCCAGGGAAATTATACGGGCCAAAGACCGCCAAAACGCCATGTGGGCGGTGGCGTAACACTGACATGCCATCCGCCATCGGGGTTTGGCTGCTGCCGGTACGTGTTTGATATGCTTGCAGCGAAATCGCGACTTTACCCATCATGGCCTGCACTTCTGTCAGTGTTTCCCAGTGTGGTTTACTGGTTTCCAAGCTGATCGTGCGCGCCAGTTGTTGCTTATGCTGCTCCAATAAAGCAGCGAAACGTTGCACGAGTGAAACCCGTTGCTCCAGCGGCGTGCGCGCCCAATCAGGAAAAGCCTCACGTGCAGCATGACAGGCGGCAGCGACATCTTGAGCATCGGCGGATCGTGCCTGCCACAATAATTGCTGATCCATGGGATCATGTTTATCGAAATGAGCGCCTTTACCGGTGCGCCATTCACCCTGAATAAACAGTGCGGGATGGGTCATTTTTTTGTCTCCGGAGCAAAGAGGCTGATTATCCGAACCGAATCGCCGTTAGTCACACCCAACACCGACGCATTCTGAGTACTTAAATGCAGTGATTCATCTGATAAATGGGTGTGAATTAAAATTGAGCGAAAATGATGATAGTTTTCATTTGCCACCAAATAAGCCGTGCCATTTGGATCGAGATCAATGTCATCAATCACCACTTTTCGCAGGCTACTGTCACGTATCGCGCGGATTTCATCAATGTTCGCTTCGAGTGTCGGGCCGCCATCAAAGATATCAACGTAACCTTGATATTGTAGCCCTTCGGTCTCTAGTACGGCCCTTGCTGGTGCCGTATGCGGATGCACTTGCCCGATGACCGCTCGCGCTTCTTCCGCCAAAAAATCCACATACAGCGGGTGCTTAGGCATCAATTCTGCAATGAATGCCTTTTGACCAGTACCACTGAGATAATCCGCTTTAGCGAATTCAATTGAGAAGAAATGGCGGCCCACATTCTCCCAAAATGGCGAGCGCCCTTGTTCATCCGTGTAGCCCCGCATTTCAGCAATAACTTTTCGCGAAAAATACTGGCGAAACGCAGCAATAAACAGGAAGCGTACTTTTGATAAGAAAGGACCGTTTTTGTTGATGCGATAATCAGGATCGAGGAACAGTGTGCAAAGTTCGCTATAGCCGGTGTGGTCATTACTTAAAAACAGCGTTGGCACAGATTTGTAGACGTTGAGTGTCTTGGAGGCGTGCACCAAGGTCCCCACACGGAAGTTGTACCAAGGATCATTCATCCCAACCGCGACCTCAATGGCACTAACACCAACGACTTTTTCCCGCTCGCTATCCTCCAAAACGAACAAATAACCCTGATCACCTGCCGTCAAAGAACCTTGCCAAGTATTTATCGCACGCTCAATCCGCGCGGCAAGATGTGGCTCATTTTGCGGCAGTGAAGTCATGCCAACACCGGTCTTTCCAGCCAATTCATAGATATCAGCCAGATCACGGCGTTCTACCGGGCGAATGATCATCATATTCAAGGTCCTGTGTGTACTGCGTAAATGTTACGATTTAGCCTTTCGACAAACCTGTTCAATGCCTAGAGCAAGTCGGGCTAAACCTGCATTAATGTCTTGCTGAGAGATAATCAATGACGGTGCAAAACGCACCACATCTGGCCCAGCGATTAGCGCAATCAAACCATGCTGAGCAGCCGCCTGAATGATGTCTTTGGATTTACCGGCATAATCGCTATTGAGGACACAACCAATCAGCAGGCCGCGTCCGCGTATTTCCGCGAAGACTTTATGGCGAGCATTGATTTCAGCCAACCCATCGAGGAACCACTGGTGTCTTTCCTTCACTCCGGCAAGCACTTCTGGGGTATTGATCAGCGATAAAACTGTCCCCGCAACAGCGCAAGCCAGAGGATTACCGCCGTAAGTTGTCCCATGGCTACCCACGTTCAGTGCGCTAGCATATTTTGTGGTGGTTAACATTGCCGCAATGGGGAAACCGCCACCCAAGGCTTTGGCACTGGTCAAAACATCTGGCGTGACACCGTAGTGCAGATAGGCATAGAGCTCACCGGTACGACCAACACCCGTCTGCACTTCATCGAAAATCAGTAATGCGTTATGGCGATCACAGAGCGCACGTAAACCGTGCAAGAATTCTCTGTCAGCAGGCAGGACCCCCCCTTCACCCTGAATCGGTTCGACGATCACGGCGCAGGTTTGGTCATTAATCAGTGACTCTGCAGACGCCAAATCGTTGAAGATACCGTGGCTGATCCCACCGGGTAGCGGCGCAAAATCCTGCGAGTATTTCGGCTGCCCACCCGCCGAAACGGTAAACAGCGTACGACCGTGAAATGCATTTCTGAACGCCACAATCTGGTTTTTTTCGCCCTGCTGCCCTGGCTTATTGGCAAAATTATCCAGCGCATATTTACGTGCTAGTTTCAGTGCGGCCTCATTGGCTTCAGCGCCGGAGTTACAGAAGAAAACTTTTTCCGCGAACGTGGCATCAATCAGTTGCTTCGCCAAGCGCAGCACGGGCTCGTTGGTATAACCGTTGCCCAGATGCCACACTTTATCCGCTTGTTCAATCAATGCAGCTTTGACCGCTGGATGCCCATGCCCCAAGGCGTTAACGGCAATACCACCCGCAAAGTCGATATAAGATTTGCCCTGTTGATCCCACAGCGTCGCCCCTTCACCCCGCACGATAATAAAATCCGCTGGCGCATAAGTTGGGACTATCCATTCATCAAAAGACTGTCGGGTAACCGGGATTGGCTGTTCCATAGTGGCCTCTTTAATCAGCGTAAATATTGGGTTGAGAGACGCCTTGTTAGGCAGGGTGATGTCATCCAACAAAACTCTCTTATTCTGGTAACAATTAAGAATGAAATATATTCACCTGATATAAAGTGTACAGCAGCTTTCGTGCCACACCACCCCATATGTGAATAAAATGTATAAATTCCATTAAAACAATAATTTAAAATGCATAATTATGCAAACTTGACGCATTCATACTGTAATTTACTGACTAGAACGGCTATTTACATCGATTTGCCGAGCAATTATATGCACTCTCGACCAAATTTGATTTTTGCTCTGCAAGATCACATTTTGGCAACACAAAAGTAACAACAAGGGCTTTCCTTGCCCTATAAATGAGCATCCAGTGCGCCATTAAGGTGCATTTAAACTGCAAAAATGCGGCGTATCGCCGTGGGAACAAATCGATTTATGCAGTGTGAAAGGGGCGAACTAGCCACCACATGACTAGCAGATAATGCTGCCATAACCCTTTTTATGGGGTTATTTACGTCAATCTCGTTGAAACGTTATGGCCGACAATCAGATAAGCCAACGTTGCTTAAGTGAAATCACGAAACGGCTCACCCTTCCCCCACTACAGAAACCTCTCAGTTATAAGATATTAGTGAAACATCGTTTCCATATTGTGAAATAACGTTCTATTGTAAGAATTCCTTATCTATAGGTGTAACTCGCTGTCCCTTATGATGAGACTTATATTTAGCATCATGCCTAGTACACTGAGTGCATTTCGATAGGAATCAGTGTTTTCACCGAGCTGTTAAAATAGGTATCTTGTTGAATAAAATTAAATTTATTATGACAGGAGTCATCATGCATCAATCCTTTACTCTGCGGCGAACAGTCATTTCTAGCGCACTGGCCATGATTATTTCCGCCAGTTTCATCTATTCCTCCGGCGTGGCAGCACGTGACTTAGGTAGGGATATATTAGCGAATGGCGATGGATGGGGGTCATTTGGCCCAGGCGTATCAGGCGGAAGTGCAGCCGATCAGAGCCATATCTTTGTGGTCAGTACTTGGCAAGAGCTCCGCGATGCGCTCGGCGGGACGAGTGCTCATAATCAAAGCACCCCACGTATCATCTATGTTAAAGGCACGATTAATGCGATGGATAAAGATGGCACGGTGCTGACCTGTGATGACATCGCTAATCAGATTGTTGTACCCGACACCGGCAAAGTGTTCAGCATGGCCGATTTTATCGCACATTTTAACCCTGAAGGGGCGTGGGGCATGGTGACCCCTTCCGGTCCACTTGAAGTGGCGCGTATTGAAGCGGCCGAATCGCAAACTCAGCAGATACGACAACGCTTTGGCTCTAATGTCACTCTGATCGGCGTAGGTAAAGATGCGCATATTATTGGTGCTCACCTGCTAGCAAGAGATGTCTCGAATATCATTATTCGTAACCTACGGATCTCTGATGCTTACGACTGTTTCCCTGAATGGGACCCCACCGATGGCAGTGCGGGTAACTGGAATAGTCTGTACGATAATTTGTCGATATGGACGACTCAACACATTTGGGTTGATCACGTCACGCTGGATGATGGTGAGCATCCGCGCCAATCATTGCCGAAGGTCTTTGGCAGGGTATTTCAGGTACATGACGGGTTGATGGATGTCACCCATAGCAGTAACTATGTGACCGCATCTTACAATATCTTTGACGATCACGATAAAGTGAACCTGATAGGTTCCTCCGACTCTCGCCTAGAAGATAGAGATAAACTCAAAGTCACAATGCATCACAACCACTGGAGAAACCCAGGCCAACGCGCACCACGCGTCCGCTTTGGACAAGTGGATGTCTACAATAATTATGCTGAAGTTCTGGCTGCACAAGACTTTACCAGCTTGTGGGGGGTAGGGTTTGAATCGGCCATCTATGCGGAAAAAAATGCCATTGACCTAGCAGATAACATCCCGGCCAGCAAAATCATTAAACGCTATGGCGGCCATCATATTCTCACCAAAGACAACCTTGTTAATGGTACACCAACCGATCTACTGGCCGTTTACAATGCTTCGGTTTCGGCTGCCGATCAATTGACAGATAATGTCGGTTGGGTGCCAACACTGCGGTTACACGTTAATGACGTTAGCGAAGTCAAAGCAATCGTCACGAGCCAAGCAGGGACCGGTATTCTCGACAGCACCCTCCCCTGATGGCTCTGCTGCAAGTTATATGCTGATGCACGTTATATGCTGATGCCAGTCGTATGCTGAGATAAATTTTGCTCATCAAAAGGTTCTCAACCTCTAACAGCCCTGTTCATGGTCACGCCATGAACAGGGTAATGACCCTCACTTTAGTCACCGCCACGGTTCATAACGGCCTATCTTATTTCTTCATCGAGTAGATTCACGCAACGATGACTTCAAATACATCTTTGACGAAAATTTGAACCACGTGACCTATCGGACTATTTGCCACTGTGGCGAGTCAATTGGTTGATCAATTGCGCCAATATCTGAATGGCTTTGTGGCTTTGCTCTGACCAAGCAAATGATGCATTCAGTCGGAAACAGTGATCAAACTGATTGCCCGTAGTGAACATTCTGCCTGGGGCAATACTGACGCCTTGCTCCAATGCGAGTCGATACAACTCACTGGTATTGAATGGCGGCTCCAGTTCTAGCCACAAGAAATACCCCCCAGCAGGATGACTTATTTTCACACTTTTAGGGAAGTGATCGACAGCCGCTTGCCGCAATGCATTCAAGCGTTGTTCCATTAAGCGACGTAAACGGCGCAGATGGGTATCGTACCCCCCTTGAGAGAGATAATCCGCAATCGCCAATTGCGTGGGGACACTGGCCGACACTGTACTCATCAACTGCAAATGTTGAATTCGCTGCGCATGTTCCCCCGCCGCCACCCAGCCCACACGGAAACCCGGTGCCAGACATTTTGAAAACGAGGAGCAATGCAATATCTGCCGATGCTGATCAAGTGCTTTCGCAGGCAACGGACGTTCTGCACCAAAATACAACTCACCATAAACGTCATCTTCAATCAGCGAAATCGCGTTCTGTTGTAATAGTGCCACCAGCCTTTTTTTCTGCGGCCAAGACATGGTGCATCCCAGTGGATTCTGGAAGTGAGTCATCAACCAGCAGGCTTTAATGGGATATTGGTTGATGACCTGCTCAAGGGCATCGGGATCCATACCTTGCTGTGGGTGTGTAGGGATAAAAATGGCTTTTAAGCGTAAGCGCTCAATCGCTTGTAATGCGCCATAAAAGGCCGGCGACTCGAGGACCACCCAGTCACCTGGCTGCGTCACCGCCTGTAAACTTAGGCTCAGTGACTCCATCGCACCGGCGGTAATGACAATTTCCTCAGGTGAAACGTTCATGCCACTGGTGGCATAGCGTTGCGCGATATTGCGCCGGAGACTTTCATTGCCCGGTGGCAGATTTGCTACCGAACTCTGCGGTGATATCTTACGGGCCACACTGGCCAGAGCGCGAGACAAACGGGGCTGTAACAAGAGGCTAGGGTCAGGGAAGGCAGATCCAAACGGCATAATTGCCGGGTCTTTCCCCGCCTGCAAGACATCAAAAATAAAGGTATTGATGTCAACTTGCTCATCAAGATGCAGCTTTTTACCACGCTGAAGTTGCGGCAGTTGCGTGGGCCGCGAGGCAACATAGTAGCCCGATTGTGGGCGAGCCACGATCCATCCCTGACTCTCCAGTAGCTGATAAGACTGTACAACAGTCATTAAGCTTAAGCCGGATTGCTTACAACTTTCTCGTAGTGAAGGCAGTTTGTCGCCAGCCTGCCATACTTTGGATTGTATTTGCGCTCGAATTTGCTGCGCTAACTGTTCATATCGTGTCATAGGCCAACTGTTATAGGTGATATTGATTTAATTGTCACTATTATAGTTACTTTAACTTATGGTTAACTTACTGCCAAGTCTTGATGCCGTAACCTGTTTGCTGTGAGGTCCGAATGTTCGGTTTAACTGCCCTCGAATTGGCCAGAATTCAATTCGCTTTCACCATTTCATTCCATATCATTTTCCCCGCTATCACTATCGGGCTGGCTAGCTTTTTAGCGGTATTGGAAGGGCTATGGTTAAAAACCAAAAATGAGGATTACCGTGACCTCTACCATTTTTGGTCAAAAATATTTGCCGTCAATTTTGGCATGGGGGTGGTTTCTGGCCTCGTCATGGCCTACCAGTTCGGCACTAACTGGAGCTTTTTCTCCGAGTTTGCTGGCAGTATTACCGGCCCGCTACTGACTTATGAAGTGCTGACGGCGTTCTTCCTTGAAGCGGGTTTCCTCGGGGTGATGCTGTTTGGCTGGAATCGTGTTGGCCCTGGTTTGCATTTCTTCGCCACTTGTATGGTCGCGCTCGGCACGTTGATGTCAACGTTCTGGATACTGGCTTCTAATAGTTGGATGCAAACACCCCAAGGTTTTGAAGTCATCAACGGCCAAGTCGTGCCGGTTGATTGGCTAAAAGTGATCTTTAATCCTTCGTTCCCTTACCGATTGTTGCACATGTCAACGGCCGCTTTCTTGGCGTCGGCCTTCTTCGTTGGCGCTTCTGCCGCATGGCATTTACTGCGTAAACGGGACACACCTGCCATGCGGAAAATGCTCTCGATGGCGATGTGGATGGCCTTGATTGTCGCACCACTTCAAGCGGTGATTGGCGATGCTCATGGTTTGAATACCTTGGAACATCAGCCCGCTAAAATTGCGGCCATAGAAGGCCACTGGGAAAATAAACCTGGCGAAGCTACGCCGCTGATTTTGTTTGGCTGGCCGGATATGAAGCAAGAAAGAACCCGTTTCGCACTGGAAATTCCCTATTTAGGCAGCCTGATTCTGACGCACAGCTTGGAAAAACAGATCCCTGCATTGAAATCTTTCCCACCCGAAGATCGGCCTAACTCCACCATTGTTTTCTGGTCTTTCCGCATCATGGTCGGGCTAGGCATGCTAATGATTCTCGCCGGTGTGTGGAGTTTATGGCTCCGCTGGCGTGGCGGGCTGTATCAGTCTCGCCCCTTCCTCTATTTCGTGTTGTGGATGGGGCCGTCAGGGTTAATTGCGATTCTGGCCGGTTGGTTTACCACTGAAGTGGGCCGCCAACCGTGGATTGTATATGGCTTGCAGCGCACCCGCGATGCGGTGTCATCTCATGGCGAGATGCATATGAGCATCAGTTTATTGGTCTTCATTGTGGTCTATGGTTCGGTATTTGGCGTGGGCTACGCCTATATGATGCGCCTGATTCGTAAAGGGCCAAAAGCGCATGAAAGTCACCAGCAAGATAACGGTGGCCCAGGTCAACAAAATACACCTGCTCGCCCTCTTTCAGCCGTCAGTGAGCCATTTGATACTGACCCGACTCACTCTAACCCAAACGGGCACTAATTATGGGTATTGATCTTCCACTGATTTGGTTTGTCATCATCGTCTTTAGCACCATGATGTATGTGGTGATGGATGGTTTCGACCTAGGTATCGGCATCTTGTTTCCGCTGGTCAAAAACAGCCGCGACCGAGATTTGATGATGAACAGCGTGGCACCGGTTTGGGACGGTAACGAAACTTGGTTGGTGCTCGGAGGGGCGGCGCTACTCGGCGCGTTCCCATTAGCTTATGCCGTCATTTTGGATGCATTGGCGATCCCACTGACCCTCATGCTATTAGGGTTGATCTTTCGCGGTGTCGCCTTCGAATTCCGCTTTAAAGCCAGTCAGGAAAAGCAGCATATCTGGGATAAGGCCTTTATTGGCGGGTCATTGGTTGCCACTTTCATGCAAGGTATAGTGGTCGGTGCTTTTATTCATGGCTTCCGCGTCACGGGTCGTAGCTACAGCGGCGAACCGTTCGATTGGCTAGCACCTTTTTCCTTGTTTTGCGGTGTCGGTTTGGTGATCGCTTATGCATTGCTCGGCTGTACTTGGTTGATTATGAAAACCGACGGCCATGTACAGCAGGTGATGCATAAACTGGCAACACCACTGACAGTAATGATGCTAGTGATTATTGCCGTTATTAGCCTCTGGACCCCGCTCGCACACCCACAAATTGCAGCGCGCTGGTTCACATTGCCCAATCTATTTTGGTTCCTACCCGTACCATTGTTGGTGTTACTGGCCAGTTGGGCCTTGCTGCGCGCCGTTAAACGCGGCGGTCATTATGCCCCCTTCTTACTTACACTCTTACTGGTGTTTCTTGGCTATAGCGGTTTGGGGATCAGTATCTGGCCTTACCTTATCCCGCCGTCCATTACCTTATGGCAAGCCGCTGCACCGCCACAGAGCTTAGGATTTATGCTGGTGGGAGCACTTTTTATCATCCCCATCATTCTGGTTTATACCTTCTGGAGCTACTACGTCTTCCGCGGGAAAATCAATCACGAACAGGGCTATCATTAAATGATGAAATCGCAATCACCTTCACAAACTGCGGAACCGATAAAGTCGCCTTGGTGGAAGCGACTCGGTTGGATGCTGATTATCTGGTGCGGGAGCGTTCTGGCCCTATTGGCGGTCTCTATGTTGTTCCGCATGATGATGACAGCGGCGGGGATGAAGTCTCATTAGGGCTAACATTTGCCCCATAAAACCGGTAATGTTGCAGGGTTATTAGCCTAGGAAGCCCACTTTATGAAACGTTACCTGATCCCTCTGGTCAATCAGATCTCTTTACTGATGATGCTACTGGGGGTGCTGGGAGTCGCTGGCATGACGATTTCGTCATGGATGGCACAAAGCATTCAGGGTAATGCTCATGCAATCAATAAAGCGGGCTCATTGCGTATGCAAAGTTATCGGCTGCTGTCGATGGTGCCATTGGATGACCGTGACTTACCCTATCTGGTCGCGCTGGAACAAGATAAAACCAGCCGTGATTTACAGCAAGCCCTCACACGGGAGGGTTTAACCAGCCAGTATCAACAAATAGAGCGCTATTGGCAGGACACGCTAAAACCACAGCTTATACAAGCCAAGCACCCTGATGAAGTAGCGGCCAGTGTCGCTGATTTCGTTCACCAGTTAGATGCGTTGGTATTAGCGATTGATCACAAGACTGAACAACGCTTATTGCTAGTCACCCTGATTCAGTTGGTCTTTATTATCCTGACGCTGGGCCTACTGTTGGCGACTATCTACTATTTACGTCGCCGCTTATTACGCCCATGGTTGCAACTTATTTCGATGGCTAATGCCATTGGCCGTGGTGATTTTAGTAAGCGCTACACCTTATCTAATCAACGCGACGAAATGGGCATGTTAGGCACGGCCCTAAACCGTATGTCGCAAGAGTTATCCTTGATCTACAGCGATTTAGAACAGCGAGTTCTACAAAAAACCACAGATTTACAACAGAAAAATCAGGTCTTGGCGTTCCTCTATCATAGCAGTCGTCAGTTGCACACCAATCAGCCATTGAGTGAACGATTAGTGCCGGTTATTGATCAACTGCAAGCACTGACACCACTCGAAAATGTGCAAATTTGTTTGTACGAAAATCATCTGTATCGCTCCCACCTCACGGACATGATGGATGGAGAATACTTACCCCCGCAAAATCGCCCAGCACCGTTAACTATCAGCAGCGCATCCTATGAGACAAGTCCAGTAACATCACGGGAGTCACTCAGTTGGAGCCTGAGCGATAAACTTGGTCAATATGGCTTGTTGCTGGCGAAATTACCGACTGATAACCCGCTTAACGCTGACCAACAACAGTTAGTCAATACACTGGTTGAGCAACTGACCAGCACATTAGCGCTAGAGAGCCAAGCAAGGCACCAGCAGCAATTACTGTTAATGGAGGAACGTTCCTCCATTGCACGCGAGCTGCATGACTCCATCGCGCAATCTCTCTCCTGCTTAAAAATACAGGTGAGCTGTTTGCAGATGCAGACGCCAGACATGCCAGAGCCGAGCAAACTTTTAGTGCAGCAAATGCGTGATGAACTGAATATCGCCTATCGCCAGTTACGTGAGCTGCTCACCACATTCCGCCTGAAACTCAATGCAGCAACGTTGCATGCTGCACTTCAGACACTGGTTAACGAATTTAGCGAACGTGCAAATTTACCTATTACACTCAGTTTTGACTTACCCTCCGACTTTGTGCCCGACCATCAAGCTATCCATATGGTCAATATTGCCCGTGAAGCACTCAATAATATCTACAAACACGCCCATGCCAGCCGAGCGGAGATTAACGTCGTCGCGCAGGACGGTGATGTGTTGATGTCCATCATCGATAATGGCTGCGGGATAGGTCAAGCCAGTGAACGTCCTAACCATTACGGCCTGATGATTATGCAAGATAGGGCCACCAGCCTGAATGGACAATGTGATATTCGCCAGCGTGAAGAAGGTGGGACAGAAGTACGCGTGCGGTTTAGCCCCGATAATGATGACCTTGACTGACGGTTATTTGTTCAACGCGCCAGTCTGCTATTTAACGCTTAAATCTGGTAGTCGATCACCACTTCATCCGTCGTCTCCGCCAGCACTTTCTCTTTGATATCATGCAGGGAAAGTGTTGGATTGCAGAGCTGGATAAAGAACCAGATAAAGTTACGTTGTAACTGACCGCGTTTTAATCCCAACCAAACGGTATTCGCATCAAATAAATGCTCTGCATTTAATCGCACCAATCCGTTATCACGATGAGCCTCGTAGGACATATCGGCCAAAATCCCAACGCCCATACCCAGCTCAACATAAGTTTTAATCACATCAGAATCTTGGGCGCTAAGCGCAATATCGGGCGTTAACCCCGCATTTTTAAAGGCATTATCCAGACGTGACCGGCCCGTGATCCCTTTACGGTATGTAATCAAAGGTAACGTACTGAGGGTTTCCAAGGTGATATTCGCTTCTTGTGTCAGCGGGTGGTTTTCTGGCACGACAATGGCGTGATGCCAGCGATAATAAGGGAATGCAGCAATGGTTTCATCGCTCATGAGTAATTCGCTGGCAATACCGATATCGGCCTCACCCGCGTGCAACATCGCGGCAATTTCTTGCGGATTTCCCTGGCTGATCACCAACTTTACCTCGGGGTACAGCAGACGAAACTCTTTGATGACTCTCGGTAAACTGTAGCGCGCCTGAGTATGGGTCGTGGCAATATGTAGCTGGCCACTGTCATTATTACTGAATACGTCTGCCAAGCGGCGAATCTGGTTAGCATCATTCAACATACGCTCAGCGACAGTCAGCAACTCTTTTCCCGGCTCTGTCATCCCTAATAAACGCTTGCCACGGCGGATAAAGATCTCAATACCCAACTCTTCTTCCAGCTCGCGAATATGCCGACTGACACCAGACTGGGAGGTAAATAATGTATTCGCGACCTCCGTCAGGTTGTAATTGCAGCGGGCTGATTCCCGAATAATTTTAAGTTGTTGGAAATTCATGCATAGCCTCTTTCATCTCGACTTAATTCGTTTAATTTTCCTAGTCAAAGCAATACGGCAGAAAATCACGACAACCAAATACAAAAAAACCGTGGCTTATGTTTTTTTGTACTAAGCAAAGATGACGGCCGATAGACACCAAGTCGCTTCAGCCTTAATACATATAATTCCATTTATTATCAATTACATATATATTCATTTGTTTTCTTCGATTTAATGACGTTCGAAGCGAAATAATACTGCTCGCTATAATTAATAACTTTTTAATATAGTCACGCGCCGATAGATTTAATGGCTCTGCTATTGAGTGTTGCCATCGCTCTTTTCGTATTTCTGACATATTTTTCATGCAAATAATTATCATTAACATTGGTTGATGTTATAATTTGCGCCGCAATAAGCCATAGCTTCCGCTGGCTGATGTTCAAGTCAAAACGCCACAACATTAAAAAGGATAAACTGTGACCACAGCCTCTACCGCAGCAAAACCGCGCTATCGTCCCACTCCACCACGTTTGGTTCAGGTCAAAAGAACGGTAGACATCTCCCCTCATCTGCGCCGAATGACTTTTGAAAGCCCGACGTTACAAAATTATCCCCCAGAATGTGGTGGTGCTCATTTGAAGGTATTCTTACCTTTAGCGGGGCAAACGCAGCCGGAGTTGCCGGTACTGGGTGAGAAAGGCCCAGTGTGGCCAGCAGCAGAAGTGCGTCCTATTGTGCGAACTTACTCCGTTCGCGCTATCCGCCCAGAATTGTGCGAGATTGACATCGAATTTGCGCTTCATGACCACAGTGGTCCCGCGGTGAATTTTGCTCGTAATGCTAAGCCGGGTGATTGGTTAGGGATAACCAATCCGGGTGGACCTGAAACACTGCTGCCACCGGCAGCTTACAGCTATCTGGTCGGTGACCCTTCCTCGCTCCCAGCCATTGCCGCACTATTGGAAACCCTACCCGCGGATGCAGAAGGCCATGCCATCATTCGCGTCGATACACCACAGGATGTATTGGATCTCATCAAACCTGCTGGCGTTGAGCTGAGTTGGGTGATTGGTGGAACAGAGAAAACGAAAGACGTTATCAACCAATTCTGCGCCCTGAATTTGTCGATGGCAGAAGCCACATTTTGGATAGCCGGTGAAGACAGTCTAGTTGTGCAGTTGCGCCGTTATCTGCGCCGTGAGAAAGGGTGTGAACGCCAGCAACTTTATGCGATCCCTTACTGGCGTGAAGGGCTGAATGAAGAAGACTATCATCATAAGCGCCATGAAGTTATGGATAACATTGACGACTAGTATTAATTAATTTCTGTTAAATCAATGGACATCATCTTGTATGTCCATTTTTATTGCCTTTTTTATGGATAAGCCAGTTAAAACCTTGTAAATTTTCTGCGACAATTCCCTGTTATTTGTTAGTCTTAAGGCTACTTAGCCTGCAATATGGCGCTTAATTATCGTTAAATGGCTGTAAGGCCCGTTTAATGCAGTAAAGTTTTTAGGAGCGTTCTCAAAATGAAGTCGCAAAATGATCCTGGCCGATCTAAATCACGCCACCACGAATACTCCCTTATCCTGCCTATTATTGCGCTGGTTATTCTGAATTTATGGGGTGATACCAGCAATTTCGCTGCCGTTATCGTTATCAACCTGATCGCCTTGGTGGGGATCCTGAGCAGTGCTTTCAGCGTGGTACGCCATGCTGACGTGTTAGCCCACCGTTTGGGCGAACCCTATGGTTCACTTATCCTCAGTTTGTCCGTGGTTGTTCTTGAGGTTAGCTTGATCTCAGCAATGATGGCGACTGGCGATGCAGCCCCAGCCTTGATGCGCGATACTCTCTATTCAATCATCATGATTGTTATCGGGGGGTTGGTCGGCGTGTCGTTACTGTTGGGCGGCCGTAAATTCGCAACTCAACACGTCAATTTAGTCGGTATCAAACAATACCTGATGGCGATTTTCCCGCTGGCTATCATTGTATTGGTCTTACCGAGCACCCTGCCAGAGGGGAGCTTTAGCGTCGCACAATCATTGGTTGTCGCCGCAATTTCAGCGGCGATGTACGGTGTTTTCCTGCTGATACAAACCAAAACGCATCAGAATCTGTTTGTTTATGAGCATGAAGACGAAGGGGATGACCCAAGCGATCCACACCATGGTAAGCCCTCGTCCCACAGTAGCCTGTCCCATGCGTGTTGGTTGTTAGTTCATCTGATCGCAGTAATCGCGGTAACCAAATTTGATGCCAACCCGTTGGAAGCCTTGCTGACTGAATTGAATGCACCCGCCAAATTTACTGGTTTCCTGATTGCATTGCTGATCCTTTCACCTGAAGGCTTAGGAGCATTAAAAGCGGTACTGGCAAATCAAGTTCAGCGTGCCATGAATCTGTTCTTCGGTTCCGTACTGGCGACCATTTCACTGACGGTACCGGCGGTGACCTTAATCGCTGTGCTGACGGGGCAGGAATTGAACTTTGGCTTGGAAGCGCCCCATATCGTGGTGATGGTCAGTGTGTTGATTCTATCGCAGATCTCTTTCTCTACGGGCAGAACCAACGTTCTGAACGGGACTGCGCATTTGGCGCTGTTCGCGGCTTATATGATGACGATTATGCTGTAACAGTATGTTGCCGCCACGATCAATTGTCTAAGTCGTCATTGTCATAGGCCGTTGCGCTAAAACATAGATCGTTGTGGTAAACGAGTGTTGCGGAAAAAGTCAGTATTTTCGTGATAAGCAAAGGGCAAGCGCATTCAACGCTTGCCCTTTTTTATGGGGTCATCCATTCATAACGCAGAGCTATGAATAGGCATTCAAGGTATGTTGGCACAGCGCTGAGCGGACACAGTCCTGTTTATCAAAGCGGATAATGCCAATCATTTCATCCTCAGCAAAGCGCTCCAACGCATCACTAAGACCCGATTTCACGCCATGCGGAAGGTCGCATTGGGTGATATCACCATTAACGATAACCGTGACATTTTCACCGAGACGGGTCAGGAACATCTTCATTTGGCTGGCAGTGACATTTTGTGCCTCATCGAGGATCACTACCGCATTTTCAAAAGTACGCCCACGCATATAGGCGAAAGGCGCAATCTCTACTTTCCCGATTTCTGGACGTAAGCAGTATTGCATGAAGGACGATCCGAGCCGACGCAGCAGAATGTCATACACCGGGCGGAAGTAAGGCGCGAATTTCTCAGAGATATCGCCAGGCAAGAAGCCTAGGTCTTCATCTGCCTGTAGCACAGGCCGCGTCACAATGATTCGATCAACTTCTTTGTGGATTAACGCTTCAGCCGCTTTGGCTGCACTGATAAAGGTTTTACCACACCCTGCTTCGCCAGTGGCGAAGATGAGCAGTTTACTGTCTATGGCCGATAAGTAATGACCTTGAGCTTCCGTGCGTGCTTGGATAACGGAGGTATCACGGCTATCCCGTGCCATACCGATTGATTCGACACCGCCCATTTGTACTAACGATGTCACGTTCTCTTCCTCACGCTGACGATGGCTACGCGAATCACGTCTAATAACACGTTTCGCTTCACGACGAGCTTTGATCACTGCTTTCTGTCTTCCCATAGTGGCACCTTACAGTTTGTTTCATCTACCGCAGCAGAAATTGCCTGCGCGATTATGTTCACATACGGATGAGGTTATGGCTTCCTTCGCAGCCAATACTAGCCAATGAAAAATGCGAATAACGTGAACACTTCAGCACCCTAATAACTTGGGTGACCACGGTATCGCAAGGGAGGGTATTACAGGGTATAAAGACTAAGAGTACGGACGTTGGCGTTAATATATTCGGGAGAGATAATGATTGTACTACTGGAAATTGAGGGTCGGAAGAGAAGCCCTCGTAATAACGAGTCGCTGGAGTAAAATCTTGTTCTTGTCTTAACAGCCCAATCATGGACTCTACCATTAGCGATCCCCGCAGTGATAAACAACAGCCTAAGCTATGCACCGTGTGAAAAATACCGCCAGATGATTACAGTATAATGACACTCTTAAGTTTCGCGATATCAGAATGCAAAAAAATATTATTTTTTTAATTTGTTTGTTTTTTGTTCTAATCAATATTCATTTCACGTTATACTATTTAGCCCTGCTTTATGACTGGCCTTAGTCTCGCACTTCTCTTTCGCCCCTACTCTTTTTATCGCTGTTTTAAGTAAAGGCGAAATAAAATAATAACCCATTAATACAATAATATAGAATTAACCACAGTGTGATTAATCATCATTATCGGCTGATTCTTAAATCTTGTAATCGCGTTTTTTGTTTACCTTCACTATCAAAGTTATCCATCGCTAGCCAATCATTAAATGCCTGCTTAATTAATGGCCACTCACGGTCAGTAATGGAATACCAGTTGGTGTCTCTATTGCGCCCTTTGGTGACAATGGCCTGACGAAATTGCCCCTCAAACTGGAAACCAAATCGAGATGCGGCTGAATTGGATGGCTCATTCAGTGAATCACATTTCCACTCACAGCGACGATAACCTAATTTGTCAAAGACGTAATGTAACAGTAAATATATCGCTTCAGTCCCCGCCGAGTGACGTTTTAATCGCGGTGACCAATTAACAGATCCAATCTCGATAACACCGTTCTTTTCATCAATTCGTTGTAATGCAACCGTACCGAGTGCCAAGTCCGTTTGTGCATCCACTACCGTGAAATGGAAAGACTCGTTGGTGTCGATGAGAGATTGCAAATATTGATGAAAATCGTCCTGACTTTCAGGCCGCTCACAATAGAAATACGTCCAATCATGCGCGTCTTTAACTAAGTGATATGCCTGATATAAACAGGCCTGGTGTTTATCGATATTCACTGGGGCTAGATAGCAAAAATGGCCCGGTAAAATTTCCCGTTGTGGCCGTTGCGCGGCTTGCCAGCCCGATAATTCTGCTCCGATAGTTTGTCCAAAATGATTTTGCTTCACTGTATGCTCCCTTTTAAAATTCAACTGCCAGAGAAATACCCGCTGCGGCGACATTCAATTACGCATCGCACTACAATTTCTGCTAAATCATAGCAATATATGAATGGGGATTATAAAAGAAAGCGGCTTTATGCGGTATTTATCACTAAAGCAGGACTAAATTAACAGTGGGTGTCGCTGAATACCCGAAAGCAGCAATCATAAAATCAAACTTTCAGGTATTTAGCGATTACTTGACCATCACCCTCGACGTAAATTGACGACCGGTGCAACTGTAGGGAGTTGTAACCCATCTTTCACTTCCAGTAGTTGCCCATGTTCGTCGTTGTACAGCGTCATGCAGGAGCCGGCTTTCAGTTTGGCGATCATCTCACCGGAGAGATCCATACTGCTCGCCAACTCATCGTCATCCAAACTTGGCCGATGCCCACGGCGTTCAACCTGAAAACGGACTTGGTTATATTTGGCCCACATAATGATAACCACAGCATTAAACAATGCGATGGCCACATACAAAGCAATGGTGGTGAGACCACTGAGTATATAGAGCCTAAAAGGTATCGGCCCCATATTTGGCGCTCTGCCAATCATGTCAAAAAAACCCTTAGCAAATAGGAAGATAAAACCAATCCAAGCTAAAGCAGTGATAATGATATCGATCCAGCGGGGAATAGCCCGCTGCTCAGTATGAATCAGAGGTTCACTCATGGCTTAACCCTCCCTATTCCGCGATCTGGGCTCACCCAACGCGCACGTTTACGCTTGGTATTGAGCATGACTTTGGGGAACGCCACCACGGTCGTAAACAAACTTAGCATCCAGTAAACCATTGGGTACCAGATAATCCAGAATAGCGAATTCCCCAATTTGGGCTCATAGCGCCGTTCAATCACCAAACTAATAGCAAACTGCATTAAACAAGTCAGCGCCAATACCATCCCGGTGAAGGCTGGTGGGAATACGGTTTGTACATGTATGCCCGGCGGTAAAGTAATCACTAATCCCAAGAGGAATAAAATGATACTGAATAGGTAGGTAAACGCCCACGTGATGGAAAGCGAATATTCAAAGAATAGCAGCCACATCCGGCGATTGCGCCAGCGCCAGAGCTTGAACATATTCTTCAGGAACACTTCTGCCCCCCCCTGTGCCCAGCGCAGGCGTTGCTTCCATAAACCTCGTAGGGTTTCTGGCATCAAAATCCAGCATAAACCACGCGGTTCAAAGAATACTGACCAGTGCCTGACCTGCAACTTCCAACTGATATCAATATCTTCCGTGATCATATCTGGGCTCCAATAGCCCACATCCGCTAATGCTCTACGGCGGAAAGCAGCCACCACACCTGAAACGGTGAAGACTTGACCATAGACGCGTTGCGTCCGCTTGATCAGCCCAATGATGGAAGAGAATTCCCCAACCTGAACACGGCCGACCAAGGTTGAACGTGTACGTATACGTGGGTTGCCGGTCACTGCACCGGTACGTGGATTCGCAATCAGCGGCGCGACCAAATAAGGCACCGCTTTTCTATCGAGTAAAGCATCACCATCGATACAAACCAGATATTCACTGCGCGCCGCCGCCGCTCCCATACGCAAGGCAATCGCTTTGCCCTGATTATGAGCCAGATGAATCACTCTCAATCGTGGGTCTTCAACCAGTAATGCATCGAGCACTTGCGCAGTATCATCACTGGAACCATCGTTAATAGCGATGACCTCAATGTTGGTATAAGTCTGCGCCAAGGCCGCATGAATGGTTTCCCGCGCATTTAACCCCTCGTTAAAGCAAGGGATGAGGATTGAAACCAGCGGATTACCTTTCAATTCTGGCGGGGGAACATCGTCCCCCCAAGGCCAATGTCTTTCACGGCGTAGCCAGAAATAAACACCGCCTGTTATCCAGATCCCGGACATAAACAGCGGATAGAAGAAAACAAAATTCAGCAATACGTCACCGGTAAAGAGCAGGATCATTCCCGCAGGGATGCTCAGTACCAGGCATAGGATGAGTAACGCAATAATTCTATCGATCATATAAAGGATACCAGGCAGAAGATAGCACAGGGCGGACATCTTTTAGCGGTGGTTCGCCAGTGATAAAGTTATCCGGATAGTAACCAAAATTTTGCGCGCCATTTAACTGCAACTGGCGCATCCAGCCCGCCAGTATCGCCCCACTAATGGCATTGCTGCCCTCAGGCTTGGTCCAGTCCTTCGACTGCAGTTCAAATACAGTTTTGTTCAATGCTCCAGGGCGTTCTGCAACTTTGTTGACCAGTTGTGATAGCCACTCGTTCGACTCAGATAACGGTACTTTTTCCATCAACGGCATTGCCATCGGGGCAACCCAATCATAGTTCGCCAAGAAATCATCGAGATTCTGCGCAAACCATGCTTCACTTTCCGGTTCTAAAATCGGCATAGCGAATATATTACGAGCTGATTTGACTTGTGGGCCACGAATATCACGCACTTGACGTGTTAATTCGTTAGTAAAATCAACTAGATACTTGCTCTTATAGCGAGTCCAGCGCGCCATAGTTTCAGGATCGTTACGTATAGTGGTAATCGAGCCAGGGAAACCGGCTTTTTCGTATGCACGGATCGCATCCGGTGAGGCATCTTCAAAATCAGACATCACAGCATCGTCGTGATAGAGCACGCCATCAATCGGTGCGCTATAGGCCATATCGCGATAGATATCGATAATGCGCTGTCTGACTTCAGGGTTAAATGGCGACAGACGGCGATACTGGTCAGGATCGATGCTTGTCTTACCCGTTTTCGGATCAATACGCGTAATCCGTGGTAATGAAGGGTCCATTTCGAATGCCAATACTGGCATCCAAGCATAGACATCAACATCGGGGCGTGACGCTAATTGCCATGCAACGCGGTTAAATAAGTCTTGGCGCATCGGTATCCAGCGGTTAGGGAAATACACCTCGCGGATATTGCCATCCCCTTTCGGATCAGAGAACGCTTGTAAGAACACCGTCGTCACACGTAAATCGGAAATACGCTGTATCAGTTTGTCGAGATTTTCCTTTTCCTGAACGGGATCAGGATCGTACAAATAGTCTAAATCGACATGCGCGACGCGCATGATATCTTTTTCTTGTACCAACGTGACTAACTGAGCAAAGTCCTTAAGCGAGGGGTTATTGCTGATCAGAATACGGGGGATATTCATCAAATCATTGACGTTCGCAATACCCGGTTCCAATGTCATCGCCATCTGATAACCGTGTTGGCGCAAGATATTGAGTACGGTGCCATTCGGCGCGCCGTAAGGCCATACCCAGACGCGAGGTGGTTTGCCGGTCGCTTTAGTGATGCGTTCGGTAATCAACGAAACATCTTTTTCCATCCGCTGTTTGAATGCCGCTTCAGTTTCATACTTTTTCGTTTTTGGATCGTATTTCAGATTAGCCGCGGCTGGCTCGGTATTTCCTTGCGGATTAGCAATCACACCGTAATGAGAGGCATAGGTATGAGCGCCGATTTCAATCAACTTCGACTTAGACATTTCGCCAATCTCTTTCCATGTCAGGAAACGATCGCGATCGGTACTTAATCCCCCGAAATCCACCTTTTTATTAGCCGGAGTATCAATCCATGTTCCTACCGGTGCCAATACTGCGCTCATATTATTGGCTTCTAACAACGGGAAAACACGGGTATAAAAACTGCTGTAACCATCGTCAAACGTTAACAATACGGCTTTGTTAGGCAATGGCGCGCCACCATTGCGAGCGGCCAAAATCTGATCGACGGAAATCACGTTGTAGCGATTGTCTTTTAACCACGCCAATTGTTCACTTAAAGCGCTGCTTCTGACCGACAAATAACGCTGGTCAGCAGAGTCATCTTCAACATCATGATACGCGATGACCACAAACGTATTCTTTTGCCACGGCCTTTCATTCAGTGGTAATGCCCGTTCGGCCGGTGGGACAAATACAGGTTTCTCGGCATAACACGCGGATGCCAGTAGCGTTATTATTCCGACGACAAGAATCCGAATTATCAATAATATCTTTGCCATAGCACTGATCTCTTAGAAACGGTAATTCAAATCGAAAGCGAGCGAGAGGTCGTGCTCACGGACACCATCATAAGGGCGTTTATCGTAGGTCAATGCCACACCCGCATCGACGACATCATTCCATTGAATACGTTGTCCATAACCTGCCGTGGTTACCAGACCATTTCCGTAGTTTTTCTCCCAATAGCCGCCGACACCGAGCTGTATTTGCTGGCTCCAGACCGTTTTATAATGGCGGTACATAATGTGATTCAGGGTAATTGCAGGTAGGTAGGTGAAATCACTTTTCGGGTTATAGTAAATCACGTCTTCTTTGGTATTGTGGCTAGCGGCCAGCCCCAAACTGAAGTCGGCTGTCAGGTAAGGCCCAGTCCAAATACGTTGACGCCCGTTAAGTTCATATTCCCAACGGTTGTTTCCATCAGAGAAATCGGTCGGTGTGACATTAAATTCAATATCACGGCGATCGTCTGCTTTCCAAAGCACAAAGGCTGAAGCACTGTTGGCGGTGATGTTATTTTTCATCGCGCGTAACGGGGTATCTTTAGCCAATCGCTCAACCTGCCCGCCCACACGCCAATGGTCATTAAAGTCGTACCAAGTGGCTAACCGAGCACCGGTTTTATTGCCAAAACCATAGTTCTGATTATTCACTTCAGCTTCAACCCAATGGTCACGAGACGTCCATTCCCCGCCTAAGCGCAGCACGCGGTTAATGCCGGTCCCTTCTTCAAACTGAGAGTTGTTATAACTACCGCCCCCAAATACCCGCCAGTTTTCAGCTATCGGCGGGCTATATAACAGGGTTTCAAAACCATAATCTTTGTTGCCACTGACTGGGCTATTGGAGGAAAGTGCGCGGTTACCACTCACCCGCAATTCATACATATTATGAATTTTACGTTGGCGGTCTAATTCCTGCGAAGGCACATCTTCCGGCGAACGGGCAATCACATCATCGGTGAGTAACTCCATTTGATGCCACTCTTGCAGGTCCATCGCGGTTTCAGCTTGAGCACGCTCCAAAATAAGACTGCGTGGCGCCAATGATTCAACCGCTTTCAATTCTTGTTCCGCTTTGCGTGGCAAATCTTTTGCCAGATAAACACTGGCTAACGCAATGCGTAAGTTCTGGTTAGCGGGTGCAGTACTGGACAATGTCTCCAGTTTTTTCTGCGCTGCTGGCAAGTCATTGAGGGCGACCAGAGATTGAACCAGCAGCGTTTGCCCCTCCATCCAGTCGTCATTGGGTTCTTTGCCTGGCAGACCATAAACTCCAACTTGATACGGAGTTTGCTCGCTATAGTTTTTAGCGAATTGATGCGCTTTATCTAATTGCTCACTTTCATTCAGTGAGTAATAAAGATCATCGGCATCAAGCAAATCGTCACTGTTACGGAAGGTTTTCCCATCGGCGTAATATAAGCTGGTCAGAATCGGGGCGGCTTTCTCTGGCATACGTTGATCGATATACGCAGAGGCTGCCCAGCGGCGAGCGTAGTCAGGCATTTTATAGCCTTCGGCTTCCATCGCTTCAAATTCTTTAATCAACTCAACAGTATTACGGCGCACCAATAATGCACCGAGTCTATCAATACGTGCACGTTGATAATCATCTTGCGCTGCGGGGTCTTTACTCCAACGGGTTAACAAATCCTGATAGTCGGCCAGAGCTTGATCGGCAATGTAAAAACGCTCTGTTTCACTGCGCGTTGGCATGACCGCCATACGGACTTGTTCCGCTGCCGCATCTCGCTCGAGTTGGCGATAATGCTCTGCGGTCACCAGTTTTGGGTTCTCTTTCGCAAGTTGTAACGCCGGATCGGCAATGCGGTTTCTCTGCAATATTTCGAGATGATTTTTTAATACTTCTTCCGATTCTGGTGCCAGTCGAACCGCCTCACTGGAAGCTTGTAACGCGTCATAATTGCGATTGGTCGCACGGCTCAGATAGGAAAGTGTCATGTAGTTTTTTGCGGAAGGATTACGCTCAGCCAATTCTTTTGCTTGCTGTAAAGCTTCACCACCACGCCCAGAGTCAGCCTGAGTCATGATCATGCCAGTAATCAGGTCAGGGTTAGTGGGGTCTTTCTTCAAACTGCTCTGCCACAGTGCCAATGCCTGATCCCAACGTTTCTCATTGCGATAGGCACGTGCCGCCGCCGCCAACCCTCGCGACGAGAGATTTGTTGAAGAGTGGTAGCGCTCGTAAACATCAATGACTTCTTGATCACGCCCTGCCCAACCGGCAATTTGCAGCCAGTCATCAACTTGCCCACTATTAAGTGGGCCCGCTTTAGATTCTTTTTGTAAATAGTCAAGGACCGGCGCAGTGTCCCCTGCTCTAGCTTTGATGATTAATGAATCATACTGTGTTTCTGCCAAAGCTGAGTTAACTGAAAGGCCGGAAATTAATAGCGCTAATATAGTAATTCTGTGCCGTTGCAACGGACGCAGCAGTGTCGTAAATGCGTTATACATTATATAACCCTTAAGCCAGCAACTTGTTTGATGTTCGATAAAAGCGACTTCACGGATTTACATTTTCATGTTGAAAGTATGATGAAAAGACGTCCTTGGAATGTATTACAGCATGTTACATAGGATAGTTGAAAGAAAATACTGTTGCTTAATTATTATAGAATATTGTTATTCCAGCGATTGATAGAGGTGAAAATGTGATATGTACGCTATTTTTGACGACCGTAGGACTTTTCCTAGTTAAAAACACCATTAAAAACACCATTAACAATTGAAAATATTTTCGCTTGGCAATTAGTTCGATACAGTCTTCTGTTCAGGGGTAGCACGATTTGTTTTCTTTGGTCATTTATTGAACTGCGCGTGCTTAGGATTTTGATTAGCTGAAGTATTTTTTATATATTGAACAATACAAATTCACTATTATCGGCATGATCGATTATCACTTCCGTTATCATTATTAATAAAACCATTTCAATATTATAAATAACCATAAACATACAAATAGCAGAAGTGTTACCACATTTTATGTGGTAACACTTTATTTTATATGAATAATACAATAACTTTTTTGATGGATAATTAAGTGGTCGGGTACTCAAATTAGTGAGATAAAACAATAAAGAGGCTAATTTTCAAAGTTGAATTTTATTCATATAAAATGAGACGTTGCGCACAAATTAATGGCAACGGATCAGATCACGTTCCAATTTGCTTAAAAACTCAAATCCGCTATTGGTAATGAGAATCATATCTTCCAGCATTATTGAACCGACTCCGATGCCGTAATAAGGTGTTTCAAGACTTAATACCATCCCTGGGCTAAACGTTTCAGTTGCTAAGGAGCTAACAAAAGGGGCTTCCTCTAACCCTAAAAATACGCCATCACCATGCCCAAGGTGACCACGGTTATAATGGGGTAAACCTGATTTTTTAATGACAGCCATCGTGGAATCAAAGACATCTTTTAATTTCACGCCAGGTGCAACCATCGATAACATATGCTCATGACCCATTCTGATGGTGTCATATATGTGTTGTGTCAGTTCATCAGGCTCACCCAAAACAAAGGTTCTGGCGAGATCTGCGCCATAACCTGCCACATCAACACCACAGTCGAATTTAATTAAATCGCCCAGTTTTGCGGGTGCGCTATCTGCCATCATTTTTGGTGAAAAATTATCGCCGACAGAAATAAGATTAAAACGAGAAAAATTGGTTTCTGGGAATGTCATCACCGCAGCTTTAAATGCAGCGGTTAATTCAGCCGCTGTGCATCCAACCCGAATTTTCTTAGCTGCACAGGCAATGCCATACTCAGTAATTTCAGCGCTTTTTCGTAGGTGCTCAATCTCCCACGGACTTTTTATCATTCTTATTTCATTAAACAGCGCAGTGGAATCGATCCATTTTAGTCCCGGAGCGACTTTATCCAGCACGCTTTTGCCGCCATTGGACATCGCATGTAATTCAATCGCGAGCCTCTTATCCATCACCCCCGCTTCTTGAAGTGCTGTTTTCACTAGGCCAAAAACGACTTCAATCGGCGGCCCTATCGGACGTTCACGTTTCTTTTGGTGGTTGAGTGGGTTACGCGGATCATCCACATCAACCCACACGGGAAAGGTTTTTAGCACCCTATTAGGCATATCGAAGTGTGTGCTGGCAGCCTCAAACTCATTCATGATGATTTGTGATGGGATAGCAGGATCGCGAAACATGATCGCAACTGCCGCCCCAGTGTGGCGGAAGGTGTACATAAAGAAACTGGCAAACCCAGTTAAATAATAAAAGTTATCACACACAGTGACGACCAGTGCATCCAGCCCTTCTCTTTCCATCACTTTACGGGCGCGATGGCTGACCGCATTTAAATGCTTAATCTTTTCGTCGTTCACCAAAATATCCTTCAACACTTTCTTTTCTGTAGGATGAATCATATACCCAAAGTCATAGTTAACTCAGCATATAGCTAATCGACATTACCCCTTTCTTCTCCGAGATCGATTGAATAACCACATCCCCCAATTCGTGCAAAGTCTTCACATGGGTCCCACCACAGGCATAGGCCGGTAGGTCACCAAATCCCACTTCACGAAAATCGCCCTGTACCTGAGTTTGTCTCGGTAGATTTTTACTGATTAATTGCGTCAAAGACGCCTGAATAAGTGCAATATCGATTGGCTGAGGGTTTTCCCCTCGTTTAAATGAGACTCTGCCCTCTCCCGGCCAATGGTGTGCCTTTACAGGTAACCAACCAAGACGCTCACCAATATTGCCAATGATATGCCCAGCAGAATGCATACGCGTGTTGAGCGCACGACGTTCACTGTCAACGCGAGCTTGGTGTGCTCCCAATGCGACAGGCTTATCCAGATAGTGTGTCAATTGTCCCTGCAACACGACCCGCAATACCTGGCTTTCGCCTATCCAGCCAGTATCCGATGGCTGGCCTCCCCCTTGCGGGTGGAAAATTGTTGCCTGCAATATCGTGGCAAACTGCTCGCCGTCAGGCTGACAGCTCAAGACAGTCACCTCAGTCGCCAATGCATCGTTCTCAAAAAATAGCCGCGTCGTCATAATCTTTATCCTTTTATCATTTCCAATATGATTATATTAGTGTCAACCTGACGTGATAATCCGTCACAGACTCAAAGGACTTTTGCACCATGAGCACAAATCTTCCGCTGGCACTGCTCAGTGAAATGGCGATTTTTGTTAAAGTGGTTGAAGCGAGTAGCTTTTCCGTGGTCGCGCGCCAATTAGGGGTATCTCCATCAGCAATTAGCCGCAGTGTCAGCCGATTGGAGAAAGCCCTGGCAACCCGCTTATTGCAGCGTACAACCCGCAAATTGCGTTTAAGCGAAAGTGGCGAAGAAGTCTATAAGCGTTGCCACGCGATGCTCAGTGCCGCGAATGCCGTGATGGAGGTCAGTGGTCAATACAATCAAGAACCCGAGGGGCTTATTCGCATCAGTGTGCCGAAAGCAGTTGGCCGTTTTGTGGTTCATCCCTATATGCCAGAATTTTTACGCCGCTACAGCAAAATTGATGTGCAACTGATACTGGATGATCGTTATGTCGACCTGATCGATGAGAATGTGGATTTGGCCATTCGGATCACTAATCAACCGCCGCCAGGTATGGTCGGTCGGCAATTAATGGATATTGAGCATTTGTTGTGTGCCACACCCGAGTATCTCGCCACTCACGGCACACCACTGCATCCCCATGATTTAGCACATCACAGTTGCATTTATTTAGGAGAAACACCGGCGGATGCACGATGGAAATTCCGTCAGGGCAGCAAGGCTATTACGGTTGCCGTAAAAGGCCGCTATGCCGCCAATCACACCGGTGTCAGGCTAGATGCCGTTTTGCAACATATTGGTATTGGCAGCCTGCCTTACTTTACCGCGAGAGAGGCGTTACAAGAGGGCCAGATAGTGCCGGTGTTACCCACGTGGCGCTTTATCAGCTCATACAGCGGTGGATTATGGATGCTATACCCACCAACGCGTTACTTGGCGCCTAAACTACGCGTTTTTATTGACTACCTCGTTAATTGCTTGCGAGATGAACCTCACTTACCGCCCGCTAAATGAAGAGCCATTCAGCCTTTAGTTTTCGCTTATCTACGGCGGTAAGCTTTGGTCTAAGCGCTCAATTTCGTACTAAGCAGTCATTACCGCTTTTTCGCCAATAAGGTCGCAAAACGCAGTTTTATGCGGTTACCTTGCGCATCAGTCTTATGTAATTGACCGACATCTTCGTTGTACTTAATGATGTCCCAATCTTGATAATACTGGCTAAGTTCCCCTGACTTTAAAGTGAAAGAAAATGGCACGGTACAAGGGAAATCATCAGTCGACATGGCAGAGATAATCAAGTTATAGCCGCCGGGCAAAGTGCATTCTTGCATGTTGTTAATAATATAGGGAATTCGTTCTGGCTGAAGGAACATCAGAACCACCGTCGACAAAATAAAGTCATAGCGATTATCCAAGCTAGCTTCATTAATGTTGTACGTATCCGCCGTGATATTGTGCCGCTCTTCCTGCGCAATGATCTGCTGCAAATTGCTGATACTGTCTTGATTTTTATCTACCGCTGTAACATCGAACCCCAACAAATTCAGGTACAACGCGTTACGACCCGAGCCACAGCCTAAATCTAATGCTTTACCCGGCTGGACCGTTTTGACCGCTTCGATCACTTCAGAATGTGTCGGGGTTAAATTGTACTTTTTAGCGTAGTAGTCCTCCGCTGTGCAGTAAAAGCTCAGTTGGCATTGTAGGTCATCTGAACAAGCGGCAATACGGTGCCAAACTTGCGGTTCAATAAACGGCGGCTGGTGTTCCTTGGAAAAAGAATGTCTTTCTAGTGTGTTGCCCGCTTCGTCTAGAATAAGAAAATCCATCTCGCCGCTAAGAATGGTGAGTTTGGCCCATGTACCTGCTTTGGTATTGTGTTTTTCCCGAAACATCGCTGGCACGCCAGCACTGTTCCAGACAGGTAATTGTTTGTAGCAAAGCAGCGCTGATGTATTTCCCATGCTGATAGTCCTCAGATAACTTAAAGTTGCATTTAATATGCAACATATAATACAGCATTCAACCCGCCAAATGAAGTGACCCAAACACACATATTCAATGATGATGCTGCGCTTATCTGATGCATAAGATCAACTGATATGGCGGCACCATTTTGGATTAAAAAATCCTGTATTAAGGTGCTTTGGGCTTGGCTGTTTTTAGACTTTCAATATGATCCGCTAACTTCTGGATATCGTCATCTGACAGATGCGCTTTGGCTTTGTTGCCCCTTCCGACAATCTTGCCGTCTCGCCGCGCGGTGAGGCCCTCAACAATTTCATCGCGGGATAACGATACCAGTGGTGGCGCTTTATCTAGCCCCTTGCGATCAGCAAGACGGCCATGACAGCTTGAGCAGGTTTGCTTGTAGATATGTTCGCCATCAGTGGCGGCCTGCGCGGTAGAGCTGAATAAAACAACACTTACCGCTAACAGCAATACTTTCATTATGCGCCTGCCGCCCATTGTTGGAATAATTTGGCCAAATCCTTTTCATTGCGTGCGCCCTGATGCACTTCAGTGACCTTGCCCTGACGATCAATCAGAAAAGACGTCGGCGTTCCGATAACCTGATAACGCTCCTGAGTAATGCCGAGCTGGTCGCGGATCACAGGGTAGCTGAGCTTGCGTTGCGCCAGTATCGGGCTGATATCGACCTTTTCCGAATCAGTGTTGATGGCCACCACGACAATATCATTTTGATATTCATCACTCAGTTTATTGAGTGCAGCCATTTCAGCCAGACAACCACCACAACTTGCCGACCAAAAGTTAAGATAAACCTGCTTACCTTTCCAGTTATCAAGGGCGACTGGCTGGCCTTGCAAATCATAGGCAGCCAACTGAGGAGCGACTTCACCCACCGCCACTTCTTCTTGTTTGCAGGCGCTGAGTAGCAATAATACGCTGCACAAACCGATTGTTTTTAACCCATTACGCCACATGATGACGGCTCTCTTCGTTAAGATATTTACCGTGCTGGAGCCGGATGATCCGATCAGCAACACACCCTAAGTCTGGATTGTGGGTAACCATGACAATGGTTCTTCCTTGGCGATGAATATGGTTTAACAGATCCAATACCCGCTGTTCATTCTCTTCATCGAGGTTACCGGTCGGTTCATCGGCAAAAATAATGGGGGGCTGATTGACCAGTGCGCGTGCAATACAGACCCGCTGTTGCTCACCGCCTGAAAGCTGGCTGGGTAAGTGATCCATACGCGGTGTCATCCCCACCTGTTCTAATACCTGCCGAGCGGCCTCTTCATCCACCACACTGTGATAATGCTGCGCTAGCATGATGTTTTCTAATGCCGTTAGATAGGGGATAAGGTGAAACTGCTGGAAAACTAGCCCTATCTTGTCTGCCCGAAATTTCCTGCGCCCTTCTTCATCTAAGCCTGCGGCATCAATACCATCAAGCAACACTTGCCCTTCGCTGACGGTATCCAGACACGTTAAAATGTTCATCAACGTCGTTTTACCGGAACCTGACGCGCCCATAATCGCCACAAATTCGCCACGATTAATGCGGATATTAATGTCTTCCAGCGCCGTGACCTGCCCGAAGCGCTTATATAAGTGCCGAGTTTCAATGACGGCATCCTTAACCTGTGTTAGTGACGATGTCATTTGCTACTCTCCTTTCAGAACTTTTGCGGGTTCAATATGAATCGCCCGTCGGGTGGGAACAATGGCCGCCACAGCGGCAACCAACAATGACAGTACGAGTGTTAATGGTAATACTGGCGCGCGCAAAGCGATTGCCGCACTGAATACCGTCTGCCCCAATACCTGTGCCAATACATACCCGAGTAAAGCGCCACAAACCGCAGCAGCCAACGAGATAATCAGTGTTTCAGTCAGCATCTGGCGAATGATGTCTGCCCCACTGGCACCCAGTGCTTTTTGTAAGGCAAACTCTTTCGAGCGCTCACCCACTATCGCCATCAGCGTGGTGTTAACGCATAACGATGACAAAATCAGGATCACGACGGAAACCAGCCCCATCAGCCCTTTTATCTTATCGAGCACTTGGCCTTCAGAGGCGGACACTTTTCGAATCGGTCGGATCTCAAGATCGGGATATTGTTCACGGAGGTGGGTAGCAAAGGTTTCAACTTGACCCACATCATTGCTGACGCTAAGCAGCGCGTTACTGATGTGCCCCGGTTGATTAAGCCATTTCTGTGCCAGTTCTAGATTCACAATAAGCATATTGTCGGTAGCATCGCCTGCCTCAACAATACCTTTGATTTGCAGCCGTTGGCGTTCACCCTCTCTCACCAAGGTAATGCTATCCCCGACTTTGACATGCAGACGTTCGGCGAGTTTGACACCGATCATTGCATTACGATCATCAAAGCTGACGCCAATCCAATTCCCCGTGACTTGCCAATACGGAACCAGTTGCTGGAGGGATTCAAACCACACCCCCATGAGCACGACTTTCTCCAACTCGGTACGAGCCATCCCATAAATATAGGGACTGGAGGCGTTGATCAGCCCCTTTGGAGCGGCATCAATGATGGGTTGGAATCTGTCTTGTTCAAACGAACTGCCATGCCCAGGGCCAATATAAAAGTTCGCCCCAAAAGTGCGTAACTCTTGGCTCATTTTGGCATTAATATCGAAATAGACCGCTGACATGGCGGTGACAATCGCGGCCCCGACGGTCAGTGCCGCAAAGACCACACTCACTCGTTGCATCCGTAACCGTAATGCCCGTAAGACAAGTCGCCAAAACATACTATGGCGGCCTTGGTGAGACGCTGTCTGGTGATTATCGGCCATAGAGCACCTCCACCGGATATAAGCTGGCAATACGCCGCGCAGGGAACCAAGTGCCAATAACCGCAATCAGGATTGATATCACCAGCACACAAGGTACGACCATCCAAGCGAAGCTCAGTGGTGCGCCAAAGAGCATCAACCCGATGGTTTTTGCTAGCCCCCATCCCGCCAAACATCCAGCTAAGCCGCCAATCAAGCCGCTAATGGCCGCCTCAAGATAGAACAACATTAAAATCTGCCATTGGCGCGCCCCCAGCGCTTTCATCAACCCAATCTCTTTGGCCCGCTCCATAATCGTACTGGTCATCAATGAGGCTATCCCCATTGCGGCAGCAATCAATGCCGCTAATGTGACGACGGCTAACAACAATTGTATTTTTTCTATCACCACGCCTTCAGAAGCTGCAACCTGCCAAATAGGCCGCACCACTGAACCAGAAATAGCTTCTTCGAGTTGATGGGCAATGGAGGAAACATAAGCTGTGCAGTACCACAAGTCATACTCTTCAGCATTGAGGGCTTCGAGATTCTCACGCGCTCTACGGGATAATTCATTTTCCGGCACGGTTAAGGCTGAAACTCGTACCGCTTGAATCTTCCCAGGTAGCCCCAGTAGCGATTGTACCGCAGCGAGAGGTAGCACTAAGCGGCTCTCTTCTTCACCACCACTACTCAACACGCCGCTAATTTTCACCGTTAACGGCCCAGCAACACCCTTGAGGTGCAGTTCATCGCCGATTTTCCACCCGGTTTGTTGTGCCAGTTGTTTACCCAACAGCGCCTGAACCTCTTGATCATCGGGTTTGATGGGTTCATGCGGCCACTCACCATTAACCTGCCAATACGGGCTGATAATCTGCTGGCCCGTGTGGTAATCCTCTTCATCGGGCACATCAACCGGCTGATTAAAATAGGTGCCTAGCAGTGGGATGGTTTGCCCGTTGATTTCAGTTTCACCACTGAGCAACGGGGCAAAACCAACAATATTGTTACGCCAAAAAATGTCTTTAATATTGGGTAACTCGGCTTGATCCAAAAAGTCCTGCCCACTCAGTGGATTACTCTTCTCGCCAAAGAGTGATGGCAACGCGACTTGACCGGCAGGCTCGATCAGAATATTGGCACCATAAGATTTCAACTCACGGGACATTTTATCGCCAATATCTATCGATACCGCTAGCAATGAAGAGATCAACCCAGCGGCAAGGAATACCGTAAATACGGCCAGTGATTTACGCCGAACATTCCTGAGCCAAGACTGCTTGAGCATGCGCCACAACATAATTATGGGTTCTCCTGCGTGTCACTGTCTTCACTGTCTTCACTGTCTTCACTGCCTTCCCTGTCAACAACTGGCGTCACAAATTGCTCCGGATGTTCGCGGAAACGATTGTAATTCGCCTCAGTAGAGAAGAAGTAAGTCTTATCGCCATAGCTATATTTAAACTCGGCCTTTTGGTTAGTCAGATGTGTTTTATCAACGGGATCGATAACATCTAATGTCACCACGGTGGTGAAGTAATTAACGCCCGCCTCTAAAGAGGCTTTAGGGATAACCAATTCTTTATCATCACTTTTCCAGTCCTCTAGCGGGATAGGGTTACATCCCCCCGCTTTACCAATAGACGGAATGAAAATATGGACTGCACAGGCAACACAAATCACCTGATTGCCTTCCATCACATAACCTTGGTCACCACAAAGTAGACAAGCGTCAAAAACCACACTCAAACGCAAACGATCGGGATAACGGTTAATGATGAAGAAACGTACCGCTTTGCCATCATCGGCTATCCAAACAAAACGGTGCAATTTACCGTCCCGTACCTGCTCGACCGGAATATGAACCAGACCATCAGCGGCTACCGTGACGGGTAATGCCTCAGACAGTTGTGGGGGCTGAGACGCCACTTTGTCCCAATAAAGCTGAGCACCTGCCACAACAACCCATGCCAGCAGCGCAAAGACAAAAATTCTCCGTACATTGCGATAACCGGCCAACGCTTTACGGTGGGCAATAGGTTCAACATTAGCCGTAACTATCTGCTGGGCATGGCGCAGAGGCATCAAATAACACAGCGTGGTCAACGCCAATAGCAACGCGCAAATATAGTTGAGCCAAGCATGGCCGTTAGTCACCAAGGCAACGTAACTGAGCAGTGATTTGGTTAACGGCATGACCTGTAATTTCATCAATAACAGGAGAGTATCGCCGCTCAGTGGCAAAATTAATAGCAGCGTTAGCAGTATCAGCAGCAGCCATCGACAACGTGGCAATTGCCGAATCATCATCAGCAGCAATACCGCGCAGAAAACGACCCATGCAAAAGCGACAATGATTGCCGCGAGATTCAGTAACAAATCGGTATTAATAACATGCGTGTTGGTGAATGCACCCAAGTTTGGGTTATTCCCCCAATTGAATGCCGCGCCGAAAACCAGCAGAACTTGCCAGCAATAACCTAATGAACGGCGGGGGGTAAGTTGACTGAACAAGAATAACAACAGTGCGAGAAGTTGAACTCCCGCCAGCGCTAACTGCAATTGCTGCGATTTAGGGTAATGAGTCCCCGCCCATATCCCGACGATTGCCATGAGTATTGTTATCCATACCACCCGATTTAACGCGGGGGCGGGCCGAATCGCCCAACTTAACCCCAGTAGTAAAGCGACCGGTAAAAAGGCTTGCAGTACGGAAACAAAAAAATAACTCATGAGCACACACCTTGGGCAAGGACATCACAACACCTGCCAGTTATCACTGATCAGCACGTTTATCGCACTGAAAACAACAATTGTCTGACTATTTAATATCGATAGAAAAAACCGCAATGACTCAATCAGTCATCGCGGTCATTCATATCAATTCAAACCGGTATATTTAAAGTCATAACTCACATCAAAGGGTTTCCACCAGCGGCCCACACCTGTTTCGCTATCAGTATGGCGATGTAAACCTGCTTTAGATGGCTCACTGATGTGGTAAGTCACTTTATAGTTACCCACGCCCATCATTTTGATGTTAGCACCGTAATGTGGACCATCGCTGGCAACCATTGGCATAAAGGTGCCTTCTTGTTTAGCACCGGTATCGGTGTTGACCAAGGTGTAAGCGATAGTCAGGTACGGCATCCACTCACCCGCGCCGAAACCATTTTTATTGCCTTCAGTTGCATGAATATCTGCTTCTAAATGGATATCAGCCTTCGCTGCTGGCAAGCCCATGCCGCGCGGCTCCATATCAATTGGCTGCAAGTAAACCGCTGCAATTTCCATATCATTAATTTTGATAGGTTCGCCAGCCGGATACTCTTTAAAGGCAAATGCAGCAGGCGCGGCAAAAATGCTGGCGATGATACTGCTGGCAATAATCGTTTTCTTCATGGTCATGTAGCACACCCTCTGGTATCAAATGATTAGTACATTGTCGTAATTCACACCGGCATCATGCCGGACCATTATGCTGGGATTGCACGACCGCGCCGTTGCATTACCCAAAGGGCAACGAGTGCAGCGATCAGTAATATCCCTTGAGGAATCAATGTTTCCAAATACGGATAGATTCCCAACCAACTAATTTCAGGTACGCCCGGCAGCAAGGTCGGTTCAAACAGCTTGCCCTCAATCAATTCGAGTACGCTCTTACCGGCAAAGACGAACGCCATGAGATACATAAAGCCACCGGTAAACATAAAGAACGGCTTGAGTGGCAATTTGACCACGGTAAAGCGCATGATCAGATAAGCGATGAGCAAGACGATACAACCGACGCCGAAACCGGCCAAAATCGACAGGTGCCCGCTCGTGGTGCTCGCATCCCCCATTAAGGCTAGATAGAACAGGACGGTTTCTGCCCCTTCGCGGTATACCGCCAAGAAGCTGGTGAGCCATAGCCCTATCATTGAACCGCTACTCAGTGATTTGGAGAACTTCCCTTCGAGATAAGCTTTCCATTGGCGTGCTTCCGTTTTTGAAAGCAGCCAATAGCTCATGGAGAACAACATCACCACAGCAATCATCATGGTGAAGCCTTCCAACAATTCACGGCTTTGTCCTGAGTTCTCAAATAGCCACTGGAAGACAAAGGCAGTGAGCACACTGGCAATCAGGGCTACCACAACGGATTGTCGAATCAACGGTAGCTTGTCCTGATGATTGTTTTTCACCAGATAGGCAACGATGGCCGCCACAATCAATAAGGCTTCCAGGCCTTCACGAACAATGATCAGCAGGCTGTAGATAAACAAACTCCAGTCTGTTTCATCCCCCCCGCCTAACATCTCTACTGCGCTAGACAGATCTTTTTGCAAGGCCGCAGCTTCAGCGTGTAACTTCTCAACCGGCTGACCTGCTTTCATGTAGCTCACTAAGCGAGTGAAGTGACCTTCGAGAGTTGATTTAAACGCCGCATCACGTGAACCGACTTTGTTTTCCATGCCACTGGCTTCGAACAAATCAAAATAGGCATCCTGCACGGCCAACATTGCCGGTGAGGTTTGTCCTTTTTGGTATTGGCTGATAGCGGCGGTAATTTCCTGATTTATCTTTTCAGAGACTGCCGCCCAGTCCGCATTGGTTTGCTCTGCTGAGTTAACTCCGCCCGCAGAAGATTGCCCCGCATTGGGTTGGTCAGCTGTCACTTGTTGCTGTTCGCGGGTAGTGGGTAGCCCCGGCAGAATATCTTCGATGGTTTGCAGCAAGCCAGTCACGCGGTAAGCCACTTCGGTAATTTGGTCAGGCTTGCTGGTTAAATCGATCAACGCGGTGAATTGTTGGTTAATCGCAGCGGCGTCTTGCGCAGAACGATTTCCCCGCACCGACATTTCCATTTCAGAGTTTTTAAAACCTTGATAGTGCGCCTGTTGCACACTTTGACTCGCGGCGGCAAAATTACCCGCCTGATATTCAGTGATAGCCTGCGCCAGTAAGTCATCAATGATTTTGAAACTTTGCTGCCAGTACACCGCGATATCACTGTTTTCATAAGTGGCATGTTGCTGTTCTGCGGTCAGCTTATGACCATCGGCCAATACGGGTAGTACCCCCGCCAGCTCATTTTTCAACCAGTTAATTTTACTATCGACTTCGGCTTGCGGTTTGCCCTCACCTATCATGCGGCGAATTTCGCCAAATGCAGCCTCCATCTGATAGCTCTTTTGGGCAGAGATATTAATACGAATCGGCCCTTCCAGATTCTCAAACACTTCAAAATACGCCATCTGCACGGTAGTGCGGGCTTCATCATTATTGTGTTGTTGATAGAGTTGAGACGTTTTATCTAGGCGGGATTGGATATCATTAACAAGTTGCTGATAATCCACAGCAGCCCACGCTAATGAGCCTGACAGCCACCAGCAGCAGCAAAGCAGAATAATTTTTTGCCAAATTCGCATTTTGAGTGACGCACATGAAGTTGATAATGAGATTTATTAACATTAACACTAAATAAGGGAAATGTGTCTTGATCAGTATCAAAAAATATTTAGTCTCTTGAATTTTTGTTTAGAAATGCGGGGCGTACCGCAATTCTTAGCAGGAAAGCCGGTTTTCCCTACTTATGGTGGGGTTTAATTCAGCGGATTATATTGTGCTTGTTGGCATTGCTGTATTTTGACGTGACATGCGGGTAACCACAAATACTCGCCTGCTGCGGAAATACCACAGGTGAAGGTGACCTAAATCCACAGACAGGCGTTTGTTTCAGTAAAGTTTATTCTGAGTAATAATAGTTAATTGATAATATTATTTATCCAATCGTTGATATTAAATCAGAAGAAATACTTGAATCGAGCACGAACACCATAACGGTCATCATTATCGCTATTAGCCATTTTATTATTATCAGCGACTTCCAATTTAGACCAATAAGCACCCAAGTATAAATTAAAGTTATTCATATCCATAATATTAGGGATTTTATAAGAGGTGTGTATTGTGTGAATATCATATTTATCAGGTGAGGTTAATATTCCAGAGGTGACCACACCCGCATTCGCGCTGTTGAAGTATTCAATATCATTGTGGGCGTAAATATAGCCAACTTCAAAATTTCGCCATAAGATGTTAGCGCCTGCACTAAAGTTCTTCTCATTAGTCGCATCCATATAAGCTGAACTCAGATTTGCGACAATGCCATTTTCGGGATCTTTATCCTGATTATTGAAGGTGAAAGTAGCACCATAGCCATTACGTTTAGACTGATCCTGCCATATTCCTTGATCATCCCGATAACCATAGGCATTACTGATGACGTTACTTTCCATCGCGATAGCGGCTGAGAAGCTGTCTTGTTTCCACGAAATAACGGGACGAACATAGGCCACATTTTTTTCGTTTTCCAGCGTATTACCGTGGTAAGTATTATTGGCAAATAGCGTTGTACCATCTTTCAATATGGTGTTCACTTCAAAATACCAGTTCCCTAGGTATTTGCTGACCAAGAAGTTACCACCATTATTACTACGCCCCCGTCCTTCCTTCATCATATAGATATAGCCGTAGCCATCACTATATAAGTCATTCGCGGTATTACCCGAATGTTGAACAAAGGTATCTTGATTGAGAGGGAACATATCGTAAGCCTCAAAACGGCCAACTTTAACTTTCCAGTCTTTTTCATGGCCGAAGAAGAAAGCCGCATCATCAAGATTCATGCTACCGCCAACATCAGCCAACGGCTGCACGGTAAAGCCCGCAAAGTTGCCATTATTCAGACGGCGGTAACCATCCAGCCCAATTAAAATTCGGCCATTAATATCCCATTGCTCTCTATTACCGGCTTTCCAATCTTTATTAGCGCTCGTGCGCAATGAGGTGAGTTGCCCGCTCTTACTTGCGGCATCCATATTAATTTCAACATCACCATATAATTTAAGATTCCCTTGTGGTGTTTCCCAGGTAACTTCAGCAAACGCAGGCAATGACAAAAGACTGGCAAGTCCAACCAGAATAAACTTATTCATATTGACCATCTCTATTTAGGATAATGTGAAGTAAAAATTTTTCTTTAAAATCAGGGCAGCACATAACCACCCGTTATTAAAGAGTTAATGATTTATTTATTTTTATACCCAGAAGTATCAATTGGCAAATAAATTGCCATGGCTAAATATTCATATTTGACCTCGACAATAATAATACTTTAATTTTAATGATTCATTCTTTATGCGGAGTTAATTATCCCCGCTGATACAATAGGACTAATTCATTGGTTAATTCACGGGCTAATAACGATGTCATTAAATGGTCCTGCGCATGGACCATAATTAGCGTCATCGGAGTTTTAGCTTCTCCCGCATCTTGTTCAATCAGTTTGGTTTGCATGCGATGAGCCGCTTTAGTAAACCCATCAGATTCGGCTAAGAGTGCATGCGCCTGCGTGAAATCCCCCTCCCTGGCAGCACGCAAGGCTTCAAAGCACAGGCTCCTCGCCTGGCCTGCATTGACGATGATCTCCATGACAGCTTCTTCCAGATCAATCATTTTTCGCTACCTCATCAAAACCTTGATTGCTAGCCGTTGCAGCAAACCATTCACCACTTTTTTTCACAATCCGTTGCTGAGTTTTCAAATCTAGCTGGACGAAACCATAACGGTTTTTATAGGCATTGCACCATGACCAGTTATCAATAAACGTCCACATATGGTAACCCAAGCAATGACTGCCTTCGGCTAATGCTTTGTGTACCCATTTTAAATGTTCAGAGACAAACTCAATGCGGTAGTCATCATTGATCTGTCCGTTCTGGCTAAATCGCTGTTCATTTTCAACGCCCATGCCATTTTCTGAAATAAAGCAGCGTGGATTATCGTAATTCTCTCGAAGGTTAGTCAGGATGTCATAAATACCGGGTTCATAAATTTCCCAACCGCGATGCGGGTTCATTTTGCATCCCGGCATTTGGTAATAATCAAATAGCCATTCAGGCATAAATGGCGCATCAGGATTCACTCGACTATCACGGCACTTTATTCTGCGTGGCTGATAATAATTAATGCCGAGTAAATCAACCTTCCCTTCAACAATTAATGCACTATCACCAGGCTGGCAATCCGGTAATTGATCGTAATCTTTCAGCAGAGAGACAAGCTCTGCCGGATATTCACCACGTAATGCAGGGTCAAGGAAACTCCGGTTAAACATTAAATCCGCAATATTAGCCGCTTTGACGTCAGCTGGATTCTCAGAACGAGGATAAGATGGCGTCAGGTTTAAAATAATACCGATCTCGCCGCCTAATTCGCGCTGGCGGTATTTTTTTACCGCAAGAGCATGGGCTATTACAGTGTGGTAAGCCACTGTTGCCGCCCGTTTGAAATCCACCACATTGGGGTAATGGAAATCGTACAGATAGCCACCTTCAACAGGCACGATAGGCTCATTGAACGTAAACCAGTGCTGTACGCGATCCCCAAATAAGCGGAAGCAGGTATCCGCGTATTCGGCATAAGCCTCAACCACATAGCGACTCTCCCAGCCCCCTTGTTCTTGCATGACTGTCGGCATATCAAAATGGAACAAATTGATAAACGGGGTTATCCCTTGTGCCAGCAATTCGTCAATCACGCCATTGTAGAAATCCACTGCCTCTGGGTTAACTTCACCGCGGCCTTTTGGTATCAAACGCGCCCAAGAAATTGAGGTGCGAAAGCTGTTGTGATTTAGCTGTTCCAGCAGCGCGATATCTTGTTGCCAATGCTGATAAAAAGTTGATGTCTGCTGTGGCCCAACTTGCTGATGAAAACGCCCTGGCTGCTTATCGAACCAAGTGTCCCAGATAGTGGCACTTTTGCCACCGTTCAGGCTCTCACCTTCGGTTTGCGGCGCGGAGCTAGCGCTACCCCACCAAAAATCACGTGGAAATTGATACTTCATCGTTCTCTCCATAAAAATAGGCCTTATCAAAATTTAGCGAGTTTCGGCTGATTCAGCAAAGCTCAGTTGTTGCTCTTTTTCTTCATCCGCTTTCAGCAGGCTGCGCTCATAAGCTTTGAGGAAGGGGTAATACATCACCGCAGAGAACACCATACATAATAGACACATAACGACAGGACTGAAGGCCCAGTTTGCCGCCCAAGAAGCGCCAATCGGTGCTGGGGTCGTCCAAGGTGTTAATGACACCACTTGCGCTATCCAACCTAACTTGGTGGCGATATACGCCAATGTGGCGTTGATCATCGGTACAAAGATAAAGGGCAGGAAGAACACGGGGTTCATGATGATCGGTGCACCGAATAAAATCGGTTCGTTGATATTAAAGAAGCTCGGCACAATCCCCATCTTGCCAATAGTACGCAAATGAATAGCTTTACTGCGAAGTAACAGGAAGGCCAATGGCAACGTAGAACCGACACCGCCAATCAGTAAATAGTGATCCCAAAAGCCCTGTAGATAGATATGTGGCAAAGGCGCACCTGCGGCTAACGCAGCCTGATTCAGTGCCAGATTGGTCATCCAGAATGGGTTCATAATACCCGTAACAATCAATGCACCATGAATGCCGGCGAACCACAAAATTTGGCAAAGTAATACCGACAATAATATGGCTGGCAGCGAATCTGACGCTGAAACCAACGGTGCCAGCAAATGCATAATCGCTTCTGGAATAATCATTCCGGTAGATGATTCGATGAATAAATTCAGTGGATGCAACGTGCCAACGACCGCCACCACCGGAATGAGAATCTCAAAGGAACGAGCCACCCCTGTCGGGACTTCTTTCGGGAGACGAATGGTGATATTGCGGCGTTTTAAAAAGGCATAGAGTTCAGTGGAGTAAACCGCCGTGATAATGGCAGTAAAAATCCCTTGGCCGGAGAAGTATTGAGTGGAGATATGACCGTCAGAATAAGGTGCGGCCACTAGCAGGAATGACATCAATGCCAATAGACCCGTCATGATGGGATCCAACTTATATTGTCGCCCTAAGCTGGCGCCAATTCCGACTGAGATGAAGAAGGTCATGACGCCCATGCTGAGATTGAAAGGCAACATCAATTCATTACGATAAGTGCTGGAGAAATTTAGCCATGCGCGGGCAAAACCCCATGTGGTATCAGCGGAGAATGGTGGGAAGATAAAGACCAACATAAATGAGCCGATGATCATAAAGGGTAATGCTGAGGTAAAGCCGTCGCGGATCGCGATAATATATTTTTGTTGCCCTAACCGCCCAGCAAGCGGCGTGATGGTTTGCTCTATCATCCCAACCATTGTTTGGTAAAGAGAACTCATTGCAGATACCTTTTATTTCACTGCATTAATAAGAGATAAGGCGAAATCGAGCACCTTATCACCGCGTTGCATGCCGTAATCCATCATGTCGATAGTCATCACTGGAATACCGAAAGGTTCAGCTATCGCAGCCAAATCTCGTTGCATGTACTTCACCTGCGGCCCCAACAGCACAACCTGATAGCGGCTGAATTGCTCATTGAATTCGCTAGCACCAAAAGCATCAATCTGAACCTCTAGCCCACGTGTTGCAGCCTCTGCCAACATTTTTTTGACTAGCATACTCGTGGACATCCCTGCGGAGCAGCACAACATTATTTTTTTCATCACGTATTTCCTCACTGTAATCTTGTCATATTGAGCACCATTGGAAACAAAATGGAAACCGGTTTCCATGCAAACGGAATAGATATGAGAGCGCGCTCATATATTTACTTACTGAAAGATATGCAGTTGTGAAAGACGTCACAAAAAGCTAAGCAGAAATCGGTGCTTTACTGGATACTCTCTGGTAACAACGGTTTCCGTAATGGCAATCAGGGTATAGAATGGACGAAGTAGAATGGGAACCAAGGATAAAGGGAACTGACGAGGCCCTCTGGCCATTGATCAGAAAAAGTGGAGTGAAGTGATGTCGACTATTAATGATGTATCGCGGTTAGCCAACGTTTCTAAAGCCACTGTGTCGCGCGTGTTGAGCGGGTCTCGCGGTGTCAAGGAAGAGAGCCGTTTGGCTGTTATGAAGGCGGTCGAAGTTCTAAACTATAAGCCGAATGTGATTGCCCAATTTCTGACGGCGCAGTCAACCGGATGTGTTGGTGTGATTTGCGCGACTGAACACATTCAGCAAACAACCAGCTATCTTTTTGCTTTAGAAAAGCAGTTTAGCCAGCATCAAAAACACTTATTACTGCGCTTTGCCGATAACAGTGTTGGGGTCGCTAATGCGGTGACAGAGCTGGCCAATGGCCTGTGTGATGCCATTATTATCATCGGAGCACGCTTTCCCCTGCCCGCTCCCGATGAAAAAACCATCATGATTGATTGCCTCGAATCTTCGACGCCTAACAGTATTTTATTTGATCACTCTTTTGCTGCAGAAACAGCTTGCCACTATTTGGTCAGTCAGGGTCGCCGGCATATTGCGTTATTAAATCATGCCTCAGGAACCGTGGCAGAACAGACACTATTAGGATATCAACGGGCGCTGGAGAACTACCTGATTCCCTATAACCGTAACCTGGTGATGGGCAGTGTCAATGCCTCCTCCGAAGCATTGCAGACGCTATTGAACAATGGCGTGCAGTTTAATGCCCTGTTGGTCATGGACGAGATTGAAGCCCAGAAAGCGATTGCCCTGTTACATCTGTTTAAGCGTACCGTTCCCGATAAAGTGATGGTGTTCAGTCTGGACGGTTCAGTGCAATTGCCGGGTGTTCCGGCGGTGCCCGCTATCGAGTATTCGCTGGAGACATTGGCTCGGAGAGTGGTCGACTTGATTGATTCCCGTGCGGGCAAACATATGAATCCACAAGTGTTTCGCGGTAATCTAGTTGTCCCACATGGTTTAACCGAGTAACTGACTTATTTGGGGACTCAATGATGAATAACACGCAATCAGATTATGACTCTCTTCGTGCATCTCTCAGCGTTAGCATCGCGATGACGCTGTTGCATATTGGTGATGAATCGACCACGGTCGTGACGTCTGGCGTAGATAATACCGTCGTGACGCAACCACTTACCCTGGGTGCCAACCATATTGCGCGAACTTATTTCAAGCACAATCCGCCGACACCCGATGAGATGGAAACGGCCATTATGGTGGTCGAAGACGAGGTGATTCGTATCAGCCCTGAGGTGAATCGTGCCTCGCAGTTGTTGACGACAGACAGCGATCTTGCGGATATTGCTCAGCTCGCGGGTTTGCCATTACAGGCTCAAACCGTCATGTCATTGGAATCCGTTGAGCGGATGTTTGATAGATTAGCAGCCGTCATGATGGGCAGGCCTGCGGCCTCAGAAGGCATACCAGCCGACAACGTGTTTGCCGCCAGATTGCTGATTTTAAGAGAATTTATGCATCACTTACAATTTTCGTCGATCACACTAATCGCCTTACACAATACCCGCCTTCACAAATAAGATAATCTATTGCTCCCAAAGAAAACTGACAGTGGTAATCTTCATTACGCACTGTCAGTCTTTTTTATCCATCTTTCTGATTGATATCGTCGTTTATTTATTGGCTTTCGGATCCAGATTATCCGCAGGTAATTCACCTGGTAGATAGTCAGGTAAGCGCCCCGCAGGGAAGATAGCCACGAGCGATAACAGCGCCATAATCAATAAACCAAACTTCAGTGCACGTAAACGTGCTTCTTCATTCACGCGTACCGCTTCGACAACCTGTTCAGGGGTAGCGTTCGTTTGCGCTAACACACCTTGCAGGCGATCATTACTGACAAAATTAATGCTATCCATATTGACCTGAGCCTGAAGTTCAGCCGTCAGAATCGGTGTTTCAGCCACGCCACGCATCACGTTAGCACTTAACAAACCCACCAACAAAGCACCGGCGACCGCAGTACCGATGGCATTGGCTAAGTTATTCGTCGTGCCACGCAATGACCCAACATCGCCTGCCAGTTCCTTCGGTGACGCACTCACCAATACGTTGAATAGCAAGGTAACCAATGCACCTTGAGCAAGACCGAAGATGACCAGACCGATCAGTACCGCGAACTCACTCCAGTTATTGCGCACAACAAATGCCAACCACAGTAAAGCGATGGTACAAGTGATAAAACCATAACGGCCGATTTTACGCGGCGTGAGTTTTTTGTAGAAACGGACAATCAGCATTGCTGAGAAGAACACGGACAAGTTAAACGGCATCATCGCGATTGCGGTGGCCATTGGCGTACTGCCCTGCACTATCTGGATATACAACGGAACAGAGAAGTTGAGCATTGCTTCTAATGCCACGACCGAGAACATGGCAAATACTGCGGCTTTTTCCGTGGATGACGTGATAACTTCCAGTGCCAGCAACGGCGTCTTACCTTGTTCTTGGCGACGACGCGTCCAAACCACAAACGCCTGCCCTAGCACGATACCCAGTACAATCATAAAGGGTGCAGGTGAAAAGCCCATGAGATCAAAAGGCGCACCGTCACGGACTAAACCGAAGCCCCAACGGTTTAGGTTGTTAAAGCCAAATGACAGCAAAATAATCGCCGCCGCCGCCAGAATCACACCGATAATATCGATACCGACTTCTGGACGGCCTTTATCGGCCTTGAGGCGGAAGCTCATGACAAAGATGATCGCCGACAGCACAATCAAAATACCGAACGCTGGACGCCAACCGATATGAGTACCGAGAATCCCCCCAATCAAAAACGCCGCCACACCTGCGCCAGCACGAGCAGAACCCAAAGCACCCAATGCAGTCGCCTGTTGTGTACCACGATAGTTTTCAGCAATCAGTGCAACTAATGCTGGCACTAACGCTGCGCCCGCTAAACCGCTCAGTGCCTGCGCGCTGATCATCACGGTGGCATTCGGGCTGAATGTCATCATCACCTGCGCAATACCGAACAGTAGAACAGTGCCACGAAATACGACTAATGGCCCAAAACGCTGATTGAGTTTGGCACCCAGCATCACGAAACCGGCAACGGACAGTGAGTACATCACAATTGCGGTCGCAATCGTAGTCGGAGGCACATTGAAACTTTTGACCATTCCACCTAAAGCAACAGGCAGAGAAGCAACGTTGAATGACATTAAAATCTGGGCCAATGCGATGGTGATCATCGGCACCCAGGATTCTTTGAGTTCCACACCTGCATGATGAGTAGATTGATTCGCCATAAAATTATCTATCCTTTTGACATGTTATTCTTGGTTTCAGAACCAGTCGGTTTTCGTCTCCGCCCAGTTATTGAAACGATGAACTTTCAACGCAATACCGCCGTGAAGGCTCAACTCTTTTCGGTATAAGGTTCAGAAACAAACATGTCCATCCCAAGACTGCGTGATAAGAAGCGAGCAGCCAGTTGCCCTTTGACACTATTTCCCGCGCCATCGAGCAACGGTGCAAATGTCCCTAAGCCTCCTTTACCTGGTGACACTGTCACAATGCCACCGCCGATACCACTTTTACCCGGTAAACCAATGTCATAAAGCCAGTCTCCCGAGGTTTCGTACAATCCTGCCGTGACCATGACAGCTAAAGCGTAATGACACACATCATTATCCACGACGCGTTCGCCGGTCAGCGGGTTAACGCCTCCATCAGCCAATGTTGCCCCCATCACGGCCAGATCGCGGGCACTAACATTCAATGAACATTGGCGGGTATACAAATCAGTTGCCACAAGCGGGTCACATCCCAGACGCCCATACCCTTGCAGCACATTGGCAATGCCACGGTTACGGTAGTTGGTTTCACAGGCTGATTGATACACTTCATCATTTAGTGTTAATTCACGTCCGGCAAAACGGCACAAACCGTCATAAATGAATGTCCATTGTTCATCACTGGTTGCCCCTGGTACTAAACTGGTGGTCGCAATTGCCCCAGAGTTCACCATGGGATTGGTGCGCCCATCAGCGGCGCGTTCAATCGCAGTGACGGAGTTAAATGCCATTCCGGTACTATTAACACCCAGTTTTTCGCGGGCAACTTTTGCCCCGATAGCCTGACAAACCAAGGCAAACACAAACGGCTTAGAAACGCTCATGATGGTAAATTCATAATCTACATCGCCAGCTGAATGCACCTTGCCGTTAGTACCAACCATGCAGACACCAAAGAGATTAGGTGGAATGCGTTCTAATGCGGGATAAACGGTTGACACCACACCTTCTGTATCTGTACCAAAACGCTGATGAGCTTCTTGCACCAATCTCACGACCGTGTCTGGGTCAGGTAGATGTCCGGTTGATACGTAGTCGATAATTCCATTTTTGCTATTATCTGTAGGCATATTGGTTATCTCTTGTTTAACTTCCGTTTGTTTTCTTGTCTTTCTTTTTTTCTTATTTAAGACGGCAGAATACGCCTGCCGTTTTATCTTATAGAAAATAGTAATAATCAATTGAAACGGTTTTAAAGCTTAAGCATGTTAATTAATCAAAAAAATCTTAAGAAAAGCCAACTAAGAGTAAGATAGCCTAGCTTAAGAAAGCTGTATATCACTTGTTTTCAACAATTTGATTATCATTACATCGAGATAAAATGCCGCTGATGTTTCAGTTCCATGACATAGAAATGAGTAATTGGGTATTTTTATCGTGCAATTAATTATCCATAGCAGATTCATATGCCCGTAAGCATTCCGTCGACATAACATCACGGGAAAGGCAGATAATTCGCTGTTAGTGGCGATGAATAAAGTTAACCACGATAAATCTGAAAATAAGAGTGACGGCTAAACAGAGAAGAAACAAATATAGATGATTCACCACCTCTTCAAGTGAAAGGATTTAAATCACCCATTGGCCTAACGGGAAGATGGCTCTGAGCCTCAGAGCACATCACCATTCATCGTTTTGTATAATTATATAAATCGTTATGTAGCTAAAGTAACCCCAAGTCTTAGCATCCTAATCACTAAACAGCGTAAACTATAAGCCAACTTTGTAAGCCCGCTACTTGGACTTACTACGATTTGGTATTTCCTTCTTTACAGCAATCTAGGCGTCTGAAAACCCTTAAGATCGGTGTCTCTGGAGCATGACATGAACAATGCAACATCGGCAGGTAAACAAAAAGTACCGTTACGACTCAGTACCTCAATCACTCTGATGGTTTCTGCAGTGATTGTCTCAGTGCTATTGGTCGTTCACACACTTTTTTTTATCCAGCTTAGCCAGATGGCACAAGACAGTTTACAAAATAAAGCCGTCGCCGTTGCTCGGGCATTATCTTTTTCACCCACTATCATTAACGGCTTAACAAATCCTGCTGATGGGCAGAATATTCAGGCTTACACCCATGACGTCCAGAAAGCCAACGATCTCTTATTTATCGTTATTACCGATATGAAAGGCATCCGTTACTCTCATCCTAACCCAGAAATGATCGGCCAACATTTTATCGGCAACGATCTGGAACCCGCATTACAAGGCAAAGAAAACAGTGCGATAAATCGTGGTGTGCTGGAGCGGGCATTACGGGTTTTCACGCCCATCTATGGGTCACAGGGGAAACAAATTGGCGTAGTGGCCATTGGTATTTCCTTAACCAGTATTGATTCGGTTGTCAGTGAAACGCGTTGGACTATCCCGTGGACCATCTTATTTGGTGCATTGATCGGCTCTGTTGGGACCTGGTTTTTAGTGAAAGCACTGAAACGAATTATGCTGGGCTTCGAACCTTACGAAATCTCTAATTTATTTGAACAACGTAATGCCATGCTGCAATCAATTAAGGAAGGTGTCATTGCCGTTGATGCCGACTCTCGTATTACCGTCGTCAACCACGAAGCAAAACGTTTATTCAAGCAAAGCGGTCCGATGGAGAATTTATTGTTGAGTAATGCCAGCAAATATTGGCCAGTGCGCCTCTATCTGCAACAAGTGCTGGAAACCGGTATCGCTCGCCGTGACGAAGAGATAAATTTCAATGGCAGTATATTATTGACCAATACGGTTCCGGTCATGGTGAAAGGCAATGTAATCGGTGCTATCGCGACATTTCGCGATAAGACTGAAGTGAGTCAACTCATGCAACGCCTGACAGGTATGGTGCATTACGCCGATGCCTTACGGGCTCAGTCACACGAATTTATGAATAAACTTCATGTCATTCTCGGCCTATTACACATGAAGTATTATCAGCAACTTGAAGATTATATCGTTAAAACATCGAATAATTATCAAGCAGAAATCGGCTCACTATTGCGTAAAGTCAAATCCCCGGTTATCGCCGGTTTCTTGTTAGGGAAGATTAATCGAGCACGGGATTTAGGCATCACATTATCTATCAGTGACGACAGCCTATTGCCAGATACCGAGAATGAACAAGTGACCACAACATTAATTACTGTGTTAGGTAACTTAATTGAGAATGCCCTTGAGGCGATAGGCAGCCAGAACCAACGCGAGATCAATGTCAGTTTTCATTATCAACATGGCCGGGTGCATTGTGTCGTGAGCGACGACGGGCCGGGAATACCAGCTGAATTGCAAAATCGCATTTTTGATAATGGCTTTTCCACCAAAGGAACTGAACACGGTATCGGTTTAAGTCTGGTGCGGCAGAGTTTAGAAAGTATTGGTGGCGATATTGAGTTTGACTCTGAAGCCGGTGTTTTCACACAGTTCTTTATCAGCCTGCCCTATGACATTATCCTTAATAATAGTGCATCGAATAATAATATGGCTTCTAGTGATATTTCTTCAAACAACATCAGTGCGGTAAATCATGATTAATGTATTAATAGTGGATGATGATGCAATGGTGGCGGAACTGAACAAGTGCTACCTTAATCAGGTCGCCGGCTTCAACTGTTGCGGTTCAGTTTCCAGCTTGCAGCAAGCCAGAGAATATTTAATGACGACAGAACACCCCATTGATTTGGTGTTGTTGGATGTCTTTATGCGTCAGGATAATGGGTTGGATTTGTTGCCAGTGTTACGTGAATTCAGTGTGCATACTGATGTGATCGTGATTTCTTCAGCGACTGATGTCAATACCATCAAAAAAGCGCTGCAATATGGCGTGGTTGATTACTTGATTAAACCTTTCCAGTTTTCACGTTTCGAAGAAGCGCTGTCTACTTACCGTGAGAAAAAGAACTTACTGGAACAACGTGAATATTGTGCTCAAGAAGATGTCGATTCTTTACTGCGACGCAGCAATGCCGCCCCTACCGAGCGTAAAAAACTGCCAAAAGGGCTGACAGCGCAAACACTGCGTACCGTTTGTGAATGGATTCAAGAAATGCAGGAGAGTGAATTCTCGACTGAACAGATGGCAAATGCCATTGGTATTTCACGAGTTTCTTGCCGCAAGTATTTGATTTATCTTTCTGATACCGAAGTGCTTAGCACCAAGGTGCTTTACGGGGCAACTGGACGACCCGTTTATCTCTATAAGCGCTTACCTAATCAGCAAGAAGTGTTAAAACAGTATTGCCAGTAAAGGGTTATCCGTTACCAGATATCGCCAATACCTCTAGCTCAAAAAAAGGTACCCAGTAAGGGTACCACTAATCACTTATCGGCTATAAAGATCTCTTTATATTATCCAGCCTAATAGCAGCGTCGCGCCAATCACTGTCGATGCACCACCAATACGAGTGGCTATCTGAGCAAAAGGCATTAACGACATCCGGTTGGATGCGGACAAAATTGCGACATCCCCTGTTCCACCTAGCCCGCTATGGCAACTCGTGACAATGGAGGCTTCAACCGGATACATATTTAAATACGGGGCGATGATAAAACTGATTGCCGCCATTGAAAGTACCACGGCACCACAGACCACAACATAGCCGACAGAGAATACCGCCACGACACTTTCCAGTGGAACATACAGCATCCCCAAACCAATCATCAGCGGCCATACCAGTGTTGTGGAGACAAATTTGTACCAACTATGCGCGCCCTGTTCCATTTTCGCTGGAATAACTTGCGCGTATTTACACATTACTGCAATCAAGATCATCAGCACAGGGCCGGGAATATGAACAAGATGTTCAAATAAGCCACCCACAATAAAGAAAGCACAGGTCATCAACAACCCGCCCCCCATTAATTGAAAGTCAGCTTGTTTTGGCCCTTCTTGCGAGGTGAAAATGGCGTTGTCCTTTGCCGAACGAATTAACATCCCCTCGCCATTGAGATCCTTGCGACGCATACCGATGCGCGCTAACACTCCCGCACAAATAATCGCGAAGATATTCCCAACAACGGCTGCCGGTGCGAGTTGTGCAACATAAACATCGGGTGATTGCCCAAGGATGGCGGAATAAGCTAATGACAATGGCAGGATACCTTCACCAATACCACCACCGATGATTGGCACAATAATAAAGAAGAAGGTGTGATAGAAAGTAAAGCCGAATAGTTTTCCAACCAGTAAACCGGTAGCCACCGCAGTTATCGTGCCGACTACCAGTGGAATAAACATCCGGGTCATTCCCTGAATTAGCACGATTCGATTCATTCCAAGAATACTGCCAACGACCAAACTGGCTATCACGAAATAGAGTAAATTTGCTTCCTTCATCAACAAGTGAACGGTGTCCAACGTGTTCGTTTGGAAAATGCCAAAGTAAACGAGTACCGATGGCACCATTAAGCATAAAATAGCCGGTCCACCGATATCTTTTAAAACAGGTATATGGCGACCAATGTGAGAGAGAACAAACCCCATGGTCATGATCACAGCTAAACCGCCAATCATATTTTTCGGTAAATAACTGGCATAGGCCGAAATGAATACAATGGCTGAAATCGTGATAAACAACATCATTGGCATTGTATTTATATTCATCTCGTTTATTATTGAAATAAATCTATTCATTGCGGACTTATTTGTTAAATCACTGTTTTCATTAGATTCAAGGGCGATATCCTGATTTATTTTTTTCATTTTAGACCTACAGTTGGGTAATACATAAGGATCTGGAGTTTTAGCTAATGTCGCAACAAGTTACTATTCACACAATTTATAAATGGAATAGAAACATCAATAAAATCAGTTGAAAGCATAAAAATCCGACATTGCATATCAATTCTCTTCATTGGAGTTAATGATATATGCCATTAAGCTACCACCCGATTAAAAATAAAAAACAGCTAAGCGATGAGGATTTTCAATTTTGAGAATATATCGTCAAGTTTATTATAATTAACTTAACTTGGTGTTTTGTAATTAAAAAATCCAAAGTGCATCGAGTTTATCTGTTATGCTTCTTAGTCGAAAGTCAATCAAGTCGCAATACAAACCATCAGTGACATTATCAAGGTGTTATTCAAGCTAAAATTAGCTCGTTAATAATATTCCCAAGCGGCACGCTATTCTCTTCTGAGGTGTATTAAACATATGCAAGTATACATTCTTCCGAGTTGCATATTTTTACTTTAAAAATTCATTCAACTTCTTATGGTCGAGTCACTCGTGAATGAATACTAACCTAAGAGCATCTGTACACTGACGTATTGAAGACATAGGTTTTACTGCAAAACCTAATCACCTGAAAAATATCATTTTGAACTTTAACCTCGCTAAATAAAAATAACTTATAATTTTAGAATTCAACACTGATGATAATCATAAGTATTAATTATAGTCACAAGCGTAACGTTCAATTTTATGATGAAAAATAACCTGACAATATTAATTAATAATTAGGATTATTAACATGTCAACTATATGCCTCTAATCAATATGCAAGATAAGAAATGTTTAAATTTTCATCGATTAAACAATGCTCTATAAATTGTTGTTTTCTTACTCAATAGATGAACGGAATGCTATCCCTCACAAACATTCTCACTGCATATAAAATAATCGATTAACTTCAATTACTGATTCTTGTAATAACTTAAAAAAAATAATTTATATGTGAATATTTTTTGCCTCATCACGATAGAAACGATAGCATGCGCCTCCGAAACCGAATGATCGCAATAAAAACCATAATAACTGAAGGCGCTAAGACGCTATTTATGCATTAACCTTTAGCAATCTGTGTCTGTAATACATTCACGATAATTGCTCGACAGACAAGAAAATAGGGAAATTCTATGATGTCAGGAAAACACTCCGCGGAAACCCACCACGCCGCAAAAAAACGCTGGTTAGATTCTCATGATGCTGGCTACCACAAAAGTATGGGGCGGCGTCATATACAGATGATAGCTATCGGGGGGTCTATTGGTACTGGGCTGTTTTTAGGTACGGGGGCTCGCCTACAAATGGCGGGCCCAGCGCTCGCAATAGTCTACCTAATATGTGGTATATTCTCGTTTTTTATTCTCAGAGCTCTCGGTGAACTTATCCTACACCGCCCTTCAAGTGGCAGTTTTGTTTCATACGCCAGAGAGTTTTTAGGCGAAAAAGCGTCTTATGTCGCTGGTTGGATGTATTTCCTCAACTGGGCCATGACAGGAATTGTTGATATCACTGCCGTTGCACTTTACATGCATTATTGGGGGACATTCTCCGATGTTCCTCAATGGCTATTTGCTCTCGGTGCGCTATCTATTGTCGCGACCATGAATATGATTGGTGTGAAATGGTTTGCTGAAATGGAATTCTGGTTTGCCTTAATCAAGGTCGCCGCTATTGCAATATTTCTAGCCGTCGGCGTGATATTCCTTGGCACCGGGCAGAGTGTTGCGGGACATCCGACAGGTATGCATCTGATTACCGATAATGGTGGGTTCTTCCCTCACGGATTATTACCCGCATTGATACTAGTCCAAGGTGTTATATTCGCTTTCGCTGGTATTGAATTAATTGGTACGGCGGCCGGTGAATGCAAAGACCCGGAAAAAATGCTACCTAAGGCCATTAATAGCGTTATTTGGCGCATCGGTCTGTTTTACGTCGGTTCCGTAGTGCTATTAGTTTGTTTGCTCCCCTGGAATGCTTATCAGGCAGGCCAAAGTCCCTTTGTGACATTCTTCAGCAATTTAGGTGTCCCATACATTGGCAGTATTATGAATATTGTGGTGCTATCGGCCGCACTTTCCAGCCTGAACTCTGGGCTTTACTCCACGGGCCGTATTCTACGCTCACTGTCTATGGGGGGATCTGCGCCTAAATTCATGTCCAAAATGAGCCAACAGTCTGTCCCTTATGCTGGGATATTGGTCACCGTAGGTATTTATGTCTTTGGTGTATTACTTAACTATCTTGTTCCAACACAAGTATTTGAAATTGTCCTTAACATCGCCTCTTTAGGTATTATCAGCACTTGGGGATTTATTATTGTTTGCCAGATGAAATTACGACAAGCAATCAAGCAAGGAACGGCCAAACCCGTCGCCTTTAAAATGCCCGGTGCACCCGTAACATCTTGGCTGACACTTTTCTTTTTATTTGGTGTATTAGTGATGATGGCTTTTGACTACCCGAATGGGACTTGGACTATCGCCACGGTTCCAGTAGTTGCGGTACTGCTCATTGCCGGTTGGTTCAGCTTACGCAAGCGCGCTAGCGAAGTCGCTGCAGCCCCCGTAGATGTCACATCAAAAGATAGCTTATTCAAAGAATCTGAGGCGCAGAAAATAGCGCCGAAAGAACTGTATAAACAAGAGTCAGCAGGTTAGTACGTCAATCGTTCAATTCAGCCATTGGGTGACTACACCTACTGGCTGAATTGGATCTTATGCCCCATCTGTTCAATCAAGTTTGCTCAAAAGAAAATCACGTAACACCATGGCATGGTTTTGCTCGGTATCTCTGCTGCCGTAGAGCAAAGTGATTGGGTGCTGTTTTAGCACCTCCAGTAAAGGTTGCCATGCGTTTGAGCTATTGAGTTGAGTCTGATAGCGCACGACAAACTCCGGCCAATTCAAACATTGATGAAACCATTGCCGCAGTTCATTTTCGGGTGCCACTTCTTTTAGCCATACGACGCCGTCCAAACGTGTCTTACTGATGCCACGTGGCCAAAGGCGATCCACCATAAAAGTATTCGTTTTGTAGGGTGGGTGTACATCATAAATGCGTTGCAACACAATCCTATTTGCGCTCACAGCCATCTCCCTCCACTTTTTTAATTCATTTCTGCATAGTATCAGCTTGCTGTAGGGTGGTTAATACTTAACCATCAGAATTAAAATATTCACCACAAAACTGCTGAAATAAGTTTAGGATGTCTAACGTTAGAGTGAATGATAGTGATTTCTTCATCAATACTGACATGTTATATTCGCTTCAACTGAATCATTGGTGAACATAAATGACGACTGTACCGATTAATACCACCAGGCAGATGAAACAAAAAAACGTTATGCTGGTAACGAGTACGTTAAAATCACTGATGTCAGCGACCAAAAGCGATATTGCGAACCACACCGGCCTCAGTTTAGCAACGTGCGGCACAATTTTGAATGAACTGTGCGCTAAACATGAAATTATCGAAGAGTCTCTTGATGAATCACGTGGTGGTCGGCCCGCGAAACGTTATAAATATAACTCAAACTACTTTAGTGTATTAAGTATTTATGTTGAAGGGACCGATGGCTCAGGAGTTATATCCTCACGTCTGATTTCTGCTGATAATAAAACCATTGAAGAATTCGACGAAGATTATTGTGACTTCACCCATGAAATGCTGTTAAGCCACATCCAAAGGGTGATTGATAAAAATAGTAATATCAAAGCGATAGGTTTAGGGTTACCAGGAGTGATTGTTGAAGGAAGTGTACTATCCTGCGATATTACTCACCTAGAAGGATTGGCTATTACGGACATATTAAGTGCCAAATTTGGCATATTTGTCCAAGTAGGCAATGACATAAATTATACGGCATATGGTTTTTACCGGAATAATTGCAGTAATATCGAAGCGCCTATTGCTTATATTTATATGCCAGAAAGGCATTGCGCTGGCTGTGGCATTGTTATTTCAGGTCAGATGCTAAGAGGCGCAAGCCAATTTGCCGGTGAAGTCTCAAAATTACCCTTTTATGATAGTTTGCCCGTAAACATGAATATCACAGCATCAAACCCACTCGTCATAGAGAGGCTCATCCATATCACCTCATCATTAATTACAGTGATAAACCCTGCCACCATTGCCATATCTGGCGAGCAAGTCAATCAACAATCGAGTGAAATTATCTCTAGTGAATTGTTAAAAAGATTTGATAAAAAGCACATACCTCATTTTGTTTATCGAGATAATATCAAAACCGATTATCATAATGGTATTTCTGAATATACCCTCGATGCTTTCAATAACTTCCGCATTTTTGATATTTAAGATCTTAACAACTTCTGCTTGTCCCAGCTTATTTCAGAGACAACCAACACCCCTCAACAGTAAAAAACACGGCCACTGAGCAGCGACTTGCCCTGCCCTTCAGAGCCACATTTTATTGCATTTCACTCGCCAAGAATTTTCTTGACACGATAGGCTCAAGCAATATATTTTACAACTTACTATAAGTCTTTTATTAAGTATTTGTGGCTTGATTGCTCATTCTCTTAATCAACATTAATCCAGAGTAAGGTCATTACTGAATGTCTACCTCCGCCCTCTGCTACCCTTTAGATTCTCAGGCTAAACGAGCCGCCACCAGAGCGATTTTCTTCGTCGCTGGCTTTGCAATGGGCCTTTGGGCATCTCTAGTACCTTACGCGCAAAAGAGGCTTCATTTCGATGCGGGTTCATTGGGCATGTTGCTACTCTGCTTAGGTACTGGCTCACTGCTCGCGATGCTTTTTTCAGGAAAGCTAATCGGCCGTTTTGGTTGTAAAAAGATAATGCTCTTGGGTATCGCACTAACCTGCTTTTTTCTACCCACATTGGCCATTATTGACCAATTTCCCTTAATGGCACTTTGCCTGTTCTTTTTTGGTGCTGGTATTGGTTTGGTTGATGTTGCCGTCAATGTTCAAGGTTCTATGGTTGAACAATCTTCCGATAAGCCCCTTATGTCAGGTTTTCACTGCTTATTTAGTGTCGGGTCAATTGCGGGTGCGGGAGGTGGTGCAGTACTGTTTACCATTGGCTTAGCGCCCTTAACCGTAACACTTATAGCGGTTGCCGTGATCGCAATTATCACCTCTGTTGTATTTAACGAGTTAATTCCTTTTGGTGATCATAAAGAGCCGAGTGAGAGCGTGACAACAAAACCTCGGCCGAATTTTAGGCTCTACTTAATGGCTCTAATGTGCATGATATGTTTCATGGCAGAAGGTGCAGTATTGGATTGGGGTGGCGTATTCCTGACAAATGATCGTAGCCTAGATGTCGCCCACGCTGGTTGGGGATTTGCAATATTCGGTGGCACCATGTCGGTAATGCGTTTTACGGGCGACAGAGTTGTCAGCCTGTTAGGCCGCAAACATGTCCTGATTATCAGCAGTATTTTTGCCATGATGGGTTATGCCATTGCCGTCATTTTCTCTGACTGGCGGTTCACCCTGCTTGGCTTTGCTCTGGTTGGCGTTGGGGCCGCAAATATTGTCCCAGTACTCATAACCCTAGCAAGTCAGGAGAAAGTCATGCCCGTCAATATGTCTGTTGCGATGGTCGCTACGATGGGTTATTTCGGTGTGTTAGGTGGCCCTGCATTGATCGGTTTTATTGCCCATTTAACGGATCTTTATATCGCATTTTCAATCGTTTCGCTGACATTCCTAATTATCGCAATCGGAGCTTTTAAGTTGAAATACACCCATGACTAATCGTGATTCTATCGAGATAAAGCTCGTGGAATTTTAACCTTAATATTTTAATAAATTTAAAGTGCAACTGAGTAGGTAAATTTACCGGCTAGCAGAAGTATGCTAGCTTTTTTTTAGAAAAGTTATGCCAAGATATCTTCTATCGGTTTTATTTAAAGTTTGTGAAAGAGGAGAACGAGATGAGCATCAAAATTATTGCTGTCGACATGGATGGAACCTTCCTCAACGATCAGATGAGTTTTGATCGGAAGAGATTCAGTGCGCAATATTCACAATTAAAAGAACGTGGCATAAAATTTGTTGTCGCCAGCGGTAATCAATATTATCAGTTAATTTCATTTTTTCCTGACATTGCACATGAAATCGCTTTTGTTGCTGAGAATGGTGCCTATGTAAGCAATCAGAATACTGAAGTTTTTTGTGGCGAGATCAGTCGTGATGATTGCGATAACGTATTAAAAACACTGCATCCAATCCCCTATCTGGATGTGATTCTTTGCGGTAAAGAAGGGGCACATATGCTCACTTCATCGGATCAAAGCTTCTACACCATGATGAGTCAATACTATCATCGTCTCGAAATCATTGATGATTTTAAACAAGTTACAAAACCTGCCTTTAAATTCGCCATAAGTTTACCTGACGAGAAATTAGCCGATTTTATGACGTTCGTTGAACATGAATTAGCCGGTATTGTGACGCCAGTATCCAGCGGGCATGGCTCTGTTGACTTAATAATCCCAGGGGTTCACAAAGCTAATGGGATCAAGTTGCTGCAAAATATTTGGGGAGTGAAAGACGAAGAGGTCGTCACTTTTGGTGATGGCGGTAATGATGTTGAAATGTTGCAATACGCCGGTTTCAGCCATGCCATGGCAAATGCTCCCGATAGAATTAAAAAATTAGCAAAATATCAGGCTGGATCAAATAATGACGCAGGAGTACTCAATGTTATTGATAAAGTCTTAAGAAATGAGCCGCCTTTTGTATAGACATAATTATTAGATGGCGGGAATCATTCCCGCCGATCGTTTTCAGACAGACTAAAACCTGTAATTCCCTATCCTTCAAATGCAAAAAGCCCACCGAAGTGAGCCTTAAAATACGGTAACGTTTGTTCTTAGATGCCAAAGGCAAAGTTTAGTGTTACTGACCCATCGAGTTCAGTATCTTCCGTAATAGGACCCTTCATTATGTAAGTCGGTGCTAACATAGGGCTAACGATAATATCTGCACTGAAGACTCTACCCGCTGACTGAGTATTATCCGCAGATGCCCAACCCGTAGATTGACCATTCTTATACAGCGTTGCTGCTGTGACAGCGGTAAAGGTTCCAGTTGAAGCACTAAATAATTTTGATGAAATCCCATCGACTAAAGCATTTTGTAAAACAAGCGTGTAACTGCCTATTTTTCCAGTGCTATTCACCATACCTAAGCCATAAGTACTTGTGCTTGGTGGATACATAGAGTCATCGCGGTTATCTGTCGGTTTTATATTCAAATAGGTTGTTGCATCACATGTGACGACCCAGTTTTTAGTCATTGGAGTTAAATTCGCAACACCAGAACTGGACACTTTAGTTGAACTTATCTTACCGAAATTATAAATACCATTATCAGGCGCACTGACATCGCATGTAGGGACTTTAAGTGTGCCTTTTACTTTCAATTCAGCGACAGGGGGCGCGGCATATGCCGTAGCAATGCTAAAAATCAAAGAAGATAATACAGTTAATTTAACAAGTTGCTGTTTCATTCATATATCCATATGTGGTTATAAACCACACAAAATCAATAATGGCTAGATACGACGAAAAACAGAGCCGTGATGCTTCTCACCAAGGACTGTGTATTATTTTATAAGTACATTATTGCCTTTCTGTTGATTTTTAATATCAGAGACCAAGCCTATTTTTGTAGGAATTTTCTTGTATCGAGAGTTATCAGCGAATCTATATAGAACAGTCCATTCTTGCAGATCCAGTTAACGCGAAAATCACTTGCTACATGCATGATTAGGCTGGCCAATTAAGCTTGGCCTTATGCTTTTCAAACAAACTCAACTCTTAAGCCTCCCTTAACATTGATAGCCTATGCTTGGGGAAATATCCCATATCACAAATTCTTGTTCGGGGCCCCATAGGCCGAAATGGCAAGGTAAGCTAACATCGACTTCGTCGCGCTTTGTGGGCGATAAAAACAAATTCCCTCTGGCTTATGGCACGAACCGTCTGACGTTGCATTTTTCAAACCAACGAATATGCTATTGTTAATATCGCATTCAACACCGCCTAATAAAAACATACTTCCCATATGCTTAACATGTCAGAAGAATCTGCGATGTTTAATTATTAGCATCAATAATTATAGTTACTGTGATTTTTCTTACGATTTTTAATCAAAAATCCTAGCGTCAATTTAGGATATAATCCCAATTTACATTGGAAGATAATCATTATGAAACCGAAGTCTGAATATATAAAATGCTTCTGTGTGGCGGGGCTTTGTGTACGTACAAAAAATATCAATGAATTCAATTCCAAAAGTGCAAGAATCCCAGGGCTATGGACACAATTCTATTCAGAGGGGGTGGCAGAACGTATCACAACACGACTACCAGACTCTCCTATTTTTGGCGTTTACTCGGCTTATGAATCTGACGCTACCGGCTTCTATGATTTAACCATTGGCGTATCTGTTGATAAGCCAAACAGCGATTTTGAAAACATTGCCATTGAAGCTGGAGAATATCTCGTTTTTGAAGCCAAAGGGGTCATGCCCGATGCGATTATTCACACTTGGTCTAATATCTGGTCTTATTTTGAGAAACACCCCAAGATAAGTCGTAGCTTCCTTACTGATTTTGAGGCTTATAAAAGTCCGGAGGAAGCCCATATATATATAGGCATTAGCACTACATAACCTTTTCAAATGCAATAAGTCTACATTGGGGTTCCGTCCCCAATGTAGACAAAGAAGATGTTCAAACATCATGGATTAACGCATGCGCTATTTGTATCTCAAATTGTGCAAAAGTATCGATTCGATGGCCTCCCACAATAGGGAAGCTTCGTACTCTTTAATGATAATTGCATCCGCCTCTAGCTTGGCAGCGTTTATACTCATCAGAGCCAACATCTGGCCCTAATTCATCAACAATACAACGTGCCTCCAACATGGTGGATGAATTACATGGTTGAACCATAGGGCCCTGAGATACCGGAATCGCACTAAATAACAATAAGCTTAAAATATATTCCATCGTAACTTCCTCCTTGATTAGTCGCCCCCCAAAGTGATGGACGATACGAGCATTGCTTTTAATCACTTGCAATAGCCGCCCCAATCATTGATTCATTAGTTTTCGTAATCAATGAAATTATCTTATTTGTTTACTCCATGTTGATAATGATTCTTATTATTTTTACGTATTACAGTAATGATTGAGAACCAGTGCATACAACCCACTATCCTCCCATGTAGTGCCAGCGAACTCAGGCACTTCATATTCAGTTAATGATGATCCGGGGTCATAGCTGGATTAATTCGGCTGTTCGGGTGCTGGCAGACTATTCGTACAAATGCAGAAAGGTTTTTCAGGGGCAGTTAGGCGGGCATTAAGAACACACGGAAGCCGAAGCCTCCGTGAGATATTGCACTCAATATGCAATTACATATGCTGAATAATGGCGTCGCCAAATTCGCTGCATTTCAACAGTTTAGCGCCGTCCATCAGACGTTCGAAATCGTAAGTCACTGTCTTAGCCTGAATAGCGCCTTCGGTGCCTTTGATAATCAAATCAGCCGCTTCGAACCAGCCCATATGACGCAACAGTAGATAGACCAAAAGCCAGCAACCAAATGATTCCAAAGTGGTTTCTGGCTTTTTTATTTCATTTTTCTTAGCAAAACCAGCTATCGTAACTATATGATTATTAAGTAAAGAAAAATAGTTTTGCAGAAAGACTTCCCAACTGAAATAAAATTCAATACTGTATATACAAACAGTTAAATGAAGGGTGTTTGTATGGCAAGAAATCCTAAAGATGAATTCACAGGAATGAGGGAACTGACTTCATTTGAGACAGCTCACAGCGCCTTTGGTGAGTTCATCATAATGCGCTCATCCTTCACTGATACCCTAACTGGGTTCAGGCAGATTGAACCTGAGAACTACCCTGACCAGCAAGTAATAATCCGCTTAGATGCCGCCAAGAAGCTCATCCGCGAACTACAGAGGCACGTGGATTACATCGAATCGGGTATTGAGGACATTAACACCAAAACCCGCTATCACAGTTGAAGGGGAATTTATGCTGCGTATTGATATGACGATAGATAAATGCACTGTAAATCTATATCAATCCAGTCTGCTCTATTTTTTTTCCTTCAATCTTGATATATACCAACAACACTACCATACTAATATTGTTTTCATTGAAATTAATAAAATTAATATAAAGACACACTCCAATCGACATTCGTAGTGGAAATTTTATCACTTTGCTTAAATTTAAAAAAAACAGGAAAAATCCTACGCAAATGGGCGCTAAATCCCATATAGATAGCCTAGCAATAGTGTGTATGATGCGCGACTATCAAGTATAACAACATGCACATATTTAGAATACAAAACAATAATATTAAAGAACTGCCAACACCATATATTAATTAGAGTTAATAACCATTATTAAAATAACATTAATTTATTTTAATGATAAAGCAACGTCACTTATTAATTTAAATCCTGCAAAAATTACTTACATCGAGAAAATCCCCATGCCAATCTTTAAAAAAACGTTGATTGCCATCGCGTTAACGACAATAACAACCACTTCTTCAGCTCAAATTGTAGTAAACGGTACGACAATTAATACTCCAGACGGTACCGTTGTAGATAGTGGCTTGATTAACGATTTTTCTGGGCATGCTGCGGTGGTATCAAATGGCGGAATATTAATTGCTGACGGTGGTATCACATTAATTACTGGTGGTAATGCCGCCGATGCGTTATATGCCTCTGGGACGGGATCACGCGTTGATTTTCTGCTCGGAAGTATATTAACAACGACAGGTATTGGCTCACACGGAGTATATGCTCAAACCGCAGCCAGTGTTAACTTAGATGATGCAAATATTTCGGTTTCAGGAACAAGCGCGTCCGGCATATCGCTTGTTTCTAATAGCCAAATCACACTGAACAACAGCACAGTTTCAGTAACAGGTGCGGGTGGTAAGGGCATAGCTGCTAATAATAGTTCAGTAATTGTCAATAACTCTACATTGACAACAACAGGTGCTTACCTGGGCTCAAGTGCTAGTGCTTTACAAATAGCAAATGGTTCTCGGGGGAGCATGACTGGTTCATACGCCAGTACCAGTGGTGCCTCTGCAGCTGCGGTCTTCGTTGAAACAACAAATAGTGCAAATACTCAATTCGATATCATCGACAGTACCCTTGAAACCTTTGGGGCTGGTACTGCACTGGTATCTTCTGAACTTAATGGTAATGGCTCATCTTTAGCGACTGTGAGTGGAAATACACAAATTATCACTCATCAGGCAACTGCTGTGAGTGCAAGAGGTCCAGGCGGAAGAATCGTTATTAATCCAGGAACATCGGTTAAAACTCTCGGCGCTAACAATACTGCTATCCAAGCAGTTTTAGGCGGACAAGTTGATATTTCTGGTAGTGATGTCAGCACCACCAATAATGGTGCTGTGGCGATGATGGCAAACTCTGCCAGTTCGATTAATAGTCAGGGCAATAACATCAGTACTGTGGGTAACAATGCGTATGCTATTCAGGCTAATGATAGTGGAACTACAGTCAATGTAACTAATACTAATATCACTACCAGTGGAAATAATGCTGATGCAGTGAATAGCAATACACAAGCAATTATGACTATGAATCAGCAAAATGTGAATATACACAGTCAGAATGGTAAAACGTTTAATGCTCTCGGTGGAACAATAAATGCCACACTAAATAACAGTAGCGTTATTAACAATGGCATATTAATAAATGCAGATACCGACGCTGCCCTAACGAATTTTGGTATCGTTAATCTCGATGCTAGCGATATGGTTTTAAATGGTGATATACAAGCAGGTATGGGTAGCCAAGCTAATCTTAGTCTTAGCAATACCCAATGGAATGGTCTTGCGCGTAATGGTGGTCAGGTGACTCTTGATAATAGCGCTATTTGGAATATGGTAGCCAGTTCTGATGTCGCTGGGTTAACGAACGCTGGCACAATTAACTTTTCAAATCCAGTCGCTGGTGATGTACTAACCGTGCATGGAGACTATATCGGCAACAATGGCAACTTGCTATTTAACACTGAATTAAATGACGACAACTCAATAACCGATAAAATGATTGTAGAGGGTAATACGTCTGGTAATACCCTCGTCAGTGTAACTAATGCGGGTGGGTCTGGGGCTACAACACTAAATGGCATTGAATTGATTCAGGTTAATGGATTATCTGATGGCGAGTTCGTAAAGAATGGTCGTATTGTGGCAGGAGCTTATGATTACTCTCTGATTAGGGGGGTAGGGACCAATGCCAGTAACTGGTATTTGACCAACGCAGTTGACCTTACTAATCCAGTTGACCCTACTGATCCAATTGACCCTACTGATCCAATTGAACCATCCCTGATGGTAGAACGTCCGGAAGCAAGCAGTTACACAGCTAACCTAGCAGCTGCAAATAATATGTTCGTCACACGTTTGCATGATCGTTTAGGTGAAACCCAGTACATTGATGTGCTGACTGGTGAACGTAAAGTAACCAGCCTGTGGTTACGTAACGAAGGTGGTCACAACCGCTCTCGTGATACATCAGGCCAACTGAGTACACAGGCTAATCGTTATGTCGTGCAATTGGGCGGTGATATAGCTCAATGGAGCAGCAATACAACGGACCGCTTCCATCTGGGTGTTATGGCTGGGTATGGTAATAGCAAAAGTACAACTGTTTCACGGATATCCGGCTACAATGCTAAAGGTTCAATCGACGGTTACAGCGCGGGTGTATACGGAACTTGGTACGCTAACAACGAAGATAAATCTGGACTGTATGTCGACAGTTGGGTGCAATACAGTTGGTTCAACAATAACGTTGAAGGCCAGAACTTAGCTGCTGAAGAATACAAATCCAAAGGGGTAACAGCTTCTGTCGAAAGTGGTTATACCTTTAAAGTGGGTGAAAATGCCGCTAAGAATGCCACCTACTTCATTCAGCCTAAAGCACAAGTTACCTGGATGGGTGTGAAAGCTGACGACCATAAAGAAGCCAACGGAACGAATGTGTCTGGAGAAGGTGATGGTAATATTCAGACCCGCTTGGGTGTAAAAGCCTTTATGAACGGCTACAGCGATCAGGATAAAGGTAAAGACCGTGTATTCCAGCCGTTTATTGAAGCAAATTGGATCCACAATACTAAAGATTTTGGTACTACTATGGATGGCGTGACCGTGAAACAAGACGGTGCAGCAAATGTTGCAGAAGTAAAAGTGGGCGTTGAGGGGCAATTGGATAAGCAACTGAATGTCTGGGGTAATGTTGGACAGCAAGTAGGCAATAAAGGTTACAGCGATACGGCAGTGATGTTAGGAATTAAATATAACTTCTAATACTAACTGTAGAATTAAAAAAATCAGACCGGGCGATTAAGCCCGGTTTTGTGTTTTACATTTCAGCTAACGGTGGCTCCATAACGTCAACTTCTGGCATCTGAAGACGCTGATCCACGGGTGGAGCGTGTTAGGTAGGCTGCCTCACGACAAAGAAGTGATTCAGGATATTTTGCAAGAAACGTGGGAAAGCGCTGATGATTGGTTTCAACCTTAGACGTAGTTGGAAAGCCTTGAAGAGTCGTAGCTAGTCGCTTAGTATTGCATTACATAACTTCATAAATAAATAAAATTTTAGCGATTTGAAAAGGCATTAAAAAAACAATGAAAGAAATCACCCCTCATTTGTCGCACCCCAAATACCGACCTGATATTGATGGATTAAGGGCCGTAGCTGTAATACTTGTTTTATTCTTTCATGCTAAAATATTCGGTGTTAATTCTGGATTTGTTGGTGTAGATGTTTTTTTTGTAATATCAGGATATTTGATAACATTAGGTATAAAAAATGGATTAGAAAAGGGTGATTTTTCTTTTGTTGATTTTTTCAAAAGAAGATTATGGAGATTACAGCCTGTTTTCATAGCTTTAATAATTGTAGTAACAATAATAACTACACTAACATATCTTCCTGATGATTATTTAAAGTATACCAACAGTCTAAGATACGCATCTTCATTTTTATCAAACAATTACTTCTCCAATTTGAATAATGGATATTTTACAGATGATGTAAGCATTATGCCTTTGTTGCATACGTGGTCATTATCTGTTGAGTGGCAATGGTATTTATTGCTTCCTTTTTTAATGTTTTTATTTTTTAAATTACTTAACATTAAAAAATGGGCATATTGGATATTACCATTCACAGCATTGATGATAATAGGAATTCATTTCGGATCAGTTTCAATACAATTAGATGGAATAAAAAAACTATCTTTTGTTTTTAACGATAAAAACTCACTGAAGTATTACTATAGTTTTTCAGGTCGTATTTTTGAAATGCTCATTGGTTCGTCTTTAGCTGTTATTGGAGTGTTGAAGGTTGACAGAATTCCGCAGTGGTTAAACTCGATTATTGGGCTTTGTTGCATTGTAATCATTGTTTCTATCGGGGTTAGTGATGGAATCTTGGAATTCTACCCAAATAAATATGCACTACTCGTTTGTTTAAGCTCTGCCATTTTAATATATTTGGGTGGTTCAAAAAACAAAGGATTTGCAACAAAAATATTATCGATAAAACCAATAGTATTCATTGGGTTGATATCATACTCTCTTTATATTTGGCATTGGCCGGTACTGGCATTTATTAGAAACTTAAGTATAAAAGAAACATGGAGCGTTATTTCATTAGCGTTACTTTTATCATTCTTACTTGCTATTGTCTCTTATCGTTATGTTGAGACTTTTTTCAGAAGAAAAAACTCATTATCCTTCTGGAAAACTTTAGTAGTTTTAGTGCTAATACCATATATCCTTGTATCCACACTGAACCATAAAAGTAAAGCTACTAGTGGCATTCCATCGCGATTAGGTAGCAGCTATATGAACTTGGTTCATAATAAAACGATTCAATACAATTGGATGGATAGAATAAGAAATGAATGCAATGTAGAGAATTTAAGTCTAATAATGCTTAATTGTCACTTTAATGAAGGTGCAAAAAAATCCGCGATTGTCATGGGAGACTCATACTCTGATCATTCTTGGCAGTTTTTGAAATCTATCATTAAAGATAATGATATATCACTAGAATCAAGTTCACTTGGTGGATGCTTAGCTGTAGAAGGTGATGACCAATCTGAAAAAAATATATGTACAAATAGAACTAATGAAAATTACAATAAAATCAAAAAAGGGTTTTATCAGTATGTAATTATAAGTCAAACGTGGGGGAGATATATTAGTAATGAAAATCACGCCAACACCAGCGAAGCAAAGGAAAAACTAGAGAAAGGCCTTGAAAGCTCCATAACTAAAATAATTAATAGCAACGCTAAACCAATTATTATCATTGGGATTTTTGACGCTTATAAAAATCAAAATCCATTCTATCTGGCAAAAATACAGCAAAACTCTTGTGTGATGAAAAAATACAAATCAAGAGGATTATTAAAATCCACCTGTGATTTCGATAGTAATTATAAAAATGACGAATATAGGATTTGGATTGATAATATGTTTTTACGGTTAAAAAATAAATTTCCCTCCTTGATTTTAATAAACATGTATGATTTACAATGCTCATATGGGGTATGTAAAACTGACATTAATGGCTATCCAGTGTATAGGGATTGGTCACATTTAACTGATTACTCATCGCATCAATTTGGCATTGAATACCTTAAGATGCATGGTAATATTTTCAAATAATAACCGGGCATTTCTGCCCGGTAAACCTACAGATATATAGGTTGAGGCAATAGTGGTTTTAACCACTCAGGAAGAGATTCAAAATATGTAATATATCTTAGGTCATTCGCATAAACCTCACCTAAGAAAGGATAATATTCCGGTGATTGTTGGCAACAGAACCAGCTAACAATTACCGTTTCTGTTTCATCAGAAAATTGCACATATAAAATATCCATACAACTCTCCAGTTAAAATACATAGTCAACTAAATTAGACGCAAAATTACTCAAAGTACCAACCGTTGCATTAGCTGAGTAATAAATGGTTTGCGTGGTAATTATTGGAATATTCATGGCTACATAAGTAGACCCATAACCCGCCGTAGTTGTCATAGCGCTTGCTCTCCAGCCGATCCCTGAAATGGATGAGGAAAATGCCATTCCAACAACACCGTTAGTCGATGTTCCCAGTGCGCCATCTACGCTGCAATATTTAGCATTTATGGGTATGTAATTTGGCATGTTTATCGGCAATAGCGGAGTCGTTCCCGTTGTCGTTGTTAGTACTGTGATCCTAGGGAATGAAACATTCCTATCTAACTGGTAACCAATAGTGAATTGACTGCTTGCAGTTCGCCACACACTGACCAGCGCAGACGCCGTGTAACCAGCTGGCATATTTGCGCCAGAATATACTTCTGGGGCTAGCACTGACGTAGCATTAACTGCAAGTAATGCTGATGCTTGAGTTGTGGGATTATAGATCGCATATAGCGCGACAAAGCCAGCTGTCGGAGCGGTGCCAGTGTCCATGCCGCCAGCGCCGATGGCCGCAAGGTTAATTGTTTTATTGAAATTGCTCAGCTTGTATTGGCGTCCACCTAATGCCGTTTGCACTATTAACTCATCAGCGGTGAAAGTAGCCGTTGCAGATGCAGCCGTAACGCTCATCTTTGCATTACGGGAGGTACCCACTACGCCCGTTAATTGCGGTAAATGTGCAACGTCGCTTAAACCAAGGTTGGCGAGAGTAGTCGCAAGCGCGACAGCACCGGCGTTTTTAATTTCCACAAGGTTATTGACTGTTTTTAAAAAGCCGCCGTCAGTGATTAATTTAGAGACAGCAGTGGCGACCTGATCGAATTGATCGCTGTCTGGCTCAATATCAGCGGCCGCTAAGATGTTAATTAATTCGCGCTGAATAGTATTCAACCACTCTGCAGGTAATATCGTTGGCGGCACTCCACCCGCAACATTGCCGTCAGTAAATTCACCATTACTGTCCGCACGCGTATTCGGTATATCACCAATTTTTTGCATAGAAAATCCTCGCCAGTGAAGGCGTTAAACAAATGGGTAAAGGGTAATTATTTAATTAACGTAACCAAATTTAAGAATGGTATGAGAGGGGTTTAATACGGTTAATCGACATTCAAGTTGTTTATTTCCCCACGAACGCAGCGGATCACCGCAATACGTTAAACCACACTGAGCATAATTGATGGTGGTTTCTGGTGCGGTAATCAACCAAGTAAAAGGCCATTCATCGCCATTCAAAGCATCACCACAAACCGACATCCCAGCACATGCCTGCCTGTATTGGGTTATTGAGATGGTGTAGCCTAATGCCTCAGCAACACGGATAAAATACGCAACAGACTGACCACCTATGCCGAACAGCTTGGATACCACGGCCCTCTGACGCTGAACAATGCTGTCTATCTCACCTATTGCACATAAATCAGGTAACCCGAGTGTTGCTTCCCATTCAGGCAGCATTGCGGTCGCTGTCGATGGAAAAGCCGCATCGAGCAAATCACGCGCATCTTCATCACTGCGTTGGAAAGATCGAGCTAGTGCGCGTAACGTACTGGTTTGAACGCCGTTAAGTTGCTGAGGCCAAACCAGACCGACAGGCATCAGTGCCTGAAGCGCGGCGGTATACTCATTCACAGAATAACGACTCATAGGTAGGTCACCGTGCCCCGGACAGGTAGTTGTCCAGCCTCAAGCTGAATATTTGTCGTCGGAGAGCCAAGAATAAAACCACTGGTCCCCGTAACATCACCAATGGCCAGCAGCAGTGACGACAGTAAAATTTTCCCGCCTGGTTCGCCCTCGGTAAAAAAAACCTCATCAATAGCCGTATTAATTGCCAAGGTTGTTTCACTGGATGCCGTAGGTATACCACTGATAACAAAATTGACAGGCGCGGCGACCGGTGCGCAAACATAAATGATGGCGATAATGGGCTGTAAGGGGTAAACGTGATCAGCGACCCGCCCCTGATCACCCGTCGCTTTCACTGCCCCCCACTCTTCGAGCTGTGAAACCCCATCCGTCCCGATCGGAAAACCACCGGAATCATTGCCATCGCACATAATATAAATACCGACCGTGCCAACGCCTTGTAAGCGGCGCTTCACCCAGCAACGAGTCACCCCCGGCACCGCCAAAGCCCAGCCGCGATAATCGGTATCATTGCCGCCTTGGGGCGTATTTTGATAAGCCAGTAACATACGGGAACGAAAAACATCTTCTGATTCAATATCCGCACCGCCAGATATTTTAATTATCGCAGTTGCTACCGATTGAACACCATCAATGGCCACATCCAATGTCAGAGATGTCCCAGCATCCGCATTTCCTGCCACGCCGCCGCCAGTCGTGTCATCCAGTACGCTAGGGAGAACGGCAGTGATTGAGCCGGTGGCAGTACCGCCTGCACCCAACGTTAACTCATTATCGAGGCGATATTGATAACCATCAGCCCGATTCAAAAGGCTGCTAGCGGCAATAACGCGACCTGCAGTCCCGCTAAACTCGACAGCCGAAGAGGTTGCAGGGTTGGCGGGTTTGCGAAACACATCTTTCAACGCGGCCCACGCAGCAAGATATTCATCAGTAGCATTATAAGGTGTGGATTGCAGCGCAATATAATCCAGATAACCGTAGTGCAGATGTGCCATGCCTGCATCTGCATCACTGATCACGCCGATATTGGAAAAACGTAATAAATTACCGCCAGTTTTGAGCTCTGATTGAATATAAGACAGATTACGCTGGCGCAGTTCGCTTAATGTGGGGCGATTAAATGGCATGTATTAGGTCTCCCATACCCATGAGAATTTAACAGAAGCCTCTGATTGAGCTGGTTGTTGATAGCTGATGATCAGATTCAGTCTATTGGGGAACACTATCTGAGCATTGGCACTTATGGCGGTCACAACACCATCATCAAGTAGCCACGCAACGGCTTCGTTAGCATAGTCCTCGGCCTTTAGTGCAACTTTAGTGGTAAGTTTTTCGCGACGAAGTAACCATAAACGGGAGCCTATCGGATACTCTGAACCGGTATCCCCCCACCACCCTCGGCGGTCATCGCTCTCGATAGCATCATCAGCACGGGCCAACCGATCCGTGAACAAACTAATCAAAATAGCCGTTTCTAAATCATCACCATCCCGCAACCCACCACCGCCTGTTTGCCAGTCGCCCAGCAATTTGTCTGGCTCCCAAACTGTTTTGATGTCGGTTGTCATTGAACCACCTTCCCCGTCACTTCACTGGTTAATGTCGAACTGCCACCCTGAACATTTTTAAGCTGGTGATTGTGGGTGTTATAGGCTTCGCGCAAGGTTTTCAGTGTGGTGCTATTGCTGCCAGCGTTATCAATAATATCGCCGCTGACCTCCAGCAAAGGCGTATTTAGCCGCACTTTTTCCGAAGCATTAATCGTCACCTCAGTCGCATTATTGACCGTGACCGGCTGGCCATTAGCCTCAATAATCACGCCAGCTTCAGTGAGCTTGATGTATTGCCCCCATTGCGAGTAAATCACCGTTTCCCCCGGATTTAACCACGCATGGCGAAAATACTGGTGGTTTGAACCAATAATGACTGCGCTTGACCTGTCGCCACCTAAAAACCCGATAACCACATCCGTACCAGCGGGTAACCCGGACGAAAAACCAAATTCAGCCAGCCTTGGGGTGTCATCACGTACCTCAAGCGGCGTTTGGTATTGAACAGTTTGAACGGTGCCGCCATCATTGCTGCCCGTCACCCGACCAACGCCGATCATCATTTTTATTTGCCGGTATAATTTGGAGAGTTGCCCTGATTCGCTCATCGTTGGTTAAGCTCTATAACATTGGAATAAAATTCGTAAGGCTGGACGGTAAAGGCTTCGGGGGGCATCAGTACCATTTGCGCAGCAGTACCGTGATCGTCTTTGAGGTAAGTCACCTCAGATAACAGCCAGAGTTCATCCTTTAGACCAAAGACAGGCAAATCAATTGGGATTAGCGTATTGGGTTCCCATAACTTGCCGTTTTTATCCCGCCAGCTATCGACTGTCACCAATAACTCTTTAGAGCGCCCATAGCGTCGATTCATTTCCCAATCAATACAGTCCTGAGCTTTGTTAAAAGAATTCAACGTGCTTTCAACGATAATAATGCGGTTGCGATATCGCATCTTTGCCGCCTGTGGATCGCGACTTCTGGCCAGAGTTAAGGCGTCATACCCACCGGAGGGCGACTGTTCAGCGAGGGGGTTAACAGACATGGAGACGCCGGTATAATCAGAAAAGCGTTGATCCATACCGGCGTTATACGCGGCATCTTCAATATTGACACCTTGTGCTACCCCGCTGGACGCTTTACGGGTACCCACTCGAGTCAGCGTTAAATTGCCATCCGGCTGGTCGTAATACAATAACGCGGCCCAGCGGGTGATGCGGTCAATAATCTCTTGGGGAGATTCCCCCCAGTTCAAGGTAAATTGAGGCACAATATCTAAATCGGTCACGTCGGTTGATACGACAATACCGTAAGGCGCAGCCAGCTTTTGGGCGATTTGCAGGGCTGTCGATTGGCTGATGACGTTATTAGGCCACTCAGCGGAGCAATCAACCAGATCCTGACACTTACTCCTGCCGGTTGCTCTAACCTCACGACGGTTACGACTGATCATGGGAGCCCATCGGTCAATGTACCCCGTCAGCACAACGTCATCACCCAAATTAACGATACAAGCATCTCCCGGATTGACCCACTGCTGGTTATCACTCCCCGGATAAAGGTCCATCAATGACAGACTGAAATCACTGGGTAGCCGCTCGATGCTCCGAGTGACCCTGATATTATCCCAGCCGGTAATCAGCTTATTGCCAATGCGCAACGTCAGGTCATCACTCATGAATTCAACGCCTTAAACCGAGTGGGCATGAATGCCGGATGAACAGGATTAGCCATTTTCACTAACGCATCACCTCGCCGTGCATCCTGATAGAGTCTGTTGGCCAGATTAAGCGCAGGTAATGAACGATTAAAACTGACGACGCCAACACGGGATAAGTTCGCCCCCGTTTGCTGTAGCAACGTGACGATAGACTCCCGCAACTCAATTAATGCTTGATACACGTCATCATTACCGGTATCAGCAGCAGAGAGCGCCGCGCTATCCACAACATCACAAACCCGCGTCAATATATCGACGGCATCGTCATAGCTTTCAGGTTGATATTGCGAAGCGGCAAACACCATCGCACCGGCGCACAACACAATAATGAGCTGATAACTGGCATCTGCGGTGCTGTTGTCGCTGGGGTTCGGTCGAAAAGTATCGTCATGGATGGCCGTTAATTCTTGCATCATACGGATTAAATCAAGGGTACTGGCTCCGCTGTCCAATATGGCATTCACGACCGCTAACGCAGCATTAGCATGCCCCTCAATCGTCGCGGCCTCTTTGAATGTATCAGTCGCATCAGCGAGAGAGGCTCGCCCCTCGACTGAAACCGCCATTCGTTGAGCCACCAGCGCGGACAGGTTCGTTGTGTCGTTCTGTGTGCTTACCGATGCCGTGGCCCCTGATACACTCCCCCCAACCGTACCGTGATTAAAACGGCCATAACGATCACGTCCAAGCGTTGAGCGGAGTACATTACCCAGATTTGTTGCCTCACTGGTGGTTGAATTCACCATATTGACCCAAAATGCTGCCGTACTTTTCAGTGTTTTGATGGTTTGAGTGACAGAGCGGATCTCACCTTTGACCGTCGCAATGAATGTCGCCACGGATTTGGAGGCTAGACCAAACCATGACGACTGAATAGACGAAACGGCATCTGCTGAACTGGTGACAGAAAACACCCGCAAACCCGACTCGATGATCGTGAGCGTAAACTCGAAAACACGCCCCGACTCAGCCCCCTCATTCAGACGAAGACCGCTTTCAGGAATACTGACCGTCATTTCGCCCAGCGTTGGGTGTACTAATGTTCCGGTATCGGCCATTTCACAGGCCGCGATCAATGAATCGCGCTGGGTCATAACGTCGGGCGCGTTGTAAAGGCCGCTACCCTGAATAAGAAAACCACGGATAGTCATGCGGCGAGTGGCACGGCCTAAATCCTCAATCCATGCAGTATCGCGATAAGGGTATTCATGAATAGCCTGACGACGACCGAAAACACCCTCCGCAGTCATTACGGCGAAGGGTACCCCCCTGAAAGATGCAGGGTGGAGGTGTTCAGACCATTGCCAACTATCACCGCCCGTACCTAATAAATCCGAAAGTGCGTTACTGATCAGTGACATCTAGGCCCCCTGAAAATAAAAACCCCCGCCAGGGCGAGGGTGTTGTTTGTGTATCACGAGGGGTAACTCATTGATGTTGATATCTTCGCCCCTTTTTGTGCGGTGATTTTTTGGCGTTCCCCCGTTTTATCCGTAATCAGCGTAATTTCAATTTCCGACTTTTCTCCCCCCCTATCTTGGGTGATATCATTAATGTCTCTTCCACTTTGCTGGGATGAGTTAATGGATGCTGGCGATAACGCGTTGATATCAGAGGGAGCGGTGGTTAACTCGCCTGGCTGAGGATGAATAGCAGGCAAACCCGGCATGATCTTCTGGAGGTAGTTGCGTGTTTCAGCGGGAGCTTGCCCCAACCCGTAATTTTTGACATTCCCCTGCCCCCAGTTATAAGAAGCAACGGCCTTATTGACATCCCCGTCAAACATTTTAAGCAAGTCAGAAAGATACTTGGCTGCCGCTTCGCTGGATTTATTGAAGTCCATTCGGTCATCCATCGAATTTAAGCCATAATCCCGACCTGTTGGCGGCATAAACTGGAACGGTCCCTGCGCCCCTTTCGGAGACAGGAGATTTTTTCCGCGACCAGACTCCGCCTGATAGACACGATCAAGGATCGTAGGTGGAAGGTTATACTGCGACTCTAACTGCTTTAGTCTCACCTGTTGCTGATCTTCACCAGGGAGCGCGTAAGGTGTATTGATCGGCGGTGGTGCCCTCATTCCCGATACATCGGAGGCAAAACCCTCAACACGATCTTTTAACCCGTATTCATTTTGATATTTTTCGCGCAGGCTATCTGTCAGCGTCCCCATGCTAAGCGCTAACTTATCGAAATAGCCTAATCTTGACTTAAAATCATCATCATTACTCATCCGATCAATTTTTCCCTGATCGGTGGTCACGATAGACCGGCGCTGTTTTAACCTTTCGCCCGTGCCACTCCCCGCCATTAACGCCCCCGTCCCTGCACGCATACGGCTAATCAGCCCATCCCATGCCGCGCTGGTGCGGTTAAATTCGTCTTTCAAAACAGCCGCATTCTTTAAGTCATTTTCATTGATAATTAAGCCGTCTCTTTGAGCCTGATCCTTAAGTTGCTTAACCTCATTAGTTGTTTTGCGCAATAAACTCAATAACTCGGGAGGGAGGTTCAACTTACTGGCGAACAGAGCCTGCTGCCCAGGAGACAGCGTTTGCATATGCTTATTGAGGTCAGTCACCAATTTATCTACATCAGCCAACCCCTCTTTTGTCTCGCTGATCCCGATCCCTGCCTGAGATAATATGGCGAGAAAACCAGCGTTGCGTCCATGTGCCGCATCGTTAGCCTGTGAGAACAAACCACTTAATGACGATTCCGCCTCTTTGCGCTCGGTGCCGTTCTCAATCATGGCCCCCGTCAGCTCCTGAAAAGCCTGCGTTGTCATACTGATATTTTTAGCCGTGGTTTCGATGCGGTAACCCGTGCTCGCAAAATCACTCAAACTGTTTTTTACAACATTGATAACCGTTGCAGCGCCACCCAGCCCGAAAGTTAAACCACCGACCATTTTAAGGGGCGGTACCAGATCGCCGATAAACTGCACCCCGTCACGCGCAAATTGCCCCATTCCTTTGAGGCGAGTATTCAGATCATCAATACCTTCAGTCGACTCCTGCCCACCCAGCTTAAGGCCCTCGCGCGTTTTATCCAGATCGGGAAGGAGGTTTTTAACAGCCTCTTCGATGCGCTGAATGGAGGCCGATGCCTGATCTGACGCAGTCAGTTCAAAATCAAATGCATTACCCATCTTTACCCGCCTTAACCTTGTTAATTCTGACCGCTTGCTGATACCACCACTGCAGCCTGCTATAGGTCAGGGACCAAGCATCTGCTGGCCCCCACCCATAGTAATAAGTCACATCTGCGAGTTCGTTACCCCACCCTCCCTCTGGGGGGAGTAGGCTAAAAAACTCATCATGTAGACCTCACAGGCTTTATAGTCGGTAAAGGCCATCTTTTTGATCGCTTCACGCGGCACATTCGACACCAGCGAAATAAGCATCCCCATTGCACTGAGGGCGCCTGACTTCGCCTGTTCGTCATAAAACTGCTGAACTTGCAGCAATACCGGCTCACCGAGTTCGATAAACTCATAGGTGGTTTTAGTGGCTTCATGAGAAATGGGTTTAACAAGCGTGATTGTTTTAGTGCGTTCCAGTTCAGACATCTTAGTTCTCCGTCACTGATACCGAGCCACCTTCCCAGCGAATATCAGCGGTTGCCTCGGTGCTGTCCACTTCCTGAGTATTGACCGACCACATACCACTGCCAATAATCGTTTTACCATTAGCCAACTCACAGACAATATTGACATTGGTCTGATCGTTAAGGTCACTGATCGACGTGCCGCCACTGTCGCGGATTTGGCAGGAAATAAACGGGGCGTTAAAGGTTTCTTTATAACCATGCACCCCATCCATTCCCGTCAGTGTTTCACGCTTAAATTTTGAGGGGCTGTACTTGAACTGCCCCGCCACCATGATAGTCAGACCGTCAACGGTGACATACGCTGTCCCCGCGAGGCGATTGGAAGTATCACCCATGATAATGCGTCCTTATGCTGATGCCTGAAGGCGGAATTGGTTGAGAACGGCGAAGATACGCAGCTGATTGATCAAGACGCCCGTCCACAGCACATCCACTCGGTTCGGGTTGCTGGCGCTCTTTTCGACAATCAACCCCTTGGCGAAACCTTTGGCATCCTGCACATAGCCGTTGAATTCCAGTGTCTGGTACTGCGCAATCAACTCCGCTCGGATAATATTTGGCGTGATAATGGCCGAACCGGGGGCGAAACGGGTACCATCAGCCGCCAATTTCATGCGGGCAAATTTCGACGTGACCTGAGTACGCAAGAAGCGAGTGACAAACATCAGCAAAAATAAGGTTTCAATCTGTAAATAGCTGTCATCTTCCGCGCCATATTTGTTTTTCTGATAGGTGGTAATGATATTTTCCACCTGAACTGTCCCATCATCCGTCACAGTGACTGTGGAGATCCCGCTGTGCAGCAGGTTATTACGCTCAGTCAGCGTAAAGCGACTGGCCAGCGGCGGGGCCAGTACGCCACTAATCGCTAATGTTTGTAACGGGCGTCCGGGATCATTACGCAAACTTTGCGCAATAGCGCCGACATAGGCCGCTGACCAGATATAGCTTGGTGTCGGAGAGCCGTTGACCCCCAACAGAGAAGCATGCTGATCGTTACGCAATTCGCCTGCCGCAGTCAGTTGCCCATAAGTCCCAGATTGAGCCGCAAAGCTATGGCCATAGAGCTGCTCGGCATAACTCCAGCGGCCGGTACTGTCTGACAAGAACTCTTTGATTTTATTCAGTGACGCGGTGTCCGTGTACGGATTGATAATGAAATCAAAGGTCCTGTCCTGCAAGTTAGCCAGCGCATCATCCAGTTCAGGCGCACCCGCACCGCCAGCCATCGGTGTCAACGTCAGCACCAAACTATCTGGTGTTGTTTCCCCGCCTGCACCGCCCAGATAATTCAGCCGTAAATCAATCGTGTTACCGTGGGCACCTTTGTTTTTAGCGGTGAGCGTGATGACCGCGTCCACCGCAGCCGCAGTGACAGGCAAGGCGCTGGCGGCATTGATGGCGGCGGTTAATGCAGTGGCAATAGCCGTTACCTCATCAGTCGCCACCACCGCGACTTGCACCCGAATCCCCGCGATATACAAAGAGATAACCCCAGTTGCTGATGCCTGCGTGGTCACGGTAATCTTACCTGTTGCCGCCACCATGGACCCCGCATCGCTCAACGGTAAAATGTAGATCTCACCGGCGATGTCATTCGCTAAGTATGCAGCCATCTGACCATGCAACATTGAACCTGCACCAGCTAGCCCCGCCACGGTAGCCACTGAGGAAACCAGTACCGGAATATCCGCAGGTAACGAGCCTGAAGCCAACATCTGGCCGATGATTAACGTTCGCTGCGTCGTTGTCGCCGTGTTCGCCTGTGAGTTATCAAATTCAGCGAAGAAAAGCGGCGTCCGAAGATTGCTCGGAATATTATTAAAGGGAATAGTCATTATTTGGTTTTCTCCGCTTTGGTGGTTTCGGGTGCGGGGTTAACCTCTTTAGGTTGTTCGCGCACCACATCACCGTCGTTTAAACGACGACGCCAAAATGAGTTATCAGGAACCTCAGTGCCGGATTCAGGCAAAAAGGTGCCCTTAACCGGGTCGCGTACAGTGCGACCGGCTACGGGTTTAACAATCATGGGGTTTACTCCGAAAGGTCTATTGATACCACGGGTTGAGTGGTGCCATCTGGCATAGACATAGTGATATCGATGCCCTCCAGTGGATCGCCCACAATGGGGTAAAAATCCTCTGGGCCTTGGTAATACTCAATATCCAGCTCCATCAGTAGTTGAGCCATATGCCCTTCACCACTCGAATCCAGATCAATGGTTGATCGAACTCGGGCAAACTGCTGTATTTGGCGTGTGAGGTCGTAACTGTTGATTACCGCTCGTTCAATTTGTTCTCGCAACCGCTCAAGCGACAACTCTGCCTTATTCGCCCCGTCATTCTCATTTTCACCGTCCAACTCTTGCAACCGGCCTGTAATGCGCACGGTGGTGATGGTGTTGAATTGGGGAGCGTTACGGCCTAATGACTGCTTTTCCTCGATAAGGGTTTGCACCAGAATAACCGGATACATCTCCTCGGTGGTTGGCCAGTCACGCGGGGAATAAACGCGAGTCTCTGCATCTGTATTCCCCTTGATAGCAGAGACAACCAACTGCCTGACGTGTGCAGTATTCATATTTTTACCCGATTAAGAATGAGCTTGCTGCCACCGTGACTGTCTGGCTGAACATCCGCTACGGCAAACAAGGTATTGACCGGCTCATTGGCAACGATGCCAATAAATACCCGGTCCCCTTGTTTGGGTGGTGAATGAAACTCGCTATCCCTTACCCCTAAAACGGGGTTGGTGGTGTTAATGGTGCTACCATCATCCAGCGTGTCGATGGTCGTATAGGCCCGATCAAAGATGCCGCTGATGGTATAAGTTGGCTTATCACCTTGGGGGCGGTAATCAACCGGGTCACCAAACACCGAATGCAAGGGGGCGAGAAGATGCTGATCCCAGTTGATACCCATCAGCTACCCCGATTTATCTTCACACCATCATCGACGGTGACTGAGGGACCCATCGAGCTAGCCGCCTGCTGACGTAACGCTTTCACATCGGCTACCACACCCAGATTAATCAGTCGTTTAGCATCCTCATGCAGCAGGAATAAACGGCTATTCTCAGCATGCGTTTCCCCGCTATGGCGCAGAGTCTGACCTTTTACAACAACAACCTCCAACTCGTCACTGTCGTCAGAAGGATCATTACTTTCCGTCTCGTTCTCTGTGGTACGTTCCTGAATATCAGGTTCAGCAGAACTATTGCTCTGGTTATCTGATATTTCAGGTGTTTTATGAGACTCATCCCCAGTTGATGTACCTCTTAACGCATCTGGGTCAGGCTGTGTTTCGTTATTATCCGTCACAACATGCGATTCCTGCTGAGAACCAGCATCGAACTCGGGCGGCAAGCCGCCCAGTTCGTTAATGCTGGCTTGCTGCTTGCTTGGTGTTTTTGCCATATCACACCACCGTTGCACAAAGTGAGGCATTCACCCGGCTTGGAATCACCAACGGAGCAGATTGCATCAACAGGTAACGCTGCGCAGGATCGGGCATAACCCATGATTTTGGTGCAAAAGCCAAAGGACCGTAATTAAACGCAGGGTCCAGAATGAGACCAAAGGCGCGAGTCCCCATCAAATCAGCACTACCCATCAATACAGCGCCATTAGGGATCATTGGTTTCTCAATGCCATCAACAGGGTCAATAAACCAATCGTTATACAGCCATAAATCAAAGTTGCCCCAGCGGCCTTTATAAACCGCGCCTTTATTGACGCGCGGACCGGCATCGACCTGATTACCAAACGGACTCAATGCTGGGAAGGTAATAGCATTGTCCTTAATGGTGGTATCGAGACGGAACGCTTTCCATGAGGCGGTTGTAAAGACCAAGTCAGTAGCCACCGCCCCAGACTCTTTCAACATCAGCGTTTGCCAATCTTCAATATCATCGGATGGCTGAGTATTTGTCGTGCCTGCGGCTACAGATAATGGCCATTTATCTGACCCACTCAATGTGATGGTCAGATTACTGGAGCGCCCAAAATCAATAACAGTTGTCGGGAATCCTTCACCCACCACGGTAATCTGAGATTTAGTCAGCGCGTTGGCTGCCATCCATTCCAGACGACGGTTAATCATGTCGATTTGGTCTTCCATTTCAAACTGGATATTTAACATTTCACGCTCTGCGGCGGTGTATTCCCCACCAATGCGCTCCCCCATCTGGCGGCGGATAGGTTTACGCAAATCAGGCGCGCGCTTGTCTTTGATGTAAGCTGGTTTGAAGGTATTGGTTTGATACTTGCGACTCTCCACCAGCTTCCCTTCAGCTAACGGGGAAACGAAAGGAGACATACGACGTTTACCAATATCAACATCGATGGAAACCTCTTCGGTTTCATAAGTCACCACATTGGGAAAGAAACGATCGAGTAACCAGTTTTGGCTGGTTTTTAGGTTGGGAACCAGACCCACCAACACATTGGTATCGTAAATATTATTCATGAAGTATCTCTTTTAATTTGCTGGCAGCCAGAGCCGCCAGACAAAGATTGAAGACGAGCAGATCCCTGCCAGATGAATGGCATTGGGTGCAAATTAAGAAAATGAGGTTTTAAACGGGTGCTTGGATGCTGTCTTCGAGGAAGATTGAATACGAACGCAGTGCCGTTTTTAACTCGATCAACGTCCATGAAGCATCGTGAATGATCACGTTCTGATTGAACTGTCCCATCAGATAAACGCCCCCGCGCTGGGCGGTAGTCGTTGTATCCACATTATCGACGAGGATGGCGACCGGCACTTCGCTGCCGTCATCCGCATCTTTTACTGACTTGATGTATTCGCCTGATGCCGTGATTTTACCCATCACAGTACCCCGTAAATGTATTGCAGCCGCCTGAACAATAACGACAGTATCAGTGACCAGTTGTAGTGGTCCGGCAACTAACTGATCCGGTACAAACAATGATGAGCGCATGCCCGGCTGAAAAGGGTTTTGGCCAAAGTGATCCATTATTTTTTACCTTTTACTGAGTCATAAAGATTGGTCATTTTATTGACCAGCGAAGCGCCTTTTGATCCGGCTGCGGTGTCTTGTCCAAGCTGTGTATTGCCGTGGGCCTGCATCCGCTCATCCAAAGAACGTTTACGAGGGGTTGATGCAGGTGCTGTCACTGCGGTGGAAGCAAGCACACGGATCACTGCAGCAGAACTCATACCGGAATTGAGCGCCAGAGAAACCGCTAAATCTCCGCGCCCTGTAGCATGTTTGCTGCCAAAGATACGCGCACAGCGTCGACGCTCAGCACTGCGACCTTTTTTGACATTACGGTCATCGGTATCATCATCACCGTCATCGTCACGCCCTTCATCCGCGTCAGCATCATCGCTGTCGTCCTCGGCATCAGGGTCCTTTTCATCCTGATCATCAGGGTTATCGTTTGAATCGTCAGCGTCCTCTTCAGCGTCAGGATCTTTTTCATCCTCTTCAGCCTGACGACCTTTGGCCTTTTTGGACTTTTCCTTATCGTCCTCAGTCTCTTCTGATGCTTTGGCCCCACGGCCAAACAGGTGTGAAAATCCTTTAATTTTCGCCATTACTTTTCTCCAACCAATGTTAATAAATCGCGGAATGCGACATCAGGTGAGGCAACTTGATCAGCCAACCCCAACTGCACACCATCTGCGGCCAAGAAACAGGCCGCCTCGGTATCCCTGATGGTTCTCTCTGCTATCCCGCGATTGCGGGAAACGGTACTCACGAACAGGCGCCCCATCTCGTCAACATCTGACTGAATGGCTTTTTTCGCCTCTTCGCTTAAAGGTTCCCAAGGGTTTGACTCAGCTTTTCGGCTGCCAAAAGTGATTATCGTGACCTGCACCCCATCACTTTTTATGCGTTGCGACCAGTCAACATGCATCACGATGACACCGATAGAACCGACGCCGCCCGTTCGCGGGACGATAATTTTATCCGCCGCACTGGCCAGTGCATAAGCAGCTGAATAAGCATTTTCGGACAGGATTGACCAGATGGGTTTAGCGCCTCGGGCAGCATAGATTTCATCGACCAAATCAAAACAGCCGGCGACTTCACCGCCCGGAGAGTCAATGTCAAAACAAATGCCCTTAACCGCATCATCATTCATTGCGGTCAGAAAGCTGGCCCGAATGCCGTCATAGCCTGTCATGCCGCTATAAGGTCGCAGGGTGCCTAACTTTTGCACCAACGTGCCCTGAATCGGAATAACTGCTATGCCCTCGATGACGTCATAACCACAATCACGGCCTTTGCGTGAAAAGAAATCATCCTCTTCGTCGGCCCAATCGGTATTAGACTGAATGCGCGTCAATCCGAACCGGTCAGTCAATGCCGCCATAACGACTTCAGCCTTGTGCGGATGAAGTGCCAGCGGGGTGTTAAAGAGTCGCTGGGCTAAATGTGGAAGATTCACTGTGCCTCCGGTTTTTGTTGTTGATCGGGTGCAAAGGTTTCAGCTTGCAACCATGTAGGGATCGGCAACCCACGTTCAATGTATGCCTCACGTTCTCGCTGGCGCTGATCTAGTAATTCCTCCCAGTCTTCACCCACGTTTTCAGCCGCCTCCATTTCGAGAGTAGAGAGTCCGGCTTCCATCCCGAGAATGGCTCCTTTCTTCTCAGCCACAGGATCAACCCAACCACGGCCGGGTCCCATCCACTGCGCACGGCAATAGGCGGCTTTGGCCGCGAGAAAATCAGGTGCACCATCAGGCAAAGGAACCTCACCCAAATCATGCAACTCTTCGATAAAGCACGACAAAATAGGCTGAGCGAAACCTGTCGCAAAGTCATCGCGACGGCGGGTCAGGGTTTTCCAAGCCTCTAGCATGGCGGAACGGGCTGAACTGTAGTTAACATCAGACCAATCTTGGGTCAGTTGTTGGGTAGAAATACCCAGTGAGGCAGCAACATTTCGTAATGCTGCGCTTTCAAATGCCGCAAAGTTGCTACTTGGTCGCGCAGCGTTCACTGTCGTGATGCTTTCCCCCGGCGGTAAAATGGGGAGCCGCGCCCCACTTTGTAACGATAGACGGTTATCTTTGTGAAAATTAGCGCGCATATCCTGATACTCGAGCACATCATCAGTATGTAATCCGTCTTCGAACAAGCGTGGATCATAGGGTGAAGTGATGTATGCACCGAATACGGCATTAAGGATAGAAGCTTCGAGCTCTACCCCATCGTATTTGATTAGCATTTTCAGGCGCTGGACTACCGGTGTAAAAATACTGATCCCCCGATGTTGGGAGGCCCGATCACCATCAAAATCATGAATAACAATGGGTCGGCCCCAGTCGGTTTCGCGCGGGATGCGCTCCCATGTCATGGTTTCCTTGCCACTCCACCAGTCACCCATGTGGGCCTTTCGGATGTGGTAAGCAATAGGTACCCCATCCTCATCAATTTCTACCCCACCGCGAACATTCAGCATGTCGAAATTTTGCTGAGGGTTACTTAATCTATCAGGGTCAATGATCTGCATGGTCGTGGCATACTGCGCGCGACCATAGCCAAGGCGGTCAGGTCGATATTGCATAACGCAGAGCGCATCACCGTCTATCAACTTATGGCGGAAACCAAGTCGCAACAGTTGAGAAACTGTTTTCTTTCTTTCCACATCGCAATAACGCCCCGGATCATTGGCCCAGATTCGCCAGCCGGCCTCAATGGCTCGCCCATATTCATCCGCCCATTTCGCGTCAAATTGAGGATTGCCAGTCATCAGTGCCAGCGTCCGATAATCAACCTTGGCCAGCGGACGGAAAGAGGCACCAACAGCATTATCCAAAATACGGGTCACGCTGCCCGAGGCCCAGCCATCATTACGTACCATATCCCGAACGCGGGCGACGACCTGATCGCGAGAGGTATTGATTTCGTTATCAGGTGACCACAATGACGGTTGCCAGTTGGCCATCGTGTCACTGAATTGATCAGCTGCGTCATAGGGAACGCCTCTGGAGCCATTCAACATTGATGCGCGACCGCTCGAAGAGGGTAAGGGCTGACCGTTGGGGCCAAGTATCCTGACTTCATTTTTCATCAGTACCTAAACCTTATCGTCCTGCGTGGACGATGAACGATACCCAATTGGGCCTGAAGAAGCTGGATAAGGGAGGTAAGTTGACCAATATCGGTTGGCTGATAACTCACTGAGCGGGTGCCATCCCCTTGTGCGTAGGAGAAAGAAACACCCTTCCCGCCGGTTGATAATTCAAGATAGGCTTGCTGTGCCAGTTTTAACGCGGACCGTAATTGCTCACGCGTCAGATCACCAGCCAATAAACTGGAGTTGGGATCGAACATGGGATTCCTTTTTAACGAGCCAGGCGTTTATATAGAGGTTTACGTTGAAGTTCTTCAGGTTCAGTGATAGTGGCACCCGGCAGACGCAGACTGATTTTCTCTTCCTGTTCAGGTGGAGCAGGATGTAAAATTTTATCGGGTTCGGACTCGATCAGCAGTGCGCGGGTATTTAATTTCAGCCCTAAATGGAACAAGCCCGCAAGGGCAGCATAAGCATAAACTCGACAGTCCAACGCCTCGTTAGCTTTACCATGTGGCAGATCCCAAACGCTGTACCGCTGACCAGCAGCTTCTTTCATGATCAAGCGCTCAGCCGTTAACTGGCTGAAATACCCCATATCCCGATCGGTTGAAAAGTGCATATATCCTGGACCCGGCTTATCAAGATGAAGACGGGCGCGAATAGAATCTTTTGCCGAGTTAACCCCAATAATGACCGGACGGAACTGCGAACGATTTTTAGAGGTTGGCCGCTTGTTGGGCCAAATAGGAGAACGCTTACCACCAGTGGCTGACTCCCCTTTGATGGCCCATATCCGGCGACCTAAACGCTCCTTGGCAAATTCATAGACTTTTTGCGTGTGGTTACCGCCGGAGTCATGACAAGCGGCCATGATGGTAAAACCACGTCCATCTGCCCGTCGCCATATTTGCTTCAGATAGGCATCAAGCCGAAGCCAAGGTTCTGCTGTTTCGAGGTCACCCTCGATAACATCAAATGCCACAGACCAACTCTCTTCATCCTTTCCCCAGCCAACCACTTCAATTTCTAACCGGTCAGCCTGCGTATCAATGCCCGCCGTCAGGACAGCAACGCCATCAGGAACTTCAGCATCAAAAACCTCTCTTCGCGATAGCAGCTCATCCACGGGAAGACGTTTACCGTAGTTGGGTCGATGAGGCAGGCCCATTTGGGTATTCCACCAAGCCAATTCTTTATCTGGATCACCCTTGGCTTTAAGGTATTTAGCAGCAATATCCGACGGTTTATCTTTCTGCCACGGACTAAATAATTTGGATGCCTGAAAACCCGCATGGATATTCTCGACCCCCAACGCCCCGCAATCAGGACAAATTGCTCGATGAACAGCGTGACGCTCAGACTCAGACCATCGCCACACAATACCGACAGCTGCCTGATCATCGACGTGCCAAGCTTGCTCGTAATTATTTAGCGGGACATGACGCTGACCACAGCATTCAAACGGCTTTGTCTGGTGCCACTCAATAGTGCGGAGCGCTCTCAGACGGTCGCCCTCTGACCAACCTGAGCCACAGCTTTCACAGTGGATCATGGCTAACTTGGTATTGTGTTTATCCCCCTCAGATGGCCAGTGAACATGTTTGAAGAATTCAGGGAATTGACGGTGACCACAATGCGGACAAGCCATCGATGCTCGGCGCTGATCTGATTCCTCGTAGCTTGCCGCAATGCGGCTTTCATCTTCAACAGTCGGAGAACAGGCGCGAACAGATAACCAGTTGAGGCCAAACGTCGCGGTGCGCTCTTCTGCCAACGTTATCGGGTCACCCTCACGGGTAATGGGGTATTTATCCACCTCATCCGCCAGCAATACACGAATAGGACGACGGGCAAGGTTATCCGGGCTACCGGCCCCCGCCAATGCCAAAAAGCCCCCCGTAAAGGATTTATACAGCAATGTCTCTTTTGAATTTTTCTGCTTGTTGCCACCAACGAGCTGGCGAAGAGCGGGTGTGACCCTGATCAAGGGGGTAATGCGTTCTTTAGAAAATTGCTCGGCCGCATCCTCTTTAGGTTGCAATAACAACATCGGACAAGGATCAAGATGGGCGAAGTAACCAAACAGATTTTCAAGTAATGCGGTCTTCATCAACTGGGTGCAGCACATCACGGTAATGATATGAACGCCGGATTCCGTCGCCGCCAGCATAGGGCCTCGGGCGATCTCTACGGTTGAAGTGTCCCAGTCACCGGATGTACTGCCAGCTTCTTTTGCTAGTTTACGGTACCTATCAGCCCAATCGGGCACGCTAATACGGGGTGGTGGTGTCCAGCCCTTACGAACGCTGCGGAGTAGTCTGTCATGTTTGCTCTGCGTTAAACTCAGGTTCGCCGAGGCCAGAGATGTGTTTATGGACATATTCTAATAACACCTCGGTCATTCTGTCGGCGGGAACATCCAAGTCAGCCGCCATCAAAGGAGCCACCCTTGACGGCCAGTTCATCCAAGCGTCTCGCTGAGCACGAAAAGCATCAAACAAAATACCCTCTGCGACCGTTAGCTCCACCAGCTGTCCGTCTTCTTTCTCAAACTCCAACTTGGTCAGTAACGCTAGGTAATTCTCTTTTACCCTTGCGGCCTCTTCCCGCGTCCATTCAACCCCATTGGCGAGCATGATCTCTTTGATAGTCGCATCGGTACTGTCATCCATATCAGCGGATTTCACTTTGACTGGTTTACTTTTGCTGGCGTTTTTAGTCCGGGGATCTTTGCCGTCTCGTAAAGTCGCTACCGCTTTATCACTTTCCTCAACGTTGACCAGATCACCATCAAGAACAATATATTTTCCGGCCTTAATCCAGCGGCTTACCGTCTTCCGATCAACGCCAGCATGTTTGGCGTAGTCAACCTGCGTCATTGTGCTCATGGTGAAAATTGCCTCTGTGGGACATGGGACATTGCCGTGGGACATTTTTTTGTGTCCCATCCACAATGTCCCACGCAGAAAAATAGCGAAAGCCGCACAGCACAAGGGCTGAGGATTGTAGTTGCATAACTATGCACATGGGACATGGGACACAAAATGAAAAATTTATAGCTGGTAAAACTGCACGGCGCGCAATGCCCGTACATTAGAAAAGTCGCAGGAAGGACCCATTTTTTTCTAGATGATAATAGCTATCATGTGGTTGATCACTTTGCAGTCTTCAGTGCCTGTTCGATTGCTAGGCTTAATGCACCGGGCATCAAAGCCTGTGCCATTGCGTTTGCTCGGTCGAAGTATCCAAGCGTTGGTTTGACCGCCAATGCATCACCAAACTGAATCAGCAACTTAGGTGCTCTTTGTTTCTCTCTGGCACGATGCACACCATTGGGGGAGCGTTTTTGGCGCTTCTTAACCTTTTTGCTCTTCTTCCCTTTCTTACGCTGGAAGAAACCACTAACTCCATTCACCTCACCAACAAAGACATTTTCTTTAGCCTTGAGCTGCTGCGTTTTATTACGGGCTAAGTTGCCGAACTTATTCAGCTTTATGTTTTTGGGATTGAGCAACGCCTGACCATTGAGCTTGTGCTGACCACCGAACTCGAACGGCTCGAGATAGCTGGCAGCAATATCACGCACAAACACCTTGGCCTGTAATCGGTCTTTACGAGCCCCAAATGAACCAACAGAACTAACGGTGAAAGGTGTTGGGTTATCCAGATTGCGTTGCATACCCACCTTCTGAGCGGCGGCAATCTGCCGCGCAACGCTTGTTAGAGCCTGAGCAGTAGCAAAAGGTATCTGTTTTTTAATCTGCTGAAGCTGATTGGATAAATCCTTAAAAGTTGCCATGATCTATCCCTAAAGAGAAAAGCCACCGGCTTATTAGGCTAGTGGCTCGCTATAAGTTAAATATTGATTGAAGGTTAAATTACTGAGATTGTATCCCTGATACTAAGTCATCACTGCCAAGGCGGTGTACTCCATGCCTGACGTGATGGGCATCGCCAAGCTTATTAATTAACTAAATCCAAAGATTTTACCCACAAATAACGTCCAGCTGGACCAGTATCAATCTCACCAAGTAGCCTCACTCTTGTGTCTGGCCCTATATCCCTGTTACGCCATACAGAATTCTCTATTTCTACTCGTAAGGTTCCTGAATCATCTCGGAACGTAAAGTAATCCCCACGCTGATGGGACACTATATGTCCAGTAAGAGTAATGTAACTACCAACACGAGCATTCATTGCTTGCTGTACTGTACTAACCTGTCCTGTAACGCTTGGACCTGTAAAATTAGCCAGCGCATTAAAAGATACAAGAGAACTTGATAACAAAATGATTAACAATGTTTTTTTCATTTAGTTACTCACTTTTTATGGCCTATCACATTTTAATTATGGAAATGTTTATACTTTTGTCAAACATCATAGAACCAGTATTCTTGGGGTTACACTAAGCAATGCTGATGTGTACAAAACTGAACAGCCAGAGAATGAACTCAATCACTCCCCTGCCGACAACAGCGCAGATGCAGCCAAATGCAATGAATGTTCCAGTACCCGGTAAGTCATACATTACCGTTCCCCTCTAAGCGTTTGATGCGCTGGTATAAAAGCATCACCATTTCTGCATAACTGAATCCACCACGTTCGTACAGGCGCTCAAGTGACTGACTACTGCCAAACTGTGCACGGTACTCTTTGTAGGCTTCTTCAGCATATTCAGCGGAAATAGTGGGACTGATTGACTTCTGAACGGGGACTTTCATGTTTGCTTTCCACTCAGGCATGCACTATTGAAACTTGGTGCTGTTGATTATTAGCCGGTCGTCAGTAACAACCTTTTGCAGTGCGGTGAGCTTCTCGACTAACTTGTCGGCTCGTTCAGCGATTGAAATAAGAAACCCGACATCTGAATCTGAAAATCCGCAGTCTCGGGCTGCATCAGTGAGCTGTCCACTGGCGGGAGTAACGGACATATCCCCAACTGAAGCGGCGAGACACTCGAAACGCCTTTGCAGCTTGATATTGCCAGCGCGATAAGCAGCAATAGTGCCTTTTGCTTTGTTCTCAGCATCTGCTACCCCTTGTTGATATGCTTTTAATCCGGCTGTTTGTGCGGCTTGAAGTTGAGCCTCTTTCTCGGCTGCGCTCTTTTTAGCGGCTTTCTCTGCCTCTAGGTCCGATTGGTTACGGCCAGCCCATTTAAGAGACCACTCTGTATTTTTGCTATCACTGCCCCACCAGTAACCGCCGCCGACTAAAACGGAAATCACCAGTACAGCAGCTATCAATCCCAATAAGGTCTCTTTCATGCTGGTATCTCAACATGAGGCGCATCCAAGAACTTAGCAGGCTTATCATTTGGGTTATCAGTCCATGTAATACCGAAACGCAGCTTAACGCCTAACTCTTTACCCGCCTGCTGCATAGCATTGAGAACCGGTAGCCAGCACTTATAGTTGTTCCAGTCACCGCCAACAGGGAAAAGGTCTACAGCATTGCCAGAGATGTGACGGCTATTCATCGTCTGACTCTTGCCAGTGTCCACCAGCTCTCTCTGCCGTTCTACTGTACGCAGTCCTTCAATCACACTGAAATCGACTGTTGAAATCTCTAACGCACGGCGAACTACCTTTAATAAGTTTGAGTTAATGCCCTTGAGGTTGCTCTCACTGCGTTGACTGAACCTGAAATTACTTGTCATTATCCTTCCCTTCTTCAATCGGCCTGCCTGTTACCTTCCATTTAAATAAGCTGGATAAGTAATCTGTACCGAGATAACCGATGATGACGCTTGAGATGTAAGCGAGGTCTGGCGATAACCCGAAAAAATCAAGTACGTCCCGCACTGCAAACGCTATAGCCGCGCACATCAGCGCATCGAGAAAGCATCTACGCCACGGTTTTTCGTTATACCGACCGCGCAACCAAGCAATAATCCCAGCGATACCGCCATAGCCCAATTCGAGACGATGTGCGGCAATCCATTTGGTGATGATGTCCATAAGGTCAGGGTTGTTATGCATTTTCATATCTCCCCCTCCCGTTCTGCGGGTTGGGCGCGTAGTTAAGGAATTTAGCCCACCAGTGCAACCACTCATGCGGAGTAATGTGTGTGTGGAGTTGTTGGGTGACTGATGGGCTAAAACAGAAAAGGCCCACCGAAGTGAGCCTTTAAATGGTTATCCGTGATAATTTCATAACGGATGGTAAAATTGATAACGCATAAGGATGTGAAGCAGTAGTACATACCGATAAGACTGTATTGCGTATCGATAATCTCTAACTAGATTGCGATGCTAGATACCAAAAGCAAAGTTCATCGTAAGAGAGCCATCAATTTTAGTATCTTCAGTGATAGTGCCTTTCATATCAGTTACACCAGCCAATACCGGTTGGACCTCAAAATCAGCACTAAATACTTTACCTGCCGTTTGGGTGTTTGCAGCAGATGCCCAGCCTGTAACAGAACCAGACCAAAGATGTACTGAGGTGGCAACAGAAGTAAAAGCATTGGTACTCGTGTCGTACAGATTGGATGGCTGATTATCAACCTTGGCATTCGACAGCACCACCCAGTAGAATCCAATTTTTCCGTTGCCGTTGATAGAACCCAGACCAAATCTCGCCTTAGTTGCAGTCGAACTCGCTGTAGCTGCCCGATTATCAACAGGGGTTACGTTCAGGTAAGTCGGGGCATCACAGATTATTGTCCAACTTTTACTCATTTTAGGTAATTCAGTCGTTGTTGTGCCTGATTTAATCTGAGTTGAACTTATATTACCAAAATTATAAACACCGCTGTCTGGTGCATTAATATTACATGTCGGGACACCTATCTTCCCTTTAACTTTTAATTCAGCTGTTGGGGGTGCTGCATGCGCTGTCGTTATACCTACAATCAGAGAGGTCAACAGAGTCAGTCCGGTCAATTGATTTTTCACTTCATGTCCCAAAGTGGATTTAACCATTTACATTAAATAATTGTAGAGTCTTTTAGCAAAACACAAAAAACAATGACGAAGATCAATTTTTTTATTTTGCTTTCATGATTCATTGTCGTTCTTTGGGGGATTATTAACCATCGGAGCAGGGGTTGACTTGCGTAGGAATTTTCTTAACGCAGTACAAGGGATGACTTTTATCCCAAGATAATGAAGCTCACCGAAGCGAGCCTGAACACGTACGTTAACGATTTCATGTGGTTAACTATAATTTGAAGCCGGTTACGGTTCCGGCGTCAACACCTACCAATGTGCTGACCGCATATTATGTTGGCATGATTACATGTTGAGTTATTATTCGAACTTAAGCTTTCGCTTAATTTCATTAATCTCTCTCTCATAATCAGACTCAACCTGAGAAATCGTTTTCTTGCCTCTAGTACTTATTCTAACTTGAGCCGTAGGCTCATTACTTGTGACATTAGTTTCAAAATCCAATCTAATTTTATTAACTTCAGCACACATTCTTACATAACCACGAAGCATATTTTCATTAAATCGATACCAACCTTTTCGTTTTCCACCAAAGGCTGGGATTACAACTTCGCCAAAATCCTCATTTTTCAGAGATAATAACATTCTAGAAAACGATTCATCTGTTACAGGTTCTTTTTTCAACTGCTTAATAACACTCTCGTATGATTGGAGTATATCTGTCTTTTTTCTTTGTAAATCAGCGGAATCTGCCACAGCCCACAGAACATAAGAAAATTGGATATCTCTTGCCGATGTTGCTTTTTCGTATGGCCCTCTCAACGCCTGAGCTACCGAACGAACAGCTCGGTCAAGACCTGTAATAAATATAGAGTAATCTATTTTCTTAATGTTATTTTCATAGGCGAGGCTTAACATTTTTTCGCATATTAAATGTATGTAATGAGGGTATCCGTCACTTAGACCTGCAATACGAAATCTTATATCATCAGGAACAATTAAGCCAAACTCGCTAAATGCTCGGTCAACAATTGCATATCGACCATCCCATGATAAAGGATCAAGTTTTAATTCGTGTATTTGCCTTGAACTTGATGCGTGTCCAGATAATAACTCTTGAAACGACTCTGCTATCCCAGTGAAAATAAACTTAACATTACACTTTTTATCGCCCATTTGCTTTAGTAAGGTACCAAACTTCTCTCTCTCCTTTACATCTTCGATTCGGTCAAATTCATCGACGACCAAGAAAGGCATATCAGAATGGATTTCTTGTAAATATTCCAAAGCATAAACAGCCGAAGATGTATCAACTATATTTATATCTCTGGATTCACTAGAACCTTTTTTCTCAAATTTAATACCTGTACCACCAACTCCAATCGATACCGTTACAGCCCATTCACTTTTATTCTTTCCTTTAATTGACGCCTCTCGAACAGCATCAGTCACTATCGAAACCATTGTTGAAGATGGTTCACAACTAAGCAATATCGGATCAGTTTGCTCTTGAAAATCGTAGGCCACTGAATGTGCCAAAGAAGATTTACCAACACCCCTGTTCCCGTAAATAAAACTATGCCGTCCGGGAGCAAAAATTGATGTCTTCATATCTGAATATTGATGATCTCTCCCAAATAAAAACTCTGTAGCATCTATAGGCTGGGATGGTCTAACTACGGTGTAGAGTCTCCTATAAAACTCAGACTCAATGAGATTTGAGAAAGGCATAAACACTCCAAAATGGATATGAAGTGTTCATTATGAACTAGGATTCATTAATGACAAACCCCGCCGAAGCGAGGTTATAAATTAAATTAGTGGCAATATATCAAATATGCTTTAAATATGGCCTACTTTGTTCACTTTTGCAAGTATCATGTCGCTAAATGTTTCTATCTTCCCGCTTTATGAGTGCAACACAGTTAAGGGAATCACTATCTAAACTTTCGACCAGCCTCAATAGCGACTCCCAATGAGACGCATAGTGCATCGTCCAATTATTGCGCTGGACCCCCACCAACCCCGCCAGCTCTGAATATGAATACTCTTCCCTATGTAACAAGTTACCTATACCGGCTGTTTGCTGCACAGCTAACCATACGAGGCTTTCTGCTCTGCGCCGTACTTTCGCTGTTATTGGCTTCTTCTCTAGTTGCGATTGATACTCATTCCATATAAAGCGACATATTTCGACTTGATAACCGAATGTCAGATCGAAGGAGTAGCAATAACGAATCCATGCAGCCTGATGTGGCTCTAGCTTGAAAATCGCTCTACGCCATGCACTTGTGCAGTACGTAAGTGGATCTAACGGGATAATCTGGCTTTTACGTGATCGGGTTTCTGGGCAGTGCATCGGCTCAGTTTCTTGGCAAACTCTACGCCCTCCAACCTCAACATTTCTAACCCTCTGTCGCTTAAGTCGTGTTGTTCTGGCTAGTGCCGCACCATCAAACGCCGCCAACTGTCCCTTGCTGTTTCCGCATATATCAGCAAGAGCTATCGACAATGCACCTCTAACATACTGAAGATATTGCTGGTTCATTGTTTTACTCCACACATGATGACCATCAGGCCATTGCCCCGATCGAGATAGACCGGTCCATAAAATGAAACCACAGCTCAATTTGGCTTCCATGTTCCGCTTCCCACGCCCGCATATCAGCATGCAGTGAATCGTGGCAGCCGCGGCAAAGAGGAATAGTGAAAAGGTCGTGGGCCTTGGTCCCCATGCCGCCCTGCCCGTGTCCTATGATGTGGTGAGGGTCGTCAGCAGAGTTACCACAACCACAGCATTGCTGGGATTTAACCCACTTAAGCCACTTGGCGCTTTCCCACCGATACCGCTTAGGGATGCGCATAAAGCTGGCTGGTGGCTCATCATCAATTTTCAGCACCAGCACTTTCTTAACCTGTTCCACCTTGGTTTCAATGATTTGTGTCGGGTTTGGCGTCCAAGTGATATCACTCTCCCTTGTTGGGCCTGACTTCATCACTGCTGGCAGCATCCGCAAACTTGCTCGAGCGATTGAATCGGGGAGGAGATCGGAAACCTCATTAACGACAGCCCACCAACATAGCTCCGGCATGGTGAGCTGGTGGCCCTCCGGAAGCCGAAAATGACTGCATACAGTCGAGATTATCCAAGTGATGAGATTGGTTGTTGCTAGTTGCTCTAATCGGGGAAGTGTGTGCTCTCTCAGCTTATTATCATGATGCCAACACAGACGAATAGAACGCTGACCATAGCGTAATGTCGTGAGATTTTGAACGTGGGAATCATCCGAATCATGCCACTGGCACTCTTTCATCTGCTTAACCCACGCCTCCAACACTAGAGGCCCACCAGCGGCGTTAATAACCCGTTCCTGCTCAAAGAATGGCAAAAAGCGCGGATCATTAGCTAGTTGTTGATCAGTTGATGGTAGCCGACCGGATGGAAGTGATTTAAATTCCTCCGGCTCAGTGGCCACCAGCAAGCGACTAGATAAATATGGCAGCAGTTCAGCGCCCGGCTTCAATATCACAACACCAAGCTCATGCTGAATGAATGGGGTTAATAATGCCCTCATGCAGCACCTTTTTTAGCTAGATACTCAGCCCATAATCCACCAACCCATTTAACGCCCTTCGGTGTAAAACGGGATTGGGCGAATGCATGATTATTGATGGTATTAGTACCGGTCTTAACCTCAAATCGCCCTAAGTCGCTGTGATACTGACGTGGTGTTAATGCACCGTTCAAACGGTACATAATGTGTTGATTCAGTAGAAAACAGTTAAATTCATGCTCTTTAGCATTCAACAGCTTAGCTACCTGCCGGAATGTCATTGAACCATTAGCTTTAACATAGCGATCGACAAATTCGACCTTTGGCGCTGCTATAGAAAGCTGATTTTCAAGTTGCTGCTTTTCTTCTGCCAAATTAGCCGCCAGGCGCAAAGCCTCTGGCAAGGTTTGGGGGATCAGGTTCTGTTCCAGCTCTTGCCAGCGGTCAACCACTGCAGCAGTGAATTCAGGGGATAGTCGGGCAACTAATACCAAAGAATCGCGCTTATTGAACCGATACTCAAAATACTGGTTACCGTTGTGCTCAAAATCGAACTGCGCCAACGGCGCGGTTAAAATACCGCCTGCGCATAGACGTTCTGCAGAGCGCTTCACATCACCGTGTTTGCTGTTTACCAGTACAGCGATTTCACGGCTGCTCATAGTCACAACCGATGCGGTAACGCCTACGTAAGTATTCATACACGTACCTCGCTGATCTGTATTTCTACCTTCCCGCCCTTAGTCATAGGCATCCACTCCAATAACATCCGCTTTATCTGACTGTCGTCTGCCCACACTCCGGCATGCGTCAAGGCATCAAGAGGTGCTTTCAGGTAGTTGTCCATGTCCCTTATGCGCCGATCTGGTGGGTAAAAATTAATAGTTACGGCTACATGGCCAGTAATGGCTTTCGGTACCCGCCGTAATTGCTCGAGCACACATGCCAATGCTTCACTGCGGTATTTGCGACCGTCGACACTGATTAGGTGACGACCAGCTAGCGGTCCTTTGTTTGGGGCGCGCCAGTAGCCATTAACTGATGGTGGGAATGGCAGGGTGAGTTTCAAACCATCACCCCGCTTTCCGGTACCGGAATAATTTCAGGAATATTTTGTAGCTGGTTTTGTGGTGCAGCCAGAATAGTGGCAGGGGTTAATTCCAGACTATTGATGCACTCATTACCCCAACTATCCCAGCCCTCAGCCTGCGTTCTGGCAAACAGCTCTATGCGGGGAACATCCCCTAACAGAGAGACAAGCAGATCGCGGAAAATATCAGGTTTGGCACTGTGCTCACCCCGTGGGGCTGTTTGATGCTGACAAATAGCCGCATTCAAGCGTTCAGGCAAACGGCCTTTCACAGCAAACAACACATCTTCACTATTAGCGCGGGTCATGTGGCCCATACCGATCGCACTGTTGCCCTTTCTCTTGTTGGTTTTGTGCCAAGTGAAACCCTTCATTGTCATCAGCCTGAATCCCCAAGCCTCAACAACTTTTAATGCCTCCAGTGGTTGAGTCGGTACCCACCACATAGCCAACAAACAGCTATCACCAGCTATCTCCCAAATCGGCAGGCGGCAAATATCAGCAAGGTTCATAGTTTCGTATTTAAAATCAACACCACGTTTGCCGCTTTTAGCTTTATCTCGATATGGCCACGGTGGATCGGCATAAATAACTTGGTAGGTCATGCTGCGTCCTCCCCACTCATGCGCTGGCTGCATTCTTTCCAGATGGAGTTCCAACGCTGAACCGCAAAACTGGCGTTCATTGAACGGATGCCTGCTTTGCTGGCTTCACCGCTTACGGTTACTTCCAGTTGGCTTGGCTTAACGTTTTGACCGGTACCAGAAATAAAACGTTTATAAGCCGCATCTCTCTCGGTGTGATCTGCAGCCTGAAGCTGTTGCGATGGAGATTTCCTACCCTCACTGTGCCAAGCACTGGCAGCCAGTAAGTTTCCATCGAATTTAGTCGGGCGAAACATAGTTTCAGGATTCAAGAATTTCGCCCACTCAGTACCCAACCAGCGGCTTACCAGATAATCAACAACTAGCAGCAGTGATTGCTTGTCATGACCATCAGTCAAACGAGCACGAATATTCTGAAGATTGGTTTTTATGGTGGTGTACTTGGCCCCCGTGAGCTGATTCAGATGTTTAAGCACCTCGATAGCTTCATCGGTGAATTTAATTTCTTTAGAAAGATTCTCATCTCGGGCTGCCGCCAGCGGCGGTTGCCCAAAAGTGTTTTTACTTGATGGATCAGGTGTTGAATTTACTGACGGATCGCCCCCAGATTCTGGTGGGTCAAAAGTGCCATTCTTGCCAGATTCTGACCCGTCGAATTTTGAGCCATCAGATTTTGACCCGTCAGATTTTGAGGGGTCGGATTCTGACGCATGAGCAGCGGCCTTGAGTTTGGCAACATTCAGCTGATAAACATTGCTGGCGTTCCTGTTACCGGCACGGCGCTGCTTTCTGCTAAGCCAACCATCTGTTTCCAGCTCTGCCAATGCAGTCCGAACAGTGCTCTCGCCTGCCCCTATCTGGCGGGAAATCGTCGTTACTGACGGCCAGCAAACACCCTCATCATTAGAGAAGTCGGCAAGACGAGCCATGATTGCCACTTTCGATATTTTCATACCTGCAGCCGCACAGCCGTCCCATACATAACTGGATAGCTTTACGCTCATATAACCGCCTTATATTCTTTTCTAAACCGCCTGATGGGTATTGAACAATCATGTTCATAGTCATCACGCCGAAAAATGACCTCACCGGTAGTACTGTCGTAACCAATAACGTGAACGCGAATACCGCGCTTGTCGTTGTAGTACCGATCAAGCAATTGAATGGGGTTTGTTGTGGTTGAGCCGGGATTAGTCATACACGACCCCACTTGCGGCGAACTACACCCACAATTCCCCGCGCTCTGCTGTGGTTGCACGTTACCCACCGGCCCTTTATCATTCGTTCATACCGGAACGGACTGACACAAACGCAACGCAGTTGCGGAATAGAACGTTTAGCCGCTACAATGTTCATGCGTTAATTACTCCACACGTTTAGTTAATGCACCCGACGCCTCAGTGCCGCACACTGGGGCGTCACCCTCACCTAAGAGCATTTCTGTTACTACCCATATCTCTGCTATCAATGACTGCGCTCTGTAACCTTTTGCTTTTAATCGCTTGCTTTCATTGCGATCCAAAATGCCATCAGCGGTAAACTCATTGTGAGCGCGACTGAAATCACCTAAAGCCCCCAACAAATCATTAAACTTAACAAGCAGTTCCTCATTCTCTACTTCATCTATCACTGGTAATTTCACGAAAACACCACCAGCACGTTTGCACATGGCTTCGGTGATATCGGAACGTCCAGAGATTGATTCCATCTCTACCGCCATCCCAAATGGCACCACCTGCCCTGCAAGCTGACGCACCCGATTACGTAACGCATTCTCGGTACCAGTCAGTGGACAAAGCTGTTTTGCCATCGCGTCATACTTGCCCGGCGTTTGAGTGATCAGCTGATGTATTGCGTCACTGATATCCGGCTGAGTTGGAAAGTGTTTGTTATCCACAATGTTTCTCTCTCTTTGGCTGTTTTGGTTGTTAATTTATTGCTTTAATCTCTATTGGTAATCGGTCTTATTGATTGACCATTTCCAAAACTGTGTGTCTTCATAGGCCCGCTCCAGCCCGTGGCATTCCTTCATATCTCTAAACCAATGGCGCTGTTCCCATATTTGCCAGCAACGGGGCTTAATGCGGCGGGGTATGGACAAGATTAAAATCATCGCCAGCGGGAGTGCTTTCGGTACTCGACGCTTTGATTTATGCTTAGCCCAGTCGTGGCGAAGCGTTCCCCGCATGCCGAAATAAGCGCCTAATGGTAATAAAAACAAAGAAGTAGCAATCATGCTTAAAAGGAGTTGCCAAAATTTATGACTACCCTCTGGAGTGAGTTCGCTCTGTTTTTCAACACTAACCCTCCCCTCATCATTTTTTTGTGGGCTGTTATTTCTTTTGGTTTGGGTACTTGGTTCGGCCACTGGCTTAGTGTGAATAGAGACAGGCGTAAGGAATTCAACACCGTTTCCGTTCCACTGCGGCGGAGATTTCTGCGGGTTTTGAGAGAGTTTGAGGCTGGAGATGCTGACTACCCCTACATCAGTCGAGATGAACTCGAACATCTCAGCATTCACATGAGCATTAGACAGGCAGAAAAATACAATAGAGCCATTGATAATTACTTTACTGCTCTTGATGCCGTTGAGTACTACCATGACAACAGCATGATCGCGAGCATCCGCCATGGTGAGGGAATTATTCCCGCCATAAATGAGCTTCTTACGTTTATCAGAAAGAAATAACCACGCTATATCCACAATCTATCTCCCCTTTTGGTGGTTTAACTTAAGCCGCTGGTGCCGTAGTCTTTTTGTAAAGCGCGGGGTCGTATTTCAAATCACCTTTAGTTATCTTCTCCACTTTTAGCGCTTGTTTCTCAGGGATTATTTCACCCCACCGACATACTGCGGGATGACTGATATTTAGAGCCGATGCTGTTTTCGCTACGCCTCCAAAATAATCAGTAACTAATATCTTTTTCATGCTCACTCCTGTAGTTGGTTACAAAATAAAGGTAACAAAAGGTACATGATAGAGCAAACACTTTTCACATTAAACTCATGTAACATTGGTTACATGAAAAGTGAAATGAATGAGAGAATTCGTTCTCGGCGGTTACAGCTAGACATGACTCAGGCAGGATTGGCTAAAGTGCTTGGGGTTAGTCGCGTCTCCGTTACCAAATGGGAAACTGGTGTAACTAAGCCGGATGGAGAGAATCTTCACCAATTGGCTATTGTTTTATCTACAACACCAGAGTGGCTTTTATATGGGACCGGAGATAACCCTAAAGATGATACAGTCCTTAAGCCCGTCCCCTTAGTACCATTCGCAGTGCCTGTAATATCTTCTGTACAGGCTGGGGAGTGGACAGATACAAACGCAGCAGCACGTCTATCTGATGTCATTGGGTGGTGTCACACAACAATGAAAGTTTCAGATGAAGCATTCGCATTGATAGTTCGCGGGGAGTCAATGACAAACCCGAATGGTCTGCCGACAATCCCAGAGGGTTCTATGGTTATTGTGGAGCCTCATTATGGCTCCCTTGACGAGATTTACGGAAAAATTGTTGTGGCGGTAATAGATGGTACAGCGGAGGCTACAGTGAAAAAACTTGTTTGGGATGGCCCTAATCGTTACTTGATGCCTTTAAATCCAGCATTTAAGCCTATAGAAATAAATGGTAACTGCCGAATCATAGGAAGAGTTATCCAGGTTACTCAAGACCTCTAATTCAACCAAACAACAAAAACCGGCATATGCCGGTTTTTTTGTACCTGTCATTCTACAATCAAAATTAAATGTAACCTTAGGTACTCTTTGTGTTGACATGTAAAGGTAACTTTAGGTACATTCAACTCATCAACAGCGAACAGGAAGGACGCCCACGTAGTAGCTACCGGTGGCATACGAAACACCGGATGATTCGCTAAACAGGGTTAACAGTGTGGAGTAATTGAAATGGCTAACTACAGAAATATCAGTATCGAATGGCTTCAATACATGTATTCAGATGGGTATATCGCCCTGTGTGATGGCGATCTGCAGGAAGTTTTAAACGTTGTCTTTGAGTAATACCACGAACACCACACTGCATACGGTCGCTCTTTCCTTCGTTATCAGCGCTGATAAAGCGACACAAAAGGGAATCGACACCGGAGCCGTAACCGGCACACAACAGGTAAGAGCATTGACGAGCAAGGCATTGAGTCCGGTTCAATTCCAGACGCCAGATAGATTTTTTATTATCTGGTGATGGGCAAGGAAATGGTCTGTTCGATTCAGACACCGGCAATGCTCTTACCGTTGTGGTATAGCTCAATCCGGATAGAGCGCCCTCAGAAGAGGGAGGTGAGCACTAATCAAGGTTCATAACCCAGATTATCTCATGCGGACCGGCCGGACGTTATGTGGGTTCGAATCCCACTACTACAACCTTGTTCCATTGCTGTGCTGTGTCTTTAGCGGCTGCGCCTGCCAACACCAGTTATGGCCAGCCGCACTTTTTACACACAGAGAAGTGCTCCGGACGGGTTTTTCCTTTAAACCTGTACAGTATAAAGCCCCCGGATCGGTGCACTTCTCTGTGTGTGGAGTAACTAACCTGCAGTGCAAGCTGCATAACAGAGGATCACCCCGATGAGCGAAGAAAGAAAAACCGTGGTGCCGGAATTTCTTGGTGAGCTGGATGCCGGTATTTTCGAAAATAAAATATCAGCTGCTTTAAATGCTGCCGCGTTAGGCGTTCTAAATAATGGCGGCAAAGGAAAGGTAACCATTGAATTTGATCTATCTCGCATGAGTAATTCAATGGAAGAAAAGCGCGTAATGATCGCCCATAAACTGAAATTTACTACCCCAACACCTCGCGGTAAGTCCTCCGAAGAAGATACGACCGAAACGCCTATGTATGTTGGGAAAGGCGGCAAGCTGGCAATTATGCAAGAAGATCAGGGCCAGCTATTTACAATTAAAGGTGAAACAGACGGTAAATTAAAAACCGTAAATTAATTACTCATCACTCGATCATAATTTATTTATATTCTTAAGGACTTTATATGTCTCAACAATTAGATTCATCAGCCATCACCGAAATTCGCGATATGGTTTTAGCATCATTAGTTGAACGGAAATTAGCTTCCACCGCTTGCGATACCATTGCTTTACCCTCTAGCGTTTCAGTTAAAAGTCTTGAGCAGTTCCAGCTTGAGCGCTACCGCTTCCGTGGTTCTATGGAAACCAGCAGCATTGATGAGTATGTAAAATATTCTTCTGGTTATGCTGGTGAAGGTGTTCGCTGTTTTATTGATGCTGATGAAATGCGCGCACAAACCATCTTTAATATTGGCACGTTATCTAATCCCGGACATGCAGATAACACCGCCAGTCTGAGTCTCAAGAAAACCGCTCCATTCCGCGAACTGCTTAATATTGATGGTCGCAAGCAGTCTCAGAAAGAACTTGCTGAATGGTTAGAAGATTACCGTGAGTTCTTGCTAGCCTTTGATGCAGACGGCGTGGTACTCGATATAAAGAAAGCCGTTGGTGCAGTTCGTCGTATCACTATCGAGCAAACCAGCTCTGCCGATCATGAAGACCAAGATTTCAGCGCGAAACGCTCCGTAATGGAAAGTGTCGAAGCCAAAAGTAAAGATGTTATGCCAACAGCGTTTGAATTTAAATGTATTCCCTATGAGGGATTGGGTGAACGCCGTTTTAAATTGCGTTATAGCATCCTCACTGGTGGCAATGTTCCCGTTTTAGTATTACGCATTGTTCAATTAGAAGCGGAAGAAGAAAAAATTGCTGTTGAATTTCTAGAACTACTTACCGATAAATTTAAAGACGTCGAAGTTGAAACGTTTATCGGTAAATTCAAAGCATAATTAATTAAACCTTAATTTAATAGTATCACTTCAAATATCCCAGCAATGGGGTATTTGGCTGGATATTACCTAAAAACCGTGTGGAGTATATTTATGACTTGTATTACTACTTATTCAGGTTTGACCTTTGATTATTTGAATCCTATTCCTAGCAGTATTAGCGATAAAGATATTATTCAAGGCTTATCCAATGACTGCCGTTTTGCTGGGCAATTACCAGTATTCTACTCCGTAGCTCAACACTGCTGGTTAATGAGCCAAATTGTGCCGGAAGAATTCGCTTTTGAAGCCTTATTGCATGATGCAAGCGAGGCATATTGCAGAGATATTCCCTCCCCTCTTAAACGCCTACTGCCTGATTACAAAGTTATTGAGCATCGAATCGATATGGCCATTCGTGAAAAGTTTGGGCTTCCTGCGGAAAAGTCAGAAGTCGTCCATTACTGCGATCTGATTATGCTGGCAACCGAACGCCAAGAACTAGACATCGATGATGGTAAGGAATGGCCGATGCTTGAGGGTATCCCTCTGGCTGACATTGCAATAGTGCCAATGACGCCAAGCCAGATCCGTGTCGTATTCGCGGCACGACTCAATGAGTTAACTGCGGCCACTCAATCATGATGTACGGCCTGTTTCTACTCGTCTGCTACACCTTTCAGCCGTGCCAGTACGAGCCGCAAGGCTACGTCTATCCGGATGATAAGAACTGTATAGCCGACATCCAACAGCAAGGTCTACCACCTGAATATGAATGCCTGCCAGTAGATGGCGTCATTGCTGAGCCGGTACAGCTTGATCCACCAGCAACAGAATGATTTTAGTCACGGCCCGTGTGCGGAGGGCCTTTAAATAAATAGTGTGGAGAATGACTATGGCGAGAACGCAGGCCTTAACAGTGTGGGCAAAAGAGGAATTTGATGAACCAATTCCTAGTTATGCCACTCTTATAAAATACGCCAAAAGCGGCATGATCTCGCCACCACCAATGAAGGCGGGAAAATGCTGGCGGGTCGATAAAACTGCAAGGTTCATCGGAATGGAAACTAAACCAATGGTTAAACAAAACGATGATCCACGCCTGAAGAGGATAATGGAAGATGGCCAGACCTCGTAAGTACAACATAAATGTACCAGGTCTATCGTGTTATACAGACGCCAGAACCAAAAAGGTCTACTGGCGTTATAAGCACCCTATCACCCTTAAATTTCATGGGCTAGGTGATGATGAGAATGCGGCAAAGGCTATCGCTATAGAGGCTAATACTCGTTTTGCTAAGCAACAAATGGGGCAGCTATTAAAAGCGAGAGATGAGATCAGTCTCAAAATTGGTAAGGCAATTACAGTTAACACTTGGTTAGATCGCTATCTCTCTATCCAGCAAGAACGTTATAACAATGAAGAAATAAAGCTCAATACACTTAAGCAAAAAAATGCACCAATCGAAGCGTTTAGACGTCATTGTGGAATGTTACTCCTTCCTGATATTGGCGCTAGGGATATAGCTTCTGTAATCGAGGAATATAAAGACAAGGGACAAAAACGAATGGCGCAGGTTGTCCGTATGGTACTGATCGATACGTACAAGGAAGCGCAACATGCTGGTGAGGTTCCTCCCGGCTACAATCCTGCACTTGCAACTAAACAACCGACGAATAAGGTTACTCGTTTACGCCTGAGTTTTGATGAATGGGAGTCAATATTTAGCACAGCTGCTGGCATGCAGAACTATATCCAGAACTCTATGCTTCTTGCTCTTATTACTGGCCAACGGCTTGGGGATGTCGCAAAAATGAAATTTAGCGACGTGTGGGATAATCACCTCCATATTGTGCAGGAGAAAACCGGCACCAGACTGGCTATACCACTAACTCTAAAATGTGACGTTCTTGGATATACGCTACAGGATGTTATAACTCGATGTCGCGACCTCATTATCAGCCCATACATGCTTCATTACCACCACACGACATCAATGGCTAAACGTGGGGGGAAAGTATCAAGCAACGCTGTCACCACAGGTTTCTCTGCCGCAAGAGATAAAAGTGGATTAGATTGGAAAGACGGTACGCCTCCAACATTTCATGAGCAACGCTCATTATCTGAAAGGCTATACCGCGATCAAGGAGTAGATACCAAAACATTACTTGGACATAAAAACCAAGTCATGACGGACAAATATAATGATGATCGCGGCAAAGATTGGATTGTTTTAGCTGTATAAATTGGTTCGTTTTATGTTCAGTTTTGCAGAAGGGTTTTGCAGGAGTTTTGCAGAAGAGTTGAGACAGGCACTAAAAACACACGGAAGCCGAAGCCTCCGTGAGATATTGCAATCAATATGCAATTACATATGCTGAATAATGGCATCGCCAAATTCACTGCATTTCAACAGTTTAGCGCCGTCCATCAGACGTTCGAAATCGTAAGTCACTGTCTTAGCCTGAATCGCGCCTTCGGTGCCTTTGATAATTAAATCAGCCGCTTCGAACCAGCCCATATGACGCAACATCATTTCAGCCGACAGAATGATAGAACCCGGGTTCACTTTATCTTGACCCGCATATTTCGGCGCTGTGCCGTGTGTCGCTTCGAACAACGCGCACTCATCACCGATGTTAGCACCTGGAGCAATACCGATACCGCCAACCTGCGCTGCCAATGCATCAGAAATATAATCGCCGTTCAAGTTCATACACGCGATAACATCATATTCCGCAGGACGCAGCAGAATTTGTTGCAGGAAAGCATCTGCAATCACATCTTTTACGATGATGTCTTTGCCGTTATTTGGATTCTTAATTTTAACCCAAGGGCCGCCATCGATCAGCTCACCACCAAATTCCTCACGCGCCAACTGGTAACCCCAGTCCTTAAATGCGCCTTCAGTGAATTTCATAATGTTGCCTTTGTGAACCAGCGTCACAGATTCACGATCATTGGTAATTGCATACTCGATCGCTGCACGAACCAAACGCTTGGTCCCTTCTTCTGAACAGGGTTTTACACCGATACCACATTGCTCAGGGAAGCGGATTTTTTTAACGCCCATTTCTTCACGCAGGAATTTGATGACTTTTTCGGCTTCTGGTGAACCGGCTTTCCATTCGATACCCGCATAAATATCTTCTGCGTTCTCGCGGAAAATCACCATGTTAGTCAATTCAGGGTGTTTGACTGGGCTTGGCGTGCCTTCATAATAACGAACTGGGCGCAGACACACATACAAATCGAGTTGTTGACGTAAAGCAACGTTTAAAGAGCGAATCCCACCACCGACTGGTGTGGTTAATGGACCTTTAATCGCAACACGGTAGTCACGAATCAGATCCAACGTTTCTTCTGGCAACCAAACGTCTTTCCCGTAGACATGCGTTGATTTTTCACCGGTATAGATTTCCATCCAAGAGATTTTACGCTCACCCTTGTAGGCTTTCTTAACCGCAGCATCGACTACGTTAATCATGGCTGGCGTCACATCAACGCCAATACCGTCACCTTCAATAAATGGAATGATCGGATTATGCGGAACAACCAGTTTACCCTGAGCATCGACAGTAATTTTCTTACCTTCTGCCGGAACTACTACTTTGCTTTCCATCAACCTCTCCTTCAGCGCAATTTTGTTAATGCCTTGTAAGATTCGTGTCAATACTACTTGAATATTCGTTCCACGCCAATCCGAAACGGATTGAGGTATAATGCGCTAATCATTCGAAATCGCAATAATCATGAATAAATTCTCTGTTAAAAATCACAAAGTTAACCGATTCAGCACTAAGTCACAGGCGAAGTCAGACACGCCAGTATCCCCACGTCGAGTGCTGTTATTCAATAAACCGTTTGATGTGTTACCACAGTTTACGGATGAGTCTGGACGCAGGACATTAAAGGAATTTATCCCTTTTAATGATGTATATGCTGCAGGTCGACTCGATCGGGACAGTGAAGGTTTGCTGGTATTAACCAACGATGGCAAGTTACAAGCCAAACTGACGCAACCGGCCCAAAAAATAGGTAAGGTCTATTTCGTTCAAGTAGAAGGTGTCCCTGGAGAGGAAGCACTCACGATGCTCCAACGAGGTGTGACCTTAAAAGATGGCCCAACCTTACCAGCCGGTGCTGAATTAGTGAGCGAACCCGAATGGCTTTGGCTCCGTAACCCCCCAATCAGAGAACGTAAATCTATTCCGACTAGTTGGCTTAAGATCACGCTCTTCGAGGGTCGTAACCGGCAAGTCCGTAGAATGACGGCTCATGTTGGCTTCCCGACCCTACGTCTGATACGTTTCAGTATGGGAAATTTGAGCCTTGGTGACTTACAGCCAGGCGAATGGAAGGAGATAAAGCATGTTTAAGCCCCATGTGACTGTTGCTTGTATCGTTCATGCACAAGGAAGATTTTTAGTTGTCGAAGAGACTATCAACGGTAAGAAACTATGGAATCAACCTGCGGGTCATTTAGAAGCCGATGAAACCCTATTACAAGCCGCCGAAAGGGAACTCTGGGAAGAAACGGGCATCCGCGCCACACCCCAATCATTTTTACGGATGCATCAATGGATCGCGCCAGACCGAACTCCGTTTTTACGTTTCGCATTCGTGATTGAACTGCCGGCCCCATTACCTACCGAACCCCACGACAGTGATATCGACTGCTGCTTATGGCTCACTGCCGATGAGATTCTACAATCGACTAATTTGCGTTCACCTCTGGTGGCTGAGAGCATTCGTTGTTACCAACAACCGGAGCGCTATTCGCTTGATTTGGTAGGCAGCTTTAATTGGCCACTCTAAAAGGTAGATTCGATTTACACGGGTAATTTCATTCAGACTGCGATTGTGCAATGCAGTGGCGCGATCAACGTGATAAAATCCGGCGCTTGTTTTTATAATGCCTTCCCGCGCGGGTCTATCGTTTGAATAGTCTATCCACCATCACGCTGCTGGACCTGAGGTATTTACGTTAGTGAGACTCCCATGTCAGATAATAGCCAGAAAAAAGTAATCGTCGGTATGTCCGGCGGTGTCGACTCTTCCGTTTCCGCGTACTTGCTCCAGCAACAAGGCTACCAAGTTGCGGGTCTTTTCATGAAAAACTGGGAAGAGGATGATGGTGAAGAGTATTGCTCAGCAGCGACCGATCTGGCCGATGCGCAAGCGGTATGCGACAAACTGGGCATGGAGTTACACACCGTCAATTTCGCCGCAGAATATTGGGATAACGTTTTCGAACTGTTCCTGGAAGAATACAAAGCGGGGCGCACCCCTAACCCTGATATTCTCTGCAATAAAGAAATCAAATTTAAAGCCTTCCTTGAGTTCGCTGCCGAAGATCTCGGCGCTGACTATATTGCTACTGGCCATTATGTCCGCCGTCAGGATGTTGACGGCAAAAGCCGCTTACTGCGTGGATTGGATGGCAATAAGGACCAAAGCTATTTCCTTTATACGCTGAGTCACGAACAACTTGCTCAAAGTCTATTCCCCGTGGGGGAGTTAGAAAAACCAGAGGTTCGTCGCATTGCAGAGCAACTGGATCTTATCACCGCCAAGAAAAAGGACTCGACTGGCATCTGCTTCATCGGTGAACGTAAATTCCGTGATTTCCTCGGCCGTTATTTACCCGCGCAGCCTGGCCCTATCATGACTGTTGATGGTCAGCATGTGGGTGAACATCAAGGTTTGATGTATCACACGCTGGGGCAACGTAAAGGTTTGGGCATCGGTGGTACCAAAGACGGTGGCGATGATCCTTGGTATGTGGTGGATAAAGATGTTGCGAACAATATCTTGTTGGTCGCACAAGGCCATGAACACCCACGTTTAATGTCTGTGGGCCTTATTGCTCAGCAGCTACATTGGGTCGATCGTGAACCTGTTACGGCATCTTTCCGCTGTGTGGTAAAAACCCGTTATCGCCAACAAGATATTCCCTGCACCGTGACGCCGTTGAATGATGAGCGCGTTGAGGTTCGGTTTGATGAACCCGTTGCTGCGGTAACACCTGGCCAGTCTGCCGTCTTCTATCAAGGTGAAGTCTGCCTTGGTGGTGGTATTATTGAAGAGCGTTATCCACTCACTGATTCAACTGCCAATTAATACCAAAGTGCATCGAGTTAGTCATGAACCAGAACGTTTACAGGAGTGACCGTGGCGAAGAATTATTATGATATTACGTTGGCATTGGCAGGAATTTGTCAGTCAGCTCGCTTGGTTCAACAATTGGCCCATGAGGGCCAGTGCGATAATGACGCATTAAATACAGTGATGGGCGGGTTGTTGCAAACCAACCCTCCTTCAACTCTGGCCGTGTATGGTGGTGATGAACAATCCCTGAAAATGGGGCTGGAAACACTGCAAAGCGTTCTAAACGCCAATCGTCAAGGGCCAGCAGCGGAATTGACTCGCTATACCCTGAGTCTGATGGTGTTAGAACGTAAACTCAATGCAAATAAGTCAGCCATGAATACCTTAGGTGATCGTATCAATCAGCTTGATCGCCAACTGGCACACTTTGACCTTGAATCTGAAACCATGATGAGCTCATTGGCATCTATTTATACGGATGTCATTAGCCCGTTAGGCCCACGCATTCAGGTCATAGGTTCACCTGCAATTTTACAAAGCACGCTGGTACAGGCAAAGATTCGCGCCACCCTACTCGCAGGTATCCGCTCAGCCGTACTTTGGCAGCAAGTTGGCGGAAGCCGCTTGCAATTAATGTTTTCTCGAAATCGTCTGTTTAAGCAGGCACAGAGTATTCTTGCTCATAATTGAAATCTGATCTCAGGAGTCGCCACCGATGGAATTATCCTCACTGACCGCCGTTTCACCAATTGATGGACGCTATGGCGATAAAGTCAGCGCACTGCGCCCAATCTTCAGCGAATTCGGGTTGCTGAAATTCCGTGTGCAGGTCGAAGTACGTTGGCTGCAAAAATTGGCCGCCTGTGCAGAAATCAAAGAAGTCCCGGCTTTTGATGCCGACGCAAACGCTTACCTTGATGAGATTGTGCAAGAATTCAATGAACAGGACGCACAGCGCATCAAAGTCATTGAACGCACCACCAATCATGATGTAAAAGCGGTTGAGTATTTCCTGAAAGAGAAAGTAGAAAGTATTCCTGCTTTGCATGCAGTCTCAGAATTTATTCACTTCGCATGCACCTCAGAAGATATCAATAACCTATCCCACGCCCTAATGTTGCACACTGCTCGTCAGGACGTTGTCTTGCCGATGTGGCGACAGATCATTGATTCGATTAAAGCGTTAGCACATCAGTATCGTGACCTGCCATTACTGTCTCGTACTCATGGCCAACCCGCCACGCCGTCAACTATCGGTAAGGAATTTGCGAACGTCGCTTACCGAATGGAGCGCCAGTTCCGTCAACTGTCACAAGTCGAGATTCTGGGTAAAATCAACGGTGCGGTAGGTAACTATAATGCGCACATCGTGGCTTACCCTGAAGTTAATTGGCATCAGTTCAGCGAAGAGTTTGTCACTTCGCTGGGTATCACTTGGAACCCATACACCACTCAAATCGAACCTCATGATTATATTGCTGAGCTTTTTGACTGTGTTGCCCGTTTCAATACCATCTTGATCGATTTTGACCGCGATATTTGGGGCTATGTTGCTCTAAATCACTTCAAGCAAAAAACTATCGCAGGTGAAATTGGTTCCAGTACCATGCCGCATAAAGTGAACCCGATTGACTTCGAAAATTCTGAAGGCAATTTGGGGCTTTCTAACGCAGTGCTGGGCCACTTAGCCAGTAAATTACCAGTTTCTCGCTGGCAGCGTGACCTCACAGACTCCACTGTCCTGCGTAATCTGGGTGTCGGTCTGGGCTATGCATTGATCGCCTATCAAGCAACATTGAAAGGGATCAGTAAATTAGAAGTTAACGAAGCGCACTTACTAGAAGAACTGGATCATAACTGGGAAGTGTTAGCTGAACCAATCCAAACGGTTATGCGCCGTTACGGCATTGAAAAACCTTATGAGAAACTTAAAGAGTTGACTCGTGGTAAGCGTGTTGATGCCGCAGGTATGCAAGCGTTCATTGATGGTCTTGCCTTGCCGGATGAAGAGAAAACCCGTTTGAAAGCTATGACACCCGCTAACTATATTGGTCGGGCGGTCACCATGGTTGATGAATTAAAATAATAAATCGCCACTGCTTGAGCCTCAAGGATGAGGCTCATTAGCGTTAATCATTTTTATCCCGTCACGCTCCTGCCCTGTTTACACCCTGTTTAGTCGTTGTGATTGATAATAATAACGATATCAAAAGGATTTCTTACACGCAGGAGTTATTATCAGATGTTGAAACCAACCCTACTCGCACTCACCTTGATGGGAACTTGTGCCACCTCAATGGCGAGTGACTACACATACGTCGCTGGTGGACTTCAATACGGCGCAATCAATAATAATGCGAGTTTTGACAAACAATTTAGTCAAAATAACTACGCGCATGTCGGTAACCGCGATATGGGTGGTATCTATATCAACGGTGGTTATGGCTTTGATAACAATGTGTTTATTGATGGTCGCCTAAATAGCATTGCCAATAGTGACCGAGGTCTTGCAGAAGCCGTTCTCGGCGTTGGGTATCACTTTGCTTTTTCCCCTAATATCGATTTTTATAGTTTAGTGGGCGCAAGTCGCCGCGCAATGGTATTTGATGCCAGCAAAGATGGTAAAAAAACCAATACCTACAATAGTGTCACAGGCGAAATTGGTATTAAAAGCAAGCTATCGCAGAATGTCGGTATGGATGTTGCCTATCGAATGGCGAGCTATGACCATCGTGCCTTCCATGAAGCTCGCATTATGACTAGCTACGCGTTCACACAAAGCCTCGCGGGCGAAGTGGGATACACCTATCATAATTGGAAGGTGAGTGACCAAGCAATGCAAGTAGGTTTGCGTTATAACTTCTAATTAATAACTTACCGGGTAATATTGCTTATCCGGTTATTTACTTATCGAGGGACGTGGTATGCGGGTTCTAGTTGTGGAAGATAATGCTTTGTTGCGCCACCATCTTACGGTGCAAATGCGGGATATGGGCCATCAGGTTGATGCCGCAGAAGATGCGAAAGAGGCAGACTATTTCTTGCAAGAGCATGCCCCTGATATCGCTATTATTGATCTTGGGCTGCCTGGTGAAGACGGATTAAGTCTGATTCGCCGCTGGCGGAGCCACCAAACTAACTTGCCTATACTGGTATTGACGGCACGCGAAAGTTGGCAAGATAAAGTCGCTGTATTAGAAGCCGGTGCTGATGATTATGTGACCAAACCTTTCCATCTGGAAGAAGTCATCGCGCGGATGCAGGCCTTGATGCGGCGTAATATTGGCCTAGCATCTCAGATCATAGAATTCCCGCCGTTTCAGATTGACCTTTCGCGTCGAGAGTTGTGCGTAAATCAGCAACAGATTAAACTGACCGCCTTCGAATACACCATCATCGAAACCCTGATTCGTAATTCCGGTAAAGTTGTCAGCAAAGAGACCCTAATGCTGCAATTGTATCCTGATGCAGAGCTACGTGAGAGCCATACTATTGATGTATTAATGGGGCGATTACGTAAAAAACTGTTAGCGGAACATGAAGGTGAAGTGATTACGACCATTCGTGGTCAGGGATATCGTTTTGACGCCAACTAAATATTATGTTCCGGAAAAATAGCAAACCGTTCTCTCTTCGTGCTCGTTTTCTTATGGCAACAGCGGGAGTTATCCTTGCGCTATCGCTATCTTATGGCATGGTTGCTGTCGTAGGCTATATTGTCAGTTTTGATAAGAACACGTTCAGAGCCCATCGCGGTGAAAGTAACTTATTTTTCAGCTTGGCACAGTGGCATGATAAGAAACTCAGTATTTCAGTGCCCCCTGAACTTGAGCTGAATATCCCGACGCTGATTTTAATTTACGATAAAGATGGCAATATATTGTGGCGCCAGCGCCACGTTCCTGAACTTGAATCACATATCGAAAAAAGCTGGTTACAAAAACCAGGTTTTTACGAATTGGATACAGGGACCCACATCAGTAGCATGATGTTGGGTGATAACCCAAAAGCCCAAGACCAGCTCAAGAAATACGACGATAACGATAGCACCGCTCTTACTCACTCAATCTCAGTCAATACTTATCCTGCAACGACTCGCTTGCCACAGCTTACCATTGTGGTCGTCGATACTATCCCACAGGAATTACAGCGTTCTGATTTGGTTTGGGACTGGTTTAGCTATGTCTTATTGGCCAACTTACTTTTGGTTATTCCTTTGTTGTGGCTCGCCGCCTACTGGAGCTTAAGGCCGATAAAAGCGTTGGTTAGCCAGATTAGTCAGCTTGAAAAAGGTGAGCGCGAGCAACTGGATGAAAACCCGCCGCGAGAATTGCAGGGGTTAGTACGTAATCTCAATATATTGCTCAACAATGAACGTCAACGATATACCAAATATCGCACCACATTGGCGGATCTGACCCATAGCCTTAAGACCCCACTGGCGGTGTTACAGACCTCATTGCGATCTTTGCGCTCAGGTAAGCAGACGACTATTGAGGAAGCCGAACCCATCATGCTTGAGCAGATAAGCCGAATATCTCAACAGATTGGTTATTATCTACACCGTGCCAGTATGCGTTCGGAGCATAGCGTGGTTGTGAGAGAAATTCACTCTGTTCCTGCGCTGCTTGATAGCCTATGCAGTGCACTGAATAAAGTTTATCAGCGTAAAGGGGTCGTTTTGACACTGGATATCTCACCGGAAGTGACGTTTATCGGTGATAAAAATGACTTTATGGAAGTGATGGGCAATGTCCTCGATAACGCCTGTAAATATTGTTTGGAGTTCGTCGAGATTACCGCCCTGCACTCTGAAAAACATCTCACTATTGTGGTCGAAGATGATGGCCCTGGTATCCCTGAGAACAAGCGCCAACTTATTTTTCAGCGGGGTCAGCGGGTGGATACACTACGCCCAGGGCAAGGGCTGGGTTTGTCCGTCGCCGCAGAAATTATCGAACAATATCAAGGCGAAATCACCATCACTGAAAGTCCCTTAGGTGGGGCGAAAATGATGGTCACCTTTGGTCAGCAAAACGATCATCATGATGATTAATAAAATTTGTCTATCAACGCTGATACTGACAGCGGGCATCCGTTATAATCACAGCCATGCCCTCTCCTATTTGGAATAAACATGGATTACCAACTTGATCTCGATTGGCCTGATTTTCTGCAACGCTATTGGCAGAAACGTCCCGTAATCATCAAACGTGGCTTTAAAAACTTTATCGATCCGCTCTCGCCCGACGAGCTTGCAGGGCTTGCAATGGAAAATGAAGTTGATAGCCGCTTGGTAAGTCATGAAGATGGCCGTTGGCAAGTCGGTCACGGCCCTTTTGAGAGCTTTGATCACTTAGGCGAAACCAACTGGTCGCTACTGGTTCAGGCTGTTGACCATTGGCACGAACCCGCCGCAGCACTAATGCACCCCTTCCGAGCACTTTCAGACTGGCGAATGGATGACCTCATGATCTCCTTCTCAGTACCCGGGGGGGGCGTAGGCCCACATTTCGATCAATATGATGTCTTTATCATTCAGGGCACAGGCCGTCGACGCTGGCGGGTTGGCGAAAAAACGGAAATGAAGCAGCACTGCCCGCATCCAGACTTACTGCAAGTTGACCCGTTCGAAGCCATCATTGATGAAGAAATGGAACCCGGTGATATTCTCTATATTCCGCCAGGTTTCCCCCATGAAGGTTATGCGCTCGAAAATGCGCTCAATTACTCTGTCGGTTTCCGCGCGCCGAATGGGCGAGAACTGGTTAGCGGCTTTGCCGACTATATCCTATCGCGTGAACTCGGTAGCTATCGCTACAGTGACCCTGATTTGCCATTGCGAGAGCACCCCGCTGAAGTGTTACCACAGGAAGTCGATAAACTGCGCGCGATGATGCTAGATTTAGTTCAACAACCTGAACACTTCCAAAGCTGGCTCGGTGAGTTTATTTCTCAATCTCGTCACGAACTGGATATTGCGCCACCAGAGCCGCCTTATCAGGTCGGCGATATCTACGAATTGCTCCAGCAAGGTGAGTCATTACAGCGTCTGAGCGGCCTGCGTGTTCTGCGTATTGGTGACCGTTGCTATGCGAACGGCGAATTAATTGATACACCGCACCTGCAGGCGGCGGATGCATTGTGTCAGCATTTCAGTGTTGATGCCGAGACGCTCGGTGATGCGCTAGAAGACCCGTCGTTCTTAGCGATGCTAGGTACGTTGGTGAACAGCGGGTATTGGTACTTTAACGATTGATCGCTGAAACAATGAATCTTTACAACTTATGACGCACAAACGCCCCACTTTATGGGGCGTTTTAGTTCGCGTATTGCATGCTTCTTTATTCATTCGCAACTTAATGCATCAGCGCACCACTTATGCCTTGTTAGCCCGTTTAGCCGTCAACTCAGCGATTCGCATGATAACGGAGATGGCTTTCTCCATCCCTTCCAGAGTAATAAACTCATGCTTACCGTGATAGTTATAACCGCCAGTAAAGATATTCGGGCAAGGTAGCCCAAGGAAGGATAATTGGGCACCATCTGTGCCACCGCGAATCGGTTTCATAATCGGGGTGATATCACAATCGCGCATTGCCTGTTGGGCTAACTCAATAATATGCGGATACTTGATGATATGTTCACGCATGTTGTAATAGCTATCATCCATAATGATCTCGATGTAGCAATCACGGTGTAAGCCTTTACCTACCCGCTTAGCAATATCCACCATATTCTTCTTCCGCGCTTCGAAACCATCGCGGCTGAAATCTCGTACGATATAGTGCATCTCCGCACGCTCGACGGTGCCTTTAATACTTTGCAGATGATAAAAACCTTCATAGCCTTCAGTACATTCCGGTGTTTCACTTGCTGGTAGTTCTTGATGGAAACGGGTTGCCAGCGACAATGCATTGACCATAACCCCTTTCGCACTACCTGGATGAACATTGTTACCAACAATTTTAATCGTCACGGATGCCGCATTAAAGTTCTCGTACTCTAACTCCCCTACACCGCCACCATCAACGGTATAAGCCCATTGAGCACCGAATTCAGCCACATTAAAGAATCGCGCACCTTTGCCCACTTCTTCATCCGGCGTGAACGCAATACGAATATCCCCGTGAGGAACATTACTATTTTTTAAGCGCACCATTGCAGTGATAATTTCGGCTATGCCCGCTTTATCATCCGCACCTAACAAGGTCTTTCCATCCGTGGTAATCAATGTATGCCCGAGTAGCTGATGCAGTATCGGGAACATTACCGGTGATAAAACTTCGTCGCCGATCCCCAAGGCAACATCACCGCCACGGTAATTTTCTAAAATCTGCGGATTGACATTTTTACCTGAGAAATCAGGTGAAGTATCAAGATGGGCAATAAACCCAATAGTGGGGACTGGCCATGAGACATTAGCAGGCAATGTAGCCATGACACAGCCATGGTCGCTCAAACTAACCTGAGAAAAACCAAGCGTTTGCAACTCATGGAATAATGCCTGAGCAAGCTTGCGCTGTCCTTCAGTGCTCGGCACGGATTTTACATTGGCTTTTGCTTGTGTATCAAAAGAAACATAGTTGAAAAAGCGGTCGAGTAATTTGTCCATGGTTCCCACCCTCATAATAGTGATTATCATTATGGGGAAGTGATCACGATCAAATATTGCGTCAGGTCAGTTTTAGACAAACTTAAGCCAGAATAAAGGCGGTGACTGGAAAAACCACTGGTTGATTCATCTATCAACCTGTGGTGACATCTTGAAGCCACAATGAGCTAACACCAACGAGTGATTCAAATCAGCGAATACATCAGACTGCTGACAAACACGATGCCCCGACCGAGAACGGTTAGGACAGGCCGTCCGCGCCAAATATGGCGCGGCTTTGATTTAGCAGGCTACTGCTAAGAACCATTAGTCGCCTTGAGGATCATCTCCTCTGACCGTCAAAAATTCACGCACATACTCTGGAACAACCTGACTCGCCAATCCATAGTGCTTTTCATCAAACTGGCTTTCTACTTGGCTAGGTTCCAGATTCAACTCGACGGTATGAGCACCATGCAGGCTGGATTCATGAACAAAACCTGCGGCGGGATAGACATGCCCTGAGGTACCGATCGAGATAAAGAAATCAGCTTCAGCGAGCGCTTGATAAATTTCATCCATCCCCATCGGCATTTCACCGAACCAAACAATGTGCGGTCGCAGCGGTGAAGGGAATTGGCAGCAATGACACCGTTCATCAGCAGAAAGGTCACCTGGCCAGTCCAATACTTGTCCAGACTGTGTACAACGGACTTTCAGCAGCTCGCCATGCATATGAATGACTCGCTTACTACCTGCTCTTTCATGCAAGTTATCGATATTTTGAGTCACTAAAACAAAGTTATCACCGAGCGCAGCCTCTAGATCTGCCAGTGCGAAGTGAGCCGCATTGGGGGCAATGTCTGGTTGTTGTAACTGACGGCGACGCGCATTATAAAAGGCTTGGACTAATTCAGGGTCACGACGATATCCCTCTGGCGTGGCAACATCTTCCACCAGATGTTCTTCCCATAAACCATCTGCGGCGCGGAAAGTACGAATGCCAGATTCAGCCGAGATACCTGCGCCAGTCAGGACAACCACGAAGGGCTTTTTCATTTCTGAGATCGCGGCGCTGTCCCGATGAAAAATACGGGAGCGAAAACGTTGATGCCGCAAATGCTTATTCTTGCGAAACCGACATAGCCGATGGCGAATGCGCATAACTTCTTGCCTCTTCTATAGCCTTCCCATTTGATGCGACTGAATTGCCAGCGACGCTAACTATCGAATCACTAATTTATGTCAGTTATTCGGGCTTATTGACTGGCCTGCGACATCAATTGGTTTGGCTATTGTTATAGTTTGAAACGACGATTACTCAGCCAAAGATAAATACTATTGGTCATTCAAATGCAAAAATGCCGCCCCGCGCACACCACCAGCATCGCCATAACGCGCTTTTTCAATGCGCGGCAGCCGCGCCACTCGTAATAAGTGTTGTGGTAAGCGCTTGGGCAACTCTTCGTATATCTTGCCAAAATTCGACAGCCCACCACCGATCACCACCAAATGGGGGTCTAGCATAGTCAATAAATTACCCAAACACACGGCTAGCACATCCATAAAACGCTCTACATGTGCGACAGCGTTAGGTTCGCCAGCATTATAATTGATGATAATCTCAGTCGCTGGCAAGGATTGTTGGTTGAAGTGCTGATACATCCATTCAAAACCACGACCCGAAATATAATTTTCGATGCAGCCATGATGGCCGCAACCACAAGGCACGCGTGGAATGTCCGCACCCAAGATATCCAGTGCGTCGACAGGTAAGCGGAAGTGACCGAATTCACCGGTGATATGGTTTCGCCCGCTAACGATACTGCCATTGACTATCAAGCCCCCCCCTACGCCGGTGCCAAGAATCAGCCCTAGAACGGTTGGGTAAGCACGAAATTCAGGATCCCAAGCTTCGGACAAAGCAAAACAGTTGGCATCGTTATCAATTCGAACGTCGCGCCCAATCAATTTAGACAGGTCACCTTGCAGCAATTGTCCCATTGCTGCGGGGACATTGGCGGTAAAAACTGTGCCATCATCTGCATTGGGTAACCCAGGGATGCCAATACCGACACTGCCGGTAGCACCGCAATAAGCATCTGCTTCTAGCGTTAGACTCTGCAATGTTTGGAGTAGTTGTTGGTAGTCTTCACGCGGTGTAGGGACTCGTTTATGCCAGATTCGTTGCAAGTTGGCATCAAAAATGCCCAACTCAATCTTGGTGCCGCCCATATCAAAACCGTAATACATAAAGTTGTCCTTATATACCCTAAATCATTACGTTGCAGGCAGGCGGCAACGGCGCGAATTCTATCTTTTAGTTATGTATTTTTCAGCCAACGACTTGCCACAGCCTGAGTCCAGCGGAGGCGACTGACACATCAGTCGCTTATCGCATAATGGGCAGTATCATTGCCCGCTCAATACTCGCGCTGGATCAATACGGCTAGCACGGCGAGCGGGATACCAACTGGCAATCAAACTCAACACCAACGCCGTTGCCAACACGCAGGCCACATCAAACCAATGCAGCTCTGAGGGTAGAAAATCGATGAAGTAGATATCACCCGATAAAAATTGATGCCCAATCAGCGTTTCTAGCCCACGAATAATAGAGGTTAATTGCAGCGAAATAATCACCCCAACCACAACCCCGCTAATACTGCCAATAAGCCCAGCCAGTAAGCCATACCAAATGAAGATGGCACGGATCAGGCGGTCTTTAGCGCCTAATGTCCGTAATACCGCAATATCGCTACTTTTATCTTTCACCGCCATGACCAACGTGGACACGATATTGAAACTGGCAACACCAATCACCAATACCATCGCTAAGTACATGATAGTGCGGATCATCTGGATGTCTCGGTACATATAGCCATAAGTCCCAATCCAACTGCTGATATAGACATAGGCATTGCTCACCTCACCGGCATCGCGCACCAGTTTATTGGCGTTGTAAACATCATTAACCTTGATGGCGATGCCTGTCACGCTGTCGCCCATATCAAGATATTGCTGCGCATCAGCCAAAGGCACCAGTGCCAAGCTGTGATCAAGTTGGCCACTGAGTTGGAAAACCCCAGCGACTTGTAAACGAATCCGCTTAGGTTGCAGTAATTTCAACTCTGGATCGCTATTGGGGATCATCACTGTCAGCCAAGAGCCTTGTTTCACGCCCAAAGCATCTGCTAAGCCTTTCCCCAAAATAATCTGTTGCTGCCCAGCGTTGAAATTATCCCACGCGTGGTCAGCAACGAAGCTAGGTAATGCGCTAAGACGTTGTTCGGCTTTAGGATCGACCCCTTTGACCTGTACCGCCCGCAGTTGCGTGGCATTTTCAATCAACCCAGTGAAATTGATATATGGGGCGGCTGCCACGATACCAGGGACTTTTTCAATACGCTCGAGAGCTTGCGGCCATTCAGCAAAGGGTTGATTAACGGCAGCAATTTCGCCATGCGGAACGACGGCTAAAATACGGTTTTTCAATTCACGTTCGAAGCCGTTCATGGCACTTAGACCGACGATCAATACCGCGACCCCTAAAGCGATACCCAGCGTCGAGATAACCGAAATTAACGACACCATGCCGCCACGGCGGCGGCCACGGCTAAAACGTAAACCGATTAAGAGTGAAAGTGGCAAAGCGCCCATCACTAAGCCCCCACCAGCGTTAAGTGCTGCTGTAACTGACCATCACGCATTTCTAGCTGACGGCTCATGCGTTTTGCCAACTGTAGGTCGTGGGTAACCACCAAAAATGCCGTCCCCTGACGCACATTCAATTCACCCAGTAAATTAAAGATGCTATCCGCATTACGTTGGTCCAGATTCCCTGTCGGTTCATCTGCCAGCACTAGCGACGGATTATTGACCAGCGAACGGGCAATCGCCACACGTTGACGTTCACCGCCAGATAATTCAGATGGGCGATGCTTGCTGCGTTTTTCCAGCCCTACAGCCACTAACATTTCACGGGCTTTATCCTGCGCTTCTGCCGGTTTAGCACCGCCGATAAGCAGTGGCATCGCCACATTTTCGAGTGCAGTAAAATCAGGCAATAAATGGTGGAATTGATAGATAAACCCTAATTCGCGGTTACGCAGTTCAGCTTTCGCCGTAGAAGAGAGCTGATTCAGCGAGCGCCCCTGATAAATCACTTCGCCGGAGGTTGGGGTATCTAAACCGCCCAACAAATGCAGTAAGGTACTTTTCCCCGAACCGGAACTCCCGACAATCGCCATCAGTTCGCCCGACTCGATAGTGAATGACACATTGCTGAGAACATCAGTATGCAGTTGGCCTTCCTGATAGCGTTTGCACAAGTTTAAACACTGTAATAAAGGATGATTACTCATAGCGTAAAGCCTCAGCAGGTTGTGCGGCGGCAGCGCGCCAAGAAGGATAGAGCGTGGACAGTAATGCAATCGCCATCGCCGATAGGGCAATAATGGTGACTTGAACAGGGTTAATTTCCACCGGCAACGTGGCCCCATCAATCAATAATCCGAGCACGGGGATAATCGTGTTCAATTGGCTAGCCAGTAAAATACCCAACCCAGCCCCCAGCAAAGCACCAATGACTCCCGCCGTCGCCCCCTGCACCATAAATATCAGCATAATTTGGCGGCGACTTAATCCTTGTGTCTGCAGAATCGCCACCTCTCCCTGTTTCTCCATGACCAGCAGGCCCAGCGAGGTGATGATATTAAAGGCCGCAACGGCGATAATCAGGCTAAGCAGCAACCCCATCATATTCTTTTCCATCCGTACGGCTTGGAACAGTTCACCTTTACGTTCACGCCAATCTTTCCACACCGTGCCTTCCGGCAGGGTTTGTTGGCTCAGGCTATCAACTGACAGCGGCTGTGAAAGGAATAAGCGCCAGCCTGTAATATTACCGGCAGGATAACGCATTAGACGTGACGCATCCTGCTGGTTAACCAGTATTTGATAGCCATCAACTTCACTCTCAGCGGCGAATGTGCCGATGACATTAAACAATCGCTGGCTTGGGATGCGCCCCATTGGGGTAAATTGGCTGGCACTCGGCACCATCAAACGCAGGGTTTCGCCACGCTTAATCCCTAACTGACCCGCCAGCTTTTCACCGAGGATCATATTGTAGCTACCGGGTTGCAAATCCTTTAGGTGCACGTTCACCAAATAATCGGCTAAGGGTTCGCGCTGCGAGGGATCAATGCCCAACATCACCCCTGCGGCCAGATTACGCGCACTCTGCAGCACCACATCAGCGGTGGTCAGCGGCACAATATCGGTCACCCCCGTCAATGACTTCAGGGAGGAAGCCGGTATTTTATTTGGATCGAGTGAGCCTTGCGGTGTGGTGATGAGCGCCTGTGGCATCAGCCCCAAAATATTATTTTGCAAATCACGCTCAAAACCATTCATCACAGATAATACTGTAATCAATGCCATCACTCCCAAAGTGATGCCAATGGTTGAAAGCCACGAAACGAACCGACCGAATCGGTCAGATGCACGCCCGCGCATATAACGCAGGCCGATAAATAGTGCGACAGGTTGATACATGAAATCTGTTTAGATCCTGTTGCTAAAGCAAAGTGATCGAGGATAATAAAGGGTACTACCGCTTTATGGAACCATTAACCGCCTATATCTCCGGCTTTTATTCCAAAAAAGAGCACCAATCTGTGGCTATGCGCGTTCACGTGCTAGGATAGCCGCCGAGATAATTTGTCCTGATAAAGAGACTGTTTAACTGCTTATGTCCCAACAATATCGTTATTCACTACCTGAACGACGTGGCGATACCCGTCAGTTAGGTCAGTTGACCGGCTCTGCCTGCGCGGTCGAATGTGCGGAAATCATTGAGCGCCATAACGGCCCAGTAATGTTAATTACTCCCGATATGCAAACGGCGCTGCGGCTACGTGATGAGATCCAACAATTCTCGCCTTGGCCGGTGAATACCCTCTCTGATTGGGAAACTCTGCCTTACGACAGTTTTTCACCGCATCAGGATATTATTTCGGCCCGTCTGTCCTGCCTTTACCATCTTCCTACTATGGAACGTGGGGTTATTATTCTCCCGATTAATACCTTGATGCAACGGGTATGCCCCCATGAATTCCTGCATGGACACGCATTGGTGATGAAAAAAGGCCAACATCTGTCACGGGATAAATTACGTGCGCAGCTTGAGCAGGCTGGTTATCGCAGTGTGGATCAGGTCATGGAACACGGTGAATTCGCTACCCGTGGCGCGTTATTGGATCTTTATCCGATGGGCAGCGAAGAGCCCTATCGAATTGATTTTTTTGATGATGATATTGATAGCCTGCGTATATTTGATGTTGATACCCAGCGCACATTGACCGAAGTTGAGCAAATCAACTTACTGCCCGCTCATGAATTTCCCATTGATAAAGCTGCTATTGAGTTGTTTCGCAGTCAATGGCGTGAGCAGTTCGATGTCCGCCGTGATGCGGAACATGTTTATCAGCAAGTCAGCAAAGGCATTTGGCCCGCCGGTATTGAATATTGGCAACCGCTGTTTTTTAGCCAGCCATTGCCTTCACTTTTCAGCTACCTGCCCGAAAATACGTTATTAGTGAATACCGGCTCGCTAGAAAGTTCAGCCGAGCGTTTTTGGCTGGATGTGAATCAGCGATTTGAAAGCCGCCGCATTGACCCAATGCGCCCGTTGCTCGCCCCCGAAACGCTCTGGTTACGAGTGGATTCGCTGTTCAGCGAGCTAAAAGAGTGGCCACGGGTCCAATTTAAAACCAATGAAGTCCCTGCCAAAGCGGCCAATACTAATCTGCATTATCAGGCACTGCCTGACCTGTCGGTTCAAGCACAGCAAAAGGCTCCGTTGGATAACCTGCGCCGCTTTATCGAGGCATTCAGCGGCAGCATTGTATTCTCCGTGGAAAGTGAGGGGCGGCGAGAAACGTTGCAAGACCTCCTTGCGCGGATAAAAATCAGCCCAACTTTAATAACTGAATTATCGCAAGCCAGTGCACCGGGACACTATTTGATGATCGGGGCTGCTGAACGCGGCTTCCTTGATACAGATAAAAAGTTAGCGCTAATTTGTGAAAGCGACTTACTCGGGGAGCGCGTTAGCCGCCGCCGGCAAGATAACCGCCGCACGATTAATACCGATACGCTGATCCGCAATCTGGCAGAGTTGCGTCCTGGTCAGCCAGTGGTCCATTTGGAACACGGTGTAGGGCGTTATCTGGGCTTAACAACTCTTGAAGCGGGTGGCATCAAAGCCGAATACCTGATTTTGACCTATGCTGGTGAAGATAAGCTCTATGTACCTGTCTCCTCCCTGCACCTGATCAGCCGTTATTCTGGCGGCGCAGATGAAAATGCCCCTCTGCATAAGCTGGGCGGGGACGCGTGGAGCCGTGCACGGCAAAAAGCGGCTGAAAAAGTGCGTGACGTGGCGGCTGAGTTGCTGGATATTTACGCGCAACGCGCTGCTAAATCCGGTTTTAAATTTAAACTCGACCGAGAACAATATCAGCTGTTCTGCCAAAGTTTCCCCTTTGAAACCACGCCCGATCAAGAGCAGGCTATTCACGCCGTTATCAGCGATATGTGCCAACCATTAGCCATGGATAGATTAGTGTGTGGTGACGTTGGTTTCGGTAAAACCGAAGTGGCAATGCGGGCCGCTTTCCTTGCTGTAGCCAATAATAAGCAGGTTGCCGTCTTGGTACCGACCACCCTACTCGCTCAACAGCACTTCGATAACTTCCGTGACCGTTTCGCTACTTGGCCGGTGCGCATCGAGATGATGTCTCGCTTCCGTAGTGCTAAAGAGCAACAGTTGGTGCTGGAGCAAGCCGCCGAAGGGAAAGTCGATATTATTATCGGGACTCACAAGCTGTTGCAAAGCGACCTCCGCTGGCAAGACCTCGGCCTGTTAATTGTCGATGAAGAACACCGCTTTGGTGTGCGTCATAAAGAACGTATCAAAGCGATGCGTGCCGATGTGGATATTTTGACGCTCACCGCGACCCCTATCCCACGCACTCTGAATATGGCCATGAGTGGCATGCGCGATTTGTCGATTATTGCCACGCCACCGGCGCGCCGTCTGGCGGTGAAAACCTTTGTACGCGAGTACGATAGCTTGGTGATACGAGAAGCCATTTTGCGTGAAATCCTGCGTGGTGGTCAGGTTTATTACCTGTATAACGACGTGGAAAACATCGAGAAAGCCAGCCAGCGACTAGCTGAGTTGGTGCCAGAGGCCCGTATTGCAATTGGTCACGGTCAGATGCGTGAAAGGGATTTGGAGCGCGTGATGAATGATTTCCATCATCAGCGCTTTAACGTTCTGGTCTGCACCACGATTATTGAAACCGGTATCGACATACCAAGTGCCAATACCATTATCATTGAACGTGCTGATCATTTTGGTCTGGCACAACTTCACCAATTGCGAGGCCGTGTTGGGCGTTCACATCACCAAGCTTATGCTTACCTGTTAACGCCGAATCCGAAAGCCATGACAACCGATGCCAAAAAACGGTTGGAGGCGATTGCCTCACTGGAAGATCTCGGTGCTGGCTTTGCGTTAGCCACTCATGACCTCGAGATTCGCGGTGCGGGCGAGTTGCTTGGCGAAGACCAGAGCGGCCAGTTGACCACCATTGGTTTCTCGTTATACATGGAGCTGCTGGAGAACGCTGTTGATGCGCTGAAAGAAGGCAGAGAACCGTCTCTGGAAGATCTCACCAGCAACCAGACAGAAATCGAAATGCGCATGCCTGTGCTGCTGCCCGATGATTTCATTCCTGATGTAAATGTCCGGCTTTCATTCTATAAACGCATTGCTAGTGCACGTAATGAAACAGAACTCGATGAGTTAAAAGTGGAACTTATCGATCGCTTTGGTAAGTTACCAGACGCAGCCCGCTATCTGCTACAAACCGCCGAACTGCGTCAGCAAGCGCTGAAATTGGGCATTAAGCGAATTGAGGGCAATGAGCGCGGTGGTTTTATCGAGTTTAGCGATAAGAACAAGGTCGACCCCGTTTATCTGATTGGTTTGCTACAGCGCCAACCTAAAATATATCGACTGGAAGGGCCTACCAAGTTGAAGTTTATGCAGGATTTAACTGACCGAGCGCAGAGATTGAAATTTATCAGTGAATTGCTGTCCGCGTTTGAACAGCATCGCATAGCCTAATCAATTCATTCATATTTTCAGCAAAACTAACGCGGGTTTTTCAGCAATGAGAAACCCGCGTTAATGTTAGTGCCACTCGCTTAACCGTTATACTCATTATGTTGAGTAAACATGATGTTAAGCGATCAGAATTAACACTAAATCGCGGGTTCTTGGAACAAGGTCTTGGACAACGGATTTTGTATTATGCTTGGTTGTTCAGCATCAGTTGACCATTTTTATCGATTGGGATCTGCGTACCTGGATCACGATCCATACGAATTTTTCCCTGCTGATCGCCAATTTTGTAGGTTACGTCATATCCCAACATTTTCTGTGACTTATCGTAAACAGTTTGGCAACGTTGTTGGGTGGTCGTATAGGTATCATTTTCCTGCATATTACTTTGTACACGGTTACCGGCATAGCCTCCAGCCAACGCACCTGCGACTGTTGCAATGTCTTTACCTCGCCCACCACCGACCTGATGACCAAGTACCCCACCCGCGACAGCCCCAAGCACTGAACCAGCGATTTGGTTCTCGTCTTGTACTGGTTTACGGTGAGTGACCGTGACATTACGACATTCTTGACGAGGCGTTTTAATCGTCTCTTTAATCGGTGTCGCGGTCAGAACTTGCGCATATTGTGGTGCGCCAGAAAAAACATTCATACTGGCGACAGCGGCAATTCCCAGAGCGGCTGCAATACCGATACCTACACCTGCTAACATTGATTTGTTCACAGGAAAACCTCCTAAAGTGTTATCACGCATCTTCTGCCCCAGGATTCCAATGTGAGAAATGGAAATCTGGCAGCGTCCAGTACTGAGGATTGCCCCTCTTATTACTGGAGTACGGCGTGCGTGACTCGCCGTCTTGACTCAGTAGACAGGTGGAGTCTGCACAATGTGCTTTGGCCTAGCAATAAGACAAATGGACTAAACGTCCAGATAATAGGTGTGAATGAATGTGTTTAGGAGGATTCCGACTGGCGATGATCGTTCGTGCGGAATTAAATGCTGATAGTTTAACTTTATGTGCGGAATCTTTTAGCGATCTGTGCGTTGCATTGAGGGGAATGAACGCCGCTAACAACGCTGCGGCGTTCAGGAGCAAACCGGTTCCCCAAAGTCATGGACGTTGCAGCTAGGCAGCAAGGAGCGCATCCCGATGAGCTGACATCAGTCAGTGATTCGGGTAAGCGAACGCCGCTAACAACGCTGCGGCGTTCAGGACGAAGGGGAAATTAGTGAAGCTTAAGACGTGGCCGAATAACCCGATTAATCCCACCCACCAGCATCATCAAGCCAGTCTTGGTATAACCATGCAATGCCACTTGATGCATACGATACAGCGAGATATAGACGACGCGTGCTACCCGCCCTTCGACCATCATGGAGCCACGCATAAGGTTGCCCATCAGGCTACCTACGGTGCTGAATTTAGACAGAGATACCAGTGAACCGTGGTCTTTGTAAATGTATGGCTTTAGCGGTTGGTCGTTGAGCAGTGCCAAAATGTTGCTGTAGCAACGGCTGGCCATCTGATGCGCTGACTGTGCACGTGGTGGCACAAAACCGCCACTCGGTTGAGGGCAAGAGGCACAGTCACCGATAGCAAAAATATTTGGATCACGGGTGGTTTGCAGAGTCGGCTCGACGACCAACTGGTTAATGCGGTTGGTTTCCAGCCCAGCGATATCTTTCATAAAATCCGGCGCTTTGATCCCCGCAGCCCAAACCATGAGGTCCGCATTAATAAACTCACCGTCTTTGGTATTCAGACCGTTCTCGTCAGCGCTAGTAACCATCGTTTTGGTTAATACGCGGACACCCAACTTAGTCAGTTCCTGATGCGCAGCCGTTGAAATACGCGGCGGAAGTGCCGGCAGAATACGCTCACCCGCTTCGACTAGAGTCACATTCAGTGCTTGGTTATCCAAACCTTCAAAACCGTAACTGTGTAGCTGTTTTACCGCATTATGTAACTCCGCAGAGAGTTCTACACCTGTCGCGCCACCGCCAACGATAGCAATGTTAACTTTGCCCTTCTCACCCGGTTGCGCTGAGTATTTTAGGAACAGGTTAAGCATTTCGTTATGGAAACGATGTGCTTGATGCGGATTGTCCAAGAAGATGCAGTTCTCTTTAACGCCCGGCGTACCGAAATCATTCGAGGTACTACCCAGCGCCATCACTAAGATGTCGTAGCTTAATTCACGCTCGGTGACCAAAATATCACCGTGTTCATCGCAAATCTCAGCCAAGCTCAACGTTTTCGTCTCACGGTTGATGTTCGTTAAAGAACCCAACTGGAAATTAAAAAAGTGGTTACGGGCATGGGCCAGATAGCTCAGTGCATCGACACCATCATCCAAGGAACCCGTTGCTACTTCATGCAACAATGGTTTCCACAAATGGCTGTGATTGCGATCGACCAGAACTATCTCAGCTTTTTTGCTGCGGCCCAGCTTATGGCCCAAACTTGTTGCCAGCTCAAGACCGCCAGCTCCACCACCAATAATAACGATTTTTTTCTTCGGCGTTGTCAAAATGACCCCCTAAATGTGAACCAATTGTTAGCTAAGGGTAAACAAATAATATCCTTAGATAACATAGGGTTCGCTGATACTAAGTCGATAATCTGTAGTCAGAATATCATGCAGGGTCATTTGGTCATACCAAAATTGATATATATCAAGTTTTTTTGATTAAAGTGGCAACAAAGAGATTTTTCTCGAATAGGATTCAAATAGTTAGGCGTATGTCACGTTTTGAAAATTTTCTATGTGTTGTGCAAAAGGAAAGGGTTTTGACATTTTCAGCGATGGAAATGGCCTAAAAAAAGGGCTCGACGAACCCTTTTCAAACCAGGTGACTATGTGTGATGGGCAGTACTATTAACCCATCATTAACATAAACTGGTTTAGCCTAGCGTCTTAAATGCCTTAATACGCTGTAGATGAGGCGAAAGATCTTTAAATTTGTGGCTTTGTTTCTCATCCCAAACAATTTCATAGAAAGGATGCAAATCACCCGCTGTTCGCTGGCTATCAAGCATTTCATCATGGCGAGACAGCACGACGAGGCAACGATCACGGTTCTTCTCGCGGAAGTTATTGATACATTTGCTGGCGATATCCACATACTCTTCAGGACGGTCTATTTTTCCGCCCATATTATCCTGCGGGTAGAGATTGGGGTTGAAAGCGACTTGACGGATCCCACACAGGAAACCAATACGCTCAGCCCAAAATCCGCCCAACCCGACACCACAAATCAATGATCGAGTATCGCCACCTTGCTGAATGGCTTTATCCACTTCTTTCAATAAATGCTGCATATCATGGCGAGGATGCAAGGTGCTATAGCTGATAAAACGCACATCCGGATCGATGAACTGCAACTGCAGAACTTTTTCATGATTGCCGGGGCTGTTGGAATCAAAACCATGTAAGTAGACGATCATATTTATCCTCGCGACTTAAAACCTATCCCAATGAATTCTTATGTGCATCCCAACGTTCGCTGAGCTCAGTTAATGCCTTATTTGCCTGCTGCCAGCGCGATGATGCCATCAACGCTTGACGACTGAACTGCCCAGAATGATACAAGCGCGTCAGTTGGTCTGCTTTGACCGGGGACAGGTTATCGAGCACACTGACAGCCCCCTGACGGTTATTGCACACCAAAATCATGTCGCAACCCGCATCCAACGATGCTTGGCCGCGCTCAGCGTAACTGCCCATAATCGCAGCACCTTCCATCGATAAATCATCGGAAAAGATGATGCCATCGAAGCCTAACTCTTGCCGCAATATCTGTTGAAGCCAATAAGCGGAACCGCTTGCCGGACGCGCATCTGCTTCAGTATAAATGACGTGGGCAGGCATAATGGCGTCCAATAATCCACGCGCAATCAGTTCACGAAATATAACCATATCATGAGTGCGGATTTCTGCCAGTGTTCGATTATCACGGGGGGTTTCTTTGTGGGAGTCTGCTGTGACCGCGCCATGACCGGGGAAATGCTTGCCCGTCGTTTTCATCCCTGCGCTATGCATCCCGCGAATAAAGCACTCGGCCATCTTCAATGCCTGTTGCGGGTCACTGTGGAACGAGCGTTCACCAATCGCGGCACTGACATGCCCAATATCCAGTACTGGCGCGAAGCTGATATCGATATCCATTGAGATCATTTCTGCTGCCATCAGCCAACCCGCTTCTTGTGCAAGTTGAGCGGCGGTTGCCACATCGTTGATGGCCGCAAAAGACTGGGCCGCAGGTAAGCGAGTAAAACCGTCACGAAAACGCTGCACCCGACCACCTTCCTGATCAACTGCCACCACCAACCGATCATGGGATGCCGCCCGAATTTGGCGAATTAGCTCACGCAACTGTTCGGCATCATGGTAATTGCGGCTGAACAAAATCAGCCCGCCCACCAGCGGGTGTTTTAAAATCTCACGTTCTTCTGCGTCCAGCTCATAGCTGGCAACGTCTAACATCACTGGACCCACAACAACCTCGTAAATTTAGATTAAGCCTTAAAAAGGCAGATTAAAACGCTGACGCAATGGCGCAGCCCATTGTAGAAATACCGCATCCCGTGTCTGCTGCCAACGCACTTCAAACCACATTAGCATCAAGTAATCAACCCACGGCAGCCATTGCTGTATCTGGCAAGAAAGGCGCGCAATATCATGATAGCCCTGCTCGCCACGGCAATAGTGCTGTAAGAAAGTTGTTTGCTGTTCCGCCGACCACGGGTTGCCACGAAACAATGCTGCAATATCCAGTGCAATATCACCATCAGCGGCATATTCCCAATCAATTAGCTTCAACCCAGTCGAAGTACTCAAAAGATTGCCGGGATGAATATCCATATGCAAAGGGGCTAATTTTATTGGCTGCGGCTGTGGCCTGCGCAGAAAATCATGATGATGCCTTAACCAACCGGGCGAGCAACGCTTGGGATCACACAAATGACCGTAGCGGATTAACTGAGCACGCAAATCAAGACGATAACCACTGGGTGTTAACCCATGTAGACGCGTTAATATTTTCGCCAGCTCACCATTATCTGCAAATTCAATGAATTGCTTACTTGTGACAACGTCACCATCAAGCCATTTGACGAGTAACCAGTGCTGATCCGCGCCAATAATAGACGGTGATATTTCACTGCCAGCGACATGTCGCAACAGTTTTCGTTCTCGCCGACGCTCAACGCCCAGTTGCGTTCTATGCGCCGACTGTTCCCGCGCTAGCCAATCGATATTGGGGGCTGTGATTCGCCAGCTTTCACCGGTCAGGCCAGAAACAGCGCTAATCTGATAATCGGCGACTTTCATCGCCGGATTGATGCTTTTAATTAGCGCTAGCAGGGTAGAATCAGCGTTGGATTGGGCCATTACCTGACCAGATAATTTCGCCCGTTTGAGCTTGCATCAGTTGCATTTCAATAGTCGGCGTTTTCACATCACCGCTAACATCGCTGTACAACACATATTGCGCACCGACATAACGGGCCAGACCAATCGCTTTGCTTCGTGAGCCTAAACTATCCTCTTCCGATAATCCCAACGTCTGTTTCGCAACAGCTAATTGTTGCGGCGAGATCAGTACAAATTTCTTATTTGATGTCAGTACCTGATGCAATGCAGCAGTGGCTTTTGCCATCTGTAATGTGCCATTAGTATTATTTTTTACGCTATCGACTAGCAAGATACTGCCATTAGCCACCTCGTTACTGTTCACCATTTGCGCCACTAACGGCTCTACGCTGGGTGCCCAATCAATCGACTGCTGCACTTTCGGTGGTTGCGGTACGGTATCTACCGGTGGGGGTGTTTCGATGACTGGTGGAGTGACCGGCTCTATAGTGACTGGCGGTGTAGGCGTTTGCTCTACCGGTTGCGGATTTATACACCCCGTCAACACCAGCGCTGCGAGTGCTACAGATAAATACCTTTTCATTGTCCCACTCCAATAGTGACTGAATTTTTTTAAAATCAGTCAGTTATAAAAAAACATAAAGTCGCGCACTGCGCGCATTAAAATTATTATTGATGGATTGAACGTCTACATCATCGTCCGGAGCAATCAGAATCGTGCGCGGCACTTCAACCGGTGCAACTTCTAAGCCCTGCTCATCATACCAATAAAAACGATAGTTGATTTTGACTGACTTATTCTGGCTATTGCTGATGACTGAACGCGCAACATTGTTGCCCGAAGAGGTTGAGATTGAGGGTTGAGAAGCCAAAATACCCGCCGTCAGTACTGACGAATCCATAACCACGGTTTGCTGTTTATTGACTGCAATCCCTTTTGGACTGCTGCACCCCAGCAATACCGCTACACTCGCGAATACTATTGCTGGTAACAAAAACGCCTTCACACGGCGCATAGGCTTACCTCTGTTAGTCTCAACATGATTATCGCTATTTATGTGGCGACTGATTTATCTGGCAATTGACTTATGCAACAGCTTTACAGGCGTGACAGCTTTATTTATGTGACAACAAGGAACCCAAATCACGGCCACCCACCAGATGCATGTGGATATGGTAGACCACCTGCCCCGCATGGCGGTTGCAATTGATAATCAGGCGATAGCCATCTTCAGCAATGCCTTCCTGCTCTGCAAGTTTAGCAGCTACAGTGATCATGCGGCCCAATGTTGCTTCATGCTCAGCGGTGACATCATTCACAGTCGGAATAAGAATGTTGGGAATGATTAAGATATGGGTTGGTGCCTGTGGGGCGATATCGCGAAACGCGGTCACCAGTTCATCTTGGTAGACCACGTCGGCAGGGATTTCACGGCGGATAATTTTGCTGAAAATCGTTTCTTCGGCCATAACGCATTTCCTTGATCATGATAAAAATGAGGAATGCGTAGTATGAGCGACAAATTCTATTGATTTCAACCTCAATCATCAACCTCGGGCGTAAGCCGCCGCTTTTTCAAACAAAGCTTGATCAGGACGAATACCGGTATACAGCACAAATTGTTCAACCGCTTGAATAGCAAAAACTTCCGCCCCAGTAATAACGGTTTTTCCTTGCGTTTTAGCATAACTGATCAGCGGCGTGACGGCCGGTAGCGCCACGACATCAAAAACTATCTCTGCGTGATTCACTTCATGCTCAGTAAAAGCCATGCTGTCCGCTTCTTTACCGCCAGCCATCCCCACTGGGGTAGCATTAATCAGCATATCGGCCTGCACTCCTTGCATATCAGACTGATAGCGATAACCTGATTGATCAGCTAATTGTTTGCCCGTTTTTTCATTGGTGGCAATAATGAATCCCTGCTTGAAACCCGCATTTTTAAGCGCAAACGCCACCGCCTTCGCCATTCCGCCGCTGCCACGCAGCGCAAAAACCTTGTCGCTAGGCACCTGATAGGTTTGTAGCAATTTCGCGATAGCAATATAGTCAGTGTTATAGGCTTTCAGATAGCCATCTGTGTTCACCAAGGTATTGACCGAGTTAATTGCTGCGGCTGATGGGTCCATCTCATCGACCATAGGAATAACGGCTTCTTTAAATGGCATTGAAATGGCGCAACCACGGAACCCTAATGCTCTGACCCCACCAATAGCCGCCGCCAGATCGGTCGTCGTAAACGCTTTATAGAGATAATCGAGTTCGAGCGCGTCATACAAAAAATTATGAAAACGGGTGCCAAAGTTACTGGGTCTAGCGGCCAGAGAAATACAGACTTTGGTGTCTTTGTTTAAGTATCGCGTCATCATTTCACCTCAAATATTATCGTCATCTTCGTTTTGCCCTGTATGTCTCTCGTGATGGGCAACAAAGTCTTGCTGTGATAAAAATTATCGGCTAAAAAGATGAGATTAAAAACAGCTCAATTTTCATCAAAAAGGTTCCGCTTTTATGACCAGTCGACGCCTTGAGCAACAATATTTGCGATTAATGAATTTGCTCGGCGCACAATCAGTGTCAATTACGCTACAAGAATTAGCAGACAAACTGTGTTGTACTAAGCGCCACATGCGGACATTACTGGTCCAGATGCAACAAGCGGGCTGGTTAATATGGCAGGCTGAGGCAGGTCGTGGTCGACGCTCATATTTACAACTATTGCGGAACACACATCAGTTATTAATTGAAAAAGCGGAACAACTGCTAGATTCAGGCGATTTCAATGAAGCCATTGCCTTGTTGGGGGACGATAAACAACTCATTACCCCCTTATTACGGACCAAACTGGGATATCGGATCCGCGATGATTATCAAGCGCTATGCATTCCTTATTACCGCACCATGCCTAACTTATACCCCGGTACGCCATTGCGCCGATCTGAACTGCATTTGGTGCGGCAAATATTTAATGGGTTAACACGAGTCAATGAGGAAAACGGTAACGTTGCACCTGATTTAGCCCATCAATGGCGAATGCTTGATCCGTTACATTGGCGCTTCTATTTACGCCCAGCCGTGCAATTTCATGATGGCCGGGAACTGTCCAGCCATGATGTGGTTAGCTCGTTAACCCGCTGCGCTCAGTTGCCGCTGTTTTCACATATTCAGCAAATTAGTGTGCAAGGACCATTGAGTGTGGTTATCGAGTTGAACCAACCGGACCCACGTCTTCCCTTGTTATTAGCCCATCACTCTGCACTAATCTTGCCGCAAGACCATGCTACACAGCCAAATTTTGCCTCTCATCCTATTGGCACTGGCCCCTATCGGGTTGCTGAAAATGATAACTGGCATTTGCTAATGAAGTCCTTTGACCATTATTTTGGTTTTCGCGGACTGTTGGATGAAGTTGAGGTGCTGATTTTCCCTGATTTGGCACGGACTCAAGAACGCCCGCCAGTTGACACATCGGCGCTCTCTTGCGAACAACTGAATATTGCCCATGTACAAAGCGCGACTTGGCTAAGCTCCAGCATCAGTGATATTGATTATGTCTCGGGATTCGCTGCCAGTCTAACCGGTAGCCCTTCGGATGCGACTCAAGAGATGTTCCTTGAACGTGGTGGTTACTTTTTGCTCTGTGATAGCCGCTCACCACATTGGCGCAGTATTGAACAACGACGTTGGCTGCGAGAAATACTCAACCCTTATCATTTGATCCAAGGGCTAATCGCACCGATTCGCCCTTTCTGGGTCCCTGCCAGCAGCGTGTTACCGACATGGTTCCATGGGATTGATACAGGGGACGCATACTCGCCCTTTTATCCGAACTTAGTATTAGAGGGGGTCGGGTCTGAGGATGGGCCAGTGTTGACATTGGCTTACCACACTGAGCATCCAGAATTTTCAATGCTAACGGCCGAAATGGCAAAAATGTTGGCGACACAGGGTATTCGTTTGTCCTTATTGGCCTTGGATTATGCCACTTGGGCCAAAGGAGAAGCCGATGCAGATTTGTGGCTTGGAACAGTTAACTTTGCAATACCGGAAGAGTGGAGTGTCGGCGCATGGTTATTGGGCACCCCGCTGCTGCGCCAATCTATTACCGGTGGTGATGACGGATGTATAAAGACGTACCAAAATGAATGGCGTAACCGAACGCTCAGTAGCGAGCAATTGGTTAGAACGGTAACAAGCAGCGGTTGGTTACAACCTCTATTTCATCACTGGATGCGGCTAAAAGCTCCTGAACACGCACAAGGAGCCCACCTGAATAACCTCGGCTGGTTCGATTTCCAAACCACGTGGTTAGAGCCGGAGTAAGAGCAGTTAGAGTGAAAATCCCCACAATATCGCGTATATTTGTTTTACTTGAATTTCTATACGCGCTACCGGAGATCGTAATGGCTGATGTAATGACGAGTCTGGCTGAGAAGAAACAGTATTTTAACCGTGTAAAGTTAGAAAACTACCGCGAAAGTATGCGTTTGGAAGGACTCAGCAGCAGTAATCAAACGCTGCCAATGTCAAAAAATGAAAGGGCTAAACTGAAACAGAGCCTGGTGAATAAATACGCTGCCAAAAACCAGCCGAGTTCGCGTTGAGCAGCGATAAATACGGTAATGGGCCAGATCCCTATACCTATCCGAGAAGTCAGGTGTTAATCAATAAATTCGGCATTACTGATGATGACCAGTTTATTGAGATGGAAAAAGATTTTTCCGAACTGGCTATTATGGAGCTAGAATTTAGCCCCCCACCCTATGATTTACGATACTGGTGTACACTGCACCAAACCCTTTTTGGTGATATTTATGTCTGGGCTGGGGAACTACGCACCATTGATATCACCAAAGGAACAACCCGATTTTGCAATATCAATCGTATTGAACCTGAAGCTAATCGATTATTTAACCAACTTGCGCAGGATAATTATCTCGTTGGCCTGCCCTATGACTCACTGATTGTAAAACTGGCGGAATACTATTCTGACCTCAACGTTATTCACCCATTCCGTGAAGGTAATGGGCGAGCGCAAAGGCTACTCTTCGAGCATATCGTTATCAACTGCGGTTATAAAATCTCCTTTGCCGGCATAAATCCCGATGAATGGATTCAGGCCAATATTGATGGTTACAACTGCCGCTATCAACGCATGGCTGTGTTATTCGCGCGCTCTATAAGCTAAACCATCTCGCATTTCCCCTCGCATGTTGTCGGTCGGTCTCCTATAACTGCCGCGTGCGGGCTTTTTTGTATCTGAAGGTGGTCAATCTTTGAGTGGGGTCATGATGTGGACGGTGAAAATAAATAACTCAATAAAATGAACGTAAAAACCATAAAAAAAGGGAGGCTTTCGCCTCCCCTTTGCACTCCCCAAACCCGAATTAATGGTTACGAATATATTCGTCCATATCAGTTTTCAGGTTATCAGATTTGGTCCCAAAGATAGCCTGAACACCTGAGCCGGCGACGACAACGCCTGCAGCACCCAGTTTCTTCAGACCTGCTTGGTCAACCTTGGAAATATCCGCCACGCTGACACGCAGACGGGTAATACAAGCGTCCAAGTTAGTGATATTTTCTTTACCACCAAACGCAGTCACCAGTGCCGCTGACATTTCTGTGCCGCCCTGTACCGTTTGTTCAGTAGAAGAGTCTTCACGACCCGGTGTTTTCAGATCCAGTTTGGCAATCAGCACGCGGAAGATGGTGTAGTACACCAGACCGTAGCAAATACCGACCAGAGGGAACAACCAGATACGGCTGCTGTTGCCACTCAATACCACGAAGTCAATCAAACCGTGGGAGAAGCTGGTCCCATCACGCATCCCAAGCAGGATACAGATTGGGAAAGCCAGACCCGCCAGAATGGCATGAATAACATACAGAATCGGCGCCACGAACATGAAGGAGAATTCGATTGGCTCGGTGATACCTGTCAGGAACGAGGTCAGTGCTGCGGAGATCATGATCCCGCCCACTTTAGCCCGGTTCTCAGGTTTAGCTGAGTGCCAAATCGCAATCGCTGCCGCCGGCAAACCGTACATTTTGAACAGGAAGCCACCAGACAGTTTACCTGCCGTTGGGTCACCTGCCATATAGCGTGGAATGTCACCGTGGAATACCTGACCCGCTGCGTTGGTGTACTCACCAATTTGCATTTGGAATGGTACGTTCCAGATATGGTGCAGACCGAATGGTACTAACGCACGTTCAACCACGCCGTAGATACCAAATGCAACCACGGAGTTTTGATAGGCAGCCCACTGGGAGAATGTCTGGATAGCCGTACCAATTGGTGGCCATACGAAAGACAAGATCACGCCGACGAAGATCGCGGTGAAACCGGAGATAATCGGAACGAAACGTTTACCCGCAAAGAAGCCCAGATATTCAGGTAACTGAATACGGTAGAAGCGGTTGAACATGTAGGCGGCTATCGCACCTGCAATGATCCCGCCCAACACCCCGGTATCGGCTAAATGCTTAGCCGCAATTTCTTCTGCTGGCAGATGCAAAACCAGTGGCGCGACCACCGCCATGGTTTTCACCATGATGCCGTAGGCAACCACTGCCGCCAACGCGGATACACCGTCGTTATTGGTAAAGCCAAGTGCCACGCCAATAGCAAAGATCAGTGCCATGTTAGCAAAAACGGAACCGCCCGCTTCTGCCATTACGTGAGAGACTACCGTTGGTAGCCAGCTAAAATTCGCGGAACCGACACCCAGCAGGATACCTGCAATGGGTAAAACGGATACCGGTAGCATTAGCGATTTACCTACCTTTTGCAGGTTTGCAAATGCGTTCTTAAACATAGTTGAGTGAGCTCCTGAGTAATAGTGCTTTTCTGCTTTTTCTCGCGTTTATTGGCGTTACAAAGGGGGGAGTAAGCCTTTGCGAATAAGGGTGTCTAAAGCACCCTTTTAATTTTTACGAAGAGTAAAATAAATAGCCTGCTTAATGTTTGATGGCAGTCACGTTTCTTTCAAGAAGGCGCTTGTTTTGCTTCAAACTACGCATTTTTTGTAAAAAAACGTCAATAGCATCTGCCCTCACCCAATAATTCGGGTGAGAACATTACTCGTTTCGGGGATTAATTACGAGCTTAAAAATAAGTATTATTAAGGAAGTTAGCGCTTTTCACTGCCTAAACTTGACGAGTCCAGATGAAACAGTCGACAGAAGTTATCTGTCGTGGTCTGAGCCAATGACTCAATACTCACGCCTTTCAATACAGCCATATATTCTGCAACATCACGGACATAGGCCGGTTGATTCTCTTTGCCACGATGAGGCACGGGTGCCAAATAAGGTGAATCTGTCTCAACCAATAACCTATCCAGTGGTACATATCGGGCAACATCACGCAGTTGTTCTGCATTGCGGAAAGTAAGGATCCCCGAGAAGGAGATGTAAAAACCTAAATCCAATAAGGTGGCTGCGGTTGCTTTATCTTCGGTAAAGCAATGTAAAACACCACCGCACTCTTGCGCGTTCTCCTCACGCAAAATAGCGAGGGTATCTTCGCGCGCATCACGGGTATGTACGATAACGGGCTTATTTAATTCACGACCGATGCGAATATGCTCGCGAAAAGAAGCTTGTTGCAGTGGGATATTGTCTTGCTGATAAAAGTAATCCAGCCCAGTTTCCCCCATCGCCACCACATTATCGGCCGCAGCCAATGCTCTCAATTGCTGAAAATCATAACCACCGTCGAGATTCAGTGGATGAACACCACATGAAAATGCCACATCTTTGCGATCGCCAATGAGCGCTGTCATGGCAGAAAAACCCGGCAACGTCGTGGCAACCGCCAAGACGAAACCGACGTCTCGTGCATTCGCTTTAGCTAATACATCATCAACGCTGCTGTGCAACGTTCCATAATCAAGGCTATCTAGGTGGCAATGCGAATCGACTAACAACATAATATTAAACTCTTTTACAACGTAGGTAAGGTGGCATAAGTGCCAGTGGTCAGGGCGGTTTCCCAATTAAGTAATTGCTCGGTGAGCAACAACTCACGGTTAACACCCACCACGGATAATAATTGATGGCGGCACTGCGCTAGCTGTTTTGCTAATTGCAATAATAGTGGCGTGATCGCGAGCTGGGCTAATTGCTGTACCAACGGGAGCCTATCTTGATTGACCACAAACTCACTTGCGCTCTGTTGCCATTTCAGAGCATCCAGTAGCAACGAAGAGATCCATTGTAAACGTTCAGCAACATCATCATGGTTCAGTTGCGGTAGTAACGACAATAAATCCATACTGTTCAACGCATGGCTTAGTGCATCACACAAAGTCGTACGTATCGACCAACGCTCCGGTTGAAGCAAACGTTCTGCCGCTAACGGTGCGCCTTCACTCAGTTTAAGCGCGGCCAGCGCCGCAACGGGTTCAGTTGGAATTTGCCGTTGAAGCCATTGCAAACTGAGTGCGGTCTCAGGACAAGCTAAGAACCAGTAAAAACAGCGGCTACGTAAAGTGGCTAATAAGCTCGCGGGCTGGTGACAATCGAGCAGAAAATAGGTCTTCTCCGGGGGTTCTTCCAGCGTTTTCAACAAGGCATTTGCTGCGGCATCGGTTAGTCGTTCAGCGTGAGGTAACCACACCACTTTCGCGCCGCCTTGCTGTGCGTGAGAATAGAGTTTTTCAATCTGTTGGCGTACTAACTCAACGCCAATGCTGCTTTTACCTTTCTCTGGCTCTAACACATACCAGTCAGGATGATTACCCGCCAACATCAACCGGCAGCTATGGCATTCACCACAAGTTTTCTCACCTTGCCGATGCTGGCACATTAACCAACGACTTAGGCCGTAAATGAGTGCGTCGTCACCATTACCCGGTAAAGAATGTAGCAACAAGGCGTGGTGTCCACGCCCAGCGATATGTTGCCCGATTAACTGACGGTAAGGCACTGTCAGCCATGGATACCATTTCATTGCAGCTTTTCCTGGCTGAGTAGCCATTGACTCAGCTCGCGGCGGATAGATTCACTCACTTTCTCAAGTGGTTGCGAGGCATCAATAGTTTTGATGCTCGGGTCCGCAGCAGCCAAAGCCAGATATCGCTCACGCGTGCGCTCAAAAAAGGCCAGCGACTCTTGTTCAATACGATCCAATTCGCCACGCGCACGGGCGCGCGCCAACCCCACTACAGGAGGGAGATCCAAATATAGCGTCAGGTCGGGGCGAAATGTCCCCAGCACGGTATCACGCAATGAGGTCATCAGTTGGCTGTCAATCCCACGCCCTCCCCCTTGATACGCCTGTGATGACAAATCATGGCGGTCACCCACCACCCAGCTACCACGCGAAAGCGCGGGCTTAATGACGTTTTCAACTAATTGCACACGCGCGGCATACAGCATCAAGACTTCCGCTTTATCCGTCAAAACTTCACCGTCAATGCCTTGCTTAATCAAATCACGCAGTTTTTCGGCCAATGGAGTTCCACCCGGTTCACGGGTAAAAACAATATCGTTAATCCCTTGGGCACGTAGTGTGGCAACCACGACATCTCTGGCGGTGGTTTTCCCTGCCCCTTCAAGCCCTTCAATAACGATAAATTTACTGTTCATTTTTATCCTTTAGCGATTGACGATAGACTCGCACCGCTTGGTTATGACTGGCTAAATTGGTGGTAAAAGTATGCCCGCCCTTGCCATCTGCCACAAAATACAGGTAAGCAGTTTTCGCTGGATGCGCAGCAGCGGTCAACGATGCCAGCCCCGGCATGGCGATCGGCGTCGGCGGTAGACCGGAAATAACGTAAGTATTATAAGGTGTCGGAGTATCTAAGTCTTTACGGCTAATGTTGCCGTTATAATTATCGCCCATGCCATAAATGACTGTTGGGTCTGTTTGTAGGCGCATACCCATACGCAGACGGTTGATAAACACCGATGCCACTTTGGTCCGTTCTTCATTTACCGCGGTTTCTTTTTCGATGATGGATGCCATCGTAACTAGCTCACCCGGCATTTTGTAAGGCAATGACTTGTCTCGCCCTTGCCAGATTTCATCAACCGTTTTCTCCATCTTCACATGAGCACGTTTCAGTAATGCCAGATCAGTGGTGCCGGCAGTGTAAGAATAGGTGTCGGGATAGAGCCAACCTTCAGGATGTTCACTGTCTTTCAATCCCAATAGTTTGGCAATCTCAGCATCACTCTTTCCCGCCAACACATGCCTCACGTATTTTGACTGTTGTAACTCATCCATCCAATCACGCAACCGCTTACCTTCGATAAAGCGTACGGTAAATTGAGCTTCTTTGCCGCTAGCGAGTAGTTGCAGCATATCTCGAACCGTCATACCAGGGGTAAAACGGTAAGTCCCCGCTTTGAATTGGGCTAACTCAGGCTCGATACGCAACAGCCAAGGGAATAAGCGCGTATTTTTAATCAGATGGTCACGTTGCAACAGATTCTCTAATGCGACCCGCCCCGTTCCGGCCGGAAGCTTAAAGAAGGTTTCTTGCGTAATCGCCAATGGCTGATTTGCAAAGCGTTGCACTGCCTGATAGCCAGTAAGCAGTAATCCCACACAGATCACTACAAACAGGATTATTACTCTGGTACGTTTTATTTTCATCGGACAGTCATCTTCAAATTAATCGTATTCATAAATGGATAATAATGAGCCATTTATATGTCACAACAGTGCTGACTCAAAAAATCAAACAACTGACGCGAATGGTATACCCAGTTATCCGCGCGATTGACCGGTAAAAGCGGCATCAGCGCATTACATATCATCACTTCATCTGCATCAGCCAAAACGTTTGGCGGTTGTGAAACAATCTCTATCCGCCGGCCATGGGCGCTAAGGCAAGACATAATCTGCTGGCGCATGATGCCATCAACACCCGACAGACTGAGATCAGGCGTAAATATCACCTCTTTTCGACGCCAAAATAAATTAGCCGCACAGCATTCCACCAGCATGCCTTCAGTGTCAAGTACCAGCGCCTCATCAGCCATTGTGCGCTCAAGATGTGCGCGAATCAGGACTTGTTCCAGACGATTGAGGTGTTTCACACCCGCCAGCAATGGGTTGCGCGCCAAGGGCACTGGACTGAGCGCCAATGAGACACCTCGCTCACGCCAGTTATGATATTGGGCAGGATAATCACTAAGAGAAATAATCCGCGTAGGATGCTGACATGCCGCACCGCTATAACCTCGTCCGCCGCTCCCCCGACTAATAATCACCTTCAGCACGCCTTCCTCGGTGTGGCTTCCCGCCTCAACCATTTCTTGAGTCAATGCATTCCAGTTTACCGTCGGCATCAGTAAGCGTTCGGTCGCCTGCTGCAAACGTAATATGTGTTTATCCAGCCAGACCACTCGCCCATCACAAACCCTTGCCGTCGTAAAACAGCCATCACCAAACTGCACCGAGCGGTCAGACGCGGAAATCAAATTTTGCTCTACACCATTAATCCAGAACATTCAGATTCTCTTTAAATGGGATGCGATAGTTTGTCATCTGACAGTATCAGATTTAAGCCTGTGATGTTTTCAGAACTGAGACAATTATTATTGAGGGATGTTATAGGTCATGGCGTTGTACCTAATAAAAGACCCGGAAATCCGGGCCTTTTATGCAGCATTAGCTTAGTGGCTAAGGCTAAATCTTACGGAAAACCAAAGAGCCGTTTGTGCCACCGAAGCCGAAGGAATTACACAGCGTGTATTCCATCTCTTTAACCTGACGGGCTTCATGTGGTACATAGTCCAAGTCACAACCTTCATCTGGGTTATCCAGATTAATGGTTGCAGGTATGGCTTGATCACGTAGCGCCAGCACAGTAAAGATAGATTCAACCGCACCGGCAGCACCTAACAAGTGCCCAGTCATGGATTTGGTGGAACTGACCATCACTTTACGGGCATCTTCACCAAATACAGACTTAACCGCCTGCGTTTCGGCTTTATCGCCAGCAGGGGTCGATGTGCCGTGAGCATTGATATAACCAATTTGAGCAGTCGTCACACCTGCATCACGTAATGCATTGACCATTGCCAGCGCTGCGCCAGAACCGTCTTCCGGTGGCGAGGTCATATGATAGGCATCGCTGCTCATCCCAAACCCAACCACTTCTGCATAGATTTTCGCGCCACGTTTTTTCGCATGTTCGTACTCTTCCAGTACCATCATGCCTGCACCATCACCCAGCACGAAACCATCACGGTCTTTATCCCATGGGCGGCTAGCGGCCTGTGGGTTATCGTTACGGGTAGACAACGCACGTGCTGCGCCAAAACCACCGACACCTAATGGTGTACTGGCTTTTTCAGCCCCACCCGCCACCATGACATCTGCATCATTGTAAGCAATGATACGTGCCGCGTGGCCGATGTTGTGCACACCAGAAGTACATGCTGTCGCAATAGAGATGCTTGGTCCACGCAGACCATACATAATGGTCAAATGGCCAGCAATCATATTCACGATAGTTGAAGGCACGAAGAAGGGGCTGATTTTACGAGGGCCACCGTTCACCAGTGAAGTGTGGTTTTCCTCAATCAAACCCAAGCCACCAATACCCGAGCCAATAGCGGCCCCGATACGAGAAGCATTGGCCTCTGTGACTTCGAGTCCGGAGTCTTGCATGGCTTGCATGCCAGCAGCAACACCGTACTGAATGAAGGCATCCATTTTGCGTGCATCTTTACGCGAAATGTAATCTTCACAATTAAAATCTTTCACTAAGCCAGCAAATCGCGTTGCATAGGCACTAGTATCGAAATGGTCGATCAGGCTGATGCCACTCTGCCCGGCAAGAACAGCTTTCCATGTGGATTCGACTGTATTACCGACAGGAGACAACATGCCCAGTCCAGTCACAACAACTCGACGCTTAGACACGGTTGTCCTCCAGGGAGGGAAAATAACACTTAGGACAAAAAAAACTTAGGCGGTCGAGTGACCGCCTAACTATCTAAACTTAAAGCATGTACGCTTACTGCTGGTTAGCGTTGATAAAATCAATAGCTGCCTGAACAGTAGTGATTTTTTCTGCTTCTTCGTCTGGAATCTCAGTATCAAATTCTTCTTCCAGAGCCATTACCAGCTCAACGGTGTCCAGAGAATCCGCGCCAAGATCTTCAACGAAAGAAGCACTGTTCTTCACTTCGTCTTCTTTAACACCCAGTTGTTCAACGATGATTTTCTTAACGCGTTCTTCGATAGTGCTCATACTCTTAAATTTCCTATCAAAACTCGCTTTCGCGATGGTTTTCGTAGTTTATAAAATGTTGAAAAAGATGCAACTAAATCTCGGCTGGTCGAACCACGATTTTATGCTATTTTGCGGTTTTCACCTCAAAAAATGCAAATACTTTCGTGATTTTTAAATCATATACATGCCGCCATTGACATGTAACGTTTCACCAGAGATATAGCTGGCCTCGTCAGAGGCTAAAAATGCAACAGCGCTGGCGATTTCTTTAGCTTGCCCAAGCCGGTTAGCTGGTACTTGGGCTAAAATGCCTGCGCGTTGATCATCTGTCAACGCCGTCGTCATGTCTGTCTCAATAAAGCCAGGTGCCACAACGTTGACAGTAATGCCACGTGAAGCAACCTCACGCGCCAAAGACTTGCTAAAACCGATCAGACCCGCTTTAGCTGCCGCGTAGTTAACCTGCCCCGCATTGCCCATTGTCCCCACTACAGACCCGATGGTGATGATACGCCCAAAACGCTTTTTCATCATAGCTCGCATTACCGCTTTTGACAGGCGGAACACGGAAGTCAGATCGGTGTCAATAATATCTTGCCACTCTTCGTCCTTCATACGCATCAGCAGGTTATCACGCGTAATACCTGCATTATTCACTAAAATGTCAACTTCGCCAAATTCCGCACGAATCGTTGCCAAAACAGACTCGATTGATGCAGGATCCACGACATTCAGCATTAAACCTTTGCCAGAGTCGCCTAGATAGGCGCTAATTGCTTCTGCACCCTTTTCACTCGTCGCTGTACCAATAACACGGGCACCACGTTCAGCCAATAATTCTGCAATCGCACGGCCAATACCGCGGCTAGCGCCTGTTACCAGCGCAATTTTTCCTTCGAAGCTCATGTTATCCTCTATTTTAGTTTTCAAGCGCGTTCGTCAGTGTTGCCACATCGTTTACTGGTGCTGCGGCTAACGTGTCAACGATACGCTTAGTTAAGCCAGTCAAAACCTTACCAGGCCCAACTTCTAACAGCAGCTCAACGCCTTCTGCTGCAATAAATTCAACAGTCTCAGTCCAACGTACCGGATTATATAGCTGACGCACCAATGCGCTACGGATAGCCTCTGGTGACACTTCAGTTTTCACATCTACGTTATTCACAACAGGGAAAATAGGTGCCTGGAATTCAATATTTTCCAGTGCTTCTGCCAGCTTATCGGCGGCAGGTTTCATCAACGCACAGTGGGACGGTACGCTGACAGGCAAAGGTAAGGCTCGTTTTGCCCCCGCCGCTTTACACGCTGCGCCCGCGCGTTCTACGGCCTCTTTATTACCTGCAATCACCACTTGACCTGGTGAGTTAAAATTGACCGGTGAAACAACCTGCCCTTGAGCGGATTCTTCACAGGCTTTGGCAATGGATTCATTATCCAGACCAATAATGGCGTACATCGCACCCGTACCTTCAGGTACGGCTTCTTGCATGAGTTTACCGCGCAATTCAACCAGACTGACCGCCTGTTTGAAATCCAGTACACCCGCACAAACCAACGCTGAGTATTCACCCAAGCTATGGCCAGCCATCAACGTAGGCAGTTTACCACCTTGATGCTGCCAAACACGCCAGATAGCAACGGATGCCGTCAACAATGCAGGTTGTGTTTGCCACGTTTTATTCAGTTCTTCTGCTGGGCCTTGCTGCACTAACTGCCACAAATCGTAACCCAAGACCGATGATGCTTCACTGAAGGTTGCTTCAACTATCGGAAATTGTGCGGCCAAATCAGCCAGCATGCCGAGGGATTGAGACCCTTGGCCTGGAAATACCATTGCAAATTTCGACATTCTGCATTCCTGTTAAATCAAAAGAATCGCTATAGGCTTAAAAACGAACCAACGCAGAGCCCCAAGTGAAGCCGCCGCCAAATGCTTCCAACAACACTAACTGCCCGCGTTGAATGCGGCCATCTCGTACTGCTTCATCTAACGCCGCAGGTACCGATGCCGCAGAGGTGTTGCCGTGACGATCAAGCGTGATCACCACTTTATCCATCCCCATGCCGAGCTTTTTAGCCGTTGCGCTAATAATACGCAGGTTGGCTTGATGCGGCACCAGCCAATCCAGCGCTGAGCGATCCAGATTATTGGCCTGCAATGTCTCATCCACTATGTGAGCAAGCTCAGTCACTGCCACTTTAAAGACTTCATTCCCTGCCATCGTCACGTAGGCAGGTTGATCTTGCTGTTGGCGATCTTGATACGGCAATGCGAGTAATTCGCCATAACGACCATCAGCATGCAGATGGGTCGAAATGATGCCCTGTTGTTCAGATGCGCCCAAGACGACAGCGCCAGCGCCATCGCCAAACAGAATAATTGTGCCACGGTCTTCTGGATTCAGTGCGCGTGATAATACATCTGAACCGATAACGATGGCATGCTTGACCGCACCACTTTTGACATACTGATCTGCAACGCTCAATGCGTAGGTGAAACCTGCACAGGCCGCAGCCAGATCGAAAGAAGCAGCATCTTTGATGCCCAGCATTTGCTGCACCTGACAGGCAGAGCTTGGGAAAGCATGACTTGAGGAAGTGGTCGCAACAATGATCAGCCCGATGTCGTTTTTATCGATGCCAGCCATTTCCAGCGCTTTTTCAGCCGCGTGGAAACCCATAGTCGCCACTGTTTCATCCAGACCAGCGATACGCCGCTCACGAATACCTGTCCGAGTGACAATCCACTCGTCCGACGTATCCACCATTTTTTCTAAATCAGCATTACTGCGCACTTGTACGGGCAGATAACTCCCCGTACCGAGAATCTTAGTATACATGTACGATCAGTCACTCTTGGGTAATACCGCTTCAAGGCGCGCGGCAATTCGTTGAGGAACTTGCCGCTGCACCGCCTGCACAGCCTGTTCGATGGCGACGGCAAATGCGCGTTGATTCGCCGCACCGTGGCTCTTGATTACGATGCCCCGTAATCCTAACAGACATGCACCATTATACTGGTCGGGGTTCAAATGACCGAACCGCTTTGCCACACGTTTTTGCAGCCAACGCCCAATGAGTTTAAGCCACCAGGATTGCTTACCGCTTTCGCCCGATGATTTGAGCAGTGACAAGAACATTCTTATCACACCTTCCATGGTCTTTAGAGTGACGTTACCCACGAAGCCGTCACAAACCATTACATCAGTCTTTCCAGTCAGCAAATCATTGCCTTCCAGATAGCCAATATAATTGATTGCCGGTGTATTTTTTAATACTGCGGCGGCTTCGCGGATATTATCTAGCCCCTTAGTTTCCTCTTCGCCGATATTGAGCAAAGCAACACGTGGGTTCGTTATTCCAACAACTTCTTCTGCCATCACCGATCCCATGACAGCAAATTGCACCAACATTGTACTATCACATTCAACGTTAGCGCCTAAATCTAATACCACAGTCTTACTACGCTGTTGGTTAGGAATGACAGTCATCAGCGCTGGGCGTTCTATTCCGTCCAGTGGCGTAAGCATCATCTTCGCCAACCCCATCAATACCCCGGTATTCCCTGCACTAACACAAGCTTGGGCATCACCGTTTTTGACCAGCTCCAATGCGATACGCATAGAAGTCCCGCGGCTGGCACGAATGGCTTGTGAGAGTTTAGCATCGCTGGCAATAACATGCTCAGCAGGAATCACTTGTAACCTCTCCAGCAACAAAGGAGTGGCATTGACAAGTAACGGATTGAGAGTGTCGGGATTCCCGACCAGCAAGAGTTTTAGCTGTGGATTAGAGGCCAGTGCCTGCAATGAAGCAGGCACTGTGACGCAGGGACCGAAGTCCCCACCCATTGCATCTAACGCCAGGGTTAGACAAGTCAAGGTATCGCCTTGCTAAAGATTAGCAAGTACTACTCAGCCGATAACCTTGCGGCCACGGTAGAAACCGTCGGCTGTGATGTGGTGACGCAGGTGAGTTTCACCGGAAGTTTTGTCCACAGACAGAGTGGCAGTGGTCAGCGCATCGTGTGAACGGCGCATGCCACGTTTGGAACGAGTTGGTTTGTTCTGTTGTACGGCCATTGACCTTACTCCTTAATTACTTTTCTTTAAACTGGCTAATACGGCAAATGGATTAGGTTTCTCCACCTCTGCAGGCAGTTTACCAAATACCATGTCCGCCTCGGACACTTCACAGTGTTCAGAATCATGTACCGGAACGACAGGCAGTGAAAGAATAATTTCGTCTTCAATCATTGCCAGCAGATCAACTTCGCCAAATTCGTCGACTTCAATCGGCTCGTACGCTTCCGGTAATGCTTCAGCCTGCTCATCATTGACGATCGGGCTAAAACAATACGTTGTATGAACATGGTGTGCAAACGTGTTATTGCAGCGCTGGCACATCAATGTGACATCGACATCCGCATGACCTGTAATAACCGCCAGGCGCTGATTATCGATATTAAACGATAATGAGGCCACGACATCGCTGTCCACACTTACCACTGAATCGGCTACTCGTGTAACCTGCTCAGGCGAATAGATACCTGCGTAGTCTAAACGTTTCTGAGCGGTACGAACCGCATCAATGGTCAGGGGTAATTTTACCTTTTGCATAGGGCGCGCATATTAACTTTGTAACGACATAGAGTCAAAGAAAAAGGCCGTTTTACCGCACCTTTCACCAATATTCGCTTCCGAAGCGGCGGACAGTTTAAGATGCCTGATTAAATTTCGCCACGGTTTATGGAAAATATTATGCCGCAACTTGTTCTAGCCTCAACGTCTTCTTATCGTCGCGCCCTGCTCGAAAAACTGCAATTGCCCTTTATTAGCGCAGCGCCAAAGGCCGATGAAACACCCTTGGGGGGAGAAATGGCTGATGCGCTGGTGCAGCGATTGGCGCTCGCCAAAGCCCAAGCACTGGCTGAATGTTACCCACAACATGTGATTATTGGTTCAGATCAAGTGTGCGTCATTAACAATAAAATCGTCGGAAAGCCCCATAACCATGTAAATGCGCTGAAACAATTACAGCAAGCCAGTGGGCAATGTGTCACTTTTTATACCGGACTGGCGCTAGTCAACACCGCAACAGGTCACGTCAATTGTGTTTGCGAAACCTTTGATGTTTATTTTCGAATCTTAAGCGAAGCCGAAATAAATGGCTATTTAACGCGAGAGCAACCGTGGGATTGTGCCGGTAGTTTTAAAAGTGAAGGGTTGGGTATCACATTATTTGAACGGTTGTCGGGCCGTGACCCAAATACCTTAATCGGCCTGCCGCTCATTGCCCTCACCCAAATGTTAATTGAACAAGGGATAAATCCATTACTGTAGGCAAATTTTTCTAACATCACTATTTAACAATAAATGTTTAATAATGATGTTAGAACGTGAGTGTTTTGAAAAAAATGACGAATGGCAATTTTCTCATGCGCCCATATTAAACTGCCATTTTTTTGCGCAATATCAGTAAGCAATGACGTAACTGATTATCGAGAGGGGCCTCAATACGCATTGTTTCACCGGTATTTGGGTGCTCAAAACGTAAAGCCGCAGCATGCAAGAATAAACGATGCAGACCTGTTCCCTGCAATTGCTGATCAAACTCACGGTCACCGTAGCGGTCATCAAAAGCTATTGGGTGCCCTGCATGTAACGCATGAACACGAATCTGATGAGTCCGACCTGTAATGGGGCTAGCTTTAACCAGCGTCGCATGCTCAAAACGTTCTTCCACTTTGAACCGTGTTTCTGAAGGTTTACCTTCACTGCTAACCTTCACCACACGTTCGCCACTTTGCATGATATTTTTCAGCAAAGGTGCTTGTACCGCTTTGCAGTGAGACTGCCACTGACCGCGCACAAGCGCTAAATAGTCCTTCTGCATTCCTTTTAAACGCAACTGCTCATGCAAAGAGCGCAACGCAGAGCGTTTTTTAGCGACCAACAAGACACCGGAAGTATCGCGGTCTAGGCGGTGAACTAGCTCCAGAAAACGGGCTTCAGGGCGCAATGCTCGTAATGCCTCAATCACGCCGAAACTCAAACCACTGCCGCCGTGTACTGCTGTGCCTGAAGGCTTATTCAGCACTAAGAGATAATCATCCTCGAATAGAATGCAATCGGCCAGCGCCGCAACTTTATCAAGCTTCGCAGAAACTTGGACCTCTTCGCGCTCAGCAACACGTACTGGAGGAACACGCACCACATCACCGTCAGCCAATTTATATTCTGGCTTAATACGGCCCTTATTCACGCGAACCTCACCTTTACGCACGATACGGTAGATCATACTTTTTGGCACACCCTTCAATTTGGTAAGCAAAAAGTTATCTATCCTCTGGCCTGCTTCATCGGCAGAGATGGTGATTAATTGTACTGCTGGATTATTCGTTTTCATGGTGCGCGATTCTAAATACACCGAGGAATTAGCGCCACCCCTTTTTATGTGCTTAACTGTCATTCTGACTAATTAGAGATATCGTTTGCGTGCATTTATTGTTTAATAAGACAACGATAGCCGCAAACACTGTGATAACAGTAAAAGAATCTTTATGTAGACAGGTAAAGTCATCTTGCTATATCAGTGTCAGCAATGGAATAATGTCACTAATTCTGCGTTGATTCTCGTTAGACCAAGAGACTTGTGGAATATAAAAATTTGCCTGATCACACAAAAACGCAGCAATGGCGTAAGACGTAATGTGAAATCAAGCAATTAGCGGGCTGCGGGTTGCAGCTTGGTCGGCTAGTGGGTAACGCTCTGTTGTCTTATATTCAGAAGCGACCCTTTATATAAAAGTGCTGTTTTTCAGAACGAAACACAGGCTTACCGAAATAATGCGCCCCTATGCAGGCGACAACCGTGAGGTTGACGGCTTTGCTAGAAGACTCGGGGTCATCGGTTTACCCGACCATGAGGTTATTTTGCCCGCAGTTCTAACGCCAATGTAAAAATAACGAGTAAGTTAAGATGAAAAGAATGTTGATTAACGCAACTCAGCAAGAAGAGTTGCGTGTTGCCCTTGTAGATGGACAGCGGCTGTATGATTTGGATATTGAAAGTCCAGGCCATGAACAGAAAAAAGCGAATATTTACAAAGGTAAAATCACCCGAATCGAACCCAGTTTAGAAGCTGCTTTTGTTGATTATGGCGCTGAAAGACACGGTTTCCTTCCCCTAAAAGAAATTTCTCGCGAATATTTCCCTAGTAATTATTCCTCCCATGGCCGCCCAAACATCAAAGATGTGTTGCGCGAAGGCCAAGAAGTTATTGTTCAAGTTGATAAAGAAGAGCGTGGCAATAAAGGTGCTGCACTCACCACTTTCATCAGCTTGGCTGGCAGTTATTTAGTTCTGATGCCAAACAACCCGCGTGCAGGTGGTATTTCTCGCCGCATCGAGGGTGACGACCGCACTGAATTGAAAGAAGCCCTATCCTCTCTACAGTTGCCTGATGGCATGGGTCTGATTGTCCGTACTGCTGGTGTTGGTAAATCGGCTGATGCGCTGCAATGGGACTTATCATTCCGTCTGAAGCACTGGGATGCGATTAAAAAAGCCGCAGAAGGTCGCCCTGCGCCCTTCTTGATCCATCAAGAAAGTAACGTGATTGTCCGTGCTTTCCGTGATTATCTGCGCCCAGATATCGGTGAAATTCTGATCGACAACCCGAAAGTACTCGAGTTGGCAAAAGAACATATCGCCGCATTAGGTCGCCCCGATTTCAGCAGCAAAATTAAGCTCTACAGTGGTGAGATCCCTCTGTTTAGCCATTATCAAATTGAATCGCAGATTGAATCGGCATTCCAACGTGAAGTGCGTTTGCCATCCGGCGGTTCTATCGTTATCGATACCACCGAAGCCTTGACCGCGATTGATATTAACTCCGCACGAGCAACCCGCGGTGGTGATATCGAAGAAACAGCCTTCAATACCAACCTTGAAGCCGCTGATGAAATTGCTCGTCAGTTACGTTTACGTGACTTAGGTGGTCTGATTGTTATCGACTTCATCGATATGACCCCTGTGCGTCATCAGCGTGAAGTTGAAAACCGTTTACGCGATGCTGTTCGTCAAGACCGCGCGCGTATCCAGATTGGCCGCATCTCCCGTTTCGGTTTACTGGAAATGTCCCGCCAACGCCTCAGCCCATCGCTGGGTGAATCAAGTCACCACGTGTGCCCACGTTGTAGCGGCACGGGTACTGTTCGTGATAACGAATCCCTGTCACTCTCTATTTTGCGCCTGATTGAAGAAGAAGCGCTGAAAGAAAACACCCATGAAGTTCATGCCATCGTGCCGGTACAAATTGCGTCGTACCTGCTAAACGAAAAACGTGAATCCGTTAATGCCATTGAAAAGCGTCAAGGTGGTGTGCGTGCAGTGATCGTGCCAAACGATCAGATGCAAACCCCGCACTATTCTGTTCTTCGGGTACGTAAAGGCGAGGAAGTTCCTTCCCTGAGCTATCTGCTGCCACAACTGCATGAAGCAGAAATGGCGCAGCCGCAGGAAGAAACTACGATTGAACGTAAGCGCCCAGAGCAGCCTGCACTGGCGACGTTCTCTCTGCCGACTGAAGTACCACCGGAATCAACACCGGCGACCGCCGCCACTAAACCTGCTGCGGTGTCACAAGCTGCTACCTCAGCGACTGCTGAACAACCAGGCTTCTTTAGCCGTTTGCTCACCGGGCTGAAGGGTATCTTTGGTGCATCACCTGAAGCCGAAGTTAAACCGGTTGAAGTTGAGAAAACCGAAGCAAGTGATAATCGTCGTAATGATCGCCGTAATCCACGTCGCCAAAACAATGGGCGTAAAGATCGTGGGGACCGTACACCACGTGAAGGTCGTGATAACGGCAACCGTGACAGCAATTCTCGCGACAATAATTCTCGTGATAACAGCTCTCGTGACAATAACAGCCGTGACAGCAACTCTCGTGACAACAATAGCCGTGACAACAGCAGCCGCGACAATAGTCATCGCGAAGGTCGTGATGATCAGCGTCGTAATAACCGTCGCCCAGCTCAGCAGGCAACAGCATCGCAAGCATCAAATGACGTTGTTGACAGCAATAACGAGCAACGTGAAGATCAGCCGCAACGTCGCGGTGATCGCCAGCGCCGTCGTCAAGATGACAAACGTCAAACACAGCAAGATGTTAAAGCTAATGTTGATGTTTCTGCTGTTAATGTCGATGAAGCGCAGCCTGAGCAAGAAGAACGTCAGCAGGCTATGCAACGTCGTCAGCGCCGCCAGTTGAATCAGAAAGTCCGTATTCAATCGGCGAACGATGAGCTGAATAATCAGGAAAATACCTTACAGGTAGCCCCTGCTAGCACGCCTGTGGCTAATTTGCCTGTACCTGCTGTGCAGGAAGAAGTGAAGTTACTACCTCAAGTGACTGCTGCTGATGACGACGCAACGAATGACCGTAATGGCAATAACGAAAATGGAATGCCTCGTCGTTCCCGCCGTTCACCTCGCCATTTGCGTGTTAGTGGTCAGCGTCGTCGCCGTTATCGTGATGAGCGTTATCCTACCCAATCTGCAATGCCTCTGGCTGGCGCTTTCGCTTCACCAGAAATGGCATCAGGTAAGGTGTGGGTACGTTATCCGGTCGCTCAACCATTTGAACAAGCCGCTTTTGTAGAAAATCCGGTTGAAGAGCAATCGCCAATCGCAATCGCTGCAACTACGGTAGACGCTGCGACGGCAGACGTTGCGCCGGTAGAAGTTACAGCGGTAGAAGCTACAGTGGTAGAAATTACACCGATAGACACAGCGGTCGTTGAAGCAGCTAAGGTCGAGGAAGAAGCGCCCCATGCTGAAACTGCGGTAAATGTCCCGACTGCAATCATAGCAGCGCCAATTGTTGCGACGGCAACCGCTGCAGCACCAGTTTCGCAGCATAGACAAGGCGGTTCTGCATCTTCAGCCGCAGCCGTTCCAGGCCGTGCACCGATTGTCACCCCAGCAATCATCGCTGAGCCGGTCGTAGACACTGAAGCTATTGCAGCAGTTGAGCCTATCGAAGCAAATGAAGCTATCGAGGTGAATGAAACCGCGCCTACTGTCGAAGATGTTATCGCAGCAGAAGCCGTTATCGAAAACACCATCGTGCCAGATGCAACAGTTGAAGAAAACCAGCCTGAAAACGTTGAGGTTGTTGAACCAACCGCTGTTGAAGTAACTGCTGCGGAAGCACCCGTTACCGAAGTGGCAGTTGAGGAAACGGTTGTTGAGGAAACGGTTGTTGATGAGCCGGTTGTCGATGAACCAATTGTCGATGAACCGATTGTCGCTAAGCCAGTTATCAATGAAGAGCAGGTTAAAGAGCCTATCGACGTTGAAGCTGATGTTACTGCTGAAGCAATGGCACCTGAAGCGACTAATACTACTGAAGCTGTCGTGACTGCGGTTCCACAGCCTGTTGTTGCTCATCCTGAGGGCGTACTATTCAAGCATTTTGCGTCAGCACCGATGACCAAAGCACCAGCACCTGATTATGCACCAGAAGCGCAAACCAAAGGTTCTTGGGAACGTCCGGCCTTTGATTTCTCAGGAAAAGGATCTGCAGGTGGCCACGCGGCTGTGACTCAGGCAACAGCACCAGCGACAAAACCGCAATCAGTCGAATAAATGCAATCGCATTAATCACTAGCATTAAAAAAACCCGCTTCGGCGGGTTTTTCTTGGGCGCTAATGTCAGCTATCAGGCAATCTGTTTTACTTTCTTTATTTCAATACTTTCCAACTTACCTTCTATCGATTTTACGAAATCGCCGAAATGTTGAGTTTTATTATGTTTGTCTAATGCTGCATCAGACTCCCAACGTTCAAAGAAGACGAAAGAACCATTTTGACCATATTCAGCATGGAGGTCATATTGCAGATTCCCCTGTTCCTCACGACTTGGTTCTATCACCTGAAGAACAGCTTCTTTGACTTCATTCACAAACTCAGGTTTAGCCACTAAGCTGGCAATGACACGGACTTCCATCGTATTTCTCCCATACAGTACATTCAATTCGTGTATTTTGCGGCTAATCAACCGCTCATTTTTGGGGTGCTTCTATCCATAGCCCGTCTATAAGATGCCCTTTTTACATTATTTTCAACTCACTCTAAGCAAAGTTTTCAACTTACCCCTAACAATCAGATGCATCTTGTGCACTTTCCGCTTATTCTTACACCCCGCCGGAAACAGCACAAAAAACCGAAATCTCATCATGACTGCGGAGCCCGTTGAATGACTGCACAACCTCAAACCCTGAAAATTCGCCGCCCAGATGACTGGCATATTCACTTACGTGATGACGAAATGCTCAGTACCGTGCTGCCTTATACCTCCGAGGTGTTTGCCAGAGCGATTGTCATGCCGAATCTAGCCCCCCCTATTACTACCGTATCCAGTGCTATTGCGTATCGGGATCGTATTCTGGCAGCCGTGCCAGCAGGGCATAAATTTACGCCGTTGATGACCTGTTACCTCACCGACTCACTTGATATCAATGAGCTGACCGCTGGCTATGAGCAAGGTGTGTTTACCGCAGCGAAACTGTATCCGGCTAATGCCACCACAAACTCGAATCATGGTGTATCTGATATCCCGGCGATATATCCCTTGTTTGAGCAAATGCAAAAGATGGGCATGCCACTGCTTATTCACGGCGAAGTCACCGACGCTGCAGTGGATATCTTTGATCGCGAAGCGCGGTTTATTGACCAAGCCATGGAACCAATACGCCGTCATTTCCCCGAGCTAAAAATTGTCTTTGAGCATATTACGACCAAAGATGCCGCCGATTATGTGCTGGCAGGCAATCGTTTCCTTGGTGCGACCATCACCCCACAGCACCTGATGTTTAACCGTAACCACATGCTGGTTGGTGGGATTCGTCCTCATCTCTTCTGCCTACCAATACTGAAACGTAGCACTCATCAGGAAGCGCTGCGTCAAGCGGTCGCCAGTGGCTCCGATAGATTCTTCCTAGGCACTGACTCTGCACCTCATGCCAAACACCGCAAAGAGTCATCCTGTGGCTGCGCAGGTGTGTTTAACGCACCATCAGCACTGCCAGCTTATGCAACTGTGTTTGAGGAACTGAACGCGCTACAACATTTAGAGGCATTCTGCTCGTTAAATGGCCCGCGTTTCTATGACCTGCCAGTAAACGACGATTATGTTGAGTTGGTTCGCAGCCCCTTCCAACAACCAGAAGAGATCACGTTAGGGAATGAGTCCATCGTTCCTTATCTCGCAGGTCAGACGATCAACTGGTCAGTAAAAAGCTGAGGTCCATTAACGGGCTTTTTACTGCTTCGAAGATTTTTGGATCAGTCACTTGCAACTCGAATATTCATACTGTATAAATAACCAGTATGAATATTCGGAGGGCCATATATGCGTGTTGAAGTGAGCATTGATAAGAAAAATCAGTTACCCGCAGGTGCTATCGAAGCGCTAACCAATGAATTAAGCAAACAACTGGAAGCGAAATTCCCAGACACAACAACGAGTGTGCAAGTTCGCTATGCCAGTGCAAATAATCTTTCTGTTTTAGGTGGGGCTAAAACTGACAAAGATCTGATCTCTGAAATATTACAAGAAATATGGGAAAGCGCTGACGACTGGTTTGACGCAAACTAACCCACAAGAATGCTGTTTTTTGCCGGGGAGTCGCTCCTCGGCTTTTTTATACTCACTTCTCAGCCTTATTTCTGCACCATCTCTTATGTCCCGCGTTTTTTATAGAATTTATCATCAATAAAAAAATAATTTGTAAAGATTCGTGGATAATCACCAAATTGGTTACCTGTTGCGTATACTGAAAAAGCTCACATGATAATGAGCCGCATTGATCCTCGTTAGTCACTCCAGTCAGTAACTACTATATAAGGGGTCTTTATGGACAGAAATGATGAAGTTATTCAGACTCACCCGCTTGTAGGTTGGGATATCAGCACGGTAGATGCATACGACGCGATGATGATACGTCTTCATTACCTGTCTTCTATGGATCAACTGCCAGAAAATGCACTTGTTGATAGAACGCTTTGGTTGACAACTGATGTTGCTCGCCAATTAATCAATATTTTAGAAGCAGGCATCGCTAAAATTGAGTCATCAGAATATCAAGTTCTTGATCACCGGAAGCATTAATTTTTGTCCATTCACTTATTTTCAGTACTCGCAAAAACAGGCACCAGTGAATATCACTTGGTGCCTTTTTATTAACCACTTCCATCGCTTTAACGTTCACATCCCTTTTTCTCCCCTCACTCCCGTGTTATTACTATCGTCTTAATTTCTATTGTCTCTGTCGCCCGGTTAAATTTAATAGTGCATGCAATGACCACGATAATTACTCGTAACCGCGTCAAAATAGATTGAATAAAATAGAAGCGAAATCCTCAAGGGTACACAATATGGATTATGATTTGATTGTCATTGGCAGTGGTTCGGTGGGTTCTGCCGCAGGTTATTACGCGACACAGGCCGGTTTAAAGGTACTCATGATTGACAGTGCAATGCCACCTCATCAAGCCGGTAGCCACCACGGAGACACACGAATCATTCGTCATGCGTATGGCGAGGGCGAGAAATATGTCCCTTTAGTCTTACGTGCTCAGGCGCTTTGGAATCAACTCTCGGCCCAAACTGGCGAGGCGTTATTTCAGGCTAGCGGCGTGCTTAATTTGGGGCCTGATAACTCCACTTTCCTGCAAAATGCGCAGCTCAGCGCGCGGCAGTATAATTTGCCAGTCGAGATGTTAACGGCAGAACAGGTCCGTCAAAAATGGCCGGTATTTACCATACCCGATAATTACGTCGGCGTATTCGAGCCACAAGCAGGCTTCCTGCGCTCTGAGCTTGCGATAAAAACACTGATTAAAGCCGTCACTGAGGCCGGTTGTGGCATCCTGTTCAATTGTCCTGTTACCGCGATTGAACCGACAAATGAAGGGATTGATGTGGTGACTATTGATGGTACCTATAGTGCCAAAAAGGTTGTCGTCACTGCCGGGACTTGGGTTAAAGAGCTACTTCCTACATTACCCGTGACGACAATACGCAAAGTTTTCTCTTGGCACCATGCCGATGGCCGCTACAGTGAGGGGAACCGTTTCCCCGCATTTACCGTCGAAACACCAGATAACATTCATTACTATGGTTTTCCCTCACAGAATGACGAACTAAAACTCGGTAAGCATAATGGTGGGCAGCCTATCGAATCGGCTGTGCAGCGTAAACCCTTTGGCCGCTATGCAGAAGATGGCACAGAAGTTTTTGATTTTTTACGCAATTTTTTACCGGGTGTGGGTGTGTGCCTTCGTGGTGCTGCATGCAGTTATGACATGAGCCCAGATGAAGACTTCATCATTGATACACTGCCCGATAATAAAGACATCATGGTCGTGACGGGGCTAAGCGGTCACGGGTTTAAATTTGCTACAGCATTGGGTGAAGTTGCCGCTCTCTTCGCGCAAAATAAGTCGTCATCCATTGATATTTCAGCTTTTTCTCTTTCTCGATTCGAGAAAAGTTAGCTTTGTAACCGCTCATTTATCAGGCTTTTTTAGTTGCGATCAATTAAGTAATAAATTGATCGCAAAGTTATATTTATATAGATAATCACTCATTTTATGATATAAAATATCGCCACATTAATGATGGGTGAATATTTGTTCGTCATTTCCGTCAGAATCAATCGATATTATCGAGTTGACGTTTTAGGCCACTCAGGATTAACTTATCCTTGTATGCAGCCAGGTACGGTTGCAGTTAGACAAGGATTATGTCACATGAGAATATTAATTATTGATGAATGCTATTATACCCGATACGGTGTAAACACTTATTTTAATAGCACAGCATCGCTTAACTTAATGGATTTACCCACTGTTGAGAAAGCAACGTTATCAATCCAAGATTTCGCTCCAGATATAATATTTATCAACCTCACTAAATATTGTCGGTTCGGTGGGCACTGCCCATTACTCGAGCAATTTTTAGCTTGTTGCGGTCATGCTAAGATTTATATTTATCTGGATGCCTCTTATCCATTCAGTGAAACGCCCATTGCTCTAACGAATTCAGTTTCAATTCTGGCAAAAAGACATTTGCCAGAGTTGCTACAAAAAGTCTCTGATATTTCAAATGATATAAACCAACCACATACATCCTATCCAACCTCGTTGTTCAGCCCGCAAGAGCACAAAGTGATGTGCTACTGGATGATGGAAATGCCAAATTATCGTATCGCTCGTAAATTGAATATCAGTGATAGTACGGTATATTCACATAAGCGGCATATTACGGAAAAAATAAAAGTTAGAAACAGATTGGAATTATGCTTTATTTATAATGTGTTTAAATATCTATATTGAAACTCGCTATTAATGTAATCGTTAGAGCATCTAGTACACATCATCATTAGCTAAGGCAATCGATGTGTACGCTGCTTTAATGCAAAAAAACACAGCCGAAATCATATTATTAGAGCGGAATCGACGATTTAGAAGAGATTAAATTGACGCTGAATTTAAATTTTTAATATGCCCTATCCATATTTCTACCTATTAGATTTTTATTTTTATAATTATACCCATCCGTCTTTGCACATCGCCCTTTCCAAACACATGAATTTACTCGGCTAGCTTATTGTTTACTAAAGTTAAACTCCCTATAATGGGCAAAAATTTTAGCCGCAGGCAGTCAGAATGTTAAATAAATTGCTCTCGATAGTTATCAATAACGTACGAGAACATCTGTTGCTCTATATCTGCTTATGGTTGATTTTATTGGCTTTAGATATTTATTTCTTTTTCTACTAATCTGTTTCACTGCCCATCCCTATCTATCTTCGTCTGAGGACCTATAAGTAGCTATTTACCCAAGGCCCTCAGCCGATATTTTCGCGTTTTATTTACTCAACTTTGGCGGGTTTGCCATCACTCAGCAAAACTGCAAATTTATAGCCTGCAGGCGTTAACTCAAGCACAATCTTGGCAATAATGGTTAAAGGCACTGAGAGCAGCATACCTATCGGCCCTAATAGCCAGCCCCAGAAAATCAAGGATAAGAACACCACCAATGTCGATAGACCCAAGCCGCGGCCCATCATGCGTGGATCGATGATATTACCGCCAATCAAGTTTATCAGGATATAACCGCTAGTCACGGCAAGCGCATCGCCAAAGCCATTAAATAGCATCGCCTGAACGATGGGAGGAATAGCGGCAAGCACTGAGCCTATATTAGGTATGTAATTCAAGACAAAGGCCAACAGCCCCCATAGGAAGGCAAATCTAACCCCCATCGCAGCCAAAAATAGCCAGATAACAATCCCCGTCGCAATACTAATAATTGTTTTAATCACGAGATAATGGGTGACACCATTCAATGCACGTTTGAGAATGGCATTACCTTGTTCTGGGTTGTCAAACATCAACTGCATTTTATAAGGCAGTCGTTCGACTTCAAATAACATAAAGACCACAGTCATTAACAACAAGAATGTGCTCGCCATTGCACCAGAAAGATGGCTAAGCAACCGAGTAACAAAGTTCATCGCCATACTGGGATCAACATGTTTCATGATGTCATCTACCGAGAATTCGATATTAAAGCGCATAGCAAATTCTTGCAGGTCACGCATTTTTTCCAGCATCATGCCACGATATTGCGGTAATGAGCGGGCAAATTCATTTAATGAAGAACCTAACCGGCTGAAAAGAAGTGCCATCAGTAAAATAATCAACGTCACTAATAAGACAATAGCCAACGTGCGGGGAATTCTTATTTTCTCAAGCAATTTCACTAACGGATTCAGTACAATAGCGAGGAAGATCGCCAGTAAAAATGGCACAACAATAGGCGATGCAGCCTTAATGCCCGCCATAATGACCACCAGCATTGCTAACATCGCAACAAGCCGTAACCCTTGGTTGCCTACCATAGGTGTTTTCATTATCGATCCTTGTTTTGGAATCGCCATTACTCAAATGGCAAAAAAAGACGCTGTCGAATAAAATAACCGACAACGTCTTGATTTAATAGTACTGCTCACAGGTAAATAACCAGATTAATTAGGCATCACTCTTTATTAGCCGGAGCCTTTTCTGGCATTGGAATATGCATGGTTGTTTGCAATAGTCCTTTTGACTTATTAAAAATCTTAATGCCGTTTTCACGCCCTGCTCGGCGAGAGCGTTGTTCTTCCTGCGGCAATTTTAATTCTTCTTGGCATATCTGACTGCAGCAACCTTCAAATTTAGCTGCACAAGCTGGACACTGAATAAACAGTAAGTGGCAACCATCATTCTTACAATTAGTATGTGCATCGCAAGCTGTACCGCACTGATGGCAATGAGCGATGACATCATCAGAAATTCGCTCCCCCATGCGCTCATCAAAAACAAAGTTTTTACCAATAAACTTCAGTGGTAAACCTTGTTCTTTCGCTTTACGGGCATATTCGATGATGCCGCCTTCAACGTGATACACATTTTTAAAACCGTTGTGCAGCATATAGGCGCTGGCTTTCTCACAGCGGATCCCGCCGGTGCAGTACATCACAATATTTTTATCTTTGTCATGTTGCAGCATATCAACCGCCATTGGCAGTTGCTCACGGAAGGTATCTGATGGGACCTCAATCGCGTTTTCGAAATGGCCCACTTCATACTCATAATGGTTACGCATGTCGACAAACAGGGTATCTGGGTCATCAATCATCTGATTGACTTGGTCCGCTTTCAGATAATGCCCGACATTGCTGGGATCGAAGCTATCATCATCAATACCGTCAGCGACGATGCGCTCACGAACTTTCATCCGCAGTACCCAAAATGACTTACCGTCATCTTCATGGGCCACATTTAATCGCACTTGATCCAGTGCAGGATGTGAGGCGAACAGCGCAATTTTAAATTCGTCATAGCGGTTAGCAGGTACACTGATTTGCGCATTGATCCCCTCTTTCGCCACATAAACACGGCCAAAGACACCGAGTTTAACAAATTGGCTATAGAGGCTATCGCGGAAGGTTTTAGCATCTTCTAGCGAGAAATATTTATAAAAAGAAACTGTGGTGCGCGGTTCGGTTTCAGCCAACATGCGCGCTTTAAGTTCCTCATTAGAAATTCGGTTATGTAACACTGGCATGGTGTACGTTCCTGTCTTTCAAAGAGGTTACTGATAAGTATTGTGTTACTGCTCAATGGGTTATTTTGGCGATTAGAAGACTTACCGCAATAATTCATCACGCAATAGAACGGATATTCCGAGCGCCTGGTTTCCAGCGCGGCGCATATTATACCTGAAACCCACCTGCGGCGCACCCCGTGTAGCGTAGCACTTGACGCCAACGGCAATTATCGATATTCCTGTTTTATTCCTTTCTGTGTGACCAAGTGATGCTAATGCGCGCGATTTATTATGGCCTTGCCGCTTCTTTCTTTTTTGCTTTTACTTTTATTCTTAACCGTTCCATGGATCTAGGCGGGGGGAGTTGGATTTGGAGCGCGTCGCTGAGATTTATTTTTATGGCACCGATGCTATTGCTCTTGGTGTTATTACGCGGTCAATTAAGCCAAAGTTTAAAACATCTGCGCCAATATTGGCGGGGTTATTTACTGTGGAGTACCGTTGGGTTTGGCCTGTTTTATGCCCCCATTAGTCTGGCTGGGGCCTATGGGGAAGGCTGGCTCGTGGCAGGTTCATGGCAAATTACCATTATTGCGGGCTCACTGTTGGCCCCACTGTTTAAGCGTGAGATATCGACACCCGACGGGTTGAAATCTGTGCGTGGAAAGATTCCATTCAAAGGCCTGCGTTGGTCACTATTGATTTTAATTGGTGTGAGTTTGATGCAGTGGCAACACGCGCAGGCGCTGAATCTGCAACAAATGTTATGGTGCGTGTTGCCAGTCACATTGGCAGCGTTTATGTATCCATTGGGTAATCGCAAAATGATGGATATATGTCAGGGGGATGTTGATACCTTACAGCGCGTACTCAATATGACACTCGCCAGTTTGCCTTTTTGGTTATTATTGTCGTACTACGGATGGTCGCAAACGGGCTGGCCTTCACAGATGCAAGTCAATCAATCCTTGCTGGTGGCCTTATTCTCAGGGGTCATCGCGACATTGCTGTTTTTTGCAGCCACCAATTTGGTCAAGCAAGATTATTCGAAGCTGGCTGCCGTCGAAGCAACCCAATCAGGTGAAGTGCTTTTTGCTTTGTTGGGTGAAATGCTTTGGTTAGCCGCAGCATTGCCCTCAGGATTATCCCTGTTAGGGATAGGCTTGGTGATTGTCGGTATGATTGTGCATAGTATCGCACCCTTTATTGGCCAGCGGACGACGCTGAAAGCACCAACCGTACCCACTATTTACAGCGACGATCCTCATCGGTAAATCGAATGCGGTCAGTGAAAGCAGAGGCAATGATACCGGCGAGTAAAGCAATGCCCGCCGCAATCAACAATGACTTTGACTGCCAATAGGCCCCCAAATAGCCTAAAAGACCGCCGGATACCAAGAGACACGCACTGATTTTTGCTGCTGACATGGATTAGGCTCCGCCGAAGACACTTGATGATGATTTATACACCAAAAGAATCATAACCCAGAAATAATAAATCCCTTTCAGGGTGAAGGGATTTAAGCAAGATAAGCCAATGGCGTGTTAACACCTTGATGAATTAGCTCATTATCATTAATTTTGCCGGTAACCCCTGACGAACAGCCGCACCACTGACCCAATCCAACCACGTATTGGGAATTTCTCGTGTTGGGTCAGCAAACCCTAAGTCATTTAGATTGCTGCCTTGGCCGATGCGCGGATCCGACGCCATCACTTCCCCGTCGAGCACATGAGTTCTGGCGCCCATTTCCCGATGCCCATAGCCATGTTCAATCGCCACAACTCCGGGCATTACACCATCCAACAAACTGACTTGCACCGTCATCTCACCACCTGGCGTCATCAACCGCACTGTATCACCCTGTTGAATGCCATAGTGGAGCGCATCTCTAGGGTTGATGGCGACGAGGTTAGTCGGCTTAACCGCGCGTAGCCGCTCAATCATTGCCGTTGAACTGCTCATCAAATGCGATTTAAATGACATCAGACGCAGTGGCCACTCTGCCGCAGGGTAATGCTGGAACACATCTGAACCATCGGCCAAGCGTGATGGATACCATGTTGGGCAACCGCTGTAACGCTCACCGGTCATCGCATGATGATGTTTCGCCACATTCTCATTCCAGATTTGCAGTGGTTTTTTCCACTGTGGGCCCGTAGCCTCCCCATTCCAACTTTTCTCATAAGGCGCAAAACGCCCGCCACGTGCCAACAAATAGGCCACTCGACGCTGTTCATCCACCAGCAAACTCCGTTGCAACGCAGGCCACAGACGATCCACGCCAGTTAACTTGAGTTCATCATCTTGCGCGGCGGGCAAGGGCTTTTCACCGCCATAGGCAATGTTAGCTGCTGCGCGCAAATAGTAATCTTCCGCACTGTCCAACGGGTAATAATGACCTTCATTGTCCTGCATGGCATTGGCACCGAATCCCGGCAACTGTAATGCTTTCGCCACCGCAATCAGGAAGCTTTCCATTGCAACAGGTTCGCCTTGGGCTGTGCGCGCAGTACGTGGTGCAACAACCGGCCAACGGGCGGTGCTCGCTTTGACTAATACACCTGCCCAAGGCGCACTAAATCCCCAGCTTTCGAAATTGTGGGTATCCGGCACGATGTAATCCGCCAGTGCGGTGGTTTCATTCATAAAGGCATCGATGGCAATAAATAGCGGCAGTTGGCGCGGGTCTTGCAGTTTTTCCGCAATCAGATGACGTAAACCCGCCACGCCGTACAAAGGATTGGTCATGTGGCTGATCCACGCTTTTAACGGATAGGGGTAGCCTGACAGCGCAGGTGCAAGTTGCTCGGTCAATTGCCCGCCGACAAAGGGATACCAAGGGCCACGAGCAGGATAACCCGATTGGCCTTGCTGAATTTTTTGCTGATACTCCGCTGATTGTTCGTAAGGTTGTTTGCTGCGCGATAACGACAAGCCCTTCGGCTTGACCATGCCGTCAAAAGTCGCCAGTTGATAACGAGGTCCGTCCGCAAATCCATCAAATTTACCGCCACCGACAGAGACACCACCTTTAAGATTCAGGTTACCGATCAGGGCATTGAGCATCATCACTGCCCAAGTGGCATAGAAACCATTGCCACTCATCATTCCACCATGGGAGATCACCGCAGCCTGCCGTTGATGCGCAGTAAACTCACGTGCCAATCCAATAATAGTGGCCTCCGGCACGCCGCATTGCTGGCTATATTCTGCCAAGGAAAAACGTGCGGCAGCCTGTTGTAGGCAAGTCATGCCAGATTGGACTTCGACCACTTGCCCATCATGTAAGGTCACCTGCCGCGTGACAAACAATTGTGCTTGCAACATTGAGGCCGCGGGTTGTAATGCCGCCTCTTCGGCGACTTGTACCATCACTGGGCTATCGCTCCCCTCGGCCAGCGTTTCACCACTTATATGGTTTTCGCGCAGGAATTGGCCTGCCAATGGATGCGTTGGTGTCATAATCACCAGATGGCTGGCGTTGGTCCAACTGCGCTCACCGGCGGCCTGCATGGCCATTTCACCGGGCAGTGATAAGTAATCGTGATTAAAACGCTCTTGTTCAATAATCCAGCGAATCATTCCCATCGCCAATGCGGCGTCTGTTCCTGGTAATACCGGCACCCAGCGGTTATGTTGATTTGCCAATGTGGTGGTGAGCGGCAATGCGGGTGCGACGACCACATAATTAAAATCATCCCGCTGGCGCGCATTGGCTAACTGACGCCCTTGCCGCTTGAATGGGTTGCCTGATTGCGCCGGCGAGGTGCCAAGAAACAGGGCAAAACGCACGTTATCCCAATCCGGTTTGACGTGCGCATTTTTATCTAAATCCCCCATCAGAGCACCGGAACCCGCGCGATATGCCAACCCACAATACGCACCATGACTCCCGAGATTCTTAGTGCCAAAAGATTGGTTAGCAAAACGTCGGATAAAAGCATCGCGGCCATCATCACCTGCATTAGTCACCAAGAGCTGATTGGCTTTTGGGCCAAGAGATGGCTGTTGAGCATCGATGGGTGTCACCAGATCACGAATAGCGCGTAACCCTTCCACATGCCCTTCGCCAAACAAATCCCCGCCTTCGGTGACTTCTGTCACCAGTTGTTCAAAGCTTATCCGTTGCCATTGACCACCGCCCCGTGGCCCTACCCGCTTCATCGGCTCCGTAATCCGATAGGGGCTATCCACCCCCTCCAACAACGTGGCTCCCCGAGCACACGCGGTTGAGCGCCCTTCCATACCTTGTTCACCACCAAGGCGTTGCAGTGCTTCACTCAGCGGTAACGGGTAGGGGAAATGATGGTCATGGGATAACGGATGGTAAGGATTGCCGGCGATCCGCAGAATTTTATTTTGCTGCGTATCCACTCGCACCCGCAACCCACAGAGCGTCCAGCAGCCAAAACATTGCGTCATCGACACTGCCTGTTGCGGATTCGGCTGCCATTGCGGCCCAATACGCCCTTCCGTTGGCAAAGCATTGGCGCTGATAGGATCGAGCGTAAGTTTGCCGGCACTGCCATCCACCAGCCCTGCCAACGTCTTACGTGCCACCGCATGGTAGCTGGCACCAAATGCAACGACGCCGCCCAACGCTAAGCTGCCTTTTAACCATTGACGTCTAGTAGACTTAACCATGACGCATTTCCCCTTTAAGTGATTTTCCATCTGACACTTTATGTTGAAGCCACCTGACACCTTCGCGAACAGTAATTATTAGCGCTATCCATAGGCCGAATGTACCAACAATCGCCAGCAAACCTTCGCTACCCAGCGGCAAAGAGTAGGTGTTCACGAGTATGTTGAATTTAGGCAATGTTTGAGTTTGCATTAGCAGTAACCAACGGACTGACCAGCAAAGGCTGAGGGCGACGCCCCCCTGTATCACTACCATCGGCATCAATAATTTTTTGGCTTTATTGACCACAGCCAACCCGAGCAATAGCAACCACAGCACCACAGGGATCGCAGCTAATACCGGGGATTGCACGCTCCAGTCACGCAGTGCTTGTGCGGAGGGGTTACTGCCGCTGGCCCAAATTAAGGTTACCCCTGCTAGCGCCCCTAAATTAATGAATTGCCAATGCGCCAACGTCAGTTGATATTGCGGCTTTCGCCAGAGCCAGAGTGCCAGTAAGGGCGGGATGGCCTGCCATGCACTCAGGAAAATAACCAGCGGTAACCACAAACTGAACCACAGCGGTTGAGCGCGTAAGACGGATACCTCTCGTCCGGTGTAAAGCAAGATGCTAACGGCAGAAAGCGCGCTGAGCCATGCTAACGCAGCCAGTAGCCGTGGTCGTGTTTTCCCCCACAGGCGGCTGTAAGTCAGCGCCATAAAATAGGTCACCACCAACACACTAAACAGAGGGAGGAATAGCGATCCCCAAGACATCCATGACCATGGGGTGAAGTGCGCATAAAAATGCCAAACTCTGGCCGGTTGATGAAGATCCGCATTCAAGGCCAAAGGGGCAACAATGACTGCGGTCACGGCTATCATCAGTGCCGCAAACTCTAATACGTTAGGTTGTTGGCGAGAAAATGCTCGCTGGCATCCGGCAAATAGCACCGCACTACACGCCAACCCAATAAAGAAGAAATACTGCACCGCCCAAGGCAACCAAGCGATATCCTGCGGTCGAGCTAAAATCTCGCGGATCATGGATGTACCTCCTGCCAAAGTGCGGGTTGACCTTGCAGTGGCTGCGTGAAAACTTCATTTAGCCCAAGGTAAAATACCTGTGGATGCGTGCCTTGCTCCGGTTTCAGCACCTTGATATCGGTAGCATGTGCCAGCAGCATTTGGCGCAATGTGCTGTTGCCATCACGTAAATCACCGATGATCCGTGCACCGCCGACGCAAGACTCAACACAGGCCGGTAAGAGTCCGGCGTCCAGTCGATGAACGCAAAATGTGCATTTATCGGCAGTTTGGGTGCTGTGATTAATAAATCGGGCCTCGTAAGGGCATGCTTGCACGCAATAGGCGCAACCCACACAACGTGTATTGTCGATAACTACAATGCCGTCTTGGCGCTGATAAGTTGCTTGCACAGGGCAAACTGGCACGCATGGCGGGTTATCACAATGATTGCACAGCCGTGGCAGCAACACGTTAGTCACGCTGTCGGCACCCGACAGCGCAATCTGGTACTGATTAACGGTGGTACGAAACTGCCCCTGAGGGAGCTGGTTCTCAATGGCGCAACTGACAGTGCAAGCCTGACAACCGATGCAGCGGCGCAAATCAATCAACATGGCATAACGCCGTTTGATATCGCCCTGTTTGCGCACAGGTTCCATTTGCCAGCCCGCTTGCGCCAATGGCACCAGCGTCGCGCCTGCAGTTAACACGCCTAGCCGCTGTAAGAATGCTCTTTTCCCTTGATCCATTTTTCTTCTCATCTTTTTTAATAAGAATCTTCTTGGTGATGAGCAGTGTAGAAATCTATGCGTAGAAGCCCTATTGTGGTTTTCCACATTCCCTTTAGGGACTTGATCCAGGACAATTGCACACCGCGATCGGGATCATAAAAAGGACCATGCATGCTGTTTAGAGTGCTGACGATAATGCTGTTTTTCGGCATTTCAACCGCCGATGCTCGCGAGTGGACCATCGGGGTCTTGGCGTTGCGTGGCAATGCACAAGCGCAAACTCATTGGCAACCACTGGCTGAGAGGCTGAATCAACAATTACCCGAGGAGCATTTCCAGTTATTGCCCCTCGATTTGGCGGCGATGAAAACAGCGGTGGCGCAGAATCGAATCGACTTCTTACTCACCAATCCGGCGCAATATGTGCAGATTGACAACCACTATCCTTTGCGTTGGTTGGTTTCGTTACGGTCCAGCCATGAACCCGACAGCACCAGCCGAAATGTGATTGGCAGTGTGATTTTGGTGCGTGCCGACAGTGATATCTATCACCCACAAAATCTGATTGGTAACGATGTCGGTGCCGTGTCGCCCGAGGCGTTTGGCGGATACTTATTAGGCTATAAAGCGTTGCGCGATGCGGGTTTTCAGCCCGAACAAGACTTTCAGTTACGTTTCTCTGGCTTCCCCGTTGATGCCTTAATCTACTTGCTGCGTGATCGCGCTATCTCCGCCGCCATCGTTCCCACGTGTTTGCTAGAGGATATGCAAGCCGAAGGATTGATTCATGCCGCCGATTTTCGGCCATTGCTGGCAAAACCGGCAACAATCCCCTGCCTGACCAGTACTGAGCTGTATCCTAATTGGTCGTTTGCCGCATTATCACAAGTGCCGGATAAATTGGCTGATAATGTCACTCGAATCTTACTCAGCCCCGCTGGTCAACCGGATCTCCTGTGGGGCGCGGCCTCCTCCACCAGCCAGGTCGAAAGTCTGTTGCGTTCGGTCAATCAACATCCGCAGCAACCGCAATTTTGGCAGCAGATAGTCGATTGGGCACAAGCGCATCGACTATTGATTGCCGTTATCACATTGATTCTACTTTTATTAGGTGCCAATCATATTTGGGTCGCTTTCCTAGTGCGCCGCCGTAGCCGCCAGTTAGAGCAGTTGCATCAGCAGTTAAGGAGCCGAGAGAATGCCTTGGAACACGCGCAGCGCCTGAGTATCTTGGGGGAAATGGCCTCCGGATTTGCGCATGAACTAAACCAGCCACTAAGCGCCATTCAACACTATGCTGATGGCTGTGCTATCCGCCTACAACAAGAACAACCTGACCACCCCTTATTGCCGATTTTGGGGCAAATCACCCACCAAGCCCAGCGAGGAGCAGATACCATCGCTAATCTGCGCCTGTGGGTGGGGAAACAGCCTGCCGCTCACTCGGCGACTAAACCTGCGACCCGCACCCTACCATTGCATGAATTACTGAATCATCTTTGGCAGTTACTCGAGGCCGAGCGGCATTATCCTCACTGCCAATTCCATGCGGATCTTCCACTGTCATTAACGTTACATTTGCCTCCCACCTTGATCGATCAAGTGTTATGTAACCTGATCACCAATAGCTTGCAGGCTGGCGCACACCAGCTATGGTGCCGCGCTTATCAGCATGCGAGCGGCATCACAATAACATTGCAGGATGATGCAGGCGGCTTAACGAAAGAGCAACTTAGCCAACCTTTTACCCCTTTCCGCTCCAATAAAGATGGCGGTTTAGGACTAGGTTTGGTGATTTGCCAACGATTAATTCGCAGTCAGGGCGGTGAATTAGCACTGCTTAACCTCATCGCGGCTAACGGCAAAATGGGGCTGCAAGTCACCCTAACTCTCCCCCCTAACTCACCTAAGGAGCTCACTTTTGTCAATGATTCACTTGGTTGATGACGATATTGCTGTCACCGATGCTTGCCGTTTTTTGCTCGAAAGCCTTGGCTACAAAGTGAAGGCATGGCACGACGGCGAACGATTTCTGGCGCAGGCTGATTTGCATCAACTCGGCGTGTTGCTGCTGGATATTCGTATGCCGCAAATAGAGGGGACGCATGTCTATGCACAGATGCGCGAGCGAAACAGCACACTCGGCGTGATATTCCTCACTGCGCATGGCGAGATACCGCAAGCGGTTGAGCAAATGAAATTGGGGGCGGTAGATTTCTTGCAAAAACCGGTGGCAACTGCCCCGTTGATGGCGGCCTTACAGCAAGGTTTACTGCAATCAGAGTTGCTCTGTACCCGTCGACAAGTCCAACTGCGTTATGCCACGTTGACATCGCGGGAACAAATGATCGCGCAATGGGTCATGCAAGGATTAATAAATCGCGATATCGCTGATAAAGCCTGTGTTTCCGTCAGAACCGTTGAAGTACATCGAGCCAAAGTCATGGAGAAGATGGCGGTTAACAGTTTGGCTGAATTGGTCAGTCTGCTCAAAACTTAACATAACCATACTGTTTTTAGGGATACGTTGCATTTTATCTGTCTAAATGTTAAACGAAGAACATAATAAATGGCTTATTAGTGCGGTCTTTTTTCCAGTTGCACACCAAAAATGCGACAATAGTCTATTCTAAACCACTGATGAGACAGTTAAACAGGTTGGCATGGACTGCCCATCAAGATTCGCTAATGCACACATGTCCGCCAGCAAGATTAATCGTTAACTGTCCGAATAAATGACATTGATGCTGAGAACAGATATGCAAGTTCCTTCTTTTGATCGCTCACTACTGCACCCACGTTATTGGCTGACTTGGTTCGCCCTAGGTATCCTTTACCTCTTGGTCCTGCTCCCCTACCCCGTTATCTACACGATAGGGACTGCCCTTGGCCGTTTTTCTATGCGTTTTCTCAAACGGCGCTTACGGATAACTCGACGTAATCTGGAACTTTGCTTTCCTGACATGCCGCAAGCAGAGCGTGACGAACTGCTGGTTAAGAATTTTGAATCAGTGGGAATGGGGCTGTTTGAAACCGGCATGGCATGGTTTTGGCCAAACTGGCGCATTGAGCGCTGGTGTCGTGTCAGTGGGCTCGAGCATATTCAGAAAGCGCGTGATGAGGGAAAAGGCGTTCTGTTGATCGGTTTACATTTTCTCACCCTAGAACTGGGTGCGCGTATCTTTGGCATCTACAACCCCGGCATTGGTGTCTACCGTCCCCATGATAATAAAGCCATGGACTGGATTCAGACTTGGGGTCGAATGCGTTCCAATAAAGCCATGTTGGACCGCAAGGATCTGAAAGGCATGGTCCGTAGCCTAAAACAAGGCGAGATTATTTGGTATGCACCTGATCACGACTATGGCCCACGCAGTAGCGTTTTTGTGCCGTTGTTTGCTGTCGATCAAGCCGCAACGACCACCGGCACTTACCTGTTAGTGCGAATGGGTAAACCTGCGGTGATTCCATTTACCCCCAAGCGCTTACCGAATGGGAAAGGTTATGAATTGATCTTGCAGCCGGCGGTTGAAAATATCCCGTTGGAAGATGAACTCGCAACGACCGCTTTTATGAATAAAGTGATTGAAAAAGAGATTACTCAGGCAACTGATCAGTATATGTGGCTGCACCGCCGTTTTAAAACACGTCCAGAGGGCGCACCTTCGCTCTATGAATAGCAGAACTTATACCGAAATGTAATAACACAAGTGATAATGAGAATTAGTCTATATCAGTTTATTTGATATAGTCTGTCAGTATTATCCGCTATAAGAATAGTAGGTATCTGACAGATAATTAAAAGTAATTAATCCTAGTTATTATATGGTTATCTTCTCTCTCAGGGGGGATATCCAACGTAGATGTATATCCAAGCTAATTGGGATTTTTGGCAGGCACCGACAGACTTACACACAAGAGTTAATGATTTAGATAATAAGAGCAGCTCACAACACTGCAACTTCAATTAAGAAGGAAATACACATGCTGGGAAGTTTAAATCTCTGGTTCACACGCTTAACGAATCATCAAGATGGCGGCAAACTGTTATTGCGCCTGACCTTTGGTATTTTGATGCTGTTCCATGGCGTGGCAAAAATTCTGCATGGCACCAGTTGGATTGCTGAATCTTTACAGGCGCAAGGTATCCCCGGTTTCGTTGCTTATGGCGTTTATATTGGTGAAATCTTAACCCCAGTGCTGATTATTTTGGGTCTATTCACGCGCCCTGCGGCATTTATTTACGCGGTTAACTTGTTGGTTGCAGTACTGATGGTCGGCACCGGTAAATTCTTCACTCTCACTCAAGTAGGTGCATGGGGTTTGGAAAACGAAGCCATGTACTTCCTCGGTGGCGTTGCCATTATGTTGCTGGGCAGCGGCCGTTATTCGATTACCAAAAACGAAGCGTATCGCTAAGTACGAATTGCCCCTATTGAGCCACTCCACTTAATGTGCGAGTGGCTTTTTTTATGTGCTTTCTGCATCAGATATCATCCCTTAGCAATCATTTATTTCTGTTTTGCATAAGCCGAATAAATAAACTTCTCAATTCTAAACTGGCCTCCCAATTTAACAAAAATCAGCATTATCTTGTGAGTGTCACTTCCCCATAAGCACACATTTAGCAAGTTAACCGTTTTCACCTTACGCTTTGCCCCTTCCCCCGACCTGACGCATTCATCTGTATCAGTGTGATCCTCGATAAGAAAGCTGAAAAAATAATCATATTCGGTTTTAACTGATTGATAATTGTTATGAGTATCGACTTTTCATCTAGAAATACGCTATAACCCAGAGTGAAAATATAAAAATGACGTTTTTAATGCGTTAAATTCATATGAGAAGACATTATGCAAACCTCTGTTAAATCTGAAGGTAGCCGAACGTTCTTTGGCCACCCTTACCCGCTCAGCGGACTCTTTCTTTCCGAAATGTGGGAGCGATTCTCGTTCTACGGTATTCGCCCGCTATTAATTTTATTTATGGCCGCGACCGTTTTTGACGGTGGTATGGGCCTGCCTCGTGAACAAGCCTCGGCAATTGTTGGGATCTTTGCCGGTAGCATGTATCTGGCGGCCTTACCCGGTGGTTGGCTTGCCGATAACTGGCTCGGTCAACAACGCGCAGTCTGGTATGGCTCGATTCTGATTGCCTTGGGCCATTTGTCTATCGCGCTTTCCGCCTTCTTTGGCAATGACCTGTTCTTTATCGGTTTAGTGTTTATCGTGCTCGGTACGGGGCTGTTTAAGACCTGTATTTCGGTCATGGTTGGAACGCTGTATAAACCAGGTGATGCTCGCCGTGATGGCGGATTCTCCCTGTTTTACATGGGCATCAATATGGGGTCATTTATCGCGCCGCTGTTGTCTGGCTGGTTGCTTAAAACCCACGGCTGGCATTGGGGCTTTGGTATCGGCGGGATTGGGATGCTAGTGGCATTGCTCATCTTCCGTTACTTCGCTATCCCTTCAATGAAACGCTATGACGCCGAAGTCGGGTTAGATTCAAGCTGGAATAGACCAACGAATAAACGCCAAGGTGTGGGTAAGTGGGTGACCGCCATTATGGTGGTGGTGGTTGCCATCATCGCAATGGTCTCGCAAGGGATAATCCCCATTAACCCCGTGCTGGTGGCGAGTCTGTTGGTTTACGTCATTGCCGCCTCAGTCACACTCTATTTTGTCTATCTCTTCGCCTTCGCTAAATTAAGCCGTCAAGATCGCGCGCGGCTCTTCGTATGCTTTATTTTACTGGTTTCAGCGGCCTTCTTTTGGTCAGCATTTGAACAGAAACCAACCTCATTTAACCTGTTTGCGAATGACTATACCGACCGCATGATAATGGGTTTTGAGATCCCAACCGTTTGGTTCCAATCCATTAATGCGCTGTTTATCATTATCTTAGCGCCGGTATTCAGTTGGGCATGGCCAGCATTAGCGAAGAAAAAAATTCAGCCAAGCAGTATCACAAAATTCGTTATCGGTATTTTATGTGCTGCTGCCGGTTTCGCCGTAATGATGTATGCGGCTCAGCATGTGCTTAACAGCGGTGGCGAGGGCGTTTCTCCTCTGTGGCTGGTGATGAGTATCTTGTTACTGACGCTGGGTGAACTTTGCCTTAGCCCTATCGGGTTGGCGACCATGACGTTACTGGCACCAGACAGAATGCGCGGTCAAGTGATGGGGTTATGGTTCTGTGCCAGTTCGCTGGGTAACTTGGCGGCGGGTCTCATTGGTGGTCATGTTAAGGCCGATCAGCTTGATATGCTGCCAACCTTGTTTGCACGTTGTTCAATTGCGTTAGCCATCTGCGCGGCAGTGCTGATATTGCTTATCGTGCCAATTCGTCGATTGATGAATAACACTCAAGAACAAAAAACCGCTTGATGGTGAAAGTGCAACCTGCATAAGTTAGCAGGCAACAATTTTCATCCTATCCAGACGGCCCTTCTTTGGGCCGTTTTCTTTTATCCGACAGTACAATTTTTTAGCCATTAGTACATATATAAGCGTTTGCTGGGATGGTTAGTTCATTACATCCTGACGGTTAGATTCAACTTTACCGTTAAGACTGAACAAGTTACCAGTATTGGCGTTGGCTTTTATCTCTGCGTTTCTATCAGCCGCTTTAATTTCTTTTCGCGATGGTATGTCTGTTTTTGCACTATCCCGTTGTTGAGTTATGGCTGTTAATTCATGTTTTAAACCCGTCAGCGCAGCCATTTTCTGTTCTTTCATATTAGAACTTTGTGCGTTTAACGTTCTGATCATACTGTCAATTTGTTGAGTAAGGACATCGGCAGTGTTTTGGGTGATTTGGTTATCCATTTTCGTAAAAGTGTTGCTATTTTTAATTTCTTTCATCATACCGGCCAATGATTTCATATCAGCTTTATGAAAACGATTATCAACCTTTGTGTTACTGGACGCGGTGGTAATAGCACTTCTGAGGCTTGCGATGTTGAAGCTCATGTTGACTCCTAATAATATTCATGTGAATGGATTAATTAGGCGTAATCATGAATAAGTCGCCAACAATGATCTTTCATAAATCGATTCTAAGCTGAATGCCTATTAGGTGAACTGCTTGCTTTAGCAATATCGGAAAACTTAGTCGGCTGAGATGGTATATCAAGGTTGCCTACTGTTATTCATACGGCCCATGCTGGGCATCAATGGGTAGCATAAAAGTATCAACAATCATTGACAGCGGAACGTCAATTACCGTGATGTACTTCCACGGCCCTTCACGCATGTCCCACTGCACGCCGGGATAATATTGATGCCCATGGCCCTGCCCCGGCACCGTGCGGCTGATGATACTGCCACATCCCGTCAATAGGGTCATGCCGACGAGTAATAGCGTTATACGGATGACGCTTTTTGTCCGCTGTATCTGTTTAACCATGGGGCTCACGCAAACGCTCTTTTAGATTGATAGAAAATAGAATGATAGTGAATAAATTGATAGAAAAAACGAGCGATACAATCATGTATGCCCGTTTTTAGTCAACGATACGATAACGAAAATGCCATTACTTCGCGGCGGGAAACGCCTTCATATTGTGTGCGAGTTGACGATAATACCCATTCCAGATTCGGTACTGCTCAGGTTGCTGCCAGACGTGTTGATGCAAGCGAGAAATCAATACCGGATCGCTGAGCAACTCTAAGCGCTGAGATTTAGCCAACTTATCCGGCCCTGCTTCCAGAGCTAGCGCCACACGCTCGGCGCGAACTTGCTCAATTATCGCGCGAGTATGATGGCGAGCCGTTGCCATCGCACTGGCTAACGCGTTATACGATGGATTCATCACGGCATGGAAGAAACCATTTTTCAGCGCCCGCTGGTGATTGAGTTTCAAATAAGTTTCCGTCGCCAACAGTTCTCGCGGCGGATCATACTCTTCCGGAATCAAGAACAGTTTTGCGCGCTTGCTGGCCAGCCCCAGAGTACGGCGGCTAGACAGGACAGAGACTATCGGGGATAGGATCAGCGAGAAGACAATCGGGGATAGCCACCACAGGAACAGCAGATCCAGCCAAGCCACACCACCAGCCCAAACCACACCGAGCAGCAATTGGGGGCCATGGCGCACCATGGCTTCACTCCACGGCGTTGCATCATCATCGCGCTGCGGTGAATTCCATTGTACTGACCAGCCGAGGAACGCACTGACCACAAATACTGTGTGGAACAACATTCGCACCGGTGCCAACAACACGGAGAACAGCATTTCTGCCAGCATGGATAACAGCAGACGAATCGCCCCACCGTACTCTTTCGCCCCTTTTGCCCAGATCAAAATGATGCTGAGTAATTTCGGCAAGAACAGCAAAACCAACGTGGTGGAGAACAACCCAATGGCTAATTCTGGCCGCCACTGGGGCCAAACAGGGAACAACTGCCGCGGTTGCAGGAAGTATTGCGGTTCCATCAGGGTATGGACGACTTGCAATGCGGTACACAGCACCAAGAACATAAACCATAAAGGCGCAGACAGGTACGACATGACACCGGTAAGGAAGACCGCACGATGAACCGGATGCATCCCTTTCACCAAAAATAGGCGGAAGTTCATCAGATTGCCGTGGCACCAGCGGCGATCACGTTTCAACTCATCTAACAAGTTAGGTGGCAATTCTTCGTAACTGCCCGGCAGATCATAAGCAATCCACACTCCCCAACCCGCACGGCGCATCAAAGCCGCTTCAACAAAGTCATGTGACAAGATGGAACCGGCAAAAGAGCCTTCACCCGGCAATGGCGCCAAAGCACAATTTTCAATAAAGGGTTTCACCCTGATGATGGCGTTATGGCCCCAGTAATGGGATTCACCCAACTGCCAATAATGCAGGCCAGCCGTAAATAAAGGACCATAAACCCGCGTTGCAAATTGCTGGATACGAGCGTAAAGCGTATCCATGCCAGAGGCTTTCGGCGCAGACTGAATGATCCCTGCATTCGTGTTGGCTTCCATCAGCCGCACTAACCCCGTCAGACACTCGCCACTCATCACGCTATCGGCATCCAAAATCACCATATAGCTGTACTGGCTGCCCCAACGGCGGCAAAAGTCATCGATATTGCCGCTTTTGCGTTTAACTCGGCGGCGACGACGGCGATAGAAAATACGACCGTGACCATCGACATCACGGCACAGCTCCAGCCAAGCCTTTTGCTCTGCAACACAGATATCAGGATCATAGCTATCGCTCAGGACATAGATATCAAAGTGTTCTAGCTGGCCAGTGGCGGCAACGGATTCGTAGGTCGCACGTAAACCGGCAAATACCCGTTCCACGTCTTCATTACAAATCGGCATAATCAACGCCGTGCGATGGGCCGGATTGAGCGGCTCGTCCCCTTTGATGGTGGACGAGATGCTGTATTTATCTTTGCCAATTAGCAGTTGCAAGAAGCCCATTAGCGCAGTCCAGAAGCCCGCTGACACCCAGCAGAACAGAATCGCGAACAGGATCAAAATGCCCGTTTGTAACAGATATGGCAGCAATTGCATCACTGAAACCAACCAGTTCTGTTTCCAAATCTCAAAGGGGTCGAGGAGTGCCCAACCCTGATAAGGCAGGATGGTCTTCATATAGCTGGTCGCAATGGCGGTTTGCAACACGATCAGTATCAGCAAGATGTATCGACGCAAGGACCCGACGCTACGCCATTTCTTTTCTGCTGCCGCCTGCTCGTGTGTTGTCGCACGAGATACCGGTGTGCGGCCCAGTAAAGAATCCCAAAAGCGACCAACAGGATTGGTTCGCCATGCCTGCGGGGCCATGCTAGTGCGTTTGATAGGCGGCGTGGCATGAATCACCGTGCGCCCTTCGCTATCTTTCCCCAGCACCTTGTCGCCTTTAACGGCGTCCGGCCATGCCGCTTGCAGACGAGCATTGACGGATACCAATGCGCTGTCATCTTCAGTAAAAACGGCATGTTCTGGTGTATCAGCCGCCAGTTGTTGATGCAAAAGCGACATCGCATCCACGCGGCTATCGAGCAGAACATCTTCAGGGAAAGCGTCACGTAATGCCCCTTGCTGCTGCGCAGTCAGGGGCAAGTCCGCCATATAATCCTGAATAGGAGATTGAGTTAACTTATTCATTGGCAGGTAACTGATAGCTCCAAGTTTCGGTCAGGGTTTTATCACCGTTAGCCAGCGCTGCGCGCATTTCTATTGGTTTCTTCGCATCCTTAACTTTCAACCGCAGTGTTAAACGCCAACCTTTGGTGACGGGGTTATAGCGCACACTGTTTTCAATCAGTTCACCGTTATCATCAAGACTGACCTGAGACGCTAACGGTGTTTTCTCATCAAGTGCTTTCAATGCTGGGCCAACAAAATCAACCAAGAACGCGACGCTGCCGTCAGGCTCACGAATCAAATTCGACTGTTTAACATCACCCGTTGAGCGCAGTGTTTGTTTAACGTAGCCCACATCAGGTGAATGCAATTTCTCTTCATCACGGGTGAAGTACAGGCGGTAATTTAGGTCGAGTGATTTTTTCGCATCGGGCAACACGTCAGGATTCCAAAACGCGACGATATTATCGTTGGTTTCATCCGCCGTTGGGATCTCTACCAACTCCACTTTCCCTTTGCCCCAATCACCACGAGGTTCTACCCAAGCACTCGGCCGCAGATCGTAACGATCGTCTAAATCCTCATATTGCGAGAATTCACGCCCACGTTGCAGCAGACCAAAGCCTTTCGGGTTTTCAACGGTATAGGTACTGACAGACAGGTGTTTTGGATTATTCAGCGGTCGCCATATCCATTCGCCATTACCGGCATGAATAGAAAGGCCATTGGAATCATGTAATGCCGGACGGTAGTTCAACACAGTAGAGGGTTGGCTTGGGCCAAACAAGAACATGCTGGTTAACGGCGCAATCCCTAATTTCTCCACTTTATCGCGCAGGAAAACTTTGGCTTGCACATCAATAGTGGTATCGCGCCCTGGATAGATAACAAACTTATACGCGCCAGTGGCACGTGGGGAATCCAGCAACGCATAAATCACCAAATGTTTATCATTAGGCTTAGGTCGCTCAATCCAAAACTCACGAAAACGCGGGAATTCCTCACCGGAAGCCAATGCGGTATCAATTGCCAGCCCACGAGCAGAAAGGCCATAAACCTGACCTTTACCAATCACGCGAAAATAGCTAGCACCGAGCATACTGACAATTTCATCTTTCTTATCCGCTTTATTAATCGGATAAAGCACTTTGAAACCGGCAAAACCTAGATTTTTAACGGCATCAGGATCGTGCTTCACTGAACCAAAGTTAAAATAATCAGGGCTATAACTGATAGGTTTGACACTGGTTGCCGTCACTTCGTTAATCTGTACCGGCGTGTCAAAATACATTCCTTGATGATAAAACTCTAACTTGAATGGCGTATCCAGCTTAGTCCAATACGATTTGTCGTGGTTAAACTGAATCTGTTGATAATCGGCAAATTTCATCTCGCGAAATTGCGAAGGAAGGTTGCTTTTCGGCGCGTCAAAACTTTTACCTGCTAATGCTTGCGCCTGCTTGGCAACATCATCGAGCGAAAAAGCCATGGCCTGCGAAGCAAATAATGACAGCAAGAGCGTGACCCCCAACCATCTGGTTTGGTTTGCTCCGGCCTGTTTTAACACACGATTTACATTTGAAAAAATATTAACTTGCACATCTCCCCCTAAATCATAACAGCCAAATTATTGACGGTTTATCCAATAGGCCAAGCAGATAAGCTCAGGTGATTGTTATGTCCGGCGTTATGCTGCCTGCGTATTGCGCAAACCCGTGGCTAAGCCACAAACCTGGTAACCCAGATTAAAATACACTATGGAAAATTATTAACCCTTATAGTAGTGTTTCTCGCCGTACTGATCCATTAATAACGTATATCGTTATCAACGATATGATTGCGATTAAAAAGCAATGCTCAAAAAACCAATACGTTATTCTATTTCTGATAGCAACTTGCGAATAAGTATGAAAAAAAGCACTAACCAAAGAGAGTACTTTCTAGACGCTATTCGCGCCTATTTGATGTTACTCGGCATTCCTTTTCATCTTTCTCTTATATACTCTAGTCATCATTGGGCGGTTAACAGTAGCCATCCCTCACTGGTATTTACTTTACTGAATGACTTCATTCACGCCTTTCGTATGCAGGTGTTTTTTGTTATTTCCGGCTATTTTTCGTTCATGTTATATCAGAGATATGAGCGTCGCCGTTGGCTGCAAGTCCGCTTGGAGCGGGTGGTTATCCCTTTACTGGCCGCTATCCCTATTATTACTTTACCGCAATTTTTCCTTCTCAAAAATTATACCAACAAATTACAAGATTGGGATTCATTTACAATTTATCAAAAAATAAATATTGCTATTTGGGAATTTATTTCACATTTGTGGTTTTTACTGACACTCGCATTACTGACGGGTATCTGTTTTTATCTGTTTAGTAGAATAAAGAATAACCTACATTCTATTCCGGCCATGATAAAAGGAATGAATAATATAGGAAAAGTCTCACTACAAGTGTTTCTATATGTATTTATCTATTCCATAATACGCAGAATAATATACCTACTTAACCCTGAAATACTCTTTAATAGTATCTTTAACTTTACTGTTATGGAGACGCTATTTTATCTTCCGTTCTTTCTTCTTGGTGCCTATAGCTTTATCTATCCACCACTCAAACAAGTATTTCTTAAATTCTCACCCGCCGCATTATTCGTCTCATTGTTGTTATTCGCAGCTTACTTTGCAAATCAACATGCTAATACTGCTGAATTTTTTGCCTTTGAACTGGATCTCATCATCAAGGCATTGATGGGCGTGAGCATGACCAACGTCGTTTTTGCCCTTGGCTACAAACTCGTCAACTATCCCTCACCACGAATCACTTATTTGGTGAATGCATCACTGTTTATCTATCTGGTACATCACCCATTAACCTTGATTTATGGCGCATTCGTGACGCCGCATATTGGCAATAACGGCCTTGGTTTTTTCGTTGGCATGGTGTTTGTTTGCCTCATCTCGTTCCTACTGTATGAGATTCATCGTCGAATTCCCTTACTTAAATTCTTATTTTCGGGCAGAGCACCGCAGCAAACTGCGTGATCAAATTATTATTCAAACGAATAATGTTATTGCTAAGTGATATTGATATCTGAATACCGCTTGCTTAATAAACCCGCTACACTGATTAGCCGTCATGTGATCTACCATCATATCGATGCGGGATGGCGAATGCCTTACTGTACGTTCTGCTTGCAGAGCCACTATCCTGTAGATTCCTTATCAGGATTTGTTTCACTTGCTGTGACAACAAAAGAGGAATTGTGATGACGAAACAAACTTCTATTGAGAAAAATCCCGAATCTGAGACGCCAACTGTCACTGAATTCACCACCTTGTTGACCTTGATTGGTCGACTCAGTGGCGCATTAGACGGTGCAATCACGGGGAAAGATCGCAGTATCTTAGTCCACGAGCTTTCACAACTTTCTGTCGATAACTTGCCTGAACAAGAAAAAGCAGTGACCGCTGAAGCATTGAAACGGGTGTTAGCAACCCTGAAACGCGACTAGTTCTATCAACAAACGCTCACCCTTGATTCCCCGCTGGGCGATTAAAGGTGAGCGATCTCTTCCTTCTTCCCTTCTCACTCTTCCCTTCTCACAGAAGTACTCTGCGATACAACAGTTCAATCCCGTTACTTAACACGTTGAATTGGGTCATATCCTCCCATCGTCCCCCATAAATCTGTGTATAATAATTTTGCATTAACATTCGCTAGCCACCCATTTGCCTAAGTATTACTTCAGGAGAATACCCACCTTGAACGCCATCACGATAAATAGCCTCTTTTTGATCGGCGCAGTGCTGGTGGGTGCCAGTATTTTACTGAGTTCGCTCTCGTCACGGTTAGGCATCCCTATTTTGGTTATCTTTCTGGCGATTGGGATGCTGGCAGGTACAGATGGGATTGGGGGTATCGCATTTGATAACTATCCGGTTGCATATTTAGTCAGCAACCTTGCATTAGCCGTAATATTACTCGATGGCGGAATGCGTACTCGAGCCTCTTCTTTTCGTGTCGCTTTATGGCCTGCACTTTCTTTGGCAACCATTGGCGTCGTGATCACTGCTGGCCTAACAGGAATGGCCGCAGCTTGGCTATTCGATTTGGATATCATTCAAGGATTATTGATTGGCGCGATTATCGGCTCAACAGATGCCGCCGCTGTGTTTTCGTTGTTAGGTGGCAAAGGGCTTAACGAACGCGTTAGCGCCACGCTAGAGATTGAATCAGGCAGCAACGATCCGATGGCTGTCTTTTTGACCATCACCTTGATTGCCATGATTTCAGCCGGTGAAACTAGCCTGAGCTGGATGTTCTTGGTGCATTTGATTCAACAGTTTGGTTTGGGAATTATCATCGGGTTGGGCGGCGGTGGGTTACTATTGCTACTTATCAATCGGATTGAGTTGGCAAACGGGCTCTACCCATTACTGGCGGTCAGTGGCGGGATTTTAGTTTTCTCACTCACCACCGCAATGAACGGCAGTGGTATTTTAGCGGTCTACCTCTGTGGCTTACTGCTCGGTAACCGCCCGATCCGTAACCGTGCCGGCATCTTACAAACATTTGATGGGCTAGCTTGGCTCAGCCAGATTGGTATGTTCCTCGTCTTGGGGCTGCTCCTTAATCCAAGCGAGTTACTGCCAATTGCGATACCAGCGTTAATTCTCTCATTGTGGATGATTCTGTTCGCTCGACCGCTCTCCGTTTTCATCGGTCTGCTGCCTTTCCCAAGTTTTAATCTACGGGAACGAATCTTTATTTCATGGGTGGGTTTACGCGGCGCCGTGCCCGTTATTCTGGCCGTATTCCCTATGATGGCCGGCATTCCCAACGCAAATTTATTCTTTAATGTCGCCTTTTTTGTTGTATTGGTATCACTGCTGTTGCAGGGCACCAGCCTGTCCTATGCGGCGCGTAAAACAAAATTGGTGGTGCCCCCCGCATTATCACCCGTGGCGCGAATTGGTTTAGATATTGATAAGAATAATCAGTGGGAGCAGTTTATTTATCAACTGAGTTCCGACAAATGGTGTATTGGTGCCGCCTTACGCGATTTGGAAATGCCGCATGAAACACGCATTGCTGCGCTATTTCGTGGCAAAGACTTGTTACATCCGACGGGCAGTACCCGCCTGAAAGAAGGCGATATTCTATGTGTCATTGGCCAAGAGCATCACTTACCGGCACTGGGTAAACTCTTTAGCCAATCTCCTAGCATTCAGTTGGACGAGCGTTTCTTTGGTGATTTCATTTTGGAAGCCGATGCAAAACTCGATGATATCTCGCAAATCTATGGCCTCAATCTGGAACCCGGTGTCGACAAACAGCAAACATTGGGTGAATTTGTCCTTTATCTTTTTGGTGGCGAACTGGTTATCGGCGATCAGATTGAGTGGGATGGTTTGACTTGGACCATTGCTGAAATGGATGCTGAGCGTGTCGTCCGTGTGGGGGTGAAAATCGTTACCGATAAAGCCTGATGCTGCCGTTAGCGTTGCTGCCGTCACCGTTGATAGGGCGCTAACCCTCTCTTTTGATTAGCGCACCCGACTTTTTGATTAGTACCCGACGACAATGACGCACGTGACTAAACGCGGTTTGGCTTAATTCGATTAACCAGCACGATCCCCACACAGACGAGTATCAATGCAACGGCATTTTTCCATTCTAAAATGCTTTCGTTTAGGAATATCGCAGAAAGCACGGCACCCGATACTGGGATGAGAAAATTGAACGGCGCGACCATCCCTACCCGATTATATTTCAGTAACAAGCTCCACAACGCAAACGCCGCAGAGGATAGCAGGACCAAATAAGCCAATAGCAATAAGGCTCGCCAATCGACATCATTTAAATGTCCGCCAAAGAGATACCCCCCAACCGTTAACACCAATCCGCCAATCGCTAACTGATAACCGGTCATTACTGTGGTATCCATGGTTTGCGAAATACGTTTTCCATAAATACTGGCTGCTGAAAGAATAAATGCCGCTAGCACGACAAAGCCTTCCCCCATCAGTGAAAAATTAAAATCCATTAAATCTGAGCCAAAGTTCACCACCATGACACCCGCAAAACCCAATATGCATCCGATCACTTTATTGAAGGTTAGCCGATCATTTTGATAAATATAATGCGCCAATAGCACACTGAAGAATGTCCCTGTCGCATTCATAATGGAGCCTTTAACCCCAGTGGTGTATGCAAGACCAATATAGAAAAAGACATATTGCAGCGTTGTTTGAGTCAGCCCTAGAAGCGCTATTTGCTTATATTGGCCCTTTTTGAGGCGGCCAATCGCCTTACCACTGACCATCGCCACTATCAGCAGTACCAGTCCAGCTAAAAGAAAGCGATAGCCGGCAAACACCATTTTGCTCGGAATATCATCAGGGGCGATATGGAATAGCGCATAACCATTTTTTATCGCAGGGTACGCACTCCCCCAAAGGAGGCAACAGAAGGTCGCCACGAGGAATACAAATTTTTTATTGGTAAAAAGCGGAGAACTGCGGTCCACGTGAACATCCTTTTCGAACAAGAAAAATGAAATAATGTTTCGTTATAACTATTCTCTATCAAAAAGTCTCGCCTCACGTCACTTTTCTCTTAAAAACATCTCGATAATCACTCCTTTCGCACTTATTGAACATGCGAGTCAAAAAATAGATTGTTCCGTCGCTCTTCATTCACAAAATAATCATACTGCACATCTTTTCTTCATTGGATATTCATACAGTGGCCCTACTCGTTCAATGTTTGCACTGATAGACATAGATCGTGTACGATGCGTACTATAAATAAATAACTTTGGTTTTCATTATGTTAAAACTATTTAACGTAAAATTTAGCAGTATGCCCGAAAGAAAGTTGGACGAAGTTTTCACACTGCGGAGAATAACGTTCAAAGATCGCTTAGATTGGAAAGTGACTTGTATTGATGGTAGAGAAAGTGATCAATATGATGATGAGAATACTCATTATATATTAGGTACAGTAGAAGACACGATTGTTTGTAGTGTCAGATTTATTGAAATGAAACATCCAACAATGATTACAGGTCCATTCTCTCCTTATTTTACGGATGTTAATTTACCTATTGAGGGCTTTATTGAATCCAGCCGATTCTTTGTTGAAAAGGCATTGGCACGAGATATGGTCGGTAATGATAGCTCACTGAGTACTGTCCTATTTCTGGCAATGGTTAACTATGCTAGAAGCCGCGGATATAAAGGTATTTTGACTGTAGTAAGCCGAGGAATGTATATACTACTGAAGCGTTCAGGCTGGAATATCACTGTTTTAAACCAAGGTGAATCAGAAAAAAATGAGGTCATCTACCTACTAAGCCTGGGGGTCGATCTTGATAGCCAACAGAAGCTCATCACTAAAATATGCAAAAAGCATCACGTACAACCTGAAATTCTTGATAATTGGCCGTTAGCCATACCTGATATTATCAAATAGGTTTAATTAATTTCAATTCAATGCCAAGCCTAATTGCATGCTTGGCATTCAATACACCGAGTTTTCTGACCACATTGCCAATATGAAATTTCACTGTACTTCTTTTAATTTCTAAAATAATGGCAATCTCGGAGTATGTCTTGCCAACACTGGCCCAGTAGAGAATCTCATTTTCTCGAGGAGAAAATATCTCTCTCGGCTTACCACTTCTTTGTAATTCATTGTTTGCATTGAAATCTTGCCGATACAAGCCCAACATTTTGTCATGCGTCAAGATAAGCAACATTTGAATTTTTTCTTTATGAGTTTCAATACTTTCATCAAAAGAAATGCTGTCATCACTCCCATTCGAGATGTTCAATGTGGCCATATTATTGTTATTATCGTGAAGAACAAAAGTATAGCCATTAATAATGTTATATTCTCTCGCCAAGTTAAACACAGCGGAGTCAGTTGATTTTTTATTGATAACTGAGTTGTCATCCCAGGCAAAAGGTGCAACGTTATCTTTTGCGGTCAAAATGACGGGATCGATGAGGTGGTAACTATTTTGCCTGTACTTCTTCACCCAATCTAACGGGTAATTAGAAATAATAGCCGGGTGCAAGGGTGTTTTCTTATTCATGACAAGATACGAATAACGAAGGTCACCATAGGTTTTTATTCTTCTTTGAATATAGTTTTTAATGTCTTCATTAATACTTTCATTGTCAAAATAATCAATTATCATAACAAACCAATTTCACCCTTATACATCCTGCAACAATACAATTTTATTACATTGTTTTCAATACAATTCAGAGTATAACTAGTCTTACAGATATTCCTCAAATGAGCAGAAACCGCCTAATAAAATACTGAAAACCTAGACTAAAGGTTAGTTTTTAAAACTAGACCTAAGGATAGCTATTATTATAGCCCCATGTTAATTAGACTGTTTTTGCTTTAAAAAATTAGCTTTTAATATAATGAACTAATATCTTAGCGCACAAATGCGAAGAAAGTTAGTCTGCAAAGAATAAAATTTCGCCAATACCAGGGGACTTTCTCAGTCCATTAGTACCGCTTTACCCCAGCCATCTAGATGCCCTTACATTTAGATGGCCGTAATCGTTAATCCCCATCATTCAACTTCCGATTATGTCTGTCACCCTTCTTCAATCTGCCTCTGCAAAATGCTGCGTTTTCTTTGCGAAAGTTAATGCCAGCACATGATATGTGACAGGTTACATCGCCAAATATTGCACATAAATCAAACAGTCAGTAAACGCAATCGAGCGATATTCTCTAATTACCATTGATAAATATTCTTTTTACGCATATAAACATTAAACTTATTTATGTAATCTTGGTAAACTTGACTTAAGTCATGTCCCTAACCGAAATTAATCGTATGATAAATCAACGGTTATAATGTTTCCCTGGTGTTGGCCGAATTGGCATCCCTTACCAAATGAGATTGGTAAGGGTTTTTTTTACCTAAAATTCGAGGTGGGAAGAGGCTAGGAGGCGTGTTGCATCATCCGCGCTAATGCCAGCGCTTGAATAATCACCGCACGATCGACGTCAGGATTATCACTGTCCAGTAACTGCTGCCAGATGGCGATGGCTTCCACGTAGCGCCCATGGGTAAATTGATCAGAGGCTTGTAGCATAAGCGCGGTGTATTGCAGTGGCTCTTTTGCCAACGACTGTTGTAACCAATAAGCCACCTCTTTGGTCATCTTTTTATCCGCTTGGTAATACAGTACGGTCGCCCGAGCAGCGTCCAGAACCGCATTTGCACCCTGTAGTCGTTCTGCCTGCTGTAAGGCAAATAGCGCATCGTCAAACTCATTTCGATACAAATAATGTTGAGCCAAACTTAGCCAACCCCCCCCGTTATCCGGTGACTGTCGAATACGCTGTTGTAACCGGTATAAGGTCGGGTCGTCACTTTGCTTATCCAGCATATTATTTAAGCGCATCGCTTCTTGTTGCCTTAGCACTTCCTGTTGTAGCAAGGTAAAGCGGCCCAGATGTTGATATCCCAACAGCATTAGGCTTAATACCACCAGTGTGAAACCCACAGGCCAACGCCAACTGATACGGCCATATTGGGCAAACCAAGGCCAACCAATTCCAGCCAGAATCAGCAACAACATGAATGCCAACCCAATAGCCAACACCATTAACGTGGACCTTTTATTGTTGAAGAGGATCGGGTGCGTATTCGCCACACTAACCCCACCAGTAATCCCACCAGCAACACACCTGGTCCATACCAAAGCACGAGCGTTGTTCCGCGTAAAGGGGGTTGATAGCGTACAAAGTCACCATAGCGTTGCGTCATCAATGTCATGATTTCTGACGAGCTGTGCCCTGCATCGACCAAACGGTAGACCTCTAAACGTAAGTCCTGCGCAATGGGGGATGTTGACTCCAGCAAATTCTGATTTTGACATTGTGGGCAACGCAGCTCTTTTGCCAGTGCCAATGCTTGCTGCTGATGCTGAGGTGAACTAAAGGTATAGGTATCCACCAGATCGGCTGACGCCCATGCGCAGAAGAACAGGGATAACATCAACACTATTATTCTCATGATCCCCCCACTTTCGTCGATTTCACCAACAACGGCATAAATTGTTGCTGCCATATCGCAGGGGTCATCTCACCGGCATAGCGTTGACGAATCACCCCAGCAGCATCGATTAGCCAAGTTTCAGGCGTACCATAAACCCCCATCGCCAGTGCTAAAGTGCCTTGAGGGTCATACACACTTTTTTGGAAAGGATTGCCGTAGCGTTGGAGCGTATTCAATGCCGCCTGACGTTCATCTCGGTAGTTCAATCCATAAAACTGTACGTTCGGATGCTGGCGAGCTATCTCACCCAATGCAGACATTTCTTGTTTACAGCTAGCACACCAACTGGCCCACACATTGATCACCGTGACTTTACCGAGCAGTTGATCTCGCGTCATGCGCTGTTCAGGTCGCTGCAATTGTGTGAGCGAAAAGTCAGGAAAAGGCAATTCATTCGCTGCTAACTCGATGCGATGCGGATCGCGTTTTAAACCACCGTAAAGCACGATGCCTAATAATAAAGCCAGTAAGGGGACAATCAACCAAGGCCAGCGCTGTTTCATCCTTCCTCCCCTATGCCATCATCACTCTGCTTTAATCGGTGCCAAAGTGCTAATGCGCCACCCAAGACCATCATTAATGCGCCCCCCCAGATCCAACTCACCAGCGGCTTATGATACAGACGTACGCTGTATTCTCCTGATCCCAAGTTATCCCCCAAAACCGCATAGAAATCAGCCAGCGGACCACTGGCGATGGCAGGTTCAATCATCAAGGTTTCACGCACGGTATAACGCCGTCGTTCTGGTAATAGCAAGGTGATCGGTTGCCCCTGTCGGCTGACCAGAATATGTGCCCGTTCGCTGGTGTAATTTGGGCCAACCTGCCGTTCAGTTTGGCGATAGGTAAATTGGTAACCTGCCAACGTAATTTGCTCACCGGGGGACATGCGACTGCCCTGCTCCACTGAGTGATACGACGCAAACAACATGCCCAATAAACTGACGGCGACACCACCATGTAACAGCCAAGAACGATATTGTATTGTTGGTGCAAATAGCGGGGCCAGTAAGGCCCAAAGCGCCAGTGCGACACCCGGTATCATGCCGACTTGCCAGGATGATGCCCCCAATCCCGAACTGAGCAACGCACCGATAATCGCGAGCAAGGCCGGTATCGCAAGCCGCCAAAGTGCAGCTTTAGGGCTTTGTTGCCATCGGGCGAAGGGCATGATGCCCATCAGCAAAAGCAGTAGGAGGACAACGGGGGTTAACGTCTGATTAAAATAAGGTGCGCCGACAGACAACGAGCCCAAACCTAATATGCTAAATATCAGTGGATATAACGTGCCAAGGAGGACCGTGACCGTTGCCACAGTGAACAAAACTAACGCCGCTAGTAGTAACGCTTCCAGTGAGAACACGCTAAAATTAGCCGCGCGATGGTTCCCCTTCACTCGCAGCGCAAACAGGGTTAACGAGGCCAACGTGACGATACCAAACAGTGCCAGCAGCGCCTCACCTCGAGCGGTATCGACGGCAAAAGCGTGTACCGAAGTCAACACCCCAGAGCGCACGATAAAGGTGCCGAGCAGGCAAAGTTGGAATGTCACCAGCCCCAACAAAATGCCCCAATGATGATATAAACCGCGCCGCTGGCTGATCGCCAATACATGTAATAGTGCGGTGGCCGTCAGCCAAGGCAACAAGGACGCATTTTCCACGGGGTCCCAAAACCACCAGCCGCCCCAACCCAGTTCACTGTACGCCCACCAAGCACCCAATAAGATCCCCATGGTCAGTAAACACCAAGCTGCCAATACCCATGGGCGACTATAGCGCGCCATACTTTTCCCTGTTTGCCCCTCGAGCAATGCTGCGATTGCGAACGCAAAACTGATGGCAAAACCGCTATACCCCAAATACAGCAAGGGAGGATGAAATATTAGCGCGAGATCTTGCAGCATTGGGTTCAAATCACGCCCCTCCGCCAACGTGGGGAATAAGCGCTCAAACGGATTCGAGAAGAAAAGGATAAATAGACTCAAGATAACGAGTAATCCACCCATAACACCCTGCGCTCGGGCAAAAAAGCGCAGCGGAAGATGGTGGCGAAAACAGGTTAACGCGGCGCTCCACAAGCTCAACGCAAAAAGCAGGAACAGCATAGAACCTTCATGCCCGCCCCATATCGCCGCAATCTTGTAAAACAACGGCAATTGGCTGTTCGCATGCTGCGCAACATACAGAAGTGAAAAATCATCAGTAACAAAGCACCAGCCAAGTAAAAATATCGCCAATGCCAAGAATAACGTCACGCCATAACTGAACGACGGTAACCAATACAACAAGGGCAACCGCCGCCCAAGCACAGCAATAAAAGGCACACAACTGAGCAAAAGCGCCAATGACGCCGCAGCCAGCAATGACAACAGCCCTAATTCACCGATCATTTCAGCCCACTCATCACGCCACCGTCATCTGTCCGGCATAAAGAATGAAGAAACGTAGAACGAATACGCCGAACAAACTGAAGCCGGATACGGTGATCAAGAATGATACTCGGTGGCGTATGCGATGGCTGCAATATTGGTTTAGTGCCATCGGCAGCACCATGCCGCAGCCAATCACCCAGAACCAAAACATGGCCGCCCAGAAGCCGCCCCCAAGCGCGACAGCCACCGAAACTTCTTTCTGGCCGCCACCAAACCATAGCCCGGTAAAGAATGCCAACAACAGAAATAGTTCCAGCCAGACCACCGGTTTTTCCAGTCGATGGACAAATGCCAGTGCAGGACTGTCTATCGGCTCTTTAAAAAATGTCACCGCACACAATACCATCGCCGCTATCCCTGAAGAGACGCCAGAGAACAGGAATAACACCGGTAAGACAGGATTATTCAGCAAGGGATAGCTCTTTAATGCCGATAGCAGAAAACCGGTATAAGCCCCCAGCGCTACCGCCAGAAACAGCATAAAAGGTTCAAGTTTGCGCTCAAATGGTGCGATTTTGTTGAGTACAGTGCTCACCCAGTTCAATTTGGCATAAGGCTGGATCAATGCCGCTAACCAGTGGCGGAATATCACCGCCAACCAGACCAGCAAAACCACCATATAGACCTGAAACAGCATCACGCCCAACGACATCACCGAGCTGGTGCTGTAGAAAAACATCAGTTTCCAGAAAGTCCATGGCCGAGTGAGGTGCAAGATCAAGATAAACAAGCCGAAGATAACGGCCAGTGGCGCAATGATGGCGGTAGATTTAAGCAACCCACTCTGAGCGGCTTCATCCCCCAACACCCGCCGTTTAACCAATAAACTCACCACCACCATCCCAGCAGAGACGCCGATTAAAAACAGATAAATCGCAATCGGCCAATCCCAGACTAAAGACTCGAAGTGGAACGGCGTATTCGGTTTAGGACTCATCCGGTAATCTCCCCATACTGAAAAGGCACACGGTACAGCTTCGGCTGTGTTCCCAGATGTAGCTTGGCACGATAGATCGTCCGCTGATGCAACAGTTTCACCAGTTCACTGTTAGGATCATCCAGATTGCCAAAAACCAATGCCTTGGTAGGGCAAGACAGCACACAGGCAGGCTGTTTTCCTTGTTTAAGATTGGTCTTTCGGCAAAAGTCGCATTTATCCGCCGTTTTCGTCACGGGGTGAATAAAGCGCACCCGATAGGGACACGCTGCGATGCAATACTGGCAGCCGACGCAGAGATCAGGATCAACATCGACGATGCCCGTTGCCTTATCACGATAGGATGCGCCCGTCGGGCAAACATCCACGCAAGGGGCTTTATCGCAATGCTGACAAGAGTGGCGGTAGAACTGATATTTCACCGCAGGAAACTCACCAATAGGCTGGCTGCGAATGATATTGAGCCGCGAGACGCCCGTAGGGACGTGATTGACTTCGCGGCAAGCATCCATACACGCAGTACAACCGATACAGCGTGTCTCATCATGCAACATACCGTAACGCACACCTTCAATAGTGCCGCTCAGCGCCAATGAACGCCCGATCGAACCGGTCATAAAAATCAGCGCCCCCATACTGACGATAAAGTGACGACGATTGGTTTTCATGGTGTTTCCTTCGGTATCAGCTCCTGCTGGCGACGATGGCAATCCACGCAGATCTTGACCCGACCTTTGTCATCCAAACCCTGCATCGGATCTGTTTTTGGGTGCAACTGATGGCAACTGACACAAGACAGCTTCAGCATATGCACATCATGGGGCCAAAATGCCTCTCGTAATTTCTCCGGCTGATGACAACTCATGCAGACACTGTTTTGTTGCGATACGCTGAACATCGCTTTATCGGCATTCAGCATATCGCTATTAAAACGCATCACATCTTTAACACCGTTTCTGTGTAGAAGTGAGGCTTTACCATGACAGTTGGTACAAGTGACGGCCAATTGCGTATTCGGATTAATGGCTCCCGCATGCTTGCCGTGTAACTCATCTTTTTGCTCTTTGTGGCACTGGGTGCAAGCCGCATCTGGATCGCGCTGCGGCGTCACAACATGACGCGAATCCGCCGCTTGCGGTGGTGCGGTCTGTGTTGTGGCGTGGCTGGGCAGCGTGCACAAGGTCAACACTGCCAGCAGCGCTGCTGAACAGAATGAACGTAAAACGCGCATAGTGATTCCACCTTTGCTATGGCCCCGTATGGAGCCAGTTGTCCCTAGAAGAGATCCGGTGAAAGTCGTTCACCGGAACGCCGCTTACTGGCTCAAACGGCCTGCTTTTCGGGCCTGATCATCCCAGGCTGGCACCACTTGTTGCAGAAACTCCTGTTTCTCGCGATTCAGCTTATCCATATCCATTCCCAACGCTTTTTGCGCATTGAGTTTGGTCGAAATATCCGGCAACGGGATCTCGTGGCTAATGCCTTTCGTTGCGAGCAGGCGCGTCAGTTTGGTACGCGCATCGGCGGCTTTATTCAACGCACCACCCAGCACTTTCAAACCAACATCAGGGGCATGCATATGAATGCCGTGGGAAGCGATGGCATAGTCCCAACGCCACTGCGCATGACGGATATCTTGCAAGATAGGCTTCATTTCTTCTTCAGTCGCGCCGGCATCCCAAGCTGCTTTGGCTTCGTAATGCGCATGGACCAGTTGTTTTTCGACATTCAGTTTCATTTCCTGAATGCTGGCTTTACGTTCAGCGACGATGTCCTGCAACGTTTTTTTGTCTTGGGTATGGCAATTAACGCAAGTGGTTTCGAAACTCTCGAAAGGATTACGAATTTGGTGATCGGTATAGACTTTGCCCGCCGCGTTTTGAATTTTCGGCATATGGCAATCGATACAACTGACATTATTTTTGCCGTGAATACCAGCGCGCCAAGTTTCATACTCAGGATGCTGTGCTTTTAACATTGGGGTTTTAGAAAGCGGATGAATCCAATCAGAGAATGCGATTTCATCATAATATTTCTCCATTGATTCCACGTCGGTGCCTTTGTCCCAAGGGAATTTCACCGCTTTGTCTTTACCCGCGAAGTGATATTCAACATGGCACTGACTGCAAACCATGGATTGTTGGTCTAGACGGCTGGCATGATCGAAAGGCTTATTGATAGATTGCAACGCGCGCTCTGCATAAGGGCGAGATAACACCAATGCAGGTTTGCCCGCCGCAAAATCGGCTGACGCGGTATCATGGCAGTCCGCGCAACCTAACTGATTGACCACTTCCGGCCCGCCTCTGGCCCATGTTCCTTTGAAGTAACCTTCTTCGCCCTGTTCATTGATTAAGCGAGCGACATCCGGGCTTTTACAACTCCAACATGCCATGGGTAAAGGGCCATCCTCGGCGGTTTTCGGTGCAGCTGTACGCAACGTTTCCCGCACATCAGTGACAGCATAATAGTGTCCACGAGGCTTGTTATAATCTTTCGCGAAGGGATAACCCGCCCAAAGGATGACCAAGTTTGGGTCTTCTGCTAAGGCATCTTCACGGGGTCCACTCTCTTTGGTTTTTAGCCAAGAAGTGAACTGATCAATATGCTGCTCAGCGAATTTATCGTTGCGGGCCTCAATCGGTGGCGTCGGTGCTGCCGCCAGAGAAAATGCCCACCCTATCGCCAAAAGAGCCAATATCCCTACCGACATCTGTCTAATCAATTTGCTCACAATATTTACTCCAGTGTATTTTTCCATCCCGGACGCTGTCAGTGTCCGCACCAGATAGTTATTTTTATTTTTAAACCCGTAATAGGAGGAGAAATGCTCAGCCAAGCGAGAGCCTCAGACTGATAACACCCATTGGGTTAAGGCGATATTAAGGAGGTTTTGCCATAAAAGATTTGTAGTAGTGAGAATGCTTGTTTTAGATCAAACAATTTTTGTGTGGGTATTCACTTTTATGAAGTAGCTCAAATAAAACGCTGTAGCGAAACATTTTTGCATAAAAGTCAATGATATACCTCTTTATAGGTAGTCGATGGATTTATCTGAATGTCGTGCAATTTTGTATTTTCTTGAAAAACATCTCTATACTCTTCTCCTGAGATCGATAATTGCTATCGGGCGGTCATCAAAAATGATTCATTTGATACTGTTTTATTTGTCATAAGAATCACAATGAAGATTATCGACATGAGATAGATAGGTATAAGACATTGATAGTATTGTTGATTATTGTCGCGTTTTTGGCGGTTATTGCTCTTTTCTCGTGGTGGGTGATCCATTCAGCAGCGAAAGATACAAAAGATGATTATTGAATTGAGAATGTGAGAAGCAGCATTGCTTCGACGCTACGCAACTATCGCTATGAGTTTGAATCAACGTTGAAAGTCACTGAGGCATTTTTTGTGGTACTGAGGCATTGTTTGTCGTACTGAGGCATTGATTCATAGCTAAAACAAGAAATGCCATTAGAAATTTTGACTGATAGCGTACTAACATGACGCCCTGCTAAGACACCAATGGTAGCTATTTAGGCTATTTCAGGTAAGTCTAAAAAAACAGTAATACTCTCTTTATCACTTCAGAATTCTATTAATTTAAATAGCAATCTCACTCTATCATTCTATTATCCCGATATACCATCAATCATACATCAATAAAGGCTACTTGTAGTTTGATGCCATGATTAATTTTAATATAATGATATATTGGATTGAGAATGCCCAATAAAAAATAGAATCTTAGTATTAATATTCCTAAGATATATAAAATATGGCCCTGCTATCCTTTCATTTACTATTGCTGTACCGACATATTGCAGCACCGACATTCTCTTGCGTCGCTATGGGAGCGAGTCATACCTGCCACAAAAATTGTCAATCTTGGCCATGGCCTTGGCAAGCACTATGTGTCTGTTGTGGGGAACAACATCGGTCATTTTAGTACCGACAACAATGGAAATCTGAGTATCCATTGTTCAATTATCTTTAATATACGGCCTCGTTGTAGAACAGTTGATCAAAAGTCCACATCAATGCAGTGGTACTCATCTGCTGATGGGAATCGGGATTCGCGGTGGTATAGAACTGAAATGGTTTTGGCCGCTTTCATGATTTGTATCCTGACCGAGTAACGCCATGCTTTTGTATGCGGGCATGCCATATCTATCAGAAAAATAATGAATCCTCTTTCCCTACTACAACATAGGTCAAAAGAATATGTGGCGATACGGAGCTGACGGAGGATGGCCAACAGAACCTGAAAACTTGGTGAACACGCCGAATTGACGCACCTAATGAAGCATGAAAAAGTACGATCTGAAGGTGTTTATCGATTAAAGTACAGTGCTTGACTGTACTTTAATCCATCTAGCATTCATTAACAAAACACCTTATTGTTTACGCACAAGAACGAAATGTTTTACCCGTAAAAACTGATCCCACTTAAAGGTTCAGAAGCCAATTTGGCCAACACCAAGGAAGTTTTTAAGCATTATTACTAATAGTTAATAACCTGTCAATTTTTAGTCTCATTCGGTGAAAGTCGAATGAGACTTTTTGCATACTCATAAATCCTAGCAACTTATCCCATTGTTATTTAATAAATAATACGAGCTAATTATCATTTGGTCGATGATGCTCGCCCGAAGAAAGGAATAGCAAGGCGCGCTGACACACTCATCAAACTCAATATTGATTATGCTAAAGCAGATATATTCAAATTTGGCTATTCTTCCTCTCTGCTTGACAGAGACTAACACTTGTATGACATATTCATGCATTATAGCTCGAAAGCAATTAGTATAACTTCCTCATTCTAATATTATGAATTCCAGCTCGACGTCAGAAGAGAGATTCATACAGTATCAATCTTATGTTATACTATTGAAACTATAATGGATTTCGTTCAAGGAGATGACGGGTGTCAAGTTCATTTTTTAGCAATACTTATATTAATGCGTCCATAAAAAGCTATTTGGAGAAAAACCTAAAACCCTTTAACAACATCAAATATGCCTATGCAATAATGAACAAAAAAAACCCCACAAACTTTGCAATTATATCGAATAGAACTGAATGGTTTGAGTTTTACACTAAAAATAATTATCAATTCATAGACCCTGTCCTTATTACAGCATCGTACCGTGTTACCCCCTTCCCTTGGGATGAGAATTTAATGATCAGCTCAGGGTTAAAAATGCCGAAAATTTTTGATATGGCAAAAAATTATAACGTCATTAGTGGATATACCTTTGTCCTTCACGACCACCATCATAACCTTGTTGTTCTGTCTATGATAATTGATGACACTTGTGATGATGATATAGAAGCGTTAATCGCAGACAAAAAAAACGATCTTCAAATGTTATTATTAACAACGCACGAGAAATTGCTAACACTTTACCAAGAGTTTAGTGCCGCAAGTAATCTAGAGAAAACAGCCCCCAAAGAGTTATTCTCCGAACGTGAAAATGAAATACTTTACTGGGCGAGCATGGGAAAATCCTATCAGGAAATTGCCCTTATTTTAGGCATTAAGCTCACCACAGTAAAATATCATATTGGTAATGCGGTCAAAAAACTAGGTGTTACCAATGCCAAGCACGCCATAAGGCTCGGGATCGAATTGAACCTTATCAGACCGGTTTTCCCTACTACTGAATGATAATGGCCAAGCATTTAAATTTCCATTCAAGATGAACGGGGTTTCATTGATGCGGTTGATTAAGATCTGCTGGTTATATTCATCCACAGGCATATAAATTAGATAAATATTTTGGTTTTTCTCTGAAAGCCCCGTTTCAACAACAGAAATCTGCCAGCCAGAACGCTGGAAAATAATCAGCATGGGATGGCTAACAATCGCATAAATACCTTGATAACTCATTTTTTTTGCATAATTGATCATCGATAAAAAAAGAATCAAGCTGATAGGATGTTGTTGAAGACAAAGCGATTTTACCCTCTCTTTATCAATAAACAACCGACTAGCTTCAACATAGTTCCCTTCCGGTAAACTTAAGTTTTTAAAATAAGGTCTAAAAGTATCGATTATCATATTAGGAAATTTTGTTTCTATAAACCTTAAACTGCAGATAACAGCATCATTATATGCACCTAAGATGTAGGTGGTGTTTTTATTATCATAGCCATCGAATTCCATATTTTCTTCACAATCTACTCTCCAGTTAAGGCGATCTTTAAATGTTTTTTTTCTTAGGGAAAATAACTCACTCGATTTTCTTTTGGATAAAGAATCATAATCTAAAGCAAAGAAATCCATCATTACGGCACTCTCACAATATAATAAATTTTTTCAATATTATTATATCAAAGGAAAAACAACAAGTAAATTCGACCACCATAATACAGAACAATCTAATCACCAATGTATAGTATAAAAAAATACATATAAATTTACCGATTTATCTTTCGCTTGCAATGATAACTTTTATAATTAAAGCCAACATCATAGCTTAAGACATGATGAAATAAAACGCTGCTGCATGCAGGGTTTCCATAGCAAATCGTAATCTATTGATGCCAAATACTCCCTCAATGGGCTGATCCATTATTAGATTGCGCTCAGATAATTACGAGTTGAGAATATACTCTCACCAGAATATTCTTAAACATGACGAAATCAACTCCATTTGTGGCCTCCTCCTATAAAGTGAATACCTACATATCAGTAGGGTAGATATTCAAAGCAGTCATCTAATACCACGATTAATAATATGACCACACACTCTATAGCAAATAACCCACGGTGATAAACGGAGTGCGCTTTTTCATACATCGATATTTTCAGCGCAGCCTCATTCTTTGGGCTGTTCGGAGGTACGACTAATACGGGATTGACGACCAAGAGCACGCATAAACCCTGTGCGATTCAAATCCCCGCCTGCGTACGTGTCGTGTTCTAACCCAGTGTTAAGGCCGATTTTTTGTCGATGGTTCATTTTTCCTGCCGACCGAGTTCACAGACAGAACCTGTTAATTTCGGTACTCTCAGATATCCGCAAATGGCTTTGAAGTAAGATTCGATGTTGAGATGCAACAATGAACAGCTTTGACCTGTCATTCTTAAAATATATTCAGGAGCACAGCCCTGTATTAATCAAAGATATTACGACCAAATTCGGCAAAACCACGTCGACACTAAAGCGAGCAATGAAAGAAATTAACGAATTTCTTAAGCCCGCCTACCACCTTCATATCGAGGGGGCGTCGATCATTACGGCCATTACTTATCGAGAATATATCGATTTCCTAGAGCATATTCCTTTTAACCGCTACATAACCACTGGGGAGGAACGCATTAAGGATCTCTGCGTGGCATTGTCCCTGCGGGATGTGGTGAATAAAAGCGAATACTATCGGAAGTTCAATGTTAGCCCCACCACCCTCAAAAATGATAATCAGCCGCTATTGGCATTTCTGCAGAGCAACCATCTCGCTATTACCACTATTCACAAACAAGGGTCGCGGCTAGAGGGTGACGAAATTCACCTACGTATCGCTATCTGCCTGACTATTCTCAAAACCGTAGAAATTGGTGAAGGTCATCTGCTGGTGCCACACAAAGCTAACGAACCAATCAATAAATCGATTGCGACGCAGTTTCTGAGCGAGTGCCAATCGGAGATCCGCACTGCCGCCGAGATTTATCAGCAACGACTAAGCAACAAGATCACGCTAGGTTACAACAGCAAGAAATATTTTCTGGTGTACATGAGTATTGCCCTGCAACGTCGGCGGCGTGGGCACGAGATTACCCACAGCCATAATCTCAACTTTATTCAGTCGCTCGATTTCGCACTGCTGGACAATGAACATGAAAATCGCTTTCTTGATCTTCTGATCTCCTCATTGACCTACACTTGGCGTCCATTTGATGTCTATGACCCTAAGCTAGTCATACTGGTCAGGCATTTTTGTGAGTACATTTCCCCGCTATTACGCGCTGAAATACACAACGCATCGCCGTTCTTTGCTGAGGTTTATCAGTTCATCTATTCCACCATCGTACAAAGCAAGTTCAATTTATACTTCGACGACAAAAAACTGCATGAGGTCCAGACTCGGCATGCCCTGTTATATCAGGCAGTGTTTCAGGCCACCTCAGCCGTTGCGCACTATTATCAGACCACATTTTCGACGGTGCATCTGTCAACACTCGTCTTAATCCTAAAGAAATATGAATTGCAGAATCGGGTTCACAGCGAATATAAGAAACGCATTATTATTGTGACCAATTCTTCGGAAAGTAAGGTCGGCTATTTCAAAGAGGTTTTGAAATCGCACTTCCATATTGAGATCCTTTGCTGTGTCAATATTAACGAGTTGCACACGTTGGAACAGACGCCTTTTGATTTGCTCATTACCTTCACCAATAAAATATCCAGCTACCTGAAGTACTATCAGTTGGATTACATTAAAGTGAATTTCTATTTGAGCCGTGATGACATCTCGCTGCTTGGCAAACATGGACTTTCACGGGCGAAAAAGAAAATCCCTACCGAGGAATTTCTTCAAGATATAGAGGGGTTGGATCATCAGCAACTGCAAACCTTGTTGGGGCAGAAGTATCCTGACTTTTTTATTTAAAACGAAACACAGGGTTGTTGGCAACAGAACGGATGTGAACCGTTCTGTTGCGTGGAACTACACTTCGCGAAGTTGTACCTGGCGCAGCCCGCGACAATAGACATCGATCAAATTGAAATCATCATCCAACACCAGAATATCAGCATCCTTCCCCGAGCATAGAGAGCCTTTCCTGTCCTGCGCCCCCGCCAGAATCGACGGGTTTTCACAAGCGATTTTGGCCACCGATATCCAGCCATTATCCAGACGATCGAAGATGCTCTTTACCGAATCCAAGAAGTTCATCTCAAGTTGCTTCACTGATGAATAGTCGCAGGGACAAACATACTGTGTTTCACCACTATCCGCGGCAATCTCCAACTGCCCTTGCTTGATGCGGAATGTCTCTTTGCGCAGATAATGGTAAAACTCATAGCCCTCAGGGAAGTCGACATAACCCATGCAATCACTCATCAAAACCATTCTTCGGTCGCGTTTAAGGCGATAAAGCAGATCAAAGGCTTCAGGCTTGATGGTGATACCACTCTGTTTTGCCACTTCCGCGTAAGTATCCTGATGGTACATCAGCGCCCCAACCACACCGAGCTCACGATGATGAAAACCACGCATCCCACTGTAAGCGTGAGTGAAATGGCTTAATCCAGCTTCAACCGCCGCCGTCACCTCAGCAAAAGTGGCATCAGTATGCCCTGCCGACGCGGTAATTCCCTTCGCGCGTAGGTGACGAATCAGCTCTAGCGCTCCCTCTAGTTCTGGTGCCAACGTCATCAGGCGGATATTCTGGCCAGCCAACCTATTGAAGTGGTCAAATCCACCAATACTGGGAGGCTGTAGCGAATCGGCTCGCTGCATACCAAGATGTTTTTCGCTGATGTAAGGCCCTTCCATATGGATGCCAATCGCCTCCGCCCCCTCGGCGGGGGTGGCCGTGGCGATATAATCTGCGGCCTCTACCAGCGAAGCTTCCAGAAATGTATTCGGCATCGTCCCAGACGTCGGCAAATATGACGTCACCCCGACCTTCACCAGATCATGACTCATCCATTTAAGCGCCGCTTTATTTCCCTTATAAGCGAAAGAGCCCCGCCCCCAGCCGTGCACATGAATATCGACAAAGCCGGGCATAATAATCTTGTCGCTAAAGTCGATATGCTCGCCGGAAAAATGGGTTTCAAATCCGCTGATTTTCCCTTCTTGCACCAACAAATAACCGGCCTTGACCCCATCAGGGAATACGATCCTGTTGGACTTAATGACGCCAGAGCGGAGGTTATTCATTTCTGCCTCTCAGTACCCGATCAGCCAATTCAGCGGCGATGACGGCACACAGTCCGGTATAAGTGCGGGGATCGAGCAGCTCGGCTATCTCATCAGCCGTGAAATTATCAGCCATCATTGGATCATTGCTCAGTACTTCGCTGTATTCGAGATGCTCATGTGTACTGCGCATCGCCATGCTATAAACCAGTTCATGAGCGGGGTCTTTGCCCAATTTATCGATCAGTTTCATCATGATTTTCTCACTGTTAATCAACCCATGTGTCAGCATGACATTGTCATGCATCCGCTCAGGGTTAATCACCAGCGTCCGCGTTAGCTCCTCGGCGCGCAGGATAATTTCCGCCATCAGTTCAATACTTTCTTGCAGGCTAGCATCAAAAATGAAGTAAGCGGAGCTGTCGGCTTCAAAAGGCCGCGGGCAAACATACAGTGTCGCTGTCAGGACCGAATACAGCTTTTGCGCGTTCGCAATAATGCCTTTCGCGAGTTTGGGATTGACCTTCTGCGGCATGGTACTGCTGCCTACGGTGCCTTTAGTGAATGCCTCTGACACTTCACCAAATTCCTCACTTGAGGTCTGATAAACCTCCTCAGCGATTTTATGCAAGGTCGTCGCCAGCAGACACAGATTGGTGATGTACTCGGCACGAAATACCCTGGCATTACGCGACGGAACCAACATCGAATGCATACCGAGTTCTTCGGCAACCAAATCCTGTACCCTTCTGCCCGGTTCTCCTGTCGCATGAAAAGCGCCTACGGCACCGCCCATCATGACAGTAAACACGCGTTTTTCGGCTTCCTGCATACGTTCGACCGCCGCCAGCAGTTCATAGATCCACACAGAGACTTTATAGCCGTAGGTAATGGGTAACGCGTGCTTACCGTGCGTGCGACCCGCCATCAGCGTGTCTTTATGTTCTTTCGCCAGATGCGCTAGATTGACCAGCGTGTCATCCACGAATTTCATCAGCTTTTGGTGGAATTTCTTCACGATCAGCAGATGGGCCGTCTGTTGAATGTTCTGGGTGGTCACACCGTAATGCACATACTTACCGCTTTGTGCATCACAGGCTTTCACCAACACCTTGATAACCGGAACAAAACCGTGACCAATCTGGCGCAACAGCCGATCAACTTCGGCAAGATCAATGCGCTCAAGCCGGCAGTTAGCTGCGATATTTTCCGCCGCAGCCGTTGGGATCATACCGACCTTGGCTTGCGCCATCGCCAGAGCACCTTCGACATCAAGCCATGACTGTACTCTGGCCTCATGTGTGAACAGGTCTTTCATTCCTTGATGGTCGATGGTCTTACTTTTTGAATCATATAATGCGCGCATGCTGTACCCTCTTAACGCTGTGTAATGCCAGCAAGTTGATCGTCTACCGCATTGCGGACAAACTCGACGTGCGGTCCAAATACGACGTGAATATGGTTGCTGGATGGAATAAACGTCCCCAGTGACCCAGACTCTTTCAGTAATTCCATGTTCACCAATTTCTGATCACTGAGATCAATACGCAGCCGTGACACACAGTTTTCCACTCGTTTGATATTATTCTTGCCACCCAAACCTTCCACAACCAATTGCGCCACCTTGTCATACTCTTTGTTATTTAATAGAGCACTATCGGCCATTTCATTTTCGCGACCTGGCGTTTTAATATCGAATTTTCCAATGGCGTAGCGGAAGACAAAATAGAACACGACGAAGTTGATCGCACCCAGAATGATAAGGTTCACCCAATGGGTATTTTCGTACATTAATCCGAAGATACCGAAGTCGAATATCGTGCCACGAATATAACCAATCGAGACTTCAAGTATTTGCAGTGGAATCGTTAACAGGCCGCACAATATGGCATAGATGATGAATAGCCTAGGTGCAATAAACAGGAAAGAGAACTCCAACGGCTCAGTAATATTGCCGAGGAATGCCGTCAAGACGACTGTTAGGATCATCCCCTTGGCAAACTTCTTGTTCTTAATATAGGCCATGTGATACATCGCCAAACCAATAGCCGGAACACGAAATAACGTGGTCAACATTTGTGATGATGCCAAATAACTGGACAGTGTCGGCATAAACTCATTCCAGGCCGGATGATTTGGTCCCAGTTCAAACAGGATTTTATTCATGGCCGGCAGAATGCCAACGTAGGTTTGCCCATCAATCAGATAAGTGCCGCCGGCTTCGGTAAAGCGGACTGTCGAACTCAACACATGATGTAAACCGAATGGAATCAATAAACGGTTTAAAGTCATGTAAATCCCAGCACCAATGTTCGGCGCCATCATGACGGTCGAAATGCTTCTCATCCCATAGGTAAAGACGTCCCATACAAACGGGATGATCAACCCGACCGGAATAGTGAAGGCAATGGACAAGATAGCGACCGATTTTTTTCCGCTAAAGAACGCAAATGCCAACGGCAGTTGCAGTCGGTAAAACCGGTCCGTGACCTTGGCGGCAAGCAAACCGGCAATGATCCCTCCCAACGCCTCTATTTTGAGTGTTTGGATACCGAGAACCATTCCCTGCCCGACAAAGGCCATATTCTCCGTCACTAATTGATCCATTAATTTCAAATGCACATGCATTGAAATCAACAGCGTCAAATAAGCGATGACTGATGAGAAAACGGCAATGCCCTTCTCTTTCTTCGACATGCCATAGGCAACCCCCATGGCAAATAGCAACGGAATGTTTTGGAACACGACGCTGCTGATTAAACCCACAGAAGACAATATCGCCTTGCAATACGCATTTCCCAGAAAAGGTAGCTTGTCTATCATATACGCCTGACCTAGCGCGCTACAAATCCCCATTAACATCCCTACTGGTGCTAAAACGGCAATAGGCAATAATAGGGAGCGTCCGAATGTCTGTATTTCGTTTTTAAAGTTAGATTTCATTGCTTGGACCCCTGGTTCACTTAACGCCCCTATCAAACTATGCCAACATGCTCACCATCAAGGCCAAATACTGCCTGATTCAAAGCTCAGAATTTGTCCATCAAAAAGGAATAAATACTCAAGGTGCCGGTAATAAGGTGAGATTGCGCTTTCGGCAGAGATGACTGAACAGCCATGACTTCCCTTCTTTCCACAGTCGAAGGAAATTGCTATGTTGATTATTCCATAATTAATATAGGGATTTAAAAAATGGCGAAATTTACTGTTAGGGTTGAGCTACGTGATTCAGAAGATGCCGACTACGACGACCTACATAAAAAAATGGAAATCAAAGGCTTCTCACGCACGGTGATCATTACGGAGTCTGGTGTAAAGAAATTACTTCCAAGCGCCGAATACAGTTATAAAAGTGACACCAAATCCACATCTGACGTTGGTGAACTAGCCGAATCTATTGCTGAGAAAGTAAAGAAGAATCCTAAAATTATGGTGACTAAATCAGCGGGTCATTATTATGCTAATTTTGATTTAGCCTAGAGTTCTCATGCTTATCAGATCCCATTGCTTATTAGCCATCCAAATGCAGGACTCGATTCCTGCATTTGGTAGTATTGGGTGAAGTTGTTTTGGGTAGACGAATTGAGTGGGGGTATTAAGCAACCCATCTATGGGCCACAGTTTTATATCCCTACTGGGGCTTACGAGATATTCTTTCGGTACAAATAAACCAGCGAAGAGAATTGTTAATAGGGCGAGATGAAATGTAGACCTTTCCTTCTTTCACCAGAGTCAACAATAAGGTCCGCGTCGTATAGATATTCTCATCGCACTGGTCAGCCATTTCCCGTGTTTTAGGCCACAATTCCGGCGGCGGCAAGCGCGCCCCCTCGAATGAACTCATCCGTGCTGAGCACAATCTTGCCAATGCATTTAACATGTTTGATTTTCGAATGGTATACGCTTGTGATGTCTTGCTCATATCACTATTCCCTATATGTACCTGGCTTAATCAGCCGCTGAACACCTGTTCGTTTCCTGTTTACTCAAACACCACTTAGTGCGACACAATCCGTCCATCACATCACTACAAGGCTTGATGTCACGTTAACAAGCATATTCACGGATACAAAAAAGTGACGCCAACCACTGACTTGACGTTACCGGCCACGACTTGGCCGGTGGTTCGTGCATAATTGGCGGTCAACCCTAAACTGGTTGACGAGGTGCCAACGACACCCAGCGAGATGTTCTGATTAGTGGCAATCACGCCATTGCGGTTGGCAATCTGAATACCCACCCCTTGAGCGACAGGTGTAGAGGCGGTATTGGCAAAAATCGTGTTTGCGAGATCCGTGGTTTGCCCTGTCAGGTAATAGGCCAAGTTTTGGTTCTGGGCACAACGTATCGTCAACGGTATCGACACGGTTCCCGGATATTCTGGCAGACTCACGTTGACGTCGCGGGAAGAGACGTCACAGCCGCCGGTGGGGATCACCACACTATTGTTGGCGTAGATATTCCAAATATACGCGAACGAGTCCGCATTTTGATTATTGGTCTGATGCATATTTAACACAGCAATTAACGAGCCGTTCTCTACCGCCACGCCACCAGCCGTGCCCATCGGTGTAAGATTAAGTACCGCAGGCCAGGACTTTGGGGTTCTGGAATTATAAATCACCCGGGGGGTTTCAGCCGTGGTCGGGAATGCGTAAGGCGTACCGTCATAAATAAAACTCCCCATAAAGTTCGCCAGTACGCCACCATAGGCTGAACCCGCTTGCAGAGAAACGTAGTCTATCATGGAGTCTGGATAATCATTATGACAGAAGATCCTACGGGACAAATCAACCACCAAGTTTTGGCCCACCCCGATCTGTGGCTCCAAATCCACATACACATTGGCGCTGCCGCCGCCAATAGGAATGGTCGTCCCTGTCGCTGTTTGGCAAGCAAATGCATGGGTATTGGATGAATAGCCAATCATGATCGCAGCTACACCAAGATATTTCAAAAATACGCGGATTAAGTCTTTCATATGTCCTTCATCATCAGGAATAGGTGTAAGTCACGTTGATCAGGGATTGAATCGAACCCTGTGTCGCATTACCGCTGGGTGTGATGGCCCTCACCTGCAACACTAGGTTGGCGGACAATGAGGCATTATTCACCGCCACGACTTTGGTACTGCCGTTGGGCAGATTCACACCGTCGCTATCGACCAGTTGCAGCGCAATGTTGCGGGCCTCGCCCTGATTGGCGTAATAACTGTTGGTGCTATCGGCCGTGCCAGAAAAGGCCGCGGTGACCTTTGTGGTCCCTTCCGGGCAGTTGGTGAGACTCAACGTCACCGAATGCCATGGCGAAGTCGCATTCACCGCTAGCAGGTTGAAAGTATACAAATCATCCAGTTCTACCGTGGTAGATACGGTGGATACCGTGCAAGGTTTGGCCACCACCTTGCCATTGATAGTGATGGTGACATCTGCTGCTTGTGCCAGAGGGAGTACTGTTATCAGTAACCCACCAACGAGCATCAGTAACCACCCAGCGAGCGACCCCAGTTTGTTTATGTTCATAGCCCTTTCTCCGGTTACTGAAATTCCAGGGTAAAGTTTGCCGTAGCGCTGACCTGACCAGCAGTCACCGGTGTACCGGTCGCCATCAAACGCGCATAGAAATACAGCGTATTGGACTGTCCAGCGGTTATGCTTGACCAGTTCAGCCCGCTCGATGTCTCATTGAGAGCAATGGCATTGCCGTTGTTATCGAGGATCTGTATACCCATGCCGGCCGCCGCACCGGCACCACTGTCGATTTTCAGCAGGCTGAGGTTGTCGCTGTCTGCTCCACCGGTGAAACCCGTTTTCACCGCGATCGCCGAGCAATTATCGAGCACAATGCTGAACGGTATCATCGGCGTTGTTGCCCCTACCCGATGCAACTGCTTGGCCGCATTACTCAACAGATCCACCACAAAACTTTGTGAGCCCGGTGCAACAGAGCAGGCATTGTCCTTAACGTAGCCGCTAATGGAGATGGTGCTGTCCGCGGCCTGCGTTACTTTGGTGCTAAACAGCGCCAGCAGACACAGGATATAAACTTTTGTTCTCATTACTTGCCTCTCCCGCATCACGTCATCGGCATGCTGCCGTTAGATAGCTAAGTGCCCGATGTTGACTTTCCGGCGGCAGTTGGTAACTCACCACGCACTGCTCACCAGCCCCCTCACCCCATTTGGCTTTCACTTCACCACTTGGCGGCAAACCGGTCAGATACACCTGCCCACCGTCGGCCACAATGCTGCCAGAACGGCCATCATCGAAAGACACCACCGATCCGAACGGCAAGGGTTGTCCGTTATAGGTCAGCGTCATTAGTACCTTCAAACCAACACGGGTTTTAAAGTCGGCCAACACCACGGCGCCGTGATTCGGCACCACATTGATTACCGCCTCGTCCAACTCGACGTTGTTTGCCAGCGTATTGGGGTTCAGTGCCACGCGATTTTCTCGGTAATCCATGGCAAACGGCAGCACGGCATATCCCCGCCAGTCGGTATAGATCCCGCTCTGATTTTCCACCGAAACGTTGCCTGCCCCCGGCGCTTTGACCAAGATCAGGGTGTCGTTCAGCGGTTGACTCAGGGTGATACCATTCTCATGCGCCAGCACGCCGCCGCTCAGTCCGTAAAACAGTTGGCTGGTACCACTACTGCGGCTGTACCCAATGTTGGCATTGCCAGAAGCCCCGCGATAAGACAGCGATGTATTCCCCGTCTCGCCTGAAGTGCCCATTCCGCCGCCGGCGTAACCGGCCTGCACGTTGTAACTCAGGTTGTTATCCTCCAGTAACGTGCCATATAGCCCAGCCTGATTGGTCATCCTGCCGCTCAGATCGTCAGACATGCTGTAACTGACGGTGGAGCGATTGAAAGCGGACTTGTTGTCGGAACGCAGCCAATGGCTGAACGGGATGCTGACGTTGAAGGCCAACATATTGTCGCGTCCCTCCTGCCAGGCATTTTTGGTCAGGCTGTAGCTGAGGGTGTAAGTGATATCCTCCAGCGTGCCGCTGTAACCGGCCTGAAGTTGTTCATCTGCCTTACCAACCCCCCAATAAGTCTGGTGACTGCCGGTCAGATAAAAAGTCGCATTGTCCCCAACCTGCTGAGTTAGCGTTATCTGCAACCGACCACGCTTGTTGTAGGCCAGATTGTAGTAATCGGTGAGCTTCGGCGTGAGCTGGACAATACCGTCATCTGTTGCCACGCTGTAGCCATTCATCCGGCTCCAAGTGGTGTCAGCCAGACTGTAATAGCCGCTGGTGGAATAACGGTAACCGAGCAGTTGCAGGTTGGTGCCCCACTCATTTAGGGCCTTGTTATAAAGGAAGCGCAGTGACTGCCCCTGATGCGAGCTGTCATCCGGCAGGGTGGCTCGGGCTTGGGTGATGTCCAGCGACACGGCACCGGCAATGCCCAGATCTTTAGCCATCCCGAGATTGAATGCACTATAACGATCGGCAAGCTGGGTACCACCGGACACCGTCCAGCCGTCAGCCAGCCCCCACATCAGC
>NZ_HE997643.1:524249-548394 GCF_000312485.1 Yersinia massiliensis CCUG 53443 | reverse complement strand
TATCCCCTGTGTGCCTTGGCCAAAGGTGGGTTGTTCCTGCTGATCGTTGCCGCTGCGATATTGCCCCACTGTCATCGCATATCTCACATGCCCTTCGCGCAGTAACCCCGGTACCGACGCATATGGCACGGTAAAGACCTGCGCCGAGCCATCAGCTTCCTGAATGGTGACCTGCAAATCGCCGCCGCTCCCAGTCCCAGAAAGGTCGTCAATGGCAAATGGACCTGGTGGCACTGTGGTTTGATACACTTCGAAACCATTTTGCCTGACCGTGACCCTGGCGGTACCGCGGGCAATGCCACGGATCACGGGAGCAAAACCTCGCTGGCTGTCTGGCAACATATTGTCATCCGTCGCCACCTGTACGCCGCGGAAGTTCACGCCATCAAAAACAGCCCCCGAGCTATAGCCGTCGCCCAGCGTCAAACGACTCCGAAGAGACGCTATATCACGCTGCAAATAGGTATTAACGTGCTGCCAGCGGTTTTGGTTAGAGTTCGATCCGCTGCCGCTGCTGTAACTCCAACTGGTATTATCCCGCAGTCGCCAAGCCCCAAGATTTACGCCGCTTTGTAAGTTAAGGAAGGCGTAATTGCTGGTACTCGATTGCTGGTTACGGACATTACTGCCGGTGAAGCTGTAATTGAGCAACCCAGCGGTAATCCCGTTTTGCCATTGATCCGGGGGAATATAGCCACGGGCAAGATTGCCCATGTAGGCTTGAGGAATGCTGATAGACAGACGCTGCCGCCCAACATCAAAATCGGTGGAAGCCTCTTCGATCATCGAGGTCAAGGGTACGCAAACCTCTGTTGCCAACACAGCCATTCCCGGAATCGACCGAGTATTGACGCCCATTGAGGCTAACTGGCTGTGGGTCAGACAAGGCAGTAAAACCTTGTGATCGCTATCGGGCTGGAAAGAGACATCTTGGGTCGACATAAATCCATCATTCATATAAATGTCGACGCGATAGATACCCGGAGGTGCCTCTAGCCCCTTTTCAAATCCAGACAGATCGGCCACCTTAGCCGGATCATCAGAAAGAAAACGCGGGTTGAAGTAGTTTTCTGCTCGAACCGATGCATTGCCACATAATACCAACAGCATCACGGCCAACGGCGTTAAGGTCAGCTTCAAGATGGCGGTACTCTGGTAGTTATCTTTTATCACTCTGCGACTTTCCGTACCGTTTTTCAGATATAGCATGGTCCCTCCGGTTCGATGCAGGTTACCCGGCTGCCTGATTTATCTGGTTATAGCTTGATGAGAAAGGTGGCGACTTTATGCCTTACTGCATGACACCCTTGAGTGCTGGTGTCTGGGCACCGTAGTCGTTGATCGTCCTATAGCTGATATTGCTACCCGCATCAGCAGGGAGCACCACGTTGGCCGACCCCATAGGCGACACCATGGTGCTTGCCAATAGCCGAGAGCCCGCATTGACCTCGCTCAACGTGATGAAATAAGGGGTCGGATTGACGATCGTCAGCTCTTTGCCGTTACGCTTAAAGCGTAATTGCTCGGGTGCTTTGTCTGGCGCAACACTGAGTCCACTGGGGCGATAAAACAGTTTGATACGGCTGGTAATAGCCAATTGCAGGGTGTTCTCATCTTGGCGTGATTTGTCCAGTGAGGGGATTGCTTTGACGTTGACCCAGAACAGGCTCTCCCGATCCTTCGGCAAACTCTGGTTGGTCGCATCAATGATGCGCAGCGTGTTCTCTTTTTTTCCCTGCATCAAATACAGCGGTGGCGTAATAATAATAAGGCGGCCGTCTTTTTGTCCATCGGCGCTTTCTACCCAAGATTGGATCAGATAAGTGCTGTTCTCATCGTTATTGCTGACACCCAGAGTGACTTGTTTCTGATCGGCAGGATAGATCACCCGAGTCGCGCCAAGGCTGACGCCAGCATTTGCCATGCCTACCTGCCCCACCGCCAACAGCAGCAATACGGACATCATCTTTCCAACCATCGTTGTTGTTCTCACATATACCTCGTCCATCAGGATCTGACCTCCATAACACTGCACGACCATAAGCCGAAAATTGTGCAGCACTATTACTTTTCATCTTGCGGCCAAGGCCTACTAATAAGTCAGCTCAAACCATGCCTGAGCATTCGCCAAACTATTTGCTCGGTAGCTGAAAAACAGGCCTCCTTGGCCTGCGATAGTCATCCTTGATGGGTTCAGCTTACAGATACTGCACCCTGAAAGTAGCATCAGCGTTGGCAATACCGGCAGTGGCCGTGCCAGTCGCGATATAACGAGCCTGGAATGGAACAACAACGGTGCCCTCAGAGAGCGTAGTCGTCGCACTGAAGGTCGCACCATCAACGGCCAATGCTGTGCCGATGCGATCAAGGATCTGAACACCCACGTTTTCTGCATTACCCGCTGCAGAACCTTGTAGGGCCAGAGCTGTGGGATAGGTAGCGTTAACCGCGGTGCCCATGAAAGCAATAGATACCTTGCCAGCAACTTCAGGATCACAATCATTCAGTTGGATATTGAACCCGGTAGAAGAACTGACATCTCCAGCGGTAGCCAACGACGCTGTTCTTACTTGCCCCATTGGCACCGTCTGGCCAATAGAGCCTGTATCAACGGCACAAGCCGCATTAACAACTTCGCCTTTGAAGTGAATCGAGCCACCGTTGACGATAGTCGCATTAGCGACGCCAGCCAGAGAAAGAACTGCGGCAATACCAGCAACCAATGATTTAATTTTCATACTATCTTCCTTTGAATACATAATGTTTCATCACCGTGAACATGAAAAAGTGTGGAGGTCTAATCCCTTAGCGGACATGGTGATGGTTGATCATTGTTGATAAATTCATCACTTATTCCGTATCTTTTTCAATTAAACATGTGTTTATCAAGCCCGCTTAATAAGACTTTGCTCTGCAAAAGCTGTAACGCTCAATTAAAATTTCGTCTATAAATAAAACCTCCGTTTCGAATATAAAAAATAATGAGATCCTCTAGAGCCAGCACGACCTCTCAAGCCACATAAAAAGGGCAATATCCACCTAAAGTCACGGAGACCCATTAATAATGTTTGTATTATTGAATATCAGAGATAGAAAACGTCCCCTCCGATTAAACAACGTTTAATTAAGGTATAATTAACTGAGGATTATTCGTGTAACGTTAGTCCAAGACAAAACTCAACAATAATAAACCAGTACTTTAAACACGAGGCACACCCATTCATTGGCATTTTATTATTCTTGTCTATGTACCAATTACCCGATATGTAAGACTTGGCATAATGTGTCCCCTCCCTTGGAACATATCAAACTAGCACGTACGAACTCAGCATCCACCACCACAACAATAAGTCTATAACCCACACCTATTGAGGTAAGTTGATATGTAAAAATTCAAACGAAAGATACATTGCGATCAATTATCCTGTCAAATCATAAATCCTCAGATCTAAACACTTAAAAGCAAACAATAAACAGATGTATTATCCAAGCAAGAATGCTCTAGCAGGCTTATAGATCGCACCCACCACCACTTCTGGTATTATGTATCAGAATGTCCTTGCAAAACCAGTAGATACCCCCACAAAAAAATTAAGCAAAAAGAACAGCATTTATCGTTAAGTTTAGACTTCAATCACAAACCCGCTTAATAAAAATTACAAATAACAACAAAAATAAAACAATAAAAAAACTCCCAAATATGAAATACAGCCATCCAGCACAGAGACCCTATTTAAGCCAAACCACAAAAAATGAAGTTAAAAAGGAAAAAACTGAATAACACCACAATTCAAATAAAGAAATAGGCGTCAAAAATAGAGAGAAAGGGTTTCGATAAAAACCCAGAACATTACTTCCATTATAGCCATGGATGTTATTTGACACGGTGTGTACTTAAGATAAATATCCGAGTGAAATGAATAAAAATGGGCTGTTTTAGTGGGATACTTACAGGTTTAGGAAAGTCCCCAACCTGAATCAGTTTATAAAACCATTTATCTGTCATTCCGGTAAGCGCGCTGATAAAGGTCATTTCGATGAATGGATCTTCGACTGAGAACTGGCGGGATACGTGGTGAAGCTGCTCAACTCAGGTTTCAGTTATCAGGCCTTTCCGCGTACCCGTATTGGCAAGAGACTTTCCAGAAAATGCGCAAGCACTGCGTGCTACAGAGCACCAGGATGATCTACCAGAAAAACCACAAACAAAAAATCCCAATCTTTTTAAGAGATTGGGATTCGAAGATGGCGGAGGAGGAGAGATTCGAACTCTCGAACGGTTTCCCGTCGACGGTTTTCAAGACCGTTGCCTTCAGCCACTCGGCCACCCCTCCGCAACGGACCGAACTATAAACAGAGCACTCTCGCTTGTAAAGCTTGTTTGTGTTTAATCGTCCAAAAAGCCGCCATCTCAATATCGAATGATGAATTAATCATCATGGCCGCATACTTGCTGCACAGCCCCCTCTGTTCTTTTCGCATTCTCTCGCGCTCGTGATGAGCCGGACTCGCAGATTATTTTGGGCTACAGTCAAAAATTTGCTAAATTGATGGCCGTTTTATTGGGTGAGTCACCGAGGTGATATGTTGGAGTTTGAAGGTCGGACTATCGATACCGACGCGCAAGGTTATCTGAAAAACAGCGCAGACTGGAGCGAAGCTCTAGCGTCATTATTGGCGGAACAAGAAGGTATTGTCCTCACCGAACCCCACTGGGAAGTGGTGCGTTTTGTGCGCGCTTTTTATCAAGAATTTAATACGTCACCCGCCATCCGCATGCTGGTCAAAGCCATGGCGCAGAAATATGGCGAAGAAAAAGGCAACAGCCGATATTTATATCGCTTATTTCCTAAAGGACCCGCAAAGCAAGCGACGAAAATTGCCGGTCTACCCAAACCCGTGAAATGCATCTAGCAGGCGGCAGACTTGCCGCCATTGAATCACGGGATGGAGGCGTTACAGCAGTTTGTCGTTAATGGCGAAATAGCCGTTAATAACGAATAGTAAAGGTTTCAAACGGTGTGATGGGATGGGGCTCAGTGAGCAAACGCTCCACCCTCGCGCCTCGCGGCCCCCCCTGTTTTATCCACGCCAGCAAACTATCAACGGCATCTTGCTCACCGCAGGCCAACACCTCCACGCTACCGTCATCGCAATTTTTGGCGTATCCCGTCACCCCCAATTTTTGGGCTTGACGTTGCGTACTGTAGCGAAAACCAACACCTTGAACGATACCGTAAACATAAGCAGCTGTGCATACTGTTGCCATATCGACTCCTCATCTACGCGATAATTTGCATTTTCCAGCTCATATTCCGGCAATACCGCACTTTTACCTCGCTGGCAGTCAACTCAATTATGACCTCGAAATCCTCACTTCAACAGGCTATCCGTGCAAGATTGATCTTCATCATCTCACAACCGGTAATTCAGCCCACCTGGTGGTGTAAGCTGGCGATAGCATCTCGCGTTTCATCTGCCAGCCTTTTTGTATGCCCTGCCCAGCAAACCACACCTTACCCTTGCCCGATTGATTAATCTCATCTAGCGCTGCCATTAACGCCGCACTGTTCGCTTTTGGCTGGTTATCATCAAATAACCCCAATTGGGCAATACCCTGGCTGTAGAAATCACCCAGCATCACCCCGCCTTTTTGATATCGATAACCATCCTTCCATATCGCATCAAGACAACACAATGCCGCAGCGACAATATCCCGTGAATCCTGAGTGGGAATATGAAGCTTAGTGCTCACAATGTTGCCATAGTAAGGTTCATTGGGTGCAAAAGGGCTGGTTTTGATAAAGGCTGATATATGCCTGCAATATTGATGTTCACCGCGCAGCTTTTCCGCCGCACGCACCGCATACCCACAGATAGCTTCGCGCATATCCTGATAACAAGTGATTCGTTCACCAAAAGACCGGCTACACACAATTTGCTGTTTTGTCGGGGCGAACTCTTCCAGCTCGAGACATTGTTCGCCATTGAGCTCTCTGACCGTGCGTTCTAGCACGACATTGAAGTTTTTACGCACAAACTGCGTGTGAGTGTCAGCCAACTGCAATGCCGTGTTGATGCCAAGTTGATTCAACTTTTTACCCATGCGACGACCAATACCCCAAATATCTTGAACTGGTGTTATGGCAAGTAATTTCCGCTGCCTGACCGGATCGGATAAATCCAACACGCCACCGGTCTTACTCCATTGTTTGGCGGCATGATTTGCCAGTTTAGCCAGCGTTTTAGTTTGGGCGATCCCGACACCGACAGTGAGGCCTGTCCACTGTAATGCCCGTTGCCGAACTTCCCGACCAAACTGATCCAGGCTCATACAATGATTGACCCCAGACACGTTCAAAAATGCCTCATCAATAGAGTATATCTCCATAACCGGCGACATAGATTCCAACACAGTCATAACCCGATTAGACATATCAGCATAAAGCTCATAATTGCTGCTGAACGTCACCACACCATATTTCTGGATCAGATTGCGCATCTTGAAATAAGGCTCACCCATCTTAATACCCAATAATTTGGCTTCACGGCTACGCGCGATGACACAACCATCGTTGTTTGAAAGGACGACTATCGGTTTCCCCTGTAAGTCTGGCCGGAATACAGACTCACAGGACGCATAAAAGAATTAACGTCAGCGAGGGCAAACATTCGTCGCCTCGTTTATCACGTATCTCACCACGCCAAATGTTTCTAAATCATCCCCACTATCATTCAAAATGATAGGCGCATAATCGGGGTTCATCGCCTCTAGCTGTACAACAGGGTGTAAGCACAGTTTTTTTACAGTGAACTCTCCACCAACTGCTGCAACAATGATATCGCCATGTTGTGGTGACACGCTGCGATCAACAACCAGTAGCGAACCATCATAGATCCCTGCCCCCGTCATTGAATGACCCGATACCCGGACAAAGTAAGTCGCTGCCGGATGAGCAATACAGAGCTCGTTCAGATCCAATGGTCGCTCGACATAATCCGCCGCTGGGCTTGGAAAACCAGCGGGAATTGTCTCGTTAAACAACGGGATAAGAACGACTTCACGCAACGAGGAGAGTGGGTAAAAAATCATTATTCACACCTACAACACAACTGTATATACATACAGCATAATCAATAGGATTTTTCTTGTGAAGTATGAAATTGATGAGATCGGGTAAGCTTTTGGATACTGAGGAAAGATAGTTTTAAGCCGGAAGTCTTTGCGCGCGTTATCAGACATTGAATGGGATGGATCGCCGCCATCATTCCATGAGATACGAAGTTTAGCCGCAAGGCTGTATACTGACGCCAAAGGCGGTGAGTTCGCCCAACATTGACTAGGACACAAGTCAGCCCAAATGACAGCCAAGTATCAGGATAGTCGAGGTAGTGAGTGGGATGACATTACTATATGATTGTGGCCTTATTTTGATTGATAATAATTTATCAATTACAACACTTTGATTTTAAAAGAATATTATGATGCGCTTATTTCTTGCCAAAGGCCGTGAAAAATCCTTACTTCGTCGTCACCCGTGGATCTTCTCTGGAGCAGTTCAGCGCCTTGAAGGTAACGCCCTTCCCGGTGAAACTATCGATATCCTTGATAGCCAAGGCAAATGGTTGGCACGTGCCGCCTATTCGCCTGAATCACAAATCCTGGCGCGAGTGTGGACGTTCCAACAAGATGAAGTCGCCGATCGTGAATTCTTTATCCGCCGGTTGCAGCAAGCACAAAGCTGGCGAGATTGGCTGGCGCAACGGGATGGTTTGAATGGCTACCGTTTAATCGCCGGTGAGTCTGATGGCCTACCCGGCATCACTATCGACCGTTTCCAAAACTTCCTTGTCTTGCAGTTACTCTCTGCGGGTGCCGAATATCAACGTTCGACGCTGATCAGCGCCCTGCAAGCCTGCTACCCAGAATGCTCTATTTATGACCGTTCTGATGTTTCAGTGCGTAAAAAAGAGGGTTTACCGCTGACCCAAGGGACAGTACTCGGTGAAATGCCACCCGCCCTGTTACCCATCACCGAGAACGGTATGCAGATACTGGTTGATATCCAACACGGCCATAAGACAGGTTTTTATTTAGATCAGCGTGATAGTCGGCTCGCTGCACGTAATTATGCCGAAGGTCGCCGCGTTCTGAACTGCTTCTCTTATACCGGTGCCTTTGCTGTTGCTGCGCTAATGGGGAATTGCCAACAAGTCATCAGTGTCGATACATCGCAATCCGTGTTAGATATTGCGAAGCAGAACGTGGAGTTGAATCAATTAGATCTCAGCAAAGCAGAATTCGTTCGTGATGATGTGTTCCAACTGCTGCGTCATTACCGCACGCAAGGGGAAAAGTTTGACATGATCATCATGGACCCACCAAAATTTGTGGAAAACAAAAGCCAATTGGCAAGTGCTTGCCGTGGCTATAAAGACATTAATATGTTAGCAATACAGTTACTACGCCCAGGCGGGATCTTATTAAGCTTCTCCTGTTCTGGATTGATGCCAACAGATTTATTCCAAAAAATCTTGGCGGATGCTGCGTTAGATGCAGGTCATGATATACAATTTATAGAACAGTTCCGTCAGGCAGCAGATCATCCGGTTATTGCTACCTATCCGGAAGGTTTGTACCTGAAAGGGTTTGCATGTCGGATAGTGTGACTTGAAATACCCCATAATGCCCTCATATAGAGGGCAGAGTAATGTTTCTCAGGAGGTTATCATGATCGCCAGCAAATTTGGTATTGGTCAGCAAGTTCGCCACAGCCTGCACGGCTATTTGGGTGTGGTAATTGATATCGATCCTGAATATTCTCTTGAGCCACCTGAACCTGATGAAGTTGCAAACAATGATACTTTGCGTTCATCACCTTGGTATCACGTGGTCATTGAGGATGATGAGGGGCAACCGGTGCACACTTACCTCGCTGAAGCGCAACTGACATATGAGGATATGGATGCGCATCCTGAACAACCGTCATTAGATGAGCTGGCTGCGTCAATTCGCCATCAGTTACAGGCTCCGCGTCTGCGTAATTGATGACCAGCATACCTAATCCTCACTGCATACGATGAAGCCCGGCACTCACTGCCGGGTTTTTTATTGCGGCCACGCTTATCGCGAATAGTCACACTAATCAGCACACGAAAAACACTATTTTTCTAACCCCAGTCGCGGAATCTCAATTTTTGGGCAACGGTCCATCACCACCTTTAAGCCAGCATCTGCTGCCAATGTTGCCGCTAACTCATTGATAACACCTATCTGTAGCCATAATACTTTGGCCCCAATAGCAATTGCCTCTTGCGCGACTCCATAGGCCGCTTCAGTGTTGCGGAACACATCCACCATATCAATCTCATCAGGAATATCGGCTAATTCAGCGTAAACCTGCTGCCCTAGTAACGTTTTCCCAGCCAGTTTTGGGCTGACAGGGATAACTTGATATCCCTGCTGGAGCAAATAAGCCATGACACCATAGCTGGGACGTGATGGGTTATCGCTTGCCCCAACTAACGCAATTGTCTTTACCTGCTGGAGAATCTCTGCAATGTCTTTATCGTGCATTTTCAGTTCCTCTGATGCGCTAAAAGAATGTTACTCGCCATTTGCATTTGGGTGGATTTTGAAAAGTTAGACGATCGTCTAAGTGTATATCATGCTAAAAAATGCAGTTAAACGCGGTCTAATTGATTTCGTTTAATAGATATAACATTAATAGCTGTTAGTTTGCTTATTTTATCTTTAAAATTCATCAAGATAAACATGACAGACTCATGCCGAATATTACAAACAGTAAATAAATGTGGGCGCACGGAAAGACTTTGACACATTATCTCGCCTGTCTGACAATGTAAGTGGATATCGCCTTCAGGAGCAACACATGAAATTTGGTCTGGTGGTCGCAGGGATTTTGGCCGTTTGCTTTAGTGCTTCAGCACTCGCCACGACCTTAAAACTTGCACCGGAAATTGACCTGTTGGTGGTCGATGGCAAAAATATGTCTGGCTCTTTACTCAAGGGGGCCGACAGTTTAGAGCTAAACAGCGGGCAGCATCAGATTTTGTTCAAAGTGGCAAAACCATTACCGGCAGAACCGAAAATACTGTACACCTCCCCCCCATTGGTCGTGGTGTTCAATACCCGTAATGTTCGCTCCGTCGCCATAAAATTACCGGTTATTGATTCCGAACGGGATGGGCATAAGTTCTCGAAAAAACCCGAGTTTCAGCTTATCGGTGATAATGGTCGCCCATTGACCGTGCGCCATGATGTACTGCATGAAGAAAACCTTGGCGCTGCCACAACACTTGAAACAGCAATGGCCACCTATAATGTGGGGCAACACAGCGCATCGGTTCCTTCATTTGCCACCATTCCGCCTTCACCGGCAAGTGCTGTACCTGGTACGACCATTGCAGTTGCAGGAACAAATGCAGCGCAGAAAACCACTCGCCTGCAAGGTGAAAATGTGGCTGAACAGATGCTGCAATACTGGTTCTTACAAGCTGATGCCGAAACTCAGCAACGCTTCTTGCTTTGGGCCAAAAAACCGCCGACAAAGTAGCCACCTTGTTTTGGCCGTTTTTAAACATCCGGTTATGCTTGTTTCTTCGCATTTCTTTGCGTTAACGCTATGCACAAAATATCCATTTCAGTAATCTGTCACTAAACCGCTGGCTCTTACTGAAGGATATTTTGATGGAACTCACCACCCGCACGATGGCGGCACGTAAGCATATTGCCCTTGTCTCCCATGACCACTGCAAAAAATCACTGCTCGAATGGGTGATGGAAAACAGAGATCTTTTAGCGCAGCACAAACTCTATGCCACTGGCACTACGGGCAATCTGGTACAGAATGCGACCGGGATTGACGTCCACTGTTTGCTCAGTGGTCCAATGGGCGGGGATCAGGAAGTCGGTGCGCTAATATCTGAAAAGAAAATCGATATTTTGATTTTCTTTTGGGATCCACTGAACGCCGTACCTCATGACCCCGATGTCAAAGCACTGCTGCGTTTAGCGACAGTCTGGAATATACCGGTCGCCACTAACCGCTCAACCGCAGACTTTTTAATTGGCTCAGCCTTGTTTAATGGTGAAGTGACCATTGCTATCCCTGATTATGATCGCTACTTAAAGCAACGTCTGAAGTAATCATCAGGCCCGGTGAAAACACTGGGCTGAATCTTAGCTAGGGTTTGCGCTGGCTAGGGACACCCAGTTCACGGAGCTGATCAATAAATACGGAGGGGTTAGACGTCTCTTGCAGTAACCAGACTTGATGTTTTGCTCGGGTCATGGCGACATAAAGCAAGCGCCGCTCCTCCGCATCAGCGAAGTCCTCAGGTGCCGGTAGCAATACATCTTCCAGAATGGATTCTCGCGCCACCGCAGGAAAACCGTCATTCCCTTCATGCAAACCCGCAATGATCACATACTCCGCCTGCTGCCCTTTACTGGCATGAATCGTCATAAAATCAATGTTCAGCTTAGGCCAACGCGTGGCTGCTTTTTGCAAGAGTTCAGGGCGTAAATGATGATAGCGCGCCAATATCAGGATGCGTTCGTCATCCTTAACAAAGCCGCTTAACTTATCTAGCAGCGCTTCAAGTTGATCGTTCGGTAAAATCATCACTGACTTTTTATTGCCTTTACTCAGGCTATTCAGTGGTTTTTTTAATTGGTAGGGATTTTGCTGAATAAACCGATTCGCAATTTCACCAATACGGTCGTTAAAGCGATAGGTCGTATCCAATGCACACTCCGCCCCTTCGCCGAAATTCTGGCTGAACGCGGTAGTCAGTGAAAGCTCTGCACCACTGAATCGGTAGATTGCCTGCCAATCATCACCGACAGCAAACAAGCAAGTTTGCTTATTTTGTTTACGCAAAGCGGTCAGTAACATGGCACGCTGCGGCGAAATATCTTGAAATTCATCGACTAAGATATGCTTCCATGGGCTGACAAAACGCCCTTTATCCAGCAAGTTTACCGCTTGATGGATCAACCCTGAAAAATCAACCGCCCCCTCTTCTTTTAGCGCTGTTTTCCACGCTTTAAGTAAGGGAGCCATTAGCCGTATACGCTTCTGAAAAAGATCTCGTATTTCTTCATCAGCTTGCTCAATCATTTCAGCTTGGCTGCCGCCATGCATCCGCATCAGCCCTAACCAACGCTCGAGTCGCCCTGCCAAACGTGCAGCAAGCCGTTTATCTTGCCAAAAATCACCGTCGGCGACATCCCATTCCAGCTCATCAGTCAGCCATTCACGCCAGCCTTTCGCTTGGGCTTTTTTCTCGCTGCACTGCTGCTGCCAATGCTTAATAAGTAGCGACCTTCTGGCTTGACTATCAGACTCCAACTTGCTGATAGCAGGGGTTTTACGGCTACCTTGCTGGATGATATGCAATGCAAGCGCATGGAATGTCTTGGCCTGAATATCATCCACCGCCAAGCGTTCTTTGATACGGCTATTCATTTCATCAGCCGCTTGGCGACCAAATGCCAACAGTAAAATTTGCTCTGGTAACGCATCATTGCGGCGTAATAACCAACCAGCGCGGGCCACCAGCACCGATGTTTTACCACTGCCCGCACCGGCCAGCACCAATACCGAATCTTCGCCATTGACCACTGCGCGGCTCTGCGATTCATTCAGTGGCGAACTTTCAACACTCTGGAAGAATTCTTGGTGCGCCTCGAGCATTCGCTGCGTCCATTGCTGATTGCGACGATCAACGCTGCGGCTACCTTGCTGTAACCAACGCAAACAAAGTTCATAATCTGCACGACAAGACTCAAATTCTGTCAGTCGTTGCACCGGCATCGGTAACGCGGCAAAAGCCTCACGGATAGCATCTTGCAACTGACCTAATTCGCTACGCTTAAACCATTTATCTTGCTGCTCAATTCGCTTAATTGACTCAACTTGTTTATGCAAAACCTCAACACAAACCAGACTCATCTCCTCACTCCATTGCTGCCAGATGCCCAGTAAGTGATGATAAAAACGCTGAGTCTCTTGCCATTCAGTACCATGCAAGCGCACGACTTGCTGATTTGGCAATTCAAACTCCATCTCACCCCAGACAATACCGCGCTTGCATTGGATGTTAACCAACTGGTTAAAAGGGATCAGGTACTGATGTTTATCACCGCATACTTCGATGCCCGCATTCAGCAAGCGAACCCGATTATAGGGATGCTGGGCCAGATGCTTGCCAAAAGATGTCGCCTTAAGTTCCATATCTGCGCGCCATAACTCGTATTAAGTGAATTGAAATAACATAGTGGAGTGTAAATAAAATAATTGAGTTTAAACAACAGGTATCCGATAGTTGAAGCAGGAAACTATCCCGTGTTATGCATATATACTGGATAGTCTGTGTTGTTACTCACCCGCATTGCGGTTTTTTTATTCAGTAAGGCAGATAAATCACTATGCGTACTGTATTGAACGTCCTTAATTTTGTATTAGGTGGTTTTTTCACCACTCTCGGTTGGCTATTAGCCACCGTGGTGAGCGTTATCTTAATTTTCACCTTACCACTAACCCGCTCTTGCTGGGAAATTACCAAGCTATCATTTCTTCCTTATGGTAATGAGGCGATCCATGTCAATGAATTATACCCAGAAAAAAGTAATGCTCTGCTAACTGCGGGCGGTTCTTTATTAAATATTGTCTGGTTTGTTTTATTCGGCTGGTGGCTATGTCTATCCCATATTGTCACCGGTATTGTGCAATGCATAACCATTATCGGTATCCCTGTAGGGATCGCCAATTTTAAAATTGCGGCTATCGCATTATGGCCAGTGGGTCGCCGTGTCGTTTCCGTCGAAGTGGCGCAGCAGGCCAGAATCGCCAATGCTCAACGCCAATTTCAGCAACGTTGATCTTTCAGTTTTAGAGGTTTTTTGTGCTCAATTTCGTCACTGGTTTACGTCGTTATGTCTACAATAGTAGCCTGCTTTATCATGTCCGAATTTTTATCGCATTAGCAGGAGTAACGGCAGTTCCATGGTGGATTGATCAACCTAAACTGACGATTCCGCTCACATTAGGGGTCGTTGCTGCAGCATTAACAGATTTGGATGACCGCCTCGCTGGGCGGTTACGTAATCTCTTTATTACGCTAATCTGTTTTTTTGTCGCATCGGCCTCCATAGAACTTTTATTTCCCTACCCGTGGTTTTTCGCCCTCGGTCTGACCCTATCAACTTGCGGTTTTATACTGCTGGGCGCATTAGGCCAACGCTATGCGACCATTGCTTTTGGCGCATTGTTGATTGCCATCTACACCATGCTGGGGACTTCTATGTATCAGATTTGGTATCAGCAGCCCCTGCTACTGATACTGGGTGCCGTCTGGTACAACCTATTGACTCTTTGCGGTCATCTTATCTTTCCTATTCGCCCCTTACAGGACAATTTGGCCCGCTGTTATCAGCAGCTCGCGCGCTATTTAGAAGCCAAGGCCAATTTATTTGATCCCGACCTTGAACCTGATGTCGATCAGCCCATTATTGATGTGGCGATGGCGAACGGAACATTAGTCACAACATTAAATCAGGCCAAAGCTTCGCTGGTGACGCGATTGAAAGGTGACCGAGGACAACGTGGCACTCGGCGAACCCTTCATTATTATTTTGTCGCGCAAGATATTCATGAGCGAGCCAGTTCATCGCATGTTCAATACCAAGCACTGCGTGAGAAATTCCGTTACAGCGATGTTCTCTTTCGTTTTCAACGCTTATTGAACATGCAAGCGAGAGCCTGTATGCAGCTCTCGCAATCCATACTGATGCGTCAGAAGTATCAACATGATCCCCGTTTCGAGCGTGCCTTCACTTTTTTAGACGCCGCGCTGGCCAGAGAGCTTGCTAATAATGAACATGTGCAGCAAGTTAAGGCTCTGTCACATTTACTGAAAAACTTGCGGGCAATTGATGCACAGCTGGCAGGGATTGAATCAGAACAAGACTTAGCAGAGGGTCCGCAACCAGAAAGCCGTTTATCTGACGACCGTCTGACTGGGTGGAGTGATATCAAGCTACGGATTAGCCGCCACCTGACGCCAAAATCAGCGCTTTTTCGCCATGCTATTCGGATGTCCCTTGTACTCTGTGTGGGCTATGCCTTTATCCAAATTACCGGCATGCGCCACGGTTATTGGATCTTGCTAACCAGCCTGTTTGTCTGCCAACCCAACTATAATGCGACCCGTCGCCGCCTCGCACTTCGTATCATCGGGACGTTAGCTGGGATACTCATTGGCTTACCTATCCTCTATTTTGTGCCCTCCATTGAAGGGCAGTTAATCCTGATCGTCATTACGGGTGTACTGTTTTTTGCCTTCCGCAATGTTCAGTACGCCCACGCCACGATGTTCATCACCTTACTGGTTTTACTCTGCTTTAACTTGTTAGGTGAAGGATTTGAAGTCGCGGCACCACGTGTATTCGATACCTTACTCGGGTGTGCTATTGCTTGGGTCGCCGTGAGTTTTATCTGGCCAGACTGGAAGTTCCGTCAGCTCCCGACCGTCGTTCGCAAAACACTCAATGCCAACTGCCGCTACCTCGATGCCATTTTGGTGCAATATTATCAAGGCAAAGATAATAGTCTGCCCTACCGTATTGCGCGCCGAGATGCACATAATTGCGATGCCGAACTCGCTTCTGTCATTTCAAATATGTCAGCGGAGCCCAAGAATAATCCAGAAACTCAAGAAGCGGCATTCCGTTTACTTTGCCTGAATCACACCATGCTCAGCTATATTTCTGCATTGGGTGCCCACCGCGAGAAACTAACGAATACAGCCACATTGAATTTACTCAATGATGCTATTTGTTATGTCGAAGGCGCACTTGAGCAAGAGCAACCTGACAGTACACAAATGTCTCAGGTATTAACCGGCTTATCTACCCGGCTGCAAGAGTGCAATCCTGAGCCGGAGAGTAAAGACCAATTGGTGTTGCAGCAGATTGGCTTACTACTTGAACTGTTACCTGAACTCAGTGAACTGAATAAGCGTATCAGTCAGGCTAGATAACGGTGTCTATCAGACAATAAAAGTGCATGGGCTGATTTTTATTAGCCCATGATCAGGCTGTTTCATACATTGCGCCGATGTGTATTTCAAACCATTCAATCAGCTCCACTCGTATCATTAATGGTAGAGCAGCGTAGTGATAGCCACTAATAGCTCCCGCTAGCGACAATAATATGTTTATCCCGAGCGAGCCTCGCAAAGCACGTAATTTAAGGTAACACCGCTTTGCGCCTTCAAGACGTAAATCTGATGCATTTTTGATACCGACTCGCCATAACAGGCGTTCGAGGCTGGCGCTCAGATTAGGTAAGTCTTTCAACCGAACAGTTGGCCCTTTTTTGCTTAAAATCTCGGTTTTAGCTTCTTCGTAAGCCCGTTTGGCAAAATGGCATAATGTCCGTTCGTCATCCCAAAGATAAGTATCCACCCTGTAATAGCGCAGTAGGATCGGCGCTCCGCGTTTGGCATAAACGAGGTTCGTCATCCCTTTAGCGCGAAATATCCCCTCAACCTGATCATTGGCCCGCAAATACAGTTCCCCCTCAGAAACGACCGCAAACATAATCCCATTAGCCAAGAGGCCATAGCCGCCAAATTGTGAGCGGACCGTGATCTGACCTAAAAAATCAAAACAATCTCGTGCTTGCATGATTTTGTTTTCTGATGCGTTTTTCATGACTACTCCTTTAGTAAAAATCCGAACTAACGTCCCTATTCAGTTGCAATAAGTGTAAGAGGAACAACTAATTAAAAAATACTTAAAATGGATTACAGAGCCAAATACAAAATGAATTTGCACGGTTTTACTTCACAATTATGCGAAGCGTCTTGTAAAAATTTAGTTGATCTTCTAATAAACAGTGACTACTGTATATGCATACAGCACACTATAGGCGAGGTTAATCATGCGCACTCAATCACTTAAACCTTATCAAGCTAATTATCATTCTCTTGTTACCAGCGATGCCGTAGAAAGAGTTGATGCACCATCAGATTGTGGTCTTATCAGTGAACTTGTGTACAGTGAAAACCAGCCTGCAGTCACCCAGCTATTGCTTCCTTTATTACAACAACTCGGTAAACAAGCTCGGTGGCTTTTATGGTTAACACCGCAGCAAAAATTGAGTCGTTTGTGGTTACAACAATCCGGCCTACCCGCAAGTAAAGTCGTTCAAGTCAGACAAATCAGCCCATTGTCGACTGTCGATGCGATGGAAAAAGCATTATTGACGGGAAATTACAGTGTCGTACTAGGTTGGTTACCTGAGTTATCAGATGATGATCGTGCTCGTTTACATTTAGCGGCAAAGTTAGGAAATACTTACGGGTTTGTTATGCATCCGCTAAATGACACAAAAACGGTTCAAGGACAGTGCGCAACGTTAAAAATTCATTCTTCTTTGTATCATTAAGTGAATTTAGGATTTATCCCATGAATTATTACAATTTTTAGCGCTTCCCACTATAAAACCATTATAAAGCGAGTCGGAATGCGGCTTTCAGCAGAAAATATCGAGGCTGAAAAGCCGTTTTTTACGGCTAAATCGTTAAAGAACATGCACTATTTCGCGTTTTTTTCAGGCAGATTATTACATCAGACTTGTAAGTTTCTCGCCACGTTGTAGACTTTACTTCGCTAAGGTTGCTCTAGAATGCCAAATCATACTGGCAACGTGATTAACGGGAGCGTTTAAACCTTAACGAAGAATTTTAACCAAGGGCTTGGCTTTTAAAAGCTCATTGCCTATTTGGATGATAACGAGGCGTAAAATGAAAAAGACAGCTATCGCATTAGCAGTGGCACTGGCAGGTTTCGCTACAGTAGCGCAAGCCGCACCGAAAGATAACACCTGGTACACCGGTGGTAAACTGGGCTGGTCTCAGTTCCAAGACACGGGTTCCATCATTGATAATGACGGCCCTACTCATAAAGACCAAGTCGGTGCTGGTGCGTTCTTGGGTTACCAAGCAAACCAATACCTGGGCTTTGAAATGGGTTACGACTGGCTTGGCCGTATGCCTTACAAAGGCGACACTAACAATGGCGCTTTCAAAGCACAAGGCGTTCAGTTAGCTGCTAAACTGAGCTACCCTGTAGCACAAGATCTGGACGTTTACACTCGTCTGGGTGGTTTGGTATGGCGTGCAGATACCGATGGTTCTATCAATGGCCAACGTTACAGCGCACACGACACCGGTGTTTCTCCACTGGTTGCTCTGGGTGCAGAATACGCTTGGACCAAAAACTGGGCAACCCGTATGGAATACCAATGGGTTAGCAACATCGGTGATAAAGCTACCGTTGGTGCTCGTCCAGACAACGGTCTGCTGAGTGTTGGTGTTTCTTACCGTTTCGGTCAGGATGATGTAGCAGCGCCAGTAGTTGCTCCAGCTCCAGCGCCAGCACCAGTTGTTGATACTAAGCGTTTCACGCTGAAATCTGACGTACTGTTCGCTTTCAACAAGTCAACGTTGAAACCAGAAGGCCAGCAAGCTCTGGACCAACTGTACGCACAACTGAGCTCTATCGATCCTAAAGACGGTTCTGTAGTGGTTCTGGGCTTTGCTGACCGTATCGGTCAACCAGCGCCTAACTTAGCTTTGTCTCAGCGTCGTGCTGACAGCGTGCGTGATTACCTGGTTTCTAAAGGTATCCCTGCTGACAAAATCACCGCTCGCGGTGAAGGCCAAGCAAACCCAGTTACAGGCAACACCTGTGACAACGTGAAACCACGTGCTGCTCTGATCGAGTGCTTGGCACCAGATCGTCGCGTAGAGATCGAAGTGAAAGGCTACAAAGAAGTTGTAACTCAGCCACAGGCTTAAGTTTACTTCTTTCGTAAAAAACCCCGCATTGCGGGGTTTTTTTTTATTCTCAATACCGTCAGATTACTTTTCTTTACCCAGAATATCCTGCAAGTCCTGCTTCAGCGATGACATCTGGTTAGCATATTTCTCTTTACGCTCAGCATCTTCAATTAACTGAACCACTGTCTCCGAAAGCGTATTACCCCGACGACGAGCGAGAGCAGCTAAGCGTTGCCAAACCAGAAATTCCAGGTCGATTGATTTTTTTCGAGTATGCTGATGCTCTGCATTAAAATGCCGCTTGCGCCTGGCGCGGATAGTTTGCTTCATTCGCGTGGTGAGTTGCAGATTCATATGAGCATCAATCCACTCCAACACCTTCACTGGCTCACTTTCCAGCTTCATCAGTTGCTCCACAGCATCTGAGGCGGCACTGTTTTCGATGTGTCGGGTAATGGCCTCACCTTCACGGTGTTTTTTGACCAAATATGCCCATTTCCAACCACTTTCTAGATTTTCCAGTTGTTGATATTTCATCGTGAGCTCTTTAGTGACGGCGTAACTTAAACCAAGCATAACAGCTTTAGGCAGAATTTCATCCTACTAAAAGCCATTGAGTAGATTGTTTTTTGTACGGAACACTGTCGATATCTGACTCCTTATCACCAACCGCGACTCTACGTATATGCAGCCCGCTTTATTCTTGTATAATCGCCCTTTCCCTTTTTGACGATTGCATTTATCACTTTGACCAATAACCGACTCGAATGGCAGTCACTGCTGCCAAACACAACGCCATATGAAGCGTTATTTGCTACTGCCTCCCAATTGGAGCCTGTTTCTTTTGCCGCCATTCAACCTCGGTTAGAAAATGGCATGACGCTCTTTTGTCATCCACAATCTCAACCGCGTTTTATGCTGCTCAAAGCACAAGAGAGCACGGAGTATCTGGCGTTAATTGCACAGGCAGTGAATGAGCTGCAACCTGAGGCTTCAGCCTTGTTTGGTGGCGACTATCTGATTCAAGACCACCAAGTTAGCTGGCAACCCGCTCTGCAGGGTAATGAGCGTTTCGCCGCTCAGTCACGCTGTCTCTATCAGGAATGGGTCGAGCCGGAACAACTGTTTGGTTGTGTTAGATGGCATAAAGATCAAATCAGCCTGCAACCTGGTTTAGTTCATCAAGCCAATGGTGGCGTATTGATCCTATCGGTACGGGCGTTGCAAGCTCAGCCACTCATGTGGTTACGCCTGAAACAGATGATTGTTCAGCAGCGCTTCGATTGGTTATCACCCGATGAAACCCGCCCTCTGCCGCTACATATCCCTTCCATGCCGCTAGATTTGCGGCTGATTCTGGTTGGCGATCGTTTAGGTCTTGGCGACTTCCACGATATGGAGCCTGAGCTGGGCGAATTGGCTATTTATGGTGAGTTCGAAGTAGAACTTCCGTTGGTCGATATTGATGGCATGACCTTATGGTGCGGCTATGTCAATGCGCTGTTGCAACAAAAGCAATTGCCGTTATTAGCTGCAGACGCCTGGCCAGTTCTAGTACGTCAGGCAGTGCGTTATAGCGGTGACCAAGGTAGCCTGCCACTGTGTCCACAATGGTTAAGCCACCAGCTAGCGGAAGCCGCGCTCTACGCTGAAGGGGATATCCTCACCGCCAATGCCTTAGAGCTCGCCTTAAATGCCCGTGACTGGCGGCATAGCTATCTTGCTGAGCGGATGCAGGATGAAATCGAGCTTGGTCAAATTCTAGTCGAGACTGAAGGTCAAGTTATCGGCCAGATCAATGGTCTGTCCGTACTGGAATACCCTGGTCATCCTTATGCCTTTGGCGAACCCGCCCGAATTAGCTGCGTTGTTCATTTAGGGGATGGCGAGTTTGTTGATGTTGAGCGTAAAGCTGAACTGGGCGGTAACCTTCATGCTAAAGGCATGATGATCATGCAAGCATTCCTCATTTCAGAGCTTGAACTTGATCAGCCACTGCCTTTCTCTGCCTCCCTTGTTTTCGAGCAATCTTATGGCGAAGTGGATGGTGACAGTGCATCGCTCGCGGAGCTCTGCGTACTCATTAGTGCCCTCTCGCAGCAACCTATCAACCAGCAAATCGCGGTGACCGGTTCTGTTGACCAGTTTGGTAATGTGCAGCCGATTGGTGGCGTTAATGAAAAGATTGAAGGTTTCTTCGAGACTTGTCAGCGCCGTGGACTGACGGGGACACAAGGGGTGATTTTACCGTCAACCAATGTCCGTCATTTGTGCCTTAATCAGGCCGTGATCGACGCAGTGCAAGCGAGCCAATTCCATCTGTGGGCCGTTGATACCGTAGTTGAGGCATTACCACTATTAACCGGTGTGGTTTATGCTGATGAACAGCAACCTAGTCTTTTGGGTATTATTCAAGAGCGAATCTCGCAGGTAAATCCGCAGGACAGACAGCGTTGGCCATGGCCATTACGTTGGCTAAACTGGTTCAACCACGGCTGATCGGACTTGCTCAGCGTACATGTGTACGCTATTCTGCGCACTTCACTAAAATAAGGCTTACTGAGAACATGGTAGATAAACGCGAATCCTATACAAAAGAAGACCTTGAAGCTTCAGGCCGTGGCGAACTGTTTGGCGCTGGCGGGCCACCATTGCCAGCGGGCAATATGTTAATGATGGACCGTGTCGTCAAAATGACAGAAGACGGCGGCACCTATGGCAAAGGTTATGTGGAAGCGGAGCTGGATATCAATCCGGATCTATGGTTCTTCGGTTGCCACTTTATCGGCGATCCCGTCATGCCGGGTTGTCTGGGCTTGGATGCGATGTGGCAGCTAGTTGGCTTCTATCTTGGCTGGTTGGGCGGTGAAGGCAAAGGCCGTGCACTGGGTGTGGGTGAAGTTAAATTTACTGGTCAGGTCCTGCCTGATGCCAAAAAAGTGACCTACCGCATTAATTTTAAACGCATTATTATGCGTAAATTAATTATGGGTGTGGCAGACGGCGAAGTATTAGTTGATGGCAAAGTCATTTATACAGCCACTGATTTGAAAGTTGGCTTGTTTAAAGACACTAACGCTTTCTAATAGTGTATTTGCTGTCTATGTGCAGGGGTCATCCCCTGCACAGTAATAGTTATGGTTCATCAACGAAATGCCCTGTGGCATTTTTTTAACAGCAGTGACTACAATAAATGTAGTCGATTAATATTATGCCGATGAATCGTCGTACACGATGGTTTATTGGATCAACGCTTGAGAGATCAAGGTTTGTTAGAGAAGGGCTTGTTAGGCCAAGGTTAGCGAAATCCACCGAATTAAAGTGAGCGAGATATGCAAAAAACCAGTCTTGACGCAATGCCCTGTCCCGTCGCCCGCTCGCTTGAAAGAGTGGGCGAATGGTGGAGCATCCTAATCATCCGTGATGCCTTTCAGGGATTAACGCGTTTTGATGAATTCCAGCAAAGTTTGCAACTCTCGCCGACTATTCTGACTCGGCGGTTAAAGTATCTAGTGGAAAGTGGCATCTTTGAGAAACGCCTCTATCACCCTCGCCCTGCGCGCTATGAATATTTATTAACCGAACGTGGTAACGATTTCTTTCCGGTGATTGCAACGCTGTTTCATTGGGGAAATCAACATTTTGCACCAGAGGGGCCTGCGGTGTTATTGGTCGATCGCCGCACGGGTACGGCTGTAGAACCTGTCTTGCTCGATAAACGCACTGGACAACCTCTGCGTACGCAAGATGTCACTCTAACGGCAGGCTCCGTCAGGAGCGATATAATTAATCAACGGCTGGCACTGATGCAAGGCAAGCAGTCTAAAGATGCCAAGCAGCCTTCCCATATAATCGAGCCTCAAAAGGAAAAATGATGAATACGCGCCGTGTAGTGATTACAGGAATGGGTGTCGTTTCCCCATTAGGTTGTGGTATCGAAACTGTTTGGCAGCGCCTGTTAGCAGGGCAATCCGGTATTCGTGTGTTACCTGATGAGATTGTCGGTGATTTGCCGGCCAAAATTGGCGGACAAGTCCCCACTATCGCAGCAGACCCTGAAGCCGGCTTTGATCCAGATAAAGCGGTTGCGCCAAAAGATCAAAAGAAAATGGATCGTTTTATTGAGTTTGCGATGGCCGCAGCGGATGAAGCGATTGCCCAAGCCGGCTGGCAAGCGGACGGCGAAGAGAAGCAAGACCGAACCGCCACGGTGATTGGCTCCGGTATCGGTGGATTCCCTTCGATTGCCCATGCAGTGCGAACGACAGATAGCCGTGGGCCTAAACGTTTATCCCCTTTCACCGTGCCTTCTTTTTTGGTGAATCTGGCAGCAGGTCATGTTTCGATTAAGCATCATTTCAAAGGCCCTATTGGGGCACCTGTCACCGCCTGTGCCGCAGGTGTGCAAGCTATTGGCGATGCCGTCCGATTGATTCGTAACAATGAGGCAGATGTAGCCTTATGCGGCGGCGCTGAAGCCGCCATTGATAAAGTCAGCCTGGCTGGTTTTGCCGCCGCTCGCGCCCTGTCAACGGGCTCGAATGATGCCCCCGAAAAAGCCTCTCGTCCATTCGATAGCGCGCGTGATGGCTTTGTGATGGGCGAAGGTGCGGGTTTATTGATTATCGAGGCGTTGGAGCATGCTTTAGCGCGCGGTGCGCAGCCTCTCGCGGAAATTGTCGGCTATGGCACCAGTGCGGATGCCTACCATATGACATCGGGTGCTGAAGACGGTGACGGCGCATACCGTGCAATGAAAATTGCTTTGCACCAAGCGGGCATTACGCCCTCACAGGTTCAGCACTTAAATGCTCATGCGACCTCTACACCCGTGGGTGATCTAGGTGAAATCAATGCTATTAAGCATCTGTTTGGCGAGGGTGATACGTTAGCGGTGACATCAACCAAGTCTGCTACAGGCCATTTACTGGGCGCTGCGGGTGGTTTGGAAACTATTTTTACTGTGCTGGCCTTACGTGATCAAATCGTACCGGCGACCTTGAATCTGGAAAATCCAGACCCTGCAGCCCAAGGGCTCAATATCGTGGCAGGTCAGGCGTTGCCCCATGAGATAACCTATGCCCTTTCGAATGGTTTTGGTTTTGGCGGTGTGAATACCAGTATCTTGCTGAAACGTTGGGTAGGTTAACTGATTCGGCTGAATGAGCACAACCAACAACGCTGTAACTCCAAGTATGTATATAGCGTTACCCAAAGTAATTGGTGGTACAGCTAGGCGGCAAGTGAATGAATGCCGATGAGCTTACTC
>NZ_HE997643.1:422039-524130 GCF_000312485.1 Yersinia massiliensis CCUG 53443 | reverse complement strand
CGCTGTAACTCCAAGTATGTATATAGCGTTACCCAAAGTAATTGGTGGTACAGCTAGGCGGCAAGTGAATGAATGCCGATGAGCTTACTCAAGTAAGTGATTCGGCTGAATGAGCACAGCCAACAACGCTGTAACTCCAAGTATGTATATAGCGTTACCCAAAGTAATTGGTGGTACAGCTAGGTGGCAAGTGAATGAATGCCGATGAGCTTACTCAAGTAAGTGATTCGGCTGAATGAGCACAGCCAACAACGCTGTAACTCTAAGTACGAAGGGTAAACAACAACCTCCGCAATATGCGCATATTGCGAAGGTTATCCCTTATTCTGACAGAGAGCCGCTTAAGCGGTCACAGCCCTGTCCTCCATGGCTTGTCGCCAACCTCCTAACCAATGTGATCTAGCGTCTAAAGCTTGATAGGGACAAATTTCCCTCGAACGCCCTGAAATACCTGCTTGATAACCACGTGACAACGCCCTTTCCAGGCGATCTCTTTTCTGTCTCTTCATGCCTCGTTTCCCTCATATTTCTGTCTGGTGGAAAGAAAACAGTGACCACTTTGTGTACAGTCACAATTAAGTGATAGCCTTTAAGAAACAGAAAAGCAATGCGCAAGATTCACGCCAATGTCACATTTGTGAGCTATGCACGCAGAATAGGCTAAGTGATTGATTTGAGGTGAAAGGAATTAACTAATTGATAATTGGTGATAATTCCCTTTCATGGCAACAAGAGCCTTGACCAGTGAAAGGGAATTAGACTGTTTTAGCACAATATATTATTTATCCCCTTGTAAAGCTGAAGGGATAATCACCCCCCGTTATTTAGCGGCTGTACGCTGTAACTGAGCGGCAATCGTCGCTGCTTCTTGCTGCCAGCCCGCGGCTAAAGTACGAATTAAGGCATCATAACCATCTTCACTCTGTTTAAGCTCTAAATCGAATGGCTGCTTAATCAGTTGCCCCTGATGTTTCAGTATCCACACACCACGAATGATGGCACGGCCGTCATAGCGGCCATGGAACCCAGTCACGGTGACATTGAGAACATCCTGATCACTGTCCAGTGGCTGGGAAGAAACCAGCCAGCCCGGTAACGCATGACTAAGGTTGGTCACCAACGTTTGTTGTAGTTGTTGATCTAACGGGCTAGCCCATAAGTTGTTGGTTGCAATCACGTATTGCACATCGTTAGTTTGGTAGACCACTCCAGCAGCAGCCAGATAATCAGCTACACCAACATGTTCAATCCACAATTGCCTTGAGGCGATGCTACTACTGGCAGTCGCCGGCGCACTGAGCGCCGGTAACTGATAATAGGTTTTATTGGGTCCGCTGCTGCAAGCACTGAGTAAAAATGCCGCGATAACTGCCATCCATTTCATCATTTTTTGGCCTTCTTAGGCTGAGGGTCCTGACTTCCTGCCGCTTCAAATACCAGCGCGTTACTCTTCTCATTCAACGTCCGCAATATCGGCTGTAACTCGCGCAAGACCTGATCTAACCGTTGCATATCACCGACCATTTTATTGTAGGCGGGTGAACCAGGTTGGAAGCCTTTCATACTGCGATTCAGCTCGTTCAAGGTTTTTTGCAGATCTTGTGGCAGATCTTTCATTGCTGGACTGGCGGTAATGGCCGTCAGAGACTCCAGCGTTTTCTGAGTTTCACGCATCGTCTTCTGGCTTTCAACCAGCGTTTTCGTGACCTCATTCACCATCGGATCTAATGGTAGATTGTTAATTTTATCCAGCGTCTGCATCACTTTCTGTTGAATTTGCGCCAATCCACCACTGACCGTTGGCAGCAATGGATAACCCGCCACTTCCAACGGCCCTTTCCATGGTTTGGCATCTGGATAGAAATCCAGATCGATAAACAGAGCACCGGTTAACAAGTTGCCCGATTTTAGTGACGCACGTAGCCCGCGCTCTTTAGCCGTTTTCAGTACCTGCTCAAAGTTCGCATCTGGACCCAAGTCATTACGGAAGCGGCCGGGTTCAATACGAATGAGGACCGGAATACGGAAATCATTATCCACGCGCTGTCTCATGCCTTCCGTGAAGAACGGAACATCACCGACAGTACCAACACGAATACCACGGAACTCGACCGGTGCACCTGACTGCAAACCACGAACAGAGTCGGAGAAGAACAGCAGGAAATCTTCATGTTCGGTATACAGCGAGTTTTGAATACTGCTGCGGTTATCAAACAATTTGAATTCTGGCTTATCCGTTGTAATCGGGTTACCCAATTCAACACCATCCGGCACGTCAAAACTGACGCCACCACTGAATAACGTTGCCAGCGATGCCATTTCGACTCGCATGCCTTGCGAAGAGAGATCAACAGCAACGCCACTGTCTTTCCAGAAACGAACGTTAGTCGTGACCAAACTGTCATATGGTGCGCCAATGAATAGCTGATAACGCATCAGGCGGGATTTCGCATCGAAGGTACTGGTTTCAACTGAACCGACGCGATAACCACGGAACAACACCGGATCGCCAGCACTTAACTGCCCTGCTTGCTCACTATCAAGAGTGATACGTAGCCCTTTGGCATCAGGTGAGGCCAACGGCGGGGAGTCAAGCAATGTAAACTCGTTTAATGCCTTACCTTTGCTACCCGGCTGTAGCTCAATGTAAGCACCAGAAAGCAACGTCCCCAGGCCTGAAACCCCTTCACGACCGATCTGCGGTTTCACAACCCAGAACACTGTGTCGCTGTGCAATAGCGTTTCCATGCCTGAGTTCAAGCGCGCCTGCACGATAACGTGGTTAAGGTCTGGGCTCAGCGTCACCTGCTCGACAATACCGACATCCACACTGCGGCTCTTTATTTTTGTTTTACCGGCTTCAATACCTTCAGCATTCAGCGTGGTCATGACCACCTGAGGCCCTTGATGGCTAAAATGATAAAACAGTATCCATGCACCAATCAGCGCGGTGACAATTGGGATGATCCACACTGGGGACCACCGCTTAATTTTTTCAATTTCCGCCACATTCTGGCTGGGATTATTTTCCGTCACCTTGCGGCTCCTTTTGGGTTGTTTCACTTATCCGATCCCAGGTTAAGCGCGGATCGAATGTTAATGCAGCAAACATAGTCAGGATCACTACCATTGCGAACAGTAGCGCCCCAATCGCCGGGTAAATACTCATCAATTGCCCGATACGGACCAATGACGAGAGCACCGCAATAACAAAGACGTCAATCATTGACCAACGGCCAACAAACTCGACGATTTCATAAATAAAATGCATCCGTTCAGTATCACTCTTGCCCTTGCCTTTCGCATCCCAGCAAAGCCAACCGATCGCCAACATTTTTAACGATGGCACCATGATACTGGCAATAAAAATCACCATCGCCACAGGGTAGGAGCCTTCACTCCACAAGAAAATCACCCCAGCCATAATGGTGGAATTCATCTGATTCCCCAAGCTTTCAGTAATCATGATGGGGAGTAGATTGGCTGGGATATAGAGCATGATAGAGGTGACAAGTAATGCCATGGTCCACTGCAAACTATTGCGGCGACGGACATAACCATAGGTATGGCAACGTGGGCATTGCACCTGAGATTGCGGCAAAATTGCCGTACAGCAGGAACACGAACGTAAACCTTGGCGTAACCCCGTCCGGCCCGAAATTAATGGATGCGGTAACGCAGGTGCGGGGGCAATATCCTGCCACATCCAATGGCGGTCGACACATTGGAATGCGCGCACTTGCAATACGCAGAAAATACAATAAGGGATAAAACTGCTACCGATGCCGATTTCACCGTAGGCCATCAGTTTGACAAAACTCACCAGTACACCGGCGAGGAAAATCTCAACCATGCACCAGGTTTTGCATTGGAATAATACTTTTGCTAACAATGCCTTCCAACGAGTCGGCATTCGTACTCGCAGGCAAAGCAAGATGATAGCGACCATACAGAAAGCAGGTATCAACTGAACCAGCACCATAAATAACGTGGCCATACTGGCATAGTTATCCGCCACCATCACTTTAGGGATTTGGATCAGGGTAATTTCGCTGGTGATCCCCGCGACGCGCATTTTGACGAAGGGGAACATGTTCGCCAGCAACAGCATAAATAATGCACTTAACGCGTAACCGACTGGGCGTTTACGTGGTTCGTCCCACCGCGCAGTCAGTGTCGTCTTACAGCGCGGACATACCGCTTTGGTGCCATAAGGCAGGGAGGGTAAATCCACTGACATATCGCATTGCCGGCACAAGATCACATTCCCTGTCTGACCGGGTTGCTCGCCGTGCTCAGGCTGAATAGTAGAACACAATATCTCATTCCTTACGGCTATATATGCCCCTCATCACTGAAGGGCATAGCTGAACACTGTTCTATCGAGAAACCTAATATAACAATAGACACAATATCATTATAGAGTGGTCTATTACGTTATCTGATAGCGCAGTGATTAAACGTTTCTAACCGTTTTTCTGAGCTTCCAGCTCTTCCCAACGGCCAAACGCAACTTCTAACGCCTGTTCTGTATCGGCTAGTGCTTTCAAGACCTGTTGGGTCTCTTCATGCGGACGGGAGAAGAAATCTGAGTGGCTGACCTGAGCCTGTAACTCGCTGATATCATTTTCCAATTTTTCTAGCTGTTGCGGTAACTGATCTAACTCGCGCTGCAAGTTATAGCTCAATTTACCTGGCTTTTTAGCCGCTGGCGCATTGCTTTTTACCGCAGCGGTCGCTTTAGGCTCTTCAACTTTAGCCACCACCTGACGGATAGGTTTTGCTTCTGCGCGCTGCTGGTGAGCATCGTAATAGCCCCCCACGAAGCTATTGATTTGGCCATTACCTTCAAAAATCCAGCACTCAGTGACCGAGTTATCAACGAATTGACGGTCATGGCTAACCAGCAAGACGGTGCCCTGATAGCTATCGACCATCTCTTCCAACAGTTCCAGTGTTTCCACATCCAGATCGTTGGTCGGTTCATCGAGGATCAGCAAGTTGCTTGGCTTTAGGAATAACTTTGCCAATAACAGGCGATTACGTTCACCACCTGACAGCGCTTTAACTGGTGTCATGGCACGTTTTGGGTGGAACAGGAAGTCTTGCAGATAACCCAATACATGGCGTGAACGACCATTCACCATCACTTCTTGCTTACCTTCAGCCAAGTTATCCATTACCGTGCGTTCTGGATCAAGCTCAGCACGATGCTGGTCAAAATAAGCTACTTCCAGTTTTGTCCCACAATGCACTTTGCCACTGTCTGCTTTAAGCTGACCGAGCATCAGTTTGAGCAACGTGGTTTTACCGCAACCGTTAGGGCCAACCAGTGCAATTTTATCGCCACGCTGAACCTGTGCGGTGAAATCCTTCACCAGCACTTTGCCATCAATCTGATAATTGACGTTTTCCAGATCGAAGACGATTTTGCCCGAGCGCACGGTCTCTTCCACTTGCATCTTGGCCGTACCCATCACTTCACGGCGCTGTGAACGCTCCATCCGCAATGCTTTTAAGGCACGAACACGGCCCTCATTACGGGTGCGCCGCGCTTTAATACCTTGGCGAATCCAGACTTCTTCTTGCGCCAATTTACGGTCGAACTCCGCGTTTTGCAGTTCTTCAACCCGTAACGCTTCTTCTTTGCTAGCAAGATACAACTCGTAGTTACCTGGCCATGACACCAATTTACCGCGATCAAGATCGACGATACGCGTCGCCATCGCACGGATAAAGGAACGGTCATGGGAGATAAACACGATGCTACCTTGGAATTCTTTCAGGAAGCCTTCCAGCCAGTTAATGGTTTCAATATCTAAGTGGTTCGTCGGTTCATCCAACAGCAGCACTCTTGGTGAGCTTACCAACGCACGACCTAATGCCGCTTTACGTAACCAACCACCCGACAGTGATGACAATTCGGCATCTGCCGATAGCCCTAACTGCAGCAATACCTCTTGAATGCGGCTATCTAACTGCCACAGACCTTGGTGGTCAAGGATTTCCTGTAGCGCAGCTAAACGATTCAGATTCTTCTCGCTTGGATCAAGTTCTACATCATGCAGCGTGGCATGATAAGCCTTCAAATGTTCAGCTTGTTCCTGCACACCTTCAGCCACAAAATCAAACACGGTTCCGGCCACATTGCGCGGTGGATCTTGTTGCAGACGTGCAACAATCAGATCCTGCTCATAAATGATACGCCCATCATCCAGCGGAACTTCTTTATTTAGGATTTTTAGTAATGTGGATTTACCCGCGCCATTACGACCCACCAGACAAACACGCTCGTTTGCCTCAATATGCAATTCAGTATTATCTAATAAAGGGGCATCGCTGAAGGACAGCCAAGCACCGGACATGCTAATTAACGACATAGTTTTTACTTTTCCTCGCGGCGGTGAGTCACCAGCCAGCAGTTGTGAATTTGACGATTACGGGCAAAATCTTCAGATTGCGTTTGAGCGGTAATTTCTTTCGCTTCCAACCCCAACGCGGCTATCCCGGCCAAATCCATCTGGAAACCACGCTTATTGTTCGAGAACATAATGGTCCCCTGACGGCGCAGTAACCGTTTCAATTCTTTCATCAGCACTAAATGATCGCGCTGAACATCAAAGGTGGTCTCCATTCGCTTGGAGTTAGAGAACGTCGGTGGATCAATAAAGATCACATCGAATTGCTCATCGGTATTGCTGAGCCAAGAGAGGCAATCGGCTTGAATCAAACGATGCTGTTGGCCGGTTAAGCCATTCACCCGTAAATTCTTCTCGGCCCACTCTAAATAAGTGCGCGACATATCCACCGTGGTGGTGCTACGTGCGCCGCCCAATCCTGCATGCACACTTGCCGTGCCGGTGTAGGCGAATAGATTCAGGAAATCTTTACCCTGACTCATTTTGCCTAGCATCTGACGCGCGATGCGATGATCAAGGAACAGACCAGTATCAAGGTAATCGGTCAGGTTAACCCATAGCTTGGCGTTATACTCACTCACCAGCAGGAATTCACCTTTTTGTGCCAACTTCTCGTATTGGTTTTTACCCTTTTGCCGTTCACGGGTTTTTAGCACCAGTTGATTTGAAGGTAAATTCAACACCGCGAGCGTGGCATTGATGACATCAAACAGGCGCTGACGAGCTTTTTGTGCATCAATCGTTTTAGGTGGCGCATATTCTTGCACCACAACTTTGCTACCATAACGGTCGACGGCCACGTTGTAATCGGGTAAATCGGCGTCATACAACCGGTAACATTCGATACCTTGCTGTTTAGCCCACTTATCCAATTTTTTCACGTTCTTACGCAGGCGGTTGGCATAATCCTCTGCTACTTGTACGCCATTGGCCCCTTGTGGATTCGCGGTTAACTGATAGTTTTTCTGTACGCAGTCTAACGGGCCATTTTTAGCTTTAAACTCGCGATCTGCACGTAATTGCAAACAGCTCAGCAGTTCTGGCGAAGCGCTGAACAGCGATAAGCGCCAACCACCAAATGACGTTTTCATGATGCGACCCAGCATATTATGCAGTGCGATCAATGCTGGCTCACTGTCCAAACGTTCGCCGTATGGCGGGTTACTGATAACGGTACCCACAGGCCCTTCAGGCAATGGATTCACCAGCTTACTGACATCATTGGCATTGAAGCTGATCAGCTCTGAGACGCCAGCGCGGCGGGCGTTAGCACGAGCCATCTCAATCACTCGACGATCAATGTCTGAACCAAAGAAGCGTGAGGTCGTCTCCTGCAAGCCAGTGCGAGCACGGACTTGCGCTTCGGTAGTCAATTCACGCCAGAGATCTTCGTTAAACGCACTCCAAGCCGTGAAGCCCCAATGTGAACGATGCAGACCTGGCGCACGATCAGAAGCCATCATGGCCGCTTCAATCAGCAAGGTGCCTGAACCACACATCGGATCAACCATCGGTGTGCCCAACTGCCAACCAGAACGTTGAATGATTGCCGCGGCCAAGTTTTCTTTCAACGGAGCCTGACCGGTTAAATCACGGTAGCCACGCTGATGCAGACCTTCGCCACTGAGATCGAGTGCCACACTGGCCATATCACGTTGCAAGAAAACATTGACGCGAATATCCGGCTGTTGCTTCGCCACCGTTGGACGCTGCTCTAACTTACGGGTGAAGCTATCCACAATGGCATCTTTGACTTTTAACGCACCGTACTGGCTATTGCGTATCTCTTCATTCACGCCGCTAAAGTGCACAGCAAAGGTTTTATCCACACCAAAGATTGACGGCCAGTCAATCGCCTGTACGCCGAGATACAGGTCCAAGTCGCTGTAGACTTTGAATTCGTTGAGTGGCAACAGGATGCGCGAAGCCAACCGGCTCCACAGCAAGCTTTGGTACATGAGTCGATCGTCGCCCTGAAAATGTACCCCACCCTGTACTACTTTACAGTCGAGGGCTCCCAGCGCTTCGAGTTCGCTTTTTAACAGTTCTTCCAGTCCACGCGCCGTGCTGGCAAACAGAGAGTTCATATCGCACTATCACCAAAAAGAAAATTGTTGCGCATTATAGCTAATCCCAGCGGCTTGTCATAAAGTTGCTCCTTCTTAATTTTATACTCGCACGGAGGCTATGGTGATTACCCTCTCCCGACTCTACGTTCATCCGGTAAAATCCATGCGCGGCTTGCAGCTTTCTCATGCACAAGTCAGCAGCAGCGGACTGGCCTTTGACCGTGTATTTATGATTACTGAGCCTGATGGCACTTTTATGACGGCGCGCCAGAACCCCAAAATGGTGATGTTCACACCAGCCCTGATGTCAGACGGCTTATATCTCACTGCTCCTGATGGCGAGAGTGCCAGTATCCGCTTTAATGATTTCTTAGCCAATGCTGAACCCACCGAAGTTTGGGGGAATCATTTTACTGCGCTGATTGCACCACCCGCTATCAATAGCTGGCTAAGTGGATATTTTCAACGCGAAGTCCAATTGCGCTGGCTTGGCCCAGAATTAACTCGCCGAGTAAAACCCCTGCCAGAGATCCCACTTTCTTTTGCTGATGGCTTCCCTTATCTGTTGATCAATGAAGCCTCATTTAAAGTATTACAGCAACGCTGCCCTAGTAGCATCAAACTTGAACAATTTCGTCCGAATCTTGTGGTGACGGGTGCAGATGCTTTTGCTGAGGACAGTTGGAAAGTTATCCGTGTCGGCGATATTACCTTTGATTTAGTGAAACCCTGTAGCCGTTGTGTATTAACGACAGTGAGCGTTGAGCGTGGACGCAAGCATCCAAGCGGTGAACCATTACGGACATTGCAGACATTCCGAACGGCTGAGAATGGCGATATTGATTTTGGCCAGAATATGGTGGCTAGAAACAGCGGTATTATTCGCGTCGGCGATGAAGTCGAAATTCTATCAACCAAACCACCACGTCCTTATAGTGAAGGCATTGTCGTAGAGAGCCTCGCAGCGCCAGAAGATAAATCAAAAGTCGTCTCCATTGAATACAATGGCATTCGATTTAATGGCAATAATCAGCAAGTATTATTGGAGCAGTTAGAACAGCAAAATATTCGCATTCCCTATTCATGTCGTGCAGGGATATGTGGCTGTTGCCGCATTACATTAGTCGATGGCGATGTCGCACCGTTAAAACAAAGTGCTATTGGCAATGATGGGACGATTCTTTGTTGTAGCTGCATCCCCAAAGGGAACATAACCCTTAGCGGTAAATAAGAATATTCTGTTGAAGTGACTTAAGTCAGCAATGCGGATCAATATTTGTTGCTAACATTGCAATAGTTTCAAATAAGAAAGGGATTAAACCGCTCTATCCAGATCAAAGGCTGGGGCGGTATAAACCTCTTCAATGACTAACGGCAATAAGCGGTCATTCATGATCTTTATTGCATCACCCAGCATTAGCTGCCGCCCTGCTAACGTCACCTGAGATTGGGCTAATAAACATAAGCTGGCGCTGTCACCCGACTCAACGACTAACAAACGTACATCCTCTCCACTGTCTAATACTTTTACTGCGGCTAACTCAGCATTTTGCGGCGTAAGCGATTTTGGCTGCTGAGCAAAATACCAACTTTTAGGCATTAGCGGTTTTAAGAAACGGAATGCAACCAGCGCGTTTAATACTAATTCCGAACGCTGCTCATGGCTGAGTTTTATTTGGCGGCATTGATCTTCAAATTCAAAATAAAGTGCAGCATCGTCAACACAAAATGCAGATTCGTCAAAGGCGTCAGGCGTTAGCATTTTAGACGGGAAACGCGAGCGAAATATCATACCATTAGCTAAATCCAACATCAGTCGGTCGTGTTCGGTATCAAAATACCAACGCCATTTATCGTCTGGTTTAATCCGCATGTTTTTTCCTTCCCGCCGTGCTGCCAACTTCATTGACTCAATATCTGAGTATTCACCCATCAAGAGGGATTAAATTCATATAAGGCTTTCGCTGTAGATTTAATCTATCGGAGTAAAATATAGACGAGCCGGAGGAATAAATAAACCCCCCGGCAAGTAATGAGCTTAAATAATTAGATATGAGTAACGATATTCTTAATCAAACCAGGTCCACGGAAGATGAATCCAGAATAAATTTGAATCAAAGAAGCACCGGCTGCCATTTTTTCTCGGGCAGCGGTAACTGAATCAATTCCACCAACACCAATAATTGGCAAACGCCCTTGCAGCTCGTGCGATAAACGGCGAATCACTTCAGTGCTGCGTAATTGTAATGGTCGGCCACTTAATCCACCCGCTTGTTCGCAATAATTTAATCCTTGAATTAGAGAACGGTCGAGTGTTGTATTAGTGGCAATAACACCATCTATATTATGGCGAACTAAACTGTCGGCTATTTGGATCAATTCATCCTCAGTAAGATCCGGCGCGATCTTTACGGCAACCGGAACGTACTTATGATGTCTCTGTTGTAATTCAGTTTGCTTATTTTTAATTGCCGCTAACAAATCATCTAATGCTTCACCATACTGTAAAGATCGCAACCCCGGTGTATTAGGTGAAGAAATATTAATCGCAATATATCCAGCGTATGGATATATTTTATCCATACAAATCAAGTAATCGTCTTTACCTTGTTCAACTGGCGTATCTTTATTCTTGCCAATATTAATTCCTAAAATGCCGCCAAAATGGGATTTCTTAACGTTCTCAATTAAGTTATCAACACCGTGATTATTAAACCCCATCCGATTGATCAAACCTTCAGCTTCAACGATCCTAAATAACCTTGGTTTGTCATTACCGGACTGTGGCCGTGGTGTCACCGTGCCAACTTCGATAAAGCCAAAGCCCATCGCACCGAGGGCATCAATGCACTCGCCATCTTTATCCAGACCGGCAGCTAAACCAACTGGGTTTTTGAATGATAAGCCCATGCAACTGACCGGTTTAGTGGGTACTGACTGGCGTACTAAAAACTCAAGTGGAGTACCAGTAACACGTTTTAACTGGCGAAACGTGAACTCATGAGCACGTTCTGGATCAAGCTGAAAGAGTGCTTTTTTGACGAGAGGATAGTACATGTGATCTCCTGAGCGACCGGTGACAAACCGTTAGCGGGTATTAATTCTGCCGTTCTACAGCCAGTGACGTTCAATTTATGTGGCGACACATATTCACGGTGGTTAGCTGACCGGCTGCCAACATGTGGATAGATGCGGGAATGGTAAATTCATCTTTCAGGAAAGTAAACGTTTGCTAAGTAAAGCCGCGCAAAGAATATCAAGTCTCACTTGCTTGATAACAAAGTGTTAATTATTTGCAAGTAAGAAGAGACAAAGACACAAAGAGGGCATTTCTACCCTCTCAGATAACTGATAAGACACCTAGCACGAAGAGGACAAGCAGATCGTAAAGACGCCGTAAAATCATCCCTGATGGCTCGAGCCGCGCCATCCTTGGCGCGGACGCTTTACTCTTCTGCCTGTCCTCACCGTTCCAGCTTGAGTCATCGGTGTTTGTTTGCAACCTGAAAGGGCATTAAATACTATGCCGCCAGCGCCTTGGTAATTTTCTCGAACAAATCACCGGATAAGTTTTCCAGTGTTTTTAATTGTTCCAGTGCTTGTCGCATCAACGCCTGACGTTCTGCATCATAGCGTTTTAAACGAATTAAAGGTTCAATCAGCCGCGCTGCAACCTGCGGGTTGCGGGTATTCAAGTCACTGAGGATCTCGACCAGGAATTGGTAACCGCTACCATCAATGGCATGGAATGCTGCTGGATTACCAGACGCAAAACTACCCACCAGTGAACGGGTCCGATTTGGGTTACTTAGGCTAAATGCTGGATGCTTAAGCAAAGCGCGTACCTGTGTTAAAACATCGGCGGCTGGACTGGTGGCTTGTAGTGCAAACCATTTATCCATTACTAAGCCATCATGATTCCAACGCACATCAAAGGCAGCCAATAACTCATCGCGACAAGGGAGCTGTGCTGCCACTGCCGCCGCCATTGCAGCCAATGAATCCGTCATATTATCGGCTTGATGGTATTGTGAAGACACAAGCTTATTAGCAAAGTCTTCATCACCGAATGCTAGATAACTCAAGCAAGTATTACGCAATGCTCGTTTCGCGATATCACCGTGCTCAATCCGATACTCTGGCGTTAGATTCGCGACATAAACAGCCAACAACTCACCAGATAGTTCTTGGGCCAGACAGCGCGTAATCGCTTCATGTACTGCGCTGATGGCCTGAGGATCAATCGTCGTAAAGAGTTCTGCTATTTCATTCTCTGATGGCAGAGTCAGGATCTGTGCTGCTAAAGCAGGATCGAGGTTCTCATCAAGTAATATTGCGCGGAAAGCATCCGCCACGTGAGTCGGTAAACTCAACGGCTGCTTCTGCTGATATTTGGCAACATTAAGCTTGATATAGGTGGCTAACAGACTTTGCGCCGCATCCCAACGAGAAAACTCATTACGCGCATGCTGCATCAGGAACGTCAGTTGCTGATCGCTGTAAGTGTAATCCAACTTAACTGGCGAGGAGAATTCACGCAATAAGGATGGGATTGGCGTATGTTCTACGTTATCAAAGGTAAAGGTCTGCTCAGCTTCAGTCACATTCAGTACGTGATGAACCGGTAACCCATTTCTCTGTAACGCAATCACGTTGCCTTTGCTGTCATACAGCTCAATATCCAGTGGGATATGCAGTGGCAGTTTTTCAGGTTGATCCGCCGTCGGTAATGTTTTTTGGCTAACATGTAAATGGTATTGCTGTTTTTCCGCATCATAGTCATCACGCACCGTCAGTATTGGCGTGCCTGATTGGCTATACCAACGACGGAACAAAGATAGATCGACATTAGAAGCATCTTCCATCGCCTGTACAAAATCATCACATGTTGCTGCACTGCCATCATGGCGCTCAAAATAGAGTTGCATACCGGCTTGGAACTGTTGTTCGCCCAGCAAGGTATGCATCATACGAATCACTTCTGAACCTTTTTCATATACCGTCAGGGTATAGAAGTTATTCATCTCGATGACTTTATCTGGACGAATAGCATGAGCCATTGGACTGGCGTCTTCTGCAAATTGCGCCGCACGCATGACTCGCACATTCTCTATTCGGTTAACTGAACGCGAACCTAAATCAGAGCTGAACTCTTGATCACGGAAAACGGTTAACCCTTCTTTCAAACTTAACTGGAACCAATCACGGCAAGTGACGCGGTTACCGGTCCAGTTGTGGAAATATTCATGACCAATTACCGCTTCAATGTTCAGATAATCTTTATCTGTAGCAGTTTCTGCTTTTGCGAGCACATATTTTGAGTTGAAGACATTCAACCCTTTATTCTCCATAGCGCCCATATTGAAGAAATCTACTGCGACGATCATATAGATGTCGAGATCGTATTCTAGGCCGAAACGAGTTTCATCCCATTTCATTGAGTTCTTCAACGAGGTCATTGCCCAGTCGGCTCTGTCTAAATTACCCCGGTCAACAAAAAGCTCCAACGCCACTTCGCGGCCCGAGCGCGTGATAAATGTATCGCGCAAGACATCAAAATCACCAGCAACCAAGGCAAATAAGTAGCAAGGTTTTGGGAATGGGTCTTCCCATTTAACCCAATGGCGGCCATCGTCTAATTCACCCTGCCCAATACGGTTACCGTTGGAGAGCAAATAAGGATAGCGAGATTTGTCGGCTACGATACGAGTGGTAAAACGGGCCAGCACATCAGGGCGATCTAAATAATAGGTAATATGGCGGAAACCTTCGGCTTCACACTGGGTACACAATGCCTCACCGGAAAGATAAAGCCCCTCAAGCGCACTGTTTGTGGCGGGGTGAATCTCATTAACGATAGTCAGTGTGAAATGTGCGGGTAATTGCTCAATAACTAGCGAATTATCCTGTAAACGATAATGAGGCCATGTCTGCCCATCAACGCTGATACTGATTAATGTGAGGTCTTCACCATTTAGAACCAACGGAGTGACATCGGTTGCCTGACGTTTTACCTTGCTGACCGCCGTTACCGTCGTTTTTTGCGCATCCAGTACGAAGTCCAGATCAATGTCGGTAATGGTGTAATCCGGCGCACGATAATCGTGACGATATTTAACTTGCGGCTGTTGTGACATAGAAACCCTTTTGACGTCATCTGTGAATATGATTATCCGGTCTGCCTTTATGGCTAAATGAGCTTAAGAACATGGCTGCTAGTGGCTTTGCCCAAGACTAAGATAGCTTTTCAATGTATCACAATTGAAATAAAAACCTAGTTGGGAACCCGTAGCAATGACGCGAATTCGACATTAGTGATGATTCTTTCGAGGTGGTTCGCAAACAAATGACACGTTTGCATTTGTTGAGCGATAAAACCGTTTTTCTCCTTTATTAAGGACCTAAACTTTTCGTCTTTTTCTCCCTAGGCAGTTATCTCTGGCATTCCCGTATAGGATAAACTTGCGAATGTTTTCATCAACCCAACCTGAATCGATATTAAAGGCACGTTTAAGCCTAGACCTTGGATTAGAATTTATGGTGTGATGAGACTTCAATAACAGAATAATATCGGTATACTCCCGTGGCTTTATCGTTTATGCCGACGCTATCGTTTATATATACCGACTATGAAAATGCTGCTACGAGGATGCTGTATAGCGCCATGACTCAAGACGCCTCACCGATTTTGACTTCATTGCTTGATACCGATGCATATAAGCTTCATATGCAGCAGGCTGTGTTCCATCGCTATCGCTCTATTTCTGTTGCCGCTGAGTTCCGCTGCCGCGGTGATGAGCTGCTGGGAAAATATGCCAGTGAAATCCGCCAGCAAATAGCATTAATGAGCCGATTGGCGCTAACTGATGATGAGTATTCCTATCTATCAAACCTGCCCTTTTTTCAAGCAGATTATCTCAGTTGGTTACGCAATTTCCGTTTTAACCCTGAACAAGTCACTGTCTCGAATAACAACGGTAAGCTAGAGATCCGTATAGCAGGTTTATGGTGTGAAACGATATTATGGGAAGTGCCTCTTCTCGCGGTCATCAGCGAAATCGTCCATCGCCACCGTTCTGTGCATGTATCTACCGCCCAAGCTATTGAGCAACTGCGCCGCAAACTACAACAATTTAAAACGCTCAGTGCTGATATTGATATCTCCCAGTTCAAGTTAATGGATTTCGGCACCCGTCGTCGTTTTTCACGCGAGATACAACATGCCATCGTGGGCAGCTTAAAAAATGAGTTCCCGTATCTTGTCGGAACCAGTAACTATGATTTAGCCCGTAAATTGGCATTAACCCCGGTGGGGACTCAGGCACATGAATGGTTCCAGGCACATCAACAAATAAGCCCTGTTTTAGCAAACAGCCAGCGTGTTGCACTGCAAGTTTGGTTAGATGAATACCCCGATCAACTTGGGGTGGCATTGACCGACTGTATTACCATGGATGCCTTCTTACGCGATTTTGATGAAACATTTGCTCATCGCTATCAGGGATTGCGCCATGACTCTGGTGACCCAGTCGAGTGGGGTGAAAAAGCCATTGCGCATTACGAGACTCTGGGCATTGACCCTCTGACCAAGACCTTGGTTTTCTCAGATAACCTAGATTTGGAAAAAGCGTTATCGCTCTACCGCCATTTCTACCAGCGCATCCAATTGGTCTTTGGCATTGGCACACGCTTAACCTGTGATATTCCCGGTGTAAATCCATTGAATATTGTTATCAAGCTGGTTGAATGCAACAACAAACCAGTGGCTAAGCTGTCTGATAGCCCCGGTAAAACCATTTGCCACGATCCCGCGTTTGTCGATGAGTTACGTGAAGCCTTTGCCCTGCCGCTAGTTAAGAAAGCCAGCTAGCATTTGTGCCACCTCTTATTCACCATAAGCAATTCATCATAAGCATAGAAATGTTGCACTAAACTGGTGATTTCTACTTGTGTCCTGCACTGTCGCAAGTAACATAGCAACATCCCCATTTTCTTGGGTTGTTAACTATTTCTATATCAAAACTATTAAAGAGAGAAATCTATGAGCGTAGTGCCTGTAGTCGACGTACTGCAAGGCCGTGCTGCGGTTGACAGTGAAGTCACCGTACGCGGTTGGGTACGTACCCGGAGAGATTCAAAAGCGGGTATCTCCTTCGTTGCTGTTTATGACGGTTCCTGCTTTGACCCGTTACAGGCCGTCGTGAATAATTCTTTGCCAAATTATCAGGATGAAGTGCTGCATCTGACCACGGGTTGTTCTGTCGAAATTACTGGGACCGTCGTGGCATCTCCGGGTGAAGGCCAAAGTTTTGAAATCCAAGCTACGGCTATCAAAGTCGTCGGTTGGGTGGATGATCCGGATACCTACCCGATGGCGGCCAAGCGCCACAGCATCGAATATTTACGTGAAGTCGCTCACTTGCGCCCACGCACTAATCTGATTGGCGCGGTTGCTCGTGTTCGCCATACCTTGGCACAAGCCATTCACCGTTTCTTTGATGAGAACGGTTATTTCTGGGTTTCTACGCCGCTTATCACCGCATCAGATACCGAAGGTGCCGGTGAAATGTTCCGTGTCTCGACGTTAGATCTGGAAAACCTGCCGCGTACCGATACCGGTGCTATCGATTTCAGCGAGGATTTCTTCGGTAAAGAAGCATTCCTGACAGTATCTGGCCAGTTAAACGGTGAAACCTACGCGAGTGCGTTGTCAAAAGTTTACACTTTCGGCCCCACTTTCCGTGCTGAGAACTCCAATACGAGCCGTCATTTGGCGGAGTTCTGGATGGTAGAACCAGAAGTTGCATTCGCTTCATTGGATGATGTCGCGGGTTTAGCCGAGAAAATGTTGAAATACGTTTTCCAAGCAGTATTGAACGAACGCGCAGATGACATGAAATTCTTCGCAGAACGTGTCGATAAAGATGCCATGGATCGCTTGCAGCGTTTTGTAACCTCCGACTTCGCTCAGGTTAACTACACTGACGCTATCGCTATCTTACAAGCATCAGGCCAGAAATTTGAGAATGATGTGTCTTGGGGCATCGATTTATCTTCTGAACATGAGCGTTATTTGGCAGAGAAACACTTTAAAGCTCCGGTCGTGGTTAAAAACTACCCGAAAGACATTAAAGCTTTCTATATGCGTATGAACGATGATGGCAAAACTGTTGCGGCGATGGATGTGTTGGCGCCAGGCATTGGTGAAATCATCGGGGGTTCACAGCGTGAAGAACGTTTAGATGTGTTGGATGCGCGTCTGGAAGAAATGGGCCTCAATAAAGAAGATTATTGGTGGTATCGTGATCTGCGTCGCTACGGCACTGTACCACATTCAGGGTTTGGGCTAGGATTTGAGCGTTTGATCTCCTATGTAACAGGGGTTCAAAACGTTCGGGATGTTATTCCGTTCCCACGGACACCGAGAAACGCTAGCTTCTAAGTTCGTCATTTAGAAAAAGTTAGTGCAGTTGTATAAATAAAAGCCAGCTCTGCTGGCTTTTGTCATTTTTTAAAGTTCGATCTAAGTCACAAAGTTCCCTCAAATTTACATATTGTAACACATAGTATCCCAATGAAACATATTCAGGTAATTAGTAGCATTTTCGGTCTGGATTATAAGGTCGGTGAATGGAACACTGCGTTCAGACACAGACGACACCAAACTCTCAACAATAGTTCCAAAAAAATTATTGTCGGCAGTGGCAGGTGTCCGAATAAAACCAATGAGGGTAATAATAATGATGAAGCGCAATATTCTTGCAGTAGTAATCCCAGCATTGTTGGTCGCTGGCGCGGCTAATGCTGCAGAAATCTACAACAAAGACGGCAACAAACTTGACCTGTACGGTAAAGTTGATGCGCGTCACCAGTTCTCTGACAACGCTGGTCAAGACGGCGACGAATCTTATGTTCGTTTCGGCTTCAAAGGTGAAACCCAAATTACTGACCAACTGACCGGTTACGGCCAGTGGGAATACAACATTCAGGCTAACAACGCTGAAGCTCAAGAAGGCAAAGGCAACAAGACTCGTCTGGGCTTTGCTGGTCTGAAATTTGCTGAATTCGGTTCATTCGACTACGGCCGTAACTACGGCGTAATCTATGACGTCAACGCATGGACTGACATGCTGCCAGTATTCGGTGGCGATTCAATCTCTAACTCTGATAACTACATGACTGGTCGTTCTACTGGTCTGGCCACTTATCGTAACACCAACTTCTTCGGTCTGGTTGACGGTCTGAACTTTGCCCTGCAATACCAAGGCAAAAACGAAAGTGGCCGTGATGGCTTGCTGACTACTCAGAACGGTGACGGCTTCGGTATCTCTTCTACTTATGATATCGGTTACGGCGTGAACTTCGGTGCTGGTTTCTCTACTGCAAACCGTACTACTGCACAGAAAAATGCTCACCTGACTAACGCAACATTTGCTGAAGGCGATAAAGCTCAAGCATGGAACGTTGGTGCTAAATACGACGCTAACAACGTATACTTGGCTGTAATGTACGCTGAAACTCAAAACATGACTCCATTTGGCAATGATTCTGTTGCTAACAAGACTCGTGACATTGAAATCACTGCACAATACCAGTTCGACTTCGGTCTGCGTCCATCACTGGGTTATGTTCAGTCCAAAGGTAAGGACCTGAACAACGCAACTGATGACAACCATGATCTGTTGAAATATGTTTCTGTTGGTACTTACTACGCGTTCAACAAAAACATGACCACTTATGTTGATTACAAAATCAACTTGCTGGACGAAGACAACTTCACCCGTGCTAACGCTCTGAACACAGACGACGTTGTTGGTGTTGGCTTGGTTTACCAGTTCTAAGTTAAACTTAATCGAGCAGTTTATCTGCTGACGTAAGTTAAAAAAGACAGGGCTTCGGCTCTGTCTTTTTGTTTCTATCCTTAGTCAATATAGGGATATTACACTGCTAATCTCACCATTTTGCTGATTTTTCACCCTGAATCCCCCCGCCTCACAACATTCATTTCTTTTTATCGCAAACGGTTGGCAAAGGCTGCAACTGGCGTTACCCTGATAGTTCTGTTTGCTTAACGCTAAGCCATGGAAGCCTCTGACATGTTTGAAAAAATCACTGCTGCACCTGCGGACCCAATTCTGGGCCTGACCGATATTTTCCGCGCGGATGACCGCCCTAATAAAATCAACCTAGGGATTGGCGTCTACAAAGACGAAACCGGTAAAACGCCGGTACTCACCAGCGTGAAGAAAGCTGAGCAGTATTTGCTGGAAAATGAAGTTACTAAAAACTATCTGAGTATTGATGGCCTACCGGCTTTCGCAAGTTGCACTCAGGAATTATTGTTCGGAGCCCAAAGCGCAATTATCGCTGATAACCGTGCACGTACCGCGCAAACCCCAGGTGGAACAGGTGGGTTACGTATCGCTGCCGATTTTATCGCGCATCAAACCAGTGCCAAACGTGTCTGGGTCAGTAATCCTAGCTGGCCAAACCATAAAAATGTCTTCGCTGCCGCAGGGCTAGAAGTGGTTGAGTATGCCTATTATGATTCGGCGAACCATGCGTTAGACTTTGATGGGCTATTAAATAGCCTGTCAGAAGCTCAGGCTGGCGATGTTGTGTTGTTCCATGGCTGCTGCCATAACCCAACCGGTATCGACCCAACTGAAGCCCAGTGGAGCCAATTAGCTGAGCTCTCTGTTGCGAAAGGTTGGTTGCCTCTGTTTGACTTCGCATATCAAGGCTTTGCCAACGGTCTGGAAGAAGATGCTCAGGGCCTGCGAATCTTTGCCGCGAAACATCAAGAATTGATCGTTTGCAGCTCATATTCGAAAAACTTTGGTCTGTACAATGAGCGTGTTGGGGCATGTACTGTCGTTGCTGCAAGCAGTGATGTAGCAGATATCGTGTTTAGCCAAGTGAAAGCCGTTATTCGCGCTAACTATTCTAACCCACCCGCCCATGGTGCTTCTGTCGTTGCGACGATTTTGAGCAATCCAGCACTGCGTGCCATTTGGGAACAAGAATTGACGGATATGCGCCAACGCATTCATCGTATGCGCCAGTTGTTTGTTAATACGTTGCAGGAAAAAGGCGCGAAACAAGATTTCAGCTTTATCATTAACCAGAACGGTATGTTCTCGTTCAGTGGGCTGAACAAAGACCAAGTTTTGCGTCTACGTAATGAGTTCGCTGTTTACGCGGTTAACTCTGGTCGAGTCAACGTTGCGGGTATGACGCCTGACAACATGGCTCCACTGTGTGAAGCTATCGTCGCAGTACTTTGATTAACACTTTGTGACTGACCATAAAAGGGTACTTTTGAAAGTACCCTTTTTACATCATGGCGCTTCACATACACCCGCTCAAAGATGTCTTTTCAAATATGCCTAATGGAACATGTAGTTTGCAAATTCGTCCATTGGCATGGGTCGCCCAAACATATAGCCTTGTAAATAATCAACTTTGTGAGCCTGCAAATAGCGCATTTGCGTATCGTTTTCGACTCCCTCGGCAATCGTCTGCAATCCTAACCGAGTCGCCAGATCAATAACGTTCCCCACAATGTGGCTCGAGAGCGCATCTGACCCAATCATGCCTACAAAACTTTGGTCTATTTTTATAAAGTCGACTTTAAACTGCTGTAAATAACTCAAACTAGAATGTCCGGTACCAAAATCATCAATCGCAATAAAGACACCGAGCGCATGAAGTTCTGCAAATAATTTATCGGTAATTTCATCTGCAACAATCAATTTTCGCTCAGTTAATTCCAACGTGATATTAATCTTATTACCACCAAATGCTTTGATAAAACGACGGCAGTCATCCACCAAGCTCAGGTCACGACAATGATTGGCGCTAATATTAAAACCAAAATGAAAACCTTCCGGCAACTGATTTACATAAGGTGCAAATTTTTCACTGACTTGCTGCATAAGCGAGCGAGTCATTGGCACAATAAGCTCACTGTCCTCCGCCATGGGAATAAAATGATTCGGTTGAATCATGCCTTGCCCAGGATGATGCCATCGCATTAATACTTCACAGCCAATCCAAAGTTTCTCTTTACCTGTCACAATCGGTTGCAAGTAAGGAATAAACTCATTGTTTCCTAACGCCTGTTTTAATACCTGCGTGGGTGATGCGGCCTTACCCGATAACCAGAAAACAAGTGCGGCTGACCCGATACTCACTAAAACAAAGAAGATAAGGCTCCCCTGAGTATATTGCCAAGCGTAAGTGAGATATTGCTGGTTTGAAAGCATGGTACTTAACGAATAGGCAAACTTGTCCGATGCCACAGAAAGTAATTCACCTTCTTGGCGGGGTTTTCCAACATGCACCATCCCTTTTGAGTCCATCCACTGATTACCGACTTTCAGATTTAACTGAATATCACTACTCAGTAAATTAAGAATACTACGTAAGTAATAACCATCTACGGCAACTAAAATACTGTCATTACCGCGTGCTTGCCTATATACCATCAATGCACGATCGGGTGTGACATCATTACCGGGCATTAATTCTAGTTGCCCATTAACAAATACGTCTAAATCAAAAGAAGTGGCCAGTGGTCCATATATTGAAGAGCAATAAATGGTCGAACCTTTCGCAAAAGTCACAGAACGAACATCCGGTGTCATTACCACCTGATCCCGTAAATTCTGCACCACTTGTAAACAAGGTTTCCCTAGTCCAGTTTCAACTTGGATTGCTGCATGCTGTAAATTATTAAATATCTGATCGAAGCGTACCTTAGCCTGTAATAGTTTAGCCTCTGCATTTTGATGCATGTTCGCTTTGGTTTGCCCATAAATCACAACGGCACCTAGCAAAAGAAAAAGTATAAATACCATGCAAGAAAAACTAAGCCGGGACAGTAACTTATTATTTCTGAAACGACGAAATGGCATAGTGTGTTCCATTGAAAGGCGCTCGTAATATTACGAACTCAAAACGGCGGTTAAAAACCGACCGCATCACTATCAATTACTTTGACTCGTTAATGATTTTTATCTGCCAAGAATGCCCCGCCGATATCACTCATAGTGCACAATCAATGGATATCATCATTATGTAAATAGTACAAATAAATAGCTGGCTATTGGTTCACAAAACACATGAGCCGCTCAATAAATATAACGCAAAAAGGCACCAATAGGTGCCTTCTCTACGATGAGCCATGCCATGATTTAGCTATTGTATATCACCAAATCGCGGGTTCTTCGCGTATAAACGGATTAGTTTGCCGCTCATGCCCTAGCGTGGACATAGGGCCATGGCCAGGTATAAAGGTGATGTCATCACCCAGCGGCAATAATTTAGTTCGTATGGAGTTGATCAGTTGTTGATGGTCGCCGCGGGGGAAGTCACTACGCCCCACTCCGCCATTAAAGATAACATCACCGACGAGCGCCAAGTGGCCTTGCTTATCGATGAAGACAATGTGACCCGGCGTATGGCCAGGGCAATGCAAAACAGACAGTTCGACCTCGCCAACAGTCACTTTGTCGCCTTCTTCCAACCAACGCGTCGGGGTGAAAGCTTTACATTCAGCCAGCCCAAACATTTGGCTTTGGGCTGGCAGCCCTTCTAACCAAAAAATATCTTCTTTCTCTGGGCCATATATGGGGATATCAAAATGCGCAGCGATTTCAGCCGCAGCGCCAACATGGTCCAAGTGACCATGTGTCAGTAAGACCTGAGTCACAGTGACGCCTTGGCGCGCAACTTCAGCAATGATCTTTTCAGCATCACCGCCGGGATCAACCAATGCAGCCTGCCCTGTTGCTTCACACCAGATTAAGGTGCAGTTTTGGCTAAAAGCTGTCACGGGGATAATTTGATATTTCATAACGCTCCACTCCCAATGCAGTACTCAATATCCCCATCATGATTCAAGCTGTAGATTCGCTGGCTGGCCAATTTGCACTAATGCTTGTACCACCGCCCTGTACCTTGAAATCTATTGGGAATATATCCAACTCATTGGCATCATCATTCGTATTACCAAGACCTTTTCGGCCCAGTATCAATATGCACAAAGTTACTGCGAGGGTAGTATCCTACACCACCGGCACGCATTTTTAATGCCGCTTTGCGAATATTGCTTAACTGGATACCTTGGATATGAAAATCCATCGCTTTCCCTTGGGTGTGGAAGCTGTGCTTAGCCACACCTCTGCTGCGCTCACGCAGTTCATTATTGGTATCAAGGGAGCGGTAACCGGAAATGAGTTGTACCGGTTTAGTGGTTCCGAGAAGACCTTGCAGGCGGTAGAGCTGATCAAAAAGGCGCGGGTCGATAGTTTTTACTTTATTAGCTCGATAATCGCGGAATAAATGATTCAAGCGCGAGAGTTCGTCTTTGTTATAACTAAGGCCATCAAAAAACTCTGCTTTTATAGACTCGCCTGTATTCAAATTATTCAAGGTCAAGATACGTGGGCGAGGAGTTGAGAGGGTAGCAAATGCCTGCCCTGGTAGCAACGACACACCCAGCGCTACCCCGCCTAACGTTAGCCATTTACGGCGAAAAATATCAATTTTATCCATGATCTCTGTTAATACCCGGCAAGAATGTCAAAAGAAAGCACTAAATGTGCCGACCCGAACCATAACCGCCTACGGAAAACCAGTCAACCCGCATTCGGCTCGCATCTACTGTGCATTGATGTTCGGTTAACGGGAGACGTCATTTTGTCTCCCTTACGACAACCCGATATTAAGACCATTAGTTATTGAGTTTTACTGCATTTATTGCAGCAAAAGTTCAGCTTGAGGTGAGATTTGTGCACCTGATCTCACCGTCTTATCATAATTGTAAATATCTGTTCTAAATTGTGGCTTACCGTCATCCGCAACCCATGCCGTTAGATAATACAATTGCACCGGAACACGTTGGCGGATATTGACGTAAGTGGTATCCCCTTGCTTGAGTGTCGATGACACTCGCGCATCATTCCAGCCTGCATCTTGCAACAGCATGTTGGCTAAATCAGAGGCTTTATTGACCCGCACACAGCCTGAACTCAATGCACGGATATCCTTCTGGAACAGTCCATGGTTCGGCGTATCATGCAAATAGATTGCATCAGAGCTAGGCATATTGAATTTGAATCTTCCCAACGAATTACTCGCGCCTGGAGCCTGACGCAAACGATAAGGGAAGTTATTAGGCGAAATCATGCTCCAGTCAATCATGGAAGGATCAACGACTTGCGCCTCATTACTCCAACCAGACAGCACGGTGTAACCGTGGCGTTGGAAATAACCGGCATCATAGCGTGCTTTCGGCACGATATCCTGGCGCACCAGAGACGTAGGCACGTTCCAAGGTGGATTGACGACAACATTATTCAGTGCACTACTCATCAGTGGCGTCTTACGGCTCGGACGCCCTACAATCACTCTTGATGAGAGCACTTCCGCACCATTCTTATAATAATTCAGCGAATAGTTTGGGATGTTAACCATGATGCCGTTATCAACCTGCCCCGGCAAAATGCGTAAACGCTGGATATTCAATGCTAACAACGTTGCCCGCGTTTGGGGTGAGACATTTAACCATTCACGGGTACGCACACCAATAACGCCATCATCACTCAGTCCATGCCACAGTTGGAAGCGTTTTACTGCTTCCACCAGCTCTGGCGTATACACATTATCAGTGATAACAGCGGTACTCGTGAGAGGCGCAGATGAAGATGAAGCCACACCACCTGTGACAGGAATATCAGCAACAGGGGCTGCTGAAGGGCTTACCACCAGACTGTGTGCTTGAGCGCGACTTTTCTCTTCATCAACCGAGAGGTCATCATTAACCGCGGCAACGGCTGGGTTATCAATGGGGATCACTTCTGGCGCTTTAACTGGCGCGGTCGCTACAGGGTGTAACATCCCCGTTCTATCGAGGATTTCTCGCAATGCTGGAATGTCGTCACTGAGCTGACCAGGGCGCAAGCTTGGTCCATTCGCCAACTGTGGCCAAGGGCGTTTATCTGCCAGCATCTGTTTTAATGCTTGGTGCATTTTATTGTATTGAGGATGCTGGGGAGCTAATGACGCCAGATAGGCGGCAGTCGAACCTTCTTGCACCGTTTGCTGCCAACGGTTTAGCACGGGGGCCGGTGGCACTGCCATCTTGTAGGGCACATTGCTGTACAACCACACACTGCCGTTGGCGCCCACACCCGAGATATAATGCAGATATCCCAACATGGCATCAGATAAAATCACATCGCGCGCCATGCCGGTAATGTCAGGATCACTCAGCCATTTTACCCACTGCATAAATTGCGGTTGAATACCGGAAAGCGCCACTTCGGCGAGTTGTTGCTGAAAACGCTGAACAGCAACTTTATCCTGCCACATTGGTTGCATCGCATTAGCAGCATATAGCACGGCTAGATTCGGTGAATAAAAAGGCGTCACTGTTTTAGGCAATATTGCCGACAGTTGCTCACGGCTTTGAGCCACCGACATGCTGGATGTGGCGGGTATCACCTGACCGCTAGTGGACAGCACCGCAGAGGAATCTACTGATGTGACCGGTGCCGCTGCCGATGCAGTAAAAACAGGCATCAAGCCGCACATTAAAGCGCAATAAAACGCTAATGCGTGTTGCGGATTTCGTTTCCCTATCGACATTCTATGCCCCCAGTGTGCTTGTCAAATACGTCATAGTCTGTCTTTGCCCTTCTTCCTTGATATCGTAGCGGCGTTAGCTGCTCTCACTCATCCGAATAATTTTTGAGCTGCCAACGTGATATTTTTAATCATTACATTACGCTAACAGATTTTCTGTACTTATAAAATATAACCCGAAATTGTCTCTCAAATAAAAATAGCCGCTTTTCAGCGGCCATTTATTAGAATTAATCATTCTCGTGCTTTAACTGAACAACAATTAACCACCTCTCATGTGTTCAACTGGCAATGTCGGCATGTCATTCGCAAATCCACGTAAACCAACCACATGTACATGTTCATGATTTTGGAAGACTTTACGCACCAACTTATAGGTTGTCCCTTTTTCAGGACTAATATTTTCAGGTGCGGCGATAATTAATTGCATTTCCAACCGCTCACACAACTCAAATAATGTCGCGATGGATTTCGCATCCAAACGTGCGGCCTCATCCAAGAACAGTAATCGGCAAGGGGAAATATCTTTACCACGTAAACGGCGTGATTCTTCTTCCCAGCTTTGTACCACCATCACCAGAATAGACATCCCCGTACCAATCGCTTCACCAGTGGACAATGCGCCACTTTCAGCACGCAACCAACCATCCGCGCCTCGGTTAACCTCAACCTCAAGCTCCAAGTAGTTACGATAATCCAGTAACTCTTCCCCGATAGTTTGCGGCAACCGCTGCCCCATATCGATTTGTGGGTTCAGGCGTTGATACAGTTTCGCCAATGCTTCCGAGAAGGTCAGGCGGTTGCTATTGAACAAGTCCTGATGCTGTTCTTGCTGCTCAGATAGCACTTCGAGCAAGGTTGAATGGGCTTCGCGCACATTCACATTCAACCGCACACTCTTCACCTGACCAAATGAAACGGCTTGTAAACCTTGGTTCAGCATGCGGATACGATTCTGTTCACGTTGAATCGTTTTGCGGATGATATTCGACACACTTTTGGAACTGATGGCTAATTTCTGCTCACGCGCGGTCAACTCTTCCGTCAAACGACCCAACTCTATCTCCATCTGCTCAATGGCTTCGACCGGATCATCGGTACGAATAATATCTTGGCGAATACGTTCACGCAGATGTTGGTATACCGCAATATAGAATTGGATTTTACGCTCTGGCCGTTTTGGATCCTCAGACAAGCGCAACACGTCTCGCAGATGCTCGTTGTCAGCGACTGCTAGACGCAATGCCCCCAACGCTTTATCCGACATTGAACGCAGCTCATCACCGTCCATATAAGCCAGTTCCCGGCGATGTAAACGACGCTCCACGCCATTATCTTTCACCATCCGCATCACTGCACACCAGCCTGCTTTCGCCGTGACGACTTGCTCACGAATTTGGTGATAATCTCGCTCCAGCTTGCGTAATTTCTTCTGCAAGCTGTCCATCTCGGCTTCACAGAATGTAATCTGTTTTTCCAACTGATTACGGCGCGAACGGTTTGTGCTCAATGCTGCATGGAGTTCATCTCGTCGTGTGCGAGCGCGGGCTTCTGCATCAGCATCGGCCTGAACACCAATATCCACTAGCTCCTGACTCAGCTCCTTCAGCATCTCACGTTTGGCATCAAAAGAACTTTTAAGCGAGGCTAGCACTTGGTTGTACTGGGTAAACTGAGCCTGATATTGGCGCAACTGCTCACGAGCACGGGTACGTTCTGACTCTGCCTGCTCTAAGCGCTGACGCAACTTATCATTGAGATCCGAGTTCTCCGTCAGCATGCCAGCGGAGTCGGTATAGCTGAAATGCGCACGGCGCTGAACAACTTCGGTCAGTGCAAAAGCTTGCTGTTTGGCTTGGCGCTGGCTGTTTTGAGCCAAGGTATAGTTTTCCTGCAACTGTTCATGTTGCTGAGGATCACTTTGCAAGACAGACAATAAGGGCTCAAGTTTAGTCAGCGATGCGCCGTGCTTCTGAATATGGCGAGCCGCTTCTTGCGCTTCAGCCAACTCCTCGGTGATTTCTTCAACTCTGTCAGTCAAAGTATCATCCAGTAGCAAAGAGACTAATGGGATCAATCGGTTAAGAGCCGAAATACCTTCTTTCGCCTGCGCAAACTGCTGGTGCTGCTGCTGGTTTTGATCTTCATGCGCATTCAGCGCACGTTCAATCTCACTGCGGCGGGTATTCAATAGGCGAATCTCAGCTTCAGGATCAGCATCGAAAGCCACTGCCAGATGAGAGCCAATAAAGCGGCTGAACGCTTGATGTAAACGCTGCGTTTTTTGCACATCAAATGACAACGTGGCATAGCGTTCAGCCAAGCTATCACGCTCTTGATACAGCGCTTCTAAGCGATTCTCACGAGCAGCACGCCCAAATAGTGGCACTTCAGGGTAACGCGAATAACGCCACTGACGATCCGCAATTTTTACGACGACGGCGTTGTCATGCTCTTCAACCGCGAACACGCTGTCATCAAATGACTGCGGGTCCCCTTCGATCAAATAGAGGTCTTCAGGGCAATCTTCCAAACCAACCAGTTGATCTCGCACCAATGATAAATCAGGTACCACGATGCCGTGGCGTGATGGGCCGTAAAGCGCTGAGAAGTATGGGGCATCGTCAAGGGTGACATCGTCATAAATCTCAGACAACAACACACCACCGAAACGCTCAGCCAGCGCAATCATGCGCGCATCTTCAGCACCACTTGGTTGACTCAAACGCTCGATTTGAGCATCAATGGCGCGCTTGGTGGCAGCCACTTCATCGCGCTCAACCGTCGTTTCACGCTCACGCTCGAGCAACTGTTGCATGTGCTCAGTGACTTGGCGGCTATCTTCCAGCTCCTCGCCGCTCTGCTCACTCAGTTGGCTCAGCGCATCTTGCGCGGCCAGCCAGACAGGGGCTCGTGCGGTTAATTCCTGAATTTTTAGCTTCAGTTGCTCCAGCTCTTGGCGCATTTCCATACGCCGCTCGCCAGCATCACTGACACTGAGAGAAAGCTCTTCAACATGTGATTCCAGCTCACGCTGCAACTCTTCCAACTCTTCCGGCTGATATGCCTGACCCTGACGTTTGCAGAATTCCTGCAATAAGCGTTCTGCATCTTGTTGGGCACGTAAGCGTTGTTCCAGTTCGGATAAACGCATACGTAAAGGCTGCACGCGTTCTGCCAAATGTTGCTGCGATGGCCAATCACGGAGTAATTCACGGGCCGCTTGCCAAGCCTCACTGCGGCTAACTTGGCCAACGATGTTCACCACCAACTGATAGGCCTGTTCAAATTGACTGTGTGCGGCATCGGCTACACTCAGTTTTTGCTCAAGCTGTAATAATGATTCGGTCGCTTCTTGCTCTTTGGCTTGGAAAGTCTCCAGCCAGTCTTCAGCGTTATCCGCGGTTAACTCAGGTAATTGGCACAGCGCACGTGCACGCTCCAGTGCTTGGAGTGCTTGCTGATACTGAATGGCTCGGGTCTGTTGAACGTCCAGCGCTTGCTGGTAATCGGCCAACTGGCTTTTCAGCTCATCCACTTCCAACTCAGCAGCTTCAGCGCGGGCTTCGTTATCTGCCTGCTGCTCGCCAGCTTCCCCAACAACTTCACTTTGTTCTTCCAGCCGATAGGTTAGCTCTTCCAGATCACTCTGATAACGCTCAATTTTTTCCTGCTGACGCATCGCTGTCTGCACCAGACTTAAGTGGTCACTGGCAGCTTGGTAATCCGTTTCAAGATCCGACTCTGCGCCACTTTGCTCCGCCAATTCGCGGGACATCTCTACATGTCGGTACTGTTCCGTCACCAATTGTTTGCGGCTGGTCAGCAAATCACGACGCAAGACCAGCGCACCATCGAGATGAATACGCCGCTCATTGGCATGGCGCATGTAGTCGGCAGCAACATAAGACGTGGCTTCTGAAATCAGGTGCTTAAACAGGTCACGATCTGACTGCGTGACGCGAATCGCTTCGAGCGTCATGCGGTTCTCACGTAACGCCGCTTCCATATCTTGGAAGGCTTTACGCACGCCGCTATTTTCTGGCAATAAGTAATCGCGCAGTGAACGGGTAATGGCGCTGGAGATCCCGCCGTACAACGAGGCTTCAATCAAACGATAGAACTTGCTGCGATCTGCCGAAGAGCGCAAACGCTTCGGAATCACACCCAAATCAAACATGAGGGAATGGTAATCAGTAATGGAGTTAAACTGCTTAAACTGCACCCCTTCCATCTCTTCGACACGTTCTTTTAGCTCTTGCAGCGACAGTACACGTGCCTGACGTTCGCCCACAACTTCGGTGAGGATCTGTGTGGGTTGGATAGCCGTTGGCAACCCTTGAATGGTGAAAGGTTTGATGTCGACTTTACGGTCGCGTCCTGCCACTTGCTGCAAACGGACACCGACCACAATCCGCTGATGGCGTGAGTTGACAACGTCTAACGTTGAATAACAGACACCAGCACGCAATTTACCGTGTAAGCCTTTATCACGGGAGCCGCTGGTCGCCCCCGCTTCGGTGGTGTTACGAAAGTGCAGCAGCGTCAGGTCAGGAATCAATGCTGTGACAAAAGCGGCCATGGCGGTCGATTTACCCGCCCCATTACCGCCCGATAACGTGGTGACAAGCTCATCAAGATCGAATGTCCGAGCAAAGAAACCATTCCAGTTAACCAAGGTCAGTGAGCGAAATTTACCGCGTTCAATCATTCCTGTTCATCCTCTGCACTGTCCATTGTATTGCCCATGGTGATATCTGTTTCATCGACTTCATCATGGAGTGACAGACTATTTTCCACCGCCATCGCCTCGCCATCACGGATCATGCGTAACTGTGCTTCACGTGGATCATCACCGCTGCGCACATCGGCACCAAAACGGAAGACCGCTTCTGTGATGCGAAACTTGCTGCTGTCATTGCCCATAAAGTAGATCATGCCCAACCGACGTAGCCGATTAAGTGACGTTCGTACTTTTTCTTGCAGCTTTTGTTTATCCAAATCTGAACCGGTCGAGCGCTGGTTAACAAACTTCAGCAATTTGCTCTCATCAGCCAAACTCAGTAATTCTTCGTACAGCTCGTGCTGAGCAAAGATCCCTTCATGGGCCAAACGCTCTGGACTGAGATACAGATAACACAGGATCTTGCCCACCATCATATCCAGCTCAGAAAGCACAGAGCGTGGGATAAGCGTGGTAGAGCGTGGGCGTAAATAGAAGAAACCTTCCGGCGCGCGAATTAATTCCACGTTATAGCGGGTATAAAATTCTTCCAATTGCTCCTGAAAATCCATCAGGTAAGCATGATTATCCAGCTCGTCAATACCAATATGACGACCCGCACGCAACTGGCTATCCAGCGCCGGAAACAGTGAGTTGGCCAATGCCTGAGCCAGTTTAACCGGCATTACTACTTCAATATTTGTTGATGACATGTGCCTGCACCTTGGCTCCGTAATCATTGATTGCCAGCCATTCGGCAGGTAACCCTGAGAAATCGGCTTCGGCCACACCAAGGCGAACTGCCTGGTCGACCAGGATACGAGCCACGTCGAAATGACGAGCACGCGGATATTGCACGAGGTATTCGCGCATCACTTCCCCCAAGTTGAGTGGCATTTTTTGTTGCTGATACACCAGCAATGCCTGTTCAATCATGGCGGCTAACTGCTCTCGGATCTGATTGAACTCTTCGAATTCCAGATCCGGTGGCAGCTCCCCTGTGACTTCTTCGCTACGCAATGACAGTTCTTCATCACGCATATCCAACAGACGATCCGCGTTGGCGTAGGTTAAAGCCCAAGGACTATCAAAATAGTTCTGCACTGATTGGCGCAAGCGTTGAGCAAAGACACGGTTTTTATCCATATCTATCGCCGTACGGATAAACTTATGCACGTGGCGGTCATAGCCGATCCACAGGTCAATCGCCTGTTGGCCCCAACTGATAATACGGTCAAGTTTGCTTTGTAAATCAAAGACTAATTTATCAACCAAATCCAAACCAACATTGCCAATAGTGGCTTCTTGGATACGCAATAAATTCGCCTGAAGCTTATCTCCCGCCGCTTCTAACGTATCTTGTAACTCACGCAGTGTCCCAGAGGTTTCGGACAGCAGGACTTCACAACTGGCGATGGCCGCGCGCCAATCTTGATTTAACAGCGCAGCGATATCTTCTTTTACGCTGTGTTGCTGTTCATCCATTAAGCGCTGCGTCATATCGATACTGTCGAAAATTTCAGCCACAGAGTATTTTAGGGGTGCAAAAACATTACGGTGCCAATGGAATTCATCGCCACCCTCTTCTGCCGCTTCTGCTGCACGCTGTAGCTCTTGCGCCACAATCGACAGTTGCATTGATAAGCGCAGCGTTGAGAATTCACGCTGGCGAATATAGTAATCGGTAATGCCGATACCCAAAGGAGTCAGGCGGTAAATCGCATTACCATCTGCCATTTCACTGGTAAATCGGTTCAATAAGCGCTGGCGCACCATGTCATTGATGGCGTTATTTGCCCGTACCGTGACAGTTTCGGAGGTCTGTTCAAAGCCTTTACTGACGTGACGAAATGCGTCAATCAACTCACCTTCGCTCATTTCACCGTCGAGTCGCTCACCGTTTAATGTCGCGATCGCCATCAGAAAGGCTAAACGCTCGGTTGGCAGCGTAATCGAGAAATCATTTTTCCGCGCCCAGGCGACCAGTTCGGGGACTGTCTGGGAAAATTCACTCATAATGGGTCCTTCAGATTCGGCTTAAACGCCATGACATGCACGTAGCGCCCCAAACTGATAAAGGGCTCCTGACGGCAATAGCGCTGTTCCAACGCCAATAATTCAGCAAACTCATCGACTTGTTGCTGTTTATTTTTCATGTAATCGTGAAACACCCGTACTCCTGTTTTACCGCTAATGGATAACCCCATTTGCTCAAGCCAACCATATACCGTTGGCGGATCCAGTGGGTATTGCGGTGATAACGAGCGCTGCCGACGCCTTTTAACGCCTGGTATCGCTAACTGAAAGTTACCTAATACCGCATTGCGCATCACCAATCCGTTGGCATTGAAAAACATCAATGAGAGCGCGCCATCTGGATTCAACGCATTAAAAAGTATTTGCAGAACTTCTTGTGGCTCTGCAATCCATTCTAAAACCGCATGGAACAATATCAGATCAACCGGCTGTTCTAAATGTTGGGTGATGTCCTGAGCCGCACTTTGTACAAATTGCATGTTGTGGCTCACACCTTTTTCTTGAGCTGCCACTTTTGCTCGCTGGATCATCTCGGCGGACAGGTCACATAATAATACCTGATGACCGAGTGCCGCTAGTTGGCAAGCCATATGCCCTTCGCCACCCCCCGCATCTAAAATCCGCAAAGGTCGTTGCGGCAGTTGCGCTAACAGCTCGGTAATATCTTGCCAAACTACCGCCTGGCGAATCATTCCCTTCGTCGTACCATAGATATTGCGGGAAAATTTCTCGGCAATATCATCGAAATTACGATCCTGCATGAACAACGGCTCCGCCAGTGACTTTGGTTAAATCTATAGCTATTGATTAACCGGCCTTATTGAGACTCGCAAATCAATGGCTACAGCAAAAAGAATGCCTGCTAACCTGCTATTTTGGCACAGCCTGACTTAGAATAAATCTTCTTGGCCAGTAATCCACGCCAAATGCCGTTTTTTCAGTCAAAAGGTCCCTGTTTTTATGCTTTTTACCTTAAAAAAATTTGTCGGCGGCTTATTAATGCCCCTACCTTTTCTACTTATCATTATGGGACTGGCATTAATCTTATTGTGGTTTACACGCTGGCAGAAAAGTGGCAAAACACTTTTCACGTTCAGTTGGCTGGTATTATTGCTGATTAGTTTACAACCTGTCGCCGATCGCCTGCTATTGCCATTAGAAAAACAGTACACCACCTATCAGGGAAGCGACCCAGTAGAATACATTGTTGTTCTTGGCGGCGGCTACACGTTTAATCCGAATTGGGCACCAAGTTCAAATTTATTTGCGAATAGTTTACCTAGGGTGACCGAGGGAATTAGGCTATATCGTGCCCATCCTAATGCAAAAATGGTTTTTACAGGTGGCAATAACCCCGGTAGTCAAAGCAGTGCGAAAACTGCCGCCCAAGTTGCCGAGAGTTTAGGTGTTCCGCCGACAAATATTGTGGCCTTAGACCAACCCAAAGATACTGTGGAAGAAGCAGCCGCAGTCGCTGCCTTGGTGGGAGATAAACCATTTTTATTGGTGACATCAGCAAATCATTTACCGCGAGCGATAAAATTCTTTACTGACATCGGGCTGCATCCGATACCAGCTCCCGCCAACCAGTTAGCAGTCACCACGCCCTTACACAGTTGGGAGCGTAGCTTACCGGCGGCAACCTATTTAGGTCATACCGAACGTGCGTGGTATGAGACGTTAGGATTAATGTGGCAAAAATTAACGGGGTATTATCGTGATGATAAAAATAGCAGCGATAAAACCCACTGATTCAGACTACTAATTTAGCCAAGGCAGAAGCTGCCTTGCGGCGTTATCAAATATAGCGCGATCGAGATTGCCCGTATGAATAAAGCGAGAGACTAATTCCCAAATCGTATACAACCAGCGGCGGGCGACGAAAGATTCAGACACTGGCGCTTTAATGAGATAGCGATAAAAAAGCTGACTCGGCATGCCCTCTTCGCTAAGACGGAATAAGTCATATTCACGCGGTGCCCATAACATAGGGCCAGGATTCAGCATGGCTAATAACTGATCACTGCGCGGATCTTTTAACATGCTACGTAAGGTTAAATTGCCGTGAACCAGCACCGAACTGTCATCAAAACCGGCGAAAAGTGTTTTTAGTGAGGCTTTGGAGCGGTAAAGTATCGCTCGATCTTCTAACGTCATGAGCGGTGAATTGATATTCGATAAGCTGGCCCACAACACTTCAACCCGTTGCTGGTACCAACTGAACCAATCATTTTCTTGCGTGCTGTCAACATTACCGACACAGCCATGACTGTCAATTCGATGCCATGCCAATACGCCCTCTACGATTTGATCCATCAGGGCATTCCATCGATCTCCCGTCCGTGTGGGCGCTTCTACTGACACACCTCGCAAGCGTTCCATCAGCAGAATTTCTTTGTAAGGGGACTCATGAGTCATCACCAAGCCGTACACGGTGGGTAAGCGAATATCGCCCTCTCGTGCCAACATTGACAATTTATAGGCCTCTTGTTGGGCGATCCCCTGACAAACATAACTCTTAGCCAATAATGGAATAGCCTGCCCCTGCTGGTTATACATGGCATACAGGTGGGCATACGGCTGCTCGCTGATACGTTCAAGGCGGGATACCGATTCCCCAAGCACGACACTTAATTCAGCTTTAAGCTGCTCCATAGGGTTCTATCCAATAATCTGATGAAAGTTATTCTTCATCATGGGATGGCAGGCGGGAGATTTCCAGAATGCAGATCAAATAATATCCACAATATAAAGTTAAACAGCGGAATACAGAATAAGCTCAATAAAAAAACCAGACCCTAGCGAGTCTGGCTTAATTATTTGGTTATCATGACTGAGCTGACATAATGGCGCGCACTCGGTCTAAATCCTCTTGGGTATCAACCCCCACCGTCGGTACGGCTTTGGCCACCGCCACATGGATTTTCTCACCATACCAGAGCACGCGAAGTTGCTCTAACAACTCAATTTGCTCGAGTTTACTTGGTGCCCAATTGACGTAACGGCGGATAAACCCTGCACGATAGGCATAAATCCCGATATGACGTAAGAAGCAATCACCAATGGTCTCTTTTGATTGAGCGAAGCGCTCTCTTTCCCATGGAATCGCCGCTCGGGAGAAATACAGTGCATAGCCCTGAGCATCCATCACCACTTTCACGGCATTCGGGTTAAAAGCCTCTTCACTGCTTTCAATTGGCACGGCCAGTGTTGCCATACCTGCGCTGCACGCCGCTAGATTATCAGCAACTTGGCGAATAATGACTGGTGGAATAAGGGGTTCATCACCCTGTACATTGACGATAATGTCATCATCAGCAAATTTGTAGCGCTCAATGACTTCGGCTAAACGCTCTGTACCCGATTGGTGATCAGCACGGGTCAGGCAAACTTCGCCTCCTGCTGCCTCAACAGCTTGAACGACTTCAGGGTGATCCGTTGCCACAATCACACGCGAGGCACCAGAAGCCAGCGCGCGCTCCATGACATGAACAACCATCGGCTTGCCCGCAATATCCGCTAACGGTTTACCCGGTAAACGGGTTGAAGCAAAACGGGCGGGAATGATAGCAATGAAACTCATGCATGTTTCTCATCAATAGACAGTGGACGAGCCTCGTTTTCCAGCAATACTGGAATGCCATCACGCACTGGGTAAGCCAAATTGTCGGCTTTACATACCAGTTCAAGATTCTCTTTATTGAAATATAACTTGCCGTTGCAGACAGGACAGGCAACGATTTCGAGTAAACGGTGGTCCATACATCCTCCAAATTGGAGTTTAGCCAGCAGGAAAGTGGTCGAGGATATCATATCCACTGATTCAGGTTAACTGCGCTGGCACCGTCACTCATATCAATGATAAATAACAATCAGTTATGTTAAATACTATCCTTTCAAGTAAAAACACCCATTAATTAGAGGCAAAAAGCGATGGTTTTGTTATTGATATGTTGAATAGCGAGGAGTAGTATTTTGTGACCAATATCACACAATTATGTATGTCGAGTAAGAAATGAAAGTATTCCATAAAATTATTGCGCTGTTTGCTAACTTCAGCAATTAAGCCGCATAAAAACAAATAGAAGCACCTGCAAAACGGCCCGGCAATCAGAAGATGGGTTGAATAGAGGCCAACATACTTAACGTCATTAACATCTTAACTGCGCAATAATCGTAGCTAACGCGATGAACTGACTTTCAGTCATTCGTTAGCCAAGAGCAGCTTATAACGCTACGGCGTCAAGTACGTAAATAGAAATGGCTACCCTAGGGTAGCCATTGACTTAGAAAGCGATCACATCTGCTGCTGACGGCCCGTGAATACTACGATAAGTAGAGAATTCAACATTCTGCCCTTCAGTCAGTGATTTATTTTTGGTGTTGGCAATGGCTGTCTTGCTGACATACACATCCAAACTACCGTCGTGTGGTGAAATGAAACCGTAGCCTTCGGACTGGTTGAACCATTTCACGCGACCCATTTTTAACGTCATAATTAATTTCCTTTTACTGGGCATCCTAACAACTCATTTTTATTTATTGTTTAGATGCAGTTGCCCATCCTAAAGTTTTCTGATTAAACCTCTATGAGCTTGATTTTATGAATAAAACCGCATTAACGCGGTTTTTATAATTTTGCGACAGCCGACACTCGCGGGCTGTTTACCTTTACTTTCAAATACAAAAATACGTTCAAATACAGAGAACGAATAAATCGACCACAATGCTTTCGACGCTAATGCGAAAAGTGGATCTGCATCAAAATCATTACTTATGGGAGTTACTACTGGAGATACTGGAAGGTTCGTCTTTGAATCCGCATCAGAAGATAGCGTCTTGGGAGGAACTGCTCTACTTTACTCTCGTACACTCTTATACATAAATAGGGCTAAACCACAGGCCAGCGGCTATTTACTCACAAAACCACCTGTTGAGCAACTATTTTATCCGCCCATCCTCATTAAATAGCAGCACAAATGAGATGTAACACATAAAAAACCAATATTCTCCGCTACTTAACCGTCAATATTTCGATATCAATCTAAAATAATAAATGAATAGAGAATATGTAATAAGTAGCATAATAGGGCAATTGACGCCCCCGATGGGTAAAAAAGGAGCGATCTGAAGATGAGCAACACAGCGTTTACCTCCCTTGAATTTGTCCATCCCGATGAAATTCGGGCCAGATTCTCTCGAGCCATGTCGGACATGTATCAGGCCGAAGTTCCTCTCTATGGCACGTTATTGCAACTGGTTGCCGATACCAATAAGCAGGCTTTAGACCAACAACCAGCATTGGCACGTCATTTACATCAAACAGGAGAGATTGAAAGGTTAAGCATGGAACGCCACGGTGCTATTCGTGTGGGAACGCCAACTGAGCTTTCAATGTTACGCCGCCTTTTTGCCGTTATGGGGATGCTCCCTGTCGGTTATTATGACCTCGCTCCCGCAGGAGTGCCGGTTCATTCCACCGCTTTTCGTGCTGTGCATGAAACCTCATTACAAGCCTGCCCGTTCAGGATTTTTACATCATTACTACGCTTGGAATTGATAGAGCAGCCTGTCTTGCGGCAACGGGCGGCCGATATTTTGGCAACTAGAGAAATATTTACCCCACGAGCTATTGAGCTCATTATTCAATTTGAAACTGCTGGTGGCCTGACCAGCCTTGAGGCCGATGATTTTATCACTCAATCTCTAGAAACATTTCGCTGGCATAATCAGGCAACCGTCAGTGCCGAGGTCTACCAGCAATTGCATGACCAGCACCGGCTCATTGCTGATGTGGTGGCATTCAAAGGGCCACATATCAATCATCTCACCCCACGCACGTTGGATATCGATGCAGTACAATTGGCGATGCCTCAGCATAACATTACCCCTAAAGCAGTTATTGAAGGGCCACCGCCCCGCCGTTGCCCAATATTGTTACGGCAAACCAGCTTTAAAGCATTGGAAGAAAAAATTGCGTTTATCTCTACGGATGGGCAAATCATTCAGGGATATCACACCGCTCGTTTCGGAGAAATTGAACAACGCGGTGCGGCACTGACGGCAAAAGGCCGCAGTCTCTATGACCGCTTGCTGCAAGCCGCGCAGGATCAATTGCAAGTTCCGGCGAATGAAAAAAATGCCGCACAATATATGGCTTTTCTCAGCGAGCAATTTAGCCAATTTCCTGATGATTATCAGACGATGCGCACCGAAAAACTCGCTTTCTTCCGCTACTTTCCCACGGAAAAAAGTGTCAATGTGCCGGCTGAATCAGTGAAAAAACTCACATTAGATGAGTTGATTGATGCCGGATTTATCGAATATGAACCCTTGGTTTATGAGGATTTCTTGCCGGTGAGTGCAGCGGGTATTTTCCAATCTAATTTGGGCGATAAGGGGCAAAGTCATTTCACTGGGCATTCAAGTCAACATGATTTCCAGCGAGATCTGGGGATGGCAGTGATTGACGAATTACAATTGTATGAAGAAACTCAACAGCGTTCGCTTGCTGCATGCGCAGCAGCTTTAAAGCTGACGCAATTGAGTATATGAAATTGAATGTATGCGACTGAATGGTTCGATTGAGTATTTACCCAAAATATTTGCCCTAAATATAGGCCATAAATACATTTCGTCATGAATATATTTCGTAGGGCTATTTTGGATGTTGGGCTAAAGCCTGAATTTTTGACAGCAGCGGCTCCGCCTGATCTGGTGGTAATTGTGCATCGACTGGCAAATACCACCAATTAGGCTGAGCGAAAGCTCGGCACTTGACGGCATCTTTTTCAGTCATTAATAAAATTTGCGGGCCTGTCGTCAGTGGCGCAAGTTGTGCCAATGAATAATCCTGATGGTCAGCAAAAGCGTATTCATTTTTAGACTCAACACCCAAGAGACTGAGTGTGGCAAAAAAGCGGGGCGGATGGCCAATACCTGCCATCGCAACCACATGCTGTAGCTGTAATACAGACTGACGCTCACCAGTGACCAGATTAACCGCATCCCGAGCAACCAGTTGCATTGGGATCTCTGCCGCGGCAGCAACACCACCATTGGTGATAACCGCATCGACTGAACGCAATCGCGCCGCTCGTTCACGCATCGGGCCAGCAGGTAGCCACCAACCGTTGCCAAATCGGCGCACACCATCAATGACCACCAACTCAAAATCACGCTTTAGTGCGTAATGTTGTAAGCCGTCGTCTGTGATAATGAAATCCAGCGTATGAGAGGCCAGTAAGGCCTTGATAGCCTCAGCACGTTTTGGTGAGACAGCAACGGGTGCCCCCGTGCGCTGAAAAATCAAAACCGGCTCATCTCCAGCTTGCACCGTTGTAGTGTCATGAGTTAGCCGTAGCGGGTAAACCGACGACTTGCCACCGTAACCACGAGAGACAACCCCGACGCGATAGCCCCGTTGTTGTAGTTGCTCAACCAACCAGATAACAACGGGTGTTTTACCATTGCCGCCCGCAGTAAGGTTGCCAACAATGACAACTGGCACTGGCGAGCGCCATGACTTTCGCAGACCTAAGTGGTAGCTGGTCCGGATAAACCAAGTTATTGCGCCATATAACCAAGAAAATGGTAACAGCAGCAAATATAGCCGAGACTGTCCGGACCAGATACGCTCAATCATTGGCCGAACTGTATACGGTTAAGTTGAGCATATGCGCCCTGTTTCGCCAACAATTCAGCATGTACACCACGTTCGACAATGCACCCATCTTCGATGACTAGGATTTCATCCGCTTTTTCAATAGTAGAGAGGCGATGAGCAATCACTATTGACGTACGATCTTTCTGTAACTCATCCAAAGCGGCTTGAATGGCCCTTTCGGACTCGGTATCCAGCGCTGAGGTCGCTTCATCCAAAATCAAAATAGGGCAATCACGCAATAGCGCTCGCGCGATAGCGATACGTTGGCGCTGACCACCGGACAGCATCACACCATTTTCACCAATAACAGTATCTAACCCATTCTCCATCTTATTGATAAAGTCCATCGCATATGCCATGCGAGCAGCTTCTTCAATTTCAGCGCGGGTGTACTGATCATCGCGCGCATAGGCAATATTATTGGCCACGGTGTCATTGAACAGATGAACGTTTTGCGATACCAACGCCACTTGATTACGCAGAGCGCCCAACCGGTATTCGCGTAGATCATGTCCATCTAACAAAATACTGCCTTCACTGACATCATAGAAACGAGTGAGCAAATTGGCGATAGTCGATTTGCCCGAACCAGAGCGCCCAACCAATGCCACGGTTTTACCCGCTTCAATGTGCACATTGATGTCATTCAGTGCTGGGGTATCTTTGCCTGGATAATAAAATGTCACATGATTGAATTCGATTTCACCTTTTGCTCTTTCAACCTCCAGCTTGCCTTCGTCTTTTTCCTGCTCTAAATCCAAAATAGTGAAGAGCGTTTGGCAAGCAGCCATCCCACGTTGGAACTGAGCATTCACATTAGTAAGGGACTTTAAAGGGCGCATCAATGCAATCATTGCTGAGAACACAACGGTGATTGTCCCTGCGGTGAGGGTTTCCATGACACTTGGGAAACTTGCCGCATACAACACAAACGCTAAAGCAAAAGAGGCTATCAGTTGTATGATCGGGTCAGAAATAGAAGAAGCAGAAACCAGTTTCATACCTTGCTGCCGCATACGGTTACTCACCGTTTCGAAGCGCTCAGTTTCAACTTTTTGTCCGCCAAATATCAATACTTCTTTATGCCCTTTCAGCATTTGCTCAGCACTGGTGGTCACCTCCCCCATGGTGCTTTGCATATTCTTACTGATATTACGAAAACGCTTAGAAACCACTCGGATAGAGATTGAAACAATCGGGGCGATGACGATTAAAATGACTGACAACTGCCAGCTGTAATAAAACATCATAATGAACAGGCCGATGATCGAGGCACCTTCACGCACCACAGTGACGAGTGCACTAGAAGATGACGCAGCGACTTGTTCGGAGTCATAGGTAATACGTGATAACAACGTACCCGTTGATTGCTGATCAAAGAAAGATACCGGCATGCCCATCATGTGGCTAAACAGTCGGCGACGAATATGCATCACCACTTTGCCCGACACCCATGAAATACAATAGCTAGAGATAAAACCGGTCAGTCCACGCACCACCATCAAACCGATAACGGCCAGCGGCATCCATTTTAAAATTGAGCTATCAGCATGCCCAAATCCATCGTCTAGTAATGGTTTTAGCAACGACAGCATAAATGTGTCGCTGGCAGCATTAAGAATTAATGCAATCGCCGCCACAACAAGACCTGTCTTATAAGGAGTGATCGTTGGCCATAGGCGACGGAACGTCTGCCAAGTGGATAGATCTTTATCATTCATTATGCAATTACCAGCACCAGAAGAAATAGCGGCCTATTCTACTCATTATGACCCCCAACACCAAACCGCTGGTGATACCAACGTGGCATTAATTGTTCACGATAACCTTTCACTTTCCAATTATCCTCGTAAAAATAGACACTTACCTGACCTGAGACTGCAGTGTCACGCCAAACAATGTTATTTTTTCGATAGCGATTAATGACTTTTTTTGTGGGTAAGTGCCATTGGTTATAGCGTGCAGCAGACGCAAATGCCAATTCGGGCTTCACTGTGCGCAAAAAAGGCGCAGTTGAAGACGAATTACTACCGTGATGTGGCACTTGCAATAGTGTAGAGGCTAATTTAGCACGAAAATTCTTCACTAATTTCAGCTCTCCGTGCGTTTCGAGGTCACCGGTTAATAACAAACTGTACTTAGCGTCGTTAATGCGAATGACACATGAGTCATCATTTTGTGCATTAATAATCTGTTTTGCTGGCCATAAAACCTCAAAATCTAACCCCTGCCACTGCCACTTTACGCCCTGTTTACAGGGCAAGCTGTTTACAGAAACAGGGTAAGGGGCCCGCACTTTCGCCTTTGGAAAGGCAGCTTGAAGCTCAACTAAGCCTCCTGTATGGTCCTGATGGTCATGGCTGAGAATAATCTGCTCAACAGTAATCCCCCGCCATCGCAAATAAGGAAGGATAACCGCCGAGGCCATACTTCCTGAGTGCCAACGATTACCGGTATCGTAGATAATCGCTTTCCCCTCGCGTTCAATAACCATCGCCAAACCATGACCAACATCCAGCATATCTACGCGCCAGCGATACTCGTCACGCCGCTGGCTAAATAATGCCAAATTGACACATAACACCATGACCCCAATAGGGTAACTGCGCCACCACTGAAAACGCCAAATAAGCAGCGCTAACCAGCCACCATAGCCAAGAGCAACGGATGTTGCCCCCGTATGTAACCAACCTACGCTCAGTTGGCTGAGCGGCATCAGGACGACAGTAAGTGATATGTCAGCCAGAAGCCAAAATAGGCCTGCTACGGTAGGAAGTAGTGTGAATGCGAGGGCCAATAACACACAAGGCACGGTGAGTAACGAAACGATAGGTACAGCCCAGAGGTTTGCGGGTATCGAAAACAAGCTAACACCGTGAAACAAGCCGATTTGTAATGGCATCAACAGCAACATCATGCCAACTTGCAAATGCAAACCTCGAATGATCGCCCTCTTCCAACCGACGCGAAAACGATTGGAGACAGGCACCCAGTGATACCAACATATCAAACTAAGAACCGCGAAACAGGAGAGCCAAAAACTGTCTGAGAGTACAGCGAGTGGGTCACATAATAGAATGAGTGCGAGTCCCCATAGCCATACTTGCCCTGTACTACACGCGATGCTGAACAACCGCAGCAGTAGCCATAACGTTAATGCTATTGCGGCCCTCACGGCTGGTGGGTTCGCGCCCGCAAGCCAAACATAAGTCATTGCGACCAACCAACCTATTAGCAGTGGAAACAAAGGAGTTATCCACCTAACAGGTAATAAGAATTGGACTCCTCGCGCGAATATGCCGCCAAATAAAGCTGCTAGCGCAATATGCAATCCTGATATGGCCATCAGATGCGCAGTGCCAGTATCACGCAAAAGCGCCCACAGTGATGTATCTAGTTGCTTCCTCTCGCCGAAAGCGAGCGCCAACAACGTTTGTCGTTGGTCATAGGGCATAAGCTGCCGCTCAATGAGACTAATGGCTTGTTGGCGCAGATGGCATCGTGCATCAATTAGCTCGGCCTTTATGACCTTGCCTTGTAATGGACTACGATTCGCTATCGCGCTGCGTTGGCTATCAAATCCACCTTCATTGAGTATGCTGTGAACAGCCCGCATCCTAATATTCAGCATCCATAGCTGCCCTGCACAGTAAGGCCTCAGTGCTGCTGGCCAATGTACCGATACCGCAATAGGGGGAAATATTCGTTGCCCATTGACTTCCTGAATCGCCAGTAGGACTTTCCTCTCTTCGGCCCAAGCCAGACGTGGGCTTTTTATCGTCGCGATTATCTGCTGTTCACCTTGTGTTAATGCTTCAATTTGCGCCAACATCTTATTTCCGTGCCAACTTCCCCACACAAAGCAGATCACGACGACGGCCAAACATCGGCAATACTTATTTCGGCTTATCCCTAACAGCAACACCAATCCCAGCAACAGATGCATGCTACTTATATCTGGCAATTGCGGTAGAAAAATAAGGGGCAATAGGCCAACGACAATGGCTGCCGCAACCTGATCGATTTTAAGAGTAATAACAGACCGTCCGTTGTCGATAACCAGATAGCCTCATGCCATCCGTTCATTGCGCTAAGAAAAATCGATTTTCTATGTTGTTGAGTCATGCTGCCAGCACAAAACATGCGAGTTCAGAGTCAGTTCGCGGACTGTTTTGCCCTATTACATAATCAGTTAAAGAAATGCGAAACCTCTCTTAAAAGTGAAAAATTCAGCTAAGACGAAATGCTAAATATGAGGGGTGAAGACCTAGAGGGATTGTGGATGAAAATAGAGGGAAAAAATGGAGAAGAGGAAAAAGAAAAACGGTGCCATTAGAGGCACCGTTTATTATCAGCGTGTATACCTAGATCTTTAGGCACACATAATAACGCGGAAAGTTGTAAACAACTTAGCCGTAGATATTAGCGCGATCACGCAATTCTTTACCTGGCTTAAAGTGTGGAACGTATTTACCTTCCAACTCAACTTTAGCGCCAGTCTTCGGATTACGGCCAACACGCGGAGCACGGTAGTGAAGAGAAAAACTGCCAAATCCTCGGATCTCAATGCGCTCACCTTCAGCTAATGTTCCAGCCATATGTTCAAGCATTTCTTTCACTGCATCCTCAACGGCCTTAGCCGGTACATGAGAGTGCTGGCCAGCAAGTCTTTCAATAAGTTCAGACTTGGTCATATTACCTCCAAGCTTTGCAGCTAAACTACCGTATAGGGGCGTAAAGAACGCCCCCCGTTATTACTCGCCTTTTGCAGCTTTGAACGCTTCAGCCATTGCGCTAGAGAAGTTGCCTTCTTCTGGCTTGTTGTTAACTGTAGCAATAGCATCTTTCTCATCAGCTTCGTCTTTAGCACGAACAGACAGGCTGATTACGCGGTTTTTACGGTCAACGCCAGTATATTTGGCTTCAACTTCATCACCTACGTTCAGAACTAACGTTGCATCTTCAACGCGGTCGCGAGTTGCTTCGGAAGCACGCAGATAACCTTCTACGCCGCCAGCCAATTCAACTGTAGCACCTTTTGCGTCAACTGCAGTGACTTTACCAGTAACAATAGCACCTTTCTTGTTAACAGACAGGTAGTTATTGAACGGATCTTCTGCTAGTTGTTTCACGCCCAAGGAGATGCGCTCACGTTCTGCGTCAACTTGCAGAACAACAGCTGCGATTTCGTCGCCTTTCTTGTATTCACGAACTGCTTCTTCGCCTGCAACGTTCCAGGAGATATCAGACAGGTGAACCAGGCCGTCGATGCCGCCGTCCAGGCCGATGAAGATACCGAAGTCAGTGATAGACTTGATTTTACCTTCAACGCGGTCGTTTTTGTTGTGGGTTTCTGCAAACAGCTGCCATGGGTTAGATTTGCACTGTTTCAGGCCCAGAGAGATACGACGACGTTCTTCATCGATGTCCAGAACCATAACTTCCACTACGTCGCCAACGTTAACAACTTTAGACGGGTGAATGTTTTTGTTGGTCCAATCCATTTCTGAAACGTGTACCAGACCTTCAACGCCTTCTTCGATTTCAACGAAGCAGCCGTAATCAGTCAGGTTAGTAACACGACCAGTCAGCTTAGTGCTTTCTGGGTAACGTTTAGCGATAGCAACCCATGGATCTTCGCCCAGCTGTTTCAAGCCAAGGGATACACGAGTACGTTCGCGGTCGAATTTCAGAACTTTAACAGTGATTTCGTCGCCCACATTGACGATTTCGCTTGGGTGTTTAACACGTTTCCAAGCCATGTCAGTAATGTGCAGCAAGCCATCAACGCCACCCAGATCAACGAATGCACCGTAGTCAGTCAGGTTCTTAACGATACCCTTAACTTCCATGCCTTCTTGCAGGTTTTCCAGCAATTGATCACGCTCAGCGCTGTTCTCAGATTCGATAACTGCACGACGAGAAACAACGACGTTGTTGCGTTTCTGATCCAGCTTGATGACTTTGAACTCAAGCTCTTTGCCTTCCAGATGCAGAGTATCGCGAACTGGGCGCACATCAACCAGTGAACCAGGCAGGAACGCACGGATACCGTTCAGTTCGACTGTAAAGCCGCCCTTCACTTTGCCGTTGATCACACCAGTAACGGTTGCAGCTTCTTCGTAAGCCTTTTCCAGCATCAGCCATGCTTCGTGACGCTTAGCTTTCTCACGGGACAGCAGAGTTTCACCGAAGCCGTCTTCAACAGCGTCCAGTGCAACGTCAACTTCATCGCCGACTTGAATTTCCAGTTCGCCTTGCGCGTTCTTGAACTGTTCTGCTGGAATTGCTGACTCAGATTTCAGACCGGCGTCAACCAGTACGATATCTTTATCGATAGAAACAACAACACCACGGACGATAGAGCCCGGACGTGTTTCAATTGTTTTCAGGGATTCTTCAAAGAGTTGAGCAAAAGATTCTGTCATGTTTATGATCTTCAGGATTCTTAAGTTTAACGTCCATCTAGCATCCCGCCGGATGGGGTTGTTTCACATGCCTCGCCACATATCCTTGCAGCAAGGTTTCAAGTGCTCATCAAGAATAATTTTAATTAAAAAATACATTATTGAGAGCTCAGTTTTAACTGCATTGACGTTATTTTTTTAACGGCAATGCAAGAATTCGTTGGGCATAAGCCAGCGCCTGTTCAATCACTTGCTCGATAGACATACTGGTAGAATCCAGTACTAATGCATCTGCAGCAGGGACTAAAGGCGCAATAGACCGATTACGATCGCGATCATCTCGCTCCTGTATCTCGGACAAAAGACGTTCAAAGTTAACATTAAACCCCTTTTCCTGCAACTGTAGCATACGTCGATGTGCGCGTTCTTGCGAACTTGCATCAAGAAATATTTTTACCGGCGCATCAGGAAAGACTACTGTTCCCATATCGCGGCCATCAGCAATTAGACCGGGCGCTTCACGAAATGCCCGCTGGCGGCGCAATAACGCCTCTCGGACCCGCGGAAAAGCCGCCGCCTGAGAGGCCGTGTTTCCTACTGTTTCGGTACGGATCTCGTTGCTGACATCCTCACCTTCTAAAATGACTTTTAGCTGCCCATTTTGCGAGACAAAGCGAACATCGAGATGTGCGGCAAGTGGAACCAATGCCTCTTCGGTGTTGATATCAACCTGATGATGCAGTGCCGCTAAAGCTAAAACACGGTAAATCGCACCAGAATCTAGCAAACGCCAGTCCAACGATTCAGCCAGTGCTTTGCAAAGCGTGCCTTTACCTGCACCACTAGGCCCATCAACGGTAATCACCGGGGCTATCGCCGCCATTTCTCTCTCCTTTACGGTAGGCAAAACCTCTTGTCTACCCCATCGGGCAAACACAGGAGCAACATTATACGCCGCATCGATGTGAACTGTTACCCCACCGTGGTTTACTTGCTGAAAATAAGACCATGGTAGTGGCAGGAGTGTAGAAGAGATGGGAAGGTTCGCCAGAAAAAATTTTTATTATTAATGGAAGTGGTGGGTGATCATTGGGTATGAGCCACCTCTCTCACCTAAAAGATGAGCACCCAGTGGTGCCCATCATCAGACTGATTAAACAGATAATCTATGGCTAGGCGAGCTGGCTCAAACGGGCCAACTGTTCGAAATAATCGGGGAACGTTTTCGCGGTACATTTAGGGTCAAGGATAGTGATCGGTATATCTGATAACGCCACCAGCGAGAAACACATCGCCATACGGTGGTCATTATACGTACCGATTTCTGCGGTGGTTAACTGCACGGGAGGCACGACGCGAATAAAGTCGTCACCTTCTTCAACTTGCGCGCCCACTTTTCTCAGTTCAGTTGCCATCGCCGTTAAACGGTCAGTTTCTTTGACTCGCCAGTTATAGATATTACGAATAATCGTCGGGCCCTTGGCAAATAGCGCTGTTGTCGCGATTGTCATCGCAGCATCAGGGATATGGTTCATGTCCATATCAATGCCATGCAACTCACCACGACTACACTCAATATAGTCGTCACCCCAAGTCACGTTTGCGCCCATTTTTTCCAGCACATCGGCGAATTTGGTATCACCCTGCACACTTTTCTTACCAATACCTGTCACGCGCACTGTACCGCCTTTAATGGCGGCGGCGGCTAAGAAATAGGAGGCCGAAGAAGCATCACCTTCAACTAAATAAGTGCCCGGCGTACGATAAGTTTGTCCGCCTTTAATATGGAAAACCTGATAGTTTTCATGTTCAACCTTCACGCCAAAGGCACTCATCAGATGCAGAGTAATGTCGATATAAGGTTTAGAAACCAGTTCACCTTGGATCTGAATATCCGTGTCCTGTTCAGCCAATGGTGCAGTCATAAGTAGTGCGGTCAAAAATTGGCTTGAAACACTGCCATCAACTGTCAGTTTGCCGCCGTGAAAGCCCCCACGTAGACGCAGTGGCGGGTAGTTTTCTTGCTCCAGATAATCTATCTGAGCACCACCTTGACGTAATGCATCAACCAGATGACCAATGGGCCGCTCTTTCATTCGGGGTTCGCCAGTGAGTACGATATCGTTATTGCCCAGGCACAATGCAGCGGCTAATGGTCGCATTGCCGTTCCCGCATTCCCTAAAAACAGTTCCAAGGGTTGACTCGCGGTTAACTTGCCACCGACACCATCAACTTCGCAACGGGTGCGATCCGCAGAAAGGCGAACATTGACACCCAGTGCTTGCAGCGCATTGAGCATGTGACGAATGTCATCACTGTCTAACAGGTTATTGAGCTGGGTTGTCCCTTCGGCCAGCGCGGCCAGAAGAAGTGCACGGTTAGAAACACTTTTAGAACCGGGTAAATTAACGGTGCCATTAATCAGGGCAATGGGTTGTAACGTCAGGGATTCCAGCATGGGTAAAGCACTCTCCAGTCTTCAATGATCAACAGCCCCGTATAGGTCGGGGCTGTCGTTATGGCAGATTAAATAACAATCAAAATAAGGTATTACACATTCGTTGAGGCTGACATCCGCCCCGAGAGATCAACCATGGCGACGTTCAAAGTCAGCCATAAAATCTGTTAATGCTTTAACGCCTTCAATTGGCATGGCGTTATAGATAGAGGCACGCATCCCCCCTGCAACACGATGGCCTTTCAGCGCTTGCAAGCCTTGTGCTTCAGCTTCACTCAAGAACACTTTGTCCAATGAAGCATCGGCCATTTGGAAGGGGACATTCATCCAAGAACGGTTAGCAATCGCAACTTGGTTGCGGTAGAACCCCGTCTTATCAATCGCGCCATAGAGTAACTCGGCCTTAGCCTGATTACGTTTTTCCATCGCACCCAAACCACCCTGCTCTTTCAACCATTTGAAGACTAAGCCAGAGAGATACCAAGCAAAGGTCGGTGGGGTATTAAACATCGAGTCGTTCTCAGCCAACACTTTATAATCAAGGATCGACGGTAACTCTATACGAGCTTTACCTAATAAATCGTCACGAACGATCACCACCGTCAGACCTGCCGGACCAATGTTTTTCTGAGCACCAGCATAAATGACGCCATAGCGGCTGACATCAATCGGGCGAGAAAGGATGGATGAGGAATAATCTGCAACGACAATTTTGTCGCCGAAATCAGGTTCTTCGTTGATAGCCACACCGTCAATAGTTTCATTCGGGCAGTAATGCACATAGGCTGCATTACCACTCAATTTCCATTGCTTCATGGGCTGAATACCTGTCAGGCCGTTATCGTGAGTCGTGACATCGATAACATTCGGTGTGCAGTATTTTTGTGCTTCTTTTACTGCACTGTGCGCCCAATATCCGCCGTCAATATAATCAGCACTTTTACTGTCGCCCAGCAGATTCAGTGGTACTGCGGCAAATTGCGCACGCGCGCCACCATGGCAGAATAACACTTTATAATTAGCCGGAATCTGCATCAGGTCGCGCAGATCTTTTTCTGCCTCTTCAGCGACCTGTATAAACTCTTTACTGCGGTGACTAATTTCCATCACCGACGTTCCAAGGCCATGCCAGTTACGTAATTCTTGTTCCGCACGACGTAAAACTTCAACCGGTAGCATCGCTGGACCAGCGCTAAAATTATAAACCTGTGTCATTTCCCCTCACCACACTCTACTGAGATTGCCATCGTTATAACCCATCACTCGGTTTTATCATTCGAGTCCGCCTGCTGCAATGGTTATTCGCCATCGCGAGGGAAACTTTCAACCTCATCAGCAGCAGACCGTGCCATATCTTATTATTATCTTGAAGTTATTCACTAAAAGCGGTCTTAGCATGGCTTTACAGCATGATAGATAACTCATTTTGCCCGTTGATGGTGCAAAGCCTCTACCCAATGGTGATGACCACAGCGCTGGCATGTCGCTTGGGTATCTCTGGCGAGCGAAAGAATTAAGCTACATTGACTGCAAGCATACTCGCCCGATTTCTCAATCGTCGTGAACGGTCTAATACAGCATTTTGGTAGTACGGGCAGGCCTGGCTTGACTTGATCATCGGAGAAGAAAAAAACACTGATCGCACCGTTCACCTCTAGAATGCCGAGGCGCACTTGGCCAAGATGTTCGACACCTTGCTGGCGTAACTCCATAAAAAACTCGTCATGGGTGATATTTTCCTGTTGCATCGTTTTCCAAACAAATACGCCATCACTGACGATGATGAGGGGCTTGCCTTCCATCCATTGTTGGATTTTTTCACTGCGTGACATCAGATAAGTGGCTAGGCGATACAAAAGCATGATGCTGATAAATACCATGACCACAGGTAAGAGTGGCACATCATCATAAAAGGTGACGTCACCGGCGGCTGAACCCAACGTCAGAATGATCACCACTTCAAATAGCGACATCTGCCGTACACCACGTCGGCCGCTCAGTTTGAGAAATAAAAAAACCAGCACAAAGGTGAATAAGCACCGAATACCCACTTCAGCGAGAAATTCGATAGGGAATTTATCCAGCGCCATCCGGTTGAAATCAAAAGTTTGCATTCTATTGTTATCCTATCGCCTTAAACGCAAGTTAAAGCCCAGTGGCTTCTTACCTGGTAGTGAACTCTTACCTATTAAAGGTAGCTGGCAACTAGGTATTGACGTTTTAATTCAGATTAGCGGTAACAAAATAGAAACGGAGGCCGAAGCCTCCGTCGAAGATTGACTCGCTCAATGAGCAACTGGATTAATATTTGTGGAACAACTGTTGGATTTCTTGAGGTTTTTGCGTTTGAGTTAATGCCAGTTGCAGTAATACACGTGCTTTTTGCGGGTTGAGGGAGCCAGAGGCGACAAAACCGTATTTGGTGTCATCAACTTCTGCATCTTCAGTCGTGGAACCTGTCGGTACTCGGGATGAGCGTACAACGGCAACACCGTTATGAGCAGCCGTCGCCAGCGTATCGAACACCGAATGGTAGAGATTACCGTTGCCGACACCTGCACTAACAATGCCTTTATAACCATCTGCGATCAATGCTTTAGCTGGTAAATCAGAAGCGTTGGCATAGTTATAAACAATACCGACCTTCGGCAAGGTATTCAGGTTACTGATATCGAAAGCAGGTTGTCTTGGCTCGGGTTGATGAAGATAATTCACCTTACCATCATAGATATACCCTAACGATCCGGTATTCGGTGACTGGAAAGTTTGGACCGATGTCGTATTGGTTTTCATGACATCACGGCCCGAGAGCACCTGATCATTCATGGCAACCAAGACGCCACGTTTGGCTGAGTTCTCATCGCTGGCAACCACCACCGCATTATAGAGATTTAGTGGACCATCAGCGCCAAGTGCCGTGGCCGGCCGCATCGCCCCAACCATGACCACAGGCTTATCGCACTTCACCGTTAAATCGAGGAAATAGGCTGTTTCTTCCAGCGTATCGGTACCATGAGTAATGACGAATCCGTCTGTTTTGGCACAATCGGCATTAATTTTTTTCGCCAATTTCAGCCAGACTTCATCATTCATATCTTGAGAACCAATATTCACGACTTGCTCGCCTTGAATATTCGCCAGTTTTTTCATTTCTGGTACCGCATTGACCAAGGCATCAACCCCCAGTTTACCGGCGGTATAATTGGATTTGGTGGCTGAATCACCACCACCCGCGATAGTTCCTCCGGTTGCCAATAAAGTAATGTTGGGCAATGCAAAGGCCGAACCGCTGATCCCTGCTAAAATACCAGCTAATACCGTTAGCTTTATAGATTCCATAATTATGACTCCATGATTTATAAGCTAGCGAATTATCCGGAATATCCATAATAAAACTGTGACAATTACTGTACTTTAGGAATACGTGGAGCTATTAACTAAAACCCCGTATGATTGCGCGTTTTTAGTACCGCCAAAAAGTGATGACCATGACCCAAACCTTTATCCCCGGCAAAGATGCTGCACTGGAAGACTCCATTTCTCGCTTTCAGCAAAAACTGACTGACCTCGGTTTTAATATCGAAGAAGCCTCTTGGCTCAACCCTGTTCCTCACGTTTGGTCGGTACATATCCGCGACCGCGATTGTCCGTTGTGCTTCACCAACGGCAAAGGTGCTAGCAAAAAAGCAGCACTGGCATCAGCCTTGGGTGAATATTTTGAGCGTTTGTCCACTAACTATTTCTTTGCCGATTTCTATTTAGGCAAAGCCATCGCAGAAGGTGATTTTGTTCATTACCCAAATGAAAAATGGTTCCCGATTCCTGAAGATGATTTACTGCCGGAAGGCATTTTGGATGAACATCTGCTGGCGTTTTACGATCCAGAACAGGAATTAGTCGCCAGTGATTTGGTTGATTTGCAATCAGGTAATGCCAAACGTGGTATTTGCTCGCTGCCATTTACCCGCCAGTCAGATTTAGAAACCGTCTATATTCCAATGAACATCATTGGCAACCTGTATGTTTCAAACGGCATGTCTGCTGGCAATACAGCAAATGAAGCCCGAGTACAGGCGCTGTCGGAAGTTTTTGAACGTAATGTGAAAAATCGCATTATTGCGGAATCTATCAGCTTGCCGGAAATTCCAGCCGAGGTGCTTAATCGCTATCCGGGCGTGGTGGAAGCTATCGCTAAGTTGGAGGACGAAGGTTTCCCGATCCTCTCTTATGATGCTTCTTTAGGCGGCGCATATCCGGTTATCTGTGTGGTGTTGTTTAACCCATCAAACGGTACCTGTTTTGCTTCGTTCGGTGCACACCCAGATTTTGGTGTGGCGCTGGAACGTACGGTGACCGAGTTACTACAAGGCCGCAGCCTAAAAGATCTGGATGTCTTTACTGCGCCTACGTTTGATGACGAAGAAGTGGCTGAGCATACCAATCTGGAAACACATTTTATCGATTCAAGCGGTTTGATCAGTTGGGATATGTTTAAAGAAGATGCCGACTATCCATTTGTTGACTGGAGCTTTAAAGGTACCACCGAAGAAGAGTTCGCGACTTTGATGGCTATCTTCAAACAAGAAGATGCGCAAGTGTATATCGCAGACTACGAACATCTGGGTGTTTACGCTTGCCGTATTCTGGTACCCGGTATGTCTGATATCTACCCAGCAGAAGACTTGCTGATGGCAAACAACACCATGGGTGTTCACCTGCGTGACACCTTGTTGGCCCTACCTGATAGCGATTGGCAGCCTGCGCAGTATTTGGAACTCATCCAGCAGCTCGATGACGAAGGGCTAGATGATTTTGCCCGCGTACGTGAGTTATTGGGTATCGCGAGCGGCAAAGATAACGGCTGGTATACCCTGCGAGTTGGTGAGCTGAAATCGATGTTGGCGTTAGCAGGCGGCGACCTAGAGCTTGGGCTCATTTGGCTTGAATGGACGCAGGACTTCAACTCTTCTGTCTTCACGGCAAAACAGGCCAACTATTACCGTTGTCTGCAAACCCTCTTGTTGCTGACTCAAGAACCTGATCGTGAACCGATGCAATATCACAGCGCATTCGTGAAAATGTATGGTGCAGAAGCCGTAGAGGCTGCCTCTGCTGTCTTAGCAGGCGAAGAACGCTTCCACGGCCTGTTCAGTGTAGATGAAGACCTGAAAGCATTACCTGCGCATCAAGCACTGCTCGGTGCTTATGACAAATTGCAGGCAGCCAAACGCAGCTACTGGGCTAAAGGCGAGTAAAACTTCATTCTCCCGCTGATTAATCAATAATTGGCGGGAAATGCTCTCTTGAAAATCCGATTATTTATCGTTGCATTTATTCCCATCCCAAATAAGCATCAATTACTGAGTTCAACAATTGTTTTTGTCATAAAAAAACGTTATTTTCTGACGCCGTTTCTGCTGATAAGCAGCACTATTAAACAATTATTATTAGCTGAAGAGAAAAAGCAGACAAAAAGGTGAATAAATAGTTAATTTTTTATTAACGCTAATAATAAAAATAACTACAACCCCCCTTATTGATTAACCTTCCGAGTGGCATCAAAACCTCTCAATCAAAATTTTTTGTAAATATTAAAATAATTTTTTACGTTTATAATCAAAGCATTAGTGTTATTACCCACACATTTTATAATGATTTACCCGTAACTAAACTCACGCAATATGATCCACATCAATTTTCACGCTATACTGCTTTGCTAGTATCTCGTTGTGCTTTATTAACCCTTAAGAGAGAGTTAGTGTGAAAGCTGACAACCCCTTCGATGCCTTATTACCTGCGGCGATGGCTAAAGTAGCCGAAGATGCCGGTGTCTACAAAGCCACCAAGCATCCGCTAAAAACGTTTTATTTAGCGATTACTGCTGGTGTGTTTATTTCAATTGCGTTTGTTTTTTATATTACAGCGACTACCGGTACTGCTGGCGTGCCTTTTGGTTTTGCCAAGTTAGTGGGTGGTATTTGTTTCTCCTTGGGGCTAATGTTAGTAGTAGTGTGTGGGGGCGACCTTTTCACTTCTACTGTACTGACAACTGTTGCTAAAGCCAGTGGTCGTATTACTTGGCGTCAACTGGGCTGCAACTGGGTTAATGTCTATATTGGGAACCTTTTCGGGGCACTCTTCTTCGTTGCACTCATCTGGTTCGCTGGCCAATACACAGTGGCAAATGGTCAATGGGGGCTAAATGTCCTGCAAACAGCTGACCACAAATTGCACCATACTTTTATTGAAGCAGTCTGTTTGGGGATTTTGGCAAACTTGATGGTTTGCTTGGCGGTTTGGATGAGTTACTCCGGCCGTACCATAATGGACAAAATGTTTGCGATGATTCTACCGGTGGGCATGTTTGTTGCCAGCGGATTTGAGCATAGCATCGCCAATATGTTTATGATTCCTATGGGGATTGTGATTAAAAACTCCGCTTCGCCTGAGTTTTGGCAATCCATAGGAACAGCACCAGAGCACTTTGCTAACCTAACTGTAAGTAACTTTGTCATTAATAACCTGATTCCAGTCACTATCGGCAACATCATTGGTGGCGGATTATTGGTTGGTTTAACTTACTGGGTAATTTATCTGCGCGGTGACCAGCAACACTAAGTGTGGCCGCACACGGTTTTCGAAGAAATTAACATTAAAAGGTAGATGCATTATGACCGAACTTAATGAGAAATTGGCCAAAGCATGGCAAGGTTTTACCCAGGGTGACTGGCAGAACGAAGTAAACGTTCGTGACTTCATCCAAAAGAACTATACCCCTTATGAAGGTGATGAGTCCTTCCTTGCCGGCTCTACCGAAGCAACCGACAAGCTGTGGGCGCAAGTCATGGAAGGGATCAAACTGGAAAACCGCACTCATGCGCCAGTTGATTTCGATACCGACGTTGTTGCGACCATCACTTCCCATGATGCTGGTTATATCAATAAAGATCTGGAAACTATCGTTGGTTTGCAGACTGAAAAACCATTAAAACGTGCTCTGATCCCATTCGGCGGCATCAAAATGGTTGAAGGCTCTTGCAAAGTTTACGGTCGTGAACTTGACCCGCAACTGAAAAAAGTCTTTACCGATTACCGTAAAACACACAACCAAGGTGTGTTTGACGTTTACACCAAAGACATCCTGAACTGCCGTAAATCTGGCGTATTGACAGGTTTGCCAGATGCTTATGGCCGTGGCCGTATCATCGGTGACTATCGTCGCGTAGCCGTTTACGGTATCGACTTCCTGATGAAAGACAAACTGGCTCAGTTCAACTCTTTACAGGATGATCTGGAGAACGGTAAAGACCTGGAAATGACTATCCAGTTGCGCGAAGAAATTGCTGAACAGCATCGTGCTCTGAATCAGATCAAACAAATGGCAGCTAAATATGGTTGCGATATCTCCGGTCCAGCAACAAATGCCCGTGAAGCAGTACAGTGGACTTACTTCGGCTACTTAGCTGCGGTTAAATCCCAGAACGGCGCAGCAATGTCCTTCGGTCGTGTTTCTACTTTCCTTGACGTTTATATCGAACGTGACATGAAAGCAGGCAAACTGACTGAAATCGAAGCGCAGGAATTAATCGACCATTTGGTGATGAAACTGCGTATGGTTCGCTTCCTGCGTACCCCTGAGTATGATGAGCTATTCTCTGGTGACCCAATTTGGGCAACTGAGTCTCTAGCCGGTATGGGTGTTGATGGCCGTACTCTGGTGACTAAAACCAGCTTCCGCTTCTTGAATACCCTGTACACCATGGGGCCATCTCCAGAGCCGAACATGACCATTCTGTGGTCTGAAAAACTGCCACTGAACTTCAAAAAATACGCAGCTAAAGTGTCTATCGATACTTCATCTGTACAGTATGAAAACGATGATCTGATGCGCCCTGACTTCAACAACGATGACTATGCTATCGCTTGTTGTGTTAGCCCGATGATTGTCGGTAAACAAATGCAGTTCTTCGGTGCTCGTGCAAACTTGGCAAAAACCATGTTGTACGCAATCAACGGCGGTGTTGACGAAAAACTGAAAATCCAAGTTGGTCCTAAAGAAGCACCAATGATGGATGAAGTGCTGGACTATGACAAAGTCATGGATCGCATGGATCACTTTATGGATTGGCTGGCCAAACAATACGTGACCTCGCTGAACATCATTCACTACATGCATGATAAATACAGCTATGAAGCTGCGTTGATGGCACTGCATGACCGTGATGTTTACCGTACTATGGCATGTGGTATCGCAGGTCTGTCTGTTGCGGCTGACTCACTCTCTGCTATCAAATACGCCAAAGTAAGCACCATTCGTGATGCTGATGGCTTGGCTATCGACTTCAATATCGAAGGCGAATATCCACAGTTTGGTAACAACGACTCACGTGTAGATGACATTGCTTGTGACCTGGTTGAGCGCTTCATGAAGAAAATTCAGAAGCTGCGTACTTACCGTGGCGCTGTTGCCACTCAGTCAGTGCTGACCATTACCTCTAACGTGGTTTATGGTAAGAAAACCGGTAACACTCCAGATGGTCGCCGCGCGGGTGCGCCATTCGGTCCAGGTGCGAACCCAATGCATGGCCGTGATCAGAAAGGTGCTGTTGCCTCTCTGACTTCCGTTGCTAAACTGCCGTTTGCTTACGCTAAAGATGGTATTTCTTATACCTTCTCTATCGTGCCAAACGCACTGGGTAAAGACGATGAAGTTCGTAAAGCGAACTTGGCGGGTCTGATGGATGGTTACTTCCATCACGAAGCGTCTATCGAAGGTGGCCAACACCTGAACGTGAACGTCATGAACCGTGAAATGCTGTTAGATGCGATGGAAAATCCGGAAAAATATCCGCAATTGACTATCCGTGTATCAGGTTACGCTGTTCGTTTTAACTCGCTGACGAAAGAACAACAGCAAGACGTTATTACACGTACATTTACTCAGTCGATATAAGTTTTAGACCTTAAATAATTCGAGTTGCAGGTAGGCTGTAACAGAGTATCACCAGTGGCTTATACCAATAAGTCGCTGGGTAATCGAAAACAACCTACTCACTTGCAGTTTGAAGTATGACAGTCATAACTAAAATAGATTAGACTAAAGGCTCCACCTTAGTGGGGCCTTTATTTATTCAGTATTGGAGTAACCTGCAATGTCCGTACTTGGCCGCATTCACTCATTTGAATCCTGTGGCACCGTTGATGGCCCTGGTATTCGATTTATCGTCTTCTTCCAGGGTTGTTTGATGCGTTGCCTGTATTGCCATAACCGTGATACTTGGGACACCCATGGCGGTAAAGAAGTTACCGTTGAAGAATTGGTCAAAGAAGCCGTTACCTATCGCCACTTTATGAATGCTTCTGGCGGCGGTGTGACCGCTTCCGGCGGAGAAGCCATCTTACAGGCTGAATTTGTTCGCGATTGGTTCCGTGCATGCCACGAAGAAGGTATTCACACTTGTCTGGACACGAACGGTTTTGTCCGCCGTTATGATCCGGTTATCGATGAATTACTCGATGCGACCGATTTAGTGATGCTGGACTTGAAACAAATGGATGACAGCGTACATCAGAATTTGGTGGGCGTGTCCAATCACCGTACGCTGGAGTTTGCCCGCTATTTGGCAAAACGTAACCAGAAAACTTGGGTCCGCTATGTGGTAGTACCGGGTTGGTCAGACGATGATAAATCGGCACATATGTTGGGTGAGTTTACCCAGAACATGACCAATATCGAGAAGATAGAGCTGCTGCCTTATCATGAGTTAGGTAAGCATAAGTGGATTGCGATGGGCGAAGAATACAAGTTGGATGGGGTAAAACCTCCAACTGCGGAGATTATGGACCGCGTGAAAGGTATTCTGGAAAGCTATGGCCACAAAGTAATCTACTAAAAACCGCCTTGCGGCTGACTCTAGCCAAACAAAATAATATTCAATCAATGCCGCCCGTTGGATACCCGACTGGCGGCATTATTTTAGCCGTTAAATCGCGGCAAAAGGTGTTTGCTGCTGATCTGGCTTACGCAACAACATCATCAAATACACCAACGCGACGCCAGCAATCATGATGAACAATAAATTGTCTGAGTAACGCTGCATCAGCAATGAAGTCATGGTCGGGCCGGTCAGACTACCGATGGTATAACTCATCAAAAGCGCCTGATTCATCGCTACTAATTCGTCAGCACTGGCTTTTTCGCACGCCCACGCCATCGCGACTGGATAAAGAGTAAAACCCGCGCATCCTAGAATAAATAACGCCGGCGCCAAGGCGTAATGACCCAGGATGGCAACACTCCCCAAGATCACCACAAACACCTGAATCCGCAGCACCAATAAACGGCCATAACGGTCTGCCATTTTACCAATCGGCCATTGACCGATAATCCCAGAACTTACCAGTAAAGCCATCCACCATCCTACACTGGCATCGCTCATTCCTTGATGGGATAAATACAACGGCAGCAGCCCATAGAGCGAACCTAATAGGACACCTGAGATAATGCAACCATTGATGCCCAAACGTGCGCTACGGCGCTTTAGCATCGGCCAAATAGCGACGTGAGAGGATTCACTCCCCTCCTGATGTGAGAAATGAGCAAACAAGAGCGGCAACATCGCAGTAATGACTAATGCACTGACCCACGGAATAACATTGAGCAGTTTTGTCGACACCACACCCAGCAACAATTGCCCAGTCACGGTTCCCAAATAGTAAACCATCATATAAGCGGCCAACAGTTGCCCGCGGTTGGTTAACGTGCCGCTACGTAGTAAAGCGCTTTCGACAATCACCCAAATCAGTGCACAAGCTACGCCAGCGAAGAAGCGCCACCCCAACCAGCTCCAAAAATCGACTGATAGCATGAGGCCACAGGTCGCTAGAGCAAATAAAATGCAGGAATAGTGATAACTGCGATTAAATCCTAATCCTTGAATTAAGCGCCCAGCAACCAGTGTTCCAACTAAGTTCCCCGTAAAATAGGATGAGCTAACCATCCCCACTTGCCAAGTCGGCAACTGTTGATGGGATAACCACAAAGGAACCAATGTATTTAAAACCGCGATAGAAATCGTAAACAACAAAAGCCCACAGAGCAAAAGTAGCACCGGGCGAGAATATGCGGACATGATTAAAGAAAAACCGTCGAAACGATGAGAGTGAGCGCATCATGCCACTGGTGATAAAAAAGTCAATTACCGCTCTGATGGGAATAGCACAATATGCTGGTTTGCCCGACGATAAGCGAACGGGGCTCGAAGCCGTATTCTGAAAAAGAAAAAGCGCCCGAGGGCGCTTTATAACGAATAAATGATAGAAGCAGTAATTTTCAATCAGCCACTTTTTACTCACTCGTCCCTATTAACCGATAAACTCAAGACCACCCATATATGGGCGCAAGACTTCCGGTACTTGGATACGGCCATCAGCCTGTTGGTAGTTTTCCAATACCGCCACTAAGGTACGGCCAACAGCCAGACCAGAACCATTCAATGTATGCACCAAACGGGTCTTTCTATCTGTTTTATTACGGCAACGTGCTTGCATACGGCGCGCTTGGAAGTCCCAACAGTTTGAGCATGAAGAGATTTCACGGTAGGTATCTTGTGCCGGTAACCATACTTCCAGATCGTAAGTCTTGCTGGAACCAAAGCCCATATCCCCGGTACAGAGCAGCACTTTACGGTACGGTAATTCCAGTAACTGCAGCACTTTCTCTGCATGGCCGGTCAACTCTTCCAGTGCCGCCATTGAATCTTCAGGGCGTGTTATCTGCACCATCTCGACTTTATCGAATTGATGCATACGAATTAAGCCACGAGTATCACGACCATAAGAACCCGCTTCTGAACGGAAGCATGGCGTATGCGCGGTCATTTTCAATGGCAAGGATTCTTCTTCCAGAATCTCATCACGAATTAAGTTAGTCAGCGGGACTTCAGCCGTAGGAATCAAAGCATAGTTGCTGCTATCTGATTCTTCTTCCAGTGGTTTGGTGTGGAACAAGTCCTCGCCAAATTTTGGCAACTGACCAGTACCATACAACGTGGCATGGTTGACCAAATAAGGAACGTAAGCTTCTTGATAGCCATGTTTCTCGGTATGCAAGTCCAGCATAAACTGAGACAGCGCACGGTGCATGCGAGCAATTTGCCCTTTCATCACCACAAAACGCGCACCCGTCAGTTTCACCGCAGCAGCGAAATCAAGGCCACCGGCCATTTCACCCAAGGAAACGTGATCTCTCACCTCAAAGTCATACTTACGTGGTTCACCCCAACGGCTGACTTCAAGGTTGTCATTTTCATCTTTGCCAACGGGCACAGAATCATCTGGCAGGTTTGGAATTGACAAAGCCAAGTCACGGATTTCGTTTTGCAACTTATCCAGTTCGACCTTAGCGGCATCCAGTTTTTCACCCAGCACATTGACTTCTAAACGCAATGGTTCGATATCTTCGCCACGCGCCTTGGCCGCACCAATCAATTTCGATCGGGCGTTACGTTCTGCTTGCAGACTTTCTGTTTCAACCTGTAAAACTTTGCGGCGCTCTTCTTGTTGGCGCAACATCTCAACATCAAGTTTAAAACCTCTGCGAGCCAGTCTTTCGGCGACTGCGTCTAGCTCATTGCGCAGCATATTGGGATCGAGCATGCTAGTCCTGTGCTTGTAGTTATGGATATACCCTCATATATGAATATCGGGCATAAATGGTTAGTGAAAGCGAATTTAACGCTGTAAGCGGTTAAAGTGGTGTAAACAGCCACTTACCAAGCAGTTATAGCGCTAACCTTACCGCAACGGCAAGGCTAGCGGTAGCGTTTTATCGGGCTATTTTGATCCTGCTCAGCCAACCATGCCAGCTTTTCACCGATTTTCCCTTCCAAGCCTCGGGACGATGGAGAATAGTAGCGGGTAGCGGCCATTTCAGGCGGGAAATAGTTCTCACCTGCGGCGTAGGCATGCTGTTCATCATGCGCGTAGCGGTACTCCGCACCCAACCCCATTTCTTTCATCAATTTGGTCGGTGCATTGCGCAGATGTTCTGGCACATCAAAGTCAGGTTTGTCACGCGCATCCTGCATCGCGGCTTTAAACGCGGTGTAAACTGCGTTACTTTTCGGTGCGCAGGCCAGATACACAATCGCTTGAGCAATTGCTCGCTCACCTTCTGCTGGGCCGACACGGGTAAAACAATCCCATGCGGAGATAGCAACTTGCATGGCCCGTGGATCTGCGTTCCCAACATCTTCTGACGCAATGGCCAGCAAGCGCCGTGCAACGTACAGCGGATCACCACCCGCAGTGATAATCCGTGCATACCAATACAAGGCAGCATCAGGAGCTGAGCCACGAATAGATTTATGTACTGCCGAAATCAAATCGTAATAACGATCACCTTTATTATCAAAGCGAGCACTCCGTTCACCAGAAACTTCTTTGAGCAAATCAGGGGTTAATACACGTACCCCATTGGCATCAATTTCGGCCATATCTGCCATCATTTCTAGGCTGTTCAAGGCGCGGCGAGCATCTCCGCCCACCAGTTCAGACATCATCCGGCGGGTTTCATCGAGTAACTTGATGTTCTGCCCACCATAGCCACGTTGACTATCTGACATCGCTTGATCAATCACTTTTTCGATATCAGCAGCCGTAAGCGACTTCAGCAAATAGACGCGCGCACGGGAGAGCAAAGCTGAATTTAGTTCAAACGAAGGGTTTTCAGTGGTAGCACCGATAAAGGTGATTGTGCCATCTTCAATATGGGGTAAAAATGCATCCTGCTGACTTTTATTGAAACGATGAACTTCATCCACAAATAGTATCGTGCGCCGCCCTGCGTCCCTATTTTGTCGAGCCCGTTCGATAGCTTCGCGGATCTCTTTTATGCCAGAAGTCACCGCAGAAATACGCTCAACGTCTGCTTGACCATAACGGCCAATCACTTCTGCTAAGGTGGTTTTGCCGGTTCCCGGTGGCCCCCAGAGGATCATGGAGTGTAACTGCCCGGCAACGATTGCCCGCGGTAGCGGTTTACCCGGAGCCAGCAGATGCTGCTGACCAATATATTGATCCAACGTCAAAGGCCGCATCCGCGCGGCCAGTGGTTGAAACTCATTTTGGGAGAAATCGAGGGACATATTACTCACACAAACCTCACTGCCGCTGGTCGTCCAGCGTCACACCTTTAGGTAGGGTAAATTTAAATTTGCTGGCATCCGCTGAGCTATTCTGTTGCCCTTTAAGCGTATAGGCACTGCGCTGCCCATCCTGCTCAACCGCAGTAAAGCTTTTGATCGTACCTGTTGGTGTCACAGTAATCGCAAATTGCTTCAGATTACCGCTTGCACTTTTTGGCGTCAGCTCGAAATCGTCGCCTTTTTGCTTCACATTGTATTGCTTCCAATCATCTGGATTGTTGCGCGTAATCAGCATGAACGGGGTATTGCCAGTCGCATTTTTTAACCAAGTTGCCGTCGCCTGCTCAACAAATGGATTGTAGAACCACAATGTCTCACCATCGGAAATCAGGACACTCTCATCTGGTGAAGTCATATGCCAGTTAAAAAGATTGGGCCGTTTAACCCACAGTTCACCTTCACCTTCCTGCACTGCCGCACCATCAGCGGTGGTGACTTTCTGCGAGAAGTTAGCATGGAAACTATTCACCTTACTTAGGCGACCTTGCAAGTCAGAGCTGGCATCTGCCAAAACTGACGTTGAAATCAAGCCAGATAACAGACAGCAAGCAACAAGCAGTTTTTTCATTATTCTAAATACCTTATAAAATTCACTGATAAATATGGGGTCACGCTTTTTTGCATAAGGGCCGCAATGCGGCCCTGTCTATGTTAACTGCTTCAGAACAAGCGATTATTCATGAGGTGGCGGAGCCAAAACTTCACGATTGCCGTTATGGCCCGGCGTACTCACAATTTGCTGAGCTTCCATTTGCTCAATAATACGAGCAGCACGATTATAACCGATTCGGAATTGGCGCTGAACGCCAGAGATAGACGCACGGCGTTTCTCCAGCACAAAGCTGACCGCCTGATCGAACAGTGGATCCAGCTCTTCATCACTGTCCAACCCAAGGCTGCCGCCTTCACCCTCATCTCCACCACTGATAATACTCTCAATGTACTGAGGACGACCACGGGCTTTCCAATCATTTACCACAGCATGTACTTCCTGATCACGGACAAAGGCACCATGCACACGCACAGGAATTGAAGAGTTCGGTGCCATATACAGCATATCCCCCATCCCCAACAGCGATTCAGCGCCCCCCTGATCCAGGATGGTTCGGGAGTCAATTTTACTGGAAACCGTAAAGGCGATACGTGTAGGGATGTTAGCCTTAATCAAACCGGTTATCACATCAACTGACGGACGTTGGGTAGCCAGAACAAGGTGGATACCGGCAGCACGCGCTTTCTGTGCCAGACGGGCAATCAGCTCTTCAACTTTTTTTCCCACGGTCATCATCAGGTCAGCGAACTCGTCCACCATCACCACGATATAAGGCAGTTTCACCAACATTGGCGGTGAGATGTCCATACTATCGGATGGCTTCCAGAATGGATCTGGAATCGGCCGCCCCATCGCTTCAGCTTGCGCTACGCGCTCGTTGTAGCCCGCAAGATTACGGACACCTAAAGCAGACATTAGCTTATAGCGCCGTTCCATCTCACCGACACACCAACGTAATGCATTCGCAGCATCCTTCATGTCAGTGACAACACCGGTTAACAAATGCGGAATGCCTTCATAGACCGATAACTCAAGCATTTTCGGGTCAATCATGATAAAGCGCACTTCATCTGGTGTCGCTTTATACAAGATGCTGAGGATCATTGCATTCACCCCAACTGACTTACCCGAGCCGGTCGTACCTGCTACCAGCAAGTGAGGCATTTTGCCTAAATCAGCCACCACCGGTTGCCCTGCGATGTCTTTACCGAGCACGATAGCCAAAGGTGAAGGATTATCACGGAATTTAGCACAATCAAGCACTTCTCTCAGGTAGACCGTTTGACGGTGTTTGTTTGGCAGTTCAAGCCCAACATAAGGTTTACCGGGAATCACCTCCACAACACGCACGGCGATAGCAGAGAGTGAGCGGGCCAAATCACGGGAAAGATTCGAAATACGCGAAGCTTTAACGCCCGGAGCCAGATCCAGCTCGAAACGAGTAATGACCGGACCTGGAGAAATACCAACCACCTCAGCTTTCACACGATAATCACCTAAACGCGCTTCAACCAACCGCGCTGTTTGCTCTAATGCAAACATATCAACCGGTTCCTCTTCCGCTGGCGGTGAAGAAAGCAGGTCTAGCGTCGGTAATGGTGTCGTCGGTTTGACCAAAGGCTGGTCATTTCGCATCAAGAACGGGTGAATCAAGCTGTCCATCGCTGGCGTCGGTTCGACAGAAGGAGCAGATTGGCTTGGTGGTATTGATTGCACCGGCGTAGTGGGTTGGGCAACCAACGGTGGTACTGGTGCGGTATAAGTCGGTGCCGCCGCTGGCGGTGTGTATGCAGAGTGTGCATTAGCTGGAGAATAAGCAGATTGAGCCGGTGCTGCTGGCTCTGAATGCGCTTGATAGCCAGATGCATGTTGATGTGGCGGCTCTTGCTCTGAGTGTTCTGATACAAAAGTGCTATTTTCAGCTACGGACTCACTCTGCGCAGAAAGCGTGAATAGTGGCTCACGCGGGCTTTCATCAACTAAATCAGCTATTGGCGAGAAAGTGAAAGCGCTGTGGGTATCGACAGGCTGAGCTCGTTCAACTGCACTATTTTCGCCACTCTCATTTTCACGACTATAAAAGTGATTTTCATGATGAGCAGCATCTTCACTTTGCGCGTTGCTATAACGTTGTTGCTGTTGTGCAGCAAATGCTTGTCGTAATGCTGCCTCTTGCAGAGCTTGTTCATCTTCAGGCTCTGGCGCGGAGAAAATATTTACGCCAGCAACATCAGGCTGCCCATAGCGAGCTGATTGTTGGTCAGCAAAGGCTTGACGTAATATTGCCTGTTGCAGCGCAGCAGCATCCTCTGACTCACTTTGAGGATCAAATGACGTTACATTTACCTGGGCGTTTTGCGTTTCTTCTTCATGCTGCTCACGTTGTTCCTGTTCAGCGATACGCTGCGAAGGCAGCTTAATGCCGTAAGAGGCCAATTCACGTCGCGTTGGAATACGCACAGGATTCGGCCGCGGCAATTCTGGACCAATCCCTTGCTTAACTTGCGAGCTGCTATCGCTGGTTGCCGTAAATGCTGGCATAAATGTCGCGGCTACCGCACTTGCTCCAACCACTCCATCCGCCGAAATTGGGCTAGATGGCGATGCCATTCCCGCGGCCACACCCGCAGCAGTGAGGCCCTCAAAACCAGCTCCTACCCCAGGATTCATAGAAGGTAAGTTTTCTACCTGATCGCTATGACGCTGCGCGGTTGAAAAATCAAATGGCGAATGACGGGTCTGTTCTGCTGGTGTTTCCCATGACCCCATCTGAGGCTCGTGGCGTTCAACGGGTGATAAATTGCGATGCTGGGCTGGAACAGATGCTTCTTCCGGTATTTCAAATGAATACAGCGGTGGTGCCTCGGAGACATTATCAGGTGATGAAACCAGACTGTTAGTAGTCAAGGAGTTTAAGGCAAGGGTATGCACAGTATCATTATGACTAGCATCCTCAGGACTCAGAACCGGGGGAGTAGCGACCTGTGCGGGAGCCGCCACTAACGCAGATGAGTCATCATTTTCTGTAGCACGTAGCGAACTCAGTAAAGGATCATATTCATCGTCATTTTCAGTTAACGGTAATGGTTCATCAGTCACAGAACGTGCTGAAAAAAGGACATCATCCGCATCGGCGTAGGCTGAATTTGCCGCTAGCGCACTAGCTGTTACAGCGCCTGCCGCCGCGGCTTTGTTCGCTACTGAGCTTTTTTCTTGCTCGGCAGTCTTGGCATCATCTACATGGTCGCTGTCATCTTCATCGTCGTAGCGCTCTTCGCGGCGAGAACGATTAGTCATAAATGCCAGTGAACCTAAGACCACACCACCAATTTTTTCGGCGATGACCAACCATGACCAACCGGTAAAGAGCGTCAAGCCAACAGCCCAAATACAAAGCAGCGTCAGTGTTGCTCCTACACCATTAAACCACGGCAACATGGCATTACTAAATAAGCTACCAATCACCCCACCCGAAGCGAAGTAATAGAGATCATCAACATTGAGCGCAGCCAAACCGCATGACGTTAAAATTAGGGCTAATGTGCCAATCAGGCGTAATGAAAGCGCAAAGTAATCAACGTGCTCGCTGGCATCGCGCTGACGAAATGCTGCCCAGCACAACATCACCATAATGACTGGGATTGCATAAGCCAAAACACCAAAGGTAAAGAACAGCGTATCGGCCATCCACGCACCTATACCCCCACCAAGATTGTGGATAGGTTCGTGCCAAGCAGTTTGGGACCAACTGGGATCCGAAGGATTAAAACTCAGCAGCGCTGCCATTAAGTAGGCTGCAAGAAGGGTTACCACAATCAAAACAGCCTCAAGCAAACGACGCCCGCTGCTTAGCTTTTTCAGAGTAACTTCTTTGTCTTCTGTATATTCCTGGCTCAAGAAAGGCTCTCCAGGTTCCTGTTAACTAGTATGAGTAACAACGCCGAGAACCCTCCCGGCGTTGAAACTGTATGAATAAACAGGAGTGTAACCAAATTACTCAGGTTTTGCACCTGCCTGTTTACCGCGTTTTAATCACAAGGCGGTTACTCTGCTTCACTTCTTCCATGACCACATAGGTACGGGTATCGTTCACGCCCGGCAGGCGAAGCAAGGTCTCACCGAGTAAGGTACGGTAAGCGGACATATCAGGTACACGGGTTTTCAACAAATAGTCGAAATCGCCTGACACCAAGTGACACTCTTGAATTTCCTCAAGATTTTTTACAGCAGCATTAAATTGCTCAAACACATCCGGAGCACCACGATTCAGAGTAATCTCAACAATAACCAGCAATGATGCATCCAAATACTGTGGATTAAGCAGTGCGGTATATCCATGGATGAAGCCCTGACGCTCTAAACGGCGAACTCGCTCTAAACATGGTGTTGGTGACAATCCTACTCGTTTTGAAAGCTCTACGTTAGAGATTCGCCCATCCTTTTGTAATTCATTCAGGATGTTACGATCAATACGATCAAGCTCTTTCCCCGGCCGTTTTTTATTATCTATCATCTTATAGTCTCTCTTAATTTCCTTGAGTTTGCGGCATACCCTAAATGTTAGGAGCTTTAGAGCTTGCTACAAACCACGACCCGCAGCCTGTTTTATGCAAATATATCAACACGTTGTTAACTCACACCCTGTCTGTCCAACTGTATGCGAGGTACTCGATGATTATTAGCGTTGAGGAAGAGATAACACATCACAAACAACCGCAGATACATCCCCCCTACGGTTATTCGATAACTGACTCCACATGCCATCCAGTATTAATCGAAAACATTCCAGGGTTTTCGCTTGATGTCAGTGACACCAAAACTGAAATTATGGCGCGCAGATAATTTCTTCTTCCTATGATGTTTTCGCAAATGCGCAGCCGATTGTCAAAGTAAAAGAAGTTAAATCAGTAGAACGTGCCAGAATTAAAATCTCAGCCCCCTTCACTTAGCTATTTTTTCACCGCTTATTTGCTATAAAATGGTGCAAATCACCCTCTATCTATAATGACTTTTTTAATGGATATTGGCTCACAAGCCACATTCTTTATGGGGTCAACGCTTTTTCAGGCTATTTTTGCCATAACGTAGAAATCTATTTTGGTCCAATTTGTCGCCAAACTTATTTTTCTCATCAGCTAACTGCCGATTCTCAATACATTTAGTCTATTAAATAGGCATTGCCTATCAAACAAATCGCTATCAACATTTTTGTCTGCTTTTTTTCATGCACAATTTTCCCTACAATCGCTAACATTGTCCGCCATTGTGGGAAAGAGGTATTCATGAGCACGGCTAAACATAGCAAATTGATTATTCTGGGTTCTGGCCCTGCAGGTTATACCGCAGCAGTTTATGCAGCACGCGCTAACCTAAAACCTGTATTGATTACCGGAATGGAAAAAGGTGGTCAGTTAACCACTACGACCGACGTCGAAAACTGGCCCGGCGATCCCGAAGGACTCACCGGCCCAGCACTGATGGACCGGATGCATGAACATGCTGAAAAATTCCAGACAGAAATTCTGTTCGATCATATCAACAGTGTTGATTTAAAAAATCGCCCCTTCCGCCTATTTGGTGATAGCGATGAATACACTTGCGATGCGTTAATTATCGCAACTGGCGCATCTGCCCGCTATTTGGGGATGGAATCTGAAGAAGCGTTCAAAGGCAAAGGGGTTTCTGCCTGCGCAACTTGTGACGGTTTCTTCTACCGCAATCAAAAAGTGGCCGTCGTCGGTGGCGGTAATACTGCCGTTGAAGAAGCACTGTATCTGGCTAATATCGCTGCTGAAGTCCATTTGATCCATCGCCGTGATAGCTTCCGTTCAGAAAAAATTCTGATTGATCGCCTGATGGAGAAAGTGAAAAACGGTAACATCGTGTTGCATACTGACCGTACGCTGGATGAAGTACTGGGCGATGAAATGGGTGTAACTGGCGTGCGCCTGAAATCAACTCAAAGCAATGAAACCGAAGAACTTGCAGTTGCGGGGGTCTTTATTGCCATCGGTCATAGTCCTAATACCGCCATTTTTGGTGACCAGTTAGCACTGGAAAATGGCTACATAAAAGTTCAGTCCGGCACCCAAGGCAATGCAACGCAAACCTCAATTCCAGGTGTGTTCGCTGCAGGTGATGTTATGGATCATATTTACCGCCAAGCCATCACCTCTGCTGGCACTGGCTGCATGGCGGCTCTGGATGCTGAACGCTATCTTGATGGGTTAGTAAACGATAAATAGCGTTTATTGATATTACATCTTAGATTACTGTCTTACTGAATACATACGGGTAGCTGGCGATACGTGAGCTACCCGTTTCTATTTTGTACATTTAGCACCCCAATGAAAAACAGCAAATTATAGAAATCTACTAATGCGGTAACTATCACAAGCATTATAGTTTCGCCTCAATGCATCACGAGGTAAGATTGCCCCTCGCCAGTTTGCCACCGCCAATGGTGACAAACTTTAGATCTTTATAAGCCCAGAGTCATCAGTATTGTAGGTAGACCACATTCACACCCTATCTTGATATGGCGTGAAATAGCGTCATCCATCTCCCTGCATATCTGAGCCTTTTGGGTATATTTGCGCAGACAAATTGCCTGATGAATAAAACACGACAGTATGAGTTGATTCGTTGGCTGAAAAAACAAAGCGCTCCGGCGCAACGTTGGCTCCGCCTGTCCATGTTACTTGGCCTCCTCAGCGGGTTACTGATCATTGCTCAAGCATGGTTACTCGCCACCTTGCTGCAATCTCTGATTATCGATAAGTTACCGCGTGCGTTGCTGACCACCGATTTTGGGCTGCTCGCGGGCACTTTCGCCTTACGTGCCGTGATCAGTTGGTTACGTGAGCGCGTTGGTTTTATCTGCGGCATGAAAGTGCGTCAGCAGATACGCAAAGTAGTATTAGATCGATTAGAACAGTTGGGCCCAGCATGGGTGAAAGGTAAACCCGCTGGAAGTTGGGCGACCATTATTCTGGAACAAATTGAGGATATGCAGGATTACTATTCCCGTTATCTACCGCAAATGTATCTGGCAGTATTGATTCCCGTACTGATATTGATCGCTGTCTTCCCTATCAACTGGGCGGCAGGTTTAATCTTATTTGTCACCGCGCCACTCATCCCATTATTCATGGCGCTAGTCGGAATGGGCGCTGCTGATGCTAATCGGCGAAATTTTGTCGCGCTCGCGCGCTTAAGTGGCAATTTCCTCGATCGTTTACGAGGACTCGACACTCTTCGGCTGTTTAATCGTGCTAAAGCAGAAACAGACCAAATCCGCGACTCCTCAGAAGATTTCCGTCGTCGTACCATGGAAGTTTTGCGGATGGCGTTTCTCTCCTCCGCGGTATTAGAGTTTTTTGCTGCTATTTCTATTGCCGTCGTTGCAGTCTATTTTGGCTTTTCTTATTTAGGTGAACTGAACTTTGGTAGCTATGGCCTTGGCGTAACCTTGTTTGCTGGGTTCTTAGTGTTGATTCTGGCACCTGAGTTTTTCCAGCCTTTACGCGACTTAGGGACGTTTTACCATGCTAAAGCGCAAGCAGTAGGTGCCGCTGAGTCACTGGTGACTTTTTTGAGCAGCGAGAGCGAGTCTATCGGTCAGGGCGATAAAGTCTTAACTGGTGTAGAAGCGATTACCCTTGATGCCGATGAATTAGAAATTTTAGCCCCCAATGGCAACCGTCTAGCGGGACCACTTTCATTTTCACTGCCTGCTGGCAAACGTGTCGCCATTGTCGGTCTGAGTGGCGCAGGCAAAAGCTCCTTACTCAATTTGCTGCTCGGTTTTTTACCTTATCGCGGCTCGTTGAAAGTTAACGGGATTGAGTTACGTGACCTCGCACCGCCAGCTTGGCGCGATCAATTAAGCTGGGTAGGGCAAAACCCGCATCTGCCTGAACAAACTCTGATAGCCAATATCCTGCTAGACCAGCCTGATGCTGACGACAAACAATTGCAGCAAGCTATCGAACGCGCCTATATCAGCGAGTTTATCAATGACTTGCCGCAAGGGCTCAATACAGAAGTCGGCGATCACTCAGCACGCCTTTCCGTTGGGCAAGCTCAGCGCGTTGCAGTTGCCCGCGCATTACTCAATCCATGTCGTTTGCTACTGTTGGATGAACCAACAGCCAGCCTTGATGCCCACAGTGAGCAGTTAGTGATGAAAGCGCTGGAGGATGCCTCTCGCAGACAGACAACACTGCTGGTCACGCATCAGTTGGAAGATACCCGGGGGTATGATCAAATCTGGGTAATGGATAATGGCCTGTTAATTCAACAAGGTGATTATTCGAGCTTAAGCCAGTCTATCGGTTCATTTGCCAATCTGCTGTCCCACCGCAGTGAGGAGCTTTAATCATGCGCGTACTTCTTCCCTTTTTGGCGCTGTATCGCCGCCATTGGTTCCTCATATGCCTCGGCATTATTCTAGCGATTGTTACGCTGTTAGCCAGTATCGGATTGCTTACATTATCAGGTTGGTTCTTAGCCGGCACTGCCATTGCTGGGCCTGCGGGGCTCTATACGTTTAACTATTTGTTACCGGCTGCCGGTGTCCGTGGTGCAGCAATTGCCCGCACCGCTGGTCGATATGCTGAACGAGTTGTCAGTCACGATGCAACATTCCGCGTGTTGGCTCATCTACGCGTATTCGCTTTCCAAAAAGTCCTGCCGCTCTCCCCTGCTGGCATCGCTCGTTTTCGTCAAAGTGAACTCCTTAACCGTTTAGTTGCGGATGTCGATACCCTCGACCATCTCTATTTACGCGTTATCTCACCCTTGATAGCTGCCATCGTCATTATCGCTGTCGTGACGTTTGGCTTAAGTTATCTGGATGTCAATTTAGCATTGACCCTCGGGGCAATTTTGCTGGGGCTATTGCTGTTAGTCCCATTGATTTTCTATCGTGCAGGTCAGCCTATTGGCCGCGATTTAACTGATCTACGTGGTCAATATCGTTCGCAACTGACATCTTGGTTACAAGGGCAAGCTGAGTTATTAGTCTTTGGCGCACAGCGACGTTTCCGTGCGTCACTAGAGGGAATTGAACAGCGCTGGATGATCCGACAGAGACAACAGGCTTCGTTGGCGGGTCTAGCGCAGGCATTGATGATTCTAGCCTCCGGCTTAACTGTCACACTGATTTTATGGCTTGCTGCTGAAGGCATTGGTGGAAACAGCCAGCCAGGTGCATTGTTGGCCTTGTTTGTTTTTACCTCCTTGGCCGCCTTTGAAGCATTATTGCCCGTGGCTGGAGCCTTCCAACATTTAGGACAGGTTATTGCCTCAGCGACTCGGGTCGCTCAATTGATGGAACAAAAGCCTGAAGTGACATTCCCAGTATCGGGTCCAAAGGTTACCTCTCAGGTGGCGCTGGAAGTGACAGGGTTAAGTTTTACTTATCCGCAGCAGCCATTACCTGTTTTGCAGGATATATCGCTGTCACTGGCCGCAGGAGAGCATATTGCGCTATTGGGTCGTACTGGTTGCGGTAAATCAACACTGTTGCAGCTATTAACCCGAGCTTGGGATGCTAATAAGGGGGTCATCACACTCAACGGAATGCCACTGGCTCACTATGATGAAACAACGCTGCGCCAGATGATGACTGTGGTCAGCCAGCGGGTACATATTTTCAGCAGTACGTTGCGCGAAAATCTGTTACTTGCTTGCCCTGACGCCTCAGATGCACAACTAAAAGTAGTTTTAGAGCAGGTAGGTTTAGCCAATTTACTCGATAACAGTGAAGGATTGAATGCGTGGATGGGCGATGGCGGGCGGCCATTGTCTGGCGGTGAACAACGGCGCTTGGGGATAGCCCGTGCTTTATTGCACCCTGCCCCGTTGTTGTTACTTGATGAGCCGACCGAAGGGTTAGATGCAGAAACCGAGCAGCAAATTCTGGCGTTATTGCGTCAGCATTGTCAGCAGAAAAGCTTGATTATTGTCACTCACCGCTTGCATGGATTGGAGTTTATGGACCGAATCTGCGTCATGGACGGCGGGATGATAGTCGAACAAGGTGATCACAACAGTTTGTTGCAACGTAAGGGACGCTATTACCAATTCCATCAACGTCACTGATGTCGTGATAGGGAAACTATTATTGTGCTCAAATCAACGGCACAGCAGTAGCTCATCAACTAATATGATTAAAAGCGCTTGAAAGCAAAGCAGTATTACTGATGTTGAAACTGAGATGTCGACACTGAGACGTTGATCCTTATATGAGCCTGTTAGCATCGCCAAGGAGATTTATGCGCATTACACAGCTCTCTTCACAGTCATTCGCCTTCCCGTCACCTGAGCTGGCACTGCGTGAACCAAACGGATTGTTGGCGCTGGGGGGCGATTTATCTGCCCCCCGTTTGCTGGCAGCCTACCAACGGGGAATTTTCCCTTGGTTTAGTCCAGGGGAAATGATTTTGTGGTGGTCACCCGATCCACGTGCGGTTCTGTTTCCAGAGGATTTGCATATTAGTCGCAGCATGCGTCGTTTTTTGCGGCACTGCCCTTATCGATTTACGCTGAATCATGCTTTCAAGGATGTTGTCCAAGCTTGTGCCTCGCAGCGTGATGAGGGAACTTGGATTGGCGATGATGTTCAGCAGGCATATTGCCAGCTTCATGCTTTGGGGCATGCCCACTCAGTCGAAGTTTGGTTGGAAAATGAGCTAGTTGGTGGTTTGTATGGCATCGCCATTGGCGCATTGTTTTGCGGTGAATCCATGTTTAGTCGTGCTGACAATGCCTCAAAAAGCGCATTAATGGTTTTTTGTCATCATTTTACCGGTCAGGGTGGAGAACTGATTGACTGTCAGGTCCTCAACGCTCACACTGCGTCGCTGGGTGCGATTGAGATCCCCCGAAACTTTTTTTTACAGCAGTTGAGTCAACTCCAGTTTAGTCCACTACCGGCTGAATGCTGGTTACCGCAATCGTTGAGTTTTTCATCTTCGATGCAGTAAAACTCAACCGCTTAAAACACCCCACATTAGGCTTTATCCCCCTCTTACCGGCAGACTGATTTTGCGGAAATGGTGCGATGACCGCCAACACTTCTTTACATAATGTGGGTTTTTCGGCATTATCTTGCCGGTTAAAAACTAAGGTAGTTACACCTAGAGGATTCGATGGCCAAAGAAGACAATATTGAAATGCAGGGCACCGTTCTTGATACGCTGCCGAACACCATGTTCCGCGTTGAATTGGAAAACGGGCACGTGGTAACCGCTCATATCTCCGGTAAAATGCGTAAAAACTATATCCGCATCCTGACGGGTGACAAAGTCACTGTAGAGCTGACCCCGTACGACCTGAGCAAAGGCCGCATTGTCTTCCGTAGCCGTTAATCGGCTAATCTGTCGCAAGTCGACGACTCGCGAGCTCTGAGGATGTAGTCCCCCTCCGGCGCCCTTCCAATTTATGGTAAGGGCGTTTTGCGTTTTCTTTTATTTACTCAGTCATACGGCTTTATCAGCCATGAAGAAAGTGAAACACCCAAAATAAAAAGGGCGATAAGCTATCAACTTATCGCCCTTTTCTATTTTATTTGCACAAATTCGCCAGCATTAACACACCTTCGGTATTAACACGCTGAATTAGTGAACAGCACCTTCAGTTTTCCGCTTCTGCGCACTCTGGAATTCATAAGCCAGTTGTTGTTTTTCTTTATCCAACTGAACAGTGACCGAGCCACCATCAACCAGAGAGCCAAACAACAACTCGTTTGCCAACGGTTTCTTCAGATTTTCCTGGATCACCCGCGTCATTGGTCGTGCGCCCATCGCTTTGTCGTAACCTTTATCAGATAACCAATTACGGGCTTCTTCACTGACTTCCAGTGACACACCTTTGGCATCTAATTGGGCCTGCAACTCAACAATGAATTTATCCACAACTTGCTGGATAACCGCCGGTGACAAGTGATTGAACCAAATAATGTTGTCCAACCGGTTACGGAATTCCGGCGTAAACACTTTTTTGATCTCTTCCAAGGCGTCCGTACTGTTGTCCTGCTGTTTAAAGCCAATGGAAGTACGCTGTGTTTCGCGTACACCCGCATTGGTGGTCATCACTAAAATAACGTTGCGGAAATCGGCTTTACGCCCATTGTTATCCGTCAGTGTGCCGTTATCCATCACCTGCAATAACAGGTTGAACACATCTGGATGAGCCTTCTCAATTTCATCAAGCAGCAACACAGCATGAGGATGCTTGATAACCGCATCAGTCAACAGACCACCCTGATCGTAACCAACATAGCCTGGAGGTGCGCCAATCAGGCGACTGACAGTGTGACGCTCCATGTACTCGGACATATCAAAGCGTAGCAACTCGATATCCAGTGCTTTGGCCAATTGCACCGTCACTTCCGTCTTACCCACACCGGTAGGGCCAGCAAACAAGAATGATCCGACGGGTTTGTGTTCATGCCCTAAACCAGCACGGCTCATCTTGATGGCTTCAGACAGTGCATCTATGGCCTTATCTTGACCGAATACCAGCATATTTAAGCGTTCGTTCAAGTTCTTCAGGACATCGCGATCACTGGCAGAGACCGTTTTCTCCGGAATACGCGCAATACGAGCAACCACTGACTCAATATCCGATACATTGACGGTTTTCTTACGTTTGTTAGCAGGCATTAGGCGACTACGGGCACCCGCTTCATCGATTACATCAATGGCTTTGTCAGGTAAGTGGCGGTCATTGATATATTTCACTGATAACTCAACCGCTGCACGTATCGCTTTCGCGGTATAACGCACGTCATGGTGTGCTTCATACTTCGGTTTCAAGCCATTGATAATCTGAACTGTCTCTTCAGCCGTCGGTTCAGTAATATCGATTTTCTGGAAACGCCGCGCCAAAGCACGATCTTTTTCAAAGATATTGCTGAACTCCTGATAGGTCGTCGAGCCGATCACTCTGATTTTCCCACTGGAAAGCAGCGGCTTAATCAGATTAGCGGCATCAACTTGCCCACCAGAGGCAGCACCAGCACCGATGATGGTATGAATTTCATCAATAAAGAGAATGCTGTCTTTATCATTTTCCAGTTGTTTCAGCAGGGCTTTGAAGCGTTTTTCAAAGTCACCACGGTATTTGGTTCCAGCCAGTAGCGAACCGATATCCAGCGAGTACAAGGTACATTCAGACATCACTTCTGGTACATCACCTTGCACGATACGCCATGCCAGACCTTCGGCGATGGCCGTTTTACCGACACCGGACTCCCCCACTAACAATGGGTTGTTTTTACGCCGACGGCATAACACTTGGATGGTGCGCTCCAGTTCTTTATCGCGCCCAATGAGTGGGTCAATGCCGCCAACGCGGGCCAGTTGATTCAGATTGGTGGTGAAGTTCTCCATACGGTCTTCCCCTCCTGCCTGCTCTTCATTCACCGGATTTTCTGCATTCGGTGCCTGACCCGGCTCATCCTTACGGGCGCCGTGGGAAATAAAGTTCACGATATCCAGTCGGCTGACATCATGCTTACGCAGCAGGTAGGCCGCCTGAGATTCTTGTTCACTAAAGATAGCCACCAGCACGTTGGCACCCGAGACTTCATTACGCCCAGATGACTGAACGTGGAAGACCGCGCGTTGTAACACCCGTTGGAAACTGAGCGTTGGCTGGGTGTCACGTTCTTCTTCAGTGACAGGTAATGTTGGTGTGGTTTGTTCGATGAACGCTTCCAGTTCCTGGCGTAATGCCACCAGGTCAACCGTACACGCCTCCAGCGCTTCCCGCGCGGCTGGATTGCTCAGCAATGCCAGCAATAGGTGCTCCACGGTCATAAACTCGTGTCTGTGCTCACGCGCTCTGGCGAAAGCCATGTTGAGACTGAGTTCAAGTTCTTGATTGAGCATAGGCACCTCCCAATAATTGCCTTAATCAGGCTTTTTCCAGCGTACAAAGCAATGGATGCTCGTTCTCCCTGGCGTATTGATTTACATGTGCGACTTTTGTCTCTGCCACTTCAGCAGTAAAAACACCACAAATCGCCTTTCCTTGATAATGCACATTGAGCATCAATTGTGTTGCACGTTCAATATCATAAGAAAAGAACTTTTGCAGAACGTCAATCACAAATTCCATCGGTGTGTAATCGTCGTTGTTAAGTATAACTTTATACATTGACGGCGGTTTAAGCGCCTCTTTCTGTTTATCTTTGACTAAGTGTTCGAAATTTAGCCAGTCGTTATTATTACCCATTGCATGCCCATCGTTTCACTGAACTACACAGGAGCAATACCTCACTCCGGTTATAAGACCATTTGATGAAGATATCTATTATTATTTTAACATCACTTATGCCATAACGCCGCCAGAGAAAAAAGCCGATTCCCCCACCTTAAAAACGATTAAATTGTAACCAAACAAACACAATAGCGTTAGCTGCATCAAACTTTGAAGAACTGCCTCTGCCAGACAAAAGCGACTCCTTGACGTTATAAGCATTTCCACTAGAGTGTATTTTCGTGGGTTGCTGATGTTTTAACCAATGCTTAAGTTTTCATCAACGCTGACGGTTTAACCACTTTGCACTCACTTTAACCAGCGATTACCTCATCTCAAACTAGAATAGCCTTGCGAGGGACGTAGAAGTATGGAGACGGGTACTGTTAAATGGTTCAATAATGCCAAAGGTTTTGGCTTCATTTGCCCCGAGAACGGTGGTGAAGATATATTCGCTCACTATTCAACTATCCAGATGGATGGTTACCGAACGTTAAAAGCCGGTCAGATGGTTAACTTTGATGTCCACCAAGGGCCGAAGGGTAACCATGCCAGCCTGATAGTGCCACTTGGGTTAGAGGTGGTATTACAAGCAGACATACCGCAGGAAATGGCTGCACTAGCCTGACACCACGCACTCATTCGCATTAATACCATGGCAACTCCATCACCGAAAACACACCGGTGACAGATGTGTTTCTGGAGGCTATCGCCAATTACGCCATGACGTCTCAAAATGCCAGTCAATCATGACTGGCATTTTTATTTCCCTATTATGCGGGCTTAATAGATGTGGTCAATGGCCGATATTGATTCATTCTTATGACCGTAAAAATCATCATTGCGATCATCTTATCACCCGAATCGATGTTCGCTCAGCCATTATTCTCGCGCTAAAGCGTCAATCGGGTTGAGTCTGGCGGCACTTCGAGCCGGTAGATAACCGAACACGACCCCTATCACGGTTGAGCACAAGAATGCACTGAACAACGCCATCGGTGGGAAAGTAATTTGCCAGTTAGGTAAAAACATCTCCACAATCAAACCGATTGCGAAGGAGAGTGTTATCCCCAACGCCCCACCCACCAGACAGACCAAGATCGCCTCGATTAAAAACTGCTGCATAACATCACTCGATCGCGCGCCCACAGCCATGCGAATACCAATCTCGCGGGTACGTTCAGTGACTGAGACTAACATGATATTCATCACGCCAATCCCGCCAACCACCAGTGAAATCACCGCCACCAATGTCAGGAACAATTGCATGGTGCGGGTGGTTTTTTCCGCCGTCTGCAGCAAGCTGTCCATGTTGTAGGTGAAAATGTCTTTTTTGCCGTGCCGCATGGTCAACAACCGAATCAACTGTTGTTCAGCTTCTTTGCTGTTATAGCCTTCTTTAATCCGCACCGTGATCGAATCGAAGTATGAACGCCCCATCAAGCGACTGGCCATCGTGCTATATGGCACCCAAATGCGCAGTGCTTTGCTACTACCAAACATGGATTGTTTCTCTTCCACTACCCCCACCACGGTTGCAGGCATATTCCCAACCAATATCACTTGCCCCACGACATCGTTAATATGGGGAAATAACCTGCGTTGGGTATTACGGTCAATCACAGCGACTTGCGCTTGACGTTCAACTTGTTCACGCGTGATGGCGGTGCCTTGTTCGAGCTTCATGCCGTATACGCGAAAATATTGTTCACTCACACCCGACACACTGGCTGCCACATCGATATTGCCGTATCGCAGCCTCATACTGCCAGCGATAGTCGGCGATACCGCGCTGACATAGGATTGCTCTTTCAGCGCCGCCATATCGTCATAAACCAGTGCTTGTCGCGTACTGGGATCATCATCACCAAAATCTTTGCCAGGATAGATATCGATGGTATTCGTTCCGATCGCACGGATATCCGCGAGTACCATCTGTTTAGCCGCATCCCCAACCACCAATATGGAGACAACAGAAGCAATCCCAATGATGATGCCTAACATTGTCAGCGCAGTGCGCATTTTATTGGCCGACATCGCACGCCAAGCCATTAATAACGCTTCGCGGAAACGTCCCGTCAGTTGCTGCCATGAAGGCGCGGGCGGCGTGAGACTCGTGACTTCCGACGTTGCAACGGCGGCGACTGTTTTGGAGCCAGAATCTGCCATGATTCGGCCATCTTTAATTTCGATGATCCGCTCTGCTTGAGCCGCAACAGTCGGGTCATGGGTCACAATAATGACCGTGTGCCCCTGTTGCTGTAACTGCTTCAGGATCGCCATGACTTCAACGCTAGAATGGCTATCCAGTGCCCCAGTGGGTTCGTCGGCAAGAATAACCTGCCCGCCATTCATCAAGGCTCGGGCGATACTGACACGCTGCTGCTGCCCGCCGGAGAGCTGATTGGGTTGATAATCAACTCGCTCTTCTAATCCCAAGCGGGTTAGCAGCATTTTTGCGCGTTCACGTCGCTCCTGCTTCCCCAAACCCGCATAGACCGCCGGAACTTCCACATTATGGGCCGCACTGAGATGCGGTAACAGGTGATATCGTTGGAAAATAAAACCAAAATGCTCACGACGCAGTGCCGCCAGCGCGTCATTATCTAACGTGGCAACATCTTGGCCAGCAACACTGTAGACACCTGCACTTGGCTTATCTAAACAACCCAGGATATTCATCAGCGTTGACTTACCCGAGCCCGAAGCACCGATAATGGCAACCAACTCACCCGCATTAATCGTCAGTGAGACATCCTGCAATACATCAACCGTTTCGCCACCAGACTGATAACTCCGGCGGATGCCTTTTAATTCAAGCAGTGCCGTCATTATGCTTCCTCCATGCCGCCGCGGCTGACGATGACCTCCTCACCGACGTTTAACCCTGCCACTACCTGCGCATCCACATTATTACGAATGCCAATGGTCACTTCGCGTTTCTCTTCTTTGCCGTCTTTTAGCACCGCAACCTGATAACGATTAGTGCCTAGCTCCTCACCTAATGCTGATAATGGAATCACGATGGCTTGTTTCACATTTGCTAGCTCAATGGAAACCTGTGCGGTCATCTGCAAACGTAACACTCGGTCAGGATTGGGCACTTCAAAGCGTGCCGAATAAAAAATCGCATCATTCACTTTTTCCGGTGTCGGCTGAATGTCTTTTAGCACGCCATCGAAACGCTTTCCGGGGTCACCTAACACGGTAAACGAGGCTTTCATCCCCGGTTTCAAATGAATCACATCGGCTTCGGAAACCTGCGCATTGACCAGCATGGTACTCATATCTGCTAATGTCAGAATATTCGGCGCCTGTTGAGCTGCGATAACAGTCTGGCCTTGCAAGGTGGTGATTTGCACCACATCACCGGCCATTGGGGCAGAGATTTTGGTGTAATCCAAATTAATATTGGCGGTATCCAAACTGGCCTTGGCCTTATTAATTTGCGCATTAATGGTCTCAACTTGCGCTTTTTTCACGGCCAATGTCGTACTGGCTTGATCCAGATCCTGACGCGATACGACCTGAAGTTTCGCCAGATCTTGCTGACGGCGCAACGTCACTGCTGCCAGTTGCATTTCCGCTTTTGCTTGCGCCAACTGGGCGTTCAAATCCTGTAGTGTCGCTTCTACTTCTTTGATTTGGTTTTGCGCCTGTTGCGGGTCGATCATCGCCAATAGCTGTCCTTGCTTCACTTGATCGCCAATTTCTACGTACAGTCTTTCCAACTGCCCACTGACCTGCGCACCCACATCTACTTTGCGCACTGCATCAAGTTTGCCCGTTGCCAAGACATTTTGTTGCAAATCACGATGAGCAACTTTGACTGTCTGATATTGAACCGGCGCTGGCGCCATTGAGTGTTTAGCGAGGAAAAAACCTCCGATAATCACTACGACAAGTACCAAGAGCCACCGGCGCTGAGTGCTACTGAACGGCATCAAATTAATTACCTTCCCTTAATTTTCTTCTTCAAATTGCCGAAATTACCATCGGAAATTCTCATTTAGTTAAACGAAATCTCAATATAACCATGCTACCAGCGAATCCTAAGATGCATTGACACACTGTTTAGTTCCCGATTGTTTCAATAGCCACGTAACGTCAATAGCGGCGAAAAAATAGTGATACAACGGATTTAATCATGCATAACATTAGTAACACCACATCAAACCCTAACAATATTAACTCTTGGGGGTTAATCGCATTGCTGTTTAAAGGCAATCCCGCGTTGGGCGGTTCATGGCATAAATTGATGTTTCGACTTAAATTTATCGCCCGAAGCTTAATTTGCCCTAAATTAACCTTTAACTTGTTAGGCATTCTGGTGAAACAGCCGTTTCTGAGCAAAATGTTACGCGAGCAACCTGATTTACCCTGTAAATTGCATCGCCCTTATTTGGCAAATACATTTAATAATCGCCAAAAACTGGCGGTATTACAGGATCATTTCGAACTGATAAATGAATGTATGCCAGCGTCATTACGGCACCATTATGCCAATAACTCGCCCTATCAATTGACTGAGCTAACCGGTAAAAATGAGGAGAAGTACTTCCTTTATTTGGCCGCGATAGCGAGATTCAATAAAGAGGGGGAAATTACGCTGATGCTGACCAATGAGCAACAACAAACGCTGGCCGTACTGACGTTCAGCTTATTTCATTATCAGCAGCAAAAAACGTTGTTTATTGGTGGCTTACAAGGGGCTGATAACGATACTCCCCATAGCGAAATTCATCTCAGTACCAAAGCGTGCCATGGTTTATTTCCAAAACGTTTGGTGTTAGAGGCAGCCTGCGCGTTGGCAAACCTGATGGGCGCAACACAAATCATCGCGGTTGGGAATTCCACGCACATTTATCAAAACTGGCGCTATCGAGCGAAGAAGAAAGATAAGTTGCACGCAGATTACGATAGCTTCTGGCGCTCCTTGGGCGGGATACAATGCTCAAAAGGCCATTTCAGCTTACCCACACAGATTGCACGTAAGCCGATTGAAGATATTGCGAGCAAAAAACGGGCAGAATATCGCCGCCGTTATCAGTTGCTTGATCAACTCGAAAGCGGCTTAGCTGCGCATTTTATCGAGAGTTAAACGCAACACATTGTTGCGCTATTCTGCCTGCCATTGCGTTAGTCTGCTCGCCCACGCGCGAGCCAAACAACACGCGAGAACATTTTTTTCAGTAATGGGGGGATTGATTCTACCCCCCAATCTCTGGCCTGACTGGTCACCTCAATGGCAAGATCTGGCTTGGAGGTGCGATGAATGGCTTTCTCAATCACTCTACGTGGCTGCATTTTGGCATTCATTGGTATTCCCGAGACTCGATGGTAAACATCACCAAAACCACCCCGATATAAAAAATGCTCCATATCAGGTGCGGGTAAAATAGTCAGACGATCCCGCTCATGGTCATTTTCTGCCATTGTTCGTACCGTGGCAGCATACTTTTTGCCAGCATCATCGCCATCCGTCAGAACATGCCATTGAATCCCCATACGATTAGCGTACTTCAACAGAGGCCGCAAACCACTTTGGGCAAACTCAATCACTTTTACGCCCTCAGCTTCAAAATGATGGCCACACTGACGCGCTAGCTCATTGAGTAACCAGATTTCTGTTTCCCCCTCCACCATCAACCAGCAGCGAGCGAATAAGGCTGAAGGCCGATTGAAGCGGATATGAAACGCGATGCGGCGGCTGTCTTCTGCACTCATGCCACGTGGCCCAATACGGTAAGTTGCCACCCGTGACGATTCACGTACCAACCGGCAAATGCTCTCGACAGGCACCAATGACACGAGTTCGCCAGAATTAGTGGTCGTAATTCGCTGTAAGGGAAGTTGGCTGAGTAACCCCCAAGCGACCGATAGCATAATGGGGTGCAAGCGAGTTTCAGGGTCTTCAACCAACAATAAAGGCCGGGCATGAGGATCAAGGCTTAGCGGGCCTTTAGCTTGCAGTAACGTTGAAAACATACCCAATAATATTAATCGCATACTACGGCTATTGGGTTCAGCCACCATTCGGTTGATATTGTCGAGCGCCAGCCAAGCCTCACGCTCGGGTTGAGGGCGAAAGCGATGACTACGTACGCCGACTGATTGCGAGCCAAACTCAGCAAAATAATGCTCCAGCAATTGGCGCATGGCTTCTAGCCCTTGGCGCAGTTCAGAATTAGTCAATTTCTGTGGGTTGCGCACCAATTCACGGCTTAACTGATCTAACTGTTGGTTCAGCGCCACTTTATCTGGCGATTGGCCATTTTCAAGGGTGGTAGTCCGTAGTCGACGCATAAAACGCGCATCGCGTAATCGCAGTACAGGATGAATGCGAATGACGCCCCGCGCCAATTTTTCAATATCATGTAACGCCAGCGGCTGGCCTTCTGAATCGAGGAATGTACGCCAAGTGCACACGGTGCCATCATCAGCCAACTCACCTTCAACCCGATAATAAATACGATGCAAGCCGTCATCATTATTGATCCATAGCGGGGCTAATTGTCGATAACGAGGCGCACGCCAATGGCCGATATCTTTCTCACAAAAGGTAAAAATAACCTGTAAATGGCGCTCTTTCGCCTGTTCATCCCCCGCCGGATAATAAAAATCCTGCATAGTGAAATGATAAAGTTGCGGTTCGGGGGATAAAAGTAACGTAAGCGCATCTAATAGGCTGGATTTACCCCAAGCATTCTCACCGATCAACACGGTATTATCATCAAGGTTCAATGAAATACGGTTGATACCGCGAAAACCGACTATATCTACGCGTTCAAGATACATGTTACGCCTCCGGTGCGAATGGAATCAGACTGTTACTACTAGATAATACTGATGACTAGATAACATTGATTACTAGATAACACTGTTAACTCGGCAAGCATAGCGGATTATATTGAAAATATGAGGTAAAAAACCTCATCTAAACAGATGATACAGCGATATCTATGCGGCTTTACTCTGCGGGAATTTTTAGATAGCTTATTGCAGCACTGAGCGCTATTGCTTATCTGATATTGGTACTGGTTCGTTCTAACCGCCGTGTCACTCATCCCCGCATAATAATCTTAACCGCAAAACAGGACGGTATAACTCGTGTATTCAGGATTGCTGATCATTCTTTTGCCGTTAATCGTCGGTTATTTGATCCCACTTAGCAGCAAGTCACTCATTCAAATGATCAACCGCTTATTAAGCTGGATGGTCTACGTGATTTTATTCTTTATGGGCATCAGTCTGGCATTTTTGGAAAATCTCAGCGCTAATTTGCTGCTGATCTTCCAATACACGGGCGTTTTTTTCCTCTGTATTTTTTGTGCCAATCTACTCGGGTTGTTTTTACTCGAGCGTAAATTACCTTGGCGGAACACACATCGTCAGGAAGCATTACCTTCGCGGCTGCATATGGCGTTGGAATCATTAAAATTATGCGGTGTGGTAATTATCGGTTTTTTGCTGGGGTTGAGCCAATGGGCATGGCTACAGTTTGCGGCGAAAGGCAGCGAAATCGCACTGATCTTCCTGCTGTTTTTAGTCGGCATCCAATTGCGTAACAGTGGCATGACACTGCGTCAAATCGTGCTGAACCGCCGTGGCACTATTGTGGCCTTTATCGTCGGCATCAGTGCATTACTCGGTGGTGCACTCGCCGCAGCGTTAATGGGGTTACCGATTAAAACTGGGCTAGCGATGGCTTCGGGTTTCGGTTGGTATTCACTGTCCGGTATTTTGCTGACTGATGCATTTGGCCCAGTGATCGGCAGCGCGGCCTTCTTCAATGACTTAGCGCGGGAATTGGTGGCGATCATGCTCATCCCAACGCTAGTTCGCAGCAGTCGCTCAACGGCGCTTGGCTTGTGCGGTGCAACTTCAATGGACTTTACTTTGCCCGTATTGCAGCGCAGTGGTGGGCTGGAAATGGTCCCAGCGGCCATCGTTCACGGCTTTTTATTGAGTCTATTGGCGCCAGTATTGATCGCATTCTTCTCGTCATAATGATCACTTTGCGCGGTGAGTTGCACAACTCACTGCGCATCACCCTCGCCGCAAAGTGAATAAATTCTCATTCTCAGCAAAAATTGCGCCAAATCAAAACAAGTGAAAGTTGCCTTAAATAGGCCTTTTTAAACCAGCCAGACATCACTATGCTTTTAAACATGCATTACAAATGCACTTTTAAAAGGAAAAATAATTATGTTCTGTGTGCAATGTGAACAAACCATCCGGACACCTGCGGGCAATGGCTGCTCTTACGCGCAGGGGATGTGCGGCAAAACGGCAGAAACCTCTGATTTACAAGATTTATTGGTTGCCGTGCTACAAGGACTTTCGGCATGGGCATTGACTGCGCGTGAATTGGGTATCGTTGATCACGAGATTGACAGCTTTGCACCCAGAGCCTTCTTCTCAACCCTAACCAATGTGAATTTCGATTCAGACAGAATCATCGGTTACGCCAAAGAAGCGATTTTACTCCGTCAATCACTGGCCATTCGTTGCCGTCTGCTCGACAGCACGATTACTGTTGATCACCCCTTAGCTGAACTGCAACTGCTGTCAGATGACATCTCTGCCCTGCAACAGCAATCACAGCAATTTGCCTTGAACAGCGACAAAGCAGAAATCGGCGATGACCTTCACGGCCTGCGGATGCTGTGTTTGTACGGCCTCAAAGGTGCGGCAGCCTACATGGAACACGCCCATGTATTGGGCCAGTACGATGAGCAGATTTATGCTGAATATCATGCTTATATGGCTTGGTTAGGCACGCAACCCCGTGACGTTGATACATTGCTCAATAACGCGATGGGCATTGGCAAAATGAACTTCAACGTGATGGCCATATTAGACGCCGGTGAAACCCAAGCTTATGGCGATCCACAACCAACGGCCGTTAACGTGCGCCCTGTCGCCGGTAAAGCTATCTTGATATCAGGTCATGATCTCAAAGACTTACAAATGCTGTTGGAACAAACCGAAGGGACTGGCGTTAACATTTATACCCACGGTGAAATGCTGCCAGCCCATGGCTATCCTGAGTTAAAACGCTATCCGCATCTGGTGGGGAACTACGGCAGTGGCTGGCAGAATCAGCAAACCGAATTTGCCAAATTCCCTGGCCCGATCCTGATGACATCCAACTGCATCATTGACCCGAATGTGGGCAATTATGGTGATCGCATTTGGACCCGTAGCATTGTTGGTTGGCCGGGTGTGAACCATCTGGAAGGCGATGACTTCAAGCAGGTAATTGATCAAGCATTAAGTCTGGCCGGCTTCCCGTACGATGAACTGGAGCATCTGATCACCGTCGGTTTTGGTCGTCAAACCCTGCTAAATGCTGCTGATACCGTGATTGATTTGGTCGCCACGAAAAAATTACGCCATGTCTTCTTGGTGGGAGGCTGTGATGGTAGCCGCACCGAACGCAGCTATTTCACTGATTTTGCCCGCAGTGTGCCGCAAGATTGCATCATCATGACACTGGCCTGCGGCAAATACCGCTTTAACAAACTGGATTTCGGCACACTGGAAGGCTTACCACGCCTGCTGGATGTCGGCCAATGTAACGATGCCTACTCTGCCATTATGCTGGCAGTGAAGTTATCAGAAAAGTTAGGCTGCACCGTCAATGACTTGCCACTCAGCTTGGTGCTGTCATGGTTTGAACAAAAAGCCATTGTCATCCTCCTGACGCTGCTGTCATTAGGCGTCAAAAACATTTATACCGGCCCGACCGCGCCTGGCTTCCTGACAGATAACCTGATGGGGATCCTGTATGAGAAATTTGGTATGCGCCCTATTACCACCGTTGAACAAGATATGAACGAGATTCTGGGCAGCTAAGCCTCTATTTTTCGATAGCTTAGCGTGAGGTCAATGTGACGTAAGTTCATCGAGCAATACCACCTTGCCCGGCCAGTGCGGTTTAGCGCCATTGGTCGGGCATGATTCCTACTTCTAGCCCGAAAATGACCTGATTTGTTGTGAGGCCCCGATGACCGATTTTATCCCAGCTGATTGCCCCACCTCCCTTTGTCCTAACCGTATGCAAGTCCACTCCATCGTGCAAGAAACCCCCGACGTCTGGAGCCTGCGGCTGATTAATCATGACTTTTACGCTTACTTACCGGGGCAATATGCTTTGGTCAGTATCCGCAACAGTGATGAAACGTTACGTGCATATACATTGTCCTCCACGCCCGGATTAAGCCCCTTTATCCAACTGACAGTACGCTGCTTAGCACAGGGTGAAGGTTCCAACTGGTTAACCCAACAGGTTAGTGAAGGCGATTATCTGTGGCTTTCCGATGCTCAGGGTGAATTTACCTGTGCCCATGCTGATGATGACCACTACCTGATGTTGGCTGCGGGTTGTGGCGTCACACCCGTGATGTCAATGTGCCGTGACTTATTGGCTCAGCGTAAACACGCTGATATTCGGGTGATTTTTAATGTACGCTCACCGGCTGATGTGATTTTTGCCGATGAGTGGCAACAGTTATTGCAGCGTTATCCGAAGCAACTGCAACTCACTTTGATGGCTGAGCAAGCAGCGACAGACGGTTTTATCGCCGGAAGAATCACCACTGATGTGATGCAGCATGTTGCGCCCGATATTACCCAGCGCCGAGTGATGACCTGTGGCCCAGCCCCCTATATGGATTGGGTCGAGCAATATTGCCGTGAGCAATCCGTTCCTGCGGATCATTTCCAGAAAGAGCAGTTCCGCACTGCGGATAGCGATATAGACACTAGCAATGAATTGACGATGACCATCAGCCACCCACTGAGAAGCATGAAAGTTCCGGTCGGCACTTCACTGCTGTTTGCATTGGAACAGCATAAAGTCCCCGTCATGGCCGCCTGCCGCGCCGGTGTTTGCGGTTCTTGCAAAACACGTATTCTGCATGGCGAATACACTACCACCAGCACCATGACACTCACGCCCGAAGAGATCGCCCAAGGCTATGTTCTGGCGTGCAGTTGCCAGCTACAAGGTGACGTTCAGTTAGCATAAGTGTCTGACTAATGCCGTCACGGAATTTACCGCCCCATGCATACCCATCCATATTATCCATGGGGCAATTGCTCACCTTAATAGAGCAAAAATGGTTAAACGCGCCATACTTTGACCTCATAGAATAATGACTCGCCATTAATCATTGAGGGTACAAAGATGAAGCAAACTGTGGCAACACTGGTCGCTAAAACGTTGGAACACGCTGGCGTGAAGCGAATTTGGGGTGTAACCGGAGACTCACTCAACGGGCTAAGTGATAGCCTGCACCGAATGGGCACCATTGAATGGCTCGGCACTCGTCATGAGGAAGTCGCCGCTTTCGCCGCCGGTGCTGAGGCACAACTGACAGGACAACTGGCCGTTTGTGCAGGCTCCTGTGGCCCCGGTAACCTGCATCTGATCAATGGCTTATTTGATTGTCATCGCAACCATGTACCGGTATTAGCCATTGCCGCACATATTCCCTCAAGTGAAATTGGCAGCGGTTATTTTCAGGAAACCCACCCGCAAGAGTTGTTCCGCGAATGCAGTCACTACTGCGAATTAGTGTCCAATCCGGAACAGTTACCACGTGTGCTCGAAATCGCCATGCGCAAAGCGATTCTTAACCGTGGCGTTTCGGTGATCGTGTTACCGGGTGATGTTGCGTTACAACCTGCCCCCGAAGAGGCGGCTATCCTGTGGCAAACACCGAAACTACCGCTGGTTCAGCCGCTGATGAGCGAGTTGAACATTTTGGCGCAAACACTGAATAAGGCAAAAAATATCACGCTGATGTGTGGTAGCGGATGTGCCGATGCACATGATGAAGTGGTGAAACTGGCTGAAATGCTGCAAGCCCCTGTGGTTCATGCGCTACGGGGCAAAGAACATATTGAGTGGGACAACCCTTACAGTGTGGGAATGACCGGTTTGATTGGGTTCTCCTCCGGTTATCACGCCATGATGAATGCCGATACGCTGGTTTTACTTGGCACCCAATTCCCCTACCGCGCCTTTTACCCCAGCAAAGCGAATATCATCCAGATTGATATCAACCCCGGCAGCATAGGGGCTCACTGCCCAGTGAACATGGCGCTGGTCGGTGATATCAAAACGACACTCAGCGCGCTGTTACCACAGCTAGACGCTAAAAGTGATAACAAATTTTTAGAAAAAGCGCTGGAGCACTATCGCACCACCCGCAAAGATCTGGATGGGCTGGCGACCGCGAATGACAACCAACCGATCCACCCACAATATCTGGCGCAACAAATCAGCCGCCATGCTACGGATGATGCTATTTTCACCTGCGATGTGGGTACGCCAACGGTGTGGGCAGCCCGCTATCTTGAAATGAACGGCAAGCGGCGCTTACTGGGTTCTTTCAACCACGGTTCGATGGCCAACGCCATGCCGCAAGCCATTGGTGCGCAAGCTACCGCGCCTGACCGACAAGTGGTTGCTTTGTGCGGTGACGGCGGTTTCACCATGTTAATGGGGGATTTCCTCACACTGGCGCAGCTAAAATTGCCGGTGAAAATCGTAGTATTTAATAACAGTGTGTTGGGGTTTGTGGCGATGGAGATGAAAGCCGGTGGCTATCTGACGGATGGCACTGACTTGCATAATCCTGACTTTGCCGCGATTGCCAATGCTGCTGGGATTAAGGGGATCCGAGTCGAAAAAGCTTCAGAACTGGATGCCGCATTGGAGAGTGCCTTTGCTCATCAGGGGCCAGTGTTGGTGGATGTGGTCACCGCCAAGCAGGAACTATCGATGCCACCACAAATTAAATTCGATCAGGCCAAAGGTTTCAGCCTATATATGCTCAGGGCCATTATCAATGGCCGTGGTGATGAAGTCGTCGAGCTGGCAAAAACCAATTGGCTGCGCTAACACTTTTATGGTGACACTCAGGCTATTATTCGCTATCTAGGCTGAGTCATCAGCCTTTAGCGCCCCACCATTAACCATCGACTATTAACCATGACGAAAGCGGTGACTTAGCCGCTTTCGTCACATTCCACTCTGCTGAGTCATTCAAGTCTGAACCCTTCTCATTGATCATGTGGCGTAAGCGGATAATGTGCCGTAAGCGACACTTTCTGTTTATCGCGCTATTAAATCGCTTATAGAGGCGTAGAGTCTTTTATAGATCAACTGTCATCACATTAACTTTATGATCAGCACGCTCATTTTATTGATGGTGGTATTTCTATGCTAAAAAAAGCGAAGTCAGGAGTGTCAGCAACCGCTGAATTGACCTGTTTGCTCCGAGCAAAGTCATACGGTGAAAAAAGGCCGCAATTGAAATGTGATGATTACGTCGCGGTCATTCTGAGTCAGACCTTTCACTCGTTCTTTTCGATGATTCAGAAAACGTTTCTGTTAGGGGATGATGTCGTTAATCTCGCTACCCCTGTTGGTATTTATCCCTACATTGTCGCTCGCACTTTATATATCGATCAGATTTTTCAAAAAACGGCTGGGCGCTTCAGTAAAATCTTTATTCTGGGGGCCGGTTATGATTCGAGGGCGATTCGTTTTCATCATTCACTGCAACATAGCCGCATCTTTGAAATTGACCACCCCACGATGCAACAGAACAAAATAGAGAAACTCGCCAAAGCCCACATTACACCGCCGTCTAACCTGACGTTTATTCCCATTGATTTTAATCAGCAAAATTTGGCTGACACACTAGCAGCCCTCCCATTACAGCCCGGTGAAAAGTGCCTATTTTTGCTGGAAGGCTTGCTGATGTATCTGACCCACCCGCAGGTGAAATCGCTTTTTACTGCCATCAGTGACTACAGCAGCGATGGTAGCCAGATTATTTTCGATTTTGTTTATGACCATCTGTTAATAAATGATAATCAATCCGTGGAGCCCCCCCTCATTACGAATGAATATGGCGTAAAAGAGAGTGTTGAAGGCGTTCGCAGCCTTGGTGAAGCATGGACATTTGGCATCGCAGAGAAAGGGCTAGACACATTCCTCGAACAATATGGTTTGACGTTACTGGATAGAGCTGATGCGCGTGAATTAGAAAAGCGCTTATTTACCGATAACCAAGGGAAATGCCTTGAGAAAATTAATACCGCGTCGTGCTTGGTCTACGCCACTCGAGAAATATCCTAATAAATCAGTTAATAATCACAATTTGATTCATTTTCAATTAATCTGATAAGCAATATTCACAATATCGATAAATAAAACCCGCCACGCCTTTCTTGTTTTATCAATCTGGCTATGATGAAGCATGCGCCCTTATTCTGACCGTGAGAAAATTATGCTGATCGATTTACGCAGTGACACAGTAACGCAACCTAACGCCGCGATGCGCAATGCCATGGCTAATGCTGAAGTGGGTGATGATGTGTATGGCGATGACCCGACGGTCAATGCATTGGAAGCCAAAGCCGCGAGCTTATCAGGCAAAGAAGCCGCCCTGTTTTTGCCAACCGGTACGCAAGCGAATTTGGTGGCATTATTGACTCACTGCCAACGAGGTGAAGAGTATATCGTTGGTCAAAAAGCGCATAACTACTTGTATGAAGCAGGTGGTGCCGCGGTACTCGGCAGTATTCAACCACAGCCGATTGATGCTAACGATGACGGCACCCTACCGCTGGATAAAGTCTTAGCCGCGATCAAACCTGACGATATTCATTTTGCCCAAACTCGATTACTCAGTTTGGAAAATACTCATAGCGGTAAAGTGTTGCCACTGGATTATTTACAGCAAGCATGGGCACTGACTCGGGAAAAGAAACTGGCGTTGCATATTGATGGCGCACGTATTTTTAATGCCGCCGTCGCACTGAATGTGCCTTTGAGCGAAATCAGTCAATATTGCGATACGCTGACGATTTGCCTCTCTAAAGGGCTGGGGACGCCGGTGGGATCGTTACTATGTGGCAGTGCTGAATACATCCAACGCGCGCGCCGCTGGCGTAAAATGACCGGCGGTGGCATGCGTCAAGCAGGCATTCTCGCCGCGGCAGGGCTATACGCACTGGAGCACAATGTCGCACGATTAAAAGAGGATCACGACAATGCCGCTTGGCTCGAACAGCAGTTACGCTCATTGGATGTCGATATTGTGGCTCCCGGCGCGCAAACTAACGTGCTGTATATCAAGCAATCTGCCGAGTCTGCGGCCAAACTTGGCCCTTGGATGCGTGAACGTGGCGTATTAATCAGTACTGGGCCAATCACCCGAATGATTACTCACATCAATGTCAGCCGCCAAGCTCTGGAAAAAGTCGTGACATTGTGGCGTGAATTTTTGGTCGAGCAACGCTCATGACCCCGCAACGGATATTAGTGCTTGGCGCGAGTGGCTATATTGGCCAGCATCTGATCCCTAAACTCAGCCAACAAGGCCATCATGTGACTGCTGCCGCTCGTCGTATCGAGTGGCTAAACGAGCAGCAGTGGCCGGGTGTCCAATGCCGTTTTGTCGATCTTTACCAACCTACCACTCTTAATGCTGCGTTACAGGATATTGATGTCGTCTATTATCTGGTCCATGGTATGGGCGACGGGCAAGATTTGATTGAGCAGGAGCGTATTGCAGCCAACAATATGAAGGCCGCACTGCAAGCGCCATCATCAACGGTGAAACAAGTTATTTATCTCGGCGCATTGCAACCAGGAAATAACAGTTCATCCCACCTGATTGCCCGTAAACTGACCGGTGATTTGTTGCGTCAAAGTGGTCTTCCCGTCACGGAGCTGCGCGCCAGTATCATTGTCGGCCCCGGCTCTGCCGCTTTTGAAGTGATGCGCGACATGGTTTATAACCTGCCCATCCTGACGCCACCACGCTGGGTACGTTCGAAATCTTCCCCCGTTGCACTGGAAAACCTGTTGGTTTATCTCACAGAAATGCTCCATCATCCGGCGCAAGAAAACCGTATTTTTGATGTCGCAGGGCCGGAATATATCAGCTATCAAACGCTGTTCGAACGCTTTATTGCCATCAGTGGTAAGCGGCGTTGGTTGATTCCGATCCCATTGCCAACCCGATTTATCTCAGTGTATTTCATCAGCATGATCACCTCAGTACCAACGCCCATTGCCAGCGCATTAATCGAGGGTTTGAACCACGATTTACCCGCTGATGGTGAAGCGTTGCAAGCGCTGATCCCCCAACAGTTAATTCGTTTTGACGATGCAGTCAAAGAGACGTTGCGTCGTGAGGATGAAGTGGTGGATTCCGCTGATTGGGGCTATGACCCCGAGGCTCGCGCCCGTTGGCGACCCGGTTACGGATTCTATCCGAAGCAAGCGGGTTGCCAGCTTTACACCACGGCCTCGAGTGAAGCACTTTGGCATGTGGTGCAGCAAATCGGTGGAAAAGAAGGCTATTTCTATGGCAACCCACTCTGGAAAATCCGTGCTTGGATGGACGATATTGCCGGTGGTGGCGTGGTGTATGGCCGCCCTGACCGTGACACGCTGGAGTTGGGTGATCTGGTTGATGGCTGGAAAGTGATTACCGTCAAACCACTGCGCCAATTAGCGATGATGTTCGGCATGAAAGCACCCGGTTTAGGCCGGCTAACCTTTACTATCAAGGATATGGGTGGAAACCGCTGTTTTGATGTACGAGCATGGTGGCATCCGGCAGGTTTTAGCGGTTTGCTTTATTGGTTTGTCATGATGCCGGCACATCTGTTTATTTTCCGTGGGATGGCAAAACGCATTGCCGCACTGGCGGAACAGTATGATCGCGAGCATCAGCCTGAGATATTAGGGCAAAGCGAATCAAATTCTGACAAATCAGCGTAATGAACCAAAAGGCCGATAAATAGCGGTTATTTGTCGGCCTTTTGGCCCTTTTGTCATATTCTTCTCCAAAGTCATATTGCATAGCGCATCATTTCACGGAAGAATGGCATCTTATTTGCTGAGCGAATAATTCTATACGCTAGCATTCTGATTTTTGGTGGGAACCGAATTCGCTATGAAGGTATTGGTCACCGGTGCAACCTGTGGGTTAGGCCGAAATGCCGTTGAATATCTCCGTCGTCAGGGTATCAAAGTCATCGCTGCCGGTAACAACCCCGCGATGGGAACATTACTAACCAAAATGGGCGCTGAATTTATTCATGCGGATCTGACGAATCTGGTTTCCTCGCAGGCAAAAGCCATGTTGGCTAATGTCGACACCCTGTGGCATTGCTCCGGCTTTACCTCGCCGTGGGGGACGGAAGAAGCGTTTGAGTTGGCCAATGTGCGTGCCACTCGCCGCCTAGGTGAATGGGCCGCCGCCTATGGTGTGGAGAATTTTATTCATATCTCCTCGCCAGCGATTTATTTCGATTTTCATCATCATCGTAATATTCAGGAAGATTTCCGCCCCGCGCGTTACGCCAATGAATTCGCCCGCAGCAAAGCAGCCGGTGAAGAAGTCATTGAACAATTGGCGCTGTCCAACCCGCAAACCCATTTTACGATCCTGCGCCCGCAAGGCTTATTCGGCCCTCACGATAAAGTGATGCTGCCGCGCCTGCTACAGATGATCAAATATTATGGCACTCTGCTACTGCCTCGGGGCGGTAATGCATTGGTGGACATGACTTATCTGGAAAACGCGGTGCATGCTATGTGGTTGGCGACTCAAAGCCAAAATACACAGTCGGGCCGCGCTTATAACATTACCAATCAGCAGCCCCGCCCGTTACGCACTATCGTGCAACATCTGTTAGAAGAGCTGTCGATGCCGTGCCGTATTCGTTCCGTGCCTTATCCGATGATGGATATCATGGCCAGAACGATGGAAAAACTGGGGAATAAAGCCGAAAAAGAGCCGGTATTGACTCACTATGCTGCCGCTAAACTCAACTTTGATATGACGCTAGATACCCGCCGAGCCGAGCAAGAATTGGGCTATCGCCCGATAGTGTCGCTCGACGAAGGCATTATTCGCACCGCCCGCTGGATAAAACAGCATGGCAAATTAAGTGGGCAATAAAGCTGTTCATTTATAAAAACATGCTAGGCATAGCTTGGCTGAATGAGACAATCTCCTGCAAGCGTGAAACTGTCAAGAAAATAGGTCTATACTACAATCACTTTCATAACAGATTCTTTCACCTAAGGTCATCATATGAAAAAGAAAAATATCGCTCTGATTCTCCCTCTCGTCATTATACTTAGCGCCTGTACCAACACCGTCGATCCGGCGTTTAAGGATGTGAGTAGCCGTACAACACCTTGTATTGAGGGTGGGCCAGATCAGGTCGCACAACAATTCTATGATCTGCGGGTTCAGCAAATTGGCAATCGCAGTGGCCTACCGGATGATAATCTCTCGGCCCAATTCCGCCCTTATCTCAGCCAAGGGCTCTACGACACGATCCAAACCGCCAGAAAACAGGCTGGCACTCGTAGCACGACTCAAGTGAATAAAACTCAAGCTATCAACGGTGATATCTTTACCAGTATGCGTGAAGGTAGCACTCATGCCGATGTCGCCAGTGCTTCAACGATCCCCAATACCGATGCCAGAAATATCCCACTGCGGGTGAATTTGACGCATCAAACGGCCGGAGGTCAAACCGTGGCGTGGCAAGATGAAGTGTTGATGATCCGCGAAGGGACGTGCTGGGTTGTTGATGATATTCGCTTTATGGGTGTGACTGCGCCCGCCAGCAGCTTGCGCCAACTATTAGGTGATCACTAGTCACACAGGATTTTTCTGGCTGCCTTATCAGGGCGATGTCTATTCGCCCTACTCATCATTAACTTCAACAAGGAAGAAGTTGCCATGTCCTCTATTCACTCAGCTATCAGGCTTATCGCCGTCAGCGGATTTTTTATCGCCATCACAGCACAAGCGGCACCTCAGTGTGGGCAAACCGCCCAACTTATTAATGCACGCTTAAGCTATATGAAAGATGTCGCCGGCTATAAAGCGCAAAATCATTTGCCCGTAGAAGATGTTGCCCAAGAAGAAAAAGTACTCGATAAAGCACTGGCTGAAGCGGCGTCACTTGGTCTTGACCCTGTCTCCATCAAACCTTTTATGGTGGCGCAAATCAATGCAGCAAAAGCCATTCAATACCGCTATCGCGCCGACTGGCTATCACAGCCAGAATCTGATTGGCAGCCAAAACCACTCGAGACAGTGCGAACACAAATTGGTGAGTTGAGTAGTAAAACGCTCAAGCAAATAGCCGAAGAACTCAAAACCTGTGACAAAGCGGCCTTCTCCGACAAAAACGTCTTTACCAATACAATACGTCAACATCACCTACAAGCTGCTGACGTCGATGTCATCTTCACAACATTCAATCTGATTAAATTAAAATAACTGCCAGATTATTCTTGCCATAAATGTGTACCGGTTTTCTTCCATAAATCGGTATGCATTGATTTAAAAGTAAATTTCCATTTCGCCTATTTTTTAATCACCACTGCGGATACTCTGTCAGATTTATTCATCGCACGACAAATTCCCTTTCAGCGCAATCAAATCCAAATGTTATGCTGGTTTTTAACGTTAGCGCTGGTTATTAATAAATTTTAACGCACAAAGATTGCATAAGTATGCCGCGGAAGTTACCATTCACCGCATCATTGGCTATTCAGATTTGGCGCATGAGTATTCAACTTAGCGGAATTAACTGTTACTACGGCGTACATCAGGCGCTGTTCGACATTACATTAGACTGTCCGGCAGGCGAAACCTTAGTCTTACTAGGGCCAAGCGGTGCCGGTAAAAGCTCACTTCTACGTGTGCTTAATCTGTTGGAAATGCCTCGTTCCGGCACATTACAGATAGCCGGTAACCACTTCGACTTTACCCAAGCTCCGGGTGCAAAAGCGATTCGCGACTTGCGTCAAAATGTCGGCATGGTTTTCCAACAATATAATCTCTGGCCACACCTTTCCGTGGTACAAAATCTGATTGAAGCGCCTTGCCGTGTGCTGGGCCTATCAAAAGATGAAGCCATGGCGCGAGCACAGAAATTACTGACGCGCCTGCGTTTGACTGATTTTGTGGATCGCTACCCGCTGCACCTTTCTGGTGGTCAGCAACAGCGTGTCGCGATTGCTCGCGCGCTGATGATGGAGCCTCAGGTTCTACTGTTTGATGAACCGACTGCGGCGCTCGACCCAGAAATTACGGCGCAAATCGTTAGCATCATTCGTGAATTAGCTGGGACCGGTATTACCCAGGTCATCGTCACGCATGAAGTTGAAGTGGCCCGCAAAACAGCCAGCCGCGTGGTTTACATGGAAAACGGTCATGTGGTGGAACAAGGCGATGCCAGCCACTTTACACAACCAACAACCGAAGCTTTTGCCAGCTATCTGTCACATTGATATCTATTTGGGAATTTGCGATGAAAAAATTAATAATTGCTGCAGTCCTTGCCAGTATCAGTCTTTCTGCCTCTGCTGCTGAAACCATCCGTTTCGCTGCTGAAGCCACTTACCCGCCATTCGAATTTATCGACGCTAATAATAAAATGCAGGGCTTCGATATCGATCTGGCTAATGCACTGTGTAAAGAGATGCAGGCAGACTGTACCTTTACCAATCAGGCCTTTGACAGCTTGATTCCAAGCCTCAAATTTAAACGTTTTGATGCGGTTATCTCAGGCATGGACATCACCCCTGAGCGCTTAAAACAAGTGGCATTTACTCAGCCTTACTACGATAACTCTGCGTTATTTATCGCTGAGAAAGGTAAAGTTGCTGATTTAGCGGCCCTGAAAGGGAAACGTGTTGGGATGCAAAACGGCTCCACTCATCAAAAATACCTGATGGAAAAACACCCTGAAATCACTGCCGTACCTTATGACAGCTATCAGAATGCGATTCTTGATCTGAAAAATGGCCGTCTGGACGCGGTATTTGGTGACACTGCGGTGGTTAATGAATGGCTGAAGCAGAATGACCAATTGGCTGCTGTCGGGGATAAAGTGACTGATGCTGACTACTTCGGCACAGGCTTAGGTATCGCCGTTCGTCAGAACAATACCGAGTTACAGGGTAAGTTAGATGCTGCACTGGCGAAAATTAAAGCAGATGGCACCTATCAGACCATTTATAAAAAATGGTTCCAGCAGTAATTTAAACACCCATGAATGAATTTCAACCTTTAGCAAGCGCCGCCGGTATGACCGTCGGCCTTGCCGTTTGTGCATTGGCCCTCGGTCTGGTTCTGGCGATGTTGTTTGCCGTCTGTGAATCATCACGTATTAAAGTGGTCAGTTATCTGACGACGGGCTGGGTCACCATTTTACGCGGGCTGCCTGAGATTCTGGTGGTCCTGTTTATCTATTTCGGCTCTTCACAATTGCTGATGATGCTGTCGGATGGCTTTACCCTAAATCTTTATCTGTTTGAGTTGCCGATTAAGCTCAGCATTGATGATTTTGAGGTTAGCCCGTTCCTGTGCGGTGTCATCGCCCTCGCCCTGCTCTATTCAGCTTATGCGTCGCAAACCTTGCGCGGTGCACTGAAAGCCGTCCCCATTGGGCAATGGGAGTCTGGGCAAGCACTGGGTTTGAGTCAGGCCGCTATTTTCTTCCGCTTGATTATGCCGCAGATGTGGCGTCATGCATTACCCGGTCTCGGTAACCAATGGCTGGTACTGCTGAAAGATACGGCATTAGTGTCACTGATCAGCGTCAATGACTTGATGCTGCAAACCAAAAGCATTGCGACCCGCACTCAAGAACCTTTCACTTGGTACATGATTGCGGCGGCGATTTATCTGGTCGTGACCCTGTTGAGCCAATACGTCCTCAAATGGATTGAACTCCGTACCACCCGCTTTGAACGGAGCCCATCCTAATGTTGGAATTCTTACCTGAGATTTTAAAAGGGCTGCACACCAGCCTAACATTGACGATTGCTTCATTAATTGTGGCCTTGGTGTTATCGGTGCTGTTTACCATCGTCTTGACACTGAAAACCCCGATTATGACCTCGTTGGTCAAAATCTATATCACGCTGTTCACGGGCACCCCGCTGCTGGTGCAGATCTTTTTGATTTATTATGGCCCAGGGCAATTCCCAGCTATCCGTGAATACCCATGGTTATGGAGCTTGCTATCACAACCATGGCTATGTGCCATGATTGCGTTGGCATTGAACAGTGCGGCCTATACGACTCAATTGTTCTACGGGGCTGTTCGGGCGATTCCGTCGGGTCAATGGCAATCCTGCGAAGCGTTGGGGATGTCCAAGGCTCAGTCGTTACGTATCCTGCTGCCATTCGCCTTTAAGCGCGCGTTATCATCCTATTCCAACGAAGTGGTATTGGTGTTCAAAAGCACTTCATTGGCTTATACCATCACATTGATGGAAGTCATGGGTTACAGCCAGTTGATGTATGGGCGTACTTATGACGTGATGGTCTTTGGTGCTGCTGGCATCGTGTATCTGTGCGTGAATGGGTTGCTGACGCTATTGATGCGTTTAGTGGAGCGCAGAGCGCTTGCCTTTGAACGGCGTAATTAGCGCGAATAAATCTTCTCTTCGTAAAAGGCGCGCTTGGGCAAAAATGTCCAAGAGCGCCTTTTGGCTTAGGCGAGGAACACAAAATCACCACCGAATGAATAGCAACCACAATTAAATCCGCTCCAAACTCAGCGCCCCCGACTCCTCACTTCCTTCGAAAATAAAAACTAAATTTTTAATCACATTACTTGCATATAAATTCATATGGTGGCAATGTAATCCACATCATTCATCCGAATATATTGCGATGAACAATGACTAGTCATAATAAAATCAATAACTAATAAATAATTCGTTATAAAAAATTCAGACAGGAGTTTAAGCATGAAAAAGTTACTATTGGCAACAATCTTGAGTGGCGTGGTTTTCAGCGCAACCGCAGCAGAAACCATCCGTTTCGCGGCCTCAGCCACTTACCCGCCATTTGAATCAATGGATGCCAATAACGAGATCGTCGGCTTCGATATGGATTTGGCAAAAGCATTATGTAAGCAGATGGAAGCCAACTGTACCTTCACCAATCAAGCTTTCGATAGTCTGATCCCAGCGCTTAAATTCAAACGTTATGATGCTGTTATCTCCGGTATGGACATTACGCCAGAGCGTAGCAAGCAAGTGGCATTCACCCAGCCTTACTATGCTAACTCCGCTATCGTGATCGCCCCCAAAGGCAAATTTAGCGCGTTTGCTGATCTGAAAGGGAAGAAGATCGGGATGGAGAACGGCACTACGCATCAGAAATATTTGCAGGATAAGCATCCTGAAATCCAAACTGTGGCTTATGACAGCTATCAGAATGCCATTATTGACCTGAAGAATGGCCGTATTGATGGGGTGTTTGGTGATACTGCGGTGGTGAATGAGTGGCTGAAAACCAATCCTAATTTGGCCTCAGTTGGCGAGCATGTGACTGATCCACAATACTTTGGCACTGGTTTGGGGATTGCTGTGCGCCCAGATAATACCGTGCTGCTAGAAAAACTGAATAAAGCGATTGATGCCGTTAAAGCTGACGGTACCTATAAGGTCATTAACGATAAATGGTTCCCGCAATAATAATCTTTATCTTTGCGTTGCAGGTTAGCGGCAATTGAACTCATCCCGATGAGCATACATGA
>NZ_HE997643.1:329467-421308 GCF_000312485.1 Yersinia massiliensis CCUG 53443 | reverse complement strand
GTATGTGATTCGGGTGAGTGAGAGCAGCCAACACCCCTGTGGCTTCAAGGACGAAGGGTAAGCAGGGCTAAGGCTTCATAATGTGCCGTATGCGCAAACATATCAAACAACTGCACCCGCTCAATACGATATGCCGCTAACCTACTAATATCTTTCGCCATTGTCTCCGCGTTACAGCTTGAATAGAGAATATATTCAGGTGCCATCTGTGCCAAATAATCACACAGCTCTGCCCCAATCCCACGCCGTGGCGGGTTCACCAATACCAATTGCGGCACTTGCGCTTCTGCGGTAGCGAAACGAGTGGAATCGAGCGCAGCAAAACTGACGTTTTTTAACCCTAACAGATCTGCTGACTGACGCGCACAGGCAATGGCTTCAGCGCTAATTTCAATGCCTGTGAGCTTTGTCTGCGGCCCCGCGCAGTGCAAGCCAAAACCGCCAACGCCACAGAATAGATCCCACATACTATCGATATTTAACTCACGCACCCACTGGCGAGCAGTGGCATAGAGTGAGGCTGCGACCTGCGGATTTGTTTGGAAAAAACTTTGCGGGCGGATAAACAGTGGCACCTGATTAAACTGCTCCGGCAATGCCTGCTGCTCAGTCAAAGGGATCTCTTGCTCCCCTTCCAGAATCGCCATGTGCACCGGCTGAATATTGGCCGAAATAACCGCCAATTGAGGCAACTGCTGTTGTAACCAAGGTAACGCCGCCTGTAGTTGCGCCAACTTAGTTTCCGAACGTAAAACAAAACGCAGCATCAACTCACCGCTATGCGTACTTTCAGTCAGTAACAGGAATTTAAGCTCACCACGCTTACGGGCGACGTTGTATGGCGTTAAACCTGCACGGGCAATAAAGGTTTTAAGGAGAGCAAAAACGGGCGCAAAACTGGCCGGATAAAGCGGACAGTCACATAAATCCACAGGCGTGCCGTCACGATGTAACATCCCTAATAACGGGCGCTCGACACTGCCACTGACCACCATTTTTGCTTTATTTCGAAAAGCACTTTCTTGCCCAAAAACTGGCGTTAGCCACTGAGCCACTGAATGCCCAGTGAGCAGATTTTCTAAATGATGTTGTTTGTCAGCCAGTTGTTGTGGATAAGGTTTATCCAACCACTGACAGGAACGACAGCGACCTGCCGTATACTGAGCGCAATGCATTAATAATTGACCGTTGTAGACTGAGACATTAAAGAGTTCGTAGCCGAAGCTATTGCTGGAGGCGAATTGTAGCACTGTGTCAGGCTAAACACTCATTTTGAGTGGTGGAAATAGCGATGCCAAGGAAAGAATAACAAACCGATAATCACCACATCAGGGATTTTCTGCATCAGTAGGCTATGAAGGATTTCCGCATTGCTATCACCTTCAATACGAAAAACATCCAATAGTAGCCAATCGAATGAGACCACCAACAGATAGATAATGACGAGTATCTGGCAAAGCAGGTAGCACCAGCGCGCCCAGTTCTGCCGACGACAGACCCCGACACCACAGGCAATCTCCAGCAGAAGTAAGAAAATACTCATAACTAGGATAAAACTGGAATCCCAGCTTTGTAGGCTTTCATTAATAAACGCACCGATGCCCCCCCATCCCAATTCTGCCACAAGGAGCAATAGACCAACAAAATGGGTGGCAATGATAGCGGTGCCGGCAATCAGAACCGGAACAGGTGTCGTTGCTGAAGACGAAAAAGCTGAGGATGAAAATAATGCTCTCATATTGGCCTATCTATCCTCCGTTCGGTTCCCTACAACTCAATGTTATCCTTCACAATAACGCCGCTCAAGGCGGCGTTAAAGTAAAAGAAAGACTAACAGTTTTAAGGGCTATCAGCTATTAATTAACGGTATCAACTATTCATTAACCGTATCGACCATTCATTAACCCTATCAACTGCGAGCTGCTTTGCGTAACTCCCGCAACCGCTGTTTTTCTGAGCGAGACATAAACCACCATGCGATTAAACCGATGATGCCCACCACCAGCAGAATCAGTGTCGCCAGTGCATTGATTTCTGGATTCACCCCCATCCTCACGCTAGAGAACACTAACATCGGCAATGTGGTCGCGCCTGGCCCAGCCACAAAACTGGCAATCACTAAATCGTCCAACGATAAGGTAAAGGCCAGTAGCCAGCCTGAAATTAACGCAGGGGCAATCATAGGGACGGTAATCACAAAGAACACTTTCAGCGGTGTCGCCCCCAGATCCATTGCCGCCTCTTCAATAGAACGGTCAAGTTCACGTAAACGCGAACTGATGACGACAGTCACATAAGCGGTACAAAAGGTCACGTGCGCCAGCCAAATGGTGAACATGCCACGTTCTGCGGGCCAACCGATGGCATGCCCCATGGCGACAAACAGTAACAATAGTGACAAGCCAGTAATGACATCAGGCATCACTAATGGCGCGGTCAGCATAAATGCAAACCCCGTCGAGCCACGAAAACGTCCGAAGCGCACCATCACCACAGCGGCGATCGTCCCAAGCACCACCGCCATGGTGGCAGAGGCCGACGCGATAGTCAGACTCAATCCTACGGCGGATATCATCGCTGAATCATTAAATAATTCGATATACCAACGAGTCGACCACCCTGCCCATACCGTGACCAGCTTTGAACTGTTAAATGAGTAGATAACTAGCATCAACATCGGTGCATACAGGAAAGTATACCCAACAACTAAGATCACTCGACGCCAGATTGAACGCACTTCCGGTAGGTTATTCACGATGCGCCTCCTATCTGTTTATTCTGGTGTTTGTGGAACCAGAGTATCGGCACAATCAATAAGACCAACATCACCGTTGCTACGGCTGAAGCCACTGGCCAGTCACGGTTATTGAAGAATTCCTGCCATAATATTCGGCCAATCATGATGCTATCTGGCCCACCCAGTAGCTCAGGGATAACAAACTCCCCTACCGCCGGAATAAAGACCAGCATGGAACCTGCGACGATGCCCCCTTTGGTCAGTGGCATGATAACGCTGAAGAAAGTCTTAAGTGGCTTGGCACCAAGATCAGATGCAGCTTCTACCAGTGAATAATCCAATCGAGTTAATGCGGTGTAGATTGGCAACACCATGAAAGGCAAATAGGAATACACCACACCAATATAGACCGCCAGATTAGTGTGCAAAATGATCAGCGGTTGATCGATAATCCCCGTCCACATCAGGAAGTTGTTCAATATGCCGTTGTTTTTGAGTATCCCTATCCAGGCATAGACTCGAATCAGGAATGATGTCCATGACGGCAGAATAACCAGCAGCAATAAAATATTGCGTGTAGATGATTTACTGTGAGCAATAGCCCAAGCCAGCGGATAACCGATAATAAGGCAACACAGCGTTGAGACCGCAGCCACTTGCAACGATTGCAAATAAGCATCGATATACAGTGGTTCTTCAAGGAGCAGGAGATAATTTCCCAGATTTAGCGAGATATCCAGCTTACCATCAAGCCAAGTCACTAAATCGGTATAAGGCGGCACCGCACGAGCCATCTCGGCCAAACTGATTTTGAACACAATCAGGAATGGCAACATAAACAGCAGGAATAGCCATAAATATGGCATGGCAATAACCAGCTTACGGCCATGTGCCATCTGGAAGCGTTGTATCAGCGCCTTAATTTGCCCTACCGCACGGGTCGGTGGCTCTTCGGTGCCATGAGTGGATTTTGGTATCACAATATTGAGCTCCCCAAGGCTATTGAGCTTTTTAAAACGATCTGTTTTTTAAAGCCCATCAGCTATTTAAGACCACGCAGCTATCGGCATCCCAGCACAGTTGGACTTCATCGCCCCACGTTGGCATGCCTTTGCGGTAGCGATGACCATTTTGCAACTGTGCACTAAGCATCTGGCCGCTATGGAGTTTGACGTGATATATCGACAGGTCACCCAGATAAGCAATGTGTACCACTTCACCGACGGCAAAGTTGCAGCCATCTTCCGGCACTTGCTCGCACAACATGACTTTTTCAGGGCGCAGCGCAACGAATACCGGCACCCCATCGACCACCGAAGCATCAGAGTCCACTTTCAGCGGATGACGTAACCCTGGGCTCTCGATAATCAATGCATCGTCTAAGCGCTCTTTTAATACCCCTTCGAACACATTGACTGACCCGATAAATTCAGCACTGAATCTGCTGTTCGGATGCTCGTAAATTTCTTCGGGCTCGCCAATTTGTACAAATTTGCCACGGTTCATAATGGCGATACGGCCCGCCATGGTCATGGCTTCTTCTTGATCGTGGGTCACCATCACACAAGTGGCCCCCACTCGCTCGAGAATATCCACAACTTCGAGTTGCATGCGGTCACGCAGCTTTTTGTCCAACGCCCCCATTGGCTCATCCAACAGCAGCAGTTTTGGACGCTTAGCCAAGCTGCGCGCCAGCGCCACACGTTGGCGTTGACCACCGGATAACTGATGCGGTTTGCGTTTGGCGAACTCTTGCATGTGTACCAACGTCAGCATTTCAGCCACACGGCTTTTAATTTCATTCGAAGGCAATTTGTCCTGCTTCAAACCAAACGCGATGTTTTGTTCGACCGTCATATGGGGGAACAACGCATACGACTGGAACATCATGTTGATCGGGCGTTGATAAGGTGGCACGTGCGATAAGTCTTGCCCATCGAGGACGATTTGCCCCTGCGTCGGCTGTTCAAAACCGGCCAGCATGCGCAACAGGGTCGATTTACCACAACCTGATGCACCCAACAGCGCAAAAATCTCACCTTTGTAGATGGTCAAATTGACATCATCTACTGCGGCCTGACCATCAAATGATTTGGTTAAGTTGCGAATCTCCAACAAGGGCGTAAACACCTTCTGGGATTTTGGCTGTGAGCGGGGAATTACATCATTCACTCAGCGTGCTCTCCGTAAAAGCAGAACAGGCCGCATTTGAGGTGCGGCGCAATAAAAAACAGGAACAGAGAGAAAGTCCCCCTGTTCCTACCATGGTCTATTTCACTTACCCATCAATGGGTTATTTACCGCTTTTCACTTTAGTCCATGCCGATGTAATGACACGATCTATTTTCGGCTCTTGTACTTTCAGCGTGAACATCTTCGCGCGCACATCTGCCGGCGGATAAATGCCGGGGTTGTCGCGAACTTCAGCATTCACCAACGGGGTCGCCGCTTTGTTAGCATTCGCATAGAACACGTGGTTACTGATATTGGCAATCACATCAGGGCGCATCAGGTAATTCAGGAACTGATAGGCTTCATCCTGACTTTTAGCATCTGATGGCATCGCAAACACATCAAAGAAGGCCAACGCCCCCTCTTTTGGAATACTGTAAGCCACATTCACGCCATTTTTAGCTTCTTTAGCGCGATTAGATGCCTGCATGATGTCGCCTGCCCAACCTACTGCCACACAGATGTCCCCGTTTGCCAGATCATTAATGTACTGTGAAGAGTGGAAGTAACGGATATTTGGCCGCAATTTCAATAACAATTCGGTTGCAGGACCCGTGTAGTCAGCCGCCTGAATACTGTTTGGATCTTTACCCAAATAATTCAATACAGTGGCAAAAATCTCGCTTGGCGCATCAAGGAAAGAAACGCCGCAGCTTTTCAGCTTCTCAAGATTTTCAGGTTTCAGCACCAGATCCCAGCTATTAACAGGTGCATCTGTTCCCAGCGCCGCTTTCACTTTTTCGACGTTATAACCAATACCGGTTGTCGCCCACAGATAAGGGATCGCAAATTTATTCTCAGGATCGTGTTTGCTAACGAGTGCCAACAGCTCAGGGTCAAGGTTTTTGTAATTCGGTAATTTCGTTTTATCTAATGGCTTAAATACGCCAGCAGACAATTGGCGTTCAAGGAAACTGGCTGACGGCACCACTAAATCAAAACCGGTGCTTCCCGCCATCAATTTACCTTCCAACACCTCGTTGGAGTCAAACACATCATAGACAACCTTAATGCCGGTTTCTTTTTGGAAATTAGCCAGCGTATCCGGCGCGATATAATCGGACCAGTTGTAAACGTGCAGTGTTTTTTCCTCAGCGGATGCTGAGACGGACGCGGCCAGTAACAGGCCAGCAGTAACACCCGATAACCACTTTTTACGTTGGGTGAACATCCGTTAACTCCTCCAGAACAGGGGGTGAAATAGTGCGCTAAATTTGTATCCGAAAAGATACAATACCTTTGCCCTGCCGACGTTCATCGCCTCAAACACCAGATGCATGACTATGCACAGTGAGTGATTATTAACCTAACAAGGATAATCACTGATTTTATGAGGTAATATTATGTCTTTTGCAGAAACAGCAGCATAACCGCAGTTAACCATCCGTACCAGACTCTAGGGTAAAAAACGCCTTTTATCGATTTTTTATGCACAGTTTATCTATGTAATGCGTCACTAACGGTATAAACGGCGATAAATATCTGGCAAAAGAGGGTAAAAAGCAGAAGATCTTATGGTTTACAAAGATAAGAGCAAAGCGCCGCCAGCATTGGCGGCACATTGAATGACAAGATATTAGTGGATAACAGGATAAGCCGTGGCTGTTTGCGGTGTTTCGTCATCTTCGCTTGAGCCAATAAACAACAAATCATTCGCACGCGCTTCGAGAATGATCATTGAAATCTGCTCTTCACACTGCTGCATAAAGTAACCGAATTGAGCCAGTGTCACCCCAACTTCAATCGTCAATGATTGGCAGACAATCAGTTTTGGTAGATTGTCATCCTGAATATCGATGAACGCTTTCACCGTCAGTGAACTGGCATTGATTTGGCTGAGATCTGCCACCAGTGGAATCAGTGCCGTTGGTCTGACTTCGGCTAGCGCCGAGAATAAGATGACGTTATCCACCAAGTCGATTTTGGCGTCAAACACACCCTCAAAATTTTGCATATGCGGCAAATGCAGCGCCTGGCAGGAATCGCATTCAAAAAATGAGATACCGAGTTGATCCAGCCAACGCCGTAATAAGGCTAAATCCGGGACGATGAGTGAATCCATAACTACCTACCTCACGATTCTCATAATACGAAAAGTGGCATAGCTTACGGAATATTGGCCGACAGCGCCATGATCAATCCCGACAAATTTAATGCCCTGATTAAGACTCAGTGCCTATCCTACTTAGATTGATTCTCTTTTTCGGATTGCACTTTATCCTGTTCTTTCTTGGTTTGTGGTCGCGAGACTCGATCGGCACTCCCTAATAGTGGACCAAAACCACTGGCTACGCGCCAAACAATACAAACTGCGGCAGGCACCATCAGGCCAATTCCGACAAAAATCATCATAATCGCAACAGTCGGTGTCCCCATCGAACCCGGTAATGATACGAAATCATTAATACTGAGGTAAGCTACCACCAGCAACAGCATCCCCAGCACTTCTGAAACGATCACTATGCGGGGCATATCTCCTAACGAGCGCATCTTTACCTCCGATAAGCTCTATTTTCTTTGCGTTTGAAGCCACAATGGAATTCGTTGTCACTCAACATTTCTTGGGTATCACTAAGTATTGACTCAGTGTATTGAATCCCCAAGATTTGTAACAGTACCGAGAAGCAAATAGGTAGGATTTATCATATCAACAGGCAATTCCTGCTTTTTTTTCACTGTGCCAAAGGGCATAGTAGACCCCAGTGAGAGTAAGTAATGCGCTAGAAGTCATTTAGCAGTTGAATGTATCAGTCGCTGTTGGCTAAGAGCCAATCCCAGTAGGGGCCATTGTTGCTGTCATTTTGAACACGAACAGCGTGGAAGAACCGAAGCATATATAGCTGTGCGCGAGGGTTCTGAATAGCGCCCGAGTTCAACATGACCAATAAGATAATCCTAATGGGATAGGTTCTCAGTGATTACCTCAAATTAATCAAGGAGTTTTAAATGTTTGCTGTAATTTTCGGGCGTCCTGGATGTCCTTACTGTGTTCGTGCTAAAGAATTGGCAGAAAAACTGGAAACCGAACGTGACGATTTTAAATTCCGTTACATCGATATTCACGCGGAAGGTATCACCAAAGCTGATTTGGAAAAAACTGTCGGCAAACCGGTAGAAACCGTGCCACAGATCTTTATTGATGAGAAACACATTGGCGGTTGCACTGATTTTGAAGCATACGCTAAACAAAATCTGAGCCTGTTCCAGTAATTGGGCTAGCACGTCGCTTATGATTTCGCCATTAATCTAAATTGGCTTTATCTGATAAAGGGTGTCTAACACCCTTTTTTATTGCCTCTAGAGCATGTCACTTAGCTATAAATTATCGTGTCGAAAAACCTTATTTTCTCTGATATAAATAGCAGATAATCCCACTTTAAATTAACAATTTAGTATTTCCCTCTAGTCAAAGCAAACTTCCTGCATACTACTGGCTGTCACGCAGTATACCGATTAGAATAAGCCCCGTTATCGCTTGCTCTGATGTCCTGGCTGGCGATATTTTTTTAGATTTTAATGAAGTGTGTCGCTCTACCGATAAGCAAAGAGCGTGTATATCGTGAATCATCTGGGCTAACAGAAAGTCATACCTGTGAATATTAACGTCGCAAATTTACTGAACGGCAACTACATCTTGCTGTTATTCGTCGTGTTAGCGCTGGGATTGTGCCTAGGCAAACTGCGATTAGGGCCTATTCAATTAGGTAACGCTATTGGTGTGTTGGTGGTCTCCCTGTTGCTCGGGCAACAGCACTTTACCATTAATACCGAAGCGCTCAATTTGGGCTTTATGCTCTTTATTTTTTGTGTCGGTGTTGAAGCTGGCCCAAACTTTTTCTCTATTTTCTTCCGCGATGGCAAAAACTATCTCATGCTGGCCTTAGTTATGGTCGGCAGCGCCATGATTCTGGCGTTAGGGCTCGGTAAGCTATTTGGTTGGGATATTGGCCTCACTGCGGGGATGCTCGCCGGATCAATGACGTCTACGCCAGTGTTAGTTGGCGCAGGCGATACGTTACGCAACACCATCGGCAATAATCCTGCCCTACAACACGCCCAAGATAACTTGAGCCTAGGTTACGCCCTCACCTATCTTATCGGGTTAGTTAGCCTGATTTTAGGTGCGCGTTACTTACCCAAACTTCAGCATCAAGACTTGCCCACCAGCGCCCAGCAGATTGCCCGCGAACGCGGTTTGGATACCGATAGCCAGCGGAAAGTGTACTTACCGGTCATCCGCGCTTATCGTGTTGGCCCTGAGCTAGTGGCTTGGGCTGATGGTAAAAATCTCCGTGAGTTAGGCATTTATCGCCAGACAGGCTGCTATATCGAGCGCATTCGGCGTAACGGCATTCTGGCCAGTCCCGATGGTGATGCGGTGCTGCAAGTCGGTGATGAAATCTCCCTTGTGGGCTATCCAGATGCCCATTCACGTCTTGACCCAAGTTTTCGTAACGGTAAAGAAGTGTTCGATCGCGATCTGTTGGATATGCGTATTGTTACCGAAGAGATTGTGGTCAAAAACAGCAATGCCGTGGGTAAACGCCTCAGCCACTTAAAACTGACGGACCACGGTTGTTTCCTTAACCGCGTGATCCGCAGCCAAATCGAAATGCCGATTGACGACAATGTGGTTCTTAATAAGGGTGATGTGCTGCAAGTCAGCGGTGATGCGCGGCGCGTGAAAAGTGTGGCAGAGAAAATTGGCTTTATTTCCATCCACAGTCAAGTGACCGACCTGTTAGCTTTCTGCGCCTTCTTCATTTTAGGCTTAATGATCGGCCTGATTACATTCCAGTTTAGTAACTTCAGTTTCGGGATTGGTAACGCCGCAGGTCTGTTAATGGCGGGGATCATGCTCGGATTTCTGCGTGCCAATCACCCAACGTTTGGCTATATCCCGCAGGGCGCGCTGAACATGGTGAAAGAGTTTGGATTGATGGTCTTTATGGCTGGCGTCGGGTTAAGTGCGGGTGGTGGTATTAATAGCAGCCTCGGGGCCGTCGGCGGGCAAATGTTAATTTCGGGCCTTATTGTGAGTTTGGTTCCCGTTGTCATCTGCTTCCTCTTTGGCGCTTATGTATTACGCATGAACCGCGCGCTACTTTTCGGCGCAATTATGGGCGCACGAACCTGTGCGCCAGCCATGGATATTATCAGCGATACCGCACGTAGTAATATCCCAGCGCTAGGTTATGCAGGGACTTATGCCATTGCGAACGTATTATTGACGTTGGCGGGCTCGTTGATCGTCATTGTCTGGCCGGGAATATTAGGTTAATGCCCTAAAAAGGGGACGAAAGGCTAAAGCTAAACATTTTTTTATACTTTTTTCATTTGCCCAGAACTTTCCTACTGGACTGGGGTCTGAATTAGTGCCACTGCTTTTCTTTGATGTCCCCATATTGAGGAGCCCGATAGTCCCGCCTTCTTAGGTTCAAGACTAATCGGGTTTTTTCTTGCCTGAAATTTGAGTCCTTACCTATCAATACCTTACAAGCACTTTGCATGTCCATTGGCGATGGAATGGCGGCATAACTTCGGTGTTTTTAGGTTCTCTATAGTAACTCAAGAGAAAAAGTGGCAAAAATGGAAACAAGTCTGCTTCACACAGTAAAAGAAATTGAAATCATATCTTCGTTATGGGCAGAAAAGGCTGGAGAAAAGAAAGTTAACAAATTATTGGCTTCTGGCGAATGGATCATCATCAGTACTACCAGTGGCACTGATATTGACGGTTATCCCATTCATGAGTGGGTTCTAGGTAAGATTTGAAAAACATGATGATGCTAAACCAAAAAGTCGCACTGAGCGGCCTTTTGGTTACTGTTGACGATTATCCCGTCTTAACGATTAACCATTGCAGTAAGATAATTACTAAATAAACTAAACTCACTGAACCAAGAAAAATTAGCAAGCGAACAAAATTAATCAGAAGTGGATTAAATATTTTCTGTGGATATAACCCTATCGGCTTGGCAAGTCCTTCCTTACACCTTACTGATAATAGTGACGGTAATTCCGAATTGATTGACATCATTTCACATCGTATCGCCTCTTTTGGTGCAAGATAATCAAATACCATGATATGCCTACGTTCCCCATCAACTTTTAATTCATAAGCTCTTGATGGCCAAACATTTAAATACATTGGACGATAATTGAAGATAATCTCTACATTCGTAGCCGGTTCTCGCCCCTCATTACTAAAAATATATGAAAGCGTATGTACGGTTTGCACTTCCCTTAAGACTTCACCATCGGTATTTTCCAATGATTCCTGTATTAAGTATGTAAATTCATGCAGTGCGCCATAGCAAATATTGGCACTACTCTTGAAATATTTATTTAGTAATAATGTAAATATTGGAACTACAAATGCAAAAATCTCTTTTCCATAAAGGGATAAAATGTTCATAGGTTCGCATTCAACAATGAGTAAGTTTAGTCATACATATAATATTACTAGGTTGAGCCTTTCACCAGTATGATTTTCCCCGATTCAAAATAATTCATTTTTTCAGTTGTCTCGCAATGAAATTTGACACTCGAAGCTGCACCAACCCTGAGTTTTGATATTTAATTAACTTAGTTTCCCAGTATGTAAAGATTCTACAAAAAGCACATAAGAATTATTTCTTCTTTATATTTCAACAAGTTGATTGTTATCTTATTTCCTATATAGGATCCATAAACTGAAAAACACTGAAACTCTTTTCATTCTTTTCAGTTGGCAAAACTCCGCAAAGCCCCAGCCACGGCGCGGGCTGGCGGGTTGTTTTGTAAAACTAAAACTGAAAAAACTTTATAATGCACAGTGTGCAGGCGGGTGCGATGTAGTGATGATGATATTTCTTTTGTGGCAAGTTTTGCTGTAGTACGCAATGGAACAAGTGTGCAATAAGCCTTGGTTAGGAGATGAGCCAGAACGCCGCACGTTAAGCAATATTGCCGAACTTTGGTACAACCTGCATGAGCGTTCTTTAGAAACCGGCGAAAAGACTGATAAGAAACTGGTTGCTGATAGAGTCGCCGCAGAAGGAAATGAATTACAGCAAATAGATAACATTTAGAACAAAGTCATCTGCTAGAGCTACTAACTCCGCCGTGTAATTAATGGCAAAGTTGAGTCAATTCTTTTTCACTTAGGCCTGTAGTATTCCTTACAATAGCGCGATCAACGCCACTGGCTAACAGAGCGCTAGCAATTCTCAGGGCAGTTTCTTGCGCTCCTTCCTGATGGCCTTCTTGCTTCAATTTATCTGCAATCGACATGAGTAACTCCTTGTGCTGTGGCGAACGACGAGCGAGATCCCATATAAAGGTTTTAGGGACCGAATCTTCACCATCCTGTAGCATGTAGTTTATCAATGATACTAGCTGATCGTCGGTATTGTAGCCCCTTGATAACAGTATGACTAATCGATCTGACAGTTTGGATAAATCACGTCGGCGAATGTGCTTTTGCAGGAGTTCCAGCATAGCGATACTCCGGTGAGTCATGATTTCATCATCGGGGATCACTGTTACATCAACCAGCGGGAAGTCAGAAGAATACAATTTACCCGCCATAATTGGCGAGTTAAAAGCTTGTAGCCAGTTCATTGAGTATGGGTACGGTGTAACCTGTCCGTGGTAAAACAAGATCGGAATGACCAATGGTAGTTTTTCATTACCTGCTTCAAGATGGCGTTGCATAGCCGCAATAGCATATCGCATTAACCGAAAAGCCATCTGTTTATCCGGTGAGCTCTGATGTTCGATTAGAGCGTAAATATACCCATCCTGCATTTGTGTTTTTAGCGAGTAGAGAACGTCTGAATAATAAGCTTTCAAGTCATTCTCAACAAAGCTGCCTGATTCTAATTGTAAGGTATTTAGGTCACATATTTGGCGTAATTCAGGCGGTAAATGGATCTCCAAAAAGTCACGAGCAGTTTGTTGGTGGGTCAGAAATTGTTTAAAAATCGCGTCATGGGGTGCGGATATTGTTTTCATCGAGCGACAGTAACATAAGTCACATATCAAATTGAATATTAAAGATTATTTTAAGATTTTCACTACATTACCTCGCTAATAACTTATATGTTGATACCCCTAATACAGTAGCCAACTCGAATTGATGGGTCTAAAGACAAGATATTCATTAGTTATCATTAAAGTCATTTTAGTCACTCGTTCCGAGGTCATGCCCCGAATGATAGAGATTGTATTTCTTGCCTGAAATTCAAGCTCCCCCCTTAAGGCTTTCTTAATACAAAATTATTACAGTACCAGCATTATTCCCTTCTGCTCAGGTTGATTTGTGAAGCCCCATAACTCTAGACCTCAACCTGAGGTCGACCCGTCAATTTTAAATCGCGTCTCAACGACACCTACAATTCGGACAAACTCTCTTTACTCATTGCCACTAACATTTTATTTTTGGCAAGTTTTTGGATTGGCGATCAGTGGATTACTGTTTCTTTGGCTATCTCGCCATGAACAGTTGGATTGGTTTATCAGCCAGTATTGGTTTGACCCCATTGGGCAAAATTTTCCGTTAGAACATAATTATTGGCTGGATTTACTGAATCATCGACTGTTGAAAATGGCCATTATTAGCGCTGCCGTGGTCAGCTTGTTCTGGGGGATTTATCACCGAAATGGCCGGTTAATCACCAGTATGTTGCTGCTAGGGGTTGGCCCCTTAGTGATCGGTATTCTAAAAGCCACCAGCGCGCACTCTTGTCCTTGGGATTTGGTGCAATTTGGCGGGAAATCCCTGAACTACGTGCTATTAGGCGCGGTTCCCATCGGGGCCGGCCCCGGCCACTGTTTTCCGGGTGGACATGCCTCTAGTGGTTTTGCTGTCATGGCACTTTTTTTCTGTTTTACCCCGAACGGCCCCGTTTGGCAGTGCTGTGTTGGGTCGTAGGCCTCTGCCTTGGCATGTTGATGGGGTTTGGTCAAATCATGCGCGGCGCACATTTTCTTACCCATAACCTCTGGGCAGGTTGGTGGGTATGGTTTAGCCAATTGGCTCTTTTTTGGATGATTAGCGGTTATTACAACCGCGATAAGGGTGCAGAATAATGGAACAAATGAATTACTTTTTCTTTTCGATGATAAATGCGACTCCCGCATCATCACCATGGATGATTTCTTTTGCGACTTTTATCGCACGCGACTTAATCATGATTATTCCAGCATTGCTGATTGGCTTGTGGCTATGGGGGCCAAAGAGTGCGATGGACTCACAACGGGCGATGGTGACGAAAGCCGCCATGGCGCTCGCTTTCTCTATGCTCTCCTCAGCCTGTATCGGCATGCTATTCCCTCACGACCGGCCCTTTGTCGTGGGGTTTGGCTATAATTTCCTGAGTCATTCACCCGATAGCTCTTTCCCGAGCGATCACGGCACCGCGATTTTCACCGTCGCCTTAGCCTTTGTTTTTTGGCATAAAGTCTGGTCAGCAATCACGATGATGGTGATAGCAATTGCTATCGCATGGTCACGAATATATCTGGGCGTACATTGGCCACTCGATATGGTTGGCGCTTTCTTGCTAGGGATGGTCGGCTGCTTGTTTGCTCAGTTAGTGTGGAACCTGTTTGGCGAATCCATCGCCAATGGTATGAAGCGCTTATATCACCTCAGTTTTGCCGTCCCTATCAACAGAGGGTGGGTCAGAAGCTAGCCTCTCCACTCCTTTCTTTCGCATTGCTGATTGGCCTAAAGGTCAGCAATGCGTTCTCTTAACTTCACTATCATCACCGCCATCTGAACCATTGATATCAGAACTTGGATCTCACTTGCGCACCGTTAAATGTTATTTAATTAACACCACACTGCATTATTCGTGAAAAAAACCTTTTTATTTCTATTTTGATGTTACTATCATAACAGTTGAGTAAACTGAAAAATGGAAAAAGGATAATATTCATGACCATCAATTACGCGAGCTATATCGACCATACCTTACTGGCAATGGATGCGACCGAAGCACAAATTATCAAACTGTGTGAAGAGGCTAAACAGCATCATTTCTATGCAGTATGCGTGAACTCAGGTTATGTTCCTTTGGCTGCACAACAGCTAGCGGGTAGTTCAGTGAAAGTATGTTCAGTGATTGGTTTTCCGTTAGGGGCCGGCCTAACAGAAGCAAAAGCGTTTGAAGCTCAAGCTGCCATCAACGCTGGCGCGCAAGAAATTGATATGGTTATCAATGTTGGCTGGCTAAAAAGCGGCAAAGTGGCTGAAGTTAAAGCTGACATTCAGGCCGTGCGTGATAATTGCGCCTCTACACCGTTGAAGGTAATATTAGAAACTTGCCTACTCAGTGATGCACAAATCGTTCAAGTTTGTGAGATGTGCCGTGAATTGGACGTCGCCTTTGTGAAAACTTCAACAGGTTTCAGCACCGGCGGCGCAAAAGAAGAACATGTAAAATTGATGCGCTCCACCGTTGGCCCAGCCATGGGGGTCAAAGCATCCGGTGCAGTTCGTGACCAAGCGACAGCGGAGAAAATGATTCTCGCAGGCGCCACTCGCATTGGCACTAGCTCTGGGGTCACTATCGTTTCGGGCCAACAAGCGGCCGCATCAAGCTACTAAATCATTGTAAGCCCGGTCATGCCGGGCTTATTTATTGCCCTGTGCTGTTTTGCCGTACAAGGTATCGTGAATAGTTTGCCAGGAATCGCTTATGGAAACCCGCCGTGCAGAACGAATAAGTAAACTTACTCAGGCCCTAAAGCGTTCCGACAAAATCCATCTTAAAGACGCAGCCAACCTATTGCGTGTTTCGGAAATGACCATTCGGCGGGATCTGAGCGCAGAGCCAACAGCGATCATTTTGCTGGGGGGCTACGTGGTAATGGACCCCAAAAGCAACAATCCCAACAGTTATTTTGTTTCTGATCAGCAAGCCAAGCAGGTGGAAGAGAAGCGCCGAATTGGGCAACTAGCGGCTCAACTTATCGAAGAAAACGATACGGTTTTTTTTGATTGTGGCACCACTATTCCCTCAATCATTGACGAGATCGATGAAGAACTCTCCTTTACGGCGATCTGTTACTCCCTCAACACGTTTCTTTCCTTACAAGACAAACCCAATTGCAAAGTCATCCTGTGTGGGGGCGAGTTCAAACCGAATAATTACATTTTCACCCCGCTCAGCCAGCATAATGAACTGGATAATATCTGCCCCAATAAAGCATTTATCTCAGCAGCAGGTGTTTCAATTGAATATGGCGCAACCTGTTTCAATTTTGATGAGATCATTTTGAAGCACCGTGCGCTGACAAAATCCCAGCATAAAATTCTGGTCGCTGACCACAGCAAATTCGGCAAGATAAAACCTGCCAGTATCGGTGCTTTGACACTGTTTGATACGGTTGTGACGGATCGCCAGCCGGAGGCTGAGTTCAGCCAGTTCTTCTCTGCTCAAGGCATCATCACTTACTGTTAGGCTTGAATTACTTAGTAAAATTCCCATCACAGTTCCCCCTGGGTAGATAACTCTACCTAGGTATTCATTAGCTTAATTCCGAGTCTATTTTCGCCATATTATCTGATTTAGATATCCATATTTCATTTATGGATATTTAATATTTCCGTATTAAAAATTTCAAAACATAATTCCATTGATTATTAAGTATTCATCAATGGTAATCTTTAAAGTAAATTAATTTAACATTTAGTCTTCCTTTTAATGGATTCATGTAAAGGAATAGCGCTATTTTTTTGTCCGACAAATTACCGGTAGAATGAATTTCTATGACAAATAAAAGAAATCTTGCCATCTATCCACGTTATTCTATTTTCATCAACAGAAAATCAACCACTTTTATTTGTTATTTTCATGATGATATTATCGTCAAATTTAGACGCTAATCTCACAGGGAAAATAAAATAAATCATTAAATATCAATTTGTTATTGTTTTTATATAAATTTTCAACTTATGACTTCAATCAATGAAATAGCGAAAATATTGAATTTAACTAGATCCAAAAACGTGGTTAAAATATATTGCACCTCAAAATTTGAGCAATAAAAAATAAATTGATTACTTATTAATCAAAATAAAAAAATGGATATTAGTTATTCACATCTACAATCAAGATACATTTGAATAACAATTAGTTGTAAATTAGCAACAATGACCATAAAACGAGTTTATTAAGCATTTGAGAGCATGATCACGGTAGTTTCCACTGCAAATCGTTATCTTGCCGCCAGCAAAAACTACCGCATTGGCGGAGACAAAAAACATATCCGATAAAGCGAATTAATACGCTTATCGTCGGTTAATTTTTGCACTTTATTTTTAGATATAAGCATGACCACGGCATCAACCTAATAACCAGGGCAACCATTATAACCGAATCGTTTTGACTGAAATTTTCGCCTGATAGCGCGGCAAAATAATGCGTTACAGGTTTCTAACTTTCGGCTCTTAATTTTAAATTAACGTGTTCACATTGGAGATTTTTCATGGACACTACTCAAGCAGGCACCCTTGCCTCCACGGGAAAAGTTTCAGCAAGCACATGGCGTAAAAGTGACACTATGTGGATGTTGGGCCTATACGGTACAGCAATCGGCGCGGGTGTATTATTCCTGCCAATCAACGCCGGTATCGGCGGTCTACTTCCACTGCTTGTGATGGCAGTCATTGCCTTCCCAATGACCTTCTTTGCTCACCGTGGCCTGTGCCGCTTTGTGCTTTCAGGTAAAAATCCGGGTGAAGACATCACTGAAGTGGTTGAAGAACACTTTGGTATCGGCGCGGGTAAACTGATTACCTTGCTTTACTTCTTTGCTATCTACCCTATTTTGTTGGTCTATAGCGTTGCTATCACCAACACCGTTGATAGCTTCATTACCCATCAGATGCATTTGCCTTCACCACCGCGTGCCATCCTGTCTTTGATTTTGATCGTGGGCCTGATGACTATCGTGCGTTTTGGTGAGCACACCATCGTTAAAGCAATGAGCATCTTGGTATTCCCATTTGTCGCCGCATTGATGCTGTTGGCTGTTTATCTGATCCCAAACTGGTCTGGTGCCATCTTCGAGCACGTATCAATGGACGGTAACGGTACAGGCAGCGGGTTGTGGATGACGATGTGGCTGGTCATTCCCGTCATGGTATTCTCATTCAACCACTCTCCTATCATTTCGGCGTTTGCGGTTTCAAAACGTGAAGAATACGGTGTGGATGCTGAGAAAAAATGTTCACGCATTTTAGCTTTTGCGCACATCATGATGGTTGTCACGGTCATGTTCTTCGTCTTCAGCTGTGTACTGAGCTTGTCACCGGCAGACCTTGCAGAAGCGAAAAGCCAGAACATCTCTATTCTGTCTTACCTCGCTAACCACTTTAATACCCCAATCATTGCTTACATGGCACCCGTCATCGCCTTTATTGCTATCACTAAATCATTCTTGGGCCACTATCTGGGTGCTCGTGAAGGCTTTAACGGCATGATCATCAAATCTTTGCGTAGCAAAGGCAAAACCATCGGCACCAACAAACTGAACCGCATTACTGCGCTGTTCATGCTGGTGACAACGTGGATCGTCGCAACCTTGAACCCAAGCATTCTGGGCATGATTGAAACACTGGGTGGCCCAATCATCGCTATGCTGTTGTTCTTGATGCCAATGTACGCAATCCATAAAGTGCCTGCGATGCGTAAGTATAGCGGTCATATCAGTAACGTATTCGTGGTTATCATGGGCCTGATTGCTATCTCTGCAATCTTGTTCAGCCTGTTCGGTTAATGATAATGCGGCTGGCCAACTTCCACGGCCAGCCAATAGCATTTACTGCTGAAAAAAATCGTTTCAAAAGCCGGTGCGCCCGTACCGGTTCTCTATCCCACGGCATTGTCAGCAATTTAATAATTAAAACCTTTAAGAGGTTAAAATATGGTCAGCGTTTTTGACATTTTCAAGATTGGTATTGGCCCTTCCAGCTCCCATACCGTCGGCCCGATGAAGGCTGGCAAGCTGTTTAGCGATGACCTGATCGCGCTAGGACATCTTTCTGACGTGACGCGAATTACCGTTGATGTTTACGGTTCATTGTCACTGACCGGCAAAGGTCACCATACCGACATTGCTATTATCATGGGCCTAGCGGGGAATTTGCCCGATACCGTTGATATTGATGCCATTGCTGGGTTTATCCGCGATGTTGAGTTGCGCGAACGTCTGCTGTTGGCGAATGGCCAGCACGAAGTGGATTTTCCCGCTAAAGATGGGATGAACTTCCACGAAACTAATTTACCTTTGCATGAGAATGGCATGTCCATCACGGCTCATGCGGGTGATGAAGTCCTATTGCGTAAAACTTATTACTCTATCGGTGGTGGGTTTATTGTCGATGAAGCGAGTTTTGGTCAGCAAGATAGCAACGCCGTTTCGGTACCCTATCCATTCAACTCTGCTCGTGACTTACAAAAACACTGCAAAGATACTGGCTTATCACTATCTGGTTTAGTGATGCAAAATGAGCTGGCATTGCACAGTAAAGCTGAGATCAGTGCACACTTTTCCGCTATTTGGGACGTTATGCGTGCTGGTATCGAGCGCGGAATCAATACCGAAGGCTTATTGCCTGGCCCCATGAAAGTGCCACGTCGTGCTGCTGCATTACGGCGTATGTTGGTCACTACCGATAAACACAATGCTGATCCGATGATGGTTGTCGATTGGATCAATATGTACGCTTTAGCCGTAAACGAAGAGAATGCGGCGGGCGGGCGGGTGGTAACGGCTCCGACTAACGGTGCATGCGGCATTATTCCTGCGGTACTCGCTTACTACGATAAGTTTATTCGCCCAGTGAATGAGAACTCTTATAGCCGCTATTTCTTGGTATCCGGTGTGATTGGCGCGCTGTATAAAATGAACGCTTCAATTTCTGGCGCTGAAGTGGGTTGTCAGGGGGAAGTCGGTGTTGCCTGCTCAATGGCGGCTGCCGGATTGGCTGAGTTAATGGGGGGTAGCCCTGCTCAGGTTTGTATCGCCGCTGAAATCGCCATGGAACATAATCTGGGGCTGACATGCGATCCCGTCGCTGGACAAGTTCAAGTTCCTTGTATTGAGCGTAACGCCATTTCCGCCGTACAAGCGGTTAACTCAGCCCGTATGGCGTTGCGTCGTACCAGTGAGCCGAGTGTCTGCTTGGATAAAGTCATCGAAACCATGTATGAAACTGGCAAAGATATGAACGCTAAATATCGCGAAACGTCTCGTGGCGGGCTGGCCATTAAGATTGTTGCCTGTAACTGATTTATCGTCATCTCGACTTAATAAAAATGGCTACTGAAAAGTAGCCATTAAGATTATTGAAAAGTACCTGCCCTGCCCACGACACGCAGGCCAACTAGCCGAATACTCCCCCAAACCACTGGCTCAATTTCATCATCACAAAATCCCAGATACGGCTGAAGAACCCGCCCTCTTTGATTTCGGTCATCACCACCAACGGACGTTGTTCAATGGTTTTGCCATTAAGCTGGAAATCAATGGTGCCGACCACTTGATGCTTCGCCAGCGGCGCGCGTAGCTCAGTTTGATTGAGCGTATAGCTGGCTTTTAGATTTTTCATTTGCCCTTTCGGGATCGTAATTGCCGCATCTTCAGCGACCCCAAGATCTGCCTGCCCGGTATCACCAAACCACACTTTTTGCGTCACAAAAGGCTTAGTTGCTTTAATGGGCACCACAGTTTCATAGAAACGGAATCCCCAAGTCAGTAATTTTTCACTTTCACTGAAGCGAACCCGATCACTCGGTGCCCCTAATACGACGGAAATCAAACGCATCGGACCATCAGTGGCCGAGGCGACCAAATTATGCCCAGCGCCAGAAGTAAAGCCGGTTTTCATGCCATCGACGTTGAGATTAGAACTCCATAACAACCGATTACGGTTAATTTGCCGAATATTATTAAAGGTAAATTCTTTCTCTTTGTGCAACGCATATTCTTCTGGTACATCGCGGATCAAGGCCTGCCCTAACACCGCCATATCACGCGCCGTACTGTATTGCCCCGGAGCATCAAGGCCATGCACCGTCATAAAGTGAGTATTCGTGAGGCCCAGCGCTTTAGCGTAATTATTCATTAGCCCGACAAAGCTGTCCTGACTACCCGCGACATAATCAGCCAGCGCGATGCTGGCGTCATTACCTGACTGAATCACGATGCCTTTATTCAAATCGGATAATTTTACCTGATCACCCGGTTTCAAAAACATCAGCGAGGAACCGCGCAATGCCGGATTACCGGTCGCCCAAGCATCTTTACCGACAGTCACTAAATCATCTGGATGCACTTTACCGGCTTTAATCGCCTGTCCAATCACATAGCTGGACATGATTTTGGTCAGACTCGCCGGATCAAGGCGCTGATCACCATTCGCTTCGGCCAGCACTTTTCCACTGTTGTAGTCCATCAATACATAAGCTTTGGCGTCAACTGGGGGGACCGCAGGGTCATCAGCCGCGTGCGCAGCGGGCAGTGCCAAGAGCAATAGTCCAGCACTGAACGTCAATTTTTTTATCTTGAAAGGGAGGAGAAATTTCATCATGAGGTCGCCAAAGTATCCTTGCAAATAATCGGAAATAAATGGTGCTGCTAGAACAGCCCACGGTCCAATTAACGAAAAAATAACGTCTTTTTACTGATGCTGAAACTTGAGTTTAGTCATATTTCGACACCTTTTCTAAATTTATCCCATTGCCGTGTCAATTGGGCGCAGTTTTACGTTTTGTTTTGTAAAGACCCTGATTCACCTAGCCACTGATGCCCATACGGCTAAACATCTCGCTATCCGAACGTCCTGACATCTAAACATCCAAACGTCATAAGAAATAGCATTATTATTCCAAAAAGAAATATGGAGAGGTTATTTGTTCTTTTTAGTGCTTAAACCGCTGGCGCTATCATTGACCCATAAATGGTTAGCTGAGCGCTTAGTTAACACACTCTTTATCGGCGCGCTTCTTTACTGAAGCCCCCTTTTTCGGAGAAACACATGGCAATCCCACGCTCGGTGCTTGATCTTATCGGCCACACCCCGCTTCTGGAACTGACTCGCTTTGATACTGGACCGTGCCAATTATTTGTGAAATTGGAAAATCAAAACCCTGGCGGTTCGATTAAAGACCGAGTTGCTCTATCGATGATTGAGCAAGCAGAGCAATCAGGTTTGTTAAAAGCCGGTGGCACCATCATCGAAGCGACTGCGGGTAATACAGGGCTTGGGCTAGCACTGGTTGCCGCGCTAAAGGGCTACAAGCTGGTGTTGGTCGTACCGGATAAAATGAGTCAGGAGAAGATTTTCCACTTGCGGGCGTTAGGCGCACAAGTGTTGCTCACACGCTCAGATGTGGGTAAAGGCCACCCCGCTTATTATCAGGACTATGCCTTACGATTAGCGCAAGAAACGCCTGGCGCTTTTTATATTGATCAATTCAACAATCCAGCCAATCCGGCGGCGCATCGGACATCCACCGGACCCGAATTGTGGCAGCAAATGGAGGAAAAAATTGATGCTATCGTCGTGGGGGTGGGTTCCAGCGGCACGCTCAGTGGCTTAAGCCAATATTTCGCCGATGTGTCACCAGCCACCGAATTTGTCTTGGCTGACCCTGCGGGTTCTATTTTGGCTGATTATGTCGACAACGCGCAGATTGGCGATGCCGGAAGCTGGTTGGTGGAAGGTATCGGTGAAGACTTCATTCCTCCCTTGAGCAACTTCGCGCAGGTGAAAAAATCTTATCGCATCGATGATGCTGAAGCCTTCAGCACTGCTCGCACCCTATTACGGGAGGAAGGTGTTTTGGCGGGTTCCTCAACCGGTACTTTATTGGCCGCAGCACTACGCTATTGCCGTGAGCAAACCACCCCCAAACGCGTGGTCACCTTTGTGTGTGACAGCGGCAATAAATATTTATCAAAAATGTTCAATGACTACTGGCTGCTCGAACAGGGTTTGCTGAGTAAAACTCAGCATGGCGATTTACGCGATTTCATCACTTATAGCCATCAGGATGGCGCGACTATTTCTGTCTCACCGCAAGATGCCTTATCAGTTGCCCACGCTCGAATGCGTTTATATGACATCTCGCAACTCCCGGTATTAGAGGGCGAAAAAGTGGTGGGATTAATCGACGAATGGGATTTGCTGAATGCTGTACAAGCCGATGCCAACCATTTCAAATTTCCCGTTAGCACCGCGATGACAAGTCGGGTCAACACGCTACAAAAAGAGGCTGATTATCGCGATCTGTTGGCGACCTTTAATGATGGCCATGTGGCCGTGGTCTTGGATGGTGAGCGTTTCCTCGGTCTGATTACCCGAACCGATGTATTGAATAACTGGCGGCAGAAGCTGGCTTAACCTTCTTTCATTAAGGATTTATATCATGGCAAAATTCGACACCCTAACCGTTCACGCCGGTTATACCCCTGACAGCACTGGCGCAGTGATGCCGGCGATTTACGCGACATCCACCTTTGCGCAACCTGCGCCCGGTGAACATACTGGCTATGAATACTCACGCAGTGGCAACCCCACGCGTACTGCGTTGGAACAGGCTATCGCGGAACTGGAAGGCGGTATACGTGGCTACGCATTCGCGTCTGGTTTAGCCGCCTGTTCAACCGTGCTCGAGCTGCTGGATCAAGGTAGCCATATCATTGCCGTTGATGATTTATACGGTGGCACATACCGACTATTGGAAAAGGTGCGCAGCCGCACCGCCGGTTTGCGGGTCACCTATGTCTCCCCTGCGGATACTGTCGCGCTAGAACAAGCGATCCTGCCCGAAACCAAAATGATCTGGGTCGAGACGCCGACTAACCCATTGCTAAAACTGGCGGATCTGTCTGCCATTGCGGCGATTGCCAAAAAACATCAACTCATTAGTGTGGCAGATAATACTTTTGCCTCCCCTTATATTCAGCGTCCGTTGGATCTGGGTTTTGATATTGTGGTGCACTCCGCCACTAAATACCTCAATGGCCACTCTGATGTGGTCGCCGGTGTCGCCGCAGTAGGTCAAAACCCTGAATTGGCCGAGCAGTTGGGCTTTTTGCATAATGCGGTCGGGGGGATTTTGGATCCCTTCAGCAGCTTTTTGACCTTACGTGGGTTGCGTACTTTAGCCTTGCGGATGGCACGACATAACCACAGCGCGCAACGTATCGCTGAATGGTTGGAGCAGCAGCCACAAGTAGAAAACGTCTATTATCCGGGGCTGAAAAGCCACCCTCAACATGCGCTGGCCACCAAACAAATGGTAGGGTTCGGTGGCATGATTTCTGTGCGGCTAAAAGGTGATGATAGCTATGCCCGCGCGGTGATTAAGCGCTCACATTTGTTTACTTTGGCAGAAAGCCTCGGTGGCGTGGAGAGCTTAATCAGCCAACCCTACAGCATGACTCATGCCTCAATCCCGTTAGAGACACGGTTAAAGCACGGTATCACGCCACAGTTACTGCGCTTATCAGTGGGTATTGAGGATACCGAAGACTTGATTGCCGATTTGTCGCAGGCATTAAACGGTTAGTTTTGCATCCCGTCAGCAGCTGTGGGTATCACGCCTGCTGACGGGTGGCGAAAAATGTTAAACAGCTCTTTGCCATCGGTGCTCACGTTCTTCAAAAATCAGTTTTTCCATGGATTGCAAAGCTTCAGAGTCTGCCAGTATCCGTAAGAAGTGCCCTACCTCACTGTCCTCATCAATAGACTCCATATAAAGAGCACGTAAAGAGACATCCGCCGTCCGAGGTAAGCTGCTTTGCCCCTTCTCCCAACGAGCAACGGTTTGAACATCAACCCCGAGTAATGCCGCAAGATTTTTTTGAGACATATTCATTTCAATGCGTATAAATCGCATGTCATCAGCGGCTAATGGGCTACAGCGGTTAACCAGTATCTTGCCAATCAAACGATGAAGGCCATCAACATCATCAATACTGGTAAATCGCTCACCATCAATAAATTCACAATGATAACCATTAGCCAGCCACACTGTCGTTAAACCACTTTCCGTGTAGTGATACATGATTTTTCTCCCTACTTAATCATAACCGTGATAACAAACAAGGCAGGATCATCCTCATGCCGCTTCAATACCGTCACAACCTCAATCATGTCCCTGCTGCGATACCTTGTAGATTAAATTTCCAATCGCCAGCCGCAGTGAGGTGCGGAGCTTCGGTAAAACGACTGTGTTTACTGGTAAAAACAGACATAATCTGTCGTAACGTGACACGCCGTTCAGACATCCTTTGTTTCGCATGTGTACTTAACCGAATGCGGCCAGTGCTATTTACTGCCAAATCATTCACTATTTTACGTGCTGAAATGGCACTAAGCGGAAATTCTCTGATAGCAATTCCCTGATAATGCGAAGGTGTATTCGATTCCATTCAATCACCTCTCAAATTTTTACCTATCAATTTGATAGGTAAAAAAAGGAGCGTCAAGAATTAAAAGACGAATTAGCTGAAGAGTGCGGGGAAACAGCAAATAACCAGAACAACTTTAACGCCGATGTGCCAGCGACCTCACCCATTTATCGCCGAGACTTTGCACGCCTTGCACCAAAATCACCAATATAATGAGTGTGGCAACCATCACTTCATTATTGAATCTTTGATAACCATAACGAATCGCCAAATCACCTAGCCCGCCACCGCCGATCACACCCGCCATGGAGGAGAAGCCCACCAGCATGACAACGGTTAAGGTAATACCGGCCAATAATGCAGGCAAAGCTTCCGGCAACAACACTTTTTGAATCACATGTCTGGCTGAACCACCCATCGATAAAATGGCTTCAATCCGCCCTTTGTCCACTTCATCTAACGCTGCTTCCACGACACGAGCAAAAAAGGGAATAGCCCCCAACGTGATAGGGACTATCGCCGCAGTGCTGCCCAATGTGGTGCCGATAATCCAACGTGTAATCGGAATTAAAGCAATCAGCAGCACCACGAAGGGCATTGATCGGCCCAGATTGACAATGGCACCGATCAACGTATTCAACCGTGGTGCTGGGAGCACACCTTCAGGGCGCGAAACAAATAACAACACCCCAAGCGGTAGCCCAATCAAAACAGTAAAAAAGGTGGCGATCACCACCATATAAATCGTTTCACCGGTGGCATTCGTCACCAATGCCAGCAGGTCCTGCCAACTCATGCCGCTGCTCATATCAGTTCCGCCCTCACGCCACGCTCATTAAGAAACTGTAATATCTCAGCCAAATTTAACCCGCCGTCTGGGTGGCTGAAATCAACTTGTAAACGCCCAACCCGGTGGCCACCAATGGATTCCACCCCGCCGCCCAACAATGTGACCCCCACAGCATGTTGCTGCGCTAATTCACTCAGCACTGGCGAGGCCGCTAAAGTATCAAAGAAGGTTAACTCCGCAACGGGCGTGCCAGATACCGACGCTGGCCCCCGTGTCGGTAATAATGAACGCCCCAAACGCGAATCAGGCGACGCGAGTAAATCCGCAATCACGCCCGTCTCCACGACGCGACCACGTTCAAGCAGTGCAGCGTGATCACAAATAGACTTCACCACATCCAATTCATGGGTAATTAGCACAATGGTCAACCCCAGTTGGCGATTGATATCACGCAGTAACGCTAAAATTGAGGCCGTTGTTTCGGGGTCCAATGCACTGGTGGCTTCATCAGATAATAAGTAAGCCGGTTTCGCCGCCAGCGCCCTCGCAATACCCACTCGTTGTTTTTGCCCACCGGATAACTGTGAGGGAAAAGCCAGGGCTTTATCACTCAGCCCAACTAAATCCAATAACTCTGCGACACGTTGTTGACGTTGCAGTTTCGGCATACCAATGATTTCCAAGCCGACCGCGATGTTGTCCGACACATTGCGCGAATGCAGCAAATGAAAATTCTGGAAAATCATGCCAATCTTCTGCCGCTGCAAACGTAGCTCACGATCAGTCAGGGTGGTTAACTCACGACCATCCACCTGAATACGGCCCGAAGTGGGCCGCTCCAAGAGATTCAAACAACGGATTAAGGTGCTTTTACCCGCTCCGCTGCGGCCAATAATACCGAACACCGAGCCGGTGGGGATCGCGAGCGACACCTCCGTCAGGGCCACCATTGGTAGCCCGCCTTGCGGATAGGTTTTACTCAGGCGTTCGATGCTAATCATGATTTATTGCCTGCCACTGGAATAACAGAACCGGCGTATTTTTCAGTGATAAATTTCGCTACTTCCGGTGATTGCAAATCTTTCGCCAATTGAATGATGCGTGGGTCCTTTGCCAGCGCTGGCGTGGTCACCAGAATATTGGCGTAAGGGTTACCCGCCGCTTTTTCCAACCCCAAAGCATCTTTTGCCGGATTCAGCCCTGCTTCTAATGCGTAGTTGCCATTAATCACCGCTAAATCAACATCATCCAAAGAACGCGGGATTTGTGGTGATTCGATTTCCAGAATTTTCAGCTGTTTGGGATTACTCGCAATATCCTTCGGCGTCGCCTGATTCTTAGCCGGATCAGTAAAGCCCGGTTTGAGTGTGATCAATCCCTGCTGCTGCAATAAATAGAGTGCACGGCTAAGATTAGTGACGTTATTCGGCACCGCGACCGTCCCTTTTTCCGGCACCTCTGCGAACGTTTTGTGTTTGTGGGAATACACTCCCAGCGGCTCGATATGCACTGTTGCGGCGACCGCAAACTTCTGACCCAGTGCCTGCTCTTGCGAGTGCAAATAAGGAACATGCTGGAAATAGTTGGCGTCAACATCACCGTGGGCCAACAATTCATTTGAGTTAACACCATTCGGAATCTCAATCACTTTTAGATTCAGTGATGGGTCGAGTTTTTGGACAAATTGCAGAATTTCCGCATGAGGAACCGGATCTGCGGCAACGCGCAATGCGTCAGCAGCTTGTGCTGATAAAGCAAAAGTTGATGCCAGTGCCGTGAACAAAGCTGTGCGAACCAAACCTGAAATACGTGTTGTTGTCATCATCATTATCCTAAAAATAAGTTTTTATAATTTAATATCAATAAGTTGAGCTGGTAGTTTCTGATGAGGCAATCACACCAGGGTAATGACGACTCGCGACATCAGGATGCGACCGTAGTCGTCCTTTGAGGTAATTTAGCCCCACATCACGGAACAGGGGATTTTGTGGATCGCTGGCTGGGCCACGTGCCTCTGCGGCGATTGCTGCGGGCAATTGGTACAAGGGCACCACCGCATCCAAACGCGCGCCGAGGAAAAAGGCGATGGACAGGCGGTCAGTACCGGCTGGCGGTGTTTCCACTCGATGCACCGTGGCACGCAGGTAGCCGTTACTGGCCAGTTCAAGCAGTTCGCCGATATTGACCACAAAAGTGCCTGGTTGGGGCACCGCATCAATCCAACGGCCTTCTTCCACTTCAACCTGTAAACCACGCTGTTTGTCTTGCAGTAAGAAGCTCAGGAAGCCGGAGTCTTTGTGGGCACCAACGCCCTGCCCGCTTTGGGTCGTTTCGCGTCCTGGATAACGAATCAGTTTGATGTGCTCGTTAGGCTTATCGCCATACAGTTCATCGAAGGCGTTTTCATCCAGATCCAATGCCAGTGCGAACGCACGTAATAAGCGCAGCGCCATACCCGTCATTTCACGCTGCCATTGCAGTAACGCGGGTTTCAACTCAGGCAATGCCGCTGGCCATTGATTCGGGCCTTGCAGTTGCGCCCAACGTGGCGTCTCTAATGTTTGTGGTAATGGGGTTCTTTCCGCACCAATATCAAACTGCTCGCGCCAATCAGGTTGACCACGAGTAAGCTCGGCGGCGGCGCGGTTATAGCCACGAAAATGAGGTGAGTTCACCATGGCAACCGCCAGCTTCTCTTCATCGGGTAGCGCGAAGAATTGACGTGACAGTGTTTGAATTTGTTCTAATAACGCAGGGTCGATACCATGTCCGGTGAGATAGAAAAACCCAATATCCCGTGCCGCATGGCGTAAGTCGGCTAAAAAAGTCTGGCGATCTGTTTCACTGCCATTGAGCAATGCGAGATCCAATAAGGGTAACGAGTGTGTAGAGGCGACATTCGCGGCAGATGGCGCAACGAATGGGGGGTGACTAACTAAGGATGGATGGCTTAAATTTTGGTGGCTCATTTTTCACTCCAGAATGTTCACTTGGCTGTTTTTTTTGCTCCGAACCAATGAAAACTGGACAACCATACAAACGAATAATCAGCATAATCAGCTCCTGAGCTGTGGGGGTGAAAGCAGACAGACGACAACACTCTTTCTTAGGCCATCAGGCTTTAGCAGCAAACCGCATCAATCCGCTCTTTTTTATTGAGCGTAAACCGAACAGTTTTAAGAGCGTTCTCGACTAGATACTTAACAATCTATATCTAAACGATATAAATAATTAACACCTAAACTCTGTAACTCACCAATATCAATCCGTTCTATGTTATGTCTTTCATCATTAACCGTGGGCTTACCCGCCATGATCATAAGGCTGTCTTATTGGGTGGATATGCTGACCCTCTTCCATGTTTAGGTAGAAAGTATTAGGTTAGCTACTAAAGCCCTTTATTCCGTTGGGGAGTTTGTCATGTCCTGCACACACACTATTAAGTATCACTTCAATCTTTCTCTTTATCAGGAGGTGGCTTAATGGACTTGGCCTTGTTTGATCTTGATGAGACGCTAATCAGCGACGATAGCTCCGGCCTATGGATGCGCTGGCTGGTCGATAAAGGGCTTGCCCCCATCGAACTGGCAGAACAAGAGCAATTTTTAATGAAGCAGTATTATCGTGGGGAGTTGTCGATGTCCTGTTATATGGAATCGACTTTATCTCCATTGGTGGGGCGGCAGACGGCTGAAGTAGCAAGCTGGGTTGAGCGTTTTATTGAAAGTGATATCCTGCCGCGCATTTATCCGCAAGCTCAAAAACTGCTCGATTGGCACCGCCAACGGGGCGATTACATCGTCATCATCTCAGCTACCGGTGAGCATTTGGTGACGCCCATCGCGCGGCATTTATCTGCCAATGCGGCACTCGCTATCGGTGTTTCGGTGGAAGATGAACGCTATACCGGCAAAACCTACGGCACTTTGACGTATCGCGAAGGTAAAGTCGAAAGGTTAAAACAATGGCTATCGGCATCGCCCCAGTTCGCCTTCCAACACTCCTATGGCTACAGCGATTCGATTAATGATAAGCCGTTACTGGAATATGTCGATCATGCCGCCGTCATTAACCCCGGTAATGAATTGGTGGATTTGGCGATTCTACATGATTGGGATATTCACCATTGGCCGCGCGCAAAAATAGATAATATTTCATGTCAATAGAGGGATAAATATGGTCACTGTTTGGGGTCGGAACAATTCGACCAATGTCAAAAAAGTGCTTTGGTGTTTAGAAGAATTGAACGTCAGCTACGAGCGTATTGATGTCGGTGGCCAATATGGCAAGTTGAATGAACCCCTTTACCGCTCATTAAACCCAAATGGCTTGATTCCTTGCCTACAAGAGGAGGATTTCATTTTGTGGGAATCCAATACCATCGTGCGCTATTTAGCCGCCAAATATGGGGAAAACACCTTGTATCTGTCTGACGCACGTGCGCGGGCCAGTGCTGAAAAGTGGATGGATTGGGTCACCTCAGGCATGAGTGTTCCGTTTAAAGCAGCATTTATCGGTTTAGTGCGAACGCCGCCAGATCAGCAGGATAAAGCCAAAATTGCTGAAGGTGTTGAGCAGTTGAATGCATTAATGACCATTGCTGACAGCACCATCAAGGATCAACCTTACTTTTCTGGGGATAAATTCGGTATCGGTGATATTCCGCTCGGGTGTTTTGCATACGCTTGGTTCAATATGCCGATCGTTCGCCCCGAACTGCCGCATTTGCAACGCTGGTATCACAGCCTGACACAAAGAGCCGCATTCCAGAAAGTGATTGCGATTGGCATCAGTTGATCATCATCTAAATGAAAAAGGGTGACTGACATCATCAGCCACCCTTTTTGACGCTTATCGAATAACGTGTTGCGGCGTAATAACCCCCTAAATGACGACAAATCGAGAACGATAATTAGAAATCGTAACTCGCGCCAATCATATAACGGCGGCCGTCGAGCACTTTATCGTTAACTTCGACATTAACGCGCTTATCCAGCACGTTATAGACGCCACCCATCAAGCGGAATTCTTTCGTTAGCTGATAGTTAGCTCCTAAATCCACAAAGGTATAGGACGGCGTACTTGCGCCAATACTGGTGCGGTTGAGGTATTCGGAGGTTTTGCCTCGATAATTAGCACGGATCCACGTCGCCAGTTCTTCACTTGTTTGCCAGTTCAGGGTGCCATTCAGCATGTGCTTAGGCATCTGGTTCAGCGGCTGACCAGAGAATTGACCACTTTTCTGCTCAGATTGCGTGAAGGTATAGTTGGAGGTCACTGACCACGCTTTGTTGATTTCCCAATCAAATGTGGCTTCTACACCACGAGTGATGGCTTTATCTACGTTGGTACGGTCACTGATAAATTTATAAGCAGTGCCATTAATCATACATTGGCCAGACGCATTACCAGTACTATCAGTACAACGGCGAACCTCAGTAATTTTATCTTTAAAATCAGTATTAAATAGCGTCAGGCCCGCATTCATACCTTCCTGATCATCCCAGAGAATACCGATTTCCTGGCTGATACTTCTTTCTGGTTTCAGGTTAGCATTACCAATAATGATCGCCGGATCGCCACGACCACCGGTGATTTGCCCCCAGTTTTCTGTGGCTTGACGCAAATCAGGTGAACGATAACCACCCGATACACCACCTTTTAATGTCCACTGCTCGGCTAAATGCCAAACACCGTATAAACGCGGCGTCCAATGTGTCCCGTAGTTTTCATCCTGATCCATACGTACACCACCCGTTAGGGCGAAGTCGTTGGTCATCTGCCATTCATCCTCAGCAAATAACGCCCAACTCCAACGGGTCAATTTGGTCAAATCTTTGGCTGACGCTAATTGGTTACCCTTGTCATTCAATTCTTCATAGCGATATTGCCCACCTAGAATCAGGGTGTGGTTATCCAATAAGAATGATGTTTGAGTATTGAAGACGTTATCTACGCTTTTCATATCGCGAGATGGATTTCGCGTTTCATCGCGTTGAACATAACTGGTGGAATTACCAAAGTCATAATAACCGTGGTGGGTAATCGCATAGTTATTGCGATCATATTGCACATCACTGCTCGCACTCGTTATGGGAATTGAACGTCCCGCAGTGGAGTTTCGGTCTTGTACATAATGGCCAATATCAAAATCAAATTCGTTTTGATCATCTGGCGTTAAGGTAAATGTCGCTGCACCATTTCTTAGGCGCTGTTCATTATAACCGTCGACGATTTTATCTTCGCTACGATGAGAAAGCAGGCCGCTGACTTTTAGCCCCAATAAGCCATCGATTAATGGACCGGAAGCGTAAGCATTGGTCTGGAATATATCGCCAGATTTGGAATCTTCTTGCAACGTGGCATCAGCACGGACTGTCCCATGCCATTCTTTGCCGACTTTACGGGTAATGACGTTAATCACCCCGCCCATCGCGTCTGAACCATATAGCGAGGACATTGGGCCACGCACTACTTCGATACGTTCGATAGCGGCTAAAGGAGGCAGCCAGCCTTGCTCAATACCGGAACCATCACTATTTGGCCGAGTGCCGCGCGTATCAACGCGTTTGCCATCCACCAGAATCAAAGTGTATTTTGCCGACATCCCACGAATACTGATATCACTGTGACTCCCGCCACCAGTGACAACGACGCCAGGAACGTCTTGCAGTGCATCGGTAATATCGCGATACGCTTTATTTTCAATTTGCTCGCGGGTCACCACTGAAATAGAGGCCGCAGAGTCTTGAATGCGTTGTTGGAAGCCTGTTGCCGTGACCACCATCGTATCTGTCGTGGTCGTTGCAGTCTGACTATTCGTTTCGGCAGCATAAGCCTGAGACGAGCAAATTGCAGCTATCACCAGTGCCGCAGATTTTGTTTTCCTAAAAAACATTATACGTTCTCCATGAGGTATAAATTGACTCAACGCCTTTCCGTCAGGTTGTTGCGGCATATAGCGATATCTGGCAAAGCACATTGCCGCCTGTCGGGCAGATGAAAGTTATCTTTTATAAATTTTGGCAATAGCTCACCGCAGCAGAAATAGCGCTTTCGGCTATGACGGCTTGATGCTTCATTATTATTATGTGAATCCGATTACTGCCGAGGTATCCATAAAAATATTATGGTTACAGCATCAATCCCTTCAGCCTCACCGTGTCTCTTGCGATAAACCCGCAGTGACATGCCCCATTCCCTTGATAAACAAGCATTGACACAGAGTATTCCTCACGCGCCCTAGAGTATTCATACCCATCTGACCGGTTGTTTTGGTCATGCGGGCTGTAGTGATACTCGTGCTGCTTTGCTGCTGATATTCAATGTGGCGCTAACAATAAAACAAATGATAATAATTATCAATATGATTGATGTTATTCATTTGGCATTAATGCGTGTAACCCTATATTTTATAATGTGATTTAATCGGCTTGAGCGATCAGGAGGCGATTCTTTTGGCAGGAGTAGGACTCATTTGGCGAAATTTTTTGTCTAATCATCACTAATGTCGGTTAATTATTGCTTACAAATCAAGTAGATTACGACCATAAAAAAAGGGCGATAACAATATCGCCCTTCTATCATTATCGCCCTATCACGATGGCTGAATTAAGCAGTAAGGCTGACTAGTCAGAAATCAGCACTGTTTTTTTCGCCGCTTGCGGCTCTTCACTTTCATCCCGCCATTTAGGGAATTCCATCTCGTTATATTTGATAACCTTAGTGCCACGGGTCAGCTTATAACCAAACCAAATCACTAGGAACAATGGAATACCGATGTAAGTGGCTGTCACGCCATACCAATCAATGCGATCTTGCAGGAATGCCTGATAATTCTGCCCCAAGGTAATGATTAAGCACAGTACGAAGGCAAAAATTGGCCCCAGAGGGAAGAAGCCCGACTGATACGGCAATTCGTTCAAATCACGGCCTTGTGACATATAGCCACGGCGGAAACGATAGTGGCTGATGGCAATTCCCAACCACGCGATAAAGCCAGTCATACCTGACGTGTTTAGCAGCCACAGATATACGGTTTGGTTACCAAACATGGAGCTGAGGAAGCATAGACCCGCGACCACGGTCGTGGCATATAGCGCATTACGTGGCACACCGCCTTTCGATAACTTGGCAAAAATCCGCGGCGCTTTGCCTTCTGAGGCCAAGGTAAACAGCATACGGGTAGAGGCGTACATGCCAGAGTTACCAGCAGATAATACCGCCGTTAGAATAACCGCATTCATGACTGCCGCCGCAGACAACAAGCCCGCATTCTGGAACACCAAAGTGAACGGACTCACACTAATATCTTTCACGTCATTGCGTAACAGACTCGGGTCGGTATACGGGATAATCAGGCTGATAACCAAGATAGCGAAGATATAGAACAGCAGAATACGCCAAAATACTTTACGCACAGCACGGGGAATATTTTTGCCCGGATCCTTTGATTCACCGGCCGCAATACCAATCAGTTCCGTTCCTTGGAACGAGAAACCGACAATCATCGCCACACCAATCATGGCGGAGAAACCACCGGCAAACGGGGCATCACCTATCGTCCAATTATGCCAACCAGCACTTTCCCCCCCTTTCATGATGCCACTTATCATCATCACACCCACAATGATGAAGATGACCACTGTCACCACTTTGATTAGCGAGAACCAATATTCTGCTTCACCAAAGCCTTTGACTGAGATGTAGTTCAGCAAGAACATCAAGCCGAGGAATAACGCACTCCAGATCCAACCGGGGGTGTCAGGGAACCAGTAGTTCATGACTAATTGCGCGGCGACTAAGTCAACAGCGATGGTCACTGCCCAGTTGTACCAGTAGTTCCAACCAAGGGCAAAACCGAAGCCCTCCTCAACATATTTGGAACCATAAGTTGAAAATGAGCCAGAAACCGGCATAAATGCCGCCAGTTCGCCGAGGCTGGTCATCAAGAAGTAAACCATCAGGCCAATTAATGCATAGGAGAGCAATGCGCCCCCTGGGCCTGCTTGCGATACGGTTGCCCCTGAAGCAACAAACAAACCTGTACCAATAGATCCGCCGATAGCAATCATGGCCAGATGCCGCGATTTAAGCTCTCGCCGCAAACGCTGTGCGCCTTGCGGCACTTGGGTTTTAGTATTTTGCTGAGTCATTATTACCCTAATCCACCCTTAAAAAATAAGGCGGGATTGTAACAAATCCCACCGGCTCGGATAGTAACAATGCGCTGATATAAGATACCTTCATGATCCCCGCGCTATTATTAGCAAAAGCGCAATTGCCAGCAAAAATAGTTTCCCGCAGGTTTTATCTGCCGCAATAACCCACAGCATTGGTGTAAAACAACTGAAATCCAGCGCGCTACACCTATCACTCGTTTTCGGTTTATCCCTACTGTTCAGTTGTCTTCTTGGCAATAACTCAGGAACCGCTGCAAAGCATTAGAGATGTGCTTTTGCCGATGATGAATCAAGTACAAAGTACGAACCAATGTGGGTAATGGGATTTTCAGTTCAACCAGTTCTCCACTCGCCAGTTGATCGGCAATCACCCTTCTCGACAGACAACTAATGCCCATGCCATATCTTACTGCGCGCTTAATAGCTTCCGAATTACCCAATTCCATGACCAATTTAAAGTGCGGCAATTTTGCCAATAGCAAATGATCCAACACCTCACGAGTGCCCGATCCGCGTTCACGTAGGATCCAATCCGCGCCAGCGAGTGCATCAAGTGTGAGCATTTTATGGCAGAGCGGGTTATCAGGCGCGGCGAAAACGACTAATTCATCTTGCAACCATGCCTGTGTCTTCAACTCCGGCATGTGGCAAGGCCCCTCAATCAGCCCCATATCATCGCGAAAATCAGCCACCGCTTCGATGACGTCCTGACTGTTACCAATATTCAGTTCGAGCGGCGTACCAGGAAAATCGCGCCGATATTTGGCAATCATGCCCGGTAACATATAGTTGCCGATAGTGCTACTGGCTGCAATGCGCAGCGCGCCCAAGTCATTCAGGAAAAGTTGTTCTATTTCAATCGTTTGATCAATTAACGCCAAGGCTTTGGGATAGAGCAAACGCCCATGTTCATTAGTGACTAAGCGCTTACCGACCCTATCAAACAGTTGTACCCCTAATTGCCCTTCCAAATCCGCCAACGCAGCGCTGACTGCCGATTGTGAAAGCGCGAGCACAACCGAGGCTTGGGTCGTCGAGCCGCTTTTTAGCACCTCAGTAAAGACTTCAAGTTGACGTAAGGTTATGTGCATAACGGTCTCTGTAGTAAAAAATGGAGGACGCTATCATGGCTTTACTGGTCAGTTGCAGGATGCTACTGAACTCATATATCCGTTGCAAATACAATAACTGACAGAAAAGAAAATAGCCTCAATGACCGTATAAGATTAACACCTTTGAGCAAAAGCGGGAGGTCATAGGGAAATGAAATTAAGTGCGAAGCAGGCTATTCGTTCTCATTTGATTGAAAGAAGATATAATATACAAAAGCAGCGAATGCACTGATAACTATGTTTACAATCAACCATATAACTAACAGATAAACGAAAGTTTGGGATAAAGGGATACCTCGTTCAACCTTAAACGGATTAAAATGTGGCAAAGAAGCAATATTAAAAGGCGTCAAATTAAATGACATAAAAAAATAAGCCATCAAATAAGGTGGGATAAACAAATAAATAAATGCAGCAATCGTCAATATCACCCACAACGACTTTTCATGTTTCTCTTTTTTCATATCAAGAATCCCTCTTTATAGGGTGACAGCTACCATCATCCGTTACACATTTCCATTGTGATAAACTTAATCAGTTTCATCCTTATCATGCGGCCTGCATGACGTCCCTCCTTTACCAGTTATATCGATTGATTATAAATATATAATGAATTTATCTATTATTGCCGAAGTCGTTAAACTATACGCAATCTTCACAGGCAATAGGATATCAACATGGCAACGTCTCATACTAAAGAACTCCCTCGACCACAACAGTTCACCCTGCCCCGCTACCTTCCGGGCTTGGTGTTAACCGGTGTGATTACTGGGTTGGCACTGACAGTGGGTGATATGCCGTGGTTTATCAATATGGGCTTGGGTGCGCTGACATTGGCCATTATCTTCGGCATCATCGTTGGCAATACTTTGTACCCTTGGGTACAACCCGTTTGCTCGGATGGCGTCTTACTGGCCAAACAACATTTGCTCCGGTTAGGGATCATTTTGTACGGTTTCCGACTCACCTTTCAGCAAGTGGCGGATGTCGGTGCCACAGGTATTATGATTGATATTTTAACATTAAGTTCCACCTTTATCTTAGCCTGTTGGCTAGGTAAACGTGTCTTTGGTTTGGATCAACAAACCGTGATGTTAATTGGTGCTGGCAGTAGCATTTGCGGTGCCGCCGCCATTATGGCCACAGAACCGGTACTGAAAGCCGACGCCAGCAAAGTCGCCGTGGCCGTCGCAACCGTGGTGATTTTCGGTACATTAGCCATTTTTGTCTACCCATGGCTATATCAGTTAAACCTGCATTATCAATGGCTACCCTTTGGTCAGGAAACCTTCGGTATCTTTGCCGGCTCGACGATTCATGAAGTAGCACAAGTGGTCGCTGCGGGTCATGCCATTGGCCCTGATGCTGAAAATGCTGCGGTCATTACTAAAATGATCCGCGTGATGATGCTAGCACCTTTCTTGCTGTTGCTTTCCGCTTACTTGGGCCGTAGTAGCGTGAAAACCAATGCAACAAAACGAGAAAAAAGTGCCATCACCATTCCTTGGTTTGCGGTGGTATTTATTCTGGTCGCTGGGTTTAACTCACTGAATCTGCTGCCTGCTGCATGGGTGAGCCACTTAATTACGCTTGATACCATTTTATTGGCCATGGCCATGGTCGCATTAGGACTCACCACTCATATCGGCTCTATTCGTCAGGCTGGAGTTAAACCGATATTACTCGCACTGCTGCTATTTATCTGGTTACTGGTGGGCGGTACAGGAATCAACTTAGTGGTCCAGCATTTTATGGCATAAAATAGCGACTGTATAAATAAACCAAGGGATGCATCAGCGGCTCTCAGACTGCTGACTAACACCGATGACTCGACCTAGAACGGTGAGGACAGGCAGAAGAGTAAAGCGTCCGCGCCAAGGATGGCGCGGCTCGAGCCATCAGGGATGATTTTACGGCGTCGTTACGATCTGCTTGTCCTCGCCGCAATGGCTACTTTTTCAGCTATCTCAGGGTAGCATCAGCGGCCCTTTTCTTTTCCTACCCTTTTCGCCATTCATTCATGCCACTATCAATGCCATAATGATTCGGTCATCAGAGGAGAATGGAATGAAATTTGTCGGAGCACACGTTAGTGCCGCGGGGGGCGTCGATCAGGCGGTGATTCGGGCACATGAGATTAAGGCGACTGCCTTTGCTTTGTTTACCAAGAATCAGCGCCAGTGGCAAGCAGCCCCGCTAGCTGAAAGTGTCATAGAGAAGTTTAAGCAAGCTTGCGAGCAATATGGCTACACATCGGCTCAAATTTTGCCTCACGACAGCTATCTGATTAACTTGGGTCATCCGGTTATTGAAGCGCTGGAGAAATCTCGTGAAGCCTTTATTGATGAAATGCTCCGCTGCCAACAACTAGGGTTGTCATTACTGAACTTCCACCCCGGCAGCCATTTACTGCAAATCGATGTGGATAAGTGTTTAGCGCGGATTGCCGAATCAATCAATATCGCATTAGATGCCAGTGAAGGTGTCACGGCGGTGATCGAAAATACTGCCGGTCAAGGGAGCAATCTGGGCTTTAAGTTTGAACATCTGGCCGCCATCATTGACGGCGTGGAAGATAAAAGCCGTGTCGGCGTGTGTATTGATACCTGCCACGCTTTCGCTGCTGGCTATGATTTGCGTACTGAGGCCGATTGCGAGCACACCTTCAAGCAGCTCGGTGAAATTGTCGGTTTCCAGTATTTACGCGGTATGCATCTCAATGATGCGAAAAGCGAATTTAATAGCCGTGTGGACCGCCATCACAGCCTCGGTGAAGGGAATATCGGTAAAACCGTGTTCAGCTATATTATGCGCGATACGCGTTTCGATAATATCCCGCTCATCCTAGAAACCGTCAATCCAGATATCTGGGCCGAAGAAATTGCTTGGTTGAAGTCGCAGGCGGAATAATAGGTATCCCGATAAAAAAAACCGGCACTTGAGGCCGGTTTTTTATTTTTACACTAATCGATCCCTGTTTTAAAAATCGAGTCATGCATAACAAATCAAATCAGTATTACGCCGTTTTAGCCACGACCGCATCAGGACGTTTCAGCATCGCGTAAGCACCGCCTGCTAATACGGTTCCGGCGATGATAGCCACCAGATATAACAGCACAGGATGAATCGCCCCTGGGATAAGCAGTACGAACAAGCCGCCATGAGGTGCCATCAGTTGCGCGCCGAATGCCATGGAGAGTGCACCAGTCAATGCGCCACCCGCGATACAGCACGGCAAGACACGCATTGGGTCACGAGCGGCAAAAGGAATCGCCCCTTCAGAGATAAAGCACAGCCCCAGAACCAGCGCCGCTTTGCCCCCTTCTTGCTCACCTTTATCGAACTTGTGACGGGCCAATAAAGTTGCCAGACCCATTGCCAGTGGTGGAACCATCCCCGCCGCCATGATGGCTGCCATCGGTGCATAAACTGAAGAACTCAGCAGCGCCACACCAAAAGCATAGGCCGCTTTGTTAACTGGCCCCCCCATGTCAGTACACATCATCGCACCGAGAATCGCGCCCAGCAGTACCGCATTCGCCGTACCCATCGATTGCAACCAATTTGTCAGTCCAGTCATGATTTTTGCTACCGGCGTACCGACCACATAAATCATCACCAAACCCACAATTAAGCTCGCAACAAGCGGAATAATCAGTATCGGTTTGAGCGCTTCCATACTTTGCGGTAATTGCAGCTTAGTGCTGATGGCTTTCGCCACATAACCCGCAAGGAAACCGGCAATGATACCGCCAAGGAAACCCGCACCGGTGCTGACCGCTAACATACCGCCAATTAAACCTGGCGTTAAACCTGGACGGTCAGCAATCGAGAACGCAATAAAGCCGGCCAATACGGGCACCATCAGAGCAAAGGCAGAACCGCCGCCGATTTGCATCAAGGCCGCAGCCAATGTGCCTTTGACTTCAAACGCTTTGATACCGAATACGAAGGAGAGTGCGATACACAAGCCCCCCGCGACCACCATCGGTAACATGTAAGAAACACCGGTCAACAGGTGACGATATGGACCGCCAGTTTCTGCTTTCTTGGTGCCAGTCCCCGCGCTGCTGCCTGTTTTTGGCTGATACAACTCTGCTTCCACCAGTGCCTTGTCTAATTCCTGCACGGTTTTCTTCAATGCCAGACCTGTCGTCGTGCGGTACATTGGCTTACCGGCAAACTTATCGAGATCCACTTCGATATCAGCCGCCACGATAACTAAATCTGCCGCAGCCACTTCTTCCGGCGTGATCGCATTACCTGCACCCACGGAACCGCGAGTTTCGACCTTCACCCACCAGCCACGTTTTTTCGCTTCACTTTCAATGGCTTCAGCAGCCATAAAGGTGTGCGCTACCCCTGTTGGACAGGCGGTAATCGCCACGATACGTTTCGGGCCCTGCGCTGCTGCAACCGGCGCGGATGCCGTCACTGCGGCTTGGTACGGTTTAGCCTGCGCGATGGCTTGCGCTAAGAAAGCATCCGGATCGCGTACGGCTTTTTCGACATCACCGAGATAGAGTTTTTTGCCATTCAGCACGCTGTCAGCAGGGACAGATTGCCCAGCAACAATCACCAACTCTGCATCCGCTGCGCTTTCAACCCAGCTCAGTCCTGCTTTTGCCGCCGCAGCGCCCAACATCAGTGTCGCGAGGTGGCCTCTGGCCTGCCCGAGCGAACTGTCTATTATTAGTAGCGTTTTCATTTCGCCTCCGGATATTAATTAAAGGGTTTCAGATCGACTTTTGCCATCATGGCGGCTAACTGCGGGCGATCCGTAATACCCACATTACTCTGACTAACGGCCAAAGCAGCGACAGCTGTCGCCAGACGCAGCGTATGCTCGCTGGACTCACGCATTAATAATCCATAGATAAGGCCACCCACCATGGAGTCACCTGCACCGACAGTACTGACCACTTCACAAGCAGGTGGTTTTGCCAGCCAAGCACCGGAGGCGTTGACCCACAGAGCCCCTTCTGCACCGAGAGAAATCACCACGTGGGCGATCCCTTCGTCACGTAAGGCGTGTGCGGCTTCAACCACATCACTTAATTCTGGTAATGGGCGGCCGGCCCAAATTTCCAGTTCACGGCGATTGGGTTTCACCAACCAAGGCGAGGCTTTCAGCCCAGCCACCAGCGCTTCACGGCTACTGTCAAAAATGATGCACGGACATTGAGAACGTAGGCGTTTCATCCAGTCGGTGAAATCATCAGGATTGACACCAGCAGGTAAGCTACCGCTGACCGCGACCATGTCGAATTGGCCTAACCAACTCAGCGAGTCGTTCACAAAGCGGTCCCAATCAGGCTTGGTGACTTCAAAGCCGGAGAAGTTAAAGTCAGTGACTTCGCCATCTTTTTCAGTCAGTTTGACGTTGATACGGGTACGACCCGGTACCACCTGAAAACGGTTGGCAATGCCCAGTTCGCTGAACAGCAGTTGGAAGCCATCTTGGTTATCTTTCCCCAAGAAACCACCGACGGTGACATCAATGCCCAAGTCCTTCAGCACCTTGGCAACATTGATCCCTTTACCAGCGGCATGCAGGCCAGCGGTTTTGACCAAATTGACTTCACCACGTTCGATTTCAGGGCAAAAACCCACCAAGTCATACGCAGGATTCAGCGTAATGGTTGCAACTCTTCTGCTCATACCGCCCCCTCACCCAAACCCGCGGCAATCGCTTCACCAATCGCATCCAGTGCACCCTGCGCATCTTCGCCACTGGCGGTAAAGCGCAGGCGATTTCCTTTTTTAACCCCTAAAGCCACAACTTTCATCAGACTACGTCCATTAGCGGGTTTACCGGTGCCGTCCAAATTGGTCACGGTGATTTCACTGGTAAACTGTTTGATTGTATTGACTAAAATCGTCCCTGGTCGTGCATGTAACCCGTGCTCATTACGGATGACAAACTCAGCGCTTAATAGCTCTTTTTGCTCGACATACTCGCTGGTTAACAGTGCCAACAATGCAGCAGCATCCGCGTTCAGCAAAACATCAGCTTTTTTCGCCAACAGCAAATCGCTGAGATAGTTCAACACTGAGAACGGCTGATCATCAGCAACAGAGAGCGTCAGCAGCAGAGCCACTTTCTCGCCTTGATGTTCAAATACACTGGCAGGACGGCTTACCGTCGCCGCGCTCACCAAATTACCTTCGGTGCTGTCACTCAGCCAGATACCCTGCCCCAGATTCAGAGGTTCACGGGTAATGACATCGCTAACAAAACGCGCATCAACTGCACCAATTTGCTGTAAACGGCCCGCGTTCAACGCTTGCAGCGTGATCAGGTTGTCAGCAGCAACATCGAGGGCAATGAGCGAAGTGTCGAAGTGGAATTCAGCCGATTTTTTCTCGCCCATCAGCAAACTGCGCAACTCTTCAGCAGAGGTGGTTTTTGCCAGTTGGGCTGCAATCGCATCATCGCTCAAGACATGAGTTAACTGACGTAGCAAGGCCAAATGTTCATCAGAACGGGCAGCAATGCCGATAACGATATAAGCCGTTTGATCCTCACCCCACGCAATACCCTGCGGGAATTGGAAAACCTGCACACCCGTGTTCAGCACCAAATCGCGAGTATCAGTGGTACCATGTGGAATAGCAATGCCATTGCCCAGATAGGTGGATGTTTGCTGCTCGCGCGCCAGCATACCATCAACATATGCCGCCTCTACGCAACCCGCTTGAGTCAGTGCAGCCGCCACCTGAGTGATAGCCTCGTTTTTGCTGTCTGCGTGCGCAGCCAGATGGATATCTTTCGTCGATAACTGGAACATATATCTCCTCTCTTGCTGAAGTTGAATCGTTTCAGCTTTAATGAGAAAAAAGCGCGTTACCCTTTATCATTTGGTGACGAGATAACGCTGAAACGTTTCAAGGAGTTTGTTTCCGACTAAGAATATATGCAAGTTTTCTGCTTTTATTCTTGATGAATTTTTGATGTTCAGCACATTTTTACCGTGAATAGGTTTATGTCAGCAGTTAATCAGCCACATCCGCTGATGGTTGCTGACAGTCATCCATAAGGAGTGAACACGATGTCAGTTATGGTTGGTGTAGGGGTCATCATTGTTAATCAGCAAGGTGATATCTTGCTCGGTAAACGTTGCAGTCAGCATGCGCCTTATTGGTCGATTCCAGGTGGTCACATGGAGATTGGAGAGTCATTTGAACAGGCGGCGAAACGCGAAGTTTTCGAAGAAACCGGATTGGATATCAACAAGATAAAGGTTATTGCGCTTTGCAATAATATCGCTACTTGGCGTGAAGAGGGTAAACATACGGTTTCAGTTTGTTTACTGGCACAGCATACCGGTGGGCAGCCTGAGCTGAAGGAACCCGAGAAATGTCAGCAATGGGTTTGGTGTAACCCACATGAATTACCGGAACCGCACTTTGAAGCCAGCCGCAACGCGATTGATTTATGGCTTAATCAGCAGTTTTATCATGCTGACGACGCATCTTAAATCGGTATAACTTGCCATCGGTTAAGGCGCAGTCTCAGCCTCCAACTCAATGAGGTACACTAGCGCCTGCTCGCGAGTATCAAAACACATCTCACGCAAAGCTTGTAGGCTGGCACAGACTGCTGGGCGTGCGGGGGAGTGAAAAATAGCACAGCGCATATCGTCATCCAAATGCAGGCAACGAGTATTCGCTGGCTTGCCAAAAGGCATACCGGGGATCGGGCTGGAAATCGAAGGAGCAATACAGCAAGCACCGCAATTTGAGCGACATTCCATCAGCAAGCTCCTGTAGGCCAGTGGTATGAGTGCGGACCATAGCAATCACCCGGCGTCACTACCAGTACTATTATTGAACTGTGTCGTATTGAGCATTCTTATTCGCACGCTTCCATTTTCCCCTTTTCATTTCAGTTTATTTTTCAACCAAAACCAAATCATTCTAGCCGATATATCATCAAGTAAAGGCTTAAGAGCCAAATGAATCACTGGTTAATTAATTAGCGAAAGTATATTCAACTGTTTACAGTACTAGTGGCATAATGTACCATTAAGCTAGTACGAAAGAACTGTTATCACTATTCTTTATTCCCAACACAATTATTAGTTCCCAACACAATTGATTCCCATCGCAAAGATAAAGGGAATTTGGAGAAAAGATGTCGATGGATTTATCCCAACCGTTATCACGACCTTCCGTCCTCGGTGGCGCGATGATTATCGCAGGCACTGCCGTGGGCGCGGGTATGTTTTCAATCCCAATTGTGACGGCTGGGGTATGGTTTAGCGGTTCAGTCATGCTGCTGATTTATACGTGGGCTTGTATGTTGATATCCGGCCTAATGATTCTGGAAGCTAACCTGAACTACCCGACTGGGGCGAGCTTTCACACCATGGTGAAAGATTTGCTCGGTAAGGTGTGGAGCTCAATCAATGGGCTGTCGATAACCTTCGTGCTTTATATTCTGACTTACGCCTATATCTCTGCCGGTGGCTCAATTATCACGCATACGCTGCAAAACGTGGCGGGCATCGGCCAAACTGAATCAGGTTTTATCTTTGCCGTATTGGTGGCCTTTATTGTTTGGTTATCGACTCGCGCTGTTGACCGCCTGAGTACGATCTTAATCGGCGGTATGGTTATCACCTTTGTCATGTCCGTCGGCGATATGTTTAGTCACGTGCAAAGCACTGTTCTATTTAATCAAACTGACAGTAATGCTCATTATTTACCTTATGCACTGGCGGCACTGCCCTACTTGCTAACCTCATTCGGCTATCACGGTAATGTGCCAGGACTGGTGAAATATTATCAAAAAGACAGTAAGGCTGTGGTACGTAGTCTGCTGTACGGCACCTTGATCGCACTGGTTATCTATGTGTTATGGCAGTATGCCATTCAGGGCAATATCGCTCGGGATGCTTTCAAACAAGTGATTGCTGATGGTGGCAATATCGGCAGTTTGCTAAAACAAATGGATAGCGTGTCGACCAGTCAAGCCACCAGCCAATTACTCAATGCGTTTTCTTATATGGCACTCGCAAGCTCGTTCCTCGGGGTATCCCTTGGTCTGTTCGATTACATTGCTGATTTCTTCAAATTCTCTGATAACCGCAGCGGGCGAACTAAGTCTGCATTAATCACTTTTGTACCACCAACCCTTGGCGCGCTGCTGTTCCCTAACGGCTTCTTATACGCCATTGGCTTCGCCGGCTTAGCCGCCACCATTTGGGCGGTGATCGTGCCAGCACTGATGGCGCGCGCCAGCCGTCAGCGCTTCCCGAAAGCCGTTTACCGGGCACCGGGGGGCCGCTTTATGATTGGCTTTATTATCCTGTTTGGCCTGGTGAATGCGGTCGCGCACATCGCCGCACTGTTCGGCCTTTTGCCAGTGTATGCGTAAGGTCAATTTGGCCTCGAAAATCTTACGCTTTTTTGCGCTATCTGCTTGCCTGAATCATCTGGCACGGGTAAGTTGTCGCAACTTATCTTCAACCCTGATTGGCGGTTATTTTTATGGCAAGAGCTAACGAAATTAAACGTGGTATGGCAGTCAACCTCAACGGCAAATTGCTGCTGGTGAAAGATATTGATGTGCAAAGCCCAAGCGCCCGTGGCGCAAGTACCCTGTATAAAATGCGTTTTTCTGATGTGCGTACAGGTTTAAAAGTTGAAGAGCGTTTTAAAGGCGATGAGATCCTCGATACCATCACCCTGACGCGTCGTTCTGTGAATTTCTCTTATATCGATGGCGACGAATACGTCTTTATGGATGATGAAGATTACACGCCATATAACTTCAAAAAAGAACAGATCGAAGATGAGCTGTTGTTTATCCCTGAAGGCGGTATGCCGGGTATGCAAGTGTTAACCATGGATGGCCAATTGCTGGCGTTAGAATTGCCGCAAACCGTTGATATGGAAATTGTTGAGACAGCGCCTAGCATCAAAGGGGCATCAGCCAGCGCCCGTAACAAACCAGCTGTGATGAGTACCGGTCTATCCATTCAGGTGCCAGAATATATCAGCCCAGGTGAAAAGATCCGTATCCATATTGCGGAACGCCGTTATATGGGCCGCGCAGAGTAATCCCCTTCATCTCGCTAAGTAGGGATTAAGGGATTGTATCGATATTAAGGGCCGGAAGTCGGCCCTTAATTCATTGACAACTTAGTTTATTGACCGAACACTGGCTACGGAGAATGCAGCCAACACACAGGCAATTTGAAAACTGACGGGGATGTTATTTGAACTCAGGGAAGAACGCCCTCTTCAACGCCAACTCCACACCGCGCACTTCAGCTAACCCTTTCAACCGACCAATCGCTGAATACCCTGGATTGGTTTTCTTATGCAAATCATCTAGCATCTGGTGCCCGTGGTCTGGTCGCATCGGGATCGGACGCATATCACCGGCGGTCTGACGACGCTGCTCTTCCGTTAAAATCGCTTTAACCACGGAATACATATCGACATCGCCTTGCAAATGACCGCCTTCATGGAAGGTTTTCGGATTCCCTTCGCGGCATGTTGAGCGCAAATGGGTAAAGTGGATACGATCCCCAAAGGTTTCGATCATTTTGACCAAATCATTATCCGCGCGAACGCCGTAAGAACCGGTACACATGGTAAAACCGTTATGAATGCTATCAACGGTTTCCTTCAGCCACTGCATATCTTCGATGGTCGAAACAATACGCGGCAAGCCGAGAATTGGACGCGGTGGATCATCAGGGTGAACCGCCATACGCAACCCAACTTGTTCTGCTACTGGGATAATGGCGCGCAAGAAATAAGCCATATTTTCCCGCAATTGCGCTTTATCGATGCCGTCATACTCCGCCAGACGTGCACGGAATTGATCCAACGTATAACCTTCTTCTGCGCCCGGTAGACCTGCAATGATATTGCCCGTCAATTTAGCGATATCCGCCTCAGACATGGCATCGAAATAATCTGCCGCCTGTGCTTGCTCTTCAGCAGTGTAGTCATTGACAGCACCAGGGCGTTTCAGAATGTGTAACTCGAAGGTCGCAAAAGCTATCTGATCAAAACGCAATGCTTTGGAGCCATCTGGCAATTGATATTCCAGATCCGTTCGTGTCCAATCCAGCACGGGCATAAAGTTGTAGCACACAGTATCAATACCGCAGGCTGCAAGGTTTCGCAGGGTTTGTTGGTAATTCTCAATATGTTGCTGATAATTGCCACTGTGGGTTTTGATCTCTTCATGGATCGGTACGCTTTCCACTACCGACCACACCAACCCTTTCGCCGCTAATTCAGCCTGACGTTGTTTAATTTCACTTACCGGCCAGACTTCGCCATTTGGGATGTGATGTAATGCCGTCACTACTCCGGTTGCCCCCGCCTGACGGATATCATCTAACGACACCGGATCATTCGGTCCATACCAACGCCATGTTTGTTCCATTTATTTTCTACCTTCTGCGTATGCGTAAACTGTTCAGGTGCTAAAAATGTTGTTATACCGATTTCCAAGAGGTATCACTCAGCTTTATCCTTACGCTTTATACGTTGCGTGTCAAAAAGCAAAACCTCATTGGTTGATCCAACTCACGAATATAATCAAAATTGGACTTACCAATTTTATTTTCTGTCATATGGCTTTACACTGCAAGCCGATATTCATGGCAACAAGCAAAAGAAAATGGTCGGTATGCTGTGGCTTTTTTTTCCTACGGATCGCCAACTGAAACTGGTCTAATAACTTTTATCTGCCACTTTTTATGTCAACCCTTCATCATCGGGGTGAATAATTTTGGAGTAACGCATGAACACCATTGCCAACAGCACACTTCCAGCCAATGTACAGCGACCTACTTATGATAGAGCAGCGCTGAAAAGCCGTATTGTTCACATCGGTTTTGGTGCATTCCATCGCGCCCATCAAGCACTCCTGACCGACCGAGTGCTCAATAAGCAAGGGGGGGACTGGGGGATATGTGAAGTCAGTCTGTTTGGTGGCGATGTCTTGATTCAAAATTTACGCCAACAAGATCATCTCTTTTCCGTTCTGGAAAAAGGTGCGCAAGGTCATCAGGCCATTATTGTCGGTTCCGTTTGCGAGTCGGTGCATGCTCGGTTAGATGGCATCATGCAGGTGCTGGAAAAATTAGCTGAACCACAGGTCGCCATTGTTTCTCTGACCATTACGGAAAAAGGTTATTGCATCGAGCCGGGTACAGGTCAGTTAGATCTGCAAAATGAATTTGTCCGCGCCGATTTGGCCATACCGGATGCGCCAACCTCAGCGCCAGGAATTTTGGTCGAAGCACTGCGTCTGCGTCGTTTACGGGGTTTGCCGCCATTTACCGTGCTGTCCTGCGATAACATTCCGGAAAATGGTCATGTGGTCAAAAATGCCGTGATGGGATTGGCAACCGCTCGCAACCCCGAATTAGCCCAATGGATCAGCCAAAATGTGACTTTCCCCAATACGATGGTTGATCGCATTGTTCCCGCGGCCACACCTGAATCTCTACAAGAAATCGCTGATGCTCTTACTGTTGCTGACCCTTGTGGTATAGCCTGCGAGCCGTTCATTCAGTGGGTGGTCGAAGACAAATTTGTGGCTGGCCGCCCAGATTGGCAAGTGGCTGGCGTGCAATTGGTTGACGATGTTTTACCCTTTGAAGAAATGAAGCTGCGTATGCTCAACGGGAGCCATTCTTATCTCTCATATTTGGGTTATCTGGCGGGTTATCAGCACATTAATGATTGCATGGCTGACGATAACTATCGTTTAACCGCACGTCGCTTAATGATGGAAGAACAGGCTCCCACTTTGCGCGTCACAGGTGTTGATCTCAATGCTTATGCGGACCAATTGATCGAACGCTATTGCAATCCGGCACTCAAACATCGCACATGGCAAATTGCGATGGATGGTAGCCAGAAATTACCACAGCGGATGTTGGATTCTGTACGCTGGCATCTCCAGCACGGAGGAAGCTATCGTTGCCTGGCATTGGGTATCGCCGGTTGGATGCGTTATGTCAGTGGTGTCGATGATAGTGGTCAACCTATTGATATCCGTGACCCTATGGTTGATAGCTTTAAGAAGTGCGTCGCTAACAGCGAAGATGGCATTGCGCGCGTGCAGAGTTTGCTCTCGTTGAAATCACTGTTTGGTGAATCCTTGCCACAGCAGCAAGAATTTGTTCAAGCGGTCACTGAGGCTTATCTCAGTTTGCAAAAATTTGGGGCTAAAGAGTGTGTTAAGCGACTAGCGTTGCAGAATTAATGCCGTGGCTGAATACTATCGGCTGAATACGACTAGGGCTAAATACTACTATGCCTAAATGCTGCGGCTAAATAAATGTTATTCAGCCGATAGTACCCCACCAATCATTGGCGTTGTCCATCGACAGCGCCAAACGATCAGGGGTGGGATCATTACTCTTCTAACTGATTCGGCGCTGATTCAAACAAATACCCGTCAAAATCCGGATGATCCGCATCAGAAAGTGCCAGCAGCTTAATTTTAACGTTCTCCAAATGCTGCCACATGGCTTGCTTGGCAGCTTTACTGTCGCGACGTAATACGGCTTGCAGGATTTTTTGGTGGTCTTCCAACCATTGCCAGCGGTAACTAAAATCAATCGTATGACTGTGAGCCCCCTGCCACATCGCGCTGGTTTTCCTGGCTTGCCAGGCTTCTGCAACCATATTAGCTAGGACGCTATTTTGTGTCGATTGCGCTAGCAGGCAATGAAATAACTCATCAGCACTTTCATCCACAGCACCCGCTGCCAGTGCCGTTTTCTCCAGCTCAATAGCATGTCGCATTTTAATGATATCGGCCTTGGTAGCCTGCATAGCAGCGAACGCAGCGACTTCACTTTCCAACAGTTGGCGGGCTTGCAACAGCTCAAAGGGGCCATATCCACTGTCAGCGGAAACAGCAGATTCCCCCTCTGATAAGGTATCTGGCACATTGACCACGTAAACACCGGAGCCTTTACGCACTTCAATCAACTTTTCCAGCTCCAGCATAATCAGTGCTTCACGCACTACACTGCGACTGACGCTGAAATTTTCAGCGATATCACGCTCAGGCGGTAAACGATCGCCTAACTTGTACTGCCCGTTAACAATGGATTCGCGCAGTTGACTGCCCACTTCCTGATATAACCGCATAACCTTATTTCCTGCATCACGCTGTTAGCATCGATATGGAAATTATCGATAGGCTTAATTGGCCTGACCAAAAGGGTGTTTGAATGAGGTGAGTATATCATGCGGTCAAACAGCATTATGAGGTTTATCACGGCTTATCGAGATGATAAGCCGTGACTTGATGCCATTGAGAATAATACGACTGGAAATATTAAAGGTAACTCACTGTCATTATGCCCAAGCTACGCTGCGGATTTAGCCATTCCAAACGAGAAGACGCTAAATTACCCGGTAACTGTGAGAGTAAAGGCATATTACGTGTAAGAGGTTGTCGATGAGTCAGGGTTTCGCCATTACGATAACAACTTGTTGTCATCGTTTGATTCACTACCGCCGTATTACATGGACTGTCTACAATGGCACCGTGAAATGTAATTGTGCCTGAAACTGACAGGTTGGATTGCGCACTACTTGCAGGGAAAGAGATTATCCATGAAAACATTATCGCTAAGATAATTTGTACCCGATAATTGCTCATAACCACCTCGTCTCTCATATCTGTCATTTTAAAGATAGAGGATTTCAGCCAGAGCAATACGAATGTTAGAGCAATTTTTATTGCCCTACTCGGTCTATAACTCACTAAAATACCTCGAAGAAGTGAATTATATTTCTTATCGGTGTATAACGATTAGGCAGGATTCCTACGCATCCTAGGAAATATTCTCTATTTGCGTACATTTCATTCAAAAATAAGTTTACTCGGGGTTATCTCCTTTCTGATTATCACCTTGGAAATAGTTATCACCTTGATAATTTATTTAAAAAAATTTTTTATACCGGAGGCCTAAAATGACAAAAACCAACCTGATTACCGGCTTTCTGGGGTGCGGTAAAACCACCACGATTCGCCATTTACTTTCACAGAAGCCAGAAAATGAAAAGTGGGCTGTTCTGGTCAATGAATTTGGTGAGATTGGGATTGATGGTGCGCTGTTAGCAGACAGCGGCGCAGTATTGAAAGAAATACCGGGCGGATGTATGTGTTGCGTTAATGGTTTACCCATGCAAGTGGGTCTGAACATGCTGCTACAACAAGCAAAACCCGATCGTTTGCTCATCGAGCCAACAGGATTGGGCCATCCAAAACAGATATTGTCATTATTAACCGCCGAGACTTATCTGCCTTGGATTGATTTACGCGCCACAATCAGTCTATTAGATGCCCGCCAATTGAGTGAGCCTCGGTACACAGAAAATGAGAATTTCCGCGACCAATTAGCCGCTGCGGATATTATTGTGGCGAATAAGCGAGATACTTATAGCGCCGCGGATTACACCGCCTTACAGCAATGGCAGGAACAGCAGTCAGTCACCCGCCCACTGTATTACGCTGAGCAAGGCAAAATTGATGTGGCATTACTCGATATACCACACACTAATCATAATGAATTACCCGACGGCACACATCATCATGGCGCACAGCAGAAAAAAGGGTTGGCAGCACTCAGCTTGAAAGGCGCTGAACCTTGGCGTCGAGCACTTAATCAAGGTCAAGATTATCTGAGTTGTGGTTGGATATTTCATGCAGATACCGTATTTGATACGGTTCCACTATTGGAGTGGGTACGATTGAATCCGGCTGAACGGGTCAAAGGGGTAATGCGTATTGCTGAAGGCACATTAGTCATTAATCGCCAAGGGGCAGACTTACAAATAGAGACCCGCCAAATACCACCGCTCGATAGCCGAATTGAACTAATTAACGCAACTGAAATAGACTGGAACAAATTACAACATGAATTACTGAATATCCGTTTAAGTAACGGGGTATGATACGCCCCGACTTTTTACACCATTCATACTTTTTACTCTATCAATACATTGAAAATTTATAGGCCAGCGCATGACCCGTCGTCATTTACCGACAATACTACTGCTCAATTTACTCGGGATAGTCCTTTTTCTATCTTGGTATATTCCTGCGAATCACGGTTTTTGGTTTAAAATAGATTCGGCAATTTTCTTCTATTTCAACCAACACCTGCTCTCCAGCCCTTCGTTCTTGCATTTAGTGGCAGTCACTAATAATCGTGCTTTCGATGCCATTTCTTTGCTGTGTATGGGCGCGCTTTATCTTTACTTCTTTATGAAGGAAACGCCGGCTGGCCGCCGCCGTTTGATCGTCATGGGATTTGTGATGTTGTTAACCGCCGTTATCCTGAACCAATTAGGGCACCTGCTGCCGGTTTCTCATCCCAGCCCTACGCTGGTGTTTGAGAACGTTAATCGCGTCAGTGAATTAACCGGTATCCCAACGAAAGATGCTTCTAGCGATAGCTTCCCCGGCGACCATGGCATGATGTTGATGATTTTTGCCTGTTTTATGCTGCGCTACTTCTCCCGTGGGGCGTTTGTTATCGCATTACTGATTGTGGTTATCTTCTCGTTACCACGCGTGATGATTGGCGCACATTGGTTCACTGATATCGCGGTGGGTTCACTTTCAGTCGTACTGGTGGGGTCAAGTTGGGTATTGCTGACACCGCTGAGCGATAAGGTCATTGATGCCATCAATCGGCGCTTACCAGGTGCCAATCGGCATTAACTTGCATCAATAGGGGAGAGGCAAATGAGTTTATTTCTTGCCCTCCCTCATTAATACTCCCTCTCATTTATGATCACCAAACGGTTACAAATTCACCTATTCCACATTAATATAAAATATCACATTCTGTTACATTAACATTTCGTAAAATAATGGCTATAAAACCCCTCGCCTTTTATTAATCATTACGGTAATCTCAAAAACGTTTGTGCTCGGATATCAGTATTCTCACCGCTGTCCTGATTAATATTGTGCGTTTCTGCACATTTATTCGGTTAAGTGATTGTCTCATCGGACCACAAGCCATAATCTCGATTCGTTTGGCATTTTGGTAGCGACATCCGTCGTAAGGACAGCAAGGGAAAACAACAACAATGGTCAAGTCTCAACCTATTATGAGATATATTCTGCGGGTCATTCCTGCGGTTGCAGCAGCGGTAATGTTATCAGCGTGTAGTTCACCACAGACTTCGAACTTACATAATTCGCAAACTGAGATGCGTGCAGTTAATGACAAAGATGGGCTTTTACTGCAAGCCTCTCAGGATGAATTCGAAGCGATGGTGCGCAACGTTGACGTCAAGTCGAAAATCTTAGAACAGTATGCAGGGTGGAAAGGGGTTCGTTATCGTTTAGGCGGTAGCACGAAGCGTGGAATCGATTGTTCTGCCTTTGTACAAACGACTTTCCGTGAACAATTTGGTATGGATTTACCGCGCTCGACTTCTGAGCAGCAAGATCTCGGTAAAAAAATCCAACGTACTAAATTGCGTCCCGGTGATTTAGTGCTGTTCCGAGCGGGTTCGACTGGCCGCCATGTTGGTATCTATCTAGGTAACGATAAATTTGTTCATGCCTCGACAAGTGTCGGTGTGACAATATCGAGCCTAAACGAAGATTATTGGAATAAGCGTTATCGCGATGGGCGCCGAGTGCTAAGTAGCGGTTCGCGCAGCTAGCAGATTTTATTCCTGTTGTCCGAGATACCAAACGAAATACTAAAACGCTGCCTTGGCAGCGTTTTTTATTGCCTGTCCCCCACACTAGCCAACGTCTGATCAACTTGTAGGAAATCTCTTTTTTTGTTGGTAATCGCGATATTCAAGAATTATCTGTGTAAAATCCGCGTTCTTAAGCAAGACTTTTCTGGTACGAAGGCCTATTAGCCAACGATTATCCTAGATAAGAATATGCACGTTGCATTAATAAGCTGAAGATTTGTTTTACTGATATATATTACAAAATATCCGTAAATATGTTTCTCATGGTTTTACTAATGTTTCTTATGGTTTTAGTAATAGGTGCATTTAGAGCGCATCTTTATTTATGTTGGGTATAAATTCAATTTGATAAGCTAATTAATGTCGAATTTTCCCATTGGCAAACTGGTGGCGTCTAGCTGCTAACTTAACTTATACTCGTACCACTTTCTGGACATGCTGAGGAGCAAAGTAACATGGGTTCAAGCAGTGCTTTCTCACGCAATATTTTATCCAGACGCCATCTTGTTAAAAAAAGTGTCATCCTCGCACTCGTTTTCTTTCTCTGTTTTGTCATTATTACTTTGCTATTACTGTATCGCAGCAGCGAACGTAAACTCACGACACAAAGTGATCACATTATTTCTTATTCGTCACAGTTTCTAAATGAACTGACAACGACAATGTCTCAGCTTATACCCCTGAGCGCTGAAAGTTGCGTGCAAGCTAGCCCCAGCCTTCACTATCGGGCTGCATTTACAAATGGTGTGAGGGCATTCTTATTAGTGCGAAATAATAGAGCATATTGCTCTTCAGCAACCGGAGAGATGGATGTTCCGGTCAGCGTGCTATACCCCAAAATTAATTCAAATCAGCCGTTGGATTTCAAAATTCAACAAGGTACCCCAATGATGCCAAGTAAACCGGCTATTGGTGTTTGGCTGCGTGAGGCGGGTCGCGGTAATAACGGGGTACTCGCGACATTAGAATTAACATTGCATCCCTATTTACTACTGAATTACTCGAATACTCAAGTTAACGGCCTCGCCATTATTATTGATGAGTTAGCCGTAACAACCTTTGATTCTAAAGTCATCCCGCTCAGCCAGTTACCGGCCAAGCCAGCGCGTGAGGTGCAAGTCCCCGGCTACCCTATTAAGGTTTTAATTTACCATACCAGTCTGACAGCAGATGATATTCGCATGACCCTATTGGGTGGCCTATTGCTGGCAGGTTTGGTCGGTATTTTGGCTTATTACATTTTAGTGGCGAGCCAAAGTGCCGAAGCTGAAATTCTACGCGGTATCCGCCGTGGTGAATTCTTTGTTGAATATCAGCCCGTATTCCGTTCACAAGACCGTACAATAACAGGGCTAGAGGCGCTGATTCGTTGGAAGCACCCCATTGAAGGGCGAATCTCACCGGAGCTTTTTATTCCCTACGCGGAAACTCAGCATTTAATACAACCACTGACTCGGCACTTATTTGATTTAATCATCAGAGACAGTGAATTAATTGCAAGTCACATTCCAGTCGGCGCTAAACTTGCCTTCAATATATCGCCTGTTCATCTGGTTGATGATGACTTCCGTAAAGATGTCAGCCAAATGTTGCAGCGATTGAATACTGATATCTTCTCCCCTGTATTCGAGATTACTGAACGAGGCATGGTTGAAGAAGAATTGGCCATCGAACAATTTGCGTGGATGCGTTCACAAGGCGTAAAAATCGCGGTCGATGACTTTGGCACTGGCCATAGTGCCCTAATCTATTTAGAACGTTTTACGTTAGATTATATTAAAATTGATCGTGGGTTTGTCAGTACCATCGGTATTAATACCGTGGCCGCACCGGTTTTAGACGCCGTTTTAATGTTGGCTAATAAGCTGAATATTGAAACCGTGGCTGAAGGCGTTGAAACTGAACAACAACTCCACTATTTAGCACAGCACGGTGTTAACTACCTGCAAGGTTATTTACTCAGCAAACCATTATCAGTTGAAGATTTAATCAGATTTTGTGATCAACAAAATACCTAATAAAGCAGCATGCGCACAGCCAGTCGTGGCCGTTGCACTCCTTTCGATGAGCCGATTTTAGCCAGTCGCTCGGGGAATAAGCACGGCAAGACCACCATGGCGACTCGCCGTATGGATATTGTTGGCTTAATGTTTGCGTTAAGCCCCTGCAAACTGGTAATTTCGTTTAAGATTATTATTATCTGTCTGAATGAAATGCGGGAGATTACTACTAATATGTTGTTACGCCTATTTGCTACCTTGGCGCTTTCTGCCCTGAGTTTTGGCCTACAGGCTGAAACCATAAAAGAAGGTGTCTCTTTTGCCATACTGGGCGAACCTAAGTATTCATCAGATTTTAGCCATTTCGATTACGTCAATCCGGCTGCGCCTAAAGGCGGGGATATTACCCTAGCCACCATTGGCACTTTTGATAACTTCAATCGCTATGCCTTGCGCGGCAATCCGGCTATCCGCACTGAAAGGATATACGATTCACTTTTTGGCACTTCAGACGATGAGATCGGTAGCTTTTATCCGTTAATCGCAGAATCAGCCCGTTATGCCCCCGATTTTAGTTGGATTGAAGTTGATATCAATCCTCGAGCCCGTTTTCATGATGGCGAGCCTATCACGGCCCAAGATGTCGCATTCACATTCAATAAATTCATGACCGAGGGTGTGCCACAATTTCGCCTCGCCTATAAAGGTGTACAGGTGAAGGCCATTTCCCGTCTGACAGTACGTTTTGAATTCCCTGAGCCCGATAAAAATAAGATGCTGGGGTTGTTTGGTTTGGTCGTGCTGCCCGAACATTTCTGGAAAAACCATAAGCTCAGTGATCCTTTAAGTACGCCACCTGTGGCTAGCGGGCCATATCGCATTGGCAAATACAAAATGGGCCAATATGTCACTTATGAGCGGGTAAAAGATTACTGGGCCGCTAATTTGCCGGTCAATCGCGGGCAATATAACTTTGATACCATTCGTTATGACTACTATTTAGATGACAAAGTGGCGCTGGAAGCATTTAAAGCAGGTGCTTTCGATTTTCGCGAAGAGAGCTCACCGAAAAGTTGGGCAACACAATATGCCGGTGGCAATTTCGAAAAAGATTACATTATCAAGCAGGATGTTATTGATAGCTCTGCGCAAAACACCCGTTGGTTGGCATTTAACGTCCAGCGGCCTATTTTTAGCGACCGGCGGGTGCGCCATGCGCTAACACTGGCTTTCGATTTTGACTGGATGAATAAAGCTTTCTATTTCAACAGTTATCAGCGCACGAATAGCTTCTTCCAGAACACCGAATATGCGGCAAAAGGTTATCCTGACAGCGCTGAGCTGGCTTGGTTAGCACCGCTCAAAGGCAAAATTCCGCCTGAAGTGTTTACCCAAATTTATCAGCCACCACAAACCGATGGCAGCGGTGATTCGCGGGATAATCTGTTAAAAGCGCGCGAGTTGCTGAGCGAAGCAGGCTGGGAAGTGAAAAACCAGAAACTGGTGAACAGCAAAACGGGCAAGCCGTTTGAATTTGAATTGCTGCTCCTCAGTGGCAGCAACTTCCAATATGTTCAGCCGTTCAAGCATAACTTGCAGCGTTTAGGCATTACGATGAATGTACGCGAAGTCGACAGTTCTCAGTTCTTGAGCCGCTTGCGTAGCCGTGATTACGACATGATCCCAACGGTTTATGGCGCTTTCCCCTACCCTAGCTCCAACCTACAAACGTGGTGGAGTTCAGCGTATGTCGATTCCACCTACAACGCCTCTGGCATCAAAGATCCGGCCATTGACGAATTGATTGAGCAGATTGTCAAACATCAAGAACAACCCGAGGCGCTACTGTCGCTCGGCCGCGCCCTTGACCGTGTGTTGACGTGGAACTATCTGATGATCCCAATGTGGTACTCCAACCATAGTCGCTTTGCCTATTGGGATAAATTCTCAATGCCTGCGGAACGCCCCACCTATTCGCTTGGGTTTGATAGCTGGTGGTTTGATGTCAACAAGGCAGCCCGTCTGCCAACAGAACGTCAATAGGGGGCATTGTGGGCGCATATTTGTTACGGCGGCTGTTGCTGCTCATTCCCACGCTGTGGGCGATTATCACTATCAACTTCTTTATCGTTCAAATCGCCCCTGGTGGGCCGGTTGATCAAGCTATCGCCAATATTGAGTTAGATCACTCCGGCACCTACAGTTCAGGCGGAGGCGGCGATGGATTAGGCGGGGCCAAAGTTGGCTTGAATGCCACTCAAGTCGGCGACAGCAACTATCGTGGCTCTCGGGGATTGGACCCGGAAGTGATTGCTGAGATTAAACAGCGCTTCGGTTTTGATAAACCGTTGCACGAGCGCTACTTCGATATGTTGTGGAGCTATGTGCGCTTTGATTTTGGCGACAGCCTTTTTCGTGGCGAATCCGTTGTCTCGTTGATAAAGCACAGTGTGCCCGTCTCCATCTCACTCGGGTTATGGAGCACGCTGATTATCTATCTGGTATCCATTCCTTTGGGGATTAAAAAAGCGGTACGTAGCGGCACGGCCTTTGATACTTGGAGCAGTGCCATTATCATCGTCGGCTATGCTATCCCGTCGTTTTTATTCGCTATTTTACTGGTGGTGCTATTTTCAGGGGGCAGTTATTTTGATTGGTTCCCGCTACGCGGTTTGGTTTCCAGTAATTGGGACACACTGCCGTGGTACAGCAAAATCACTGACTATTTATGGCATATCACCTTACCTGTGTTGGCAACGGTGATTGGTGGCTTTGCTACATTGACGATGTTGACCAAAAACTCTTTCCTCGATGAAATCCGCAAGCAATATGTGGTGACCGCTCGTGCTAAAGGGCTACCTGAGGAAAAGATCTTATATCGCCATGTCTTTCGCAACGCCATGTTGCTGGTTATCGCGGGTTTCCCAGCCACCTTTATCAGCCTATTTTTCACCGGTTCGCTCTTGATAGAAGTGATGTTCTCACTGAACGGCTTAGGATTATTGGGCTATGAAGCCATCTTGCAACGGGATTATCCGGTGATGTTTGGCACGCTTTATATTTTCACTCTGATTGGTTTGCTGCTCAATATTGTCAGCGATATCACCTATACCTTGGTTGACCCACGAATTGATTTTGAGAGCCGCCAATAATGACAGGGTTAAGTGCAATTAATCACGCCCGCTGGGCGCGCTTTTGTCAGAATCGCCGTGGCTACTGGTCACTGTGGATTTTCCTCACATTGTTTATTATCAGCTTGTTTGCCGAGCTGATCGCGAATGATAAGCCACTGCTGGTGAACTATCAGGGCAAGATTTATATGCCCTTTATGGCCAATTACAGCGAAGCCACTTTTGGTGGCATTTTAACCACCGCCGCCGATTATCAAGACCCTTACGTGCTGAGCCGAATCAAGAATAACGGCTGGGCAATTTGGGCCCCGATCCGCTTTAGCAATAACACAATTAATTTCGCCACAGACAAGCCCTTCCCTTCACCACCAAGCCGCACCAACTTATTGGGGACTGACAGTACCGGCGGTGATGTTTTAGCTAAAGTCATTTATGGGTTTCGTATTTCGCTGTTATTTGGCCTGACACTCACCTTGATCTCCAGTGTGATTGGCATCTGTGCCGGCGCGATACAAGGCTATTACGGTGGTAAGGTTGACCTTTGGGGCCAGCGATTTATTGAGGTTTGGTCCGGCATGCCAACGCTGTTTCTAGTGATTCTCCTCTCCAGCGTGGTGCAGCCGAATTTCTGGTGGTTATTAGGTATCACGGTGTTATTTGGCTGGATGGGACTCGTCGGCGTCGTCCGCGCAGAGTTTCTGCGCACGCGTAATTATGACTATATTCGTGCCGCTCGCGCGATGGGCGTACGTGATCGCACAATCATGTCCCGTCATATGCTTCCCAATGCGATGGTCGCGACACTAACCTTTTTGCCCTTTATTTTGTGCGGCTCGATAACCACGCTGACCTCACTGGACTTCCTTGGGTTTGGTTTGCCGATGGGTTCCCCCTCATTAGGTGGGCTGCTATTGGAGGGCAAAAATAACCTTCAAGCCCCTTGGCTGGGTATCACCGCATTTCTGGTGTTGGCAGTGCTGTTATCCCTGTTGATTTTTATCGGCGAAGCAGTACGTGACGCCTTTGATCCTAGTAAGGTGTACTGATATGGCGACGTCTCCACTTTTGGATATTCAAAACCTCAGTGTTGCATTTCGCCAAGCTGGCGTTGACCGCGAAGTGGTTCGCGAACTGTCATTGCAGGTGAATGCCGGTGAAACACTTGCGCTGGTGGGTGAGTCAGGCTCAGGCAAGAGTGTCACTGCGTTATCGATATTGCGCTTACTGCCCTCACCGCCCGTGGTTTATCCAAGTGGCGATATTCTGTTTGCAGGCCAATCACTGCTCCATGCCGATGAACCGACGCTGCGAGCTATTCGCGGCAATCAGATCTCCATGATTTTCCAAGAGCCGATGGTATCTCTTAACCCGCTCCACACTATCGAGAGGCAGTTAGCTGAAGTTCTGTCACTGCATCGTGGCATGCGCCAAGAAGCCGCCAGAGCTGAGATCATTCAGTGTCTTGACCGTGTCGGCATTCGTCAGGCCAAAAGCCGATTAGCGGATTTCCCGCATCAGCTTTCCGGCGGGGAGCGCCAGCGGGTGATGATTGCCATGGCAGTGTTGACTCAACCTAAATTACTGATTGCCGATGAGCCGACTACCGCACTGGACGTCTCAGTACAGGCCCAAATTTTAAGTTTGCTGAAAGACTTAAAGCAAGAAATGGGCATGAGTTTGCTGTTTATCACTCATAACCTGAATATTGTCCGCAGGCTGGCTGATAACGTCGCCGTCATGCGTGAAGGTCGTATCGTTGAACACAATAGCCGCCAAGCGTTGTTCAGCTCGCCGCAGCACCCTTATACGCGTCAGTTATTGGATGCTGAACCGCAAGGTGACCCTTTACCTCTCACCACTGATCTCGCGCCACTGCTGACGGTAAACGATCTGCAAGTCGCTTTCCCTATCAAACGTGGCTTGCTACGGCGAACAGTCGATCACCACTATGCCGTGAAGAACCTCAGTTTTGAGTTGAGACCCGGTGAAAGTTTAGGGTTGGTGGGTGAGTCTGGATCAGGCAAAAGTACTACGGGGCTAGCCTTACTGCGCCTGCTGCCTTCAACGGGTGAGATATGGTTTAGTGGGCAACCATTACACCGTTTTACATCAAAACAGATGTTGCCTTACCGCAGCCGCATTCAAGTCGTGTTTCAAGACCCATACTCAGCGCTAAACCCGCGCTTAAATGTGCAGCAAATTATTGCTGAAGGACTCGAAGTTCACCAGAGACTCAGTGCCGCACACCGCGAGCAACGGGTTATTAAGGCCATGGAAGAAGTCGGGTTAGACCCGGTGAGCCGCTATCGTTACCCTACGGAATTCTCTGGAGGCCAGCGACAGCGTATTGCCATTGCGCGCGCTTTAATCCTGCAACCTCAATTATTGATCCTTGATGAGCCGACCTCATCATTGGATAAATCAGTGCAGGCACAGATTTTGACGTTGCTCAAATCCCTGCAACAACGTTACCAGCTCAGTTATCTGTTTATCAGCCATGATTTACAAGTCGTGCGTTCGTTATGCCATCAAGTGATTGTGCTAAAACAAGGGGAAGTTGTAGAGCAAGGTGACTGTCAGGAAGTCTTTGCTGCACCAAAAGAGCAATATACGCAGCAACTACTCCAATTCACAGATTAGTGATATGGGGAAAAAGAGCGCCAACATACCGAATCGACGATATCGTCGATGAAAGATGTCGGCCTATCATGAGCACCGATATGGGCGTTATCGCTTCAGAAGGGATAAAGTGCCGTCATGGTTTCAGCAATAGCCACACCAACATCTTTTAGGCGACACATGGTCGCGCTTTCATCTTGCCGGTGCACGAAGAGGCAAGGCTCACCTTCCCATTCAACAATCGCGGAATCCACTTGTATCTCTTGTAGCGAGAGGTGAAGCCGCTGCATGATAATTTGTGCATGGTAACCATCGTGGCTGAGTAACTTCAGCCCCATCAGGTCATTTTGAGTATCGTCTATCGCCGCCGTCAGTGGTATCGGTTCAACGTTGACCCCGATAAAGCCAGATAACCAACGGTAACTTTGCGGCAGACGATGTACTACCGAAAGTTGGATATTATTCACGTGTTTTTCCTAGTCAAAATAAAAATTTTAAAACTTAAAAAGGCACTACAAGGACTCACACTGACTAAAGTTATAGCCGCTAAGTTGTCATTGTGCCTGATTCAAACCTCATCAAAACACAACATTGATAACAATTTAGAAACTTAAATATAACAATGCTATTTTTGCGTTATTTTTAATCTTCACTCAGCCCGTTCTGCCAAGGTTGAAATTTCAGGTTTGGGATTTAGATCCCATTTTTCGTTATATTTATACCTTTATGACGATCATCTCAACCATTTTATTGCTAACGCGTTACCTAACCGCTGTCAAAATTTTACATTTAAGGAACAATCAAGGCTTTATCTAGTGCGATAGCCGATATTTAATTAATTGATAAATATATAAATTAATGAATACTTGTTACCTGCCGAATGACAGAGTTATCTGATAAAAACCCTCAATAACTATTTTCGGATTATTTATGTTGTCGCTTAAAAAGTTAACAATATGTGTCTAAACATCACTATGCAATGAATAATGATACGCATGCTTATAATATTGATTAAGCGCAATAAACAGGGGGGTTATCACTTGCGATCAGCGTTATTTTTAACAAAATGAGTGAGAAGATCGCGGGGTTAATCGGTAGGATTGAAGCAGGGAAACATGTCGCGTCTCCCCTTAGGTGTTCTTGATTATGACGTTTTCACCGCCACTTTATGTGGGCGGCTGGCATAAAGATAAAGCAGCATGGCAATAGCAATACAAAATGCCATCGAGACCACCATCGGCCAGGCACTGTGCGAAGATACCATCGACAATAGTGTTCCCACCACAGCACCGATACCAAAGCGTAATGTCCCCGCCAGAGATGAAGCCGTCCCTGCCATGTGCGGGAAATCATCCAGAATAACGGCCATCGCATTCGAAGTGATCATTGCGATACAACCGACGTAAGCCGCCACCCCCAATACCAAGGCCCAGAATCCCATTCCTGTCGCACAAACCACCAGCAACCAGATCCCCATGACAAATTGCACCAACATGCCAAATCGGAACATTTTTAGTGCACCGAAACGGCGAACATTGCGGCTATTAATCAGTGTCATCAAGAATAAAAAGACAATATTTAGCGCGAAGTAATAGCCGAAATTCTGTGGTGAAACGCCGTTTAACTCAATGTAAACAAACGGGCCGGCACTGAGGAATGAGAACATCCCAGCAAAAGAGAAACCGCTGGCCAACATATAACACAGCACCCGCTTATGGCGGAATAACGTCCCGAAATTGCCGATGGTGGTGCGCAGATGGAACCGTTGCCGTTTCTCTTTAGGTAGCGATTCTTTGATATAGAGCGCAACCAGAATCGCGCCGATTAATGCCGCACCGGCCATGGTCCAGAAAATGGCATGCCAACTAAACCACACCAGTAATGCGCCCCCAATAATCGGGGCCAACAACGGGGCGATAGTCATCACCAACACCACAAAAGACATCATTCGGGAGAAATCGTCTTTGGTGAACATATCGCGCATCAAGGCATTGATGACCACACTGGCTGCGGCAGCGGATAAGCCGTGCAGGAAGCGCATATTAATCAGTTGTTCAACCGATTGCGCCATGGCACAAGCCATACCTGCAAGCGCAAAGATTAACGTCCCCCAGAAGATGACCGGCTTACGTCCTAGGCTATCTGCCATCGGGCCATAAAACATTTGCCCAATAGCAAACCCGAGGACATACGCACTGAGTGTCATCTGTACCCCACCACTCTCTACGCCAAATTCTTGCGCAATGATCGGCATACTCGGCAAATACATATCGATGGCCAAAGGCATCAACATCGACAACAAACCGAGAATAAAGATTAAACCAAAGTGGGATGTGCGGTTTTGCGCTTCATTTTGATTAGGGGCAAGCACGGTTAACAACTCCTTTAATAACGGATAGCAAGGGATCTTGACTGTAAGCCACGCGAGCACAACTTACCCACGTGGCAACAGTATCCCTATTACAGATGGGGAGCGCCTACGCTAGCAATCTCTTCTGCCGTCAGTGGGCGGTACTCTCCAGGTGCTAAATCGTCATCAAGTTTCATCGCGCCAATTCGTTCGCGGTGCAGTGCGACGACTCGATTGCCGACAGCCCCAAACATACGTTTTACCTGATGATAGCGTCCCTCGCTAAGGGTCAAACGCACCAACTGCGGCTCGATAATCTCGAGTTGAGCGGGTTTGGTCAAAGAGGTTTCGTTGTGCAGTTGCACGCCGTCAGCAAATTTCTGCGCCGTATCATCTGCCACTGGATGTTCCAGCGTCACTAAGTAGGTTTTTTCGCAGTGATGGCGCGGTGAAGTAATCCGGTGTGACCATTGACCATCGTCCGTCATCAGCACTAATCCGGTGGTATCGATATCCAATCGCCCAGCAGCATGGAGTTTGTAAGCCACTGGCTCATCAAGGAAGTAGAGTACCGTCGGATGATCTGGATCTTCTGTCGAACACACATACCCCTGCGGCTTGTTCAGCATAAAGTAACGTGGCCCAAGGGTTTGCTGTAATGGGTTACCATCGAATCTCACATCGTGCTCAGGTAACAACTTCATTGCACCCGTTTTGACCACTTCGCCATCAATTGTGACTCGTTTGGCCCGCAGTTCACGCGCGACTAACGCGCGGCTAACACCCAGTTGCTGAGATAAAAACTTGTCCAATCGCATTGAATCTATTTTGCCTGTTGTATTGTCGTGCCATTGACATGCACGATATCCGCCATCACACCCACCAAAAACGGAAGAGTGCTCATAATGCGGTATGAAAGAATGAAACAGTAAAGTGGTATAGGGGAAAATCATTTGCTGCCTAACCAACCTGAAACATCAGTATAGCGGCGGTTGCGCTATCAGCCTAGGAACAGTTACTCAAAAAGTACATGATTAAGAAAGGCTATCCCTTTGTTTTCGCATCACGCACTCGTACTGTACCTCGTTAGCAGCTCATGACTCTCGCATCAGCTATCGCTGGTAGGCATAATAATAGAAAGTTTTTCGCGATGGGGAGAGAAAAATGTCACTAATACGATGCGGGAAATTGTTGCAAATGGTGAATAGAACAAGCGCGATAAATCACTTAGCTGGGCAGACAATTTAATGGCTTTTACGCTACGCCCATATCAGCAAGAAGCCGTAGATGCCACACTGGCTCATTTTCGCCGCCATACCGAACCCGCTCTGATTGTCTTGCCTACTGGAGCGGGTAAAAGCTTGGTTATTGCTGAATTAGCAAAATTGGCCCGTGGTCGCGTACTGGTGCTGGCGCATGTCAAAGAACTGGTGGCGCAAAATCACGCCAAATATTGTGCCTATGATTTAGAGGCTGACATCTTCGCCGCAGGGCTGCAACAGCGCCAAAGTGAAGGCAAAGTGGTGTTTGGCAGCGTGCAATCTGTGGCGCGCAACCTGCCACTGTTTGATAGCGCGTTTTCGCTGCTGATTATCGATGAATGTCACCGTATCAGTGATGAAGATGACAGCCAGTATCAGCAAATCATCCAACATTTACGCGCTAACAATCCTCGGCTACGGTTACTCGGGCTGACAGCGACGCCTTATCGATTGGGTAAAGGCTGGATTTACCAATTCCACTACCATGGCATTACCCGCAGTGATAGCCAGTCTCTGTTCCGCGATTGTATCTATGAGTTACCGCTGCGTTATATGATCAAACACGGTTTTCTGGTGCCGCCTGAACGGCTGGATATGCCCGTCGTCCAATATGATTTTAGCCGTCTCACAAGCAACAGCGATGGCCTTTTCCGCGAAGCGGATTTGGATCGTGAACTTAAACAGCAACAAAGAATTACCCCACATATTGTTAGCCAGATAATGGAGTACGCAGCCCAGCGCCGTGGCGTGATGATTTTTGCCGCCACGGTTGAACACGCGAAAGAAGTCTACGGATTACTCCCCAAAGGCAAGGCGGCATTAGTGAGCGCGGGCACGCCCCCTGCTGAGCGGGATGCCTTAATTAGCGCATTTAAGCAACAACAACTGCATTATTTGGTGAATGTGGCTGTCTTAACCACCGGTTTTGATGCCCCCCATGTTGATCTGATTGTCATCCTGCGCCCGACCGAATCGGTCAGTTTGTATCAACAAATCGTCGGTCGTGGCTTGCGGCTATCACCCGGTAAAGAAGATTGTCTGATTTTGGATTATGCAGGTAATCCACACGATCTCTTCACGCCAGAAGTGGGGACGAGCAAGCCACAGGGTGATAGCCAGCCGGTACAGGTTTTTTGCCCTGATTGCGGTTTCGCCAATATTTTCTGGGGAAAATGTACCGAATCAGGTGAAATTATTGAGCACTATGGCCGCCGCTGTCAGGGCTGGTTTGAGGATGATCAAGGTGCACGAGCACAATGTGATTATCGCTTCCGCTTTAAATCTTGCCCGCATTGTGGGGCAGAGAACGATATTGCCGCACGTCGCTGCCATCAGTGCCAAGAAGTGCTGGTTGATCCTGATGATATGCTGAAAGCCGCACTGAAACTAAAAGATGCGCTGGTGTTACGATGTGGTGGGATGAGTTTAGAAAGCGGCCATGATGCCAAAGGGGAATGGCTAAAAATCACTTATTACGACGAAGATGGCACACATACCAGCGAACGCTTTCGCTTAGCAACACCCGCACAGCGTATGGCATTCGAGCAAATCTTCTTACGCCCACATCAACGCGCCCCCGGTGTCACCTTAAAATGGCAGACGGCAGCGGATATCATCGCCCAACAAGCCCTATTGCGTTATCCCGATTTTGTCGTCGCCCGTCGGCGTGGGCAATGGTGGCAAATCAGAGAAAAGGTATTTGATTATCAGGGCCGTTTTCGGCGAGCAGATTCCCTCGCCTAAGCCGCATTTAGCCTGAGATTTTCGCGGTTTCATTTGCTGTCGCGCTGATCTTTCGCTAGAATGTCGCCCGCTTTGCTCTGGGTTTACCCAATCAAAGCCGAGTATCGAACCTGTTGCTGGGTCGCCTGTAGCAGGGTAAATTTCTTAAGAGAAAATAAACATGACCACTATCAATGCAGAAGTACGTAACGACCAGGGTAAGGGTGCGAGCCGCCGCCTGCGTGCAGCAAATAAATTCCCGGCTATCGTTTACGGTGGCACAGAAGCAGCTATCTCTATTGCTCTTGACCATGACACCACCAAGAACATGGAAGCAAAACCGGGCTTTTACGATACCGTTCTGACTCTGGTAGTCGACGGTAAAGAAATCAAAGTTAAAGTTCAGGCTGTTCAGCGTCACGCTTTCAAGCCAAAACTGACTCATATCGACTTCGTTCGCGCTTAATCGCCTCGCTTTCGATATATTCGGGACGCCGAAATAAAAAACGCCGCTTATGCGGCGTTTTTTATTGGCTGGGCGTTTTATCGGTGGAACATGCTTATTGCTTGAATTAGGTCATGTATTGCTTAAGCAGGGCCACAGGACAAACGGTTACTTGTTACCTGAATTACGTTGTAACTGATCACGCAGATTTGGCGGCGTGCCTTTAATCGTCAGCGTATCGGTTGCCGCATCCCAGAAAATACGCTCACCCAGTAACAAAGCGTCAAAATTGATACTCAACCCACCACCACTGCCTGCAAATTTGGTCAACTGACGCAAAGTACCGCGATCTGCTGGGAAACTCTCTTCCAATGCATAGCCCTGTTCAGCCGTGAATTGTTGGAAATCTTTCTCGCCCAACTTCGGCAGCTCCTGAGCCAGTTCCTGCAAAGCAATCTCTTCGCCGGACTGCAATTGTTCATTACAATAGCTATAGACTTGCTGACGGTATGCCTGACGCTCATTTTTACCTAATTCAGCATCCGCGCAATAATCGTCTACCGCTTGTAATAAGCCACGGTTTTGCGCTTTGGTATCCAACCCTTCAGCAGCCGCGAGGAAATCCATAAAGAAGTCAGAGACTTTGCGCCCTATCCGCCCTTTTAAGAAGGTGAGATAACGGGTCGACTCTGGGTTATTTTCCCATTCAGTCAAATCAATACGCGCCACAATATCCGCACGGTTAATGTCGAGGTAATGAGTGGTGCTCAAATCAAGCTGCTCATTGACACGCATACTATTGCAACTGCTCAGTACTGAGATCAGCAAATATTCGGTCGCTAAATAGCGGTATTGGCAAAACAGCACCACGCCACCTTCAGCAAACGGGTATTTTGCTAACTCATCACGTAAACGCCCCGTTGCCGCACGGCTAAAGCTGAGAAAGTCTTCATCACCCTTACGGCTTCGCTTCAGCGCCTCCGCCAATTCACTGTGCTCATTAAACAAGCCATAAGCTTTGTTTTTGGCGCTGTAAACCCGGTGTAGCTCGGCCATCATTTCTTCAACCACCGCATTGGTGGGTAACAGAGAATCGCGCAACACCACATCAAGCGTTTGCTCATCACGCTTAATAAGCTGATGTAAGGCTATCTGGTCAATATCCAGACTCATGATAAATACTCCTTTTGGCTAGGGGCGTATTCAATCACTGATGCCGGAGAGCTGCAACCAAAAGCGACGACGCCCCTCAATTAACGGCTAATGATTCTTAATGCTATAAAATAGCGGAAAAGCGTGTCTCTATACGGTAAGATGTGGGACTTTGTCAGGTGTTGAGTACAATTTTTATGCCACAATCATCCCGTTATAGCGACGAACACGTTGAACAACTACTGTCTGAATTAGTCAGCGTACTGGAAAAACACCGTACCCCGACCGATCTTTCTTTGATGGTGTTGGGTAATATGGTAACTAATCTGATCAATACCAGCATTGCCCCAGCGCAACGCAAAGTATTGGCACGCTCTTTCGCCGAGGCGCTTCAAGCTTCGGTACGTGAAGATAAAGCTCATTAATTTATCGGCCAAGACTGCAATCTCAATATGGTGACAAATCGTCAGCGCTATCGTGAAAAAGTCTCCCAGATGATCAGCTGGGGGCACTGGTTCGCCCTGTTTAATATCCTGTTCAGCCTGGTGCTGGGTAGTCGCTATTTGTTTGTCTCCGATTGGCCCTCATCGCTAATTGGCCGTATCTATGCCCTTGTTAGCTGGCTTGGGCACTTTAGCTTCATTGTTTTTGCCGCCTATTTGCTGGTGATCTTCCCACTTACCTTTGTGGTGATGTCACAGCGGCTACTCCGTTTTCTTTCTGCCGCCTTTGCGACTGCAGGTTTGACCCTGCTCTTGATAGATACTGAGGTCTTTACCCGTTTCCATTTGCACCTTAACGCTGTGGTATGGGAGCTTGTGGTTAACCCAGACCAAACCGAGCTGGCGCGCGATTGGCAATTGATGTTTATCTCGGTACCCGTCATTTTTCTGGTCGAGATGCTTTTTGGCACTTGGGCGTGGCAAAAACTCCGTAGTCTTAACCGGCAGCGTTTCGCCAAGCCGCTGGTTGCGGTATTTATTTCGGCCTTCTTTGCTTCGCATTTGATGTATATCTGGGCTGACGCCAACTTCTATCGCCCTATCAGTATGCAGCGGGCAAACCTGCCGCTCTCTTATCCGATGACTGCCCGCAAGTTCCTTGAGAAACACGGCCTACTAGATCAACAAGAGTATCAACGCCGCTTAACGGAACAAGGCACACCGGATGCACTGGCAGTTGAGTATCCACTCAGTCCAATTACTTTCAGCGATAAAGGCAGCCGTTATAACCTACTATTGATTGTGGTTGATGGTATTCGTGCCAGTAGCTTGAAAAAAGACATGCCTGCGCTGGCTGAATTTGGGCGTTCAAACATTCAGTTCGATCGCCACTACAGTTCGGGTAATCGTCAGGATACCGGCTTGTTTGGCCTGTTTTATGGTATCTCGCCGACTTATTTAGACGGTATTCTCTCAGCCCGTGAGCCATCTGCCTTTATTACTGCATTGAGTGGGCAAGGTTATCAGTTCGGTCTGTTCTCCTCCGATGGATTTGAGTCCCCTCTTTACCGTCAAGCCCTCTTGGCTGACTTCACGTTACCGGCACCGATAGAGCAATCGGATCGTGAGACTACCGCACAGTGGCAGCAATGGTTGTCAACAGTGAAAAATGGTTCGCCTTGGTTCTCGTACATTAACCTGAACGGTGCGCCTGAAGCGCAAGACCCTGTCGCTGACAAGAGAATGGAATTACCATCAGACTTTATCCATAACTACCAATCTGGTGCGAAAGAAGTTGATCAACAGATAGCAACCATTTTGGATACGTTGAAACAGCAAGGGCAGCTCGATAAAACCGTGGTGATTATTACTGCCGCCCATGGTGTCGAATTCAATGATAGCGGCACCAATACATGGGGCGCTGGGAGCCGTTTCAATCGTCACCAGCTTCAGGTGCCACTCGTCATCCACTGGCCGGGTACACCTGCGCAAACAGTGAATAAGCTGACCAACCATGAAGACATCATGACGACCTTGATGCAGCGGTTATTGCATGTCAAAACCGCATCCGAAGATTATTCGCAAGGGGAAGACTTGTTTGCCGCACAGCGTAATAATAACTGGGTAGCGACGGGTGATAATGGTGTGCTAGTTATTACAACACCGACACAAACGATTGTTCTTGATAATAACGGTGAATATCGTACCTACGATGAGCAAGGCAATGAAATCAAAGATGAAAAGCCTCAGCTCCCACTACTCTTGCAAGTGCTGACCGATATAAAACGATTTATTGCGAACTAGCCCTAAGAAACAACAATTAGCACGTTTAAAAAATAAGCAATTGATTTCCCAAGCCTTGCAATAACAACGGTAAAATGTAGTATAAACACCGCAGCATCGGCATGTAGCGCAGCTTGGTAGCGCACCGTCATGGGGTGTCGGGGGTCGAAGGTTCAAATCCTTTCATGCCGACCAAATATCCTCAAGAAAACCAATCCGTTAGGGTTGGTTTTCTTGTTTGTGGGATTAGTGGTAGGGAAAATTAGGGGAAACTCAAGGGAAAAACCCCGACACATAAGATGCTAAATCGACAAGATGCAATTCAGGCAATTTTGCAGGATACGTGGGAAAGTACTGATGATTGGTTTCAGGCTTGACATCTTATCCAAAGCCGGTTAATTAACAGCTACTCCCTCCCTGATATATCCCCAGTATTTGTGTTACAACTTATTCGATCTATGATACTTAAGAAATATTAAAGGCTCAGAGATCGGTATTCCCGATTACTCAGCTAACCCACCGCTAACCTACTGCTAGCACATAAATAGCTAAAGGAGGGAGAGTGAAGGCTTATTTGGTGGTCATCATTCTAACTGTCGCAGCTATTTTTAGTGTTATTTACATTGGGTGGCTAGCCGAGTGGTTTGTCCACTGGTGGCGTGAAGCCGAGATGTTCTAAGGTGGACAACCCACAACTAAGACGTAGAGGTTCATATGAAAATAAACAGCACCGTGGTTGTTATTGTCCTCATAGTTGCCGCTTTTGTTGCTGGGTACATAGTCTCAGAGATGTTTGCTAGGTAGCCACTGCTAGGAAGTAGAGGGGTGGGTAGTAAATTCCAATTGCATAAGGTCAATTAGCATTCAGTTTTATTCTAGTGATAATACAATCCGCATTTTACATTTCAGTTAACGGTGGCTCCATAACTTCAACTTCTGGCATCTGAAGACACTGCATGGGGTGTCGGGGTCGGAGGTTCAAATCCTCTCATGCCGACCAAATATCCCCAAGAAAACCAATCCGTTAGGGTTGGTTTTTTGTTTGTGGGATTTGGCTGGTGTGGCTGTGGTGTGAAGCCGTTTTATAGCCCTTTCGATGCTAAACGTGCTACGTGCTCAACAAATAGCTGAACAGGGTCGGTACTGGTGGTCACAGCCCCCGCAGTTTGATTGATAGCATCTAAGTGATCCATTGAATAATCAGAGCGGATAACTTTGCCGAGATGCATACTATAGCGCCCAACCAACCCATCATTCTGTAAGCGTTCTTTTGTGAACAGAAATGAAAGGGCAACCATTGAAGTATGCAGCAGATCAAAATTATTGAGTCCCTGCTCAATCGGGTTGTAATTAATAACCCCACCCCAAGAATAATAATAAACGCCATTCACATATTCTTTGCCTTCTCCTCCCCAATTGCTTGGCAAACCCTGCGGATATTTAGCATTGAATTTAGCAACACCTTCGCTGGTGAGCGAGTTAAGCGCTGCGACACTGTCTTGTGGCAGGGAGGGACGACCCGTCATAATGGAAAGGAATGTGCCAAAAGCGTTCATCACTGCACCCGCAATCACTTCTGGCAGGGAACCTGGCGTCATCGCCAAACGAACCAGATCGGCAATTTCCGAACCAAAGTTTGCCCCATTAACGGAGGTAACAGACGCAACCCGTTCGGGATGAATAGCGGCGACGTAGCGACAGGCCAAAGGGCCTTGGCTGTGGCCAATCAGGTTGACCTTGTGGGCTCCGGTTAACTGGGTGACTTGTTTTACAAAACTGAGTAATTGTTCACCACGAGCTTCATTACTATTCTCTGCCGATATTGAGGCAGTGAATACAGTAGCTCCGGCTTTTTCCAGTGCTTGCTGAATACCGAAAAAATAAGGATAAATTCCAGCAATCTTATCGAAACCGCTAAAGCCGTGAACGAGAATAATAGGATATTTTAATGAACTAGACATAATGAATACCTTTCAGGATTAATTGTCCATGTTGCAGATATAAATAGTAAACCAAAGTGATGATTACAATCTGCCCATTCTACAAAAAAAGCCACCCATCCAATTTGGTTAGTGGCTTTTCGCAAATCAGCTCAACACAAATCAGTTAGGATACTTTTCAACGAGTGCCGCTAAAATAGCCATTGTTTCAATATCCATTACCCCATTGTAATTTTCTTGTCGGAAATGTAGTTGGAATGCTCTAACCAGTTTTTGATACCCAGCATCTGAATTTGCTGCGCTAATATCATACCCATACTGCTTAAGTAGACGGATTGCTTCCTCCCGAGGAAGTGGAGTCTCCGAATAAGTTTTTACATATTTATCTTTTGTATTCTCATCATACCAAGCACCAACACCTGATAGATAAAGTTGATACCAAGGGAACGCTGCACCAGGATCACTTTTTCTACCTGGTGCTATATCAGAGTGGCCTACAACATACTTTGCTTTTATTTCTGGGTACCGCTGTAAAATATTTAATGCGAGCTCTTTAACTGCTGATATCTGTTGTTCATTAAACGGAGGGAAATTGAATACGCCATTAACATCTGTTGCCTCATTAACAATTTCTATCCCAATAGAACTATAGTTTAACCCTGTAACGCCAGCCCAGTAGCTTAACCCCGCATGCCACGCACGTTCATTTTCATTCACTAAATTAAAAATTTGTAGATCTTTAAAACCTGAGGACAGATAAGTTGGGTCTTTTGGGTCAGGAACAAGGTAATGTGCGCTGACTGATGGTCCAGTTAATGCACTCACAGAATTTGAGAAATTTGCTGCGGTATAATGCATCACAAGAAATCGTACTCGTTTATCAGAACTCTTAATTGAGCGAAAAGAATTATAATTAATAGGTGTCATTATTTTATCCTATGCATTGAGTAAGAATAATCACAGTATCAGATAGAATTTAAATATAATTTAAACACCATATGATATAGTGTATTTATATTTAAAACCTCATGAATAATTAATGACAACATGTAACTTTATGTTAACTAATAATATCATTAGGCAGCTATTATCAGCTATCCCACTTAATACATTTTCAATGTGGCACATACAATATAAGATACTACAGAAGTCATTAATGCGGACTCATAGAGAAAAAACATTAGAGAATTATATTATTGATGAACAGCACCGTTTCATTAGTATAAATTGATATTAAATCAATTTTATAATTATCGCCTTTACTCACATAATGGAAAGGATCTATTATTTACTTTCAATAACAGTGTATCTACACTTGTACAGGCAGATTTGTATATTTACTTACCGTCCACAACGTTAAATAATTTCCTTAGGAAGGATAAAAACTCATGAAACAATTTTCAAAAAACATCGAAAGGCTATTTTCAGCATATACATTCAGGACTCATATTTCTGAAGGTGCAGTGACTCCCCATAAGCTGAAAGAAAATTCGGATGATAGGCTAGAAAAACTTCGAAAAAGGGGAGAAAAACCGATGATCTGTTACGAAGTAGCAACGCACGTCGCTAGGGCTGGAAATACAATTAGCAAGCAAGTAGAAATGGCATTAAAAGCAGAAAAAAATTACTCTATCCATTATTTGGCTTTGATGAATATCAGTGATTCTACAAGCAGACACCATTTTGACTCCAACGAAATTAGAGAGTCTAGTTTTTTAAATTTTTCTTGTTCAAATCATGGCATGCAACATACTGTTTATATTCATAAAGGTCCAGATGGGACATTAACATTGATGCACAATAACAACCTATTACTCGATAGGGAATTAAGTTTGATAAATTGTCAACTGGAATGTAGAGGGGGGGCTAATATATATGACATTACAACAGGGTGTGATACCGCCATAAATAGATATATGACTAAAAATAGTCTGGTCGTGTACTTTACTCCTGCATCACAAATAAATGCTAAATTTTAAACATCAAAAATGAATAGTTCATAAACTATCAAATATAATGTTTCTTAAAGGAATACCTAGTTTTATTATCGCAGGGCTCTAAGTTTTGCATTAAGCACATTGATAAGGTTAAGTCATGTAATGATCGTACGGCGGTACTGGTGATCTGAGATACCGGGCACTGTACTATCATTGTTGTTATTCGATGTAGGTCGATTTACATCGCTCATTCAGATTTCCTATGTCGTCATGAGTCTCATCCTTTGAAAGCAGCGATCGCTGTTTTGAAACGGACATCTCAATTTAGTGACTACAACCATCGTCAAAGCCAAGTTCAGATGTCTGGGGGCATAGTTGAAATGTTCACTTTGCCAGTGGGTTCAGCAGGTCGATGCAACGCTATCTTAGACAAGGGCGATTTTACAATGAAAAGAAAAAACGCGTATTAACTACACACCAATCAGTGCGCAGGCTTAAATTGTTATTTTCCGCCCCAATAACAGTAAAAAACCAACCTATTGGGGGTTGGTTTTCTGTTTATAGACTTAGTTATATCTACTTTATTTTGTATAGATCAGCCCAGTGTTTAGCCCTTGCTTTAGCTTCTGGCGTTAAGTTCCTGCCCCATATATTACCGTCTAATGAACGATGCGCAGCAGGAACGCCAGATAACATGGTAAATCGTTCACAAGATTTAGTGACAACAGCATTCGCGGCGATAATGGAACAGGCACCAATTTTAACGTTTTTTCCAATATAAGAGCTTTGTCCAATCCAACAATGTGGCTCAATGATGACTGGATTAGCGGGGGTGTTTATCTGTTCCATGCTTTCAGAAATAAAAATAGGGTGACTATCTGTCGCCCTCAAGGTTATATCGTAAGAAAACATGCAATCATCACCGATAATAACCATTTTACTATCCGTTCCCGAATAGTGCCCAGTCGTCCACATATTTGCTGCGGTTGTGGTTACCTCATCACCAATGATAAACGAATCACCATTTTCAACAACAGAAAGGTTGATTTTATTGAGACGACATTTATTCCCAATATAAAGGAAGTTATCCTCTCCAGTAATGGCTATTTTGGTTCCTTTTCCTGTAATTTCAGCACCAATAAATACTTTAGCATTTTTTGCTTCTCGACCAAATGCTATTGAAATGGCTGCGGGTATCACATTCCCCTTAATGTATACTTCATTACTATCATCTCCAAATATCTTCAGTTGAGCAGGTGTAAATTTATTATAATTATTGGTATCGATATCAAAAGACTCAACACATGAATGAATTATTGCTGCATTATCAATGAGTACTTTTAAGTTCAACTCATCCATTTTACCCACCAAAGAGTCACTTTTATTTGAAGTCACTATTGGGCGATTATTTTGGGATGCACCTACATTCATGGGAACTAAGCTTTTATCAAAGAATCGGTCCTGATACATACTCTGCACCCTTTTCGATTCCTTTGCCTGATTACGTATCCACATTTTTCCAGCGATGCTTCTTGCTGTCGCAGGGACGCCACCTAGCGCGCTAAACCTATCGCATGATTTGGTGACAACGGCACCAAGGGATACAATTGAGCAAGCACCGATACGAACATTTTTTAGAATCGATGATCTCTGCCCTATCCAGCAGTAGGGTTCTATTATTATTGGCTTGTGTGAAGTATTCACTTGCTGTTTAGTCATTGCATCCATAATCATATGGCCATCAGCAGGCCTGATTATAATTTCAGATGCCATCAAACAGTGATCGCCAATAATAATACCATTATTATTTTTTCCTGGGGAAAACCCCGTACTCCAACTATTGTCTGCCGTAACCGATACACCTGCGCCAACGAGTACAAAATCCCCCTTACTAAGTAAAGTAATCGCAACTTTATTTAAAGTAGAATTCTTACCAAGATAAACTATATTACCATCACCTTTAATAGAAAGCCGACTTCCTTTTCCACTGACACCCTCATCAAAGAATACTTTGCAATTTCTCGCTGTATCTGCAAAAGCAATGAGATATTCTTTGGGAGGCATCGTCCCCTTAAAAAACACTTTATTGCTTTTATCTCCCTGGATACCAAGCTTTGAGAGGGGTATGGAATTAAATAATGCTTCATTAATATTAAAGTCCGCAATACAAAATTTAATATCACTGATATATTCAGCGATATTCTCTAGTGTCTCACATGATGGTGTGCCGATATCCATTCGATCTAATCCTCACCTAAGAATGTAAAAAGCCGAAACATTGTACGAGAAATGAAAGGAAAGTGTGTATTTTTTAACGCTTTATGTTTACGTGTAACCACTTTTAACTCGTTTTATTGCCACTTAGCTCTTTTTTTCAAACGCAGAGCGCGCCTTATACAAGGTTCCATTGAAGCCTCGCAAGAAATATCTGAATTTTCTTAAATTGACTAAAATCTTAGGTCATCAGTACTAAGCTATAGGGAAAAAGCCAATGAATGAAGTTAAATTTGATTATCCACAACTAAATACCACTGTCATTTCATTTTTTATTACTTTATTTAAAGGATACGTCAAGGGCACTACGCATTGGGATTCAACAAACAGCTTCAAAAGATGAAATGCCTCATCCGCTGGGCCGCTAGCGTGGATAAGCAGTACGTGACTGCGCTTTTTATCAACTTTATCGCAAATGCTCAACAGCAGCGTTCCGTCAGCAAGGCCTACATGTGACATGCCATCAAGCAGGTGAACACATGAATTTACACCGTATTCTGAATATGAGCATGCTTGTCCATAAAAGGGAAAAAGCGATTAGGACGGTTCTGTCGCATTAACAGGAAAGAGCGGCAAAATCAGTGGGAGGGAATTGTTCTCACTGCCGCTATTTTTGTATTTCTGGCATCGAAGCTATCCAGTTCATTACCAGTTGTGGCCATTCGGCGGCGGGCAGGCCTTTAGCGCCACGAATACCAAACCCATGTTTCCCCTCCGCGAACAGGTGTAGCTCCGTCAGTACTTTGTGGGCACGTAGCGCATTGAACATCACCAGCGAGTTATCAACCGGCACGGAAGGATCGTCAACCGCATGCAGAATAAAGGTTGGCGGCGTCTCTGGTGTAACGTTCTTCTCCGTTGAATAGCGATGCTGCTGCTCAAGCGTCGGCGCATCACCAATCAGCGCTTTGCGCGATCCAGAATGAGCAATCGCCTGATCCATGGAAATCACCGGATAACCGAGTACCACGAAATCTGGTCGTGCGCTCTGTTGGTCGATAGCATCCACAGCGGTGTAAACCGACTCGTCATAGCGAGTCTCTAGACTGGCTGCCACGTGCCCCCCAGCGGAGAAGCCCATGATGCCAATTTTTTTAGGGTCAATATGCCACTCTGCCGCACGCGCCCGCAGAGTGCGCAACGCGCGTTGCGCATCAGCCAACGGTGCATTACTGCCCTCCGCATGACCATCTGCCGGCATCCGGTAGGTCATCACAAACAAGGTATAGCCTTGCATGTTAAACACTGGGGCGAGATCGCTGCCCTCTTTATCCAGCACCACCCGTTGATAAGAGCCGCCCGGCGTGACCAATAGCGCGATGCCGTTGGGCTTCTCCGGCGCATAGACGGTGATTTTTGGCGCGCGAATTCCGGTTACGGCCCGATCGGGCTGCGAGGGGTCTTTGCTACGCTCCACGATGGACTCAGTCGTCGGGCTGTTTTTCGCCCCAGGCGCTTCACCGCCGGGCCAGATGGAAAAAGTGGGCAAGGAGGCAAATGCCGCCTGACATGACAACAGTAGAGTGATGGTGGCCGCCAGAGGTAAACGAATCATAGGAATCTCCATTGAGGAAAAAGCTTATCATCCGTTAGTTGAAGGTAACGCGAGTTGCATCACAGAACGCTGTTTCATTTAAATCAAAATAAAGCATCGTTCTGTATATGGCTTAATCGGTTTCATCCATGTGTCACCGCAAACCCATAGCGCGCTTATATCAAGAAAACTTAACTTATTCCCCTGCCTATTTGCCACAGTAACATCCCAATTTTCATGACAAAAATGAGATCCACTTAAATGGAACCGTGTTTCATTTGTTGTATTGTATTTTTAATATGAGATCACATCTTCCATCATTTATCGTCACGAAACGTGATTTTACTCTGGTAAATATGAGTCACTGAGGACCCCAAAAATGCCCATTAATGTATTTGGTAAAACGCTTTTATTAGGATTGATGTCGTTTGTTATCTTGGGGACGGCGAATGCTACGCCGTATAACGCCGTTGTTTCTAACACACCGCAAGGAGGTGAGTTTTCCTCGATTAATGCTGCATTGAAATCAGCACCGATGGATGACACACCTTTTATTATCTTCCTGAAAAATGGCGTTTATACCGAAAGGCTAGTCGTGACCCGTAGTCATGTGACCCTTAAAGGGGAGACTCGGGATAGCACTGTGATCAGCGCCAATACTGCGGCGGGAATGCTCAATCCACAAAACGAAAAATGGGGAACGTCGGGCAGCAGCACGGTGCTGGTTAATGCCCCGAACTTTACAGCGGAAGATCTGACTATTCGTAATGATTTTGATTTCCCAGCCAATAGCAAGAAAGCGGATACTGACCCTACAAAATTAAAAGACACGCAAGCCGTGGCACTGCTATTAGCTGAAAATAGTGACAAAGCACGTTTCAAAGCGGTGAAACTTGAGGGCTACCAAGATACGCTTTATAGCAAAACCGGCAGCCGGAGTTATTTCACCGATTGTGAAATCAGTGGGCATGTTGATTTTATTTTTGGCTCGGGCATCACGGTATTTGACCATTGCACTATTGTCGCGCGTAATCGAAGTGATATTGCGCCGCCTTATGGCTATATCACGGCCCCAAGCACATTAACAACCTCACCTTATGGTTTGATATTTATTAATAGCCGGTTGACCAAAGAGCCCGGTGTTCCTGCCAACAGTTTTGCTTTAGGGCGACCATGGCATCCGACAACCACTTTTGTTGATGGCCGTTATGCCGATCCGGCAGCAATTGGTCAGGCTGTATTTATCAATACAACAATGGATGATCATATTTACGGTTGGGATAAAATGTCTGGTAAAGATAAGCAAGGCGAGAAAATCTGGTTCTATCCGCAAGACGCACGTTTCTTCGAGGCAAACAGCAAGGGGCCGGGTGCTGCAATTAATGAGGGACGCCGCCAATTATCTGCGGAACAGCTTCAAGCATTCACATTACCTATGATTTTCCCTGACTGGACGGTTCATTAAGCTCAAATATAAAAACACATATCTGCAAACAAGAAACTTTACAGGGTAGTGAAATTTATGTTGATTCGGCGGTTTAGCATTGGAGATGAAACTGCGTTATTTCGTATTTTTTTCTCCGCAGTACATGAAATTGCATCACAGGATTACACTAAGAAGCAGCTAGAGGCATGGGCTCCAACGGAAGTCGATCCCAACTTATGGGCCAAGCAGATGAGAGATTTAAGCCCATTTATCGTCGAGATGAATAAAGAAATCGTAGGGTATGCGGACCTCCAAGCTAACGGTTATATAGACCATTTCTACGTAGCGAGTGCTCATTCCCGACAAGGGGTTGGAACCCTATTGATGAAGCGCCTCCATGAAGAAGCAAATTTATTGGGTATCGGTGAACTGACATCGCAGGTGAGTAAGACAGCCGAACCCTTCTTTATTCTCCATGGTTTTCATGTGGTTGAGCGACGCTTCCCGGTGCGACAGGGTGTCACTCTTGAGAATGCAGTAATGCGGAAAATACTCTGTGATCATCGGGGTCACGCAATAAAGTAAAGAAAGGAAAGGCCGGTATGATTAACCCGCCTTTCCCAAATTAAATGCCTTTCCCAAAATAAATAATGTTGTTGTTGCGATTTACCGTTTTATTGTGGTTAAGAGTGCTATCGCGGTTTAGAGATCTTCACCGTTACTCGAAATGACGTTCTTATACCAATCAAAACTTAATTTGCGTGAACGCGCCATGGTGCCAGTGCCATCATCGTTTTTATCCACGTAGATAAAACCATAACGTTTGCTGTATTCACCGGTGGTGAATGACACACAATCGATGCAGCCCCATGGGGTGTATCCCATTAAATCAACCCCGTCTTCAAACACTGCTTTCTTCATCTGTTCAATATGGGCTTTCAAATAGGCAATACGGTAATCATCATGGACCATGCCGTCGTCTGCGACTTTATCGATCGCACCAAAACCATTCTCAACGATAAACAGTGGCTTCTGATAACGCTCATACAAGACGCTCAGTGAATAGCGTAAGCCCACTGGGTCAATCTGCCATCCCCAGTCTGACGCTTTCACATGCGGGTTAGGGACACTGCCTTCAAAACCAGAGAGTGAATTGCCGCTCCCCGGATTGACCGCAGAAACTGCATTACTCATGTAATAACTCAACCCCATGTAGTCTGCACAACCCTCACGCAGCGCCTCGAGATCGCCCTCCTCCATATGAATGGTAAATCCTCGACGCTCCCATTCATTGAGAATGTATGACGGGTAGTAACCGCGCATGTGGACGTCACCGAATAGATAACGTTCACGCATCGCTTCAACGGAATACATCATGTCATCTGGATGGCAAGAGAACGGATACAGTGGCACCATCGCCACCATACAGCCAATTTTGAAGTCTGGATTAATGGCATGGCCCAGTTTGACCACTTTAGCGCTGGCAACAAACTGATGGTGAAGTACTTGATACATGGTTTCTTCAGGATTTTCTTGCTCGGTAAAAATCACACCCGAACAACAATAACCGAATAACGGATACTTCCAGTTACGTTGGTTATTGATCTCGTTAAAGGTCATCCAATACTTAACTTTGCTTTTATAACGCTCCATCACCACTTCGCTGAATTTCACGAAGAAGTCGACCACTTGGCGATTTTTCCAACCGCCGTACTCTTTCACCAAATGCCACGGCATTTCGAAGTGAGATAATGTAATCACCGGTTCGATACCGTATTTCAGTAATTCATCGAACATGTCATCGTAGAATTGCAGGCCCGCTTCATTCGGCTGCTGCTCATCACCGTTCGGGAAGATACGCGTCCAAGCGATGGAAGTCCGGAAGCATTTGAAGCCCATTTCCGCAAATAGTGCGATGTCTTCTTTGTAGTGGCCATAAAAATCAACGGCTTCATGATTCGGGTAGCGGTAACCTTCCTGTACACCATCAGTCATGACGCGATCAACACCGTGTGCGCCACCGGAAAGGACATCGGCGATACTCACCCCTTTGCCACCTTTATCCCAGCCGCCTTCGACTTGGTGCGCCGCAACAGCGCCGCCCCATAAGAAATCTTTTGGTAATTGTTTGTCACTCATAAAATTCTCCCTTGGTTCAATGGGCAGCTATACGCCCCGAAATAGAAATCAATGGCGGGCAATGCCCCGCCTGATGAGGATACCGGTTTCATTTAGCCCTGATTCATCTGCGCCTGTGTCAGCGGTGTTTCAGATTGGCTAACACTTTGCTCCACACTGTTTGGTTCATCCGTAAAGCCCACCAACCACGTGAAAACAGCACCCAATACAAATGCGACCGTGACGGAGAGCAGGAATCCGAGGAACTGAGTCATATGCCCTTCTTTAAAGAAGACCGGCAGCACAGCAATACCCGGCAGGCAGTAACTCCACGACACCGCATTAAAGGAACCGGCAATCGCCCCGCCAATTCCTCCCGCAGCACAGCTACAGAGGAACGGTTTTTTCAATCGTAACGCCACACCGTAAATCGCTGGCTCGGTTATCCCGAACAATGCCGTGATACCGGCTGACAATGAAATGCCTTTCATTTCACGATTACGTGTTTTCAGGTAAACGCCGAACATGGTGCCTGCCATGGCGAACACCGCAGAGGCTTGCAGACCGGTAAAGGTGTCATAACCCAAAGTGGCGTAGTTACCCACCGTAACCGGTGTAATGCCCCAATGGACTCCCAACGTCACCAATGGCTGCCAGAATGCCCCGACCATAAACCCTGCGATTGCGGGGCTGAGGTTATAAAGTGTGTTGTAAACGCCACCAATCGCGCCGCCAATAAGGTTGCCCACTGGGCCAAACACCAGCAGTGTTAATGGCACCATAATGGCAATACAGAACATCGGCGTGAACAGGTTGCGCACCACCATCGGTAGGATGCGTTCAAAGAAGCGCTGTACATACGACATCGCCCAAACCATCAAAATGATCGGAATGACCGAGGCGGTATAACTCAGGTATTGCACGGGAATACCGAAGAAATCCAGTGTAGGAGAAGATAGCGGAATACCCGCGATGGTAGTTAAAATATGCGCAATCTGTGGATTATTTACCGCTTCATGCATCAGTTGTTGAACAGCTGGGTCAGCAGAGTTCACTGTGGTGATTTTATTCGCGGTCAGCATACTCATGTAGTCAGGGCTGATCAGCGCACAAGCGGTAATCACGGCCGTAAAAGGATTCACATTGAATTTTTTAGCAGCGGTAAAGGCCACCATCACCGGTAGGAAAGTAAAACCGGTCCATGAGACAAAATTCAGAATACGGTAAGTTCCGCTCGCGGCATCCATCCAACCTATCGCGGCAAGAAAAGAGATAATTCCTTGTAAGATACCGCATGCAGCCAGCGGATAAAGAAAGGGAGCAAAGATACTGGAAATAATATCCATCAGGCGGCTCACCACGCCGACCTTAGGTGCAGCAACGGGGGTACTTTCATCGATATTAATCAAACGAGTTACATGGAGATAGGCATCACCGACATGATTACCAATCACCACCTGCATCTGCCCGCCCGCTTCAATAACGGTGATAACGCCTTTCACACGATTTAATCTTTCTTTATCGACAACGGTATTATCTTTCAAGATAAAGCGTAAACGTGTCGCACAATGTGTGACATTAATCACATTATTATCACCACCGATATATTTAATAATTTCTTGAGCGGTGAGTGCGTAATCAATTGCCATTATTCATCTCCTGTCGCAGATACTGAGTATAAGGGAAGCAGAACATTATTCATTTATTATTAGTATTTTTTCGACTGAGGATGAAGTTTATCAAAAAGGAATTTGAAGTCACGATATAACAAAACTCGTCATTTGGAATATGTCACATAGAAAAAACACCCTGTTTTAGGGTGTTTATTTTCGTGTTAATTGCGGAAGTTTTTTCCCTATGGTTTCAATAATATATAGCACCGGTATTTGGGTGGTAATATTATATTGGCCTTCTAAGACAATGGGCGGCATATGATAGGATATATTAAGATCAGCCATTTTGGCGAGCGTTGAGTTATCGCTGTTTGTCAGGCTGATTATCTTGCATTTATGCAGACTAAATTGGTTGGCAATCCGGATGATTTCTTCTGTTTCGCCAGATACGGATAGGATAATCGCAATGGCGTCCTGATACATATCACTATTAATGGGATAATAAGGATCATCAATATAAGTACTAAACTTTCCAATATTAGAAAAGAAACGTGCGCTGTATTTACCTAATGCGCCAGACGTCCCTATTCCAACAAAAATAATTCGGTTCATTTCGGCTATTTGCGCCGCGGCAACATCAAGTAATTCATCAAATTCACTATTATTAATACTTTTGAAATAGTTTATTATTTCGCTAATGCCAAAACTCACCGGTAGTTTGTCATCATGTTCTAAATACAGTTTAAAGCGAACCCGAAATTCAGAATAACCATCACAGTTCATTTTCTTGCAGAAGCGTAAAACCGTGGTGGTAGAAACACCCGCAGCATCAGCCAATTCTCTGATGGTCATATACATCACTTTGTCGGTATTTTTGATGATGTAGTTATAAACGATCAATTCAAGTTCGTTTAACGCCGATATTTCTTGATATGTAAACATACAGATACCCAAAACGATGCAATGGCCTTAGATTGCTGAATTTAACATGAAATGGTGGGACTAACGAGGGGGCAACTGGTCGGCGTTGGGCTGATTGGGTAGGACCGCCAAAATACCATCGGTTATTATTGGCTATTCAATCTGTCAGGGCTGTAGCTGCTGCTCACCCGTCACCACCGTGCCAAAGTCGTCCAATACCGAGTAAAACACCGTCATACCGGCAGTAACGGTTCCCTTCATGTGCTCCAAAGCAAAGCTATCCTGCCCTTTAGGATCGATCATGCCACTTTCAGGAATGACACTCGCGATAATCTGGTTCTTATCGCGCCCCAATGAGATTTCCAGTAATGTCTGGTGAAAAGGTGTAGGGTTACTGACCCGCACCTCAGATTTATTCCCTTGTTTTATCAAGCTAAAACGCAACTGTTCCTGAATATTGGCGGTGCTAATTCCCTGCAACGGCAACGGTCGATAGAACAATTTAATTCGCGTTCTGAAAGCCATCTGCATATGGCTGGCGTTATTACCTGTTACCTTCTGCGGGACTTCCAGTACATTTAGCCAGAATACCGACTCCCGATCGCTGGGCAGTGGTGTACCTCTGCCGGTAAACAAAACTCTGAGGCGTTGTGAGCGTGTGCCATCCAGGCGCAAAATCGGAGGAGCAACGATAAAAGGCGTGGTAATTTTCTCTGGCGGTGCTTCACTTTCCCCAAGATCTACCCAGATCTGTAGCAGCACGGCTGAACGACCTTCGTTGACCACTCTCAGTGTTGCCTCTTTATCTTTCGCGTTGACGATCAAACGCGTGGCTCCCAGATAAATCTCGGCATGTGTGGCTGGAATTTGGATAAACAGGGCTATCGCACTGATGAGCAACAAACCACTTAACCATCGACCTTTCAGGTTAAAACTCCAACAATTAAAAGCTGACATAGTAGCCCTACTTATAATTCAGCGTGAAAGTGATTTCGCTATTCGCACTGCCTGCGCCAACCGAGTTGCCAGTTTGAAACAACCCAGCCTGCATTGGCACCTGATAATTGGCCTTTGACGTTGCATCGTAGTTATCCAGCAGATAAACCGTACCAAAGGTCACCGGTGTACCCGTACCACGCAATAATTGGATACCGACCCCACTGGCAGTGGAGCTTGCATTAGGTGCCACCACACCATTTGTGGCATCAAGCACTTGCGTAGTGGCTGCAAAACTGTAACCGATACTGGCCAAACCGGCTGGACATTGGTTGAATGCCAAATTAAATGCTTTACGCCCCGCATTAGAGCCAACTCCGTGAAAATCACTGACTGAAGCCTCAGGCAGGTTAACCGTCACATTCGGCGTTGTGCAAGTCCCTGTGCCAGCGGCAATTGAACTCCCACTTTTAAACTGGGTGATCATATAGGTGAGATCCCCTACTGCAGGCGTACCGTTATTGTAGGTTTGCACATGGCGCATATAAGTTGGGTCGAACAACGGTATGGTACCGCTAGTCAGACTAGTCGCGATTTTGACAAAACGGACCTGAACATCAAGCCCCAGATAGAACTTGACCCCGGCATTGTAACTGATGGCTATCGAATCAGGATGTGTTTGTTGCCCCCCAGTGGCGATAGTCAGTGGCTGCCAATTGGTGGTTTTGCCATTTAAGGTAAAGCGCCAGCGGGCAATGTAACCCAGACCAGTTTTGCCGGGATGATTGTAAACGGTGTAAGTTTGTCCATCTGTACTGATACTGCTGTTCACTGTATAGGGTGGATAACCTTGCACGCTAAAAGTTATCGGCTGCTGATAGTTGCTGTTAGGTGTGCAACTCCAGGCGGTAGGGTTATTTGAATTGATCCAAGGGCCAATCACACTACCGACGGTACTGTCTTTGCCTATTTCCAGAGCCGTAGTATCGAAATACTGATAATAACCGCTGTTACGCGCACAGTTAGCATAAATGCCCTCGGCTTTGACCGAACCGGCATCACCAAGCAGCAACAACCCGCCCAAAAACAGAGGCTTCCATCGGGTCACCGCGGCCCAGAGAGTCGAGCCAAAGCGTAAAAAATTACGTTGCATCATTATCGTATTCCTGTCTTCCGATCAGCATCTATTTGCATATCACCTCTAACAGCCGGAATTCTCCCTGAACCACAGCGCCGCCGGGTAATTTATAATCAAATCCGCAACTTTCGCTAACGCCATCACCCCATATTACGCGCAGATGGCCCTCTTGCTCATTCACTCGAACCAAGGCCTGCCCGCCCTGAGCGATATAGCCCACACCAATACCATTAGTGTCTTTAACTTCAGCGCCAAAAGGCAGTGGCGTGCTATCCGCCCGACGCCCAGTCAATAGAATCGAATAACCACTTGAAGTCTCAAATTTCATCAATGCCACCGCGCCTGCGGTTGGCGCAACCCGCTGGCTGGTGGTTTTAAATTCCACATCTGACGACAAACCTTTTGGATCAAGTTCAACATCATTCTGCCGATAAGGGCTCAGATAAGGCACAATCGCCCGGCCTCGGCTATCAAGGCGTGTTCCCGAATAGTTAGTCACACGGGCACCGGCCGCATCCGGTGCTTCAACAATGCCAACGGTATCACCCAGCGATGACGCAAAAACCACGCCACCGCTGTAAGCAACAACACCGCCAGATAGGCTGGCGCTGACCTGATCGTAATCATTACTTTTTGAATAACTGCCACCGACAGTGGCTTTGGGTGCCAGCCAATTACCATTCACACCCAGAGTGTTATAGTTGCCATTCTCATCAGTACGATTATCCGCAACTGAGACACCATAGTTAAATTGATTATCAATTCCGGCAGAACCAGAAACGCCCGTTTGTAGCGAATGACTGTCGCGAGTGCTGGTATAGCTAGTACTAAGCCGCGGTGAGCCATTTTGGGTTCCCAACGGAATAGAGAAAGAAACACTCAACTGATTATCCCAATCCCCGCTAGACATATTGCGCAATCTGTTAATTGCGACGTTATAACTCAGTGACTTATAACTATTATTATAGCCAAGCTGGAAGTTCATATCGCGTCGCTGCCCACCCCAGTAATCCTGCGCGTTGGCATTGGCATAAAACGAACCGTAACCCTCAGGCAGGCCTTGAGTAATACTGATTTGCGCCTGATTACGACGACGATATTTAAAGCTGTCATCATAGCTAGTGCTATCGGTTGGCAGACTAGAATTGAAAATAGTTCTATTCACTTCGCCGTGCTGTAGATAATCACGCATTCGCATGGCTTCAGAGGGTGTGTAAAAACCATCACTAGAATAATGGTAGCTGGCGATGGTCAAGCTGGTATTGGTTTCGGGTAATGAATTGGCGTAGGTGATACCAATACTCTGGCCATTCTGATCGCCTTCATCCGGTAGTTTGGTTTGCGCTTGTGTCACATTAAATGCCAGCGCACCGACGGAAGTATTGAATGCCAGCCCAGCAGATGCCGAAAGATACCCTTCGGCAGCGACAACCCCGCCATTGCCCGTAATGAGATTGGATAGACCATGGCGTACGGTCCCCATAAACAGGGTTGGTTTTTCCACCATTGAATTGTCACGATACTCACCGGCCATCAAGGAGTAGCGCGTTGTTCCTGGCCGTAATAATTCAGCAATGGCGGTAAAAGGCACGGTAAAAGACTGTTCGCTACCATCGGCTTCGGTGATAGTCACACTCAGATTACCGCCCTGACCAGTAGGATAGAGGTCGTCGATGGTAAAAGGCCCCGGCGGTACCGTGGTCTCATAGATGGATTGGCCTTGCTGTCGCACCACTACGCGGGCATTGGTCCGAGCAATGCCACGTACCACTGGTGCATAACCACGCTGAGAATCAGCAAACATGCGGTCATCTGAGGCCAGCTCAATACCGCGATAGCTGATGCTGTCAAACACCTGACCATCGGTGCTTGAATCACCAATTGTCATTTTGCTGTATAAGGATGGCACTGCGCGCTCAGCATAAGTGGCCAAGTTTTGATAATCAAATCCTTGGCTATCACTACGATTGAGTGCGCTACGATAATACAAACGCCAACTTTGCCAGTTAAAGCCACCCAACAGCCCCAGATATTGATATGTCTGGCTACTAATATCGCGCTGATTACTACGATAACCGGTGTAATCATATTTTAAAGTTGCCGCAGTCACCCCGTCATCCCAATATTTGGGATTAACATAGCCACGAGCCTGACGGATTAAAAACGCTTGAGGAACCTGAATATCGAGGCGCTGAATATTCTCATCAAAAATCGCATTACCGCCCTCCACGAGCTTGCTCAATGGTAAGCACACATCGGTTGTATCAAGCTGCGTTAAGATTCCAGAATTGATATGTGTGGTATCAACGCCTAATTCAGCAAATAGCGCGGAGTCATAACACGGGGAGGCAACTTTAGAATCTGGCGTGGGCAATTCAAAGCGCATATTCTGACGCCCAATCCACTGCTCATTCAGATAAATATCAATGCTGCGCTCTCCTGGAGCAACTGGGTTCCCTTCACTGTAACGCGCCGCATCCACAGAGAAACGAAGGAAAGAATCACTGAACTCAACATGTTCAGAATCTTCAGCGGCTGAAGCTGGACTAAATAGCACACAGCCCAAACTACAAATAACAAGGAAGAATGCCGATAAGTAGTTCGGGCGCTCGCATTTTTGATAATACATGTCATTACAATGCATTATATCTGGGCCATTAAATGAAGAGATGCCATAAAGAGGCAAAAGGAGATAAATTAATTATGTTTATACTTTCTAATTTTATTGTTCCAGTTTTTGAGAGCCCTGCGTCTCTCCACCTTGATCATTGATAATAGAATAAAATACTTGCGTCGTATTATTGGCTGCCCCTTGAATGCTCACCGGCAAACTAAGCTCAGCAAAAGGCGCCACCATTTTATTATTTATTTTAGTCAAGCTCGCCAGAACTGGGCTTTCTTTAGATGCACGAAACTCAATTTTCCTAAAGGTAATGTAATACGGTGACGCATTTTTTATTACCAGTTGGTTACCTTTCTTAGAAAAGGTCAAATGTTTCATCGCCTGTTCTGACGTCATCATTAATTCTGCTGGGCGATAAAACATTTTAATCCTGGTCCGAAAAGCCAGTTGCAATTTGTTATCTTCGCCGGTAGCACTTTTTGTTGGTTTAGGTGGGATCTCTAACAAATTAAACCAAAAAAGCGTTTCACGATCTGTCGCCAAACCACTGCCAGTACGAAACAGCCGGATAGTTTGATCTCTTTTAGGATCTAAACGTATTACTGGTGGTGTAACACTAAAAGGTACTTTGATAGTATCCGGACGTGCATTCGCATCACCGTTATCAATCCAGGCTTGCAGAAGAACTGGCATATTCCCTGTATTGGAAACCTTAACAACACCTTCACGTTGTTTTTCATTGTAAATGACACGCGTCCCAGTGATCATCACTTCCGCGCGAGCAACTGTCGCCGTAATGAATAATGTGACCAAAGTGAATGCTATAAAGAATGTTTTACGCATAAGGTTTCCCATTACAGAGCGAACTAAACAGGGAGCATTAAGCTCCCATGTTGTAGCTGATAACATTGGAAATTAACTATCTCCCTCTTATCAGCCCCGCTATATCACAAGCATTACTTAGTCATAAACAATAGTATAGTCAACTTGAGTCGTTACTGTACCCGCACCGACTGAAGCGTTGTTCGCATAATACTGTGCATAATAGGCTAATGTCGCGCCACCACCAGATATATCTTCGACGACACTACTCTGACCTGCACCGCCTACCATAATAGGCGAGCTATTTTTATTTAATAGACGAACCTGAACACCTGTCGATGTACCATTGCTGTTCAAACGACCTGTTGAGGTTTCTACCGTAGCGCCTGGCTCAAAATAAGCATAAGCATTATTCATTGACGCCCCTGAGCAACCAGATAAGACGATACTAAAAGGTGTAGTACCGGCAACCGAGTTAATGGTGCTCAATGCGCTGGCAGAGATAGTCGGTAAGTTGACGGTGCCATCTTTAGTGCCATTATTCACTGAAACGCCACAAGTGGTATCAGTAATTTGGCCATTAATAGTAATGGTACCGTCTGTAGCAAAAGCAGACTGCGCGATAAACAGACCAGTGATAGCTGCAATTAATGCGCTGGTAGTTTTAATTTTCATGTTTATTTCCCCGTGATTTTAAATATGTTTAGAACAATATTTTTAATTAGGATTTATATCCTGGACCAGTGAAGTCCGATTTCATTGTGGCTATTATTTCATCATTTTAAATATTGTCAATTAGGCTAAAAAACACATAGATATTACTATTTTGTAAAATAATAAGAATGAATAAATATGAACAAAAGAAAACGAAAAATCAGGTGTAGGATTTTTCATTTAACTTGTAGGAAAATACACACACTGAATATGACAAATAAATTATCCCGTCAGTCAAAAGTTAATAATATCGACAAATAATGAAATAAAAAAACAAGACAAAACATGGTGGTGGGAATTTTCTCATGGTAATGAGAAAGGAGACAGTCAAGACCACAACTGTTTTTTGAGTTACATCAAAAAAATCAGAATGCATATTTATCAAAAAATGATATTTACATATTATTTACGTTATAAAAGTGAAAATATTTTATCTTTATAAAAAAACATACGCAGTTTAACTGCCATGCAGCATAAAAATAACAATAACTACTATGCTCATTAGCCTTTAAATAGCAATGATTATCAATTAATCTTGCCGAGAAACCCAAGCCTTCCCATGTTTTTATATCGGTTGAATAAGTACGGACAATTGGTATGAGGCTATAGAATCAAGCCTATCGTCTAATCGAGCTAACAGGCCACTATAAAATACTGGGTGTCGTCGTGGATGCCCGCTGGTTAGCAATAGACTAGTCTCATACATGGGCTCCGTTTGGGAAACGGAAAATATTGTAC
>NZ_HE997643.1:224194-328366 GCF_000312485.1 Yersinia massiliensis CCUG 53443 | reverse complement strand
GTTAAGACTATATTTTAACCGCCTTGATGCGAGAGAGTTCCTGCTTGTACGGATTCTCGCATCTTGAACAAGAAACTGTGTTTACAAAAAAATCCACTTGAACGCCGTGTGGGGAATGGAACATATGAGTTAATGTGCTTGTCTTATTGTTTCTATCACCTTCTCCACACTCTGGGACACTGATAGTTTTGAACTATCAAGTATCAGATGATCTCTGTCCCATTGTTCGTACTCGCGGTTGATTACAGCTTCCCAGTCCGGTAAGTCTAACCCCTGAATATCGGTTTTTCGGTTTTCTACACGAGAACGATGCTCTGTCTGGTCAGAGCAGATAACTTCAATTTCCAAAAATTGTGTACTACCAGAAAGCGCTACATCACGATAGGCATCTCTGGTCAGTTGCATTGGATTAACTGAATCAGTGATAACGGTCAACCCTATTCTCAAGTTTTCGCGGGCTAATGCGTATGCGACAAAGTACCCTGTTGGGCCCATATCGTTATCCTCATTTTCAGTTTCGCGAATAGCCTGTTCTATTGTATCAATTCGTAAATATACGGCACCAAGCTGTTTGGCTAGTATGCGTGCAATAGCACTTTTCCCGCTCCCGGGTAATCCACTAAAAATAATTAACATTATTATTCCCTTCTAATATGGTAAATGAAACTAAACTGGATTTTCCGATCTATACAGGCTCTGAATCCGACAGACCTGAGAACGATAGTACGCCTGCGGCGTGAGCTCGCCTGCTGCACAGCCGAAGTCCTTTCCACCCTCATCGCCGTATTTTATACTGTCTTTCATGTATATACCGCGGCCCGAAAAGCATCACGGAGCACTTCGCTTTGAGTTCTATAATCACCTGCGCTAACCAGCGAATCGATGAAGTCGCGAAGCTCCTCACCAACATCTTGCAACAAGCCCCTAATGCGACAGAACTAAGCACAGTAATGAAAGCCAAGTAACGTTAAATCGCAGCCTCGCTTTCACCAGGCCAATAATTGGCTTTTAATTAATCGGAAAAACAGCTAAATCTCTATAACCGTCTAATGGATGATATGCATATGATAAATTGGGTGCTGTTTTTAGCTTTCTCGCAAAGTGATTTTTTGTACTTACACTTCGGTTAAACGAAGTGTATATTGGGTCACCTAAAAAATGCCTAATTTCATCATAAAAACTTATACTCCCTTGATAAAAGGATGAAATTCTTTCATGATCAAAAATAAAACTTACACTTTTAAGGTTATTAATCACTGCAATTTTCTGAACAGTTTTAATATCATTTTTAATTTTATTTAAAGAATCACCTTCGACATTATAAACGATATCTTTCAATTTAACTCTGCCAGTTTTAGGCACGCCATCAATAATTAATAATTCAGGTTTGCAAATAATAAGTATTTCGTTGTGAAAACTATCGCTCATTTTTGAAGTAAAAAACTTAAAGTCTTCTAATGTATTAAATGGCACACCTAATAATTTATCATCTACTGCTTTGCCTCTGTTGATTCGATCAACTAAATCATAAGGATTTACTAATATTCCAGTCGATAGATTATCTAATCTACCTGCATGGTTTGGAAACCAAACATCAGAATCATGTGTCCCTAAAATATTTTGATAAGGTACATCAAGAACAAGATGTGTTGGAAGCACTCCACGCCCTTCTCCTTTAGAATAAGAAAGTAAAGAACCAGACATAATATCCCATGTAGATACTACATCTTCAAACCTTGCCCTTTCAAAAGGAGATATACCACCTAAATTTCTTTTACTCGTTACGCCAATTTCGGATGACATTGTATGGATAATCTGAAAGTCCCCATTCAATAGTCCTTGTTGCCAAGAATACAATTTACGTCTCTTTTTGATCACATTATTCATATTATTCACACTTAAAGAATTCAATTTATTTATTTTTACAAAAACACCATTATATAAAAATGAGCATATCATTCAGAAAAAATGACACTATTACAAACAACCTTTAGCAAAAAACACCCAAGAGTTTCCACACTATGAGCTTTGATGTTTTGCCATTTTCCATCTGTCAATAGCTTTGTTTTTCTGAATTTTTAGATTATATTTTTTTGTAATTAGAGCCATAAAAAATGGTATTATTTTTGGGTAAGCGTGAGTACTCTGAATCAGCATTATTTTTGTTACTTAAGTATTGTGAATCAATATGTTCCTGAATGTTCATTAGACCAGATGAAATCGCTCGCTTATTTTCGATTGCTGACTCTCCCCTCGTACCAGCAGCAAAATCAATTAATTTGATGTTATGTGTTTTTTCTTCAATGACGAAAGTCAATTCGCCAACATGCCTGCAGATATCATCCAGATGATCTTGTATATCTTTAATCTTGTTATATAGTGCTTGTTTATCTGTGACTTTTTGTATTATGGATAATATTTTTGGATCTACACTACTGTTTTGCATAATGGGTTTAATTTTGACAATGAACTTAATCATCTCTATTTTATATGCGGGTTCATATGATCTCATTTTATTTTTGTTATTTTCATTTACCTTACGACAATAAAGTTCCAAAGCTTTATTATCTTTCGTGGAATTTTTTTCTGGTTTTTCTTCTGGTTTTTCTTCTGGTTTCTCTTCAGTGAAATTACCATCCTTTGTCGGTATTATGTCTTGTAACTTGGGCAGAAGAAAGCCTGGGATAATAGTTGATAATTCATTATAATTTAATAGTTCACTTCTCTTTACCCGCGGCTTGCAAAACATTACACCGTAAAGTTCAGAAACATTAACATAAAAAGCTTTATCCATGCCTGAGTTATTTTTTTTCCAGGCAATAGTTTTTTGGGTTATTATTGATTTTTCAAACAAAAATTCTGGCATTAATTTAATTTCGGTTGAATGTAAATTTAGAGAACTTATAAAGTCAGGCATAAACCCCATCCTTAATTGTAAAACCTCAGTTGTTATTGATTGTTCAGAAGAAATGAACGTTAAATCTCTAGTGACATTTTAAGTATAAATAATATTTTTTGACTTGAGTTTAATTTTTCATTAACACTATTATCTTGATAACACATTAATAATGATCTCTGTTTCGCATGTTAAATACTGATATTTATTTTCAATCTTTACCCTTCGGAAACGATAAATCTTTTTAAAAAAAATTAAAGCTATACTTAGGTATTGTTTATACCTATGCTTTGGTTTTTAATGCTCAGTTCTTTTAATATTGACATATCTTCTTTATGTATTGATAAATATAGTTATATCTTGGTTTGTATCCACATTGGAATTTTTTTCCGAAAATTAAATAACAGAACCATATAACAAATGGTTTTATCCTACAGACGGCTCTATCGCATTAGGGATCGTCAGGCAACATGCTGTTTTTTTGTGATGTTACACTCCGATGTCTTTGATATGAAATGCCTTCCGCCGCCTGCATTATCCTGTTGGTATTATGGCTCTGTGTGTACGCTGGTATCTGGCTTATGCCCTGAGCTTGCGCAATTTGGAGAAGATGATGGCTGAACGCAGTGTTACCGCTAACCATTCCACGCGGCATCGATGGGGGCGTATGGATAAAATCGACATCAAAATCAATGGTCAGTGGAGATATCTGTACCTCGCAGTGGATACCGCAGGTCAAACCAGCGACTTTTTGCTGACCGCCAAACGGGACCCAACTGCCGTATTACGCTTCTTTCGCAAGGCCATTCGTTATCATGGCGAACCCAAGGGGGTTACTATCGATAAAAGTGGCGCCAACACGGCAGCGCTGACGACACTCAACGCCGACAAACCAGAAGAAGAAACCATGACTGTCAGGCAGAACATCTTTCAGCAAACGAGTCGTCATTTTATTCGAGATTAAAGAGACCCAGCGGGTTTCTATATATTTCAGTGCAGGGTGAGTGTGATCGCCAGCATCAAAAGCGAAATCGCCAATCACGAGCCGGAACGGATTATCTGGAAAGCAGATGCCACCCTCGTAAGAAATACCGAAATCTTTGCCATGGATATGAAACTGGTGAAGATAGTCATTGTCCCAGCCCTGCACAATCTGAAAAATGAAGTGAAGCGCGGCCAGTGACGTATCAGCAGCAATTCTTAGCCGACGCCAGACCATGGGACTGACTTCGCTAACCGCGATTTTGATAACATAGATCTTCATAGGCAGCTAACAAGCGCTGTTAGTCATGATGCCGGTTATTCTACTTCCGGCAGGGCGTTATCTGATGGTTGCCCCACACTTTTTTATGCTCTCCGGCTACGATACCTGAATAAAGGCACTCTCTAACAGAGTCTTAGCTCCCGCCGCTGGCAGGCTACTGTTCAAATGTAGCCCGGCAGTGATGTAGAGCTGAATTTATTCTTGCGTTATTTCTTGCGCCAAACGGTTAGCTGCCCCACGGCGTGTTGATATTTACGAGCCGTCTCACGGATGATAAACGGAATATCCATCGGCGCTCGCACTTCCAAAAAGTTATCCACTAACAAGCGTTGCAGGGCCTGATGTGTTGTTAACGCTTCACCGTTTTCACGTATCCCCCCCAACCAATTCTCCTTCGGCGTAAACTCTTCCAGCCAAGTGTAAGGCGAAGAGAGCATCAGAATGCCGCCAGGGCGGATCATTGTAACAATGTCACGCAAAAAGCGCTTCGGTTCACGTAGTCGATCAATCAGGTTGGACGCCAGCACCAGATCATAAGGTTCTTTTTGTGGTTTGAGGTTGCAAGCATCACCTTGTAAGAAGTGGACTTTTTCGGTTTGTTCAGTGCTCAATCCGACGTCTGCTAAGCGAACCTGGCAATATTCCATAAGCTCGCCCTCTTCTTGCATCGAGTAGCATATTTCTTCCCCGCCCGCTAACGACAGCGCCACGTCAATGAAGCGTGCCGAATAATCAATGCCAGTGACCTGTTCAAACGAGCGCGCTAATTCAAAACTGGCACGGCCGGTAGCGCAGCCAATATCCAACGCACGCTGGCGTTTATCACACAGTTTTTCAGCGATAGCGACCAGCGCACAGGCATAGTTATCCACGCCGAAATATGATTTACCATATTGAAAATCAAGGTATTGCGACACTAATGTGTCCGTTTCATACAAGTTCACAATCTGTTTTTCTTGATGGGTAGAGACGACATAGCGAAAACCCGCATGCTGGAAAAAATGACGACGGAAAGCATAACGCGATGAACGCAACGCTTCATTACCGGTTGAGATCCAACTTCCGCCTTTAATGATAGAGTGCTTTCCATCGAAGGTAGGCGTAGAAAAATCGTCATACAATGGGTGAACGCGAAAGCCAGTAAAACCGCCGATTGGCGTTGTCGTCCATTGCCAAACATTGCCCACGACATCGTAAAAATCTCCTTGGGGGAAGCGGTCAACAGGACAAGCAGATGCCCACCACGCCAGATTAATATTACCCGGTGCTTGCTGCCAGTCTGGCTGATCGCCCTCGACGTGCTGGCGTAAAATGTACCATTCGGCTTCGGTCGGAAGCTGAATAGACTTGCCAGTTTCATCGGCTTTCCAGCGGCAAAAAGCGGAGGCTTCGAGCTGATTAACTTCGGCTGGCCAGTCCCACGGCATCGGAATTTCTTCAGTCATAAGGCGCAGTTTGAGCGATTTAGGCTGCGTAATATCACCGACCCAAAATGTTGGGCAGATCGCCAGTGCGAAGTCGCGCCATCCCTGACCTTCTTCGTCCCACCATGCGTTGTTTTGATAGCCGCCTGCTTGGATAAATGCTAAAAACTCGGCATTACTGACCAGCATTTTACTGGCCTTAAACGGCCTAACCTCAGTCTGGAACGTACCGTATTCGTTATCCCAGCCGTAGGTATCATCGGTTTTACCTAACGTTATCTGGCCACCGGACTGTGAAATCAATGAATTGGCAGGGACACTGGCACAATCAGTCTGCGCATCGGTGCAACGTGGCCAATACGATTGTGGTGTGACCCATTCAATCGGTAACTGGCGGATCAGCACGCTTGAGGTCTCAAGATGAATGCGCTCATGCTCAATTCCCATCAAAACAACCCATGCTGGGTTATCCCAATTGAGCGGCAATTCTATCGGCATATCTTTGATAAATTGAGAAATCAGCGAGTAAGCTTTGCTACGGTAGTCACGTAATTGTTCAACACTCGGCCAATTATAATGGCTGTTATCGAGGTCGTCCCAGCTCATTTCATCAACGCCGATCGCCAGCATGGCTTCGATGCTATTGTCGAGGCGATGCTTAATCAGGCCCGCCGCTATCAGCTTATTAATATAGAAAGTGGCGGTATGGCCAAAGTAGAAAATCAGCGGATGGCGCAGGGAAATCGCTTTGTTGAAGTAAGCGCGTTCGTCACTAAGGCAGTCAAACAGGCGTTCATATAACTCCCAGGTTCGTTGGAAATAAGTCAGGATTTCTTGCCGTTTTTCTTCCGAGCTACGCCCGCTCAAATACAGCGTTTGCGTAGGTTCAGGCAACCCGAACTGGGTCATTTGTTGTTGATTCATGATTATTTCCTCTGCTTTCTGCTCATTAAAAGTACAGAGCAGGATTTAGCATTAATTATAACGGCTCGCATTCGAAATCCCTCAGACTCGCAATAACTGCAAATATATATCTCAGATATGCTTACCCATAATATGTAAGGTGTTCAGCTGGGTGGCGATACTGAATATCGAATCTTCAATATGTACTAACCCCTGACGGATATAAAAACGGTATGCCTGCGGGTTGCCATCCAGCACTTCCAGCCACAAGAAAGTTTCACCACGACGTTGTGCCATACTCACTATTTCTGCAAACAACGTCTCACCGTAACCTTTGCCTGTCTCACCGGGTAGGAAATAGAGCTTATGCAGTAGTGTTCCTACCGGACCACGTTCTCCCATAGAACAGTGCCAGGAGACTTTGGCAAACCCAACCGGATTTGTATCCTGCGCAATAAACCAGCTACTGGTATTACTCTGCAGGCTCTGCTGCAACACAGGCAGAGAATATTCCTGAGATAAAAAAGCCTGTAAGTCCTCGTGTTTATGCCACAGGTGAGAAAAATGGTGAGTATAGCTGGAATACGCCATTTCATTTAGTAACTCAGCGTCACCCGAATAAGCCTCTCGTATCGTAATCATTTTATTCTTAGTGTCCTGATTTAAATTAAAAACATCTGTACTTGTAGAAATTCAGTTTATACCTCTGGCCTATAATCTGATATTGTGCAAGCATCTCATTTGGATTAGAGGACGATATTGAAATAAACCCTGCATCGTCAGGTGGATTTAAAATAACAATGTCATTTGGGCAGTCGTTAATATCAAATGAGTTAATTCTATTTTCTTTCAAAACAAACCTCTTTGCTATTATTCGGTTTTATTTTCTCAATAGTTATAACGTAGTTTATTGAGATGTTATTTTGATTGGTTTTTAACTTTCACACAAAAAACACTTATCGTAGTAGATTGAACAAGGTAAATATTAATACACTTTAAAATACGGTTCTATAATCTTAATGTATAAAAATTACTTGTGAATTTATAGAGGATTTGTTTTTTTTATTGAAAGATAATTCTTTATTTAAACGGAAATTTTCATTTCGGTTTGTTGTAAGCAGTTCGGCACTGTTGCAAATAGCCAGTGGTGATAAACTGAGATCCCTTTCGTAGAAGGAGCAGCATATGAATCCTTTCCATGGACGGCATTTTCAGGGCGAGATGATCCTTTGGGCTGTTCGCTGGTACTGTAAATACGGCATCAGCTATTGCGAACTCAAGGAAATGCTGGCTGAACGGGGTATCAACGTTGACCACACCACTATTTATCGTTGCGTTCAGCGCCATGCCCCTGAAATGGAGAAGCGTCTGCGCTGATACTGGCGTCATTCGACCGACCTGCGCCCCTGGCATCTTGATGAGACCTACGTCAAAGCCGGCGGAAAATGGACTTATCTGTACCGGGCCGTCGACAGCCACGGCCGGACTATCGATTTTTATCTTTCGTCCCGTCGTAATACCCAAGCGGATAATCAATCCAATAGTGGCCAGTTTATTTATATTACAGTGGCAAGCAGAGTGACCTGCTTGCCCAGTTCAATTTTTAGTTGCTGACCCAGCCTCCTTGTTTAATCGCTTTGTTCAAATAGCCATTAATAAATTTCTTTGCATCTCGAATATTTATCTTTATAGAAGTGTTCGGTTGTGAGCCAAGCATCAAACGTTGGATAAATTGATTCTGCCCCGACTGCGTTACTAACATTTCTATTTTTTGTAGCCATATAATGGCTTCCTGCCCGGTTTCAGGAAAAAAGGTATCGAGATTAATATTTTGGAATTTAACACCATTAAATATGGTGCCCCCCTGAATTATTTGTAGCAATATTGAAATAGACCTAATATTGGGGGGGATTCTATAAGCTTGCGGCCCCTTATATCCAACAACCGTAAACGCCCGGCCGTTGGACAAAGTAGGTTCAGGTTCCATATCGAAAAAAAATGGCGCTATTGATGCGAGCTGCTGAACTTGAATTTGTGCATGGGTAATATCAACGGCATCAGCAATATCGGCTGCCTTATTGGCGGCGGCAATATCCATTGGCGCTTGATAGTTGAGACCTGATTTCCCCATGAAATGGTAATATCCATCAATCAATTCAGCGTTGGGAATAGACTCCAAATTGAAGTAGGTCATTACTTGAGTAATGGGTTTGTTTAATGAAAAGAGAATATTGGCTTTTATTTTTTGAAACGACATTGGTTGGCTATTCAAAAAGCTGAAGAATAGCCTTTCTTCCATATTAAGGGCATTAGCCACTTTGATGCTATGTCCTAAGTTTGAGCGCATAACAAAATCATTATCAGTAATATTGAGCAGCATACTTTGCTGCGTATGGTCGAGGATATTGACGGTAAAACGATTTTTCCACGACAGGCCAGCGATATAGAGATTCGCTACAGGAATATCATTAAGTGCCAAACCAATGCAGCTAAGGTTGTCTTGGTAGAAAATAATAATTTGCGTGTTTTTGTCTAACCAATTGAGCTCCAGTTGCTGTTTACTTAGGTTTAATTCTACAGTTGTCGCTTTGGCTTTAACTTCCAACGTTTTTGTAGTTGATGAATAGCGATTGTTATAGATAAATTCAGCCTGAGAGTTTGACCAGTTAGCATTGCTGACACTCAGTAAATCACTCTCAGATAATGCAAAGGAGAACCCTTCGCCTTGTTGGCTGGCAAAACGCCATACGCCTTGTGGGTTAAAGCTCAAGTTTTCACGCGCAAAACTGCCTGGATAGCGTGCAAGCAGGCTTTCAATAATACCGCCCATACTGTGGTCGGCAAACTCCAGGAAGGGTGCCTGACTAAAAGAGGTTGCATCAGCAATCACTGTTTCTAGGTAGATCAATGAAACCGCTATATTCCCGGATTGCTGTTCCAAGATGGCATTAAAGCTCAGATCCCCCATTTTCCCCGTAGCCATAATTTTATCATTAGGCCCGATCAGTAACTGCGCACTTTTAGGGAAAAGGCTCTTACGCAGTCGGTTACCATCACACAAAAGCAATTGTCCCTGAGATTGTGCCAACCACAGCCGATTGTTGGCGATATCAATCACACCATTGCTTTTGCCCGCCACAAAAGGAATTTTTGCAACCAGTGAAGCTAGAGGCCGCACTGCTTGCAGTATTTGTGCGGCATATTGTTCCAGTAGCGTATCGTCACTGAACATCAATACAGGGCGAGGTGGCGAGTTTTGTTCACCAACAGATAACGCCAGAGTTAATGTGGGCAGGCTATTATTTTGTTTGGTAACACCAGTAAGTGTTAGACGTGACTCTAGCAGCAGATGAATCGGGGGTTTACCATTAAACTGTATACGCTGATCTCCAACAGACAATATATTGTTATGTAAGGTTATAGCTTTGATCCGTTCTGGTAATAGTGCGCCGAGAACAATTTTATTGTCCACAACCGAGCTTTGTTTGATCAAGGCTTCAATATCAAAGATCCAATGCTCTTTGTCTGCATCTGCGCAGGTGATTGTGATTGCCACTGTTTTAGACGGCATGATCAGAGTGTATTCACCACCATTTCCAATCAATTGATAGAAAAGCTTACCGCGCTCAGTATCATCAAGTAGGGTGGGAACGATCAACGTGCGGACACGGCTGTCCAGTTGTACATTTATTGGTGTGGAAAATAGTTCGGCAGTTAAACGAGTAATAGCCCAATCTGTGGGTAAGGCATAGAAACCCCATTTAAACTGGGCGCCATAATATTGTCCCAATGCCGTCAAGGCTGACGGATTTTTATAACGGACCCCCGGTGCTTCATCGTAGCTGAATGTATAGTGGCGCTGTGCGGATGCGGGTAGCAGGAATATTTGCGCGTCTGTTAAATCCAGCTCTTGAGTGTGTTCCTTTAATCCCAAACCAAGATAAAGATCCAGCTTCAACCCGTAATCAATAGACGGGCCGCTTAAGTAATGGTCCCAATGACCGGAGTGAGTATGCCAAGATCCCCCTTTGCTACCCACCGAGGTAACGGAACCAAAATGGATATGGTTATCGCGAAAATTAATACTGTCGACCACGGCCCCTATAGCGAGCCCCCAAACAATAGGGCTTTGACCTGCATCTGAAATTTTCCTCAGCTGATTGGGTTGGCTGACGCTGGTTTGTATGGCATCAAAGGCAGTGAAGGCTGATTTGTTCTGTTCCGCGAGGGTGGTGTAGTTACCGACTAACGCGGGTAAACCCGCGGCAATGCCAGCCAATGGCACGGCGACCATGCCAAGCAGGCCACTGACCGCAGCGGAGGCCGCCGAGAGTGAGGTTAGTAGGGCTGCGATATTAGTGCCGACCATTAAGCTGCTTAGCGTTAAATTAGCAATCGTGGTATTGATTTCTACCGGGTCAGTGGATGCACTGAGTTGGAAACTCATGCCCAGAATATTAGCAGCATCCAGTAACAACCCGACAACCCCTGGGGCCACAGTACCAAGGAGTGATGTGGCCGCGCTAAGGGGTTTTAATTCAGTGGCAGAGGCAAGTTTGACCAAATTAGCCACTGCACTGACATCATGAACTAAGCCGAGGGTATTTTGTGCCAACTGAGTATAAGTCTGTAATTGTAATGGCCAGCTGAGAGCATTAATACCGCCATTGCTGGGATTAATATTCATCAATGTTTGAAGCATAAAGGCAGCATTTAAGGTGTGCGCCGCCTCGCCTTCAAGGACATTAGGTTTCGCAATGATTTTGCCACTTTGTTTATCTAACATTAGGCCGCTGCTAAAATGACCAAGCAGCTGCTCATAGCGCTGACTAAACTCAGAAAAGATACTTTCACTCGTGCTGATATATTGGATTTTATCGGTGAGTGAGTTGACAAAGGCCACCTGATGTTCGCCGTTTTCGCCTGCTTGCACGGTAAAAGTGGCATGCCAATGCTCATCCAAGTGGTTATCTAAGTGTAACTGACTCGCGGCGTCATTCCACTCATTACCCAGATTAACCAATTCCAGTAATTCCGAAACTCGCTGCTCAATTTCATTGCGGTGGGATTCATGTTTTTCGTTTAGCCGCAACAATTCACTGATGCGTTGACTCACCTGACGGTGCATTTCTTCCAGCAAGTTGGCAGACTGACTATCCAACTGATTATGTGTCGCTATGGCATCGTCAATATAAGGCGTGACTTGTTGCAATTCCTCGATAGACAGCGGTAGTTTATACAGTGACTGAGTTTCCTTATTCCAAACTAATTTGGTTTTGTAAACCAGCCCATGAATATCAGCGACCTCCTTATTAATCCAATGATCATTGATTCTTATTTCTTTTTTGCCATTCTCTAACACAAGCAGGTCATTCTCACGGGCATTAACTGACCAATTACTGTCATCCAGACCAAGTATTTCCGCCTGCTGTTTAAGCCAGATAGCCAATTGGCCCGGTAAAGTATCAGCCAGTGGCTGTTTCGGGTTAAGTAATGAACATCCGGTGAGATTGAGCGTAATACCTTTAATCAGAACAGAGCGAGATCCCAAACGTGCAAATAGTGATGATAAGTGACCTTTAAGCGTTTCGGCATTCATCCCACCAAAGGTAGTGGTATCACCCTCGGTCTCGCCATGGCCAACCAAGGTGATACGGATCTTGCCTTCTTTATCTAATTTAAGGGGGGAGGTATAGACAAACTTTTTATAGGTCTCGCCCCAGGTAAAAACTTCTGCCGGCTTGCCGTCACCTAATTGTAACCACTCACTTGTGTATCGGTGCTTATTAAATAATGCACGGCTTGCTTCAAAACAGGTATCATCGCCTTGCAATTGAAAGATTAAGGTTTTTTCGTAATGAGTGCCCTCAGGCTCCAGAGGTGTATTTGGCAATGACGTGAAGTAAGCTTGGTCGGGGCTTTCCCAGACTGAGAAATCGATAGTTTCCCCCAACACTCTTGACTTTCTAGTATTTCTGGCGAATACATCAGGATTAGTGATATTGCTATCCAATTCGTCAAGTCTATACATTATGGGGTCAGCCACGGAAAATTCAGCGCTGCTTTTTATGCTATTATCCCCAATATATAAATGACTGAGTATTTCCCGGGCAAGCGTTGTTGCAAAAAACTCATTAAGAATCAAACTTTCATTTACTTTATTAATTTTTATTTTTCTAAATATATTTTCTTTATGGAGGGTATCAGTAATAATCGACAATTCAAAAGAGTAGGCTGTGGATCTTGTAATAAGTGTTTTTCTTGCTACGAGTTTAATGTTTATGTCTTTAGAAAAAACCTCATCATTGAACTGACTTTCAAATTTCTGAGTGGCTTCCCACAGTGGCTTTTTTGTTATATTACTTCTCGCTGCCAGTTCATGCAAAGTGAGTACCTGATGAGTTTTTTTTTCAACAATATTTTCTGTCAACTGTGCCATCTTAAATATGGGGAAATTTAATGTTATTTCATAAACACTGATAACTTGCTCAGTTTTTATCTCCTCGATAACAGATATTTCTTTTTGCCCTTTATGTTTGATGCTATTGGGGAAAGTTGAATTTTCAACATCTATTCCCTGCTTTGGCTTGAGTTTTATTTTGTAAACCAGCGCCGTAGTTTCTACTTTATATCGGTTGAATAGCCAATCCGTTGGCATATCTACGAGTGTAGGCGGATCCTCTACATCTTCAATAGTAATTTTATTTTTATCGGCAAAGTCTAGGGCTGACTCTATTACGAAACCTCTAAGCTGATATTGTGCAAGCATCTCATTTGGATTAGAGGTTGATGTTGAAATAAACCCTGCATCGTCAGGTGGATTTAAAATAAAAGTCGAAATATCATAATTATCACCGCGAGATTTAAATCCATCAACCATGATGGTACCTGGTGATCGTGAGTCTATGCGATAAACAATCATATCTTCTTTATTTAAAATAATAATGTCATTTGGGTATTTGTTAATATTAAATGAATTAATTCTATTCTCTTTCAAAACAAACCTCTTTGCTATTATTCGGTTTTATTGTCTCAATAGTCATAATGTAGTTTATTGATATGTTATTTTGATTAATTTTTAACTTTCACAAAAAGTACTTATCGCAGTAGATTTAACAAAGTAAATATTAATACGTATTTAAAATACTATTTGATAACCTGAATGTATAAAATTTACTTGTGAATTTATAGAGGATTTGTTTTTTTTATTGAAAGATAATTCTTTATTTAAGCGGGAATTTTCACTTCGGTTTGTTGTTAGCAGTTCTATAGGCACTATTGCAAAGTTTTATTTTATCAAAAGTCGAACAGTAGCCCGCCTGCGGGGCCGGTGTCATGGGCGTTCGCCGTAATTGTTGCGCTTCTGCCCACTGCTCTCACACCAAATACTTCTGCCAAAGTTGTAAAAGCAAAGGCTGCAGTGCCTGTGGCATAAAAGTCACCGAGCAATGGATTGCTGAGCAACAACACATCCTCCTCGACTGCGAATGCAAGTCATGAATCCCGAAAATCACCTACGGCTATTTTTAAACCGGTAAACAATCTAATTTACTGATTTTATCATCAACGCGTTGTCTCACACCCCTGAATACTGTACATTAACACAGTATATTATCTCTTTTGGAAAAAAACATGCGTGTTGAATTGATTTATGACAAACGGAATGTCGCGGGTTTGGCTAATGCTGGTGAAATGATTAAGGCGGAACTCACTAAACGTGTGCATCGTGTCTTTCCAGATGCCGACGTCAAAGTCAAAGCGATGCAAGCGAATGGCATCAATACTGATGCGAACAAACAAGAAAAATCAGTGCTCAATCGTTTGGTTGAAGAAATGTTTGATGAAGCAGACGAATGGCTTGTCAGTGAGTTTTGATCTGAGGCAATCCGAGCAATTCCGCTCGGATTAAACGGTTTTCTATTGTATTCTAATAAAGTAAGGAAAATTTAATATTTTTAATTTTCTTTTAAGATTTAATTTAAAATATTAACCTTATATCAATGTTACCTTTCATTATCAATATTTAAGCCAATTAAAGGTCAGTAATGAAAAACGTAACATTAATAAAAAAAAGCGTATGCGCATTAGCATTGCTTATTACATGCCATACCGCCTCAGCTAGCTACGATTCAAGTATCACCGATAACTTAAAAATGAGCACCTCACTTGGGTTATTAAATGCAGAATCGCAAGAATCTGTCTATCAACCCGAAAACCAAGGGCACAAAGTCAGTCAACTGGATTGGAAAGTGAGAAACGCCCCCATCATCAAGATGGATATTTCATGGGATCTCTTATCCAGATTCACATTAACTGCCAAAGGCTGGAGTACATTATCATCATCAGATGGCATCATGGATAATTATGATTGGTTAAACCAAAATCAAATTAACTGGAGCGAGTGGTCCCATCATAGTAAAACTAATTTAAATTACGCCAATGAAATAGATCTCAACGTCAAGTTTTGGCTTTTAAATAATAGCAATTATCGTATTGGAGCCATATCCGGCTATCAGCAGAGTAACAATAGTTGGACGGCACATGGTGGTGACTTAATTTACAGTAATGGCAGCCAACTCATTAATCTGTCTGATGATATCAAAGCCATCAGTTATAAACAGAAGTTTGATATGCCCTATATTGGTTTAGCTGGCTATTATCGCCATCAAAATTTCGAGCTTAATACATTGTTTAAATATAGCAATTGGGTCAAGGCCAATAGCCTTGATAAGCATCATCTGCGTAACCAAAGCTTCAACGATACCAGCAAGAACGCTCGCTATTATGGCGTCGCTATGGATATCGGATATTACGTCACTAAAAATACCAAAGTATTTGTTGAAGCTTCTTGGAATCGATACTCCGAAGGTAAAGGAAATTCACAAACACTCAATCATGCTAACGGTGACGTCATCAATACGCAAGAAGGTGCAGGTATCGCTTACCGAAACCAAACACTTTCCTTGGGTTTGCAGCATAAATTTTAATCATCACACATCATGCCGCCCAGCCTCAATACACCGTCTACACCCTCGTAGCCCTCATATTAAGGCTGATTTTACACTTTAAATATCACTATTATTTTCAACATTTTTTAATTCTTACCAATAAACTTTGAGCATTACCTTTATCAAGTTTATGTTTTTCTTGGATATCGATAACAACAAAATCCCCTCATCTGTCACTGTTACATAAAGAAGCGTTAACAATGACGCACTTATCGCGATTTGTTACTGTGACTCATTTCAAGTTTTCCGCTGCTAAGCCGTTACTGGGATCATGTCTTCCCCATTATTTAGGACGCTCTATGCTTGATTCCATTCGTTCACGTATCTTGGCTGCCTGCATCATCATCGTCGCGGGTTCTCTCGCCATTAACACTTATTTTAACTATTCCGTTGCCAACAAATATAATAGCAGTGCCATCGATAATACGTTGACTGCCGTGACCGCCAGTCATGGTGTCGGGATTGCAGACTGGGTGGCCGCTAAAACACAAATGATTGTGTCACTCAAAGACAGTGCACTGACGGCAGACCCAATACCCGCATTGCGTCAAGTAGCCGCAGCCGGTAATTTCATTAACGTTTATATTGGCTACGCCAATAAGACAGCCACTTTTTCTAATCCTGATGGCATTCCTGAAGGTTATGACCCCACGGGCCGCCCGTGGTATTTGCAAGCAGTGAAGGTGGGCAAACCCGTAGTGACTCCGCCGTATGTTGATGCGGGAACTAACCAGTTAGTGGTGACCTTTGCCTTACCCATTATTCAGGATGGGAATGTCAAAGGGGTATTGGCTGCTGATGTCACCATGGATAGCGTTATTGCAAACGTGAAATCCATACATCCAACCGATGATAGCTTCGGCATGTTAATTGATGTCGATGGCACCATTATCGCTCATCCGGATGCACAACTAACCCTTAAGCCACTGAGTGATATTGCACCGTCCTTGGATCTAAAAGCACTATTGACAGCGACAGACCCTATTGTTGCTCAAATAGGTGAGCAGCGTAAGTTGCTGCTCGCACAAGCCGTACCGGGGACACAATGGTTTACGGTGGTCGCTCTCGATCAGGCACAAGCCACTGCCGGTATGCGATCATTACTGACAACATCTCTGGTGACGCTGATAGTGATTATTTTGATCGCTATTGTGATTATTGGCCTGATCACTCAACGTGCCTTACTGCCCCTGAGTCACGTGCATAAAGCCATGGACGCCATCAGCTCCGGCACCGAGGATTTAACGAGACGTTTGCCGATCGAAGGCCGTGACGAAGTGGCAAAAATTGCCCAATCATTCAACCGATTTGCCGACAAGCTAAGTGCTGTGATGGCTCAAATTCGCGATACCAGCGAATCGGTACGTATTGCTGCCAATGAAATTGCGGCTGGTAATCAGGATTTATCCGGTCGAACAGAATCGGCTGCGGCTAGCTTGCAGCAAACATCGGCAGCTCTGGAGCAAATATCGGCCACTGTTGCCCAATCAGCCAGTGCCGCACGCCAAGCAAACACGGCGGTACTCTCCGCTGCAAATGATGCTTCCCGCGGGGGGGACGTGATTGCAAAAGTGATCACCACGATGGAATCAATTGAGGCCGCATCGGGCAAAATTGGCGATATCACGAGTGTGATCGATGGCATTGCCTTCCAGACTAATATTCTGGCATTAAATGCTGCGGTAGAGGCCGCCCGCGCCGGTGAACAAGGCCGTGGTTTTGCGGTGGTTGCTGGTGAGGTCCGCACCTTGGCGCAACGCAGCGCGCAAGCAGCAAAAGAAATTAAAACCCTGATCGAATCCACCGTCAGCAGTGTGTCATCAGGTTCAGGCCAAGTGCGACAGGCCAGCAATACCATGACCGAGATTGTCAGCAGCGTCTCTGATGTCACTACGATCATGTCAGAAATCACGAACGCCGCAGATGAACAAATGCGCGGCATCCATGAGATCAATAGTGCAGTCGCCCAGTTGGATACGATGGTGCAACAAAATGCAGCGTTGGTGCAGGAATCAACAGCAGCATCAGCGGCCTTACAAGCGCAGGCCGTTGATTTAACTGGTGCGGTGAATCAGTTCAGGATCTAGTTCAGTAGAGCTTATTTTTTAGCAGAATGACCATTTATGCAGAACAACCGCTTTAGCGGTGTGATCGCTTATCACCCGCTAAAACGCCCTATCCCAATAAGATCCGTGCACCAATCTTAATCGGCGCAAAGTTATCGTTTGAGACCCCCGCCTCCGCTAACGCTAATTTGAGTTGTTGCGGGGGTTCATCCAACGATTCATCTGCCAACTCAAATACCCCCCAATGAATCGGCACTGTTATAGGTTGTTCTAATTGCTGGAATAACTGCACCGATTGCTGCGGGTCCATATGCTGCGCTTGCATAAACCAGCGAGGGGCATAAGCACCAATCGGTAATGCCGCATAATTGAATGGCCCCAACCGCTCGCCTATCGCGAGTAATTGCTGGCAATAACCGGTGTCACCAGTGAAATAAAAGTTGATTCCATCGCGTTTGACCACCCACCCCGACCATAGGCTTTGGTTGCGATCCCAAGGCGTTCGCATGCTCCAATGGCGAGCCGGTACACAGTGAAACTCAAATTCAGCAGCCGTCGTTGTATCCCACCAATCCAGCTCATGAACATGGCGGGCACCGTGTTGCAGTAGCCAATTTTTCAGTCCCAGAGGGGCCAAAAAGGTGATATCGGGAAAGCGCCGCAATAATTGGTTGATCGTAGTGACATCCAAATGATCGTAGTGATTATGGGAAATCACCACCACATCGATTTGTGGCAAAGCCTTCACTCTGGCGGGAACTGGGGTTTTACGGGCAGGCCCGTAGAAATTTAGCGGCGAAGCGCGACTCGATAGCACAGGATCAAAGAGGACTGTCTTTCCAGCCACACGCAGCAATAGCGAGGCATGTCCTAACCACCACAACGCATCTTGTTGACCACTGAAATCTGCTACCTGCCACCAGTCATTGATGAACTGTTTGTAGCCCTGCTGGGGGGGCTTTGGTAATGCTTGGCGTTTTCGTTCTTCACGCCAGCGTTTCAAATCTTGCGGATGATGAATAACTGGCTCCAGATTCTGGAATCCAAACTCAGTGTGATGTGGCTTACTCGCATCATAATAAGGGTTTTTCTTCGCCATTTTATTCCTTTACAGCTCACCGCAATGACAGCCAACAGACATGATTAGGCTGCACCTATTATCGTCATTTAGTCATTCTCAATTGCACCACTTTAACACGCCACGCAATAGACCTAATACTGGTGATGATATTTCAGTTTGCTGATGAAAATCTTGCCACATCGGTCACGGTCATGTTTAGCGTAAAAAGGCATTATCACGGATGCGTATTATCACGAGCTTTTCAGTGTTTTGTTGAAAACCCTCAATCACCACTAATTTGATTTATATCAATTTATCACTGCAATACGCGCCATTTCAGAGCCAAAAAAACCTTTTCGTGATCTAGCCCTCATTTTTAAAAACGCCTTACCTTTATAAAGAAAACAGATATCCATTATTTATGAAACATTGTTTTAATTTGAGGTGGCAGTTTAAATGAGTAAACCTATTACAACCAGGCACACATTGGCATATGGGAGTGCCAATTTATTGGGCAGTGGGGCGTTAGCCATCAGCGGTGCTTGGCTGATGTATTTCTACACCACCTTTTGCGGATTGTCTGTCGTCGAAGCCGCCACAATTTTTTCAATCGCCAGTATTCTTGATGCTATTAGTAACCCGATCATGGGTTATATCACCGATAACTTCTACAACACTCGCTTGGGCCGCATCTTTGGTCGGCGTCGCTTCTTTATCTTGCTGGGTATTCCGTTAGTATTAGTCTATCCGATGCTCTGGATGAGTGGCTTCGGGTTCTGGTATTACCTGCTGACCTACGCGCTATTTGAACTGATTTACACCTCCATCATGGTGCCTTATGAAACACTGGCAACCGAGATGACTACTGACTTTGCTAAACGCTCAAAATTAACCGGTTCCAAAGCCATTTTCGGTAAAGTTGCTAACTTTTTAGCGGCCTTTATTCCCGGACAATTTATTGCTATTTATGGCAAAGATTCAGCGACACCTTTCCTCTATACCGGTATCGCCTACGGCTTGATTATGTGCTTCGCGATGATCTGGCTATACAGCTCCTCATGGGAACGTCCAGCCAGTGAAGTAGTACGTGAAACCACCAGCAGTTTGGGTCAAGCACTGAAAAAACTGTGTGTGGACATGGCATCTACCTTCCATTTACGTATTTTCCGCAAGCATTTGGGCATGTATTTGTTCGGTTTCGGTGCTGAATGGTTGTTCGCTTCCGCCTTTACCTACTTTATTATTTTTGGCTTAGGCCAAGATGCTGCGCTGGTTTCTCAACTCAACAGCTTTAGTTCAATCATGCAGTTGATCTCGACCGCCGTCTTTATTGGTATATGCGTCAAAATGGGCTTTGCACGCCCGTTCCGTATTGCCCTGCAAGTGGTGATCGTCAGTGTCATTGCCTATGCCGCGCTCTATTTTACTGGCTGGTCACAAACGACAACTGTGGTTGTTTTATTCGGTATCACTGCGGTGTTCGGCTTAAGTACCGGCGGTATTTATTACATTCCGTGGACGGTTTATACCTTCCTGGCCGATGTAGACGAAGTATTAACAGGCCGTCGCCGTGAAGGGATCTACGCAGGTGCCATGACCTTTGCCGGTAAAATGGTCCGTTCGATTATTGTCTTTGCCATGGGTTGGACATTAAGCCGCTTTGGTTTTGTCTCAGGCCAGTCAAGTCAACCAGAAGTGGCGGTACAAGCGATTGTGGGTGTATTTGCTATCGGGGTCATCTCACTGGCGCTAGTGGCGATTTACTACACCACGCAAATGAAGTTAGACCGTAAGAATCATAAAATTCTGCTGGAAGAAATTGATCGTATTAAAAGTGGCGGTGCCATGGCGGATATCCCTGCACACGCCAGAGCCGTTGCTGAAGAGCTAACCGGCTGGAAGTATGAGCAATGCTGGGGGAACAACCCACTGGGTATGAAGGATTCTTCCACTGTTATCCCTAAACCGGTGACAGAAAGTTAACTGATCTAAAGTGAATCCATAAAACGCATCGGCCTCCCTCCGGTGCGTTTTTTGGATTAGTACTCAGAGGATGCGGATTTCTATACCATTTGCGTCTTCACCGACTTCCCTTCCTACTGAAAATGTAAATTATTCGTCTACTCGAAAATTTCAGCATGTTTTATTCACATATCCGATTACTATAAGTTCACGACCGCTTATTTTTTGATTTTTGGACATGGATAAAAGAGTGCTGAAACATTACTCCTTCTCGCTGCTGGCCGCTGCCCTACTCACCATACCTTTGCACAGCCAAGCCAAGACAGAGCTTTTGACCTCACAAGTTGTGGATCAATATGCTGAACATATTTTCTATAACAGTGGTGCCATGGGAATGGCGTTGGTGGTTATCGATAACAATCAAGTGGTCAATCGCAGTTTTGGTGAAACCAAACCGGGCAACAACCTCCGTCCGCGACCTGACTCATTAATTCGCATTGCCTCCATTACTAAACTGATGACCAGTGAAGTGATGGTTAAGCTGGCTGACGATGGCACGGTTAAATTGACCGACCCGCTACGGAAATACGCCCCTAAGGGTGCCAAGGTGCCTGCTTATAATGCCAAGCAGCCGATTACCTTGTTGAATCTTGCCAGCCATACCAGTGGCCTGCCCCGCGAGCAGCCCGGTGGCCCGCAGAAAAGACCGGTATTCACTTGGCCAACTAAAGATAACCGTTGGCAGTGGTTGAAACAGGCGACCGTAACCGTCCCTCCGGGTGTTAGAGCCGCATACTCCAACTTGGCCTACGACTTACTGGCTGATGCGTTATCACGGGCTTCTGGCAAACCTTATACCAGCTTGCTGCGTGATAAAATTACCGCGCCGCTGGGCATGAAAAATACCACCCTCACCCCAACGCCAGAGCAATGTAGTCGCCTGATGGTCGGCGTTGGCAGCAGCCGCTGTGAGAACACCCTTGCGGCTGCCGGAAGTGGCGGGATTTATTCAACGCCAGAGGATATGCAGCACTGGATGCAGCAATTCTTATCATCGGATAGCAGTGTGCGTAAAAGCTCAGCCAAACGCGAACAGGCGATGTATTTCCAGCGCCGTGACCTGACCTCGTTGAAGGGTATGGATGTGGCGGGTCAAGCCGATGCGCTGGGTCTGGGCTGGGTGTATATGGCGCCGAATGCAGACCTACCAGGTATCATGCAGAAAACCGGTGGTGGCGGTGGATTCATTACTTACATGGCGATGATCCCAGAGAAGAACATCGGTGTGTTTGTGGTGGTCACTCGCACGCAACTGACCAAATTCAGCAATATGAGCGATGGCGTTAATCAGTTGGTCGCTCAATTGGCCAAGAATGGCTGATTCGATGACGGCAGTGGAAACATTGCCGTAGTGGAATGATTGCCGTAGTGGAAATATTGCCGCCGAGTCCAAACGGTAGAAAAGCAAAAACCCTGTTATCTTATTTAGATAACAGGGTTTTTTATTGGTGCCGGCACCAAGAGTCGAACTCGGGACCTACTGATTACAAGTCAGTTGCTCTACCAACTGAGCTATGCCGGCGTAATTTGGCGGAAGGATAGAGATTCGAACTCTAGGACCTGTTACAGTCGACGGTTTTCAAGACCGTTGCCTTAAACCACTCGGCCATCCTTCCAATGAGCGGGATTATGGTCTATAGCGTGATGATATGTCTAGTGTTTCAATTAAAAAAAATTGAAATTTAGTTCGTTTGGTTAAACTTCACGCCAAAACTGGTCAAAAAAAACCTATCCGTTCAAAAAGTAAACGTAAGTAAACCCAATAGCGAAAGACGTGACGTGGGATCAGAAACAAAAAAACGCGGCCAAATGACCGCGTTTATCTCAGTATTTCTTCTGAAGACAGAATTAGAACTGGTAAACCAAACCAACCGCGACGATATCATCAGTGTTGATGCCCGCGTTTTTGGTGAAGGTGTTTTCATCCAGCAGGTTGATTTTGTAATCAACGTAGGTGGACATGTTTTTGTTGAAGAAGTAAGTTGCACCGACGTCAACGTATTTCACAAGATCTTGGTCGCCGTAGCCATTACCCAAGTCTTTACCTTTTGATTGCAGGTAAGCAAGGGATGGACGCAGACCGAAATCAAATTGATACTGTGCCACTAACTCAATGTTTTGCGCTTTGTTAGCAAAACCGTAGACAGCATCAGTACTGGTATTGCTGAAGTTACCAAAACGAGTCAGGTTGTAGGTTTGAGTATAAGTTGCCGCCAGATAGACATTGTTAGCATCGTATTTCAAACCGCCAGAATAGGCATCAGCATTATCGCCGTGGCCAAAGGCCAGCTCATTTTGCTGAGTAGTACGTTTAGAGCTCGCCATCGCAGCCGATGCACTCACGCCCCAACCCAAGTCATAAGACAGGGACATACCATAGCCGTCACCATTTTGGCCCTGTACATCACGGCCATTGTTGGTTTCAGTACCACTGCCGTTTTTGCCTTGATATTGCAGTGCAAAATCTAAACCATCAACCAGACCGAAGAAGTTAGTGTTACGGTAAGTCGCCATACCGTTACCACGTTGAGACAAGAAGTTGTCTGCACCGTAGGTATCGCCACCAAACTCTGGCAGGACGTCAGTCCATGCATTCACGTCGTACAGCACACCGTAGTTACGGCCATAGTCGAATGAACCGTAGTCAGCAAATTTCAGACCAGCAAAGCCAACACGAGTAAAGTTACCTTGATCTTGGTCTTCTGCTTTATTCAGGTTTGCTTGATATTCCCACTGGCCATAACCAGTCAGTTGGTCACTGATTTGTGTTTCGCCTTTCAGGCCAAAACGCATGTAGGATTGGTCACCATCTTTGCTCTTATCATCAGAGAAATAATGTAGACCATCAACTTTGCCATACAGATCCAGTTTGTTACCGTCTTTATTGTAAATTTCAGCCGCGCCTGCACTACCTGCAACTAATAAAGCCGGAACGAGCAGGGAAAGAACTCGAAGTTTCATCGTTATTATCCTCTATTATTAGATTAACTATGCCACTGCTCTTGCGAGCATATAATCCCAACCGGGTTCGTCTATTGTGGTAATAATATTCGGATTAATCCATACAGAAAATGCTACCAAGTTGCGAATAATGTTTCATATTCCCCGATAAGTATTTCTAGATGTAAATAACGACGAACTTTAATAAAAACAAATAATACACAAAATATAGCACTCATTGCTAAATTTAAATAATAAACACATTAAAAACAGATAGTTAATGAAAACAAAAAGATAGCACAAATTGACAAACAATATAAAATAACCCAGCACTATAATAGCGACGCTATCATCATTATTTATTATATTACTTTCATTGTGGCTTTCGCAGCCAGATAATTCGTTAGTTGACGGCCGGTCTTTTGACCGGCTTTTTTATTGCCTGTAATATAGATAGCAAAGTATATTTATAGTGCTAATCATATTCCCCCAATGAAATAGTGGCCTGATAATATAGTTTCATTATTATATTTCAGCACGAATAGCTTAAAATCAGCGGTGGATATTTAGGTGGATTGGTTAACTATTACCCAGCTACTTATTACTGTTACGTCTCATTAAATCACTAATAATGAACCTTCTGCCGCAAGTGGCATTGCACCCTCGCGGCAGAATATTCGATGAGGCTATTAGCGCTCCCGCAATGACTCTTTTACTTTATTAAGTGGTTTTATCAGGTAGTCTAACACTGTCTTTTGGCCGGTTTTAATTTCCACACTCGCGACCATGCCCGGCAATATGGGGAATAATTTACCGGCTTTATTTTTCAGCTCTGCCCTGTCCGTGCGAACGTAAACGCGGTAGTAGAATTGGTCACGTTTCACCTCGTCTTGCAGCGTATCCGGCGAAACCGTCTCCACCACCCCGTTCAAATTGCCGTAGATGGAGGAGTCATAGGCCGTAATCTTGACCGTCGCGGGGAGACCGGGCCGGATATAGGCAATATCACGCGGGTTAATCCGTGTCTCAATCAACAACTGTTCTTCAATGGGGACGATTTCCATCAGTTTACCGCCGGGTTGTAGCACCCCGCCCACAGTGGAGACCTGGATATCTTTGACGATGCCACGCACGGGGGAAATCAATGTCGTGCGGGTCAACTGGTCTTGCTTGCCAGAGACCACCTGTAACTGCGCGTCCAAATCCGCATTGTTTTTCAACTGTTCTTCTCTGGCCCTGACGGCATACTGGTTACGCGCCTCATCGATTTTACCGCGTAAGTCGCTGACTTGACGTTGTAGACGAATCACTTCTACCTGACTGGCAGCGCCTTTCGCCACCAGCGGTTCAGTCATGCGTAACTCCTGCTGCACCAGTTTTAGGGATTGCTGCAAGTTGCTGACGGTTTCATTAAGATTTTGTCGTCGGGAGAGATAAAATTGTGTCTCCCGCGCCACCAACTCAGGCTCTTTGAGGGTATCACTACCGAAAACTAAGGCTGCACCAGTTAACTCAGCACGCAAACGCTCGGAAGAGGCCCGCAAGGTACGGACTCGAGCGGCAGCTTCACCGTAATTAGATTGAAAACGGGTCGGGTCAAGGCGGGCCAATATTTGTCCTTTATTGATGATGGCCCCTTCGTGGACTAACAATTCGTTGATGATCCCGCCATCAAGGCTTTCTATCAGTTGCGCGCGGCTTGAGGGCGTGACTTTCCCCGTGCCGACCGTGACCTCATCCAAAATGGCGAAGTATGCCCAAACAAACATCACGATCATCCCCGCCAGTGTTAGCCAGACAATCAGTGACATGCGTCGTTCTTGATGCGCCCGCTCTTGTTGCAGGCTAAGACTACTCATAACCCACTCCTTTTAAGCAGCACCTTGCTGAGATTTATTGGCGACCGTGTTGAGGATGTGATCCCGTGGACCATCAGCTACCACGCGGCCGTTATCCATCACAATGATGCGATCCACGAGTTTTAATAAGGCTGGCCGATGGGTGACCAGCACCAACATGCGGCCCTCTAGCCAAGTATGCATCTGGTTAATGACATAGTTTTCCAGTTGATCATCCATGGAGGCGGTCGGTTCATCCATCAACACCACTTGCGGATTGCGTAAAATCATCCGGCTCAACAAGACCATCTGCCGCTGTCCACCTGACAACCCTTGGCCCCCTTCATTGATAATGCGATCAAGGCTGGCCGCATCTTGTTGCACTAGGGTTATTGCGCCGCTAATGCGCAAAGCCTGTAGCATCTCCTGCTCGGTGGCATGAGGGTGGCCCAGCATCAGGTTTTGCCGCAGAGAGCCAAAAAATAAGCGAGAGTCTTGCGATAAGAAGCCCAGTTGACGGCGTAAATCTGCCGGTTCAACCTGTTTGATGTCCACACCATCAATGATGACTTTGCCTTGTGTGGCGCTAGCCTGACCGGCTAACAGTTTGAGTAAAGTCGATTTACCGGCCCCGACTTTGCCGAGGATCGCCACTTTTTCGCCGGGTTTTATCTCCAGTGAACCAATGGTGATGACGTTTTGCCCCTTTTCTTCATCATAGGTGTATTGCAGATTGCGCAGCTGATAGTGGCCATTCAGGATGGGGCAGTGCGCCATTTCCCCCTCTTCGGGTCTGTCCAAGGGTTTCTTGAGCAATTCATTCAAACCCGTCATGGCACTTTTGGCATGCTGCCAACGTGAGAAAACCATGGTCAGTTGCATTAATGGCGCGATGGTTCGCGAGGAAAGTAAACTGCTGGCGACCAGTGTACCGGTGGTAATCTCCCCGCCCAGTACCAAATAGGTGCCGAAAACCAGCATACCGGCATAGGTTAATTGTGAAACAGTCGAGGCCCACCCGGTGAGGCGCGCGCCCCATAACCGTTGTTTCATGCCAACGGCGGCGCTGACCTCATGCGTTTGTTCCCATTGGCGCTGGAAGTAGGGTTCAGCCTGTAACGCTTTGATGTCTTCGATACCCTCAATAGTTTCGACCAATATCGCATTACGCAGTGCGCCTTCGCGCATTCCCTCTTTCGCCAACTTTGCCATCGGGATTTGAATCAATAAGCCGGGGATCACGATCAGCGGGATGGCCAGCATCGGAATAACCACCAGCGGGCCGCCGATAAACGCCATAATCGCCAGAAACAGCAAGACGAACGGCATATCAGCCGCCGCCCCGACGGTGGTCGAGGTGAGCAGTTCACGCACTTGATCGATTTCACGTAGTTGGGAGATAAACGAACCGGTCGATTTAGGCCGCGCCTCGTTTTTGATCGCCATTGCGCGAACAAACAGCATCGATGACACATTCAGGTCGATTTTTTTCCCCATCAGATCCGAGATCTGAGTGCGGGTCAGTCGGATGATGTATTCCATAAATGCGGCCAATAACACGCCGAAAAACAGCACCCATAACGTGGTCAAAGACTGCGCCGGAATCACCCTGTCATAGACCTGCATGGAGAAGAGTATGCCGCCCAAAGCCAGTACGTTCCCCAATACCGAGGCGAGTGAGATTTCAGCAATTTTTCGCCCTGCGCCACGAAAGTTTTGCCAAAACCAATGCTTACGGTAAGGCTTCACGAATTCGTCGATTCGCTGATCTCGGCCACGATCAGCGATGCCCACCATCACAACCTGCCCTTGACTATTATCCAGCAAGGTTTGCAGGCTTGCTTCGCGCACCACATCACCGCCATCACTGAGCCAATAGTGGACTAAACCTTGGTCGTTGATGCGTTCGAGTACCGCCACGCTACCGGAATCCATTGCCACCAATACAGGCAGTAGCGCATTGCGCCAGCGCACTTTTTTCAACGGGACCACACTGCTCTGTAAACCAAGCAAACCGCTAAGGCGTTCCAATTGACGTAAGCCGCTGAGTTGCTCGAACCAACGCATTTGCTGAGTGAGAAACTTGATATCTGCGGGTTTACCATAACGGCTAGCCACCCGTGCCATGGCTGCTATCCAAACTTCAGTCGGGATAGGTGTTGCGGATGTCGATTGCGCGGATGTTGGCTGCGCTGATGCTGATGGCGTCGGTATAGATTGACCTGATGCAGATTGATCAGGCGTTGATTCATTCGCTGTAGTTTGACTAGCTGTAGTTTGACTTGCTGTTGATTGACTTGCTGTTGATTGACTCGCTGTAGATTGCATCATGCTACCCCTGTCGCGTCTCGTTATTGGGTCAATTAAGCACATCCCTTTGCCCACCACGGCGCAAAGGGGCTGCTATCAGAGCGTGGGTAACCTCTCACCGCTCTGGGCGACACGATCAATTCCCAACATATCCACCAGATTATCGACGGCAGAGGCATAACGCGCTGTCGCATCCCAACCGTCGTAAAGAGCCATGAGTCGCATGGAGTCGGCCTGTAACACATCCTGCTCGACACTCAATAGGTCATTCAGGCTACGTTTGCTGAGCTTATATTCATCCTGATACACACTGCGGGTATGGCGCGCGCTCTCCAATTGCAGTTCCCCTGCTTGCTGGCGCTGCACCGCACCAATCATGTCGGCATAGGCCGTTGCCGCTTTTTGGTTGACATCTAGCTTGGCTTTTTCAACTTCCGCTTGCGCTGCCGAACGTGCCCCTTCCGCAGCACGCACCTTGGCACTCACCGCACCGCCTTGATAAACCGGCGCTTCAACCGCCAGTTGAACCTGATCGTCCCAGTAAGATCGGGCATCATTTTCATAGCGTGTTCTGCCCGCCTGAAGTTTGACCGTTGGCCAGTGCTGCGCCTGACTTTGCCGTACACGTTCTCTTGCCGCCTGCTGTTTAGCCTCTGCACTGCGCACAGCACTGCTAGCATCATAGGGGATGGCATTCAGGGTGATTTTTTGCTTGAGCAAATCTTGGGGTAAATCCGGCAAATTATCGGAGACCACCCCCGTTAATACCGTCAATTGTGCCTTTGCCGAGCGTTCTTGGGCGCGATATTGCTCCAATGTCGCTACCATACCTGCAATACGGGTTTCCGCTTGTAGCACATCCGATTGCGAGCTCAGACCCGCATCCGCTCGAAGTTGTGCGGTTTCTTTCACTCTTTCCAGCGAGCTAATATTATCCCGTGCTGCCAGACTTAACGCCTGATAGCGCTTCACCTGCAAATACGATTGCACCGTGCTTAACCCCACCGCCGTCATGACGTTAAACAGATCATAACGGTAGGCATCGGACAAATACTGCTGTTCATTAATGCTGCCGCCGGTTTTACCGAAGTCATACAGCAACTGGCTCAGTTGAACCCCCGCCGATGCATTGCTATTCAGGCTACCGGCCGAATCGGTTTGATGGGATTTCCCTGCCGTCCCCTGTAACGCAATTTGCGGATACCAGCCACTTTCAGCGACATCCAAATCACCTTGCCCCACTCTGATTTTCGCAGCGGCTTGCGCAATTTGGGGATTACGGGCAAATGCCCGTAAAATCGCCTCGCGCAGACTCAGCTCCGCTAACTGCTCTTCACTGGGTGCTGATTGCCAATTAAATACCGCCACCGGCGGGGATTCAGTGGCCCCTGCCGGTGACAACCCGATCATCGATAGCAACATTGCACTGCAAAAGGTCGCGGCAATCTGCCGCCCCCCAACACGCCTCATCATTTTATTCATCACCGACATACCTCTGCGCCGATCATTATTCATGGGTCTTTTTATGCTTTACCGAGCCGGTGACATCACACTAAATGCACCTGTAAGCCTTGCTGGATCAGCACGTCGCCCAATGTATTGCTGCTCTCTAACGAGGAATTGTGGTAAACGTCAAACGTCTGCCCATCAATACTGCGTTGCCCGACACTATTCCAAACCCCCTCCGGCGTGTTACTGAGGGTGACCTGCCCACCCAGCGCCCCTTTAATCAGTAAATCATCTTGCGGTTTATCGGTCAGCGTCAGGGCATCGTGCAAACCAAGAGTGATGCTATTGGTGCCATTCATCCCTAAATCAATGATTTCGATATGCTCGATACTTAGGCCCAGATGAGTCAGATCCAGTGCTTGATGGCTGCCGCCCAGCGACAAGGTATCTACCCCTAATCCTCCGTCAATATGATTGAAATTCAGAGAGTTGACGGTGAACAGATCCGAGCCGCTACTGCCCGTCAATGTCTCGCCAGACATCACCCCGCCATCGGCTAAGTTCAAGGTAACGCCACCGATGCTGTAGGCACCCTCTGTCACGGTGGTTGTCAGGGTACTGTCGATGGGTTCACTGCTGGCAAGCGCTACCGAACTTTTCGCACTGACCGCATGTGCCGTGTCGCTGTTGCTATCATTGCCGCTGTTATCCATCATCAGACTGGCGGCTTGAATATCACTGCTGGCGGCCATGAGCTGGATACCAGAACCGGAAAGCAGCCCGACCGAGATGCCTTTGTAGTTACCGGCTTCGTCAGTGACGGAGACGGCTACCGTGGTGGTTAATAAGTTCAGTCCACTGAGGAAGGAGCCGTAGAACTTGACGCTCCAATGGCCGGTGTTATCGACGATCCCATCAAGGGTGTGGCCCAGTAACACCACTTTCACCGTGGTATTAGGCAACAAATTGAGGCTAGAGCCAGAAATAGTCAGGCCATTGACCGGCAGTAACAGTAGATTGCCGACATTCCCCAACACATCGACGCCCAGTAACGGCAGCGCATGAGTTTTCACCGTGAAATCAGTGTTAACCGCCGCCGTATTCCCCACGCTATCCGTGACCGAGACACCAATTTTGGCCGAGCCATCCAGTAAGCCAGTGAGGGCCGAAGGCGTAATTGGCACACTCCACGTACCGTCGCTGTTTATGGTGGCGGTTAAGCTGGCATTACCCACCGTGACCTTGATTTGCAGGCCGGCGGCATGGGTGCTGGTGCCTGAAATCACCTGCGCCGTCGTCGATTCAACGCCGTTGAGATAGTGGTCGGTGGCAAAGAAGGTATTGAGCGTAATGGTGGGCACGTTGATGCCGATAGAAACAGGCGCAGACACCGTTGCGCTGTGTCCCGCCGCATTGGTGAGATTGGCTGTCGCCGTAAAGCTGCCATCCAGTAGGCCCGCCAAGGCTGATGGAGGAACCAAAATGCTCCAAGTGCCATCGGCTTTCACTGTGGTGCTCAGCGCCAGATTACCGACATTCACATTGACGGTGGCCCCTGCCGCAAAGGTACTGTGACCGGTGATCGTTTGGGTCAGCAGTGCATCGGCGGCATTGAGTAAGCCGTCGCCAAAGATAGAATCCAGTGTTAGCGTCGGTATGCCATTGGAGATGACACTGAGGATGCCAGTACCCGAGGCGGGGTTGCCCACCGCATCTTGCAGTGACACATTGACCGTCAGATTGGTATCAATCACCATGGCTTTGAGGTCAATAGGTTGAACCAACACACTCCAATTGCCCCCCGCACCCACCGTGGCGGTATAGGGTTTGCCGTTCAGCGTGACATGGATTTGTGTTCCCAGCGCCACATTGGTGGTTGTGCCGCTAATGGTCTGTGCCACCAGCAAGTCAGCCACACTCAGAATGCCATCACCAAAAATCGTATTGACAGTCAAGGTCGGCTGCGCATGAATCAAGACATTGACTAAGCCGTTGGCACTGCTGGTATTACCGGCCCCATCCACCAGTGATGCACTGATGGTTTGGCTGCCATCCAAGAGTGTGCTCAATATATTGGTGGGGACGGATAGGCTCCATACGCCATTAGCACCGACGAGCGCACTTAATTGAGTGCCGCCAATGTTCACCAATACTTGTGTGCCCAGCACGCCATTCACCACCGTCCCACTGATGGTTTGTATGGCTTGGCTATCGAGAATACTCAGTAAGCCGTCACCAAAAATGGGGTCCAGTACCAGCTTCGGTAGGTTACTAATAATGACATTCACGCTGCCAGATGCAGTACCGGTGTTCCCTGCCGGATCAGTGACCGAGACTTGAACGGTCAGGTTACCGTTAGTCAGTGCAGTCAAATCAGCGGGTTGTAAGGTCAGGGTGAAACTGCCATTCGCGGTGGTCGTGGCAAAGAAGGTTTTACCGCCGAGAGTCACGCTGACCTGTGTTCCCTCTGTCACACCACTGACGGTCCCGCCGATAATTTGTCCAATAGCGGTATCCGCCAAACTGAGTTTTCCATCACCAAAAATCGGGTTCAGCGTGATAACTGGCGCGGTCACATCCACCATTAATGGGCGAGTGGCCGAATTGGTGTTACCGGCGATATCCGTTACCGTCACGGTGGCTGTCAATGTACCCGCGGCTAAACCGCTTAATGATGTCCCTGATAATGGCAGACTAAAAGCACCGTTACTGTCGAGGGTGGCCTGTAAGGTTAATGTGCCCAATTGGATGGATACCGTAGCACCCGCAGGCAGGTTTTTAACCGTACCACTGATGAACTGTGTTACCGAAAGATCGTTAATATTCAGAATGCCATCGCCAAAGATCGGGTTAAGGGTGATTTGCGGAAGATTGTGCGTCAGCACGTTCACTGACGTCTGTGTTTCAGCGATATTACCCGCGGCGTCTTTGACCGAAATGCCCACTTGCAGGCTACCATCCTGTAACCCACTCAACAGCGAAGGCAGCACACTGACCTGCCATACCCCGCCGGCTTGCACTTGTGTGGTGAGCACATTTGTCCCAATCGTGACCGTGACCGTCGCCCCAACAGCCACATTACGTATGACGCCACCGAGCGTCTGGGTCGCCGCCGCCTCCAAGGCATTGAGGATGCCATCACCACCGATCAGCGACGTTAGCGGGTCGAAAGCCGGTAAATTGTGCGTCAGTACATTTAGTATTGGGGCACTGCCCACGTTGACCACATTATTATTGGCATCGGTGACAGTGACATTTAAGGCCAATGGGCCATCACCGAGCAACGCTAACTGTGCCGCAGGCAGGGTCAGCGTCCATTTACCATTGGCCCCCACATCAGCACTGAGCAGTACGCCATTCAGGGTCAGATGCACTTTGGCCCCCAAACCCGCATTTAATGCCGTGCCTGACAACGTTTGGTCGACTAATGCACCAACGGCATTCAGGTAGCCCCCGTTAAACAACGGATCAATGGTGACAGCCAGCCCCGAATTTAGCGCGACATTCACGGTGATATTGCTATTGCTGGTGTTGCCTGCCGTGTCGGTCACACTCACTCCGGCGACCAACGGCCCGTCCGCTATCCCCGCCATATCGCTCGGCAAGATGTTAATACTCCATTTGCCGTCATTGCCCACCACGGCCATGAGTGTGGTGCCATTCAGCGTTAGAGTTAACGTTTTCCCTTCCGCGCCTAATGCCGTACCCGACAACAGTGTGCCCAGAATATTGCTGTTCAGTACCAGTGAGCTGACATCCAGCGTGATCAACGGAGGAACCGTATCCACTTGCAGCGTAGGTGTTTTCTCAACGCTGTTACCCGCCAAATCAGTCAGGGTTACGGTGATGGTATTCGTCCCTTGTGGCAACGTCTGTAAGTCTGCTGCCGGAATAGTGACACTCCATAGTCCACCAGCCAGGATCACCGCGGAATAGTCTTTCCCGTTAAGCGTTATAGTGATAGGTCGGCCAATATCACTCAATGATGCCGTACCACTGAGCAGTTGTGGCAACTTCGATTCAAGCGCGCTCAGTGTGTTATCTACCGCAAATGGCAAGACCGTCAGTGTTGGCGGAATACGGTCAACCAATAGCCCGACTTGCTCAGTGGCAGTCCCCCCTACCAAGGTCGCAATTATCTGATAACTGCCTTCGGGGAGGTTGGCTTTTGGCAGTGTCGTTGACCAACTGCCATCCAGCCCAATCAACGGAGCGGGGACAATCGGGACACCATTGATCGTGAGCAGAACACTACCACTGGCCGTATTACTGACTTTCCCACTGATGGTAATAACCGAGGGATCACTGAGTTCATTGATAATATTGTTTTGGTTAATGGCATCAATTTTCATCGTCACCAGCGGAGCAACGATATTCACGTTAATGTCGACAGGGACGGCCTGACCGATGTTATCGGCGCTGTCCTTCACTGTCGCACTGATAGCCACGTTTCCAGTGCCAAGCGAACCTAATTGCGCACTCCCCACTGTCGTTGTCCACCGGCCATCGGCTCCCACCGTCGCCGTGAGATTCAGGCTACCGAAGGTAATGTTGACTTGGCTCCCCACCGCCACATTGGTGGTGCTACCCGTGATAGTTTGAGGTATTTTGCTGCCGGCAAAATCCAGGATAAGCCCAAAGGATGGGGTATCTACCGTCACCGTCGGCAGATTGTGCGTGACAACGCCAATATTGAGTGAACTGCTGGCCTGATTGCCTCCCGCGTCAGTGACCACAACGTTGATTGCGTGCTGGCCGTCTGGGATGAGTTTTAAATCGGCGGATGACACCGTGAGCGTCCAAATTCCCGTCACCGGATCCACATTTGCGGTATAGGGTTTCCCGTTAAGGGTGACAACGACCCCTTGCGAAGTATTGAGCAATCCGGTGGTGCCCGTCAGTATTTGAGCCGTGCCTGCTTCCACTAAATTGAGCACTGCACCAAAGGGGAGCGGATTAATGGTTGGCAAAGGCGGCGTCAGGAAACTGTCAAAATTCACTGAACCGGTATTGCTGTTACCCACCGCATCGGTGACGGTGACATGGATTTGGTGCGCACCATTTGTAAGGCCGTTTAAAGCACCCGCCGGAAGGGTGACCGACCAGTCGCCGTTGGCTGGATTAACCACGCCAGGATATTCAATGCCACCGACATCAATCTTCAACTGCACATTTTGGTTATTTCCCGTGATCCCCGTTTTACCGGTAATCGTGATCGCGGCCCCAGCCTCCGTAATGTTGACGCTTGCGCCAAACGAAAGCGGGTCGAATGACGGTGACGGCAATGCTTGCTGTGAAATAAAGACGATAGGCTGGTCCGGCAGAATATTGACCACGTTACCGCCCCGATCCGTGACGGTAACACCGATAGTGTGCGGGCCAGCGGCTAGGCCTGTGAGTAGTGCCGTTAACAGGGGCAGAGACCAACTACCATCCACACCCGCAGTGATGGTTTGGATGACCTGACCATCAATAGAAATGACCACAGTCTGCCCATTTCCCGTGATACCGGTGCTGCCCTTCAATGTTTGCCCTAACAAGGCTTCAGCCAGATTTAGCGTGCCATCACCAAAAGGCAGCGTCAGGGTTGGATGCGGTAAGATGTGCGTCATCACCTCAACAGTATCAAGCACAGAGCCGAGGTTACCGGCGGCATCTTTGGCAGTCACCGTGACGTCCCATACCCCATCCGGCAAGGCTTTTAATACGCTCGCAGGCAAGTTCAATGTCCATTTACCTTGCGCGGTGACTGTCGCAGCATAGCCCGTACCATTGATATACACCGTCACTTGCTGGTTATCGCCCAGAATGCCCGTGTTCCCCGTGAGTACCTTATCGGTGGCGGCTTCAGCGGCATTGAGAATACCGCCAACAATCGGTCCGGCATCAATGGTCGGGGCGGGATTCGTGGTGACCAAGGCATTGAATTCAAACAATTCAGTATCGGTATTCCCGACCCGATCGGTGATGGTGACGGAAATAGAGTGCTGACCATCAAGTAACGCGCTTAACGCACCGGCAGGCAGCGTGCAGATCCAAGTCCCATCAATAGCTACCGTGGCAGGATAAGTCACCCCATCGATTTTCAGTATGATGGTTTGCCCGCTGCCGATTGCGCCGCTTTTGCCGGTCAAGATTTGGCTAGCCGCCGCTTCAAGTTTATTCAGATAGCCATCGGCGAACGGCAAGGTAGGCAACGTGATATTGGGCACGTTATGGATCAACACATCCAAATTGGCGCTGGCCGAGGCATCGTTGCCGGTATTGGGGTCCGTGGCACTCACCGTCACTTTCGCGATGCCGTCGCTCAGTTTTTGTAGCTCAGTGGCACTAATATTGACCGACCAAACACCGGCTGACGTGACACTGCCGTTATATTTCGCGCCATCGATCGATACCACCACTGCCGTTCCCACCGCCAGATGCGTACTGCTGCCGGTTAACGTGACGTTCGCGCCTATCTCGCTGACACTCAAAATGTTGTCGGTGAATAACGGTGCTAAGGTCAGCGTAGGGACATTGTTGATAGCAACCGTGAGATTGGTGACACTGTGGCTTTCATTATTCGCCGCATCAGTCACACTGACTTTTACGCCGCCCACCAAGGGGCCGTCACCCAACAGCAGTAAATCAGTAGAGGGGACAGTCAGACTCCAACTGCCGTCGCTGAGCACTTTAGTTTGATAATTCAGTCCATTCAGCGTGACCGTCACGGTTAATCCCACATCACCTGCGCAGGTTCCTTTGACCACTAAGCCCAACAAGGCATCGGCCAGATTTAACACGTTATCCAGGTTAGTTTGTACATCAACTGTCAGTAACGGCGCTTGCGTATCAACGGTGACGTTATGGCTACTGTTCGCAGTGTTTTGCGCCGCATCCTTCACCGTAGCACTGATGGTATTGCTGCCTTGTGGTAACGCCTGCACATCGCCCGCGGGAACGGAAACACTCCAACTTCCATCGGCTTGCACAACACCGGTATAGGTTTTACCGTGCAAACTGACACTCACCGTTTGGCCAGCAGGCACACGCTGGGTATTGCCGTGGATCGTTAGCGCCGACTGACTTTCCTGATAATTAATGATGTCATCGCTGGTGACCGTCGCGACGGTTAGCGAAGGCTGATCAGCAGGTGAAGCAATCACGGTCACCTGACGGCCCGCATTTGCAGGGTTATCACTCACATCAGTGACTTTGGCAATGGCCGTTAACGCGCCATCGGGTAAGTTGCTAACATCTGCCGCAATGACGGTCACTTGCCAACTGCCGGTGTTACTGACCTGACCGCTATACACCTGACCATTGATAGTGACATTGACGTTGGCGCCGATTTCGTTGGACGTACCGGAGATTTGAATATTCGCTGCCGCTTCAATGGCATTAATCACACCGTCGGTTGCTATCGGCCCCACGGACAATTCTGGTGGTAATGTATCAACGACTATCGGAGTCGTGATGCTGCTGGAATTACCGCCCGCATCGGTAGCCAGTACAATGAGCGACTGTCCACCTTGCGCTAAACCTTGCAAGACATTCGTTGGCAACGTCAGTGACCAGTGTCCGTCGTTACCGACCGAGGCGGCATAAGTTATCCCGCCAATTGTCACTTTGACCGTTTGCCCTGCACCGGTGGTACCGGTCGTGCCACTCAAGCTCTGGCTAATCGCCGCCTCTGCTTGCGTCAAAATGCCATCGCCGAACAGCGTATTAAGCGTGACATTCGGCAGGCTATGGAGATAAATACTCAACTCGCTGCTGGTGGAAATGGCATTACCATTGCTGTCTGATCCTGTGGCGGTGAGCGTCGCTTTGCCATCCATTAACAGCGCCAAGTCTGGCTGCGAAATACTGACACTCCAATTTCCCCCTGCGAGTACAGTGGCAGAGTAGGTTTTGCCATTGAGTGACAGGATGATAAGTTGACCCGGATTGACATTGCTGGTGGTGCCACTCACCAGGATACCCGCCGTGATATCTTGCACGTTGATCACGTTGTCACCGGTCAGGGGATTGATACTGATCCCGCTTTGTACATTGTTCACCACAATGCTTTGGCTGCCATTGGCACTGTTACCGCTGGCGTCGCTGACGGCCGCTGTAATATTAATCGCGCCGTTATTCAGCAAGGCCAAATCAATCGCAGGGATTTGAATGCTCCAGTGACCGGAGGAGTCGACGACGGCGTTATAGGTTTTGCCGTTGAGCGACACGATGACTTGCTGCCCTGTCTCCACGCCCGTGGTGGTGCCGCTGACTGTTTGGTTGGCCTTCTGCTCTGCGCCATCAAGAATATTGTTACCGGCAAAAGCGCTGATGGTGAGTGTCGGTAAATGAAGTGGGTCTGCATCCAAGACCATATTTTGTGTCACGGTAGTGCGGTTACCCGCCGCATCCTGCACTTGCGTCGTCACGCTATAAGTGCCATCACTGAGTGAAGCAAAGGCTCCCGCCGGAATATTCAGGCTCCAGCGACCATTAGGTTGCACCAGCGCGGTATAGGTCTGGCCCCCGACAGTGACTTTCACCACCGCACCGATTTCAGTGCTACTGCCGCTCACCGCAATGCTCGCTGCCGCCTCGACAGCATTAATAATATTATCGGTACCGATCGGATCGACCATTAACCCAGGGGCTTGTGTATCGACTTTAAATTGCGTGTTCAACGTATGGGTATTACCCGCCACATCCGTGGCAGTAATCACCAACGGCTGGTTACCTTGTCCCAACCCTTGCAGCACATTGGTGGGTAACGACAATGACCAACTGCCATCTGCTGCAACGCTGGCAGTGTAAGTCACGCCTGCCAATTTCACGGTAACCAACTGGGCGTTCCCCGCCACACCGGTGTTACCGGTTAATGTTTGGCTTGTGGCGGTTTCTACACCATTAAGCGTGCCATCCGTAAAGGGTAACGTCAGGCTGGCGATAGGTAACGTATGGATATAAATCCCCAACGTTGCCGTGCTGTTAACTGGGTTACCTGCAGCATCCGTGGTCGTGGCCGATAATGTCGCATTACCATCAGCCAACTTTGCCCAATCCCCTGCCGGTATCTGCGTGCTCCAACTGCCACCGACACCCACTGTCGCCGTATAGTTTTTGCCGTTCAGCGTCAGGGTGACTGTTTGGCCCACATTCACATTGGTTGTCGTCCCGCTGACCGTCACACCCGCTGCGGCTTCAACCGCGTTAATCCGGTTATCCCCTGTCAGTGGCGTGATACCCAGCCCCGCCAACAGGTTATTGACGGTGATCCCGTGGGTTTCCGTCACTGGATTGCCATTAGCATCACTGACTGTCGCCACAATATTGGTGCTACCGTTGGCTAATAAAGCCAGATCAACGGCGCTCACATGGGTACGCCAACTGCCATCGGCCCCGACTGTCGCCGTGTAGGTTTTGCCATTGAGCGTAATGCTGACAGTGCGGCCTGCTTCCACATGTTGGGTCATGCCGCTGATCAGTTGATCGACCTTTTGTTCTGCGCCATCAAGGATGTCGTTGCCCGCAAAGGAATTAACGGTCAGTGTCGGTAAATTGGCTGGGTTAGCATCCAACGTCACGTTTGAAGTGACCGTGGTGCTGTTGTTTGCCGCATCGGTAATAGTGACCGTTAAGGGGCGGCTTCCGTCTGCCAGTAGCGCAAGATCGGCGGCGGGAATACTCACCTGCCACGTCCCTATTGCGCTGACCTGCGCGACGTAGTTTTTCCCGCCATAGCTGACCAACACACTCGCCCCAATATCTGGGCTGCTGCCACTGACGATGACAGACGCACTGGCTTCAAGGGCATTGATGATGCCATCCCCCGCAACGGGGTTGACGACCAATGAAGGTGCTTGCGTATCGACAATCACCGGCAATGAAATTTGACTGGTGTTGCCCGCCGCATCCGTAGCAGTGGCACTCAGCAACAATGTGCCTTGCCCAAGCGCTTGTAATGTCGCCGCTGGCAGCGTCAACGACCAGCTGCCATCTGAAGCCACGACGGGATGATAAGTTACGCCATTGAAACTGACCACAACCGTCTGCCCCGCGCCATTAGCCCCCGTAGCCCCCGAAATTGTCTGATCGCTCTGGACCTCAATACCGTTTAGCTTGCCATCAACAAAAGGCGTGTTGAAGGTGGCTGCGGGGACATTATGGATATAAATTCCCAGCGGAAGATTAACGTCTGCCGCACCTGGGGCTTGTACGTTTAACGTAATTTGCCCATCAGGCAGCAAGGCCAATTGACCCGCTGGGATCTGCACGCTCCAGTTGCCATTCCCATCCACGGTAGTGATATAAAGAATGTTATTGAGCGTCACCGTCACAGGCGTTAAAGCCGGTAAACCCGAGGAAGTACCACTGACCGTAATACCGCTCTGCGACTCGGACAGGCTAATCAGATTATCGCCAGTGATGGGGTGAACACCCAGCCCTACTTGGGTATTGTCTACAACAAGGGGTTTAGTTGCGCTGCTTGGATTGCCCGCGATATCGGTTGCGGAGGCCTTCAGTGAGGTCGTGCCATTGGCAATCATCGCCAAATCAGCCGCAGGAATTTGCGTACTCCATGTGCCGTCAGCCCCAACGGTCGCGGTATACGTCTTATTATTCAGCGTGATGTAAACCAATTGGCCGGCTTCAATGTGGCTCGAGGTACCACTAACCGTCTGGTTAACCTTCTGTTCAGCACCATTGAGGTTGTCGTCAGTCGCAAATGAATTGAAGTTTAATGAGGGCAAGTTGAGCGGATTAGCGTCGAGTGTGACATTACTCGTCGTGGTGGCACTATTACCGGCCCCGTTAGTTACCGTGGCGGTGATTGATTGTAGGCCATCACTCACTCCCACCAACGCGCCAGCAGGCAGATCGACCTGCCAAGAACCATCACTTTGCACTTTGCCGGTATAGGTTTTACCGTGAAACATCACCGTGACTATCGCCCCCAAGGCTGTTGAGGTGCCTTTGATGACCACGGTATGGAGTGACTCGTTCAGATTGATGATGCCATCATCCGCGACGGGCGAAATGGTCAGCGTAGGAGGGGTAGTATCAACCACCACCGTCAAGGTCTTCTCTACCGTTTGACCACTGCCATTGCTAACGGAAACCACCACATTATAACTGCCGTCATGTAAGCCGTGTAACATGCTTGAGGGCAACGAAAGCGTCCATGAGCCGTCAGCCGCAACAGTCGTGGTGTAGGTAAAACCATTGATTTTGACATTGACCAACTGCCCCGCCGCAATGCCGGTTGTCTTACCGCTCAGCGTTTGGTTGAGGTTGACTTCAACACTATTGAGGCGGTTATCGGTGCCTAAAGGGGCGATGGTGAGTGTTGGCGCTTGATTCCCACCGTTGTTGCCGCCGTTATTACCACCATTGTTACCGCCGTTATTACCGCCGTTATTGCCACCGTTGTTACCGCCGTTGTTACCACCGTTATTGCCACCTGAACTGCTATCATTCGAATGGTTACTGCCACCGTGCGATGCCGCTATACCAATTCCCCCAGCGATCGCCAAAAAGCCCAATGCGCCAGCCAACAACCCTGCGGAACTTGTGCTGCTACCTAATGCCAATCCCGCGACGCTATCAATCGAGGTAAATTCAGGCACTAAGGCGATGTCTCCGGCAACTGCGGCCCCCATAGCAGCAGGGAAGGAAGCATGTACTGGCGGATTGATGCCGTCATCGAACACCAACTCGCTGAAATTTCCTTCACCGTCAGTGGTGAAAAAGTGTTGATAACGCACAGTAGTGCCATCTTTCATGTGCAAAATCAGATCACTGCCTTGGCGCTCATAGCTCGCCACCATGGCTGGCGTACCGTGGATACGCACAATACTCAGTTCATTCAATACAACAATTTGCTGTTGACCCGTAACATGCGAGATCATCGCCCCATTTTGGCGAGAAATAATGTCAATTGACGCTGTGGTTGGATTCGCCATGGTTAACCTCAAAAATCAAGCAAGACACTATCTCCACGTAAGAACATACCGGGGGGGACCCTGATAAGTCGGACGCTGGAGGATAAAATAAACGCCTCGCACAGGAGGGTTTAAGCTTGTTTCTGGTGTGGTTAACAACCGCAAAGGAATCAGCGAAATCGATACGTTACATTTTTTATATTTAACTTTTAATGTGATTTCAAATAGTAAATTGGCGAATCACTACTTACATATAAGTAGACAACTCACTAACTGTACAATGATATTTTCCATTTAATTGGCACACATTAAGAATTCAAATTGGTAGAAATACTCTCAAACCCAACTCTTTAAATCAAAAAACCAACAATCAATTAATTGATAATTATTGATTTTTATTGATACTAGCGTCAATGTAACATGATATTTCATACTGAATGCCTTTTCTTCTCCGCAATCAATAATCATTAATATTTTTAATGTAAATTCATTTCTATAGTCTTTCCTTAAGTCAAATTAATGCTCACCATAGTTCAGATTTTTGAATGTGTTGGCTTAATTTTTCATTGTTTGATATTTAAGCAAAATTGAGTTCTGAGCAGACAACTGGGGATTAAGTCATCGATTATTCCGCTAATCAGATAAATCCCTTCGACCCGCATTTCGCTTTGTGATAGAAACGTCAGTCTATATTGATCGTTCTTTACTGATCGTTTACTCCAATCACAGATTCTAATACGTCATGAGCAGCGAAATACGCCAACAGTCCGCCAATCAACAGTCGATCAATCAACAGCCGATCGACCCACAATTGGTCAGCCAGCCATTAGTCAACCAACAACCAGAACATCGACAAACGATGCAGCCTGGTGTTCCACAGCAAATCTCGACTCGATTGGCATTCTTCATCGCCGGATTAGGTATGGCTGCTTGGGCACCTTTGGTGCCATTTGCTAAGGAGCGTATCGATCTTAATGACGCGTCGTTGGGCTTACTGCTGCTGTGTATTGGCGTTGGATCGATGATGGCAATGCCTCTAACGGGTGTACTTACTGCAAAATGGGGATGCCGAGCCGTGATTTTACTGGCGGGGGCGATATTGTGCCTCGATCTTCCCTTGCTCGCGCTGATGAGTACCCCACTCACGATGGCCTTGGCGTTGTTAGTTTTTGGGGCGGCAATGGGTATCATCGATGTCGCGATGAATATTCAGGCGGTGATCGTTGAGAAAGCCAGTGGCCGCGCGATGATGTCAGGTTTCCATGGGCTATTTAGTGTCGGCGGCATTGCCGGTGCAGGTGGTGTCAGCGCGTTGCTGTGGCTAGGCCTTACGCCACTGATGGCAATATTAGTGGCTGTAGCATTAATGATAATCCTGTTGCTAAGCGCCAATAAAAACCTGTTACAAGGCAGTGGTGACCCTCATGATGGCCCACTGTTTGTTTGGCCACGTGGTTGGGTCATGTTTATCGGATTTTTATGTTTTGTGATGTTTCTAGCGGAAGGCTCAATGCTGGACTGGAGTGCTGTTTTCCTGACGACATTACGGGGTATGGAAACCGCGCAAGCTGGCATGGGCTATGCTGTATTTGCGATCGCCATGACACTGGGTCGCTTAAATGGTGACCGAATAGTGAATGCCTTGGGCCGATATAAGGTATTATTCGGGGGCAGTCTGTGTGCTGCGATAGGGATTATCACCGCAATCAGTGTTGATAGCAGCATTGCCGCGATTATTGGTTTTATGCTCGTGGGATTAGGTGCATCAAATGTGGTGCCTATTTTGTTCACGGCAGCAGGTAACCAAACCGTAATGCCAGCCAATCTGGCGGTGGCATCCATTACCACCATCGGTTATGCCGGTATACTTGCTGGCCCCGCAGTGATTGGTTTTGTTGCACAACTGAGTAGTTTATCGGTCGCTTTTGGCTGTGTGGCACTGTTATTACTGGCCGTCACTGCCAGTGCCCGAGCCGTCACGCGCTAACCCAGGAATATGCCGTCTCTTTATGCAAAATAACTCGCCATCTACCCATTCAGCTAAGATAACGCGCTACTTCTGGCTGTTTATCGTATTACTGCTCATCACCTTTGGGCTGTATGGTTATAACTATACCAATGCTTATCTGACAGAAAAGAAACATGCATTAACTTATATCGCCAGTGGTTTGCAGCAACGTATCGATGATTATCGCTATCACACTTATCAGCTCTATGATTTAGCGAATAATCCAGAATTGGCTGAGAAGGTGATTCTTTCAGCGCAAGAAGTCCGCCTACGCCCCGATATTTACTATATCGAGAAGCCACGCAGAAAAACGGATACCGTCATTTTTGGTAACCACGAACAAGCCACTCTGGTAACAGCGCTAGCGATGTCAGACTATCTTGATAGCCATTGGGGGTCACAAAATGACACTTACTCAATGTATTATCTCAACGGTCAAGACAATAGCCTGACATTGGTCACCACTCAAGCACTCAAAGAAGTCACGTCACGATTTAAAGAAAGTTACCTGACAGTGGCGGCAGAATCACGCCGAGCAGAAATGTTGCAACAGGCGAATACCTTAGATGAACGTGAGAGTTTCTCACCGCTACGCAAATTACGTTTCCAGAACGCCTACTATTTCACGCTACGGACCACCTTTAATCACCCAGGCCATTTAGCAACGGTTATCGCGTTTGATCTGCCCATTAATGACTTAATTCCCCCCAATATGGCGCGTTCTAACTTCCTGCTGCAAAAGGACAAAACACCCATTAATGAAGGTATGGCTCCTGAAGATATTGTCGCCGCCAGCGTGGAGCTCAATGGCTATTGGGTCGAATTTTCTGCACCATTGGCAAATGCCACACTGAAAATTGTTTACCGTGTCCCCATTAACCAATTAGCCATGGACTTACTGAAAAACAACTTCTGGTTGATTCTCAGCAATATATTATTGCTGGTGTTAGCCGTGCTGGGCATCTATTTTGTTCGTCGTCAGTATGTTCGCCCTAGCGCTGATATTGTTGAGAAATTAGAAACACAGAAATCACTGAGCCAAGAAATTATCACTAGCCTCCCGCAAGGATTATTGGTCTATAACTTCAGCAACAACACGATCATCGCCAGTAATCAAATTGCAGATAATTTGATGCCACACCTTAATTTGCAAAAAATTGCGCATATGGCTGAACAACACCATGGTGTGATTCAAGGCACGGTCAATAACGAAGTGTATGAAATCCGTATGTTCCGCAGCCAAATTTCACCGGAAACCTACCTCTTCCTGCTTCATGATCAGGATAAAGAGGTCTTAGTGAATAAAAAGCTGCAACAGGCAAGGCGCGAATATGACAAGAGTCTGCAAGCCAGAAAACTGATGTTGCATAATTTAGGCATTGAGCTGAATCAGCCTGTTAATACACTGAATCAAATTGCTCATACGTTACGAAGCACGACTGACTCACAGCAGCAGCAAGCACTGACAGCCCAATTGATTACACAATCTGATGCCATTATCGAATTGATTGATAACATAACCCTGCTCACACGACTGGAAACGCAAGATTGGCAGCCAGAGCAACATACATTCTCTCTTTCTGCATTAATCGACGCCCTGCTGTTAGAAATACTACCCGCAATAAATCAGAAAGGATTAACGCTCTTTAATCACTACAGTGCCGATATTGATCAGAATTACACTGGTGATGAGAATGTATTACGTAAAATAATTTCGCTGTTACTCCATTATTCCATCATCACGACTGATTACGGTAAAATTACACTCAATGTTAGCCACGAACCAGAGCACCCTGAACAACTGATTATTCAGATAACGGATACAGGTGTCGGTATATCGGATGAAGAGATCAGTAATCTAAATTATCCTTTCCTCAGCCAAACACTGGTCGATAGATACAATCACGGCTCTGGGCTGACGTTCTTTTTATGTAACCAGTTATGTAGGAAGTTAAACGGCCAATTAGAGATTCGCAGTAAAATCGATATAGGTACACGTTATACCATCCGCGTAACGATGGCTGTCGATAATTCGCAGGAAGAAGAGCAAGAGAAATTATTAGATGGCGTTACCGCATTATTAGATATCACCTCAGAGGAAGTCCGTTCGATCATCACCACATTATTGAGTTCATTTGGTGCTAGCTGTATTATTGCGGATGATCGCCTACCGGGTAGAGATTACGACGTTACCTTAACGGATAATTCACAACATTATGAAAATTATACTTTATTATTGACATCAGACGAAATTGGCTTACAACAGTTGCAGGATAATTATATCCGGGTAAATTATAATTTAGGTAGCGCAGTCATTGATGCAATATTATTATTAATCGAACAACGGATTTTATCAGATGAATCTCTGGAAGAGCCTGATACTATTGCTGAAGATGATATAAGTGTCTATGAGCAACAACTAAAATCCAGCGACTATTATTCCTTATTCGTTGAGACAGTACCGGTAGATCTGAAGAAACTGTATACTGAAGTTCAGCAACGTGATTTCATATCACTTTCGCAGACTGCACATCGATTGAAAGGCGTATTTGCTATGTTGAATCTGGTACTCGGCAAGCAGCTATGTGAAACATTAGAACAGCATATCGCAGATGGCGATCGGTTGAAGATCGAAAATAGCATCAGTCAAATTGATTCTTTCGTCACCAGACTGTTGCAGCAAGGTAACCCATAAACATGAACAACCTTAATGTAATTATTGCTGATGACCATCCAATTGTTTTGTTTGGCATCCGAAAGTCACTGGAACAAATTGAATGGGTCAACGTTGTTGGGGAATTTGAAGACTCAACATCACTGATTAACAATTTGTCTAAGCTTGATGCCAACGTGTTAATTACCGACCTTTCCATGCCTGGAGACAAGTATGGTGATGGCATCACACTGATAAAATATATAAAACGTCATTATCCTGATTTAGCCATAATTGTTCTCACCATGAATAATAACCCCGCTATTCTCAGTTCCGTGTTGGACTTAGATATTGATGGGATTGTCTTAAAGCAAGGTGCACCGGCTGATTTACCTAAGGCATTGGCCGCATTACAGAAAGGGAAGAAATTTACCCCTGAAAGTGTTGCTAAATTGCTTGAGAAGATCAGTGCTAATGGGTACGGTGATAAACGTTTATCGCCTAAAGAAAGTGAAGTATTGCGGTTATTTGCTGAAGGTTTCTTGGTGACCGAGATAGCGAGAAAACTGAATCGTAGTATTAAAACTATCAGTAGCCAGAAGAAATCAGCGATGCTGAAACTGGGCGTCGATAATGATATCGCCCTGTTAAACTATCTTTCATCTGTCACCATCAGTCAGGTTAATAAAGAAGAATAGTTTTCCTAAACCCAGTATTGCTCGCAGTACTGGGTTCATTTATTTCCCCTCACCTATTCATTCGGGTTATTAATTAATCTTTTTCATTCCTAATATTATCCCCATGAGCATACTCATGTATGTGATTCGGGTGAGCGACCGCCGATAACACCGCTGTAGCGCCAAGGACGAAGGGGTTAGCATCAGCACTATCACTCTTAATTTATAACCAACTAAAGTTATAACCCAAAGTCATTGCCGTTACAGCAAGGCAGCAAGCGAGTGAATCCCGATGAGCTTACTTATGTAAGTGATTCGGGTGAGCGAGCGCCGCTAACACCGCTGTAGCGTCAAGGACGAAGGGTTTAGCGTGAGCGCCGGACCTTATCACCGTAATACTGCATCATCTGCCGCAATGTATCTAGAGTAACAGGCTTAGATAAGCAGTTATCCATACCGGCTTCAAGGCAACGCTGCTTACTTTCCGCTAATGCATTTGCAGTAACGCCGATAACAGGGAAATGTTGATTCAACTGCCTTATACGCTGAGTGAGTCGATAGCCATCCATATTCGGCATATTGACGTCAGTTAGCACGATATCGATGTGATTACCACTTAGCACTGCTAAAGCATCCAACCCATCGTTCGCGGTCATGACCTGATAACCTAATGCAGTGAGTTGATCAGCCAGTAATCGACGATTGATTGGGTGATCATCCACCACCAGAATATGCATATCCGCATTATCATCCTGACTGGCTTTCGATACGGGTAACTGCAATGTTGTATTTTCGGCTACTTGGCGAGCTTCCAACAAAATGCGGTCCAGTAGTGGAATAATTTCGAGCAGCGTAGAGGTGCTCAGCAACCAATAACCAGGGCGTGTCTCTTGTGGTAAGCCGATATGTTCGATGGATAGTTGAATCCATGTCGATGAGGGTGCGCTAATTTGTGGTAAATAATCGCAAACAAGCACTTGATTGCCCAAAGGCTCATCAAGGCTGTAACGCCGCGCTGTTGCACCAAAATGGCCCAGTAAATCAAATAGATATTGCTCTAAGCGCGCATTACGAATATCCAACCATACTGTTTTTCCTTGCCAACGATCACTCTGCGGCAACAGGGTACTATTGGCTTGGGAGTGATTCTCGGCTAGATAGAGGGGAAGTCGAAAAGCAAAAATACTGCCCATCCCCAGTTCAGAAATCACTTCAACATCCCCGTCCATCAAGTTGATCAGTTTCTCACAGATAGCTAAACCTAAACCGGTCCCTTGGAAGTGACGCTGCACACCGGTACCGCTCTGGAAGAAGGGATCAAAAAGCTGATTTATCTCGCGTGAATTAATCCCTACGCCTGTATCTCGAACCCTGAATTCCAAATAATCGCCGCGCACCCGCACTTGCAGGATAATGCAGCCGGTATCGGTAAATTTAATCGCGTTATTCAGTAAGTTAGAAATAACTTGCTGCAGGCGAACAGGATCGCCCATCATCATTCGTGGCACATTCGGCTCAATAAAGCAGTACAATCCTAATTGTTTTTTAACCACCAAAGGGAGGTAATTGGCAGAGATATGCGTTATCACTTCGACGGTAGAAAATTCACTTGGCTCAATTTTCAGTTGTTCAGATTCAATTTTAGAGAAGTCGAGTATGTCACTGATAATTTTCAGTAATAGGCCGGAGGAGTTATTCATCGCCGTCACCAAGCGTTCCACTCCGTGGGGAAGTTCTTTGGTTTGCAATAAATCGAGGTTACCAATGATCCCATACAAAGGAGTGCGTAATTCATGGCTAACCGTGGCCAAAAACATCGATTTTGATTGGCTGGCCTGCTCTGCTGCTGCGGCCATTTCTTGCAGTGACTCTTCCATTTTGACGCGTGAACTGACATCCACTAGTACACAAATGGCAACATCTTCGTTGCGGTAGCGAGAATGAACAAAACTAATCTGCAGGTTATTATTATTACTGGTCATCACATCGACAAAATTTGCCTGCTGCTCACAGATTATTCGCGTAATACGTTCTCGGTCCTCGTTCGTTAGCAAATTAATATAATTATGCGCTAACTCATTACTCAGAATATTGGTTCCATCACTGATACGCAGGATAGATATTCCCACTGGAGCGGAGGCGACAATTTTACGGTTGAACTGCTCATGCTCTTCCAGCCTCAAGGCGTTATCTTCCGCCGGATGAAACATTTTCCGCTCAAACAGCCAAGCCAAAGTGAAAATCACCACTGCAGAAAGAATGTTTAGCAGTATTGCATTGAAAATCAATAGTTTGATTGTTTCTATTATTGTTTTGACGGGTAAAGAATAAGTGATGCTTAGCGTAGAAGGCAGCAAATTCTTTTTCAAAATCAGATCATTATAATCATCAACATAACCAAAATAGGAGGAACTATCTGGATAATTATCCAGCATTGAAGCGTGGCGTTCACCCGTGACCAACTGCAAGACCGGCGCATTGTCCTGGTCCAGCAAAGTCACACCAATCGGTAGCGGCCCCGAGGAGATAAAATCTTCTAGGCGAATAGTTTGCTCAGTGCCAATAAATGCTTCTAACTTGCTGCCCACATATAACGGGCTAAAAACATACAATGTGCCAATTTCTGGGCGAACTCCTGGGACCACCCAATAAAATGCGTCATCCTTGTCTTGATTGTCTGCATCCTTATAGCTTAAAACATGTTCATTCATTGACTTAAGTAGATTTTCTTGATCCATTGGTGTGTTACGAATATCGAAATCCACCATGCACAATGTGTCACTGCCAATAAAGAAAATGCGGTTCAGGTCATATGCAGCGGCAAAATTTTCTTTCCAAAACAGGATAAGGTTACTGAGCGAGCTTAATGACGAGTAACGAGATGAACTGAGTGCCGCACAATCGGCATCTGGATTGAGGGGATAAAATTTTGGGGCTGTTTTATTTTTGACAAACGCGCCCGACGCAATATCACTGCTCGCAGAATCCTGCTTTAACTTGTTTTCCGCCATATATTTAATATCACGGATAGTGTCCGACGAGTGCCTGAAGAAGCTCTGTGCCAGTTCAAAGTTAGTATTATATTCTTGACGAATATCAGATTTCTTCTCATTCAAAATGTTCAGGAGATAAAACGTCGTCAGTAATGCGCCCAGCGACCATAGCATGATAGCCAATACCCGAAAGAGGTAGCGGGAGATTTTTAGTGTCGTGCGAAATGAAGAAAGATATTTCAAACTGATACCTGGTCGAGCATCGCCGGAGAGGCTGCGTGGTTGACAGAATACACTACCCATAACACATAAAAAAGCCAGCACGATGGCTGGCTTTTGTTTTCATACTTTTACACGTTATACGTTGTCATCTTCAGCGTCGGCATCAGAATCATCTTCTGGCGCGTTAGGCGTGGTGTTTTCATCACCGCCCTCTTCACCTTCCAAGGATTCGCCCTCAAGGATATCATCATCCTCTTCAGGTTCTGCGACACGTTGCAGACCGACCACATGCTCATCCTCCGCAGTACGGATAAGCGTCACACCTTGGGTATTACGACCCACAATGCTCACTTCCGACACGCGGGTACGAACCAAGGTACCAGCATCAGTAATCATCATGATTTGATCGGTTGGTGCAACCTGAACGGCACCGACAACTTTACCATTACGCTCACTGACTTTAATGGAGATAACCCCCTGAGTCGCACGTGACTTAGTTGGATATTCTTCCACCGCAGTACGTTTGCCATAACCGTTTTCAGTCACGGTCAAGATTTCGCCATCACCACGAGGGATAATCAGAGAGATAACTCGATCATCGCCATTGAGGTTGATACCACGTACACCGGTTGCGGTACGGCCCATCGAACGAACCTGCGTTTCTGGGAAGCGAACCACTTTACCCAATGCAGAGAACAGCATGACTTCGTTGCTGCCATCCGTCAGGTCCACGCCAATCAGCTCATCGCCTTCATTCAGATTGACGGCAATAATGCCGGCACTGCGTGGGCGACTGAACTCGGTCAACGCGGTTTTCTTCACTGTACCACTGGCGGTTGCCATAAAGATGTGGCGACCTTCTTCATATTCCCGCACTGGCAGAATCGCGGTGATACGCTCATTCGGTTCAAGCGGCAATAAGTTGACGATCGGGCGACCACGCGCGCCACGGCTGGCTTCCGGCAACTGATAGACCTTCATCCAATAGAGACGGCCACGGCTGGAGAAGCACAAAATAGTATCGTGGGTGTTGGCCACCAGCAGACGATCAATGAAGTCTTCTTCTTTGATACGTGCAGCCGATTTACCTTTACCACCACGGCGCTGAGCTTCGTAATCTGTCAACGGTTGATATTTGACGTAACCTTGATGAGATAACGTCACAACCACATCTTCCTGATTAATCAGATCTTCGATGTTGATATCGGAGGTATTGGCGGTTATTTCAGTACGACGTGCATCGTTATACTGCTCTTTAATCGCCACTAGCTCTTCGCGGATCACTTCCATCAAGCGCTCTGGGTTTTCCAGAATAAAGATCAATTCACCAATTAAGGTCAGCAGTTCTTTATACTCATCCAGCAGTTTTTCATGCTCTAGGCCGGTCAGTTTCTGCAAACGCAGATCCAAAATTGCCTGAGCTTGCTGCTCGGTGAGGTAATACTTGCCATCGCGAATACCGAATTCTGCTTCTAGCCACTCTGGGCGAGCGGCGTCATTACCGGCACGTTCCAACATGGCCGCAACGTTACCTAACTCCCACGGGCTGGCAATCAAGCCCGCTTTGGCTTCCGCAGGCGTTGCTGCACGGCGAATCAATTCGATAATTGGATCGATGTTAGCCAATGCAATCGCTAGTGCTTCAAGGATATGCGCACGGTCACGTGCTTTACGCAGTTCAAAAATAGTCCTACGTGTTACCACTTCGCGGCGGTGGCGCACAAAGGCAACCAAAATGTCCTTCAGGTTAAGCAATTTAGGCTGCCCTTGAGACAGAGCCACCATATTGATACCGAAAGTCACCTGCAATTGTGTCAGCGAATAGAGGTTGTTAAGCACCACTTCACCAACCGCATCACGTTTGATTTCAATCACGATACGCATGCCGTCTTTATCCGACTCATCACGTAACGCGCTGATGCCTTCAACACGTTTTTCTTTTACTAGCTCGGCGATTTTTTCAATCAACCGCGCCTTATTCACCTGATACGGAATTTCGTGAACAATGATAGTTTCACGGCCCGTTTTTGCATCAGCTTCGACTTCAGCACGGGCACGGATATACACCTTGCCACGGCCAGTACGATAGGCCTCTTCGATACCGCGACGACCATTGATAATCGCAGCAGTGGGGAAGTCTGGCCCAGGGATATACTCCATCAGCCCTTCGATGCTGATGTTTTCATCTTCGATGTAAGCCAAACAGCCATCAATAACCTCAGAAAGGTTATGTGGCGGAATATTGGTTGCCATCCCGACGGCAATACCTGACGAACCATTCACCAACAGGTTAGGGATACGCGTAGGCATAACGGCAGGGATCTGCTCAGTGCCATCATAGTTTGGCACGTAGTCGACGGTTTCTTTTTCTAAATCCGCTAACAATTCGTGAGCAATTTTAGACATACGGATTTCGGTATAACGCATCGCTGCGGCGGAGTCGCCATCAACGGAACCGAAGTTACCCTGCCCATCCACCAGCATATAGCGCAGTGAAAACGGCTGGGCCATACGCACGATTGTGTCGTAGACCGCGCTGTCACCATGCGGGTGATATTTACCGATAACGTCCCCAACTACACGGGCCGATTTTTTGTATGGTTTATTCCAGTCATTGCCCAGTACATTCATCGCGAACAGTACGCGACGGTGAACCGGCTTCAGTCCATCCCGGACATCTGGTAAAGCACGTCCGACAATAACGGACATCGCATAATCCAGATAGGAGCTTTTCAGCTCTTCCTCGATGTTGACCGGTGTTATTTCTCTGGCAAGGTCGCTCATTGAGCCGCTATCCCTCTACTAATTACCGGATTTAAAGGTACGAAACTATATCACAAAACCCAAATTTTGGCGAAACTACATTACGCTAACGACAATCTCCCCGACTCTCGGGACAAACTGCGCGACACCTCAGTCATAGACACAAAACTGCCCCTATTGATAGGGAACATGTATAATCCGCGCAAAGAAACAGAACAGTGAGAATTCTTCATGCGTGCAGAGACCCCGACTCCTCATCATAATGTCGACGAGCAAGAAATCGCTAAATTTGAAGCTGTTGCTTCCCGCTGGTGGGATTTGGAAGGTGAGTTTAAACCTCTCCATCGTATTAATCCCCTGCGTCTGGACTATATTTTGCAGCGCTCCGGCGGCATCTTCGGTAAGAACGTATTAGACGTCGGTTGCGGTGGCGGTATTCTGGCGGAAAGCATGGCACATGAAGGCGCAAACGTCACAGGGCTGGATATGGGCTATGAACCCCTGCAAGTGGCCCGCCTGCATGCGCTGGAAACGGGCACCAAACTGGATTATGTGCAGGAAACGGTGGAACAACACGCACAAAAACACCCGCAACATTACGATGTAGTAACCTGCATGGAAATGCTCGAGCACGTGCCTGATCCGGCTTCCGTTATCCGTGCCTGCGCGCAATTGGTCAAACCGGGTGGTCATGTGTTCTTTTCAACCATTAATCGTAATACCAAATCTTGGTTGATGGCTGTTGTCGGCGCGGAATATGTTCTGAAAATGGTGCCGAAAGGCACTCATGATTCGAAAAAGTTTATTCGCCCATCAGAACTCATCGGCTGGGTGGATAAAACCTCATTGCTGGAACGCCACATTATCGGGTTGCACTACAATCCGCTGACAGACCACTTTAAGCTGGGTCGTAACGTCGATGTCAACTACATGGTACATACTCAGCGAGACAGTCAGTAATTGACCTTCATCATTGGCGTTCTTACGCCAAATCGCAGCGCCAATGATGTTTGTCCCATGGCCCAAATACGGCCCCATGAGTGACGTTAAGGTGTACCCATTTATGACTTTATACATCGTCAAGCATAAAATCGGGCAGAAACGGTTTTTTTAAGCAATAAAAGCGATAAGTAATACTGTTTTTTTCTAATGTTTAATAAACCGTCAAACGATCAAATTTTTAAGATTTTCAGTAAAATCTTATCCCCTAGATCACAGGGAGGTAAGCACCAGTCATGGCGCAGGCTGAGAGCATTTCGTAACAATTCACCCCCAAGTTATCCACACAATTATCCGATCTTGTTCACTTGCTAAAAGATACAATACTCACTATCTTGTTATCTAACCAACACCCACCCCCTATATATTGTGTTTACATACTGAACAATGACACTACTCGCTGTCTGATAATTCAGCGCGCTATTGGCATGGTTAACAGGATATGAACGCATGGAAGGTAAAAGATCACATGAACCAAAGTCTACTTGTTACTAAACGTGATGGCAGCAAAGAGCGCATCAATCTGGATAAAATCCACCGCGTCATCGACTGGGCTGCGGAAGGTTTGCATAACGTCTCAGTATCTCAAGTAGAATTGCGTTCGCACATTCAGTTTTATGATGGCATTAAAACGGCCGATATCCATGAAACCATCATCAAAGCCGCAGCAGATCTGATCTCCCGTGACGCGCCAGATTATCAATATTTAGCCGCGCGTCTGGCGATTTTCCATCTGCGTAAAAAAGCCTACGGCCAGTTTGAACCACCAAAACTCTTCGCCCATGTGTCGAAGATGGTGGAAATGGGTAAATACGACAAACATCTGCTGGAAGATTACACCGCAGACGATTTCGAACAGATGGACACTTTCATCGACCATTGGCGCGATATGAACTTCTCTTATGCTGCGGTTAAGCAGTTGGAAGGCAAATATCTGGTGCAGAACCGTGTCAGCGGTGAGATCTATGAAAGTGCCCAATTCCTGTACATGCTGGTTTCTGCTTGCCTCTTCTCAGGCTACCCACGCGAAACACGCATGGATTACATCAAACGTTTCTATGATGCCATTTCGACGTTTAAAATTTCGCTGCCAACGCCCATTATGTCTGGCGTTCGTACCCCTACCCGCCAGTTCAGTTCTTGCGTGTTGATTGAGTGCGGTGACAGTCTGGATTCTATCAATGCTACGTCCAGCGCCATTGTGAAATATGTGTCACAACGTGCCGGTATCGGTATCAATGCAGGCCGTATCCGCGCACTGGGTAGCCCAATTCGTGGTGGTGAAGCCTTCCATACTGGCTGTATCCCGTTTTACAAACACTTCCAAACGGCGGTAAAATCCTGCTCTCAAGGCGGCGTGCGTGGTGGTGCAGCGACATTATTCTACCCAATGTGGCATTTAGAAGTTGAAAGCTTACTGGTGCTGAAAAACAACCGTGGTGTTGAAGGCAACCGCGTGCGTCATATGGATTACGGCGTACAAATCAACAAACTGATGTATCAGCGTTTGGTGAAAGGTGAAGATATCACCCTGTTCAGCCCATCCGATGTTCCGGGGCTATATGACGCGTTCTTCGCCGATCAGGATGAATTCGAGCGCCTTTATGTCAAATATGAGCAAGACAGCAACATCCGTAAGCAACGTGTCAAAGCGGTTGAGCTTTTCTCTCTGATGATGCAAGAGCGCGCCTCCACTGGCCGCATCTATATTCAGAATGTGGATCACTGCAACACACATAGCCCATTTGATCCGAAGATTGCGCCGGTACGCCAGTCAAACCTGTGTTTGGAAATTGCCTTGCCAACAAAACCGTTGAACGACATCAACGACGAGAACGGCGAAATCGCACTCTGCACATTGTCAGCTTTCAACTTAGGTGCCATCGATAGCCTAGATGATTTAGAAGACTTGGCGGTACTGGCCGTTCGCGCGCTGGATGCATTGCTCGACTATCAAGATTACCCTATCGCAGCAGCCAAACGTGGTGCCATGGGCCGCCGTACCTTGGGTATCGGCGTGATTAACTTTGCTTACTACCTGGCGAAGAATGGCGTGCGTTACTCTGATGGCAGCGCAAATAACCTGACTCACCGCACTTTTGAAGCGATTCAATACTACTTATTGAAAGCCTCAAACGCGCTGGCCCGTGAGCAAGGGGCTTGCCAGTGGTTTAACGAAACCACTTACTCACAGGGTATTCTGCCGATCGATACCTACAAAAAAGATTTGGATACCATCAGCGACGAACCTTTGCATTACGACTGGGAAACGCTGCGTAAAGACATTCAGACTCATGGTCTACGTAACTCCACGCTGTCTGCATTGATGCCATCTGAGACTTCATCGCAAATCTCCAATGCCACCAACGGCATTGAGCCACCGCGTGGTTATGTCAGCATCAAAGCGTCCAAAGATGGTATTCTGCGTCAGGTTGTCCCTGAGTATGAGCGCCTGAAAGAGGCTTACGAATTACTGTGGGATATGCCGAATAACGACGGCTACCTGCAACTGGTCGGCTTGATGCAGAAATTCGTTGATCAGGCGATTTCAGCGAATACCAATTACGATCCAACCCGCTTCCCATCCGGTAAAGTACCGATGAAGCAGTTGTTGAAAGACTTGCTGACCACCTATAAGTTTGGCGTCAAAACCCTTTACTATCAAAACACCCGTGACGGTGCTGATGATGTGCAGGAAGATATTCAAAGCCAGCCGGGTGACGACGACTGCGAAGGCGGTGCATGTAAGATCTGATTTAGCATTTTGGCCATTCTCCGGCGTGAGGCGTTTCAATACGCCACCCGCCGGAGGATGATTCATTTTGATTTTTATCCCTTCTTACTGGGTATGGCAGATTATCTATCTCCGGCAATATCCAGTAAGCAGGCATAAGGGCCTTTCTTCATTTGCCCTTTTCTCCCCCTGAGGAAATCATGGCCTATACCACTTTTTCACAGAATAAAAACAATCAGTTACTCGAACCCATGTTCTTTGGTCAAAGCGTCAACGTGGCGCGTTTCGATCAGCAAAAACACGCCATATTCGAAAAACTGATTGAGAAACAGCTCTCTTTCTTCTGGCGTCCAGAAGAGATTGACGTCTCACGTGATCGCATCGATTACAACGCACTACCAGAACACGAAAAACACATTTTTATCAGCAATCTAAAATATCAAACTTTGCTGGACTCCATTCAGGGCCGCAGCCCGAACGTGGCTTTATTGCCGCTGATTTCAATTCCGGAGTTAGAAACTTGGGTCGAAACTTGGTCGTTCTCTGAAACCATTCACTCCCGTTCTTACACGCACATCATTCGTAATATCGTTAACGATCCCTCCATCGTTTTCGATGATATCGTGACCAACGAAGAGATCCTCAAACGCGCAAAAGATATCTCCGCGTACTATGATGATCTGATTGAAATGACAAGTTACTACCATCTGCTGGGTGAAGGCTCCCATCAGGTCAACGGTAAAACCGTCGTGGTCAATCTGCGCGAATTGAAAAAACAGCTTTATCTGTGTTTGATGAGCGTAAATGCGCTTGAAGCAATTCGTTTCTACGTTAGTTTTGCCTGCTCATTTGCCTTTGCTGAACGCGAACTGATGGAAGGCAACGCCAAAATCATCAAAATGATCGCCCGCGATGAAGCACTGCATCTGACCGGTACCCAGCATATTCTTAACTTGATGCGTTCCGGTGAAGACGATCCAGAGATGGCTGAAATTGCTGAAGAGTGCCAGCAACAGTGCTACGACTTATTCGTCTTGGCGGCACAACAAGAAAAAGAGTGGGCTGAATATCTGTTCCGTGACGGCTCCATGATTGGTTTGAATAAAGAAATACTGTGCCAGTACGTTGAATATATTACTAATATTCGCATGCAGGCCGTGGGCCTTGGTGTGCCGTTTAACACACGCACTAACCCCATTCCATGGATCAACTCTTGGCTGGTGTCTGATAACGTGCAGGTGGCTCCGCAAGAAGTTGAAGTCAGCTCCTATCTGGTGGGCCAGATTGATTCTGAAATCAACGCCGATGACTTGAGCGATTTCGAGCTGTAAGCCATGACATTGACGTCCAGTAAATGTATGGATGGGCTGAGTCAAAATAGCCGTCAGCCTGATGGTCTCTTGCAAAAGAACGCGACGGTGACGCTAAGCCATACCGGCGCTCAACTTAGTTGCCCTGCGGATAGCTGCAATTTGCTGGAAACCCTCGAGCGCCATCAGGTACAGATTGAGTACCAATGCCGCTCGGGCTATTGCGGCTCTTGCCGCTTGCGCTTACTCAAAGGGGAAGTGTGCTATTCACAGCAACCCTTGGCGTTTATTCAGCCTAACGAGATCCTGCCCTGCTGCTGCCAGCCGCTGGGTGATATTGAAATCGAGTTTTAACTCACGGTTCTTCATAGGGATAACAGATGAACACAAAAACAATCTTAGCCGCCTGCTTGTTTATGGCAACCTCCGCTAGCGCACTGGCAGAGACACTAAAGCCGCTTAATCAGCAGCAACCGCTAGAGAAAATCGCGCCTTATCCAGCACCTGAAAAAGGCATGACTCGGCAGGTTATCTTCCTTGAGCCGCAGCAAGATGAAACACGTTTTAAAGTGGAATTGCTGATCGGGAAAACGTTAGAAGTTGACTGTAATCGCCATATGCTTGGCGGTAATCTGGAAACCAGAACCTTATCAGGTTGGGGCTTCGACTATCTGGTGATGGATAAGATATCTGAGCCTGCTTCAACCATGATGGCGTGCCCAGATAATAGCCGTCACCCGCAATTTATCGCCGCTAACCTCGGCGATGCCGCCATGCAGCGCTATAACAGCCGCCTACCGATTGTGGTGTATGTACCACAAGGCGTGGACGTGAAATACCGCATTTGGGAAGCGGGCGATGAAGTCAGAAATGCAGTGGTGAAATAGTCGCTCATAACGCAAGATTAAAATAGGCGGATAATGGGGCAGTCTAGTGGGTGTATAAACCTATACAACGTCTAAATTGGACATAAAAGGCACCGATTAATTCTGGTGCCTTTTTTATTAAGGTCGAGTTGCTTTCACTACAAAATCTCAATCACTTCCAGCCAGCCGTGTTGCCCACAAACAGGGCGGCCTTTTAGCCAACGGCGCAACATATCCAACGCCAGCATGGCACTGCTCTCCTGACGAACCCGTAACCCGTGACGACTCGCCTGATAACGAATCGTCTGGGCAAATGTTCCCTCAGGCGTGTGCAAGGCGACACTCAAACAATCATTTTGCATTGCACTCACCGCAAGCACCAATTGCGCCCCGCACAGCATTGATAATGATTGCGCGCGGCTAGCCACCTCAGTCAATGGCTCCTGACAGTGCGCAGGTAGCAGTTCGCCGCCCACCAGCGGCACAGCCGCGCTCTGCAACTGCCAATGCATCAACCCGCCAGTGAATTGCTCACTCACGGCCAGCAGCAAGCCACGTTGCGTTAATTGCTCCGCTAGCCATGCCGGTAGACCCTGAGTACCTTCAAATATCGCGCTATCACCCACAATCTCCCTAACTTGTTGCCATACCTGTTCCATCTCGGACTGCGCAGACGCAGGGCCAGTGAGCTTCAATTCAATAATGGGTGCAGATGAGCGATAACCGATTACTGCGCCTTCAGGCAGCGGTAGCGGCTCAAGCTCGAGCGCTAAGTCACTTTCTGACCGGCCAAAAGTCGTCATACGTAAGCATAAAGGAGGCTCAGCCACATCAAAGTGTTGACGCAAACGCGGCATGATCTGCTGCTCTACCATCACTTTGAATTCTGACGGCACGCCTGGGGTGAAAAACATCAGGCATTTATTCAGCTTTAATGCGAATCCACAAGCCGTACCGACGGGGTTATCCAGCATTTCTGCATTGGCCGGAATATGAGCCTGCTTGCGGTTAGTCGATGACATCACCCGGCCTCGCTCCTGAAAAAAGGCCTCCATGCGTGCAATCCACTCAGGATGCTCAATCAGCTCGGTGCCCGCAGCACGCGCCGCAGCTAAAGCGCTCAGGTCATCACTGGTTGGCCCAAGCCCACCGTTCACAATCAAGACATCGGCAACTTGGCTCCGTTCTGTGAGCACCTCGATCAGTGCTGAGAGTGAATCACCCACGGTTTCCCGACTACTGATTGGCAATCCCTGATTAAATAAGTAATCCGCCAACCACGCCGCGTTAGTATCAATAATCTGCCCATGCAGCACCTCATCTCCGGTACTCAACATCTCAACTCTAATCATTTCTTTCTCCGTTGATGCCCATAAGAACCACTTTATGAATCCCAACCTCTAAACACAATCATTTCCCGCAAGGCGGAATAAATAACCATACTAAAGATGCTATTTTACCCCGCTGAATGTTTGTAACGATACCTTTACACAGGCCGTAACGTCGATTTGACACAAACAGGCCAATCCACTACCCTGCTGCACTCAATAATTCCAATAAAATGTTATGTAGTAGAGGAAAGCGTGAAGAATCGCACTCTGGGCAGTATATTTATCGTTGCAGGCACGACGATTGGTGCAGGAATGTTAGCGATGCCGTTGGCGGCGGCTGGTGTGGGTTTTGGTGTCACCCTTGCGATGTTAATTTCTCTTTGGATATTAATGTGTTATACCGCTTTATTGTTGGTTGAAGTTTATCAGCATGAGGCGGCAGATACCGGGCTTGGCACCTTAGCGAAACGCTATCTTGGCCATCGAGGCCAATGGCTCACCGGTTTCAGCATGATGTTTTTGATGTATGCACTCACTGCCGCCTATATCAGCGGTGCGGGTGAGTTATTGGCAACCAGTATCAGCCAATGGACGCAACAATCATTCCCCACCTCGCTCGGGGTATTGCTGTTCACGGTAGTGGCCGGCGGCGTCGTTTGCATCGGCACCCATTCAGTCGACCTTTTCAATCGCATCTTATTTAGCGCCAAAATTATCTTCTTGATTGCGATGTTGGCCCTGATGATGCCACACATTGAAAAGACCAATTTATTGACGCTGCCACTGGAACAAGGATTGGCGCTGTCTGCCATACCCGTTATTTTTACCTCATTTGGCTTCCATGGCAGTGTGCCGAGCATCGTCAATTACATGGGCGGCAATATCCGCAAGCTGCGTTGGGTGTTTATCATCGGCAGTGCGATCCCGCTGATTGCTTATATCTTCTGGCAGTTGACCACGCTGGGAGCGATATCGTCTCATACCTTTGTCGGGATCCTAGCCCAACAAGCGGGGCTAAACGGTTTATTGCAAGCCGTGCGCGATGTTGTCGCCTCGCCACACGTTGAGTTAGCCGTTCACCTATTTGCTGACTTAGCGCTCGCGACCTCGTTTCTGGGGGTGGCATTGGGGCTGTTTGATTATCTGGCCGATTTGTTTAAGCGCCGTAACTCAGTCCGTGGCCGCCTACAAACGGGTGTGATTACATTTACGCCTCCCCTGCTATTTGCGCTGTTCTACCCTCGCGGTTTTATTATGGCGCTGGGGTTCGCCGCCGTCGCGTTATCGATTTTAGCCTTAATTCTGCCTGCAATGCTGGCGTGGAAAGCCCGTAAAATCCATCAAGGCCATTATCGTGTTTGGGGAGGAAAACCTGCACTGGCGGCGGTATTTGCTTGCGGTGTGGTGGTGATTGGTATTCAGGTCGGCATTGTCACCGGCGCATTACCGGCAGTCGGATAGTTAAATCGGTTTTCATCAATAATAAGGGCGCCTCTAGAGCGCCCTTGTTCATTCATCAGAAACTATTTGGCATGCGCATCTAACGTCATTAGCGCCGCCAAGACAAATATTAGAAGTTTAAGCCCGCGCCGATGTATACCCCATCGGCAACACGGTTATCCCGTTTACCTTCTTTACCTTCCATATTAATATAGCGGTAGCCGACATCAACAGTCAGTGGACGGAAAACATTCCAGCGCACGCCGCCGTTAGCTTCGCTATAGGATTTCATGCCACTGGTCAGTTCTTCCGGTGAGAAATAACCTTCGCCATACAGGGTAAAAGATTTGTTGATTGGATACGTTAACCCACCACCGATGGCGACAGCGCCGCCGCTGCTACCGTCTTCTGGTGACATATAAATGCCTTTACCGCCTACGGTCGCCATCATTGGGCCAATAGGGAGATTAAAACCTAACCCCATCCCATAGATATCACCGTCATGGTCACTGCGCGCCCAGTTGCCACTGATCGCCAAACCGCCAGTATTTGTCCCTAGACCAAAACCTAAGTTGGTGTAATGACGCCCTGTTTCAGCGTTAAAACTCACAGCACTGGCAGAACCGGCCACAAACAACAGGCTCGCTGCGCAGGCGATTAAATGCTTATTCATATTATTCTCTCATGATTCATGATGTCACCCGTGAGCTAATCCCAGCTAACAGGTTTCCCTGCGTCGAGTTTAACCGAAAAAAACACCATAAACACACGTAAAAAACGAATAAATAGCGCAGTATTTCAAATGATTGTAAATATCCATTTGATAGAAGCCCTTTATGTTAACAATGGTAATGATAAGGCGTACCTATTTGCTGAATGTCCGCAATAAGGCTACAACTAGTGTGGAGATCAATGAATGACCCCCGGTTGTTGTTTAAATTATTATCTTGTCAATCAGGCTTTTGACGAAATCTAATGCTTTTGAGCACCCGAGAAATCAGTCAATTCAATAGCGATAATGGAGAGAATGATGAGCAAAAAGAAAGGATTAACCACTGCAGCGGGCGCGCCCGTTGTTGATAATAATAATGTCGTAACCGCTGGCCGCCGTGGCCCCATGCTTCTGCAAGATGTGTGGTTCTTGGAAAAGCTGGCCCACTTTGACCGTGAAGTGATCCCTGAGCGCCGTATGCATGCGAAAGGTTCTGGTGCTCACGGAACCTTTACCGTCACTCATGACATCACGAAATACACTCGAGCAAAAATTTTCGCTGACATTGGCAAGCAAACCGAGATGTTTGTTCGCTTCTCGACCGTCGCCGGTGAACGTGGCGCTGCTGATGCAGAACGTGATATCCGCGGTTTTGCCATGAAATATTATACCGAGGAAGGCAACTGGGATTTAGTCGGTAATGATACGCCCGTGTTCTATTTACGTGACCCGCTAAAATTCCCTGATCTGAACCACGTCGTTAAACGCGACCCACGTACTAACTTGCGTAACCCTATCTATAAATGGGATTTCTTCTCCCAACTGCCAGAATCACTACATCAGCTCACCATCGATTTCAGTGACCGTGGCCTACCGAAGTCCTATCGTCATATGCATGGTTTCGGTAGCCATACCTTCAGCTTTATCAATGCCAATAATGAGCGTTTCTGGGTTAAATTCCATTTCCGCTGCCAGCAAGGCATTGAAAATCTTATGGATGACGAGGCTGAAAAACTGGTTGGGATGGATCGTGAAAGTTCCCAGCGTGATTTGTACGAAGCCATTGAGCATGGCGACTTCCCACGTTGGAACCTACAAATTCAGGTGATGCCTGAGCATGAAGCTTCCCAGACACCGTATAACCCATTTGATTTGACTAAAGTGTGGCCGCACGGTGACTATCCGCTGATTGATGTGGGTTTCTTCGAGCTAAACCGCAATCCAGAAAACTATTTTGCCGAAGTTGAGCAAGCCTCTTTCAACCCTGCCAACGTGGTGCCGGGTGTCAGTTTCTCTCCTGACCGTATGTTGCAAGGGCGTCTGTTCTCCTACGGTGATGCTGCACGCTATCGTTTGGGCGTAAACCATCATCAAATTCCGGTGAACAGTGCGAAATGTCCGTTCCACAATTATCACCGTGACGGCGCAATGCGTGTTGACGGTAACAGTGGTAATGGTGCGACTTACGAGCCAAACAGTTTTGGCCTATTCCAAGAGCAGCCTGATTTTAGCGAGCCACCATTGACGTTAGAAGGTGCGGCGGATCACTGGAATCACCGTGAAGATACCGATTATTTCTCCCAACCAAGGGCGCTGTTTAATTTGCTGAGTGCAGAAGAGCATCAGCGGATGTTTGCCCGTATTGCCGGTGAGTTATCACAGGTGCCGGAAGAGATTCAGCGCCGTCAGGTTGCGTTGTTTAGTCAGGTTCATCCGGATTATGGTGATGGGGTGAAGAAGGCTTTGGGGTTAAATTAAGGTTTGATTTTTTGTTTGTTTGTGGCCCCTCTTAGGAGGGGCTTTTTTGTATTTGTTTTAGAGTTGAAGGTGAAGCTGATTTTGTTTGGTGATCGGTTCGGTTGACATGAAATCGGCGCTCACCTTGCCTCTGATGCCTCAACCGCCAAAGGGGCCATGAGCGAGGCCCCTTTGGATACCCGCGCTTGCGCACGCATCGCTTGCCTGCGTCGCAGGTTCCCTCACTCATCGTTTCGGCTGACGGACGGCTTTATTCGCATCCCTGCTCATCACGCCTAAAACGGGCGTCCTGCCCGTTTTCCTTGCCTTCTCTCTTCATTCGGCAGCTCAAATGTGCTTTTAACGTCAAGATCAAAACCAAGGGGCTTGGGTCTTTTGATGTTGAGCGCAATCAGGAGTATTGCCGACGAGGATAGAGGGTAGAGTGAGCGGGCAGGACGCCCGCGAAAAGCGCGTTTGGGCAAGGATGCCCATCGCGCTGGCTCGTTAGCCGGAAGACGTAGGAGGTTTACCCGCAGGGCAATATTTCGCGCAAAGGCGCGGGTGTTGGGCCGCCGCCCTGCGGCCCGACTCGGTTGAGGCGACGAGGTTAAAGTGACCGCAGAACGCCTATCAACCGAAACAAGATCCGGTATTCTGTTGAAGTATCAGAGCTAAAGTAAGCACCTAACTCATATCAACTCAAAACCCGATCCGATCCCCCCTCACCATCTCCCCCACCAACCGCCTCGACACCTTAATCCCCCCGACCTTCAGCGTCTGGGGCAAACGATAAAACGCCACTGGCCGTTGGAACACGGCTAGCTGAGGCGCTAACCAATCCGCTAATGCGGTTTCATCCACGGTAACGTCAGCGTCGATAACGGCCACTGGGCGGTGACCAAACTCATGGTCAGCAATAGGCACAACAAATGCTTGCTGCACACCGGGATATTGCAACAAAATCCGTTCGATATCCTCGGGCTGGATGCTCTCACCACCACTGAAAAAGACATTATCCAACCGACCTAGAATGCGTAACTCCCCCGCTTGCCATACCCCTCGGTCGCGGGTGTGGAACCAACCGTCATCATCCATAAGTGGCCGTAACTGCCCTTGTTGCCAGTAACCCGCAGCAAGACAGTCGGCTTTCATCCACACTTCATCATCCACCAGCTTAATCTCGCGGTGCGCCAAGGGAACCCCGACACCCGGTAAACCATCAGCCCGTTTAGCGCACACGGTTGACGCGGCTTCAGTTAATCCGTAACCACACCAGCAGCGAATACCGCGGGCCTCAGCTTGTTCCGTCAATTCTGTTGGGATCATCGCGCCGCCCAACAACACCTCTTTTAACGTTAATGCGGTGTCTTCGCTGGCCAATAATCGCCATAACTGTGTCGGAACGAGTGACGCATGGCTGCACCCTGCCAGTGCATCAACCAGCGGAACCCCTTCTTGCACAACCAAGGTGGCACCAGCACTTAACCAGCGCCAGACAATCCCCTGCCCCGAGACATGAAACAGCGGCAACGATAACAGCCAGCTATCTGTCGCCGTGAAATTCATTAGCTGCAATACACCGTCCGCGCTGGCTAAATGGGCTGCCACGGTATGCACTGCCGCTTTAGGCAAGCCCGATGAGCCGGAGGTTAAGGTCATGGTCGCCAACCGCTGGCTATCCCACACGACCGAATGCGCCACCGAATTTTCTGTACTGAATGTACTGAACGTCAGCGGGATAAACGTGAGAGAGTCAGGCAATGGCGCAGCCAGATTCAACGTAAAATCGATATCTAACTGCGGCAAAAGCGGCAACAAAAGCGAGTCAGGTAATTGGGGATTCAGCGGCAGAACACGGGCGGCACACTGCAACGCCGCCAGATACGCTAGCAACAGCGAATAACTGTTTTTGCCCCGTAGCACGACACCGCTACCCGAGGTGACACCTTGCTGCTGAAAATCTGATGCCAAATGATCGATATCAGCCGCGAGTTGTTGCCAGCTGATCAACTGAGAACCTACCCGTAGCGCTATCGCTTGAGGCCGCCACTCAGCCCAATGTTTCCAAGGGGATGATTGTGCCCAAAATGGCGATTGATGACCTAGCGGTGCCATAGCACGTCCAGTTGATCCTCTGTCACCAGCGGCAAAGTGCTTTCCGGCCACGGGCGCAATAACTGTGCCTGCATCAGATCCAGTGTGTCCAACCCTGGCACCGCTGCGGGCGTTAGCCAATGTGCTATTCGCGCGAGTTGAGTCAGGCCCAGACTCGATTCAATGCTGGAACTGATCACCGCCACTAACCCTGCCTGATGCGCTTGCTGCACTAATTGCTGGCAACGGGCTATGCTGCCCACCAGCGTCGGTTTAATCACAATCGCGGCGACGCCCGGTTCTGCTTCAACCTGAAAATCAGCTTCACGGACACTTTCATCCCAAGCAATAGCAATACCGGTGTCGCGGGCAAATTCGCGCGATTCTGCTCGCGTCTTGCAAGGCTCTTCCAGAAACGCAATCCGCGAACGCAGTTCAGGATTCACATATTTGGCGAACCCGTCCGCTTTGGCGCGTGTCCAACTGCGATTGGCATCCAGCCGCAATTTTAAGTCAGGCAAGGCTTCCAGCAGCACATTGACTATCATGCCGTCACGCACCGCTTCATATAACCCAACTTTCACCTTCGCGACTTTCTCACCGGGTAATGCCTGTAACACCGCGAACAACTCGTCAGGATCGCCCGTACACAGTGGGGCTTTACGGTAATCCGCCGTCAACGGTAAGCGTTGATCCAGCTCCGCCAGCGCGCAGCTCAGGCCGAAAGCCACAGAAGGCAGCGGGTCGAGATCTGGCTCATCACCGGTCACCCAGCTTTGTAACCATTGTGCTGCCGCCGTTTGTGCGTCATCCAACGACTCCTGACTGAACTCCGGTAAGGGGGCAATTTCCCCCCAACCCGTCTGTTCGCCCTGCTGTAGTTTCACCAAGATGCCGTCGCGACTTTTCAGCCGTTGATAGCGCAATATGACACCCGCGTCCATCGGCAGGCTGTAGCGATAAAGCGTGGCCGCGCGCATTACGGATTACGCTTGAATTTGCTGAAGTCCGGCTGGCGTTTCTCATTGAATGCGTTGCGCCCTTCCTGGCCTTCTTCGGTCATATAGAACAGCATCGTGGCGTTACCGGCCAGTTCTTGCAGGCCCGCTTGACCATCGCAATCGGCATTCAATGCAGCTTTCAGGCAACGCAGTGCCATTGGGCTGTTTTCCAGCATCTCACGGCACCAGCGCACAGTTTCTTTTTCCAAATCGGCGACTGGCACCACAGTATTAACCAGTCCCATATCCAAGGCTTGTTTCGCATCGTATTGGCGACATAAGAACCAGATTTCGCGGGCTTTTTTCTGGCCCACAATGCGCGCCATATAGGCCGCCCCCCAACCCCCATCGAATGAACCCACTTTCGGCCCTGTTTGGCCAAAAATCGCGTTATCCGCAGCGATGGTTAAGTCACACATCATATGCAACACGTGACCACCGCCAATGGAATAACCCGCCACCATAGCGACTATGGGTTTCGGGCAAGTCCGGATCTGGCGCTGGAAATCCAGCACGTTTAAGTGATGGGTGCCACTGGCATCTTGATAGCCGCCGTAGTCGCCACGAACTTTTTGATCCCCGCCTGAGCAGAAGGCTTTTTCGCCTTCACCGGTCAAAATGATCACGCCAATATTGTCGTCATAACGGGCATCGGCCAGCGCCTGAATCATCTCTTTAACCGTTAACGGGCGGAACGCATTACGCACTTGTGGGCGGTTAATGGTGATCTTGGCGATGCCATCGCTGGATTTGTGATAGCGAATATCTTCAAACCCTGTTGAGCAATCTTGCCATTCAATGGCGGCGTAAAGCTGTTCTTCGCTCGGATAAAGCATAGTAAGCATTCCTTCCTTTAACGGGAGAGTGATGAAAATGAAGACTGTGATAAAAATGAAAGCACCTGCGCGGCAAATGCGCCCGGGTTCGCTCGATGAGCATTGTGTCCGGCGCGGGCCAGCGTGCGCAGTGGCAACTGATACTGAGCGGCTAGCTGCTGAAATTTAGTGTCGCGATCACCGCACAGATAAGTATAAGGGACACGCAACTGCTGCAACGCGGGCAAAAACCAAGGTTGATGCCCCAAGGAAGTAACCTCAAGCATATCGGCCACTGCGGGGCCGTCATTATTGACCCGCAGTGAAATAAATTGCTCACGCTGTTGGGCATCTAAATCCGCGAACACATCTTGTTGATACCAGTCGGTGAGCACTTGCGACAAAGGTTCCAGACGAAAACGCTGCGCCCATTGGTGGTCATTGTGCAATCGCTGTTGACGCAACTCATCGTTTTCTAAACCGAGGTTGCCCCCTTCAACCAGCAAACCCAGCAAGCCCTGATGCTGACCATAACATGCGTGGTACATCGCAATTCGGCCCCCTAAAGAGTAGCCTGCCAGCCAATACTTGCGAATGCCGTTAGCCTGCAATGTTTGCGTTAACTGCTCGCTAATATCGGCAAAATCGCGAGTTTTCAACATGGAGGATTGACCGTGGCCGGGTAAATCAATGAGCAGTGACGGGTAATCGCCACACAATTCGGCCACGGGAAGCCAATCCTGACCACTCCCCAGCAAGCCATGTAGCCAGACTAACCATGGCTTATCCGCTTGTAGCTCAGAAGATCGTTGCACAGAGGATTGAGGATGTGCGGTGAGTTTACAGCATGCCAGTGTCATCATTGAGCCACCTGTTGCACCAATTGCTGTAGCGTTTCTGCCCCTTGGCTTGACGGTACCTGTATTTCGACAAGCGTCACGCCACCTTGTAACCAGCACTGTTCGACTCGCTGCTGCAATGCTGTCCAACTCTCAGGACAGGCATAATGGAGGCCAAACATGGCCGCCGCGTGCTCAAAGTTGACGTCTTGCGGCATGCAATAAAAGCGCTGACGATCTTCAGCCGGCGTTGGCAACAGTGAAAAAATCTGCCCGCCATTATTGTTGACTACCAACAAGACCATCGGCGCCGAACTTTGGCGCAATAACGCTAACGCATTAAGGTCATACAAGGCCGATAAATCACCGACGATAGCCAGTGTGGGTTTCGCGGTCGCGCGCTGGACACCTGCCGCGGTGGATAGCAGACCATCAATGCCACTGGCACCACGATTGCTGTAAACCGGATATCCTGCTGGCAATTGGCCCAAAGCATCAATCAAGCGAACAATCAAACTGTTACCCACAAACAACTGGCCGTTATCGGGTAACAACTCAGCCAACAAATGCGCCACTGCGGCTTCACTAAATTGTTCATTCAGCGTTTCAGCCACGTGGAACTGTGCCGCCTGCGAACATTCAATCAGTTCAGGTGCCCATGGGGTGCGGCGTAGCGCGGGATGCTGTTCCAGCCATGCATGCACAGACGATAGGATCCTACGCCCTCGGTGATTCGCCGGATCAAGGCGACCAGGGAGGTTATCCACCAACCAATATTCCTGCGGCTGGCACTGCGCCTGCCACTGTAAAAGCAGTTTACCCGTCAGGCTGCTCCCCAATTGCACCACCAACTGTGCCTCATTCAGCACCCGCTGCGCCTCGGGATGCCCGAGCCATAAATCTGCGCAGGGCAGTGGTTGGCCGGTTTGCGATAACACATCGCCAATTAATGGCCAGCCGAGTTGTTCCGCCCATTGTGCTAATTGCGCGCCCTCGTCTGCCGTCATACGCCCAGCGATGATTACGCCGCGCTTTTGCCGCCAGAAAAACCAATCAGCCTGAGGCTGCTGCGGTTGGTAGCTCGATTGGCGTAACCAAGGATGGCAGTCCTGCCACCAGTCACCCAAGGTCGCAGACCAGTCGGCATAGCATTGGTCATCACCGCCATAGAGTGGTTCGGCAAACGGGCAATTAATGTGCAAACCGCCATGGTGCAATTGCGCCATCGCGCTATCGACGGTTGAAACGAGCCAACTGGCGGGAATATCCGGTGTGGGCCGAGGTAAATTAAGGCTGACCGTAGGATGAGCGGCAAATAGCCCTTGCTGACGAATAGCTTGGTTAGCGCCGCAATCAATCAATTCCGGTGGGCGATCGGCAGTCAGAAAAATCAGCCGTTCACCGGTTAAACCGGCTTCAATGAGTGCGGGATAGAGGTTGGCAGCCGCCGTGCCAGAAGTCACAATCACGGCCACCGGTTCAGCGGACGCTTTCGCCAAGCCCAGCGCCAAATGGCCCAAACCACGCTCATCAAAATGGGTATGGCAAACCAGCGATGAATGCGCCGCCGCCGCCAACGTTAGCGGTGTCGAGCGGGAACCCGGTGCGATACAGATATGACGGACACCGTGGCGCGTTAACGCTTCCAGTAGTAATGCCGCCCAACGACGGTTAAAAACACTTGTCGACATGGTTTGCCCAAAAGTCAGTTAACAGACACGACAACCCAACAGTTAGCATGAGGAACGCCATTTATCCTCGAAAAAGTTCGGAGTGGCTGCTTAATGGTTAAAATTTTACCGTTCTGGTGGGGGAAATGGCCCCTAAATGACAGTTTACACTTGGTGTACGGGTGCCACAATCCGACCACATTAGGTGTGCGGTTAATAGCCGCATTTAGGATTTATTATCCTGCGGATGGCTATCCAACAAAGTCCGTAATCCTGCCGACTTATGGTTGATTTCTTGCCATTCCAGCTCAGGATCAGACCCAGCCACAATACCGGCGCCGGCATACAAATTGATCCGTTGGTCCTCAACCCATGCCGAGCGCAGTGTGACGCTGAATTCTGACTGTTGCAGTGAAAGGTAACCGGCAGACCCCGCATACCAACCACGAGAAAAGGGTTCGTTCTGCGCAATGAACTGGCGCGCAACATTGCGCGGCAAACCGGCCACGGCAGCCGTCGGTTGCAGCCGTTGCAGGCAGTCAGTATCACTGGCGCGATTGAGTTTCGCGTGGATACGGCGACGTAAATGCTGCACTTTTCGCAAACGGATAATCTCTGGCGGCATGACATCTACTGCCGCAACGCCGCCTTGCAAACGCTGGCAAATATCATCCACCACCAGCAAATTCTCTCGTTGGTTTTTTTCATCCTGCATTAACCAGTCACTGAGCACTCTAGCCTGTTGATGGTCGTCATCATTAGACGCAGTACCCGCCAACGCCTCGGTTTCCAAATGCCATTTTTGGCGCAGATACAGCCGTTCAGGGCTGGAACCTAAAAATGCCTTTGATGCATCAAAGCGCAGCATATAGTGGAAACAATGATGGTTGACCTGACGGCTGGCGGCCATAAAAGCGCTACAGGACAGAGGCTTATCGAGCATTAAGCGAGTTGCACGCGCCAGCACCACTTTTTCCATCGTTTGCTGTTCAATGCTGCCCAGCGCTTGCTCAATCAGATCACGCCACTGCGGGTATTCCGGCATATGGCTGGCCTGTTGGACATGAACATCCAATGCGGGGAGCGGTTTGGCGGTGACCAGTTGGTCGATAAAAGCGATGGCCAGTAAGGCATCTTGTTGCAGGGAAAAATCGCTCACCAAATTGAGGGTGACGTGGGTATGGTTGCCACGGCGTAAGATTTCAATTCGCGGGAGAAATAAGAAACTGGTCCGTGTTGATTGAATTGATTGAATTGATTGAGTTGATTGATCGAAATGAGTCGCGCAAGTTTTGCTGTCAGCAGCGGCATCGACAACACTCACCGGCTCATAGGCATTCAGCCCCCAAATTCGCAATCCCGTGGTTTCACTATTTAGCTTGGTCAATTGGTGCTGCTGGATAAATTCATCCGCAGATTGCATATCGTTAAATTGACGCGTTTGACCGCAAACGGCAGCTTCTTCATGGCCGCCACGGTGATGCCAATAAAACTGCGGAAAATGGCATTGCGCAGCCAGCCACTCCAGCAGTTGACTCCCCACCTGACCCGATGCGGGCAAGATAATTTGCCGAATGCCAGCCTGCTCAGGGAAACCGGCACGCAACTTTTGCCGTAATTCGCCCAACAAACCAGAAAGTTGTTTCACGACCACCTCGGCAAATCAACAGAAAGAGTGGGATTATACGGGCCATGAATAATAATAAAAGTCGGATTCAAAAGTTATTGTTAGTTATCACACTAATATTTGATATTGATGTTTTTGTATACTCAACAAGGGGTATTGGCGACAACTAATATTGCATGATCTTTACGCAGAGTGCACAGAGCAAGCCAAGCCTCTGCGCTGATGAAAGAGTACTATCTTGTGCATTTCGCAGTCAGTCGTATCACGAAGACAATGTTAATCTTCGTGATACGTGTGGCATTAATCATTTATTGATCATCATGCTGGCACAACACTCCATTGTTGAGTTTCAGTCAGCGTTGCCAATAATGAATAAACATTTCCTACGTATTTTAACTCACAGGCGTTAGTCACTGTTTGGGCTAAGACTTGCCCCATTTGAATCCCCTGACCAGCCGCAATAAAAAAGAGGGGTTCAGGCGTATAAATCTGCGTAGTATTGGTTAAGACTTGCTGCACAAAAGTTCCTTGCCCAGACATACCAATCCCTGTGGAATAGATGTTGTTTGGCATATGACTGCCTTCCAAAATCGTCAACTTGCCCGCTTGCCCACCGCTTGACAGATGACTAAACGCAGGAGTGTTATTTTCGGTATCAAATGTCACCTGATTATTACCTGCAGGATCAGCATTCAAAACCGCACCAGCTTCAAAAACAACACCATCCGTTAACGCCCCCGTTCTACCCCAGATAAATGAATAATCAATTGACCATTTAAAAGTGAAAAAACTATTTGGTGCAACTTTAAATGGAGATGCCTGCCAAGCTAAAGAGAATACCTCCGAGGGTTGATTAGGCATTTTCTGATATAAATAAACAATCCACGCTGAAGGTGATTGATTGATAAACTTAACTTGATAAGGTGTACCACTATACGAAGATAGATCGAGTATACTACTCATAATATATTCCTCATTATTTTTAAGCTAATTACTTTAACCACATTAAAATAAAAATAAATAAAATCATCAAGTTATCCATTTTGATAAATTTATTTTCTGATTAAGATAATGTTATGTCGATACAAAACCCCCTTTAAAATAAGGCTTAATATAAAGAGCCTAGGTTTATCAGGGTATTTAAAGTCAGGGTTTTTATTACCGTCACAAAATAGAATAGAGCATAAAAAATCAATTATTGTTACACGCATACTTATCACTGAACAATATGATTGAATGCGTGACTTACATCACATTATTAATTTTGAAATTTAATTCACCCATTTAATAGTAATTAAACAATTTAAAATACATTAATGAAAATAGAATATTAAACCTAACAAGTTTAAGTTATTGGATCTAATTAATTTAAATAACGAAAGAACAGGCTCCCCCTTGCCCTTAGTTTTCATATTAGGAAGAAATTCATAATAAAAAACGGCCCACCAAGGGCCGATATCAATTATTTAAAATAATAAGTTATTACCATTATCATTCAATAATATTCATTAACGCCGCGCCAGCAATAGTCCAACCACCAACCCCACCGTTGCACCGATCCCCACGCTACACCATGGTTTTTCGTGGACATAATCATCAGTACAACACGCCAGTGCTTTCGCCCGTTTGATGTAGCATTCACTGCGGCCACTCAAACGGTTCTGTACCTCCTTTAATGCCTTCTCCGCTCTGGCTTTAATCTCCTGATAGGTTTCATCCGCGGCATCACCCGAGGCACGTAACACTTCTTCTAACGTATCAGTCAGCATAGTAAGATCGTCATCCAGCGAGGTTTGCTGTTCTTTATCTCGATTCATATGCATTCTCCATGAGTGAAAAAAGTCGTCCCATAAGGATAGCTGAAAATAAGGGAGGGTAAGGAGGATTGGTGCGGTTTCAGGATTAATCTGCATGGCTCATGATCTAGGTTATAAATAACCACTGGAAAGTACAGTTTTCTCGCCAACCTCACTGCAACATGCGGGTTATCGGTCACCTCAGACGAGGTGACTCGCTCATTAACACCTGCTGAACAAACATCTGCTGAACACTAAAAACGAATACAGCATGCCCCCTGCTCTGCACCCGTCAATTGCTCTCGCAGTGCGCCAAATAACTCACGCCCACATCCCACATGGAACGCCGATATGTCCGGCGCAGACGGATGACGTGATGCCAGTTCAGCTTCATCCACCAACAGAGACAATTCCCCCGTCACACCATCGACTCGCACCCGATCGCCATTGCGAATTTTTGCCAACAGACCGCCGCAATAGGCTTCTGGCGTAACATGAATGGCTGACGGCACTTTGCCAGATGCACCAGATAAACGGCCATCGGTGACCAGTGCGACTTTAAAATCACGATCCAATAATACCCCCAGAGGTGGCATCAACATATGCAGTTCAGGCATACCAATGGCCCGCGGCCCCTGATAGCGCACCACCACCACACAATCACGATTTAACTCGCCAGATTCAAAGGCAGACACCACATCATGCTGGTTTTCAAAGACCACGGCGGGCCCTTCAATGATCTGATGGTCGCGAGGAACTGCCGACGTTTTCATCACCGCCCGCCCTAAATTACCGCTTAACACTTTCGTTCCCCCGTGCGAGGAAAAGGGCTGGGTCATGCTGGCAATCACTGAATCATCCAGCGACTGTTGCGGCCCACGACGCCATTGCAGTTGCCCCTCATCCAAATACGGCTCTTGCGTGTAGCGATGTAAACCGAATCCAGCCACAGTATGCACATCTTCATGCACTAAACCACCCTGTAGCAGCTCCTTTATCAGCAAGGCAACGCCCCCTGCTGCCTGAAAATAGTTGATATCAGCGGGGCCATTAGGGTAAATGCGGCACAATTGCGGTACTACTTCTGATAGCTCAGAAAAATCATCCCAATCGATAATGATGCCTGCCGCGCGAGCCATCGCTACCAAATGCATGGTGTGGTTTGTTGAACCACCGGTCGCCAGTAGCGCCACAATACCATTGACCACGACCTTCTCATCCACTAACTGACCCACTGGCAGATAGTTGCCACTGTTCTCGGTTAGGCGGGTAATCTGGCGGGCAGCGGCAGCGGTTAATGCCTCTCGCAGTGGCGTATTTGGCTGGATAAAAGAAGCACCGGGCAAATGAAGCCCCATCACTTCCATCACCATCTGATTCGAGTTGGCGGTACCGTAAAAAGTACAGGTACCCGCACTGTGATAAGACGTGGCTTCGGCCTCCAACAAGGCATGCCGGTCCACCTTACCTTCGGCAAACAACTGGCGAACGCGCACTTTTTCTTTATTGGACAATCCCGTGGTCATCGGGCCTGCGGGGACAAATACGGCGGGTAAGTGCCCAAATGACAACGCGGCCATCAGTAATCCTGGCACGATTTTATCGCACACACCGAGATACAGTGCGCCATCAAACATATTGTGCGACAACCCGATGGCTGCTGACATGGCGATAACATCGCGGCTCATCAGCGACAACTCCATACCATCCTGCCCTTGAGTCACACCGTCACACATCGCGGGCACGCCCCCTGCCACTTGCCCGACAGCGCCAACGTCATGCAGCGCTTCTTTTAGCTGCTTCGGATAACATTCGTAAGGCTGATGAGCAGATAACATGTCGTTATAAGACGTAATGATGGCGATATCGCTACGCACCATATTCTTCAACGAGGCTTTATCTTCCGGCTGGCAAGCCGCAAAACCATGAGCCAAATTGCCGCAGGCCAACTGCGAGCGGCGCACGGTATTTTCTTTTGCTGCACTGATCCGTTGCAGGTAGGCCGCGCGGGTTGTAGCTGATCGCGCCATGATACGCTGCGTGACGCGGATGAGAGTCGGGTTCATCGCCATTCCTTATTCGCTCAGCGGCGATAAAAGTTCAATACTGCCCGCGGGCAAACCAATAAAATCCGCCAACACCTGCAACAGTAAATTGTGATCATCCAAATGTGGCGCGCCGGAGACATTAACGCTGCCAATAATACCCGCATGTTTAACCTGCAATGGGAAACCGCCGCCTAGCGCAGCATAGTCGCGTAGATTGACACCATAACGTGCTTCAAGAGAGGTTTGGCGCTGTTGTAACATCAATCCGGCCGCATAAGAGCTGGTATTGAGCAGTTCAACCACATTACGTTTGCGGCGCAGCCAATCATGATTTTCTGCACTGGTGCCTGGCATGGCATAACTGAACAGTGATTGATGATTGACGGTGATATCGATAGCCAATGCCACCCCTTGTGTTTCAGCTTGCCGCTTTATTTTTTCGCCTAACTGCCAAGCGATTTCGTGATCGAAATGCATCAACTGTAACAATTGCTGGTGCTGCTGGCAGTAGATGAGTTGCTGCTGCAAATTCATATTATTCTCCGGTATTCACCCGCAGGGGCTATCGTCAGATTCAGCCGATAGCCCCGACTGGATTTAAGCGCGTTTTGCCTTCGGCAAAACTTTGTCAGCCAAGCCCTTGCCCTGTTTGCTCACTTCAACATCACACTCTTTCGGCAATGTCAGCGTAATCAATCCGGCAATAATCAATGAGCCCGCTAACATGCAAACCGCTGCACTTTGGCCGTAGAAGAAAATCATCACCCCGACCAGATACGGGCCGCAGAATCCGCCCAAATTACCTAAGCCATTGATAACGCCGCGCGCACCACCCGCCACTTCAGGTATGGCGATACGACCAGGAATTGACCAGAATGGGCTGGTTGCTGCTTTAAGGAAGAATCCGCACACCACCAATGCCAGATAAGCGATCAACACGTCGTGGCGGAAAATCACCGATGTGACAAGGCCAGCGGCAAAACAGAACAGTGAAATCATGATAAGCAAGCGGCGTTTGCCGGTTCTATCCGACAAAGTAGAAATGGTATAAATCCCCGCCATGGTGGCAATAAACGGCAGTATCGCCAGAATGCCGACCGAGGCCATATTCCCGCCAGTGAGATTTTTCAAAATGGTCGGTAACCACAGGGTATAGCCGTAATCCCCTGTTTGATAAAAGAAGTTAAGCGCCACTAATTTCATCAGCCCTTTATTGAGGAATACGGCTTTCAATGGCGCATTGGTCACTGGCGCATTGAGCATCCGCTCAGCACGTTCCCGCGACAATTCTGTCACTAAATAATCGCGCTCTTTCGCCGATAGCCATTTGGCTTCTTCAGGGCGATCACTGATAACAAACCACCACATCACCAACACCAGCGCGGACAAGCCCCCTTCAAGGAAGAACAGCCAACGCCAATCAAGCGCATTGATAATAAAGCCGGACAACGGTGCCGTTAACATGCCACCAATGGGCGCAAACATCATGACGAAGGCATTGGCGCGGCCAATTTCACGCTCTGGGAACCAATTACTGACCATGGTCAAAACCACCGGTAACATACCGCCCTCAGAGACCCCCAGCACAAAACGCAGGAATAACAACTGATAATGGTTAGTCACAAAGCCAGTCAGAATGGAGACGATGGCCCAAACCGTGAGGGAATAAGCGATAAATCTCCTGCCGCTACCGTGCACGGCAATTCGGCCACCAGGGACTTGTAAAAATAAATAACCAATAAAGAAAATACCGCCGGCTAAACCGGCCATTTGGCTGGTAATAGCCAGATCGCTTTCCATACCGCCAGGAAGTGCAAAACTAATATTGACCCGGTCCATAAAAGAAATAATACAAGCAATCATTATTGGCACGATAACTCGGAACCAACGGGCATTAGGGATCTTACTGTCCATATCAACACGCCTCATGATAATAGCGAAGTATTCCCTTGCATTAATCCTAAAAACACAAGGAAAACCGACAGCAAATAAGGGATATTTGCCACATTTAATTAATTTCAATAAACACTTTTATTATTAATATGCCCGATAGATTTCAAATATGAGTCAGGTCGCGAGTCAATACAATCTGCCTCTATTCAATTTGAAAAATTAACGAAATTAATAATGAATTGCGGTTGGTGCTTTATTTCCCGAAAAGTGCGCGAGAATATTTGAAAAAACAATGTCACTCATTTGGATACGTGTTTCTTTTGTCGCACTGGCAATATGCGGCAGTAATACAACATTATCCATTTCAATTAATGCCTGTGGCACATTCGGTTCATCGGCAAAAACATCCAGACCCGCGCCGCCAATCTCTTGCTGTTGTAATGCCAGAATTAATTCGTCCTGATTAATCATACTGCCACGGGCGATATTGATCAGAATGGCATCGTTTGGCATGGCGGCAAAAATGGTTTTATCCACCAAACCTACACTGTCTTTCCCGCCTGAAATAGCCACCACCAGAATGTCGCTTTGTTTCGCTAGGCTGACTAAATCAGACACATACTGATAGGGCAGACTGTCAATGTGCGCGGTATCGGTATACGCAATCTGCATATCGAAGCCCGCAGCGCGACGCGCAATCGCTTGACCAATACGACCCATTCCAAATACGCCTAGACGTTTGCCCGTCACTTTGGACGCTAAAGGCAAGCTGCTGTGCGGCCATTGCCCTGCCCGAAGGAATTTATCGGCCTGACATAAGCGGCGAGAGGTGGCAATAATCAGCCCCAGTGCGGTGTCTGCCACATCGTCGGTCAGTACGCCCGGGGTGGTCGTGACAATGATTCTACGCTCACGGGTATAATCCAAATCGACCGCATCCGTCCCGACACCAAAGATGGAGATAATCTCGACTTCAGGTAATAACGCCAACACTTCGTTAGTGACCCCAATATCACCGCGGGTCACAATACCTTTAATGTTCTTGCCCTGCTCCGCAAGAAATTCGGTCTGATCCGCGACGTCGAAGAGTTTATAAACCGTAAAGTTTTGCTCCAACTTCTCGGTCAAATAGTCCATTACCGGCGCAATAATTAATACGGCTTGTTGGGATACAGAGGTTGAGCTGTTTTTCATTACGAGTACCTGACCATGTCAATAAATCAAAGAAACTAGAATGGCGGCAGGTCATCAGCAGATGATTGAGCCATTCAGCGAATGTCGTTATAAGACCTGTTTTCAATGTTTTATTTTGTGATGCAAGTCACTCTAAATCATGTTAAAAAAACATGTTACCGGTAACGTGAGCAAGCTATCATTGTTGGAGCTGAATTGTTTCAGCTAAACGGATGAGCGTTAAAAACTTATGTCATGTCGTCACTGAAATGTTATCTGCTGCGGTGATTTGTTATCGCGTGAAGCGAGTGATAGCAAAGGAAACCGTAAAGCGCGACTGACTGCCATTGAGTCGCTCAAGGGCAGAATATGGCGGGTAACAAAGTGTGCTGACAGAGTGAAAGCGTTAAATCGTGCCACCCAGAGAAATACGATAGTGAAGATCAACCTGTTCAATTGTCGGGATTTTTTTGATTTTCTTAATCAAAATCTCCGCAGCGACTTTGCCCATTTCAAAACGAGGTGTGGTCACACTGGCCAGCACTGGCGTGGTGGCCTGACCGATATCTAACCCATGAAAACCTGAAATAGCCATTTCAACTGGGATTGCCATGCCCAATTTCAAGCATTCTTGTAACACCCCCACCGCCATATCATCATTGGTACAGAAAATCGCATCCACTTGCGGATACATTTGTCGTGCCAATGCCAACATCCCAGCACCAATAGAAACTGACGAGACTTTGTTCGGGGTAATATGCAATGGGGTGAAACCTGCATCACTCATGGCTTGGCTATAGCCTTGATAACGCTTGCGATCACGCACATCAGACATCGAACCGAAATAGACAATATTTTGCTTTCCACTCGCAAGCAGCGTTGCCGTCATATCATAGGCGGCTTGATAATTATTAAAACCGACGGTAATACGGTTGAATTGAGGCTCCAGATCCATCACCTGCGCGACGGGAATCTCAGAAGCATTCAAATACTTATCTGCACGTAAGGTATGTTCGGAGTCCGTTAGGATTAACCCAGAAATTTGGCAGGAGAGTAGATTAATGATCTGCTCTTCTTCCCGCTCTTTACTGTAGTTATAGTTGACCACCAAAGTTTGGTAGCCGCTGGCGGCAGTCACCGACTCAATACCGGCCAATAGATCGGAAAAAATCTGATTATTAAAGGAAGGCACTAAGATACCGATGCGCGGAATTTTTTGATTAAGCCCCATATCCCCTTCAGAATCAGCGCTGTAGTTAACTTCAGCCATCACCTGAGCAATGCGTTCACCGGTTTCTGGTGCCACTTTTTCCGGCGTGCGCAGATAGCGGCTAACGGTCATTTTGGTCACGCCGGCCAGTAACGCAATATCTTGTAACGTAACACGCTGGTTTTTCATGGCAAATACCTAGGACAAGAGTGCGGGATAGGTCAGGTGATTATGCACTGTTAACTTGGGTAATGAAAAGTATGTTACCGGTTAAATATGCTATAACAGCGCGAATGAATACGATTAAGTTATTTTATTATCAACAAGTTAATCTTTAATCATACGATAAAAAGAGCGAAGTCCCTGCTTGCGGTGGTCTTTTTCTGTTCTCAAGGCGATGTGGCTCACGTAAGCGGTAACAGCTTGTCGTAACATGATTTAAAGTGATCTACGTCACAGTTTGATAAGACAGAAAACGGTTTCATAGTCACAAGTTTTTTTGACGGCCAGATTAATGGAAATGCCTTGAGTGATAATTGAATCTCTACCTGCTTTAAAGCATTTCCACCTGCGTTAAAGCAAAGTTAAGGAATAATAATAGTTTTATTGTTCTAGCTTACTTTTTATTTTTCTAGTTTGCTATTGCCGAAAATAAATTATTGCCGTGTTAATTTAGCAGTAATCAACCATGACATTTATTATATATGTCGCCAAATAAGCGACATTAGGAATCGACGATGAAGAATCTATTTTCATTAGAAAAACGCAAAGTATTAATTACCGGTTCCGCACAGGGCATCGGGTTTTTATTAGCCAAAGGGTTGGCTGAATTTGGTGCTGAAATCATTATTAATGATATTACTGCCGAACGAGCAGAGAAAGCCGTCACTGAATTACGGGAAAATGGTTTTATTGCTCATGCTGCTGCTTTTAATGTCACTGACCATGATGCGGTTAAAGCCGCCATTGAACAAATTGAAAGCAGCATTGGCGCTATTGATATCTTAATCAATAATGCCGGTATTCAACGCCGCCATGCTTTTACCGAATTCCCAGAAAAAGATTGGGACGATGTGATTGCAGTCAACCAGAAATCTGTCTTCTTGGTATCACAGGCTGTCTCCCGTTATATGGTCAAGCGTCAACGCGGGAAAATCATCAATATTTGCTCGATGCAAAGTGAGCTTGGGCGCGACACCATTACGCCATATGCCGCCTCTAAAGGTGCGGTCAAAATGTTGACCCGTGGCATGTGTGTCGAACTAGCCCGTTACAACATTCAAGTCAATGGTATTGCGCCGGGTTATTTCAAAACCGATATGACTAAAGCCTTGGTTGATGATAAAGCCTTTACCGATTGGTTGTGCAAACGGACACCGGCGGCCCGTTGGGGTGACCCAGAAGAGTTGATCGGTGCGGCGGTTTATCTGTCGTCGAAAGCATCTGATTTCGTTAACGGGCATCTGTTGTTCGTTGATGGCGGCATGCTGGTCGCCGTTTGATTTGCGAACTGACATTGGTCAATAGCTGATACCGAGGAAAGCTATGTCTGGTAAATGCATTATTGTCATGGGTGTCTCTGGCACCGGTAAATCCTGTATCGGACAGGCACTGGCACAAGCGCTTAATGCTAAGTTTATTGATGGCGATGACTTACACCCTCGCGCCAATATCCAAAAAATGGCATCAGGCCAGCCACTCAATGACCAAGACCGCGCACCTTGGCTCGAGCGATTAAGTGACGTGGCATACAGCTTACAGCAAAAGAATGAAGTGGGTTTTTTAGTCTGTTCGGCACTGAAAAAGCAGTATCGCGACCGGCTACGTGCAGGGAACCATGGCATTCGTTTTTTATGGCTGACGGGTGATTACGATTTAGTGCTGCACAGAATGCAGCAACGCGCAGGGCATTTCATGCCTGAGAGTCTGCTAAAGAGCCAGTTTGCAACGCTGGAAACACCAGATGCCAGCGAACCGGATGTGGTCCAAATTGATATTTCGCCAGACGTAGCCGGTGTAGTTGAACACTGCATTGCTGCACTGGCATCTGAGAATAGCGTGAGCCATTGTGCATAGCGCACAGGTCACACACAAAGACAGGAAGAGTTATGATACTTGATGAACTGAAAATTGCGGTGAATAACCCGTTGTATCCTGACGTGATCCGCCGGACCTTAGCGGCAATCAACCAACTGGATTTAGCCAATCTACCGGCGGGTGAGCAAGAGATTGAAGGGCGTGAAATTTACCTCAATCATATTATTGCGACGACTAAACCGCTGTATGAGCAGGCACCTGAATTACATCGCTATTACATTGATATTCATATTTTGCTGGAAGGCAGTGAAGTCATTGGCGCGTCACCTTCCACTCAGGGTCAGCGCCCCACCATGGATTTTGATAGTGAGCGAGATTACGGCCTGTTTGAGGGGGTCAGCACAGAAACCTTGTTAACACTGGCTCCCGGTGATATCGCCCTGCTCTTCCCGGGTGAGTTGCATCGGCCAATGGGGACACTGGCAGAAGTTGGGCCGATTCGCAAAATTGTGGTGAAGGTCGCAGCGCATCTTATCTAATCGAATAACTCATTCGGTCATTAACGTTTCACCGTTCACCTTGCGCACGTAAGGTGAACATTAAACGATGATTAACCGCCGTTAGACGCGTTCTTACGGCAGGCGAAATTTGATTCAGTCCCCCCTAATCAGCATCTATGCTCACCGCGGCCCCCAACGGGCTCTTCCCTTGCCGATCGCGCTTCGCCGCCAACCACAAGCCACTATTCTTCATCGCATAGCCAAACACCACGCCAACTAACAGCGAAACAACCACGAGCTTCCAATTACCATTACCGGCAAAGGTCGCACATGCGCCGATAAAAGTCCCGGGGACAAAAGATAGCCACTGCTGACAGGCCTGAATACACATCAAAAACGCAACGATACCTGTCAGTACATACCCGAGGATCGCCCACTCCGGCTGCAAGGCGCTGCCCTGAATGATCATCATCGCCCAGAATACCCCGCTTAAACAGGTTAATAGCGTGATGAGCAATCCCTTTAAGCCACCTTGTGGGCAGGCGAAATAAGCCGTGCAACCCAGAAAGCCTGCCCAACTGATCAGTCCCAAGCTAATTGCAACCCAGCCCCAAATGCCTGAGAGGATGCCTGTGGTAATCGCAATCATCAGAATAATGTTCATTAGCATTGACCTGCGCGAGAGGGTTAAACAAAACGTGTATTGAGTGAAAGTCGCGCAGTTTACCTGAATCAAGATGATTTTTATGGATTCAAATCACAATAATGCCAATTTATTATCATTGTTTGCATTTTTATTGTGATATTTATCACAAATAAAAAACTAGAGGTAATTTTGAATATGCATCGCATTGCGGCGAGCATCGCTTGGGGTATTCCCCATTTCACGTAACTCACGATAAAAACCGGCCCTATCTGTAGCTGTACTTGTCTCTACATTGCTCGCAAACACAGTGAGAAGTAATGCATCAGTCAATCCTTTAACATAATTATCTAAATCTAAAGAAGCGCGCTCCTCCATTTTATATTGGTACTACTGGATCACTCTATCGGAGATAACTGCATTAATATTAGGTTGGTCATGATTAGCGCCAATGCAAGATATCATTGCCTTGGTTAACGGATTATTAGCGACCCAATCACTATTATTGATATCCATTACGCTGACGCCTTTTACATCCGCTACGATGAGCTGATCTAGAATTGCCCCCGCTGTCACGTAGTTCGAGTTTCCTTTATCTATTTCGTCCTGTAAGAGTTTCGATGCTTTTCTGGCAATAATATTAACTTCATCAATTTGATTAAAAACAGGATTTTTTGTATAGCTATTATTCTCATTCACAACAAAATACGCTCTTTCTATCATCACAGCATTGAAACTTTCATTCTCCTTTGCTTGCTCGAGCGCATAGTTGATGGTTGTTTTATCTCTAAAGAAATTACCGTATTTAACGAGTTCATCTGCATCTGGCATCGAGATAACATCATCTACTGATGAATATTTCATATAAGAATTAGTTGATTGATTGGAATGAGGAAAACAAAGCATAAGCATCCTTGAATCAGTACAGTGAAAAAATCAATGATGAGGATATTAAAACAGAGCTGAGTTTGGTCTCAGCTAATTACCCCACTTCACTCTTATATAATCTTAGTTATTTTGGGGGTCATCCTACCTAAAATCAGACCTCATAGGTTTATTAGGTCAGATATGCCGTACATCATCTGAAGTTGATAATAATACTTATGGCTTGGACGTATGCTAAAAATACATTAACCTCCTAGCTACCAAGCCTAATTCTACTGTCCGGTGTAAGCTGCGATTTCTTTTGCTAACTCCAGCGTATTTGCTGGCATTTGCCATTTTCTATTATGCTGAAACTGGCTACTGTTACCCTCTACCCCAGCAAGTAAAGCATTCGCTGAAAACCTTGAGCAATTACTACTTATTATATTAAATTTAAAGTTATCCTTATTTTTTAGAATATAATCATCAACTTTTTCAACATTCAGATTATGCAAAAAAACCAAATTATTTTCTTGCAATCCATCCTTACATTTTGTCATTTCATCCGCGACAAACTGTGTGATCAGATCCTGACTTACCTTGCCGTTAAATTTATGATAATTATTACTAATTTTATCATGATGCATTGAGATATAGCTGAACTTATTGTTTCCATGATGGATAGCAATCGCGTTATGTTCAGCTTTACCAAAGCTTAGCAGAACAACACTGTTATCTTTCTTTGCTAAGGTATTCATAATATTTTTAGCATAATGAGTGTAGGAGTTTTCAAAGTCGTTAGTGTAATGCTTCGGGTTCTTTACAGCCGAGAGCCAACATCTAATGCCTCGGAAATTTTTATGGCTTTTAGGTTCATAATGAAAAGAACCATTATTGATGTCATTCCTTCCATTTTCTCCCCCAAATGCTGATAAGTCATTGCTGTTTTCTTTAGCAACTCCATCCAATTTCATCAACATTGAGTGATATTTACTCGCTGCTCTAAAATCGTAATTTTGTGAAGAATTTGTGATAGTCGCTATTTCTTTAGCAATAACCTTTTTAGCATCCCTCACCTCAACATTACCATTCAATGCTTGGCTATATATCTTATTAATACTGCGGGCTTTAAAAAATCCACTTAATGAAGTTAACAACGCGATCTCCTATAATATAGTTCGCCATAAATTCATTAATGGCTTAGTAAGCATGACTCATTATCTTTTATCTATATTATTCTCGCTTGTAAAAATCGCGCTTAGTCGAGATTGTCATATTTAAGGGTGTCAGTAAAATTTGCTTATTGCGAGCCTAGATATTATAGCTCTCTGAAAAATCAGATTATTGTATAAAACAAAACCCCCTGGCAGCATAACTGACAGGGGGTTTGGAAGGGCCGAGCTAGCGGTGCATTACATCAGGGGTTGCGCCAATTGAACCAGCGAAATCAGTGGCTGCGGGTAGACACCCAAGAACAGCACTAAAATGGCGGAAATCAGCACCACTACACCACCGGCAGTCAATGCCCAGTTATTCGGTGTATCACGCACTAATTTTTCTGGCGCGCTGAGGAACAAGCTAACGGTGACGCGTAGATAGTAGTACAGGCCGATAGCACTGCCCAAAACCACTGCCCCAGTCAACCACCATAAGTTAGCGCTGACACCCATTGCGACCACGAAGAATTTACCGATGAAGCCCAGTGTCATTGGGATACCCGCCAATGACAGCATCATCACTGTCATCACCGCAGACAGGATTGGCTTATGCCAGAACAACCCACGGTAGGAGAACAGAGATTCCGCATCCGGCCCTTTGTACGGGCTGGACATCAAGCTGACAACACCGAAGGCACCCAAGCTGCTGAACAGGTAACCCGCCAGATAGACACCGGCAGTTTCCAGTGCCAACTGATGAGTTTGCACCGCGACCAACGCAATCAGCAAATAGCCAAGGTGCGCGATAGAGGAGTAACCCAGCAGACGCTTGATGTTCGTCTGGCTGATAGCCATCAAGTTACCGAACAGAATCGATGCCACGGCAATCAAGGACAGCACTAAGCGAATTGCTTCACTGTCGGCAGCCGGTGCGTACAAGAACAGACGCATCACCACGGCAAAGATAGCAATTTTACTGGCTGTGGCAAGGAAGGTGGATACAGGGGCAGGTGCGCCCTGATACACATCCGGTGTCCACAGTTGGAACGGCACCAGTGACAGCTTAAAGCCCAGACCAATAATCATCATCCCCAAACCGGCCAGAATCAGCGGCTGATGGATCATAGAATCACTCAGGCTTTTGCCCAAACCGGCGAAAGACAAACTACCGGATTCAGCATACAGCAGCGCCATACCGAACAGCAGGAAGGACGAGGCTGCCGCAGACAACAGCATGTATTTGATACTGGCTTCCAGCGAACGCTTCTGGCGATAGGCATAACCAATCAGGCCGAACAGCGGCAGAGAAATCAGTTCGATACCCAAGAACAGCGACGCCAGATGATTCGCACTGGCCAACAGAATGCCACCCATGGCCGCAATCAGCACCAACAGGTAGAACTCTTCACGGTTATCGGGATAACCCGCCAACCATGGATAGGCAAAGGTCGCCGTGGCCAGACTGGCAGCAATCACCAGACCGGTATAGAACATCGAATAGCCGTCAACCCGCATCAGCGGAGTGACATCCATTGGTCCTACCTGCCCCACGAAATAGAGGGAAAGTAGTGCCACGTTTAGCCCGATAACCGTCAGGGTGGCGTTGACAAAGTGATCGCGTCGCCACGCAATAGACAGCATCACAACCACCACCGTCAATCCGACGATCAACAGCGGTAGCATTGCGATCAGTTGTTGAGGAGTTATTGTCATGGCGAATTACGGCCTTGTTGTTGGAATAGATGAAGCATTAAACCACTGCTGTACATTACTCATCGCAGCATGAGACGTGTCGAGAATAGGCTGCGGGTAAACCCCTAGCAACACTAACAACGCCACTAATAGCAGGATGATAGACAGTTCCCTTGCGCTCATGCCCGGTAACGTCTCTTCTGATTTTGGCGCGCCGTAATAAGCACGCTGCATCATGATGAGTGAGTAAACCGAAGCAAAAACCAGCCCAAATGTAGAGATTACCGTAATCACTGGTACGACTTGGAAGCTGCCGAACAGGATCATAAATTCGCCGACGAAGTTACCGGTCCCCGGCATCCCCAATGTGGCAACCGCGAAGAACAGTGACAGTGCAGGCAAGTATTTAATCCGCCCCCACAATCCACCCATCTGGCGCATATCACGCGTATGCAAACGCTCGTATAACTGACCACAAATGATGAACATACCGGCGGCAGACAAGCCGTGAGCAATCATTTGGATGACTGCACCTTGGTAAGCCAATTGGCTACCGGTGTAGATGGCAATCAAGACAAAGCCCATGTGGGAAACGCTGGTATAAGCAATCAGGCGCTTAATATCGGTCTGGCAGAACGCCATCCATGCGCCGTAGAAGATACCGATAACCCCTAACCACATTGCAATCGGAGCGAACTCATGTGACGCATTCGGGAACAGTGGCAGACTGAAACGCAGTAACCCGTAGGCCGCTGTTTTCAGCAAAATCCCGGCTAAGTCAACAGAACCCGCTGTTGGTGCTTGGCTGTGCGCATCAGGCAACCAGCCGTGTAATGGCACCACTGGCATTTTCACCGCGAAGGCGATGAAGAAGCCCAGCATCAGCAGATATTCCACGTGGTAGGACATGGGTGTTTTCAACAGATTTTCGTAGTTGAATGTCCATACGCCTGTGGCTTTATAGTGCACAAACACCAGCCCCAAAATGGCAATCAGCATAATCAGGCCGCTGGCCTGGGTATAGATGAAGAACTTGGTTGCCGCGGCGATTCGGGTTTTACCGTCTGATGCTTTGTGGCCCCACAAGGCAATCAGGAAGTACATCGGCACCAACATCATTTCCCAGAAGAAGAAGAACAGGAACATGTCGATGGCGAGGAACACGCCGATTACGCCACCCAGAATCCACAATAGATTCAGGTAGAAGAAGCCCTGATTGCGCTGAATTTCACGCCACGAACACAGGATAGCAAGCACACCAAGCAAGCCGGTCAGTACCACCATCAGCAAAGATAAACCATCTAATGCCAGATGGAACTCAATGCCAAACCGTGGGATCCACGGCAAGGTGAATTCTGATTGCCATTGCGGGATACCCGCTGGATTAATCAGTGAATATTGACCCTGCCCCCACAGTAGCAAGGAGAGCACCAGTGTCAGCCCCATCGCGAATAACGCTATCCAACGCGGTACTCTCGTACCGAAGCGCTCGAACTGCCAAGACAGCAGGCCGCCGATAAAGGGGATAAGAATTAGCCAAGGTAATAGCATGGCGTTTTGTGTCCCTAATTAAACGAAAAGCAACAGAGCCAGTACGACGACTGCACCCAAACCCATAGACGCGACATACCAACGCACCTGTCCATTTTCACTAACGGTCAGACCGCGATTACTCCAACGTGACAGTACCGCTGGGGTATTCATTAGTGAGTTCAGCGGATCACGCTGTATCAATCTTGCGATCCACAGATAAGGGCGGACAAAGACGTTATGGTACAGCCAGTCGAAGCCCCACGCATGGAACCACCAGACCGTAAAGAAGCGGCCCGGCGCACTTTGCGCAATGCTGTTGACCAGTTGACGCTTGCCCAGATACAGGAACGCCGCCAACGCAATACCCACGACCACCAACACGCCAGAGAAGATTTCCAGTGGCATTTTGCCCTCTTCACTGAAGTGAAGCTCTGGTAACACACCGGCAAGTGGTGGCGTTATCAGGGCACCGACAAACGTCGACAGCACCAGCAACACCAGCAGCGGCAGGCTGTGAGTGATCCCTTTAACAGGATGCGCTTTGGTTTTTGGCTCGCCGTGGAACACAATGAAGATCATCCGGAAGGTATAGAGCGCGGTGAGGAATGCCCCAACTAACCCTGCTACCATCAGATTGATATGGCCGCTGGCCAATGCGCCCCACAGAATTTCGTCTTTACTGTAGAAGCCTGCGGTGACAACTGGCAATGCTGCCAGCGCCGCGCCGCCCACCAAGAAGCAGATATAGACCAATGGAATGGTTTTACGCAAACCACCCATTTTGAAAATATTTTGTTCGTGGTGACAGGCTAAAATCACTGAACCGGAAGCGAGGAACAGTAATGCTTTAAAGAAGGCATGTGTCATCAAGTGGAAGATTGCGGCATCCCACGCCTGCACGCCCAGCGCGAGGAACATGTAGCCAATCTGGCTCATGGTGGAATAAGCCAGCACTCGCTTGATGTCGGTTTGCACCAGTGCAGCGAAGCCCGCTAGCACTAAGGTAACGGCCCCGATAATCCCCACCAAATGCAGGACTTCTGGTGCCATCAGGAACAGGCCATGTGTACGAGCAATCAGATACACACCCGCAGTCACCATCGTGGCCGCATGGATCAGCGCGGAAACTGGCGTCGGGCCAGCCATCGCATCAGCAAGCCAAGTTTGTAATGGCAACTGAGCTGATTTACCCACCGCACCACCGAGAAGCATCAGCGTCGCCCAAGTAATGGCTGTTGAGCCCATTTCCAGTTTTTGCGGTGCCAAGACCATCAGTTCGCGGATATTCAGCGTGCCCAATTCTTGGTAAAGGATGAACAGCGCGATAGCCAAGAACACGTCACCCACACGGGTCACGATAAAGGCTTTCATCGCCGCTGCGCCGTTAGCTGGATTGGTGTAGTAGAAACCAATCAGCAAGTAACTGCACAGACCCACGCCTTCCCAACCGAGATACATCAGCATCAGGTTATCGGCTAGCACCAAAACGACCATGCTGGCGATAAATAGGTTGGTGTAAGCGAAGAAGCGGGAATAGCCCTCTTCCCCACGCATATACCAAGAGGCATACATGTGAATGAGGAAGCCCACGCCAGTGACCACAGACAGCATGGTGAGCGATAAGCCATCCAGTGTTAGGGTCAACGGAATATTGAAGGTGCCGACTGACATCCAGTTCCACAGTGTTTGGTTAAACACTTGTACACCGGTTGCTTTTTGACTGAGGAAATCCACTGCAACATACAGTGTGACCAACGCAGTCAGACCAATCGACCCGACCCCGACAGTGGCAGCGGTATTTTCAGACCAACGCCCACGGGAGAATGCCAACAGCAAGAAGCCCAGCAGTGGCAGCAGAATTGTTAAATATAATAGGTTCATCCGCGCATCTCACTGACTGTATCGATATTCAGAGTATGACGGCGACGATACAGCTGTAGCAGCAATGCCAAGCCAATACTGGCTTCTGCTGCCGCGAGCGTGATCGCCAGGATATACATCACCTGACCGTCAGCCTGACCCCAATAACTGCCCGCCACGACGAAGGCGAGCGCCGCTGCGTTGATCATGACCTCAAGGCTTATCAGCATAAACAGCAGATTACGGCGAATGATCAGCCCCGTCAGCCCTAGCACAAACAGAATGGCCGCGAGAATCAGACCATGTTGTAGAGGGATCATGCTTGTTCCTCCGTTTTTCTTTTCGCTGAATCGCTCGCGCCCAGCACTTCACCTGGCTTATGTTCGCGCCCGATATGGAAGGCGACGATCAGACCCGCTAACAGCAGCATTGACGCCAATTCAACCGCCAATACATAAGGACCGAACAGGCTAATACCCACCGCTTTGGCATCCACCATTTCACCACTAATGCCAGAATCACTGACCGAGCGAATGGCATAGATCAGGACTGACAACAGCACCAGCGCCAGTAAACCTGGGCCAATCCACAGGGTAGGTTTCAGCCAATCGCGCTCTTGTTGCTCAACGTTGCCCAAGTTCAGCATCATCACCACGAACACGAACAGCACCATAATGGCCCCCGCGTAAACGATGATTTCCAGCGCACCGGCAAAGTAAGCACCCAACGAGAAGAACACCGCTGCGATAGCCAGTAACGAAATAATCAGGTACAGCAAAGCATGTACCGGGTTGGTGTGAGTGATTACGCGAATAGTCGCCACCACTGCCACCAATGCTGCAATATAAAATGCAAATTCCATGGAAGCTGGCTCCTAAGGCATCAGACCTTTAACGTCGATCGGTTTGGCTTCATTTTCAGCTTCGCCTTTCGGCTTACCGTCAACGGCCATACCGGACATCCGGTAGAAGTTATATTCCGGATATTTACCCGGACCCGAGATCAACAAATCCTCTTTCTCATACACCAGATCTTGACGCTTAAACTCACCCATTTCGAAATCCGGCGTTAGCTGGATAGCGGTAGTCGGGCAAGCCTCTTCACACAGACCACAGAAAATGCAGCGGGAGAAGTTGATGCGGAAGAATTCCGGATACCAGCGGCCATCTTTATGCTCTGCTTTTTGCAAAGAGATACAGCCAACGGGGCATGCCACTGAGCATAAGTTACAAGCAACACAACGCTCTTCACCGTCCGGATCACGCGTCAGCACGATACGGCCACGGTAGCGCGGCGGCAGATAAACCGGCTCTTCCGGATACATTTGGGTTTCGCGCTTGTGGAAGGCATGAAGGCCAATCATCCACAGGCTGCGCACTTGGGTGCCGAAACCAACCACTAACTCTTTCAACGTCATGGTTCATTCACCCCTTATTGAGCGTTGTACAAAATGACCGCGGCAGTCGCCAGCAGATTCAGTAGGGTCAACGGCAGGCAAACTTTCCAGCCGAATGACATCACTTGGTCATAACGTGGGCGCGGCAAGGAGGCACGGATCAGAATGAACATCACCATGAAGAAAGCCGTTTTCAGCGCAAACCAGATAAATGGCGGCAGGAACGGACCTTGCCACCCCCCGAAGAACAAGGTGACTATCAATGCAGAGACAGTCACGATGCCGATGTATTCACCGACGAAGAACAGACCGAATTTCATGCCGGAATATTCAATGTGGTAACCATCGGCCAGTTCTTGTTCTGCTTCTGGCTGGTCAAAGGGATGACGGTGACAAACAGCAACACCCGCGATGGCAAAGGTTAAGAAGCCAAAGAACTGCGGGATAACATTCCAGACGTGTTCCTGAGAGTTAACAATATCTTGCATGTTGAACGAGCCAGCCTGTGCCACCACGCCCATCAAAGATAAGCCGAGGAACACTTCGTAGCTCAGGGTTTGCGCAGATGCACGCATCGCCCCTAACAGAGAGTATTTGTTATTACTGGACCAACCGGCAAACAGCACGGCGTAAACCGCCAGCCCTGCCATCATCAGGAAGAACAAAATGCCGATATTGAGGTCCGCAACCATCCAAGTCGGGCTGACTGGGACGATGGCGAAAGAGAGCAGCAGCGAAGTAAACGCAATGACCGGCGCTAAGGTAAAGATGGCTCGGTCAGAAAACTTCGGTACCCAGTCTTCTTTGAAAAACATTTTGATCATGTCAGCGACCAGCTGCAATGACCCACCCCAACCGACACGGTTAGGTCCGTAACGGTTCTGGAACAGGCCCAGCAGGCGGCGCTCACCGAAGCTCATAAATGCGCCACAGGTCACGACCACCAACAGAATCACCACCGCTTTCAGGACAGAGATTAAAATCTCAATCAATTCAGGGGTAAACCAGCTCATAGTCCTGCCTCCCGCAGATTCTCAACGCGCGCACCCACCAGAATCGGTGGAATCCCCGGTAAGCCAAGCGGCAAGCCGACCTGACCCTGAGCCAAGGTGTCACTCAAACGCACAGGCAGACGCAATGTCTGACCGGCACAGTTGAACTCCACCAGCGTACCGAGGTTAACCCCTAACTGCGCCGCATCGGCTGGGTTGACCATCACATAAGGTTCTGGCATCCGCTGTTGAATCACATCTGAACGTTGGGACATTTCTTCACTACCAAACAGATGGTAGTAAGGGGCAATCTGCCAACTGTCAGCGTTCGCGCTAAAGGCGGTTGGCACGGAATCAAAGTAACCGAGCGTTCCCTCCCCTGCTTCAATCAGACGCACACCCGGATCACCGAAGCGTAACTTGCCACCCACTTCCGCTTGGAATTTGTTCCATGCTTGCGGTGAGTTCCAGCCCGGCGCCCATGCAAATGGGATCTGCTGGCGATCGGCCAGTGGGCTGTTGTTCCCTTCCATCGAGAAAGCGAACGGCGTGTCGATATCTTGCGGCTGGCGCGGTTCGTGCACACTGATGTTCGCGCGCATGGCGGTACGGCCACTGTAGCGAATAGGTGAACGTGCCAATTTCTGACCACGAATGCGGAAAGTCGCATCCGGTGCCGCATCAACAATGCCTTCTAACTGTGGCAATGCGGTGACACAGGCTTGAATCACGTGATCCAGTTGCGTCCAGTCCACATGGCGGCTGGTATAAGTTGAATGCAGGGAGTGCAACCAACGCCAGCTTTCCAACATGATGCTGTGGGTTTCAGGTTTCTTCGGATCGTCGTAGTAGGTCGGATCGTAAACTTGGAAGAAGCGCTGAGCGCGGCCTTCCTGATTCACCAGCGTACCATCGCTTTCAGCGAAGCTGGCCGCAGACAGGATCAAGCTGGCTTTATCCATAATCGCGGTGCGTTGGTGATCCACAACAATCAGGTTAGCGACTTTTGTCAGTGCAGCATCAATCTGGTCTTTCGCGGCATGGCGATAGAGGTCATTTTCCATCACGATGGCGGTATCGGCTTCACCGCTGGACAACTGTACCAACGCCTGATCCAGTGAACCGCCACCAATCATGGTCAGACCCATGCTGTTGGCTGCACTGGCAACAAAGGTGATGCCGACGTCAGAACCACGGCCTTTCAGCGCTTTCGCGACGTTAGCGGCGGCTTGAATTAGGGCATCGCTGCCTGCACTGCTGCCGGTAATGATCAGCGGTTTTTTCGCACCGGCCAACGCCTGTACGATGATATCCACTTTGCCTTTCAGCTCTTTCGCCAAATCATCAACCGCTGGCGCAGACTCATCTAACGCATGGGCGATAGCGAAACCTAAACGAGCTTGATCATCAACAGGCGCGCGATAGTTCCAAGCGGCGATATCATCCATACGGGTGTTATCCACGTTGGTGATAAACAGCGGGTGCTTCGCATGCTGGCCAATGTTCATGATGGCGGCAATCTGCCAGTCAGCCACTTTTTGTGCTGCGGCCATTTCGCGCGCTTTGCCTTTCACCGCCTGACGAACAGACAGTGCAATACGTGCGCCAGTTTGGGTTAAATCTTCACCCAGAATCAGCACCGCATCATAACTTTCAATTTCGCGTAGCGCTGGCGTGTAAATACCGCCTTCACGCAGCACTTTAAGCATCAGTTGCAAGCGTTGTTGCTCGCTAGCAGCGATACCGGTATAGAAGTTATCGGCACCCACCAACTCACGCAGCGCAAAGTTACTTTCTAAGCTGGCGCGGGGTGAACCGATACCGATAGTCTTCTTCGCTTGACGCAGAATGTCCGCCGCGCCTTGCATCGCTTGTTCAGCATTAAGCTGAATCCAGTCATTACCACGCAATTGTTGCGGCTGACGTGGACGATCTTTGCGGTTGACGTAACCATAACCAAAACGACCACGGTCGCACATGAAGTAGTGGTTTACGCTGCCGTTATAGCGGTTTTCAATCCGGCGCAATTCACCATAGCGTTCGCCTGGGCTGGTGTTACAACCCACACTGCACTGTTGGCAGATACTTGGCGCGAATTGCATATCCCATTTACGGTTATAACGCTCGGAGTGCGTTTTATCCGTGAATACGCCAGTTGGGCACACTTCAACGAGGTTGCCGGAGAACTCGCTTTCCAGCGTGCCGCTCTCAGTACGACCAAAGTAGACGTTATCATGCGCACCGTAGACACCTAAATCGGTGCCATCAGCATAATCTTTGTAGTAACGCACACAGCGATAACAGGCGATACAGCGGTTCATTTCGTGAGAGATGAACGGACCGAGATCCTGATTTTGGTGGGTACGTTTACTGAAGCGGTAGCGGCGGAAACTGTGTCCGGTCATCACTGTCATATCTTGCAGGTGACAGTTACCCCCTTCCTCACAGACCGGGCAATCGTGCGGGTGGTTGGTCATCAACCATTCAACCACACTTTCACGGAACGCTTTGGCTTCACCGTCATCAATGGAAATAAAGGTTCCATCAGTGGCCGGGGTCATACAGGACATGACCAAACGCCCACGAGTATCATCGGCGTTTTGGTATTGCTTTACCGCACATTGGCGGCAAGCGCCGACGCTTCCCAGCGCCGGATGCCAGCAAAAGTAAGGAATATCGAGTCCCAGGGAGAGACAAGCTTCTAACAGGTTGTCGGCCCCGTTTACGTCGTATTCTTTGCCGTCTACATGAATCGTAGCCATATCAGCATGCTTCCAAGTGGCTTGCGTTAGAACCGATTCAAGGTCTGTCTCGATGACCTTGAAGGGGTACGTTCACAAGCGTTAATCAAAAATTCTGGCCCCTGCTGAAAGCAGCAAGGGCGTCAATGCTGCTACCAGCGCGCTTTTAAGAGGTTTGGTTGAATACCGGCTATGGTTCGGGTGTTACCATAGTCCTTCGTTGCGATCCCGGCTTCGAATTCTTCTCGGAAATATTTGATCGCACTTTGTAGTGGTTCAACCGCGCCCGGCGCGTGAGCACAGAAGGTTTTGCCCGGCCCTAAGAAGCGGCATAGCTGTTCCAGCGTCTCAATGTCACCCGGCTGACCTTCGCCGCGCTCCAATGCACGCAGGATCTTCACGCTCCATGGCAAACCATCGCGGCAAGGTGTACACCAGCCACAGGATTCACGGGCAAAGAACTCTTCTAGATTGCGGACCAGTGGCACCATGCCAATTTCGTGGTCTACTGCCATCGCTAACGCAGTCCCTAAACGGCTGCCTGCTTTGGCAATGTTCTCGAAGTCCATCGGCAAATCCAAATGATCAGCGGTCAGGAAGTCAGTCCCTGCACCACCGGGTTGCCACGCTTTGAACTTCAAACCATCGCGCATGCCACCGGCGTAATCTTCCAGAATTTCACGGGCAGTGATACCAAACGGCAATTCCCACAGGCCAGGGTTTTTCACCCGCCCAGAGAATCCCATCAGTTTGGTGCCTGCATCGTTACTCTTACCGGCAGTGATCCCCTGATACCAATCCACGCCATGCTCAAGGATGGCTGGCACGTTACACAGCGTCTCAACGTTATTCACGCACGTTGGTTTGCCCCAAACACCCGAAGATGCAGGGAAAGGCGGCTTAGAACGTGGGTTGGCGCGGCGGCCTTCCAGTGAGTTAATCAGTGCGGTTTCTTCACCGCAGATATAACGGCCGGCACCGGTATGGACAATCAGTTCAAAATCAAAACCGCTGCCCATGATATTTTTGCCTAGTAAACCAGCTTCGGTTGCCTCAGCAATCGCACGGCGCAAGTTAGCGGCGGCTTCGATATATTCGCCACGCAGGAAGATGTAGCCACGGTATGCTTTCAGCGCAAAAGCACTGATCAGCATCCCTTCCACCAACAGATGGGGTAATTGCTCCATCAGCAGGCGGTCTTTATAGGTGCCCGGCTCCATTTCATCGGCGTTACACAGCAGATAGCGGATGTTCATGCTTTCGTCTTTAGGCATCAGGCTCCACTTCAAACCGGTGGAGAAACCTGCGCCGCCACGGCCTTTCAAACCCGCGTCTTTGACTAAGTTCACAACATCAGGCGGTGCCATGCCTTTTAATGCTTTTTCAGCGCCTAAATAACCGGTTTTGCTGCGATATTCATCCAGCCATACCGGCTGTTTGTCATCACGCAAGCGCCAAGTTAGCGGGTGCATTTCCGGTGTCCGAGTCACCTCTTTGATAAAACCTGAGTTAGCTGTCATGGATATTGCTCCAGTAACTTTTCGATATCTTCAGGTTTCAGGTGGCTATGGGTATCGTCGTCAATCATCATGGTTGGACCACGATCACAGTTACCTAAGCAGCACGTTGGCAGCAGCGTAAAGCGGCCGTCAAAGGTGGTTTGGCCGGGCTGAATACTGAGCTTTTTCGAAATTGCCGCCTGAATGCCTTGGTAACCGGTGATGTGGCAGACCACGCTGTCACAGTAACGGATCACATGACGCCCAACCGGTTGACGGAAGATTTGGCTGTAGAATGTCGCCACCCCTTCCACATCACTGGCAGGGATACCCAACACGTCAGCAATGGCGTGAATCGCCCCATCCGGCACCCAACCGCGTTGCTTTTGCACAATTTTCAGTGCTTCAATCGACGCAGCGCGAGCATCTTCGTAATGGTGTTTTTCATGCTCGATGGCATCACGTTCTTCAGCGCTCAATTCGAAAACGTCAGTTGTGGTCGCCGGTTCAGCCGCATTGACTGCCAGGTCCACCACATTTTGGCTTTCTTTATGATCCTGAGTCTCTTTTTGATCACTCATAATTAGCGGTCCACATCAGACATAACAAAATCGATACTGCCCAGATAGACAATCAAGTCAGACACCAGGCTGCCACGGATAACCGCAGGGATCTGCTGCAAATGCGCATAGCTTGGTGTACGAATCCGGGTGCGATAGCTCATGGTGCTGGCGTCACTGGTCAGATAGTAACTATTGATCCCTTTCGTCGCTTCAACCATCTGGAATGATTCGTTAGCTGGCATCACCGGACCCCATGACACTTGCAGGAAGTGGGTGATCAGCGTTTCGATATGTTGAAGCGTACGTTCTTTCGGTGGCGGTGTTGTCAGTGGGTGGTCTGCCTTGAATGGCCCTTCTGGCATGTTTTTGTAACATTGCTCCAGAATGCGCAGGCTTTGACGCAACTCTTCCACTTTCAACATCACGCGATCATAGCAGTCGCCGTTATTGCCGATTGGCACTTCAAAATCAAAGTTTTCATAACCGGAATACGGACGCCATTTACGCACGTCAAACTCAACACCGGTCGCACGTAAGCCTGCACCGGTCACGCCCCACTCCAAAGCTTCTTTGGAATTATAGGCGGCAACGCCCACAGAACGCCCTTTAAGGATGCTGTTCTGTAACGCCGCTTTGACGTAGGAATCGAGTCGTTTTGGCATCCAGTCGAGGAAGTCACGCAGCAAGCGATCCCAACCACGTGGTAAGTCATGTGCCACACCACCGATACGGAACCAAGCCGGATGCATACGGAAGCCGGTGATGGCTTCAACCAAATCGTACACTTTCTGGCGGTCGGTAAAGGCGAAGAACACCGGCGTCATTGCGCCGACGTCTTGGATAAAGGTACTGATGTACAGTAAATGGCTGTTGATGCGGAATAATTCGGACAACATCACGCGAATAGTATCGACTCGCGCGGGCACTTTGATACCGGCCAATTTTTCAACGGCGAGTACATAAGGCATTTCGTTGACGCAACCGCCGAGGTATTCGATACGGTCGGTGTACGGAATGTAGCTGTGCCAAGATTGGCGCTCGCCCATTTTTTCCGCGCCACGGTGGTGATAACCCACATCCGGTACGCAATCGACAATTTCTTCGCCATCAAGCTGCAAGACGATACGGAACGCACCATGTGAAGAGGGGTGGTTCGGGCCAAGGTTAAGGAACATAAAGTCCTCGTTCTCAGTCCCGCGTCTCATACCCCAATCTTCAGGTTTGAAGGTCAGTGATTCCATTTCCAGATCTTCTTTCTGCTTGGTCAGCACAAAGGGATCGAACTCCGTCGCTCGCGCTGGGTAATCTTTACGCAACGGGTGGCCTTCCCAGCTCTGCGGCATCATGATGCGCGTCAGATGAGGGTGACCCTCGAACTTGATACCGAACATCTCCCAGGTTTCCCGCTCATACCAGTTGGCATTGGGAAAAATCTTGGTGGCTGTGGGCACATGTAAGTCTTTTTCAGACAGCGCCACTTTCAGCATGATGTCGCGGTTGCGTTCGATGGAAATCAGATGGTAGAAAACAGAAAAATCCGCAGCAGGAAGACCCTGACGGTGAGTACGAAGGCGTTCATCCATACCATGCAAATCAAATAGCATGACATAAGGCTTCGGCTGTTTTCTTAAGAACGACATTACTTCCAGCAATTGTTCACGCTTCACCCATACCACGGGCATACCGGTACGGGTTGCTTGAACAACAATGGCCTCAGGCCCAAAACGGTTCGACAATTCACCCATCACCGGATCATCAAGATGATCACGGGTCTGCCACGCTGGCAGGGTGCTGTCGGACGTCGTTAAATCGGTCATTATTTATTCACCACACTGTTTTTGCACCACACTGAATGTGTCATCTTGTGGTCATTTGCCGCACACATGTTCTGGATAAAAACGTTCCCATCCAAGAACAAATCACTTACGCACAAAAATCTAACACCGAAGGCCAGCGTTAGATTTCGTCAGGTGTACGCAAGTTAGTTACTGCAATACGTTCAGCATGCTTACGTTCTCTTTCTGGCTGCATGTTGGCGCGGTAGACACCTTGATCACCGACAACCCAAGAAAGAGGACGACGCTCTTTACCAATAGATTCCTGTAGCAGCAACAGTGCTTGCATATACGCTTCTGGGCGCGGTGGGCAGCCAGGAATATACACATCAACTGGCAGGAATTTATCCACGCCTTGCACGACGGAATAGATATCGTACATGCCACCTGAGTTAGCACAGGCACCCATGGAGATAACCCATTTAGGTTCGAGCATTTGTTCGTACAGACGCTGAATGACGGGAGCCATTTTAGTAAAGCATGTCCCAGCGACGACCATAAAGTCAGCCTGACGCGGAGAAGCACGCAACACTTCTGCACCGAAACGAGCAACGTCATGTACGGCGGTGAACGAGGTCACCATTTCGACATAACAACAAGAAAGGCCGAAGTTATATGGCCAAAGAGAGTTCTTACGCCCCCAGTTCACCATGTCATGCATGGCGTTCTCAAGTTTACCCATGTAAACACTGCGGTGGACATGTTGCTCGAGAGGATCGCCGCTGACGGTTTCCTGAGTTTGCAGGGGGTAACGGTCGTTCTCACCGTTAGGGTCTATGCGGGTGAGCGTATAGTCCATGTTAATGCCTCACTGTATTTATTGGCGACTATCTTGCGGATGACTGCTGGCGTATTTGACTATGCTCGGTTTGCTTACACGACGATTCGAGCGTGCAGGCGTCCAATCCAGCGCACCGATGCGCACCAGATAAACCAAACCAGCCAAAAGGACCAAAATGAAAATGGTTGCTTCGATAAAGCCTATCCAGCCACTCTCACGAATTGAGATTGACCACGCGTATAGATACAGGGCTTCAACATCGAAAATAACGAAAAACATGGCGACCAGGTAAAACTTAGCGGATAAACGCATACGCGCCGATCCTACCGAGTCTATACCTGACTCATAAGGGACGTTTTTTGCACGGGCCCGAGCTCTCCCACCCAGGAAGAACGCGCCTAGCAGCATCAGACCGCACAGCCCGATAGCGCCGATCAAAAATACAGCGAACGCCCAATGATGAGCGATAATTTCAGTGGTTGTTGACATACGCATTGCTTACTCATCAAAAGTGGTGTCGAACATCCTGCTCTTGTCTTGGCAGTTAGCGCACCACATCGATTCAAAGGGAAGGATAAAAACCACACAAAACACACTGTCTTTACAGCTGTTTAGCCAGTGTTTTACTGTGGGCTTTTTACTCCTTTCAGTAACCTTTTGTCAACTTTGACAAAAGTAACAACAGATTAATTTACAAATGCACGATCTTACTTAACATTTGGTGCTGACGCCCAAGCTAAATCGAGTCAGTCATTTGTTAAATCAGAACATACACATATAAACCAACTTGCATACTTCGCATTAACTATACCATTGTCTCAGGAATATCCGGTTCTTCCACTCACTAGCTAGGGGTATTTTTTTGATCCAGAACACGTTTTGAGTGTTATTTAATAAATATCCGGTAGGAAAAGTTGCACTTTATTATTAAATATTAATGAAACGGCGTTTTAATAAAAATAACACCCCATTAAATGAGAATGAATATTAATCGTATTTAATTCTAGTTTATATTTTTTGTTTTCTCCTGTTGAATAATGCCAAATCTAATAAAACGACCTTTTGAACATAGAATTAATTTGAATAGGGAGTAAAATCATTTTTTATAAATAGATAAAAATAAAAAGCCCCTAAAATTAGGGGCTTATGATGTTATGCTTGAGTGAAATGATTAATCTATACTGCTTGTCAAATAATCGGAATCTAAAACTAAATCCGACCCCGGTTGTAAATCATGTTGATGGCCTGACTGCATGGCATCGAAAATGGCTAATGCCAATTCATTGTCACACAGACTGCTTTTGCAGAGTGTGTACTGTGTTTCAGGCAGGCGAGGTAGCCCTTCTGTTTCACCAAGCACACGTAAATCAGGACTCATCATCTCAATCGGTCTAGCTGTCACACCTAGCCCTGCTCTAACTGCCGCTCGAATGGCAGAAAGTGAAGAGGCTACATAAGCGATACGCCATGCGATACCGGCTCTGGTGAGATGCTCTATTGCCATATCACGGAAAGGACTTGGCTCATCCATCACCACGAGAGGTACTGATTCGCCGGGTAAGAATTGATAATCGGCAGAGCAATACCAAAGCGTCGGTGATGTTCTCAAAATGACATGAGGATGGTTGTCAACTTTGGCCGTAGTAATAGCCAAATTGACCTCACCACTACTCAGCATGTCAGCGATAAGAGGGCTGCGTTTCACCCGCACATCGATTGCCAGCCGAGGGTATAGTGTCGCCACCCGGTTCAACAAGAAAGGCAACAGCGTATCGGCGGTATCATCAGATGCCCCAATAGCAAGCGACCCTTCTACATTGCTGTACATCAGAGAAGTACAAGCCTCATCGTTAAAACGTAATATTTTTCTGGCATAGCCAAGTAACTGGAGACCATGTTCAGTCAGTAATTTATTACGCCCATGACGGGCAAATAACTCTTTACCAACTAACTGTTCTAACCGTTGCATTTGTTGGCTAACAGCTGACTGAGTTCGACAAACCGCCGCAGCAGCAGAGGCGAAAGTATTCAAGTCAGCAACAGCTACAAAGGTTCTAAGCAGATCGAGGTCGAGATTAATTATCGGACGATTTGCATTTGTCATAGTGTATTCTTCACTTTTTTGAATTCTAATTACAAACTACCCTGGTGTTTAAGTATTAGCGCTATCAATAAGGGACAACGCTAAGTATGACAGTACCCCACTCATTAGAGTAGGGCAAAAAATTTACTTATATTTCGTTACCGCTATCTCTTTTTATAAAAAACTTTTGACTGAATTACGCTGTTGTTTGTGAATAGCGTCATTAAAAAAAGCTAAATCTTCGATTTATGAAGATTTTTTTGCTTTAGTAACGCCGGATTTTAGGCCTGATTATACGCCATGAGATCTCATTTAAATTAGGGCATCAGGAACAATGACTTGAGAAAACATCAATTTATTTGGATAAAGACAAGTAATCTAGCCCAGTAAATTCAAGCACTAACACTTTATATACATTAATAACTCAAAAAATATCATTAATAATATTTAATAGTTTTCCTATTTACAATTCCTCCCTAAACCGTACCCCCATTGTTTGTATGATGATATAAACTGTTGAATTAAGATTTTCATATTTAAGCCCAAGCCTCACTGAGAGGGTTTGGCATCATTACAGCAATGCTTTGTCGCAAATAAAAATGTCTTAACCTTGTGATGGCTCTTTTTTTGTTAAAGATTGTGTTTGTCTGAGTTTTGTAGGGAAAACCTTCAGATAAATTCATCAATGTTACATTCAGGTAAAGAGATATCGTGAAAACGCTACCTCCAATGCTTCATTGCTGCCAACGCGCCACCGTTTGAAGTAAAACCCAGCATTCGCACTAAAGATGTGCGTAGATCTTCAAAAAGCAGCGCCGTCGGAGTACATTGATGACCTTGCCGTGTTCCACGCTGAGGACACGCTTTTACCAGTAAAAGGCTCAATTTTTTATGTCCCCTATTGAGAAATCCAACAAACTGGACAACGTTTGTTACGACATTCGCGGCCCAGTGCTCAAAGAAGCTAAGCGTCTTGAAGAGGAAGGTAATAAGGTTCTGAAACTGAATATCGGCAACCCTGCCCCGTTTGGTTTCGATGCACCGGATGAAATTCTGGTGGATGTGATCCGTAATTTGCCCACGGCACAAGGCTATTGCGACTCCAAAGGCCTCTTTTCGGCGCGCAAAGCCATTATGCAGCACTATCAGGCACGGGATATGCGCGACCTGACTGTCGAGGATATCTACATTGGGAACGGTGTTTCTGAGTTGATAGTGCAATCCATGCAGGCGTTGCTGAATATTGGCGATGAAATGCTGGTGCCAGCACCAGATTACCCGTTATGGACCGCAGCTGTTTCGCTGTCGAGCGGTAAAGCTGTGCATTATATGTGCGATGAAGAGTCAGGTTGGTTCCCTGATTTGGACGATATTCGCAGCAAGATCACCCCGCGCACCCGTGGGATTGTGATTATCAACCCGAACAACCCAACTGGTGCGGTCTATAGCAAAGAGTTGTTGTTAGAGATTGTTGAGATCGCGCGCCAGAATGACCTCATTATTTTCGCCGATGAGATCTACGATAAGATTTTATATGACGAAGCCCAGCATCATTCTATTGCCGCGTTAGCACCGGATTTACTGACTGTCACTTTTAATGGTCTGTCCAAGACTTATCGTGTCGCCGGTTTCCGTCAGGGCTGGATGGTCCTTAATGGGCCGAAAAAACACGCGAAAGGCTATATCGAAGGTTTGGAAATGCTGGCATCGATGCGTTTGTGCGCCAACGTGCCTATGCAGCATGCGATTCAAACGGCATTGGGCGGCTATCAGAGCATCAGTGAGTTTATCCAACCGGGTGGCCGCTTGTACGAGCAACGCGATCGTGCTTGGGAGTTAATTAACCAAATCCCCGGCGTTTCCTGCGTGAAACCTCAGGGTGCGTTGTATATGTTCCCACGCATTGATCAGAAGCGCTTTAATCTGCATGACGACCAGAAAATGGTGTTGGATTTGTTGTTGCAGGAAAAAGTGTTGTTGGTCCAAGGCAGTGCCTTTAACTGGCCGTATCCAGATCATGTGCGGATTGTGACGTTACCGCGCGTGGATGAGTTGGAGATGGCAGTGAGGAAGCTGGGGCGGTTTTTGGAGACGTATCGGCAGTAAAGTTAGCTTTCATTTGTTTAGTGGTTTGGTGAACGGTTTGGTGATCGGTTCGGTTGACATGAGATCGGCGATCACCTTGGCTTTGATGCCTCAACCGCCAATGGGGTCACAAGCGCGTGACCCCCTTGGAGCCCCCGCGCTAGCGCACGCATCGCTTGCCTGCTTCGCAGGT
>NZ_HE997643.1:192075-223981 GCF_000312485.1 Yersinia massiliensis CCUG 53443 | reverse complement strand
CGCAGGTGATTCTGGTTATTTTGTTTGGTGTTTGGTTCGGTTGACATGAGTTAGGCGTTCACTTTGGCTCTGATGCCTCAACCGCCAATGGGGTCACAAGCGCGTGCCCCCCTTGGAGCCCCCGCGCTAGCGCACGCATCGCTTGTCCACTGCGTGGATTCCCTCACTCATCGTTTCGGCTGACGGACGGCTTTATTCGCATCCCTGCTCATGGCGCCTAAAACGGGCGTCCTGCCCGTTTTCCTTGCCTTCTCTCTTCATTCGGCAGCTCAAATGTGCTTTTAAACTTCAAAATCAAAACCATGGTTTTTAGCTTGTATCTTTTGACCTTAAGCGCAATCAGAAAAATTGCCGACAAAGATTGCAGGCCGAATGAGCCGCATGGACGCGGCGAAAGGGGCTGTCGAGCTGGGAGCGAGTCAGCGCCGGTTCGATAAGCCGGCAAGCTGTAGGAGGGAATGGCGAAGCCACAATATTTCGCGCAAAGGCGCGGGTGTTGGGCCGCCGCCCTGCGGCCCGACTCGGTTGAGGCGACGAGGTTCAGGTGAGCGCCGAACGACTATCAACCGAAACAAGATCCAATCCTCAACCGAAACCAGATCCAGTCCTCAACCGAAACAAGGTCCAGCCCTCAACCGAAACCAGATCCGATCAACTGAAACCCAATCTGATAAACTACCCCCTATTACCTGCCTTAAAAGAACAAAAGAGAGAAAATCATGAGTCATTTCTTCGCCCATCTATCTCGCCTGAAACTCATCAACCGCTGGCCGCTAATGCGCAATGTCCGCACTGAAAATGTTTCTGAGCACAGCTTGCAGGTGGCATTTGTCGCGCATGCACTGGCTATCATTAAAAACCGTAAATTTAATGGCAATCTCAACGCCGATCGCATCGCATTGTTGGCGATGTATCACGATGCTAGCGAAGTGATTACCGGTGACTTACCGACGCCAATCAAGTATTACAATCCGCAGATTGCCCATGAATATAAAAAAATAGAAAAAGTGGCACAGCAGAAGCTGATCGAAATGCTGCCAAAAGAGTTACAGCATGATTTTCGGTGCCTGTTGGATGAGCATTATTATAGCGAGGAAGAAAAAGCGTTGGTTAAACAAGCTGATGCACTGTGCGCTTACCTCAAATGTCTAGAAGAATTATCCGCAGGGAATAACGAGTTCATTCAAGCTAAAGTGCGATTAGAGAAAACCCTCGCCATGCGCCAAAGCCCTGAGATGGATTACTTTATGGAAGTCTTCGTGCCAAGTTTTAGCCTATCACTCGACGAGATTAGCCTCGACTCTCTAGACTGATGACGCTCTAAACTGATCAGTCATCCATCAGTTGGGGTATTAGGGTTGGATCGTAAAACACGTCTGAGCTGGCCCCGTTCATTCGCGATAAAGGGCAAGCTCAGCTAACGCTCCCGGTGAGGCCAAGGGCTGAGGATAATCAAAACGGGAACAACACTGGCACGACCATCACGCTTACGACCATCACCAGCAACGTAAACGGCACCCCGATGCGGATAAAATCACTAAATTTGTAACCACCTGGGCCTAAAACTAACGTATTGACCGGTGATGAAACTGGCGTCATAAACGCGGCCGATGCCGCAATACCAATGATCATCGCAAACGGATACGGGGAAAGTGCCATTTCGCGGGCAGCGGCAATCGCAATCGGGGCCATCAGTACGGCTGTTGCCGTATTAGAGATGAACAGGCCAATCGTGGCACAGAGCACAAACAAGCACAACAACATCACGCGCGGCCCCATTCCACCGGCCACATCCATTAAGCCCCGAACAATCAAATCCACCCCGCCGGTTTTTTGTAATGCCTGGGCAAAAGGCATCATCCCGATAATCAAAATCAAACTCGGCCAATGAATTGAGCGATAAGCACTCTCCATATCAATGCACCGGAATTGCCCCATTAACAAACAGGCCACCAGCGCGGCAATCACATTCGGCACCTCATCCGTCAGCATCATGGCGACCATCAGTGCCAGACAGAATAGTGCATGAGGCGCTTGCGAAATGGCCGGTGCGACTTCATCCACTTCGGCGGGGAGATTAAGAACGATAAAATCACGGGTCTTTTGCTGCAATTGACGGATCAATTTCCAGTCACCAATCACCAGCAAGATATCGCCAAACTGTAACTTTTCATCCACGAGCTTACCTTCCAGCACCTTACCGTTACGCCGCATACCCACCACATTCAGCCCATAACGCGTTCGGAAGGTCACCTCACGAATACTTTTGCCCAATAAAGCAGAGTCAGGAATAAGCGAAACTTCCGCCATCCCAACGTTACGGGCCTGTTCTGAGAAATATTCACCGCGTAGCACCAACGGCTCTAACATTTGCTCGGTACAAAACTCACGCAAATCAATATCACAGTCGGACATGTCGATCAGCAGTACATCGTTTTCATGCAGCTCCGAAGAACTGGTTGCGCTGACCATCACTCGCCGAAATCGCTTCCAACGCTCGATCCCCACCACATTCGCACCATAACGGGCACGCAGATGCAGCTCATCAAGTGAACGACCAATGAGCGGAGAGTTATTACGGATAGCCAGACGGCGAGCGCGTCCGGTGAGTTTATAATCGCGGATCAGATCACGGAAGGTGCGACGTTTCCATTGTTCCTTTTCTGAGTGTTCTTGTTTGCCCCCCAACCAGCGGCGAACAACCAACATATAACCTACGCCCATCAGTAAAATGATAATACCGATGGGGGTAACACCGAAGAAACCAAACCCTTTGATGCCTTCACGCAATAATTCACTGTTGACGACCATGTTAGGTGGCGTCGCCACCAACGTCATCATGCCACTAATTAGACCCGCAAAACTCAGGGGCATCATTAATCGACCGGGGGAGATTTTCATCCGGTTGGCCACACTCAGGACCACCGGAATAAATATCGCCACGACACCGGTGGAGCTCATAAACGCACCAAGGCCCGCGACGGTCACCATCAATAGCGCCAGCATTTTTATTTCACTGTGACCGGCCACTTTCACTAGCCAGTCGCCGACCTGATAAGCAACGCCGGTCCTCACTAAGCCTTCACCGATAACGAACAACGCCGCGATCAATATCACGTTGGGGTCGCTGAATCCGCTAGTCGCTTCGCCGAGGGTCAAAGTGCCACTCATCACAAAGGCAATAATCACCAACAAAGCCACAACATCCATTCGCAATTTATTGGTGGTAAACAGCACAATAGCGATCAGAAGTAGCGTCAACACCCACAGTAATTCGCTGTTCAAAATAGCCTCGTTGGCAAAAAGTGAAAGGAAATATCCGGCTTTAGCAGTAAAGCATTAAATTCATCGGCGACCGCTGTCCGAGATCAATAATGACTGTAAATTTATGCGGTTACCATCCTATGACGGCATTAATTATATATTTTTTAAAAAATAGTTCGCTGATGATGTGATGAAGTATTCGCCAATAAAAAAACATCACTGAATTATTTTGATATTCAACGACATTTAAGCGGCTGACTATACTGATAATATTGAATTATTAGCCACCAACAGGAACAGTAAATGGGCAATATCACAGATTATCCGATTATTCTTTTTCTGCTTTCATTTGCTCTATTGTCAGGTTCTGCCCATGTTGGTCAGGCTTTTTTTCGACGAGGCAGGGATTTGGAGGATAATGTCCGTGAAAATTTTAATGTCATTCAAGGGGCAACCTTAACATTACTGGGTTTGATTATTGGCTTCAGTTTCTCAATGGCTATCAATCGTTACGACTTGCGTAAAAACTATGAAGAGGCGGAGGCCAATGCTATTGGGACTGAATATTTACGTGCTGATTTTCTACCGACCAGTTCAGCAAACGCGACCAAAGCACTGCTAACCCATTACCTTGATCAACGAATCCTGTTTTATACCACCAGAGATGCCATCCAATTGGCGGACGTGAATAACCAGACTAACCAGATTGAAAATGCCCTATGGGCAGAATTACTGCTGCCGGTAAACCAACGCCCAGATCCAATTCGGGCATTAGTGGTTTCGGGGATGAATGATGTTTTGAATTCAGCAGGTTATACTCAGGCCGCATGGTGGAACAGGATCCCGTTGGCTGCTTGGGCATTGATGTCAATTATTGCGGTGTGTAGCTGCGTGCTAGTGGGTTATGGTTCCAAGCAGGGTAAAAATGGCAAGATAATGAACTTGATATTACCGTTAGTGATTTCATTCTCTTTTATGCTCGTCGCCGATATTGATAGCCCACGCGGTGGGATTATTCGGGTCAAACCACAAAACCTTCACAGCCTGGAAGAGAGCTTGCCCCCTCTCCTCACGCAATCAATTCCTCATTAATAGGCAAAAGTTGTAGGGCGCGGAAATATGCCGAATGCGCCGCCGGAGCGCCCATTGGTTTAGTCAACCCGCCTGTCTCGGTGCAACAAAGTCGGTTTGTCAGCAGTCTGAGAGCGCTATTAGGCGCTCTCGATAACCGACTCAACCAACAGGATTAACCGATAAAGCGAACTACCGCACCATTCGCAGTCTTTTCAACAGCAATGTGCTCAAGTGAACTGAGAACTAAATCAACTTGATCGAGTTTTGGTGTATCTGCTGGCGCATTCACGGCAATCACTTTACAGCCTGCTGCCAACCCAGACAGAATCCCCGCGGGAGCATCTTCCACCACAATGCAATCCTCTGGTGCCAGTCCTAAACGCTCAGCCCCTAGCAGATAAGCATCAGGCTTAGGTTTCCCATGCTTGACCAGTTCAGCCGTGACGAAAACTTTAGGCTCTGGCAAATGACCCGCAGCACGGCGCGCTGAGGCAACAGGCACAGAACCCGAAGTCACAATCGCCCAAGGGATGGACAGATTGTTCAGCCGTTCCAACAGCGCAACCGCCCCCGGTAAATCTCTTATACCGTCGGTGTCATTTGCTTCAATGTGTTCTAATGCAAGAAATTCTGCTTCAATTTCTGACTCGCTAGCGCCCGGCATGAAATGGCGAAGAGAGGTAATGGCTTGTTTTCCATGGATGAAATCCAGTACTTCCGATGGTTTGATACCGCGTTTGTTTGCCCAACCAATCCAAGCTCGTTCAACAACAGGTAATGAATCGACCAGCGTCCCATCCAAATCAAAAAGAAAACCTTTACACTCCACAAGCACATCCTCGTCAGTCAATCATTTATTGAGTAAATCATCTGTTGGGTAAATCAACACATTAAAAAGCAATTCGCAATGAATTAAGAGCACTGTAATAAATCGCCATTAAGCAATCCATGACTCAACTCATCACGAATAACCTTATCGTTTCAGCTTGCCACATCAGGCATTGATGATTTGCGAAATCTCAACTGCACTCAAATGGTATTGGCGTGGGCACGATTGCCAGATAACCAACATGCGCTGATATTTATCCCACATCGGCGTTTGGGAATTAAAGCCATGTGTACCCGAGTCAAAATGGGTATAGCGCCCTTCGGTATTCACCATAAAACGCACATAACTCAGATAGCGAGATTCTGTCGCGGCATCAAAACCGAGGAATGCAATCCGGCGCTCATCTAAATCTTGTTTGTCTTTCAGGTTCCCCCAAGAGACCTGCAGCGCGTGATGCATCTCCATGATATTAATGATGGTACGGCAAGTTTCTTCGCTCATCTCACCAAAATCGCGGTCCAGTTCACGCATCTGCAAACCAAAGCCGCGTTCGACGATGGTTTGCTGGCGGCGATAGCGCTCAGCGTTTTCTGGGTCCAGCATGGTCATCATCTTGTACTGATTCGAGAGAATCAAACGTTGGGCGTTAGTCATATCCATCATTAAACTCCTAAGACATAAATAATGCGGAAATCATCGCACACAGGCTTAGCCCATACTTTGATTTGACAGGGGATTTAGCGCAGCTATTCCTTTATGGCTAAAGATCATCAAGAAACGTTTTATCCAACTGTTTGAATGCACGTTTCAGCAAATCCGCCAACGATTGATAAGTCGGGGTTTGTTCAACAGGGGCAACAGCCTGCCCTGCGTCAGCTAACTTGTTACGCACTTCATGGAACCATTGCAATAAAGTCGGCGGCAACGGCGTAATCGCACGTTTACCTAACCACCATAATCCCTGCAGGGGTAAACCACAGGCGAACAGTGCTGTGGCAATGGCGGGGCCCAATTGCCCACCGAGCGCTATCTGCCATGTCAGCGTAAAGATGGCCAGTGGCGGCATAAAGCGAATACCGAAACGTGTCGCGGTTGCCACGCGATTTTCTGGGAATACTGGGGCCAGGCGTTTGTCAGCAGGCCAAGTCTTCATATAGTGCTGACCGCGCTGGAGTACCTGAAACCAACCGTGGGTATCAGAAGGTTTTGTTGTCATGGCTCACCTCAACTTCACAAGCAAAAATTAAAATTTTCTTTGTAACGAACAAACTAAAAATTAGTCTGTTAAATATATTTTGTTTTTAAGCGGCGCTATCGGTATCCTAGCTCGGCCTTTTGGCCGGTAGAATATGACCATAAATATGTCAATTTTTAGCGGTAAATAAATCAATTTTGTTAAATCGCTCCCGTTTTTGACCACCAGGATTTAACGTTTGCGCTTAACGTTTAAAACGCGATTTATTCGTCATCATGCTTTTTTGCTATCGCATGATGTTAATCATTAATGTCGACACCAATTTGCGCTACGCTTTTGGACAGATTGACGTTTTATTAACCACGTGTTTTTCACTGTTTGATGCCAAATCATTTTTCGCAAAAAACAACTGCCGGACACGATTCTAAATAGGTACTTCCATGTCGAGTAAGCTAGTACTGGTTCTTAACTGCGGTAGCTCTTCCTTAAAATTTGCTATCATCGACGCGACCAACGGTGAAGAACACCTCTCTGGTTTAGCCGAATGCTTCCATCTGCCGGAAGCCCGCATCAAATGGAAAATTGATGGTGGCAAACAGGAAGCAGCATTGGGTGCTGGTGCAGCACACAGCGAAGCACTGAATTTCATTGTTAATACTATTCTGGCACAAAAACCAGAGCTTTCTGCTCAACTGACAGCAATCGGTCACCGTATTGTACATGGCGGCGAGAAATTCACTGCATCAGCTATCGTTACCGACGAAGTTATTCAGGGTATCAAAGATTCTATCCCGTTTGCACCACTGCATAACCCTGCTCACCTGATCGGCATCGCTGAAGCATTGAAATCCTTCCCGAATCTGGCGGATAAAAATGTGGCCGTTTTCGACACTGCTTTCCATCAGACAATGCCGGAAGAATCTTATCTCTACGCCCTGCCGTACAGCTTATATAAAGATCACGGTATCCGTCGCTATGGCGCACACGGCACCAGCCACTTCTATGTGAGCCAAGAAGCCGCTAAAACCCTGAACAAACCCATGGATGAACTGAACGTTATCACCTGCCATTTGGGCAACGGTGGTTCAGTCACTGCGGTACGTAACGGTCAATGTGTTGATACCTCTATGGGTCTGACACCGCTGGAAGGTCTGGTGATGGGTACCCGCAGTGGTGATATCGACCCAGCTATCATTTTCCATCTGCATGATTCAATGGGGATGAGCGTTGATCAAATCAACAAGCTGCTGACCAAAGAATCGGGTCTGCTGGGCTTGACTGAAGTCACCAGTGACTGCCGTTATGTCGAAGATAACTACGAAACCAAAGCCGATGCACGCCGTGCCATGGATGTCTTCTGCCACCGTTTGGCAAAATACATTGGTGCTTACACCGCATTGATGGATGGCCGTCTGGATGCCGTTATCTTCACCGGTGGTATCGGTGAGAACGCTGCAATGGTACGTGAACTGACGTTGGACAAACTGGGCCTGTTGGGCTTTGAAATTGACCACGAACGTAACTTGGCAGCGCGCTTTGGTAAATCAGGCACCATCACTAAAGATGGCAGCCGTCTGGCGTTAGTGATCCCAACGAACGAAGAGTTGGTTATCGCACAAGACGCAGCGCGTCTAACTGCATAAACAGTATTTATTTACCTAAAGTAAATTTATATCCAAAGTAAATTTATATCTAAAGTAATTGGCGTTACAGGTAGGCAACTGGCGGATAAATCCCGATGAGCTTATCGTTAAATGTCGTCGTTCTACCGCCAAGGTCGTTCGACGACAGGTGAGCGATTCGGGTGAACGAACGCTGTTAATGACCCAGTAACGTCAAGGGCGAAGAATATACCTTAAAGAGGTTTAGCCGTGTCCCGTACAATAATGTTGATCCCTACCGGCACCAGCGTTGGTTTAACTAGCGTCAGCTTGGGTGTCATCCGCTCCATGGAACAAAAAGGTGTACGCCTGAGCGTATTCAAGCCAATCGCACAGCCACGTGCTGGCGGCGATGCACCTGACCAAACCACCACCATTATCCGCGCAAACTCCAGCATCACTGCTGCTGAGCCGCTGAACATGGGTTACGTGGAAACCTTGCTGAGTTCTAACCAGCAAGACGTGTTGATGGAAGAAATCGTTGCTCGCTATCACGAAAACACCAAAGACGCTGAAGTGGTGCTGGTTGAAGGTTTAGTCCCAACGCGCAAACATCAGTTTGCCAATGCGCTGAACTATGAAATCGCCAAAACCCTGAACGCAGAAATCGTGTTTGTGATTGCATTGGGTAATGATTCACCTGACCAACTGAAAGAGCGTATCGAACTGGCTCGCTCTAGCTTCGGTGGCAGCAAAAACAAAAACATCACCGGCGTTATCATTAACAAACTGAACGCGCCAGTTGATGATCAAGGCCGTACCCGCCCTGACCTGTCTGAAATCTTTGATGATTCCACTAAGGCCAGCGTGGCGAACATCGATCCAAAACAGCTATTTGCCAATAGTCCGCTGCCTGTTCTAGGCTGCGTGCCATGGAGCTTCGAGCTGATTGCAACTCGCGCTATTGATATGGCAAAGCACTTGAATGCCCGCATTATTAACGAAGGCGATATCAATACTCGCCGCGTGAAGTCGGTGACATTCTGCGCCCGCAGTATTCCGCATATGCTGGAACACTTCCGTCCAGGCTCTCTGTTGGTCACTTCCGCAGACCGCCCTGACGTATTGGTTTCTGCCTGTTTGGCCGCCATGAATGGCGTTGAGATTGGTGCCATCCTGCTGACTGGCGGTTATGACATTGATGACCGTATCAACAGCCTGTGTACTCGTGCTTTCCAAACTGGCCTGCCAGTCTTTATGGTTGATACCAACACTTGGCAGACTTCCCTGAGCCTGCAAAGTTTCAATCTGGAAGTCCCAGCCGATGACCATGAGCGTGTTGAGAAGCTGCAAAACTATGTTGCCAGCCATATCAGCAGCGAGTGGATTGACTCTCTGAGCGCCACATCTGAGCGTTCACGTCGTCTGTCTCCACCAGCATTCCGTTATGAGCTGACCGAGTTAGCACGTAAAGCCGGTAAGCGTATTGTCCTGCCAGAAGGCGATGAGCCACGTACCGTTAAAGCAGCGTCTATCTGTGCTGAACGTGGTATTGCGACCTGTGTGCTGCTGGGTAACCCAGAAGAGATCCAACGTGTGGCTGCCGCTCAAGGTGTTGAGTTAGGCAAAGGCGTTGAAATCATCGATCCGGTTGCTGTGCGTGAGCAATATGTTCCACGTTTGGTTGAGCTGCGTAAGAGCAAAGGCATGACCGAAGTGGTTGCGCGCGAACAACTGGAAGATAACGTGGTTCTCGGTACATTGATGCTGGAGAAAGGCGAAGTTGACGGTCTGGTTTCCGGTGCCGTTCATACCACCGCAAACACGATCCGCCCACCGCTACAGTTGATCAAAACCGCACCGGGCAGTTCATTGGTGTCGTCTGTGTTCTTCATGCTGCTGCCTGACCAAGTGCTGGTCTACGGTGACTGCGCGATCAACCCAGACCCAACGGCTGAGCAACTGTCTGAGATCGCGATTCAGTCCGCTGATTCTGCAGCAGCATTCGGTATCGAACCGCGTGTGGCGATGATCTCTTACTCGACCGGTAATTCCGGCGCGGGTAGCGATGTTGAGAAAGTACGTGAAGCGACTCGTCTGGCACAGGAAAAACGCCCAGATCTGATCATCGATGGTCCGTTGCAGTATGACGCGGCAATCATGGCAGATGTGGCTCAATCCAAAGCGCCAAATTCACCAGTGGCAGGTAAAGCGACCGTGTTCATCTTCCCTGACTTGAACACCGGTAACACCACCTATAAAGCGGTACAACGTTCTGCTGACCTGATTTCTATCGGGCCAATGCTGCAAGGCATGCGTAAGCCAGTTAACGACTTGTCCCGTGGCGCATTGGTTGACGATATCGTCTATACCGTGGCACTGACAGCGATTCAATCAGCTCAGGCTGACGCTTCTTAATCGACAGATTGAGAGGTTAAAACATCAACGCCAGCTCAGTGCTGGCGTTTTTATTTGTGCTAAAACTTAATCCATCGAGCGCACTCACAAAAAAACCGCCATAGAGGCGGTTTCTTTGCGCTGGTCCGGTAAGCGGCCATTCCAGCAGGGTTGTTGGCCTCTAAAAACAGCAACCAACATGACGCAAGTGCAACCCAGCCCACGCAGTTTGGGGGAGTTACTCTCCACTGTCAAGTATCTGCTAGAGGTACTTTAGTATACAATCGCGGCGGGCCTTTTCGCCGCCTTAAGCAAGCGGGCATCGGTTTGAGGAAAGGATATCCAATGACCGTAAAAGCAAGTGCAACCCAGCGCTTGTATTCACGGTAGTATCACCGATGGTGCTGGTGTGAAGCGGTCTGAGCATGGACCGCGCGATGAAACGATACTTTTGTATTGTGCTCGTTGTATTTGGTGCGTTGTTAACATCCGCTAGTGGGGGTTGGAGTATTTTCAACAACTCTATTACGGTCATAATCAACACATCAGGCAAGTAAGCTAGGTAACCGCCCTTCGGGGCGGTTTTCCTTCGCTATCAAGTACTTTGCCGCAATTCGAATTTATAGCTGAAACTCTGGCTTACCGGCTCATCCGCGTCGCTATCGTCATCATTCTCCAGTAAATCAATCAGCATCTTTCCCGCTTCTTTGCCCATCTTTTTATAATCAATGCGCATCGAGGTCAGTGTCGGGTGAGTTTGATCACAACTGTCTGAACCGTCCAAACAGGCTACCGCAATACCCGTGGGGATCTTTAATAGCCGCCGCTGACACTCAAATAGCACACCCAGTGCAACATCTTCATGACTACAGATCACTGCATCCAATTCAGGTTGGCGCAGTAGCATCTCCGTCAACGCATAACGGCCAAACTGTAAGCTGGCAGCCTCAGGTGTGGTGACGGTTTGATCCGCATTCTTATAATGTTCCAGCATCGCCTTATGCCAACCATTGAGCTGTTGACGTTGCAGACGGTTATCCATATGCGCGCCGATAAAACCGATATGCTGATAACCTTGCGCCAACAAGTGGCGACTCAACTCATAGGCAGACTCAAGAAAAGCGGCCTCCAACGTAATCTTCGCCCCCTTGAAATGAGAACCCACGACGTTGACCGTTGGGATATTCGCCCGTTCGAGGAGTTGATAGGTTTTATCTGCCAGTTGAGAGCCAAATATCACCACTGCTGCAGGATTACTTTGCAGCAACGTCATTAATATTTCGGTTTCTTTGTTCTGATTATATTCATGGCATCCCAACAGAAGCTGAAACTCATTTTTATTTAGAATCTGTTGTAACGACTGCATAAAGCGAGAGCTGGCTTTATCGGTTAACGAAGGGATTAAAACGGCAACGGTATCGCTGTGCCCTGACGCCAACGCACCAGCAGCACGGTTAGGGATATAGCCTAGCGCCTCAACCGCCTGCTCAATTTTCTCACGTAATTTGTCTGAAACCTGCTCCGGCGTTCGTAGCGCTCTGGAAACAGTCATCGACCCGACTCCGGCGTAATTCGCGACTTCCTGTAGTGTGACCCGCCCAGTATTACGGCGCTTACGCGGTTTTTCCATGCTCATTTCCTGCCTGATTAAAATGTCTCGCCGGATTAGATTTTCTGCGGGATGAGATTTTCTGCGGGATTCAAGTATGTCCCTTCCTCACGAGCTTCGACAATACATTACATTGTATAGGGCATATTGGACGACTGCCAAAGCAGATAGCGTGACAAATGATAGCGCTATCACAAATTTTGATAGCGCTATCAGGTAGCGCTATCAATTGAGACATCCATCACATTCACAACAGTGATAAATATCTACTCTCACGTTAACAGTCATCGGGAGTCATCAATATCATGTTAAAAACACTGTTAACGCCAGACGTCATTCAAGTGGTCAGCCAAGCAAAAGATTGGCGTGATGCCATTGCGATCTCATGTCAGCCACTCATTGATAATGGCTCAATTGAAGCTCGGTATGTCGAGGCGATTTATCGCTCCCATGAAGCCATCGGTCCTTATTATGTGGTCGGCCCAGGTATTGCCATGCCACATGCCCGACCTGAAGAAGGGGCAAACAAGCTCTCTCTGGCATTAACCGTGATTACTGAGGGTGTCACATTCAATGCTGAGGGTAACGATCCAGTAAAACTACTCATAGTGTTAGCGGCGACAGACAGTACTAGCCACATTGAGGCTATTTCTCAACTCGCTGAGTTGTTCGATAACGATAACGATGTACAAGCCTTACTTAATGCTAAAACGCAGCAGGATATTTTGTCCGTCATTGCACGTTACTAATCATGACATTAGGTTTGGAATTTATTTTTAAGGGGAAAGAAAATGAAAATCACAGTGGTTTGCGGTAACGGTTTAGGTACCAGCTTGATGATGGAAATGAGCATCAAAAGCATCCTGAAAGATCTCGGCGTCAGTGCGGAAGTGGATCATGTCGATCTGGGTTCAGCCAAAGGGACACCAAGTGATATTTACGTCGGCACCAAAGACATCGCCGAGCAATTGATTGCTCAGTCAGTGGGCGGAAAAATTGTTGCACTTGAAAACATGATCGATAAAAAAGCCATGAAAGAACGTTTGTCTGTGGCATTAACCGAATTAGGCGCGCTGTAACGGGAGGGTGGCATGGATTTCTTTCGCTTTTTAATGAGTGATGTTCTTTCCGAACCCGCAGTACTGGTCGGTCTGATCGCTTTAATCGGTTTAATCGCCCAGAAAAAACCAGTGACCGAGTGCATTAAAGGCACCGTTAAAACCATCATGGGTTTTGTCATTTTGGGTGCTGGTGCAGGTCTGGTGGTTTCTTCTCTGGGTGATTTTGCCAATATCTTCCAGCACGCTTTCGGGATTCAAGGTGTAGTGCCGAATAACGAAGCGATTGTTTCTGTGGCGCAGAAGAGTTTTGGTAAAGAAATGGCGATGATTATGTTCTTCGCCATGGTGATCAACATTCTGATTGCCCGCTTTACGCCGTGGAAATTTATCTTCCTGACCGGTCACCACACGCTGTTTATGTCGATGATGGTTGCCGTGATTCTGGCTACCGCTGGCATCAGTGGTGTGACGCTGATTGTGATTGGTTCGCTGGTGGTTGGGGTTGCGATGGTGTTCTTCCCAGCCATTGCCCACCCATACATGAAAAAGGTCACGGGTTCTGATGACGTGGCAATTGGCCATTTCTCTACCCTATCCTATGTATTAGCCGGCTTTATCGGCAGCAAGTTTGGTAATAAAGAACATTCAACCGAAGACATGAATGTGCCGAAAAGCCTGCTGTTCTTGCGTGATACACCGGTCGCTATCTCCTTTACCATGTGTATCATTTTCATCGTGACCTGTTTGTTTGCAGGGCCAGAAGTGGTGAAAAGCCTGAGCGGCGGCAAAAACTGGTTTATGTTCTCACTGATGCAATCCATTACCTTTGCTGCGGGTGTGTACATCATCCTGCAAGGTGTGCGAATGGTTATTGCTGAGATTGTTCCCGCGTTTAAAGGGATTTCCGACAAGTTAGTCCCTAACGCGAAACCGGCGCTAGATTGCCCAGTTGTCTTCCCATACGCACCCAATGCCGTATTGGTTGGTTTCTTGAGCAGCTTTGCCGCAGGTCTGATCGGGATGTTCGCGCTGTATTTGATGAATATGACCGTGATTATCCCAGGCGTTGTTCCTCACTTCTTCGTCGGTGCAGCCGCAGGGGTGTTTGGTAATGCCACCGGTGGACGCCGTGGTGCGATTCTCGGTGCATTCGCTCAAGGCTTGCTGATTACCTTCCTGCCAGTGTTCCTGCTGCCAGTGCTGGGCGATATCGGTTTTGCCAATACCACATTCAGCGACGCTGATTTTGGTGCTCTGGGTATCTTGCTGGGTATTATTGTCAGGTAATCAGTGAGATAGAAGTTAGCGCGCGGATAGACGCTAGAAAGCGGATAAACACGAGAAAGCGGCCCCCACATTTAGGTTGTTATCCTAGATTGGGGGGCCGCTTTATTTATTGATATCAGTGTTTATGGATATCAGTGTTTAAGGATATCAATGTTTGTTGATAGGGCTGCAGCGACGAGCATTCAATTTTTGCGGTTAAACGACACACTTTTTATCTGCGCATACACCCACTGACCCGGTTTCAACCCCAACTCATCACGCGCCCAAGGGGTAATTCTCGCCCATAGCCATTGATCGCCAATCGCAAGTTTGACATCAACCTGCCCATCAACCTCGAGGCATTCGGCAATTTTTACGGGCAAAATATTACGGATACTGCTGTTTTGAGCCGGCTGTAAAACCAACGAAACATCCGCAGCGTTGATGCGAATACGCATTGAGTCACCTTCTTGCGCATCCAGCTTGCCCACCCACAAACGTTGATCGGCTAATGCCAGTGCGGTCATGGCGTAGCGATCATGATGACCAATCACGCTGACCCGTAAGATGCTGCTCGGCTCCTCACGCTGTAACCAAGGTCGTAGCGCACTGCTGGCCCACACCTCTTCTAGGCCGCCAACAGCACGAACCTTACCGGCATCCATCACCACCACTTGATCAGCCAACTGGAGAATCTCATCCATGCTATGGCTAACATATAAAATTGGGGTGTTCACATCTTGCGCCAACCGTTCTAGATAAGGTAACAATTCACGTTTGCGTGGCAGATCCAGCGAGGCTAGAGGCTCATCCATCAATAACAATTCAGGTGCCGTTAACAGTGCTCGACCAATGGCAACCCGCTGTTTTTCGCCGCCAGACAGCGTAAGCGGAAAGCGCCCTAACAGCGGTTCGATACCCAGTAAACCGACGATAGTATCAAACTGTCCCCGCATGGAAGCCGCCATGCCATATTGTAAGTTGCCGCGCACCCGATAATGGGGGAACAGGCGCGCATCCTGGAAAACATACCCGACGCGACGCTTTTCCGGTGGCAGGTAGATTTGCTTATCAACATCCACCAGCACCCGATCATTGAGTATGACTTTGCCTTGCTGCGGACGCGTGAGACCGCCAATCACATTAATCAGCGATGTCTTACCCGCACCGGATAAGCCAAAAATAGCGGTGATACCTTGCGCCGGTAGATCAGTGGTCACCTGTAAATGCAAATCACCTAGCTGCTGAGTAAAATCAAGCTTTAGCATGGGACCCCCATGCGCTTTTTACCCCAACGGGCTAACCACTCGGAGAGCAAGAGAGAAACCAACGACAGAATAATGGCAATCACGCACAATCGCGCCGCGGCGGCTTCAGCACCGGGCGTTTCAATCAGCGTATACATCGCCAGCGGGATGGTGCGGGTTTCTCCGGGGATATTGGAAACGAAGGTAATGGTCGCACCAAATTCACCCAAGGAACGAGCAAACGAGAGCACAGTACCGGCAATCACACCCGGTAAAGAGAGCGGTAATGTAATGGTGAAAAATACCCGCCACGGATTTGCACCCAGTGTACGGGCAGCCAGCTCCAAGCGAGTATCGACGGCTTCTAACGCCAAACGAATAGCCCGAACCATCAGCGGGAAAGCAACCACCGCCGAAGCTAAGGCCGCACCACGCCAGCTAAAACTGAAATTGATACCAAACCAGCTATACAGCCATTCGCCAATAAAACCACGCCGCCCCATGCTGATCAGCAGTAAATAACCAATCACCACTGGTGGTAACACCAGTGGCAAGTGAATAACACTGTCTAGCAATGACTTACCGGGGAAACGACAGCGCACTAACACCCATGCCATTAAAATACCTAACGGCAAACTGCACGCCACCGCCACACCAGAAACCTTCAGGCTAAGAATAATGGCCTGCCACTCATACTCACTCAATATCATTAGCGTGGGGTAAATCCATAATTTTTGAAAATAGTCGCCGCAGCAGGGCTTTTCAGATAATCGTAAAAAGCACTGACGGTCGGATTTTCATGGCCCTTAACAATCGCCATTGGGTATTCAACCGGCTTATGGCTATCTTCCGGGAACACCCCCACAACTTTAACTTTTTTACTGGCTATGGCATCTGAACCATAAACAATACCCAGCGGAGCTTCTGCTCGCTCGACCAGCGCCATTGCGCTACGCACGTTATTCGCACGCGCCATTTCTGGGGCTAAAGTTGACCAGGCACCTAAATTCTCCAGCGACTCTTTAGCATAAATTCCCGCAGGAACATGGTCTGGATCCCCGACCGCTAACCGGCCACCGTCTAACAATTTTTTCCAGTCGGTTTTTTTATCGATATCGACTTTATCAATTTTACTGTCTTGTGGCGCGATCAATACTAATTCGTTGCCTAACAAGGTGTAACGAGTATTGGCAGCAATCTGCTGTTTATCAATAGCATAATCCATCCATTGCTGATCCGCTGAGATAAACAGATCGGCTGGCGCGCCCTGCTCAATCTGACGCGCCAATGTGGACGATGAGGCAAAAGACACGACCACATCAACTTGCTTCTCTTTTTTATACTGTGCGCTGATGTCTTGCAGTGCATTGGTCAACGAGGCCGCCGCAAAGACAGTGATATTCTCTGCTGCAAACGCCGTACTGGAAAATGCAGCAAGCAGTGCCGCACTCACCATCCATTTATTCACTTTACCATATTGATTTTTCATGTTGTTCTCCGCATTAATGAGGTCGCTATATAAATGGAAATATAACGCAACATCACAAAGCGGTCATGCAATTTATCGGCAAGTTGTGAGTTAACTTAAGTTGCGGCAAGACGATAAAGAAGAAAAAGGAAGGAAAAATGCAGGAGAGACGAAAATAGCCAGCGCTTTTATACGCTGGCTATTTAGAAATCAGATTAAGAGCGTTCTTTGGTGTGGCCTGTTTTGGAGATGATGTTAAACACCTCACCCAGCCCATAGATCATGCCCAAAATCACGGCCATTACCACGGGCACCATGACCACGGCAAAGACCAGACTTTTCAATAGTTCTAACATGCTAGCCTCTCATTGCTGCTGATTACGCGATAACTTACGTTAACACAATAATTGCCATCTATCATTTACTGTAATTTATATCAGCAATGAATGAATCTTGTTATTTTAACTAACAGCAAAAAAATGTAACCTGCCAAACGTGCGATCTGTCTGCAAACAGGCAGTTAGAGCACAAATAGCCTTTCGCGCTGGAGCCAAAAATCATGCAGGCAGAAATTCTCCTCACCTTAAAACTTCAGCAACGACTTTTTGCTGACCCCCGTCGTATTGCATTGCTAAAGCAAATACAGCACACCGGTTCTATCAGTCAGGGAGCAAAGCTCGCCGGTATTAGTTATAAGAGCGCTTGGGATGCCATCAATGAAATGAACACGTTGGCTGAGGAAACATTGGTGGAACGCGCCACAGGGGGGAAAGGCGGAGGCGGTGCACACCTGACACGTTACGGCGAACGCTTAATCCAACTCTATGATTTGCTGGCAAAGATTCAACAAAAAGCCTTTGATACATTGAAGGATGATTCACTGCCCCTCGATAGCCTATTAGCGGCTATTTCTCGCTTCTCGCTGCAAACCAGCGCTCGCAATCAATTTTTCGGCACCATTATTGAACGCGACCACCAGCAGGTTCAACAACACGTCAATATTCTGCTTTCAGACGGTAAAACGCGGTTATCAGCAGCGCTGACCCAACAGAGTGCCGACCGCCTGCAACTTTCAGCAGGCAAAGAAGTATTAGCGCTGATTAAAGCACCTTGGGTAAAACTGATTACTGATCAAGCACTGTCGGGGGCAGCAGATAATGCCCTACCGGGGACCGTGACCAGCATTGAACCGGGTAGTGATCACAGCGAAGTCATTGTGACGCTCGCCGGAGGCACCACACTGTGTTCGACACAAAATAATAATGAGCTGCACCAACTAAATTTACGGGTAGGGAGTGCTGTTATTGCCCAGTTCAATGCTGATCGCGTCATTATTGCGACACTTTGCTAAATCATTCTGCTCAGTGATTAACGGCGAGTAAAGGGTTTACGTATTGACATCGCCCCCTTTTCCGCTTATCCCTACCACACTAATTATGTTGCATAATGCGGGAAGAGTGATGGCTGAGTTGCATATATCGCAAGGTTGTTTTCGCCTGAGTGACACACGGACACTCAATGTACCTTCACTATCCATTTCAAGTAGTGATAACAAATCGCCACATGGACAACCACAATCAGGGGAAAGCTGGGCTTTCGTCGGTGCGAATGGCAGCGGAAAGTCCGCGCTGGCTAAAGCATTATCTGGCGAACTGACCTTGCTGACTGGCATACGCCAGAGTGATTTTCTCCGTACCGTGCGTTTGTCGTTTGAGCAACTGCAACAGTTAGTCAGTGAAGAGTGGCAGCGCAATAATACCGATCTACTCAGCGCGGATGAAGATGATACGGGACGCACCACCGCTGAAATCATTCAAGAAGAAGTTCGCCATCCGCAGCGTTGCCAAGACTTAGCCACTCAATTTGGTATCAGCCACTTACTCTCGCGCCGGTTTAAATACCTTTCCACCGGAGAAACCCGCAAGACACTGTTATGCCAAGCCTTGATGTCGCAACCGGACCTGCTGATTCTGGATGAGCCTTTTGATGGGCTGGATGTTGCCGCCCGTATCCAACTCGCCACCATGCTATCGACGCTTTCGACGCAAGGCGTCACGCTGATTCTGGTGCTGAATCGCTTTGACGACATTCCTGATTTTGTGCAGTTTGTCGGCGTGCTGGCAGACTGTCATTTGACGCATACTGGCCCAAGGGAACACATCCTATCCGAAGCCCTGATAGCTCAACTGGCGCACAGTGAAAATCTGGATGGGTTATCACTACCCGAAACGGAACACCCACAGCAACAGGTTCAATTACCAAAAGATAGCCCACTGATTATCTTGCGTAATGGCGTGGTGGAATACAATGACCGCCCCATCTTGCACAATCTGAGTTGGCAAGTGAACCCTAGTGAACACTGGCAAATTATCGGCCAAAATGGTGCGGGTAAATCGACCTTACTCAGCCTGATTACTGGCGATCATCCCCAAGGCTACAGCAATGATTTGACGTTATTTGGCCGCCGCCGTGGCAGTGGTGAAACGATTTGGGATATCAAACGCCATATAGGCTATGTCAGTAGTAGCCTGCATCTGGACTATCGCGTCAGCGCCAGCCTGCGTAGCGTCATTTTGTCCGGTTTTTTTGATTCGATTGGTATTTATCAGGCTGTATCGGATCGTCAGCAACAGTTGGCTGATGAATGGCTGGCACTATTAGGCTTTTCGACTGTTACCGCTAATCAACCGTTCCACAGCTTATCTTGGGGGCAACAACGGCTAGCATTGATTGCGCGGGCGTTGGTTAAGCACCCTGCACTCTTGATTTTAGATGAGCCTTTGCAGGGCTTGGACCCGCTTAACCGATTGTTAGTCAGACGTTTTATTGATGTCATGATCAGTGAGGGAGAGACGCAGCTTTTGTTTGTTTCCCACCATGCGGAAGATGCACCACAGTGCATTACCCATCGTTTAACTTTTATCCCTGAGAAAGAAATTTATCGCTATCATCAGGAGGTATTACCTCGTTAGCTTACGATGGGGTTGCTGACTCACTCACGTTGCAGCCCAGCGAGTCAATTGTACTGCTGGGCAATATTGTCAGGGGTCGGTTATGGTACTATTTTCACCGTCAGCCATTATCCGTATCGGTGCTGGAGACTGACTTATTTTTGGGTTGAACATGATTCAACTCTTCATCAGGATTTTTACCCAGCAAATTTCAAGCAGCCAATATCTGCATGTTGAATGATGGGAATACAATAAAGGGATTAATTATGTGGGGTATTCTTGCGGCTTCACTGCTTTTTCTATCGGTTAACCGAGTACTTGCCCTGTTCCTCTTGGCCACCTCATTGGTGATTGCCTTTTATCATGGTGTCATGACACTCCCGTCAGCGGCCTTCTTACTACTCACACTGATCATTGCGTTATTACTGAACAAATACCGCGCTCAAAAGTGGCTGGCTGCGGGGCTAGAACTATTACTGGTCGTGGCTTCAATCGCCCTGTTCCTTCATTTGGTGCCAGGTTTTAACAACCTGAAAGTATTGGATAAAGTGACTGTTGGACCACTGAGCCCACTATTTAGTATGTACTACAATCTGGATAAGGCACTGATTCCCTTTATCTTACTCGCTTGTCTCCCAACCTTGTTTGTCGCCCACCGTCACCCATCAATCAGTCGAATGGGTTGGGCTGGATTAGTTGTTAGCGTACCGGCATTGCTGCTGCTGGCGGTCGCTTTGGGCGGCTTAAAAATTGAATTGCACACCCCTACTTGGATTGGTTCTTTCGTTATCGCCAATATCTTTTTTGTCAGCTTGGCGGAAGAAGCATTATTTCGTGGCTATTTGCAGCAACGTTTAAGCCAATGGGTAGGTAGCTATCCAGCCCTTTTCATCACCGCACTGCTCTTTGGTGCCGCGCATTTTGCTGGCGGCACCTTACTGATGATATTCGCCGCGTTAGCGGGCGTCATTTACGGTTTGGCATGGCTATGGAGTGGCCGCTTATGGGTGGCAGTCGCCTTCCATTTCGCACTGAACTTAATGCATTTGCTGTTCTTCACTTATCCGCTTTATTTACCGAGCTAGCCTTGGCTAACTGTGTGTGAACCACGATCCCAATGCAGGTATCGACCACTGCATTGGGATCGTACATTTCAGGCAGGACATTCCTGCTGGATTGATGGATGAGAACGCTACCACTTCAGTTATCAATGCCATGCCCGAGATTTTTGAGATTTTTTATCTATCCTGATTCATTCGGCTGTCTTTATGCTCCGACAGAGAATAAATTGGGATAAAATTGAGTGTAAACGATTCCATTATTGAGCTTAGATCACCTTTTTGCTGATAATGGCATGCTATCTTTCTTAGACCAAAGTGATTCGAGGAGTCTTACATGTACGTTCTGGTAACAGGTGGTAGCGGTTACATTGGCAGCCACACTTGTGTGCAATTAATTGAAGCAGGCTACAAGCCGGTTATCCTCGATAATCTTTGCAACAGCAAAGCAAGCGTATTAGCTAGGATAAATAGCCTGACGGGCTACACGCCTGAACTTTATCAGGGCGATATCCGCGATCGTGCGTTACTCGATAAAATCTTTGCAGAACATTCTATCCATGCCGTCATCCATTTTGCGGGCTTAAAAGCCGTGGGCGAATCGGTCGCTAAGCCGTTGGAATATTACAACAACAATGTCTACGGCACCTTAGTGCTCTTGGAAGCCATGCGTGCCGCGCAGGTGAAGAATTTTATCTTTAGCTCATCTGCTACTGTTTATGGCGATCAACCCCAAATCCCTTACGTTGAAAGTTTCCCGACGGGCTCCCCCTCTAGCCCCTATGGCCGTAGCAAATTGATGGTTGAGCAAATATTGCAAGATGTGCAGTTGGCAGACCCCGAATGGAATATGACGATCTTGCGTTATTTCAATCCGGTCGGTGCGCATCCATCTGGCCTGATGGGTGAAGACCCACAAGGTATCCCGAATAACCTGATGCCTTTTATTGCCCAAGTCGCCGTCGGTCGTCGTGAATCTCTGGCGATATTCGGTAATGACTACCCCACCCCTGATGGTACTGGCGTGCGTGATTACATTCATGTCGTCGATTTGGCTGATGGCCATGTCGCGGCGATGAAACAACTGCACAATCAGCCGGGTGTGCATATTTTCAATCTGGGTGCAGGTATTGGTAGCAGTGTTTTACAAGTGGTCGAGGCGTTCACCAAAGCCTGTGGCAAACCACTGGCTTACCATTTTGCTCCACGTCGCGATGGCGATTTACCGGCTTATTGGGCCGATTCAAGCAAAGCGGCTGAACAACTGGGTTGGCGCACTCACCGAACACTCGATGAAATGGCAGCCGATACTTGGCGCTGGCAATCAAACAATCCTCAGGGTTATCCCGACTAAGGCACTGTATGACTGATTTTAACCCTGTGGATCATCCACACCGTAGATATAACCCACTAAGCGATCAGTGGGTGCTGGTCTCACCTCATCGGGCCAAGCGCCCATGGCAAGGCCAGCAAGAAGCACCGGCGACGGACAGTTTACCTGCCCATGATCCTGACTGTTTCTTATGCCCCGGTAATACGCGAGTGACGGGTGATGTTAATCCTGACTACCCGTCTACCTATGTCTTTACCAATGACTTTGCCGCGCTGATGCCAGATACCCCTGATGCGCCGCAAAGCGAAGATCCTTTGATGCGCAGTCAAAGTGCTCGTGGCACGAGCCGAGTGATTTGCTTCTCGCCCGATCACAGTAAAACACTGCCACAACTGACATTGCCCGCATTAGAAGACGTGATTCAGACATGGCAACAACAGAGTGCTGAGTTGGGCAAAATTTATCCGTGGGTTCAGGTTTTTGAGAATAAAGGCGCAGCGATGGGCTGCTCGAACCCTCACCCTCATGGCCAAATTTGGGCTAACAGTTTCTTGCCTAATGAAGCTGCGCGGGAAGACCGTTTACAGCGAGATTATTTTCACCAGCATCAGTCGCCCATGTTACTCGATTATGTCGAACGTGAGTGCCGTGATGGCAGCAGAACAGTGGTAGAAACCGAGCACTGGTTAGCCGTTGTCCCCTACTGGGCAGCGTGGCCATTCGAAACGTTATTATTACCAAAGGCGCATGTATTGCGCTTAGAAGACATGTCAGCCGCACAACACGTTGATCTGGCTATCGCGCTGAAAAAACTCACCAGCCGCTATGACAATTTATTCTCGTGCTCCTTCCCCTATTCGATGGGGTGGCATGGTGCGCCCTATAGCCCATCTGGCACAGATCACGGCGAACATGGCACGAATAGCAGCCATGACCAAGCGCATTGGCAACTACATGCGCACTTTTATCCTCCATTATTACGCTCTGCGTCAGTGCGCAAATTTATGGTGGGTTATGAAATGCTGGCTGAAACCCAGCGCGACCTTACAGCAGAACAGGCGGCTGAACTCCTGCGGGCGGTCAGTGATGTTCATTATCGAGAAGCCGGAGTCAAATAATGAGTTTAAAACCGCATACCCAGGCCATTTTCCGCCAAGAATTCAACCATGACGCTGAGATCACAATCAAAGCGCCGGGCCGCGTCAATCTCATTGGTGAACATACCGATTATAACGATGGTTTTGTGCTGCCCTGTGCCATTGATTATGAAACAGTGATCAGTTGTAGCAAGCGTGATGATCGTCAGATTCGTGTGGTTGCGGCTGATTATGAAAACCAGCAAGATATATTCTCACTTGATGAACCTATTGTTCCGCACCCTGAATACCGTTGGGCTGATTACGTGCGTGGCGTGGTGAAACATTTGCAACTTCGCAACGCTGATTTTGGCGGCGCAGATATGGTCATTAGCGGCAATGTGCCGCAGGGTGCGGGCCTCAGCTCATCGGCATCGTTGGAAGTCGCGGTAGGCCAAGCGCTGCAATCACTCTACCAATTACCCCTCAGCGGTGTTGAACTGGCCTTGAATGGGCAAGAAGCCGAGAACCAATTTGTCGGCTGTAACTGCGGCATTATGGACCAGTTGATTTCAGCGCTTGGGAAACAAGACCATGCGCTATTAATTGATTGTCGCACGCTTGAAACGCGCGCGGTGTCGATGCCCGCCAATGTTGCAGTCGTGATCATTAACTCCAATGTGAAACGGGGCTTGGTCGATAGCGAGTACAACACTCGCCGCCAGCAATGCGAAACCGCAGCCCGCTTCTTTGGTGTCAAAGCATTACGCGACGTCGATCCTAACCTGTTCTTCTCTATTCAAGATGAATTGGATCCCGTTGTGGCTAAACGCGCGCGTCATGTCATCACTGAAAATGAACGGACGCTAGCCGCCGCTGATGCACTGGCTACTGGTGACCTGAAATTGATGGGACAACTGATGCAGGAGTCTCATATTTCAATGCGAGATGATTTCGAGATCACAGTTCCACCGATAGATAGCTTGGTGGATATTGTGAAATCAGTGATTGGGGAGCAAGGTGGTGTGCGTATGACTGGCGGTGGTTTTGGTGGCTGTATTGTTGCCCTAATGCCCACGTCGCTGGTTGAGCAAGTTCGAGCGACCGTTGCGCGAGAATATCCTGCCTTTAGCGGTGGCAGAACAGAAACCTTCTACGTCTGTCAGGCTTCACAAGGAGCGGGTTTATGCTGAAAAACGACGCTGCATTGCCAAGCAGTGTTGACCAGTTAGCACCAGATGGTCACCCCTTTGAATTGACCGAATTGCACAATAAATCAGGCATGAGCGTGACGCTAATGGACTGGGGTGCAACTTGGCTGTCTGCGATATTGCCACTGAAAGAGGGTGAAAAGCGCGAACTACTGTTAGGTTGCCAAACGCCGGCGGACTATTTACATCAAGCGGCCTACCTTGGCGCTACCGTGGGCCGCTACGCTAATAGAATCGCTAACGCACAAATCACTGTGGACGGTGAAACCCTTCATTTGATACCTAATCAAGGCCCAAACCAACTTCATGGCGGCCCTGAAGGGTTCCATGCCCGTCGCTGGCAAAAAGTTAAGCAGGATGAAAAGCAGGTGACCTATCAACTTCATTCACCTGATGGGGATCAGGGCTTCCCCGGCAATCTGACTGCTGAAGTCCAGTACCTGCTAACCGAAGATAATCGATTAGAGATTCACTATCAGGCGCAGGTGGATAAAACTTGCCCAGTGAATCTCACCAATCATGCTTATTTCAACCTTGATGGTGAAGGGCACGATGTTAGAGCACATCGTTTACAGTTGTTCGCTGACCGGTATTTACCTGTCGATAGCGAAGGCATCCCCACCGGTGGGCTCGCTAATGTTGAAAAAACCGGTATGGACTTTCGCCAAGCGAAAACACTGGCACGCGATTTCTTGCAAGACCGTTGCCAGCAACGCGTGAAAGGCTATGACCACGCTTATTTGCTGCACCGAACTTGTGGTGCGACGGAAAGCCCTGCAGCGCATCTGTGGTCATCCGATAATCGCGTACAAATGAGTGTCTACACCACGGCCCCTGCATTACAGCTATACAGTGGCAATTTCCTAGGCGGCACGCCGTCGCGAAATGGCGGAACTTACGCCAGCTATACCGGTGTTGCGCTGGAAAGTGAATTTCTACCCGATAGCCCTAACCATCCTGAATGGCCGCAACCCGATTGTTGGTTAAAACCGGGAAAAATTTACCGCGCCACGACTGTTTATCATTTTATCGCCCTGTAACTTTTTTTATAAGCGGCCGCCGACTACGCTTAATAACATCTGTCAGGCGGCCGTCCGCTGCTGTTGCCTGCCCTTTCAGACGCCAATCTTGTCTCTATGAACAGTGAATAAAGGGAACTCTTATGCGTCTAACGACCTTATGGTTACTCTCAGCAAGCTTATTGCTGGGCGCTAATGCCATCGCGGCTGACACGGCTAAAACCCCCTCACCCGCCCAAGCAGCACAACAACAAAAAATGACCGATTGTAATAAGCAGGCCGCCGCAAAATCGCTGAAAGGAGATGAGCGCAAGGCGTTTATGAGCCAGTGTTTGAAAGCACAACCTGCGCCAGATGAAAAAGCGTTAACGCCGCAGCAGCAAAAAATGAAGAATTGTAACGCCGAAGCGGCCACCAAGGCGTTAAAAGGCGATGAGCGTAAAACCTTTATGAGTACCTGCCTGAAAAAAGCCGCCTAACGTCCTCGAGTCGCGCTCACGCCTATGATTCCAAGGACGGAATCGATTCAACTAAAGCCTTACGTGACCTTAAAAAATTGGCTATGGTTAAACACAAACGATTGCTGTTAGCGGCAATCCCGCAATATAATGATAATAGTTATCATTGAATCATTTGAGGAGTTCGAACTATGGCAGTAACAAAGCTGGTTCTGGTACGTCACGGCGAAAGTCAATGGAACAACGAAAACCGCTTCACCGGTTGGTATGACGTTGATTTGTCTGAAAAAGGTCGTACTGAAGCAAAAGCAGCGGGCAAGCTGTTAAAAGATGAAGGCTTCGCTTTTGATTTCGCCTACACCTCTGTGCTCAAACGCGCTATCCACACCCTGTGGAGCATTCTGGATGAGTTAGATCAAGCTTGGCTGCCAACAGAGAAAACGTGGAAGCTGAATGAGCGCCATTACGGCGCACTGCAAGGTTTGGATAAATCAGAAACTGCGGCCAAATATGGTGATGACCAAGTTAAATTGTGGCGTCGTGGCTTTGCCATCACCCCGCCAGCACTGGACAAAAGTGATGAGCGCTTCCCAGGTCATGATCCACGTTATGCAAAATTAACCGATGCCGAGCTGCCAACGACTGAAAGCCTCGCGCTGACCATCGATCGTGTTATCCCTTACTGGGAAGAAGTTATTAAGCCACGTATCGCGAGCGGCGAGCGCGTTATCATTGCGGCTCACGGTAACTCTTTGCGTGCTTTGGTAAAATATCTGGATAACCTGAACGAAGACGAAATTCTTGAACTGAACATCCCGACTGGCGTGCCATTGGTGTATGAGTTTGATGAAAACTTCAAACCAATCAAACACTATTATCTGGGCAACGCTGAAGAAATCGCTGCGAAAGCCGCGGCGGTCGCTAATCAGGGTAAAGCAAAATAATCATTCCTGATTAACACCATAAAAAAACCCCGTACATTTTGGATGACGGGGTTTTTTATTGGCTGGCTTAGTTATTTATCGGCTTAGCGCATTGACCAGTTTAGCTCGCGATTAACTACGGCGAGCTTTCACCGCATTGGATAGCTGACGCAGTAAGACTTCCGTATCTTCCCAACCGATACAGGCATCGGTCACACTTTTGCCGTAAGTCAGGGGTTCGCCACTTTCTAGATTTTGGTTACCTTCCACCAGATGACTTTCAATCATCACACCCATAATGGCTTTTTCGCCTTGGGCAATTTGGCGACAAACATCCGTCCCCACATCCATTTGCTTTTTGAATTGCTTACTGCTGTTAGCATGGCTGAAATCAATCATGATCTGCGGTTCAAGACCCGCTTTGCTCAGCCCTTCTTTCACAGCAGCAACGTGCGCGCTGCTGTAGTTAGGTTCTTTACCGCCACGCAGAATGATATGACAATCGTCGTTGCCCGCAGTATTCACAATTGCGGAGTGACCCCATTTGGTCACTGACAGGAAGCAATGTGGTGCACTGGCAGCATTAATAGCGTCGATAGCCACTTTGATCGTGCCATCAGTGCCGTTTTTAAATCCAACAGGGCAAGATAGACCAGAAGCCAGTTCACGGTGAACCTGCGATTCGGTGGTACGAGCACCAATGGCCCCCCAACTCATCAGGTCAGCCAAATATTGCGGGGTAATCATATCCAAAAATTCACCCGCCGCCGGTAAGCCACTCTCGTTGATATCGAGCAACAACTTACGTGCGATACGTAAACCGTCATTGATGTCATAGCTGCCATCCATGTGCGGATCGTTAATCAACCCTTTCCAGCCAACCGTGGTACGCGGTTTTTCAAAATAAACTCGCATCACTACTTCTAGCTCACCTTGCAGCTCTTCACGCAGGGACAATAAACGGGTCGCGTACTCTTTCGCCGCCTGAGTATCATGAATTGAGCATGGGCCAATCACCACCAATAGGCGGTCATCATTAGCTTGCAAAATATTGTGAATCGCTGTGCGGGTCTTGGATACCGTCTCTGCCGCATTTTTGCTGGCGGGAAACTTCTCTAACAGGGCAACAGGGGGCAGGAGTTCCTTAATTTCATTAATTCGTAGATCATCATTCAGGTAATTCATAGTTCTTCCATTAAGTCTGGTATCAGTCATCGCACAACATTTATCTAAACCAATCTAACGGCTGAATTGAACGCTGTAAATCTACTTTTACAGATTAGGCATTCCGCGCAGATAAACGCCAATCTGGATGCCTCGATTTTAGGAGGCAAAAGAGCGAAGTTGGAAGCAGCCAAGGAGAAGCAGTGTGAAGAGGTGTGGTTATGGTATCCACTATAATGCATATCAATTTATTGAATAAAACCCAATCAGCGTTAACATAAATAAAAGCAGTAAAAATGATCGAACAGGTGATAACAGCGATTTCATAGATTGATTTCTGAGACAAAGGATAAACATGGCTGCCCCTTCATTTCACCTTCCACAAGATAGCAATAGCAAACGCCTGCTGATCGCTTTTGTGGTCACGACCCTGTTCATGGTGATCGAAGCCATTGGTGGTTGGCTATCGGGCTCGCTAGCCTTATTGGCTGATGCTGGGCACATGCTGACGGATTCTGCCGCATTATTTATTGCGTTGATTGCCGTGCATTTTTCGCAACGAAAGCCTGATTCTCGCCATACTTTTGGGTATTTACGGCTCACGACACTAGCCGCTTTTGTGAATGCCGCAGCATTAGTGCTGATCGTCATATTGATTGTCTGGGAAGCCGTCCAACGCTTCGTCTCTCCCCATGAAGTCATGGGGACTCCGATGTTAATCATCGCCATTGCTGGGTTAGTCGCGAATATATTTTGCTTCTGGATACTTCACCGTGGCGAAGAAGAAAAGAATATCAATGTGCGTGCGGCGGCTTTACACGTATTGGGCGATTTATTGGGTTCTGTCGGGGCGATCATTGCCGCTATCGTCATTCTCACGACCGGTTGGACGCCAATCGACCCTATCTTATCCGTGTTAGTTTCGGTGTTGGTGCTGCGCAGCGCTTGGCGACTACTAAAAGAGAGTTTCCACGAGTTGTTGGAAGGGGCACCGCAAGAGATTGATATCGCCAAACTGAGAAAAAGTTTGTGTGCTGACATTTATGAAGTGAGGGATGTTCATCACGTACATTTATGGCAAGTCGGCAACCAACGCGTGATGACGCTCCATGTTCAGGTCATTCCCCCAAGGGATAATGATGAATTGCTGCAACGTATTCAGCATCATTTATTGCACCACTACAATATTGGCCATGCCACCATTCAAATGGAGTATCAAGCCTGTGAAACGCCAGATTGCGTGATTAATCAGGCTGCACCAGCAGGTGACCACCACCACCATCATCACTAGCCATCATCATCACGCACCAGAAATAACCAGGCCGCAATAAAGGATCATGCGGCCTGATACTTGCTTATCGTAACAGCGATTGAATCTGAATATTACTCGCTTTGAGCTGACAGCGGGCGTGAATGATTCCGCGCAGCGCTCCTTATCCACAACCAAGATCCGTTCAGGGCAATTAGCGTCAGTAAGACATATTCCAGCGCCATCGCGTAAACGCCTTGATAGGCGAAAATAGCAACGCTGATGACATCGATCACCACCCAAATCAGCCAGTTTTCAACGTATTTACGCGTCATCAGAATCATTGCCACAATGGACAAGACCATCATTGTGGAATCCCAGAACGGGAAAGCGTCAGGTTGCAGTTCAGGCATTTGCACATTCGCCCCCAAACCCTGCATCACGTTGACCGCAACTCGAGTTAACCACGCAAAAACAGTATCAATATGCAGAGTCATTAAGGTGATACCGACGACACAAACCGCTGCCCACCCCAAAGCTTTGGGTAAAGATAACCAGCGAATCTTCAATTCAGCTTGGTTGTCAGGCGTTTGCTTGCTCCAAGCATACCAGCCGTAAATATTAGCGACAAAAAAGAACAGTTGTAGCAGCAAACTGGCATAAAGCTGGATCTGGAAGAAAATGACCGCAAACAAAGTGACGTTAATCAAACCAAACAGATAGTTAATGATTTTCTCTTTGCTGGCGAACCAAATACACAGCAACCCAAACAGAGTCCCTATTGCCTCTATCCAAGAAAGATCATAACCACCAGCCCCCAGCGGGATATGCACCAAAATATTGCTAGTACTCAAAAAATCCATCTGACAATCCTTTTCACTGCTATCTTTCAAGTTGCCGCTATAGAAGCCGCCCCGGTATTGTTGTCATTCAAATCACTAAATTAGCCTAGATGCGTCGTGGATATCGTGCCAATGACCACTCAGGCATTACCCTTAATCTGTAACTTCAACTGGTCAGCAAAATCTAGCATGCGATTTAACGGTATCAGCGCCTGCTGACGCAATTCTTCATCAACATGTATCTCATGCATCATTCCACCCTGCTCTAGCCCTTCAGCGATAGCTCTGAGGCCATTCATCGCCATCCACGGACAATGAGCACATGTTCGGCATGCGGCACCTTCACCTGCCGTCGGTGCTTCAAATAACTCTTTATCAGGACAAGCCTGCTGCATTTTGTAAAAAATGCCCCGATCTGTCGCCACAATTAACTTCTTCTGCGGTAGTGTTTTTGCCGCCTGAATGAGCTGGCTCGTTGAACCAACAGCATCGGCCATGTCGACGATTGCCTGTGGAGACTCTGGGTGGACCAACACAGCGGCGTCAGGATGTAATGCTTTCATGCGGGTCAGTGCTTGGGTTTTAAACTCATCATGGACGATACAGGCCCCCTGCCAACACAAGATATCAGCGCCACTCTTCTTCTGGACGTAATTGCCCAGATGGCGATCTGGCGCCCAGATGATTTTTTCACCTAAGCTATCGAGATGTTCGATAAGTTCGACCGCAATACTGGATGTCACCACCCAGTCTGCTCTGGCTTTGACTGCTGCTGAGGTATTCGCGTAAACCACCACGGTGCGATCTGGGTGGCTATCACAGAAGGCTGCAAACTCATCAATCGGGCAACCTAAATCCAGCGAGCACTCCGCATTTAGCGTGGGCATAAGCACTTGTTTCTCTGGATTGAGAATTTTAGCTGTCTCGCCCATAAAACGCACACCCGCGACCAATAAGGTGGAAGCAGGATGCTTATTACCAAACCTCGCCATTTCAAGGGAGTCAGCAACACAACCACCGGTCTCTTCTGCTAGCGCTTGAATTTCGGGGTCAGTATAATAGTGAGCGACTAACACCGCGTCGCGTTGCTTCAGCAGTGTTTTGATTTTCTCACGGTAGAAGGCTTTTTCATCCTCATCCAAAGGAACTGGCCGTGGAGGGAATGGATATATAGCCGCATTCACATCAAATGTTTCACTCATCGCTCACATCTCTGTTGCCAATTATTTCGACGTCACCAACCATTGTTGACGGCCAGCAAAATTGGTTTGTTTTTTATCCTAAACAAAATAACCAATATTTAGCCAAAAGTCGCTCAAAATTGTCTGATAATGGCGAAAATGTTTAATAGAGTTAAAATTTAGGATTATAAATGGAGTGAGTTCGAAATGTCAGAAGATGATAGGAGCGAGTTTAGTGGTGAAGAGACAGAGGAATAGCTCGAACGGCGACCCATTGGTTAAGAGTCAATTGTTCTACTTGAGTGCTAGTTGCAGGATAGTTCTGGGGACTTGATATAATGGTGGATTGTGCGGGATGACTCATCCTTCGGATTCGCCCTTCGGGTCAACGCTGGCGCGTTTCGCTCGGCTCGAACCTTTAACCAATTGA
>NZ_HE997643.1:49369-191491 GCF_000312485.1 Yersinia massiliensis CCUG 53443 | reverse complement strand
TATGCATTTACTGATTAACGATAATTCGGTGTTCATCGTGCGGAAGTACTGTACTGCGACATAATGGTGGGTCGTGCGGGATTCGAACCTGCGACCAATTGATTAAAAGTCAACTGCTCTACCAACTGAGCTAACGACCCATTATGTATTTTTACTTGATGACAACGCGGAGTCTGTCGTGCGGAACTGCTCGTCTTGCAAAGGTAATGGTGGGTCGTGCGGGATTCGAACCTGCGACCAATTGATTAAAAGTCAACTGCTCTACCAACTGAGCTAACGACCCATTACCGGTACTACTGACGATAATTTCCTGCTGCCTTAACGTTTTACAAGTTGTCTTGGCAACGGCGGCATATATTACTAATTTCTCTTCACAGTGCAACTTAAATTTCTGTTCGAGCGTTTAACTGCTTGTTCTTCGTTCGCCAAAGCCCAGAAATTAGTCAACATGACCAATTCCTGGACTCGAAAAAGGCTAAAGAGCAGATAAACGTTTCTGTGCCTGTTTAGCGGCATCAGTATTAGGGTATTGCTTGATCACTTGTTGATAAACCGCCTTCGCTTTATCGCTTTGGCCTTTATCCTGCATGATCACCCCAACTTTAAACATTGCATCGGAACTTTTTGGAGATTTTGGATAATTCTTTACTACAACAGCGTAATAATATGCTGCATCGTCTTTCTTACCTTTGTTGTAGTACAACTGCCCTAACCAATAATTGGCGTTAGGTTGATAAGTCGACTTTGGGTACTGTTTCACGAAACCTTGGAAAGCAGTGATCGCTTGATCGTATTGCTTTTTCTCAAGAGCTAAGGAAACAGCCGCATTATAATCGCTGTTTTCATCACCAGTACTTGCTGCAGGCGCAGCTGTAGTGGCTGCTGTACCTGCCGCAGCAGCGTCAGAACTTCCAGCCGTGGCATTCGCTGATGCAGCAGCATCAGCCGCAGGCGCTGCTGTTGAAGCCCCTTGGCCACCACTCAGACTATCCATCTGTTGGTAGATCTGTTTTTGCCGCTCAACAATTTGATTGAGCTGGTACTGATTTTCTTGGATCTGACCGCGTAAACTATCAACATCGCGTTGCGAGTCAGACAGTTGTTGCTGAAGTTGAGTTAATAGCTGGCTGTGAGCGTTGGAAATACGCTCAAGTTGAGTGACTCGATCTTCTACCGAGCCGGAGCCGACATTACTGATTGGCGCTTGGGCAGTAGCGGCCCATGGGACCGCTACGCCAACCAGTAACGACAGACCCACTAAGTGACGTCTGAAGTTACTGTTCATGCGATTCTCTTAGTAAACCAGAACTGCACGACGGTTTTTAGCGAACGCTGCTTCATCATGACCCAGCACTGCTGGTTTCTCTTTACCGTAAGAAACGATAGAGATCTGGTCAGCAGAAACGCCTTTACCTTGCAGATACATCTTCACTGCATTAGCACGACGCTCGCCCAACGCGATGTTGTATTCTGGCGTACCGCGTTCGTCCGCGTGGCCTTCAACAACAACTTTATAAGATGGGTTGCTACGCAGGAATGCAGCGTGTGCATCCAGCATTTGAGCGAAGTCAGAACCGATATCGTATTTATCGAAACCGAAGTAAACGATATTGTTCTTTTGCAGTTCTTGCATCTGAAGACGTGCTTGCTCTTCGGAAGACAGGTTGCTGCCGTTTTCTGTACCAGTGCCAGCGCCCATGCCAGATTGGTCATTATTTGCGCTTTTGTTAGAACTACAAGCAGCGATTGCCAGAACTGGCAAAGCCAACATCAGCCCTTTTAGCACTTTGTTCAGTTGCATCTCTTTGATCCTTTTATAGTTTGCCATACATACGTATTTACACATGCATCACAGATACGGCGACCAGGCAGGAAATTTGACCTGTCCATCAGTAGCCGGAAGACGCGCTTTGAAACGCCCATCAGTCGAAACCAACTGCAACACAGCTCCTAGCCCTTGTGTCGAGCTATAGATAATCATGGTGCCATTTGGTGCGATACTCGGCGTTTCATCCAGGAACGTGTCCGTTAATACTTGAACGGCTCCCGTTTCTAGATCCTGTTTAGCGATGTGTTGTGCCCCACCATTGGAACTAACCAATGCGAGGAACTTACCATCAGGACTTACATCTGCGTTCTGGTTCTGAGAACCTTCCCACGTAATTCGCTGTGGCGCACCGCCATTAATATTCACTTTGTACACTTGTGGACGACCGCCCTGATCCGAGGTATAGGCCAGGTTTTGGCTGTCCGGGAACCAGCTTGGTTCAGTGTTATTGTTACGCCCATCTGTAACTTGGCTAATTTGGCCAGAACCTAAGTCCATAACATACAAATTCAGGCTACCACTTTTAGATAAAGCGAAGGCCAATTTTGTCCCATCAGGCGAGAACGCTGGTGCGCCATTATGACGTGGGAATGAAGCCACTTGTCTGATTGCACCATTTGCCAACGTCTGGATAACCAGTGCTGACTTACCACTCTCGAATGTGACATAAGCAATTTTGCTACCATCTGGAGACCAGGCTGGTGACATCAAGGGTTCAGGAGAACGGTGAACCACAAATTGGTTGTAGCCATCGTAATCAGAAACCCGCAATTCGTGAGGGAATTTACCGCCATTCGTTTGCACAACATAAGCAATACGAGTACGGAAAGCACCTTTAATCCCAGTCAGTTTTTCGAAAACTTCATCGCTGGCGGTATGCGCGGCATAACGTAACCATTGTTTGGTAACTTTATACTGATTTTGCGCCAAAACACTACCTGCAGCACCCGAAGTATCAACTAATTGGTAAGAAACAACATAGCTGCCGTCAGCACTTGGTTGTACCTGACCAACAACAACGGCATCAATACCCAGTGCAGTCCAAGCCGCTGGCGTGACTTCCGCTGCGGTAGAAGGCTGTTGTGGCATACGAGCTGCGTCGATAGGGTTAAATTTGCCGCTGTTACGTAAATCTGCACCAACAATCGCGCCAATCTCTTCAGGTGGCGTGCCTGGCCCCATCCATTTAAATGGAACGACACCAATTGGACGGGCAGAGTCTACCCCTTGGGTAATCTCAATTCGAACTTCTGCATGTAATACAGAAGCCCATAAAACTAAAAAGCCTAGCGCTACTCGAAATGCCTGCTTCATCTTATCTCCCTTATCCGAGCGGGATGCCCGCGATAATTAGCAGAATTTTAACAAACCAACGCAAACAAAACTACATAATCCATTCGTTGATTGACAGAGTTATTCTCTGTTAATCAACCCTTACTGAGGTTTAAATACAAGCGGAGCATTCTTAAACACTTCATAAACATCAGAACTTGGCGGTTTAGGAATCTTCGCTTGTTTTGCGGCAGCGATGGCAGCTTGGCACAGTGCTGGATCACCACCTTCCGCTTTAACATCAATTAATAGACCATCTGGTGCTAATTTAATTCGCAGATCACAGGTACGGCCTTTGTAAAGATCTGCATCATAAAATTTACTTTGTATCGCAGCAGTGATTTGGCCTAAGTAACCACTGACATCAGCGCCAGAGGCCCCACTCTTCTTGCCACCACCTTTACCTGCAGCGGCAGCACCTGCACCAGAGCCACTTTTCGGTGCATTCTTGGAGTTAGCCAAGCCACCAAACAAGTCATCTACGTCTGTGGCAGCAGCAGCCTCAGCAGCGGCTTTCTTCTTGGCCTCTGCGGCAGCCGCTTTTTTAGCATCAGCAGCTGCTTTCTTCTCGGCATCAGCTGCGGCTTTCTTTTCTGCCGCTTCTGTTGCGGCTTTTTCAGCAGCTTCTGCGGCTTTCTTCGCATCAGCATCAGCTTGTTTCTTCGCCGCAGCAGCCACTGCCGCTTCTTTCTTGGCTTCAGCTTCGGCTTTCTTCTGTGCTTCTGCCTGCGCTTTCACGAGCTTATCGGCTTCTGCTTTAGCTTGAGCCGCTGCAGCTTCAGCTTGTTTCTGTTCTTCTTTCGCTTTGGCAGCGGCGGCGGCGGCCTGTTTCTGTTGCTCAGCGGCCTGTTTTTGCTGCTCTGCGGCTTGTTTTTTCTGTTCTTCAGCCGCCTGCTTTGCATCTTCTTGCGCTTGCAGACGCTCTTTTTCCAATTCTTTCAGGCGTTGCTGTTCTGTCGCCTGTTTCTGTTGTAATTCTTCCGCTTGCTGCTCGGCCTTCTTCTGGCGTTGCTGTTCTGCACGTTTAGCATCCGTCTGCTGCTGTTGCTGACGGTTATACTGTTCTGTCACTGCGCCAGGATCGACCATAACGGCGTCAATAACTTCGCCGCCGGCACCGCCACCGCCCATTTCAGTCGTCTGTGTCAGAGAGCCCCAAATCAACAGGGCAATCAATACGATATGCAGAACCACCGACACTATAATCGCGCGATTCAGCTTATCATTTTGCTCGGTTGCCTTACCCACGCTCGATTTCCACACTCGATGTCCGCGCTCTATTTCTAAAAAACGGAACTGCTAAACACAGGGTCGCTACTGGCTGGATGCTCATCCAGCCGATATCAACGCAAATTTATATCGGTTGGGTCATTAAACCCACCGACGTTACACCCGCCTGATGCAGCATATTCAGAGCCTTGATGATTTCATCATAAGGAACCTCTTTCGCGCCACCAATCAGGAATACGGTTTTCGGATTCGCTTTCAATCTTGCCTGCGCCTCTGCCACCACTTGTTCTGACGGCAACTGCTCCATCCGTTGGTGGTCAATAACCAGCGAATACTGACCTACACCTGACACTTCGACAATCACCGGCGGATTATCATCGCTTGAAACGGTTTTCGAATCCGTCGCATCAGGGAGATCCACTTCAACGCTTTGGGTGATAATCGGCGCTGTTGCCATGAAAATCAGCAGCAGCACCAACAAGACGTCAAGTAAGGGAACAATGTTAATTTCAGACTTAAGCTCGCGACGTTTACGACCACGTACTCGCGCCATACAACCCCCTACTTATTTGCTCTCAGCGCTGGCAAAAGCCTGACGATGCAGAATAGCAATGAACTCTTCCATGAAATTGTCATAGTTTTGTTCAAGTTTATTCACGCGCTGATTCAGACGGTTATAAGCCATAACAGCAGGGATAGCAGCAAACAGGCCAATCGCCGTGGCAATCAGCGCCTCAGCAATACCTGGTGCGACCATTTGCAACGTCGCCTGCTTCACTGCGCCCAGAGAAATAAAGGCATGCATAATCCCCCAGACTGTACCAAACAGACCGATATACGGGCTGATAGAACCGACAGTACCAAGGAACGGAATATGTGTTTCCAGCGCTTCTAATTCGCGGTTCATTGAGATGCGCATTGCACGGGAAGCACCATCAATGACAGCCTCAGGTGCATGGCTATTTGCGCGGTGCAAACGGGCAAATTCTTTGAATCCAGAATGGAAGATCTGCTCGGAGCCACCCAGCGTATCGCGACGAGCCTGGCTTTCTTGATACAGGCGAGACAGCTCAATGCCAGACCAAAATTTATCTTCGAAGGCTTCAGCATCGCGGGTAGCAGCATTCAGAATACGCGTTCGCTGAATGATGATCGCCCATGAAGCAATAGAAAAGCCCATCAGAACCAGCATGATAAGCTTAACGAATAAGCTTGCCTGCAGGAATAAATCCAGAATGTTCATGTCAGCCACTACTTAAACTCCGCGACAATAGACTTAGGAAGCGCTTTTGGCTTCATTTGGTGTGGATCGATACATGCGATCAATACTTCTGCACTACTCAGAAGATTGCCATGTGAGTCGAGAATTCGTTGAGCAAACGTGAGAGAAGCCCCACGCATTGCGGTAATTTCACTCTGAACTTCCAGCATATCATCAAGACGTGCAGGTGCCAGGTATTCTACCGTCATGCGGCGGACAGCGAAAGCGACATGCTCACGGAGCAATTGCTGCTGGTGAAAATTGTGTTGGCGCAACATTTCTGTGCGCGCTCTTTCGTAAAAGGCAACGTAGCGTGCATGGTAAACCACACCACCAGCATCGGTGTCTTCAAAATAGACACGTACCGGCCATCGAAACAACGTATTACTCACTCTACTTCCCAGTAATGCAATTAACCGAGACACTATACTGAAGAGCGTTACGCTTTGGAATCACTTGAGAGAATAGAAATAAAATAATTATGGGCCAGAAGGCCCATAAGGAGAGATTTCGTACAAATTAGGCGATATACATTCAGATTAAGCGAAAAAGTAGAATAATCCCGCGCCCAAGATCACAATTGCTGGAAGTGGTGAGAAAAAAGCACGCAGCCACACCCGATTAGGGCGAAAACCTACGCCATGAATCACACCAGTACACACTGCCCACACAATAAACACCTCTTGCCACACTTCAAGTGAGCTGGTCGCCGCCGCGAAACGCGAAGGGTCCCAAAATACACAAAAAGCGACAGCAAATGCGAGCAGGAGTGAAAGGGCCCTGAACGGACCCTTATCCATTAACGCGTATAACTTATCGGACAACATCATCATTGCCATTATTGGCAGCTTTTGCTGCTGCGTTGGCTTCACTCTGCTCCAGTGCCAGAGCAGTAATGATACCAAAGGAGCAGGCCAGAAGTGTCCCTAGAATCCAGGCAAAATACCACATGCTTTATGCTCCCTAGTACAGTGAATGCTTGTTGTTTTCGATAAAGTCTTTATCAATGCGCCCGAACATTTTGTAGTAACACCAGCTGGTGTACAACAGGATGATAGGGACAAAGATGATCGCAACAATGGTCATCACTTTCAGCGTCAACAGGCTAGATGTTGCATCCCACATTGTCAGGCTGACATTTGGCACGGTGCTTGACGGCATAACGAATGGGAACATAGTGACACCAGCAGTCAAAATCACACAAGCAATGGTCAGCGATGAGAACAGGAAGGCCCAAGCCCCTTTTTCAAAGCGCGACAGCAAGATGGTGAACAGTGGCAGAATCACCCCAAGAGCAGGCAGTGCCCACAGGATTGGGTACTTGTTGAAGTTAATCAACCATGCACCTGCCTGATGTGCTACTTCTTTGCGCATCGGGTTAGATTGAGCGGCAGTATCTAGCGCTGAAGTCACCACAAAACCATCGATGCCTTTCACTAACCAAATACCGGCTAGCAAGAAGGCAACGCCCATCACCAACGCGGAAATTTGCGCGGCAGCACGGGAACGCAGATGTAGCTCGCCACGGGTACGCATTTGCAGGTAAGTTGCCCCTTGCGTAACCAACATGGTTAAGCTGACAACCCCAGCCAGTAAACCAAACGGGTTTAGCAACTGGAAGAAGTTACCTGTGTAGAACAGGCGCATGTAGCTATCCATGTGGAACGGTACGCCTTGCAGCAAGTTACCGAACGCCACACCGAACACAACAGCAGGCACGAAACTACCGACAAAAATGCCCCAATCCCACATGTTGCGCCAGCGGTTATCTTCCACCTTAGAACGGTAGTCAAAGCCGACCGGACGGAAGAACAAAGCAGCCAACACCAAAATCATCGCAATATAGAAGCCGGAGAATGCGGCTGCATACACCATCGGCCAGGCTGCAAACAGCGCCCCACCGGCAGTGATCAACCAAACCTGATTACCATCCCAGTGAGGGGCAATCGAGTTAATCAAAATACGACGTTCAGTATCATTTTTAGCGATGATACGCAGCAGGACACCAACACCCATATCGAAACCATCGGTGACTGCAAAACCAATCAGTAGCACACCGATCAGCAGCCACCAGATAAATCGTAATACTTCATAATCAAACATAAGTGGACTCCTGTTTACCGTGCTTCCTGCACTGGTGCAGTCGGCTGTTCAAAATGATAGCGGCCAGTTTTCAGGCTACTTGGCCCAAGGCGCGCAAATTTGAACATCAGGTACATTTCTGCAACCAGGAACAGCGTGTACAGACCGCAAATCAACGCCATTGAGAATAGAATATCCCCAGCGGTAACGGATGAGTTTGCGATTGCTGTCGGCAGCACTTCACCGATGGCCCATGGTTGACGGCCATATTCGGCCACAAACCAACCTGCTTCTACTGCAATCCACGGTAATGGAATACCGAACAATGCAGTACGCAGTAGCCATTTTTTCTCACCAATTTTGCCGCGGATAACGCTCCAGAACGACAGGCCAATGATCAGCAACATGAGGAAGCCACAAGCCACCATGATGCGGAATGCAAAGTATAGAGGGAGAACACGTGGAATGGAGTCTTGCGCAGCGAGCTGAATTTGTTCTTCAGTCGCATCAGTGACGTTTTGGGTATAACGCTTCAATAGCAAACCGTAGCCCAAATCTTGTTTTGCCTTACTGAACGCTTCACGTACAGCAGGGTCAGTATTGCCACTGCGTAATTTCTCTAACAGGCTATAGGCTTGGATACCATTGCGAATACGCACTTCGTGTTGAGACATCAAATCGCGCAGACCAATCACCGGCGTGTCCAGTGAACGAGTCGCAATGATGCCTAACGCAAATGGAATCTGAACAGCAAAGCGGTTCTCCATCGTTTCCTGATTAGGGATCGCAAACAGCGTAAAGGCGGCTGGCGGCGGTTGAGTTTCCCATTCAGCTTCGATAGCAGCCAATTTGGTTTTCTGTACGTCACCCATTTCATAACCAGATTCATCACCCAGCACGATAACGGATAGTGTTGCAGCTAAACCAAAGCTCGCCGCGATCGCAAAGGAGCGCTTGGCGAATGGAATATCACGGCCTTTCAGCAGATAGTAGGAGCTGATACCTAGAACGAACATCGCGCCGGTAACATAACCTGCTGCCACAGTGTGAACGAATTTCACCTGAGCAACTGGGTTCAACACCAGTTCTGAGAAGCTCAGCATTTCCATACGCATGGTTTCAAAGTTGAAATCAGATGCAATCGGGTTTTGCATCCAACCGTTAGCAACCAAGATCCACAACGCAGAGAAGTTAGAGCCTAATGCAACCAGCCAGGTTACGGCCAAATGCTGATGTTTACTCAGACGATCCCATCCGAAGAAGAACAGACCGACGAAAGTAGATTCCAGGAAGAACGCCATTAAACCTTCGATTGCCAGAGGGGCACCGAAAATATCGCCGACGTAATGTGAGAAATATGACCAGTTTGTCCCGAATTGGAACTCCATAGTCAAACCAGTAGCAACCCCCAGAGCAAAGTTAATCGCAAATAACTTGCCCCAGAATTTGGTCATATCTTTATAGATTTGTTTACCAGACAGCACATAAACCGATTCCATAATTGCCAACAAAAACGCCATCCCCAGCGTTAATGGGACAAATAAGAAATGGTACATTGCCGTTAAGGCAAACTGTAACCGTGACAGTTCGACAATATCAAACATCTTGACTCCTTGCTCCTCGCAGGAAGACTCCGACTTGCGGTCACTCGGCTTCTGTTTAAATCCGAAGCCTCATCATTACCCGCAGTGAATGCCCAAAAAAACACAACAAAAATAACAATATCAACTACCCAGTATTACACCGGGGTAATACTACGCTTCTAATCCCACACAATAAATAGGATTTTACGTGACCCAGCGTTGAGTTCTGGATACAGGTCAAGAAATAGGCCATTTGCCTACTGTGCTTTAATTTGATCCAGAACAATTTAAGCGTATCTGAACATTATTGCTATATTCAAAAGTTGATTTAGAACAATTAATTATTTTTCATGTTAATTAAACGTTCTATTGTTTTTATATAACCCACAACTGTTAATAAAATGTAATTTTATGGTTTAACTAATGCTTTATTACTTCGTTATTATGCGATCCAGATTAACTTTTAAATTTAATTGATTCAGAGTGAGTTCAATCACAATTTCGAGTTTTATATAAGTATGTTAGTCCATTTTCAGAGAAGCGTTCGCAAGTGTTGCCATTTTGTTGCATGATAAAGTGCTGTTAATCGATAAAATATTGAATCCTCTATAATGAAAAAAATAGCCCTCGCCACACTCTTGTGTACCACTACCGCATCCATTGCCGCCCAACAGGTTGACATCACTATCCTGGGTACCTCTGATTTACATGGCACTTTTGTGCCTTGGGATTATGCCAGCGACACTGAGAATATGGCTGGAAGCCTGAGCCAAATCGCCACTAAAGTGCATAAAATACGTGCTGAACAGCCCAATATCATTTTGGTTGATGCCGGCGATACCCTCCAAGGAAATTTCGTTGAAACCTTTAAAAATGAGCCTATCAGCCCGATGATTCTTGGTTTTAATGCACTGCAATATGATGCTTGGGTGATGGGAAACCATGAATTCGATTTCGGGTTGAAAGCGCTAGGAACTTCACTAAAGCAATTTAACGGGGCGGCGTTGGCGGGCAATATTTTTTGGGACTCAGGCAAGCCTTACCTGCCCTCCTACAAAATCATTGACCGCCAAGGCGTTAAAATCGGCATTATCGGGATGGATACCCCAATGACTGCGGAGTTCGCGCAAGGCACTGACCGAATTAACGGTATCCATTTCACCGACCCTGTGCAGGAAGTTAAAAAAGTCATTCAACAAATCCAACCACATGTTGATGCTATTGTTTTGGTGGCTCATATGGGGATCGACAATGAAAACCAGCGGCCAGGGACAGGTGTGGGTGATATTGCCCAAGCCAATCCAGAATTGGCGGCGATCGTTGCGGGCCATATGCATGTAAAAATTGATAAAGCGGTCGTCAATGGAGTCATCATCACTGAACCAGATAAATATGGCCGCGCCCTTTCTCGTATTGACTTGAAATTCGAACAGCGTGATGGGAAATATCAGCTCATCGATAAAGACAGCTATACCTACCCGATCAAGGGCGTTGAGTCTGATAAAAACTTAGAAGCCATTTATCAGCCTTACCATGATATTTTGCGTGCGAATGCAAATCGGGTGATTGCCAAGTTGAGTGGGACCAATCTTGTGCCTGCTGACGAAATAAAAGGTATTCCTCAAGTTCACGTGCAAGACACTGGAATCAGCGCACTGTATCAGGAAGCAGCGCGTTATTACGCCCCTCAGGCCCAGATCATCGCCCTACAGATTGATAATGATCGCCCTAAATTAGATGTGGGTGATATCACTGCGAAAGATATTGCCTTTAACTATCAATACGCCGGTGGCGAAATAACGGTTTACAGCCTAACAGGCAAAGAATTAAAGCAGTATATGGAATGGTCCGCTGACTACTTTAATCAAGTGAAACCGGGCGATGTGACTTACAGTTTTAACCCACAACGTCGCGCCTCAAAATATTCGACCAACGACTTCTTTGATGGCGTGACCTATACCATTGATTTACGCCAACCGACAGGTTCGCGCATTACCGATTTACGCCTCAATGACGGTACACCCGTCACGGATTCCACCCCGATACAGCTGGGCATGAACAGTTACCGTATGGGTCATCTGACGCAAAAGGGCGGGGTTCTCGAAGGACGGACATTCCCAATACTGTCTGATAGCAAAGCCGAGTTCGGTGAGGAAGAAGGCACTATCCGTAATCTCACCATTCGCTATTTAACCGAGGTTAAGGCGGGAAAATATGAAGGGAAACCTCAACAGCGTTGGCACTTGGTTGGACTGGATGGCAATGAAAGAGAACGAGAAATCGTCAAAAACCTGATTAATACTGACGTAATTACTGTCCCTGCAACTACGGATGGTCGCTTCACTAACATTGCGTCAATCAACGTGAAAGGTAAGGTATTTAGGGATAAAACCAGTTATGACGCGGCCTTGGCAACCTTAAAACAGCAAGAGGCTAACGCCAGTAATGAGCAGACTAAGTTGCAAGCGCAAACGGATATCGCACTCATCGCTGCATTGAATAAATACTGATTAAGCATTAAAAAGGCCACCGAAAGGTGGCCTGAGGTAGCTGACAAAATGCCTGTGGCGGAGAGAACAAGCAGATCGTAAAGACGCCGTAAAATCATCCCTGATGGCTCGAGCCGCGCCATCCCTGGCGCGGACGCTTTACTCTTCTGCCTGCCCTCACCGTTCCCGATCGAGTCATCAGTGTTGGTCAGCAGTTTGAGGCTCCGAAAGGTGGCCTCAATTTGTGGTATTACTCGTGCTGCATTAGTTATTTTGGCAATGATTACTGAGGCAATATCGCTTTAACCGCATTACCAATTTCAGCCAAGCTACGCACGGTTTTCACGCCTGCGGCTTCCAACGCTGCGAACTTGTCATCCGCTGTTCCTTTACCACCAGCAATGATGGCACCAGCGTGGCCCATACGTTTGCCTTTCGGTGCAGTCACACCTGCAATGTAACCGACCACAGGTTTGGTCACGTGATCTTTGATGTAAGCGGCCGCTTCTTCTTCTGCGTTACCACCAATTTCACCAATCATCACGATAACTTCCGTTTGCGGGTCTTCTTGGAACAACTTCAGAATATCAATAAAGTTAGAACCTGGGATTGGGTCACCGCCAATACCGACACACGTCGACTGACCAAAACCGATGTCAGTCGTCTGTTTTACCGCTTCATACGTTAACGTCCCTGAACGAGAGACGATACCCACTTTACCCGGCAAATGAATGTGACCTGGCATAATACCAATCTTACATTCGCCTGGGGTGATAACGCCTGGGCAGTTCGGGCCAATCATACGTGCATCAGACTGTTCCAATCTGACTTTGACCACCAGCATATCCAGCGTCGGGATACCTTCGGTGATACAGATAATCAGCTTGATGCCAGCATCAATGGCTTCCAGAATAGAGTCTTTACAGAATGGTGCAGGCACGTAGATTACTGATGCAGTTGCACCTGTCGTCTCTACCGCTTCACGCACGGTATTGAATACTGGCAGACCCAAATGCTGAGTACCGCCTTTGCCCGGCGTCACACCGCCAACCATTTTGGTGCCATAAGCGATAGCTTGTTCTGAGTGGAAAGTCCCTTGGCTACCCGTAAAACCTTGGCAAATAACTTTGGTGTTTTTATCGATTAAAATAGACATTATTTAGCCCCCACTGCCGCTACAACTTGCTGAGCCGCATCTGTCAGGCTGGTCGCAGCAATGATATTCAAACCACTGTCTGCCAATTTTTTGGCACCCAGCTCAGCGTTATTCCCTTCCAGACGAACCACGACTGGCACATTGACACCCACTTCTTCAACTGCGCCAATAATACCGTCAGCAATTAGGTCGCAACGTACAATACCGCCGAAAATGTTCACGAAAACGGCTTTCACTTTGTCATCAGACAAAATGATTTTGAACGCTTCAGTCACGCGCTCTTTGGTTGCGCCACCGCCGACATCAAGGAAGTTCGCAGGTTCGCCACCGTGCAGTTTTACGATGTCCATGGTACCCATCGCCAGACCAGCACCGTTGACCATGCAGCCAATGTTGCCATCCAAAGCCACGTAGTTCAGCTCCCACTGTGCCGCATGTGCTTCACGGGCATCTTCTTGGCTTGGATCACGCATTTCACGCAGTTCCGGTTGACGGAACAACGCATTACCGTCTGCCCCCAGTTTGCCGTCTAGACAGACCAGATCGCCTTGTTTCGTAATAACAAGCGGGTTGATCTCAACCATCGCCAAGTCACGCTCCAAGAACAATGTTGCCAGACCCATAAAGATTTTAGTGAACTGAGTGACTTGCTTACCCGTCAGACCCAGTTTAAAGGCCAACTCGCGCCCTTGATAAGGTTGTGGCCCCGTCAATGGATCCAGTGCGATTTTGTGGATCAGTTCTGGCGTTTCTTCCGCCACTTTCTCAATTTCAACGCCACCCTCAGTGGATGCCATAAACACCACACGACGGGAACTGCGATCGATAACCGCACCCAAATACAGCTCTTTATCGATATCTGTTGCGGCTTCAACCAGAATCTGGTGAACCGGTTGACCATGTGCATCTGTCTGGTAAGTGACCAGTTTTTTGCCTAACCACTGTTCAGCGAAAGCACGAATATCTTCTTTGCTGTTAACCAGTTTCACGCCGCCCGCTTTACCGCGACCGCCTGCATGAACCTGACATTTAACCACCCACGGGCCAGTACCGATTTTAGATGCGGCTTCTTCTGCTTCACGCGGTGTGGTACAAGCGTAGCCAGTTGGCGCTGGCATGCCATACCGAGCAAACAGTTGTTTTGCCTGATATTCGTGTAAATTCATGATGTTCTATCCATATAAGGTCTGAGATGGGCCGAAGCACACGAGGTCGCCTGATTGCACGGAGGCAGGTAATCAACACCTTGCAATCAGGCTAGCCTTGTTATTTATCTTTGTTATACGTCGAGCAGCAAGCGAGCTGGATCTTCCAGCATCTCTTTCACCGTCACCAGATAGCCCACAGATTCGCGGCCATCGATTAAACGGTGATCGTAGGACAGTGCCAGATACATCATTGGCAGAATCACTACCTGACCATTTACCGCCATTGGACGATCTTTGATGGCATGCATGCCTAGGATCGCGCTTTGTGGTGGGTTAATGATCGGAGTCGACATCAGTGAGCCGAATACACCGCCGTTAGTAATGGTGAAATTACCGCCGGTCAGTTCTTCAACTTTCAGTTTGCCGTCACGGCCTTTTACAGCCAGTTCTTTGATTTTCTTCTCGATATCCGCCATACCCATGGTATCTACATCACGTAATACCGGGGTGACCAGACCGCGTGGTGTAGAAACAGCAATGCTGATATCGAAATAGTTGTGGTAAACCACGTCTTCGCCATCAAGAGACGCATTCACTTCAGGATAGCGTTTCAGCGCTTCCACTACGGCTTTGATATAGAAGGACATAAAGCCTAAACGGACACCGTGACGTTTCTCAAAAGCATCACCGTACTGCTTACGCAGGTCCATGATCGGCTTCATATTGATTTCGTTAAACGTGGTCAGCATCGCGGTGCTGTTCTTCGCTTCCAACAAACGTTCAGCAACACGTTTACGGAGGCGCGTCATTGGGACACGTTTTTCACTACGGCCCGCCAGCGCTGCTGGTGCTGGGGTTTCAGCTTTAGCTTCAACGACGGCAGGAGCAGATTTGTGAGTCGCTAAATGGCTATCAACATCTTCGCGTGTGATTCGACCACCAACACCACTACCTTTAATTGCGGAGGCATCAAGATCATGCTCAGCAATCAGGCGACGAATGGCTGGGCTGAGGCTATCGTTGCTCTCTTCTTCCAGACTGGCATTCTGACGCTGGGCAGGGGTAGACTCTGTACTTTGACTTTTTTCTTCTGTCGGCTTGCCTGAGCTATCACTTGGACGAATACGGCCCAACACTTGACGGGAAGTCACTGTTGCACCCTCTTCTTCCAAAATGGCGTCCAAAATACCGTCCTGACTGGCCGGAACTTCCAGAATCACTTTGTCCGTTTCAATCTCAACCAGCACTTCATCACGTTTAACGCTATCACCTGGCTTTTTGTGCCAAGTGGCGACAGAGCCATCGGCGACAGACTCAGGGAGGTCAGGAACATTAATATCTACGCTACTCATTCTCTATCCTTTATGTGTTAACCGGCTCGCTATTCAACGGTCAGCGCGTCATTAACCAGAGCTTGTTGTTGTTTCTGGTGTACGGAAATGTATCCAACTGCCGGTGAAGCGGATGCTGGACGGCCTGCATAACGCAAGGAAGCACCAAATGGAATCACTTCGCGGAAGTTGTGTTGGCTGCAGTACCATGCGCCTTGGTTAAGCGGCTCTTCTTGGCACCAGACGAAATCATGCACATGAGCAAATTGCTCCAATACAGCCTGAACGGCGTGGTGTGGGAACGGATAAAGCTGCTCAAGACGCACGATAGCAACATCGGTTTGACCATTCTTGCGGCGCTGTTCCAACAGATCATAATAGACTTTGCCAGAACACATCACGACACGCTTAATGCCTTTCGGGTCCATCTCGTCGATTTCACCAATAGCAGGCAAGAAAGTCCCATTCGCCAATTCATCCAGCGAAGATATTGCCAACGGATGACGTAACAATGATTTAGGTGACATCACGACCAACGGGCGACGCATTCCACGCAATGCCTGACGGCGAATCATGTGGTAAACCTGCGCCGGTGTTGATGGGATACACACTTGCATATTTTGTTCAGCACAAAGTTGCAGGTAGCGTTCCAAGCGTGCAGATGAGTGCTCTGGACCTTGGCCTTCGTAGCCATGTGGTAACAGCATCACCAACCCACACATCCGGCCCCATTTCTGTTCGCCAGAACTAATGAACTGATCGATAACGACCTGAGCACCGTTGGCAAAGTCACCGAATTGCGCTTCCCAAATGGTCAAGGTACGCGGTTCTGCCGTAGCGTAACCATATTCAAATGCCAAGACAGCTTCTTCCGACAGCACTGAGTCCCAAACTTGGAAGTCGCCCTGCCCGCTGTGTACATTCGACAAAGGTACGTAAACTGAGCCATTTTTTTGATTATGGATGACAGCATGACGATGGAAGAAAGTCCCGCGTCCTGCATCTTCACCCGACAGGCGAATCGGAATACCTTCATCAACCAGTGTCGCGTAAGCCAATGTTTCAGCACCGCCCCAGTCGAATGGCTTCTCGCCACTGGCCATCAAAGCACGATCGCTATAAATCTTGGCGACACGAGATTGCATTTCAATGGCTTCTGGTGCATGGCTGATACGACGCGCCAGGTCTTGCAGGCGTTTCATTTCAACTTTGCTTGGGTATTCTTCATCCCATTCATGGTTCAGATACGGTGACCACGTGAAGGATTGCAGATTCATCGGACGCCACTCTTCTACTACACAGTCGCCGTGATCCAAGGCATCACGATAAAGATTGACCATTTCAGTGGCATCTTCCAAGGTCGCAATGTTTTGCTCGGTCAGCTTATCCGCATAGATTTTGCGTGGTGTCGGGTGTTTTTTGATCTTCTGATACATCACTGGCTGCGTTGCACTTGGCTCATCGGCTTCGTTATGCCCATGGCGACGATAGCAAACCAGATCGATCATCACGTCACGTTTAAAGGTGTTACGGAAATCCAGTGCTAAGCGAGTGACAAACGCCACCGCTTCAGGATCATCAGCATTCACGTGGAAGATCGGCGCCTGTACCATTTTGGCAATGTCAGTACAGTACTGGGTAGAACGAGCATCCAGTGGATTTGAGGTGGTAAACCCAATCTGGTTGTTGATGACAATGCGCACCGTCCCGCCAACTTCATAGCCGCGAGCTTGTGACATGTTCAATGTTTCTTGCACCACACCTTGACCAGCAATGGCCGCATCACCGTGGATGGTGATAGGCAGTACCATGTTGCTACGGGCTTCATCCAGACGATCACGACGTGCGCGGACAGAACCGATAACGACTGGGCTAACAATTTCCAGATGCGATGGGTTAAAGGCCAGTGCTAAGTGAACCAGACCGCCTTCTGTTTCTACATCAGAGGAGAAGCCCTGATGATATTTAACGTCACCCGTCCCCAAATGTTCTTTATGCTTACCGGAAAACTCATCAAACAAATCTTCCGGTTTCTTACCGAGTACGTTAATCAGTACGTTCAGACGGCCACGGTGAGCCATCCCTAGCACGACTTCACGGGTGCCATTTTTACCCGCATGGCGGATCATCTCTTTGAGCATGGTGACCAATGAATCGCCACCTTCCAGCGAGAATCGCTTCGCACCTGGGAATTTAGCCCCTAAATAACGCTCCAGACCTTCAGCAGCAGTCAGTTCACTTAGGAAGCGACGCTTCTCTTCTTCGCTGAATTTTGGTTTCCCGACGACTGATTCAATACGCTGTTGTAGCCAGCGTTTTTCTTCAGTGTTGGTAATGTGCATGTATTCAGCGCCAATTGAACCGCAGTAGGTCTGTTTAAGAGCTGCATACAGATCAGACAGCTTCATGGTTTCTTTGCCAATAGCAAAAGAGCCCACATTGAAGGTGTTCTGGAAATCGGCGTCAGTCAGGTTGTGATAGGAAGGTTCGAGGTCTGGAACAGACTCTTGCTTCCATAAACCGAGTGGGTCAAGGTTAGCATGTTGATGGCCGCGGAAGCGGAAGGCATTGATTAACTGCAACACCTTAACTTGTTTGGCATCATTTTCAGGATCGCTGATGGATGAGTTATAACGCGAGGGGTCCTTCGCCAAGCGACGGAAATACTCACGCGTTTGAGAGTGGAACTGATCAGGTTTTACACCCGTTGTAGGTAGTTGTTGAAAAATTGAACGCCAACTATCATCAACGGAACCAGGATCAGTTAAAAAGTCTTCATAGAGCTGCTCTATGTAGGACTGGTTCGCGCCCGCCAGATAGGAGGAATCCAGCCAGGCCTTCATTGCGCCGTTCTGCATCATGATCCCTTAAGCTTTGAAGCTTCAGTTTTCGCCGTGGTTAACATATACACCGTAATATCAACGGTTTGCCGTAAAAACGGTTCACTCGACATGCTCAATGCACGTTCTGTTATGGACCTTAACGGTCCCGTTCAAGGAACCTCTAAAAACGGACAGCTTGCCGGTTTTTAGAGATTCCCTACCTTGAAGCTACCTGGGGAATCATTCCCCAGGTTAATAAACTCACATCATGCCCTACGTTGCAACTATCATTAGCGATGCTTTAACGATTACGCGCCACGCTGTAACAACATAGACTTAATGTGACCAATCGCTTGGGTTGGGTTAAGACCTTTAGGACAAACACTGACACAATTCATGATGCTATGGCAGCGGAAAACACTGAAAGCGTCGTCCAGATCATCCAATCGTGCTGATGTTTCGGTATCACGGCTATCTATCAAGAAGCGATAGGCAGCCAGCAGCCCCGCCGGACCAACAAACTTATCCGGATTCCACCAGAATGACGGGCAAGAGGTTGAACAACAAGCACATAAGATGCACTCGTACAGACCATCCAGCTTCTCGCGTTGTTCAGGCGATTGTAAATGCTCACGCGCGGGCGGATTTTTGCCATCATTTAAGAGATAAGGCTTAATTTTCTCGTACTGAGTATAAAATTGCCCCATGTCGACGACTAAATCTCGCACCACTGGTAGCCCCGGTAATGGGCGAATCACAATCTTCTTATTAGCTTTTTGCAACGCTGAGATTGGTGTGATACATGCCAAGCCGTTTTTGCCATTCATATTCAGACCATCGGAACCGCAAACGCCCTCACGGCAGGAGCGACGAAACGATAGCGTTGGATCTGTTTCTTTCAACTGGATAAGTGCATCCAGCAACATCATGTCCCGGCCTTCTTCCGCTTCCAGCGTGTAATCTTGCATGTGCGGCGCGTTATCGACGTCCGGGTTGTAGCGATAAATTGAGAACTCAAGTTTCATGATCTATTCCTCCGCAACGGGTTAGAATTTAACCCTATCAACACAACACATGCCTTAATAAGAACGCACTTTCGGCGGGAAGGCCGGGCGTAGCTTAGGTTGCATGTTTACCTCACGGCGGGTCATGCTTTCAGTGTCTGGCAAATACAGCGAGTGGCACAGCCAGTTCGCATCATCACGCTCTGGGAAGTCGAAGCGGCTATGCGCGCCACGACTTTCGGTACGGAAGTTTGCTGACACAGCGGTGGAAAACGCGGTTTCCATCAGGTTATCCAATTCCAAACATTCAATACGTTGGGTATTGAACTCACTGGAAGTGTCATCCAGACGGGCATTTTGCAGACGTTCACGGATAACTTTCAGTTCTTCCAAGCCGTTTGCCATGGCATCACCTTCACGGAACACCGAGAAGTTATTCTGCATGCAGGCTTGTAGTGCTTTACGGATCTCAACTGGGTCTTCACCTGAACGGGTGTTATTCCAGCGATTCATGCGATCAAGTGAAGCTTCAATATCAGAATCGCTAGCATCGCGGCTGGCACCCTGCTCCATCAATGACTCTTGCAGATGCATGCCAGCAGCGCGGCCAAATACCACCAGATCCAGTAATGAGTTGCCCCCCAAACGGTTTGCACCGTGGACGGAAACACAGGCAATTTCACCGACAGCAAACAGGCCAGGGATCACAACATCTTCACCCTTTTCATTCACGGTGATCGCTTGCCCCGTCACTTTGGTTGGGATCCCACCCATCATGTAATGGCACGTTGGAATGACTGGAATAGGTTCTTTGACTGGGTCAACGTGGGCAAAGGTACGAGATAACTCCAGAATACCCGGCAGACGGGACTCCAATACATCTTTACCCAAGTGATCCAACTTCAGCTTGGCATGCGGCCCCCAAGGACCATCACAACCACGGCCTTCACGGATTTCGATCATAATGGAACGTGCCACTACGTCACGACCCGCCAAATCTTTGGCGTTCGGAGCATAACGTTCCATAAAGCGCTCGCCGTGCTTATTCAGCAAATAACCGCCTTCGCCGCGGCAACCTTCGGTGACCAATACCCCAGCACCCGCGATACCGGTCGGGTGGAACTGCCACATTTCCATATCCTGCACGGGTACACCCGCACGCAGCGCCATACCAACACCATCACCGGTATTAATGTGTGCATTGGTGGTGGATTGATAAATGCGACCTGCTCCGCCTGTTGCCAATATCGTTGCACTAGCTTTGAAATAAACCACTTCACCGGTTTCAATGCAGATAGCGGTACAGCCAACGAAAGCACCATCCTGATTCTTCACTAAATCCAAGGCATACCATTCAGAAAAAATGGTGGTGTGGTTTTTCAGGTTTTGCTGATAAAGAGTGTGCAGCAGTGCATGCCCTGTACGGTCAGCCGCCGCCGCGGTACGTGCGGCTTGCCCACCGCCAAAGTTCAGCGACTGGCCACCGAATGGACGCTGATAAATGCTGCCATCGTCTAAACGGGAGAAAGGTAATCCCATGTGCTCCAGTTCCAGAACCGCTTCTGGGCCTGTTTTACACATATACTCGATAGCGTCCTGGTCACCGATATAATCAGAACCTTTGACGGTGTCATACATGTGCCATTCCCAGTTGTCTTCGTGGGTATTACCCAAGGCAACGGTAATACCACCCTGCGCAGACACAGTATGAGAACGAGTCGGGAAAACTTTAGAGATTAGGGCACAAGACAGCCCCATTTGGGAAATTTGCAGCGCGGCGCGCATACCTGCACCACCCGCACCGATAACAACAGCATCAAACTCTCTGACCGGCAGTTTCATTTAAGCACCCCACACCACAATTGTTCCATATAAGAGGTAGACCAGCAGCGTAACCACGACGGCAAGTTGTAGCACCAATCGTATCGCTAGTGGTTTTACATAGTCCGTTAACACCTGCCACAGACCAATCCAAGCGTGAGCCAGAATCGACAGTAATGTCAGCAGGGTAAATACTTTTGTGATGTGCGAAGCGAAGAAGCCACGCCAGATTTCATAGGTGATATCTGGGACGATAATCACGAAGCCCAGAATATAAAGAATATATAGAGTGATGACGATTGCAGAAGCACGCAGTAACAGCCAGTCGTGTACTCCATTACGCCCTAACGCAGAAGCATTGCTTACCATACGAGGACTCCAGCTAAAACTGACAGCACCAAAGTTAACACCATTGTCACTTGGGCGGAGCGGGTCCCCGCAGCCAAGCTCTCTTCGATATAGCCAAAATCCATTAGCAAGTGGCGGATGCCACCGCAAACGTGATAGGCCAGCGCAGTGAGTATTCCCCAGAAGATGAATTTAACAATAAAGCTATTCATGATCGCCGCAGCTTGCATGAATCCATCTTGCGAGGAAACAGACAAACCTAACAGCCAAAGGAGGATACCAACGGCAACGAAAGTCATTACGCCAGAGACGCGGTGTAAAATGGACGCTATCGCAGTAACAGGAAATCGGATCGTTTGCAGATCCAAATTGACAGGTCTTTGTTTTTTCACGTTTTTGCCCACACAGCTCTTATTTTAATTTCCATCCTCCGGGCCTGGGTGGGGATCAGACAGCGTCAAGAGTTTAAACCCTTCACATCACACATGTGGCATAACATCCTGAATGCTTCATGGCGTGTTTTTATAACGCTGGGTGCTCCTACTTCAGGGTAATCCGGAGACCTGGCGGCAGTATAGGGGGTTCACATTCTTATTACAATTCCCACACAATCTGATTGGGAACATTTCCCCTGAACAGTGATTAGGATCACGATTTACATAATTTACATAAAATTAATTATCTGATTTGACAAAGAATAAACATTTAACTTACAACTAGAGTCGAAATAGGTCATATCATTCACTAAAGGTCTACGTATACACTTCCCCATAAGCCTGAGTTATGTAACAGTGTAATGAATGAATATCCCCATACAAATCGTAGGCACTAAATTATAAAAGATAAGAATCTGACAAATCGCTAACAACTTAATAACAAAACCTGTTAATCCAACTCATCGGATCGCGGGCTGCATTGGTGAGATACTCTGTACCCTACGTCGCATTCTCGATCCAAGAAATTTGGCGAATGTAGTAAGACCGAAAAATAACGAACCCCTACGAACTTACGCTGATAAGTTAATCGGATAAGTGAAAACGGTGACTTACGCAGCAACGCCAAATCTGAAGAGTAAACGATGAATTAAACAGAACAGTGCTGCCTGTCAGGTAAATAGGCTATTTTAGTTGTTAGAGGTTTTAAAATAAGCGCTAAGGAGACTGTAAATGGCTAATAAAAAGGCGACGCTGAATCTAGAAGGCGAAGCTGCGATCGAACTGGGCGTGCTATCCCCAACCCTCGGCACTGACGTCATTGACGTCCGTACCTTAGGTTCGAAAGGTTATTTCACCTTTGACCCCGGTTTTACCTCTACCGCATCCTGCGAATCAAAAATCACTTACATTGATGGTGATGAAGGTATTCTGCTGCACCGTGGCTTCCCGATTGCCCAGTTAGCAAAAGAATCTACCTATCTGGAAGTTTGTTACATTCTGCTGTACGGCGAAACACCAACGGCTGAAGAGTACGAAACGTTCAGAACCACGGTCACCCGCCATACCATGATTCATGAGCAGATTACTCGTCTGTTCCACGGTTTCCGCCGCGATTCACACCCAATGGCGGTATTGTGTGGTGTCACAGGCGCATTGGCCGCCTTCTACCACGATGCGCTGGATGTCAATAACGAACGTCACCGTGAAATCACCGCCTTCCGTCTGCTGTCCAAAATGCCGACCGTTGCCGCGATGTGTTACAAGTATTCCATTGGCCAACCTTTCGTTTATCCGCGTAACGACCTGTCCTATGCCGGTAATTTCCTGCACATGATGTTCTCCACACCCTGTGAGAAATACGAAGTCAATCCAGTGTTAGAACGCGCTATGGATCGCATTTTCATTCTGCATGCTGACCATGAGCAAAACGCGTCGACTTCAACAGTGCGTACCGCAGGTTCTTCTGGCGCGAACCCGTTTGCGTGTATTGCCGCGGGTATCGCCTCTTTGTGGGGGCCAGCTCACGGTGGTGCAAACGAAGCTTGCTTGAAGATGCTGGAAGAGATCAAAAGCGTAGAACACATTCCTGAATTTATCCGCCGCGCGAAAGACAAAAATGACTCTTTCCGTCTGATGGGCTTTGGTCATCGTGTGTACAAAAACCACGACCCACGCGCGACCGTTATGCGTGAAACCTGTCATGAAGTGCTGAAAGAGCTAAACCTGAACGACAACCTGCTGGAAGTCGCGATGGAGCTGGAGCGTATCGCACTGAACGACCCGTACTTCATTGAGAAGAAACTGTACCCGAACGTAGACTTCTATTCAGGTATCATCCTGAAAGCAATGGGGATCCCTTCTTCCATGTTTACGGTGATGTTCGCGATTGCCCGTACCATCGGCTGGATTGCTCACTGGAATGAAATGCACGATGACGGCATTAAAATCGCTCGTCCGCGTCAACTTTATACCGGTTACGCTGAGCGTGATTTTAAAAGCCAATTACAGAAGTAAGCCGATTGATGCTTGCTAGAGAAACGCCACCGTCAGGTGGCGTTATTATTGATCTCGACTAGTGAATGGCCCCACCAGAAATATGCAAATCATGCTCAATTTGCAACGCGACTGATATCGCTAACTCCAAGGCTATCAATACCGATTGCGTCGACATACTTGGCGCACCAGGATGAGCCACCGCCTGCTCTGGCAAATAAGGGATATGAATAAATCCCCCTTTTACATCGCTATTCATCTGATTCAATCGATGCAATAGGCCATACATCACGTGGTTACAGACATAAGTCCCTGCTGTTTGAGAAACCGAAGCCGGTATCCCCGCATCACGTATTCCTTGCACCATGGCCTTTATCGGCAAACGGGTAAAATAGGCCGCAGGGCCATTTTCAACGATAGGCTGATCGACCGGTTGCTGACCCAAATTGTCCGGAATTCGTGCATCATCAATGTTAATCGCAACACGTTCGATAGTAATATCTGCCCGTCCCCCAGCCTGACCAATGGCTAACACGAGTGTGGGTTGAACATCGTCCATCGCGGCATTTAGTGCGGAGAGTGCTTCGCCAAAAGCACAAGGTAGTTGGCGGGCCACCACTCTGACCCCACCCAACATTAAATCATTCAGCTGCTTAACGACTTCCCACGAAGGATTCACTCGCTCTCCGCCAAAGGGCTCAAACCCAGTAATAAGTACGCTTTTCATTGGCTCTCCTAGAGGAACATCAGGAAATAGAGCAAAAATACGTTCACTATTAATAGCGTAACGCCGGTCGGTATCTGTGCTTTGATCACCGCGTTTTTATCTGGTAATTCCAACAAGGCAGCAGGAACAATATTAAAGTTGGCCGCCATTGGCGTCATCAATGTACCGCAGTAACCGGAGAACATCCCGATCGCGGCCATTACCGCCGGATTGCCGCCATGTTGTAACACCAAGATAGGAATACCGATACCCGCCGTCACAATAGGGAATGCGGCAAACGCATTGCCCATAATCATGGTGAGCACTGCCATGCCAATAGCATAGACGGCGACGGCGACAAAGCGATGATCAACAGCCAGATACTCTTGAGTCAGGTGTGCAATGGCGGTACCGACACCCGCGGTGGTAAACAGCAAGCCCAGTGTTGCCAGAATCTGCGGCAAGATAAACGCCCAGCCAATCGAGTCCAGTAAACGCCGAGCCTCCTGCACCGGTTGCGCAGCCGTCTCATGAGTCATGACCACCGCAATGATTAAGCCCAACACACAGCCCACCGTCATTGAGAACAAAGTCACTAAGGTCGCGTGATTACCCGCACCAAACAGCCATAAATCCAAGGCAGGAATGTTATTAAACAGCAAGACGCCAATGACCGTGACCACTGGGATCGTCAACGCAGGAATAAACAGCCGGTTACCGAGTCGCTTGGCGCTCACTTCACGTTCTTGCGGTGTCCGCTGATGGTAGCTACCGAGTTTTACGCCACCAAAGCCCGCAATCAACGCCATCACGATCACCACGAGGCCGACAGTAATATGCAGGATGCGCTTCTCATCGGGCCCTTCGCCGCCCAATGCATTCGCCAAACGGTAAGTCCAGTCTCCCACCAAGAAAACCAGCCCGTACAGCCCCCAGAATAAACCTGTCGTGAAACGGCGCGGGTTGGCTTTATCTCGAAATGACATCACCGCGACCATCAGTAAAACGACACCGGCTAGCCAGTATAAATATTGTTGTTGGAAGATCATTTAGCGTCTCCCTTAGTGGCCAAGGCAGCGTCATTCAATGCAGTAAGTTCAGCAGCGAGATGTTTATCCAAACGTTGCAGGCGATAAGCGTGGATCAAGAAAGCACAAATGGCTGTCGGGATCCCCCATAGTGCGATATGTAGTGGCTCGGTCTGAATGCCACCCGATTCCAGCATAAAGTTGTGCATGAAGATAATGGCACCGAAAGCGACAAAGATATCTTCACCAAAGAACAGGCCGACGTTATCTGTTGCCGCAGACATTGCCCGCAGGCGATAGCGCACTTTTTCGGGCAACTCGCCGTAACGGGTTTTCGCTGCCCCTTCAGCCATAGGAGCCAGCAATGGCCGTACCATTTGAGCGTGACCGCCAAGGCTGGTTAAACCCAGCGCTGCCGTACCTTCGCGCACAAACAGATACACAATCAATAAGCGACCAGAAGTGGCACTTTTAATGTGCGAAATCCACGCCTGAGCACGCTCTTTCAAGCCGTGCCGCTCCAGCAAACCGATCACAGCCAGAGGTAAGAGCAAAATCAGTGGTAGGTTACGGGTATTGAGAAAACCCTCCCCCAATTTTTCTAGAATGGTGGCGATGGGCATCAATGCTGCCAAACCCGTGATGATACCAGCAGAAATCACCACTAACACCGCGTTGATGCGCAGCAAAAAGCCAATAACAATTGCCGCGATACCGATCAGCGGCCACATATTTACCGTTTGTTCCAAGGTGACTCTCCTGTCATAAATAGTTTTAAGGTCATAAATGCAAAGGGGTAATACTCTGCCGCTCGGGCCAAGCGGTTATGATTGTGATTGCCCAACGATGATTCTGATTGCCAACTATGGCCTTTCTATCACTACGACTACACGACAACTTGCGCTTTACAGCGCGGAAACCGAAATGTTTTCCTGCTGAAAACTGCTGCGTAAGCGACGGGCAAAAGCCAAAGCATGAGCGCCATCGCCATGTACACAAACGGTATCGGCCTGTACCGCGACCCAAGTGCCATCGCGGGCTTGAACCTGATGATGTTGCACCATGGCTAAGGTTTGTGACAACGCCAACTCGTCACTTTCAATCAACGCATCTGGCTGACTACGCGGGACGAGAGTGCCATCGGGTAGATAGCGGCGATCGGCAAACACCTCCTGTCGAGTCACTAACCCTACCCGTTGACCTGCCCGGATTAATTCGCTGCCCGCCAGCCCAACGAGGCGCAATGATGAATCGACAGCTTTAACCGCCTGAGCAATGGCATCAGCCAGTAAGGGGTCAACCGCAGCTTGGTTGTACAACATGCCATGGGGTTTTACATGCTGCATCACGCCCCCTTCAGCCTTCACGATAGCCGCAAGGGCACCCAACTGATAAATCACTTGGGCATAGACCGTTTCGGGGGGAAGTTGCATGGCAGTGCGACCAAAATTCTCTCGGTCAGGAAAACTGGGGTGCGCACCAATAGCAACACCGTATTCGATGGCCCAACGCACTGATTGACGCATAGTTTGCGCGTCACCCGCATGGAAACCACAGGCAATATTGGCCGAACTCACCAACTGCAACAAGGCCTGATCATTGGTGCAGCCTTCCCCTAAATCCGCGTTTAAATCAATGTTCATTTGGCCTCCGTGGCATCGAAACCTTTCTGCAAACTCCACTCAATTTGTTGCAAGAAATGCTGTTGTTCTGATTTGGCACGCAGTGCATCTTCAACGGTACAAGGGATAAAATGCACCGGTTCACCGAGTCGAATTTGGGCTAAATGGTAGAGATCGGCTTCGATCACACAGGCAATGCGTGGGTAACCGCCCGTCGTTTGTGCATCTGCCATCAGTACAATTGGTTGGCCGTTATGTGGCACTTGTACCACGCCGGGTAATAAGCCGTGAGATAGCATTTCACGCGAGGTCGTGCGGGATAATTCGCGGCCGGTCAGTCGATAACCCATCCGGTTACTTTGCGGGCTAAGTTGCCAAGCTTCACGCCAGAAAGCCCCTTGCGACACATCGTCAAATTCATGATATTCCGGCCCGGGTACGGCTCGAACACGATTCCCGAATAGCAGTTGTTTGATGCCGACAGATTCACGCGGTAACCGAGTGGGTTTCCCTAATGGCAGCGTATCGCCTTCTTTGATCAGCCGTCCTTGATAACCGCCAAAACCCGCTTTCAGATCTGTACTGCGTGATCCCAACATTTCGGGGACATCTATACCGCCGGAAATGGCCAGATAACTGCGCATCCCACGGTGTGGCACACTGAGTTTTAACTGTTGCCCTGACTTAACCGGATAACGCCAGCCCGTCCATAACAACTGATCATCGAGCCTCGCATCACAACCGGCCCCTGTCAGCGCGATCCAACCTGATTGGGTAAACTCAACCGTCAATTGGCCTAGCGTCACTTCCATCCCTGCAGCATTCGCGTCGTTCCCCACCAGCATGTTTGCCATCTGCATCGCAGGTAAATCGAGTGCCCCACCCTGACTGATCCCTAACCGACGAAAACCACCACGGCCACTGTCTTGTACCGTGGTGTAAATGCCTGCACGAATAATCTTCAGCATACGCCCTCCATTAAAGGCAGAAAGCGCACATTATCCCCAGGCCGTAGCAGGGTTGGCGGCATCTCTAGCGGGTTAAATAACGCCAGTGAGGTGCGGCCGATTAACTGCCAACCACCGGGCGTGGCTAACGGATAGATACCGGTCTGGCTACCACCGATACCCACTGATCCTGGGGCAACCACCAAACGCGGTTCGGCACGCCGCGGGGTCGTCAACTGTTCTGGCATACCGCCCAGATAGGAAAAGCCCGGCTGAAATCCAAGGAAATAGACGATGTAACTTGCCCCTGCATGGCACTCGACCACCTGACGCTCACTCAGGCCGGTATGGCGCGCCACATCAGCCAGATCAGGACCCGCTTCGCCGCCATAAATCACTGGAATAGTGATATCACGAGACTCAGGGATTAATGATTCGCTCTCTTCCCACCAACGCTGGAGTTTTTCGATGGCATCCAGTGCGGTACTTTGCGGATCAGCCAGCAACAAGGTCAGATTGTTCATGCCGGGGATCGCCTCAAGGATATCGGGATGATGAATAAGGCGATCAGCCAGTCCCCAAATCCGCTGCTGGCTCGTTAACGTTATCGGTGGTTCCAGTTCCAGAACCACCGCACTTTCTCCTAGTAAATAGCATCGTGCTCGTTGCACTCACGTCCCCCTGATTAATTTGTATTTTTAGTTTTCATTTTTATTTGGATAACTAACAGTTATAAGTACATATTTATGCGATAGCACATAGCCGCTGTCAATAGAGGTGAATTTAGCGCTTGTAAGGTTAAACCTTAATTTATGAAGGGCTAATGGCGCATAAGAATGAGAGTCGATGGAATGAAAACAGCCATGCACCAATGAAAATCATCAGTGCACATTGCATAAATGCGGTAAATAACGGGTTACGCGGGGTTAGGAATATCGATAAAAATAACCTCGAGCTGATGCTCAGACGCTAACCATTCGCCCAACGCTTTGATACCGTAACGCTCAGTCGCATGATGCCCCGCAGCATAAAAATTCACCCCCATCTCACGGGCAATATGGATGGTTTGCTCAGAAACCTCGCCAGTGATAAAGGCATCCACGCCGAACTCAGCCGCTTGCTGAATAAAGCCCTGCCCACCACCACTACACCACGCAATACGTCGTATATCTGCCGGTGCATGGTCGCCACAATGTAATACGTCACGGCCCAGCAATTTTTCCAGCCGCTCGTGTAGAATCACTGCATTTAGCAGGGCATCAAACTCGCCGTAGGGCAAAAAAGATTCAATTTCCCCCAATACCCGAATGCCCAGTAACTTAGCCAGTTGCGCGTTATTACCCAATTCTGGGTGTGCATCCAGTGGCAAATGATAGCCATACAGATTGATGTCGTTGGTCAGTAACGTTTTTAGGCGGTTGCGTTTCATGCCGCGCACTACCACCGGCTCATTCTTCCAGAAGTAGCCGTGATGGACCAAAATAGCATCGGCTTTCTGCCCCACGGCTGCGTCCAACAGCGCTTGGCTAGCTGTCACACCGGTCACAATACGTCGTACCTCTTGACGCCCCTCAACCTGTAACCCATTAGGGGCATAATCCTGAAAGGCTGTCGTATTAAGCTGATTATTCAGTAGAGTTTCTAGTTCAGTATTACGCATGATGCCGATCCTTACATCTGGGTTATCGTATTGATATTCTATAAATAAAAAACAAATCGCATGTATGGGAAGAAGGAAAATTCCCCGGCTATGAGATCAGTGAAAGAGGATAACTAGAACTGCTGGCGATCCCCTTGCTCCATCAGAATAAAATTCACCCCCATATCATTGCCAGCCTGCAACTCAGTGGCGATGGTTTGACGTACATCTTGCCCCTGCTGTAATGAGGGTTTTATATGGCTAATCACTACCGGCAATCCTGTTAATGGCTGCCCTTCACCACTGTATTTTTCTAAATTTTTCAATTCTTTCAGCAACCACTTTGGCGTCATATGGCCGTACAACTTGCTATCACTCGCAGCATTAGGATAAGAAACTTCGATAATCATCCCTTTGAGTTGCTGCTGTTTGACCTTCTCTGCCAGCTTACGCCAGACAGTATCCAGATTTTTTGACTTCTCAATCTCATCGGGGCCGGTATCACCAAAATAAGCGAACACATTGTTATTGCTACTCACCAGTAGCATCGAAGAGGGAGACTTATCATGGCTGAGTGGATACATTTCACCTGTTAGTCGGGTCAGCCCCAAGCTCAGCGACTGGGCAGGTCGCACGAGTTGCATCCGGTAAGTCCCTAGACGAGTCCCACTGCCACTGTCAGTAAAATTGGGCCAGACGCGCCAGTTAAAATAGTAGTTTCTCAGCACGTCGATAGTATCAGCCGATGCATAAATCGTTTTCTTACTGTCTTCCGGTGAACCAATAATCAATCCAGAGACATGATCAAGATGGGCATGGCTAATAAAATAACTATTGATGCGTTGGCGGAAAATATAACCCTGCCGCGTTAATGGCGCGGCCATTTCGTCGGTAATATCAGGGAAATTGCCCTTCTCTAACGCTTTGGCGATACCCGGTAACACTGATCCTGCATCCAAGGCCAAATACAAGGGTTGGCTGTCATCACGAATCAGATAAGAGGTCAAATTGCCATCGGTGACTCCCCCATCCACGCCAAGCGCCACCACCTCAAAACCTGCCGTCGCCAGCGAACTGAATAAGCCAAAGGAGACAGCCAACCCCACATTCAGGGCTTTTTTAGTCATATTGTTGGTGCGTAGCAGGGAATTACCCGAATAATTCATTAAAAACATGAAGGCTCCTTGTGGTTAGGGATCCTTGCTGCCATCCCGCTTAGCGGCGTCAAATGCCGCGAGTGTAGCCAATCTGGCCTGCTTATGGTCCACCAGCGGTGGGGGATAATTGAGCTGTTGCTGCTGTTGTTGCGCCCAACGCCAAGGTTGGTGAATATCACTGTCTGGCACCGAGGCCAGTTCTGGCAACCAACGGCGAATAAACGTGCCGTCTTTATCAAAGCGCTCTCCTTGCGTGGTGGGATTAAAAATCCGAAAGTATGGCGCTGCATCCGTGCCGGTTGAGGCTGCCCATTGCCAGCCGCCATTATTGGCCGCTAAATCGCCGTCCAACAGTTGGGACATAAAATAGCGTTCACCGAGTCGCCAATCGATAAGCAGATCTTTGACCAAGAAACTGGCACTGATCATTCGCAAGCGGTTGTGCATCCAGCCAGTTTCATTCAATTGCCGCATGGCAGCATCAACAATAGGATAACCCGTCTGCCCCTGTTGCCAGGCGTTTAATTGCTGTTCTGAGTCATTCCATCTTACTGCATCAGTCCAGCCAATAAAGGGGTGGTGTTGGCATAAACGAGGATAGGCCACCAATAAATGGCGATAAAACTCACGCCAGATCAACTCATTAAGCCAAGTAAACGCGCCACTGTCGCTGTTTTCCAATAGGTCTGGGCATTCCGCTCTTAGACGGTTAAAACATTGGCGGGGCGAGAGTATTCCCAGTGCCAGATAAGGTGACAAAACACTGGTCCCCTCCACGGCGGGCAGATCTCGCTGCTGTAGATAATCCTGAACCTGCTCACGACAAAAATGACGTAGGCGCTGCAATGCAGCTTCTTCACCCGCTGGAAATAGTTGGTTATCAACCGGTTGCTGCGGATAATCAAAGGGGGCGAGAGGTTGTACCGTGATGATAGCTGCATTTTTCCGCGCTTTAGGGGCGGGGACACAGCGGCAGTCACTCATCATCAAACGCTGAATAAAAGCACGACGAAACGGGGTAAATATTTTGTACATCTCATTGTTGCCAGTCTGCACGCTCCCCGGCGGCAGTAGCACGCTGTCATGGAAACGGTGGCAAGCAATCGACAAACGATGAAGCTGTGCCATGAGTGCGTCGTCTCGCCGCTGCTCATTTAACTCATACTGTTGATTAAAAAATAGCGCATCGACCTGTTGCTGCTGGCAAAAATCGGCTAGCCAGTCAATCGAATCCAGAAAATCATCACATTGATGATAATGCAGCGGGATGCTCCGTTCGGCGAGCGCGGTCTGTAAAAGTTGCAGATTTTGTCGCAAGAATGTCGCTTGCCTCGGCGCCATATCATGAGCAGCCCATTGCGCAGGGGTCGCAATAAATACCGCCATCACGGTAGCTTGCGGATCCTGACAAGCAGTATGCAAGGCTAAATTATCCGTCACGCGTAAATCATGGCGAAACCAAATCAAATGCGTTGCCATACCTTATCCTTGAGGTGAATAAAACGTGAAGTAGTGCTGCCCAGACAAATACTCATTCGGGAATTCAGCCAGATAAGCCATTATCTGCGCGATAGGTGCACTCAAAGGCAATTCACCCAGTCGATATTGGTCGATAAGCTGCGCCAGCGCCTGACGTTGAGTGGAGCTGAGATAGGGCCGGAAATAGCCCTGCACATGCATTAACACATTGGTATGGTTCGCGGCGGTGGGTTGATGTGACAACAAATGCAGTAAACGTTGGCGGTACTCGGTAGTGAACTCAATGAGCGACGGCCATTTATCCATTGCAGCAATAAAAGGGCCGATCTCTCGATATTCTGGCTGAGAATGAGCCAGTAGCACCAATTTGTAGGCACTATGAAATGCCATCAGTCCCCCCCGAGTGACACCTGCCGCACATAAGGCATCTAATTCATCGCGCGCATGGCAATACTCACGGCTTTGTGCCACCTGATTGCTTTGTTGCATCCTCGCCTCCCTCTACCTGACTGTTCTTAACTTAACCCTAATCATCATAACAGCTATAACCGCTGTCGCCGAAGTACGAGGATATTGGGTGATTGCTTGACTTATCAGTGCAGTAACGCGAGCAATAAAAAGCCCGCGAGCGTTAACTCACGGGCTAGCTGTTTGATTGTGCATTGACCACCGCAAAATGCAGGGTTTTAGCTATCAATAAAAATCTTGAGCGGCCATTTCAGACTGTGCCAACCAAACCGGTTTATCACTGGTTTTCGCCCAAACACGGTGCAGATAGCTATAAAAACGGGCACGGTCTTTACGGAAAATCATCACTGGCAATGCCAGTAACCCAGCCAAAATCACTGCGCAACGGCGCAGGAGAACTTGATGTAATGGGTATGCGTTGTACAGGGACATAACAATCCTCCTTTAAAAACGCCTTCGTGTAGTGGGTGGCCCGAGTGTTCGGTGAGCCAATTTACCCTGTGGCGCTGAAAGTAAAATAAGATAATTGGAAACTGGACAAAATTTTACCGCATTGGTTGAAAGTTTACCACTCATCCGACCACTTAATTTGCATAAAATCTGATAAAAAATGCCATTTCTGTAATTTTGTTACATCGAAGTTAATTTAAAAATGATCATTCGTTACATCACCGTTATCGGTTATCTAGCAATCGACAAATTGAATGTCATCCGCCAATCAATACTCCTTCAGCGGAGCAACATTGCTCCCCCATTTTGTCATCAGAATAACTTACACCCGATATGTGATGATTTTTTGACCGTTTTTATACTTTTTTTACACGCTTCCCCACTCTTTTATCAAGAACTTTTCACCCAACTTCCTAAGCTGCTGTTATCAGGCAATTAGCCATCACAGAGATGGGCTATCAAAAATAGGGACTGCGGAGGTGTATGGTGAATATTGGCATCATGGGTGGTGCGTTGCTGGTTCTACTGCTGCTGGGATATTTGGTTTATGCCCTGTTTAATGCGGAGGACTTTTAAATGGCAGCGTCAGGATTTCTGCTTATCGCCAGTTTCATGCTGGTGCTCTTGGTGCTGTCCCGTCCGTTGGGCAGTTTTTTAGCGCGAATCATCGAAGGCGAACCTTTTGCGCCGTTACAAAAAATTGAGGCCGGTTTATGGCGTTGTAGTGGCGTCAAAAATGAGGAAATGAATGGCTGGCAATATGCGCTGGCGATCCTCAGCTTTAACCTGCTGGGTATTGTCTTGCTCTTCGTATTGCTGATGGCGCAAGGTGCGTTGCCGCTAAACCCTGAAAACATGCCGGGTATGTCTTGGCATCTGGCCCTGAACACAGCAGTGAGTTTTGTCACTAACACCAACTGGCAAGCCTATAGCGGTGAAAATACACTCAGCTATTTGAGCCAAATGGCAGGGTTGACCGTACAAAACTTCCTCTCTGCGGCCACCGGTATCGCAGTCGCTTTCGCCCTCATTCGTGCCTTTGCTCGTCATTCGGCGACCACATTAGGTAATGCGTGGGTCGATTTAGTGCGTATCACCTTATATGTCTTATTGCCTATAGCGCTCATTATCGCACTGATCATGGTCAGTCAGGGCGTCTTGCAAAATCTGGCGGGCTACCAACACATCATGACATTAGAGGGGGTTAGCCAAACCTTACCGATGGGGCCAGTGGCGTCGCAAGAGGCCATCAAGATGCTGGGCACTAACGGGGGGGGCTTCTTTGGGGCCAACTCTGCACATCCGTTTGAAAACCCAACCGCATTGACCAATTTTGTGCAAATGCTCGCCATTTTCCTGATCCCTTGCGCACTGTGTTTCGCCTTCGGTCAGGTAGTGGGCGATAGCCGCCAAGGCCATGCGCTTATCTGGGCCATGTCGCTTATCTTCATCGTCGCGGTCGTGGTCGTGATGTATGCAGAGTCGGCAGGTAACCCGCATTTAATGCAGTTCGGCGCTGACAGCAATATCAACATGGAAGGTAAAGAATCCCGTTTCGGCATCCTTTCCACCAGCATGTATGCCGTGGTGACGACCGCCGCCTCTTGTGGCGCAGTCAATGCAATGCATGACTCCTTTACTGCGCTGGGCGGCATGGTGCCGATGTGGCTAATGCAAATTGGGGAAGTGGTGTTCGGCGGCGTCGGTTCAGGTTTATATGGCATGCTGCTATTCGTGCTGCTGACCGTCTTTATTGCCGGATTGATGATTGGCCGCACCCCAGAATATCTCGGCAAGAAAATTGACGTCTTTGATATGAAGATGACTGCGCTCGCTATTCTGGTCACCCCAGCAGTCGTACTGCTTGGCACCGCGTTGGCACTCTGCACCGATGCGGGCCGTGCTGGCATTCTCAACCCTGGCGCACACGGGTTTAGCGAGGTGCTTTATGCCCTTTCCTCTGCGGCAAACAACAACGGTAGTGCCTTTGCGGGTCTGAGCGTCAACACACCGTTTTATAACCTGCTGCTCGCCGTTGCGATGTTCTTGGGCCGATTTGGCGTCATTCTGCCGGTGTTAGCGATTGCCAGTTCATTGGTCACGAAGAAACGGCAGCCGGCGGGTAACGGCACCCTGCCCACCTTTGGGCCGCTGTTTATCGGTTTGTTGGTCGGAACAGTGTTATTGGTCGGCGCATTGACCTTTATCCCAGCACTGGCCCTCGGCCCTGTGGCTGAACACCTGCAAATCTGGTTACCCCATTGATGACTTTACCCGTTGTCATTGACGTTGCAAGCCGCGCACCCGCCCTTGCGACTCCCCGTACTAACGGTATCGCTAAGAGAGAAGAATGATGACTCACAAACAACGCGCGATTTTTGAACCGGCACTGGTTCGTACGGCGCTGATTGATGCCATTAAGAAACTGGATCCGCGCGTCCAGTGGCGTAATCCAGTGATGTTCGTGGTGTATCTGGGCAGTTGGCTGACGACCCTTATCTGGCTGGCCATTTTAAGTGGGCAAACCACCGGTAGCGCCAGTTTTACCGGCAGTGTCGCCGTATGGTTATGGTTTACCGTGCTGTTTGCCAACATGGCAGAAGCCTTAGCGGAAGGACGTAGTAAAGCGCAGGCTGAAAGTCTACGCGGGGTGAAAAAAACCAGTTGGGCTAAAAAGTTGTCCGCCGCCCGTATGGACGCACCGCAGGAAAGGGTCTCTGCCGACAGCTTGCGCAAAGGTGATTTAGTGCTGATCGAGGCCGGTGATACCGTGCCATGCGACGGTGAAGTACTGGAAGGCGGCGCATCAGTCGATGAAAGCGCCATTACCGGTGAATCCGCACCGGTTATCCGCGAATCTGGTGGCGATTTCTCTTCCGTCACAGGGGGGACTCGTGTGTTATCAGATTGGCTAGTGGTGCAGTGCAGCGTCAACCCAGGTGAAACTTTCCTCGATCGAATGATTGCCATGGTTGAAGGTGCAAAACGGCGTAAAACGCCTAACGAAGTGGCACTGACCATCTTGCTGGTGGCACTGACGATTGTCTTTTTACTGGCGACGGCGACCCTGTATCCGTTCTCCGTATTCAGCATTGAAGCCAATCATGCCGGTGATCCGGTGACCATTACGGTTTTGGTGGCGCTACTGGTTTGCCTGATCCCAACCACGATTGGTGGCTTGTTGTCCGCCATTGGGGTGGCGGGTATGAGCCGCATGCTAGGGGCAAATGTGATCGCCACCAGCGGTCGTGCCGTGGAAGCCGCCGGTGATGTGGATGTGTTGCTACTGGATAAAACCGGCACCATCACGCTGGGCAACCGTCAAGCATCAGAGTTTTTACCCGCACCGGGAGTCACCGAACAACAACTGGCAGATGCCGCGCAACTCTCTTCACTGGCAGATGAAACGCCTGAAGGCCGCAGCATTGTCGTGTTAGCGAAACAACGCTTTAACTTGCGTGAACGTGATTTACGCAGCTTAAATGCCACCTTTGTGCCCTTCTCAGCGCAAACACGGATGAGCGGCGTTAATGTGCAGGACCGGATGATCCGCAAAGGCGCGGTCGATGCTATTCGTCGCCATGTGGAATCCAATGATGGCCACTTCCCGCGCGCTGTCGATGATGCGGTAGAAAGTGTTGCTCGCACAGGCGGCACACCATTAGTCGTGGCTGATGGGGCACGGGTGCTTGGCGTCGTGGCGCTGAAAGATATCGTCAAAGGCGGCATCAAAGAACGTTTTGCTGAACTGCGCAAAATGGGCATCAAAACCGTGATGATCACCGGTGATAACCGCTTAACCGCGGCGGCCATTGCGGCTGAGGCGGGTGTGGATGATTTTCTCGCCGAAGCAACACCTGAAGCCAAACTGGCACTGATTCGTCAATATCAGGCAGAAGGTCGCTTGGTGGCAATGACGGGGGACGGTACCAACGATGCCCCTGCGCTGGCGCAGGCAGATGTGGCTGTGGCGATGAACTCAGGGACTCAGGCCGCCAAAGAAGCAGGCAACATGGTGGATTTGGATTCAAACCCTACCAAGTTGATTGAGGTGGTGCATATCGGGAAACAGATGCTGATGACCCGAGGTTCCCTGACCACGTTTAGTATCGCCAACGATGTCGCTAAATATTTCGCCATCATCCCCGCCGCTTTTGCGGCGACCTATCCGCAACTTAACGCGCTGAACGTGATGCAACTGCATTCACCCGCATCAGCCATTTTGTCGGCGGTGATTTTTAACGCATTGGTGATTGTGTTCCTGATCCCACTGGCGCTTAAAGGGGTCAGCTATAAGGCGATGAGCGCCGCCGCTCTGTTGCGCCGTAATCTGTGGATCTATGGATTAGGTGGCCTGTTAGTGCCTTTTGTCGGCATCAAACTGATCGACTTAGTGCTCACAGCGTTAAGTGTCGGCTAGTCGCGCCTATTTTATTGTGGTCATCACCCGTTCGTGGTTTTAGTCATTTAAGTGGCCGCAGCAAACTCACGCTGTGGCCGGTTTTAAGTTCTATCTGTTTTTAAGTTCTATATTGAGGGAATAAAAGATGTCATCGACCATCAATGTGTCATCTACCGCACGCCAATCTTACTTACGGCCTGCCCTAGTACTCCTTATTTTGCTGACGCTGATCACCGGCATCGCTTACCCATTACTCACCACAGGGCTGGCAAATATCTTGTTTTCCCACCAAGCCAAGGGATCGCTCGTGATGCTAGACGGTGAAGTGGTCGGTTCGAGTTTGATCGGCCAACACTTTACCCAACCAGGTTATTTTGTTGGCCGCCCATCGGTGACGGCGGATATGCCTTATAATGCACTGGCTTCAGGCGGCAGCAATCTGGCGATTAGCAACCCAGCACTGGATCAGGCTATTCATGAGCGAATTCAGCAACAGCGTAAAGCTAACCCAACGCAAACGGGTCCAGTGCCGGTTGATCTGGTCACCGCTTCTGGCAGTGGCCTAGACCCCAGCATTTCGCTGGAAGCGGCGTATTATCAAGCGCCTCGTATTGCTAACATCCGCCAGATGCCGTTATCTGAGGTCAAGCAATTGATTGATAGCAGCGTAGAGAAAGCCACACCGAATTTCTTCGGCGAATCAGTCGTTAACGTGTTAAACCTGAATATCGCATTGGACGCCCAAAGTCACGTATCAGTACCGGCTACCCCGACCCAACCTTAAGGACACATGATGGTGGATGCAGAACCAACCCGCCCAAATCCCGACAGCTTACTGGCCGTCGCCAATGAAAAGCCCCGTGGTCGGCTGAAAGTTTTTTTCGGCGCTTGTGCTGGGGTGGGTAAAACCTACGCCATGTTGCAAGAAGCTCAACGGCTGCGGGCTCAAGGGCTAGATGTGTTGATTGGGGTCGTCGAAACACATGGACGGAGTGAAACTGCCGCTTTATTGGCGGGGTTAACCTCGCTGCCGCCAAAACGCATCCACCACCGCAACCGTCAGGTCCGTGAGTTCGATCTCGATGCCGCACTGGCACGCCATCCGGCCTTGATCCTCATGGATGAGCTGGCACACAGTAATGCCCCCGGTTCCCGCCATCCCAAACGTTGGCAAGATGTCGAAGAACTGCTTGATGCTGGCATTGATGTGCTAACGACCGTGAATGTGCAGCACTTAGAAAGTCTCAATGATGTGGTGGGCGGCGTAACGGGGATTCGGGTGCGGGAAACCGTCCCCGACCATATGTTTGATGAGGCTACCGAAGTGGTCTTGGTTGACCTGCCTCCGGATGATCTGCGCCAGCGCTTAAATGAAGGGAAAGTCTATATTTCAGGTCAGGCGGAACGCGCCATTGAGCATTTCTTCCGCAAAGGTAACTTAATCGCCCTACGCGAACTGGCTTTGCGCCGCACCGCCGATCGGGTTGATGACCAGATGCGCGCTTTCCGTGACACTCAGGGGCGCGAGCGCGTCTGGCATACTCGTGATGCCATCTTGCTGTGTATCGGTCACAACAGCGGTAATGAAAAACTGGTGCGTACGGCTGCTCGACTGGCTGCCCGATTAGGGTGTGTCTGGCATGCCGTGTATGTGGAAACTCCGCGCTTGCACGGTTTGCCCGAAGCGCGTCGTCGGGCAATATTGCGCACGTTGAAACTGGCGCAAGAATTGGGTGCAGAAACCGCTACGCTGTCTGAACCTCAAGAAGAAAAAGCGGTATTACGCTACGCTCGTGAACATAATTTAGGCAAAATCATTATCGGCCGTCGGGTCGAAAAACAGTGGAAACTGCGCGGCAGTTTTGCCGATCGCCTGGGCAAATTAGGACCCGATCTGGATTTGGTGATTATCGCGTTGGAAGATGATCGTGCCGCCAATGTGACGAAAGAGAACGATTCACGTAGCTTCACGGAAAAGTGGCGGATGCAGTTGCGTGGCTGTGCCGCGGCCATCGGTTTATGCGCGCTGATTACCGTTCTATCGCAATGGTTAATTCCCGGTTTCGATCAAGCCAACTTGGTGATGGTTTACCTGCTTGGCGTGGTCATTATTGCCCTATTCTATGGCCGCTGGCCTTCGGTCTTGGCAGCGGTGATCAATGTCGCCAGTTTCGATCTGTTTTTTGTGCAGCCACACTGGTCTTTGGCGGTCACAGATGTGCAATATCTGGTGACCTTTGGTGTGATGCTGATTGTGGGGATTGTGGTCGGTAATCTCACTGCGGGCGTACGCTATCAAGCCAGAATTGCCCGCTATCGTGAACAACGCGCCCGACATTTATATGAGATGTCACGAGGATTAAACCGCGCCCTCACCCCTGCGGATATTGCCAAAACCAGCCGCCATTTTCTCTCAAGCAGTTTTCAGGCTAAAACGGACTTGTTGCTGCCGCAGGAAGACGGCCGTTTGCTGCAAATCGCCACCGATGAGGGCAGCCCCCTTTCTGTTGACGAGGCCATCGCCCGTTGGAGTTTTGATAAAGGTGCACCTGCTGGTGCAGGGACAGATACCTTACCGGGCGTGCCTTATCAGTTACTGCCGCTGACGGCTGCAAAACAAACTTTTGGTGTGTTGGCGATAGAGCCGGCTAATTTGCGCCAATTGATGGTGCCGGAACAGCAGCGGTTATTGCAAACCTTCACCAGTCTAATCGCCAATGCGTTGGAAAGGCTGCATCTGGCCCGCAGTGCTGAATTGGCTAAGTTGGATGCCGAACGGGAGCAACTGCGTAATTCACTGCTTGCCGCGCTGTCACATGATTTGCGCACCCCACTGACAGTGCTATTCGGGCAGGCAGAAATATTGACGCTGGATCTGGCTGCTGAAGGATCACGTCATGCCCCTCAGGCTAACCAAATCCGTCAACAAGTGCTGAGTACCACTCGGTTGGTCAACAATTTACTGGATATGGCGCGTATTCAATCTGGCGGTTTTAGTCTGCGTAAGGAGTGGCAATCATTAGAAGAAATTGTTGGCAGCGCATTGCATCTGCTGGAAGCCACGCTCAGCCATAACCAAATTCGTGTCGAGTTACCGGATGAAATGGTGCTGATCAATTGTGACGGTAGCTTGCTAGAGCGGGTATTTATCAATTTACTCGAGAACGCTCATAAATATGCAGGTTATGATGCCTTGTTGGGTATTCGAGCGGTCGTCCAAGGCGAATGGCTCAATATCGAAGTTTGGGATAATGGCTCTGGCGTCGCGGTGGGGCAAGAGCAGCTAATTTTTGATAAATTTTCTCGCGGTAACAAAGAGTCAGCGATCCCTGGTGTAGGTTTAGGACTGGCCATTTGCCGTGCCATCATTGATGTACACGGCGGGCGTATTTGGGTTGAGAAAAACGCTGAGGGAGGTGCAAGTTTCCACTTTACCTTGCCGTTGGAAGCCGCACCGGATATTGATGCTGATAATGTTGATATCGAGTACATTGATACAACAAAGAATGAGAAATAAGACAGCCTAATGATGGTAGGCGAAAGGAGCCTATCTCAGTGGGCGTCATTGTTGCCGCCAGTTTGGACACGGACAGCGCGCAAGAACCGGAGCGTACACGAAGTACGTGAGGATTCAGAGCACTGCCCAGGTTCAAAATGGCAAATAAAATAGCCTAATGATGTTAGGCGAAAGGAGTCATTATCACCCCAACTAATATCCTCATCGTTGAAGACGAAAAAGAGATCCGCCGCTTTGTACGTATTGCGTTGGAGAGCGAGGGCTGGCGAGTATTTGAGAGCGATACCCTTCAACGAGGCTTGATTGAAGCAGGTACGCGTAAGCCGGATCTGATCATTTTAGATTTGGGCCTACCCGATGGCGATGGTCTGACTTACATTCAGGATCTTCGTCAGTGGAGCGCCATTCCGATTATCGTGCTATCGGCTCGTAGCAATGAAGAAGACAAGGTATTGGCATTGGATGCGGGTGCGGATGACTATTTGAGTAAACCCTTTGGCATTAGCGAATTATTGGCCCGTGTGCGAGTGGCATTACGCCGTCATAGTAGTGGCAGCCAAGAAACCCCATTGGTCAATTTTGCCGATATCAGCGTGGATTTGATTAACCGCCAAGTCACCCGTTCGGGTGAAAGTTTGCACCTCACCCCCATTGAGTTTCGCTTGCTGTCAGCCTTAATAGCCAATGCTGGCAAAGTCATCACACAACGCCAGTTACTCACCCAAGTCTGGGGGCCAAATTATGTTGAACATAGCCATTATCTGCGCATTTACATGGGCCATTTGCGCCAAAAATTAGAAACGGACCCCACTCGGCCAAAACATTTATTGACTGAAACGGGTGTTGGCTATCGGTTCATTTTTTAATTAGTTAATTAAATATTATATGTGCATTAAATTAGTTATTTTTAAAGTTATAGAAATTAATTTTTTAAATTTTAATAAGCATTCATAATAATAATCCACTCGCCCCCACTGAGAAAAAAGATATTCTTACTAGGATGCTACAGTAAATCGCTAGAGGAATATTATGAAAACCACAGAAAATACAAAAATGACGCTCGTTGAAAAACTAATAAAAGAAAACAACAGAAACATGACAATAACAAGGTCAAATTATCTTTGCCAACTTAATTTATGTGACGATAATGATATGATTATTGGCAGCAACACTAATGATCAATTAGTTGGAGGTAAAGGTAATGATACTATTATTGGAAAAGATGGGGCTGACTCTATTTTGGGTGGAGAAGGTGCTGACATCTTATTAGGGGGAGATCACAAAGATTTTATCGTGGGTAACGCAGGGAATGATTATATTTCTGGCGGTGCAGATAATGACTTTCTGTTTGGTGGTAATGGTAATGACTTAATATTCGGTGGTGATGGCGATGACCTGATAGAGAGTGATAATGAAGAGTACCTCGACAACCCTATAAACAAAACAAACATCGGCAATGATCATGTATTTGCCGGTGAGGGTGACGATACCATAGTTTCAGGAGGAGGGAATGATTTCTTAGACGGTGGTAAAGGAGATGACACCTACCGTTTTTACTTTGGTGATGGTGCCAATATAATAAATGAAGTCGCAGAGAACAATAATACACTTGTCCTCTATGAACATTTTCTTGCCAATTTATCCTTTAGTCGACACGGTTCACACATGTTAATTACCAGTAAGCTAAAGGGTGATGATTTACGTATTTTAGTTAAAGATCAATTAAGTCAAGATGGACCTAGAATTAACTGGTTGGAAACCAAAGCACTCCCTGGCAATGGCCCTGCTAATCTTAGAATAAAGATACCTAATATTTTTGCTGAGCGAACTCAGGACCTCGGTGAAATTGAAGATTATGATATCTCCTTCATGCTCAGACATGAAACTGCATATGGCGTTATCAAAGTCTCATCTATTTTCACGCCTAAAATGGCGACGTTTAACACCGAAAATGATCTTGCTATGCTGACAGAGATGATATCAATGCAAGAAGGCCAAACATTAGAAAGCCATTCAGGCCATAGATTCATCCCCAAAAATGCTGTCAATTTTATTCATTCATTGGCTCAACCATAATATGCCTAATGTATCGTCCAAAATAAGGTAGGCAAAGGGTATCTCAGCGCGTAACATCGTATTTTTATTGTAGAAATGGATTTATCGTGATGAGTACATGGCTAATTTACGCCCTGCTGTCTGCCCTCACCGCCTCTCTGGTCGCCATTTTCGGTAAGATTGGTCTGCAACATTTGGATGCCAATACAGCCACCGCTGTACGTGCTGTGGTCATGGCACTGTTTTTAGTCGGGGTGGTGGTGGTTCAGGGGAAATTTAATCTGGTTGGCGCGGTGCTGGCAGATAAAAAAGCCCTCTTGTTCGTGGTGCTGAGTGGCGTCGCTGGGGCATTATCTTGGCTGTTCTATTTTATGGCCATTAAGAACGGCAATGTTTCGCAGGTTGCGCCGGTTGATAAACTCAGTGTCGTTTTCGCCGTGATCTTGGCCTTTATTCTTTTCGGTGAGAAGATTTCGCTGGTGGCTGGATTGGGCGTCGCCTTGATTACCGCCGGTGCGTTGATGGTGGCATTAGGCTGATTTTCGTGAATTGAACACAATAAAAAAGGCAGCACATAGGCTGCCTTTCAATCGAATGACTATTGCTGATTATTTAGCGCCAGCCAGCACATCACTGACAATATCGACGGCTTCCCGCTCTATCTTTTCGCGATGCTCTGCGCCAAGGAAACTTTCACAGTAAATTTTGTACGCTTCTTCCGTGCCTGACGGACGAGCAGCGAACCAACCGTTATCCGTCATCACCTTCAATCCACCAATTGATGCGCCATTACCTGGTGCGGTGGTTAAACGTGCAGTGATAGGGTCACCCGCCAACATACTCGCGCTCACCATTTCAGGTGACAACTTAGACAAGGCATTTTTCTGCGCCTGCGTTGCTGGAGCCTGAATACGGTTATAACTTGGCGCACCAAAACGTTGCGCTAATTCATCATAATGATGTTGCGGGTTCTTACCGGTCACAGCGGTGATTTCTGCCGCCAACAGACACATGATGATGCCATCTTTGTCGGTAGACCAAGGGGTGCCGTTAAAGCGCAAGAAAGAGGCCCCAGCACTTTCTTCACCACCAAAACCAAAACTCCCATCGTGTAACCCATCGACAAACCATTTGAAGCCAACAGGCACTTCGACCAGCTTACGGCCCAAATCAGCCACCACTCGGTCAATCATCGCACTGGACACCAGCGTTTTACCCACCGCCACATCAGCGCCCCATTGTGGACGATGTTGGAACAGATATTTAATCGATACCGCGAGATAATGATTTGGATTCATCAAGCCGGCTGGGGTCACAATGCCATGACGGTCGTAATCGGGATCGTTGGCGAAGGCTAAATCAAATTTGTCACGTAATGCCAACAGACCTGCCATCGCTGATTCTGACGAGCAATCCATGCGGATCACACCATCGTGATCAAGATGCATAAAACGGAAGGTTTGATCGATAGAATCATTGACTAGCGTTAGGTCCAACTTATAGTGCTCACCAATGCGTTGCCAGTAAGCAATGCCTGAGCCCCCCAAGGGATCAACACCTAACTTCAAGCCTGCACGTTGAATCGCGGGGATATCGACCACATCGACCAACCCTTCAACGTACGGCTGAATCAAATCTTGTTCACGCAGATGGTTACCGCGCCACGCTTTATCCAGCGTCTGACGCTTAACACCATCTAACTTCAGAGCCAACAGCTGATTAGCGCGTTTTTCAATGACGGAGGTCAGATTGGTATCGGCTGGGCCGCCATTCGGTGGATTATATTTGATACCACCATCTTCAGGCGGATTGTGGGACGGAGTGATAACAATGCCGTCCGCTAAGGTATTACCTTTAACGTTATGGCACAAAATGGCATGCGAAATAGCGGGCGTAGGGGTGAAACCGTTGTCTTGCTGCACGACAACATCGACACCGTTTGCCGTCAGCACTTCCAATACCGAAATAAACGCCGGTTCAGACAATGCGTGGGTATCTTTACCCACATAACACGGGCCCGTAATGCCGTGTTGGTGACGAACTTCGGCTATTGCCTGTGCGATAGCCAGAATGTGTGCTTCATTAAAACTGTGGCGTACTGCGCTACCACGATGCCCAGACGTTCCAAACTTGACGGCATGGGCTGGGTTTTCTGCATCTGGCTGCAACACATAGTATTGCGAGGTCAACTGAGCAACATTAATCAAATCGCTTTGCTGAGCCGCTTGCCCAGCACGAGGGTGGTTAGCCACAATCACTACTCCCTATATACCCGTTATCTTTCAAAGTGCAGAATAGGTTAGCCGCAATCATTCACAGCCCGTCTGTATATTGAAATCTATCAGGTATAGTTTCAACGAAATTAGATAGTTCCACACACTTTATCAGCCAAATCTTGTGGGAACTGCATAGCCAACATGATGTGTTGCACCATGCTGCGTTTACGCTCGGTATTGGTATTGGTGATTACCCAGTATGGTGTACCAGGAACATGTTTGGGTTTGGTATGCGTCCCATTTTGCAATAATGTTTGCTGATCACCGGCAAAATAAACCCGAGTACGGCCATGTAATGATTCCGTCGCCTCAGCAAATGCCTGAGCATCTAGGGTATAGAGTGTTGATAGCACTAGCATAAAGCGGTTAACCGCTCGGCTTTGCTCGGCATACTCATCGGACAGCAGTAATTCGCGCACAGCACGAACCCGATCCCGTGGTGCTGGTGCGACTGCCACTTTCACCCCATCGTGGCTAGCCGTTGAGCTAGCAACCGGCTGGCCGGCAGTAAACTTCAGCATACGTCGCAAAATATCAGACGCGCTCTCACCAATGTGTTGCGTGTGACTGGCAATATAGCGATAAAGCTCTTCGTCGAGTTCAATAGTTTTCATCATTATCCAGTACAGTTTTCAACTTTCTTATGCATATCGAGGGATTATAAAGTTAAAGCGCGCTGACGAGTACCTTTATCATGGCTTTAGCGGGATAATAATCCGTACCTCCCGCCATCACTCAAGACGCCACCTGTTCTGCCCAATATCGATCTGATAAAACATCACTTGATAAATCATGATCTGATAAACAGTGACCTGATAAAACGCCTGCGCAGCATACCTTCGCTTAATCATGATACCCTAACCAGAATATCTCTTAGCATGAACTTCGCCATGAAATTAAACTTCCGCTTACAAAACGCACTTTCTTCCACGCCATCGTTGCCCATTATTTTGATCCATGGATTATTTGGTAACTTAGATAATCTGGGAGTCCTAGCCCGCGATCTACAAAAAGACCATAACGTGATCGCGGTTGATTTGCGCGACCACGGCTTATCGCCCCGTTCTCCACAAGTGAATTACGCGGATATGGCGCAAGACCTGCTGGAATTAATGGATCAGCTCGCGATAGAGAAAGCCATTATTATCGGCCATTCGATGGGGGGGAAAGTGGCCATGGCATTGACAGCCATTGCACCAGACCGCATTGAGAAAGTGGTCGCGATTGATGTGGCCCCAGTTAATTATCAAGTACGCCGCCATGACCAAATATTTACCGCGCTCAATGCAGTCAGTGCCGCAGGGATCACTCAGCGACAGGAAGCGGCCCAATTGATGCGCGAATCCATAAAGGAAGAAGGTGTGATTCAGTTCTTGCTGAAGTCATTCCAAAACGGCGAATGGCGCTTTAATGTGCCAGCACTGTGGGACCAATACGAGAATATTGTCGGCTGGCAGCCCATTCCTCCTTGGCCCCACCCTATCTTGTTTATTCGTGGTGAGTTATCACCCTATATTCAGGATTCACATCGCGATGAAATTGCCCGCCAGTTCCCACAAGCTCGTGCCCATGTCGTCTCTGGAACCGGTCATTGGGTACATGCTGAAAAACCGGATTCAGTCTTACGGGCTATCCATCGCTTCATAGATGAAGACCTGACAAGTGTGAAAACGAGCTGAATAAAAAAAATACAGCGTGCCACTGTTGTTGATTAAAAAGTATACCTTGGGGAAAAGAAATGTATTTCCTGTGGAAAAATTGTGCAGAAAAGAACGAATTAGCTCAATCTAATCACAGTAAAGCATTGTCGTTGCTCGGTTGGCTGGGGTATTATTGCGCGCTATAAATTTGCTGCGCCGTTTGGTAGCAAATGCAAATTCAGGCTGTTGCTTCATACCCAGTTAATGGGCAATTGGCGTTGCCGCCAGTGAGCGAGTCCCGCAAACAACGCAACAACGTCTAATGAGTGGGGCATCAATCTGAAACGTGTAAACCGAATCATCTGGAAAGGCTACATGACGCTTTCTGATGTCAATCCCTTGTAGTACCGCTACCTATGGCAAAAGAACAAACGGACCGCACGACGCTGGATCTGTTCGCAGATGAACGTCGCCCAGGGCGGCCGAAAACCAACCCATTATCTCGTGATGAACAGCTTAGAATTAATAAGCGAAATCAACTACAGCGCGATAAAGTACGTGGCTTACGCCGCGTGGAATTGAAGATTAATGCTGACGCCGTCGATGTGCTCAACAGCCTTGCTGAGCAACGTAACATCAGCCGCAGTGAACTGATTGAACAAATGTTGCTTGCTCAATTAGCCCACGATCAAGACAGGTTTTAATCCTCTCGATGACCACGATGGCGTGGCGTAATCCTTTGCGCCACGCCGCCATTTATTGCTTTCTTACCTACTGATGCCCAATGTATTGAACCCAATCTATGCCCACACAGTTGAAGCCATAGAGGCGTTCGCGGTTCTCCCTCGCTCCCGCCCCCTAAAACACTAACAGTATTTGGCTGCTATTTAACTAGAACGTTTCCCAATTGGCATTACTGTCCACTTTAACGGCGACAGGGGCGACTTTTAGCGGATTCGTTCGCACTTTCACTACCGGTTTTTCCCGCTCATCATCTGAGCGCAGTTTAAATACCGCGACAGCACGGTTTAATTGCGTCGCCTGCTCTTCCAATGAGGCTGCAGCACGAGACGCTTCTTGCACCAACGCGGCATTTTGCTGGGTCACGCTATCCATTTCAGCGACCGCCTGCCCGACTTGGCTGATACCTTTACTTTGTTCATCAGAAGCCGAGGCAATCTCACCCATTAAATCAGTGACATTCGTGATGGCGCGGACAATTTCATCCATGGTCGTGCCAGCACTCTCCACCAACGCCGAACCGCTTTTGACTCGGTTAACGGATTCGGTAATTAAGCCATCTATCTCTTTCGCCGCTTGCGCACTGCGCTGCGCGAGGTTACGCACTTCACTGGCAACCACCGCAAAACCACGTCCTTGCTCACCCGCTCTGGCAGCTTCAACCGCCGCATTCAACGCCAAAATGTTGGTTTGGAAAGCAATACTGTTAATCACCGTCGTGATATCCGCAATTTTGCGGGAACTGGCCGAGATATCATCCATGGTGTGAATGACGTCAGCCACCAACGCGCCGCCTTTTTTTGCCGTGGTGGAGGCATTCGCCGCCAGTTGGCTGGCATGATGTGCATTATCCGCATTGTGTTTCACTGTGGCGGTTAACTGCTCCATACTGGCTGCTGTCTCTTCCAGCGCAGCGGCCTGCTGTTCGGTGCGAGAGGATAAATCAGTATTGCCGGCAGAGATTTCAGCCGCACCATGATAAATCCCATCGGTACTGCTACGAATAGCCTCAACGGTATTGACCAAACTGGTTTGCACGTCACGCAACAGCGGGAATAGCTGCCCAACACAGTTACGGCCAAAGTCAGCAATAGGCTGCCCTAACTGACCAGAGGCAATAACCCGAAAATGCTCACGTATATCATCCAGCGGGCGGACTAAGTTCACTAATAAATAGCGGTCAGTCGCCAGTAAAATCACTAACCCTGCCACCAAGGCCGAGATAAGTGTGATGCTGCTGATTTTTGTGAGCTGCGAGAATTGCTCTTTTGCTACGCCAATGGCTTTCGAGGCTGCCTGATTAAAATTCTCGGCAACGGTGCCATATTGGCGGCTCAATACGGGGACTGTTTTTTTCGCTAACTCTTGATAAACCGCCGTATTATTATCCATCGCAGCTTGATAAAGCGGTGTCACTCCCTGCTCAATCAATCCGCTCCATCCCTCTATCACCCCTGCGACTAACACAGGATCAATCTGCGCATGGTCGATGATTTTAAATTCTGCGAGTTTCTTCTTCAAATTCTCCAAGGCGACATTCGACGATTTAAGTTCTTTATCTGCATCCGCCATATTGCCGCTTTGACGATAATCGACAGAACGCGCCAAACGCGTCACCATACGGAAATATTGATCTGTCCCCTGATTAACTAAATTCATGTTTTCAACCAAGACACTGTTCGCATTCGACGATTGCGTCAGTTGGTTCAGTGATAGCAACGTATAGGCAGAAACGCCGCCCCAAAGCAGGCAAAAGGCGCCAAGCACCCAAAGTAACGCTGCTCTGATGGTAATATTTTTTAAAAACTGCATGTTCGTTCCCCTTATAAATCGGATGATGACCGATAGAGACTCTGGTGTAATTTGATGACCGAAAAGCAATAAAGGACGTTCCATACAGCTAACGACAACTCCTTCCCCGGCAAATTTTTACCTGCCGGTTTCCCCTGGCACCGCAATTTGCAACCTTTCGGTTACATAACGATTATCGGCAAGAGGGTTATAAGATTGAGCAACTCACAAAAATTTAATATCGCATGAACTTGATACTGCTCTGACGGGGTTTTCTGGCATTATGCCACCCTATGAAATGTGTTATATTATTCGGCAGAAACCGCGATAATCTGCATAACCAATTGAATTTATAAGGTATTAAGTTATATGGCAACTGTAGGCATTTTCTTTGGCAGCGATACTGGCAATACCGAAAACATTGCCAAGATGATCCAAAAGCAACTGGGCAAAGAGGTTGCTGAGGTTCACGACATTGCCAAAAGCAGCAAAGAAGACTTAGAAGCCTTCGATATCCTGCTGATCGGTATCCCAACTTGGTATTACGGCGAAGCGCAGTGTGACTGGGATGATTTCTTCCCGACACTGGAAGAGATCGATTTCAACGGTAAGCTGGTTGCCTTGTTTGGTTGTGGCGATCAAGAAGACTACGCTGAGTATTTCTGTGATGCGATGGGGACAGTCCGTGACATCATCGAACCACGGGGCGCAGCGATTGTCGGCCACTGGCCAACGGCAGGCTACCACTTTGAAGCTTCTAAAGGCTTGGCTGATGACGATCACTTTATTGGTTTGGCTATCGATGAAGATCGTCAACCGGAACTGACGAACGAACGTGTTGATGCTTGGGTCAAACAAATCAGTGAAGAGATGAATTTGTCAGAAATCACGGGTTAATTCGCCCTCACGGAAGCGCTTTGGCATGTGTCACATCGCCTAGCGTTTCCGTTGTCTTTCATCCCTTTCTCAACGCTCTGTTAAGTCACCCACAAATCCGCATCTTCATTCATGAGAAATAAAAATTTACCGCTACAAATTTGTAACGTTATCCGTTGCGTAAATAGTCTAAAATGATGCTATATCCCCATTCATCAATACACTGCATGATTAATCTTACAAAGTGTGCAATTATATCTTTGTTAACAACCACGGTTTTCATTTGGGGCTAGCAGTTCTATAATGAGACGCAATTGTAATTATTGCGCCACGGATGTCATAGGCTGAACAGCCTTAATTTGAATCGATAGTAACAGGACTGAATCCGCATGACTGACAACAACAAAGCCTTAAAAAACGCTGGCCTTAAAGTAACACTGCCCCGGCTGAAGATTCTGGAAGTGTTGCAAGATCCAGCATGCCATCATGTCAGCGCGGAAGATCTTTATAAAAAGCTGATTGATATCGGTGAGGAAATTGGCCTCGCGACGGTTTACCGCGTACTGAACCAGTTTGATGATGCCGGTATTGTGACCCGCCACAATTTCGAGGGTGGCAAATCAGTCTTTGAATTGACGCAGCAGCACCACCACGATCACCTGATTTGTCTAGATTGTGGCAAAGTGATCGAGTTTAGTAATGAAGCGATTGAAACACTTCAGCGTGAAATTTCTAAGCAACACGGTATTAAGCTCACCAATCACAGCCTGTATTTGTACGGCCACTGTGAAACCGGCGATTGCCGTGAAAATGAGTCTGCGCACGATAAAAGATAACATCATGTTATCGCGTTGATCTTAATAAAGATTTTAAGCACTGAATGATATTAAGTTTATTTCACTCAGATAGCGTTAGTGAATGAGTGGGTTAACATAACCCTCAGCAAAATGGCCACCTTTCCCGAACGGTTAACTCAGTTAATCTTGGTCAGGGTTCAGGTGGTCATTCTTATTTATACCCCTTCCCTCTTTCTCTTGCGTAACCTCTTTGTTGCCGGTTTTGTCATCTCGCACTTCTTTATCATCACCTATTTATCATCGCTTACTGCTTTACGGGTCTCCCCATTTTTGACAAAAAAAACCCCGGCAAGCCGGGGGAAAACCATCAACTCAACTTCACTTAAATTTGTTTACTGCAAAGTCTGACAAACAGCAGTTAACAGTAGACACAGCATTTTGAAACCCATGATCAGGCTTTAACCGGCTCGGCACGACTAGTACGCTTGCCATCTGAACTGGTTGAACGGATCAGCACATCACCGCTGACTTTTGGTTGCACCTTGGCATCATACTGCTGCCAGTGTTGGCCACCATCCGTTGAATACTCGATATTCAAACCTGGCAAGGAGATATTGGCCTCCAGTTGACCCGATACCACTCGCGCGCCCGGAACAGGTAGGCGATAAGCGATACCTGCTTTGTCCAGTTTCGCCAATTCACGTTGCCCCATGATATTAGCGAAACGCTGCCAATCGGTGCTCAATGCCTTGGTGTCGACATGATGTGTTTCGCCACCGATATATTCGCGGCCTGCTTCATAATCTTGCTCCCATGACGCACGGTGCCAAGCACGCTCCGCCAGCGGCAGGACGCGAGGGAAGATCATGTACTCCATTTGCTCATCAGTCCGAACGGTTTCATTCCATGACTGACCGGAAATACCGTGCACACCAGGCCAAGGCTTATCACTTTTCGCGCTAAAGTGATTACCATCGCGATCGACAGAGGTTTCGGCATTTTGCGGCATGTTATTTGGCGCAAAACTGAACACTTTAGCTTCATCACTAAAACGGGTCGCCCAGTAGTAACCACGCTCATTTGGGTTAACTTCGTATGGCATATCGAAGTAAACATAATCAGGGTTAGACGCAACGACTTCGTAGCCTTTGTTGGCCCAATCATTGATTGCATCCGCGCCGCCCCAGAACAGGGTGTCCCAGAAGTTGACGCCGACACGCTTGGTCGCAAAGTCTTTCGCGTCTTTGGCATCTTTCAGGCCATCCTGCCACGCTTGCATTCTTTCAATGCCATGGGCGTTAACCAGCTTGCTCACTTCAATAGCGAAGTGGCTGGAAAGATGCTCGACGTCCTGAATCTTGCCTTGTTTGACCATGTCCTGACAGACTTGCGATTTGGCCCATGGCTTATCTTCAACACTCTTATCAATAATGCCTTTACCCGGTTCAATTGGACCGTTCTTATCCTGGAAACCCGCACCCAGCCGGATATTTTTTGCTTCATCTCCACCGAAGTGCCAAGTCGTTAATGGCATACCCGCTTCTTTATGCATCTGAGCCATTTCACCGATCACTTTATCGACGAAGCGCTTAGATGAATCCAAACAAGGGTTTAGGTAGCTTTTGCGCTCATAGAACTGAACCGAGGTCGTGTTGGAATCATCGGTAGGATCCAGTAGGCGGAATTCGTTCGCCTCTTTCTCTTTCCCTTGTTTCATCAAATTGTTGTAGCGAGCCTCCATGGAAACCACGGCGGCGCGGGCATGGGCTGGCATGTCGATTTCGGGAATAACATCAATTTGGCGCGCTTTCGCGTACTTCAGAATGTCGATGTAATCAGCGCGGGTGAAGTGACCACTTCCCAAATTGTTGCTATCTGGGCCTGAACCCAATTGCGGCAATAAACAGGTGTTTTCAGTTAAATCATGGCAACGCTTGCTGCCCACTTCCGTCAGCTCTGGTAGACCGGGGATCTCGATACGCCAGCCTTCATCATCGCTCAGATGGAAGTGGAACTTATTCAGTTTGTAAGCCGCCATTTGATCCAGCAAACGCAACACCGCATCTTTGGTTTTAAAATTACGGCCAACATCAAGGAACACACCACGGTAGTCAAAACGTGGTGCATCCTTTGCATCCAACGTGGCAATTTTCTGGCTGCCATCGGTCGGCACTAAAGAAAGGATCGATTGCAGACCATAAAATACGCCTGTGGGATCAAAACCAATGACCTGAGCACCTTTTTCACCAATTTTCAGTTCATAAGCACCGGAAACCGCCAAGTCACCTTTAAATTTCGCTGGTTGAATCGATGTTTTTATCGGGAAACCGGCTGCATTCGACTTCAAGCCGAGCAACTCGAAACGCTGCTGTACAACTTCGGCAGTCGGTTGAGGCAATGCACTCAGATCCAACGCAACGCCTTGGCCCAGATTCACATCTTGCGGATACACTTTTACGTCCATCGGCGTGGGAATGATCTGTCCACGCAAGTTAGCCGCCGTCAATGTTTTCACCGCTTCGTTTTTCACGAAACGTGATTCTGGCGTCATCAGTACGTTGTTGTCGTCTTTGGTTCGTTTCCACTGATCGCCTGTGAACTGAGTCAGATACTCGTTGATATCTTCCGTATCCGTGCTTTTCAAAACTTTGGGTTTCGCATCGCCCGATGTGGCATACCAGCGCGGCATAAAATCAGTGGCAAACAACTGCCAGTATTCACCCGTTATCGGGATTTCAACTGCCTGATTGGCAGGAAAACCAGCAAACTTAGCCGTAGGTTCAATTTTATGCAGATCGCCAGTCAGGTGCGTAATGCGGAACTGATCGTTATCTATCGCCAGAATTTGGCGAATGCTGTGGAAATAAATGGCCCAATCTTGGCCTTTGATTTCATCCCCGGAGTTGGTCAGCGTAATCATAACTTTATTGCACGATGCCCAATCGGCCCCCAGCTTGGCACAATCAACTCCATTTTCGCCGGCTCGGTTATCCAATATTTTATAGTTAACTTTTAACGTACTGAGTTGATCAACAAGCTGTTGCGGGGTGGTATCCGCCAGTGCAGAGCCCATCAAACCAAAGGTCGCGGTTATCGCTGCCAACGTACTTAATTTAAATTTATTCATCACTAACCTCATCCGTAATTAATAATTCAGCCAGAGCCACTACTGGAAGTATTACTGCTGGCTGAATTATTGTTAGCTTAATTATTGGCGCGAATTTCTTGCCATAATTTTCCACACTGCGCGTCATACGCCTGACCATTACCGGTATGCGCGGCGTCAATGCAACGCTGGTAATCCAATACGCGGACAGTCTCTTTGTCAGTAAACGCCTGATGCGCTTTTTCTTGCTTCAACACATTCAATACGGCTTTGCAGGGAATCAATCTCTCTGGCGAGCCTTCGCTAGCATTGATACAAGCGCTGTAAGCTTGTTTCAGTTTGGTATCTTCTGGCTGAACCGGGGTTTGGGGCGCACAAGCACTGAGTCCCAATACAGCAGCAATAATAAAAAGCGTTTTTTTCATGACACATGCTCCATTATGGCCCCAGCGCGGCCGCTGGGGATGGCAATCAGAAGATGGTAAATGGTGCAATTACGATGAATTTAACGTCTTTCTCATCCTGGAATATGTTGCCGAAACCGCCACCATAGCTTGGGATATTGGTGTGGTTGTCGTACATGGTGTAATGCAGTTTGAACAAGGTGCCTTTTGCACGACCTTCTTGCAGGGTGTAGAGAATGTCAAAGTTCCATGCAGACTCTTTCAGGCGTGTATTTTGGTCAAATTTAGGATTAGAACTCGGTTTTGCATCCCAACCATATGCATAAGATGTCCCGACTGACCAACCGGCTAAATTCCAGTTTTTCAGGTCATACATCACGCCACCAAACAGCGCTTTCTCACCGTTGGCGTTGAAGTCAGAACGGGAATCCCACCAAACGTCCAAGCGGCCATTCGATGTGGCATAACCAGGGGTCATACGTTGCAGGAAGTAACCTTGATTACCTTCAGCTTTGGCCCAAGTTCCTTCTAAGCGCAAGTCAAATGGCCCAGTGGTGTAACCTAATGTCAGCGCTTGCAACCACGCTAAACCGTCATAGACGTCGTTAACATTGCTAGCGCCGCCGTCGACTTTATCTTTCGCACCATAGAACTGGTAAGAAGTACGCAGGTCGTTACCCGCGACAGGGAAGGCGTAAGACGCTTTGGCAAAATACTGATCCATATAGTCTTTGGCTTGACCGAATGCGGCTTCCATGACCAATTTGTTTTTGAAGTCGTATTTAGCCCCGATGGAGTGCAAGTAACTGATGCCAGTCAAGCCATCTGCCTGACGGAAGTTGTACATGTTTTGATACCAAGGCGCTTTATATTCATCAGTCCACATGTAAGACATGGACAGTGCACCTGCTGTATCAAAATCAAATTTTGCGCCGCCTTCCGCACCGCGATAAGTCCCTGGCATAAAGCTCCAATGCGGCGCTAATAATGTCTGGCCAGTCGGCTGGATATAACCGCCGCGTGCCCAGAAGTCACCCAGCTTGAACTTAGCTGCCGCTTTGTAAACGCTCACGCCGCTTTTATCGCCGGTCCATTTTTCATCCCAACGGGTTTTAGCATCACTGAAACCAATTTCGTTGGGTGCGGCTGGGCCGCTGTTGGTCATTTCAACCGCGCCAAAAGCGGCTAAGTCGATACCGAACATGTCTGCTGCGTAGCCGGATGAGAAGTCCAGATTAGCGTTAAACGTTGAATGATGCAGGTTAGCGACATACTTACCGTACTCTGCGCTCCCTGGGGTTAAATCCTTACGGTCACGCTGGCGTTGCCAATAATAAATACCACCGGTCAGTGACGAATCATCAACAAAGCCTTCTGCCTTGGCCTCTGGGGTCACCATAAACCCCGTCCCTAACAATGCACCCGCGACAGCGAGTGCTAACGTTTTGCGTTTAGCAACGTGCGTAACCATAAGAAAAAATTCCTCTTTGACATCACATTTAAAGTGCTTTGCCTATGTCCACCACAGCTCACAGGTTCAGCCTCAAAAAAACCCTAAGTGGGTAAAATTTTGCTGGGGAGAAAAATTCGCCACCAGCGGCTACTGATTTAAAAAAACGTCTCTGTTGATAAACGTTCTGGAGATTGCTGCTGGAACACAGACTATTTTTCGCGACGCGAATTATCAATTAAAAAAGTCGAAAATTATTCAAAATATGACCATGAGCACATAATTGTGAAAAAATATTACAGACATCACAAATTCTTTAAAAACAATGCATAAGGAGATTTTTTAGAAGGCAAATCGTCTCTCATTGACATCTTGAATGGTTTCAGCAAATCCTCATTAACGGGATAAATTTTGAATAAAAATGAGGATATTTCCTCAGTTAATTCGTAAAGCGAATATTTAAGAAAGACTTACAGAATGGGGCGTCATTACAACAAAACTTAGGAATCAGTTGATATTGACCAGCGGAAAAAGCAGAAAGTGAGTCATTCGATGAGGGGGAACCGAATGTTTAATAAACAAAACAAGGATCCTGTTAAAACGCAGAAATGGGCATAAAAGGAATATAAAAAAGGCGTGGACTATGCCACGCCATAGATTATTGCTCCCCACCGATAACTCGATGGGGAACGGTGAGAACAGGTGGAGGAGTAAAGTGTCCGCGCCAAGGATGGCGCGGCTCGAGCCATCAGGGATGATTTTACGGCGTCTTTACGATCTGCCTATTCTCTTCGCTAGGGCTCCTTATCAATATCCTCAGACGTGGACTATGCCACGCCAATTGAATTGAATCGGAGGTAACGCTTAGCTGGTTACTTTGGCTGCCCACGTATCACGCAAGCCAACGGTACGGTTAAACACCAAGGCATCAGGCTTTGAATAGCGGCTATCAGCACAGAAATAACCTTCACGCTCAAACTGATAGGTTTTCTCTGGCACAGCATTTACCAAGCTCGGCTCAACGAAGCCCTGACGAATAACTAATGACTCAGGGTTAATCGTTGACAGGAAATCCTCTGCCGCGGCTGGGTTTGGTACACTAAACAAACGGTCGTATAAACGAATTTCCGCCGGTAACGCGTGCTTAACGGAAACCCAGTGAATCACACCTTTCACTTTACGGCCATCAGCGGGATCTTTGTTCAGTGTTTCTGCGTCATAGCTGCAATACAGTGTCGTCACATTCCCTTCAGCGTCTTTCTCAACACGCTCAGCTTTGATCACATAAGCATTGCGCAGACGCACTTCTTTGCCCAGCACCAAACGCTTGTATTGCTTGTTCGCTTCTTCACGGAAATCTGCGCGATCGATGTAAATCTCACTATCGAACGGAACCTGACGAGTCCCCATGTCCGGATTGTTAGGATGATTTGGCATCGTCAACCACTCTTCCCCTGCCGCACGGTTTTCGATAATAACCTTAATCGGATCAAGCACAGCCATTGCCCGTGGAGCATTTTCGTTCAGATCATCACGGATACAAGATTCCAATGACATCATCTCAACGTTGTTATCCTGCTTAGTCACACCAATACGGCGGCAGAACTCACGGATAGAGGCTGCGGTATAGCCACGACGACGTAAGCCTGAAATGGTTGGCATACGAGGGTCATCCCAGCCTTCTACCACCTTCTCAGTCACCAATAGGTTCAGCTTGCGCTTAGACATAATGGCGTATTCGAGATTCAGGCGGGAGAACTCATACTGCCGTGGATGGCATTCAATGGAGATATTATCCAGCACCCAATCATACAGGCGACGGTTATCCTGGAACTCCAGCGTACACAGTGAATGGGTGATCCCTTCAATCGCATCAGAAATGCAATGGGTAAAGTCATACATCGGGTAGATGCACCACTTGTTACCAGACTGATGATGTTCAGCAAACTTAATGCGATACAGCACCGGATCACGCATCACGATAAAAGGTGACGCCATATCAATTTTGGCACGCAGACAAGCAGTGCCTTCTGCAAAGCCACCTGCACGCATTTTTTCAAACAGCGCTAAGTTCTCTTCCACACTGCGATCACGATACGGGCTGTTTTTACCCGGTGCAGTCAGTGTGCCGCGATATTCGCGCATCTGTTCAGCGGTTAACTCATCCACATACGCCAAGCCCTTGTTAATCAGCTCTATCGCGTATTGGTACAGTTGATCAAAGTAGTCTGAGGAGTAACGTACATCACCGCTCCAGGTGAAGCCTAACCACTCTACGTCATGCTTAATAGACTCAACGAACTCGACATCTTCTTTCACCGGATTGGTGTCATCAAAACGTAAGTTGCATTGGCCATGATAGTCTTGCGCGATACCAAAATTCAGACAAATGGATTTCGCATGACCAATATGCAGGTAGCCGTTTGGCTCCGGCGGGAAGCGGGTGTGGACCGACGTGTGTTTGCCGCTGGCTAAATCTTCGTCAATAATCTGACGGATAAAATTACTCGGGCGGGCTTCTGCCTCACTCATTGTTCTTTTCCTCAATGCAAACGCAACAAATATAACCGCATATAATCCAACAAGCCCGGCCCGGAAACAACCGTTTGTTCGGCAAACAAAATAAAAAAAACGAGAAGAGATGGCTCTCTTCCCGTTACTGTGACGAAAATGTTGGTCAGGTGCTCAGGACTTCAGCACCCCTAGCGAATTATTTGCCACGAATCTCAAACAATTGGCTTTGACCAGCGACCACTGAGTCACCTGCCAGCAATGAGATACCGGCGTAATCATCAATGTTGCTCACCACGACAGGACTAATCATTGAGCGCGCATTGGCGTTCAGATAATCCAGATCAAGCTCCAACACAGGTTGACCGGCAACCACAGTTGCCCCCTCTTCAACCAAGCGAGTAAAGCCTTGGCCATTGAGTTTCACAGTATCAATCCCGATATGAACCACAATCTCAGCACCCGTTTCTGTTTCTAGGCAGAATGCATGGTCGGTATTGAAGATTTTAACGATGGTACCGCTTGCTGGAGAAACTACCGTTTTATCGGTAGGACGTATGGCAACACCATCACCAACGGCTTTGCTGGCAAAGGCTTCATCAGGAACTTGTTCCAGCGCCACAACATCACCACTAATTGGCGAAACCAACACTAGCGAAGCTGTTTTAGCATTGTTAACGACAGCCTGAGGCTGAGCCGCGGCAGCAGCCGTGCTTGCAGCCGGAACCGGACCACCAGCCAACACCACACGCATCGCCGAAGCAATCAGTTCCGCACGCGTCCCAACGATCACTTGCACACTTTGTTTATTCAGGCGAATCACACCCGATGCCCCTAAACGCTTCGCGACACTGTCATTCACCAATGCAGAATCTTTCACGTTCAAACGCAGACGAGTAATACAGGCATCGATACCCGTGAGGTTATCTGAACCACCGATAGCACCAATGTAGCGACGAGCCAGACCGTTAATTTCACTCTCATTAACCGCTGGCGTGTTATTCACGTTCACGTCATAGCCATCTTCTTCACTGCCTTCAACAGCCAGTTCACGGCCTGGAGTCAATAAATTGAATTTCTTGATAGTGAAACGGAATACCACGTAGTAAATGGCGAAGAACACCAGACCTTGTGGGATCAGCATGTACCATTGTGTCGCCAGCGGGTTACGGGAAGACAGCACCATATCCACCAAACCGGCGCTGAAGCCAAAACCTGCGATCCAATGCATAGTCGCGGCGATGAACACGGAAATACCGGTTAACACAGCGTGGATGAAGTACAGCACTGGCGCAACGAACATGAAGGAGAACTCAAGGGGTTCGGTGATACCGGTGAAGAAGGCAGCAAATGCCCCCGCCAACATGATACCCGCCACTTTCGCTTTATTTTCTGGACGTGCACAGTGATAAATCGCCAATGCAGCACCCGGCAAACCAAACATCATAATCGGGAAGAAACCAGCCTGATAACGACCCGTGATACCTGCAACGGCTTTACCGGCGTCGATAGACTGTTGGCCACCCAAGAAGTTAGGAATATCGTTAATACCGGCTACGTCAAACCAGAACACGGAGTTCAGTGCATGATGCAGGCCGACTGGGATCAGTAAACGGTTGAAGAAGGCGTAGATACCCGCACCAATTGACCCCATATCTTTGATGTATTCACCGAAGGTCACCAATGCGTTATAAATCAGCGGCCAGAGGTACATCATGATGAAAGCAACAACGATCATCAGGAAGGACGTCAGAATCGGAACCAGACGGCGGCCACTGAAGAAGGAGAGTGCTTTTGGCAATTCCACACCGCTGTAGCGGTTGTACAACTCAGCCGAGATGATACCAACCATGATACCAACGAACTGGTTGTTGATTTTGCCGAAGGCCGCAGGCACTTGATCAAGCGGGATCTTTTGAATCATTGAAACCGCAGCAGGTGAACACAGCGTCGTTAAGACTAAGAAGCCGACAAAGCCGGTCAGTGCAGCAGCACCGTCTTTATCTTTTGACATACCGTAAGCCACACCAATAGCGAACAGTACTGACATGTTATCGATGATTGCAGCACCGGATTTAATAAATAATGCCGCTAAGGCATTATCGCCACCCCAGCTAACGGGGTCGATCCAATAACCTACACCCATCAATATCGCGGCGGCAGGCAATGTGGCCACAGGGACCATCAATGCTCGACCTACTTTTTGCAAGTAACTAAGAATATTCACTTTTCCCCCTATTCGTCCGAGACCGGACCCTTTAAGTAGTTTATTTATTTTACTCACTACCTTTTAGAAATACGCATTGCACATTTTTATTTATTTACGGCACGAATGACTCATGCTGGAGTGTAAAAAATTTATTTCGTAACGCAAATTAAAACCCCCTATTTTGTGATAAATGTCACCAAAAACTAGCGAAAAAGCACCAATGGACTAGCCATCACATAAAACTTATTTTATCATTCGAAAAATGAACAATGCATTGTACCAACGCACGAGTCAGAATCTGAGTTACGCTTAGCTGAATGATTCAAACCGCGTAGAGTATAGCCACTATTCTCAATCCTAAGAGGTGCAAGATGAGACTTATTCCACTGAAAAACACCACAGAAGTGGGTAAATGGGCAGCACGCCATATCGTTAATCGCATTAATGCGTTCAAACCGACTGCGGAGCGTCCATTTGTTCTGGGCCTGCCGACCGGTGGAACACCGATGGAAGCTTATAAACACTTGGTTGCTATGCATAAAGCCGGTGATGTTAGCTTCAAAAACGTTGTCACATTTAACATGGATGAGTATGTTGGGTTGCCGCAAGAACACCCTGAAAGCTACTACACTTTCATGCACACCAACTTCTTCGATCATGTTGATATCCCTGCTGAAAATATTAACCTGCTCAATGGTAACGCACCGGATATCGATGAAGAATGCCGTCGTTACGAAGAGAAAATTAAGTCTTACGGTAAAATCAATCTGTTCATGGGTGGCGTTGGTGTCGATGGCCATATCGCCTTTAACGAACCCGCTTCTTCTTTGGCGTCACGTACTCGTATCAAAACCCTGACTCAAGAAACCCGTATCGCTAACTCACGTTTCTTTGGTGGTGATGCAAACCTCGTGCCGAAATATGCACTGACCGTTGGTGTTGGGACATTGCTGGATGCGGAAGAAGTCATGATTCTGGTGACCGGCCACGGTAAAGCTCAAGCCTTACAAGCCGCTGTTGAAGGTAGCATTAACCACATGTGGACCATCAGTTGCCTGCAATTGCATGCCAAGGCCATCATGGTGTGCGACGAGCCTTCCACAATGGAATTGAAAGTGAAAACGGTAAAATATTTCCGCGAATTAGAAGCTGAAAACGTCAAGAATCTTTAATTGTTATAAGGGGGCTAAGATGTACGCTTTAACTCACGGCCGTATTTATACCAGCCATGAAGTACTGGATAATCATGCTGTTGTCGTGGCTGATGGATTGATCGAACGTATCTGTCCTGTCGATGAACTTCCGGCTGGTATTGAGATACGTGATTTGGGTGGTGCCATTCTGGCCCCCGGTTTTATTGATGTTCAGTTAAATGGTTGCGGCGGCGTGCAATTCAATGACTCTCTTGAGGCTATCTCAGAAGAGACGTTGGTCATTATGCAACGCGCAAATGAAAAATCAGGTTGTACCAGCTTCCTGCCAACACTGATCACCAGCAGTGATGAATTTATGAAGCATGCCGTTGATGTCATGCGTTCATATCTGCAAAAAAACCCGCATCAGGCACTGGGTCTTCATCTGGAAGGGCCGTACCTGAACCCATTGAAGAAAGGCACCCATAATCCGGCGTTTATTCGTAAGCCAACCGCCGAAATGATTGATTATCTGTGCGCAAATGCCGATGTGATCACCAAGCTCACTCTGGCACCAGAAATGGTCGATGCAAAATATATTCAGCAACTGGCAGAAGCAGGCATTTTAGTGTCTGCCGGTCACTCGAACGCAACCTATAAAGAAGCCCGAAAGGGGTTTGCTGCTGGTATTGGCTTTGCGACGCACCTTTATAACGCAATGCCTTATATCTCAGGCCGTGAACCTGGCTTAATCGGGGCAATTTTTGATACGCCAGAGCTCTATACCGGCGTGATTGCGGATGGTTTGCATGTTGATTGGGCTAATATCCGGACAGCAAAACACCTGAAAGGCGACAAACTGGTACTGGTCACCGACGCGACTGCACCCGCAGGCGCTGAAATTGATCAATTTATTTTTGCCGGTAAAACAATATACTATCGTAATGGTTTATGTGTGGATGAAAACGGCACATTAAGCGGTTCAGCACTGACGATGATCGAAGCCGTTCAAAACAGTGTGGAACATGTTGGCATCGCGCTCGATGAAGCACTGCGTATGGCGACACTTTATGCGGCCCGCGCCATTGGCGTGGAGAAGCAGTTAGGGAGCATTGAAGTCGGCAAAGTAGCCAACCTGACTGCCTTTACCCGCGATTATAAAATCACTAAAACCATCGTTAATGGTAACGAGGTTTTAAAATAAGCGAGTAATTGTATTGATGAGCACTGGCGGACAGTCACAAATTGGTAATGTGGATCTTGTGAAACAACTCAATGGTGCCGTCGTTTACCGGCTCATTGACCAACAAGGCCCGATTTCGCGCATTCAAATTGCCGATCTCAGCCAGCTAGCGCCCGCCAGCGTCACCAAAATTACCCGCCAACTGTTGGAGCGCGGGCTGATTAAAGAAGTCGATCAGCAAGCCTCCACCGGTGGTCGCCGCGCCATTTCCATCGTCACAGAAAATCGCCAGTTCCACACGATTGCCGTCCGCTTAGGCCGCCATGACGCCACCATTACCCTGTTTGACATGAGCGGCAAGTCACTGGGTGAAGAACATTATTCGTTGCCCGAACGTACGCAAGAAACGTTGGAACACGCGCTGTTTAACATCATCAGCCAGTTTATCGACGCCTATCAGCGCAAATTACGGGAATTGATTGCCATTGCCGTTATTCTCCCAGGGCTGGTTGAGCCGAGTAAAGGTATCGTGCGCTACATGCCGCACATCAGTGTCAACAACTGGCCATTAGTCGAAAATCTGCAAAATCGGTTTAACGTCACCAGTTTTGTGGGCCACGATATTCGTAGCTTGGCGCTGGCTGAGCACTATTTCGGTGCAACCCGTGATTGCGAAGACTCCATATTGGTTCGCCTGCACCGAGGAACCGGTGCCGGTATTATCGTTAATAGCCAGATCTTTTTAGGCAGCAATGGCAATGTGGGTGAAATCGGCCACATCCAAATCGACCCTTTAGGTGAACGTTGTTATTGCGGTAACTTTGGTTGCCTAGAAACCGTTGCGTCCAATGCCGCGATTGAAAATCGTGTGCGACATCTGCTCGAACAAGGCTACCCTAGCAAGCTAACACTGGATGATTGCCATATCGGTGCCATCTGCAAAGCCGCTAATCGAGGTGATTTGTTGGCAAGTGAAGTGATTGAGCATGTGGGCCGCTATTTGGGCAAGGCAATTTCTATCGCGATTAACTTATTCAATCCGCAAAAAGTGGTGATCGCCGGTGAGATCATCGAAGCCGACAAAATCCTGCTTCCTGCAATCCAAGGCTGTATTAATACGCAAGTCTTAAAAAACTTCCGCCAGAATTTGCCTATCGTCACTTCACAGCTAGATCATCAATCCGCGATCGGGGCTTTTGCCTTGGCTAAACGTGCCATGTTGAATGGAGTCTTGTTGCAGCGTTTATTGGAAAACTAACCTGAGATAGGGGCGTTGCAGGGTCTTTCTCATCATTGACCATGTTATAGTGACTCATTACCGCGCGAAAAGAGTAATTGAAACAATGACAATTAAAAGCGTTATCTGTGATATCGATGGTGTGTTGCTACATGACAATAAAGCGATACAGGGTGCCAATGACTTTTTGGCCCGAGTGCAAAACGCCGGAATGCCATTGGTTATTTTGACCAATTATCCCTCACAAACTGCACAAGATTTAGCTAACCGTTTCATCACAGCTGGGCTTGATGTGCCAGAAAGTGCGTTTTATACCTCCGCGATGGCGACCGCAGATTTCCTGCGCCGTCAGGATGGGAAAAAAGCCTATGTGATTGGCGAAGGTGCATTGGTTCACGAATTGTATAAAGCAGGCTTCACCATCACTGATATCAATCCTGATTTTGTCATCGTGGGGGAAACACGTTCCTACAACTGGGACATGATGCATAAAGCTGCCTATTTTGTTGCCAATGGCGCGCGCTTTATCGCCACCAACCCAGATAGTCACGGTCACGGCTTTTCACCAGCCTGTGGTGCGCTCTGCGCCCCCATTGAGAAAATCTCGGGTCGCAAACCATTTTATGTTGGCAAACCTAGCCCGTGGATCATCCGCGCTGCACTGAATAAAATGCAAGCGCACTCAGAAAGTACCGTGATTGTGGGTGATAATTTACGCACCGATATTTTGGCCGGTTTCCAAGCCGGTCTTGAAACCATTTTGGTCCTATCAGGTGTTTCAACCTTGCCAGATATCGAAACCATGCCTTTCCGCCCGAGTTACGTTTACCCTTCTGTTGCTGAAATCGATATCATCTAACCCCAGTTGGCGGTCAAGGCCGCCACACTCTTTTGGCTCCCGTCCCTTTTTTAGTGCAATGCACCAAAGTTTCTTGCCATTCCGCCCTGTTTTAGCGCATTTTCTTTTTAGGCCCTTCGTACTTAAGGTTTCAGAGTTGCTTGCGGGTGACTGACCCAGCACGCCCAGTCCTTGGGGAAACGTATGTTGCTGTGCCAGTTGACGTTACTAAAACATGGCACCAGTAAATTGGCGTGTTTTTTGCATCTATTTATTGCATACAGCTTAATAATATTCGGATGACTGCATCGTCATGGGGCATAACTTGCATCAATCACAAGCAAGTTTGCGAAAAAAAGCACCAGCGATGAACGACTCAAATTCAACATCATCACCGCCAAAGCAAAGAAGTTAGGGAGATTACTATGTGTTCTATTTTCGGGGTCCTCGACCTTAAAACCGACCCCATTGAATTGCGCAAAAAAGCGCTGGAAATGTCACGTTTAATGCGCCACCGCGGGCCGGATTGGTCTGGTGTATGGGCAAATGATAAAGCAATTCTCGCCCATGAACGTCTATCTATTGTCGACGTCAATACCGGGGCTCAACCCCTGCTTAATGAGGCGCGCACTCATATTCTGGCGGTTAACGGTGAAATCTATAATCATCAGGCATTACGTCAGCAGTACGGTGACCGCTACGCATTCCAAACGGGTTCAGACTGCGAAGTGATTTTGGCGCTGTACCAAGAGAAAGGGCCTGAGTTCCTTGATGACCTACAGGGCATGTTTGCTTTCGTCTTATACGATACAGAGAAAGATGCTTACCTGATTGGTCGTGACCATCTGGGTATTATTCCGCTGTATATGGGCCACGACGAACATGGCAACATGTATATCGCCTCAGAAATGAAAGCACTGGTGCCTGTTTGCCGTACCATCAAAGAGTTCCCAGCAGGTAGCTACCTGTGGAGCCAAGACGGCGAGATTCGCGAGTATTACCATCGTGACTGGTTTGATTACGATAACGTCAAAAACAATGTCACCGATAAAGTCGAATTAGCTAATGCATTAGAAGATGCCGTGAAAAGCCATCTGATGTCGGATGTGCCTTATGGCGTGTTGTTGTCTGGCGGTCTGGACTCTTCGGTTATTTCTGCCATCACCAAAAAATTCGCGGCGCGCCGAGTTGAAGACGACGAACGTAGCGAAGCTTGGTGGCCACAACTGCACTCCTTCGCTGTTGGTTTGATCGGTTCACCTGACTTACGTGCGGCGCAAGAAGTGGCTAACCACTTAGGTACCGTGCACCATGAAATTCATTTCACCGTGCAAGAAGGTCTGGATGCCATCCGCGATGTGATTTATCACATTGAAACCTATGACGTGACCACTATCCGTGCCTCAACGCCGATGTACTTGATGTCACGTAAAATTAAGGCGATGGGCATCAAAATGGTGCTGTCTGGCGAAGGTTCTGATGAAGTTTTCGGCGGTTACCTTTATTTCCACAAAGCGCCAAACACCAAAGAATTGCATGAAGAAACAGTCCGTAAACTGTTGGCTCTGCATATGTTTGACTGCGCCCGTGCCAACAAAGCCATGTCAGCATGGGGTGTTGAAGCCCGTGTGCCATTCTTAGATAAGAACTTCCTTGATGTCGCGATGCGTATCAATCCGCAAGATAAAATGTGCGGCAACGGCAAAATGGAAAAACACGTCCTGCGTGAATGTTTCGAATCTTACTTGCCACACAGTGTTGCATGGCGTCAGAAAGAGCAATTCTCCGATGGTGTGGGTTATAGCTGGATTGATACATTAAAAGAGAAAGCTGCTGAGCAGGTCACTGACCAACAGATGGAAACAGCCCATTTCCGTTTCCCGTACAACACGCCATCCTCAAAAGAAGGCTATTTGTATCGTGAAATCTTCGAAGAACTGTTCCCGCTGCCAAGTGCCGCAGAGTGTGTCCCTGGCGGGCCATCCGTCGCATGCTCATCAGCCAAAGCTATTGAGTGGGATGAATCATTCAAAAAAATGGATGATCCATCTGGCCGTGCTGTCGGTGTCCATCAGGACGCCTATAAATAACTGAGCCCGATGACGGATAATCACCCTACCCGTTTTCATTCTCTACTAACAAGGTCACCTCAGGTGGCCTTGTTTTTTATGTGTCATAGGCGGCCTCGAGTCACGCACTGTGAATCTCGTCAAAGATTCCTTTTGCTGGCAAATTCAATAATTAATTCCCATTTTCGTTCATTTAATCGCCAGACTGTTCACAAGCCAAACAAACGAACCCTTTCAGCGCTTTTTCGGGAAAAAATTAGTTGACGCAATTCGGCCATATACGCATAATGCGCCCCGCAACGCCGATGAAGGTAATGCGAAATAAAGATGGCTACGTAGCTCAGCTGGTTAGAGCACAGCACTCATAATGCTGGGGTCACAGGTTCGATTCCCGTCGTAGCCACCATCTTTTTGCGGGAGTGGCGAAATTGGTAGACGCACTAGATTTAGGTTCTAGCGCCGCAAGGTGTGCGAGTTCAAGTCTCGCCTCCCGCACCATTATTTGTCATCGGTTTGTTTACAGCGGATGGGATATCGCCAAGCGGTAAGGCACCAGGTTTTGATCCTGGCATTCCCAGGTTCGAATCCTGGTATCCCAGCCATCTTTTTGATGGTGAGTTGTAAGACTAAAGCGTTGTAAGACAGCAAAGTTGCGATGTAAAAAAGAATTGTATTTCAGTTGGGATATCGCCAAGCGGTAAGGCACCAGGTTTTGATCCTGGCATTCCCAGGTTCGAATCCTGGTATCCCAGCCATACAATCTCTTCTCAAAAAAAGACTTTAGGATGGCTACGTAGCTCAGCTGGTTAGAGCACAGCACTCATAATGCTGGGGTCACAGGTTCGATTCCCGTCGTAGCCACCATTTTTGGGGTATCGCCAAGCGGTAAGGCACTGGATTCTGATTCCAGCATTCCGAGGTTCGAATCCTCGTACCCCAGCCAAATTTAGAAAAGCTCGCTTCGGCGGGCTTTTTGCATTTTGGGATTTATGCTTTTGATATGCTTTTAAACATCAAGGTCAAAACCAAGCGTCTTGGGTCTTGACCTTGAGCGCAATCAGAAAAATTGCCGACAAAGATTGCAGGCCGCATGGATGCGGCGAAAAGGACTGTCGAGATCCGCCCCCCCCACCTACAACCCCAACGCATACCTCAAAGCATGCTCTTTAAGCTTACCCGCCCTTTGCGCGGCCATCAGGGCTAAATTTCGCACAAACTTCACGGGCGGCAAATCATTACTGAAGGCGGTATAAAATACATCCATACCGCTCTGCATTATCAGATTATCAGTACGACGGCGACGCTGGTAACGGAGTAGCACCTGCTCGCTGTGCCAAAGTTCAGCCTGCTCACGTGCCTCATTCAGCACATTCAGTAATGCATCGACATCTCGATATCCCAGATTAACCCCCTGCCCAGCCAATGGGTTGATGGTATGAGCTGCATCGCCCAACAAGACTAATCCCGGCTGAACATATTGCTGCGCATGGCGACGAACCAACGGGAAAGACCCTGCTGCAATCGCCTTAACAGCTCCTAATCGAGATGGGAAGGCGGCCGCTATTTCCTGATTCAATTGTGACATTGGCATCGCTTGAAGCTGGCGAATGCGCTGTGGGCTGTCATACCACACCAACGATGCCCAATGGTCAAACAGCGGTAGAAAAGCACGGGGGCCGGAGGGAAAGAACTGCTGCCAAGTGGTGTCTTGCTGAGCTGTATCCGTTTCTACCGTGATTAACATGCAAGATTGGCGATACTGCCAACCATTGGTGCCAATACCGGCTAAACGTCGCACCAGAGAGTTCGCACCATCGGCACCTATCACTAAACGGCCCTGTATCTCTTGCTGAGCATCTAAGGTGATTTCCCAGTGCTCATCTACTCTGGCCATCGATTGCAGTCTTGACGGGCACAGCAGCGCCAAATTTGAGCATTCCGTCATCTGTTGCCACAGTGCTAACTGCAAAACTCGGTTTTCAACCATAAAACCGAGTTCAGGCAAAGAAAGAGAAGTGGCATCAAAGACAACTTGTGAGCCGGGTTGCTCCCATGTCTCCAACCGGCGATAAGGCGCATAACGCATTTGTTGAACTCGCGACCAAGCCCCAAGCTGCTTTAGTAATGCGACTGAGGTGCAACCAATAGCTGAAACCCGTAAATCCGGTACGCTATTAGCGTCAAATGGTATGGGCGCTTCATGTTCCAACAACGCGACTGACCAGCCCGTTTGCGCTAATCCAAGTGCAGCAGCAGCCCCTACCATGCCACCGCCCACGACCACAACATCATAATTTGGTTGCGATTTATTCATTTTGGCTACGCTTTATAAAGTTAAGTTTATGCCCACACTGGCAATATAATTTATCCGATGCAGTTTACCGGATTTTTCATCACCCATCAGAATAAGTAAGCCGTTATGCGGTGGTCATCGCACTGCCAAATGACTACAATACCCTTCAATGACTGAGCCTTCGTGCTACCCACTATCCGATTGCGATACTCGCAACACTCAATTCACTTGCAAGACACTATGCTCACTTGCAATACACGGCATGGAATACTGTGCCGCACGATGTGACTTTTATGATGACTAATCCAATGACGAAAAAACTGCATATCAAAACATGGGGCTGCCAGATGAATGAGTATGATTCATCTAAAATGGTTGATTTGTTGGCTAGCACCCATGGTTACCAGTTGACTGACATCCCCGAAGAAGCTGACTTACTGCTGTTGAACACCTGCTCCATTCGTGAGAAAGCCCAAGAAAAAGTATTTAGCCTGCTCGGGCACTGGAAATTACTCAAAGAGAAAAATCCAGGGCTAATCATTGGCGTTGGCGGTTGCGTGGCCTCACAGGAAGGGGACCATTTGCGTCAGCGCGCCCCCTGTGTTGATATTATTTTCGGGCCACAAACCCTGCACCGCTTGCCAGAAATGATCAACCACGTCCAAGGTACAAATAGCTCAGTGGTGGATATCAGTTTCCCTGAAATTGAAAAATTTGACCGCCTCCCCGAACCTCGCGCTGAAGGCCCAACCGCGTTTGTCTCCATCATGGAAGGCTGCAACAAATACTGTACTTTCTGCGTGGTCCCTTATACCCGTGGTGAAGAGGTCAGCCGCCCAAGTGACGATGTTCTATTTGAGATAGCGCAGTTAGCAGATCAAGGTGTGCGAGAAGTGAATCTGCTGGGTCAAAATGTAAATGCCTACCGCGGCGCTACCTATGATGGCGATATCTGTAGCTTTGCCGAATTATTGCGACTGGTCGCCGCGATTGACGGTATTGACCGCGTGCGTTTTACCACCAGCCATCCCATTGAATTTACCGATGACATCATCGATGTATACCGCGATACGCCTGAGCTAGTCAGTTTCTTGCACCTCCCCGTGCAAAGTGGTTCTGACCGCATCTTAACAATGATGAAACGCGCGCATACGGCATTAGAATATAAATCCATCATTCGCAAACTGCGTCAGGCACGCCCCAATATCCAAATTAGCTCTGATTTTATTATTGGCTTCCCCGGCGAGACTCAGCAAGATTTTGAGCAGACCATGAAACTGGTCGCAGATATCCGTTTTGATACTAGCTACAGCTTTATTTACTCTTCGCGCCCTGGTACGCCAGCAGCAGATCTTCCAGACGACGTTTCGGATGAAGAGAAAAAGCAGCGGCTGCACATCTTGCAGCAACGCATTATTCAGCAAGCCATGGAAATCAGTCGTGAGATGGTGGGCAGCGTACAACGTATTTTGGTAGAAGCCCCCTCGCGTAAAAATGCGATGGAATTGGCTGGGCGAACTGAAAATAATCGCGTGGTCAATTTTGAGGGAACGCCGGACATGATTGGTAAATTCGTTGATGTGGAGATTGTTGACGTTTATGCCAGTTCGCTACGCGGTATCTTGCTACGTACCGAAGACCAAATGGATTTGCGTGTACATGAATCACCACAATCAGTGATTGCTCGTACGCGTAAAGAGAATGAAATCGGCGTCGGTCTGTATCAGCCCTGATAGCCATTTACTCGAGTAAGCTCGCATAAATAGGCACTGGATTATCAGTGCCTATTTTAATTTAGCGGCGCATTGCGCAGATTTTGATTTTTTAAGTTGCGCTGATCAAGGACCGCTATTTGAATGGGCGACGGAAGCAGTAAACTTGCGTCTGTCTCATGCACCATGAATAATGACTGAATGACATGTATGATTGACGTTATACCAATGAATGATTTACCCAGAGGAATGCAGTGACTCAGAGAAACAGTTTGCACGTCGTGACACAAGAAATCTTGCTGGAACCCGCCGATAATCAGCGTTTGCTGAGTTTATGCGGCCCTTTTGATGACAACATTAAGCAGTTGGAGCGCCGATTAGGGATTGAAATTAATCGCCGTGATAACCGTTTCAAGTTAGTCGGTAAGAATCTCTGCGTGGTTGCAGCGGCAGATATTCTGCGCCATCTGTATGTTGATACTGCGCCTATTCGGGGTGTGATCCCTGATATTTCGCCAGAAGATATCCATCTCGCGGTCAAAGAGAGCCGTGTTTTGGAGCAAACTGCCGAAAGTGTGCCGGATTACGGTAAAGCCGTAAATATCCGGACTAAGCGCGGGATGGTCAAACCACGAACGCCTAATCAAGCACAGTACATCGCAAACATTCTCGATCACGATATCACTTTCGGGATTGGCCCTGCCGGTACGGGTAAAACTTATCTGGCGGTTGCTGCGGCAGTCGATGCGTTAGAGCGTCAGAATGTCCGGCGTATCTTACTGACTCGCCCTGCCGTTGAAGCCGGTGAAAAACTGGGTTTCTTGCCTGGCGATCTGAGCCAGAAAGTGGACCCTTATCTGCGCCCACTGTATGACGCCTTATTTGAAATGCTAGGCTTCGAGCGGGTTGAAAAACTGATTGAACGCAACGTGATTGAAGTGGCACCACTGGCCTACATGCGTGGCCGTACGTTGAATGACGCGTTTATCATTTTGGATGAGAGCCAGAACACGACCATCGAACAGATGAAAATGTTCCTAACCCGGATGGGCTTCAACTCAAAAGCGGTGATAACCGGTGATATCACGCAAACAGACTTACCTCGCCACCAGAAATCAGGTTTAAGCCACGCCATAGAAGTGCTCTCTGGGGTCGAAGAATTAAGCTTTAACTTCTTCCACAGTGAAGATGTGGTGCGTCACCCTGTGGTTGCTCAGGTGGTTATTGCCTATGAAGCATGGGAAGCGGCGGAACAAAAACGCAAAGAGGCCATCGCCGAACAGCGTAAGCGGGAAAGTCACACCCCATCTGAACAGGAGGCACCGTGAGCCAAGTCATACTTGATTTACAAATTGCCTGCGCCGACAGCCAAGGTTTGCCGGCAGAAACTGATTTTCAGCATTGGTTAGAAGCGGTGTTACCTCAGTTTCAAGACGTCTCTGAAGTCACTATCCGTATAGTGGATGAAGCAGAAAGTCATGAATTAAATTTGACCTATCGTGGCAAAGACAAATCAACCAATGTGTTGTCTTTCCCTTTTGAGGCTCCACCTGAAATTGAACTGCCACTTTTGGGTGATTTAATCATTTGTCGTCAGGTGGTTGAGCAAGAAGCTATCGAGCAAGATAAAGCACTCTTTGCTCATTGGGCGCATATGGTTGTTCACGGTAGTCTCCATCTGCTAGGGTATGACCACATCGTTGACGATGAAGCTGAAGAAATGGAGTCGATTGAGACTGAAATTATGCAAAGTTTGGGTTATCCAGATCCCTATATTTCAGAGAAAGACCCCGAATAAATCCACCCTATTAGGTCTAAATCATCTAAAGGGTAAGTGAAAAACTGTCGGCGGTGTGAGTCTACCGCTGCCGATAACAATAAAAACCAACATAGGTAAACTTAACTAAAACGCCATGAGCGACGACCACTCACAAAACAATGATAGCCCCAGTCCCAAGAAAGGGTTTTTTACTCTTATCCTTAACCAATTATTTCACGGCGAACCTAAAAACCGTGGTGATCTGGTAGAGCTTATCCGTGATTCTGAGCAGAACGATCTGATCGATCCCGATACCCGAGACATGCTGGAAGGCGTGATGGATATCGCCGAACAGCGCGTGAGGGACATTATGATCCCCCGCTCTCAGATGGTCACATTAAAGCGTAATCAAACGCTGGATGAGTGTTTGGATGTGATTATCGAATCTGCTCACTCCCGCTTCCCTGTGATCAGCGAAGATAAAGATCACATCGAGGGTATCCTGATGGCTAAGGATTTGCTGCCGTTTATGCGCACAGATTCTGAGCCATTTAGCATCGATAAAGTCTTACGGCCCGCAATAGTGGTACCTGAAAGTAAGCGTGTCGATCGGATGCTGAAGGAGTTTCGTTCTCAACGCTATCACATGGCCATCGTCATTGATGAGTTTGGTGGTGTTTCAGGGCTGGTAACCATTGAAGATATTCTTGAGCTGATCGTTGGCGAAATAGAAGATGAGTATGACGATGAAGAAGATAGAGATATTCGTCAACTCAGTCGGCACACCTACACGATCCGTGCGTTGACCCAAATTGAAGATTTCAATGAAGTGTTCGACACCCATTTCAGCGACGATGAAGTGGACACCATTGGTGGTTTGGTCATGCAAGCTTTCGGCCATTTACCATCCCGAGGTGAAACCATTGAAATTGAAGGTTACTTATTTAAAGTTGCCATGGCGGATAGCCGACGTATCATTCAGGTGCATGTAAAAATCCCGGATGATGCTCCGCAACCCAAACTGGAAGAATAAATCCTCGATGCCTAACGCTTCATACTTGCAACGCCAGTGGGTTCGCGCCCTACTGGCGCTATTTTTTGGTGCCTGCGGTACGCTGGCTTATTCGCCATTTGATCATTGGCCTGCGGCTATCGTGTCACTTTTTGGCTTACTCAGCCTGACACTGAATCGCAGCACTAAACAAGCCGCATTTATTGGGTTTTGTTGGGGAATGGGGCTGTTCGGCACTGGGATTAACTGGGTGTATGTCAGCATTTCCGAATTTGGCGGTATGCCGACGGCAATCAATATTTTCCTCGTTGTACTCCTCGCGGCATATCTCTCGCTCTACACGATGCTGTTTGCCGGTGTATTAGCGCGTGTATGCCCGAAAACAACGTGGTGGCGGCTCGCCATTGCTGCACCTGTAGTGTGGCAATTGACCGAATTCTTACGTGGCTGGGTGCTCACTGGTTTCCCGTGGCTACAATTTGGCTATAGCCAAATTAATGGCCCATTGCGAGGAATTGCGCCGATTCTCGGCGTCGATGGCATCACTTTTATGTTGATGGCAATCAGTGGGCTACTGGTCTATGCGTGCTATCAGCGACGTATTGTTGCCGCCGTTATTGCGCTAGCGCTGCTATTGTTACCGTGGCCACTGCGCCAATTGCAATGGTTCACACCAGAGCCTGAACGCGCCGTTAATATTGCCATGGTACAAGGTAATATTGCTCAGTCATTGAAGTGGGACCCTAAGGTCTTGCTCGCGACACTACAAATTTATATGGATGAAACTCGTCCATTTATGGGCAAAGCGCCCATCATTATATGGCCAGAATCAGCCATTCCCGATATTGAAACCGATCAGGCTCCCTTCCTCACCATGGTTGATAGCCTGATGCGCGCAAATCACAGCAGTTTGATCACCGGTATTGTTGATGCTAAACCTCGCCCTGAAGGCAAAGGCTATCACTTCTTTAACAGCATTATTGTGTTGGGTGGGGAAACGCCATACCAATACCCTACCCCCAATCGATATAGCAAACACCATCTCGTGCCCTTTGGTGAATTTGTGCCATTGGAATCGCTGCTTCGCCCGCTGGCCCCTTTCTTTGACTTACCCATGTCGTCGTTTAGCCGGGGGAATTATGTTCAGCCACAGCTCAATGTGGCCGGATTTAACCTGACAGCAGCGATTTGCTATGAAATCGTGCTAGGTCAACAGGTTAGGGATAACTTTAATCCTGATACAAATTTCCTGCTGACTATCTCAAACGATGCATGGTTCGGTCACTCTATTGGGCCGTGGCAGCATTTCCAGATGGCACGTATGCGCGCACTTGAGTTAGGTCGACCACTGCTGCGCAGCACCAACAATGGCATTACCGCTGCGGTTGGCCCAAGTGGTGAAGTGTTAGCACAGATCCCGCAATTTACTCAGCAAGTGCTGGACGTAAAAGTGACACCAACAACGGGCGTCACACCTTATGCACGCTTCGGTTCATGGCCGATGTGGTTAATCACATTGGTTCTAGGTGCTGCCACCCTGTACCGTGCGATACGTTGCCGAGCAGATAAAAAATAACCTATATAGGCTCTACTTAGTGGGCGTTGCTGATGGGCGTAAGCGAGTCAATCGTGATGTGCTTTCGACCTATCAACAACCTCAACGATAAAGGGCCAGCAATGAAGTTAAAATTGAGAATGTTATGCCATTGAAACCTGAATTTATCCTGACCAGTGAAGCCCAATTAAGCGAGCATTACGCACTGCCCAATAAGAATGTGTTGAAAAAACAGATTGATCATATTGATGATTATGCCCAAAAACTGATCGCTGCCGCTCCGTTTGCCGTATTAGGTACGCAGGGAGTCAACGGAATAGACTGTTCGCCTAAAGGTGGGGAACCTGGGTTTATTCACGTGCAAGACAGCAAAACGCTGATGTTGCCAGACCGTCCGGGGAATAATCGCCTTGATGGTATACGCAATCTACTGCATAACCCATTAATCGGTATTCTGTTCCTGATCCCCGGTTGGACCGAAGGTTTTCGCGTGAATGGCCGCGCAAAGATTTCAGTTGATCCTGAGCTTTGTCAACGCTTTAGCCAAAACGGCCATCCCGCCTGCAGTGTATTAGTGATTGAAGTGGACGAGGTATTTATCCATTGCGGTCGTGCGATTACCTTTGCTGACCTATGGAATCCAGAAAAACATGTTGGGAAAGAAGATATCCCAACCGCATTAGCGGTGTTTAAAGCGCATCTGGCACTCAATAATCATGAGCTAAGCTGATCCTAGTATCAGTCACTGCTTGGCGACTGATTCGTTCACCTTCCCCAATTTGTCACCGAAAGCCCTCAATCTGTAGGGCTTTATCCTGCTATTTTATCCCTCTTGTTGCATCGCGTCTGGCACAGACCTTGCATTAATTCTTAATATGAAATGTTAGCTGCTTGCGAAGACCTGCCAGCCCTTTAGCCATTGTTGGGTATGACCGCCACCGTCGCGCAAAGATGAGTTTAACATGCAATATTTCAGTTTTTTGTTCGCACATTTATAGGGCACAACACGCACCGCAGAGGTGCATCGGTGTTTTATTGCCTCTATTTGGTGCGATTTACGTCTCAAAAAACAAACATTTATTCATCATTTACATAACATTTTGCTATTTTTTAAAGATAATCTGATACAAGTAACAGCGAAAATCGAGCGTTAACCAACAAAACATCGGTGGTTGTACCGCTAAAACAAGACAAACGATTTTTCGTCTAACCATTTAGCTGAACACTGTTTTTTTGTATCACCTTTTTGTATGACCTTTTGTATAAAATAATTCGTATAACATTGTTTTTAAACACAACATTAAGTAATAAAACAACAGCAAAGGAGTTGGACCATGCATATGCGTAAATTGGCGTTAGCGCTACTGTTAGCTGGGATGGCAAGTAGCGTTGCCCAAGCAGAAGAAGCGGCAGCACAACCCGCAGAAAAAGCGGCAGCCTCCGCTGACACCTTGAAGAAGATTAAAGACAGTGGCGTTATTGTGGTCGGCCACCGTGAGTCTTCCGTTCCATTCTCATATTATGATAATCAACAGAAAGTCGTTGGTTATTCACAAGATTATTCTAATCTGATCGTCGATGCCGTTAAGAAAAAACTCAATGCGCCTGATTTACAGGTAAAACTGATTCCGATCACATCACAGAACCGTATTCCATTACTGCAAAACGGGACTTTTGATTTCGAGTGTGGTTCTACCACCAACAATCTGGAACGTCAGAAACAAGCCGCGTTTTCTAACACCATTTTTGTTGTCGGTACCCGTTTGCTGACCAAAAAAGGTTCTGACATTAAAGATTTCAAAGATTTAGCAGATAAAACAGTAGTTGTCACTTCTGGTACAACGTCTGAAGTTCTGCTGAACAAACTGAATGAGAAAGATAAATTGAATATGCGCATCATCAGCGCTAAAGACCACGGAGACTCCTTCCGTACTTTGGAAAGTGGCCGTGCCGTTGCATTTATGATGGATGACGCACTGCTGGCTGGCGAACGTGCCAAGGCGAAGAAACCTGATCAATGGGAGATCGTCGGTACGCCACAATCTCAAGAAGCTTACGGTTGCATGCTGCGTAAAGATGACCCTGCGTTCAAAGCATTATTGGATGAAACCATCGCAACAGCACAAACCTCGGGTGTGGCTGAAAAGTCATTTGACCGCTGGTTCAAAAACCCAATTCCACCTAAAAATCTTAACCTGAATTTCTCACTGTCAGACGAAATGAAGGCGCTGTTCAAAGCACCTAACGATAAAGCATTGAACTAAAAATAATAATCAGGGCGGGCCTTGCCTGCCCTACTGATTGATGATGGACCGATTGGGTAATTGACTGCGGGGTGGCCGTTCCCCACTCCGCCTTTTTTTGTTACCTCTCGGGAAGCCGAAACGCATTGAATCATCAGTCATCAGGATGGCTTATCCATCCTTTTAAGGGAGTTCGTTATGTCAATAGACTGGAACTGGGGCGTTTTTTTGCAAGCTGCCCCCTTCGGCAATACTACCTATCTCGGCTGGATTTGGTCCGGCTTTCAAGTCACTGTCGCGTTGTCACTGTGCGCTTGGGTGATCGCTTTCTTTATCGGCTCTTTGTTTGGTATTTTAAGAACAGTACCCAATCGGATTCTGTCAGGAATCGGTACTTGTTACGTAGAACTGTTTCGTAACGTTCCCCTGATTGTGCAATTCTTTACTTGGTATCTGGTGGTTCCTGAACTTCTGCCGGTCGATATTGGCATGTGGTTTAAAAGCGAATTAGACCCCAATATCCAATTCTTCCTCTCCTCTATGATTTGCCTTGGCTTATTTACTGCTGCGCGGGTATGTGAACAAGTACGCGCTGCCATTCAATCCCTGCCCCGTGGTCAAAAAGCAGCGGGTTTGGCGATGGGATTGACCCTGCCACAAACCTATCGCTATGTTTTGCTGCCCAATGCTTATCGAGTGATTATTCCCCCGATGACCTCTGAAATGGTCAACTTGGTTAAAAACTCGGCGATTGCCTCAACGATCGGTTTGGTGGATATGGCGGCACAAGCGGGTAAATTGCTGGATTATTCAGCTCACGCTTATGAGTCTTTCACCGCCATCACTCTTGGTTATGTGCTGATCAACGCCGTGATCATGTTAGTGATGCGATTAGTTGAAAAGAAAGTGCAGTTACCCGGCAATCTGGGGAGTAAATAATGTACGAATTTGATTGGAGTTCTATCGCCCCCAGCATTCCTTACCTGCTGCAAGGCTTGGTGGTGACCGCCAAGATAACCATCACTGCAGTGGTGTTTGGGATAATATGGGGTACGGTTCTGGCCGTCATGCGCCTATCACCGATTAAAGCCATCAGTTGGTTTGCCACCATCTATGTCAACGTGTTCCGCTCTATTCCGTTGGTCATGGTGCTGTTGTGGTTTTATCTGGTGGTCCCGAGCTTATTACAAAATGTGCTGGGCTTATCACCAAAAACTGATATTCGGTTAATCTCCGCCATGGTAGCCTTTTCGCTGTTTGAAGCGGCCTACTACTCAGAAATTATCCGTGCGGGGATCCAAAGCATTTCCCGCGGGCAATCCTCTGCAGCCTTGGCGTTAGGTATGACGCAGGGCCAATCGATGAGATTGGTTATTTTGCCACAAGCCTTCCGCGCCATGGTGCCGCTACTGTTAACTCAGGGAATAGTGTTATTTCAGGATACATCATTGGTGTATGTCCTTAGCCTGGCCGACTTCTTCCGTACCGCCACCAACATCGGCGAACGGGACGGTACACGGGTCGAAATGGTGCTGTTTGCCGGTTTAGTTTATTTCGTTATCAGTATTTCCGCGTCAATGCTGGTTAACTATTTGAAGAAAAGGACTGTTTGATGATTTCCCTGAAAAATGTTTCTAAGTGGTACGGCCACTTTCAGGTGCTGTCTGACTGCACCACCGAAGTTAAAAAAGGTGAGGTCGTGGTGGTCTGCGGCCCTTCGGGCTCAGGTAAATCAACCTTAATCAAAACCGTTAATGGGCTGGAACCCATTCAAAAAGGCAGCATTACGGTCAATGGTATTGGTGTTAATGATAAAGGGACCAATCTGGCGCAACTGCGTTCCAAAGTCGGCATGGTATTCCAGCATTTCGAACTCTTCCCACATTTATCCATCATTGAAAACCTGACCTTAGCGCAAGTAAAAGTACTGAAGCGGGATAAAGCTGAAGCGCGTGAGAAAGGCCTAAAACTGCTCGAACGCGTCGGTTTGACGACTCACGCCGATAAGTACCCTTCTCAGCTATCGGGTGGTCAGCAGCAACGTGTGGCGATTGCTCGCGCACTTTGTATGGACCCCATCGCCATGCTGTTTGATGAACCGACTTCAGCGCTTGACCCAGAAATGATTAATGAAGTGTTGGACGTCATGGTGAAACTGGCCTTAGAAGGGATGACCATGATGGTGGTGACGCACGAAATGGGCTTTGCTCGTAAAGTGGCTAACCGAGTAATCTTTATGGATGAAGGGAAAATCGTCGAAGACAGCAACAAAGATGATTTCTTTAATAACCCTAAATCTGACCGCGCCAAAGACTTCTTAGCAAAAATCCTGCATTAATCTCTGGAGTGCCCTTTCGTCAATATACTGCCCCTCTCACGATAAAGAGAGGGGTTATTGCTGCGGTGTGAGTTTTAGTGCACCGAGCTAGGGTTGGAATGGCCGGCGATTGAATTGATCATGACCACATTTGGGGCAAAGGGGTAACACTTCAGGCGTATAGAAAGCCAGATGGTAATGGCATTTTTCGCAGACCAGATTCCCCAGCCCAACCACTTCACCGCTGTGATAAACCCCATGGTGACTGACATCTTTGAATACTTCGCGCCACTCTAACTGGGTTTTATCCGTGATATCCGCTAATTCCTGCCATAAACTTTCTTTAATCACGCGCATAAATACGCTGTCAGTGAATTCTTCCTTACTCTCTTCATAGCTACGAGCAAATTCTTCCAGATCACGACGCACAGCCTGAGTAATCTGCTCAACTTCACTGTGAGTTAACTCTTCTACTGCGTTCAGCCGTTGCTCGGCACTGTCTACCAGTTTATCGATATCACGTTCACCATTTTTCAAGCGTTCCGTCAGTGATGCCACTAACTCACGATAATATTGAGCTACCTTGTTCATAATGTCTCCTCGATCCACGGTTGTGATAAAGAAAAATTGTGATAAAGCAAAATCATAATGAAGCAAACAGCGACAAGATTATTCCAACAACTGGCGCTTGCTTGTCTCTTTGTTTTGAATCGATTTACCTCAGTAATAAAGTTAACGTTAATAATTTTAGTCGTAAATGACTCAAATCACTTCATCATCAGGTTGTTTCTCCCCCACTTTAGCCATTTCTGCCATCCACTACGCAGAAAAAACCGACTGTAGGGTGCTGAGTGTTGTTGCCGCTGCCGCTTATCGGCTATGCTATGCGGATCTCTCTTTATGATATGAAACAGATGATGCTACAGGCGTAGCTGTTTTTCACTATAGGACCACCGGCCGCCATGCAAGAGCAATACCGCCCCGAAGATATCGAAACGCAAGTACAGCTTCACTGGCAAGAGAAGCAGACGTTTAAAGTCACTGAAGACGCTAGCAAAGAAAAATATTACTGCCTATCCATGCTGCCGTACCCTTCAGGGCGTCTACATATGGGGCATGTTCGTAACTACACCATCGGTGATGTTATCTCCCGCTACCAACGTATGCTGGGTAAGAACGTGTTACAGCCAATTGGCTGGGATGCATTTGGTCTGCCGGCTGAGGGTGCCGCGGTAAAAAATAACACCGCACCTGCACCTTGGACTTACGACAATATCGAATACATGAAGAACCAGCTAAAACTGCTGGGCTTCGGCTATGATTGGGATCGCGAAATTGCTACCTGTAAGCCTGACTACTACCGTTGGGAACAGTGGTTCTTCACCAAGTTATACGAAAAAGGCATGGTCTATAAAAAGACGTCTGCCGTTAACTGGTGCCCACACGACCTGACTGTACTGGCTAATGAACAAGTGATCGACGGCTGTTGCTGGCGCTGCGACACCAAAGTTGAACGCAAAGAGATCCCACAGTGGTTTATTAAAATCACCGATTACGCTGATCAACTGCTCAATGATCTGGACACGCTGGAAAGCTGGCCTGAGCAGGTAAAAACCATGCAACGTAACTGGATTGGTCGCTCCGAAGGTGTGGATATCGTTTTCGATGTCGTCGATAGCGAAGCAAAACTCTCCGTTTATACCACTCGCCCAGATACCTTTATGGGTGTGACCTACGTCGCCGTTGCTGCCGGTCATCCTTTGTCACTGCAAGCGGCTGCGACCAACCCTGCACTGGCAGATTTTGTTGCTGAATGTCGTAACACCAAGGTTGCCGAAGCTGAAATGGCCACCATGGAGAAAAAAGGCATGGCGACCGGCTTGTACGCCATCCATCCGCTGACCGGCGAGCAATTACCTATCTGGGCTGCTAACTTTGTTTTGATGGACTACGGCACTGGCGCAGTCATGGCCGTTCCTGGCCACGATGCCCGTGACTGGGAGTTCGCGACCAAATACAACCTGCCCATCAAACCGGTCATTTTGGCGGCAGATGGCAGTGAGCCAGATTTGAGTCAAGAAGCCATGACCGAGAAAGGCACCCTATTCAATTCGGGTGAATTCGATGGTTTGAGTTACGAAGACGCATTCAATGCCATCGCTGATAAACTGGTCGCGTTGGGTGTCGGCCAACGTAAGGTTAACTACCGTTTGCGTGACTGGGGGGTCTCCCGTCAACGTTATTGGGGTGCCCCAATCCCAATGATTACGCTAGAAGACGGCACCGTGGTCCCAACACCTGAAGATCAGTTACCTGTTATCTTGCCAGAAGATGTGGTGATGGACGGTATTTCCAGCCCCATCAAGGCCGACCCTGAATGGGCTAAAACCACCGTGAACGGTGTACCGGGCCTGCGTGAAACTGATACCTTCGATACCTTTATGGAATCATCTTGGTATTACGCACGTTACACCTGCCCGCAATTTGATGAAGGCATGCTGGACCCAGCAGCAGCCAACTACTGGCTGCCAGTTGATCAGTATGTTGGTGGTATCGAACACGCCATCATGCACCTGATGTACTTCCGCTTCTTCCACAAATTGCTGCGTGATGCAGGTTTGGTGGACTCTGATGAGCCCGCTAAACGCCTGCTGTGTCAGGGCATGGTGTTAGCCGACGCTTTCTACTACACCGGTACGAGCGGTGAGCGTGTCTGGGTTTCACCAGTTGATGCCATCGTTGAGCGTGATGATAAAGGCCGTATTGTTAAAGCGACCGATGGCGAAGGCCATGAGCTGGTGTATGCCGGCATGAGCAAAATGTCGAAATCGAAAAATAACGGCATCGACCCACAAGTCATGGTAGAGAAATACGGCGCTGATACCGTACGCCTGTTTATGATGTTCGCCTCCCCTGCAGAAATGACGTTGGAATGGCAAGAATCTGGCGTTGAAGGTGCTAACCGCTTCCTGAAACGTGTTTGGCGTCTGGCCTATGATCACACGGCAAAAGGGGCAACTGCACCGTTAGATATTGCCAGCCTGACGGATGAACAAAAATCCCTGCGTCGTGACCTGCACAAGACCATTGCCAAAGTCACCGACGATGTTGGCCGCCGTCAAACTTTCAACACCGCTATCGCCGCAGTGATGGAGTTGATGAACAAGTTGGGCCGCGCACCACAGGAAACTGAGCAAGATCGTGCTCTGTTACAAGAAGCATTACTGGCAGTTGTTCGTATGCTTTATCCATTCACCCCTCATGTCTGCTTTAGTTTGTGGCAAGCACTGGGTGGCGAAGGTGATATTGACACCGCACCGTGGCCAGCCGCTGATGAACAAGCGATGGTCGAAGACTCTAAATTAGTCGTTGTACAGGTTAATGGTAAAGTGCGAGGCAGAATTACTGTGCCTGCCGATGCCACTGAAGATCAAGTTCGCGAACGTGCTGGTCAAGAGCATTTAGTGGCTAAATACCTGGATGGGGTTACCGTGCGTAAAGTAATCTATGTCCCTGGCAAACTGCTTAACCTGGTTGTGGGTTAAGACAAGGAGGAGTTGTGCGACATCGTATTGCGACGCTGTTGCTAGGCTTGGCGGTGCTGGTCACCGCTGGCTGTGGCTTTAATCTGCGAGGCACCACTCAGGTGCCGCCTGAATTGCAAAAATTATTGCTCGAAAGTGCTGACCCTTACGGCCCATTAACCCGAGCAGTGCGTCAACAATTGCGTCTAAGCAACGTTACTATTGTTGATGACCCGATGCGCAAAGATCTACCGGCCCTGCGGATTATCGGTTCTTCCGAAAATCAGGATACCGTGTCAATCTTCCGAAACGGTGTAACGGCTGAGTATCAACTGGTGCTGCATGTGCAGGCGCAGGTATTAATTCCTGGCCATGATATTTATCCTCTACGGGTTAATGTCTTCCGTTCATTCTTCGATAACCCGTTGACTGCACTTGCAAAAGATGCGGAAGCCGAGGTTCTTCGCCAAGAAATGCGTGAACAAGCTGCGCAGCAGTTAGTACGCCAGCTCCTGACCGTACATGCTGCTGAAGTTAAAAACGCGCAAGAGAATGGCGATACATCAGTGAATAGCAACAGCACAACAGGTACTGTCCAAACGGCACCCGTCAAAGAAATCAATATCGGCAAACCCGCAGTCAGTGTCTCTGCCCAATGATCCGAGTTTATCCTGAACAACTTGCCGCGCAGCTCCATGAGGGGCTGCGTGCTTGTTATTTATTATGTGGCAATGAACCACTGTTGCTACAGGAAAGTCAGGACCATATTCGTCGTGCCGCAACACAACATGATTTCACCGAACATTTCAGTTTTGCACTCGATGCCCATACAGAATGGGAGGCTATTTTTAGTCTCTGTCAGGCGCTGAGTTTATTTGCCAGCCGTCAAACATTACTACTGAACTTCCCTGAGAGTGGGTTAACTGCGGCGATGAACGAACAGTTGACTAAATTATCAGGGCTTTTACATCCCGATATTTTGCTGATACTGCGAGCCAACAAGCTCACAAAAGCACAAGAGAATAGTGCTTGGTTTAAGGCTCTGAGCAAGAACGGTGTCTTTGTCAGTTGTCAAACACCCGAACAGGCACAGCTTCCTCGCTGGGTTGCGGCGCGAGCAAAAAGCCAGAATCTGGTGATTGATGATCCCGCCATTCAACTCCTGTGCTACTGCTATGAAGGTAATTTGTTAGCACTTTCACAGGCTTTGGAAAGGCTTTCCTTGCTCTATCCCGATGGTAAATTAACGCTGCCAAAAGTAGAGCAAGCCGTTAGTGATGCCGCACATTTTACGCCATATCACTGGCTGGATGCCTTACTCGCGGGCAAAAGCAAACGGGCTTGGCATATCCTGCAACAATTACAGCAAGAAGATAGCGAACCTATTATTTTGCTGCGGACACTGCAACGTGAATTATTACAGTTGCTCACGCTAAAGCGCCGCATGGATCAAGTACCGCTCCGCACGTTATTCGACCAATTCAAAGTGTGGCAGAATCGCCGCCCCATGATGACTCAAGCGCTGCAACGTCTTTCCCAACAGCAGCTACGACAGGCCGTGCATTTGTTAACGCAAATGGAGATTCGTCTGAAACAAGATTACGGCCAATCAATCTGGCCTGAGCTAGAAACGTTATCGATGCTGATGTGTGGCAAAATATTACCAGAGAGCTTTTTTGATGCCCAATAAATCCCCGACTCGCACCCTACATGCCTTGTTCGGCGGTACGTTTGATCCGATTCATTATGGTCATTTGAAGCCAGTTGAAGCCTTGGCTCAACAAGTAGGCCTGCAACACATCATTTTATTACCTAATCATGTTCCGCCTCATCGCCCGCAACCCGAGGCCAATGCACAGCAGCGGCTGAAAATGGTTGAACTGGCGGTAGCCGGTAATCCGCTGTTCAGCGTTGATTCACGTGAGTTAATGCGTGATACGCCATCATTCACTATCGATACATTGGAATCCCTGCGTAAAGAACGTGGTGCTCAACTGCCCTTAGCGTTTATTATTGGGCAGGATTCATTATTGTCACTGCATAAATGGCATCGTTGGGAATCACTGCTAGATGTGTGCCATCTGTTGGTTTGTGCCCGTCCGGGTTATGCCCAAACACTGGATACACCAGAGTTGCAGCAATGGCTCGATGAACATCGAGTCTTTGATCCGCAAGCGTTAAGCCAACGGCCACAAGGCGCAATCTATCTGGCCGATACGCCATTACTGGACATTTCTGCCACAGACATTCGCCATCGACGCCATAACGGTGAAAGTTGTGATGACCTGTTACCCCGCTCGGTTCAACGATATATTGAACTACAAGGTTTGTATCGCGGGTGAAGGGCTGAGGGCTTATATCGCGAGGCATTGACCCGTGGTATACTCCGCCGCTAAATTTCAGGTATTCGCTGAAAACCCCTGTGAAACAGCTGGCTTTCAGCGGCATCCTGCCGATAAATACACCATAACCGTTCATTATCGGTCACCGTTGACGGGCTTCCCGTGTAACAGTCCCAAAAAAACGTTATGGACAGAAACCACCCGAGGGGGAACCTTTGCAAGGTAAAGCGCTCCAAGCATTTGTTATCGACAAGCTCGATGATTTGAAAGGCCAAGATATTATCGCTCTGGATGTTCAAGGCAAGTCCAGCATCACTGATTGCATGATCATTTGTACGGGTACTTCGACTCGCCATGTGATGGCGCTGGCCGACAATTTAGTTCAAGAATCACGCATGGCTGGCATGATCCCGCTAGGGGTCGAAGGTCAAGGTGTCTCGGACTGGGTAGTGGTCGATTTGGGTGAAGTCATTGTCCATGTGATGCAAGAAGAGAGCCGCCGTTTGTATGAACTGGAAAAACTCTGGAGCTAAGCGGTGAAACTGCAACTGGTAGCCGTCGGCACTAAAATGCCAGACTGGGTGCAGACAGGTTTTATCGATTACCTGCGCCGCTTTCCCAAAGACATGCCTTTTGAGCTGGTAGAAATCCCAGCAGGTAAACGAGGCAAGAATGCGGATATCAAACGCATTTTGGAAAAAGAAGGCGAACTAATGTTGGCTGCAGTGGGCAAGAATAATCGCATTGTCACACTGGATATCCCAGGCACACCCTGGGAGACGCCACAATTAGCCCAGCAATTAGAACGCTGGAAGCAGGATGGCCGTGATGTCAGTTTGCTGATTGGCGGGCCGGAAGGGTTAGCGCCGGCCTGTAAAGCTGCGGCAGAGCAGAGCTGGTCGCTCTCTCCGCTAACGCTGCCTCACCCTTTAGTGCGTGTTTTAGTGGCTGAGAGCCTCTATCGCGCCTGGAGTATTACGACCAATCACCCTTATCACCGGGAATAAGCGGGCGATGAACCTGAGTATAGTGATGACGTTATGTAACATGCCGGTGTTAGATAAAATACTGGTTTTGGGCAAAATGCTGGTTTTGGACAAAATGAAGTAGCAGCGGAATGAAAAAAGAACCTAACTCTTTTCGCGACTATTCGGCTGAGTCAGCCTTGTTTGTCCGCCGCGCCTTGGTGGCTTTTCTCGGTATCTTGCTGCTAAGCGGGATATTGGTCGCCAACATGTACAATTTGCAGATAGTGCGTTTCGAAGACTATCGTACTCGCTCCAATGAAAACCGCATCAAACTGGTTCCTATCGCCCCGAGCCGTGGCATGATTTTTGACCGTAATGGCACACCATTGGCAATGAACCGGACCATTTATCAGTTAGAACTGATGCCGGAAAAAATCGAAGACCTTCCCGCCACGCTCAATGCACTACGCCCAATAGTGGACCTGACGGATGAGGATATCGCCAATTTTGAAAAAGAGCGTAAGCGCTCACGTCGTTTTACCTCTATCGCAGTGAAAACCCCGCTGACTGAGGTTCAAGTCGCTCGCTTCGCCGTTAACCAATTCCGTTTTCCCGGCATTGAAGTCAAAGGCTATCAGCGCCGCTACTACCCGTATGGCTCTGCCCTCACCCACGTTATTGGCTATGTTTCCAAAATTAACGATAAAGATGTCGAACGGTTGGACAAAGAAGGCATTCTTGCTAACTATGCCGCCACCCACGATATCGGTAAGCTTGGCATTGAGCGTTACTATGAATCCGTACTGCACGGGAAGACGGGTTATGAAGAAGTTGAGGTTAATAACCGTGGTCGGGTGATTCGTCAGTTACATGAACAACCGCCGCAAGCGGGGAAAGACATCTATCTGACGCTCGACTTGCATCTGCAAACCTATATTGAAAAATTACTTACCGGTAGTCGCGCTGCTGTTGTGGTGACCGACCCGCGCACTGGCGGCATCTTGGCCTTGGTATCCAATCCAAGCTATGACCCGAATCTGTTCGTCGATGGTATCAGCAACAAAGATTATCAAGGGCTACTGAACGACCCTAACCGACCGCTGATTAACCGTGCCACGCAAGGTGTTTACCCTCCGGCTTCAACGGTCAAACCGTATATCGCTGTTTCCGCGTTAAGTGCGGGTGTTATCAACAAAAATACCAGCCTGTTTGACCCCGGTTGGTGGCAGTTGCCTGGCTCGGAAAAACGCTTCCGTGACTGGAAAAAGTGGGGCCACGGTCGGTTGAATGTCACTAAAGCACTAGAGGAATCAGCGGATACCTTCTTCTATCAAGTCGCCTATGATATGGGGATTGACCGTTTATCCGCGTGGATGACCAAGTTCGGCTACGGCGAATATACCGGTATTGATTTATCCGAAGAGCGTGCCGGTTTGATGCCGACACGTGAATGGAAACAAAAACGCCATAAAAAACCTTGGTACCAAGGGGATACCATTCCAGTAGGTATCGGCCAAGGATATTGGACAGCGACTCCAATCCAGATGGCAAAAGCCTTAATGACGCTCATTAATGATGGGGCAGTGAAAACACCGCATTTGCTGCAAAGTACCCGTATTGACGGCCAATTGGTCCCTTATATACAAGAAGACACCACGCAGATAGGTGATATCCATTCCGGCTATTGGGAGATCGCCAAAGACGGTATGTTTGGAGTTGCCAACCGCGCAAACGGTACTGGCCGCAAGTACTTTGAAGGTACACCTTACAAAGCGGCGGCAAAATCAGGCACGGCGCAGGTTTACAGTTATGAAACCTATAATGCGCACAAAGTCGCAGAGCACTTACGTGACCATAAATTGATGGTGGCCTTCGCCCCTTATGAAAACCCGACAGTATCTGTTGCGATGATCTTGGAAAATGGCGGTGCAGGGCCAGCAGTAGGGACCATTACTCGCCAAATCCTCGACCACATCTTGCTAGGGGATAACAATACTGAATTACCGGATGCAGCCCCGCTTCCTCCGGGTGTTGAAGCAGATTAGCTGAAGTGGATTAAGGTAACTCATGACTGATAATCAACAAAAAGGCTCTTTGTGGTACAAAATGCACATTGATCTGCCGTTTCTGATCATCGTTCTGGCGCTGCTATGTTACAGCGCTTTCGTGATGTGGAGCGCAAGCGGGCAAGATATGGGCATGATGGAACGCAAAATCGGCCAAATTGCCATGGGTCTGGTTGTCATGTTGGTGATGGCACAGATACCACCACGCGTCTATGAAAGCTGGGCACCCTACCTCTATTTCGTTTGCGTCATCTTACTAATCTTAGTCGACGCTTTTGGTCAAATCAGTAAAGGCGCACAACGCTGGTTAGATTTGGGCTTTATCCGTTTCCAACCATCTGAAATTGCTAAAATTGCGGTGCCATTGATGGTGGCGCGGTTTATGAACCGCGACGTCTGCCCCCCTTCGTTGAAAAATACCGGTATCGCGCTGATTTTAATCTTTATGCCGACTTTACTGGTGGCGGCTCAGCCGGACCTCGGCACATCCATTCTCGTCGCAGCTTCAGGGCTATTTGTTCTGTTCCTGTCGGGGATGAGTTGGCGCTTAATCGCCATTGCGGCTGTCTTACTCGCGGCGTTTATTCCTATTTTGTGGTTCTTCTTGATGCACGGTTACCAGCGTGATCGCGTAATGATGTTGCTAGACCCGGAAAGCGATCCACTCGGTGCGGGCTATCATATTATTCAGTCTAAAATTGCGATTGGTTCAGGCGGGTTATCGGGCAAAGGCTGGTTACATGGCACACAATCGCAGCTCGAATTCTTACCGGAGCGCCATACTGACTTCATCTTTGCGGTACTGGCAGAAGAGCTGGGCTTAATTGGCGTTTTGATACTTCTAGCCCTCTATCTGTGCTTAATTATGCGTGGATTGGTGATTGCCGCTCATGCACAAACCACCTTTGGCCGAGTTATGGTTGGGGCCCTGATGTTGATCCTCTTTGTCTATGTGTTTGTTAACATAGGTATGGTCAGTGGCATTTTACCTGTGGTTGGCGTACCTTTGCCTTTGGTCAGCTACGGAGGCTCGGCGCTGATAGTTCTGATGGCCGGGTTTGGTATCGTGATGTCGATACATACTCATCGAAAAATGTTATCCAAGAATTTATAGAGGTGAGCAATGCGTAAGGAATGGCTTTGGATCGGCATCGCAGGTGTGCTGTTATCAGCATGTACCAGTCAGCCTCCGGCACCCCAGCAACAAGTTCAGCAGACATACAATGGTCCGGTGGAAGAGATAGGCGGGGCTGAACCGCGCTACGAACCTTTTAATCCTAATTTTAATCAGGATTATAAAGTGAATGGCCAGTCCTACAGCATCGTTAAGGACCCGCAGAATTTTACCCAAACTGGCCTGGCAGCATGGTATGGCGAAGAAGCGAATGGCAACACAACGGCGACCGGTGAGATTTTCGATCCTAATGCTTTAACCGCCGCACATCCCACACTACCGATTCCGAGCTATGTTCGGGTGACTAACATCAGTAATGGTCGCCAGATAGTCGTGAGAGTGAATGACCGTGGCCCCTATACGCCAGGCCGAGTCATTGATTTATCTAAAGCAGCCGCTGACCGCCTGAATATCTCGAATAACACCAAGGTGAAGATTGATTTCATCAATGTGGCGCCTGATGGTTCACTGTCTGGCCCCGGTATGGTTGGCACTACTATCGCGAAGCAAAGTTATGCATTACCCAGCCGGCCGGATTTAGGCTCCAGCGGAATGGGGACACCGATACAGCAGGATGCACCGGCAGTCAGCGCTCCTGTACGCCCGATCGATAACAGCCATTTGTCTGGTGCTGACGCCACGCAGCCTGTCGCACCGCAAAGCAGCGGCTTCCTGCGCGCCTCCACGCCAGTCCCCGCAGGTGTATTAGAAGGTTCAGAGCCCGCCGCAGTTTCTTCACCCACAGCGATGGGGTCAGCTGCAGTCAGCCCGCCAGTAGTTGCTAATCCTGGCCCCGTGACATCTTCTGTACCATCAACGAGTGCAACAGCGTCGGGCGGTTATGTGGTTCAGGTCGGCGCGTTGAGCGATGCTCAGCGGGCACAAACTTGGCAGCAAAGTCTAAGCCAACGCTTCGGTGTACCGGGTAAAGTCGCCACCAGTGGCAGCGTTCACCGCGTTCAACTTGGGCCATTTAGTAGCCGTCAACAGGCCACCGAGTTACAACAACGCCTGTCGAGTGAAGCGCAGCAGCAGTCATTTGTCATCGCTGCACCTTAAACGGTACATACCTTGTAGCAATTTAAGGCGACTCCAATTCAGAAAACCGTAACTCGCTGTGCAAGCAGGATGTTACGGTGAGTACATGATGGTAACCGAGTGAATAATTTCACTGGTAAATATATAAACGCCACACAGGCATATACCTAAAGAGTGTGGCACGTTCTTAACTCACCCACGGATGTTGTTGTCCTGATCATGAAATATGTAACTAATTCTCGCACTATCAAGAGCCTAGCGCTCGGCAGCATTATCGTTATGAGTGCAGCTTCCGCTGCAAACGCTGATGACGTCAATCTGAAAACCATGATCCCTGGCGTGCCGCAGATCGACGCAGAAGCTTATATTCTGATCGATTACAACTCCGGCAAAGTGTTGGCTGAAATGAACGCTGATGCACGTCGCAATCCTGCTAGCTTGACCAAAATGATGACCAGCTATGTTATCGGTCAGGCAATTAAAGCGGGTAAAATCGGGCCGGAAGATATGGTGACCGTGGGTAAAGACGCTTGGGCGACCGGTAATCCTGAATTCCAAGGCTCCTCGTTGATGTTCCTGAAACCCGGTGATCGTGTTCCTGTCTCTAAATTGACTCGGGGTATCAATCTGCAATCAGGCAATGACGCTTGTGTTGCGATGGCCGATTACGTGGCGGGTAGCCAAGACTCATTCGTTAACCTGATGAATAACTACGTTAACGCGTTGGGCTTGCAAAACACGCATTTCAAAACCGTTCATGGCTTAGATGCAGAAGGTCAATTCAGCTCTGCTCGTGATATGGCGCTTATTGGTCAAGCACTGATTCGCGATGTGCCTGATGAGTACGCCATCTACAAAGAGAAAGAATTTACCTTCAACAATATCCGCCAGATGAACCGTAACGGCTTGCTGTGGGATACCAGTTTGAACGTTGATGGTATAAAAACCGGTCATACTTCTTCTGCTGGCTATAATCTGGTGGCTTCGGCTACTGATGGTCAAATGCGTTTGATTTCAGCGGTATTGGGTGGTCGCACCTATAAAGGCCGTGAAACTGAAAGTAAAAAACTGCTGACTTGGGGCTTCCGTTTCTTTGAAACTGTCGCGCCATTGAAAGTCGGAAAAGAGTTTGCTTCTGAGCCAGTGTGGTTCGGTGACAGCGATCGCGTGCAGTTAGGGGTTGATAAAGACGTTTTCCTGACCATCCCACGTGGCCGCATGAAAGATCTGAAAGCTAGCTATGTGTTGAACACGCCTGAAATTCACGCTCCGTTAGCGAAAAATCAGGTTGTTGGGATGATTAACTTCCAGTTAGATGGCAAAACCATCGACCAGCGCCCTCTGGTGGTGATGAACGAAGTTAAGGAAGGCGGTATCTTCAGCCGCATGGTTGATTACATCAAACTGATGTTCCATCGCTGGTTTGGTTAATCACTTGTACTGAAAAGTACCTGTGACTTGAAAACCAGAAAATTATCCCCACATTATAAATAATGTAAAACTCCCGCTCCGGCGGGAGTTATAATTTTGTAGTCGGAGATATTTTATCGTTCGACAACACAACCCAGGAGCGCACATGAAGACTAAACTGAACGAACTGCTTGAGTTCCCATGTTCTTTTACCTACAAGGTAATGGGCATTGCTGAACCTCAACTGGTTAGCCAAGTGGTTGAAGTGGTACAGCGCCATGCGCCGGGTGATTATTCTCCACAGGTAAAACCGAGCAGCAAAGGCAACTATCACTCCGTTTCCATTACTATCAATGCCACACACATTGATCAGGTAGAAACACTGTATGAAGAGTTAGGCAATCTTGAACTGGTCCGAATGGTCCTGTAATCGGCTCATTCTACGCCAGCAATATCGCTAATTGACTCCCATAATGGCCCGAACTGGTAATTGACACTTCGGGTCTTTTTTTGCGCGTAAGTCATGGTGATGACGTCGTTAAATCTGATACTCAATCATTGAATCTATTTTTTTATCAATCTCAAATCCGCTTTTTCAATATCAGAGTCGTATTTAAATATCAGAGTCGTGTTTTAAATATCAGAGTCATATTTTAAATATCAAAGTAGTGGCCCCACGCTATTGGGCTGGTATACTTGCGCCACCATTTCTGTAACCAGATGATGCCTCGCTTGCAACAACACAAGATCATTTTACGCCAGCTAGGGTTACAACCTTACGCACCTGTATCTCAAGCTATGCATAATTTTACTGAGTATCGTACCGATGCAACCGCAGATGAAATTTGGCTGGTTGAGCATCAACGCGTCTTTACTCAGGGCCAAGCTGGAAAAGCTGAACATGTCCTGATGCCTGGAGATATTCCAGTTATCCAAAGCGATAGAGGTGGCCAAGTCACCTACCATGGCCCTGGCCAGCAGGTCATGTATATCATGATTGACCTTAAACGCGCCAAAATGGGCGTGCGGCAATTAGTGACTGCCATTGAGAATACGGTGATCCAGACGCTGGCAAAAGTTGGCATTGAATCACAAGCGCGCCCAGATGCACCTGGGGTCTACGTCGGTCAGCAAAAAATATGCTCATTAGGGCTACGTATCCGTCGAGGATGTTCGTTTCATGGTCTAGCACTAAACATCGCCATGGATCTGGAACCTTTCCAGCGTATTAACCCGTGTGGCTATGCTGGCATGCAAATGACTCAAGTCAGTGAGTTGAAAATAGGCACATCCGTGACGGATATCCAACCGATACTCGTACAAGAATTCATCCAGCAACTCGGTTACCCAGAAGCTGAATTGCAACCTTGGCTAGTAACCGATTATTTGCCCCCCAGCGCACAGTAAAACTCAACGCCACGATAGTGCCGAGAAAGTAGGAAAGATTGGGGCTGATTGTGGTAGGGCAAAGATGATATAATTTTTAAACAATTTTCAAATATTTTTTAACGTACATCGCATCACGTTGAACTTAATGAAAAATCTCAAATTGAGAGATTCAGAACTGGAACCTGCACGATTATGAGTAAACCGATTCAGATGGAACGCGGCGTAAAATACCGTGACGCAGATAAAATGGCGTTAATCCCGATTAAAACCGTGGTTACCGAACGTGAGGAGCTACTGCGTAAACCCGCATGGATGAAAATCAAGCTTCCTGCTGATTCCAGCCGCATTCAAGGCATCAAAGCCGCAATGCGTAAAAACGGTCTGCATTCGGTTTGTGAAGAAGCTTCCTGCCCTAACTTGTCTGAGTGTTTCAACCACGGTACAGCGACATTTATGATCCTCGGCGCAATTTGTACTCGTCGTTGCCCATTCTGCGACGTGGCACATGGCCGCCCAGTGACACCGGATGCCAACGAGCCAGAAAAACTGGCGCAGACTATCCAAGATATGGGTCTACGCTATGTTGTTATCACCTCAGTTGACCGTGATGATCTGCGTGATGGTGGTGCCCAGCATTTTGCCGATTGTATTTCTGCTATTCGTGCCAAAAATCCAACCATTAAAATTGAAACGCTGGTGCCTGATTTCCGTGGCCGTATGGATCGCGCATTAGATATTTTGACTGCCACACCGCCCGATGTGTTTAACCACAATTTAGAAAACGTTCCACGGGTCTATCGCCAAGTTCGCCCCGGCGCTAACTACGAGTGGTCGCTTAAATTACTGGAGCGCTTTAAAGAAGCCCACCCTGAGATCCCAACCAAATCAGGTTTGATGGTCGGTTTGGGGGAAACCAATGCTGAAATCGTTGATGTGATGCGAGATTTACGCCGTCATGGCGTCACCATGCTAACTCTCGGTCAATACTTACAGCCAAGCCGCCACCATTTGCCGGTACAACGTTACGTCAGCCCTGAAGAATTTGACGAAATGAAAGCAGAAGCCATGGCAATGGGCTTTACCCATGCGGCCTGTGGCCCATTTGTTCGCTCTTCTTACCATGCCGACCTGCAAGCTAAAGGATTAGAAGTAAAATAAGCTAATTGGACCTCACTATTCATTTAGACCCAGCTTATCCATTCGGGCCTAAATTAGCTGAAATAACTTATTACATCTTATGCAACAGGCAACAAAAAAAACGGATTTCCAACAGAGATCCGTTTTTTGTTATCAGCGCCAATATTGTTGCTGATAATAGTCTTAACGAGTGCCTGATAATGCTGCCGTATTAATGGGTATCCCCTCAAATACAACTGCAATGATCAGTCTTTATGCTCGATAGGCGGTGTCGTTTTCGTCTCAGTCGCCGCTTTGGACTCTGCTGTGGTATTCGCTGCTGGCGCATCATCATTCGCCATGGCTTTTTTGAAGCCTTTTAAAGCAGCGCCCAAATCTGCACCTAACGTGCGTAATTTGCTCGTGCCAAACAACAACACGATCAATATGCCAACGACCAACAATTTGGTAATACTGATACCTTCCATACTGACCTTCTTGGTGAGTTCTGTTCATTAAATCATGAACTATTTACGAATAAATTTCCGATTAAGACAACAGTAATATGTAACAGATTTCGTTAGTGAACTATGATTTACTCAAGAGTCGTTTTTCATTATTTTTGACTTATTCCGGATGAGACATTGCCGTTAACATCCCCCCAAAGCAAAAAAACGAGGGAACCGCCAATTGCCTTATTCAAGTAGAATTAATACCCGCCGTTCGGGGCTAAGTTTTGCTAAGAGGACATATTTACCTCGGGCATTTGGCTTGGGTATTGGCATGTTTTGTGTCAGTGCTGTGCTCTACACCCAAAATTCACCTTTGTGGCTTTGGATAATGCTCGCGCTCAACGGATTAGTTTGGCCACATGTCGCATTTCTACTCGCTTCTCGTTCTGAAGAACCTTTTGAACAAGAAATTCTCAACATGAAGATAGACTCAGCTTTAGGCGGTGTCTGGGTGGCAATAATGTCATTCAATGCACTGCCCTCTGTCGTTATTCTATCTATGATGAGCATGAATAATATTGCTTCAGGTGGCAAAAATGTCTTTTGCAAAGGTCTGGCATTACAAATTGCCTGTAGTTTGCTGACCGCGTGGATATTTAATTTACCTTTTAGTCCCGAAACCTCGCCGCTACAAGTGTATGCCTGTCTCCCCATGATAATCATCTACCCTTCCCTACTCGGATTAGTCACCTATCGTACAGCGAAACGACTGGCCGAAAATAAGGAAGAGCTGTTGCGAATTAGTGTCAGGGATGGATTGACTGGCCTTTATAACCGCCGACATTGGGAGCATCAGTTACATAATCAATTTGATAGCTGTCGACGCTACCAGCATGGTGCCACACTGATTTTGTTAGATATCGATAATTTCAAATCCATTAATGATACTTTTGGTCATGCCGTTGGTGATGATGCAATAACTGTTCTCGCCGAAGAATTACTGCTGGGATTGCGGGCCATTGATATCGTTGGCCGCTATGGCGGCGATGAGTTTGGCGCTATTTTGCCAAATACCACAGCCGAACAGACCCGAGAAGTGTTAACGCGAATACAAGAAAGGCTAGCTGACTTAGTTTTTGAACAAGCTCCACCGCTACAACTTAGAGTCAGTGCTGGCATCGCCGAGTACAGGCAGGACATGATAAATTATCAACAATGGTTAAAAGCCGCTGACTCCGCACTCTATCTCGCGAAAGATAATGGACGTAACCGCATTGAATTAGCGAGCTAAAGAGCAAGCTACAAATTAAGGTTCACTCGGTGTATGATTTGATTTCAAGCATTGGTTTCTAAGTCGTGTCCGATAACCAATTGCAGGAGATGACATTCCTCCATAACCGCCTTCAAGGCTGATGATGTCTACGTAACCTTTTCATTAAGGCCGTAGCGTATCGCCTGAGCCTTTCTGATAAGCCTCCTATAGTTAAGAGATGCCCGCACAGCAGGTATAAAGAAAGGTATTTATGTTTAATACATTACTAGCAGTATTTATTGGTGGTGGTGCTGGCAGCGTGGCTCGCTGGTTAGTCAGTATGAAGCTCAACAGCCTTTCGCCTAACATCCCCGTAGGAACTCTCATCGTAAACTTGGTTGGTGCCTTTATTATTGGCCTGACATTAGCGCTGTTCACCCGCCTTACGCACATTGACCCCGTTTGGAAATTGCTCATTACCACGGGTTTTTGTGGTGGTTTGACGACGTTTTCAACCTTCTCTGTTGAAGTGGTCTACTTAATACAAGATGGCAAATTAGGCTGGGCGGCGGGTACCATTTTGCTGAACCTGGCCGGTTCGCTGGCGATGACGATACTGGCCTTTCTGCTGGTCAATCACTTCGCGGGACAGTAAAACCACAGAATAGACCGTCTTAATGTTTTCTTAATCTACGAGCAGGATAATCTTTTGCCAGAGAACAGTGAACCAATGTGGTGGCTGAAGTGACGGATATCACTATGTTTGGATTACCTAAGACGTGGAGTGAGTGGCTGACAGTGATTTTCTGCCTATTTGTCACCCTGTTTTTTTTAAAAAGCTTTTTCTATTAACGTTAATCACTTCTTTTGTTCTATCTATATCGTACCAATAAAAAACCCGCCTAATTGAGGCGGGTTTTAATAAATATGGGCTACTTAGATAGCGATAACATTAGCAGCAGATGGCCCTTTGGCACCGTTCGTGATTTCAAATTCTACACGCTGGCCTTCAGCAAGAGTTTTGAAACCGTTGCTAGCGATGGCTGAGAAATGAACGAAAACGTCCTTGCTGCCATCTTCTGGGGTAATGAAGCCAAAACCTTTAGATTCATTGAACCACTTAACGCTACCTTTAATCTTAGACATCAAACTTACCTTTACGTGAATGTTGGACACAAAATGTGTGTCAGATACAGTACAGCAATAGAACCGTTTTTTGTCCACAGCAGAGATCACAAAAAAGAGATAAAAAGAGAGAAGGCCCACTTCTCTGTCTCATTTTTAGCACAGAAAACCGCATTTTCTCTTTTTCACGCTAACCTTCACTAGCCCTAAAATCCGAGAGCAAAACCACCACACTGTATCTGAAAGCAATTCCCTTGTATTATACTTAGCCATTGGGTTCGCTAATATGAGATGCATGATGAACGGCAGAATAACAACTTTTTTTGAAGATAAAGGCTTTGGTTTTATCACCGATGAAAACGGAGATAACCGTTATTTTCACGTTATTAAAGTTGCTAATCCCGAGATGATCAAGAAAGGGGCTGAGGTCACCTTTGAACCGACAACCAATACCAAAGGGTTGTCAGCATTTGCGGTGAAAGTGGCAATAGAAAGCAAATACATCTTCATTGCCAATGAGAGAATCAAACTGACTAGCATTAAGTCATTCAATACCTTTACAAAAGAAGTACCTGCACAGGCTGAAGTCGATAAAGCTAATACTATCCTCTCAGTCAATTTACTGATGAATAAAATCCGTCCGCAGGAAGATGATATTTCAGAAAAAACCGTGCCATTGAAAATGTTGTCGATAACCACATTCCAAAATGTGACTTATACATTTTCTGAGCATGAAGTCGATATTGATAGCACAGTTGCTAAATTGAAGAGTATTTAAAACGGGATTTTGTCACTAAGCTTCACGGGATTGGCAATAATAGATAGCCCCACTTTAGATTGGGGCTATCTAGTGGTTTGATGCTGGCATCCCTGCCCGCGATGGTAGGAACATCCCTCAATAATCACTGGTGCTGACGCTGAAAGGAACAAAAGATTCGGTTCATTTTTTATTTTAATTATTTGAACATAAACATTTTAATTAACTCGACGTCTGTACGTGCGCCCAACTTCTTCATCGCTGAGCGTTTTTGTCCACTCACCGTTTTTTCACTTTTTTTCAGAATTCGAGCGATATCACCACCAGAAAAACCTTCATTAAACAACTTCAGTACAATATTTTCATTTGGTGTCAGATACTGGCGCTCTGATGAAGCCAAACTCAAGACATGAGCGCTTTTACGTTCGACTAAGTTTTCTTTCAGTCCGCGAAATTTACGTTTAAAGACATTTGTCACTTTATTAGTGACGGACTCAAGCGAGTCTTCCCTGAAGATCATCGTCACATTATTAAATCTTGGGATTCCTTGCAGGAAACTATTTAATCTGGCATCACAAATCAAAAAAACATCAGCTTCAGATGGGGATCTATCCAAACTTTTTAGCGCATCGAAAAAACTGAATTCATCAACGCCGATAAAAATTATATCTGCAGAATAGAATGGTTTCCGGTAGAATTTAATTTCCTTCTTAAATCCTAATGATGCGAGTGTTTTTTTAACTAGCGCTATCATGCCCAGAGTTTGATATTTATCATTATCAACTATCATACAGCTTATCATATTGGTCACATCCATTAGTGCCTAAGCACTCCAAAATCATTAACTTAAGCCTGTTTGTAATGAGGAAAATCTCATTACAAATTATAAAGATAATCTAGAAAATACCTCGGTCTAATTAGTAGACCATAGGGTGATTTTAAGATATATAGGATGTGGGTACTGGAAGTTGTAGGAAATGTCCTTTTCTTTAGTAAATATTTCTTAATACTTTACTTTCTAAGAAGATCACCACACGTGACAGCTATAAGATTCTATGTAAAAATACAGTTAAATTAGTAGCCTGAATAGGATGTATCTAATGAAAGTGAAGTGTCCTATGAAGCGGTACTTCTCATTTAAATTTACTGTAAGTCAAACTACTCTATGAGAAACGTCGGTTTACATGCCCTAAAAACGTTAAGTTGCTTTTCAGCCGTCACTTTCTATTCCGCCAGCAAAACCTGTACTGAGCAATGCTTCTTAGGTGGCGAAGTGATGAGTGTTTTATACTTCCTGTCGATCATTGCCACCCCACTGTTTTTCATGATCATTGGTTATATCGATTCTAATGATGAAATAGATCAACAAGATATCCTCAGAAAGTTAAAGTCCATCATAAGCATCATTATCTTCTGGAACGTTCTTTTCTACTTTATTAATGAGGATGGCTTCAAACGCGGTTATTTCCTGCAAAGTTGGCTTTTATTCAGCATTGCCATCATTTATCTCATTAATCCGATAATCTCTAAGGTATTGAAAAGTAACAGAACAACAATTATTACCCTGTCGTGCCTGGTCGTCTTTTCTGTCTCTATCGATTTGATCAGTGCTTTCTCAGAAAGGCCTTATTTTATTGATTTTCCACAATACTTTAGGCTATGGACTTGGATTTTCTATTATATGACCGGTAGATTCCTTTGCTCGCGGATATGCCAGAAAATTACAAAACTGCCGAGAATACGACTGATCGCCAAAGTGTTACTTATCCCGACTGCTGTTTCAATGTATTACTATGAAAGTTTTATGTCGATTTATGTGTATAAAACAGTTAATGCGGGATACTTCCTCGATAACTTTCACGTTTTAATCCTAAGTTTATGCTTATTTGTTATATTTGATAATTTTGACACTAAAATCGAATGGATAAGGAAAACCCTAGCTTATATCAGCCCTTCGATGATTGGGGTCTACATATTACATGATGGGATTTTCTATTTTATATCTAGCGCATATAACTTATCAGATGTCACACTCAGGTTTACGTTACTGCTATCCGTATTCGCCGCCTCAGTGCTGCTATCACGGATACTATTACTCAATAAATATACCTCGCGCTTTATCTCATTTTAATTGAGACATTCCAAGAGCTTCCATACTCAGTGGAAGCTAAGGATAATCTGCAAGTAGTTGAATATATCGCGTGTGGAAAAAAAATGATCTATTGAATCTGAATAATGGTTAGCTTATTACCAAATACGGCACCGGTATCGATATAGAGTTGATTTTTAAACAGCAACGGTTTTACCAAAGGGGTATGGCCAAAAATAAATTTATCTGCCCCTAAAATCACTTCGCTTTCTCCCTTCATGGCAGCATTAAGGCGTTTACGATTCCATAAAGCCATTTGCTCGCTGATGGGCTTATCATACTGGTACTCATCTGAAGGATAATCAGCATGGGCAATAATATACTTCCCTTGTTCTGTTGTGATCTCAATCACCAACGGTAATCGTCCTGCCCGCTTAATCAGTGGCTCAACCTGCGACCTCTTCATACTATCCAATAAGAAGAACCATCGACCGCCATTTGCGAGCCAAGTATCTACCGCTCCCCCAGCCAACACATCAATCGCCATTTGTTCATGATTGCCCCGCACAGCACGAAACCAATCGGCATTAAGAAGCTCATAGCATTCGATATTCTGGGGGCCACGATCCGCTAAGTCACCAACAGATACGAGTAAATCAGCATCACGTTCAAACTGAACACTGTCTAAGGTATCCATCAGTTTTTTGTAGCAGCCATGGATATCGCCCACAACAAAGATACGTCGGTATTCGCTGCCATTTATTTTGTGGTACATAGCAGCCTCCAAAGTCAGTACATTGCCTGTATTAACTTTAGTCGACTTAAATGTTGATTGGGCAATAAATAAGCGAGCTAAGAAAGGGAATTCGTCTTTACAATAAGATAAGCCGCTCGCAGGCGGCCTATCTTGCGTTGAAGTACAACTGTTGATGTACTACGAGGGCCGATATATGTCTCGGTAGTAAGCCAACCTTTCTCGGAAGAACTGGAGTTCATCTGACGAAAGTTTCGCTTCAACTTGATCAATCCTGATCTTCTTTTTTTGATTTTCCATAAAGGCAATCGTGGATGCCACAAAGTCCAGACTGGTATTGCAGTAGGTTGCAACAATCTTCTCAAGTGCTGACATTTTACACCTCCACGTTACACAGCACAGTATTTAACTTAACACAAATAATTATATTAAAACCGTGATGGAGATCAACCCTAGCCACTATCTCAACTCATAGCTGCCTTTTAAGCATCTGCCCCGCCGATTAACTTTATCGATTGAACCGCACTATTCTTAGCGAATCGATGATTTCTCACTCATTTTCCGCTATCTTCTTGGCTGTAACTTATGCGGACAGATGATGACGAGAACAGCATGAAATTAAGAAAGACAACATTGATTATGATAGCGATTGCACTGGCTGTATTTGCCTACACCTATTTTACTGGAGCTTAAAGCGACCCCACTCATGCTAAAAGTTATTGCTCAGGATTTTATCAAAACCGAATACATTGATGTGGTCATGCCGCTTTATAAAGCACTAGTTGACGCGACAAAACTTGAACCGCTTTGTATTTCCTATGATTTGTATATTGACCATAAAGACCCTGGCCATTTTGTTTTTATTGAAGAATGGCCGGACCAAGCGGCCTTAGATACACATTGCGCGACAGAACATTTCAGACGTTTAGTACCGCAAATCAATCAATATCAAAGAAAAGAGTGCATTGTCACCCTTATGCACCCTTTTGATTAACACGTAGAACAGCTCATCACGCCATGAGTTGTTCCTCTTCATGATATTGGTTTTGCCACATGGCAGCGTATCGGCCGTTTTTCAGCAATAGCTCATCATGCCGTCCTCTCTCGACGATCGACCCCGCTTCCAGCACGATAATCTCATCTGCATCTATGATGGTTGATAAGCGATGCGCAATCACTAACGTTGTGTGATCGCGGCTAACTTCGCGCAAATGCGCCTGAATTTCACGTTCAGTATGCGTGTCCAAAGCACTGGTTGCTTCATCGAAAACTAAGATAGCCGGATTTTTGAGAATGGTACGAGCAATGGCCACTCGCTGTTTCTCGCCGCCTGATAACTTAAGCCCACGCTCGCCCACTTTCGTGTCATAGCCGTCTGGCAAGCTGATGATGAAATTGTGAATATGCGCGAGTTTTGCTGCTCGTTCTATCTCTTCAAAACTTGCCGAGGTTCGACCATAAGCAATGTTATAGCGCAGCGTATCGTTAAAGAGCACGGTATCTTGTGGCACGATGCCAATTGCCTGACGCAAGCTGTCTTGAGTCACATGACGGATATCTTGATCGTCAATATAGACGGCCCCCTCGGTGACATCGTAGAAGCGAAACAGCAAACGGGAGAGCGTTGATTTACCCGCGCCTGAAGCACCGACAACGGCCACCGTTTTACCGGAAGGAATGGTAAAACTCACCTGATTCAATATCGGTCTACGTGGATCATAACCAAAACTGACTGACTCAAAGCGGACTTCCCCTTTGGTAAGCTGTAACGTCGTCGCATCGGGTTTATCCGTAATTTCTTGCTCAACCATCAGTAGATTAAGCATATTCTCCATATCGATCAGTGCTTGCCTGATTTCAGAGTAGATAAAACCAAAGAAGTTAAGTGGCTGATATAACTGCAAGAGATAGGCATTGACCAAGACAAAATCACCGATGGTCATTTTCCCTTGCGTGATACCTTTCGCCGCCATCGCCATCATCACCACTAATCCGATTGAGATAATAGCCGTCTGCCCTAGGCTCAATGCAGTAAAACTGAATTGATTTTTTATCGCAGCTTGCTCATACAGTTGCCGTGATGTGTTGAACCGTTGAGCTTCGAACTCTTCATTACCAAAATATTTTACGGTTTCATAATTCAGCAAACTGTCGATGGATTTCGTATTAGCGTCTGCGTTGGCCTGATTGAGTTCACGCCTAAAACGCGTTCGCCAGCTCACCGCCATGACCGTAAAGAGGATATAGCACACGACAGTGACAAGAATGGCGAGCGCAAACCAACCATCAAGCAAATGCCACATGATCAGCGAAACCAGCGTTATCTCAAATAAAATGGGGAAGATTGAAAACAGCAAACGGGAAAGTACCGTCGCAACGGCTTGTGTTCCGCGCTCGATTGACAGAGATAACCCGCCGGTTTGCCGATCAAGATGAAAGCGCAAACTGAGCTCATGTAATTGCTTAAACACACGCAATCCAAGCAACCGAGTCGCATTTTGGCTGATATGGATAAACATGACGTTGCGCAGCTCTTCAAATAATGAGGCGCTAATTCTCGCCACCCCATAGGCAATGATAAGACCAATCGGGATGGCCAGCATTTTGGCGCTTTCAGCGCTTAATGTGTCAATCATTGCCTTATAAGCAAGTGGCACCAGTGTTGTACTGACCTTCGACACCACCATAAATATAACGGCGGCGATCAGGTAATAACGGAGTCTGGGGTTATTCTTGGGCCACAGATAAGGCAATAAGAATTTGAGTAAGCGGGAACGATCCATATTTATGTCTTAGTCATCTCAGGTGAAATTGCTGTCATTATCTTTTTGATATTCTGCCACGTATCAATGTAATGGCCTAATCAGGATGTACAGTTTTTTTGACCAAGATGAACAATTCTCTTTGATATCTAAAAAATGTGATCGGAGTAACATTCATTTTATCGAAAGCAACCCGCTTTCATCTAAACAAACAGAAGAGAAAATATTATGAAAACAACTATCGCAGCACTGACCCTGATCGCAGCAATCTTGGCTCCAACTGTATCAATGGCAAACATCGGTGACAGTGAAAGTTACCGGGGCACATACTCTATCAGCCAAGGCCAAACAACAAGCACTGCTGATCAAACCGCTAAAAACTGATTTCTATTAAGCAACTTTCTCTGTATATCAGTTGCTAAAAATGAATAGCAGAAAGTCTCACGCTAAATTAATGGGACTTTTATTATTCGCTTTAAATGCTTAAGCCCGCCTAACATTTGGCGGGCTTTTTTATATCCATCTGAATTCTATTTCTATCTGCTCGCCTCAATCACATCGTCATTAAGTTGAACAATTTTATTCATCAAAAAACCAATAGCCCTGATTAATGAGTCCTGTTAGCTCAGCAACGAAAGCAGGATTTTGCAATGATTCACCTAATTCATGTTGGCTGACACAAGTGAAACGGCATAACGCATCTGCGCCATTAAAGTCGACCGTTTCCAGTTGTTCACTGTTAATGAAGAAATTTTCCCCGACTTGCAAAACACGCAATCCACTCAATCGGGTTAAGACCTCTCCATCTATCAAAGCCTCAACAACTTCATTTGGCTCAAAAGGAGGTTGTGCAGGTGCGATATCCAATTCGTGGCGCGGCGTCGTGGCAAAACGACCAAACCACTGCTTGAAATCCTCTGGCTGATTGATCATGTCGTTCATCATCCTGCGCAGACGATCGAGTTCATAATCTTCAACTTTTCCAGGATGCTCCCGACACGTAAGGTCTGGATCGCTGTAATGTTCGCCGCCAAGATCATTTTCCAGCGCATAGTCCGCAAAACTGCTGATGAGATCCCGGCCATTTGGCCCACGGAAACCCACTGAGTAGTTGAATGCCGTTTCATGGGTGAAACCGTCATGAGGGAATCCCGGAGGAATGTATAAAATATCACCCGGTTCAAGATCTTCATCGATGATAGGCGTGAAAGGTTCAACGTGTAGCAGTGCCGGATGTGGGCAAAACTGTCTCAATGGCAGTTTATCGCCAACACGCCAACGGCGGCTGCCCATCCCCTGAATGATAAAAACATCATACTGATCAATATGTGGCCCAACCCCGCCGCCTGGAACGGAAAAAGAGATCATCAGGTCATCTAAGCGCCAGTCTGGTAACACGCGAAAGGGCCGTACAAGTTCAGCAGAAGGGGCGTGCCAATGGTTAACGGCTTGGGCTAACAGCGACCAACCTGTTTCACCCAGATTATCAAAATGCTCAAACGGCCCGTTACTCGCTTGCCATTGACCGTCAGTATGACTGACCAGGCGGCTGTCGACCTCCGGCTCCATTGCCAAACCCGCCAATTCATCCGGCGTGATAGGATCGACAAAATTCGGAAAGGCATTTTTTATTACAACAGGCTGTTTTTGCCAGTATTTTTCTAAAAATTCGGGCCAGTTAAGATTCAGTTGATAAGCCATGCTTTATACCAGTGAGAAAAAACGGGCCTGATTATAAAGTGGCTGACACCTTGGCCGCCTTGTCATGGGTCAAGACAGTGCGCACGGCAGAAAAAATAACGCGGATAGCAACGTATCATGAAGAGGGAACCGTGTGCGGTATCCGTACCACACACTTAGCAGACCTTATTCAATCGATATTGTCTTGGCCACCAATAAGCAAACGGGCTATTTATGCAGCGGTTGACGTTTGAGTACGATCGAACACGTGTAACGATCTGCTGGATGGATGGAGACCGTGGTTTCGAAGGTTTCGCCGTGATGATCGAGGTAGCGACGGACAATTCTCAATGCCGGTGAACCCGCCTCAACGCACAATGCTTTGGCGACCTTTGCCGGTACACCTACTGCGGAGATGGTCTGCCTAACTTCATCGCTATGAATACCATAGTGCTCTTCAATCAAATCGCTGATGAGTGCATGGGGATCACTACGTACCAACTGTTTCACTTTGGCAAAATCAATACTGGCATAACTATCAGTCCAACAAATAGGTGCATCTTTTTTCTGGCTGTCTTCACGAATACTAGCGATGTGTAACCAGCGAGAACCCGGTTCGCAGCCGATAACCAATGACAACTCATGATCAGCAACAATCTCATCGACCTTCTTCACTACCCGCACATTATTTTTGGCCAGTACCAGCAAATCTTCCAGATAGGCTAATGGGTGATTCATGCTGCCCTTCACCTGTTCCGACACCAGCGTACCGATCCCTTTATGTCGGGAGATCAATCCTCTTTCTGTCATATCGCGCAAGGCTTCGCGAACCGTATGACGGCTGACCTGATAGTGTTCGCATAGCTCCATTTCCGAAGGTAGCAAGGACCCTGCGGGATACTTGCCTGAAGCAATGCTCTGCACCAGTTCACGTGCAATTCGTTGATACAAAGATTCTTTCATAGGCAGCAATCTTCAAAAAATAATGATGAACCACATCACAAAATCATCGTAAAAGACTTTATTTTAAATGTCCGTACATTATAGATTGTCCGGACATAATTAAATGTCCGTACATTTACAGCATGTCTGTACATGATGATTTAAGTGACATGGCAGCCTCAGAACGATAATCGTGAATGATCTCGGGGCTTCTCCATGGCGCAGTCTACCACCATTTTCACCGCTAAAGAGGTTTTTATGGCTTCCAATGTTCTTGATTCTATTCTATTTAGAGATTCGTTCGGGACACCCGAAATGCGTGCCATTTTTGACGATCATCAGTTGATCCGCAACTATGTCACTGTCGAAATTGCGCTGGCAAAAGCCCAAGCCCGCTGTGGTGTTATCCCTGCACAAGCGGCGCAAGAAATCGCCGAGAAATGTAATGCCGATACGCTGGATTTCGATTTGCTGCGCCATGAAACCGAGATTGTGGGCTATCCGATATTACCGCTAGTTCATCAAATATCGAAACAAGCAGGTGAATCAGGTGGTTACGTTCATTGGGGAGCCACCACACAGGACATTATGGATACTGCGGTTGTTATGCAAATCCGTGATGCTTTAGACGTAATTGACCAAGATATCAATACCTTGCGCCAAATTCTGGCCGATCTCGCTCGGCGTTATCGCAATACCCCCATGGCGGGTAGAACTCACCTACAACAGGCTCTACCGATCACTTTTGGTTATAAAGCGGCTATCTGGCTGGACATGTTCGACCGCCATGCTGAGCGCTTAGCACAGGCGCGTCCACGTATTCTGGTAGGCCAATTTGCGGGAGCTGCGGGTACTTTGGCATCACTGGGCGATAAAGGATTGGCAGTACAGCAAGCGATGATGGAAGAGTTATCCCTTGGCGTGCCGGTATCGACATGGCACGTCGCACGGGATGGTTTTGCTGAAGCCGTTAACCTGCTGGGGTTGATCACCGGCTCGCTGGGTAAAATCGCCTACGACGTTATGTTACTGGCCGCCAATGAATTTGGTGAACTGTACGAACCCTTTGTCAAAGGACGTGGTGCCAGCAGCACCATGCCGCAAAAACGCAACCCGATTTCCAGTGAATTGATGCTGGCTTGCGCTAAGGGTGTGCGCCAACAAGCGGGGCTAATGCTGGATGCGATGGTGCAAGATTTGGAAAGGGCCACAGGGCCATGGCATGCCGAATGGATAGCCATTCCGGAAAGCTTCATTCTTACTGGCGGTGCGTTGTATCAGGCCAAATTTATGCTCAAAGGTTTGATTGTGGATGAACAAGCTATGGCCAAAAACCTCGATATGACCAAAGGGTTGATTGTCGCCGAAGCGGTCATGATGGGGCTCGCACCTTACATTGGCCGACAGGATGCACACGATATTGTCTACGACGCCTGTCGTATCGTAAATGAAGAAGGTGGCAGACTTGCCGACGTATTAAACGCCATGCCTGCCGTCGCAACACGTCTTGAGCCCGCACTAATCGAACAGTTGACCGACCCCGTTAACTACCTGGGTATGGCACCCGAAATGGTGGATCAGGTGTTAAAGAGTTCTGCGGCTAAAAACTAACGGTCTGAATCCAAACGACCCACTCGATTGAGGAGATGACCATGTCATCAGATTCATTCAAGGGGAAAAAGATAATGGCGACAGTGATCCCACTCTTGCTGGGTGCCATTATCTGGTTTTCTCCTGTACCGGAAGGGCTGACACCGCAGGCATGGCACATGTTCGCCATTTTTGCGGCAACCATCGCAGCCATACTCACCCAACCGCTGCCGTCAGGTGCAGTCATGTTGATTGCACTTTGTGTTGCCATTTTTACTGGCACACTCACCGAAGCCAAGGCGTTATCGGGCTTCGCCAGCGGAACAGTATGGTTAATCTTCTGTGCTTACATTCTTTCTCTGGGGTTTGTCACGTCAGGGTTAGGCAAACGCATCGCCTATAAAATGCTCTCTCTTTTTGGTGGCAGCAGTTTAGGGATTGCCTATTCACTCGGCGTGTCTGACTTGATTATGGCGCCTGCCATGCCATCAGTGACGGCGCGATCGGGTGGCATTATCTTCCCCATTGCCCGCTCAATAAATGCCGTGCTTGGATCAGAACCGGGAAAATCAGGAAAAAAAATCGGCGATTTCCTCACTATGGTCTGTTTCCAATTTACCCCGATTACCGGTGCAATCTTCCTCACTGGGATGGCCGCCAACCCGCTCGTCGGTAGCTTGGCGAAAACCTCACTGGGTGTAGAGATCACTTGGGGTGGCTGGTTTGTTGCCGCCGTCGTACCGGCAATGGTCTGTTTTTGTTTGATGCCGCTCTTGGTCTATCGAATCATCAATCCAGAGCTAAAAAAGACGCCTGAAGCCAAAGAAATGGGCCGCCATGCGCTCGAAGAACTTGGCCCCATGACACTCACGGAGAAAAAAGTCGCCGTGGGCTTTCTGCTCGCGCTCATCGGCTGGGGAACCAGCTTGCTCACCGGTTTGTCTGCCACTAGCGTTGGATTGGGATTAGCCGCCTACTTATTTGCCTCACGCGCGGTAGACTGGAAAGCACTGCTGCAAGACTACGCTGCATGGGACACCGTCATATGGTTCAGCGTCATTATTAGCTTGGCGACTGGTCTATCAGACCTTGGTTTCATTCCTTGGATGACCGTCAAACTGGGAAGCTCTGTTCATGGATTCGGTGCCATGCAGACTTTCGTTATCCTCGCCCTGCTCTATATTTACGTTCACTATTTATTTGCTACCGCCTCGGGACATGTCGCTGCACTGTATGCCCCCTTTGCCGCCACGGCTATTGCTGCCGGAGCTCCCCCAATGATGGTGGCCATCTGCTTTGGGATTTTCAGTAACCTGATGTGGGGCAATACTGAATATGGTGGTGGCCCCGGCCCTATCTATTTTGCACAGGGATATTTTGAGCGCCCTCGCTTTTACAAAATCAATTTTTGTGTCGTCACCGTGAACGTGATCATTACCTTGGTCGTCGGGTTGATGTGGTGGCGTTTGCTCGGTCTGTACTGATGCTATCCCCACCGTGGGGGATCCCTCACGGTGAATTTCCCCCCAATGAGTACTGCCTAAGAAAACCACTGCGATGTGGTTTTCTTCGTTTTTCGGTAACCTGACTTTACTTCATCCCCTTAAACACATTTTCCTTGCGAAAATAGATGTCAAGTGACATATATGTTAGATGTCATGCGTCATCAATCTTCACATAAAAGGGTCATCAATATGAAATACACCACTTTGGGTCGTAATAGTGGCCTTCGGGTCTCCGAATTGGCACTAGGAACAGGTAACTTTGGCACAGGCTGGGGATATGGTTCAGAAAAAGAAGAGGCAAAGCAGGTATTCGATCGTTATGCCGATGCGGGCGGAAACTTCATCGATACCGCTGATGGTTATCAATTTGGACAATCAGAACAGATTGTGGGCGAATTTATTGCGGCGGAGCGTGATCGTTTTGTGGTCGCGACAAAATATACTTTAGGTGCTCACTCGACACCCAGCGTCGGTCAGACAGGCAATAGTCGCCGTAATATGATTGCTTCAGTGGAAAACAGCCTAAAACGACTCAATACCGATCGCATTGACTTACTGTGGGCACACTTTGATGACCAACTCACTCCGCTGGAAGAAATTGTTCGTGCTTTTGACGACCTTATCCGCGCGGGCAAAATTCATTACGCCGGACTGTCCAATTTCCCCGCTTGGCGCATCGCCCGAGCAGAGACATTGGCAGAACTGCGCGGTTGGTCGCGTATTGCTGGCATTCAAGTGGAATACAGTTTGGTACAGCGAACTGCTGAACGTGAGTTGTTACCAATGGCTGAAGCGCTCGGATTGGCCGCTACGTTATGGTCACCGCTGGGTGGCGGGCTGCTGACCGGCAAGTATCGCCAAAGCAATGAAGGCCGCTTACTCGGTTTCGCTGGCCGATTGGTGCATACCGAGCAAGATACCTCTCTACTGGATGAAGTCATTTCTATCGCACAAGAACACCAGGTGCAGCCGCTGCACATTGCCATTGCTTGGCTACGTCATAAAGCAGCAAACGCCAGTACCAGCCTAATCCCTATTTTAGGCTCTCGCACCGCCGCACAGTTGGATGACACGCTGGCAGCGCTGAACGTCACCTTAAGTCATGAGCAGATGGTGCGCCTCGATAAAGTCAGTAGTATCACGTTGGGCACACCACACGATCAGATTGCCGGAACGCTGGCTCGGTCACAAGGAGGGGATAGTTCGCTCTTCATTACACCACGGTCACCGCGTGCATGATTTAACTTATTTATTGATGATAGGCAACATCTATTAATATGTTAACATGCCATATTATGACGTTGCCTGCCCAATAAAGGAGAAAATGATGGCTCGAGTATCAAAGCAACAGATGGCGCTCAATCACGAAGCGATAGTGCAAACATCTTCAAAATTGTTCCGAGCTCGGGGTTTAAATGGCGTTAGCGTTAACGACTTAATGGCAGCCGTCGGTTTGACACACGGCGGATTCTACGGGCATTTTGCCTCCAAAGATGAATTGGCCGCGGCCGCTAGCCGTAAAGCGCTCGATGATTCTCGCGCTCGTTGGCAGGAAATCAGTCACCTCCCTGAACAATCTCAATTACGTACTTTTGTGGAGTCATACCTCTCCCCTGAGCACCGTGACAATATGGAGAGTGGCTGCGCCATTACAGCATTAGCAGCAGATGTGGCTCGTGAAAATAATGAAAACCCTGTCTGCGAAGTGTATCTCGGTGGCGTAAAAGCCATGTTAGACAGATTAGCGTCTTTGTCCGATATCGAAAACGATGAACAACGCAGGCAGCATGCTTTGGCGCAGTTTGCAATGTTGTCCGGCGCGTTGGCCCTGGCTCGCGCAACCGCTGGCGATAAGATATCAGATGAATTTCTTGATGCGGCCAAAAAGGCACTGCTTAACGAGCTTTGATGGCAATGTGTATCCCGCCAGCATTAATATTAAAAAAGCCCAACCTTAATGTGACGGATGGGCTTTATTATTTGAGATGTAAAGCATTAATGGTGTACTGAATTGATGCTGTGATAGTTCACTCCACGGGTAAACGACTGAGCCAACAATCGTTTTTAAAGAAACTATCACAGCACTATACAGTTAACACTGAAAGTATAAACGAACATTAAACGTACAAAGGTTACATTGGCTCAACCTGTATTTTCACAAAATACTTGAGCAGACACTCATATTGACTAAGCCATAATTCTTTTTTCTTTGGCCATCTTTATTCCCCATACAATCACCATAATAATCAAAATGATGAGACATAGAGCAAAAGCCAATGCACAGGCTTGTGCCATATTCATGAATCTTATGCTCGGAATGAGATACCAACCGTCTGCTTGAACATACATATCGATAAACCATTTTTGTATGTCATCCAACGAAGCATCAAACGGAACTACCGGAGCATCATAGCCACAATCACCCGTGGGTTTAAACCACTCTGGCGACCACTTTGCTAAAGGTAGCCCCAATGGGAAGTGCGGATCAGTAGAGCATCCTTGTACCCCGAATAGCGCATCATCAGCACCATGTACTGCGTGATGGATCCCATTGAGTTTTATTGAGTAAAGTAGGCCAATAATCGCACCATAAAAACAAGCGATAACCCCGACTAATTTCAGCATTAAGTTTTTAGGATTGATCAGTGCGATAAGGCTACCAAATACCATGACTAACATGGCAAATCGAATATAGACGCATTGTTCACACGGATTCATATAGAGATAAATTTGAAAAAAAGAGTGTGCAACAATCACTAACCCTCCCATAGCGACAGCCATGAGCAGCCATAAAAACCGCTTATTTTGCCAACGATAAAGGGTCTCGATAGGCGAAGAAAATAAGTTTCTTATCATGCCCATTTTATCCCCCTTTATTGATTCGCTAATTGCTTAATCAACTCAGCCATTGAATCAACAGATCGAATACTTTTGGTTAAAATGAGATATTTACCATTAACGACAAATGCAGGCACACCTTGTATTTTGGCAATATCATAAGCATATTCCTGCCACCGTTTGAGCCTAGCCTGTACTTCTGGATCTAATTTAGCTTGTTCGAAATCGACTTTGCTCATGCCAACAGCATCAAGCCCTGTTTTTAGGAAGCTGTCTTCACCACCATCCCAACGCTCTTTTTTATCGTGATAAGCAGTATAGTAAGCAAATTTTGCTTTTTTAAATAAAGAGTTGTCATCCAGAATAGAAATACCACTTTCTTGATCTTTATTTATCAATACAGCAAACAACTCACTAGCAACAACCCCATATTTTCCCTTAGTCTCGAGGTGAAAAGGTTCAAACTTAACAATATCACTGACTTGTTGCATCACAACAGGAGTGACGCCTTTATCATATCGATAACAGAATGGGCAGTCATAACTGAACACTTTAATTAGCGTTCCATTAGCATCCGGAATTGGCTTATCCAAAATAATATAATCAGTGCCTGCAGTAAAAGCTGATACGCTGAATGATAATATTGCACATGTGGCAATTAGGCCTTTAGTCAATTTTTTTAGAAAATAGGCTAACATAACTCAACTCCTCATCAATTATTTATCGTTATCGTCATTATCAAGTGAGTGCCTTGCCCAAATTAATTTAGGGCAAGGCTAAGTATTCATTATTGTTCGAAGGATTTTTCTAAACTAAATGGCATAGCTTGATAGCCAGTTGTATTTTTTAATTGGATTTCAACAGAGGGCTCTTTGGCATTCCACTTAAACTCATTGATGAATGGATTGGGTGACGTTAGAAATGCACCAGTTGAGAGGTCAAATTCAGCACCGGCGGTAGCAGAGTATACGAAAACTGAATTCTTATCTTGCTGATACTCAGTTAATGATGTTACTGGGCTATACCAACTGTTTCCTCGTTCTTTCCCATATTCCCAAATTTGCTGAACTGTTTTTGCCTTCTGATCAATCTTGTAAATAACAGCGCGACTATACTTCATTGTTGGCAAAGCGGGTTGTTCCATGCCGCGACTATCGCCATTATCAAAGCTACTGACAAAAATACTATCGCCTTTACTCATACTATCAATCTTAAAGGCAGTGTGCTGTGTCCATGTCCAATCAAAATCGCCTTCACATTGACTATTTTCACATTTTATAGCCTTACCTTTAGCATCAACTGGGGTGAGTATTTTATCCTTATATTTATCACTCCAACCTTCAGGACTACCGAGAATCCACTTAACCTGCTTATCTCGGCCAATTTTCACAATTGCACTCTGGTGACGTGAACTAATAATAATCGAGTCATCCTCAGTATCATGATCAACACTGTTAACGTGCGCCCAATTTCGCCCAGCACCACTACCTACGATATCGCCGAATTGATCTGAAGAATCAAGTTTAGCCAGTTCTTCCGTCGTCAACGTATGACCTGCCTGAGTTGCATCAATATTTAAACAGACAGCGCCTTGATCAAGGACTTTAAGATTAATGTCGCGGTATGGATCCAAGATATCAAATAAGCGCCATTCATCAACAACGTTACCATTGCTATCAATCTCAATAATGACATCACGCACTGTTCTAACATTTTTGCCATCAGGGCGTTTATAATTTGAGCTCGCTACACGTAAGAAATAGTTGCCGTTAGGAGAATTGTCCATTGAATGGGAATAGTCATTATAATTTCCTGGTAAACGACGATTAAAGACTTCGCGCCCCATAATGTCGTATTTAACATAGCGTTGACCAAATCCCCAACTGAGCGCACCATCAGTATTCTGTTTGAAGCCCATCATAACACCCGCATTATAGAGGGAGTTGAGATCATAAATCGGAGGAACAAACATATACCAGCGAATTTCCCCTGTGGTATCAATAATAGCGTTCTGTGGATAATAGTTCCATTCTAGCGCGCCACCTGTTGGATTATTCCAAACAGCACGAGTTCCCTTACCTGACTTATCTAAAAAATTATTAACCAGATATAATCTATCTTGAAATTCTGGTGACATTTTATTGACTTTAGTATCAAACATTGCTGATTTTTGCCCCCCTAATCCATTGGGTTCTACATAAATAGGTGGGGCGTAGATTTGATATGACTCCTTAATTTTTTCGGCTTGAGTCCCATAAATTCGAGTGTATTCGACTTCAACTGTATTAACATAATCAGAATAGAGCCCAAAGATTGGAATGCCGCCGTGGGTTAAGAGATTTTTATTCGCAATGGTATATTTTATTTCCTGCCCTTTATCTTTTGGAACAATTCGCACCATTGCGTCTTTGAGCACATATCCCCCATTTTTGATAATGGCAGTCAGGGGCGCAATTTCGTAAGGGTTCATAATAATTTCACCAATCTTACCGGGAACCTGATAATCAACTTTAGGTCCGCTGGGTCCACCAATAGCCTGTACGGTTGACGGTATAAATGCTGCTGTAGCAGCCAACAATAGAGTGGGAACAAGAATACGTCTTAGTCTTATCTTTATCATACAGAAGCTTCCTTATATGCTAATAGTAAAAATAAATTAAACATTCTGTATCGCTTTATTATATTGCTGATAAATATTATTGACCTATCATCAACTTGTAAGTGATTAGAGTTATGTGCTTACTCATTGACTAAAATCGATTATATAGATGTGTATTATTCGGAACATGCACTCAAGGTGGAATAGAATTATTCAATAAAAGGAAATGTGATCTCAGCTTGAGATTGCATATGCATCATCAGATATGATCAAAAAATAATTGTTATTTTAAATTATCAGGTTGGAAAATATGGCTTGATGAACGGTTGTAACTTTAATTTACCGAGGGAATTTTATAACAATGGAGTTTCCAAAATTTAACACCGAAATTTTATTCTTCTTCAAAACGCTGATGGAAACCGGCTCGCTGACTAAGACATCGGAAAAATTAGGTATCAGCCAAGCCTCTGCAAGTCGGCAATTAGCTCATTTGAGAAAGTTATTCAAAGATGACTTATTTATCCGTATGCATTATGGTATGAAACCAACAGAACGAGCTAACTCATTGTTTCCACAAGTAGTTTTAAGGCTTTTCGATCTTGATCAGTTGCTCAAACCAGCCCAATTTGATCCTAAGCGCCTAAGTGGTTTGGTGCGTATTGGTGCCGTAGATAACGGTATATTCGTTATCTTATCCAAAGTGATTAACGATGTTGTTAAAATATCCCCTCATTTATGTATTGAAATCACGCTTATTACTGAAACGCTATTTACCCAAATAGAAAATGGTATTTTAGATATGGCGATTTATTCGGATTCATTGTTACCTGCTGATTTTCATCAAGCTGATTTATTCGAAGAATCGTTTAGCTTTGTGGTACATAAAAGTCACCCTCTGGCTTATTACGCTAAAGTTGGCCGTATCCCATCCGCACAAGAAATAGGAAAGTACCGACGTGTTGTCGTCAGTGTGAAAGGCGGGAGGACAGGGCACGTCGTAACAGCAACACCCTTTGATGACGCGCGCCAAACAGATGTTATTTGCGTTCCTTACTTTTCTAGCATCCCTTTTCTGTTGAAAGGCAGTGAACTAACATCAGTACTTCCAACACGTTTAGCACGGCATTTTGTTAAGTCTGCCGCCTTGGTTATCATCCCTTCACCCAGCCCGCCCAAAAAGTATAATGTTCGCTTAATTTGGCACCATAGAGTTCATAATAACGAGACCAACCGCTGGATTAGACAACTGATTTTAAGCGCAGCTAAAGCGATGGATGATTCAAGAATCCGTGAAGAAGAAAGCCTATGTTGAGCAATGACGTTATAGAGGTGAATGAAAGAAGCGATTACTGATCACACTTTTCATTTTTATATTTTTGAATAAAGCAATTTCACTTTTTGCATAATGCAATATAGGGTGGTTTTTAGTTTTAAAATAAAAACCACCTGGGGGGAAATTATTCTGTGATGCCTTTTTTTTGCTGTTGAATATCTTGTTCTATTCCATCGCGCACATCTTGCGGGATCTTAAGTGCATCGCCCAGTGCGGAAAGATAGCTGCGTTCCATAAAATGGTCTATATCAATCACAGCGCAACTGAGGAAGTAGAGTTCCAGCGCCTCTTCTTCATTTTTGATATCACGAGCCAGTAATTGTGGGTCCAGAGGTTGCTCAATAGCTTGCTGCACGAGCTGCGCCCCCTGCTCATCGATACCGGCTTCTCGCATATTCTGCTCAATAACAGCACGCTCTTTCGCATCAATATGACCATCGCTTTTTGCCGCAAAGACTAATGCCATCACCAATCGTTGCACACGCTGGTCTACCGGTGCAGTCTGTTGGCCATATTGTGGTTCATCTTGATGATTCTGGCGGATCTTATCTTTATATTTATTCCATAACACAGTACCTAACACTGCGCCGCCACCCGCCAGTAATGCACTGCTACCATATTTACTCAGCAACTTACGGGATGATTTACTGCCAACCAGTAAACCCGCCAGTCCCCCTAGGGCACCGGGTACTAACATATTGCTCAGACTGGAATTACCTTCACCGTTCTTTTTGGTTCCCTGCCCAAGCATTGATTGTAATTGTTGCATTAAGTTATTCATAAGCTTCGCCCAGTGAGTGGAGTAAACTTCCTGAGAATAGAGTAAAAAATGTCAAGATGTGTATAAGCGAAGTAAATAATAGAGTGGCTGAATGACCCGACGTAAAGAATCAATTTAGGATGTCTGTGTAATAATGCTTTCCGTTGCGTTACTTTTAGTGCATGTCATCCCATAAGGAATGTTAATAATGAAATCAGGATTGAAGCGTACCCTCTTCATGTCTGTCGCTGCGTTGCCACTTTGTCTCTCCACATCAATAGCCCAAGCGAACACCCCAGTTGAACATGCAAAAATTCAGCAAAAGCTGATGGCACTCGAAAAAGAATCAGGTGGGCGTTTAGGTGTCACACTGATAAATACGGCAGATAACTCACAAATCCACTATCGTGCAGATGAGCGTTTTCCAATGTGTAGCACCAGTAAAGTTATGGCCGCTGCCGCGTTGCTCAAAAAAAGTGAAACGCAACAAGCGCTAATGGACGAGCGGATTCACTTCAAAAAATCTGATCTGGTGACTTGGAGCCCGATTACAGAGAAAAAATTGCAGGAAGGCATGACGTGGGCAGAGTTAAGTGCCGCAACTTTGCAATACAGTGATAATACAGCAATGAATCTGATTTTAACCCAGCTCGGTGGTCCGGCTAAATTAACCGAGTTTGCTCGTTCAATTGGGGACAAATCTTTTCGTCTAGACCGTCCAGAACCTGAATTGAATACAGCAATTCCTGGGGACGAACGTGACACCTCGACACCACAAGCAATGGCAGAAAGCCTGCAAAATCTGACGCTAGGTGATGCTTTGGCTAAATCTCAGCGGGCGCAGTTGGTCGGATGGCTAAAAGGCAATACGACCGGTGCGGCTAGCATCAGAGCTGGTTTGCCCGCAACTTGGCAGGTTGGCGACAAAACAGGCGCTGGGGAATATGGCACAACCAATGATATCGCAGTGATCTGGCCTGATAATCATGCGCCATTAATTCTGGTGACCTACTTTACTCAGCCGGTAAAAGATGCTCAAAGCAGAAGAGAAATATTAGCTGAAGCCGCAAAAATAGCGGTATCTCCTTTCGCTGACGGTATTCAATAAGCGTTATTTAAAACCCAATAAAGCCACAAGGGCATGGATTCGATATTGATACTCTGCCCTTCTCCTAAACTTCATCCTTGTGCGATAAGCATTAGGATGAAGTTTAGCTTATCTCGATCAATTAATTTTCGTAGGCGAGCGTATTCACTTCGTGTTTCTTTTTACTTAACGTGCAATACCCGAAGAGAATCGTCAGCACGACGACGCCGGCCATAATAAAGAAAGTATTGTTATACCCTACTCTGTCGAACAGACGGCCAATCGGGAACGACAACACGATAATCCCAATCGAACTGGCAATATTGAAACCGATTAAGTACATCGTTGATGACAGCCGCTTATCAAAGTTTGCGACACTAAATTTAAATACCGAAATAACGAACAACGGGACTTCCAGTGCATGCAGCATCTTGATGACGGAAATAATATAAATATCGTTGAACACCGCAGAACCTAGGATCCGACAAGTCATAATCAAGCCACCAAGCAATAACGCTGACTTCGGCCCGATACGATTAATCAGGAAAGGAATGACTGCCATTCCGACTGCTTCGAGAAAGACCTGTGCTGAGTTCAAATAACCGTATACGCGCGGCGCTATTTCAGGGTTTTCAAATAGTCCGGTATAAAACACCGGGAACATTTGCTGATCATAAATACTGTAAAATGACCATGTCCCCACCACAAACACCACAAAGAACCAGAACTGACTATCTTTAAAAATGGTGAGAAAATCCTGTCGAGTCAGTGTTATTTCGTGGTTTTTCTCAATCACTTGTTCGCTGCCAGATTCCGTATCGAAAAATAGATTAACGATCAAGAATAGGATGCCCATAACAGACACACACCAGAAATTAATATGGGGGTTAATACTAAAGAAAATACCGCCGACAAAGGTTCCCGCAGCATAACCCAAGCAGCCCCAGAAACGCGCCACACCAAATTCAAAATTGAAACGACGGCTGATCTTTTCAACAAAGCTATCAACGAGTCCACAGCCAGCAAGATAACCAAGACCAAAAAATATCGCGCCGAATATCATCCCCTGCGTAAAGTTTGATACCAGCAGCGGTTCATAAACATAGATTAAAAATGGCCCACTCAGCGTTATCACAATACCCACCAGCCATATTAACGGCTTACGTGTGCCAAGTTTGTCTTGTAAGAAACCATAGATAATCATAAATAACATGCTGAATATCTGGTTAACTGAATAGAGCATGCCGAGTTCAGCCCCAGACAGACCTAATTTATTTTTTAACCACATGGCATAAAATGACCACCATAGCGACCAAGCAGCAAAGAAAAAGAGCAAATAGCCAGAGGAATAGCGGTACTTATCGTTACTGAACGGCATATTAATTTTCATTTATATTTCCCAATCCAGACATTCTGAAAATTACAGTTTTATTTCCAAGCTCAAAGGCTTTTGATTGGCGATAAATGCTATCAAGCGATCTTTCTCTGGCAGCGCCTTGAGTGCGCCTTTTTGCGTAGTGGCCAATGCACCACAGCCACTTGCTTGTTCCACCAACGCAGTGAGTGCCGATAAGACGCGGGGCCAGCCATGCTCAGTAAGGCCTGCGAGTAACCCAGCCATAAACGCATCGCCAGCGCCAGTGGTATCAAGGCTGTTGACGGGGTAACCACCGAAGCAAAATATCTGGTTTTGCCAGAAAACCATGGCACCGTGCTCTGCACGGGTGATCACTTTTAATCTTGCTGGATAGGCTTCAAGCCGTTGTCTGGCGAGGTTAAAATCAGTCGTTTCCGTCAGCCAGTACCACTCATCATCAGACATTTTCAGGATGTCGGCTTTCCACGCCGCCCGCTCTATTTCTGATCGCATTTCATCGCGATTGCTCCACATCTGCTCACGCACGTTGAGGTCAAAACTCACCAAACCACCGGCGGTATGGATCCGTTCCAAGGCGCAATTGAGCGTTTCGCGGCAAGTGGGGGAGACTAAGGCTAAAGAGCAAAAATGAAGAATATCCGCCTGAAAATCAGCCAGTGCCGCGAGACTTAAATACTGATCTGCCGAGGGGTTAACCAGAAAATCAAACTGACGCTCTCCGTGCTGGTCCAGTGATACCAGCACCGTGCTGGTATGATGAATCTCATCGAATTCCACATGCTGTGTATTGACCCCGGCAAGGGTCATGGTTTGGTGTAAAAAATGGCCGAAGGGATCATTTCCCACTCTGCCAATAAATCCACTTTGCTGGCCAAGCATGGCAGCACCCACCGCGACATTGACAGGCGCACCACCCGCACAGGCCTCGAATTGCATATTTTCTAGCGGCAATAAATCCACCACCGCATCACCAAGTGTCCAGATAGTCATTTTCTTTTTCTCATTATTAAGCGTTGAGATACCAGGCGTGGGCTTCATACACAACAGCCCGACCGTTATGACTAAATAACGACAGATCACGATTGTCTTTTTCTGGATATATCCGGCTACTGAGGGTGTATTCCCCGTGATTGACGAACACTTCGACGGAGGAACTATCGATGTAAATACGCAGAGTCAGTCGCTCTTCATCAGGAAGCGATACGCTGCGATAGCCACTCAATTCATATTGAGGATAATGACGCTCTACGACTAAACGCCGCGACTGGCTATCCACATAGATTCGGGCACCCTGACCAATATTGAGGCCAAACTGCTCAGCCGTGCTGAGGGGAATATTCAGATCCAACTGAATTTCAATCGGCTGCCCACCTTGCTCAACCACAATGGTCTGATGGCTTAATTCACTCACCTGCCACCGTCGGCAATCACCGCGCAATAATTCCAGTTCCTTTACCGGATTCATGCGCAACTGGCCGTTTTTATCCAGCGTAAGTTCTCGTGGTAAAGAGAGCATGCCAGCCCAACCGTCCGCTTTTTCCGGCATCGGAGATTCCCACATGGCCAGCCAACCCATCACTATTCGACGGCCGTCAGGCGCAACAAAAGATTGAGGGGCGTAAAAATCGTGGCCATGATCCATTTCACGGAACCTTTGCTCAATCTGGTAAGAATCATCCTCTTGCCATTTACCGACCAAATACCCGCTCTGGAACAGATTTCTGTAGTCATATCCCTCAGCGTCAATTCCCTGAGGTGAGAACATCAAAATGTGCTTATCAGCAAGCGGGAAAAAATCCGGACATTCCCACATGTACCCCATCTTTTCATCGGACTGGCCCAGCGTGTTGACGTAGTGCCAGTGGTGAAGATCGTCAGACTGATAGAGCTGTACTTCGCCGATATCGGCGACACGTGCGCCGACGACCATGTACCAACCCTCTTTTTCTCGCCAAACTTTCGGATCGCGGAAATGGTGCACGCCTTTAGGTGTATCGATAACAATTCCCTTGCGTTCGAAATTAACCCCATCATGGCTGGTTGCCAGACATTGCACCTGATAGAGATTTTCATCACAGGGCGTGCCATGGAATTTATGCCCGGTATAGATAAGTGCTAACTTGTCGCCATCGGATACCGCCGAACCTGAAAAACACCCGTCCTTATCTTCTGGGCCTTCTGGGGCGAGAGCGATAGGGAGATGTTCCCAGTGCACCATGTCGCGGCTACGCGCATGTCCCCAATGCATTGGCCCCCAGACTGGGGTATAGGGATGATGTTGGTAAAAAACGTGATAATACCCATCAAACCAAATTAAGCCGTTGGGGTCATTCATCCAGCCGGCCTGCGGGGCGAGGTGAAAACGGGGATACCAGCGTGGGTTTATCGATTCTTTCAATGTTTTAACGGCATTATTTGCCTGAAGTAGTAACGTCATCATCGTCTTCCTAATTCGGTCGTTAGCGTCCTAATTCGCAAAAGATAACGTTAACATTTGTCGTTAGCCTCAAAAAAAGCGATATCTTTCGATGTTAATCACAAAAGTTAACGTTAACATTGAGAGAATGTTAAGAAGCTCTCATTTTCATTGATATGTTTTGATAAACGGTAATTGAGTGACGGCGATGGAGTGACTTTACTGGTATCTTCGTGGCAGCAAGTTGCCCGAAATAACGAGAGGAAGGATAGATGGCGTCGCTAAAAGATGTCGCAAAACTGGCAAATGTCTCCTTGATGACGGTATCAAGGGCGCTGAATTACCCTCAGCAGCTTAAGCCAGAAACATACGCAACCGTGATGTCTGCCGTGGAAAAACTGGGATATGTCTCGGATATGTCGGCGAAAAAAATCAGAGGCGCGAAATCAACAATCAGCACCATTGGCGTACTGGCGTTAGATACGATGACCACGCCTTTTTCGGTTGATATTACCCTCTCGATTGAAGAAACCGCGCGAGCGCACGGCTGGAACAGCTTTGTCGTCAATATGTTTACTAACGACGAGCCGGATAAAATGGTCGACCTGCTGTTGGCCCATCGCCCAGATGGCATCATCTATACAACAATGGGGCTACGACAGGTTCCAGTCCCGAAGAAGCTACTCAGCGTACCTTGCGTACTCGCGAACTGTGAAAGTCTGTCTGATGCTCTCCCCTCCTATATCCCCGATGATGAGGAAGGGCAATATCAGGGCGTCAAAGCCTTGCTGCTGGCCGGTTATAGAAAACTGCTGTGCATTCATCTGCCTGAAGGTATTGTCGCGACCGCACGTCGTCGGACTGGCCTCGAACGTGCCTGTCGAGAAATGGGGATCGATCCAGACAGGTTGCTACACCATTATCTGCCCACTGGCGAAAGTCATCATATCGATGCGGCAGAAATCGTTTTGCACCATTTCAACGGGGCGCAACCGCAATTTGACGCCGTCGTCTGCGGCAATGATCGCGTCGCCTTTGTCGTTTATCAGGTTTTATTGTCTCGTGGACTGCATATCCCCGATGATGTTGGTGTGTTGGGTTACGATAATATGGTCGGTACAGGGGAATTGTTTCTGCCACCACTTTCGACAGTGCAGTTGCCGCACTATGAAATAGGGCGTCTAAGTGCGCTGCATATTATTCATGGTGATAGCCATCATGACACTATTCGCGTCACCAGCCCCTATTTGCCTCGGCAATCACTCTAGGTGCGCCCTTCCCCAAGAACCGCACCTAATATGTACAGCGCCGGTACAAAAAACCTTTCACCCACCGCTATCCTTAACGACATTTTTCTCCTATACCCTGTGAATGCTATTTCTCATTAAGCGTCACTGACAGCATTGTCAGGAAACCGTCAGGCTGGTGACATGCCACTATCGTTAGAATCATGACGATGCAATATCTCTGCGTCACTCAGCTCAGAGATAGCATTTCACGCCATCAGGAAAATAAATACTCTCATGGCGCAACACCGCGTCATGCCAGAACAGATTTGGTCGTGACGGGGTCTGCGGATAGTTAGAACGTTGATAGTTAGAACGTTGATAGCTAGAACGTTGAATGGACGGAGAAAATGACAAATGAATAATGCTAAACGGATTAAATCACTGACGGCAGCGGTTTTGCTGATTTTAAGTTGCAACCTGACGTCAAATGCCGCACCTACGAAACAAGGAGCCTCAGAAATGAACCATCAACAAGTGTTATCCGAGACGTTATCTGCACGTCAGCAAGCCATCCCATTGATCTCATCGTTTATGGCAAGCAGTAATATGGAAAAACTTAATGCGGCGCTAAATCAAGGGCTGGATGCTGGTTTGACCGTAAATGAAATCAAAGAAGTGCTTGTTCAGCTTTATGCCTATACCGGTTTTCCCCGCAGTCTTAATGCATTAAATGAATTTATGAAAGTTGTTGAAGCACGTAAACAACGTGGTATCAATGACCCCATAGGCAAAGAGCCCGTTAGCCCTATTCCCGTCGGAGAAGAGCTCCGTCACGTAGGAACGGCCAACCAGACCAAAATATCGGGCGCTCCAGTACAAGGCCCAGTTTTCGAATTTGCGCCAGTCATTAACCAGTTTCTACAAACACATCTGTTCGGCGATATCTTTGCCCGTGACAATTTGGACTGGCAAAGCCGCGAGTTGGCGACAGTGGGCGCGTTAGCAGCGACGCCTGGTGTAGAAGCACAATTATTGTCACATATGCGAGCTAGCCTGCGCGTTGGGCTAACAGCGGGACAATTGCATCAGCTTGTACAATTATTACGTGAGCACGGAGAGAATGAGGCTGCGATACGGGCCGAAAACGCCTTGAAACAGGCATTGACTAAATGAACAATGGCCAGATTGCTATCCTAATCAGCAATATTATGAGAGGCCTTCACATCCAGATAAACGTTAGGTTGGTAATAAATCCAGAACATCTATAATTCAATTAATTGAATTAATATATACATTGACGGGAACGTTCCCTTCAGTAAAATAGGCCTATTATGATTTCCCTGGTGTTGGCCAAACTGGCATCCCTTACCAACATTGACAGTGGTAAGGGCTTTTTTTTAGGAAGTGTCATATTAAACTGGGATTGAATTAACCGACCTAGACTGCTTTATGAATTTCGCATTAGTATTAAATCACGCTGCATCCTATCTATACTTCCAAAAAACCACGTCGCATTTCCTTAAATCATTGATTAATTATTTAAGTTATATGTGATAGCTAATAGCATAAATTATTGAGCCCAAGCTCGTCAGTATATGAACTCCATTCAGCGCCCAAGATAAATTCATTATAAGTACAATAAAAATAATATTAAACGCAAGGAATGGCTGACTACCATTGGATTGTTCCAGTGCAAACACACGGATCGGAATGACCTACTCATCCCACCGTGGCTGATTTATGGATAAAAATCGACTAGACCAAACGCGAGGCAGATCGCGTTACAACAGGTAAGGTACAAGCGGATGAATCACTCAAAATCGATAATTATTAGTTGAACAAACAAAAGTTAGATTATTTCTACAATTAGTCTATCCATATGTTTTTAAAGCGATATTTAAAGGATAAAATTCTGTATCATTTTTAATGATTTGTTTTGCTGGGATTAAGGGATAAATAGCCAAATTCATCTCTTGATGTGGCTCACATAAAAACCAATGAAAACACATTCACACTAAATACGATCACCTTCCCAATTCCTTCTTAAAAGTCTAAATCTCGCTTTACTGTTTTTCAGTAGCGGCTTAAAACAAACGTATGTTTAAAAACAAACAAGTGTCCAATATGACTAATCGAGAAAAGCAAATATTGCAGCTTCTGAGACGTGATCCTTTGATCCCCCAGCAGGATATTGCCGATATTTTGGGTATTAGCCGCTCTGGTGTAGCAGGACATATTATGAATTTAATGAAGAAGGGATTTATAAAGGGAAAAGGATATATCTTATCTGAGCACAGCTATGTTGTTATCGTCGGTTCAACTAATATGGATGTTTGTGGATACTCTGCCTCTAAATTAGTTTATGAAGATTCCAACCCAGGTAAAATAAAGTGCACTCCCGGCGGCGTCGGCCGAAATATAGCGCAGAACATTGCCTTATTAGGGCGTGAGTGCCATTTAATTTCTGTCGTAGGCGATGACTTTTACGGTGATACCTTATTAGAACAGGCAAAATTAGCCGGTGTTCATATTGATAATTTCCATAAACTGCATGGCGAAAGCACATCAACTTATGTCTCTTTATTAGATCATAATGGCGAAATGCTGGTGGCGATTAATGACATGCGAATATTAGAAAAACTGACACCGGCATTATTAGCAACATCAAAAGATCTCATTCACCATGCAGGCGTATTAGTCGTTGACTGCAATCTTACGGATGATGCGCTGGCATGGCTATTTAGCCACGCAGGCAGCATTCCAATTTTTGTTGATACGGTATCGGCCTTTAAAGCACCCAAAATCCGCAATTGGCTTTCACATATTCACACGCTAAAACCGAATCGCCTAGAGGCGGAAACCCTCAGTGGAATGACGATTAATAGCCCGCAAGATGCGCCTAGAGTCGCTCAATGGTTCCATGAACAAGGTGTACAGCGAATTGCACTGAGTATGGGATCAGTCGGTGTTTATTACAGTGAAATTGATGGGCAAAACGGTTGGTCCAGCCCTCTACCGGTCAATGTCGTGAATGTCACTGGCGCTGGCGACGCCATGATGGCAGGACTTGCCAGCTGTTGGCTGGAAGATATGACACTTGCCGATAGCATTCGTTTTGCGCAGGGATGCTCTGCATTAACCCTTTCTTCCGAATTCACTAATAACCCTAATCTGTCGAATGGCAGTGTTCAAAAACTGTTGGAATTACAATCATGAAAAATAACGTTATGACCAATGAATTTCTGGATATCTCACCGGAAGTGGCCGAAGCATTAGCCAATAATCGTCCTGTTGTGGCTTTAGAATCGACCATTATCTCTCATGGCATGCCTTATCCACAAAACGCAGAAACAGCGTTGGCCGTTGAACAGCAAATTCGTGAAAACGGCGCGGTACCCGCCACGATTGCAATTATTAACGGTCGAATGAAAGCAGGCTTATCTCGTGAGGAGATTGAATTGCTCGGCAAGGAGGGTCACAAGGTAGCGAAAGTGAGCCGCCGCGATCTGCCCTTTATCGTCGCGGCTGGGAAAAACGGCGCGACGACCGTCGCATCAACGATGATTATCGCCGAAATGGCGGGTATTCATGTTTTTGCCACTGGTGGTATTGGTGGCGTTCACCGTGGTGCAGAACTGACGTTTGATATTTCAGCCGATCTGCAAGAGTTGGCGAAAACCAACGTGGCGGTGGTTTGCGCGGGCGCCAAATCGATTCTGGATTTAGGATTAACCACAGAATATCTTGAAACGCACGGTGTACCCTTGATTGGTTATCAGACTCAGGTATTACCCGCCTTTTTCTGCCGGACAAGCCCGTTCTCCGTCAGCATCCAACTCGATGAGCCAGAGCAAATTGCCAAGGCGATGGCGACCAAGTGGCAGTCAGGTTTGGCGGGTGGCATGGTGATTGCCAACCCGATCCCTGAGCAGTTCGCGATGCCTGAAGCCAAAATCAATGCCGCCATTGAGCAGGCAGTGCAAGAATCGATAGAGCAAGGCGTCCATGGTAAAGATAGCACGCCGTTCCTGCTGGCGAGAGTGGCAGAGCTGACCGGTGGCGATAGCCTGCACTCAAACATTCAATTGGTATTCAATAATGCAAAACTGGCGGCTCAAATTGCATGTTGTTATCAAGAGGCTGCAGCCTAAAAACAGCGTTATTCCTTAAGTTTTATCCTGATATTAAACATTAAATGATAGCGACTACCTGAAAGGTGGACGGGCATCTGTATGCTCTCATCGCCTTTCAGGTATGGACGTATTTATTGAAGGAATAGATTTATGGACTTATTACGCAGCTTACTCGGTATTGGTATCCTTCTTTTAATTGCCTTTATATTTTCTAATAACCGAAAAAAAATCAGTATAAGAACAGTGGGCACGGCGCTGCTTTTACAGATTATTTTAGGTGCCATCATGCTGTATGTCCCTGCGGGCAAATGGCTGATTAATTCTATTGCCGGTGGCGTTAACAAAGTTATCTCGTACAGCGATGCGGGCAGCTCATTTATTTTTGGTGGCTTGGTTGGCCCCAAAATGGATCTGTTATTTGACGGCGCTGGATTTGTTTTTGCCTTTCACGTATTACCCGCGATTATTTTTATTACCTCGCTGATATCCATTCTTTATTACATCGGTGTCATGGGCTGGCTCATTGATATTCTCGGTTATGTCTTCCAAAAAATGATGCGCGTGAGCAAAGTGGAAGCTTTTGCCGCAGTCACCACGATATTTCTCGGACAAAATGAGCTTCCAGCCGTACTCAAACCCTTTATTAATAAAATGAATCAGAATGAGCTGTTTACGGTCATTTGCAGCGGAATGGCATCAATCGCGGGTTCAATGCTGGTTGGCTATGCGGGTTTAGGCGTTCCCATTGAATACTTACTGGCCGCATCATTGATGGCTATCCCCGGCGGGATATTATTTGCACGTATGCTAAGCCCCGCCACGGAAGAGTCTCAGGTTGAGTTTAGCCAAATGTCATTTAGCGATAAACGTCCAGCTAGCATCATTGAAGCCGCGGCCAGCGGTGCAATGTTGGGGCTTAAAATTGCCGTGGGCGTAGCAACGGTGGTCATGGCGTTTGTTGCCTTAATCGCGTTGATCAATGGCATCATTGGTGGCCTCAGCGGATTGTTTGGTTGGCCAAACGTCAGCCTTGAAAGTTTACTGGGTTATATTTTCTCACCGTTGGCATACATCATGGGCGTTAGCTGGGATAACTCCGCACTGGCCGGTGGATTGATTGGACAAAAACTCGCGATCAACGAGTTTGTGGCTTATGTGAATTTCTCACCTTATCTCAAGGATGCTGCGGGTGCCTTGGATCCAAAAACAATCGCCGTAATCTCTTTTGCGCTCTGTGGCTTTGCCAACTTTGGCTCAATCGCAGTCGTAGTGGGTGCCTTTAGCGCCGTAGCACCAGAGCGCGCATCGGATATTGCACGTTTAGGATTGCGCGCTTTGCTTGCCGCGACGCTCTCCAATCTGATGAGTGCAACGATTGCCGGTCTGTTCATTGGACTGGGGGCACTGGCGATAGTGTCATGACGAAAGTGAACGTCGGTTGCTGATTTGCCTTGCACTCAGCACCGGCGTTTTATCTGGTGTTTGGATAGGGTTAGCCGAACAGTTATCGAAAATACCTGGGCTTTTGGGTGGTCAAATGCTGTACTCCGCGTCTAAAAATTTGCTCAGAAACAATGCAGTTCGAGGCTGTTTAGGACGCTGGAATATTTCTTCCGGTGAAGCGAATTCAACTATCTTCCCACCATCAATGAACATCACTCGATCGGCCACCTCCTGAGCAAAACGCAGTTCGTGAGTCACAATCACCGTCGTTATGGTCTCTTGCGCGATAGCACGGATAACCTTTAGCACCTCATGGACCAATTCAGGGTCCAATGCAGAAGTCGGTTCGTCCATCAACACCACTTTAGGCTGCATGGCGAGAGTACGAGCGATAGCCACACGTTGCTGCTGCCCCCCAGATAATTGGGCTGGATAGCTCTGCGCTTTCTGTGCCATGCCAACTTTGGTGAGAAAATGCATCCCCTCTTCCCGAGCTTGGGCACGCGATTTACGACGCACAGTGATCAAGCCCTGAGTCACATTTTCCAGTGCGGTGAGATGCGGGAACAAGTTAAATGACTGGAACACCATGCCAGTATGTTGCCGTAATTCATGAATGGCGTTTTTGTTGAGTGCTGTCGCTTGGACCTGCTGCTGGTCGATGCGAATAGCCCCAGCCGTTGGTTTTTCAAGAAGATTCAGGCAGCGAATCAGCGTCGACTTTCCTGAGCCGGAGGGTCCGATAATGGCAACCGTTTCTGATTGCTGAATGTGGAAATCAATCCCTTTCAAGACATGATTTCCCGCGTAATATTTTTCAAGCCCGCTTACTTCAATCATATTTGGCTCCTTTAGCGGTATGCTTTCTTGATCGGCGCTCCAATAGATTCAATATCAATTCGCAGATTAGGCAGATTGCCCAGTAAATCAGCGCTGCGACCACATAAACCTCGAAAAACTGGGATGTTCGGCCGGCAATAATCTTTGCTTCTCCCATGATTTCAGGTACTGCGGCGATAAATGCCAGAGAAGTATCCTTGAGCAACATAATGAATTGGTTACCAATATTAGGCAGTGCCACCGTCAACGCCTGCGGCAATACAATTTTGCTCAGGGCTTGCGGGGTATTCATACCAATAGAATAGGCTGCCTCGAACTGCCCCGGTGCCACAGACAGAATCGCCGAACGTATGGTTTCGGAAAGGTAAGCCCCGACATTGAGAGAAAAGGCAACGTAAACAAAATAAATGGCAGGAATCTGACCGATATTAGTTTGTATCGCCAGCACACGCAGCAGCACTGGGATACCGTAATAAGCGAGGAAAATCTGAACCACCAGTGGAGTGCCACGCATAAAAGAAACGTACAGGATAACCAGTTGTGTAAATCCGGCAACTCGGTAGATACGCAGCAACGCCACTGCTAGCCCGATGAAAGCACCGAAGATAAAGGCAACCAGCGTAATCGACAGAGTAACAGGAATGCCTTTCGCAATGGCGGGGATCGAATCGATCATATACTGAACATCAAATAGCTGAACCATCACATCATTTTTCCATTTTAATTCGGACGTCCCACGGATAAAACACTCAGGCCGGTGTACCTGACGAAAGTATCAGGCACAGGCCCTATCCAGCGATGGCTCAAAACCAAATCGGGAGTGCTATTGGGTATAATCGACGCCAAAACGTTCGACAGAAAGACGTGATAGAGTGCCATCTTCGTGCAGTGAGCGCAGAGCGGCATCAATCCTCTGTTTCAGTGCCAACCCTGCGGGATCTTTCTTCGACACAAAGAATGTCGGCTCAGCAGCCAGACGTTCACCCACTACGCTGATGTTCAAGCCCTGCTTGGCTGCCTTGCTTTGTGCCATGATGGGATCATTGACGGTCGCGTCGATGCGTCCGGTGGCGATATCTTGCAGGATGGTTGAAATATCCTGTTCGTAGTAAACGATATCTAGGATATTGTCATGCTGCTTGTTCCAATCTTCCACTAGGCGGGTAAATGAGTCGCCCACCGTCAGCCCAACTCTCTTGCCTTTCAAGTCCTGCAACGAATGAATATCGTTGCGACCGGCCTTCACGATAATCTGTGAGACGCAGGTAAAATAACGTTGATCCGTCAACGCATAACGCTTCACCCGATCTGGGTTAGAGGTGAGTTGTTGGGCCAAAACCTGAAAACGATCAGCGTCCAACCCTGGAAACAGCGTATCCCACGGTGATGCGATAAACTCGAACTGTAGGCTGGGGTCACGCTTGGCAACTTCACGCAAGACATCGAGATCGTACCCTGCCAGTTGCCCTTTCTCATCCTGATAACTGAAGGGCTCATAGGTTCCCATGGTGCCGACTTTGATGACTTCTGCTAACGCACTACCACTGAGCAGCGACGTGACCAACAGCGCAGTAAGAAATAGCGGCTTTATTATTATGTTTTTCATCATAATCCTTTATCTGGTGAGAAGACCGGCATCTAAAACAAACTGGCTGCCAGTAATGAAACGAGCTTTATCGCTCGCGAGGAACAGAACAGAATCGGCGACATCTTCCGGCTCAATCCAGGGGACAGGTAAAAGATTACCTGCTGAGCGTTCGGCAATCTCTCGTGGGGTCGCGCCTTCCATCGCCGCCAATCCATCGTTCATGGCAGTATTGACGCCGGTAGGATGAATGCTAATCGCTCGAACGTTATAAGGAGCCAGTTCGATAGCCTGAGACTTGGTCAAGCCAATAAGGGCAAACTTGGAGGCTGCATAATGCGACAGCCGGTTCATACCCCGCAGGCCACCAATGGATGAATTAGTGATGATGACGCCACTTTTCTGACGAATAAAATGGGGGATCACGTATTTCGATACCAGCCAGGCACCTTTCAAGTTGATATCCAACATGGTGTCCCAAGCCTCTTCCGTCAGCTCATGGGATAACCCATAAGCGCAGATGCCCGCATTATTAAATAGGATATCAATGGTGCCAAAACGGGCCACCCCTTGCTCTACAGCAGAACTCACTTCCTGAGCATGACGAACGTCTCCGGTAAAAGTGAGTATCTGGCCCCCGGCTTGCTCAACTTCTTGCTTTAATTGCGCAAGATCGTCAACGGAAGCCTGATTATATTCTGGGTAGGATATTTTTTTGCCAAGATCGAAGGCAATAATGTTTGCACCTTCTCTAGCGAAAGCAATTGCCACTGCTTTTCCTTGCCCTTTTGCTGCCCCAGTAATAAATACTGTTTTATTGGCAAACTGTGCGGCCATAGTCATTAATCTCCAACTAAATAATAATATTATTTTTAATTTTCAGGGTGGATATGTCGCGTTAGACTTCCTTGGTGTACTCAAACAAATATTCATCTAAAGGAACTTTTAATACTGTATTAATTAAATTAGTTGCTATCATTAACCCAGCAAAAGCGGTCAGCAGGACAATGCCAGGCTCATCGAATTGCCGTTGTAATGCATGAAAGATAGCATCATCAATATTCTGGGGATGACGCACAATTTCCCGACCATAGTCGATGAGTAATTGCTCTTTATCGTCAAAAGCAAAGTCATCAAAGGAAATGTTTCTATCCTTAAGAATTTTAACGAAAAACGTACTGCATATTAGGCAGTCATTTTGTGTAGAAATGGCGTATGCGTAGAAGAGTGCAGCGCGCTCACCAACTAATACTTTTAATTCCTCAAATAGAGGATACCAAGACATTAAAGCATCAAAAGCACTTGGGGAATATAGTAAGGTCCGTTTCATGTTAGTTATCCGACCATGTTTTTCAACCTGATCCTGATAACGCAATTGGGCCTCAACGGGAAGATGTTCAAATTCTGGAATTGAAATAATACTCAAATTACCTCCTTGTCCGCATAAATAAAAGCATCCTGCGAATCGTTCGTTTTCAGTTTAATTGACACCTTTTTTATACGCCTAATAAGTGACATTTTACAAATGACATAAATTTCTAATATTATCTAATCTATGTATAAGCTTATGAGGTGTTAATTTGCTTTGTACTCAATATTTTTCCGGTGTTTGGGCTGGACTAGCCAAACAGTGAGTGCTCATAAACTGAATGGGCTTCTTAGGTTGCACAATCTAGGGAAGTAAGTGACAAGCGGACGTTATACCTAAACCTGATTTATTCAGTGAAACCTAAAGCCAACTATCATTGTCAGAAGATCTCAATTACTATTCTGAAAGAACTGGTCGCTTATTCGGAAAATAAAGAAATGTCCGACTCGCTGGCCGTGATATGTAATTATCAGCAAATAATATGGCGTGTAAGCCATAGACAATACCCCTCTGAAAGGAAATCAGTATGGATCTGTCGTCGCATAATAATTGCGTCATGCCATCGGAGGCAGCGGAAAGCCTATGTCGTTCCCTCCCCGTGCTACTCAATTCCCCATCCACGGAAAGCAGCCGGTTAACACCCACGGCTTACCTGAAAATCCTCTACTATTGCGGTGTCCGACCCGATTTATCAGGGTGGCGCAGATTTCTGACTCTGTTTTTGACTTCATTGGGATTTTTAGCACTCGTCGCGGGAATGGTGTTTTTCATTGCGTGGAACTGGGCAGCCATGCCAAAAATGGCGAAGTTCGGTCTGGTTGAATTGCTGATTATCGCTTTAACCGTGGTGGTCTGGTGGCGCTGGTATGACACTGTCTCCCAATCAGCACTACTGGCATTAGGGTTGAGTTTTGGTGGGTTATTTGCGCTTTACGGCCAGATATATCAAACCGGTGCCGATAGCTGGGAGCTTTTCCGCGCATGGACGTTAGTACTTCTGCCTCTGGCGATCATTGGTCGTCGCAATGGTTTATGGTTCTGTACGTGGGTCATTGCCAATCTAGCGTTCCAGCTTTATTACGCCAGTCGCATTCCCTTCTTTTTGGATAATTTCTCGTCGGGATCTTTCTATTGGCTTAGTGATATCACGCTCTATCTTTATTTTGCAGTACAGGCATGTTGCCTGATTTTCCGCGAAGCACTGGCTGAGTATGCCCAGAAGCGTGACCCTCAGAGTTGGCTAGTTAGTCGTTGGTTACCCCGCCTCATGGCCGCGTATTTGTTAGTAACGATCACACCAGCCGCGGCGGCGTCTTTCTTTGCTTGGGGCGGATTTTATGCGGGGAAAATTGCGCTCATTTTCTGGGGGATAACACTTCTCGCCGGATATGGTTATTACCGCTATCGCCGCCCAGATTTATGCATGCTGACGTTGGGTGTCATAAGCGCCATGTTCGTGGGAAGTGCCTTCATCATACGGATCTTTGACCATTCATGGGATGTTGACACCTTGTTTTTGACGGGGTGCGTGATCGCGTTATGGCTGACGGGCGGCGGGGCTATGTTGCTGCATTGGCGGCGGCAGTTATATCAGCGGCACACTAAGGATGTTGCACCAGATGCAATGGCTGCGCTGTTACAAGAACTTCGTCAACAACAATTATTGAATGATGAACAAGTGACTGAAATCACTCAGATAGATCACTCTATCCATTTGCCTTGGTACCTACGGGCAGTACTGGCATTGGGCGGCTGGGTGGCTGCCTTTATCATCCTCATGTTATTGGTTTTACTTCTATATATCATGGGGTTGCTAGATTCTCTGTCGGGTGTCACGCTGTTGGTTCCTTCGCTTATCATTGCGGCACTGGCCGCCAGATTGCTGCGGGCACGGGGGGTTGGTAAGCAACACATTGGCTTGGCGTGGGCGATTGCTGCCACCTGTGGTTTGTGTTTTAGCGTTTATCTGCTGACTAACCCTGACTGGGACAGCAATATCTTTATTGATTCGCTGTGGTGCTTGCCAGTGTTGGCAGTGATGGCGATAGTGATGCCGAGCCGGCCTTATCGTTTTATGGCAGTCACTGCTTTCGTGTTCATTCTGGTGCTGTCCTCGGGCTATCTTATTAGTGCTCATTTCACATCATCGATTACGACGATTGCCATACCGCTGCTGGTCGCAGTTATTCTGGCAAGTTGGATCGGGGTGATTACCCAGCAGGATGCACCGCACAATGCGATTCGACGTGAACTGATAGCCAGTCTGAGGCATGGGATCCCGGCGGGTTTGGCACTGTTATGCCTCGCCAGCATTCATTCCAATAGCTTTGATGAACTGTTTTGGAATTTCTCGGCAACCGCTTACCTCCCACTAATGTTGGGGCGTGGCATCGCCGCCGGTCTGCTACTGTGCGCGGCAGTGCAGGCTTTTGCCTTCCGAACGCCTAATACGGTGGTTTATCTTCCTGCCGCATTACTTTGTGGTGCCATTGCTTTATTCGCGCCGGGTATCGGCTTTGGCTTGATATTACTGCTGGCAGCACGGTATCAGGGCAGCAAAGAAGAGTTAGTCATTTCTGCAGTCTTTTTAATGCTGTACCTGATCTACTGGTATTACTTCCTGAGTATCACGCTCTTACACAAATCGCTGTTACTGGTCGTGACTGGAGTGGTTCTTTTGGGACTCGCGCTGGCGGCGAAAAAGTTACTCCCCGCGAATTCTGGAGCCCATTATGCAAACTAAGCCTATTCTGAAATGGTTAGCTGTTGGTGTGGTGGTATTGGCACTCATCGTGACCAATGCTTCTATTTACATGAAAGAGCAGCTATTAAAGCACGGCGCGATAGTGATCCTAGAACTGGCTCCGGTAGACCCACGATCCCTGATGCAAGGGGATTATATGGTGCTAAATTATGCGCTGACTCAACCATTACAACAGACAATGTATCAGCAGCGCGAGGCTTGCCTTGAGGATACAAATGCCTGCATACAGCCTAGCGGAAGATTGGTCTTGAATTTAGATGAGCAACGGCATGTGACGAATGCAGTATTTGATCAAGGGCAACCTCTTCAGGCGCAGGAAATAGTGATGAAGTATCATCTTTCATCCGGTTCATTAAATATTGGTACGCCGAGCTATTTCTTTCAGGAAGGGAATGCCGAACGTTTCGCTAGTGCGCGTTACGGTGAGTTTCGCGTCGATAATGACGGCACTGCGCTACTGACTTATCTGCTAGATGAAAATGGAAAACGTATTCTTCCCTGATCATTAGCGACATAAGAAAGAATATCTTACCAAAGGAAGATTGGGTGACGAGTTTCAGGCTTAGTATTTCATTAGGCCTGTGACTCATCAGCCTCTCCTTGGTATATCCCCAGTGTTTGTATTGCACAATATTCGATCTACGACGCTTAAAAGAAACTAACATTAGAAACAGAGTGAAAAATTCCGTTTATAGGTAGATAAGTTCGAAGAGACGTGATAATTAAAGCCGCTATGGCGTCCAAGAGCCTAATGATTTAGTCAATTTTAGGCCCTATATATGCTTGCTATACGTCAGGGTGGTTCATGCAATGGTGCAATGGCATCATTTCGTTTATGAGACAGCCCGTTATTAACGTCACTCAAGGAGGAGTTATGAAAGAGTATGTCATTCCCACAATTTTAGTCGCGGTAAGCATAATGAGCCTTTCTTTTGTCGCAACATACCTCTTCGAACTGCTAGGTCATGGGGTTATAAACATCGGTGGACTTTGTGTTGATGGAATTCATATTTACCCAGACTACTAGACTAAAGCTATCTCACCAACTAAGACTCGCGGTCTGCAATCGTTGGTTTCACACCCGAGTTGTACCTACAGATATTGTGATTGATGGATTAATAGCGCATGGCAAACATTATTAACGCCTACAGAACTCGAAAGAGTATTTTCTGGGGAAAAAACAGATGACTTGGTTGGTTAATATAGGGCTGATGATTGGTTTCAGGTTGAATGCTAAAACCCGCACTCAGCGGGTCTAATTTGCATCTGCTACCTTATTTCGGCTTCTTGTAGTTTATGGTGACTTCCATGCCACGGGTTGGCTTATTAGGCTCATACTTCCATTTATAGATAGAGTCTAAGGCTGATTTCTCAAAGAGATTCTTAGGTTCGGCCTCAACAACCTTTGCGTTCTCAACCTTTCCGGCAGCGTTAATATCATAAGTAATCTTCACATACCCTTCTTTATCGTGCGCCCAGGCACGAGAAGGATATATTTCAATATTTCGCTCAATTAACTGCGGCACATCATTACTTGAAATTGAATCATTCGCATTAGCTGTGACCTGATAAAGAGATGAAAAGCACAACACCAGAAGTCCAATCTTCATTTTATTTTTCATAATTATATCGCTCATTCTTTCTGAATAATTAACGATAACAATATTGACAATAAGGTTATAATTGTTTGTACAGATCAATAACGCGATATTGATCGTTTAAAACGATCAACTTTCAAAATAAACATCATCAGTGCACGGATGCGTCCGAAAGCAAAACCCATGTAGGGCTTTGCTTGTGTCGGTACTATTATTTACTCTTCAAGATACCTACTACTCATCTCATCTAATGCGCAGGAAAGCATCTTAACCTCCCTGCATTGCCTGTCTTTCCCAGCACTTTTATTGAATGGCGACCTGCAAAATTGACGCATTTTCCCAGCCCAGTAAGCTTTAACTATTGATGATTCCACTAGTTTTATACATGCAGTATGCTCTTTCACCGAATAGCTGCGAATACACGCTGCTTCTGATACTAGAGCTATCGCTGGCACTGGTATATTTTCATTTGTCGAAGAAGAAACAGAAAACGCCGGACTTGATATAAGTAGGATGCTTAGAAATAATTTCATGTTGATACCTTGTTTCAAGAATGTGAAATACAAGGCTAGCTCCTCCTTAGCCAAACTAATCTCAAGAATATTCAATGCAAATATAACAATGTAAATAAAGTGCCAGGAATCTACTGAAAGCAAAATCATCAAGAGCACCAATAAGATGCTCTTTGTGATAATTACGCCGTGGTAGTGATATTACTCGTTCCGGTTTTAGCGCCATCATTCGTGGTGAATGTGATTGTCGCCGTGCCGACTGCAACGCGTGTGACCAAACCAATTGAGCTAACCGTTGCCTTGGTTGCGTCAGAGGTTGTCCATACGCCAGTTTTATCGGTAGCGCCCGCAGGTAGAACATTCGGTGTTAATTGAACAGTCGACCCCATAGCCCCGGCTGGCGTCGCTCTCAACGACACCGCTTGTCGATTATTACGCAGCCAGATTGCGCTGCTAGATACCAAAGGCAAAATTCATCGTCAAAGAGCCATCAATTTTAGTATCTTCAGTGATAGTGCCTTTCATATCAGTTACACCAGCCAATACCGGTTGGACCTCAAAATCAGCACTAAATACTTTACCTGCCGTTTGGGTGTTTGCAGCAGATGCCCAGCCTGTAACAGAACCAGACCAAAGATTTGCTGAGGTGGCAACAGAAGCAAAAGCATTGGTACTCGTGTAGTACAGATTGGATGGCTGATTATCAACCTTGGCATTCGACAGCACCACCCAGTAGAATCCAATTTTTCCGTTGCCGTTGATAGAACCCAGACCAAATCTTGCCTTAGTTTCAGTCGAACTCGCTGTAGCTGCCCGATTATCAACAGGGGTTACGTTCAGGTAAGTCGGGGCATCACAGATTATTGTCCAACTTTTACTCATTTTAGGTAATTCAGTCGTTGTTGTGCCTGATTTAATCTGAGTTGAACTTATATTACCAAAATTATAAATACCGCTGTCTGGTGCATTAATATTACATGTCGGAACACCTATTTTCCCTTTAACTTTTAATTCAGCTGTTGGGGGTGCTGCGTGCGCAGCCGTTGCGCATAAAATCAGAAAGGCCAACACAGTCAATTGCTTTTTCATTTTATATTCCAAACGAGTTTCAATCACTTACATTAAGTAATTGTAGATTTTTATGGTAAAACACAAAAAAATGACCAAGGTCAATGTTTTTTATTTTACTTTCATAATTCATTGTCGTTCTTTGGGGAATTATTGACCATCGGATCAGGGGTTGACTTGCGTAGGAATTTTCTCAACTCAGTTCAAAGGATGCTTTTTACCTCAAGACAAAAAAGCCCACCAAAGCGAGCCTGAACACGTACGTTAACGATTTCATGTGGTTAACTATCATTTGAAGCCGGTTATGGTTCCGGCATCAACACCTACCAATGCGTTGACCGCATATCGTCAAGCAACGAGCCTGACTTGTTTATCCATTTCGAGCTTTACTTTAGCGCCATCAGATAGCCGTCAATAACCCCCTCTGCGTTCTGTAGCTTTTTGCCAATATGCCCATCTGAGCAGTGATGCTCTTTGGATAACTGCATGAAGGTTTTCCCAAATACGTAATCATCAAACAACAAGTTATGGACCACTGGGTGTTTACTATTTAATCCAGCCATAACACCTGAAATAATTAACCCGTCCTCATCACAGCATTGAGATCGGCTCCTTACTTTTGATGGGATTAGACCTGAAAATTCTACGGCGATGGGAATCTTGTATTAAAGAGATCGGGCATTGAAAACTTCCGCTTTCATGACCTACGGCACACATGGGCTAGCTGGTTAGTTCAGGCAGGTGTTCCGCTGACAGTTTTACAAGAAATGGGGGGTTGGGAATCTATTGAAATGGTTCAGAGATATGCACATCTCGCACCACGTCATTTAAGCGCTCACGCCAAGCAAATTGATAGTATTTTTGATGGGCATGTCCCAAATTCGTCCCACGCAGACAATTTGGAATTGCTTAAAGTTGTGTAAGTCGTTGATTCTTAATGGTACGCCCTACAGGGCTCGAACCTGTGACCTACGGCTTAGAAGAACGTCGTAGTATATATAACTCATTGTAAATACTGGCCTAATCTGCATTCACAAGCGTCATCATGGCTAACAGTGACATACCAGTGACACTTCTTCGGCACTATAGATGCGTCACTAATATGTCACCCCACCTCAATGGGCATCCCTGCCCACCCATCACTCCGGCGCTGTCGGCCACTCAATATCCGGCGCAAGTGAAACATCGACGTTTTTCACCTTCACTCGATATTGCTTCCACGCTTTCAAGTCAGAACGCAATTTTACCGGAACATCTTCTTCGCTATCCTCCAGTCCCTCAATCTCATCTGTAATAGCACCGATCATGTCCGATGCATGAGACATAAGGGAGTCTTTTTCAACGTTGGCGGCAGCAATAAGTGATTCTTTTAAAATCTCTATATCTTCAGGTGACGGGCCGCTTGTCTCCACCCACGTTCCGCCTGTCCATTCACCCGTTTCTGGGTTGCGCGACCCATTTTGATATTGAGCTTTATAGTAACCATCCCCAGCAAGATCGATTGTCCAATTAGATGGCAACTCACCTTCAATATGGTCGCAGATATAGAACCCATCCGCCGTGATTTCATTAACTTTTTGCATTCATTTATCCTACTGAATTGTGAAACTGGACATAATAGTTACGCCATATGTGGCCGCTGTTTGCGTTATAGTTACTTGCCCATTTGGCTGAATATTCACTCTCGCGGGCAACGGTGCCGAAGATGAGGCCGCAAAAGAAAGTAAAGATGTAGCAAATGCAGGCCTATAACCATCAGGTAGGGTAAATAATACTGTGCCGTCAGTAGCTGTCCCGGGAACAAGATTAAGGTGAATGAAAACTATACCCAGAACTTTGCGATATACAGCCCTCCCTCCAGAAGCGGCAGACCATCCATTTTGCAAGGTCGCATTAATCCACGCGGTGTTTGCAACCTGGCTTGCCCCGAATGCATCAGCAACTATTCCAAGAGCTGATTGAGCACTGCTGAGAGTGTTAGACCCAGTCCCCCCGCCAGCAATTGGTACCGGATTGGCCGAGGTCAGTTCTTCCCTTACAGTAAATACCCTAGATCCTTTTGCCCCTACAGACAGGATTTTATAAACCCTGAAGTTAGTAGCCAGCGTCGTGTCGGGAACTAATGTGAATCCGATGCGAGTTGAATTACTGGATATATAATCGATGGTTATACTGACCCCAGTTCCCGCATTATAGCTGACACCAGCCGGAGTGTTGGTCCAGACGTTATTAGAGCTAATATAGTTAGCGCCTGTCATAAAGTCCTGTTGCTGCCAATCCAGAGCGGTTAAACCGACCAGCGTTGGCAATCCAACTCCAATGTTAGACAATTGCTGCTGACTAACTTTACCATTTATATCTTGCGACATTTGAGTCAATGAAGGAATAACCACAGTGGAACCATCAGGGGCAATAATTGTTACATTTCCTGAACTTGTTGTGATACTTTGCCAATCTTTAAACAACTGTTGATAAAATCCTAATTGAGCTGATGACTCACGCGCTAATGCAGAGTATGAATTAGAAACAGTGGTATGAATTGCATAATTTGAATTAGTCAAAGAATCAACAATATTTCCATTAATTCTAATTTTCGTATCACTGTCTACAGCCAATATTTCGTAAACCAATGTGTTTCCATCTGTTCTTGTGACATACAATGCCTGTCCAATCGCAACACCCATAACATTGTTAGCCCATTGAGTTCCGGAGCCAGTAATGACATTCTGACCGGATGGAGCTGTAATGG
>NZ_HE997643.1:5391-48466 GCF_000312485.1 Yersinia massiliensis CCUG 53443 | reverse complement strand
TTGCACTTGCGCCATCAGCATCAACAACTGCCGTCATTTTTTGGTCAATAGCGGCGGTTTGGTCTTCAAAGGTCGCTGTAACAAGTAATTGATATTCTGCAAATGCTCTGGCCGCATCAGCCTGAGTCGTCCATAGCTCAACAATTCCCGCTTTATTCTCCCCATACTGCGCCCACTGCTGTCGAATACTGGCGTTATTAGCGTTTGCTGTTTCAAGAATAGCCTCAGCATTCATGAAGTCGTCGTTAAGTAGTTGCTGCCCTGCAACGGTGTTTGTAATGAACTCATCGCCCACAAACTCAAGGATCGAACTTGTGTCTGTACTGGACATGCCACGAACCCAATCTATCCAGGGCGACTGATTACCGGATTTATCCACGATCCGCGCGCGGAACCAGAACACTTGGCCCGCCCTTAACCCCTGCATGGTGTAGTTCCGTTGCGGATGCGGTACATCACTCAATAATAAGGGATCAGTGCCATCAGCAGACAGGCTATATTCAATCTCTGTTTTTAACGAATCTTCGGCCCCTTCTGGATAACCCCAGCTCAGAGTAATACCAAAGAGAATGCCGGTAGCCGCAAAGCCGACAGGCATAGGAGGGTTGCCCTCTTTGCCGTTTAATGTGGTTTCCTGCGCATTCGCCCAAATACTGGATATCTCTGAGGGGTTAATGGCACGAACACGAGCCTGATATTGTCCCGCATAAATCCCCTCAACTTGGAATCCTTGTGCCGATGTCCGTGGTGCTGATATCCAATTTCCGTTATCGCGCCGCCACTCTGCCTCGTATGCTATCGCGCTGGCTGCTGGTTCCCACGTAACACGCAAGGTAGTTACTGCGAGTCCTTGTGAGAGCGCGGAGAAACTATCGATGACCACATTCGTTGGTGGAGGTTGAACACCCGGCGGAATGACGCTGATAGGCCGTTCATCAATGCGAGCACCCGTATCAATTCGCTCATATTTGTCAGGATCATGCTGCACAGCAGAAATTGAGTAAGTGTTATCGTCATTATCAGAAATACCAGTAACCCGATATTGCTGAATGGCTAAATCATCCGCATCGATAGACCAGCCGCCCTCGGCCTCAGGTATTTCACTGTAAGCCGTAGTAACCGTGATTACTCTCCCGTTGACTGCCTGCACCGTCCTGCCCTGCGCTACACCGCTCGGTAAATTAACCAGTAGCCGGTCGCCAGCTTTTACATCAGCCACGCGATCAAGCGTGATATTGCGGCCCGATGCTGAGCTAATGCGCCCGCCCATCTTCCGACCAGATAACATCTCATCTGCAACGCCAATGATATGACCGGGTAACGGAATGGCCCCGTCTAATCCAACATTGAAATTAACGGTTCGGTCTTTGCTGTTCGTCAGTAGCGCCCAGCGTCCACGCCTATTCGCCTCAGTTTGCCGGATACAGCCGATAGCTGTCATATCAAGCTGATTGACACCGTAGCGACGAACCAAGTCGTTATCTGATACTGCCTCGATTGCATCCTGAAAGTTGTTCGCGGGGTCGCTCCAGCTAACCATTGCAGTTGTGTAACGCTTTTTCTCAGAACCACCACCATAGGTGAACTGTCCGTCAATCACACTGGCTCGTGTGAATATATAGTCCACATCGCGTGGCATATCTGCCAAAGCGCAAAGCTGATTATTTCCCCAGTAAGTCATGCCACGGAAAATGGCAGCCAAATCACGGAGTACTGTAAAAGCCTCAGCCTGAGACTGAATATACACGTCACAAGTAAAACGAGGCTCAGTACCACTTCCACCCCGCCCGTCTGGAACAAGCTGATCGCAATATTGACCGATTCGATACAGTTCCCATCTGTCTAATTGGCTCGCCTCAATTCGATGACCAAGTCCAAAACGTTCAGTTAATACGATGTCGTAAAATACCCAGGCCGGGTTGTTGGTGTAAGCCCATTTAAATGAACCATCCCATACTCCTGAATAAGTGCGCGTTTCCGGGTTATATGTCGTTGGGACACGAATGATCCGACCTTTTGGCTCACACGAAATAACCGGGATATTCTGAAATTGAGTCGCGTCAAATTCGATATAGAGAAGTGCCGTGTTTGGATAACGTAACTTTGCATCAATGACTTCAGAGATAGCCTCAATATTCATCTTATCGGCAATACGGCCAGAGTTAGCATTGGCGGTAATACGGCGAGAGCGGATCTGCCAGCCGGTCGTGGCTTTAGGCAAATTAATGCGATGAGAGCGCTCATACAACGTTGTTGTTTTCCCATCTATAGCTGTATTGAGTAGCGTCGAGTAAGCCCCGCCATCGGTCGATACATCAATTGCATATTCAATACGATAACCACCAACATCACCGTTATCCGCCTGGCGTTGCAATGAGGGCCATCCAAGGCGAATACGCGTAGCAGATAACTGGGTATTTGTGACGGAGCGAACCCACGGCGTATCTGATTTAAGCTCAGTGTTAACCGTTATCTCATTCTCAACATTTGGCATGCCTTGGATGTAGTCTTGAGCCTGAGTGCCGGGACGATATTCCCACGTTACACCGGTGAAGTTACTGGTGCCGTCAGAGTTCTTAATCGGAGTTCCATCAAGATAAATATTGGTTCCATCCAAGCCCCCTGCAAACTCCCCCTCACCGAGGGCAATTAATAACTTTGCTCTTGCGGTCGATTGAATGCTATCCGGTGATTCAACTGGTGTTGTGGCATTACTGCTCCCACCTTTACGGCCTTTAATCGGTTTACGTGCCATATTTCACCCATAAAAAAGCCCACTAGATGTGGGCATTGGCGTATTTATTGATCAACTCAATGGCGATTATCGGCTGATCTTCTATTGTGTAAGGTCAGCCCACTTTAGCCTTGCGCGGCTTGAGTGTTATCTATCGGAGGAATGGCTGATTAACTCTGAGATAAGGAAATGACATGTCTGATTCAATTAATTCAGAAAAAGTTGAGATATCGGAATTGCTTAAATTAGTTAGCGATCTAAGACGTGAGGTCAATGTTCTAAATGTAGCCTTTTCATATCTACCATTGTCTCTGCCGGATGATGCATTACGGGTGACTATTGAGGCTTTACGATATGAATCAAATAATATTAAATGGACAGTAGAGCAAAGAGCTGCATTTGAAAACCTTGTCACTCAGATGGATGAGCGGACAAAGGGGCAAATAACGATCCCGTAATCTTTTCACTATATAACTCACCACTACAGCTCACCGATTGCTTAATTTCGATGAGCTGTTTTTTCAGCTCTGACACCTGCAGTTCCAACTCAGAGACTCTTTCGCTTGTGTTATCTCCATCATTTGCGCGTACCATGCCGCTGAATGATATTTCTGATTTACTTTCCATAACTCACTCCTGCCTTTCGGCTTTAATTAAAATAACCACTCTTACATTTGATCTTCAGCGAAAATACCCGCAGAGATAACAGCCCCGCCAATTCGACGCTTGCCGTACAATACGCCCACCGGATTGCCCTGAGCCGTAGAGTTAACCGGGCCACCAAACGCATAGCTCGGCTTATTGTCCGGTGATTGCCTCATGGCTAACCCACTCTGCTGAGGTGATAGCATTTGGATTACGCCGCCTAGGGCCATGGATGCGCCCATCATTGCTGTAAAACCGGTAACCCCACCCGCACTGAACACACCTAAAGCTCCAACGCCAGCGGGGGCAAAAGCCATAGCTGCACCAATCAAAGCAATACCTAATATTGTTTGAAATAATCCGCCGCGCTTGCTGCCGATAATTACAGGCACAATACGAATCTCTTGGCCGCCGCTGGCTAGTTCTAATTCATCTTTACCAATATTGCGCTTACCTTTGAAAATGGCGAAAGTTAATCCTCTCTGCTTTGCAGTAGCTAAATATTGCTCAAATCCGGGTATCGTCACACAAAGCGCTTTAAACACTTCACCTGAACTGCTTACTAATCGCTGATGGTTGCGCCCAAACATCGCAGCAAGGGAACCACTTAACTTAATTGGCGTCATTACTTCTTCTGAAAACACGGTCATTAACTATCTCCAGATAATAAAAAACCCGCACTTGGCGGGTCTGGTTAATTCGTTTGATGGACTATATACAATTATTAATATCTTCCACTGTTTCGTTTATTCTTACCTTTGGCCTAATAGTGCTACCTGTTCCAGCACCATAATAAATAATATGCGTTTTAGCGCCGGTATTTGTTATATCTATAAATTCGATATTAGCTGCGATCGGCGATAGTGACACACCATGCTCAATAGGCTTAGATACAGTATTAATCCTTACACCATTAAACGTTCTCTCATCTAGCCGAGGAATGAGGCAGGTTGTTATATCAGTGACAGACTTACTGCTTTCAAACTTTGCTGTCGGTTGACTCTTTATCTCGCTTGGCGACATGCCGCACCCAGCCAAAACCAGAACTGCCAAAGATAAGATTAGTTTTTTCATTCAATTCTCACTTGTTTATCCAATATTTACATCTATCCTCAAACTCGTCCCTGATACTGCGTGGTAACTGGTTCTTTATTTTTTCTAAATCGTCAGCATAGCGAGTTTGAAGATTCATAGGGTGTACGCCTGGATTTACTCGTTTTAGTTTATTAACCATTTCCATAACTGCGTGGTCATTGACGTCAAATCCCTCTTTTCTCCTAATAAAGAATGACTCGAACGATAAGTGAGATGGATTGAATCCATATTCAATATTTGACGATATTGCTTCCGCTTCTGGTTTAACATCACTCCCGCAGTGTTTGCATTTAATGGCTTCAGGTTTGATTAGTTCAGCGCAAAAAGGACACTTTCTCATTCCGTTGTCTATTTGTTTCTTTTCTATTGTCTTATTGTCAGCGCTCATAACTATTGAGTGAACCAGTGCCACAATAAACAGTAAAGCCCCGTATAGCCACCATATGCCAAATGATCGGCCCTTACTATTTGCTATAATAGCTGGTATTAAACCAAGAAAAATCGCCGCTATGATAATTTCCAATCGTTCACCCTCCATGAGTAACAGTTCGTTACATCATATCAGGGGATCGCTGCAAAACAACGCAAAAACCCACAGTTAAGTGGGTTGGGCTTTGGTCGTAATACTTAACTAATTAAGCTACATCAGCACCGTGGATCAGGTGGCGCAGAGCTTCTACCCCGTTAGCGTTGTATCGGAACGCCTCAACTTGCTTGCTGCTATACGCAGACTTATCCATTACATAAATACCGTACTGGTCAGTCTTGAGGTTATTGGCGTTAGATATACGGCCGATTTTTTGAGCAGAAATACCAAGCATCTCGCCAACCTGACCGGCGGTGTAGAAATGTTCTTCCAGCTTTGGCAAAGGGATGGCTTCAAAACCAGCAACTGGGTTAATAATGTTGGCCGCAGCGCATTGTTTAGACAGCTCACTAAGGTTTGGCATCATGTCGAAAAGCTGATGAACTGCTTCAACTGACATTTTCAGCGTTCTCGCCCTGCGATACTCAGGCAGCCCTGATGAACTTTTTGCAGGAAGCGCCTTGCCAGTTTCCAGTTCACGCCAGCGTTTTGATACTTTGTGGCGGAGTGGAATGCTGTAGCCGGTGATCAGTGTCATGGTTAAATCTTCATCGAGAAGATATTCCTGATATACGCGCCCTTTTGCATCCGTGTAATCGGCGGAAAAGTCCGCCGATTGAATATTAAGCGCTTCGAACATTTTGCGGCAGTCGTGCAGCACATCTTTATGTTGCTTACCAGTAAGAGTCGCAATCTCTCGGCTAGACATTTTCGTGACATCAGATCTACCATTTGCTAAAGTTAATGCAGACATAAAACCTCACACGGTTTAGTTTATTGAGCCGCCAGCGCTAACTGGCGGTTTTTTATTGCCTGTGTTCCGGCAAAGTTAGTGGCATCCAACGGCTCTTTCTACAGCCCGAACCTTGTGACGCAACATTTGAACATGGTGTTGTAAAGAGAGTAGGTGAAACAATGCGGCGTCGACTTCATATCCAGCCTTCTTCATATCATCAAGTAGCCGTCCGCATGGGTTAGGGTAATCAGCATCGGGAGTGAGCATATTAGCCGGATACTCCCATGGTGAACTTAGTGCGCGCTCACCTATAATCCACCGGTAACTATCGAACCATGACATTGGGTAGGATATTTTCGGTGCTGGTAGTGCTTCCTGCTTGCCGATGAATTCACCCTCAATAGGAACTCGCGCTGCCAGTGAGAGAGCTTCCGTGAACTGGTCTTCATTAATTTCTTTGTAACTGCAACCAAAGTGAGTTTTCAATGCTGACCACATAGTGATCATGGCTTTGGCTTGGTTCTCTTTTGGCAAAGCCTTGCCGCGATTCATTACCAACTGTTTAATCGCTTCCTGCTGTTCGATGGTGATTTTACCGGGCAATGCTTTCTTGGTGGACTTACGTGGACTTTCATAGCTTCCTGTTTTACGAATCGCGGGAAGAACTTCGGCAGTGACCCACTTGCCTACTCGGTGAGGTATGGTTCCCGGCTTTACAGCATCACGGCAGCGGAGTATCAGTGTATACATTCCTGACTCGCTTACTATATTGGCCTCTTCATTACCACGACTTAAGCCCTGAATTGAAGTTAGGGCTTTCTCATCATCATCTAAATTCATGATGGCTTTGGTTGGGTTCGATAATTCGAGCACTCGGCATAAATCAGCAGCAACGAACCATGGCTCATTATGGATACTTAGCACCCGAACAGCGTGAGCATCAAAATGGAACTGTGATATTGCGGAAGTTTGCGTGTTATTTGCGTTTGACTTTGCTAAACTATTCATTGTTAGTTCCTTGGTAGATACTGACAAATTAGAAACCCCTGCGGCTGCAACCAATGGGGTTTCGTCGTTTTACTGGATAACAAAATCACCTTTCTTCTCCATCTCAATCACCCTATCCATCAGGTAGTCCATCATACCCTGTACTGAGCGATAGGTTTTTTCTGCGTTTTTCTCCAAAAAATCCCGCGCCTCTGGTCTAGGTCGATAAGAGATCTGCTTGCTGTTAGCTTTTGAATCAGCCATTATTCACCTCATGTGTTTTATAGACTCAATGGTTCATACTGCATGAGCAAGTATGCACCAGATCTTTTTATAGAGTCAATGAATTTTAAAGGTGCATATATGAGTTTTGATGATTCTTTCTATAAGCGCGTCGCAATAGCGCGCACCTCACTTGGTCTAACGCAATCCGAATTAGCTCGCAGAGTTGGAATTGTACCTAGGCAGATCGCTGCCTATGAGGGGGGAGAAGCAAAGCCTAGGTTAAAAGTGCTTCAAAACCTTGCTGCCGCCTTGGGGACTACAACAGATTGGTTGACAATGGGAAAAGGCAACGGGCCAGATGTGAGTAACGTTAAGCGCACTGTAACAGTTCGTGAAATTCCTGTGCTTACTCATGTACAATCAAGGTTCGAAACATTGGATGAGCTACTAAAAACAGCAGCAGTAAAGGACTTCATACCTGCCCCACCAGAGGCCAATGAAAACTGTTTTGCTGTTGAAATTCAAGGTAATTCTATGTCCTCAGGCGAGGGGATTAGCTTTCCTCATGGCTCAATTGTCACTTTTGACTCGTCAATTGAAGCTGTTTCAGGCGACTTTGCTTTGTGTGTTCTGAACGATGAAACTGAAGCGACATTTAAACAATTTATACTAGATCAAGGCCGAGTGTATTTAAAATCCCTAAATCCTGAATTCCCCATGATCCCAGCTGAATTTTTGAAAGTTATCGGTGTCGCAATACATTCTCAATTTCGCATCAACAGAAGAAAACTCATCTCTCCCATGCCCCATAGCGAAGTTGAAAAACTAGTTGAAGAAGCCCATAAGGTCAGCCAAGACTTTTGGAGTAATTCTAAATTCGACGAAAACACACACCTCGATGAGCGGCTAAAACGCCTTGATGAAATTGCCGAGCGACTTGAAAAGCTTGCTGACTACAACTTGAAAGATGGTAAATACAACCATTAAAAAGATAAAAACCAGCATATCAAATAAATAACCCACCGGCGCACGGACGCGCCAGAAAGCAAAAAGGCCCACCGGAGTGAGCCTTTGAGTATATCTATCACTTTTTATTGTGGCAGTGATAATCACCGGTTTTACTATTCGTGTGGCAACCATCTGCATTAGTACCACCAGAGTGTGCGAAAGCACTTCCTGTGGCTGTTGTCATTAAGGCCAGAGCTATACAAGCAAAAATAAACTTCTTCATTAACGATTCCTTGTTTCATTGCCCAATTAAATAGATTAATTTTTGTGCGCTCTTAAACTACCACATAACAACAAGATGGCTTGTGATGAAAGTCACTTAGCGTTGGGGAGCTAGAATGCAAAAACCCGCCGGAGCGGGTTTGAGCTGAGAAGTTACACAAAATCATTTGCGATTATTTGGTGACATTATTGATTCTGCAGCCTGCTTTGAAGCTGTCTGTCTAGCAGTAAATCTTTTCACTATATCTGGACCAATTAGGCTAAACACAACGGTGACTAACTGCCAAAGAGTCAGGGATACCAAGAGCCCATAAGATATCCCCCTAAAAGCAACTTTATGAAGAATAATCCAATCAAACTGTTTAAGTAATGGCGCCACAATCCCAATTAATAAAACTGTTGCTAAAATAGCCGTAGAATGAACTATTGGCGTGAAGAGTCTTTGAATGCCTCCTCCATTGCCGTCTGATACTCCTCCCCTAAACGATTTTTTTAACCTTTCAGGGTAAATTATTGCAAACCAAGCGCCTACTACAGCAAAAATAATAGAAGCCGTGGTTCTTAATGCTTCGAATAACGGCCACTGCACTGCAAAAGAGATATGGCGCCCCAAAAATCCTGCGGAAAAAACGATGCATGCAGCAAAAAAGATAAGCGCCAATTTAAATCTCATAGCAATCCCGCACCACCAATTATAAGGTTTTTCTTACGAATCAACTCATCAAGCAAGGACTGAGACTGAACGAATTCGTCATTCTCCCTTATTAAATCCAATTCAAATTGAGTTCTCGCTAAAGAGTTGCTCAGCCAAAATATCTTGTTCGGATCTCCTTCGAAAACAAAGCCATAATCGTTCACTTCCGACTCATCCGCATCCCAATCATCAATCATGTCATTAATATCTTTAAGATTTACATCTGGAGATATTGTATACCTTACTTTAGTAGAAATTCCGGCACCTTCTTGCTGCCCAAGGCTCACCCAATCCAGCATTTTTTGCCACAATCCAAGATCCTCTGGCTGTGCTAAATCTAGCTCTAGCACTCGCTCAATCTTTTTAACATTATTCGCCCGCTGTCTGATTTCATCATGTTTACCTGGATTCTTAACAAGGTGTGTCGAAAATCTTGGATAATAATGCTTACGGTCCTCGTTATCATCATCAGGATTAAGCATATAACCTGTAATTTTAACTTCATGAGACCCATCATCAAGCTCAACTAATTCTGACCGAACATGCTTAGAAGATTGCTTCAAGAAACATTGTAAATATTGCTGCAATGAGCTTTGTGCCGTTAATTTGTTGTGCAGCCTAACGGTTGCCATCAATCCAGAGTTTGGCATGAACCAGAAGTAAGTTGCATATCCCGGTATGCTCCCGTCCTGAATAGGGTTCATAATCACTTCCGGATCTTCACCAAACCGAGCATTCTCACTCAAAGAAGGCATTCGTTGACCGTTACTAGGCACTTCATTCCACAATAGTAGAACCCAGTCATCTGCATTATTTTTTGTATCTACTAAATATGAAGGGTATCTATCCTCGTTTGCTTCGAATGTTTTTGTCTGTTTCAACGTCTTTGGAGCAGCCCAGTTTTTAAGTTCAGTTAACATTTCGCTGGTGTTACTGAATGCAGGATCTGCAGACCCTGTTCTATAAAAACCTGCTTTCGAAATACGATAAAAAGTAAATGTAGCCTGCTCTACTGCCATAAACCTCTACCTTGAGTAATTAGGAAAAGGTTTAATTTAATATTATTTTTACTTATCAGTTAGCTGATCATTTAAACAGCCTTAAATGACTGTATAAATACACAGTATCAATTATAGAGAATACTAACAACAAGATTTTTCCTATCATCGTTATCAAGTTACCAATCTTACTACCTTCACTGTCCTTTCCTGCCAATAGCCTCCATAAGGCACCCTCTGGCTAAGCTGTCCGTATAAATGGTGCAGCATCATCCCATCGCCCAGCAAAATCCCCGCATGATTCGCAACAGGTGCTGAAACTTGCATGATGATCAGGTCGCCCGGTTGTGCTGGGCCACTGAACTCACGGAAACCGCACTCATGCCAGTTATCCATATAGAAGTTTTCCGTGCCAGACTCCCACCAGTGCCGGTCAACACGATAGTCGTTCAACTCAATGCCATGCGTTTGCTTGAAGTAAGACATTATCAAGCCCCAGCAATCGGTATGGCCTAATACGAACTGCCGGCCGATTAGCGGGAGGTCGCCGCGCGGCTGGATAGTCCGTAAATCCCCTTCAGGCCAACTCACAATGTGCCAAGGTAACTCGTTATTATCGCATTGGGCCATGTCCAGTTCGGATGGTTGAGTAGTGGCGTCAGGGTGGCTATGAACAATCGACGTGATGGTTCCCCAATCTTCTGCCGCCACATAGTCAGCGGGATCGAGGTGAAACTGTTCAGTCGGGTTTGTAGCCAAGTTATTGCACGGGAAATATTTTTCCACTCGCGACTTCTGCGCCACCACTCCACAACACTCTTTGGGGTATTCAGCCTCGGCATGGGCCAATATCGCTTTAAGCGTTTTATCTCTCATCTCTACCTCTTGATCAGGGCCGCGCCGGGGAACCCACCAAACGACAGCGGGTTGTCGGCACCAAATCGCTTTTTGCAATCGACCAATAGCCCTGAACATTTATCTTTGCTCGGGTCATCTGTCGGATTGCCTTTCACATCGAAATAAAGCGTTCCGGCATAATCGCAGCCATTACCTGAGCGATAATCACCGCGCATACACCAGGTGCAGAGTGAGTGGATTTGTCGGGTGGGGATAAGCAGTCCCTGCAAATCCGCAGGGCTGGAAAGAGCGAATTCAACAGTTTCATTGGTTTCTGTCGATTTACTGTCGATATAGTAAACCTGTACTTTCTCCTGCTCCGGGTCAGCCTCAGAATTGCCATCAGGGAAATTCACCGCATCCAGATAATGTTTGAATGTGTCGTGAACAATAACTTTAGCCTGCACCATGTCGTCAAATGCAAGGCACAGCGCGGTGATGCTCCCATCAAGATTCGCTACCGATAACTTTGGCTGTGCACTCTGCCCATCACTGGACATCTCAATGCCTTCAACCTGTACCGGCCATGCTGAATACTCTTCTCCCTGCCACCAGATAGATTTAGCTGGTAGTTTGGTTTCGTCGCCACCGGCCGCCGCAATATCTTCTGGGGTATGGGGTAATGTATCGGCATGGAAACGCAACAATGGCCCATCAAACTTAGAACCATCAACTTCATACAGGCGAACGCGGTTACCCGGCTCCAGTCGTTGCAAGTCAGTATTAATTGCCATATTGGGTTACTCGATATTAAGGCTTGAAAGATTGCTCGAAAGTGAAAGAGACAGACATAACATTACCGCCTACCGGTACGGCCTTGATGGAGTCAGCAGTGACGCGCCACAGGCCAATAACGCCATAAGGTGCAGTCCACTGGCAGGACTTGGTAGTATGCCTGCGAACAAACGCCAGGATTGGCATCATATCTTTTTCCAAACCCTGAAAAGTCAACGGCCATGACTGGGTTTCAGGGTTTATTCCATCACCAGCGACTTGCTTGTAGCCATCGCCGAACTGAGCAGTCCTGACTCGCTGGTTAAAGCTACCTTCAGGAACACCCTGCGTTCGCCAAAGAAATGTTTCAATTGCCATTGTTACCGTCCCGTTTTGTTAGCGACAAAATTGGTGATGCGTCCACTTTGCCCCATAGCGCGATCAAGCTGCTGCGTAACAATAGCTATGACTTCATTTCTCGCAGCCTTGCTAACCAACTCTCCATTATTTGCGCCGCTATCCTGCTGTTGGTTTCCCTGGGTGGTTATTGTCATGCCACTCAAATCGACTGATATGGCCGTCCCTCCGCCCTGCATGCCAAGCATTGGCGCGGTGGCAGTTACCGCATTACTGACCAGCCCACCATCGGCATAGCCCCGCATCATCTGGTAGAGATTATCGATACCAATTCTGTTGGTGGCTTCTTTGGTAAAGACAAACTCCCCGCCATGAACCACGCCTTTCGGTTCGAATTTACCGCCGTCACCTGTGTAGCCACCACGGTCATATTGCGGAATGTACCCACCATCATAGGCAAATGTGAGGTTGTTATACGCCCCACCGGAGAATGAACTATTGGCCGCTGCGCCAGTTCCAGCCGATGCCCCGCCACTCATCCACCCCATAGCAGCCTGAATGGCTTGGGCAATCAGTAACCGGTTAATGATATCGACAATGCTGGTCAGGAAGTTGGTAGCAAACTGCTTAACGTTAGCTGAGCCGGTTGTCATCATCTGGGTCGCCATGGATGTCATGCTACCCATTGTGGTTTGGGCCAGTTGAGCGGTAGCAGAGAAAACGTTATTGGCGGTTTCACCGTACTGTTCTAGCCCCTGAGTCATACCCGCTAACCAGTCACCTTCGTTCAAATCCTCCTGTTCAAATCCAGCATGCAACTCAGCTTTTGCCTTGCTGTACTCTGCTGTGATTTTCGCCAGTTGTTCAGCATCATTTATGCCCTTGGTATCCTTACGGAAAGTGTTATCAAGCTGAGCTTCCTGATCTACCCTTCCTGCCTGCTTAGAAGTCAGACCAAAGCGATCTTGGTTCTGCTTATTCTTTGCTGCAATGGAAGCTGTATACTCTTCCATCTTTTTCAGGGCTTCAGTGGCCTTCTTGCGCTCAACGTTTTCGCGTGAAAGTTGGGCTTCAAGCTGCATACTGGCAGTGATTTCACCAGAACGGGCCAGAAGTGATTTTTGGTCAGCAGTGAGGATGGTTTTGCTTTTCAGGTCAGCAATTTGCTGGGTGAATTTAGCTAGCTGCTTTTCCTGATCCGTCATGGTTAATGTGACGGTTGCCTGTTCACGCAAAGCGGCAACACGCGCCTGACTATCCAGTAATGCTTTAGTGGCCGCATCATCTTGGTAGGCTTTGGTTTTTGGTGTTTTGGGATCTTTGTTCTGTTTTTCAATCCCAGCGCGAGCTTTGGCAATTTCAGCTTCAGTGAATAACGCTACTGTTGCGTCTTCTGCATGAGCTTTCTTATTCGCTTCTATCCAGCGATTTAATTCCTTTTCCCCTTTTTCCCTTTTTTCTGCCGAGGTCAGCCCCTGCTGTATAAGCTTATTAACCTCTTGCTGCGCCTTTATCGCTTCTTGGTTTATTTGGGATATGTTGGTCTGCTTTTTCTCAACTGCATCCAGTGATGCCAGCTCTGCTTTCCACTGAGATAACGTTTCATTGGATACTGTAGGTGAGCCACCATTGGCACGGCGTGGATCATTTTCAGCAAAGCCTATTTTGGCAACAAGCTTAGCTCTTGCCTCAGCCTCGGATGGGTCGCGACCAAGTCCCCAGATCCCATCCCACATTTTTGATGCGCTTTTACCTATCTCATCAAAAAATGATGGCAAAGTACCCATAGAGTTCTTTATCTCTGCGGCCCTTTGCGCCATTGCCCCGCTAAGAGCTTCAGTAGCAGCCGTCACTGCTTGCGCTGTGTTTCCCTCCTCAGCAAGAGCGGCAATATGCTGATATTGCGCTGCGGTCAGATAATGAAGCTTCTCAGTCAGTGCGACTGAACCACCAACTGGGTCATCAGATAAACGAGCAAACTGCCCTACCAAATCGTCAATTGATTGCCCGGAGTATCGGCTGAATTCTACAATCGACTTCCCTGCGTCTTGGAGGTTTACCGATGTCTTGACACCGGCCGCCGTAAGCTTCGTTAAAGCCTCCGCTGTATCACTATAAACACTGCCAGACTGACTGATGTTATAAGCCATGTCCTTCAGTTGACTGGCGGTTACACCTGAATATCCCCCAGTAGTAATAATCGCCTTATTGAAGGCACTATTTTGCTTCTCCGCTTGAAAGTATGCATACCCCATAGCTGCAACGGCAGCCGTTGCCCCACCTAACAGAATAGTGGTTGGAGTGATCAGGGATGCCATAGCTTTAAGCGCATTACCAATACCGCCAAAACTATCTTTAATCTGACCGCCCTGCTGAATGGCGATCATGTACAACGGCATACCACCGGCGATTGAGGTGGCGATATCGGTAAATTGCATGGGCAATTGGCGCATAGCCATACGATACTGACCAGCAGAGACAGTACCTTTCTTCCATGCATCCTCTTGTTCTTTCAGCTTTGCGATAAATGGCGCGGCTTGCTCTGTAACCCCCATTTGCGCAGCTTTATATGCCTGAACCTCTGAAGCCGTTTTCCCTTGAAGTTCAGTTTGCTCACGTAAGCGAGTGATGAAGTTTTCTTTTGCTGTTGTGGCTGCACGGTCTGCTGCTGCCTGCTCTGCTGCTGCCCTTCCTGCCTTAGTACTCGCTTCCGCTGCTGCGGTTAGCTCCTGTCGCGCGCGCCCTATCGCCACCGCAGATTCTCGGTAGGTTCTGTCGTCAACAATCCCCTGAGAGCGGAATTTTGATAACTGCAACTGCATATCATCAAGTTTGTTCAGTGCGTTATTGACGGGATTAATTTTCGCCAATAAGTCCTGAAGTGCTTGCTGTTGCTGCTTCAGGCTCTCGTTGTTTTGCTTTTGACTCTGCGCCCCAGCCTTGAAGGCATCATTCAAGCCATCTGCTTGTTTGGTGGCCTTCTCCGCTGTTTGCCCGAAGTGATCTAACGCTTTATCGCCCTGCTCTAAGCTGGACGTGTCAGCGCGTAGTGATATTGTTGCGATATCTGCCATTTACTTGCTCCGCTTGTGAATAACGGACAGCGCAACGCTCTCCATATGCCTTATGTCATCAAATACGGTTGCTTTACTCTCTACACCTACCCAATCCATGACTTGCGATAAACAGCCATAGTCCAACCCAGTAGGCCCAGACATTCCGGTGCGCCACTGAGTGGACATTGCTCTAATCACATTGAAAGCAGGCCAGACATCCGGCCATATCTCGATAATTACATCGTCGAAATCATCAGGGGTGAGTCCATTACCTGCTAGTTCTTCGCGGGTGGGTTCAGGGGTGTAGAAAGCAGTGGCAACCGAGGTTAGTTTTTTTCGCGATTCCCGAGCAGTTCGTGATAAAAAGCACTGATGACATTCTCGATAGCTTTCGGGTAGTTATTCGCGAGCACTTCAAGATTTTCACGATTGAATGGCTCAGGAAGCGCCCAGCCTTCGATTATCTTTTCTGCGAAATCTAACCCTGTTTGCCCTTCTGCTTTCTCGATGTCCGATACTTTATTCAGTGGCAAATGCTTAAAGGTAAACGTTAACTCGCCGTCATCTAGGCCAGCGCGAGGGATTTTCACATCAGCTTTAAATGTCGGCGACGGTACGAGGGTGAATTTTACTGCCATGGCTCATGTTCCTTATGCGGTTACGGTGACGGCGCAAGTAGCGGTCTTCGCGCCATCTGCTGTTGTGTAAATGATATTGGCAGTACCAGTAGCAACGCCGGTGACAACACCAGTCACTGGATCAACCGTGGCTTTGGCTGGTGCTGATGATGACCATGTGCCGGATTTGTTAGTTGCGTTTGATGGTGCGATGGTTGCCGTCAAGGTTTCAGTGGCAGCCACAGCAAGAGAAGTGGTGGTCTTGTTTAAAGTGACACCAGTCACCGCTACGGTAGCGCCAGATTTATAGAAGGTCATCGCTTGAGATTGCAGGTTAAACACCACAGCTACCGTTTCAATGGCATTAATCGCCGTAATTGGGATGTCGTTAAATGACACCTTCACCGTTGAGTAGCGATTCTCTTTGGCTTTCGGCACATACATGTAGGTTGCCAAAGTTTGCTCTGTTTCATCGGCGGCACGTAATACCGGATAGATAGGCTGAGTGGAATCATGCGCCAACGTCAAGGTTTGAGATTGGGCCGCTTTAAACGTGTTCAGGTTGCGCTGGCGGGTATCACTCAGGAACTGAATTTGAATCATCTGCTGATCACCGCCGCTGTTCGTTACCTCGGTGATTTGCGGAATTTCAATCCAACTCGCGACTTTCTTAACTGTTCCTACACCACCACCGACCGCAAAGCGGTCTGTATTGGATGTATCAATAGAGCCAAGCGTTAACGTGGTGGAGGTTGATGCTGTCACTTTGGCAGCGAGGTCATTCAAAGCACCCCAGCCAGACGTAAGTTGCACAATATCGCCTTCAGCGATGCCATGCCCCGTTGCTACCGTCAGAACTGCGTCAACAGCATTAGAAACAGCCGTTACTGCTAACTCGGTTTCATATGTTTTAGCCAGGTAGATACCCGCGCCATTTGGTAGAGCAAAGCCCATGGTAATTCTCCGATTTTGGATATAAAAAAACCGGCATAGGCCGGTAGATGTGGGACTTATTGAGGTTTAAATGATGTCAGCGCGATAGCTCATGCTGATTGGCGTTGTGTATGTGGTGTCGTTAGTAATGCCGGGAAACTGGCTGGGGACACTGTTAATATAGCAGGCCACCACCCCATCCGTCAGCTCAGTATTGAGGTTAAACAATTCTATTAACTCAGCAGCAATGGAATGAGATTTTGATTTTCCGCTACCTGCTTTGGCGTTGATATTAATCTGATACACGCCTTTAAATACGCGTGATACCTGAGCCAGATCGATAGTGTCTGTCGTGGCTGGCATGACATGCGATTGCAGATACATATCACCAGTATCATCAAAACTAACGTTCTCGGCAGCCAGTGGAATGCCTTTAACCGCAGCCCATTCGCCAAGCCGTTTCTCAAGCAAAGCAGTGATTCGTTGAGTACTCACTTATTTACCTCATTAGCTGCTTCGGTAAAGTACTTAACAGCGTCCTCGGCGGTTATACGGACCATCCCATTCGGGGCTTGTGATGAATGACCAAATTCAAGCCGGTAAGCGTAAGGGACGTTGTTGGTGAAGTAGATAGCCTTGGTCCCGACCTTGAACTGCTCAAGCATATAATTGCCCACAGCCAGTGTCATATTGCCACTTTTATCAATGCGCCCTGTTTCGCCGTCCGGTTGAATATCTAAGCCAACCTGCCAGTTACCACGGAAGCGGCCACCGGTATAACCAGCAGGCGCTTTGATTTCCATGCCGTCCGTCACCCTAGTCCGTTTTTTCAGTCGTCCTGTTTTGGTGAGTTTGGCTAAGTCTTTCTTCATCTCTTCGTTATGTTCGAAAACTGCATCATTGTATGAAACGGCAGTATTATTGATTGCCCACAACTCAGGATTTCCAACCGGCGACATCGTGATCAACCGATTAAGAATTTTGATACCCGCTTTTTGAACTACCAATTCCTGATTACGCTTACCCTTTTCAATAAACGCATTAATTGAAGCCATGAAACTGGAGTTTTCAGCCATATCACGCCCTCAGTTGTGGTTTATAACAAATCAACAATGCAGCGGGTTTTACTGGATTAGGTTTAATGACTCGGTGTTTTTTGCCATCAACCATAATCAGATCGCCGATGCGAATTTCAATATCAGCAGTTGCCGACATTTTCACATCACCGTTTTGGATTAATGTGCCGTCAATCTCGCTGGGAGAGTAACTGGAAATGACGCCAATAATCGTATGAGCTTCGAGTGGGATATCAACCTCGATACCACCGATGAACTCTACACCGCCGCCGCGCGTGAGCTGGTAGGCAATGCCATTCTCAGTGAGTAATCGTGTTGCTGTCGCTCGCATCCGTGGGTAATTGATTGCCATATCATTCCCTTACCCGCATTGAAATCACATCCCCACCGGAGTAGAGATCTATTTCTTTCGCGAACTCGACCGCGTCATGTGCTGACTTACCCAACTTCATTGCAGACAATGCGAAGTTGCGCCCAGTCCCACCCGCCCACGGAATAACCACAAACATAGGAACAAGCCGTTCATCGTATTCAATAGGATTGCCAGTATCGGGTATGAAAATGGCATCAAAACTCTCTAGATTCGGTTTTTTATCATCAGGACTGCCATCGTTAATCCATTTTATAGCTAGAGATGCATCAACAAGACCACCAGCAACAGCCAGCACACCGCCTTTTACTTGGTGAATTTTATCAGTGTAGCCGTAAACGTAGCCACCCTCAGAGATGAGAGAATCAGCAGCCACATGAAAGCCATCAAAAGCAATAGTCGTCATCTTATCCCCTCACCATGCGAACTTGGTTTGTGCTGGTTATCATTCCGCGCAACAACCCGTTTAACCAAGTAAAGCTCGGGGATGAACCGCTGGAACCTTCTGCATATGAAACGCTAACCGCGCCAACTACTGTCTCTTGAGTCACTTCACCGCCACCGGCAAATGCTGGAGATAGGTCTATTTCCTGCGCTTCAACTGCCAGCCTGCATTGCGCCTGTATAACCTGCTTTGGAATGACGTCTTTAGGCAGCAGGTAACCATCGACCACAATCCCAATGCGCGGCCAGAACAAAGGTTGTTCAGCTACCACCCGGCTCCCTTTCCATATAAGACCTGCAAGGTAGTCCATTCCCTGTAACAGTAATTGTTCACAGGATTCGTCATCCACCGGTACGTCATATCCGCGAGACGCGGCCAAAGCTCTCAAGTCATCGACACTTGCGTAACTATTGAAGCTAGGAAAATCAGGGTTAGTAACCAACATAAGCCGCCCTTACTCGCTAATACGCCATTCGTCCAGCAACCATAACTCTACTGATTCAGGGTGAACATCTGCTTCAGTTGGCCCACCAGGCAGCATTGGTGATTCACGATTCATACGAATAAATGTGATGGGTTCAACAGGTTCAACAGGTTCAACAGGTTCAACAGGTTCAACAGGTTCAACAGGAAGATTAGTTGCCGCAGGGTCTGCCACGTTAGCAATCAGTTTCTTTGCTTCACGCTGCTCTTTCGTCAATCCGGCCATTTATTACTCCAAATAAGAAAGGGGCCGAAGCCCCTTGATAATTAGCCCAAAATGATAGTGCTATGCTCAGGCTTAACCGACGCGACGCCCCATGCCAAACCAACCTCATAACGCACCTGACGGTACTGACGATAAAGTGCGATCTGGAATGTAATGCCAGACACAGGGTCGGTAACATTCATCACGTCATCAGCGGTATCGCCTCCATCAGGCATTGCCGGAGTACGGGAGGCAAGCAGGAAAGCATTGCGGTCAAATGCCATGTTAGCGGTGTAATTACCCCCTACAGTCACGGCCGCATTATCTGCCAGCGCTTTCATCAAGCCAGGTGCAGCAATGGTGATAACTGATGAAGTGGCTGCGGCCACTACGTATTTGTGGTCATCGCCATCAAAAGTGACCACATCCCCCACTTTCACCGTACCAGTGCCAGTATCAACGGAGATCAGACGATCACCGACTGCATGACCACCAACCTTATTGACTAAGAAGCCTGCGCCACTACCTGCTGTAACTCGCTTAACACCGGCTGAGTTATGCAGATTGAACCCTTCAATTCGACCGATGATACCTTCACGCAGAAGCTCTTCAGTACCGGCTTCATTCACTTTAAACAGAACTGATTGTTTACCGCGAATGTTAGAGATAGCGGCTGAACCAAGTACCATTTGTAGGTCAGTTGTAGGCGCACCGTTATCTTCCAATACGCGACGAGAATCCGCGAAGTCTGACAAATCAGCAGCGATACCAAACGGTGTAGTACCCGCAGTACCGACAGCGCGAGACGAACCGTAATACAGTGCGCCAAGGTCAGCATCGACCTCATTCGCAAGAGCTCGGAACGCTTGTTTGAACTGATCGGCAAGAATGGTGTTGTATGTCCCTGCCGGTCCAATAGCGAGTTGCTCTTCGCCGTTCCATTGGACCGGTGCCATTTTGGATTTAGTGATCACAACATCCACATTACCAATCTCTTGCCCTGCGTCACCTGACGCAGTCGGGCCAGGGACAATATCAACCGTCTTGGCCGCTGGAGCGACTGGCGCTGATACTGTCTGTCCTTTTGCTGCTGAATCTGCCTTAGTATTTCGAGCTACTGCGGGGATAAAGCCCGTTTGCTCACGCGAAACGATATCCAACGCGGTGTAAATTGTTGGGATGAGGCCCGTTAGGGTATTTGTTGCTGCCATTTTATAGCTCCAATTAGTCTACGATCGCCACGCCGTCTTTGAGTGCGGCGCGTTGTTCTGCCATACCCATCGAATCAAACGCGGTGCGTTTCAGTGTTTTTTGTCCGTGCTGATGCTGCGTCTGCTGTTGTGAGCCGCCACCATTGTTGCCGGATGCCTTGAGGATGTGATCTTTCTGCGGGTACTGTTCGACCAAAAACTCCAGCGCCTCATCGAAGTCAGCAAGTTCACCAGGCTTAGTGCGAGAGAACACCTTATTGCCTGATGGGTCATAAGCCACAACCTTGCCATCTTCAATCTTGAATGACTGACCAAAGCGCGCCTGAACAAAGTCTGCTGGAATAGCGACTTTATCTTTGATGAATGTGGAACTACCGAAACGCCCACCAATCATCTCTTTATAAAGCTGATCCTCCAGAGTCTTATTCTTGCCGTTTGCGTCATCCAGTTGGGTTTGGAATGCCTTGGTAATTTCCGCTTTAACCTGATCTACCGCTCCCGCATCAATCAGTTTCTTCTGGTCGATTTTGGTTAAGGTTTGCAGGGCTTCAATCGCCTTAGCCGGGTCGTCGATGCCAGAGAATTTACCGAGTTGGGCTTCCGCCGCTTCCTTCGCTTCTCGATGAGTTTTAGCCTCGCCGTTTAGCGCAGTGATTTTGCTCAGTGCAGCAGAAGCATCGAATGGAATTTCTTTGCCGTCGTCATGGACATAAACCGGCATTCCGTTCTCAACAACTACTTTTCCATCTGCATCTAATTTCAATTTCATGGTTAATCTCCAAGCCTTCCGGCCATTTTAAAAAGGTCATCCGACCCGCTCGCCGTATTGCATCCGCTAACGACAGGTAATAAAAAACCCCGCTCGGTGGCGGGGTTGAATCAATTGGTGATTATTTGGCTAAATGTGTTATTTCATATTGGTCAGAACGGTAAAAACAGAAGGTTGCTGATAATATGATTTAGAACTACACGTTTAGTACTCTGATAAGCCACTATAAGAAATAAGCGAAATCTCTGTTTCTCCGTTTGAAAACTCAGTAATCGCAAACTTAATCTTATTTTGGTTTCGTATTGTGTCTTCCAACTCCTCTCGCTGTAGATGCCCATAGCCGTACTTCTCAAGAATACGCATCAGTCCGGGTATATCAGTCTCTATTCCGGTTTTCCCATTTTCAGCACTCTGGTTATAGAGTACATTTTCTATAACTTTGGCAATGTCCATGTATCATCTCATTCGCATAAATAAAGCATAATACTTCCATGTTTGAACCTTATTCGCTAGTGCCAGCAAGAAGATAATACCCAGTGTTCACAGTTCAATTTGTTGTAATTGCTTTAGCTTCAACCACTCGCCTGTATCACTAAAGAATTCATCTGTACGCATGCCACCGTCTCTCATCAGTCTGGCGCGAGTCTCTCCCAGCACCTGAACTTGTCGGCGGTAAGATTGCCGTTGCAACCACTCGCCGTATGTCGTTCCCGCTGGTACTTGCCCATCCATGCTGGCTCGAGTACCTTCGTCCATTTCGTCGATATCTATCCCCAACTCACGCCATGACTTAGTGATTAAAGTCTCCATCGAACGGCAGCAGAAATGAATGCGTCCCGGTCCTTGAAGATATGGAACCTTGTGCCCGATGGGTTTACCTTCCAGCGTGTATTTGAGGCGATCGCGGATAATGCAGTCGTGAGAGGTTTTATTGTCCAATGTACTGAGCCATTGTTTGGCATCGATAATATTGCTGTTGTTATCAGCAAACTTATCCCGCGCGACAGCAGCCAAGTGAGTGACAGCCGTTTTCACCACAGCAGTAACATTCTTCCGTCCCGCCTCTATTGCACCATCTTGATAGTTTCTTGCTTTAGTGCCACGAACCTTTCTCGCTATCTGCTCAACGGTATCACCAGCCAGGTAACCGTTTTTAACAGCATTGATAATACGGGTCATCCGGTCAGCTTCGATATTTTCCGCCCAGTCTCGCAATAATCGCCCTTGGAACGGCTGAGCCATTGCCGCGGCGTAAACCTGCTCTTGGGTGATTGCTACTAACGGGAATCGGTTTAAAACTGCCCCCGGCAATAGCGAGTCAAACAAACTCAACTGATAACCGGCCTCATGCTTGGCAAAGTCCAATAGTTCATCGGACAAAGAGACATACATCGCATTAATAGCTTGTTTATTCACTAGGCGCACACTCGCCAGCAAACTCTCCAAGCGCTTCACAGTGACACTGTTTGGATTAACCCCATCAAGAGCCACAATTAATCGAGTAGATAGCTCTACGTCGCTCTCGTTGAGCACCTTAACCATTTCACGGGCAACACCAGAACCATAACGAGATTGAAACAGGCTATGTGCTATTGTTTCATCACGTAGCCTTTCGTTAATCGTTGCCATTTAGCCACCTGCGATGGTTGGGCCCAAGTTGTTAAGCTCGTCCAATACTTCATCCGGCTTAGCGTCGGGATCGATAATCTTAAGAACTTGCAGGGCTCGAACCGCATCGATAGGTCGAATATCCCCACCTTGACGCAATGCCTGTATAGCTAACGCAGAGGTCGAATTAAACGCCTGCTCTGCCGTCTCCAGTTCAGTGCGAATATCAACACTGCCACCGTCATTCTCACCCGACCACTCCGCCATGATCTGCAGAATATTATCCAGTGCATCTTCAAGAGAGTTGGACATGGTATAGAGCGGCGATTGCTCTTGCATGCGCTCCTCAGTGACTTGATCCACCGCTTTCGTTGAAGTGTTCTCTGCGCGGAGCATCTTTGCCCCAGCTTGTCGCATTTGCTCAACTAAATCATTCAGTGAATCCTTCCCTGACTTGATAGCAGAACCAGTATGTTCTACATACTCAAGGCCTTGCTTTGAGCGGTCAGAGAATCTGGTGGCAGTTGATGCGCCAATCGTTAATTCTTGCCCATCTTCCAATCCAAATACCGTCAGCAACGGCACTCTGGCAACGTGAAGAATGTTGTCTTGCTCGCTTTGACTCTGCCAATGTTTGATATTCAGCAGTGCCAAGCTAATAAGTGGTGGTGTTGCACACATAAAACCAGTGCGTTTGGTGTAAAGAGTAACCAAGGTAATATCATTACGTGATGTTTCCCATGCATCATGAATAACCCACACATCACCACCATCTGCACTCTTGCCAGTTGACTTACGATGTAACTCAACAGCACCAGGAGTAAGCTTGCGAATTTGCTCAATCTTGTGCTGTGCGTAATTTTCAGCATCTTCGACAACAATTTCTTTTATCCGCAACTCAGTGAGCCTGACTTTCCCATCTTTAGTTTCTGACTTCCAGCCGATAACCTGACGCGGGTTAATTAAGACAACATAAGGACGTGCGCCAGTCGCTTTCTCTTCAGCTTTTGTTTTGATATCACCTACGCGGGGATAATCCACCAGAGCATGAGCAAGTCCATATTGCAGGGCGAGGCTGAAGTATTCCTGCGACCACACATCCAAGCGATTTCCTTCCAAGTCAAAATTCTTGGTGTAATCAATAATTACATCAGGCGTAGCCTCGCTAAGTTGTGTTGGCTCAGAAAATACCCGCCCAACGTTATTCTTAATCGTTTCTTCATAAGCTGGTAGCAATGTAGCTACGGATAGCCGCTGCTTGTAGCTATCACCATCTTCATTGGGCCATCTGGGTAAATGCTGCTCTCCGAGCTGGCGCATATAAAGCGTACCGCCCATCAGAGCGTCATTAATGTCCCACGCCTCGGTCATGTTCCCATAATCGAGATTGGGTGTTGAAATATCTGGCATGGGTTACATCCGTAGTTGAGTGACTTTGCCGGTTGGCTTGTAATGGACATGCAATACGCGATAGCGAGTGCCATCCCAGTCATGGTCTTCTTGAGTGGTATCTACGTCATCAGGGTTTTTATCATCACGGACAAGCGACGGTATGCGGCTTATCCAACCACGACAATAGTTGAAAACATAGAATGCAGGTTTCTCCGGCATCCCTGATTCAGCGGCTTTGCCTTCAACAACAGCCTCAAGCATGTCCGCGAATAGAGACGCACCGTTAATGCGGGACCCAGGTTTTTTATTCGCTGGAAGCCATTTAACACCCTGAGCTTCCATTTTTTGCGCGATTGATAACTCACTGTCTCCAGTATTGAAAATGGACCCATCAGCAGGGCCCGGAATAACCTTTTTGCAAATACCAGGCATGATATGCATCTGGCCTTGCCCTTTAGTTTCCTCAGGCTCAGCAATATCCTCACCAACAAGACGCTTATCCAACCATGCAACGCCTTTGGCAACGTTAGTTGATGACATGTTCAAGCCTTTATTCAGCTCATCAGTCGGGCAGCCATACCACTCGCCAATAAGAATCAGCGAACCGGCTGGCGGGCAGAACTTGGTGCCATCCGGTAGCGATGCCTCTGTACCATCGGCTTGAGCCCACCAAAGATTAGAAAATGGCTTCGACTCGCCCCAGTCGTGAGATCGGTCAACAGTCCAACTATCTGGTATGCGGAATGGCTTTATAACGTGAATGCTCTCATTCCACAGATGGTCAAACCGCCCGCCGCTGGTCACATCCCATGAGCCTTCGACCCAAGCTTTGCGTTTGTTGGGGTCTTTGATGTTCATCAGTGAGGCAATATAAACGGGGTCGAGATACGGGTTTTCTTTGAACGAGCCATGAATAGCCACCCTCGTAAGGGTTATTTCCTCATCCTGCTGAGTCTGCGGATTTGGCACCATCTGAGTATCACGGATTATCGTTCCGCGCGGCGCTGGCTCAATGAAGCGTTTCTTCACCCATGTATGGCCTATGCCAAACGGGTTGGTAGTATTGAATGTCTCAAGCGGGATGTTTGGCAGTAACGAGCCATCAGGTAGCGGGTAATCTTGTGGCCTGAACGATGACCGCCGACAGGAGAACATCGACTCATAGAAGTCTGCGTTAGGCTGCTTTGTCAGCTCATTAAAGCCGATAAACGGGAACTCTTGACCGTGATAGTCCCAATAATCGTTCTCTTCTTTACCAAACCTGAAAAGTAACTCTTCACCGGTGGGCCAGACCCAACGCAATTCCGATGCGGAGGCAAGAAAACGAGCGCCATCACCAAACAGGCGATACATGCGCTTTGACTGAGTAATAATATCGGCAAGGTTTTTATATTCTGTATCGAAGATGACACCGCGCCAGAACGTGCCGTAACCCAGTCCAACCTTTCGCCGAAAGCGAGCCAACTGAGCGGCTGTTTTACCCGGTCCTCGGGTTCCTTCGAAAAGGATTTCATCACACGGACAACTCAACGAAAGCGACTGAGAACCAGGTAACGGCTTCCAAACTACGTTGTAGCTCATTTGCCTAATACCTCGCTTTGCTGTTGCTGTGCGGCTGCCTCCCATTCGTCAGCGCTGTTACAGGTCGGGACTGGCATAATGTTGTGAGTTATAGATCCGGATTGCTCAATTTGTTCTTTGAATGCCATCACTGAGATGTGCTTACCGAGCAGTTCAAGGTTCTTCACCTTGTCCGGCCATTTGATCTTCTTGAGGATGCCGGCCAACTCTCGAGTGCCGCCCTCACCTGAGTTTTCGAACATCTCGGCGACGTCAAACCCTGAAATATAGCGCCGCCATGTAGGAGGCCATTCACTAACAGGTTTAAGAGAGAGGTCATCCTTCACGATATCAAGGACATCCATTTGGTCGATTTCAACCAAGCGTCTCAAAACATAAGCCGCGTCAATGTTAACCTGCTCATTGCGTTGTAATTTAAGTTCGGCGATTCTGTTCTGGACGTCTGGTTTTGTGAGGTTCTCACTACCAATCTTCCGGGCGGTATTTTCGCTGTACCCCGCCCGAATTGCCGCTTGCGTGGCGTTCAAATCGATGAGGTACTCGCGACAGAACATTTCTTGCTTGTCGGTGAGTGCCATATATACCTAGCTATAGGGAGATGTTATGAGTGACGAGTTTAAAGCAGGTGACATTGTTAAGTTGAAATCTGGAGGTCCAGACATGACCGTAAAGGTTTTCTTATCTTCTCAGGGTAACTCTTTCCTGTGTCAATGGTTTGCAGGAAAGAAACTTGAGCAAGGTTATTTTAAGCCGGACTCCTTGGAACTAGTCGTCCCAAAGCCATAGTCCCAAACGCCCACCAGTATTCAGTAGCTGATATTTCTTCTTGGATGATGGGCGAATTAAAAAATGACGGTTGCCTATATCAGCAGGACGTTGTTGATTACCTTGTGAAAGGCGGTCAAGAGCAGCACCTAAAAGAGAATGCAGATGGAAACCAAGCCCTATCGACTAAAGTCATTAATAAATTCAGAGTCGATAGCGGCATAGATGTTGTTTGGGTTAAGCCTGATAAGTACTGGCGCTATCGCGTTGCCGAAGATGAAGACGGCAGAGAAGCGCGAGGCTAGTAATTGTGGCGGCCAGTTTTCTTTTTGGTCGCCATTTAGAATATTCCGCTGGTTGGTAAAGTCTCCCACTCGGAAATGGCGAGACCAACACGATTGAAAACCTATATAAGATTCTGTCAAAGGCACTTGTGAGCACCTTTTGCAGAGTTTTATAAATAGCATCAAATAAAAAACCGCCCGTAGGCGGCTTAACTATTCTTGTATGTATGGCTTCCAGCGCTGGATTACAAAATTTCTATAGTTAATCTCAACAAAACCTTCGACATTTCTAATTTTACGATCTCCAGCATAATCACAAAGGATGTTGCCCTGATCACTCTGAACCCAAATGCGTTGATAAAGCGCTGGCTCTTCTACCTCTATGTCGATCCATTCCATCATTTACATCCTCGGTTAGTGTTCTCCTACACAATACCAAGGACCTGCTTCATTTTGTAATTGGTAATTAAAAGCCGTTGTGAAAGTGGCTCTCGATTGAGGCGGCTCCGATTTCAGAGCCTCCTATTTATCGCTTTGACCGCTTCTGGTCTTCTGTCGCCAGTAAAACATCGAGAAGGATCTCCGCCTTCTCAACATTCGATAAGCCAATAGATATCCGGCCACAATTCAAATACTGGAAACCATCCTTCAAGTAACGGCAGATAGTTTCCAGTTGCTGTTTCTCGCCGTTGGTCATGTTCGGGTTACCTTCCCTTTCCCTGTTTCAGCCAGCACGTAACAAATCAGCTCGTTGGCTTCCTGAACCAGTGATTTGATCTTTGATAAATGCCCCGCTTTCACGCCCTTCCACTCATTAAGTCCAGTGCCAAACATGCTGGCAATGCGCTTATCATGTTTCATGTCCGCACAAGCCTGGTTAAGTTCTTCCATGATGCTTTGTTTGCGGGGATTGATTGCTACGCCTTTAGTCCAGTAGTCATGCAGAGCAGCAAAGCACTCTTCTTGATATTCGACCAACTTACCCCGAATTGATGCCTTAACCCTTGCAGGGTTGATACTGAACAGCCAGCCGTTGAGTTTGCGTAGTGGAAGGCAGAGCATGTTTTGAATACCGCCTTTAGAAGGTATTGCGATATCACAACACCCGTACTTCTCGCGGTCTTTATTCAGCTTTACCGTCTGCGAAGCCCAGTCGAGGCCAATACTTTCCACAATTGGTTTCATCGCCACATAATCAATGCCGTTTTTTCGAACGGTTGTCAGATGATCACCATTGAATTCTACTTCTTTGATTACTGGATAATTCATAGTGTATTCCTTTTGGAAATGACCCTCAGTGCCCAGAAATGACAGCCCATAGAAGCTCACCAGCTATACCGGCATTCCTCTGAGGCTCATTTCCAAACAGGATCTATGGTTGGTTACGCCGGGCATGGCGTTAGATTTACTGCATAAAAAAAGCCCGACCTAAGTCGAGCCCTCTTATTCGATCTGCCGCTATAAAACGTCAGGTGATATGTGTGTTGTACTCAAGTTGCGACAAGCGCAGCTTTGCCACGTCTTCACAGAGTTGCTACACCACTTACGGCTTACCCGTCAGCAAGATGTGATCACACTCCTTGCGGGGTTGAACAATTCTATTTATCACCTTGTCGGGTTGATTCGATTTGTCGAATGCTCGCCTTATCTGCGTTGCACTGCTCTATCACCGTCAACAAGGTGTCATTCAGCAATAGGCTGTTACCCCAAGTTAATATCTCGGATATCTCTGGAGGGATGCAGTCAGAAAGTAAGCTTGCTGGTATCGGTACCTGTGGCACCTGAACGTATTTGATTTGCGTGTTTTCGCAGGAGGTCAGCAGCGGCAGCAGGAACAGGCTTATTAGTACAATCGTCGCCTTTAATCGCTTCTCGAATGTAAACAACGCGAGCCTCACCCGCTTGAGCAATTTTCTGTTTGTCATTCTCGTTGGCCTTGGCGATATCGTTGATGATGTTAACCATGCGTACCTGGTTGCTGAGAATGAACCGGACTTCGTCACGCTCTTTGGCTATTGCGTCTGCTTTCTCGTGCCACTCGTCAGCTTCGTGATAGTAGTAAAGCGATAAGCCAGCCAGAATGATGAGCAGTAGCGCAGGCAGATAGGTGAATATGTTCTTTATCCCGCTAAACATAATTCCCTCTCTATCTCGCGACGGTTCTGTAACCCCTTCCACGGCTTGCCACCGGCATATATCCAGCGGCGTAACTCATCGCAAGCGCCTTTGATATCGCCTGTGTTGAGCTTTTTAAGCAGAGTGGATTTAGTGAATGCGCTCTGGCCTACGTTATAAGTGAATGAGTACAAGGCAGCTTTCTGGTATTTGCTCAGTGGGACTTTTACCGCAGCATCTACAGTACGCTGTACTGGGGCCAAGTCTTTTTGCAATAAAGCGTCGCACTCAGCATCTGAATATTTTTTGTTGGGGATGATGTCTTTTCCGGTGTGGCCATCGCAGACCGTTAAAACACCAATGACATCGTAGTAAGCCACATGCTTGCGGCCTTCTAAACCATCGTCACCACCAAGCAATGCTCCGGCAATTGCCAATGCCCCGGCAGCCGATACGCCAATTATCTTATTGCGGAGAGCTGGAAACATTTGACCGCTCCCGTAGTTGGTATTCTTTGCGCTTGTAGTACCAGTTCACCCCGAACGTTCCGACAGTACAGGCGATACCAATGACAAGCGCCCACTCGTTTAATGACAGCGCACCGAGCATCGTGGTTATGCCGCCGAACCAGTAGGATGAGCCGCTTGAATATTTATCCATTCTCATAGTCTCCCCCTGCCAGTTGGCCTGGGCGTGTATTTGCTGTTTTGGGGAATATCCCACCGCCATGATCCATTCAGACCCGGAGTTTGTTTGAGGGTGATTGGCGCTGGCGGCGGGCTAAATTATTTAAGCGAGGCGTTACGCATTAACATTTCCACAATGGTCATGTCTTGGAACAAAATCTCAATCTCAAGCTTTTCAGCTAAAGAATATTCAGCCCGAGCGCCTGCGCTTGATTGCCAACCATCAAGCATGTAAATAGCATCAGCTCGTTGAAGCATTGCCATGCAAATGCACATGCAGTCAGGCTGAGATAATCCGTCAGGGAGAATTGCTGGATTCAGCGGGACGTGACCAGAAGCCGCTATCTCTTTGGCTGCCGCATTGAATGCAGAGCGATTGAAATTAGGCAAGCCAGTCATGGGGCCAGCGATATAAGTTTTCATTTTTCTGGCTCCAGAAATAAAAAAGGCCCACCGAAGTGAGCCTTAAAATAGATTTGCCACACATGACCAGCGTGCAGGTATTAACGATTGCCTACGGCTAGTGATGTGTGGACTTTTAATTGGGACCATATCGTTAACGTCACCGAAATGGTTATCCGTGATGATTTCATAACGGATAGTAAAATTGATAACGGATTACCACATTCGGCTGGATACTGTTTCACAACGATCGGATTAACCAATCCAGTACCCATGCGAATGTAGAAAGCAAAAAGGCCGCCTTAGCGACCTTGATAGTGATATTCGTAATGCCACTTTTGAGGTGATAACCGAACCATCTCTAGCTTGTAAATAAGTACGTCCACAGTCGCCTTGGGGTTTACATATATTGGTAACGGCGCTGTTAAAGGTTCAAGCTTAGGATACATATTTATGTATGGCAGCGGATGGCTTCCCACAGTGACCCACTCACCATCATACTGACCACCTACAATCATTATTTCCATATACAACCTCGTCTAGTTGCTCGCCATTGATTAAGAGGCAGGCGGTGACGATACCGCTTTTCGGGAGCTACCCTAGCCACTTAGTATTATATAGCAAAAAGGCCCAGCGATTAACTGAGCCTTCTTGATTGTGTAAGCTATGTGACGAACTGACTACTCTTATCATGATATTCAGTTTTTTACGTACGTAAAGATTATTTTTCATATCTAACGCATCCTTGCGCCAAGTGGTTTATCGTCAAGCAACGAGCCTGACTTGTTTATCCATTTCTAGCCTTACTTCTAGCGCCATCAGATAGCCGTCAATGACGCCCTCAGCGTTTTGTAGTTTCTTGCCGATATGACCATCAGAGCAGTGATGTTCTTTCGATAACTGCATGAAGGTTTTGCCAAATACGTAATAGTCAAACAACAAGTTATGAACCGCTGGGTGCTTACTATTTAATCCAGCCATAACACCTGAAATAATTAACCCGTCCTCATCACAGCATTGAGTTCTGCTACTTACTTTTGATGGGATTAGACCTGAAAATCCGGCAGCGATAGGAGGCCAATAGACATCTTCTCTATTGTCAGCGGCCCATGCGCCCCAGCGTTCTAGTACCTGTTGAATGTCACGCATTTATGCTGCCTCTCGAATTAACTGAAAGTCGTTCAGATACAGACCGCCGAAGCTATAGACGATTTCTTCACGGATATTTTCCAGCGTTGCGTATGGGAAGTGACTCAGAAAGAATTCAGCCGCCCTATCAGCTTCGCCGAGCAATTCAGATGAATTTCGTGGGTGAATAACGAAAATGACATCTTGAAAAATTGCTGCCGTTTCACATGGGTAGGTAATTTTGCTCATGATTCCACCCTTTCGTTTTGCCATAGCGGGAGAGGATCTTTGCATCCGGCCTTTCTGATTCTGGCTTTTGCATTTTTCTCTATCTGAATTAGCTTTTCGATATTCTGCCGCCGCTGCTTTTCCTCACGACGTAGATACTTCACGTTCTCCACGTATCTATTTTCGTATTCGCAAAGGTGCAAAATGTAATTGAATGGCTCTACTAGCGCATCACAGCGACGGCACCGTAACGTTCTCTCCTTTTCATTGACCAATACAGATTCGTGCTGGCATCGAATTTTACTTCCACCATCAAGGCGCATTGTCTGAGAGTCATTTAGGGATTCTTTTCTTTCCGGAAAGGCGACGACATTACTTAATTCACTTTCGGTATCAGTGCTCATGCTGACCTCTTCCTGTTAGCCGTCCCCACCATCAGCCGCCCGTTAACAATGGCGTGACGCTCACTCTTAGAGTCATTGGCGTATTTCTTTACCGTTGCACGTTGAGTATTTAGCTGGGCCGCTACAGTTGATTGGTTTCCATAGGCGGCAATTAGTAACTCGGGAATAGTTTTCACATCTGCTTTCATGCGGCCTCCTGAAGTTTTATAAACTCACGTAATTTCGCTCTGTATAGCTTTCTGATGGTTTCGAGTTCTTCGCGGGTGTATCGGTGAGGGGTATTGTTGTTTTCGAGCGCCTCAACGCGCTGAGTGCCGATTTTCTTTACAAGATTGATGCGGTACGGTGTGACATTTCCTGACTGATGGGTATTACACGCACTGCATTGTTTATTTATATTGTCCTCCACATATCGAATTTGGGATGCTTTAGCTATCGTTCTGAAATGCCCAGCGTGCCATTCAAATGCCTGATAAGTTCCGCAACTGATACAGGGCTCATCAACATCTCGACACTTGGTGATGTAGTCATTCACTGCACGCTGCGTCATATCCTCCCAATGCTTCAATGGCTTCAACTTAGCCTTGCGCTCTCTCCATGATTTCCTTTCTTCCAATGCCTTTTCAGCCGCTTTCTTTTCAGATTGCCGCTTTTGGTAAAGGTAAGCACAGTGACCACAGCAGACTATTTGGAGGGAGTTTCTAGGGGTGAACTTGGTGGGGCAGACTTTGCACTTCTTTTGCTTGGGCGGCTTATTCTTCGGCTTGCCGGTTATCATCGGCGTCCTCCTCTGGTTCGATGTAGTGACCCTCGATTGCCAGAGCCATTCTCTTTAGCCAGTCAGCAAGCTTTAGCGCTGCAGCTTTCTCAGTTTCCATGTAAGGGAATTCAGTAATAACCACTTCGGCCTTATAGCCAAAAGTGTTGCCATGAATAACCATCTCTTGTTCTAAAATGGTTTTTGCTGAATGTTTAACGAAATACCGGCTTTCTGATGTTTGGTTGGACCTGTCTTTTTTGAAGGCAATTAAATCAACCGTAGTGCGGGAGTCATCCTGTAATTTCTTAACTAAATCTCGAAAGCTACTCATCTTTTTTCTCCTTCGCTGCTTTATCAATGCATTTCTGATGAGCGTAGGTTTCACCCTTGTTAAGCATCAGGAAGCAGAAGATACATATTGATTGGGGGAGCTCAGGCATGGCTGCTCTCCTTCATCTTCAGGAAGACAATCATGGCGGAGCGGAGAATTTTGTCCGGTATAACGTGGTCCACAATTATCTGGTCGCACGGTGATGAAGCGAGGCACCACTCAGCATTACATCCATCCTCCAAGCTTCTGTCGAACATCAGGCTTATTTTATTTGCCATGATAATCGGCCATGCATCAGCGGGGTTGTTGCAGTAGTCATTCTGACCGGTTCCTACCATCACTTTGTCAGCAAAACTAATGTGCCCGCCCACCAATTTATTAATATCTTCGTCGCTCATCGCTGAATAGTCACTCATCGCGTTCTCCTTACTTTGTCGAATTTTGCTTGCAACAGCCCATGGAATAATCAAATGTCTTTATCTGGCTTGCGGGGATTGGGGGTTTAGGCTTGGTTCGGTGGGATACTTTAAAGATTGAATTTTCCATTACTGCAACTATGCTGCTTTGCCTTTGTCGCATGGTGTATTTCCCCATCGGTTGGCCCACTCCACTTCTCGCTTGGCATCATCGCTAAACTTCACGTTATGCTCAGTGCCGAACCAGTAAGCGGCCTCAATAATCTCTACCATCTCGCTCTTTCTCATCTGGCTTGTGCGATGACCAAAGCGAACATAGCCACCTGTAATGCCCGGTGCCTGTCTGCGTTCCTGCTTCTTGGTTTCTGCGACAAGGTCAGTGATTAAATCCTTCCAGTCCTCTTTGCTGTACTTCACACCATGCCAGAAAACCTGCTCAGCAATGTCAGTAAGCAGCGGCCACATTTTGTTATTCTGTGGAAGACTTCGTTTGGGTTCCTGGATGATGACTTCTTTGGGGGATTTGAAATCGAGCGGTGTGTTTCTGATGGCTGCTATTGCGTTATTTCTGATGCTTTCGTTTAGAAGTAAATACTTTTGTTTATCCATTTTCCTTCTCCCGCCACCAAATATAAAAGTGAAAGAACCAGAAACCGAAGCAAGGGATCGGCCCGTCCATCCAGTCTTTTCTATAACCGAAGTAACGTAGATGTCTCGGCAAGGTGTTCCAGCAAAGTATCTCGTTACGGTTTATTCGGATGTGATATTTCATGGATTCTCCGGTGCGGCGGCTAGCATATTTGCATAGCGCTCTTGCATGCTTTCAAAGCTTCCTGTCATCCCCAGCAGAGTGAGCATGGCTAAAGTTGCCTCTTTCGGTAATAGTTTCCAACCTTCCGGTATCTCCGGAGAGTTCAACTGGGGGGTGGTGTAGAACTTAGTTACTGCTAATTCTGGGCAATGCTCTTTAACAAAATCAGCCTTTCTCTTTTCCTGCGTCCAAATTTCACCAATTGCTCCACGCCATAGCCAAGCCTCAGGCTCAGCCCTCTTTGCAGCTAACGCGATTCGGGCTAGTGCCATCTGTTCGCAGCGAGTCAATCCGTTTTCTAGTGGCTGACGAATAAATTCTTCCAGTCTCTCTACAGTGAAACTATCTAACTCTTTCATCAGCATTTTCTCTCATTCAGTATTCTGTCGTGATAAACAATGGCCTTGGCTTTAGTGGCAATCCGCATCCCTTCAATTTGCTGCTTAGCAACCTTTGACCAATGCTGGGTATCGTCAAAGTAATAGCTATGCGTGAAAAGAATCGAATCCATTACATCAAGTGCTCTCTTTATTCGGCTTGGGATTGCTAACATTTCTCACTCTCTCCCTTGATTCGAATGCCGGCAGTGCGGACAACGGAATAACATTGAATAATTGCGGCTGTAAACCCGTTGGCATAATCACTCGTATGGCCCTGTTCAAGCGCCTCACGACAGGTCATTTCTTCAGGAATATCCACCTCGATGCTTTCTCGCGCAGCTTTCCATGCTTCAAAATACTGTTGCAATGGCATGTTCCAGTAACCGCCATCATCAAACTTTTCAGCAATCATCGTTTTGCTTTGGGGCCACCAAGTAACCACCCAAGCTTCAAAGTCAGACTGCGATTTAGTTATGTCCATCAGAAACCACCTTGTTGTTTGGATGACCGGCGATCTGATTCATCAGCCTTTGCTCTGGCTTGAGTCTGGTCACAGTCATAAATTGCCCCGAATAGCTGCTCAACATACACAATGCCGTTTTCACCGTGGCGATTAAGCTTCAGCAGCAGCTCTGTATCGTGTTGATTGGCGTTATCGTCGTAAGCGCCAGCGCGGTATATTCCGAGCCAGTAGTCGCAGTCCTGTTCGATTTGTCCGGTATCGCGGGAGTCGCTAGGGAGTGGGCGTTTGTTGTTTCGCTTTTCCAAATCACGGTTAAGCTGGGTTAGCAACACAACGACGCAATCCAGTTCTTTGGCGAGGTTCTTTAGTCCTTTGGTAATCATTCCGTAGGCCAAGTCGTTGCGATCGGCTTTCTCGGCTTTCATCAGCGTTAGATAGTCAACCAATACCATGCCAACAACGCCACGTTCACGCTTGATACGGCGGCATTCTGAAACGATGTGAGTCAGTGAAAGACCCGGGGTGTCGTCGATATAGAGATTACCGTTGGTAGCCAGCTCTACGCCCTTGGCAGAAGCCAGAGCAAACCGGTTATCGTCGTACCCATCAAGATAGAAATTCTTGCTTGATACGCCGGATATCTGGGTGATCATACGTTCGGCAAGTTGCAGGTCTGGCATTTCCAAACTGAATGCCAGCGCTGGCAGCTTCTCGTTCATCGCACAGTTGATAGCCATGTTGAGGTAGACCGTTGTTTTTCCCATCTTAGGCCGTGCACCAACGACGAACAGTGACCCTTTCACAATGCGCTTTGGTTCCAGCATGGCGTCGAGTGAAGGTATTCCGCTGGTTAGCCCGATAGCGCTTTGGTCGCCAGAAAATCGCTTCTCCACGACATCAACCCAGTCAGTAAATACATCTTCGAACCGGCGTAAGCCTCTCTGATTACCCGTCTTAGCGTGATCTGCTATTTGCGAAAACAGGGACTGAGCCGCTTCGAATTTCTCTTCAGCCGTCATGCCGTCATTGGCGTAGAACAGCTCAGTGATTTTGTTGGCCTTCTCAATGCCGTAACGCTTCATTGCTCGATCGCGGATCACGTTCGCATAAGCGACAATGTTCGCAGCGCTGGGCGTGTTCTTGGATAGCTCAGCCAGATAACCGAACCCGCCGACCGTATCCAGCTCACCACTATCACCGAGAGACTCCGATAACGTGATCAGGTCTAGCGGTTGCTGCTGGCTATCAAGACGACGCAAGCCTTCGTAAATAATGCGATGTGGGCGACTGAAGAACGATTCAGACTTGAGGATTGAAAACACAGTTCGGCACCGGTCAGTGTCACCGCCGTCAATCATCAGCCCACCAAGAACACTCTGCTCAGCTTCAAGGCTGTGCGGCGGTAATTTATAATCAATGGTCATCCTTGGCCCCCTCACGGACTAGCAGATAAGTTTCATCGTTCAGGAAATACTCCAGCCCTTTTTTCTGCCACGTCTTGCCAGAACGAGCATCAGGTCTGTTTTCCAGCATCCAGCGGCAGTTGGTGGAAATGTAAGTCAGGTAGGCTTTCCAGCTTTCCAGCGTGAATGGCTGGCTGTCCAGTTGCCGAGTTATCTTGCTGGCTTTCACCCAGAAGGTTTTGATCAGGTTACGTCGCTTGTCACTGAGTGCTCTTATGCCTTTGGCTTCTGGCAGAATGTCGTGATAAGCATTGACCACATCTTCACAACTGAATGACGGTTTTTTCTTTCCCGTTTTATCGGCTGAAGAGGGACTCTCTATTACGTTAGTAATAGAGTTATTAGTTATTTCATTGTTTGTGGCACTCTGTTGGTAATCTGTTGGCACAACCTCCGCGCCAGCGCTTGGTGCAAGCGGCTTTGCGTTGGCACTTTGTTGGTAATCTGTTGGCACAATATTTGGCTGATATTCGTCGTATTTTGTGACGTAAATTAGTGAGAATTTCTTGGTGGTTGACTTGGTGATCATCCCAAGTTTTTCAAACTTACCGATGAGATATTTGATGCGGTTACCGGTAATACCGGTTGCCAGTTCCAGCTTATTTCTGCCAGTCATAAACTCACCACGACGAACCATGACATCACCCAGCTCAGTATTAATTATTGCCGGTGCGTGATTGGCGATAAGTATGAAATGGAACCACAGGTGAACCGCTTCAGAATCCGTCCTGTAGAAAGGCAGATCCATTATTTTCCTATGCATCAAGGCAAACCCCTTACCGGTTGCCTCCGGCCTTACTGTGTCTGGTTGACGAAACGCTAAGACGTTACTCATTGGCTTTCCCCTGCATAGCCTTAAGCTCCTTGAATTTCTCAACGAGCTTGTGACCGAATATTGGATTGTCCACGCAGACCATGACTAACTCGTCAGGTTTGGCGGATCGCTGCTGAGTAACCTCTCGCTGCTTTGCGTTAGTTTTCTTTCGCATGTATAATTACCTCTGTAATTGGCTTGCATACCTGATTACCGATGCCCTGACAGTTCTAGCTGTTGGGGCATTTTCTTTAGAACAATGCTGATTGCTGAGACGCTTTAGCTTCACGATACTTAACCCGAAGCTCATCAGCCCTGTCTGATGCCGTTGTGTTCTTCTTGGCCCATTCCTTAGCCAGTCGCAGGCAATCGTCATATATCCGTCCCTTAGCACTAGCCTGTGATGCCCGCTTGTAATAATCCTCACCAAATGCTGCCCCCCCTTTTGCAATTGCTGGCGGGTACTTCAATTTGAGAAGCTCTTTCTCAATTTGGTCGTAAACAAACTGACTCCAGCTCATAAACACCTCTACGCCTTGATATGCTCCAGCATCGAAAGAAGCTTTTTAGCTTCCTCGCCTGTAATGACTATGTTTTGTTCGCATCCCTCCGGCGCTACGCTGTCGTTAGGCATGCCGAGAATGTGAACCATCTGACTGGCTAGCTTCGCTATGCGAGCCTTGTCACGGCTCAAAGCTGTGGGATGAATTCCCATCAACTTCGCCATTGCGTTATTGCCAAATTCCAATGCGGTTTTAAGCCAGTAGCCTTCGAGCACTTCTGGCTTACACGTGATTGATAAACTGTTGCGAGTAATTGCACGTTCCATGCGTAATACTTCCCTTGTGATTTGATTGGTACGTGACAAAGCTGTGAGCTTGTCACTTTGGTTTTCCATCCAGTGCCTTTTCGGCCAAAAGGATGAAGAGGTCAGATTGTTTAAAGAGCGGTAGTGCTTAAGCTGCTTTTTTGTTGCTTGGGAACGGGCGAACTTCTTCGCCTTTAACACTTCCATCAGGCATTACAGTCACGACAATGTGGCGACCTGCTCGAATGGCTTTACTGATTGCACACTGAATAACGCCAAAATCACTGGCAGCCTTTGCTTGTCCGTGAATTTCTGCGTAATCAGCCAAAGTCATTTTGTTCATAGACACACTCCATTTTTGTATCAACAAAAGAATACTACAGGTATTTATTATATTCAATACCTAAGATATTTCGCACTAAATACCATCGCTATTACAATGAGATTATGGAAAAGAGAAAGGAATTGACGACAGAACAGCTAGAGGACGCTAAGCGGCTAAAGGCTTTGTATGAGTCAAAGAAAAAATCCTTGGGAATTACTCAGTATACGATTGCTGATGACCTAGGAATATCACAAGGTGCTGTGGGGCATTACCTTAATGGTAGGAATGCACTTAACGCGCCGATAGCATCGGTGTTTGCAAAAGCCTTGCAGGTATCCATATCTGATTTTAGTCCATCGATTGCAAGAGAGATTTCTGACTATGCAGCTTCAAATACCGAAGATCCACAACGTCCGATAATCCTCGCCTACACGTACCCATTATTCTCTACCGTTCAGGCAGGAAACTTTTCTGCCGTGGGTTCATATACAGAGAAAGATGCAAAAGATTGGATTAGTACCACGAAGAAAGCTAGCGACTTAGCGTTCTGGCTTGAGGTTTCCGGACACTCAATGACCGCACCTCATGGCTTTAAGCCTAGCTTTCCTGAGGGAATGTTGATTTTGGTGGATCCAAAAGAAGATGTGACTTATGGCGATTTCTGTGTTGCTGGTATCCATAACGATACTGAGGTCACATTCAAGAAGTTTACATGGGATGACGGTTATCGCTGGCTTGAGCCGCTAAATAATAATCCTAGATATCAAAGTATACGATTTGACGAGAACTGTCGGATTATTGGGAAAGTGGTTAAAGCACAGTGGCCCGAAGATACATTCAACTAACCCACGGCTAACCCACTGCTAGGGTGGGTAAACTCCAACCGGCGTATAAAAGTTAGATAACAACAAGGACTGCCTTTACACCATGGATAATCGGATACTAAAGGTAAAAGAATTTGTGAGGCGAATCCCTGAGGGTTCTACGCGCCCTTTCTTATGCAAATGTGAGGATGGGGAACTCTATGTTGTAAAGGGTATGCCTAATCTGCCAAGAAAAGAGCTAATGGCTGAATGGATAGCAGGATGTTTAGCAAAAGCACTAGGGTTATCAATTCCTGACTTTAAAATTGTAGAAGTAGATCAATCATTAGTTGAGTTCGTACCAGACCTGAAAGGCGAGTTAAGCCCCGGCTACGCTTTTGCAACGAAGTTTATTTCTGGGGCTGGGGCCATTACGTTACAACAAGCGCATTCTAGTGTTGAAACACCACATCAAAAAAGAATATATCTTTTTGATAGATGGATAAAAAACTCCGATAGAACCCTGTCCGCTCGCGGGGGAAATATCAACATTATCTTTGACTATTTTAACAGTAGGCATTACTTAATTGACCATAACCTCGCCTTCGATCATGATGAAGCTGAGGCTGATGTAAAAATGCATGTTTATAGTCCACAACACAGAAGTTGGATTTTTGATATCGTAGATCGGCAAGAGTGCGAGGATGAAATCGAGCTAGCCAGAAATATTCTAGCTGAATGCATTGCAGAAATTCCCGAAGAGTGGAAACTTGAAGAGCCAGATGAGAACGATCTTTTTATCTCATACATAGAAGATACTTTAGCACGTGCATCGAATGACGTTTTTTGGAGCCAGATAACATGAGCACACCATGCCTATATAGCATAGTGAGATACGCACCATTCGCAGAAACTGAAGAGTTTGCGAACATTGGTGTAGTCATGTGCGCCCCCAAAAAGCGAACCTTTCACTTCATGCTTACTCAAAGCAATGATGCTAGAGTTACGGCATTTTTTAGGGATGATACAATTTTCCCTTTAGCTAAAGATGCCGTCGCAAGGGAATTAAAATATGCACAAGAACAAAGCCATAGATTCCGCACATCCGAAGAACTAGCTAATTTTTTCAATTACTTAACTGCAAGGCGGGAATCTATTTTTCACTTTAGTTCAACTAGGGTTGTTCTGGCTGATAATCCAGAAAGTGAGATTGTTAGGATTTATAATCAGTTCGTAAATCATTCTGATTACAGCAAAGAACGAAGAGAAGAGATACTTGCGAAAGAACTAAAGCGTAGATTAAATGCTCATGCTGAACTAAGACACGCATTTAAAAAAGAAACCTTTGGTGGAGATTTAACTAGATTCAGTATGCCATTCGTTGCAAAGAATGAAGATGAAGTCCTTTGTGCCATTAAGCCACTGGCGTTTGTACAAAAAGAGCCAGGGAAAATGATGGAGCATTGCGATTCATGGGTGGCACGCGTTAGCAGGGCTGCCGCAGAGAACTTACTAAATTTATCAAGTGTGCTTTTCACTATTGATGGACATAAAAGCCCATCAATTTCTGAAGCAAAAGCAATGAGCGAAATTAGAAAAACTTTTGATAACAATCATATTATGCACTTTAGGCATGATGATGAAAAATCAATAATTGAGTTTGCTAAAGCCTCTTTGTGACGCACAACCCGGCCCCGCTGCCGGGTTTTTTGTGCCTGCAATCTGACAATCTCACTCTTCCAGCAGCTTAACCGCCAGTTCCATTACCCGCAACTGATCGTCATCCCACTTATCTAATCCTTTCGCTAGCTCCGTTCGAATCACATCGGCTATAGCCACTCTTTTAGTCTCATGACCTTCTGCCACCATAGCGAATACCACATCGCCAACTATACGGCACATTTCTTGATATCGAATTTGTGCTTGCTCTTCGTAGTTCATACCTACCTCCGCATAAATTTCACCCAACTTAGCACACTTTTTACTCCTGACAGGTGAGTTCGATGTGCAAATCTGCATATCAGTAAAAATAAATCACGTTAAAAATCAATACCTAAAATATTCTTTTTCATTTTAAAATACCTTGGGTATTTACATATTAAATATCAATGGTATTCTTTAGCCATCGAAACGAAACATCGATGCGGACGACGGAACTACTCGCCGCGCCAGTCAGGACGACAGGCTGCTTATTTAACAATAGAGAAAGTCGGAAGGTCACAGAATCTCTGTCATCCCCCTACGCACAAATGCGACGTACCACCGAGCGCGATCCGGTCGATGGGAAGATTAGCCCCGCATGAGAATGAGAACGGGCGCGAATGGGCAGCACTGTATGGGTGAATGTGATAAGCGCAAAAATGTTTATTACAGGTCGTTTTGATAGCGGCCTGTGCTGAACAAGTGAGGTGACTATGAATTCAAAGCAAAAGAGACGGGCGTGGCGACACGAACGCAGGCAGAACGAAAGGGAAATATTGGCAGCTACTGGGGCGGTTATACGTTCAGCCATACCGGCATCATTGTTTTCAGCAGGCTTCCGTAAAGTTCGTGAAGATTGCTATCACGTTATTAAGTGAGAAATCATGCAACGAGAAATTAATGATTTTGTCGGCTGGGGATTAGATGGATACGGCAACGCTACCTTGTTCTGTAGTCACTGTCGGGCGGTATTTTACAAGACCGCTAATCAGTCAAAGATAATTCAGGCTAAACGAGTTTTCAGCAAAAAGCATAAATGCTAACCGGAAGCCCACCACATAGTTAAGGGGTAAGAGAATGCCGTACAAGTTAAATCAAAAAATAAAGAATCACATTGCCGATATGGCAACTCGCAGCAAACATAAAGCGGCATTTGATAAAGCATTTGCAGCTTTCAAAGAAGATGCATGTCTGCAGCTTTATAAGAAATATCAGAATGAATTGTTTGAGGGTGTTAGCCCTGTAGTTCTGGAAACTTGCGATAAGACAGACCGAATCGACTTATACAGCGATCGAATAGATGTCAGCGCCATATCGACAGCAATGCAGCTTCATTCAGACAAGCTAGAGCGATTTGGAATTGGTCGCTACGTGTATGGGAAGGGTTATGCATTTTACGCTAGTGACCTTTCTGACAAAACTGCGTTAAAGAAATTAATGACAACTGTCAGATCAATAATTCAATTCAGAAGTGATTTGCTCTCTGCCATGGCCCACTTCAAATCCGGTGAAAAGATGGTTGCCGCATTGCCTTGGACGGATAAGTTTTACCCAGAAGAAGACAAGACTCCAACCTGCAATATCGTGCCGGTTTCTGTAATCGAAAAGGCAAACAGCTTAATGGGAATTAAGGCTAACCCCTCCAACTAAATAGGTGAGATATGGGAAAAATGACTTTTGTCGTTGAGTTTGAAGATGGCAAAGAACCAGCGGTAAACAAGGCCACTGATATTCTTGGAGGTCAGTTAGTTCGGGTTGCATTTAGAGATAGCATTCTTAATGTTGACAGCCTAAATCAAGAGGCATTGGCGGTTGAACTTTGGAATGAGTTAACTGAACTTACCCAGAGTAGCGAAACAGAATGGGAGGATGAACCATACGCCGATTTTTATCGAGATGCCGTGACTAACCTTATAGAAAGCATCCAAAACCAATTTCAAGACTAACCTCCCCCACTAACTCCCCACTCCCACTACTAAATAACTGACTATAGTCGGTGTTTTGCTGTGGGCCAAATACAAGGAAATGAGCATGGCAGATGAAAGCACCGATTTGGCGGTAATCGACATAAAGCCTGAATCCTACCCGACTTTGTATATCCCGAACGGGCTTGATAGCTACCTTAACCAGATTCGACAGGAGGTTAATGAAGTCCCTGACCTATCAACAGCGAAAGGTAGAGCGCGGATTGCGTCACTAGCAGCTTCCGTATCCCGCAGCAAGACGGCGATTGAAAAGCCGGGCCGAGATTACCTGAAAAAGCTGAAAGAAGCTGTGAAACCTGCTGAAGCAGAAATTAAGCGGTTCGTTGATGAATGCGACGCATTGCGAGACGAAACACGAC
>NZ_HE997643.1:0-5126 GCF_000312485.1 Yersinia massiliensis CCUG 53443 | reverse complement strand
GACCACTGACTGAGTGGGAAGCTGAGCAGGAACGATTAAAGCAGGAAACAGAAGCCAAGAAAAAAGCTGAAGAATTAGCGGCAGAAATTGAAGTGGCTCACGAAATGGCCCTGCTGATGAATGACGCTTTCGACCGTGACGCTAAAGAAAAAGCTGAAGAAGCTGAGCGCCAGCGCAAGGCCCATGAAGAACTCATTGCTCAGCAAGCAGCAGAGAAAGCCAAGCGCGAAGCTGAGGAAAAAGCTAAGCGTGACATCGAAGCAGCCGAGCAACGTGAACGCGATGCAAAACTAGCTCAGGAACGAGCTGAACAGGCTGCCAAGGATGCCGCTACCAAAGCTGAACGTGATGCTAAAGAGTTAGCTGAACGTGTAGAACGCGAGAAGCAGGAAGCTATCGCAGCCGAACAACGGAAAGCGCAGGAAACCGCTGACCGTATCCAGCGCGAAGCCAAGCAGAAAGAAGATGCACGTTTAGCCGAAGAGAAACGTGTTGCTGATGAGGCAGAGGCCCGCGCGAAAGATGTTGAACACCGTCGCACCATCAACCGCCAAGCGGTAGCAGACTTAATTGCAAACGGATTGCCAGAAGATTGCGCACAGAAATGTGTAGCCGCTATCGCTAAAAACCTCATTTCCTCCGTACGTATCACTTACTAATTAAACCGGAGTATCCCATGCAACATGCATTTGCTGGGCAGACCGCATCGGGCTGCTCTACTAACTATTTGACAAAAATTCAGCACTCACCGGCTTATCGTCTCACTTCGGCAAGCTTCACTCCCCCACCACGCAAGAGCTTGCTGGACAAGATAGTCGAGTTTCTACGCTCAAAGGGGAATCCGCTATGAATGTCACCCAAGTTATGGCGCTCGATAAAATAATAAATGGATTTGATTATCGTGACGAAAAAGCGCTGGAAGCGCGAACCGCCGAGCTAAATACAGAAATAAAAATTAAGCACATTGAAGAGCTATTCAAGCGTGTTGGATTCTGTGATTTAGACGACAAGGTACTTCACCTGATGCTTAATAACTGTGATTTCCAAGAGAAGGCATCTCAATTTTTGTGGGACTCAATGTTTATTGCAGCGAAGTGTGAGAGAGCAATGATGATTGACGGGCATGAGGAGGCGGCGTGATGGAGCCGGGCCACTATCAAGATATTTCAAACGAGGATTATCACTCGGGGCCAGGGGTAAGTAAGTCGCAATTAGATGATGTGGCTATTAACCCCGCAATACTAACGTGGAAGAAAACAGCGCCAGTGGATACGGAAAAGCTAAAGGCGCTGGATATGGGTACAGCGCTCCACTGTCTGTTACTTGAGCCTGATGAGTTCGGTAAAAGATTCATCAAAGCACCGGAGTTCAACCGAAGAACAAATGAAGGCAAGGCAGCGGAAAAGGATTTTCTGAAAGAATGTGAAGAGTCAGGGAAGACCATAATGGACTTTGAACAGCACCGGAAGCTGGAACTGATGCAAGGGAGTGCGATGGCCCATCCAGCGGCCAGATATTTTTTAGAAGCGGAAGGATACTGCGAATCGTCAATCTATTGGACGGATGAAGAAACATCGGAACTATGTCGGATCAGACCGGACAAGTTTCTCACCAGTCAGCCAATCATAGTGGATGTGAAGAAAGTGGCTGACATGGATCGCTTCTCACGACACATCGAAGAATTCCGGTATCACGTACAGGACGCCATGTATCGGGATGGCTATCTCAATCACTTCAATGAATACCCGACATTTCTGTTTATCGCAGTAAGCGAAACCATCAGCTGCGGTCGATACCCAACCCGCGTATTTCAGCTTGATGCTGATGATGTATCAGTTGGGCATGATTTGTACAGAAAGAACCTGCAAACCTATCACGAATGCCGACTCAGCAACGAATGGGGCGGTGTAGAAACCATCTACCGCCCTGCATGGGCAAGGAAAAAGAACAATGACTGACATCGCAAATCTCGAGCTAAGCAATGAGCCGGCCATCACAAATGCAAACGTAGCGATTTTCAGCCCTCAAAACCTGATGGCGATTCAGAATTTCGCGACACTTATGGCAAGTGGTCGTTCAACTATTCCCGCGCATCTTGCCGGTAATAAAGCTGACTGCATGGCAGTGGCAATGCAAGCTGTTCAGTGGGGCATGAACCCATTCGTTGTTGCTCAAAAGACTCACGTCGTCAGCGGCACATTGGGTTATGAAGCACAACTTGTTAACGCGGTGATCTATGCGATGGCCCCTACCAAAGACCGAATCCATTATGAATGGTTTGGCCCATGGGAAAATGTGATCGGCAAGTTTGCAGAGAAAGTTTCAAAGAACGGAAATAAATATATAGCGCCAGACTGGACTCTGGCTGATGAGAAAGGACTTGGGGTCAGGGTTTGGGCCACGATGAAAGGTGAAGATGAACCGCGCGTTCTGACTTTATTACTTTCTCAGGCCCAAGTACGAAATTCCACCCTATGGGCCAGCGACCCGAAGCAACAACTTGCCTACCTCGCTGTTAAGCGCTGGTCACGCCTGTACTGCCCAGAAGTCATTCTCGGCGTTTACTCTACAGACGAACTGGATGGAAAACCAAAGCCTGAGCGAGATGTAACTCCACGCACCAATGCCGACCTAAACAAGATGATCAACACCAAGAAAGCGGAGCCGATCGAGGGTGAATTGGAGCCGACAAAAGTTGATGAGCGCTCGCCAGAAGTCCTACTCGCCGATTTTACCAGTGCAGCCAGTAACGCTAAGTCAGTAGAAGAACTAGAGAAATTCTTCAAGTACACACAGCGAGCTCTTGCGTCTCATCATGACCAACTCGAAAAGGCTACTGACATCTACGGCATCCGTAAGGCTGAAATGGAAGAAGTGCCAATGTGAGGTAGTCATGACAAAACCCTATGAACCATGGGAGGGATACGAAGAGCAGTTCATAAAAGAGGTTGCTGGATATATGCCCAGCAGCCTGATAGCTGAAAAGCTTGAGCGCTCTCTCCAGTCTGTTTACTCAAAAGCTTCTGACATGGATGTCACCCTAATTTCAAATCGACCGGCCCGTAGATGGACAAAAAAGGAACTTCAACTGCTCGGCAAGGATGCCGATGAGAAAGTGGCTCACCTAACCGGCAGGACGCTGAAATCAGTCATGTGCAAGCGTGCATCATTAGCTATTCCTAAAGCAGCCTAATCCCCCACCCCATTTAAAGCAGCTAGTCTGCTGAGGACTTTCTATGTCTGAAAATACTGATTATGAAACGTTAAAAGCTGAGCGTGATTCAGCACTCAATACATGTTCGCTGATTGCCGAGGCATTGGGCATTAAGGGCGCAGTAGCGGGTGACACTATTGCAAGAGTGCAGCAGCTTGTTGCTGAGAACGCGACCCTTAGAAGTGATGCAAGAGAAGTCGCTATAGACGCTGCAAACAGCATCGCATACGCAATTTTTAACCTTTCTGATAAGACTTTAAGCGACCTGAAGCCGGGCATTATCGATACCACATGTCCAACCGGCTCAGCATTAATAGCTGAGCGTAATCTTCGAGAGTTCGCCGCCAGTCTGCGGGGAGGTGAGTGATGGATAAGCATATCGAAGAGCTAGACCGCCAAGAATTTGAAACTTGGTTCATTTCCCTATTTCACCCTCATCATATGAATCGCAATGAATCTGGCAGCTATTTCTTTATCGATGCCAATGTGGCGTGGACGGCTTGGCAAGAACGCGGCAAGGCACTGCTAGCCAAGCTAGAAGCGGCAGAGAAGCAAGTGAAGGAAATGACAGAGCAATATCTGGACAGAAATACTGCTTTGACATTCGTAACTCTACGCGCAGAGGCAGCAGAGGCGCGGCTACTTGTGCCTGTTGAATTCCCTGATTGTGATATCGGCGCAGTTTCACACATGGCTCACTGGTACTCAGAAAAGCAATGTGAAGCATGGGTAGCTGGCGTTGAATTCAGTAAAAAACAGATTATCAAAGCAGGTTTCAAGGTCGAGGGGGGGTGATGATCCATTACCATGGAGGCCCCATCACGCCAGATACCTGCGCGATTAAAGCTTGGCGTGGTAGACATGCATTTATCTCTTTTGCCCATAGTTCTCAAATCGGATTAGCTTCTGAAATCTGTCAAACATTTGCGCTGGATAATGGGGCATTTTCAACTTGGAAAAAGGCTGGGAAGAACAAAATAGATTGGTCAGATTATTACAACTTTGTTGACCGTTGGAAAAATCATCCCGGTCTGGACTTCGCAATTATCCCTGACGTTATCGACGGCGGCGCGGAAGAAAATGACGTCCTGCTTGCTGAATGGCCTCATGGGAAATTTGCAGGAGTGCCGGTTTGGCACATGAATGAATCCAATGATCGTTTTATTCGTCTCTGTAATGAGTACCCCCGCGTAGCGATCGGCAGTTGCGGTGAATATGACGTGAAATCACCGCTGAAAGCAGTAGCAAGACTGAAAGATATTATCAGACATGTTGTTGATGTTAACGGCCAACCTATTACCAAGTTGCACGGATTACGGATGCTTAATCCAACTATTTTTACTCGCCTGCCGCTAGCGTCAGCTGACAGCACAAACGTCGCGCAGAACATCGGGAAGGATGTGAATTGGAAGGGAACTTACCAGCCATTTAGTAAAGAAACACGCGCTGCAGTTATGGTTGAAAGAATTGAATCACATAACAGCTCTGGCACTCTCGACTATTGCGAAAAGCGTGACCACTTTGCTGTGCAATTGGGGCTTGAGGTGTAAATGAACAAACTAACTGAATTGGTAGAGGGGAATGCAGATGCTGAGTAAAGAAACATTGGAGAATATAAAACAACAGCGAATTGATGTTGACGGAAATATTGGCTCAGAAATGGCTACTGAACTGCTAGCGCTGCGTGAGAAACTAGAGGTGCTTAAACAGCGGGAGCCAGCGGGATTGGATGTAGATGATATTATTGAGTTTGAGCGCAAAGCATTCTGGCGCGGATTTGAATCAGCCAGAAGTACAGAAAATTCAAATATCCCCGCGGACTGGGAAGACTCAAAAACTAATCTTCTACTCGCTTTGATAGCAAAAATATCGGGTGACTAAATGCTAATAGGCTTTGTTCTTCTCGTCAGTT